>NZ_CP088265.1:0-4828706 GCF_021117075.1 Leclercia sp. G3L
GTGTATGATGGTGTTTTTGAGGTGCTCCAGTGGCTTCTGTTTCTATCAGCTGTCCCTCCTGTTCAGCTACTGACGGGGTGGTGCGTAACGGCAAAAGCACCGCCGGACATCAGCGCTATCTCTGCTCTCACTGCCGTAAAACATGGCAACTGCAGTTCACTTACACCGCTTCTCAACCCGGTACGCACCAGAAAATCATTGATATGGCCATGAATGGCGTTGGATGCCGGGCAACCGCCCGCATTATGGGCGTTGGCCTCAACACGATTTTACGTCACTTAAAAAACTCAGGCCGCAGTCGGTAACCTCGCGCATACAGCCGGGCAGTGACGTCATCGTCTGCGCGGAAATGGACGAACAGTGGGGCTATGTCGGGGCTAAATCGCGCCAGCGCTGGCTGTTTTACGCGTATGACAGGCTCCGGAAGACGGTTGTTGCGCACGTATTCGGTGAACGCACTATGGCGACGCTGGGGCGTCTTATGAGCCTGCTGTCACCCTTTGACGTGGTGATATGGATGACGGATGGCTGGCCGCTGTATGAATCCCGCCTGAAGGGAAAGCTGCACGTAATCAGCAAGCGATATACGCAGCGAATTGAGCGGCATAACCTGAATCTGAGGCAGCACCTGGCACGGCTGGGACGGAAGTCGCTGTCGTTCTCAAAATCGGTGGAGCTGCATGACAAAGTCATCGGGCATTATCTGAACATAAAACACTATCAATAAGTTGGAGTCATTACCCAAAAATAGCATAAAAACACTTTTTATCGGCATGCACCGATAGTGGAAAATATATGAGCATAGTTAATCGCTTTCTAAATTTAAAAGTCAGCCGAAAATTATTTTTCGGCTTTGCAGTCGTCCTGCTGGTGACGCTGGCGATCCTGTCATCGGGCTTGTTGGGGCTTAACAATATCAAGGATAAAGTGGATAAAAACGGGTAATGGTGCCAACTTACTGATTTAGTGTACGATGGTGTTTTTGAGGTGCTCCCGTGGCTTCCATCTCCATCAGTTGTCCCTCCTGCTCAGCTACTGAAGGCGTGGTGCGTAACGGCAAAAGCACTGCCGGACATCAGCGCTATCTCTGCTCTCACTGCCGTAAAACATGGCAGCTACAGTTCACTTACACCGCCTCTCAGCCCGGTACACACCAGAAAATCATTGATATGGCCATGAATGGTGTTGGATGCCGGGCAACCGCCCGCATTATGGGCGTTGGCCTCAACACGATTTTTACGTCACTTAAAAAACTCAGGCCGCAGTCGGTAACCTCGCGCATACAGCCGGGCAGTGATGTGATTGTCTGCGCTGAAATGGACGAACAGTGGGGCTACGTCGGTGCTAAATCACGTCAGCGCTGGCTGTTTTACGCGTATGACAGGATACGGAGGACGGTTGTGGCGCACGTCTTCGGTGAACGCACTCTGGCCACACTGGAGCGTCTTCTGAGCCTGCTGTCGGCCTTTGAGGTCGTGGTATGGATGACGGATGGCTGGCCGCTGTATGAATCCCGCCTGAAGGGAAAGCTGCACGTAATCAGCAAGCGTTACACTCAGCGAATTGAGCGGCATAACCTGAATCTGAGACAACATCTGGCAAGGCTGGGACGGAAGTCACTGTCGTTCTCAAAATCGGTGGAGCTGCATGACAAGGTCATCGGGCATTATCTGAACATAAAACACTATCAGTAAGTTGGAGTCATTACCTAAAAACGGCTTAACCACGAACCTGTTCAATGCCCTGTCTGCCGTGCGTCTGGGCCGAACCAATTTCCAGTACACGCTCGATCAAACGTATCTGGATCAGGTAAATGCCGCCACCACGCAGATGCAGGACACTATTGCCCAGCTGGAGACCTATAGCTGGTCGCCGGAAGGCAAAACGGTTCTGGACAATACTACCGCAGCCGTGAACAGCTACATCATTACCCTGGTCTCCTTTACCAAAGCCCTGTCTGAAAAGAAACAGAGTGAACAAAAGGTCTCTTCGCAGGTGCTGTGCGACAACGCCGAAATCGTGTCCAGATTGAGCCGGGAGCCGTCTATGTCGCCTGAAACTGCGCTCCTGGCCGGGCAGGTGGCCTTTGCGATGAGCGATATCGACTCGCAGATGACGCTGTATAAACAGCACCCGACCTCAGACATGGAGAAACAGATCCAGTCCCGGCTGGAGGTCGGCAAAACCGATGTCGGCCAGCTACTTCAGTTAATGCCTGAGGCTCAAAAATCGCTGTTACAGGCAAGCCTTGAGAACATTCAGAACATCGGCCCTGAGCTGGAACATTACCGAGCCGTCTGGAATGAGCAGGCTACCCTGTCCGATACCTTAACCGGCAAAGCGGAGGTCCTGACGAAGGCCATCCAGACGCTGTTTGACATACAGCAGAAAAAAGTCGCGAATACCGTCGACGGCGTTGAGTACCAGATGGCGATCGTCGCTGCGATCGGTATCGTGCTGGCCGTGCTGCTGGCAATGGCGATCACCCGCTCCATTACACGTCCTCTCAGCGAGACCCTGCGCGTGGCCGAACAGATTGCCAAAGGCGATCTCACCGCGACCCTCAGCAGCAATCGCCGCGACGAGCCGGGTATGTTGATGAACGCCGTGGCTACCATGAATGAGAACCTGAAAAACATCATTCATGACGTGCGTAACGGTGTGGATAGCGTGGCGCGATCGGCCTCCGAAATTGCCGCCGGCAATATCGATCTGTCGTCGCGTACCGAGCAGCAGTCTGCCGCGGTGGTCGAAACGGCGGCCAGTATGGAACAGCTCACCTCCACCGTGGCGCTGAACGCTGAGAATGCCAACCATGCCCGCGCCCTCGCTCAGGAAGCCTCGGTGAATGCCACCGAAGGCAGCCAGATTTCGCAGAAAGTGATCGACACCATGAAGAACGTGCGTCAAAGCTCGCACCGTATTTCGGAGATCACCACCGTCATCAACAGCATCGCCTTCCAGACCAACATTCTGGCGCTGAACGCCGCGGTGGAAGCTGCCCGTGCAGGGGACCAGGGCAAAGGCTTTGCGGTCGTCGCCGCCGAGGTACGTACCCTGGCCCAGCGCAGCGCCCAGTCAGCGAAGGAGATTGAAAACCTGATCGGGGAATCGGTGGTGTATGTCGATAACGGCTTTAACCTGGTGGAGGGGGCCGGGGAAGCGATGTCCCGCATCGAAAGCTCTGTCGCCCAGGTTCGCGACATCATGAGTGAGATCGCCGCTGCGACCGATGAGCAAAGCCGCGGCATTGCGCAAATCGCGCAGGCGATGGCCGAGATGGACACTACCACCCAGCAGAACGCCGCCCTGGTGGAAGAGTCCTCTGCCGCTGCCAGTTCGCTGGAGGCTCAGGCCGTCCAGCTGGAGAAAGTGGTGGCGATATTCAAAGTATCGCAGTCACAGAGTGGCGTCGCCGCGCGGGCCGTCACGCCAGCCTCGGGCAAAAAAGCCCCGGCCAACCCTCGGGCGACTGGGTGCAGTTCTGACGCCAGCCAGATGATATAGCCCCTGTCAGGCCACCGGTTTTCCGGTTGCCTGACCCAGGCCGCGGTGAAACTGACCATGATTAACATTCACAATCTGCGGGCCAGCCTGAATGCCAGGTTAGCCCGCTATTTTTCGGGGCAGTTTAGCGCCTCAGCCAGCGCGCTACGCACGGCGATTGCACACCGGCAGATTGTGCCCTTTTACCAGCCCTTTATGAACGCCAGCACCGGTCAAATTGCCGGGATCGAAGTGCTGGCCCGCTGGCGCCATCCGCTGTACGGGGCTGTGGCACCCGATGCGTTTATTCCGCTGGCGGAAAAGCACGATCTGATCGTTCCCCTGACCCACCAGCTGATGCAGCAGGTGATTGCCGATCTGCAGGATCAGATCCACCGCTTCCCGGTCGGGACCTATATCTGTATTAACATCAGCGCGCAAAACTGTCTCGATCCTGGTTTTGAATATGATACCCGCGACATGCTGAGTAAATTCAATGCCAATCAGAGCCACGTGGTGGTGGAGATCACCGAGCGGCATCCGCTGCATTTCACGCCGCAGCTGAGTAACTGGTTTGCCGCATTGCGCCAGGCCAATATTTCGCTGGCGCTGGATGACTTTGGCACCGGCTATTCAAATCTGTCCTATATCTCAGCCCTCAATCCTGAATTTATTAAGATTGATAAGCTGTTTGTCAGCCAGATTGGTGGGAATGGCGATACGCGGCTGGTAGACAGCGTGATCGACCTGGCGAAAAACATGCGCCTGAAGATCATTGCCGAAGGGGTGGAGACCAAAGTGCAGGCCGACTATTTACGCCGAAAGCAGATCGATTTTTTACAGGGATACTATTTCTTCAAGCCGCTACCGGCCAGTGAGCTTATCCATCAGATCATTGCCCGCGATCGCGTGCTCGCCAGCTGACACTTTCAATACCGGCGTTGGGCTGTCCGACAGCGCCGCCATTCCCAGCGCCGATGATATCCCGCTCGCAATCGTCTCATCGGAAAAGGGCACGTCCCCATTCTCCTGATGAATAATGGCCTTACTCAACGCGGTTAAGACCGCGGGCGAGGCCACATCCAGCCGGGTAGTCGGTGAGACGCCAAGCGCCTGGCTGACGTTCTGGATATATGCGTTGGTATTGTTATTGTCCTGCGGCGGTGCCCAGCGGGAGATAATTTTACTGATGGTATCCAGCCCGCGCCGCTGGTAGGCGAGCAGGTTTACGCCCAGCGCGCGGATGCCGTGTTCCGGGGAGGCAAAGGTGGCAAAACGCCCGTCGGTGCCATTCTGTCCCTGCCAGGTAAAGGCCCAGCTGGCTTCCAGATTGCCGGGGTTGTTATTACGGATCCCACGGATGCCTCCGACCGGCGACCACGCGGGCCCGGTGCGGCTGTTCCGGTACTGAGGTAAGCGTTTCATCAGCGCAAGCTGATTTTCACTCCACCCCTGCAGGCTGGCGTATTGCCCCAGCTGCTCAAACGAGGCGGGCGTGGCGGCAATCGATACCTGGCGGCGGTCGGCGGGTTGCGCTGGGCGTGTCGCAGGCTGAGCGATGATCGGCTGCGAAGAATGCGTTAACTGCGAAAAGGAGGCGGGTACGCTGGTCTGCGTCATCCCGGCAGAGGGCGACTGTGCCGATAGCGTGGCCACTTGTTGCGGGCTGCTTATCTGCTGGTGTTCATAATAATACGCAATACCGGACATCATTCCCTCTTAATACTTACCCGACCTCAGCGCGAGGCTGAAAGCACGCGTTCGCCGGTATTATACAGATGCGGGTCAGGTTGCCAGCATAATATTGAACAGCGTCACCTGGCGGGAGGTCAGTCGCGATAAGACAGGGGATTCAAATAAGATCCTGTCGTGGTTGCCGCCCTGACGACCAGATCGTCAACATGCCTAAGCAGGCTGTCCAGGGCACGGCGCGCTGCCGTTCCCGGTTGCCAGACGTGCGCTGAGTGCCAGGGCGTTATCGAACTGAAGGATAAACAAAGGGGTATTTAATTCAGCTGCATACTTTTGCATAAAGTTCATTGAAGGCTTTCACCTGAGAACGATATTCATCGACCAAAAAACCATCACCCGTCGCGTAAGCTATCGGTCGTCGTGAATACTTGAAGCCCAGAACCAAATGATATGGTTCGGCAGCAATAAAACGCGCGCCTATTTTTCGTCCCAGTTGAGTCTGACCAGAAATGATGCCGCAAACAAATGGATGCCCTTCAGAATCATGCACAAACATTTCTGTGAAAGTGACTGGCTTGGTTGTATCTAAGTCGCTATCACAGAAACCAATCATCATTTTTCTTGTTTGCTCATCCTTTGGATTTTTTGCGAGCTGCTCCTGGAGCATATCGCAACCATCAGGATTCCCTGCCCCGTGCTTAAAGAATTCAACAACTGCAGGTTTTACATCTTCAAAATTGTAGTGTTCCTGAGCATGAGTACATTGCGCAAAAATAAAGAGCACAAACAGCAGTAATTGCTTTGTTTTCATGGATATCCTTCCCCCGCTATTTCGGGGCTTTTGTTTACCTGACCACGTCACAAACGAAATCCACGTTATCGGCGGAACAAATAAACAGCGCTATGGTGTGTATTCCCGATATATGCCGATCGCCAGACCGCATGAACAAGTTAAGCGTGTATTCAAATTGACTCGATTTTCGGGATTGATGTCCCAAATATGTCCCATGAGGAAAAAGTCGAAGCGGGAGGGATTAAGTAAGCGCTTGATTTGAAATGGTACGCCCTAAAGGATTCGAACCTTTGACCTACGGCTTAGAAGGCCGTTGCTCTATCCAACTGAGCTAAGGGCGCACGGAGAAGAATGTCTTCGCAGTGGTGAAGCGCGTGGAATTATACGGTCAATGACCGTTGAGTCAATGCATTTTAGTACAATCCTCTTGTAGTTCATATCGATGGCTGGCAACAGGCCCGCTTAACAGGAAAATCCGCAAAGTGTGACTGACAGCAGCGCGCGCTTCTGACAAAATATGCTCATCCCCCCTTTCACTCCTTACAGATGGAATCTTCTCTCTGATGGCAGCAAAGATTATTGACGGTAAAACGATTGCGCAGCAGGTGCGCTCTGAGGTTGCGGAAAAAGTGGCAGCACGTCGGGCCGCAGGAAAACGCGCTCCCGGGCTGGCTGTTGTGTTGGTCGGCAGTAACCCGGCTTCACAAATTTATGTCGGCAGCAAACGCAAAGCATGCGAAGAGGTGGGCTTTCTCTCTCGCTCTTATGATCTGCCGGAAACCACCTCCGAAGCAGAGCTGCTTGAGCTGATTGATACCCTGAACGCCGATAAAGAGATTGACGGCATCCTGGTCCAGCTGCCGCTGCCTGCGGGCATCGACAACGTAAAAGTGCTGGAACGTATCGCGCCAGACAAAGACGTGGACGGTTTCCATCCGTACAACGTCGGCCGTCTGTGCCAGCGTGCTCCACGTCTGCGTCCGTGCACGCCGCGCGGCATCGTCACGCTGCTGGAGCGTTATAACATCGACACCTACGGCCTGAACGCCGTGGTGATTGGCGCGTCCAACATCGTTGGCCGCCCGATGAGCATGGAGCTGCTGCTGGCCGGCTGCACCACCACCGTCACCCACCGCTTTACCAAAAACCTGCGCCAGCATGTCGAAAATGCCGACCTGCTGATCGTGGCCGTGGGCAAGCCGGGCTTTATTCCGGGCGAGTGGATCAAGGAAGGCGCGATTGTGGTGGACGTGGGGATCAACCGTCTGGAGAGCGGCAAAGTGGTGGGCGATGTGGTTTACGAAGATGCCGCAGCGCGCGCCTCTTACATCACCCCGGTTCCGGGCGGCGTGGGTCCTATGACCGTCGCGACCCTGATTGAAAACACCCTGCAGGCATGCGTTGAGTATCACGACGTAGAGGAAGCGTAAGATGGCGACTTTTTCATTAGGTAAACACCCGCACGTTGAGCTGTGCGATCTGCTGAAGCTGGAAGGCTGGAGCGAGAGCGGCGCCCAGGCCAAGATCGTTATTGCTGACGGTCTGGTGAAGGTCGACGGCGTGGTGGAAACCCGCAAGCGCTGCAAGATTGTCGCGGGTCAGACCGTGAGTTTTGAAGGGCAGAGCGTGACCGTGACGACCTGAGTCGTCTGATGCCCGGCGGCGCTTCGCTTGCCGGGCCTACAAAAACCCTCTCCTGACAGTTTGTAGGCCGGGTAAGGCGCAGCCGCCACCCGGCAATTCCCCTCAATATCCCCCACACCTATCACGGTTAATTATCGATCAACTTCAAATAATCACTATTTCATCTGTTGAAATGTGAAAATTAAGTTGCGCGATTTTCAGGCTTTCCTCACGATAAGTAGAACGTTCTACTAAAACGTTCTACTCACTATAACAGCGCTCACAGAGCGCACTCGGGGGAAATCAGCATGAGTCTGATATCAGGGTTTGTTAAATCGCTGTCGAAATTATCGATGATTGGTCGCGCCTTAATGCTGCCGATCTCACTGCTTCCCGCTGCGGGCCTGCTGTTGGCCTTCGGGGATAAGTTCCATCTGCCGCTGATGATGAACGCGGGCGGCGTCATTTTTGATAACCTGCCAATGCTTTTCGCCATCGGTTCGGCCGTCGGCCTGGCATCTGAATCCGGTATCGCGGCGCTGTCGGCGGCGGTGGCGGTATTTGTCACCAACATTACCATCGGCACCGTGCTCGGCATTACGCCGGAGATGGCCTCTCAGGGCGGGAAATACGCCATGGTGGTGGGCATCCCGACGCTGCAGATGGGCGTCTTTGGCGGCCTGCTGTGCGGTATTCTCGCCGCCTGGTGTTACAACCGCTTCCATACCATGCAGCTGCCGGAATTCCTCGGCTTCTTCTCCGGGAAGCGTTTTGTCGCCATTGCAACGGCGTTCCTGTCGTTCGTGATGGGCCTGCTGCTGCCCTATATCTGGCAACATATCCAGGCCGGCATCGATGCGCTGTCAGTGGTCGTCAACGGCGATAACCAGGCGGCATCGACCTTTATCTTTGGTCTGGTGGAACGTGCGCTGATCCCGCTGGGTCTGCACCACATCTGGTATCCGTCTTTCTGGTACTCGTTCGGGGATTACACCACCCAGGCGGGCCAGGTGATCCACGGCGACCAGACCATCTGGTTCAAAATGCTGGAAGAAGGCACCAAATCCTTCAGCAGCGACACCTACCAGAACGCCGGTAAGTTCATGCAGGGCGAGTTCCCGCTGATGCTGTTCGCGCTGCCTGCGGCCTGTCTGGCGATGTACCACGAAGCCCACACCAAAAACAAAAAGATCGCTGCCGGTATCCTGTTCTCTGCGGCACTGACCTGCTTCCTGACGGGGATCACCGAGCCGGTAGAGTTCACCTTTATCTTCGTGGCGCCGATCCTCTACGTCTTTAACGCCATCATGGCAGGCCTGGCGTACATGACCATGTACCTGATGCATGCGCATATCGCCAAGTCCTTCTCGGCGGGCTTTATCGACTACCTGTCGTTCGGGATCCTGCCGTCGTTTAACGGCTACCAGACCAACTTCCTCAACGCCATTATCATCGGTATCCCGATGGCGCTGATTTACTACTTCACCTTCCGCTTCGTGATCCGTCGCTTCGACGTGAAAACGCCGGGCCGCACCGAAGTGACGGCCAACGCGGATGATAAAACCGACACCGAAATCGCTACCGAAATCATCGGCCTGCTGGGCGGCGCGCAGAACATCGACTCCGTCGGCTCCTGCATCACCCGCCTGCGTCTGGAAGTGGCGAAGAGCGAGATGGTGGATAAAGATGGTCTGAACGGCCTCGGCGCACGCGGCGTGGTCTTCGTCGGTGACTCCGGCATTCAGGTTATCTTTGGTGCCCGGGCACAGTTTATCGCCCAGACGATGTCCACGATGATCGGTAAATAATAAGCTGCCTGACCGACACGTCTCCTGTACTCTTACGGGAGACGTTGTCTTATCAGGCATTTCAGGGAGAAGATGTGAAGAAGGTCAGCATCATTGATGTCGCCAGAGAGGCAGGGGTTTCGGTCTCCACCGTCTCGCTGGTCCTGCGTCAGAAAGGAAAGATCTCCGAGGCGACGATTGAAAAAGTCCACGCCGCCATCACCGCCCTGGGCTATGTGCATAACGTGGCCGCCGCCAACCTCCGCGCCAACACCTCCAATCTGATCGGGCTAATCCTGCGGGATTTCAGCGACAGCTTTTCCATCAAGGTGATGGCGAGCATCGTCCAGGAGCTGGAGAAGCAGGGCTTTATGGTGTTTCTCGGCCAACCGCTGAACGACGGCGAACACCTGGAGCGCTGCCTGCTCTCCTTTAAGCAGCAGGGCGTCGCCGGGGTGATCTATCTGGCATCAGACACCCGCCATGCCGCCCTTCCGGCGTTGATCCGCCAGTGCCCGCTGCCGCTGGTTGCGGTGTCGCAGTCGCTGCTGGATGAGACCTGCAATCTGGTGATGCGCGATAACCGCCAGGCGGCGCATCTGGCGACCCGCTATCTGATTGAGCGCGGCCATCGCAATATCGCCTATATCGGCGGCACGGAAGGGGATCGGATCCGCGAGCAGCGCCTGCTGGGTTTTCGCAGCGCGATGACGCAAAACGGGCTGGTGTTCCGCGAGGAATCCGCTCCGGCCTGCCGCGACGATACCCAGGCGGCGAGTTTCGCCACCCGTCAGCTACTGGAGAAAAACAACACCATTACCGCCCTGCTCTGCCACTCCCCGGATGCGATGCTCGGTTCCATCTCCGGCATTCATCATGTGGGCCGCACGGTGGGCAAAGATGTGTTTCTGACCCAGCAGGTGGCGCTGGTGGGGTTTGAGGATATGCTGCACGTTAATCTCACCTCCCCGTCCTTTACCTATGTCTCTTCCGCCAGTGAAGAGACGGGCCGTCAGGCGGCGGGGCTGATGATCCGCAAGCTGAAAGAGCCTGAGCTACAAACCCAGCGCATTACCCTGTCGGGGCAGCTGATCGCCCGGGAATCGGCGTAATTCAGATTTACGCCCGGCACGGAGTTTCGCCGTGCTCTGCTATATTTCCATGATTTACCATGGATAATCGTTATGCCAACCATCATTACCCATGCCGCTGTGCCGATTTGCCTCGGCTTAGGGCTGGGCACCCGGGTTATTCCCCCTCGCCTGCTGTTCGCCGGGGTTGTCCTCGCCATGTTGCCGGATGCCGACGTGCTGTCGTTTAAGTTCGGCGTCGCCTACGGCAATATTTTTGGTCACCGCGGCTTTACCCACTCCCTGCTGTTCGCCTTTGTGGTGCCGTTACTTTGTGTGTTGATTGGACGACGATGGTTCAGGGCCGGGCTGGTGCGCTGCTGGCTGTTTTTAACGGTGTCGCTGCTGTCGCACAGCCTGCTGGATTCGGTGACGACGGGCGGGAAAGGGGTCGGCTGGCTGTGGCCGTGGTCGGATGAACGCTTCTTTGCGCCCTGGCAGGTGATCAAGGTCGCGCCCTTTGCGCTGTCGCGCTACATGACGCCCTACGGGCATCAGGTGATTCTTTCGGAACTGCTGTGGGTGTGGCTGCCGGGGATGGTGCTGATGGGATTGTTGTGGTGGAAACGGCGGTAAAAGAAAAGCCGGGTGCGGCTACGCCTTACCCGGCCTACGTTCGTGTTTTTGTAGACCGGGTAAGCGCAGCGCCACCCGGCGTAACGGACTTACTTACGGCGCCAGGTGGTGCCCTGCGGGCCATCTTCCAGAATGATCCCCATCTCGGTGAGACGGTTACGCGCGGCATCGGCTGCGGCCCAGTCTTTCGCCTGACGGGCTTCCAGACGGGCTTTAATCAGCGCTTCAATCTCCGCTACTTCACCGTCATCCGCCTGCGCACCGCTCTGCAGGAAGACTTCCGGCTCCTGCTCCAGCAGACCCAGCACGCCCGCCAGCTTGCGCATATGGGACGCCAGCGCGTTAGCGGCATGCGCATCTTCACCTTTCAGGCGGTTCACTTCACGAGCCATATCAAACAGCGCCGAGTAGGCTTCCGGGGTGTTGAAGTCGTCGTTCATTGCTTCGACAAAACGGGCTTCGAACGCCTCGCCACCGGCTGCTGCGACTGAGGTGTCGGTTCCGCGCAGCGCGGTGTACAGACGCTCCAGCGCAGAACGCGCCTGCTTGAGGTTCTCTTCGCTGTAGTTCAGCTGGCTGCGATAGTGGCCGGACATCAGGAAGTAGCGGATGGTTTCAGCATCGTAGTACTTCAGCACGTCGCGCACGGTGAAGAAGTTGCCCAGCGATTTGGACATCTTCTCGCGGTCAATCATCACCATCCCGGAGTGCATCCAGTAGTTCACGTACTCGCCATCATGAGCGCAGGTGGACTGGGCAATTTCGTTTTCATGGTGCGGGAACATCAAATCTGAACCGCCGCCGTGAATATCGAAATGGTTACCCAGCTGTTTGCAGTTCATGGCCGAACATTCGATGTGCCAGCCCGGACGGCCTGCGCCCCACGGCGATGGCCAGCTCGGCTCACCCTCTTTGGACATCTTCCACAGCACGAAGTCCATCGGGTTGCGCTTCACGTCAACCACGTCAACGCGGGCACCGGCCTGGAGCTGATCCAGATCCTGACGGGAGAGCTGACCGTAATGCGGATCGGTCGGCACGTCGAACATCACGTCACCGTTGTCTGCCACGTAGGCGTGACCTTTGGCGATCAGCTGTTCGGTGATCTCAATGATCTCCGGGATATGGTGCGTGGCGCGCGGCTCCAGATCCGGGCGCAGGATATTCAGCGCATCAAAATCCTTGTGCATTTCGGCGATCATGCGATCGACTAAGGCGACGAAGTTTTCGCCGTTCTCGTTAGCACGCTTGATAATTTTGTCGTCGATATCGGTGATATTGCGTACATACTTAAGGTTGTACCCGAGGAAACGCAAATAGCGTGACACCACATCAAAAGCGACAAAGGTACGGCCATGGCCGATATGACAGAGATCGTAAACGGTAATACCACACACGTACATGCCGACTTCCCCGGCATGAATAGGTTTGAATTCCTCTTTTTGGCGCGTCAGTGTGTTGAAGATTTTTAACATCGAAGATTCCATGTGAGACGTGTGTGGGTGAAAACGGCGTATTCTACACGCAAAATCATTTAAATGGATGAAGCGTGTAACCGTAATTCAAACCCGAAGCCGCTAACAATGCAAGGTGATCGCGCCGTGAGGTTATGCTATAACAAGCGCTTATTGTGGCCCCCCGAGGGGTCGAAGCACCACTATAACGGAACAGGATGCAAAAATGGTTACTTTCCACACTAATCATGGCGATATCGTAATCAAGACCTTTGATGACAAAGCGCCTGAAACAGTTAAAAACTTCCTGGACTACTGCCGCGAAGGTTTCTACAACAACACCATTTTCCACCGTGTGATTAACGGCTTTATGATCCAGGGCGGCGGTTTTGAACCTGGTATGAACCAGAAAGAGACCAAAGCGGCGATCAAAAACGAAGCCAACAACGGTCTGAAAAACACCCGCGGTACGCTGGCAATGGCCCGTACTCAGGCGCCACACTCCGCCACCGCGCAATTCTTCATCAACGTGGCTGACAACGACTTCCTGAACTTCTCCGGCGAAAGCCTGCAGGGTTGGGGCTACTGCGTGTTCGCAGAAGTGGTTGAAGGCATGGACGTGGTTGAGAAGATCAAAGGCGTTTCTACCGGCCGCAGCGGTATGCACCAGGACGTTCCAAAAGAAGACGTCGTGATCACAAGCGTGACCGTCAGCGAATAATTCGTGGCGACACTCTTTATTGCAGATCTGCATCTGCAAACAGAAGAACCGGCGATCACCGCCGGTTTTCTGCGTTTTTTACAGGGTGAAGCCCGGCACGCCGATGCGCTTTACATCCTGGGGGATCTGTTCGAAGCCTGGATTGGCGACGACGACCCCAACCCGCTTCACCGCGAGATAGCAGCCGCCATCAAAACCCTGGTGGATTCCGGCGTCCCCTGCTTCTTTATTCACGGTAACCGCGACTTTCTGCTCGGCAAGCGCTACGCCCGCGATTGCGGCATGACCCTACTGGCGGAAGAGACCGTCCTTGACCTGTATGGCCGTAAAATTCTGATCATGCATGGCGATACGCTCTGCACCGACGATACCGGTTATCTGGCATTTCGCGCCAAAGTGCACACCCCCTGGATCCAGACCCTGTTTCTCGCCCTGCCGCTGTTTATCCGCAGCCGCATTGCGGCGAAGATGCGCGCCGGCAGCAAAGCTGCCAACAGCAGTAAATCCCTGACCATCATGGATGTGAATCCGCAGGCCGTCGTCAGCGTAATGGAAAAACACCAGGTACAGTGGCTCATCCACGGCCATACCCATCGCCCTGCCGTCCATCACTCAGACGTCAACGGCAAGGCCGCTTATCGCGTGGTTCTCGGCGCATGGCACAGAGAAGGTTCGATGGTGAAGGTCACGCCAGAAGACATTGAGCTGCTTCATTTCCCTTTTTAGTCCCTCTGCACGCACTATTCCGAAAATATCCTTTCAGCGTCAGAAGTTCTGTCTTTCCCTTTAGCCGCCAGGTTAATTTTCAGCAAAATTAACCTCAGGGAACGAACATGCAAAAATGGGATCAGCCTCTTATCTGGGGAATGGTTATCGCGGTAATCGCCCCGATTGTGGTCAGCTTTTTCGGTGTGGCGTTTATCTCCTTCGGCTCGCTCACTGTGTTGTGGTTCGCGGTTTTATTATGGCTACTCTATTTTTATGCGATATACCTTTTGTGTACGCGGCCACATGATGACCGCTTCGTGCAAACCTATATGTTGATCATAAGTATTTTCATGCTGCCCTGGGGCCTGGTGCTCGCTTTTACCTTTTTCGCCAGCGCGACCAAAGCCCATAACCAACGTATTTCATCAGATAGCAACGAGCCAAAAGAGCGCTAACTACGCGCACGCAACCGTTTTCCTTGCCTGTATATCGTGCTATTCTTTGTCACCTTAAAAGCCGAGAATAGCGCCTCACAGGAGTTTTTAGCCGCATGTCTTCCAGCAATAATCCGGCGCGTGTCGCCATCGTGATGGGGTCCAAAAGCGACTGGGCTACCATGCAGTTTGCCGCCGAAATCTTTGACATCCTGAATGTTCCTCACCACGTTGAAGTGGTCTCCGCACACCGCACCCCCGATAAACTGTTCAGCTTCGCCGAAGGCGCGGAAGAGAACGGCTATCAGGTGATTATTGCCGGTGCCGGCGGGGCCGCGCATCTGCCCGGCATGATTGCCGCCAAAACTCTGGTGCCGGTGCTCGGCGTCCCGGTACAAAGCGCTGCCCTGAGCGGCGTCGACAGCCTCTACTCCATCGTGCAAATGCCGCGCGGCATTCCGGTGGGAACGCTGGCGATTGGGAAAGCGGGTGCCGCTAATGCCGCCCTGCTGGCCGCACAGATCCTCGCAACTCACGATAAAGCACTGTATCAGCGCCTGGTCGCGTGGCGTACCGCCCAGACCGACGAGGTGCTGGAGAACCCGGACCCGCGAGGTGCGGCATGAAGCAGGTTTGCGTCCTCGGTAACGGTCAGTTAGGCCGCATGCTGCGTCAGGCCGGTGAACCGCTCGGGATCAGCGTCTGGCCGGTCGGGCTGGATGATGAACCCGAAGCCGTGCCCTTTCAGCAGAGCGTGATCACCGCAGAGATTGAGCGCTGGCCGGAAACTGCCCTGACCCGGGAGCTGGCTCGCCACAATGCGTTTGTAAACCGCGATGTGTTCCCCATTATTGCCGACCGTCTGACGCAAAAGCAGCTGTTCGACGATCTGCACCTCGCCACCGCGCCGTGGCAGCTGCTGACGGAAAAAGGCCAGTGGCCAGGCGTATTTGCCACCCTGGGCGAGCTGGCGATCGTCAAGCGCCGCGTTGGCGGCTATGACGGACGCGGCCAGTGGCGTCTGCGCGCCGGTGAAACCGACCAGCTGCCGGACGAGTGCTACGGCGAATGCATCGTTGAGCAGGGCATTAACTTCAGCGGCGAAGTGTCGCTGGTGGGTGCCCGCGCCCACGACGGCAGTACCGTCTTTTATCCCCTGACCCACAACCTGCATCAGGACGGCATTCTGCGCACCAGCGTGGTCTTCCCGCAGGCCAATGCGGCCCAGCAGGCGCAGGCCGAAAGCATGCTCTCTGCCATCATGCAGGAGCTGGGCTACGTCGGCGTGATGGCGATGGAGTGCTTTGTCACGCCGGACGGCCTGCTGATCAACGAGCTGGCACCGCGCGTGCACAACAGCGGCCACTGGACGCAGAACGGTGCATCCATCAGCCAGTTTGAGCTGCACCTGCGCGCCATTACCGGGTTGCCGCTGCCGCAGCCAGTGGTCAACAGCCCGTCGGTGATGATCAACCTGATCGGCACCGATCTGAACTACGACTGGCTGAAACTGCCGCTGGTGCATCTGCACTGGTATGACAAAGAGGTTCGTCCGGGGCGCAAGGTCGGCCACCTGAACCTGAATGACAGCGATATCCCCCGCCTGAGCGCCACGCTCGAAGCCATTGTGCCCCTCTTACCGCCGGAGTACGCCAGCGGCATCGCCTGGGCGCAGGCAACGCTGAGTTAAGTCCTACCGCCGGGGAGTTGACCTTCCCCTTCCCCGGCGTAAAATCCTGCCCATCGCTGTTTTGAGGGATCTTTATGAACGATGGGACGGACTACCGCGCCATACTTGCCGCCGACACGCCGATAATCGACGTGCGCGCGCCCGTGGAATTTGCCCAGGGCGCTATGCCTGCGGCGATCAATCTGCCGTTAATGAACGACGACGAACGCGCCGCCGTGGGCACCTGTTATAAACGCCAGGGGCCGGAGGCCGCGCTTGCGCTCGGCCATCGACTGGTGAGCGGGGAGACGCGCGACCAGCGCCTTGAGGCCTGGCGCACCGCCTGCCTTGTGCAACCCCAGGGTTATCTCTGCTGCGCCCGGGGCGGGCAGCGCTCGCATATCGTGCAGGCATGGCTGAAAGCGGCAGGCGTTGATTATCCGCTGATCCGCAGCGGTTATAAGGCGCTGCGTCAGGCGGCGATACAGGTCACCGTTGAGCAGGTGCAAAAACCGACCGTGCTGATTGGCGGCTGTACCGGCAGCGGCAAGACCCTGCTGGTGAAGGCCCGTCCGGACGGGATCGATCTTGAAGGGCTGGCGCATCATCGCGGTTCGTCGTTTGGCCGCACGCTAACGCCGCAGCTTTCGCAGGCCAGCTTTGAAAACTATCTCGCGGTAGAGCTGCTGAAAAAAGACGCCGCGCGCTGGGTGCTGGAAGACGAAGGCCGGATGATTGGCTCTAACCACCTGCCGGAGTGTCTGCGCGATCGCATGGTGCAGTCACCGATTGCGGTAGTCGAGGATCCGTTCGAGGTGCGACTGGAGCGTCTGCGGGAGGAGTATTTCGAGCAGATGTGGCAGGCCTTTCGCACCGCGCGGGGTGAAGAGGCGGGCTGGATTGAGTACGGCGAGTACCTGCACCACGGCCTGTTTGCTATCCGGCGTCGGCTGGGGTTACAGCGTTTTGCCGAATTTACCGCCCTGCTGGAGAGTGCCCTGGATGAACAACAGCGCACCGGCAGCACCGAGGCGCATTTCGCCTGGCTTGTGCCGCTTCTGAATGACTATTACGACCCGATGTATCGCTATCAGCTTGAAAAGAAAGCGGAGAAGATTGTTTATCGCGGGACGTTTGAAGACGTTGCCGGGTGGCTGAATCGCTGAAAAAAGCCGGATGCGCTAACGCTTATCCGGCCTACATGTTTCGCGCGATTTTGTAGCCCCGGTAAGCGTAGCGCCACCGGGGGAACAAAGAATTTAGAAGTCGTAGCGCAGACGCACCAGGTTCATATCGCCCAGATCGTCGGTGCTTGAAGTAAACACGTGCTCGTAGTCTACACGGAAACCGTAATCCAGCTGGAAGCTGATACCCACGCCGTTATCGATGCGCTGGTAGTTACGGCCATTCATGGTTTCAATGCGGTCACCCATGAAGTAAGGCTGGATGGATTTCACCGCATACTGACCAATCGGGAATTTATAGCCCGCGAAGTACTCAATACCCCACGCGTCGCCCGCGAAGTAGTCGTTTACCGACACTTTTTTGCTGGTCATAAAGTTCTGATACCAGCCGCCGCCTGCGGAGAAGGTCCAGTTATCCGGGGTCCAGCTCAGCGCGGTACCGAGGATGTTCTGATCCCAGGACTTGCTGTCGCCGTTATCCGGGTTACGCATGTCGGCGCGGGTGTAGTTCCAGGCTGCGCCCCAGGTCAGATCGGTGGTCAGACGATAATCCAGACCCAGTGAACCGCCGCCTTTACGCTTGTAACGCAGGCCGTTGCCCGGCAGATATTCGCTGTCTTCGAACAGGTAAGAGGCATAGATGTCAGCATCGCCGAGGGTTTTCTTGTACTTCAGCATCTGGCGTGAACGGTAAGAACCGTCGTAGTCGCCGTTGATGCCGTTACCCGGTGCCTGACCGATCATGTCGTAGTCCCAGATATCGGTTTTCGCGCCAACCACATCGTAATAAACGCTGTTCTGCTGACCGAAGGTCAGGGTGCCCCAGGTGTCGCTCTTCAGGCCGGTGTAGAGCATACGGCGGGAGGTGTCATGCGCGCCGTCGGCATGGTGATTGTCCCAGTCGAACTGGGCCGGAATGTTAACGCCCAGCTCGTAGTAGCTGATCCAGCTGATGTCATCAAACAGGTAGTAATCTGCTGCGAAACGGAAGCGGGTGCCGCCGTCAAAGCCGTTACGCTTGTAGCTGTTCTTGCCGTCGTCACCGGTCATGTTCTGGAACTGAGGACGAATACTGCCGCCAACGGTGAAATTCAGGCGGCTCAGCGGGTCACCCGCCTGCGGATCCTGCTTCAGTACGGTGATTTCAGCCTGGGATGCAAAAGATGCCAATGCCACTGCTGCGCCGATCGCTACCGCCAGCGCTTTTTTAGTTATGGTCATTATTTTTCCTTAATAGACACACTGCCATTTATTTAGCAGGTGAATATTAACCAGGATTTATCCGGCTGTGTTGTCCGGTTTTTAATGATTTGTGCCACTAAAATTCAAAGAGTTATCTTTTTTATGCTACTTAGGCGTCACGCACCGGTATAAAAACCGGTGCGTGACGATTACGGAGGGGAATTAGCCGGAGAACTGCCGGAACAGGGCTTTGCCTTTCAATAAACGGGCCCCCAGCCAGCCGCCGCACAGAGAGAGCATCACCGCCCCGCAGAGCGGCAGGATCGCCCACAGCCGCCAGTCCGGCTCCCACGGGAAGTCGAACACCCGGGTTTGCAATACCGCCAGCGCGGTTTCAGCGCCAATGGCCGCCACCAGGCCTGCCACCAGCCCCAGCAGGGCAAACTCGCTCCACAGTGTGGTACGCAGCAGCTTTTTACCCGCCCCCAGGGTGCGGTAGACCACCAGCTCCTGATGGCGCTGACGCATTCCGACCTGCACCTGGGCCAGCAGCAGCAGGATGCCGCAAATCGTTACCAGCACCACCATCACCTCCAGCGCCCGGCTTACCTGCTCCAGCACCTGCCCGACCTGTCTGAGGATCGCCCCAATATCCAGCAGGCTGATGGTGGGAAACTCGCGGTTAAGCTGGGTGAGCATGCCGTTGCCGTTCTCCCAGCGGAAGCTGGTCAGCCAGCTCTGGGGCTGTCCGTCCAGCGCCCCGGAAGGGAAGATAAAGAAGAAGTTCGGCCGCAGACTCTCCCAGTCGACTTTGCGCAGGCTGGTGACTTTAGCGCTAAAGTCCTGGGTATCGCCGGTAAAGGTCACCGTATCGCCCAGCCCGACGTTGAGGCGTTTTGCCAGCCCCTCCTCCATCGACACTTCCCCCGCTTTTGGCGGCCAGCTACCGGCGACGATCGGGTTATGATCCGGGCGCTTATCCTGCCAGGTCAGGTTCAGCTCGCGGTTAAGAGATTCATCCTTATGGCCCTCGGTGGACTGGCCGTTAATCTGGGTCAGGCGCGCCCTCACGATGGGGTAGTACGACTCGGGGATAATCTGATGCTCAGCCAGGAACGCCTTCAGCGGCGTGACCTGCTCCGGGGCGATATTGATCAGGAAATAGTTCGGGCTCTCCGGCGGGAGCTGCTGTTGCCAGCGATCCAGCAGGTCGCCGCGCAGCACCAGCAGCAATGCCAGCAGCATAAACGACAGCGAAAACGCCGACAGCTGGCTGAGGGTCGACCACGGCTGGCGCAGCAGGCGATTCACCGCCAGACGCACCGGCAGCGATTTCACCGTCAGCCCGCGCAGCACGCTGAGCAGCATCCAGCCCAGCACGCCGCAGAGAAGCGCCAGCACCACCGCCCCGGCCAGGACCGCCCACAGCAGCATGCTGCCGCCCATCAGCCAGGCGAGCAGTACCACCACCACCGCCACGATAACCGGCAGGTAAAATTTCAGCGGCCAGACGCTGGCCACCACGTCCCTGCGCAGGACGCGCAGCGGCTGGGTCGCCAGCAGCAGGCGGTACGGACGCAGCCCCACCAGCAGCGAGATGACGATCATCGCGCCAATCGCCCACAGCCACGGCCACAGACTGGCAGGTGGCAGGGCGGCAGGCAGCACCGGCTTGAGCAGCACCATCAGCACTTTTTCAAACAGCAGCCCCATCGCCCCGCCGGTGATGGCAGAGAGGGCAAGCACCATCAGCCACTGGCCGACGATCAGCTTGCGCAGCTGCGCTCTGCCCGCTCCCAGGGTTTTGAGGATCGCCACCAGGTCGTAGCGGCTTCGGCAGTAGTGACCCATTGCCACCGCTACGGCCGCCACCGCCAGCAACAGCGTCAGCAGCGCCGAGAGCAGCAGGAACTGCTGGGAACGCTCCAGCGACTTGCCGAGCGCCCCGTCTTCCTGCTCCATTCCGGACCAGCGGTGCTCCGGCTTCAGCTGCGGCAGGAGCCACTTCTCATAACTCGCTAATTGTGCGGGTGTACCGCCAAACTTAATGCGCCAGGTGACGCGGCTCCCGGGCTGTACCGCCCCGGTGTTGGCCACATCCGCGGTATTCATCAGCAGACGCGGCGCCATCTGGAACGGGTTAAACCCGGAGTCGGGCTCCTGAATCACTTCCCCGGCAATTTTAAGCCGGGCATCGCCAACGTCGATGCTGTCGCCGGTTTTTAAATTCAGCAGCGCCATCAGACGCGACGCCAGCAGCACCGTGCCCGGGGCCGGTTTCAGGCCCGGCGGGTTGGTTTGCAGTTCGCCGTACATCGGATAAATATCATCGACAGCCTTTACGCTCGCCAACTGCGGCGTATCGGCGGCAAAGGTCATGGTCTGGAAGCTCAGCTGCTCGCTAACCTTCAGCCCCTCTTTTCTCGCCTCCTCAAGCCACGCCTGCGGCACCTCGCGGGAGCTGCGCAGCGTCCGGTCGCCGGCCATAAACTCACGGCTTTGCTGGCTGAGCCCCTTTTCCATCCGATCGCTGACGCTGCCAAGCGCCAGCACACAGGCCACCGCCAGGCTTAACGCCAGCCAGACGATGAGCAGCGAGGGGGAACGCCATTCGCGCCAGAACCAGCGGGCAATCATGCTTCCTCCCTCAGTTCACCGTTCACCAGACGCAGGCGGCGGTCGCAGCGGGCCGCCAGCTGTGGGTCGTGGGTGACGAGGATCAACGTGGTGCCGTGCTCGCGGTTCAGGGAAAAGAGCAGATCGGCAATTTTGTCCCCGGTCTGGCGATCGAGGTTGCCGGTAGGTTCATCGGCAAAGAGCACGTCCGGGCGCCCGTTGAAGGCGCGGGCCAGCGCCACGCGCTGCTGCTCGCCGCCGGAGAGCTGCGCCGGAAGGTGATCGAGGCGTTTGCCCAGCCCCAGCTGCTCCAGCAGGGCTTTTGCGCTCTCGCGGCTGTGGGCGGTATTCTCGCCGCGCAGCAGCCCCGGCAGCTCGACGTTCTCCAGCGCATTGAGGGTCGGTATCAACATAAACGACTGGAAAACAAAGCCAATGTGCTTCGCCCGCAGAGCGGCGCGCGCCTCTTCATCGCGGCTGTGCAGCGGTTGCCCGACCAGATGGACCTCACCGCTGCTGCCGTCATCCAGACCGGCGAGGATCGCCAGCAACGTGGATTTTCCGGAGCCCGACTCCCCAATCAGGGCGATGCTCTGCCCGCGTTTGACAATGAGTTCAACTCCGGTAAGGATGGAAAGCTCGTGCTCACCCTGACCCACGGACTTCTTAAGATGTTGAACTTCAACAATGTTTTCCGCTGGCATTTGCCCTTCCTGTTTCTGATTCTGATGACATTTCGTGCCGCGGCGGCGGACACGTTATTAATTCTGGGCGATAGCCTCAGCGCGGGCTACCGGATGGCAGCCAGTGCCGCCTGGCCTGCCCTGCTGAACGATAAATGGCAGACCAAAACGTCGGTGATCAATGGCAGCATCAGCGGCGATACCTCCCAGCAGGGGCTGTCGCGCCTCCCGGCCCTGCTGAAGCAGCATCAACCGCGCTGGGTGCTGGTGGAGCTCGGCGGCAATGACGGTCTGCGCGGTTTCCAGCCCCAACAGACGGAGCAGACCCTGCGCAAAATTTTGCAGGATATCCGCGCGGCCAATGCGCAGCCGCTGTTGATGCAAATTCGCCTGCCCGCCAACTACGGTCGTCGGTATAATGAAGCCTTCAGCGCGATATATCCGAAGCTTGCCAAAGAGTTCGATGTTCCGCTGCTGCCCTTTTTTATGGAAGAGGTCTACCTGAAGCCGCAGTGGATGCAGGATGACGGTATTCACCCCAACCGGGACGCACAGCCGTTTATTGCCGACTGGATGGCGACCCGGCTGGCTCCTTTAGTTAAACATGACTCGTAATTCAGCGGAGATCCTGACAGGTAAAGTTATGCAAAAATCGGTCTTAATAACAGGATGTTCCAGCGGAATTGGCCTTGAAAGCGCCCTTGAACTGAAGCGCCAGGGATTCTGGGTGCTGGCCGCCTGCCGCAAACCCGAAGACGTTGAACGGATGAACGGGATGGGTTTTACCGGTGTGCAGTTGGATTTGGATTGTGCCGACAGCATTGAGCGCGCCGCCGATGAGGTGATCGCGCTTACCAATAATCGTCTGTACGGGCTGTTTAACAACGCCGGTTTCGGCGTTTATGGCCCGCTGCAGACAGTCACCCGCGAAAAGCTTGAACAGCAATTTTCCGCCAACTTTTTTGGTGTCCATCAGCTCACCATGCGCCTGCTGCCCGCCATGCTGCCGCACGGCGAAGGGCGGATTGTGATGACCTCCTCGGTGATGGGGCTGATCTCCACGCCGGGCCGTGGGGCTTATGCCGCCAGCAAATACGCGCTGGAAGCCTGGTCGGATGCGCTGCGCATGGAGTTACGCCACAGCGGGATTAAGGTGAGCCTGATTGAGCCGGGCCCCATCCGCACCCGCTTTACCGACAACGTTAACCAGACCCAGGCCGACAAGCCGGTAGAAAATCCCGGTATTGCCGCGCGTTTTACGCTGGGACCGGAGGCGGTGGTCGCCAAAGTGCGCCATGCTTTTGAGAGCAAAAACCCGAAAATGCGTTATCCGGTCACGCTGGTGACCCATGCCGTTGGCCTGCTGAAGCGCCTGCTGCCTGGCCGGATGATGGACAAAATTTTACAGGGCTGAGTTGAAGCCACGCGCCACGCCCCCATGTAAATAAAAACTCATAACAGAGAATGCCGCATGTCCGTACAGAATATTGTCAACATTACCGAAGCAAACCTGCACCAGACCCTTGAACAGTCGATGACCAAACCGGTGCTGTTCTACTTTTGGTCTGAACGAAGTCAGCACTGTCTGGAGCTGACGCCGGTGCTTGAGAAGCTTGCGGCCCAGTACAACGGTCAGTTCATTCTGGCAAAACTGGACTGCGACGCCGAGCAGATGATCGCCTCGCAGTTTGGCCTGCGCGCCATCCCAACGGTTTATCTGTTCCAGAACGGTCAGCCGGTTGATGGCTTCCAGGGGCCGCAGCCGGAAGAGGCAGTCCGCGCCCTGCTGGATAAAGTGCTGCCGCGCGAAGAAGAGCTAAAAGCGCAGCAGGCGGCGGCCCTGATGGCCGAAGGCAAACATGATGAAGCCCTGCCGCTGCTGAAAGAGGCCTGGCAGCTCTCCGGTCAGAACAGCGAAATTGGCTTATTGCTAGCCGAAACGCTGATTATCTTAAAACGTTCCGAAGATGCCGAGGTGGTGCTGAAAACCATCCCTCTGCAGGATCAGGATACCCGTTATCAGGGGCTGGTGGCGCAGATTGAACTGCTGAAGCAGGCCGCGGATACTCCGGAAATTCAGCAGCTACAGCAGCATGTCGCCGCCAACCCTGCCGATGCCGCGCTGGCCAGCCAGCTGGCACTGCAGCTGCATCAGGTTGGTCGTAATGAAGAGGCGCTGGAACTGCTGTTCAGCCATCTGAAAACCGATCTGGCTGCCGCTGATGGGCAGGCGCGTAAAACATTCCAGGAAATTCTGGCCGCGCTCGGGACTGGCGACTCCCTGGCCTCGGCCTATCGCCGTAAGCTTTACGCCCTGCTGTACTGATCCCCTGCCTGTGCCCGGTAATACTTCGCTTACCGGGCCAGCTCATCTGATTTAACCTCTCCGTATCATTTCCGCCTGATAGCTGACGACTAAATATTTTCAGTCTATGGACAGATTGACAGTTTTTATTACCTTATCAGTCGACCCTCACTTTAAAACCAATAAAGACTTAAACAAGTCTATATAAAGACTACTTACACGCACGCAAGAAAATAACAACATCTTAACGAATCAATAAAAAACCCGTCTGGCAACGGCCAAAAAGCGTTACCAAACGTAAATTTGATCACAATATTCTACCAAAAAGACTAATAACACACTTTAGGTAACATTTTTCTCTAAGCGAAGCATACCCTTCTTTCGTTTGAAATTAGACTAACTGCAGACAATAAAAATTGATCGTTAATTGACTTGCCAATAACTATTTAATGGTTAGAATCCAAAAAAAATGACCATTAAAAATGGCTTTAGTTATACACAAGACAACAAAAAGACAATAAAGACATCTGCAAATACTTCAGAGCCAGAGCCCTCATACTCTCTGCCACTCTGCAATTTACATTTTGATCAAACGATTGACCTCAGGATATGTAGAGATGAAAACCACGTTGAAACTGATCGCATCGGCAGTGTCGCTGTGCGTTACTGCCCCGGCTGCGTATGCGATAAGTTCGGATCAAGCAGCAGCGAACCTGAAAGGCGCGCTGGAATTTGACCACTTTGCACAAAAAAATTACGCCGCCGCGCTCAGGGCCGAACGCGTGACCAATGTCGATATGATGAATGTGATCCATCAGTACCAGGCGGGATCGCCTGAAGCCGCAGCTGCCGCCCGGACGCATCTTGATGCTTTAAATTTAATCAGCCAACGCCGCAATGAGGTTAAATTTGCTCAGACGCAGCTGCAGGCCGCACGCAACGCATTCAAAGATGGTTCGATTGCGCCGACAGCCATTCCTGTCGCGCCAATGCCACAACCCCTCAAAGCCCCACCGCTGCCGGTGCAGGCCGTCCCACCAAAGCCAGTGATATATAACGTTCCACAGCCGATCGTTGCGCCACCGAAGCTGGCCTATAACGTGCCGGTTAAACCGCAGACGCTGACGACCACCAGCACTCCGCAGCCAAGCGTTGCGCCGCCGACGCCAACCTACAACGTGCCGCCAAAACCGCAGACGCTGACGACCACCAACACTCCGCAGCCGATCGTGGCCACGCCGACACCGACCTATAACGTGCCGGTTAAACCACAAACGCTGACGACCACCAGCACTCCGCAGCCGATCGTGGCCCCGCCGGCGTCGACCTACAACGTGCCGGTTAAACCGCAGACGCTGACGACCACCAGCACTCCGCAGCCGATCGTGGCCCCGCCGACGCCAACCTATAATGTGCCGGTTAAACCGCAGACGCTGACGACCATCAGCACTACGCAGCCGATCGTGGCCCCGCCGGCGCCGACCTATAATGTGCAGGTTAAACCACAAACGCTGACGACCATCAGCACTACGCAGCCAATCGTTGCGCCGCCGACGCCGACCTATAATGTGCCGGTTAAACCGCAGACGCTGACGACCAACAACACTCCGCAGCCAATCGTGGCCCCGCCGACGCCAACCTATAACGTGCCGGTAAAACCGCAGACGCTGACAACCAACAGCACTACGCAGCCGATCGTGGCCCCGCCGACGCCAACCTATAACGTGCCGGTTAAACCGCAAACTCTGGCCAACAACGCCTCGCAGCCGATCGTTGCGCCGCCGACGCCGACCTATAATGTGCCGGTTAAACCGCAGACGCTGGCCAACAACACTCCGCAGCCAATCATTGCGCCGCCGACGCCGACCTACAACGTACCGGTTAAACCGCAGACGCTGACGACCACCAGTACTCCGCAGCCGATCGTGGCCCCGCCGACGCCAACCTATAATGTGCCACCAAAACCGCAGACGCTGTTGACAACCAACGCCTCGCAGCCAATCGTGGCCCCGCCGACGCCAACCTACAACGTGCCGCCAAAACCGCAGACGCTGACCACCAGCACCGCGCAGCCAATCGTGGCCCCGCCGACGCCAACCTATAACGTGCCGCCAAAACCGCAGACGCTGACGACAAACAACACCCAACAGCCAATTGTGGCTCCGCCGACACCAACCTATAATGTGCCGGTTAAACCGCAGACGCTGTTGACCACCAACGCCTCGCAGCCAATCGTTGCGCCGCCAACGCCGACCTACAACGTGCCGGTTAAACCGCAAACGCTGGCCAACAACACTCCGCAGCCGATCGTCGCGCCGCCTACGCCAACTACGCCACTAGCCCCGGCATATGAAATCAAAACCATTCAGCCTATCCTGAGCCTGCAGCCAGCGGCTGGCGATATTCCTTCACCTCAACCGCTGCCGACCACAACGGTGCAGGTCGTTAACCAGCAAACTATGCCAACCACGCTGGTTAAGGGGATGCCGGACAATACCGTCATCAACGCGCAAAAAGCAGATACCGGAAGTGTGACCCTGGTGGATAGTCAGACAACTCCGCTGACCGTGACCAGCGCAGGTGCCGATGCCCAGCCGTCAGCACCAGCAAAGAAGACCGCCAGCACCAGTCAAACTGCGGACAACAGCTACACCGTCAAGATCGTTAGCGAGGTGAACAGTTACTATGTCGATCAAACAAACCGCAGCCAGGTAGATACCAACGGTCAACGCATTGCGAGCAATAGCCAGCGTATCAAGACCAACGGCCAAAATATCGACAATAACAGCCAGCGTATCTCGGGCAACAGCCTGCGTATCGACAACAACAGTCAGCGTATCGACAGCAACAGTCAACGCATCACCCGCAACAGCCAGTCGATTGAGCGTAACGCGAAAGAGATTGATGACACCCGTGAAGATCTCAAACGGGGTCTGAATAACGCCGCGGCGATGTCCAGCCTGCATTATCACTCCGATAATTCATGGGCACTGTCGACGGGTACGGCGAATGGCGATGGTGCAGCTCTGGCTGCCGGTCTGCAGAAAGGCGTGACCCCGCATGTTGCCGTCAACATGCAGGCATCCAGCTCCTTCGATAACGGCTGGATGGCCGGAGCGGGCATCTCAGGCGATTTTTAATCCCCTCGCTCCGTTCTAAAACCCACTTCTGGCCGCCGTTATGGCGGCCTTTTTCATTTTAAAAAACGGCTTCACTTAAGTCTTATTAATGTTTAATTATGGCAAACAGATAACGAGACTTATCTCTGCGCATCGCAGTCTTTAAAATGTCCTCATTTTTTTACACCGCTCCCATCAGGAGTAACCTTTATCTTCCATTTGTGATCGACACAAAAATCCCGCATCTGTAGCTAATGGCCTCATCCTGCAAGAGATGATAAACTTTTTCGCGTTTGAAATGGCACGCTAATAACTATAGGAAGTATGCGGCATGACACACATCTTTTATGAGTTCACCTCCCTGAAGCCCGGCGTTCCTGATGTAGAAACATTAATGCAAGTCATCAATTCCTCGGCAATCACCAGCTTTGTTATTGGCCCTGAAGTGGTTGATTTTGTAAAAAAAGCGTTGATCGTTAATACCACTATTGTCAGCTTTAAAAACTGCAAATTTGCCTTCGATAACGGTACGCACTTCATTGAATTCGATGGGAAAGGGAAATCGAAGCGTTACGATGAGGTTCCGGAGTGGTTTGTCTCCCCTGCTGACTTTTCCCGCACCCAGTGGCTCATTAACCATAAGCTGTCGGATGTGATGGCGACGACTTTTATCGACGTGCTGATGTCTTACCCGCTGAAAGAGCGTCGCGCCCACTGCAATTTGCTGTTCGGATTAGACTTGCATAAGACAGGGGTCGTGCCGTCCAGCACGCCTGCCGCAAGCAAGATCGGCAATAAAAATGGCAAAACCACCAAACCCAAAATCATCGAGCTGGGCTCGTTCGAGCTGTTCAGCCAGTTCTTTGCGCGTCTGAAAAGCGCCGTTGCGGAGGATCGGTTCCCCACCCTGCAGGTGCTGACCGGTATCGACAATCTGGCGAAGGCGCCAAACAACCTTAAGCAGGGGATCCGCACCTGGTTTAAGGCCATCACCGGCGACCTGCCGCCTAACAATAAGCGCGTCGAAGCCGGGAATGCCGGGTTGTTCTGTGCCCCGGTACGCGAGCAGCTGCAGCAGATTGAAGCTATCGGTCTGGAAAAATATTATGCAGCGCTGTCACGCGCGATCAATGAAGCCGGCGAGCAGTATATCTCCGACTTCTCCTGGACCGGGCCCGACGCCTGAGCACCTGCATTCTGATGTTTTTTTGTCCCGCCCCGCTATTTTTAGCGGGGCTTTTTTATGTCTGGATCCAGCCCGCACCACTGATTCGGCGCGAATTTGGGCCTGTTTATCGGTATACTTATGGGCAACAAACGAACAGTTTTTATCGCAACATGGAATACAAAACAGGAGGTTTTATATGTTCATCGTCATCCCTATTCTGATCTTCGTCGCGCTGGTCATTGTTGCCGCCGGGGTGAAAATCGTACCGCAGGGCTATCAGTGGACGGTTGAGCGTTTTGGCCGTTACACCAACACGCTGCAGCCGGGCTTAAGCCTGGTGGTGCCGTTCATGGACCGCATTGGCCGCAAGATCAATATGATGGAGCAGGTGCTCGATATCCCCTCTCAGGAGGTCATCTCCAGGGATAACGCCAACGTCACCATCGACGCGGTATGCTTTATTCAGGTGATCGACGCGCCGAAAGCGGCCTACGAGGTGAGTAACCTTGAGCTGGCGATCATTAATCTGACGATGACCAACATCCGTACCGTTCTGGGTTCCATGGAGCTGGACGAGATGCTCTCCCAGCGCGACAGCATCAACACCCGCCTGCTGCACATCGTTGATGAAGCCACTAACCCGTGGGGCATCAAAGTCACCCGTATTGAAATTCGCGACGTGCGTCCGCCCGCAGAATTGATCACCTCCATGAACGCCCAGATGAAGGCCGAACGAACCAAGCGCGCCTACATTCTGGAGGCCGAAGGGGTACGCCAGGCCGAGATCCTGAAGGCCGAAGGGGAAAAACAGTCGCAGATCCTCAAAGCCGAGGGCGAACGCCAGTCCGCATTTTTACAGGCTGAGGCCCGGGAGCGTTCGGCGGAAGCGGAAGCCCGCGCCACCCAGATGGTCTCGGAGGCGATCGCTGCCGGAGATATCCAGGCGATTAACTACTTCGTGGCGCAGAAATACACCGAAGCGCTGCAACAGATCGGCTCGGCGGACAACAGCAAGGTGGTGATGATGCCGTTGGATGCCAGCAGCCTGATGGGCGCGATCGGCGGCATCGCGGAACTGATCAAAAACAGCGGCAACGAGCGTAAATTATGATCGAGACGATCGCGGCACATCCGCATGTCTTCTGGCTGAGCCTTGGCGGCCTGCTGCTGGCGGCCGAAATGCTCGGCGGCAACGGCTATCTGCTGTGGAGCGGCGTGGCGGCGGTTATCACCGGGCTACTGGTCTGGCTGTTGCCCTTCGACTGGGCCTGGCAGGGGGCGCTGTTTGCGGTGCTGACCCTGACGGCCGCATGGCTGTGGTGGCGCTGGCTCTCAAGGCAGGTGCGCAGGCAAAAGCCCGCCGATGCCCGGCTCAACCAGCGCGGACAGCAGCTGGTGGGGATGCAGTTTACCCTTGATACCGCCCTGCTGAACGGGCGCGGTCATATGCGCGTCGGCGACAGCTCGTGGCCGGTCATTGCCGACGACGATTTAAGCGCCGGCACCAAAGTTGAGGTGGTGGCCGTCGAAGGGATCACCCTTCGCGTCCGGGCCCTTTCCCGATAACAACAGGATGAGCATGATGGTCAGGAAGACAACGCTGGCAATCAGCGTTAGCGCACTACTGGCGAGCGCCGCACCGGCATTCGCCTCCTTTGATATGGAAGACTGCAACTGGAGCGATGAGCACTGTCTGCTGAAAGGGGACCCGGTGCTGACGCCCGGCAACGACTCCCGCGACAACCTGCTGCGTCTGCTGAGCGAAGCCAAATCCTTCGCCCTGCCGGTCCAGTCGATGCCTGCGGATATCACCCGCTCCCGCGACTTCTACTTTGCTTACCACCCAGAGTGGGACGACCTGGAGACGCCGCCCATCGCAGCGGCGGATAAACCGGCTGAAGAGAGCCTGCTCAACCAGCAGCTGGCCGCGTTGCAGCTTGAGCCCGTCGAAACCCATCAGGACGGCGAGCAGGAAAACCGCTTCGTCTCAAACAGTGCCGACAGCCTCAGCCAGTTTTTTGCCGCGCTGCTGGCGGACGACTCGCTGACGGCGGAACAGCGCCATGCTCTGGGTCAGGCGCGTCTGGGGTTATACGCCGGCGCAACCGATGAGCAGATATCGTCTTCCCTGGCGGCCCTCCCGGCGGAGTCTCCTGCCCTGCCCTATAAAACCTATCTGACGGGAGCAGCCCGTTTTTATGCCGGGGATTACGACGGCGCGGATCGGGCGTTTACCCTGCTTGTCGACAGCGATTGTCCGTGGCTGGCAGAGACCGCTAACTATATGCTGATGCGCACGGCGCTGAACAAAAGCAGCCAGAACAGCACGGGAGAATACGGCGATTTTGATATCGATCGCATCGACCGCCCGGCCGCTGAACAGGCGCAGAAAGCTGCCCAGGCCTATCTCCAGCGCTGGCCAGAGGGCCATTATGCCGATTCGGCGCGCGGCATGCTGCGTCGCATCAACTGGTATCTGCAGGCGTGGCCGCAGCTGGCGGGGCTGTACGAGCAGCGCTTCCAGCAGGCTGAGAATGCTGAGGCGCTGCGCGGGCTGGTGACAGAATACGATAATGTCTACGGCATGCAGTTCTACGGTCGCGCCGTACGGGAGGCCTTCCCCGATGCGCCGCGGGTCAGCTATATCGAACTGCTGCGCGCCCTTCGCCTGCACAGCGACGAGAAACCGACCCTGACCCAGGAGGATCTCAACGGCAGCAAACCGGCGTTTGAACAGAGCGGCAAGCTGGCGCTGTGGCGCAATTTACAGTTGAACCTGTGGCAGGCGACGGATAACCACGCCGCCATTCTTCAGGCCGTTAAACCGGCTGAGAAACTCCCGGCGCACGATATTCTCGCCTTCAGCGAGCAGGTCCTGTACGGCGACGCGCTGATGGCGCAAAAGCAGTGGCCCGCGGCACGCGATTTCTGGCTGAAGCTGCTGAAACTCAGCCAGGATCCTGAACAGCAGCAGTACGTGCAGGCTAAACTGGCGGCGACCCTGGTCTTTAGTGGCAACACAGAGGCGATTTTTGCCGCGGATAGCGCCGTCACCAACCTGCGTTTTCGCTCCCGGGTGCTGAAAGCGGTGGCTTCGCCTGAGCGGTTACGCCAGCAGGCCAGCCAGGGGCCCAACAACGAAGAGCGCACCATTGCGCTGCATACCCTGCTGGTACGCGACTTAACGGAAAACCGCTTTAGCGACTGGTTAAGCGACAGAAAACTCATCAGCGCCATTACGCCACCCGTTGTGGGCAAGGCGTTTGACGATGTGAATCTCACCACCTTCGACTGGAACGGTGATGCCGCCGAAGCCGGTTACGTCTGCCGTAGCCTGGATGACACCGTGCAGGTGCTCAGCCAGAACGCTAAAGATGCTCATGCTCTGAACTGTCTGGGCGAGTTCTTCCGCACCTCGAATACCCATGTTGATATCTGGAAAGACAGCGCGGGCAACGACGTGCTGGAGACGGCTATTCACCGCAAAGAACCATACGGGCAGTTCAACAGACAGGCTTATTACCAGCAGGTCATCGCGTCGCCGAAGGCGGAGCATGAAGATAAAAGCTACGCGCTCTATCGGGCCATCATGTGTTACGCCCCGTCCGGCTATAACGAATGTGGCGGAGCAGACGTGGAAAAATCCCAGCGCAAAGGCTGGTTCTCGCAGTTAAAAACGCAGTATCCGGGCAGCCCGTGGGCGCAAAAACTCAAATACTACTGGTAGCCGCGCTGCTGGCCGGACAGGCGCAGGCGGATACCGTCACCGCCCGCGAGCACCCGGCCTTCTGGCTCTGGTCGGGCGTGAAGGCCAGCGAGGCGCTGAAAGAGGCGCAAACGGTCTATCTGCATCAGGGTGAAGTGCTGGCCCGGCCGAATGAGGTGGTGTTTCAACGCCTCGGTCTGCCGGTCAGCCGCCTGACGTTTCCCTCCCTCTGGCTGACCGTGCGCTTCACCACTCTCGACGTGCCGCCGGCCATCGTGCCAAGAATTGTCCGCCTGATGCAGCGCTGGCAGGCCGCCGGAAATCAGGTGGTGGGTTTGCAGGTCGATTTTGATGCCGCCACCCACCAGTTGGCGGACTACGCACGCTTTTTACAGCAATTGCGCCAGCAGCTGCCCCCCGAATTTTCGCTGGGGGTGACCGGGCTGCTGGACTGGGCAAAAACCGGGGATGTCGCCACGCTGAACGCGCTGGCGGTGGATGAGCTGGTGATCCAGAGCTATCAGGGTCGCCATACGGTAGACAACTATCAGGCCTATCTGCCCGCCCTTACCCGGCTGCGCATTCCGTTCAAGCTCGGGCTGGTCCAGGGCGGCAAACGGGATGTTCTGGCCGAAGCGCAGCTCCAGCGCTCCCCCTGGTATCGCGGTACGGTAGTGTTTATGCTCAACCCGGCTCGCGGCTAGACCTTCGCCTTGCGATGGCAGCAGCCGGAGAGGTTATCGATGATCGGGCACTCGGCGCTCTCATCCCCCGGGCAGCTTTCGGCCAGCGCCAGCAGCTGGTCGCGCATCGCCTGCAACTCCAGGATATGGCGTTCAATTTCGGCCACCTTCTCCAGCGTCCGGCTTTTAACATCGGCGCTGTGTCGGGCGGGATCGTTAAACAGGTTCACCAGGTCGCCGCACTCATCCAGATTGAATCCCACCTGACGCGCCTGGCGCAGCAGCGTGAGTTCATCGAGGTGCTTTTGCGTGTAGCTCCGGTAGCCGTTCTCGCTGCGCAGCGGCGGCGTCACCAGCCCCTTCTCTTCGTAAAAGCGGATCGCTTTGCTGGTTAACCCGGTTTTTTTGGCAACATCACTGATATTCACGTTTCCCCCTTGACCTTCCCCTTGATGGAAGGTTTAACCTTCATAACAGTTAGATGAAAGTGTCCCTCCGGTCAATATCTGGCTGGAGATTTATAAGGAGTATTCGTATGTCTCACACCATCGATCTGACACTGGACGGCCTCTCCTGCGGCCACTGTGTCAAACGCGTTAAAGAGAGTCTGGAGCAACGCCCTGACGTTGACACTGCAGAGGTCACCATCGACCACGCCGCCGTTACCGGCAGCGCCAGCGCCGATGCCCTGATCGACACCATCAAACAGGCCGGTTACGGTGCGGCGTTAAGCCACCCAAAGGCTGATCCGCTGACAGCGTCAACAACTCCGTCGGAAGCACTGACAGCGGCCCCCTCTGAGCTTCCGGCAGCTCACGACGGTGATGACAGCCAGCAGCTGTTGATCAACGGCATGAGCTGCGCCAGCTGCGTCACCCGGGTGCAGAACGCTTTGCAGGCCGTTCCGGGTGTGGCACAGGCACGGGTCAACCTGGCGGAACGCACTGCGCTGATCATGGGCAGTGCCTCCGCCGCTGATTTAGTGCAGGCCGTTGAAAAAGCGGGCTACGGTGCAGAGGCGATTGAAGATGACCTCAAACGCCGTGAACGCCAGCAGGAAACGGCCATTGCCACCATGAAACGTTTTCGCTGGCAGGCGATTGTCTCCCTGCTGGTGGGGATCCCGGTGATGGGCTGGGGGATGCTCGGTGACAATATGATGGTCACCGACGATAACCGCACGCTGTGGCTGGCGATTGGCGTTCTCACCCTCGGGGTGATGATCTTCGCCGGCGGCCATTTTTATACCAGCGCATGGAAAAGCCTGAAAAACCGCACCGCCACCATGGACACGCTGGTGGCGCTGGGCACCGGCGCGGCGTGGCTCTACTCGATGAGCGTTAACGTCTGGCCGCAGTGGTTCCCGATGGAAGCACGCCACCTCTATTACGAAGCCAGCGCGATGATTATCGGCCTGATTAACCTCGGCCATATGCTGGAGGCGCGGGCCCGTCAGCGCTCCTCGAAAGCGCTGGAAAGATTGCTCGATTTAACCCCGCCGACCGCCCGGGTAGTGACGGAAAATGGCGAACAAAACGTGCCGCTGGCGGAAGTTCAGGCGGGGATGATCCTGCGTCTGGCCACCGGGGATCGCGTCCCGGTGGATGGCGAAATCACTCAGGGCGAAGCCTGGTTTGACGAAGCGATGCTGACCGGTGAGCCGGTGCCGCAGCAGAAAAGCGACGGGGAGAGCGTCCACGCCGGTACGGTGGTGCAGGACGGCAGCGTGCTGTTCCGCGCAAGCCGCACGGGCAGCCACACTACCCTGTCGCGCATCATCCGTATGGTGCGCCAGGCCCAGAGCAGCAAGCCGGAGATCGGCAAGCTGGCGGATAAAATTTCCGCCATCTTCGTGCCGGTCGTGGTCGGGATTGCTCTGTTCAGCGCCGCCATCTGGTACTTCTTTGGTCCCGCACCGCAGATTGTCTACACCCTGGTGATCGCCACTACGGTGCTGATCATCGCCTGTCCGTGCGCCCTGGGGCTGGCGACGCCGATGTCGATTATCTCCGGGGTTGGCCGTGCCGCAGAATCCGGCGTGCTGGTGCGCGACGCCGATGCCCTGCAGCGCGCCAGCACGCTGGACACGCTGGTGTTTGATAAAACCGGGACCCTCACCGAGGGCAAGCCGCAGGTCGTTGCCGTCGGGACCACGGGCGGGATCGGTGAAGCCGAGGCCCTGCGCCTGGCCGCCGCGCTCGAACAGGGCTCCAGTCATCCGCTGGCGCGGGCGATTCAGGAGAAAGCAGATTCTGTCCTGCCTCAGGTGAATAACTTCCGCACCCTGCGCGGGCTGGGGGTCAGCGGGGAGGTCGATGGCCATACGCTGCTGTTGGGCAACCAGGCCCTGCTGGCAGAAAACGGCATTGATACCGGGGCGCTGGATGCGCAGCTGCAGGCGCATGCTGCGCAGGGTGCGACCCCGGTGTTGCTGGCGGTGGATGGCCAAGCCGTGGCGCTGCTTGCCGTTCGCGATCCGCTGCGCGCTGACAGCGTGAGCGCGCTGCAACGCCTGCACCGCGCGGGCTATCGTCTGGTGATGCTTACCGGGGATAACGCCGTCACCGCCCAGGCTATCGCCCGCGAGGCCGGTATAGATGAGGTGATCGCCGGGGTGCTGCCGGATGGCAAAGCGGACGCGATTATCAAACTGCAGGGCCAGGGTCGCCGGGTGGCGATGGTTGGCGACGGCATTAACGACGCTCCGGCGCTGGCCCAGGCGGACGTTGGGATCGCCATGGGCGGCGGCAGCGATGTCGCCATCGAAACGGCGGCCATCACCCTGATGCGCCACAGCCTGATGGGCGTGGCCGACGCGCTCGCTATCTCGAAAGCCACCCTGCGCAACATGAAGCAGAACCTGCTGGGAGCCTTTGTCTATAACGCCTTCGGTATTCCGATCGCCGCCGGGATCCTCTGGCCGCTGACCGGTACGCTGCTCAACCCGGTGGTCGCGGGTGCCGCCATGGCCCTCTCCTCGATTACCGTGGTGAGCAATGCCAACCGCCTGCTGCGCTTTAAACCTAAAGAGTAACGACGTGCATAAGACAAGGACGTCTTGCACCGCCCCTCCCCACGCGCTAGCATGAATTTTTACTTTCCTGGAGCGCGTATGAGTCTGTTTCAACGTATAAAAGCATCTTTTCGCGCCCTGTTCCCTCGCCGCTATCGCTGGCCCGGCCTCGATATCTCCCTGCCCGGCGGACAGCATCTGCATCTGGTTGGCAGCATCCATATGGGCACCCGGGATATGTCTCCCCTGCCCGAGGGGCTGATCGCCAGGCTGCACAGCGCCGATGCGCTGGTCGTGGAAGCAGATATCTCCGGGGATGAGTCGCCCTTCTCAGGCCTGGCGATACCGCCTCCGCTGAATGAGCGTCTTAGCGCCACACAGCTGGCCGAGCTGGAGCGGCTTGCCGACGAGCTCGGGTTATCGCTCTCCATGCTTGAGAGCCAGCCGCTATGGCAGATCGCGATGGTGTTGCAGGCCACCCAGGCACAGCGTCTGGGTCTGCGGGGCGATTACGGCATCGATTACCAGCTGTTGAATGCCGCGCGCGCGCGGCAACTGCCTATTATCGAGCTGGAAGGCGCTGCCAGCCAGATTGCCCTGCTGCGCCAGATGCCGAACGACGGGCAGCTGCTGCTGGAAGATACTCTGACCCACTGGCATACCAACGCCCGTTTGTTACAGACCATGGTGAGCTGGTGGCTGGATTCGCCTCCTGTCGTCGACAGGCTGGCGCTGCCGGCGACCTTCAGCGAATCGCTGTATGACGTGCTGATGCACGAGCGTAATCAGGCGTGGTGCGAGAAGCTGCACGCGCTGCCTGCGGGACGGTATGTGGTGGCGGTGGGAGCATTACATTTGTACGGCGAGGGAAATTTGCCGTCGTTGCTGAAATAAAAAAGTGGCCAATATTTCTATTGGCCCGTCAAAGAGGAATTTCATCGTTGTTATTATGCCGGAGGAGACCCCCGGTTGAGCCGATTGTCGCTCAAAGTGACCATCACTGCCAACACTATATGCGCAAGATGGTGCTATTTTTTAGCCTCTTCTGAGGCGTATGCTTAGGGCGTTTATTGTCCGGGCTAAGAAGGATTGCTATGACTCCCGCCGTTAAATTACTCGAAAAAAACAAGATTACGTTCCGGATCCATACCTACGACCACGATCCGAGTGAAACCAATTTTGGCGATGAAGTGGTGCGTAAGCTGGGGCTGAATGCCGATCAGGTTTATAAAACGTTGCTGGTCGCGGTCAACGGCGATATGAAGCATCTCGCCGTGGCGGTGACGCCGGTTGCCGGGCAGCTGGATCTCAAGAAGGTGGCGAAGGCGCTGGGCGCTAAAAAAGTGGATATGGCCGACCCGATGGTGGCGCAACGCACGACGGGGTATCTGGTGGGCGGCATCAGCCCGCTGGGGCAGAAAAAACGCCTGCCGACGCTGATTGATGCGCCTTCTCAGGCCTTTGAAACGATCTATATTTCGGGTGGCAAGCGCGGGCTGGATATTGAGCTGGCGGCCAGCGATCTGGCAAAAATGCTGGATGCGCAGTTTGCGGATATTGCGCGCCGGGAGTAAAAAATGCCGGGTGGCGGCTACGCCTTACCCGGCCTACAACGTCAAAACCTTGAACCGTAGGCCCGGTAAGCGAAGCGCCACCGGGCAAAAACTACCTTTACTCCCAGCTCACCTCACCTTTCGGTTCATACGCGTTCACATCCAGCGGAGAGTTCTGCTGGATGTACTGCTTCAGCACCTCGGCGTCGATAAAGCCGGTATTCACGTAGCCCGGTTTATCATCGATATGCGGATAGCCATCGCCACCGGTAGCGTTAAAGCTTAACGTCGCCATCCGGTAGGTTTTAGCCGGATCAACAGGTTCACCTTTGATCTTCAGGTCGTTGAGTGCCCCACCCTTCGCCACGAAACTCACATTGGCGAACTGTGGATAGGCTCCAGAGTCAGGCTTCATCTGCGCTACCGCGGTCAGATAGTCCGTCACCTCTTTGCCGCTCATATCGACATACACCAGCACGTTGCCGAACGGCTGTACCTTCAGCACATCTTTATAGGTGATATCACCGCCTTCGATGGAGTCGCGGATCCCGCCACCGCTCATCACCGCGAAATCGGCATTGGTGCGCGCCATCTGCGCCGCCAGCACCAGATGGCCCATGTTGGTCTGCACGAAGCGCACCTTGCTGCGATCGCCTTCCAGCCTGCCGGAGAGCGTGCCGATCTTCACATCCAGCTGGGCCTTGCCTTTATTCTGGAACGGCGACAGCAGGGAGAGCATCTGCGGGTTTTCCGCAATTTCCGGCGTATAGAGAACACGCTCGCTCTGGCCGTTATCGTAGGTCACCTTCTTCTTCAGGTTGACCGGGATCAGCTGGTAATGCACCAGCTTCATCTCGCCGTTGCGGAACTCGAAATCCGCGCGGCCTACGTATTTACCCCACTCATGGGCCTGCACAATCCAGATCCCGTTCTGCTTGTCCGGTGCGCACGGCGTGCCCGGCACGTAGTCCACCTGCTTTTTATTTTCCGAGGCCATACAGACCGGATCCTGAGAGTGGCCGCCCACAATCATCGCCAGCGAGCCCGCCGGCAGACTGCGCGCCATCTCGACATCGCCCGGGGCGTTCGAGCCGTGGTCGCCATTATCGTAATGCCCCATATGGGTGGTGGCGATAATCACGTCCGGCTTTTCATTCTGCTGTAATTCCTGGATCACCAGCTTCGCTTCGTCGGCCGGTTTACGGAATTCGATATCGGTAAAATATTCCGGGTTGCCAATTTTCGCCGTGTCGTCGGTGGTCAGCCCCACCACGGCAATTTTAATATCCTGGCGTTTGAAAATAGCCCAGGGCTTAAATAAACGCTCCCCGGTACTTTTCTGGTAAATATTGGCGGAGAGGAACGGGAATTTGGCCCACTTCTCCTGCTGGCGTAATACTTCAATAGGATTATCAAACTCGTGGTTACCCACGGCCATCGCATCGTAGCCAATCAAATTCATGCCGCGGAAATCGGGTTCCGCATCCTGTAGATCCGATTCTGGCACGCCGGTATTAATATCGCCGCCGGAGAGCAACAGTACGCTGCCGCCCTTCGCCGCCACCTCTTTACGGATCCCGTCCACCAGCGTCTTTTGCGCCGAGAGGCCATACTCGCCGTATTCGCTGCGCCAGAAGTGGCCATGATGATCGTTGGTATGCAGGATGGTGATGTTATAGGTTTTATCCTGTTCCCAGGCCTGGGCTGGCAGGCTTAACAGACCGCACGCCGCGATGATTGCCAGCGCGACGCCTCGCTTCATTAACTTCATTTCTTCACTCCCTGATCCATAGACAAAGGCAAAAATTACAGCGAGTAAGCAGAATAGACAACTTTGTTTTCAGAATTGCGACTTTCCTCAAATGTCGGGGAAAGGTATGTTAGTCGGATAATAATTACATCCTGCATTTCCTATAACAATCGACGTGGTATTTATGGCAATCAGTGAATCTACTCCACCGGTGTCGGCTGCTAAGGCTCGCACCTCATTTGGTATTCTCGGCGCAATCAGTCTTTCGCATTTGCTTAACGATATGATCCAGTCGCTTATTCTGGCGATCTATCCGTTATTACAGTCGGAATTCTCTCTTACCTTTGTACAGATCGGCATGATCACCCTCACCTTCCAGCTGGCCTCGTCGCTGCTGCAACCGGTAGTGGGCTACTGGACGGATAAATATCCGATGCCGTGGTCGCTGCCGATTGGCATGTGCTTTACCCTGAGCGGCCTGATCCTGCTGGCGATGGCGGGCAGCTTCGAGGGCGTATTAGTGGCGGCTGCGCTGGTGGGAACCGGCTCGTCGGTCTTCCACCCCGAGTCGTCCCGCGTAGCGCGTATGGCCTCCGGTGGCCGTCACGGGCTGGCGCAGTCTCTGTTCCAGGTGGGCGGTAACTTTGGCAGCTCCCTCGGCCCACTGCTGGCGGCGGTGATTATCGCCCCGTACGGTAAAGGCAACGTGGCCTGGTTTGTGCTCGCCGCGCTGTTGGCGATTGTGGTACTGGCGCAGATCAGCCGCTGGTATGCCGCCCAGCATCAGGTCAATAAGGGTAAACCAAAAGCGCCGGTGATAAATCCCCTGCCGCGTAACAAGGTCATTCTGGCCGTCAGCATCCTGCTGATGCTGATTTTCTCGAAATATTTCTATATGGCTAGCATCAGCAGCTATTACACCTTTTATCTGATGGAAAAATTCGGATTATCGGTACAAAACGCCCAGTTCCACCTCTTCGCCTTCCTGTTTGCGGTGGCCGCAGGGACGTTTATTGGCGGGCCATTGGGTGACAAAATTGGGCGTAAATATGTGATTTGGGGCTCTATCCTCGGCGTAGCGCCTTTCACGCTTATTTTGCCCTATGCAACCCTATGGTGGACGGGTGTTTTAACCGTGATCATTGGTTTTATCCTCGCTTCGGCGTTTTCGGCCATTCTGGTCTATGCCCAGGAGCTGCTTCCGGGGCGTATCGGCATGGTTTCCGGGCTATTTTTTGGATTTGCCTTTGGGATGGGCGGCCTTGGCGCAGCCGTGTTAGGCCTGATTGCGGACCATACCAGCATCTTTTTGGTCTACAAAATCTGTGCTTTCCTGCCACTTCTCGGGATGTTGACTATATTCCTGCCTGATAACCGGCATAAAGCCTGATTTACCTGCGGCTAAACTCCAGGTTTGGCCGCAACCTTCCCTACTGCCATAAGCCTTTCTTAGCACAGCCTCTTGAAAATCGCCCTGTTCTGCTTTCGTTTAACCCTTATTGCTGTTTTACGCAAATTTCAATAATTATTCATAAACATAATCATTAAATTTGTCATAAACTATTACTCGGCTTTTTGGTTTCTGGACCAAAAATGGATTAACTCAGCAACGAAAGGAGACGGAATGCATCACGCCACACCGCTTATCACCACCATTGTCGGTGGACTTGTACTCGCATTTATACTCGGCATGCTTGCCAACAAACTTCGCATTTCGCCTCTGGTGGGCTATTTATTAGCTGGCGTGTTAGCCGGTCCTTTTACCCCAGGTTTTGTTGCTGATACTAAACTTGCCCCGGAGCTGGCGGAGCTTGGCGTGATCCTGCTGATGTTCGGTGTGGGTTTGCATTTCTCCCTGAAGGATTTGATGGCGGTAAAGTCGATCGCCATTCCCGGCGCGATCGCCCAGATAGCCGTGGCGACGTTGCTGGGTATGGCGCTTTCAGCGATGCTGGGCTGGCCGCTGATGACCGGTATCGTGTTTGGTCTCTGTCTTTCCACCGCCAGTACCGTGGTGCTGCTGCGCGCGCTTGAAGAGAGACAGCTGATTGACAGCCAGCGAGGGCAGATCGCCATTGGCTGGCTGATTGTTGAAGATCTGGTGATGGTGTTAACTCTGGTGCTGCTGCCTGCGGTCGCCGGAATGCTCGAAAAAGATAACGTCGGCTTTGCCACCCTGGCGCTGGATATGAGTATCACCATCGGTAAAGTGGTGGCCTTTATCGCCATCATGATGCTGGTGGGCCGCCGCCTGGTGCCGTGGATCCTCTCCCGCAGCGCCGCTACCGGCTCCCGCGAGCTGTTTACCCTTGCGGTACTGGCCTTGGCGCTGGGTATCGCCTTTGGCGCCGTTGAGCTGTTTGATGTCTCCTTCGCTCTGGGTGCCTTCTTTGCCGGAATGGTGCTGAACGAATCGGAGCTGAGCCACCGTGCCGCGCACGATACCCTGCCCCTGCGCGATGCCTTTGCGGTGCTGTTCTTCGTCTCGGTAGGGATGCTGTTTAACCCGATGATCCTGATTGAGCAGCCGCTGGCGGTGCTGGGCACCCTGGCGATCATCATCTTTGGTAAGTCGGTTGCCGCGTTCTTCCTGGTGCGTCTGTTCGGCCACTCGCCGCGTACCGCGCTGACCATCGCCGCCAGCCTGGCGCAGATCGGCGAGTTTGCCTTTATCCTGGCCGGGTTAGGCATGGCGCTGGATCTGCTGCCGCAGGCCGGACAAAACCTGGTGCTGGCGGGGGCGATCCTCTCGATTATGCTCAACCCGGTGCTGTTCGCGCTGCTGGAAAAATACCTCGAGAAGACCGAAACCCTCGAAGAGCAGACCCTGGAAGAGGCGACGGAAGAAGAGAAACAGATCCCGGTGGATATCTGCAACCATGCCCTGCTGGTCGGCTTTGGCCGTGTCGGCAGTCTGCTGGGTGAGAAGCTGCTGGCCCAGGGTATTCCGCTGGTGGTGATTGAGACCTCCCGTACCCGCGTGGACGAGCTGCGCGAGCGCGGGATCCGTGCGGTGCTGGGCAATGCGGCGAACGAAGAGATCATGAACCTGGCGCATCTGGACTGCGCGCGCTGGCTGCTGCTGACTATCCCGAATGGTTATGAAGCCGGTGAGATTGTGGTTTCCGCCCGCGAAAAATATCCGCACCTGGAGATTATCGCCCGGGCGCATTACGACGACGAAGTGGAATACATCATGGAGCGTGGCGCAAATCAGGTGGTGATGGGCGAGCGTGAAATTGCCAATACCATGCTGTCGCTGCTGGAGAAACCGCCGGTTGAAGTGGCGGTGACGGGGTAAAAAAAAGCCTGCTGGCGCTTCGCTTAGCAGGCCTGGTTGTCGCCCCGGCAGGCGCAACGCCGCCGGGGAATTGTGCTATCGATCCCAGTAAGACTCTTCCAGGCTATCTTCCCGCTCCGGCAGGCCGCGCGTTAAGCGCGGAGAGTGCTGGTTCAGCACCTGATAACTGACGCGGTTCGCGTACTTACATACCTGAGCCAGCGACGAGTAGGTCAGCCAGGAAAACTTGTGTTTACTGGAGTTCGGCACGTTGGTGCGGTGAAAGGCGTTCGCGGTGATATCGTGCAGCAGCGCCGCCAGCGCGCCGTCGCCTGCGCCGTTGGTGTTCATAATCTTCTCTGGCCCGCCCATGTACGGGGCGATATGCGAGAAGATACGCAGCGGGTTGACGCAATCTTTGTGACGCATGGCGCGGCTGAATTCAAACTGGTTGAATTCGGCAATCGCCCCCGGCAGCAGCGGATGCTGGGTTTTACGCTTCGCCTCTTCTTCGGTAAAGCCGGCCATATACAAGCCGACCGGCCCGGCGGTACAAAGCACCAGATCGACCCAGTCCAGCGCCTTGTCGGACGCCAGGAGCGGATCGCTCTCCCCGGTCAGGGCTTCGGCCTCTTCTTCATTCATCGCCAGAATCGAGACATGCTCTTTCAGGAATGCCTGCCACCACTCGGGGTTATCGGCGATAACGAATTTGGTGCCGAGGGTCAGGACCACCGGCACGTTGTATTTCTTCGCATACTCCACCGCCTTCATGGTCGCTTCCGGCATCGGCTCGCCCGGCTTGCAGCGCACCAGATAGGAGGTCAGCACCAGCGCCGACGCTCCGGCAATCACCTCTTCCGGGATGCTTTCTGCCCGCAGCTTGTTCATGTGTCCCGGGCTGATGGCGAAGGTCCGCTCGCCGGATTCACCGATCAGCGTAAAGCAGCGACCAATCGCCCCGTCCACGCCCTGGAGGTAGTTCAGATCGGTACGGCTGGAGGTATTGCAGAGATAGCGGTAGGCGTAACTGCCAATTTCGATGTTGCTGCACATCACGCCCAGCAGAACGGAGCGGTCATCGGCCAGCACGGAGTAGTTGTGCATGGTGTTGCCGATGGTGCCACCGGCAAACTGATGGGTGATCAGGTTGTCCCGCACCAGCTCCTGATACAGCGCTTCCGCCACATCGTCTTCGATAACCAGCGAGTGCCCGGCGCTCAGCCCGTAACGCGCGACAAACGCATCGTCCACTTTTGCTTCGATATCCACCAGCGTCTGATCGATACCCACCACCCAGGCGGCGTTGGTCTCATTTTCCGGCTGAATTTGCTGCAACAGTGGGTCGCGGGCGTTAACGGGGAAGTAGTGTTTTGATTTACGTTTACCGGGAAATTTCATGTTCAGGGCTACGAGTGACGGATGGGCCGGAAATGGTAGCACAAACCCGGCCCGGAGTGCGATTAGCGGCTGTTGGTCACCAGGGAGACCATCATCTCGATGTGTTCAGGATCGTCGTTCAGCGCCGGAATGTACTCGTACTTTTCCCCGCCCGCTTCGAGGAAAAACTCCCGGTTTTGCACCGCGATCTCTTCCAGCGTCTCCAGACAGTCTGCCGCAAAGCCCGGCGACATCACCTGGATATGCTTCACGCCCTTCTCGCCCAGCATTTTGAGGGTTTCATCGGTATAGGGGGTCAACCATGGCTCGCGGCCAAAGCGCGACTGGAAGGTCATCATCACCTTCTCTGGCGGCAGGCCGAGCGCGGAAACCAGCTCACGCGTGGTATCGCGACAGCGCTGGGGATAGTCATCCCCTTCATCGGCAAATCGCTGCGGAATACCGTGATAGGAGAGCAGGAGCAGATCCGGCTCGCCGTGTTTTGCAAAGGACGCGCGCGCGCTGCTGGCAAGGGCATTGATATACATGTCGTTATCCGCGTAGTCGCGAATAAAGGTCACCGAAGGAATGCGGCGACGGGTTGCCAGAATGCGCGCCAGCTCGTCCCAGACGGCGGCTACGGTGGAGCAGGAGTATTGCGGATAGAGCGCCAGCACCACGATATGGTCCACGCCCTGCGCCAGCAGTTCCGTGACGGCGCTTTCCAGCGACGGTTTACCGTAGCTCATCCCGAGCGCGACCGGCGTATCCGGCAGGCGGGCGGCGAGGGCTTTCTCCTGACGACGGCTGTAGACCATCAGCGGCGAACCCTCTTCCATCCAGACGGACTGATAGAGTTTTGCCACACGTGGCGAACGGATCGGCAGGATCACGCCGCGTAGCAAGGGCCACCACAGCAGGCGCGGGGTATCCACAACGCGCGTATCGCTCAGAAACTGGCGCAGATAACGGCTGACCGCTGCGGGGGTTGGGGCTTCGGGGGTACCTAAATTGGCAAGCAGGATGCCGGTTTTCGCCTGACTCATTCACGCCTCATAACCTTTTAACAGGCTGATAAGTGTATCTGAAAAGTGCGTAAACGGAACCAATTGCAGTAAGAGGTAAGATGAGAATTTTTCTCACCCGGGGACCCGGGTGAGAGAGGTGCGATTAGCCGAGGATCTTTTCCAGCTCTGCACGGACTTCTGCGACAGGCTTAGTGCCGTCGACTTTGGCGTATTTAGTGTTACCCGCCTGCGCTTCTTTGGAGTAGTAGCCGATCAGCGGCGCGGTCATCTGATGGTATTCCACCAGGCGCTTACGCACGGTCTCTTCCTGATCGTCTTTGCGGGTGGTCAGCTCTTCGCCGGTCACGTCGTCTTTGCCTTCAACCTTAGGCGGGTTGAATTTGATGTGGTAAACGCGGCCGGAAGCGGCGTGTACGCGACGACCGATGATACGGTCAACGATCAGCTCGTCCGGTACGTCGAACTCCAGCACGTAGTCCACGTTGATGCCCGCTTCTTTCATGGCATCAGCCTGAGGAATGGTACGCGGGAAGCCGTCCAGCAGGAAACCGTTGCGGCAATCTTCCTGAGTAATGCGTTCTTTAACCAGAGCGATCACCAGCTCATCGGTTACCAGTTTGCCGGCGTCCATAATATCTTTCGCCTGTTTGCCCAGCTCGGAGCCAGATTTAACAGCGGCACGCAGCATGTCACCGGTAGAGATTTGCGGAATACCGTATTTCTCCATGATGAACTGAGCCTGAGTTCCTTTACCCGCGCCCGGAGCGCCAAGCAGAATAATACGCATTGCGAAAATCCCCTCAAAAGTTGGTTCAATTTTTCAAAAGCGCTAAACAATACCATCAGAACGGATGTGGCTCAAGGAAGGCGGGGAGGCTGAAACGGTTAATGAGGGGAATTTATTAGAGAGTACAGACTGATGGCCTGGCCCTCTCTCACGGAGAGAGAGCCAGGGTGAAGAGAGATCAGCTCAGCAGCAACGCATTCACGCGCTTGATGAACTGGTTTGGATCTTCCAGCGTGCCGCGCTCGGCCAGCAGGGATTGATCCAGCAGGAGTTCAACCCACTCGGCAAAGCGCGTCTCGTCCTGAGTCTCGGCCGCACGTTTCACCAGGACGTGATCCGGGTTCAGTTCAAAGATGTACTTCACTTCCGGTACGCTCTGGCCCGCAGCGGCGAACAGCTTCGCCATCTGGGTGCTCATTTCGTCGGCTTCGGTAGTAACGATGGCCGGGGTATCGGTCAGACGGTGGGTGAAACGCACCTCTTTCACGCGATCGCCCAGATGGGTCTTCACGCGCTCAACAAACGGCTCCAGCGCTTTTTCCGCCTCTTTGGCGGTTTCGTCCACTTCGTCCGCCAGCTTGTCGATGGACTCATCGGCTTTGGCAACGGACTGGAACGCTTTACCGCTGAACTCGGTCAGGTAGTTCATCATCCACTCATCGATGCGATCGGAAAGCAGCAGCACTTCGATGCCTTTCTTACGCAGCAGCTCCAGGTGCGGGCTGCTCTTCGCCGCGGCATAGCTGTCGGCGGTGATGTAGTAGATCTTCTCCTGCCCTTCTTTCATGCGGGAGATGTACTCTTCCAGCGACACGGTCTGCTCGGAAGAGTCGGTGTGCGTGGAGGCAAAACGCAGCAGTTTGGCAATGGCTTCAACGTTGGAAGAATCTTCCGCCGGGCCCTCTTTCAGCACCAGGCCGAACTGTTTCCAGAAGGTCTGATATTTTTCCGCGTCGTCTTTCGCCAGCTTGTCCAGCATCTGCAGGGCGCGTTTGCTCAGCGCGGTGCGCAGGTTGCGGGTGACGGTGCTGTCCTGCAGGATCTCACGGGAGACGTTCAGCGGCAGGTCGTTGGAGTCTATCAGGCCACGCACAAAGCGCAGGTAGTTCGGCATGAACTGCTCGGCTTCGTCCATGATGAATACGCGCTGCACGTACAGCTTCAGGCCGTGCTTGTGATCGCGGTTCCACATATCCCACGGCGCCTGCGCCGGGATATAGAGCAGGCTGGTGTACTCCTGCTTCCCTTCCACGCGGTTGTGGCTCCAGGTCAGCGGATCGGTAAAGTCGTGGGCGATGTGCTTGTAGAACTCGGTGTACTCTTCGTCTTTGATCTCAGACTTGTTGCGCGTCCACAGCGCCTGCGCCTTGTTGATCTTCTCCCAGGAAATAACGGTTTCGCCGTCCTGCTCTTCCTGTTTTTCGATCTCTACCGGCAGGGCGATATGGTCAGAGTATTTGCTGATGATAGAGCGCACGCGCCAGTCGTTGAGGAAATCGTCTTCCCCTTCGCGCAGGTGCAGGGTGATCTCGGTCCCGCGATCGGCTTTGGTGATATCCGCCACGGTGTATTCGCCTTCGCCGTGGGATTCCCAGAACACGCCGCTTTCAGCGCTTTCGCCTGCCGCACGGGTGCGCACGGTGACTTTATCCGCCACGATGAACGCCGAGTAGAAGCCGACGCCGAACTGGCCGATCAGCTGGCTGTCTTTCGCCTGATCGGAACCCATCGACTGCAGGAAGGCTTTGGTGCCGGATTTGGCGATGGTGCCGAGGTGGTCAATGGCTTCATCGCGGGTCATGCCGATGCCGTTGTCCGCGATGGTCAGGGTGCGGTTCTCTTTATCAAACGAGACGCGCACGCGCAGTTCGCCGTCACCTTCATACAGCTCTGGCTTCGACAGCGCGCGGAAACGCAGCTTGTCTGCCGCATCAGAGGCGTTAGAGATAAGCTCGCGCAGGAAGATTTCTTTATTGGAATAAAGAGAATGGATCATCAGGTGCAGAAGTTGTTTTACTTCTGACTGGAAACCGCGGGTTTCTTGTCCTTTCATACTAAGTCGACCTCAACAATGCCATTTAATGGGGTTTAAAAGCGTTGAGGGAGAGATGGGGATAAGCGAGAAGGTTTTCAAGCGGAGGCCACAGGTGCAGCCTCCGTTTGGTCAGAAAATAATCTTGTGACGTCCGGCCAGAGAGTGTGACAGCGTGGTGCCGTCCACCATCTCCAGCTCGCCGCCCACCGGAACGCCATGCGCGATACGGCTGGCGTCGACGCCGGACTCGGCGCACAGCTCGGCGATGTAGTTGGCGGTCGCCTCCCCTTCCACCGTTGGGTTGGTGGCGAGGATCACCTCAGAAATCGTTTCCGATTTCAGACGCTGTTCTAAACGGTCCAGACCGATATCATCCGGCCCGATACCGTCCAGCGGCGACAGGTGGCCCATCAGCACAAAATAGCGGCCGGAAAACTGCCCGGTCTGTTCGATGGCGTAGATGTCCGCAGGACTCTCCACCACGCAGATCTGACCGTTTTCCTGGCGGCGCGGATTGGCGCAGATGTTACACACCTCCTGCTCGGTAAAGGTGCGGCAGTCCGCACAGTGACCGATTTCTGACATGGCGCGGGTCAGGGCCTGCGCCAGACGCATGCCGCCGCTGCGATCGCGCTGCAGCAGGATAAACGCCATGCGCTGCGCTGACTTAGGGCCTACGCCCGGCAGGCAGCGTAGCGCTTCCATTAACTGCGTGAGCAGCGGACTGGTTTGCATCAGAATGGCATCTTAAAGCCCGGTGGCAGCTGCATTCCGGAGGATACAGAAGCCATTTTCTCTTTCTGGGTTTCGTCGATACGGCGCGCAGCATCGTTGAATGCAGCGGCGACCAGATCTTCCAGCATATCTTTGTCGTCTTCGAGCAGGCTTGGGTCGATCTCCACGCGACGGCAGTTATGTGCGCCGTTGATGGTCACTTTGACCAGACCTGCGCCCGATTCGCCGGTGACTTCCATCTGCGCGATCTCTTCCTGCATCTTCTGCATTTTTTCCTGCATCTGCTGGGCCTGCTTCATCAGACCACCCAGACCGCCTTTACCACCAAACATAGGCTTCTCTCTTCTTTCACGTTAAAGATAACAACCGTAAGTCAGACTCACGATCAAATGGGTCGAATACTCTCTTCATCCAGTTCTGCATCAAAGTAACGCTGCAGGGTCTGAATGTTATTATCCGCGATAATCGACTCACGCGCCTGCGCGAGTTTCTCTTCATAAATGGCCTGGCGCCACTCCAGCGGCGTTCGCACCGCCGGATTATCATCTTCAATGATGGTCAATTCAACCGGCGCGCCCTGTAATGTGGAGAGTGCCTCAGTCAGCACCTGTTGCGCGCTCGCCGAGTTCAGGTGACGCTGGCCCGGCCGCAGATGCAGGCAGACCCGGTTGCCGTCCTGTTCACGCCAGGCGTTCAGGGCAACCTGCTCCACCAGCTTGGGCAGCTTCAGCTGACTGACCTCTGCCGCCCAGGCATCACGCTCAAGGGACTCCCCGGCCAGCTTGGCAGCCAGCTCCGGCGTCTTCTCATGCTCCAGCGCCTTTTTCAGCGCCTTCGGCGTGGCGACCTCCACCTTCACTTCTTCGACGACGGTGGTGGCTTTCCAGCGATAGGCCTCTTTCTTCGCCGGAGCCTGCGGCTCAGGCGTGGCCGAGGCAGAACGCGACTGTACGCGATCCGAGACCGAGGCCAGACGTTCAAGCGCGGCGTTATTTACCGGCCGCGCTCTTGCAGGCGCTGCCGGTTCACTCTTTTTTGGTTTGGTTGCTCCCTGCGCGCGTTGCAACTGACTGCGGGCGGCGAGCACCGAACTGGTGGCATCCGACAGCGGCGCATCGTGGCGCGGCGGCGGAGGCGCACTCTGCTGCGCGGGCACCTGCGGCGGCGTGAGCACTGCCGTTGGCGCGACTGGCGCAAACGACGGCTGCTGCACCTCGGGCTCCGGCAGCGGCATGCGCGGATGGAACGCCAGCGCGCGCAACAGGGTCATTTCAACCCCCATACGTAGGTCGGGGGCAAACGGCAGCTCTTTACGACCGATTAACAGGGTCTGATAGTAGAGCTGCACGTCCGTCGGCGGAATGGTTCGCGCCAGTTCGCGCATCCGCTGTTCAATCGCGGCCATGTCCGGACCCAGCGCCGCCGGGGAGAGCTGCACCATCGCAATGCGGTGCAGCAGGCTGAGCATCTCAACCAGCAGGGCTTCCCACTCGATGCCGCGTGACGCCGAGGCGTTAATCAGCGCCATCACCCGCTCGCCGTTGGCCTCGACCACCGCCTCAATCAGCGACAGGGCCTGATCGTCGTCCAGGGTGCCGAGCATGGTGCTGACCGCAAGCGTGGTCAGCTGTCCGTCGCCGCTGGCAATCGCCTGATCGGTGAGGCTGAGGGCATCGCGCAGGCTGCCGTCGGCGGCACGCGCCAACAGCTGCAGGGCACGCGGTTCGTGCGCCACCTGCTCTTCATTCAAAATATGTTCGAGCTGATCGCGGATCTGCCCGACGTCCAGCGCCTTCAGATGGAACTGCAGGCAGCGGGATAAGATGGTCACCGGCAGTTTTTGCGGATCGGTGGTCGCCAGCAGGAATTTGACGTGTGCAGGCGGCTCTTCCAGCGTCTTCAGCAGGGCGTTAAAGCTATGGCGCGACAGCATGTGCACTTCATCGATCAGATAGACCTTGAAGCGGCCACGCGCCGGGGCGTACTGGACGTTATCCAGCAGATCGCGGGTATCTTCGACTTTGGTGCGCGAGGCGGCATCGATCTCAATCAGATCGACAAAGCGCCCCTGCTCGATTTCACGGCAGTTATCGCACACGCCGCACGGCGTGGCGGTGATCCCGCTTTCGCAGTTGAGGCCTTTCGCCAGCAAACGGGCGATAGAGGTTTTACCGACGCCACGGGTGCCGGAAAAAAGATAGGCGTGATGGATACGTCCTAGCGATAAGCCGTTCGCCAGGGCGGTCAGCACATGTTCCTGGCCGACAACGTCAGCAAAGGTTTGGGGTCGCCATTTACGGGCTAACACCTGATAACTCATGGGCAGGCTCTGCAACGCTGGAAGGTGGATATTCAGGGGGGTAATGCTAACACAACCTCACCCGTTGGGCGAGGTTGCGGGCGGGGGATTAATGTCCCGGGAAAGGCACGAGGCTGTAGCTGGTGATGCCCTGTTTATCCAGGCGCTGTTCGCCACCCAGATCGAACAGGTTGATGATGAAGGCCGCATCGGTCACTTCGCCACCCAGACGACGGATCAGCTTCACGGTCGCCTCAATGGTGCCGCCGGTTGCCAGCAGATCGTCAACCACCAGCACTTTGTCGCCAGGCTTGATCGCATCAATGTGGATCTCAAGCTGATCGGTGCCGTACTCCAGCTCGTAGCTCTCGGCGATGGTTTCACGCGGCAGTTTGCGCGGCTTACGCACCGGCACAAAACCAACGCCCATTGCCAGCGCTACCGGAGCGCCAAACAGGAAGCCGCGGGCTTCGGTGCCGACAACTTTGGTGATCCCGGCGTTTTTATAACGCTCGACCAGCAGTTCAATGCTGAGCGCGTACGCTTTCGGGTCTTCCAGCAAGCTGGTGACATCACGGAAAAGAATGCCAGGCTTCGGATAGTCCTGGATGCTTTTGATGCTGTTTTTAAGGTATTCAAGCTGCTGCGCAGTTGCGGTCATAAATGGATGCCTGATGAAAACGGTGTTACTCACGGAGCGGATAGAGTATTGGTCAAAGTAACAATTGTTTAACCTTTGACCAGGCGTGCCCGTGCTCGAAAACGGTCGAATTTACTGGCTGCGCACAAGAATTGCAACAGCCAGTCAGCGGATTATTGCTTTTGTTGCTTTTCATCAACTACGGGGATCCGCCACATGAAAATCAGCAGGCAAGAGAGGATCGCCAGCAGCAGGATCCGCACCCACATGATTTTTACCATCCATAATGAGAAGGCGAAGGTCACGAGGATCACCGCAATAGCCCGCGGCTTGGCCCCGGGCGGCATGGCACGGTACTGTTGCCAGTGGCGCAGATAGCCGCCAAACCATGAGCGGTACAGTAGCCAGTGGTGAAAACGCGGCGAGGAGCGGGCGAAGCACCAGGCCGCCAGCAATATAAAGGGCGTGGTCGGCAGAAGGGGTAAAACGACGCCCAGCGTGCCGAGCACTACCGCAAGCCAGCCAATGATGATTAAAATAGTACGCTGCATAATGCGAATCGTTATCAAACTGAACGGCTACTGTACCACTGGAGAGCGGATTGAAAACAGCCTTGCTTTTACAGACGCTGCAAAATCAGCTGACGGCCCTGCGAACCCAGGCCGCCCCTCTGATGCAGCACGCCACCCTGAAGCCGCGTTTTGACAGGCAGCTGTTCCGCACCCGCAGCACCCTCATTAAAGATTATCTGGATGAAGTCCAGCACAATCTGGATGAGCTGGGTCACGCGGTGGAGAAAGCGCAAACGGAGCAGGTCAACTGGCTGGCTACCCATCTGGTGGAACAGATCGCCGCCCTGCACCGGGAGATCGCCGCCTGGCCTTTACGGGTCTGGGACAGCCCTTCTGCGGGAGCGACAAAATGGCAGCGCAAGCGCCTGGAGCATCAGGAGTTTGAGCGGCGGCTGTGTGAGATGAAGTCTGAACGCGAGACGCGGCTGAACCAGGCCGAAACGCTGGAAGAGCAGCAGATGCTGATGCGCGAAATTACCGCGCTGGAGGGGCGGCTGGAACGCTGTCGTAAGGCACTGGATGATATTGAGCGCGTGATTGCGCGTCTGACCCGTTAACAGGAGTAGTGTGTGTCACTGGAAAACGCCCCCGATGAAATAAAGCTGGCCGTGGATCTGATCATGTTGCTGGAGAATCATGCGATCCCGGCCGAGACGGTGCTGAAGGCGCTGGAGATTGTGAAGCGGGATTTTGAGGGGAAAATCCCCTCTCCCCTGCCCTCTCCCTGAAAAGGGAGAGAGCCAGATTAAGGGGTAATGTTACGCCGGCGTCGGGTCATCACCCTTCACTTCACGTTTCACTTCCGTATGTTCGTCACCCTTCTCGTTGCGCAGATGCACTTCAAGCTGGTTGAACGCGATGTTGATGTTATTTTCCCGGCACAGACGCTCGATGGTGCGGTTCAGTTCATCAACCGTGTAGCTGCGGTCACGCAGTTCACGTACGTACAGACGCAGTTCATGATCCAGCGTGCTCGGCCCGAAGGTGGTGAAGAACACGGCTGGCTCCGGATCGTGCATCACTTTCGGGTGGTCCATCGCCGCTTTCAGCAGCACTTTTTTCACCGCATCCAGATCGGAGCCGTAGGCTACGCCCAGACGGATCACTACGCGGGTGATGGTGTCGGAGAGCGACCAGTTGATCAACCGCTCGGTCACGAAGGCTTTGTTCGGGATGATCACCTCTTTGCGATCGAAGTCGGTGATGGTGGTCGCACGGATACGGATCTTGCTGACGGTTCCCGAGAAGGTGCCGATAGTCACGGTATCGCCAATACGCACCGGACGTTCAAACAGGATAATCAGACCCGAAACGAAGTTACCGAAGATCTCCTGCAAACCGAACCCGAGACCGACCGACAGGGCCGCCGCCAGCCACTGCAGTTTATCCCACGAAACCCCGAGCGAACCGAAGACGGTCATCGCCCCGGCTACCAGAATCACATAGTTGAGGATGGTGGTGATGGCGTACGAGGCCCCCTGGCGCATATTCAGGCGCGAGAGCACCAGCACTTCCAGCAGGCCAGGCAGGTTGCGGATCAAGGCCCAGGCCACCATCGACGAGACCAGCGCAAACAGCAGGCTGCCCATGGTGACGTTTTTCACCACCGCCGCACCCGCTTCGGTGCCGTTGTAGTGCCACAGGGTAATGCTGTCGAGATAGGCAAAGACGGTGATTAAATCAGACCAGATGGCCCAGAACATCACGCCGAACAGGGCGATCATCACCAGCATGGTGATACGCAGCGTCTGCTGGTTCACCTGCTCCAGAGCGATGGTCGGCTCCTCCTGCGGCTCAGCGCCTTCCGCCCCCTCTTTCACCATATTCTGCCGACGCGCCAGGGCGCGGCGATAGGCGATGCGACGAGCGGCAACGCTCAGCCCGCGCAGGACGGTCTGGTACAGCAGGTTCCAGAGGATCACCAGATAGACGGTTTCAATCCAGCGACCCGACAGACGCAGGGTGGTATAGAAATAGCCGGTGGCCGTCAGCACCATCAGCGCCAGCGGGATAATGGACAGCACGGTGACCGTCGCCAGGCGGATAGCGTGCGACTCTTTATCGCGCCAGCTGTCACGGCACATCGGCCACATCAGGACGCTGATCAGCAGCAGATTCAGCAGAATGACGAACTGACCCAGCACGTCGTCCATCAGATGCAGCGGGGAGAGTTCCGCCACCACCGACCAGAAGTGCAGCGGCAACAGCGCCAGGCTAATGCGCACAATCTGGCGTCGCCAATGGCTGGTGAGCTGGGCAGGCATATTGAAGTGGCTTACCGCCACGCCGTCTTTCTCCAGCACTTTCCAGCACAGGCCAAACACCAGCCAGAACAGCGCCAGTTTTTTACTGAAGGCCCACAGCAGATCGCTGACGTTGAGCTGCATGGTGAGCAGGATCAGCCCCGCAGCCAGAATCAACAGGCAGACCGGCAGGGCGCGGATCAGATCGATTAGAATGGCTTTCGGCGTATGAAGCTGGCTGTCATTACGCAACTGCCCCACTTCATTCGCCAGCTTCGCCTGGTACTTTTTCAGCCAGCCGAGACGCCAGCGGATTAACCCGGCAATCAGCAACAGCGGCAGGCCCGCCAGGAAGGCAAAGGCCACCGCCGGACCGGCTTTTTCCCAGTTAACGGTAATTTTCATCCCTTTAATCTGGTCTTTCAGCATGCCCGGGAAGGATTTGATCCAGTCCCAGTCCATCGGCTTGTTGCTGTTTACCCAGAAGATCTGCTGGGTGAGGATCTCCTGCAGGCTTTTGGAGACGCTCACCAGCTGCTGCTGGTTGATCTGCAGGTTAATGGCCATCATCAGCTGATTGCCCAGCTGTTTATTCAGCTGGTCGAGCAGCTCGCGGCGCATATCCACGACCTGCAGCAGCGCATCGTGAACTTCACCATTCACCTCGCTGCTGTGCCCCTCTTCCACTTTCGCAACAAAGGCATCGCTCTGGAACAGGGCGTCGCGCTGCTGGTTGACCTCAAACTGTTCCAGGCGCAGATCCGCAATGCGGTTGGTCATATCCTCCAGCTCATCGGCGGAAGGTAAGGTCTGCTGTTGCTGATAAAGGATACGCGACAGCAGCAGGCTGCCTTTCAGGACGGCAATCTGCTCTTTGATGTTGCGTTCAGACTGCAGGGCACGATCCAGCCAGTTTTTGACTTTGATGTTCTGCTGAACCAGTGAGTTACCGTTTTCGGTGGCGGTAATCAAACGCTGGCTGAGCTGATGGTTCATATCCAGCTCCTGCTTCACCAGCGGATTTTCCTGGATACGCGCGGTTTCGTCCGGGTTAACGGCCTCCTGCGCGGTTTTCTCCGTCAGGGTCAGTCGCTTGCTGTTGACCGCCTCCTGCAACAGCTGCAGCTGATGCTCCAGACGGTTGATGTTGGCGGTGACATAGTCGCGCTGTTTTTGCAGGGTATCCTGCAGCACGGTGTTGCCTTCCAGACTCTTACGCTGCTGTTCAATCTGCGCATTCAGCAGCTGCTGCTGCGCCAGCAGCAACGTTTGCTGCGTGGGACGTAACGCCGCCTCACCCGCGGAAGTCCCGTTCAGACGATTGCGGATCTGCTGCAGCTGCTGAGACGCGGTGTACATCGCATTCTGCACGCGCTCCGGCTGAGTTTGCAGAGATACCAGTTGGCTATTGTAGGTGGCGAGATCGCTTTGCGCAGTTTGTAAATCGTCGAGCAGCTGCGCCACGCGCAGTTCCAACTGACGCAGGGACAGGGTCGCCAGCGTTTTGCGGGTTTCTGCATCGTTATCGACATCGCCCAGCGCGTTGAGGCTCTCGGTCGCCTTGCGCATCGTTTCCGGTGCCTGAGCCACCTTCTGGCGTAACTGCGTGGTTTCGGCTTTGACCCGCTCGAGCTTGTCGACGGTCTCCAGGGTTTCCGTCAGATCCTGCTGAACCAGCTTGTCCTGCGGAGTGAGCTCTTTCTGTTTGCTCAGGGCATCAAGCTGGCTCTGGATATCTGCCCGCGTTGGCGTGTCGTTGCTATTATCGGCACGCGCCAACGCAGCCGGTGAAGCCATCAATGCGAAAAAGAAAACCAGAATAAATGCCAGGAGAGGATGCTGTTTGCGTGTGTAGTGCAACATAGTTATGTGTAATTCGTGTGATGAATGACGAAAAAAGACCGGCGTGAAGAATATCACGGCAATCGGGTGCAAAATAGCATCAACTGTCGGCTCCTGGACAATTCCTGGGAGTCAGGCTGGGAGCGACTCTGGCTGCGCGCGCAGCGTCGGGCAGAACTGGTACATCTCCAGCAGGATGGCCACGTAATCACGGGCTTCCCGTTGCAGATCAAAAGACTGGGGGGCAAAAAGCCAGTTTTCCATAATGCCGGAAATATAGCTGCGCATCAGGATAGCGGCGCGACGGGTCAGCAAATTAGCGGGCAACATTTTAGCTTTAATACAATGCATCAGGGTCTGTTCAATACGGTCGTAACTTTCCAGACATAAACTGCGCTGTGCCTGTTGCACAACGGCCATTTCCCCGACAAACTCGCATTTGTGGAAAATGATCTCCATCATCAGGCGGCGACGCTCTTCAATAACAGTCGCCTCAAGGATATAGACCAGAATCTCTCTTAAAACTGAGAGTGGATCGTCGGGGAATTTTGCCCGATACTCAGTCTCGAGATCTCCAATACTGGATTCTGAAAGCTCCCAAATTTCACCAAATAAATCTGACTTATTTTTGAAATGCCAGTAAATCGCTCCCCGGGTTACCCCAGCCGCCTGAGCAATATGTGCCAGCGAAGTGGAAGAGACCCCCTGTTGCGAAAACAAGCGCAAAGCAACATCAAGGATGTGCTGGCGTGTCGCAAGTGCTTGTTGTTTGGTTTTTCGTGCCATACCTTGGTGAATTTACAGGAGTCAGATTTACATACATTTATGAATGTATGTACCATAGCACGACGATAATATAAACGCAGCAATGGGTTTGTGGACGCGTGATCCATTGATCAATTTGAAATCGGAAACTCGAGGTTTACATATGAACAAAAACAGAGGGTTAACGCCTCTGGCGATCGTTCTGATGCTCTCAGGCAGCTTAGCGCTTACAGGATGTGACGAAAAACAGGCTCAACAAGGGGCTCAGCAGGTGCCAGAAGTTGGCGTCGTGACGCTCAAATCCGAACCTCTCCAGATAACAACAGAATTACCCGGCCGAACCAGCGCTTACCGCATTGCTGAAGTGCGTCCACAGGTGAGTGGCATCATCCTGAAACGTAATTTTACGGAAGGTGGTGATGTTAAAGCAGGTGATTCTCTGTATCAGATTGATCCCGCTACCTATCAGGCTAATTACGAAAGTGCAAAAGGCGATCTGGCTAAAGCCCAGGCTGCGGCAAAAATTGCCCAGCTGACCGTCAGCCGTTATCAGAAACTGTTGGGTACCCAGTACATCAGCCAACAGGAATACGATAGCGCCCAGGCAGATGCTCAACAGGCTAACGCCGCCGTTACCGCTGCGAAAGCCGCGGTAGAAACTGCACGCATTAACCTGGCCTATACCAAAGTGACCTCGCCTATCAGCGGTCGCATTGGTAAATCGTCAGTGACCGAAGGTGCCCTGGTGCAGAGCGGCCAGACCAACGCGCTGGCTACCGTGCAGCAGCTTGATCCGATCTATGTCGATGTTACCCAGTCGAGCAATGATTTCCTGCGTCTGAAACAGGAGCTGGAGAACGGCACCCTGAAGCAGGAAAATGGCAAAGCGAAAGTGGAACTGGTCACCAGCGACGGTATTAAGTTCCCACAGGCCGGCAGCCTCGAGTTCTCTGACGTGACGGTCGATCAGACCACCGGTTCTATCACCCTGCGTGCCATCTTCCCGAACCCGAACCATACGCTGTTACCGGGTATGTTCGTTCGTGCAAGCCTGGAAGAAGGGACTAACCCAACCGCACTGCTGGTTCCACAGCAGGGTGTGACCCGTACGCCGCGCGGCGATGCCAGTGCAATGGTTATTGGCGCTGAAGACAAAGTCGAAGTCCGTCAGATCACCGCCACTCAGGCGATTGGTGACAAATGGCTGGTCACTGACGGTCTGAAAGATGGCGATCGCGTCATCATTACCGGTTTACAAAAAGTTCGCCCGGGCGCCCAGGTTAAAGCGCAAGAGGTCAAGTCTGACAATCAACAACAAGCCTCCGCAGGCGGCCAGTCAGAACAACCTAAGTCTTAACTTAAACAGGAGCCGTTAAGACATGCCTAATTTCTTTATCGATCGCCCCATTTTTGCGTGGGTGATCGCCATAATCATCATGCTAGCCGGGGGACTTGCGATCCTGAAGCTGCCTGTCGCGCAATATCCAACCATTGCGCCGCCAGCAATTTCAATCGCCGCAACCTACCCTGGGGCTGATGCCAAAACGGTGCAGGACACCGTAACCCAGGTTATCGAACAGAACATGAACGGTATCGATAACCTGATGTACATGTCCTCCAACAGTGACTCCACCGGTACGGTGCAGATCACGCTGACCTTTGAGTCCGGTACAGATGCGGATATCGCTCAGGTTCAGGTGCAGAACAAACTGCAGCTGGCGATGCCGTTACTGCCGCAGGAAGTACAACAGCAGGGCGTGAGCGTGGAGAAATCCTCCAGCAGCTTCCTGATGGTTGTCGGCGTTATCAACACCAACGGCACCATGACGCAGGAGGATATTTCCGACTACGTGGGCGCCAACATGAAGGATGCCATCAGCCGTACTTCAGGCGTGGGTGACGTGCAGCTGTTCGGTTCCCAGTACGCGATGCGTATCTGGATGGATCCGAACAAACTGAACAACTTCCAGCTGACGCCGGTAGACGTGATCACCGCCATCAAAGCGCAGAACGCCCAGGTTGCAGCCGGTCAGTTAGGCGGTACGCCACCGGTTAAAGGCCAGCAGCTTAACGCCTCGATCATCGCGCAGACCCGTCTGACCTCAGCAGATGAGTTCAGTAAAATTCTGCTGAAAGTGAATCCGGACGGTTCACAGGTTCGCCTGCGTGACGTTGCGAAGGTGGAGCTGGGCGGTGAAAACTACGACGTTATCGCCAAATTTAACGGCCAGCCGGCTTCCGGTCTGGGGATTAAACTGGCGACCGGCGCTAATGCCCTGGATACAGCAACAGCGATCCGTGCCGAACTGAAGAAAATGGAACCTTTCTTCCCGTCAGGTCTGAAAATCGTTTACCCGTATGACACCACGCCGTTCGTTAAGATCTCGATTCACGAAGTAGTGAAAACGCTGGTCGAAGCGATCATCCTGGTATTCATCGTAATGTATCTGTTCCTGCAGAACTTCCGCGCGACGCTGATCCCTACCATTGCCGTTCCGGTCGTTCTGTTGGGTACCTTTGCGATACTGTCGATCTTTGGCTATTCGATAAACACCCTGACGATGTTCGGGATGGTGCTGGCGATAGGCTTGCTGGTGGATGACGCCATCGTAGTAGTGGAAAACGTCGAGCGTGTGATGTCCGAAGAGGGGCTGCCGCCGAAGGAAGCCACCCGTAAGTCGATGGGTCAGATCCAGGGCGCACTGGTCGGTATCGCGATGGTGCTGTCCGCCGTATTTATCCCGATGGCCTTCTTCGGTGGCTCTACCGGTGCGATTTATCGTCAGTTCTCCATCACTATCGTCTCGGCAATGGCCCTGTCGGTACTGGTTGCGTTGATCCTGACCCCGGCACTGTGCGCCACCATGCTGAAACCGGTAGCCAAAGGCGATCACGGCGAAGGCAAAAAAGGCTTCTTCGGCTGGTTTAACCGCATGTTCGATAAGAGCACGCATCACTACACCGACAGCGTGGGCAATATCCTGCGCAGCACCGGTCGTTATCTGCTGCTCTATATCATCATCGTGGTCGGTATGGCGTACCTGTTTGTTCGTCTGCCAAGCTCCTTCCTGCCGGACGAAGACCAGGGCGTATTCCTGACCATGGCCCAGCTGCCAGCAGGTGCATCCCAGGAACGTACCCAGAAAGTGCTGGATGAGGTGACGGATTACTACCTCACTAAAGAGAAAGCCAACGTTGAATCGGTGTTTGCGGTTAACGGCTTTGGTTTTGCGGGTCGTGGCCAGAACACCGGTATTGCCTTCGTTTCTCTGAAAGACTGGGCTGAGCGTCCGGGCGAAGAGAATAAAGTTGAAGCCATTACTGGCCGTGCGATGGGCACCTTCTCGCAGATTAAAGATGCGATGGTCTTTGCCTTTAACCTACCTGCGATCGTCGAGCTGGGTACGGCAACCGGCTTTGACTTCCAGCTTATCGACCAGGGCGGTCTGGGCCATGAAAAACTGACTCAGGCGCGTAACCAGCTGTTTGGTGAGGTGGCAAAACATCCTGAGCTGCTGGTGGGCGTGCGTCCTAACGGCCTGGAAGATACGCCGCAGTTTAAAGTGGATATCGATCAGGAAAAAGCACAGGCGCTGGGCGTCACTATCAGTGACATCAATACCACGCTGGGCGCAGCCTGGGGCGGTAGCTACGTCAACGACTTCATCGACCGCGGTCGCGTGAAGAAGGTGTACGTGATGTCTGAAGCGCAATACCGTATGTTGCCGAACGATATCAATAACTGGTACGTCCGCGGCAGTAACGGGCAGATGGTGCCATTCGCCGCCTTCTCCACGTCACGCTGGGAATATGGCTCACCGCGTCTGGAACGTTACAACGGTCTGCCATCGATGGAGATCCTCGGTCAGGCGGCACCGGGCAGAAGTACCGGTGAGGCCATGAACCTGATGGAAGAGCTGGCGGGTAAACTGCCAGCAGGCATCGGCTACGACTGGACGGGGATGTCCTATCAGGAACGTCTGTCCGGCAACCAGGCCCCTGCCCTGTATGCCATCTCCCTGATCGTGGTATTCCTGTGTCTGGCAGCGCTGTATGAGAGCTGGTCTATTCCGTTCTCCGTTATGCTGGTTGTACCGCTGGGGGTCATTGGCGCCCTGTTGGCAGCCACGTTCCGTGGCCTCGGTAATGACGTTTACTTCCAGGTGGGCCTGCTGACAACCATTGGCTTGTCGGCGAAGAACGCGATATTGATCGTGGAATTCGCCAAGGATCTGATGGATAAAGAGGGCAAAGGGCTGATTGAAGCGACGCTGGAGGCGGTCCGTATGCGTCTGCGTCCGATTCTGATGACCTCCCTGGCGTTTATCCTCGGGGTTATGCCTCTGGTAATCAGTTCGGGTGCAGGCTCCGGTTCGCAGAACGCCGTAGGTACTGGCGTAATGGGCGGGATGGTTACCGCAACCGTACTGGCTATCTTCTTTGTTCCGGTATTCTTTGTGGTGGTACGTCGCCGTTTCAGCCGTAAAAACGACGATATCGAACACAAACATTCGGTGTAAGAGACCAGCATCCTGCTGTTAACAGCTAAAAAGGCCGCTAATGCGGCCTTTTTTTTGGCAATTGAAAATCATAAAATAAGCTTATTGGCGGTTTATATATTTTATGTCACCTTTAAACGGCTTATCATATTTAGCCCATTCTTCTTACACAAACTCTCAAATTGTTGCGCGGCTTCTTAGTTATTAAGAGTATTCCTGGTGTTTTTTTGTATATGATCGCGCCTGGTAGCGATTATAGAAACGGTAGAAAAATGTTGCCTGATGATAAGAGCGCTCCGCCTCGGGATAAAACAATATATAACATAGTGCTCGGGAAACCCTTTAACATGCTGCGTAATTGTAATTTTTCGTAATAGCGCGGTGAAATCCTATTCAGAGTAGATTATAGTTAAAGGCAAGAGGCATAACAGTAGTCGTTGACGTTAAGTCAGATGTACCCTTCCCGACAACGATGTTCGGTGAGTAAAAAATCACTCAAAAAGGGGATGCGCTATGGACGAATACTCGCCCAAAAGGCAAGATATTGCACAGTTGAAATTCCTTTGTGAATCCCTGTACCATGACTGCCTTTCCAATCTCGATGAAAGCAACCATGGCTGGGTCAATGACCCTACTTCTGCCATTAATTTGCAGCTAAACGAGTTGATTGAGCATATAGCAACCTTCGCCCTTAATTATAAAATTAAGTATAACGAAGATAATAAGTTGATTGAGCAAATTGACGGATACCTGGATGACACTTTTATGTTATTCAGCAGCTACGGCATTAACGCGCAGGATTTGCAGAAATGGCGTAAATCGGGCAATCGGCTTTTTCGTTGTTTTGTCAATGCAAGCAGGGCTAACCCGTTAGCTTCTCCGGTTAAAATTATTACAAACAATTAGGTGAATTTATGTCTGATAAACCATTAACCAAGACAGATTATTTGATGCGTTTGCGACGCTGTCAGTCAATTGACACCCTTGAACGTGTGATTGAGAAAAATAAATACGAGCTTTCTGATAATGAGTTAGCGGTATTCTATTCCGCAGCGGATCATCGCCTGGCTGAACTTACGATGAATAAGCTGTACGATAAAATTCCTACCGCCGTGTGGAAATTCGTACGCTGATTGGGTGACACACTTCAGAGGACATCACACCGCATTAGACGTTTAGACGCTGTTTTAGACCACCAGCATGCAGCTCCTCACCCGGATGGGCGACCGTTTTATCGCCCAGCGGAGACGCTGCGTCATACCGAAGAGATCCACCGCATCATCTGACCCGCCCTTTCCTGGCAACTGTTATGTTTTTTCTTAGCGTAACTGTTACTTTCCACAAACATTGTGGTCACTTAAAATACACGGATCCCCCGTTTTAAGTTGATTTGAGAAAGGGCAGAAGATGACCGAGATACAACGCCTGCTTACCGAGACCATTGATGACCTCAATGTACGCGAAAAGCGTGACAACAAACCGCGCTTTAGCATCAGCTTTATTCGCAAACATCCGGGCCTGTTTGTTGCTATGTATGCCGCCTGGCTGGCAACGCTGGTGGTGATGCTGCAGTCGGACACGCTGATCGGTTCCGTCTGGCTCCTAGTGGTATTATTCGTCGTCTTTAACGCCTTCTTCTTCTTCGACGTTAATCCGCGCTACCGCTATGAAGATATTGATGTGCTCGATTTTCGCGTCTGCTACAACGGTGAGTGGTACAACACGCGCTATGTGCCCAACCAGCTGATCGACAGCATCCTGCATTCACCTCAGGTTGAATCCCAGCAAAAAGAGAAACTGCAAAAAATGATCGCCACCAAAGGCGAACTCTCTTTCTACGACGTCTTTACCCTTGCCCGCGTGGCTGCCTGAAGTCCGCTCTGACCTGCCGCCGACAGCCTCGCTGTTAGCGGCAAGCTTCCTGTTCTGGCCTACCGTTTCTTCTTACGCCCCTGCACCGCCTTGAAGCGCGGATTGGATTTGCATATCACATACAGCCGCCCCTTACGTTTGACGATCTGACAATCCGCATGACGTTGTTTTGCGCTGCGCAATGAATTAAGAACCTGCATGTTTACCCCTTACAAATATGATTTGTTATAACATAACAATTAGCATATCCGAGTGGCGGTGGAAAAACAACTCAGGACGGATAAGCGGCACGTAAACTCATCTAAAATAGTTCTACACTTCAGCATAGCTTTCCGTTTTAATGTCATCGACTTGTGCGCCCCACGCCCGGCGTTATAAAAAGGAAACAGGAGCATGACAACCCGACACCTGGTTAGTGTGGTGACCTGCGTACTGATTATTGCAGTGCTTGTTCCTGTCTGCCTGAGCGTCTGGCTGGCGCATCGTAATGCGGAAGATAAGTTTGTTGATGACCTGAACGATTACTCTGCCCGCGTCCAGATCCGTACCGACAGAGTGATTACCCAGGCCAAATCCGCTCTGAACGAAATGCAATCCTTCAAAGGCATTCCCTGTAGTCGCGAACATGCGCTGGTAATGCGCCGCGCCTCTTTCTCCTGGCGCTATATCCAGGAAGTGATCTACGTTGACGATCTCAAGCCACGCTGTTCCTCCCTGGAACAGGAGAGCCACGCCGCCCCCTTTCCGCCAGCATTACGCATCACCCCCGACGGCTATCGGGCCTGGGTTACCTCGCACAACGATCTGAATCTTAAACGTTATATGGCCGCCATTGGTACAGGCCACTATATCGTGATGATCGACCCCGCCTCGCTGATCGACGTGATCCCCTTTGGATCCTGGCCGATCGACGTTGCGCTGGTGGGTATCCGTCGAAATATTGTTTTCGCCAGCAGTAACAGCCTGGATATGCAGGTGTTCAATGAAATGCAGCGCAATGGCAGCTCGCACTTCCAACATAACGGCGCTATGTATGATGTGCATAATGTGCCCGACCTGGGGTTTGCCATCGTGGCGTGGGCTTCCCTGAAGCCGTTAAAAGAGAGCTGGCATCACCAGCTCTATTTCTGGCTGCCTTTTGGCGTGTTGATCAGTTTGTTGACGGCATGGTTTGTCTTGCGCGTGTTACGCCGCCTGCAATCTCCCCGGCATCGCCTGCAGGATGCTATCAATGCCCGGGAATTCCAGGTCCATTTTCAGCCAATTGTCGCGCTGAACAGCGGCAGACTGACCGGAGCGGAAGCGCTCGCCCGCTGGCCACAGCAGGACGGCAGCTATCTGTCTCCCGATATTTTCGTCTCTCTGGCGGAGCAGACGGGCCTGATAAATCAGTTAACCGCCCTGATCGTTGAAAAAGTGTTTGAGGAGATGGGCGAATGGCTACGCCAGCATCCGGACCAGCATATCTCGATTAACCTTGCCCCCACGGATTTGATCTCGGGTGCAGTGCCCCCGCTATTGAGCCGTCTTCTGAATCAATGGCAGCTTCCGCCGTCGCAGATTGCGCTGGAGCTTACCGAGCGGGGTTTTGCCGACCCCACCGTCAGTGCCCCCGCCATTGCCGGGTTCCGGCGCGCAGGACACTCTATCTATATTGACGATTTCGGCACCGGCTACTCAAGTCTCAGCTACCTGCAGGATCTGGACATCGATACCCTGAAAATTGATAAATCATTCGTCGACGCGCTGGAGTATAAAAACGTGACGCCGCATATCATTGAGATGGCCCGATCGCTCAATCTGGCGATGGTGGCGGAAGGGATTGAAACCGAAGGTCAGCTGACCTGGCTGCGCAGCCACGGTGTGCAGTACGGTCAGGGTTGGTTTTACAGTAAGGCGCTGCCAAAAGAGGCTTTTATTCAGTGGGCTGAACAGAATCTCGACCCGGAATCATACGAATAACGCCCGGCGGGAAGTGCCGCCGGGCACCACGCCTATTCGTCCAGCAGCGGCGAGAAGCCGCCATAAATCATCCGTTTACCGTCAAACGGCATCGATTCGCCAAATTCTTTCATTCTGGGATCGTTCATCATCTTCTGATTCGCTTCGTCGCGAACCGCTTTTGAAGGATATTCGATCCAGCTGAAGACCACTTCTTCGTTCTCTTCCGCCTTCACTGCCAGGCGAAAGTCCGTTAATTTGCCGTCGGGTACATCATCTGCCCAACACTCTACGATGCGAAGCGCGCCAAACTCCTTAAACAGCGGTGCGGCTTTCGCTGCCATCTCGCGATAAGCCTCCTTATTATTCGCAGGAACGGCAACCACAAAACCATCGACATACTTCATCAGATAAACCTCCGAAGTGAATGTGCGGCCACATGGTGTGGCCGCATCAGCGATTAAGTTTAGTTCTGTTGCCAGCTAAAGGCGTAACGCACCTTTTTCCCCTGCAGGATAAACTCCGGCGACACGCTGGGGCTCCAGGAGTCATCGCCCCCGACCCCCATATGAAACGCATCCAGGTTCAGCCAGCAGCCGGGCTCTTCCCGTAACAGATGGTGATGGGTGGTCTCGCGCAGCTGCGTCTGACTATAGCGACTCACCCCGAAGTGGAAGTCGCCATCGAACTGATGCTGCCCCAGCTTCAGCTGGCGAGTATCGCAGCGCAGGCCGTTTTCGGTTGGGAAAATGTAAGGAGTATGCAACGCCGCCAGCGGCAGTTCCCAGCGTCCCTGGCGGGCGGCAAGCTTGCGATCCGGGTAGTTCTCACAGGGACCGAGCCCACTCCAGTTCACCGTTTGCGGCACCTGCGCCAGCTGACAGGTCAGCCCGATACGCGCGGGCTCCGGCATGTCGCTTGCCACCTGCACCTCAACATCGCCATGCAGCACGCCATGGTTATCGATGCGCCAGCATTTTCGGCTCAGGAACAGCACCTGGTTGTTGTACTCCCAGGCATGCAGGGTGGTGATGACCACTGCCTGCTCCAGCTGCTCGCCGTCGCACTGCAGCAGGCGTGGCGACAGACTGTACATCCCGGCCGCCTTCCAGCGTTCTACCCAGGCATTCGGATCGATACGGGTCGCTTCGCTGACGCCGATATCGTTATCCAGCGGAGCGCGGGTAAAGTTGTCGGTCAGCGGCGCGAGCAGCGTCGCCTCCCCTTCGCGCCACCACTGGGTCAGGTCGCCGCTGGCGCGGTTAAACTGCCAGCGCTGCTGCTGATGGGTGACTACCAACGCATCATCTTCACGCGTGAGCTGAGGGGTTAACCCGGCAACTTTCGGCGGAGCAATGAGTAACGGGGCGGGAAGCGACCATTGATCCCAGGCGCAGAGATGATTTTCCGCAGACCACGGCGTGGCCGCGGGCTGGAATACCTCAACGTTCAGCCACAGTTCGCCCGGGGTCGCCACCCACTGCGGCAGCGCGATCTCCAGCCGTTGTGTACTTTGCGCCACGATATTGAGCACCACCACATCAGAAGCCAGCACCTCGCCATCACGCATCACCGACCAACGCAGCTGCTCGTTATCGGTCTGACGGAAGAGATAGTCACTGTGCACCTCTATCACCAGCGGCGAGTGGCTGATCAGGGTAAAAGTGAAAAACTGCTGCGCACGCTGGGCCTCATACAGGGCCGGATGCGGCGTGCGGTCGGGGAAGACCAGCCCGTTCAGACAGAACTGTCGGTCGTTAGGTTTATCGCCAAAATCGCCGCCGTAGGCCCAGAAGGGGTTGCCCTGTTCGTCATGCTTCGTCAGGGCCTGGTCCACCCAGTCCCACACAAAACCGCCCTGCAGGCGAGGATGTTTGCGGAAAGCGTCCCAGTATTTAGCGAATCCGCCAAAGCTGTTGCCCATCGCGTGGGCATATTCGCAGAGGATCAGCGGACGTGTCTCATCCGGCATACCGATCCACTTTTTAAGTGACCATTTCGGTACCGCCGGGAAGGGCTGATCCTGATCGACGCGGGCATACATCGGACAGACGATATCGGTGGCAGCCGTATTGGCCCCGCCCCCCTCATACTGTACCGGACGGGTGGGATCGGTCGCCTTCACCCAGTGGTAAAGGGCATCATGACTGGCCCCGTGACCGGACTCATTACCCAGGGACCAGATAATGATCGACGGGTGATTGCGGTCGCGCTGCACCATACGGGTGACGCGCTCGCTCATGGCAGGCAGCCAACGGGGATCGTCAGCCAGACGGCTCATCGGTACCATGCCGTGGGTTTCGATGTTGGCCTCATCCACCACGTACAGCCCGTAGCGGTCGCACAGGCGATACCAGAGAGGGTGGTTAGGGTAGTGCGAGCAGCGGACGGCATTAAAGTTGTGCTGCTTCATCAGCTCAATGTCGCGGCGCATGGTGGCTTCATCCATCACCTGCCCGCGCTCAGGGTGATGTTCGTGACGGTTCACGCCCCGGATCAGCAGCGGCTTACCGTTAAGCTTCAACAGTCCGTTGCTGATTTCGACCCGGCGGAAACCGACATCGCAGGCTTCAACGTCCAGTACCTGGCCCTGCCCGTCGCGCAGCACAAGGGTTAAGCGGTACAGGGCGGAGATCTCCGCGCTCCACAGCGCAGGTTGATCCACCTTCAGAGAGACATTCACCCTCTCCTGCCAATGGCCACGCTCGTCGACAATGGCCGAGCCAGGCGTGCCGGTGGTGCTGGCGATACACTCCCCTGCCCGCCAAAGATTGACGCTAACCTCGCAGTCCTTGTAGTCGGCCCCACCGAGGGTCAGCGCCAGCTGCAATTGGGCGCGGTCGTAATCGGCGTTCAGCTCGGTCACGACATGGTAATCGGCAATGTGGGTGTCAGGTTTGTGCAGCAGGGTCACATCCCGGAAGATGCCGCTCATGCGCCACATGTCCTGATCTTCAAGGTAGCTGCCGTCGCACCAGCGAAGCACCATCACCGCCAGGCGGTTGCTGCCCACGCGCAGGAACGAGGAAACGTCAAACTCCGCAGGCAGACGGCTGTCCTGGGAATAGCCCACCCACTGCCCGTTGCACCACAGGTAAAACGCGGAATTAACGCCCTCAAACACCAGGCGCGTCTGCCCACTCTCCAGCCAGCTGGCATCCATGTCGAATGTGAGCGAGTAACAACCAGTCGGGTTCTCTGCCGGTACGAACGGTGGATTGACCGCGATGGGATAGGTGACGTTGGTGTAGATCGGAGTGTCAAAGCCCTGCATCTGCCAGTTGGAGGGAACAGGCATCACGACCGCATCAGCGCAATCTTCCTGCGTCCAGCTATCGGGAACCTGTTCCGGAGCGGCAAAGAAGCTGAACTGCCAGTCGCCATTCAGCGAGCAGATGGAGGAGGAGTCGCCCTCCTCCCGCGCAGTCTGCTCGTCGCGCCAGCCGCTGAGGGGCACGTGGGCAGGGAGTCGATTCCATTGGGTGACGCCTGGGTTTTCCCAGTCACGACGAGCAAGCAGAGTGCTGAGAATCAGCGGAGCGGGATGGGACATAATTACCTCTTTGCGAAGCGCTCACAATTTTTATTACAATGCCCTGCCTGGAGGACAGGGTAAAGCAGGAGAGCGTCATGAAGCGATGACGATCACAAAAGCGTTAACGGCGCGCCAGCTGTTCAGCCAGCAGGGCCAGGGATTTTAGCTGCTGAGCGAGATCTTCACTCCCCTGTGGGATCCCTTCCCGGGCGGTGGAGTGTCGTTCGACCAGGGTGACAGGGAGACGGGTTTGTGCGGGCTCCTGCCCGGCGTGACCCTGCTGCCCCAGCAGCCACTCCACGCTGCGCAGCCCGGCCTCGCGAAAGGCCTGGCGAACGGTGGTCAGTGGCGGGGTGAACCACGCGCTGTCGGTGGTATCGTCAAACCCCACCACCGAGAGCTGGCCCGGCACGGTAATGCCTTTTTCGGCGCAGGCACGCATCACGCCGAGCGCCATCTGATCGTTTGCCACCAGAATCGCCTGCGGGAGCGTGGCACCGGCCAACAGCTGATGGCCTTTCTCGTAACCCGAGGCAGCGCTCCAGTCGCCCTGGGCGATGGCGCAGGGCTCTACCCCAGCCGCCTCCAGAGTGGACAGCCAGCCCGCAAGACGGGCACGCGCCGAAACGGAACTTCGTGGCCCACCGAGCAGGGCGATCCGCTGATGGCCCAGCGCCAGCAGATGATGCGCGCCGAGCGTTGCGCCCTGTTCGGCATCAAACACCAGGCTGTGCACCCGGGCGGTGGGCGAGACATCAAGAAATAACACCGGCACCGGGGCGGCCTGCGCCTGCAAACTTTCTGCCAGCTCGTCCTCCAGCGGTACGTTGACCAGCAATCCCTCCACGCGCTGCGCCAGCAGCTCCTGCACTGCTGCAAGACACTGCTGCGGATTTTCGACCATGGAGATAAGCACGCTCGCCCCGCGCTCGCCTGCGCGCGTCTTGACCGCCGAGGCAATCTGCGAGGGGGCATGCAGGGCAAGGTCGGTGGTGATCAGCCCCAGGGTGCGGGTGCGCTTTCCGGCCAGCTGCTGGGCCCCGCGGTTGGGGACATAGTGCAATTCGGCCATCGCCTGGAGCACTTTTTCCCGGGTCCGGGCGGAGACATGCGCCGCATCATTAATGACCCGCGAGACGGTTTGATAGGAAACGCCCGCCAGGCGGGCAACATCGTAAAGGGTTATGGCTTTCATGCGCGTCGCGTTGCAATGACTGATGCGCGTATTCTGTCATAACCCATCGCGTAAAGCATGTGAGCGCTTCGCAAAATCAGACAACGCGCTCAGGCTGCGGAGCTAAGAGGCGCGGCTTCCGACGAAACCACGGCAGACAAATCTGGATCAGCGGGCCGATGCTTAAGGCATACAGCACGGTTCCCACACCAAAAGTGCCTCCCAGCACCCAGCCAAACAGCAGGACTGAAACCTCAATCGCCGTGCGCACGCTGCGTACCGACCAGCCGGTACGGGCGTTGATCCCGGTCATCAGGCCGTCGCGCGGCCCGGCGCCAAACCCGGCGCCAATGTACATGCCCGTCGCCAGCGCATTGACGATCACCGCGCTCACCAGTAACAGGCTGCGCGCCACCAGCGAGTCGATAGCCGGAATAAACGTCAGTGCGACGTCGGCCGCCAGGCCAATGGCAATCACGTTACTGATGGTGCCGAGACCCGGGCGCAGTCGCAGCGGGATCCACAGCAGCAGCACCAGCACGCCGGTCAGGATGATGACGGTGCCAATATCCATGGCCAGCAGTTTTGCCACCCCGAGGTGGAAGACATTCCAGGGATCGGCCCCCAGATCCGATCGTATAAACATCGCCGTTGACAGGCCATACAGGCTTAATCCGACGTAAAGCTGAAGTAATCGACGCAACATGATCTTTCTCCGGTTAGCGATGCTTTCATCATTACCTGAAATGGCACTATGATTAATATCCAGTTTTGAAAAAGTGGACTGCTTATGTCATCGCGTCGATTTGGAAGCCAGTCATTAGTTCGCCTGTTGGGCCACTGGCAGCAGGAGCCCTCCCGTACCCCGCTATGGCGTCAGCTGGCCGATGCGTTACGCCTGCTGATCCTCGACGGCAGGCTGGCGCTGGATACGCGCCTGCCGGGCGAGCGCGAGTTGGCCTTAACCCTGGAGGTGAGCCGTACCACCGTCAGCAGCGCACTTGCGCATCTGCGCGATGAAGGCTATCTCGAAAGTCGCCATGGCAGTGGATCCCGGGTGATCCTGCCCGACAGCCGCACGCCTCCGACCCGCGCCAATGCCAGCGCGGCGCTGGATCTCTCCACCGCTGCACTGGGCGCCGGACCGGAGATCCATCAGGCCTATACCCACGCCCTGACCGCTATTACGCAGCATCTGACGCAAACCGGCTACGACCAGCTGGGTTTGCTGGGGCTGCGCGAGGCCATCGCCGCGCGCTACAGGGCACGAGGACTGCCTACCCGGGCGGAAGAGGTGATGGTGGTGAACGGTGCCGTCAGCGGGCTGGCGCTGGTGCTGCGGATGTTCACCGGACCCGGCGACAGGGTGGTGGTGGATCACCCTACCTACCCGCTGGCTATCGCCGCCATTCAGGGAGCATCCTGCCGGCCAGTTGGTGTGTCGCTGCCGCAGACCGGCTGGGATATCGACGGCTTTGCCGCCACCCTCGCCCAGACCGCGCCTCGCCTGGCGTACCTGATGCCGGACTTTCACAATCCCACCGGCCGCTGCATGGACGCGGCCAGCCGTGAGGCCATTGCCGCCATTGCCGCCCGGGCCCGCACCACGCTGGTGGTGGATGAAACCATGGCCGATCTCTGGTTCGATGCCCCTCCACCGCCGCCGCTGGCGGCCTTCTGCCCGAACGGCAATGTCATTACGCTGGGCTCGGCGGGAAAAAGTTTCTGGGGAGGCCTGCGTCTGGGCTGGATTCGCGCCCCGGCGCGCACTATCGCAACCCTGGCGCAAACCCGCGATACCCTCGATCTCGGCTCGCCGCTGCTGGAGCAGCTGGCAACCCTGTGGTTGATTGATAACGGCGACGCATTTTTACCGGCGCGGCGTCAAATGCTGCGTGAACACCGCGATCGCTGTGCGACGTTACTGAGGGAACATTTTCCCCAGTGGCGTTTCCAGATCCCGGAAGGTGGGCTCTCCTACTGGGTGGAGCTGCCGGATATGTTAGCCACCCAACTGGCTACCCGCGCCGAAGCGGCAGGTATTCATCTGGGAACCGGTACGCGCTTCGGTCTTTCCGGGGCCTTTGATCGCTATCTGCGGATGCCCTTTTCGCTGGAGCCGGCGGAGCTGGAAAGCGCGCTGGTGCGGATCAAGCCGCTGTGGCTGGCGCTGAATGAAAGCGGACAAGTGTTAAAACGCCCCCTGGTATAATCGTCTGCCTGCAAAGGAGCGACTGTAACAGCGACATTTATTACCGGGAAGAAGTGAGCGGGCGCACAAATAACGGCGTAAAAACGACGATTTAAAAATGTCTGACTGTAATAGTTACAGTCAGACATTTTCAGCAGGAAAGAAGTCAGTGCTGAGCAGGGATAGGGAAACCTTTCAGGGAAATAACAAAACTATCGCCTTCTTTCTTTATTTTTGCGCCGGTATCACACCAATCAGACGCAATTCGAAAGAACTCATCACTGCCAACATCCCAGCCCAGGCGGACATGTTTGACATAGCCAGAGCGCAGAAGCGTGCAGGCTTCCGAGTAGCTGCTGGCGGTGGATTGCTGATATTGTTTCATTTTTTCTTCTTCAGAATTTTTCTTAATGCTTTGATTTCTTTAGGAGTAAAAGGTGCTACGTTCTCTTCTTCCGTATGTTGATTGTCGATATCCTCTTCCGTTACTCCCGCCTCGTCTGCTACAGCAAAGGCCATTTGCAGCAGTTTCTCTGTGGTAACGCTGAGATTCTCATTGTTCACTTCTGCGTAATGACGAAGCTTCTCTTTCAGCGCTTCGTCGATTTTTACATTCAGCACGGCAGTGGTCATGGTGGCTACGTCCTTGACATCAATTTGTTAAATTAATACACGAAGTTATCATTATTATCCAGATATATATTGCCTGCTTATATATCATAAAAATGTCACACTTACCCTGCACAACATTTATGACAGAATAATGACAACCACATTTCAGTATGATGACAATTAACGAAATAAACAGGTCAGTTCAGAAATATATAATGTGCTTAGGGTTGCTATGGGTAAACGAAAAGAAGTTGGGCCTGTGGCATGAAAGTGCTGAATGATGGGAGAAGACGAGAAATTTTGCGGAAGGCAGAAATGGGTGGGGGCCCTGCCAGCTACATCCCGGCACACACGTCGTCTGCCCTGGCTGCTTCCTTCCGGACCTGACCTGGTGAACAGAGTAGCGTTGCGGGAGAACCAACAGAGCCCCCATTGAGAGCGTTGTTAACCAACGCGCTGGCGCATTATCACTGTACCAGATAGCAATTGCAAGTTAACGGCGTCCGGGTGATGGTTTATTGCGCAAAGCGTTTACAGAGTGCACGCTTTCTTCCTGTCTTGCCGGGTAATCTTTATTATGCCCTCAACACAGGAGCAAAAAATGGATGAGCACGACTCTTTTCCTCAGCGAGTCTGGCAGATAGTAGCCTCAATTCCCGAAGGTAGCGTCACCACCTATGGCGAAGTAGCACGCCTGGCAGGTTCTCCACGCGCTGCACGGCAGGTGGGCGGCGTACTTAAACGGCTACCGGAAGGCAGTACCCTGCCCTGGCATCGGGTGGTGAACCGCCACGGGGCGATCTCCTTAACCGGCCCTGATTTACAGCGTCAGCGTCAGGCCTTGCTCAGCGAAGGGGTACAGGTATCAGGTAGCGGGGAGATTGATTTGCAGCAATACCGCTGGCGGTATTAAACAGCCCCTCTCAGGCGAGAGGGGCTGGCGACATTAAAGCTGGGTAGGTGCCGGGGTGGCCGTAGACGGGCTCACCTGAGTTGGCGAAGTGGAAGGTACGGTCGTGGGCGCACCGCCGCCAGGCTGTAACGGCAACTCGGTCTGCTGTACCGGCACCAGCACCAAATCGGCTTTGGTCCCGCCCTGATTAATTACCGGTTTCACGATATCGGTCACCAGTACGACCTTATCGTTAATGGTGATCGCGGCACTCAGCAGAATACGCGCGTTAGGCTGCACGTCCGCCGGGTTAAACGGCAGTTCAAACTTGAACGGAGCCTGTTTACCTTCGGTACGGGTCGCCTGCTGCGCCAGTACTTTCGACGGTGAGTCGGCCAGAGAGGCATCAGACAGGGTGACGGTTAATACCGCATCCGGCGGCAAAGCCACTTTCTGACGGATCCAGATGGTCCCGGAAACATTTGGCTGCTGAATGGTCGGTTGAGCCGCCACGGCAGCAGTGTTTGGGTTTGGCGCTGGCGTCTGGATATCTGCACTTTTATCTGCACAGGCAGAGAGAGCAACCGCTACCGCTAAACCACTTAACGCGTGCACGAGTTTCATTGAGTTCTCCTTATCATCAATGCACCAGCGGGATCGATACCGCCAGATGAGTGGTTAATACCAGGTTAACGAGAGTAAGTGTGGCACACATCAATTATTTATGCCTGGAATCTCCCTGTTATTCAGATTATTGCACCCATCGGACCACTTCCATTTCTGCGTTATACTCTGCCTATCTTTCGCCACGGCGTTTTAATTGAGGACGACTATGAGTCAGGCACTAGGCAATCTGCTGACATTATTAAACCTGGAAAAAATTGAAGAAGGACTCTTTCGGGGACAAAGCGAAGATCTGGGCTTGCGCCAGGTATTCGGCGGTCAGGTTGTGGGGCAAGCCCTCTACGCAGCTAAAGAGACAGTACCTGCGGAACGCTTTGTGCACTCCTTTCACAGCTACTTTTTGCGCCCTGGCGACAGCCAAAAACCAATCGTTTATGACGTAGAAGTCCTGCGTGACGGCAACAGCTTCAGCGCCCGCCGCGTGGCCGCGGTGCAGAACGGTAAGCCGATCTTCTATATGACGGCGTCGTTCCAGGCACCGGAGCCGGGCTATGAGCATCAGAAAACGATGCCCCCTGCCCCGGCACCGGACGAATTAAAGTCTGAAACGGATATTGCCCGCGCGCTGGCGCATCTGCTGCCCCCGCAGGTGAAAGAGAAGTTTCTCTGCGACAAACCGCTGGAGATCCGCCCGGTTGAGTTCCATAACCCGATGAAGGGCCATACCGCCGAGCCGGCGCGTCAGGTCTGGATCCGCGCCAACGGGACGGTGCCGGAAGATTTCCGCGTCCATCAGTATCTGCTGGGTTACGCGTCCGATTTCAACTTCCTGCCGGTCGCGCTGCAACCGCACGGCGTAGGTTTCCTTGAAAAAGGGATGCAGGTTGCCACTATCGACCACTCGATGTGGTTCCACCGTCCGTTCGATATGAACGACTGGCTGCTGTACAGCGTGGAGAGCACGTCGGCGTCGAGCGCCCGTGGGTTTGTTCGCGGTGAGTTCTATACGCAGGACGGCGTGCTGGTGGCTTCTACCGTGCAGGAAGGGGTGATGCGTAATCGAGGATGATGTGAAAAAGCCGGGCGGCGGCTTCGCCTTACCCGGCCTTCAAAAGCATAATCCGTAAGCCCGGTAAGCGTAGCGCCACCGGGCAATACCTCTCATCACGCGTTATACGCATTCTCGCCGTGGCTGTTGACGTCCAGACCTTCACGCTCCTGCTCTTCCGGCACGCGCAGACCCACCGTCATGTCCGCCAGTTTGTAGCCGATAAAGGCCACTACGCCCGACCAGACCACCGTGATGGCGATACTTTCCAGCTGAACCAGAACCTGATGTCCCATGGTCACGCCTTCTGCGTAGCCGACGCCGCCCAGTGAGGTAGAGGCGAAGAAACCGGTCATGATACAGCCGATGATGCCACACACGCCGTGCACGCCAAAGACATCACAAGGATCGTCCACACGCAGCACACGTTTCAGCGCAGTGACGCCCCACAGACCGGCCAGACCCGCGACGATACCGATGATCAGCGCACCGCCGACACCGACAAAACCACAGGCCGGGGTGATGCCAACCAGACCGGCAATGGCACCGGAACAGGCACCCAGCAGGGATGGTTTACCGCGTACCGCCCACTCGCCAAAGATCCACGAGAGGATAGCGCCCGCCGTGGCCACAACGGTGTTCACGAAGGCCAGCGCCGCAATTTCGTTGGCTGCACTGGCGGAACCGGCGTTAAAGCCAAACCAGCCGAAGTAAAGGATTGCGGTGCCGGTAAAGACCATCGGCAGGTTATGCGGTTTGAAGGCCTCTTTGCCAAAACCGACGCGTTTACCGATCAGGTATGCCCCCACCAGGCCCGCCACTGCGGCGTTGATGTGAACCACGGTACCGCCCGCAAAGTCCAGCGCGCCATGTGAGCCCAGCAGACCGCCGCCCCAGACCATATGCGCCACCGGCACATAGGAGAGCGTCAGCCATACCACGACGAAGATCAGCACCGCGGAGAAGCGAATACGTTCCGCCAGCGCCCCGACAATCAGGCCGACGGTGATACAGGCGAATGAACCCTGGAACGCCACGTGGATGTACTGATAGAAGCTGCCCATCACCGCGGTCAGCTCGATATTTTTCAGCATCGCCCAGTTGAAGCTGCCGAAGAAGGCATTACCTTCACCGAAGGCCAGCGAGTAGCCGTAAACCACCCACAGGACGCACACCAGGGCGAAGGTCACCGTCACCTGAGTGAGCATGGAGAGGACGTTTTTGCCGCGGATCAGGCCGCCGTAAAACAGCGCAATCCCCGGAATGGTCATAAACAGCACCAGCGCGGTGCAAATCATCATAAAGGCGTTATCGGCTTTGTCTGCCACCGCTGGTGCAGCCATTGCCAGCCCCGGCAGCAGTGCCAGAGACCCCAGACCTGCTTTGAATGTTGTTGTGTTCATTTTCTCGATCCCTATCACTGTGTGCCTGATTTTTTACAGTGCCGCTTCGTCGGCTTCGCCTGTACGAATGCGAATAACGCGTTGCAGCTCAGCAACGAAAATTTTGCCGTCGCCAATTTTGCCGGTGTAGGCTGCTTTGCTAATCACGTCGATAACGTCATCCAGCTGATCGTCGGCGATCGCCACGTCAATCTTCACTTTTGGCAGGAAGTTGACGCTATACTCGGCGCCACGGTACAGCTCCGCATGACCTTTCTGTCGCCCAAAGCCTTTCACCTCGGTGACGGTCAGTCCCTGAATACCCATTGAAGAGAGTGCTTCACGCACGTCTTCGAGCTTGAATGGTTTGATGACCACGGTAACCAGCTTCATATATCTCTCCAGTCAGAATTCGGTAATGGCTCGCGAACGGATTAGGTATTGCAAGCGGTGTGCCAGAATTGAAAAGAGAGGGGGGACGAGGCGTGGCGTAGAGAAGGCGAAAAAAAACGCACCATGACAGTGCATGATGCGTTTCATTTTTGCACCAACCGATTCAGCGGCTGGCAGGTTGCTTAATTTTAGTGCATCAGGCGCTGAGCGACTCTTCGCGCGTGCTGGCAGCCAGCTCTTCACCGGCCAGTTGCAGCTGATACATCTGCCAGTAACGCCCTTTCGCCTCAAGCAGTTGCTTATGGGTACCGCGCTCAACCGCCTGGCCGCGATGAAGCACCAGAATGGTATCCGCCTCAACAATGGTCGACAGGCGGTGGGCGATCACCACCAGCGTAGTGTGTTCACGTACCGCGGTCAGCGCCTGCTGGATCGCCTGCTCAGTGCCGGAGTCAATGCTGGCCGTGGCTTCATCGAGGATCAGCACCTGCGGCGTATCAATCAGCACCCGCGCCAGGGCCAGCAGCTGTTTTTGCCCCACGGAGAGGTTATTCCCCTGCTCGCCGAGGCGGGTGTGAATGCCGTCATGCAGGCCACGCGCCAGTTCTGCCAGCTGCACTTTCTCCAGCACGTCCCAAACCTGCTCCTCGTTAAACGGCCGCCCGAGCGTGACGTTGGCGAAGAAGGTATCGGCCAGCACCACCGGATCCTGCTGCACCATCGCCACCCCTTTACGCAGCGCGGCGTGGCTCAGGGTCGAGAGCGGACGCCCGTCGAGGCGAATTTCCCCTTCGGTGAGCGGGTAGTACCCCATCAGCAGGCTGGCGAGGGTACTTTTACCGCTGCCGGTATGGCCTACCAGCGCCACAAAGCTCCGGGATGGGACCTTCAGATCGATATCCTGCAACACCAGCCGATCGTCGCGATAGGCGAAAGAGACCTTATCAAACTCAATGGTGCCGCTTTGCAGGTCGCGATTGTCATGACCGTAGGCCTGACGCGGACGATCCATCAGCTCAAAGACGCGCTCGCCGGCAACCACCGCCTGTTGCAGCATCGACTGCTGGGTGGTCAGCTCGATCAGCGGCTCGTTAAGACGGCCCAGATAGCTGATAAAGGCATAGAGCACGCCGACCTCAATGGTGCCGCCAGCGGCAAAACCAAACTGCATCAGCAGTCCGCACAGCACCAGTGCCGAGAACAGGCTGAGCAGCGGGCGCAGGAGAAAACCATCCAGCCGCAGGGTCTGCATGCGGGCCATATAGTGGGAGCGGCTGGCCTCGCCCATCCGCTCGCCAAAGCGCTCCTGCTGGCGGAACTGCTGGATAACGCTCATGCCGTTGATAACTTCGTTGAAGCCATCGTTGATATCCGCCAGATAAGCCCGCACGCGACGGACAATCGGCGTGCTGTAGCGCTGGTAGATAATCATCACAATCATCACCGCCGGGAAGATGGCCATCGCCACCAGCGCCATGCGCCACTCGAGGCTGAACATCGCCACCAGCATGGCGCCGACAAGGGCGGCGCTGCGCAGCACCGTGGCGACCACCGTGACATAGAGATCGCGGATCACTTCCGTATCGTTGGTGACGCGGGAGATGATCTGCCCGACGGGCTGGGTATCGAATTCGCTCAGCGGCTGGCGCAGGGCGGCATCCATTACGTCAGTACGCAGTTGCTGTACCACCCCAACGGCGGCCTGGTTAAACAGCAGCGACTGGGCATAGTGCAATCCGGCCGCAAGCAGTTGCAAGCCAACATAGGCCACAGCCAGCCCGGTCACCAGGCCGAGCGGGAGATAGTTCTTTGCCACCATATTGTCGATGAAATAGCTGATCAGCAGCGGGCCGGTCACTTCGGCGATCGCCGCAATCCACAGCAACACCACCGCCAGCGAGAGGGGTTTGCGCCACGGCGAGCCATACGCCAGCAGGCGTTTAAGGGTCGGCCACAGCTGGGAAAAACTACGCATCGGCGGCCTCCTCGTTCATTTCCGGCACGTCATCCAGCGCCGCTTCCAGTTGTTGATAGCGATACATATCGCGATACCATCCCGACTGGTCCGCCAGCTGTTCATGCTGCCCACGCTGGGCGATATGGCCGTGCTGCATCACCAGAATTTCGCTCGCCTCGGTCAGGGCCGACAGACGATGGGCGCTGATAATTACCGTGCGCCCTTCCCCCCACTGGCGCAGGTTATGCAGGATCTGGTGTTCGGTGCGGCCATCGACGGCGGAAAGGGCATCGTCGAGGATCAGGATCTCGGCATTAAGCAGCAGCGCGCGGGCGATGGAGATACGCTGCTTCTGCCCGCCCGAAAGCATCACGCCGCGCTCGCCCACTTCGGTTTCATAGCCTTGGGGCAGGCGCAGGATATCCTCATGCACGCTGGCAAGACGAGCGACATGCTCGATCGCTTCCCGGGTCGCCTGCGGGCAACCCAGCGCAATATTGTTGGCGACAGTGTCGGAGAAGAGGAACGGCGTCTGGCTCACTACCGCCAGCCGGCTGCGCCAGCTATCCAGCTGCAGCTGCGGCAGCGGGATGTCGTGGAAACGGATCTCGCCCTGGTCAATATCAAAGTGGCGCTGGATCAGCGACAGGATAGTGCTTTTTCCGGCGCCCGTTGGGCCACAGATGCCCAGCATCTGTCCGGGTTGCAGCCTGAAGCTAACGTTTTCGAGCGTCGCCTGCTCCGTGTGCGGGTAGCTAAAGGCGCGGATAGCAACCTTCAGCTCGCCGCGTCCCTCCGGCACACGTTCGCTGCCATCGTTGACCACTGGCGCTTCGGCCAGCATAGCGCGGATCCGGCTGTAGGCCGCGCTGCCGCGCTCGACGATATTAAACATCCAGGCCAGGGCCAGCATCGGCCAGATCATCAGCCCCAGATACATGGCAAAGCTGGTCAGCTGGCCGAGGGTCAGCGAACCGTTAATCACCATCCAGCTGCCACCGCCAATCGCCAGCAGGTTGGCGGTGCCAATGGCGATATAGATCGTCGGATCAAAGCGGGCGTCGATGCGGGCGACGCGCAGGTTTTTAGCCCCGGTATCCGCGGCATCGGCGGCAAACAGCGCCGACTGGCGATCTTCCAGGCCGAAGGCTTTGATCATCCGGATACTGGTCAGGCTCTCCTGGGTACGGTCGTTGAGTGAGGAGAAGGCCGCCTGCGCCAGCTTGAAGCGTTCATGCAGCTGGTCGCCGTAGCGTTTGATCGCCAGCGCCATAATGGGCATTGGCAACAGGGCCAGCAGCGTCAGCTGCCAGCTGATCTGCGTGGACATCACAATCAGCACTGCGCAGCCCATCACCAGCGAGTCCACCAGGGTCAGTACGCCCTCCCCGGCGGCAAAGACCACGCGGTCCACATCGTTAGTGGCGCGGGCGATCAGGTCCCCGGTGCGGTGGCGCAGATAAAATTCCGGATGCTGGCGGCTGAGCTGGCGGTAAAAATCTTCCCGCAGTTCCACCGCCAGCTGGTAGGAGGCCCCGAACAGCAGCACGCGCCAGACATAGCGCAGCAGATAGACCACCACCGCCGTCAGCACCAGGGTGCCGATCCACATCATCACCCGTGCGGTGGTGTAATGCTGTTCCGTTACGCCATCCACGACATAGCCCACCACTTTCGGCGGGATGAGCTGCAGAACGGCAATGATAATAAGCAGGGCCACTGCACCGAGATAGCGTTGCCACTCCCGGCGGAAGTACCAGCTTAACTGAGCAAATAATCGCACGCGGTCTTTTCCTGAGGATCGTATTCCGGCAGGGCCGGGAAGTTATTCAATGGGTAAGGCGGTGGTGTATTTTATCTGTTCCATCGCAAAGCTGGAGGTGACATTCGACAGACCTGGCACGCTGTTGACCAGCCGTTTATAGAAATCATCATAGCGTTTCATGTCCGCCACCTGAACGCGCATCAGGTAGTCGTATTCGCCCGCCATCCGCCAGAAGCCCAGCACTTCCGGCATCTCCGATACTACGCTGACGAATCCGCAGTACCAGTCGCTGCTGTGGTGCTGCGTTTTTATCAGAACAAACGCGGTCAGTCCAAGCCCCAGTTTTTCAGGATCGAGCAGCGCCACGCGTCCCAGCAGGATGCCTTCGTCTTCAAGTCGCTTAAGGCGTTTCCAGCAGGGCGTGGTGGTCAGATTAACGGCATCCGCCAGCGCCTGCAAAGAGAGGGTGCAGTCGCTTTGCAGTAAGGACAGCAGCTTACGGTCAATTTTATCTAGCATACCCACCCTCCAGAGAAAATTTTTCTCCTTACATTCTATTTTAAAGGCCAGATAGCAACAATTTTTTCTGTGCTTTTCGCTATGCTGGGCACAAAATGACAAACGGATTACCGAGATGAATAGCGCCTGGGTTAAAAACGCCATCAGTGAAATTAACGCCGATTATCAGCGATCGGCGGACACACACCTCATTCGCCTGACCCTGCCGGGTTTTGCCGGTATTCAGCTCTATCTGAAAGACGAAAGCACCCACCCGACCGGCAGCCTGAAGCACCGTCTGGCACGCTCGTTGTTCATTTACGGGCTATGTAATGGATGGATCAAAGAAGACTCGACAATCATCGAATCCTCTTCGGGGTCCACTGCCGTCTCGGAAGCCTGGTTTGCCCGCCTGCTCGGCCTGCCGTTTATCGCCGTGATGCCTTCCTGTACGGCAAAACGCAAAATCGAACAGATCGAGTTTTACGGCGGCCGCTGCCACTTTGTGGAAAGCGCCTGCGAAATTTATGCCGCCTCAGAGATGCTGGCCCGGGAGCTGAACGGTCACTATATGGATCAGTTTACTTATGCGGAGCGGGCAACGGACTGGCGCGGCAATAACAACATTGCCGACAGTATTTTCCGCCAGATGCAAAACGAGCCTCATCCGGTGCCGGCCCATATCGTGATGAGCGCCGGGACCGGCGGCACCTCGGCCACCATTGGCCGCTATATTCGTTGCCAGGGCTACGATACCCGCCTGATGGTGGTGGATCCGCAGAACTCGGTGTTTCTCGATTACTGGCAGCAGCGCGACCCTGCCCTGCGCAGCCCGGTGGGCAGCAAAATCGAAGGGATTGGCCGCCCGCGCGTCGAGCCGTCGTTTATCCCTGACGTAGTGGACGAGATGCTCCGCGTGCCGGATGCCGCCAGCGTCGCCACCGCCCACTGGCTGGAAACGCAGCTTGGCCGGAAGGTTGGGGCCTCTACCGGGACCAATATGTGGGGCGCGTTGCAGCTGGCCGCGCGGATGCGGGAGGCAGGACAAACCGGCTCCATCGTTACGCTGTTATGCGACAGCGGTGAGCGCTATCTGGATACCTACTACAACGCAGAGTGGGTGCAGACCAACATTGGCGACGTAACGCCGTGGCTGGCGGAGATTACCCGGCTGGTAAAATAAAAAAAGCCAGACTCTCGTCTGGCTTGCTGGAAGGGTCTCACTATTCGGGGGAATAAGGAAGATCAGGTGTATCCAGCCAATGGGTTAAGAAATGGGACACGGCCTCGTTGCGGCAGTGTCCGATAACCGGTAAATGCGAGAGCTCAGCGATCAGTTGTGGCATCGCATTGCCCATAATCAGGCCGCGGCCCACGCTGCCCAGCATCTCGCGATCGTTCATCGCATCGCCAAACGCCATACACTCCTGCAACGTTAAGCCAAGATGATCGCTCAGCACCGCCAGGGCAGAACCTTTGTTGCACCCGACCGGCAGCACTTCCAGACAATCGATCGCCGAGAAGGTGAGATGCGCGCGACTCCCCAACGCCTCGTTAAGCTGGATGCGCAGGCGGCACAGATCGTCGTGATCGCCACAAAAACAGATTTTGGTCACCGCATGGGCCGGAATACGGCGCAGATCGGTCAGCTGATACTGGAAGCCGCTGTAGACGTGCGCCTCCAGCAGTGCCGGGATTTCCTTTCCGGTCAGCCAGCCGGTGTCGTTAAACACGTGAATGCTGGCCTGGGTATCCCAGGTGGTGTGCAGCACCTGCTCCGCCACATCCGGGGCGAGATCCTGACGATAGAGCACCTCCCCCTCCAGAGAGTGAATGCGCGTCCCGTTGCCGGTAATCAAAAAGGCATCAAGGCAGAGCGCGCCCATCAGGTGGCGCATCTCCAGCACATGTCGGCCCGTGGCAAAAGTGAGCGTAATGTCGCGCTCGTGCAGCCGCTTAAGCACGCTCAGCGTCTTGTCGCCTAAACGGTGGTCCGGCATTAACAAGGTGCCGTCCATATCAAATGCAGCCAGCCGCGCCATGGGAACTCCGAAAAATGTGAGGGGGTTAACTTGTGCATCAGTATTGCGTGATATATACGGAAGTAATACTGAATAGATAAAAATTATTGTTCCGGGTTTCCTATGCGCCAGCTCAATCGACTTAATCAGTACCAACGGCTGTGGCAACCCTCAGCCGGTTCGCCACAGCAGGTGAGCGTGGCTGAACTGGCCAGCCGCTGTTTTTGCAGTGAACGACACGTGCGTACGCTCTTGCGTCAGGCCCAGGAGGCGGGCTGGCTAAGCTGGCAGGCCCAGTCCGGGCGCGGTAAGCGCGGCGAGCTGCGCTTTCACGTCACGCCGGAATCATTGCGCAATACGATGATGGAACAGGCGCTGAAAAACGGCCAGCAGCACAATGCCCTGGAACTGGCCCAGCTGGCACCCCAGGCGCTGCGCGCCCTGCTGCATCCTTATCTCGGTGGGCAGTGGGAGAACAACACCCCGACGTTACGCATTCCCTATTACCGGCCACTCGATCCGCTCTATCCGGGCTTTTTACCCGGACGTGCCGAGCAGCATCTGGTCGGGCAGATCTTTTCCGGCCTGACGCGGTTCAACGACACCAGCAGCGAGCCGGGGGGCGACCTGGCACATCACTGGGAGATCGCCGCTGATGGATTACGCTGGCACTTCTACATTCGCTCCACGCTGCACTGGCATAACGGTGACAAAGTCGAGGCGGCCCAGCTACAGAGCCAGCTGGCACGACTGCTCACCCTGCCCGCGCTGCGTAAACTGTTTAACAGCGTCAAACAGATTGAGGTGACCCACCCCCAGTGCCTGACCTTCGTGTTACATCAACCGGATCACTGGCTGGCGCATCGCCTGGCAAGCTACTGTAGCCGTCTTGCCCACCCCGAACAGCCCCTGACGGGGAGCGGGCCGTTTCGGCTGGCGATCTTCGATGCGGATCTGGTCCGGCTGGAAAGCCACGAGCAATATCATCTGGGGCATCCGCTGCTGAAAGCGATTGAGTACTGGATCACTCCCCAGCTTTTTGCCCAGGACTTAGGCACCAGCTGCCGTCATCCGGTGCAGATCGCCATTGGCGAACCGGAGGAGCTTGCCAGTTTGCGGCTGGTCAGTAACAGCATCAGCCTCGGCTTTTGTTATCTCACGCTGAAGCAGAGCGGTCGGTTAAGCGAGGCGCAGGCCCGCAGGCTGATCGACATCATTCATCACACCTCGCTGCTGCATACGCTGCCGCTGGACGAGAATCTCATTACCCCAACCCAGGAGTTGCTGCCGGGCTGGTCAATCCCACAGTGGCCGCAGGCGAACACCACCGCTCTGCCGACGGCGCTCACCCTGATTTACCACCTGCCGGTGGAGTTACACACCATGGCGGAGCAGCTTAAACGCTATCTGGCCCATGAAGGCTGTCAGCTGACGGTGATTTTTCATGACGCGAAAACCTGGGATGGCTGCACTGCCCTGCCGGATGCCGATATCATGATGGGCGACAGGTTGATTGGCGAGGCCCCGGAATATACCCTGGAGCAGTGGTTGCGCTGCGATGCTCTCTGGCCGCACCTGCTCAGCGCCCCGCAGTTTGCGCATCTGATGGCGACCCTGGATGCGGTTCAGATTCTGCCCGACGCCGCAGCGCGCCATCTGGCGTTGAAAGAGGTGTTCTCCCAATTGATGGAGCGTGCCGTCCTGACGCCGCTCTTTAACTATCAGTATCAAATCAGCGCCCCGCCGGGGGTAAACGGCATCCGCCTGAATCCGCGCGGCTGGTTTGATTTTACCGAGGCCTGGCTACCGGCCCCGAAAACGTGAAGAAGCTGGTCGCCGCCACGGGCAGACGCTACCATAGGTTTTTAACCGTCCAAGTTGGGAAGATTTATGAAACGTGCCGTTGTCGTGTTCAGTGGAGGTCAGGACTCCACGACCTGTCTGGTTCAGGCTCTGCAGCAATATGATGAAGTCCACTGTGTGACTTTTGACTATGGTCAGCGCCATAGCGAAGAAATTGAGGTCGCGCAGAAACTGGCGGTGAAACTCGGTGCACGGGCGCATAAGGTTCTGGATGTCACCCTGCTCAACGAACTGGCGGTGAGCAGCCTCACCCGCGACAGCATTCCGGTGCCGGATTACGAACCGGATGCCGAAGGGATCCCGAATACCTTCGTGCCGGGACGTAATATTCTCTTCCTGACCCTGACTGCCATCTACGCTTACCAGGTGAAAGCCGAGGCGATCATTACCGGCGTGTGCGAAACCGACTTTTCCGGTTACCCGGACTGCCGCGACGAGTTTGTGAAAGCCCTTAACCATGCCGTGAATCTGGGGATGGCCAAAGATATCCGCTTCGAAACGCCGCTGATGTGGCTCGATAAAGCCGAGACCTGGGCGCTGGCCGATTACTGGGGCAAGCTGGAGCTGATACGTAACGAAACGCTGACCTGCTACAACGGCATTCAGGGCGATGGCTGTGGCCAGTGCGCTGCCTGTAACCTGCGTGCCAACGGTCTGAACCACTATCTGGCCGATAAAGCCGGAGTGATGGCAGCCCTGAAAAAGAAAACCGGTCTTAACTGATCCGGGCCAGTCTGCCGGGGGAAGTCTCCGCTTCACCCGGCATCAGAAGCGGCGTTATTTGATTAACAGCTCCAGCTTCTCACGTAACTCTCCTTCCAGCGGCAGCGCTTTTTGCGTTTTTAGATCAATGCAAACAAAGGTAATTAACGCATCTGCCACCACCTGCCCTTCCGGCTCGAGAGTTACTACCTGACTCAACACTCCACTTTTACCGTTCAGCTGTTGTAGCTGGCTGGTGACGGTGAGGAGATCGCTGAGGACTGCGGGACGGCGATAGTTAATGTTAATGTTCGCCACCACAAAGGCGATACGCCGCTCGGTCATCCACTGAAAGCTGTCGCTGTTTTCCAGCCCTTCCCAGCGCGCCTCTTCGAGAAACTCAAGATAACGAGCGTTATTAACGTGTTGATAAACATCAAGGTGGTAGCCGCGTACTTTGATTTGGGTCTGCATAGCGCAATAGCCTTAAGAGTTGTTATTTATAAGATTCAGAGGTCATAACTGGTATGACCTCTTTATCCTGGCAAATTTTTGCCACTGTGCAAGTGATTACAGCGTCAAATACGCAAGGTTACGCTCCACCAGCGCTCCGCCCATGCCGGGCACCTGCTTGAGATCGTCGAGGGTTTTAAACGGGCCGTATTCTTCACGGTAGCTGACGATCGCCTGGGCTTTCTTCAGCCCCACGCCGTTCATCACCCGCGCCAGCGCCTCCGCCGAGGCAGAATTGATGCTGATCCGCCCCTTCTCCGCTTCCGCCGCTTTCGACTGCTGGGGTGATGTGGCGAGGGGTGGCGCATCAGACTTGCCTTGTGCAGCCTGCGTTTTGGCGGCTGGTGTCGCCGCCAGCGCGCAGTGGCTCATTCCTGCAGACGCAAGGGCAAGCGTAATAAAAAGGGCTTTGATTCCAGGTTTCATGCTGTTTTCTCCTTGTTTGTTGACAGCCCACTCACCATAAACGGGCCGCTTTTGCGGGACAAACAGCAGATTGCAGAAATGGAAAAGGCCGCGAAAGCGGCCTTTTAGTATTGCAGTACGTTGCTCAAATTTGCGAGCAGCAACGTAATTACTGCTGGGTGATGATATCGCCCAGCTTGATTTTGGCTTCTTTACGCAGGTTGCTCATCAGTGCTTCGAAAGCAATTTGCGCGTTGTTCTGGGTGATACCCTGAACCATTGCTTTCTTCTGCGCTTCCGGCATGGTGCCCGCTTTCACTTCGTCCAGCGCCAGAACCACTACGTTGCCCTGCATATCGTTGGCGATACCGAAGCTTGGCTTGTCTTTTGCCGGCAGGCTCAGACCGAATGCCGCCTGGCTGATCGGATCCTGACCGGTACGGCTCAGCGTTTTGGCCTCGCCAAAGCTCAGGCCAGCCGCTTTCAGCGCCTCGTCACCTTTACCGGCTTTCAGCTCAGCCAGCAGCTTCTCAGCGTCCAGCTTCGCCTGTTGCACGGCTTTGTTATGCTTAACCAGCGCTGTAATCTGATCTTTCACTTCTTCCAGCGGCTTGATCGCTTCAGGCTTGTGCTCGCTCACGCGCAGCACAAAGGCGCGGTCGCCGTCGACGGTGATGATGTCAGAGTTGCTGCCCGGTGTGCCGTTTTCGCCTACCAGACCACCATTGAAGATGGCATCCGCAACCGGTTTGAAGTTCAGCTCTTCCGGCAGGTTGTCATGACCAAACCAACCGGTAGTCACCGCTTTTGCACCCGCAGCCTGCTCAGCGCCGACCAGCGACTCGTTGTCATTGCTGGCCGCGTCGCTCACTTTCTGCTGCAACGCATAGAAACCATCCAGCGCTTTCTCCTGCTTCACTTTCGCCGCGATATCATCGCGAACGTCAGCCAGCGGTTTGGTGGTCGCAGGGGTGATGTCATCCAGACGCACCACCAGGAAACCGACAGAGGATTTAATCACACCAGAAAGTTGATCTTTCTCTTTCAGGCCGGCATTTTTCAGCTCGTCCGGTGTGGTGCCCTCTTCCAGCCAGCCCATATCACCGCCGTTTTTGGCAGAGATGATGTCGGTAGATTTCTCTTTCGCGACCGTCGCGAAGTCGGTGCCTTTGTTCAGCTCGTCCAGTGCTTCTTTGGCCTCGGCTTCAGTTTTAGTCTGAATGATGCTGAAACGGTTACGCTGTGGCTGGGTAAACTGATCCTGATGCTGATCGTAGTAGGACTGGATCTCCGTATCGGTTGCGTTTTCCTGCATCGCAGCCGCATCCAGCTTGATGTAGCTCACGCGGAACTGCTCCGGGGAGGTAAAGTTGTTTTTGTTCTGCTCGTAGTAGCTTTTCACCTCTTCGTCGCTCGCCTGCTGTTTCGCAGCAAGGGCGTTAACGTCGAAAGTGGCTTCACGCACGATGCGCTGCTGAGAAACCAGCGTCGCCAGCTCATCCGCTTCGCCTTTGAGCATGAAATCCGTACCCACCACTGCGTTGATCAGCTGCTGAGTGGTCAACTGGTTACGCAGCGCCTGAGCGTATTGATCCGGCGTCATCCCCATCTGATTCACGATCGCGTTATAGCGGGTATTATCGAATTTGCCGTCATTCTGGAAAGCCGGGGTAGAGAAAATGGCTTTCTTGACCTGATCGTCGCTGATGCTCAGACCGATTTCACGAGCGTACTGATCCAGCAGCGCTTCGTCGATAAGACGGTTAAGCGTCTGCTGACGCAGGTTTTTCATGTACCCTTCATTCGCCGCCAGCTCAGAGAACTGATCGCCCAGCTGTTGCTGCATGCGGTTACGTTCACCGGCAAATGCATTCTCAAACTGCCCACGGCTGATTTCCTGGTCGTTCACTTTTGCGGCGTAGTTTGCACTACCGCCAATCAGGTATCCGCTCACGCCGGTCAAAATGAACGACACGATAATGATACCGAAAATAATCTTGAGCACGAGACTGTTAGCAGCCGTGCGTAAGCTGTCCATCATGGTGTAACCACACTCCGCTGTAGGTGACTGGTGACCTGACGCTGGCGGAAATCCTGACCGCAGCGCGTAAAGACGTATTGTGACAAGAAACCGGGGCGATTGTCAGCCCACAACTCGCATAAACTCACATAAATCAGGCCTGGACAAACAAAAAAGGCACATCAAATGATGCGCCCTTGTACTTTTCGACTTCCCTGACGTAAGAAAGCGATCAGTTTACTGCGTCTTTCAGCGCTTTGCCGGCGCGGAAGCCCGGAACTTTAGCAGCAGCGATGGTGATCTCTTTACCGGTCTGAGGGTTGCGGCCAGTACGGGCAGCACGCTCTTTAACAGCAAAAGTACCAAAACCTACCAGCGCCACGTCGTCCCCAGCCTGCAGAGATTCGGTAACAGAAGCAATCAAAGCATCTAACGCACGTCCAGCCGCAGCTTTGGAGATATCAGCACCCGCAGCAATTTTGTCAATCAGTTGAGATTTATTCACTCTTCTCTTCCTCTCTTTATAATTTATATCGCGCCTGAATCCTTCAAAACGCGACCGCGCAGCAGTTATATCAGGCCTGCCATGACCTTACAACACCCGTTGTTGATGGCTGGCCCAATCAGCAATCTAAATTAGCTATACAAAAAAAGGCTGGCAAGCCCGAAATCGCTCACCAGCCTTGTTTTTATTGACGCTCTTTGCGCGAGGTCACTATTTTGCGGTTACAACCTGCATTCCGTAAGGCTCGTTCTGCAGTGCAAGGGTCAGAACTTCCTCAATACGTTTCACCGGATGGATATCCAGATCGGCGATAACGTTATCCGGAATCTCTTCCAGATCGCGCTTGTTTTCATACGGGATCAGGACCGTTTTAATGCCGCCGCGGTGAGCTGCCAGCAGTTTTTCTTTCAAGCCGCCAATCGGCAGAACCTGGCCACGCAGGGTGATTTCGCCGGTCATCGCCACATCAGCACGCACCGGGTTGCCGGTCAGGCAGGACACCAGGGCGCTACACATTGCGATACCCGCGCTCGGGCCATCTTTCGGCGTTGCCCCTTCCGGCACGTGAACGTGAATGTCGCGTTTTTCGTAAAAGTCCGGATTAATACCCAGTTTTTCCGCACGCGCGCGCACCACGGTCAGCGCAGCCTGAATGGACTCCTGCATCACTTCACCCAGCGAGCCGGTGTAGGTCAGCTTACCTTTACCCGGCACACAGGCGGTTTCGATGGTCAGCAGATCGCCGCCCACTTCCGTCCACGCCAGACCGGTCACTTGGCCGACGCGGTTTTCGCTGTCCGCACGGCCATAGTCGTAACGCTGAACACCCAGGTATTCGTGCAGGTTGTCGCCATTAATCACAATGTGCTTCAACGTCTTGTCGAGCAGCAGCTGTTTCACCGCCTTACGACACAGCTTGGAGATTTCACGCTCCAGGCTACGCACGCCCGCTTCACGGGTGTAGTAACGAATAATGCCGATAATCGCGCTGTCATCAACGGTCAATTCGCTCTCTTTCAGGGCGTTACGTTCAATCTGCTTCGACAGCAGGTGACGGCGGGCAATGTTCAGTTTTTCGTCTTCGGTGTAGCCAGAAAGCCGGATCACCTCCATACGATCCAGCAGCGGGGCCGGGATATTCATGGAGTTGGAGGTCGCCACGAACATCACATCGCTCAGATCGTAGTCCACTTCCAGGTAGTGATCGCTGAACGCCACGTTCTGCTCAGGATCCAGCACTTCCAGCAGGGCTGAAGCCGGATCGCCACGCATATCGGAGGACATTTTGTCGATCTCATCCAGCAGGAACAGCGGGTTTTTAACCCCCACTTTTGCCATTTTCTGGATCAGTTTGCCCGGCATTGAACCGATATAGGTTCGACGGTGACCGCGGATTTCCGCTTCGTCACGCACGCCGCCCAGCGCCATACGGATGTACTTACGTCCGGTCGCTTTAGCAATGGACTGGCCCAGGGAGGTTTTACCCACCCCCGGCGGCCCCACCAGGCACAGAATTGGGCCCTTGAGCTTGTTAACACGGCTTTGAACCGCGAGATACTCGAGGATACGGTCTTTGACGCGCTCCAGACCGTAGTGGTCGGTATCCAGGATCTCCTGGGCCTGACGCAGGTCTTTTTTGACCTTGCTGCGGGCGTTCCATGGAACCTGAACCATCCACTCGATATAGCCGCGTACAACCGTCGCTTCCGCTGACATCGGAGACATCATTTTCAGCTTCTGCAGCTCTGCTTCGGCCTTCTCTTTTGCCTCTTTCGGCATTTTCGCCGCGTCGATCTTACGTTTCAGCGCTTCGTTTTCGTCCGGTGCGTCATCCATCTCACCGAGCTCTTTCTGAATGGCCTTCATCTGCTCGTTCAGATAGTACTCACGCTGAGATTTCTCCATCTGCTTTTTCACGCGGTTGCGAATGCGCTTCTCAACCTGCAGCAGATCGATTTCAGACTCCATCATCGCCATCAGATATTCCAGACGTTCGTTAACGTCGGACATCTCCAGCACGGACTGTTTGTCAGCCAGCTTCAGCGGCATGTGCGCTGCGATGGTATCAGCCAGACGTGCAGGATCGTCGATGCTGTTCAGCGACGTCAGCACTTCTGGTGGGATTTTTTTGTTCAGCTTGATATAGCCTTCAAACTGACTGATTGCGGTGCGAACCAGCACCTCCTGCTCACGCTCGTCAAGCTGAGGCGAGTCCAGGTATTCGGCTTTTGCTGCGAAGTGTTCGCCATCATCAGATAGCGTGGTAATACGCGCACGCTGCAGCCCCTCGACCAGCACCTTCACGGTGCCATCAGGCAGCTTCAGCATTTGTAAAATAGAGGCCACGGTCCCGACGGTGAAAAGATCGTTTACACCCGGCTCATCCGTTGATGCTTCTTTCTGCGCAACCAGCATGATTTTTTTATCATGATCCATGGCGGCTTCAAGGCAACGGATAGATTTTTCCCGCCCTACAAATAAGGGTATGACCATGTGCGGATAAACCACCACATCGCGCAACGGCAATACGGGGATTTCAATGCGTTCAGAACGCTCAGGATTCATAGAGCTCTCTCTTAGTTTAGTGTCCGCCAGGTAATCAGGTTGCAGGACTGTGCTTCATACAACCATTAACATGTAATCCAGTATATGGGGATGATTCCCACACATTCAACGCCATGTTTACGGAAAAATAAAAGGGGGGATTAAATCCCCCCTTTTTGATTAACTGCTTGTATGACCTGGTGAATTATTCGCCAGAGGCCTGCTGAGCTTCCGGGGTGCCGTAAATCAGCAGCGGCTTGCTTTGGCCTGCAATGACGGACTCGTCGATAACCACTTTTTCGACTTCTTCCATCGAAGGAAGATCGTACATGGTATCGAGCAGGGCAGCTTCAACGATTGAACGCAGACCACGTGCACCAGTTTTACGCGCCATTGCTTTTTTAGCAATCGCGTCCAGTGCTTCGTCGCGGAACTCCAGCTCAACGCCTTCCAGATTGAACAATGCCTGGTACTGCTTAGTCAGGGCATTTTTCGGCTCTTTCAGGATCTGAATCAGCGCGTCTTCACTCAGTTCTGTCAGCGTGGCGACAACCGGCAGACGGCCAATGAACTCAGGGATCAGACCAAACTTGATCAGATCTTCTGGCTCAACCTGGGTCAGCAGTTCGCCCTCTTTCGCTTTTTCAGACTTCGCCTTCACCGTCGCGCCAAAGCCAATACCCGAGCCGGTTTCAACGCGGTTAGCAATGACTTTATCCAGGCCAGCAAACGCACCGCCACAGATAAACAGGATCTTGGACGTATCAACCTGCAGGAACTCCTGCTGAGGATGCTTACGACCGCCCTGCGGTGGAACAGCGGCAACCGTCCCTTCGATCAGTTTCAGCAATGCCTGCTGTACGCCTTCACCGGACACGTCACGGGTGATGGACGGGTTATCGGATTTACGTGAGATTTTGTCGATCTCATCGATATACACGATACCGCGCTGGGCTTTCTGGACGTCGTAATCGCACTTCTGCAGCAGTTTCTGGATGATGTTTTCCACATCCTCACCCACATAACCGGCTTCGGTCAGGGTAGTGGCATCCGCCATGGTAAACGGAACATCCAGCAGACGTGCCAGTGTTTCTGCCAGCAGGGTTTTGCCGGAACCGGTTGGGCCAATCAGCAAAATGTTACTTTTGCCCAGCTCAACGCCGTTGCTGTTATCCCCGTTACGCAGACGTTTGTAGTGGTTATACACCGCCACTGCCAGCACTTTCTTCGCCTGTTCCTGACCGATGACGTAGTCATCAAGATGATGACGGATCTCATGCGGCGTCGGTAACGCGCTGCGCTCACGGTGTGGTGCGACTTCTTTAATCTCTTCGCGGATGATGTCGTTACATAAGTCGACACATTCGTCGCAGATATACACGGATGGCCCGGCAATCAGTTTGCGCACTTCATGCTGGCTTTTGCCGCAAAAAGAGCAGTACAACAGTTTGCCCGATCCATCTTTGCGTTTATCTGTCATGAGTCAAAACCTCTTTTTAAGTTCTTTGTGCCGCACATGACGACGCAAATGCCATTCTCAGACGCAGGCTGCTCGTAAGCCAGGTGCCGCCCTACCATAGTATAGCGGCACACCCGCGCCGTGGGCATCAATTACGGTGGGTCAAAATGGAGTCGACTAAGCCGTACTCTACTGCCTCTGGTGCGGACAGGAAGCGATCGCGCTCGGTATCACGCTCGATCTGCTCTAGTGATTGACCCGTATGATGAGCCATAAGTTCATTCATGCGCCCTTTTACCTTCAGGATTTCTCGGGCATGAATTTCAATATCTGTCGCCTGGCCCTGATACCCGCCCAGCGGCTGGTGAATCATTACGCGCGAGTTTGGCAGGCAGAAACGCTTGCCTTTCGCCCCTGCGGTCAGCAGGAATGCGCCCATCGATGCCGCCTGGCCCATACAAATGGTGCTCACATCAGGCTTGATGAACTGCATGGTATCGTAAATGGACATCCCGGCAGTGATCACGCCACCTGGGGAGTTGATGTACAGGTAAATGTCTTTTTCCGGGTTTTCCGCTTCCAGAAACAGCATCTGCGCTACGATCAGGTTCGCCATGTGGTCTTCCACCTGGCCGGTCATGAAAATAACGCGTTCTTTAAGCAGACGGGAGTAGATATCAAAAGAACGTTCACCTCGAGAGGTCTGTTCAATAACCATTGGCACCAGCGCCATATGGGGTGCAAAGTTATCTCGTTCGCCACTGTATGACATTTCCGTCTCCTGGATAAAAAATGAAAATACCTGCTGTACTGATTGTAACCTTGCGGACGGATTATCAGCCAGTCTCTTTAATACTGCTTCCCCACTAATGGGGGCGGCTCAGCCCTATTTCAAGCATAACAATCTTTTGTTTTAACGCTAACACTGAAAAGGCGTTTTATCACGCTTCAAGGCCTGGAACTGTGATAAAAAAAACCCGCCGCCGGGAGGCAACGGGTTTTTTGCTCAAACTTTAAACAAAGCAGGCAGAATTAAGCCTGTTGGTTCATCAGTTCGTTGAAAGAAGTGGCTTTTTCGGACACTTTCGCTTTGGCCAGAACGGCTTCAACAGCCTGCTCTTCCAGTGCGACGTTGCGCATGTTTTCCATCAGCTCTTTGTTGCTGCCGTAGAAAGCAACCACTTCTGACGGATCTTCATAGGCAGAAGCCATCTCTTCGATCAGGCCTTTAACACGCTCTTCGTCAGCTTTCAGCTCGTGGGTACGAATCACTTCACCCAGCAGCAGACCAACAACAACGCGGCGTTTAGCCTGCTCTTCGAACAGCTCACGAGGCAGTTCCAGAGCTTGTTTCTCGTTGCCACCGAAACGCTGTGCAGCCTGACGACGCAGAACGTCGATTTCGCTGTCGATCAGTGCAGATGGGATCTCGATTTCGTTAGCTTTAACCAGACCTTCGATCGCCTGAGACTTAACGCGGTTACGCACGGCGCCTTTCAGCTCGCGTTCCATGTTTTTACGCACTTCAGCACGCAGGCCTTCAACAGAACCATCTTCAACGCCGAAACGCTTGATAAAATCTGCAGTCAGTTCTGGCAGTTCGCGGTCTTCAACTTTCTTCAGGGTAATCGCGAATTTCGCGGCTTTACCTTTCAGGTTTTCAGCGTGATACTCTTCCGGGAAGGTCACGTCGATAGTGAACTCTTCGCCTGCGCTGTGGCCTTTGATACCGTCTTCAAAGCCTGGGATCATACGACCCTGACCCATCGCCAGTACGAAGTCAGACGCTTTGCCGCCTTCGAACTCTTCGCCGTCTACAGAGCCGGAGAAGTCGATGGTGACACGGTCTTCTGCATCCGCAGCGCCGTCTTTGTCTTTCCAGGTCGCCTGCTGCTTACGCAGGGTGTCCAGCATGCCGTCAACGTCGGCTTCAGTCACTTCAACGATTGGTTTTTCAACTTCGATCGCGTCCAGACCTTTCAGCTCAACTTCCGGGTAAACTTCGAACTCTACCGCGTAGGTGAAGTCTTCGCCCAGTTTGTATTCACCCGGAACATAGGTCGGGGAACCGGCTGGATTGATTTTTTCTTTGATGATCGCGTCAACGAAGTTGCGGCTCATCAGGTCACCCAGCACGTCCTGGCGAACAGAAGCGCCATAACGCTGAGCAACGACATTCATCGGTACTTTGCCCTTGCGGAAGCCGTCAATACGGACTTTCTTTGCTACGTTGACCAGCTCGCTTTTTACAGCGTTTTCGATGCTGTCAGCAGCGATTGTAATCGTTACACGGCGGCCAAGGCCTTGAGTGGTTTCAACTGAAACTTGCATCTTGTTACCTCAAAAAAATCACAGTGCTCGGTCAACTCTGAATTTGCCTCGCAATACCGGGATGCTCTCTTAGCAGATTCACATTCCCTGTCGCCAGAATCATCCCGAAGACATTCATATTAAGACGCGGCATTATAGCGGCATCACTTTAGTGAGTCGAGAACGGTTGGCGCATGTTGCTGCGGCTTTTTTCACAATTTCAGGCTATTTTCGGCCTTAAAATCGCGCCACCGGCTCAAAACCCGGACAAAACAAAACGGCCCGCAGGCCGTTTTGACGTAATCTTTATGCAACATACTGGAAAAGCTCCCGCTGTTGCAAACAGGATTTGTTACGCGATCGTCCCTGCCCCCCGGCAGGGTGGCGACGCGAAAATCGTATCCTGTAAGCCCTTCCACTCTTTGATCGTATAAGTATGCAACGCCAGCGCATGGACTGTGGTCGAGAGCTCTTCCGTCAGGGTTCCGTAAATCATACGGTGACGATTAAGAAAACGCTCACCAGCGAAACGATCGCTGACCAGCACCACTTTAAAGTGGCTCTCAGAGCCTGCCGGTACGTTATGACGATAACTTTCGTCGACGACTTCAAGGAACACAGGTTCAAAGGCCGCCCTTAACTTATCTTCAATCTGTTCACGTATCATCATGAAATTACTCCTCCGACAACGCTGAGATGTCACCCATCCCTTTAAATATTAGCCGCTTTTACCGCTTGCATAACAAGAAGACAACAAAAATTTAGCTTTCATCTGATTTTCTCATTCAACCGAATGAAGTCCTATAAGGGGGAGTCGTTTTGTCGTCCGAATAACGGAAAAGCGTTTCAGTTGGTCAGTTTTCAGACAAGGCGATGAATTTACATGCGTTGACCACTTCCCCTTGCCGTTGGCGATGTTATGATGGCGGCAATTTTTTTCTATATATGCTTACGATTCGTTGAGAGCCTGAACATGTTAAAAAAACTCTTTTTCCCTTTAGTCGCCCTGTTTATGCTGGCCGGCTGTGCAACCCCACCCACCACCATTGATGTTTCTCCGAAGATCTCTCTGCCGCAGCAGGATCCAAGCCTGATGGGCGTCACCGTGAGCATCAACGGTGCAGATCAGCGTAAAGACCAGGCGCTGGCGAAAGTCACCCGTGACAACCAGTTGGTGACCCTGACGGCCTCTCGCGATCTGCGTTTCCTGCTGCAGGAAGTGCTTGAGAAGCAAATGACCGCACGCGGCTATATGGTTGGTCCAAGCGGCGCGGTTGATCTGCAGATCATCGTTAATAACCTTTACGCTGACGTCTCTCAGGGCAACGTGCGCTATAACATCGCGACCAAAGCGGATATCGCCATCATCGCCACCGCGAAGAACGGCAACAAGATGAATAAGAACTACCGTGCAAGCTACTCTGTTGAAGGCGCCTTCCAGGCCACCAACACCAATATCGCTAATGCCGTAAACAGCGTGCTGACCGACACCATCGCCGATATGGCGCAGGACACCAGCATTCACGAATTCATCAAGCAGAACGCACGTTAATTCAGCCTGCTGACCCGACTTCCGGTCGGGTCAGTTAACCTGCCCATGTCCAGTCAATACCTACGTATTTTCCAGCAACCTAAATCAGCTATCCTGCTGATCCTTGGTTTCGCCTCCGGTTTACCCCTTGCACTGACATCGGGCACGTTACAGGCGTGGATGACCGTAGAAGATATCGATCTTAAAACTATCGGCTTCTTCTCGCTGGTCGGCCAGGCCTATGTCTTCAAGTTTTTATGGTCGCCGATGATGGACCGCTACACCCCGCCTTTCCTCGGCAGGCGTCGTGGGTGGTTGCTGATGACCCAAGCGATGCTGCTGCTGGCGATTGCCGCGATGGGCTTCCTCGAACCTGCCTCGCAGCTTCGCTGGATGGCCGCGCTGGCGGTGGTGATTGCCTTCTGCTCCGCGTCGCAGGATATCGTTTTTGATGCCTGGAAAACGGATGTGCTCTCGGCCGAAGAGCGTGGGGCCGGGGCCGCCATCAGCGTGCTGGGCTACCGTCTGGGTATGCTGGTCTCCGGTGGGCTGGCGCTATGGCTGGCAGACCGCTATCTCGGCTGGCAGGGCATGTACTGGCTGATGGCCACCCTGCTGATCCCGTGCATGATCGCGACCTTCCTGGCGCCGGAACCGAGCGATGTTATTCCCGTTCCCCGCTCACTTGAGCAGGCGGTTGCCGAACCGCTGCGCGACTTCTTTGGCCGCAACAATGCCTGGATCATTCTGCTGCTGATTGTGCTGTATAAACTCGGTGATGCGTTTGCCATGAGCCTGACCACCACCTTTCTGATCCGCGGCGTGGGCTTTGATGCCGGTGAAGTGGGTGTGGTCAACAAGACGCTGGGATTAATCGCCACTATTATCGGCGCGCTGTATGGCGGAGTCCTGATGCAGCGTTTAAGCCTGTTCCGCGCGCTGCTGATCTTCGGCATCCTGCAGGGTGTGTCGAATGCCGGTTACTGGCTGCTCTCCATCACCGATAAGCATATGCTCAGCATGGCGGCGGCGGTATTCTTTGAAAACCTGTGCGGTGGGATGGGGACGGCTGCGTTTGTCGCCCTGCTGATGACCCTGTGCAACAAATCCTTCTCCGCTACCCAGTTCGCCCTGCTCTCTGCGCTCTCAGCCGTGGGGCGGGTTTACGTCGGCCCTATCGCGGGCTGGTTTGTGGAAGCGCACGGTTGGGCTGAGTTTTATCTCTTCTCCGTCTTTGCGGCCATTCCGGGACTGCTGTTGCTATTACTATGCCGCCGCTCGCTGGAATATACCCAGCAGACGGAACACTTTATGGTCAGGACGCGTTTCCCGTCAGCCTATCGCTTCGCGTTAAGAATATTGCTGGTGGGATGTCTGACGCTCGCACTGTGGCTCATCGTAACGATCGTCAATGCCACCACCGCCCTCGTACTGCCGTTTAGCCTGCTCCTGCTGGACATCGGCGCGCTGCTGGCGCTGACCGGGATCCTTACTGGAGCCCTCCTTGACTATCTGGCCATGCGTGAGAGCCAGAGGGTGTAAAACCGGCGCAAAATGTTATTTTCCGTTGTAATCACCCATGTAAATTATAACGGTAAATAAATTTGGTCATGGAAAAATAATATTTGTTGTTTCGTGCCTCTTAGAATTCCGGAAATTATTAGAGCATGGGATATAGGGTATTTTTCGTTAACCGATTCAGCAAACGAAACATTAATTTTACGTTTTTTATTTGTCTCTTTATTGATGATCATTTGTTAATGAATTGTTTGTTTTCAGCAATGGTTATACCAATTGCCCTTTTTACCCTACCTACAGAGTCTGTTTCGTTATAACGCCCGTCTGGCGGTGCTTGCGTCTGAAAAACGGTTATAATTTGCAACATCTGTGACTTCCCTGGCAGAACCTGGTAACACGTTCCTGACACAGGTCTAATGATGTTTACAGTAATGTAACGTTCCCGTAAAATGCCCCCACACTTTAAACGCCACCAGGTCCCCGTGGAATTGAGGTCGTTAAATGACACTTAGGAAATACAATAAAAGTTTGGGATGGTTGTCGTTATTTGCAGGCACTGTATTACTCAGTGGCTGTGATTCTGCGCTGCTAGACCCCAAAGGACAGATTGGACTGGAGCAACGTTCGCTCATTCTGACGGCTTTTGGCCTGATGATGATCGTCGTGATTCCCGCCATCTTGATGGCTGTTGGTTTCGCCTGGAAGTATCGTGCGAGCAACAAAGATGCGAAGTATAGCCCTAACTGGTCACACTCCAATAAAGTGGAAGCTGTGGTCTGGACGGTGCCGATTCTGATCATCCTGTTCCTTGCCGTACTGACATGGAAAACCACTCACGCGCTCGAACCTGCAAAACCGCTGGTTCACGATGAGAAACCGATTACGATCGAAGTCGTCTCCATGGACTGGAAATGGTTCTTCATCTACCCGGAACAGGGCATTGCTACCGTAAATGAAATCGCCTTCCCGGCGAACGTCCCGGTGCAGTTCAAAGTAACGTCTAACTCCGTGATGAACTCCTTCTTTATCCCGCGTCTGGGTAGCCAGATTTACGCGATGGCCGGTATGCAGACCAACCTGCACCTGATCGCGAATGAAGCAGGCACCTATGATGGTATCTCCGCCAGCTACAGTGGCCCGGGCTTCTCTGGTATGAAGTTCAAAGCCATTGCCACGCCTGACCGTGCCGCTTTCGACCAGTGGGTTGCTAAAGCGAAACAGTCTCCGAACACCATGTCTGACATGGCTACGTTCGAAAAAGTGGCAACACCTAGCGAATACAACAAGGTGGAGTACTTCTCTAACGTGAAACCGAATTTGTTCAAAGACGTTATTGGCAAATTTATGGACCACGGCAAGAGCATGGACGTGACCCAACCTGAAGGCGAGCATAGCAAGCACGAAGGGATGGAAGGCATGGACATGAGCCACGCGGAAACCTCTCACTAAGGGGCCGAGGAAGAAAATGTTCGGAAAATTGACACTGGATGCGGTGCCGTACCATGAACCAATTATCGTGGTTACGCTTGCTGCAATTATCATTGGTGGCGCAGCCTTAATTGGCCTGATCACTTACTTCGGTAAGTGGAGCTATCTGTGGAATGAGTGGCTGACTTCGGTCGACCACAAAAAACTCGGTATCATGTACTGCATCGTCGGTATCGTCATGTTAATTCGTGGCTTTGCCGATGCAATCATGATGCGTAGCCAGCAGGCGCTTGCCTCCGCTGGCGAAGCAGGCTTCCTGCCACCGCACCACTACGATCAGATCTTTACCGCGCACGGCGTGATTATGATCTTCTTCGTGGCGATGCCGCTGGTTATCGGTCTGATGAACGTGGTTGTGCCGCTGCAAATCGGCGCGCGCGACGTTGCGTTCCCGTTCCTGAACAACCTGAGCTTCTGGTTCACGGTTGTCGGTGTGATTCTGGTTAACCTGTCACTGGGTGTGGGCGAATTTGCTCAGACCGGCTGGCTGGCTTACCCGCCGCTTTCAGGAATTGAATACAGTCCTGGTGTAGGGGTTGATTACTGGATTTGGGCGCTGCAGCTCTCCGGTGTCGGTACGACCCTGACCGGTATTAACTTCTTCGTGACTATCCTGAAGATGCGTGCCCCAGGTATGACGATGTTCAAGATGCCAGTATTTACCTGGGCATCTCTGTGCGCCAACATCCTGATTATCGCCTCCTTCCCAATCCTGACTGTTACCGTCGCGCTGCTGACCCTGGATCGCTATCTGGGTACCCATTTCTTCACCAATGATATGGGCGGCAACATGATGATGTACATCAACCTGATTTGGGCATGGGGTCACCCTGAAGTGTACATCCTGGTTCTGCCGGTCTTCGGTGTGTTCTCCGAAATCGCAGCGACCTTCTCGCGTAAGCGTCTGTTTGGTTACACCTCGCTGGTGTGGGCAACCGTGTGTATTACCGTTCTGTCGTTCATCGTTTGGCTGCACCACTTCTTCACTATGGGTGCGGGCGCGAACGTAAACGCCTTCTTCGGTATTACCACCATGATTATCGCGATCCCAACCGGGGTTAAGATCTTCAACTGGCTGTTCACCATGTACCAGGGCCGTATCCAGTTCCACTCAGCAATGCTGTGGACTATCGGCTTCATCGTGACCTTCTCCGTAGGTGGGATGACCGGCGTACTGCTGGCTGTACCGGGTGCTGACTTCGTTCTGCACAACAGCCTGTTCCTGATTGCGCACTTCCACAACGTTATCATCGGCGGCGTCGTCTTCGGCTGCTTCGCTGGCGTAACCTACTGGTGGCCAAAAGCGTTCGGCTTCACGCTGAATGAAAAATGGGGTAAACGCGCGTTCTGGTTCTGGATCATCGGCTTCTTCGTCGCATTTATGCCGCTGTACGTGCTGGGCTTCATGGGTATGACCCGTCGTCTGAGCCAGCAGATCGATCCGCAGTTCCACCCAATGCTGGTTGTTGCAGCCGTGGGTGCAGCGCTGATTGCCTGTGGTATCGCGTCTCAGCTGTATATGTTCTACGTCTCTATTCGCGACCGTGAGCAGAACCGTGACCTGACCGGTGACCCATGGGGTGGCCGTACGCTGGAGTGGGCAACCTCTTCTCCACCGCCGTTCTATAACTTTGCCGTTGTGCCGCACATTCATGAGCGTGACGCATTCTGGGAAATGAAAGAAAAAGGCGAAGCGTACAAGCAGCCAGCGCATTACGAAGAGATCCACATGCCGAAAAACAGCGCAGCGGGCATGGTTATCGCCGCCTTCGCTACGGTATTTGGTTTCGCTATGATCTGGCACATCTGGTGGCTTGCGATCGTCGGCTTCGCTGGCATCGTGATCAGCTGGATTGTGAAGAGCTTTGATGAGGACGTGGACTACTACGTACCAGTCCGTGAAGTTGAAATCCTGGAAAAACAGCATTTCGACGAGATTGCTAAAGCGGGGCTGAAAAATGGCAACTGATACTTTAACCCACGCGACTGCCCATGCGCATGAACACGGGCACCATGATACAGGGCCGATGAAAGTCTTCGGCTTCTGGATCTACCTGATGAGCGACTGCATCCTGTTCTGCTGTCTGTTCGCGACCTATGCCGTTCTGGTGAACGGCACAGCGGGCGGCCCGACCGGTAAGGACATCTTCGAGCTGCCGTTCGTTCTGGTTGAAACCGCACTGCTGCTGTTCAGCTCCATCACCTACGGCATGGCCGCAATTGCCATGTATAAAAACAACAAGAGCCAGGTCGTCTCCTGGCTGGCGTTGACCTGGCTGTTTGGTGCTGGATTTATCGGGATGGAAATCTATGAGTTCCACCACCTGATCGTGGAAGGTTTCGGTCCGGACCGCAGTGGCTTCCTGTCAGCGTTCTTCGCGCTGGTAGGTACTCACGGTCTGCACGTAACCTCCGGCCTGATCTGGATGGCGGTACTGATGTTCCAGGTATCCCGTCGCGGCCTGACCAGCACTAACCGCACCCGTATTATGTGCCTGAGCCTGTTCTGGCACTTCCTGGATGTGGTTTGGATCTGCGTGTTCTCTGTAGTGTATCTGATGGGGGCGATGTAATGAGTCATTCAAACGATCATGGCGCTTCCCATGGCAGCGTAAAAACCTACATGACAGGTTTCATCCTGTCGATCATCCTGACGCTTATCCCGTTCTGGATGGTGATGAACGGTTCTGGTTCTAAAGCGGTCATTCTGGGCACGATTCTGGTGACTGCCGTCGTTCAGATCCTTGTGCATCTGGTTTGCTTCCTGCACATGAACACTAAGTCCGATGAAGGCTGGAACATGACGGCATTCATCTTTACCGTGATTATCATCGCAATCCTGGTAGTCGGCTCCATCTGGATTATGTGGAACCTTAACTACAACATGATGGTTCACTAAGAGCGGCGAGTATGTTTAAGCAATACCTGCAAGTCACAAAACCAGGCATCATCTTTGGCAACCTGATCTCCGTGATCGGAGGGTTCCTGCTGGCCTCTAAGGGCAGCATTGATTACACCCTCTTTATTAACACGCTGATTGGGGTGTCATTGGTTGTTGCGTCCGGTTGTGTATTTAACAACTACATCGACATGGATATCGACAGGAAGATGGAAAGGACGAAAAATCGGGTGCTGGTTAAAGGCCTGATGTCCCCTGCCGTCTCGCTGGTGTACGCCACCTTGCTGGGTATTGCTGGCTTTATGCTGCTGTGGTTCGGCGCCAACCCTCTGGCCTGTTGGCTGGGGGTGATGGGTTTCGTGGTGTATGTGGGCGTCTACAGCCTGTATATGAAACGTCACTCCGTCTACGGTACGCTGATTGGTTCGCTCTCCGGCGCTGCGCCGCCGGTGATTGGCTACTGCGCGGTCACCAACGAGTTCGACAGCGGTGCGGCTATCCTGCTGGCTATCTTTAGCCTGTGGCAGATGCCGCACTCCTATGCCATTGCGATTTTCCGCTTTAAGGATTATCAGGCAGCGAACATCCCGGTTCTGCCGGTGGTGAAAGGCATTTCCGTCGCCAAGAACCATATCACGCTCTACATCATTGCTTTTGCGGTTGCTACGCTGATGCTCTCTCTGGGCGGTTACGCTGGGTACAAATATCTGGTGGTTGCTGCGGCGGTGAGCGTCTGGTGGCTCGGCATGGCACTGCGAGGTTATAAAGTGGAAGACGACAAAGTCTGGGCACGCAAACTGTTTGTGTTCTCGATTGTCGCTATCACTTCCCTCTCGGTGATGATGTCCGTCGATTTTATGGTGCCCGATTCACAAAATCTGCTGACTTACGTGTGGTGAAATTCATAATCTGACCTTTGATTCAGTCAGCGACATTCGCGATTTGAATCACTGGTGATAGCGATTTTACTCTCTTGCAATCCACGTCCTCCGGGCGTGGATTTTTCATTTCCAGCCAGTACGTCTCCACATAATATTAACGCCGTTTATTTAATATGATGTTTGTAAAATTCAGTCACCTGTAAATTCCGACGCTACGATCCTCGTACCTTGATTAATTGAATAACTATCTCACCATTAAAGATTCACTATTCAGTTTAATAAAACACCTGCTACGATAGGTTCTGATGTGCATTGATTGCACATTGTCAACTATTCATTTAATAAGGAAATGAAAAATGAAAGAATTATCTTTGCACGAAATGGAAAATATCTCAGGTGCGGGTCTTTTTGATCTGCCATGTGCGCTGGTGAACTTCGGTATTCAAACGGGCCTTAATATTGCTAAAGCAGGCATTCAGGTAGGTTTTTGCGTAGCGACTTCGCTGCTTGAAGCCTCAGTAGACTTTGCCACTAACTCGACCAGCAACAACCCCTCCAGCCTCGACAGCATCCTTGAAAATCACTTAAACTCGTTTGATTTTGCGGCATCTGGGGTAATGACTCCAACTTACTGATAGTGTTTTATGTTCAGATAATGCCCGATGACCTTGTCATGCAGCTCCACCGATTTTGAGAACGACAGTGACTTCCGTCCCAGCCTTGCCAGATGTTGTCTCAGATTCAGGTTATGCCGCTCAATTCGCTGAGTGTAACGCTTGCTGATTACGTGCAGCTTTCCCTTCAGGCGGGATTCATACAGCGGCCAGCCATCCGTCATCCATACCACGACCTCAAAGGCCGACAGCAGGCTCAGAAGACGCTCCAGTGTGGCCAGAGTGCGTTCACCGAAGACGTGCGCCACAACCGTCCTCCGTATCCTGTCATACGCGTAAAACAGCCAGCGCTGACGTGATTTAGCACCGACGTAGCCCCACTGTTCGTCCATTTCAGCGCAGACAATCACATCACTGCCCGGCTGTATGCGCGAGGTTACCGACTGCGGCCTGAGTTTTTTAAGTGACGTAAAATCGTGTTGAGGCCAATGCCCATAATGCGGGCGGTTGCCCGGCATCCAACACCATTCATGGCCATATCAATGATTTTCTGGTGTGTACCGGGCTGAGAGGCGGTGTAAGTGAACTGTAGCTGCCATGTTTTACGGCAGTGAGAGCAGAGATAGCGCTGATGTCCGGCAGTACTTTTACCGTTACGCACCACGCCTTCAGTAGCTGAGCAGGAGGGACAACTGATGGAGATGGAAGCCACGGGAGCACCTCAAAAACACCATCGTACACTAAATCAGTAAGTTGGCACCATTACCTAACTGGTCTACATTCGTCAACAATGCAGCAAGCGACTGGAACAAAGTGGCTTCAGACTCTCTGTAACAGTTAAAGTAAGCCACCTGCGTTGCGGGTGGCGTACTGCCTTTCCTTCTTCCCCACTCGCTTGCCCCTCCTCCGAAACGCGTTTCGCTTTTCATTATCTATGCTTCTCCGTCAGTCTCTCTGTTCCCGGAAATGAGGGATTTACATTGTCGTAATATCTCTTAAACAAACATTTGTTTACGCCACCTTTCGCCCCGCCTAAACTGTGGCCTGCTTTTAGATCGAGGTGGTAATGAACGATTATAAAATGACGCCGGGTGAGTTGCGCGCGACCTGGGGTTTAGGGACTGTTTTCTCGCTGCGCATGCTTGGCATGTTTATGGTCCTGCCCGTTCTCACTACATATGGCATGGCGCTTCAGGGAGCCAGCGAAGCGCTGATTGGATTGGCGATTGGTATTTACGGTCTGGCTCAGGCGGTCTTTCAGATCCCCTTTGGTTTGCTCTCCGATCGCGTTGGCCGTAAACCGCTTATCGTTGGCGGGCTGCTGGTATTTGTGCTTGGTAGTGTGATTGCCGCCCTCTCCCACTCCATTTGGGGCATCATTCTCGGACGTGCATTACAGGGTTCCGGCGCCATCGCCGCTGCGGTCATGGCACTGCTTTCCGATCTGACCCGCGAACAGAACCGTACCAAAGCGATGGCCTTTATTGGCGTGAGCTTCGGCGTGACCTTTGCTATCGCGATGGTTCTCGGCCCGATCATTACCCATGCGCTGGGTCTAAACGCCCTGTTCTGGATGATCGCCGTGCTGGCGACCCTCGGTATCGCCCTGACAATCTGGGTTGTACCGGACAGTGAAAATCATGTGCTCAACCGCGAATCGGGGATGGTCAAAGGCTGCTTCAGCAAAGTGCTGGCGGAACCGCGTCTGCTGAAACTCAACTTTGGCATCATGTGTCTGCATATCCTGCTGATGTCTACCTTCGTCGCCCTCCCAGGCCAGCTGGCCGCGGCTGGTTTTCCGGCGGCAGAGCACTGGAAAATCTACCTGGTCACCATGCTCATCTCTTTTGTCTCCGTGGTGCCGTTTATTATTTATGCCGAAGTGAAGCGCCGGATGAAGCGCGTCTTTCTGGCGTGCGTCGCCCTGCTGTTGATTGCCGAAATTGTGCTCTGGGGCTCAGGTCCGCACTTCTGGGAACTGGTCGCGGGTGTGCAGCTGTTCTTCCTTGCCTTCAACCTGATGGAAGCTTTGCTGCCATCGCTAATCAGTAAAGAGTCCCCGGCAGGCTATAAAGGAACGGCGATGGGGATCTACTCCACCAGCCAGTTTATCGGCGTGGCGATCGGGGGATCTCTCGGAGGCTGGGTCGATGGCATGTTTGATTCACAAACCGTATTCCTGGCGGGAGCGCTGCTGGCAACGGTCTGGCTGCTGGTCGCCAGCACCATGAAAGAGCCGCGTTATGTCAGCAGCCTGCGGGTTGAAATTCCGCATGATGTCGAGGTGAGTGAGTCATTGAAACAGCGCCTTGAAGCTAAAGAGGGTGTCAGCGAGGTATTACTGGTGCCGGAAGAGCGCAGTCTGTATGTCAAAATCGACAGTAAAGTGACAAACCGGTTTGAAGTTGAGCAGGCGCTGAAAGCATGAAAAAAAGCCCGGCATCGCCGGGCTTTTTCTTAATCGCGGAAGTTCTTGAACTGGAATGGCTGGCCGAGATCGCCGCCACGCACCAGCGCCATCACACCCTGCAGATCGTCACGAGATTTGCCAGTAACACGAATCTCTTCGCCCTGAATTTGCGCCTGCACCTTCAGCTTGCTGTCTTTGATGAGCTTAACGATTTTCTTCTGCATCGCGCTCTCAATGCCCTGCTTCAGTTTGGCTTCAATAAACCAGGTTTTGCCGCTGTGAACGAACGTTTCCGGCACATCGAGAGAGGTCCCTTCGATGCCGCGCTTCAACAGCTTGGCGCGCAGAATGTCCAGCAGCTGGGTGACCTGAAAATCGGACTCGCTCAGGATCTTAATGGTCTTATTTGCGTCGTTCAGCTCAAAACTGGCCTCAACGCCACGAAAATCGAAGCGTGATTCAACTTCCCGGCTGGCGTTGTCCACGCCGTTACGTACTTCCTGGATATCAACTTCGGAAACAATATCGAAAGATGGCATCTTTTCTTCTCCCTTCACTTTTGTTGCGTTGCATAATACCCGCTACGGGGCATAACTCAACAGAAGCTTAGTTGTCGACGCTATACTACATGTTGTAACACCTGGCGCAGTTGCAGGTGAGGAGGAACGATGAAAATTACCGTGCTCGGATGCGGGGCACTGGGACAACTTTGGCTCGCCGCACTTTGCAAACAGGGACACGAAGTCCAGGGCTGGATGCGCGTGCCACAGCCCTATTGCAGTGTAAACCTGATTGAAGAAGACGGGAGTATCTTTAACGAATCTCTTATCGCTAACGATCCTGATTTCCTGGCGCAAAGCGATCTGCTGCTGGTTACCCTGAAAGCCTGGCAGGTTTCGGATGCCGTGCGGGCGTTGGCGTCCACTCTTCCGCAAACGTCGCCTGTTATGTTGCTCCACAACGGGATGGGCACCATCGAAGAGCTCAAAAGCATTCACCAGCCACTACTGATGGCAATTACCACCCATGCAGCCCGCCGTGACGGCAACGTAATTGTTCATGTTGCCAGCGGGATGACCCACATCGGCCCGGCCAGAGCGCAGGAGGGGGACTACAGTTATCTGGCGGATCGCTTCCAGCAGGTGCTGCCGGATGTTGCCTGGCACGATAACATCCGCCCGCAAATGTGGCGCAAGCTGGCGGTAAACTGCGTGATCAACCCGCTGACCGCCCTGCTGGATTGCCCAAACGGTGAGCTTAAAAACCATCCGCAGGCCATAGCAACGCTGTGTGCCGAGGTCGCGGCCGTCGTGGAGCGCGAGGGCATCCATACCTCGGTGGACGATATTCGCTATTACGTTGAAGAGGTCATTGAGAGTACCGCCCAGAATATCTCTTCGATGCTGCAGGATATCCGCGGGCTACGCCATACCGAAATTGATTACATTACCGGTTACCTGCTAAAACGCGCCCGCGCGCACGGTATCAGCGTGCCGGAGAATGTCCGACTGTATGAACAGGTTAAACGTAAGGAGAGTGAGTATGAGCGCGTCGGCACTGGTATGCCTCGCCCCTGGTAGCGAAGAGACCGAAGCGGTCACGACTATCGATCTGCTGGTTCGCGCCGGGATTAGCGTCACGACGGCGAGCGTCGCCAGCGATGGTAACCCGATCATCACCTGCTCGCGCGGGGTAAAAATTGTGGCCGATGCCCTGCTGGTGGAGGTCGCCGACGGTGATTACGACGTCATCGTCCTGCCGGGCGGCCTGAAGGGTGCGGAGTGCTTCCGCGACAGCCCGCTGCTGGTCGAGACGGTCAGGCAGTTCCACCATTCCGGGCGCATCGTCGCTGCCATCTGCGCCGCCGCGGCCACGGTACTGGTGCCGCACAACATCTTCCCGATTGGCAATATGACCGGTTTCCCGACGCTGAAGGATAAAATCCCCGAAGAGCAGTGGGTGGATAAGCGTATGGTCTGGGATCCGCGCGTCAACCTGCTAACCAGCCAGGGTCCGGGCACGTCGATTGATTTTGCGCTGAAGATTATCGAACTGCTGGTCGGGCGTGCAAAAGCCTATGAAGTGGCCTCATCGCTGGTGATGGCGGCGGGGATTTATAACTATTACGAAGCGTAGGTATTGCCCGGCGGCGCTACGCTTGCCGGGCCTACAGAGATCGACCAGGCCGGGCAAGACGACGTCGCCACCCGGCATTGCGACTACGGGCGATACACCTTCACATTGGTAAAGCCCTGCTCGCGCAGATAGAGCGCCTGCAGACGGCTCATCACCCCGCGCTCGCACCACAGCAGATAGGTTTTGCTCTTATCCAGATCGCCAAATTTGGTGCTCAGCTTGTAGAACGGTAGCGAAGCCACTTCCACACCTTCTGGCTCAAACGGCTTCGCGTCCTGTTCATCAACAGAACGGATATCCAGCAGCACGTCGTCAGGACCGAAACCGTTAACGGTTTCGACTTCCACCACCTCCTGCTCGGTCTGCTGGGCAATCTCGCGGATATCGATGTTATTGGCTTCAGCGACCACTTTCTCAAGAATGCTGAAATCGAAGTTCTCTTCTTCCGCTTCGATCTTCGCCTTCACCGCCTTCACGGTTGGGCTCTTCGAAATCACGCCGCAGTATTCCGGCATGGTGCGGGCGAAGTCTTCGGTACCGATCTCACGCGCCAGGTCGATGATGTGCTCTTTATCGTGGGAGATCAGCGGACGCAGGATCAGCGTATCTGACACGTTGTCGATAAGACGCAGGTTGGTCAGGGTCTGGCTGGAGACCTGGCCCAGCGCTTCGCCGGTGACCAGCGCCTGCACGCCGTAACGCTCAGCCACTTTCGAGGCCGCACGCACCATCATGCGCTTCAGCACTACGCCCATCTGACCGTCGTCCACTTTCTCAAGGATCTCGCCGACCACAGGCTCAAAGTTGATCGCCACAAAACGCACGCGGTGGGAGCTGCCAAAGCGGTTCCACAGATAGTGAGCCACCTGACGCACGCCAATTTCGTGCGCCGCGCCGCCGAGGTTAAAGAAGCAGTAGTGTACGCGGCAGCCGCGACGCATCAACATATAGCTGGAAACACCAGAGTCGAAACCGCCGGAGATCAGCGACAGCACATCTTCCTGCGTCCCAATCGGGAAGCCGCCGATACCTTCATAGCGGCCTTTCACAAGCAGCAGGCGGTCGTTTTCGATTTCCAGATTAACGGTCACTTCCGGGTTGGTCAAACGCACGCGCGCAGACTCAACGTGCTGATTCAGCCCGCCGCCCACGTAGCGTTCAACTTCAATGGAGCTAAACTCATGCTTGCCGCGACGCTTGGCGCGCACGCAGAAGGTTTTGCCTTCGATCAGATCGCGATACTGCGCCAGCGCTTTTTCGAAGATGTCGTGCAGGGAAGTGAAGGGAACATCCTCCACTTCCAGAATATGATGGATACCCGGAATCCGGGTTAAGGCATCACGAATGTCCAGGCGCTTGTTTTCATCTTTAGCGCGGACTTCAACGTGATCCCAGTGACGCACGACGGCCAGCGTCTCGTCGTAGTGCTTCAGAACGTTACGAATGTTCCCGGTTAAAATTTTAATAAAGCGCAAACGCACAGATTGGCTTTTGATGGTGATTTCCGGGAACAATTTAATGATAAACTTCATGGCGGCAATGTTTCTTTGGCAAGCGATAAGGCTTGTAATGGAAAAGTACAGCAGCCCACATTTCCAGGGCTGCATCCAGGCGCGGAAGTATACCACCATCGCGTGGCTCCTGTGCACATTGCGCGTTATTTGATAATTACCCTGAGTCCGATACCATATCAGGGATATAAAAACTGAGAGTCAGACATTCACTATGCCGAAGAAAAACGATGCACCCGCCAGTTTCGAAACTGCGCTGAGTGAACTGGAGCAAATCGTTACCCGTCTGGAAAGCGGCGACCTGCCGTTAGAAGAGGCGCTTAATGAATTCGAACGCGGCGTGCAGCTGGCGCGCCAGGGTCAGGTTAAGCTGCAGCAGGCGGAACAACGCGTGCAGATCCTGCTCTCCGATAGCGAAGATGCCGCCACGACCCCCTTCACACCGGATGCCGAGTAGATGGACTTTTCGAACCAGCTTCAGGCGTGCGTAGGGCGTGCTGACGACGCATTGCGCCGTTTTATCGCTCCGCAGCCTTTTCAGAACACTCCACTGGTTGAGGCCATGCATTATGGCGCACTGTTAGGCGGCAAACGCCTGCGTCCTTTTCTGGTGTATGCCACTGGCGGGATGTTCGGCATCAGCGCCAATACGCTGGATGCGCCAGCGGCTGCGGTGGAGTGTATTCACGCCTACTCGCTGATCCACGACGATCTGCCGGCGATGGACGACGACGATCTGCGTCGCGGCCAGCCGACCTGCCACATTAAGTTTGGCGAAGCGAACGCCATTCTGGCAGGCGATGCCCTGCAAACCCTGGCCTTCTCGATTCTGAGCGATGCGCCGATGGTGGAAGTGGCGGATCGCGATCGTCTGGCAATGGTTTCCGAGCTGGCAATGGCCAGCGGGGTGGCAGGCATGTGCGGCGGTCAGGCGCTGGATTTAGAGGCCGAAGGTCGTCAGGTTAATCTGGAACAGCTGGAGCGTATTCATCGCCACAAGACCGGGGCATTGATTCGCGCCGCCGTTCGTCTGGGCGCGCTGAGCGCGGGTGAGCAGGGTCGCAAAGCCCTGCCGGTTCTGGATCGCTACGCAGAAAGTATCGGTTTAGCCTTCCAGGTTCAGGATGACATTCTGGATGTCGTGGGCGATACTGCAACATTGGGTAAACGTCAGGGTGCCGATCAGCAGCTTGGCAAAAGTACCTATCCCGCCCTTCTGGGCCTTGAGCAAGCCCAACAAAAAGCCCGGGACCTGATTGCGGATGCCCGCCAGTCGCTTGAGCAACTGGCCGCGCAGTCACTGGACACTTCGGCACTGGAAGCGCTAGCGGACTATATAATCCAGCGTGATAAATAACGAAAACACCACGATGAGTCTCTGATGAGTTTTGATATTGCCAAATACCCGACACTGGCGTTGGTTGACTCCACCCAGGAGTTACGTCTGTTGCCGAAAGAGAGTCTGCCGAAGCTGTGCGACGAGCTGCGTCGCTATCTGCTCGACAGCGTAAGCCGCTCCAGCGGCCATTTCGCCTCCGGGCTTGGCACGGTGGAGCTCACCGTGGCGCTGCATTATGTCTATAACACGCCGTTCGATCAGCTGATCTGGGACGTGGGCCATCAGGCTTATCCGCACAAAATTCTCACCGGCCGTCGCGATAAAATTGGCACCATTCGCCAGAAAGGCGGCCTGCATCCTTTCCCGTGGCGCGGCGAGAGCGAATACGACGTGCTGAGCGTCGGCCACTCCTCCACCTCCATTTCTGCCGGGATCGGGGTAGCCGTCGCGGCGGCCAAAGAGAACAAACAGCGCCGTACCGTCTGCGTCATTGGCGATGGGGCAATCACCGCCGGGATGGCCTTCGAGGCGATGAACCACGCGGGCGATATCAAACCAGACATGCTGGTGGTGCTCAATGACAACGAGATGTCGATTTCCGAAAACGTCGGGGCGCTGAACAACCACCTGGCGAATCTGCTCTCCGGCAAGCTCTACTCCAGCCTGCGCGAAGGCGGCAAAAAAGTCTTCTCCGGCGTACCGCCAATTAAAGAGCTGCTGCGTCGCACCGAAGAGCACATCAAAGGCATGGTTGTTCCCGGCACGCTGTTTGAAGAGCTGGGCTTTAACTACATCGGTCCTGTGGACGGGCACGATGTGCTGGGGCTGGTCTCGACGCTGAAAAACATGCGTGACCTGAAAGGCCCGCAGTTCCTGCACATCATGACCAAAAAAGGCCGGGGCTACGAACCGGCGGAAAAAGATCCGATCACCTTCCACGCGGTACCCAAATTCGACCCGACCAGCGGCTGCCTGCCAAAAAGCAGCGGCGGGATGCCGAGCTATTCTAAAATCTTCGGCGACTGGCTGTGCGAAACCGCGGCTAAAGACAGCAAACTGATGGCCGTGACCCCGGCGATGCGCGAAGGCTCCGGTATGGTCGAGTTTTCCCGCAAATACCCGACGCAATATTTTGATGTCGCTATTGCCGAGCAACATGCGGTGACCTTTGCCGCAGGCCTGGCGATTGGCGGTTACAAGCCGGTCGTGGCAATCTACTCCACCTTCCTGCAGCGCGCCTACGATCAGGTGATCCATGACGTCGCCATTCAGAAACTGCCGGTGCTGTTCGCCATTGACCGGGCGGGTATTGTCGGCGCCGACGGCCAGACGCACCAGGGGGCATTCGATCTCTCCTTCCTGCGCTGTATCCCGGACATGGTGGTGATGACCCCGAGCGACGAGAACGAATGTCGTCAGATGCTGTTCACCGGCTATCACTATCAGGATGGCCCTACCGCCGTGCGTTATCCGCGCGGTAACGCGGTTGGCGTCACCCTGGAGCCGCTGGCGAAACTGCCGATTGGTAAAGGCGTTGTCAAACGTCGCGGTGAGAAGCTGGCGATCCTGAATTTCGGTACGCTGATGCCGGAAGCGGCAAAAGTGGCAGAGTCCCTTAACGCGACGCTGGTGGATATGCGCTTTGTGAAGCCGCTCGATGAGGCGCTGATTCTGGAGATGGCGTCACGGCACGAGGCGCTGATCACGCTGGAAGAGAATGCCGTTATGGGTGGCGCAGGCAGCGGTGTGAACGAAGTACTGATGGCGAAGCGTAAAGCCGTGCCGGTGCTGAACCTCGGCCTGCCGGATCACTTTATCCCGCAGGGTACGCAGGACGAAGCCCGCGCCGACATCGGCCTGGATGCTGCCGGTATCGAATCCCGTATTAACGCCTGGCTGGCATAATCCCTCCCCTTTCTGCTCCTGCTATGCTTAACGGTACGTTTTAAGTAATCAGCAGGAGTGGAACCATGCAATACAATACATTAGGAAAAACGGATCTTAAGGTTTCCCGTCTTTGCCTGGGCTGCATGACCTTTGGCGAACCGGACCGGGGTAAGCACGCCTGGACGTTACCGGAAGAGAGCAGCCGTCCGATCATCAAACACGCCCTTGAGGGCGGCATTAACTTCTTTGATACCGCCAACAGCTACTCCGACGGCAGCAGCGAAGAGATCGTTGGCCGGGCACTGCGTGAATTCGCCCGCCGCGACGAGGTGGTGGTCGCCACCAAGGTTTACCATCAGGTGGGCGATCTGGCGGAAGGCCTCTCCCGGGCGCAGATCCTGCGCTCCATTGATGACAGCCTGCGACGGCTGAACATGGATCACGTCGATCTACTGCAGATCCACCGCTGGGATTACAACACCCCAATTGAAGAGACGCTGGAAGCGCTGAACGACGTCGTCAGAGCGGGCAAAGCGCGCTATATCGGCGCCTCCTCGATGCATGCCGCCCAGTTTGCCGAAGCGCTGGCGCTGCAGGAACAGCACGGCTGGGCGCCCTTTGTCACCATGCAGGATCACTACAACCTGATCTATCGCGAAGAAGAGCGCGAGATGTTGCCCCTGTGCTATCAGCACGGCGTGGCGGTGATCCCGTGGAGTCCGCTGGCGCGCGGGCGGTTAACCCGTCCGTGGGGCGAAACTACGGCCCGCTCGGTATCGGACGAGTTTGGCAAAACGCTGTATGACGAAACCGAAGCCAATAACGCGCAGATTGCCGAGCGTTTAACCGGGATTTCAGAGGAGCTTGGGGTAACGCGCGCTCAGGTGGCGCTGGCATGGGTGCTGAGCAAGCGGGGCGTTGCTGCACCGATTATCGGTGCGTCGCGCGAAGAGCAGCTGGACGAGTTGATCAACGCCGTGGATATCACCCTGACCCCGGAACAGATAGCCGAGCTGGAGACGCCGTACAAGCAGCATCCGGTGGTGGGATTTAAGTAATAAAAAAGCCGGGTGGCGGCTTCGCCTTACCCGGCCTACGGTGCGTGCATGGTTTTGTAGGCCGGGCAAGCGCAGCGCCCCCGGCATCACGCAAAGTGGTCGTAACCCTTCCAGTCGAGCGTCACCGGCGAACCGTTCTGCACGAACTGCATCCCTTCGCTTTCCGGCATAATCTGGCCGATACAGGTAAATCCGGCCCCAAGATTGGCTAACGCCACATCCAGCGTGCCGCGGTTCAGCTCGGGAACGGTAAAGCACAGTTCATAGTCTTCACCGCCGGAGAGCGCCCAGCGCAGCGCCTGCTCGGGCTCCACGTGCCTGCGCATCGCGTCAGAGAGCGGGAACAGATCAAGGTCAATGCGCGCGCCCACGCCGCTGGCTTTCAGGATATGGCCGAGATCGGAGATCAGGCCATCCGAGAGGTCAATAGCCGAGCTGGCGCGATCGCGCAACGCCTGGCCGTGCAGTATCCGCGGCGTCGGGCGCAAATGGCGTTGCACAAAATAAGCCGCATCCCGGTCGTTATCGACCGCCAGGCGCTTCTGCAATATAGCCAGCCCTGCCGCGCTGTCACCCGGCGTACCGGTGACGTAAATCCAGTCGCCCGGTTTCGCGCCCGAGCGTTTCAGCGCCCGCCCCACCGGCACATAGCCGTGGATCGCCAGGGTCATCGACAGCGGTCCGGCGGTGGTATCGCCACCGATCAGCTGCATATCGTAATAGTTAAGCTGTTCAAACAGCGCGTCGCTAAAGGCCTCAAGCCAGCATTCATCGACCTTCGGCAGGGTCAGCGCCAGCGTTAACCACGCCGGATCGGCCCCCATCGCCGCCAGATCGCTCACGTTCACCGCCAGCGCTTTATACGCCAGATCGGCAGGATCGATATCCGGCAGGAAATGATGCCCCGACACTAAGGTGTCAGTGCTGATCGCCAGGGTCTGTTTTTCGGGGATATTGAGAAGTGCACAGTCGTCGCCGATGCCGGTTTCCACATCGAGACGCGAGCTTCTGACTCGGTCAAAATAACGGGCAATCAGGGAAAATTCGCCACATGCCATACGTTATGCCTCAGCAAAGAAAATAAAAAAACCGGAGCCCGCACCGCCCGAAGGCGATACGAAACTCCGGCTTGCGGATCACTTTTTACGGGGACGGATCGCAGGTGCAGCTTTATCCAGCACGCCATTCACAAATTTATGGCTGTCTTCAGCACCGAAGGTTTTCGCCAGTTCGATCGCTTCGTTGATGGCCACTTTGTAAGGCACATCATCACGCTTCGACAGCTCAAACAGTGCGATACGCAGCACAGCTTTTTCAACCTGGCCCAGCTCTTCGAGCAGACGGGACAGGTACGGCTTCATCAGACCGTCGAGATACGCGCTATTAGTCGCCACTCCCGACAGCAGTTCACGGAAGTACACGACGTCAACGTCTTTGACGTCTTGTTCCGCCAGGAACTGGTATTCAACATCAGCGATGTCGTTCTGGGACAACTGCCAGGAGTAAAGTGCCTGGACGGCACATTCACGGGCGCGGCGACGAGCAGCAGGTTTCACGGAATTCCCCTTACAAAAAAATCAGGCCTTGATGGCTTTCAATACATTGATCATTTCAAGCGCAGTCAGTGCAGCTTCTGCACCTTTGTTACCGGCTTTGGTGCCAGCGCGTTCGATGGCTTGTTCAATACTTTCAGTGGTGAGTACGCCGAAAGCGACAGGAATTTCTGCATCCTGTGCCACGTGCGCCAGACCGTTGCTTGCACCACCCGCAACATATTCAAAATGCGCGGTGCCGCCACGAATCACGGTACCCAGCGCGATAACCGCATCGTATTTGCCGGTTTTCGCCAGTGCGCCCGCTGCCAGAGGCAGTTCGTAAGCACCCGGAACCCAGACAACGGTAATGTTTTCGTCTTTCACCTGGCCGATACGTTTCAGGGCGTCAATCGCGCCATCCAGCAGGCTGTCGTTGATGAAGTTGTTGAAACGCGCAATGGTGATGGCGACGTGAGCGTCCGGGGTAGCAACGGCTGCTTCAATAATGTTCATACTCTTCCTTAACGGGTTCATTTGGTGGCCCCGCAGGGGGGCGGATTTTATCATAATATTTTGCGCACTGCTTCCCTATTTAGGCAAGCCTTACGCGGTGGTCAGGTGGAGACAGAAATCCGGTCCAACCGGGCGTATCTCGCTAAAGTTAAACGCGGGCGCATCCGCCAGTTTTTCCAGCCCTGGCAACACGCACAGGCCGCGTGCGTCGCTGCCTAACAGTTTAGGCGCCAGATAGACAATCAGCTCATCCACCAGCCCGGCCTGTAATAGAACCCCAGCCAGCGTTGGGCCGGCTTCAACCCAGATGCTGTTGATCTGATGCTGTTTACCCAGCAGCATCATCAGCACTACCAGATCCAGATGCCCGTTGTGCTCCGGCACCAGAATGCTGCGCACGCCTTCCGGCCAGCTGCGCGCATCTTCCCGGGTGCGGGCAAACCAGGTCTCGCCCGGCTGCTGCACAATGCGGTGCTCAGGGGTGACCCGATTCTGCCGATCAACCACAATCCGCAGCGGCTGGCGTAAATTCTCCTGCGGGTAGAGCGCCTGGGTATCAGCGTTTAGCTCATCCCAGCGCACGGTCAGCGCAGGATCGTCGGCCAGCACGGTGGCATGACTGGTGAGGATAGCATGGCTTTGCGCGCGCAGACGTTGCACATCGCGCCTTGCCTGCGGGGAGGTGATCCACTGGCTTTCGCCGCTGGCCATCGCCGTGCGGCCATCCAGGGAGGCGCCCAGCTTCAGCTGGATATAGGGAAAACCGGTCCGCATCCGTTTGAGGAAACCTTTATTCAGGCGCTCGGCTTCACTCATCATCAGGCCGTGGCTGACCTCAATCCCCGCCTGCTGGAGGCGATAAAGACCGCGACCGGCGACCTGCGGATTGGGATCCTGCATCGCCGCGACAACCCGTGCAACGCCCGCCGCAATAAGGGCATCGCAGCACGGCGGCGTGCGTCCGTGATGGCTGCAGGGTTCCAGCGTGACGTAGGCGGTTGCGCCGCGCGCCTTCTCTCCGGCCATGCGCAGGGCATGGACTTCAGCATGCGGCTCACCGGCACGATAGTGAAAACCTTCCCCGACGATCTCGCCATCCTTAACGATAACGCAGCCGACGTTCGGATTGGGATGGGTGGTAAACCGCCCGCGTTGCGCCAGCTTCAGCGCTCGCGCCATGTAAATCTCATCCTGCATGTGCTTAGTCCTGTAGACGGGCGATCTCTTCACCGAATTCTTTGATGTCTTCAAAACTGCGGTAAACAGAGGCAAAGCGGATATAGGCAACTTTATCAAGCTTTTTAAGCTGTTCCATCACCAGGTTGCCGATCATTTTGCTCGGCACCTCACGCTCGCCGGTGGCGCGCAGCTGGGTTTTGATGTGGTTAAGCGCCATTTCGACGTCATCTGCGCTGACTGGCCGTTTTTCCAGTGCTTTTAGCATCCCGCTGCGCAGCTTTTCTTCGTTGAAGGGTTCGCGGACGTCGTTACTTTTCACAACGCGGGGCATCACCAGCTCCGCCACCTCAAAGGTGGTGAAGCGTTCGTTACACACCAGGCACTGACGACGGCGGCGTACGGATGAGCCCTCTCCCACGAGACGGGAGTCGATTACTTTGGTATCCACGGCGAGACAGAATGGGCAATGCATACGGTGTCCTGGCTATCGGGTTGACTGAATTCCATTTTACCCCGAACTGGGCTGACAACAAAGAAGGAGCGTTTTTTGAGATAAAGGATCTATACGCCAGGGAGCTTCGTTGACTACCCTTAGCAGAATCCGTTATTTCAGGGAAATAATTGCCATGACAAGACGTTACCTACATGTTCTGCTGCTGGGCAGCCTTTTCAGCCTCAGCGCCTGCGCACAGCAAAGCGAAGTGCGCCAGATGAATCAGAGCATCAGTTCACTGAACACAACCATGAACAAGCTCAACCAGGAAACCGTCAAGATCACCCAGCAGAATGCGCTGAACGCCAAATCGACCAGCGGCGTCTATCTGCTGACGGGGTCGAATACCCCTGCCCGGCTGAACAGCCAGATTGGTACGCTGAAGATGTCGCTGGTGAACGTCGCGCCAAACGCCGACGGCACCCGGGCCACGCTGCGCATCCAGGGCGAATCAAACGATCCGCTGCCGGCTTTCAGCGCCACCGTTGAGTGGGGCCAGATCCAGGGCACCACCGACAGTTTCCAGGAGATGAACGTCCAGACCCAGCTGATTAATGCCCCGGCCAGCGTTCTGGCCCCCAGCGATGTCGACATCCCGCTGCAGCTAAACGGCATGACGCCCGATCGGCTCGGTTTTATCCGCATCCACGATATTCAGCCCGTCGCGCAATAATTCCTCAGCGGAACGTCTTTCACGTTCCGCCCCCGTCTTTGGTTACAAACATTGGCAACAGAAATGTTTGCTATTACAATCCGCTCCGTTAAAAATACGCAAACGTGAACGCAATCGATTACGTATGTGAGAGAACTGTGAAACAACACATATTTTTGTGAGCAAGGATTCCTATAATAGGCTCCCAGAAATACGAAATATTTAGAAACGCAATTCGCGCCTTTTTCACTCCCGTAAGGGATTTCAAATCAGTGGCATCATTATGAAAAAAACATTACTGGCAGCCGGTGCAGCGCTGGCACTTTCTTCAACTTTCGCTGTGCAGGCAGCAGAAAACGATAAACCAGAGTACGTTTCCGACTGGTGGCACCAGAGCGTTAACGTCGTCGGCAGCTACCATACCCGTTTCGGACCGCAGATCCGCAACGATACCTACCTGGAATACGAAGCGTTCGCTAAGAAAGACTGGTTTGATATCTATGGTTACATGGATGCGCCGGTCTTCTTCGGTGGTAACACTGATGCGAAGGGTATCTGGAACCACGGTTCCCCACTGTTCATGGAGATCGAACCACGCTTCTCCATCGACAAGCTGACCGGCACCAGCCTGGCGTTTGGTCCGTTCAAAGAGTGGTACGTCGCAAACAACTATATCTACGACATGGGCCGCAACAAGTCCGGTCGTCAGAGCACCTGGTACATGGGTCTGGGGACTGACATCGACACCGGTCTGCCGATGAGCCTGTCCATGAACGTGTATGCCAAATACCAGTGGCAGAACTACGGTGCCGCGAACGAAAACGAGTGGGATGGCTACCGTTTCAAAGTGAAATACTTTGTGCCAATCACCCAGCTGTGGGGCGGCAACCTGAGCTACATCGGCTTCACCAACTTTGACTGGGGTTCAGACCTGGGCAACGACGACTTCCGTGACCTGAACGGTAAGAAAGCGCGTACCAACGACTCCATCGCTTCCAGCCACATCCTGGCCCTGAACTACGATCACTGGCACTACTCTGTTGTTGCACGTTACTGGCACAACGGTGGTCAGTGGAACGACGATGCCAGCCTGAACTTCGGCGACGGCGACTTCAGCGTCCGTTCTACCGGCTGGGGTGGTTATCTGGTTGTGGGTTATAACTTCTAATCAGTGCCTGTATCGCCGGGTGGCGGCTACGCCTTACCCGGCCTACAAGACCTGTTGGACCCGTATGCCGGGTAAGCGAAGCGCCACCCGGCATAAAAGCCAGCTAAAAAGCTGGATTTTTTATTGCTTCACCTTCCTCAAAAAATCCGCCAGCGAACGATCCGCACTTTCGCTAAAGCGTCTGTCCGTCATCGTGATATTGAGACACCTGTGGAGCCGGAAACAGCGATAGTCATCGCGCCGTTCGCACCAAGCCGCCAACAGCCAGTGCTCGCCCCAGAAGAACAAACCCAGCGGCTGTACGTTGCGGGAGGACAACTGCCCACTCTCATCGCGATAGTGCAGCCCCAGCACCCGCTGAGCGGAGATCGCCTGATGGATCGCATCGAAACCGCTGCGGGAGTGGGGTTGCATCGCGATATCCGGGGCATAAATCCGGGTCTGCTCGGCCTTGCGGCGGCTCTCCTCCGGCAGGATCGCCAGCACCTTTTCCTGCGCAGACTCCAGCTCACGTGACAGCAACTCCCCGCCCCAGGTTTTAAGCAGGCGGATCGCCACCATCAGCGCCTCGGATTCTTTGTTGGTCAGCATCAGCGGCGGCAGGTCAAAGCCCGACATCAGCCGATAGCCGCTCCCCGCCTCCCCTTCCACCGGCACGCCAGAGAGGGACAGATCCCGGATATCGCGATAAACCGTACGTTCAGAAACGCCGAGCCTGTCCGCCAGATGCGCAGCCGTGGTCAGCCGCCTGCCACGCAGGATCTGCACAATCTGAAACAAACGGTCGGCGCGTCGGGTCATATTATCTTCAGCTCTCAGGCGGGTTGATGGAGGCCGACGCGATTGCCTTCGCTGTCGGTAAACAAAGCGATAGTGCCAATGCCGCGCGGTAGCTCCAGCGGCCCAAACACGCACTCACCGCCTGCCGTAACGATACGATCGAGCGTAGCTGCCAGATTGTCAGTATGGAGATAAATAATAGCGCCTTCATGAGACGGTACAATGCCGTCAAATTTTGCCAATGCACCGCCGGTGGCCGGATCCTCATGCGGGAAAACCGCAAGCTCGGCGCAATCCATTTTCTCGCGTCTCAGCGCCACCTGCAGCACTGGCTCGTAAAATTTGATGGCACGATCCATATCCGCGACCGGAATTTCAAACCAGTTAATCACACTTTTCATACATCCTCCTGCCTGTTGTTTGGGTTCAGAAGGAGTCTACGACAGGCCTCCTGACAGCATACTGTCAGGAGTGTTTGTCAGGAGCAGGCAAAAAAAATCCCGGCCATAAGACCGGGATTTCGCTGACAAATAAATGTCGTGTTACGGCAGAATGGACGGCTGATCCGCCCCTTCTTTTTCTACTTTCTGCTGAAGCAGGTGCTCGCGCTTCATGCCCAGCTTCAACGCCAGCGCGGACGCGACGTAGATGGACGAGGCCGTACCGATGGAGACACCGATCAGCATGGTCAACGAGAAGCCTTCCAGAATCGGGCCGCCGAAGAGATACAGCATCAGGATCACCATCAGGGTAGTCCCGGAGGTGATCAAGGTACGGTGCAGCGTCTGGGTCAACGACACGTTAAAGATTTCGTACGGCGTACCGCGACGGATCTTACGGAAGTTTTCACGGATACGGTCCGATACTACGATACTGTCGTTCAGCGAGTAACCGATAACCGACATCAACGAGGCCACGATGGTCAGGTCAATCTCGATATGGAACAGCGACAGAACGCCCATGGTGATCACCACGTCGTGCGCCAGAGCGATAACCACCCCGGCTGCCAGACGCCACTCGAAGCGGAAACCGACATACGCCAGGATACAGAGCAGCGCCACCAGCAGTGCCATCGCACCGGTCTGGGCCAGATCCGCACCCACGCTCGGGCCAACGAATTCAATACGTTTTACCGTCGCATTCTGGCTGGTCGTTTCGTTAATCACGGTCACAACCTTGCTGCCCAGCTCCTGGCTGCCGTTGGCATCTTTCACCGGCGGCATGCGCACCATGATGTCGCGGCTGCTGCCGAAGTTCTGCAGCAGCGGCTCTTCAAAGCCCGCCTTCTCGAGCGACTGACGCATCTGGTCCATATCGACCGGTTTTTCCAGGGTGATCTCAATGACCGTACCACCGGTAAAATCGAGACCCCAGTTGAAGCCCTTCACGCCGATGATGGCGATGGAGAGGATCAGCAGAAAACCTGATATGCCAAAGGCCCAGTAGTCCCAGCGCATAAAGTCCCAGACTTTACGGCCGTAGTTCAATTGTTCAACAGTATATTCCTGTGCCACAACGCACTCCTCAGATAGACAGCTTTTTAACGCGCTTGCCGCCGTACAGCAGGTTCACGATGGCACGGGTGCCGACGATAGCGGTAAACATTGACGTTGCCACACCAATACCGGTGGTAATAGCAAAGCCCTTGATCGCGCCGGTACCCACTGCATACAGGATAATAACCTTAATCAGTGTTGTTACGTTCGCATCAAAGATGGAGCTGAAAGCACCACGATAACCTTCGTCAATCGCCTGTTGGACAGAGCGACCGTTGCTCAGTTCTTCTTTGATACGTTCGTTGATCAGTACGTTGGCGTCGACCGCCACCGCAAGGGTCAGAACGATACCCGCAATGCCTGGCATGGTGAGCGTCGCCCCCGGCAGCAGGGACATAATGCCCACAATCAGCACCAGGTTAGCGATCAGCGCACTGGTCGCAATCAGGCCGAACTTCTTATAGAAGAAGATCATAAAGATGATGGAGATAATCAGACCCGCCAGGCAGGCTTCCAGACCCTGGGTGATGTTCTGCATACCCAGGGTTGGACCGATAGTACGCTCTTCCACAATCTGAATCGGCGCAATCAGCGCACCGGCACGCAGCAGCAGCGAGAGCTGACGCGCTTCGTTCGGGTTGTTGATACCGGTGATACGGAAGCTGTTACCCAGGCGAGACTGGATGTTGGCGATGTTAATCACCTCTTCCTCTTTCACCAGGATGGAGCGACCGTTAGCATCTTTTTTACCGCTGTCTTTGTACTCCACGAACAGGGTCGCCATCGGCTTACCGATGTTGTCCTTGGTGAAGTTAGACATAATGTTACCACCCGCGCTATCAAGCGAGATGTTAACCTGCGGCTGGTTGTATTCGTCCTGGCTGGAGGTCGAGTCGGTGATATGGTCACCGGTCAGGATCACCCGCTTGTACATGACAACCGGCTGGCCTTCACGGGTCTGTTTCACTTCAGAATCGCCCGGAACGCGGCCAGAGGTGACGGCGGACTGATCGACGCTGGTGTTCACCAGACGGAATTCGAGGGTCGCAGTCGCGCCCAGAATTTCTTTCGCACGCGCGGTATCCTGGATACCCGGCAGCTCAACCACGATACGGTCAGCCCCCTGACGCTGTACCAGTGGTTCAGCAACGCCAAGCTGGTTTACACGGTTACGCAGGATGTTGATGTTCTGCTGAACCGCGTATTCACGCGCTTCTTTCAGACGTTCATCGGTCATCACCGCACGCAGCTGGTTGCTGCCCTGAGAAGAGAGCACCAGGTCGCGATGACGCTGGGTCAGGTAATCCATCGCCTGATCGCGGGCGTTGCTGTCGCGGAACGCGATGCTCATCCCGTAATTATCTTCCTTACGCACGGTGGTGTAAGGGATGCCTTTGTCGCGCAGATCGCTACGCAGGCTGTCGATGTTTTGTTCCTGGAGTTTGCCGAGCGCGGTTTCCATATCCACTTCCATCAGGAAGTGCACGCCGCCACGCAGGTCGAGACCGAGTTTCATCGGCTCCGCGTTGATAGCAGCTAACCAACGCGGCGTTGCAGGAGCAAGGTTCAACGCCACGACATATTTATCACCCATCACGCCCATCAGCGCTTCACGAGCGCGGAGCTGCGTGTCGGTGGAGTCGAAGCGAGCAAGAATAGCGCCCTCTTCCAGTGCCACAGACTTAGCGGTAATTTTTTCTTCTTGTAAAGTTTTCTGGACCTGGATCAGCGTTTGCTCACTGGCGGCGACGCCGCGCGCGCCAGTGATTTGAACAGCCGGATCCTCACCATACAGGTTGGGAAGCGCATACAGCAGGCCGACGACAATGACGACGACCAGCATGACGTACTTCCACAAAGGATAACGGTTTAACACGGCAGTTCCCTTTGGGAAAAGTTAATTACAGCGCTTTCATGGTGCCTTTCGGCAGAACGGCAGCGACGAAGTCACGTTTAATCACTACTTCAGTAGTATCGTTCAGCGCGATAACGATGTAGCCGTTTTCTGCTACTTTGCTTACACGACCTACCAGACCACCGTTAGTCAGCACTTCATCGCCTTTCGCGATGGAGTCCATCAGCTTTTTGTGCTCTTTGGTGCGCTTCTGCTGTGGACGCAGGATCATGAAATAGAAGATCAGACCGAACACCACCAGCATCAGAATCAGAGACATCGGGCTGCCCTGCGCCGGTGCACCTGTTGCCGCTACCGCATCAGAAATAAAAAAGCTCATTAAAATTCCCTCATTAAATAAATTAATCAACGTTCAAAGGTGGAACATCCCGACCCTGTCGTTGGTAAAAATCGGTCACGAAGCTCTCTAATTTACCCTCTTCGATAGCCTTGCGTAAACCAGCCATTAAGCGCTGGTAATAGCGAAGGTTATGAATCGTGTTGAGACGCGCGCCCAGTATTTCATTACAACGATCAAGATGATGCAAATAGGCACGAGAATAATTCCGACAGGTATAGCAATCGCACTCGGCATCAAGCGTGCTGGTATCGCTTTTATGCTTCGCATTACGGATTTTTACCACGCCGTCGGTCACGAACAGGTGACCATTACGGGCGTTGCGGGTCGGCATAACGCAGTCGAACATATCAATGCCGCGACGCACGCCTTCAACCAGATCTTCTGGTTTGCCGACGCCCATCAGGTATCGAGGCTTATCTGTTGGAATTTGCGGGCAAACATGCTCCAGAATACGGTGCATATCTTCCTTCGGCTCACCCACAGCCAGACCGCCGACAGCGTAGCCATCAAAACCTATCTCTACCAGACCTTTAACAGAGATATCGCGTAAATCTTCGTAAACGCTTCCCTGAATAATGCCGAACAGCGCATTTTTGTTACCGAGGCCATCAAAGCGGTCGCGGCTGCGCTTCGCCCAACGCAGCGACATCTCCATCGAGCGTTTAGCGTAGTCCCAGTCTGCCGGGTATGGCGTACATTCGTCGAAGATCATTACAATATCGGAACCGAGATCGTATTGAATCTCCATCGATTTTTCCGGATCGAGGAAGATCGGGTCGCCGTTGATAGGGTTACGGAAATGGACGCCTTTTTCGGTGATCTTACGGATGTCACCGAGGCTGAAGACCTGGAATCCGCCGGAGTCGGTCAGGATTGGGCCCTTCCACTGCATAAAGTCATGCAGATCGCCGTGCAGCTTCATCACTTCCTGGCCCGGGCGCAGCCACAGGTGGAAGGTGTTGCCGAGGATAATTTGCGCGCCTGTGGCTTCAACTTCTTCCGGCGTCATCCCTTTTACGGTGCCGTAGGTGCCCACAGGCATGAAAGCAGGCGTTTCTACTACGCCGCGATCGAACACCAGACGGCCACGGCGAGCGCGACCATCGGTGGTATCAAGTTCAAATTTCATTTTTTCTCCAGCGTCAGAAAAACAGTCCGGCGCGTTAGACCAGTGCCGCGGCGTTATTCCCCGACACGTTCATTCAAAGCCTGCGGATTGTACGTGATAAACATCGCGTCACCGTAGCTAAAAAACCGATATTTTTGTTCTACCGCAGCCTTGTAGGCATTCATGGTGTTTTGATAACCAGCAAAAGCCGATACCAGCATGATCAAAGTCGACTCCGGCAGGTGGAAGTTGGTCACCAGCGCATCGATTACCTGATATTGATAACCCGGGTAGATGAAGATTTGTGTGTCGCCAAAGAAGGGTTCGATCAGATCGTTTTTGGCAGCCTGGGCAGCGCTTTCCAGCGAGCGAACCGAGGTGGTACCGACTGCAATGACGCGGTTACCGCGCGCTTTCGCCGCCATCACGGCATCCACAACCTCCTGCGGCACTTCGGCGTACTCGGAGTGCATGATGTGGTCTTCAATGCTGTCCACCCGCACCGGCTGGAAGGTGCCTGCACCCACATGCAGGGTCACAAACGCCATCTCAATGCCTTTTGCACGCAGCTTTTCCAGCAAAGGTTCATCAAAGTGCAGGCCCGCCGTCGGCGCAGCTACCGCGCCAGGCTTCTGGCTGTAGACGGTCTGATACAGCTCGCGGTCAGCCTCTTCATCCGGACGCTCAATGTACGGCGGCAGCGGCATGTGGCCGATGGTGTTCAGAATATCCAGCACCGTACGCTCGTCATTAAACTCAACTTCAAAGAGCGCGTCGTGGCGCGCCACCATGGTGGCGTTGATGCTCTCGTCATCGCCCAGCAGCAGCTCCGCGCCCGGCTTTGGTGCCTTGGAGGCGCGAATATGTGCCAGAATACGTTTATCATCGAGCATTCTTTCGACCAGCACTTCGATCTTGCCGCCGCTGGCTTTGCGGCCGAACAGACGGGCCGGGATCACCCGGGTGTTGTTGAACACCAGCAGGTCGCCTGGGTTGAGCTTGTCGAGCAAATCGGTGAAAGTACCGTGCGTCAGCGCACCCGTCGGCCCATCCAGCGACAATAAGCGGCAGCTACTGCGCTCAGGCATAGGATAGTGGGCAATCAGGGACTCGGGTAAATCAAAGGAGAAATCGGCGACGCGCATGGCATATACTCGTGACTTAAAAACAGGCGGCTTAGTCTAGTGCTCACACCTCTTTGCTGCAACAACTAGCCGACCCCGGATAACGAATCGCATGAATTTTCTCGCTCACCTGCACCTCGCCCATCTCGCTGACAGCTCTCTTTCCGGCAATTTGCTGGCCGATTTTGTGCGCGGCAATCCCGCCGAGGATTACCCCGCCGATGTCGTAGAGGGCATTTTTATGCATCGCCGGATCGACGTCATGACCGACAATCTGCCCGAAGTAAAAGAAGCGAAGGAGTGGTTCCGCCCGGAGACCCGCCGTGTCGCCCCCATTACGCTGGATGTGATGTGGGATCACTTCGTCTCCCGCCACTGGGAACAGCTCTCCCCGGAGATGCCCCTGCCGGCGTTCGTACGCTATGCCCACGCCCAGGTGGCAATCATTCTCCCGGACTCTCCCCCGCGCTTTGTGAATCTGAATAATTACCTGTGGTCGGAGCGCTGGCTTGAGCGCTATAGCGAGATGGACTTCATTCAGCGGGTGCTTAACGGGATGGCCAGCCGCCGCCCGCGTCTCGACGCCCTGCGCGACTCCTGGCAGGATCTGGATGCCCACTACGACGCGCTGGAGACCCGCTTCTGGCAGTTCTATCCGCGAATGATGGAGCAGGCGAAATCTAAGCAGCTTTAATACAACCGCGATTGATAGGTAAAAGCTGGATTAACGATTGTCAGCGCCTCTTTGTCTTTAGGGCGAACACTCTCTATACTGGCCCGCGTTGCGTTCCAAATAACCTTAGTATCTACAGGAGAATCATATGGTTCTGGTAACTCGTCCGGCCCCGGATTTTACAGCTGCAGCCGTTCTGGGCAACGGTGAAATCGTTGAGAACTTCAACTTCAAACAGCACACCAACGGTAAAGCCACCGTTCTGTTCTTCTGGCCAATGGACTTCACCTTCGTTTGCCCGTCTGAACTGATCGCGTTCGACAAGCGTTACGAAGAATTCCAGAAGCGTGGCGTGGAAGTGGTTGGCGTCTCCTTCGACTCTGAGTTTGTACACAACGCATGGCGTAACACCCCTGTCGACAACGGCGGCATCGGTCCAGTGAAATACGCGATGGTTGCGGACATCAAACGTGAAATCCAGCAGGCTTACGGTATCGAGCATCCGGACGCGGGCGTTGCCCTGCGCGGCTCCTTCCTGATCGACGCTAACGGTATCGTGCGTCACCAGGTCGTGAACGATCTGCCACTGGGTCGTAACATCGACGAAATGCTGCGTATGGTTGACGCGCTGCAGTTCCACGAAGAGCACGGCGAAGTGTGCCCGGCTCAGTGGGAAAAAGGTAAAGAAGGTATGGCCGCTTCTCCAGCAGGCGTTGCTAAATACCTGACCGAGAACGTATCCAGCCTGTAATCGGCACGGTTTACGAAAAAGGCCCGCAGATGCGGGCCTTTTTTATGGAGGCGGTTTAGGCGACCCCGCTTTTTGTAGGCCGGGCAAACGTAGTGCCGCCCGGCAACGCAAAGGATTAATTGCCGAACCAGACGGTGGCAGAGATCGCTGGAAGAGAGAGAACGCCCTCCTGCGCCACCCCTTTCCCCTCTTTTAGCTGCCACTGATTGACCTTCAGCAGCGGCGAATCGTCGATCACCACCTCACAGGCATCGCCCCGATTGATGGCTACCAGCACCCGCTGCTGGTTGTAGACGCGCATAAACACCACCACGTTGTCATGGGCGTAGACCACCTGGCAACCGCCGTAGCGCAGCGCCTGGCTCTGTTTACGCAGTTTAATCAGCCGCTGATAGAGCTTAAACAGTACCGGGTCCTGCTTTTCGGTCTCCCACGGGAAGGTCTTACGGCAGAACGGATCGTTATTGCCGTCCAGCCCCACCTCGTCCCCGTAATAAATACACGGCACGCCAGGCCAGGTAAACAGCCAGGTGACCGCCAGCGGCAGGCGCGCGACATCCTTGCCGAGCAGCGACTTAAAGCGGGCAGTGTCATGGCTGTCGAGCTGGTTAAACATGCGGAGCTGCTGCTGATGCGACAGGCTGGCGCGATAGTTATCCATCCATTTCATGCAGGTTTCAGCGTCGATGTGCTGCGGATCGTAGGAGATATCGGTATTGGCGAGGAAGCCCCACAGCGGGAAGGTGAAGCCGCGGTAGTTCATCGCCGAATCTTCCGCATCGGCCTGCAGCCACTGGCGGGCGTCACCAAAATGCTCGCCAAAGACGAAGGCATCGGGTCGGGCCTGCTTCGCGGAACGGGTGATCCCGGCCACGTGCTGCAGGTTATGGCGTGCCCCGCCCCCTTCTCCCAGCATGTGCACCACATCCAGCCGCCAGCCGTCCATATTCCACGGCGCTTTCAGCCAGTGGCGGACGATACTGTCCTCGCCGCCGTAGATCTCGTTTACCAGCGTCGGGGACTGGTAATCCAGCTTAGGTAAGCTGGCATAGCCCAGCCAGTCGAGGGCGCGGCCCTCGTCGTCAAAGCTGTACCAGTCCCGCTGGGACGAGTCCGGGTTATGGCAGGCGCCGCCGGTTCCGCGGTTATGGCGGTCGAACCAGGCGTGGGAATCGCCGCTGTGGTTAAACACGCCGTCCAGGATCAGGCGCATCCCTTCCCGGTGGGTATTTTCCCGCAGGCGTAACAGGGCCTCATCGCCGCCAAACTGCTCATCCACGTGACGGTAATCTTCGGTGTCGTACTTATGCACGCTGGGAGCGACAAACACCGGGTTGAGGTACAGCGCCGTAACGCCGAGTTTTTTCAGGTAGGGCAGCTTCTCGCTGATGCCGTCCAGATCGCCGCCGTAAAAGGTTGAGCCCCCCGCCTGGGCGGTGACCGGTTCATCCCATTCATGGAAGATGGTCTCGTGGCCGGCGGCATGGTGATAGTGCGTTTTGTCCCGCTCCGGATCGCGCTGCTGGCTGCGGGCGAAGCGGTCCGGGAAGATCTGATAAAAGACCTGTTCCACCACCCACTCTGGCCCGGCATCCGGGTAGTCGACGGCGAACTGCTCCAGCCGGGCGGGTGGAAAGCGGCTGAACCCCTGCGGGGTGAACCACAGCTGGCGGTTATGCCAGAGCATTTTAAAGCTGTAGCGGTGGCGCGGCTGCCCTTTGGTTGTGTCGATGGTCGCCCGCCAGGCGGTGACGCCGGGCTGCGGCTGGCTGCGCAGCTTGTGCATCGGCAGCGAGGTCTCTTCATTATCGAATTCAGCGCGCATTGTCACCCGCTCAGGCAGGTGCTCACCCGTCAGCCACAGCGTGATGACGAGTTTATCGTTGTTTTGCTTAACAAATGGGGCAACCGGCAGGTGCCATGCATTCAACATCTCTTATCCCCTTTCCCAGAAATGAGGTCACCTTGCCACAGGGTAGTTGATGTTCACTCCTCACGAAGAGGTTTATTGGGGGAGGAGGAAGGGGGAGGAGAAAAATGCCCGGCTTTTGCCGGGCATTCTGATTACTGCACTTCCGCTAACTGGCGCTCGCGGCGGCGTTTAAATACCCAGCCCACCAGCAGCAGGGCAATCCAAGCGAAGCCGACATACAGCGAGATGCGGGTTTCCGGGTGGTAACCAATCAGGCCGATAATAAAGACCAGGAAGATCAGACCGCCAACGGTACTTGCCACGCCGCCCGGCACTTTAAACTTCAGCGCTTTTACCTCTTCAGGCGACAGACGACGACGGAAGCCAATCTGCGACATCAGGATCATGATCCACACCCAGACGGTGGCGAAGGTCGCCAGGGAGGCAATCACCAGGAAGACGTTCTCCGGCATGATGTAGTTCAGATAGACCGACAGCAGCAGCGCAACGGTCATCACCAGCACCGTCACCCACGGCGTGCCGCGGCTGGAGGTTTTGGCGAAGGCCTTCGGCGCGCTGCCCTGCTCTGCCATGCCGTGCAGCATACGCCCCACGCCAAAGACATCGGCGTTAATGGCGGAGAGCGAGGCGGTCAGCACCACAAAGTTAAGGATGCTGGCGGCAAAGGTGATCCCCAGATGCTGGAAGGTGAGCACAAATGGGCTGCCGTTAGTACCAACCTGGTTCCACGGGTAGATGGACATGATCACGAACAGCGTCCCCACGTAGAAGACCAGAATACGCATCGGCACCGAGTTGATGGCGCGCGGAATAGACTTCTCTGGATCTTTCGCTTCACCGGCGGTAATGCCGATGATTTCGATCCCGCCGTAGGCAAACATCACCATCTGCAGCGACATCACCATGCCTATCCAGCCGTTACTGAAGAAGCCGCCGTTGCTCCACAGATTATGGATCCCGGTCGGTTGTCCGCCGTTGCCAATTCCCCAGATGATGATGCCAATACCGGCAGCAATCATGATGATGATGGTGGCGACTTTAAAGAAGGAGAACCAGAACTCCAGCTCGCCAAACACCTTCACGCTCATCAGGTTGATGGCGCAGATGATCAGCACCACGCTGAGTACCCAGACCCAGTGCGGCACGGTCGGGAACCAGACGCCCATATAGATGCCAAAGGCCGTCACGTCGGCGATGGCCACAATCAGGATTTCGAAGCAGTAGGTCCAGCCGGTGATATAGCCGGCGAGCGGGCCTAAGTTTTCCTGGGCATAGCGGGAGAAGGAGCTGGCCGACGGGTTATGAACGGACATCTCCCCCAGCGCACGCATGATGATGTAGGCGGCAACACCGCCGATAAGATAAGCCAGCAGAACGCTGGGACCGGCCATTTTGATGGCATCTGCCGAGCCATAAAAAAGACCGGTGCCGATTGCAGAACCCAGCGCCATAAAGCGGATGTGGCGGGCGCTCAATCCACGCTTGAGTTTGTTAGTGCTTTCCATTTGTTGTCATGCCATTCAGACTAAAAAAAACAAAAAACCACGGGGCATTACGCCCCGTGGTTTAACATTCAGCCGTTGATTAGTGCGCGTTCGATGTAACCTGACGCCCTGCAGCACGATCCCAGATAATAGCCAGTACCAGTGCAACAACGGTAGGCATCAGCCACGCCAGACCCTGTTCAGACAGCGGCAGACGCTGTGTCCAGGCGGGCAGCATGGCGCTGATTGCCGATGCCTTAATACCGTCAAGCATACCAAAAAGCAGACTGATAAACATGGCCGGAGCGATAATTCGTGTGGAATTATTCCACCAGCCGCGGGTGAAGCTCAACACCACCAGCACGATGCACGGCGGGTAGATGGTGGTCAGCACCGGAATAGAGACCTGAATAAGATGGCTCAGCCCCAGGTTCGACACCGCCATCGAGAAGCCGCCGAGGATAAACACCAGCGTACGGTAAGAGAGCGGAACGTACTGAGCAAAGAACTCCGCACAGGCACAGGTCAGGCCAACCGCCGTCACCAGACAGGCCAGGAAGATCAGGATAGCCAGCATCATGCTGCCCGCGCCGCCAAAGGTGTGCTGAACGTAGGCATGCAGAATAGCCGCACCGTTCGCGCCCTGGTCAACCAGCACGCTGCTGTCGGAACCCAGACGGAACAGCGCCAGATAGAGCAGCGCCAGCCCAGCGCCCGCCATCAGGCCAGCCCAGACGGTGTAGCGGGTCAGCAGACGCGCTTCGGTCACGCCGCGGGAACGCGCAGCGTTAACGATCACGATACCGAATGCCATTGCGCCCAGCGTATCCATGGTCAGGTAACCGTTCACGAAACCGTTAGAGAAAGCGGCGTTCTGATAGGCTTCGGTGGCGGAGCTCAGCGGGCCAGCAGGCCAGACAATCGCCGCTACAGCCAGCACCAACAGGGCCAGAATCTTCATTGGGGCCAGGAAGTTGCCCACGGTATCCAGCAGCTTGCCAGGATAGAGCGACACCAGGATCACGATGGCGAAATAGACCAGGCTGTAGATAAACAGCGGCAGCGGGCCATCGCCGGTCAGCGGGGCAATTCCCACTTCGAAGGAGACGGTCGCGGTACGCGGGGTCGCAAACAGCGGACCGATCGCCAGGTAGCAGACCACGGCCAGCATCACCCCGGCGACTTTACCAATTGGCGCGCTGAGGCTGTCGACGCCGCCGCCTACTTTCGCCAGCGCCACGACGGTCAGTACCGGCAGGCCCACTGCGGTGATCAGAAAGCCGATCGCCGCGGTCCAGACGTGTTCACCCGCCTGAAGACCCACCATTGGTGGAAAGATGATGTTGCCCGCGCCAACGAACAGCGCAAATGTCATAAAGCCCAGTGCGATGATATCGCGCGATTTCAATTGATGGGTCATAAAACCTTACTGCCTGTGGATGTGGTGTTGAAAACGTTGAATTTTTCGCTATCCCATGCGGAACAAAACAGCGGAAAAAATGTGCAATTTCAGCGGGAAATGCTCCCCTGCTGCCGTGGTCAGGAATATTTTTTCGATTTACCACGCAAATACAGTCTGTCCGACAATATCAGGAGGGCAATTTAAACGCTTATAACGTTTAAAGGCAATATGGGATCGCAAAACCAGAACAATATGCCAGGTTGAAAGTAAGACCTGAAACATTACACCAATTATCAGAAAAACCCATGGCTAATCATGCGAACAAAAAAGCATCAGGCGTATAAAATTTACCCGCGCTTCGGTTGACTGCAAAGCAAACAGGCCAGCTTACGCTGGCCTGTGGCAATATCTGATTACAGGAGGGTCGTCAGGCGCTGTTACTGGCAATCAAACGTTCCGGGATCACGAAACTGAAACGCGTGCTTTTACCCGGCGTGCTGACGATATCGAGACGGCTGTCGTGGTGATTGATGGCGTGCTTCACGATAGCCAGCCCCAGTCCGCTGCCGCCCGTCTGGCGAGAACGGGCTTTATCCACCCGATAAAAACGCTCGGTAAGACGGGGAATGTGCTCCGGACCGATACCCGGGCCATTGTCTTCCACGCTGAACTCCGCCCCCGTGGGCGCATGCTGCCAGCGCACGGTAATGTGGGTGCCCGCCGGAGTGTGATTCACCGCGTTATAAACCAGGTTGGAGATGGCGCTGCGCAGCTCATCGGTACTGCCGCGCACTTTGAGGCTGTTATCCACCTCGAAGGTGAGCTGATGTTGCTGCTGGCTCAGGGTTTGCGCCTCGCGCTCTAACATCCGCAACATCATCGGCACGTCGATGGTTTCGTTGAGCGCCAGGGTTGGCGCAGCCTCAATACGGGAGAGGGTCAGCAGCTGCTTCACCAGCCCTTCCATGCGCTGCGTCTGCTCGCGCATGGTCTGGAGCGCTTTTTCCCGCGGCGCGCCCTCCAGGGTCTGCTCCTGCATCATCTCCAGATAGCCCTGCAACACCGTCAGTGGGGTGCGTAACTCATGGCTGACGTTGGCGAAGAAGTTGCGCCGCGCCCCTTCCAGCTGGTGCATTTGCGTCACATCGCGTGCCACCATCAGCCACTGTTTGTCGCTGTAGGGCATGACGCGGATCTCCAGATGGCGACCGTTGTTCAGCACCAGATTGTGCGGGCGGGTGAAATCGCGTTTCTTCAGATACTGCGCAAACTCGGGGTAGCGCAGCAGGTTGAGGATGTTCTGTCCATTATCGTCAGGCCAGCGCAGGCCCAGCAGCTGTTGCGCCAGTCCGTTACACCAGAACATCGCTCCCTCTTCGGTGGTGAGCACCACTGCATCCGGCAGAGATTCCGCACCGCTGCGAAAGCGTTTGATCAGGCTACCCAGCTCGCGTCGGCGTTTTTTATTACGCATCTGCATCTGGTGAAGACCATACAGAAGGGGTTCCCAGCTGCCGCTGCCCGGCGGTGGGGTCATACTTCTGTCAACCCACAGCCACCATGAGAGGCGGAGCAGATTCCAGAAGTGCCAGATCAGCAATCCCGTGACTGCTGTCAGCAAAAACCAGGGTAAATAACCGAAAACGGCCCCGAGGATCAGGGCCGGGATACAGCAAAGGACCAGTTCAAAACAGAGCCTTTTCCATGACAGACGTTCCAGCACGCGTCACACTCCTGTCATTGTTCAGAAACGGGTTGAGAAACGATAACCCGTGCCGCGGACGGTCTGTACCATGCGATCGTGACCGCTGGTTTCCAGGGCCTTACGCAGACGACGAATATGCACATCCACCGTCCGGTCTTCAACATACACGTTAGTGCCCCAGACATTATTGAGCAACTGCTCGCGGCTGTAGACGCGTTCCGGGTGGGTCATGAAGAAGTGCAGCAGTTTGAATTCGGTCGGTCCCATATCGAGAGGATTTTCACCGGTCATCACGCGGTGCGAAGTAGGATCCAGGCTCAGGCCCTGCATCTCAATCACCTCTTCCACCGCCATCGGTGAAATACGGCGCATCACCGCCTTGATACGCGCCACCAGCTCTTTCGGGGAGAAAGGTTTGGTAATGTAGTCATCCGCCCCGGTCTCCAGACCGCGAACGCGATCTTCCTCTTCGCCGCGGGCCGTCAACATCATCACCGGGATATCGCGGGTTAAGGCTTCACGTTTGATATGTTTGATGAATTGCAGACCAGAGCCGCCGGGCAACATCCAGTCGAGCAGGATCAGATCGGGCCAGGGTTCGTTGAGCTGATTCACCGCGCTGTCGTAATCTTCGGCTTCCACCGGTTGAAAGCCATTTTGTTCGAGCACGAAACAGACCATTTCACGAATGGGTGCTTCATCTTCTACGACCAGAATACGTCTCGCCATACTTAGCCCTGTCTTATTTAGGTTACATGTTTGTAATACGGCGTCATTATGCGTCAGATTTATGACAGATTTATGAAAAACCTGCCCACCAATAAAGGCAAGCCGTTGTTTTCTGGCCGCCCTGATTGTAGCGGTTATCTTCCTTCCCCTGAATGTTTATAATCCCGCTTACTTTTTTTTGCCACGGATCTGTTATGCGCATACTTCACACCTCGGACTGGCATCTGGGACAAAACTTTTACAGTAAAAGCCGCGCCGCCGAACATGAAGCGTTTCTCAACTGGCTGCTTGAGATGGCACAATCTCACCAGGTGGATGCCATCCTCGTGGCCGGGGACATCTTCGACACCGGATCGCCGCCCAGCTATGCGCGAGAGCTGTATAACCGTTTCGTGGTCAATCTGCAGAAGACCGGCTGCCATCTGGTGATTGTTGCGGGCAATCATGATTCCGTGGCCACGCTGAATGAATCCCGTGAGATTCTGGCGTTTCTCAACACCACCGTGGTCGCCAGCGCCGGTCACGGGCCGCAAGTTCTGCACAAACGCGACGGTACCCCCGGAGCGGTGCTCTGTCCGATCCCGTTCTTACGTCCTCGCGACGTGATGAAAAGCCAGGCGGGCCTCTCGGGGATGGAGAAACAGCAGCAGCTGTTAGCCGCCATCACCCACTATTATGCCGATCAGTATACCGCCGCCTGCCAGCTTCGCGGCGACAGCGTCCTGCCGATTATCGCCACCGGGCACCTCACCACCGTCGGCGCCAGTAAAAGTGACGCAGTACGTGACATCTATATCGGGACGCTGGATGCCTTCCCCGCCCAGCATTTCCCGGCGGCGGACTATATCGCGCTGGGCCATATCCACCGCGCCCAGAAGATTGGCGGCTGCGACCACATTCGCTACTGCGGATCCCCTATCCCCCTCAGCTTTGACGAAACCGGCAAAAGCAAATGCGTGCATCTGGTGAGTTTTGACCAGGGTAAGCTCAGCGCCGTTGAATCTCTGGAGGTGCCCATCACCCAACCGCTGGCGGTGCTGAAGGGCGATCTGGCGGCCATCGCCGCCCAGCTGGAGCAGTGGCGCGGCGTGGAGCAGACGCCCCCCGTCTGGCTGGATATCGAAATTGCCACCGAGGAGTACCTGCACGACATGCAGCGTAAGATTCAGCGCCTGACGGAAGATCTGCCGGTGGAGGTGCTGCTGGTGCGGCGCAGTCGAGAGCTGCGCGAGAAGCTCCTCGCCAACAGCCTGCGTGAAACCCTCAGTGAGCTGCGCGTGGAAGAGGTGTTCGAACGCCGCCTGGCGCAGGAGACCCTCGACGACGCCCAGCGAACCCGGTTAAACGAGCTGTTCAGCCATGCGCTGCACGCCCTGGATAACGAGGAGGATAACGCATGAAAATTCTCAGCCTGCGCCTGAAAAACCTCAACTCGCTCAAGGGCGAATGGAAAATCGATTTTACCGCCGAGCCCTTCCTCAGCAACGGCCTGTTTGCCATCACCGGCCCTACCGGCGCCGGGAAAACGACCCTGCTGGATGCCATCTGCCTCGCGCTCTACCACGAGACGCCGCGCCTCAACACCGTATCGCAATCGCAGAACGATCTGATGACCCGTGACACCGCCGAGTGTCTGGCGGAGGTGGAGTTTGAGGTGAAAGGGGTGGCCTATCGCGCCTTCTGGAGTCAGAACCGGGCGCGCAATCAGCCGGACGGTAATCTCCAGGTGCCGCGCGTGGAGCTGGCCCAGTGCGAGGACGGCAAAATCCTCGCGGATAAAGTGAAAGATAAGCTGGAGCTTGTCGCCTCGCTGACCGGGCTGGACTATGACCGCTTTACCCGCTCGATGCTGCTCTCCCAGGGGCAATTTGCCGCTTTCCTCAACGCCAGGCCGAAAGAGCGCGCCGAGCTGCTGGAGGAGCTGACCGGCACCGAAATTTACGGCCAGATTTCGGCGATGGTATTTGAAAAACACAAAGCGGCGCGCAGCGAGCTGGAAAGACGTGAAGCTCAGGCCGCCGGCGTGGTATTACTCAGCGACGAGCAGCAACTGCAACTTCAGCAAGGTTTGCAGGTACTCACTGACGAAGAACAACAGCTGCTGGCTCAACAGGAAGCGCAGCAGAAAGATTTTCACTGGCTGACCCGCCACGATGAGCTGTTGCGTGAGCAGCAACGGTCGATGACCGCCCGGCAGCAGGCGCAGCAGGCCCTGGCCGACGCTACGCCAGAGCTGGAAAAGCTGCATCTGGCCCAGCCCGCCGCCCTGCTGCGTCCGCAGTGGGAGCGGCAGCAGGAGCAGAGCATCCGCCTGGCGCAAACGGAACAGCAGATGCTGGATGTGAATACTCGCTTACAGTCCAGCGAGGCGCTGCGCGCGCGGATCCGCAACGGAGCGCTGCGTGCGCAGGAACAGCTGCAGACCGAGCTCACCACCCTGACGCAGTGGCTGGCCGACCACGACCGCTTGCGCCAGTGGGGTCAGGAGATGGCAGGCTGGCGTGCACACTTTACCCAGCTGAATCGCGATAAAACGCAGCTCGCGACGCTGACCCGGCGTATTGCGGAATTACGGCAGAAGCTGGCAGGTCTGCCGGAAAACAGGCTGACGCTCACGGCGGAACAAGTCACCGCCGAAATGGCGCTGCAAAACCAGGCCCGCGCGGCGCGCCAGCGTCTGACCACCTTGCATGCCCGCTATCAGCCTCTGCAAAAGCGCCTCAGCCAGAATAACGAAAGCGTGCAAAAGGCGCAGGGCGAGCTCGCAAAACTCAACGAAACGCTGACGCTGCGCCGCCAGCAGTACAAAGAGAAAAACCAGCACTATCTCGATCTGAAAGTCCTGTGCGAGCAGGAAGAGAAGATCAAGAAGCTGGAGAGCTATCGGGCCGAACTGGAATCCGGAAAACCCTGCCTGCTCTGTGGCTCCACCGAACATCCGGCGATCGCGCAGTACCAGGCCTTAGCGCTCACGGAAAACCAGCGCCGCCGGGACGCGATGGAAAAAGAGGTCGCCGCCCTCAAAGAGGAAGGCCTGCTGCTGCTGGGCCAGGTGAATGCCCTCACCACCCAGCTGCAGCGGGAAACAGACGAGGCGCAGACGCTGGCCCGGGACGCGGAGGCGCTCACCGAGGAGTGGCAGCAGGTTTGCGCTTCCCTGACGGTGACGTTGAATATTCAGGATGATATCGCCCCCTGGCTGAATCAGCAGGAGCAGTACGAGCAGCAGCTTTACCAGCTTAGCCAGCGCCTGACGCTGCAAAACCAGCTGAATGAAGAAGAGGCCCAGGAAGAAGGCTATCTCCAGCAACTGGCCGCAGCCCGCACCGCGATGGAGAAATCCCTCCAGGAATTGTCGCTGGCGATGCCTGAGGACGGTGGGGAGCCGGTCTGGCTCGCGGAACGTGAAAAAGAGTCGCAGCGCTGGCAGGCGCAGCAGTCTCAGCACAGCGCCCTGCGGGAACGCATGGCTGCCCTGACGCCGCTGCTGGAGACCCTTCCGGCGACGGAGTCCATTGAAGCAGAAAGCGTTATTCCGGAGAACTGGCGCGAAATTCATACCGAATGCGTCTCCCTGCACAGCCAGCTTGCCACCCTGCAACAGCAGTTCAGGCTGGAAAGCGAACGCCTGCAACACGCCCAGGAACAGTTTGCCGCCGCGCTGGCCGCCAGCGTCTTCAGCGATCGCGAGGCGTTTCTCGCGGCCCTGCTGGATGATGCGACCCTTCACCGTCTCGAGCAGCTGAAACAGACTCTGGAAAATCAGATCCAGCAGGCCACGGCGCTGCTTCAGCAGGCCGGCCAGCGCCTGAACGAACATCTGGAACATCGCCCGGACAACCTGACGACAGACGTGCAGCTTTTACAGGCGCAGCTACAGCAGCTCGCGCAGAAGCTGCGTGAAAACACCACCCGCCAGGGGGAGATCCGCCAGCAGCTCAAGCAGGACAGCGATAACCGCCTGCACCAGCAGGCCCTGATGCAGGAAATTGCGGCCGCAGCCCGGCTGGCGGATGACTGGGGTTATCTCAACGCACTGATCGGTTCTAAAGAGGGGGATCGCTTCCGTAAGTTTGCCCAGGGCTTAACCCTCGACAACCTGGTGTGGCTCGCCAACCAGCAGCTGACCCGCCTGCATGGCCGCTACCTCCTGCAACGCAAGGCCAGCGACGCGCTGGAGCTGGAAGTGGTAGATACCTGGCAGGCGGATGCCGTGCGCGATACCCGCACCCTTTCCGGCGGCGAAAGTTTCCTCGTGAGTCTGGCGCTGGCGCTGGCGCTCTCCGACCTGGTGAGCCACAAAACGCAGATTGACTCGCTGTTCCTTGATGAGGGTTTCGGCACCCTGGACAGCGAAACGCTGGATACCGCCCTGGATGCCCTGGATGCGCTGAATGCCAGCGGCAAAACCATCGGCGTCATCAGCCACGTCGAGGCGATGAAAGAGCGCATTCCGGTACAGATCAAAGTGAAGAAAATTAACGGGCTGGGGTACAGCAGACTGGATAAAGAATTTGCCGTTTCGTAGGCCGGGCAAGCGCAGTGCCGCCCGGCATTCACACGATCAGTGTGGCCATAACCAGGCGGCGCCGCGCACGCCGCTGGAGTCGCCGTGTACCGCTTTGCGGATCGGCGTTTCACATTCGCCGCCAAACACCCACTGCTTCACCAGCTGCGGTACGGTGGTATAGAGGCGATCCACGTTGCTCATCCCGCCGCCCAGCACGATCACGTCCGGATCGAGAATATTCACTACGTGCGCCAGCGATTTAGCCAGCCGCATTTCGTAGCGGCTGAAGGCCAGCTCCGCAACGGCGTCCTGCTCTTCCACCAGACGCATGATCTCATTGCCTTTCAGCGGATGTCCGCTCAGACGACGATAATCGGTGGCGAAACCGGTGCCGGAAATAAAGGTTTCGATACAGCCCTGTTTTCCGCAGTAGCACGGCACTTCGGCGCGGTACTTCAGCTCGTCCTCATCCATCCACGGCAGCGGGTTATGTCCCCACTCGCCTGGGGTGCCGTTGCCGCCGATATGGGCCCGGCCACCAAAGGCCACGCCTGCCCCACAGCCGGTGCCGATGATTACCGCGAATACCGTCTGCGCCCCCGCTGCCGCGCCGTCGATCGCCTCCGATACTGCCAGGCAGTTGGCGTCGTTCGCCAGCCGCACTTCCCGGTTCAGGCGCTGGCTTAAATCGCGGTCGAAGGGCTGGCCGTTAAGCCAGGTGGAGTTAGCATTTTTCACCACCCCGGTATAGGGCGAAATCGAACCTGGAATGCCCATGCCCACCGTGCCCGTCTGGCCGGTGGCCTTTTCGGCCTTCTCCACCAGGCTAGCAATGGTTTCAATGGTCTGCCGGTAATCATCGCGCGGGGTCGGCAGGCGATGGCGGAACAGCTGTTCCCCCTGCTCGCCCAGGGCAATGACTTCTGTTTTGGTGCCGCCGAGATCAATACCAATTCGCACAGGACGTTCCTCATTTTTTTGATTATCAACAGAGTAGAAGCCTGCTACCCGATTAGCAATGCAAGCGATGCGACAATTCGCTATCATGCCCGCTGAATTAAACGACAAGACCGTGGAAATTATCATGCTGTGGTTCAAAAATTTGATGGTTTACCGTCTCAGCCGCGACATCGAGCTGCGCGCCGACGAGATGGAAAAACAGTTAGACCTTTACGCATTTACCCCGTGTGGCAGCCAGGACATGGCGAAAACCGGATGGGTTCCGCCTATGGGATCACAGAGCGATGCGCTGACCCACACCACCAATGGTCAAATCATTATCTGCGCGCGTAAGGAAGAGAAGATCCTGCCGACGCCAGTAGTGAAACAGGCGCTGGAAGCCAAAATTTTCAAGCTGGAAGCCGAACAGGGCCGTAAGCTGAAAAAAACGGAAAAAGATTCGCTGAAAGATGAAGTTCTGCATTCGTTGCTGCCGCGTGCCTTTAGCCGCTTCAGCCAGACAATGATGTGGATCGACACGGTTAACGGCCTGATTATGGTCGACTGCGCCAGCGCCAAAAAAGCGGAAGATACGCTGGCATTGCTGCGTAAAAGCCTCGGTTCGCTGCCGGTGGTGCCGCTGACGATGGAAAACCCGATCGAGCTGACCCTCACCGAGTGGGTGCGGGCCAACAACGTCCCGCAGGGTTTCCAGCTGCTGGACGAAGCCGAGCTGAAAGCGATCCTTGAAGACGGCGGCGTTATCCGCGCCAAGAAGCAGGAGCTGGTCAGCGACGAGATCGCGGTGCATATCGAAGCCGGCAAGCTGGTGACCAAGCTGGCACTCGACTGGCAGCAGCGTATTCAGTTCATGATGTGTGACGATGGCTCCATCAAGCGCCTGAAGTTCTCCGATGAGCTGCGCGATCAGAACGACGATATCGACCGGGACGACTATGCCCAGCGTTTTGATGCTGATTTCATTCTGATGACGGGTGAACTGGCGGCGTTGATTCAGAGCGTGGTGGAAGGGCTAGGCGGCGAAGCACAGCGTTAATGCTTCATGCCAGGCTTTATGCCAGAAACAGGAGCCGGGTTAACCCGGCTCTTTTTTTTACAGATAACGACACAGATAGGACGCAGGCTCAGCCACCTGCAGATGGAATTCGCTGTGGCCTGGCACGTTGAAAACATCGCCCGGGTTATAGACCTTCCACTCGGTTTCCCCCGGCAATAACACTTTCAGTGAACCGCTGACCACGGTCATCTCTTCAGGCTGCGCGGTACCGAAGGCATACTCCCCTTCAGCCATCACGCCAACACTGGCACGGCCAGTAATGCTGCTGGTAAAACCAATGGACTTCACTTTACCGGAAAAGTATTCATTACTCTGAAGCATGGACGGGTCCTTATTGTCATTGGATGTGAATCCAATATAGGGGTGACGCTCCATGCCTGTCACGCAAAATCATCAGACCAGCAATTCCGAGGCCAGCCGGGCGACCAGCACGTTTGACAGCAGCACCGGCACATCCAGGGTTTTTTGCAGTAAATCGCGGTGACGTTGATGGAAACCGAGGCAATCGAGCATCAGCACGTCCGCGCCGCGCTCCAGCAGATCGCGCCCGGCGGCGATCAGTTTTGTTTCGCTGTCCCAGAATGGATTGGCCACGGCGAGCAGTGGGGTATTCACCAGCCCACGCCACTTATGCGACTGGTTTTCCAGCAGTTCGGGGATCGGCACGATCACCCCCACCTGATGGCTGTCGACAATCGATCCCACCAGCGGCGGGATGATCCGCATCGGCTCAAGCAGGATCGCATTACGGGCAACGAGACCGGTGACAGGCGCCGTGCTCATCAACAGGATCACCTCATAGTCCCGGTTATCGAGGACTTCAATCACGCTCTGCAGGGCGCGTTCGATCTTTGGCAGCGAAACGTTGCCCAGCTCGCCGTCGCTGAGCAGGGTTGGCAGCAGCGCCTCACCCGGTTCAGGGGCGTAGTCTTCCATGACCTCTTCCCTGCTCAGCGTACCGAGCAGACTGTGGTGCGTGATCTGTTGTTCAGAGATATGCTCCGTTAAGAGCGGGAGCACTTCGCTTACCGGGACTACCCCAATGGTGAGGATCGCCAACGTCGCTTTCATCATTCTCGCCTTTCTTTACTACCACCGACCGTGACACAGAGACAGGCTCGCTTCGCTGTACAGTGCGCTGTTCAGGAAAAAGTGCTGAAAAGCGTAGCAGCAGATTAACGTACCGGAATGTAAAGATCCGCGAGCCTGACAGGATGTGTCTGTAAAACCTGTACATTACCCTCCGTTTAAGGTTATCGCTTTTTAAATAGTATGATTAGCGTTCGGTTTTTTCCGCTTTCAGATTTTGATCAGGCCTTATCCGGGTCTTCGTAACGCACTTTGGCATCCTGCGCTTCGAGCTCCGTTTCGTGCTCGCTGATCAGCGAATCGGGTTTTGGGTGGTCAGCACGCAGCTGATACCAGGTGACAGTCTGGCCCGTCGCACCTTTTTCAACGGCAACGATACGGGCTTCACGCGGATAGGGAGGTCTGGTTGGCATAGTTCATCCTTTTTTTAATGGCTGAACTATCAGTATAGACATCAGTTAGCTGGCGCATGCCAGATGCAGTGCGGTTACGATATTTTGTACCACCTGGGCCGGTGGCAGCGAAGCATCGACGACGTGGTGAGCGGCTTCGCGATAGAGGGCGTCGCGCTCTGCCAGCACCGCACTCACCTCTTCGCTGATGGGCTTGCCGGTCAGGGTCGGGCGCTGGCCCTCTTCCGGGAAGGCTTCGAGGCGTTCAACCAGCACCGGCACCGGCGCGCTAAGGTAAATCACAGTACCCTTTTCGCGCATAAACTGCCGGTTCCAGGCCGACAGAATAATGCCGCCGCCGGTAGCAATAATGCCGGAACCCGCCGTCACCGCCTCGAGGGTCGCCGTTTCGCGGGCGCGGAAACTCTCCCACCCTTCCTGCTCAACGATCTCGGCAATGCTTTGACCGGCGTGGGTCTGCAACCAGTGATCGGTGTCGACAAATTCGCTCTGGCACAGACGAGCCAGTTCCAGACCGACGGTTGTTTTTCCACAGCCGCGGGGGCCAATTAAAAAAATAGGCTGGGTCATAACCAGAAGTTCCCTTTGAGGCCGCGCACATGCGGTAGGTAAAGTCGAAAAGCGTGCAATGATACCATTAAACTAGTACATAAGTTAATCGTAAAAATATTATTACACCAGATGTGGTATTAAAATGACATTCCAGTCAACCCCGGATATATAAAGGGGGATTCTGTAAAGAAATAATGGCACTGAATGGTGCGCTCACCTTACCTGAAGCCACCCGCCGTTGACAACCCCGGAACGGGGTAATCCTGGTCAAATCATATGTCATGGTGATGATTAACCCTGGCGGCGCTTCACTTCCAGCAGCCATTTATCGAGTTCGGCGGCAAACAGCTGCCTGTCGCGCGGGGATAAACTGTCCGGCCCGCCGGTCTGCACGCCGCTGGCACGCAGGGTATCCATAAAATCGCGCATCGTCAGCTTTTCGCGAATGGTGGCCGGGGAGTAACGTTCCCCGCGCGGGTTCAGCGCCGCCGCCCCTTTCTCCAGCACTTCTGCCGCCAGCGGGATATCGGCGGTGATCACCAGGTCGTCGGCGCTGCACAAACGCACAATTTCGTTATCGGCCACGTCAAAACCGGCCGGTACCCGCAGGGTGCGAATAAAGCGGGACGGCGGTACCCGCAGGTTCTGATTCGCCACCAGCGTCATCGGCATCTGGACGCGCTCGGCGGCACGAAACAGGATCTCTTTAATGACATTCGGACACGCATCGGCATCCACCCAAATCGCCATCTTCTCTCTCCGGCATATAATGCTGCGTAATAAAACCTGATAGGCTAAAGTTCCACAATCATAACAAAGTTTAAGAGGGAGACGTGATGGAGAAGAAAATCGGTTTTATCGGCTGCGGTAATATGGGCAAAGCCATTCTCGGCGGTCTGATTGCCAGCGGTCAGGTCCTGCCAGGCCAGATTTGGGTCTATACCCCCTCGCCGGACAAAGTCGCCGCCCTGCACGACCAGTACGGGATCAACGCCGCGCAAAGTGCTCAGGAAGTGGCGCAGGTAGCCGATATCGTCTTCGGGGCAGTGAAGCCGAACATGATGGTGAAAGTCCTGAGCGATATCACCTCCAGCCTGAATAAAGAGACGCTGGTGGTCTCCATCGCCGCAGGCGTCACCCTCGATCAACTGGCGCGCGCGCTGGGCCATGATCGTAAAATCGTCCGCGCCATGCCTAACACGCCGTCGCTGGTCAATGCGGGCATGACCTCCATCACCCCTAACGCGCTGGTGACCGCCGAAGAGGTGGCCGATGTGATCAACATTTTCCGCTGTTTCGGGGAAGCCGAGGTGATTGCCGAGGCGATGATCCACCCGGTGGTCGGGGTCAGCGGATCGGCGCCCGCCTACGTATTTATGTTTATCGAAGCGATGGCCGATGCGGCCGTTCTCGGCGGGATGCCGCGCGCGCAGGCCTATAAATTTGCCGCGCAGGCGGTGATGGGCTCAGCCAAAATGGTACTCGAAACCGGTAAACATCCGGGCGAGCTGAAAGATATGGTCTGTTCCCCGGGCGGCACCACTATTGAAGCAGTGCGGGTGCTGGAGGAGCGCGGCTTCCGTGCCGCCGTCATTGAAGCCATGAATAAGTGCATGGAAAAATCAGAGCTGCTGAGTAAGTCCTGACCGACTGCCGGACGTCAGGCCGCCACTTCGGTGCGGTTACGTCCGGCATTTTTCGCTTTGTAGAGCGCGATATCCGCCGCTTTAAGCCACTCCTGATAATGCACCATCGACGTCGTGAGCGGCGCTACGCCGACGCTGATGGATATCTTTACCTGAGGCGATCCCGGCAGATGTAAATCTGCCAGCCGTTCGTGTACCCGCGACATTGCCGCAATGGCGCTTTCCGCCTGCGTGCCGCTCATGATCACCGCAAACTCATCACCGCCAAAGCGGCCAATCATATCGCTGGCGCGTAGCGTGAGCTGTAGCTGCCGGGTGACGGCGACAATCGCCTGATCGCCAACGTCGTGGCCCCAGGTATCGTTAATGCTCTTGAAGTGATCGATATCGATCAGCAGGAGCGTGGCGCTACGGTGGTAGCGGCGGCAGTTTTCATATTCTGTGCGCAGCAAAACTTCCCAGTGGCGACGATTAAACACCCCCGTCATACCATCAAGAGTACTCATCAGCTCAAGCCGGCGCTTATGTTCCACCAGACGACTCGTCGTATGGAAACTCACCCAGGCAAACAGCATCGGGTAAAAGACGATCACCGGCAGCGCGAGCCAGAGTTCCAGCGGCGTGCTGACGTAGTCCGGCGTCACGCGCGTGAGCTGCAGGGAGACCAGCGCCGCCAGTGCGGTCATCATCACCCCGGGGCCGTACAGCCGGATCCCGCCCACGCCAATAAGGTTCATGCTTATCATCATGACCAGCGCCGCGCTTGGCATGGCATTAATTCCCATCACCCCAATCCAGACCCCGGCCACAATGGCGTCGACTTTGAGGTTAAACATCTCGCCGTTCCAGGGATCGGTAGAACGCGCTGCTAATTGCCAGGCCAGATGGGGCCAGACAAACGCCCAGCCAACCAGCAGCAGCCACCAGACACCGTTGACCGGCTGCGCGACCAGCACGCTGGCAATCGGTAAGAAGAGAATGCCCAGACCCACCGCTCGCGGCCAACGCAGCCGACGAGCCAGTCGGATACCCGCACGGTGATACTCATCCGCTGAATGCGCCTGACTCATTCCTTCCCGGGCATAGACTTTGCTGTAAAAGTTTTCATCATTCATAATTTTTGGGAACACTCAAAAGCATTTTCCCAAATTATAGAAAGGCTTACTCAAGGCTAAGTATGATATTTCGGGTGAGCCACCGGGCTCGCTCACCCGTTTGAACTAGCCGTTTTTCTTCAGACAGGCACTCATAAACTTATTTCGATCGTCGCCTTTAAGGGATTGTTGGGTCGCCTGACTGTTGCATTCGCGCATCCTTTGTTGCTGCGGCGTCAGGCTTTTTTCGCCGGGTTTAGAGGAGGCGTTTTTCAGGCAGTCGCTCATATAGGTCTTACGGGAATCGCCCTTCAGCGCCTGGGCGGTGGCCTGTTGATTGCAGGTGGTCATACGTTGCTGCTGCGGGGTTTGCTGTTTATCCTGGGCCCCCACCGGGGTAAGAGAAAACAGACCAAAGAGCAGCGTAACCAGCAGTGTGATTTTCATAGCACTTTCCTTCTGTGGATGATCACAGTAAGTCTGGTTCGTGCTGCTGAAAAAACCACCCGTTAGGTGTTTTTTCGTGCCGGGCAGTGGAGTCGGTAACGCCATCTGGCTTGCCGGATTTTTTATCAGGCGCATAGTGGGTATATTGCCCGGTCAGGGGCAGGCTGGGTGATATCACCCTGGGCGGCACGATTATTCAGAACCCTGGTCGATGCCACAGTTTCAGCATAAATTGTGGGGGTAAATAACAGGGACAGTAATGCAATATAAAGTGCGCTCTGTTTCACTTATTTTTTCCATGTAGAAATACATAAAAAAATAAAACAGAGCGACTATAGGCAACCGATGTGACGGTTCTATGACATGAAATTACGTCAGATGACCGTTCAGTTGCGCGGGTGCCGTAACAGCTTTTTTACGTATTGCTGCAGCATTTCGCTGTCCTGCTCAGAGACCTGTGTGTCTGGTCGGGCCTCATCCAGCGCGCCTTCCACGCTATCAATCAGCGCCTGCTGCTCACTTTGCGCCATCTGTCGTAACAGCGCGGTTACCACAATTTCTAACGCTTCGACCTGGGCCACCAGCTCTTTTGACTCTTCTTCCTTTTGTGCAAGCTTCAGCAACAACTCAGCAATGAGATTTTTCACAGCGCTATTTCCTTATGAGATTTTTTCCGACGTTATCATTATGCCTGAGGCTTGCAAAGTAGTTAAAAGTACTATTTTTAGCCGGACAACACACTCCTGATAAATTAATCTGCCGGGCAGCCGGGAAAGAGGCACTTTAAATTAAATTAAAGCGTCGAGGCAGTGCAAAATAAAAGCAGAACCGCCATTTCAAATAAAAGATAATGACAGCCCTGCTTAAATATATTATACAGCAAGGCTACAACCGCTTATTCTCCCGGATGCTGGCTTCCTGCTGGCGTCGCCGCCGCATGGCCCATGCCAGCTGGATTATATTCAATAAGACCACCACCGCGGTGGCGGCAAAAACCCAGCGGAAACCGGCCATCGCCGAGACTGCCGCCCCCATCAGCGGACCGGCGACGTTCCCCAGATACATAAATGACTGGTTATAACCGAAGATCCGCCCGGTCACCCGATCGCTGGAGTATTTAATCAGCAGCGTCTGTACGGCAGGCAGCATGGCACCATCGGCAAAGCCCAGCAGGAAGCGCAGCACCCCAAGCTGGAAGGGGGTGGTGACAAAGGACATGGCAAAAAAGAGCACCACCGCCACGATAAGCGTCGCCATCAGAATGCGACCGGTGCCGATGCGATCCCCCAGCTTGCCCAGACGCGGGGCAGACATCAGCGCGGAGATGCCCGGCACGGCGGCAATCATCCCGCTGAGGAAGGCGATATTATTGCTGTCGGGCGCCATCGACTGAATAAACAGTGCGAGGATCGGCCCCACCGAACCGTTACAGAGCTGGATCACCATAGTGGTGATAAACAGGCTGAGCATCAGCCATGGGTAGGGCAGCGAGGCAAACACCGCCTTACCGCTCAGCCGCTCCGCCTTGCTCGTCGTCGGACGAGCCCCCTCTTTAATCAGAAACAACGTCACCAGAAAGCTGATCACCAGCAGGACGGCGGTGATGAGGAACACCGCGCGCAGGCCCACGTGGTCAGCCAGAAAGCCCCCCATCAGCGGGCCGCCGATCACGCCGCTGATCTGCGCCGTCGACAGGGTACTGATGGCCCAGCCGCTGCGCTCCCGGGGCACCTGTGAGGCCACCAGCGCCATGGCATTCGGGATATAGCCGGAGGTCAGCCCCATCAGCGCACGCAGCAGGAACAGTTGCCAGACGTTAGTGGCAAAAGCCTGGAGCAGGATCGCAATCGCCATTCCCAGCGAGGCGCGCAGCAGCATCAGCTTGCGCCCTTTGCGGTCGGCCAGGCTGCCCCACATTGGCGAGACAATGGCCGAGACCAGAAACGTGACGCTGAAAGTCAGGCCCGACCACATCGACAACGCCTCGTGAGACGAGACGCCAAGCTGGGACACGTACAGCGGCAAAAAGGGTAAAATCTGGCTGATGGCAAGGCCGGTGAAAAAACAACCGAACCAGACCGAAATGAGGTTAACTTTCCACGATTCCATAGGCGGATACTGTCTTCGTTTTGCATGAATTCGCTATCAGATTACCAACTCAGGCTGTGCCGAAAGTTATCAGAGATGCGCCTGCCGCGACTTCGGTGTTTTATCTTCCCAGTCATCATATCTGTGAAACATGTCACATATTTTTGCCTTCTATCTGGTGATTTATACTTTGCGGGCAGTAGCCAAAACCGCGCATGCCCAGATGAAAATGGTTGGCGTGGGCGGCATTGTAATCCGGGCCGAGGGCATTGCCGAAGTAGCCGCAGCTGGCCCCGAGCAGCGCCCGCAGCCACGGCTGGGTGGTGGCGTTTTGCCAGCCGCGCAGGACCGAGATCCGCTGCCCGTTCTCCAGCGTAAAGCCGCTGATATCCAGCGCCTCGGCGCTGGCATGCTCGCTGCGCCGGGCATTGGGACGATGATAGATGTTCCGACAGGCAAAGCTGCCCAGATGGTCAATGCGCGACAGGCTGCTGCCCATCATGGTTTGGGTAAGGGGCCGGGCCTGCTGGTTGACGAACAGCGCCGAGCTGAGCGCCAGCGGGCAGCTGGCGAGAAAGCTGCTGCTGAGGCTGACGCTGCCAAAGCTACGCACGCGCACCACGTCGCTCAGCGGACACTCTCCCGTGCTGTCGGCCACCGTCTGGGTGCGGATCAGCTGGCGCGCATTGGCCTGCGCCAGCAGTATTTCACAATGCTCAGGGGACAGGCGCCTGAGCTTAAACTGGGTCAGGGTCCCGGGAGGATCGTCGAGAGATAGCGGGGCAAAGGGGTTGTAATACGACGGCAGCCAGCGGTAACTTGCGATGGCCGCAGAAATGACAGCAAGACAGATAATCAGGCTTTTCCCTTTCACTCACCCTCCTGAAACAATGTGCCAAAACATTATGGCAGAAGGCGGCGAATTCCGCCGGGCATCGTGATAGGGTAAGCGTTTTGAGTCAGAGTGGATGAGCGAAGTGATGGCGAAGTTGCGGGTAGGTATTGTCTTTGGGGGAAAATCAGCCGAGCACGAAGTGTCGCTGCAATCGGCCAAAAATATTGTTAACGCGATTGATAAGAGCCGCTTTGAGGTCGTGCTGTTAGGCATTGATAAACAGGGTCAATGGCACATTAACGACGAGCAGGGCTATCTGCTCAACGCTGACGATCCGGCGCACATCGCGCTGAACCCGTCTGAGATTAGCGTTGCCACTGTGCCAGGCATGATGCAGGGCCAGCTGATCAATGCCAGTACCGGGCAGACACTGTCACAGATCGACGTCATTTTCCCGATTGTCCACGGCACGCTGGGCGAAGACGGCTCCCTGCAGGGGATGCTGCGGATGGCTAACCTGCCGTTCGTCGGCTCCGACGTGCTCGGTTCCGCCGCCTGTATGGATAAGGACGTCACCAAGCGCCTGCTGCGCGATGCCGGGCTGAACGTGGCCCCCTTTGTCACCCTGACCCGCGCCAACCGCGACCAGCATACCTTTGCCGATCTCAGCGCCCGCTTTGGCCTGCCGCTGTTCGTCAAACCGGCGAACCAGGGCTCCTCCGTCGGCGTCAGCAAAGTGAACAGCGAAGCGCAGTTCAGCGAGGCAGTGCGTCTGGCCTTTACCTTCGATCACAAAGTGGTGGTGGAACAGGGAATCAAAGGCCGTGAGATTGAGTGCGCGGTGCTGGGGAATGATTTCCCGCAGGCCAGCACCTGTGGTGAAGTGGTGCTGAACAGCGATTTCTACTCTTACGACACCAAATACATCGACGACCAGGGCGCTCAGGTGGTGGTGCCCGCCGCGCTGGATCCAGAGGTGAACGACGCGATCCGCGCCATTGCCATTGAGGCGTATCAGGCGCTGGGCTGTCGCGGCATGGCGCGTGTCGATGTCTTCTTAACGGCGGATAATCGCGTCGTGATCAATGAAATCAACACACTGCCAGGCTTCACCAACATCAGCATGTACCCGAAACTGTGGCAGGCCAGCGGCCTCAGCTACCCGGATCTGATTACCCGCCTGATTGAACTGGCGCTGGAGCGACATGCCGCTGACAGCGCACTACAGATTTCCGTTAACGGTTAATCCGCGTCGTTCGCCGTCGTCTCTTCCGGGCGACGGCGAATGATAAACCCTGCCAGCCAGAAACTGATAACCCAGGTCACCAGCCCTACCGCATAGGTTTGCCAGCCCTTCGCTTCGAAGCCCAGCAGCCCCACCACCCCGTTCAGAATAAAAATCAGCCCAATAGCAAAGGCGTAGAAGTGCCAGTCACGGCGGATTTTGGCAGGCAGTTTCATGGTCGCTCCAGAAGAAAAAATCTATCCTCGCACAGTTTTGTCGTCAGGTCTGCGGCGTATGCGGAAAATCTGAAATGAGAGTGAATTTCACTTAAGTAAAAAATCTGTGATGCGCGGCAAAAATTGCACATCCAGGAGAATTCTCCAGGCCAAATTACCATCATTCCGATATTGACATCCGCCATGAGCTGTCAAACTCAGCGTGTACAACAGGCATATAGCCAGGCAGAACATTCCGGAGGTAGTTATGGCAGACTTTACTATGTCGAAGCCGATTTTCAGCACCAGACAACCTAAGACCTCCACGGCAGGAAATATCGCATACGCTCTGTTTGTGCTGTTCTGCTTCTGGGCAGGCTCACAGCTGCTGAATATCCTTGTGCATGCTCCCGGCGTGTATGAGCACCTGATGCAGGTCGAAGACTCCGGTCGCCCGCGCGTGGAGATTGGGCTGGGCGTCGGGACCGTATTCGGGCTGATCCCGTTCCTTGTGGGGCTGGTGGTGTTGGGCGCCGTTGCCCTGGTCGTGCGCTGGCGCCGCTACCGCTAATTCAGCGCCATACACTTCGCCCGGCGATCGTCAACGCGCTGGGCAAACCAGGCGGTAGTCAGATTGCGGGTGATTTTCGGGCTCTCAAGCTGGATCCCCGGTAATATCGCTTTCGGGAGTTTCTTTCCGCTCTTCTGCTCCGCCAGCTTGTACACCTGCTGATAAAGTTCGGTTTTCTCAAATGCCAGGCTGTCGCCTTTCGCCAGCTGCTGGCGAATCTCACTGTCGCTCATATCCAGCTTGCTTTTAAGCTTACGCACCGCCAGTTCCGTCTTCCCTGCCTCGCTGCTGCCATAGACGATCAGATCTCCGTCCAGCGCCAGCTTCACCCCGCTGGCGCGGCTGACTGCACTCTGGAATGCCGCATTGCGGCTGGCGTACCAGCCGGCGTTGAAGTCAGCAAAGCGGTAGAGCGGCACATCGTAGCTGGCGGGATAGTTCAGCAGATGGTAAGTGCCAAACCACAGGCCGCCGCGCAGGGAAAAGACCTCCTGACGCACCGTATTCTCGATTTTCCACGGATAGCCGTCGGTATGCTTTTCCGCGAAGGCGATACTGACCTGCATTGGCCCACCGGTATGCACCGGGTTCAGGGAGCCAAACAGGGTCTGCCCCATCGGCACCGTACCGATCATATCGTCGAAGATGGCGCTCAGCTGTTTCTCGGTTTTCACCGTATCCAGCCGCTCGCTGTAGCTTTTCCCGTTCGGCGAGGTGATTTTCAGCGCCGTATGGACCAGGAACGCCGGGATGTGCAGCTTTTCTGCCCGGCGATCGATCTCTTTCCAGGCGATTTTGTTCAGCCCCGGCACCGCCGGATCGGACTGATACAGCGACTCCTGCTGCGCCACCGCCAACACCGAGCAGATATTCTCCTCGGTGGGGGCAATCTTCTGGCTCTCAAAGGTTTTTGCCAGCGCCGAGGCCCACTGGTCCCGGTCTTTCACCGTGGCGGGCATTTTTTGTCGCACGACGCTGGCCACATCGACGGGCTTTTCGCCCTTTTTCAGTGGCGCAGCTTCCCTCTCAGCACACCCGGCTAACACCAGGGCGGCAAGCAGCGAAAAGGGTAATGCACGCGGTACGATAAAAGACATAACGACTCCCTGTATTAGCTCAATGTATGGGTCACTTCCTGTAGATCCTGACCATCCAGCTCACGTTCAAAACTGCGTAAACGTTTATAGATTGACATCAGCTCCACCAGCGTGGTCCATGAGCTGATCAGATACTGGAACGACCCCCGTACCTGACCAAACACATTGGTGATTTGCGTCATAAGACCCAGGGTGATAGTACCGGCCACAATCGACGGGAACAGCAGGAACAAGCCGAAAACGTTATCCACCTGCAGATAAAGGATGCGGGCGATGTTGAAGTACATGTAGTGGAAATAGAGGCGGAAATAGTTGCGACGCACCGCGCCGAACAGTTCGCGCACCGTCGGCGGCGAGGCGCGGCTGGCGTCGTCTTCGCCATAGACCAGCTCTTTACGGTAGGCCGCTTCGACGCGCTGGTTTTTAAACTCCAGCCCCGGCAGTTTGATCCCCACCGCCGCCAGCAGACCCGTACCCATCAGCGACCAGACAATCGCGGCGATCACCAGGCCGTACGGCAGATGGCCGACAATTGGCAGTTCCGGCACGTGGGCAGACAGCGTAACCAGCACCGGCAGGAAGGCGATCAGGGTCATGATGGCGTTGATAAAGCTGACCCCCATATCTTCAAGGGTGGATGCGAAGCGCATGGTATCTTCCTGCACACGCTGGGCGGCACCTTCGATATGGCGCAGCTGCTGCCAGTGGGCCATATAGTATTCGTTCATCGCGGTGCGCCAGCGGAACACGTAGTGGCTGACAAAGAAATTATTCATCACGCCAATAACAACGGCGATCAGCGCGATCCCGAGGAACACGCCGACTTCATGATAAAACTGGTTAATAGTGACTTTGTGCGGCGCGCTGAGCGCGGTCTGGATCAGATCGTAGAACGGCGCATACCAGGCGTTGACCGCCACCCCGACCTCCACCAGAAACCAGGTGACAAAGATAATCAGCGAGGTACCGAGAATCGACCAGTACTGCCAGCGGTGCGGCGAGTAGATAAACCAGAACAGGGCAAACGCCCCGATGCAGAAGGCGTAATAAGCATAAAAGAGCAGATAGCCCGGCGACCAGAAACGCGCCGCGCTGATTGGCACATCGCCTGTGGCACCGACCAGACGCGCAAAACCGTCAGCGCCACCGGCCTGCCAGAAAATGACAGCGATCAGGGCCCAAATAAAGGCCGAAAGGAAAAAGGGCCCCGGTTTGGGGAAAAACGACTTAAACATAACGCTTCCTTCTTGTAGTTATCGCTACTGCTGTGGACGACGGATTATCAGACCTGCCGGCCTGGTTTTAGTTCGCCGTCAACCGCCACCTGCACGGAAAAGTAAATGAGCTGACAGGTATCATAAGCGCAATGTCACAAAACATGAGATCGGTAATAACGAAATTGTTTGTATTTACCCATGGTTACGTTTTTCACGCTATCGTTATGCTGTTCAGGCCTTTGCAATACGCCGTTTAGTAGTATAAATACGCATACTTTTCTCATTCACTTCATGGATGCTTTCGTTGAAACGTAGTCTGTTACTCTCCGCCGCGCTGTATGCGGCCAGCCTCACCTGCGTGCAGGCTGCCCCTGCCCAGCCGATTGCCGATCCGGCCTTCGCTTCGGATGTGGTCGATCGCTATGCGAATCTTATTTTTTACGGCAGCGGCGCAACGGGGATGGCCCTGGTGGCGATTGACGGTAACCAGCGCGTATTCCGCAGCTTTGGCGAAACACGTCCGGGTAATAATGTTCACCCGCAGCTGGATTCGGTGGTACGCATTGCCTCTCTGACCAAACTGATGACCAGTGAGATGCTGGTTAAGCTGCTCGATCAGGGCGTGGTGAAGCTAAACGATCCGTTAAGCAAATACGCCCCGCCGGGGGCCCGGGTGCCGACATATCAGGGCGCGCCCATTACGCTCGTCAACCTTGCCACCCACACCAGCGCCCTGCCGCGCGAACAGCCCGGCGGTGCCGCCCATCGTCCGGTATTTGTCTGGCCGACCCGGGATCAACGCTGGAACTGGTTATCGACGGCGACCCTGAAATCATCACCGGGTTCGCAGGCCGCCTACTCAAACCTGGCCTTTGATCTGCTGGCCGATGCGCTGGGCAACGCGGCGGGCAAACCCTACGCTCAGCTGTTCGACGAGCAAATCGCCCGTCCGCTGGGAATGAAAGACACCACCTTTACCCCCTCCCCCGATCAGTGCAAGCGCCTGATGGTGGCGGAAAAAGGGGCCAGCCCGTGTAACAACACTCTGGCGGCAGTGGGCAGCGGCGGGGTTTACTCCACCCCGGGCGACATGATGCGCTGGATGCAGCAGTTCCTCTCCTCTGATTTCTACGCGCGCAGCAATCAGGCCGACAGAATGCAGACGCTGATCTATCAGCGCAGCCAGTTAACGCGAGTGATTGGCATGGATGTGCCAGGCCGCGCGGACGCGCTGGGCCTCGGCTGGGTCTATCTGGCGCCGAAAAACGGTCGTCCGGGCATTATCCAGAAAACCGGCGGTGGCGGCGGATTCATCACCTATATGGCGATGATCCCGCAGTCTAACGTTGGGGTATTTGTGGTGGTGACGCGCTCGCCGCTTACGCGTTTCGTCAATATGAGCGACGGCGTCAACCAGCTGGTGGTGGAGCTGAGCGAGAACAAGCCGCAGGCGATCACCGCTTCCCTGGACTAATATTCAGCGGGCAAACGGTTGACGCTAACCAGTTTGCCCCGCTCCATCGTGATGTAGTTCCCCTGCCGTAACGCCGCCAGCACCTCTGCCACCACCGAACGCGAAATACGCGTGCGGCGCTGAATGTAGCTCATCACCCCCACCCGCATACGTAACGCTTCATCCCACTGGGCCATATCCAGCAGCGTGGCGCGGATCTGGCTGTACGAGTTATTGCCCACCAGCTGCTTGTCGCGGATCTCCATCACCTGGTGGTGCCAGGAGAGCCAGCAGAACGCATCAGACCATAAACCGGCCTGCTGGATCAGATGGCGGGCGCTGGCGGCGGGGAGATAGAACCCGGAACAGGGCGATTGTGATATCAGCAGGTACTCTGTGCTACAGCCCATCATGCCGGCGTTAATCCCGAAGATGTAGGGCGCGGCGACAATCTCGACCAGTAAATCATCCTGCTGGCGGTGAATGCTGAGCGATCCAGACTGCAGCACCACCGCGCAGTGATTTTCTTCGTTGCGCTCGCCAAACACCGGAAGCTGGGCAGACAGTTTGAACGGCGTGCTGTGCGCAGAGAGGCACTTTTCGAGCCGGGAGAATTCAGAAAGGGGTTTTGCATACCGGTTCATGCAGGTCTCGAGTCATCCTTAACTGACGCTAAAAAGCGGGGAGGCACGCCTCCCCGCATCAGGCGTGTTACCAGGTGTATTTCACACCGAGGTTGGCGCCCCAGTTTTGATCAACATCACCACCACCGAGGTAAGTGGCATCAGTGTAAGCACTGAAGTTTTTGGTGAAGCTAAACTGCGTACCCAGTCCCACACGCACCGCGGAACCTTTCACACCGTTATCGATGTTGTCGCCGTTAACTTTGGCATCTTCACCGGCATCGTCGTAGACGTACGCCAGTTTGAAGAACGGCGTCAGCGCCTGATCGTCGCCGTAACCGAAGGTGTAACCCGCGTCGAAACCGGCTTCATAACGCATGCTGTCGTAGGACTGGCTGCCCACGCGCAGATCGTTGCTCAGACGATAATCGTCGCCAGACTGGAACAGGCCGGAGATGGCGGCATACGGGGTGAGGTAACCGGCATCGTTCGGTTTCCAGTCGTAGTCCAGCTTCAGCCCGAAGCCCCAGGCGTCGGTGGTGGTGTTGCCATCGACGTACTCGCCATTGCTCATGTTGGCAGAGAGATCGTTATTGAAGCGCGAGTAGCTCAGGGAGCTGTCGATGAAGACATCGTTAGCAAAGCGCGCGGCGGAGTACAGCATCGCGGTCTGGCTGTCCTGATCCACCTGGCCGCTGCGATCGTTCATATCGGCTTTGGCAAAGCCCGCTGCCGCACCGAAGATCCAGTCGGCGTTGTTGCCATCAATATGGGTATCGAGGCCCACCATGATGCCGCTGACGTCCTGATCGTAGTGAATAGTGCCGTTATCGCCGTCAAAATTGCCGCCGAAGACGTTCACCCATGCGCCACCCTTGTCGGCCAGGCCGTGACGGCTGTTGGTCAGACGGTTAGCCAGGGCATCCTGTTGCAGATGCCAGATGTTGGTGTTGGCAGACGGAATGCTCAGCGCCATGTTGGCATAATCGGTCAGGCGCTCCTGATGCAGCACCACGGTGTCGCCCTGCTGCTGAGCCTGGTAAGTATAAGCCCCGAGATCCGCTTTGTTGGCCGCGGTGAAGCTGGCCTGCGTATCCGCATTGTTATCGTAAATGCGGACGATCTCTTTGTTTTTGTAGTCGGCAACGGAGCCGGCACCGGTCGCGTTATCCAGACGGACTTTATAGTTACCGGACACTTCACCGTTCACCGCCAGGTGACCATCCGAGTTTAGGGCGATTGTCCCGTAATCGTACTCTGCCTGATGGATATCGTTGGTGACGTAGCGGGCGTTGTTCAGATCGGAATTGAACACGTAGTGCGACTGGCAACGTTCAGCACGCCGCCGTCGGTCAGCACCAGTTTATGGGTGTCGACCTGGCCCAGACCCAGCGCCAGCTCTGCACGGTTATCCACGGTGATGGTGTTGGCATACAGCTCTGCCGTCTCCTGAGTCAGGGTGGCGAGACTTGAACTGTCGAGGTACAGGCTGTCGGTTGCCACTTCACCGGAATCGCCGATGTTCATGGTCGACGCGTTGGTCAGGGTGATGCTGTCAGCCAGCAGGCCGGAGCTTTCGACATTAACCTGCGAACGGTTGTTAACGGTCAGGGCATCAATGTTGGATTGCTTACGGGTGTCCCATTCGGAACCGTTATCCAGGGTGACGTTGAACAGACCGCTCTGATAAACCTGATTGCCCACCAGATGACCGTTGCTGTTGAAGGTCGATTCAGGCCAGATGCTGTTTGCTGCCAGGGTACGCCAGTCGACGCTGCTGTAGCCCAGACCATACATCTGAGAAGGCCCGATCGCCTCGACGCTGGAGACGGCGGCACCGACCCACTTGCTGCCGTTGGTGAGGGTCAGATCCAGCTTGTCGGTACCGTCCCAGCCGTTGGTGGTCGGGTTATAAACGCCGTCAGCAGTGGTATCGGTAGCCGGATCGCCATTCGGATAGAAGTTGTTGTCGAAGGTGCTGGTGAACAGCACATCGCCGGTCAGGGTGGAGTGATCGAAGTTTGCCGTGGTGCGCATGGCGTTATCCGCGCGGCTGGCCGACACGATCAGCGCCGCATCGTCCGACGCCGTAGCGTTATTTTCGCCGTAATCGCTTGGTTTTGCCGACTGACCATAGAAGCCGCTGGTGCCCAGATCGCTATAAGCGCCAGAGGTCACAACGGAATCTTTCACCTGCAGGGTGTTGGTGAAGACGTGGCTGTTGTCTTCAATACCGGTGTCAGCATCGTACGGTGTGTTGTCCAGCTGGTGATAGCCCTGAGTCAGGGTGATACCGGCGATGCGGGAGTTGTTCTGGATAACGATGTCAGACTCCACGTCAAGGGTAATGGCGTTGCCCAGCGCGTGAGTATCCCAGTATTGAGTGGTGGTTGTAGAGCCGTTCACCACATCGTAAGCGTAATGCTCATAGGTGTCGTTGATGGTGGTATTGTCCACCGTCAGCGCAAAACGATCGTACTGCTGATGGGTAGTGCCGTCGGCATTCAGACCGCCCGCACATTCGGTGGTCATACACTCAGAGGTGATCATCCCGTTGATAGTGCTGTCAGAGATGTTCAGTGAATTTGCACGACCGCCCACGCCATCATCCAGGTAATACGTTGAGATAACGCCGTTTACGGTGGATTTGTTGATGACAGGATAGATATCGCTGTCGTGCGTTGCGCTGGAGTCATTCCAGTCGGAATATCCATTAAACCAGGCTGACGTCGCGGTATTATCATAACCAAAGGTGTTGTAAGTGCTACCAGAAATATCTTTTGCATTGGCCTGAGAAGCGATAGCCAGCGTGCAGGCTAATGCAAGTTGAGATACAACAAGTTTCTTTTTCCATGTTTGCATTGGGTCATCCCTCCTCAGGGACGTAAGCAAGTTTGTCCGTAAATACAGTGCAAATATATTGCGAGGAGAATTATGCAGCCTTAAAACAAAATGGTTCAATGAATCCGACAATTAAGTCCGAAAACAGACAGAATAATAAAAATACTTTTTAAAATATAAAAAATAACCATATATTTCAATTCATTATATTTATTCGAAAGGAAATTTATATAAGGTGAAAGATCATTGTAAGTTATAAAATAAAAGCAAATGAGACATAAAATAAATACGTAACGCTGAGAACCGTAAAAAAGAATCTGGCCTGGTTAGGATATTACCTGGACAGGATATATTTTTTGAACCAACTTTATCCTGCATAGAGAGAGCGTAAACTTATTTCGGGCGATAAATTGAAAAAGCAGGAAATAACGGCTGGACATCCCGCCCCACATTCTGCGGGCTAAACGACAACTTTAGTAAAACAGCCGACGGCCATTTCGGGTACACTGTCCCTCTTTGATTCACACTCGTCAGGCATATCATGAACGATTTAATTGCTCGTCCCCGTCGTCTGCGCAAATCCCCGGCTCTGCGCGCGCTTTTTGAAGAGACAACACTGAACTTAAACGATCTGGTGTTGCCGATTTTTGTTGAAGAAGAGATTGATGACTACAAAGCCATCGAGGCCATGCCGGGCGTCATGCGTATTCCGGAGAAACACCTGGCACGCGAAATTGAGCGTATCGCCAACGCTGGCATCCGGTCGATCATGACCTTCGGCATCTCCCATCATACCGACGCCACCGGCAGCGATGCCTGGAAAGAGGACGGTCTGGTGGCGCGCATGTCGCGCATCGCCAAAGAGACGGTGCCAGAGATGATCGTCATGTCCGACACCTGCTTCTGCGAATACACCTCCCACGGCCACTGCGGCGTGCTGTGCGATCATGGCGTGGATAACGACGCGACCCTGCTCAACCTGGGCAAACAGGCCGTCGTGGCCGCCGCCGCAGGCGCTGACTTTATCGCCCCGTCTGCCGCTATGGATGGCCAGGTGCAGGCCATTCGCCAGGCGCTGGACGCCGCGGGCTTCACCGATACCGCGATCATGTCCTACTCCACCAAGTTCGCCTCCTCCTTCTACGGTCCGTTCCGTGAAGCGGCAGGCACCGCGCTGAAAGGCGATCGCAAAACCTACCAGATGAACCCGCTGAACCGCCGCGAAGCGATCCGCGAATCTCTGCTCGACGAAGCCCAGGGCGCCGACTGCCTGATGGTGAAACCGGCAGGTGCCTACCTCGACATCCTGCGCGACATCCGCGAACGCACCGATCTACCGCTGGGCGCCTATCAGGTGAGCGGTGAGTACGCGATGATCAAATTCGCCGCGCAGGCGGGGGCGATCGACGAAGAGAAAGTGATCCTCGAAAGCCTGGGGGCGATCAAACGCGCGGGCGCGGATCTGATCTTCAGCTACTTCGCGCTGGATCTGGCCGAGAAGAAAATTCTGCGTTAATCGGCAGTGCCGGGTGGCGGCTTCGCCTTACCCGGCCTGTGACAAACCTTCACCACACTGCAATACAACCGACATCTGGCGCTTCTACTGTCTGAGCAGTACAGCAGGAGGTGCCACCATGTTTAGTCTCGACAGCGTTCTCGATGACCTTTGGCCGCAGGCGAGGCCTGCACCCTGGCAAAAAAGGCTGTTAAAGAAGTTATTCCACGAAGAGGAGTTCCGGCAGTTTGCCGCCGACCACCGCCACCTGAAAGGGCTGGATATGGTGGAACAGGTTCTGGACCATCTCGATATCCTCTGTACCCTTCCGGCTCACGACCTCGAACAAATCCCCGCTCACGGCCCGCTCATTGTTATGGCTAACCACCCTACAGGTACGCTGGATGGACTGGCGCTGCTGTATGCCGTCTCCCGGGTGCGCCGCGATGTCAAAGTTGTCACTAACCGCATGCTGACGCATCTGGAGCCGCTGAGTTCGCTGTTTATTCCGGTGGACAACATGGGCGGACGGACGGCGAAATCGTCATTCACCCTGATGGAGCAGCACCTGCAAAACGCCGGAGTGCTGATTTTCTTCCCGGCGGGGGAAGTCTCCCGCCCGACGCGCACCGGGATCCGCGATAAAAAGTGGCACCCCGGCTTTATCAAGCTGGCGGGAAAATTCCGCGTGCCGCTGCTGCCGGTGAGTATCCAGGCCCGCAACAGCCTGCTGTTCTATGCCAGCACCCTGCTCTCCCCGAACCTGTCGATGCTGCTGCTGATGCAGCAGATGTTTCGCCGTCGCCACAGCCGCCTGCCGGTGAAAATCGGTCAGCAGATCGGCTGGAGCCACTGGTTCAGCCCCACGCTCTCCCCGCGGGAGATGGCCGAACGGTGCCGCCAGCACGTGCTGCGTCTTGGCAAAGGGCTACCGGGGGTGTTCAAAACCGAGTCCGCCATAGCCCGTGCGGAAGACCGGGCCACCCTGAAGCGCGAGCTGGCGCAGGCGGAGTGTCTGGGCACCACCGCCGATGGCAAAACCATTTACCTGTGGCAGCGCAACGGCCAGGAAGATGTCCCGATCCTGCGTGAGCTGGGGCGGCTACGGGAGATCGCCTTTCGCGCGGTAGGAGAAGGCAGCGGCAAGCGCCGGGACACCGACAGCTACGACGATGACTATCTGCACCTGATTTTGTGGGATAACGAGGATCTGGAGATCGTCGGCGCATACCGTTTTATCCCGACGGCGATGCGGGAGCCGGAGGCGCTCTACAGCTACAGCTTGTTCCACTACGATGACAAAATGCAGGACATCCTCGAGCATGGGATTGAACTGGGGCGCAGCTTTATTCAGCCGCGCTACTGGGGACGGCGCGGGCTGGACTACCTGTGGTCCGGGATTGGCGCTTATCTGGCGCGCTATCCGCACTACCGCTACCTGTTCGGCCCGGTATCGATTTCCGGTGGGTTACCGCCCGCGGCGCGGGATCTGCTGGTGGCCTTCTACCGGCTGTGGTTCCCGGCTAGCCATCCGCTGGCCGCCTCGCGACGCCCTTATCCCGCCTCGCTACCCGAGGTGCTGGCGCAGTTTAGCGGCGAGGATTACGTGGAGGATCTGACCCGGCTGAAATCATTGCTCGGCAATCTGGGATGCGGCATCCCGCCGCTGTACAAGCAGTACTCCGAGCTGTGCGAGCCCGGCGGCGTGCAGTTTATCGATTTTGGCAGCGATCCGGCGTTCAACAACTGCGTGGACGGACTGGTGCTGGTGGATCTCTGTTATCTGAAAGCCAACCGCTATCAGCGTTATATCGAAGCGCATCTGTAACGCCCGGTGGCGGCTACGCCTTACCGGGCCTACGGGAATCACGGCGCACATTTGTCACCCCCGGTGGCGCTACGCTTACCGGGCCTACGGGAGCGGGTGTTGTAGGCCGGGTAAGGCGTAGCCGCCACCCGGCAATCAGCCCGCACGGAAGAAAGGTTTATCCCCCAATATCGTTGCCCGGTGCATAATCCGTCGCTGCGGCAGGTAATCGGCATTGGCGTAATGCTGCGTCACCCGGTTATCCCAGATCGCCAGATCGTTCTCCTGCCAGCGCCAGCGCACCTGGAACTCCGGCTTCGTGATATGGGCAAACAGGAACGTGAGCAGCGCCTCGCTCTCTTTCTCGCTCAGATCCACAATCCGCGTGGTGAAGCCCTCGTTTACGAACAGCGCCTGCTTGCCGCTAACCGGATGGGTACGCACCACCGGGTGCAGCAGCGGCGGGTGTTTGGCGACCGCCTCCTGCCAGCGCTGATGCTCCTCTTCCTTTTTACGGTACTTGTACTCCTGGAAGGATTTTTTGAAATCATGCTCCGCCCGCAGGCCGCTCAGCAGCTGCTGGAACGGGGCGGATAAGGCCTCAAAGGCCGCAATCCCGCTGGCCCACAGGGTATCTCCCCCGCTCTCCGGGAGCTGTTTGGCCGCGAGGATCGCCCCGGCGGGCGGGGTCTCAATAAAGGTGACATCGGTGTGCCAGTTGTCATTGTCCGGCGGGTTATCGTTGTGGGTATCCAGGACGATGATCTCCTCCACCCCCTCGGCGTGCGGATAGACCGGGTGAATATGCAGATCGCCAAAACGGAGCGCCAGGGCGCGCTGCTGCTGCGGAGCGATCGCCTGCTCGCGCAGGAACACCACCTGATGGCGCAGCACCGCGTGATAGAGCTGCTCAAACTGGTTATCGCTTAATGGCCGGGTCACATCCAGGCCGGAAATCTGCGCGCCAATGTACGGCCCCAGCGGGGTAATGGTCAGACGTTCACTCATTGTCTCTCTCCATGCCAGGGCGTCAGGCGGCGCTGTAACGCGCGCAGCCCCAGTTCTAATCCGAAGGCGATCACGGCGATCACCGCGATCCCTGCCAGTACCACGTCCGTCGCCAGGAACTCCCCCGCCGACTGGACCATAAAGCCTAACCCGCGCGTGGCGGCGATCAGTTCTGCTGCCACCAGCGTCGACCAGCCTACCCCGAGCCCGATACGCAACCCGGTCAGGATCTCCGGCAGCGCGCCGGGTAAAATCACAAACCACAGCACCTGCGCGCGGCTGGCACCCAGCGACTGCGCGGCGCGGATCCGCACCTGCTGGGCGCTTTTGACTCCCGCCACCGCCGACATCGCCACCGGGGCGAAAATCGCCAGGTAGATCAGCAGGATCTTCGAGGTCTCGCCGATGCCAAACCAGATCACCATCAGCGGCAGATACGCCAGCGGCGGCACCGGACGATAAAGCTCAATCAGCGGATCGAGGATCCCGCGCACCGTCGGGCTTAAGCCCATCGCAATACCCACCGGGATACCGAGGATCACCGCCGCCAGCAAGGCCACCAAAATGCGTCCCAGGCTGGCCGCCAGATGCTGCCCCAGGGTGGCATCCATAAATCCTTGCGGACCGGCGATAGTGAACAGTTTCACCAGCACCTGGCCCGGCGGTGGCAGGAACAGCGGGCTGACCCACTGCTGCGCCGCCACGGCCCACCACACGGCCAACAGCACCAGCAGGGTGCTGACGCTGAGCGTCAACTGGCGGGAGAAGGGCCAGCGCAGGGTCAGGCGTTTACGCGCCGTTTTGTCATTCACCACAATGCTCATGAGAAGGCCTCCCGCTGTTCAAACACGCGGCTCAGCACGTATTCGCGCTGGGCAATAAAATCGGGGTCGGACTTAATGCTGCGCACCGGCTCGCCTGCGACAAAGCGGTGGGCAAAGTTGAGCGGCAGGCGCTCCAGCACCCGGCCCGGCCCCGGCGACAGCAGCACCAGTTCGGTCGCCATAAACACCGCTTCTTCGATGTCATGGGTGATGAGCAGTACCTGCTTGCCGGTTTCATGCCACAGACGCAGCAGCAGGGTTTGCATCTGCTCACGGGTAAAGGCATCCAGCGCCCCGAACGGCTCATCCAGCAGCAACAGCTGCGGATTGGCGGCCAGCGCCCGGGCGATGCCGACGCGCTGACGCTGGCCGCCGGAGAGCTGCCAGATATAGCGCTTCTCCGCCCCCTCCAGTCCCACTTTTTTCAGCATCTCCCGGGCGATGGTCAGTCGTTCTTCCCGCGAGGTGCCCGCCAGCTGCAGCCCAAAGGCGACGTTCTCCTGTACGTTACGCCACGGCAGTAGCCCTTCGTTCTGGAAGACCACGCCGCGCTCGGCGCCGGGCCCCTCCACCTTTTTACCTGCCAGTTGGATGGTGCCGTGCTGCCAGGGTACAAACCCGGCGATCAGATTCAGCAGCGTGGTCTTCCCGCAGCCGGACGGGCCGAGCACCACCAGCAGCTCGCCGCTATCCAGCGTCAGGTTGATATCCTCCAGCGCAGGCTTGCCAGCGTAATCTGCGTGCAGATTTGTAATATTCAGCATACGGCCCCCTTACTTCACAAAGCGGTCGGTCACGTACTGGCTGTAGTCAGCCGCCACCGCGGGTACTTTGCCCTGCTCTTTCAGGAAGCCTGCGGTATCCAAAATCGCTTTATTCACCGGTCCCGCCAGCTGCTGCAACTGCTGGGCAGGCGTCAGGTAGGTATTGCCCTTCACCAGTCCCGGCACGTCGGCCTCCGGCACGCCGCTCAGGCGGGCAAGTTTCTCGAGGTTGGCTGGCTGCTTCAGCCACTCATCCGGGTTGGCAATGTAGGGCTGCTGGGCGTCGATGGCGCTTTTCGCGAAGGCTTTCACGATCTCCGGGTGCTTCCCGGCAAAGTCTTTGCGCACCACCCAGACGTCGAGGGTTGGCGAGCCCCACTGGCCCACCTGGGCGGAGTCGGTCAGCACGCTGCCGTCTTTCTCCAGTTCGTTTACCGCAGGCGACCAGACATAGGCCCCGTCAATATCGCCCCGCTGCCAGGCGGCGATAATTGCCGGGGGTTGCAGGTTGATAATTTCCACCTGCCCCGGCTTGATGTTCCAGTGTTTCAGGGCCGCGAGCAGACTGTAGTGAGTGGTAGAGATAAACGGCACCGCGATGCGTTTGCCGATCAGATCTTCGGGCTTAGTGATGTTTTTCTTCACCACCAGCGCTTCGGAATTACCGAGCTGCGAGGCCAGCAGGAAGACTTCGATCGGCACCTGCTGACTGGCGGCTACCGCCAGCGGGCTGGAGCCGAGGTTGCCAATCTGCACGTCGCCGGAGGCCAGGGCCCGCACGATACTGGCGCCGCTGTCGAACTTACGCCAGTCGACTTTCGCACCGCTCGCTTTTTCGAAAGTGTTATCCGCCTGCGCCACTTTTGCTGGCTCCGCGGAGGTTTGATACGCGATGGTGACGTCCACCGCCTGCGCCTGAACGGCCCACAGCGCCAGCGCGCCAAATAAGGTAAACCGCGATGAAATTGCCATAATGTCTGCTCCCCTGGTTGTTATGGAGGCAGTATTTCCGGCGGCGGAATTTTGATAAAGGAATTAAAAAGCATCGTTAATGCCGAATCGTTTTTAGAAAAAAAGCGGCAATAGATAGTGAATTTTGTGCGGTCAGCATTGCCCGGCGGCGCTGCGCTTGTCGGGCCTACAAAATCGCCACCCGGCATTTATTGCATTTTTGTTACATGGGTTACATAACCGCAGCCGCACAATTGCCAGCCCGACGCGGACAGGCATCATAGAGACACTATTCCGCAAAGGTATCTGAGATGATCAAAGTGGTGCTGGTGGACGATCACGTGGTGGTGCGTTCCGGGTTTGCCCAGCTGTTAAATCTGGAAGACGATCTGGTTGTCGAAGGCCAGTACAGCAGCGCCGCCGAGGCCTGGCCCGCCCTCACCCGCGATGCCATCGACGTGGCGGTGCTCGACGTCGCCATGCCCGATGAAAACGGCCTGAGCCTGCTCAAACGCCTGCGCCAGCAGCGCCCGGGGTTTCGCGCGATAATCCTCAGCATCTACGATACGCCTGCCTTTGTGCAGAGCGCGCTGGACGCCGGGGCCAGCGGCTATCTCACCAAACGCTGCGGCCCGGAGGAGCTGGTGCAGGCCGTGCGTTCCGTCGGGATGGGCGGCCATTATCTCTGTGCCGATGCGGTTAAAGCCCTGCGCGGCGGCGAACCGGTGTCCCAGGCGCTGGCGGTGTTAACCCCGCGCGAGAAAGAGGTCTTCGAGCTGCTGGTTCAGGGGGAAAGCGTGAAGGAGATCGCCTTCACGCTCGAGCTCAGCCATAAAACCGTCCACGTGCATCGCGCCAACGTGCTGGGCAAACTGCAGTGCAACAGCACCATCGAACTGGTGCATTTTGCCCTCGACCACCAGCTACTGACCGGCCACTGATGCGGCGATCCCTGCGGCACATCATCCTCTCGCTGTTTATTATGCTGGCCTGGGGCACCGGCTGGCTGATGCTGTGGACGCTCAGTTTTTACCTCACCCGCAACGGGCAGCAGGCGGCGCTGTTTTTGCCCCAGGGCGTCTATCTGGCGCTGCTGATCGTGCTCTCGCGCCGCTTCTGGCCGGCGTTGATCCTCCCCCCGCTGGCCGCCATGCTCTGGCTGCACGGCGAACAGCTTTTGACCCATTACCTGATGCTGGTCGTGCCGCTGGTAGGCACCGTCTGCGCGTGGCTGGCGCAACGCTACTGGCACCGCTTTCCTCTTTACTGGCAGCGCCTGTCGCTGCTGATCGCCGCGGTGACCCTTAACGCCCTGCTCCAGACCCTGATCCTGGCGCCGTTTCTCGGCAGCCCGACCACCCTGCTGGCGCTGGCCTCCTTTACCGGCGGGGTGCTGCTGACCCCGTTCGTCTATCTGGTATTTGAGTTTTTACGCCAGCAGCACCGCTATCACCTGCTGGGGCTCGATACCAGCAGCCCGCCCCTGCGCACCTCGCTGATCATCTGGTGCAGCCTGTTTTTTATCATCGGCATCGGCACCCAGATGGTGCTCTCTCCGGCCCTGGAGCGGCTGCTGCTGATCGTGGTGTTCCTGCCCAACGTGGTGATGGCGTGGAAGTTCGGCTGGCAGGGCGGCGTGCTCTCCGGGCTGCTGGGCAGCATGATGATCACTATCGCCCGTCAAGTCGGGGTGGGGTTCAGCGACCTGCTGGAGCTGGAGATTTTCCTCGCCACCCAGTCGCTGCTGGGGATTGGGCTGGGGATCGCCATCAGCCGCCAGCAGCATCTGGCGATGAACCTCGATCACTACCGCCGTCGGCTGGAGGCTGAACTTCAGGCCCGCCGCGCGCTGGCAGAAAAGCTGATCCACACTGAAGAAGATACCCGCAAGCACCTGGCCCGGGAGCTGCACGACGAAATCGGGCAGAACATTACCGCCATTCAGATCCAGTCCCAGCTGGTGAAGCGGGCGGGCGATACCCCGCAGGCGTTAGAAGCCGCCGGGCAGATCAACGAGCTGGCGCGGCGCATCCATCACTCCACCCGCCAGCTGCTGCGTCAGCTGCGCCCCCCGGTGCTGGATGAACTCTCCTTAAACGAGGCCCTGCACCACCTGGTGAACGAGTTCGCCTTTGCCGAGCGCGGGATCCAGTGTCGGTTTGATTACCGGCTCACTGCCCCACCGCAGAGTGAAACCCTGATCTTTACCCTCTATCGCCTGCTGCAGGAGCTGCTGAATAACGTCAGCAAACACGCCGATGCCAGCGAGGTCAGCGTCCTGCTCTGCGAGCACGGTAGCCAGCTGCGCCTGGAGGTGCGGGATAACGGCAGCGGCATCAGCCCGCAGCAGATCCCCGGTTTTGGTATTCAGGGGATGCGCGAGCGCGTGCATGCCCTGGGCGGAGAGTTAACCCTTGAGTCGCAGGGCGGCACGCGCGTAATTGTTAACCTGCCCACAGTTTTGCAACAAACACACCGCTAACCAGGAAAAAGTCTTAGCCACGCCAGACTTTCTCTCATCCCTTTTTCGTCGCGCTTTCATACAGTCATTGCAAACGGAGAACGCCATGCCCGCACTGTCAGCTGAACAGGTTACTCAACGCTACCGCCGGCTGCGCCCGCGACTGCTGATCTGCATGGTGATTGGTTACGCCGCGTTCTACCTGACGCGCAAAAGCCTCAACTACGTCCTGCCGGCATTGCAAATGGATCTGGGGCTGAGCAAAAGCGACATCGGCCTGATCGGGTCGCTGTTTTACCTCAGCTATGGCCTGTCGAAATTTGCCGCCGGACTGTGGCACGACAGTAAGGGCCAGCGGGCGTTTATGGGCATCGGCCTGATGGCGACGGGCGTGCTGAACGTGCTGTTCGCCTTCGGCGACTCCCTGCCGCTGCTGCTGTTTATCTGGACGCTGAACGGCTTCTTTCAGGGATGGGGATGGCCGCCCTGCGCCAGATTGCTTACCCACTGGTATTCGCGCAACGAGCGCGGCTTCTGGTGGGGATGCTGGAACACCTCTATCAACATCGGCGGAGCCATTATTCCGCTGATCTGTGCCTTCGCCGCCCATCGCTGGGGCTGGCAGGCGGCGATGCTGACACCGGGGATCATCAGTATCGTGCTCGGCCTGTGGCTGACCACACAACTGCGGGGCACACCGCAGGAAGAGGGTCTGCCGTCGGTCGGGGAGTGGCGCAACGATCCGCTGGAGTTGCGCCAGGAACAACAGAGCCCGCCGATGGGGCTGTGGCAGATGTTACGCACCACCATGCTGCAAAACCCGATGATCTGGCTGCTCGGGGCGTCCTATGTGCTGGTCTATCTGATCCGCATCGCCCTCAACGACTGGGGCAACATCTGGCTGGCGGAGAGCCACGGGGTCAACCTGCTGAGCGCCAACGCCACGGTGATGCTGTTTGAGGTCGGCGGCCTGCTCGGGGCGCTGTTTGCCGGATGGGGGTCGGATCTGCTGTTCAGCGGCCAGCGGGCGCCGATGATTTTGCTGTTTACGCTGGGGCTGATGGTATCGGTCGCCGCCCTGTGGCTGGCCCCGGTTCACCACTACGCCCTGCTGGCGATGTGCTTTTTTACGGTGGGATTTTTTGTCTTTGGTCCGCAGATGCTCATCGGCCTTGCCGCCGTGGAGTGCGGGCACAAGCAGGCGGCGGGCTCAATTACCGGTTTTCTTGGCGTGTTTGCCTATCTGGGGGCGGCGCTGGCCGGGTGGCCGCTGTCACAGGTTATCGAACGCTACGGCTGGTCGGGAATGTTCAGTTTGCTCTCGATTGCCGCCGTGCTGATGGGTTTACTCCTGATGCCCCTACTGATGGCGGGCATCACCGCTTCTCGCAGTCACATAACGTCATAACAAGGGCTGAATAATGAAAACAACGCTTCTCTCTACCCTCATTGCTTCCGGGATCGCGCTGGCCACCTTAACCGGTGCCGCACAGGCCAAAGGCCGTCTGGTGGTCTACTGCAGCGCCACCAACGAAATGTGCGAAGCCGAAACCAAGGCGTTTGGCGATAAGTACGACGTCAAAACCTCGTTTATCCGCAACGGCTCCGGCAGCACCCTGGCGAAGGTGGATGCCGAGAAGAAAAACCCGCAGGCCGACGTCTGGTACGGCGGCACCCTGGATCCGCAATCCCAGGCCGGCGAGATGGGGCTGCTGCAGCCGTACAAATCCGCCAACCTCGAGCAGATCATGGAGAAATTCCGCGATCCGGCGAAGGTGAAAGGCAACCTTTCTTCGGCGGTCTACGTGGGTATTCTGGGCTTTGGCGTCAACACCCAGCGCCTGAAAGAGAAGAACCTGCCGGTGCCGCAGTGCTGGAAAGATCTGACCAAACCGGAATATAAAGGCGAGATCCAGATTGCCGATCCGCAAAGCTCCGGCACCGCCTACACCGCACTGGCGACCTTCGTCCAGCTGTGGGGGGAAGATCAGGCCTTCGACTACCTGAAGCAGCTCAACGGCAACGTCTCCCAGTACACCAAATCCGGTATTGCCCCGGCGCGTAACGCCGCGCGCGGTGAAACCGCCATCGGCATCGGCTTCCTGCACGACTACTCGCTGGAAAAAGAGCAAGGCGCCCCGCTGGAGCTGATCTCTCCGTGCGAAGGCACCGGGTATGAAATCGGCGGGGTCAGCATCCTGAAGGGCGCGCGTAACGAAGAGAACGCGAAGCTGTTCGTGGACTGGGTGCTGTCGAAAGAGGCCCAGGAGCTGGCGTGGAAGCAGGGCAAGTCCTATCAGATCCTGACCAACACCACCGCAGAGACCTCCCCGAACTCGCTGAAGCTGGATGACCTGAAGCTGATCAGCTACGACATGGACAAGTACGGCTCAACGGACGTGCGCAAAGCGCTGATCAACAAGTGGGTCAGCGACGTGAAGATGGGTAAATAAGCCCACTCCTGCGAACATTTGCCAGGTGACGGCGTAAACGCCTTACCCGGCCTACAACACCGGAATACCTATGTCACAGACACTCGCTCTTCATCCCGTGAAAAAACGGGATGCGGTCTTCCTTTGGGTTTTCGTTGGCTGGCTGGCATTTGTCCTGCTGCCAAGCTGGAGCCTGGATTATGGCCTGCTGGAATCCACAAGCGACGAGATCCTCGATGCCTACAGCTGGTCGCACTTCAATATCAGCTGGCTGTGGTATCTGCTCCCCACGCTGCTGTTGGTACGCCCGTTTAGCGAGGCGAAGCGCGAACAGCGCAGCCGCCACTACCTCGACGCCGGCTGGGCGCTGCTGTGTATGGCGTTTATCGTCATCAGCGCCACGATTGAAGGGCGTGGTTTAGGCTACGCCACCATCGTGCTGTTTGTGGCGCTGGGGGCGATCATGACCCTGGCCCTGACCCGCCTCGAGTGGCTGGGCGGCGACCGCTTTGTGATTGCCTCGCTGATCGCCATCGTCGCGCTGATCGGCATCTTTATCGTCTGGCCGAGCATCGCCATCTTTATTCCGATGTTCACCAACGACGCGGGAGAGTTCGCCCCGCTGGCGTTTATGAACGTGCTGTCGCAGTCGCACATCATTCAGGTGATCGTTAACTCGATCCTGCTCTCCATAGCGGTAGGGATCGGCTGCACCTTCTTCGGCCTGGTGCTGGCGATCTACACCACCCGCATCGCGAAGCGCAGCGCCATCATTGGCCGCATCTTCTCGATCCTGCCGATCGTCACTCCGCCGTTCGTGGTGGGTCTGGGCGTGACGCTGATGATGGGGCGCTCCGGCTACGTCACCGAGCTGATGGTCGACTGGTTTGGCCTGACTAACACCAACTGGCTGTACGGCTTCACCGGGATCTGGCTGGCGCAGGTGCTGGCCTTCACGCCGATGGCCTTTATGATCCTCGACGGGGCGATCAAAACCATCCACCCGTCGCTGGAAGAGGCGTCATACACCCTGCGCGCCAGCCGCTGGCAGACCTTTAACGGCGTCTTTGTCCCGCTGCTGAAACCGGCACTGGCGAACGCCTTCCTGATCGTCATCGTGCAGTCGCTGGCCGACTTCAGTAACCCGCTGGTGCTGGGGGGTAACTTCGACGTACTGGCGACGCAGATCTACTTCTACATCACCGGCTCCCAGCTGGATTATCAGGCGGCCAGTACCCTCGGCGCGTTCCTGCTGCTGTTCTCGCTGCTGGTGTTCTGCATTCAGTACATGTGGATCGGCAAGCGCTCCTACGTCACCGTGTCCGGTAAATCGTACCGCGGCGATGTGCAGCCGCTGCCGGTGACGCTGGTGTGGAGCGTGGTGGCCCTGCTGGCGGTGTGGATCGCCTTTAACGCCCTGCTCTACGGCAGCATCTTCTACGGCAGCTTTACCGTCAACTGGGGGGTGGATTACACCCTGACGCTGGATAACTTTATCAAGCTGTTCGGCCAGGGGATGAGCGACGGGGCATGGCCTTCACTGCTCGATACCCTGTTGTACGCCGGGATCGCCGCGCCGATCACCGCCGCCTTCGGGTTGCTGATCGCCTGGATCGTGGTGCGCCAGCAGTTTAAAGGCAAAAAGACCATCGAGTTCACCACCATGCTGTGCTTCGCCGTACCGGGCACCGTGGCGGGCGTCTCCTACATCCTCGCCTTTAACAGCGCCCCGGTGTACCTGACGGGCACAGCCGCCATCGTCATTATCTCAATGGTGATGCGTAACGTGCCGGTGGGCATTCGCGCCGGGATTGCGGGCTTAGGCCAGATCGACAAGTCGCTGGATGAGGCCTCGCTGAGCCTGCGTGCCGGGTCGCTGCGCACCATTACGCACATCCTGCTGCCGCTGCTGCGCCCGGCCATTCTGTCGGCGCTGATCTACAGCTTTGTGCGGGCCATTACCACCGTCAGCGCCATTGTGTTCCTCGTCACGCCGGATACCCGCGTGGCTACGGCCTACATTCTGAACCGCGTGGAAGACGGCGAATACGGCGTGGCGATTGCCTACGGCTCGATCCTGATTGTGGTCATGCTGGCGATCATTTTCCTCTTTGACTGGCTGATCGGTGAGGCACGTATCTCCCGCTCCAAAGCCAAAAACCAGGCGTAACACTATGACTCAGAAACATTTCGTTGAACTGCGTAACGTGACCAAGCGCTTTGGCGCGAATACGGTGATTGAAAACATCAACCTGGCGATCCCGCAGGGGCAGATGGTGACCCTGCTCGGCCCGTCGGGCTGCGGTAAAACCACGGTGCTGCGTCTGGTGGCCGGGCTGGAAAAGCCCACCAGCGGGCAGATCTTTATCGACGGCGAGGACGTGACCCACAGCTCCATTCAGCAGCGTGATATCTGCATGGTATTCCAGTCCTACGCCCTCTTCCCGCACATGTCGCTTGGCGAGAACGTCGGCTACGGCCTGAAGATGCTCGGCGTATCGCGCGCCGAGATCAAAACCCGCGTGAAAGAGGCGCTGGCGATGGTGGATCTGGAGGGTTTTGACGATCGCTATGTGGATCAGATCTCCGGCGGCCAGCAGCAACGCGTGGCCCTGGCCCGGGCGCTTATCCTCAAACCGAAAGTGCTGCTGTTTGATGAGCCGCTGAGTAACCTCGACGCTAACCTGCGCCGCAGCATGCGCGACAAGATCCGCGAGCTGCAAAAGCAGTTCAACATCACCTCGCTGTACGTGACCCACGATCAGAGCGAGGCCTTTGCGGTTTCGGATACCGTGCTGGTGATGAACAAGGGCAATATCATGCAGATTGGCTCCCCACAGGATCTCTATCGCCAGCCGGCGTCGCGCTTTATGGCGAGCTTTATGGGCGATGCCAACCTGTTCCCGGCCAGCTTCAGCCACGAGTCCGTGGCGATCCACGGCTACCGCCTGCCGCGCCCGCTGCACTTTGCCGCGCAAGGTACGGGCACCGTCGGCGTGCGCCCGGAGGCGATCACCCTGAGCCAGCACGGCGAAGAGAGCCAGCGCTGCGTGATCCGCCACGTCGCCTATATGGGGCCGCAGTACGAGGTGATTGTGGAGTGGCACGGGCAGGAGATTTTGTTGCAGGTCAACGCCACACGATTGCAGCCTGACGTCGGGGAGACGTATTACCTGGAGATCCACCCGTACGGGATGTTTGTGTTAGCAGAGGTGGCCTGATAGATGCCCGGCGGCGCTGCGCTTGCACGGGCCTACAAAACCCCAAAATGTAGGCCGGGTAAGGCGCAGCCGCCACCCGGCATAACCACCCCACCTTAATTTCTTGTTTTGCGAGGCCGCTTCCGGGAATGCCCCTTGTTGCAACAGGGATATCACAGTATCGTTTTCCCACGCCTGCAAAATCAGGCGTCGGGATTGACCTCCTGGACTTCATACTGGCGACATGTGTTTAATATGTCGTGCGTACGGTTACACCTCAATGGTGGGCCGGACGGGGGCATCGTAAGATGCGCCGGTTTCCAGTATGGCCGGTAAGGCTAACTCCGTTCGGCGCCACCACCCGCGAGATTAGCCTCTCCGGTGGTGGTTCAAACGTTCCCGCAGAAAAATTCGCCCTTTACGGACGACTTGCGGCCTGTCTGTCGCTGCTGCAACCCACGCTGCTCGAGCCGGTTCCGGAGGCGTTAAAAGAAAGCCTGACGGTAGACGATTTCCCGACCCGTCTTCCTCTGTTTGAGCCCGAAGCCGATCAACTGGGGCGCTATTGCCAGGTACTGACCCAGCAGCTGATCGGTGGCTCACTCACTCCGGACGCGGAAAGAGTCATCCAGGATCTGCTGGGAGAACTGGTCAGCTTCTACGCCGATACGCTTAAGATGCCGCGCTGGATCAGAACAGATGAAGGGGTGATTGAACTGCTGGCGTAAGCAGAGGTGCGGTGATTGATGCCCAGCGGCGCTGCGCTTGCCGGGCCTACGGTTCGAGCCTTTCGTAGGCCGGGTAAGGCGCAGCCGCCACCCGGCAAAAACTCAGCGCTGTGCGTTCAGCTCTGCAATATCCTTCGGCGTCGTGCGGCAGCACCCGCCGATCAGCTTCGCGCCTGCCGCTAACCACTGCGGCAGATACCCCGCCAGCGTTTCGCAGGCTTCGCCGTGGTGATGCCAGGTTTTGCTCACCGCATCGTAATGCTCGCCCGAGTTCGGGTAGACCACCAGCGGCAGCGCGGTCAGGCTCTGCAGATGTTGCAGCGCGGCAGTGGTTTTCTCCAGCGCGATACAGTTAATGCCAAGGGCAACAATCTGTGGATAGTTCGCCAGCACCGACACCACCTCGCGCAGCGGGGTGCCGTCGCTCAGGTGCTCGCTGTCGCGCAGGGTGAACGAGAACCACGCCCGGGCGCGCGGGTATGCCGTCAGCAGCTCCGCCAGCGCCTTCATCTCAGCAAACGACGGCAGGGTTTCGCAGGCCAGCAGGTCGGCTCCGGCATCCAGCAGCGCTTCCACCCGCGGGCGGTGAAACGCCTGAAACACTTCAGCACTACGCACGTAGTCGCCGCGGTATTCCGACCCGTCGGCCAGATAAGCCCCATAAGGCCCGACCGAGCCCGCGACCAGCAGCGCGCCGGCCTGCGGATTTTCTGCCAGATACGCCTCCCGCGCCTTGCGGGCCAGCTCGACGCTTTTACCGATCAGCGCCCGGGACTGCGCCTCGTCCAGCCCGCGGGCGGCAAAGCCGTCCGGGGTGGCCTGATAGCTGGCGGTGATCGCCACCTGCGCTCCGGCGCGGAAGTAGTCGAGATGCACGTCGCGGATCAGCTCCGGGTTTTCCATTAACACTTTGGCCGACCACAGGCTGTCGGCCAGGTTACAGCCGCGCGCTTCCAGTTCCGTTGCCATCGCCCCGTCCAGCACCACAAACGGCTGGGTCTCAAGGAGGGCGGTAAGCGGATTATTCTGCGACATGTTCAGGCTCCTGGGATTTCAGATTTTGAGTAAGGTAGTACGCGCCATAGCACAGCGCCACAAACGGCAGCCCACAGTAAAGGGCAATGCGCTGGCTCGGGTCAAAGGCCAGACCGACGCAGGCCACCAGGCACAGAATAAAGCCCAGCACCGGCACCAGCGGATACCAGGGGGCGCGGTAGTGTAAGTCGCCGAGCGGTTTACCGGCCTGCAAATGACGGCGGCGGAAGACAAAGTGCGAGGCGCAGATGCTGATCCACACCGCCACCACCGCAAAGCCCGAGATGGCCGACAGGGCGACAAACACCGTGTCCGGGGCCACTACGCTGGAAAAGAGCGCCAGCACGCCGCCGAGCATCGACACCGACAGCGCCGTCAGCGGCACGCCGTTTTTGTTCACCCGGGCAAAGCAGCGCGGCAGGGTTTTCTCGTTCGACAATGACCACAGCATGCGCCCTGAGGCGTACAGCCCGGAGTTGGCCGCCGAGAGGATCGCCGTCAGGATCACGAAGTTAACGATATCCGCGGCATACGGAATGCCGACCTTCTCAAACACCAGCACGAACGGACTTTTCTCCACCCCGGCCTGCTGCATCGGGATCAGCGCCGCCAGCACGAAGACGGTGCCGATAAAGAAGATGATCAGACGGGCAATGGTGGTGCGGATGGCGACAGGGATCACCTTGTGCGGATTTTCGGTTTCACCCGCCGCAATGCCGATCAGCTCGGTGCCGGAGAAGGCAAAGTTAACCGCCACCATGGTCATCAGGATCGGCAGCCCGCCGTGCGGGAACCAGCCTTCAGCGGTGATGTTGCTCAGCCCCGGCGCGGGAGAACCATCCTGCATCGGGATAAAGCCAAAGATCGCCGCCCCGCCGAGGATAATAAAGGCGATGATGGTGATGACTTTCACCAGCGAGAACCAGAACTCGCCTTCGGCAAAGAAGCGGGTCGAGATAACGTTGAGGGCGAAAATCACCGCGCAGAAGACCACACACCAGACCCAGACCGGCACCTGTGGGAACCAGTACTGCATGCAGAATCCGGCGGCGGTAAAGCTCGATCCCAGCGCCACCGTCCAGGTGAGCCAGTAGAGCCACGCCACGGTGTAGCCGGTCGCCGGGCCGAGATAGCGCGCGGCATAGACGTGGAAGGCGCCGGTCACCGGCATCGCCACGGAGAGTTCGCCAAGGCACTGCATCACCAGCCAGACCACCAGCGCGCCAATCAGATAGGCCAGCAGCGTCCCCGCCGCCCCGGTGGTGGAAATAATGTATCCCGTATTGAAAAACAGCCCGGTACCAATCACGCCGCCGAGGGAGAGCATGATCAGATGGCGGGTCTTCATGGTGCGCTGTAGCTGCCCGTTTTGTTGTGTTTGCATATCACCTTCTATACGTATGGACATCTAAACATCCAAAGAAGGTGTTTTTATACCGCGATTGTTAACAAATTGCTAGCCATGCACCAGACGAAGACGCGCGCGGCGGGCGCTCAGCCGGGGCCGCACCGTGTAAATCACGTAAAGATAGGGTCGCCATGCCATAGGACACCTCCTGCAAGCCGGTACTTACAGCATGCACCGCGCCGGTCATCCCGTCGGTCAGGCGAAAGTGGTATCTGTTTTTTACACGCTAAACTGACGGGCGTTGCGGCCTGTCGCCCGGCGGCGCTGCGCTTGCGCGGGCCTACTAATCCACGTAGGCCAGGTAAGGCGCAGCCGCCACCCGGCGTCATATCGCAATATGTTAAATTACGCAAAACACTCTATAGTCGTAGTGTTTCATTAATAAAGGATGAGCTAATGCGATTTAACGGACTGACCAAAGGGTTTTTCATTCTCATACTCCTGCTTGTTACCTGGGCGTTTTTTGATGTCCTGTCGCCCTACTTCTCGGCGATCCTGTGGGCCGCGATCCTGGCAGTGATTTTCTACCCGGTTAAAAACACGCTGCGTATCCGGATGGGGGATCGCAACGGGCTGGCGTCGCTGGTAAGCGTGCTGCTTATCTGCCTGATTGTCTTTATTCCCTTGATGGTGATCTTTTCCTCGTTAGCCTTTGAACTCAATATCGTTTACACGCGCCTGCAGCAGAACGACACCCAGTTTTCCGGGGTGTTCGCGAGCCTGTTCTCTCACCTGCCCGGCTGGCTGCGCGCGCTGATGATCGAGCATGACCTGGATACCGCCTCGCAGATCCAGCAGAAGCTCTCTGACGCGGCATTAAGAGGCGGGCAATACCTCGCCGGAAGTGCGTTCCTGATCGGTAAAGGCACCTTTGGCTTCGCCATCAGCTTTGGTGTGATGGTCTATCTGCTGTTTTTCCTGCTGAAAGATGGCCCCTGGCTGGTGCGCCAGATCCTCGACAGCCTGCCGCTGTCGAATTTCGCCAAACACCATCTGTTTGCCAAGTTCGCCGGGGTCGCCCGAGCGACGGTGAAGGGCACAGCCGTGGTGGCCATTGTCCAGGGGGGGCTGGGCGGGCTCGCCTTCTGGTTCGTCGGTATTAACGGCAGCATCTTGTGGGGCGCGCTGATAGCGTTCCTGTCGCTGATCCCGGCGGTCGGCTCGGCCATCGTCTGGGTACCGGCGGCCATATTCCTCTTCGCCACCCATCAGCTGTGGCAGGGCCTGTTTATCGTCGGGTTCTTTGTGCTGGTGGTGGGCCTGGTGGATAACCTCCTGCGTCCGCTGCTGGTGGGGAAAGACACCAAAATGCCCGACTACCTCATCCTCATCACCACCCTCGGTGGGATGGAGATTTACGGTATCAACGGCTTTGTGATTGGTCCGCTCATCGCCGCGCTGTTTATCGCCTGCTGGAACCTGCTCTCGGGTCGCGATCATGCCGGTAATGCCGAAGAGATTGACGACGCGATTATCGAAGAAGGGAAAAATTCCCCTGATTTATGAAAAAGGAATAAGCCGTGCGTATCGCCACCATCACTAACTGGGCATACGGCGCCACGGTCTGCCTGACCCTCGCTTCCGGGGTGGCCATGTTGATGGCCTCCAGCGCCGAAAACGTTGAGCGGCAGGCCGTTGAACAGCGCTATATATTCGATCGGCTCACCGAAGAGGTGGAGACCGACGCCTGGGCGCTCTCTGACCTGGCGCGGCTGTACGTCATCAAACAGGATCCTGCGACGGCCGACGAGTACCGCCAGAAAGCGGCATCCATGGCCGGGATTGAGCATCGTCTGCAGAAGCTGAAAGACGTGGGCGCCAGTGAGGATGAGCTGGCGCTGCTGCATGAAGGTTTGCAGGTGGCCGATGCACTGCAGGATGAGCAGCAGAGCGCTATCGCCAGCGTGGGGCGCGGGGAGCAACCCCAAGCCATCGCGCTGATGTATGGCGAGCGTTATGAGAACGAGCTGGAGCAGGTACAGAATCAGCTCGACCATTTTCGTCAGATGCTGGACAGGCGTACCGACGCGGCGATTGACGATGCCACGGTAAAATCCCGCGGGCTGCGGACGCTCTCGGAGGTGATGGTCGGCCTGACCGCGCTGATGTTTTTGTTTGTGCTCGGTTTTATCCTTAAACGCCGGGTGCTGCGCCCGGTGGTACGCCTGAGCGATGTGGTCAACCGGCTGGCGTCGCAGGATTATGCGGTGGAAGCCCCGGACTACCGCCAGATCGATGAGATTGGCGATATGGCACAGGCGATCCGTATCTTTCGCGAAAACGGCCTTGTGCGACAGCGGCTGGAACAGGAGCGTGATGCCGACTGGGCGATCCGCGAGCTGCTGGCGCGCATGACCCAGCGCCTGCAGGGCTGCGAGTCCGTCGAAGATGTCCTGAACGTGGCGCGGCTGTTTGCGCCCGGCATTGCCCCGGGCATTCCCGGACGGCTCTGGCTTCTCGAACGGGATCCGTGGCAGATGCACTGCGCCGCCGAATGGCTCGACCCGCAGGGTGAGTCCGAACCCTTCCACCCGGACCAGTGCTGGGCGGTGCGCCGCGGACAGAGCCATCCTCCGGTGACCGGCGAGCCGGATATTACCTGCTATCACCTGCCCGACGCCTGCGCCAGTCATTCACTCTGCGTACCGCTGATTGCCCAGGGCGAGACCATCGGCCTGCTCTCGTTCCAGAACGTCACCCCGGCAATGGCTCCGTCCCGCGCCTATCTGGAACTGATGGCTGAGGCCCTCGGCCTGGCGCTGGCCAACCAGCGCCTGCGCGATGCCCTGCTGGAGAAAGCGTTATTCGATCCGCTGACCAATCTGCGTAATCGTCATCATCTGGACGATGCCCTGCGCACCCAGATGAGCCAGGCGCAGCATACCGGGCAGCCGGTAAGCTGTATGATGATCGATATCGACCACTTCAAAGCCATTAACGACAAGTTTGGTCACGATGCCGGCGATCTGGTGATTAAAAGCGTAGCGACGGTGGTGCAGCGGGCGGTGAGCAACAAGGGGATGGCGTTTCGCTATGGCGGGGAGGAGTTTCTGGTCCTGCTTCCAGGGGCGGACGAGGCGGCGGCCTTTGCCTGCGCTTCCGAAATTCATACCAACGTGCACGGCCTGGCGCTGCGCTATGAGCTGGCGGAGATTGGCACGGTGGATGTGTCGATTGGTATCGCCAGCTATCCGCAGCACGCCCAGAGCGATGCCCTGCTGCGCGCCGCCGACGTGGCGCTGTACCGGGCGAAGGAGCTGGGGCGTTCAAGGATTGTCAGCTTCGGAGGGCTGGAGGCGGGGTGATCGGTATGACGCGATTCCTCTCCCCGTAGAATCGCGTATCATTGCCCTCCCTGTTTTCGCTCATGCCGTAGCTGTCCTATGAATCTTAATTACCTCTGTTACTTTCTTCTGGCCCTCGCCGCTGCGGGCAGTGCATCGCTGCCACACCCTTTGCCAATTTGGTTTGTACTTGCCAGCGTGCTGACGTTCGTTATCTATGGCGCGGATAAAATGGCGGCCCGTAAGGCCTGGCGCCGGGTGCCTGAAGCCACGTTGCTGATATTTGGCGTGGTAGGTGGCTGGCCGGGGGCGATACTCGGCCAGCAGCTGTTTCGCCATAAAACCCAGAAACAGCCGTTTAAGACCCGGTTTATGCTCAGCGTGATACTTAACGTCGCGGTGCTGCTGGCAGCGTGGCGGTTCTGGCCTTAATTGACAGCCACTTGTGAAACATGGTTGTATAGTACAACTATATTTTACAGGTTAAGGTTAATGATGGCTGAATCATCGATTGTTGAAGACATCCGTATCTCGTCGCGCCTGATGGTGCGGGAGCTCGGCTTTATGAACCAGACGCTGGCGGCAACGGACTACTCCCCTTCAGTGGTGCATACCCTGCTGGAAATGGAGGCCCGGGGCTCAATGACGGCAGCCCAGATAGTGCAGGTTCTGGGGCTTGAGAAATCCAGCGTCAGCCGGATGCTCGCCAAACTGATTAAGGCCGGCGAGCTGGAAGAAACTCCCTCCACGGAAGATGCACGGTTCAAGCAGCTGAGCCTTAGCCCACAGGGCAAACAAACGGTACGGAAGATTAATGCCTACGGCAATGAACGCGTCATTTCAGCCCTGCAAAAAATGGACGCCAGCCAGCAGCGCATCGTTTCCGAGGGTCTTGGCGTCTATGCCAGCGCCCTGAAAGCCTGCCGCGATGATGCCGACCTGAACACCAGAAGCGCCATCGAAATTGTCTCTGGCTATCACCCGGGCATGATTGGCCGCATAACGGAAATGCACGGCAGCTTTTATGCTCGCGAACACAATTTCGGCAGCTTCTTTGAGAGTAAAGTCGCCGCGGGCCTGGCGGAATTTTCAGGGCGTCTGGATAACACGGACAATCAGATCTGGCTGGCAATGCTCAACGGGCGCATCGTCGGATCTGTCGCTATTGATGGCGAAGATCTGGGAAACAATGAGGCGCATCTGCGCTGGTTCATCCTTGACGATGGCTGTCGCGGCGGCGGCGTGGGCCGAAAGCTGATTGCCGAAGCGATGAAATTTTGCGATGAGAAGCAGTTCTCTGCGGTTCAGCTGTGGACCTTTAATAAGCTGGCGGCGGCACGGCGCTTGTATGAGTCATTCGGCTTTGAATTAGCGAAAGAGTGGCAAGGCGATCAGTGGGGTAGCTCTATTACCGAGCAGCAGTTTACGCGCAGATGAGTGAATGACGGCGGGAGGCATCCGCCGTCAGAACAGATCAATGCATAATAGCTTTGAAACGCTGTAACCTGAGCAACGTCATCAGCGATCGCTGATGGAACGGTTTTACCCCAGAGGTATGACAGGTGAACAGATAGCTATCCAGCGCATCCCGGGCGGCGACTTTCAGTTCTTTTACATCGCTCGCCATAAAACGGGCTTCACTTTTGGTATGCAGAAAGACACCACGAAACATATCAATCACGGGATCGTAGGTCACGTGAGCTTTGTGTCCGTCGATAAAAAGAGTATTTGAACGGCTCATCCTTGAGAATCATCCTAATCAACTTAATTGTTGTGGATATTACGCCTCAGAAATCAAATTAAAAAGCTGTTTTGAAGTTAAAAAAATTTTTGAAGGTGGCCGGCTATCTTTACGCATTGTCAGCGCATATGGCCATGCAGGCCAAAGGATGGACGATTATACCTGACGCACATCCGGTGCAAGATGCTGTTTGCGATACTGTAGGGGCGTCTGCCCGATCCGCTTCTTAAAGCAGGTAATAAAATAGGTCATCTCGGTGAACCCAACCTCTTCGGCGATCGCATTGATGCTCATTGACGACATGCGAAGCAAATCACAGCTTTTTTTGATACGGCGGGTGAGTAAGTATTCGTGGATGCTGCCGCCGGTTTGCTGACGGAAGATGCGTGATGTGTAACTGCGTGACAGGCCGATGGCGCTGGCAAGGTCATCCAGAGAAAACTTCTCCTGATAATGGTTCTCCACCCATTGCATGATCTGCGCCGCCACGGTGTGCTGCTGCGGCAGTGGTGCCTGCGGCTGTTCGGGAAGAAAGGCCATTATCTGCATCACCAGAAACGCTACCTCACTGGCCTGTGACTGGCTGCTGCTGTCGCGTTCGCAAAACCGATCGAGGATACAGGCCATCATCTCTGCGCGCTCGCTGAGATCGTACGCCTGCGCGGGAACATTGCTGGCCGCCAGGGCCGTAAATTGCGCCTGATGGCGAGGAAAATCCCGCAGCGCGGCAATCACCGAAGACTGCTCTATATGCATGGTCGTGCGGTAGTAGCGATTGCTTTCGCTGGCCTCAACATGCACCTTGTGCAGCCGGAAAGGGGGAAAGATAAACAGTCGCCCGGGCCGCGCGGTGTAATGGCGATTATCGACCACCACAATGCCATATCCTTCTGACACATACAGAAATTCAACACACTGGTGCCAGTGATAATACAGAGCGCTGGAGCCGCGCGGGCGGTAGAGGGCCATGGCGTCATCATTCAGCGCGATGCGCTCCATTAATTGTTGTTCGTGCATTTTCACCCAGCGCAACAGATTTAAGTTTTTATGCCATGATTTATAAAATATTGCTGTGAACGGGATTAAATCCAACATTATTTAAATAACGGATTATTTTTGTGAGGCTGCTCACTCGGAGAAATGACGAAGATCCACCAGGATTCGCTCATCGTGTGCCTGCCACACGCAATAAAATCTGTATGAGTAATCAGGAGAAATAATGATGGCTCTGTCCTCATCCGTTCGTACCGCACAAATTAAAATGAGTGGTTTTATTTTTCTCTATTTTTTTACCTGGTCCTCCAGCTTTGGTTTATATGCCTTATGGCTGAGCCAGAAAGTGGGATTAGACAGCATAACTATAGGCAGCGTATTTGCGATTAACGGTGCCTTTGCGGTGATCCTTAAACCGGTATATGGCTACATCATGGACAAAATAGGCATGAGCAAATGGTTGCTCTATTTTGTCTGCGCCATCTCGGCCCTGATGGCACCGTTTTTTGTGACGGTTTACCAGCCTCTGCTGTTAACCCACACCACAATCGGCATCGTGGTAGGCGCTTTCTGGCTGAGCCTTGGCTGGTATGCCGGCGTCGCGGCCGCGGAATCCTATGCCGATCGCTTTAGTCGTCTGTATGGCCTGGAGTTTGGCCGGATCCGTATGTGGGGCTCGCTGGGCTGGGCGCTGGCAGCATCGGTATCCGGCGTGCTGTTTAATATCACCCCGCTGGCTAACTTTCTTGTCAGCAGCGGTACCTCGGTCCTGATGCTGCTTGTGCTCATGAGCCTTAAAATAGGCGATGAGCAGCTGCGCAATAACAACGTGATTGCCGACAACCGCATCGTGTTTACCGATGTCATTGCCCTGCTGAAAAATCAGAAGTTCTGGATGTTCAGTCTGTACGTGGCCGGCGTGGCCTGGATGATGTTTGTCGCCGAACAGCAGTTCCCGCGCTATTTCGTCTCCTTTTTCGATACCAAACAGCAAGGCAATGCCTGGTACGGCTATCTGGGCACCCTGCAGGCAGGTATCGAATTTGTCATGATGATGTTTATCCCGGCGGTGGTGAATCATTTTGGTGCTAAAAAAGGGCTGTTGCTGTGCGGCCTGGTGGTGGGGATACGCCTCATAGCCTCCGGCCTTACCTCGGATCCCCTGATGATCTCCATTATCAAGCCGCTGTATGGCGTGGAAATCGCCCTGCTGCTGATTTCAGTTTTCAAATACATCGCCGAGCATTTCCATAAGAAAGTCAATGCCACCATGTATCTGCTTGGTTATCAGGCCATGGTCTACGTGGGCTCGGTGGTGGTAGCGCCGCCTGCGGGCTATCTGTATGAGAAAATTGGCTTCGAGCAAACTTACCTGATGATGGGCGGCTGCGCCCTGCTGTTTACCCTTATCTCCGCCTTTACCCTCTCGCCGTGCAAGTCTGCACGCGGCGTGACCGACACCTTTTCCCCTGAACTGAAACCTTCTCCGGTGGGGCCGGTAAAACACTAATCTGAGGACAAACTATGACCCGTTCTGCAGTCACTGCAAAAGTTGTGACCGAGTCACTGCGCCCAATTGAACTGCATCAGGTTGATCGCCTGCTGCTGCGCCGCAAGGTGGATGATGCGATAGCGCGCATCACGCGCAGACTGGACAAAACGATCGTGACGATGGGGGATAAATTCCCCAATGAAGCCTGTGAAGGGGGAAAATGGACCCCTTCTGCCAATACCCAATGGACCACCAGCTTCTGGACCGGTCAGCTGTGGCTGGCCTGGGAGTTGACCGGCGAGGAGAAATACCGCCAGGCGGCGGAGCGCTATTTGCCCTCCTTTGCCGAACGACTTGAGCAGCGCATTGAAACGGCAACCCACGATCTGGGGTTTCTCTATTCGCTCTCCTGTGTTAACGCCTGGCGCTTAACGGGGAATGAGACGGCCCGTCAGACTGCCCTGCTGGCAGCGGACATTCTGATGGAGCGCTATCACCCGGTGGCTAAAATCATCCAGGCATGGGGCGATCTGAACGACCCGGCACAGCAGGGGCGGATGATCATCGACTGCAATATGAACCTGCCGCTTCTGTACTGGGCCAGCGAACAGACCGGCGATGCGCGTTATGCCGAGGCCGCGGCGGCACATGCCCGGCAGGCAGCAAAATACATCGTGCGCCCGGATGCCTCCACCTTCCACACCTTCTATATGGATGTAGTAACCGGTGAACCGCGTTCTGGTGATACGCATCAGGGATACAGCGATACCTCGTGCTGGTCCCGAGGCCAGGCATGGGCCATCTATGGCTTTATGCTCAGCTACCTCTACACGGGCGATAAGCAACTGGTCCCCCTCACCCGCAGCCTGGCGCACTATTTTATCAACCGCCTGCCGGAGGATGATGTCTGCCACTGGGATCTGGCGCTGCTGGGCACCGATGCGCCACGCGACAGCTCTGCGGCGGCCATCGCCGCCTGCGGTCTGCTTGAGCTGGTTAACGTCTTACCGGTGCTGGACGAACACCGGGCTCATTATGAAGAGATGGCGCTGCGAATTATTCAGTCGCTGACGGATAACTATCTGGCTGATGAAGAGGATCCGTGCGAGGGGCTGCTTAAGCATTCGGTTTACCACATGCCGGCGGGGATCGGCGTGGATGAGTGCTGTAGCTGGGGAGATTATTACTATCTTGAGCTATTGACTCGAGTGCGACAGGTTTGGGGGAGATACTGGTAACAACGCACCAGCCATGCGCCCTATAAACAATAGTCTGGTGCATGGCATTCACGATTTAAGAATAATCCCGCCCGCATCGCCGTCTATGCTTAACGTTTAAAAAACAGACGACACAGTCGCGCCCTCTTTCTTTTTATCCCCCTTTAAATACCGGAGGCCTGGCATGAGCAACCAAGGCGAATATCCTGAAGACGGACAGAAACACGATTTCAGCCTCTCCCGACGGGATCTGATAAAAGTCAGTGCTGCAGCGGCGGCAACCGCGGCAGTTTACCCTTGTGGCGCACTGGCCGAGGGCGAGCCCGCGGTCACGCCACCGCCCGAGATCTTGCCCCTGACGCTGCGCGTGAACGGCAAAAGTCAGCAACTTGAGGTCGATACGCGCACCACCCTGTTGGATGCGCTGCGCGAGAATTTGCAGCTGACCGGCACCAAAAAAGGCTGCGACCACGGACAGTGCGGGGCCTGTACCGTCCTGGTGGATGGCCGCCGGATTAACGCCTGTCTGACGCTGGCTGTCATGCATCAGGATGCCGACATCACCACCATCGAAGGGCTGGGCACGCCTGACAATCTGCATCCCATGCAGGCGGCATTTATCAAACATGATGGTTTCCAGTGCGGGTACTGCACATCAGGGCAGATCTGCTCTTCTGTCGCGGTACTGAAAGAGATCGAGGCGGGTATTCCCAGCCACGTCACGCTCGATCTGGTCTCCCCTCCACAAATGAATGCGGATGAAATTCGCGAACGCATGAGCGGCAACATCTGTCGCTGCGGCGCGTACGCCAACATTCTGGACGCCATCGAAGACGCCGCGGGGGAGCTCAAATCATGAAGGCCTTTACATACGAGAAGGTAAAAACCCCGGCCGAGGCCGCTGCCAGCGCCCAGGCTAAAAGCGGCGCAAAATTTATCGCCGGGGGCACCAATCTGCTCGATCTGATGAAGCTGGAGATCGAAACCCCTACCCATCTGATCGACGTGAACGGCCTTGGCCTCGACGACATTGTCGCGACTGACGAAGGGGGTCTGCGCATTGGTGCCCTGGTGCGTAACACCGATCTGGCCGCCGATGAACGCGTGCGCCGTGACTATGCCGTCCTTTCCCGGGCGCTACTTGCGGGCGCTTCCGGGCAGTTACGCAACCAGGCCACCACGGCAGGTAATCTCCTGCAACGTACGCGCTGCCCCTATTTTTACGACACCAACCAGCCCTGCAACAAACGCCTTCCCGGCAGCGGCTGCGCGGCGCTTGAGGGCTTTAGCCGCCAGCACGCGGTGGTGGGCGGCAGCGAAGCCTGCATTGCCACGCATCCGGGCGACATGCCTGTCGCAATGCGCCTGCTGGATGCGGTAGTGGAAACCATTTCCGCCGACGGCAAGGCGCGCAACATCCCGCTGGCCGACTTTTATCGCGCCCCCGGGAAAACGCCCCATATTGAAACCGTTCTGACGCCGGGAGAGCTGATCACCGCCGTCACCCTGCCGCCGCCCGTAGGCGGGCAGCACATCTACCGTAAAGTCCGCGATCGCGCCTCCTACGCCTTTGCGTTGGTCTCGGTCGCCGCGATTGTCCAGCCGGACGGCAGTGGACGCGTCGCCCTGGGCGGCGTGGCCCATAAACCCTGGCGGGTTGAGCAGGCCGATGCGCTGATCCCCCAGGGCGCACAGGCCGTCTATGACGCGCTGTTTGCCGACGCTCACCCGACGCCTGAAAACGCGTTCAAATTAACCCTGGCGAAGCGAACGCTTGCCTCCGTGCTGACAGAAGCGAGGGCTGTGGTATGAAATTCGATAAACCAGCAGGTGAAAACCCGATCGATCAGCTGAGGGTGGTCGGTCAGCCCCGGGATCGTATTGATGGTTCATTAAAAACCACCGGCACGGCGCACTACGCCTACGAGTGGCATGATAAGGCGCCCAACGCGGCCTATGGCTATGTCGTCGGCTCCGCGATCGCCAAAGGCGAGATAACGACTATCGACACTCATGCTGCGAAAAATGCGCCAGGCGTGTTAACGGTAATCACCGCCAGTAACGCGGGCGAGCTCGGTAAAGGCGAAAGAAACGCGGCCACGCTGTTGGGTGGCCCGAAGATAGAGCACTACCATCAAGCCGTTGCGCTGGTGGTGGCAGAGACCTTTGAGCAGGCCCGGGCGGCGGCGTCGCTGGTGCAGGTTAGCTACCGGCGTGAAAAGGGATCTTACTCGCTGGCGGAGGAAAAACCCGCCGTCAAACAGCCTCCCGAGGATACGCCCGATAAAAATACCGGGGATTTTGAATCCGCCTTTTCCGCCGCCGCGGTGAAGCTGGATGCCACTTACACCACCCCCGATCAGAGCCATATGGCGATGGAGCCGCACGCCTCGATGGCCGCCTGGGAGGGCGACAAGGTGACCCTCTGGACCTCCAACCAGATGGTGGCCTGGTGCCGCACCGACCTGGCGGAGACCCTGAAGATCCCGCAGGAGAATGTGCGTGTTATCTCCCCCTATATCGGCGGCGGCTTTGGCGGCAAGCTGTTCCTGCGAAGCGATGCCCTGCTGGCCGCGCTGGCTGCCCGGGCCATCAAGCGCCCGGTTAAAGTGATGCTGTCGCGACCGACGATCCCCAATAACACCACCCACCGTCCGGCCACCATTCAACATATCCGTATCGGGACTGACAGCGCCGGGAAAATTACCGCCATCGCGCATGACAGCTGGTCCGGTAATCTTCCCGGCGGCACGCCGGAGACGGCGGTTCAGCAGACGGAGCTGCTCTACGCTGGCGCGAATCGCCATACCGGCCTGCGGCTGGCAAAGCTGGATCTTCCTGAAGGCAACGCCATGCGCGCGCCCGGCGAAGCGCCGGGTATGATGGCGCTGGAGATCGCCATCGACGAAATGGCGGAAAAAGCGGGCGTCGATCCGGTTGAATTCCGCATCCTCAATGACACTCAGGTCGATCCGGCCGATCCCAGCCGGCCTTTTTCACGTCGTCAGCTTATCGAGTGCCTGCGTACCGGTGCCGAGGAGTTCGGCTGGAAACAGCGCAACGCGACGCCCGGGCAGGTTCGCGACGGGCGCTGGCTGGTGGGCATCGGCATGGCGGCCGGTTTTCGTAATAACCTGTTAGATAAATCCGCCGCCCGGGTGCATCTGGACGCCGCCGGAAACCTGACGGTAGAAACCGACATGACCGATATCGGCACCGGGAGCTATACCATCATCGCCCAGACGGCGGCGGAGATGCTGGGCGTGCCGTTGGAAAAGGTGACGGTTCACCTCGGTGATTCCAGCTTCCCGGTCTCCGCCGGTTCTGGCGGCCAGTGGGGCGCGAACACCTCCACCTCGGGGGTCTATGCCGCCTGCGTCAAGCTACGCGAAGCCATTGCCACAAAGCTGGGTTTCGATCCAGACCAGGCGCAGTTCAGCGACGGCAAGATAACGACTGATACCCGCAGCGCGAACATTGCTGAGGCCGCCGTCCACGGCACGCTGACCGCCGAAGACGGTATCGAGTTCGGCGATCTCGATAAGCAGTATCAGCAGTCGACCTTTGCCGGACATTTCATCGAGGTGGGCGTGGACAGTGCGACCGGAGAGGTGCGGGTGCGTCGCATGCTCGCGGTGTGCGCGGCCGGACGCATCCTGAACCCGAAAACCGCCCGCAGCCAGGTGATAGGCGCGATGACCATGGGGCTGGGCGCGGCGCTGATGGAAGAGCTGGCGGTGGATACCCGCCTGGGCTATTTCGTCAACCACGACATGGCGGGATATGAAGTCCCGGTCCATGCCGATATTCCCGAGCAGAAGGTGATTTTCCTGGATGACACCGACCCTGTCTCCTCCCCGATGAAGGCCAAAGGTGTGGGCGAGCTGGGCCTGTGCGGCGTGGGTGCGGCCATTGCCAATGCGGTGTATAACGCGACGGGGGTGCGAGTCCGGGATTATCCCATCACCCTGGATAAACTGATCGCCGACCTGCCGGATGCGGTTTAAGGAGGAACAATGCCCCAACTTTTTAATCTGGCGGACGATCTGCGCCGGACGCCGGAACGGGCGTTTCTGACTGACGACAGCCGGGAGATATTGCGCTTCGCGGTAGAGTCCCTGATGTCCGGTAAAGAGGCGGCGCTGGTGATGCTGACCGAGATACGCGGCGGCGCGGCGCGATCCCTGGGGGCGCAGATGGTGGTGCGCGAGGACGGCCAGTACTGTGGCTTTGTCTCCGGGGGATGCGTCGAAGCGGCGGCGGCCTTTGAGGCGCTGGAGGTCATCGCGACAGGAGAGGATCGCGAGGTGCGTTATGGTCAGGGCTCGCCGTATTTCGATATTGTCCTCCCCTGCGGAGGTGGGATCACGCTGTCCATTCATAAGCTGCGTTCCGCGCAGCCGCTGCTGGCGGTGCTGAACTGCCTCGAGCAGCGCCAGCCCGCCGGGTTGCGCTACAGCCCGCAGACCCGGACGCTCACCTGCCTACCCGCGCCAACCCTCACCGGCTGGCATAACCAGAATATCGAAATTGGTTTCCATCCTTGCGTGCGGGTGTTGATCCACGGCGGGTCTATCGAAGCGCAGGCGACGGCGGAACTCGCGGCGACGGCAGGGTATGACATTTGTCATTTCGACCCCTGCTTCGGGAATCATGCTTCGCACATTGATGCCGACACGGCGGTGATCCTGCTGTGGCACGATCTTCACCGGGAGTTGCCCGTCCTGCAGGCCGCCCGCGACGCTAATCCATTTTACATCGGCGCCCTGGGCAGCCAGCGAACCCACAGTCAGCGACGGCAAAAGCTCAGCGAGCTGGGCTGGCGGGAGGAAGAGATAGATCGCATTAAGGCCCCGATCGGCATTTTCCCGAAAGCCCGGGATGCGCGCACCCTCGCCCTGTCCGTTCTGGCAGACGTGGCTGCCGCGCGCCTGCGCCAGGACGACCGTTAATGCCCTCGCCGGTCGTGATTATTCTCGCCGCCGGACACGGCGAACGCTTTCTGGCCTCGGGAGGCGAAAGCCATAAGCTGGATGCGCTGTTGGGCGGTCAAACCGTGCTGGCGCATGTGATTCAGGCGGTGGAAGCCGCGCACATGCCCTGGCATCTTGTCAGGCCCGAGGGCGGCACGGGTGGCATGGGCGAGTCGATTTCGCTTGGGGTCCAGGCGACTTCTGAGGCGTCGGGGTGGTTGATTCTGCCTGCGGACCTGCCGCTGATTCAGCCAGCCTCTTTGCTGAGGGTTGCTGAAGGGCTTAGGGAAAAAGGGGGTGTCGTGCCTTACTATCAGCAACAGGCGGGGCACCCGGTGGGGTTTCGGCGGGAATACGGCGAGGCGTTGCTGGCGCTAAAGGGCGATGTGGGGGCAAAGGAGATAGTGATGGATGCGCGACGGCGGGGGGATGTGGGGGATGTCTGGCTATCTGATATTGGAATTACGTATGATATTGATACGCTAGCAGATTTGCGGACAGCGCAGGAAATACGATACGTAATTTCCAGTGTTCCAGACTGAGACTGTTTTAATTACCCTTATCCAGGGTAATAAAATTCAATTCTTATCCCGCTGGGTTCGTAACACATCATATGCATTGACGGCCCCTCTCTGATAAAGGTTGGCTCAAATTCAACTTCAATCTGATTTGCCTTTAATACATCAAGAAGCTGGAACAGTTCCCCCTTATTTTCGACCCGTAAAGCTAAGTGATGGAGCCCTATATTCGTTTTACGATCGAATTTAACGGGCTCATCGGTTTGTGTTTTCCAGAGCGTTATCGTCAGCGGGTAATGACTCCAACTTACTGATAGTGTTTTATGTTCAGATAATGCCCGATGACCTTGTCATGCAGCTCCACCGATTTTGAGAACGACAGTGACTTCCGTCCCAGCCTTGCCAGATGTTGTCTCAGATTCAGGTTATGCCGCTCAATTCGCTGAGTGTAACGCTTGCTGATTACGTGCAGCTTTCCCTTCAGGCGGGATTCATACAGCGGCCAGCCATCCGTCATCCATACCACGACCTCAAAGGCCGACAGCAGGCTCAGAAGACGCTCCAGTGTGGCCAGAGTGCGTTCACCGAAGACGTGCGCCACAACCGTCCTCCGTATCCTGTCATACGCGTAAAACAGCCAGCGCTGACGTGATTTAGCACCGACGTAGCCCCACTGTTCGTCCATTTCAGCGCAGACAATCACATCACTGCCCGGCTGTATGCGCGAGGTTACCGACTGCGGCCTGAGTTTTTTAAGTGACGTAAAATCGTGTTGAGGCCAACGCCCATAATGCGGGCGGTTGCCCGGCATCCAACACCATTCATGGCCATATCAATGATTTTCTGGTGTGTACCGGGCTGAGAGGCGGTGTAAGTGAACTGTAGCTGCCATGTTTTACGGCAGTGAGAGCAGAGATAGCGCTGATGTCCGGCAGTACTTTTACCGTTACGCACCACGCCTTCAGTAGCTGAGCAGGAGGGACAACTGATGGAGATGGAAGCCACGGGAGCACCTCAAAAACACCATCGTACACTAAATCAGTAAGTTGGCACCATTACCGCTCTTTTGAGAAAAATACACTTCACGGCGAAAATAGATGCCCATGAGGTTGTCGGACGCACGCACAAGTGGCGAGAGCGATTCACGGGTGTAAAGCTCAATATTCAGTCGCTCAAACTGCGGATGCACCATGTCATATAATGCCTGTCCAGTTTTTTCCTTAAGTAGCGGGGATTTTCTGAGCAACGCATATTTGTCCCGGACGGCAACCAGTGCTTTGAGGTAATCCGTTTTTCGGCCGATAAAATCGGCCAGCGCAGTAGGGTTTTGCTGGAAATACTGCTGTGTTTCGCCATTAACGTTATCAGAAACTACGAGAATATAGCGAAATGGCAGACCGTCAGGAGGAAGCAAATCTCTTATCAGCAGACTGCGAAGGCAGATTTTTATCCACTCATCGCGAACTTCTGGCATGGTAAACGCTTTCGAACTGTACCGTTTACATTGCACGATGCCCACAATCACTCGGTCTTTCATCAGTTGAACGTCGATGCCGTTATCAGATCCATCGTTTATCCGAAAGGCCGTGTCATACCAGTCCCAGGTCGCCTCAACCTTTTTCTCATCAAATAAATCCCGGACGATTAATTCGAATGCTCTGGGGTCAAGCGTGCCAAAAGGCAACTGTCCGCAGTCATGAGCATAAATATCCCGAGCGTTGTCCTGAGCCAGCGCTCTCTCCCTGATGTAGCCCCCTGAAACACCAGACAGTAGCTGTATCTCCAGATAAGAGATAGGCTTGAATATATGTCTAACACTAACGCCAATTTTGAGATGACCGGGATCCTGTTAGGACAAGAAGTCCGTAAACGTAAAACTCCTCAGGAGAAGATCGCCATTATCCAGCAGACGATGGAGCCGGGCATGAATGTCTCCCATGTCGCCCGCCTGCATGGCATCCAGCCCAGCCTGCTGTTTAAGTGGAAGAAGCAATATCAGGAAGGCAGCCTCACCGCCGTTGCGGCCGGAGAAGAAGTTGTTCCAGCTTCTGAGCTTACTGCTGCTCTGAAGCAGGTCCGGGAGCTTCAGCGCCTGCTGGGCAAGAAGACGATGGAAGTTGAGATCCTGAAAGAAGCCGTGGAGTACGCTCAGTCGCGAAAATGGATAGCGCACGCGCCCTTGTTGCCAAAGGACGGGGAATAGCCCTGGTCAGCCGCACCATGGGCGTGTCGCGTGCGCAGCTGTCACTGCGAATTAACCGTTCTGCCGACTGGCAGGACAGGCGCTGTAACCGGCGTGATGACGAAGCAGACGCTGAAATACTGTCAGAGATCCTCGATATCATCAGCGATATGCCCAGTTACGGCTATCGCCGTGTGTGGGGCATCCTGCGTACGCAACGTCGTACAGAGGGACTGCCCCCCGTGAACGCCAAACGGCTTTACCGGCTTATGAGCGAGCATAATCTGCTGTTACTGCATGACAAACCAGAGCGGTCGAAGCGTGAACATAAGGGCAAAATCGCGGTGGCAGAAAGCGATATGCGCTGGTGTTCAGATGGCTTCGAGTTCGGCTGCGACAACGGTGAGAAGCTGCGGGTCACGTTCGCGCTGGACTGCTGCGACAGAGAAGCCATAGACTGGGCAGCGAGCACAGGAGGCTACGACAGTTCGACGGTGCAGGATGTGATGCTGAGGTCGGTGGAAAAAGCGCTTCGGCGACGGGCTGCCGACCACACCGGTTCAATGGCTGACGGATAACGGTTCAGCATATACCGCGCATGAAACGCGGAGGTTCGCCAGAGAGCTGAATCTGGAGCCGTGTACAACAGCGGTGAGCAGCCCGCAGAGCAATGGCATGGCCGAACGGTTCGTGAAGACGATGAAGGAAGACTATATCGCGTTCATGGCAAAACCAGATGTGAGAACAGCCCTGCGAAACCTTGCAGCAGCGTTCACACATTACAATGAAAACCACCCGCACAGCGCGCTGGGATATCACTCCCCGAGGGAATATCGGCGGCAGCGGACATCGTTAACTTAAGATACAAAAGCTGTCCGGAGATGGCGGGTCAAGATCACTCCCGAACATCGTCTTCATCGCTGTAAATACGAATACAGGCGTCCATTCACCATCCCTCAGACAAGGTAGTCAATATTTTTTGTATCATTTTAAGACACTTTACTCCCAACTGAGTCGGGCACAAAACCTGAGATGCTAAGAATTTCATCGCCATCAGTAACAGGTATTTACCGCATGCCATGTTTTGATGCCTGGCAGGGCTATCCCGAATGGATGAGATCCGGATTCAAAAATACACTTGCTGCGGCCTGCTGAATCAGAGGGCGATGTACTTAAGCGTTAGTTTCAGAAATTTCAGGCGCGTGGCTGGCAGATCCTTGCGGGATTCGCAGTTGCCCAATGTTAAATCAATACGTTGGAGCGTATTCAGGTTCAAACCTGTGAGGGCCCGGGCGACGCGCCTGACCTTTCACCCTCTCCTTCCAGGCAAATAAGGCTGGTGAGAACGGCTCACGAATCCAGCTCTCAGGGTGTGAATGACTATATTTGGCACAAAATGGCCTATCCGCATTGTAAAAATATACAGATATATATCATTCAACTGAACATACCTCATTAACGGCAGAACCTCACGGTTCTGCTTTTTTGTTTTCATTTCAGAGGAGTAGTGATGAAAAAATCTGAAGGTCTGCAGTCGCTGCAGAACTCACTTTCTAGCCTGCCGCACTGGGCATCAGAGCGTATTCTGCAGCAGATAAACCAGCTTACTCACTATGAGCCGGTGATTGGCATCATGGGTAAAACTGGCTCGGGCAAGAGCAGCTTATGTAATGCCCTGTTTGCCGGTGAGATTTCACCCGTCAGCGATGTGACCGCCTGCACACGCGAACCCTTACGCTTTCGCCTGCAGGTGGGAAAGCGCTTTATGACACTGGTGGATTTACCCGGCGTCGGGGAGTCTGAGCGCCGGGATACAGAGTACGCCGCAATGTACCGCGAACAACTCCCCCACCTAGACCTGGTGCTGTGGCTTATTAAGGCCGATGACCGGGCGCTGGCGGTGGATGAGCATTTTTACCATCAGGTAATTGGTGAAGCTTACCGGCAAAAGGTACTGTTTGTTATCAGTCAGTCGGATAAAGTCGAACCTGGCAGCGGTGGTGAACAGCTATCCACAGAGCAGAAACAAAACATCAGCCGAAAAATCTGTCTGTTGCATGAGCTGTTCCAGCCCGTGCATCCGGTGTGCTCAGTATCGGTTCGTTTGCAATGGGGGCTTAGGGTGATGGCTGAGCGGATGATTCGTTGTCTGCCGCGTGAGGCCAGCAGTCCGGTGGTATCTCAGCTCAGTGCGCAGCTTCGTACCGATGCCGTTAATAAAAAAGCCTGTGACGATTTTGGGGAAACGGTAGGCTCGGTACTGGATACAGTAAGTTCCATGCCCCTGATACCGGCCCCGGTTCGGGCAATCATTCAGACTGTACGCGACACCGTGGTGTCAGTCGCCCGTGCCGTCTGGAATTTCTTCTTCTGAATATTGCCACTTAATCCGTCGTTTCCTGAGCCCTGTCGCCATTTGAGCGACAAGGCTTTTTTGCTTTTTTTATCCATCATGAGGAGTCTGCTTATGACCCGTCTGGCTTCGCGCTTTGGCGCAGCAAACCTTATTCGTCGTGATCGTCCGCTAACCCGTGAAGAGTTGTATCGCGTGGTGCCCAGTGTGTTCAGTGAGGAGAAGCATGCGTCACGCAGCGCACGGTATACCTACATTCCCACAATTTCCCTGCTCAACAGCCTGCAACGCGAAGGCTTTCAGCCGTTCTTTGCCTGTCAGACTCGCGTTCGTGACCCCGATCGCCGTGAGCATACAAAGCATATGTTACGCCTGCGCCGGGAGGGACAAATCACCGGCAAACAGGTACCGGAAATCATTCTGCTCAACTCTCATGATGGTACAAGTTCGTACCAGATGCTGCCGGGACTATTTCGTGCTGTGTGCCAGAACGGGCTCGTCTGCGGTGAGTCGTTTGGAGAGGTGCGGGTGCCGCACAAAGGGGATGTGGTGAGTCAGGTGATTGAAGGGGCGTATGAGGTGCTGGGGATTTTTGATCGCGTGGAGGAAAAACGGGATGCGATGCAGTCGCTGATGCTGCCACCTCCTGCGCAACAGGCGCTGGCACAGGCTGCACTGACGTACCGTTTCGGGGAAGACCACCAGCCGGTTGCTCCATCACAGGTGCTGTCCCCACGCCGCTGGCAGGATGAAAGCAACGACCTGTGGACCACATACCAGCGCATTCAGGAGAACCTGATTAAGGGCGGGCTTAGTGGCCGGAGTGCGAAAGGCGGACGAACGCATACCCGTGCCGTGCGCGGTATCGACAGTGATGTGAAGCTTAACCGTGCTCTGTGGGTGATGGCAGAAACGATGCTCAGCGGGTTTCAGACAAACAAATACTAGCTCCGGATTAATGCGGACATCACCTGTCCGTTCACTGCTCAATTTACAGGCAACTTTTCCTCTGACTGGACACGAAGCCGCATTCTGATTGCATTCGGTCTGCTGAAAAAAAACAGCTTCTGCTGTCCATATCCTGTCCGGCCCTCTCGTTACACTAATCACTTAATTTTCAGTCCATTAACCGAATGGAGAAAGCCTCTCATGTCTAAGACTGAGCGCCGCCATGAGCGCCTTGCGGTCCGCTTGTCGCTGATTATCAGCCGCCTTGTGGCGGGAGAAACGCTGATTATGCAGAAGCTGGCTACCGAGTTCGGCGTGTCAGTACGCACGCTGCGTCGGGATTTTCGTGAGCGGCTGACCTATCTCGACCTGGAGTTCCGTGACGGGCAGTGCAGCCTGCTGTCCGGTAGTCGCCAGCGGGAGCTGGCGGTGCAGACCTTCGTCCGCCACTCCGGCGTGGAGGCGCTCTTTCCGGATATCGACAACCAGCTGGTTACCTCCCTGTTGAGTGCTAGTGAATCTCCCTGCCTTATCTGGCACAGCGCTACCTCCCGGGCACTGGCACGGCCTGAAGTGTTTACAAGACTGGTTCGCGCTATCACTGAACACCGTCGGGTGACACTGCTGGCAGAAGGCGGTCATTACTCCGGGCTGGCTCCTTACCGCCTGGTGTGCAGCGATGGCTGCTGGTATCTGACCGGTGAGATCGGGGGGCATATAACGGTTTTCCCGCTGGGCGATATTCACACGGTAACCTTCCACCCGGCACTGTTCGTGCCGGATGCACGGGTGCGTAACCTGCTGTCACATCCCGGTTTTCTTCGGGTATTACCCCACTTTCAGACTTTCCACTCACTGCTCGTTGTCAGTGACGACGGGTTTTCACCTCAAAAGGAACAGATATGAAATTACTTACTACCACGGCGCTGGCGCTCTGTCTGTGCGCGGGTACCGTTTTGCCAGTAGCCGCTGAAAATGTCGTAGGGACGGTTAAGGCCTGGCAATACATGCAGGCTGACGGCTGGAAATCAGCCGATGGTCTGGACAATCACACCCTCAGCAATGCGCTCTACGGTGCCAGAGTCATTGATAATTACCCCTGGACCCGGCAGTTTCTGCTGCGGATGGGATACAACGGAGGCTATTTTGTCGCTGACAAAAACACCAAAACGGTACGCAAACTTACACTCAAAACGGCCAGTGGTTCCCCCGCCGATTTGACATCCGTGTACCAGGGCGAGGGTAAGGCGTGTGGGTTCACTCTGATTGATACCCAGGCCTCGCTGCTGGACGAGGCGCAACAGAGATCGGGGGGTACAGATAATCCGACAGAAGCGTTGAATCATGCCCGGTCTACCTACACACCGAAAGCCCTGCTGGTCGTGCCTGATAATTGCGTCAATCCAAAACAACAGGCCGCGCTGGCGGCTAAGCGTTCTCAAAAAGACCGCGAACTGCAGCAGTGGGTGGCGAAGCAGAGCATGGCTGAACTGTGTCGCCGTACCGGTAACTGCTGAGAGTCTGGTGGATTGGCCCCTATATTTCCATACACTTTTTATCACTTAACCCATTACTGGTTCGCCGCCGCAGATATTCCCGTGGCGAACGATACCCCAGTGCACTATGCGGATGCCATTCGTTGTAATGTTCGAAGGCCTCCGCAAGGTTCTTTACCGCTGTTAACCCGTCGGGTTTCGGCATGATGCTGATGTAATCGCGCTTCATCGTTTTCACGAAGCTCTCTGCCATCCCGTTGCTTTCCGGGCTACGTACCGCCGTATGTTTAGGCTCCAGTCCTACCATTCTGGCGAACTGACGCGTCTGATAAGAACGGTAGGCTGAACCGTTGTCTGTCAGCCACTCAACGGGGGATGTCGGCAGGCTGTCACCGAAGCGACGCTCCACGGCACCCAGCATGACGTCCTGCACGGTTTCACTGTCATATCCACCGTTACTGGCCGCCCAGTAAAGTGCCTCGCGATCGCAACAGTCCAGAGCGAACGTGACCCGCAGTTTTTTTCACCGTTATCACAGCTGAACTCGAAGCCGTCAGAGCACCACCGCTGGTTACTTTCTCCAACGGCCACTTTCCCTGTATGCGCCCGCTTCGATGGCGGTATTTCCGGTTTACGCTCAAGCAGCAGCGCATTCTGACGCATGATGCGGTATACGCGTTTGGCATTGATCACCGCCATGTCGTCAGTTTCTGATTGTCTGCGCAGCAGTGCCCATACCCGACGATAACCATAGGTGGGCAGATCGCCGATAACGGTATGGATACGGGCCAGCGCGTCAGTATCATCAGGCTTGCGCTTGCACCGACGATCCTGCCAGTCCTTCGACCGACGGGCCATGGCATGCAGTTGCGCACGTGACACCCGGAGGCAACGACTGACAAGGCTTATTCGCCATCCTCCGGCAACAAGGGCACGTGCGCTATCCACTTTTTGTCGGCCATATTCAACGGCTTCTTTTAGCAGCTCGTTTTCCATGGTTTTCTTGCCCAACAGGCGCTGCAGCTCTTTAATTTGCTTCATCGCAGATGCCAGCTCCGACGCGGGCACAACCTGTTCTCCTGCGGCAACGGCTGTAAGGCTGCCTTCCTGATACTGCTTACGCCACAGGAACAGCTGACTGGCAGCAACGCCATGCCGACGGGCGACCAGCGACACGGTCATTCCGGGCTCAAAACTCTGCTGAACAATGGCGATTTTTTCCTGAACACTTCGCCGTCTGCGCTTCTCTGGACCTAAAACATCAATCATTCGGACTCCAACGACTAGTCTAAAAACTAGTATTAAGACTATCACTAACTTAAGTGATACCAACTGTCTGGAGATTCAGGGGGCCAGTCTACGAAGCTGTTACCCGCCGGTATCACAACATCGCCATTGAAGACGACCAGGGCAGTCACTTCCGTCTGATAGTTCGCGACCCCGAAGGCCGGATGGTCTGGCGGGCGTGGAACTTTGAACCGGATGCCGGTACGGCCCTCAACCGGTATATAGGGCAGGATGGCATTTGCAGAGCATTATCCACCGACTGACTGCAGTCATTTACCGGCATACATTTCAGCCCCTGATTACCCCATCTCATACGCCAGCCATCGCCGCTGGCGTTTTTTATTGACGGAGAAACCCTATGACAACACAGACACAGTACGAGTTAGTTCCCGCTAACGAACCACAGTTCACCCTCAGTGCCACGCTAGTACCCGACGAACAGCGTCTCGATTTCTGGCCGCTGTACTTTGGCGCTATCCCGCAATGGATAACGCTGGAACCCCGTATTTTCGCCTGGATGGAGCGCTTTTGTGATGAGTACAGCGGTGGTATCTGGTCCTTTTACACCCTCAGCAATGGCGGCGCGTTTATGGCCCCTGAGTCTGACAGTGATGAGACATGGCATCTGTTTAACGGCATGAACGGCAATGGTGCGCAAATGAGTGCAGACGCTGCCGGTATCGCTGTCTGCCTGATTGAATACAGCCACCATGCCTGCCGTACAGAGTGTGACGCAATGACCGCGCACTATTACCGTCTGCGGGACTACGCCCTGCAGCATCCAGAAGCCCACGCCATTTTGCGCATCATTGACTGACCAGAGGAACAACGAATGAAACAGCTTTCCTTTTTACCCGGCGAGATAACGCCACAGGACCGGCGTCTCATCCAGCGGGCACTCAGGGTTCTGGACAGACATCTGCATGAGCCCGGGGTGGTGTTCACCTCCACACATGCTGTCCGTGAATGGCTGCGACTGCATATGGCCGCGCTTGAGCGGGAAGAGTTCCGGGTGTTGTATCTGGATAACCAGAACCAGCTTATCGCCCATGAGACGCTCTTTAGCGGCACGATTAACCGCACCGAGGTCCATCCCCGGGAAGTGGTCAAACGTGCTCTGTACTTCAACGCGGCGGCGGTGATACTGGCGCATAACCATCCTTCCGGAGAGACGACGCCCAGCCAGGCTGACAAAACCCTCACGCAGCGACTGGTTCAGGTACTTCAGTTGGTGGATATCCGTGTCCCTGACCACCTGATTGTCGGCGGCAGGCAAATCTATTCGTTCGCAGAACACGGTCTGCTGTGAGGTATTACATGGAAATTATTAGTAAACGCCAGGCAATGACGATATACCGCCAGCATCCTGAGTCCCGAATCTTTCGCTACTGCACCGGCAAATACCTGTGGCATGGCAGCGTCTGTCATTACACCGGCAGGGACGTTCCGGATATCACTGGAGTCCTGGCGGTATACGCCGAACGCCGCCAGGACCGCAAAGGGCCTTATACCTGCCTGATGAGTATTACCCTGAACTGACAATAAAGGAGGTTATAAATGAGGAACATCACATGGGGGCTGCAGCGGGATATCACGCCACGCCTGGGAGCCCGTCTGGTGCAGGAGGGGAACCGGCTGCATTATCTGGCTGACCGGGCCAGCATCACCGGTAAATTCAGTGACGTCGAATGCCGTAAGCTGGATGAAACATTCCCGCACTTTATCAGCCAGATGGAGTCGATGCTAACCACCGATGAACTGAATCCCCGCCATGCCCACTGCGTCACCCTGTACCACAATGGTTTCACCTGCGAAGCCGACACCCTTGGCAGTTGCGGCTACATATACATCACCGTTTATCCTACTCAACGATAACTAATTTCACGAGAGCAAACATGAAAACTCTACCTGCAACGACTTTGTGGGCGGCTAAACCATGCCCGTCACCAGTGATCGTATGGCAAATGCTTCTTTCACGCCTGCTGGATCAGCACTATGGCCTGACACTGAACGACACGCCATTCAGTGATGAAACTGTGATTAAGGAACATATCGATGCCGGTATCTCTTTAGCCGATGCCGTTAATTTTCTGGTGGAAAAATACGAACTGGTTCGCATCGATCGTAAGGGGTTTAGCTGGCAAGAACAGTCGCCTTTTATTACTGCTGTAGACATTCTAAAAGCCAGACGGGCTATGAGGGAAATGAGAATTTAAGTAGTGTCAGTTTTCTTCCCACACCCCATCTCTTTACTGGGCAAAAAAGGTAAAAATATTTTTAGGCACCACATTAGGCACCATCACAAAGTTGAATTAGAATTTAGATCATATAATTCAGATAATTACAGAACCAATTCAGACTCCGCCAGCCTTTGTTGATGGTCACCAGAGCCTGATACGAAGTCCTGAAAGCCCGCACGGCGCAAGCCCTGCGGGCTTTTTTGTACCTTCAATTTGACCTGGGAGGCTGAGGCCCCCCCCTCAATCCGGCTCGTTTAGGACTGGCGTAAAACCTCAGCGCTCCCCCGCTTTTCCCTTCATATCCGCCACCACCACATTCCCCCCCATATCCATAATTTGACGCAGCGTCGGTACCGGAATTCCCCGGTCAACAATCACCGCATCAAACTCGTTCAGGTGGGCAAAATGGTAGAGCGCCCGGCGCTCAAATTTAGTGTGATCCATCATCAGGATGCGCTGCTTCGCCGAATCAAACATCGCCCGCTTGGTCTCTATGGTCTCCGCCGACTGGTGGAAAACGATCCCATCCATCACCGCCGACATACTGACAAAAAAGACGTCGGCGCGCAGTCCGGCGATTTCCTGACGCGTGGAGTGGCCCATAAACGCGTTGCACCAGTTGTAGTACTGGCCACCCAGGCCGAGCAGGGTAATATCGCGAATATTGCGTAGCTCGTTCATCAACGTGAGTGAATTGGTGATTACCGTCAGCGGCGCTCTGGCGGGCAGAAAGCGCGCTATCTGAAAGACAGTGGTGGAATCATCCAGGAAGATGGCCTGCCCCGGCTCTAGGTAACCTGCCGCCACTTCGGCAATCGCCTGCTTCTCTTCAAGCTGACGGGTGGCGCGGTAAATGTCACTGGATTCCACAAGGCTCGTGGCCGTCGCCGAGACCACGCCGCGAGATTTATGCAATAGCCCGCGCTCCACCAACTCGTCAATATCCCGGTGGGCAGTCATCAGGCTGATATCAAAACGCTCGGTAATGTCCTCAATACGGATTGCACCTTCCGCCATTACCGCTTCAACAATCAGCTGACGGCGCGCCAGTTGACGAGCCTGACGACTGTCGCTGGGAAGGGTATCCGCCATAAACAGATTCAGAGAGGGGTCCTGCGGTGTTTGCGCCATAATCCGTCCATTAAAGAGAGGAATGAGTTCCGATCTTTGTTAATTACACCGTGTTAGCCATAGTTTAGCAACACAGTGTTTAATCCCGGGGTCGGCGTAAACGCCTCGCCCGGGCTACTCTCTTGCGAACTTAGTCTGCAAGCATAAATGGAGAGGTAATTTTCGCCGCGTTTTCTTTGGTGATTAACACGCAGTCAAACAGCTGTTTCTCTGACGACGCGCCGGTTTTGCCGGTCTTAAGGAAGGTGTCCGCCTGCTCAACCGCTTTAGCGGCAAAGGTCGCCACCGGCTGCATCACGGTATAGGCCAGCGTCCCCTCTTTCACTGCATCCACCGCATCCGGGGAGCCGTCGAAGCCGCCAACGGTCACCTGTTTCAGCTTACCCGCCTCTTTCAGCGCCGCAATCGCACCCAGCGCCATCTCATCGTTACCGCTGATCACCCCTTTCACATTCGGGTTAGCCTGCAACAGAGACTGCATCTTGTTATAGCCCTGGGTACGGTCCCAGTTAGCCACTTCACTACCTGTCTTTTTCAGATCCGGGTACTGGCTCAGCACCGTCTCAAAACCGTTGGCGCGGGTGGCGGCGTTATTATCAGACGGTGGCCCCTTCAGCTCAACGTAGTCGCCCGCATCACCCACCTGCTGCACCCATTGCTGTGCGCCAAGCGCCGCGCCCTGGGCGTTGTTGGAAACCAGCTGCGCCTTCGCCAGGCCGCTCTGGTTCAGCTCGGCGTTGATAATAAACACCGGGATATTCGCCGCGATGGCCTTTTTCACCGAGCCAACCGAACCGTCGGCGTTCGCCGGGTCGAGAATAATGGCCTTTGATTTATTGGTGATCGCGGTATCAATCAGCTGGCTTTCGGTATTGGTGTCGCCCTTATGCGCACTCACCTTCGCCGTATAGCCGAGTTTCTCAGCCGTTTTCTGCGCCACCTGGCCTTCCGTCAACCAGTAGGGGTTAGAGGGATCGTTGACGATGATGGTCATCAGCCCGTCAGCCCAGGTTGGTGTGGCGATAGCGGTAAGTGCCACCGTGGCAGCGGCCAGGATAAAACGCTTGCTGTTAAGGTACATAGGTTGTTGCTCCGTTATTTTAGGGGTACAGGTTACGGATTAACGTTGGAACGGAGACGACCTGGCTTCCGCCCAAACAGGGAATAGATTAACGTCGACTCCGTCCGTACTGCAGAGTGTTAAGCAGTACGGCAAGCACGATGACCGCCCCGGTAAAGACGGTCTGCCAGTAAGCAGAAACGCCAATGATCACCAGGCCATCAGAGAGAAAACCGATAACGAACGCGCCCAGCAACGTACCGCGCACGTTGCCGCGCCCACCGGTCAGCGCCGCGCCGCCAATCACCACTGCGGCAATCGCCGTCAGTTCGTAGGTGGTGCCCGCCGTGGGGCCCGCGGAGGTCAGCTGGGATGAGAGCACCAGTCCCGCCATCGCCGCACAGATCCCGGAGAGCACATAGACGCTGATTTTGACGCGCTTCACCGGCACGCCGGAGAGCTCAGCCGCCCGCTCATTCCCGCCGGAGGCATACAGCCAGCGGCCAAAGGCGGTGCGGCTCAACAGATAGCCGCAAATCAGCGCGGTAACGCCCAGAATCAGCACCCCGACCGGGACATTGAAAATGCGGTTGAAGCCCAGCCAGTCAAAACCGGTATTGCCTAGGGCGTCGCTGCCGGAAAGCTTGTTGTAGGTCAGGCCGTTGGTCATCAGCAGCGCGATACCGCGCGCGACATACAGCGAGCCAAGCGTGGCCACAAAGGCAGGAACCCGGCACCAGGCAATCAGCACTCCGTTGACCAGCCCCACCAGCGCACCCACCGCCAGCGTCAGAATCGCCACCGCCCAGACCGGCAGATAGAGCACCACGCCCAGCGCTTCCAGATTGATGCCCTGCATCATGTAGCCGGCGCACACCCCGGCAAGCCCGAGGGTTGAACCCACGGAAAGATCGATGCCGCCGTTAAGGATAACCAGCAGCATACCAATAGCCGGTAGGCCAAAGATCGCCACGTGCGAGGCCATCGTCAGGAAGTTCGCGCCGCTGAAGTAGTTCGGCGACATCAGTGAGAACACCGCGATAATCACCAGCAGGGCAAAGAACGCACGCCCCTCAAGCAGAATACGCGCCAGGCTCATGCTCTTAGTGGTGCCAGTACGACTTTTTACGGCCCGGGCTGGCACGGCCAGCTGCTGAGTTCTGTCAGTCATGGTTTTCGCTCCCATTTTCATCGTTATGCCACCAGGGACTCGCCGGAGGCCGCCATGATGCGTTCTTTGGATACAGAAGAGTCAAACACCGCCGAAATGCGGCCTTTGCTCATCACCACAATACGGTGCGCGATGCTCAGGCACTCCCCCACTTCCGAGGTGGAGTAGATCACCGCCAGCCCCTGCCGGGCGTTCTCTGCCAGCAGGCGGAATACTTCAGCCTTAGCGCCGATATCAATGCCGCGGCTCGGCTCATCCAGCAAAATCACCTTCGGATGCGTCGCAAGCATTTTGCCGATCACCACCTTTTGCTGATTGCCGCCGGAGAGCGAACCGATGGCCGCCTCGCCGCCCGCAGTTTTCACCGTCACGTTACGAATGCTCTCGGTAATCAGCGCCTTTTCCTTGCGGGTGGAAAGCATCAGCCCGCGCACGAAGCGCCCGATGCTGGCGAGGGTCAGGTTTTCACCTACGGTCATGGTTTGCACCAGCCCGTCCCGCTGACGGTCTTCCGGCACCAGCGCCAGGCCGCTGGCAATACGCTCAGCAATGCTCAAACCCGAGACGTCGCTCTCTTCAATATGAATCTCCCCGGACGACTGGCGCAGCCGACCCGCCACACACTCCATTAGTTCAGTACGACCCGCGCCCATCAAACCGTAAATGCAGACGATCTCCCCGGCGCGGACGTCCAGCGACAGGTTATCCACCAGCCGGATACCGGCTTTCCCCTTCACCGTCAGCGATTTCACCGACAGCGCGGTATCACCAAAGTCGTAACCCGACGGCGGCGCGCCGAGGTCAAAGCTTTCCCCCACCATGTTGCGGACAATCCAGTCGAGGTCGATTTCATCGCGGCGGGCGTAGGCGGTCATCACGCCGTCGCGCAGCACCACCGCGCGGTCGGTAATTTCCAGCGCCTCTTCCAGATGGTGGGAGATGTAAACGATAGCTACCCCCTGGCTGGTCAGGTCGCGGATCACCTGGAACAACACCTCTACCTCTGCCGCACTCAGCGCAGAGGTCGGTTCATCCATGATCAGGATCTGCGAATTCACCGACAGCGCACGGGCGATCTCGACGATCTGCTGCTGCCCGAGGCGCAGGTTCTCCACCGGGGTCAGCGGATCGATATCCTCTTCCAGCGACTTCATCAGGTGGCGGGTTACTCGCGTCTCTTCGGCAAAATCGACACCGCTGGAGGTCATGATTTCACGGCCAATAAAGATGTTGTCGCGCACGTTCATGTTCGGCGCGAGGTTCAATTCCTGGTGGATTATCGAGATCCCCTGGTTGCGGGCATCGGTAGCGGAGTTGAACACCTTCACCTCGCCATTCAGCAGGATCTCGCCGCTGCTCGGGGTGATCACACCGGAAAGGATCTTCATCAGGGTCGATTTACCCGCCCCGTTTTCACCAAACAGCGTGGTGACTTCGCCACGGCGAATATCAAAGTTCACCCCCTTCAGCGCATGGGTTGAGCCATACACCTTGCTGACGTTTTTCGCCGACAGGATTATTTCTCCGCGGGTCAACGCTGAATGAAATTCACGCTGCTTCATTTGACCTCCAGGCTGACCGGGGTCACCAGCCAGTTATTAGGGGTGAGTAAGCGGAATACCCCCACGCCTTCGACAAGCTTGCCGGACAGGGCGGTACGGTCGAGCTTGTCGAGCAACGAGGCCTTCAGCGCCTGGTTAATCGCCGAACCCGCGTTCTGATACTCAATCTGGTTGGTGAAGTCACCGAACTGGATCTTGCCGGTCACGTCGCGCAGCTCGGTGCCGGTGAGGACCGGGCCGGTCTGCAGCCGCGCCTTCATCCCTTCCGGCAGACCTTCCACGTGAAGCGCAAAGATGCCCGATTTCCCCTCACCCACCGTGCCGGAGAAGCGAACCGGCAATACCGGCAGCGTGGTGCCGGTGGCGTACTTCTTCACCGCCTCCTGCTGGTTGACCTTCAGCGCGTTGGCAAGCTCAACAGCCTCCACCGCATGAGATTCGACGTAGCTTTTAATCCCTGGGAAGGTTTTCTCACCGTAGGTGCTGGCGGAGAACCCCTGCTCCTGTGCATCCTGCCCGGAACCGATTTTGACCACCTTGGTATCAATGGCCATGGCCGCCACCACTGCCGCTGCGGCCAGGCCACACAGCAGATAACGCCTCATACGGCGGCGGGAATGTAGGGTAGAGAGTGCGGAAACACCGGACATAATGTTGACCTCACAGACAGTTAGCACCGACGCTTTATTGCGTCTTGATGTTATAAATACGATAACTATATGTGATGAGAATTGTTCCTTTGTTGCACTAATGTCAATTTAGTCTTTGGGATTTTGTGTAGAACGCGATCTGGATCTAACATTTCTATACCATAACAATCACACCACAACCCCGCGCCAGAAAACCCCCTTCACGCCACCCATCCTGCGAACCAGGCGACAAAATCGTGATCGTCTTCGCTTTCCGGAATGAAATTTATTCCATTTAAAGAAAAATAATACAGCCACTATGTTAACTATGTGATAGATGATGTATGACTGTATTTATCAAAACACTTACATCCAATTAACATTTCGGTGATGGGGTTATGAACACATTCACTCTTCTCACGCGAGGCCCACACCCGGCCAACGGAGGCACCCATGGATAACCGCGATATTATTCTCGGTCTGGACTCAGGCACTTCCGTGGTCAAAGCGGTGGCGTTCGATCTGGAAGGCCAGCAGCTCGGATGTGCATCGGCGCGCAACCGCTACTCTCGCAGCGAGGGCCACGGCGCGGCGCTGCAGTCAATGAGCCAGACCTGGCAGGATGCCGTTGCCGCTATTCGTAAGCTCGCCGAGCGCGTCGATAATCTTGCCGCCCGTGTGGTGGCGATTGCTGTCACCGCCCAGGGCGACGGCACCTGGCTGGTCGGGGCCGGGAACCGCCCGGTCTCTGATGCCTGGATCTGGCTCGACGCGCGCGCGGCTCGCACCGTCGAATCGCTCTCCCGCTCGCCCCTGTCGCGGATGCGCTTTGAAGCGACGGGTACCGGTCTGAACACCTGCCAGCAGAGCGCACAGATGGCGCACATGGATCGCTATCACCCGGAATTGCTCAACGGCAGCGAAGTTGCCCTGCACTGCAAAGACTGGCTGTACCTGAATCTGACCGGCGTGCGCGCGACCGACCCTTCGGAAGCCAGCTTTACCTTTGGCAACTTCCGCACCCGGCGCTATGACGACAACGTCATTGCCGCCCTGGGGCTGGAGCACCGCCGCCACCTGCTGCCTGACATCGTCGACGGCGTCGAAACCACGCATCCCCTCACCGCTGAAGCGGCCGCACTGACCGGGCTGAGAGCCGGCACCCCGGTCAGTCTGGGCTACGTCGACATGGTCATGACCGCGCTGGGTGCCGGTGTCCACACCGGCGAGGCCAATACCGCCTGTTCGGTGGTGGGCTCTACGGGTGTGCATCTGCGCGCCGTCCCTACGGAAAGCGTCTGGCTGAACGATGAGCAGACCGGGTACGTCATCCCCCTGCCGTGGCCAGGCTACGTCACCCAGGTGCAGACCAACATGGCCTCGACGCTCAACCTCGACTGGCTGCTGCATGTCGCCAGCGACCTGTTGAACAGCTTCGGCTGCGAGGTCGATCATGCCCGACTGGTGCAGCACATCGACCGCTGGCTCAGCGAGGCCAAACCCGGCGCGCTGCTCTATCACCCCTATATCTCCGAAGCGGGCGAACGCGGGCCGTTCGTCAACGCCGAAGCCCGCGCCAGCTTTGTTGGCCTGAGCTACCGTCATGGCTTTGGCGACATGGTGCGCGCCGTTATTGAAGGGATCGGCTTTGCCGCCCGCGACTGCTATCAGGCGATGGGTGGGGCGATGCCCGCCGAGCTTCGCCTCACCGGCGGAGCCATTCGTTCGCCACAGCTGCGGCAGATCCTCTCTGCCTGCGTCGACGTACCGGTACGCAGCAACAGCCGCGAGGAGACCGGTGCCGCAGGGGCCGCAATGATGGCGGCCGTCGCCATTGGGGCTTATCCGTCAATGGCCCGCTGTGTGGAAACCTGGGTCAAGCCGTTACTGGATACGCCGGAAGCGCCGCCGCCTGAACTCGTCGCGCGCTACCAGCATCTCTTTGGCACTTACCAGCATCTTCGCAGCGAGCTACCTTCCGTGTGGCACACCTTACACCAGCCTGATGCAGGCCTTTAATTGGGTTAATGGAGTCTGTCATGAGCAAAAAAATCGTGGATCTGTTTATTATCGGCGGCGGCATTAATGGCGCGGGGATCGCTCGCGATGCGACCGGACGCGGTCTGTCGGTGATGATGTGTGAAAAAGACGACCTCGCCGAGGGGACCTCCTCCCGTTCCGGGAAACTGGTACATGGCGGGTTACGCTATCTCGAGTATTACGAGTTTCGCCTGGTGCGCGAGGCGCTGATTGAGCGTGAAATCCTGCTCAACGCCGCGCCGCATATCATCTGGCCGATGCGCTTCGTGCTGCCGCATAACCCGAGCGATCGCCCGGCGTGGTTTATTCGCCTGGGGCTGTTCCTCTATGACCACCTTGGCGGGCGCAAAAAACTGCCTGGCACCCGTACGCTGGATCTGCTGCGTGATCCGGAAGGCGCGCCGATCCTCGATAGCTTCCATAAAGGCTTTGAGTACTCAGACTGCTGGGTTGACGATGCGCGCCTGGTCACCCTGAATGCCGTGGACGCCGCCGAGCGCGGCGCCACCATTCTGACCCGCACCCGCTGCGTGGCCGCCGAGCGTAAAGCCGGTGCCTGGGAAATTACCCTGCAAAATACGCAGACCGGCGAACAGCACCGGGTACGGGCAAAAGCGCTGGTGAATGCCTCCGGCCCGTGGGTGCTGGACATCATCAATGATGTGACCCGCTCCCACAGCAAACGCAGCGTGCGCCTGGTAAAAGGCTCACACCTGATCGTGCCAAAATTCTGGGAGGGTCAGCAGGCCTACCTGATGCAAAACCACGACAAGCGCGTGATTTTTATCAACCCGTACGAAGGCGATAAAGCGCTTATCGGCACCACGGATATTCCGTGGGAAGGCGATGCCGACTCCGTCGAGGCGGACGACCGCGAGCAACAATATCTGATTGATGCGGTTAACCGCTACTTCAAAGTGAAGCTGACCGCCGCTGACGTGATTACCCGTTTCTCCGGCGTTCGCCCACTGTTTGACGATGGCAAAGGCAACCCGTCGGCGGTCACGCGGGATTACGTGTTTGAGCTGGATGATCAGCAGCAACTTCCGCTGCTGCACGTCTTTGGCGGTAAAATCACCACCTTCCGTAAGCTTGCCGAACACGCGTTACAAAAACTCGGACCGTTCTTCCCGCAAATGGGCGCAGACTGGACGCGCAGCGCCCCGCTGCCTGGTGGTGAAATTCCCGGGGCCGACTTTGAGTCCTATCTGCAAACCCTGAAAGAGCAGTATGCCTGGCTGCCCGCGCCGCTGCGCAAACACTACGCCCGGCTGTACGGCGCGCGTCTGCCCCAGGTGCTGGGGGGCGCGAAGCAGGTGGCCGATTTGGGTCGTCATTTTGGCGGCCTGCTGTATGAAGTCGAAGTGCGCTATCTGGTTGAAAAAGAGTGGGCCCAGCAGCCGGAAGACGTACTCTGGCGTCGCACCAAGCATCGCCTGCACCTGAGCGATGCCCAGCAACAGGCGTTCAGCGACTGGTTCACCGACACCTTCACCGTTCAGCCGTGCGCCCAGGCCAGCTAAGGAGACGACGATGGCACTCACCCTTTCGCTCAATACCAATCCGCTGGTGAATCGCTTTGCCGAACCTGAGGAGCTGATTCAGACCATCGCCCAGCGCATTCGCATCCGCGACGTGCAGCTTACGCATGAGTTTATCAATCCGGGCTGGCCGGCAGCGACCATCAACCAGATGACCCGACGAATGAAAAAAGCGCTGCAGGAGACCGGGGTGCGCGTCACCTCCGGGATGACCGGCCCGTACGGTCGCCTTAACCACTTTGGTCATCCGGACGCCAGCGTGCGCCGCTACTATATCGACTGGTTTAAAACCTTTGCCGATATCACCGCCGAACTGGGTGGTGATTCGGTGGGCTCGCAGTTCGCCATTTTTACCCTGCGAGATTATCAGGATCTCGCCCGCCGCGACGCGCTGATAGCTATCGCCATTGAGTGCTGGGCGGAGGTGGCCGAGCACGCGAAGTCAGCCGGGCTGAAGTATCTGTTCTGGGAGCCGATGAGCGTCGGGCGTGAGTTTGGCGAAACCATTCCCGCCTGTCTGGCGCTGCAAAAACGTCTTAGCGCTGAGCCGATGGCGCTGCCGATGTGGATGATGGCAGATATTGACCATGGCGATGTCACCTCCGCCGATCCGCGGGATTATGACCCCTACGCATGGGCCGAAGCGGTGCCCCGCTACTCGCCGATTATTCATATAAAACAGAGCATGGCGGACAAAGGCGGACATCGGCCATTTACATTATCGTATAATACCCACGGTCGGATCCAGCCGGAACCGCTGCTGAGCGCCTTCGCGCGCGGCGGTGCAGAGAACAATGAAATCTGTCTGGAGCTGAGCTTTAAAGAGCGCGAGCCGACCGACAGCCAGGCCGTTGCCGGTATCGCTGAGAGCGTCGCCTTCTGGGCACCGCATATCGACACCGGCGTGCAGGACCTGAACATTTAACGTTGCTGGCTCGGGCCAGATCACAGGAGTGAGATATGTCTTCATTAAAGGTCGCCTTTATTAAAGCCAACTGGCACAGCGATATCGTGTCGCAGGCGCTGGTCGGTTTTCAGCAGGAAATGGAGAGCCAGCACGTCAGCTGCGATGTGCAAAGCTTGGACGTGCCCGGTGCGTTTGAGATGCCCCTGCTGGCCCAGCGTCTGGCAAAAAGTGGCCGCTATGATGCCATCGTCTGCGCCGCGCTGGTGGTTGACGGCGGCATCTACCGCCATGATTTTGTTGCCCAGGCGGTGGTCAGCGGTCTGATGCAGGCCCAACTTGCCACTGAGGTACCGATGTACTCCATTTCGTTGACGCCGCACCACTTCCAGCCGACGGCAGAGCACATTGGTTTCTATACCGATCACTTCGTGAAAAAAGGCCAGGAGGCTGCCCGGGCGGTGGTGCAAATCCATAGCTTGCAGATGCCAAAAGATTAACGCATGAAAAAACCTCTCGTTCCCGACAGCGAGGAGTCGCTCGGCCTGCGTGCCGCCTGGCTCCACTACGTAGGCGGCCTGACCCAGGCCGCCGTCGCCAAACGTCTTGGCCTGCCCTCCGTGAAAACCCACCGCCTGATTGCCCGCGCCGTGGCGGAAGGGGCAGTAAAAGTCACCATCGATGGCGATATTGTTGCCTGCGTGGAGCTGGAGTCGCGCCTCTGCGCGCGCTTCGGCCTGAATTTTTGCCGCGTCACCCCGGACCTTGCCGAAGAGGGACTGCCGTTGCGCGCGCTGGGCCTCGCCGGAGCGGAGTACCTGCGCAACCTGTTGAGCAATAATCCGGCTATCACCATCGGCATTGGCCACGGCCGCACGCTTTCCGCCGCCATCCATCAGCTTCCGCACCTTGACGCCTCCCATGCCCGCTTTGTTTCGCTGCTGGGCTGTCTGACACGCAACTACGCGCTGAATCCGCACGATGTCATGCACCGTATTGCCGAAAAAACCGGGGCGCAGGCCTATATGATGCCGGTGCCTTTCTTTGCCAATACCGTGGAAGACCGCGAAGTCCTGCTCTCCCAACGCGGCGTAAGCGAAGTGTTCAGCATGGCGGCGGGCAGTACGGTAAAACTGGTGGGCATCGGCACCGTCGAACCGGCGGCGCAACTGGTGGAAGCCGGGCTGATCGCGGTGCAGGAGATTAACGATATATCCGCCGCAGGGGCGATAGGCGAGATGCTGGGTTACTTCTTCGACGCACGCGGGCAGCGCATCACCAACAGCCTGACGGCGAGAACCCTGGCGGTATCCCTTGACGCGCGTCGTCGGGAAAATATCGTCGCCCTGGTGGGCGGTCAGAGTAAAGTGGCGGCCACAAAGGCGGCGCTGGCAAGCGGCCTGCTCAGCGGATTAATTACCGACGAGCAAACCGCGCAGACCCTACTGGCTGAGGCTTAATACCGTACGAATGTTTCGGGCGCTGGTGGCGATAATATCAATCGCCCCGGTACGCAGCGCGCCCATAATCGCCATCGCCTTGGTGTTCTCCGAGGCAATCGCAATGACGCAGGGGATCTGCCGTAGCTCATCAATGCTCAGACCAATCACCCGGTTATCCATCACCGTATTCACATGCTCACCGCGGGCGTTGAAGAAGTCATAGCCCGCAATGTCGCCAATCACGCCCTGATGCAGACCAGCATTGCTGATCTCCTGCGGGGTAAACCAGCCCAGCTTCACCATGTAGCTGTCTTCATTCATATCGCCAATGCCCACCAGCGCAATATCCGCTTTCCGCGCCCGGTCGAGGGTATCTTTGATGGTGCCGTTTTGCAGCAGCAGATCCTTCAGCTGCGGGTTTTCTACATAGGCTGGCGCGTATAACGACTCGCTGCTGCCACCAAACTTGCGGGCCAGCAGACGGCTAATATGGTCGGCGTTTATCACGTCCCCAGGGCGATGTGTACCGCCAATGCCGCAGATAAAGCGGCAGTCACGCGGTGAGATCGCACCCGAGTTTTCGGCCACCGCCGCCACGTTGCGCCCCTGCCCAACCGCCAGCGTCACGTTATCTTTCAGCACGTTATTGAGATAGCTTGAGACCAGCGAGGCCACCTGACGACGCTGCTCACCCTCATCGGCGTAGTCAAGGGCGATAAGCGCCCGGCTGACGGGGAAACGTTCGGTCAGTTGCTTTTCCAGTTGGGTGCTGAAGATAGGGTGGTAGCGCACGTTGATTTCAACGATCCCTTCCTCCTTCGCACGCTTCAGCAGCCGCCCGACCTTGATGCGGGAAAAACCAAACTTATTCGCAATCTCCTCCTGCGTCACTTCATCACAATAGTAAGCAACCGCGATTTCGGTAAGTAACTCGTACTCCTGCGACACAGTGGATTTATCCATGCGACGTGATTCTCCAGGGCTATAGGGTGAGGGCCGGTCAGTATATCAGAAACACATTTTTAACCACGCGCGGGCGTTGTCAGAGCGAGCGCTTCATCCAGAATAGCGGCCACCGCCTGCGGCTGATGGGAAAAACGGCCAAGGAAAATACCGTCGGCATCCGGCCACAGTCGCGTGAGCAGACCCGGCCCGGCGCTGCCGCCGTAGATAACCCGGCACTGCTGGCCAAAGCGCTGATGCAGAGCATCGCGCAGCGTGCGGCAGACCTGGCGAATAAAGTCGTCGCTGGCGGGCTCCGCCGCGCCGATGGCCCACTGCGGTTCCCAGGCAAAAATCAGCGACGGCAGCGGCAGGGGGCGGTGTGCCAGCAACGCCTGCGCCTGCTCCAGTGCGAAGGCCGCCGCGTCGCTAGCGCTCATCCGCTGCTCTTCGCCAATACAGATAACCGGCGTCAGCCCGTTGGCGAAGGCCATGTCAATTTTGCGATTAATCACCGCTACCGTTTCACCAAAGTGACGACGGCGCTCGGCGTGGCCGATTTCCACGTACCGGCAGCCCATCTCCTGTAGCAGACTGGCGCTGGTTTCCCCGGTCCATGCCCCAGCAGGCGCTTCGCAGACGTTCTGCGCCCCGGTGGCCATACGGGTATCGGCAAAGGCGCGCAGCGCGACAGGAAGGGTGGGCATCGCGGGGAAAGTAAACAGCTCAACCGGCGCACTGGCCAGCGCGGGCTGACGGAGCGCTGTCGCCACCGCCTCGCACCACTGCTGCGTTTGCTGATAGCCAAAGTAGGCCTTATGGCTAATACCGACAATCACATTTCCATTCATATTTCCCCCGATTGACCAGCATGTTTTCGACCGCCCTGCGGCCATCAAATGAACACTATCAGTTCAATAGTACAAAACAAATGCACCCCCGATGAAACTGTGACCCTTCTCATAATTTCGGTAACAGCCGTGCATTTCACCCACCTGGACCTTTTTTATTCGTCTGCACCAGGCTAATAATAAATAAACATAAGAACACTTAGTGAACTTTAGTACAACACCACAACGCTATGCACTCATCTGCGAGGAAAAACCATGTTAAAAGTTGCTATCGGAGCCGATGACGCGGCTACCACCCTGAAAAATCAGGTGAAAACTTATCTGCAGGAAAAAGGGATCGAGGTCGTGGATTTCAGCCACGACGTTGCCGGCAACGATCAAATGTACCCGGACATCGCCTTTAACCTCGCCTCGTCTATTCGCGAGGGGCAATTTGAACGCGGGATCCTGCTGTGCGGCACCGGGATCGGAATGGCGATCGTCGCCAATAAAGTACCGGGGATCCGCGCCGCCCAGTGCCATGATGTCTACTCCGCCTCCCGCGCCCGTAAGAGCAACAACGCGCAGATCATGACCCTCGGTGCCCGCGTTATCGGCAACGAGCTGGCATTAACCATCGTTGACAGCTGGCTGGATGCAGAATTTGAAGCGGGCCGTTCGGCGTCAAAAGTTGAGCGTATCGCCTACTACGAAAACAAGGTTCACACCCACAACGCACAGTGATAAGGGGTTTGCCGCGATGACTCTGTTAGAGAAGCTTAAAGCAGTGACAACGGTGGTGGCGGATAGCGGTGACATGAACGCTATCCGCGAGTATCACCCTGAAGATGCCACCACCAATCCGTCGTTGATTTTGAAGGCAGCGGCGCAGCCGATCTACCAGCCGCTGATCGAGCAGGCCGTCGCGCTGGCCCGCCAGCAGGGCGGCTCGCAGGAAACGCAGTTGATCAACGCCAGCGATCATCTGGCGGTGAACATCGGCGTGGCGCTGCTAAGCCAGGTTCCCGGTAAGATCTCCACCGAGGTGGATGCCCGTCTCTCCTACGACCGGGGGCTATGCGTGTCGAAAGCGCGCAAGCTTATTCGCCTGTACGAGCATCAGGGTGTTGACCGTTCCCGCGTGCTGATTAAGCTTGCCTCTACCTGGCAGGGCATCAAGGCGGCGGAAGAACTGGAGCGCGAGGGGATCCACTGTAACCTGACGCTGCTCTTCTCCTTCGCTCAGGCCCGCGCCTGCGCCGAAGCGGGCGTGTGGCTAATATCCCCGTTTGTCGGGCGTATTTACGACTGGTATCGCGACCGCAATCTGCTGGCCAGCGACGCTCCCCAGGATGACCCGGGTGTCGTCTCAGTCCGTCGGATCTTTGACTATTACAAGCAGCACCGTTACCCGACGGTCATTATGGGGGCCAGCTTCCGTAAGGTGGAGCAGGTGCTGGCACTGGCAGGCTGCGACCGTTTAACCATTTCCCCGGCGCTGCTCGACGAACTGGCAACGCGCGATGGCGAGCTGCCAACTATGCTGAAGCCGCCGGTGATTGCCAACGAAGCCCCTTCACCGCTCTCGGAGTCGGAGTTTAACTGGCTACATAATCAGGATCCTATGGCGGTGGACAAGCTCGCAGAAGGTATTCGCCTGTTTGCCCAGGATCAGGAGAAGCTGGAGGGGCTGCTGAAGGCGGCGTTTGCCAGAGAGGCGGTTGGGCAGGTGTAACAGTTTTGTCGCCTCGCCCTTCTTCAGGCGTTGGGGAGATGACGGAAGCCCGCACGGCATGAGCCCTGCGGGCTTTTTTGTCTCCTTACTCTACTCAGCCGTTCCTGTCAGACATTCCCGCCGTTATCCCCTTTCAGCTTTTCGCGAACAGGCTAAACACGCCAAGCACTAAAGCACTGTAGAAAATCACCCCGTATACGTTGTCGGAGATTGAAACCCACTTGCGGACAATACCCAGCAGCACCACCACTAACGCCGCGGGATAGATGGCACAGAGGACCGGCACCGCGAACGCAATAAGGGAGTTTAATCCCAGCACGGATATCGCCGCCGAGGCGATAAGGGTACTGGCCACCAGCATGCCGTAGGATAAACCCGTCGCATGGCTAAAATAGCGCGCGGTACCTGTGGTTAGCCCAATCGATGTCACCAGACACGCCAGGGTAATAATTACCGCCAGCAGGTTCCGGCCATATGCGCCAAATACTGTCGCCACATAATGGCTGATGATCTCAAGCCCGTTTGTCGCTGCGGCCACAGGACTATGCGCCCCCATCGACAGATAGCTAATATAAATAAGTATTAATCCCGCTGCGGCAATCCCTGCTGCTGCCGCGGAATATTTCAATATCCCGCGTTGATCTTTAACACCACGCCGCTGGCAGGATGAGAGCAATGATCTGTGGACCACATACCAGCGTATTCAGGAGAACCTGATTAAGGGCGGGCTCAGTGGACGGAGTGCGAAAGGCGGACGAACGCATACCCGTGCCGTGCGCGGTATCGACGGTGATGTGAAGCTTAACCGGGCTCTATGGGTGATGGCGGAAGCGATGCTCTCCGGATTTGAGGCAAACGGATGTTAACTCCGGCTTTATGCGGACACCTCCTGTCCGTTCGCTGATTGATTTCCAGGCAGTTTTTCCTCAAAAAGACTATGAAGCCGCATTCTGATTGCATTCATCCTGCAGAAAAAATACCGCTTCCGCTGTCCGTATCCTGTCCGGCCCTCTCGTTACACTAATCACTTAATTTTCAGTCCATTAACAGGATGGGGAACGCCTCTCATGTCTCAGTCTGAGCGCCGCCATGAGCGCCTTGCGGTCCGCCTGTCGCTGATTATCAGCCGTCTTGTGGCGGGTGAAACGCTGGCCATACAGACACTGGCCGCCGAATTTGGCGTGTCAGTGCGCACATTGCGTCGGGATTTTCGCGAGCGTCTGGCCTATCTCGACCTGGAGTTCCGTAACGGGCAATGTCGTCTGCTATCCGGCAGCCGTCAGAGGGAGCTGACGGTGCAGACCTTCGTCCGTCAGTCCGGTGTGGAGGCGCTTTTTCCGGAGATAGACAACCAGCTGGTCAACTCACTATTGAGTGCCAGCGAATCTCCCTGCCTTATCTGGCACAGCACCAACGCCAGAACACAGGCACGGAGTGAAGTTTTTACGCGACTGATTCGCGCCATCACTGAACACCGTCGGGTTACGTTACTGGCAGAAGGTCATCGTTGCACAGGTCTGGCCCCCTATCGACTGGTGTGCAGCGATGGCTGCTGGTACCTGACCGGTGAACATGAAGGACATATATCGGTTTTCACGCTGGGTGATATTCATACGGTCACATTCAATCCTGCGCTTTTTGTCCCAGAGACACAGCTACGTAATCTGTTGTCACACCCCGATTTTCTTCGGGTTTTACCTCACTTTCAGACTTTCCATTCACTTCTCGTTGTCGGTGACAACGGTTTAGCATGCAACAAAACCAGCTAACTCGAAAAAAATGGCAGAGCATCACTGTAGATAAACGTTGGCGAAAATTACTTACACATGCAGTTACACGCAAAAAATCATGATGTAAACAAAGAGGGAGCCTTTACATAACTTATTGATTTAGATGGTGCGATAATAGGAGTCGAACCTACGACCTTCGCATTACGAATGCGCTGCTCTACCAACTGAGCTATATCGGCTTTCAGGAGAGAGACTACGGTGTAAAAGGGTAAGAAAAAGCGCCCACCCCGTCAACCCCTCACCTTTTAGTCGTTGTTTTTTACACCAACACGCGCAAAAACCATACATAACAAAGGGATTACACCCCGTCTTTCGCGCTGCCATAACGCATACACGTCACATTTTGCGGCAATTTGCTCGCGCCAGTTACGCCATCTCCCCTCTTCCCTTCAGGATCGGCTATCTTCAAATTTATCTTTTTGAAATCAAGCCCCGCCAGAACAGGTCGATATTAATTAGATCGGAACACAGAAATGCCTGAGAGAGTGGGTAAATAATGCATAAATTTTTTGTCACCGATGACATATCCGGCCCGGACCTCGAGCCGAAAAGGACAGCGGCCTTAATCAAACGCGCCCTTGTGCTGATGTTTTCCCTGCTGTCAGTGCTGTTTATCATCGCCATCATCGCGCTGCTGACGATCGTGCGAAACATCAATCAGGACAGCGACAAGCACAGCGCCATGCTGCTGGAAAAGGCGATCCATAACCGGGTTGATACGCTCACCACCCATATCAAAGACTACGCCTGGTGGGGCGAAGCCTACCAGCATCTTCATCCGAGGGTGGATACCGACTGGGCCTATACCCGTCAGAACATGGGGGCCACGCTGTGGCGCGATTTTGAGTATGAAGGGCTGTTCGTGCTGGACGGTAACGGGCAGACCCGTTACAGCGTGGTTGACGGCAAGCTGGTGAAAGACTCTCTGCAATCCTGGCTAGGAGACGACCCCTTACCCGAGCTGATTCAGAAAATAAACAAGCCGGACGCTATCCCACTGTCCAGTACGGTGGTAATGAGGAACGGCCATCCGGCGCTGGTGGCCGCAGCGCGCATCACCACGGGTGATGACGCCAGGATCCCTGTTGTCCCCGGCCCGGCCTCGGTGCTGGTCTTTGTTGACGTGCTGGATGACCGTAAGCTCATCGCGCTGGGTGAAGAGTACGGTATCACCCAGACCCGCGTGCAGCACAAGGGGGCGACGAAGCTGGCAGGGCGACGCGGGGTCGCAACGCTCCCCATTGATGGCCAGCAAATCACTTTTGAGTGGAAAAGCGAAGATCCGGGACGCGAGCTGCTGCGCTACATCCTGCCGCTGCTGATCCTGCTGGCGCTCTGTACCGCTATTCCCGGCGTAATGCTGGGACGCAACGCGCTCAAAAAGGCGCGGATGTATGATGAAAACACCTTTCTGCTGGCACAGAACCGCCTTGCCCTCACCGCCAGCGAACGCCGTTTTCGTGACGTAGCTGAGGCCACCACGGACTGGATCTGGGAGACTGACGCAGAGCTACGTTTTACCTGGCTTTCCGAGCGTTTTCCCGGCATTACCGGGCACAGCATATCGGCCTGGATCGGTCGCCCGCTCAGCGAGTTCATGGCCGCAGACAACCAGTCGCTGACGGAGTGGATCACCCAGCCCGGCTAGACGGGCCATCGTCGTCTGCTGCACTGTCGCTATCTCTCCGTGATGGGCCACCAGCGCTACTGCCATATTGCGATCAAACCCGTCGTCACGCCGGAGGGGATAACCGGCTACCGTGGCACCGCCACGGATGTCACCCTGGAGGTCGAGGCGCAGGCGCGCGTGGAGTATCTCTCCCGCCACGACGAGCTCACCGGGCTGCCCAACCGGGTGCGAATGCGCGAATTTCTCGAGGGCAAGCTGCGGGCGCAGCCCACGCAGGCGCATCCGCTGGCGATGCTCAGCCTGGATCTCGATAAGTTTAAACCGGTCAACGATCTGTTCGGCCACAGCGCCGGGGATACCGTCCTGCATGAGGTCTCAGCCAGGCTACGGCACTGCATCCGCGATTACGATCTGGTGGCGCGCCAGGGCGGTGACGAATTTATTCTGATTATCTCGGACATTCATGACCGGCGGTACATTGATACCCTGTGCGAACGCATTATTGCCGAACTGACGCGCCCCTTCCTGATCAACGGGAATGAGATCGTGATCGGTGCCAGCATCGGGATCGCTATCGCGCCGCATGACGCCGTCGACGCGGGTGAACTCCTGCGCTTCTCGGACATCACGTTGTACAAAGCCAAAAGCACTGGCCGCAACAGATGGGTGTTTTATACGCCTGAAATGGCCGAGCAGATGGTGCAGCGCCGGGAGATGGAACAGAGCCTGCGCGACGGCATTAAGAAAGAGCAGTTCCGTCTGGTCTACCAGCCGCGCTACGGCCATGACTCCTCACGGATCATCGCCGTAGAGGCGTTAATCCGCTGGGATCACCCTGAACTTGGCCTGATCATGCCGGATCAGTTTATTTCTCTCGCCGAAGAGACCGGGCTGATTATTCCTCTCAGCGACTGGGTGCTGAAGACCGCCTGTCGGGACGCGCAGCAGTCTCTGCACGGCCTCTCTGTTTCGGTAAATATCTCTGCCGTCGAGTTCCAGTCCTGGCAGGTGGTGGACCGCATCCGGGATGCGCTGCAGCAGTCGCAGTTAGATCCGGCCCGGCTGGAGATCGAAATTACCGAAAACGCAACCCTGTGGAACCCGGAAAACAGCCTCGAAATCATGCTGGCGTTGAAGAAACTTGGCGTGAAGCTGCTGATGGACGATTTCGGGACCGGCTACTCCTCCCTGAGCTATCTGCGTAATTTCCCGTTCGATGGCATCAAGCTGGATAAATCCTTTATCGACGGCATGCCCGAAAGCGACAGCGCCAATACTATCGTCGAGAATATTATCGGCCTGGGCAAAGCCTTCTCGCTGAGTATTACGGCAGAAGGGGTGGAAACCGAAGGGCAGCTGCAGAAGCTGATGATGATGAAGTGCGATGAAACCCAGGGCTATTTAATCAGCAGGCCGCTCAGCCTGGCGGCATTGCAGGAACAGATCGCCGTGCTGGACTCGGCGGCACAGGAAAGGATTGAGCAGAATTCACAAGGATAGCGCGGGCAGCAGAGGCCGCCCGCGTGGAGATTACGCCCGAATGGTATCGTCACCGAAGCCGACCCACTTGTAGGTGGTCAGCGCTTCCAGCCCCATCGGGCCGCGCGCATGCAGCTTCTGGGTGCTGACCGCGACTTCAGCCCCGAGGCCAAACTGGCCGCCGTCGGTAAAGCGGGTGGAGGCGTTCACGTAGACGGCAGAAGAGTCCACTTCGTTCACAAAACGGTTGGCGTTGCTCAGGGTGCGGGTGAGGATCGCATCCGAGTGCTGGGTGCCGTGGGCGCGAATATGGGCGATGGCATCGTCCAGATCGGCAACCACCTTCACGTTCAGATCCAGCGACAGGAACTCGTCGTCGTACTGCTCTGCTTTCACTTCCTCAACCTTCGCCGGGCCCGCTTGCAGCGGGGTCAGCGCATTGATATCGGCGTGCAGGGTGACGCCGCTTTGCGCCATCTGCTGGCTTAAGGCTGGCAGGAAGCGATCGGCGATATTCTGATGCACCAGCAGCGTCTCCACCGTGTTACAGGTGCTCGGGCGCTGGGTTTTGGCGTTGACGATGATCTTCAGGGCCGGTTCAAACTCGGCCGTGTCATCGACAAAGATATGGCACACCCCAATACCGCCGGTGATCACCGGGATCGTCGACTGCTCGCGGCACAGCTTGTGCAGCCCTGCCCCGCCACGCGGGATCAGCATGTCGATGTATTTGTCCATCCGCAGCATCTCGTTGACCAGGGCACGATCCGGGCTTTCAATCGCCTGCACCGCACCGGCGGGCAGGCCGCACTCTTCCAGCGCCTGCTGGATCACTTTTACCGTTGCGGCGTTGGTGCGCCAGGTCTCTTTCCCGCCGCGGAGGATAGCGGCGTTGCCGGTTTTCAGGCACAGGGAGGCGACATCAAGGGTCACGTTCGGGCGCGCTTCGTAGATCACACCGATCACGCCTAGCGGCACGCGGCGACGTTCAATGCGCAGGCCGCTGTCCAGGAGTCCGCCGTCAATCACCTGCCCGACCGGATCGGCCAGGCTGCATACCTGACGCACGTCGTCGGCAATGCTTTTCAGGCGCGCGGGGTTTAAAGCCAGGCGATCGAGCATCGCCTCGCTCAGACCGTTGCGGCGGGCTTCTAATAAATCCTGCTCATTGGCGAGCAGGATCTCGTGTGACTGGACTTCCAGAAACTCTGCGATTTTTTCCAGCACGCGGTTTTTCTCGCGGCTGGAAAGGAGCGCCAGTTTGTACGAGGCGGCTTTGGCAGCGGCGCCCATTTGTTCCAGCATGTCCTGCTCCTTAACGGGTGATCATATCGTCGCGATGGACAGCAACCGGGCCATACTCATAGCCAAGAATGGCATCGATCTGCTGTGAATGGTGGCCTGCAATACGGCGCAGCGCGTCGCTGTTGTAGCGGCAGACGCCGTGGGCAATATCGCGCCCTTCCAGATTACAGATACGGATCACTTCACCACGGGAGAAGTTGCCTGTCACGTTTTTAATTCCTTTTGGAAGCAATGAGCTGCCTCGTTCCAGAATCGCGGCAGTGGCACCTTCATCCACGGTGATCTCCCCTGCAGGCGGCGCGCCGAAAATCCAGCGTTTGCGGTTTTCCAGCGGCGTGGCTTCGGCGTGGAAACGGGTTCCAACGGAAATGCCTTCCATCACATCGCCAATCACGCCCGGACGGCTGCCGGCGGCGATGATGGTGTCGATACCCGCCCGGCACGCCACGTCGGCGGCCTGCAGTTTGGTGCCCATGCCGCCGGTGCCGAGGCCCGACACGCTGTCGCCGGCAATGGCGCGCAGCGCATCGTCGATGCCTTTCACGTCGGTGATCAGCTCAGCCTGCGGGTTGGTGCGCGGGTCAGCGGTGAACAGCCCCTGTTGATCGGTAAGCAGCAGCAGCTTATCTGCGCCCGCCAGGATCGCCGCCAGCGCCGAGAGGTTATCGTTGTCACCTACTTTGATTTCTGCGGTAGCGACCGCATCGTTTTCGTTAATGACCGGAACGATGTTGTTATCCAGAAGCGCGCGCAGGGTATCGCGGGCGTTCAGGAAACGCTCGCGGTCTTCCATATCGGCACGGGTCAGCAGCATCTGCCCGACGTGTATGCCATAGATAGAGAACAGCTGTTCCCAGAGCTGAATCAGGCGGCTCTGACCCACGGCCGCCAGCAGCTGCTTGGAGGCAATAGTGGCGGGGAGTTCGGGGTAACCCAGGTGCTCACGTCCGGCGGCAATCGCCCCGGAGGTCACAATCACAATACGGTGCCCTGCGGCATGCAGCTGTGCGCACTGGCGCACCAGTTCGACAATGTGGGCGCGATTAAGGCGGCGCGATCCGCCTGTTAACACACTGGTACCGAGTTTTACCACCAGCGTCTGGCTGTCACTCATGATTCTCTGCCGTTTAACAATAAGGGAAATGATATCAATCAGACTTTTTATCAGGACTGGGGCCCGTTGCCAACCGCCTTAACACACAGGCTACGACTTTGTTGCGCGGGATCAGGAAGCGTAGCGGCAAACTTTGACACTTTTATTACTGAAATAAAAAAATACCCTTTTTTAAACTTATTCTGGAATTGTCATAAAACGTTCATTTCAGAAAGTTAAAACCCTTCCTGTTTTTTCACGGAACAAAAGCATGAGCTTACTGTTCAGCGAATATTAGCGCGTTTATAAGAAACCAGGATTGAAAATGAAAAAGAGTACTCTGGCATTAGTGGTCATGGGCGTTGTAGCAACTTCATCTGTACAGGCAGCCGAAGTATTTAATAAAAACGGCAATAAACTGGACGTGTACGGTAAAGTGAAAGCCATGCATTATCTCAGCGATGATGATGCCAAAGATGGTGACCAGACTTACGTGCGTTTCGGCTTTAAGGGCGAAACTCAAATCAACGAACAGCTGACTGGCTATGGCCGTTGGGAAGCTGAATTTTCCGGCAATAAAACCGAAAGCGACTCTTCTCAGAAAACCCGTCTGGCCTTTGCCGGTATTAAGCTGAAGGACTTCGGTTCATTCGACTACGGTCGTAACCTCGGTGCCCTGTACGACGTTGAAGCCTGGACCGACATGTTCCCGGAATTCGGCGGTGACTCTTCCGCGCAGACCGACAACTTCATGACCAAACGCGCCAGCGGCCTGGCAACCTACCGTAATACCGACTTCTTCGGCGCCATCGACGGTCTGGACCTGACCCTGCAATATCAGGGTAAAAACGAAGGCCGCGAAGCGAAGAAACAGAACGGTGACGGTTTCGGTACCGCTCTGACCTATGATTTCGGCGGCAGCGATTTCGCCATCAGCGGCGCTTACACCAACTCTGACCGCACCAATGCTCAGAACCTGCTGGCACGTGGCGAAGGTGAAAAAGCTGAAGCCTGGGGCACCGGTCTGAAATATGACGCAAACAACATTTACCTGGCGACCATGTATACCGAAACGCGTAATATGACGCCAATCTCCGGTGGCTTCGCCAATAAAGCACAGAACTTCGAAGTGGTTGCGCAATATCAGTTTGATTTTGGTCTGCGCCCGTCCCTGGGTTATGTCCAGTCTAAAGGCAAGGATATTGAAGGCATCGGCGATGAAGATCTGGTGAAATATATTGACGTCGGCGCGACCTATTATTTCAACAAAAATATGTCCGCGTTTGTTGATTATAAAATCAACCAGATTGATGACGATAATAAACTGGGCGTGAGCAGCGATGATATCGTTGCCCTGGGCATGACCTACCAGTTCTGATTTAGCGAAATAAAAAACCCGGCGCTGTATGGCCGGGTTTTTTTATTGTCTGTTTTCGCGTCGGACGTTAAGCAGTCAGCTTCACCGGCTCGTTGGTGAAATCATCAGCAGGCTCGAGTTTCAGATCGAACGTCGCCAGCAGCGTGCGGGCTTTCTCATGGAATTCACGCAGGGTATGCTCCAGGCGCTGAACCACTTCAGGATCTTTAATCGCCATCGCCTGCCAGTGGCCCTCTTTATTGAACAGGCCAAACTGGTAGTTATAGGTGAAGCGTGACGCTTCGGCTTCCATTTCCATCCACCATCCCCAGAATTCGCGCTTTTCCGGCGCTGGCTTTACGTTAACGCACACGGCCAGGCAGTCGAAAAAAAAGCGATTCTCTTCGCACTGCTCTTCGCGGATGTAGGGGCCAAGAGCCATAAACTTCTTGATCATTCTACTTTTCGGATGTCCACTCGGTAACGTCATTGCGATCTCCTTTTATGAAGCCACTGTTGTACCAAACCTTAAGAAATTAGCAATCTCTTAACACAATCTCTGATGGATCCAACGCGTAATCTGCTGCAATGCCTTGTCAAAATTCTGATACACCGGGGTGAATGGCACCTCCAGCAGCTTGCCATCAACAGATGACGAGGTGATTAAGCGGGACTCCTCTTCCGGGCTGAAGGGATCGTTTTTCCAGAAGCCAGAGAGCATCGGCGTCGGACACCGACGGCCCAACAATCCCTGGGTTTTCAGCGAGTAGCGATTAAGCTCCACGCGCAGCGCCTCGTCGGACGCATCATGCATGCCCAGGCTGCTGGCCAGCACGTCGAGGTACATTTCCGGCACGCTGCCCTGGCGCGCAGGCTCGCTTAACAGCGCATGCACCACCGGCCCGAGACAGGCCACCGCTTTCAGGCGTGAAGATTCCAGATAGGCCAGACGCACGGCGACGTTAGCGCCAAAGCGGAAGCCAAACGCCGCCACCCGGGTGTGATCCACCCACGGATTCTGTTCCAGCGCTTTCAGGGCGTGCTGGTGGAGCAGGCTGGAATCCTGGGTCAGCTTCCATTTGGACGAGAAGCCAATCGACGGCATGTCGAGGGTAAGCATCGCCAGCCCTTTCGGGGCTAAGTAACGCTCATACAGGCTGTAGTAATCAGTTTGCAGCGAGTCGAGGCCGCCGCACATCATCACCGTCGGGAAGGGGCCATCGCCCGCCGGCAGATGCAGGAAGCCGGTCACCGCCGGGCCGCCGGGAACAGTAAAGGTGAGTTCGCGCATCTGGCCAGGCAGATGCTGGGCTGCTTCCTGGTAGGCACGGTTTGCCAGGGCCTGCGCCTGTTCCGCCAGTTCGTCGCCTTTCAGGTGCGGGTAAGCCGCGATGCTGTAGAGGTTACAGGCATGCAACCAGTGCTTGCCGCTCAACAGGGGATCGTCTTCCTGGCTCGCCTTTTGCTGCCAGATCATCGCCTGTTTTGCCCATTCGTAGATCCAGTTGCCGCCGCGATAGCCCACCACCGTGTCGTACAGATCCTCGTCGGTACGTTCGGCCTGGCTCATCACGATACGCGCCTGCACGTCCAGAATTTCACGGGGATCGATGCCGCGCCAGATCCACATCAGACGGTTAACCATGCGGTACCAGTGCGGGATGTTTTTGCCATCCAGCGCCGATTGCACTGACGGTTGTACGCCACTGTTAAAGCGACGAACCAGCGTCGAAGTTTCCGGATGTTTGAATTTGGGCTTGAAGAGAATTTCGCTGAGATTCGCCTGGGACATTGCGCGCTGCCTCTTAAGATACGTCAGAGGGCATCATTGTAACGCGACAAAGGCGAAAAAATAACGCCCGGCATCACCGGGCGTTAAAAATGTATGGATTAGCGGCCTGAAATAGGTGGGACGAATACTACGCCCATATCCCATGGCTGTTCGATCCAGGTATCCTGCGGGATATCAATTACATAATCGTCAACCAGCGGCTGACCAGCCGGCTTAGCGAAGATAGTCACGAAATGCGCTTTTGGATACATTTCACGGATGGCAACCGCCGTACCGCCGGTATCAACCAGATCGTCAATCACGATGAAGCCTTCACCATCGCCTTCGGCGCGTTTCAGCACTTTCAGCTCACGCTGGTTGTCGTGGTCGTAGCTGGAGATGCACACGGTATCGACATGGCGAATACCCAGCTCACGTGCCAGCAATGCCCCCGGTACCAGGCCACCGCGGCTAACAGCGATGATGCCTTTCCACTGCTCAGATGGCATCAGGCGCGCAGCCAGTTTACGTGCATGAATCTGCAACATGTCCCAGGTGACGATGTATTTTTCGCTCATGTGAATTGTCCCAGCCTGTTTATATACGGCTTAAAAAGTGTTCGAGGGGGAAAATGGTTGCGCGAGATTATAGAGATCTGAAGCACTAAAAACCAGTGCTAAGCGGTTCCGCCCGGAGTTTTTACTTGCTTACCCCTACCAGCCGCCAGAGAAAGTGGTATTCTCAAACCCACCTCGCAAGTCTGACTTGTGGTAACTCTAAACCTGCTAACCCCGTGACCTGCAACATTGTCTGCCGGCCATCGACAAGGAGACTTACTGTGTCTGAACTGTCTCAGTTATCGCCACAACCGCTGTGGGATATTTTTGCCAAAATCTGCTCCATTCCTCACCCGTCTTATCACGAAGAACAGCTTGCCGAACACATCATGGGCTGGGCGAAGGAAAAAGGGCTGCACGCCGAGCGCGACCAGGTTGGCAACATTCTGATCCGTAAACCTGCCACCGCCGGGATGGAAAACCGTAAACCGGTTGTGCTGCAGGCGCACCTGGACATGGTTCCACAGAAGAACAACGATACCGTTCACGACTTCACCAAAGATCCGATTCAGCCGTACATCGACGGCGAGTGGATCAAAGCCCGTGGCACCACGCTGGGTGCAGATAACGGCATCGGTATGGCCTCTGCGCTGGCGGTGCTGGCAGACGATCGCGTTGAGCATGGTCCGCTGGAAGTGCTGCTGACTATGACCGAAGAAGCCGGTATGGATGGCGCCTTTGGTCTGCAACCGAACTGGCTGCAGGCGGATATCCTGATCAATACCGATTCCGAAGAGGAAGGCGAAATCTATATGGGTTGCGCGGGCGGTATCGACTTTATCTCCACGCTGCCGCTGACCCGTGAAGCGATCCCGGCAGGCTTCCAGACCTTCAAGCTGACGCTGAAAGGGCTGAAAGGCGGCCACTCCGGCGGTGACATTCATTTAGGGTTAGGCAATGCCAACAAGCTGCTGGCCCGTTTCCTCGCCGGTCACGCTGCCGAGCTGGATCTGCGTCTGGTGGATTTCAACGGCGGTACGCTGCGTAACGCGATCCCGCGTGAAGCCTTCGCTACCGTGGCCGTGGCCGCAGACAAAGCCGATGCGCTGAAAAAGCTCTCCACCGTTTACCTGGATATCCTGAAAAACGAACTGGAAGCGAAAGAGAAGAACCTGACCGTGGTGCTGGAAGCGGTTACCACTGATAAAGCCGCGCTGACTGAACAGTCCCGCGACCGCTTTGTTCAGCTGCTGAATGCGACCCCGAACGGCGTTATCCGCAACTCAGACGTAGCGAAAGGCGTGGTGGAAACCTCCCTGAACGTCGGCGTGGTGACCATGGCTGACGACAGCGCAGAGATCATCTGCCTGATCCGCTCCCTGATCGACAGCGGTAAAGATTACGTGGTGAGCATGCTGGAATCTCTGGGCACCCTGTCTGGCGCGAAGACCGTTGCCAAGGGCAGCTATCCGGGCTGGCAGCCAGATGCGAGTTCACCGGTGATGGCGCTGGTGCGTGAAACCTATCAGCGTCTGTTCAACAGCACGCCGAACATTCAGGTGATCCACGCGGGTCTGGAGTGCGGTCTGTTCAAGAAACCGTACCCGGATATGGACATGGTTTCCATCGGGCCAACCATTACCGGTCCTCACTCTCCGGATGAGCAGGTGCATATCGAAAGCGTGGGCCATTACTGGACCCTGCTGACGGAACTGCTGAAAGCGATTCCGGCGAAGTAATCAACCATGTTGCCCGGCGGCACTGCGTTTGCCGGGCCTACGGGTTACGCGCCCGTTGTAGGCCCGGTAAGCGTAAGCGCCACCGGGCAGTAGAGTGTAGGCCCGGTAAGCGTAAGCGCCACCGGGCTTTTTTACAGCCCCAACACCAGCTGCCGCTCCAGCTGCGGATCCAGCAGCGTGACGTGTAATCCCACCAGCCGTACCCCCCGCCCTGCCCGACGCTCTTCCCAGGCTTTCTTTGCTGTCGCAATCAAATCGTCTTTGTTCAGCCGCGGCCAGACGTGCTCCTGGGTGGTTTGCTGAAAGTCGTTGAACTTGAGTTTTACCCCCTGGCGGGCAATCAGCAGATCCGGTTTGACCTTAGCCAGCCGCCGCTCCAGCTCGGGATAAAGCTGCCCGACGATAATGGCTTCGCAGTCTGCCCAGTCATGGATATCCTCCGCCAGGGTACGTTCCACTCCCACCGATTTACGCAGCCGCTCGCTGTTAACGTTGCGCTCATCAATGCCCTGACTCCGCTCCCACAATACCCGGCCAAACTTACCAAAGCGCTTTAGCAGCATCCCCAGATCGCTGTTCTGTACATCCCCGCAGGTGCGCAGCCCCATGCTCTCCAGCTTTGCCGCAGAGACTTTCCCTACGCCGGGGATCTTACCCAGCGGCAGCGTTTTGATAAATGCCGGCACTTCGTCAGGGGTGATCACATACTGGCCGTTGGGCTTATTGAGATCCGAGGCGATTTTGGCGAGAAATTTCACCGGCGCGACGCCCGCCGAGGCGGTGAGCTGCAGTTCATCAAAAATCGTCTGACGGATCTCCTGGGCCATCAGCGTGGCGGAGCCGTGGCAGTGCAGGCTGTCGGTGACGTCCAGATAGGCTTCGTCCAGCGACAGAGGCTCAATCAGGGAGGTATAGCGGGAGAAGATTTCGCGAATATGGTGGGACGCTTCTTTATAGGCCTCGAAACGTCCGGGTAATAAGGTCAGGTGCGGGCAGAGTTTTAACGCCATCGCGGTCGGCATGGCGCTGCGCACGCCAAACTTGCGTGCCGGGTAGTTCGCGGTGCTGATCACCCCGCGTTGTACACGACTGCCGCCAATGGCAATGGGGATATCCCGCAGCGCCGGGTTGTCGCGCATCTCTACCGCAGCAAAAAAACAGTCCATATCAACATGGATTATCTTGCGCATCATCGTCACCACACCTGTAATTATGCACAGTATAACAAAGTGCAAAAAATGCGTCAGCAGATTTACCGTCTCATGGCTGTCATTAAAGCGTGGTACAAGAATAAGCCACCAACCCGTCACAAGCCATTGAATTAAATGATTTAAAATGGAAAATTATTGATGAAAAAGATGATTATCGCCTCACTTCTGCTGTCGTCCTCCGCATGGGCTAGCCCACAAATGATTGCTCACCGCGGAGGAACCGCCGACGCGCCGGAGAATACCCTTCCGGCCATCAAGCTGGCGCTGGAAAACCGCGCTCAGGCAATCTGGGTCACCGTGCAGCTCAGCCGTGACGGCGTTCCCGTTCTGTATCGTCCCAGCGATCTCAGCGCGTTAACCGCGGCAAAGGGAAAAATCTCTCAGTACACCCAGGCCGAACTGGCGACATTTGATGCCGGTGCAAAATGGAAAGAAAAGGTCGCCGGAACTACAATTCCGACCCTGAAAGCGGTGCTGGAACGCTGGCCTGACGTTCAGTTCTATATCGATATTAAATCCCCCGACGCCGATCCGGCTGAGATGGGCAAACAGCTGCTTGGCGTGTTGAAAGAAACCAACAGCCTGACGCGTGTTCGCGTCTATTCAACGGAGGATCGCTATCTTGATGCCCTGCCTGCAGAGGTGCCGCGCTTTGTCACCCGGAGTGAAACGCGCACCCGGCTGGCGAATATCTCCCTGAACCACGAATGCCTGCCGCCGGTAAAGAAAATGGATGCCTGGTGGTACGGGCTGGAGCTGAATCGCAAAGTGGAAGTGGTGGAGAAATTTACGCTGGGCGAGGGCATCTCCCCGGCGACCCTGACGTGGGATAAGGAGGCGATGGACTGCTTCCGCTCCCAAGGGAATGCCCATGTGATCCTGCTTGGCGTTAACTCCGCGGAGGATTACCAGAAAGCACAGGCGCTGGGGGCCGACGGCGTGATGGTGGATTCACCCGCCCAGGCCAGAGCGTGGATGAAGTAAAAAAACAGGCCGCTGCTGCGGCCTGTTTCGTTCAGAGGATCCTGTTTTGCTGGCGCTGTGCTTCGCGTTGCATGCGCTTTTTACGCGCGTCGCACGGCTCGGGGCAGTCGCAGACCTTCTCCATCCCCAGCGAGGAGATGCCGCCGCAGCTGCCCTGAATGCTTTTGCGCTTAATCAGCCAGCCGAGCGACATGCCAAAAATCACCAGCACAAAGATCGCAAAGGTCAGCACAAAGGTCACCATCATCAACCTCCAAAATCATCCAGCATGATGTTCTCATCTTCCACGCCGAGATCCTGCAGCATTTTGATGACGGCGGCGTTCATCATTGGCGGCCCACACATGTAGAACTCGCAGTCTTCCGGCGCGGTGTGGTGTTTGAGATAGTTTTCATACAGCACGTTATGGATGAACCCGGTATAGCCGGTCCAGTTGTCTTCCGGCTGCGGATCGGAGAGCGCAATGTGGAAGCTGAAGTTCGGGTTGTCCCGCGCCAGCTGTTCAAACTCCTCCTGATAGAACATCTCCCGCAGTGAACGGGCGCCGTACCAGAAGCTGATCTTACGTTTACTACCCAGACGCTTAAGCTGATCGAAAATGTGCGAACGCATCGGCGCCATCCCGGCTCCCCCACCGATAAAGACCATTTCGGCGTCGGTCTCTTTGGCAAAGAACTCACCAAACGGACCGGAGATCGTCACCTTATCACCCGCCTTCAGCGACCAGATATACGACGACATGATCCCCGGCGGTGCATCCGGTACGCCTGGCGGCGGCGTGGCGATACGCACGTTGAGCATGATAATGCCTTTCTCGTCCGGGTAGTTGGCCATAGAGTAGGCGCGCAGCGTTGGCTCTTTGACTTCAGAGACAAAGCGGAACAGGTTGAATTTGTCCCAGTCGCCGCGGTATTCCTCCGGCACGTCAAAGTCTTTGTAGGCGACAGTGTGCTCCGGGCATTCGATCTGAATGTAGCCGCCCGCGCGGAACGGCACGTCTTCGCCATCGGGAACCCGCAGCTTCAGCTCTTTAATGAAGGTGGCTTTGTTATCGTTGGAGATAACTTCGCACTGCCACTTTTTCACGCCGAAGATCTCCTCCGGCAGCTCAATCTTCATGTTCTGACGCACCGCCACCTGACAGGCCAGACGACAACCCTCTTTCGCCTCACGCTTGCTGATGTGCGACAGTTCGGTCGGCAGGATATCGCCCCCGCCCTCTTTGACCGTGACCCGGCATTGCCCGCACGAGCCACCGCCGCCGCAGGCAGAAGAGATAAAAATGCCATTGCCCGAGAGGGTGTTCAGCAGCTTGTCACCCGCAGGGGTACGGATCTGCTTATCCGCCTCGTCGTTAATCTCAATGATCACATCGCCGGAGTTCACCAGCTTTGAGCGCGCCACCAGGATCAGCCCCGAGAGCACCAGCACAATCAGCGTGAACATCACTACGCCAAGTATAATTTCCATACATTTAGCCCTTACAGCTGCACACCGGAGAAGGACATAAAGCCCAGCGCCATCAGACCGGTGGTGATAAAGGTGATCCCTAAGCCGCGCAACCCGGCCGGCACGTTGGCATACTTCATTTTTTCGCGCAGGCCCGCCATTGTCACGATAGCCAGCATCCAGCCAATACCGGAGCCGAAGCCGTACACCACCGACTCACTAAAGTTGTAATCACGCTGCACCATGAACGACACGCCGCCGAAGATGGCGCAGTTCACGGCGATCAGCGGCAGGAAGATGCCCAGCGCCGTGTAGAGTGACGGGAAGTATTTATCGAGGATCATCTCGAGGATCTGCACCAGCGCCGCAATCACGCCGATAAAGGTGATGAAGTTGAGGAAACTCAGATCAACGCCATCCACCAGCGCGCCGTCGCGCAGCACCAGGTTAAAGACCAGGTTGTTGATGGGCACCGACAGCCCCAGCACCACCATAACGGCAACACCCAGACCGAAGGCGGTCGACACCTTTTTGGAAACCGCAAGGAAGGTGCACATGCCGAGGAAAAACGCGAGCGCCATGTTTTCGACAAACACCGCCCGCACAAACAAACTCAGGTAATGAGCCATTGTCGGTTACTCCTTTTCCTGCTGCTCGGGGCGCCAGGTTCTCACCGCCCAGATCAGCAAACCGATAATGAAGAACGCGCTGGGGGCCAGCAGGAACAGGCCGTTCGGCAGATACCAGCCGCCGTTTTGCACGGTATCGAGCACGGTGATGCCAAACAGCTTGCCGCTGCCGATAAGCTCACGCAGGAAACCGACCGTCAGCAGGATCACGCCGTAGCCGAGACCGTTGCCGATGCCGTCCATAAAGCTCGCCAGCGGCGGCATCTTCATGGCATAGGCTTCTGCGCGCCCCATCACGATGCAGTTGGTGATGATCAGGCCCACAAACACCGACAGCTGTTTTGAGGTTTCGTAGGCAAAGGCCCGCAGCAGCTGATCCACCACGATCACCAGCGAGGCGATGATCGCCATCTGCACGATGATACGCACGCTGTTGGGGATGTGGTGGCGGATCATCGAGATGAACATGCTGGAAAACGCCGTCACCAGGGTGACTGCCAGGGTCATTACCACGGCGGTTTCCAGCTTGGTGGTGACCGCCAGCGCCGAACAGACGCCCAGCACCTGCAGGGTAATCGGGTTATTGGCGATGAGCGGCCCGATAAGAACCCGTTTAACTTCTTTCAGTTCGCCCGCATCAGCCATTGTTCAGCTCTCCTTCACGTACCTTTTTAAGAAAGGGTCCAAAACCCAGCTCACCCATCCAGAAATCAAAGCTGTGCTGAACGCCGTTTGAGGTCAGCGTGGCCCCGGAAAGGCCATCGACGGCGTACTCGTCACCCGGACGCGCGGCTCCTTTCATCACCTTCAGCGCCGGCTGGCCGTTATCGTCCAGCACTTTTTTGCCGACAAACTGCGCCCGCCAGGCCGGATTCTCTACTTCGCCACCCAGCCCCGGGGTTTCGCCCTGGTCGTAATAGGTGATGCCTTTGACCGTGCGGCCATCGGTGTTGAGGGCGACGAAGGCATACATCATCGACCATAATCCGTTGCCGTACACCGGCAGCACCAGCTCCTGGACGCGTTGTTGCTCATCGCGCACCAGGTAGATCTCTGCCGTATTGCTGCGGCGTTTAATGCCCGCCGGATCCTGGCTGGCTTCCAGTTCGGTGCTGCGCTGCGGATCTTTCAGCGCCTGCGCCTGGTTATAGCTCGACGGATCGCTCTCCAGCAGCTCGCCGGTATTGAGATCCACCAGACGCGGCGTAATACGTTCAGCGAAGATCTGCGCCACATCATCGGCGCTCATTTCGCCCTGCATCAGCCCCGCCACCGCCAGAATGTTACGCTGCTTGTCGAGGGCGCGTTGCTCCTGCTGGCGGGACTTAAGCCCTACCGCAGAGCCCGCCACCACGATGGAGCAGACCAGACACAGCACGATGACCACCATCAGCGTCTTGCCGATGCTGTCATTATTTTTCATCTCAGCCACGCGCCTTCCTCCGTTTGATGTTGGCACGCACCACCAGGTAATCGAACAGCGGCGCAAACAGGTTGGCGAACAGGATCGCCAGCATCATCCCTTCCGGGTAGGCCGGGTTCACGACGCGGATCAGCACGCACATCACGCCGATCAGCGCCCCGTACCACCATTTGCCTTTGTCGGTAAAGGAGGCCGACACCGGGTCGGTGGCCATAAACATCATGCCGAAGGCGAAACCGCCCAGTACCAGATGCCAGTACCACGGCATGGCGAACATCGGGTTGGTCGCTGAGCCGATCAGGTTAAACAGCGTCGCGGTGAGGATCATGCCGAGCATGACGCCAGCCACGATGCGCCAGGAGGCGACGCGGCCAAACAGAATGATGGCGCCGCCAATCAGGATCATCAGCGTAGAGACTTCACCAATCGAGCCCGGAATGGTGCCGATAAAGGCATCGAACCAGCTGACCGGCTGGCCGGTGGCGTTGTTGACCAGCGCCTCTCCGCCGTGAGCGGCCCACTGCGACAGCGGCGTCGCACCAGAGAAGCCGTCCGCCGCCGTCCAGACCAGATCGCCGGAGATTTGTGCCGGGTAGGCAAAGAACAGGAACGCACGTCCGGCGAGAGCCGGATTGAGGAAGTTGCGTCCGGTGCCGCCGAAAATCTCCTTCGCCATCACCACGCCAAAGCTGATGCCCATCGCCGCCTGCCACAGCGGCAACGTTGGTGGCACAATCAGGGCGAACAGAATGGAGGTGACAAAGAAGCCTTCGTTGATCTCGTGCTTGCGGATAATCGCGAACAGTACTTCCCAGAAACCGCCGACCAGAAATACCGTCATGTAGATGGGCAGGAAGTAGACCGCCCCCAGGGTCATCATGCTGATCCATCCGGCATCAGGGGTAAAGCTGACCCCCAGCATCTGCGCCACCCGGTAGTGCCAGTCGCCCGCGATAATCTGCGGTAGCTGCTGGGCATCATAAAGATGCGTCAGCGCCGGGATGGTTTGCAGACCGACGTTGTACATGCCCCAGAACATCGCCGGGAACACCGCGAACCAGACGAGGATCATCATACGCTTGAGGTCGATGGCGTCGCGCACGTGCGCGGCCCCTTTGGTGACCTGGCCTGACGTATAGAGGAGCGTCGCGGTCGCTTCAAACAGCGGGTAGTACTTTTCCAGCTTGCCGCCGTGGGTAAAGTGCGGCTCCAGCTTTTCAATGAGATGTTTCAGGCCCATCAGTTATCCTTCCTGCTCAATGCGGGTTAACACCTCGCGCAATACGGGTCCGTATTCATATTTACCGGGGCAAACATAGGTGCACAGCGCCAGATCTTCTTCATCCAGCTCAAGGCAGCCCAGCGCCTGAGCGCCGTCGGTATCGCCCGCCAGCAGATCGCGCAGCAGCAGGGTCGGCAGGATGTCGAGCGGCATTACGCGCTCGTAGTTGCCGATGGGCACCATCGCCCGCTCGCCGCCGTTGGTATCGGTGGAGAAGTTAAACAGCTTGTTGCGCAGGAAGTGGCCCAGCGTGGTGCGGGTGACGGAGAACTTCTCTCTGCCGGGCATTACCCAGCCGAAGAGCTCTTTCTCACGCCCCTCCTTCACTACGCTCACCTGTAAATGAAAACGTCCGAGCCAGGCCTGCGCGCCTGTGGCATGCCTGCCGCTCAGCACAGAACCCGAAATGTGACGGTTTTCGCCGTCCAGGGTTTCGTCCACCAGCAGGTCATTAATGTCTGCGCCCACGCAGGTGCGCACCAGACGCGGGTTACGCATCTGCGGCCCCCCGAGGGCAATAACCCGCTCGGTGCACAGCTCGCCGGTGGTGAACAATTTGCCGATGGCGATCGCGTCCTGGTAGTTCAGATGCCAGACCTGTTTGGTCAGGCTGACGGCCTCCAGGAAATGGATGTGCGTCCCTGGCAACCCAGCCGGGTGCGGCCCGGCGAAGGCATTGAACGTCACTTTCCCCTGCGGGTGCCCGCCCAGCTTGCCGCCACCCGCCTGGCAGACATGCACTTTGCCCTCCGTCAGGCGCGTGAGGATCGTCAGCCCGGCATCAAACGCCTGACGCTGCGCCAGAATAATCGGCTGCGGGTCGGCGCTGAGCGGGTTGGTGTCCATGGCGGTGACGAAAATGGCGGCCGGCACGGTATCGGGCACCGGGGTTTTGCTGAAAGGACGGGTACGCAGCGCCGTCCACAGGCCAGATTCAAGCAGTTGCGCCTGCACAGCCTGGCGGGAGAGTGTGGGCAGATCGGCGATATCGTGGCGGGCAAACTCGCGCTGCCTATCGCCTTCCAGCCGGATCACCACCGATTGCAGCACCCGACGCTCGCCGCGATGGATAGCCGCGATCGTCCCGCTGGCGGGTGCGGTAAACAGAACGCCGGGATTTTTTTTATCCTCGAATAGCGCCTGGCCCTTAATGACGCTGTCGCCTTCCTGCACCAGCATGGTGGGACGCATACCGATGTAGTCGTCCCCGAGGATCGCCACATGGCGGGGTGTCGCACAGGGCAAAATCTGCTGTACGGGGATGCCGGAAATCGGCAAATCAAGTCCTTTTCTGATTCTAATCATAGTGTTAGTTGTTATCCATGAATAACCGTTCCGGCCAGGGAGCCGGACGAGTCAGAAGTCGTTGCACAGGATAAAGAAAGGTGGCGAGAGCTCGCCTGCGTGACCAGCAGGATCGCGGATGATCCTGAAAAAGCGTCCTTTCTTACCCTTCGGTCATAAGACGGGCGCAGTGTACCATTTTCACCGATTGGGCGGCAGCGATAACGCAGCGGCAGGTGTTAAAATGCGACCGATTACGCAAAGTTCTCAATGCCAGCGTGACCAATCCAGGTTATAAGGGAAAACTATTTTGTAAACCGACGTGCGGATGCTTGCGAAAAAATGCAGTGGTGCTAATGTGAGCACCCCTGGTACAGATAAATCTGATTTCGGGTCTCTTTTGCCGTCCTGGCAAGTTGGTTATGTTTTATCAAGGAACATGTAGTATGCGTAAAATCGCATTGTTCATTGCGATGCTTCTTATTCCGTGCGTTTCGTTTGCCGGGCTGCTCAGCAGCAACAGCTCCACGACGCCAGTGAGCAAAGAATACAAGCAGCAGTTGATGGGCTCTCCGGTCTATATCCAGATCTTTAAGGAAGAGCGCACGTTAGACCTGTTCGTGAAGATGGGTGAGACGTATCAGCTGCTCGACAGCTATAAAATCTGTAACTACTCCGGTGGCCTCGGTCCGAAACAGCGTCAGGGCGACTTTAAAAGCCCGGAGGGGTTCTACAGCGTTCAGCGTAGCCAGTTAAAACCGGACAGCCGCTTCTATAAAGCGATCAACATCGGCTTCCCGAATGCCTATGACCGTGCGCATGGTTATGATGGTAAGTATCTGATGATCCACGGTGCCTGTGTTTCTGTAGGCTGCTATGCCATGACCGACAGCGGCATTGACGAGATCTTCCAGTTTGTGACCGGTGCGCTGGTGTTTGGCCAGTCTGCCGTGCAGGTAAGCATCTATCCGTTCCGCATGACCGACGCCAATATGCAGCGTCACAGAACGTCCTATTATGCGGATTTCTGGAAGCAGCTGAAACCGGGTTACGACTACTTCCAGCAGACGCGTAAGCCGCCGACCGTTTCGGTGGTGGATGGACGTTACGTGGTCAGCAAGCCGCTGAGCCACGAAGTTGTCCAGCCACAGCTGGCGTCAAACTATACGCTCCCCGAGACAAAATAAGATCCACTCGCCTGGCATAATCTTTTGCCAGGTTTCGTTGCCCGTCAGCGGCTGCGTCGCAATCACAGTGACCACATCGTTCGGTGTGGTCTCTGTCTGAAAGTCAATTTCCACATCCTGATCCAGAAGCTTTGCCACGCCAAACGGTGCCCGCCGGGTGATCCAGAACAGATTGGTAGAGCAGAACGCCATCACGTAGCGCCCGTCAGACAACAGCATGTTAAACACCCCCTTCTCACGTAACTCAGACGCCAGCGAGGCAATGTATTTAAACACCGCGGTCATATTGCTGGGGGTGCGTGGGTAGCGCTCGGTCAGCTTATGCAGCAGCCAGCAGAAGGCTTTTTCACTGTCGGTTTCCCCCACCGGCCGGAAGTTGCCGGTCTCCAGCGATTTATAGCCGCTCAGCTGGCCGTTATGGGCATAGGTCCAGTTGCGTCCCCACAGCTCGCGGGTAAACGGATGGGTATTTTCCAGCGCCACTTCACCACGGTTGGCCTGGCGAATATGGGCCACTACCGAGCAGGATTTAATCGGATAATCCTGCACCAGTCTGGCAATCGGGGAGTTGTAGCTGGGTTGTGGATCCTTGAACGTGCGACAGCCTTTCCCTTCATAGAAGGTGATGCCCCAGCCGTCTTTATGCGGCCCGGTTCCTCCACCGCGCTGCACCAGCCCGGTGAAACTAAAGCAGATATCGGTCGGCACATTGGCGCTCATCCCGAGTAGTTCGCACATACATCACCTCCACAACAGCGGGGGGCGCTAACCCCCCAGCGAAGTCTTATTTAACCATCTCTTTTTCGATCAGCTGGATCAGGATGTGAATAACTTTGATATGAATTTCCTGAATACGGTCAGCGTAACCGAAGTGAGGCACGCGAATTTCGATATCCGCCGTACCCGCCATTTTGCCGCCGTCTTTGCCGGTCAGGGTGATCACTTTCATCCCCTTCTCACGTGCCGCTTCAATCGCTTTGATCACGTTGCCGGAGTTGCCGGAGGTGGAAATCCCCAGCAGGACATCTCCTTCACGACCCACCGCTTCGACATAGCGGGAGAAGATGTAATCGTAACCGAAGTCATTACCCACGCAGGAGATGTGGCTGACGTCAGAGATAGCGATCGCCGGATAGCCCGGACGGTTTTCACGATAACGACCGGTCAGCTCTTCGGCAAAGTGCATGGCATCACAATGTGAACCGCCATTGCCGCAGGAGAGCACTTTACCGCCCTCTTTGAAGCTGTCGGCCAGCAGGACCGCCGCGCGCTGAATAGCGTGAATATTGGCTTCATCTTTCAGAAAGTTAGCCAGCGTTTCCGCCGCTTCGTTCAGTTCGTTACGAATAAGATCCTGGTACATGAGGATAATCCTTCAGTATTGATGAAATAACAGAGCAAGTTTACCGGATAGCGGTAAAAGCGAGAAGCTAAAGCCGCATGAATCGACGGGCGTTTTGCTTTTTTGTGCCGCGTAAAACATGAACAATGTGAACCAGGTTGTAATTATTTTGTGAATGCATTGCTAAAAGAAATAACATCCACTACAACCATATCATCACAAGTGGTCAGACCTCCTACAAGACAGGGAGCATTTCTTTATGATGATTTTAAGTATTCTCTTATCCGTTGTTCTGCTCGGGGTGTTGTTCTATCACCGGGTCAGCTTACTACTGAGCAGCTTTATCTTACTGGCCTGGACCGCGGCGCTTGGCGTCACCGGCATCTGGACCACCTGGGTGCTGGTCCCGCTGGCGATTATTCTGGTGCCATTCAACGTCCGCTCCATGCGTAAATCACTGATTTCGGCTCCGGTATTCCGTGGCTTCCGTAAGGTCATGCCACCGATGTCGCGCACCGAAAAAGAGGCGATTGATGCCGGTACCACCTGGTGGGAAGGCGACCTGTTCCAGGGCAGACCAGACTGGAAAAAGCTGCATAACTATCCGCAGCCGCGCCTCACTGCGGAAGAGCAGGCGTTTATCGATGGTCCGGTGGAAGAAGCCTGCCGGATGGCGAATGATTTCCAGATCACCCATGAGATGGCCGATCTGCCCCCTGAACTGTGGGCATTTTTAAAAGAGCATCGCTTCTTCGCGATGATCATCAAGAAAGAGTACGGCGGCCTCGAGTTCTCTGCATATGCTCAGGCTCGCGTACTGCAAAAACTGTCCGGTGTCTCCGGGATCCTGGCGATCACCGTCGGCGTGCCTAACTCCTTAGGCCCGGGTGAACTACTGCAACATTACGGTACTGAAGAGCAAAAAGATCACTACCTGCCGCGTCTGGCACGCGGTCTGGAAATTCCGTGCTTCGCACTGACCAGCCCGGAAGCGGGTTCTGATGCGGGTGCCATTCCGGATACCGGCGTGGTCTGCATGGGCGAGTGGCAGGGTGAGCAGGTGCTGGGCATGCGCCTGACCTGGAACAAACGCTACATTACGCTGGCGCCAATCGCTACCGTACTGGGCCTGGCCTTTAAACTCTCCGATCCGAACAAGCTGTTAGGGGGTGAAGAAGATCTGGGTATTACCTGTGCGCTGATCCCTACCTCTACCCCTGGTGTGGAAATTGGTCGTCGTCACTTCCCGCTGAACGTACCGTTCCAGAACGGCCCGACCCGCGGTCAGGATATCTTTGTCCCGATTGATTACATCATCGGCGGCCCGAAAATGGCCGGTCAGGGCTGGCGTATGCTGGTGGAATGTCTGTCCGTTGGCCGCGGCATCACCCTGCCGTCGAACTCAACCGGTGGTCTGAAATCCGTGGCGATGGGGATTGGTGCTTACGCCCATATCCGCCGTCAGTTCAAAATCTCTATCGGCAAGATGGAAGGGATTGAAGAGCCGCTGGCGCGTATCGCAGGCAACGCCTACGTGATGGATGCGGCCGCTTCCTTAATTACCTACGGCATTATGCTGGGTGAAAAACCGGCCGTGCTCTCCGCCATCGTGAAGTACCACTGTACCCACCGCGCGCAGCAGTCGATCATCGACGCGATGGATATCGCCGGCGGGAAAGGCATTATGCTCGGCGAAGGCAACTTCCTGGCGCGCGGCTATCAGGGCGCACCTATTGCCATCACCGTGGAAGGGGCCAACATTCTGACCCGCAGCATGATGATCTTCGGTCAGGGCGCGATCCGCTGTCATCCATACGTACTGGAGGAGATGGCGGCCGCGCAGAACAACGACGTGGATGCCTTCGATAAGCTGCTGTTTAAACACATCGGGCACGTCGGCAGCAACAAAGTGCGCAGCTTCTGGCTGGGCCTGACCCGCGGCCTGACCAGCGCCACGCCAACCGGCGATGCAACCCGTCGTTACTACCAGCACCTGAACCGTCTGAGTGCTAACCTTGCGCTGCTCTCCGACGTGTCAATGGCGGTGCTGGGCGGCAGCCTGAAGCGCAGGGAACGTATCTCCGCGCGTCTGGGTGATGTGCTGAGCCAGATCTTCCTCGCCTCGGCGGTACTGAAACGCTACGACGATGAAGGCCGTCATGAAGCGGATCTGCCGCTGGTGCACTGGGGCGTGCAGGATGCGCTGTATCAGGCTGAACAGGCCATCGACGATCTGCTGGTGAATTTCCCGAACCGCTTTGTCGCAGGCGCCCTGCGCGTGGTCATCTTCCCGACCGGTCGTCACTATCTGGCGCCGTCCGATAAGCTGGATCATAAAGTGGCGAAGATCCTGCAGGTACCGAGTGCAACCCGCTCCCGTATCGGTCGCGGTCAGTATCTGGCCCCAACCGAGCATAACCCGGTCGGTCTGCTGGAAGAGGCGCTGCTGGATGTAATGGCGGCCGATCCGATTCATCAGAAGATCTGCAAACAGCTGGGCAAAAACCTGCCGTTCACCCGCCTGGATGAGCTGGCGAAACAGGCCCTGGCTGGCGGTATCATCGGCAAGGATGAAGCCGCTCTGCTGATCAAAGCCGAAGAGAGCCGTCTGCGCAGTATCAACGTCGATGATTTCGACCCGAAAGAGCTGGCGACGCAGCCGGTAAAGCTGACAGAGATTGTACGTAAACCTGAAGCCGCATAACCCGTTTCAGGGCTAAACAACCCCGCCTGGTGCGGGGTTTTTTATTGCCACCCGTTTCTCTGATTGTCGTGCTACAGTGTCAAAATGTGGTTCTTCGAGGAGTCTTATTGTGCCTGGTTTGAAGATTACGCTTTTGCAACAACCGCTGGTGTGGATGGATGGCCCCGCCAACCTGCGCCATTTTGATCGTCAGCTTGAGGGGATCGCCGGGCGCGATATCATTATCCTGCCGGAAATGTTTACCACCGGGTTTGCCATGGAAGCGGCAAAGCAGTCCCTGCCGCAGGAGGATGTGGTCGCCTGGATGCAGGCCAGAGCCCAGCAAACCCAGGCGTTAATCGCCGGCAGCGCCGCGCTACAGACCGAACGCGGGCCGGTTAACCGTTTTCTGCTGGTTGAGCCCGAGGGCAAGGTGCATTTCTATGATAAGCGCCACCTGTTCCGCATGGCGGATGAGCATCAGCACTATGAAGCGGGTAACGAGCGGCTGGTGTTTGAGTGGCGCGGCTGGCGCATTCTGCCGTTAGTCTGTTACGACCTGCGCTTCCCGGTGTGGTCGCGTAACCGTAACGATTATGACCTGGCGCTGTATGTCGCTAACTGGCCTGCCCCACGCTCGCTCCACTGGCAGGCGCTGCTGACGGCACGGGCGATTGAGAACCAGGCCTATGTGGCAGGCTGCAACCGGGTCGGTACCGACGGCAATGGTCATCACTATCGTGGCGACAGCCGGGTGATTAACCCGCAGGGCGAAATCATCGCCACCGCAGAGCCGCACCATGCGACGCGTATTGACGCCGAGCTGTCGCTGACGGCACTGAGAGAGTATCGGGAGAAGTTTCCTGCGTGGCAGGATGCGGATCCGTTTAGCATTAACTAAACATCTGCCGGGCGGCAGCAGAGCTTGCCTGCCCGAACAAATCAGCAGCGCGACAAAATGAGAAAGGCCTGAATCATTGCTGATTCAGGCCTTCTGAATAGTGGCGGAACGGACGGGACTCGAACCCGCGACCCCCTGCGTGACAGGCAGGTATTCTAACCGACTGAACTACCGCTCCGCTGTGTTCCCTTGGGAACGAGGCAGATATTACGTTTTGCCTCCGATCCCGTCAATGCTTTTTCTCTGCTTTTGAATCGTTTGCTGCAAAAACGATCCAAACGGTTATTTTACCAGCATTTCCGCCGCGTTTAACCGCGCCAGAGGCAGCTCCCGCCCTTCTTCTGCACCAGATCCAGGCGCGATTCATGAGCCAGTAACTCTTCATCGCTGGCGAGAATGACGCGCAACGCGCTGGACTGACGAATAATGCGCTGGATTTCGCTCTCTCCGGACTGCTGCTGCGAATCGTTATCGGCGTTGAAGGCTAGTGCTGTCTGGCCACCCGTCATGATCAGATAGACATCGGCCAGGATCTGGGCATCGAGCAACGCCCCGTGCAGCGTTCGTTTGCTGTTATCTATTTCATAGCGCGAGCACAACGCATCGAGGCTGTTACGCTTGCCGGGGAACATCCTCCTCGCCATCGCCAGACTGTCGGTGACTTTACAGAAGGTGTCGGTTTTCGGCAGGCCGCGGTTGAGCTTGCTGAATTCATAGTCCATAAAGCCAATATCAAACGAGGCGTTATGAATGACCAGCTCGCCGCCTTTGATGTAGTCGATGAATTCATCGGCGACGTCGGCAAAGGTGGGTTTATCCAGCAAGAATTCATCTGCGATACCGTGAACGCCAAAAGCTTCCGGGTCCACCAGCCGGTCTGGCTTCAGGTAGACGTGGAAGTTATTGCCGGTAAGACGGCGGTTGATCACCTCTACCGCACCGATCTCGATGATCTTGTGCCCTTCATAGTGAGCACCGATCTGGTTCATACCCGTGGTTTCGGTATCGAGGACGATGATCCTGTCGGCGTTATGTGTTTCTGCAATACTCATTCTGAAAACCTGCTCTGTTCAACGGCGACATTGTAAACAACCTGACCAGGCGTTCAAAGGCTAATTCGCACTGACTTGATTTTGCAGTGCTGACGGCAAACATTTATGTCAGACTTACCGTTTTGATTACAGGATGTCTGCCAGGATGCGTAAACAGGTAGAGATTTACACCGACGGATCGTGCCTCGGCAACCCGGGCCCGGGGGGCTACGGTGCGATTTTGCGTTATCGCGAACATGAAAAAACCTTTAATGAAGGCTATCGCCTCACCACCAACAACCGTATGGAGTTGATGGCCGCGATTGTGGCTCTCGAGGCGCTGAAAGAGCATTGCGATATTGTGCTGAGCACCGACAGCCAGTATGTGCGCCAGGGGATCACCCAGTGGATCCATAACTGGAAAAAACGGGGCTGGAAAACAGCAGACAAAAAACCGGTGAAGAATGTCGATCTCTGGCAGCGCCTGGATGCGGCGCTCAGCCAGCACAAAATCCAGTGGGAGTGGGTGAAAGGCCACGCCGGACATCCCGAGAACGAACGTTGCGACGAGCTGGCCCGTGCTGCCGCCATGAATCCGCAGCATGAAGACGTAGGTTATAAACCAGAAGCTTGATCAGGGCTTACGGTATTGTCGCGTGGCGCCGACGGCGGCACGCAAACGCGTTTTCGCCTTGCTTTGCTTCATGGGATTGAGCGTCAGGGGGATGGTTCGCTTGCGCGCCACAATCAGCTGCATACAGCCCAGCGCCGGGAAATGGGTGGTGAGCATCTTCCCGCCCTGCCGCGTCCAGGGTAAGACCTGAAAACCGCTATGGTGCATCACCTCAAAGTTGAGCAGCGATAGCCAGTCCAGCTGGCGCATCAGGGTGAACATCCGGCTGTTGTACGGCGGGGTACGGCGCAGCACCGGCACCAGCTTGCGTAAGCCCATCAGACTCATCGGGTTAAATCCGCTGATCACCAGCCAGCCATCGTCAATCAGCACCCGGTCTGCTTCGCGCAGTAACCGGTGCGGATCGTCGCACCAGGGCAGCGCATGCGCCAGCAGGCAGGCATCGACAGATTTTTCCGCAAACGGCAGATGCAGCGGATTGGCCTTCACCTGAACCGGCTCGCCCCCCAGCGAAACGTTGACCTGATGTGAGATCGCGCAGCTTTCAGAGTTGATTTCCGCGCTCAGATTGCCAATCTTAAGCAGGTGAAAACCATACATTTTCGCAAACCAGGGCTTAAGCTGCTGCTCAAGCGCTTCGCGATAGTATTCACCCCAGGGTAATTCCGCCCAATGTGCAGGTGCTGAGACAATCTGAGGTATCCTTGCCGGTTTCATCAAAACACCCGCCACGCTATGAGAGGTAATATATGAATCTTATCAGTATTCCTGCTTTTCAGGACAATTACATCTGGGTTTTAACCGATGATGAGGGACGTTGCATTATTGTCGATCCTGGCGAGGCAGAGCCGGTACTGAAAGCCATTGAGCAAAACCACTGGCAACCAGAAGCGATCCTGCTGACGCATCATCACCACGACCATGTGGGCGGCGTAGCGGCAATCTGTGCAAAATTTCCGCATCTTGTGGTCTATGGCCCCGCTGAGACACAAGATAAGGGAGCGACCCGCGTAGTCGAAGATGGAGAAAAGATCCTCATTCTCGCGTCGGAGTTTTCCGTAATTGCCACACCCGGTCACACTTTAGGACATATCTCGTTCTTCAGTTTTCCTTATCTTTTCTGTGGCGATACAATGTTCTCTGGCGGCTGCGGAAGGCTGTTCGAAGGCACGCCAGCCCAGATGTACCAGTCCTTCCAGAAAATTAACGCACTTCCCGAAGATACCCTCATTTGCTGCGCGCACGAATACACTTTAGCGAATATGAAGTTTGCAATGCACGTTCTGCCAGAGGATGTGGCGATTCAGGATTATTACCGCAAAGTGAATGAGTTACGAGCAAAAAACCAAAAAACACTCCCCGGAATTCTGAAAAATGAACGTAAAATTAATTTATTTCTCAGAACAGATAATATTGATTTAACTAACAAAATTAATGAAGAAACAAATATGCAACAACCAGAAGAGTTTTTCGCATGGTTAAGGGCGAAGAAAGATAACTTCTGATAATTGCGTGTTGCCTTTTCAAATATTCGTCGTTATCATCGCTCGTCTTTTAAGCAACTATTGACACACACATGAAGGCAAAAGCGATATTACTCGCCTCTGTCCTGCTTGTGGGTTGCCAGGCGTCTCAGAACACTGGCAACGTACAACAGCACGCACAGAGCCTTTCTGCAGCTGGTCAAGGGGAAGCAGGGAAGTTTACAAGTCAATCGCGATGGGCAGACGATGGGACGTCTTTCGCACAGGATCAAGACTTGTGGGTCTCTATTGGCGACGAGCTAAAGATGGGAATTCCGGAAAACAGCCGGATTCGCGAACAGAAACAGAAGTATTTAAGCAATAAGAGCTATCTCCACGATGTAACTTTACGGGCAGAGCCGTATATGTACTGGATAGCAGGGCAAGTTAAGAAACGCAACATGCCCATGGAACTGGTACTACTACCCATAGTGGAGAGCGCTTTTGACCCACATGCAACGTCTGGCGCCAAGGCCGCAGGCCTTTGGCAGATCATACCGAGCACAGGGCGAAATTATGGTTTAAAACAGACCCGCAACTACGATGCGCGTCGTGATGTGGTCGCTTCGACGACTGCAGCACTCGACATGATGCAACGTCTGAACAAGATGTTCGACGGTGACTGGCTGCTGACTGTCGCTGCGTATAACAGCGGTGAGGGTCGTGTACTGAAGGCAATGAAAGCGAATAAAGCACGGGGTAAACCTACCGACTTTTGGTCGCTTCCACTGCCACGGGAAACCAAATTATACGTACCAAAAATGCTGGCTTTGAGTGAAATATTCAAAAACAGCCAACAGTACGGCGTGAAGCTGCCGACCTCGGACGAGAGTCGTGCCCTGGCGAGAGTGCGTATCAACAACCCTGTTGAATTGCGACAGGTTGCAGATATGGCAGGTATCTCGGTCACCAAACTGAAAGCCTTCAACGCAGGTGTGAAGGGCTCCACGCTTGGTAACAGCGGGCCGAAGTACGTTCTGGTGCCGCAGAAACACGCTGAACAGTTACGGGTATCTTTGGCAGCGGGTGAAATTGCTGCGGTTCAGTCTACGCTGATCGCGGATAATTCACCGGTTAACAGCCGTAGCTATCAGGTACGTACAGGCGATACGCTTTCAGGTATTGCATCACGTCTTGGCGTGAGCACGAAAGATCTGCAGCAGTGGAACAAGCTGCGCGGCTCTACTCTGAAAGTGGGTCAGAACCTGACGATTGGTGCGGGTAACAGCGCGCAGCGTCTCGCCAATAACAGCGATAGCATTACCTATCGCGTGCAAAAAGGCGATTCGCTCTCGAGTATTGCTAAGCGTCACGGCGTGAACATCAAAGATGTGATGCGCTGGAACAGCGATACCGACAATCTGCAGCCTGGCGATCGGATAACGTTGTTTGTGAAAAACAACGCCACCCCGGATTCCTGATTTCAGAGACCAGATGTAAAAAAGGCACCGATTCCCCCGGTGCCTTTTTTGTTTTATCCCGCCTTCCGGGCTTCAGCGAAGAGCGTATCGCTGGTGAATGAGCCCTCTTCCTGCAGCTCAAAGTAGGCTTTCACCTCCGCGGAGGCACTCTGCTGATACAGCCTGATCGCCTGGCTTAACGCCTCAGGCGTGCGCATACGGGCAATCCACGAAGAGAACTCCAGCGTCAGCCTGTCAGTCTGCAACGTGCGCGTAATCAGCCCGGCTTCCGTAAACATTGATAACCACTCGCCGCTGGAATAATTGCGCACATGCGAGGTATCACGCAGGGCTTCAACCGTCTGCAACCAGATATCCCGCACCGGATGGCCCGGCGACATAATATCCATGATGATCACCAGACCGCCCGGCTTCAGCACCCGTTTAACCTCGCGCAACGCCTGGCCAACATCGTGCCAGTGATGCGCCGAGTAGCGGCTGATGACGATATCAAAGGAGCTATCGGCAAAGGGTAATGATTCGGCATAGCCCTGGCGGGTGGCGATATTCCCCAGTCCCTTCTCACTGGCGGCCGCAGAGACCACCTCCAGCATCTGGCTGGATAAGTCGTAAGCCGTCACATGCGCAACCTGCTGTGCCGCCACAAAGCTGGCATGGCCCGCCCCGCAGCCTAAATCCAGCACGCTGGCATCGGTAAAATCGGCCAGTCGTTCAGCCAGACGCTGCAGATCGCGGCCGGATGCGTGAACCGCGCTGGTGAGATAGGCCTTCGCCTGGGAGCCAAACTGTTTTTCTACGTTGTCATGATGGGACTGTGTTGTCATTTTTTGCTGTCCTTCGGTTGATGAAAAATAAAGGGCAGCACCCGCGCAGGCCTGCCCCACGGCAGACCTGACACACCTCTATCGCTCAGGCTTGCCGGGACTGAATTCGACTAGTAGCGGATTATGATCGGAGGCACGCGTCACCAGCACTGAGGCTTCGTGCACGTTCAGACCACGATAGAAGACAAAATCGAGGGGACGACCAAACGCCTTGCGACGCTGGTCATCGGTAAAACGAACTTCGCGCAACGACATCTCACGCGCAAAGCGATAAAGCGCATTCATCCGCGGGCGGCTCCAGGCATTGAAATCACCTGCCATGACGACCGGACCGCTGTGATGCGCGATCTGATCGCCGATGGGCAGTAACTGTTTGCTGTAGACGTCAACGCCGAGGCTGAAATTGACCGCATGAATATTCACCACCATCAGCAGACGGGTGTCCGGCAATGGGTAGACGGTGACCAGGGCAGATTTTGCCAGGCGCAGGAGCGGTTCACGTTCGCGCAGCGGGCAGCAATAAACAGGATGCGCGGCAGAGAGTGTCATCACTCCCGACGGATGCTGAGGGAGGACAAAGGCCGGAACCTGGTCAGCCGCGAGGTAGTTAGTGGTCGCAAACCTGACCAGCTCAGGGGTGGTTTGCGCCTCCTGCAACAGCACCAGGTGGGCATCCTTACCAAAATTCTGCAGAACGGATAACCATTCGGCGCGCTGCTGTTTGAAGATATTCCACACCAGCACCCGGATTTTTTCATCGCTGCTTAAAGGTGCGCCGGCGGGCAACGCCTGGCCAATGCTCGCAAACGACCCCGGAGGTAAGATCCTCTCCGCGGGTTGTCCGGCAACATAACGCATGGCATAGGTATTTTTTCGCACGATGTGAAACGACCTCTATAGACAGAACCCGTCCAGAAACAGGAGCGGGTTCTAATGTTATAGGGTTTTCAGCTCACACTTTCAACGCAATTACCGAGAAACCGCTGTTTCGTTTTGTTAGCAAGTGCTTACACCAGGCTTATCCCAGCACCACACGAGCGGGCTTATCCAGGCGACCGCTGAGGCCAATCAACAGAAATGCCGCGAGAACGATAACCGCCCCAATCCACGGCGTTTGTGCCAGACCGAAGTGCTCTACAGTCTGTCCGCCAATAATAGACCCCAGCGCGATGCCCACGTTGAAAGCAGCAATATTCAACCCAGACGCCACATCCACGGCGTTCGGGGTATACAGCTCGGCTTTCTGTACCACGTAGACCTGCAGGCCCGGTACGTTACCGAAGGCGAAGATCCCCATCACCAGTACTGTCGCCAGCGCGGCATACTGCATCGAGGCGGTGAACTGGAAGATCAGCAGCAGAACAACCAGTGCGGCAAAGATAATTTTCAGTGCCGGAACGGCGCCGTGCTTATCGGCCAGCTTGCCGCCCCAAATGTTGCCGATCGCCACCGACACGCCATAGCCCAGCAGGATCCAGCTGACCGCACTCGGTGAGAACCCGGCCAGATCCTGCATCATTGGCGCGAGGAAGGTAAACGCGGTAAACACGCCGCCATATCCCAGCGCGGTAATGGCATAGATCATCAGCAGACGGGGGTGGGTCAGCACCTTCAGCTGATCGCGCAGCGTCGCTGCCGCACGCCCAGGAATGTTCGACGGGATCAGCACCAGACTACTGATCAAGGCGATCACCCCAAGCAGAGAGACCGCGAGGAAAGTTTCACGCCAGCCAAAATGCTGACCGATAAAGGTGCCCAGCGGGACCCCGGTAACCAGCGCCACGGTTAAACCACCGAACATGATGGCAATGGCTGAGGCGGCTTTCTCTTTTGGCACCAGACTTGTCGCGATGGTCGAGCCGATAGAGAAGAAGACCCCATGGGCAAGGCCGGTCAGTAGACGGGCAATCACCAGGGTTGTGTAATCAGGCGCCTGCCAGGCAAGAATATTGCCGGCGGTGAACAGCACCATCAACGCCATCAGCAGCTGTTTACGAGGCAGGCGGCCTGTAAGGGCTGTCAGCACAGGCGCGCCGATCGCCACGCCGAGGGCATAGATAGAGACCAGCAAACCTGCAGAAGGCAGGGAGATGGTAAGTTGGTCAGCAATCGTAGGAACCAGTCCTACAATTACAAACTCGGTTGTGCCGATTGCGAAGGCACTGATCGTCAGGGCAAGTAGCGCCAGAGGCATAAAAAACTCCGTCTCATCAGGATTAAGATGACACGAAGTATGCGCCAGTGTTTAAATAACAAAAATGCTCAAAGTATCAATATAATTTTGCGGATTAAGCAACAATGAAAGCAACCTCTGAGGAACTGGCGATCTTTGTCGCCGTCGTAGAGAGCGGCAGCTTTAGCCGCGCCGCCGAACAGCTGGGTCAGGCCAATTCTGCCGTCAGCCGTTCGGTCAAAAAGCTGGAGATGAAGCTGGGTGTCAGCCTGCTGAACCGGACTACCCGGCAGCTCAGCCTGACTGAGGAAGGCGAACGCTATTTCCGCCGCGTGCAGTCTATCCTGCAGGAGATGGCGGCGGCAGAAACAGAGATTATGGAGACGCGCAGCACGCCGCGCGGCCTGCTGCGCATTGACGCCGCCACGCCCGTGGTACTGCACTTCCTGATGCCTTTAATTAAACCTTTCCGCGAACGTTATCCGGAAATGACGTTGTCTCTGGTCTCGTCAGAAACCTTTATCAATCTGATTGAGCGCAAGGTGGATGTGGCGATCCGCGCCGGGACGCTGACCGATTCAAGCCTACGGGCACGCCCGTTGTTCACCAGCTATCGTAAAATCATTGCCTCTCCGGCCTATATTGCCCGTTTCGGCAAGCCTGAGACGATTGATGAGCTAAAGCAGCATCTGTGCCTGGGCTTTACGGAGCCGGTATCCCTTAACACCTGGCCCCTCGCCTGCCACGATGGCCAGCTTCATGAAGTGGTCAGCGGTTTATCGTCCAACAGCGGCGAGACGCTCAAGCAGTTATGCCTTGAAGGGAACGGGATTGCTTGTCTTTCGGATTATATGATTGATAAAGAGATTGCACGGGGGGAGTTAGTCGAGCTGATGGCCGATAAACGTCTGCCGGTAGAGATGCCCTTCAGTGCGGTCTACTACAGCGACAGAGCAGTGAGCACCCGGATACGGGCATTTATCGACTTTCTGAGCGAGCATGTAAAACAGCTCCCTAAGGAGCTGTAAGAGGGTTTCGTGAGGATACAGAGGGAGGGTTAAATCAATCCCACTTCGGCGCCAGGCCTTCCGGGCTCACCAGGCGATCGTTGCAATCCAGTGCGGCGATCGCTTTTTTATCGTCCTGATCCAGCGTCAGATCCTGGGCCCGCAGGTTGCTTGCCAGATTCTCACGTTTGGTTGAAGAAGGGATCACCGCATAACCCTCCCCCATTGCCCACGCCAGGATAACCTGCGCAGCGGTGGCATTATGTTTGGCAGCAATGCGCAGAATGGTTTCGTCTTTCAGCGCTTTACCATAAGCCAGCGTCATATAAGAGGTGATATGGATGCCGTGCTGCTGCGCCCATTCCACCACCTGACGGTTCTGCAGATAAGGAGAAAGTTCGATCTGGTTGGTCGCGATATTTTCTGCGCCGACAGCCGCAATCGCCTTTTCCATCAACGGGATAGTGAAGTTAGAAATACCAATTTCACGCGTCAGTCCCTGGGCTTTGGCTTCCAACAATGCCTGCATAAACTCTTCAACTGACACGGCATCGTTCGGTGATGGCCAGTGGATGAGGGTCAGATCGACATAATCGGTGCGCAGTTTTTTCAGGCTCTCTTTCAGGCTTGGGATCAACTTCTCTTTGCTGAGATTTTCAATCCAGATCTTGGTGGTGAGAAAAAGTTCGTCGCGCGGTACGCCGCTCTCTTCGATAGCCTGGCCGACCGCAGCTTCGTTATCGTAGATCTGCGCGGTATCAACCGTGCGATAGCCGAGTTCAAGAGCAGTTTTAACGGATGCGATAACAACGTCGTCTTTCAGGCGGAAAGTGCCCAGACCAAATGCAGGGATAGTCATTGAATTCCTCTTTTCTTCATCATGTTTGTTAATAAAGAGGATTATCTCTGCCGGAGATGTGTGAAAAAAGAGTGTATTAAGCAGAGGATTTTTGCGTTTAAAGCAATAATCAGACGACAGATAAGAAAAAAGCCCTGAGCGTTAGCTCAGGGCTTTCAATAGGTGGCGGAACGGACGGGACTCGAACCCGCGACCCCCTGCGTGACAGGCAGGTATTCTAACCGACTGAACTACCGCTCCACCGAATACTTCTGTAACCACCGGTTTAATGCCCCGGTTCACTACGTAATTTGATGCCTGGCAGTTCCCTACTCTTGCATGGGGAGACCCCACACTACCATCGGCGCTACGGCGTTTCACTTCTGAGTTCGGCATGGGGTCAGGTGGGACCACCGCGCTACAGCCGCCAGGCAAATTCTGTTGTTCACCCCGCCCGCAGGCGCAGTGACTAATCTGTATCAGCTGAAAATCTCTCAAATCCGCCGAAACAGCTTCGGCGTTGTAAGGTTAAGCCTCACGGTTCATTAGTATCGGTTAGCTCAACGCATCGCTGCGCTTACACACCCGACCTATCAACGTCGTCGTCTTCAACGTTCCTTCAGGAGCCTTAAAGGCTCAGGGAGAACTCATCTCGGGGCAAGTTTCGTGCTTAGATGCTTTCAGCACTTATCTCTTCCGCATTTAGCTACCGGGCAGTGCCATTGGCATGACAACCCGAACACCAGTGATGCGTCCACTCCGGTCCTCTCGTACTAGGAGCAGCCCCCCTCAATTCTCCAGCGCCCACGGCAGATAGGGACCGAACTGTCTCACGACGTTCTAAACCCAGCTCGCGTACCACTTTAAACGGCGAACAGCCGTACCCTTGGGACCTACTTCAGCCCCAGGATGTGATGAGCCGACATCGAGGTGCCAAACACCGCCGTCGATATGAACTCTTGGGCGGTATCAGCCTGTTATCCCCGGAGTACCTTTTATCCGTTGAGCGATGGCCCTTCCATACAGAACCACCGGATCACTATGACCTGCTTTCGCACCTGCTCGAGCCGTCACTCTCGCAGTCAAGCTAGCTTATGCCATTGCACTAACCTCCTGATGTCCGACCAGGATTAGCTAACCTTCGTGCTCCTCCGTTACTCTTTAGGAGGAGACCGCCCCAGTCAAACTACCCACCAGACACTGTCCGCAACCCGGATTACGGGTCTACGTTAGAACACCAGCCATTAAAGGGTGGTATTTCAAGGATGGCTCCACGCAGACTGGCGTCCACGCTTCAAAGCCTCCCACCTATCCTACACATCAAGGACCAGTGTTCAGTGTCAAGCTATAGTAAAGGTTCACGGGGTCTTTCCGTCTTGCCGCGGGTACACTGCATCTTCACAGCGATTTCAATTTCACTGAGTCTCGGGTGGAGACAGCCTGGCCATCATTACGCCATTCGTGCAGGTCGGAACTTACCCGACAAGGAATTTCGCTACCTTAGGACCGTTATAGTTACGGCCGCCGTTTACCGGGGCTTCGATCAAGAGCTTCGCGTTGCCGCTAACCCCATCAATTAACCTTCCGGCACCGGGCAGGCGTCACACCGTATACGTCCACTTTCGTGTTTGCACAGTGCTGTGTTTTTAATAAACAGTTGCAGCCAGCTGGTATCTTCGACTGATTTCAGCTCCACCCGCAGGGGCTTCACCTACACATCAGCGTGCCTTCTCCCGAAGTTACGGCACCATTTTGCCTAGTTCCTTCACCCGAGTTCTCTCAAGCGCCTTGGTATTCTCTACCTGACCACCTGTGTCGGTTTGGGGTACGATTTGATGTTACCTGATGCTTAGAGGCTTTTCCTGGAAGCAGGGCATTTGTTGCTTCAGCACCGTAGTGCCTCGTCATCACACCTCAGCGTTAACAAGGTTCCGGATTTACCTGGAACCTCCGCCTACATGCTTAAACCGGGACAACCGTCGCCCGGCCAACATAGCCTTCTCCGTCCCCCCTTCGCAGTAACACCGAGTACAGGAATATTAACCTGTTTCCCATCGACTACGCCTTTCGGCCTCGCCTTAGGGGTCGACTCACCCCTGCCCCGATTAACGTTGGACAGGAACCCTTGGTCTTCCGGCGAGCGGGTTTTTTTCACCCGCTTTATCGTTACTTATGTCAGCATTCGCACTTCTGATACCTCCAGCATGCCTCACAGCACACCTTCGACGGCTTACAGAACGCTCCCCTACCCAACAACACATAGTGTCGCTGCCGCAGCTTCGGTGCATGGTTTAGCCCCGTTACATCTTCCGCGCAGGCCGACTCGACCAGTGAGCTATTACGCTTTCTTTAAATGATGGCTGCTTCTAAGCCAACATCCTGGCTGTCTGTGCCTTCCCACATCGTTTCCCACTTAACCATGACTTTGGGACCTTAGCTGGCGGTCTGGGTTGTTTCCCTCTTCACGACGGACGTTAGCACCCGCCGTGTGTCTCCCGTGATAACATTCTCCGGTATTCGCAGTTTGCATCGGGTTGGTAAGCCGGGATGGCCCCCTAGCCGAAACAGTGCTCTACCCCCGGAGATGAATTCACGAGGCGCTACCTAAATAGCTTTCGGGGAGAACCAGCTATCTCCCGGTTTGATTGGCCTTTCACCCCCAGCCACAGGTCATCCGCTAATTTTTTTCAACATTAGTCGGTTCGGTCCTCCAGTTAGTGTTACCCAACCTTCAACCTGCCCATGGCTAGATCACCGGGTTTCGGGTCTATACCCTGCAACTTAACGCCCAGTTAAGACTCGGTTTCCCTTCGGCTCCCCTATACGGTTAACCTTGCTACAGAATATAAGTCGCTGACCCATTATACAAAAAGGTACGCAGTCACACCACAAGGGTGCTCCCACTGCTTGTACGTACACGGTTTCAGGTTCTTTTTTTCACTCCCCTCGCCGGGGTTCTTTTCGCCTTTCCCTCACGGTACTGGTTCACTATCGGTCAGTCAGGAGTATTTAGCCTTGGAGGATGGTCCCCCCATATTCAGACAGGATACCACGTGTCCCGCCCTACTCTTCGAGTTCACAGCAAGTGTATCTTCGTGTACGGGAGTATCACCCTGTACCCTGCGACTTTCCAGACGCTTCCACTGACACACATGCTGATTCAGACTCCGGGCTGCTCCCCGTTCGCTCGCCGCTACTGGGGGAATCTCGGTTGATTTCTTTTCCTCAGGGTACTTAGATGTTTCAGTTCCCCTGGTTCGCTTCGTTAAGCTATGTATTCACTTTAACGATAGTGTGACGAGTCACACTGGGTTTCCCCATTCGGAAATCGTCGGTTATAACGGTTCATATCACCTTACCGACGCTTATCGCAGATTAGCACGTCCTTCATCGCCTCTGACTGCCTAGGCATCCACCGTGTACGCTTGGTCGCTTAACCTCACAACCCGAAGATGTTTCTTTCGATTCATCATCGACTTGCGAAAATTTGAGAGACTCTGACACACCGCTTATCTGCTCTTATTACGGAGAACAGACACGGCGTGTCGTTTCAATTTTCAGCTTGATCCAGATTTTTAAAGAGCAAAACTTCGCAGCGCACCTTCTCAGGTACACTCTGAAGTTTTCTTGTTGTCGCAGTAAAGGATGGTGGAGCTATGCGGGATCGAACCGCAGACCTCCTGCGTGCAAGGCAGGCGCTCTCCCAGCTGAGCTATAACCCCATCGCAAAATGCTAATCTCTGTACCGCTAATTCTTTCTGAGACAAGGCGTGGAATAACGAAGCATACTTAAGTATGTGAGTTATTCTGCAACGCAGTATCAGGAAGAATTTGGTAGGCCTGAGTGGACTTGAACCACCGACCTCACCCTTATCAGGGGTGCGCTCTAACCACCTGAGCTACAAGCCTGCAGAGATTTTTACTGCTTACTTTTCATCAGACAATCTGTGTGGACACTACAAAGGCAGGTTCTTTAAGGTAAGGAGGTGATCCAACCGCAGGTTCCCCTACGGTTACCTTGTTACGACTTCACCCCAGTCATGAATCACAAAGTGGTAAGCGCCCTCCCGAAGGTTAAGCTACCTACTTCTTTTGCAACCCACTCCCATGGTGTGACGGGCGGTGTGTACAAGGCCCGGGAACGTATTCACCGTAGCATTCTGATCTACGATTACTAGCGATTCCGACTTCATGGAGTCGAGTTGCAGACTCCAATCCGGACTACGACGCACTTTATGAGGTCCGCTTGCTCTCGCGAGGTCGCTTCTCTTTGTATGCGCCATTGTAGCACGTGTGTAGCCCTACTCGTAAGGGCCATGATGACTTGACGTCATCCCCACCTTCCTCCAGTTTATCACTGGCAGTCTCCTTTGAGTTCCCGGCCTAGCCGCTGGCAACAAAGGATAAGGGTTGCGCTCGTTGCGGGACTTAACCCAACATTTCACAACACGAGCTGACGACAGCCATGCAGCACCTGTCTCAGAGTTCCCGAAGGCACCAAAGCATCTCTGCTAAGTTCTCTGGATGTCAAGAGTAGGTAAGGTTCTTCGCGTTGCATCGAATTAAACCACATGCTCCACCGCTTGTGCGGGCCCCCGTCAATTCATTTGAGTTTTAACCTTGCGGCCGTACTCCCCAGGCGGTCGACTTAACGCGTTAGCTCCGGAAGCCACTCCTCAAGGGAACAACCTCCAAGTCGACATCGTTTACGGCGTGGACTACCAGGGTATCTAATCCTGTTTGCTCCCCACGCTTTCGCACCTGAGCGTCAGTCTTTGTCCAGGGGGCCGCCTTCGCCACCGGTATTCCTCCAGATCTCTACGCATTTCACCGCTACACCCGGAATTCTACCCCCCTCTACAAGACTCTAGCCTGCCAGTTTCGAATGCAGTTCCCAGGTTGAGCCCGGGGATTTCACATCCGACTTGACAGACCGCCTGCGTGCGCTTTACGCCCAGTAATTCCGATTAACGCTTGCACCCTCCGTATTACCGCGGCTGCTGGCACGGAGTTAGCCGGTGCTTCTTCTGCGAGTAACGTCAATTGCTGCGGTTATTAACCGCAACACCTTCCTCCTCGCTGAAAGTACTTTACAACCCGAAGGCCTTCTTCATACACGCGGCATGGCTGCATCAGGCTTGCGCCCATTGTGCAATATTCCCCACTGCTGCCTCCCGTAGGAGTCTGGACCGTGTCTCAGTTCCAGTGTGGCTGGTCATCCTCTCAGACCAGCTAGGGATCGTCGCCTCAGGTGAGCCGTTACCCCACCTACTAGCTAATCCCATCTGGGCACATCTGATGGCAAGAGGCCCGAAGGTCCCCCTCTTTGGTCTTGCGACATTATGCGGTATTAGCTACCGTTTCCAGTAGTTATCCCCTCCATCAGGCAGTTTCCCAGACATTACTCACCCGTCCGCCGCTCGTCACCCAGGAGCAAGCTCCCTGTGCTACCGCTCGACTTGCATGTGTTAGGCCTGCCGCCAGCGTTCAATCTGAGCCATGATCAAACTCTTCAATTTAAGTTTGATGCTCATGAATTAAACTTCGTAATGAATTACGTATGTTCACTCAGAGACTTTGGTATTCATTTATCGTCTTGCGACGTTAAGAATCCATGTCACTTTGAGTGCCCACACAGATTGTCTGATAAATTGTTAAAGAGCAGTGCAACGCGGCTTTCGCTCACCGTTGCGAGGTGGCGTATATTACGCTTTCCTCTTTCAGAGTCAAGCGTTTATTTTTCGCTTTTCTCTTCAATCAACCCGGCTGTTTGTGTGAAGTGATTCACATCCGCCGTGTCGATGGAGGCGCATTATAGGGAGTTCTCTGGCAGTGACAAGCAGAAAACGACAATTTTATTTCAACCGCTCACCTTTTCGCCAGAATGCCTATTTTTGCTGCTTTTTGATGGTTTCCGGCAGCGCAGCCAGGCTATTAATCACCCAATCCGCTGCATTTTCTGCTTCTGGGGTGACGGGTTTACCGGTACGCACCAGAATTTTATGTCCCACACCTGCCGCGGCAGCTGCCTGCATATCTTCAAGTTTGTCGCCCACCATATATGAAGCGCTCATATCTATATGAAGAAACTCTTGTGCCGAGATGAACATGCCCGGATGCGGTTTACGGCAATCACAGGTCTGACGATACTCTTCTACGGTTCCCTGCGGATGGTGAGGACAATAATAGATACTGTCCAGGTCAACGCCACGATCGGCCAGCGACCAGTCCATCCATTCGGTTAATGTCTCAAACTGAGCTTCGGTGAATTTACCGCGCGCGATACCTGACTGGTTAGTCACCACCACCAGCGCAAAACCCATCTCTTTTAATTCACGCATGGCTTCTATTACGCCATCGATGAATTCGAATTCGTCTATCTCATGCACGTAGCCATGATCGACATTAATCGTGCCATCACGATCGAGAAAAATTGCGGGTACTGATTTTGCCACCGGTTTGCTCCTGAAAAGGGATGTCCGGCTAGTATCTCATGAATCACCGCGCAATAAAGTGCTCATCGCGCAGAGTTGGATTGATTTAGACGTCTGGATGCCTTAACATCCGTTTTGTTGACGGTCATCGCCCGTACAAGGCAGCAGAAAATGCCACGGCTAACTTACATACGATAAAAATAATCTAATGATTAAACTTTCGAATATCACCAAAGTGTTCCAGCAAGGGAACCGTACCATTCAGGCGTTGAACAACGTTAGCCTGCATGTTCCGGCTGGACAGATTTATGGCGTCATTGGCGCCTCAGGTGCAGGTAAAAGTACGCTCATCCGTTGCGTTAACTTGCTCGAGCGTCCGACCGAAGGTCAGGTTCAGGTTGATGGTCAGGAGCTGACGACCCTTTCCGAAGCGGATTTAACCAAAGCTCGCCGCCAGATTGGCATGATCTTCCAGCACTTCAACCTGCTCTCCTCGCGCACCGTATTTGGCAACGTCGCCCTGCCGCTGGAACTGGACAATACGCCTAAAGAAGAAATCAAACGTCGCGTCACCGAGCTGCTGGATCTGGTCGGCCTGAGCGATAAGCATGATATCTACCCTGCAAACTTATCCGGCGGACAAAAACAGCGTGTCGCCATTGCGCGAGCACTGGCCAGCAACCCAAAAGTGTTGCTCTGTGACGAAGCCACCAGCGCCCTGGATCCTGCAACCACTCGCTCGATACTGGAACTGTTAAAAGACATCAATCGTCGCCTGGGACTAACCATCCTCCTTATTACGCACGAGATGGACGTGGTTAAACGCATCTGCGATTGCGTGGCGGTGATCAGCCAGGGTGAGCTAATTGAGCAAGACACCGTCAGCGAAGTGTTCTCCCATCCGAAAACCCCTCTGGCGCAACAGTTTATTCAGGCCACCCTGCATCTGGACATTCCGGAAGACTATCTGGCACGTTTAAAAGCTCAGCCTGAAGCCAACAGCGTTCCGATGCTGCGAATGGAGTTTACGGGCAAGTCAGTGGATGCCCCGCTGCTGTCCGAAACCGCCCGTCGTTTCAACGTCAACAACAACATTATTAGTGCGCAGATGGATTACGCAGGTGGTGTGAAGTTCGGCATCATGCTGACCGAAATGCACGGCACGCAACAGGATACCCAGGCGGCTATCGCCTGGCTGCAAGAGCATCATGTAAAAGTAGAGGTACTGGGTTATGTCTGAGCCAATGATGTGGTTGCTGGCGCGCGGCGTATGGGAAACGCTGGCGATGACCTTCGTATCCGGCTTTTTCGGTTTTGTCATTGGTCTGCCGGTAGGCGTACTGCTGTATGTCACCCGCCCGGGTCAAATTATTGAGAACGCAAAGCTGTATCGCACGCTCTCTGCGCTGGTGAACATCTTCCGTTCGATTCCCTTCATTATTCTGCTGGTGTGGATGATTCCATTCACCCGCGTTATTGTGGGAACGTCCATCGGCCTGCAGGCGGCGATTGTTCCTCTTACCGTAGGGGCAGCGCCCTTTATTGCTCGTATGGTTGAGAACGCGCTACTGGAGATCCCGTCGGGTCTGATTGAAGCCTCACGCGCCATGGGTGCGACGCCAATGCAGATCGTACGTAAGATCTTGTTGCCAGAAGCCCTTCCGGGCTTGGTCAATGCGGCAACCATCACGCTGATCACCCTGGTGGGTTACTCTGCGATGGGCGGTGCTGTCGGTGCAGGCGGTTTGGGTCAGATCGGTTATCAGTACGGCTACATTGGCTACAATGCTACCGTCATGAATACCGTGCTGGTTCTGCTGGTTGTGCTGGTTTATCTCATTCAATTCTCTGGCGATCGCATCGTCCGGGCTGTTACGCACAAATAACGTTACACAACACAAACTCGACGAGTTAAGGATAAGAACATGGCGTTTAAATTGAAGACCTTTGCTGCGGTAGGCGCGCTGATCGGCTCTCTGGCACTGGTAGGCTGCGGCCAGGATGAAAAAGATCCAAACCACATCAAAGTGGGCGTTATCGTCGGTGCGGAACAGCAGGTTGCCGAGACGGCAGCCAAAGTGGCGAAAGAGAAGTATGGCCTCGACGTCGAGCTGGTGACCTTCAACGATTACGTTCTGCCGAACGAAGCGCTGAGCAAAGGCGATATCGATGCTAACGCCTTCCAGCACAAACCGTATCTGGATCAGCAGATCAAGGATCGCGGCTACAAGCTGGTTGCGGCAGGCAATACCTTCGTATACCCAATCGCGGGCTACTCTAAAAAGATCAAATCTTTAGAAGAGCTGCAGGACGGTTCTCAGGTTGCGGTACCGAACGACCCAACGAACCTTGGCCGTTCCCTGCTGCTGTTGCAGAAAGTGGGCCTGATTAAACTGAAAGACGGTGTAGGCCTGCTGCCAACCGTTCTGGACGTTACTGAGAACCCAAAAAACCTGAAAATTGTTGAGCTGGAAGCACCGCAGCTGCCGCGTTCTCTGGATGATGCGCAGATCGCTCTGGCGGTTATCAACACCACTTACGCCAGCCAGATCAACCTGACTCCGGCCAAAGACGGTATCTTCGTTGAAGACAAAGATTCCCCGTACGTTAACCTGATCGTGACCCGCGAAGACAACAAAGACGCGGAGAACGTGAAGAAATTCGTACAGGCTTACCAGTCTGACGAAGTTTACCAGGAAGCTAACAAAGTCTTTAACGGCGGAGCAGTTAAAGGCTGGTAATCTGACCTCTGTGTAATATCATTCATGACGGGCGTAAGCCCGTCTTGTCATTTATGCAGGCAACTGATTCAATATCTGACGATTTGATTATTCATAGAGGAAATATTATGCGTGCTTTACCGATCTGTCTTTTAGCACTGATGCTGAGCGGCTGTTCTATGCTAAGCAGATCTCCTGTTGAACCTGTTAAAAGCACAGCAACCCCGCCTAAAGTGGAGCCTGAAAAGCCAAAAGCGCCACGCCCTGCGCCAGTCAAAATCTATACCAGCGCTGAAGCCTTAGTGGGTAAACCGTTCCGCGATCTGGGTGAGGTCTCCGGCGAATCTTGCCAGGCCAGCAATCAGGACTCTCCTCCGAATATCCCGACTGCGCGTAAACGCATGCAGGTGAATGCCTCTAAAATGAAAGCCAATGCGGTTCTGCTGCACAGCTGTGAAGTGACCAGCGGCACGCCAGGCTGCTACCGCCAGGCCGTCTGCGTAGGTTCTGCCCTTAACGTCTCGGCAAAATGAGTGCATTCCAGTTCGAGCAGATAGGCGTTATCCGCTCTCCTTATAAAGAGAAGTTTGCCGTACCCCGCCAGCCAGGGCTGGTAAAAAGCGGTGGCGGTGAGCTTCACTTGATCGCTCCGTATAATCAGGCAGATGCCGTGCGCGGACTGGAAGCCTTTAGCCACCTGTGGGTACTGTTTATCTTCCATCAGACCATGGCAGGCGGCTGGCGGCCGACCGTTCGCCCGCCTCGTCTCGGCGGTAATGCAAGAATGGGGGTATTTGCCACGCGCTCTACCTTCCGCCCGAATCCTGTCGGGATGTCGCTCGTCGAGCTGAAAGGCATTCGCTGTCAGAAAGATCAGGTGATTCTCGAGCTTGGCAGTCTGGATCTGGTCGACGGCACGCCGGTGGTGGACATCAAACCCTATCTGCCCTTTGCCGAAGCGGTGCCGGATGCACGCGCCAGCTATGCCCAGCAGGCCCCTATGGCGGGTATGCCCGTTTACTTTACCGATGAGTTGGCCCCCCGGTTAGTCCAGCTGGAAAAGCGCTACCCTCGCCTGCGGGGTTTTATCGTCGAGGTGCTGGCCCAGGATCCCCGTCCGGCCTACCGAAAAGAGGAAGAAGCCGGGAAAACGTATGCCGTCCTGCTGCTGGATTTTAACGTTCGCTGGCGCGTTACGGCGGCAGGCTTTGAAGTGTTTGCCCTCGAGCCGCAGTAATTTTATTCTCTTCTCTTTTGGCATCATTGCCACACTGGTAAACTAAACCACTTTTTTTGTGTCAGGCTGCCGGTCAGCCTGTTCCAATCGTCGAAATGGAACCGTAACAACATGCGTACTAGCCAATATCTGCTCTCCACCCTGAAGGAGACACCTGCCGACGCCGAAGTTATCAGCCACCAGCTGATGCTGCGCGCCGGGATGATCCGCAAGCTGGCCTCCGGGTTGTATACCTGGTTGCCGACCGGCGTGCGCGTCCTGAAAAAAGTCGAAAATATCGTGCGTGAAGAGATGAATAACGCCGGTGCTATCGAGGTGTTAATGCCGGTAGTTCAGCCCTCTGAGCTGTGGCAGGAGAGTGGACGCTGGGAGCAGTATGGTCCGGAACTGCTGCGTATTGCCGATCGTGGCGATCGTCCGTTTGTTCTGGGTCCGACGCATGAAGAAGTCATTACCGATCTGATCCGTAATGAGCTGAGCTCTTACAAGCAGCTGCCGCTGAACTTCTTCCAGATCCAGACCAAGTTCCGTGACGAAGTGCGCCCACGCTTTGGCGTCATGCGTTCCCGTGAATTCCTGATGAAAGATGCTTACTCTTTCCATACTTCTCAGGAGTCTCTGCAAGAGACCTATGACAAGATGTATGAAGCGTACAGCAAAATCTTTTCCCGCATGGGGCTGGATTTCCGTGCTGTTCAGGCTGATACCGGCTCCATCGGCGGTAGCGCATCCCACGAGTTCCAGGTACTGGCGCAGAGCGGTGAAGACGATGTGATCTTCTCTGACTCCTCTGATTACGCTGCTAACATTGAGTTTGCAGAAGCCCTGGCGCCAAAAACGCCGCGTGCAGCTGCAACCGAAGAGATGAAACTGGTTGATACACCAAACGCGAAAACTATCGCCGAACTGGTTGAGCAGTTCAATCTGCCAATCGAAAAAACGGTAAAAACCCTGCTGGTAAAATCTACCGAAGGCAGCGCATACCCGCTGGTTGCCCTGCTGGTGCGTGGCGATCACGAGCTGAATGAAGTGAAAGCAGAGAAGCTGCCGCAGGTTGCAAGCCCATTAACGTTCGCAACGGAAGCAGAAATCCGTGCCGTCGTGAATGCCGGTCCGGGTTCTCTGGGCCCGGTCAATATGCCAATCCCTGTTGTTGTTGACCGCACGGTCGCAGCGATGAGCGATTTCTCTGCCGGTGCTAACGTTGACGGTAAACACTTCTTTGGCATCAACTGGGATCGCGATGTGGCGACACCTGAAGTGGCTGACATTCGTAACGTGGTCGCAGGCGATCCGAGCCCGGACGGCAGGGGCACCCTGATGATCAAACGGGGTATCGAAGTGGGTCACATCTTCCAGCTGGGTGATAAATACTCCCGCGCAATGAATGCTGCCGTTCAGGGCGAAGATGGTCGTAACCAGGTTCTGACCATGGGCTGCTACGGTATTGGGGTCACTCGTGTGGTTGCTGCTGCTATCGAGCAAAACTACGACGAACGCGGTATTGTCTGGCCGGACAACATTGCGCCGTTCCAGGTGGCGATCCTGCCAATGAACATGCACAAATCCTACCGCGTGCAGGAGCTGGCCGAGAAACTGTATAGCGAACTGCGTGCCCAGGGTATCGAAGTGCTGATGGACGATCGTAAAGAGCGTCCGGGCGTGATGTTTGCCGATATGGAACTGATCGGTATTCCTCATACCGTGGTCATTGGCGATCGTAACCTTGATAACGACGAGATCGAGTACAAGTATCGTCGTAACGGCGAGAAGCAGATGATTAAAACCGGTGACGTGCTTGATTACCTGGTGAAAGCCATCAAGGCATAAGCCACAAAAAACCCCGCTCCGGCGGGGTTTTTTATTTCAGCTATTTGCTGTCGCAATTCTTACCAGCTTCAAACCTGGCATCCCGGTCCGGCACCAGCGTTTTGACTCTCTCGCCACTGTCCGGATTGGCTTCCAGCGTAAAATGCCCGTCGACCGTGAGCAGTACCGGTTTGGTATCACTCCCGCGCGCCGCCGCGTAATCCCGCTCCAGTTGGGCGTTATTCGCCACGCTCACCTTTTTGCCGGTGGCACAGTCGGTGAAGATCGCTGCATCAGCCATATAGAAATACATGCCGCGCATCGCCATTGGCGTCGCCGGCAGCGCGGCGGTTACCGGCGCCAGGGTGTAATTAAACTGTGATTCTATGGGATTGCCCTGCATGTCGAGCATCTCCAGCCCTTCGCCTTTGGCACGGAAATAGCGCTTTTCGCCCGCCGTATCCGTCAGCACCAGCTTATCGGCGGTGCGAGCCCAGGTGCCGTAGCTGGCAAAGGAGGAAGGTGCCTTCGCCCCCTGGTAGTGCTGGTTCATCACCCAGGAGCCATCTTTTTCCAGAAACAGCGAGGTTTCGATACCTTCGCAATCGGCACAGGGCAAGACGCCACGCCAGCTCTGCTGCATCGGTTTTAACGCCTCTGCCTGGGTCGGTTCCAGCGCCTGCATCTCTGCGCGGTTATGGCACCCCATCAGGACGAACAGCGTGCTTGCTGCCACCACTGAAAATATCGCTGTTTTCACTCTCTATTCCTTATCGTATTCCGACTGTCGCCCGTTAATCCTGAGGGCGTCGGACTTTGCCGCGCAGCGCCTTAACGGATGATTTCTGTGATTTCGAAGCCAGACGGCGCTCTTTCGAGGCGCGGGTCGGGCGGGTGGCCCGACGGCTTTTTTGTACTACGGTTAACTCCTGGATCAGCGCCACCAGCCGGGCCAGCGCCGCCTCCCGGTTCATCTCCTGACTGCGGTACTCCTGGGCCTTGATGATAATCACCCCTTCGCTGGTGATCAGATGATGGCTGGCGGCGAGCAGGCGTTCTTTATAGTACTCTGGCAGGCTGGATGCCCGAATGTCAAAGCGCAGATGAATGGCCGTTGAGGTTTTATTCACATGCTGGCCGCCCGCGCCCTGTGCGCGGATCGCGGTGATCTCAACTTCATTATCAGGAAGGGTGACAGTTCGGGACAGGACAATCATGAGCGGGACTGCCAGGCTTCAGGATGAATTTCCAGATTATTCTCAGCATCCGATAACCAGATGGCGCCATCCTGGATCGTTGCCTGCAGGATCATGGTTCGTCCGGCAAATGCGCTCAGCGCAGCAAGCTGTTCGTCATTCAGGTACCAGACGGACAGGTTATTGAATTGCGAGCACTTGTTCTTATTCTGCTGCCACCAAATCTCCGCGGCACGGCTGTTATAGGTAAAGAGCGCCACCTCCGCAGACTGGGTACAGGCTTTCTTAATGCGGCGCTCATCCGGCAGGCCAAGCTCAATCCACAGATCGATGCCCAGATGATCGTTGAGCAGCCAGGCTTCCGGCTCGTCTTCCGCGCTTAATCCGCGGGTAAACTGCAGTCGCTCGTTGGCATACTTAATCCATGCCAGCAGGCGCAGCATCATGCGCTCCTGCGTTTCTGATGGATGACGCGCCAGCGTCAGGGTCGCATCCAGAAACTGATTGCGGTCTAAATCCGCCACATTGACCGCAGCTTTGTAAATTGTCGCTTTAAGCGCCATGAGAGAACTCCTTTCGAATCAGGTGCGCATTGTAGCGAAATCTCCGCCAAAAGGCTGTTACAGGCTCGCGAATGTCTGCGACATCAACCTGCTGATATTGCTTAAATGAGTATGGTATAGTCACCTTGCTAAACCGGGTTTATGCTCGTAGGCTTAATTGTATCTCACAGTAAAGTCAGTGCGCTGGCAGGAGGGGATGTGAATAATTATTGTGAGTTAATTCGCAAACGGTATGCGGAAATTGCCAGCGGCGATCTGGGGTACATCCCTGATGCGTTGGGCTGTGTATTGAAAGTTCTGAATGAAATGGCGTCGGATGACACGCTTTCAGAATCGGTCAGAGAAAAAGCAGCATATGCTGCTGCGAATTTACTGGTGAGCGATTATGTCAATGAATGAAACTTATCAACCCATCAATTGCGATGACTATGACAACCTCGAACTCGCCTGCCAGCATCATCTGGTCCTGACGCTGGCGTTAAAAGATGGCGAAGTCCTGAAGGCTAAAGCGAACGATCTGGTATCCCGTAAAAACGTGGAGTACCTGGTGGTCGAGGACGGCGGCGCAACGCGTGAACTCCGTCTCGATAAAATTGCCAGCTTCAGTCATCCCGAAATCGGCACCGTCGTGGTGAGCGAGTCTTGATCCTCTGTAACGGGCAGCCCGCTGTCCGTTACGCTTTCCACTCCAGCTGTACGCCCGTCTCCGCCGCGCCTTCCCGCGTCACAAACACGCCCGCAGCCGCTACCAGCGTTTCGCCGTAGAACAGCAGCGGAGTGGCATCCCGCCGCCAGGGGGCAACATTAAGTTCCTGCCAGATTTTTTTAATCTTACGTCCACCGTTTCGCCCGACGATGTGCAGCGTTCCGCTGGCGCGGAAGCGTACCGTCACCGGCTCGCCGGGCTGCGGCAGACGTAGATTACCGCCCGCCTTAATATGCAGAGCACCCAGGCCTTCCGGCAGCTGTAGGGGTTGATCCAGCGAGGGCCAGTCGATCACCCGATCGGCCAGCGGCGCGTGGCTTTTCACCCACCACAGCTGCCCCTTAAAGCGTCTGATCTCTCCCTCCCCGGAACGCAGTTGCGGTGCCGCATCCTCCCGGGCCAGCGCCACTTCGTCCCAGAGCCGGGTGAGCATGGCGCGGGACGGCATTAACGCTCCGTGCGCCGCCAGCCATCTTCGCAGCAGCGCCGCCCGACGTACCGTGCTCATCGCCTCCAGCGGCGCGATAGCCAATGCCCCCTCGTCGGAAACCAGGGACGATAGCTCGTCAGCCAGCAGCTCATCAAGCAGCTGCTCCTGCTCCGCGCACAGCGTGGCGCTGCGCGAGGTGGCTTGCGCAAAATGCGGCCAGCGTTGTGCCAGCAGGGGAACTACGCGCAGGCGCAAAAAATTGCGGTCATAGCTGTCGTCCTGGTTGCTTTCATCCTCTATCCAGCGAAGACCCCAACGCTGCGCCTCGCCAAGCAGCGATTCGCGCGTCTCGCCGAGCAAGGGACGAATCTGTTCGGTATCGGCAAAACGCGCCCGCGCGGGCATGGCCGACAGCCCTGCCGGACCACTCCCACGCTTAAGCGCCAGCAGAAAGGTTTCACACTGATCGTCCAGGTGTTGCGCCGTGACCAGCGCTTCACCCGGCAGAAGCGCCTCGCGAAAGGCGGTATAACGCGCTTTACGCGCCTGCGCTTCCAGCCCCAACCCCTCATCCGCCAGCGTCACCCGCACCACGACAAGCGGGATACCCCACGCGCGACAGAGGCTTTCGCAGTGCGCGACCCAGCTGTCTGCGTGCGGACTCAGGCCATGATGAATATGGATAGCGCGCAGTTCGAGACCGGGATCCTTTTCACGCCAGCGCATCAACTGATGCAGCAAAACCGTGGAATCCAGGCCACCGCTAAATCCCACCAGCAGACGGCGGTACGGGTGGAGGGCTTGCTGAAGCTCGGCTGTGGTCATCGTCGTTATTTATGCAGGAGGATGCCCGGCACGTTACCGGGCAATTCTTATGGAGGCAAGTGTTACTGCTGGTACAGTTCCAGCGGGAGGCCATCAGGATCGTTGAAGAATGTGAAGCGTTTCCCGGTGAAAGGGTCGATACGAATGGCTTCACACTTTACGTCATGCGATTCGAGGTGCTGCACGACCAGGTCAATATCATCCACGCTAAAGGCGAGGTGGCGTAAACCGCAGGCTTCCGGTCGGGACGGACGCGCCGGCGGGAAAGGGAATGAAAACAGCTCAATGACGTACTGGCCGTTCAGTGCCAGATCGCCCTTCCAGGAGTCGCGCTCTTCGCGGTAAAACTCACTCTGCAGGGTAAATCCCAGCGTATCGCAGTAAAACGCCTTACTGATAGCGTAGTCGGTGGCAATAATTGCAATATGGTGAACCTGCTTTAAGCCCAGCATAGTCTCTCCTTTTTAATGTGCCTGAACGTTATAACCGAACCCCCGTGCCGTGCAAGGGGTCACTGCGCTTTTAAGACCCGTACCCTGTAGATGCCGTTTTCATCCCGTTTGGCACCGTGGATGTCCGTTTCGAACCCGGGATAATGACGACCAATTGAGCAGAGCATGAGCAGGAAATCGAGCACCGCCCTGCTCTTCTCGGTGATCATCTCCCCTGGCATCAGCAGCGGCACCCCCGGCGGATAAGGCAGGATCATGTTGGCCGAGATCCGCCCGACCAGATCCTCCAGATCGACGGTTTCCACCTCCCCTTTCACCTGGCGCTGCCAGGCGTGATGCGGAGTAAGCTTCATTTCTGGCAGAACGTCAAAGGCCTGCAGCATCAGACGCGGCAGATCGTGCTGGCGGATCAGCTTATGGATCCCCTGGGCCAGATCCTGGATGCGCATGTTGCGGTAAAAGTCAGGATCCTCGGCGTAGAGATCCGGCAGCATGTTCTTGACCCGCAGATTCAGATCGTAGGCGCGCTTGAACTCCATCAGGCCGCGCAGCAATCCCATCGCCCGGGTTTTGTCGATACCTATACTGAAGAGAAACAGCAGGTTATACGGCCCGGTCTTTTCGACCACTACGCCGCGCTCATCAAGGAACTTCGCCACCAGCGCCGCCGGGATCCCCTCCTCGCTCATTACCCCCTGCTCGTCCATGCCCGGCGTGAGAATGGTGACTTTGACCGGATCGAGGAACATATGATCCGCATCGGCATCGCGAAAGCCGTGCCAGCTCTCTCCTGGCGCCACCGGCCAGCATTCGGCTTCGTCGATATCGTCCGGCTGCCAGATATCGAAGAACCAGCTGTCGGCTTCGTCTTTAAGGCGCTGGACCTCTTTGCGAAAATGCAGAGCACGCTCAACGGAACGGTTGATCAGACGCTTGCCGGGATTGCCGCGCAGCATCGCCGCCGCGGTTTCAATCGAGGCTACCAGCGGATAACTCGGCGAGGTGGTGGTGTGCATCATAAAGGCTTCGTTGAAGGTATCTTCGTCGTATTCGCCTTTAATGTGAATCAGCGAGGCCTGGGAGAATGCTGCCAGCATTTTGTGCGTCGACTGGGTTTCGAAGAACACTTTTCCCGGCACCCGCTCGCCGCTCATCCCGCTTTTTCCGGCATAGATCGGGTGGAAGTTGGTATAGGGGACCCACGCCGAATCAAAATGGATCGAAGGCACATCCAGGGTCTGTTTCACCCAGTTAGTATTGTACAGCAGACCGTCGTAGGTGGAGTTGGTGATCACCGCGTGCACCGGCCAGCTTGCCCCCGGCACGGTTGCCACTTTGTTCTCAATCGCCGCGTGGGTAAATTCCCGGCGCGGGATCCCGCCCAGAATGCCCAGCGCGTTACGGGTGGGCGACAGCCAGATCGGCACCACGTCGCTCATCATCAGCAGATGCGCCAGAGATTTGTGGCAGTTACGGTCAATCAGCAGAGTACTGCCGTCCGGCGCGGCGTACATGCCGACAATCTTGTTCGAGGTCGAGGTACCGTTGGTCACCATATAGCTCTGCTCGGCGCCAAAGGTGCGGGCGATGTACTCTTCGGCTTCAAGATGCGGGCCGGTATGATCCAGCAGAGAACCCAGCTCCGTCACCGAGATCGACACATCCGCCTTCAGCGTATTCCCACCAAAGAAATCATAGAACAGACAGCCCACCGGGCTTTTCTGGTACGCCGTACCCGCCATATGGCCCGGGGTGCAGAAGGTATATTTTCCCTCTTTCACATAGGTGAAGAGCGCCCGGGTAAACGGCGGGGTAATGGTATCGAGGTACTCACCGGTATATTGCTGAATGCGGGTGGCAATATCTTCAGCCACGCCCAGCGAATACTCAAAGAACCACAACGCCATCCGCAGATCGTGGGCGCTGACGTCCATCGTAGAGTGGGTGTTGATAAAGGCGTACAGCGGCAGGTATTCATTGAGTTGATTGATATCGCTGCACAGCTCGAGGTCGTATTCGTCCCAGTCGAAGATGACGCCGCAAATGCGCGGGTTGTGTTCGATGAACTTCAGTAGATCGGCGCTGTTCTGCGGCCAGATGAGTTGAAACCCGCGCGACCTTAACGCCTGCTCCAGCTCCTTGATGGGTTCGTCTTTATAAAAGACGCCGTGCGGCCCCATAATGGCAATGATGTTCACGGTTTACCTCCTTAAAAAACATTCACTAAGCATAGTTGAGGTAAACCGCAGGCATAAAAAAAGCCGCAACGATGTGCGGCTTTTCAGAGTATGGCCTGGCTTATGCGTAACCGTAGCTCATCAGACGCTGGTAACGACGGTTAAGCAGATCTTCTTTGCTCAGCACGTCGAGATCGGCGAGATCGGCCAGCAGCTGTGCCTTCAGAGAGGCCGCCATGACTTCTGGCTTACGGTGTGCGCCACCCAGTGGTTCCGGGATAACGGTATCGATCAGCTTCAGCTCTTTCAGGCGTGGGGCGATAATGCCCATCGCTTCTGCGGCCAGCGGCGCTTTGTCAGCGCTTTTCCACAGAATGGAGGCGCAGCCTTCCGGGGAGATAACGGAATAGGTGCTGTATTGCAGCATATTCACTTTATCGCCCACGCCAATGGCCAGCGCACCACCGGAACCACCTTCACCGATAACGGTGCAGATAACCGGCACGCTCAGGCGTGACATTTCGCGCAGGTTGCGGGCAATCGCTTCGGACTGACCGCGCTCTTCTGCACCGACGCCCGGGTAAGCACCCGGAGTGTCGATAAAGGTGATGATCGGCATGTTGAAACGCTCGGCCATCTCCATCAGACGCAGGGCTTTACGGTAACCCTCCGGCGCTGGCATCCCGAAATTGCGGCGAATTTTTTCTTTGGTTTCGCGCCCTTTCTGGTGGCCAATAATCATCACCGGACGACCGTCGAGGCGTGCGATACCGCCAACGATAGCTTTATCGTCAGCATAGGCGCGATCGCCTGCCAGTTCGTCGAATTCATCGAACGCCAGGCGGACATAATCCAGGGTGTACGGACGCTGTGGATGGCGCGCCATCTGGGCAACCTGCCATGCGCCGAGATCGGCAAAGATTTTGCGCGTCAGTTCTACGCTCTTTTCACGCAGACGATGCACTTCTTCGTCGATGTTAATATCCAGTTTTTCATCCTGACGGCCAACGGCGGTCAGAGAATCGATTTTCGCTTCCAGCTCTGCAATCGGCTGTTCGAAATCAAGGAAATTCAGACTCATAGTATTCCTGTATTAGTCAAACTCCAGTTCCACCTGCTCCGAACCAATGAGGCCACGGAGATCGTTAAGTAAACGATCACTCGGAGAGACACGCCACGACGCACCAAAGCGCAATCGTGCACGCGCATCCGCCCTCTGATAGTAGAGATGTACTGGAATGGTCCCCGAGCGGTGGGGTTCCAGAGACTGACGGAGTCGGTTTAAAAGCTGGTCATCAATTTGCCTGTCCGTCAGCGAGATAGCAAGCCCGCGAGCATATTTTTCCCGGGCTTCGTCAATGTCCATCACTTCGCGGGCGGTCATTTTAAGCCCCCCGCTGAAGTCATCAAAGCTGACCTGTCCGCTGACGATAAGTATGCGGTCTTTTTCCAGCAACTGCTGATATTTATCCAGTGCGTCGGTGAATAACATCACCTCCAGACGCCCGGAACGGTCATCCAGCGTACAGATGCCGATACGATTGCCGCGCTTGGTGACCATAACCCTCGCGGCAATGACGAGCCCCGCAGCCGTGGTAATCTTACCACGTTCTGTCGGATGCATGTCTTTCAGCCGGTAGCCTCCGACATAGCGCTCAATTTCTTTAAGATACTGGTTAATCGGATGCCCGGTCAGGTACAGGCCCAGCGTTTCACGCTCGCCGTCCAGCACCGTCTGTTCCGGCCACGGCTGACAGCTGGCATAGGATTGTTCGATCTGCTCCGGCTCTTCTGCCAGCACGCCGAACATATCCGCCTGACCAATGGCTTCGGCTTTCGAGTGCTGATCGGCAGCCTTCAGGGCATCGGCCAGCGAGTTCATCAGCGCGGCGCGATGCGGCCCAAGGCGGTCAAACGCCCCGGACATGATCAGCTTTTCCAGCACCCGGCGGTTAAGCTTTTTGATATCGGTACGGGCGCACAGGTCGAACAGCTCGCGGAAGTAACCCCCCTGGTTACGGGCTTCGATGATCGCTTCGATCGGGCCTTCACCCACGCCTTTAATGGCGCCAATACCGTAAACAATCTCCCCGTCATCGTTAACGTGGAAATGATACTGGCCGGAGTTGATGTCCGGCGGCAGAATTTTCAGCCCCATGCGCCAGCACTCATCCACCAGACCCACCACCTTCTCGGTGTTGTCCATATCGGCGGTCATTACCGCGGCCATAAATTCTGCCGGGTAGTGTGCTTTCAGCCACAGCGTCTGATAGGAGACCAGCGCGTAAGCAGCGGAGTGCGACTTGTTAAATCCGTATCCGGCAAATTTCTCTACCAGATCGAAGATTTTCATCGCCAGTTCGCCATCAACGCCGTTTTTCTTTGCCCCTTCTTCGAAGGTGCCGCGCTGCTTGGCCATCTCTTCCGGCTTTTTCTTACCCATCGCACGACGCAGCATGTCCGCGCCGCCGAGGGTGTAGCCGGAGAGCACCTGGGCTATCTGCATAACCTGTTCCTGATACAGGATGATGCCGTAGGTGGGCTCCAGTACCGGTTTCAGGCTTTCGTGCTGCCACTGCACATCAGGATAAGAGAGCTCTTCGCGACCGTGCTTACGGTCGATAAAGTTATCCACCATCCCCGACTGCAGCGGGCCCGGACGGAACAGTGCCACCAGAGCGATCATGTCCTCGAAGCAGTCAGGCTGCAGACGTTTGATCAGATCTTTCATGCCGCGGGATTCAAGCTGGAACACCGCCGTGGTTTCCGAACGCTGCAGCATGTCGAAGCTTTTCTTGTCATCCAGCGGGATCGCGGCGATATCAATCGGCTCCAGGCCCTGTTTGGCGCGGCGCGGGTTGATCATCTTCAACGCCCAGTCGATGATGGTGAGCGTACGCAAGCCGAGGAAGTCAAACTTCACCAGGCCGGCGTATTCCACGTCGTTCTTATCGAACTGGGTAACCGGGTGCGAGCCGGTTTCGTCGCAGTACAGCGGCGCAAAATCGGTAATTTTGGTCGGGGCAATAACCACCCCACCGGCGTGCTTACCGGCGTTACGGGTGACGCCTTCCAGCTTGCGCGCCATGTCGATCAGCGCTTTGACCTCTTCGTCGGCCTCGTAGATTTCCGGCAGCTGCGGTTCTGCTTCGAAGGCTTTCGCCAGGGTCATGCCCGGATCGGGCGGCACCAGCTTCGAGATGCGGTCGACAAAACCGTACGGATGGCCCAGCACGCGACCTACGTCGCGGATAACCGCTTTTGCCGCCATCGTACCGAAGGTAATAATCTGCGATACCGCATCACGACCGTACATGTCCGCCACGTGCTCGATAACCTGGTCGCGTTTCTCCATGCAGAAGTCGACGTCGAAGTCGGGCATCGAGACACGTTCCGGGTTAAGAAAACGTTCGAACAGCAGGTCAAATTCCAGCGGATCGAGATCGGTAATTTTCAGCGCATAGGCCACCAGCGATCCCGCACCCGAACCACGACCTGGCCCAACCGGTACCCCGTTGTCCTTCGACCACTGGATAAACTCCATGACGATCAGGAAGTAGCCGGGGAATCCCATCTGGTTAATAACCTGGAGTTCAATATCCAGACGCTCGTCATATTCCGGGCGCTTCTCGGCGCGAACGGCCGGGTCCGGGAAGAGGAATTCCAGACGCTCTTCCAGACCCTCTTTCGATTTCAGGACCAGGAAGTCTTCGGTGGTCATGTCGCCGGTCGGGAACTGCGGCAGGAAATACTCGCCCAGGCGGACGGTGACGTTGCAGCGTTTGGCAATCTCTACGCTGTTTTCCAGCGCTTCCGGAATATCGGAAAACAGCTCGCACATCTCCTCTTCGCTGCGCATATACTGCTGCGGCGAATAGTTGCGCGGACGTTTCGGATCGTCGAGGGTAAAGCCATCGTGGATAGCGACGCGAATTTCATGGGCATCAAAATCATCGGCGTTGATAAAGCGCACGTCGTTAGACGCCACAACCGGCAGCCCGTGCTCTTCTGCAAGGGCAACTGCGGCATGCAGATAGCTCTCTTCATCAGGACGGCCGGTACGGATCAGCTCCAGATAGAAGCGGTCCGGGAAGTATTCTTTATAAAAATCGACGCACTGTTCCACCAGCGCGCCATTGCCGCGCAGCAGGCATCGGCCAACGTCGCCCATGCGCCCGCCGGAGATCAGCAGCAGCCCCTCATTCAGTTCCGCCAGCCACGCGCGATCGATCCACGGCCCCTGCGGACCGTAGCCGCGCTGATAGGCCCGGGAGATCAGCAGCGTCAGGTTCTGATAGCCGGTGTTATTCATCGCGAGAACGGTAATCTGCGTCATCTCATCGGCGAGAAGCTCGCTCTGAACGTGAAAATCGGCACCAATCACCGGCTTCATACCGGCACCGTGCGCCGTTCCGTAGAACTTCACCAGACCGCACAGGTTGGTGAAGTCGGTGATCGCCAGCGCAGGCATGCCAAGGGCGGCCGCCTTTTTCACCAGCGGCCCGGTCTTTGCCAGCCCATCAATCATGGAATAGTCGCTGTGCACCCGCAGGTGTACGAAACGTGGTTCAGCCATTTTCAGATCCCGCGTTACTTATTGGCGTCTTGATTCAGGACATCAGTCCCAGTGCGCGTTTCACCGGTCCAAAACTGCGACGATGGTGTTCAGTTGCGCCGTGTTCAGCCAGTCTTTCCAGGTGGAAAGCGGTAGGATACCCCTTATGCTGGGCAAAGCCATACTGGGGAAAAGTGATATCGAGCGCGGCCATTTCGGCATCGCGGGTGACCTTAGCAATGATCGAGGCGGCGCTGATTTCAGCCACCCGGCTGTCGCCTTTGACGACCGCCAGTGACGGCATGGGCAGTGCCGGACAACGATTTCCGTCGATCAGCACATACTCCGGCACCAGGTTCAGCCCCGCCACCGCACGCTGCATCGCCAGCATGGTGGCATGCAGGATGTTCAGCTCGTCTATCTCATGCGGCTCCGCCCGCCCCAGACTCCAGGCCAGCGCTTTCTCTTTAATTTCATCGTACAGCGCCAGGCGGCGCTTTTCGGATAATTTCTTCGAATCATTCAGACCGATAATAGGACGAGCAGGATCGAGGATCACCGCGGCAGTGACAACGGCACCCACCAGCGGACCACGCCCCACTTCATCCACACCCGCCACCAGATGGGTGTGAGGGTAAATAAATTCCATCATTGTGCTAACTCCAGCACCGCGTCAGCCGCCTGCTCATCGGCATTACAGCGGATTTGCTGATGCAGTTCCCGGAAGGTATCGTGCATTTCATGGCTGGTTTTGCCGTCGGCCAGCAGCGGTAGCAGCGCAGCGGCTAGCGCCTGCGGCTGGCACTCATCCTGCAGCAACTCTTTCACCAGCTCGCGTCGGGCGAGCAGGTTTGGCAGGGAGACGTAATCGGTTTTCACCAGTCGTTTCGCCAGCCAGAAGGTGAAAGGCTTCATGCGATAGCCCACCACCATCGGGCATTTCGCCAGCATGCACTCCAGCGCGGCGGTCCCCGACGCCAGCAGCGCGGCATCGCTGGCGACCATCGCTTCACGGCCTTTGCCATCTAACAGATGAACATGCAGATCCGGAGCGACCTCCGCCTTAATACGTTCGAACTGCTCCCGGCGTTTGGCGTTCACCAGCGGCACGACCACTTCGAGGTCAGGGTAGGTCTGACGCAGGATCTGCGCCGTTTTCAGGAAATCTGCGCTGAGCATTTCCACTTCTGCACCACGGCTCCCCGGCAACAGGGCCAGGCAGTGAACGTGGTGGGGAATGCCGAGTACGTCGCGTGCCGCATTTTTATCGGGATCCAGCGGCATGGCATCGGCCATGGTGTGACCGATAAAGCGGCACGGCACGTTGAATTTATCGTAAAACGCTTTTTCGAAAGGCAGGAAAGCCAGAACGAGATTCGTCGATCTGCCTATTTTGAAAACACGTTTCTGTCGCCACGCCCAGACGGACGGACTGACGTAATGGATGGTTTTAATCCCCTGCTTTTTCAGATTACCTTCGAGGGTAATGTTGAAGTCAGGCGCATCAATGCCGACGAACACATCGGGCTTCAGTTCGATAAAACGGCGCGTCAGATCGGCGCGGATGTGCAGCAAACGACGCAGGCGACCCAGCACCTCAACGATGCCCATCACCGCCAGCTCTTCCATCTCATACCAGGCTTCACACCCTTCAGCCTGCATCAATGGACCGGCAACGCCGACAAAGCGCGCGTTGGGAACGCGCGCTTTGAGCGCTCGAATAAGACCTGCACCAAGAATATCGCCGGAGGTTTCTCCGGCGACAAGGGCGATCGTCAGCGGGCGACTATCAACCATTAACGAATCAGACCGCGAGTTGAGCGTGCGAAGAATTCCACGAACGCGTTCACCTCAGGATGCTGTTTCGCCAGTTCAGCGATTTCCGGCTTCGCCTCTTCCAGCGTTTTACCGTTACGGTACAGCTGTTTGTAGGCGTTACGGATAGCCATAATCGCTTCACGGCTGAAGCCGCGGCGCTTAAGGCCCTCGATGTTGACGCCAAACGGCGTCGCATGGTTACCCTGCGCAATCACATACGGCGGGACGTCCTGCGCCACGCCGGAGCAGCCGCCAACCATCACGTGCGCACCAATGATGCAGAACTGATGGACCGCGGTCATGCCGCCAATGATGGCATGATCGTCTACTGATACGTGTCCCGCCAGCGTTGCGTTGTTGGCGAGAATACAGCGATTACCGACGGTGCAGTCATGCGCGATATGCGCGTTGACCATAAACAGGTTATCGCTGCCCACCTTCGTCAATCCACCGCCCTGTACTGTGCCACGATGAATGGTGACGCTTTCGCGAATGCGGTTACGATCGCCAACTTCGACACGGGTCGGTTCACCAGCATATTTCAGATCCTGGTTCGCTTCGCCGATGGTGGCGAACTGATAGATCTCGTTGTCGCGGCCAATGGTCGTATGACCATTCACAACGACGTGAGATTTCAGTACGGTACCCTCACCAATTACGACATGGGGTCCAACAATACAAAACGGGCCGATGTGGGCGTTAGCACCGATAACGGCACCCTCTTCCACAATGGCGGTTGGATGAATAAAGGCGGTTTTATCAATCACGTATCAGGCCTCCCGGCTACGCGCACACATCATGGTAGCTTCGCAAACAACCTTGCCGTCAACCAGAGCTACGCCTTTAAAGCGAGTCAGGCCACGACGCGTTTTTTCAAAAGTCACTTCCATGATCATCTGATCACCAGGCACAACCGGGCGCTTAAAGCGCGCTTCGTCGATACCTGCGAAGTAATACAGCTCACCCGGCTCCAGTTTACCGACGCTTTTAAACGCCAGAATACCAGTCGCCTGAGCCATCGCTTCCAGGATCAATACGCCCGGGAAGATAGGCTTCCCAGGGAAGTGCCCCTGGAAGAATGGCTCGTTTACAGAAACATTTTTCACTGCGCGCAGAAAACGACCTTCTTCAAAATCCAGCACACGGTCTACCAGCAAAAACGGGTAGCGGTGCGGCAGAAGTTCTAAAATCTCTTCAATATGCAGAGTATGAGTGTCAGTAGTCAAAATACTCTTCCTGTCAAAATATCTGAATGGCAATAATAACACGGCCTGCCGGTTTATAAGAAAGCCGACAGGCCGGGAAGTGTGCGTTAAACGGGTGAACGCTTAGTCTTGTTGATCGATTTTGCGCTCAATAGCCTTGAGGCGCTTGCTCATATCATCAATATTCATCACCAGGGCTGCAGTTTTACGCCACGCCTTGTTAGGCTGCAACGGTATGCCTGAGGAGTAGACGCCCGGTTCAGTGATAGGACGCATAACCATGCCCATCCCTGTGACCGTGACTTTATCGCATATTTCCATATGCCCGTTAATGACGCTGGCACCGCCAATCATACAGTAACGGCCAATCTTCAGGCTGCCTGCCATAATAACGCCGCCGGCAACCGCAGTATTGTCGCCAATCACAACGTTATGTGCAATCTGGCACTGGTTATCGATGATAACACCATTACCGATAATCGTGTCATCAAGCGCACCACGGTCGATGGTCGTGCATGCGCCGATTTCGACGCGATCGCCGATGATCACCCGGCCCAGCTGCGGGATCTTCACCCAGTTACCACGATCGTTGGCATAACCGAAACCATCCGCGCCAATAACGGTGCTGGACTGGATCAGGCAATGTTCACCGATTTCGATCTCATGGTAAATGGAGACGTTGGCCCACAGGCGAGAGCCTGCACCAATTTTTGTTTTTTTACCCACGAAGCAACCGGCGCCAATCACCACGTTATCGCCCAGCACGACGTCTGATTCGATAACCGCATTGGCACCAATTGATACGTTGTTACCCAGCTGCGCCGTCGGATCAATCACCGCACTGGGTGCGATGTTCTGTGCCGGCTGCGGCGTGGTATCGAGAATTTGTGCCATACGGGCATACGTCAGGTAGGGGTTCTTCACTACCAACGCTGCACCTGCGGCAAACGGCAAATCGTCCTGCGTCAGTACGACAGCAGACGCCTGGCAAAGCGCCAGATGTTCACGGTACTTTGGGCTTACCATGAAGGTGATAGTGCCTGCTTTAGCAGACTGCATGGACGCAACAGCGGTGATGACGATATCGCCATCACCGTGTAATTCTGCATCCAACTGCTGAGCTAAATCAGCGAGTCGAATTGAAGGCATTACTTATTTAACCTGTTTCAGGACATCAGCGGTGATGTCTTTAACATCGCTGCTGTTGAATGCAACAGCGTTGCCATCAACAACCAGGTCGATATTCTGATCGGCGGCAACAGCTTTCACAGCGGACTGGATACGGGTAACCAGCTTGCCACGTTCTTCGTTAGAACGACGTTGACGATCCTGTTCAAAAGCTTGCGCTTTCTGAGAGAAAGTCTGACGCTGAGCCATTACGTCTTTTTCCAGTTTGCTACGCTCGCTCGCTTTCATGGTAGAACCATCGCGCTGCAGACGCTGCATTTTGGATTGCAGATCCTTTTCCATACCCTGCAGTTCGCTTGCACGGCCTTTGAACTCGTTTTCCAGCGCGGCAGAAACACCTGTTTTCTGCGCAACCTGCTGGAACAAGTTACCCATATTGACGATTGCAATTTTGTCTGCTGCCTGAGCAGAAGTTGCCATCGCTAAACCGAGACCTGCAGCTAATAACCACTTTTTCACAATTAACTCCTTACCATCCCATTGGTACCCGAAGGTACCGTTCTTTGCGTGGCAAGGCGATCCTGCGATCGCCAGTTGTCAGCGCTACACTGCCAACGCATTCCTTTGCAACGGACAATTACCAGGTTTTACCAATGTTAAACTGGAACTGCTCCGCTTTGTCTCCCTCGTATTTCTTAAACGGCTGGGCGTAAGAGAAGACCAACGGCCCCAGCGGTGACATCCATTGTAGTGCGAGACCCGCAGACATACGAATATTGCTCGGATCGCTGTAGTCCGGAATACCTGCTAACCTGGTCGCACTGGTATTTTCCCAGTTAGTATCCCATACGGTACCCGCATCCAGGAAGAAGGAGGTACGTACGGAATTGGCATACTTATCGCTGATAAACGGCGTAGGGGTAATGAACTCCAGGCTGGCGACTCCCATGGCGTTACCACCGACCGCATCATCAGAGCTACACACTTCGCTCGATGAGGTTTTAGCGCAGTTATCTTCGTCGTTACCGCCGTAATATGCCGCTTTCGGACCAATGTTATTGGACTGGAAGCCACGTACGGTGCTTGAGCCGCCCGCGTAGAAGTTTTCATAGAACGGCAATTCTTTGCCACCTAAACCGTCGCCGTAACCCCAGCGCGTACGACCCAGAACCACCCATTTATGATCTTCGTCGATCGGGAAGTAGGACGCGGTATCGAGGGTAACTTTGTAGAACTCATTATCAGAGCCCGGGACCGTAACTTTACCGTTCAGGTTGACGCGCGAACCTTCGGTCGGGAAGAAACCACGGTCGAGGCGGTTGTACGTCCAGCCATAGTTGAAGGTGAAGTCATCTGCGGCAAACCCGTTGTCATCATTCGAGGTGCTTGCAGACTGTCCGATAGAGTCCAGATAACGCCACATTGCCACCTGCGGCTGCATGTTGGACAGGTCGTTATGCACATAACCTAAGCCAGCACGCAGGGTGTTGTATTCGTTAACTGGGAAGCCGAGCGTACCATCAACGCCGTAGCTTTTGTTGGTATACGAAGACAGGTCCGCATCATCCGCTTTAAAGTCGTTATAGAAAATACGACCACCCAGACTCACACCATCAACGGTGAAGTAAGGGTTAGTAACGGAGAGCTCAGAGTAAGTCTGGTAGTCGTTCTTGGTACCGTTGATACCCACGGAATAGCCGGTACCTAACCAGTTATCCTGCTGTACGCCCACCTGGAAGCTGACGCCACTTTCGGTACCGTAACCGACACCAAAGTTAAAGCTACCGGTATTACGCTCTTTGACCTTGTAAACGACGTCTACCTGGTCCGGTTTACCCGGCACGCGCTGAGTGTCGGTATCGACGGTTTCGAAATAGCCCAGACGGTTCAGACGCTCTTTACCCTGATCGACCAGATCGCTACCCAGCCACGCCCCTTCCATCTGGCGCATTTCACGGCGCAGAACGGCATCCTTCGAGGTGTCGTTACCTTCAAAACGGATCTTACGCACGTAGAAACGGTTACCCGCATCGACGTTAACGTGGAGCTTAACGGTTTTATCCGTATCGTTGATTTCAGGCTGAGTCTGTACGCGTGGGTAAGCGTAACCATAACGGCCGAGCAGCTTTTTAATGCCGTCTTCCATTTTGGTCACTTTCGAGCCACTATACAGTTCACCCGGCTGCAGTTTGGTCAGGCTTTCGATCTCGGCAGAGTGTCCCGCCAGATTACCACTCACTTCCACACCAGAAAGCTTGTACTGATCGCCTTCGGTAATGTTAACGGTGATGTAGATACCTTTCTTGTCCGGCGTCAGGCTAACCTGAGTCGAATCGATGTTAAAGCGCGCATAGCCGCGATCCAGATAGTAGCTGCGCAGGGTTTCGAGATCGCCCGCCAGTTTCTGTTTCTGGTATTTACGGTCGCCCACCACGTTCCACCACGGCACTTCGTCACGCAGCTGGAAGGTAGAGATCAGCTCATCGGTGCTGAACGCATGGTTACCAACGATGTTGATCTGCTGGATTTTCGCGGAAACACCTTCCTGGAACACCAGCTTCAGATCGACGCGGTTACGTGGCAGCGGAGTAACAACCGCTTTGACGCTCGCGCTGTATTTACCGACGCTGTAGTAGAAATCTTCCAGCCCTTTCTCAATATCAGAGAGGGTGGTGCGATCCAGAGATTCGCCGACACGCACGCCAGAGGCCTCAAGGTTTTGCTTGAGCATGTCGTCTTTCACCGACTTGTTGCCGGAGAAGGTGATGCTGGCAATCGTTGGACGCTCTTTTACCTGAACCAGCAGCGTGTCACCATCGCGCAGAACGCGAACGTCCTCGAAGTTGCCGGTGGCAAACAGAGCGCGGATGGTATTACTAATGTCTTCATCATTAACCGTGTCGCCTGGGCGCACTGGCATACTGAGGAGGGCCGCACCAACGGCGACACGCTGAAGGCCTTCGAAATGAATATCTTTCACTACGAACCCGTCAGCACCGTATACGGTCGCGCTGCTAAACAGCAGCGACGCTATGAGCAACTTTTTCATCGCCATCGTTATTATGCGTTCTTCCTAACACTCTCTTACAACCGAGAGAAATCATTGAAAAGTGCAAGCCCCATTAACAGCACCAGTAAAATCGAACCAATGCGATAACTAAAGTCTTGAACTCGCTCGGATACCGGCCCGCCTTTTAGCTTCTCGATCGCTAAAAACAGCAGATGCCCCCCATCTAAAACAGGCAGTGGGAACAGGTTGATTATCCCGAGGTTCACGCTAATGAGCGCAAGAAACATGAGATAGTAAATCACCCCGAACTCTGCTGACATCCCAGCCCCCTGAGCGATCGAAATCGGCCCACTGAGGTTGTTCAGTTTTACGTCACCGGTAATCAATTTCCCCAGCATTTGCACGGTCAGCTTCATCAGTTGCCATGTTTTATCCGTGGCTTCAAGAATGGCGCTGAACGGCCCATACTGGCGTATTGTCTTGTACTCATCGGGCAGCGGGATCACTTTCGGCACCACGCCTGCAAACCCTTCCGCCTTTCCACCGCCCGGTTTGGTATCCGGGATGAGCGTTAAGGAGAGTGGGCTCCCCTGCCTTTCTATCTCCAGCGCCAGCGGCGTACCTGGATTATCACGCACCAGAGTAACAAAGGTCATCCACTGCGTTAAAGGTTGACCATCGACTTTAACGATCCTGTCGCCTGCTTGCAAACCTGCTTTACGCGCTGCGGAATCGGACTGGACTTCTGCCAGCACCGGTTCAATCTGCGCGCCGCGTGGACGAATGCCTAACGCCGCAACGGGATCTTCTTTATCTGGCTCAAAGGTCCAGTTGCGTAAATTCAGGATTTTATCCTGACGCGTGCTGGATCCGAAAGGTGACACGCTGACGGTAGTTTGTTCGTCGCCAATTTTGGCAACCAGCTGTAACCGCACGGCATCCCAATCAGGGGTTTCGATGCCATCAATCGCTTTAAGTTCCATGCCCGGATTAATTTGCGCGCTTGCCGCGATGGAGTTGGGTGTAATTTCACCAACAACCGGACGAACGCCAGGGACACCGATGATAAACACCAGCCAGTAAGCAAAGATGGCGAAGATGAAGTTTGCCACCGGACCGGCAGCAATGATTGCGGCGCGCTGGCCGACGGTTTTGTTGTTGAACGCGTAGTGGCGCACTTCAGGCGCCACTGGCTCCACGCGTTCATCCAACATTTTGACGTAGCCGCCGAGTGGGATAAGGGCAATAACAAATTCTGTGCCGTGGCGATCGTTTCGACGCCAGAGCGCCTTACCAAAGCCAATTGAAAAGCGCTCTACCCGCACGCCACAGCGCCGAGCAACCCAGAAATGGCCAAATTCATGCACCGTGATAAGTACACCCAGTGCAACAATGAATGCCGCCAGATTCCAGAGAATGCTAAGCATAAAACCTTCCGTTAAATCGTCCCAAACACCAGCAAAAACAGGCAGGCAAACACGGGAACTGCCGCCGTCAGGCTGTCTATGCGATCCAGGATACCGCCGTGCCCTGGAATAAGATTGCCACTGTCTTTGATCCCTGCTTCACGCTTAAACATACTTTCGGTCAAATCACCCAGCACGGAAGCCAGCGCTGCGATGATAGAACAGACCAATAATGTTGCCGGTGCCACCTCAAGGTTGGCCCATACGCCATAACCCCAGGAGATAATCGCTGCTGTAAACAGACCACCGATAAAACCCTGCCACGTTTTCCCCGGAGAGACCTTCGGTGCCAGTTTATGTTTGCCAAACAGTTTACCAAACATATAGGCGCCAGAGTCAGCCCCCCAGACGAGAATCATGACATAAAGGAGCCATAACGCCCCGCTGTAAGGGTTGTCGTCGTAGTGCCAGGTACGGAGGGCAAGCATTCCCCAGAAGAAAGGAACGATGGTGAACAGCCCAAAACAGAGACGCAGTATTTTCGAATTACGCCATAGCGATGCAGAGCCGGGATAGAAGAGCACCAGCAGCAGCGCTACCAGCCACCATCCCAGCGAAAGCCAGAGCGAACCTGCGATTATCGGCTGATGAATATTGTGATGGTATTCCGGCAGCATAAAGAGCATCAGCGCCAGCATCAGGCCGCACAGCACCGCCAGCCATACCCGCTGAGAACGCGAGGTAAAGCCGCTAAGCTGCCCCCATTCCCACGCCGCCAGCATGCAAACGACCAGTGTGACAATAGCAAATCCCACCGGAGGCAGTAAAAACAGCGCCGCGATGACAACAGGTATTAAAACAAACGCGGAAATCAGGCGATACTTCAGCAAAAGCTACCCCCATCAGGCGTTGTCGCCACCAGGCTCGGTACCACCGAAACGACGCTCTCGATTAGCAAAGGCATGCAGCGCACCTTCAAAGTCTTGTTCATCAAAATCGGGCCAAAGAACATCTGTAAAGTAAAGTTCGGCGTAGGCAATTTGCCATAGCAAAAAGTTACTGATGCGATGTTCTCCCCCTGTCCTAATTACTAAATCCACGGGTGTCAGTTCACTCATGCAGATTTGCTGACTCAGCGCCTCTTCATCAATCTGGTCCGGCTGTAATAGCCCTTCCTGAACCTGTTCAGCCAAATGCCGTACACCCTGGACAATATCCCAACGTCCGCCATAATTCGCCGCGATATTGAGCGTTAAACCGGTATTTTGCCCGGTCAGCGCTTCCGCTTTACGAATGCGTTCCTGCAGACGTGAGTTAAAACGACTGGTATCCCCGATAATACGCAGGCGAACGTTGTGGCGGTGCAGGCTTTTTACTTCGCTGTCGAGCGCCCACACGAACAATTCCATCAACGCGCTAACTTCCTGCGCAGGTCGATTCCAGTTTTCACTGCTGAAAGCATAGAGCGTTAACGCGTCAATGCCGTTATTGGCGGCAAAAGAAACGGCGCGGCGAACAGATTTCGCCCCAGCTTTATGCCCAAAGGCTCGGATCTTCCCTTGTCTTTTCGCCCAGCGGCCATTGCCATCCATGATGATTGCGACATGACGACAGCCATGTGCTGGCAAGTTTTCGCTTATTGGTTGATTCGCAGACAACATAACGCGTTTTTGGTCCCTGAAAGGATTTAACGGTACTCAGGAATACTGAAGCCTTTACGTAAAAAAGCCGTGTCATACCACGGCTTACCTGACCACATAACGTCAACTACCCGCAATCAGGTGGCGCAGACTATATCACTGAAGCCCAACGCTAACAAATAGCATGACCACCCACGGCTGGATTATCACCAGCTTGCGAGGTGCGTCACCGCTTTTTGCGCCGTGAGCCTGGCTTTCGCATCGACGGTCAGCACATCATCCACACTTTGCGGCTCGCGCAAATCCATCGTCTCAAGAACAGACAGGTTCAGCGCAGCGATATCCGTAAAGCGGATCCGCTGTTCGAGGAAGGCGGCGACAGCAATTTCATTCGCCGCATTGAGGGCGGTAGTCGCCGCTTGTCCCTGCTCGAATGCCTCCATCGCCAGCTTCAGGCACGGATAGCGCTGATAATCTGGCGCACTGAACGTCAGCGCACTTAATTTGCAGAAGTCGAGCGGCTTAACGCCGGAGACCACGCGGTTTGGCCACGCCATCGTATGGGCGATAGGTGTACGCATATCGGGTTCGCCTAATTGCGCCATCACGCTGCCATCCCGATAACGGACCATGGAGTGGATCACCGACTGTGGGTGAATTAACACTTCCATCTGCGCTGCCGAGGCGTTAAACAACCAGCGGGCTTCAATGTATTCCAGACCTTTATTCATCATGGTGGCAGAATCCACGGAGATTTTACGCCCCATCGACCAGTTCGGATGACGACATGCCTGATCCGGGGTCATTGAGACCAGATCAGACAACGGCGTATCACGGAACGGGCCACCAGACCCGGTGAGCAAAATAGAAGAGACGCCATTCTGCTCCAGATCAGCGTACCCCAGGTTTTGCTGAAACGGTTGCGGTAAACTCTGAAAAATAGCGTTATGTTCGCTATCTACCGGCAAAAGTTGCGCGCCGCGCTGCTTTACCGCCTCCATAAACAGGCGTCCACAAGTCACCAGCGACTCTTTGTTGGCCAGCAACACCGTCTTCCCGGCATCGATCGCCGCCAGCGTTGGCAGCAGTCCTGCTGCGCCCACGATTGCCGCCATCACCTGGTCTACGTCATCCAGGGCGGCCATGTCGCAGGCAGCCCGTTGACCGCTTAATACCTCGGTCCGGCTGCCGTGCTCGGCCAGCAATGCTTTTACCTGGCGAGCACTCTCCTCGTCGTCCATAACCGCATAGCGTGGCGCAAACTCGAGACACTGCTCAACCATCCGCTGAACGTTTTTCCCGGCGACAAGCGCGGTCACGGTGTAGTGTTCAGGATTGTGGCGAACGACGTCGAGCGTGCTGCAACCGATGGAGCCGGTTGAGCCGAGGAGTGTTAATTGCTTCATGAATTATCCAGAAGTAGTGAAACCAGCAAAGCAAAACGCCGCCAGCAAAGCCCATCGGGCCTTCTGTACGGCGTTTTATCAGATTACGTCAGAAATCAGAACTGCATCAGTTCCGCTTCTTTTTCTGCCAGCGCCGCATCAAGTTTCTTGATTGCCGCATCGGTCAGTTTCTGCACGTCGTCCTGAGAACGGCGATCGTCATCTTCGCTGATCTCTTTGTCTTTCAGCAGCGCTTTCACTTTATCGTTCGCGTCACGGCGAACGTTACGCACGGCAACACGGCCCTGCTCTGCTTCACCACGTACCACTTTGATCAGATCTTTACGACGCTCTTCGGTCAGCGCAGGCAGTGGAACACGGATATCCGTGCCTGCGGAGCTTGGGTTCAGACCCAGATCGGATGCCATGATGGCTTTCTCAACGGCCGGGCCCATTGAACGATCGAAGACGTTAATTTTCAGCGTACGGGTATCTTCTACCGTCACCTGCGCCAGCTGACGCAGAGGGGTTGGCGTACCGTAGTATTCCACGACGATGCCATCCAGCAGGCTTGGAGAAGCACGGCCAGTACGAATTTTGCTGATTTGGGTTTTGAACGCTTCTACGCATTTGTCCATGCGTACTTCAGCATCTTTTCTGATGTCGTTAATCACGTTACGAATCCTTGGAAACTTGTCTCAGGCAGACTATCCACCAGCACATCGCTACAGGTGTGCTAAGTATAGTCGCGTTTAATTCATGACAACGCCAAAGGCGCGTCCAGGTAAGATATCACTACAAAGTAAAGCGGAATCTTACCTGTATTTATCGTCGACGGAAATTATTCCGTGATCAAAGTGCCTTCTTTTTCACCCATGACCACGCGACGCAGCGCGCCAGGCTTGTTCATGTTGAAGACACGGATCGGCAGTTTGTGGTCGCGAGCCAGCGTGAAGGCGGCAAGATCCATCACTTTCAGCTCTTTATCCAGCACTTCGCTGTAGGTCAGCTGATCGTACATGGTGGCAGCAGGATCTTTTGCCGGATCGGCAGTAAACACGCCATCTACTTTGGTCGCTTTCAGTACCACATCGGCTTCGATCTCAATACCACGCAGGCAGGCCGCGGAATCGGTGGTAAAGAACGGGTTACCCGTACCGGCGGAGAGGATCACCACGCGGTTGTTGCGCAGCAGGCTGATGGCTTCGGCCCAGCTGTAGTTATCGCACACGCCATTCAACGGAATAGCGGACATCAGGCGTGCATTCACATAGGCACGATGCAGTGCATCACGCATAGCCAGGCCATTCATGACCGTTGCCAGCATACCCATGTGGTCGCCCACCACGCGATTCATGCCTGCTTTTGCCAGACCCGCGCCACGGAAAAGGTTACCACCGCCAATGACTACGCCAACCTGGATGCCCAGTTCAACCAGTTCTTTGATTTCCTGCGCCATGCGGTCAAGGATGCTTGCGTCAATACCGAAGCCTTCCGACCCTTGCAGCGCTTCGCCACTCAGCTTAAGCAGAATGCGTTTGTAAACGGGTTTTGCATTGGTAGCCATATTTCTTTCCTGGGACTGTCAACGATTAAGATGGGGTTAATTCTGGCGACATGATATATCGCATCTCAACACAGACACTATAGGCGTCTGGCTGATTTACACATAACGTACACAAAAAGAAGCCGCCCTCAGGCGGCTTCTTTTCGCTGATTAAGACTGCTTGGACATTGCAGCAACTTCTGCTGCGAAGTCAGTCTCAACTTTCTCGATGCCTTCGCCCACTTCGAAGCGGATGAAGCCAGTTACGTCAGCGTTGTGCTCTTTCAGCAGCTGAGCAACAGTTTTGCTTGGATCCATAACGAAAGGCTGGCCAGTCAGAGAAACTTCGCCGGTGAATTTCTTCATGCGGCCTTCAACCATTTTCTCTGCGATTTCTTTTGGCTTGCCAGACTGCATGGCGATGTCCAGCTGAACCTGGTACTCTTTCTCTACAACTTCAGCAGACACGTCTTCTGGCTTAACGAATTCTGGCTTGCTTGCAGCGATGTGCATTGCCAGCTGTTTAACCAGCTCTTCGTCAGCGCCTTTAGCCGCAACCAGAACACCGATACGCGCGCCGTGCTGGTATGAACCCAGTACTTCGCCTTCCAGGGAAGAAACGCGACGGATGTTGATGTTCTCACCGATTTTAGCAACCAGGGCAACACGCTCTTCTTCGAACTGTGCTTTCAGAACTTCAACGTCGGTGATTTTGCCAGCAACAGCTGCGTCCAGAACTTTGTTAGCAAATGCCTGGAAACCGCCATCTTTAGCAACGAAGTCAGTCTGGCAGTTAACTTCCAGAATGATGCCGTAGGTGCCGTCGATCTTAGTGATGATCACGCCGTCAGCAGCAACGTTGCCTGCTTTCTTAGCTGCTTTGATCGCACCGGATTTACGCATGTTTTCGATTGCCAGCTCGATGTCGCCGTTCGCTTCAGTCAGCGCTTTTTTGCAATCCATCATGCCTGCGCCAGTACGCTCACGCAGCTCTTTTACCAGGGATGCGGTAATTTCAGCCATTCTTAAATCCTCGGGAGATGTGAACTGCCCGGCCAGAAGCCAAACAGTATAAATTGAAAAAAGGGGCCGATAATTGGCCCCTATTCATACACGGTACTAATAAGGGGTAGAACCTTATTATTCAGCTTCTACGAAGCTTTCTTCCGCCTGAGAAGCCAGATCCTGGGAACGGCCTTCACGAACGGTAGCAGCTACAGCGCTCAGGTACAGGCTAACAGCACGGATTGCATCGTCGTTACCCGGGATAACGAAGTCAACACCGTCCGGATCGGAGTTGGTATCAACGATTGCGAATACTGGGATACCCAGGTTGTTAGCTTCTTTGATTGCGATGTGCTCGTGGTCAGCATCGATAACGAACAGCGCGTCTGGCAGGCCGCCCATATCTTTGATACCGCCCAGGCTGTTTTCCAGCTTGTCCAGCTCACGAGTGCGCATCAGCGCTTCTTTTTTGGTCAGCTTTTCGAAAGTACCGTCCTGAGACTGGGTTTCCAGATCTTTCAGGCGCTTGATAGACTGACGAACGGTTTTCCAGTTAGTCAGCATACCGCCCAGCCAGCGATGGTTCACGAAGAACTGGTCGCAGCTGTTAGCAGCTTCTTTCACAGCTTCGCTTGCAGCGCGCTTAGTACCAACGAACAGAATCTTACCTTTACGGGAAGAGATCTTGTTCAGCTCAGCCAGGGCTTCGTTGAACATTGGTACAGTTTTCTCAAGGTTGATGATGTGAACTTTGTTACGTGCGCCGAAGATGAAAGGCTTCATTTTCGGGTTCCAGTAACGGGTCTGGTGACCGAAGTGAACACCAGCCTTGAGCATGTCGCGCATGGAAACAGTTGCCATGTTTTAAAACCTCTATTTAAAAGTTGGGGTTATGCCTCCACGTATCCCATATTACCGACCCCAAAGGGCACCCCGGAATATGTGCCGATACGTGTGTGTTGTTACACAAAGTGAGATTTGTCGCTCCCGTCCATCCTGTGTATCTGAAATGGATCGGAAGTCCGGCGCGCTTTATACCACAAAATGCTACCCGAAACCAACAATTGTTGGCGGTGTGTGCGGTGAAGGAATCTCAATTTGGCAGCATGTGCGCCAGACTGATACCATTGACAACACTTAGACTAGTATTGTCGAAAAAAACGACACTGATGGACAGATTACATGGCTATCTCTATTAAGACACCTGAAGAAATTGAAAAAATGCGCGTCGCCGGTCGTCTGGCCGCTGAAGTGCTGGAAATGATCGAGCCATTCGTCAAACCGGGCGTCAGCACCGGCGAGCTGGATCGCATCTGTAATGATTACATCGTGAACGAGCAGCAGGCAATCTCCGCTTGCCTTGGCTACCACGGCTTCCCGAAGTCAGTCTGCATCTCTATTAATGAAGTGGTCTGCCACGGTATCCCGGATGACGAAAAGCTGCTGAAAGATGGCGACATCGTTAACATCGACGTCACCGTCATTAAAGACGAGTACCACGGTGACACCTCTAAGATGTTCATCGTCGGCAAACCGACCATTCTGGGCGAGCGCCTGTGTAAAGTGACCCAGGAAAGCCTCTACCTGGCACTGAAGATGGTCAAGCCAGGCATTCGCCTGCGTACCCTCGGTGCGGCTATCCAGAAATTCGTTGAAGCAGAAGGTTTCTCCGTGGTGCGCGAATACTGCGGTCACGGTATTGGCCGCGTCTTCCATGAAGAGCCACAGGTTCTGCACTATGATGCAGACGACGGCGGCGTAGTGCTGCAGGCGGGCATGACCTTCACCATCGAGCCAATGGTCAACTCGGGCGACTACCGCATCCGTACCATGAAAGATGGCTGGACGGTGAAAACCAAAGACCGGAGCTTGTCTGCCCAGTATGAGCATACTATTGTGGTGACCGACAACGGCTGCGAAATTCTGACGTTACGCAAGGATGACACTATCCCGGCGATACTCTCGCAAGACGCATGATAAGAAGCCGGCAAATGCCGGCTTTTTTAATGGCTATCGTTTTTTCTTATGGGTGGCGCGCAATGAGTAACCTTTTACCCGAACAGTATGCCAATACGGCCCTCCCCACCCTGCCTGGCCAGCCGGATAACCCCGGCGTCTGGCCGACGGCCGAGCTGACCTGCGCCGGCATCAAAGCGCATATCGATACCTTCCAGCGCTGGCTGGGTGACACCTTTGACAGCGGGATCTCCGCTGAAGCGCTTATCGAAGCGCGTACGGAATTTATCGATCAGCTCCTGCAGCGCCTATGGATTGACTACGGTTTTGGTCAGCTGGGCGATGTGGCGCTGGTCGCAGTCGGCGGCTATGGCCGCGGCGAGCTGCATCCCCTTTCAGATATCGACCTGCTGATCCTGAGCCGGAAAAAGCTGCCTGACGAACAGGCGCAGAAGATCGGCGAGCTGCTCACCCTGCTGTGGGACGTTAAGCTTGAAATCGGCCACAGCGTGCGCACCCTGGAAGAGTGTCTGCTGGAGGGGTTATCCGATCTCACCGTCGCCACCAACCTGATTGAATCGCGCCTGCTGATTGGCGACGTGGCCCTGTTCCTTGAGCTGCAAAAGCACATCTTCAGCGACGGCTTCTGGCCCTCGGAGAAGTTCTTCGCCGCCAAGGTCGATGAGCAGCAGGTGCGCCACCAGCGCTACCACGGCACCAGCTATAACCTGGAGCCGGATATCAAAAGCAGCCCAGGCGGCCTGCGCGATATCCATACCCTGCAGTGGGTGGCCCGCCGCCATTTCGGCGCCACCTCGCTGGATGAGATGGTCGGTTTTGGTTTTCTCACCGAAGCCGAACGTACCGAGCTGAATGAGTGTCTGCATCTGCTGTGGCGCATCCGTTTTGCCCTGCATCTGGAAGTGACCCGCTACGATAACCGCCTGCTGTTTGACCGTCAGTTGAGCGTCGCCCAGCGCCTGCACTACAGCGGCGAGGGCAACGAGCCGGTCGAGCAGATGATGAAGGACTTCTTCCGCGTCACCCGTCGGGTGGGTGAACTGAATCAGATGCTGTTGCAGCTGTTCGACGAGGCGATCCTGGCTCTCACCGCGGATGAAAAACCGCGCCCGATAGATGATGAATTCCAGCTGCGCGGCACCTTAATCGATCTGCGCGACGAGACGCTGTTTATCCGTAAGCCGGAAGCGATCCTGCGCATGTTCTACGCCATGGTGCGTAACAGCACCATCACCGGGATCTACTCCACTACCCTGCGCCACCTGCGCCACGCCCGCCGCCATCTGACTCAGCCTTTGTGCTACATCCCGGAAGCACGGTCGCTGTTCCTGAGCATGTTGCGCCACCCTGGCGCGGTAAGCCGCGGGCTGCTGCCGATGCACCGTCACAGCGTGCTCTGGGCCTATATGCCGCAGTGGTCGCATATCGTCGGCCAGATGCAGTTTGACCTGTTCCATGCTTATACCGTTGACGAACACACCATCCGCGTAATGCTGAAGCTGGAAAGTTTCGCCCAGGAGGAGGTGCGCAGCCGTCACCCGCTCTGCGTTGAACTCTGGCCGCGCCTGACCAACCCGGAGCTGATCCTGATTGCCGCCCTGTTCCACGATATCGCCAAAGGGCGCGGCGGCGACCACTCAATCCTCGGCGCGGAAGACGTGCTGAAATTTGCCGAGCTGCATGGGCTCAATTCGCGCGAAACGCAGCTGGTGGCCTGGCTGGTTCGCCATCACCTGCTGATGTCGGTCACCGCTCAGCGGCGCGATATTCAGGATCCCGAGGTCATCAAACAGTTTGCCGAAGAGGTGCAGACCGAGAATCGCCTGCGTTTCCTGGTCTGCCTGACGGTGGCGGATATCTGTGCCACCAACGAGACGCTGTGGAACAGCTGGAAGCAGAGCCTGCTGCGCGAACTTTACTTCGCCACCGAGAAGCAGCTGCGTCGCGGCATGCAGAGCACGCCGGACATGCGCGAACGCGTGCGTCATCACCAGATGCAAGCCCTGGCGCTGTTGCGGATGGAGAATATAAATGAAGAGGCGCTGCATCTGATCTGGGCGCGCTGTCGCGCCAACTATTTTGTACGCCACAGCCCGAACCAGCTGGCCTGGCACGCCCGTCATCTGCTGCAGCACGATCTGACCAAACCGCTGATCCTGCTCAGCCCGCAGGCAACCCGCGGGGGAACGGAGATCTTTATCTGGAGCCCCGATCGCGCTTACCTGTTTGCCGCGGTCTGCGCCGAACTCGACAGACGTAACCTCAGCGTACACGACGCGCAAATCTTCACTACCCGCGACGGCATGGCGATGGATACCTTTATCGTGCTGGAACCGGACGGCAGTCCGCTGTCCGCGGATCGTCACGAGCCGATTCGCTACGGGCTGGAGCAGGCGATCACCCAGCACAGCTGGCAGCCACCGCAACCGCGTCGACAGCCGGCGAAACTGCGCCACTTTACCGTCGATACCGAGGTCAATTTCCTGCCGACGCATACCGACCGGAAATCCTTCCTCGAGCTGATCGCCCTTGACCAGCCAGGGCTGCTGGCCCGGGTCGGGCAGGTGTTTGCCGATCTGGGAATTTCGCTGCATGGGGCCAGAATTACAACCATTGGCGAGCGAGTAGAAGATTTATTTATAATCGCCACAGCCGACCGTCGTGGGCTTAATAATGCCCTGCAACAGGAAGTGCAACAACGGTTGACAGCAGCCCTCAATCCAAACGATAAAGGGTGATGTTTTTTTTTACCTGGAAAGAGTTGAACTATGCAGCAGTTACAGAACGTTATTGAGTCCGCTTTTGAGCGTCGCGCCGAAATTACTCCGGCAAATGTGGATACCGTGACCCGCGAGGCGGTCAATCAGGTGATTTCTCTGCTTGATTCCGGCGCGCTGCGTGTAGCCGAAAAGATCGACGGTCAGTGGGTCACTCACCAGTGGCTGAAGAAAGCGGTACTGCTCTCTTTCCGTATTAACGATAACCAGGTTATCGACGGTGCGGAAAGCCGCTACTTCGATAAAGTCCCGATGAAATTCGCTGATTACGACGAAGCGCGTTTCCAGAAAGAAGGTTTCCGCGTGGTGCCACCGGCAGCCGTTCGTCAGGGTGCGTTTATCGCCCGCAATACCGTGCTGATGCCATCCTACGTGAACATCGGCGCTTACGTTGATGAAGGCACCATGGTGGATACCTGGGCAACCGTGGGTTCCTGTGCGCAGATCGGTAAAAACGTACACCTCTCCGGCGGCGTGGGTATCGGTGGTGTTCTGGAGCCGCTGCAGGCGAACCCGACCATTATCGAAGACAACTGCTTCATCGGCGCGCGCTCCGAAGTGGTTGAAGGCGTGATCGTGGAAGAAGGCTCCGTGATCTCCATGGGCGTTTATATCGGCCAGAGCACCCGTATTTACGATCGCGAAACCGGCGAAGTGCATTACGGTCGCGTACCGGCGGGTTCCGTAGTGGTATCCGGTAACCTGCCATCAAAAGATGGCAAATACAGCCTGTACTGTGCGGTGATTGTCAAAAAAGTCGATGCAAAAACCCGCGGCAAAGTTGGCATCAACGAACTGCTGCGTACCATCGATTAATCGGGTATAACAAAAAGCGGGGGCAACCCCGCTTTTTTTATATCTCAGGGTGGCGAAAATAGATTTTTTCGTGAATTATTCATGGGTTATGTTGAGATCAAGGGTACCGCTATGTACGATAATCTGAAAAGTCTGGGCATTACTAATCCTGATGAAATTGACCGTTACAGCCTCCGTCAGGAAGCCAACAACGATATCCTGAAAATCTATTTCCACAAGGATAAGGGCGAGTTCTTCGCCAAGAGCGTGAAGTTCAAGTACCCGCGCCAGCGTAAAACTGTCGTTGCCGATGGCATCGGTCAGGGTTACAAAGAGGTGCAGGAGATCAGCCCGAATCTGCGCTATGTGATTGATGAGCTGGATCAGATTTGCCAGCGCGATCGCACTGAGGTGGATCTGAAGCGGAAGATCCTGGATGACCTGCGTCATCTGGAAAGCGTCGTTGCCCACAAGATCACGGAAATCGAAGCGGATCTTGAGAAGTTGACCCGTAACAAGTAATCCGTCGCTGTGTGCCGGGTGGCGGCTTCGCCTTACCCGGCCTACATTCGTGGTTTTGTAGGCCCGGTAAGCGCAGCGCCACCGGGCGATTCACTCACCGCTGCTCATCCAGTTGCAACGCCACATACAGCAACAGCCGGTCGTCAAAATTCCCCAGATCCAACCCCGTTAGCTCCGAAATACGGTTCAGGCGGTACTCCAGCGTATTGCGGTGAATAAAAAGTGCCTTTGACGTGGCCAGCGGCTGCACGTTATGACGGAACCACGCTTGCAGCGTACGCCGCAGCAGGCCGTTGTTATCCATCGCTTTCAGACGTACCAGCGGACGGGCTAGTTCGTTGGCCTGCCAGCCGCCGCGCAGGCTGTCCAGCAGCACCGGCAGCATCAGATCCTGATAAAAATAGCTGCGGTTTTCCGGCATACGCTGCTTGCCGACCATCATTGTGGTACGGGCCGTACGCCAGGAGCGGGCAATGCTGCCCGGGCCGGTAAAGTAGTTGCCTAATGCCACCCGGAAACGCAGCTGTCCGTTCTCTTTCATCCGCGCAATCAGCTGTTCCACGCGCCGACGGTGATCTTCCGCATCCCAGCGCCCAAACTGGTTTAACGCCGGTTTGAGTACCACCATCTCGGTCAGCGAGACGATCGCCACCAGGTTATTGCGCTCCGGCGTCGCCAGCGCGTTCTGCAGCTGCTGTAGCTCAACCATCGCGCTATCGACTCCGAGCTGACCACTGTCGACCTCAATCACCGCCACCACGCGGGGCTGGTTGAGATCGATGCCCAGCCGCTGCGCCCACTCGGTCAGCGCCGGGGTATGCTCTTCCGCCTGGATCAGGTTCATGACCAGCTCTTCACGCAGGCGGCTGTCCTGCGCCAGAAGGTGCATCAGGCGGGATTGTTCCAGCATCATTTCTGCCGTCATACAGACCAGCTCACCGTATTTGCGCAAGGACTCCGGCTCACCGGTCAGACCGATCACCCCGACAATCTCGCCTTCCAGACGCAGCGGCAGGTTGATCCCCTGGCGCACGCCATGCAGATGCCGCGCCACCGCGTCATCAATATCCACCACGCGCCCCTGAGAGAGCACCAGCAGCGCACCTTCGTGCAATTCCCCAATACGCTCGCGATCGCCACTGCCGATGATCCGGCCACGTGCGTCCATCACGTTGATATTGGTGTCGATGATGCGCATTGTTCGCGCCACGATATCCTGCGCCATTTTGGTATCAAGATGCCAGCCAGCCATGTCGCCCTCCTCTGAGCAGAGCTCAAGCATAAGGAAGATCAATCAGGGCCGCATTGTGCGAATGCACAAACTGTGAAGGAGAAGTATGGACTTGTGGAAAGGTTCACAGAAAGGAATGAAAAAGCCCCTGTTTCCAGACAGAAACAGGGGCAGAACAGATTACTGCATCAGCAGATAAAGAGAGGTGTCGCCACGCTGGATATTCAACGCCAGCACCGATGGTTTGCTGTCGAGAATTTTGCGCAGTTCAGCGATGTTCTTAACCGGCTGCTGGTTGGCGCCGATAATCACATCCCCTTTCTTCAGGCCAATACGGGCAGCCGGGCTGTTGGCTTTGACGTTATCCACAGATACGCCTTTATCCTGCCCTTTGTTACTCATATCCGCACCTTCGATACCGCTGAAGATGGTGCCGGCATCCACCTGGTTCTGGCTGCTCTGCTGCAGTTCCAGCTGCACGTTCACCGGTTTACCTTCACGCAGCAGACCCAGGCTCACTTTGCTGCCCACCGGCATAGAGCCGACTTCTGCACGCAGTGCCGCGAAGCTGCTCACCGGTTTGCCGTTCAGGGTAGTGATCACGTCCCCGGCCTTGATCCCCGCTTTCGCCGCGGAGGAGTTTGGCATCACCTGGCTGACAAAGGCGCCGCGCTGGGCATCAACCTTCATCGCTTTCGCCAGCTCGGAGTTCAGCTCGGTGCCGAGAATCCCCAGCTCGCCGCGTTTCACCTGGCCAAACTCGACCATCTGTGCGGTCAGGTTTTTCACCATGTTGCTTGGGATCGCAAAGCCAATCCCGATGTTGCCGCCGTCCGGGGCGAGGATCGCGGTGTTAATCCCGATCAGCTCACCGTTCAGGTTGACCAGCGCGCCACCGGAGTTACCGCGGTTTATCGCCGCATCGGTCTGGATAAAGTTTTCATAGTTTTCCGCATTCAGGCCGCTACGACCGAGGGCAGAAACGATACCGGAGGTCACCGTCTCACCCAGACCAAACGGGTTACCGATTGCCACGGTGTAATCCCCGACGCGCAGGGCATCAGAGTCGGCCAGCTTAATTGCCGTCAGGTTTTTTGGATCCTGAATCTGTATCAGCGCGATATCAGAGCGCGGATCCTTCCCGACGATTTTGGCATCAAGCTTGCGCCCGTCGCTCAGCTGAACCTTGATGCTGCTGGCATTGTCCACCACGTGGTTGTTGGTGACCACATAGCCTTTGGCCGCATCAATGATCACGCCGGAACCCAGCGCCATAAACTTCTGCTGCTGACCGCCGCCGTTGCCATCACCCGCCCCGCCCTGGCAGAACGGTGAGCTCTGGAACGGGGAACCTTCCTGGCAGAACGGCGAGTTATCACCGAAGAACTGCTGGAAGTTACGCGGCATGCGCGGCGTGTTGACGGTGGTGCTGCCTTCAACGTTGATACTCACTACCGACGGCATCACTTTTTCCAGCATCGGTGCCAGGCTTGGCATCTGTTGCGCAGTGGCTGCGGAAGAGACGGTCTCTGCTGCGCTGGCAGACAGAGGGGATAACGCTAAACCTAAACTCAGAGCCAGTGCACTCATTGCTAAAGTGGTTTTTTTCATGTTTCTTAATCTCGATTTACAGGTCACGCACAATTGCTGTGTATATCAGATTCGTTTCGACGCGCTTAGTTCCGGCATTAAGTTTCTGGAAAAAGTAAAAATTTATTGGCCGTCTTTACAAAACTCCGCCTTATTCCACCGCCATCAACTTGCGGTATTCATCCCAGGCATATAAGTCTGTCATTCCGCTGATATAGTCCTGAATCAGGCGACAGCGATAATAAAACTCCAGTACCGGCCAGTCTGGCTGCTGGCGATTAAATTTACTGACCGACTCAACATAAGCCAGCCGATGGCGCGGTGAAAGTTTGTGAAATAGCCGGGATTCAATCGGAAAACGGCGGACCCGCTCTTTTTCTACCAGTTCGCTGAACTCCTCGGCGGATAATTGCAGCAGTGGACGGTAGATCTCCAGCAGGCCGGTTATCACCCGATAGCCCTGTAATTCCAGCTGTTCGACCTCCGGATGGCTGAACACATGCCGCATGGCGACATTTTTATAGAGTTCAAGCAGTTGGCTAAAACTGCTGTCATCTTCCAGCAGCGCATGATTAAACTCGCCATGGTAAATTTGTTCAATGTTGTCGATAAAGCGCTCAGCCGCGTAGGGCACCAGTTTATTTAATGTATTGACGCGTAAATACATAAAGAACTGATCTTCGGTGCTACGACTGAGGGAATTGGAGCGCGATTTCTCCCAGGCGTTTTCGACAACCTGTGAGAACAAGGACCCTTTCTCGTGGTTACTCCAGGCATCATAAAGATGCTGATAAAGCCCCTCGACGCTGAATATTCTTTTTTCAACCGCATCTTCCAGATCGGCCACACAATAGGAAATATCGTCTGCCGCTTCCATAATCCAGGTCAATGGAAAACGGGCATACTGCGTGAGGGAAAGTTCCTGCCGGAGCCGCTCGATATACGCCTCTTCCGAGAAATAGTAGCCCGGTTTTTTCATTAAATAATTGTGCGTCGCGGGAGGTTCACCCTGCCACCAGGCGGGACGGGTATATTTCAGGATGCACCCTACCTGCGCCCAGGTAAGATTCATGCGCATCAGGGAGTGTACCAGACGGATGCCCTGCGCATTGCCTTCAAAATGACACAGATCCTGACGCACCTTGCGCCGCAGCCCGTTCAGGGTCTCTTCGCCATCACGCAGCCGCAGAGCCTGAACCACGCAGCGATCGTCGCTCAGCGGCTGGCTGGCGGCATCCGAGGGGAACAGGCGCTGGCGGAACCAGTCATTGATGGCCGCTTCGCCAAAATGACCAAAGGGGGGATTGCCGATGTCGTGCATCAGGCACGCCATCTCAACGATACTTTCGAACGGCCCGGTCAGCTCATCCAGCCCGTAGGTTTCCAGCAGGCGCTGCTCCTTGAGGCGGCTTAAGATCTCTTTGGCGATATAGCGCCCAACCTGCTGCACCTCCAGCGAATGGGTCAGGCGGGTGCGCACGGCGGCGTTGCGTTCGAGGGGAAAGACCTGCGTTTTTTGCTGCAGGCGGCGGATCGCCGGCGAGTTAACGATACGTCCGCGATCGCTTTCGAAAATCCGCAGGATCTCATGTTCGTTCTTGTTCCCCTGCGGAGAGCGGTACCGGCGATGCCAGTTAATTTTGGTGCGAAAATCGATTGGTGCCATATGCTCCCCCGCGTGAGAATGCGTTTCCCCTAAATCGCATGATAGACTATGCATCTTAACAAGGCACATCGCGAGTAAATCTATGAAAATCGGTATTATTGGAGCAATGGAAGAAGAAGTTACGCTGCTGCGTGACAAAATTGAGAACCGCCAGACCCTCTCTCTGGGTGGTTGCGAGATTTATACCGGCACGCTGAACGGTACAGAAGTTGCTCTGCTGAAATCCGGTATCGGTAAAGTCTCCGCCGCGCTGGGCGCTACCCTTCTGCTGGAGCGCTGCAAACCAGACGTGATCGTTAACACCGGCTCTGCGGGCGGCCTGGCGCCAACCCTGAAAGTGGGCGATATCGTGGTTTCTGACGAAGCGCGCTATCACGACGCCGATGTGACCGCCTTCGGTTACGAGTACGGCCAGCTCCCGGGCTGCCCCGCCGGTTTTAAAGCCGACGAAAAACTGGTTGCCGCTGCAGAACGCTGCATCGCGGAACTGAACCTTAACGCCGTGCGTGGCCTGATTGTCAGCGGCGATGCCTTTATCAATGGCTCCGTGAACCTGGCGAAAATCCGTCATAACTTCCCTCAGGCGATTGCCGTTGAGATGGAAGCAACCGCCATTGCCCACGTCTGCCATAACTTCAGCGTGCCCTTCGTGGTAGTTCGCGCCATCTCCGACGTCGCGGATCAGCAGTCTCACCTGAGCTTCGACGAGTTCCTCGTGGTCGCAGCCAAACAGTCCAGCCTGATGGTTGAGACCCTGGTGCAGAAACTGGCGCGTGGCTAAGCCGCTCCTCAGGGCGCTGCTGGCGCTGTTTCTGCTGACACCGGCGTGGCTTCTGGCCGCGCCGCGTGTTATCTCCCTCTCCCCAGCCAATACCGAGCTGGCCTTTGCCGCCGGGATCACCCCCGTCGGGGTCAGCAGCTTTTCCGACTATCCCCCTGAGGCGGCAAAGATTGAGCAGGTCGCTACCTGGCAAGGCATGAATGTCGAACGTATCGTCGCCCTGAAGCCCGATCTGGTGCTGGCCTGGCGCGGCGGTAATGCAGAACGTCAGGTGAACCAGCTGGCCTCGCTGGGGATAAAAGTGCAGTGGATCGATGCCACCAGCATTGAACAGGTCGCGCAGGCCCTTCGCGATCTCGCCCCCTGGAGCCCGACGCCAGACCAGGCCCGACAGGCCGCACAGCAGATGCTCAACGATTATGCAGCCTTAAAAGCCACCTACGCCACCCTGCCGAAAAAGCGGGTATTTATCCAGTTCGGCCAACAACCTCTGTTCACGACCAGCCAGGGCTCCCTGCAACATCAGGTCATTGAGCTCTGTGGCGGGGAAAACATTTTTGCCGCCAGCCGTGTTCCCTGGCCCCAGGTGAGCCGCGAGCAGGTTCTGGCTCGCCAGCCTCAGGCGATTGTGGTAGGCGGTTCGGCGGGCGATATTCCTAAAATAGAACAGTACTGGCAAAGCCAGCTAAAAATACCCGTGATTGCGCTGAACAGCGACTGGTTTGAGCGCGCAAGCCCGCGTATTATCCTCGCCGCAAAACAACTCTGCTCTGCGCTGTCGCAGAGCCACTCATTTTCCCGAGGATGATAATGCTCGTTTATTGGCTGGATATTCTTGGCACAGCCGTTTTTGCGATCTCCGGCGTTCTGCTGGCCGGTAAATTACGCATGGATCCGTTTGGCGTGCTGGTGTTAGGGGTGGTCACCGCCGTGGGCGGAGGGACGATCCGCGATATGGCGCTCGATCATGGCCCGGTATTCTGGGTCAAAGATCCTACCGATCTGGTGGTCGCTATGGTCACCTGTATGTTAACCATTATCCTCGTCCGTCAGCCGCGTCGCCTGCCGAAATGGCTGCTGCCGGTGCTGGATGCGGTTGGCCTCGCGGTGTTTGTCGGTATTGGCGTCAACAAAGCCTTTATGGCCGGCACCGGCCCGATGGTGGCGATCTGTATGGGAGTGGTCACCGGCGTGGGCGGCGGGATTATTCGCGATATTCTGGCGCGCGAAGTGCCGATGATCCTGAGAACGGAAATCTACGCCACGGCCTGCATTCTGGGTGGGATCGTTCACGCTACGGCCTGGTACACCTTTCACGTTCCGCTGGAACAGGCGGCGATGCTGGGAATGGTAGTTACTCTGGGGATCCGCCTGGCGGCAATCCGCTGGCACCTGAAGCTGCCAACCTTTGCGCTGGATGAGAATGGAAGATAGCGAACAGGCCCGGTAAGCGAAGCGCCACCGGGCATTACAGTCAAATGCTGAACGACGATCCACACCCGCAGGTGCTGGTTGCGTTCGGGTTGGTCACCACAAAGCGGGAACCTTCCAGACCTTCGGTGTAGTCCACCGCGCCGCCCACCAGATACTGCAGGCTCATCGGGTCAACGACCAGCGCGACGCCCTGCTTCTCAATGGTCATGTCGCCGTCGTTAACCTGATCGTCAAAGGTGAAACCATACTGGAAGCCGCTACAGCCGCCGCCCGTAATGTACACACGCAATTTCAGCGCCGGGTTGTCTTCATCGGCAATCAGGTCTTTTACTTTTTTGGCTGCTGCTTCGGTAAACTGCAACGGCAGCGCTACGTCATCACTCATCTTATGCTCCCATGAATACTGCTAGTGGGTAAAAATCACCCAATTCTTGTTGTCATTATCTAATACCCTGGTAATTCATTCAAGTATTCTGCTTCGCCAGGGTACGGGCAAGAATGGTGGAGTATAGCGGTTTTCCGCCGAGAAACTGGGCTAATAGTGTGGCCCCCAGGCAGGTAATGATCATTGGCAAAATGAGCTGGTAATTGTCGGTCATCTCCAGTACCAGCACGATGCCGGTCAGCGGCGCGCGCAGCGATGCCGCCAGTAGCGCCCCCATTCCGGCGATGGCAAAGGTGCCAGCCTCAAGATGATACGCCGGGAAACCTGCGGCAGCGGCCATGCCAAAGGCCGTACCCAGCAACGTGCCTAATGCCAGCATCGGGGCAAAAATGCCGCCAGGGGCGCCGGAAGAGAAGCAGAGTACGGTGGTGATGACCCGGGAGATAAACATAAACAGCAGCAGGCCGATGCTGAAATTACCCGCCGCCGCAATGGGGATCAGGCCAAAGCCACCGCCAGCCGCGTTGGGTTCGATAAAGCCCAGCACGCCGCACACGCCCCCGAGCAGGCCGCCCACCAGCACCCATTTGGTCGTATTGCCGCCGTGGATCCGCTGAAACATATCCTGAGCACGAATAATAAGGGCATTAAACAGCGGGCCTACAATGCCAAAAACCATGCCAAGGATCAGATACAGCCACAGCGTATTAACCGGCGCGTTGGTCAACTTGCCTACCTCAATGACCGCCCCTTCGCCATTGAAAAGCCGAAAGACAATGCTCGACATAATTACGCCGGTAAAGACCGCTTTAATCGAGATCAGGTTATAGCGAAACTGAGCGCGCATCTCTTCGATGATAAACAGGATCCCCGCCAGCGGGGCATTAAACGCGGCGGAAAGCCCCGCGGCGGCACCGGTTGCCAGCAACGTATGGCGTGCTTCCGCGCTGCGCATTTTGAACAGGTCGCTGACCATACGGCCAACGTTACCGCCCAGCTGTACGGTCGGCCCTTCCCGCCCGAGCACCATCCCCGCACCAAGCGTTCCCATCCCGCCGATAAACTTAACGGGAAGGACGCGCCACCAGCGGACCGGACGCAGCTCTTCGAGCGCCCCTTCTATCTCAGGGATCCCCGACCCGCCCGCTTCCGGAGCGAATCTACGCACCAGAAAATAACCGACCATCGCGAACAGGGCAGATAAACCAAGGGCCAGGATCCAGACCAGCCCTTCACGATCGGCATAACCCGCAACGGTGCCAATACGCCAGTTAAGCACGCCATTGACGGCCTTTTCGAATGCGACGCCTACCAGGCCCGCCAGGGTGCCGACAACGGCTGCGCCCAGCAAAATCGCCAGCGGTGTTTTATCGCGGTTGAGCAGCCGTCGGACGCTGATACGGTATCGCGCCCGCGCAAACTGTTGTTCTTCAAATGAGGGAGAATCTGCTTTCATTGCCTGTTATCTTTCGTCATACAAATAGCCGCAGGGATTTTACCAGAGACCGCCCAGCCGTCTCCTGAAAATTGCTTAACAATTGTTAATGCATTACCAGGGTAAAAATTTCATAACCTTCAACGAATCACTTAGAATAGTGGGCTTAATCATTTTATACGAGCCAGGAACGACGCCATGAGCAAGTCTGAAAACCTCTACAGTGCAGCCCGCGAGCTTATCCCTGGCGGTGTTAACTCCCCGGTCCGTGCCTTTACCGGCGTGGGCGGTACACCGCTGTTTATCGAACGTGCCGATGGCGCCTATCTGTACGATGTGGATGGCAAAGCCTATATCGATTATGTCGGCTCATGGGGCCCGATGGTGCTGGGCCACAACCACCCGGCGATCCGCAACGCGGTGATTGAAGCGGCGCAGCGCGGGTTAAGTTTCGGTGCACCGACCGAGATGGAAGTGAAAATGGCGGCGCTGGTGACCGAGCTGGTGCCGACCATGGATATGGTCCGCATGGTGAACTCCGGTACCGAAGCGACCATGAGCGCCATCCGTCTGGCTCGCGGTTTTACCGGCCGCGACAAAATCATCAAGTTCGAAGGCTGCTACCACGGCCACGCGGACTGCCTGCTGGTGAAAGCCGGTTCCGGCGCGCTAACTCTCGGCCAGCCGAACTCCCCGGGCGTGCCGGCAGACTTCGCGAAGCACACCCTGACCTGCACCTATAACGATCTCGATTCGGTGCGTGCGGCATTTGAACAATATCCGCAGGAGATCGCCTGCATCATCGTCGAACCGGTGGCAGGCAACATGAACTGCATTCCACCGCAGCCTGGCTTCCTGCAGGGGCTGCGTGCGCTGTGCGACGAGTTCGGCGCGCTGCTGATCATCGACGAAGTGATGACCGGTTTCCGCGTTGCCCTGGCGGGTGCGCAGGCGTATTACGACGTGGTGCCGGACCTGACCTGCCTGGGCAAAATCATCGGCGGCGGCATGCCGGTAGGCGCCTTTGGCGGCCGTAGAGAGGTGATGGACGCGCTGGCGCCAACCGGTCCGGTCTATCAGGCCGGTACGCTCTCCGGTAACCCGATTGCCATGGCGGCAGGTTTCGCCTGTCTGAACGAAGTAGCGCAGCCGGGTATCCATACCACCCTCACCGAGCGCACCACGCAGCTGGCAAACGGCCTGCTGGACGCGGCTGAAGACGCAGGTATTCCGCTGGTGGTAAACCACGTTGGCGGCATGTTTGGCATCTTCTTCACCGAAGCGAAAACCGTGACCCGCTATCAGGATGTGGTGAAGTGCGACGTTGAGCGCTTCAAGCGTTTCTTCCATCTGATGCTGGAGGAAGGTGTCTATCTTGCACCGTCAGCGTTTGAGGCAGGCTTTATGTCGGTCGCGCACAGCGAAGAGGATATCAACAACACCATAGACGCGGCGCGTCGGGTGTTTGCGAAGCTCTGATGACGTTGTTTGCCGGGTGGCGGCTTCGCCTTACCCGGCAAACAAAAATCTTCGGACCGTAGGCCGGGTAAGCGTTAGCGCCACCCGGCATTTTTTTACCGGCTCTGTTTCCGCAGCAGATAGATAAAGTACGGCGCACCGATAAAGGTGGAAAGCAGCCCCGCCGGGATCTGATACGGGAACAGCACCATCCGGCCGCACCAGTCGGCGAACACCAGCAGGATCCCCCCCGTTAGCGCCGACATCACAATGTGCGGCATCGTCCGGCGGAACCCCATCATCCGCGCGATATGCGGTGCCATCAGCCCAATAAAGCTCAGCGGACCAATCGTCAGGGTGGCAGTGGCCGTCAGCGATGCCGCCAGCAGCAGCAGGCCGATGCGCGAGGCGCTCAGCGCCATTCCCACCGAACGGGCAGTATCGCCCCCCAGCGGCAGCACCGTCAGCCAGCGACGGCACAGCGGCACCAGCGCCAGCAGGACAATCATCGCCAGCCCGGTGCTCACCACCTGTTCGGTGGTGGCGTTATAGGTTGATCCGGCAATCCAGGTCAGGATCTGCGCCATACGCGGATCGCCGCTGGCCTGCAGCATCATCAGCAGCATGGTGAAGGCGGTGCTCAGCGCCATCCCCGCCAGCAACATCCGGTGCGGCGAGAAGCCACCTCGTCCGGCGGCAATCATAATGATCAGCAGCGTGACCGCCGCACCGATACTGCCTGCGGGCATCAGCCAGCCGAAGGCATTACCCGGCACGAAAAAGAGCATCAGCACCACGCCGAACGCCGCCCCGGAGCTGATCCCCAGCACTTCCGGGCTCGCCATCGGGTTGCCGGTCAGTCGCTGGATAATGCACCCGGCGACCGCCAGCATCACCCCGGCAATCAGCGCGGCGAAAATACGCGGCGCGCGCCACGGCAGCAGCTCATCAAGCATCGCCCCGCTCGCCCAGTGCCAGCCCTCTGCATCCCGGCCAAACGCCAGCGCCGCAATCACCACCAGCAGCAGTACCGCGCCGCCCGCCAGGGCAAACCACAGCACGTGGTGACGCTCCGCCTGTACTTTATCTCCGGCGTTCATCGCCGGGGCACTCATGCTGCGCAGGCGCGGCAGCAGCCACAGCAGCAGCGGCGCACCGATCAGCGCGGTCACGGAACCGGTAGAGACTTCCATCCATACGCGCGTCAGCCAGAGGATCACCTGGTCAGAGAGCCAGAGGATCAGCGCACCAATCAGCGGGGCGAGGATCAGGCGGGAGAGCAAGCGCCGCGCGCCGAGCATTTTTGCCAGCAGCGGCGCGAACAGGCCGATAAACCCGATGATGCCCACCGCATTTACCAGCAGGGCACTGATGACAATCGCCAGCGTCAGCGCCGCCAGACGGGCCAGCGACAGCGCCAGGCCGAGATTGCGCGCCACGCCATCGTCAAGCCCCATCAGGGTCAGCGGGCGCAGCAGCAGCAGGGTCAGCAATACGCCGCCGAGCAGCTGCGGCCACAGGCGCTGAACGATGCTCCAGTCGGTCTGCGTCAGCGTCCCGGTGCTCCAGAGGAACATGCTCTGCAGCTGGTCGTGATGGAAAATCACTAAAAGCTGATTAACCGCCCCGCAGTAGAGGCTGACCACCAGGCCTGCCAGAATCAGCGTGACCGGCGAGAGGCGTTTACCCCAGGCCACGCCAAAGACAATCGCCCCCACCACGCAGGCGCCCACCAGCGCGGCAAACTGCGGTGCCAGTGCCCCCGGCAGCGCCCACAGGGTGATGATGGTCATCCCCAGCTGCGCCCCGGTTGCCACCCCCAGGGTGGTCGGTTCCGCCAGCGGGTTACGCAGCACCTGCTGGAAGAGCACACCCACCAGACCCAGCCCGGCACCCACCAGCAGTGAGATCGCCAGCCGCGGCAGCAGGCTGTAGTGGAACAGCATCTGTTGAATATTATCGATATCCGGGGCGACCAGCGCGCTGCCCCACTGGCTGCGCGGCAGCGCAATGTTCAGGTTCCACCAGGTTAAGCCCAGCGCAACGATCAGCAGCAGTGCCATTAGCAGCGCCGGGAAAAAGGCTATCCGTGACCTCATGCCTGGCCTCCCAATGCGCTATCCAGCACGCGGGCAAAGTGCATGGCCGACAGGGTCGCGCCGTAGAACCACACCGCCGGCACGCGCTTCACGCGCTGCTGGCGGGCAAAGGGCATCGCCTGCCACAGCGGCGTCGCCATCAAGGCCTGCATCTCGCGCTCGTTGCCGTGATCGAAGCACAGCACGTCCACATCGCGGAACATGGCCAGACGGTCGATACCGACGGCGGTGCTGCCCCAGAAGGTCATCTCCCCTTCCCAGGCGTTTTTAATCCCATAGCGATCGAGCACTTCCTGGAACAGACAGTTATTGCCAAACACCAGCATATGGCGGGCATCGAGCAGGGTCACCATCAGCAGCGGGCGATCGCCGCGGCCGGCAAAACGGGGTTTGTAGCTGTCAATCACGCTGTCGAAATGATCCAGATGCTCGCGGGCCGCCGCTTCCATATTCAGCAGCTGCGCCATCTCGCTTAAGGATTTGCGGGCGTTGGTGAGCGGTTTTTTGCCGTCGCTAAAGGCGAACCCGCGCCCCGGCGCAATCCGCGCCAGCTTCTCTTCCGACGGACCGTACCCGGCCGACCAGACCAGATAAGAAGGTTTCATCTGGGTGAGCAGTTCGAGGTTGGGCTCGGTACGCAGGCCAATGTCGATCACCGATTCCGGCAGGCGAGGCTCGTTTACCCACAGGGTGTAGTTAGGAATGTCGGCCACGCCGTAGGGGGTAACGCCGAGCGCCAGCAGCAGCTCGACCGGCAGCCACTCGAGGGCCACAATCCGATGGGGATCGACGGCGGCGGCATGCGCCGTGCCCATTTTCCACAGCAGCGGCGAAAGGGCCATCGCCGTCAACAGTCGACGACGGCTAATGTGTGTTAACTCAGGCATCAATAGACAAAGCTCACCGGTGCCGCTCCGGCAGGATGCGGCAGAATACCCATTGGAATTCCGTAAATATGTTCCAGCGTTTCACTGCGCATCAGCTCGGCTGGCGTGCCCTGGGCGATCATCTCGCCACCGCGCAGCGCCACCAGATAGTCGCAGTAACGCGCCGCCATGTTGATATCATGCAGCACCGCAATCACCGTGAGGCCGCGCTGCTGGCTTAAGCGATGCACCAGCGCCAGCACGTCCACCTGATGGGCAATGTCCAGCGCCGAGGTCGGCTCATCCAGCAGTAAACAACGGCTGTCCTGCGCCACCAGCATGGCAATCCACGCCCGCTGGCGCTCGCCGCCGGACAGGCTATCCACCAGACGATGAGCCAGCGGCTTTAAACCCACCAGCGCAATCGCCTCTTCCACTTTCTCGCGATCGGCTACGCCGAAGCGGCCCAATGCACCATGCCAGGGATAACGCCCTATCGCCACCAGTTCGCGGACGGTCATGCCCTCCGCCTGCGGCAGCTGCTGCGGCAGATAGGCCACCTTGCGGGCAAAGGCTTTGCTGTTCCAGCTCTCCAGCGGCTGTCCGTCGAGCAGAATATCCCCCTCGGACGGCGACTGATGGCGGCCAAGCATTTTCAGTAAGGTGGATTTGCCGGAGCCGTTATGGCCAATCAGGCCTGTCACCTGGCCTGCGGGAAAGGTCAGCGAAAGCGGATGCAGCAGCGTGCGTCCGGGAACGCGAAAGGAGACGCCATCAAGCGCAAAAGTGGTATCGGATTGCGGGTTGTTTTCCTGCATGTTAGCCAACTTAAGTAAAGAAAAGGGCACGAAAATCGTGCCCAAGTTTAAAGGTTAGAAGCGGAAGGTCGCGGTCGCAACAACCTGGCGTTCTGCACCCCAGAAGCAGCCATAGGTGTTGAAGCAGCTGGCGACGTATTCACGATCCAGCAGGTTGTTCACGTGCAGCGCCACGTTCGAGCCCGCCATACCAACACGCGCCAGATCGTAACGGACCAGCGCATCCATGACCGCATAGCTGCCCACCTTGAAGGAGTTCGCCGGATCGCCATAGCTGGAGCTGGAGAAGCGACCGCCGGTACCCAGGGTCAGGCCGGAGAGTGCGCCATCATAGAAGGTGTAATCACCCCACAGAGAGGCCATGTGCTCAGGCACCTGCGCTGGCGTGTTGCCTTTGTAGCTGGTGTCAGTGGTGTATTCCACGTCGGTATAGGTATAAGAACCGACCACGTTGACGCTGGCAGACAGGGCTGCTTTAGCTTCGATTTCCACACCACGGGCGCGGATCTCGCCGCCTTCAACCGAGAAGAACGAGCCCGCAGGATCGGCCATCAGGTTGTTGGTTTTGGTCAGCTGATACAGCGCACCGGTCAGAACGATCGGACGATCGTTCGGCACATACTTCACGCCCACTTCGTACTGCTTGCCTTTCGACGGGGCAAACGGCTTGCCTTGTGCGTCGGGCTGGGAAGACGGTTCAAAGGATTCGCTGTAGCTGAAGTAAGGGGTAATGCCGTTGTCGAACAGGTAGTTAACACCGCCACGCCAGGTGAACTGATTGTCATCACGCGACGCAGTGGTACCCGCAACACGGTTAATGGAGTCCTGTTCGGCCCAGTCGTAACGGCCGCCCAGGGTGACCAGCACTTTATCCCACTGCGCCTGATCCTGAACGTAGAGGCCAGTTTGCTTCTGCTTGTTCATCACCTGATAGGGTTCTAACGCCCCAGGATGCGCACCGAAATCAAAATCGGTGTATACCGGGTTGTAGAGATCCAACGGCGGGACGGAACCGTCATAGCCAAACCAGGAGTTGATGTCATTACGCATACGCATAAAGTCAACGCCGGTCAGCAGGGTATGGTCAACCTCACCGGTAGCGAATTTGCTCTGCAGCTGGGTATCCACGGTGAAGTTTTGCAGCTTCTCATCGTCAACGACATATCTACGTGCCAGGTAGTGGCCTTTGTCCGCAGGTGACAACGCATTACACAGGGCGTTGCCGCTGTTGGCCGCATCGGAGCAGACGCCGTAACCATATACGCTGTTCTGCGAGGTTTTGTTCTCGGCAAAACGCAGGTTCTGACGCACGGTGAAGGTGTCGTTAAACTCGTGATCGAAGCTATACCCGACCATTTTCTGGTTACGGGAATAGGTATTGTTTTTCGCCCCTTCGTTGAAGTCGGTCGACAGACGATCGCCGTTTGGCAGCGGATCAACCGTCCCCTCTTTTGGCAGCCAGCCGTAGTAACCGGTTTCCGGTTCGTTCTGGAAATAAGAGAGGAAGGTGAAGTTCGTTTTATCAGATGGACGCCATGAGAAGGACGGCGCAATGGTATAACGCTGCTCTTCCGCACGCTCCTGCTGGGCGTTGTTGGAACGCGCCAGGCCCGTCAGGCGATAAGAGTAGACGCCGTCATCATCCAGCGCATCGCTGAAGTCAAACCCGGTCTGGAACAGGCTGTCCGTTCCGACCTTGAACTGGATCTCTTTCAGCGGTTCTGTCAGCGGACGTTTGCTGACCATGTTCAGCAGGCCACCCGGGCTGCTTTTTCCGTACAGAACGGAGATCGGCCCGCGCATCACTTCCGCGCGCTCGATCATATAAGGATCAATTACCGCGTCGTTATAGAAGTTGCCCTGCATCTTCATGCCGTCGAGGTAGTTGTTCTGGCTTTGGCCATCGGCAGCAAAACCACGAATAATCAGGTAGTCATAGGTGTTAGACGCACCGCGGGTACCCACTGCCACCCCTGGCGTGTAGCTCAGTGCTTCTTTGACCGAGCGTGGCTGGTGCAGGGCCATCTCTTCTGCGGTTACCACGGAAATCGACTGCGGTACCTTCTCAATGGAGGTATCGGTCTTGGTCCCGGTGGCGGACTGGCGTGCCGCGATAGTCGCTGCAGGACCCCAGGCGCTCTCCTGCGGAGCAGGCGCTGCGGTTACGGTGATGGTTTCTTCTTTTTTAGGGGTGTCAGCAGCCTGGGCATAAGCAGACATGCCGCTAACCGCTGTGGCTACAACGACTGCGATTTTACGCAGCGAAGATTGCATTGGCTGAGCAGTTTTTGAAAGCGCCATTGGTATGTCTCTTTGAAAGAGTGAATGATAACGTAAACGAGAATTATTATTATGACCGCAGCATATTATGCGAAACGCAGACGGCATAGCAAGTGATATGCGGCCCTACAGGAATTGAGGGTATAAGAATTAAACAACGGAAAATGCAGGGTTAATAAACGGAGATTTTACTGTTGGAGGGATGTTTAATTGAGGTGAAAATCCCCCCTCCCGCAGGAGAGGGGATTTTGATTAGTTACCGCCGAACATATCCTTGATCCAGCCCGCGACGCCGTCACTGTCCTTCTTCTCATTCTGCTGCTGCGGCTGTTGCTGTTGCTGCGGCTGCTGCTGAGGAGAAGACTGCTCAAACGGGTTACCCGTCGGCTGCGGCGCTGGCGCCTGGCACAGGGAGTCCGGGTTGGTGGTCCAGACCGGAACGCTACGCATCCCGCCGCCACACACGAAGGTACCCGACTCATCCACGCCCATATCCACGATATCTTCCGGTGGCGTCAGGGTTAACGGAACCGGCGACTGGTTCGCCAGATAGCGCTGGTAAATCGACATCGCCCCGCTGGCGCCGTACAGTTTCGTCGGCTGGTTGTTGTCGCGGCCTACCCAGGTGATCACCACTTCACGTCCGTCGATGCCTGCAAACCAGGTATCGACGTTGTTGTTGGTGGTCCCGGTTTTACCCGCCAGATGCAGCCCCGGATACTTCGCGCCAAGCTGACGACCAGTTCCGCGCTGCACGACCTGCTGCATGGTCCACAGCGTCATGTAAGCTGCCTGCGCCGGAACGGCACGCTCCGCCTGCGGGAAGCTCTGGTACAGCGGGGTGCCATCTTCGGCAATCACCGAACGCAGCGCAGAGAGCGGCGCACGGTTACCGCCGCTGGCGATGGTCTGGAACGCCTGCGCCACTTCAATTGGCGTCAGGTTCAGGGCACCTAACAGCATGGCCGGCACCGGATGCAGCTGATCTTTCGGCACGCCCAGCTTCAGCCAGGTATCGGTGACCGCCGGCAGACCCAGCGCCATCCCGAGGTTGACCGTCGGCACGTTCATGGAACGCGTCAGGGCGTCCACCAGCATCACCTGGCCGCTGTACTGTTTGTCGTCGTTCTGCGGCGACCACACCTGGCCATTCGGCTGGCGCAGGGCAATCGGGGCATCGGCGATCCAGGTATTTAGTCGATACTGGTTCGGCTGGCTCAGGGCGGTGAGATAGGTCGCCGGTTTTGCCAGAGAACCGATCGAACGGCGTGCCTGCATGGCGCGGTTATAGCCCGCAAACTGCGGCTCTGCCCCGCCGACCATCGCCCGTACTTCGCCGCTCGTACGATCGACCACCACCATCGCGGTTTCCAGATCGCTCAGCTTACGCTGCTTTTTCAGGGCCGGAATGCCTTCCACCGCCGCTTTCTCTGCGGCGTCCTGCGCCACGGAGTCAAAGGTGGTGAAGATCTTCACGCCGGAGAGATCTTTAACCTTGTCGCCCAGTTTGGTCTGCAACTCCTGACGCACCATCTGCATAAAGGCAGGCTGCGGGGAGATCACGCCGCCGCGCGGCTGCACGCCTAACGGACGCGCGCTGAGCATGTCGTACAGCTCCTGGTCGATCACCTGCTGCTGTTGCAGCAGACGCAGGACCAGATTACGACGCTCCAGGGCCAGTTTCGGGTTACGCCACGGGTTGTAGATCGACGCCCCTTTCACCATGCCCACCAGCAGCGCCTGCTGGTCGAGACTCAGCTCTTCCACTGGACGGCCAAAGTAGTAGAGACTCGCCAGCGGGAAGCCGCGGATTTCATTGTCGCCGCTCTGCCCGAGGTAGACCTCGTTCATATACAGCTCAAGAATGCGATCTTTGCTGTAGCGGGCGTCCATCAATACCGCCATGTACGCTTCGTTGGCCTTACGCCAGTAAGAGCGTTCGCTGGAGAGGAACAGGTTCTTCACCAGCTGCTGGGTCAGGGTACTTGCCCCCTGCACCGTCCGTCCGGCGGTCAGGTTCGCCAGCACCGCACGACCGATGGAGTACAGGCTGACGCCATCATGCTCGTAGAAGTGACGGTCTTCGGTCGCCAGCAGGGTATCCACCAGCAGATCCGGGAAGCCGTTACGCGCGACGAACAGACGCTGCTCGCCGTTTGGCGAGGAGAGCATGGTGATCAGGCGCGGATCGAGACGGAAGAAACCGAACTGGCGGTTGTTATCCATGTTCTCGATGGTGTCGATATGATCGCCGTCGAAGGTCAGACGCGCGCGCACCTGCCCCTCTTTGCTGTCCGGGAAGTCAAACGGACGGCGGATCATCTCGATGCTTTTCGCCTGCACCGTAAACTCGCCGGGACGCGTCATCTTCGTCACCTGGCGGTACTGGGTGGCCTCCAGCAGTTTGACCATCTCGTTCTTGCTGATGGTCATTTCCGGCTCGAGGTTGACCATCCGGCCATACACTGCCGCAGGCAGCTGCCAGACTTTTCCGTCGATACGGCTACGGATCTTCTGATCCAGATAGACGCCGTAGATCGCCAGTAAAACGACGAAAACAATAAACAGCTTCAGCAGCAGCCAGAACCAGCCGCGCTTGCCACGAGGTTTACCTTTTTTGCCTTTTCCTTTACGTGGCACGGACGCTTCATCCTCATACTCATTATCAACGTCGTCATACTCCTCATCTCTGAGGCGACGACGGCCTGCCTTTTCTTTCGCCGGACGTGTAGGCTTTCCTTTACGTCCAATTGGCTCGCGGTCATTCCCCGCCATGCTCTCTCTCCGCAACTATCAGGCGCAAGGGCCCGATTCTCAGTTCTTCCCCCTGATGGAGGAAGAAGAAATCTCTCAAAGTTACCCTCTCAACGAGGGCTTTTGCCGGGTGGCGCTGCGCTTACCCGACCTACAACGGCTACGAATACTTCTTCGTGCGCCGGGTTGGCGCGGTATTCGCCGGATCGTCCGGCCAGACATGTTTGGGATAGCGCCCCTTCATCTCCTTTTGCACCTCGCGGTAGCTTCCGGCCCAGAAGGCACCCAGATCGCGGGTGATCTGCAGCGGACGCTGGGCCGGCGACAGCAGCTCCAGCACCAGCGGCACGCGGCCCTGGGCAATGGCAGGCGTGGTCGCCTCGCCAAACATCTCCTGCATCCGCACCGCCAGCGCCGGAGGATTATCCTCATGATAACGAATGGCTATCCGGCTGCCGGTGGGCACAGTGTAATGCCCCGGGAGCTCGGTATCCAGACGTTGGCGTAACGACCAGTCGGTTAAGTTCTGTAACGCCGCCTTAACATCCAGCGCCTTCAACGCGCGCAGGGAGTGTACGCCACTCATTTGCGGCAGTAACCAGTTTTCCAGATTTGCCAGCAGCGACGCTTCATCCACCGCCGGCCAGTCAAATTCCGGCAGCCATTGTGCTGCGCAGTGCAGGCGGATCCGGTACTGCTCCGCCTCAGGCGTCCAGTTCAGCACGCTGAGCCCTTTATCGCGAATGCCGTTGAGCATCGCCTGGTGCAACTCCTCTTCCGAGGGTTTCGCCAGCGGTTTGACGTTCACCGTCAGGCGACCAATCTGTGCCCGGCGAAAGGCCTTCAGCGTGCCCTGAGCATCATCCCATTCGACGGTGTCAGATTGTTCCACCAGGCCTGGGGCGGCGGCGATCAGGGCTTCAATGTCCACGGCTAAGCCCAACAAAATGCGGGCATCCGGGGACTGGCTGCCCTGCAACAGCAGCGGCGCAATTAACCACTGGTGGCGGGTCATGGCATCGTCGCTCTGCAGCATCGCCCCCATACCGTTCGCCAGCTGATAGCGCCCGTCAAGCCCGCGGCGGCGGGCAATCCGATCGGGAAACGCCTTTGCCAGCAGCGCGGGTACGCGGTCGCTGTCCGGGGCTCCACCCCGGCTGTTGAGCCGCGAACTTAACTGTCGGGCGCGCTGTTGCCACTCCGGCTGATTGCGGGAGAAGGCCTGGGCCAGATCGCAGCTGCCGCCTCGCGGGGGCTGTTCAAGGATAGCCGCCAGTTTTGCCGCCGTCGCAATTTCGTCTTCGCCCATGGCGCTGGCCAGCATCGCCGCCAGCCGCGGATCGTTGCCGAGCTTCGCCATCTTCTGACCAAAGGCGGTGAGTTGCTCCCCCGCCAGCGCCCCAAGCTGAGTTAACAGACGGCGGGCCGCAGCAAGGTTAGTCGCAGGCGGCAGATCCAGCCAGTTCAGCTGGGCGGGATCCCGGCAGCCCCACTGCAGTAGCTCCATCAGCAGGCCGCTGAGATCGCTTTGCAAAATTTCCGGCGTGCCCTGCGCCGCCGCGCGCTCGGCCTGCTCAAAGGGCGTCAGGTGCAGGCAGATACCTGGCTCCAGACGGCCGGCTCGTCCGGCCCGCTGGGTCATCGAGGCCTGGCTGACCCGCTGGGTGAGCAGGCGGGTCAGGCCGGTGCGCGGATCGAAATTCGCCACCCGCTCCTGGGCCGAATCTACCACCAGCCGGATGCCTTCGATGGTCAGGCTGGTTTCGGCGATGTTGGTCGCCAGCACCACTTTGCGCTTCCCTGCCGGGGCGGGCAGGATCGCCTTACGCTGCTCGGTCAGCGACAGCGCGCCATACAATGGGCAGAGCACCACGTCGTCGGCCACGCGACGGGCCAGCTGCTCCTGCACGCGCTGGATCTCGATCACCCCCGGCAAAAACAGCAGCAGCGAGCCGGACTCCTGGCGTAGCAGTTCGGCGGTAGCGACCGCCACCGCTTCGTCGAAACGCTGCTGGGTGGAGAGCGACTGATAGCGCCGCTCAACCGGAAAGGTGCGACCCTCAGAGACGATCGCAGGGGCCTCCGGCAGCAGACGCTGGAGCCGGTCATTATCCAGGGTCGCGGACATGATCAGCAGCCTGAGATCCTCGCGCAGCCCCTGCTGGACATCCAGCAGCAGCGCCAGAGCCAGATCCGCCTGCAGGCTGCGCTCGTGAAACTCATCGAGGATCACCAGCCCCACGCCGGTCAGCTCGGGATCCTGCTGCAGCATCCGGGTGAGGATCCCCTCGGTGACCACCTCCAGTCGGGTATTCGCTCCCACGCAGGTTTCGGCGCTCATCCGGTAGCCGACCGTTTCTCCCGGCTTTTCCCCCAGCAGATCCGCCAGCCGCTGCGCCACGTTGCGGGCAGCGATCCGTCGTGGTTCGAGCAGAATAATTTTGCCGTTAATCCCTCCCTGCGCCAGGATCTGCAGCGGTAGCCACGTCGATTTCCCGGCACCGGTAGGCGCAGTAAGCAGAACCTGGGGGGCGTGTTGTAACGCGAGGAGAAGTTCAGGAAGGACAGCGGCGACCGGCAACAGGGACACGAAAGGCTCCAGAGGGTTAACTTTAGACGGCGTACATTGTAGCATCGCCACAATTCATTACCGAGTACCCCGTATGTCTGAGTCGAAAAGGCTGTTTTTTGCCATTGAAATGCCTGCCCCGATCCAGCGCCAGATCGTGCGCTGGCGCGCCGACCATTTTGCCCCGGAAGCGGGCCGCCCGGTGGCCGGGGCCAACCTGCACCTGACGCTGGCGTTTTTAGGCGATGTCAGCGATGAGAAACGTCAGGCGCTGGCGGCGATGGCCGGACGCATCCGCCAGCCGGGGTTTACCCTGACGCTGGACGATGCCGGACAGTGGCTGCGCTCGCGGGTCGTCTGGCTCGGCACCCGCCAGCCGCCCCGGGGATTATTGCAGCTGGCTAACATGCTGCGGGCCCAGGCGGCGCGTAGCGGCTGTTACCAGAGCCCGCAGCCGTTTCATCCGCATATCACCCTGCTGCGCGATGCCAGCCACGCGGTGGCCATTCCGCCGCCGGGTTTTCAGTGGGCGTTTCCGGTGAATGAATTTGTGCTTTACGAGAGCCGTTTTGCCGGCGGGCGCACGCGCTATACGCCGCTCCAGCGCTGGCGGCTTACCGAATAACAAGGAATCTGTATGCAGTTTATCCCTGCCCTGCAACCCGCCACGCTCGTGCAACGCTACAAGCGTTTTCTGGCCGACGTGGTAACGCCGGAGGGCGTTGCCCTGACCCTGCACTGCCCGAATACCGGGGCGATGACCGGCTGCGCCACGCCCGGCGATACGGTGTGGTACTCCACCTCCGAAAATACCAAACGTAAATACCCCCATACCTGGGAAATAACCCAGACTGCCGACGGAGAATATATTTGCGTTAATACGCTGCGGGCAAACCAGTTGGTCAAAGAGGCGATTAGTCTGGATTTAATTCCAGAACTGCGCGGCTACAACGCCTTAAAAAGTGAAGTGAAATATGGTGCGGAAAACAGCAGAATCGACTTTATGTTGCAGGCAGAGGATCGACCCGAGTGCTATATTGAAGTGAAATCAGTGACGTTAGCTGACAGGGATTACGGCTACTTTCCGGATGCGGTCACGCTGCGAGGGCAGAAGCATCTTCGGGAGTTGATAAGTGTGGCGGCGGCAGGCAAGCGCGCCGTGCTGTTATTTGCGGTATTGCACAGCGCAATTGGACGATTTTCACCCGCCCGCCATATTGACCCTAAGTACGCGCAACTGTTGAATGAGGCACAAAAGCAGGGGGTAGAGGTTTTGGCTTATAAAGCGGAACTTTCTGCCGATAATATGACTCTGAGATCCGCTCTTCCCGTCACGTTATAAAAGGGGTTGAGTGTTGTTTATTAAGTGTTCTGGTCGTGTGCGCAAATACGCTTTTCCTCACAGGCTTGTCAAGTGTTACGTTTAGATAATTGCCATACGGAAAAGCATCTGCTATTTATAGCGGCCTGATTTTTCCCCCAACACGGGGATCGATAGTGCGTGTTAAGGAGAAGCAACATGCAAGAAGGGCAAAACCGTAAAACATCGTCCCTGAGTATTCTCGCCATCGCTGGGGTGGAGCCGTATCAAGAGAAGCCGGGCGAAGAGTATATGAACGAAGCCCAGCTGTCGCACTTCAAGCGAATTCTTGAAGCATGGCGTAATCAACTCAGGGATGAAGTCGATCGCACCGTTACTCATATGCAGGACGAAGCTGCTAACTTCCCGGATCCGGTAGACCGTGCCGCCCAGGAAGAAGAGTTCAGCCTTGAACTGCGTAACCGTGACCGCGAACGCAAACTGATTAAGAAGATTGAGAAGACGCTGAAAAAAGTCGAAGACGAAGATTTCGGCTTCTGCGAATCCTGCGGTGTCGAAATCGGTATTCGTCGTCTGGAAGCCCGTCCAACAGCCGACCTGTGCATCGACTGCAAAACGCTGGCAGAAATCCGCGAAAAACAGATGGCCGGTTAATCCCGACCCTGTCGTAACGCTATCACAGGCGGGAGTCTTCTCCCGCCTGATTACTTTCTGCGCTGTGTAATTATGCCTGTTGACTACATTGGGCGCTTCGCGCCATCCCCCTCTGGCGAACTGCATTTTGGCTCGCTCATTGCCGCCCTTGGCAGCTATCTGCAAGCCCGTGCCCGTCAGGGTATCTGGCGCGTGCGTATCGAAGATATTGACCCCCCGCGTGAAGTTCCCGGTGCAGCAGCGACCATTCTGCGTCAGCTGGAACATTACGGCCTGCACTGGGACGGCGAGGTGCTGTGGCAGTCCCAACGTCACGATGCCTATCGCGAACGTCTGGCCTGGCTCCACGCCCAGGGACTCTCTTACTACTGCACCTGCACCCGCGCGCGCATTCAGAGCGTCGGCGGGGTTTATGACGGCCATTGCCGCACGCTGCATCACGGCCCGGAAAACGCTGCGGTACGCGTGGTGCAACAGCATCCGGTCACCCGGTTTACCGATCGGTTGCAAGGCGAACTCCATGCCGATCCACGGCTGGCGGACGAGGATTTTATTATCAATCGCCGGGACGGGCTGTTTGCTTACAATCTGGCGGTCGTGGTGGACGATCATTTCCAGGGGATAAACGAAATTGTCCGCGGGGCCGATCTGATCGAACCTACCGTGCGGCAGATTTCGCTCTACCAGCTGTTTGGCTGGCCGGTGCCGGACTATATCCATTTGCCGCTGGTGGTGAATGAAAAAGGGATGAAACTCTCGAAACAGAATCATGCCCCGGCATTACCGACAGGCGATCCTCGCCCTGTTCTTATCAATGCTTTACAATTTCTAAACCAGGATGTAACACATGAGTGGCAGGATCTGCGAACCGAAGAATTACTGGAAAAAGCGGTGGCCCAGTGGTCGCTAAACCGCGTGCCGAAAATCGGTGATGCTGCCAACTTACTGATTTAGTGTATGATGGTGTTTTTGAGGTGCTCCAGTGGCTTCTGTTTCTATCAGCTGTCCCTCCTGTTCAGCTACTGACGGGGTGGTGCGTAACGGCAAAAGCACTGCCGGACATCAGCGCTATCTCTGCTCTCACTGCCGTAAAACATGGCAACTGCAGTTCACTTACACCGCTTCTCAACCCGGTACGCACCAGAAAATCATTGATATGGCCATGAATGGCGTTGGATGCCGGGCAACCGCCCGCATTATGGGCGTTGGCCTCAACACGATTTTACGTCACTTAAAAAACTCAGGCCGCAGTCGGTAACCTCGCGCATACAGCCGGGCAGTGACGTCATCGTCTGCGCGGAAATGGACGAACAGTGGGGCTATGTCGGGGCTAAATCGCGCCAGCGCTGGCTGTTTTACGCGTATGACAGGCTCCGGAAGACGGTTGTTGCGCACGTATTCGGTGAACGCACTATGGCGACGCTGGGGCGTCTTATGAGCCTGCTGTCACCCTTTGACGTGGTGATATGGATGACGGATGGCTGGCCGCTGTATGAATCCCGCCTGAAGGGAAAGCTGCACGTAATCAGCAAGCGATATACGCAGCGAATTGAGCGGCATAACCTGAATCTGAGGCAGCACCTGGCACGGCTGGGACGGAAGTCGCTGTCGTTCTCAAAATCGGTGGAGCTGCATGACAAAGTCATCGGGCATTATCTGAACATAAAACACTATCAATAAGTTGGAGTCATTACCCGAAAATCCAGCATTCTCAAATGCGTCTCGCTGAGCTATGATTAGCCGCTATTTTTTGTCCTGAATTCTGAAACACACACTACCGAGGTGTATTATTTTTACCCGAGTCGCTAATTTTTGCCGTAAGGTGCTGAGCCGCGATGAGAGCATGGCGGATGACGTCATTGTTCAAAATACGATGTCGGTTATTCCGCGCGAGCAGCATGCTATTTCCCGCAAAGATATCAGTGAAAACGCCCTGAAAGTCCTTTATCGCCTGAATAAAGCCGGCTATGAGGCGTATCTCGTTGGTGGCGGGGTGCGTGACTTACTGTTGGGCAAAAAGCCAAAAGATTTTGACGTGACCACCAGCGCCACGCCTGAGCAGGTGCGTAAATTATTCCGCAACTGCCGCCTGGTCGGTCGTCGCTTCCGTCTCGCCCACGTCATGTTTGGGCCTGAGATCATCGAAGTGGCAACCTTCCGTGGTCATCACGAAGGCACGCCATCAGACCGTACGACCTCTCAACAGGGTCAGAACGGCATGCTGCTGCGTGACAACATCTTTGGCTCTATCGAAGAAGATGCCCAACGTCGCGATTTCACCATTAACAGCCTCTATTACAGCGTGGCTGACTTTACCGTCCGCGATTTCGTGGGTGGGGTACCGGATCTGAAAGCCGGTGTGATCCGCCTGATCGGCAACCCGGAAACGCGCTACCGTGAAGATCCGGTGCGTATGCTGCGCGCCGTGCGTTTTGCCGCCAAGCTGGATATGCAGATCAGTCCCGAGACCGCCGAGCCGATCCCGCGCCTGGCGACGCTGATCAACGATGTGCCGCCGGCGCGTCTGTTTGAAGAGGCGCTGAAGCTGCTGCAGGCCGGCCACGGTTTTGCTACCTATCAGCTGCTGCGCGAATACAGCCTGTTCCAGCCCCTGTTCCCGACCATCACGCGTAACTTCACCGAAAAAGGTGACAGCGCGATGGAACGCATCATCGATCAGGTGCTGAAGAATACCGATAACCGCATTCAGAACGATATGCGCGTTAACCCGGCGTTCCTGTTTGCCGCGATGTTCTGGTATCCGCTGCTGGAAACGGCGCAGAAGATTGCCCAGGAAAGCGGCCTTGCCTATTACGATGCCTTCGCCTTAGCCGCCAATGACGTGCTGGATGAAGCCTGCCGCTCGCTGGCGATCCCGAAACGCATTACCACGCTGGTGCGTGATATCTGGCAGCTTCAGCTGCGGATGTCCCGTCGTCAGGGTAAACGCGCCTGGAAGTTAATGGAGCATCCAAAATTCCGTGCGGCTTACGATCTGATGGCCCTGCGTGCCGAAGCGGAAAACAACCGCGAGCTGCAGCTTCTGGTGCAGTGGTGGGGTGAGTTCCAGGTTTCTGCACCGCCGGCGCAGAAAGACATGCTGGGCGATCTGGACGAAGAGCCGGCACCGCGTCGCCGTCACCGTCGTCCACGCAAGCGCGCCCCGCGTCGCGAAGGCGCGGCATGACGCTGGCGTATATCGCCATCGGCAGCAACCTGGCTTCTCCGCTGGAGCAGGTCAATGCTGCCGTCCAGGCGCTGGGCGATATCCCGCAGACACGCGTTGTCGCCCTCTCCTCGTTTTACCGCACGCCTCCGCTGGGCCCCCAGGATCAACCCGACTACCTGAATGCTGCTATCGCGCTCGACACGGCGCTCAACGCCGAGGCGCTGCTGGACAACACTCAGCGCATCGAGTTGCAGCAGGGTCGCGTGCGCAAAGAAGAGCGCTGGGGACCGCGCACCCTCGACCTGGACATCATGCTGTTTGGTGATGCGGTGATTAACACCGAGCGCCTGACGGTGCCGCATTACGACATGAAGCGCCGCGGCTTTATGCTCTGGCCGCTGTTCGAAATTGCCCCTGACCTGATCTTCCCCGATGGCGAAAGCCTGAGCGCCCTGCTGGCGCAGCTTAACGCCGAAAAACCTGCCCGCTGGTAACAGCAAAATTTTATTGATTAACCACAAAATATTTGTGGTTAACCGGTTGCCTAAAATCATTGTTCCCTCGAATGTTACTGTTAGAATGCGCAAAGATTCGCTTTGGGCTATCAGGAAACAGTATGAAACCAACCACCATCGCCACCTTGCAGAAATGCAAACAGGACAAGCAGCGCTTCGCCACTATTACGGCCTATGACTACAGCTTCGCCAAACTCTTTGCCGAAGAGGGTATTAACGTCATGCTGGTGGGCGACTCGTTAGGGATGACGGTCCAGGGACATGACTCCACTCTGCCGGTGACGGTAGAGGATATTGCTTACCACACCCGGGCGGTGCGTCGCGGGGCCCCCGCCTGCCTGCTGCTCGCCGATCTGCCGTTTATGGCTTACGCCACGCCGGAACAGGCGTTTGAGAATGCCGCCACGGTGATGCGCGCCGGGGCCAACATGGTCAAAGTGGAAGGCGGCGCCTGGCTGATCGACACCGTACGCATGCTCACCGAGCGCGCGGTGCCGGTCTGCGGCCATCTGGGGTTAACCCCGCAGTCGGTCAATATCTTTGGCGGCTATAAGGTGCAGGGGCGCGGTGACGCCGCCCAGACGCTGTTTGATGATGCGCGGGCTTTAGAAGCCGCGGGCGCGCAGCTGCTGGTGCTGGAGTGTGTGCCTGTCGCGCTGGCGAAACGTATCACCGAGGCCCTCTCCATTCCGGTGATCGGCATTGGGGCCGGTAACGTCACCGACGGCCAGATCCTGGTGATGCACGATGCGTTTGGGATCACCGGTGGGCATATCCCGAAATTTGCGAAGAATTTCCTTAGCGACGCAGGCGACATGCGCGGCGCGGTCAGGCAGTATATTGCCGACGTTGAATCGGGTGTTTACCCGGGTGAAGAACACAGTTTCCAGTAAGGAGTCTTGTTGTGCTAATCATTGAAACCCTGCCGCTGCTGCGCCAGCACATCCGCCGCTTGCGCCAGGAAGGTAAACGTATCGCGCTGGTACCCACCATGGGCAACCTGCATGATGGCCATATGAAGCTGGTGGACGAAGCCAAAGCCCGCGCCGATGTGGTGGTGGTGAGTATTTTCGTTAACCCGATGCAGTTCGACCGTGCTGACGACCTGGCGCGCTACCCGCGTACGCTGCAGGAAGACTGCGAGAAGCTGAAAAAGCACCAGGTCGATTTCGTCTTCTCCCCTGCCCCGAATGATGTCTATCCGAAAGGCACGGAAGAGACGACCTTTGTCGACGTGCCGGGTATCTCCACCATGCTGGAAGGGGCCAGCCGTCCGGGTCATTTCCGCGGCGTCTCCACCATCGTCAGCAAGCTGTTTAACCTGGTGCAGCCGGATATCGCCTGCTTCGGTGAGAAAGATTTCCAGCAGCTGGCGCTGATCCGCAAAATGGTGGCCGACATGGGCTACGACATCGATATCGTTGGCGTGCCGATCGTGCGGGCCAAAGACGGCCTGGCGCTGAGCTCGCGCAACGGCTACCTCACCGCCGACCAGCGTAAAATCGCCCCGGGTCTGTATAAGGTGATGAGCACCATGGCGACCCAGCTGAAAAACAAAGAGCTGAGCAGCGAAGAGATCGTGGCCCTGGCGGAACAGGCGTTGAACGATAAGGGATTGCGTGCTGACGATGTGCAGATCCGCGATGCCGACACCCTGCTGGCGCTCTCCACTGACAGCAAGCGGGCGGTGATTCTGGTCGCCGCATGGCTCGGCCAGGCGCGACTTATCGATAACACAGTAGTTGAACTGGCTCAGTAAGTACTGAGCATATCCATGCTAACGGATTAGTTTTCTTCAGCCCCTTCTTCGGGAGGGGATACGACAAAGAGTTAAGGTAACGTCATGATTCGCAAAATGCTGCAAGGTAAGCTTCACCGTGTGAAGGTCACGCAGGCCGATCTGCATTATGAAGGCTCCTGCGCGATCGATCAGGATTTTCTCGACGCAGCGGGTATTCTTGAAAACGAAGCCATTGATATCTGGAACGTGAGTAACGGCAATCGTTTCTCAACCTATGCTATCGCGGCTGAACGCGGTTCTAAAATTATCTCCGTCAACGGTGCGGCAGCGCATTGTGCCAACGTGGGTGATATCGTCATCATCGCCAGCTTTGTCATGATGTCCGATGAAGAAGCGCGCCGCTGGCAGCCTAAAGTCGCCTACTTTGAAGGTGACAACGACATGAAACGTACCGCGAAGGCGATTCCGGTTCAGGTCGCCTGATGCTAACGCCCGGAATTGCCTGAACATCAGGCAATTCCACTTTTTTTTCCTCTCTTTTTACTCTCGTTATTCCTCTTCTCCCCCTCGCGGCTGCCTTACTATTTTCCCCATTCATACACCTCTCTTAATGCGATGCCGTTGATTACCGCCGGGAGCCCTCATGCCACTGTTTATTTCCCCGTTCAGCAAAAGCGTATGCGCCCTGACGTTAGCTATCGCCGCCTGCACCTCCTGGCAGGCCAGCGCGGATATTGTGATTTCCGGCACCCGGATTATTTACCCGCAGGCGGCGAAAGACGTCACCGTCAATCTGCAAAACCGGGGCGATAAGCCGCTGCTGGTGCAGTCCTGGCTTGATGATGGCCGCGATACGGTCGATCCCCAGCAAATTAAGTTGCCGTTTATTATTACCCCACCGGTCAGTCGCGTGGATCCACAGAAGGGGCAGGCCATCCGCATTACCTGGCTCGGCCAGACCATGCCAAAAGACCGGGAATCCCTGCTGTGGTTTAACGTTCTCGAAGTCCCGCCGAAAGCGAAAAATGACGGCGATCGGAGCCGCTTGCAGCTGGCCTTCCGCACGCGCATCAAGCTCTTCTTCCGCCCCGACGGGCTGGCGGGCTCCCCTGCTGACGCCCTCAAGCAGCTGAGCTGGCAGATGAAGCGCGAAGCGAAGGGCTCGTATCTGGTCGCCAGCAATAACACGCCGTGGAATATCTCGCTGGCCAGCGCCAGCTTCGCCGCAGCAGGCAAAAACCTGGCGGTGGAGAGCCACTCCATCAAACCCTTCTCCCGCGAAGAGATGAAGATCGGCGGCGCGACGACGGCCACTTCCGGCACGGTGAAATGGGTGGCGATTAATGATTTCGGCGGCACGGAAGAACATCAGTCAGCCGTGAATTAATCCCTGCTTATCCGCACCTCAGGATACGGACATCCTTGATATGAACAGGCGTTTCTCCTTTATCTGCTTATCGATTTGCGCGGCGATCTCCGTCAGCGCGCAGGCCCGGGATGATGTCGAATTTAACGAGCAGTTTCTGTTTAATACCGGCAGCAAAATCGACGTAAGCCGCTATTCCCGGGGCAACCCGGTGATGCCCGGAGAGTATCGCACCGCAATCCGCGTCAACGGCGTGGCGAAAATGACCACCGCCGTGGTGTTTAACGATAACGGCACCCCGCAGGCCAGCCCCTGCCTGACCTTGCCGCTGCTGAAACAGCTGGATCTACAGACCGCGCAGCTGACAGACGATGGCAGGTGTGTGGATATGGAGAAAGCGTATCCCGGCTCCTCGGTGGCGTTCGATACGGCGACCCAGTCCCTTGATCTTACGATTGCGCAGGTCGACCTGGTCAGGCGCCCGCCGGGCTACGTTGACGCTTCGCGCTGGGATGCCGGTATTCCCGTCGGCCTGCTGGCATACGATCTCAACGCCTGGCACAGCCAGAATCCACAGTCAACGCAGGATACGGCCTACGCGGGGCTCCGCTACGGCTTTAACCTCGGCGCATGGCGGTTCCGTTCCCGCGGCAATGCCAACTGGGACAGGGAAACCGGCTCGCGCTATGCCCAGCAGGATATCTACCTGCAGCGGGATATCATCCCCCTGAAAGCCCAGATGCTGGTGGGGGACTCTTATACCCGGGGCGATGCTTTTGATTCCGTCTCCCTGCGAGGGGTGCGTCTCTACAACGATGACCGGATGCTGCCCAACGGCTTATCCAGCTATTCCCCGACGATCCGCGGCGTAGCCAACAGCAACGCCAAAGTCACGGTAACGCAAAGCGGGAATACCATCTACCAGACCACGGTACCGCCCGGTGCCTTCGAGATTAACGATCTCAACACCACCGGGTACGGTAACGATCTGAACGTCACCATCACCGAGGCGGACGGCAGCCAGCACGCCTTTTCGGTGCCCTATTCGTCGGTGGCGCAGATGTTGCGCCCGGGATTTGCCCGCTGGGATACCGGCGCAGGGCAGTTGAAGGACGATACCCTGCATGACAAGCCGCAGCTGGCCTATGGCGATATCTATTACGGGCTCAACAATACTTTCACCGGTTACACCGGGGCGCAGTATCTGGATGTAGGCTTTTATGCCCTCCTCGCCGGGCTGGCAATGAATACCCGCATGGGGGCGTATGCTCTGGATATCACCCGGTCCCGGGCGCAGATCGCTGACCTGCCCGCCATGGAGGGGCAACGGTATCGTCTGTCGTATAACAAAACGGTAAGTGAAACCCAGACCTCCCTTAACCTCTCCGCCAGCCGGTATGCCAGTGAAAAATATCTGAGCCTGTACGATGCCGCCGAACTGCATGAACGAATGACCTATCGGGACGAGCGCGAAGACATCCACGCCCTGCAACGCATGAAGAACCAGCTCCAGGCCAACATTAACCAACCCCTGAAAACCCGGACCACCGATCTCGGTTCGCTGTACGTCAACGGCAGCTGGCAAAGCTACTGGAACGCCAGCGGCACGACCTCCAGCTATTCGATGGGCTACAGCAATACGTTTCGCTACGGCAGTTACACCGTTTCGCTGCAGCGCACCTATGACGACACCGGCAGACAGGACGACAGCCTCTATCTGAGCGTCAGCCTGCCGTTTGATTCGCTGCCGGGCAGTCATCATCGCCCGGGGGGCTTTTCCAGCCTGAATATCGGGATGAATTCCGACTTCAAAGGCAGCAATGGACTCAATATGACCGCCAACGGCAGCTCTGCTGACAACCGTCTGAGCTATAGCGTCACCACCACTGCTAACCAGAGCCCGGACAGCAACCTGAGCCAGATCAGTACCTACGGCAGCTACAACAGCGCCTGGGGCCCGCTTGGCATCTCCGCATCGACCAGCAGCGATCGCAGCCAGCAGTACTCCGCTACCTACAGCGGCGGCATGCTGCTCCACGCCGGGGGCCTGACCTTAACGCCGGGCAGCCCGGGAGAGGCCGACGCGCTGGCGCTGGTGAAAGCCAGTGGCGCGACGGGCGCGAGGTTGACCAACGGCAACGCTGAGATTGGAACGTCTGGCTATGCCGTGCTGCCGTATCTCTCGGCGTACAAAGAGAACCGCATCACTCTCGACACCAGCACGCTGACAGCTGACGTTGAAGTGAAAAACAACAGCACGGTGGCAATTCCGCGCAGCGGCGCCGTCGTGATGGTTGATTTTGCCACCAATCAGGGACGTTCGGCGGTGCTGGAGTTACAGCGTGATGACCAGGGGTTTATTCCCCTCGGGGCTGAGGTTTTTAATCAAAAAGGAGAAGAAATTGGCACAGTCGGACAGGCTGGCCAGGCCTATGTCAGAGGTATCGAAAAGAGTGGAACGCTGCGCGTGGTATGGGGCGCAGGCAAAGAAAGCACCTGTACCGTGCGTTATCGAATGGATTCTGGCGCTCAGAAGGTGGGACTGACCACGATTTTGAACAACCAGATATGTCACCTATAGATGGAACAAACATCATGACTATCTTTTTAAACAAACTCCCCCGGCAGGCGATGTGCTCTGCCGCCCTGCTCCTTATCTGCAGCAGCTACGCTCAGGCGGCGGATAACCTGGATGTCACTTTTAGCGCGAATATTCGCGAAACCACCTGCGATATCAAAATTGATGGCGGTACCGGAGACGGCACCAGCAATACCATCACGCTGGGTACCGACGGCAAAGCCCGGGTCGACGATATTGCCAACGGGGCGGTGAAATTTCCCTTCAGGCTGGTGATCACAGAATGCCCGTCCAGCCTGACCGCGCTGAAAACCGTGGTCAGCGGCACGGCGTCGGATGTCAAAACCGCGCTGGACAACAGCGTTACGGTGCCTGAAGGCGGAGCGAGTAACGTAGCCCTCACCATTTCCCGCGCCGACGCCCCTGAAGCGCCGTTTGAAATTAACGCTACCGATGACAGTAAACGCCTGGTCTGGACAAGCAGTGAAATCAACAGCAAGGAAGTTGACCTGCTGGCTACGCTGATCGAAACCAAAACTGACGGCGCCATGACCGGACAGTTCTCGACGCAGGCGACCTTTAATTTTACCTATGAATAACCCTGCAGAGTAAGGAAACAAGGATGAAAAACAACACTGCAATTCTCGCGTTGGCCCTCGCTGGTGGGTTATTTTCCGCGTTTTCCAACGCGGCCATCACCGGCACTAGCTCGCTGAGCGCCACCTTTGTCTCCACCGTTGTACCGGGAACCTGTACGGCAAACGTGACGGATGCCGCGGGTGCAGAGGCAACGGAGATTAAATTTAACGACGTATTTAAATCCGATCTGATTAACAAGAGCCGTACTGAAGCCTTCAACGTCGTTCTGAGCGAGTGTTCGGGAGTGCGTACCGCGCAGGTCACGGCGATGGCAGGTGCTGGCGGCGACTGCTCGACCTCCACCAGCGATAATTTTGGCGCAACCCATGCCACGGCATTCGAGCTCTGGAAGGGCGACGTGGATAACGGCATCCGTCTGAGCTGTAAAACCCGACAGTTACAAAAGGTGGTGATTGCCGACGGCGGCGCCAGTCTGGCGATGAACGCCCGTATTGTGATTGCCGATGACAAAACCATCGACGATGTGACGCCCGGCGATGCCTCATCGCTGATCACCTTCCTGGTGGAATACCAGTAAATCTGTGCGCAGGGCAAATCTGCCCTGCGCCCTGCCGTAAGAAAAAGAGAGATCGGTGTGAGAGCCTTGCTTATTTTACTCGCCGGGTTGTTCGTCCTGCTGTTGACCCGTCCGGCGCTGGCTGACATGAGTTGCTACATCAATGAAGACGCGGCGGGGGCTTACGCAGTGGGCAACTCACCGCTTATGGTGCTGGAGCCGGGCAGAGTCACTACACCAACCCGTCTGAACGCTACCTACACCTTTGTTATCCCCTTCAGGGGGGGGAATCCGCTGGGGTGTAAAACGCTTGAGCCCTGGGACAACGCGGTGCATTTCATTACCGACGCCGGCGCCAGCCTGGACACCCGCTACACCACGCCTGAAGGCTATGCCCTGATCAAGACGACCATTCCGGGGATCGATTTTACCCTCGAGCTGACCTGCTATACCGCCGACGGCTGTGGCAACAGCGGCGATCATCCCGACCTGTCGCTGTTTCTGAAAGGCGGCAACGGTTCGGAAGATGTTTTCCCCTCCATCAGCAGCGGGTACCCGTGGGAAAGCGCCGATGCCCAGTGGCGGCTGAAGATGACGATGTGGGTAACGCCTGATTTCCGGCCGCAAAAGGGCGTACCGAACGGATTTTCCCTGAACGGTACGCTGGCACGTTTTCAGATTGGGGGAACCACCCAGCCGGTCATCACCTTTGTGGCCTCATCCAGCACCCTGAATTTCACCGTTCCTGCCAGTAGTTGTGCATTAGGCGTCGCGCAGGGCAGCAACGTCAGCAATAACAACGTGGCGCTCGGGGACTATTTTTTAAGCGACGTGAAGCAGGAGATGACGCGAGAAATTCCGTTCTCACTGACGCTCGAGAACTGCTATACCGCGAAGCTGTCGGTGAAGATGACTACCGCGTATCTCTCTGCCGACAATGAACTGCTGGGAAAAAGCAGCGGCAGCGCCAGCGGGATGGGGGTAAAGGTGACCAATACCGATAAAAACCTCAGCATGATGCCGGACGGTTCAAACAGCGCAGTTTACGATCGCAGCAATGACTGGTCAGCCCAGGAGAACCTCAGCTTTTCGGCGCAGCTGAAAAAGGATGGTCAGACGCTCAAAGCGGGCGATTTTAACGCCGCCGCCACCTTTACACTCGATTATGAGTAGCCCTAACCCCGCGGCTGGTTGCTGATCAGCCGCGACATCCTCTCCAGCGAATCGGTGCGCAGGACATAGAGCCGTTTTAACAGAAACGGATTATCCCCCGGCTTTACTTTGCCCTGCACCGTGGTCACTGCCAGGTGAAAACCGGCGTCGTTAGCCGCTTTTACCGCGATGTCGTTATAGCCGCCGAACGGATAAGAGAGATACAACACGTGCGGATTAAACTGCGCCAGCGCCCGGCGGGAGTGTTTAAAATCCATCAACACGTTGTGGTAGCTGCGGCTCAGCAGGATTGGATGGCGGTTGTTATCCACCCGATGCAGGAAATGGGTGTGCGACTGCACGTCAAAGACATCCTGGATCTCACGCAGCTCGGAAATGCTCATAAACTGCAGCGTCTTCGGATCCCATTTCAGCGGGTGGGCTTTGATCCGCGAGGAGATAATGAATGCCGTGGCGTGAAAGCCGTACTGCTTCAGGATCGGCCAGGCGTAGCGGCTGACTGACTTCAGGCCGTCGTCAAAGGTGATGACCACCGCGCGCGCCGGCAGATTCATCTTGTTGCGTACATAGCCTTCCAGCTGGTACATCGTCAGCGTGGTGTAACCCTGATCGCGTAGCCAGGCCATCTGGTTATTGAAGGCGCGCACGCTGGTGGTGGTGGAGGTATGGCGATAGCGGGTGTTCTCTTCGTCCCGCAGGATATGGTGATAGGTCAGCACCGGCAGGCCATTATCCTCCTGCGCGTCCAGGCTACTGACCCAGGCCAGGCGGTTGGCGATGCGGATCTGGTACCAGGTCTGATTAAGTCGATCCTTTAGCTTACTGAGGATCGGGTAGCGCAGATTGTCTGTCAGGATGCCGAACGGGGCGCTGCCGGCATTGGGGGCATTGTAGACCGGCGTATCCTTCCAGGTGATCAGGTTCTGGTTGCTGAGCGGCTTGTTCAGATCTCCGAGGCTGTCCTCCACGCGCTGCTTTCCCTGCACCTCGCCCAGATGCTCTTTGTCGATAAAGCCGGTGCCAAAGCCAAAGCGAAACTCATAGTAATCCGCCGCGGTGGGCACCACTGCAATAATCTGCCCGGCGCGCACGTTGCCGACGGTGACGACTTTGTTACCCACCTGCGCCCAGATGGCGGCATCTTCGGTGGTTTGCATATAGCGAGGCGGGAGCCCTTGCTGGCTGAGCAGACTGGCAGACACGCCGCCGGAGACCAGCAGCAGAAGCAGGAAAAAAATACGCGAGAGCATAGGGATTTATTCAGTACGAAAAACGGACGTCATTGTAACAAAAGCGCCAGCAATACCAATGCCTAATATTTCTCCGGGCTATGGAGCAGGACAAAGGGCGGGTTTTTCTGCTGCTGATGCCACAGGCTGCTGACCTGCGGCGCGCCACGGGCAACGATGGTGTCGCGAAAGCCGATGCTGTCGGTCATCTCCCGCAGAGGATACATCATCTCCAGCAATGGATAGCTGATGCCGGAGATCACCTCGCAATTGTCGTGCTTGTGGCTGAGCAGTGCCGCCGCACGATAGGGCGCCGCGCCGGAGATATCGGTCAGGAAGATCACCCCGTCACCGCTGTCGACATGATGCTGGGCATCGCACAGCATGCGGCTGAGCATATTGACGCTTAATCCGCGCCAGAAATTAACCACCTGGCACTGCACCAGCGGCCCAAACCGGACGGCGAGCTTCTCCGCCATCTCCTGCGCATGTTCATCATGGCACGTGATCACCCAACCCAGCATCGTCATCTCTCCTCAGAAAGGGGTAGTCTAGCGGGGACAGGGGAATGAGGGGGTGATGGTGGTCAATAAACCGGCCCGGCAGCAGGACGCCGCCGGGCCTGAGGATCAGCTGCGCAGTCCGCGTCCGCGCTGGATCAGGTTCCAGCACAGCAGGTAGAAGGCAACGATGAAGATCACCAGCACGCCGACGGTGGTTGCCAGCGGCACGTCGGAAATGCCGAGGAAGCCAAAGCGGAAGCCGCTGATCATATAGACGATCGGGTTCAGGTGTGACAGCCCCTGCCAGAACGGCGGCAGCAGCGTCAGGGAGTAGAACACCCCGCCGAGGTAGGTCAGCGGCGTCAGAACGAAGGTCGGGATCAGGCTGATATCGTCAAAGGTTTTGGCGAATACCGCATTCAGCAGACCAGCCAGCGAGAACAGGACCGCCGTCAGCAGCAGCGTCAGGCCGACAAACAGCCAGGAGTGCACCTGGAACGGCACAAAGAACAGAGAAATGGCCGTTACCAGCACGCCGACGCACAGGCCGCGCGCCACGCCACCGCCGACGTAGCCGGCAATGATAACGTGGGTGGGCACCGGGGCCACCAGCAGCTCTTCAATGTTGCGCTGGAACTTGGCGCTGAAGAACGACGACGCCACGTTGGCATAGGCGTTGGTGATCACCGCCATCATAATCAGGCCAGGCACGATAAACTGCATATAGGTGAAGCCGTGCATCTCACCGATCCGCGAGCCAATCAGGTTGCCGAAGATAATAAAGTAGAGGGTCATGGTGATCACCGGCGGCACCAGGGTCTGGATCCAGATGCGCATGAAGCGGTTGATCTCTTTGGCCCAGATACTTTTCAGCGCCACCCAGTAAAGCTGCATCATGCGCGATCTCCTTGTTTCTCATGGACCAGGGAGACGAACAGCTCTTCCAGTCGGTTTGCTTTATTACGCATACTTAATACCTGAATCCCCTGCTGGCTCAGCTGGCTGAAGACGCTGTTGATCCCCTGCTCGCGCAGGACTTCCACTTCCAGCGTTGAGGTATCCACCAGACGGTACTGATAACCTTCCAGCTTCGGCAGCGCGCTTTTCGCCGCCAGATCGAGGATGAAGGTTTCGGATTTCAGCTTGGAGAGCAGGCTCTTCATCGAAGTGTTCTCCACCAGCTCGCCGTGCTGAATGATACCGATATTACGGCACAGCATCTCCGCCTCTTCCAGATAGTGAGTGGTCAGGATAATGGTGGTGCCTTTGTCGTTTAAATCCTTCAAAAAGCCCCACATCGAGCGGCGAAGTTCGATATCCACCCCGGCGGTCGGTTCATCCAGAATCAGCAGTTTTGGTTCGTGCATTAACGCCCGAGCGATCATCAGGCGACGCTTCATCCCGCCGGACAACATCCGCGCACGTTCGTTGCGTTTTTCCCACAGATCGAGCTGCTTAAGATATTTTTCGCTGCGCTCAACCGCCTCTTTACGCTCCACGCCGTAATAGCCCGCCTGGTTGACCACAATCTGCTGCACGGTCTCAAACGGGTTGAAGTTAAACTCCTGCGGCACCAGCCCCAGCTGGCGTTTGGCGTTCACCACGTCCTTTTCCAGGTCGTAGCCGAAGACTTTTACATGGCCGGAGGATTTATTCACCAGCGAGCTAATAATCCCGATGGTGGTGGACTTACCTGCCCCGTTGGGCCCCAGAAGCGCATAAAAATCACCGGCTTCGACTTTAAGATCTATGCCGCGCAGTGCCTGGACACCACCCGGATAGGTTTTTTTAAGCTGCTCGAGCTCCAGTGCAATGGTCATGAAATAGAGTTACCTATAGTGCTGACACGCGAAGTGTTGTTTTAAAAAAAATCGAGTTGCCCTATATTAGCGCAACGCATTAACCCGGTTACAGGCCGTTTATCTCCATGAATGACATAGATACACTCATCAGCAATAACGCACTATGGTCAAAGATGCTGCTGGAGGAAGATTCCGGATTTTTTGAGAAACTGTCTCAGGCGCAGAAACCACGCTTTCTCTGGATTGGATGCTCCGACAGCCGCGTTCCCGCTGAACGTCTGACTGGCCTCGAACCGGGCGAACTCTTTGTTCACCGTAACGTCGCGAACCTGGTGATCCACACCGACCTGAACTGCCTGTCCGTAGTGCAGTATGCGGTCGACGTGCTGGAAGTGGAACACATCATTATTTGCGGTCACTACGGCTGCGGCGGCGTTCAGGCGGCGGTCGAGAACACGGAACTGGGTCTGATCGACAACTGGCTGCTGCACATTCGTGATATCTGGTTCAAACATAGCTCACTGCTGGGGCAAATGCCGCAGGAGCGTCGCCTGGATACCCTCTGTGAACTGAACGTGATGGAGCAGGTGTACAACCTCGGCCACTCCACCATTATGCAGTCGGCCTGGAAACGCGGGCAGAAAGTGACGATCCACGGCTGGGCGTATGGCATTCACGACGGCCTGCTGCGCGATCTGGAAGTGACCGCCACCAACCGGGAAACCCTGGAGCAGCGCTACCGTCGGGGCGTCTCAAACCTGACCCAGAAGCACGAAAATCACAAATAAGCCTGTAAAAAAGCCGGGTGGCGGCGTCGCCTTACCCGGCCTACAAAAGTGCGGTCCATAGGCCCGGTAAGCGTAGCGCCACCGGGCAATACCCACCTTAATTTACTCGTCCAGCAGCACCACTTTGCCGACATACGGGAGATGACGATAGCGCTGAGCATAGTCAATGCCGTAGCCCACCACGAATTCGTCCGGAATTGAGAAACCGACATACTCCACGGGAACCTGAACTTCACGGCGGGTCGGTTTGTCCAGCAGGGTACAGATCGCCAGCGATTTTGGTCCACGCAGGCTGAGAATTTCGCGCACCTTCGACAGGGTGTTACCGGAGTCGATGATGTCTTCAACAATCAGAACATCTTTGCCGCGAATGTCTTCATCCAGGTCTTTGAGAATTTTCACATCACGAGTGGTCGACATACCGCTGCCATAGCTGGAGGCGGTCATAAAATCGACTTCATGGGAGACCTGCACTTCGCGGCAGAGATCGGCCATAAACATGAAGGAACCGCGTAACAGACCCACCAGCACCATCTCGCTGCCGCTGTCTTTATAGTGTTCGGTGATCTGACGACCGAGTTCGGCGATACGCGCTTTGATCTCCGCTTCCGGGATCATCACTTCAACAGTATGTTTCATTTTACTAACCGTATGTTTTTATAACGAATTTCTCAATGCCGATGGCTTCACGTCCGGCATCGCTACATAAGCCCTGAAGTATACCAGCAAATAGATCCTCCTGGCGCATCTGTTCATAAAAGCCAGATTTGTGATTCCGATCACACTTGTTAAGTCCTATACTTAATTGCTATCAAAAAATTAACAAACTTAAAGAGTACTTTTTATGGCGGAAACAAAAGTTCAACATTCACGGTTACTCGTGAAGCTAACAGCGCTGTTCGCAGCCCTGTGCGGGCTCTACCTGTTAATAGGTGGAGTCTGGCTGGTAGCCATTGGTGGTTCCTGGTACTACCCCATTGCTGGCGTAGTCATGTTAGGTGTCGCCCTGATGTTATGGCGCAGTAAACAATCAGCACTGTGGCTTTATGCCGCCTTACTGCTTGCCACGATGATCTGGGGCGTCTGGGAGGTCGGCTTTGACTTCTGGGCTCTGACCCCGCGCAGCGATATCCTGGTCTTCTTCGGTATCTGGCTGATCCTGCCCTTCGTCTGGCGTCGCCTGTTCGTGCGCTCCGGCGGTGCCGTTACCGCGCTGGTCGTGGCGCTGCTGATCAGCGGCGGGATCCTGACCTGGGCTGGCTTTAACGATCCGCAGGAGGTGAAAGGCACGCTGAATGCCGACGCCACCCCTGCCGCACCGATTTCCGAAGTGGCAAATGCCGACTGGCCTGCCTATGGTCGTAATCAGGAAGGCCAACGCTACTCCCCGCTGAAGCAGATCAATGCCGATAACGTGCATAAGCTGAAAGAGGCCTGGGTATTCCGTACCGGCGACCTGAAGCAACCCAACGATCCGGGCGAACTGACCAACGAAGTGACGCCGATTAAAGTGGGCAACATGCTTTACCTCTGTACGGCTCACCAGCGTCTGTTCGCGCTGGATGCGGCCACCGGTAAAGAGAAGTGGCACTTCGATCCGCAGCTGAAGACCAATAACTCGTTCCAGCACGTGACCTGCCGTGGTGTCTCTTACCACGAAGCACGCGCTGATAACGCCAGTCCGGAAGTGATCGCCGACTGTCCGCGCCGCATTATGCTGCCGGTCAACGACGGTCGTCTGTTTGCCATCAACGCCGAAACCGGCAAGCTGTGCGAAACCTTTGCCAACAAAGGCGTGCTGAATCTGCAGACCAACATGCCGGATCAGACTCCGGGTCTGTATGAGCCAACCTCGCCGCCAATCATCACTGACAGAACCATCGTGATTGCCGGTTCGGTAACGGATAACTTCTCCGTGCGCGAAACCTCCGGCGTTATCCGCGGTTTTGACGTCAACACCGGTAAACTGCTGTGGGCCTTTGATCCGGGCGCGAAAGATCCAAACGCCATCCCGTCGGATGAACACACCTTTACCTTCAACTCGCCGAACTCCTGGGCACCAGCGGCCTATGACGCGAAGCTGGACCTGGTCTACCTGCCGATGGGCGTGACCACACCAGATATCTGGGGTGGTAACCGTACGCCGGAACAGGAACGTTATGCCAGCTCTGTCCTGGCGCTGAACGCAACCACCGGTAAACTGGCGTGGAGCTACCAGACCGTTCATCACGATCTGTGGGATATGGATATGCCGTCCCAGCCGACGCTGGCGGACATCAACGTTAACGGCCAGACCGTACCGGTGATCTACGCCCCGGCGAAAACCGGCAATATCTTCGTGCTGGATCGTCGTAACGGCCAATTGGTCGTGCCGGCGCCGGAAAAACCGGTTCCGCAGGGCGCAGCGAAAGGCGACTACGTCACCAAAACCCAGCCGTTCTCGGATCTGAGCTTCCGTCCGAAGAAAGACCTCAGTGGGGCAGACATGTGGGGCGCCACGATGTTTGACCAGCTGGTGTGTCGCGTGATGTTCCACCAGATGCGCTATGAAGGCATCTTCACACCACCGTCCGAGCAGGGCACACTGGTCTTCCCGGGTAACCTGGGGATGTTCGAATGGGGCGGTATCTCCGTGGATCCGAACCGTCAGGTGGCGATTGCCAACCCGATGGCGCTGCCGTTTGTCTCGAAGCTGATCCCACGCGGTCCGGGCAACCCAATGGAGCAGCCGAAAGACGCGCAGGGTACCGGTACCGAATCCGGTATTCAGCCGCAGTACGGCGTGCCGTACGGCGTGACGCTGAACCCGTTCCTCTCTCCGTTTGGCCTGCCGTGTAAACAGCCTGCCTGGGGTTATATCTCCGCGCTGGATCTGAAAACCAATCAGGTCGTATGGAAAAAACGTATTGGTACGCCACAGGACAGCATGCCGTTCCCGATGCCGATCCCGGTGCCGTTCAATATGGGTATGCCGATGCTGGGTGGCCCAATCTCCACCGCCGGTAACGTGCTGTTTATTGGTGCAACTGCCGATAACTACCTGCGCGCGTACAACATGAGCAACGGTGAGAAACTGTGGCAGGGTCGTCTGCCAGCCGGTGGACAAGCCACGCCAATGACCTATGAGGCCAATGGTAAGCAGTTTGTGGTGATCTCCGCAGGTGGTCACGGTTCGTTTGGCACGAAGATGGGCGACTATATTGTTGCCTACGCGTTGCCTGACGAGAAATAAAAGCAAAACGGCAACGAAAGTTGCCGTTTTTAGAACTGTAGGCCGGGTAAGGCGTAGGCGCCACCCGGCTTTTTTACACCGTAAATCCGAGCATCATCCCCGTATCTTCATGCTCTAACAGATGGCAGTGCGCCATATAGGCATACTCTTTCGGCGCGTCATGATCGAACTTCACTAATACCTCGCTCACCCCGCCCTCAACGCGCACCGTATCCTTCCAGCCCGCGCGATGCACCGCAGGCGCTTTACCGTTTTCCGTCAGGATGCGGAACTGGGTGCCGTGAATATGGAACGGATGCAGCATCATGTCCCCTTCCCCCGAGATCGTCCAACGCTCATACCGCCCTTTCGCGGCCGCGAACTGCGGCGTGTGCATATCGAAGGCTTTGCCGTTAATTCGGTTGCCGTTACGGAAGTCGAACCCATGCATGCTGTGATCCATCCCGCCCATATTGCCATGATCCATCTGGCCGTGATCCATCCCCGCCATGGCCTGATGGCCGTACTTCTTCATTAAGGCCTGCATGCCCATCATGTCGAGCATCGGATCCATCGACAGCTGCAGTTTCCGCTGGGTCAGCCCCTCCAGCGACGGCAGAGCCGGCATGCTGGTCAACGTATCCGGCAACTCGCCGGAAGCCGTCACCAGCAGCGGCTGAATGCGCAACACCGGCTGCGGCTTATCGAACGGCGCCACCGCCATTCCCATCTGGCTGACCGGCAGGGTCATAAGGTCAAACGCCTTACCGTCGCTGATATCCACCAGCACCTCAAAACGCTCGCCCATCAGCATCGGCAGCTCGGTCACTTTCACCGGCTCAGCCAGTAGCCCTCCGTCGCTGGCGACCACGTACAGCGGGCGTTTATCGCTGGCGGCAAAGTTAAGCGAGCGCGCATTACAACCGTTGAGCAGGCGCAGGCGTAGCCAGCCTTTCGGGGCATTATGCTGCGGGTAGATCGCGCCGTTGGTCAGCAGCGTATCGCCAAACCAGCCCACCGCGGCGCTCATCACATCCAGCTGATAGTCAATCTGCCCGTCAGCGGCGAACTTTTTGTCCTGGACGATCACCGGCACATCGTCGATGCCCCACTGCTTTGGCAGGCGCAGCAGGCGGCTTTCGTCATCCTCAATCAGCACCAGCCCGGCGAGCCCCATCGCCACCTGATGCCCGGTTTTTCCGTGCTGATGAGGATGGAACCAGCAGGTCGCCGCCCGCTGCTCCGGGGTGAAGGTCACCGTTCTCTGGCCGCCGGGTTTGATGATGCCGTGCGGGCCCCCGTCCACCTCGCCCGGCACTTCCAGACCATGCCAGTGGACGGTGGTCTCTTCATTAAGGGTGTTGTGAATATTAACGGTTAACGCTTTTCCCTTGCGTAGCTGAATGGCCGGGCCCAGCAGATTGCCGTTGTAGCCCCAGGTGGTGGCGTTGTGCGGTCCGAAGGTCGTTTTGCCCGCCTGCACCACCAGCTTCACCTGATTACGCGCATCGGGGGTGAGTAAATTGGGGATTGGCAGAACGGGATGCTCAGCGGCAAAAGCAGCTCGGCTCCACAGCGGTAACGCACTGGCGACACCCAGTGCGGCAGAATATTTTAAAAAATCACGGCGTTGCATGTTCATCTCCTTATTCGCAGCAGGCGATGCCATGAGCATAAACCCTCCCCTTGCCGGAAGGTCAAGAAAAGCGGAAATAATAAAGATCGTCGCACCGGCGGGAAGTGTGCTAACGTTGAATTTCCGTGACGTATTGGTAGAAGCAATGAAGACGTTTTTCCGAACAATCCTGTTCAGCACCCTGATGATAAGTTGCGCAAACAGCTATGCGCTGAGTGAAAATGAAGCCGAAGACATGGCGGATTTAACGGCGGTGTTTGTATTTCTGAAAAACGACTGTGGCTACCAGAATTTACCTAACGGTCAGATTCGTCGCGCGCTGGTCTTCTTTGCTCAGCAGAACCAGTGGGATCTGAGCAACTACGACAGTTTCGATATGAAAACCCTCGGTGAAGACAGCTACCGCGATCTCAGCGGCATCGGCATTCCCACGGCAAAAAAATGTAAAGCCCTGGCTCGCGACTCGCTGAGCCTGCTCGCCTACGTTAAGTAACTCCCCTCCCGATGCCCTTTTGCTGAATTGATGACCGTGCAACCACGGTCATTGTTAGCTATGATGTTTCGCCCGTTTTAACCGGGTGTTAACAAAGGAGGTATCATCCCATGGCCGAAAAGACATTGTGGCACGAAACGCTGCATGACCAGTTTGGACAGTACTTTGCCATTGATAACGTGCTCTATCACGAGAAAACCGATCATCAGGATCTGATCATTTTCGAAAACGCGGCCTTTGGCCGGGTGATGGCGCTCGATGGTGTGGTGCAAACCACCGAGCGTGATGAATTCATTTATCACGAGATGATGACCCATGTACCATTGCTGGCCCACGGCAATGCGAAACATGTGCTGATCATCGGCGGCGGCGACGGCGCTATGCTGCGTGAAGTGTCCCGCCACAAAACGATTGAAAGCATCACCATGGTAGAGATTGACGCCGGTGTGGTCTCCTTCTGCCGCCAGTATCTGCCCAATCACAATGCCGGAAGCTACGACGATCCGCGCTTCACGCTTGTGATCGACGACGGCGTCAATTTTGTTAACCAGACGACGCAAACCTTCGATGTGATCATCTCCGACTGCACCGATCCGATTGGGCCGGGTGAGAGCCTGTTTACCTCTGCGTTCTATGAGGGCTGCAAACGCTGTCTGAACCCCGGCGGCGTCTTTGTCGCCCAGAACGGCGTCTGCTTCCTGCAGCAGGATGAGGCCCTCGACAGCCACCGTAAGCTGAGCCATTACTTTACCGACGTGAGCTTCTATCAGGCGGCGATCCCGACCTACTACGGCGGCGTGATGACCTTTGCCTGGGCGACGGATAATGAAGCCCTGCGTCATCTCTCTACCGGCATTATTCAGGCGCGCTTCCAGCACGCCAATCTGACCTGCCGTTATTACAACCCGGCCGTCCATACCGCAGCCTTTGCTTTGCCGCAATATTTGCAAGACGCTCTGAGGGGGTGAATGAATTGAAAAAGCTGAAACTGCATGGCTTTAACAACCTGACCAAAAGCCTGAGTTTTTGTATTTACGATATCTGCTATGTGAAAACGGCGGAAGAGCGCGATGGTTATATCGCCTATATCGATGAACTCTATAACGCCAACCGACTGACCGAGATCCTGTCAGAAACCTGCTCTATTATCGGCGCCAATATCCTGAACATCGCCCGTCAGGATTATGAGCCCCAGGGTGCCAGCGTCACTATTCTGGTCAGCGAAGAGCCGGTTGACCCCACGCTTATCGATAACACCGAGCACCCGGGCCCACTGCCGGAAGCGGTGGTGGCCCATCTCGATAAGAGCCATATCTGCGTGCACACTTACCCGGAGAGTCACCCGGAAGGCGGGCTATGTACTTTCCGTGCCGATATTGAAGTGTCGACCTGCGGTGTGATTTCGCCCCTCAACGCGCTGAATTACTTAATTCATCAACTTGAGTCCGACATCGTAACCATTGATTACCGCGTGCGCGGCTTTACCCGTGATATCAACGGCATGAAGCACTTTATCGATCATGAAATTAACTCGATTCAGAACTTCATGTCTGAGGACATGAAATCGCTGTATGACATGGTGGATGTGAACGTCTATCAGGAAAATATCTTCCATACCAAAATGCTGCTGAAGGAGTTCGACCTGAAGCACTATATGTTCCACACAAAGCCGGAAGATTTAAGCGAAGACGAGCGCAAGGTCATTACCGATCTGCTGTGGAAAGAGATGCGCGAAATTTACTACGGCCGCAACATTACGACCGTATAAGATGCGTCCGGAGCAGGGAGGCTCCGGATATTACTTCTGTTTCATGAAATCGCGGTAGGCCGCCACCACCTGAAGAAAGTCTTCCACGCCGCACAGCGACAGGCTCTCTTCATCGTAGTAGTTCATCCCCTCTTCCATCTCGTCACCGGAAAACTCCAGCAGGTTGGCGCGCACCATCACCTCTTCGCCATCCATCCACAGCGTGTATTCATGCCCGGTGCGTTGCCAGGATCGTTCACTGCCTTTAATCGCGCGCGCAGCCTGTTCCACTTCATCGAGCAGGCTCAGGTTCTCTTTCACTTCCTCATTGAACCAGTGACCGACCACCTCGTGGCCCATCGACATACGCACTTTCACCACCCCGGTGATATCACGCAGAAATTCGTAATCCATAGTATTTTCCTCTGCAAAGCCCTTGAAGTAATTATCGCAGCACAGGGGAAGAAAAAAAGCGGAACGCGTGGAAGGAATGAAAATAAAAAACCCACCGCGGTTGCGATGGGTCTTGTAGGCCCGGTAAGCGTAGCGCCACCGGGCATTCAGACGGGTGCGGTGATTATACTGCTGTCTGGAAGATCACCCCGTCAGCCTTCTCGGTGTACTGAGAGAGCTGATCGAAGTTCAGATAGCGATAGGTATCTACCGCGGTCTTATCTACCTGCGCCACAAAGGTCTGGTACTCTTCCGGCGTTGGCAGCTTGCCAATCAGCGCCGCAACTGCCGCCAGCTCCGCAGAGGCCAGGTAGACGTTTGCACCGGTACCTAAACGGTTCGGGAAGTTACGGGTTGAGGTGGAAACCACAGTCGCACCGTCAGCCACGCGCGCCTGGTTGCCCATACACAGGGAACAGCCAGGGATTTCGATACGCGCCCCGCTCTTACCGAACACGCTGTAGTAGCCCTCTTCGGTCAGCTGAGCCGCGTCCATACGGGTTGGCGGTGCCACCCACAGACGGGTCGGCAGCTGGCCTTTGTGGGTATCCAGCAGTTTACCGGCAGCACGGAAGTGACCGATGTTGGTCATACAGGAACCGATGAACACTTCGTCGATCTTGTCGCCCTGGACGTCAGAGAGCAGACGCGCGTCGTCTGGATCGTTCGGTGCACACAGGATTGGCTCTTTGATGTCGGCCAGATCGATGTCGATAACCGCCGCGTATTCTGCGTCAGCATCGGCTTCCAGCAGCTGTGGATCCGCCAGCCATTTCTCCATGCCCTGAATACGACGCTCCAGGGTACGACGGTCGCCGTAGCCTTCAGCGATCATCCACTTCAGCAGCACGATGTTGGAGGTCAGGTACTCTTCGATTGGCGCCTGGTTCAGCTTGATGGTACAGCCCGCAGCGGAACGCTCAGCGGAGGCATCGGTCAGTTCGAACGCCTGCTCCACTTTCAGATCCGGCAGACCTTCAATCTCGAGGATGCGGCCAGAGAAGATGTTTTTCTTACCTTTCTTCTCAACGGTCAGCAGGCCCTGTTTGATGGCATACAGCGGAATGGCATGAACCAGGTCGCGCAGGGTGATGCCCGGCTGCATTTTACCTTTGAAACGCACCAGTACGGATTCCGGCATGTCCAGCGGCATCACGCCGGTTGCAGCGGCAAAGGCCACCAGACCAGAGCCCGCCGGGAAGGAGATCCCAATCGGGAAACGGGTGTGGGAGTCACCACCGGTACCGACGGTATCCGGCAGCAGCATGCGGTTCAGCCAGGAGTGGATCACGCCGTCGCCTGGACGCAGGGAGACACCGCCACGGTTCATAATGAAGTCCGGCAGCGTGTGGTGCGTGGTAACGTCAACCGGCTTCGGATAGGCCGCGGTGTGGCAGAAGGACTGCATCACCAGGTCAGAGGAGAAGCCCAGGCACGCCAGGTCTTTCAGTTCGTCACGGGTCATTGGACCGGTGGTATCCTGAGAGCCCACGGAGGTCATCTTCGGCTCGCAGTAAGCACCCGGACGGATACCGGCTACGCCGCATGCGCGACCCACCATTTTTTGCGCCAGAGAGTAACCACGGTTGCTTTCCGCAACGTCTTTCGCCTGACGGAATACGTCGCTGTGCGGCAGACCCAGCGCTTCACGCGCCTTGGTGGTCAGGCCGCGACCGATGATCAGCGGGATACGGCCACCGGCACGCACTTCGTCGATCAGCACGTCGGTTTTCAGCTCAAAGCTTGCCAGCAGTTCGTTGGTTTCGTGGTTGCGCACTTCGCCTTTGAACGGGTACACGTCAATCACGTCGCCCATGTTCAGGTTATTCACGTCAACTTCGATTGGCAGTGCGCCAGCATCTTCCATGGTGTTGAAGAAGATAGGGGCAATTTTGCCGCCGAGGCACAGACCGCCGCCGCGCTTGTTCGGCACGTGAGGGATGTCATCGCCCATAAACCACAGCACGGAGTTGGTCGCGGATTTACGGGAAGAACCGGTACCGACGACGTCACCGACGTAGGCCAGCGGGAAACCTTTCTGCTGCAGCGCTTCGATCTGCTTGATCGGGCCTACGGCACCCGGCTGATCCGGCTCAATGCCTTCACGGGCGTTTTTCAGCATCGCCAGGGCGTGCAGTGGGATATCCGGGCGTGACCAGGCATCCGGCGCCGGAGAGAGGTCATCGGTGTTGGTTTCGCCGGTCACCTTGAAGACGGTGACGGTCATTTTTTCCGCCAGCGCAGGGCGGCTCAGGAACCATTCAGCGTCAGCCCAGGACTGCATGACCTGCTTCGCGTAGGTATTGCCCGCTTTCGCTTTCTCTTCGACGTCATAGAAGTTATCGAACATCAGCAGCGTATGGGACAGGGCTTTGGCGGCAATCGGCGCCAGCGTATCGCTGTCCAGCGCATCAATCAGCGGATGAATGTTATAACCACCCTGCATGGTGCCGAGCAGTTCAATCGCTTTTTCAGGGGTAACCAGTGGGGAGGTTGCGTCGCCTTTGGCAATCGCAGCAAGGAAACCGGCTTTGACGTAGGCGGCTTCATCGACGCCTGGCGGTACACGGTTGATCAACAGATCTAACAGGAATTCTTCTTCGCCTTGTGGCGGATTCTTCAGCAGCTCGACGAGCCCAGCCATCTGGGTAGCATCTAAGGGTTTCGGTACAATCCCCTCGGCGGCACGTTCTGCTACGTGCTTACGGTATTCTTCTAGCACGACGGTTCTCCTCGCTCTCATTGTCATATGCGGCCGGCGTTCTCTTCACGCTCCTGTGAGACAGCAGTTTGTAGGGTAAATGCCCGATACCGCGTCGGGCAGCATAGCAGGATTTTCACACAGTGTTAATCCGTTTACAAAAAAGCAACATTAAATTGTTTGCTGAATCGTTAAGCATGGTATAGCGGCGAGGCGGGAAGAATTTTCTCCGCAAAAAAGCAGCTTGCGAGTGTCTTTTGAAACCCCAACGGATTCTGCGTCATCGGATATAATCTGTGTAATAACTGCTCACACTCTTTTCCCGACTCTATAAAACGGTTCCCTGTTTAAGTCAAAAAAGGATTACCCGGCGGCCTATACTCGCGTCAACGCCTTACGGCCTCGCTCTCGTCGGAGTCTTATTATGAAGTTGCCCCTTAAGCCACATCTGCTTGCTCTCCTGTGTAGCGCCGGGCTGTTAGCCGCCTCAGGCGTTGTCTACGTTAATAGCCGCGCACCGGATACCCTCACTCAGCCACCGCCACCCGTACAGCCCGCGCCGACAGCGCAAACCGCCCCGGCGGCTGTACCTCAGGTGCCGGTGGCCTACACCGCAGCGCAAATCGATCAGTGGGTTGCCCCGGTTGCCCTCTACCCGGACGCGCTGCTGTCGCAAGTGTTGATGGCCGCCACCTATCCGGCGAATGTGATCCAGGCGGCCCAGTGGTCGCGGGATAATCCCCGCATGCAGGGGGATGCGGCGGTGCAGGCCGTCGCGGGGCAGCCCTGGGATCCGAGCGTGAAATCGCTGGTCGCCTTCCCGCAGCTGATGTCGCTGATGGGGGAAAATCCGCCCTGGGTGCAGAATCTCGGCGACGCGTTTCTTGCCCAGCCGAAGGATGTGATGGACTCCGTTCAGCGCTTACGCCTGCTGGCGCAGCAGACCGGCGCGCTGCAGTCCACGCCGCAGCAGACGGTGACGACGGTGGCGAAAACCGAACCACCAAAAGCCTCTGCTTCGACCTCAACCTCAACGTCGACATCATCTCCTGCCCCGACGGTCATCAAGATTGAATCCGCCGATCCGCAGGTAGTGTACGTCCCGACCTACAACCCCAGCACGGTTTACGGCACCTGGCCGAACACCAGTTACCCACCGGTCTATCTGCCGCCGCCTCCGGGGGAGCAGTTCACCGACAGCCTGGTCAAAGGGCTGGGCTTCAGCCTCGGGGTCGCCACGACCTACGCCATCTTCAGCAATATCGACTGGGATGACGATGATGACTGGGATCACGACCATCATGGGGGCGATCACCACGGTGGCTATTCGCGTAATGGCGATAACAACATCAACATCAACGTGGATAACTTCAATAAAATCAGTGGCGCGCGACTGGATGCCAACCGCGGCTGGCAGCACAACCCGGCCTATCGCGGCGGCGTGTCCTACGCCACCAGCCAGCTGAATAACCGCTATCCGCAGAACAACACCGCCGTGCGCCGGACCGCCAATACCAGCCTCAGGGCCACAACGCCGCAAAGTACGGTTAATCGCGACGCCCAGCGCCAGGCGGCAATGACCCAGATGGAGCGTTCAACGGGCAAAAATCTGTCCCAGACGGCGCGTCCGGCCACCCGTGACGGGCAGCGTCAGGCGGCAAACCAGCAGCTGAACCAGATCTCCCGGCGCGATAACTACCGGGGATACGACAGCGATCGCCCGCATACCGCAAAACGGGAAAGCAATACCCAGCGTACGGCGACACGTCATGAGACCGCCCGCAAGACGCAGCCGCAACAGCGCAGCGAGCAGACCCGGCAGCGGGCAACGCAGACGCACCAGCGGGCCAACGCCCTCAGCGGCAACGACAGCCGCTCGGCCAACTGGCAGGCGCAGCAGCAGCGTGGGATGCAGAGCCGTCAGCAGTCGGCCCGCAATCTGGAACAGCGCAGCGGCGGCAGAGCCCAGATGTCTGAACGCCGGGGCGGCGGTGAACACCGTGAACTACGTCATCGTTAAGGGAGACGACAATGAAAAGTAAATTACTTAGCGCAATGATGCTGTTCATGGTATCGACCGGCGTCTTTGCCCAACAGCATTTCAGCACGCCCGAACAGGCAACCGATGCGCTGGCGAAGGCGATTAACGAGCAGAACGACAAAGAGCTCGGCAACCTGCTCGGCGAGGACTGGCGCACCTTTTTACCGTCCGATGGCGTTGACCCGGAAGCGGTGGATCGCTTTAAGCGCGACTGGCAGGTGAACCATCACACGGTGATCGACGGCGACATGGCCTGGCTCACCGTGGGCGAGTACCACTGGCAGCTGCCAATCCCGGTGGTGAAACGCGCCGAGGGCTGGCAGTTCGATATGCAGGAAGCCAAAGAGGAGATCCTCAACCGCGAAGTGGGCCGCAACGAGCTGGCCGCCATCGAGGCGCTGCACGCTTACGTGGATGCGCAGGAGAGCTATTACGCCCTCACCACCCAGTATGCGCAGAAAATTGTCAGCAGCGAGGGTAAAAAAGACGGGCTCTACTGGCCGGTGAAACCCGGTGAAACGCCCAGCCCGCTCGGCCCGGCCTTCAGCCCGAAAGAGCCGGGTCAGGGGTATCACGGCTACCATTTCCGCATCCTGCCGGACAGCAAATCAGGCTTTGCGATGATCGCCTGGCCGGTGAGCTACGGCGAGACCGGAGTGATGAGCTTTATGATTAACGGCGACGATCGGGTGTGGCAGGCCAATCTGGGCGAGAAGTCAGCGGAGGAAGCGAAAGCGATGCCGACCTTTAACCCGGGCGATGGCTGGCAACTGGTGGCGCAGTAGGTTTTGCAGGATAAAAAAAAGCGGCTCGAGAGCCGCTTTTTTCATGCCGGAAGAAAATTACTTCTTCTTCGCTTTCGCGTTTGGCAGGTCGGTGATGCTGCCTTCGAACACTTCTGCCGCCAGGCCAACAGACTCGTGCAGAGTCGGGTGAGCGTGGATGGTCAGCGCGATGTCTTCAGCGTCACAGCCCATTTCGATCGCCAGACCGATCTCACCCAGCAGCTCGCCGCCGTTGGTGCCGACAATCGCACCACCGATCACACGGTGAGTCTCTTTGTCGAAGATCAGTTTGGTCATACCGTCTGCGCAGTCGGAAGCGATAGCACGGCCAGAAGCAGCCCACGGGAAGGTGGCGGTTTCGTAGCTGATGCCTTTCTCTTTCGCTTCTTTCTCGGTCAGACCCACCCAGGCAACTTCTGGCTCGGTGTAAGCGATAGATGGGATCACTTTCGGATCGAAGTAGTGCTTCATGCCGGCAATAACTTCTGCGGCAACGTGGCCTTCGTGAACACCTTTGTGCGCCAGCATTGGCTGACCGACGATATCGCCGATAGCAAAGATGTGCGGCACGTTGGTGCGCAGCTGCTTGTCAACGCGGATGAAGCCACGGTCGTCAACTTCCACGCCCGCTGCGCCTGCTTCCAGGTTTTTACCGTTCGGCACACGGCCGATAGCCACCAGCACGGCGTCGTAACGCTGTGGCTCGGATGGGGCTTTTTTGCCTTCCATGGAAACGTAAATACCGTCTTCTTTCGCTTCAACGGCAGTCACTTTGGTTTCCAGCATCAGGTTGAACTTCTTGCTGATGCGTTTGGTGAAGACTTTAACGATGTCTTTGTCAGCAGCCGGGATAACCTGGTCAAACATTTCAACCACGTCAATCTGTGAACCCAGCGCATGGTATACGGTGCCCATTTCCAGACCGATGATACCGCCACCCATAACCAGCAGGCGTTCAGGAACGGTTTTCAGCTCCAGCGCATCGGTGGAGTCCCACACGCGTGGATCTTCATGTGGAATGAATGGCAGTTCGATCGGACGGGAGCCCGCCGCGATGATCGCGTTGTCGAAGTTGATCACGGTTTTGCCGTTTTCGCCTTCCACTTCCAGGGTGTTTGCCCCGGTAAATTTACCCAGACCGTTTACCACTTTCACTTTACGGCCTTTGGCCATACCGGCCAGACCGCCGGTCAGCTGAGTGATAACTTTCTCTTTCCAGGTACGAATCTTGTCGATATCGGTTTTCGGCTCGCCGAAGACGATACCGTGTTCAGCCAGCGCTTTGGCTTCTTCGATAACTTTGGCTACGTGCAGCAGCGCTTTAGAAGGGATACAGCCGACGTTCAGACAAACACCACCGAGGGTGTTGTAACGTTCTACGATGACGGTTTCCAGACCTAAATCCGCTGCACGGAATGCTGCGGAATAACCTGCCGGGCCTGCCCCAAGTACTACGACCTGAGTTTTGATTTCTGTGCTCATCATGACCTCTTAATTTATACCCGTCGTCCACCGGGTCGTTCTATCCGCTCGCATTTTACAAAATTGTTAACAATTTTGAAACAACAAACGGCTCACGAATTTTTGCTTTCGCCAATAAACTCACGAACTGCATGAGATTACCAGAAAAAAGCCGGCCGTCAGGCCGGCTCTTCGATTACATCACCAGGCGGCGAATGTCGCTCAGGGTGTTGTTGATGATGGTAATGAAGCGCGCACCATCAGCACCGTCGATCACGCGGTGGTCGAAGGAGAGAGAAATCGGCATCATCAGACGCGGCATAAACTCTTTACCATTCCACACCGGCTCCATCGCAGACTTGGAGACACCGAGGATCGCCACTTCCGGCGCGTTCACGATCGGCGCGAAGTGGGTGGTGCCCAGGCCGCCGATGCTGGAGATAGTGAAGCAGCCGCCCTGCATTTCGCCGGCAGTCAGCTTACCATCACGCGCTTTCTTGGAGATCACGGTCAGTTCACGGGACAGCTCAGTGATGCTCTTCTTGTTCACGTCTTTGAAGACCGGAACAACCAGACCATTTGGCGTATCAACCGCAACACCGATGTTGATGTATTTCTTCAGCGTCAGCTTCTGGCCGTCTTCGGACAGGGAGCTGTTGAAGCGTGGCATCTGCTCAAGCGCCGCAGCAACAGCTTTCATGATGAAGACCACTGGGGTGAATTTCACGTCCAGTTTACGCTTCTCAGCTTCGGCGTTCTGCTGTTTACGGAACGCTTCCAGATCGGTGATATCAGTTTTATCGAAGTGAGTAACATGCGGGATCATCACCCAGTTACGGCTCAGGTTCGCACCAGAGATCTTCTGGATACGGCCCAGTTCCACTTCTTCGATTTCGCCGAACTTGCTGAAGTCCACTTTCGGCCATGGCAGCATGCCCGGGATACCGCCACCGGTGGCTGCAGCAGGTGCAGCTTCGGCGCGTTTCACCGCGTCTTTCACGTAAGCCTGAACGTCTTCGCGCAGGATACGACCTTTCCGGCCGGTGCCTTTCACTTTCGCCAGGTTTACACCAAATTCGCGCGCCAGGCGACGAATCAGCGGAGTCGCGTGGACGTAAGCGTCATTTTCAGCGAACTCAGATTTGCCTTCCGCTTTCGCAGCTGGTGCCGCAGGTTTAGCAGCCTGAGCCGGTGCAGCAGCAGGTGCCGGAGCGGCAGCGGCAGCCGGAGCCGCAGCAGGCGCAGCGCCTTCCACTTCGAAGACCATAATCAGGGAGCCGGTAGACACTTTGTCGCCGGTGCTGATTTTGATCTCTTTAACGGTACCCGCGAACGGCGCAGGCACTTCCATAGAAGCTTTGTCGCCTTCAACGGTGATCAGTGACTGTTCAGCAGCGACTTTGTCGCCCACTTTCACCATCACTTCGGTCACTTCAACTTCGTCACCGCCGATGTCCGGTACGTTAACGTCTTTCGCACCGCCAGCCGCAGCTGGAGCAGCAGCCGGTGCCGGAGCAGCAGCCTGAGCCGGGGCAGTAGCAGGCGCTGCGCCTGCCACTTCGAAGACCATGATCAGGGAGCCGGTAGACACTTTGTCGCCGGTGTTGATCTTGATCTCTTTAACGGTACCCGCGAACGGCGCCGGGACTTCCATAGAGGCTTTGTCGCCTTCTACGGTGATCAGAGACTGCTCGGCCGCAACGGTATCGCCTACTTTCACCAGGATCTCAGTGACTTCAACTTCGTCACCGCCGATGTCAGGCACGTTGACTTCTTTCGCGCTCGCGGCAGCTGCTGGAGCAGCGGCGGCCGGAGCGGCTTCTTTCTTCTCTTCCTGCGCAGGTGCAGCAGCTGCTGCACCGTCGGCGGAATCGAAAATCATGATCAGTTTGCCAGTCTCGGTTTTATCGCCAACAGAGACTTTGATCTCTTTAACGATGCCAGCCTGTGGAGACGGGACTTCCATAGAGGCTTTGTCGCCTTCTACGGTGATCAGCGACTGTTCAGCTTCAACTTTGTCGCCTGGTTTGACCAGGATCTCGGTGATTTCAACTTCATCAGCCCCGATGTCCGGTACATTGATTTCGATAGCCATTATTCTTTTACCTCTTACGCCAGACGCGGGTTAACTTTTTCTGCATCGATGTTGAATTTGGTAATTGCATCCGCAACCACTTTCTTATCGATTTCGCCACGTTTAGCCAGTTCGCCCAGTGCTGCTACAACCACGTAAGAAGCATCAACTTCGAAGTGGTGACGCAGGTTTTCGCGGCTGTCTGAACGACCGAAGCCGTCAGTACCCAGAACGCGATAGTCATCAGCTGGTACGTAAGTACGAACCTGCTCAGCGAACAGTTTCATATAGTCAGTAGAAGCCACCGCTGGCGCGTCGTTCATCACCTGAGCGATGTACGGAACGCGTGGGGTTTCCATTGGGTGCAGCATGTTCCAGCGCTCACAATCCTGGCCATCACGTGCCAGTTCGGTGAAGGAGGTTACGCTGTAAACGTCAGAACCTACGCCGTAGTCGTTCGCCAGGATCTGTGCTGCTTCACGGACGTGACGCAGGATAGAGCCGGAGCCCAGCAGCTGAACTTTACCTTTGCTACCTGCAACGGTTTCGAGTTTGTAGATACCTTTACGGATACCTTCCTCGGCACCTGCTGGCATGGCCGGCATGTGGTAGTTTTCGTTCAGGGTGGTGATGTAGTAGTAAATGTTCTCTTGCGCTTCACCGTACATACGGGTCAGACCGTCATGCATGATGACTGCCACTTCGTACGCGTACGACGGGTCGTAAGAGATACAGTTAGGGATAGTCAGAGACTGAATGTGGCTGTGACCATCTTCGTGCTGCAGACCTTCACCGTTCAGGGTCGTACGACCGGAAGTACCACCTACCAGGAAGCCGCGAGCCTGTTGGTCGCCAGCCTGCCAGCACAGGTCACCGATACGCTGGAAACCGAACATGGAGTAGTAGATGTAGAACGGGATCATCGGCAGGTTGTTAGTGCTGTAAGAGGTCGCAGCAGCCAGCCAGGATGCGCCTGCACCCAGCTCGTTGATACCTTCCTGCAGGATCTGACCTTTCTCGTCTTCTTTGTAGTATGCAACCTGCTCGCGGTCCTGCGGGGTGTACTGCTGACCGTTCGGGCTGTAGATACCGATCTGACGGAACAGACCTTCCATACCGAAGGTACGCGCTTCGTCAGCAATGATTGGAACCAGACGATCTTTGATCGACTTGTTCTTCAGCATCACGTTCAGGGCACGCACGAAGGCGATAGTGGTGGAGATCTCTTTGTTCTGCTCTTCCAGCAGCTGAGAGAAGTCTTCCAGCGCTGGCAGTTCCAGTTTCTCAGTGAAGTTCACCTGACGGGACGGCAGGTAGCCGTTCAGTTTCTGACGCTGAGCGTGCAGATAGGTGTGCTCTTCGGAACCTTCAGGGAAGGTGATGTAAGAGAGGTTTTCAACCTGCTCGTCGGTCACTGGAACGTTGAAACGGTCGCGGATATAACGCACGCCGTCCATGTTCATTTTCTTAACCTGGTGCGCGATGTTTTTACCTTCGGCAGTGTCACCCATGCCATAACCTTTAACGGTATGAGCCAGGATTACAGTTGCTTTGCCTTTGGTTTCCTGCGCTTTTTTCAGTGCAGCGTAGACTTTCTTCGGATCGTGACCACCACGGTTCAGGGCCCAGATCTGATCGTCAGTCCAGTCTGCAACCAGCGCTGCGGTCTCAGGGTATTTACCGAAGAAGTGCTCACGTACGTAGGCACCGTCTTTGGATTTGAAGGTCTGGTAGTCGCCGTCAACGGTTTCCTGCATCAGCTGAAGCAGCTTACCGCTGGTGTCTTTACGCAGCAGCTCATCCCAACGACCGCCCCACATGACTTTAATCACGTTCCAGCCAGCACCTGCGAAGATGCCTTCCAGTTCGTTGATGATCTTGCCGTTACCGGTTACCGGACCATCCAGACGCTGCAGGTTACAGTTGATGATGAAGCACAGGTTGTCCAGCTTCTCACGGGTCGCGATGGTGATCGCACCTTTAGATTCTGGCTCATCCATTTCGCCGTCGCCCAGGAAGGCGTAAACGGTCTGCTGAGAGGTGTCTTTCAGACCACGGTGTTCCAGATATTTCAGGAATTTAGCCTGGTAGATCGCACCGATTGGACCCAGACCCATGGATACGGTCGGGAACTGCCAGAATTCTGGCATCAGTTTCGGGTGCGGATAAGAAGACAGGCCTTTACCGTGAACTTCCTGACGGAAGTTGTTCATCTGCTCTTCAGTCAGACGACCTTCCAGGAACGCACGTGCGTAGACGCCCGGAGAGATGTGGCCCTGGAAGTACACCAGGTCGCCGCCGTCTTTCTCGGTGCGCGCGCGGAAGAAGTGGTTGAAGCACACTTCATAAACGGTTGCAGAAGACTGGAAGGAAGCCATGTGGCCGCCCAGCTCCAGATCTTTTTTGGACGCGCGCAGAACGGTCATGATGGCGTTCCAGCGAATTGCAGAACGGATGCGGCGTTCCAGATCTAGATTGCCCGGGTATTCCGGTTCGTCTTCGACGGCAATCGTGTTTACGTAGTTATTAGCCCCTGCACCTGCAGCTACTTTCACGCCACCTTTGCGGGCTTCAGAAAGCATCTGTTCAATCAGATACTGAGCGCGCTCAACACCTTCTTCACGGATGACCGATTCGATCGCCTGTTGCCAGTCGCGAGTTTCGATCGGATCCACGTCATTTTGGAGACGTTCTGACATGGGGGTATTCCTTATCTATCTAATACGTTGATTTGTCTGGAACCTGTCCCATTGTATTCTTGGGCAAGAACACAATAAGACAGGTTCTGCGTTTAGTTGCCGCGCTCTAAAAAACTGGCGCTTAATCCTTTCGTTGCTGTATGCGGCGCAGTGAACGTTCTCTACGACTCTGTTCACGGCTGCGGTCCAGCAAGATTTCCTCAATGAAAGCCAGGTGACGGTGCGACGCTTCACGCGCCTGCTCCGGCTCCCCGGCCATTATCGCCTCGAATACACGAGTGCGATGGTTGCTGACCAGCGGGAGCATCTCCCGACGGGCATACAACAATTCAAAATTCTGACGAACGTTCTGGGCAAGCATTGGCTCCATGCAGCGTAGCAGATGGAGGAGCACCACGTTGTGGGCTGCTTCAGTGACGGCAATTTGATACTGGACGACGGCGTCGGACTCGGCGTCGAGATCGCCGGACTGTTGGGCCCGTTCAATGGCCTGATGGAGTTCGCGAATGCGTTCACGATCTTCATCATTGCTGCGCAGCGCCGCGTAATAAGCCGCGATGCCTTCCAGCGCGTGACGGGTCTCAAGCAGATCGAACTGGGATTCTGGGTGGTCGGAGAGCAGCTCCACTAACGGGTCGCTGAAACTCTGCCACAGGCTGTTTTGCACAAAGGTTCCGCCACCCTGGCGACGAAGCAGTAAGCCCTTGGCTTCGAGACGTTGGATCGCCTCACGCAGCGAGGGACGGGAAACGTCGAACTGTTTAGCCAGTTCGCGTTCAGGTGGCAGTTTTTCACCGGGGCGCAGGGTCCCCTCAAGGATCAAAAACTCCAGCTGCTGCTCAATCACATCGGATAATTTTGGTTGGCGAATTTTGCTGTAGGCCATATTCCCTGTCTTACGCCTTTTTGCCCGGAGTCAATTGGTCTTACCAATTTCATATTCGTATCGCTAAAGTAACAAAGTATTCACCTTCTGTCCATATTGGTTTTGACCGAAATCAGTAAACCCTGCTTATTTTAACAACCTTACAGAAATAACGTTTCAAAAATGTAACTCTGCACAAATGAATTGATTACTCCCAAAGAGGCAGTTTTAACTTTATCGAAACGGGGAAAAGTGCGATCTGAACCGATTTAGCGGAGCAAAAAGTGAAAAACTGCCCACTTATGGAGCATTTTTATTCTATAGGTTGATAAAGGGACTTAAACGGGACGATTTACAAATGCTTTCTTTTTATTCGAACTCGCTTTCTCCTCGCATAAAGCAGGTGCATTCGCCGTCGCTTAACACTATTCTTCCGAATACGGAAGACACATCCGGTTTTTTCAGCCAATTGAACCGTAAACTAATAAATACATGAAATGGAATTTCATAATTACACACGCCAGAGCGTGAACATAACAACCACACACGAGGTTTCATAATGGATGGTCAACAGCACGGCGATCAGCTGAAGCGCGGCCTTAAAAACCGCCATATTCAGCTTATTGCTCTCGGTGGCGCTATCGGTACCGGCCTGTTTCTGGGCAGCGCATCGGTTATTCAGTCTGCCGGTCCGGGAATTATTCTGGGTTACGCCATTGCCGGTTTTATCGCCTTTCTTATTATGCGTCAGCTGGGTGAAATGGTGGTCGAAGAGCCGGTAGCCGGTTCCTTCAGCCATTTTGCCTATAAATACTGGGGCAGCTTTGCCGGATTCGCGTCCGGCTGGAACTACTGGGTGCTGTATGTGCTGGTGGCGATGGCGGAACTGACCGCGGTCGGTAAATACGTCCAGTTCTGGTGGCCTGAGATCCCGACCTGGGTCTCCGCGGCGGTCTTCTTCGTGGTGATCAACGCCATTAACCTCACCAACGTGAAAGTGTTCGGTGAGATGGAGTTCTGGTTCGCCATTATTAAAGTTATCGCGGTTGTGGCGATGATCCTGTTTGGCGGCTGGCTGCTGTTCAGCGGCAACGGCGGTCCGCAGGCCAGCGTGAGCAACCTCTGGGATCAGGGCGGCTTCCTGCCGCACGGTATGACCGGTCTGGTCATGATGATGGCGATCATTATGTTCTCCTTCGGTGGTCTGGAGCTGGTGGGTATCACCGCCGCTGAAGCAGACAACCCGGAGCAGAGCATCCCGAAAGCGACCAACCAGGTGATCTACCGTATCCTGATCTTCTATGTGGGCTCGCTGGCCGTGCTGCTTTCCCTGCTGCCGTGGACCCGCGTCACCGCTGACACCAGCCCGTTTGTCCTGATCTTCCACGAGCTGGGCGACACCTTCGTGGCTAACGCCCTGAACGTAGTGGTACTGACCGCGGCGCTGTCGGTCTATAACAGCTGCGTTTACTGCAACAGCCGTATGCTGTTCGGCCTGGCCCAGCAGGGCAACGCCCCGAAAGCGCTGCTCAATGTCGATAAGCGTGGCGTGCCGGTTAACACCATTATCGTGTCGGCGGTTGTGACAGCGCTGTGCGTGCTGATCAACTACCTGGCACCGGAATCGGCCTTCGGCCTGCTGATGGCGCTGGTGGTTTCCGCCCTGGTAATCAACTGGGCGATGATTAGCCTGGCACACATGAAATTCCGTCGTGCGAAGCAGCAGCAGGGCGTGAAAACGCGCTTCCCTGCCCTGCTCTACCCGCTGGGTAACTGGGTCTGTCTGCTCTTCATGGCGGCGGTGCTGATTATCATGCTGATGACCCCGGGCATGGCGATTTCGGTCTACCTGATCCCGGTCTGGATTATCATCCTCGGCGTCGGCTATATGTTTAAAGAGAAAAATGCCAAAGCCGTAAAAGCGCATTAATGTTCTACCCCTCTGCGTCCCGCCGGACGCAGAGGGTTGTTACCTTCCTCACACTTTCCCGTCTACAGCCATTTTATCCATATCACCGACGTTAAACTGCAACGCATATTTTGCTTTGGTAGCGAATAATTCTCTCCATACCGTAACTCGGAGAATCGTCGATGGATAACAATAAACTGTCAGTAAAAGAAAAGATCGGCTATGGAATGGGGGATGCCGGATGCAATATCATCTTTGGCGCCATCATGTTGTTTGTTAACTATTTTTATACGGATATTTTCGGCCTGGCCCCGGCGCTGGTGGGCGTGCTGCTGCTCTCCGTACGCGTCATCGATGCCGTTACCGACCCGATTATGGGCGCCATTGCCGATCGTACCCGCAGTAAGTATGGGCGTTTTCGTCCATGGCTTTTATGGATCGCCTTCCCCTATGCGCTGTTCAGCATCCTGATGTTTACCACCCCGGACTGGACCTACAACAGCAAAGTTATCTATGCCTTTGTTACCTACTTCCTGCTCTCTCTGACCTATACGGCCATCAATATTCCTTACTGCTCGCTGGGCGGCGTGATCACCAACGATCCGAAAGAGCGCGTGGCCTGTCAGTCCTACCGCTTCGTGATGGTCGGCATCGCCACGCTGCTGCTGTCGCTGACGCTGCTGCCGATGGCCGACTGGTTCGGCGGCGAGGACAAAGCTAAAGGCTACCAGATGGCGATGACCGTGCTGGCGCTGATTGGCACCTGCATGTTCCTGTTCAGCTTCTCTACCGTGCGCGAGCGCGTGCGTCCGGCGGTGCAAACCAATGACGAACTGAAAAACGATCTGAAAGACGTGTGGAAGAACGACCAGTGGGTCCGCATTCTGCTGCTGACCCTGTGCAACGTCTGCCCGGGCTTTATCCGCATGGCGGCAACCATGTATTACGTCACCTGGGTCATGGGCCAGAGCACCCACTTCGCTACCCTGTTTATAAGCCTGGGCGTGGTGGGCATGATGCTCGGCAGCGTGCTGGCAAAAGTGCTGACCGACCGCTGGTGTAAGCTGAAGGTCTTCTTCTGGACCAACATCGCCCTGGCGATTTTCTCCTGCGCCTTCTACTTCTTCGACCCGCAAGCCACCGTGACCATTGTGGTGCTCTACTTCCTGCTGAACATCCTGCACCAGATCCCGTCTCCGCTGCACTGGTCGCTGATGGCCGACGTGGATGACTACGGCGAATGGAAAACCGGTAAACGCATCACCGGGATCAGCTTCTCCGGCAACATCTTCTTCCTCAAGCTGGGGCTGGCGATTGCCGGGGCGATGGTGGGCTTCCTGCTCTCCTGGTACGGTTACGACGCGGGTGCAAAAGCGCAAAGCGCGGACGCCATCAACGGCATCGTGCTGCTCTTTACCGTGATTCCTGGCGTCGGGTACCTCATTACCGCGGGCGTGGTTCGTCTGCTGAAGGTCGATCGCGAAACCATGAAGCAGATTCAGGAAGACCTGGAAAAACGCCGGAACAACTATCGCGAGCTGAACGATTTTCAGGAACTCAAAGCCGCTGAGACTAAATAAGGAAAGCCGAATGCAAACCTGGCCAAACCCGTTTATTGAACAACGTGCTGACCCGTACATTCTTCATCATGAAGGGCAATACTACTTTATTGCCTCGGTGCCGGAATACGACCGGCTGGCGATCCGTCGCGCCAACACGCTGGAAGGGTTACGCAGCGCCGATGAAGTGGTGGTCTGGCGCAAGCCGGCCACCGGCCCAATGAGTCAGCTGATCTGGGCCCCGGAACTGCACAGCATTGACGGCAAGTGGTACATCTATTTTGCCGCGACGCACACCCAGGCACTGGATAAGCTCGGGATGTTCCAGCACCGGATGTTCGCCCTGGAGTGTACCGACAGCGACCCGCTCACCGGCACCTGGGTCGAGAAAGGGCAGATCGAAACCCCGTTCGATACCTTTGCGCTGGATGCGACCACCTTTGTTCACCAGGGGAAACGCTGGTACCTCTGGGCGCAAAAAGCCCCGGATATCACCGGTAACTCGAACCTGTACCTGTGCGAAATGGAGAATCCCTGGACGCTAAAAGGCAAGCCGGTAATGCTCAGTAAACCAGAGTATGACTGGGAGTGCCGTGGGTTCTGGGTCAACGAAGGCCCGGCGGTGCTGTTCCACGGCGAGCGGTTGTTTATCAGCTACTCCGCCAGCGCCACGGATGAAAACTACTGCATGGGGCTGCTGTGGATCGACCTCAATGCCGACCCGCAGAACCCGGAGAACTGGCATAAATCGCCGCAGCCGGTGTTCACCACCAGCTACGAAAATCGCCAGTACGGCCCGGGGCACAACAGCTTTACCCAAACACCGGACGGCGAAGACGTGCTGATTTACCATGCACGTAATTACACCGAAATCGAGGGCGACCCGCTCTACGATCCGAACCGCCACACCCGCCTGAAACTGATTCGCTGGAATGAAAACGGGATGCCTGAATTTGGCATCCCGTCAGCGGATACAGTGTAAGACCTGCGGCACGCTGGTTTAGATCAGCGTGCCGTAAATCGTCAGCAGCGCCACAATCACCACCACCACAAAAGAGGTTTTCTTGGCCATTGAAACGGCTGCTTTCGGCGTTTCGATCTTATCGGTATGCGGCTCACGCGCCAGGGAGAACTGCGCCAGACGCGTTAACACCAGATACTGCGAGGTATGGCGATCCCCCAGCGAGGCGAACCATGCCGGCAGGGCTTTCTCGCCATGTCCAATCAGGGCATAAACCACCCCGAACAGCCGCACCGGCAGCCAGTCCAGCACGTGCAGAATGGCGTCGATGCCGGACTGCAACCGCTCGTGCGGGGTCAAGTAGCGCGCCAGCCAGCTCTGCCAGGCGCGTAAAAACGCATAGCCCATCAGCAGAACCGGGCCCCACGCGCCGCCCACCACAAACCAGAACAGCGGTGCCAGATAGAAGCGGAAGTTAATCCACAGCAACGCGTTCTGCAGCTCGCGTAAAAATTCGCGTTCGTTGCACTCCGGCGGGACGCCGTGGATCAGGGTCAGCTCGCTGGCCATCGCCCCGCGGGCATGGGTATCATTGTTAGTTGCTGCCTTCAGGTAGGCATGGTAGTGCAGACGCACCTTGCCCGCGCCAATGCAGAGGACGCCGAGCAGGATCCACACCACCAGCAGCGGCACATTAAAGAAGAGGCCATACAGCGAACGCAGCAGCAGGAACACGACAAGCATCACCCCCGCCGTCATCAGCAGGGTGCGGATCATGGAAAAATGGCGGATGCGGCGAAACAGCACTTCCATCCGGTGATCCAGATGCCAGTGCTCGCCCAGCTTGAACAAACGCTCAGCAATCATCACCAGCAGCATGGTAAATAACGTCATGTCATCTCCTTATCTGACAGGGCGGTAAGCAGTGTGTTGAATCTTTGCCAGTCAAATGCCGGGCCAGGATCGGTCTTGCGCTGCGGCGCAATATCGCTGTGCCCGGTCACGTTGTGGGCGATACCCGGGTAGAGGCTAATGAGGGTGCGCGTCACCGCGGCCAGCTGCTGATACTGCGCATCGGTGTAAGGCAGTGTATCCGTTCCTTCCAGCTCGATGCCGATAGAGAAGTCATTGCAGCGTTCACGCCCCTGATATTGAGACACGCCGGCATGCCAGGCTCGTTTATCGAAGGGAACATACTGGACGATTTCACCGTCACGGCGAATCAGACAATGGGCAGAAACGCGCAGGTGGGCGATCTCCGCAAAAAAGGGGTGAGCATCGGGATCGATTGTCCCGGTGAATAGCGCGTCAATCCACGGGCCGCCAAACTCGCCAGGCGGCAGGCTGATGTTATGCACTACCAGCAGCGACGGGATCTCATCCTCCGGACGGCAATCGTGGTGTGGCGAAGGAACACGCCGTGCATCTGCCAGCCAGCCATGTTCTGAGTGCATGCAGGATCTCCTTATATATGGTGCTGATTCCCGGTTCAGAGTAGCATGTTTCAATCTTATGATTCGTTACCAATTTGGAGTTTTAACATGCCGCCTCGCCGCTACAACCCCGACCACAGACGTAACGTACTGCTGGAACGTATTAATCTCGATATTCCGGTAAGCGTCGCCAATGCGCTACGCGAAGATCTGGGTGGAGACGTTAATGCTGACAACGACATTACCGCCCAACTGCTGGCGGAAGATGCCCGTTCCCATGCGGTCGTGATCACCCGTGAGGACGGTGTTTTCTGTGGTAAACGTTGGGTGGAGGAAGTCTTTATTCAGCTGGCCGGTGACGGTGTGAAGGTGACGTGGCATGTCGAGGATGGCGACAGCATCAACGCTAATCAGCCGCTGTTTGAGCTTGAGGGCTCATCACGCGTCCTGCTGACCGGTGAACGCACCGCGCTGAACTTTGTTCAGACGCTCTCAGGCGTCGCCAGCGAAGCACGCCGCTATGTCGACCTGCTGGAAGGGACAAATACCCAGCTGCTGGATACGCGTAAAACGCTGCCGGGCCTGCGTACCGCCCTGAAATATGCCGTGCTGTGCGGCGGCGGTGCCAACCATCGTCTGGGGTTGTCCGATGCGTTTCTGATCAAAGAGAACCACATTATTGCCTCTGGCTCCGTACGCCAGGCCGTGGAAAAAGCCTTCTGGCTGCACCCGGATGTGCCGGTTGAAGTGGAAGTGGAGAACCTGCAGGAGCTGGACGATGCGCTGAAAGCCGGTGCCGACATCATCATGCTGGATAACTTCAAAACCGAAGAGATGCGTGAAGCGGTGAAACGCACCAACGGCCAGGCCCGTCTGGAGGTTTCCGGTAACGTGACGCACGAAACCTTACGCGAGTTTGCCGAAACCGGCGTCGATTTCATCTCCGTTGGCGCCCTGACCAAACACATTCGCGCCCTCGATCTGTCGATGCGCTTTCGCTAAGTGACAGAAAGCCCGGTCTGCACAGGCCGGGCAAGCCCGATTTACGACCCGCCCCGCAAATCTGCTGCATTGTTCTGTAACGCGCGCACATCCCGCTGAATCACGCTTCACGAATCAATTTTTACCCCTCGCCCCCGGTCTGACCCGATGCCACAGTAGCGTGCATCTACATAAGGAGCGACCCATGGAAAGACAAAAAGGATTTACCCTCATCGAATTAATGGTAGTCATCGGCATCGTGGCTATCCTCAGCGCGATTGGCATTCCGGCTTACCAGAACTACCTGAGAAAAGCTGCCCTCACCGATATGCTGCAAACCTTTATGCCCTACCGTACCGCAGTCGAACTCTGCGCCCTCGATCATGGCGGGACAGAGAGCTGCGATGCTGGCGTCAACGGTATTCCCTCCCCGGCGACCAGCCGCTATGTCTCCGGGATGAGCATCGCCAAAGGCGTCGTCACTCTGACCGGACAGGAGAGTCTCAACGGTCTCGATGTAGTGATGACCCCGCAGTGGGATAACGGCAACGGCATTACCGGCTGGAAACGTCTCTGCACCGTGGGCGAGGACAGCGCGCTGAAGCAGGCCTGCGAAGAGGTGTTCCGCTTTACGGCCGAGCAGGAGAGCGAGCAATGAATGCCGATCGCTTAACGGCCCTCTGTCGGCGCCACAACGCCCTGCTGCTGACCTGCGCCCCGGACCGGATCAATATTGCAGTGGTCGACAACCCACCGCCCGAACTGCTGGAAGCGTTACGTTTCGCGACGCAGAAAAGAATCGATATCGAATGCTGGACCGCCGAGCGCATGGAAAAGCACCAGCAAACCAGCCAGGAGGCGCATCTGCCCGTGGTCGCCACCTCGACGCGTTCCGCCATCGAAACACTCAACCACACCCTGACCCAGGCGCTGAGCCAGCGGGCGTCGGATATTCATATTGAGCCCGCCGAAGAGAGCTGGCAGATCCGGTTACGCATTGACGGCGTGCTCTACCCGCAACAACCGCTCCCGGCCGAACTGGGCACAACGCTTATCGCCAGGCTGAAAGTGCTGGGCAACCTGGATATCGCAGAGCGTCGCTTACCTCAGGACGGGCAATTCACGGTCGAGCTTTCGGGCTCCCCGGTCTCGTTTCGTATTGCCACGCTCCCGTGTCGCAGCGGCGAAAAGATCGTGCTGCGGCTTCTGCAACAGGAGCAACAGGCGCTACGGCTTGAGCAACTGGGGATGAGTGAAACCCAACAGCGGCTATTCGCCAGCGCGCTGCAAAAATCGCAGGGGCTGATCCTGGTGACCGGCCCCACCGGTAGCGGCAAAACCGTCACCCTCTACAGCGCATTGCAGTCCCGGAACACACCTAAGGTGAACATCTGCAGCGTTGAAGACCCGGTCGAAATTCCGCTGGACGGGCTGAATCAAACGCCCATCAATCCCCGGGCGGGGTTAACCTTCCAGAGCGTGCTGCGGGCGTTTTTGCGCCAGGATCCTGACATCATTATGGTGGGTGAAATACGCGATGGCGAAACGGCGGAGATCGCCATCAACGCCGCGCAGACAGGCCATCTGGTATTGTCAACGCTGCATACTAACTCCACCGCGGAGACGCTGGTGCGCCTGCAACAGATGGGCGTGGCGCGCTGGATGATCTCCTCGGCGCTGTCAATGGTGATCGCCCAGCGGCTGGTGCGCCGACTGTGCCCACACTGTCGTACAGAGATGCACCGGGATACACCACTACCCCAGGCGCTATGGCCTCGCCCTTTGCCGCACTGGCAGCCGGTGGGCTGCGACCGCTGCTATCACGGCTTTTATGGCCGGGTAGCAATCTTCGAGGTAATGGTGATCACTCGTGAACTGCGTACTGCCATCGCCAACGGAGCACCGGTCGAAGAGATCGAAAAGCTGGCCAGGCAGGCGGGCATGGTCACGCTGTTTGAGCATGGCTGTATGGCGGTAGAGCAAGGCCACACCACGCTCGGGGAACTGGTGCAGATGCTGGGCGAATCGGATGGCAGGTAATCAACTCTGGCGCTGGCGGGCACTCAGCCAGCAGGGGGAGCAACAGACAGGCGCGCTCTGGGCCCCCGACAAACAAACGGCGTGGAGCGTCCTGTTAGGTCGGGATCTTTTTCCTCTTGAGCTCAAACGAAGCCTGCAGCAAGCGCGCTGGCAGGCGCAACATCGCTACGAGGCGATCCACCAGCTGGCGACGTTGCTGCAGGCGGGCTTAACGCTCTCGGCAGGTCTGACGCTTCTGGCGCAGCAGCACCCTGCCCGACAGTGGCAGGCGCTGCTGCAAAGCGTAGCTGACGATCTCAGCGCCGGGTGCGCCTTTTCTGATGCCCTGAGAAAATGGCCGCATGTCTTCCCTCCCCTCTATATTTCGATGATGAAAACCGGGGAGCTGACCGGTAAGCTCGTTGAGTGTTGTCGTCAGCTGGCGCAACAGCAAAAAACGCAGCAACAGCTCAGCGCGAAGGTCAAAAAGGCGCTGCGCTATCCGCTGATTATTCTTGCCCTGGCCGTCGCCGTGGTGCTGGCGATGGTGACTATGGTGCTGCCGGAATTTGCCGCGATCTACAAAACCTTCAATACGCCCTTACCTGCTCTGACCCGGGCCGTGATGGCGCTGGCAACCACGCTTCAGGAGTGGGGGGCGGGGCTGATGCTAAGTCTGCTGACGGCGGCATCTGGACTGGTATTTATTCGCCGTAACCGCCGATGGCAGCGCCTCATACAGCGTCTGCTGCTGAGCAGTCCGGTGATTGGCCCGCTGATCCGTGGGCAAAAGCTCAGCCAGATTTTTACCGTTCTGTCACTCACACAGCAGGCAGGCATCACCTTTCTACAGGGGCTGGAAAGTACGGAGGAGACCCTAACGTGCCCCTTCTGGCAGGAGAAACTACAGACGATACGCCATCGCGTTATGCAGGGTGCGCCCATCTGGTCAGCCCTGAATGAAGCCGAGATATTTACACCGCTCTGTATTCAGCTCGTGCGTACCGGCGAATCGTCAGGGGCGCTGGATACCATGCTGAGTAATCTGGCACAGCATCATAATGAACAGACTTTTCAGCAGGCCGACAATCTGGCCTCGCTGCTGGAGCCGCTGCTGTTAATTGTGACGGGGTTAATTATCGGCACGCTGGTGGTCGCGATGTACCTGCCGATCTTTCATTTGGGGGATGCGATGAGTGCGGGATAACGCTGGCACGAAACGCGCCAGCGAGAGAGCATTAGAGGCTGTTGAAAATGCGGTTTTCTTGTTCCTGTACGCGGATAAAGGTAGTGCGCTTGGTCAGCTCTTTCAGACGGGATGCGCCCACATAGGTGCATGCAGAGCGCAGGCCACCGAGAATGTCACGCGCGGTATTCTCAACCGGGCCGCGCAGTGGCAGCTTGACGGTTTTACCTTCTGCCGCACGATACTGAGCAACACCGCCTACGTGACGGTTCATCGCCGATTCAGAGCTCATGCCGTAGAAGAGCATGAATTTTTCACCGTTTTCATCAACAACGGTACCGCCGCTCTCTTCGTGACCCGCCAGCATCCCGCCAAGCATCACGAAGTCTGCGCCGCCGCCGAAGGCTTTCGCCACGTCACCCGGCATGGTGCAACCGCCGTCGCTGATGATCTGGCCGCCGAGGCCATGGGCTGCATCAGCACACTCGATCACCGCAGAGAGCTGCGGATAGCCAACACCGGTTTTCACGCGGGTGGTGCAGACAGAACCCGGGCCAATGCCCACCTTAACGATATCTGCCCCGGACAGGATCAGCTCTTCACACATTTCACCGGTAACCACGTTACCCGCAATAATGGTTTTGGTCGGCCAGGCCTGACGCGCTTTGCTGACGAACTGCACGAAATGCTCAGAGTAACCATTCGCGACATCAATGCAGATGAAGTTCAGGTTCGGGTTAGCGACCAGGATCTGTTTCGTTTTTTCGAAATCGGCGTCAGAGGTGCCGGTGGATACCATCACGTGCTTGAGAATGGTTTCAGATACGGAGCCTGCAAACGCATTCCACTCTTCAACGCTGTAGTGCTTGTGCACGGCGGTCAGAATATCGAAGGAGGCCAGTGCTTTAGCCATCGCAAAAGTCCCAACCGTATCCATATTGGCGGCGATAACAGGTACGCCAGACCAGGTCTGACCGGAATGCTTAAAGGTGAATTCACGTTCAAGTTCAACGTCGGAGCGACTTTTCAGAGTAGAACGTTTAGGGCGGATAAGTACGTCTTTGAAACCTAACTTCAGATCTTCTTCGATACGCATTTGCGGATTCCTGGGGTACTGGGGTAAATGTCGAAAAACGAAACACACAACTCCAGTGACGCTATCATACGCACTAATACCTGTTGCGCAAGACTGCGAAAATCACTTTTTTTACGCTACAATCCTATAAATTTACCTGGTAAAAAGTCCGTAAGCAGCGCTTAACCTTTGCTGCCAAAAGATTAAATCTTAAGCAATTGATATCAATAATGAATATTTCCCAGGATTTTAATTAATGGGGTACATCGTTGCGTTAACGGGGGGCATTGGCAGTGGCAAGAGCACTGTGGCCGACGCCTTCTCTCGTCTGGGTGTCACGATTATTGATGCCGACATCATTGCTCGCCAGGTGGTAGAGCCCGGTACACCGGCATTACGTGCTATCGCAGAACATTTCGGCCACGACACCATCGCGCCTGACGGTACCCTTAACCGTCGGATGCTGCGCGAACGCATTTTCTCGCATCCTGAAGAAAAAGCCTGGCTTAACGCCCTCCTCCATCCGCTGATACAGCAGGAGACACAGAGGCAGATCTCTCAGGCGACCTCACCTTATGTTCTCTGGGTTGTACCGCTTCTGGTGGAAAATAAGCTCCATGAGAAAGCTGACCGGGTACTGGTGGTGGATGTCTCTCCGGCAACCCAAATTCAGCGCACCATCGCCCGCGATAATGTCGCGCGCGAACATGCCGAACAAATTCTTGCCGCGCAGGCCACGCGTGAAGCGCGCCTTGCCGTCGCGGATGATGTTATTGATAATAACGGCGCACCGGATGCCATTGCCTCCGATGTTGCCCGCCTGCATCAGCACTACCTGGCGCAGGCTGTTTTACAGGAAAAAGCATAATGCACACCCACGTTCTTTTTGAGCATCCGCTCAATGAAAAAATGCGTACCTGGCTGCGCATCGAGTTTTTAATCCAGCAGCTTTCAGGCCTCCTTCCGGTACACGACCACACCACGGCGCTGCATTTTTTCCGTAACGTAAGCGACCTGCTGGATGTGCTAGAGCGCGGCGAAGTCCGCACTGAATTACTGAAAGAGCTGGAGCGTCAGCAGCGTAAATTACAGGCCTGGGCCGAAGTCCCCGGTGTGGATAATAGCCGCATCGACAGCCTGCGCCAGCAGCTGAAACACCACAGCACGGTGTTGATGGCTGCGCCGCGTATCGGCCAGTTTCTGCGTGAAGATCGTCTGGTGGCGCTGGTTCGTCAGCGCCTGAGCATTCCTGGCGGCTGCTGCAGTTTCGATTTACCGACCTTACATATCTGGCTGCATATGCCGCAGGAGCAGCGCGATGTCCAGGTACAAAGCTGGCTCGGCAGCCTTGAGCCGCTGACGCAGGCGTTGTCGCTGATCCTTGATTTGATTCGCAACTCCGCACCGTTCCGCAAGCAAACCAGCCTGAACGGTTTTTATCAGGATAACGGCGAGGATGCAGATCTGCTGCGCCTGCAGCTGACCCTTGCCGATCAGCTTTATCCGCAAATTTCAGGTCACAAGAGCCGCTTTGCGATTCGTTTCATGCCGCTCGACAGTGAACATGGTCTGGTGCCGGAACGTCTCGACTTTGAGCTGGCGTGTTGTTAAGGAGTCATGATGTCTGATGTTACCACCGTGAACTGTCCCACCTGTGGGAAGCCCGTTATCTGGGGCGAGCAGAGTCCTTTCCGTCCTTTTTGCTGCAAACGTTGCCAGCTGATCGATCTCGGTGAATGGGCTGCGGAAGAGAAACGCATTCCGAGCGAAGGCGGCCTCTCTGACAGCGATGACTGGAGCGAAAGCCAGCAGTAACAATAACAGCCTGCTGGCGTTTCGCCGGGCAGGCTTACAGGTTGCCCACTAACCGGGCAATAACAGGCGCATTTGCCGGCGGGAACTTGTCGGCATCCTCTGCGCTCAGTGCAACCCAGTTTCCAGGCTGCCCCTCTTTACCCCACGGCTCGCCTTCCCAGCTTTCCACCAGCCAGAACCATAGCGTGATATGCCGATCGGGGAATGCATATTCCAGTTTATCGAACAGGGTCGCTCCCAGCGGGGTGATCCCCACCTCTTCCTGAAGTTCGCGGATCAGCGCCTGTTCCGGCGTTTCGCCAGACTCGATCTTTCCGCCAGGAAACTCCCACTTATTCGCCATGTGCGCATCGGCTGCACGTTGGGTAATAAAGATGTGGTTATCGGAATTGCGAATGATCCCGACAGCGATTTGCAGTGTTTTCATTGTCTTGATTCCATAAAAAAGGCGCAGATATCTGCGCCTTTTCAGTTGGTTTAATGCTTAGCTCAGACGGCCATGGCACTGTTTGTATTTTTTACCGGAACCACATGGGCACGGATCGTTACGACCGACCTTACGCTCACCGGCCTGTGCGGCGATCGCGGCCGCAGCGGCTTCTTCATCGTCCTGATGGCTAAGCTGCTGCATCTGGGCCAGACGTTCAGCCTCTTCACGGCGCTGCTGTTCCATCTCTTCAACTTCTTCCGGCATACGCACCTGCACCTTGCTCAGGGTGCTGATCACTTCATATTTCAGCGATTCAAGCATTGAGGCAAACATGGCGAAGGATTCGCGCTTGTACTCCTGCTTCGGATCTTTTTGCGCATAGCCGCGCAGATGGATCCCCTGGCGCAGATAGTCCATCGCCGCCAGGTGCTCTTTCCACAGGGAGTCTAGCGTTTGCAGCATCACGCCTTTCTCGAAGTGACGCATCATCTCAGCGCCGACCACTTCTTCTTTACGCTGATAAACCTCAATGGCGGTCGCAAAAATACGCTCGCGTAGGGTCTCTTCATGCAGCTCCGGCTCTTTATCCAGCCACTCCTGGATAGGCAGATCCAGGTCAAAGTCGTTCTTCAGACGCGCCTGCAGGCCTTCGATATCCCACATTTCTTCCAGAGATTGCGGAGGAATGTGGCCATCGAGAGTCGCCTTAAAGACGTCTTCGCGGATGCTGTTGATGGTTTCGCTCACATCGCTTACATCCAGCAGTTCGTTACGCTGGGTGTAGATAGCGCGACGCTGATCGTTGGCCACGTCATCGTACTCAAGCAGCTGCTTACGAATATCGAAGTTACGGCTTTCCACCTTACGCTGGGCGTTAGCGATGGCTTTGGTCACCCATGGGTGCTCAATCGCTTCGCCCGGTTTCATGCCCAGTTTACGCATCATGCCTGACACACGGTCAGAGGCGAAAATACGCATCAGCGCATCTTCCATCGACAGGTAGAAGCGAGATGAACCGGCATCACCCTGACGACCCGCACGACCACGCAGCTGGTTGTCGATACGGCGGGACTCATGACGTTCAGTACCGATGATGTGCAGACCGCCCGCGGCCAGGACGGCATCGTGGCGAACCTGCCAGTCGGCTTTGATCTGTGCGATCTGTTCCGGGGTTGGGTCTTCCAGCGCGGCCACTTCTGCCTGCCAGCTACCGCCCAGCATAATATCGGTACCACGACCCGCCATGTTGGTGGCGATGGTCACGGCTGACGGGTAACCCGCCTGAGCAACGATATCCGCCTCTTTGGCGTGGAACTTGGCGTTCAGAACGTTGTGTTTGATACCGGCTTTGGTCAGCTCTTCGGACACCACTTCCGATTTTTCGATGGAGATAGTACCCACCAGAACCGGCTGGCCCGCGGCGGTACGATCGCGAATATCTTCGATGATGGCCTGAATTTTCTCCGCTTCGGTCATGTAGACCAGGTCCGGCATATCCTTACGAATCATCGGACGGTTGGTTGGAACCACCACGGTATCCAGCTTGTAGATAGAGCTGAATTCAAAGGCTTCAGTATCCGCCGTACCGGTCATCCCCGCCAGCTTCTCGTACAGACGGAAGTAGTTCTGGAAGGTAATGGAGGCCAGAGTCTGGTTCTCGTTCTGGATATCGACGTTCTCTTTGGCTTCAACCGCCTGATGCAGACCATCGGACCAGCGGCGACCCTGCATGGTACGGCCGGTGTGTTCGTCGACGATAATGACTTCGCCATCTTTGACGATGTAGTCCACGTCACGGGTGAAGAGCACGTGTGCGCGCAACGCTGCGGTCACGTGGTGCATCAGCATGATATTGCTCGGGGAGTAGAGCGACTCACCCTCTTCCATAATACCCTGGGCAACCAGCAGCTCTTCGATCTGAACCAGACCACGCTCGGTCAGGTTCACCTGACGGGCTTTCTCGTCCACCGAGAAGTGGCCTTCACCCTGGAAGGTGTCAGAGTCTTCTTTTTCCTGACGGATCAGGTGCGGAATGATTTTGTCGACTTTGCGATACATCTCGGAGCTGTCTTCAGCCGGGCCGGAGATGATCAGCGGGGTACGCGCTTCATCGATCAGAATGGAGTCAACCTCATCCACCAGCGCATAGTGCAGTTTACGCTGGACGCGCTCTTCCGGGCTGAATGCCATGTTATCGCGCAGGTAGTCAAAACCGTATTCGTTGTTGGTGCCGTAAGTGATATCCGCGCCGTAGGCTTCGCGTTTCGCCGGAGCCGGCAGGCCTGACATGTTGATCCCGACGCTCATGCCGAGGAATTCGAACAGCGGGCGGTTGTTTTCGGCGTCACGCTGCGCCAGATAGTCGTTGACGGTCACGACGTGTACGCCTTTGCCGGACAGGGCGTTCAGGTAAGCCGGCAGGGTCGCGGTCAGGGTTTTACCTTCACCTGTACGCATCTCGGCGATGCAGCGGTCGTTCAGGACCATACCGCCCAGCAGCTGCACGTCGAAGTGACGCATGCCGAACACGCGCTTACTCGCTTCACGAACGACGGCAAAGGCTTCAGGGATCAGGCTTTCAACGGTTTCGCCTTTTTCGAGGCGGGCACGGAATTCGGCGGTTTTGCCTTTCAGCTCGTCATCAGAGAGCTTTTCCATCGCCGGCTCAAGACCATTGATGACGCTGACAGCTTTGCGCATGCGGCGCAAAGTACGATCGTTACGACTACCGAAAACTTTAGTTAGTAATTTGATTAACATAATAAATTCTCAAACGCCCCATTATGGGCAGTTAAATTAAGGTATTGAAAAGGGTTAATTTAGCTGAGGCGTTGAGGTCCGGCGCGGATGCCCTGTACCTGGCTAATCCAGGCCGACACGGAGAAAGCGGAAGGGGGATAAAATGCGGTAAGAGCTACCTGACGAACAATGACCGGCGGCTCGCTCTGCTGGGTAAGCAGTGAGTTGAGCGTATCCAGCAGCGCCAGATGGTGCGCCTGAACCGGTAACGTCTCTTCAACAGCAGGCAACGCCTGCGGTGCCATGGCGAAAGAGAGATGGCGAATAACGGTGCGGATAGCGTGTTGATGCCAGTAATCTACCGTGTAATTCGGTCGGCGGTTCGCTTCCAGCAGGGCAAGGTTAGTGAAATTAACCCGCGTGGTAAGATCTTGTCGGGAGGTGGCGGTCTTCGCAGGATTAGCCGCTTCGGCATTGCTGCTGAGCGCGGGCAGGCCAAAACTCGCCGCGACCATCCCCAGAAGGAGATGCGGCCAGAAGTAACGTCTGCCAAATTGTCGCCAGCGCGTCAGAATTCCGCTCAATTGCCCCACCACAAGTAAGTAAGCCTTAAGACTCACCGTATGATTTTTATATTTTCGCGCCCAGATATTACCACTAAAGCTACTTCACAGCAGCAGTAATGAGGCACCGCAGAGGTTAAAAATGGTGATGAAATCAGCAAACGCGCCATTGACTACGGCAATTCAGAAAGGACAAAAACAAAAACGACTGGTCTTGCTGGCCGGAGAGAGTGCCAGGTCAACCAGTCGAATTTAGATAACGGGATCTGCCGTTACGCCAGAACCGTGCTCGGTGCTTTGAACGCCAGTGGCAGTTCAGCTTCGTCTTCGAAGGTCACATATTCCCAGGCTTCCTGTTTTGCCAGAACAGCCTGCAACAGTTTGTTGTTCAGAGCGTGACCGGATTTATACGCGGTAAACGCACCAATAATATTGTGACCACACATGAACAGGTCCCCAATCGCATCCAGCATTTTGTGACGAACGAATTCATCTTCAAAACGCAGGCCGTCTTCGTTCAGTACGCGATAATCGTCAACAACGATGGCACAATCGAAGCTGCCGCCCAGGCACAGGCCGCGGGACTGCAGATATTCGATATCACGCATGAAACCAAAAGTACGTGCACGACTGATCTGACGCATAAACGCATCAGCAGAGAAGTTCATCGCATAGCGCTGGGTGCTGGAATCAATCGCCGGATGGTTGAAGTCGATGGTGAAATCCAACGAAAAACCATTAAACGGCTTGAATTCAGCCCATTTGTCGCCATCCTGGACACGAACGGTCTCTTTGATACGCACAAATTTCTTCGCACTGTTCAGTTCTTCAATGCCGGCATCCAGCAACAGATAAACGAACGGTGCAGCGCTGCCATCCATAATCGGGATTTCTGGCGCATCGACTTCAACAACGATGTTGTCGATACCCAGACCCGCCAGGGCGGCATTCAGGTGCTCTACGGTAGAGATCCGCACGTCATGCTCGTTCACCAGGCAAGTACAGAGCATAGTATCACGCACAGATTTGGCATCAGCCGGGAAATCTACCGGTGGATTCAAGTCGGTGCGACGATAGATGACCCCGGTATTGGCCGGCGCAGGGCGCAACGTCAGTGTGACTTTCTTGCCGGTATGCAAACCGACACCTGTCGCCTGAACGATACGTTTTAATGTCCTTTGTTTGATCATCGTATAATCTCGCCAAGTTACTTATCCAACCGAGAGTGTATATCACTATCGGGCGGCCAGTTTAGCACAAAGAGCGTAAATTCCCTAATTCCAGCTAATTCTTAATCAGCTTGCTTACGCAGGAACGCAGGGATATCCAGATAATCCGGCTCTTTCTGGGTCTGTGTTGTGTTGTCATTAACCACTTTCGCGGCCGGTTTCTGCTCTTGCGTCAACGGTGCCATACCGTGCGGCTGGTAGCGATCCATCACCGGCTGCTGAGCAGGTTTGTTGGTCACCAGGGTGATCTCAGGACGTTTGTCCATGCCGATACCGGTAGCAACAACGGTTACGCGCAGTTCATCGTTCATTTCCGGATCAAGGGACGTACCGATTACCACGGTGGCATTGTCGGATGCGAACGCACGGATAGTGTTACCCACGGTTTCGAACTCATCCAGACGCAGGTCGAAGCCGGCGGTAATGTTGACCAGCACGCCGCGCGCGCCAGACAGATCGATATCTTCCAGCAGCGGAGAAGAGATCGCCATTTCAGCGGCTTCTTCTGCACGATCTTCACCTTTCGCTACGCCGGAGCCCATCATCGCGTAACCCATTTCGGACATCACGGTGCGCACGTCAGCAAAGTCGACGTTCATCAGACCCGGACGGGTAATCAGCTCTGCGATACCCTGCACTGCGCCTTTCAGCACATCGTTTGCGGCGCCAAAAGCGTCCAGCAGAGAGATGCCACGGCCCAGCACTTTCAGCAGCTTGTCGTTCGGGATAGTGATCAGCGAGTCCACGTGTTTTGAGAGCTCGGTGATACCCTGCTCGGCAAACGCCATACGCTTCTTGCCTTCAAAGTTGAAAGGCTTAGTCACGACGGCAACCGTCAGGATACCTAAATCTTTAGCGACTTCCGCAACCACTGGCGCAGCACCGGTTCCGGTACCACCGCCCATGCCCGCGGCGATAAACACCATGTCTGCACCATCAAGCGCAGCACGCAGCGCTTCACGATCTTCTTCTGCAGCATTACGACCGACTTCCGGGTTTGCCCCAGCGCCCAGCCCTTTGGTAATGCCGCCACCGATTTGGATCGTCTGGCCAACCGCCGTCTTACGCAGTGCCTGCGCATCGGTGTTCACCGCGAAGAACTCTACACCTTCGATGCGCTCGCGCACCATGTGTTCTACAGCATTACCGCCGCCGCCACCGACGCCGATGACTTTAATCACCGCGTCGTTGGTCAGTTCCATAGGTTCAAACATAGTTTCTCTCCGTTTTGTGCCTGTCGCCCGAAACCGTTAATTCTCGCCGGTCTCTTACTAAAATTAAAATTCTTTTCGCAGCCAGGTATTGATTCGCTTGAACCACGAACCTACCGACGCGCGTTTTTCTACTTCTGCTTCGCCACTGAGATGCGTTTCTTTCCCGTAATGAAGCAAGCCCACTGCCGTTGAGTAATACGGCTCCTGAGCATAATCCGTCAGACCGGTGATGTTCAGCGGTGCACCGATGCGCACCTGCGTATGGAACACGCGCTGAGCACAGGCCGCAAGACCTTCAATTTGCGCCGCGCCGCCGGTTAATACAATCCCCGCCGCAAGATGGTGTTTGACACCCTGCTGGCGAAGCTGTTCCTGTAACTGCAAAATCTCTTCGTTGACCAGGTTGAGCAGCTCGGTATAACGCGGCTCAATGACCTCAGCTAACGTCTGGCGCTGCAGGCTGCGCGGTGGACGTCCACCGACGCTTGGCACTTCAACGCTCTCATCTTTGCCCACAATGGAGCCCAGCGCACAACCGTGGCGCACTTTAATTGCCTCTGCATCGCTGGGAGGCGTGCCGAAGGCGTAGGCGATATCGCTGGTCACCACGTTCCCCGCATAAGGGATAACTTTGGTGTGGCGCAGCGCACCGCCGGTATAGACGGCCATGTCCATGGTACCACCACCGATATCCACCACACAGACGCCCAGTTCACGTTCGTCTTCGGTCAGCACAGAATAACTTGCCGCCAGACCGGCGAAAATCAGTTGGTCAACTTTAAGACCACAACGTTCCACGGCTTTGACAATGTTCTTCGCCATATCGTTGTGACATGTGATCAAGTGCACTTTTGCCTGCATACGTACCCCGGAAAGTCCTACCGGGTTTTTGATCCCTTCCTGGTAGTCGATCGCATACTCCTGCGGAATCACATGCAGGACGCGATGCTCATCGCGAACGCGTACAGACTTCGCAGTATGCACGACGTTTTCGACGTCTTCCTGCGAGACTTCTTCTTCTGAGATCGGCACCATGCCAATCTCGTTCTGGCAGCTGATATGCTTGCCAGAGAGCGCCAGATACACGGAGGAAATCTGGCAATCTGCCATCAATTCGGCCTGATCGATGGCGCGCTGAACGCATTTCACCACCGATTCGAGGTCATTTACCCCACCTTTATCCATACCACGAGACGGGCAGCTGCCCACACCAATGATATTGACCATACCGTCGGGCAGAACTTCCCCTACTAAAGCGGCAACCTTCGCAGTGCCAATCTCCAGTCCTACAACCAGTTTTCTGTCCGTCGCCTTGATCATTGTTATTCTGCCTGTACCTGAGCCTGATTCTGTTGCTGATTAGGTTCCTCAGCCGGCGCCGGGCTCCACCCGACCGATGCGCCTGAGTCATAGCGCAAATCAACGTAGCTAATCCTTTTGCCTTCAGCCTGCGCCTGTTGCTGCAGAACGGGATAAAGTTCTACAAAACGGGCCAGACGCTTCATCGTGTCACCCCGGCCAAGATTCAGCTTAATGTCGTTCGTCAGCGTCAACTGCCAGGACCGACGCGCCGTCATCGCGGCTTGTTTCAGGGTAAAACGATCTTTAGCCAGCACCTGCCCCATGTTACGGAAGCCTTCCAGCACTTCGTTTTCGCTGCCTTCCGGACCATACAACATGGGTAAATTTTGCTTGCTGACACGATCGGCCGGGACGCTGAAAGAAATACCATCTACGTCAACCATATGCTGATCATTCCAACGCGCAATGGGTACATATTCAACCAGATGAATCTTCAATTCATCCGGCCACTGCTTTCTGACGCTCGCCTGTTTAATCCATGGCAAACGCTCAATCTGGCTCTGGATAATATTCACATCCTGCGTCATGAAGGTGCCGGGCGAGCCTAATGCCAGAATCGACTGCCGGATATCATCATTACGCGTGTAGTGACGGTCACCCGTTACCACCAGTTTCGACAGAGGCAGACGTTGTGCATCTTCCATCCAGCCGAGCACCATCCAGCCGCTGACAAACACCGTACACAGCACGGCAAGCAGGAAGGTAATCCCTGCAAGACGCGTTCCATTACTCCGCCGTGAAGAGGAATACTCTTCTTCTTCGTCACGGTTTCGCGTGTTCAGCGCAGCCTGAGACATATCAGCCCGCCTGGTCCAGAATGCGAACCACTAACTGCGAGAAGCTCATCCCTGCCTGGCGCGCCGCCATTGGCACCAGGCTATGACTGGTCATACCCGGTGAAGTATTGGCTTCCAGCAGATAAAACTGTCCATCGCTATCCTGCATCACGTCGATTCTTCCCCAGCCACGGCAGCCAAGTACTTGCCAGGCTTTAAGCACCAGAGCGTTTAAAATGGCCTCACGCTCCGCTTCCAGACCACTTGGGCAGAAATATTGCGTCTCATCAGAGAGATACTTCGCCTCATAATCATAGAAGGTTCCGGCTGGTTGGATACGAATTGACGGTAAAATTTCTTCACCAAGCATCGCAACGGTAAATTCCGGTCCGCTTAGCCATTTTTCAATCAGAACTTCTTCATCATGTTGAAATGCCAGCGCTAATGCAGATGATATATCGCCTGCTTCGTCAACTTTAGACATTCCTACGCTTGAGCCTTCGCGGCTCGGCTTAACGATTACCGGTAATCCCAGCGCAGCGATACGATCCGCGACGCTGGCGTCAAGACCCTGCTCAAATTCACGACGGGTCAGTGCCACCCACGGCGCAACCGGTAAACCAGCCCCTTGCCACAGCAGTTTGCTGCGCAGCTTATCCATGGAGATGGCCGAAGCCATCACGCCACTGCCGGTATAAGGCAGGCCGATAATGTCCAGCAAGCCCTGCAGCGTACCGTCTTCACCACCGCGACCGTGCAGCGCGATAAAGACTTTAGCAAAACCCATCTCTTTCAGGCGCGTCACGTCAGTCTCTTTCGGATCGACCAGGTGCGCATTAACGCCGCCTTCGCGAAGCCCTGCCAGTACCGCAGCACCGGAATTCAGAGAAACTTCGCGCTCAGCAGAGGTACCGCCAGACAGGACCGCAATCTTATCAGCCATGACGCTCTTCCTCCGAAATTTGCGGCGTAAGTTTGATTTCAGCCAGCGTACGGGCGATCTTGCCGATATTTCCGGCACCCTGCACCAGAATCAAATCATTGCCGGTCAACACCGGAGCAAGCATCGCTGCCGCCTGGGCATGATCGGAGACCAGAATCGGGTCGATCTTGCCGCGACCACGAATGGTGCGACACAAAGAACGACTGTCTGCCCCCGGAATCGCCGCTTCACCTGCCGAGTAAACATCCAACATCAGCAGGGCATCAACCTGTGACAGCACGTTAGCGAAATCGTCGTACAGGTCACGCGTACGGGTATAACGGTGTGGCTGGAACAGCATAACCAGATTTTTATCCGGCCAGCCCGCGCGCGCCGCTTTGATCGTTGCATCCACTTCGGTCGGGTGATGACCGTAGTCATCAACCAGCATCGCGGTCCCGCTTTTCCCGTTAACGTTTTCCAGCGGGAACTCGCCAAGAAAATCGAAACGACGGCCGGTTCCCTGGAAGCTTTCCAGCGCCCGCAGAATGGCCTCGTCTTCAATACCCTCTTCTGTTGCTACCGCAACGGCGGCCGCGGCGTTCAGGGCGTTGTGACGGCCTGGCGCATTAAGCGTCACCTGCAGCAGCTCTTTGTCCTGACGCGCCAGGGTGAAATGCCCCTGCGCACCGATCTGTTTGTAATTTTCCACACGGACGTCGGCATCTTCGCTGAAACCGTAGGTGGTGATCTGACGACCAACACGCGGCAGCAGCTCGCGGATCACCGCATCGTCAACACACATCACCGCCCGTCCATAAAACGGCAGATTGTGGAGAAAGTTTATAAATGTTTGCTTTAAATTTTCGAAGTCGCCCTGGTAGGTATCCATATGGTCGGCTTCGATGTTGGTGACAATCGCCACCATCGGTTGCAGATGCAGGAAGGACGCGTCACTTTCATCTGCTTCGGCGATCAGATAACGGCTATTGCCGAGGCGCGCGTGCACCCCTGCAGCTTTCACCAGGCCGCCATTAACGAAGGTCGGATCGAGGCCCGCTTCGGCATAAATGCTGGAGACCATCGCCGTGGTGGTGGTTTTACCGTGAGTCCCGGCAATGGCGATGCCGTGACGAAAACGCATCAGCTCGGCCAGCATCTCCGCGCGGCGGATCACCGGGATACGCGCTTCGTGTGCGGCAACGATTTCCGGGTTGTCGGCAGAGATGGCGCTGGAGACCACAACCACGCTGGCATCAAGGACGTTTTCCGGGCGATGGTTAAAATAGATGGTCGCGCCAAGCGACGCCAACTGTTGCGTAACAGGGTTCGGCGCCAGATCCGAACCGCTGATCTGGTAGCCTTCATTCGCCAGCACTTCGGCAATACCGCCCATACCGGCGCCGCCGATGCCAACAAAGTGAATGTGCCGGACGCGACGCATCTCGGGCACGATTGAACGCAGTTTCGCCAGTTGTTGTGTATTCATTCTCTAAACGCCATCGACTACTTCAAAAATTCGTGCAGCGCAACACGCGCTGCGAGGGTTAAACCTGGGCTGCCAGGCTCACTTCTTTCGCCACCCGTTCCGTTGCATCCGGGATCGCTGCGGCACGTGCGTGCTGCGCCATCTCCAGTAATGTCTCCCGGTTCCAGCCCGCCAGGGTGGTGGCGACCGCGTCTGCGGTAAACTGCGGCTGTTCAAAAATTTTCGCGGCGCCGGCTTTCTCAAGCGGCAACGCATTCCAGTACTGCTGACGATCTTTGTGCTGGAACGGCACAAACAGCGCCGGTAAGCCTGCGGCGGCAATTTCGCTCACCGTCAGCGCGCCGGAGCGGCAGACCACGACATCGGCCCAGGCATACGCCGCCGCCATGTCGTCGATAAATTCAGTCACTTTATGCTGCGGCTGGCCCGCGTCGGCATACGCCTGCTCCACCGTCTGCTGACCGCCCTTCCCGCTTTGATGCCAGATGGTCACCGCGTCGCCGAGCTTCGCCGCCACCTGCGGCAGCGTCTGGTTCAGAATGCGTGCCCCCTGAGAGCCACCCACTACCAGCACGCGCACCGGGCCTTCGCGCCCGATAAGGCGCTCCTGCGGCAACGGCAGCGCCAGCACATCTACACGCACCGGGTTACCCACCACATCTGCCTTCGGAAACGCGCCAGGGAAGGCCTGCATCACTTTACTGGCGATGCGGGAGAGCCACTTGTTGGTCAGACCCGCAATGCCGTTCTGCTCGTGCAGCACAACCGGGATACCCAGCGACCACGCCGCCAGCCCGCCAGGACCAGAGACATACCCCCCCATCCCCAGCACCACGTCCGGCTTAAAGCGCTTCATAATCGCCCGCGCCTGACGCCAGGCGTTAAAAATACGCACCGGCGCCAGCAGCAGAGCTTTAACACCCTTGCCGCGCAGGCCGGAGATATGGATAAAGTCGATCTCAATCCCGTGCTTCGGCACCAGATCGGCCTCCATGCGGTCTGCGGTTCCCAGCCAGCGTACCTGCCAGCCCTGATCCATTAAATGGTGCGCAACCGCCAGTCCCGGGAACACATGTCCACCGGTACCGCCCGCCATCACCATTAACCGCTTCGGTTGATTCATCGTGAACCTCGTGTAAACGCCTGGGCATTTTCCAGACGCGTTTCATAATCTATGCGCAGCAAAAACATAATGGCGGTCGACATGATCAGCAGACTCGAACCACCGTAACTGATTAACGGCAACGTCAGACCTTTGGTTGGCAGCATACCTGCTGCGGCACCGACGTTAACTAAAGCCTGAAAACTGAACCAGATACCGATTGAACAGGCTAAAAAACCCGAGAACCGGTGGTCGATAACCAGTGCTTTCCGGCCGATCGACATCGCACGGAAAGCGACGAAGAATACCATTAAAAGTGCCAATACCACACCGATATAACCCAGTTCTTCCCCGATGATGGAGAAGATGAAGTCGGTGTGCGCCTCGGGTAAATACTCCAGTTTTTGCACTGAGTTCCCCAGGCCCTGGCCCCACACTTCACCGCGGCCAAATGCCATCAGTGACTGGGTCAGCTGATAGCCGCTGCCGAAGGGATCTTCCCAAGGGTTCCAGAAAGAGGTTACACGGCGGATACGGTACGGCTCGGCAAGGATCAGCAGCACCACTGCTGAAATCCCCATCCCGATGATGGCGATGAACTGCCAGAGTTTCGCCCCCGCCAGGAACAGCATCGCAAGGGTGGTGACGAACAGCACCACCACGGTACCGAGGTCAGGCTGGGCCAGCAGCAGAACCGCCAGCACCAGGATTACGCCCATCGGTTTTAAGAAGCCGCGCAGGTTGTTACGGACTTCATCCACCTTACGCACCAGATAGTTGGCGAGATAGCAGAACAGCGACAGCTTGGTGAATTCCGCAGGCTGAATACGCAGCGGACCAAAGGCAATCCAGCGCGATGCCCCGTTCACCGAGCTCCCGACCACCAGTACAATCAGCAGCATCGCGATCGAAGCGATCAACATAGCGGTACTGTGCCGCTGCCAGAAGGCCATCGGCAGACGTAGCGTTACCATCGCCAGACAGAACGCCAGAATGATGTACAGCCCGTCACGCTTGGCAAACAGGAAGGGATCGTTAGCCAGACGCTGTCCGACGGGCATCGAGGCCGAGGTGACCATAATAAAGCCAATCGCCGCCAGCCCCAGCGTGAGCCAGAGCAGCATGCGGTCGTACATCACCAGGCTATCGGAATCTTTATCCCGGGAGCCCATGACCCAGCCTTTTAACGCCGACGAGATCCACACCAGGATGCCAAATCCTGGCAGGCGCGGCATTCTCAGGCGAGGGAGAGAGAAGCGCATCAGCCTAACTCCTTCGCCAGGCGGGTGAAGAGATCGCCACGCTGCTCGAAATTCTTGAACTGATCGAGGCTGGCACAGGCCGGAGAAAGCAGCACCATGTCACCGGGCTTCACGCGCGGAGCAATCAGCCGCATCGCCTGCTCCATGGTGTCGGTTTGCTTAGCGATCTCCGGACGCAGCGCCGCCAGTTCGGCACCGTCCCTGCCAAAGCAGTAAAGATGCACGTTATCACCGCTGAGATACTGTTTCAGCGAAGAGAAATCGGCAGATTTGCCGTCGCCGCCCAGCAGCAGATGCAGGGTACCGTCAACGTGCAGGCCATTCAGCGCCGCTTCGGTACTGCCGACGTTGGTGGCTTTTGAATCATTGATCCAGCGTACGCCGTTATGCTCCAGCGCCAGCTGGAAACGATGCGCCAGGCCGCTGAAGGTGGTCAGGGCTTTCAGGCTGGTGGCGCGCGGCAGACCGGCGGCATCCGCCAGCGCCAGTGCGGCAAGCGCATTGGTGTAGTTATGCTGACCCGTCAGGTGCATCTCTTTTACGTTCAGCACTTTCTCACCCTTCGCCCGCAGCCAGGTTTCGCCCTGCTGACGGTTCAGGTGATAGTCGCCCATGTTGATGCCAAAGCTCACGCAGCGCTCGTCCGCCCCGCGTACCGGCATGGTCAGCGCATCATCGGCATTCACCACGCAAACGCGGGCATTTTCATAGATACGCAGCTTGGCGGCACGGTACTGCTGCAGACCAAACGGATAGCGATCCATATGATCTTCGGTGACGTTGAGGATGGTTGCCGCCACCGCCTGCAGGCTTGAGGTGGTTTCCAGCTGGAAGCTGGAGAGCTCAAGGATATACAGCTCGCGGGCCGCATCGAGCAGCATCAATGCCGGCAGACCGATATTACCGCCTACGCCTGCATTAACCCCTGCCGCTTTCGCCATTTCACCGACCAGGCTGGTGACGGTACTTTTCCCGTTGGAACCAGTAATAGCAACGATCGGCGCCTGAGCCTCACGGCAGAACAGTTCGATATCGCCGACAATCTCGACGCCCGCGTCCGCCGCGGCGCTCAATGCCGGGTGGGCCAGGGCGATGCCCGGGCTGGCGACAATCAGATCGGCGGTATTGAGCCACTCTTCATTCAGACCACCAAGGTGGCGTTCGACCTGCTCCGGCAGTTTATCCAGACCAGGCGGAGAGACACGCGTATCCATCACCCGAGGCGTAACGCCCCGCGCGAGGAAAAAGTCCACGCAGGAGAGGCCGGTTAAGCCTAACCCGATGATAACGACTTTTTTACCCTGGTAATCTGCCATGATTAACGTACCTTCAGCGTTGCCAGGCCAATCAGCACCAGCATCAGCGAAATAATCCAGAAGCGCACGATAACGCGCGGTTCCGGCCAGCCTTTCAGTTCATAGTGGTGATGGATTGGCGCCATCCGGAAGATGCGCTGTCCGCGCAGCTTGAAGGAGCCTACCTGCAGGATCACCGACAGGGTTTCAACCACAAATACACCGCCCATGATCACCAGCAGGAACTCCTGACGCAGCAATACGGCAATAATGCCCAGCGCGCCGCCCAGTGCCAGTGAACCGACGTCACCCATAAAGACCTGCGCCGGGTAAGTGTTAAACCACAGGAAGCCTAAGCCCGCGCCGACAATCGCCGTACAGACGATCACCAGCTCACCGGCGTGGCGCAGGTACGGGATGTGCAGGTAGCTGGCGAAGTTCATGTTACCGGTCGCCCATGCCACCAGCGCAAAGCCGCCGGCAACAAAGACGGTTGGCATAATGGCCAGGCCGTCCAGGCCGTCGGTCAGGTTCACCGCATTGCCGGTCCCGACAATCACGAAATAGGCCAGCAGGATGTAGAAGATGCCCAGTTGCGGCATCACATCTTTAAAGAACGGCACTACCAGCTCGGTCGCCGGGGTGTCTTTACCCACCAGATAGAGCGCAAACGCGACGCCAAGCGCAATCACCGACATCCAGAAATACTTCCAGCGGGCGATGAGCCCTTTAGTGTCTTTACGCACCACTTTGCGGTAGTCATCGACAAAACCGATGATGCCATAGCCCACCAGCACAACCAGTACGCACCAGACATACGGGTTTGACGGGTAAGCCCACAGCAGCACCGACACCACAATCGCGGTGAGGATCATAATGCCGCCCATGGTTGGCGTGCCGCGCTTACTGAAGTGTGATTCCGGACCGTCGTTACGCACAACCTGACCGAAAGAGAGTTTTTGCAGACGGGCAATCATGCGCGGGCCCATCCACAAGGAGATGAACAACGCAGTCAGCAGGCTGACGATGGCGCGAAACGTCAAATAGGAAAAGACGTTAAAGCCGGAATAATATTTGACCAAATGCTCGGCCAGCCAAACTAACATGTCCCATTCTCCTGTAAAGCGTGCACAACCTCTTCCATGGCGGCACTGCGTGAACCTTTCACTAAAACTGTCACAATTTGTTGTTCTTCAACCAGGGCCTTAAGGCGGGCGATCAACGCCGCTTTATCGGCAAAATGCTCACCGACGCCGCTGGCCTGGCTGATATTTTTACTGAGATGACCGGCGCTTAACACGCGATCGATACCGGAGGCTTTCGCCGCTTCACCCACCTGGAGATGACAGGCTTCGCTCTCATCGCCCAGTTCGGCCATATCGCCCACCACCATCACGCGATAACCCGGCATCTCTGACAGCACCTGTACCGCAGCGGTCATGGAGCCGACATTAGCGTTATAGGAGTCATCCAACAGCAGTTTGTTTTCCGCCAGCGGGATCGGGAACAGGCGTCCGGGAACAGCTTTCAGGTTTGCCAGCCCGGTTTTGATCGCCGACAGTGGTGCGCCAACGGCCATCGCCAGCGCGGTGGCGGCCAGGGCATTGGCAATATTGTGACGACCCGGCAGCGGCAGCAGTACATCCACATCACCCGTTGGGGTCTGTAGCGTAAATTCGGTGCCGTGGGAGGTCACATGAACGTTGGTGGCGGTAAAGTCGCTATTGGCAGCATTAGGTGAGAAGCGCCAGGTTTTGCGATCCCCGATGACGCTTTTCCAGTTCAGCCAGTCGTTGTTGTCGGCATTCATGATAGCGATGCCGTTGACCGGCAGGCCGGTGTAGATCTCGCCCTTCGCTTTCGCCACACCTTCCAGTGAGCCAAAACCTTCGAGATGCGCCGCGGCAAGGTTATTCACCAGCGCCGCTTCCGGCTGCGTCAGGCTCACGGTCCAGGCGATTTCGCCCTGGTGATTAGCACCCAGTTCGATCACCGCATATTCATGCTCGCGATTCAGACGCAGGAGCGTCATCGGCACGCCGATATCGTTATTCAGATTGCCTGCGGTATAAAGCGTGTTGCCACACTGGCTGAGGATCGCAGCGGTCATCTCCTTAACGGAGGTTTTACCGGACGAGCCGGTCAGCGCCACAATGCGCGCCGGAACCTGCTGGCGAACCCATGCTGCCAGCTCACCAAAGGCCAGGCGGGTATCTTTTACCACCGCCTGCGGCAGGTCGATATCCAGTTTACGGCTCACTAGCAGCGCACCCGCGCCTGCTGCTTTCGCCTGCCCGGCAAAGTCGTGCGCATCAAAACGCTCACCCTTCAGCGCCACAAAAAGGCAGCCGGGGGTGATTTTACGCGTGTCGGTGGTGACCGCATCGAAGGTCAGCTCGCCGCTGACGTCAGCGCCCAGGATAGTGGCCAGCTGGCTTAGCGTTACGCTAATCATGCCACCACTCCCAGCAGACGCGCCGCGGTCACACGGTCGGAGTAGTCCAGACGGTTGGTGCCGACGATCTGATAATCTTCATGGCCTTTACCGGCCAGAAGCACCACGTCGTTCTCACCGGCCTGCATAATGGCGTTGGTCACCGCTTCGGCGCGCCCCTCCACAACGCGGGCACGCCCGGCATCGAGCATCCCGGCCAGAATGTCGTTGATAATGGCGCGCGGCTCTTCGGTACGCGGGTTGTCATCTGTTACCACGGCGATATCGGCGAACTGCTCGGCAATGGCACCCATCAGCGGGCGTTTGCCTTTGTCGCGATCGCCGCCGCAGCCAAAGACGCACCACAGCTTACCGGCACAGTGCAGGCGAGCCGCTTCCAGCGCTTTCTCCAGCGCATCCGGCGTGTGGGCGTAATCCACCACCACGGTAGGTTTGCCTGGGGCGGTGAACACTTCCATCCGTCCGCAAACCGGTTGCAGACGCGCGGAGGTGCTGAGCAGATCCGCCAGTGGATAACCCAGCGCCAGCAAGGTGGCGAGAGCCAGCAGCATGTTGCTGACGTTGAACGCCCCCATCAGACGGCTTTCGATTTCGCCCTCACCCCAGCTCGATGCAAAACGGATAGTCGCACCGCTGTCGTGATAGATAACCTCGGTGGCTTTCAACCAGCGGCCGTGGCAGTTCGGATTGATATGGTCGGCCATGGAGACCGCTACGGCATCCGGCAGCTTAGCCAGCCAACGGCGGCCTACTTCGTCATCGGCATTAATGATCGCCTGACCGAAGTGGTGCGTGGCATACAGCTGCCATTTCGCCGCTTCGTAGTTGTCCATGTCGCCATGGTAGTCGAGATGGTCCCGGCTCAGGTTAGTGAACACGGAGGCGGCAAATTTCAGCGCCGCGACACGGTGCTGGACCAGCCCGTGAGAAGAGACTTCCATTGCCGCGAAGGTTGCGCCCTGCCCGGCCAGACCGGCCAGTACATGCTGCACGTCGACGGCGGAGCCGGTAGTGTTTTCCGTTGGGTTGACTTTGCCCAGCAGGCCGTTACCCACGGTGCCCATTACCGCGCTGGTTTCACCCAGCAGCTGCGCCCACTGCGCCATCAGCTGCGTGGTGGTGGTTTTACCGTTGGTGCCGGTTACGCCAACCAGGCGCAACTGGTCTGAAGGTTCGTTATAAAAACGCCCCGCCAGCGCGGAGAGACGTTCGGTTAACTGGCTGAGATAGATGACCGGCACGCCATGCATTTCACGGATTTCACCATCCGCGGCTTCATCTTTTGCCTCAGCAATAATGGCAGCTACACCTTGCGCTATCGCCTGCGGGATATACCGACGCCCGTCCGCCTGATGACCTACTACTGCCACAAAAAGATCGCCCGAGGCAGCCACACGGCTGTCGAGTACCATCTCTCGCAGTACTCGCGCAGGTAAACCCGATACCCACGGAGCAAGAAGGTCGCGCAAATTACGATCTGCCACCTGTTCCCTCGCCTTGATTAATTACAAATTCACTTTTCTCGCCCGTTGTCAGCGCATCCGGCTCGATGTTCATGGTGCGCAATACGCCGCCCATGATGGCACCGAAGACCGGCGCGGAAACGGCGCCACCGTAGTATTTACCCGCTTGTGGATCGTTGATAACTACCACCAGCGCAAAACGCGGATTGCTCGCAGGCGCCACGCCTGCGGTGTAAGCAATGTATTTATTGATGTAGCGGCCATCTGGCCCGACTTTTTTCGCGGTACCGGTTTTAATCGCGATGCGATAGCCTTTGATCGCCGCCTTCACGCCGCCGCCGCCGGGCAGGGCCACGCTTTCCATCATGTGCACGACGGTGCGGACGATCGATTCCGGGAAGATACGCTCACCGGGCACCGGCGGATCGACTTTGGTGATCGACAGCGGGCGATAGACGCCATAGCTGCCAATCGTTGCATAGACACGCGCTAACTGTAACGGCGTTACCATTAGCCCGTAGCCGAAAGAGAAGGTGGCCCTCTCTATGTCAGACCACCGTTGTTTTTGAGGATATAAGCCACTGCGTTCTCCGACCAACCCCAAATTGGTCGCCTTTCCGAGTCCAAAACGTGAGTAAGTTTCTACCAACGCTGAGGACGGCATCGCTAACGCCAGCTTAGAAACGCCGACGTTACTCGACTTCTGTAGAACCCCGGTGAGGGTCAATTCGCTGTAACGCGCCACGTCTTTGATTTCGTGGCCGTTGATTCGGTAAGGCACCGTGTTAAGCACGGTATTTTCATTGACGATGCCGCGCTGCAGGGCCGTCATCACCACCATCGGTTTAACCGTTGATCCCGGCTCGAAGACGTCGGTGATCGAACGGTTACGCATAGCGTCTTTGGCCGTTCCGGCAAAGTTATTCGGGTTATACGAAGGACTGCTGGCCATCGCCAGCACTTCACCGGTGCTGACGTCCACCAGTACCGCGCTGCCCGATTCCGCCTTGTTAAAGGCCACGGCGTTGTTCAGCTCACGATAGACCAGCGCCTGTAGACGCTCGTCAATGCTCAGCGCCAGGTTATGCGCCGCCTGGCTGTCGGTTGAAGAGATATCTTCAATGACGCGGCCATAGCGGTCTTTACGCACCACACGCTCGCCCGGCTGGCCGGTCAGCCATTTATCGAAGCTCTTCTCAACGCCTTCAATGCCCTGGCTATCGACGTTGGTAAAGCCGATAAGGTGCGCGGTCACTTCCCCGGACGGGTAGTAGCGACGCGACTCTTCGCGCAGATGAATGCCGGGCAGCTTCAGCTTTTTGATGTAGTCGGCCATGTCAGGGTTAACCTGACGCGCCAGATAGATAAAGCGCCCTCTCGGGTTGGCATTGACGCGGGCTGCAAGCTGATCGAGAGGCATTTTCAGCGCGTCAGAGAGGGCTTTCCAGCGGTTATCGAGGGAGATCCCGCCAGCGTCATGCAGCTCTTTAGGATCCGCCCAGATCGCTTTCACCGGCACGCTGACCGCCAGTGGGCGACCGGAACGGTCGGTGATCAGCCCACGCGAGGTCGAGACCTCCTGCACGCGCAGGGAACGCATGTCGCCCTGACGCACCAGCATATCGGGGGCAATGATTTGCAGCCACGCCACACGTCCCAGCAGGAAACCCAGCGCCAGTAAAATACAGCCGCAAAGCAACGCAAAACGCCAGCTGATAAAGCTGGCCTGTTCTTCCTGACGTTTTGGTTTTAGCGCCTTCGCCGCCGATTTCATGCGTCGCGTTTTCCCTTATTTTTGTACTACGATATTTTCCTGAGAAGGATCAACATGCTGCATCTGCAGCTTTTCCGTTGCGATCCGTTCAACCCGGCTATGATCGCCGAGCGCATTTTCTTCGAGGATCAAATTTCGCCACTCGATATCCAGCGCATCACGTTCCAGCACCAGCTGTTCGCGCTGCGCCGTTAACAAACGGGTATGGTGTGCGGTGGTCACCACGGTGACCGCCGACACGATAATGCAAATGAAGAGGCACAGTGGCAGCTTGCCGAAACGCAGCAGGTCGTCCCAGATGACGCCCGGCAAAGCATGACGCTCGGTGCTGCCTAACGTCTCTTTCACCTTGCTGAGGGTGTCTGCCACTCTGCCGATCATGCACTGGTCCTTTCTGCGATGCGCAGCACTGAACTACGGGCGCGCGGGTTCTCTTCCACTTCCGCTTCGCCCGGCATTAACTTACCTAAGGCGCGCAGCTGACGGCCGCCCAGTTTTTTGAGCTGTTCTTCCGTCATCGGTAGCCCCGCCGGCACCTGCGGACCACGGCTTTGCTCGCGCATAAAGCGCTTCACAATGCGGTCTTCCAGCGAGTGGAAGCTGATCACCGACAAACGGCCACCCGGGGCCAACACGCCAAGCGAGCTTTTCAGCGCCTGCTCGATCTCGTCGAGCTCGCTGTTCACCCAGATACGAATTGCCTGGAAGGTGCGGGTCGCCGGGTGTTTGTATTTGTCCTTCACCGGCGTTGCCGCGGCGATCACTTCCGCCAGCTCTTTGGTGCGGGTCATGGGTTCGATGCGGTTACGCTCAACGATGGCGCGGGCAATACGTTTGCCAAAGCGCTCTTCTCCGAAGGTTTTGATTACCCAGGCGATATCTGCTTCTTCTGCCGTTTGCAGCCACTCGGCGGCGGACTGGCCGCGCGTCGGATCCATACGCATATCCAGCGGGCCATCGCGCATAAAGGAGAAGCCGCGTTCAGCATCGTCAAGCTGCGGTGAGGAGACGCCAAGATCGAGGAGGATCCCGTCAATCTTACCGGTTAAATCGCGCTCGCTGACGTACTCAGCCAGCGCGGAGAAAGGTCCATGTACGATGGAAAAGCGTGAGTCATCGATGGTTTTCGCCACGGCGATAGCCTGCGGATCGCGATCGATTGCCAGCAAACGGCCGTCCGCGCCCAGTTGGGAGAGGATCAAACGTGAGTGGCCACCCCGGCCAAAAGTGCCATCAATATAGATGCCATCAGGACGAATATTCAGGCCGTTGACGGCCTCATCCAGTAGCACCGTCGTATGTTTATAATTTTCCATCATATTTATAGAGACAAATCCTGCAATCGTTCCGACAATGTTGCGGAATCGGACTGCTCAGCGTCGATATCTTCCTTGACCCGTTGATACCAGGCCGTTTCATCCCACAGTTCAAACTTATTGAACTGTCCGACCAGCATCACTTCTTTTGTCAGACCGGCATGCTGCCGCAGCACGGGCGCAATCAATAAACGCCCCGCGCTGTCCATCTGACATTCACTGGCATGTCCCAATAACAGCCGCTGCACGCGGCGTTCCTGCGGGTTCATGCTCGACAGTCGAGACAGCTTTTGCTCAATGATTTCCCATTCAGGCAAGGGGTAAAGCAACAGGCAGGCGTGGTTGATGTCAATGGTGCAGACCATTTGACCAGAAGCGCTCTCGTTCAGCTGGTCGCGATATCGGGTTGGTACCGACAAACGCCCTTTGCTGTCGAGATTGACTAACGTCGCTCCACGGAACATGCCAGTCTCACCCCTCCTCACCACTTTAACCCACAAATTCCCACTTAAGGGAGTTTACGGAGCGATGGAAAAGCTTGTCAAGCCAGGACTTCCGCGACATCTGTCTAAATGTCACTGATTTACGAATGGAAGTTAACCCGACTATTAACTGCACAACTGGCGCGGCAAAATTAACGTGATGAATATTTGTGAGAAAAAACGCGAATATGCATACCCGTCTTAAAAACCACTCATATCATCGCAGGGAAATATAAAGTGTCAGTTTGCGACGCGGGCGGCATTTTAAGCCATATTGCGGGGGGATAACAGCGCCAGATTCACTGCGGGCGCGAACCCGCTGGCGGGCAGGGGTATGCTGACAAATCCTGAAGGAAAAATGGCTGATAATTCAGCACTGACGTTCGGTTATGTAACAAAATAATACAATTCCCTGCACTTATGATAATAAAATAAGCATGAAACGAAGTTTTAAACAGTAAAGGGAATTAAAAAGCGTAGCAGGCAAAGATTTTAAAGGAATTATCTTAAAAAGACTGTGGGAATTAATACGTTGATTGCAGATAAGAAATTCAGGGCAGCTTCCGCTGCCCTGATGTCATTACGCGCGGCTTAAGATTCCGCGACGATAAAGATTACGACGGATGCGCGTGAGCCCCGGTTTCGGCTTACGCGGCTCATCGAGGCTCGCCAGCACAATTTCCAGCACCCGCTCGGCCACGTCGCGATGACGCTGCGCAACGGCCAGCACCGGGCACTGCAGGAAATCGAGCAGCTCATGATCGCCAAAAGTGGCAATCGCCAGATCGGACGGCAGCTTGCCTTCACGACGCAGCGTCACGTCCATGACCCCCTGCAACAGCGCAAACGAGGTGGTGAACAGGGCCTGCGGCATCGGATGCGTCTCCAGCCACTTTTCGAACAGTTGGGCCGAGGCTTCACGCTCATAGCTGTTGGCATAGAGGTAGTCGACTTCACGAGGATCGTCTTTCCAGGCAGTGCGGAACCCCTGCTCGCGCAGGAAACTCACGGAGAGTTCAGGCAGTGCCCCCAGGTAAAGGACGTTTTCTGCCGGGAATGTGCGCAGCTCTGCCGCCAGCATTTCAGCATCGTCCTGATCCGCACCCACCACGCTGGTGAAATGCTCGCGGTCTAACGCACGGTCGAGGGCGACAATCGGAAACGCATCATTGGCCCAACGCTGATAGAAAGGATGCTCAGGGGGTAACGAGGTAGAAACAATAATGGCATCAACCTGGCGTTGCAGCAGATGCTCAATGCAGCGCATCTCATTATCGGGCTGGTCTTCCGAACAGGCGATCAGCAGTTGATAGCCGCGCTGACGAGCCTGGCGCTCCAGGTAGTTTGCGATCCGGGTGTAGCTGGTGTTTTCCAGATCCGGGATCACCAGACCGATCGAACGGGTACGCCCGGCACGTAAACCGGCCGCGACGGCGTTCGGATGGTAGTTATGTTCTCGAACCACTGCCATGACTTTCTCAACGGTCTTATCGCTGACGCGATACTGCTTCGCTTTACCGTTAATCACATAGCTTGCCGTCGTTCGCGACACACCGGCTAGCCTGGCGATTTCATCCAGTTTCACAATTGCCCCTTAAAAAAAAGAAAAGAGTCCATGACCTCGTCAGGGTTATGGCTAAATCTTGTAACATCTAAGCGCAGAATAGCCTGTCCGGCAACCGCTTTTGTCGGTACAGCGACATCGGCGCACAAAAAAAAGCCCGGTCATTCATACCGGGCAAGCTAGAGGCGAACCTTTTATGCTTAACGCATCACTTTGTCACCGCGGGAAAGTCCCACGACGCCTGAACGCGCCACTTCAACAATTTTGGCGACATCCCGCACCGAGGCGAGGAAGGCGTCCAGTTTATCGCTGGTGCCGGCCAGCTGAACGGTATAGATAGAGGGAGTGACGTCAATGATCTGCCCGCGGAAAATGTCCGCATTGCGTTTCACCTCTTCCCGCCCGTAACCGGTGGCCTGAATTTTTACCAGCATGATCTCACGTTCAACGTAAGCCCCCTGCCCCAGCTCGCTGACGCGTAACACATCAACCAGTTTGTGCAGTTGCTTTTCGATCTGCTCCAGCACCTTTGCATCCCCAACCGTCTGGATGGTCATGCGGGAGAGTGTGGGATCGTCCGTCGGGGCGACCGTCAGGCTTTCGATGTTATAGCCACGCTGTGCGAAGAGCCCAATTACGCGCGACAGCGCGCCGGACTCGTTTTCCAGTAATACAGATAATATCCGGCGCATATCAGGTTCTCTCCGTTTTGCTTAGCCACATTTCATCCATACCGCCGCCGCGAATATGCATCGGATAGACATGCTCGGTGCCATCAACCACGACATCGACAAACACCAGGCGGTTATTGTTGACGTGTTCAAGGGCTTCGCTGAGCTTCGCTTCCAGCTGTGCCGGATCGCTGATGCGCATGCCAATATGTCCGTAGGCTTCGGCCAGACGGACAAAATCAGGCAGTGACTTCATATACGATTGTGAATGGCGGCCGGAATAGATCATGTCCTGCCACTGCTTCACCATGCCCAGATAACCGTTATTCAGGTTGAGCACCAGCACCGGCAGGTCGTACTGCAGTGCGGTGGAGAGTTCCTGAATGTTCATCTGAATACTGCCATCGCCGGTCACGCAGACCACCGTTTCATTCGGTAACGCCAGCTTCACGCCAAGCGCGGCTGGCAGGCCAAAGCCCATGGTGCCGAGACCGCCGGAATTGATCCAACGGCGTGGCTTATCAAACGGGTAGTAAAGGGCAGCAAACATCTGGTGCTGACCCACATCCGAGGTCACGTACGCCTCGCCTTTTGTCAGTCGCCAGATGGTTTCAATTACCGCCTGTGGCTTGATGCTCTCGCTTTGGGTGTCATATTTCAGACACTGACGCGCGCGCCACTGCTCAATCTGCAGCCACCAGTCGCGGATCTCATCGAGCGGCTGAACATTGCTCTCCAGCGCCAGTAGCTCGAGCATCTGTTCCAGGACCTGACGCGCGTCGCCAACAATAGGCACATCTGCCGGGACGGTTTTGGAAATCGAGGTCGGATCGATGTCAATGTGCAGCACCGTGGCGTCAGGACAATACTTCGCCAGGTTGTTGGTTGTGCGATCGTCAAAGCGCACCCCTACGGCAAAAATGACGTCGGAATTGTGCATCGTCATATTGGCTTCGTAGGTGCCGTGCATGCCGAGCATGCCGAGCGCCTGACGGTGGGTGGCAGGAAAAGCGCCTAAGCCCATTAATGAAGAGGCCACCGGCAGATTCAGTTTTTCGATAAGCGCGCGCAGCTGCGTTTCGCACTTCGCGTTCACCGCTCCGCCGCCGACATACACCACCGGTTTTTTAGCGGCGATCAGGGTTTGCAACGCGCGTTTGATCTGACCCTTATGCCCCTGAGTGGTGGGGTTGTAAGAGCGCATGCTGACCGACTCCGGCCAGACGTAAGGCAGTTTGTTCGCCGGATTAAGAATATCTTTAGGCAGGTCAACCACCACCGGACCCGGACGCCCGCTCGCGGCCAGCCAGAAGGCTTTCTTCAATACGCCGGGGATATCCTCTGTCTGTTTGACCAGAAAACTGTGTTTCACCACCGGACGGGAGATGCCGACCATATCGCACTCCTGAAAGGCATCGTAGCCAATCAGCGATGTCGCCACCTGACCGGAAAGCACCACCATCGGAATGGAGTCCATGTACGCAGTGGCGATACCCGTAATGGCGTTGGTCGCGCCTGGGCCGGATGTCACCAGCACCACGCCAACCTCTCCTGTCGCGCGCGCCAGTCCGTCGGCCATATGTACGGCAGCTTGCTCATGACGCACCAGAACGTGATCGATACCGCCAACGGTATGTAGCGCATCGTAAATATCGAGGACCGCGCCCCCGGGGTAACCGAACACTTGCTTCACGCCCTGATCGATTAACGATCGGACGACCATTTCGGCGCCAGATAACATCTCCATGATTAGCCTCCAGGCTTATCGTTTCAGACGGACAGGAGAAATATGCACTGAGCCGTCTTTTTTGTCAGGGTCACCCCTGGCGTTTTTTTATTGTGCAGAGTGACAGTTACCATAACCGCTCGCCGGAAGGCAGGCAATTAGCAAACCTGCGCGGGCACATAAACGCGAAAGAAGAATTATGAGGTATTAATATTTGTTATGGATAAATCAACTACGATAACGAAGAGCCGTGAGCATTCATCATTTAAAAAGGGAAAGGTGCAGTAATTCATGCAATTTTACGGCCCGGAAGCGGCAGTGAAAAAAACATCAACAGAATAAAATTTCAGTAATAAAAAGAAAGTCAGGATAAATAACAACAACCGTGCGATTTATCCTGAGGTTGATTAGCGGCGGCAGACGCTCACCAGCAGCTCTTCCATCCACTGATGGCCTTTATCGCGCCCGGCAGCTTCGTGCCAGGAGAGATAGCACGTACGCGAGTTAAGATTCAAAGGTAACGGTAATATCCGTAGATTCAGCGGCTCGGCAAATTCTTCCACCAGCCAGCGCGGCGCGATAGCAACCAGCTGCGTTTGCGAAACGATATTTAATACGCTGACCATTGCCATCCCCTGATACGCTACGCAGGCCTGTTTATCCGGAGTGTCGTACCACGGTTGGCTAAAGGAAGCGTAGCGATCGAGGGCGACAACGGCATGCTGTTCGCGATAAATATCGCTCTCCAGCAGTGTGCCATGCAGGCGTGGGTGTGTTTTGCTGGTTACCAGCACCATTTCATCTTTGAATAACGGCACGCAGGAAAATTCCGGCCGGCGGAACTCTTCATAGCCAATGACAAACTCGGTTTCCTGATAACGCAGCTGATGTTCCGTATTCTGGTTAAGGGAAGACTTAAACACCAGGTGTATATTAGGTGCGACCTGTTCAACCTTATTATAAATAAGCGAGGTCAGGTAATTATCGAGAGGGCTGCAAACGCACAAATGGAAAATACGCTCGCTGCTGGAGGAATCAAACCCTGACCCCGGCAGTTCATTCTGCACGAGCTGCAAGGCCTGACGCACCGATGCAAACAGCTGAAATGCACGCGCCGTAGGCTGGATCCCGCGGCCATAGCGCACAAACAATTCATCGTTAAACATTACCTTAAGCCTGGCAACGGCATTACTGACGGCGGGCTGTGACATCCCCAGCGATTGGGCGGCGCGCGTGATATTTTGCTCCTGCATCACCGCATCAAATACCGTTAACAGATTCAGATCCACCGTACGGAGCTGTGGTTTTGCCCCATCGAATGCTGCCGGTTTTTCAATTTTTTCTTCAGACATATCCTGCTCCACTGTCACGCTAAACTCCCTTTACTCGTCAGCAACAATCATTTTTAAAAATATGATTTATCACGCATATAAAACAAGAAAAAGAGAAATGTTACAAATTAGGAATATATAAATACCCGTCAGCCGTGACAGGGGTACGGAATAAAATATAAAAACATGTTCAGATAAGGAAAAAGCATATCCACAAGCTAATAATTCGAATGAAACCATAAATCACACAAATAAACAACATGGTGTTTAGTTAAGGATTATTTAAGTTTTAATGAAATATTAATAGCAACTTAATTTAAAACTTTAACACTTTATTATCACTAACATTACCTTCGCATACTTTATGCGCTTAGCATCAGGCTAAGATAATGAAAGTTAACGCATTCAAAAGGCCGCTCTATTGTTTCTAAAGTTTGAACAATTGCAATCAAGTATATTCAAATAATTCTGTCGATGTATTCAGCATCATCCTACAGACGAACAAAATTGTCAGACAGGGAAAAACCAGCACAATAAGCTAATTTCGTGGATGGCGGTCGGAAGGGCAAATGACGGTTTTCACCTCACAGGGGTTGACATCAAACCCTGTATCCAGTACCACTAAAAGCATATCTTATTTATCTGGGGCATGATTCATGATTCGCAGCATTCGTTTCACCGGTCTACTACTACTAAACGCATCCACTGTGCGCGGTAGACTGGCGGGCGAAATTCAGCATTGAATCGTTCTCTGGTTAAGACAAAAAACCCGCGCCACTGCGCGGGTTTTTTTATGCTCGTAGCAAGGCGCCCAAATTCAGACAAGGACCTAACCCATGAGCCAGCAAGTCATTATTTTCGATACGACCTTACGTGATGGTGAACAGGCATTACAGGCAAGCCTGAGCGTGAAAGAGAAATTGCAGATTGCTCTGGCCCTTGAACGTATGGGCGTAGACGTAATGGAGGTAGGCTTCCCGGTCTCTTCTCCGGGTGATTTTGAATCCGTTCAGACCATTGCCCGTACCATCAAAAACAGCCGTGTATGCGCTCTGGCGCGCTGCGTCGAGAAAGACATTGATGTGGCGGCTGAGTCGCTGAAAGTTGCTGAAGCCTTCCGCATTCATACCTTTATTGCTACCTCGCCAATGCATATCGCCACCAAGCTGCGCAGTACGCTGGATGAGGTGATTGAGCGCTCCATCTATATGGTGAAACGCGCCCGTAACTATACCGACGACGTTGAGTTCTCCTGTGAAGACGCAGGCCGTACGCCGATTGAAGATTTGGCCCGCGTGGTTGAGGCGGCCATCCGTGCCGGCGCCACCACCATCAATATTCCTGACACCGTCGGCTACACCATGCCGTTCGAGTTCTCCAATATCATTTCCGGGCTGTATGAGCGCGTGCCGAACATTGATAAAGCGATTATCTCCGTTCACACCCATGACGATTTAGGCCTGGCGGTCGGTAACGCCATCGCGGCCGTCCATGCCGGCGCGCGTCAGGTTGAAGGCGCCATGAACGGCATCGGTGAGCGCGCAGGCAACTGTTCGCTGGAAGAAGTGATTATGGCGATCAAGGTTCGCAAAGACATCATGAACGTGCAGACCCGCATTAATCACCACGAAATCTGGCGCACCAGCCAGACCGTCAGCCAGATCTGTAACATGCCGGTTCCTGCGAACAAAGCCATTGTCGGCACCGGTGCCTTCGCCCACTCCTCCGGTATCCACCAGGACGGCGTGCTGAAGAACCGCGAAAACTACGAGATCATGACCCCGGAATCCATCGGTCTGAACCAGGTGCAGTTGAACCTGACCTCCCGCTCTGGCCGTGCCGCGGTAAAACATCGCATGGAAGAGATGGGTTATAAAGAGACCGACTACAACATGGATCACCTCTACGACGCCTTCCTGAAGCTGGCTGATAAGAAAGGTCAGGTCTTCGATTACGATCTGGAAGCGCTGGCGTTTATCAACAAGCAGCAGGAAGAGCCAGAGCATTTCCGTCTGGACTACTTCAGCGTGCAGTCAGGTTCAAGTGATATCGCCACCGCCTCCGTCAAGCTGGCCTGTGGCGACGAGATCAAAGCCGAAGCCGCCAACGGCAACGGTCCGGTCGATGCCATCTACCAGGCGATTAACCGCGTTACCGAGTACGACGTTGAACTGGTGAAGTATGACCTGACGGCTAAGGGCCAGGGCAAAAACGCGCTGGGCCAGGTCGATATCGTGGTCAATTATAACGGCCGCCGCTTCCACGGCGTGGGCCTGGCGACCGATATCGTCGAGTCCTCCGCCAAAGCGATGGTTCACGTGCTGAACAACATCTGGCGCGCCGCTGAAGTGGAAAAAGAGTTGCAACGCAAGGCTCAGAATAAAGAGAACAATAAGGAAACCGTGTAATGTCGAAGAATTACCATATTGCTGTGTTACCGGGCGACGGAATTGGCCCCGAAGTTATGGCACAGGCGCTGAAGGTTCTGGAAGCTATCCGCACCCGTTTTGCGATGAAGATTACCACCAGCCACTACGATGTTGGCGGTATCGCAATTGATAATCACGGCACGCCGTTGCCGCAGGCGACCGTGACCGGCTGTGAGAATGCCGACGCGGTACTGTTTGGCTCCGTGGGTGGTCCGAAATGGGAACACCTGCCGCCGGCCGAACAGCCAGAGCGCGGCGCGCTGCTGCCGTTACGTAAACATTTCAAACTGTTCAGTAACCTGCGTCCGGCGAAGCTGTACCAGGGACTGGAAGAGTTCTGTCCGCTGCGCGCCGACATCGCGGCGAACGGTTTCGACATCCTGTGTGTCCGCGAGCTGACTGGCGGCATTTACTTTGGTCAGCCAAAAGGCCGCGAAGGCAGTGGTCAGCACGAAAAAGCCTTTGATACCGAGGTCTATCACCGTTTTGAGATCGAACGAATCGCCCGTATCGCGTTCGAATCTGCCCGCAAGCGCGGCCATAAAGTGACCTCGATCGATAAAGCGAACGTGCTGCAATCCTCGATCCTGTGGCGTGAAATCGTCAACGAAATCGCCCGGGAATACCCGGACGTGCAGCTGTCGCATATGTATATCGACAATGCCACCATGCAGCTGATTAAAGATCCGTCCCAGTTCGACGTGCTGCTGTGCTCCAACCTGTTCGGTGACATTCTCTCTGACGAGTGCGCGATGATCACCGGCTCGATGGGGATGTTGCCATCCGCCAGCCTGAATGAAGAAGGGTTTGGCCTGTACGAACCGGCAGGCGGTTCAGCACCGGATATCGCGGGCAAGAACATTGCTAACCCGATTGCGCAGATCCTGTCCCTCGCGCTGTTGCTGCGCTACAGCCTGGATGCCAACGACGCGGCGACGGCGATTGAAAACGCCATTAACCGTGCGCTGGAAGAAGGCATTCGCACCGGTGATTTGGCCCGTGGCGCTGCTGCTGTTACTACCGATGAAATGGGTGACATCATCGCCCGCTATGTCGCTGAAGGGGTGTAATCATGGCGAAGACGTTGTATGAAAAGTTGTTTGATGCGCACGTAGTCTTCGAAGCGCCAAACGAAACCCCACTGCTCTATATTGACCGTCATCTGGTGCACGAAGTGACCTCACCGCAGGCGTTTGACGGCCTGCGCGCGCACCATCGCCCGGTGCGTCAGCCAGGCAAAACCTTTGCGACGATGGACCATAACGTCTCGACGCAGACCAAAGACATCAACGCCTCCGGTGAGATGGCGCGCATTCAGATGCAGGAGCTGATTAAGAACTGCAACGAATTTGGCGTTGAACTGTACGATCTGAATCACCCGTATCAGGGCATTGTCCACGTGATGGGCCCAGAGCAGGGCATCACCCTGCCGGGGATGACCATCGTCTGCGGTGACTCCCACACCGCTACCCACGGTGCCTTTGGTGCACTGGCGTTCGGGATCGGCACCTCAGAAGTAGAACACGTGCTGGCGACGCAGACCCTGAAGCAGGGCCGCGCGAAGACCATGAAAATTGAAGTTACTGGCCAGGCCGCACCGGGCATCACCGCCAAAGACATCGTGCTGGCGATCATCGGTAAAACCGGCAGCGCCGGCGGCACCGGCCATGTGGTGGAGTTCTGCGGCAGCGCGATCCAGGCCCTGAGCATGGAAGGTCGTATGACCCTCTGCAACATGGCCATTGAGATGGGCGCAAAAGCCGGTCTGGTTGCCCCGGACGAGATCACCTTCGCGTATGTGAAGGATCGTCTGCATGCCCCCAAAGGCCAGCACTACGACGATGCGGTCGCTTACTGGAAAACCCTGAAAACGGACGAAGGCGCGCAGTTTGACACCGTGGTGACCCTGCAGGCCGAAGCCATCGCGCCGCAGGTGACCTGGGGGACTAACCCGGGCCAGGTGATCTCCGTTAACGACAGCATTCCTGACCCGGCCTCGTTCGCCGATCCGGTTGAGCGCGCCAGCGCAGAGAAAGCGCTGGCCTATATGGGCCTGAAACCGGGCGTGTCTTTGACCGACGTGGCGATTGATAAAGTGTTTATCGGCTCCTGCACCAACTCGCGTATCGAAGATTTGCGCGCGGCGGCAGAAGTGGCGAAAGGCCGTAAAGTGGCCCCGGGCGTGCAGGCGCTGGTGGTGCCAGGTTCCGGCCCGGTAAAAGCGCAGGCGGAGGCCGAAGGCCTGGATAAAATTTTCATTGAAGCGGGCTTTGAATGGCGTCTGCCAGGCTGCTCCATGTGTCTGGCCATGAATAACGATCGCCTGAATCCGGGCGAGCGTTGCGCCTCTACCAGCAACCGTAACTTTGAAGGTCGTCAGGGGCGCGGCGGGCGCACACACCTGGTCAGCCCGGCGATGGCCGCGGCAGCCGCAGTGACCGGCCATTTCGCCGATATTCGCAGCCTGAAATAAGGAGACCATCATGGCAGAGAAATTTACCCAACATACTGGCCTGGTGGTCCCTCTGGACGCGGCCAACGTCGATACCGACGCTATTATTCCGAAGCAGTTTTTACAGAAGGTCACCCGCACCGGTTTTGGCGCCCACTTGTTTAACGACTGGCGTTTTCTGGATGACAAAGGCGAAGTGCCGAATCCGGAGTTCGTGCTGAACTTCCCGGAATTCAAAGGCGCGTCGATCCTGCTGGCGCGGGAAAATTTCGGCTGCGGCTCATCCCGTGAGCATGCGCCCTGGGCCCTGACAGACTACGGTTTCAAAGTGGTGATTGCGCCGAGCTTTGCCGATATCTTCTATGGCAACAGTTTCAACAACCAGCTGCTGCCGGTGACCTTAAGCGATGAGCAGGTCGACGAGCTGTTTGCGCTGGTACAGAGCAACCCAGGGATTCGCTTTGTGGTGGATCTGGAAGCGCAGGAAGTGAAAGCCGGGGATAAAACCTATGGCTTTAACATCGATGCGTTCCGTCGCCACTGCATGATCAACGGTCTGGACAGCATCGGGCTGACGCTGCAGCACGAAGATGCCATTGCGGCCTACGAGAACAAGCAGCCGGCCTTTATGAGTTAAATTAATGGCCCGCGATGCGGGCCATTAAAAAGGTGCCTGAGCCAACCAACCACTCTGGAAAGGCGGGGAAACATCTCCCCGCCCTCGCCTTAACGTTTCACTTCGCAAGCTAACACTGCCGCCAGCTCTGTATGGTCCTGTCTGAATCGCAGCTCACACAGCGAGTCGCGAACCATCCAGGTGAAGATCAGTAACGTCATACAGATCATCAACAAACCTAACAGCAGAGTACGTTTTGGCATTCCAGCCTCCTTATTGCTTTCCAGCGATGAAGAGGCTACCCTCATAGGGTCAAGTATGTTTGTTTGGGTAGCCTCACATCAATGTTAAGTTGAGTGGGGCTTTCTTCTGTCTACCCTTCCAGCAATGCCTCAGGCAAACAGCCTCAAGCACCCGCGTGAACTCTATGCGTTATCCGTCCTGCTGTCAGAATGGGCTCTCAATTCGTGAAGCCGCCTTCCAGAATTTCACTCTCTTTTACCCGCCAGGTCAGCACCAGCGCCACCAGCGAAATGGCCGCAATTACCCAGTAAACCACGTAATGACCATAGCTTTGCGCCACCGCGCCCTGAATAATCCCCGCCAGAATCACCCCGGTTGAAATGCTGTTGGTAAACAGGGTAGTGGCCGAACCTGCCCGCCCCGGCATCAGATCCTGAAACCAGAGCATGCCAATCCCGGCAACAATGCCGATAAAGACCGCGTTAAACAGCTGCAGGGCAAGTAACGCTTCGCGGCTGTGAAAGAGGATCAGCCCCAGATAAAACAGCACGCCCGCCGCCACCGCAATCACCATCATCCGCCGTTTACCGAAGTGTTTGACGTAATAACCGGCGAGGATCATCGCCGGGATTTCCAGCCCGGCGGCGGTGCCCATTAAGATCCCGGCGAGCTTGTCCGGCAGGCCCAGATCGCTGCTGATCCACAGCGGCATATCGATGATGTACATGGTGTTGCAGGTCCACATCAGAGTGGAGGCGATAAACAGCCTGCGGACATTTTTGTCTTTCCAGCCGCTGACCTGGGTCACCGGTATCGCACCTGCAGAGTCCACCCGGGAAACGGAGGGCAGCGCGAAGGCGATCAGCCCCAGGCTAACGGCAAAAATGGCCGCCGCAATGGAGAACATGGCGGTAAAGCCATAGTTGAGCGCCAGCATAAAGGCCAGCGGCGGGCCGATAACCCACGCCAGCGACAGCTGGGCACGCATCACCGAGCTGAACATCACGACTTCCCGCGCCGAGCTGTCGGCGTATTCCCGCGCGAGGGCAAACAGCTGCGGCATGGCGGTGTTGGCAAGCGCTGCCAGCAGCACGCCGCAGGTGAGCAAGGTCAGATAGTGACGGTTAAAGGCAAACAGCAGCGCGTTGCCGATCGCCATCGCGCAGCAAAAGAGGATCAGCTTGCGGCGGTCTCCCTGGCTGTCCGATCGCTTCGCCAGCCACAGGCTGACCAGGATCCCGGCGACAGCATTGACGGTGTAAAAAATCCCCACCCAGAAGGGTTGGGCACCCACCTCACGGCTCAGGAACAGGCTCAGGGTCGGGGCCTGCAGCGCACCGGCGACGCCCATCATAAAAGCCACCATTAAAAAGGCGGCATACACACCGTTGAGCCGGCGTCCCATCGTCATTAACCAGAGCATTACCTGTTCCCTTTAGCGCAAGTGAAAACGAAAAAAGCCAGCAGATAATACCTGCTGGCGTGGTGATTCGCACCAATACTCAGTCACACATGATCGAAGCAATTCAGCGTTCCGAGGTCGACGTTGTCACCTCCCACTGCATCAGATCTTCCAGTATTTTCAGCCGCTGCTCTGCACACCGGCGGGCCAGCCAGGACACTCCCTTTGTCGCTGAGAAGTACTGTTGGTAAAACTGATTCGCGGTAGACCTCTTCATATTCACCTCCTCGCTTCATCGAAGTGAATTATTGGCTTAATATAGGGATTAATAAATTGCTGATTTTTTGTCAGGAGTTCCTCTTTTATGCCCTCTGGTCGTCTGCAACAACAATTTATCCGCCTGTGGCAGTGCTGTGACGGCCAGACCCGGGACACCACGCTCAGTGAACTGGCCGAGCTGCTCAGCTGCTCGCGCCGCCATATGCGCACCCTGCTCAACACCATGCAGCAGCAGGGCTGGCTGAACTGGGAAGCCGAAGCCGGACGCGGCAAGCGTTCCCGCCTCACCTTTCTTTATACCGGTCTGGCGCTACAGCAGCAGCGGGCGGAAGATCTGCTTGAACAGGATCGCATCGAACAGCTGGTGCAGCTGGTGGGTGACAAGGCCGCGGTGCGCCAGATGCTGGTCTCCCACCTGGGCCGCAGCTTCCGCCAGGGCAGGCATATCCTGCGGGTGCTCTATTATCGTCCGATGAAAAACCTGTTGCCGGGCAGCGCATTACGGCGCTCCGAAACCCACATGGCGCGGCAGATTTTTAGCGGACTGACGCGCATAAATGAGGAAAACGGGGAACTGGAAGCCGACATTGCCCACCACTGGCAGCAACTTTCCCCGTTGCACTGGCGTTTTTTCCTGCGGCCCGGCATCCACTTCCACCACGGACGCGAGCTGGAGATGGCCGACGTCATCGCCTCGCTGCAGCGCGCCCGTGAGCTGCCGCTCTATTCACATATCACCCGGATCCAGTCGCCCACCGCCTGGACCCTGGATATTCAGCTTTCGCAGCCCGACCGCTGGCTGCCGTGGCTGCTGGGATATGTCCCCTCGATGATCCTGCCGCGCGAATGGGAAACGATGCATAGCTTTGCCAGCCTGCCGGTGGGCACAGGGCCTTACGCCGTCTCGCGCAACAACAATAACCAGCTCAAGATCCGCGCCTTCGATGACTACTTTGGCTACCGGGCGCTGATTGATGAGGTGAACGTCTGGGTCCTCCCGGATATCAACGAAGAGCTTAGCGTCGGCCTGACGCTGGAAGGGCCCACCGAGGGGGAAAAGGCGGTGGAAAGTCGGCTTGAAGAGGGCTGTTACTATCTGCTGTTCGACGCCCGCTCCCACCGCGGGGCTAGCGCCGAAGTGCGTCAGTGGGTAAGCCGGATCCTCTCTCCGGCGAACCTGATCTATCAGGCTGAGGAGGTCTATCAGTCCTACTGGTTCCCGGCGTATGGCCTGCTGCCGCGCTGGCACCACGCCCGCCCGGGACGCGGCGATAAACCGGCCGGACTGGAGAGCCTCACCCTGACCTTCTACCGCGAGCATATCGAACACCGGGTGATCGCCCGAATGATGAGCGAACTGCTGGCCGCCGAGCAGGTGACGCTCAACATTCGGGAGGTCAGCTACGAGGAGTGGTATCGTGGTGAGACGGTGAGCGACATCTGGCTCAACAGCGTCAATTTCACCCTGCCCCTCGACTTCTCGCTGTTTTCACATCTGTATGAAGTCCCGCTCCTGCAGCACTGCATTGGGCGCGACTGGCAGCAGGATGCCGCCGAGTGGCGTGCGGGCGAGATGAACCTTGCTGTCTGGTGCCAGCAGCTGTTGTCCCAGCAGGCGATTGTCCCGCTGATCCACCACTGGCTGATGATCCAGGGGCAGCGCAGCATGCGTGGTTTGCGCATGAACACCCTCGGCTGGTTTGACTTTAAATCCGCGTGGTTTGCGCCGCCGGAACCATAATACTTTCGTAATATTCACCAAATCATTACAATACCGCCGTTCTCAACGGGGTGCTGCGCGCAAGCGTGTGCTGAGAAAATACCCGTCGAACCTGATCCGGATAACGCCGGCGAAGGGATTTGAGGCTGTCGCTCAAAATCCTTTGCCACTCTCAAATACAGAGGTGCAAAGTGTTCAAAACTGTTCTTCCCCTGCTGGCGCTGATCGCGCTGCCTGCCGTTGCCAGCCCTGTCCTGACGGTCTACACCTATGACTCTTTCGCCGCCGACTGGGGCCCTGGCCCGGCGGTCAAAAAAGCCTTTGAAGCCGACTGTAACTGCGAGCTGAAATTCGTGGCGCTGGAGGATGGCGTCTCGCTGCTCAATCGCCTGCGTATGGAAGGTAAGAACAGCAAAGCCGACGTGGTGCTGGGTCTGGATAACAACCTGCTGGAAGCGGCAACGCAAACCGGGCTGTTCGCTAAAAGCGGCGTGGCGACCGATGCGGTTAACCTCCCTGGCGGCTGGAAGAATGACACCTTTGTGCCGTTCGATTACGGCTACTTCGCCTTCGTGTATGACAAAAACAAGCTGAAAAACCCGCCGAAGAGCCTGAAAGAGCTGGTTGAGAGCGATCAAAAGTGGCGCGTGATCTACGAAGATCCGCGCACCAGCACCCCGGGGCTGGGTCTGCTGCTGTGGATGCAAAAAGTGTACGGGGATAAAACCCCGGAAGCCTGGCAGAAGCTGGCGGCCAAAACCGTCACCGTCACCAAAGGCTGGAGCGAGGCTTACGGCCTGTTCCTGAAAGGGGAAAGCGACCTGGTGCTGAGCTACACCACCTCTCCGGCGTATCACATTATTTCGGAGAAAAAAGAGAACTACGCCGCGGCTGATTTTGCCGAAGGCCACTACCTGCAGGTCGAAGTCGCCGCCCGGACCTATGCCAGCAAACAGCCGGAACTGGCGGAGAAGTTCCTGAAATTTATGGTCTCGCCGTCGTTCCAGAATACGATCCCCACCGGCAACTGGATGTACCCGGTCACGAACGTGGCTTTACCGGCCGGTTTCGATGCTCTGGTGAAACCGCAAACCGCACTGGAATACTCCCCGCAGGAAGTAGCCGGGAAACGTGCCGCCTGGGTCAGTGAATGGCAACGCGCCGTCAGCCGCTGATCGCCGGCTGGTTACTCCCGGGGCTGATCGCCGCCATCTTAATGGTGGCCGTCGCCCTGGGGGCATTTCTGGCGCTGTGGTTTAACGCGCCAGCCACCGACGTTACGGCGCTGCTACACGACAGCTATCTGTGGCACGTCATCCGCTTCTCGTTCTGGCAGGCGTTTCTTTCCGCCCTGCTCTCCGTCGTGCCCGCCATATTTCTTGCCCGCGCCCTCTACCGGCGTCGTTTCCCCGGACGGCAGGCGCTGCTGCGCCTGTGCGCCATGACCCTGATCCTGCCGGTGCTGGTGGCGATATTTGGCATCCTCAGCGTCTACGGACGTCAGGGCTGGCTTGCCGCGATCTGCCAGGCCCTCGGGCTGGAGTGGACCTTCTCGCCATATGGCCTGCAGGGCATCCTGCTGGCACACGTCTTTTTCAACATGCCGATGGCGACGCGGCTGCTGCTGCAGGCGCTGGAGAACATCCCCGGCGAGCAGCGCCAGCTTGCCGCCCAGCTCGGGATGCGCGGCTGGTCCTTTTTCCGCTTCGTTGAGTGGCCATGGCTGCGCCGCCAAATTCCGCCCGTTGCCGCGCTGATCTTTATGCTCTGCTTTGCCAGCTTCGCCACCGTGCTCTCGCTGGGCGGCGGGCCGCAGGCCACCACCATTGAGCTCGCCATCTATCAGGCCCTCAGCTACGACTACGATCCGGGCCGCGCGGCGCTGCTGGCGATGGTGCAGATGTTCTGCTGCCTGGGGCTGGTGATGCTGAGCCAGCGGCTGGGTAAAGCCATTGCCGTGGGCAGCAGCCAGCTTGCCGGCTGGCGCGATCCACAGGACAGCCTGCACAGCCGCCTGACCGATGGCCTGCTCATCACCCTCGCCCTGCTGCTGTTGCTCCCGCCGCTGCTGGCGGTGGTGGTGGATGGCCTGAATCTTAATCTGCTGTCGGTGCTCCAGCAGCCGGTGCTGTGGCAGGCGCTCGGCACCTCGCTACGCATTGCGCTGGGGGCGGGGCTTCTCTGCGTGCTGCTGACCATGATGCTGCTGTGGACCAGCCGCGAGCTGTATGCCCGGCAGGCAATGGTGGCCGGGCAGGCGCTGGATCTGAGCGGAATGTTGATCCTGGCGATGCCCGGCATCGTACTGGCGAGCGGGTTTTTCCTGCTGTTCAACAGCACTATCGGCCTGCCCGAGTCGGCCGATGGCATCGTCATCTTCACCAACGCCCTGATGGCCATTCCGTATGCGCTGAAGGTGCTGGAAAATCCGATGCGCGACCTCAGCGCCCGCTACACTCTGCTCTGCGATTCGCTTGGGATGCACGGCTGGCAACGGCTGAAGGTGGTGGAACTCCGCGCCCTGAAACGCCCCCTGGCGCAGGCGCTGGCCTTTGCCTGCGTGCTGTCGATCGGAGATTTCGGGGTGGTGGCGCTGTTTGGCAATGATGATTTCCGCACCCTGCCGTTCTGGTTGTATCAGCAGATTGGCTCGTATCGCAGTCAGGATGGCGCCGTTACGGCGCTGCTGCTGTTGCTGCTGTGCTTTGCGTTATTTACCGTTATCGAAAAAATCCCGGGGCGTGATGCTAACTCTCACTGATGTAACCTGGCTTTATCAGCACCTGCCGATGCGCTTCACGTTGTCCGTGCGCCAGGGCGAACTGATCGCCGTGCTCGGCCCCAGCGGCGCGGGGAAAAGTACGCTTCTCAATCTGGTGGCCGGTTTTCTGCAACCGGCCAACGGCCGCATCACCATTGAGGGCCAGGACCACACCCACACGCCGCCTGCCGCGCGCCCGGTGTCGATGCTGTTTCAGGAAAACAATCTCTTTACTCACCTGAGCGTGCGCCAGAATATCGGTCTCGGTATGCATCCGGGCCTCAGGCTGAACGCCGGGCAACAGCAGAAGCTGGGTGATATCGCAACGCAAATGGGGATTGGCGATCTGCTGGACCGGCTGCCGGGCGAGCTCTCGGGCGGTCAGCGTCAGCGCGTCGCCCTCGCCCGCTGTCTGGTACGCGAGCAGCCGATCCTGCTGCTGGATGAGCCCTTTTCAGCGCTCGACCCGGCGTTACGTCAGGAGATGCTGCTGCTGGTCAAAGAGGTGTGTGAACGCCAGAACCTGACGATGCTGATGGTGTCCCACAGCGTGGAAGATGCGGTTAAAATTGCCCCTCGATCGGTGGTGATTGCCGATGGCCGTATCGCCTGGGACGGCGATACGGAACAGCTGGTTAGCGGCAAGGCCAGCGCGTCGCGCCTGCTGGGGATCCACTGACAGCGGTCAGCGGCTGACGACCTTCAATAAGATCTCGCCGTAGACCGGCATTAGCGGGTGGCGGATCAGCGCCACCAGCGCCGCCACAGCGATACCCAGGGTGACGGGTGCCAGCCAGAACAGGCGCCCGCGCGGCAGGTAATTGCTCAGACGATCCGCAGAGGCTTTTTTGCTGCGCCACAGCCGCCAGCAGAGCCATGCCGCCAGCCATAGAAGCAGCGCGCTCGCCAGCAGCAGCCACTTAAAGCCGCCGCTCTGAACCCCGGCAGGAATATCAATGGCCGCCCCGGCCAGAATGCCTGGCAGGAAGTAGATCGGCGGCCAGAACAGGCAGCCCAGCAGGTTCGGCACGATGAACTTGGTCACTGGCAGATCCAGCATCCCCGCCACCATCGGCACCAGCGGACGCGTCGGACCAACAAAGCGGCCCACCAGAATGGTAAACATGCTGTGCTGGTGCAGGGCATGCTCGGTTTTATCGAGCAGGGCTTTGTTCTTCTTCATGAACGACCAGCGGTGAAGCGGCTTTTTAAAGCGCCAGCCCAGCCAGAATGAGATCCAGTCCCCCAGCAGACACCCGACGATCCCCGCCAGCCACGCCTGCCAGAAGTTAACCTCGCCGCTGCCGATCAGGGCGCCGAGCCCGCTCATCATCACCGTGCCGGGTAAAATCAGTCCGACCAGCGCCAGGGATTCAAGAAAGGCCACTAACGCCACAGCGACAAGCGAGTAAGTAACGGACTGGGTAATGAAATGTTCCAGCAATGCCTGCATAACAGTTCCGGTCAGGTGACGAAGCAGGGATTCTGCGAAGAGAGGCCTGCTGCGTCAAGACAACAATTGTCTGAATAGTTTACCGGGTGTGAACGGCATTCAGCGAATATGTTTAGTTTTATTTACCTTCTATTCACAACCGGCGCGAAATTCGCTCGGGCTGGCGCCTGTGCATTTTTTGAAGACCCGGGAAAAATAGAGCTGATCCTCAAAGCCGACGTTGCGCCCGACGGTAGCAATCGGCATCCGGGTGGTGCTGAGCAGCAGCTTGGCCTGACTGATGCGCTGATCCTCGCGCCAGCTCAGCACGCTTACCCCCAGCTGCTGGCGGAACAGGTGCGACAGACGCGACGGCGACAGGCAGACGTGCTGGGCAACGCTGGCAATATCAAACTGGCTGTCCGCCAGATGATCGCTGATGTACTGGCAGGCTTCGCGCACCCGGTGATCCAGCGGCGGGTTCAGGGATTCGTTGATCGCCTCCATCCGGCGCAGCAGGAGCTGCTCCAGCAGGTTGATTGCCAGCAGCTCGGCATAGCGCCCCCCGGCCTGCCCGGCCTCGATGATCTGGGCGAAGAGTTCACGAAACTGCGGCTGATGGACCTCATCCGGGCGATAAAAGCCGGTATGGGCAAACATCGACGGCCAGGCCAGCCACTCGTGCCAGTAGGCACGGGGACGGAAGTAGACCCACTGGTGATACCACTCCCGGGCATCGGGATGGCGGCCATAGTGGTGAATTTCGCCCGGCGGAAAGAGCAGGATATCTCCCGGACGGCAGACGAAGGTCCGATCGCCATTCTTGATCACCCCCTCCCCGCGCACGGTCAGGTTGAGGATATAGCCCTTCATCCCCAGCGGTCGGTCAACGTAAAAGTCGAGATAGCCTTCGGCCTCAATGGGCGTCAGCCCCGCCACCAGATGCGCGTTAAATGAGTAGCCCGGCAGCAGGGGATCACTTTGCGTTTCAGCCATATTGTCTTTACTCCTGACGGTCCTGAAGGAAACCATTTGTCCATATCAACAGAAGCGGCATAAAAAGGGGCCAGCGAAAGAGCGAAAAGGTATCAGCCCGCTTTTAGGTCCGCCATCTAAACGCTTCCGTTGCGATTTAACCGTAACATCGAGCGGGTCGGCAGTAACAAAAGTGTCTATAACCACGGCAGAAATGTCCACATAGATTATTTGCACGGCGTCACACTTTCCCATGTCACAGCAAAATCATCCATAAGATTAGCGGATCCTGCCTGACGATTTTTCCCCTCACTCTCTAATGTTCATTCATATCTGTTTTTTGATGGAGCAACACCATGGCAATTGCGATTGGCCTCGATTTTGGCAGTGACTCAGTACGCGCCCTGGCAGTGGAGTGCACAACGGGTCAGGAGATAGCAACCAGCGTTGAGTGGTACCCGCGCTGGCAGGAGGGGCGCTTCTGCGATGCGCCGAACAATCAGTTCCGCCATCATCCTCGCGACTACATTGAGTCGATGGAAGCGGCGATCAAAACCGTGCTGGCTGAATTAAGCGAAGCGCAACGCACCCAGATCGTCGGCATTGGCGTGGACAGTACCGGCTCCACCCCGGCCCCGATTGACGCCGACGGCCACGTGCTGGCGCTGCGCCCGGAGTTTGCCGATAACCCGAACGCCATGTTCGTGCTGTGGAAAGACCATACCGCGGTGGAAGAAGCCGAGGCCATCACCCGTTTGTGCCATCAGCCTGGCAAAAGCGACTACTCCCGCTACATCGGCGGCATTTACTCCAGCGAATGGTTCTGGGCGAAGATCCTGCACGTGACCCGCGAGGATCGGCGCGTTGCCGAGGCGGCGGTGTCATGGATTGAGCTGTGCGACTGGGTTCCGGCCCTGCTCTCCGGCACCACCCGCCCTCAGGATATCCGTCGCGGCCGCTGCAGCGCCGGGCACAAATCCCTCTGGCATGAAAGCTGGGGTGGCCTGCCGCCTGCCGCCTTCTTTGACGAACTCGACCCAATCATCAACCAGAACCTCAACTACCCGCTGTTTACCGACACCTGGACTGCCGATATCCCGGTGGGCACCCTGTGCGCCGAGTGGGCGGAACGCCTTGGCCTGCCGCAGCACGTCGCCATCTCCGGCGGCGCATTTGACTGCCATATGGGCGCGGTCGGTGCCGGTGCCCAGCCGAATACGCTGGTGAAAGTGATCGGCACCTCCACCTGCGACATTCTGACGGCGGATAAAGCCAGCGTCGGCGACCGCGCCGTGAAAGGCATCTGCGGCCAGGTGGACGGCAGCGTGGTGCCGGACTTTATCGGCCTCGAAGCGGGGCAGTCCGCCTTCGGGGATATCTACGCCTGGTTTGGCCGGGTGTTGGGCTGGCCGCTGGATCAGCTGGCGGTCGCACATCCGGAACTGAAAACCCAGATCGACGCCAGCAAGAAGCAGCTCCTGCCGCAGCTGACCGAGGCCTGGGCCAAAAATCCATCCCTCGACCATCTCCCGGTGGTGCTCGACTGGTTTAACGGCCGCCGCACGCCGAATGCTAACCAGCGTCTGAAAGGGGTCATTACCGATCTGAATCTCGCCACCGACGCCCCGGCGCTGTTCGGCGGGCTGGTGGCCGCCACCGCCTTTGGCGCACGCGCCATTATGGAGTGCTTCACCGAGCAGGGGATCGCCGTTAATGAGGTGATGGCCCTGGGCGGTATCGCCCGTAAAAACCCGGTGATCATGCAGGCCTGCTGCGACGTGCTGAACCGGCCGCTGCAGATTGTCGCCTCCGATCAGTGCTGCGCCCTGGGCGCGGCGATCTTCGCCGCGGTCGCTGCGGGGATACATGCCGATATCCCGACGGCGCAGCAGCATATGGCGAGCCAGGTGGAAAGCACCCTGCAGCCGCGCCCACAGCAGGCGCAACGATTTGAACAGCTTTATCAGCGCTACCAGCAGTGGGCGAAGAGCGCTGAGCAGCACTATCTCCCTGTCGCCGCCCCGGTTAAGAGCATCCCGGAATCTACGGCAACCCTGACACATTAAGGACACGATAATGACGATTTTTAATAATTATGAAGTGTGGTTTGTGATTGGTAGTCAGCATCTTTACGGGCCGGAAGCCCTGCGCCAGGTGACTCAGCACGCAGAACATGTGGTCAACGCTCTGAATGCGGAAGCAAAACTGCCGTGCAAACTGGTATTGAAGCCGCTGGGCACCTCGCCGGACGAAATTACCCATATCTGCCGCGATGCCAACTATGACGACAAATGCGCCGGGCTGGTGGTGTGGCTGCACACCTTCTCCCCGGCCAAGATGTGGATCAACGGCCTCGCGATCCTCAACAAACCGCTGCTGCAGTTCCATACCCAGTTCAACGCGGCCCTGCCGTGGGACAGCATCGACATGGACTTTATGAACCTGAACCAGACCGCACACGGCGGCCGCGAGTTCGGCTTCATCGGCGCGCGTATGCGCCAGCAGCACGCGGTGGTGACCGGCCACTGGCAGGATAAACAGGCCCACCAGCGTATTGGCTCGTGGATGCGCCAGGCGGTATCGAAGCAGGATACCCGTCAGCTGAAAGTGGTGCGCTTCGGCGACAACATGCGTGAAGTGGCGGTGACTGACGGCGACAAAGTGGCCGCGCAGATCAAATTTGGTTTCTCCGTCAATACCTGGGCGGTGGGCGACCTGGTGCAGGTCGTCAATGAGGTCAGCGACGGTGACGTCGGCGCGCTGGTCGATGAGTACGAAAGCAGCTACCGCCTGACCGCCGCGGCGCAAATCAACGGCGACAAACGCCAGAACGTGCTCGATGCGGCCCGTATTGAGCTGGGTATGAAGCGCTTCCTGGAACAGGGCGGCTTCCATGCCTTTACCACCACCTTTGAAGATCTTCACGGCCTCAAGCAGCTGCCGGGCCTGGCGGTACAACGTCTGATGCAGCAGGGCTACGGCTTTGCCGGCGAAGGCGACTGGAAAACTGCCGCTCTGCTACGCATCATGAAAGTGATGTCGACCGGTCTGCAGGGCGGCACCTCCTTTATGGAGGACTACACCTACCACTTCGAGAACGGCAACGATCTGGTGCTGGGCTCGCACATGCTGGAAGTCTGTCCGTCGATCGCCGTTGATGAAAAACCGATCCTTGACGTTCAGCACCTCGGCATCGGCGGCAAAGCCGATCCGGCGCGTCTGATCTTCAACACCCGCACCGGCCCGGCCATCAACGCCAGCCTGATCGATCTGGGGGATCGTTTCCGCCTGCTGGTTAACTGCGTTGACGCCGTGGAAACGCCACACTCGCTGCCAAAACTGCCGGTGGCTAACGCCCTGTGGAAAGCCCAGCCGGATCTGGCGACCGCGTCCGAAGCCTGGATCGTGGCGGGCGGTGCCCACCATACCGTCTTCAGCCATGCGCTGGATCTCAACGACATGCGTCAGTTCGCGGAGCTGCACGACATCGAGCTGACCGTGATTGATAACGACACCCGTATGCCGGCGTTCAAAGACGCCCTGCGCTGGAACGAAGTCTATTACGGTTCAAAACGTTAACAGGGGAACCTTTGGCCTGCCGCAGGGCGGGCCTTTTTTCCTGGAGGATACATGCTGGAAGATCTTAAACGTCAGGTACTCGAAGCTAACCTGGCCCTGCCGGAACATAATCTCGTCACCCTGACCTGGGGCAACGTCAGCGCGGTCGACCGCGAAGCTGGCGTATTCGTCATTAAACCGTCCGGCGTCGACTACCGGGTGATGACCGCCGACGATATGGTAGTGGTCAGCATCGCCACCGGCGAAGTGGTGGAAGGAACGAAAAAGCCCTCCTCCGATACGCCGACCCACCGTCTGCTGTATCAGGCTTTCCCGTCGATTGGCGGCATCGTCCACACTCACTCCCGCCACGCGACCATCTGGGCGCAGGCCGGGCAACCCATCCCGGCGACCGGCACCACTCACGCTGACTATTTCTATGGCACCATCCCCTGCACCCGCAAGATGACCGATGCCGAGATCAACGGTGAGTATGAGTGGGAAACCGGTAACGTCATCGTCGAAACCTTTGAGAAACAGGGAATCGACGCGGCACAGATGCCGGGGGTGCTGGTTCACTCCCATGGCCCGTTCGCGTGGGGCAAAAACGCCGAAGACGCCGTACATAACGCCATCGTGCTGGAAGAGGTGGCCTATATGGGCATCTTCTGCCGCCAGCTGGCGCCACAGCTGCCGGATATGCAGCAGACCCTGCTGGACAAACATTATCTGCGCAAGCATGGTGCGAAGGCGTATTACGGGCAGTAAAAGCCGCCCGGTGGCCAGATAAGCGCAGCGCCATTCGGCAAAAGCACACTGTATAAAACCCCAGCAAAACACCCACAACCAGGCTATACTCACGCCTGGTTTTGTTTTATGAGACAACAGCGTGGCGCAGGCGCAAGAAGGCTTTTTACTGACCCGACACTGGCGGGATACCCCCCAGGGCACCGAAGTGGAGTTCTGGCTGGCGACCGACAAGGGCCCGCTGCACATCACCCTGCCGCCGCAGGAGTCCGTGGCCTTTATTCCTGAGCCTGACGTCGAAAAAACCAAACAGCTGCTGCGCGGTGAGAACGGCTGGCGGCTGGCCCCCCTTGAACTGAAAGATTTCCAGCGTCGCCCGGTCTACGGCCTCTACTGCCGCGCCCATCGCCAGCTGATGCGCTATGAAAAACTGCTGCGGGAAGCGGGCGTGACTTTGTACGAAGCCGATGTCCGCCCCCCGGAACGCTTTCTGATGGAGCGCTTTATCACCGCCCCGGTCTGGGTGGACGGGACGCCCCGGGGCGATCGGCTGATCAATGCTCGCCTTAAACCCAACCCGCACTATCGACCGCCGCTGAAATGGGCGTCGGTGGATATTGAAACTACCCGCCATGGCGAGCTGTACTGCATCGGGATTGAAGGCTGCGGCCAGCGGGTGGTCTACATGCTCGGCCCGGCAAACGGCGATGCGTCCGGCCTCGATTTTGAGCTTATCTACGTGAACAGCCGTCCGCAGCTGCTCGAGAAACTGAACGCCTGGTTTGCCCGGCACGACCCGGACGTCATTATCGGCTGGAACGTGGTGCAGTTCGACCTGCGGGTGCTGCAAAAGCACGCCGAACGCTACCGCATTCCGCTGTTGCTCGGGCGCGGTAACAGCGAGCTGGAGTGGCGCGAGCACGGCTTTAAAAACGGCGTCTTCTTTGCCCAGGCGAACGGGCGCCTGATTATCGACGGCATCGAAGCGTTAAAATCGGCGTTCTGGAGTTTCTCATCGTTTTCGCTGGAATCGGTGTCGCAGGAGTTGCTCGGTGAAGGCAAGTCCATCGACAACCCCTGGGACAGGATGGACGAAATTGACCGCCGGTTCGCCGAAGATAAACCGGCCCTGGCCACCTATAACCTAAAAGATTGCGAGCTGGTGACGCGCATTTTTCATAAAACCGACATCATGCCGTTCCTGCTGGAGCGCGCCACGGTCAATGGTCTGGCGGTCGACCGGCACGGCGGTTCCGTAGCGGCCTTCAGTCATCTCTATTTTCCGCGTATGCACCGGGCGGGTTATGTGGCCCCGAATCTCGGTGACGTGCCGCCCCAGGCCAGCCCCGGCGGCTATGTGATGGACTCCCGGCCCGGCCTGTACGACTCGGTACTGGTGCTGGATTATAAAAGCCTCTATCCGTCGATCATCCGCACCTTCCTTATCGATCCGGTCGGGCTGGTGGAAGGCCTGGCCCAGCCGGATGAACAGCACAGCACCGAAGGCTTCCTCGGGGCGCGTTTCTCCCGGGAAAAACACTGCCTGCCGGAGATTGTCAGCCAAATCTGGCACGGGCGCGAAGACGCCAAACGTCACGGCAACAAACCCCTCTCTCAGGCACTGAAAATTATCATGAACGCCTTCTACGGCGTGCTCGGCACCAGCGCCTGCCGTTTCTTCGACCCGCGTCTGGCCTCGTCAATTACCATGCGGGGCCACGAAATCATGCGCCAGACCAAAGTGCTGATCGAATCTCAGGGCTATGACGTGATTTATGGCGATACTGACTCGACCTTCGTCTGGCTTAAGGGCGCCCGTAGCGAAGCGGAAGCGGCCGCTATCGGCCAGACACTGATGACATACGTTAACGACTGGTGGCAGGCCCATCTGCAGCAGGCTGGCTTAACCAGCGCCCTGGAGCTGGAGTATGAGAACCACTTCTGCCGCTTCTTAATGCCCACTATCCGCGGCACCGACCAGGGCAGCAAAAAGCGCTACGCCGGGCTTATCCAGGAGGGGGACAAACAGCGGATGGTATTTAAAGGGCTGGAGACCGTGCGCACCGACTGGACCCCGCTGGCGCAGCACTTCCAGCAGGCGCTGTATCTGAAAATCTTCCGCCGCGAGCCCTATCAGGAGTTTGTGCGAGAGACCATTGCCAGCCTGATGGCGGGTGAACTGGATGACCAGCTGGTCTACCGCAAACGCCTGCGCCGCCCGCTGGCGGAGTATCAGCGCAACGTGCCGCCGCACGTTCGCGCCGCCCGGCTTGCCGATGAGGAGAACGTCCGTCTCGGGCGGGCACCGCAGTATCAGAATCGTGGCACCATCAGGTACGTCTGGACCACCAGCGGCCCGGAGCCGATGGATTATCAGCGCTCTCCTCTTGACTATGAACACTACCTCAGCCGCCAGCTACAGCCCGTCGCGGACGGAATATTGCCCTTTATGGACGACGACTTTGCTACACTGATGACAGGTCAGTTGGGGCTATTTTGACAGGTGACGAAATCGCTGCCATCCAGTACCATAGCGCCCTTTCCATTCCCGGACCCATTATTCGATTACCGTCATTTCTGATCGGTGGTTGAACTATTGCCTGTAATTAAAGATTAGAGCCGAACAAATATGCCTTTTACACTTGGTCAACGCTGGATCAGCGACACAGAAAGCGAACTTGGATTAGGAACGGTAGTGGCGCTGGATGCGCGTATGGTCACTCTCCTCTTCCCCGCCACCGGTGAAAACCGTCTGTATGCTCGCAATGATTCCCCTGTTACCCGCGTGATGTTTAACCCGGGCGACACCGTTACCAGCCATGAAGGCTGGCAGCTGAAGATTGAAGACGTAAAAGAAGAGAATGGACTGCTCGCCTACATCGGTACTCGCCTCGATACCGATGAGACCGGTGTGATGCTGCGCGAAGTGCTGCTCGACAGCAAACTGGTGTTCAGTAAGCCGCAGGATCGCCTGTTCGCCGGTCAGATTGATCGTATGGATCGCTTCTCGCTGCGCTACCGCGCCCGTAAGTTCCAGAGCGAACAGTACCGCATGCCGTGGAGCGGCCTGCGCGGTCAGCGTACCAGCCTGATCCCCCACCAGTTAAATATTGCCCATGATGTTGGTCGCCGCCATGCGCCGCGTGTCCTGCTGGCCGATGAGGTCGGTTTAGGTAAAACCATCGAAGCAGGGATGATTTTGCATCAGCAACTGCTCTCCGGCGCGGCCGAGCGCGTGCTGATCGTGGTGCCGGAAACCCTGCAACACCAGTGGCTGGTGGAGATGCTGCGTCGCTTCAACCTGCGCTTCTCCCTCTTTGACGATGAACGCTACGCCGAAGCCCAGCATGACGCCGATAACCCGTTTGAAACCGAACAGCTGGTGATTTGCTCCCTGGACTTTGTCCGCCGCAGCAAGCAGCGTCTCGAGCACCTGTGTGATGCCGAATGGGACATCATGGTGGTCGATGAAGCGCATCACCTGGTGTGGAGCCTCGATGCGCCAAGCCGTGAGTATATGGCGATTGAACAACTGGCCGAGCGCGTGCCGGGCGTGTTGCTGCTGACCGCAACGCCGGAACAGCTGGGTCTGGAGAGCCACTTTGCGCGTCTGCGCCTGCTGGATCCAAACCGCTTCCACGACTTTGAGCTGTTTGTCGAAGAGCAGAAAAATTACCGCCCGGTCGCGGATGCCGTAGCCCTGCTGCTGGCGGGCAAACATCTCTCCAATGAGGAGCTCAATACCCTGAGCGATCTGATTGGCGAACAGGATATCGAGCCGTTGCTGCAGGCCGCTAATAGCGATCGTGAAGGTGCCGATGCCGCGCGTCAGGAGCTGGTTTCCATGCTCATGGACCGCCACGGTACCAGTCGCGTCCTGTTCCGTAACACCCGTAACGGGGTGAAAGGCTTCCCGAAACGTGAACTGCACACTATCCGTCTGCCGCTGCCGACCCAATACCAGACCGCCATTAAGGTCTCCGGCATCATGGGTGCGCGTAAAACGGCGGAAGAACGTGCCCGGGATATGCTCTACCCGGAACAAATTTATCAGGAGTTTGAAGGCGACAGCGGCACCTGGTGGAACTTCGACCCGCGCGTTGAGTGGCTGATGGGCTACCTGACGGCCAACCGCTCGCAAAAGGTGCTGGTGATCTGCGCCAAAGCGACCACCGCCCTGCAGCTCGAACAGGTTCTGCGCGAGCGTGAAGGCATCCGCGCGGCGGTGTTCCACGAAGGCATGTCGATTATCGAACGCGACCGCGCGGCGGCGTGGTTCTCAGAAGAGGACAGCGGCGCACAGGTACTGCTCTGTTCCGAAATCGGCTCCGAAGGGCGTAACTTCCAGTTCGCCAGCCGTCTGGTGATGTTCGATCTGCCCTTCAACCCGGATCTGCTTGAGCAGCGTATCGGCCGTCTGGATCGTATTGGCCAGGCGCACGACATTCAGATCCACGTTCCGTATCTGGAAAAAACCGCCCAGTCCGTGCTGGTGCGCTGGTTCCATGAAGGTCTGGATGCGTTTGAACATACCTGCCCGACCGGTCGTACCATTTACGACAACGTACATAGCGAGCTGACAGGCTACCTGGCGACGCCGGAAAACACCGATGGCTTCGATGATTTGATCAAAACCTGTCGCGAACAGCACGAAGCGCTGAAAGCGCAGCTGGAGCAGGGCCGTGACCGTCTGCTGGAGATCCACTCCAACGGCGGCGAAAAGGCCCAGGCGCTGGCAGAGAGCATCGAAGAGCAGGATGACGATACCAGCCTGATCAGCTTCGCCATGAACCTGTTTGATATCGTCGGTATCAACCAGGACGATCGCGGCGAAAACATGATTGTGCTGACGCCGTCCGATCATATGCTGGTCCCGGACTTCCCGGGCCTGCCGGAAGATGGCTGCACCATCACCTTTGAGCGTGATGTGGCGCTGTCCCGTGAAGACGCGCAGTTCATCACCTGGGAGCACCCGCTGATCCGCAATGGTCTGGATCTGATCCTCTCCGGCGATACCGGCAGCAGCACCATTTCGCTGCTGAAGAACAAGGCGCTGCCGGTGGGTACACTGCTGCTGGAGCTCATCTACGTGGTTGAAGCCCAGGCACCGAAACAGCTGCAACTTAGCCGCTTCCTGCCTGCCACGCCGGTGCGTCTGCTGCTGGATAAAAACGGCACCAACCTGGCGGCGCAGGTGGAGTTTGAGAGCTTTAACCGTCAGCTGAGTGCGGTGAACCGCCACACCGGCAGCAAGCTGGTGAACGCGGTGCAGCAGGACGTGTATACCATTCTGCAGCAGGGTGAACCACAAATTGAGAAAGCGGCGCGCGCATTGATTGACGAGGCGCGCAGCGAAGCGGATGAAAAACTGTCGGCAGAGCTGTCGCGTCTGGAAGCCCTGCGCGCGGTGAACCCGAATATTCGTGACGATGAACTGGCGGCGATTGAGAGCAATCGTCAGCAGGTGCTCGAAAGCCTGAATCAGGCGGGATGGCGTCTGGATGCGCTGCGTCTCATCGTCGTGACGCATCAGTAAGCGGAGCGCAACATGTTGATGGAACCCTACAATCCGCCGCAGGATCCGTGGCTGGTCATTCTGTATCAGGATGAACATATCATGGTGGTCAACAAGCCGAGCGGCTTGTTGTCCGTGCCGGGCAGGCTGGATGAGCACAAAGACAGCGTGATGACGCGCGTTCAGCGCGATCATCCGCAGGCGGAGTCGGTTCATCGTCTGGACATGGCGACCAGCGGTGTGATTGTGGTCGCGCTGACCAAGGCGGCAGAGCGTGAACTGAAGCGTCAGTTTCGTGAGCGCGAGCCGAAAAAGCAGTACCTTGCGCGCGTCTGGGGACATCCACAACCGGCGGAAGGGCTGGTTGACCTGCCGCTGATCTGCGACTGGCCGAATCGCCCGATGCAGAAGGTCTGCTACGAGACCGGCAAAGCGGCGCAAACCGAGTATGAAGTGCTGGAATACGCGGCGGATAACAGCGCCCGCGTGCTGTTAAAACCGATTACCGGCCGCTCGCATCAGCTGCGTGTGCATATGCTGGCGTTGGGTCACCCGATTCTGGGTGACCGCTTTTACGCCACGCCAGAAGCCCGGGGCATGGCGCCGCGTCTGCAGCTGCATGCGGAGATGTTGACCATCACCCATCCGGAATATGGCACGCCGATGACCTTTAAGGCCCCGGCGGACTTTTGACCTGTTGCCCGGCGGCGCTTCGCTTGCCGGGCAATCCTCTTACTTGAAGCCCTTCTGCTCTTTAATGAGCTCGTAAGCTTTTTGAATTTCCTGCGCTTTTTGCTTCGCCATCTCCATCATCTCCGGCGGTAACCCTTTTGCCACCAGCTTATCCGGATGATGTTCGCTCATCAGTTTGCGATAGGCGCGCTTAATGGTCGTCGGCTCATCGGTCGGCTTCACGCCCAGCACGTTACAGGCATCTTCCAGAGTAGGGCCACGCTGCGCCTGCTGCCAGCCGCCACCGCCCGCCTGCTGTTGCTGATAGCCGTCGCCAAACTGCGCGCCGCCCTGCATCATGCGCAGAAACTGATCGAACTGGGTACGGGAAATCCCCAGCTCTTCGGCAATCACGTACAGCACCGCACGCTCGTTCGGGTGGAGCGATCCATCGGCAAACGCTGCCTGAATCTGAATCTCCAGAAACATCCGAATTAAGTCGAATCGCCCGAAGCAGATGCTGCGGAACTGGCGCATTTTTTCGCGCAGAGGATAGTTATCCGCCTTGCCGATGCGAAATGCGTGTTGCGCCGCCGCACGGGAGTCGCCGTGCAGGTTCATACGATCCATAAACAGGCTGGCGATATGGATGTCGGCCTCGGTCACCCGCCCTTTCGATTTGGTCAGATGGCCCATCACCTCAAAGGTCGTGGCAAAAAAAAGTGCCTGACGTTCACGCTGGTTGGCAAACCAGGCCATCTTACGACTTCGAGCTTTATCAAACATATGGCCGATAATCAGCCCCAGAACGATACCCCAGAAGCCCGCGCCCATCAGTAAAGCGAACGCCACGCCGATAATTTTTCCCCAATACTGCATATACTCCCCAAATGGTGATGTATTTGATCCCGCGAACGCCATCATTCCGGTGGCCTGGCCACGGTCAATTGAAGGACATCGCCTATAATTTGCATTATCATACTCGTCATTCAATAACGAGCCTATCACCACGGCTTGTTTACGGGCAGGATTAACGCTGGCACTGTGATGATGAGTAAGATAGTCTCTGACCGTTTGCCAGCGATAAGCCACTGATGACGGAACAATAAATAAAACGTATGAAAAAACGTATCCCCACCCTCCTGGCCACGATGATAGCTACTGCCCTGTACAGCCAACAGGGTATGGCAGCCGATCTCGCCTCGCAATGTCTGCTGGGTGTTCCCAGCTACGATCGCCCGCTGGTTCAGGGTGATACGAACACGCTACCGGTCACCATCACTGCTGACAATGCGAAAGGGAATTATCCTGACGACGCCGTGTTTTCCGGCAATGTGGATATTAACCAGGGCAACAGCCGTTTGCTGGCTGATGAAGTACAGTTGCACCAGAAACAGCCAGAAGGCGCGGCAGAACCGGTACGAACAGTGGATGCACTGGGTAATGTGCACTATGACGATAATCAGGTCATCCTGAAAGGTCCGAAAGCCTGGTCGAACCTGAACACTAAAGATACCAACGTCTGGGAAGGTGATTACCAGATGGTGGGCCGTCAGGGGCGCGGTAAAGCCGACCTGATGAAACAGCGCGGTGAAAACCGTTATACCATTCTGGAGAACGGGACTTTTACCTCCTGTCTGCCGGGATCTGATACCTGGAGCGTGGTCGGCAGCGAAGTGATCCACGACCGCGAAGAGCAGGTTGCGGAGATCTGGAACGCCCGCTTTAAGCTCGGCCCGGTACCGGTCTTCTATAGCCCGTATCTGCAACTGCCCGTCGGTGATAAACGTCGTTCGGGCTTCCTGATCCCGAACGCTCAGTACAGTACCTCCAACTATTTCGAATTCTACCTGCCGTATTACTGGAACATCGCGCCCAATATGGACGCCACGATTACGCCGCACTATATCCATAAGCGCGGCAATATCATGTGGGAAAACGAGTTCCGTTATTTGACGCAAGCGGGCTCAGGCCTGATGGAGCTGGACTATCTGCCATCGGACAAAGTCTATGAAGATGAGCATCCCACCGAGGGCGATCGCCACCGCTGGTTGTACTACTGGCAACATGGCGGGGTGATGGATCAGGTCTGGCGTTTTAACGTTAACTACACCAAAGTCAGCGATCCGAACTATTTCAACGACTTCACGTCAAAATACGGCTCCAGCACCGACGGCTACGCCACGCAGATCTTCAGCGCAGGCTATGCCGTTAAAAACTTTGACGCCACGGTGTCCACCCGCCAGTTCCAGGTCTTCAGCAGCCAGAACGCCAGTACCTATGGTGCGCAACCGCAGCTGGACGTCAACTGGTACCAGAACGATGTCGGTCCGTTTGATACCCGCGTTTACGGCCAGGCCGTGCATTTCGTGAATACCAACTCCGATATGCCTGAAGCTACCCGTATCCACCTTGAGCCGACGATCAACCTGCCGGTGTCGAACGACTGGGCCAGCCTGGATACTGAAGTCAAGCTGATGGCGACCCACTATCAGCAGGACAATCTGGAAACGTACAACGCCAATAACGGCACCCATCTGGAAGAGTCCGTTAACCGTACGCTGCCGCAGTTTAAAATGGACGGCAAGCTGGTCTTAGAGCGCGACATGAACTGGAGTGAGGGTTACACCCAGACGCTGGAGCCGCGCGCGCAGTATCTGTACGTGCCGTATCGCGATCAGAGTAAAATCAATAACTACGACTCTTCATTCCTGCAATCCGACTATAGCGGTCTGTTCCGCGACCGTACCTATGGCGGTCTGGACCGTATTGCCTCGGCCAATCAGGTCACGACCGGCGTCACAACCCGCGTTTATGATGATGCTTCCGTTGAACGTTTTAATGCTTCTGTGGGTCAAATCTACTACTTCACAGAATCGCGTACTGGCGATGACAACATCAACTGGGAGAAAAGCAACAAAACGGGGTCCCTGGTCTGGGCGGGTGACACCTACTGGCGCATGACCGATCGCTGGGGTCTGCGTGGCGGTGTGCAGTACGATACGCGTCTGGATAACATTGCCACCAGCAGTGCCACCATTGAGTATCGCCGTGATGAAGACCGGCTGGTGCAGCTGAGCTACCGTTACGCCAGCCCGGAGTATATCCAGGCGACACTGCCTAACTTTGCTACGTCCGAACAGACCAAAGAGGGTATTTCGCAGGTGGGCGGTACAGCAAGCTGGCCGATCGCCGATCGCTGGTCGCTCGTCGGGGCGTACTACTTTGATACCAATCAGAGTAAGGCGGCCGATCAGATGCTGGGGCTGCAATACAGCTCCTGCTGTTACGCGATCCGTGTCGGTTACGAGCGTAAGCTGAATGGCTGGGATCCTGACAAAGGTCAGAGTGAATACGATAACGTCATCGGCTTTAACATCGAATTGCGTGGTCTGAGTTCCAACTACGGTCTGGGTACGCAGCAGATGCTGCGCTCACCGATTCTGCCGTACCGTAGTTCCTTGTGATGTAATTGATTTACAACGTAATCCGCATTGCGGTTAATTGATATGGAAAAAGTATGAAGAACTGGAAAACGCTGCTGCTCGGTATCGCTATGGTTGCGAATACCAGTTTCGCGGCCCCACAGGTTGTCGACAAAGTCGCTGCCGTTGTGAACAACGGTGTGGTACTTGAGAGCGACGTTGATGGTTTAATGCAGTCTGTGAAGCTCAACGCGGGTCAGGCAGGTCAGCAACTTCCGGATGATTCCACCCTGCGTCATCAGATCCTTGAACGTCTGATCATGGATCAGATCGTTCTGCAGATGGGTCAGAAGATGGGTGTGAAGATCTCTGATGAGCAGCTCGATCAGGCTATCGCTAACATTGCGAAGCAGAACAACATGTCAGCTGACCAGATGCGCAGCCGTCTGGCCTACGATGGCATCAGCTATTCGACCTACCGTAATCAGATCCGTAAAGAGATGCTGATTTCAGAAGTGCGTAACAACGAAGTGCGTCGTCGCGTAACTATCCTGCCACAGGAAGTGGACTCGCTGGCAAAACAGGTAGGCAATCAGAATGATGCCAGCACTGAACTGAACCTGAGCCACATCCTGATCCCACTTTCAGAAAACCCATCATCTGACCAGGTGGCTGAGGCGGAAAGCCAGGCGCGTTCTATCGTCGATCAGGCGCGTAACGGCGGCGATTTCGGTAAACTGGCTATTACCTATTCGGCTGACCAGCAGGCGCTGAAAGGTGGCCAGATGGGCTGGGGTCGTATTCAGGAGCTGCCTTCTATCTTCGCCCAGGCGCTGAGCACCGCGAAGAAAGGCGATATTGTGGGTCCAATCCGTTCCGGCGTCGGCTTCCATATTCTGAAAGTGAACGATCTGCGCGGCCAGAGCCAGAGCATTTCCGTCACCGAAGTGCATGCTCGCCATATTCTGCTGAAACCTTCCCCTCTGATGAATGACGATCAGGCGCGGGCGAAACTGCAGCAGATTGCCGCCGATATCCGCAGCGGTAAAACCTCCTTCGCCAACGCCGCGAAAGAGTTCTCTCAGGATCCTGGTTCAGCGAATCAGGGCGGCGATCTGGGCTGGGCGGCAGCGGATATTTACGATCCGGCCTTCCGCGATGCGCTGATGCGCATGAACAAAGGTCAGCTGAGCGAACCGGTTCACTCTACCTTCGGCTGGCACCTGATTGAGCTGCTGGACACCCGTAACGTAGATAAAACCGATGCGGCACAGAAAGACCGCGCATACCGCATGCTGTTCAACCGTAAGTTCTCGGAAGAAGCGGCAACCTGGATGCAGGAACAACGCGCCAGCGCTTACGTCAAAGTTCTGAGCAACTAATGAAACAACATCGTGTTGTCATCACTCCCGGCGAACCTGCCGGGATTGGTCCCGATCTGGTCGTCCAGCTTGCCCAGCGCAGCTGGCCTGTCGAGCTGGTGATCTGCGCCGACGCCAGCGTGCTTGAAGCGCGGGCGAAGCTGCTCAACCTGCCGCTCACGCTGCTGCCCTATCAGGCAGAAAATACTCCCCTTCCCCAGCAAGCGGGCACCCTGACGCTGATGCCTGTTCCACTGTGCACGCCCGTTGTCCCCGGTCAACTGAGTACCGAAAACGGCCATTATGTAGTGGAAACCCTGGCGCGGGCCTGTGATGGCTGCCTGAGCGGAGAATTTGCAGCACTGATCACCGGGCCGGTGCATAAAGGGGCGATCAACGATGCCGGCGTGGCCTTTACCGGCCATACCGAGTTTTTTGAAGAGCGTTCCCACAGCGAAAAAGTAGTAATGATGCTGGCAACCGAGGAGCTGCGCGTTGCGCTGGCTACCACCCATCTGCCGATCAAAGCGGTTTCCGAGGCCATTACGCCGGATCTGCTGCGCGATGTGATTGCCATCCTGCACCATGACTTACGCACCAAATTCGGTATTGCCGATCCGCACGTGCTGGTGTGTGGCCTGAATCCGCACGCGGGCGAAGGCGGCCACATGGGAACGGAAGAGATCGACACCATCATTCCGGTGCTGGATGAGATGCGGGCCCAGGGGATGAATCTCAGCGGGCCGCTGCCTGCGGATACTCTCTTTCAACCAAAATATCTCGATCATGCAGATGCCGTGCTGGCGATGTACCACGATCAGGGCCTTCCCGTGCTAAAATACCAGGGATTTGGCCGCGGCGTGAACATCACCCTCGGTTTACCCTTTATTCGCACTTCTGTTGACCATGGTACTGCGCTTGATTTAGCGGGCCAGGGGAAAGCAGATGTCGGCAGTTTTATTACGGCGCTTAATCTCGCCATCAAAATGATTGTTAATACTCAATGAATACTCGCGTCCACCAGGGCCATTTAGCCCGTAAACGTTTCGGGCAAAACTTCCTCAACGATCAGTTCGTGATCGAAAGTATTGTTTCGGCTATCAATCCACAAAAAGGCCAGGCGATGGTTGAGATCGGGCCGGGTCTTGCCGCCCTGACCGAGCCGGTTGGCGAGCGTCTGGATGAACTGACCGTCATCGAACTGGACCGCGATCTGGCGGCACGTCTCCAGACGCATCCGTTCCTCGGGCCGAAACTGACGATTTATCAGCAGGATGCCATGACCATGAACTTCGGTGAACTTTCCGAGAAGCTTGGTCAACCGCTGCGCGTGTTCGGCAACCTGCCGTACAACATCTCCACCCCGCTGATGTTCCATCTGTTTAGCTATACTGATGCCATTGCTGACATGCACTTCATGTTGCAAAAAGAGGTCGTCAACCGACTGGTTGCAGGGCCAAACAGTAAAGCGTATGGTCGTTTAAGCGTGATGGCGCAATACTTCTGCAACGTGATCCCGGTTCTCGAAGTGCCGCCATCTGCCTTCACGCCGCCGCCAAAAGTGGATTCTGCGGTTGTGCGTCTTGTGCCTCACAAAACGAAGCCGTACCCGGTTAAAGAATTGCGCGTGCTGAGCCGTATCACTACAGAAGCCTTTAACCAGCGCCGTAAAACGATTCGTAACAGCCTTGGCAACCTGTTTACTGTTGAAGTGTTAGCTCAGTTGGGTATCGACCCGGCAATGCGTGCGGAGAACATCTCGGTAGAACAGTACTGCAAGCTGGCTAATTACATCAGTGAAAATGCGCCGCCGAAGGAGAGCTAAGCCATGATTGATTCGCCCCGCGTATGTGTTCATGTACAAAGCATCTATATTGAGTCCCAGTCCACCCCGGATGAAGAGCGCTTTGTCTTTGCTTACACTGTAACCATTCGCAACCTGGGGCGGATGCCTGTGCAGCTGCTCGGTCGCTACTGGCTTATCACCAACGGCAACGGTCGTGAAATTGAAGTGCAGGGCGAAGGTGTAGTCGGTGAACAGCCGCACATTGATCCCGGCGAAGAGTATCAGTACACCAGCGGCGCGGTGATCGAAACGCCGCTGGGTACCATGCAGGGCCATTATGAAATGGTCGATGCCGACGGCAATGCATTCCGCATTGCCATTCCTGTTTTCCGTCTGGCTGTTCCAACACTCATTCACTAAACATGTCTACATATCTCATTGGCGATGTTCATGGTTGCTACGATGAACTGATCGCGTTGTTAAAGCAGGTGGATTTTACCCCGGGTACGGACACGCTGTGGCTTACCGGCGATCTCGTTGCGCGTGGCCCTGGCTCGCTGGAAGTGCTGCGTTATGTGAAGTCGCTGGGTGACAGCGTGCGGCTCGTCCTCGGCAATCACGATCTGCATCTGCTGGCGGTCTACGCCGGGATCAGCCGTAATAAACCGAAAGACAGGATCACCCCGCTGCTGGATGCGCCTGACGCCGATGAGCTCATTAACTGGTTGCGTCGCCAGCCGTTGCTGCAGGTCGATGAAGAGAAACAGCTGGTGATGGCGCATGCGGGGATTACGCCGCAGTGGGATCTGCAAACGGCAAAAGAGTGCGCACGTGACGTCGAAGCTGTACTCTCCAGCGACTCTTATCCCTTCTTCCTTGATGCTATGTATGGCGACATGCCCAACAACTGGAGCACGGAACTCAGCGGTGTGGCGCGCCTGCGTTTTATCTCCAACGCCTTCACCCGTATGCGCTATTGCTTCCCGAACGGTCAGCTGGACATGTACTGCAAGGATGTGCCGGAAAACGCGCCGACCCCGCTTAAACCCTGGTTTGCGATCCCCGGACCGGTGACGGATCATTACAGCGTGATCTTTGGTCACTGGGCATCGCTGGAGGGCAAAGGCACGCCTGAGGGCATCTACGGCCTGGATACCGGCTGCTGTTGGGGTGGAGAACTTACCTGTCTGCGCTGGGAAGATAAAGCGTACTTTGTTCAGCCGTCGAACCGGCATCAGGATTTAGGCGAGAATGAAGCGGTAGCGTCGTAGAAGAGAGCTGCACCTCTCCCGTCGGGAAAGGTGCAGAAAAACATTAGCGGCGTTCAAGGATCTCAAAGCAGTAGCTATGCGAATTTTGCGCATCCGCATCGTGGAATTCACTGAATACTGATTCCCACTCGTCAGGATCGTAGTCAGGGAAATGCGTATCCCCTTCCACTTCAGCATCAATGTGTGTCAGATATAATTTCTGCGCTTTCGGCAGAAATTGCTCGTACACACGGCCTCCACCAATCACCATTATCTCTTCGGCATCACCGCAGGCAGCAATGGCTTCGTCAATGGATTTTACCCACTCAACACGCTCATCCGTGCCGGGCTGGCTGCTTATTACGATGTTTTTACGGCCCGGCAATGGACGCCCGATTGACTCCCAGGTCAGGCGACCCATTACTACCGGCTTGTTCAACGTTGTACGTTTAAACCACGCGAGATCGGCAGGCAGATTCCACGGCATGGCGTTTTCCATACCAATCACGCGATCTACCGCAAGCGCCGCAATCAGACTGATCATTGATTATTTCCCGGATGCAAAAAATTGCCGCCACTATACGGAAAGCTTAATCTTTCGTCGACTGGCGGCAGAGTAAAGAACAGGAAATTTTTTATATTTGCTGGCAACCCCTCTTCACGCCAGCGGTTTACTCTCCGGCTCGTCTCCCGGATCGCCGGTATGCTTACCCTCTTCCGTTCCCTGCCAGCCGTGACGCTGGGTCAGCGAGAGATGATTACGATCTTCATTGATGATGTCCATCAGCATGGCGCTGGTGCGTTTAACCACCGCCGCGCGTGACGTGGCATCGTTCTCCGCCATTTCAGCCATCTCCTCGAGCATCTCAATATTAAAACGTCGGAACAGGTCTGCCCGCTCCCGGGCCTCATACGCCCCGAGTCCAAGGCTCTCAAGCGCCAGCCGGCCGGATTTCAGCGCCCCTTCAAAGGTTTCACGCTCTGGTGCATCGACACCTGTCTGACGCAGTTTGATGTAATGGTCGATATCGCGCGCGCGGGAGATGATTTTCAGATGCGGGAAATGCGTCTTAGCCAGCTCAACCAGCTGCAGGCTATTCTTCGGATCGTCTATCGCGTTGATCAACACTTCGGCCTTCTGCGCCCCGGCGGACTCCAGTAAATCCACGCGCGTGGCATCGCCGTAAAAGACCTTCATGTCAAACTTACGCAAGGTTTCAATATGGTCGGGATCGTGATCGAGGATGACCATCTTCACGCCACTGGAGAGCAACAAACGGCCAGTAATCTGACCGAAGCGACCAAACCCGGCAATGATCACCCGCGGCTGTTCTTCGTCTATTTCATCCGCCTCGCGCTCTTGTCCGCTGTCGGCCGCTTCCAGGCGGGTCAACACCACCAGCAGCAGCGGCGTCAGCGCCATCGAGAGCGCCACCGCCAGCGTCAGCGCCTTAGCCCACTCCGGATCGAGCACGTTCGCCATGCTGGCCGCGCCAAACACTACAAACGCAAACTCACTCCCCTGCCCCAGCAGCACCGCAAACCAGCGGCGCTGTTTCCCGGGCACCTTCAGCGGACGGGCCACCAGCCAGAGCATCACCATCTTAATCACCAGGAAGCCCACCAGCAGAATGGCGATGCGCAGCGGATGGGTTACTAAGGTCCCGAAATCTACGGACATGCCGACGCCGATGAAAAACAGCCCCAGCAGTAGACCTTTGAAAGGCTCGATATCGCTTTCCAGCGCGTGGCGGTATTCCGAACTCGCCAGCAGGACGCCGGCCAGAAACGCGCCCATCGCCATGGAGAGCCCCGCCTCTTCCAGCATCAGGCCAAAGCCGAAGACCAGGAACAAGGCCACGGCGCTGAACACTTCCCGCAGGCCGGAACGGGCGACAAAGCGCAGCAGCGGTCGGCTAACGTACCGGCCAAGCAGGACCACCAGGGTCAGCGCCCCGGCGACCTTTAATGCCGAAAGCGCAAAGGCGCCGAGGGTGGTGGAGGCCCCGGACACGGCCAGCAGCGGGATCATCGCCACCAACGGAATGGCCGCGATATCCTGGAACAGCAGCACCGAAAAGGCGCTGCGTCCCATCTGGGAAACCGTCAGGTTACGCTCGTTCATGGCCTGCATAGCGATAGCCGTGGAGGAGAGAGCCAGGGTCATGCCGATCAGCTCCGCCACCTTCCAGTCCATGCCCAGCAGGATGCAAAATCCGCCCAGCAGCAGTCCACAGGCCAGCATCTGTAGTGCCCCGCCGCCAAATACCGATGCACGTAGCTTCCACAGACGACGCGGATCCAGCTCGAGGCCAATGACAAACAGCATCAGCACCACACCGATTTCGGCAAAGTGCAGGATCGACTCGGCGTCGGTAACCAGTCGGAATCCCCACGGTCCAATGACGCATCCGGCGATCAGATACCCCAGCACCGAACCCAGGCCGAGGCGTACCGCAACCGGTACAATCAGCGCCGCGGCGCCTAAATAGATCAGCGCCTGAATCAACGTATGGCTATCCATGGTGCGCCTCCTGCCAGTCGAGTAAACGTTGTTTATAGTGCCGGGCCTGTGCCTGCAGCGTTTCGTCGTCACAGACAAAAGTGCAATGCATGGCAAACGGCGGGAGCCAGTTCAGACCGCAATACAGAGCGGTCGCCTGCAGCGGTTGCGCCAGGACGTCAAAACCGGGGAAGGAGCCGATATCAAAATGGCTTTCGCCGCCACCGGTGGTCACGGCCCACAGCAGGCTTTTCCCTCTGAGGGCCTTGCCGTTATGGCCGTATGCCCAGCCGTGAGAGAACACTTTATCGATCCACAGCTTGAGTAGCGGCGGTGTGCTGTACCACTGCATCGGATGCTGCCAGACGATTAAATCGGCTCTGGCGATCGCCTCCTGTTCGGCAGCGATATCGATATTGAAATCGGGATAGAGCTCATAGAGAGAGCGGATCTCTACGCCCTCCAGCGTCCTTACCTGATCGAGCATTCGCTTATTCGCATGGGAGTGATGCGGATAGGGGTGGGCGTAAATAATAAGTATCATGATTAACCTGATTGCACTGCTTTCTTGTTGTGTCAGTCAGTGTAGACAGGAAAGCGAGGCGTTTGAAGGGGTCTGCGGCCGTGATGACGTTAACCGCAACGATTGATAAATGCCTTTGGGTCAAAATCTATTATTTTGATTAGACCCATAATGATAAAAAATAATATTTACCATTAAAATAACACAGCCTAAAACAATACAAAAAATATGATAATAAAATTGAATTTAATCCATATTTTAAAATAAGCACCCATGCTAAAAAATTATATAACTCAATGAATTAAGACTTTATCAATAAATAAAATCCTAAAAGGCCGCCGTTTACAAAAAATTACCTCATTATTAAAGTATGCATCCTTTTAATCACAAAATGGATGTGAACATGAAAAACAAAACTCCGCAATTAAACAGGACAACAAAGTCATTAAAAGCTATTTTCCCAGCTTTATCAGCGTTAATCGTATTTACGCCGCCAATGGTATCCGCAGAAACGACGATCAGCGGATCGACGACTAAAGCTTTGGCTTTCGAAGAAGATGATAAGTACATCATCACTGAAGGCGTCATTATTTCCCCCTCCACTACCGGTCCCTCTGTCTCTGTTCTTGGTGCCGACGTTGTGAGTATCAATAACAGCGGGCAGATTACTGGCTCTGGCGACGGCATGCTGATCCAAACGGGCGGACAAAGAATTACGCTCAATAACAACCAAAATGCGCTGATAAACTCCACCGGTGCCGACGGAATTAACATCGTTAAAATGGGTGGGGAAATAAAAAACGCCGGGAAAATTAGTGGCGCAGAAAATGGCATCAAACTTGAGAAAGATTCAGGTACTGTCAACATTGATAATACGCAAACAGGCGTTGTTGAAGGTAAAACAGCACTCTCAGCCGATACAACTGTCCAGGTCGTTAATAACGGTATTTTCAGTGGCAGTACCGACAATGGTGTAAAGCTTAGCAATGTAGGCATTAGTAACGTTGAGAATAACGGGACAGTCGAAGGTGTTAAAAATGGCGTCATCGTGACCGATAATCACAGCGTTCAGCTCATTAATGCTGGTCTGATTAAGGGCGCAGAAAGTGCAATCACCTTTGCAAGCAATCAAACTAACACGCTAACGTTAAAAACCGGTTCGGTACTTGATGGCGATGTTATCTCAAGCAATTCAAAAACAAACACTTTGTCTTTAAGTGGTCAGGGTTCGGAAGACAGCAATTTCCGCGGCCTCACTGAGGGTGACGGTTTCGCTTCGCTAACGATGAACGGTAAAGACTGGGCCCTGACCGGTAATGTCGATGTGATTGGCTCGGGCGATTCCATCAAGGTCAACAAGGGTAAACTGACTTTCGCTGGCGACGTAAAAAATGGCGCGGGAAATACGCTGGTTGCCAACAACACTACGCTGCAACTGGGCGACGGCGTTAATACTGGCTCTCTGACCGGTACCGTCACCAATAACGGCACTTTCATCTTTAACCAGGGGTCCGATTCCACCTTCACTTCGGACATGACCGGCAGCGGCAGCGTAGAAAAAGTGGATGCCAACCTGTTAACCCTGACAGGCAACAACAGCTACACCGGCAACACACTTCTGCGTAGCGGGACAACCCTGGTAGCCGAAGGCGCAACTCTGGGTGGCGATGGCAACACGGCTACCATCACCGTGCAGGATGGTGCAACCTTCGCCAGCGCAGGTACTGTAAACAACAACGTTGATATCCTCAGCGGCGGCGTGCTGGCGTCATGGAATGCCGTGCAGGGGAACAGCGCTTCCAGCTCTTCTACCCTCAACACTATTAACGGCAACGTCACCAACAGCGGCACGCTGCAGATCGCCGGGCTGAACGACAGCGTGGGCAATAGGTTTACCATCAACGGTGACTACACCGGCGTAAGCGGTAGCCTGATCGCCATGAACAGCGTGCTGGGCGATGACAACTCTGCTACCGACCATCTGACCATCACCGGCAACAGCGCGGGTGAATCTGGTATTCGCATCTCCAATATCGGCGGAGCGGGCGCGCAGACCGTCAACGGGATGCAGGTGGTGAGCGTAGGCGGTAACTCCGATGCCGCGTTTTCTCTCTCCAGACCGGTCGTGGTCGGCGCATGGGAATATAGCCTGAACCAGCACGCTGATGGCAACTGGTACCTGGAATCTTTAGATACTACGCCTGCGCCTACACCGGATCCAACGCCGGATCCAACACCAGACCCAACACCGGATCCAACGCCAGGCCCAACACCAGCTCCAACGCCTTCACCGGCACCGGCACCGGCCAACCTCGCACCTGAAGTGGGCGCCTATTTAGGAAACTACCTCGCCGCCCAGGACATGTTCCTGCATAAACGCGACGATCGCGATCAGCTGACGCTGCGCAATGACGAGGATCTCAACACCTGGATGTACGTCAAAGGCCGCTATCATGAAAATGACGTGGCGGGTGGCAAAGTTAACTATGACACGACTCAGTACGTGATGCAGGTCGGCAGTGATTTCATCAGCAAGAAGATGGATACAGGGGTTCTGCATAGCGGGATGATGTTCGGTGCCGGCCAGGCCAAAACCGACTCGACTTCAACGGGCAGTAAACGTTCTGCGCAGGGTAAAGTGGATGGCGTCAACGTCGGCTTTTACGCTACCTGGCAGGAAGATCAGCAGCTGCGTAAAGGCAGCTACATCGATAGCTGGGCCTCTTTCGGCTGGTATCACAACAAGCTGAGAAGCGATGGTCGCAGCAACGAGTCTTATAACAGCCATGGCTTTGCTGCCTCGCTGGAAGCGGGTCACGCCTGGATTGTTGACTCAGAGAGCGAAAGAACCTGGAAAATCGAACCGCAGATTCAGGCTGTCTATAGCTATCTTGATCAGGAAAATCACACGGACGCTGACGGGGTGCGTATTTCCACCCTCGATAATGACAGCATTCTGGGACGTGTGGGTGTAAAAACCAGCTATTTCAACCAGAAAGATGTGCAGGCGTGGCAGCCTTACGTGGCAGTTAATTGGTTGAAAGGTGCCGGGCAGAACGATATCGCCTTCAACGGCGAAGCGTTCAGCAACGATACCCCGGACGATCGCGGTCAGCTGGAGCTGGGCGTTACCGGCAAGCTGAACGAGACCACGCTGATCTCATTGCGTGCCAGCGGCGAATGGGGTGAAAACAGCTACGACGCCTACGGCGGCCATATCCTGCTCAACCATCGTTGGTAATTGCTTTACTACGACAGGAAGTGCAGTGGCGCAGGCCACTGCACTTTTTTATCAGTTATCCAGCTCACCCATAGATTTAACCTGATCGCGGTTAATCTGCTCGGTTTGCCCGGTTTCCGCATTCTCATATGAGACCAGGCCGGTGTCATCATCTACCTGCGGCTTACCATCGGTGATAATGGTTTTACCGTCGGTAGTTTTCACCGCCTGATTAGATGAACACCCTGCCACGGTAAATAAAGTTGCAGCCGCAAAGACAGAAGCCATCAGTAGTTTGTTTTGCATCGTATTCTCCCTGTTGGTCGTCATTTTTATCATCAGGCTAAACTGTAGCAGAATACGCCATACTCAGGGATAAATGCAGAACACTCTGAAGGTTAGCTTTTCTGCGGGAAGCCATCTTTGTAGATCACCGTCTGCACGACTTTACCGCTCGCGTCATAGGTTTTTGCCTCGCCGTTCGCCACACTCTGTTTGAACGTAATGGTCGAGCGCAGCTTCCCTTCCTGGGTATAGCCCTGTGACAGCCCTTCCGCCTGACAATTAACCAGCGGCGTATGGCTTCTGAGAACGCCGTTCGGGTAATAGACGTCGATATAGTCGTTAAAGCAACGGTTCTTAATGACGGTCTCAAACTTCTTATTACCATTGTCATACTTCTCGACGAGCTTGCCCTCAGGCACGGTATCAGCCACCTTCACCACCGGCGTGGCTAACTTTTTCTGCGGCTCAAGATCGTCCTTTAAGCCTTTTGCATAGTCGGGGGTCATCCCCATTCCATCTATGGTGTTGGTCACCGACGAGGCAAAATCGGCGCAGCCGGCAAGCAGCACCACCAGAGGTATCAACGTAAGGGCCTGTTTCACAGTGAACTCCTTTTTTTCAGGTTCACCGTAAAGTGCGATGTATGCGGGAGCAGCACAACCGCCAAAATTGGTCGGAAAGGGATAAAAAAACCCGCCGTAGCGGGTTTTAAGAACAATCTGAAGCGATTACTTCGCGATCTGCGCGTGCATCTCCTGCACCGAAATCACCTTCTCGGTGGCATCCGCGTTCAGCGCCATGGCTGTCGCGAAACCGCCGTTCAGGGTGGTGTCGTAGTGCACTTTATACTGCAGCGCGCTGCGGCGAATCAGCTTGGAATCTTCAATCGCCTGACGCCCTTCGGTGGTGTTGATGATGTAGGTGTATTCGCCATTCTTGATACGGTCCTGAATGTGCGGACGACCTTCATGCACCTTATTCACCAGACGCGGGTTGATACCGGCTTCACCCAGTACAATCGCGGTACCGTGGGTCGCATCCAGCTCGAAGCCCTGCTTCAGCAGTTTCGCTGCCAGGTCCACTACGCGCTCTTTATCCCCTTCACGCACGGACAGCAGCGCACGACCCTGCTTTTTCATGGTGGAGTTACTGCCCAGCTGCGCTTTAGCGAACGCTTCTGCGAAGGTGCGGCCAACGCCCATCACTTCACCGGTAGAGCGCATTTCTGGCCCTAACAGCGGGTCGACGCCCGGGAATTTGTTGAACGGCAGTACCACCTCTTTCACCGAGTAGTACGGTGGGATGATCTCTTTGGTCACGCCCTGCTGAGCCAGGGTCTGACCCGCCATCACGCGCGCCGCCACTTTCGCCAGCGGAACACCGGTGGCTTTGGAGACGAACGGTACGGTACGCGCCGCACGCGGGTTGACTTCAATCAGGTACACTTCGTTGTCTTTCACCGCAAACTGCACGTTCATCAGACCGCGCACCTGCAACTCGAAGGCCAGTTTCTGTACCTGGTCGCGCATCACGTCCTGAATTTCTTTGCTCAGCGTATAGGCTGGCAGTGAACAGGCGGAGTCACCGGAGTGTACGCCTGCCTGCTCGATGTGCTCCATGATGCCGCCAATCAGCACCATTTCGCCGTCGCAGATGGCATCGACGTCCACTTCCACCGCATCATCCAGGAAGCGGTCCAGCAGCACTGGCGCATCGTTAGAGACGCTGACCGCAGTCTGGAAGTAACGGCGCAGGTCAGCTTCGTCGTAGACGATTTCCATCGCCCGGCCGCCCAGCACGTAAGATGGACGCACTACCAGCGGGTAGGTGATCTCTTTTGCCTTCTCAACCGCCTGCTCAATCGCAGTCACGGTGGCGTTGGCTGGCTGTTTCAGCTTCAGACGGTCAACGGCATGCTGGAAACGCTCGCGGTCTTCAGCGCGGTCAATCGCATCCGGGCTGGTGCCGATTACCGGTACGCCTGCCGCTTCCAGCGCGCGCGCCAGCTTCAGCGGGGTCTGGCCGCCGTACTGCACGATAACGCCTTTTGGCTTCTCGATACGTACGATTTCCAGCACGTCTTCCAGGGTAACCGGCTCGAAGTAGAGGCGGTCGGAAGTGTCGTAGTCAGTAGACACAGTTTCCGGGTTACAGTTGACCATGATGGTCTCGTAACCGTCTTCGCGCAGCGCCAGCGAGGCGTGTACGCAGCAGTAGTCGAACTCAATGCCCTGGCCGATACGGTTTGGACCACCGCCCAGCACCATGATTTTGTCACGGTCAACGGACGGGTTCGCTTCGCACTCGTCTTCATAAGTGGAGTACATGTACGCGGTGTCGGTGGCAAACTCTGCCGCACAGGTGTCCACGCGCTTGTAGACCGGGTGCAGGTTGTACTGGTCACGCAGCTTACGGATTTCCGCTTCGCGCACGCCCGCCAGTTTTGCCAGACGCGCATCGGCAAAGCCTTTACGCTTAAGCATGCGCAGGAAGTCAGCGTCGAGGCCGTTGATACCCAGCTCCGCAACTTTCTCTTCCAGACGCACCAGCTCTTCAATTTGCACCAGGAACCAGCGGTCGATATTGGTCAGGTTGAATACGCCATCGACGGAGAGACCGGCACGGAAGGCGTCGGCGATGTACCAGATACGCTCGGCACCGGCGTCTTTGAGCTCGCGACGGATTTTGGTCAGCGCTTCCGGATCGTCCAGGCTCACTTTCGGGTCGAAACCAGTGGCGCCTACTTCCAGGCCACGCAGGGCTTTCTGCAGGGATTCCTGCTGGGTGCGGCCAATCGCCATCACTTCACCGACGGACTTCATCTGGGTAGTCAGACGGTCGTTCGCACCGGCAAATTTCTCGAAGTTGAAGCGAGGAATTTTGGTCACAACGTAGTCGATAGACGGCTCGAACGAGGCCGGCGTGCGGCCACCGGTGATGTCGTTCATCAGCTCGTCGAGGGTGTAACCCACTGCCAGTTTCGCCGCCACTTTAGCAATCGGGAAGCCGGTCGCTTTCGATGCCAGGGCGGAGGAGCGGGATACGCGCGGGTTCATCTCAATAACAATCAGACGACCGTTCTTCGGGTTAACCGAGAACTGGACGTTAGAGCCACCGGTTTCGACGCCAATCTCACGCAGTACCGCCATCGAGGCGTTACGCATGATTTGGTACTCTTTGTCGGTCAGCGTCTGGGCTGGTGCCACGGTGATGGAGTCACCGGTGTGGATGCCCATGGCGTCGAAGTTTTCGATGGAGCAGACGATGATGCAGTTGTCGTTTTTATCACGCACCACTTCCATCTCGTACTCTTTCCAGCCGATCAGCGACTCATCAATCAGCAGCTCTTTGGTTGGGGAGAGGTCCAGACCGCGTTCGCAGATCTCTTCAAACTCTTCGCGGTTATAGGCGATACCGCCGCCAGTGCCGCCCATGGTGAAGGACGGACGGATGATGCACGGATAACCCACGTCAGCGGCAACCGCCAGCGCTTCTTCCATGTTATGGGCGATACCGGAGCGCGCGGTGTCGAGGCCGATTTTCTTCATCGCCACGTCGAAGCGACGGCGGTCTTCCGCTTTATCAATCGCGTCGGCGGTCGCGCCAATCATGGTCACGCCGAACTCTGCCAGCACGCCCTGACGCTCCAGCTCCAGCGCGCAGTTCAGCGCCGTCTGGCCGCCCATGGTCGGCAGTACCGCATCAGGACGCTCTTTTTCGATGATCTTACGTACCACTTCCCAGTTAATCGGCTCGATGTAGGTCGCATCGGCCATTTCCGGGTCGGTCATGATGGTTGCCGGGTTGGAGTTCACCAGGATAACGCGGTAACCCTCTTCGCGCAGGGCTTTACACGCCTGAGCGCCGGAGTAGTCGAACTCACAGGCCTGGCCGATAACAATCGGGCCAGCGCCAAGGATCAGGATGCTTTTTATGTCTGTACGTTTTGGCATGGTCTTCTCGGCTCCTGATTATTTAGCGGTCTTACGGTATTGCTCAATGAGTTCGATGAAGTGATCGAACAGCGGCGCGGCATCGTGCGGGCCTGGGCTGGCTTCCGGGTGCCCCTGGAAACTGAACGCCGGTTTGTCGGTACGATGAATCCCCTGCAGGGTGCCGTCGAACAGCGACTTGTGCGTTACGCGCAGTGTTGCCGGCATGGAGGCTTCATCCACCGCAAAGCCGTGGTTCTGCGCGGTAATCATCACGGTGTTGTTATCAATATCTTTCACCGGGTGGTTACCACCGTGGTGACCGAACTTCATCTTCACGGTTTTGGCACCGCTCGCCAGCGCCAGCAGCTGATGGCCGAGGCAGATCCCGAAGACCGGAATATCGGTTTCAAGGAAGGTCTTAATCGCGTCGATTGCGTAGTCGCACGGTGCCGGGTCACCCGGGCCGTTGGAGAGGAAGATCCCGTCCGGGTTCATCTTCAGCACGTCGTCTGCCGGGGTTTTCGCCGGCACAACGGTCAGACGGCAGCCACGGTCCACCAGCATGCGCAGGATATTGCGCTTGGCACCGTAGTCATACGCCACCACGTGGAACGGCAGCTCGTCTTCTTTTTTCGCTTCCGGCAGCTCACCTGCCAGCGTCCAGCTACCCTGAGTCCAGCTGTAGGCCTCAGCGGTGGTCACTTCTTTCGCCAGATCCATGCCGTTCAGCCCCGGGAAGGCTTTGGCTTTTTCCTGCGCCAGAGCCGCGTCCAGGTTGTCGCCAGCGATGATGCAGCCGTTCTGGGCACCTTTTTCTCGCAGCAGACGCGTCAACTTACGGGTATCGATATCGGCAATTGCCACGATGTTATGGCGTTTCAGGTAGGAAGAGAGGTCTTCGGTATTGCGATAGTTGCTGGCAATCAGCGGCAGGTCGCGAATAATCAGACCTTGTGCATGTACCTGGGAGGACTCTTCATCAGCGGCGTTAGTGCCGACATTACCGATATGGGGATAAGTTAGAGTGACGATTTGGCGGGAATAGGAAGGATCAGTGAGGATTTCTTGATAACCGGTCATTGAAGTATTGAAAACGACTTCCCCAACCGCCGAACCTGTTGCCCCAATGGCCCGACCGATAAACTGGGTTCCGTCTTCCAGAACCAATAGCGCTGACTTAATCAAAACACCCTCCAGAGAATATTCACTCACTTTATTTGCATATTAATTCATAACCGTAGTACGAAGCAATGCAAATCTGCTGCCAGTGGATTTTCGGCAAACGGCGGCATTCTGGAGATTTGGCGGGGGAAAGTCAACTTAAAAAGTGGGTTTTGTTTGTGGTTTTTACGGCACTGATGAGCAGGAAGGTTGTTAACGGGCAAAAAGATCAACTAAATCACTTAAGAAAACGCTTGCGAGACAGTTTTAGTATAAAGAATTCACCCACAGCCCCAAAAAGTGGACCATTTGGTCAAAATTCACAATATCGAAACAAAAATAATGGAGATAAACCTGATTTATGACCCGCTACTATTAAAAAAAGAACGAAAAAGATAAAATTAAAGGGCAATAAAATATTGCCCTCTGCAATCAACTATTTATGACTGCAATAACCACATCACGAAGGGTAATCATGATTATAAATTGTTAAGATTGAGCACATCTCGCATGTCAAAAAGACCATCTTTTTTGCCTTTCAACCAAATTGCAGAACGAACCGCCCCATTTGCAAAAGTCATACGGCTGGACGCTTTATGGGTGATTTCAACCCGCTCGCCGATATCGGCAAACATCGCGGTATGTTCGCCCACAATGTCACCCGCACGAACGGTAGCAAACCCAATAGTGCCTGGGACACGTTCTCCCGTATGACCTTCCCGGGTGTAGACTGCACACTCTTTCAAATCCTTATCCATCGCCTGAGCAATCGCCTCGCCCATGGCCAGCGCGGTGCCAGAAGGAGCATCGACTTTATAACGATGATGCGCCTCGATGATTTCGATATCGGTGTAATCCCCCATCACCTTCGCCGCTTTCTCAAGCAGTTTGAGCATGACGTTCACGCCCACGCTGAAGTTCGCTGCAAAGACGATAGCAACCTCGTTGGCGGCATCCTGAATAGCCTGCTTGCCAGCATCATCGAAACCGGTGGTGCCAATAACCATTCCTTTGCTATGCTGACGGCAAAACGCCAGGTGAGTCAGCGTACCTTCAGGACGGGTGAAGTCGATGAAGACATCGAAGTCGTCTTTAACCGCCTCAAGGCTGCTTTGTACGGTGACGCCTGACTTACCTGCCCCCGCCAGTTCCCCGGCATCGGCACCCAGCAGCGATGAGCCTTCACGCTCCAGAGCCGCGCCAAGCGTGACGCCATCCATCTGCAATGTCGCCTGAATTAACTGACGGCCCATACGGCCACCCGCGCCAGCAATGGCGACGCGGACCTGTGCATCATGCATAGTTATTCTCTTACGTTAAAATGATGTAAACCGTTTTCAGATTAACCAGCCTCTGTCGATGCCGCTATCCGAAAACGCCAATAATTAGAATTTAATGATAAACAGCGGGAAGTATCAGTAAAAGACATGATTTCGCCGTACAAAGCGGCAAATAAAAAGCCAGCAACGGATGTGCTGGCTTGATTTGGTGGGTTATTCCACTTCCCGGGCGTCGATACGCAACTCTTTCGGCACTTCGAAGACGATATTCTCTTCACGGCCTGCCAGAGGAATAGCTTCCCCGCCGCCCAGCTCCTGCAAACGTGCAATGACGTTCTGTACCAGAATATCCGGAGCGGAGGCACCGGCTGTCACGCCGACGCACTGGGCCTCTTTCACCCAGGCTTCCTGAATATCGGTGGCATCGTCAATCAGGAACGCCGCTTTCCCCATCCGCTGCGCCAGCTCGGCCAGACGGTTGGAGTTAGAGGAGTTTTTCGAGCCGACGACCAGCACCACATCCGCCTGTTCCGCCAGGGCGCGCACCGCTTCCTGACGGTTGGTAGTGGCATAGCAGATGTCATCTTTACGCGGCCCGACGATTCTCGGGAAGCGCTGACGCAGCGCATCGATGACGTCAGAGGTATCATCCACGGAGAGCGTAGTCTGAGTCATAAACGACAGCTTCGCTTCGTTTTTGACGTTCAGTGTCAGCACATCGGCCGGAGACTCGACCAGATACATGCCCCCCTGCGGGTTGCTGTACTGGCCCATGGTGCCTTCCACTTCCGGGTGGCCTGCGTGACCAATCAGGATCGACTCTTCGCCGCGACGGCTGGCACGTGCGACTTCCATATGCACTTTGGTGACCAGCGGGCAGGTGGCGTCAAACACGGTCAGATCGCGATTTTTCGCTTCGTTACGCACCGCCTGGGAGACGCCGTGCGCGGAGAAGATCAGGATCGCGCCATCCGGCACTTCGTCGATCTGCTCAATAAAGATCGCCCCGCGAGCGCGCAGGCTATCCACCACATAACGGTTATGCACCACTTCGTGACGGACATAAATCGGCGCGCCGTAAAGCTCCAGCGCGTTTTCAACAATGCTGATAGCGCGGTCTACTCCGGCACAGAAACCGCGCGGGTTAGCCAACAGGATCTGCATTCACATCCTCCAGTACCGGGTCGATTTCCAGCACTTCAACATCAAAATGGACGGTACGCCCGGCGAGGGGGTGGTTAAAATCGACGGTGATGGAGTCGCCGTTGATTTCACGGATCACGCCAGGCATTTCGCTGCCATCCATAGCGGTAAAGAGCATAATCGCCCCGATTTCCGGTTCGCCCGCATCCATAAATTCACGACGCGAGAAGTACTGGATCAGGTCCGGGCTCGGCACGCCAAACGCGGCATCCGGCTCCAGAGAGAACGATTTTTTCTCCCCCTCTTTCAGCCCCAGCAGCTGCTGCTCAAGACCTTCAGACAGAGAAGTATCGCCAAGACGGAACAGCGCCGGTTTGCCGTTATTGCGGGTGGACTCCGCGGTGGAGCCATCGTCGAGTTTCAGCGTGAAATGAACCAGCATCGCGCTGTTGGTCTGTACGGATTTAGACATGCAGAGTGCTCACTAATTTTGCCCGGTGGCGCTGCGCTTACCGGGCCTACGAGATCGTAGGCCAGTGCAAGCACAGCGCCGCCCGGCGGGTTTTGTTACGCCTGCTCTTTCGCCGCGGGCTTAGGCAAGAAGCCTTCCAGCACAATCAGCGCCGCACCGATACAAATCGCCGTATCGGCCAGGTTGAAGGTGGCGAAGTGCCAGTTGCCGACATAGAAGTCGATCATATCGACCACAAAGCCGTGCCACAGACGGTCGAACAGGTTGCCCAGCGCGCCGCCAATGATCAGCGCGTAGGCGATGTTATTCAGCTTTTGCGTAGCCTTACCGCGGTACATCAGCACCGCCAGCACCACACAGATACCGAGAGCGATACCTGCGAAGAACCAGCGCTGCCAGCCGCCGCTGTCAGCCAGGAAGCTAAACGCCGCGCCATAGTTGCGCGCATAGTGCAGATTAAGCGACGGGAACAGCGGAACCGTATCCCCCAGAGCAAAGTTCTGGAGGATCAGGTACTTGCTGCCCAGATCGATAATCAGCACGACCACCACCAGCCACAGCCAGCGCAGCCCTGTTGAAGAGAGTGATTTACTCATCAGGCAAACTTACGTTTTTCGCCATCACCGGCGACGTTGCTGACACAGCGTCCGCAGATCTCTGCGTGTTCCGCCACCTTGCCGACATCGGTAGTGTAATGCCAGCAGCGCGGGCATTTCTCACCATCGGCTTTCACCAGCGCCACTTTCAGCCCTTTGAGCAGCTCGCTCTGCTGGGCATCCGCGCTCGCGTCGGCATAATCCGCAACATTCGCCCCGGAGGTCAACAGGACAAATCGTAATTCATCGCCCAGCGCCGTCAGCTTCGCCGCCAGCTCAGGTTCAGCGTACAGGGTCACTGACGCTTCCAGAGAGCCGCCCACTTTCTTGTCGGCGCGTGCCTGCTCGATCACCTTGTTCACTTCGCCGCGCACTTTCAGCAGCTCGTCCCAGAAGCCGTCGTTCATGGCTTCGGTCTCTGCCAGGCCAAACAGACCCTGGTACCACTCGCCGGTGAAGACATACTTCTCACGATCGCCTGGCAGGTAGCCCCAGATCTCATCCGCAGTGAAGGACATGATCGGTGCCATCCAGCGCACCAGCGCTTCCGCGATATGGAACAGTGCGGTCTGGCAGCTGCGACGCGCCACGCTGTCCGCTTTGGCGGTGTACTGACGGTCTTTGATGATGTCGAGGTAGAACGAGCCCATCTCGATGGAGCAGAAACGCATCAGGCGCTGCACCACTTCGTGGAAGTCGTAAGACTCATAGGCCTTCAAGATATCTTCCTGCGCCGCTTGCGCGCAGCCTACCGCCCAGCGATCCAGCACCACCATCTCTTCCGGTTTCACCATGTCTTTCGCCGGATCGAACCCGTTCAGGTTCGCCAGCAGGAAGCGCGCGGTGTTACGGATACGACGATAGCTGTCGGCAGCACGTTTCAGGATCTCATCGGACACGGCCATTTCACCGGTGTAGTCGGTTGATGCCACCCACAGACGCAGAATGTCTGCGCCCAGTTTGTTCATCACATCCTGCGGAGAAACGGTGTTACCGATGGACTTGGACATCTTACGGCCCTGACCATCCACGGTGAAACCGTGAGTCAGTACCTGGCGGTAAGGTGCCTTGCCCTTCATGGCGGTAGAGATCATCAGGGATGACATGAACCAGCCACGGTGTTGGTCAGAGCCTTCCAGATACATGTCGGCAGCGTGACCGGCAAACTCAGGACGCACATCAACCACGGAGGAGTGGGTAGACCCGGAGTCGAACCACACGTCCAGGGTATCCGGCACTTTCTCGTAGTTGTCTGCGTCAGCGCCCAGGATGTCGCGCGAGTCGAGATCCCACCACGCCTGAATGCCGTCAACTTCGACGCGCTTCGCTACTTCTTCCATCAGTTCCAGAGTATTCGGGTGCAGCTCCTGGGTCTCTTTATGCACGAACAGAGACATCGGCACGCCCCAGGTACGCTGACGGGAGATACACCAGTCAGGACGGTTAGCCACCATGGATTCGATACGCGCCTGGCCCCAGTCAGGGATCCACTGCACGCCTTTGATCTCAGAAAGCGACTGCGCGCGCAGGCCTTTCTGATCCATGCTGACAAACCACTGCGGGGTCGCACGGAAGATGATCGGTGACTTGTGACGCCAGCAGCACGGATAGCTGTGCTGCATTTTTTCAACGTGCAGCAGCGAGCCGTTGTCGCGCAGCATGTTGACGATGATGTCGTTGGCTTTAAAGACGTTGATGCCGTCCAGGGTCGGATACGTGCCTGGCAGGTAAGCGCCGTCCGGGCCAACCGGGTTAGCGATCTCCAGACCGTATTTCAGGCTGATATTGTAGTCGTCCGGGCCGTGGCCACCGGCGGTATGCACCGCACCGGTACCCGCTTCCAGGGTGACGTGATCGCCGAGAATTGCTGGCACATCGAAATCGAGGAACGGGTGCTTAAAGCGCAAATGCTCCAGCTCGGCACCTTTAACGGTACCCAGAATGCTGTATTCGGTGATGTTCGCGCGTTTCAGCACGCTCTCAACCAGGTCTTTGGCCAGGATCAGCGCACGGCCTTCAACCTGTACCAGCGCATAGTCGAACTCCGCAGAGAGGGAGATCGCGCGGTTAGCAGGCAGGGTCCACGGGGTGGTGGTCCAGATCACCAGCGAGATTGGGCCTTCTACGCCCGGCAGGCCAAATTTGCCCTGCAGCGCTTCCTGATCGACGCCTTCAAAGGCCACGTCGATGGACGGGGAGGTTTTGTCGTAATACTCGACTTCCGCCTCAGCCAGCGCAGAGCGGCAGTCCACGCACCAGTGCACTGGCTTGGCGCCTTTGTGCAGGTGGCCGTTGCCGATGATTTTGCCCAACGCACGGATGATGTTGGCTTCGGTTTTGAAGTCCATGGTCAGGTAGGGGTGCGACCAGTCGCCCAGCACGCCAAGACGGATAAAGTCTTCACGCTGACCATCAACCTGGGTCGCGGCGTATTCGCGGCATTTCGCACGGAATTCAGCGGCGGTGAACTTCTCGCCTGGCTTACCGAACTCTTGCTCCACTTTCAGCTCGATCGGCAGGCCGTGGCAGTCCCAGCCTGGAACGTAAGGCGAGTCAAAGCCCGTGAGGCCTTTGGACTTCACGATAATGTCTTTCAGAATCTTGTTTACAGAGTGACCAATATGAATGCTGCCATTCGCATAAGGAGGGCCATCATGCAGAATGAAGGTTTTTTTCCCTTTTTTGGCTGCACGGATGATGCCGTACAGGTCATCATCGGTCCAACGCGCCAGCATTCCCGGTTCACGCTTGGCGAGGTCGCCGCGCATCGGGAACCCTGTTTCCGGCAAATTCAGGGTTGATTTATAGTCACTCATCAGATTCTCGGTTCCGTATTTATATCTCAGGCATTAAGCCGGGTTTGATAGCCCAAAAATTTCGCGGGCTGTTAACTCATCTCTCGCGATTTGCGCTTTCAGCTCATCAAGCGAGGCGAATCGCTGCTCATTGCGTATTTTTTTACGCAGGATTACATCTATATGGCGACCGTAAAGGTCCATTACAACGTCCAGCAAATGCACTTCGAGCTGCTGGCGTACGCCAGCCACTGTTGGACGGGTACCAATATTGGCCACGCCGGGCAGAGGCTTATCGCCCAGCCCCATCACTTCTACCGCAAAGACCCCTTTTACCGGGGAAACCTGACGGCGCAGCGGTAAGTTCGCCGTAGGGAAACCAATGGTGCGGCCCAGTTCATCGCCATGCACGACGCGCCCGGAAATTGAGAACGGGCGTCCGAGCAGCGTTGCGGCGGCATCCAGGTCGTCTTCCGCCAGCGCCTGGCGTACTGCCGTGCTGCTGATGCGTACGCCGCCTTCGCAAAAGGTCTGGGTGCTGGTGACGTCAAAGCCATACTCCAGGCCAGCCTTCTGTAATAGCAAGAAATCCCCCTGACGACCAGCGCCAAAGCGGAAATCATCTCCCACCGCCAGAAAGCGCACGCCGAGGCGATCGACCAACAGGTCGCTGACAAAATTTTGTGCCGTCAGCGCGGCGAAGCGCCGATCAAAACGCACGCACAGGACATAGTCCACGCCGCACTGCGCCAGGTAACGCAACTTTTCACGCAGGCGGGTCAGGCGCGCAGGCGCCTTCTCGCTGGCAAAAAGCTCCAGCGGCTGCGGCTCAAAAATCATGACTACTACCGGCAGACCTCGTGCCCGCCCCTCTTCACGTAACCCCTGCAACAGCACCTGATGTCCACGATGCACGCCGTCGAAATTACCAATAGTCAGCACACACCCATGCGGGGCCTGACTGAGATTATGTATGCCGCGTATCAGCTTCATGACTGGCTCAAAACAGTGAAAATCGCCAAAGTATACCTTGTACAGCGGTTAAGGTTAACCGGCGATTGTTCACGCAAAACAGAAAGCCGTAATGATTTCATCAGGGTTGCCTTTCATAGCGAAAAAATCTGTCCGCAGATGACGATTTTTATGTCGAAAAGCTGTATTCAGGAGAGACAAGCTGGTAGAATCCTGCGCCATCACTACGTAACGTAGCGTCGCTCATTAACGGCGCTTATTTGCACAAATCCATTGACAAAAGAAGGCAGAGAGGGCATATTCCTCGGCCTTTGAATTGTCTACATAGATCATATTTGGGAGTTGGACTTGGCTAATATCAAATCAGCTAAGAAACGTGCCGTTCAGTCTGAAAAGGCTCGTAAGCACAACGCAAGCCGTCGCTCTATGATGCGTACTTTCATCAAGAAAGTATACGCAGCAATCGAAGCTGGCGACAAAGCTGCAGCGCAGAACGCATTTAACGAAATGCAACCAATCGTGGATCGTCAGGCTGCTAAGGGTCTGATCCACAAAAACAAAGCAGCGCGTCATAAAGCAAACCTGACCGCGCAGATCAGCAAACTGGCTTAATCGCCACTTGTTGTTGCTTGTTTAAAGAACCCGCTTAACGCGGGTTTTTTTATGCCTTCAGATTGCCGGAGGCGTAAACAGCGCCGAGTAGTCACGGTTACAGATACGCTGCACCGCCGGATGCTGAATCATCCTTTCGGCAAATATCGCGTGATACTCCTCCATCACGTTATCCACCCTGCCAATCTCCGTAATCCTGATGTCCGAATAGAGATCCTGCGCGTAAAGCGTCGGGGCAACGAAGATCGCGTTATGCGCTTCGCCAAAGGCTTTCATCAGCGCGGCATCATCGAACTCACCCAGAATTTCCACTTTCAGCCCCTGCGAGTTAAACCAGTTCAGCAGCTTGCGTCCGAGCATGGAGCGTCTGCCTGGCACCAGCAGCCGGCGCTCCTCCAGGCAGGCCGGGAAAGGTTTTTCCGGCGGCGGGTTAATACACCAGAAGCTGACGCTACACTCGCCTATTTTCACCGAGAACAGCCCTTCCTGCTGGGTGGAGTCGATCGGGCAGTCGGAGATAATCATGTCCAGCTTGTGCTGACTCAGCTGCTCCAGCAGCATCTCGTGGGTGGATTCAAAACAGCGCAGGTGGATCTGTTCATCCTCAACCACCGCCGCATCCAGCACGCCGCTGACCAGCCGTTTTGACAGCGCATCCGCGACACCGACGTCAAAGAGCAGGTTCGACTCTTTGCGATAGTTGACGATATCGAGCATCTCCTGGCTCAGGGTGAACATTTTGTCGGCGTAGCGAAACACCAGCTCGCCAAGTTCGCTGGGTTCGATCCCCCTCCCCTTGCGCTTGAATAACTTCCCCTGCAGACGCTCTTCCAGGGCTTTGATCTGTCCGGTAATCGTCTGCGGTGTCAGGTAGAGCGCCTCTGCAGCGCCGACAACCGAGCCCTCTTTATAGACATGCCAGAAGTAGTACAGATGGTTGTAGTTAAGATGAGACATACGATCCTCGCTCCCTGATAGTGTTAATGGGAGGGCGGCCAGTCCCTCCCAAAGTCCCGTTACGCCGGATGCACCTGCCCCGACAATTTCATTTTCAGTAAGGCATAGCCAATAAACGCCGCCAGCAGCGACCCGACCAGGATACCCAGTTTAGCCCAGACGATAAGCTCCGGGGCATGCGGGCCAAACGCCAGCGTCGAGATAAAGATCGACATCGTAAAGCCAATCCCGCACAGCACGCCAACGGCCATGATCTGCCGCCAGGTAGTGCCATGTGGCAACGAGGCCAGCTTCAGTTTCAGCGCCAGCCAGCAGAAGAGGCTGATGCCCAGCGGCTTGCCGATAAACAGGCCGGCAATGATCCCCAACGGTAACATTGAGGTCAGCCCACCGAAAGTCACCCCTTCAAGGGAGACGCCCGCGTTAGCAAAGGCAAACAGCGGCAGGATCATAAAGGCCACCCACGGATGCAGGACATGCTCTAACTGCTTCGCCGGAGATTTTCCTCCCTGCGCCTTCAGCGGCACGAAGAAGCCAATAATCACTCCCGCCAGGGTGGCATGTACGCCCGATTTCAGCACTGCCGTCCACAGAACCACTCCCACCAGCACATAGATGCCGATCCTACGGACATTGAAGATATTCAGCAGCGCCAGCGCCGCAATGGCCGCCGCCGCAACGCCCAGCGACAACACCGACAGCTCGCTGGTGTAGAACAGGGCAATAATGATAATCGCGCCCAGGTCATCGATGATCGCCAGCGCCATCAGGAAAATTTTAAGCGCCATCGGCACGCGGTTGCCCAACAGGGCCAGAACGCCCAGCGCAAAGGCAATGTCCGTCGCGGCCGGGATCGCCCAGCCGTGGCGGGCAACCGGATCCTGATAGTTAAAGGCCAGGTAGATCAGCGCCGGTACGACCATCCCGCCGATAGCGGCAATCACCGGAAACGCAGCGCGCTGGCGGCTGGCCAGGGAGCCCTGTACCAGCTCACGCTTGACCTCCAGGCCTACCAGCAGGAAAAAGACCGCCATCAGCGCATCGTTGATCCACAGCAGCATGTTCTTGTTAATTTCCAGCACGCCGACGCGAAGTTCAACGGGAGTTTCCAGAAAAGCGTGATACAGGTCGCGGGTAGCGCCCAGGTTAGCCAGCAGCATTGCCAGCGCAGCGGCCAGAATAAGAATGATGCCACCGGAGGCCTCATTCTGGAAAAAACGGTGCAGAAGTTTCACTATTACTCTCTCTCTTTACGACAATCCCTCGATAAAACCATCATACTCGTGGAAATTCATCGGTAAAAGCAGGTTAACATTGAGTATGCACTCAGTTTTTTCGAGCTATCTTTTCAACCATAAAAAAGCCCGGAATCGCTTCCGGGCTTTGAGAATAACGTCAGCTCACCGATTAGCGAGTCAAATCGTCAAAGAATTTTTTCACGCCATCAAAGAAGCTTTTGGAGCGCGGGCTGTTGTTCTCACCCGTTGGGCCGCCGAAGCTCTCCTGTAACTCTCTCAGCAGCTGCTTCTGTTTTTCATTCAAGCCAACCGGGGTTTCAACTACCACACGACACAGCAGGTCGCCCTGCGCGCCGCCACGCACCGATTTAACGCCTTTACCGCGCATGCGGAACAGCTTGCCGGTCTGGGTTTCCCCAGGCACTTTCAGGTTTACGCGACCGTCAAGAGTTGGCACTTCGATTTCGCCGCCCATCGCCGCCATCGCAAAGTTGATCGGCACTTCGCAATACAGGTTGTTGCCTTCGCGTTCGAAAATCGCGTGCTGCTTCACCTGCACCTGAACGTACAGATCGCCTGCCGGTGCGCCATGTTCACCCGCTTCGCCTTCGCCAGACAGACGAATACGATCGCCGGTATCCACACCTGCCGGAATTTTAACGGACAGGGTTTTCGTCTTCTCAACGCGACCATGACCGTGGCACTTGTTGCACGGATCCTTGATCAGCGTACCGCGACCCTGACAGTGCGGACAGCTCTGCTGCACCGCAAAGAAGCCCTGACGCATCTGCACCTGGCCGGAACCGTGACAGGTAGGACAGGTCTGCGGCTTGGTACCCACTTTCGCGCCGCTGCCGTGGCAAATGTCGCACTCTTCGAGGGTTGGAATGCGGATCTCTTTCGTTACGCCGCGTACGGCCTCTTCCAGCGACAGCTCCATGTTGTAGCGCAGGTCTGCGCCACGGGCCGCACGCTGACGACCGCGGCCGCCGCCGAAGATGTCGCCAAAGACGTCACCAAAGATATCGCTGAAATCTGCGCCGCCGCCGCCAAATCCGCCGCCGCCGCCCATGCCGCCCTGTTCAAACGCAGCGTGGCCGTACTGATCGTAGGCCGCACGTTTCTGGGCATCGGTCAGGATTTCGTAGGCTTCTTTGATCTCTTTAAATTTGGCTTCGGCCTCTTTGTCACCCTGGTTGCGGTCCGGGTGAAATTTCATGGCCAGGCGCTTATACGCCTTTTTGATTTCACGCTCTTCCGCTGTTTTGGAAACGCCTAAAATCTCGTAATAGTCTTGCTTAGCCATCTTGTTTTATCTGCCCCTAACATGCGTGCACGGGCGGAGAGGAAACCTCTTCGCCCGTGCCAGTGTATTACCCGTTCAAAGGGCGATTATTTTTTGTCTTTCACTTCTTCAAACTCTGCGTCGACAACGTCGTCATCTTTCGCGTTGTTTGCAGAAGCGTCAGCACCCGCGCCAGCCTGCTGCTGTGCGTGTTGCTGCTGCGCGATCTCCATCAGCTTCTCGGAAACCTGAGCCAGCGCCTGCATTTTCGCTTCGATATCGGCTTTGTCTTCGCCTTTCAGGGACGCTTCCAGCGCGCTCAGTGCAGACTCGATAGCGGTTTTGTCGTCAGCTGGCAGTTTGTCGCCGGCTTCTTCAACCTGCTTACGAGTGCTGTGCAGCAGATGGTCACCCTGGTTACGGGTCTGAACCAGCTCTTCGAACTTACGGTCAGACTCGGCGTTTGCTTCCGCTTCGCGAACCATTTTCTGGATCTCTTCTTCGTTCAGACCGGAAGAGGCCTTGATGGTGATTTTCTGCTCTTTACCGCTGTTTTTGTCCTTCGCGGAAACGTGCAGGATACCGTCAGCATCGATGTCGAAGGTGACTTCGATCTGTGGCATACCGCGCGGTGCCGGGCTGATACCATCGAGGTTAAACTGACCCAGATCTTTGTTATCTGCGGCACGTTTACGCTCACCCTGCAGCACATGGATGGTTACCGCAGACTGGTTGTCTTCAGCGGTAGAGAACACCTGGCTGTGCTTGGTAGGGATGGTGGTGTTTTTGGCGATCAGCGCCGTCATCACACCGCCCATGGTTTCGATACCCAGAGACAGCGGGGTAACGTCCAGCAGCAGTACGTCTTTAACTTCACCAGTCAGCACGCCACCCTGAACGGCAGCACCGATAGCAACGGCTTCGTCCGGGTTAACGTCTTTACGCGGTTCTTTACCAAAGAATTCAGCCACTTTCTTCTGAACCATTGGCATACGGGTTTGACCACCCACCAGGATAACGTCCTGGATTTCGGAGACGGACAGACCCGCATCCTGCAGAGCAACTTTCAGCGGCTCGATGGAACGGTTAACCAGGTCTTCAACCAGGCTTTCCAGTTTCGCGCGAGTCACTTTGATGTTCATGTGTTTTGGACCGGTGGCATCTGCAGTGATATACGGCAGGTTCACGTCGGTCTGCTGCGCAGAAGAGAGCTCGATCTTCGCTTTTTCTGCGGCTTCTTTCAGGCGCTGCATTGCCAGCGGGTCGTTACGCAGGTCAATGCCCTGATCTTTCTTAAATTCGTCAACGAGGTAGTTGATCATACGGCTGTCAAAGTCTTCACCACCCAGGTGGGTATCACCGTTGGTCGCCAGAACTTCGAAGGTTTTTTCGCCGTCAACTTCGTCGATTTCGATAATAGAGATATCGAAAGTACCGCCACCGAGGTCATATACCGCGATAGTACGGTTGCCGACTTCTTTATCCAGACCGTAGGCCAGCGCCGCTGCGGTTGGTTCGTTGATGATACGTTTGACTTCCAGACCCGCGATACGGCCCGCGTCTTTGGTTGCCTGACGCTGAGCATCGTTGAAGTATGCAGGAACGGTGATAACCGCTTCAGTTACCGCTTCACCCAGGTAATCTTCAGCCGTTTTCTTCATTTTCTTCAGCACTTCAGCAGAGATCTGCGGCGGTGCCATTTTCTGGCCTTTAACGTCAATCCATGCGTCGCCGTTCTCGGCGCCGATGATTTTGTACGGCATGATGGCTTCATCACGCTGCACTTCTTCGTCCTGGAAGCGACGGCCAATCAGGCGTTTGATCGCAAACAGGGTGTTTTGCGGGTTTGTCACTGCCTGACGTTTAGCCGGCTGACCAACCAGAGTTTCACCATCCTGGGTATAAGCAATGATAGAAGGCGTGGTGCGATCGCCCTCGGCGTTCTCCAGCACACGTGCAGTAGTGCCATCCATAATCGCTACACAAGAGTTGGTAGTACCCAGGTCGATACCAATAATTTTACCCATCTAAACGTCTCCACTAAAAATTCAGTCAACATGTGGTTGTGTACCTGTAATAAGGGCAGAAGGTGCTTTTTCAACTGCCCAGATTTGAATTTTTTCAGGTCCACACACTGCGGTTGACTACAAGATGGGGTCGCAACGGCATGCATCAAGGGGGAAGGATAAAAAAATTTTTAATTTCACCCTGATTAGATCATAGACGGCGTTGATGGCGCCCATTATGATGCCGCGCCCCGCCAGGGAGAATTGGCGTGGGATTCACCATTTCACCATATTAATGATGATTTTTTTGAGGACTTATGGGCAACACTAAGTTGGCTAATCCGGCTCCGCTGGGCCTGATGGGTTTCGGCATGACCACCATTCTGCTGAACCTGCACAATATCGGGATGTTCCCGATGGATGGCATTATCCTGGCGATGGGCATTTTTTACGGCGGTATCGCACAGATCTTCGCGGGCCTGCTGGAATATAAGAAAGGCAATACCTTCGGTTTAACCGCATTCACCTCTTACGGCTCTTTCTGGCTGACCCTGGTCGCCATTCTGCTGATGCCGAAAATGGGTCTGACCGAAGCGGCGAACCCACAGTTCCTGGGCGTCTATCTGGGCCTGTGGGGCGTGTTCACGCTGTTCATGTTCTTCGGCACCCTGGTAGGTAACCGTGCGCTGCAGTTCGTGTTCCTGAGCCTGACCGTGCTGTTCGCCCTGCTGTGTGTGGGCCACCTGGTGGATAACGGCGAAGCCATTATTCACGTGGCGGGCTGGATTGGCCTGGTCTGCGGCGCCAGCGCCATCTATCTGGCGATGGGTGAAGTACTGAACGAGCAGTTCGGTCGCATCATTCTGCCGATTGGTGAAAAACACTGATCCCCCTTCGTGCCCGCCCTGCGGGCACGACATCGCCCCCCTGTGAATGCCCCTTCGCGTTTAAACCCGGTCAATTTTCAGCCACAACAGAAACGATGATTAAACGGGATGGCAATAATCACCTTATTCAATTGATAAGCATTATCATTGCGATTAGTGTGACCCGGCGCATCCCGGATATGGATATCAGGCAGTACCCGACATGGAACGCAAGGGGATGAAACGATTCTGTTGTGTTGCATAAGGTTAACTGATGAATTCCAGCCTTGCCGCCAGCGATCACACTGGCGAATCCATTATCGCGTCACATTACCGTAAGGTTCTCATCCGGCGCTTTGCTCTGGCAGGGGGGCTGTTCTTCTTTATTATTTGCTCCCTGATCCTCGATTTCACACTTGGCCCGTCAGGTATCTCCGTTACCACTCTTTGGCATACCTTAATCAACGCCGCCGCGGCCGACGCCGGGACGCGGGTGATCGTCTGGGAGCTACGGCTGCCGTTCGCCCTGATGGCCGTCGCCGTCGGCATGGCGCAGGGGCTGGCCGGGGCCGAGATGCAGACCATCCTCAATAACCCGCTCGCCAGCCCGTTTACGCTTGGTGTCTCCTCTGCCGCCTCTTTTGGTGCCGCCCTGGCGATTGTGCTCGGTTTAGGCATTCCCGGCATTGCCGATAAGTGGTTCATTCCGGCGAATGCCTTTGTCTTCGCTCTGCTGGCCTGCTTTATTCTGGATGGCATCAGCCGCTGGACCCGCGTGGCGACCTCCGGCGTGGTGCTGTTTGGTATCGCCCTGGTCTTTACCTTTAACGCACTGATTTCCATCCTGCAGTTCGTTGCCAGCGAAGATACCCTGCAGGGGCTGGTCTTCTGGACGATGGGCAGCCTGGCGAGAGCCTCGTGGGATAAGCTGGCGATCCTGGCCGTGGCGCTGCTGATTATCGTGCCGCTGTCGCTGAAGAACGCCTGGAAATTGACGGCGTTACGTCTGGGTGAAGATCGTGCCGTCAGCTTTGGTATCAACGTGAAAAAGCTACGCCTGTCGACGCTGTTACGCATCAGTATTATCTCGGCCCTGACGGTCGCCTTTGTCGGCCCGGTCGGCTTTATCGGCCTGGTGGCACCGCATATCGCCCGCATGATGTTTGGCGAGGATCACCGGTTTTATCTGCCCGGCAGTATGCTGATTGGCGCGCTGGTGCTCTCCCTGGCCTCGGTATTTTCCAAGAACATCGTTCCCGGCGTCATTATTCCCGTGGGTATCGTCACCTCGCTGGTGGGCGTGCCGTTCTTCCTCAGCATTATTATCCGTAACAGGGGGAACGTATGACCGAGGGCCTGCGCGTCCGCGATCTGCACACCGGCTATCGCAAGAAAAAGATCATCAGTGGGCTGAACACCCCATTGCTCCCTCGCGGGCAGATCACCGCCCTGCTGGGGCCGAACGGCTCGGGGAAATCTACCCTGCTGCGCGCTCTGGCTGACCTCAACCCCGCTCAGGGAGCGTTACAGCTCAACGGCGAAGATCTGATGACCTTGCCCGCGGCAAAACGCGCGCAGAAGGTAGTTTATCTGCCGCAATCATTGCCGCAGGGGGTACATCTGCATGCCCTGGAGTCGGTCATCGTCGCCCGCCGGGCCAGCGGCAGCCCTTCTGGTCGCAATGTCGAACAGGAAGCGTATTCCATTCTGGAAAAACTGGGCGTCGCCCATCTGGCGATGAGCTTTCTCGACCAACTCTCCGGCGGACAAAAACAGCTGATTGGCCTTGCCCAGTCCCTCATCCGCGAGCCGGATCTGCTGCTGCTGGATGAGCCCTTAAGCGCGCTCGACCTCAACTACCAGTTCCATGTGATGGATATCGTCGCCCGCGAAACGCGTCTGCGTAATATCGTCACCGTCGTGGTGATCCACGACATCAACATTGCCCTGCGCCATGCGAATTTTGCCCTGATGCTGAAAGGCGGCGAGCTGATTGCCAGTGGCCTGCCGGGTGAGGTTGTCACCCCCGCCAATCTGGCGACGGTATACGGCGTGGATGGCCGGGTTGAATACTGTTCCCGTGGGCTACCGCATGTGGTGGTCGACGGGTTAACGCCATAAGAAGAAGACGGGGAAAACATGACGCTGAAAAAACTCATTGCCGCCGCAGGCGGCCTGGCACTGTTACTTTCACCTTTACTCACCCAGGCACAGAGCTGGCCGGTGACGGTGAAGGATCTGGATAACCGCACGGTCACTGTTGAACACAAGCCGCAGCGCATCATTCTGCAGGACGGACGCGACATCTTCGCTCTGGCCCTGCTGGAGCGTGATAACCCCTTCTCCAGAGTAGTAGCGTGGAACAACCTGCCGAAGAAGCAGGACACCGAAACCTGGAACGTTCTGAAGCGCAAATGGCCGGAAGCGGAGACGATCCTCGACATGAAGTTTTCCGACCAGGGAAATGTCGATCTCGAAACGGTGATCTCTCGCCAGCCCGATCTGATGATTGCCCAGCTTCGCGCTAAGCCGTCGCTGGTGCAGACCGGCGTCCTGGCGCAGCTCGAAGCCCTGCATATTCCGGTTGTCTTCGTGGATTACGAACTGCACCCGGTGGAGAATACCCTGCCGAGCATTGCCCTGCTGGGTAAAGTCATGGGCCAGACCGACCGTGCGCAGGCCTATATCGATTTCTATCAGCAGCGTCTGGATAGGATCCACCAGCGTCTGGCAACGGCCAGCAAAAAACCGCTGGTCTTTATCGAACCGATTGCCGGTGTGGGCGGGCTGGATAACGGCTGCTGCTTCACCCACGCGCGTAACGGCTGGGGCGGGCTGGTCGAAGCCGCAGGCGGGACCAACATCGGTTCGCAGCTGCTGCCGGGGGCAACCGGGAATATCGCGGTGGAAAAGATTATCTCCCTCAACCCGGATTACTACCTGATGACCGGCTCAAAACGTCCGGGCAAAGGCACGGCGATCATCCCGATTGGCTATAACGTCCCTGCAAATGATGTCAGCGCAGCCTTTACTGCCCTGCTGACGCGTCAGGGCGTCGCCAGTATTCCGGCCGTCGCGCAAGGCCACACCGGGGCGCTCTATCACCACTTCTACAACAACCCGTATAACATCGTCGCCATCGAGACGCTGAGCAAAATCTTCTACCCGACGCTGTTTAAGGATGTGGATCCGCTGGCGGACTACCACGCCATTATCAAAAACTTTACCCACATTCCGGATGACAATATCGTCCTGAGCTTTACCCCGTCGCACTAACAAAAAGGCCGGGCACATTGCCCGGCCTTGTCTTTATCCGGCGAGGACCGGCGCTTCTACGGGCTTCTGGCGCAGCCAGAGGCCTAACCCCAGGCCCATCAGCGAGAGCGCCAGCACGTACCAGGCCGGGGCCATTGGCGACACCCCCATCAGCAGGGTAACCGCAATCGGCGTCAGCCCGCCGAAGATGGCGTAGGAGACGTTATACGAGAAGGAGATCCCGGTGAAGCGCACTTCCGGCGGGAAGGCGCGGACCATCACGTACGGCACGGCCCCCACCACGCCGACGCACAGCCCGACCATGCCGTACAGCAGGAACAGCTGCTCAGGATGGCTGCCCGCCAGGTGATAAAATGCCCAGCTCGCCCCGGCAAGAAGCAGGCTGCCGATGATAAAGGTCAGGCTGGAACCGATACGATCCACCGCCAGCCCGGCAATCAGGCAGCCGAAGCACAGCATAATGGTCGCGATGCTGTTGGCCTGCAGCGTTACCGCCGGGGCAAAACCGTACTGTTTTTGCAGCCAGACCGGCGACATCAAAATCACCACCACGATGCCCGCCGACAGCAGCCAGGTGAGCAGCATTGACACCACCACCGCTTTTCTGTGTCTTACCACCACCGCTTTGACCGGCAGCTCCTGCGCCAGCGCCTTGCGCTGCTGCATTTCAAGGAAGACCGGCGTCTCCTGCAGCCAGCGGCGCAGATACATCGCCACCAGACCAAAGGCACCGCCCAGCAGGAACGGAATACGCCAGCCCCAGTCGTGCACCGCCTGTTGGGTCATGCTGGTGTTCACCAGCGTCGCCACAACCGAGCCCAGCAGAATACCGACCGTCAGCCCTGCGGTCAGCGTGCCGCAGGCAATGCCGATCCGCCGGGCCGGAACATGTTCCGCCACAAAGACCCAGGCGCCAGGTACTTCCCCGCCAATCGCCGCCCCCTGCAGGATCCGCATCAGCAGCAGCAATACCGGGGCAATAATTCCCATCGATGCATAGGTCGGCAGCAGGCCGATAGCCAGGGTCGGAACGGCCATCAGCAGAATGCTGAGGGTGAACATCTTTTTGCGTCCCACCAGGTCGCCGAAGTGGGCCATCACGATGCCGCCCAGCGGACGCGCCAGATACCCGGCGGCAAAAATGCCAAAGGTCTGCACCTGACGCAGCCATTCAGGGATATCAGCCGGGAAGAACAGCGCCCCGACGACAGCCGCGAAAAATACGAAAATAATGAAGTCATAAAACTCCAGCGCGCCGCCGAGTGCGGCCAGCGTGAGAGTCTTATAATCCTGACGATTGAGAGGCCGGTTGTAATGTGACATAGCGAACCATTATGGGCTGAATTGTTGAGTTATATTTACAGCTATCGTAAAGAAAAAATTACTATACCGTAAATCAATTAGCCCGCTACTTCCGTTACAGCTTATGTCACATTATTGTTAATTTCAGGAGATTGTTTCACGTCTCGCGCTTTTCGGGCGAAAAGCTGCTACCACCTGCGGATCGGTTTCGACGTAAGGCCCCTCAAGAAGCTGTACACAATAAGGTACACTGGCGAAGATACCTGCGACCACCACCTTACCGTCGGCCTCTTTCACCCCTTCCAGCGTCTCTTTAATCGACTTTGGCTGGCCCGGTAAATTGAGGATCAGCGCCTGCTTGCGGATCACCCCCACCTGACGGGAGAGGATCGCCGTCGGCACAAAGTGCAGACTGATCTGGCGCATCTGTTCGCCAAAGCCCGGCATTTCACGATCGGCGATGGCGAGAGTCGCATCCGGCGTCACGTCGCGACGCGCCGGACCGGTACCGCCGGTAGTCAGCACCAGGTGGCAGCTCATTTCATCAACCAGTTCACACAAGGTTTGCTCGATGATCGCCTGTTCATCGGGGATCAAGCGGGTTTGCACCTCAAAAGGGGTGGTCAGGGCAGAAGCCAGCCAGGCTTCCAGCGCGGGGATGCCTTTATCTTCATAGACACCGCTGGAGGCGCGATCTGAGACGGAAACTAAGCCAATGCGTAAGGTATTCATATCCATTCCATTCAAACAATACAGATTGAGGGAATGATACACGCAGCAGGAGGATTCAGACAGGGAACAAGAGAAGTAGCGTGACCGGAGGCCCGGTCACGCGGGAATGATTACAGCAGTTCGCCGATCATTTTTTCCAGTTTTTCCTGGTCGATAGCAAACTTACGGATACCGTCCGCCAGTTTGTCTACCGCCATTGGATCCTGGTTGTGCTGCCACAGGAATTCGGATTCAGTGATGCGCTCAGGACGGGCTTTCACTTCGCCGCTGAAGCTCAGCTTACGCTCGATCGCGCCTTCGCTTTCTGCCAACTCTTTCAGCAGCGCAGGTGCGATGGTCAGGCGGTCACAGCCAGCCAGCTCCAGGATTTCGCCCACGTTACGGAAGCTTGCGCCCATCACCACGGTTTCATAGCCGTGCTGTTTGTAGTACTCGTAAATCTCGGTAACGGAAACCACGCCTGGATCTTCAGACGCCGCGTACTCTTTCTTGTCGGTATTGGATTTGTACCAGTCCAGAATACGGCCAACGAATGGAGAGATCAGGAACACGCCCGCTTCTGCACAGGCACGCGCCTGAGCGAAGGAGAACAGCAGGGTCAGGTTACAGTTGATGCCCTCTTTTTCCAGCTGTTCTGCAGCGCGGATGCCCTGCCAGGTGGAAGCCAGTTTGATCAGGATACGGTCGTTGCTGATGCCAGCATCGTTGTACAGCTTGATCAGGCGTTTGGCTTTGGCGATGGACGCTTCGGTGTCGTAGGACAGACGCGCATCCACTTCAGTCGAGATACGGCCCGGAACCAGCTTCAGAATTTCCAGACCAATGTTAACGGCCAGTTTGTCGGTAGCATCCACTACCTGCTGTGCACGATCGCTGCTCTGGCTTTTCGCCCAGGCAACGGCGTCGTCGATCAGTTTGCGGTATTCAGGGATCTGTGCAGCGTTAAGGATCAGAGAAGGGTTCGTTGTGGCATCCTGCGGCTGGTACAACTTCATTGCCGCGATATCTCCGGTGTCAGCGACAACAGTCGTGAACTGACGAAGGGAGGTTAATTTATCCGTCATGATAGTGTTTCTCTTTAACTTGCCCTGGATAATTCGCGTTACCAGCAGGATGCCAGAAACGGAAAAATGACAGGTTTACTTGTTAGGGGGATGTAACCGGTCTGCCCTGATGATAACACGACGGAAGGTCAGCGCAACCGCAGACAATGCGCTGAAGGATCCTGTGATAAACTTGGCAAAATTCCGCACTGCTAATTACCTGTTTACTCACTCATTAGTAGCGATTACCTATGCACTTTGGCATCAACAAGAGGGACGTTAATGCCTGATTATCTGTCGTTTATTAATGAAATCCTGTGGGGTTCGGTGATGATTTACCTGCTGTTTGCGGCAGGTATCTGGTTCACTTTTCGCTGCGGTTTTATTCAGTTTCGCTCTATTCCCCAGCTGCGCAATAATCTGAAAAACAGCCTGAGCCCCCAGCCGGGAGGTTTAACCTCGTTCCAGGCGCTCTGTACCAGCCTGGCGGCCCGGGTCGGCAGCGGTAACCTGGCCGGGGTCGCGCTGGCGATCTCGGCGGGCGGACCGGGGGCCATCTTCTGGATGTGGATGACCGCCATCATCGGCATGGCCACCTCCTTTGCCGAGTGTTCGCTGGCCCAGCTGTATAAGGAAGCGGATAAACAGGGGCAGTTTCGCGGCGGCCCGGCCTGGTATATGGCCCGCGGCCTCGGTATGCGCTGGATGGGCGTGCTGTTTTCTCTCTTTTTACTCGTCGCCTACGGTCTGATCTTTAATACCGTTCAGGCCCACTCCGTTGCCCACGCCCTGCGTTTCGCCTTCAACTGTCCGGAATTTATCACCGGCGGCGTGATGGCGCTGTTCACGCTGGTGGTGATCCTCACCGGCATCAAAGGCGTTGCCCGGCTGATGCAGTGGATGGTGCCGGTGATGGCGCTGCTGTGGGTGATCGCCAGCATGGTGGTCTGTGCCTGGCATGCCGACCAGCTACCGGCGGTCTTTACCCTGATCGTAAAAAGCGCCTTTGGCTGGCGTGAAGCCGCCGCAGGTGCGCTGGGCTATACCCTGAGCCAGGCCCTGACGGCCGGTTTTCAGCGCGGAATGTTTTCCAACGAAGCGGGCATGGGGTCAACTCCCAATGCCGCTGCTGCCGCAGCCTCCTGGCCCCCTCACCCGGCCTCCCAGGGGATCGTGCAGATGATTGGCGTCTTCGTTGATACCATCATCATCTGTACCGCCAGCGCGATGATCGTGCTGTTGGCAGGGCCGGTGGATCTCCCGGCCAATACCGCAGGCGTGCAGCTGATTCAACAGGCGCTGGTCAATCTCACCGGAAGCTGGGGTGCCGACTTCGTGGCCTTTATCATCCTTTTGTTCGCTTTCAGCTCCATCGTGGTGAACTACATCTATGCCGAAAACAACCTGATCTTTTTGCATCCCGATGCCAGGAAATCCCGCTGGCTGTTACGGGGTGGCGTAGTGCTGATGGTGCTGCTCGGCTCCCTGTTAAGCCTGCCAGTGGTCTGGCAGCTGGCGGATATCATTATGGCGCTGATGGCAATCACTAACCTGACGGCGATCCTGCTGCTCTCCCCGGTCATTACGCTGATTGCCCGGGATTACCTGCGCCAGCGGAAGCTGGGGGTCCAGCCTGTTTTTGATGTCTCGCGTTATCCCGAGATCGCTTCGCAACTGGCCCCTGGCGCCTGGGATGATTTGCCGCGTCAATAACAGCCATCGATCAATCGAGGCGGTTTTTTTGTTAAAATCGCACCAAATCTCCTGCAAGGACTGGATATGCTGATTCTGATTTCACCTGCTAAAACGCTCGACTACCAGAGCCCACTCGCCACCGAGCGTTATACCCAGCCTGAACTGCTGGATCACTCGCAACAGCTGATCCGCGAGGCACGCAAGCTTTCAGCGCCGCAAATTGCAACCCTGATGAGCATCAGCGACAAGCTGGCGGATCTTAATGCCACCCGCTTCCACGACTGGCAGCCGGATTTCACGCCTTCGAACGCACGCCAGGCGATTCTGGCCTTCAAAGGCGACGTCTATACCGGCCTGCAGGCGGAAACCTTCAGCGAGGCTGACTTTGATTTTGCCCAACAGCATTTACGCATGCTCTCCGGCCTGTACGGTGTGCTGCGTCCCCTGGATTTGATGCAACCCTACCGTCTGGAGATGGGGATCCGTCTGGAGAACGCGAAAGGCAAAGATCTCTATCACTTCTGGGGCGAGACCATCACCGACAAGCTGAACGATGCATTGCAGGCGCAGGGCGACAATGTCCTGATCAACCTGGCGTCGGATGAGTACTACAAATCGGTAAAACCGAAAAAGCTGAACGCGGAGATCGTTAAGCCGGTGTTCCTCGATGAGAAGAACGGCAAGTTCAAAGTGATCAGCTTCTACGCCAAAAAAGCGCGCGGACTGATGAGCCGTTACATCATTGAAAATCGTCTGACGCAGCCAGAGCAGCTGAAGGCATTTAACAGCGAAGGCTATTTCTTTGACGAGGAAGCGTCAGGGAAAGGTGAGCTGGTGTTTAAGCGCCACGAGCAGTAATGCAAAACCCCGCCGGTTGGCGGGGTGAGTTTAATGATGTTTCCGGTCCGGCCCGGGACGATGGTCATCATGACGATCGTGATGGCGATTATCATGATGCTCGCCATGCGGACGCCAGCGGTTGTCGCGCCACTCGTAGTGAGACTTCCACCAGTCATTGTCACGCCAGCGGCCGCCATCCCAGTGATGGCCCCGATTATCCCGATCGCCAATCTGCAGTTTGACCGCCGGTACCAGGGTGATCTCAGCGGCCTGAACCGCCATCGGAGCCACCAGCATCAGCGAAAGTGCGATAAGTGCAGGTTTCAGTTTAGACATAGGTTACTCCTTATTATTCTTGCCCGATGTGGGCCGATGTAAGGAGATTACGTGAGGGGCGGGGAGGATGTTATTCTCTGCAATCCTATTCTGTAAGTCACCGCATTTATTGGGAATTTCTGCTTTTTCCCTGCTAGTTTTCTCCTTAATTTCTCCATAAAAAAGCCGGGTGGCGATGGCGCGCACCCGGGCTGGATTTTTGCCGGGCGGCGTCTTCGCCTTACCCGACCTACAAATGCTTTGCGTAGGCCCGGTAAGCGTAGCGCCACCGGGCAAACAGGCTTACCCGCGGGTCATCATCAACTGACGCAGCGCGGCGAAATCGGCCGGCAGGTTGTGCGACAGCAGCGGCAGATCGGCACGCTCGGCCAGCTCTTTCGGCAGCGGCAGCGACTCACCGAGGATCTCGTCCACGCTCTCCTTAAACTTCGCCGGATGGGCGGTGCCGAGGAACAGGCCGTACTCGCCCGGGTTCAGCTGATCGCGCAGAGCGCGATACGCCACCGCCGCGTGCGGCTCGGAGGTGTAGCCCACCTGCTTCAGCTCACGCATGGTCTCTCTGGTGGTGTCGTCCGTTACCGCAGCATAGCCCAGCTCATTGAGACGCCAGATTTTACGGCGGAACAGCTCTTCCACGCGCGGCCAGTTGTTAGGCTGTGACACATCCATCGCATTGGACAGGGTGGCCTGAGTAGTGTTTGGCGTCCACTTGCCCTCTTTCAGGAAACGCGGCACCGTGTCGTTGGCATTGGTGGCAGCGATAAAGCGTTTCACCGGCAGGCCCAGTGACTTCGCCAGCAGGCCGGCAGTCAGGTCGCCAAAGTTACCGCTCGGCACCGAGATCACCAGCTGGTTACGCGCTTCCTGCGGCAGCTGGGCTACCGCTTCGAAGTAGTAGCAAATCTGCGCCAGCAGGCGGCTGATGTTGATGGAGTTGGCGGAGTTAAGACCCAGCGCCACCTTCAGCTCTTCGTCGTCGAAGGCCTGCTTAACCAGCGCCTGGCAGGCATCGAAGTCCCCGTCGATGGCGACGGTTTCAATGTTGCCGCCGAGGGTACAGAACAGTTTTTCCTGCAGCGGGCTGATTTTGCCCTGGGGATAGAGGATCACCACGCGCACGTTTTTCAGGCCATAGAAGGCATGCGCAACTGCCGCACCGGTATCGCCGGAGGTCGCGGTCAGAATGGTAACCGGCTTATCGCCGCTGATATGGGTCAGCATCTGCGCCATAAAGCGCCCGCCAAAATCTTTAAACGCCAGCGTCGGACCGTGGAACAGCTCCAGACAGCCGACGTCCGGCTCAACCTGGCTTACCGGTGCCGGGAAAGCAAAGGCAGCGCGGACGCGCTCCTCCAGCAGCTCCTGCGGGATTTCGTCCCCGATAAACGCGGAGAGAATTTTGGTGCTGCGGGTAACGAAATCCTGTTTCAGCATCTCGTCGATTTCGGTCAGACCAAACTCCGGCAGGTCGTGCGGGAAGAACAGCCCCTGGTTTTTGCCCAGACCTTGTGTGACGGCCTGTGCAAAGCTCACTTGCTCGTTATGATCTTTAAGATTGTAGAGTTTCATTGTTTATCCCAGTACTCGTGCGCCGGCCGTATCCAGACGGCAAATATGAACAAAGCCTTCCTGATTTTGCAGGTAATTTTTCCCCAGCCACTCCGCGACCCGCTGCGCCGTATCCGGTTTGTCGCACAGGGCAAACAGGGTCGGACCGGAACCGGAAATACCGCAGGCCAGGGCGCCGATATCCAGCGCCGCGCTACGCGCTTCGTTGAAGCCAGGCAGCAGTTTGGTGCGGTATGGCTCGGCAATAACATCTTTCATCAGTTTTGCCGCCAGTAGCGGCTGACGGGTATAGCAGGCATGAATAAAGCCAGCCAGATGACGACCGTGCGCAATACAGTCCTGACGGCGGTACTGCGCTGGCAGTATGGCGCGCGCTTCGGCGGTCGACACTTTAATGCCCGGGTAGGCAAGCACCCACAGCCACTCGTCAAAGCCTGGCACCTGTTGGCTGATGATGCCGTTCTCTTCAATCATCAGCTGCATGCCGCCCAGGAAACAGGGGGCGACGTTATCGTAATGAATGCTGCCAGAGATGCGCCCTTCCAGCTCGCCCATCAGGGCCAGCAGGCGGGTGTTATTCAGCGGCTTGCCGCAGTGCTCGTTCATCGCCACCAGCGCGGCCACCACCGAACAGGCACTTGAGCCCAGCCCGGAGCCAATCGGCATGCTTTTTTCCAGGGTCATGGCAACCGGCACGTTTTTACCGATCTCCTGACAAAAACGCTCCCAGCACTGATAAACGATATTCTCACGCGGATCGGACGGCAGCTTGCTGGCGAAACGCCCGACGTTGCTCAGACTGAAACTGTCTGCGGCCTCAACCGTGACAGTATCCCCCAGCGATGAACCATCCACCGGCGTCACCGCCGCGCCCAGCACATCAAACCCGACGCTCATATTGGCGCTGGAAGCCGGGGCATAAACTTTAACCATGTTAAACTCCTAACTTCCATGACAGGGTACGCAGCAGATCGGCAAACACGCCCGCCGCCGTCACATCGTTCCCTGCGCCATAGCCGCGAAGGACCAACGGCAGTGGCTGATAATAGTGGCTGTAAAACGCGAGGGCGTTTTCGCCATTTTTCACTTTGAACAGCGGATCGTTACCGTCTACCGCCGCCATCTTCACCCGGCAGACGCCGTCTTCTTCGATGTTGCCAACATAGCGCAATACCTTCCCTTCATCACGGGCTTTTGCAACGCGGGCTGCGAAGGCGTCATCCAGCTGCGGCAGATTCGCCATAAAGGTCGCCACATCGCCGGAGTCGTCAAAGCTTTCTGGCAGAACCGGCTCGATCACGATATCCGACAGCTCCAGCTCACGTCCCGTTTCACGGGCGAGGATCAGCAGCTTACGCGCCACGTCGGTTCCGGAGAGGTCGTCACGCGGATCCGGCTCGGTGTAACCCAGCTCGCGCGCCACTTTGGTCGCTTCTGACAGGCTCATCCCTTCGTCCAGCTTGCCGAAGATAAAGGAGAGCGAGCCCGACAGGATGCCGGAAAAACGCTGCAGTTCATCACCGGCATTGAGCAGGTTTTGCAGGTTTTCGATAACCGGCAGCCCCGCGCCGACGTTGGTGTCATAGAGGAACTTACGGCGGGATTTCGCCGCCGCGTGGCGCATCTGATGGTAGTAATCCATCGACGAGGTGTTGGCCTTTTTGTTCGGCGTGACCACATGGAAGCCTTCACGCAGGAAGTCGGCGTACTGATCGGCCACCGCCTGGTGCGAGGTACAGTCGACAATCACCGGGTTCAGCAGATGATACTCTTTCACCAGACGGATCAGGCGGCCCAGATTGAACGGCTCTTTCGCCTCCGCCAGCTCTGCCTGCCAGTTCTCGAGGTTCAGCCCGTGAACATTGGTCAGCAGGGCTTTGGAGTTTGCAATGCCGCAGACGCGCAGATCGATATGCTTTTTCTTGAGCCACTCTTGCTGACGCTTGAGCTGCTCCAGTAACGCACCGCCCACGCCACCGACGCCAATCAGGAACACTTCAATGACCTGATCGGTGTTGAACAGCATCTGATGAGTGACGCGTACGCCGGTGGTAGCATCGTCGTTATTCACCACCACGGAGATGGAGCGCTCTGAGGAGCCCTGGGCAATGGCGACAATATTAATGTTCGCCCGCGCCAGCGCCGCAAAGAATTTCGCCGAGATGCCGCGCAGAGTGCGCATGCCATCACCCACCACAGAGATGATCGCCAGATGCTCCTGGATGGCAATGGGCTCCAGCAACTCTTCTTTCAGCTCGAGGTAGAACTCCTCCTCCAGCGCCCGACGGGCCCGCAGGCAGTCCACCTGCGGGACGCAGAAGCTGATGCTGTATTCGGAAGAAGACTGGGTGATCAGCACTACCGAGATGCCGTTGCGCGACATAGCGGCAAAGACGCGTGCCGCCATCCCCACCATGCCTTTCATACCCGGCCCGGAGACGTTGAACATCGCCATGTTGTTGAGGTTGGAGATGCCTTTAACCGGCAGGCCGTCCTCGTCATTACTGGCACCAATCAGCGTGCCTGGCGCCTGCGGATTACCGGTGTTTTTAATCAGGCATGGGATCTGGAACTGGGCGATGGGGGCAATGGTGCGAGGATGAAGAACTTTGGCGCCGAAGTAGGAGAGCTCCATCGCCTCCTGATAAGACATCGACTTCAGCAGACGGGCATCCGGCACCTGGCGCGGGTCGCAGGTATACACGCCGTCGACGTCGGTCCAGATCTCGCAACAGTCGGCACGCAGACAGGCGGCCAGTACGGCGGCAGAGTAGTCGGAGCCGTTACGGCCCAGCACCACCAGCTCCCCTTTTTCATTCCCGGCGGTGAAGCCCGCCATCAGGATCATATGGTCAGCAGGAATTTTGCCTGCCGCAATGCGACGGGTAGATTCGGCAATATCTACGGCGGATTCGAGGTAATGGCCAACAGCGAGCAGTTTTTCAACCGGATCGATCACCGTGACGTTATGGCCACGTGCTTCCAGCAGACCCGCCATGATGGCGATAGAGAGTTTTTCACCGCGGCAGATCAGCGCCGCGTTAATGCTGTCCGGGCACTGCCCCAACAGGCTGATACCATGCAGAACGTGTTTAATCTGGGCAAACTCTTGCTCAACAAAAGCTTTCAGCTGGGCATGCGGAAAGCCAGGTTGGGCATCCGCCAGGCCCTGCAGCAGGTTAGCAAAGATCTGCTCTGCGTCGCTGATGTTCACCAGTGCATCCTGACCCCCAATGGTCTTTTCAATCATCGCCACCAGGTGGTTGGTAATTTTAGCCGGGGCAGAGAGTACCGTCGCCACCTGCCCCTGCCTGGCATTGCTCTCCAGGATGTCGGCAACACGCAGAAATCGTTCTGCATTTGCCACTGATGTACCGCCGAACTTCAACACTCGCATGGTTGTTACCTCGTGATCTTTAGCCGAAAAAAAAGCCCGCACTGTTCAGGTGCGGGCTTTTTTCTTTCTTTCCTGTACGCGTCAGCCCGCACCGTTACCTGTGGTAATGATGATGGTTGTGGTAATGGTGGTGATGCTGATGCGTTTCATGGATGTTGTGTACTCTGTATTATTATCTGTCTGTGCTGTCTACCTCTATTGGTTAAAGCATACGTGCCGCTAAGTCAACGAATTTCTGATTTAAGCGCCTTTCCCGATCCTGTCACGCCGCGCTGTCTGAGATTTTATTTCTGCCCGGATCGGGCCGTATGCAACCCATAGTCTGGAATATTTAACCATAACTAAAAGATATGACGGACTTTTACTCTGCCAGCTTTTTTTCGATATCATGCAGCAATCGGTGCAACATTGCCGTGTCTCGCTGAGCTAACAGGCCCAGCCGCTGCTGTAGCCACTCCACCATTTTTTGATCGTCAGCGACGTTCAGCGATGTCAGCAGACGATCGGTGCGCGCACGTAAAGCGGCAAGCTGGTTTTCATCTACGTCGGCCACCGGGGCAACCGGCATTTGCATCAGAGAGGCTAATTGATAGCAATACACCATCACCGCCTGACCTAAATTCAACGACGGGTAATCCGCCACCATCGGCACGCCGGTCAATACATCTGCCAGGGCGAGCTCGTCATTGGTCAGGCCGGAATCTTCGCGCCCGAAAACCAGCGCCATCTTCGGCATCCACTGGCTTTTCTCTGCCATCAGCGGCACTAGTTCAGCCGGCGTGGCATAGTAATGAAACTTCGAACGGCCGCGGGCAGTGGTGGCAACCGTAAAAGAAATGTCGTGCAGCGCGTCTGCGAGCGTTTCATAAGTCGTTAAATTATCGAGAATATCTCCCGAGCCGTGCGCAACACGCCGCGCCGCCGGATCGTTCTGGGCGTCACTGGCAACGATACGTAGATCGGTAAACCCCATGGTCTTCATGGCGCGCGCGGCGGCACCGATGTTTTCTGCTCTTGCGGGGGATACCAGTACGATTGACAAATGCATTTATGCTCTCTTTTTAAGCAGTTAGCCGACAAAAATGTGATGGACATCATCATATTACGCGGCACGAATTTACAAAATTGCAACACAAATCACCGAAATAGCGTTTCACTACAAATTAAAATTACTAAACTATTTCATCAGTGAACCTTACGCGATAATGTTACAGAATAGCACTTATCCTTATGTTTAATAATGATAATGCTTTCTTTTACCGGGTGTTGACATTGGATTCGCCTTGTTTATTAATTAATGAACGCAACTGGTTGGTTTATTGAAAAAATGTGACAAAGGCTAGCAATCCGCTACGATGATTTCATCAAACTGTTAACGTGCTACAATTGAATTTGATATATGTCAACGAAGCGTAGTTTTATTGGTGTCCGGTGCCTCTTAACCTGTTATGTTGCTGTTAAAATGGTTAGGATGACAGCCGTTTTTGACACTGTCGGGTCCAGAGGGAAAGTACCCACGACCAAGCTAATGATGTTGTTGACGTTGATGGAAAGTGCATCAAGAACGCAATTACGTACTTTAGTCACGTTACGCCGGTCATGTTAATTTGTGGCATGTATCAGGCAGGTCAGGGACTTTTGTACTTCCTGTTTCGATTTAGTTGGCAATTTAGGTAGCAAACATGCAGACCCCGCACATTCTTATCGTTGAAGACGAGTTGGTAACACGCAACACGTTAAAGAGCATTTTCGAAGCAGAAGGCTACGATGTCTTTGAAGCGACCGATGGCGCAGAGATGCATCAGATCCTTTCTGAAAATGATATCAACCTGGTCATCATGGACATTAACCTGCCGGGTAAAAACGGCCTTCTGCTGGCGCGCGAGCTGCGCGAGCAGGCGAACGTTGCGTTAATGTTCCTGACCGGCCGCGACAATGAAGTTGATAAAATTCTTGGCCTGGAAATCGGTGCGGATGACTATATCACCAAACCTTTTAACCCTCGCGAGTTAACCATTCGTGCACGCAATCTGCTGTCCCGCACCATGAACCTGGGCACGGTCCGCGAAGAGCGTCGTAGCGTAGACAGCTACAAATTCAACGGCTGGGAACTTGATATTAATAGCCGTTCGCTGGTGAGCCCTCAGGGCGACCAGTACAAACTGCCGCGCAGCGAATTCCGCGCCATGCTGCACTTCTGCGAAAATCCGGGCAAGATCCAGTCCCGTGCAGAACTGCTGAAAAAAATGACCGGCCGTGAGCTGAAGCCGCACGACCGCACCGTTGACGTTACCATCCGCCGTATTCGTAAACACTTCGAATCCACGCCGGATACCCCAGAAATCATCGCCACCATCCACGGTGAAGGCTATCGTTTCTGCGGCGACCTGCAGGAGTAATCCCGCAGATCGGCCATAAAAAAACGGCGCTTTCGCGCCGTTTTTTTATTTCCATAACCGCATCGCATCCTTATCCGGTTCGGCTGGTGGCTCCGGGCGCTTCGGCTGGGAAAGCGAGTACCAGTCAAAGTGACGGGTGAGATACATCACTGCGAACAACGCCAGTGCCAGAACGGCCGAACCCAGCAGCAGTGCGCTGTCTTCCGAACGCAGCAGGAACCACATCACCACGTCCAGCCCCAGCAGCGCCACCACAAACATGCCGCTGCGTCTCCAGCTTTTCAGCACCGCCTGCAGATAAACGCCGTTCATCACCGCTCCCACCAGGCTGGCAATAATCCAGGCGGGTGTAAAACCAACATGCTCTGACAGCGCCAGCAGCACCAGATAGAACAGCACCAGCGACAGACCGACCAGCAGATACTGCATCGGATGCAGGCGCAGCCCGGTTAAGGTTTCAAAGACAAAGAAAGCCATAAAGGTCAGGGCAATCAGCAGAATGGCGTACTTAATCGCGCGGTCCGTGAGCTGATACTGATCCGCGGGGGTGGCGACCGTCACGCTAAAGGCCGGGATAGTCTGCCATTCGGGCGTCTCCCTGTCGTTGAACCAGCCCGCCAGGTTGTTGGCAAACCAGCTGCTTTTCCAGTTCGCCTGGAAGCCCGAGTCGCTAATCTGGTGCTTAACCGGCAGGTAGTCACCCATAAAACCCGGATGCGGCCAGTTGCTGGTCAGGGTCAGTTCGCTGTTGCGCCCCACCGGAACCACTGCGAAACTGCCGGTGCCCGCCAGATTCAACGACATCTCCAGGGTGAAGGTTTTAAGCGCCAGCGCGTTGTCGGTCAGGGGCATATGGATGCCGGATAACGCCCCGTGCACACCTGAGCCGGGCTCAATGCTTAAGGTCTCACCGTTGATTTTTGACGCGCTCACCGCGCCAATTCCGCGCGCATCACCGACGCCAACCACGATAAAAGGCTGCCCCAGGGTCATGGTTTCACCCTTCAGCTGCGCCAGTTTATCGGTATTAAACTGGGCTTTGATCCTGAGATCGGTGTTCCAGATTTGCCCGTCATAGATGCCGATATTGCGCGTCTCAACGTGCTGATTACCTTCGACTAACAGCGACTCCGGCAGTATGAAGTGCATATAGCTTTTCTTATACTCAACTTTTTTCTCGTCCTCCAGCTTGTAGTAAATCTCCGTCACCGGAATGGCGATCAGCGGGCCAACCAGCTGCTGTGGGCCACTGGTGCTTTGACGCAGCGTGTTTTCGACCGCGTTGCGGTAGCTCTCGCGCTCCGAAATCAGATTACCCACCATAAACAGCGGGACGAGTAACAGCAGAATGCACCCCAACAGGGTGCTGACTTTCCATAACAGGGGGGATTTCATAGTGGCTCTCCTTTGTGATGAAGAGAGCCTAACTGCGCTATGTGGGGCCAGTTTGAAGTTATGTGAAGGGACGGTGAAGTGTCAGCGTGGCCGTCACGCCGACTTCGGGCCGGTTTTGCAAATCGATGCTGCCCTGATGCAGACGCGCTACCTCCTGCACAAAGGCCAGCCCGAGCCCGCTGCTTTTCAGCCCGTTCGAGCGCGGGAGCGAGTAGAAGCGTTCAAAAATCCGCGCCAGGGCGTAATCCGGGATCCCACCGCCGCTGTCGGTTACGGTGATGTTCACCTGCCTGTGGGCTTCCGTGGCCGCAAGCTGGATTGCTCCACCCGGCGGGGTGAAGTCGATAGCATTGTCCAGCAAATTGCCCAGCGCCTGCTCAAGCAGCTCGGGATCGCCCGCCACGCGGCACGAAGTGCCCTGAAATGTCAGGGTGATGTTTTTCGCTGCCAGCGTTGCCGCGCGCGCATCGGCAAGCCGCGTAAAGAGTACATCAACGCTGACGCTCACCGGGACAATCTCTATCCGATTCTCAAGACGAGCCTGGGCGAGGAGCTTTTCCACCAGCGACTGCATGCGCGCATTTTGCACCAGGATATTGTCGATAAACCGCGCGGCCACCTGAGACGGCGGCTGTTCGGCCAGAATTTCCGCCGCGCCGCGAATTGCGGCCAGCGGACTTTTCAGCTCGTGGGTAAGCGCATGAACATAGTGTTCAATGTAATTCTTCCCCTCGAGGCGAATACGCATATTCTCCAGCGCCTGTGCCAGCTTGCGGAGTTCGCTGCTGCCCGGATCGGGCAACGGCAGCGGGGTATCGCTGGTGACCGAGTCGGCATAGCGCGACAGGGTGTGAATCGAGCGGTTGATCCACCAGGCCACGGCCAGGCCAATCAGCAACGCAATGCCCAGCAGCGCCCCGCCGGCCCAGAGGATCCGCCGCTCGCTGCGCTTGATGACCGGCGCCATTGCGCTATTGGGCTTTCCGACCGACAACACGCCGATGATCCTGCCCCGATCGACCACCGGCGCGGCAACGTACATCACCGTACTCTCGGGATCGTCCGGGTTGCCCGGGGTGCTGCGGGCGCCATATTCACCACGCAGGGTCAGCCAGACGTCGTTCCAGCGCGAGTAATCCTTTCCCACCGCAAGGCCAGCGGAATCAAACACCACCCGGCCCTGGGCATCGGTCATGTAGACATGATACTCGTTGCGCACTTTGTGAATGCCGCCGATGTTGGCGCGAAAGGGTCGCTGATGGAGCTGCGAAAAGGCCTGCGCCAGCCTGCCCTGCTGCGCATCACCCGAAAGCAGATCCTCCCGTCCGACTTCGGCCAGCAGCGTGGCGGTGTCGATCAGCGTCCCTTCCGTTGCCCTGCGCACGCCGGGCTTCACCTCCTGGACAAAGATCGACAGCACAAACCACGCGGCGATGGCCACAATCAGGAAGTACCCCAGCAACAGCCGCATGCCGATGCGCATTAATACAATCCCAGGCTGTAGCCCATGCCGCGGTGGGTGCTGATGGGAGAAAGCCGATCGTTCACCGCCCGCAGCTTGGCCCGCAGGGTTTTAATATGGGTGTCGACGGTGCGATCGAAGCTGTCGCCCTCCTCCCCCCAGACTTTATCCATCAGCTGCTGCCGGGAATAGACGCGGCCTGGTGCATGCAGCAGCGTTTTGAGCAGCAGGAATTCGTAGCGCGTCAGCGGCAACGGCTCTCCGCACCAGCTGATGCGGGCGGCGGGCTCGTTCAGCTTAAACTGGCCGATACGGACGATTTCAGACAGCGCAGCGGATTTTTGCATCCGCCGTAAAATCGTTCACACCCGGGCGCACACTTCCCGGGGCGAGAAGGGCTTGGCAACATAATCATCAGCCCCGATCTCCAGCCCGAGCAGCTTGTCCACCTCATCGCTGCGGGCCGTCAGGAACAGCACCGGCAGCGCGGGATGCTGCGCCAGCAGCTGGCGGCACAACTCAAAGCCGCTGATGTCCGGCAGGCCGACATCAAGAATGGCCAGCGCCGGGATCTGCCGGCGCGCCTCCTCCAGCACAGGCAGGCCGCGTTCGAAGGCCTTCACTGCAAAGCCCTCCTGTTGAAGCATGTAGATCAGCGTTTCAGCGATACTGATTTCGTCTTCAACCAGCCAGACCACGGGTTGCTGCATGGGGTATTCCTGACTTAATGCCACGGCATAATCGGCACCGCGCTCAGCGCATTTTTTGGCGATCCCTCCACGACCTTATCCGAGTAGGCGAGATAGGCCAGCGCGTTACGCTTCGCATCATAGAAACGTACGACCTGCAGTTTTTTGAACACCAGTGAGGTGCGTTTCTGGAATACGACTTCGCCCCGCGACTTGCCGTTTTTGATCTTATCGCTCAGCTCAACCGGCCCCACCTGCTGACAGGAGATCGCCGCATCGGAAGTGTCTTCCGCCAGCCCCAGTCCGCCTTTGATACCGCCGGTTTTCGCCCGGCTGATATAGCAGGTGACGTTTTTCACATCGGGATCGTCAAAGGCTTCAACGACAATTTTATGGTCGGGCCCGAAAACCTTAAATACGGTATCAACGGAACCAATTTCTTCTGCCTGCGCGGCATGACCGGTTAATAACAGCAGCGTGGTGAGGATCAATGTCTTGTATTTCATATTGTTACCATATTTAAAAATTGCATTGAGTCATTATTCAACAATCATATGAAAAAAAGCAGCAAGATCACAGGATTAGAATATATCCTTCCGGAATTGAGGGCGAAACGCATTTAAGCGCAAAAAAAACACTGAATGCTAAAACATCAAAAAATGCTATTATCCGCTAACCTGTTAGCAGGGTATCTGCTGTATTAAGGATGAGGATAGTATATGGATCAGGCTGGAATTATTCGCGATCTTCTTACCTGGCTGGAAGGCCATCTGGACCAGCCTTTGTCACTCGATAATGTGGCGGCAAAAGCGGGATATTCTAAGTGGCATTTACAACGGATGTTCAAGGATGTCACCGGTCACGCTATCGGCGCCTATATCCGCGCGCGTCGTCTTTCCAAATCCGCCGTGGCGCTTCGCCTGACTGCGCGTCCTATTCTGGACATCGCCTTACAGTATCGCTTTGATTCGCAGCAGACCTTTACCCGCGCGTTCAAAAAACAGTTCTCGTTGACCCCTGCGCTCTATCGCCGCTCGCCGGACTGGAGCTCGTTCGGTATGCGTCCGCCGCTGCGTCTGGGCGAGTTCGAAATGCCGAAGCACGAGATGGTCACCCTGCCGGAAACTCACCTGGTCGGCACGACCCAAAGTTACTCCTGCTCGCTGGAGCAGATCTCCGAATTTCGTCATCAGATGCGTGTCCAGTTCTGGCGTGATTTCCTCAGCCACGCCCCGGCCATTCCGCCATTGCTCTATGGCCTGAACGAGACGCGTCCAAGCCTTGAAAAAGATGACGAGCAGGAGGTCTTCTACACCACAGCGTTAACGCCTGAGATGGCCAACGGCTATATTCAGGGCTCGAAACCGGTGGTACTGGAAGGGGGTGAATACGTGATGTTCACCTATGAAGGGCTGGGAACCGGCGTGCAGGACTTTATCATGACGGTCTACGGTACCTGCATGCCGATGCTGAACCTGAATCGCAGAAAAGGTCAGGATATTGAGCGTTACTATCCGTCAACGGATGTTAAGCCGGATGAACGCCCAATCGATTTGCGCTGCGAATATCTGATCCCCGTTCGCCGTTAACGCTGCAGCTCATCTAACGCAGGGGCATCGAGATGCGAGATATCCCCTGCCATCTCCACAATCCAGCCTGACGCCAGCCACGGACTCTGCTGATAGTCGATGCGGGAAAGCGAGCAGTTACGCAGACGCAGGCGGCGCTCAGCCCATGCCGGCAGCCCGAGGATCGTACTGACCAGGCAACCTAACGCCATACCGTGACTGACCAGCAGCGGTCGACTGCCCTCGGGCAGCTCCAGACAGGCCGCCAGCGCCGCGTGCATACGCTCGCTCAGCTCCAGCATCGATTCACCTTCCGGTATGCGACCCTCTTCAGTGCCGTTAACCAGCGTGCGACGCCATGCCTCTTCCTCTTCGGTCAGGGTATCAATAAGGCGCTGTTCCAGCACCCCCATATCCAGCTCGCGCAGGCGAGCATCCACAGTGACATCGCAGCCGCAGGCCTGCGCGATAATCTCTGCTGTGCGTCGCGTGCGACCTAAATCGCTGGCGATGATATGGGTGATGCCCAGTGTTCTGGCGCGTTCGCCAACCTGACGGGCCTGTTCCTCGCCCTTGGCAGTAAGTGGACTGTCTGACTGGCCTTGAATACGTCGCTCGGCGTTCCACTGCGTTTCACCGTGGCGAACAAGGTATACCTGTAACATGCTTTTTTTCCGTTATACTGCGATGATATTTTTAGAGTTAGGCTTAATTATGCACCAGGTTGTCTCTGCTACCACTAATCCTGCCAAAATTCAGGCAATTCTAAGGGCATTTGACGAGATCTTCGGCGAAGGATCCTGCCATATTGCGTCCGTCAGCGTCGAGAGCGGCGTCCCGGAACAGCCATTCGGCAGCGAAGAAACACGCGCTGGCGCACGAAACCGCGTGGCGAATGCCAGAGCCGCCTGTCCCGAAGCGGACTTTTGGGTGGCGATTGAAGCGGGCATTGACGAAGGCGCAACCTTTAGCTGGGTGGTGATCGAGAGCCGGGATTGGCGCGGTGAAGCGCGCTCGGCCACTCTGCCGCTACCGGAGTTCATTCTGGATAAAGTGCGCGAAGGTGAAGCGCTCGGCCCGGTGATGTCGCAGTACACGGGCATCGATGAGATTGGCCGTAAAGAGGGGGCGATTGGGGTCTTTACCGCCGGGGTGCTGACGCGCTCAAGCGTTTACCACCAGGCGGTGATTCTGGCGTTGAGCCCGTTTCATAATGCGATTTACCGTTAATTGCCGCAGCATTGCCGGATGGCGGCTTCGCCTTATCCGGCCTACGGTTTGCCCTCAAGCAATACCTGTTCGAGCCAGTGGCGCAGCTCAACCGGCGCCGATTTCAGGCTGTTCGATCCGCGGGTGATGGTTGCGATCCCCGCTCCCAGCTCGCTTTTCAGCTCACGCTGGCTCATCTCGCCGCGCAGCAACTCCTCGATGATCCGCACCCGCGTGCCCAGCGCCTCGCGCTCGTCGGGGGTGAGCATCAGCTGCAACAGCGGCAGATGCAGGTCCTGTTCATAAGACTGGCGAAGTAGCTCCACAAAACGAAGCCACTCCTGATGACGTTGCTCGGCCATAGCCGATGAATAAGGGGAATGCTGGGTCATGTTATGCCGCCTGTTGTACTCTTAAACGAGTACAAGCATAACATAACCCACACCGATCAGTAACGTCGCTGCCACTCACTGTCGCTCATCAGGGCATCTTTCTGTCCCATGAAGTAGCGATAGTAAGCATCATACGCCAGCACGTTCTTCACATAGCCGCGGGTTTCCGAGAACGGAATGCTCTCGACAAAGGCCACCGCGTCGATGCGTCCGGCGCTGTTGCCAAGCCAGGTGCGCACCCGTCCCGGGCCAGCGTTATAAGCTGCTGACGCGAAGATGCGGTTATCACCGAACTGGTTGTAGACGCTCTGCAGATAGGTAGTGCCAATGTTGATGTTGGTTTCGGGATCCAGCAGCTGCGACGGACTGCTGTAGCCCGGCAGATTAAACTTCTTCACCGTATGGGCGGCGGTGGCAGGCATCACCTGCATCAGACCGCTGGCCCCCACCGGCGAGCGCACTTTCGGGTTCCAGGCGCTCTCCTGGCGGGCGATCGCCATCGCATAGCTCTGCGGAATGTCTTTCCCGCTGGTGTAACGATCGAAGAGATCTTTATAGGCCAGAGGGAAACGCTCTTCGAGATGATCCCACAGCTTGCCGGCGATCGTCGCCTGCACGCTCAGATCCCACCAGCGGTTATCGAAGGCATAGCGCGCCAGCTGGGCTTTCTCCTGTACGGTGCGGCTGGTAACCAGATTGGCCCATTCACTGCGGGCGGTGTTATCCAGATTCCAGTACATCAGCTCGCGCACCCGCGCCATTTCCGGCCCGTTTACCAGCGCCGCGTTGACGCCGGCCGGCGCTTTATCAATCCTGAGGCTGTACTCTTCGCCAAGGCGCTGAGCCGCCGCCATCGGATAGAAACCACGCTGCTGCATCAGGGCATGCAGAATCGATTTCGCCTCGTCGTCGCGCCCCCGCTCCAGCAGGAGATCGGCCTGCCAGTAGCGCCATTCATCTTTCTCTTTAGCTTCCATTGGCAGACGCGCCAGCCAGGTGTTCAGGCCGCGGCGATCGCCGTTGCCCAGCGCCATACGCACCCGTCGCTCCACCAGCGAGGTGGACTGCGACCGCATAATCGCATCGTCGCGCCAGCGGGCCTGTTCATCAGTGACATCGCTGCCCATCAGTCGCCACGCCACGATATCGCGCAGCTCCTGGGTCTGATCTTCATTCAGCTGCTGGGCCTGGGCCAGGGTCGGGATCATCAGCCGGGCATTTTCCACGTCGTCCCGCGCCACGCTGGTAAAGGCCACCGCCGCCATCTGACGGGTAAAATCGGTAGCCCCGGTGTTGCGGGCAAAATCCATCACCGTCTTCGGATCGTTTGCCAGCTGGATTAAGGCGCTGGAAATGGTCTGATACTCCGGCGGCATCTGCCCGGCGAGGGTGGTCACCAGGCGGGTGTTGCCCGCTTTCATCGCCAGGCGGATCCGCTCGAGATACGCCAGCGGATCCTGTTTGCCGGACGCGCGCCAGGCGCCGAACAGCGAGTCACAGGCGTTGGGCTGGCTTTTCCCGGTCAGCCACAGCTCTTTGGCGCCGTTCCAGGCCTCTTCCTGCTGACCCGTCGCCCACTTCGCATAGTAGTAGTTACACTGCGCTTCGGTGGTGCCCGGCTTCTCCGGGCTAAAGGCCAGCAGGCCACGCCAGTCTTCACGACGCGCCAGCTCGTTCACAAATCGCGACTGTAAGGTGCGGGCGGGCGGCAACGTCGGGTTGGCCTGAATAAAGTTTTTGACGGTGATCGTCGGCTGGTTCATCAGATCGTCGGTCAGCTGACGGTATTCCAGATACGGATACAGCGGATAGTCTTTCAACGTCGGCATCAGGGCCTGCACCGTCTCCATCTGTCGCTGATCCCACGCCTGTTTGATCTGTGCATAGCGGTTACGTTGTTCATCCAGTGAATCGGCTCGCGCCGCGCTGCTGATGGTCAGCACGCAGACGCTGGCAGCAAGCACTCGCCAGGCCACCTGTTTGGCTTTTACCACACGCTCGTCCTCTGTTAATCGTCATTAAATGCAGCATCGTGCCGCGCAAAAGCGTAATTAACTTATGCTAACCAGGCATCCTCTAATGCGCCACGTCATGGACACATTTTTACCTTTCTTGCGCGCTTTAACACTCCCGGCGTCGATGGCTGGGATTAGGCAGGGAAAAAGGCTACACTTCGCCACTATTCTCATCACGATAAAAGAGGCGAAGTCCAACGTGGCTCAATTCGTTTATACCATGCATCGTGTCGGCAAAGTGGTACCGCCGAAACGTCATATTCTCAAAAATATCTCGCTGAGCTTCTTCCCGGGCGCAAAAATCGGTGTTCTGGGTCTCAACGGTGCCGGTAAGTCCACCTTGCTGCGCATCATGGCGGGCATCGATACAGACATCGAAGGTGAAGCCCGTCCACAGCCAGGCCTCAAAATCGGTTACCTGCCGCAGGAACCGAAGCTGAATCCTGAGCACACCGTTCGCGAGTCCGTTGAAGAAGCCGTTGCCGAAGTGGTTAACGCGCTGAAAGGACTGGATGAAGTGTACGCGAAGTACGCCGAGCCGGATGCCGACTTCGATAAGCTCGCGGCCCAGCAGGGTAAATTTGAAGAGATCATCCAGGCACATGACGGTCACAACCTGAACGTGCAGCTGGAGCGCGCGGCCGATGCCCTGCGTCTGCCAGACTGGGATGCCAAAATTGAAAAACTGTCCGGTGGTGAACGCCGCCGCGTCGCGCTGTGCCGTCTGCTGCTGGAAAAGCCAGACATGCTGCTGCTCGACGAACCGACGAACCACCTGGATGCGGAATCCGTCGCCTGGCTGGAGCGCTTCCTGCACGACTTCGAAGGGACCGTTGTGGCGATCACCCACGACCGTTACTTCCTCGATAACGTCGCGGGCTGGATCCTGGAGCTGGACCGCGGAGAAGGTATTCCGTGGGAAGGTAACTACTCCTCCTGGCTGGAGCAGAAAGATCAGCGTCTGGCGCAAGAAGCTTCTCAGGAAGCCGCTCGTCGCAAGTCGATTGAGAAAGAGCTGGAGTGGGTTCGTCAGGGCGCGAAAGGCCGTCAGTCTAAGGGCAAGGCCCGTCTGGCACGCTTTGAAGAGCTGAACAACGCCGAATACCAGAAACGTAACGAAACCAACGAACTGTTCATTCCACCTGGAGCCCGTCTGGGTGACAAAGTGGTTGAAGTCAGCAACCTGCGTAAATCCTACGGCGATCGCGTGCTGATCGACGACCTGAGCTTCTCGGTACCGAAAGGCGCAATCGTGGGCATCATTGGCCCGAACGGCGCGGGTAAATCCACGCTGTTCCGCATGATGTCCGGTCAGGAAGCGCCTGACAGCGGCACCATCACTCTGGGTGAAACCGTGAAGCTGGCCTCCGTTGACCAGTTCCGTGACGCAATGGACAACAGCAAAACCGTATGGGAAGAAGTCTCCGGCGGGCAGGATATCATGCGTATCGGCAACACCGAGATGCCAAGCCGTGCCTACGTGGGCCGCTTCAACTTCAAAGGTGTCGATCAGGGTAAACGCGTGGGCGAGCTGTCCGGCGGTGAGCGTGGTCGTCTGCACCTGGCTAAGCTGCTGCAGGTTGGCGGTAACGTCCTGCTGCTCGATGAACCGACCAACGACCTGGACATCGAAACCCTGCGCGCGCTGGAAAACGCCATGCTGGAGTTCCCGGGCTGCGCGATGGTTATCTCGCACGACCGTTGGTTCCTCGACCGTATTGCGACCCACATTCTGGATTATCAGGATGAAGGTAAAGTGGAGTTCTTCGAAGGTAACTTCACCGAATACGAAGAGTACAAGAAACGCACGCTGGGCACCGACGCGCTGGAGCCGAAGCGTATCAAGTACAAGCGTATCTCGAAATAAAAGCACTGATTGCCGGGTGGCAGCTTCGCCTTACCCGGCCTGGGAAACCGTAGGCCCGGCAAGCATAGCGCCGCCGGGCAATTAGCGGCAGAAGCGTTACCCCTTCTCCCCCATCATCTCTTTCACCAGCTCCACGCAGCGCAGGAAGCGGGCGTCATAATCTGCCTCTTCCACATGCACAAAGTCGATATTGTTCGCTTCCAGCATCTCCACCAGCATGGTCTGGAACTCTTTCCTGTCCACCGAGCTGCCCAGGCTGCGCATCCCATCTGCCACCCACGGCGTGTTGTTCTCCAGCAGGATCACCAGATCAAAGCGGTACTCGTCGATCAGCGCCTGCACAAAGGGGTGCTCGCGCCCCTCGTATTTTTTACAGAACGCCTGGGTGGTGACGAAGTCGGTATCGACAAACGCCACTTTATTAGCGTATTTCACCGCAAAATCAATGTACTGGGCGTGTCCGAGCGCAATTTTGTCGTAGTCGGAATACTGCAACGCCATCTCATCGCCGCCGAGGTGCGAGAAGACATAGTCCCGGCCATACTCCCAGGCGCTGGTGGTGTTGAAGATGTTCGCCAGCTTGTTGACCAGCGTCGATTTGCCGCTGGACTCCCCGCCGAGGATCGCCACGGTACGCACGAAGAACGGCTTCACCTCTGTCGGGATATACTCCCAGTAGCGGAACGGGTTCTCTCGGATCTGTGCCCCGCTGATGTTCATAAAGGTGCGTTTAGGATCGATCAGCACCGTTTCTGTACCCAGGTGCTGGGGATACTGCGAGGCATCAGACTCTTCAGAAGTGTAGATCCAGTTAGGCTGGATCCCTTTCTCTTCCATGAACGCTTTTATGCCGTTGCTCCACACGTCCCAGCCGTGGGGATAGGGTTCCATCCCCTCTTCGTTAAAGGCATGAATGCGGATGTTTTTCTGGTACTTAAAGGTCTGTAGCAGCCAGCGCAGGCGGTCAGAAACGGTAGGCTGCTGGGACATGGCGCTGGCTTCGAACAGCTCGCGGTCGCGCTTGTCATCGTAGCCCATGATGATATGCAGTTCGTCCACCTGGCTACAGGCGCGCTGGATCAGATAGACATGGCCGGTATGCAGCGGATAAAACTTGCCGAACACCACGCCGATGTTCTTCTGCATCCGCGGGAATTCGAGCCCCAGAAAGCGATGCAGCGCTTCCAGCTTCTGCGCGCTGGGGCTTTTGATTTTGGCATTCAGCAGCTGGCTTAAATAGCCCTTGGTCATACCGCTGGCTTCCGCCACCTGCTGCAAGGTACAGCCCTTCTGGCGGATCGCGGTCTTGATATAGTCAAATGACGACATAAATTACGGTGCCTCCTGCAACAACGAATACGTAATTATAAGTCGTCAAAGACACTTAGCGCATCAGAGAGTTTTTTAACGGGGAAAACCGTCATCCCTTCCGGCAGCTTTTTCGGCACGTTAGCGGCGGGCACAATCGCCCGACGGAAGCCGTGTTTTGCCGCCTCGGAGATACGCTCCTGGCCGCTCGGCACCGGACGGATCTCCCCGGCCAGCCCGACTTCGCCAAAGACTACCAGATCCTGCGGTAGCGGACGGTCGCGCAGGCTGGAGACCATCGCCAGCAGCAGCGCCAGGTCGGCACTGGTTTCGGTGACTTTAACCCCACCGACCACGTTCACAAACACGTCCTGATCCGCCATCTGCAGGCCGCCGTGACGGTGCAGCACCGCCAGCAAAATCGCCAGACGGTTTTGTTCCAGGCCCACCGCAACGCGACGCGGGTTACCCATCATCGAATGATCGACCAGCGCCTGGATCTCCACCAGCAGCGGGCGCGTCCCTTCCCAGACCACCATCACCGAGCTGCCGGAGGTGACTTCATCGCCGCGGCTCAGGAAGATGGCCGACGGGTTGCTGACTTCACGCAGCCCCTGCTCGGTCATGGCAAACACGCCCAGCTCATTCACCGCGCCGAAGCGGTTTTTATGGCTGCGCAGGGTACGGAAACGGGTGTCGGCGTCGCCGTCCAGCATCACGGAGCAGTCGATACAGTGCTCGAGCACTTTTGGACCGGCCAGGGCGCCATCTTTGGTGACGTGACCGACCATGATGATCGCCACCCCGCGGGTTTTGGCGAAGCGCGTCAGGTAGGCCGCGGTCTCACGCACCTGGGCGACGCTGCCCGGCGAGGACTGCACGTCGGCCATGTGCATCACCTGGATGGAGTCGATCACCATTAGCTTCGGCTGCTCTTCTTCGGCAATCATGCAGATCTGCTCGATGCTGGTTTCGGAGAGCATATTCAGGTCCTGGGTCGGCAGCGCCAGGCGGTGCGCGCGCATCGCCACCTGCTGCAGCGACTCTTCCCCGGTAACGTACAGGGTCTTCATCTGCGACGCGAGCTTGCACAGGGTTTGCAGCAGCAGGGTGGATTTCCCGGCCCCCGGGTTGCCGCCAATCAGAATGGCGCTCCCCGGTACCACGCCGCCCCCCAGCACCCGGTCGAACTCCTTAAACCCGGTGGAGAAGCGCGGCAGGGCTTCAAGGCTGATATCGGAGAGCTTCTGCACTTTCGATACGCCCGCGTTGCCCGCATAACCGCTTAGACGCTCGTTACGGGCAACGGTGGGTGAAGCGGCAACTCCGCGCACTTCGGTGATGGTGTTCCAGGCATGACAGGCGCTGCACTGCCCCTGCCAGCGCGGATAATCCGCACCACATTCATTACAGACAAATGCGCGTTTTGGAGCTTTCGCCACGTTTTACCTCTTTATTTCTGATTCACGCTGCCGGAGAGAATGCAGAACACCCCCATCAGGTCAGCATGACGGATAATGACTTCCGTCTTTTCGTTCACGGTCGGTTTGGCATGGTAAGCAATGCCAAGCCCGGCCACTTTGATCATAGGCAGATCGTTCGCGCCGTCGCCAATCGCCACGGTCTGGGCAACCGGGATATCATATTTTTCCGCCAGACGCGTCAGGGTGCTGGCCTTGAACTGAGCATCGACAATCTGGCCGATCACGTTCCCGGTCAGCTTCCCGTCCCTGATCTCCAGTTCGTTGGCGACCACGGCATCCAGACGCAGCTTGTCGCGCAGATACTCGGCAAAGAAGGTAAACCCGCCGGAGGCGATGGCCACTTTCCAGCCCAGGGTTTCCAGCTTCAGCACCAGCTGCACCAGACCGGGCATCAGGGGCAGCTTTTCGCGCACCTGCATAAGAATATTGGCGTCGGCATCTTTCAGGGTTGCGACGCGCTGTTTCAGGCTGGCGGTGAAGTCCAGCTCGCCGCGCATGGCGCGCTCGGTCACTTCGGCCACCATCTCGCCGGTACCGGCCAGTTTGGCGATCTCGTCGATGCATTCGATCTGAATGGCGGTGGAATCCATGTCCATCACCAGCAGTCCCGGGGTTTTCAGATGCGGGATTTTACCGAGCGGGGCGATGTCCAGCCCGGCATCGTGCGCCAGACGGGTGGCGCGCTGGGTCAGGGAACCGGCCAGACGAATGACCTGGTAATCTTCCACGCACCAGGCGGCGACGATCACCATCGCTGCCCCCAGCTTGCTCTGATACTGGGTTAACTGCTGTTTATCCAGGCCGCGTCCATACAGCAGCCAGCCGCTACGGCCCGCATGGTAATCCAGTGGCATTACCTCATCACCACTTAATGAGAGCGGCAATCCTGGCCATAAAGAGACATCGTTGGGCAGGTCGCACCAGGTAATGTTTGGCATTAAAGCTCCTGTAAAATCGTTCGCGCCGGGAATCATCCAGGGGGGGAAAATAACGCATGAGGCTACCTTGTAACCATCACTTCTGGCAACATTAACCCCGAAAATTTTCAGCAGGTGGAATATGGCTCGTGCAAAACTGAAATTCCGGCTTCATCGTGCCGTGATTGTCCTCTCCTGTCTGGCCCTGTTAGTGGCGCTGATGCAGGGCGCATCCTGGTTCAGCCAGAATCACCAACGCCAGCGTAACCCGCAGCTTGAAGAGCTGGCGCATACCCTGGCGCGCCAGGTGTCGCTCAACATCGCCCCGTTGATGCGTACCGAAACGCCGGATGAAAAGCGCATTGCGCAGGTGCTGCGGTTGCTGACCGACGAGAGCCGCATTCTCGATGCCAGCGTCTATGACAATGAAGGCGAGCTGATCGCCCGGGCAGGCGAGCATGTCGAGGTGCGCGACAGGCTGGCGCTGGACGGTAAAAAAGCCGGCGGCTACTTTAATCAGCAGCTGGTGGAGCCGATTCAGGGCAAAAACGGCCCGCTCGGCTACCTGCGTCTGACCCTCGACACCCATACCCTGGCCACCGAGGCAAAACAGGTGGATAACACCACCAACATCCTGCGCCTGATGCTGCTGCTGTCGCTGGCGATTGGCGTGGTGCTGACCCGCACGCTATTGCAGGGCAAACGCACCCGCTGGCAGCAGTCGCCGTTCCTGCTTACCGCCAGCAAGTCGGTGCCCGAAGAGGAAGAGAGCGACAAGAAGGAATAGTGTTAAAGTAGCCAGACGATTCAGAAAAGGAACTTTGCCATGACGACGTTACGCCTGCTTATCTCTGACTCTTACGATCCCTGGTTTAACCTTGCGGTGGAAGAGTGCATCTTTCGCCAGATGCCCGCCACGCAGCGGGTGCTGTTCCTGTGGCGCAACGCCGATACGGTGGTCATTGGCCGGGCGCAAAACCCGTGGAAAGAGTGCAACACGCGACGCATGGAAGAGGACAACGTGCGCCTGGCGCGTCGCAGCAGCGGCGGCGGCGCGGTGTTCCACGACCTCGGCAATACCTGCTTTACCTTTATGGCGGGGAAGCCGGAGTACGACAAAACCATCTCCACCAACATCGTGCTTAGCGCACTACAGGCGCTGAGGGCGACGGCGGAAGCGTCCGGGCGCAATGACCTGGTGGTGAAAACCCCAGAAGGTGACCGGAAGGTCTCCGGATCGGCCTATCGCGAAACCATGGACCGCGGTTTCCACCACGGCACCCTGCTGCTGAATGCCGATCTCAGCCGCCTGGCAAACTACCTCAATCCCGACCAGAAAAAGCTGCAGGCCAAAGGTATCACTTCCGTGCGCGGCCGGGTGGCGAATCTGGTGGATCTGCTGCCGGGCGTGACCCACGACCAGATCTGCGACGCGATCCGCGAGGCATTTTTCGCCCACTATGGCGAACGCGTGGAAGCGGAAGTGATCTCCCCGGACAAGACGCCGGATCTGCCAAACTTCGCTGAGACCTTTGCCCGCCAGAGCAGCTGGGAATGGAACTTCGGCCAGGCCCCCGCCTTCTCGCACCTGCTGGATGAGCGTTTCACCTGGGGCGGCGTGGAACTGCACTTCGACGTCGAGAAGGGCCATATCACCCGCACGCAGGTGTTTACCGACAGCCTGAACCCGGCCCCGTTAGAAGCCCTTGCGGCCCGTCTGCAGGGCTGTCTGTACCGGGCGGATATGCTGCAGCAGGCGTGCGATGCGTTGATCGGCGATTTCCCGGAGCAGGAGATGGAGTTGCGGGAGCTGTCGGCCTGGATTGCGCGGGCGGTGCGATAATAAAAAAGCCCGCTGACGCGGGCCTGTAAACCGTAGGCCGGGTAAGGCGAAGCCGCCACCCGGCACAACAGCTCTTACTCTTTATCGCCCAGCAGAACGGATTCCAGCGCGATTTTGATCATGTCGTTGAAGGTGGTCTGACGCTCAGCGGCAGTGGTCTGCTCGTGAGTACGGATATGGTCAGACACGGTGCAGATGGTCAGGGCTTTCGCACCGAACTCAGCCGCCACACCGTAGATGCCTGCCGCTTCCATTTCCACGCCCAGGATGCCGTATTTCTCCATCACGTCGAACATCTCGCCGCCGTCCGGCGCGTAGAACAGGTCCGCAGAGAAGATGTTACCCACGCGTGCTTCAACGCCCAGCGCTTTGGCAGCGTCAACCGCGTCACGCACCATGCCGAAGTCTGCAATCGCCGCAAAGTCATGATCTTTGAAACGCATGCGGTTAACTTTGGAATCGGTGCAGGCACCCATGCCGATAACGATGTCACGCAGCTTAACGTCCATACGCACGGCGCCACAGGAGCCCACGCGGATGATTTTCTTCACGCCGAAATCGGTGATCAGCTCTTTGGTGTAGATGGAGCAGGATGGGATACCCATACCGTGGCCCATTACGGAGATTTTGCGGCCTTTGTAAGTCCCGGTGAAGCCCAGCATGCCGCGCACGTTGTTCACTTCACGCACGTCTTCGAGGAAGGTTTCTGCAATGTGCTTCGCGCGCAGCGGGTCGCCAGGCATCAATACGACGTCAGCGAAATCACCCATCTCTGCATTAATGTGAGGAGTTGCCATCTTCAGTTCCTTTTAATTTGAATTTTTTTGCCCGGTGGCGCTTCGCTTACCGGGCCTACGGTTTTGTAGGCCGGGTAAGGCGCAGCCGCCACCCGGCAATGACATCAGAACATGGCCTTGCCATATTCCATGTCGGACGTACCAAAGTATTTCGCGATGGTCTGGCCGATGTCCGCGAAGGTTTCACGGTGGCCCAGCGAGCCTGGTTTGACTTTCGGACCGTACACCAGCACCGGAATATGCTCACGGGTGTGGTCGGTACCGGTCCAGGTCGGGTCGCAGCCGTGGTCCGCGGTCAGGATCAGAATGTCATCTTCCCCTACCAGCTCCATCAGCTCCGGCAGACGGCGGTCGAACAGCTCCAGACCCGCAGCATAGCCTGCAACGTCGCGACGGTGACCCCAGGAGGAGTCGAAGTCCACGAAGTTGGTGAAGACGATAGTCTTGTCGCCCGCTTCCTTCATCTCTTTCACGGTAGCGTCGAACAGCGCATCCAGACCGGTGGCTTTCACTTTTTTGGTGATACCGCAGTTGGCGTAGATATCCGCGATTTTACCCACGGAAACCACCTGCCCCTCTTTCTCATCAACCAGTTTCTGCAGCACGGTCGGTGCGGGTGGCTCAACGGCCAGGTCGTGACGGTTGCCGGTACGCTGGAAGTTACCCGCTTTGTCGCCCACAAACGGACGCGCGATGACGCGACCAATGTTGTAGCCGCCTTCGGTCAGCTCTTCACGGGCGATTTCGCACAGCTCGTACAGGCGATCCAGGCCAAAGGTCTCTTCGTGACAGGCAATCTGGAATACCGAGTCCGCCGAGGTGTAGAAGATCGGTTTGCCGGTTTTCATATGCTCTTCGCCGAGCTGGTCCAGGATCACGGTACCGGAAGAGTGACAGTTGCCGAGGTAGCCTGGCAGGTTGCCACGCTCAACCAGCTTATCCAGCAGCTCCTGCGGGAAGCTGTTTTCGTGGTCAGAGAAATAGCCCCAGTCGAACAGAACCGGTACACCGGCGATTTCCCAGTGCCCTGACGGGGTGTCTTTCCCGGAAGAGAGCTCGTGCGCCCAGGCGTATGCGCCCACCACTTCCGCGTTGCCATCCATACCCGCGGCAACCTTGCCGGTGGAGCCTTCGTGGGCTTTCACCAGGCCCAGACGGGTCAGGTTTGGCAGATTCAGCGGGCCTTGACGGCCGTTATTCGCTTCGCCTTTTGCACAGGCTTCTGCGATGTGACCCATGGTGTCTGCACCCGTGTCACCAAAGCGATCTGCGTCTTCTGTAGCGCCGATGCCGAATGAGTCCAGCACCATAATAAATGCACGTTTCATATGTTCTCCGTACTCAGTGCTTCATAAAAAAGCGATCAGATCAGTATACCGCTATTCGGTAATGCGACGATAGACGGTCGGTGTGCTTTCTGGCGCTTTATCTGCCAGGGTGATGGCCGCTTTCACGGCTTTCGCCGCATCCTGCCAGCTGTTTTCATCTTTCGCGTGGATCATCGCCAGCGGACGTTGACCGTCAACGCTGTCGCCCAGACGGGCCATCTCGGTGAAGCCGACGCTGTAATCAATGGTGTCGGAGGCCTGACGACGACCGCCGCCCATCGAAACGACCGCCATACCCAGCGCGCGGGTGTCCATCGCCGAGACAAAGCCTTCGGTGTCCGCGTACACCGCTTTGCTGAGCATCGCGGTCGGCAGGTATTTGGCGTAGTTTTCCACGAAGTCGGTTGGGCCTTTCTGCGCGGCGACCATCCGGCCAAAGATATCGGCCGCTTTGCCGTTATCCAGCACCGCCTGCAGTTTGGCGCGGGCCTCGGCGTCATCTTTCGCCAGGTTGCCTGAGATCAGCATCTCGACGCACAGCGCCATGGTCACGTCGAACAGACGCGGGTTACGGTATTCGCCGGTCAGGAACTGCACCGCTTCGCGCACTTCGACGGCGTTACCGGCGCTGGAGGCCAGAACCTGGTTCATGTCGGTGAGCAGCGCGGTGGTGCGCACGCCTGCACCGTTGGAGACGCCAACGATCGCTTCGGCCAGTGCGGCAGAGAGTTCATAGGTCGGCATAAAGGCGCCGCTGCCCACTTTCACGTCCATTACCAGCGCATCCAGCCCTTCAGCCAGCTTCTTGGCGAGGATAGAGGCGGTGATCAGCGGGATGGAGTCGACGGTCGCGGTAATGTCACGCGTGGCGTAAAAACGCTTATCCGCCGGGGCGAGGGAGCTGGTCTGGCCGATAATTGCCACACCAACGTCCTTAATAATTTCGCGGAAGCGATTGTCATCCGGGAAGATATCGAAGCCCGGAATGGCTTCCAGTTTGTCGAGCGTGCCGCCGGTATGGCCAAGGCCGCGCCCGGAGATCATCGGAATATAGCCGCCGCAGGCAGCGACCATTGGCCCCAGCATCAGCGAGGTGACATCCCCCACGCCGCCGGTGGAGTGTTTATCCACGATTGGGCCATTGAGGTTAAGGCTCTTCCAGTCCAGAACGGTTCCTGAATCCCGCATCGCCATGGTCAGCGACACGCGCTCCGGCATCGCCATATCGTGGAAGAAAATGGTCATCGCCAGGGCCGCAATCTGCCCTTCAGAGATGGTATTGTCGCGAATGCCGTTGATAAAGAAACGGATCTCTTCGTCGCTTAAAGCATGACCATCACGTTTTTTACGAATAATTTCTTGTGCGAGAAACACGGTAACCTCCCGAAAGTAGGCCGGGTAGGCATCGCGCCACCCGGCAATTCAAATCTTAGTAGCTGCTTGCGCTCTTACCGTCGCCGTGACCCAGCGCTTTCAGCAGGCTGGCCAGCAGGCTGGAGGCACCAAAGCGGTAGTGACGGGAGTCAGCCCAGTCGGCACCGAACAGCTCGTCGGCAATCGCCAGGAACTGCTGCGCATCTTCAGCGGTACGCACGCCGCCCGCCGGTTTGAAACCTACGGTTTTTTCCACGCCCATATCGCGGATCACTTCCATCATGATGCGTGCGCTTTCCGGGGTGGCGTTGACCGGCACTTTACCGGTAGAGGTTTTGATAAAATCAGCACCCGCTTTGATGGAGATTTCAGACGCTTTACGAATCAGCGCTTCTTCTTTCAGCTCGCCGGTTTCGATGATCACTTTCAGCAGCACGTTTGCCGCAGCGCAAGCCTCTTTACAGGCTTTCACCAGATCGAAGCCTACCTGCTCGTTGCCCGCGATCAGCGCGCGGTACGGGAAGACCACGTCCACTTCGTCAGCACCGTAAGCGATAGCGGCGCGGGTCTCTGCCAGCGCGATCTCGATATCGTCGTTACCGTGCGGGAAGTTAGTGACGGTCGCGATGCGCACGTCCGGCGTCCCCTGCTCTTTCAGGGTCTTACGCGCGATCGGAATGAAGCGCGGATAGATACAGACAGCGGCGGTGTTACCCACTGCGGTTTTCGCCTGATGACACAGGGCGATCACTTTCTCGTTGGTGTCGTCGTCATTCAGGGTGGTCAGATCCATCAGTTTCAGGGCGCGCAGGCTGCTTGCGGTTAAATCGGTCATAACATTCTCCCGGCGTAAAGCCGTAAAATTTTACCTTGCGGGTCTGTGAGTATTCTAACATCCACCCGCATTCTCACTTCGACATTCATCACAGTTAATGAAATATGCGTACAAATTTGCATAACCATAATGAGATCAACTTCAAATAATTTCGCTACAACTGCTGATTAAAGCGTCAGGCACACGCGCAGGATCAAAGGCGGCCGACGGGACTCTTTCTACAATCCTTCCCCATCACTGCAGAAGAATAAGGAAGCGACCATGTCCCCATCCAGCCCCGATGCCCTGCAACAACGTTGCCAGAAAATTGTGACAAGCCCGGTGTTAAGCCCCGAACAAAAACGCCACTTTCTGGCGCTGGAGGCGGAAAACAACCTGCCTTATCCGACGCTTCCCCCTGAAGCGCGTCAGGCGCTGGAGGCGGGATTTATCTGCGATATGTTTGAGGGCCACGCGCCGTACAAGCCGCGCTATGTGTTACCCGACTATGCGCTGTTCCTGAAACAGGGCTCGGAGTGGCTGGAGCTGGAAGGGGCGAAGGATCTGGACGATGCCCTGTCGCTGTTAACCATCCTCTACCACCATGTTCCGTCCGTGACCGGCATGCCGGTGTTCCTCGGCCATCTCGATTCGCTGTTGCAGCCGTATGTTAGAATTCTAACACAAGAAGAAATCGATATTCGAATAAAACGTTTCTGGCGCTATCTCGACCGCACCTTGCCGGATGCCTTCGTGCATGCCAATATTGGCCCGGCCGACGGCCCGGTGACGCGCGCCATTTTGCGCACCGATGCAGAGCTTAAGCAGGTTTCCCCCAATCTGACCTTTATTTATGACCCGGCGATCACCCCGGACGATCTGCTGCTGGAGGTAGCCAGCAACATCTGCGAATGCAGCAAGCCCCATATCGCCAACGGGCCGATAAATGATAAAATTTTCACAAAAAATGGCTTTGGCGTGGTCAGCTGTTACAACTCTCTGCCGCTGGCGGGCGGAGGCAGCACTCTGGTGCGCCTCAACCTGAAAGCCATCGCCGATCGGAGCGATACCCTGGAGGATTTCTTCACCCGCAGGCTGCCGCACTACTGCCAGCAGCAGATCGCCATCATCAATGCCCGCTGTGACGTCCTGAACCAACAATCCGGCTTCTTTGAGAATAGCTTCCTGGTTAAGGAAGGGTTGATCGATCCCGACCGTTTCGTGCCGATGTTTGGCATGTATGGCCTGGCCGAGGCGGTGAACGTGCTGTGCGAAAAAGCCGGGATGAAGGGGCGCTACGGCAAGGACGACCGGGCCAACGCGCTGGGGTACCGCATCAGCGAGCAGCTGGCGGCCTTTGTGGAAAATACCCCGGTCAGACATGGCTGGAAACAGCGCGCTATGCTGCATGCCCAGTCGGGGATCAGCTCTGACGTCGGCACCACGCCGGGGGCGCGCCTCCCCTATGGCGAGGAGCCCGACCCCATCAGCCATCTGCTGGCGGTGGCGCCGCACCATCGGCACTATCACGCCGGGATCAGCGACATCCTGACCCTGGACGAAACCATCAAGCGCAATCCGCAGGCGGTGGTGGAGCTCTGCCTGGGCGCCTTCCGCGCCGGGATGCGCGAGTTCAGCGCCAATATCTCGGGTAACGATCTGGTGCGCGTCACCGGCTATATGGTGCGTCTCTCCGATCTGGAGAAATACCGCGCCGAAGGTTCACGCACCAACACCACCTGGCTGGGTGAAGAGGCCGCCCGCAACACCCGTATCCTGGAGCGCCAGCCGCGCGTGATAAGCCATGAACAACAGATGCGCTTTAGTCAGTAAGGTTATCCCGTTCTCCTGCGTCGACGGGCCCGGCAGTCGCCTGGCCCTGTTTCTGCAGGGCTGTAACCTGCGCTGCAAAACCTGCCACAATCCGTGGACGATAGGACGATGCAACGACTGCGCCGCCTGCGTACCGCACTGCCCGCATGATGCACTGAACATTCAGGCCGGTCGGGTCTGGTGGGATGATGCGCATTGCCAGCAGTGCGACACCTGCCTGCAGATTTGCCCGCAGCAGGCGACGCCCATGGCGCTGCGTTTAAGCGTGGAGGAGGTGATGGAGCAGGTCCGCAAGGTGTCGCCCTTTATCTCCGGCATCACCGTCAGCGGCGGGGAGGCCACCACCCAGCTGCCGTTTCTGGTGGCGCTGTTTACTGCCCTGAAAGCCGATCCGCAGCTACAGCATTTGTCCTGTCTGGTAGACAGCAACGGCCTGTTAAGCGAAACCGGCTGGCAAAAACTGCTCCCGGTATTTGACGGGGCGATGCTGGATCTCAAGGCCTGGGACAATGAACATCACCGCTATCTGACCGGGCGCGACAACACCGTCATCAAGCACAGCATCCGCTGGCTGGCCGCCCACAACCGGCTGAGCGAGCTGCGTCTACTGGCGATCCCGGAGCACAGCGATTATCTGACGCACCGCCGGGAACTGGTCGCTTTTATCCACCGGTTAGGGGACGTGCCCGTCCGGATCAACGCCTTTCATGCGCACGGCGTCTACGGTGAAGCCCGGCACTGGCGGAGCGCCACGGCAGAGGATGTCGAACCGCTGGCCAGGGTGCTGGAGCGGGAGCGGATCAGGGTGATCCGCCCGGCGCTCTACTTATAACGGCAGATCGAACAGCGTGCGGGTGTTGTTCAACAACGCCTCCGCGATCTCATCCGCGGGCTCGTCACGCAGTTCGCACAAGGTGGCAAACACCCGCGCCGCCTGCTCAGGGCGGTTAGGCTGGCCCTGAAAACCGTTGAGGGGCATGTCGGGGGCATCCGTTTCAAGCAGCAGGGCGGAAAGCGGTAATTGCGCCATCACATCCCGGGTTTTACTGGCCCGGGGATAGGTGATGGTGCCGCCAACGCCAATTTTATACCCCATCTCCACGAAGCGCTGCGCCTGCTGCAGGCTGCCGGCAAAGCCGTGTACCACCCCGGTGCGCGGCAGATCCTGGCGCTTAAGGTGCATCGCCAGTTTGTCATGGGTGCGTCGGGAATGGAGGATCACCGGCAGATCGTAGCGTTTCGCCAGCTTCAGCTGCGCGTCGAGGATCGCCTCCTGACGTTCGAAGTGGGGATCCTCCCGATAAAGATCGAGACCGATCTCCCCCACCGCCACCAGCCTCTCCGGTCGCGCCGCCAGGATCGCTTCCAGCTGGTCAAGATGCTCGTCGCGATGAGATTCAATCACAATCGGGTGCAGGCCCAGGGCCATATAGAGCGCAGGGAAGCGCGCACCGAGACGCAGAACGCGATCGATGCTCGCCACATCAATGGCCGGCACCACAATCGCCGTTACCCCCGCGTCGGCGGCACGCTGAATGCTGGCGGGTTCATCGTCAGTAAAAGGAGGAAAATCAAAGTGGCAATGGGTATCGATAAAGCGGTAAGTCACGCCAGATCCTCGTTATCAAACAGGGTGTCATTGGCCTCAGGCGCAATCACCAGCGGCGTGGTGACCACGTCGTTGGCCACGCTCGCCGGGGGAACCACCACCGGGGCGGGAGTGATGAGCTGCTGATGGCGGCGCAGCGGCGGGCGTTCGGCCAGCAGCTTGCCCACCGTGGCCAGGAAATAGCGCCCGCACAGGCGCCCGGTTTTGTAGTCGTCCCGCAGGGCGGGTATGCGGCTGCCCAGCGCCATGCTGTTGAGCGGGCGCGGGGGATAAATTTCAAAGATCCTGAGCTTGCCCGGCGGCTTCTCTATAAAGCGCTGGATAGTGTGGTAGCTGGCCTCATGGTGTGCAACCAGGTTCAGCATCGGTTGCAGGCTGCTGTCGCCCAACCAGCGCTCCATCCGCTTAAACCACTGCGGCGTATAGTACATTTGCGATGGCACGGTGCGGATCACCACGATGGTCTGGGCCCCGCGTCGGGCCGCCTCCTGCACCGGGATCGCGTCGCTGACCCCGCCGTCCAGATAGGCGATGCCGTCCAGCGCCGCGCCGGTGCGGTAGAAACCGGGGATGGCGCTGGAGGCGCGAAGGATGTCCAGCCAGTTCTCTTTTTGTGGGGAGAAATAGCTGGCCGAGTAATCGTCGCCGCGACAGGCGCACATCCAGAGAGCTTTTCCGGTATCGAAAAGGCGCGAGGCGGTGTCCATCGCCAGCGGCATTTGACTGGCGGTAGCATCCAGCAGCCAGTCGAGATCGATAAGATTCCCGCCGCGCACAAAGCGCAGCGGATCGAAGAAATTGCGGGAAGTGGTGTAGCGCATGATCACTTTGCGGGCGTAACCCGGCTGATTGCAGACGTAGGCCGAGAGATTCTGCGCCCCGGCGGAGGTGCCGAAATAGAGGTCGAATGGATTAAACTGCGCGCGCATAAATTCGTCCAGCACGCCAGCCGTGAAGATCCCTCGCTGTCCGCCGCCCTCACACACCAGGGCAATCTGGCCTGGTCGAAAAGGTTTAAGCGCCAGCGGCGCAATGTTGCCGAGCGTTACCGGAATTCGCTGCCCCACCTCTGCTTTCCTGTTTTTTTATTTGTTCTGTCCCTACACAGTAGCGTACACCCGGTGTTTTACTCAAATCGGATGCGGGCAAACGTCAGCCATAAAAAAAGGCTCATGCTGTGCATGAGCCTTTTTCGTCAACGTACCCATAACCTGAGCTATGGACGACGGCGTCCGGTAAACAGGCTAACCAGGAACAGGATAATACCGACGACGAAGACAATTTTCGCCGCGCCCGCCGCTGTACCTGCCAGACCACCAAAACCCAGAGCGGCGGCAATTAACGCGATAACCAGAAAAATAATGCCCCAACGAAACATAAGACTCTCCTTAACCATAGTTAATGTCGACCGCATGGTGAGCGCTCAGGTTGCTCACGGCGATATCTAAGGTGTAATTCTTATCTCGCCTTCTGGCCTCAGCCAGAAGGACGATTGTCGTGTTTTATTTAACTTTCAGATCGTTTTTAACGCTTTTCACGCCATCAATGGCTTTTGCGATGCTCTCGGCACGGTCACTTTGTGCCTTGGAATCCACCGTACCGCTCAGCTGAACCACACCGTCGGTGGTTTCAACCTTCACTTTACGTGATGGCACGATGTCATCAGCTAACAGTTTAGCTTTGATTTCGCTGGTGGTTGCAGTATCGCCGGCATAGCCTTTGGCGGACTGCTCTTTGCCGTCACGCACGTGCAGTTTGTCGCTGACGGAGGTCACACCCTCTACCTTTTTCGCCACGGCAACGGCTTTTTCAGCCTGCGCCTGGCTTTCGACAAAGCCACTCAGCGTGACCACGTTTTTCTCGGTTTCTACGGAAATATCGGTGCTCTTGATATCATCAGCGTCTACCAGTGCAGCTTTTACTTTTGCTGTGATAGAGCTGTCGTCCATGAAGTTACCGACTTTATTCATAGAGTTATCGATTTTTTCCCCTGCGGTGTTCGCTGCGGATTGCGCTTTATCCGTGGTCGTGGTTTCCGCCATTGCAGAACCGCATACCAGAGCGCTACCCATCATCACCGCCAGCAGAGTTTTCGAAATCGTCAGTTTTTTAGTATTCATCGATGTATTCCTGTGGTTTGCTCCGAATTCGAGCGTCAAACATCACGTGTAAGTAGTCTTTCATACTACCAATCAACACTCGGGCGAGATGAGAACCTTATCAACACGCATTGAGTGGAGCTTTCATCTGCGCCCGGTGTTAAACACTGAGTTAAATATAGATCACTCTCGGCGCGCTGCTTTCAGAATCGGCTAAAAAATGACCAACAAGTAACAAAAGATGATGAATTAAGAACATTCCGCAAGGGATTAAAAAGGCAGGGATTTAAGCAGAGCACGGCGGCTGCCGTGCTCTGAGAAGGGATTAGTGCTCGCGGGTTTTACGGAACTGAACGTCCGGGTAACGATCGTGTGCCAGGTTCAGGTTAACCATGGTTGGGGCGATATAGGTGAGGTTATCACCGCCATCCAGCGCCAGCTGGATCTCGTTCTTGCGCTTAAATTCTTCGAATTTCTTCACGTCAGAACACTCAACCCAGCGCGCCGTCGCCACGTTGACCGATTCGTAAATCGCTTCAACGTTGTATTCGCTCTTCAGGCGGGCTACGACCACGTCGAACTGCAGCACCCCAACGGCGCCGACAATCAGATCGTTATTGGAAATTGGACGGAACACCTGCACCGCACCCTCTTCCGACAGCTGAACCAGCCCTTTCAGCAGCTGTTTCTGCTTCAGCGGATCCCGCAGACGGATACGACGGAACAGTTCCGGCGCGAAGTTCGGAATACCGGTGAACTTCATCATCTCGCCCTGGGTGAAGGTGTCACCAATCTGGATGGTACCGTGGTTATGCAGACCAATGATGTCGCCCGGGTACGCCTCTTCTACGTGAGAACGGTCGCCGGCCATAAAGGTCAGCGCATCGGAGATCACCACGTCTTTACCGGTACGCACCTGGCGCAGCTTCATGCCCTTTTCGTACTTACCGGACACCACGCGCATAAAGGCCACGCGGTCACGGTGTTTCGGGTCCATGTTGGCCTGGATCTTAAACACGAAGCCGGTGAACTTCTCTTCGCTGGCGACCACTTCCCGGGTGTCGGTGTTACGCGGCATCGGCTGCGGCGCCCACTCCACCAGACCGTCCAGCATATGGTCGACGCCGAAGTTACCCAGCGCGGTACCGAAGAAGACCGGGGTGATTTCACCCGCGAGGAACAGATCCTGGTCAAACTCGTGAGATGCGCCTTTTACCAGCTCCAGCTCGTCACGCAGCTGCTCTGCCAGCTCATCGCCGACCGCCGCGTTCAGCTCCGGGTTATCCAGCCCTTTAACGACGCGTACTTCCTGGATGGTGTGACCTTTACCGGTCTGATACAGGTAGGTTTCGTCTTTATAGAGGTGGTAGACGCCTTTAAACAGCTTGCCGCAGCCGATTGGCCAGGTGATCGGGGCACAGGCGATCTTCAGCTCGCGCTCCACTTCGTCCATCACCTCCATCGGATCGCGGATGTCGCGGTCGAGTTTGTTCATAAAGGTAAGGATCGGCGTATCGCGCAGACGGGTCACTTCCATCAGCTTGCGGGTACGATCTTCAACGCCTTTTGCGGCATCGATAACCATCAGACAGCAGTCCACCGCCGTCAGGGTACGGTAGGTATCTTCGGAGAAGTCTTCGTGCCCCGGGGTATCGAGCAGGTTCACCAGGCAGTCGTGATACGGGAACTGCATCACGGAGGTGGTGATTGAGATACCACGCTGCTTTTCCATCTCCATCCAGTCAGATTTTGCATGCTGGCTGGAGCCACGGCCTTTTACCGTACCGGCGGTCTGGATCGCCTGTCCGAACAGCAGCACCTTTTCGGTGATGGTGGTTTTACCGGCATCCGGGTGAGAGATAATGGCAAAAGTACGGCGCTTCGCCACCTCTTGCAGATAAGGAGACAACGTCATAATAGAATCTTCTATAAAAAGCGCGGCAGCAGGCCACGCATCATGAATACGAAAATGCGGCTATTTTACCCATCAATGGGGGGCAGGCAATCAATGTTTACACAGGAGTTGCTCCAGTTCGCTCAGGGAGGCCACGGTCCAGGTCGGTTTGATTCCCTCCGACAGGGGGCGGTTGTGCGCATTCAGCCAGCAGGTAGACAGCCCGGCATTCATCCCGCCAAGGATATCGGACTCTGCCGTATCGCCCACCATCAGGACTTTTGATCGGTCAGGATTGCCCGCCTGGGCCAGCGCATAATCAAAGATTTTCGCTGCCGGTTTGGCCACGCCTACCTGTTCGGAGATCACTAATAAATCAAAATAGTCACGAAAACCGGTGCGTTCCAGGCGGATCTGCTGCAGCGCGGTAAAGCCGTTGGTGATGATCCCGAGCTTCGCCTTTCCTTTAAGGGAGGCAAGCAGCGACGCGGCGCCCGGCAGCGGGGCGCAGATTTCAGCCATCGCGTTAAGGAAAGCATGGTTCAAATCGCCAGGCGGAACGTTCAGGCGCTCGGACCAGCCCTGGAAACGTTGATGCTGCAGGTGTAACGCGGTGATCGCCCCGTTCTGGTAATCCACCCACAGCGGTTTGTTCACCATCTGGTAATCCTGGAAATCTTCAGCGGTAAAGGTCACGCTGTAGTCGAGAAACATCCGCTGTAAGCCGCCAAACGCATCGAAGGTAAACAGCGTTTCGTCAGCATCAAAGAAAATCCAGTCCCAGTTCATCGTTACAACCTTTTTAGTTATCCAAGCGGCAGAGCCATGATGATGGCGTCTTCACGTCCTTCTGCGGTGGGGTAATAGTTACGGCGGATCGTCGCCTCATTGAAGCCCAGGCTTTCATAGAGTGCGATGGCGGCGGCGTTCGAGGCCCGTACTTCCAGCCACAGCGTGAAAACGTCTCGTGCTTCCAGCTCGCGAATTAAATGTTCCAGCAGCTCTCTGCCCAGCCCACGGCGCTGAAAGGCAGGATCCACGGCGATGTTAAACAGCGTCGCCTCATCCAGAACGACCTGCGTAATGGCGAAAGCCGCCAGGGTATTATCGACATCCAGCCGATAGTTGAGGTAGCGCTCGCCCTGGTTGCTGGCAAACGTTTTTTCACTCCACGGAAAGGCGTGGGCGCGTTTTTCGATGTCAAAAGCCTGCGCTAAATCAGTCGTCGTGAGGGAAGAAATTGTGTTCATGTTCGCAGATTTGTTGCCACAGCGCGCGACGTGCCGCCGGGTTAGCGTTAAGTTCGTCCAGTACCGGGGTGGCCAGGTTGCCGCCCTCCAGCGTTATCTCTTCCATCACGCCCAGCTGCCAGCTGTTACAGCGTCCCTCAGGGGGCAGCATGGCTACGCGCTCGGGCGTCAGCTGCAGCACCTGATCGGCACTCAGCTTAAGTGCGCGCAGCACGTCGGCAATCAGCGGCTCGCTCAGCGCGGGCAGGCTCTGCGCCACCATCACCAGACGAACGTGCGCCGGAAGCGAGATGGCGATTTCGCCCTGCAAGGCCGCCGGGCGGCGCAACGCCCACTGGGTGATGCCCAGTTGCTGTAATTGCCTGTCTCGTCGGGATGCCATTGCGAAAACTCCTGTCTGTCAGGCGCGCAAATATAGCAAATGTGTCGAATCTGCGCCATCTACCTACTATAATCCCCGCCTGAGTTTATTGAGGAACAATTCATGTCTGCATTTACCCCGGCAAGTGAAGTCTTGCTGCGCCACAGTGATGATTTCGAACAAAGCCGTATTCTGTTTGCCGGAGATATGCAGGATGACCTGCCTGCCCGTTTCGAGTGCGCCGAAAGCCGCGCGCACACCCAGCAGTATCACCACTGGCAGGTGCTGAGCCGCCAGATGGGCGAGCGCGTCCGTTATAGCCTGGTAGCGGAACAGAGCGACGTGGCGGACTGCGATACGCTGATCTACTACTGGCCGAAGAACAAGCCTGAAGCCCAGTTCCAGCTGATGAACCTGCTCTCCCTGCTGCCGGTGGGCTGCGACATCTTCGTAATCGGTGAAAACCGCAGCGGCGTGCGCAGCGCCGAGCAGATGCTGGCGGAGTACGCCACGCTGAACAAAGTTGACAGCGCCCGTCGCTGTGGCCTGTACCATGGCCGGCTGGACAAAAAACCGACCTTCGACGCGGAAAAATACTGGGGCGAGTACCAGCTGGATGGCCTGACCATCAAAACGCTGCCGGGCGTCTTCAGCCGTGACGGTCTGGACGTCGGCAGCCAGCTGCTGCTCTCCACCTTCACGCCGCATACCAAAGGCAAAGTGCTGGATGTCGGCTGTGGCGCGGGCGTGCTCTCGGCCGTACTCGCCAGCCACTCACCGAAAGTGCGTTTAACCCTCACCGATGTCGGCGCGTCTGCCATTGAAGCCAGCCGCGCGACGCTTGCCGCAAACGGCATTGAGGGCGAAGTATTTGCCTCCAACGTGCTCTCCGACGTGACCGGCCGTTTCGATATGATCATCTCCAACCCGCCGTTCCATGACGGGATGGAAACCAGCCTCGAAGCGGCACAAACGCTGATCCGCACCGCAGTGCGCCATCTGAACAGCGGCGGCGAGCTGCGTATCGTGGCGAACGCCTTCCTGCCGTATCCGAAAGTGCTGGATGAAGTCTTCGGCTTCCACGAAGTGCTGGCCCAGACCGGCCGCTTTAAGATCTACCGCGCGATCATGACCCGTCAGGCGAAGAAATAACGTCTCCCTCCGGCCTGATCTGCCCGATCAGGCCATTTTTGCAACAAAAAAAACATCCAGCACAATTATCAGTTGACGAACAGCTGAAAACATCTAGAATGCGCCTCCGTGGTTGCGATACTTTTTTGTATCGTTGGTATGCGAAGGTGGCGGAATTGGTAGACGCGCTAGCTTCAGGTGTTAGTGTCCTTTGGATGTGGGGGTTCGAGTCCCCCCCCTCGCACCAACAACCATGATTGATATTGCTCGCACTGGGCGAAGGTGGCGGAATTGGTAGACGCGCTAGCTTCAGGTGTTAGTGTCCTTAGGATGTGGGGGTTCGAGTCCCCCCCCTCGCACCAACGAGGCGATATCAACAAAATAAGATGACTGTGCGAAGGTGGCGGAATTGGTAGACGCGCTAGCTTCAGGTGTTAGTGTCCTTAGGATGTGGGGGTTCGAGTCCCCCCCCTCGCACCAATTATCTTATCTCTCCTGACGTTCTCTCTTGTTATCCCTTCAGTTCAGATTCATCGCCAGAACCCACATTCCCGCAATAAGCGCTACACATGATGGCAGCAGCACAAAGTGCCGAAGTTGTTTATGCCAGATCATGGCGGATGACATCAGCAATCCCGACACGATAATCAGTTTCCAGACCGCCAGCGACAGATCGGTAAAGGCCAGCCCGGCAATCATCGCCCCCGGCAGTATCACTCCCCATCCACTCCCTAACGCTCTGCTCAACATGATCCGTCTCTCACTTCGATAATGATAACCAATATCATATGATATAATTTCTCATTTGTCAGCGTAGGACGTAATTGTGTAAAAAATCTTGCGCACGGTTTTATCTATAGTTAGGATTGGCAATCATTATCATTTAGATTTTTATCCAGCCCAATTATGGCCATACGCTCTGCACACGTCATTGAGAATGTTATCTGGCAAACCCGCCTTCCGTCCGGGCCTTCAGGGCTTGCGGATGCGGTGCGTGACGCCATTGCCGAGACGCGTGCACATATGCTGGATGTCATCAAGCTGGATGAGCCCCCTCCGCATCACGCCCTGACGCTGGCGCAGTGGCAACGCCCTGCTGAACTGCAGTCGTTGCTGGCGACCTACTCCGATCATATCTACCGCAATCAACCGACGCTGGCGCGCGAGAATAAGCCGCTGCTGTCGCTGTGGGCGCAATGGTATATCGGGCTGATGGTGCCGCCGATGATGCTGGCCCTGCTTACCCAGGATGTGGCGCTGGATCTCTCCCCTGAACATTTCCACGTTGAGTTTCACGAAACCGGGCGCGCCGCCTGCTTCTGGATCGACGTCCAGGAAGACAGCCACACAACCTCGCTTTCTGCGCAGCAAAGAATAGAGGTGCTGATTACCCGGGCACTGATCCCGGTGGTTGAGGCGCTGGAAGAGACGGGTGAGATCAACGGCAAACTTATCTGGAGCAATACCGGGTATTTAATTCACTGGTATCTGAACGAAATGAAAACCCTGCTGGGTGATGAGAAGGTCGACGCGCTGCGCCAGGCCATTTTCTTCGCTCGTCAGCTGTCGGATGGACGTGATAACCCGCTTTACCGCACTGTGGTTCCGCGCGACGGGCTGCTGGTGCGCCGCACCTGCTGTCAGCGCTATCGCCTGCCGGATGTTCAGCAATGCGGCGACTGCACGCTTAAATAGTTCCGTGCGGGCTTGAGGGCACACACTAAAACGGCAACCTGGGTTGCCGTTTCGCTTTTATTACGCCACCTGCTGACTTTCCTCTTCGGCACGCTGGGCCTCTTCAGCCTCCTGCGCCAGCAGCTGCTTCTCGTACACTTTAAAGAACGGGTAGTAGATGATGGCGGAGACCAGGGCTAACAGTACCACCAGTACCGCCGCACGGAAATCCCAGCCCAACGCCCATGCCGCACCCACCGGTGCAGGCGCCGTCCACGGCACCACGGAGATCACGCGGCCAATCAGATCCAGCTTCATCGCGGCCCACGCCAGCACCGCATTCACCATCGGAGCCAGCAGGAACGGAATGAAGAACACCGGGTTCATCACGATCGGCGTACCAAAGATCACCGGCTCGTTAATGTTGAAAATACTCGGCACCACGCTCAGACGGCCAATCGAACGCAGGTGCGCCGAGCGGCTGCGCAGGTAGCAGAACACCAGCCCCATTGTTGCTCCGGAGCCGCCAATCACAATGAAGAAGGTCCAGAACGCCTCCATAAAGATGTGCGGCAGCGGCGCGCTCTGCGCCAGCGCGGTCTGGTTCATCCCGAGGTTAGTCAGCCAGAACATCTGCAGCATCCCGGAGACAATCGCCGCCCCGTGAATGCCTGCAAACCACAGCAGATGACCAATCAGCACCGCCAGCAGGATCGCCGGCAGGGAGTCCGCTGCGGAGACCAGCGGCTTAAAGATGGCCATAATCGCCTGCGGGATCAGCATGCCAAACTCAGACTGGATGAAGAGGCTCAGCGGATAAAGGGTTAACACCACTACCAGCACCGGAATCAGCAGATCGAAGGAGTTTTTGATCATCGGCGGCACCTGATCGGGCAGGCGGATACCGATATTGTGCGCCTTCAGAAAACGCATCATCTCCACACAATAGATCGCCACCAGAATGGCGGTGAAGATCCCCGTCCCACCGAGGCTGTCTACCGGCAATGCACCTTTGGTTTTTGGCGCAGCAATCAGCAGGAAGGCCATCAGCGACAGCATGGCGCACATGAAGGGATCGAGCTGGTGCGACTTAACGTAGTGTTTGCCGAGGTTGTAGGCGATAGCAGCACATATATAGAGTGACATCACCCCCATCGTCATATCGAAGGGGGTCAGGATCTGGCCTTCAAACTGTTTCGCCATATCCAGCCAGGCGCGGGCAAAGCCCCAGGTGGTGTCCGGTGAAAATGGCGGGTAGGCAAAAACTAATAAGAACGAGCCGACGATCATAAACGGCATGGCGGAGATAAAACCGTCGCGGATCGCCATCACGTGACGCTGGGAAGAGATGCGTCCGGCAATGGGGCTGACATAGTTTTCAACAAAGCGGAATATCAGGTTAAACGCAGCATGGTTGGCAGACATAACGGCTCTCCTGTCAGACGATCGTTTCGGGCGCGATTACGCCGCACGGTGTTCCATATACCACTTTCACCACCTTGCTGGTTCGTATACCAGCGGTACTGCTCAAACGGATAGGTTTCATAATCGACTCTTATTATTGGATACAGGGGAAATGACGTAATCAGTATTAATCTCTGCTTCACGGTCTGCAACCGGTTACTGTAACCGGTTTCCGTGAATGTGAAGAGGATCCAGAAATCGCTGATGTTGGAGTTTTGTTACTTAGGGAATATTTACAGAGCATAATTTCTTATGACAGATTACGCAGAGTATTTTTCTGGAGGAAACAATGAGTTTGCAGTCTGTGCGCCAGTTTTTTGCTGACCATGCCCCTGACGTTGAAGTCATCGAGCTGGGTCAAAGTACCGCTACCGTTGCGCTGGCTGCCGAGGCGCATAATGTCGCGCCGGGTCAGATAGCGAAAACGCTGTCGCTGAAAATTAAAGATGAGGTGATTCTGGTTGTTGCCAAAGGTGACGCGCGCCTGGATAACAAAAAGCTGAAGCAGACGTTTGGGGCGAAAGCCCGCATGCTGAGCAGCGATGAAGTGGTGACGATTACCGGACATCCCGTTGGCGGCGTATGCCCTTTCGGGCTGGAAAATCCGCTGGCGATCTACTGCGATGTTTCGCTCAGGGAGTATGCCGAAGTCCTGCCCGCCGCAGGTGCCATTCACAGCGCGGTGCGCATCTCCCCACAGAGAATGGCCGAGCTCACTAAAGCAACCTGGGTGGACGTCTGTCAGTAAAATCCGAGCCAGATCCAGGTCTGGCGCGGGCGGGAGATCCTGGATCAGGACTGAAGTGCAGAGAGGAAGCGTGGTGTCCGGTGATCCGGTACCGGGAAATGCGTCAGAATATCGGCCGCATCCAGTAACCCCACGTCGGAGTGCACGCCAAGTTTCATCATGGCATTAAATTTATGCGCACGAATAGTTTTGATGTTGCGTTCCAGTCGGGTGGCAATTTCCTGGATGGAAAAGCCACACGACATAAATTGCAAAATGGCGCGTTCGGTCGGGCTTAGCAACCGTCCGCGATGAATGTTCCAGTGATTGCTTATGCTGTCATTCACCCGTCGGGTCTCATTCAACAATTTACCCAGCTGCTCCTGTAGAGCGGCCAGCGGATCGGATTTGAGAACGATCCCGTGCAGACGTGAAGGGGAAAGCTGATTCATCAGGCTCGCTTCTCGCGCGTCTGAGGCCAGTACAATTCGCTGAATCATACCGTGGGTGGCAGCCACCTCCTTGAGACACACCAGACAGTTGCGCCGCTCTTCTCGCTCATCAGAGAGTGAATAAATCAGCGATGAATACGGGACAAAATTAAGTGTGGACTGAAAACTGGCGATGTTACTAAACAGATGTATTTCGTAGCCATTAAGTGATGGGTTGGCAAAAAGATGCTTCAACCCCATAGCACTCATCATGCACTTTTCGACGATAGCGATATGTCTTTTTGTAGCGCTCTTTTCCATTCGTCTTGCTCTCCATAGGCTGAGAATAAACTCAGCTCTTTCATTCCCTTGGTGCTATTAATCCACGCATACATTTCGGCATTACTGGTTAAGGAGAGTCGTCTCATCGCGCTATTTTTTTGCGTGATCTTGACCCGCCATCTCCGGACAGCTTTTGTATCTTAAGTTAACGATGTCCGCTGCCGCCGATATTCCCTCGGGGAGTGATATCCCAGCGCGCTGTGCGGGTGGTTTTCATTGTAATGTGTGAACGCTGCTGCAAGGTTTCGCAGGGCTGTTCTCACATCTGGTTTTGCCATGAACGCGATATAGTCTTCCTTCATCGTCTTCACGAACCGTTCGGCCATGCCATTGCTCTGCGGGCTGCTCACCGCTGTTGTACACGGCTCCAGATTCAGCTCTCTGGCGAACCTCCGCGTTTCATGCGCGGTATATGCTGAACCGTTATCCGTCAGCCATTGAACCGGTGTGGTCGGCAGCCCGTCGCCGAAGCGCTTTTCCACCGACCTCAGCATCACATCCTGCACCGTCGAACTGTCGTAGCCTCCTGTGCTCGCTGCCCAGTCTATGGCTTCTCTGTCGCAGCAGTCCAGCGCGAACGTGACCCGCAGCTTCTCACCGTTGTCGCAGCCGAACTCGAAGCCATCTGAACACCAGCGCATATCGCTTTCTGCCACCGCGATTTTGCCCTTATGTTCACGCTTCGACCGCTCTGGTTTGTCATGCAGTAACAGCAGATTATGCTCGCTCATAAGCCGGTAAAGCCGTTTGGCGTTCACGGGGGCAGTCCCTCTGTACGACGTTGCGTACGCAGGATGCCCCACACACGGCGATAGCCGTAACTGGGCATATCGCTGATGATATCGAGGATCTCTGACAGTATTTCAGCGTCTGCTTCGTCATCACGCCGGTTACAGCGCCTGTCCTGCCAGTCGGCAGAACGGTTAATTCGCAGTGACAGCTGCGCACGCGACACGCCCATGGTGCGGCTGACCAGGGCTATTCCCCGTCCTTTGGCAACAAGGGCGCGTGCGCTATCCATTTTCGCGACTGAGCGTACTCCACGGCTTCTTTCAGGATCTCAACTTCCATCGTCTTCTTGCCCAGCAGGCGCTGAAGCTCCCGGACCTGCTTCAGAGCAGCAGTAAGCTCAGAAGCTGGAACAACTTCTTCTCCGGCCGCAACGGCGGTGAGGCTGCCTTCCTGATATTGCTTCTTCCACTTAAACAGCAGGCTGGGCTGGATGCCATGCAGGCGGGCGACATGGGAGACATTCATGCCCGGCTCCATCGTCTGCTGGATAATGGCGATCTTCTCCTGAGGAGTTTTACGTTTACGGACTTCTTGTCCTAACAGGATCCCGGTCATCTCAAAATTGGCGTTAGTGTTAGACATATATTCAAGCCTATCTCTTATCTGGAGATACAGCTACTGTCTGGTGTTTCAGGGGGCTGGTAATGACTCCAACTTATTGATAGTGTTTTATGTTCAGATAATGCCCGATGACTTTGTCATGCAGCTCCACCGATTTTGAGAACGACAGCGACTTCCGTCCCAGCCGTGCCAGGTGCTGCCTCAGATTCAGGTTATGCCGCTCAATTCGCTGCGTATATCGCTTGCTGATTACGTGCAGCTTTCCCTTCAGGCGGGATTCATACAGCGGCCAGCCATCCGTCATCCATATCACCACGTCAAAGGGTGACAGCAGGCTCATAAGACGCCCCAGCGTCGCCATAGTGCGTTCACCGAATACGTGCGCAACAACCGTCTTCCGGAGCCTGTCATACGCGTAAAACAGCCAGCGCTGGCGCGATTTAGCCCCGACGTATCCCCACTGTTCGTCCATTTCCGCGCAGACGATGACGTCACTGCCCGGCTGTATGCGCGAGGTTACCGACTGCGGCCTGAGTTTTTTTAAATGGCGGAAAAATCGTGTTGAGGCCAACGCCCATAATGCGGGCGGTTGCCCGGCATCCAACGCCATTCATGGCCATATCAATGATTTTCTGGTGCGTACCGGGTTGAGAAGCGGTGTAAGTGAACTGCAGTTGCCATGTTTTACGGCAGTGAGAGCAGAGATAGCGCTGATGTCCGGCAGTGCTTTTGCCGTTACGCACCACCCCGTCAGTAGCTGAACAGGAGGGACAGCTGATAGAAACAGAAGCCACTGGAGCACCTCAAAAACACCATCATACACTAAATCAGTAAGTTGGCAGCATCACCAATATATTAATATAAAAAGCATAGAGATTAATAATTATTGAGGCTGTTTTTCACTAATACAGCGAGCACGAATCTGCTTAAACCTTGATCTGACCCAGAGCAAGCGACACCGGGTTGTGTGCTAAAAGTAGACATCAGGATCATCCAATCGTCACTCTCTCCTCAGGGCAACAGATGCAGGCAGATCAATCATCACAACGCGCCGCCACGCGACTGTGTATTCAGTGCGGCCTTTTTTTATTGCAGCACGGCGCAGAAAGCGCCCTGGTCGAGGAGCTCTCCACCCGTCTGGGGCTGGCGCTGGGCATGGACAGCGTGGAGAGTTCAATCTCATCCAATGCCATCGTGCTGACCACCATTAAAGCGGGCCAGTGTCTGACCTCAACGCGCAAAAACCACGATCGCGGGATCAACATGCACGTGGTGACCGAAGTGCAGCACATCGTCATTATGGCGGAACATAAGCTGCTGGATGCGCAGGGGATCGAAAAACGCTTCAGCCAAATCAAGCCGCTACGCTATCCGCGCTGGCTGGTCGTGCTGATGGTCGGTCTCTCCTGCGCCTGCTTCTGCAAACTCAATAATGGCGGCTGGGACGGCGCCTTTATTACCTTTATCGCCAGCTTCCTCGCCATGTATGTACGCCAGCTACTGACGCACCGGCATTTGCACCCGCAAATTAATTTCTGCATTACCGCCTTTGTCGCGACAACGGTTTCCGGTTTGTTGCTGCGGATACCCGCCTTCACCAGCACGCCGACCATCGCCATGGCCGCCAGCGTGCTGCTGCTGGTGCCGGGATTTCCGCTGATTAATGCCGTGGCCGATATGTTTAAAGGGCACATCAATACCGGCCTGGCGCGCTGGGCGATTGCCAGTTTACTGACGCTCGCCACCTGTATCGGGGTGGTGATGGCCATGACCTTATGGGGGCTCCGCGGATGGGCGTGATCGATTTTCTGTGGGCGCTGGCCCAGGACATGATGCTGTCGGCCATCCCGGCAGTGGGGTTTGCCATGGTGTTTAACGTCCCCCGCCGCGCGCTGCCGTGGTGTGCACTGTTGGGGGCGATAGGGCATGGCTCGCGCATGGCGATGATGACCGCCGGGCTGAATATCGAATGGTCGACCTTTATGGCCTCAATGCTGGTCGGCAGCATCGGGATCCAGTGGTCGCGCTGGTATCTGGCCCACCCCAAGGTCTTTACCGTCGCCGCGGTCATTCCGATGTTTCCGGGCATTTCGGCCTATACCGCGATGATTTCGGCGGTAAAAATCAGCCATTTTGGCTACAGCGAAGCGCAGATGATCATGCTGTTAACCAACTTCCTGAAAGCCTCGTCGATTGTCGGCGCGCTCTCCATCGGGCTGTCGATCCCCGGGCTCTGGCTCTACCGCAAGCGCCCCCGGGTCTGAGAGTTGTGTTATCCCGCTGGCATGGCGATAATCCTCTGTCCTCATGTGGCTAAGTAAGGAACGGATGTGTCTACCCCTGACAGCGAACACGCAGAAAACAGCGACGGATCCCGCCTGAAAGATAAAATTTTTCTCAGCGCCCTCTCGCTGTTTGCCGAGTACGGACTGAACGGCGCGCGCATGGAGCAGATTGCCGAGAAGGCAGGCACCACCAAACGCATGGTGGTGTATCACTTTAAAACCAAAGAAAACCTCTATTTGCTGGTGCTGGAGTATGTTTACACCCAGATCCGCGCCAGTGAAAAGCAGCTCAGTCTGGATGCGCTGCCGCCGGTTGAAGCCCTGGTACATCTGGTCGAAACCACCTTTGATTATCATGCTGACCACCCGGACTACATCCGTATTATCTGCATGGAGAACATGCAGCGCGGGCGGTTTATGCAGCAGTCGGCGCTACTGCGCCAGGTGAATCGCAGCGCGCTGGATCTGCTGGAAACGATCCTTGAGCGTGGCAAAGCGAAGCAGCTGTTTAACCAGACGGTGAACGCCCGCGATTTGCACCGCCTGATCAGCAGCTTCAGCTTTCACTATGTGGCCAACAGCTACACCTTCACCCTGCTGTTTGAGGACGGGGCCGATGAGCTGGCCCAGCGTCAGCACTACCGAAAGATGGCGGTTCAGGTTGCCTTGCGTTATACCTGTCCATAGCTTGCACACAACCCTGAAATAAGGAACCTGCCATGTCTTTAGATAAAGTTGTCTATACCGCCAAAGCCAAAGCCACCGGGGGCCGTGATGGCCGCGCGACATCGTCCGATGGCGTTCTGGATGTCAAACTGGGTGTCCCCAAAGAGATGGGCGGCGCGGGCGGTGAAGTGACCAACCCGGAACAGCTCTTTGCCGCAGGCTATTCAGCCTGTTTCCTCGGCGCGATGAAATTTGTGGCTAACCGCGACAAAATCACCCTGCCGCAGGATGCCTTTATCGAAGGGGAGGTGGGGATCGGTCCGCTGCCAACCGGGTTTGGTATTGAAGCGAAACTGAATATCCACCTGCCGGGGATGGACGCCGCCGAGGCGAAAAAGCTGGTCGATGCGGCGCATATTGTCTGCCCGTACTCCAACGCCACCCGCAACAATATTGATGTGACGCTGAACATTATCTCCTGATTTTTCAGGGGGGCAGAGAGCGGTTGTCAGACCCCTGCCTGCCCCCTCCTCTCTGTGCTACCATAAGCCCATATCACGTCCGCAGTAATCCAGTAGAGAAGTATTATGTCCTCCAGAATCCTGACCACCAGCGTCACTGGCATTGATGCCTTTATGCACGATCCCCGCGGCGTGCTGGCCAATGCTGAAGGCGGTACTGTCGCCGTTTTTGCCGATAACACACCGGCTTTTTATGCGATCACGCCCCAGCGTCTGGCCCAGCTGCTGGAGCTGGAAGCGCGCCTGTCGCGCCCGACCAACGATGTCACTCTGGATACGCAATTCTTCGACGAACCCACCAGCGCGCCGGTTGCGGTGCCGATGGGCAAATTCGCCATGTATAACGGCTGGCAGCCCGACCCCGATTTTCAACGCCAGGCAGCGCTGTGGGGCATCGCCCTCACCCAGCCTGTTGCCCCAGAAGAGCTGGCCGCCTTCACCGCTTACTGGCAGGCGGAAGGGAAGGTCTTCCATCATATCCAGTGGCAGCAAAAGCTTGCGCGTAGCGTGCAGATCAACCGGGCCAGTAGCGGCGGGCCACAAAAACGCGATATTAACGCCATTTCCGAACCGGATAATCAGATCCCACCGGGATTCAGAGGGTGATATGAAAAACGTCGGTGATTTAATGAAACGGCTGCAAAAAATGATGCCAGCCAATATCAAACCCACTTTTACGACGGGCGAAGAGTTACTGGCTTGGCAAAAGGAGCAGGGAAAACTACGTTCTGAAGCGTTGACCCGTGAAAACCGCGCCATGAAAATGCAGCGCACCTTTAACCGATCCGGCATCCGTCCCCTGCATCAGAACTGCTCGTTTGATAACTACAGGGTTGAGAACGAAGGGCAAATGACAGCCCTGCAGAAAGCCCGCCAGTATGTGGAGGCATTTGACGAAAGCATCGCCAGTTTCATCTTCTCAGGCAAACCTGGAACTGGTAAAAACCATCTTGCCGCCGCCATCTGCAACGAGCTGCTGCTGCGTGGTAAATCGGTACTTATCATTACCGTGGCGGATATTATGTCCGCCATGAAAGATACTTTCGCCAACCGTGACACCAGCGAAGAACAGCTGCTTAACGATCTGAGTAACGTTGACCTGTTGGTCATTGATGAAATTGGTGTCCAGACGGAATCGCGCTACGAGAAGGTGATTATTAACCAGATCGTCGATCGTCGCTCCTCCTCCAAACGCCCGACCGGCATGCTGACTAACCATAAAATGGACGAGATGACCCGTCTCCTGGGTGAACGCGTCATGGATCGAATGCGTCTCGGCAACAGCTTATGGGTAAACTTTAACTGGGAAAGCTACCGCGACCGCGTTACCGGTAAAGAGTATTAGGATATTTTCCCGGGAAGTCGGGTGCCGCGGGGGTTTATACTGCCAGCCATTCCGCCCCGGCGGGCCATCGACAGAGTAGCCTTTATGAAAACACATTTTCTTCTCAGCGCAGCCTTAAGCGCCCTGCTGGTCACCGGCGCGGCACAGGCGGCCTCCTCCTGGCAGGATACGCTCAACAGCGCCGCCAGCCAGCTTAGCGCGGGCAACAACAGCACCAGTACCACCACATCCCAGAACGGCGGCCTCTCCCTCTCCTCGCTGACCGGACTGCTCAACAGCGGCACCGAGTCGCTCAGCGCCAGCAACATGAATAACGCGGCCGGGATCCTTGAATACTGCGCCAAAGAGAAGCTGGCCTCGATGACCGATGCCACCAATATTAAAAATCAGGTATTAGGGAAACTGGGGCTGGAAACCCCGCAAGAGCAGCAGCAGGACACCAACTATCTGGAAGGGATCCAGGGTCTGCTGAATGCGAATAACGGCGAGCAGCTTAATCTGGAAACCATCGGCAACACGCCGCTGGCGAAAAAGGTCAAAGCCCAGGCCTGTGATTTTGTCCTGAAACAGGGACTCAGCTTTATCTCCTGATCCCCCTGCGCCGCGACGAGAGTCGCGGCCTTTATACCTTCTGCATAAAGCGACGCCCGTCAAACATTGCGTTTTCTAAACCAAATCCTAACAACAGCACAATTCCGTGACACTACAATTGCAGCTAAATGGCATCGCCATTACATTGTATAACCCAAAAATTATACAGTTAGTCCGCTAACCAGCGACTGCCCTTATTGAGGATAAGTTGTTGTCAGAGTTTATTTCTGTTGCCCTGTTTATCGCCTCGGTGGTGATTTATTCCCGCAAGGCGGGCCGTAATACCTGGTGGTTTGCCGTCACCCTTCTGGTGCTGGGGCTTTTTGTCGTTTTAAACATTACTCTCTACGCCAGCGACTATTTTACCGGGGATGGTATTAACGATGCCGTCCTCTATACCCTGACCAACAGTCTGACCGGCGCTGGGGTTAGTAAGTACATACTTCCGGGTGTTGGCGTGGTGGTTGCGCTGGTGGGCGTGTTTGCCCTGCTGGGCTGGATCCTGCGCCGCCGCCGTCATCATCCGCATCACCTCGGCTACAGCCTGCTGGCGCTGGTGCTGGCGCTCGCCTCGGTGGATGCCAGCCCGGCGTTCCATCAGATCACCGAGCTGGTGAAATCGCAGTCGCGCGACGGCGATCCCGACTTTGCGGCGTATTACAAAGAGCCGGGCAAAACGATCCCCAACCCGAAACTCAACCTCGTCTATATCTATGGCGAAAGTCTTGAGCGCACCTATTTCGATAATAATGCCTTCCCGGACCTCGCCCCGGAACTGGGTGCCATTAAGAACGAAGGGATCGATTTCAGCCACACCGCACAGCTACCGGGCACCGATTACACCATCGCCGGGATGGTCGCGTCTCAGTGCGGCATCCCGCTGTTCGCGCCCTTTGAAGGCAACGCCTCGGCCTCGGTCTCCAGCTTCTTCCCGAAGAATATCTGCCTTGGCGATATCCTGAAAAATTCCGGATACGAGAACTATTTCATGCAGGGTGCCAACCTGCGCTTCGCCGGGAAAGACGTCTTCCTGCAGTCCCACGGCTTTGACCACCTGTACGGCGCAGAGGAGTTAAAAACCACCGTCGCGGACCCGGCATACCGCAACGACTGGGGCTTCTACGACGACACGGTGCTGGATGAAACCTGGAAAAAATTCGAGGAGCTGTCGCAGTCCGGTAAACGCTTCTCGCTGTTTGCCCTGACGGTAGATACCCACCACCCGGATGGCTTTATCTCCCGCACCTGCCAGCGCAAGAGCTACGCGATTGACGGTAAACCGAATCAGTCGTTCAGCGCGGTGGGCTGTAGCCAGGAGCATATCGCGGCGCTGATCGAAAAAATCAAAGCCTCGCCGTACTTTAAAAATACGGTCATTGTGGTCTCTTCCGATCATCTGGCGATGAAGAACACCGCCTGGGATGCGCTCAACAAGCAGGATCGCAGCAACCTGTTCTTTATCCTGCGTGGCGACAAACCTCAGCAGGAGGTCATGGCCGTTAAGCGCAACACTATGGATAACGGCGCAACGGTGCTGGATATTCTCGGCGGGGATAACTTTATCGGCCTCGGCCGCAGCAGCCTCTCCGGGCAGTCGCTGTCAGAGGTATTCATCAACATGAAGGACAAAATGCTGGCGTGGAAACCGGACGTTATCCGCCTGTGGAATTTCCCGAGAGAGCTGAAAGATTTCACCATCGACAGTCAGAAAAGCATGATGGCGTTCTCAGGGAGCCACTTCCGTCTGCCGCTGTTGCTGCGCGTCTCCGATAAGCGCGTCGAACCGATGCCGGAAAGCGAATACTCCGCCCCGCTGCGCTACCAGCTGGCCGACTTCGCCCCGCGGGATAACTTCGTCTGGGTCGATCGCTGCTACAAGATGGGTCAACTGTGGTCGCCGCCGCTGGCGCTCTCCACCGACTGGTGTGTTTCTCAGGGCCAGCTGGGTGGCGAGCAAACCGTGCAGCGTGTCGATAAAGCGCATTGGAAGGGCAAAACGGCCTTTAAAGATACCGTCATCAATACTGACCGGTATCAGCATAACGTTGATACGCTGAGAGTGTCCGATAACGATATTCGCTACAAAGCTGATAGCTTCATCTTTAACGTCGCCGGTGCGCCGGAAGAGGTGAAGCAGTTCAGCGGCATTTCCCGCCCGGAATCCTGGGGACGCTGGTCTAACGCCCAGCTGGGGAATGAGGTGAAAATCGAATACAACCAGCCGCTGCCGACGAAATTCGACCTGGTGATCACCGCCAAAGCCTGGGGGCCAAACGCCAATAAACCTATTCCGGTGCGGATAGGCGATAAAGAGCAAACCCTGACCCTCGGTAATGAGGTCACCACTACCACGCTGCATTTCGACAACCCGTCGCGCAGCAATACGCTGGTGATTGTGCCTCCGGCACCGGAATCTACCAACGAGGGGAATATCCTGGGTCACTCTCCGCGCCAGCTGGGGATCGGCATGGTGGAGATCAAAGTGGTGAACGCCGAAGGGTAACGAGCATTGCCCGGCGGCGCTGCGCTTGCGCGGGCCTACGGTCTTGTTGGCCGGGTAAGGCGAAGCCGCCACCCGGCAACTAAAAGCGCCCTGCCTGAACAGGGCGCTTTTTTACATCAGAAGGTTTCCCAGTTATCACCGCTGTCGGAAACGGCCGCTTTACGCGTCGTTAACGGCGTTGCGACGGTTTTTACCGCCGCGTGCGCGCGGGCTTTCTGCTGCTCCTGCTGAATACGGAACACCGCTACCGCCTGAGTCAGGCGGCTCGCCTGCTCTTCCAGTGCCGCCGCCGCCGCCGCAGATTCCTGCACCAGCGAGGCGTTCTGCTGCGTCACGCGATCCATCTCGGCGACCGCCAGACCCACCTGGTCGATACCGCGGCTCTGCTCGTCAGAAGCAGAGGCGATTTCGCCCATGATGTCGGTCACGCGGGTTACCGCACTGACGATCTCGCCCATGGTTTCACCGGCGCTCTCAACCAGGGTAGAACCCAGCTCAACGCGACCCACGGAGTCTTCAATCAGGCTCTTGATCTCGCGGGCTGCCTGGGCGCTGCGCTGCGCCAGGTTACGCACTTCACCGGCCACCACCGCAAAACCACGACCCTGCTCACCGGCACGCGCCGCTTCAACCGCGGCGTTCAGCGCCAGGATGTTGGTCTGGAAAGCAATACCGTCGATCACGCTGATGATGTCGGCAATCTTCTGCGAACTGCCGGCGATGTCAAGCATGGTCTGCACCACGTTATCCACCACTTTACCGCCTTTCTGCGCGGTTTCGGACGCGCTCAGCGCCAGATGGCTAGCCTGACGGGCGTTCTCGGCGTTCTGCTTCACGGTAGCGGTCAGCTCTTCCATGCTGGCAGCGGTCTCTTCCAGGGAAGCGGCCTGCTGCTCGGTACGGGAGGAGAGATCGTTGTTGCCCATGGAGATTTCGCTCGCACCGCTGTAAATGGCATTGGCGCCATTACGCACGTCGCCCACGGTACGCATCAGTTCAGCCTGCATATGACGCAGCGTATCGGCCAGCTGACCCATCTCGTTAGAGCCTTCCACCTCGATGCGCTTCACCAGGTCGCCGCTGGCGATATGGCGAATGCTGTCGGTCAGGCGGTTCAGCGGCACGATCAGGGCGTGACGGATGCCACCCCAGACGGCAACGATCACCACCAGCACCAGGATCAGCACGCTGAGCAGGATCCAGATGGCCTGGCTGTAGGAGCTGTTGCTGTCATCGACGGCAGTCTGGTACAGATGATCGTTCTGCTGCAAATAGTTAACGTACTGCTTCTCAAAACCGTCCTGGTAGCTCTGGGTAGGCTGATCGAAGAACTCGTTAATCTTGCCTGCGCCCAGGAGCTGGATCAGCTCGGCCAGCGCACCGTGATAGATGTCGTAGTTACGTTTGATTTCCAGCGCGGCGCCTTCGCTCTGACGCGGGTCACGCGGCAGGGCTTCGTATTCCGCCCAGCTTTTTTCCGCCTGCTTCAGGGAAGCAGAAGCAATCTGCATCAGATCGTTTACGGTCGCACCGCTACCGATGTTGTTCTGATCCATCATGTAGCGGATACCCGCGCGGTTCAGGGTATTACGGGTTTGCAGCAACGCGACCCAGCTGCTGTTAAGCGTGGATTGTTGCTGACGAATGGTTTGCAGGACGGTGAAGTTTTCTTTGTCATGCTTTAAGGCATTAAAGAAAAGACCACCGGATGTGAGTTGTAAAAGGCCAAAAATAACCAAAACCAGCAATAAGCTGGTAAAAATCTTGATACGATTTAACATGATTTCTCATTCCACCAGACAGGTACAGAATTTTCGGCCTGGGAAGCGAAAACTTTACGGAAATCGTGCTGATGAGCGAACGTCCCTACTCATCTTCCTGTCTGGCATTCTGCCGATCGCCCAGTGCAATAAACTCCCGCAGCAGCGCGGTCAGCTGTTGCATCTTCTCTGGCGAATATTGCGCCTCGAGTTGCCGGTAAACCTCTTCCACCTGCGCCTGCGCGTTTTCATACAGCTTCTGCCCGGTCTGCGTCAGGGAGACGTACAGCTTGCGCTGGTCGTTGAGCGGCTTTAAGCGCAGCACCAGCCCGTCGCGCTCCATGCGCGTGAGGATGCCGGTCAGGCTCGGACGCAGAATGCAGGTGCGAAAAGCCAGATCGTGAAAATCCATCGACGGGTGTTCCGCCAGCACGCGTACGATCCGCCACTGCTGCTCCGTCAGATTGTGCTGCTTGATAATCGGGCGAAAAAAAGTCATCGCGGTTTCCCGCGCCTGGAGTAGTGCGATAGTTAACGAATCGTGCATGGCGCTCCCACCTCAACATCATTAATAACGAAACAATCAATGCCTCATGCGGCTTTCCGGCACCTGCGGCGCGGACAAAAAGTCTAACAGATATCACATAAAAATATTATGTCGATGATTTATAAAATAAAACTAAAACACATGTAAATTTATTGTTATTGATATCACAAATTATTTACTTCTGTTTGCCAAATGCACAGCGAGGGGCTAAAACCTAATCATTAACATATTAATGAACTCAAAACCCGTTAACCGGGCCTGAGGAGAAAGGAATGAAAGGTACTGTTTTCGCGGTGGCACTCAATCACCGCAGCCAGCTCGACGCCTGGCGCGACGCATTTAACCAGCCCCCTTACAACACGCCGCCGAAAACCGCCGTCTGGTTTATCAAACCGCGCAATACCCTGATCCGCTCCGGCGATGCCATCCCGCATCCCGAAGGCGAACAGGTGCTGAGCGGCGCGACGGTCGCGCTGATTATTGGTAAAACCGCGAGCAAAATCAGACCGGAAGAAGCCGCCGACTACATTGCGGGGTACGCGCTGGCGAACGAGGTAAGCCTGCCGGAGGAGAGCTTCTACCGCCCGGCGATCAAAGCCAAATGCCGGGACGGGTTCTGCCCCGTGGGTGAAAGCGCGTCGATTAATAACGTCGATAACCTGACGATCGTCACCGAGATCAACGGCCAGGAAGTGGATCGCTGGAGCACTGCCGATCTGCAGCGCAACGCCACCACCCTGTTGAGCGAACTGAGCGCCTTCGCCACCCTCAATCCGGGCGACGCCATTCTGCTGGGCACCCCGCAGTCCCGCGTGGCCCTGCACCCGGGCGACCGCGTGCGCGTGCTGGCTGAAGGGCTGCCGACGCTGGAAAACAGCGTGGTCAACGCCCGCGAGCTGGCAAAAGAACGCACCTTCGCCTGGCCGCTCTCCACCAGCGGCACGCTGTTTGCCCTGGGGCTGAACTACGCCGATCACGCCAGCGAGCTGGACTTTAAACCGCCCACCGAGCCGCTGGTATTTATCAAAGCGCCGAACACCTTTAACGAGCACAACCAGACTTCCGTGCGCCCGGACAACGTCGAGTACATGCACTATGAAGCCGAGCTGGTGGTGGTGATCGGCAAAACCGCGCGTAACGTCACCGAAGCCGACGCCATGGACTACGTGGCGGGCTACACGGTCTGCAACGACTACGCGATCCGCGATTACCTGGAAAACTACTACCGTCCGAACCTGCGGGTGAAAAGCCGCGACGGCCTGACGCCCATCGGCCCGCAGATCGTCGATAAATCGGCGATTGCCGATCCGCACAACCTTACCCTGCGCACCTGGATCAACGGCGAGCTGCGTCAGCAGGGTAGCACCGCGGATCTGATCTTCAGCATCCCGTTCCTGATCGCGTATTTGAGTGAGTTTATGACCCTGCAGCCGGGCGACATGATCGCTACCGGCACGCCAAAAGGGCTGGCCGACGTGCGCCCGGGCGATGAAGTGGTAGTGGAAGTGGAAGGCGTTGGCCGTCTGGTCAACCGGATTGTCAGCGAGGAGGCAAAGTAATGAAAAAGATAAACCACTGGATCAACGGCAAAAACGTGGCGGGTAGCGAGACTTTCCACACCACCAACCCGGCTACCGGCGAGGTGCTGGCGGAAGTGGCCTCGGGCGGTGAAGCCGAAATTAACCAGGCGGTAGAGGCGGCGAAAGCGGCGTTCCCAAAATGGGCCAACCTGCCGATGAAAGAGCGCGCGCGCCTGATGCGCCGTCTGGGCGATCTCATCGACCAGAACGTGCCCGAGATCGCGGCGATGGAGACCGCCGATACCGGCCTGCCGATCCACCAGACTAAAAACGTGCTGATCCCCCGGGCGTCGCACAACTTCGAGTTCTTCGCCGAAGTGTGCCAGCAGATGAACGGCAAGACCTACCCGGTCGACGACAAGATGCTCAACTACACCCTGGTGCAGCCGGTAGGCGTTTGTGCCCTGGTGTCACCGTGGAACGTGCCGTTCATGACCGCCACCTGGAAGGTTGCGCCCTGCCTGGCCTTGGGCAATACCGCGGTGCTGAAGATGTCTGAACTCTCCCCGCTGACCGCCGACCGTCTGGGCGAGCTGGCGCTGGAAGCCGGTATTCCGGCAGGCGTGCTGAACGTGGTGCAGGGCTATGGCGCAACGGCAGGCGACGCGCTGGTGCGCCATCACGATGTACGCGCCGTCTCCTTCACCGGCGGCACCGCCACCGGACGCCGCATCATGCAGACCGCCGGACTGAAAAAATACTCGATGGAGCTGGGCGGCAAATCTCCGGTGCTGATTTTTGAGGATGCCGATATCGAACGCGCCCTGGACGCCGCCCTGTTCACCATCTTCTCGATCAATGGCGAGCGCTGCACCGCCGGCTCGCGCATTTTCATTCAGCAGAGCATCTACCCGGAATTCGTCAAACGCTTTGCCGAGCGCGCCAACCGCCTGCGCGTAGGCGACCCGACCGATCCGAACACCCAGATTGGCGCACTCATTAGCCAGCAGCACTGGGAGAAGGTCTCCGGCTATATCCGCCTCGGCATTGAAGAAGGTGCCACCCTGCTGGCGGGCGGCCCGGACAAACCAGCCGATCTGCCTGCCCACCTGAAGGGCGGCAACTTCCTGCGTCCGACAGTGCTGGCGGATGTCGACAACCGCATGCGCGTGGCCCAGGAGGAGATCTTCGGCCCGGTGGCCTGCCTGCTGCCATTTAAAGATGAAGCCGAAGGGCTGCGGCTGGCGAACGACGTGGAGTACGGCCTGGCCTCCTACATCTGGACCCAGGACGTCAGCAAGGTGCTGCGCCTGGCCCGCAACATCGAAGCGGGCATGGTGTTTGTGAACACCCAGAACGTGCGCGATCTGCGCCAGCCGTTTGGCGGCGTGAAGGCCTCCGGCACCGGCCGCGAAGGCGGGGAATACAGCTTTGAGGTGTTCGCGGAGATGAAAAACGTCTGTATCTCCATGGGCGATCATCCGATCCCAAAATGGGGGGTATGAGATGGGCAAGTTAGCGTTGGCCGCAAAAATTACTCACGTGCCGTCGATGTATCTCTCTGAGATACCGGGTAAAAACTTTGGCTGCCGTCAGGGGGCTATCGACGGACATAAAGAGATCAGCAGACGCTGCCGCGAGCTGGGGGTCGATACCATCATCGTCTTCGACACCCACTGGCTGGTAAACAGCGCCTACCACATCAACTGTGCGGACCATTTTAAAGGCATCTACACCAGCAACGAGATGCCGCACTTTATCCGCGACATGACCTACGACTACGACGGCAACCCCGAGCTGGGCCAGTTGATTGCCGACGAAGCGGTAGCGATGGGCGTGCGCGCCAAAGCGCACAACATCCCGAGCCTGAAGCTGGAGTACGGCACCCTGGTGCCGATGCGCTACATGAATGACGATAAGCACTTCAAAGTGGTCTCCATCTCGGCGTTCTGCACCGTGCATGACTTTGCCGACAGCCGCAGGCTGGGCGAGGCCATCGTCAGCGCCATTGAAAAATATGACGGCACCGTGGCGGTGCTGGCCAGCGGCTCGCTGTCGCACCGCTTTATCGACGACCAGCGCGCAGAGGAAGGGATGAACAGCTACACCCGCGAGTTCGATCGCCAGATGGACGAGCGGGTGGTGAAGCTGTGGCGCGAAGGCCAGTTCAGGGAGTTTTGCAGCATGCTGCCGGAGTATGCCGACTACTGCTACGGCGAAGGCAATATGCACGACACGGTGATGCTGCTCGGCATGCTCGGCTGGGACAACTACGACGGTAAGGTGGAGTTTCTCACCGAGCTGTTCCCCAGCTCCGGCACCGGCCAGGTTAACGCCGTCTTCCCTCTGCCCGCTTAAGGACGCCCCATGCCGCACTTTATTGTCGAATGTACCGACAACATCCGCGAGCAGGCCGACCTGCCGGGCCTGTTTGCCCGCGTCAACGAGGCGCTGGCCGCCACCGGGATCTTCCCCCTCGGCGGGATCCGCAGCCGCGCGCACTGGGTGGACACCTGGCAGATGGCCGACGGCAGGCACGATTACGCCTTTGTGCACATGACGCTGAAAATCGGTGCCGGGCGCAGCCTTGAGAGCCGTCAGCAGGTGGGTGAGATGCTGTTTGCGCTGATTAAAGACCATTTCGCCGGGCTGATGGACGCCCGTTACCTGGCGCTGTCGTTTGAAATCGAAGAGCTGCACCCGACGCTGAACTTTAAGCAAAACAATGTGCACGCCTTATTTAAGTAGCGCGCCCTCACGCCCGGTGGCGCTTCGCTTACCGGGCCTACAACGTCAACGACCCCGAACCGTAGGTCGGGTAAGCGAAGCGCCACCCGGCACAGCAGCACCGAACCGTAGGCCGGGTAAGCGAAGCGCCACCCGGCAACAGCAGCACCGAACCGTAGGCCGGGTAAGCGAAGCGCCACTCGGCAACAGCAGCACCGAACCGCAGGCCGGGTAAGCGTAGCGCCACCCGGCAATGCCACAGGAAACCGCCATGCTCGACAAACAGACCCATACCCTGATTGCCCATCGCCTGCATCAGGCGGAACAGACCCGGGAGCAGATCCGCGCGATCTCGCTGGATTACCCGGCGATCACTATTGAAGACGCCTACGCCGTGCAGCGCGAATGGGTGAGCCTGAAAATCGCCGAAGGCCGCACCCTGAAGGGCCACAAGATCGGCCTGACTTCAAAAGCGATGCAGGCCAGCTCGCAGATCAGCGAGCCGGACTACGGCGCCCTGCTCGACGACATGTTTTTCCACGACGGCAGCGATATCCCCACCGACCGCTTTATCGTCCCGCGCATCGAAGTGGAGCTGGCCTTCGTGCTGGCGAAACCGCTGCGCGGCCCGAACTGCACGATGTTCGACGTCTATAACGCCACGGATTACGTCATCCCGGCGCTGGAGCTGATCGACGCCCGCTGCCACAACATCGATCCTGAAACCCAGCGCCCGCGCAAAGTGTTCGACACCATCTCCGACAACGCCGCCAACGCCGGGGTGATCCTCGGTGGCCGCCCGATCCGCCCGGACGAGCTGGATCTGCGCTGGATCTCCGCCCTGCTCTACCGCAACGGGGTGATCGAAGAGACTGGCGTCGCCGCGGGGGTGCTCAACCACCCGGCCAACGGCGTGGCCTGGCTGGCGAACAAGCTGGCGCCGTATGACGTGCAGCTGGAGCCGGGACAGATCATCCTCGGCGGCTCCTTCACCCGCCCGGTCACCGCCAGCAAGGGCGACACCTTCCATGTCGATTACGGCAACATGGGCTCCATCAGCTGCCGCTTTGTATAAGGAAAGAGCATGAATAACGCCTTTAAAGACGCCCTGAAAGCCGGAACACCGCAAATCGGCTTATGGCTGGGGCTGACCAGCAGCTACAGCGCCGAACTGCTGGCCGGAGCAGGCTTCGACTGGCTACTGATCGACGGCGAGCACGCCCCCAACAACGTGCAAACCGTCCTGACCCAGTTGCAGGCCGTGGCCCCCTACCCCAGCCAGCCGGTGGTGCGCCCGTCGTGGAACGATCCGGTGCAGATCAAACAGCTGCTGGATGTGGGCGCGCAGACCCTGCTGGTGCCGATGGTACAGAATGCGGACGAAGCGCGTCTGGCGGTGCGCTCGACACGTTATCCGCCTGCGGGCATTCGCGGCGTCGGCAGCGCGCTGGCGCGAGCGTCACGCTGGAACCGCATTCCCGATTACCTGCATCAGGCCAATGAGGCCATGTGCGTGCTGGTGCAAATTGAAACCCGCGAGGCGCTGAAGAACCTGCCGCAAATCCTGGACGTGGACGGGGTGGACGGCGTCTTTATCGGCCCGGCGGATCTCAGCGCCGACATGGGCTTTGCCGGTAACCCCCAGCACCCGGAGGTGCAGGCCGCCATTGAGCAGGCGATCGCGCAGATCCGTGCCGCGGGTAAAGCCCCCGGCATCCTGATGGCCAACGAACAGCTGGCCCGTCGCTACCTCGAACTCGGGGCGCTGTTTGTTGCCGTCGGCGTGGATACCACCCTGCTCGCCCGTAGCGCCGAGGCGCTGGCGGCACGCTTTATCGATAAACCGGTTACGTCAGTTAATAACAATAAATCCGTCTACTAAACGTAAGATCTGGAGCGCACCATGACGACCTCTACCCTGCAAGATAATAAAGCCGTTGAACATCGCGTCATTAATAAGCTGTTCCGTCGTTTGATCGTGTTTCTCTTTATTCTGTTCGTCTTCTCGTTCCTCGATCGCATCAACATCGGCTTTGCCGGGCTGACGATGGGGAAAGATCTGGGCCTGACTTCAACCATGTTTGGCCTGGCCGCCACGCTGTTTTACGTCACCTATGTATTGTGCGGGATCCCCAGCAATATCATGCTGGCGAAGATCGGCGCGCGCCGCTGGATCGCCGGGATCATGGTGGTGTGGGGCATCGCCTCGACCTGCACCATGTTCGCCACCAGCCCGCAGACGCTCTACGTTCTGCGTATGCTGGTGGGCATTGCCGAAGCCGGCTTCCTGCCGGGGATTTTGGTCTATCTGACCTGGTGGTTCCCCGCCTATCATCGCGCCCGCGCCAACGCGCTGTTTATGATCGCCATGCCGGTGACCATGATGCTCGGCTCGATCCTCTCGGGCTATATTCTGGCGCTGGACGGGCTGTGGAACCTGAAGGGCTGGCAGTGGTTGTTCCTGCTGGAGGGACTGCCGTCGGTGGTGCTTGGCGTGGTGACCTGGTTCTTCCTGAACGACACGCCGGATCAGGCCACCTGGCTGGACGACGAAGAGAAGCAGACCCTGAAAACGATGATCGCCCGCGAGCAGGAGAACGCCGTGGCGCATGCCGCTACGCCGCGCTCGACGCTACGTGAAGTGCTGACTCCGGCGGTGCTGCTCTACACGCTTGCCTATTTCTGTCTGACCAACACCCTGAGCGCCATCAACATCTGGACGCCGCAGATCCTGCAGAGCTTTAACACCGGCAGCAGCAATATCGTGATTGGCCTGCTGGCGGCGATCCCGCAGTTTTGTACCATCCTTGGCATGCTGTGGTGGAGCCGCCGCTCGGACAGGCTGAAAGAGCGAAAAAAGCACACCATCCTGCCGTATCTCTTCGCAGCGGCGGGATGGATGCTGGCCTCGGCCACCGATCACAGCCTGATCCAGCTGCTTGGCATCATCATGGCCTCAACCGGATCGTTTACCGCCATGGCGATCTTCTGGACCACGCCAGATCAGGTTATTAGCCTGCAGTCCCGGGCGGTGGCGCTGGCGGTGATCAACGCCATCGGCAACGTCGGCTCCGCCGTCAGTCCGCTGCTGATTGGCATCCTGCGCGATGCCACCGGCAGCTTCAGCTCCGGGCTGTGGTTCGTCGCCGGGCTGCTGGTCGTGGGTGCGCTGGTGCTGACGCGTATTCCGATGTCCCGGCAGGAGAGCCGTGCAAGCGTGCCAGACATAGCGACGCAGAAGATCCACTGAGGAGCGGTTATGTGCCAGAGCCCGATTACCAATATCGACATCAGCAAAGAGTACGACGAGAGCCTGGGTACGGACGATGTGCATTACCAGTCCTTTGCGCGTATGGCGGCCTTTTTTGGCCGCGATATGCAGGCCCATCGCCACGACCGCTATTTTCAGATGCACTTTCTTGATACCGGGCAGATCGAGCTGCAGCTGGACGATCACCGCTACTCGGTGCAGGCCCCGCTGTTTGTCCTCACCCCGCCATCGGTGCCGCACGCGTTTTATACCGAATCAGACAGCGACGGACACGTACTGACGGTGCATGAAGATCTGATCTGGCCGCTGCTGGAAGTGCTCTATCCCGGCACCCGGGAGACCTTCGGGCTGCCGGGCATGTGCCTTTCATTAGCCGATAAACCGGATGAGCTGGCGGCGCTTTCTCACTACTGGAGGTTGATTCAACGGGAATCCACCGCCCAGCTTCCCGGGCGGGAGCATACACTGGTGCTGCTGGCCCAGGCGGTGTTTACCCTGCTGCTGCGCAACGCCAGTCTTGACGATCATGCGGCCAACGGCATGCGCGGCGAACTGAAACTGTTCCAGCGTTTTAACCAGATGGTCGACGGCCACTTCCACCAGCACTGGACGGTGCCGGATTACGCCAGCGCGCTGCACCTTACCGAATCGCGCCTGACCGATATCTGCCGCCGCTTCGCCAACCGCCCGCCGAAGCGGTTGATCTTCGACCGCCAGCTGCGCGAAGCCAAGCGGCTGCTGGTCTTTTCCGACAGCGCGGTAAACGAGATTGCCTGGCAGCTGGGGTTTAAAGACCCGGCCTATTTCGCCCGATTTTTTAACCGGCTGGTGGGGTGCTCGCCGAGCAGGTATCGGGCGCAGAAGGTACCGGTGTCTTAACTCTTACTCCCCTGAAATAGCCAGGTTCGCTCTTTCCAAGATGGCGCTATACTTACCGAAGCTATGTAAATATTGATTTACGTGCACCCCTTCAGATACTGCTCTGCAGAGGGATCTGATGTGATTTTGCATGCTGGGCAAGGATAAGGTAGATAGTAATCCCACTTACTGAAAGGGCGCTCTTGGTAACTAGATGTGCCCTAAATAGCTGCGCGGAATAGTAGATCACTGAAAGGGAACTCAGCCCGGATTGTGCGATCTGATCAATCGCCAAACCAACCAAAATCACCAACCGGACTGAGCGATGCCGATCATAGTACCAATACCCCGTGGCGAACGACGCCTGATGCAGAAAGCTATTCATAAAACGCGTGATAAAAATCATGCCCGCAGACTCACGGCCATGCTGATGCTTCATCGGGGTGAACGGGTCAGCGATGTTGCCAGAACTCTCTGTTGTGCCCGTTCATCCGTTGGTCGCTGGATTAACTGGTTTACGCACTCAGGTATTGAAGGCCTGAAATCCTTACCCGCAGGGCGCTCCCGACGCTGGCCTTTTGAACATATCTGCACCCTGTTACGTGAGCTGATAAAGCATTCTCCCGGCGATTTTGGTTATCAACGTTCACGCTGGAGCACCGAATTACTGGCAATAAAAATCAATGAGATAACCGGTTGCCAGTTACATGCAGGAACCGTTCGCCGCTGGCTGCCATCTGCGGGGCTTGTATGGCGCAGGGCCGCGCCAACTCTGCGTATCCGTGACCCACATAAAGATGAAAAGATGGCGGTAATCCACAAAGCGCTGGATGAATGCAGCGCAGAGCATCCGGTATTTTATGAAGATGAAGTGGATATCCACCTTAATCCTAAAATCGGTGCGGACTGGCAGTTGCGCGGACAGCAGAAACGGGTAGTGACGCCGGGGCAGAACGAAAAATACTATCTGGCCGGCGCACTGCACAGTGGCACGGGTAAAGTCAGCTACGTGGGCGGCAACAGCAAAAGTTCAGCGCTGTTTATCGCTCTGCTGAAGCACCTGAAAGCCACTTACCGGCGGGCGAAAACAATCACGCTGATCGTTGATAACTACATTATCCATAAAAGCCGCGAAACACAGCGCTGGTTGAAAGCAAATCCCAAGTTCAGGGTAATTTACCAGCCGGTTTACTCGCCGTGGGTGAATCATGTGGAACGGCTATGGCAGGCACTTCATGACACGATAACCCGTAATCATCAGTGCCGCTCAATGTGGCAGTTACTGAAAAAGGTCCGCCATTTTATGGAAACCGCCAGCCCATTCCCCGGAGGAAAACATGGTCAGGCAAAAGTGTAGCGGTATTAGGCGCAGCTATTTAGGCATTAATCATAATTAGTGTAGCTACAGGATTCTAACAAATAAAATTCAGCTGCTTGCCGTAGGGAACCTTGCGGTTAATTATAAAGATTCTGTCGTTTATACAGAAAAATATTTGAAAATAGATTTCCTCAAAAATAAATAGATAACTTTTGCCTTGTTTATGAGGCTGTAATTATGAAGAGAAGTATGCTTTGCATGAGTATGGCAGGGATTAGATAAGTAGAAACTTCTCTCATATCATTTTATTCAGCATTGGCTGCGAATTATCAGCGTGAAAACAGATATACAGTCTGTTTTATTGATTTGTAAGTATCCGTATAATTAAGTTATTTGCTTTTGAAGCCCTTTCAAAAATAAGCGGAGGCATTCCTTCCTGTTGAGTATTTTAGGAAACAGACCACCCTGCATCATTTAAAAATGTTTATCGTTCGGGCAGACAGAGCACTCTTTAGTCTGATATTGGCAGTTGAACGATAGTCAGGAAGGTAATTTCTCATATATTAACACGTTCTTATCAGTTATACTCATTAAGAGTATTATACAGAATGCTATTAAACTCACTATCATTCTTTAACAGATATCAGCCCACCGAAACTAAAGTCTTTCAATCACGCTGTCTTGGCCTCCCTCTGCGAGATTTATCGGGTATTGAGCTGAATCTGCTGAGAACTCCATCAGGCTTTTGCTCTGTCTTTGCCATATAGCTGAGAATATATTTCATGGCTTTCACACCCGATTCGTTATCATGTTCAGTCATCTCTTCACTCCTGACTCTATAATGGCGCTGAGGTGTGCATCGATGGGCGTACCCTTCATTGTCAGTGACACTCTTCCACTGTTTCTCTATCTCAAGGAATATCGGCCAGGCTTTATTACGTAACTGTCCATTAATGAATACTGCACAGTGAGCATGATAGCGATGATCCGTTCCATATTCGGCCACCCAGGTATAACCGGCAATGCCATTGATATCGACTAGCCGGGTTTCCAGTAGAACCATATCGGCACACAGGCCATGAACATCCTGATGAGTGAATTCAGATAAGTGACTCAGATAAGCAAAGTCAATTCTCAGCAGAATAAGCTTTGAATATCTTCGGAAGAGATTATCAACATGATGGTGTAACTGAGATTCCAGTTCAGGGTTTGTCGGGTGATTAGGATTTGTAATACGGTGTGCTCTCATGGTGTATCCCTCATTATGTCGTTTCATGAACATGTGAGGAGGACGTAAGTTTTAATCTGATTGATGTTGGTGACGGTTTTAATGGGTTTGCTTGTGAGGGTTAATATTCATAGCGGGACAGATATTATTCAGAATAACAGTAATAACCTTATTTAATCCTAACTGCCTCACACTTTGGGTTACGGTATCCAATCCATCTTTTTACGCCTCTGTTTATCAGGCTCCAACGGCAGAAAAGCTCCCACCGCAGACTCGTAAAACTGTGTGGTTAAATCGCAATTTTTACACTCATTGAGACTGGTTCATATCAGTGATGATAAAGCTCGGGTGTTCAAGTAAGTCACGCTGAATTCTTGATAAAAGCGCTATAGTTTTATGATAAAACAACCATAAAATCACTCGAATTCATGATAAAATCACGGTGTGAATTTTTTGAATAGGTGAGTACTAATGGATCGTGATTATGTTTCAGAAAAAGATGTCAGAAAATGCCAGTTTTATGTTCGCTACATTGAACAGGTTAATAATGCAAAAATAAAGGTTAAAACTGACTTTAACTGGAATGATAAATCCGGGAATGTTGATGAAACATGCTACTGGATTAATAACGTTCTTAATTCTTCCTTTAGGGGAGATGAAAGAGATATAAACGAGTTCGTGAAAAGAATGGAGTCCTTCTGCAAAGATGAAATTTTACCACTAACAGAATTTGACTGAATTAAAAATAACAAAAGGATTTGTTTATGGTTATGGCATCAAACTATTCATTATAGTTACAGACGTGGTGATGCATTTCCAGAACACAGGGGGAGATTCGAAGCTCTGGTAGAATATTTTGATTCCCTGAATGAATCAGGCAACCGAAAAAGAGAATTACTCAACAACTTCAAAGGTGACTGGCAAAGAAAAGAAAATACATCTGACCCATTTGTTAATGAAAGTGCAGATGTAATAAATTATCTGTGGCGTTACTCAATAAAACTGCATGATAATATCACCAGACACTTCTCCCCGATTAGTGATGAAGACAGGAAGATATGCCTCACCGGTTTTTATGATTGCATTCTGGATACACCAGAGAAAAAAGAGTTGTTTCTGCGAAAGATAAAAAGCGCACTGTCCTCGCATAAACACCGGGAAAAGGCGGGCAAGGGCAATATTAATAAGAATTTTTTGCTATCCCTGAATAACAATGAAAAACTGAATGAGATGATTATGCTCGCTGGAATCAAACGTGATGATTTTATGAATCGCCTGATTGCTGAGGAATATGAAAGGCATAAAAGTAAATTTGGACAATTTTAAATAATTCTCAGCTATATATTACTCCAGTGAATCTGCGAGGGATACGTAAGTATTCCTCTTCTTTTAGCTATTCACAAAGGTGATATCTATGGACGAAAAGTCTGCATTTAAGCTGTTACACTCCCCCCTTGAAATCCTGCCCTCAACTGTAGCCCAGGGGATTATCCAGCGTCTGGACAGTGTCATTAATTACCAGCCAGTGATTGGTATTATGGGCAAAACGGGGGCGGGAAAATCCAGCCTGTGTAATGCCCTATTTCAGAAGCCGGTATCAGCAGTTGGTCATTCCCGGGCCTGTACTCGTGAACCCCAGCGTTTTCACTTAAAGGCGGGTAACCGCATTGTGACGCTTATTGATTTGCCCGGTGTGGGAGAAAGTCAGGAATATGATGAAGAATATCGTGCACTATATCAGTCAGTATTGCCTGAGCTGGATTTAATACTATGGCTGATTAAGGCAGATGACCGGGCGCTGTCGGTTGATGGGGAGTTCTGGCATAATGTCTTACGACCCGGCACACAACATAGCGATAAGGTTCTGGTTATCGTTTCGCAGGGAGACAAAACAGAACCCTGTCGTGAATGGGATGGTGCGTTGAATACGCCTTCAGCTGCTCAATTAGTTCACATGCAGGATAAAACTGACGTTATTCGCCTCTTATTCCGTGCCCCGTCACTCCCTATCGTGACAGTCTCTGCGGACACTGGCTGGCAAATGCAGGCGCTGGTAGAAAAAATGTTTAAGTCTCTTCCCGCCCGCTCCAGCAGTGCGGTCAGTTCCCTGGTTAACCCGCTTTACCGTAACGAAACCGTATTAAAAAAAGCCCGTCAGGATTTCGGTGATGTGCTCGATGAAACGCTGAGCGCGTGCGTTGATGAGTTTCCGCTTCCCCGCGCGGTCACCCATGTTGTCCGCAAAGTCATTGATACCTTAGTCAGCACAGCCCGCAGCATCTGGAATTTCTTCTTTTGACTCCCTCACGGCTTCTGCCACAGGCAGAAGCCGTGAGCCCACTATCAGAGAGCCCATTATGACCCAATTAGCATCCCGCTTTGGTGCGGTGAATCTCGTTCGTCGTGACCGTCCTTTAACCCATGAGGAACTCATGCATTATGTACCGAGTGTATTCAGCGAAGAAAACATGAATCCCGCAGCGCGCGTTATACGTACATTCCCACTTTCACACTGCTGGATAATCTGAAGAATGAAGGGTTCCAGCCCTTCTTTGCCTGCCAGACCCGTGTCCGGAATCCGGATAAACGTGAACATACCAAACATATGCTTCGCCTGCGTCGTGAAGGACATGTTACCGGTAAACAAGTTCCGGAGATCATTTTGCTGAACAGCCATGATGGCTCCAGCTCCTATCAGATGTTGCCGGGTTTATTCAGATCAGTTTGTCAGAATGGTTTGATTTGCGGAGAGAGTTTTGGCGAGGTGCGCGTGCCTCACAAAGGCAACGTGGTGGAGAAAGTCATTGAGGGGGCGTACGAAGTGCTGGGCATCTTTGACCGTGTGGAGGAGAAACGCGATGCCATGGAAACCCTGTTGTTACCTCCACCCTCCATGCAGGCGTTAGCACAAGCGGCATTAACCTGGCGTTTTGGGTAGACTACCTTCTGCACATTATTAGCGTTGTTGTGACTTCAACACGGCAATTTATCGCTATCCTGCTACTTAACACATTTAATCCTGAAATTAAGGATATGAAAGATTAAACCGCTTCATTGCACGTATTATCGGGCGTTATTCCGGTTAGAGGATCATTATTAATACCTGTTGCCGGTCACGTCGGAAATGACGGTGATAATATTCCATATAGTCTCATTAATGATTGCAGTGATGCAGCGAACCTGGGCTTACGCGTCTACATCTACCAAAGCCTGTTAAATCAGCAGAATATTGATCTGTCTGGCCAGTATGCACGCTGAGATGCAGCTTTCCAGAGCCGTGTTGACTAACAGCTTTACGACCACATCTCATGATTCTTTCTTTCCTTGTACAGGCCGCTGTTGCACGCAACAGCGATTTTTTTAATTAAAGGAGCTGCTGTGTCTCAACTGACTTTCGTGTCGAATCTATCGATCAATGAACAACGCCTTATCCATCGCGCGCTGCGTCTGCTGGAGAAATACCGGCGCCAACCGGGGCAGTCATTTACTTCCGCCAGCATGACTAAAGCCTGGCTGCAATTAAAAATGGTCAGCCAGGAGCGGGAAGTTTTTATCGTGATGTATCTCGATAACCAACATTGCTTGCTTGAGCAGGAAACGCTTTTTGCGGGCACACTCAGTCACACCGAAGTGCATCCCCGAGAAGTCGTTAAAGCAGCTCTGCGCCATAATGCGGCGGCAGTCATTCTGGCGCACAATCATCCTTCGGGAACGGCCGACATTAGCCTGGCTGACCGGCATATCACTCAGCGGTTAGTAAAGGCGCTTGCTCTGGTGGATATACGGGTACTAGATCACATCGTCGTGGGGAGTGAAGTTGTGTCTTTTGCCGAACAAGGCTGGTTATAAGCATACCAGCTTATAAATGGAGGGGTAATTACGTCGTTTTCAATCTTTGAGGAATGGGAGGCTGCAAAGTGCTCCCATCCCGCACTTTGGGGTAAGACTGGTTCAGTAAGGAAACTGGCTGCATAACCTGGATGACAGGGCTGGTTTAACGGGAAGTTTTAACCCGTAGCACTTCAAAAACTTGGCCTGACTTTTCCGCTGTTCATAGAAAAGCTGGAAGCAATGCTGTTTTCCGGTGAGTTAAATCCACGCCAACAGCATCAGGTGGCGAGTCATTTTCCCGGGCTGACCTGCATAGCGGAGACTTAAGCCGGTTACGGCTACGTTTATATCGCTATTTATCCTCAGGCTTCAGACTATTGAGGCAGAAATGATTCTTAATGATGCGATGTATTGCATGACTGAACGCTAAGAACAGGTTGGCAATGATTTCAGTGGATTCACCAGGCAGGAACAAGCTCTGTTAATGACGATCACCGACGTCCTGAATGCCACGCGAGCGACTGGATTAATAATTAGTTAAATGTTTCAAGCCCCTTTTCTGACTTTTACCTCAGCGTCTTTCTCTCTTTTTCCTCCTTGCCTATCGCGCCTGCCATTTCTGGGAGCTTTTTTGTAGTGATTAACTAAAACGGAACTACCACCGCAGCGACATAATCCTTCCCCTTAGCCTCCTGGCCGCGAATTTCTCTTCGTGCTAACCATCTCTCAAAGGAATAAATGATAAAAATTCAGACCGGTATCTCCGGTAAAATCCACCCCGATCACAAAACCCGTACCCGCCTGAAAAGTACCCGCCGTTGACCCAATCGTCCCTTCACGTCCCGCCTCTCTCACGCTTCAATTAAACAACAAAAACAACACATAAATTTAACATTTAATATCCGATAAATACTGAAGAGGTCGCCATGAAACCTGAAGATTTCCGCGCTAGCACTACCCGCCCGTTAACCGGCGAAGAGTACCTGAAGAGCCTGCAGGATGGCCGGGAGATCTACATCTACGGCGAACGCGTAAAAGATGTGACCACCCATCCGGCGTTTCGCAATGCGGCGGCCTCGGTCGCGCAGCTGTACGATGCGCTGCACAAACCCGACATGCAGGACACGCTGTGCTGGAACACCGATACCGGCAGCGGCGGTTACACCCATAAGTTCTTCCGCGTGGCGAAAAGTGCCAACGACCTGCGTCAGCAGCGCGATGCCATCGCCGAGTGGTCACGTTTGAGCTACGGCTGGATGGGACGCACCCCGGACTACAAAGCGGCCTTTGGCTGTGCGCTGGGCGCTAACCCGGCTTTTTATGGTCAGTTCGAGCAGAACGCCCGCAACTGGTATACCCGCATTCAGGAAACCGGCCTGTACTTTAACCACGCTATCGTCAACCCGCCGATCGATCGCCACAAGCCGGCCGACGAAGTGAAAGATGTCTATATCAAACTGGAAAAAGAGACCGACGCCGGGATCATCGTCAGCGGCGCGAAAGTGGTCGCTACCAACTCGGCGCTGACCCACTACAACATGATTGGCTTTGGCTCGGCGCAGGTGATGGGCGACAACCCGGACTTCGCCCTGATGTTTGTTGCCCCGATGGATGCCGAAGGCATGAAGCTGATCTCCCGCGCCTCCTACGAGCTGGTGGCCGGCGCGACCGGCTCCCCTTACGACTACCCGCTCACCAGCCGCTTCGACGAGAACGATGCGATCCTGGTGATGGATAACGTGCTGATCCCGTGGGAGAACGTGCTGATATACCGCGATTTCGACCGCTGCCGCCGCTGGACCATGGAGGGCGGATTCGCGCGAATGTACCCACTCCAGGCCTGCGTACGTCTGGCGGTGAAGCTCGACTTCATCACCGCCCTGCTGAAAAAATCGCTGGAGTGCACCGGTACGGCCGAGTTCCGCGGCGTACAGGCCGATCTGGGTGAAGTGGTGGCCTGGCGCAATATGTTCTGGGCGCTGAGCGACTCCATGTGCTCGGAAGCGACCCCGTGGGTGAACGGCGCATACCTGCCGGATCACGCGGCGCTGCAAACCTACCGCGTCATGGCGCCGATGGCCTACGCGAAGATCAAAAATATCATCGAGCGCAACGTCACCAGCGGCCTGATCTACCTGCCGTCCAGCGCCCGAGATCTCAACAACCCGCAGATCGATAAATACCTGGCGAAATACGTGCGCGGCTCCAACGGCATGGACCACGTGGAGCGCATCAAGATCCTGAAACTGATGTGGGATGCCATCGGCAGCGAGTTCGGCGGCCGCCACGAGCTGTATGAGATCAACTACTCCGGCAGCCAGGACGAAATCCGCCTGCAGTGTCTGCGCCAGGCGCAGACCTCCGGCAATATGGACAAGATGATGGCGATGGTCGACCGCTGCCTGTCTGAGTACGACCAGAACGGCTGGACGGTTCCGCACCTGCACAACAACACCGATATCAACCTACTGGACAAGCTGCTGAAATAAGGCAGCGGGAGGTCACTATGCAACATGATGAACAACGCCTGCGTTTTCGCGATGCTATGGCCAGCCTCTCTGCGGCGGTCAATGTCATTACCACCGACGGTGAAGCCGGACGCTGCGGCATCACCGCCACCGCAGTCTGCTCGGTAACGGATACCCCGCCGTCGGTAATGGTGTGCCTGAATGCCAACAGCGCCATGAACCCCGTTTTCCAGGGTAACGGCAAGCTGTGCATTAACGTGCTTAACCACGAACAGGAGCTGATGGCGCGGCATTTTGCCGGGATGACCGGCATGGCGATGGAGGAGCGGTTCACTCTCTCCTGCTGGCAAAAAGGGGTGCTGTCCCAGCCGGTGTTAGACGGGGCGCTGGCAAGCCTGGAAGGTGAGATTAGCCAGGTACAGACCATCGGCACCCACCTAGTCTACCTGGTGGCAATCAAAAATATCCACTTAAGTGAGGACGGACACGGGCTGATTTACTTTAAACGCAGATTTCATCCGGTGTTGTTTGAGCAAGAAGTAACCGTTTAATTCCCTCCCCCCAGCCAGTTGCACTCGCGGCTGGCTATTTTTTAGACGATTTAGTTTACCTTAGAAATAATCACTTACATTAATTCCCATAGTCCAATAAGAATTTTCTCGCCCCCCCAGAGTTAATAGGCTTTTGCTATTTTTACGTGTTTGATGTCCAATTTGAATGAATTTCAAATGACAGATTACTCCTAATTATGTAATCTTCGGCACACAAACATTTTAGTGAATAATAAAAGTCAAATTAGTTGTTGGCTGAATAGTACCCCTGCGTCATTACAATTAAAGTTGCTCATTTTTTAGCCGGAATGGTACATTTCCGTGCGGTAGCCTACCCTTTTTTTTGGATTTTCTTACTTAACGCCTGCGTTTTTGCTTCTCCTGCGCCTGCAAGATTTCTCAGCTGGATTGCTATTAAAATCAGCTGAATACCATCAAAGTTTTATATCACATTCCAGTTTTAGAATTGTTGGAAAATATTGATCTTATGAAGAACGCAACTCGCCTTCTGGTGATTTCGCTCGCCCTCATGCTGAGTGGCTGTGCATATTCCCCGAAGCAGGTTGAAGCATCCCGACCGCTTGTGAATCAGACTGCTTCTACCGACCTCCAGGCTATGGCAGCCAACCTGCAACAACCTCTGAACACACTGCCGCAGGGCGCCGCGCTCAGCGCCAATGGCAGTACATACACTTTAGGCCAACGCTATGTCTCTGCCCTTGGGCTGGAATGCATTGAACTGCTGCGTAACCGCAACTACAACCAGTCCCAGCGCGGTGTGACCTGCAAGAGCGGTGAAACCTGGTATCTGGTACCGCAGCTGGAACAGGCTTCCGCCAGTAACCTGCTTGCCGTGCAATAATTTTGAAGAGAAATGTTGTGAAGATAACGAATTTACGGCAATTGAGTACCGTTCTGTTGCTGGCCTGCTTCTCCTGCGCCTCTTTCGCCGCCCCCAACCAGCAAGATGCCCAGGCTTTTGGCATGAACACTCCGGCAGATAACGGCGATGGCCGACTGCAGCTTGGCGGCGAGCAGGCAATGAGCGGCCAGGCGAATACCTCCTCTACCACCGGGACTTTCGCGCAGCAAAACCGCCAGGGCATGTTACTGCCGGGCGAGTCCGACGTGCGTAAATTGCTCCCGCAGTCTGAGTCTGGCCTGCCCCCTCCTTACGGCGCCAACCTGTTTGCCGGTGGCTATGAAACCGAGCGCAGCGACGGCTTAAACGATAATTACCTTATCGCTCCCGGGGATAAGCTGAACATCTGGATCTGGGGCGCTGTGAATTTCTCCAACGTCGTGACCGTTGATAATCAGGGCAATATTTTCATTCCTGATGTCGGGCCGATTAATGTGAAAAACGTTGCGGCGAGTAAGGTTAATAACTTAGTCACCAGTCATATCAGCGAAGTGTTCACCAATAACGTTAATGTTTACGTTAATTTATTGACCGCGACGCCGGTCAGCGTATATGTCACCGGGCCGGTGATCCGCCCTGGACAATATGCCGGACAGTCATCCGACAGCGTTTTATATTTTCTGAAACGCGCCGGAGGGATCGACTCCGACCGCGGAAGCTATCGTCACATTAAAGTATTGCGCCAGAACCGCGTCATCCAGCAGATCGACCTGTACGAGTTTATGCAGCAGGGCAGAATGCCGAAGCTGTCGCTGAAAGATCAGGACGTGATCCTGGTTGAACCGCAGGGGCCGATGATCAACGTGGCGGGTAAAGTGCGTAACCCGTTCCGCTTCGAGCTGAAGAACAGCACCGCGCTGGGCTCTGAACTGATCGACTACGCCCTGCCGCTCGCCAAGGTGAGCCACGTGGGCGTGATTGGCGATCGCTCCAACGGTCCGTTCTCGGTCTATATGCCGTATAAAGATTTCGACCGCATTCAGCTGAGCGACGGCGACAAAGTGCTGTTCAACGACGACATGCATGCGCAGGTGTACGACGTGCAGGTGATGGGCAGCTACCGTGGACCGTCTTATTTCACCGTGCGTAAAGAGACCCGTCTGCACGATCTGCTGAACCACATCCCGATTGACCCGAACATGGGGGATTACGGCTCGATCTACATCATGCGTAAGAGCGTGGCCGCGCGGCAGAAAGAGATGCTGGAAGATTCCCTCAACCGCCTGGAGCGCAGCGTGTTTACCGCGCCAGCCAGCTCCGACGGTGAAGCCTCCATCCGTACCAAAGAGGCCGAGCTGGTGATGCGCTTCGTGGAAAAAGCCCGCAAGATCCAGCCGCTGGGCAAAGTGGTGGTTTCCGATAAGGGCGTGATCGCCAACATCCTGCTGGAACAGGGCGACCAGATTGTGATCCCGAACAAAACCGACCTGATTCAGGTGGGTGGCGAAGTGATGATGCCGCAGGCGGTGGTCTACAACAAAAACGCCAGTCTGGAAGACTACGTGGCCTGGGCAGGCGGCTTTACCGACCGTGCGAACGACAGTCGCATTGCCGTGGTCCATGCCAACGGGCTGATGGAGTTTAAAGACGGCGGTGATGTGATGCCGGGCGATCAGATTCTGGTCATGCCGAAAGTGGACAGCAAGATGATGCAGTCCATCAAGGACATCACTCAGGTCATCTATCAGGTTGCCGTGGCGGCCAACGTGGTCCTGAATTAACCCTCAAAGCGGGCTCGCTTCATCGCGGGCCCGTTCTGTTACATCGGCCTTCTTATGCTTAAACCTGTTCTCAATCAAACGCCCCGCAGCTCGTTCCAGGTGCTGCGCGATGTGACGTTTGGCCTGCTTATTCGTGAACTGAAAACAAGATTTGGCAGTTATCGGCTGGGGTATGCCTGGGCGCTGCTGGATCCGCTGTTGATGATTGGTGCTTTTAGTTTGATTTTTGGCATGCGCGGGCATAGCGGATTTGGTGGAGCTCCGGCACCACTGTTTATTACTGCAAGTTATCTGCCTTTCCTCTTCTTCAGGAATGTGGTCAGCAAACTGCAATCTGCCGTTAATGCGAACAAGGGCTTGTTTTGCTACAGACAAGTTACCCCCTTCGCGACCTTTGTTTCCCGTTTTATCCTCGAAACAGTTATTGGCATGGTTGTGGGCTGCGTACTGGTACTAGGATTGCTGTGGTTTGGTTTTGATGCCATCCCCAGCGACCCTTTAGAGGTCGTTCTTATCTATTTCATGTTAATGATCTTTTCGTTTTCGCTGGGCATTATTTTTTGTGTACTGGGTAATTTATTTAAAGAAGCTGATAAGTTCCTTAGCCTGCTGATGATGCCCTTGATGTTTATCTCCTGCGTGATGTACCCCCTCGCGACCATACCCTCAAATTATCAACACTGGTTTTTGTGGAACCCGTTGGTTCATGCCGTTGAGCTAATCCGAAGCAGCTGGATCTCCGGCTATGCCAGCCCGAATGTAAGCGGGATGTATTTTTCGGCTGTAACGTTGGTACTGCTGACGTTCGCGATGAGCTGTTACCGCCTGAGTCATCGTCGCTTGATTGCCAGCTAAAGTAGAATAAGCATGATCATTCTGGAAAACGTCTCGAAGTATTACCCCACCAAATTTGGTCGCAACTACGTTCTGCGTGACGTGAGCATCACGTTACCCCGCGACCGCAATATCGGTATCTTAGGCGTCAACGGAGCAGGAAAATCTACTCTGTTGCGTCTGCTGGGCGGGATGGATATGCCCAGTAAGGGAAAACTGACACGTCACTGTCGTGTATCTTGGCCTCTGGCGCTAAACGGAGGTTTTCAGGGCAGCATGACCGGGCGTGAAAATACACGTTTTGTCTGCCGGATTCATGGCGTTCGCGATACGCTGGCTATCGAAGAGTGGGTAAAAGAGTTCTCGGAAATTGGTCAACATTTTGAACTGCCGATTAAAGGCTACTCCAGTGGAATGAGATCAAAATTTTCCTTTGCTGTCAGTATGGCCTTTGACTTTGATATCTACCTGACCGACGAAATTATGTCAGTGGGCGACGCCCGCTTTAAACAAAAATGTATTGATGTTTTTAACCAAAAACGCGAGACCGCCAGTTTGATCATGGTCTCGCACGATATGAAAAACTTACGCCAACAATGCGATATGGGTATTTTGCTGCGCAACAGCACCCTTGAGTTGTTCGACGATATCGAAGATGCCATCCGTATTTATCAGGAACTATAACAAGCCCAAAAATCATGATTCAGCCAACCCGCTCTAACAAATCCTCCGGTTTGATGCGCAAGCTAAATAAATTAAAGACCAAACCCAAACATTTCATTGTTGACTCCAGCGGTTTCAAGCTTGCCCACCGCTCATGGAAAAAGAGCCTTAAACTCGGCAGTTTTTTATGGGTAGTAGTATGTTTTGCTATTGCTGCGCTTTATTTCTGCGTCATTGTTTCGGATCGCTATGTCAGCCGGGCAGAGCTGGTAGTTAAGCAGGCCGACCAGATCAAAATGTTGCCCGATGCTCTGTCGATGCTGGGAATTGGTGGCAGTAATCATGAAGACATACTGATCATTCAGGATTACCTTAAATCCCCCGATCTACTCGACAAACTGGATAAAGAGCTGGGTTTGAAAGCCCATTATCAAAGTTCTAAAGTCGATTACTTTTCCCGCCTACCTGATAATGTCAGTCGGGAAGAGTTTATTAAATATTATCGTCAGCACCTGTCATTACATCTGGATGAGTTATCTGGCGTGCTGACGATTGAGCTACAGGCATTTGATCCTGCCTATGGGCAGCGCGTTGTTGCATTGATGCTCCAGGAATCTGACCGATTTATTAATAAACTGGGGCATCAGGTAGCGTTGGAACAGCTGGCCTTCGTCGAGAAAGAAGTCGATCGCGCCTATCAGCGTGTGCAGACTGAGAAAGCTAAAGTCCTCGATTTCCAGAATAGCCATCACCTTATCAGCCCGGAGTCGACCAGCAGTGCACGTCTTGGTGTAGTAAGTCAGATTGAAGCTCAACTGGCACAACAACAGGCCCAGTTAAAACAGCTGCAAAGCTATATGAAAGAAACCGCCCCAGCTGTTGTTTCCGTGCAGGCCAGGGTTGATGCCTTAACGCAGCAACTGGCTCAGGAGCAATCCAGACTTACCGGTGCTGATAAAGATGCGATGAACGAAGTGACGGCTCGCTATATGGATGTGCAAACCCAAGCGACCCTGGCGGCAGATCTGTATAAAACCGGACTGATTAGCCTGGAACAAGCTCGCGTGGAGGCGTACCGCAAACTTAAGCACCTGCTGGTTATCAGCCAGCCAACGCTGGCAGAAGACGCAGAGTATCCACGTCGTCTCTACAACCTTCTGACCACAGGGGTTCTACTCTGCTTGCTATATGGTCTGATTGTGATGGGTATTGCGACTCTGCGTGAGCATCAGGACTGATTATGTCGAACAACCTTTAAGTTCTACATCGCATCCCTACATAAAAGTATTTTGTAATATAAACTTTAGAAAAAATTAAAAGGGGGGGGTGATAAATCATCATAAAACCACATACCCTTTTTTCAACATTAGGATTCAAAGAGCAAAGCAAATAATATAGCAGAAATCATTTAACCATTAAAGGATATTCAACGCATAAGGAGATTATAACTTGCATGATAATTATAGCTGATTTTATAAATTAATAATTACATAAAATTAGCAAATACAACAGGGAAAATTCATGAACATGCCCGTATTTACAGGCTTCGTAGTGTAGCAGGTTCTCAAATTTTGAACTTTATGAGTTAGCGCTATCACACAACAATCAATTATCCGATGATCGATTTGTAGATCATTTTCAGTGTTTTCTAATACCTCCATAGACAAATTGGAGGTCCAACGATGAGTAACCAGCACCCATTTATGCATTTCGATGCCATCCCAGATTATCGCCAACAAGGTAAAGTCGAGCACAAGTTAACTGATATCATTTTGTTAACAATTTGCGCGGTGCTTTCCGGTCAAGATGACTGGAAAGCTATCCATCTTTACGGCACTAGATGGTTAGATTTTTCTCAAACGCTTTGGTGATTTTAGTCATGGTGTTCCCTCTGCCATTACCATTGCAAGAGTGATGGGAATGATTAGCGCGACACGCTTACAAAAAGTGTTTTATCGAATGGATGAAATCCTGCTGTGAACTGACGGACGGTGAAGTGATCGCCATAGACGGTAAAACCGTGCGTGGCTCTTATGATGATTCCCGTGGGCTTGGTGCTATCCATATGGTTAATGCGTTTGCGACAGAGAATGGCGTGTGCCTTGGACAACATAAAGTTTACGAGAAGTCCAATGAGATAACCGCTATCCCTGAGTTGCTTCAACTGCTTGATATATCGGGTTGTTTAGTCACAATTGATGCGATGGGATGCCAAAAGAAAATCGCGCAAAAGATCCTTGAAAAACGCTGATTACTTGCTGGCCGTGAAAGGAAATCAAGGCCGACTTGAGCAAGCTTTTGATAACTATTTTGATATGAGCATGCTGCAAAAACATGATGGTGATTCTTACAGTACCCAAGAAAAATCGCGAGGCAGACAGGAAACACGACTGGCTTTAGTGAATGAAGATTTAAGTGTTTTGGGCGATCTTGAGTTTGATTGGCCAGGGCTAAAAACGATGGGAATTGTGGTATCGATTAGACAAGAATCAGCAGTGGCCCAAGAGTCAGAAGTAACGGTGCGATATTATATTAGTTCGAAAGCGCTCAGTGCTAAAGAATTGTTAAATGCTTCACGCTCGCACTGGTTAGTCGAGTCGATGCATTGGATGTTGGATACTGCATTTGGTGAAGATGCTTGCCGTAAACGAGCGGAAGAACGAGCAGAGAATTTCGCAAGGATCAGACAGATGTGTTTAAACATGCTAAAAAGTGAAACGACACTAAAAGCGAGTATTAAACACAAAAGAGCGATGTGCGCGATGGATCCGGAGTACCTTTTGAAGGTTCTGGGAAGCCTTTATTTACGGGAATGTTCATGATTTTTCCGTGTATATGAAATCGACAGCACCACAAGTGGTCGCCGTAGAAACCAGCGTTAATGCACTGAATAAGCAGCTCCAGCAGGAGCAGGGGAAATTAACCGGAGTCGATAAGGATGCCATGAACGAAATCACGGCCAGTTATCAAGAGGTTCAAGCCCGTGCCTCCTTGGCCGCCGATTTTTATAAAACCAGCTTGATTAGTTTGGAGCAAGCTCGGGTGGAGGCCTATCGTAAAATTAAACATCTTTTAGTTATCAGCCAACCCACGTTGGCGGATAAGGCTGAATATCCACGCCGTCTCTATAACTTGGCCACAGTCGGCGTTCTCCTTTGCCTGTTTTATGGCTTGGTCGTGATGGGCCTTGCGACTTTGCGTGAGCATCAGGACTAAACAAAACTTTGGACACATCTATCGAGACCCCACATCTCTTGTATATCGATAAATAGGAACTGTGTATCGACATAGAGATGTTATATTTTCATATGAATTATTTTGAGGAATATTTGTGAATATATATGTATCAGGTGGAATAGCACCCAACATAGAAAAATATGACAATCATAGAATACAATACATTCCATATGAGGATTGGTTGTCTAAATTAAATAATGATAGCCCAAATGACATTGTCATTTGGCAATATCAATATCCTTGGCACAATGAAGAAAGAAATTGTTTGTTGAGTTTCGAAGTAATGGATGAGTGGTGTATCCAGCAACAGGTCATCATAGACTTGATTAAAAAAGAAAAAAAGGCTATTTTTGTATTTAATCAAGAAAACGTTTCAATATCTGATGCATTAAAAAAGATACTAGATCCAGCAGGTGCTGGAAGTGAATCATTATTTCCTGAAAATAAAAATAGTGACATCGATAAACATTTTCTTAGTCTAATAAGTGTATGGGGTGAATCATATTGGAATATAATAAAAAAATTAGAAAGGTTATCCTTTTTGCCCAATGACATCAAACAAGTCAGAAGAAAAAAATTCGCAGCTAAACATAAAGAAATTTTAGAATATTGGCTAAATTTTCTATCGTCAACACGTCAGCTTCATAATGAAAATATAGCACTCAAAAATAAAATATCTCAACGTGTTGATGAATTGGCAAAATTAACCGCTATGTTAGAAAATGCTCATGTGGCCATAAGCGCAGAAAAACAAAAAAATACAACCATTACCTCTATGATGGATGCGAACTCTGCCGAGTTAATAACAGTTATACAGCAATTAAAAGAAAGGGATTGCAGAGTTTCTGATGTGCAAAAAAAATATGAGATACTTCAGGGACAGTATGAAAAAGCTAAAGATTTGTTCAATAATAAAAATGCTATTCTCGAAAATAAAATAAAGGAAAACAATAGTAAGATCGATGGGCATTTAGAAGAGATTAATCTGCAGAAGCAAGAGATAGCTAATCTGAAAAACGAAATTAACATTCAAAAAGAAAAGAATGAGAAAGTAAATAATAAATGCTCCTTCCTGGTGGCTGAGATAGAAGCGAATAAGCAATCAATTAATAACCGATACTCTGAGCTCGCAGCTATCACCAGTATGCTAGAAGCCTCGAAAAGAGAAGCAATAAATTTACGTGAACAACTTGCGGCAGCAAATGAAAAAAACATTGAAATTAAAAATAGTATTTCATGGAGGGCAACTGCACCTATACGTGCATTGCGTCACCCCACGAAGCTGAAAAAAGATAAAAAAATCAAAAAAATTGAAGAAACAATTAATCTGATTAAAAGATCTAACCTTTTTGATGCGCAATGGTATTTAGAGCAAAACCCAGATGTTAGGGATTCAAAAATCGATCCTGCTCGTCACTATTTGCTATTCGGAGGGTTCGAAAGACGAGACCCATCAACAAATTTCTCCAGTCAAGGCTACCTAGAATTATACCCAGATGTTAAAGAAAGGGGCATAAACCCTCTTGAACATTATATTCGTTATGGTGTAATAGAAGAAAGAACTGTTGTTAAAACAATAGATTTAAAATAATTTGCATGGGTGCAATATGTTAGAAAGTGATGTTATAGATTTAATTGATAAATCTGGCTTATTCAATGATGAATGGTATATGAATGAGTATCCAGATGTTGCTGCCACTGGGCTCTCCTCACGAGATCACTTCGTTAAATATGGTATTCATATTGGACGGAATCCAGGTCCAAAATTCGATGCTGATTATTATTTAAAACAAAATCAGGATGTAAAAAAAGCAGGTATTAACCCTCTGATTCACTATATTAAATACGGAATGAAAGAAGGGCGCCCCCCCGTATCTACAATTATAACAGAGCGCGACTGTGCTATCCGAATAGATATTATTGTTCCTGTATATAATGCATTAGATGATGTTAAAAATTGCCTTCACTCCTTAAAAGAGAAGCGAGATGGGTATGCCGTAAGAATCATTGTTGTTAATGATGGCTCTGATGAAGAGACTACAAATTGGCTTAGAAAATATTGTCATGGGGATAGTATTTTTGAGCTGCATGAACATTCGGTAAACCGAGGTTACACTCAGGCAGTTAATACCGGCCTGCGAGTGTCTGATGCTCCTTATATCATTACTCAAAATAGTGATACGATAGCTACTCATGGATGGCTACGTGGTCTGGTTCGCTGTATTAATTCTTCGGATAAAATAGGTATTGTTGGCCCCTTGTCTAATGCCGCCAGTTGGCAAAACGTTCCGAATTTATATGATGAAAATAGGAATTTTGCAGTCAACGACATACCCAATAACTTGAAGCCTGATGAAATGGCTGCCTTAGTGGCCAAGGTATCTGAAAGATGTTATCCAAAATTACCATTTGTTAATGGCTTCTGCTTTATGATAAAAAGAGAAGTCATTGACAAAATAGGAATCATGGATGAAGAGAACTTTCCTATCGGGTATGGGGAGGAAAATGATTTTTGTATTCGTGCTGCTGATGCTGGTTATGAGCTTGCAATTGCTGATGATACATATGTATATCATGCTAAATCAAAAAGTTTTGGCCATAGTCGTCGAGCGAAGCTATCTAAGCAAGGCTCTGATAATTTAAAGAAAAAACATGGTCATGAAAAGTTTGCATCCCTTGTTGAAAAGGTAAAAAATACTACTCAACTCGATAGAGTTCGCTCGAACATTACATCTGCTTTAGAGCACAGCCATACCTACTGCCAGACAAGACCACAAAATATCATGTCAATGAAAATTCTCTTTCTCCTGCCGGTGAAAGGGGGAAGTGGTGGTGCTCATTCCGTGGTTCAAGAAGTCACGGAAATGCGCAGATTAGGTATGGATGCTAATATTGCTGTAAGGAAAGTAGATCTTACACACTTGCGTGACCTCTACCAAGATATTGATGATGTGAATGGGATTTTTATTGGATTTGAAAATGATAATTTGATTCACATTAGTGAAAAATTTGATGTAGTAGTGGCAACCATATTCACATCTGTGTCTTTGCTTAAGAAAATAATTGATGTAAATCCACATATCTTGCCGGCTTATTATGCACAAGATTATGAACCAATGTTTTTCCCTGAGGAAAGTGATAATTGGCATGTTGCTCGTGAATCATATACCTTGATTCCTAACTCCCTTGTTTTTGCAAAAACCCATTGGATTGCTGATAAAATAAAGCAAGAGCACAGTGTGAAAGTTTTTAAGGTTTCACCAAGTATTGATCATTCTACATATAAACCAACTAAAAAAGTAGATGATAACTTCATTCATATATCAGCAATGATAAGGCCACAGACTCCGCGGCGTGGTGCTGAGAGGACTATGAGGTTATTTTCTCGATTAGCGAAGATACATAAAGATAAAATTATCTTTCATCTTTTTGGATGTGAAAGTAATGATGAGCGTTTTAAATCCTTGCAATGTGATTTCGAGTTTGAAAATCGTGGAATATTAAAAAGGCCAGAAGTGGCTTCACTGCTCTCGCAAAGTGATATCTTTGTTGATCTTTCTGATTATCAGGCGTTTGGGCGTACGTCACTCGAAGCGATGGCATGTGGTGCGACAGCTATGTTGCCAATACATGGTGGGGGAGACGAGTATGCTCGAGACAATATTAATGCGATTGTTGTCGATACTTTCGATGAGGATGTTTGCTTTAATAGAATGAATGAGTTATTGCTAGATCTTGATAAGATTAGGAGCATGCAATCCGCTGCGTTATTGACGGCAGCTAGTTTCTCGGTACATCAAGCTGCAATATCTGAGATATGTCTATTTAGTAAAGAGTTAGCTAAACATAGAGATAAATATCCCAAAAAAGATAAACCTGTGCTGATGTTGATGCCAGAACGGCGTGGTGATGATTTGCCAACAGAAGGTGGGTATGTGCGAGTTGTATTGCCATATACTCACCCAAGTGTACAGCGTTATTGGCGTGTGATAGAACTAAAAGATCATACGTTGCCTGAGCCTGGCTCGGCACATTCTATTGTGATTCAGCGTCATGCAGGTTCATTAACTGTAGCCGAACTCGAATCATGGTTAGTAAAGTGGCGTGCTGCTGGAGGCCGGTTTATTTATGAAATTGATGATGATCTGCTTGATGTTGAAGGATTAATCCAGAGAGGATTTAAAGACAATACTGAGTTACTTGTACAGAAGGTCCGTTGGTTGGCCAGTAATGCCGATGTTGTGATGGTTTCTACCTCTGAATTGATGAAAATTTTTTCTGCATATAACTCGAAAGTGTATCTGGTTCCTAATTTGCTAGACGAAGAGTTATGGCGTATCGGTAAACCAAAACTCACCGGTAAAGGGATTTATCAACGGAAAGATGGGGATCCTATCAGAATTGGTTATGTTGGGAATCCTACCGATCTTGCTAACCTTGAGATGATTGCTGATGCAATGAAAAAAATTGAGCAAGAGTTTGGTGAGAAAGTTGAGATTGAGGTCATTGGTGGTTTCCAAAATACGAAGCCACTTTTTGGAAAACGGGTTGGATTACCCAAAAAAGATGACTACCCAAATTTTGTAGATTGGTTACAAAGAAGAGTGCATTGGGATATAGGTATTATCCCACTAATTAATAGTGGTTTTAGTAAAGGTAAAAGTCACCTTAAATTTATTGAGTATACAGCACTGAGTCTATCTGTTGTGGTGTCAAATATTGAAAGTGATAGTGGTATATACCGTAATTATGAGAATGCTATCGTAGTGGATAATACAGTAGAACAATGGTATGAATCTTTAAGGCAGTTGATAATAAGTATTGAAAGTAGAGATAAAATATTAAAGAAAGCTAAATCGGATTTGATTGAGATGCATTGTATTGGTAGTTCAGACACTCTGGTTAGTGTTATAAAAAACAATTTAGAATAATTTGGAGGGACGATGAAATATATTAAAAGAGAAAATGTATTAAGATTGAAGATGGCTGACTTCATAACAAAGATCACTTCTTTTGAGAGTGATAATACACCACCTCTTTTTTATTTTTCTTGTTGCATAGATAGTCCGACACAACCAATTTCAACCATCTTTTATCCCAATAAAAAAGATCAAAGAAGTAGCCTAAATTCCTCGTCACTGCGCTTGCGTGCAGAAAATGTTAAACCAGAAAACTGGACAGACCTAAAATATAACCAACCAATGGATTTAATTTGCTATTTCGGAAAGGATATGTTTTTAACTCCAGGAGGTTATAAACAACCACAGTATCTTCCATCAACAACCAAAATAAATGGGCGTAGAATCGGTTTATTTAGTGGTGGTGCTGGGGTGTTTCTCAAAGATGGCAGTATAATCGAACCCACATTCTCAACCCAAGATTCGCATCTATCTCTTTCGTCAGATTATTTTTACGAAAAAGATGGCGAAATATTTAAGCGAGATGTGGTAACTCTCCATGAGGATACAGTTGAAGGCTTATGTTATTTTTTAGGTAATTTATTGCCACACTGGGGACATTTTTTACTTGATGGCATATCAAGGCTTTGGTTTTTACTTCGTTTACCTAATGAGCTGAGAGAAAAATTAAAGTTTATCTGTTATGATAATCATATTCCCACTTGGGGATGGGAGCTTTTAAATGCTTTCGGAATAAATGAACGTAATCTCATTTTTATGAAGAAAGGCATGCTAGTAAAAAATCTAATTATGCCTTTAGAGTCCTATCGAACCCATATATCAGCTAGTTCAGAATTTCAATGCGTATTTGACACAATTAGAGATTTTTACTGTAATCGATTAGATGTAAAACCAACAAGAAAAGTTTATTTATCTAGGCGTAACCAATTGGCAAGGAGGTTGTCAAATGAGAGTTGCATTGAATCGCTACTATCTTCGGAAGGTTATGAAATAATTATTCCTGAAAGCTTAAGTGTCGCTGAGCAGGTTCAGTTAGCTGCGTCGTCCAAGATTTTGATAGGAACTACAGGCAGTGGACTATATTTAGCCGCTTTTCAAAAGCGAGGTTCGTCAACAATAGTTATCCATCCTAATGATTTCCTTCTTTTTGATGATTTTATATTGAGCGCTATTGGTCATAGGAACGCATTTTTTATCTCAGGCGGTGATCAGGTTACTAATGGTAGTAGTAAAAAGGCGCGAAGAGAATCTTCATGGGAGTTGATGGTTGATAATCATCTAAAAGAGTTTATATCTGAGATATCCTCCTAGTTTATACAATTTCCTTATAGGATTAATATGAAAATAACAATTTCCGGTACTGGTTACGTCGGTCTTTCCAACGCGGTATTGCTGGCCCAGCACCATCAGGTGATTGCGCTGGATGTGGTACCAGAAAAAGTTGAGTTGATTAATCGCCGTCAATCTCCCATCGTTGATAAAGAGCTGGAGCATTATCTGGCCAACAAGCCGCTGAATCTTAGAGCAACACTGGATAAGTTCGAGGCCTATGAAGCGGCCGAGTTTGTGATTATTGCCACCCCCACCGATTATGATGCCGAGACCAACTACTTCAATACCGGTACAGTCGAGGCGGTGATCCGCGATGTGATAGCCATTAACCCCCATGCGGTGATGGTGATCAAGTCGACCATCCCCGTGGGCTTTACCGAGCGGATGCGCAGTGACTTGGGCACCGAGAATCTGATCTTCTCCCCCGAGTTCTTGCGCGAGGGCAAGGCGCTGTATGACAACCTACACCCTTCCCGTATTGTGGTGGGTGAGTGCAGCGAGCGGGCCAAACGGTTTGCCGAGTTGTTGCAAGAAGGGGCGATCAAGCAGGACATTCCGGTATTGCTGACTGGCAGCACCGAGGCGGAAGCCATCAAGTTGTTTGCCAACACTTATCTGGCGATGCGGGTGGCCTATTTCAATGAGCTGGATACCTATGCCCAGTCTCATGGCCTGGACAGTCGCCAGATTATCGAAGGAATTGGCCTGGATCCGCGTATCGGCAGCCACTACAACAACCCTTCCTTTGGTTATGGCGGTTACTGTCTGCCCAAAGATACCAAGCAGTTACTGGCCAACTACAACAAGGTGCCCAACAACCTGATCCGCGCCATCGTCGATGCCAATACCACTCGCAAAGACTTTATTGCCGACAGTGTGCTACGCCGGAAACCCAGAGTCGTAGGCATCCATCGCCTGGTGATGAAGGCGGGCTCCGATAATTTCCGCTCTTCTGCCATTCAGGGCATTATGAAGCGGATTAAGGCGAAGGGAATTGAGGTGGTGGTTTTCGAACCGACCATTCAAGAGGATGCCTTCTTTAACTCTCGTGTTATTCGTGATTTGACAGAGTTTAAGGCATTGTGTGATGTGATCCTATGTAATCGGATGGACAGCGATTTAGTTGATGTGGCAAATAAAGTTTATACGAGAGATTTGTTTGGCTCAGATTGAATTAGTGTAATAAAGAAGTGGCTCATCTTTAGGTAACAGGTGTGCGCATTTTTGTTGTAATACGGTTTATTTAATAGAGAGTTTTTTTTGAGATTATTTATTGCAGCTATTGTCAAAAATGAAATTGACTCATTACTGGAGTGGATCGCTTTTCATCGGGTTGTAGGTGTTAGTGGCTTTATTATTGCCGATAACGGAAGCACTGATGAATCTCGCCCGCTCTTGGCTGCTTTGGCAAAATTGGGTATTGTCACTCTACTCGATCATCCAACTATTGGGGAAGAAAAACCCCAGCTGCCTGCTTATGAGCGAATTTTGCGCACTTGTGGTAAAGAAGTAGAATTACTGGCTTTTATTGACGCCGATGAATTTTTATTACCTTTATCTCCGGATTTGGGTTTGGTCGATTTTTTCAATTCTCGATTCCAAGATGAGAGTGTTAGTGCCGTCGCGCTGAACTGGGCTAATTTTGGTTCCAATGGCGAGTTGTTTGCCGAAGAAGGTTTGGTCACGGAACGCTTTACCAAGCGGGCACCACAAGCGTTTAATGTCCACCACAACTTCAAGAGTATTGTTAGACCACACCGTGCTGCCCGTTTCCACAATCCTCATTTCGCCGAGTTGCGTTACGGTCGTTATGTTGATGCTCGTGGTGATGATTTAATTTTGCATGCTAAACACGGAAAAGGGGTCAGTGCAGAAGTGATTTGGGACGGGGTGCGTGTCAATCACTATGTTGTTAAATCGCTTGAAGAGTTTCTGCTGGGCAAACATCTCAGAGGTAGTGCTGCAACAGCTAATCGGGTCAAGCATAAGGCCTATTTTATGGCTCATGACCGTAATGATGAAACCTGCTTATTGGCTGCCACACTGATGCCGAAAGTAAAGGCTGAAATGCATTTTCTGGTTGAAAAAATTGCAGCATTGCCTCTAGACAATCCGGCTCCAAGTTCTTCCTGGTTGGCAACAAAAATAAAAAAATTGAAGGGATAACTTATTTGTATTGACCTTCTTTACTCTCCTGTCTGGTCCGTCAATTTCATGGAAAAACGGGGAGCCTTCTTGTTCGATGGTGAATCTTGTTATGCATAGCGATAGCCATTGGCAGCCTCTTCTGCTGCCCGACTCTTCTTCTTTACAGGCCGGTTGGTTATTCATTCAGGGCATTATTCGCTCACGCCAAGGGCGAGGGGAAACTCGCCTGCGCTGGCTTTGTAATCACGGGTTGTGGCATCAACAGCTACTTCCTGTTTCGCGACGTGGCACGCTTCACGAACTGGTTTATCTACCAACGGGGGCGCGTCAAATAGCGCTGCAGGCCAGCAGTAATGGCGCCGATTGTCAGTTTGAACTCACTCGGTTGTGTATGGTTTCTCGTGTCCAAAGCATCTGGCGTCGATTACGACGTGTATGGCCGTTTTATCGATCCCTGAGCGCCCAAAAACGTCAGCGCTTAGGTTTGTCATGGCACTTGTGGCTCACTGATTTATCGCAAGCCTATCAATTGGTAGGTCGACTGCGTGATGATCGACCCCTGCATGACTATGAGCACTGGCTAGCGAGTTTCGATATTCTGCATCCCGGTGATCACCAAATGATTACCCGTCTGCTCACTCGTTGGGAAGATTTGCCCCATATATGTCTGCATCTGGTCGGCGCAGGGGATGAACATGCGCGTGGGCAGACCTTAGCTAGTATTCAAGCGCTTTTGTATCCAGAAGATCACATCACGCTGAATGAGCATTTTGAGGCCGGGAATAAATCCAATCGGCCCGTTGGCGAATGGCAATGGGCAATTCCTGTTGGTGCCGTACTTGCTCCTGCTGCTTTATTTTGGGTGGCTCATCAGTTGCGCTTAACCCCGAATGTGAAATGGATCTACGGGGATGATGATGTGTTGGCCGAAGACGGAAAACGCCATTCGCCAAATCTTAAATCTGCTTGGAATGAAACTCTGCTGCACAGCCAGAATTATATTGGTTGGTGCGCGTTATGGCAGCAGCAAGGTTCTGGCATAGTGCCTTTTGATTGGTCAGCATGCCACCAGCGATGGTTACAACTGGCGCAACTATATGATGCGCCCAGTATTGCTCATATCCCGGCATTGCTGATGCACCTTCCAGCTATATGCATCCATCAGAATGATTACGCAAGTATCCAGGGTCAGGAGAGTTGTGTACCAGCTGGAGTAACGCTAGAGCCAGCGGCCCATGGCATTTGCCGATGGCGCTGGCCATTACCTGCTCAGTTGCCTCTCGTATCTGTGATTATTCCGACCCGAAATGGTTTAGCTCATCTTCGGCCCTGCATTGAAAGCTTGGTGCATCGAACTTGCTATCCCAATTTGGAAATCATTGTGGTGGATAATCAGAGTGATGATGTCGAAACGCAGGCTTATTTCTCCCATATTTCACAGATCTACAAAGTGCGCATTCTTCCATTTGATCAGCCGTTTAACTATTCAGCCATCAATAATGTTGCGGTGAATGCGGCTAAGGGTGAGTTGATTTGCTTATTGAATAACGATACCGAAGTGATTACTCCCGGCTGGTTAGAAGAAATGGTATCCCACCTGCTCCGTCCTGGGATTGGGGCTGTAGGCGCTAAACTCTACTATGGAGATGGCCGAGTACAGCATGGTGGAGATGCTGTTGGACCAGGTGGTTGCGCCGATCATTTGCATTGTGGGTTGCCCTCCGGTGCATCCGGCTACCAGCGTAGGGCTGTGAGCACTCAAGAACTTTCTGCAGTTACAGCAGCATGCTTGTTGACCTATCGCAATCTTTATCAAGCTGTTGGTGGATTGGATGAAATTAATTTGCCTGTAGCTTTCAATGATGTGGACTATTGCTTACGGATACGAGAGGCTGGTTGGCGGATCGTCTGGACACCCTTTGCTGAGCTTTACCATCATGAGTCTGTTAGTCGTGGTAAAGATGTTTCTCTTGAGCAGCAAGTGAGAGCCAAAAGAGAGTTGGATTATATGCGCACTCGCTGGAAAAAGCGGCTGGAAGTTGATCCTTACTACAATCCTAATTTGAACTATGACCGACCTGATTTTTCTCTCAGTCGTTCACCACGAGTTTCTTTACCATGGATGAAGTAATTAAACGATTGATGTTTAAACCCTATGTTTCTCTTGGTAGGTCACGGTTAAAGATGCCTCAAGGTGCAACCGCGCCTGCCGAGAGACTTTATATTTTGCACGAAGGGGAGTCAGCAACGTTGGCTTATTTTTCGTTGTCGATTAGGACCCGTTATCCACATTGTGATGTGCATTATCAGGATATCCATTTGCCTCCAGAGCCGATTGCTCCTGGGGATGTGTTGATTGTAATCCGTTATATGCCTCGTTCTTGGCAAGTATGGCTCGACAGGCAGATGATTAACATTCATCTCATCGTCTATTTCATGGATGATGATTTATTGGATCATCAAGCTTTATCTGCATTGCCAAAGTCTTATCGGAAAAAAATTCTTAAACGGGGTGCTGAGCAACACGCTTGGATTAGTCTGCACTGTGATCAGCTTTGGGTTTCAACGCCATATCTTGCCAAAAAATATCGACATTTGGATGCAGTTCTTATTTCCCCCAGTCCTTGTGTTAGTTATTTGCAGCGACAGAAACCTGTACGTCTTGCCTATCATGGTACTAGCGCTCATCGAGAAGAGAAACAGTGGTTACGCTCCATCATGGAGGGGGTTTTAGCCGCTCGGGAAAATGTTACTTTTGAGTTGTTTGGTGAGTTTGATGTGTATAAAACATATCGAGACCTACCAAGAGTAAAAGTAATGCATCCTATGAGTTGGAATAATTATCTGGCTTATACAATGACGCATGAGGTTGATATTGGTTTGGCTCCTCTTTTGCCAAGTGAATTCAACGCGGCGCGGGGTGCGATTAAGTTTTTTGATTTTGCTCGCATGGGCGCATTTGGTATATATACTAATGTGGCACCGTATTCAGACGTAATTTCTCAAAACGTCGATGGATTACTTCTTGAAAATAATATTGATATCTGGGTCTCCTCACTGTTGCTGCTAATTGACAATCCAGAAAAACGCGCATCATTAGTATCGCAGGCAATTCAAAAAGCTCAGCGGTTGAGTTCCTCACTGAATGTTAAACTATTGTGCGAGGATGTGTCTTAATGTCGAAAAAGCCAGCGATTTATTTGTAAATCTTGTGCAGCGTGATTTTATAGTGTAAATGTTTGTTTAGGTGTTTGCGCCGTCCGCGCGGGGTATTGTACTGAATCGCCACGGGTTTAACAGACACCTCAGAGTCATTTAAGATGGCTTAAAGAGAGGTGCCCATGAGCGGTAAGCGTTATCCCGAAGAGTTTAAAATTGAAGCAGTCAAACAGGTTGTTGATCGCGGTTATTCTGTTGCCAGCGTTGCAACACGTCTCGATATCACCACCCACAGCCTTTATGCCTGGATAAAGAAGTACGGTCCGGATTCTTCCGCTAATAAAGAACAGTCAGATGCTCAGGCCGAGATCCGCCGTCTCCAGAAAGAGCTGAAGCGGGTTACCGACGAACGGGACATATTAAAAAAAGCCGCGGCGTACTTCGCAAAGCTGTCCGACTGAGGTACGCCTTTATCCGTGACAACACCTGTTGCTGGCCTGTTCGCCTGCTCTGTCGGGTGCTGGATGTTCATCCCAGTGGTTTTTACGCCTGGCTTCAGCAGCCGCATTCACAACGCCATCAGGCAGACCTGAGACTGACAGGACAGATTAAACAGTTCTGGCTGGAATCGGGATGCGTCTATGGTTATCGCAAAATCCATCTGGATCTGCGGGACAGCGGGCAACAGTGCGGAGTGAACAGAGTCTGGCGACTGATGAAACGTGTCGGGATAAAGGCTCAGGTCGGATACCGGAGCCCGCGGGCACGTAAAGGCGAGGCCAGTATCGTGTCGCCCAACAGGCTCCAGCGACAGTTCAATCCGGATGCTCCGGATAAGCGTTGGGTAACGGACATAACCTACATCAGGACCCACGAAGGCTGGCTGTATCTTGCCGTGGTTGTTGATCTGTTCTCACGCAAAATTATCGGCTGGTCCATGCAATCCCGGATGACAAAGGACATTGTCCTGAACGCACTGCTGATGGCTGTATGGCGCCGTAATCCCCAAAAAAACAGGTGCTGGTTCATTCGGATCAGGGCAGTCAGTACACAAGCCATGAGTGGCAGTCGTTCCTGAAATCACACGGCCTGGAGGGCAGCATGAGCCGTCGCGGTAACTGCCATGATAATGCGGTTGCAGAAAGCTTTTTCCAGTTGTTGAAACGCGAACGGATAAAGAAAAAGATCTACGGAACGCGGGAAGAAGCCCGCAGCGATATTTTTGATTACATCGAAATGTTTTATAACAGTAAGCGTCGGCATGGTTCCAGCGATCAGATGTCACCGACAGAATATGAAAACCAGTATTATCAACGGCTAGGAAGTGTCTAGATTATCCGTGGCGATTCAGTACAGTTGATAATGGCATTTTATTGGTTGAACGCCACTAACTCAACATAACGATTATTCATTGTAAGTTTAATTGGTTCGACACTGTCCAATGCTAATTTATTTGATGAGGCTTTGATTTTCCAGTGACAATTTGGGTTTGCAGCCAAGGTCTTTACGCTCGTCGAACGGTATTAAATGCTCTGTTTAACCATCCAATCGAACAGTTAAATTCAGCATCTACTCCCGCGGTGACGGATATATTCGCTGGCTGGGGGCAAAAGGCGAACACCCAGCGGATTAAGCAGCAAGCCCAAGAATACGGGGTGCCGTACTGGCAGCTGGAAGATGGGTTTATCGGCTATATCGGCCATCCCGCTCGTGGTGGCAAGGCCGTGTCGCTGGTGGCAGATCCCATCGGGATCTATTACGACGCCAGAACGCCGAGCCATCTTGAGCAATTAATTGCCGCACCTTGTGACCCAGGGAAAATTCATGAACATGCCCGTATTTACAGGCTTCGTAGTGTAGCAGGTTCTCAAATTTTGAACTTTATGAGTTAGCGCTATCACACAACAATCAATTATCCGATGATCGATTTGTAGATCATTTTCAGTGTTTTCTAATACCTCCATAGACAAATTGGAGGTCCAACGATGAGTAACCAGCACCCATTTATGCATTTCGATGCCATCCCAGATTATCGCCAACAAGGTAAAGTCGAGCACAAGTTAACTGATATCATTTTGTTAACAATTTGCGCGGTGCTTTCCGGTCAAGATGACTGGAAAGCTATCCATCTTTACGGCACTAGATGGTTAGATTTTCTCAAACGCTTTGGTGATTTTTAGTCATGGTGTTCCCTCTGCCATTACCATTGCAAGAGTGATGGGAATGATTAGCGCGACACGCTTACAAAAGTGTTTTATCGAATGGATGAAATCCTGCTGTGAACTGACGGACGGTGAAGTGATCGCCATAGACGGTAAAACCGTGCGTGGCTCTTATGATGATTCCCGTGGGCTTGGTGCTATCCATATGGTTAATGCGTTTGCGACAGAGAATGGCGTGTGCCTTGGACAACATAAAGTTTACGAGAAGTCCAATGAGATAACCGCTATCCCTGAGTTGCTTCAACTGCTTGATATATCGGGTTGTTTAGTCACAATTGATGCGATGGGATGCCAAAAGAAAATCGCGCAAAAGATCCTTGAAAAAAACGCTGATTACTTGCTGGCCGTGAAAGGAAATCAAGGCCGACTTGAGCAAGCTTTTGATAACTATTTTGATATGAGCATGCTGCAAAAACATGATGGTGATTCTTACAGTACCCAAGAAAAATCGCGAGGCAGACAGGAAACACGACTGGCTTTAGTGAATGAAGATTTAAGTGTTTTTGGGCGATCTTGAGTTTGATTGGCCAGGGCTAAAAACGATGGGAATTGTGGTATCGATTAGACAAGAATCAGCAGTGGCCCAAGAGTCAGAAGTAACGGTGCGATATTATATTAGTTCGAAAGCGCTCAGTGCTAAAGAATTGTTAAATGCTTCACGCTCGCACTGGTTAGTCGAGTCGATGCATTGGATGTTGGATACTGCATTTGGTGAAGATGCTTGCCGTAAACGAGCGGAAGAACGAGCAGAGAATTTCGCAAGGATCAGACAGATGTGTTTAAACATGCTAAAAAGTGAAACGACACTAAAAGCGAGTATTAAACACAAAAGAGCGATGTGCGCGATGGATCCGGAGTACCTTTTGAAGGTTCTGGGAAGCCTTTATTTACGGGAATGTTCATGATTTTTCCGTGATCGTGCAGCCCGGTGAACGCCGTCTGATCGATCGCCTGCTGGCCCGCTGGGGCAACCTGCCCCGCGTCTGCCTGCATCTGGTAAACGGCGGCGATGAGGCATCACGCCAGCGCACGCTCGAAAGCATCGCGGCGCTCTGTTACCCGGCCACGCATATCACCGTGCTGGAGCACCCCTCTGATAGTGTAAGGCCAGAGGGAGAATGGCAGTGGGCCATTCCGGTTGGGCCGGAACTCGCTCCGGCCGCATTAGTGTGGCTGGCGCACCAGCTGCGCCAGACGCCAGAGGCAAAATGGATCTACGGCGATCACGATCTGCTGGATGAAAAAGGAAAACGCCACTCGCCGGACTTCAAACCGGACTGGAACGAAACCCTGCTGCACAGCCAGAACTATGTCGGCTGGAGTGGCCTCTGGCGGGAACAGGGTACCTTCGCCATCCCGCAGGACGGGGGTGAAAACTACCGCGGCTGGTTGCAGCTGGCCCGGCAGCTCGCGCCCAAAGATATCGCGCATATCCCCGCCCTGCTGATGCACGTCCCGGACGCGCTGGTGCAGCACGATGGCTACGAAACCCTGGCAAACCAGCTGCAAGATTTACCCGTCGGGGTAACGCTGGAGTCGGCTCCGCACGGCATCTGCCGCTGGCGCTGGCCGCTGCCGGAACAGCTTCCCCGGGTGTCGGTGATCATCCCCACCCGCAACGGACTGGCGCATCTCAGGCCGTGCATTGAAAGCCTGGTGCAGCACACCCGCTACCCGAATATCGAAATCATGGTGATGGATAACCAGAGCGACGATCCCGACACGCTGGCTTATTTTGGCTACATTACCCGGGAGTACGGGGTGCGGGTTATCGCCTGGGACCATCCGTTTAACTACTCTGCGATCAACAATGCGGGCGTGCGCGAGGCCACGGGCGAGCTTATCTGCCTGCTCAATAACGACACCGAGGTGATTAACCCGCAGTGGCTGGATGAGATGGTCTCCCACCTGCTGCGCCCGGGCGTCGGCATCGTGGGGGCAAGGCTCTTCTACGGCGATGGCCGGGTCCAGCATGCGGGCGATGCCGTCGGGCCGGGTGGCTGCGCCGATCATTTTCACAGTGGGCTGGCCGCCGATGAACCCGGCTACCAGCGCAGGGCGGTGAGCGCCCAGGAGCTCTCCGCCGTAACGGCGGCCTGTCTGCTCACCCATCGCCAGCTCTTTTTATCCCTTAACGGCTTAGATGAAGTTAACCTGCCGGTGGCCTTTAACGATGTGGATTACTGTCTGCGGGTCGGCGAGGCTGGCTGGCGTATCGTCTGGACGCCCTTTGCCGAGCTGTATCACCACGAGTCGGTCTCCCGCGGCAAAGATGTCACGCCAGAACAGCTGGCACGCTCCCAGGGTGAGCTGCGCTATATGAAAAAACGCTGGGCGCAGCGGCTCACACACGATCCCGCATACAATCCCAACCTGAGCTATGACCGACCCGATTTCTCATTAAGTCATGCTCCTAATGTGGTGCTGCCATGGACGAACTGATCAGAAAGGCACTCTTTAAACCGTATCTGAAGTTGAATAAGCAAAGCAGCGAGACGCCTGCTGACAACTGGGCGTGCCGCTCTCTGTTGATTCTGCATGAAGGGAATTCACCGACGCTGGCCTATTTTGAAGCGGCCATCCGGAGTCGCTTTCCCGGCGCGGTCTGTCAGCTGGTGGATACCTTAACCACGCCCACTATCGACGTGGATAAAGGGGCGGCCATTGTGGTTATCCGCTTTATCTCCGCCGAGTGGCAGCGCGAAATTGCGCGCAACATCGACGATCTCTCACAGGTGGTCTACTTCATGGATGACGATCTGTTTGACCCGTCCGCGTTAGGGGCGCTACCCAAAGCCTACCGGACGAAGATCATTCGTCGTTCTGCGGCCCAGCATCGCTGGATCACCTCGCACTGCGACAGTATTTGGGTGTCGACGCCCTACCTGGCCAGTAAATATGCCCACCTCAACCCCGATGTGGTGCCCGCGCAGCCCACGCCGCTGCTGCTGGCCGTTAAGCAACCGGTAAAAATTGCTTACCACGGCTCCAGCTCGCACCAGGCCGAAAAGTACTGGCTGCGTGAGGTGATGGGCGGGGTGCTGGCCCAGTGCCCGCAGGCCAGCTTCGAAATCTTTGGCGAACACGAAATCTATAAGCTCTATCGCGATCTGCCGCGCGTGACGGTACTGCATCCCATGAGCTGGCAGAACTATCTGGATTACACCCAGCATCACCGAATCGATATCGGTCTGGCGCCGTTACTGGCGTCAGAATTTAATATGGCGCGCGGGCCGGTAAAATTTTATGATTTCGTTCGCATGGGCGCAGTGGGGGTTTACAGCAACTGCGCGCCCTACAGTGACTTTATAGAGCAAAATATCAATGGCGTGCTGCTGAATAACGATCCACAGAAGTGGATCGATACCCTGGCGCTGCTGGTGAATTCCGGGCAAAAACGTCAGACGCTGGCGAAAAATGCGAAGGAATACTCGTACTCGTTAATCAGTTAAAAACGGGACGGCAAGGGAAATAATGATTTCCACCCTGTAACAGGCGTTGTATTTCAGACTGCCTGCCGCTAAAACACGGTCTGAACGGATAGCAGAGATTGTGTTCTGGTGACCATTTCATTCAATAGAAAAGTAAAAATCGCTTATGAAAATCCTTGTAACCGGTGGAGCCGGTTTTATCGGTTCTGCTGTTGTTCGCCATATCATCCGGGATACGCAGGATGCGGTGATCAACCTTGATAAGCTTACCTACGCGGGCAATCTGGAATCGCTGGCCGAGGTCGCAGCGAGCGACCGTTACGCCTTCGAACAGGTGGATATCTGCAATCGTGCAGAGCTGGATCGGGTCTTTGCCACCCATAAACCGGATGCGGTGATGCATCTGGCCGCCGAGAGCCATGTGGATCGCTCCATTACCGGCCCGGCTGATTTTATCGAAACCAATATCGTTGGCACTTACACGCTGCTGGAAGCGGCTCGCGCTTACTGGAGCGAGCTGGATGAATCCCGCAAGCAGGCGTTCCGTTTCCACCACATCTCCACCGACGAAGTGTATGGCGACCTGCCGCACCCGGATGAAGTGAGTTCGGGTAGTGAGCTGCCGCTCTTTACCGAGACCACGCCGTACGCGCCAAGCAGCCCGTACTCCGCGTCGAAAGCCTCCAGCGACCATCTGGTGCGCGCGTGGCGTCGTACCTATGGCCTGCCGACCATCGTCACCAACTGCTCCAACAACTACGGCCCGTATCACTTCCCTGAGAAGCTGATCCCGCTGGTGATCCTCAATGCGCTGGATGGCAAAGCGCTGCCCATCTACGGCAAAGGCGATCAGATCCGCGACTGGCTCTACGTTGAAGATCATGCCCGTGCGCTCTACACCGTAGTGACCACCGGCGTGGTGGGCGAGACCTACAACATCGGCGGCCACAACGAGAAGCAGAACCTGGACGTGGTACACACCATCTGCGACCTGCTCGACGAGATGGTGCCGAAAACCGGTTCTTACCGCGACCAGATCACCTACGTGACTGACCGCCCGGGCCACGACCGCCGCTACGCCATCGATGCCAGCAAAATGAGCCACGAGCTGAACTGGCAGCCGCAGGAGACCTTTGAGTCCGGCATCCGTAAAACCGTGCAGTGGTATCTGGATAACCAGCAGTGGGTCAACAACGTGAAAAGCGGCAGCTATCAGGACTGGATCGCGAAGAACTATCAGGAGCGTAACTGATGCATATTCTGCTGTTCGGCAAAAATGGCCAGGTAGGCTGGGAACTGCAGCGCGCGCTGCTGCCGCTGGGTCGTATCACGGCGGTGGATTTTGACTCTACCGATTACTGCGGTGACTTCAGCAACCCGGAAGGCGTGGCCGAGACCGTGCGTCTGCTGAAGCCGGACGTGATCGTCAACGCCGCCGCGCATACCGCGGTGGATAAAGCCGAGAGCGAGCGCGACTTCGCCGAGCTGCTCAACGCCACCAGCGTTGCCGCCATCGCCAAAGAAGCCGAGGCGCTGGGCGCCTGGCTGGTGCACTACTCCACCGACTACGTCTTCAACGGCAGCGGTGAAAAACCCTGGGTAGAGACAGACCAGACCGCGCCGCTGAACGTCTACGGCGAAACCAAGCTGGCGGGCGAACAGGCTGCCGCGCTCTGCTCCCGTCATCTGATCTTCCGCACCAGCTGGGTCTATGCTGCCCGTGGCGCCAACTTCGCCAAAACCATGCTGCGTTTTGGTAAAGAGCGCAGCGAGATGTCGGTCATCAACGATCAGTTTGGTGCACCGACCGGCGCAGAGCTGCTGGCCGACTGCACGGCCCATGCGATCCGTATCGCGCAGGATAAACCCAACGTTGCCGGGCTTTATCACCTGATCGCCTCAGGCACCACCACCTGGTTCGACTATGCCCAGCGGGTATTCGCGACCGCTCGCGCGGCGGGCGTTGAGCTGGCTGTCACTCAGGTGAACGCGGTTCCGACCAGCGCCTTCCCGACCCCGGCTAAGCGTCCACATAACTCACGCCTCGATACCAGCAAGTTCCAGCGCACCTTCGGGATGACGCTGCCGGACTGGACGATCGGCGTTGATCGCATGCTGGCTGAAATTCTTGGAAAGTAAACGCATCAAGGTATGCTATGCGTGCCTTGTTTTAGCGACACGGACCTTTGTCAGGGAGCGGCTTTTTTAGCTTCCCTTTACAGCAATCAAACAGATGGTAGTGAGGGCGTTGCGCCCCTCTACAGCAAAACAGAAGAATTGAAGGATTATGAGCAAGCGTAAAGGTATTATTCTGGCCGGTGGGTCAGGGACTCGTCTCTATCCGGTCACCATGGCGGTGAGCAAACAGCTGCTGCCAATCTACGACAAACCGATGATCTACTACCCGCTGAGCACCCTGATGCTGGCAGGTATCCGCGATATCCTGATCATCAGCACCCCACAGGATACGCCGCGCTTTGAGCAGCTGCTGGGCGACGGTAGCCAGTGGGGCCTGAACCTGCAGTACAAAGTGCAGCCAAGCCCGGACGGTCTGGCCCAGGCCTTTATCCTCGGCGAAGAGTTTATCGGCGACGACGACTGCGCGCTGGTGCTGGGCGACAACATCTTCTACGGTCACGATCTGCAAAAACAGCTGGAAGCCGCCGCAGCGAAAACGGCGGGTGCCACCGTCTTTGCCTATCATGTACAGGATCCGGAGCGTTATGGCGTGGTGGAGTTTGACCATGCAGGCACTGCCATCTCCCTGGAAGAGAAGCCGCTGGAACCGAAGAGCAACTATGCGGTTACCGGCCTCTACTTCTACGACAACCGCGTGGTTGAGATTGCCAAAAGCCTGAAACCGTCGCCGCGCGGCGAGCTGGAAATCACTGACGTGAACCGCATCTACCTTGAGCAGGGGAATTTGTCGGTCGCCATGATGGGTCGTGGTTATGCCTGGCTTGATACCGGCACCCACGAGAGCCTGATCGAGGCCAGCAACTTCATCCAGACCATCGAAACCCGTCAGGGGCTGAAAGTGGCCTGTCCTGAAGAGATTGCCTACCGTCTGAAGTTTATCGATGCTGAGCAGGTGCGCAAATTAGCCGCGCCGCTGGCGAAGAATGCTTACGGGCAATATCTGCTGAAAATGCTCAAGTAGTCATCATTAACTCCTGGGGCGTTAAGCCCCATTTATGAATCAGGCCGTAATCATGAACGTAATTCAGACCGCCATTCCCGACGTCTTCATCTTTGAGCCGAAAGTGTTTGGCGATGACCGTGGTTTCTTCTTCGAAAGCTTTAACCACCAGCAGTTCGAAGCGGCTATTGGCCGCAGCGTAAACTTCGTCCAAGACAACCACTCCAAGTCCTCTAAGGGCGTATTACGTGGCCTGCACTACCAGCTGGCACCGCATGCGCAGGGCAAACTGGTGCGTTGCGTGGCCGGTGAAGTGTTCGACGTGGCGGTGGATATCCGTAAAAGCTCCCCGACCTTTGGTCAGTGGGTGGGCGTGCACCTGTCTGGCGAGAACAAGCGCCAGCTGTGGATCCCGGAAGGTTTCGCCCACGGCTTTATGACCCTGAGCGACACCGCAGAGTTCCTGTACAAAACCACCAACTACTATGCGCCGGAGAGCGACCGTGGCATCCGCTGGAACGATGAGACCATTGCGATTACATGGCCGGAAATCGACAGCGAGATCCTCACCTCCGCCAAAGACAGCGTTGCCAAATCCTTCCCTGACGCAGAGTACTTCTGAGTCACACGCCCCGCAGTGACGCGGGGCGTTTTCTGATGCACAGAGCGCACATGAAATTCTACACAGGTTCAGCCGGGATCCTGGCCCGAAAGGCACAGCTTGAGCCGATGCTTGGCCGCCCGTTACACGCCTTTAAAAGCGGCATGGAACTGGCGCAGGACGATGTACTGGTCGGCTGGGGCCAAAAAGCCAATACCCGCCAAATAAAACAGAAAGCCCATGAACGCGGGCTGCCGTACTGGCAGCTGGAAGATGGCTTTATCGGGTATATTGGCCACCCCGCCAGAGGGGGCAAGGCCGTCTCCCTGATCGCCGATCCTGTGGGAATTTACTACGACGCTCGCCAGCCCAGCCGCCTTGAGCAGCTGATCGCTACGCCCTGCGATGCAAAAATGGTGGCGCGGGCGGAAGCGCTGACCCGCGAGCTGCTGCGCCTGGGCATCACCAAGTACAACTGTTACGCCGCAGACAGCGGGTTACCCGATGCGCTGGCAGCCCGCCTGCACAACGATCCTCGCCCTAAGGTGCTGCTGATTGACCAGGTGGCGGGAGATCTCTCCATTCCCGGCGCGCTCGCAGCCACTGAGGATTTTGAGGCGATGGTCGCGGCGGCGCGGCGTAACCACCCTGGCGCCCGCCTGCTGTTGCGCACCCACCCGGACACCCGGCTGGGCAAGAAGCGCGGCGTGCTGGCGCAGATGCAGCTGGACGACGTGGAGCTGGTCACCGATCACTGCCATCCCCACGCCCTGCTGAATGAAGTGGAGGCGGTCTATACCGTCTCCTCGCAGATGGGGTTTGAAGCCCTGCTGCTGGGCAAAGCGGTCTACTGCTTCGGCATGCCGTTTTACGCTGGCTGGGGGCTGACCCACGACAGCAAAACCTGCCCGCGTCGCCAGGCGCAGGTGAGCCTGCCGCAGCTGGTGGCAGCGGCGCTGATCCTCTATCCCCGCTATCTGGACCCGGTTCTGGACCAGCGCTGCGAAGTGGAGCAGGTGCTGCAGATTATTGCGGGACAGTTGACCCCCGCCCCGCGCTATCGCCGTCTCTATATGGTGGGCTTCTCGCTGTGGAAACGCGCCTTTATGCGCGCCTTCTGCCAGCCGCTGGCCACGGAGCTGCACTTTGTGCGCACCCCGCCTGCCCAGCTGGCAGACGACGAGCAGGTGCTGGTCTGGGGTAGCCGCTACCCTGAACTGGCGAACCCGATCCGTGTAGAAGATGGCTTTATCCGCTCCCGCGGGCTGGGTTCGAATCTGTGCCGACCTTCCTCGCTCTCCATCGACCCGGTGGGGATCTATTTTGACAGCCGCCGTCCGAGCGGGCTGGAGCAGTTGCTTAATCAGCAGCCGCTCAGTGAGCAGGAGCTGGAACGCGGTGCCGCGCTGGTGGATCTGCTCCGCCAGCATGGGGTCAGCAAATATAACGTCGGTACCGTGCAGCCCTTCATGCCGCCAGGCGACGGGCGTGCGCTGGTGCTGGTAGTGGGCCAGGTGGATGGCGATGCCTCAATCCTGACCGGCAGCCCGGTGATCCGTAGCAACGAGCAGCTGCTGTGGGCGGTGCGCGCCGCCCGGCCGGACGCGCATATCCTGTTTAAACCGCACCCCGACGTGGTGGCGGGCAACCGGGCCGGGGCTATCTCGGCCGAATGCCTGGCACGCTGCGTTGACAGCCAGGTGCTGGATCTCGGCCTGACCAGTCTCTATCCCCATGTCGATGAGCTGCACACCATGACCTCCCTCAGCGGGTTTGAAGCGCTGGTCCAGGGGGTGAAGGTCACCACCTGGGGCCAGCCGTTCTACAGCGGCTGGGGGCTGACCGAAGATATCCATCCTGCTGAACGCCGTCAGCGCACCCTGCCGCTGGCCGCGCTGGTCTATCTGACGCTGGTCGCCTATCCGCGCTACATCGACTGGCAGAGCGGCCTGTGGATGAGCCCGGAGCAGCTCATCCGCCAGCTGGCGGTGCAGGGAAACTCATCCTCGCAGAAAGCCAGCCGCTGGCAGCGCTGGCAACTCAAACTGAGCTATCTGGCTCAGACGCTTCGCTAGAAAACTAGTTATCCCGATTTATTAAAGAAAAGCGGTCATCAAGTCGCTAACAAACATGTCTCATCAACGGAACCGATCTGGGAAAAACAATGGAAGAGCAAGCTATCCGCCATCTGCTGAATGGCCGCCGATATCTTTTATTACAAGGACCAATGGGCCCCTGCTTTTCACGTCTGGCAAGCTGGTTGCAGAGCAGCAACCGTGAAGTGAAGCAGGTCTGCTTTAATGCCGGGGACTCATGGTACGCCGCGAAAGAGACCGCGCTGCACTACACCGGCTCAGTAAAAAATTTTGCCTTCTGGCTGCGCGAGTTACATAAAACCTACCCCTTCGACACCATCGTCTGTTTTGGTGACTGTCGCCCGATGCATATCGAAGCGAAGAAGTGGGCGCGCAGCAAATCCATCGATTTTCTGGCGTTTGAAGAGGGCTATTTCCGTCCCTTCTACATCACCCTGGAAAAAGGGGGCGTGAATGCCTTCTCCTCGATGCCCATTGATGCGAAGTATTATCGCGAGCAGCCGCTGCCGGAGCTGAAAACCCCAACGCCGTGGAAACCGAGTTCCTTTAACCGTGCCGCCCATGCCATGCTCTACTATGCGGCGGGCTGGTTTGGCCGCCATCGCTACCGGGGCTACCGCCACCACAAGTCGTTCTCCCCGTGGTATGAGATGCGCTGCTGGTTCCGCGCCGGTCGCCGTAAGCTGTGGTATCGCTGGCAGCAGCGCCACATGCTGAGCCATATCACTGAAAAACTGGATAACCAGTACTACCTGGCAATTTTGCAGGTCTACAACGACAGCCAGATTATTCATCACAGCCCGTATAAAGACGTGCGTGACTATATTGAAACCGTGATCCGCTCCTTTGCCCGCCATGCGTCGAAAGAGCGCTATCTGGTGTTCAAGCATCACCCGATGGATCGTGGTCACCGTTTTTACGGCATCCTGATTAACAAGCTGACCGAAAAGTATGACGTCAGCGGCCGGGTGCTCTATGTCCACGATCTCTCCCTGCCCGCCCTGCTGACCCACACCCGGGGCGTGATCACCGTGAACAGCACCGCCGGCCTGTCGGCGCTGATCCATAACAAGCCGCTCAAGGTGATGGGCAAAGCGCTGTACGACATCGAAGGGTTAACCTGGCAGGGGCCGCTGAACCAGTTCTGGCAGGCGGATTTTGCTCCCGATGCAAAACTGTTCCAGCGTTTTCGTACCCACCTGCTCTATCAAACGCAGATCAACGCCGTCTTTTACGGCAAGTCCGACTGGCTGAACATCCCGACAGAAATTCCCCTGACGACACCGCTTGCCGATTCCGAGCTCGAACGCTAATTCATCTCCACGCCGGGGAAATTGCCCCGGCGGATCCGATCTCTACCGCGCTTTTATCCCGCCGCTGTAAAAATCCCTAATGTTTATCCCAATTCTGGCCGTTATAACCTAAGACAAATTTTTATGCCGAATTCTGTACTGACATATTTTGTCAGCCGCACCGGCATAATGTTCACAGCAATGGCTTAAATAACGGGAAAGCATATATGACAATTCCGACCAGGAGTCGCTCGGCTGAAAGGTTGGTTGATATTCTGCTGGAGCTCCATTTACACGGCGTGGTTAACCGCCAGGCATTGATGCATAAATTTAATATCACTGAGCGCACGGTTTATCGCGATCTGAATGCCCTTTCGCCCATTGTGGAGCACACCGGAGACGGGCAGTACCGGCTTATTCATGCTCTTCAGGTGCCTGACGCACCCGGCGCGATGCATCGTCTGTTACCGACCCTGGAAAAAGCCATTAAGCACCGGCAAGTTTGCCAGATCCTGTATAAAGATAAATCGCGACTGATTAAACCCTATAAACTAATTAACAAAAATAACCTCTGTTATTTACAAGCCACTGATAATAACAAACTGAAATCATTTAGCCTGAGCCTGATCCAGTGGCTGGATATTCGCAGCGACAACTTTATTCCGGATAATAAGATCCTCGAATTAGTTGAAACCAGCCTTGAGCCCTGGGTCAGCGAAGAGACTTTCGAGGTGGATATATTTATTCCTGCGAGCATGGCGCACTATTTTAAGCGTCGCGAGCTGCTGCCCGGTCAGGAGATGTTGAGCGACGGACAGCAGGGGATCACCCTGCGCTGCCGGGCCGCACATGAGAACCAGATCCTGCCGCTGCTCTTCTACTGGCTGCCCAACGTTCAGGTGCTGGAACCGGCCTGGCTTAAGCAGAAGTTTGTCGCCATCCTGGAAAGCTATCTGGCAACGGAGCTAACCGAAGTAGAGTGATCCTCCTCACACAATTTTCCCCACTGACGGCGAGCCTGAACCACTCGCCCTCCCTGTAGACCGCTCATCCCGCCATACAACCACTCACCGATTTACCCTCCTTTACGCGCGTAAGGCTCTGGCAAGATCGCCTCAGCATTACTCAATATCTCTCACAGCGAACCATGACCCTTTTTTCATCTAAAAAACCAGGTTTTATTATGGACATTAAAAAACTACTTAAGCACGTTCCCTGGCTGCTGCTCGGGATCCTCGGTGCCTGTTGCCTTGCCGTCGTCGCCCTGCGCCGCGGGGAGCACATCAGCGCCCTGTGGATCGTCGTGGCCTCGGTATCGGTCTATCTGGTGGCGTACCGCTACTACAGTCTCTATATCGCGCAGAAGGTCATGAAGCTCGACCCGACGCGTGCCACCCCGGCGGTCATCAACAATGACGGCCTGAACTACGTGCCAACCAACCGCTACGTGCTGTTTGGTCACCACTTTGCCGCCATCGCAGGCGCGGGCCCGCTGGTCGGCCCGGTGCTGGCCGCACAGATGGGCTACCTGCCGGGTACCCTGTGGCTGCTGGCGGGCGTGGTGCTGGCGGGGGCGGTGCAGGACTTTATGGTGCTGTTTATCTCTTCCCGCCGTAACGGCGCGTCTCTGGGTGAGATGATCAAAGAAGAGATGGGCCGCGTGCCGGGGACTATCGCCCTGTTCGGCTGCTTCCTGATTATGATCATCATCCTGGCGGTGCTGGCCCTGATCGTGGTGAAAGCCCTGGCCGAAAGCCCGTGGGGCGTGTTCACCGTCTGTTCCACCGTGCCGATTGCGCTGTTCATGGGGATCTACATGCGATTCCTGCGTCCGGGCCGCGTGGGTGAAGTGTCGGTGATCGGTATCGTGCTGCTGGTGGCGTCTATTTACTTCGGCGGCGTCATTGCGCATGACCCGAACTGGGGCCCGGCGCTGACCTTCAAAGACACCACCATTACCTTCGTGCTGGTTGGCTATGCCTTTGTCTCTGCCCTGCTGCCGGTATGGCTGATTCTGGCGCCGCGTGACTACCTGGCGACCTTCCTGAAAATCGGCGTGATCGTCGGGCTGGCGATCGGCATCGTGATCATCAACCCTGAGCTGAAAATGCCTGCGGTGACCCAGTACATCGACGGTACCGGTCCACTGTGGAAAGGCGCCCTGTTCCCGTTCCTGTTTATTACTATCGCCTGTGGCGCGGTCTCTGGCTTCCATGCCCTGATTGCCTCCGGCACCACGCCGAAGCTGCTGGCGAACGAAAACGACGCCCGCCTGATCGGTTACGGCGCGATGCTGATGGAGTCCTTCGTGGCGGTCATGGCTCTGGTGGCGGCGTCCATCATCGAGCCGGGTCTCTACTTCGCGATGAACACCCCGCCTGCGGGCCTGGGCATTACCATGCCAAACCTGCATGAGATGGGCGGTGACAATGCGGCGCTGATCATGGCGCAGCTGAAAGACGTGAGCGCCCACGCGGCGGCAACCGTCAGCTCCTGGGGCTTTGTGATCTCGCCTGAGCAGATCATGCAGACCGCGAAAGACATCGGTGAACCGTCGGTGCTGAACCGTGCCGGTGGCGCGCCAACCCTGGCAGTGGGTATCGCCCACGTGTTCCACAAAGTGCTGCCGTGGGCGGACATGGGCTTCTGGTACCACTTCGGTATTCTGTTCGAAGCGCTGTTCATCCTGACCGCGCTGGATGCAGGTACTCGTGCAGGCCGCTTTATGCTGCAGGACCTGCTGGGTAACTTCGTGCCGTTCCTGAAGAAAACCGACTCGCTGGTGGCCGGCATTCTGGGTACTGCGGGCTGCGTCGGCCTGTGGGGCTACCTGCTGTATCAGGGCGTTGTCGACCCGCTGGGCGGCGTGAAGAGCCTGTGGCCGCTGTTCGGGATCTCTAACCAGATGCTGGCAGCCGTTGCCCTGGTGCTCGGCACCGTGGTGCTGGTGAAGATGAAGCGCACCAAATACATCTGGGTGACCGTGGTGCCTGCCCTGTGGCTGCTGCTCTGCACCACCTGGGCGCTGGGTCTGAAACTGTTCAGCACCAACCCGCAGCTGGAAGGCTTCTTCTTTATGGCTAACCAGTACAAAGAGAAGATTGCGGCAGGCGATGAGCTGACTGCCCAACAGATTGCCAACATGAACCATATCGTGGTGAACAACTACACTAACGCGGGTCTGAGCATTCTGTTCCTGGTGGTGGTCTACAGCATCATCTTCTACGGCATCAAAACCTGGATGAAAGTGCGTAACGCCGACGGTCGTACGGATAAAGAGACCCCGTATGTACCGGTACCGGAAGGCGGCGTGAAGACCTCTTCACACCATTAATCCACTCTCCTCTCCCTTTGGGAGAGGGTTGGAATACTCACAGGCCCGGCAAGCGTAGCGCCGCCGGGCTTTTTCTATCTGGATGGCACAATGTTTGGTAACTTAGGCGAAGCTAAAAAATACCTCGGTCAGGCAGCGAAAATGCTGATTGGCATCCCGGATTATGACAACTACGTTGAACATATGAAGACCAACCATCCGGATAAGCCGTACATGACCTACAACGAATTCTTCCGCGAGCGTCAGGAAGCGCGCTACGGCGGAGGAGGAGAAGGCGGCGTACGCTGCTGCTAAAGGAGAGACCATGACACCGATTGCCGTTACCCTACTCACCGGCTTTCTCGGCGCGGGCAAAACCACCCTGCTGCGCCACATCCTGAACGAACAACACGGCTTTAAAATCGCGGTCATCGAAAACGAGTTCGGGGAAGTCTCGGTTGACGACCAGCTGATTGGCGATCGCGCCACCCAGATCAAAACCCTGACCAACGGCTGCATCTGCTGCACCCGCTCGAATGAGCTGGAAGACGCCCTGCTCGACCTGCTCGACAGCCGCGATCGCGGCGAGATCGACTTCGACCGCCTGGCGATCGAGTGCACCGGCATGGCCGACCCCGGCCCGATTATTCAGACCTTCTTCTCTCACGAGATCCTCTGCCAGCGCTACCTGCTGGACGGCGTGATCGCCCTGGTGGACGCGGTCCACGCCGACGACCAGATGAACCAGTTCACCATCGCCCAGTCGCAGGTGGGCTACGCCGACCGCATCCTGCTGACCAAAACCGACGTGGCGGGTGAGAGCGAGAAGCTGCGCGAGCGCCTGACGCGCATTAACGCCCGCGCGCCCATCTTTACCGTTACCCATGGCGATATCGATCTCGCCCAGCTGTTCAATACCAACGGCTTTATGCTGGAAGAAAAGGTGACCTCGAAGCCGCGTTTCCACTTTATGGCCGACAAGCAGAATGATGTCTCCTCTATCGTGGTTGAACTGGATTACCCGGTGGATATCAGCGAAGTCTCCCGGGTGATGGAGAACCTGCTGCTCTCCTTTGCCGATAAACTGCTGCGCTACAAAGGCATGCTGTGGATCGACGGCGAGCCGAACCGCCTGCTGTTCCAGGGCGTCCAGCGCCTCTACAGCGCCGACTGGGACCGCCCGTGGGGCGAGGAAGCGCCGCACAGCGTGATGGTGTTTATCGGGATTGAACTGCCGGAAGAAGAGATCCGCGCGGGGTTTGCCGGATTGAAAAAATAACATCTGCACTCCCTTTTCTCCAAAAGGGAGTGGCTTCTTTGCGGCGCAGATAACGATGAATCAATGTAAATAAAGGTTATAAACTGTAAAGCTGAAAATGGATTACGTAATGATAATAATCACCATTATTTCGTTGCTCACTATTTTCTATGCTCTATTCAGCGTCTGTTTAGGGAATAAACTAAATCGATCTTAAACACCTTGAGATCAATGATTGACCCCGCAACAAAGTCACCATTTCGCAACAATAACACTGAAATAAATTCACACAATCAGCATAAAAATCCGACCCTGATCACATTTGCAGTCATAAACGTCGCTTGTTAAGGTGCCCTCAGATTAATTTGATGACGAGGCATAAAACATGAAAAAGCTTAATATTCTTCTCCTTTCCGCGCTGACTGCGGTATCAGGTTCTGCCCTGGCCATGGGCGGCAGCATTGAACAGGGTAAAAACTTCACCAACCTGAATGTGGAAATGGGTAAATCCTCATCCGGTCTGTATACCGAAGGTCACTGGCTCAAAAATACCGATGACGGCACCCAGACCGGTGGCGTTGGCGTTGGCTACAACTTTGAAGTCGGCCCGGTGATGCTGAATGCAGGTGCGAAAGCCATCTACGTTGGTCCGAAAAAAGGCGATAACGGCGTGGCATTCCCGGTCGGCGGCGGCGTGAACGTGGCGCTGACGGACAGCATTAACCTGTTCGGTGAAGGTTACGTTGCCCCGGACGGCCTGAACAACAGCGTTAAAAACTACGTTGAAGCAAACGGCGGCGTCAGCTGGACGCCGGTCAAACCGGTTACGCTGAAAGTGGGTTACCGCCACGTAAGCGTTGATGGCAAAGACAATCGTCCAAACCACACTCTGATTGACGGCGCCTACGTTGGCGGCGGCGTGAGCTTCTAACCCAACAAACTGCCGGGTGGCGCTGCGCTTACCCGGCCTACAAAACCGTAGGCCCGTGCAAGCGCAGCGCCGCCGGGCGAAACGGCACTCACTCTTACCGCTGTACCTGCAAAATCTCCTGCGACTCCTGATGCGCCGCCACCTCCTGCGGGGTTAACCACAGCGGTTTACGCCCGAAGGTTTCATACAGTTTTTGCTGATCGCGATAGTGCTTATCCGGCGTACCGTCCGGGGCGATAAAGCCGCTCTGTCCGGGTGCCATCACGTCCCATGCCAGAACCGGTGCTTCCTGCGAAGTCGGCGAGAAGACAATCATGTCGTTTTCCGTGCCGCGATTCTGATACTCCGCCTGATGGACGGCCTCTTCCGGCGCCGCCTGCGGAACGCCAAAGAAGTTACTGGCGCGGAAGGTCAACGCCATCGCCGGGGTTTTCCACTGCGTAATATCGTTGCCGTACTGCTGCGACAGCGTCTGCCAGGCTTCCTGCAGAGCAGCAAGGATCACCTCCTGCTGCGGCCTGCCGCCGAACAGATCCACCGCCTGTGGGATCGCAGATTTTTCCCCCTGCAACGCTTCATACAGCACTTTCGCCCCCACGCTGATATTCAGCGATCCGGTCGGCCCGTCCTGCGTGGTTTCGTAGCCGCTGGCGCTATACCATTTGTTGAACGGCTCCGGCACCGCCGCCGCGACGGTCTGTTTCAACATGCTGCTCAGCCAGACGTTTAAAATCGCCGAGCCCGGCTGTTGCAGCGTTTTGCCATCCTCGTTGAGAAGGTTCACCCCATCCCAGTCGCTTAACCGTTTTACCAGCTGCTGGCGCGGATCGTCACCCGGCAACTGTGCCGTGGCGTTTTGCAGAGCGGGTAAAAACAGCCGGCGGGTCAGATCCTGACGGCTGGTCTGCCGGATCAGATCCCAGGCCTGCTCGTAAGTAAAGGTGGGTTGTTTATCGATAAGCTGGCTAATCTCGGTCACGCGATCCGCGCTCCCCCATAAGAAGGCAAACAGATCCGAGGCCGGATAGCCCTGCTGGGGTGAGTTATTCCAGTTGGCGATATAGCCCGACTTCGGGTTATAGACCTTAGGATTAAGATCGAACGGCAGCAGCCCCTGCCAGTCCCACTTGCCGGTGCCCGGCACCGGCAGACGCGGATCGTGCCCTGGCTGACGCTGCGGATAAGCCCCGCCATGCACGTAGCCAATGTTGCCGTCGATATCGGCGTAATACCAGTTGATGGTCAGGGCCTGCTTCGCCGCCTGCTGCGTCCACTCCTGCCAGTTTTTCGCCTTCATCTGATGGGTCCAGGCCAGCAGGGAGGCCACCTCTTTGCCGTCCCAGGCCCGCGCTTTGGCATACGCCGTTTGCGTGGCCGAGTCGGTTTTTATCACGTTGCCATGTAGGGTGCGATAGACGGTAAAGGTCTCTGGCTGCCCGTCTTTAACGACGATTTTCTCTTCGCGGCTGAGCATCTTGATCCACTCGCCATTATGCAGGTACTGCCCTGGCTTTTGATCGGAAAGTTGTTCCACAAAAATGTCGACATCATCGCCAAAACCGGCGGTAGATCCCCATGAAATGGTGCCATTATGGCCAAACACCAGCCCCGGATAGGCAAAGGGCGTATTGCCCGTGACATCATAACCCGCGCCGTGCAACCCAATACCGTAGGTGTACGCCGGCGCATACCAGCCGAACTGCGGCCCATTGACCATGATCGCTTTGGCATCCTGGGTTTTGCCCTTACCCAGCACCCACATGTTGCTGGTGGTGGGATACCCCGCCAGGCCGTTGGCTCCGCCGTGAACAAACTGCGCCATGATCGTCTCGCGGTTCTGCGCCGTGGTCAGCGCCAGCAGGCCACCATCATCACCTTTGGCCGGTCGATCCAGCATTGGCGGCGACATATCGTAACGCGGCAACAGGGCGGCGGTTTGCGTGGTGTTGAGATCGAACTTAACCGGATACTGACTCTCCTGCGGAGCGATGGTGGTCGGCGCCGCCGGATTGACCAGCCATTTCAGCTGGTTGAAGACCGCCATTCCCTTGTCGCCATACTTATCTTTTAACGCCGTCAGCAGAGCGAGGTTGTCGATCTCGCTGGTGGCGTCAGAAAAACGGTTCGCCATGGTCCCGACAAAGACCATCGCCACATCAAAAGGCTCCCAGCGTTTTGGCGTAAAGCCGAAGGTGGAGAATTGTTTTGGCAACAGTTTGCCGGGATCGCCGTTCACCCGGTCGATCCAGGCGTTCATCCCATCGGCATAGCCCTGCAGAATGGCTTTATCATCCGCACTGAGCGCAGCGATTTGCGCGCGGATCGAATCCGGCCAGTAGTTCTGGCGGATATCCTTATCGAATTTAACAAAAGTACTGCCGAGAACTTCGGCAACCTGTCCCTGGGTGCTGCGACGCGCCATCTCCATCTGGAACAGGCGATCCTGCGCCACCACATAGCCGTAGCCATAGAACAGACGGTAGGTGTCATCGGCGTAGATGTGCGGCATGCCGTATTGATCGCGCACGATTTTGACTTCGGTTGCGGGATGTTCAGCTCGTGCTGTCAGGGTCCATGTACAGGCCAGGGAAGCCACAATACCGTTCACGATCATACGATTTCTGTTTATCATTGTATCCTCTTGCAGGTGTATGATTAGCGAATTCATACTAGCAACGGGCCAATGGTTATCCAGAATTGCGGGATGGTTTCTCTGCGAACTGTGAGGGCGCTAGCTAATTTATGACACACAAATAATTCTGTATCACATTTATTCGAATCACTTAACGAGCCTATGGACTGCGGGTTGGTTCCCTCTCCCCTTTGGGGAGAGGGTCAGGATGAGGGGGAAAATACCTACCGGCGGATGACCACCAGCTTCTGGTTCACAAACTCTTTAATCCCCAGATCCGACAGCTCGCGACCGTAGCCGGAGCGCTTCACGCCGCCAAACGGCAGCTCGGCGGCGGTATCGGTGAGCCAGTTGATCCACACCATCCCGGTCTCGATTTTCGAGGCCATCTTTTTAGCGCGATCGATATCCTTACTGAACACCGCACCGCCCAGGCCGTAGTGCGAGTCGTTGGCCAGCTTCACCGCCTCGTCATCGTTTTTCACCACGTAGATCTGCGCTACCGGGCCGAAAAACTCTTCAAAATACGCCGGGTTATCGCGGGTAATGTTGGTCAGAATGGTCGGCTCAAAGAAGCTGCCTTCACGCTGGACCGGTTTGCCGCCGAAATGCAGCGTCGCGCCATTTTTCACCGCCTCGTCCACCTGTTTCGTCAGGGTCTCAAGCGCCTCTTTCGATGACAGCGGCCCGAGTCGGGTGCTCTCGTCGAGCGGATCGCCTATTTTGATGTTGCGGAATGCCTCGGTGTATTTCGTCAGGAACTGCTCGGCCACCTTCTCGTGCACGATAAAGCGCTTGGCGGCAGTACAGACCTGTCCGGCATTGGCAAGGCGGGCGTTGACGCCGATCTTCACCGCTTTCTCCAGATCCGCATCGTCCAGCACCACGAACACGTCATTACCGCCCAGTTCGAGGGTCGATTTCTTGATGTGCTTCGCCGCCTGAGCGGCCACCACGCTACCGGCCTTCTCGGACCCGGTCAGGGCCGCGCCCTGCACGCGATCGTCGGCGATAATATTCGCCACCTGATCGGAAGAGATAAACAGGTTAGTCCATGCTCCGTCCGGCGCACCGGCTTCGCGCACCAGATGGGCGAAGGCCTCCGCACAGTGCGGAACGATGCTGGCATGTTTGGCGATCACCGGGTTACCCGCCGCCAGGTTCGGGGCCAGCACGCGCATCAGCTGGTAGTAAGGGAAGTTCCACGGCTCCACGGCCATCACCACGCCGATCGGATGGTGCTCCACCCACGCCTCGCCCATCTCAGAGGGGTATTTCACCGGGGCGAGAAATTGTTTGGCATTATCCGCGTAGTAGCGGGCAATCTGCGCGCAGAGCTTCACCTCGCCGCGGCTCTGGGCAATGAGTTTACCCATCTCCTCGCTGGCAATTTTTGCCAGCTCTTCGCTACGGGAATCAATCAGATCCGCCAGCTTGTGCAGCACCGCCAGGCGCTTGTCGATGCTGCCTTTTGACCAGTCGGAATGGTAGAGCGCGTCGGCGGTACTCAGCGCCGCCTCGACATCAGCATCGGTATGAGAAGGATATTCTTTGATGAGTTTGTTGTTGGCAGGATTCACTGTCTTATAGGCCATTGTTGCCTCCTTTTTTACCGCGTTGGGTATTAAGGGTAGTCAAAATGGCTGAGTTCGCAGGTAAAGTTAGGTATACAGGTAACGCCACCGGGAGGGTGGCGTTAGAGATTAAAGCCTTAGAACACAGCCATCTATGCGACGCAGCGTTCGTTCCAGCTGTCTTTAAAGACAATATTTCCGTCAACATACTTCCACTGAATAGACTCGTAGCGAAGCTCAATATTTTCTAAATGAGTTCCTGTACCAGAGCCGGGATGAAGACTGGGTGGGTGATGCTGCCAACTTACTGATTTAGTGTATGATGGTGTTTTTGAGGTGCTCCAGTGGCTTCTGTTTCTATCAGCTGTCCCTCCTGTTCAGCTACTGACGGGGTGGTGCGTAACGGCAAAAGCACTGCCGGACATCAGCGCTATCTCTGCTCTCACTGCCGTAAAACATGGCAACTGCAGTTCACTTACACCGCTTCTCAACCCGGTACGCACCAGAAAATCATTGATATGGCCATGAATGGCGTTGGATGCCGGGCAACCGCCCGCATTATGGGCGTTGGCCTCAACACGATTTTCCGCCATTTAAAAAACTCAGGCCGCAGTCGGTAACCTCGCGCATACAGCCGGGCAGTGACGTCATCGTCTGCGCGGAAATGGACGAACAGTGGGGATACGTCGGGGCTAAATCGCGCCAGCGCTGGCTGTTTTACGCGTATGACAGGCTCCGGAAGACGGTTGTTGCGCACGTATTCGGTGAACGCACTATGGCGACGCTGGGGCGTCTTATGAGCCTGCTGTCACCCTTTGACGTGGTGATATGGATGACGGATGGCTGGCCGCTGTATGAATCCCGCCTGAAGGGAAAGCTGCACGTAATCAGCAAGCGATATACGCAGCGAATTGAGCGGCATAACCTGAATCTGAGGCAGCACCTGGCACGGCTGGGACGGAAGTCGCTGTCGTTCTCAAAATCGGTGGAGCTGCATGACAAAGTCATCGGGCATTATCTGAACATAAAACACTATCAATAAGTTGGAGTCATTACCGATCAATTCTTGTATTGGTGAATTAGCACAAGTACTAACCGGAAAAACACCTAAGCGAACCAATAATAGTTACTGGGAAAATGGCACAATCCCTTGGCTGACAAGTGCGAGTACTGGTAAGCATTTTGTAGAAAATGCAGAACAATTCATTACAAAGACAGCATTAAAAGAGTGCAGTCTTAAAATATTTCCTCGTGGAACATTACTGTTGGCGATGTATGGTGAAGGGAAAACACGTGGTCAAGTTACTGAATTAAAGATAGATGCAACATGCAATCAAGCCTGCGCGGCGATAATATGTAATCAAGATAAAATTGAGCTTCAATTTTTGAAACTACGATTAATAGAAAACTATCAAAAAACGCGTAAAGCCGCCGCAGGTGGAAACCAACCAAATCTAAACTTAAATAAGGTAAGGGAAATTCCTGTCATAGTTCCTTCTCTAAAAGAACAAGCCGAAATCGTCCGCCGTGTCGAACAGCTCTTCGCCTACGCCGACACCATCGAAAAGCAGGTCAACGCCGCTCTGGAGCGCGTCAACAACCTCACCCAGTCGATACTGGCGAAAGCCTTCCGGGGTGAACTGACCGCCCAGTGGCGTGCAGAAAACCCGGATCTGATCAGCGGTGAAAATAGCGCCGCAGCATTACTGGAAAAAATAAAAGCCGAACGGGCAGCCAGCGGCACAAAAAAAACCGCACGTAAAAAATCCTGACTCTTATTATTCGCGCACCTCCGGGTGCGCTTTTTATATTATCCCGCCAGCACACCGCATTCATAAACAGCAAAAAAGCGCACCAGTAAACGCCATAACCCCTCTTATTTTTACCGATTATCAGCTGGACTTAATTTGACCACTGGTTATATTAGCAGGGTTATTTAGCGCCCCCGCCGCGTGCTGCAACACGCAACGGGGACTCATCACAACCCCTATTTAGAGAGAATAGAGACTATGACTGACATCGATTCTATTGCAGAACTGATTAAACCTGTAGTGTTTCCTTCCACCCTGCGCAGTTATACCGTGTCGTATGTGAGCAATTATCCAAAATACGATCGTTCCCCGGCGCTGATATTAAAAGGCCAGTGGCTGGAAAAAGCAGGTTTTCCTACCGGCAGAAAGCTGGAGGTGCGGATGATGGAGGAGTGTATCGTCATTACCGCCAAAGCCATGGAGCCGACGCTCGAAGACACCTTCCGCCGGGTGCAGAATCTGTCTAATCGCAAACAGCAGCAGATCCTTGAGTTTATTAACATGGTCGAGCGGAATAAAAATACCTTCCGCTAAGCGTCACCCGGCCCACGGTAACCCGGCGGTTACCGTGGGGAATATCCGCAAGTTCACTACCCCAGAAGGGTTTGCCAGAAATCACCCACCAGCCGTTCAATGCGTTCTTCAGAAACATCAACCCGTTGCCTTACCATGACGTCCACCAGTTTTTGCATATCAAACTGGCGCAGGCTTTCCCGGTTTTCGGCTGACATCAGCGTCGCGACATCACTTCCCGCCAGCAGTGCCCCCATGCGCTCTGGATCCCAGTCAACAGAATCACCCCACTCTTCATTTTCATATAACCGGGCCTCCTCCACGTACTGGTACTCATGCAGAATTTTGTAAATATCGACGGCGTCTTTTGTGTATTCATCGCCGCGAGTACGCCAGGCAAAAAGCTTTAACAACAGCAAACCCGGCAAGGAACTGAATCGCACGTCGCCGCAACCAGGTATCTTAACTGTCAGCGTATTCGCGTAAGCTTCTGCAAAACCTTCTACCGACATCGTCACTGCCAGTTCGGGAGGCCAGCGAATTTCGTTTCCCTGAGCAACCTCGCCAAAAGGTAAAATATCAATCTCTACCCCTTCCCACAGCACCCGCTGTACGTTGCCAGGAATGTCTGTGGCACCCTGTGCCAGCATGCTGTTTTTCAGCAGGTTAAACTGCGCCCAGTCTCTTATCAGCACCGCAATATCAATATCACGCGTATGTCGCCCGGCACTTCGGCCATGCACATGGGTAAGAAGCACTTCACGCGCCATTGCGCCTGCGACAAAAAATTCGCTTCCGGTCTCATTACAAATACGCGTAATCCGTTCCAGCGTGGCACGAATATCCTCAGAAAGAGGGCTTTGCAATGTGCAGGTATTGCTCATTAATTCTTCTCGCGGTTTCAATATTTCGATCGTCATTCGATGCCAGCAGCTCAGCGACGGTTAATAATGCCCAGGCGCGCTCATCAATCGTAAAGGTTTCACCCCAAAAACGTTGAATAAGCAGCCAGTTACCCGTTGGTGACGGACGCAAACCCAGCGCTTTCCATCGTTCAGTAAACGGATGGGATGTGAAAATCTCGAATTTCTCAGGGTATAAATATCCACCGCTGAGTTTATGCCCTGCAACCTCACCGGCCCAGCATTCGCCCTCAAGTAAGGATGCATTTTGCCACGGCAGCTCGCCCGTCAACCTCAGGGTTTTTAGTTTTGGTCGAAGAACGATGGGATACTCTTGCACCCACAGCCAACAGAGCTCGTTGATTCGCGTAAAACGTCGGCCATCGTTACTTTCACGGTACAACTTTTTGCTGGCCAGATAATCAAAGCCTTTGCTCACCATGCCCAGAGAAATACCGGCTAATCCTGCAATTTCCCGATAGGTGTAGTTGATTGCCTTTTCATCGGATAACAGCACAAACAGCAGTTTCATAATGCCGATGGAAAGTGAGCCTGAATGTTCAGTGCGCCTTTCGCTCTTCTTCCCTGAGACATGCACATAGAGGCCCGGTGCAGAGATAAAAGCGTTACCTGCACCGTCAATAAAGTTCAGCGCATTGTCGATGCAATACTGCTGATGCGCAGGTGATAAATAAAGGCAGATAAGGAGCCCGGCATGCCTTGCCCCCACGCTATCGACCCTTTCCCGCCACTTTTCAAGCCACTCGCTGCGCGGCTGTGTTTTGACTTCAGTACAAAAGGACATTTCTCTGCCGTCAGACATGCTTAACAACAGAGTACCGTCGAAGGTATTTTGTACAGGCAAAGGGGTATACTGGAATCGTCCTGGAGCTGCGGGCAACTGCGTAAGGGCGGTTTCAACTATCTCAATTTCATTGCTCATTTTGTTCACGCCTTTATTTGTGTTCACGCTTCATGAACACCATGATTTTATGAACAAACCGTCATTTCATGCAACTACTGTTTACTCTTCAGGACGTCATTGCAGGGAAGAAAGATGATTCTCACACTGCTTTACAACCCCATCGGTCGGGATTTTATTATTGGAGATTTGCACGGTGCCCTTCCGATGCTGAATGCTTTGCTGGGGCATGTTCGTTTTGATTCGACAAAAGATCGTCTTATTGCGGTGGGCGATCTTTTCGATCGGGGGGCATCACCGAAAGACTGCCTGTTTTTACTCAATCAGCCATGGTTCCATACAGTTCGCGGTAATCACGAACACAACTTACTCCTCTGGAACAATGCCGTTTCACAAGAACAAAAACAGGCAGCACGGTCGCAGATCCTCGCGGCTGGTGGGGAATGGTTTTTCGCGTTGCCAGAACCTGAACAGACGTCATTGTGTCACCTGATTGCCGGGTTACCGCTGGTCATTCTGCTTTCATCACGCGAACAACGCTACTGTGTGATCCACGCTGAGGTGGCACAAGGTTACGATGATATCGATGCCTTTCTGATGGCATTGCTGGATGAGGAACCCGCCGTTTTACGCAACTGCTTGTCAGGGAGATGGCGTCACAGAACAGCAGACAGATGTCCGATAGCGAATATCGACTGGGTTGTCTGCGGACACACCACTGTCTTACCGACCAACAGGATCAGAGGGAATAGCCTTAACCTTGATTATGGACTCCCTTCCACACACCCAATGTCGGCACTGGGTATGTACGAAACGGGGACAGACTCGCTGTGGCTTTGCAACCAACAGCTTCAGGTTGCGAAGCACAACGACACATAATCCGTTCACGAACACTTTCCGTTCATGATTCGTGAACAAATTAAATTCGTGAACATCGCCACGCTTTTGCATTTTCCCCGTTCCTGCCTCTATCCTTAACCCTATGGAAAAACTCGCTGAACTCAAACGCGCCAAGCTCCTGGCGCTGTCGCTGCTGCTGATTGCCGCCGCGACCTTTATCGCCACCCTCTTCCTGCCACAGACTTTCTGGGTGCGGGGGGTGAAAGCTATTGCCGAAGCGGCGATGGTCGGCGCCCTGGCCGACTGGTTTGCCGTGGTGGCCCTGTTCCGCCGGGTGCCGATCCCCTTTATCTCGCGTCATACGGCAATTATCCCGCGCAATAAGGACAGGATTGGTGACAATCTTGGCCAGTTCGTGCAGGAGAAATTCCTCGATACCCAGTCGCTGGTGGCGCTGATCCGCCAGCATGAACCGGCTCTGCTTATCGGTAACTGGTTCAACAAGCCGGATAACGCCCAGCGCGTCGGGCAGCATATCATGCAGGTGATGAGCGGTTTCCTTGAGCTGACCGACGACGGGCGCATCCAGCGGATGCTTAAGCGGGCGGTGCATAAGGCGCTGGATAAGGTCGATTTCAGCGAAACCAGCGCCGCGATGCTGGAGAGCATGACCAAAAACAGCCGCCATCAGGTACTGCTGGATGCGGTGATTAACCGCCTGATTACGCTCCTGCAACGCGACAGCACCCGCGACTTTATCGCCGCGCAAATCGTTCACTGGCTGAAGACCGAGCACCCGCGCAAGGCGATGATCCTGCCCACCGAGTGGCTGGGAGATCAGAGCGCCGAGCTGGTCTCCAATGCGGTGAATGCCATCCTGGATGACGTCAGCCACGACCGCACCCATCAGATCCGTCAGGCCTTCGATCGCGCGGTGCTTAAGCTGGTGGATAATCTGAAAAACGATCCTGAAACCGCGGCCAAAGCCGAGAACATCAAAGAATATCTGAAGAACGACGAGGCCTTTAACCGCTATCTGGGGGAGATGTGGGCCGACCTGCGCCAGTGGCTGAAAGCCGACATGCAGAGCGACGACTCCCGCGTGAAGCAGCGCCTCGCCAACGCTGGCTTGTGGTTTGGTGAAACCCTGGTGGCGGACACCAACCTGCGCGCCTCCCTGAACGAGCATCTGGAGCAGGCCGCCCATCGCGTGGCGCCGGATTTTGCCCGCTTCCTCACCCGCCACATCAGCGACACGGTCAAAGGCTGGGATGCCAAAGATATGTCCCGGCAGATTGAGCTCAACATCGGCAAGGATCTGCAGTTTATCCGGGTCAACGGCACCCTGGTGGGCGGCACCATCGGGCTGATCCTGTTCCTGTTGTCGCAACTGCCCGAGGTGCTGCCCCTGCTCACCCGGTAAGGGCTACGGATTACGGATCACGTAGCGCGTCGGGGCAAAGCAGTTAAGGATCAGGTGCATCAGGAACACCAGGGTCAGGGTCGCCACCAGCGCCACCGTCACCGAGACGATACGGTAGAGATCGCTGAACACCAGGTCGCCGTCAGGGTGCATGTTCTGGCCGAACATAATCCCGATAGTGGTGATGCTGGCAAAACCGACTCCGGCCCCGACCTTCTCCATCACGTGCAGGCGGGCGCCAAACGCCAGACCAAGGCCGATCAGCGGCATCAGCAGCAGCATGTGGCTGCTGTGATCGTACAGCACCAGCTGCACCACCAGAATGTACAGGCAGCCGAGCACCACCCCGACCACGCGCCACAGGGAGCTCATCACCGCCCCGCGGTAGTGCATCGGGAAGAGTATCAGGACCCCGGCCATCAGCGCCGACAGCGAATCGCTGAGATCGCTTATCTGGAACACTACAAAAATCAGCGTCGCCACGGTGCCGGAGAGCAACGACTCATGGCGCACCCGGGCGGCATCTTTCTCCAGACGCGGCGGCGGCGTACGCGGTTCGACATCCGGCAGCAGATAGTGCATCAGCGCGCTCAGGCACACCGCCATCACGCTGGCTTCGAGATTAGAGAATAAAAGCGTGTGCCAGTTAGTGGTGGGGTAGCTCATAAAGTTGAGCATGGTGCTCTGGCACACCACCCCCATCGAGCCAAACAGAAACAGCGGCCCCTGGCTCATAAAACGAAAACGCATCACGTAGAGGCCAAACACCACCAGGGTCATGATCAGCGGCCACTGCGCCAGATAGCCGATAATAAACACCATTTCGAGGCAGTTCAGCGCGGAACTGAACACAAACTGTTTAGCGACGTGGCGGTTAAACACCGGCACCAGCGACAGGAGCATAATCGGGTAGATCACGAAGAAGACCCCGTAGCTGGTGTTGTAAAAGCTCGACACGCTCAGGGCAATCATCCCGGCAAACACGATCCGCAGCGTCTGACGAAAGTCGTTGGCGGTGTAGACGATGTTGCCGTGCGGGGTAAAGACCCGCGCCAGGGTATTAATAGACATGATGATCAGTAGACATAGTGCAGCAGGCTGACGAGGTGGATCTGCATCCCGGAGAAGAAGCGGGCAAACGGACCTTCGCTGTTATAGAGCTGCACGGTGGCGCGCGCCCCGGTCGGCAGGTGCTTCGGCAGGGCTTCGTCCAGCGCCACGTGGATGCGCATGCGCTGGGCATCACGCACCCAGCGGTTGGAGGTCTCGGGCTCCGACAGTTGGCCATTGACCGCCTCCTGTCCCGCTAAAATACCGGCGTCGCTGCTGGTGACGTGAGCGCGGAATACGCGGCCCGGGAAGGCGTCAAATACCACCGCGGCATCGGTGTCCTGGTGGGTATGGCGCAGGCTCTTTTCGCGGAAATCGGCGACGATATCGCTCTGGTTGTTCACCAGCGCCAGCGCCGCCGAGCCGGAGGCGGCATAAAAGCCGGGGCTCAGCTGGACGTTGCTGACCGTGCCGTCAGCTTCGGCGTAGATCTTCGTCCAGCCGAGGTTGAGTTCGGCCTCGTCCAGCGCGTTGCGGTATTTTTGCAGGGTCACGTTACGGCTTTCGTCACGCTCGCCGCGCTCAATGCGCAGCTGATGAATGCTGGCGTCCAGATTGGCAACGGCCTGCTCGCTGCTCTGCCACGTAGTGCGGACTTTATCCAGATCCGCCTGGGAGACGTTCTGCAGGGTGCTGAGTTTCTGATAGCGATCAAAGGTCACTTTATCGTTGCGGGCGGTGAGCTGGGCGGTTTTCAGGCTGGCCTGGGCCGCCACGATTTGCGCATCCAGCTGCTGGTTGGCGAGACGCGCCTGCTGCAGGGCAATCTCGGCGGCCTCGACCTTATTGCGGAACGGGGTCGGGTCGAGCTCAAACAGCAGATCGCCCTTCTTCACCTGGCTGTTGTTGTGCACGTGCACCGCCGCCACATAGCCGGAGACGCGCGCCGATACCGGCGTCACCACGCGCATCACGGTGGCGTCCGGCGTCAGCGGGATCCAGATATCCGCGACAATAAAATAGACAAACATCAGCAGGAAAGAGGCAATACTCACCCTTACCCAGCGGGCAAACTTTTGTTCAGGGGTCATGATTATTCGGTCTTGTTATCTTCTTCGCGGATTGTCCGCAAATTGCAGGCGATTTGATTGAGTGTGGCGCTAAAAATGTCGAGATGCTCCGGGGCGATATTCTGCGATACCCGCGTCTGGAACGTTTCGATTACCTGGGTCAGCGTTTTCAGCACCGTGTTCCCCTCGGGCGTGAGCGTCAGCAGCCGGATGCGCTTGTCATAAGGCGATGTGGTGCGCAGCAGGTAGCCCTGCTTTTCCAGCTGTGAAAGGGTGCGCATCAGCGGCGGCAGTTCAATACCCTGCACTTCCGCCAGTTCGCTCACCGAGACGTTATCCCCCAGCTGCTTCAGCTGCATCATCACCGTCCAGCTCGACTGGGTTAACCCGGTCTCAAGAATGGCGTCGTCAATCACCGCGCGCCACTGACGCACAATCATTGCCATCCGCATGCCCATTGGCCTGCGGCAGAACAGATCTTCTTCACGCATGGGGAAACCTCGCTTCACACGCTGAGAAGATAATAGTTATCAGGGTAAGTATCAAGAAACGAGGATCTAAACAGCAGGAATTGCGAAAGCGGGCCCTGCCTGCGCACGATCGATCTTATCTGGAGGAAACATGCCTCTTGCGGAGATACGCTTCAACAGATAACCACTCGGTCAGGCGCTTATAAAGGAGAAGAATGGCCATCGGTAGCAGGGCGTTGATCCCCTGGCTGGTATCAGGGCCGGCAGGCGACATTTTTCCGGCGCTGTTAAACGGCACGTTGGCCAGCCTTAACAGACTAAAATAGTCCATGCGTAACAGATGCGGGAGGCTCTCCTGAGTGATCTTGCACAGACATTCGCGGTAAATACGCCACTGTTTCTCTTCGCTATCGGCAGTTTCGATCAGGATCAACAACGCTTTTTCCAGACTTTTTTGTGCAGTAATCATTCTTTCCATACAGGTCCCTTACACCATCAAACACGTTCATCAAATTTCTTATACAACCCGGTCAGACTGGTCACGGCAAACTTACGATAAATATTGCGTCGATGATGGCTGACGGTTTTTCCGGTCACATCCAGGTAGCGCGTAACCTCTTTATTCTTTTTTCCCGACACAATATAAGGCAGCAGCATCGTCTCCATTTTGGTTAAAGGTTGTTGTTTTTCAAGATGATGCCAGCGAATATTTTTAAAAATAGTCACCGGCTGATCTTCCAGCGCAAAGTGTGCAAGGCAGGCGCGTAGCTGGCGTACAGCACTTTTACAGTCGATGGTGTAATCAGCGATGGTGTTAATTAAAATATTATCAATCGTGCTTTCGTAGCAGACATCGCGGGTGATAAAAATAAAATAGCTCTGCTGATAACGATTTTTGACCTCCAGCAGGGCATTCAGAACGTTAATGTCGGATTGACCATAATCCACCACAATGGCTTTTGTCCGGACCAGATCGTCTTTTGTCGCGTCGTTAATATCATCCAGATAAAGCACCCGTTGAAACGACGGTGAGTCGTTCATAAGCTGATCGGCCAGCATGGCAAAGCCCTGCTGAAAATATCTACAGGATGTTAATACTATAATCATCGTCTATATCCCTGGCATCACTGTGGATTCATTCATAATCATCGAGAATGTAATAATTTTCAATTAACACTTTTCCCGATGATTATAGGAATAGTCTTAAGCGCTTCGCGGCAATTCGTGCCTTCCCTTACAAAAAAGCCTATTTCTGGGGAATGTTATGCTGGAATTACAGAGGGCTATCTGTCTGTTAAGACTTTTCCAATAAAAAAGAGAGCCGCATACCCGAGGATGCAGCTCTCTTTTTATAGAGGAAAGAATATTAATTGATCACGCTATGCGAAGGATTCTGAGTTCCATTATTCGCGTCAGAAAATAAGAGAAACTGTGACGCCGAAATGTACTGTTCAACCGCATTCCAGGCCACCACGTCGGTATACAGCTCCGTAATCTGAGTCAACAGACACTGATGCCCGTTCACGCCTGGCGCATAAGCGATTGTATTACCGTTACTTGTTTCGATAAGCACAGCCAGAAAGGCTTTAACATCCTTAAGCGCCTTGCGCAGCGTAAGGGGGACATCGTTATGGCCGAGACGTGAAATATAATTTTCTGACAGACAGGCAAGGCTGCCGGGTGTACAGGCCGTATTCGATAATGAAATAATACTCTGGAACAATACGCTTTCGGCGTAACTTTTTATTTTAGACACAATATATTCCCTTCCCTGTTAATAAATTACATCTTATAAGCATTCGAATGGTGAGCTGATAACAGCATCGGCTAATTTTTCATGCCGGGCTATTTTTGGCAAGCGCAAAAATTATAAACTTTGACATGAGACAATTCTCAAGGTTTATTTATTTAGATAAGAAATGATTTTTATTTTATATATAGTTCAGATGAATAAATAACCGTAGAAATGGTTGATGTTTTCTTACCTGGGCTGCGGGTCGTGCGGTCGGTGTTTTTGCAGGCCCGGCAAGCTTGCGCCGCCGGGCGTTTCCTCAGCGGCTAAAATGCCGATCGATGGCACGCTGGCCGGACGGGGTCACGCTCACGTCGCGAAACCCCGCTACCCGCTGGATCCAGCCTTTGGTGTCCATATGAACCAGCAGCGCCGCGCCCGCCTCACCGCCCAGATGGAAGCGGCGCTCGCTCCAGTCCAGACAGGCGCAGCAGGCTTTACGCCGCGTATTGGCATTAAGCGCGATCCCCAGGGAGAGGAACGCCTCGCGCCCGCTCAGAGTGAGGGCCGATCCGTCCGCCGCCAGCCAGCCTGCCGCCTGCATAAAATCATATATCTTCACCGCGACCGTGCCCGCCAGATGGTCGTAGCAGGTGCGAGCGTGACGCATCGATTCCGGTGCCGTCGTCTCCGGCGGCGTGATCCGCCCCCACGACAGCCCCATCATCTGCTCCACCAGCGCCGCAACGTCATGCCCCGCCAGCCGGTAGTAGCGATGCCGCCCCTGAGAAAGACAGGTTATCAGCCTCCCCTCCAGCAGACGGGTGAGATGCCCGCTGGCGGTAGAAGGCGCCACATCCGCCACGGCGCTGAGTTCGGTGGCGGTCCACGCCCGTCCGTCCATCAGGGCGCAGAGCATTTTTACCCGTGACGGGTCGGCCATCGCCGCGGCGACCGCAGCCACGGCCAGCTCCAGCGTGGCGCTGTTATCAGGAGGTAAACTGGTCTTTAGCATTGGCAACCCACGGCCCGGTGATCTCTGCGGCCAGCTTATCATTATCCGTCAGCAGAATAAGGTGGTTCGCATGATCGCTGTACTGGGTCAGGATGGACACCCCCTGCGCAGCCAGCGCGGCGGCAATCTCTCCCAGCTCGCCGGGGCGCTCCTGTTTCAGCTTTCGGATCAGCGGTTTTCGCACCGCCTGCACGTTAAAACCGCCGTCGAGCAGCACGCGCCGGGCTTTTTCGCCCTCCTCCACCAGAAAATGCGCCTCCACGCCAAAGACGCCCCCGCCCTCGAGCCCCACGCCGTTGCGCCCCAGCAGCTGACCAAAGCGCGCCAGTTCGCCCGGCACAGTGTTGAAAATCACATGAACGTCATACATCGGCGTGTCCTCCGGTCTCTGAGGCGTATTCCCGCACCACCTGCGCCACGCGAATCCGGTAACAGGCAAAGATCGACGCCCGCCCTTCGGCCTGCGCGGCCTGGTGAAAGACGTTTTGCTTCCACTTCAGGATAGCTTCCTCATCCCGCCACCAGGAGAGGGAGAGGATTTTGCCGTCGTTGGTCAGGCTCTGGAAACGTTCGATATCGATAAAGCCGTCGATATTCGCCAGCAGCGGTTTTAGCCCGGCGGCCAGCTGCAGGTAACGCGCCTGATGCGCGGGTTGCGCTCTGGCTTCAAACAGGACTGCAATCATGAGGATCTCTCCGTTGTGATGTTAAGGAGAGGATGCAGGAAAGAAAAACGTGATGCTTCGGTGAGGAGCGAAATGTTATCGCCCGGATTGAAAAAAATCCTGTTCAGTTTTATAGTTCGTGTACGGAATTTATCCGTACATAAAGATAACCCCGGAGTAAAAATGCCAGCACTGAAAAAACAGCGCATCGACCTCAGGTTAACTGACGAAGACAAAGATCTGATCGAAGAAGCTGCGGCGATGACTAACCAGACAATCACCCAGTTTATGGTTAACAGTGCCTCGGAACGGGCTGCCGAAGTCATTGAGCAGCATCGCCGCCTGATCCTTAATGAAGATTCGTGGAAACGCGTTATGGATGCACTCGACAACCCGCCAGAGCCCAATGAGAGGCTGAAACGCGCAGCAAGACGTCTGCAAAACATGGAGTAAGACGTGGCTAATCTGACGATAAGGATGTTTTCGCAAACGACTCACTATGATTTAACAGGCTTCAACTGCGGGGAAGATACCCTCAACCGTTTTCTGTGTGAGCATCTTGCACGCCAGCACGTTGGGCGCTTGTTACGCGCTTATCTTCTCGTCACCGATGACCCTACGCCTAAAGTGCTGGGCTACTATACGTTGTCCGGCAGTTGCTTTGAGAAAGAGACCCTGCCATCAAAAACGCAGCAGCGCAAAGTGCCCTATGTCAATGTACCCAGCGTCACGTTAGGGCGCCTCGCAATACACCAGGATCTGCAGGGTCAGGGCTGGGGGATGACGCTGGTAACACATTCCATGAAAGTGGTCTGGCTGGCGTCGCAGGCTGTGGGCATTCACGGCATGTTTGTGGATGCGCTCAACGATAAGGCGAAAGATTTTTATCTGACGCTCGGCTTTATTCCTTTAACGGGTAGCAACGCCGATGCTCTTTTTTATCCCACAAAATCCATTGAAAAGCTGTTTGCCGAATAAACCGCGAATTGCCGGGTGGCGCTGCGCTTACCCGGCCTACTAAGGCACTAACTGTAGGCCCGGCAAGCCTGCGCCGCCGGGCGGTGTTTTAGCCGAGGATCGACTTCGGTTCCATAAACGCGCTGATCCCCCATGTACCCATCTCGCGCCCCACGCCGGAGTGTTTGAACCCACCAAAGGGGGCTTTGGGCTCATGGGCGAGGGTATTCACCAGCACGCGACCGGACTGGATCTGCGCCGCCACGCGGCGGGCACGAGCCACATCGCCGCCCAGCACCAGCGCGCTCAGGCCGTAGTCGGTGTCGTTGGCAATGGCGATGGCTTCGGCCTCGTCGCGATAAGCAATCACACACAGCACCGGACCGAAGATTTCATCCCGGGCGATGGTCATCTGATTGTGCACGTCGGTAAACAGCGTCGGGCGGACAAACCAGCCGTCCCGGGTGCCTTCCGGCCGCCCTTCTCCGCCCGCCAGCAGGCGCGCCCCCTCCTCCAGCCCTTTGCGGATATACCCCTGCACCCGCTGCCACTGTTTCTCGCTCACCATCGGGCCGACCCCGGTGGCGCTGTCGCGCGGATCGCCGGACTTCACCGCTGCGATGGCCTGAGCCAGCGCCTGCTCGAATTCCGCTTTCCGCGACTGCGGCACCAGAATGCGCGTACCGGCCACACACGCCTGCCCGCTGTTCATCAGCCCGGCCTGCACCGCCAGCGGAACGGCCTGTTTGATATCGGCATCGTCGAGGATCAGGGTCGGGGATTTGCCGCCCAGCTCCAGGGTGACGCGGGTAAAGTTCTCCGCCGCGTTACGCAGGATCGCTTTGCCGGTCTGCGTTGAACCGGTAAACGAGATTTTCGCAACAAGAGGGTGACGGCTGATGGTCTCCCCCACCGTGTCGCCGCGCCCGGTGACGATGTTAAACACCCCCGGCGGCAGGTCGGCGGCGTGCAACGCCTCGGTCACGATCTGCGTCTGCAGGGCGCTGATCTCGCTGGGCTTGATCACCGCCGTGCAGCCTGCGGCCAGCGCTGCCGCCAGTTTGCCGCAGATAAAGCCCGCATCGCTGTTCCACGGGGTGATGAGCCCGGCGACGCCGAGCGGCGTCATCTCTACCCGGGCCGCCCCGGCCGTCATCACGAATTCAAACGCCTCCAGCGCCGCGATAGCCTGGCCGATCGCCTCCGCCGGATAGCTCGCCATCCACGCCGAGCGCGACGCGGGGGCACCATACTCCTCAATCACCGCCTGCAGCAGATCGTCGTGCCGGGCCGCCACGGCAGCCTGCATCCGCTGTAGCGCGGCAATGCGTTCCTGTTTGTGGGTTTGCGACCACGCCGGAAAAGCGGCTTTTGCGGCGGCAATGGCCCGTTCGGCATCCACTGCATCGGCCAGACGCACCTGGCCCATCACCCGGGCCGTCGCCGGGTTAAAGAGATCAAAACGTTCGGTGCCGTGTGGGGTAACAAATTCGCCGTTGATATAAATCTGTTCGATGTGATGCATATAAACCTCCTCAGGCTGGATGCACCCAGTCTGGCACGCCTTCTCCGTTACGATAATCCACGCTATGCTGCAAAGGTTGTTTCGATTTTCAGGATAATCTATGCACCGTTCAGGACTGACCGAGCTGGAAGTGGTGATGGCCGTGGTGCGTCGCGGCAGCTTTCGCGCCGCCGCCCAGGAGCTGGGAATGTCGGCCACCGCCGTGAGCAACGCCGTTGCCGGGCTGGAATCCCGCCTGCAAACGCGCCTGTTTAACCGCACCACCCGCAGCGTGGGGCTCACCGACGCCGGGCAGCGCTATGTGGCACGCATCGGCCCGGCGTTGCAGGAAATTCGACAGGCAGACGAAGAGATCCACAGCGAGACCGACGAGCCTGCCGGCACCCTGCGCCTGAACGTTCCCAATAACGTCGGCACGCTGTTCCTGGATGCGCTGCTGATCGACTACATGATCCGCTACCCGAAAATGCGCGTCGAGGCGGTGAGTGAAGCGCGGATGATCGATATAGTGGCGGAAGGTTACGACGCCGGGGTGCGCCTTGCGGAGTCGGTGCCGCAGGACATGATCGCCGTGCCGCTCACCCCCGACATTCGTCAGCTCGTCACCGCCACGCCGGACTATTTTGCCCGCTACGGCACCCCGCAAACCCCGGACGATCTGCTGCATCACCAGGGGATCGGCATGCGGATGGCGCACGGGGGAATTTATCGCTGGGAGCTGGCGCGACGCGGGGAGCAGATCGCCCTGGCGGTGCCGCCGCGTTTTGCCACCTCGGATCTCTTTGCCTCGATCCGGGCGGTAAAAGCCGGGCTAGGGGTCGGATTTTTGCCGGAACTCTATATTCAGCAGGAGCTGCAAAGCGGGGAGCTGATGAGCGTGCTGGACGAGTGGTCGCAGCCCTTTGCCGGGCTGCGCCTCTACTACCCCGGCCATCGCCACGTCCCGCCGGGGCTGCGGGCGCTGGTGGCGATGATCCGCGAGCGCGGTCTTACTCGAGGTTAGCTTTGTTCAGGCCGTAGGCGCCATCCAGCGCGCCGGGTTCCATACGGGAAGTGATCCCCAGACGGTTCCAGGCGTTGATCGCCACGATCGCAAAGTTCAGCTCGGAGATCTCAATCTCCGAATAGTGTTCCGCCACGCTGCGGTACAACACGTCGCTGACGCCGTGGGGGCCGATCTGGGTCAGGGCTTCGGTGAAGGCCAGGGCCGCTTTTTCACGGGCGCTGAACAGGGGTGACTCGCGCCATGCGGTCAGATGGTACAGGCGCAGCTCGAGCTCGCCGGCAATTTTGGCCTCTTTCGAATGCATATCCAGACAGAAGGTGCAGCCGTTGAGCTGGGAGACGCGGATGTCGATCAGGTGCTTCAGCGCCGGGTCGATGGAGGTCTGGCTCACCGCCATGCTCAGGTCGGACAGCGCTTTAGCGAGGGCAGGTGTGGCTTTATGGTGGTTAACGCGAGTGCTCATTGTCTTTCTCCGGGTGTGCGGCATAGGAAATGCGATGGGGCAAATTTACGCCGTTCATGACATAGTAAAAAGATACAAAAAGCGCGAAACGAGGTAGGACATGAAGCCGGGCTATCATGAAATTTATACCCGCTATCGGGACAACATCATCCGCGGCGTCCTCAAGCCCGGCGACAAGGTGCCTGCCATCCGCGTGCTGGCGGAAGAGCTGAAGGTGGCACGCAAAACGGTTGAAACCGCCTACGCCATTCTGACCGGCGAGGGCTATCTGGTGAGCCAGGGCGCGCGCGGCACGCGGGTGAACCCGGACCTCACTCTTCCCGTCACGCCCCCGCCGCCCGACGATCCGCTTACCGGCCAACTGCCGGAATCGCTGGTCAGCCAGCGGGAACGGGCGGGCTTTTTGCGCCCCGGCATCCCGGCGCTGGACAGCTTCCCGTATAAGAAATGGCTGCTGCTGGCGGGCCATGCGGTGCGCGCCATGCGTCAGGAGGAGATGCTCAACCCGCCGGTGATGGGCTGGGGGCCCCTGCGCCAGGCGATCGCCAGCTACCTCAACATTTCGCGCGGCTTGTCCTGCACGCCAGAGCAGGTGCTGATCACCAGCGGCTACAGCGGCAGCCTGCGGCTGATCCTCGATACCCTCGCCAGCCGCAACGACAAGGTAGTGTTTGAAGATCCAGGCTATTTTATGGGCCAGCAGCTGCTCCGGCGGATCGTGCCGCGCCTGCACACCGTGCCGGTGGATCGTTCAGGCATGGACACCGGGTATCTGCTGCGCCACCACCCCGACGCCCGGTTCGTTATCGTCACCCCGTCTCACCAGAGCCCGCTGGCGGTCACGCTGTCGCTGCCCCGTAGACAGCAGCTGCTCGACTGGGCCGGGCTGAACGATGCCTGGATCATTGAAGATGACTACGACGGCGAGTTTCACTACACCCGCAAGGTGCTGCCGTCACTGAAAAGCCTCGATCGTCAGGATCGGGTGATCTACATGGGCACCTTCAGCAAAACCGTGATGCCGTCCCTGCGCCTCGGCTACGTGGTGATGCCCGCCAGCACGGTATCGGCCTTCAACGATTGCGCCGATCTGCTTGCCAGCGGCCAGCCGGTGCTGACGCAAAAGATCCTCACCGCCTTCCTCAACGAGGGCCACTTCTTCCGCCATCTGAAAAAGATGCGCGCCCTCTATCAGCAGCGCCGCGACTGGATGATTGCCGCCCTGCACGAGGTCTACGGGGATCGATTCTTCACCGAGCAGAACGACGGCGGGATGCATATCGTGGCGTTTCTAACCAAAGGCAGCTGCGACCAGGCGATCGCCCACTGCTGGCAACAGCAGCAGTTGCAGGTGAATGCCCTGTCGGCGTGGTACAGCGGGTCGGATAAACGTTACGGGCTGGTGATGGGGTATAACAACGTGCGCAGCTATGAAGAAGCCGTTGCGCTACTCACGCGGCCAAAAAGCCAAACCTGCGATCTTCTGAAATAACAACTCCCTGATTTTGCACCACAAAAAGCCGTTTCCGGATAATCATTAAGGTATGAATTACCGCCACTGCCTTTATAATCAACGCGCAAAATAAAACTTCTAAGGACAAGAAAAAATGAAATCACTACTGGGATTCGACTATCTGTTAACGCCGCGCGTGCTGGTCTTTTTCTACTGGATCGCCATGCTGTTTATCTTCATCGGCGGGCTCTACTCCATGTTTACCGAGCATCTGTTCGCCGGATTTTTCGGCATGGTGTTCAGCCTGATCGGCACCCGCGTGATGTTCGAGCTGATCATGGTAGCGTTTAAAAATAACGAATATCTGCGCCGCATTGCGGAAAACACCGGGAAATCCACCGTAGAGTGAGGCCTTTATGCCGGGTGGCGGCTACGCCTTACCCGGCCTAGGGTTCGTGCCCTTCCAGGCCCGGTAAGCGCAGCGCCACCGGGCAATACCCTACATATCAAATCGCGACAGCCCGACATCCTTGAGCTGCTCATCGCTCATCTGGCTCAGAATGCGGCGCGTGCGGTTAACGCGATACCACTTTTTCACTGCCCGCCCGATCCAGATAAACACCGCAAACGGCCGTTTAGCCCGGTTTTCGTAAAATTCCATGATGCGCTCCTCATCGTGTCTGTGGAGTTATCATCACGGAAATCGGGGCCTGCAATACAGATTCAAAAACAACTTTTGTTTAACATACAGATCCGCTAAAACAGTATCTGAATGCCGTTTTTCACGGCAATCTGTACTGCTTTTTAGATCTGTATGGTGACAACCAAGGATACAGCATGACGCGCTACCAACATCTGGCCAATCTCCTGGCACAACGCATTGAACAAGGACTGTATCGCAGCGGGGAGCGTTTACCCTCAGTGCGCGCGCTGAGCCAGGAGCACGGCGTCAGCATCAGCACCATCCAGCAGGCCTATCAGATCCTCGAAAATTTACAGCTGATTACCCCCCAGCCGCGCTCCGGCTACTTCGTCTCCTCGCGCAAAGCGCAGCCGCCCGTCCCGGCGATGACCCGCCCGGTGCAGCGTCCGGTAGAGGTGACCCAGTGGGATGAGGTGATGATGCTCCTCGATGCCCGCGCCGATAAGGAGATGATCTCTTTTGGCGGCGGCTCGCCGGATCTGAACCAGCCGAGCCTGAAGCCGCTGTGGCGCGAGATGAGCCGCATTGCCCAGCACCATCCCGGGGAGATGCTAAGTTACGACGTGCTGGAGGGGCGGCAGGAGCTGCTCGAGCAGATCGCCCGCCTGCTGCTGGACGGCGGCTCGACGGTGGCGGCGAACGAAATTGTGATCACCAACGGCTGCCACGGGGCGCTGTCGCTGGCGCTGCTTTCAGTGTGCCAGCCGGGGGATATCGTGGCGGTAGAATCGCCGTCGTTCCACGGCACCATGCAGATGCTGCGCGGGTTTAACATCAAGGCGATCGAGATCCCCACCGATCCGCAAACCGGGATCAGCATTGAAGCCCTGGAGCTGGCGCTCGAGCAGTGGCCGATCAAAGCGGTGATCCTGGTGCCCAACTGCAATAACCCGCTCGGGTTTATCATGCCGGAGGCGCGCAAACGCCAGGTGCTGGCCCTTGCCCAGCGCCACGATATCGTCATCGTGGAGGATGATATTTACGGCGAGCTGGCGGCGGAGTACCCGCGCCCGCGCACCATCCACTCCTTTGATATCGACGGTCGCGTGCTGCTGTGCAGCTCCTTTACCAAAACCGTGGCTCCCGGGCTGCGCGTCGGCTGGATTGTGCCGGGGCGGTATTACGACCGGGTGATGCACATGAAATATGCCGCGGGCGGGTTTAACGTGCCCGGCACGCAGATGGCGGTGGCGGCGTTTATCCGCGACGGGCACTACCATCGCCACGTGCGGCGTATGCGCCAGATTTATCAGCAGAATATGGAGCGTTATACCTGCTGGGTGCGGCAGTATTTCCCGGCGGAGATCTGCGTCACGCGCCCGCAGGGCAGTTTCCTGCTGTGGGTGGAGCTGCCGGAGAAGGTGGATATGGTGTGCGTCAGCAAGCAGCTGAGTCGCCTGAAGATCCAGGCCGCGGCGGGGTCGCTGTTTTCGGCGTCAGGGAAGTATCGTAACTGCCTGCGGATCAACGTGGCGTTACCGCCGAATGAGAAGAACCGTGAGGCGTTGAAGAAGATGGGCGAGGCGATTCATATTGCGATGGAGGAATAGTGCGGTCTCTTCCCCTCACCCTGACCCTCTCCCCAAAGGGGAGAGGGGATAGTCCCGTAGGCCCGGTAAGCGTAGCGCCACCGGGCAATGCTAACGACTCAGAACTTCCACGACACACTGCCAACAATGCTGCGTTCGGCACCAAAGTAGCAGTATGAGAGTGAGTTACAGGCCGCCACGTAGCTTTCGTCCGTCAGGTTGTTGACGTTCAGCTGGGCGCTCACTCCGGTCAGCCCCACCTTCGACAGGTCATAGCCTACCGCCAGATCCACCAGCGTGTAGGACGGCAGCGTGTGGGTGTTCATGCGGTCGCTGGTCACGCCGTTGACGTAACGCACGCCGGAGCCCACCGTCAGGCCGTCGAGCGGCCCGGTTTTGACGTCATAGCTGAGCCAGCCGCTGGCCATATTGCGCGGCGCATAGACCGCACGCTTGCCCTCTTCCTCCGGGCTGCTCTTCTTGTAGCGGATGTCGGTATAGGTATAGGCCGCCTGCAGGCGCAGGCTGTCGGTCAGCTGCCCCACCGCTTCCAGCTCCACCCCTTCAGATTCGATCTCACCGATAGAGCGGTACGGATCGGTCGGCTCCTCTTTGGTGGCGATGTTTTTCTGGTTGATGCGGAACACCGAGGCGCTGAACTGGCTGTTCATCCCTTCCGGCTCAAACTTCACCCCTGCTTCCCACTGCTTGCCTTCCATCGGATCCAGCAGATCGCCGTTGGCATCGGCAAAGCTGGTCGGCGTAAAGGCGGTGGAGTAGCTGACGTACGGCGCGATGCCGTTATCAAACAGATACAACAGCGCCGCGCGGCTGCTGAAGTTGTTCTTGTCCAGATCGCTGCGGGTATCGTTGAGCTTGTCGATATTCGAGACGCTCACCTGGTCGTAGCGCCCGCCCAGGGTCAGACGCCAGTTGTTCAGCGAGAGCTGATCCTGCAGGTAGTAGCCGGTCTGCCGCAGCTTGTGCTTCTCCTGGCTGTACATGGTGATGTAGTCCGGCTTCGCGCCGTACACCGGGTGGAAAGCGTCGATCGGCGGGAAGCCGCCGTAGTAGCCGGTGGTATTGTTGCTGCGATCCTGATAATCGAGGCCGATCAGCACCCGATGGTTCACCGCCCAGGTATCGAAGCTGCCGTCGATCTGGTTATCGAGGGTGATGGCATCCATCTTCTCGTCGGAGCCGGAGTAGCCGCGGTTAAGCTCGGTTTCGTTCAGCCAGCCGGCGGCATAGACCTGATTCAGCTCCACTTTGGTATGCAGATAGCGCAGCTTCTGGCGCACCGACCAGCCGCTGTCAAACATATGCTCGATGTTGTAGCCGACCATCTCCTCGCGACGATCGTACTTGTCGTAATCGTCCTCACCTTCGAAGAAGGTATTGGAGATCATCTTCCCGTTATGCGGGACCACGGTGCCGTCGTACGGCAGGCCGGAGTGGCTCCCGCCCTCGGGATCGCGGTGCAGGTAGGCCATCAGATCCAGTCGCGTGTTATCGGTGATGCGCCAGGTCAGGCTCGGCATCAGAGCGTAACGCTCTTCCTTCAGCGGATCGAACTGGGAGTCGGCATAGCGGGTCATACCGCTCAGACGGGCCGCCACGCGGTCGTTGTCGTCCAGCGCGCCGGTAACGTCAAACATCGCCCCGCGCTGATCGTTATTCCCGGCGAACAGCTTGATCTCGCCGCCCGGATCGAACGAGGGTTTACGCGAGGTGAGCGCCACGATCCCGCCCGGTGAGGAACGGCCATACAGCACCGAGGCCGGGCCGCGCACCACTTCGATATTTTCCAGGAACCAGGGGTCAACCACCAGCGAGCTGTGGGAGTTGGTGTCGCCCATCATCTTCAGGCCGTCGAGATAGACGTTATCCAGGCTGCCGTCGGAGAAGCCGCGCAGCACGATATAGTCGAAGCGGTTCGAGGCGCCAATCTGGTTGCTGTAGACGCCCGGGGTGTAGCTCACCGCCTGGCGCACGCTGGTGGCGCCCTGCTCTTCAAACTGCTCGCGGGTGACGATCGACACCGCCTGCGGGGTTTCGATATCCGGGGTCGCCAGCTTGGTGGCACCGCTCTGCATCTGCGAGGTAACAACAACGGTTTCGGTTTTCGGCGTCTCCTGCGCCATCAGGGGGAGCGCGACGCTCCCGGTAACCCATCCCACCAGCAGTGCCAGCCGCGTTTTAGCGAACATGAAAAATCTCCAAAGGCATTTCTAATTGTTAATAAGAATTATTACCTTTTTCATTTCGAAGATAGCTATGCGCGCCGCCAGAGTACGTATGCGCAATGCCAAACCGCACAAATGGCGTTGGCGATCGGGGAAAAGCGGATTAACGGTCGCTGCGCACAGCGCCGGGGCAGACGCCGTAGCGACGACGAAATGCGGTGGCGAAGTTGGTGGCGTGCTGATAGCCCGACATCCATGCCGCCTGCTGCACGCTGTGGCCTTCCAGCAGATAGCGGCGCGCCAGCCCGAGGCGGCAGTCGCGCAGGTAGTCGAACACCGTGCAGCCGTAGGCCTGGCGAAACTTGCTCCGCAGGCTGCTGGGGCTCATCGCCGCCCGGGCCGCCAGCTGGGCGAGGGTGTAGTCCTGCTCCGGAGCCTGTGCCAGCAGGTGGCGGATCTGCTCCAGCCGGGCGTGCTCCCCGCCGGACGCGCCCGCCAGTGCCGTGCCCTGCTGCTCCCGCAGGTGCAGGCCATGGCCCAGCAGCTGATACATCACCCCTTCCAGCAACAGCTGGCGCGACAGGCTGCTTCGCTCGCGCTGTCGGGCATGCTGAATACCGGCCAGCACAAAATCCGGCACCTGCCAGACAAAGGTGGGCGCGTTGAGCTTCTCCCACTGATCCAGCAGGGAGGCGAGCAGACTTTCGCGGCGGGCATCGTCGGGGTAAACGCCAAAGGAGAGGGTTTTCAGGGCGATATCGGCGTCATGACGGGCAGACATCGCCTGCTGCTCGCTCAGCCTTGCGCTGAACGCCATCCCGGGCCGTACCGCGTAAACTTCGCCGCTGAGGGTCAGGGTCACACAGCCTTCCAGCACCACCAGCACGTACAGCGGGCTACTGTGGCGGGAGGTAGTTTCATAGGGTTGCAGCACGCGCACGTCGGAATGGGTTAACGAAATGCCGGACGGGAGGGTCATCTCTTCGACATCACCGTGCAGCACGGGGCTGGTGTTGGCACAGGTATCGGTCAGCAGGGGAAAGCGGTAGTCAATGCCGTAGCGCTCGCCAAATACCTTAAAGTCTGCCACGGAAAAGGTTTTTTTCGTTGCAGCGGTCGGATTATGGAGCCTTGTGTTGGACATGCCTGCGCCTGGAGGAAGCTATTAAAAATAAAACAGTATCACTCCTTTAGCGCGGCGGCAATGCAGGTAAAATTGCCGCCTTAGCATCAATATTAAGCTCCGGCGAAACGCCAGAGCCAAATATTAATAAAGTGGATCGTCAGAGAATTACGCCTCTTGCCAGCTGGCAAACGTCTCTTCATGATTTTTATTCAGCACCACTTTATTGCCGTCAATTTTATCGACCCATTCCAGCGGGATATAATGGTGTTTGCCGCCAGATTCGGAATCGTTTTTCGCCAGCTTAATACGCTCGCCGTCAAGATGGTCAACCGTGCCGACATGGTGACCGCAGCTTGCAACAACCGGAGCATGTTCCTTGATTTCACTCTTGTTTACCATGGTTAATTCTCCTCATCATGTGTTTGCGCGTTGTGATACGAAACTAACTGTAGACCATAAATCCGTTATTTACCGCTTCATTAGCATTTCGAAACATTATTCCCGCTGCGTGTTTATGCCCTGAGTGAAATATATAAGAATGGACTGAGAAATATTCCAGACCCGGTGTTATGCCGCATAATTACCCTGACGCACTCAACACGGAGGCATATATGGTAGAAGCCAATCGTACCGAAATATCCCTGGCTCTTGGTGAAGCGGTTTTAGATGTTGTACAAAAAGGCCAGGAGGTGTCGAGAGAGAATCTGGCACGGGCCATGAAAAGTAAAGCCGAGCGCGAACCTAATGACGAGCGCCTTCTTGATTACTGGAAAGCCTGTCACATCCTCGCGGCGTAAAGATGACGGCGTGGGGCTTCGGCCCCGCGCCGCACAACTATTAGCGGGAGGCGGTAGTCAATGCCATAGCGCGTGCAGAAGCCGATAAAACAGTCGATATCGAAGAAACGTTTTGTGTATATTTTCGACGTTAGGGCGCTGTTCATAAATCAATCCGTGCAGAGCATAAACGCCTCAGTTTTAACCTTCCCCGAACATATCAATAGCTATCTGTTTTATAGAATTAATAAGATCATGCGAAACCGAAATAGTTGAGAATGAAAAAAAACCTGATGTGATGTAACGTTCAAAAACGCTATAAAAATCAGTAGATTTATCTTCTTTATGATATCTATTAGACTATCAAAAAAAACCTTCCTTCCACTATTTCCTTACAGTTATTACTATGGCCATTCTGAGTAAAAATATAGTCACGGTAAAAGAGGCTCTGGAAAAATCTCTTTCTATCCCTGATTACCAGCGCCCCTATAAGTGGCGTGAGTTTCACGTAAATCAACTCCTTGAAGATATCATTCAGCACCGACATCAATCACGGTACCGGCTAGGAACCATTGTGTCGTATAAAAACAGGCACAACAGTCCAGCAGAAGAGATCGTTGATGGTCAGCAACGGTTACTGACTTTGAGCCTCCTGTGCGCACTGCTTGATGAAAAACAAGAGTATTGTTCACCTTCACTACTGCGCCACGCCTTCAATAACAGCATTACACAGCATAATGTCGAAAAAAATGTCGAGCTTATTCGTCGTCGTCTGAGCCAGGTATCCACCGAAGATCAAAAGAGTATTTATCATTATCTCCTTCACAGTTGCGAACTGATCTGCGTGACATTAGATAATCTCAGCGAAGCATTTCAGTTCTTCGATTCGCAAAATGCTCGTGGCAAACCGCTTGAAGCCTACGATCTGCTTAAGGCCTTTCATTTACGAGAGATGGATGAAAACACCCCAGAAGAACGGCAGCGTTGCGTCAAAACCTGGGAAAACGATGTCAAACCTAAAAAGGATCGCTTTGCTCGTCCAAACCTCGATCAGTTAATGAGTAAAACCCTTTACCCCCTACGATGCTGGGCAAATGGTGAGCCTGGCCACGCTCTGACAAAAAGTCAGATCCATATTTTTAAAGGGGTTTCTGCCAACAAGAATAGCTGGCGCTACGCGACAAACCTGGTCACATTAGACAAGCTGATGGATGACTTTAACCGGGATCCCCAACGCCAGATAAATGGGGAGAAAATGCTGTTTCCCTTCCAGATCGATCAGTACCTGATTAATGGGAAACGCTTTTTTGAATATATAGATCATTACGGTTCGCTGTATGAATCGCTGTTTCACCCTCAATCCTCCCCTGTTAATGCCCTGCTGAACATTCTGACCCGGTATGAAGGTGCCACCCGCATCGGCGATCGCTATGTGCGTAACCTGTTCAACTGTGCGTTGTTCTACTATCACGACAGGTTTGGCGATGAAGAACTCGAAAAAGTCGCTGAAGTTTGTTTTGCATGGAGCTACCGGCTTCGCCTCCAGCATCACCGTATAACGGTGGAAACGATCGAGAATGCAGCTCTTAGTTCACAGGGGTTGCTACGCAGGATAAAGCTGGCACATCAGCCAGGCGATGTTCTCATTTACCTCGTTCCCATCATCTATATCGATGATATTAAAGGAACGAAAGTTGATCTTCTTACCAGTACATTAAAAGAGAAAGGCTATGTTAGATAACTCATCTGCGCAAAAGGACGTGGCGGCGCTGACGGTTGGCCAACTCTTCCGAAATGGTCATTATACGATACCGATTTATCAACGTAATTACGCATGGGGCCAGGAAGAGATTGAGCAATTAATTCAGGATATATGGGATGTTGCCCAGATAAACCGGGGAGATAACCAGTATTTTATTGGTAGTCTGGTCGTTGCGGAAAAAGGTGCTGGCCGTTTTGAAACGATCGATGGGCAGCAACGATATACCACGCTCAGCATTTTGCTTGCGGTGATGAAAAATGCGTTTTATTTACGCTTACCCGACATTGTGAAACTTAATCTTCATTTTGACTGCCGGGACGAATCAGATGCGACGTTGAAGAGCTTGTTTGAAATGGGTGACATTCCCGCCGATGAAAAGAATGTGGAACCCATGATCGCTCAAGCCTGGCGCATTATGGTGAGTTTCATTGCCAAAAAAGATATCGATCGGCAGGCCTTCCTTCGCTTTCTCCTGGAAAACGTCGTCGTTTTACGTGTAACTGTTCCTGCTGATACCGATTTGAATCATTATTTTGAGATTATGAATAACCGTGGGGAGCAGTTAGAAAAACACGAAATCCTCAAAGCCCGGTTGATGGACAAATTGGGGGAAAGTGCCAGCAATAGTGAACGCGCCGTGTTTTCTATCCTCTGGGATGCCTGCGCCAATATGCAACGTTATGTGCAATTAGGTGTGCATCACTCGCTGCGGGATCAGTGGTTTGGCCACAACTGGGATAGGATCCCGCAAGATTTTGACACCCTCCAGTCCCCACGCCTGGAGCGCGATAAAAACGACGAAAACCGTACCCTGCACGATATTATCTTCCACCCAAGGGGCAATCTCCCGGAGCCTGCCAGTAAACACGAATCTGATGAAGAACATCCTGGCACCTTTGGTTCGGTCATTACTTTCCCCAATTTTCTGTTGCAGGTGCTCCGTCTTACGTGGCCCGACACCCCTCTGGACGATAAGCGCCTGCTGGATACGTTCATCGCAAACAACCCTGATCCCCGGCAATTTATAATGCAGTTATTAAGATGCCGGATGCTATTTGATAACTATATTATTAAGCGCAAGCATGATAATGCCTGGAGCCTGCAAGCTCTAACGCGCTATCAAAAAAGCTTCAGTTATATAAGCGCCTTCCCCTCGCCGGAAAAAGCGTCAGTACGTGAGCAAAATATTCCCCTTAATGACAATCTGATCATGTTGTTATCCATGTTCCACGTTTCGTTTCCGGCGCAAATCTACAAACACTGGTTAAACGGCGCATTATTTTGGCTGAATAAATACGCAGCTCCCGACCAGCTCAATGTGAATGGTCGGGACTATCTCAATTATCTGGAAAATTTAGCAAATCATTTCTTGCTCGAGCGATTAATGGGCACTGCAAACGAGCATACCTATCGCTTCGACGTGTTGGAAAATGCGCCTATCTGCTTCCCGGCGACCCTCGACGAAGCCCCGCTGCACAGAGGCACCGCAGTACAAAACTATATCTTTAACCGCCTTGATTATCTGCTGTGGTTAAACCTTAAAAATAAACGATCTTTTTCTGGCGTGAATATGGCATATATCCAGAAGAGGCTCGAGGGCTTCGCGTTTACCTTCAGAACCTCAGTGGAACATTACTGGCCACAGCATCCTCAGGGCAATGCGCTGCCGCTTGAAAAATCTAAAGATTTAAGCGAAGGCGTCGATAATTTTGGCAATCTTTGTCTTATCAGCCACAGCAATAATTCAAAGTTAAGCAACTATTCTCCTTTAGCAAAAAAAGAGCACTACGAGGAGAGTACAAGCGTCGAAAGCCTGAAGCAGGTGTTCATGATGAGTTACGACCATTGGGGTCCCCTGGCAGTGAAAAATATCCTTCATCATAAAAATATGATGATAAATGTTCTGCTCTACCGGCACTAACAACGCGAAGAAAAAAGGAGCTGCATACAGTGACATTACTTAAATTACAAACCAGCAAAGGGGCACTGCCCACCATCGAAATTGATATGGACATGCTGGATAAATCGGGCATATCACTTAACGATTTCGTCGGCCCTGTGCTTTCTGCACTGGCTCGCTGTTCACCCCACCCGCGCTGCACGATTTACCAGTACATGACCGCCAGCGTAAATTTTATGCGCCATTGTTGGTCTGTTTTTTTGATTGTGGACGGTAAAGAAGAGATTCTGAACGCGTTTGGCGATGCCGTTCGCTATAAAAAAGAGAGTGAATCTCGTTTTAGTGATGAGATTCCCTCGTCATATGGCACTCCGCTTTATCATCTCCAGGACGGTGTCGCATGGGTGATGGAGAACGGCGACTGGAAGCTATTAGAAGCTGAAGACGACCTTACTGAGCCCGAAGGAGAGGATGACTTTGAAGAAGAGGATCCAGAAGATGTGGATACAGTCAACGCCACTCCACCCGGAAAGAAAGGTCGCCTGCGAGCAGCCCGCGGCGATGCGCGTGTGGGAAGTATCAGAAATACGATTGAATCACTCTTCGGTTTACCGGAAGGCTCCGTCGCTCTGGTCGGCCCGGACGGGCGTGCGCTACGCGCAGATGCATTTATACGCACTCTGAGAACCCGATGGGGTTATGACGATTAATTGCAGTAACTAGACTGCGTCGGCCAGACTCCCGACGCAGGCTTTCTATAATCACTCGTCAAAGAACCAGTAGCCCTGGTTAATCAGCCCGGTCAGCTCTTCCACAAACGCCGGGTTTTGCAGGGCAGCGCCCAGCTCCGCCTGGCCCAGCTCGGTGTAGCGGCACAGCGCATCCGCCGCCGCCGCGTCCACCGTCTCCAGCTGCTCGCTGTTGATAAAGAAACTGCCGCCGATATTCAGCACCCGCAGCCCGCTCAGGCGAGTCAGGGTTTCGCCGCCCAGCAGCGCGTCGAGCACCTCTTCCGGGGCATACTCCGGCTCGGCAGGGGCGATATCCAGCTCGTGGCGCGGGGTGGAGATAAAGCTGCCAAACCACTGCTTAAAGGTGTCCGGCTGGCTGATCATATCGATCATCATCTTACGCAGCCGCTCGAGCTCGTACTCTTCCACCCGGCCCGGGTGTTCGCGACAGGTCAGATCCGGATCGCTGTAGTGCTCCCCACCCAGATCGTTTTCCAGGGCGTAATCGGCAAAGCTGCTGATCAGATCCCGGCCGTTCGGGCCACGGAAGCCTACCGAGTAGTTCAGCGCCGTCTCGTGGGTAAAGCCGTCGTGCGGGAATCCAGGCGGAATGTAGAGGATGTCGCCCGGGGCCAGATCTTCATCGATGATCGGCTCGAACGGATCGACATGCAGCAGCGCCGGATGCGGGCAGAACTGGCGCATCGGCAGTTTGTCCCCCACGCGCCAGCGGCGGCTCCCCATCCCCTGGATGATAAACACATCGTACTGGTCGATATGCGGGCCCACGCCGCCGCCCGGCACGGAGAAGGAGATCATCAGATCGTCCAGACGCCAGTCCGGCAGCACGCGGAACGGACGTACCAGCTCGGCAGCCGGTGCGTGCCAGTGGTTGACCGCCTGCGCCAGCAGCGACCAGCCGGTTTCGCCTAAGCCATCGAAGTGCTCGAACGGACCGTTGCTGGCATGCCATTTACCCTCTTTATGGCTGACCAGGCGACTGTCCACTTCCGGCTCCATAGCCAGCCCTGCCAGCTCGTCGGGGCTGATAGGATCGATAAAATTGGGCAGGGCGTTCTTTAAAACGACAGGTTTCTTTTGCCAGTATTTTTCTAAAAATTCCGGCCAGTTCAGGTTGAGTTGATACGCCATGGTTAGCACCAGTGAAAAGACAAACGGGCCTGATTATAGAAAGAGGCCGGGCCAGGCTGCCTTGTCGTGGGTCAAGCGGGGATGAAATCTGCGGCATTCAGCCTTTCGCATGACACCGCCTGACAGTTTCACGCTTTATCGTGAGCGCGCGTTACAGAGCGACTTATATCGTTAATCACAAAGAGTGCACTGTTATGAGGCCTGCCATGAGCCCGTTCATCGAACTTCCCGTTTCTGCCCATGTGAAGACCCTGATGGAGGTCTGCACGCGCAAAGAGAGCCCGTCCGTGTTTGCGCCTGTGGCCCACGCGCTGCCCGCGGGGAGCCGCATCAGCGTGCAGGCGGCGGTGGTGGGCGATGCGGTACAGGGCAATCCGCACTGGTACCGGATTGATGACGACACCTTTATCTGGTCAGGGGCCTGTAGCCGAATCGACCCCTGCCCCGAGTTTCCGCCCTGCACCAGGGTCAGCTGGACGGCAGTGGTGTTTGAGGTGCGTTAGGCGCTGATCACCCGCACATCCTGTGCCGTAAAGGCCGCGATCGCCTCGTTATCCAGGCTCGCCTCTACCACCAGCACGTCGATATCGCTGCTTTTCGCCACCACAAAGCGCGCCACGCCGGGGATTTTATCGGTGGTGAGCGCCACAATGGTCTGGCTGCTCTGGCCGATCACCGCTTTTTTGAACTCGCAGTCGGCGAAGTCGAACCCGGTCAGCCCCATCCCCGGATCCATCGCGCAGCCGCCGATAAACGCCTGATCGAAAATAATCCCCTGGATCTGGCTCGCCGCCGTGGCCCCCACCGCGCCGCCGGAGCTGCGCTGGATCTGTCCGCCGGTGATGATCACCTCGCACAGAGGATGACGCAGCAGCTCGGCGGCGATGGCCGGGGAGTTGGTCACCACGGTGATCGCCAGATCCGGCGGCAGGGCCTTCGCCAGCGCGAGGTTGGTGGTGCCGGTATCAATAAAAATACAGCTGCCTGCTTTGATCAGGGTTGCCGCTTTCTGCGCGATCGTGATTTTTTTTGCGTGATTTTTTTGCTCGCGGCTGTAGAAGTTTCCGGCATCCGCCAGCTGCAATACTGCCCCACCGTAGACCTTCTTACAGAACCCCTCTTTGCTAAGCTCATGTAAATCCCGGCGAATGGTATGTTCCGACACCTGCATCCGGGTCGCCAGTTCGGCGCACACTACCCTGCCATTTTCCTGCAGGATCTGGCGGATCAGATCTTGTCGTTGTTCCGGGAAAGCTGCATAATCGAGCATAAATTATCTTCTCTGGATTTGAATCGAGCAACAATGCGCATAATGTTGCATGACGGCGCGCTCTGTCAATCCACCAGGCCCGAAACCGGAGCGTCACGATGAAATACTATGATAGTTACCGTCAGCAGGTACCCGCCACCAAACCCCATGACGGCTTCCTGTTTGAACCTGTGACCTCACATGCGCGCGCCGGGGAGAAGGTGCAGCACAAAACGCCCGCCTCCCCGTCACTGAAACCTTATAAGGATGTGAAATGACCCAGCAGACCACCGGAGCCGTTCAGCGGCTTGCCACCCGGATCGTCTTTTTTATTGCCGGCTACGTCACCGCCACCTGGGCGGTGCTGGTGCCCTATGCCAAAGCCAATACCGGCGTTAACGAGGCCACGCTCGGCTCGCTGCTGCTGTGCCTGGGGATGGGGGCACTGATCGCGATGCCGCTTACCGGGATGCTGACCAGCCGCTACGGCTGCCGTCGGGTGATTGTCACCGCGATGGCGCTCGTGCTGCTCACCACGCCCCTGCTGGCGATTATTCCGGATCCGCGCCTGCTGGCCGCCGCCCTGCTGCTATTCGGCGTCGGCGTCGGCGTGACGGACTGCGCCATGAACATTCAGGCGATCATTGTCGAACGCGATTCGCCCACGCCGGTGATGTCCGGCTTCCACGGCATGTACAGCGTCGGCGGCATCGCGGGGGCGGGGGCGATGACCCTGCTCCTGACCCTCGGGGCCAGCGCCTTTGTCGCCTGCCTGATTATCATCCTGAGCGTTATCCTGATGCTGGCCTTCAGCCTGAAAGGGCTGCTGCCGTGGGCTAACCCCGCCTCCGGCCCGGCGTTTGCTGTTCCGCGCGGCGTGGTGCTGCTGATTGGCGCCATCTGCTTTGCGGTATTCCTCGCCGAAGGGACGGTGCTGGACTGGAGCGCGGTATTCCTGACCGAAGTGCGCGGCGTGCCGGAGTCGCTGGGCGGGCTGGGCTTCACCTGCTTTGCGGTGGCGATGACGATTTTCCGCTTAACCGGCGACAAGCTGATCGCCCGCACCGGCGCCCTGCGCGCCGTGGTGGGCGGCGCGATCGTGGCCGCTATTGGCTTTGCGCTGGTGATCTTTATGCCGCTGTGGCAGCTGTCGCTGCTGGGCTACGTGCTGGTGGGTGCCGGCTGCGCCAATATCGTACCGGTGATGTTCTCCGCCGTTGGCCGTCAGACCCGCATGCCGCAGGCGGTCGCCGTGCCGGCCATTACTACTCTGGGCTATCTCGGCGTGCTCGCCGGACCCGCGATTATCGGCTATGTGGCGCACGCCACCTCTCTAACCCAGGCGTTTATGGTCATTATGCTGCTGATGCTGGTCGTCGCGGCGCTGTCCGTAACCGTCACCGCTAACCAACCCGCCCGCAGCGAGGGATAATATGAATATTGCACATGTCGCACTCTGGACCCACAACCTCGACGCCCAGGTTCACTTCTGGGAGACGGTGTTTGGCGCACGCCGCAACGAACGCTACCTGAGTAAAAACCGCCCGGGGTTTGCGTCGCACTTTATGACCCTCAGCGACGGCCCGACCATCGAGCTGATGACCGTCCCGGCGCTGGCCGGGTCACCACCGCACGCGGAGTTTGTCGGCTGGGCGCATATCGCCCTGAGCGTCGGTAGCAAAGCGGATGTGGATCGGATGGCGGAGCAGGCACGGCTAACTCACACGCTGTTAAGCTCCCCGCGAATGACCGGCGACGGCTATTATGAGGCGGTGATTGCGGATCCGGACGGGAACCGTATTGAGCTGGTGGGGGAGTGATCACCTACTGAATACTATCTGAAGTAAAAGCTCCGCAATGCGGGGCTTTTCGTTTATTTCGTTTGTTGTGTTTTTCGTTTGTTTCGATTACTGTTCTCTATGGTGTACTTTTACTCACCCTAAACCTGAAACTCGACACTAACTGGAACACTGAAATGACAAACTCACTTCTGAACAGCCTTACGTTACCGGCTCCAAAGGAGATTGAGGCAGCTGTACGCGGACAAAGGGAGCTTGCTACGTTTCTGTCCACAAAGCAGGAAACGCAGAAAATTACGATTCAGGATGCACAGGATGTGACCCATCAAATAGAGCTTCCAACCTCTTCTCTGACGCTTCTGATGAGTATCCTCGGTGAACTGGCTGCGGGCAATGCCGTCCAGGTTGTGCCCGTGCATGCTGAATTAACGACGCAGGAAGCTGCCAACATCCTGAACGTTTCGCGCCCACATATGGTGAAACTTCTGGAGGAAGGAAAGCTACCTTTCCATAAAACTGGCCGTCATCGCCGCATTCTTTTTGCAGACTTGATGAAGTACAAAGATCAGCGTGATGCAGAAAGCATACAAGCCCTTCGCGAGCTGGCGGAACAAAGTCAGGAGCTTGGATTTTACTGATGACACACTCACCCTATCCCGTCGTTCTTGATGCCTGCGTGCTATACCCATCAATGCTGCGGGATCTTCTCATGCACATTGGGAAGACTGGCTTATATCAGCCCAAATGGACTACTCAGATACACGATGAATGGCAGCGTAATCTGCTTATTAATCGCCCTGATATCACCGCAGACCAGCTGAAGCGCACCGAAATGCTAATGAATAAAGCCTTCGGCGACGCCTGCGTATCAGGGTATGAGAGTATTATTGATGGCCTTAGCCTGCCGGATCAGGATGACAGGCATGTGCTTGCCGCGGCGATTCGTTCGGATTCCGAAGTGATTGTAACCTACAATCTTGTCGATTTTCCCGGCGGAAACCTGGCTGAATTTGATGTTGAAGCGCTCCACCCGGATGAGTTCTTATCAGACCTTTTTGACCTGAACCATGCGCTGGTTCTCGAGGCGGTGAGAATGCAGCGATCGCACCTGCGTCATCCTCCCCTCAACCCAGACCAATTTTTGCAAGGCCTGCTGCAACTGGGCTTGCCGAAAACAGTGACTGAGCTGGAAAAATACAGAGTAATGATTTAGCCCTTTTTTCGGCAGGCGCCTGAACCCGCTGCGTTTATCACTCTCCCCTTCTCAATTGACGACAATTTGACCATTTCTGACCTACGCTTACCCAATGTGAAAAGTGGTTTTGAATACTCACCCCTCGCTTTCATACAGTTATCATATTGTTAAATGATAATGATAATTAATGTGTTAGAGTAGTTGCGTTCGAAAGCTGCCACCATAACCGCTTGAACATCAGGGAGGTGGTTTTCACGCTGAGCGAAAATCCTCTCATCTCTGTCAGGCTGAATCATTAGGGCTATTAATGGAACACATTGTTTACGTCGTTGATGATGATCACGCTGTCAGGCGGTCCGTGGTCGGGCTGCTGGAGTCCGCCGGGCTGAACGCCCTCGACTTCTCTTCGGCAGAATCTTTTCTGCAACACAGCTTTGAAGATGTGCCCTCCTGCGTGATCCTCGATATGCAGATGCCCACCATCAGCGGGTTTGAGGTGGCGGATACCCTGAAGGCCAGCGGGCGCGAGATCCCGATTATCTACCTCACCGGCCACGGCACCATCCCTATGTCAGTGAAGGCGATGAAGGGCGGCGCGTATGAGTTCCTCACCAAGCCGGTGGCGTCGAACGATCTGATCGACTCCATTAGCGCAGCGCTGAAGCAGGCGGAAGAGAACGCCTCGCACCTGCGCGAGCAGTACTCCCTCAGGCAGCGCCATCTCTCCCTCACCCCGCGCGAGCAGCAAGTGTTACAGCTGGCGATCAGCGGGATGCTGAACAAGCAGATCGCCGCCGAGCTGGGGGTGAGTGAGATCACCGTCAAAGTGCACCGCCGACGGGTGATGGACAAAATGCAGGCCCGCTCGCTGGCGGATCTGGTCAGGGCCGCCGGGCGCCTGACCTGAAGCCTGCCGTCAGAGCGGCTCCACGCTCGTCGCCAGCGGCAGGGTAAAGGCAAAGATACAGCCGTGCGGCTCGCGGTTGCGGGCCGTCAGCTTACCCCGGTGGCGCTCAATAATCGTGTAGCTGATGGTCAGCCCCACCCCCATCCCCTGGGCTTTGGTGGAGTAGAACGAGTCAAAGATGCGCTCGCTCATCCCCGGCCCGATGCCGGTGCCGCTGTCGGCCATTTCAAAAGTAATGCCCCCGCGCTCCGGGTTCGACGTCGACAGCACCAGGCTGCCAGGGCGATCCTTGATCTCCGCCATCGCCTCTACCGCGTTCATCACCAGGTTCAGCAGCACCTGCTGGATCTGCACGCTGTCCCCCACGATAAAGCTGTCTGCCGCCGCCAGGTCATAGCTGACGCTGATGCGCCGCTGCTCCAGCTCGCTGCGCGACAGGGTGATGATGTGTCGCACCAGATGGTGCAGATCGATGCGGGCGAAGGTTGGATCCTGCCTGCGGGTGAGGGATTGCAGGCTGCGGATGATCTCCCCTGCCCGCTCCCCCTCGGAGACAATCTCCTCCAGCCCGATGCGGGCCTTGTCCAGCCGGGCCGGATCGCGATTGAGCCAGCGCAGGCTGGCCCCGGCGTTGGCGACAATCGACATCAGCGGCTGGTTGATCTCATGGGCGATGGACGAAGTGAGCTGCCCGACGGTGGTGGCGCGCGCCACGCGGGCCAGCTCGGTCTGGGCCACGCGCATCGCGTCTTCCGCCGTCCGCTGGGTGGTGATGTCGGTGATGATGCCGTAATACTCGTTCACTTCGCTGCCCACGCCTACCGGATCGCCAATCCCCAGAATGGTGCGGGTGGCACCGTCGGCGCGGATAATGCGGAACTCGGCGCGCATGGTCAGGCCGTCGCGCACGCTCTCGGTTACCAGGGTGCTGATGCGCGGATAGTCATCGGGATGCACAAAGGTCAGGAACTCGGCCATCGAGATCATCTTCTGCTTCTCCGGCAGGCCGAGGATGCGGGCGTACTCTTCCGACATAAACATCAGATCCTGCTCCAGCTCCCAGCGCCAGCTGCCGGTGTGGCTGATCTGCTCTCCCAGCATCAGCGAGGTCTGGCTGGCCCGTAGCTCTTTCTCGACCCGACGACGCTGGAGGTTCTCTTCCAGCAGCTCGGCATAGAGCCGGGCGGTCTCCAGCGAGATGGCGGCATGCGCGCCCAACAGGCTCACCACCCGGGAGTGTTCCACGGTAAAGACCTCCGGCATCAGGCGGTTCTCCAGATAGAGCACCCCCACCAGCCGCGCCTGCTTGAACATCGGGACGCACATCACCGCCGCCCCGGAGGTCACCAGATACGGGTCCTGGCTGAAGGGGTGGAACTCCTCCGGCTTCCCGGTGTGGATCTCCTGCCCGGTGCGGATCACCGCCGCCAGCACCGTCAGCGGCATGTCGGTGGCCATCGGCACCTCTTTGCGGATCTGCACCCGCACCCCGTCGGTGGTGGTGCTGGCGCTGGCCTCGATCTCCGGAATGTTGTTGTCATTCACCCGGATCAAAAAGCCGCGCTGGGCGCCGGCCCGCTCCAGCAGGATGGTCATCAGGGTTTCGATCAGCCGTTCGAGATTGATCTCCTCCGACAGGGCGCGCGAGGCCTTGATCACGCTCTGCAGATCGCGGATCTCCTCGTTGCGGGCAAAGGCCACCGTGTCCCAGGCGTTGGCCTGTCCGGGGGCCAGCAGGAAGGGGAAATCCAGCTCCAGCTGGCGCACCTTGGACCACGCTCCGGCCCGTCCCCAGGCGGTCATCGCCCCGCGGAAATGGGCATCGGCGGCGGTGGTGTAGCCGCAGGCGTGGGCGAAGCGCCCGGCCAGCTCATGGGCCAGGGCGTTGAACGGGTTAAAACCGCCGTCGCGCGACAGGCGCACCGCCTTCTCGTACTGCTCGAGGGCGATGCTGTTCATGCCGTCCAGCCGCACGATCTCGGCGTAGATCAGCGCCTCTTTATCGGCAAAGGTGCCCGGGTTGATCCGCGCCCAGAGGGCGATTTTGTCATAGTGAAGGTGGATCTGACGGCGCAGCTCGGCGGAAAAGGTCTCCGGGGTCAGCTGCTGCGAGAGCGTCAGGGCGCTGTAAAGATGGTAATCCAGGAGATGAATATGGCCGGGGGCGGACCAGGCAAACCGCCCGGCCTGGGCGAGGTTATCTGCCGCCTGCGGGAATTCGCCGCAGGCGAAGTGGGCCATGCCGCGATAGAGCCAGAACCAGAACAGCATGGTGGAGGTCTGCTCCGTGGCCTGCTCCGGGGCGACCGGCAGCAGGGAGTGCGGCAACACCTCGCTGGCGCTCCAGTGGCCGCTCACCGGGGTGCGCAGGTGCTCCACGTAGTGGCGCTGCATCAGCAGGATCGCCTCCACGTCCTGGTAATGGGTTTTGCGCACGAAGGCCAGCCCGCGCTCGATGCTGGTCAGTACCCCGTCGAGATGATCGCCCCGGGTGAGGAAGTTGATCACCTGATGACAGGCGGCAAAGCAGGCCACCGTCATGTCCCCGTGGGTCACGGCGGAGGTGAAGCAGGCCTTGGCGCACTCGATGGTGTAGCCCAGCGGCTGGGTCCAGACGCTGAGCTGATCCAGCGGCAGCAGGGTTTTGGCCTCAAAGGCGTCGTAGCCGTGGCGGTTGACCAGCTCCCGGGCCAGGGTGCCGTACTGGAAGCCGAGGCGATATTCGGCGTAACGGTGGCCGATCAGCACCCCGAACCACGCCATCGCCGGGGCCGACGCGCCGGTAATGCCGTGATCCAGGGTCAGGTGCATCATCCGGCACAGCAGGATGAAATGCAGGCGCGAGCTGGTAAAGCTGGCAAACAGGCTGGCGCTGTTGAGCAGGTTCATCACCGCTTCGGTGTCGCCGTCGGTCATCCGCGGCAGCCCGGCAAAATGGCCCTGCGGGTTATCGCCGACGCGGTTGCACAGGCTGTGCCAGGCCTCGTCGCACTCGGCGGCCTCCGGGTAGCGGCTGACGTGAATGCCAAACACCGCCAGCCAGCTCAGGGCCGCCTCCAGCGCCAGCCGGTTGTCGGACTGGCGCATATAAACTTCGGCCAGCAGGTTGGCCGCCAGCGCTTTTTCCGCCAGCCCGCCGGGGGAGCTGAGAATGCGGTCGCAGAGTCGGCGGGTGGCATCGAGATTGCCCAGCGCGAACTGGCACCCGGCCTCCTCGCTGTCCAGCGTGAAGTCGCTGGCGCTCTCCGGCAGCGCACCGGCGTTACCCAGCGCGCGGGCGGTCTGGATATAGCTCAGGGCCGAGAGGTAATCCCCCGAACGGCGGGCGCGGCGGGCCGCCAACAGGCTCAGCTCGCGGAACATCTGGCGCTGGGGGGCAGGTTGAATGCAGTCCAGCGCCGCCGTGACGTGATGCACGGCGCGGAACAAGATCTCGTTGCCCGCCGCCTGACGGGCCGACTCCGCCAGCAGGCTGGCGGTGGTGAGGTGCAGACGGCTGCGCTCGGCATTATCCAGCAGGGCGAAGGCTGCCTCCTGAACCCGGTCATGGGTAAAGGCATAGCTGTCGGCGCTGAGCGTGATCAGCTGCGCCGTTACCGCCGGATGCAGGGCATAGCGGATCTCCGCCACCGACATCGCCACCACCCGGCAGACCATCTCCAGCTCGCCGCTGCCGCCGAGGCAGGCGATGCTGCCCAGCAGCCGCCGGGTGTCGTCCGGCATCTCCTCCAGCTGCTGCAACACCAGCGTGACCACGTTTTCGGTGTAGTGCCGGGTGCGGATGGCGTGCAGATCGTAGTGCCACTTATCCTGATATTTGTTGTGCATCACCAGCCCGTCATCGACGATGCGGCGAAAAAATTCATGCACAAACAGCGGGTTGCCGCCGGTTTTTTCGTGGATCAGCCCGGCCAGATCGAGGGTGCTGGCCGAGCGGGTATGGAAGATGTTCCCCAGCCAGCGCGACACCGCTTTCACCGACAGCGGCTCCGGGCGCAGCTCGGTAGTGTTGCGCGAGGCCAAGTGCATATTCGCCAGCTGGTGATGCAGGGCGCTGTCCGGCAGCGAGCAGGCATCCCGGTGCGCCACCACCATCAGCAGCGGCACGGCGCTGGCGTGGATCAGCAGGTATTCCAGAATTTGCAGGCTGGCGGGGTCGATCCAGTGGATATCGTCCAGCAGCAGCACCAGCGGGCAGCCCGCGCTGGCGAAGGCTTTCACCAGCGCCAGCACCATGTGGCTGAAGCGCGCCTGGGCGTCGATGGAGAAGGTATCGCTGGAGAAGCGCGGCTTGTTATCCAGCAGCAGCCGCAGCTCCGGCACCAGGCTGACGGCTAAAGCTTCGTAGCCCTCCAGCTCGCGGGACAGGCGAACCTTCCACTGGGCCACCTCCTCCGCCGGCAGCCCCAGCAGATGCAGCACCAGGTTACGAAACGCCGAGGTCAGCGCCGCATAAGGCAGCGTGGGGGAAAACTGATCCACCTTGCCCACCGCCAGCAGCACGCTGCGGTGTTGCAGGGCCTTCAGCCCCGAGGCGATCAGTGACGATTTGCCGATCCCCGACGGGCCGCTAATCGCCACGAATCCGGCGATGGCATCGCGATTGACCCGCTCAAAGGCGTGAAGCAGCTCCGCCGCCTGGGGATGGGCGGTATAAAGGGTGTCGGTAAGATGAAACGCCGGAGAGCGATCCTGTAAACCGGGGGTAAAGGCGGCGATCTCCCCGTCGTCGCTCAGGGTCGCCTGGCAACGACGCAGATCGGCAATCAGGCCATCCACGGTCTGATAGCGGTTCTCCGGTTTTTTCGCCAGCAGCTTGAGAACGATGGTCGACAGCATGGCGGGCACGCCGGGACACACCGCGCCAGGGGCGCGGGGCTCGGAGGCAATGTGATAGTGCGCCCACTTGCCCTGATCCTCGCCGCCCAGCTCAAACGGCAGGCTGCCGGTGAGCAGCTCGTAGAGCACCACCCCGAGGCTGTAGAGATCGCTGCGGTTATCCACCGAGCGATGGGTGCGGGTGGTGTGCTCCGGCGACATGTAGGCGGGAGTACCGCCCACCACCGCCAGCCGGGATTGCAGGATCTCTTCCGAGGTGCCGGACGACAGGCCAAAGCCCCCCAGCCGACAGCGGTTGTCCTCGTGAATAAAGATATTGCCGGGCTTGATATCCCCGTGCACCAGGTTGCGCAGATGCATCAGGCGCAGGGGCAGGCTGATGCGGATCGCCAGCTCAAGAAAGCTCTGGATGCAGGCCATCGGCGCGCCGACAATTCGCGTCAGCAGCACAAACGAAAAGGGGGCATAAACCAGTGCAAAGCGCCCGTGGTACTGCGTGCTGGCCACCGGGCGGATGGCCCAGTCGTCGCTCAGGTACTCCCGCAGGGCAAACTCGTTGCGCAGCAGGCGCGTTGCGCTGGCCTCTTCTTCATCGCTCACCCCGGTGGCGATGATAAACGACCCGCCGGAGCTGGGCAGGCGGGCATTCAGCCAGCAGAGGCTCCCCTCCTGCCCCAGCGGGGTAAAAATGACGTCTTCTTTAAGCACAAAAGCCCGCCCTTCCGCTAAATTTTCGGGGGCAGGCCAGCGAGCAGGCAGCGATGTATTGGTCATCCACGTTCCTTTTTTTCTTCGTTAATGGTTCTCGTGGGATTGGTTTGCAGGTGTTGTCAGGTGGCGAGCGCGCGTTGAATGTGCGCCAGCAGCACATCGACATTAATCGGCTTGCGCAAAAAAGCAACAGCGCCGTGATCAACAGCGTAGCGCTGGATGTTGTCATCCGCATGACCGGAGATAAAAATAAGCGGCGGCGGCGAGGGGGCGATAAGGCGCAGTTTGTCGAGCATCTCGAGTCCGTTCATCCCCCGCAGGCGGATGTCGGCAATCACCAGCGCGACCTCTGCCAGCGCGGTAGGGTGGCTGAGAAACACTTCCGCCGAGTCGAAGGCCTCTGTGGCATACCCCTCCGACTGCAGCAGGTTGCTTAAACCGCTGCGGACAGACCGTTCATCATCAATGATGGCTATGCGCTGCGGCATGCTCGTGTTCCTCAAACTAAAGGTGATTAACCCTCGCTACCGTCGCCGGGACGGGCCGGAGGTGCAGTGCCGCTGATTTTGGGGACGCATTCGTGACGAAACCACGCCATCGTCAGCTGACGGCTGAACAGGCGGCGGCCAATCGGGATCAGCTGTTCCCCCACCAGCATGCCAAACAGCCCCAACAGGGCGACAACCGGCGGCGCGGGCGAGTGTACATCAATTGCGGCATAAATCACCCCTGCCAGAATTCCACAGCTCAGTGAAACGACCCAGGCTTTCATGACGAGGCTCCTGTGGAGAGGGTGACGGGCGCCTTTTGCGCGGTGTCGTCAGCATGCAGAAAATGGCGGGTGGCCTGTTCGCCAGCCAGCATCCCCAGCAGGCCAATCAATGCCAGCGCGGGCGGGGCGGGAGAGCGGACTTTCAGCAGCGCGTACAGCAGGCCGATTAACACGCCTGCCGCGAGGGAAATTAACCCAGTACTCATGATGGACTCCAGAGAGGTCAGCAGCAGGCCGGATGAGGGCCCAGCCTGCCGCTGAAAACTTAGCGAACCGGGGCCGGAACGGGCGCCAGGGTTTCGTGCTCGCTCTTCTGGCGAGACGGGGCTTTGTGCACCATGGTGTAGGCGTAATCCACGCCCATGCCGTAGGCACCGGAGTGCTCACGCACGATATCCATTACCGCGTTGTAGGTCTCTTTGTGCGCCCAGTCGCGCTGCCACTCCAGCAGCACCTGCTGCCAGGTTACCGGGATCACGCCGGCCTGGATCATGCGCTGCATGGCGAAGTCGTGGGCCTCTTTCGAGGTGCCGCCGGAGGCGTCCGCCACCATGTAGATCTCGTAGTCGCCTTCCAGCATTGCGCACAGGGCGAAGGTGTTGTTGCACACTTCGGTCCACAGGCCGGAAACCACCACTTTCTTCTTGCCGTTGGCCTTCAGGGCGTCACGCACTTTCTGGTCATCCCAGGAGTTCATGGAGGTACGCTCAAGAATGTCCTGGCCCGGGAAGACGTCCAGCAGCTCCGGGAAGGTGTTGCCGGAGAAGCTCTGGGTTTCAACGGTGGTAATGATGGTCGGGATGTTGAACACTTTGGCCGCTTTCGCCAGCCCTACCACGTTGTTTTTCAGCACCTGACGATCGATAGACTGCACGCCAAACGCCATCTGCGGCTGCTGGTCGATAAAGATCATCTGACAGTTATCGGGGGTTAACACTTCGAGTTTTGAGTTAGACATAATGGTATCCAGTGAGGTGAACAGGTGAAATCCGTCGCGGAACACTGCGACGATGCGATGCCTGTATCCTGGATGACTCTTCGCCCTGGCGTAATTATCTCTTTGTATAATTAACCTTTCGTATAGTTATACGCAGGTATAGTTATACTTTGGTATAGCTATCCCATTGTATAACTGGTTTTTTCCGGTAACCGGTTCCAATAATCCTGACATTTCCCCTCTCTCAGTCAGGAGCAGTTATGACTTCCTCTGCTAAAGCAGATTTGATTCTGGTGAATGGCCAGTTTCATACCGTCGATCGTGAAAATCCTCTCGCCGAAGCGGTCGCCGTGCGCGACGGCAAATTCCTTGCCGTAGGCACCGCTGCGGAAGTAATGCAGTACCACGACGACGCCACTAAAGTCGTGGATCTGAAAGGCCACACCGCTATCCCCGGCCTGAACGACTCGCACCTGCACCTGATCCGCGGCGGGCTGAACTACAATCTCGAACTGCGCTGGGAAGGCGTTCCCTCGCTGGCCGACGCCCTGCGGATGCTGAAAGAGCAGGCCCTGCGCACCCCGTCACCCCAGTGGGTACGCGTGGTGGGCGGCTGGAACGAGTTCCAGTTCGCCGAGCGCCGGATGCCGACCCTGGACGAGATCAATGCCGCCGCGCCGGATACTCCGGTGTTTATTCTGCACCTGTACGACCGCGCCCTGCTCAACCGCGCGGCGCTGAAGGTCGTCGGTTACACCAAAGACACGCCGAACCCGCCGGGCGGCGAGATCCAGCGCGACGCTAACGGCAACCCGACCGGGATGCTGATCGCCCGTCCGAACGCCATGATCCTCTACGCCACCCTCGCCAAAGGGCCAAAACTGCCCCTGGAGCAGCAGGTGAACTCCACCCGCCAGTTTATGCGCGAGCTGAACCGTCTGGGCTTAACCAGCGCCATTGATGCGGGCGGTGGTTTCCAGAACTACCCGGAAGACTACGAGGTGATCGCCGAGCTGCACGAGAAAAAGCAGATGACGATCCGCATCGCCTACAACCTCTTTACCCAGCGCCCTGGTCACGAGCTGGAAGACTTCGAGAAGTGGACCGACATGCTCAAGCCGGGCCAGGGCACTGACTTCTTCCGCCATAACGGCGCGGGCGAGATGCTGGTCTTCTCCGCCGCCGACTTCGAAGATTTCCTCGAGCCGCGCCCGGATCTGGCTCCCGGCATGGAGGACGAGCTGGAGCGCGTGGTGCGCCATCTGGTGGAGCATCACTGGCCGTTCCGCCTCCACGCCACCTACGACGAGTCCATCAGCCGGATGCTGGACGTCTTCGAGAAGGTCAACCGCGAGATCCCGTTCGACGGCCTGCACTGGTTCTTTGACCACGCCGAGACCGTTACCCAGCGCAACATCGACCGCATCAAGGCCCTGGGCGGCGGCATCGCCGTGCAGCACCGTATGGCCTTCCAGGGCGAGTACTTCGCCGAGCGCTACGGGATGGAAGCGGTGCGCCACACCCCGCCGGTTACCCGCATGCTGGAGACCGGCGTGCCGGTAGGTCTGGGCACCGACGCCACCCGCGTGGCGAGCTACAACCCGTGGACCGCGCTCTACTGGCTAGTCTCGGGCCGTACCGTCGGCGGGATGCAGATGTACGATCACAGCGCCCGTCTGGATCGCGACACCGCCCTGATGCTCTGGACCCAGGGCAGCGCGTGGTTCTCCAACGAGCAGAGCCAGAAAAGTCAGATCAAAAAGGGCCAGCTCGCGGATCTCGCGGTGCTGAGCAAAGACTTCTTCCGCGTGCCGGAAGAGGAAATTAAAGGCATCGAGTCGGTGCTGACGGTGGTGGACGGCAACATCGTTTACGCCGCAGGCAGCTTCGGCCCGCTGGCGCCGCCTGCCATCCCGGTCCTGCCGGAGTGGTCGCCGGTGGTCAAGGTGCCGGGTCACTACCGCAGCGCGCCACCGCAGGCCGCCCGCGTGGGGATTAACACTATGCACCACTGTAGCGGCCCGTGCGGAGTGCATAACCACGCGCACGATTTCGCCCGCACGGCAGAGATGCCGGTGGCCGACGATAACGCCTTCTGGGGAGCGCTGGGCTGCAGCTGCTTCGCGTTCTGATCATGATGAACTCACACACACAGACCCTGCCCCGGATTGACCTGGGGCTGTTCTTCCTGCGGATCGCCGGCAGCCTGCTGCTGCTGTACGTGCACGGCCTGCCGAAGATCGTGCATTTCAGCGAAGAACTGACGCGGATCGAAGATCCCTTTGGCTTCGGGCCGTACTTCAGCCTGATCCCGGCGATCGTCGCCGAAGTGATCTGCCCGATCCTGATCCTGTTCGGCGTGGCGACCCGGCTGGCCTGCGTGCCGATCGTTGCCGTGCTGCTGGTGGCGATGCTGGTGGTGCATCCCGGCTGGTCGATTGCCGAAGGTCAGTTTGGCTGGCTGCTGCTGATCATCTTTACGACGCTGGCGATCACCGGCCCCGGCGCGTGGCGGGTCCGTTCGCGGGCCACGGAGAGATTCGCATGACCCAGATCACCGACGCGCACGTGGAGCATCCGCCTGCCCCGACGATGTCCACCTGGCAGCCGCTGCACCAGCGGGTGTTCCGCATGCTGTGGATCGCCACGGTAGTGTCCAACGTGGGCTCGTGGATGAGCGACGTGGGGGTCAACTGGAGCATGCTGACCCTCAGCGCCGATCCGCTGGATATCGCCCTGGTGCAGGCGGCAAGCAGCCTGCCGATGTTCCTCTTCGCCCTGCCCTCCGGGGTGATGGCGGATATCGTCGACCGGCGTAAGTACCTGCTCTTCTCCCAGCTGTGGATGTTTATTGCCGCCGCGGGGCTGGCGATCCTCTCCTTTACCGGGCAGGTCACGCCAACGGTGCTGCTGGCCGCGGCGTTTCTGCTGAGCGTCGGTAGCGCCATGAGCTCGCCGCCGTTCCAGGCGGTGGTGCCGGATCTGGTCAGCAAGGCGGAGCTGGGCCCGGCGGTGGCGCTGAACTCGCTGGGGGTCAACATCAGTCGCGCCATCGGCCCGGCGCTGGGGGGCTTTTTGCTCTCGCTGGCCGGACCCTGGATGGTGTTTCTGCTCAACGCTCTGTCGGTACTGGGCGTGGCCTGGGTGCTATGGCGCTGGAAACCTGCCGCCTCGGTGCAGCGCCTGCCGCCGGAGCACTTCTTCTCGGCGGTACGCGCCGGGGTGCGCTACGTTCACGCCGCCCCGGTGCTGCGTAACGTGTTGATCCGCACCGTGGCAGTCTTCGTCTTCGCCAGCGCGGGCTGGGCGCTGTTGCCGCTGGTGGCGCGTCGGGAGCTGGGCCTCGGCCCGGCGGGGTACGGCATTATGCTGGCCTGTATCGGGCTGGGGGCGATTGCCGGGGCGGTGCTGCTGCCGCGTCTGCGCCAGCGCCTGAACGCCGATCGGCTGATGGTGGCGGCGAGCCTGGTCTTCGCCCTCACCATGCTGGCCCTGGCCTTTGTGCGCCACTTCTGGCTGCTGAACCTGTTTGAGTTCTTCACCGGCTTCGCGTGGATCGCAGTGCTCTCCACCCTCAACCTCGGGGCGCAACGCAGCGCCGCACGCTGGGTGAAGGCCCGGGCGCTGGCGGTCTATCTGACGGTGTTTTTCGGCTCGATGACCGCAGGCAGCGCCATCTGGGGACAGATTGCTTCCCACGTTAACACCGCCACGTCACTCTGCGTGGCGACGGTCGGGATGCTGCTGGCCAGCGCCACGGTGCTGCGCTGGAAGCTGGAGAAAGATCCCAACCTGAACCTCGATACCAGCGGCCTGATTGCCGACGACGCGCGGGAGAGCATCCCCAACGAGCGCGGCCCGGTGCTGGTCTCCTGCGAGTACCTGATCGATCCTGAAGCGGCCAGCGACTTCCTGCAGGCGGTCCACGAGCTGCGCCGGGTGCGCCGCCGCGCGGGCGCCATCAGCTGGGCGGTGTATGAAGATATCGACCAGCCGGGTCTCTATATCGAGACCTTCCTGATGGGCTCCTGGGTGGAACACCTGCGCCTGCAGGAGCGCCACACCATGAATGACCACCTGCTGCAAAGCCGCGTGCTGGCTTTTCATCAGGGCGATGCACCTCCGGCGACCCGCTACCTGGTAGCGCCGGTTTAAAACCTAAAACAGCACTTTGAGGAAGAGACTATGGCGACGATTAAAGCGAAAGACGGCACTCAGATTTATTACAAAGACTGGGGTGCAGGTAAACCGGTGCTGTTCAGCCACGGCTGGCCGCTGGATGCCGACATGTGGGACAGCCAGCTTAACTATCTGGCGGAACGCGGTTTCCGCGCCATCGCCTTCGACCGCCGCGGCTTTGGCCGTTCGGATCAGCCGTGGAATGGCTATGACTACGACACCTTTGCCTCCGACATCAACGACCTGATCACCGCGCTCGATCTGCGCGACGTGACGCTGGTGGGCTTCTCGATGGGCGGCGGCGACGTGAGCCGTTATATCGGCACTTACGGCACCGATCGTGTGGCAGGCCTGGCGCTGCTGGGTGCAGTGACGCCGATCTTTGGCAAATCCGACTCCTACCCGCAGGGCGTGGATCAGTCGGTGTTCGCTGGCATTCGTGACGGGCTGCTGAAAGATCGCGCCCAGTTCATCAGCGATTTCGCCACCCCGTTCTACGGCATCAACGCCGGGCAGAAAGTCTCTGAAGGCGCGCTGACCCAGACCCTGAACATCGCCCTGCTGGCCTCGCTGAAAGGGACTATTGACTGCGTGACCGCCTTTGCCGAAACCGACTTCCGTGCGGATATGGCGAAAGTCGACGTTCCGACGCTGGTGATCCACGGCAGCAACGACCAGATCGTACCGTTCGAAACTACCGGTAAAGTGGCGGCGGAGCTGATTAGCAAGGCGGAACTGAAGGTGTATGACAACGCGCCGCACGGCTTTGCGCTGACGCATCAGGACCAGCTGAATGAAGATCTGCTGACGTTTGTGAAGTCGCTTTAAGTTCAGCGCTTAATGCCGGGTGGCGCTACGCTTACCCGGCCTACTTTCCCTGTTAATCCTCATCCGACGTAAAAACCATTCCCGCGTAAGGCTTCTCCCGACACGCCGCCAGTCGCGCGGCCAGATCCCCCACGTGCAGTTCCAGCTTGTGCCCGTCCGGGTCGAGAAAGTAGAACGACTCCCCTTCGCTTTTGTTCTCCTTCCAGACGATAACACCTGCGTCCTGGAGCTTTTGCGTGAACGCTGCGAAGTGCTCTTGTGCGATGGAGAAGGCGTAATGGGTGTAGTCGCTGTTCTGCGGCGGGATGAATGTGCGCGTGTCATCATACGACAGACAGAGCCAGAGATCGCCGCAGGTGAGATAAGCACCGGTGTGCCATTCGGCGTGCAGGCGCAGGCCAAGAAGATCGCGCCAGAAGGTGATGCTGGCCGGCAGGTTGCTGACGGCGAGGGTCAGGTGGTTGAGGGAACTGAGCATGGGATCGGGTCCTGGACAGGGGTTAATGTTACCTCTTTAGCATGTTTATCGGTGCATAAACAGAAGCGAGCCTGTCAGCATTACCGCCGGGTGGCGCTGCGCTTACCCGGCCTACAAAACCTGTAGGCCCGTGCAAGCGGAGCGCCGCCGGGCAATGCAGTTAGTGCTTCACCATCACATGCCGTACCACGGTGTAATCCTCCAGGCCGTACATCGACATATCCTTGCCGTAACCGGACAGCTTCTGCCCGCCGTGCGGCATCTCACTCACCAGCATAAAGTGAGTATTCACCCAGGTGCAGCCATACTGTAAGCGGGCGCTCATGCGGTGCGCACGGCCCACGTCCCGGGTCCAGACCGACGAGGCCAGGCCGTACTGTGAGTCGTTGGCCCACTCCAGCACCTGCTCTTCGTCGTCGATCATGCTGACGCTCACCACCGGGCCGAAGACCTCGCGCTGGATGATCTCATCCTCCTGCTTCGCCCCGGCCAGCAGGGTTGGCTGATAGTAATATCCGCCGCCGCCCGCCACGCTTCCGCCGGTCACCACGTGGATGTGCGGCAGGGCTTTGGCGCGTTCCACCGCCTCGCTGACGCGGGTCAGATGGGCGGCGGAGCTGACCGGCCCGAGCTCGGTGGTCTCATCCTCCGGGGCCCCCATTTTCAGGCTGGCGACGGCGACGCCCAGCTTTTCCACAAGCGCGTTATAAACCTCTTTCTGGGCATAGATACGACAGGCCGCAGTACAGTCCTGCCCGGCGTTGTAGAACCCGAAGGTGCGCACGCCTTCGACCACCGCGTCGATATCGGCGTCGTTAAAGACAATCACCGGCGCTTTGCCGCCCAGCTCCATATGGGTGCGCTTAATCGACGGCGCGGTATGGGAAATAATGTGCTCCCCGGTGGCGATGGAGCCGGTCAGGGAGACCATCCGCATCTTGTCGTGGCCGGTCAGCGGGTCGCCCACGGTTTTACCCCGGCCAAACAGGACGTTAATCACCCCGGCCGGGAAGATATCTTTTGCCAGCTCGGCCAGCTTCAGGGCGGTCAGCGGGGTGATCTCCGACGGCTTAAGCACCACGCAGTTCCCGGCTGCCAGCGCCGGGCCCAGCTTCCACGCCGCCATCATCAGCGGGTAGTTCCAGGGGGCGATGGAGGCCACCACGCCCACCGGATCGCGGCGGATCATCGAGGTGTGCCCTTCCATGTACTCCCCTGCGGCGAGGCCGTTCAGGCAGTGGGTTGCCCCCGCAAAGAAGCGGAACACATCGACAATGGCCGGGATCTCGTCGTTCAGCACGCAGTGCAGCGGTTTGCCGCAGTTCAGCGACTCCAGTCGGGCGAAGGTGTCAGCGTTCTGCTCAATCACATCCGCCAGCTTCAGCAGGCACTCCGCGCGCGCTTTCGGCGTGGTCTGGCCCCACTGGCGGAAGGCGCGATCGGCGGCCTGCACCGCGGCGTCCACCTGCTCCGGGCTGGCCTCGGCAATCTCGAGCAGCACCTCGCCGGTGGCCGGGTTGTAGACGGGCTGCTTCTCACCTGAACCCGCAATCAGTTCGCCATTGATCAATAAGTTGTCTTGCATAGCCGACTCCATTGTTTTTATGTTCCGGGAAATTACAGAGGTTGTCCTGCGTTAAGCCGTTTTGCATGCTCGATCGCGTCATTTTCCGGCGCGTTTGAGCGCCCGAACGGACGGGCCAGCGCCATGTAAATCAGACCAGAGATCACCACCACCGCCAGGCCCACCAGCACCGTCCAGCGGTCGATAAAGCTCGCGCTCTCAGCCGGTTGCGCCAGCAGCCAGATGCCGCACAGGCCGTAGGCCAGCGCCAGGATATTGACCAGCATGCCCCAGCCACCGACGCTCCACTCCCCGGCCGGTTTCCAGCCCTTCAGCCGCTGGCGCAGCGCCGCCAGCACCACCATCTGGAAGGAGATGTAGATCCCGATAACCGCAAAGGCGGTGATGCGCGCCAGGTTATCCGGCTGGAAGTAGACCCACACGCAGATGAGCACCGGCAGCAGGCAGCTGACGATCATCGCGTTATCCGGGACGCTGTTTTTCGACAGCTTCGACATCCAGGCGCTACCCGGCAGCATCTGATCGCGGGAGAAGGAGAAGATCAGGCGGCTTAACGCGGCCTGCAGGGAGAGAATGCACGACAGCATGGCGATCACCGCGATGATGATAAACACCGTGGCGCCAGTCTCGCCGAGGGCTTCGTTGAGGATCGCAGGGATCGGATCGGCAATTTGGCCGTTAACGATATTCATCAGGTTCGGGGAGGCCAGCAGGTAGCCGAGGATCGAGACCATCGCCGAGAGGGCGCCAAACACGATGCTGAGGATCATCGCAATCGGGATCTTTTTGCTCGGGTTTTTCACCTCTTCCGCCACGTTGCCGCAGGCTTCAAAGCCGAAGAACATAAACAGGCCGATCAGCGCCGCCGCCATAAATGCCGGCTGGTAGCTGCCGTCTTTGGCGATCACCCCCATCGAGTCGAAGACTACCGAGAAGGGCTGCGCGCGATGGAACAGCAGCAGATAAATCCCCAGCGCAATCACGCTGACAATTTCACACCAGAAGCCAATCCGGGCGACCCGGGCGAGGTTTTTGGTCCCCGACATGTTGATGGCCATCATCATCAGCAGCAGCACCACCGAGGTGATCAGCATGTTGCCGGCCGAAGTTTCAAAGCCGAACAGCGATCCGACGAAGGTGGCGGTATATTCCGCCACCGAGGTGATGGTCACCACCAGCGCCCAGAGGTAGATCCAGGCGGCGATCCACGCATATTTCCGGCCCCACAGGCGACGCGCCCAGGGATAGAGACCGCCGGTAATCGGATACTGCGACGCCACTTCGCCAAACACCAGCGCCACCAGCAGCTGTCCGCAGGCCACGATTGGGATCCACCAGATGGCCGGCGGCCCCGCCAGCGTCACCGCCAGGGCAAACAGGGAGTAGACCGCCGTCAGCGGCGAGAGGTAGGTGAACCCGAGCGAGAAGTTAGAGATAAGGCCGATGGAGCGGTGAAATTGCTGTGTATTATCGCTATGAATTGCTTCACTTTTCTTGCCAGAAGTCTGTTCCATACGTTTATTCTCTGTGATGGGGTTGAGTCGCAGGTAACACGAATCAAGGTATAGAAGAGCGCCTCAAGGCCGTACAGCGTTGCCCTCGCGATTTGTTAAGATTTGTATGGATATGTCACGTTTTTGTTAAGGATAAACCGCATTTTCCGTGAGCCGTATCACGTCAGGTCTGCGAGATCGCGACCTGAGCCCGCCTTTTCCAGGCCATTTCCCCTGTTTTTCACGCCTTCATCACAAAATTCAAACAATCAGCACTGAACAGGCCCATTTCGTCAAAACGTAGATATTTTTAATTTATGGCTACGAAATGCACTGCCCTGTCTCCTGAATACTTTCTGAGAGGATTGATTCTGATGAATGCACTTACCGCCGTAAAACAGCCCGACGAGGCGTTGTCCCGGACCATCACCGGTTTCAGCATCACGACATCCGTGCAGTCTCCGCGCTTGCTGGAGCTGACGTTCTCAGCGGAGGTCACGCAGCAGTTCCTGCGGGAGGTGGAGCAGTGGCCCATTCAGGCCCTGGAGTACAAATCGTTCCTGCGCTTTCGGGTGGCAAAGATCCTCGATGACCTGTGCGGCAACCAGCTCCAGCCCCTGCTGCTGAACACCCTGCTCAGCCGTGACCAGGGCGCGCTGTTAATCGACGCCGAGGGGGTGGATAACGTCACTCAGGCCGACGAGATGGTGAAGATCGCCACCGCGGTCGCGCACCTGATCGGACGCTCCAATTACGACGCTATGAGCGGCCAGTACTACGCCCGCTTTACGGTGAAAAACGTCGATAATTCCGACAGCTATCTCCGCCAGCCCCACCGCGTGCTGGAGCTGCACAACGACGGCACCTTCGTCGACGAAGTGACCGACTACGTGCTGATGATGAAGATCGACGAGCAGAACATGCAGGGCGGCAACTCCCTGCTGCTGCATCTCGACGACTGGGAGTCGCTGGATACCGTCTTCAGCCATCCGCTGGCCCGTCGCCCGCTGCGCTGGACCGCGCCGCCGAGCAAAAACGTGGCCGCCGATGTGTTCCACCCGGTGTTTGACGTCGACCAGCAGGGCCGCCCGGTGATGCGCTATATCGACCAGTTCGTCCAGCCGAAAGATTTTGAAGAGGGCGTCTGGCTGAGCGAACTTTCTGACGCGCTGGAGGGCAGCAAAAACATCGTCTCCATTCCGGTACCGGTGGGTAAATTCCTGCTGATTAACAATATGTTCTGGCTGCACGGTCGGGATCGCTTCACCCCGCATCCGGATCTGCACCGGGAGCTGATGCGCCAGCGCGGGTATATCAGCTACGCCACCAGCCACTATCAGACTCATCAGTAGGAATTGAGCGGATGTATGACTTCGTGATTATCGGCGGCGGCATTATCGGCATGTCGACCGCCATGCAGCTGATTGAACTCTACCCGGACGCCCGCATTGCGCTGCTGGAGAAGGAGGCGGGCCCCGCCTGCCACCAGACCGGGCACAACAGCGGGGTGATCCACGCCGGGGTCTATTACACCCCCGGCAGCCTGAAGGCGCAGTTCTGCCTGGCGGGCAACCGGGCGACCAAAGCCTTCTGCGATCAACACAACATCCGCTACGATACCTGCGGCAAGATGCTGGTAGCCACTTCTCCGCTGGAGATGGAGCGCATGCGTGCCCTGTGGGACCGCACCGCCGCCAACGGCATCGAGCGCGAATGGCTCAGCGCCGCCGAACTGCGCGAGCGCGAGCCCAACATCACCGGGCTGGGCGGGATTTTTGTCCCCTCCAGCGGGATCGTCAGCTATCGCGAAGTGGCGGCGGCGATGGCGAAACGCTTTCAGACGAAGGGCGGAGAGGTGATTTATCGCGCCGAGGTCAGCGCCCTGAAAGAGCACGGCGACCGGGTGGTGATCCACACCCACGACGGACGCGAGTATGAAGCCTCCACCTTAATCAGCTGCTCCGGGCTGATGGCCGACCGGCTGGTGAAAATGCTCGGCATCGATCCCGCGTTTATTATCTGCCCGTTCCGCGGGGAGTATTTTCGCCTCGCGCCGGAGCACAATCAGATCGTCAACCATCTTATCTACCCCATCCCCGACCCCGCGATGCCGTTTCTCGGGGTGCATCTCACCCGGATGATCGACGGCAGCGTGACGGTGGGGCCGAACGCGGTGCTGGCCTTTAAGCGCGAGGGTTACCGCAAGGGCGATTTCTCCCTGTCCGATATGCTGGAAATTATTGGCTCAACGGGCATCCGCCGGGTATTGCAGAACAACCTGCGCTCGGGCCTGGGTGAGATGAAAAACTCGCTGTGCAAAAGCGGCTATCTGAAGCTGGTGCAGAAGTACTGCCCCGGCCTGACGGTGAAGGATCTGCACCCCTGGCCTGCGGGTGTGAGGGCGCAGGCAGTTTCGCCAGAAGGTAAGCTGATCGACGACTTTTTATTTGTCACCACGCCGCGCACCATCCATACCTGTAATGCCCCCTCCCCGGCGGCGACCTCGGCGATCCCCATCGGGGCGCATATTGTGAGCAAGGTTCAGACCCTGCTCGCCAGCCAGCACAACCCCGGGCGTGCGCTGCGGGCTGCCGGTAGTGTGGAGACCTTACATGCCGCGTTTACCCGTTAATCATTCTGAGACAGGAAGCCATCATGCAACTCAACGATCCCAGCTTATTCCGCCAGCAGGCTTATATAGAAGGAGAGTGGTGCGACGCCCACAGTGGTGAGACCCTCGCCGTGACCAACCCGGCGAACGGCCAGACCCTGGGCAGCGTGCCGAAAATGAGCACTGACGAGACCCGCGAGGCGATTGAGGCGGCGAACCGCGCCCTGCCCGCCTGGCGAGCGCTCACTGCCAAAGAGCGCGCCAACATTCTGCGCCGCTGGTTCGATTTGATGATGGCGAACCAGGACGATCTGGCCCGGCTGATGACCCTCGAGCAGGGCAAACCCCTGGCGGAAGCGAAAGGCGAGATTAGCTATGCCGCCTCTTTTATCGAGTGGTTCGCCGAAGAGGGGAAACGCGTCTACGGGGATACCATTCCGGGCCATCAGGCGGACAAGCGGCTGATCGTGATTAAGCAGCCGATTGGCGTGACCGCCGCCATCACTCCGTGGAACTTCCCGGCGGCGATGATCACCCGCAAGGCCGGTCCGGCCCTGGCGGCAGGCTGCACCATGGTCCTCAAACCCGCCAGCCAGACGCCCTACTCCGCGCTGGCGCTGGCCGAACTGGCGCAACGTGCCGGGATCCCGGCAGGGGTGTTTAATGTGGTGACCGGTTCGGCGTCCGATATCGGCAACGAGCTGACCAGCAACCCGCTGGTGCGCAAGCTCTCCTTTACCGGCTCGACCGGGATAGGCCGCCAGCTGATGGCCCAGTGCGCGAAGGACATCAAAAAAGTGTCGCTGGAGCTGGGGGGCAACGCGCCCTTTATTGTCTTTGACGATGCCGACCTCGATAAGGCCGTGGAAGGGGCGCTGGCCTCGAAGTTCCGCAACGCCGGGCAGACCTGCGTCTGCGCCAACCGCCTGTACGTGCAGGACGGCGTCTACGATCGCTTTGCCGAAAAACTCCAGCAGGCGGTGGAGAAGATGCAGATTGGCGACGGCCTGACCCAGGGCGTCACCATCGGGCCGCTGATTGACAGTAAGGCGGTGGACAAAGTCGAAGAACACATTGCCGACGCGCTGGAGAAAGGCGCGCGGATTATTACCGGCGGATCGCAGCATAAACTCGGCGGCAACTTCTTCCAACCGACTATTCTGGTAGATGTACCCGGTGATGCGAAAGTGGCAAAAGAGGAGACCTTCGGCCCGCTGGCGCCGCTGTTCCGCTTTAAAGATGAAGCCGATGTTATCCATATGGCTAACGACACCGAGTTCGGCCTCGCCGCCTACTTCTATGCCCGTGATTTGAGCCGCGTGTTCCGCGTCGGCGAGGCGCTGGAGTACGGCATCGTCGGGATCAACACCGGTATTATCTCCAACGAAGTGGCCCCGTTCGGCGGCATTAAAGCCTCCGGCCTGGGTCGGGAAGGTTCCAAATACGGCATAGAAGATTACTTAGAAATCAAATATATGTGCATCGGCCTTTAATCTTTCAGGAGATTTAAATGAGCAGCAATAAAGAGTTAATGCAGCGTCGCAGCAATGCCATTCCCCGTGGCGTGGGTCAGATCCACCCGATTTTTGCCGCCCGGGCCGAGAACTGCCGGGTGTGGGACGTCGAAGGCCGGGAGTATCTTGATTTCGCCGGGGGGATTGCGGTGCTGAACACCGGGCATCTGCACCCGGAGGTGGTCAGCGCCGTGGAAGCGCAGCTGAAAAAGCTGTCGCACACCTGCTTCCAGGTGCTGGCCTATGAACCCTATCTGGAACTTTGCGAAACCCTGAACCAGAAAGTGCCGGGGGACTTCCCGAAAAAGACCCTGCTGGTGACCACCGGATCCGAAGCGGTCGAGAACGCGGTGAAAATTGCCCGCGCGGCGACAAAGCGCAACGGCACCATCGCCTTCACCGGGGCCTATCATGGCCGCACCCATTACACCCTGTCGCTCACCGGGAAAGTGAACCCTTACTCGGCGGGCATGGGGCTGATGCCGGGCCACGTCTATCGCGCGCTTTTTCCCTGCGCCCTGCACGGCATCAGCGATGACGACGCCATCGCCAGCATCCATCGCATCTTCAAGAACGATGCCGCCCCGGAAGATATCGCCGCTATCGTGATCGAGCCCGTCCAGGGTGAAGGCGGCTTCTACGCCACCTCCCCGGCCTTTATGCAGCGCCTGCGCGACCTGTGCGACGAGCACGGCATCATGCTGATCGCCGATGAAGTGCAGAGCGGCGCGGGCCGCACAGGGACCTTCTTCGCCATGGAGCAGATGGGCGTGGCGGCGGATATCACCACCTTCGCCAAATCCATTGCCGGCGGCTTCCCGCTGGCGGGCGTCACCGGGCGCGCCGAGGTGATGGACGCCATCGCCCCGGGCGGACTGGGCGGCACTTACGCCGGGAGCCCGATCGCCTGCGCCGCCGCGCTGGCGGTAATCAAGGTCTTCGAGCAGGAGGATCTGCTGGGCAAAGCCAACAAGCTGGGTAACACCCTGCGCGAAGGCCTGCTGGCTATCGCCGAAAAACACCCTGAGATCGGCGACGTTCGCGGCCTGGGGGCGATGATCGCCATCGAGCTGTTTGAAGAGGGTGACCACCATAAGCCGAACGCCGCCCTGACGGCGCAGATTGTGGCCCGGGCGCGGGACAAAGGGCTGATCCTGCTCTCCTGTGGCCCGTACCATAACGTGCTGCGCATCCTGGTGCCGCTGACCGTGGAAGAGGCGCAGCTTCAGCAGGGGCTGGCGATCATCGCCGAATGTTTTGACGAGGCGAAGCAGGGTTAATTTTTACGCCCGGTGCAGGCCGGGCCGTATTCAAGGAGCACGACCATGACCATCATTTCCCAGGCAACGGCCATCGACGGCTACCGCTGGCTGAAGAACGACATTATCCGCGGCGTGTATCACCCGGATGAGAAGCTGCGGATGAGCCTGCTGACCTCCCGGTATGAACTGGGCGTCGGCCCGCTGCGCGAAGCGCTGTCGCAGCTGGTTGCCGAGGGGCTGGTCACGGTCATTAACCAGAAAGGCTACCGGGTGGCACCCATGTCCGAACAGGAGCTGCTCGATATCTTTGATGCCCGCGCCAACATGGAGGCGATGCTGGTGCGCCTCGCTATAGAGCGCGGCGGCGAAGAGTGGGAAGCCGACCTCCTCGCCCGGATGCATCTGCTGAACAAGCTCGAATCCCGCGACGCCAGCGAGACGATGCTGGATGAGTGGGACCAGCGCCATCAGGCGTTTCATACGGCGATTGTGGTTGGGTGTGGGTCGCGGTATTTGATGCAGATGCGGGAGAGGCTTTTTGATCTGGCGGCACGGTATCGGTATGTGTGGCTGCGGAAGACGGTTTTGTCTGTTGCGATGTTAGAAGAGAAGCATGTGGAGCATCAGAAGCTGATGGATGCGGTGCTGGCGCGGGATGCGGATAAGGCGGGGGAGCTGATGTATCAGCATTTGTTGACGCCGATTCCGATAATAAGGGGGGCGATGGGGGTGGGTCTGGCGACATGAAAAGTTAAATGCACCTTAAAACAGGCACTTTGAAGTGGATGTGTGTTTGTGGGCCAGGAAGCGATGCGGCACTGGCGGATGCAGATGCGCCGCGCCCCAAATAATAATCCGCCAGGGGACTGCACCTCAAGCAGGTACGGATAGGTCTTGTTCTTTCCTTTAATGCGGTAAACGCAGAATTGCATCACAGCTTCCCTGGTTCGTCAGAAAAACGGCCGTGGGTTTCAAAGAAGCGGCGCATCTCTTCCAGCCCTTCCCTGCTCTCTTCTGTCCAGCGAGCGGCCTGCAGCCGTTTCTGTTCGACGAGCAATGCTTTATTAAAGAGGGCAGATATGTTCGCCCCGGATAGCTTCACTTCATCGTAGAGGGCTGGGTCCACGATCAGGGTAACAGTTCTCTTTGGTTCAGTATGAGTCATGATATTTATCCTTATATTTATTGTGGTAAATATCCATTATGGCTGGTCCGCTCGTGAAAGCAGAATGCCTTTAAGCACAACCTTCCCACAAGATAATCGGGAAGGTCGTGTCAGAGCGCGAGGAGGAATGACTAAGGGATGCTATTTTTGCTTACCTGCGGGCTTAACATCCGCCACCCAGGTGCAAATTACGGCACATCCCGGTCGTAGCCTGGATACTTTTTCGGAATGTCTCACTATCCCAACGCTCTCTCGTCTAACCCTTTTAAAAGCAAAGCCTCCAATAAAGTTGGCTTTTTAGGAACAGTCAAAAATAAGTGTACAGGTATCGGAATTTATTTAGCTCTTTGATTATGATTAGTCGTACAACCATTTCCCGGCTTTAGCTGATTCGATCAACATGCTAATCGTAAAATCGGGAACAGGAACAGGAACAGGAGCAGATTTCTTAAATAGATTCCAGGAAAAAGGCTCATCGGGATAATAGATCTTTATATTAAAGCCTCCCCTGGCAACGCTGAATTCTCTAAAAAAGCCCTCCATGAGTTCTTCGGCTTCGTCAACATCTAGTAACATGTCAGTATCTATGTCTGTATCTGCGTTGAGTAACTTTTGTTTTTTCTCATTATTGATGAGATACACGCCATTGTAGCGTCTGGCGAGCACATAAATATGCTGTTCAATATCCTCTACCATAATTCGCATTTCCTTATGAGTTACTAACAGTTATGTAAAACAATGATTATCCACCGAAATTTAATTTATCGCATTAATATTCCAAAGCAGTCTAATCGCGCTTATTACGTTTTATATTAATCTGGACTTAATTTTATTTACTGGGTAAATTTACAGGTGTTATTTAACGCAATACGGGCATGCGCCAACATGCCCGTATCGCTCATCACAATCACTATGAATAGCGAATAGTAACCATGACTGATATCGATTGTATTGCAGAATCACTGCAACCAGAAGTCTTTGCCGCCGACGACCGGGTATTTACCGTAAGTTATGCGACGCGGTACGGGGATTACACCCGCATCCCTGCATTTATTATGAAAGGCCTGTGGCTCAATGAAGCCGGGTTCAGCACCGGAACGAAGGTAGATGTGAAGGTGATGAAGGGCTGTATGATCCTGACGTCCCGGCAGGGAGAGCCGGAGATAGAGACGCTGATGCGTGAGGTGAGTCAACTGTCGGACCAGGAGCAACAGCAGGTGATGGACTTTGTGGGGGTGATATCCGGGAAGGTTCGAAAGGCTTAAGACAGCGATAGTATGATTAAGGCGCCGGTGGGCGCCTTTTTGTTGGTAGTGAAAATCTGCCCGGTGAAAAGAGAGGCTCCCTGAAAACATACCGGGAGCCCTGGTCGTATTATCTTAGTAACTGAGCAACCCAGCGAATTAACTCAATTAAGGAATACTGCCCAAAGAGTTCTCCCTCATTTGTCACCCAGATCGGGAAAAACATTAACAGGGAAGCTGTGAGCAGGCTGGTCAGAATAAGGCTTATGAACCAACCGCTACGTAAAATCTTTTTATTCACCGCCCATTTAGCCAGATGCTGACCCATTCGCCAGCGGACCCAGCCACTGCGCCATAAATACCCCAGCAAAGAGATAACTATGGCGACGATGGCAATAAACAGGCCACAGTAACGCGCCAGTACCTCCAGGGAAGCGAGTAAATTATGCTGATTATCCCAGTTAGTGAACGGGGTAAGATAGACGCGTCCTGTCGCCCTGTCGTTGGACCAGATATCGCCATACGCTGTGTACAGAGGCATAAACAGATAGATAATGACAGCGCTGAAGATTGACCACTTCACCACCGACCAGTTCTGGACAGCCTGGGTGATGGCTTTCAGGCTGGTCAGGGCTTCATCGATATAGGTCGTAGTAACCCCACGATTCATCGCTTCGCGGAGCATATCCCCGGATTTACCCTTGCGGTTCGCATCCAGCATCTCCTGATGGGCTTCCGATTCCATAAAGGTTGCCACCGTTTTACGGCTACACGTAGCAACAAGCGGATTCAGCAATTTCCTTCTGGTGGTTCGATAGACAAGCTCGTTAAGATCGTTTTTCAGCATCAACTCAACGACATGTCCCGCATCCAGTATTTGCGGATGTCGACCGTAAACGATCCAGTTAACAGGCTGCGCAGCAAGCTGGGCCTGGCGTAGCTGGCTCGTAAATCGGGCAAAGGGTACGCTGGCGTTGTAGATAAAATTAACGTTACGCAACCCCTCATCAATACTGGAATCCGCCAGCTCAACGGCGCCATAACTCGCCAGTTCTGGGATACCCGCTTTGTAGAGGCCATCTGAATCGCCACGGATAATCTAGACACTTCCTAGCCGTTGATAATACTGGTTTTCATATTCTGTCGGTGACATCTGATCGCTGGAACCATGCCGACGCTTACTGTTATAAAACATTTCGATGTAATCAAAAATATCGCTGCGGGCTTCTTCCCGCGTTCCGTAGATCTTTTTCTTTATCCGTTCGCGTTTCAACAACTGGAAAAAGCTTTCTGCAACCGCATTATCATGGCAGTTACCGCGACGGCTCATGCTGCCCTCCAGGCCGTGTGATTTCAGGAACGACTGCCACTCATGGCTTGTGTACTGACTGCCCTGATCCGAATGAACCAGCACCTGTTTTTGGGGATTACGGCGCCATACAGCCATCAGCAGTGCGTTCAGGACAATGTCCTTTGTCATCCGGGATTGCATGGACCAGCCGATAATTTTGCGTGAGAACAGATCAACAACCACGGCAAGATACAGCCAGCCTTCGTGGGTCCTGATGTAGGTTATGTCCGTTACCCAACGCTTATCCGGAGCATCCGGATTGAACTGTCGCTGGAGCCTGTTGGGCGACACGATACTGGCCTCGCCTTTACGTGCCCGCGGGCTCCGGTATCCGACCTGAGCCTTTATCCCGACACGTTTCATCAGTCGCCAGACTCTGTTCACTCCGCACTGTTGCCCGCTGTCCCGCAGATCCAGATGGATTTTGCGATAACCATAGACGCATCCCGATTCCAGCCAGAACTGTTTAATCTGTCCTGTCAGTCTCAGGTCTGCCTGATGGCGTTGTGAATGCGGCTGCTGAAGCCAGGCGTAAAAAAACCACTGGGATGAACATCCAGCACCCGACAGAGCAGGCGAACAGGCCAGCAACAGGTGTTGTCACGGATAAAGGCGTACCTCAGTCGGACAGCTTTGCGAAGTACGCCGCGGCTTTTTTTAATATGTCCCGTTCGTCGGTAACCCGCTTCAGCTCTTTCTGGAGACGGCGGATCTCGGCCTGAGCATCTGACTGTTCTTTATTAGCGGAAGAATCCGGACCGTACTTCTTTATCCAGGCATAAAGGCTGTGGGTGGTGATATCGAGACGTGTTGCAACGCTGGCAACAGAATAACCGCGATCAACAACCTGTTTGACTGCTTCAATTTTAAACTCTTCGGGATAACGCTTACCGCTCATGGGCACCTCTCTTTAAGCCATCTTAAATGACTCTGAGGTGTCTGTTAAACCCGTGGCGATTCACTTTGCTGAGTGGAAGTAAGGTGAAAGGCATAGAACTCGAGTCGTTGTTAGAGAAACTCAACAGCCGCATCGAAGCACTTTACGATCGTGAACATACGCTAGGACATGCGTTCTTTATGCCGGTAAAAAATGCACTCGATGCCGGTGATGAAGACACTGCGTTTAAACAATTGAAGATCGCATTCCAGAAAAAGATCATTCCGCTTTTACAGGAATACTTTTTCGATGACTGGAACAAGATCCGGTTGGTGCTGGCAGACAATCAAAAGCAAGACGACAACCTGCAATTCGTGATTGAGAAAATCGACGATCTCGATACGCTTTTTGGTAACAACCATGGTTTACGACGCCATGATCAGCAATCAACAGCTTACGAGCTTAAAGATTTCGATCAAGAGATCTGGAATATTCCACAGGCTTATCGTTCAATTTATCAGCCCCAGCAGACACCCCTTGATGAGCAGGTTGTAAATCATGGGTGAAGTTATCTCCGTTTTTGAATATGACCTACTGGGGAGTGACAAAGCGGCTTCAGTTGGCGCAAAACCGGTGCCTCCACTGGTCTTTAATTATTTAGAAGCGCTTAGCCTGGCAAGTAATCAAGGGAGCCAGTTCCTCAAACTCACCTCTCGCTCAGGCTTCAAATTGCTTCAGGTTCAAAACTACGCGGGGATGCTTTCAACACCTCACTGTTTCCAGCTTGAGATACTGCCCAAGGTTGGTAAAAACCTCACAGCGGCTAATGCACGTCAAACATTGCTGACGATGCTAAGTCACCTGCCTGGGTTTCGACATATTCAAACCCAGCAGGCCACTCTTCAGGCACAGCGCATGCCTTTGCTCGAGATTTTTATCAGCCAGTTTTTGCAAAGCGTCAGCCAATTGCTTAAACAAGGTTTACGCTCCGACTATGTGAGCGAGCAAGGTAATCTGCCTTTTATGAAGGGCAAGCTGATGCTTTCTGCACAGCTGCGACATAACGCGGTAAATCGCCATAAGTTTTGTGTCGATTATGATGAGTATATGCCTGATTGTGCTGCCAATCGGCTCTTACACTCCGCACTGGATAAGTTACTTAGTCTGCAGCTGTCATCAGAGAATCAACGCTGGCTTTACGAACTGCGCTTTGCGTTTGACGGGATTCCACTTAGCCGGGATATAGAAAGTGATATAAACAGCTTACGCCTGGAACGTGGTATGGCTCATTACAATAAGCCAATGGCTTGGGCGCAGTTGATTCTGAGAGGAATGAGCCCGAGTGCCTTGCAGGGAAATACCGATGCAATATCACTCCTATTCCCTATGGAAGCGCTATTTGAATCCTTTGTTGCACAAACTCTCCCTGACGAACTCCCTACTCACCTTAAAGTTAAACCACAGGCTGCCACTTATTCTCTTGTGAAGCATGGGCCTAACGACTGCTTTAAGCTTCGCCCTGACTTGTTGATTCAATCGCTGCAACCGGTTCAGACCAAAATGGTAATGGATACAAAATGGAAGCTGGTGGATAACAAATTACAAAAAAAATCACTGTATGGACTAGCGCAATCCGACTTCTATCAAATGTTTGCCTACGGCCAAAAATACCTTGGTGGAACAGGCGAGATGTATCTGATTTACCCTGCGCATGATGACTTTAGCCAACCGATACCGCAGCACTTTGCTTTCTCTGACACCTTAAGATTGTGGGTTGTGCCATATCGGATAATGGCAAAGCGCGGGGAGAGGATGATGTGGGTAGGTGATGTGTCCAATATATAGTTACTAAGCCAAACTCGAAAACCTTGCCGCTAGCCAGGATCTCTTATCAAACGTACAATCAAAACCCTAAAATAGCCCTTTCCAAAAAAGAATTGCTTTTAACAGGAATTATAGTGAATAAACAGCAGCTTGCAGCAAAAATCTGGGAATCTGCCAACCAGATGCGTTCTAAAATTGAAGCCAACGAATACAAAGATTACATACTCGGTTTCATCTTCTACAAGTACCTAAGCGACCAGCTGGTGCAGTTTGTCACCAGACAGGGTATGACGCCCGAAGACATCAAAGCCCTCAATGAAGAAGACGCCGACACCGTTAAATACGTTCAAGACAACCTGGGCTACTTTATTGCCTACGATAATCTGTTCTCTACATGGATTGATCCAACATCCGAATTTGATGAGTCTAACGTGCGAGATGCACTCTCCGCCTTTAGCCGTTTGATTTCGCCAACTTACAAAAAACTGTTTGAAGGCATTTTTACTACCTTAGAAACAGGTTTAAGCAAACTGGGTGAAAGTGCTGGCAAACGCACCAAAGCCATCAGCGACTTGCTACACCTGATCAAAAGCATCCCCATGAACAGTAATCTAGGGTATGACGTCCTGGGCTACATTTACGAATACCTGATTGAAAAATTTGCCGCCAATGCGGGTAAAAAAGCCGGTGAGTTTTACACGCCTCATGAAGTTTCGGTACTGATGTCGAACATCATCGCTCATGAGTTAAAACACAAAAATACCATCAAAATTTACGACCCTACTTCCGGCTCTGGTTCGTTGCTGATCAATATCGGTGAGGCGATCGAGAAATACGCTAAAAATAAAGACAGCATCACATATTTCGCCCAAGAGTTAAAAGCCAACACCTACAACCTAACCCGTATGAACCTCATCATGCGTGGTATCAAAGCCAGTAACATTAAAACCCGTAATGGCGATACCTTAGAAGACGATTGGCCGTATTTTGATGAAAGCGATCCACAAGGCTCGTACTACGCCTTGCATGTCGATGCCGTGGTGTCCAACCCACCTTATTCACAAAACTGGGACCCCAGCTTTAAAGACAGCGATCCACGCTATTCACGTTTTGGCCTGGCGCCTAAAACCAAAGCCGACTTTGCTTTTTTACTGCACGATCTCTACCACCTAAAACCCGATGGCATTATGGCTATTGTACTGCCCCATGGTGTCTTATTCCGTGGCGGTGAAGAGGGTGAAATTCGCAAGCAACTCATTGAGCAGAATCACATTGATACTGTTATCGGTTTACCGGCAAATATCTTTTTTGGCACCGGCATTCCCACTGTGATTTTAGTACTCAAACAAAAACGCCAAAACACCGATGTATTGGTCGTCGATGCCTCCAAACACTTTATGAAAGAAGGCAAAAACAACAAACTGCAAGCCAGTGATATCAAACGTATTACCGATGCGGTGATTAACCGCGAAAGTATCGACAAGTTCTCGCAACTCGTAAGCAAACAAACCCTGCGCGACAACGGTTATAACCTCAACATACCGCGCTATGTAGATTCCTCTGCTCCGGCACCAAGCTGGGATTTACACGCCACCATGCTCGGCGGCATCCCCAACAGCGAAATTGCCGAACTACACAACTATTGGCAAGCTTTTCCGCAATTGCACAATACTCTGTTTGCGCCAAAATCTGCTGCTTACAGTGAACTGGCCATTGCCAAGCAAGACGTCAACGCCAGCATCAGTGGGCATCCGCAAGTGTTAGCGTTTATCAGCGCCTACAACCAAGCCTTTAATGGCTTTGATGACCACCTAAACACAGAATTAATACAAAACTGGGTAAGCGTAAAGCGTAACCAACAAGAGGCGATATTAAGTACCGAGCTATTTACTCGCTTAGCCCCCATTACCTTAATCGACAAATACCAGGCTTACCAATTTCTAAACAACCAATGGCAAATTATCAGCGCCGATTTAGAAATGATGCAAACTGAAGGTTTTGCCGCCACCAAACAAGTTGACCCTAATATAGTCATCAAGAAGAAAGACGGCAAAGACACCGAAGTACAAGACGGCTGGAAAGGCCACATATTGCCCTTTGATTTAGTGCAACAAACTTACTTAAGTGATGACTTACAAGCCCTGGCCGATAAAGAAACTCGATTGGCAGAAATTTCCAGCACACTGGAAGAAATTTTAGAATCTCTAACCGAAGAAGAAAAAGAACAAGATACGGTAAAAGAAAGTAAAGACGGCTTTGCCAATGCCGAATTGAGTAAAGCCGCCAAGGCCTTCTTGAAAGAGCATAAAGACAGCGAAGTTAAATTCGCAGAAGAAAGCTATGAAGCCAAAATCATTCGTGCGAACAAATTAATTGATGAAGAAAAAACCCTGAAAAAAACGGTCAAAGATGCCGCCACTGCCCTGCACTTAAAAACCAAAACAACTATCGAAGCCTTAAACGATGAACAGGTGAACAACTTGCTGCGCCTCAAATGGATTATGCCATTAAGCACGGAACTCGCAGCCATGCCAAACGCCGTGATTAACCAGCTCACCCGCCAAGTACAAGCCCTTGCTGATAAATACGCTGTCACCTATTCGCAAGTGGCCAATGATATAAAAACCACCGAGCAAGAATTGGCGGAAATGATAGGTGAACTCACAGGCAATGAATTTGATCTACAAGGCTTGGAAGTACTCACCAACTTATTGAAGGGTGAATAAGATGAGTGTCAAGAAGAAGATACCACAAATCCGGTTTAAAATATTTAGTGGGCAGTGGGTACAATCTAATTTAGCCAAATGCACGGATCTGCTTACTGGCAACCCTTTTAATAGTAAAGAATTTACCGCTGAAGGCATTCTTCTGGTGAGGGGAATGAATGTCAAAAGGGGATATTTAGATGTATCACCTGAAATTTCTGAGTTTTGGCCATCATCTAAAGGTTTAGAAAATTATTTACTTGAGCCAGAAGACATTGTTATTCAAATGGATGGTGCATTAATTGGAAAAAGTTATGCCAAAATAGAGTCGATTAATTTACCTGCCATTTTAGTACAACGCGTTACTCGCGTTAGGTGTAGTGAGGTAAATCCTGAATTTATTTACCAGTACATACAAAAGGACTTCTTAAACCATATTTCAGGTATTAAGACTGAAACAGCGGTACCACATTTGAGTCTACATGACATTCGAGGTTTCTCGGTTTCCTTGCCTAAAAGGTCAGAGCAAAATGCTATCGGAAATTACTTCCAAAAGCTCGATACCTTAATCAACCGACACCAACAAAAGTATGACAAACTCGGCAACTTTAAAAAATCCTTGCTGGGAAAGATGTTCCCAAAACAAGGCGAAACCATGCCAGAAATCCGCTTTAAGGGGTTTAGTGGTGAGTGGGAGGAGAAGGAGTTAGGTGAATTAGCTGAAATTGTTCGCGGCGCGAGCCCTCGCCCGATTGAAGATCCTAAATGGTTCGATAGTGAATCAAGTGTTGGTTGGTTACGTATTAGAGATGTGACCGAGCAAGATGGCAGAATTCACTTTCTAGAGCAGAGAATTTCAAAGCTTGGCCAAGAAAAAACTCGTGTATTGCATGAAAGACATCTGCTGTTAAGCATAGCCGCGAGTGTTGGTAAACCTGTAGTTAACTATGTTGAAACGGGGGTTCACGATGGTTTTCTAATATTCAAAAAGCCACTTTTTGAACTTGAGTTTATGTATCAATGGTTAAAATCTTTTGAAACAAAGTGGCAACAATTTGGCCAACCAGGAAGCCAAGTTAACCTTAACTCCGATATTGTTAAAAACCTGACCGTAACTATTCCTACTAATGAAGAACAAGCGGCCATCGGTAACTACTTTCAAAAGCTTGATGCCCTAATTAACCAACACCAGCAACAAATCACCAAACTCAACAACATCAAGCAGGCATGCTTAAGTAAAATGTTTGTCTAACAAGGAGCGCCATCATGATCACCTTTACAACTGAAGCGCAATTTGAGCAGGCTTTTATTGAGGTACTAACCAACAAAGGTTGGGAGCCGGAGATACTCAAAAACATAACCGAAGCCGATTTACTGCAAAACTGGGCAAACATTTTGTTTGAAAACAATCGCCAGCGGGACCGTTTAAACGATGTTCGGCTTACCGCGACTGAAATGCAGCAAATTATTGAGCAAATCAAAGAACTTAAAACCCCGCTCAAACTCAACGGTTTAATTAATGGCAAAACCGTGGCCATTAAGCGCGATAACCCCGCCGATACCTTGCATATGGGCAAAGAAGTCAGCTTAAAAATATACGACCGCCAGGAAATCGCTGCAGGCCAAAGCCGTTACCAAATTGTGCAGCAACCCAAATTTGAACGCGGCAGCCCTTTACGTAACGACCGGCGTGGTGATGTGCTATTACTGATTAACGGGATGCCGGTAATCCATGTAGAGCTAAAGCGCAGCGGCATTCCCGTTAGCCAGGCCATAAACCAAATTGAAAAATACAGCAAAGAGGGTGTATTTAGCGGCCTGCTTTCGCTTATCCAGGTCTTTGTGGCAATGGAACCCAATGAGACAAAATACTTTGCCAACCCCGGGCTAGACGGCAAGTTTAACCCAGACTATCAGTTTAACTGGGCCGATTTTAATAACGAACCCATGAACCACTGGAAAGACATCGCCTCTACCTTGCTTTCCATCCCTATGGCGCACCAGTTGATTGGTTTTTATACCGTCGCCGACGATACCGATGGCGTGCTTAAGGTAATGCGCAGTTATCAGTATTACGCCGCCAATGCGATATCTGACAAAGTGGCCAAAACCAACTGGCAACAACTGGGTAGCGCGGCCAATAACCCTGATCGCCTCGGTGGTTATGTGTGGCATACCACAGGTTCGGGTAAAACCATGACCAGTTTTAAATCGGCGCAGTTGATCGCACAATCCAAAGATGCCGATAAAGTGATTTTTTTAATGGACAGGATTGAGCTGGGTACCCAGTCTCTCGCGGAATATCGCAATTTTGCTGGCGATGGCGAAGACGTTCAAGCCACCGAAAATACTCACGTACTCATTACTAAATTAAAAAGCACCGCCCCCGCCGATACCTTAATTGTTAGCTCTATTCAAAAGATGAGTAATATTTTTGAAGCGGTAGACGATGAAGGTGCGGCCACAAACTCTGCGGATATTGAGAAAATTCGCGCTAAGCGTTTGGTGTTTATTGTCGATGAGGCGCACCGCTCTACCTTTGGCGACATGCTGATTATTATTAAGCGTACCTTTCCGCGCGCCCTGTTTTTTGGCTTTACCGGTACACCAATTCAAGAAGAAAACGAAAAAAACGGCAATACCACCAGTACCGTATTTGGCAACGAACTACACCGCTATAGCATCGCCGATGGCATACGCGATGGTAACGTGCTGGGCTTCGACCCTTACAAAGTTCCAACTTTTAGAGACAGTGATCTAAGACAAGCGGTGGCGTTAGAACAAGCCAAAGCCAACACGGTGATGGAGGCCATGGATAACCCAGCCAAAAAGAAAAAATTTAACCACTTTATGAAAGATGTACCTATGGCTGGCCATAAAGACGCCACAGGCAAGTACCACAAAGGCATTGAGGACTATGTGCCTAAAAGCCAATATTTAAGCGAAATTCACCAAGCCAAGGTGGTGGAAGATATTCTGCATAAATGGGATGTGCTCAGCCAAGGCAATAAATTCCACGCCATTTTGGCCACTAATAGCATTGCTGAAGCCATTGACTATTACCGTCATTTAAAAGCTGCCAAACCTGAACTTAAAGTATCGGCCCTGTTTGACCCGAACATTGATAACGACGGCAGTGGCGACCGTGGCCCCACCTTTAAAGGCGATGGCCTGGAAGAAATTATGGTCGACTATAACGCGCGTTATGGCCAGGATTTTGATTTTGCCCGCCATGCAGCCTTTAAAAAAGATTTAGCGGCACGCCTTGCCCATAAAAAGCCCTACGAGCGCATTCATACCGAGCCTTCAAAGCAATTAGATTTACTGATTGTTGTAGATCAAATGCTTACTGGCTTTGACTCTAAATGGCTTAATACCTTGTATTTAGACAAGGTGATTAGATACCAAAACATTATTCAAGCGTTCTCACGCACCAATCGCTTGTTTGGTCCCGACAAACCCCACGGCATCATTCGTTATTACCGCTATCCACACACCATGGAGCAGCACATTAACGATGCGGTAAAACTTTATTCTGGCGACAGACCTATCGGCTTATTTGTTGATAGGTTAGAAAGCAATCTTAAAGCCATGAATGAATTAGTAGTGGAAATTACCGAGCTGTTTGTCAGTACGGGTGTTGAGAACTTTGAAAAACTGCCAGACGATATAGAAGCCTGTGCTCAATTCGCCAAATTATTTAACACCTTTAGCCAACATCTGGAAGCGGCTAAAGTACAAGGTTTGCATTGGGAACAGTCAGTCTATTCCTTTACTGAAAATGATGTAGAACATGAAGTAACGCTGGGCATAGACGAACAAACTTACTTGGGCCTGGTCCTGCGTTACAAAGAATTGGTAGGCAAAAGTGATAGCGGTAGTGCAGGTGGCGACGATGTGCCTTTTGATATCAGTGGTTATTTAACTGAAATAGATACCGGCAAAATCGATGCCGACTATATGAACAGCCGCTTTGATAAATTTTTAAAAGAGCTTAACCAACACCAGGACTCTGCGAGCATTGAAACCACATTAAATGAGTTGCATAAGTCATTTGCATCGCTCACCCAAAGTGAGCAAAATTACGCCAAGCTCTTTTTACACGATTTGCAGCGCGGCGATGCGCAGTTAATTGAAGGCCATACTTTTAGAGACTACATCAACACCTACAAAGATAACGCTGAAAATGCGCAATTAAATGCAGTTGTTAATGCTCTTGGTTTAGATAAAGGGCTACTCATCGCATTAATGGCTGATAGTGTTAATGATAAGAATCTCAACGAGTTTGGTCGCTTCGACGCATTAAAAGATTCGGTAGATAAGGCAAAAGCCAAAGTTTATTTTGAAAAACAAGACGGCGTAATCTTACCTCCATTTAAGTTGAATATACGTATTGATCAGTTTTTAAAGCAGTTCATTTTTGCACAAACGGATGATTTCTTAAGTGGCAGTGATGTTGTTGATGTCGTAATGTGACGTGATGAATGTTCCTCCCTCAGCATAAGTCCTGTGACACTTATGCTGAGTGAACCGCCCCGGTAATCCTGGAGACTACACTCTTTGAGAGAGGTAACCAGGATGACAAAACATAACCGATTTCCCCCTGAAGTTCGTCAACGCGCTGTTCGTATGGTTCTGGAAAACCAGGACACCTACAACTCACAATGGGCCGCTATCTGCTCCATTGCCCCTAAGATCGGCTGCACTCCCGAAACATTGCGTATCTGGTCCGTCAGCAGGAGCCCGTTGATGATGAGCAGAATGCGCTGACCGCCAGCGAACGCCAGCGTCTGAAAGAACTGGAGCGGGAAGTCCGGGAGCTGCGCCGCAGCAATGATATTCTGCGTCAGGCTTCAGCGTATTTTGCCCAGGCGGAGCTCGACCGCCACTGGAAAAAATAATGCCGCTTCTGGAAAATCTGAGCGGTGAACACGGGGTCGGGCCAGTCTGTCATGAGCTGGATATTGCTCCGTCAACGTACTACTGGCATCAGCAACGCCGGAAGTATCCTGAACGACGCAGCCGTCGGGATAAACGCGATGCCGTGCTGATACCTGAGATACAGCGTGTATACGAAGAAAACTACAGCGTTTACGGTGCGACAGCTAAAACGTGAAGGCGTCGGTGTTGCCCGTTGCACCATTGAGCGCCTGATGAAAGCCCTGCGGCTACGTGGGGTGACACGCGGCAAAAGTGTCAGAACCACCCGCAGCAGCAAAGCCGAAACACCGCAGGATCGGGTGAACCGTCAGTTCGTGGCTGAACGGCCCGATAGTCTTTGGGTGGCCGATTTTACCTACGTCAGCACCTGGCAGGGGTTCGCCTATGTGGCCTTCATCATTGATGTGTTCGCCGGTGTTATCGTGGGCTGGCGAGTCTCATCCACGATGGAAACGTCGTTCGTGCTGGATGCACTGGAGCAGGCGCTGTGGGCCAGACGCCCGAGCGGCACCATCCATCACAGCGACAAAGGTTCGCAATATGTGTCACTGGCGTACACGCAACGGCTGCAGGATGCGGAGCTACTGGCTTCAACAGGTAGCACGGGTGACTCATATGACAATGCGATGGCAGAAAGTATCAACGGGTTGTATAAAGCGGAGGTGATCCACAGACAAAGCTGGAAAACCCGACAGGATGTTGAGTTGGCCACGCTGAAACGGGTTGACTGGTATAACCATCACCGATTAATGGAACGCACCGGATATATCCCGCCAGTGGAGGCAGAAAAGGTGTATTACGCTTCACTGAATAACCGGGATGTGGCAGCCTGAACACTCAGGCAAAATACTCTCCAGGAAAACCGGGGCGGTTCAGAGTGTTCTTTTTTAGAGGTACTGCATCATGAACTCGATAAAAGTTATGCTCTGGTTATGCGAGATACTTGCGCTTATAGCTGGCCGGGTTGAAAGGCCAGCCTATGTAATATCAAGCACATGATAAAGGTAGCACTCCGGATATAGCAGCCGTCTAAGCCGTAGCGATTCAGTTTTTTCTATTATTTTTCTTGCTTGAAATTGCAATTTTTCATTAAGAATGAATATATAGGAGCAACGTTTTTATAGGTAGAAGCTCTATCATCTCGCCAATTAGACACTCTATGCTCTCTATATTTTGTAGTAGTTATTATTATAGTTTCCTTAGCCCTGGATAAAGCAACATAGAGAGCACAATCATTTTCAAATTTTTCATTTCTATAAGTCCAAAAAGCCTGGTCCTCTAAGCCAAGAAAAATAACCACTTTATATTCAAGTCCCTTGCATTTATGTACGTTCATCACTTGAACAGAGTTTTCCGCCTGAAACATCAGCGCTGCTTCGTTAAGGGAATGCGTTGCATCTATTGTGTAGCGCAAATGCAGTTCAAGACTACGCCAGACCTTACCCCAATAGTCAGTGGACTTATACTGATTCCATCGCCCCGCCATTTTTTTCACACCAAATAGAGTTAAAACATCCTTAATATGGGTGATCAATGAATCGGGGCTGGGTGCATCACCTAAAGCTTCCCTATTAGCTGCTATTTTATCTGACAATTCTTTAATTAATATTTCTTCTTTTTCATCACCACTCGTAACTCGATGCAACTTAAGATATAAATCACAAAGCTCAGTATAGCTTGATGATGAGCGCGATGTATAAACCTTGAAGAGTGTAGCGAATATTCGCCCTAATGGTTCTTTTAATACATCTTGCAATTCCGATAAATCAAGATTTCTAATCCCTTTAGTCGTCAACTTATCCCGAAGTTTTCCTGTATATTTCTCTGACTGCTGCTTAACCAGCACACAAATTTCTTTTTCTTCAATACCAGAATCGATGAATCTTTTTATTTTAGCTGCAATATCATCCGCTTCAGAAAACTCATTATCATAAAAATGAATAGTACAATTATTGATGCTTTTGGAAATTGGTGTAAAATTATCATCATTTTGTACAAAATGAATGAAGCATCTCAATACCTCTTGAATGTCCTTATTAGCTCTAAAGTTTTGCACCAATAGTTTTTTTGTGGTATTAAATTCTCTTTCACAATCTTCAAATACTGTTTTCTTGGCACCAGCCCACAACATAATGCTCTGGTTGATATCGCCCACCGCTAGCAATTGCGTTCCTTTGTCTTTAAAAAGAAGCTTAATCAGTTCATACTGATCTGAGCGAGTATCTTGAAACTCATCTATAAAAACATGTGAATACGTCAAAGAAAAAAGATCTGCAATATCCGTTCTAGATTTTAAAATATATAACGCCAAACTTCTTATTAGATCAAATGACAACTTATCTTTGCCATTGCTCATTTTATGATTAAATACTAAATCATAATTATTTGATGGTATTTTACCCTCAGGCAAAACATCTTTAAAACGGTCAACAATACTTTTACAAAAAGCGTCAAAAGTATAAGAGTCAAAGCGTTCACCTCTTTGTCCACATCTTTTCATCACACGCGATTTGATATTCTCTTGCGCCTCTTTTTTATAAGAAAGGCATAATATCCGTTTAGGCCATATGCACTTTCCTGTCTGCAACAAGTAATTCGATTTCTGAGCCAAAAGCTCCGTTTTACCCGCCCCTGCACCAGCAAGCACAGAAACGGATTGATCACAGAAGATAATATCCATTAACTCCTGTGTCGACTCAATGCCTTCAGAAGGTTGCCATTGCTCAATCATTCAATAACCTCCGACAATAATGCCACAGTCTTGTCAGCAGCCCGAATTAATACTTGAGGCAATTTTTCTCTGATTTCATCCGGCGTATATTTCCCTTCAATTTTAGAAAACATTCTGACATGGGAGGCTGGCTTACTTTTATTAGATAAAAAACGATAGCGATACCACAGAAAATAATTAAGATAATCAGCAGAGAATTTGTAACGAACCCCGGAGTTGCCTTTTTTCAATACTGCATTTATTAACTCTTTCTTTTTATCTTCCTGGTTTTCCTGCTCTTCCTGCTCAATATCTTTAGGCCCCCTCTCTCCATAGCCCATATCTTTTTCACAGAAAATATCAGGGAAAGATTCAATCATTGCGTAATCAATATCCAAAGGTGATGAAAAGTAAATATTATTATTTTCCAATCCAGCCACAACATTATATTTTTTATCACCACTGCCCATAATTGTAAATGTTGTTGGATCTCGGTCATCATCCCATGTAGGTATCATTTCTTTTATCTGATCAAATCTTCCATCGTGGAAAATAGACAGTTGCTCAATAGCATATTTAAGCCGCCCAAAACCACCGCCATTTCTATCAATATCAAAATCCAGCAAAGTGATGAAGGGAACCTGCAACGATTTCAACAGACGCCAAAAATGGTTCACATGTCGTCCGCCAAGAGGAACAACAGAGATAGAATGGCTGTCGATCTCCGTTGAGTGCAGCTCTAGCACCTTAGGAATTATGATTTCCTCACTATCCCCTTCGCAAAATATTACCAGCTTAGAAAAATAGATCTCCGGGTACGCTTTAACCGCTTCTTTAATAAACTTAGAAAGCTCATCCTCTTTTTCCGGCAACATTAATGCGCTTACAACCGTACTTTTTGAGACCTGATCCAATCTAAAGTGACGTATTTGTTCAGGTTCGATTCGGCTTAAAATAGAAGATGAATGGGAAGAAATAATGACCTGGCATAATTCATTACGGCCATAATCTTTCACTAACTTAACAATTCTACCTAAGTAATGCGGAGAAAGATGATTTTCAGGCTCTTCCAGAGAGATCATACTAAAAATTGGGAGTCTCATTTTTTGAGGATTAAAATTAGACACCGCTCCTGAGGAAATCAACTCCCTGGTCTTCTTATCAATATCAAACATCGCCTTGATAAGGGAGAAATAGACCAATGATTTTTGCCCATCGCTTAGCCGGTCTACATTAACCGTGTGTCCGGTTTCATCAGGATTAAATTGAAGTTGTATTAATTTCAGTATTTCATCAATATTAGCAAGTGGAAAATTCAGCGATGCCTGAGATAAATAACGCCCCTTGTAGACATTTCCCCAACTGGCGTTAATTGCCGCTGCAATTTCATTTAATGCAGGATTGCTCTTCGTTAATGCATTTAACTTAGCCGCTTGCTCCTCTAATATTTCCTGACCTCCTCCAGCCCACTCAATTGCCTTCAATAAACGCCCAAGCACTGCTTTCGATGAATATTTTAATTGCAATAATGGATCTCGGTTGGCTGGAACGTAACTCACCTGAATGGCATTTCTTACTGCAGAGGAAAGTTTTTGCTTACTGCTCTCTTCAACCAGCTTATCGCTAGAGTTCACTACCCAGATATCTTCGTCAATATCTCCCATCGGATTTGCTTCAAAAGAAAGCTTGCCCTCTAATCGCACCCTAAAAAGAATAGTACCATCAGATTTATCAATGGTGAGATGTTCGATTAACGGAGGGATGGAGATTTTGCCTTCTTTTGGTTTAGGGAAGCTAAACCAAGCTTCGATAATTAAATTTCTAGTCTTTTCATCTTTCCCATCATCTGCATTATGGAAGTCATTTATTGTTAAGCTTCGCAGTGAATGATCCACCGAAAACAGCTTATTAAGCGCTTCCATGGCCGTACTTTTCCCAGTTCCATTATGGCCAATAAATGTGGTTAATTCATGCTCAAGGTCAATCGTTTGAGGATGTTGATTGGAGATACTTTTAAAACCGGAAACAACAATTTTCTTAAGTTGCATATATCAAGTCCTGGTTATAAGAATACGCAATCCTGATGCACATGATTCATCATATTTATTTGATTAAAAAAATCAATAAGTTAAATAACTTCACGTCAACAAAAGAAGCATAACGACGCGCTCGTCACATAAACTTTTTGCCCAATAAACAATTGGCTGCAGCTCCCATACGCTGTATCCCTCATTCAGCCACCAGACTTCCTAACTGGACGCCCGTGATGCGAATGACGCCCCTATTCTTTTATTTGTAATTACCGCTATTATTCACCAGCGAGCACAACGACCTGTGTAATGGTCTAATCAAACCGGACTGAATTGCCACGGATAATCTAGATACTTCTGAGCCGTAGCTTCACCAAATATACGTATCTTGATAAGCGTGGTGTTAGAGTCATCCGGATAATTGTTTTCTGCCACACAGGCAATAGTGTAAATAAAGTCGTTAATGCCTTTCAGGGAATCGAATTTAGCTTTTTTCATGCGTGCTCCATGTCCTACTCAGTCACAGAGGGGGCCTTAGCCATTACGTTAATCTTTTATAAAACAAAGATTAAAGTTTCTTAGCCTTCACAGATTGCTCGAGCGATTAATAGCATTGCCTGGGCTGAGTTATGAGGCTGTAAATACCAAATTAGCAAAAAAATAAGGCATGCCAGATGCATGCCTTCCAGAATCCCTTTTAATCAGCCCGTACTCAACTTAGCAAAGTCAAACGGACTAACCCCCTTATCCCGATTCGCATCCAGATAATCCGCCCACCACTGCACCATCAGCCTACGCTCCCCCAAGTGTTCAGCCTTATGAATATAAGCCGCTCGCACAGAGTTACGTTCCTGGTGACTCATCTGCCTTTCTACCGCATCCTTCGACCACAACCCCGACTCAATCAACGAACTACACGCCATTGTCCTGAAACCATGTCCACAAACTTCCGTTTTCGTGTCATAGCCCATAACTCGCAGAGCCTTGTTCACAGTGTTTTCACTCATCGGCTTACGTGGATCGTGATCGCCTACGAAAATCAGCTCACGATTTCCACTCATGCTTTTGATCTTTTCCAGAATGATCAAAGCCTGACGGGATAAAGGAACAAGATGAGGGGTACGCATCTTTGATCCTCGATGTGAATGCTTCACACCTTCCAATGGCTCACGTTCCCCCGGAATCGTCCACATAGCCGTTTCAAAATCGACTTCTGACCAGCGGGCAAAACGCAGTTCACTAGAGCGGATGAAGACTAACAACGTCAGCTCCACAGCTAAGCGTGTTAGCGGTCTGCCAGTGTAGGAATCAATTCGATGAAGTAGTTCAGGAATGCGATTAAGTTCTAGCGCAGCGCGATGCTGTCGTTTAGCTGTTGCAACCGCTCCAGCGATCTCTTGTGCGGGGTTGTAGTCGATTAATCCGCTTTGCACGGCAAATCGCATAATTGCTGTTGTTCGTTGTTGTAGACGCGTCGCCACTTCAAGACGTCCAGACATCTCTACGGCTTTGATGGGAATAAGTAAATCTCTGGTTTTTAACTCAGCGATATTCCGCTTACCAATCGCATCGAACAGATTATCTTCCAGGCTTTTAAGAACACGGCCACTATGTGACTCAGACCACTTTTGATTGCTTGCATGCCAGTCTCTGGCAACAGATTCAAAAGTGATGACCTCTTTAGCCTGTTCTTCTTTTACTGCACGCTTATGCTCACGAGGATCGACACCGGCAGCAACAAGCCTCCTGGCTTCTTCCCTCTTTTGACGAGCATCAGCCAGTGATGTTTCGGGGTAAACACCAAATGCCATCAGATGTTGTTTACCACCAAAGCGGAAACGAAAGCGCCAATATTTGGAGCCGTTAGGGTGTATCAGCAAAAACATGCCATCGCCGTCTACTAGCGAGTATTCCTTTGCTTCAGGCTTTGCCGAACGCACCTTAGTATCAGTCAGGGCCATGATGGTCTTCCTTCCATATGCTGCCGTGAGTATATAAGCATTATCGAACCAGCATATATACTCGGTTCTATACTCACAAGCATGTTGATGTGGGGTAACTCAGATTGATGTCGGTTGACTGAAAAGCGGGGCAAAGCCTTGCGGGGTCTAGATTTTAGACATAAAAAAAGACCTCAGTTGAGGTCTATTTACATACTGTTGGTGCCGAAGGCCGGACTCGAACCGGCACGTATTTCTACGGTTGATTTTGAATCAACTGCGTCTACCGATTTCGCCACTTCGGCACTGAAGGGGATGCGGAAACGTTGTGGATTATACCTGTCGCGCGCCGCCATGCAAGCGGCGACGCGCTAAACCGCGCTAAGTGCCCAAAAAACCAGCGTCCCCGTCAATCCAGTTCCGTCACCGCCAGCCGAATCACCCTCGCCGCCTTCTGCTCCGGCAGAGCCAGCACCTTCGCCCACATCGCCTGCACCAACTCGCAGGTGAGCTTCTCTTTGCCCACCGCGTTCTCCGGCATCACCAGCAGCTGTATATCCTTACCGTACTTGCTGGACAAGGCCTGCATAATCGGCCGCACATCTTCCACCGCGGCGGCGTGTTCCTCCGGGGTCACGGTGTGGCGATCTTTACCCCAGCCCGCGCGCATCATGTCGGCGTCGGCCTGCAGACGGCGCTGCATCATATCTTTATCCAGCACCCGCATCGGGTTGACGCCGCCCTTGACGGCCGGGAATAAGAAGCGGAAACAGGCGTCGTCACTCACCTTCTGAATGGCGGCGGTCTGCTCCATGTTGATCGTCATCCAGGCCACCGCATTGGCGTCGGGGGCATATTGCAGGCGCGACATCTGCAGCTCGAGGATCTGCGGCTGGACCACGTCGATAATCTCCTGCTCAGACTCCCCCGCTTTCTGCATGGTGAGGATCTGCTCGCGGATGCGTGCCACAAATCGGGGGTCCTGCTCTCTCAGCACCTGCCAGGAGGGCATGGCGTTAAGGACGGTATCAAGTCGATGTTCGGGGGTGTTTTGCAGGCGCTGCTTGTCGTAATAAACCCAGAAGGCCACTGCTGCGGAGATAACCGCTACCACTGCTATACGAGTCCACGCTCTTCTCATCGTTACGCATCCTTGATCCTTTAGCTATGCCGGTTTACACCGGCACGCCGCTATGGAAGCGAAACTCGTTGTCCGGTGATGAGATCAGTGTGGCTTCAATTTCACCAAAAAGCTGTATGCGGGGAGAGATATCCTCGTCGCTCACCTGTTGGGCAAGCGTCAGATAGTCCTGATAATGCCGCGCCTCGGAGCGCAGCAGCGACAGGTAAAACTTCTGCAACTCCTCATCGAGGAACGGGGCCAGCGCGGCGAAGCGTTCGCAGGAGCGCGCTTCGATATAGGCCCCGCAGATCAGCTTGTCGATCAGCGTCAGCGGCTCGTGGGTGCGCACGGCTTTCAGCATCCCTTTGGCGTAGCGGCTGGCAGTGATTTTGACGTAGGGGATATTGCGGGTCAGCATCGCCTCGCGCACCTGCCAGAAGTGGTGCAGCTCCTCTTTAATCAGCAGCACCATACTGTCGATCAGCGCCTGGCCCCAGAGGTCGTCGGTCTTCGGCATCACGCTTTTGCCAATCTGCTTATGCAGGGCGACAAAATCCGGTTCCGGGCCTTCGCGGAAGGTAAAGGCTTCATAGGGCTTGAGCCACTCGAGCAGGGCGTCGGCACCGCTCTCGTCGGCAACGTATTTTCGCACTAATAACAGCGCGGTCTGGGCGGCTTTGAGCTCGCACACCATATGGTCGGTGAGCAGCAGCGGCAGGTTAGCCGGGTCGCGGGCTTTATCAATCCACGCTTGCGGGGTCGGGCACTGGAGGAAGTTGAGAACAGGGGCGAGTATCTGCGGGTAATCCATCATTGAACCTTGCAAAGCGGCAGCCGAAGCTGCCGCAAATCATACTTAGTGACGCACGCCGTCGTCGTCTTCGTCAAAATCTTCGTCGTCTTCGTCGTCACCCTCTTCGCCGTTCGGATCTTCGAAGTAGGTGCCCCAGCCGTCGTATTCCACTTCAAAACGTTCGGCCAGGTCCATCAGCTGTTCAACCTGGGCGTCGATCAGCTCAGCTTTCAGCGCGCCTTCGCTCAGGATGTCGCAGCAGATGACGGTGTCGCCCTCTTCCACTTCCAGCTCTTCTGGCTCCGTCACTTCGTAACCCAGACGGAACGCTTCAACCGCCAGCTTTTCCAGCGCTTCGAAATCATCCGCAGAGAAATGGTGCTCGATGGTGTACAGCGCATCCGGATCGCTGCCGTCTTCCAGCAGTTCTTCAATAATCAGTCGCGTCTCTTCGCGCTGTTCTTCCAGCAGTTCTGGGTTTGCCATGGCTCGTTCCTCTTTAAAGTGCGGCAGATACTTCTATTTTCACACACGGATGTGTTTGCCTCCACCTTTGTAAGAAAGATTTGTGAATCGGGGTTGCAAGTGAATATTGATACAGATAAAGTGAATTTTAATTCAATAAGTGGCCTTTGCCATGTGAGGATAAAATGTCTGAACTGTATAAAAAACATTTCCTGAAATTGCTCGATTTTACTCCCGCACAGCTCACCTCTCTGCTTGCCCTCTCGGCACAGCTGAAAGCCGATAAGAAAAAAGGGACTGAAGTACAGAAACTTACTGGCAAAAACATCGCGCTCATCTTCGAAAAAGACTCTACCCGTACCAGATGCTCTTTCGAAGTTGCCGCATTTGACCAGGGCGCGCGCGTCACGTATCTCGGGCCGAGCGGCAGCCAGATTGGGCATAAAGAATCAATTAAAGATACCGCCCGCGTGCTGGGCCGGATGTATGACGGCATTCAGTATCGCGGCCATGGCCAGGAAGTGGTCGAAACCCTGGCGGAATTTGCCGGTGTGCCGGTGTGGAACGGGCTGACCAACGAGTTCCATCCAACCCAGCTGCTGGCGGACCTGCTCACCATGCAGGAGCATCTGCCGGGCAAAGCCTTTAACGAGATGGTGCTGGTCTATACCGGCGACGCGCGCAACAACATGGGTAACTCGATGCTGGAAGCGGCGGCGCTCACCGGGCTGGATCTGCGTCTGGTGGCCCCAAAAGCCTGCTGGCCGGAAGAGAGCCTGGTGGCGGAGTGCAGCGCGCTGGCAGAGAAGAACGGCGGCAAAATCACCCTCACCGAAGACGTGGCGGCGGGCGTGAAGGACGCCGATTTCATCTACACCGACGTGTGGGTGTCGATGGGCGAAGCCAAAGAGAAGTGGGCCGAGCGGATTGCGCTGCTGCGTGGCTATCAGGTGAACAGCCAGATGATGGCCCTGACGGGGAACCCGGACGTCAAGTTCCTGCACTGTCTGCCGGCGTTCCACGACGACCAGACCACGCTGGGCCAGCAGATGGCGAAGGAGTTCGATCTGCACGGCGGAATGGAAGTGACGGACGAGGTGTTTGAGTCGACGGCGAGCGTGGTATTTGACCAGGCAGAGAACCGGATGCACACCATTAAAGCGGTGATGGTCGCCACTCTGGGTGAATAACGCCTGCTTTTAAAATGACGGGAGGGTTGCCGCCCTCCTGATATTTATATTATCTACTTGTCGACAGAATAGTTTACCGGCTTATTAATTTGCCCTCACCCTCATCTTGCCGAACGGGCATTGTTTAAAAATACATTTTACCGGAGCATCGCACGTCTTGCTCTCCGGGTCGCGATGGCCGGGGCAGCTGGACATCTTATTCATTACGCGCCACAGGGTGTGGCTGTATTTGTCGATCTGCAGAATATTAATATCGCAGGGCTCGTCGTTAATAAATAAACGATTATAAATGACTTTTATCCGATCGCCGGGTTTAAAAAGCTGCTCGCCGTTATACCACAGAATATATTTATGATTATGTTGAGTCAGAATTTTTGAAAATAACGTCCCTGTGGCCGGACTGGCAATGGTGCCTAAAGAAACCCAAGTTTTAGAAGCAGTCATTAAAATACCTTTTAAACGAGCCATAAAAAATGCAGAAAGCCTTACGGTTAATGAGTGTAAAAGAACAATGAAAATGTGAGTAATAGGCACAGCCTATCTTTTTAACTTGAATCCATAAGTATCAGGAATGACTTATGTCAAATTTTTCCGCCATGATTGCCTGTGACGGTACCAGGATCGTCAAAGTCCCCGCCTCCCTTGTCGATTGATTTTTCAGCGTAAACAGGGTACGTTTTCGCCTTAATTCCAGCGCGGATGTGCCGAACTTATGCCTATTATTCAATCTGTTGAACGTGCCTTACAGATCCTCGATCTGTTTAACGAACAGGCGACGGAACTCAAAATCACCGACATCAGTAAACAGATGGGCCTGAGCAAGAGCACCCTCCACTCGCTGCTTAAAACCCTGCAGCTGCACGGCTATATCGATCAGAATCCGGAGAACGGCAAATATCGCCCGGGCATGAAGCTGGTCGAGCGCGGCCACTTCGTGGTGAGCACCATGGATATTCGCCAGAAGGCGAAGCACTGGCTGACGGCGCTGTCGGAGCGCACCGGGCAGACCACCCATCTGGGCATTCTGGACGGGCGTGAAGGGGTCTATATCGAGAAGATTGAAGGCAAGCTGGCGGCCATCGCCTACTCGCGCATTGGCCGTCGCCTGCCGGTGCATGCCACCGCCATCGGCAAAGTGCTGATCGCCTGGCTGAGCGACGCCGAGCTGAACACGCTGCTCGACGGTTATCAGTACACCACTTATACCCCCGCAACCCTGGCCTCACGCGAGGCGCTGCTGGCCGCGCTGGCACAGACCCGCGAGCAGGGTTATGCCCTCGACAGCGAAGAGAACGAGCAGGGGGTGCGCTGCGTGTCGGTCCCGGTGCGTAACCATGAATCCCGGGTTATCGCTGCCCTGAGCCTGTCGACCCTGACCTCCCGCGTCGACGACGATGAACTGGCGCATTTTCGCGAGCAGCTACAGGAGGCCGGGCGCCAGCTCTCACGCGCCCTGGGCTACCCGGCCTAAGGTTAATCTGCTCCCGGTATCTGGCTGAAGGGCTTATAAACCGAGCGCTTTTTTACCGGCGTTAATGACCTCGATAATTTTATCCGTGTCGTAAATACAGCCTTTCCAGGTTCCGCCGCTCACCGACTGTAAGGCCGCCCACAGGCGCGTATCGTCGGGTAAAAAATCGTGCGCGTGCAGTTCCGGATGAGGCTGACGACGCGCCAGCTCTGTAGCCCCCTCTTCGGGGGTGAGCGGTGCCAGCGGCGTGCCGATAAAGTTGACGCTGCCGGTCAGGGAGAGGCGATCCACCACAATCTCGATGATGTCGTTATCGCGCAGTTTACCAATCGGCCCACCCGCCAACGCTTCAGGCGCCACATGACCAAAACAGGCTCCGGTCGAGACGCCCGAGAAGCGGGCATCGGTGATCAGCGATACCGTTTTTCCCCAGGAGACATGCTTGAGCGCCGAGGTCAGCTGATATGTCTCTTCCATCCCGGTGCCGGACGGCCCGCCGCCGATCACCACCATGATGTCGCCCTGCTCAATCTCGCCGCTTTTGATCGCCTTGATTGCCCGGGCTTCCGAGACAAACACCCGCGCCCGGCCGGTGTGGCGATAAACGCCGTCCTCACCCACCACCGACGGGTCGATCGCCGTGGCCTTGATCACCGATCCTTCCGGGGCGATGTTGCCCACCGGGAACGCCACCGTGGAGGTGAGCCCGCGGGCGTTGGCACGCTCCGGGGGCAGGATCACATCGTCAGGATCCACCCCGTCCTGCTCGCGCAGGCACTGGCGGAAGCGCTCCCGGCGTTCCGAGGCCTGCCACCAGTCGAGGTTTTCCCCCACGGTCTGGCCGGTGACGGTCATGGCATCCAGATGCAGCAGACCAAGATCGCGCAGATGGAGCATCACCTCCGGCACGCCGCCCGCGAGGAATGCCCGCACCGTCGGGTGATAATCCGGCCCGTTCGGTAATACGCTCACCAGCCGCGGCACCTTACGGTTGACGCGGGTCCAGTGGTCGACGTCAGGAATGGTGCAGCCCGCCGCGTGAGCAATGGCCGGGATATGCAGCAGCAGGTTGGTGGAGCCGCCGAACGCGGCGTGGATCACCATCGCGTTCTCAATGGCTTTGTCGGTGAGGATATCGCGGGTGGTGATGCCGCGGTTATCCAGCTCGACCACCGCCCGCGCCGACTGGCGGGAGATCTCCAGCCACACGTCCTGTCCGGACGGGGCCAGCGCCGAGTGCGGCAGCGCCAGGCCTAAGGCTTCGGCCACCACCTGCGAGGTGCCTGCGGTGCCGAGGAACTGGCAGCCGCCCCCCGGTGAGGCGCAGGCGCGGCAGCCCAGCTCGGCGGCCTCCTGCAGGGAAAGTTCATGGTTAGCGTAACGCGCCCCGATGGTCTGCACCTTGCCGGCATCCTCGCCGAAGGTGGGCGGCAGCGTAGCGCCGCCCGGCACCAGAATGGTCGGCAGGTTGTGCATAGACGCCAGCGCAATCATGGTGGCGGGGAGGCCTTTGTCGCAGGTGGCGACGCCAATCACCGCCCGGCGCGTGGGCAGGGAGCGGATCAGCCGCCGAAAGACGATCGCCGCATCGTTGCGGTACGGCAGGGAGTCAAACATCCCGTGCGTGCCCTGGGAGCGCCCGTCGCAGGGGTCGCTGACAAAGGCGGCAAAGGGGATCCCACCGTTGCGGGTGATCTCTTTTGCCGCGGCCTGCATCTGCAGGCCAATCTCCCAGTGTCCGGTGTGGTAGCCCAGCGCCACCGGGCGGCCATCGCCCGCGCGGATCCCGCCCTGGGTGCCGATAATCAGCACCTCTTTGCCGGTGAGTTTATTGGCATCCCAGCCCATTCCGGCGTTCTGGGTCATGCCAAACAGATTGCCGCTCGGGGATTCCATCAGCATCTGCGGGGTCAGGGGCAGCGCCCCCTGCGGCCCGGCCGCGTGGGTGATCACCGAGTAGAAGGCGTCATCCTGCGGGGTAAAAATCGTCTCTATCGACATCGTCACCTTCCGGTTCAGCAGAGCTTGAGCTGTTGCAGCAGCGCTTTCAGCTGCGCCTTACGCGGTTCATCCAGCGGCCCGGCAGGCGGCAGCACGTGGGTGGACACCGGACGCACGCAGAGGGCAATCGCCTCTTTAATCACATTCACGAACGGGGCATCCAGCTGATACATCTGCGGGATTTGCAGCATGGTCTGATGATAGTGCGCGGCCTGCGCCAGGTCGCCGTCGTGGAAGGCCTGCAGCAGTTTCACCGAGATCTGCGGGGCGAAGTTGCCGCTGGCCGAGATCGCCCCATCGCCGCCCAGCAGCAGGGTATTGAACAGGTGATCGTCATAGCCGCAGAGCACCACAAAGTGCGGGTGCGCCGCCTTAACGGTGAGGATCATGCTGCGCAGGTGAGCCACAGAGTCGATGGTGTCTTTGATCCCCACGATATTGCGGCGGGAGTCCACCAGGGTTTTGACCAACTGCGGGGTCAGATCCTGTCCGGTCAGGGCCGGGAAGTTATAGAGGATCACCGGCAGGGTGACGCTGTCGGCCACCTGCCCGAAGTAGCGGATCAGGTTCGCTTCCGACACTTTCCAGTAGTAGGGGTTAATCACCACGATGCCGTCTGCCCCCGCCTGCTGCGCGTGCTGGCTCAGCTCGATGGTCTCCCGGGCGTTGGTGCCTCCGGTGCCGATCAGCACCGGCACGCGGCGATTCACATGGGCGATGGCAAATTCGGCGATCGCTTTACGCTCCTGGGTGTTGAGCTGGGAAAACTCCCCGCCGCTGCCGAGAAAGAACAGGCCATTGACGCCTGCGTCGATCATGCTGTCGATCAGCGCGGCGGTACCGGCTTTATCCAGTGCGCCATCGGCGGTGAAGATAGTGGAGACGGGGGGAATAATCCCCGAGAACTGTAGAGTCTGCTGCATGCGATCTCCTTGCTGAATCATTTTGTTCTACATTATAGAACAGCGTTCGTTTATTTAACGATCATACTAGAACGTGGGGAAAGCGAAGGACAATGCGGAAAAAGGAGGGAGTGCGTGTTTTTTAAGCTGGATCACAGAATGGGAGGCGTGTTCCCTCTCCCTGGGGAGAGGGTCAGGGCGAGGGGAAATTATCCCACTAACATCTTCACCACCACCTTGCGCACCTGGGCCGGGTTGCCCACCGCGCACAGCGGTTTGTGCACTTCGCCCGGGTAGAAGACCACGAAGTCGCCTTCGTTCAGCACTACGGTTTTCTCCTGCTCACCTTCCGGCTGGAAGGCGATGTCTTTATCCGCCAGCCAGTCGGTGTCCGGCGTGCCGTTTGGCAGGGTGCTGAAGGTCATCCCTTCCTGGCCTTTGAGCAGGATCTGGATGTCCAGATAACGGGCGTGATACTCCGCACGGCGCTCGGCAAACGGCTGGGTCATGTCTTCGGAAACCAGATAAAACAGGTTGTTGCCGTCGATATCATGTTTGCCGGTTGGGGTCGCGTCAGTCACGTTTGCTTTAACGTGTTCGATCGCCTGACGCAGCGCCTGCGGCAGCCAGGACTGGAGGTTGTGAATGTTGCCAACGATCATAGTGAAATCCTCAATATAAAACATCGTTTCATTTTCAACTTTTATACGAGAAATTCAGCTGCCATACCACCACTTTTTGGTGGGGATTTGCTCTTGCGCATAACCATGCACGCGGAAACCTTTACGTTGCTTAAAGTGTGCATTATTCGCTTGATCCGCGATTCAGGCTGCGTATAATGCCCCACAATTTGCCAGGAGGAAGCATGCTCAAACATGTTCGACAGAGTGCCGTTGCGCGTCTTAAAACAGACGCTGGCCTGCCGTTTTTCTTCCCATTGCAATCCCTATTCCAGAAGCCCCTCATTTGAGGGGCTTTTTTTTGCCCGGCGTCAGGAGATAAAAATGAATCCGCTTTATCAAAAACACATCATTTCCATCAACGACCTCAGCCGTGAAGAGCTGGAGCTGGTTCTGGCAACCGCGGCAAAACTGAAGGCCAATCCACAACCGGAGCTGCTGAAGCACAAGGTGATCGCCAGCTGCTTCTTCGAAGCCTCCACCCGCACCCGTCTGTCGTTCGAGACCTCCATCCACCGTCTGGGCGCCAGCGTGGTGGGCTTCTCCGACAGCAGCAACACCTCGTTGGGCAAAAAAGGCGAGACCCTGGCGGACACTATCTCGGTGATCGGCACCTACGTTGACGCCATCGTGATGCGTCACCCGCAGGAGGGCGCCGCGCGTCTGGCGACCGAGTTCTCCGGCGGTGTTCCGGTACTGAACGCCGGTGACGGGGCCAACCAGCACCCGACCCAGACCCTGCTGGATCTGTTCACCATTCAGGAAACCCAGGGCCGTCTGGAAAACCTGAACATCGCCATGGTGGGCGACCTGAAATATGGCCGCACCGTCCACTCCCTGACCCAGGCGCTGGCGAAGTTCAACGGCAACCGCTTCTACTTCGTCGCTCCGGACGCGCTGGCGATGCCGCAGTACATCCTCGATATGCTCGATGAAAAAGGTATTCAGTGGAGCCTGCACGCCAGCATCGAAGAGATGATGGCCGAGGTGGATATTCTCTATATGACCCGCGTGCAGAAGGAGCGTCTTGACCCGTCGGAGTACGCCAACGTGAAGGCGCAGTTTGTCCTGCGCGCCAGCGACCTCGAAGGTGCACGCAACAACATGAAAGTGCTGCACCCGCTGCCGCGTATCGATGAGATCACCACCGACGTGGATAAGACGCCGCACGCCTGGTACTTCCAGCAGGCCGGGAACGGCATCTTCGCTCGCCAGGCGTTACTGGCACTGGTTCTGAATCGCGACTTAGCTCTGTAAGGGGAAATGACCATGACACACGATAACAAACTCCAGGTCGAAGCCATCAAACGTGGCACCGTAATTGACCACATCCCTGCGCAGGTGGGCTTTAAGCTGCTGACCCTGTTCAAACTGACCGAAACCGACCAGCGCATCACCATCGGCCTGAACCTGCCATCCGGCGAGATGGGCCGCAAGGATCTGATCAAAATTGAGAACACCTTCCTGACCGATGAGCAGGTTAACCAGCTGTCCTTGTACGCGCCGGACGCGACCGTCAACCGCATCGACGACTACGAAGTGGTGGGCAAATCCCGTCCGAGCCTGCCGGAACGTATTGATGGCGTGCTGGTGTGCCCCAACAGCAACTGCATCAGCCATGCTGAGCCGGTCAACTCCAGTTTTGCAGTGAAAAAACGCGCCAATGACATCGCGCTCAAATGCAAATACTGCGAAAAAGAGTTTTCCCATAATGTGGTGCTGGCCAACTAATCGCAGTGGTAATGCATGCCTGCCTCTCTATAATGGCAGGCATATTCATAACGCTGTTATTCAGGAGAAATCATGACCAAAGTACTCGCGACGGAAAATGCACCTGCAGCTATCGGCCCATACGTTCAGGGCGTTGATCTTGGCAGCATGATCATCACCTCCGGCCAGATCCCGGTGAACCCAAAAACCGGTGAGGTGCCGGAAGACGTCTCTGCGCAGGCGCGCCAGTCGCTGGAAAACGTCAAAGCGATCGTTGAATCCGCTGGCCTGAAAGTGGGCGACATCGTTAAAACTACGGTCTTCGTGAAAGATCTCAACGACTTCGCCACCGTTAACGCCACCTACGAAGCTTTCTTCACCGAGCACAACGCGGGCTTCCCGGCGCGCTCCTGCGTGGAAGTGGCTCGTCTGCCAAAAGACGTAAAAATCGAAATTGAAGCGATTGCCGTGCGTCGCTAATACCTGATTTTGATATGCAAAAGGCAGCCTGCGCTGCCTTTTTTATTTTCTGAATACACAGAGAGAAATAACCTTCAAGCCTTTTCATTATTCTTTTTCATCGCAGCTTAAAATGACTAATTTTTTATTCCGGGCAACACTAAACCCGCCCAAATGCATTAATCCCTTTTAATGGAATAAAAAATGAAACTGTCTAAAATTGCGTTGGCACTTGCCACACTCACGGTTGCCTCATCGGCTTTTGCACATGGTTATGTAGAATCTCCGGCCAGCCGCGCTTATATGTGTAAGCTCGGTAAAAATATCGATTGCGGGGTAATGACTCCAACTTACTGATAGTGTTTTATGTTCAGATAATGCCCGATGACCTTGTCATGCAGCTCCACCGATTTTGAGAACGACAGTGACTTCCGTCCCAGCCTTGCCAGATGTTGTCTCAGATTCAGGTTATGCCGCTCAATTCGCTGAGTGTAACGCTTGCTGATTACGTGCAGCTTTCCCTTCAGGCGGGATTCATACAGCGGCCAGCCATCCGTCATCCATACCACGACCTCAAAGGCCGACAGCAGGCTCAGAAGACGCTCCAGTGTGGCCAGAGTGCGTTCACCGAAGACGTGCGCCACAACCGTCCTCCGTATCCTGTCATACGCGTAAAACAGCCAGCGCTGACGTGATTTAGCACCGACGTAGCCCCACTGTTCGTCCATTTCAGCGCAGACAATCACATCACTGCCCGGCTGTATGCGCGAGGTTACCGACTGCGGCCTGAGTTTTTTAAGTGACGTAAAAATCGTGTTGAGGCCAACGCCCATAATGCGGGCGGTTGCCCGGCATCCAACACCATTCATGGCCATATCAATGATTTTCTGGTGTGTACCGGGCTGAGAGGCGGTGTAAGTGAACTGTAGCTGCCATGTTTTACGGCAGTGAGAGCAGAGATAGCGCTGATGTCCGGCAGTACTTTTACCGTTACGCACCACGCCTTCAGTAGCTGAGCAGGAGGGACAACTGATGGAGATGGAAGCCACGGGAGCACCTCAAAAACACCATCGTACACTAAATCAGTAAGTTGGCACCATTACCCGATTGCGGTACTGTTCAATATGAACCCCAGAGCGTTGAACGTACTTCTGGCTTCCCAACTGGCGCGCTGCCGCCGGATGGACAGCTGGCCAGCGCCGGTATTTCCCAATATTCCCAGCTCGATCGCCAGAGCCTGAACGCGTGGACTAAAACACCGATTACTGCGGGTAAAAATACCTTTACCTGGTATCACACCGCACCACATAAAACCGTTAACTGGCGCTGGTATATTACGAAACAAGACTGGAATCCAAATAAACCGCTGACCCGCGATCAATTTGAGTCCACCCCATTCTGTACCGTAAATGGTAATGGTCAGGCTCCGGCTCAGCGTCAGCAAATGACCTGTAATGTTCCGCAGCGTACTGGCTACCAGGTTATTTACGCGGTATGGGAAATTGCGGATACCACTAATAGCTTCTACCAGGCGATAGACGTTGATTTCGGTAATGGCGGCAACGTCACCCCAGACGAAACCCCGGCAGTGGTTTCCGAATGGACCAACACCCTGAGCGGCCAGATTTCGGGTAACAACGTCAACGCAGGCGACAAAGTGATCGCCCGCTTCTTCGACGCAAATGGCGAAGTGGTCTCCATGCGTACCGAACTGACCGTCTCCTCGGCGTCTCAGGGCCAGGCAAGCCAGTGGGCATTCGATCTGGCGCAGGCGATCAACGCCGCGCACAGCGATGTCCGCGTCGGCATGAAAGACGAAAGCGGCGAGGTGAATCCGGTTCACGGCGCGAACAACGTCTACGTGAAAGACGGCAGCACCCTGAAATCTGTTGCTGTCTCTTATGAGGAACAGCAGTCTCAGGTGAGCGAAGCTATCGCCGTCACTAACGTGAAGTTCAGCAAAATCAAAAACGGTGCGGCAACCGTGACCTTCCACGTGAATACCCAGGGTAACGTCAACCTGGAAGCACGCGTGATGAACCACGCCGGTGCGGAAAAAGGTTATGTGAAGCAGGACATGAACAACGCCAACCAGGACGTGACCATGAACCTGTCTGACGTCACGCCGGGCCACCACATGCTGAAATACTACGCGTCCAACAAAGATGGCGTCATGTTCGCGCAGGACGTGATTGACATGATGCTGGAAGGCGAAGCGTCAAACACCGATAATGGTACCGCAGGTAAATACGACTACACCTATCCGCAGAATATCGCCTCCTACAAAGCCGGTACCGTGGTTCTGCAGCCGAAAAATGGTAAAACTTACAAGTGTAAGACTGCGCCATACAGCGGCTACTGCATTCAGTACGCAGCGGGCGCTAACCAGTTCGAACCGGGTGTCGGTTCCCACTGGACCATGGCGTGGACCCTGCAGAAATAAGTTGTTCTGTTTGCCGGGTGGCGGCTTCGCCTTACCCGGCCTATGGGTTAGTGCGGTTTGTTTGTCCGACAAACGGAACCGTACGGATTTTGTAGGCCCGGTAAGCGTAGCGCCACCGGGCATTTTTTACTGATTGCGCGTCGCGCGCAGCAGTTTCTCCAGCGGGTAGACCGCCGCAATCACCACTTCATCCTGAATTTGCGCCGCCTTATCCAGCTCGCCCTGAATCGACGCAATCTCGTTATCATCCAGCGTTCCCTGACGCGCCACCAGATCCGTTAAGCGCAGCCCAATCGTCGCCAGCTTATCCACCGTCTGAATCACCGGCTTCAGCGCTTTCAGCTGATAGCTGTTTTCGGCCAGCGCCAGCGCGTCCGGGGTGTTGGTCTGCCAGCGAGTAAAGAGATGACGCAGGGACTCCGCGCTTTCGCTGTCTTCGGCATCGCTCACCAGCCGCTCGGCCCAGCGGTCCATCTGCCGCACCTGGTTGCTCTCCGGAGGCAGCGCGTCGGCCAGGCGGTTCAGGGGCTCAAACAGATCGTAGTTTCCGGCCTGGAACTTGAGATGATTGCGGGTGTAATACTGGGCAGGCTCCAGCGCCTGGGCGAGGATGTTCAGCGCCATCGTGTCGGTGGTGTTCCCCAGACGGGTGAACTGCACCTGCTGACGGGCATGTTGTTGTAAGCCCACCGATACCGTCGACCAGCTGTCCATTGCCTGCAGGCGGGTGTACATGTTATCGACATCCGTTACGTCCTGCGCCGACCACAGCCGCTCCGCCACCGCAAACGCCCGCGGCCACAGCTTGATATCCAGCACCGGGGCAGACACATTTTCCGCCCACAGCGCCGCCTCGCCGCCCAGCAGATTCGCCTGCTGTCTGGCGTCAGGCACCGCCGGGGCGATCCCTTCCGGCACCGTATCCAGCCGCTGACCCGTCACCGGATAGCGGCTGTTGCCCAGCAGGAAATAGCCCTCAATCTTGTCGTCCTTCACCGTTACCACCGGGCGGGTTTCCCCCATCCAGGTATCGACGGTGAAGCTCACCTGATTGTCGCTGCGCCAGTCGATGTCCTGTACCGCCCGCCGCGATTTGCCGCTGAAATCGATAAACCCGCGCCAGCCCGCGTCGCCTTTCACCAGCGTGAAGCTCCCCTCCACCGGCTTGCCCTTCAGGCGCGGCAGGGTAAAGGACCAGCTCTGGGCGCTGTCGCGATCGGTGATGACGTCCACGTTGTTGAGCCCCTGGGGCACGATCTCATTGCGGTAGTGATAGGCGGTGTACTGGGGCTGATCGAGATAAAACCCGGTGGAGAGAATTCCTTTGTAGCCCTGCTTCACCACCTCGCCCAGCGCGTCCTGCCCCTGCCAGGACTGGATCAGGATGCTCTTCGGCAGATCCGGGTGGAAGATCTCGTCCCAGCCCACCATCTGGCGCTGGTTTTTCTCGAGGATCGTCTCCAGCTTGCGGTTGAAATACGCCTGCAGGGCGTGGCTGTCGGCCAGCTTGTTGTCGCGCATAAACTGCTGGATGGCGGGGTTCGCTTTCCACTGGCTGTCGTCCACCTCATCGCCGCCGATGTGCAGGTAGGGATCCGGGAAGATCGCCGTCAGTTCGGCGATCATCGCCCCGGCAAAGACGTAAGTGGCCTCTTTGGTGGGATCCATCACCGGCTTGAGCACGCCCCAATGACGCTCCATCTCATAGGGCCCCGGGGCGCTCATCAGCTCCGGATAGGCCACGGCAATGGCCGAGGCGTGGCCGGGCATGTCAATTTCAGGCACCACGCGAACGCCACGCGCGGCGGCGTAGCGCACCACGTCACGCATCTGATCCTGGGTATAGAACAGGCCGTCGCTGGCGAGTTCGGTCAGTTTCGGGTAGCGCTTTGAGGCAAAGCGCCAGCCCTGATCGTCGGTTAAATGCCAGTGCAGCACGTTGAGCTTCGCCGCCGCCATGCCGTCGATCTGGCGCTTGATGTCGTCGAGCGGAATAAAGTGGCGGGCCGAATCGAGCAGCAGGCCGCGCCACGGGAAGCGCGGGGCATCCTCAATGCTGACCCACGGCAGGGAGGTATTTTCCGCACCGTTCTGGATCAGCTGCAGCAGGGTCTCCATCGCCCGCAGCGCGCCGAAGCGGGTGTTGGCGGTGATAGTCACCCCGCTGGCGTCTACGGTGAGTGTGTAGCTTTCATCGCTGTCCGGTTTAGGCTGGGGGGCCACCTTCCGGGCGATGGCGATGGTTACCGTCGGTTTTTCAGGTTTGTCGGCCTGGGGCTGGAGGGTCCAGCCGGTTTGCAGCGCCACCCGCTGACGCAGGCGTGTCACCGCGTCACCGAGATCGTCCCCCGAGACGCTAACGGAGAAGTTATTGTTGATGACCAGCGCGCCCTGGCTGGCAGGACGTTCGACCTTTGCAGGCCAGGGCATCAGAGGGAGATCGCCTGCCGGGGCGGCAAACGCAGAAAAACCGAGCATAAGCCCGGCGGTCAGGAGGCTGTACCGTAACATGAATGTTCCTTATTTGACGGGCCGAAAAAAGGCAAAACATTCTGTTAACATGTGCGCAAATTAGCGTCAAGCGCGGCGGGTGACGGCGATCACAGGTTATTGAATTTGGGGTAAACGCGATGTGCCGGGTGGCGGCTTCGCCTTACCCGGCCTACGTTAGGATCGTAGGCCCGGTAAGCGCAGCGCCACCGGGCACAAACCTACTGCCAACCGTACCGGCGGCTATAGAACCCTTTCACCAGCTGCGTCAGCACCATATACCCGGCGAGGATCGCCACCAGCCACGGGAAGTAGCCGAGCGGCAGCGCCTGCAACTGCAGATACCCTGCCAGCGGCGAGAACGGCAGCGCGATGCCGAGCACCATCACCAGCCCCGTCATCAGGATCAGCGGCCAGGCGGCGCGGCTCTGGAGGAACGGAATGCGACGGGTGCGGATCATATGCACAATCAGGGTTTGCGACAGCAGCCCAACCACGAACCAGCCGGACTGGAACAGGGTCTGCTGATCCGGCGTGTTGGCGTGGAACACGAACCACATCAGGCAGAAGGTCAGAATGTCGAAGATCGAGCTGATCGGGCCGAAAAAGAGCATGAACCGGCCGAGTTCTGACGGATCCCAGCGCTGCGGCTTGCGGATCTGATCCTCGTCGACGTTATCAAAGGGGATCGCCACCTGGGAGACGTCGTACATCAGGTTCTGGATCAGCAGATGCAACGGCAGCATCGGCAGGAACGGCAGGAACGCGCTCGCCACCAGCACGCTGAAGACGTTGCCGAAGTTGGAGCTGGCGGTCATCTTGATGTACTTGAGCATGTTGGCGAAGGTGCGGCGACCTTCGATCACCCCCTCCTCCAGCACCATCAGGCTCTTCTCCAGCAGAATGATATCCGCCGCTTCCCGGGCGATATCCACCGCACCGTCAACCGAAATCCCGATATCCGCCGCACGCAGCGCGGGCGCATCGTTGATGCCATCCCCCATAAAGCCCACCACGTGCCCCTCGCGCTTCAGCAGGGTAACAATGCGCTCTTTGTGCATCGGGGTCAGGCGCGCAAACAGCGTGGTGCGCTTTGCAAGCAGAGCCAGCGCGTCGTCGGAAAGCGTTTCGATCTCGCTGCCCGTCACCACCTCACCCGCATCCAGCCCCACTTCGCGGCACACTTTCGCCGCCACCAGCTCGCTGTCGCCGGTAAGGATTTTCACCGTGATGCCGCTGTTTTTCAGCGCCCTGAGCGCCGGAGCGGTGGTCTCTTTCGGCGGATCGAGGAAGGCGATGTAGCCTTCGAGGATCAGATCCGATTCGTCGATGCGCTGGTAATCCCCCTCGCGGGCCGGCAGAAACTTGCTGGCCACCGCCACCACACGCAGCCCCTGGCGGTTGAGGTTATCGGTGACGCGGCGGATGCGCCGCAGCATGCTGTCGTCCAGCGGGACAATCTCGCCGTTGTGCCGCACCTGGGTAGATACATTCAGGATCTCCTGCAGCGCCCCTTTGCAGATCAGCTGATGTACCCCCTGCTCTTCACTGACCACCACCGACATGCGGCGGCGCTCGAAATCAAAGGGGATCTCATCCACTTTCTGCCAGCGGGTCGAGAGGGTGCGGGCTGTGGCTTCATCCACCCCTTCCAGCACCGCGACGTCGAGCAGGTTCTTCAGCCCGGTCTGGTAGTGGCTGTTCAGCCAGGCGGTATTCAGCACCCGCTCGCAGACCTTGCCCGACACGTCGGTGTGATGCTCCAGCACGATCTTGTCCTGAGTCAGGGTGCCGGTTTTGTCGGTGCAGAGGATATCCATCGCGCCAAAGTTCTGAATGGCGTCGAGGTGCTTGACGATCACCTTTTGCTTCGAGAGTTTTACCGCCCCGCGCGCCAGGGTCGAGGTGACAATCATCGGCAGCATCTCCGGAGTGAGCCCCACCGCCACCGAGAGCGCAAACAGCGCCGCTTCCCACCAGTCGCCTTTGGTGTAGCCGTTAATCAGCAGCACGATGGGGGTCATCGCCAGCATAAAGCGGATCAGCAGCATGCTGACGCGGCCAATGCCCTGCTGGAAGGCGTTGGGCTCGCTCTCCTGCTCGCTGACGCGCCCGACCAGCTGTCCAAACCAGGTGTTTCCTCCGGTGGCGATCACCATTGCCTGTGCCGTGCCGCTGACCACCGTGGTGCCCATAAAGCACAGGGTGTCGCACTCCAGCGGGTTGCTCTGCTGCGGATCGCGGCTGTGGGCGACCTTCTCCACCGGCAGGGATTCGCCGGTCAGCGAGGCCTGGGCCACAAACAGGTCCCGGGCCTGGAGAATGCGTAAATCCGCCGGGATCATGTCCCCGGCCGCCAGCTTCACCAGATCCCCCGGCACCAGCTGGTCAATAGGTACCTCCCGCCAGCCGCTTTCCCCTTTGTCGTTGAGGGTGCGCAGGACGGTGGCGGTGTTGCTGACCATCGCCTTCAGGGCATCCGCCGCCCGGGTGGAGCGGGCCTCCTGGATAAAGTTCAGCAGCGTGGAGATGCCCACCATCAGGGCGATCACCCCGGCGGCAAACAGGTCTTCGGTGGCATAGGAGATAACGCCCAGCACCGTCAGCAGCAGGTTGAAGGGGTTGCGGTAGCAGGCCCACAGATGCACCCACCAGCGGGCCGGTTTTTGCGCCGGGATCTGATTCTCGCCGTGCGTGGCGCGAGCGGTTTCGACCTCAGCGGCCGTCAGCCCTTCCGGATGGCTGGCAAAGGTCCGCCACAGCGCGGGCTCTTCCATTGCGGCCACCCGCAGACAGTGGGCGGCAAGCGCGCCGGGCATGACGGTATCGGTTTTGCCCGTTGCCATCGGGTCGCGCTGCACCAGACGGCGCGGCAGGTGGCGGCTCAGCCGGGCCAGCAGCTGTTGTGTGAAATTTTTGAACATAACACGTCCCCCGCACCCGTGAAAACGGGCGCAGTCTTGTCTTCAGACGTGACAAAGCCACGCCTGAGCGGCGGTATCAGTTATGCAGGAACGTTGAATAACGTTACTGCCTTACGCATCCGGTAAGGCAGTGAGTACAGGCTTACCGGAAAGAAAGGGTTCTCCCTCGCGGGAGAGGGGTGGGATCGGGATCCATACAGCCTCCGGTAAGTAAAAAAAGGTAAGTCGGCGCGCAGTATAGCGTTTTAGCCATACCGTTCGTGACAATTCGGGCGGTATGATACCGGCCGGGCATTAAACCAAACGTAAACCAGACTTTGCCCATTGCGGAACCGGACACCCGATTTAGGCTTATTGATTATTTCATCAATGCGTTACAGGAATGAAAGCATGCAGAATCGCCTCACCATTAAAGACATTGCGCGTCTGAGCGGCGTGGGTAAATCCACCGTCTCACGGGTGCTGAACAACGAAAGTGGTGTCAGCGAGCGCACCCGCGAACGCGTCGAGGCGGTGATGAATCAGCACGGCTTCTCTCCGTCCCGCTCGGCGCGCGCCATGCGCGGGCAGAGCGACAAAGTGGTGGCGATCATCGTCACCCGTCTGGATTCGCTGTCGGAAAACCTGGCGGTACAGACCATGCTCCCCGTCTTCTATGAACAGGGTTACGATCCGATCATGATGGAGAGCCAGTTTTCGCCGCAGATGGTCGAGGAGCACCTCGGGATGCTGAAGCGACGCAACATCGACGGCGTGGTGCTGTTTGGCTTTACCGGCCTCAGCGAGCAGATGCTCACCCCGTGGCAATCGTCTCTGGTCATGCTGGCCCGGGATGCCCGCGGCTTCGCCTCGGTGTGCTATGACGATGAAGGGGCAATTCACGTTCTGATGCAGCGCCTGTACGACGGTGGTCACCGGCATATCAGCTATCTTGGCGTGCCGCACAGCGACGTCACCACCGGCCAGCGCCGCCATAATGCCTACCTGGAATTCTGCAAACAGCACGCCCTGCCTGCGGTCGCCGCGTTACCCGGTCTGGGGATGAAACAGGGCTATGAGAAAGTGGCTGACGTGCTGACCCCGCAGACTACCGCGCTGGTCTGTGCCACGGATACTCTGGCCCTGGGCGCTAGTAAGTACTTACAAGAACAGCGCATCGACAGCCTGCAGCTGGCGAGCGTTGGCAACACGCCGCTGATGAAGTTCCTCCATCCGGAGATCGTTACCGTCGATCCCGGCTACGCCGACTCCGGCCGTCAGGCCGCTATGCAGCTGATTGAGCAGATCAACGGCCGCAGCGAACCGCGCCAGATCGTCATTCCCGCCGCCCTCTCCTGAGCGTCAAAAGACGCTTTATTGTGATCCTCGCCCGGTTTCGGGAACGTTCCCATTTTCCGCGTTACGCTGAAAGAGTAGGCTTGCCACCAGTCCCTAACCCCTACCATCTGTCATGAGGCTTCATGATGAGCAAAGTAAAACAAACGGATATCGACCAGCTGATCGTGCTGGTTGGCGGACGTGACAACATCGCCACGGTCAGCCACTGCATTACCCGCCTGCGTTTTGTGTTAAACGATCCGGCCAAAGCTAACCCCAAAGCCATCGAAGAGCTGTCGATGGTGAAAGGCTGCTTCACCAATGCCGGGCAGTTCCAGGTGGTGATCGGCACCGAGGTGGGCGATTACTATAAGGCGCTGCTGGCGACCACCGGCCACTCGTCGGCCGATAAAGAGCAGGCCAAAAAGGCCGCGCGCCAGAACATGAAGTGGCATGAACAGCTCATTTCACATTTCGCAGAGATTTTCTTCCCGCTGCTGCCGGCGCTGATCAGCGGGGGCCTGATCCTCGGCTTCCGTAACCTGATTGGCGATGTGCCGATGAGCGACGGCAAGACCCTCGCCCAGATGTACCCGGCTCTGCAGAGCATCTATGACTTCCTGTGGCTGATTGGCGAGGCGATCTTCTTCTATCTGCCGGTGGGGATCTGCTGGTCGGCGGTGCGCAAAATGGGCGGCACGCCGATTCTGGGTATCGTGCTGGGCGTGACGCTGGTCTCTCCACAGTTAATGAACGCTTACTTACTTGGGCAGCAGGTGCCTGAGGTGTGGAACTTCGGCCTCTTTACCATCGCCAAAGTGGGCTATCAGGCGCAGGTTATCCCGGCCCTGCTGGCCGGTCTGGCGCTGGGGATGATCGAGACCCACCTGAAGCGCATGGTGCCGGATTACCTCTATCTGGTGGTGGTGCCGGTCTGCTCCCTGATCCTGGCGGTGTTCCTCGCCCACGCCTTTATCGGTCCGTTCGGCCGCATGATTGGCGATGGCGTGGCATATGCGGTGCGTCACCTGATGACCGGCAGCTTCGCCCCGATTGGCGCCGCGCTGTTTGGCTTCCTGTATGCCCCGCTGGTGATCACCGGCGTGCATCAGACCACCCTGGCGATTGATATGCAGATGATCCAGAGCCTCGGCGGCACCCCGGTGTGGCCGCTGATTGCCCTGTCGAACATTGCGCAGGCCTCGGCGGTCACCGGCATCATCATCGTCAGCCGTAAGCATAACGAACGTGAAATCTCGGTGCCGGCGGCGATCTCCGCCTACCTCGGGGTCACCGAACCGGCGATGTACGGCATCAACCTGAAATATCGCTTCCCGATGCTGTGCGCGATGATCGGCTCCGGGCTGGCGGGCCTGCTGTGCGGGCTGAACGGCGTGATGGCTAACGGCATCGGCGTCGGCGGTCTGCCGGGCATCCTCTCTATCCAGACGAGCTACTGGCAGGTCTTCTCCCTGGCGATGGCCGTGGCGATTATCGTCCCGATGTTGCTGACCACCGTTATCTATCAGCGCAAGTTCCGTCAGGGCGCGTTGCAGATTGTTTAATCTCTTTCGGGGCGCAGTTGCGCCCCTTCGCATTTGCAGGAACGCACTATGAATACCCTTCCTCACTGGTGGCAAAACGGCGTCATCTATCAGATCTACCCCAAGAGCTTCCAGGATACGACCGGGCGCGGCACCGGGGATTTGCGCGGCGTGACCTCGCGTCTCGACTACCTCAAAACCCTCGGCATCGACGCTATCTGGCTGACGCCGTTCTATATCTCTCCGCAGGTGGATAACGGCTACGACGTGGCAAACTACGTCAGCATCGATCCGGCCTACGGCACGCTGGATGATTTCGACGCGCTGGTGGCCGCAGCCCATCAACGCGGGATCCGCATCGTACTGGATATGGTGTTTAACCACACCTCCACCCAGCACGCGTGGTTCCGCGAGTCGCTCAATAAAGAGAGCCCGTACCGCGAGTTCTACATCTGGCGCGACGGCACCCCGGAGCAGCTGCCCAACAACTGGCGCTCCAAGTTCGGCGGCAACGCCTGGCGCTGGCATGCCGAAAGCGAGCAGTACTATCTGCACCTGTTTGCCCCGGAGCAGGCTGATCTCAACTGGGAAAACCCGCAGGTGCGCGCCGAGCTGAAAAAAGTGTGCGAGTTCTGGGCCGATCGCGGCGTGGACGGCCTGCGTCTCGACGTGATTAACCTGGTATCGAAAGACCAGGATTTCCCCGACGATACGATCGGCGATGGCCGCCGCTTCTATACCGACGGGCCGCGCATTCACGACTATCTGCAGGAGATGAGCCGGGACGTCTTTACCCCGCGCAACATGATGACGGTGGGCGAAATGTCCTCCACCCGCCTGGAGCACTGCCAGCAGTACGCCGCGCTCGACGGGCGGGAACTGTCGATGACCTTTAACTTCCACCATCTGAAGGTGGATTATCCCAACGGCGAGAAGTGGACGCTGGCGAAACCGGATTTCGTGGCGCTGAAAGCCCTGTTCAGCCACTGGCAGCAGGGGATGCACAACCGGGCGTGGAACGCGCTGTTCTGGTGTAACCACGACCAGCCGCGCATCGTCTCACGCTTTGGCGATGAGGGAGAGTATCGCGTCCCGGCGGCGAAGATGCTGGCGATGGTGCTGCACGGGATGCAGGGCACCCCTTACGTCTATCAGGGCGAAGAGATTGGCATGACCAACCCGCACTTCACCCGCATCACCGACTACCGCGACGTGGAGAGCCACAACATGTTCGCCGGGCTGCGCGCCCAGGGGCAGGACGCCGACGAGCTGCTGGCGATCCTCGCGAGCAAATCCCGCGATAACAGCCGCACGCCGATGCAGTGGGATGCCTCAGCCAATGGCGGGTTCACCACCGGCGAGCCGTGGATCGCCCTGAGTAATAACGCGGAAACGATCAACGTCGAGGCGGCGCTGGCCGATCCCGACTCGGTGTTTTACGCCTACCAGAGGTTGATCCAGCTGCGTAAAACCCTGCCGGTGCTCACCTGGGGGGATTATCAGGATCTGCTCCCGGATCACCCGTTCCTGTGGTGCTATCGCCGCCAGTGGCAGGGCCAGACGCTGATGGCGATCGCCAGCCTGAGCCGCGAGTGCCAGCCGTGGCAGCCGCAGGCGGTTGAGGGCGACTGGCAGGTGGTGATGAGCAATTATCCTGAAGTCTCGCCGCAGCCTGGCGCCATGACCCTGCGTCCGTTTGAAGCGGTATGGTGGCTACAGTCTTAACGGGCATGCCGGGCGGCTCGAGGGCTGCCCGGCATGCGGATTAATTTTGTTTATTAATTATACAATTACTGAACTGTTGTCTTTACAATTCCTCAATCGCCCACCCGCTGTACTCTTCCCTGGATACCTTGTTCTGAATCAAATAAATCGCAAACTTGTTTGATGCAAATCACTATATGTAGCGCTTAGAATGCACGCCGACCCAACATCTTGTATTTAACGTCTACAATTTCAACAATAAGACGGCGTCAACGCTGGCCGGAATTGTGGATAACATGTGTTGGTAACCCGGGAAGTGGCTGGGCTGACTGTTGTTATGCCAAAAACCCACTTTCCTCTTCTCTGTGGATAACCTGTTTCTAAAGGAGTGGTCATGACACCGCATGTGATGAAACGAGATGGCTGTAACGTGCCTTTCAAATCAGAGCGCATCCAGGAAGCGATTCTGCGTGCAGCTAAAGCAGCGGGAGTCGATGACGCAGATTACTGCGCCACCGTCGCAGAAGTCGTCAGCAATCAGATGAAGGACCGCAGCAAGGTCGACATCAACGAGATCCAGACCGCGGTGGAAAACCAGCTGATGTCGGGCCCATATAAGCAGCTGGCGCGCGCCTATATTGAATACCGTCACGACCGGGATATCGAACGTGAAAAACGCGGTCGTCTGAACCAGGAGATCCGTGGCCTGGTCGAGCAGACCAACTCTGCGCTGCTCAACGAGAACGCCAATAAAGACAGCAAAGTGATCCCCACCCAGCGCGACCTGCTGGCCGGTATCGTCGCCAAGCACTACGCCCGTCAGCACCTGCTGCCGCGCGACGTGGTGCAGGCCCACGAGCGCGGGGATATTCACTATCACGATCTCGACTACTCGCCGTTCTTCCCGATGTTCAACTGCATGCTCATCGACCTGAAAGGTATGCTGACCCAGGGCTTCAAGATGGGCAACGCCGAGATTGAGCCGCCAAAATCAATCTCCACCGCCACCGCAGTGACCGCGCAGATCATCGCCCAGGTCGCCAGTCATATCTACGGCGGCACCACCATCAACCGCATCGACGAAGTGCTGGCCCCGTTTGTCGCCGCCAGCTATGCCAAGCATCGCCAGGTGGCGGAAGAGTGGCAGATCCCGGATGCGGAAGGTTATGCCCGCTCCCGCACCGAGAAAGAGTGCTACGACGCCTTCCAGTCGCTGGAATATGAAGTGAACACCCTGCACACCGCCAACGGTCAGACGCCGTTCGTCACCTTCGGCTTTGGTCTGGGCACCAGCTGGGAATCACGCCTGATCCAGCAGTCCATTCTGCGCAACCGTATTTCCGGTCTGGGCAAAAACCGTAAAACCGCGGTGTTCCCGAAACTGGTGTTCGCCATCCGCGATGGCCTGAACCACAAGTTTGGCGATGCCAACTACGACATCAAACAGCTGGCGCTGGAGTGCGCGAGCAAGCGCATGTATCCGGACATTCTGAACTATGACCAGGTGGTGAAAGTCACCGGCTCGTTCAAAACCCCGATGGGTTGCCGCAGCTTCCTCGGCGTGTACGAAGATGAAAACGGCGAGCAGATCCACGACGGGCGCAACAACCTGGGCGTGATCAGCCTGAACCTGCCGCGCATCGCGCTGGAAGCCAAAGGCAACGAGGCCGTCTTCTGGACGCTGCTGGACGAGCGCCTGCTGCTGGCGCGTAAGGCGCTGATGACCCGTATCGCCCGTCTGGAAGGGGTCAAAGCGCGTGTCGCGCCGATCCTCTATATGGAAGGGGCCTGCGGGGTGCGCCTGAAGGCTGACGATGACGTGTCTGAGATCTTCAAGAACGGTCGTGCGTCTATTTCGCTGGGCTATATCGGGATCCACGAAACCATTAACGCCCTGTTTGGCGACCAACACGTCTATGACAGCGAAGCCCTGCGGGCGAAAGGTATCGCTATCGTGCAGCATCTGCGCGACGCGGTAGATAAGTGGAAAGACGAAACCGGCTACGGCTTCAGCCTCTACAGCACCCCGAGCGAAAACCTGTGCGACCGCTTCTGCCGCCTGGATACCGCCGAGTTTGGCGTGGTGGAGGGTGTCACCGATAAGGGCTACTACACCAACAGCTTCCACCTCGACGTGGAGAAGAAGGTGAACCCGTATGACAAGATCGACTTTGAAGCGGCCTACCCACCGGTGGCGAGCGGCGGTTTTATCTGTTACGGCGAGTACCCGAACATTCAGCACAACCTGAAGGCGCTGGAAGACGTGTGGGATTACAGCTATCAGCACGTGCCCTATTACGGCACCAACACGCCGATCGACGAGTGCTACGAGTGCGGCTTTACCGGCGAGTTCGAATGTACCAGCAAAGGCTTCATCTGCCCGAAATGCGGTAACCACGACGCCGCCCGCGTCTCCGTGACCCGCCGCGTATGCGGTTACCTCGGTAGCCCGGATGCACGTCCGTTCAACGCCGGCAAGCAGGAAGAGGTGAAGCGCCGCGTGAAGCATCTGGGGAATGGGCAGATCGGTTAATCCTCTGCCACATTGATGCCCGGTGGCGCTGCGCTTACCGGGCCTACGGACCGCACTCTCATTGTAGGCCGGGTAAGCGCAGCGCCACCCGGCGTGGTTACACGCTATGAACATCCATCAATACTACCCGGTCGACATCGTCAACGGTCCCGGCACCCGCTGCACCCTGTTTGTCTCCGGCTGCATCCACGAATGCCCCGGCTGCTACAACAAAAGCACCTGGCGGCTGAACTCCGGAATGCCGTTCACCGCAGATATGGAACAGCGGATCATCGACGATCTCAACGACACCCGCATCAAACGCCAGGGGATCTCCCTTTCCGGCGGCGATCCCCTGCATCCACAGAACGTGCCGGATATTTTGCGGCTGGTGCAGCGCATTCGCGCCGAGTGCGCAGGCAAAGATATCTGGGTCTGGACCGGCTATAAGCTGGATGAATTAAACGATGACCAGATGCAGGTGGTGGACCTGATCAACGTGCTGATCGACGGCAAGTTTGTGCAGGATCTGAAAGATCCGATGCTTATCTGGCGCGGCAGCAGTAATCAGGTGGTGCATCATTTGCGTTGAGCTCAAAACCGGCTCAAACACTCCATCGCCACGGTTTTAAACTCGTCGAAGTCGTGGCAGCCGCACAGCCGGGTCATCGCCCGTTCGCGCAGGAAGGTGACGAAGATATCGTAGATCGCCATCGCCTCCTCATACTCGCTTTTACTGATCGCCAGCAGGAAAATGACGTGCGCGGTGTCATCGCCCCACTGGATGCCCTGCGGGGCCAGCACGGTATAGACCACGGTTTTTTGCGCCAGCAATCCGAGGGAATGCGGCAGGGCGATACCGTCGCCGAGCAGGGTGCTGACGATGGCCTCGCGCTCCACCACCGAGTCGAGAAACTCCGCGTCCACAAATCCCTCTTCCTGCAGCTGGTCGCACAGCTCCCGGAACAGCGTCTGCTGGTCGATGGGGCGATCGATGACGCGGAAATGGCTGGCGTCGAAGAACTTCTCCAGCATCCACGGGCGCGTTCTGTCCACCAGCACCAGCTTGCCGATCTGCTCCAGCTGATAGTCGGTCGGGAACGGGGCGATCAGCACCACCGGCTTGGCTTTTTCCGCGATCCGCGCGGTGGATATCACGAAGTCCTCGCTGATGCTTTCGCACTGCTCGTACTCCCGCAGGGTCAGGGTGCGCGTCACCTCGATCTGCGGGTACTTGCGCTGCAGCACCGCCTCGATCATCCGCACCATCGCGTTGCCCGCGTCGCAGACCAGCATCACCCGCGGCTGGCGCTGATAGCCAATGTTGTAATGGCGCTCCAGACCGACGCCAATGTGCAGCACCAGGAAACCGATCTCGTTTTCGCTGATCACATAGGGGGTGTATTTTCCCCAGCTGGAGACCGCCGCGAGGGTCATGTCCCACGCCATCGGGTAGTGCTGCTTGATGTTATCCAGCAGCGGATTGGGGATCATGATCTGGTAGCGCACGCGGGTGATCATGGTTTTTATATGGGTCAGGAGATCCGCGTGCAGCTGGGTGTCGTCGAGCAGATTGTAGTTAAAGTGGGTGTTGATATAGCGCAGGATGTAGTTCACCAGCGCCTCTTCATCATCGGCGTTGATGGCGCTGGGGGAGATCTCCTGCACCTGGCGGGCGGCGATATGCACCCCCAGCCAGGTCTCTTCCGCTGGCGAAAGGGTCTTATCCGCCAGCCGGGCGATGGCGCTGGCGATGTCCCGCGCGGCATCGCGCACGTTCTCAGCCACCTCTTCGGCGTTAAATTCCGGCAGCGGATAGCCTTCGCTGATGCGTCGCACCGTCACCGCGCCGTAGAGGCGTAAAAACAGCTCGCCTTCGTCGGTGAGGCGAATATGGTGGCGGGTGAAGGTCTCATGCAGCACGGCGGCGAGCTGTTCCGGCACGCCGGCATTCAGCGCCACTTCGGTGACCAGCGGATTGAGGTTGTCCTGCTGCGCCAGCTGCCACAGCAGATCGGTCAGGCAGGCGCGGATCGCCATCTCGCTGCCAAACAGCTTCATGCCGTGGCGCGGGCGGGTCTCCAGCGTCAGGCGATAGCGGTGAAACCACTCGCGCACCTCCGCCATATCGCTTTGCAGCGTGGCGCGGCTGACAAACCACTCGTCGGCCAGATCCTCCAGTTTGAGGGAGAACGCCGAAGTGAGAAAGCGCACCACCAGGTAGTGCACCCGCTCCGGGCCGGTGCGTGGGATCCGCAGCATCCGCGGGTGGGAATCCTGCAGCTGCTGGTAGCGGGCCTGATCGTCGATTTTCAGCTGATAGCCGTTCCCGCGGCTGAGGATAAACTGCGCCCCATTCCCCGCCAGCAGCGCGTTGAGCGCGGTAATGTCAGCCCGGACGGTACGCGTGGATACCGACAACCGTTGCGCCAGTTCGTCCTGAGGCAGCGTCTCGTTCTGCAACATTTCAAACAGTTGCGCTAAACGTTGGTTGGGAAATCGCACGGGGTTGTCCTCTTACTGCTTAAGGTGAAATGACCATCTGGGATGGGCTGCCGACCGGGGTATAGTCTGGCTCGAAGCTCAGCTTGCCGTCCTGCGCCACGCGGAAACGGGTGATGTTGTCGCTGCGCTGGTTCATGACGTACAGCCAGCGTCCCTGTTTATCCAGCGTCAGGGTGCGCGGGTAATCGCCACGCGTCCAGACATCGTCCCGATGCGTCAGCGTGCCATCCGCCGTTACGGTAAAGTGCCCGATGCTGTTATGCAAACGGTTAGCGACATACAGCTGCTTTCCATCGGCACTGAGTGCCAGCCCGGCGGCAAAACTGGTGCCTTTATACCCTTCCGGCAGCGCAGAGATCGTCCTGCCCTCTTTCAGCGTGCCGTTGGCCTGCACGGCATAATGGGTGAGCGTAGACGCCTCTTCGTTAATCAGCCACAGGGCATCGCCTTTTGGCGTAAAGACGAAGTGGCGCGGCCCGGCGCCTTTCGAGGAGGCGCTGATAAACGGCGGATCGTTCGGGGTCAGCTTGCCGCTTCGATCGTCAAAACGGTACTGATAGATGCGATCCAGCCCCAGATCGGTGGAAAAGACAAATTTCCCGCTCGGATCGGCGGCGATCATGTGCGCATGGGGACCGTTGTGATCGCTGATGGCAAAACTGCCTTCGGCTGCCGCTTCGGGTTTTGCGGCACCCGGCTCGCCCCGATCCTGATGTTTGTCGGTGGCATCACCCAGGCTGCCGTCTGCGTTGATCGGCAGCACCGCAATGGATCCGCTGACGTAGTTGGCCACCAGCAGGTGCTGGCCGTTTGGCGTCAGGGAGAGATACACCGGGCCCGCACCGCCGGACGCCACCTGATTCAGCTCACTCAGCTCGCCGTTTTCGCCCACCCGCAGCGCCTGCACCACGCCCTGCTCCACTTCGCTGGCCAAATAGATCGTTTTACCGTCGTGTGAAGCGGCCAACTGCGCGGCGTTCGGCAGCTTACTCACCAGCGTTTTGTTGCCGAGCGCGCCGGACTGCGGGTCGAGGGTAAAACGATACAGCCCTTCACCGTTCGGATTGTAGGTCCCCACCCAGGCATATTGCGTCTGGGCGACGGCGGCGGTAGCAAGTAGAGAGAGTGAAGCGACAAGCAGGTTACGGGTGTGCATGGTGGCTCCTGATCGTTATTCCCTCTCCCTGTGGAGAGGGTTAGGGTGAGGGATAGTTTTACTTCACCAACTTCTTCGTCATTTCCAGCAGCGTACGCACGTCTTCCGGGCGCGTGTCGCCGCTGGCTTTGTCGATGATCGAGCTGTAGATATGCGGAATGATCTTGCTCACGCCCGCATCCAGGGCGATCTGCAGGATCGCTTCATAGTTCTCCAGATCGATTCCCCCGGTCGGCTCCAGCCAGAAGTCGTGACGGGCGCAGGCTTCCGCCACCGCTTTGTATTCGTCACGACATTTCAGGCCGCCCATCGGGAAGTATTTGATCGAGCTGCCACCGAAATCCTTCAGCAGGGCAATGGCGGTTTCCACCGGGACGATGCCGTCCGGTGCCGCGCTGCTCAGCGGGCCGGTGGAGATTTTCACCATCCCGACGGTGCCGGTCGGGGAGACCAGGCCGTTAACCACGGACTCGCTCTGCCCCAGCAGCGCGCGGCTGGTAGCCACCCCGGTGAAGACCTGGTTGACGTGCTGCGGCTGCACCTGGCGGGAGATTTCGCTCACCATCGCCGACTGGTTCGGATCCCCCGCCCCCAGGCCCACGGAGAGGGCGTTATCGATCAGGGCGGCGTACTCGCGCATGTCCGCCACGGCGCTGTCCACGTCCGGGTAGTTTTTGGAGAGCACGCCCACCAGCACATGGCCTTCTGCCGCTTCATAGATGGCGCTGGCGTTGGCTTTGGATCCGGCCAGCACGTTCAGACACACGCGGTCGCGGTAAAAATTGGGGGTCAGTTTCATGCCTTTTTCTCCTGGCCTAATACTTCGCTGATGCGGCGATAGACGATATTCAGTTGGTCTGCGCTGACGCTGCGCACGTCGGCTTCGATAATCCCTTCGTTAGCTTTGTAGCCACGGAAGTAGATAGCGTATTCGCCCTGCTTCAGGGCATGCACCAGGTCGCCGGTGCCGACGCCGGTAGTGGCTTCGTCGAACTTAATCTCGGTGCGGGCGATATCGCGACCCGCGCTGTCCCAGACCACGCGCGCGGTGACGCCGTTCAGGGTGTTGAGCGCGTCGATAAACGGCGTCATCTTCGCCACCATCTCGGCCCCACTCTCTTTGGCTGCCGTCAGGTAGTGTTCAATGGCGCAGGTCAGGCCCAGAATGCCCTCTTTACCCACCTTCATGGCGCGGCCAATGCCTGCCGTCTGACGCTTGACCCACTCGACGTACTTGGTTCTGCCGATCACCAGGCCACTGGTTGGCCCTTCGATGGCCTTCGCGCCGCTGTAGATCACCAGGTCCGCGCCGGAGCGGTAGTAAGCGTGCAGATCTTCTTCTGCCGCCGCGTCGACAATCAGCGGCAGGTCGTGTTTACGCGCCACCACTGCCGCCTGCTCCACGCTGAGCATGCTCTTCTGCACACAGTGGTGGGATTTGATATAGAGGATTGCCGCAGTGCGCGGGGTGATCGCTGCCGCCAGCTGATCGGCGGAGCATTCGTTGGCGTAACCGGCTTCCACCAGCCTGCCGCCGCCCAGCGCCACCATGGTGCCCACCGGGGCGCCAAAGTTAACGTTGTGGCCTTTCGGCAGGACAATCTCGTTGTTCTCAATCGGGGTGACGTGCAGGTTCTCCAGCAGCCAGTCGCTCTCTTTCACCAGCACCGCCGCCACCGACTGGGCGATGCCCGCCGAGGCGCAGGAGACGACGGTCGCCCCTTCCACATCCAGCAGCTTCGCGATGTACTCGCCGGTTTTGTTGACCAGATCCTTCATCTCGAAGTACTGGTTCATGCCGTCCATCGCCGCCTGCATCACTTCCGGGCGCGGGGTGGAGACGCCGAGCGCCGTCATGCGCCCGGAGGTGTTAATCACCTGTTTTAAATTGTATTTCTCAAAAATTGAAGGCATGTTCCGTGCTCCCTTGTTCGGTCATGTAGCCCTTGCCCGCGCGGATCGCGGCAAGCGGCACCAGAATGTGTTCAGCCTGCAGGCTGTCGTTTTCGGCATCCGTCAGCACGGTTGGCTGGTGTTTGATGGTGAACAGCGTCAGGTCGGCGTCGAGACCCGGCTGAATGCGGCCTTTATGGGCCAGGCGCAGGCCGTCGGCGGCGTTGGCGGTCACGCACTCGATCACCTGCGGCAGCGACATGCCGATGGCGAGAAACTTCGACATCACGCTCGAAAGCGAGCCTACCGGGCCGTTGATGCGGTTGCGGCAGTAGATATCCGAGCTGATAGTGTGCGGCAGAATGCCCATCGCGATGGCGCGTTTCGCCACCTCAAAGCTGAAGCTCGCGGTGCCGTGGCCGACGTCCAGACGCACGCCGCGCTTCAGGGCGTTGGTGACGGAGGCGCGCAGTTCCCCGGAGGGGGTCAGAATGCGGTTCGGTTTGCCGTTGTAGCAGTGGGTGATGATGTCGCCGGAACTCAGCAGGTCGGCGATTTCGTCGAGATTCGGCGGGTTGTTGCCGATGTGTACCATCAGGGGCAGATCGCCGTTCTCTTTCTGGATCGTTTTGGCGCGCTCCAGCGGCGTAATGCCGTTTTCACCGACAACGCTGCTGCTCATGCGCGCTTTCAGGCCGACGATAAAATTCGGGTGGCGTTGTACCGCCTGCTTCACCGCGTCAGCGTCGATGTTGGCCATGTTGGCCAGTTCGTTCTGGGCAATCAGCCCCACGCGGGAGATGTTCAGCAGGGCAAATACCTCGGTGGAGGCCTTACGGGTGATGGCGTAGAAGTCGTCCACGTCATCCGCCCCGGTGCTACCGGCGTCCACTACCGAGGTGACGCCGGTGGCAATGCCCACGCTGTCCGGCTCGTCGTGGTAAATCGGGGAGTTCGGGTAGCAGTGGACGTGGGAGTCAATCCAGCCTGCGCTGACAAACACTTCGCCGTTCAGCTCCACCGTTTTTTGGGCAGGCGCGGCGATGTCGCCCACCGCTGCGATCTTCCCGTCCTGAATGGCGATATCGGTCAGGGTATCGTCGGTGAGGCGCGCGCGGCGCAGGAGTAAATCAAACATGGGGTTCTCCTGATAAGGCGGGCGCCTGAGCGCCCGCGGGTATTAAAGGGCGACCGGGAACAGCCAGCCCAACAGCATCGCGCCGAGGATGGCGCCACCGGTAATCGGCTTCTGCCAGATGTAGAACAGCAGGGCGCCTAACAGGGAACCGATGCCGATGGGAATCGACGCGGTCATCGCGCTGAGGATAATCAAAGGCCCGAGGAAGCGGCCGGAGGCGTTACCCGCGCCCATCATCACGTCAGCCCCGTAGGTGGAGTTGCTCTGATTGATGGTGAACTTGCGCGCCAGGATGATGATGTAACCAATCGCCAGACCAATAATCAGGCCGGTCGCCAGCGAGGCGATAAAGTTGGTCACCGGGAACATGATGCCCGCCCCCAGCAAGAGCGCCGGAACGCCGAGGCCCACCCCGGTCTGGATCGCCCCGCCGATATCGAGGATCCCCACCAGGGAGCCTTCGATAATACGGGCAAACAGGAAGCTGGCGCCGAACGCCGCTACCGCGCCGTAGGCACCGGTATCGATACCCGCTTTCAGCATCGCCACGAAGGCCACTTCGTTAAAAGCGCCGATACCGTAGAGGTAGTACATGTGCGTCCCGGCGAACACGCCGGAGGAGAGCAGGCCAACGAAGATCGGGAACGACCAGTCGGCATACCAAAAACCTTTATTCTGTTCCATTTAGAGGCTCCTGTTACTTGCCGCTGAGCGAGTTGTGGATCATGTCGAGCCAGTTCGGCACGGTCAGATGGAAGGATTCAATCATCTTCATGTCGAAGCCGCGGAAGAAGCCGCTCAGCACGAACAGCGCGACGATGGCGACCATCATCACTTTGGTGACGTGGTTCCAGCCGCTCTCTTCCACGCCTTTACCGATCAGGATCCCCAGCACCAGGCCCGGTACGGCGTTACCCATAATCAATTGCGCCGCGCCGCCAAAGACGGTGGCCCAGAAGCCCGATTTTTTACCCGCATCGATAGCCGCCAGCCAGAAGATCACCGGCATCACGGTGTTCACCAGCAGGTTAGCGGCAGGTACCAGCACCTTCACGGCGGTCACCTGAAGCGCAGCAGGAACGGACGACGCGGTGAGGTTCAGGAAGGTGACGACAATCATGCCGATCACGCCGCAGGCGATCGCCATTTTGCGGGGATCGTGCAGCGTCTCGCCGACGTTGCGGTTTTTGATCATCAGCGCCGCGGCACCCCAGTTCGGGATGATGCGGTGGTCAACGTCCTGGGTGAAGGAGCCCGCCGCAACCGACGAAGCCCAGGCGTTGAAGAAGAAGCCTAACCCAAAGGAGAAGTGAGACGCTGGGTCTCCCTCACAGGAGTTCAGCTCCCCCAACGTACGAAACGCGCCCATACCCTGTGTGGTAGGCGCATGAAACATGCGTGCAGCCCCGGCGCCCACGCCGACGCCAACCAGGCCGCCGATGATGAGCGATTTTATTAAAATTATCAGGAACATTAGTCTGCCCTATTAGTAAGAATCAGCGTTGCGTGACAAAGTCCACCTGGTCCAGATTGATGGCAGTCACGTTGACGGTCACGTCCAGCTCCACGCTGTAGGTGCGTCTTTCCCGGCGCAAAAAGAAGAACAGAAACGCCTCTTTACGCACCGCTTCTTGCGCCTGAACAACCTGCACATCCTGTGGCTCAATACGCAGTAAGATATGCGGCGATGCTTTCATCACCGCGGCCTGAACGTGGTTCAGCGCGTCGGCAAAGGCGCGCGCTTTGGCGTCACCCTTGCCTTTCACTCTCACCGTGGTGGTGAACTGTTCTTTCATGCTTATGCGCCGTGCTTCTTCTTCCAGGCCTGTACCAGACGCTCGCCCAGCTCTTCTTTATCCATAAAGCCAAAGCCCAGCACGTTGCAGCCTTCGTTGATGGCGGTCACGCCCTCTTCCACGGAACGCATGCCGTACTTGGCTTTGTAGCCATATTTGGTCTGAGCGGTGATGGCACCCGCGCCGCCGCTGCCGCAGAAGGAGATGCCGAAGGTGGCGTTTTCCGCCTTCATCACGTCACCCAGCTTCATGTCCGCCGCCACGCCTGGTACCACCACTGCGCGGCCACCCGCTTTTTCAACGCCTGCTGCAACCTTCTGACCTTTACCCAGGCGATCGCCGATAACGACTGTAATTTGTTCCATGATGTGCTCCTTAAAGGTTGTCTTTTGCGACTTCAAAGTGGACGGAGAGCAGCCAGGCTTCTTCATCAGGAAGGTTGCCAAACTGCGCCACGACTTCGCGGGCAAGCCGCATTGATTCAGGTGAAATTTCGTCAAACAGGTCAGCCTCGACCTCCGGCAGCGGCTCGCCGGTCACCGACCGGTGCGCCATGGCGCGAACGTGGGAGGTCAGCATCTGCTCCTGAACGGCATTGGGGATAATGTGGTGATGACTAAGCAGCGTGAAGGTCTGCTTGAGCATGGTGTCGGCCAGCTGTTCAGTTTGCGCCGCCTGGTCTCCAGTGTCGTTTATTACCGTTCCGTTAATCACTCGTCTTACCCCGTTATTGGCTCTGGGATAAAACTAACGCCCGCTGTTATGGGTTTGTAGCGAGTTGTTTTCCACTTCGAAGTGGAAAGGAGAGCGGCGCCAGTGATCTGTGCCACATAATTGCGCTGAATGATGATTTTTCGCTGGTCTAACGTGATGAATATCACGCTCCTGAGCGGGTAAAGCGGGGTTGTGGAGGTGAAAAAGTTTACGAGCAGACTCGTAGAAATGTGAGCTGGATAAGGTTTTCTTATGCGGATTGGGTAGAGTGGCCGTGGGTGCTTGAGACTGACCGTCTCTTGCATGGGACGGGAAGTGGAAAGCCCCACCTGACAAAAAATCAGGGATGGGGCCCGAAACGACACGTCCGAACACGTGAAGTTCGTTGCCTTACCCGCTTAAAAAGCAAGGAGGCATCCATGAAACGCAGAGATCCCAGTATCGGGGTTTTGATGATTATTTCTTTGACAATAATCATCTTAACGCTGGTGACGCGGAAGACACTGTGCGAGATCCGTTTTCGAAACGGTTCGCTTGAAGTGATTGCGCAAATGGACTGTCGCTCCGGATCGTAGGGAGCAAACATGCGGAGGCGTTTAGTACGCCTCCGCAACACGGGGAGAGGACGTGCGGCTCAGGCACCCATTAACGGTATTTTTTGTGATAAGTATTGCGCGTGGTGACAAACCCGTCGGCTGCCGCCTGCGCCTCTTTCACTTTGCCTTCGTTGGCCAGCTTCAGCGCGCCGTCAATCTGCCCGACCAGCGTCTCCAGACCGTGACGGTAATCTTTCATCTCCGCGCTGTCTTCCGCTTTGCCTTCCAGCTTCGGCGGGGTCTCTTTTTGCGCATCTACCGCAGCAGCGCGCATTTTGGTCAGGGCGCCTTTCATCTCCGCCGCATTGTCCGTTTTCTGCACCACCTTCAGGTTTTCGCTGAGGGTGTCCATATTATCTTCCAGGTCGGCAAACACCGACGAACTCAATACCAGCGTTGAGGCTGCGAGGATGGCTAACAGGTTTTTACGCATTGCTCACTTCCTTTTTTATTATTAAAAAAAGACTAATACCCTAAATAATTCGCGTTGCAGGAAGGCGGCAAGCGCGTGAATCCCCGGGAGCTTACATAAGTAAGTGACCGGGGTGAGCGCACGCAGCCAACGCATCTGCACCGTGAAGTATGACGGGTATTACTGACCGGCGATCTTCATCTCCGGTAACAGCACCGATCCGCACTGGATATTGCTGCGGGTTTCAATATCGTTACCCACCGTCACGATATTGCGCCACATATCCTTTAAGTTGCCGGCGATGGTAATTTCGCTCACCGGATACTGAATTTCACCGTTCTCGACCCAGAAGCCGGACGCCCCGCGCGAGTAGTCGCCGGTGACGCCGCTGACGCCCTGGCCCATCAACTCGGTCACTACCAGCCCGGTGCCCATCTCTTTCAGCATCTGCTCAAAGCTCAGGCCGCGGCCAGGGATCCGCCAGTTGTGGATGCCGCCCGCATGGCCGGTGCTTTGCAGCCCCAGTTTGCGCGCGGAGTAGCTGGTCAGCAGCCACTGGGTCAGGATGCCGTCTTTGATGATATCGCGACGCTCCGTGCGCACGCCTTCGCTGTCGAACGGCGTGGAGGCCAGCCCTTTCAGCAGGTGCGGATGCTCTTCAATGGTCAGCCATTCCGGCAGGATCTGCGTGCCCAGCGCGTCGAGCAGGAAGGTCGACTTACGGTATACCGCCCCACCCGCGATGGCCCCCACCAGATGCCCGAACAGCCCGGTCGCCACTTCATTGGCAAAGATCACCGGTGCTTTCATGGTAGACAGTTTTCGTGGAGCGAGGCGGGACAATGTGCGTTTTGCGCACTCCATCCCAACCCACTCCGGCGACTGAAGATCGCCCAGCGCGCGGCCAATGGTGTAGGCGTAATCGCGCTCCATGTCGCCATTCTCTTCGGCGATGACGCAGCTGGAGAGCGAGTGACGGGTGGAGCTGTAGCCCTGCAGCATACCGTGGCTGTTGCCAAAAACTTTGATGCCGTAGTGGCTGTTAAAGCTGCCGCCTTCGGTGTTGGTGATGCGCTTATCGGCGTTAAGGGAGGCTTGTTCCGCACGAGCCGCGAACTCAATGGCTTCGTCAGGGGTCACTTCTGCCGGGTGGAACAGATCCAGATCCGGGGCCTCAAAAGCCAGCAATTCGCGGTCTGCGACGCCTGCGTAAGGATCCGGCGAGGTGTAGGCGGCGATATCCAGCGCCGCCTGCACGGTACGCGCTATGGCGTCCGGGCTGAGGTCGGTGGAGGAGGCACTGCCTTTACGGTTCTGGTGATAAACAGTAATCCCTAACGCGCCATCGCTATTAAATTCAACGGTTTCCACCTCGCCATAGCGGGTGCTGACGCTCAGGCCGGTGGTTTTGCTGACAGCGACTTCTGCCCCGTCGGATTTCGCTGACGCCAGCTCCAGAGCCATGGAGACGGCCTCTTCCAGTGCTTTACGCTGCGCTGCAACTTGTGAGATCACTTTCATCGTAAATGCCATAATGTAAGGTGTAGTTAGCTGAAGTCTATCAGAGAACCGTTTCTCAGTACGCGCCTAAACTGGTAAGATTAGCCTCTTTTTTTAAGGAGCCTGACATGACTAAGCAGCCCGAAGACTGGCTCGACGACGTTCCCGGTGATGACATCGAAGACGAAGATGATGAGATCATCTGGGTCAGTAAAAGTGAAATTAAACGCGACGCCGAAGAGTTAAAACAGCTTGGTGCGGAAATGGTAGAGCTGGGCAAAAACGCGCTGGATAAAATCCCGCTCGACCCCGATCTGCGTGCCGCCATCGAACTGGCACAACGCATCAAGAAAGAGGGCCGCCGTCGCCAGCTTCAGTTGATTGGTAAAATGCTGCGCCAGCGCGATGTAGAACCCATTCGCCAGGCGCTGGACAAGCTGAAAAACCGCCACAACCAGCAGGTTGCCCTGTTCCATAAGCTGGAGCAGATCCGCGATCGCCTGATTGATAATGGCGATGACGCCCTGGCGGAGGTGCTGAACCTGTGGCCGGACGCCGATCGCCAGCAGCTGCGAACGCTTATCCGCAATGCGAAGAAAGAGAAAGAAGGGAATAAGCCGCCGAAGTCTGCGCGTCTGATCTTCCAGTATCTGCGCGAACTGGCGGAAGCCGAAGGTTAATATCGTGCATGCTGTTTGCCGGATGGCGGCGTAAACGCCTTATCCGGCCTACAAAGCGTGCGAATTGCAGGCCCGGTAAGCGTTAGCGCCACCGGGCCTTTTTATTACTCTGCGACTTCCGCTTTCTTCGCCAGGCCGTCCAGCAGCTTCTGATGGATGCCACCAAACCCGCCGTTGCTCATCACCAGAATGTGATCCCCCGGCTGCGCGGTCTTCACCACCATCTCCGCTAACGTATCCACATCGGCACTCCAGTGCGCAGGCTGGATACAGGCTTCAGCCACTTCCGCTACCTGCCAGGGAATATGCTGCGGCTGCAGGAGGAAGACTTCATCGGCACGGCCTAAAGACGGGGCCAGGTCATCTTTGCAGACGCCCATTTTCATGGTGTTGGAGCGCGGTTCCAGGACGGCCAGAATGCGTGCCGTGCCGCCCACTTTGCCGCGCAGCGCCGCCAGCGTCGCGAGAATCGCCGTCGGGTGATGGGCAAAATCGTCATACACCGTCACGCCATTCGCTTCGCCGCGCAGTTCCAGGCGGCGACGGGCGTTGATAAACGATCCCAGCGCATGAGCCGCATCGGCAGGCAGCACGCCCACATGACGGGCCGCGGCAATCGCCATCAGGCCGTTGTGCATGTTGTGTTCGCCCACCAGCGCCCAGTGCACTTCCCCAACTTTTTCGCCATCCAGCAGGACTTCCCACTGGGAGGCATCGTTGGTGAGCTTTTTCGCCTGCCAGTGGCCCTGCTCGCCCGCCAGCTCCTGCTCGCTCCAGCATCCCATCGCCAGGGTCTGCTTCAGGTTGATGTCGTTTTCCGGCAGGATAATACGTCCCTGACCCGGCACGATGCGCACCAGGTGGTGGAACTGCTTCTGAATCGCTTTCAGGTCGTCAAAGATGTCCGCGTGATCGAACTCAAGGTTATTGAGGATCAGCGTCCGTGGGCAGTAGTGGACAAATTTAGAGCGTTTGTCAAAGAAGGCGCAGTCATATTCATCCGCCTCTATGACAAAGAACGGGCTGTCGCCCAGGCGGGCAGAAACCTCGAAATTCCCCGGTACGCCACCGATCACGAAGCCCGGCTTGTAGCCGCAGGCCTCAAGGATCCAGGTCGCCATCCCGGCGGTGGTGGTTTTGCCATGAGTACCGGCAACGGCCACAACCCAGCGATCGCGCAGCACAAAGTCGTGCAGCCACTGCGGGCCCGACATGTAGGGAATATTCTTTTCCAGCACGGCTTCTACGCAGGGGTTGCCACGGGTCATGGCGTTACCGATGATCACCAGATCCGGCTGCGGATCGAGCTGGCTGGCGTCGTAACCCTCAATAAGTGAGATGCCCTGGTTTTCCAGCAGCGTGCTCATCGGCGGATACACATTGGCGTCCGAACCTGTCACCTCATGGCCAAGAGCGCGCGCCAGCATAGCCAGGCCGCCCATGAAAGTGCCACAAATCCCCAATATATGAATGCGCATACGTCACTATCCTTCTTCAATGTGGCGCACATTTTACGCATATGTCAGCAGCAGAGAAACGCATTTCAGGAAAATCTGTACTCAGCTGGCGCGATTCACCTCTGCGCGAAGATTTGAAAGTTTGTTAAGATTGTTGGGCATCAACAACTTTACTCAACATCCAATGCAGGGAAGGTGTTATGAAAACGTTAGGTGAATTTATTGTCGAAAAGCAGCACGAGTTCTCGCATGCTACCGGTGAGCTCACTGCTTTGTTGTCGGCAATAAAGCTGGGCGCCAAGATCATCCATCGCGATATCAACAAGGCCGGTCTGGTCGATATCCTGGGTGCCAGCGGTGCTGAAAACGTGCAGGGCGAAGTTCAACAGAAACTCGATCTGTTCGCGAACGAAAAACTGAAAGCTGCACTGCGCGCACGCGACATCGTTGCGGGGATCGCCTCGGAAGAAGAAGATGAAATCGTCGTCTTTGAAGGGTGTGAACATGCAAAATATGTCGTTCTGATGGATCCGCTGGATGGCTCCTCCAACATCGACGTTAACGTCTCTGTCGGCACGATTTTCTCCATTTACCGCCGCGTCACCCCTGTCGGCACCCCGGTAACCGAAGAAGATTTCCTGCAGCCGGGCAACAAGCAGGTCGCGGCGGGCTATGTGGTTTACGGCTCCTCCACCATGCTGGTCTACACCACCGGCTGCGGCGTGCATGCCTTTACCTACGATCCTTCACTGGGTGTGTTCTGCCTGTGCCAGGAGCGCATGCGCTATCCGCAGAAAGGCAGCACCTACTCCATCAACGAAGGGAACTACATTAAATTCCCGGCGGGCGTGAAGAAATACATCAAATTCTGCCAGGAAGAGGATAAAGCGACCCAGCGTCCTTACACTTCGCGCTATATCGGCTCCCTGGTGGCAGATTTCCACCGCAACCTGCTGAAAGGCGGGATCTACCTCTATCCAAGCACCGCCAGCCACCCGGAAGGCAAGCTGCGTCTGCTGTACGAGTGCAACCCGATGGCCTTCCTCGCCGAGCAGGCGGGCGGTAAAGCCAGCGACGGTAAAGAGCGGATTATGGATATCATTCCTGAGAGTCTGCACCAGCGCCGTTCGTTCTTCGTCGGCAACGATCATATGGTGGAAGACGTCGAACGCTTAATCCGTGAATACCCGGATGCCTGATTTATTCGTTTGATCAAAAGGGGCCATACGGCCCCTTTTTATTGTCGGTATGTTTGACCAAAAGGGGCCGGGCGGCCCCTTTTGTTTTTCCAGTGATTTATACCTTTGTCGGTATAACACTATATAAAAATGCTGCTGTAACCCACCGACTCAATCCGTCATCATTACGGCGTTCAAATAGTGTTCAACGGAAATCAGCAGAAATGAAAAATCTCTCTCGCTCATCCACTGGTATCGACCTCAATCTGATTCCGGTATTTATTGAAGTCGTCAGGTGCGGGAGCATGGCCAAAGCCTCTTTACGTCTTGATATGTCCAGACCGGCCGTGAGCCTGGCGCTGAAACGCTTTGGGATGCTGTTTAATGAGCCGCTGTTTACCCGCAAAGGCCTGTTTCTTGAGCCAACGCCCTATGCGCTGCATCTGACCGCCGAGATGGAAAAGCTGCTGGGCTTGATCCACGACCATATCGCCAGCGCGCCGTCCGCCGGAGAGAGCATCCCGACGCCAGCGGCGCCGGAACGCGATGAGGCTATACCTGTTGCGTCGACAGTTTAAACGACGACATCGCCTCGATAAGCTCGCGTGATTGCTCTTCCAGCGAGCGCGTCGCGGCGGAAGACTGCTGGACCAGAGCCGCGTTTTGTTGCGCGGTTTCGTCCATCTGATTGACCGCAATATTCACCTGCTCAATACCCCGGCTCTGCTCATGCGACGCGTTGGCAATCTCACGCATCAGGCGGGTCATGCGCATCACTTCGGTGGCGATCTCATCCATGGTTTCACCCGCCTGCTGGGCCAGATCGCTGCCTTCACTGACGTGTGACTGCGAATCGCTAATCAGGGTGCGGATCTCTTTTGCCGCATCGGCGCTGCGGCTGGCGAGGATACGCACCTCACCGGCCACCACCGCAAAACCACGACCCTGCTCACCCGCGCGGGCCGCTTCTACCGAGGCGTTCAGCGCCAGGATATTGGTCTGGAAGGCAATGCCGTCGATGACGCTAAGAATATCGGCGATGCGGTCGGCGCTGCCGGAGATGTCGCGCATCTTCTCAATCACGTAGCACACCATTTCGCTGCCGCGATCGGCAGTATCAGACATCGTCTTCGCCACCTGGTGTGCCTGCTCGGCGTTGTGGGCGTTCTGTTTCACCGTGGCGGTGAGTTCTTCCATGCTGGCCGCGGTCTGCTCCAGCGAGGTAGCGGTCGACTCCGTACGCTGGGCCAGGTGCATATTGCCGGCGGTCAGCTCCCGGCTGCCGGTATCGATCTGCGAACTGGCATCGCGCACGCGCAGTACCGAGCCCATCAGCGACTGGCGCATCTCTTCGATGGCGGCATTCAGGCGGTTAAACTCCTGGCTGGCGGGTGCGCTGAGGGCGTGGGTCAGATCGCCGGCCGCCACGTGCTCAAGCTGGGCGATAGAGGTGGAGAGCGGCTTCAGCAGCATATGACGCAGGGCCAGCCAGGCCAGCACAATGATGCCCGCGGTCAGCAGCGCGGCGACGATAATCAGCAGCATCACCCGCTCTTTGCTGGCCTGCACCGCCGCCACTTCGGCTTTACCGCGGCTGTCGCTCCAGGCCTGGAAAGCCTGCATGTCGTTATCGAACTGACGCGCCACCGGCACCAGGTGGTTCTCCAGCAGATCGTAATAGGCATCGGCGCTCTGCTCTTTCAGCGCGTTCTGCATCGGCACGATCCCTTGGGCGTTATAGGCCGCAAGGCTCGCCGCAACCTTCTTCAGCAGTTGCTCGCCTTCGGGATCCTTTACTCCGCCATCGATCACGTTTTTCAGCGTGGTTTGTGCCTGAGTGATTTCGTCATTGATGTTCTTCACCGATTTGGCGGCATCATCCAGCAGGCCAACCTCCATCATGCGCACGGCCTGCCCCGCCTCGTTACGCGCGCGCAGGATCAGGGTATAGCCCGAATTGAGCTGCACCAGCTGTTCACCCTGAAGATGATTAATGCGCTGCAGTGAAGAGGAACTTTGCGTGAGGGCATAAATGCCAATACCGCTGACGAGCAGCAGCAGGAGGGTCATGACGGCCAGTAACGAAAGCAAGCCGGTACGAATCGATAGCGTTTTAAGCATGATGTTATTTCCGGTAGCGAGATAAATCTGGACAGAATTAAAGGTTATCGGCCGCTACCGGAAAAGATTTAGACTTACAGCAAATTCAGTATGTTACTACTTTGTAGTTGTTGTACTAACCCGTGTTACAGGCGAGCTCTGGCGGTTCTCCCACAGCACCGTCAGCCCACGCTGCAGGGCGATAAAGATGAACAGCAGGATGCCAATCGCAATCTTGGTCCACCACGAGCTGAGGGTGCCGTCGAAGTTGATATAGGTCTGGATCAGCCCCTGGATCGCCACCCCGAACAGCGTACCCAGCACCGTACCGACCCCGCCGCTGAGCAGCGTGCCGCCAATCACCACCGAGGCAATGGCGTCCAGCTCCACGCCCACTCCCGCGAGGGCATAGCCCGCCTGGGTATAGATGGAGAAGACGATCCCCGCCAGCGTCGCCAGCCCGGTTGAGAGCATATAGATACGAATGGTGGTGCTGCGGGTGGAGATCCCCATCAGGTTGACAGAGGTCGCGCTGCCGCCGATGGCATAAACCTCATTGCCGAAGCGGGTGCGGTGGGCGAGGAAAATGCCAATCACCACCACCCCCAGCATCACCAGCCCGAGAATGCTCAGACGCCCGCCGCCGGGAATTTTCCACGCCAGGCTGGAGAGGGTGTCGTAGACCGGATGGTTGATCGGGATTGACTCCTCGGACACCAGATAGCTGACCCCTCGCAGGAAGAACATCCCGGCGAGGGTGATAATGAATGCCGGGATCTTCAGGGCGTCGATCAGCAACCCCATAAAGGCCCCGAAGGCGCAGCCCATCGCCAGCACCAGCGGGAAAGCCAGCAGCGGAGAGATCCCCCAGTAGCCGATCGCTTTCGCCAGGAAGACGCCGGTAAAGGCGATCACCGACCCCACGGAGAGATCGATCCCGCCGGAGAGGATCACGAAGGTCATACCGACGGCGATGATCCCGAGGAAGGCGTTATCGGTCAGGATGTTGCAGATCACCCGCGTCGAGGCAAAACCGGGGAATTGCGTCAGACAGTAGAGATAGCCCAGCACGAACACGCCCAGGGTGATCATTAACGGTAAATTACGTTTTATCATGGCCACGCATCCCCTTAATTAGACTGATAAAGCGCGGCGACTGGACGATCAGCACGCAGAGCACCACTACCGCTTTCACCACCTGATTGAGCTCCGGCGGGAAACCGGACAGCAGGATCCCGGTGTTCATCCCCTGGATAATCAGCGCGCCAATCACCGACAGCAGCAGGTTAAAGCGTCCGCCCATCAGCGACCCGCCGCCGATCACCACCGCAAGGATCGCATCCAGCTCCAGCCACAGGCCAGCGTTGTTGGCGTCCGCCCCGCGAATATCCGCCGCGACGATAATCCCGGCAATGGCGGCGCACACCCCGCTTAAGACGTAGGTCAGCATCACCATCAGGCGGGTACTGACCCCGGCGTTTTTCGCCGCGCGAATGTTAATCCCCACCGCTTCAATAAACATCCCGAGGGCGGTTTTGCGGGTGAACAGCCAGAAGGCAATCAGCGTCACCACCACGATGATCACCGGCGTCGGGAAGAACAGCAGCGAGCCACTGCCGATCCATGCCAGATTGGGGGCGTTGAAGGTGACGATCTGCCCGGAGGTGATCAGCTGCGCCACCCCGCGTCCGGCCACCATCAGGATCAGGGTAGCAACGAAGGGCTGTATTTTGAGGATCGCCACCAGGATGCCGTTCCACAACCCTGCCAGCACACCGGTACCCAGCGTCACCAGCAGTACCACCGGCAGGCTGTGTCCGGCTACGGTCATCGAGGCTGCCGTGGCACCCGCGATAGCCATCACCGCCCCGACCGACAGGTCGATACCGCCGGTAGCGATCACCAGGGTCATACCAATCGCCAGCAGAGCCACCGGCGCGGCGCGGTTTAAAATATCAATCGGGCTGCCGAACAGGCGGCCATCCTGAAGGATAATCTGATAAAAATGCGGTGAAACGAGGCTATCCACCAGCAGCACCAGCAGCAGCGCAATGATTTGCGGCATACCGGTGGGCCAGCGGAAGCGGCGCTTCGGCTCGCCGGTCTGAGAGAGTGAACGTGACATCACGATGTACTCCTTATGCCGCAATGGCGTTCATGATTGCCGGAACGGACAGCGCGTCCAGCGGGATCTCGGCCACCTGTTGCCGGTCACGCATGATGATCACGCGATCGGCGTAGCCCACCAGCTCCTCCAGCTCCGACGAGATAACCAGCAGTGCCAGGCCGTCGGCGCAGAGGGTTTCGATCAGGCGGATGATCTCCGCATGCGCCCCCACGTCGATACCGCGCGTCGGCTCGTCGAGGATCAGGAACTGCGGTTTGGTCAGCAGCCAGCGCGACAGCAGCACCTTCTGCTGGTTGCCGCCGGAGAGAAACTCGATCGGCTGCTCCGCGCTCGGGGTGCGGATGCCCAGCTGGCGAATAAAGCGTTCGGCAATGGCGTTCTGCTCTTTACGCGGAATGGGCCGCAGCCAGCCGCGCTGGGCCTGCAGGGCCAGAATGATGTTTTCGCGCACCGAGGCCGCGGCAATAATCCCGTCGGTTTTCCTGTCTTCCGGGCAGAAACCGATCCCGAGGCTGGAGGCCTGATGCGGGGAGCGCAGCGCCTGGGGCTTGCCTTTAATCAGGGCAGTGCCGGTGTCGGCAGGCTTAATGCCGAAGATCACTTCGGCGGTTTCGGTACGACCGGAGCCTAACAGCCCCGCCAGGCCGACGATCTCGCCGGGACGCACCTCCAGGTTAAAGGGCGCAATGGTGCCCTTCCTGCCGTAATCCTTAAATGCCGCAATGGGTTTCTCGCTGAGCAGCGTCCGGCCCGCACGCTGCAGGGCGTTAGTCTCCAGCTCGCGGCCGAGCATCATTTTCACCAGCTCGATTTGCGGCAGCTCGCGGGTTTCGCGGCAGCCGACAAAGCTGCCGTTACGAAGCACGGTAATGCGGTCGCTCACTTCATAGACCTGATCGAGGAAGTGGGTGACGAAGATCAGGCTTACCCCCTGGTCGCGCAGCTGGCGCATCAGGGTGAAGAGCATCTCCACCTCCTGGGTATCCAGGCTGGCGGTGGGTTCATCGAGGATCAGCACTTTGGCGGAGAGATCGATGGCGCGGCAGATGGCGACGATCTGCTGCATCGCCACCGAAAAGCGGTTCAGCGGTTCGCGCACGTCGAGGGAAAAGCCGTAGGACTCCATTAGCTTCGTGGCGCGGGCTTCCATCTCTTTGCGGCGCAAAAAGCCAAAACGACGCGGCTCGCGACCGATAAACAGGTTATCGGCCACCGACATGTTCGGCAGCAGGTTCACTTCCTGATAAACCGTCCCGATCCCCAGCTGCTGGGCATGGGCGGTATTTTTGGGCGAAATGGCCTGGCCTTCCAGCCAGATGGTGCCGCGATCGGCGTGATACACCCCGGTCAGGGCTTTAATCAGGGTCGATTTCCCGGCGCCGTTCTCGCCTAATAGCGCCATAATCTCGCCACGTCGCAGGCTGAAATCGACGCTATCCAGCGCTTTCACGCCGGGAAAGTACTTGCTCAATCCTTCTGTGCGGAGGATTTCCTGGTGTTGGTTTGTGGTCATGGTTCCCCCTGCATCACGCCGGATGGCGCTACGCTTATCCGGCCTACAAAAAGCGTATCGTAGGCCGGGCAAGCGCAGCGTCGCCCGGCATTTTCACTGGAGCTTAGTAGCCCATATTTTTCTTCTTCTCTAACTCTTCTTTAGCGGTATCAGGCAGGTAGAGGGTGGATTTGGTAATGGTGACTTTCTCCGGCATGGTGCCGTCTTTCTTGAATTTTTCCAGCGCGTCGAAGGCCGGGCCTGCCATGTTTGGCGTCAGCTCAACGCTGGCGTTGGCCTCTTTATCGATCATCGCCTTATAGATATCCGGCACGCCGTCGATGGAGCCGGTCAGAATATCGGTGCCCGGTTTCAGACCCGCTTCTTTAATGGCCTGAATGGCGCCGATCACCATGTCGTCGTTATGGGCGTAAACCATGCAGATGTTTTTGCCGTTGTTCTCGGCTTTGATGAAGCTCTCCATAACCTCTTTCCCTTTACTGCGGGTGAAGTCGCCGGACTGAGAGCGGATAATCTTGATGTTTGACGCTTTGGAGATGGCATCAGCAAAGCCTTTCTTACGATCGATGGCCACGCTGGCGCCGACGGTGCCCTGCAGCTCAACCACGTTACACGGCTTGCCATCCACCTGTTTCACCAGCCACTCACCGATTAATTTACCTTCCAGGACGTTGTCGGCGGTAACGGTAGTCATATAGAGAGATTTGTCTTTTACATCGATGGAACGATCGAGCAGAAACACCGGAATTTCGGCATCTTTGGCTTCTTTCAACACCGGCTCCCAGCCTGTTGCCACGACCGGCGCAATGAAGATGGCGTCAACGCCCTGGGCGATAAAAGAGCGTACCGCTTTGATCTGGTTTTCCTGCTTTTGCTGACCATCTGCGATTTTCAGCGTGATGCCGCGCTTTTCGGCCTCGCTTTTCGCGACGTTGGTTTCAGCCGCTCGCCAGCCTGATTCCGAGCCGACTTGTGCGAATCCTACGGTTAATGGGGCGGCCATCGCCATAGACGACATGGCTGCTGAAACTGCTGTGACAAGAAGTAAGCGCTTCCACATAAGAACGTCCTCGTAGGGTAGTTTATTGTTGGGTAAAAGGTGTTCTGCGAACAGACTATAGACAATGCGAGATGTAACGGAGTGTGTTACATCACACTTCAGAGAAGTGAATAAAACGTTAATCACAAGTTTGTAATCGCTTTCATTGAGCCATTAAAAATGCGGCTGAGTTTATGGATTATCTTGTCATGAGAAAGGGCTGATAGTGGCATCCGCGAGAAGGGAATGGCGAAAACAGGCGAAGACATTCGGCGCCAGTTGGCTATAATACTCGCCACTTGATTACCAATCATTTTAAAGGACACAGACATGAGCTTACTCAACGTCCCAGCGGGTAAAGAACTGCCGGAAGACATCTACGTAGTTATCGAAATCCCGGCGAACGCTGATCCTATCAAATACGAAATCGACAAAGACACCGGCGCGCTGTTCGTTGACCGTTTCATGTCTACCGCGATGTTCTACCCGTGCAACTACGGTTACATCAACCACACCCTGTCCCTGGACGGTGACCCGGTAGACGTGCTGGTCCCAACACCATACCCACTGCAGCCGGGCTCCGTGATCCGCTGCCGTCCGGTTGGCGTGCTGAAGATGACCGACGAAGCCGGTGAAGATGCGAAACTGGTTGCGGTACCGCACACCAAGCTGAGCAAAGAGTACGATCACATTAAAGATGTGAACGACCTGCCAGAACTGCTGAAAGCGCAGATCGCCCACTTCTTCGAGCACTACAAAGATCTCGAGAAAGGCAAATGGGTGAAAGTGGAAGGCTGGGACAACGCAGAAGCTGCTAAAGCGGAAATCGTTGCCTCCTTCGAGCGCGCTAAGAAGTAATTCTTACCCTGCGAAACGCCCCGACACGTCGGGGCTTTTTTATGCCCGTCAATTGTCACTAAACTGTCACATAGACTTTTTCTCCTGAAGTATTAGTTAGATAGCGTGTTTCTCCTGCCCTAATCCCCCTTCGCTCTCTTAAAGTCTGTCAGCCGTCGGTCGATACCTTCGTTACGTGATCACGATCGCTTTATTTCACCAGGGAAATACCTGCTACAGATGAAACTCAACACCCTTACCATTGGCCAACGGCTGGGGCTGCTGGCCGCACTGTTGCTGCTTGCAACGCTCTTCACCGGCCTGCGCGGGCTGGCGATTAACAACGACAGCCTGACGCAGCAAGAACAGATTATGACGATGGAGCAGTCCATCACCGAAAGCATCGATACCGCGCGTAGCGCCCAGGTGCAGTTCAAGATCCAGGTGCAGGAGTGGAAAAACACCCTGCTGCGCGGAGCCCAGGGACAGGAGGCGTTCGATAAATACAAAAATGCCTTTAGTCGTGAGAGCCAGGCCACCCAGGCGCTGCTCACTCATTTGAGCGAGCTGCTGCCCAAAATCGGTATGGATAATCGCGAGGTGCTGGCAACCCGTCAGATCCACGCCGGGCTGGAGCAACAGTACCTGAAAGCGCTGGCCGATTATCAGGTGGGGAATGTGACCAGCGCCCAGCGCGTGGATAGGCAGGTCACCGGCATTGACCGTGAACCGACCAGAATGATCGACGAGGTGGTGGCAAACACCCTCCAGCACGCAAAGGTGCTTCACCAGCAGATCGCTGACCAGAACCAGGCCCGCTATCAGCAGATCCGCTGGATGCTGGTGCTGACGATGGCATTAACTCTCGGCGCCGGAATGCTGGTGACCTGGTGGTTAATTCGCAGCATCACCCGGCCCCTGGCCCAGGCGGTCAGCATCGCCCGTACCGTGGCCGCCGGGGATTTGCAGTCCCGCTTTACGGTTGCCGGTCGCGATGAGACGGCCGAACTGATGCATGCCCTGCAGGAGATGAACATCAACCTGACCCGCATTGTGTCCGGGGTACGCAGCGGCACCGAGACCATCGCCACCGCCTCGGCACAGATTGCCAGCGGCAGCCATGAACTCTCTTCCCGTAACGAAGCCCAGGCCAGTGCCCTGGAGCAGACCGCCGCCTCAATGGAAGAGCTGACCTCGGTGGTCAAAAGCAACGCGGAACATTCACGCACCGCCAGCGATCTGGCCCGCAATGCCCGTCTGGTGGCGCGTCAGGGGGAAGAGGCCGTGGATCGTGCCATGCAGACCATGAGCGAGATCCATAATTTCTCCAGCGAGATCAACACCATTATCAGCATGATCGACAGTATCGCCTTCCAGACCAACATCCTTGCGCTGAACGCCGCGGTCGAAGCCGCCCGGGCGGGAACCGAAGGCCGTGGATTCGCGGTGGTGGCTGCTGAAGTGCGTGCCCTGGCTCAGCGTTCCGCCTCGGCCGCCAAAGAGATCCGCGTCCTTATCGATCGCTCTGTCAGCCGCATCGATGAGGGTAATGGTCAGGTCAAAGAAGCCGGGGTTGCCATGGCCGGTATTCTGCACAGCGTCAGCAAGGTGAGTGAACTGATTGAGGCGATCTCGTTAGCCAGCCACGAGCAGAGCACCGGCATCGATCAGGTGAACGTGGCCGTCACCCATATGGATGCCGCCACGCAGCAAAACGCTACGCTTTCGCAGGAGTCGTCCGCGGCGGCGCAGGCGATGCATCGCCAGGCTGAACAGCTGCTGGAGACGGTGCAGATCTTTAAGCTGCGCCAGGAAGGGGCATAACAAAAAACAACGCCACCCGAGGGTGGCGTTGTTTATCTCAGTACTGGTCTCTGTCTAACCAGTTACCGCTTTCAATCAGCGTCAGGCCGTCCACCGAACGTTGGTACACGTACATCCATGCACTGCCGTAAGGTGTCTGGATCAACTGGCGAGCGTATTCCCCGCCTCTTGTGCGCAAGGCATCAAGTTCGGCCAGCGTGGCATTATCAATACGATACACTTCACCGTGCACTGCTCCGTTCCCCGGAACCGCGCCTGGATAGTGGCCCAGGCTGTACAACTGGTAGTTCTCGATACTGTAATCCCCCAGCAACTGGGCGTTGGTCATCCAGTGGCTGTTGCCTTGCCTGGTTCGTAAACTACCGTAGACAAATATTCGCATTGCTAGAACTCAAACTGATAGAGCAAATCGAGTGCCTGATCTACGCCAGACACCGCTTCCAGATATAGCTTAGGCATCAGGCGATAGCGTAACGTGAGTGTCGCCAGCGAGTCAAAGATCCCCACGCCATATTTCACCTGCAGACCCGGCAGTACATAGCCGCTGACCACCACCTGGGAAGAGTCACCGACTCCCTGGGTGTCCAGCGCCAGATTGCTTACGCCAAACGTCTCCCCGATTTTACCCACAACCTGACCACTTTGTGCAACCCCCAGGCCGACTAACATTGAGGTCATCGCCGCACTGTCGCTCTGATTGCTGTCCAGACCTTGCCCGCGCAGCAGGTATGAGAGCGCTTCCTGCTGGGACATCGCCGGGTCGGAGAAAATTTCCGCTTTCGGTTCGTCCGCGGTGCCGGTCACGCGCACCCCGGCGATCACGTCATTCTCGGTAGCTTCCGGGTTACGGATCGCTTCGATATTCAGCAGGGGCTGATCTGGCGGACCGGAGAACAGCAGCTCGCCTTTACGCACAATCAGATCCTGCCCGTAAGCGTGGAAGCGCCCTTCCGGAATGGTGATCTGCCCGTTCAGGCCCAAGCCCTGCTTATCCTGCGCGACCTTCAGATCGCCGGTCAGCCTCGCCTTCAGGCCAAAGGCATCCAGCCGCACGTTGTTGCCCACGTGCACGATCAGGTTGCTGTTGATCGGGATAGAGGCCCGCTGCGTCTCCTCCGGCTGCAGATTGTTATCGAGCATGACCTCATCGCTGGAGACGCCTACCGCGCTCTCCGGCAGGTCATGGACTACAATGCGCGCCCATGGGACATCGACCCGGCCGTCGAGGGTGAACAGCTGCGGCGTGGCCTCAAAGACCACGTCCGGCGAGACGTCCAGCCGCACCATCGGCGGCACAGTGATGCGCACCTTGCTGCCCTTGGCCGCCACCCGCGCACGCCAGTTGTCGATCTGGCTCCAGTCGGCATCGCCGCTGAGGTTGATCTGTCCCTGCTGGGTGCGAACGGTCCCCGCCAGCGTCGAGCTCATGCCGTTGAAATTCATCGCCAGCTGGCTCGGCAGCATATCGAACGGCATAAAGTTGCCGTCGATATCCACCCCGTTAAGCTGCATCTGACCAAACAGCTGCGGGCTTTGCGCGCTGCCGGCCAGCCGCAGGTTGGCGTTCAGCATCCCGGCCGCCTTCTCGCCGCGGGAGAAAATGGCGTTCGCCATCGCCAGGTTGAGATTGCGGATGTTGACGTTGCCGCCCAGATTGCGCTGCCCCTGCGGATCGGTCACCTGGATCTGGCCGTCAAACTGGCCGTTGTTGGCGAGGCGGATGAGCCAGCCCAGTTCGGCGCGGTTGTTATGCAGATCGGCGGTCAGATTCAGGGTAGTAAACGCCAGCGGCAGCGGCGCATCGTTCACCACCTGCGTCACCTTCACGTTACGCCCGGAGAGCGTGACGTTGCCCTGCGGCAGCCCTGGTTTGGTGGCATCCCAGGCGACATCGGCCTTGCCGCTAAACACGCCGCTGGCCTGGGTAGACTCCGGCATAAACGGCTTGAGCATCGCGAGGTCAAAGCGGTTGAGGTTCACCATCGCCCGCCCTTCGGCCCCTGCGTCAACGGTTTGCGGCACGCACAGCTCGGCGTTCGGGTTGGTCCAGCAGTGCGGCCCGATGCTGATCTTCTGCTCCGCGTTGCGGTAATCCAGCGCAATGGAGCGGGTTAACGACCAGGGCCCCACCGGGGTGGCGAAGCGGGTGTTATCCAGGGTGCCTTTCCAGCGCATCTCTTTACGGTCAAAACTGCCGGCCAGGTGCAGCTGGCCGGAGACCGGCTCGCCCTGCACGCGCAGCTGGAGATCGTGCTGCTTCTCGCTACCTTTGGCTTCCAGCGTCACCTGACTGAGGTTTACGCCCGGCTGGGAAATACGATCGACGCGCAGGTTCAGATGCCCGGCGATCTGGTCGGTGGATTTGACGTCGCCGTCAACGCGAACGCGGGCGATGGTGAGCTCCTGCCAGCGCAGGCCGTTGGCGGTGATATCGGCCAGCAGCTGCGGGGCCTCGACCGTGCCGCGCACCTTAACCAGCCCTTTCGCCGTTCCGCCCAGCCCTGGCAGGGCATTATCAAGATTCGGTGCGTCGATGGTGGCATCCAGATCCAGATCTTTCACCCCCAGCTCGCCCTTGATGTCGGCGGTATTGCGGCCCAGCGCCACGTGCAGACCCGGGATGATCCACTGCAGGTAGCTGTTGCCCTTCAGCGAGCCATGTACATCCACCTTGTTCTGCTTCACGTTGCCGGTGATCTTCAGCTCCGGTACGTCCATCTGCCAGCTGCCGCCGTACAGGCTGCCGCGGGTTTTAATCAGTCCGTCGAGCTTCGATGGCCAGTCCGGCACCTCTTTGGCGGTGTTGATCCCGGTGAGCTTCAGCTCCCCGCGCCAGCTGATCGCCTTCTGCCAGTCGAGCAGCGCCGTCAGCTCGGTTTTCCCCTCCAGCGCCGCAACCGTCAGCTTATCGAGGTTGATCTGCTGCTCGTTCCCCTTCGCATCCAGTGTGATACCGGCGGGAGGCAGCCCCTCCCCTTTCACCGCGGTGCGGAACGACAGGGTGTAGTCGGTCATTTTGCCGGTGAGCTTCAGCTTCACGTCATCGGCCTGATACTGCTTCTCGCCGGTGAAGGGCCAGTAGAGCTGTTCGCTGACCACTTCCAGGTTGAGCGGCAGGCCCGCCTCGGCAAGCCGGGTCTGGCCGCGCAGCACCAGATCCACCGGGCCGGAGAGGTTCACGCCAAACTCCAGCTGCTCGCGCAGGGCGCCGCCGACCTTCAGCTTCACTTTCTCACCCTTGATTGGGTCGATGTTCAGGCTGCTGTTGAGGGTGATATCCACCGGCCAGTTATCCCGCAACTGCGCATTGCCGGTGGCGTTGACGCTCCCCTGGTTGGTGTCGATATCCAGCGCGTCGAGCTTCATGTTGCCGTCGATACTGCTCACCTTCAGCAGCATGTTGAAGACCGTCAGATCGGTATCGCCGGTCAGGCGCAGCTGCTCGCCCTTAAACTCTTCGATATTGAGGTTCAGCGGCAGATGAACGTCGGTCATCTCCGGCAGGACAGGTTTAGAGAAGAGATCTTTCAGCGTTTCGCCCAGCGGCTTCTCTTCCGGCTGCGGATTCTGAATTTTTGGCTCGACGATCTCTTCCTGCGCCACCTCCGCCACTTTCGGCAGGGCAATCAGCAGCCCCTGCAAAGCGGTCGGGGTCAGGGTCAGGTTCTTCTCCTGCCAGCGCAGGCCGGAGGTGAAGTCCATCACCGACACGGTGGTGTCGTCGATTTTGACGTTGACGTTATTCAGCGCCACCCGGCTAAGGGTAATCGGGTATGGCGTGGAGAGATCCAGCGGCCCGCTCTCCTCTTCGGCGGGCGGCGCCGCTTCCGGCATTTTTTTCGAATCTATCGTCACGAAGACATCCTTTAACGACAGATCGTTGATGCACAGGCTGCTGTCGCGCAAACAGCTGAGCTTCACCGCCAGGTGCAGATCCCCGGCGTTGACCGCCACGCCCGGCTGATCATAGCGGACGTTTTTCAGATGCAGGTCGCGCCAGCCGCCGGTGACCTGGCCAATCTCCAGCCCCGGTACCCAGCGGTTAGCCGCCTTAAACAGCAGATGCAGCCCGCTGGTGGTCCCCACCAGAAAGGCCACCGCGGACAGCAGCAGCAGGATAAACAGCACAACGCCGAGGCTGACTTTCTTCCATAAACTCATAATTCAGGCCCCAGACCGATGTAAAACTGTAAACCGTGTTCATCTTTATCCCCCACCGGCACGGCGAAATCGAGCTTGATCGGCCCGACCGGTGACTCCCAGCGCACCCCGACGCCCGCGCCGGTTTTAAAGTCGCTGCGGCGGATATCGCTCACCGCTTCCCCGCTGTCGATAAAGGTCGCCCCCCACCATTTTCCGGTGACGTTGTACTGATACTCCAGCGAGCCGGTAGCCAGCTTCGAGGCCCCAATCAGCTTGCCGTCGTCATCTTTCGGCGCGATGGATTTGTATTTATAGCCACGAATGCTGCGATCGCCCCCGGCGAAGAAGCGCAGATCCGGCGGCACTTTCTCGAAGTCGCCGGTTTCGATCCAGCCCAGATTGCCGCGCATCACAAAACGGTGGCGGTCATAGAGGGTGCGGATCCAGGCGTTCTGCGCCTGCACCACCACAAAGTCAACATCCGAGCCCCAGGCGGTATTGGAGTAGTCCACCGAATAGCGCTGGGAGTCGCCCCAGGTCGGCATCAGCCCGCCGCGGGAGCGGGTCCGGCTGATCATCACCCCAGGATAGAGCAGCATGGTGGTGTTGGTGACGTTGGCCTGGGTAAAGTGATCGAGGCTCCAGCGCAGGTTAATGGCGCGCTGCCAGCCGCTGGAGAGGTCCCAGTAGCGTGACACGGCGAGGGTCGTGGAGTCGGCTTCGGTATCGTTCAGATCGGTACGCTTAAAGCCGCCCTGCACCAGGTAATACTGCTCGAGCGGGTTTTTCAGCAGCGGCATTTTATAGCTGAAATCGAGCTGCTGCTCGGGCGCAGAGATACTGGCGTTGGTGGTCAGGCTGTGGCCGTATGAGTTCATCCACGGCTTTTTCCACGTCGCTTTTACCCGCGGACCGACGTCGGTGGAGTAGCCGACCCCGGTCTCGATGGTGTTCTCGGTGCGCGGCGAGACCACGCCATGCAGCGGCAACACTTTGGTCTTGCGCGCTTTATCAAACTCCGGGGCCACCACTACCGAGTTAAACCAGCCGGTAGCAGAGAGGCGGCGGTTAAGCTCGGCCAGATCTTTCGACTGGTAATAGTCGCCTTCTTTAAAGGGGATCAGGTTCTGCAGGTACTCGTCGCGGATTTGCGAGCCTTCGAAGGTCACATCGCCGAAGCGGTAGCGTTCCCCGCTGTCGTAATCGATATCCCAGAACGCCTGATGCCGGTCGAGAGAGACGCCCAGCTGGCTTTTGTTGAACTGGCTGTCGAAGTAGCCTTTGCGCAGCGCCACTTTAGTGAGATCTTTTTTGAAGCCGTCATAATCGCTGTGATTGAGCACGGTGCCGTTCTTCGGCCGCGTATTCAGCAGATCAAGGTAGTCATGGTCGGTGCGCGCGCCGCCACGCAGCACCACGTCCGTGCCGCCAATCAGCACCGGCTCGCCCGGCTTGACGCGGGCAATCAGCACCTGCCGCCCTTTGGCCGGAGGTGGACGCAACTCAAAGTCGATGGTGGGTTCGTAATAGCCGAGCGCTTTTAAACCGCCGCGGATGGCGTCATCCACGCGGGCGCGGAAGCGACGGTCTGGCGTCACTTCGTCGCTCTGGATCGTGGAGAGCTGTGCGCGTACGTTTTTTTGCAGCGCGCCGGATAGCCCCTCAACCTGCAAACGAACATTCGCCGCATCGGCGACTCCGCTTGTCAGCAAGAAACTGACTAAACATAACTGGCGGATTTTTGGCACGTTTTCTCCTGAATATCCTTGTTTCCACCCCTGGAAGCATATGAAGTGCCGCTCCGCAGCAGATCACGGCATAAAGCCCAAAACCCAATTCACGGGTTGAAAAATGGTTAAACAACCTAATATTTCTTATGTTTAAATCTAGACTCATTCACCGCATTTATTGTGTTCAATTAAACGCGTCGTGACAACCTTAACCCAAACATCACCTACCCGGAGGTCACACCGTGAGTTTATTCGATAAAAAGCACCTTGTTGCTCAGGCGGATGCATTACCGGGACGTAACACCCCTATGCCCGTCGCCACGCTGCACGCCGTGAACGGTCACTCGATGACCCATGTTCCCGACGGGATGGAGATCGCCCTGTTCGCAATGGGCTGCTTCTGGGGCGTGGAGCGCCTGTTCTGGCCGCTGCCGGGGGTCTACAGCACTGCGGCGGGCTACACCGGCGGCTATACCCCTAACCCAACCTACCGCGAAGTCTGCTCCGGCCAGACCGGCCATGCCGAGGCGGTACGGGTGGTGTATGACCCGAACGTCATCAGCTATGAACAGCTGCTGCAGGTGTTCTGGGAAAACCACGACCCGGCGCAGGGCATGCGTCAGGGTAATGACCACGGCACCCAGTACCGCTCGGCGATCTATCCGCTCACTCCGGAACAGGACGCAGCGGCCCGCGACAGCCTGGCGCGCTTCCAGCAGGCGATGCGCGACGCCAACGACGACCGTCAGGTGACGACCGAGATCGCCACCGCTCTGCCGTTCTACTACGCAGAAGACGATCACCAGCAGTATCTGCATAAAAATCCGTACGGCTACTGCGGTATCGGTGGTATTGGCGTTTGCCTGCCGCCTCAGCTGGCATAACAGTAAACCGGTTCTGCCTGTTTGTGGGCAGAACCGGCTCAAAAAGTGATCTCTGGCGACTTTACAGTTCATTACGCTATACTAGCCGCTGAAATAACCGGCCTACCGCTTCGGACCGGTGTTCAAAATGTCTACAACCCTGTGTGACCAACTTCCCTCCGAGGATCTGGCGAGAAGCCGGATAAGATATGTTAAACAGTATTTTAGTAATACTTTGTCTGATAGCCGTCAGTGCATTTTTCTCAATTTCAGAAATTTCCCTGGCCGCATCCCGTAAAATTAAACTCAAACTTCTCGCCGATGATGGCGATATTAATGCTCAACGTGTGCTGAAAATGCAGGAAAACCCGGGGATGTTCTTCACCGTGGTGCAAATTGGCCTCAATGCGGTCGCCATCCTGGGCGGTATTGTCGGCGATGCCGCCTTCTCCCCGGTGTTCCATAGCGTGTTCTCTAAGTACTTTTCCCCTGAACTCTCCGAGCAGCTGAGCTTTATCCTCTCCTTCTCGCTGGTGACCGGCCTGTTCATTCTGTTTGCCGATTTGACCCCGAAACGCATCGGTATGATTGCGCCCGAAGCCGTGGCTTTGCGCATCATCAACCCGATGCGCTTCTGCCTGTTCGTGTTCCGTCCGCTGGTGTGGTTCTTTAACGGCCTGGCGAACACCATTTTCCGCCTGTTCAAGCTGCCGATGGTGCGTAAAGACGACATCACCTCTGATGACGTTTACGCCGTGTTCGAGGCCGGTGCGCTGGCAGGGGTGCTGCGTAAGCAGGAGCATGAGCTGATCGAGAACGTGTTTGAGCTGGAGTCCCGTACCGTGCCGTCATCAATGACCGGCCGCGAGAACGTGATCTGGTTCGATCTGCACGAAGACGAGCAGAGCCTGAAGACCAAGGTGGCGGAACATCCGCACTCCAAGTTCCTGGTCTGCAATGAAGATATCGATCACATCATTGGCTATGTCGACTCCAAGGACCTGCTGAACCGCGTGCTGGCGAACCAGAGCCTGGCCCTGAACAGCGGCGTGCAGATCCGCAATACGCTGATTGTCCCGGACACCCTGACGCTCTCCGAGGCGCTGGAAAGTTTCAAAACCGCCGGGGAAGACTTCGCGGTGATCATGAACGAATACGCGCTGGTGGTGGGGATCATTACCCTCAATGACGTGATGACCACCCTGATGGGTGACCTGGTGGGACAGGGTCTGGAAGAGCAGATTGTGGCGCGCGATGAGAACTCATGGCTGGTGGACGGCGGCACGCCGATTGACGACGTGATGCGCGTGCTGGATATCGACGAGTTCCCGCAGTCCGGCAACTACGAGACCATTGGCGGCTTTATGATGTTTATGCTGCGTAAGATCCCGAAACGCACCGACTCGGTGAAGTTCTCGGGCTACAAGTTCGAAGTGGTGGATATCGACAACTACCGCATCGACCAGCTGCTGGTGACGCGCATCGACAACAAGCCCACCGTGCTGGTGCCGAAACTGCCGGATGCCGAAGAGAACGCTTCGGCCTAAGCCAGAAACATCAACGGCTCCCTTTGGGAGCCGTTTTTTTTACTGCATAGCACGTTGGTTAAGCCATCTCAGTTTGCAGACGCATAACCTGACGGTTGACTTCGGACATCACAGAAAAGTGCTGTTTATCCTTCACTTTTGGGACAAGGATTTTGCCCTTATCAAACTCAAAAGCGCCAACATCCTTGATATACAACCGTCCACGGAACAGGATTTTTACGTATTTCGCCACCTGAAGCGGATTGTAGCGTTGAAAAATTTTCATTCTATTATCTCCTGCGAATCATACGCTCTTGCGGCGCCACAATCGGGCCGACTCTCTGGAGCGCAAATTTTGTTGCCCAATGACTATAGACGAGAAAAACGGTGACACCCAGTCTGCATAAGTTTATTTACCTTTTGATGACAAATAATCAGAATATTCTTTGCAATGGTCACTTTCGAACAGTATATGCCTTCGTTTTTGTGCAGATATGTGCGTTCCCCCTCACTCTGGCACCGGGATTGCGGGTAAAGCGCCGCGATCGCACTTATGATTAAAACCTATGACCAAGTGGTCGGATCACCTGCCAAAAAAATAAGGAAACACCATGACCCTACGTAACATCCTGGCAACTGCCTGCCTGTTGCTGCCACTGATGGCTTCTGCACATAATTTCGAGAAGGGACAACGTGTGCCGCCGGTGGGCATTGCCGACCGGGGAGAATTGATCCTCGACAATAATGAGTTTAGCTACAAAAAATGGAATAGCGCGCAGCTCCCAGGCAAAGTGCGAGTTGTGCTACATATTGCCGGCCGCTCGTCGGCAAAAGAGAAAAACGCAACCTTGATTGAAGCGATCAAGTCGGCACATTTACCAAAAGATAGTTACCAGACCACCACCATCGTCAACACCGACGATGCGATCCCGGGCTCGGGCATGTTTGTGCGCAGCAGCCTGGAGAGCAATAAAAAGCTCTATCCGTGGTCGCAGATCATCGTCGACAGTAACGGTACGGCACGCGGCGCGTGGCAGCTGGAAGAAGAGAGTTCAGCGGCGGCCGTACTGGATAAAGAGGGCCGCGTTCAGTGGGCGAAAGACGGGGCGCTGACCCAGGAAGAGGTGCAGCAGGTGATTGCCCTGCTGCATAAGCTGCTCGGTCAGTAAAGCGAGACCCGGAAGCCGGGATTGAGGAAGGATTCACGCGGGGTATAGTCGAGCGGCTTGCCCTGCCAGTCGTGAACGTGCGCTCCCGCGGCGGCGGCAACGGCGTGGCCTGCCGCCGTATCCCAGACGTTGGTCGGCCCGAAACGAGGATAGAGCTGCGCCTGCCCTTCTGCCACCAGGCAGAACTTCAGCGAGGAGCCAATCGAGGTTGTCTGATGCTCACCCAGCTGATGCAGATACTCCTGCAGTTCGTTATCCGAGTGCGAACGGCTGATCACCACCAGCGGCGGACGGGCATCACGCACCTGAATCTGCTTACGCACGCCGCACTCTTCTTTCCACGCTTTGCCGTCGGCGGCGCTGTACATCACCTTCAGCACCGGGGCATAGACCACCCCCAGCACCGCTTTGCCTTTCTCAATCAGGGCAATGTTCACGGTGAATTCACCATTACGTTTGATGAACTCCTTGGTGCCATCCAGCGGATCGACCAGCCAGTAACGCTGCCAGTGCTGGCGTTCGTCCCAGGGCTGAGGATCTTCTTCTGACAGCACCGGAATATCGGGCGTCAGCGCCTGCAGACCCTGCAGGATCACCCCGTGCGCCGCGAGATCGGCGGCGGTCACCGGTGAGTCATCGATTTTTTGGATCACGTCCATCGGGAGCTTGCCATCATAGACCTGCATAATGGCATCGCCCGCATCCCGTGCGAGCTGACAAATTTTATCTAACATTCTCCACCTCTTTGTTAACACAGTGGGTTTAACTCTTTGTTTTATTTATATCGCATTGTGAATAAATCCGCTATCTGTGAAGCAATTCCGGTTTCAGGGCTCTTTTTTCTGGCAGGATTCACAATTCTGTAAGCAAAAAAATATAGATACATATTCTTTTGTGGCCTGGTTCAAAAAAAGGACTCCTCTGATGATTAAGTTTAGCGCAACGCTCCTGGCGACGCTGATTGCAGCGAGCGTACAGGCGGCGACGGTCGATCTCCGCATTCTGGAAACGACCGACCTGCACAGCAATATGATGGACTTCGACTACTACAAAGATGCGCCGACGGAAAAGTTTGGTCTGGTGCGCACCGCCAGCCTGATTAACGCCGCCCGCAGCGAAGTGAAAAACAGCGTGCTGGTCGATAACGGGGACTTAATTCAGGGTAGTCCGCTTGGCGATTACATGGCGGCGAAAGGTCTGAAAAAGGGCGATATCCACCCGGTTTACAAGGCGCTGAACACGCTGGGTTACGCGGTGGGCAACCTCGGTAACCATGAGTTTAACTACGGGCTGGATTATCTGCACATGGCGCTGTCCGGGGCCAAATTCCCGTACGTTAACGCCAATATCATCGACGTTAAGACCAACAAGCCGCTGTTCACCCCTTATCTGATCAAAGAGACTACCGTGGTCGACCAGGACGGGAAACCGCAGACCCTGAAGATTGGCTATATCGGCTTTGTGCCGCCGCAGATCATGACCTGGGATAAGGCCAACCTGAGCGGCAAAGTGACGGTCAACGACATTACCGAAACCGCCCGTAAGTATGTGCCGGAGATGCGCGAGAAAGGCGCCGATCTGGTGGTGGTGGTGGCCCACTCCGGTCTCTCTGCCGATCCGTATCAGGCGATGGCGGAAAACTCGGTCTACTACCTCAGCGAAGTGAAAGGCGTCGACGCCATTCTCTTCGGTCACGCCCACGCGGTGTTCCCGGGCAAAGATTTCGCCAGCATTAAAGGGGCGGACATTGCCAGAGGGACGCTCAACGGCGTGCCCGCGGTGATGCCGGGCATGTGGGGCGATCACCTTGGGGTGGTCGATCTGGTGCTGAATAATGACGGCGGCAAATGGCAGGTCACTGAGTCGAAGGCCGAAGCGCGACCGATTTACGATCTGGCGGCCAAAAAAGCGCTGGTGGGCGAGGATAAAAAGATCGTCGAGGTGCTGAAGCACGACCACGACGCCACCCGCGAGTTTGTCAGCAAGCCGATCGGTAAGTCTTCCGACAACATGTACAGCTACCTGTCGCTGGTGCAGGACGATCCCACCGTGCAGGTGGTGAACATGGCGCAGAAAGCCTACGTGGAGCGCTATATTCAGGGCGATCCGGACCTGGCGAAACTGCCGGTGCTCTCCGCCGCCGCGCCGTTTAAGGTGGGCGGGCGCAAGAACGATCCGGCCAGCTACGTCGAAGTGGAAAAAGGCCAGCTGACCTTCCGTAACGCCGCCGACCTCTATCTCTATCCGAACACCCTGGTGGTGGTCAAAGCCACCGGCCAGGAGGTGAAGGAGTGGCTGGAGTGCTCGGCCGGACAGTTCAACCAAATCGATAAGAACAGCACCCAGCCGCAGTCGCTGATCAACTGGGACGGGTTCCGCACCTATAACTTCGACGTGATCGACGGCGTGGAGTACCAGATTGATGTCTCCCGGCCGGCGAAATATGACGGCGAGTGCCAGGTGGTGAATGCTCAGGCGGAGCGTATCAAGAATCTGACCTTCAACGGCAAGCCGATCGATCCAAAAGCGACCTTCCTGGTGGCGACCAACAACTATCGCGCCTACGGCGGTAAGTTTGCCGGGACCGGCGACAGCCATATCGCCTTCGCCTCCCCGGACGAGAACCGCTCGGTGCTGGCGGCGTGGATCGGAGAGCAGTCGAAAAAATCGGGTGAAATCCACCCGGCAGCGGATAACAACTGGCGTCTGGCGCCGATCCACAGCGACGTGAAGCTGGATGTTCGCTTTGAGACATCGCCATCCGAGAAAGCGGCGGCGTTTATCAAAGAGAAAGCGCAGTATCCGATGCAGCAGGTCGCGACCGATGAGATTGGGTTCGCGATTTATCAGGTAGATTTAAGCAGGTAAAAGCAAGTGCGGTTTTTGTAGTTTCGTAGGCCGGGTAAGGCGCAGCCGCCACCCGGCAATCAGGCCGCACAATGCCCGGCGGCGCTTCGCTTGCCGGGCCTACAAAACCGCCAGCCAGGCAATCACGCCGCACGCTCGTCCCGGTTGCTCATCACCTGGGGTAAATTCAGCTCGATCCAGTCGGCCAGCGCCGCTACTTTCTCGCTCACCTCCTCTCCCAGCGGCGTCAGGCTGTACTCCACGTGCGGGGGTACCACCGGGTACGACACGCGATTAATAAACCCATCCTGCTCCAGGGCCTGCAGCGACTGGGCCAGCATCTTCTCGCTCACCCCGCCCATCTTGCGGCGCAGATCGCTAAAGCGGTGCGTCCCCTGACGCAGCGCCACCAGGATCAGCACGCCCCAGCGGCTGGTCACATGCTTGAGCACATCCCGGGAAGGGCACTGCTCGGCAAAGAGATTGCCGTCGCGCAGTTGCTCGCTAAGGGTTGGATTCGTCATTTGATACTTACCTTTTTGTACGTACTTACTAAAAGTTAGCTTGAGTGTTAGTGTGCCACAACATTCACACGAGACGAAGGATATTCATCATGATCGCGATTACCGGCGCTACCGGCCAGCTTGGCCAACTCGTTATTGAACAGCTGCTGAAAACCGTTCCGGCCAGCCAGCTGGTCGCCATTGTGCGTAACCCGGCGAAGGCCGACGCGCTGAGCCAGCAGGGGGTGACCGTCCGTCAGGCCGATTACACCGACCAGGCCGCCTTCACTGCCGCGCTTGCGGGCGTGGATAAACTGCTGCTGATCTCCTCCAGCGAAGTGGGCCAGCGTGCACCGCAGCATCAGAACGTGATTAACGCGGCGAAGGCGGCGGGCGTGAAATTTATCGCCTACACCAGCCTGCTGCATGCCGACACTTCCCCGCTGGGGCTGCACGTGGAACACGTCGACACCGAAAAAGCGCTGGCAGCCTCCGGCATTCCTTACGCCCTGCTGCGTAACGGCTGGTATACCGAAAACTACCTCGCCAGCGCCCCACCGGCTCTTGAGCATGGCGTGTTCATCGGCTCTGCGGATGAAGGCAAAATCGCCTCTGCCACCCGCGCCGACTATGCCGCCGCTGCGGCCCGCGTCATCAGCGAAGAGGGTCATGCCGGTAAAGTCTATGAGCTGGCAGGCGACCAGGCGTGGACGTTAGGCGACCTGGCTGCCGAACTGAGCCGCCAGAGCGGGAAAAACGTGGTGTACCAGAACCTGAGCGAAGCCGATTTTGCCGCCGCGCTGAAGGGCGTGGGCTTACCGGCGGGCCTGGCGGATATGCTGGCCGACTCCGACGTTGGTGCCTCGAAGGGCGGTCTGTTTGATGACAGCCATACTCTGCGCGCGCTGCTGGGACGTCCGACTACCTCCCTGGCCGAGAGCGTGAAGGGCATCCTGTAATTGTTAAAAGCTGGTTAATTATTGTGGCATCCCTGCGGGTCATCTCTGATAATGAGATCTGACCCGCGAGGAGGCTCACCGTGCAAGGCGTACCCGAACAGTTCTTCGATGAGAGAGACAGCGCGCGCTTTCGCCATCTGGCGCAGCTGCCGGGCGTGGAGCTGTATCACGCCCATATCTCCCGCTACGCCTTTGAGCCCCACACCCACGAGGCCTTCGGTATCGGCGCTATTGAAGCCGGTGCCGAACGCTTTCGCTATCGCGGAACGCAGTACGTCGCTCCCGTCCATTCCGTTGTGACCATGAATCCCGATGAGCTGCATACCGGCGAGGCCGAAACCGCCGACGGCTGGCGCTACCGCATGATCTACCTCGAGCCGGATCTGCTGGAAGAGGTGACGGGTATCCGCCACTGGTGGTTCAGCGAGGTCACCCGCCACGATCCCCGCCGTTCGCAGCAGATCGGGCAGCTGATCTATGGCCTGTGGCATACCGACGATCCGCTGGCGCAAAAGGGAATGCTGCTGGATCTGATTGATACCTTCCAGCCGCTGGCGCGCCATGCCCCGGTTCTGCACGAAGGGACGCATCGCTTCGAGCGCGTGCGCGACTATCTGCATGACAACTATATGCACTCCCTGACCCTCGATGAGCTGGCGCAGGTGGTGTCGCTCAGCCCGTATCATTTCCAGCGCCAGTTTAAGGCCCATTTTCACGTCACGCCTCACCAGATGCTGATGGCGATCCGCCTGTGGCGCGCCAAAGCCTTTCTTACTCAAGGGCTCCCGGCGGCAGAAGTGGCCGCCGCGACGGGCCTGACCGATCAGTCGCACCTGACCCGGGCGTTTACGCGTCGGTACGGCATCACCCCCGTGCGCTACCAGAAACAGGTCGCGAAGCGCTAATGCGCAATCTCATACAATACGCCCCCCTTTTGCCTTTCTACACTGCCAGCAGGTTCAGCGAAAATGGATAGAAAAATGGTTAGCGGCGTGTTGTATGCCCTGCTTGCAGGGTTGATGTGGGGGCTGATTTTTGTCGGCCCGTTGATTGTGCCGGAGTACCCGGCGGCGTTGCAGTCGATGGGGCGTTACCTGGCGCTGGGGCTGATCGCCCTGCCGATCGCCTGGCTCGGCCGCGCGCGGTTACGCCAGCTTACCGGTCGCGACTGGCTGACCGCGCTGGCGCTGACCATGATGGGCAACCTCATCTATTACATCTGTCTGGCGAGCGCCATTCAGCGTACCGGGGCCCCCGTCTCAACGATGATCATCGGCACGCTGCCGGTGGTGATCCCGGTGTTCGCCAATCTGCTCTACAGCCAGCGCGACGGCAAGCTGGCATGGTCGAAGATGGTGCCCGGGCTGATCGCCATTGCCCTGGGGCTGGCCTGCGTCAACATTGCCGAGCTGCGGCACGGCGTGGCTGGAGGCAGCGGCTGGCGCTATGTCTCGGGGATCCTGCTGGCGTCGGTGTCGGTGGTCTGTTGGGCATGGTATGCCCTGCGTAATGCCCGCTGGCTGCGGGAAAATCCGGACAAACATCCGATGATGTGGGCTACCGCGCAGGCGCTGGTAACGCTGCCGGTATCGCTGCTGGGCTATCTCGCCGCCTGCGCCTGGCTGAACGTGCAGCAGCCGGACTTCGCCCTGCCGCTGGGGCCGCGTCCCTGGGTCTTCCTCGGGCTGATGGTGGCGATTGCCGTCTGCTGCTCGTGGGTAGGTGCTCTGTGCTGGAACGTCGCCAGCCAGAAATTGCCGACGGTGATCCTGGGGCCGTTGATCGTTTTCGAAACCCTGGCCGGACTGCTGTATACCTTCCTGATGCGCCAGAGTCTGCCGCCGCTGTTAACCGGCACGGGGATTGTGTTGCTGGTGGTGGGAGTGGTGATCGCGGTCAGCGCGAAGCCGGAAAAACCCTTGGTCGTTCCGGCTTCGGAGCTGTAGATATTGCCCGGCGGCGCTACGCTTGCCGGGCCTACGGTTTCCCAGGCCGGGTAAGGCGAAGCCGCCACCCGGCAGGTTTCGTAGGCCGGGTAAGCGTTAGCGCCACCCGGCGTCTGTCAGAAGGTTTCCCAGTTAGCGTCCGTTGTGGCCAGCACCGGTTTCGCTTTTGCGGTATAGGTTTTCACTGGTGCCGCTTTGGCCGCCTGACCGTGAACAATCTTAAACACCGCCACCGCCTCGTTCAGGCGCGCCGCCTGCTCTTCCAGCGCCGCCGCCGCCGCCGCAGACTCCTCAACCAGCGAGGCGTTCTGCTGGGTCACACGATCCATTTCGGCCACCGCCTGACCCACCTGGTCGATACCGCGGCTCTGCTCATCCGAAGCGGAAGCGATTTCGCCCATGATGTCGGTCACGCGGGTGACGGCGCTGACGATTTCCGCCATCGTCGCGCCGGCTTCATTCACCAGTGCGGAACCCGCGCTGACGCGCGCGCCAGAGTCGTCAATCAGGCCTTTGATCTCTTTCGCGGCCTGGGCGCTGCGCTGGGCCAGGGTACGGACTTCCCCTGCCACCACCGCAAATCCGCGCCCCTGCTCGCCGGCACGCGCCGCTTCTACCGCCGCGTTCAGCGCCAGAATGTTGGTCTGGAAGGCGATGCCATCAATCACGTTAGTGATCTGGGCAATCTTGCTGGAGCTGGTGGCGATCTCGTCCATGGTGCGCACCACGCCTTCAACCACGTTTCCGCCTTTCTTCGCGGTAGAGGAGGCATCCAGCGCCAGCCGTGACGCCTGACGGGCGTTATCGGCGTTCTGCTTCACGGTGGCGGTTAACTGCTCCATGCTGGCTGCGGTCTCTTCCAGCGAGGCCGCCTGCTGCTCGGTGCGGGAAGAGAGGTCGTTGCTGCCTGCGGAGATTTCACCGGCGCCGGTGAAAATGGTGTCCGCCCCATCGCGGACCACGCCCACGGTGTTGGCCAGCGCCTTTTGCATTTCGTGAACGTTATGCGCCAGCAGCGCCATTTCATTTTGACCCCGGGCATCGATCGGTTGCGTCAGATCGCCGGCGGCAATGGCGCGAATATGCGCAATTACCTCATGCAGCGGCTTCAGCAGCACGTTGCGCATGGCGATCCAGCTGGCGACAATCACCGCCACCACAACCACCATAATGGCCGAGAGGATCCACAGGATACGCTGGTAGTCGTTCTCGTTATCGGTGATGCCCGCGCTGGTCAGCTTCGCCTGCGCTTCACGCCATTCGCGGTAAACAGCCTGCATCGCCACCTGCTTCTTCTCGGCATTCTGCTTGAACATATCGTCCAGCTTGCCCTCGGCCAACAGTGCGTTCATTTTCGTCAGCGTGGTGTGGTAAGCGCGATACTGCTCTTCCAGCCGATCGGCCAGCTTCTCATCCATACCCGGTGTTTCCGGCAGGGCATAGTATTTGTCGTAGTGCCCCTGCGCTTCGGCCAGCAGGGATTTCCCGGCGGTGACCAGCTCGCCCAGCTGCGTGCCGTTGATCTCGGTCGCCGTACTGCTTTGCAGACGAAGCATGCCGCGGTTAAGGGTAACGCGCGCCTGGTTCAGACTGATCCACGCGTCGGTAAACTCTGCCACGTTCTGGCTTGACAGCTGGGAGACGGTGAAATTGCTCTTATCATTGTTCAGGGCATTGATAAAAACCGTCGCGGCGATGATTTGCATCAGCCCGAGCACCAGCAGTACCGAGACTAACAGGGTGATTACTTTAATCCGTTTAAACATTCTTAACCTTATGTGCAGGACATTGTCTGTTGAGGACATATCGGCAGAGCAGGCGTGTTATTTAACGTTTCGTGGTCTAACCACCCTATTTTTTGGAAATAATTAAATCCATTCAGCAAGTTAAACCATAAGAAAGTTTTGTGAATTACCCTCCTTTTTACCCTCTGCTCCTAAAGGGTTATATCTTCATCTTAAAGATGCATTTAAAATGCATCTTATCAAATAACGATGAGGTAACGACCATGGCCTTCCGCGACCAACCTTTAGGCGAGCTGGCGCTCTCCATCCCACGCGCTTCCGCGCTGTTTCGTAAATACGATATGGATTACTGCTGCGGCGGTAAGCAAACCCTGGCGCGGGCGGCATCGCGTAAGGAACTGGATCTGGACCTCATCGAAGCTGAACTGGCAAAACTGGCTGAGCAGCCGCTGGAAAAAGACTGGCGCAGCGTGGCGCTGGGCGAAATCATCAATCACATCATCGTCCGCTACCATGACCGCCATCGTGAGCAGCTGCCGGAACTGATCCTGCAGGCGACCAAAGTTGAGCGCGTCCATGCGGAGAAAGCCTCTGTCCCGCGCGGTCTGGCGAAGAACCTGACCATGCTGCACGAAGAGCTCTCCAGCCACATGATGAAAGAGGAGCAGATCCTGTTCCCGATGATCAAACAGGGGATGGGTAGCCAGGCGATGGGGCCTATCAGCGTGATGGAAAGCGAGCATGACGACGCCGGTGAACTGGTGGAGGTGATCAAGCACATCACCAACAACGTGACCCCGCCGGCAGATGCCTGCACCACCTGGCGCGCAATGTATAACGGGATTAACGAGATGATCGACGACCTGATGGAGCACATCAGCCTCGAGAATAACGTGCTGTTCCCACGGGCGCTGGCCGGGGAATAAAAAAAGCCCGGTGGCGCTAGCGCTTACCGGGCCTACAAACGGCAACCGACGTTGCCGTTTCGCTTTTACCTTACGCCAGCCATTCTTTTCTTACCAATAAACAGCCAGCCCAGTCCCAGCGCGATAAACCACAGCGGCGTCACGATCAGCGCCTGACGGGTATCCTCTTCCAGAGTCAGCAGCACCAGCACAAACACGAAGAACGCCATGCAGACCCAGCACATCAGCTTGCCAAGCGGCATCTTGTAGATGGATTTTTCATGCAGGTGCGGACGCTGTTTGCGGTACACCAGGTACGAGCACAGTATGATGGTCCAGACGAACATGAACAGGATCGCCGAGACCGTGGTGATCATGGTGAATGCGCCAATCACGCTTGGGTTCACGTAGAGCATCACCACGCCGCCCAGCAGGCAGATACAGGAGAAGGTCAGCCCTTTTGCCGGTACCGCACGCTTTGAGAGCTTGGCGAACGCGCTCGGCGCCACGCCTTCCTGCGCCAGGCCGAACAGCATACGGCTGGTGGAGAACACGCCGCTGTTAGCCGACGAGGCCGCGGAGGTCAGCACCACGAAGTTAATCAGGCTCGCCGCTGCCGGCAGACCCACCAGCACAAACAGCTCAACGAACGGGCTCTTGGTTGGGACAACGGAGCTCCACGGCGTGACCGACATAATCACGATCAGCGCGAAGACGTAGAACATGATGATACGCACGGGAATCGAGTTAATCGCCCGCGGCAGAGACTTCTCAGGATCTTTGGTTTCAGCAGCTGTCGTACCTACCAGCTCAATCCCCACGAAGGCGAAGACCGCAATCTGGAAGCCGGCAAAGAATCCGCTCAGCCCTTTCGGGAACCAGCCGCCGTCATTCCACAGATGGGAGAACGAGGCCTCAACGCCGCTCGGGGAGGTAAAGTGGGTCATGACCATCACCAGGCCGACCACAATCAGGCCAACGATAGCGACGATTTTGATCATCGCGAACCAGAACTCCATCTCACCGAACATTTTTACGGTGGCGAGGTTAAGGCTCAGCAGCAGAACAATTACCGCCAGCGAGGCAACCCAGTCCGACAGCCCGGGGAACCAGAACTGCGCATAGGCCGTAATGGCGACGACGTCGGCCATCCCGGTGACCACCCAGCAGAACCAGTAGGTCCAGCCGGTAAAGTAACCCGCCCACGGCCCGAGAAGGTCGGAGGCAAAGTCGCTGAAGGATTTGTATTCGAGATTCGAGAGCAGCAGCTCTCCCATTGCCCGCATCACGAAAAAGAGCATAAAGCCGATAATCATATAGACAAAAATGATCGACGGACCGGCAAGGCTGATGGTTTTGCCTGATCCCATAAACAGCCCGGTGCCGATGGCCCCGCCGATGGCGATAAGCTGAATATGACGATTTGTGAGATTACGCCGTAGCGACTGTTCAGACGGTGCCTCTTCGTCGGCAACGACTTTTACCTGATCTACCATGTGATGTTTTCCTGTTGTAACTGCCTGTGTTGTTTAGGCTCTTCTGGCCCTTTATTACGTCGAAAAGCGACGGCCCGGTTAAGGACTCATCGATATTAGGTAAGAATCGGCGGGATGAATACTATGATTTAAATATTATGTTAACAATATGTTGAAAATGAGTGTCATATCACTCAAGCCACGCAAAACAGCTCACAAAAATACACTTAATGCGGTCATTTGCAAGATAATCTGTTGATTAGCGCGTAACTATAGGTTTTTTAACTGATTTCCCCTCCCCTGCTGGGGAGAGGAAAGTGCGCGGAATTACAGAATTTCCAGCAGCTCGACTTCAAAGACCAGGGTGCTGAATGGCGGAATGGATGCGCCTGCGCCACGCTCGCCGTAGGCCAGGTTCTGAGGGATAGTCAGTTCCCATTTGGAGCCAACCGGCATCAGGGTCAGAGCTTCGATCCAGCCTGGGATCACGCCGTTTACCGGGAATTCAGCCGGTTCGCCGCGGGCAACGGAGCTGTCGAACACGGTGCCGTCGATCAGTTTACCGGTGTAGTGCACGCGAACGTGGTCGGTACGTGCCGGGATTGCGCCGTCACCCTGATTGATCACGCGGAACTGCAGGCCGGTTTCGGTGCTGTTCACGCCTTCGCGCTCACGGTTCTCTTCGAGGAACTTCTCGCCTGCCGCTGCCATCTCTTCAAAACGCGCGCGACGGACGGTGTCAGCACGCTCGTGGATTTCGCGCAGCGCGCGGTGAACCACATCAACCGGAACCGCCGGGTGCTTACCTTCCAGCGCATCGGCGATACCCGCCACCAGCGCTTCCGGTAACAGACCCTGCAGACCTGATTCGCTCAGCTGCTGTCCTACCTGCAAACCAATACCGTAGCTTGCCTGCGCTTCGATTGTGTCAAAAGTCGGGGTGGTCATGGGATTTCCTTCCATCACATTTAAAGTAGCGGGCAGCATAACAGCCACCTTCCATCCGGTAAAACTTTGTCTTATGGAAAGATGACAAATTGCGATGAAACGGAAACAATAGAGACTATCTGGATTTTTCCCGAATGTGTGTCACGGAAGCCGTCTTTGCAATGCTCATCAGGCAGTTAGCAAACTATACTTCTCGGGACAGGAAAAAAGACGCGGAGCAGGAGGAGAGCCATGCCCGGGCCATTTGAACTAAAACCTACCCTGACGAAAATCTGGCATGCGCCAGACAACTTTCGCATCATGGACCCGCTGCCGCCCCTGCACCGCAGAGGCATTATCATCGGTGCGCTGATGGTTATTGTTGGTTTTCTGCTGCCAGGCGCTGACGACAGCGCGACAGCGCCTGTGCGCCGGGATGCCGAACTGGATTTCCGTTCGCAGACGCAGCCGCAGCCCGATAGCCAACCGATGCAGACGCAGCTGGTTTCCCCCTCTAACGATCCGGGCCAGATGGCGCCGGTTGAGCCGGAGCCGATTCAGGAAGAGCAACCCCAGGAGCAGGCCGCCGCGCCCGTGCAGTCGCAGCCGGTGCCGGGTATCGAACAGCAGTGGCGTTCCTACCGCGTAGAGCCGGGCAAAACGATGGCGCAGCTGTTCCGCGATCACAACCTGCCGCCGACCGATGTCTATGCGATGGCGCAGGTTGAAGGTGCGGGCAAGCCGCTGAGCAATCTGCAAAATGGTCAGATGGTGCAGATCCGCCAGAATGCGAGCGGCGTGGTGACAGGGCTGACCATTGACAGCGGCAATGGTCAGCAGGTGCTGTTTACCCGTCAGTCTGACGGCAGCTTTATCCGCGCTAAATAGCAGTCCGCCCGGTAGCGCGTTGCTTACCGGGCCTGTTTTCCACTCACTTTGTTGACCCACCAGATCCCCGAGCAGACCAGCACCAGCGCCACGGCATATTTGATCTCAAGGATATTCTCCCCGAGGAAAATCGCAGAGAGGACGGTTCCTGCCACCGGCACTAAGAAGTTGAAGGGTGCAATCATACTGACGCGGTTGTACTTCAGCAGCAAACTCCACAGCGCAAACGCCACCGAGGAGAGCAGGGTCAGATAACCGAGGATGGCCGCCGCTTTGACGCTGGGTACTGCCAGCGTTCCGCCTGTGATATAGCCTCCGACAACCAGCATCACCCCGCCTATCGCCAGCTGCCAGCCGGTCATCACCATCGGGTCGACCGTCTGAGAAATACGTTTGCCGTACAGCGTGGCCGCTGAAAGGATAAACGCCGCCAGCACCACAAAACCGTCTCCATTCCAGACAAAGTGGAAGTCCTGCAGGCCGCTATTGAAGTTCACGATCATTACCCCGGCAAAACCGAGGATACAACCGAGGGCTTTGTTGTAGCTGATCTTGTCGTTCTGATAGATAAAGTGCGCCAGCATGACGCTAAAGAAGGTGGCGGTCGCGTTCATGATCGACCCTTTGGCACCCGTCGTGTAAGCGAGACCGATATAAAAGAACGTGTACTGGATAGCCGTCTGCGTCAGGCCCAGTACCGTCAGCTGTCCAAACTGCCGGGGGCTGAGCCGACCAATTGGCTTGCGCTGGGCAAGGGCTAACAGCAGCAACAGCAGGCCGGCAAACACAAAGCGATAACCCGCAAAGACGACTTTTGATGAAATATCGTTGGTCGCAATCTGAAAGAGTTCGTAGCCGCTTTTAATGGCGGGATAGGAGCTTCCCCATAACAAACAGCACAGCGTCGCGCTGGCGAAAACGATGTTTTTACGGGCAAAAATCGGCGTGGGCAGAACGGAGTCCATAGCAAATCTCGAAGATAAAATGGCGTTTCATTTTATTATCAGAGAATGCGGCAGGAATAGCTACCCTGGAAGGCAAAAGGTGGGACAGGGCGCGTTAAAAAAGCAAAACGCCGGCACAAGGCCGGCGCTTCGACGTGGTGACGAGTAATTACTTACTCAGCAACAACGTTAACAACCAGTTTAGCGAAGACTTCGCTGTGAACCTGGAAGTCCACTTCGTGCTCACCGGTGGTACGCAGAACGCCGTTCGGCAGACGAACTTCGCTCTTAGCCACTTTAACGCCAGCTGCAGTTACTGCATCAGCGATGTCGCGGGTACCGATGGAACCGAACAGTTTACCTTCGTCGCCAGCTTTAGACGCGATGGTAACAGTGCCCAGTGCGTTGATTTCTTCAGCGCGAGCGTTAGCAGCCGCCAGAACGTCAGCCAGTTTGGCTTCCAGTTCAGCACGACGTGCTTCGAAAAACTCTACGTTTTTCTTGGTAGCAGGAACAGCTTTACCCTGTGGAACCAGGAAGTTACGAGCGTAGCCCGCTTTAACGTTTACCTGATCACCCAGGCTGCCCAGGTTTGCTACTTTATCAAGCAGAATAACTTGCATTACCTTATCCTCTTAAAGTCGTATTAATGGACCGTGCCCGATTACTGATGACGATCAGTGTACGGCAGCAGGGACAGGTAGCGAGCGCGTTTGATAGCGCGAGCCAGCTGACGCTGGTATTTTGCACGAGTACCGGTGATACGGCTTGGGACAATCTTACCGCTTTCGGTGATGTAGTTTTTCAGCGTTGCGATATCTTTATAGTCGATCTCTTGAACGCCTTCCGCGGTGAAACGGCAGAACTTGCGACGACGGAAATAACGTGCCATATGGCTAGTCTCCAGAATCTATCAAATCAATCTGCTCGGCATGCAGAACCATTTTGCTCAGACCGTTCTTTGCCTTGTGGCAAGAGATGAACCCCTGAACGGTTACTGCGCTACCGACCGTTATACTGTGAGTAATGGCCTGGTTTTCGTGTCCGCTAATAATAACGGGCATTTGGCACCACGCCTGCCGGTGAAACCCGGCTTCCTCCTGCACTGAACGATGCTCAAGCACGAACTGGCAGTGAGGAATTCCTGATGGGCTGACCTTACGAAGGGGGGTCCTGCACACGGTACCGGACAACACCAGACGGTTGGTCATCAGAAATTACTCTTCAGAATCCCCAGCATCAGAATCATCTGCGGTTTCGTTTGCGAAATCATCGCGACGCTCACGGCGCTCGTCTTTCGCTTTAACCATCGGAGATGCTTCGGTCACTGCGTTTTTGGTACGCATAACCATGCTGCGGATAACGGCATCGTTGAAGCGGAAGTTAGTTTCCAGCTCATCGATCGCTTCCTGCGGTGCTTCAACGTTCAGCAGAACGTAGTGAGCTTTGTGCAGTTTGTTGATCGGATAAGCCAGCTGACGGCGGCCCCAGTCTTCCAGACGGTGGATCGTGCCTTCTGCTGCAGTGATTGCACCAGTGTAGCGCTCGATCATACCCGGAACCTGTTCGCTCTGGTCAGGATGGACCATAAAAACGATTTCGTAATGACGCATCGAATTGCTCCTTACGGATTATTCAGCCTCCTGTCTGGGTCAGCCGAGGCCCGGGGAGGCAAGGAACGTGTTAAAGGTCGGCTGAAAAATTGACGCGTCATAATACTTGCGGACCCCTGGAAACTCAAGCGCATTGCACAAATAATTCGCACAAAGCGCAAAGCTCGTCTAAGTGGGTGATTTACCATAGCTCACGGACGATCGCGGCGCTTTTTTGAACAACAGCATCAGAAATGGTCGCCATTGCCCACCAGATAAGGGGTTACACTTTAATCAGACCCCTTCTGAGGACAAAACCCGAAGTGATTATCGTCGCACCGTAGTTTGTCGTGGAGCGCATATCATGAAAAAGATAAACCTTGCCATTCTGGCTGCGCTTTTGCTCAGTGCAAACGCGACAGCAGCGATTCAGGTTGACGGCCGACAGGCCAGGAATATGGATGATGTGCAAAGTCTGGGCGTCATTTATATCAACCACAACTTCGCTACGGAAAGCGAAGCAACAGAAGCCATTACTGCAGAAGCCGAAGCGCGGGATGCCCGCTACTATCACGTCATGCTCACCCGTGAACCGGGCAGCAACGGCAATATGCACGTCAGCGCAGATATCTACCGGTAATGCTTTGACGCTAGCACCAGGAAAGCCAACAACGAAAATATTGTCATAGTCTAATTAGCCCCCTGCCCGGGGGCTTTTTTTATTTTTGCCCGTAATAGGCGTTCGGGCCATGCTTGCGCATAAAGTGCTTGTCCATCAGGTAGCTGTCTATAGGTTGCAGATGAGGGTTGATGCCGCGGGCTATCCACGCCATTCGCGCCACCTCCTCCATCACCACGGCATTATGCACGGCATCGTGCGCATCTTTACCCCAGGCGAAGGGGCCATGCTGATAGACCACTATCCCCGGCCTGTGCAGCGGTTCGCTCTCACCCAGGGTTTCAACGATCACCCTGCCGGTATTGAGTTCGTACTCCCCTTGCACCTCCTCTTCGGTTAATGCCCGCGTACAGGGAATATCGCCAAAAAAGTAGTCTGCATGGGTAGTGCCCAGTGCCGGAATAGCCAGCCCCGCCTGCGCCCAGGCCGTGGCGTGGGTGGAGTGGGTATGCACCACGCCGCCAAGGGAGGGGTAACGCCGGTACAGCGCCAGATGGGTCGCGGTATCGGACGAAGGCCGCCACTGGCCCTCCACCACTTTGCCGTCGAGATCCACCACCACCATGTCTTCCACACGCATAGCCTCATAGGCCACGCCGCTGGGTTTGATCGCCACCAGCCCCCGACGCCGGTCAATGGCGCTGACGTTTCCCCAGGTAAAGGTAACCAGAGCGTAACGCGGCAAATCCATGTTGGCCTCAAACACCTGCTGTTTAAGCTGCTGCATTTTCGCCTCCCATAAGCCCGGCCCGCGCCATCCGCTCCAGCACCCAGTCCCGGGCTTTTGCCACCTCTTGCAGCGGATCTTCTGCGGTTTCGCTCCACATCTCAATCAGCCAGGGCCCGCAATAGCCACTCTCTTTCAGCGTCTGGAAACAGCGCTCAAAATCCACTACGCCACTGCCGAACGGCACGTTTTTGAATACGCCTGGCCGCGTGTCTTTGACGTGTACCGCCACGATATGACCAATACCCGCCTGTAGCTCCATCTGAACGTCGTTATCCCACGCGGACAGGTTGCCGATATCGGGATAGAGCTGGAACCACGGGTTGTTGAGGTAGTGAGCATAACCCAGCGCCTTGCTGATGGAGTTCATCAGCGGGTAGTCCATGATCTCCATCGCCAGCGTCACCTGGGCGCGGCTCGCCATCTCGACGCTCTCTTTCAGACCATCACGGAAACGACGGCGCGTTTCGTTGTTGGCCTGCTGGTAGTAAACGTCATAGCCTGCCAGCTGGATGACGCGGATCCCTACATCCTGGGCAAAGCGAATCGCTTTACGCATGATCGCCAGCCCCTGTGCGCGCACGGCGTCATCTTCACTACCCAGCGGAAAGCGACGATGGGCACTCAGGCACATTGAGGACACGCGCACGCCGGTTTCGGCCACCGCATTCACCAGCGCCAGACGCTGCTCGCGGCTCCAGTCGAGACGGGAAAGGCGCGCATCCGTCTCATCCACCGACATTTCGACGAAATCGAAACCCAGCGATTGCGCCAGTTTCAGTCGCTCGAGCCAGCACTCCCCGGCGGGGAGTGCCTTTTCATAGATACCTAGCGGCACCTGCTTGCTTAACATAACCGCTCCTTATCCCCACAGCTGGGCAATGGAACGTTTAAACTGGCGTGCCGCTTCCACCGGCGAAGCAGCATCACGAATGCTGCGCCCGGCGATAAAGACATGAATCGGGATACCTTTGAACAGCGGCAGATCCTCCAGCGCCAGGCCGCCGGTGACGGTGACCTTAAAGCCCATCTCCGCCAGGCGCTTAACGGCACTGATATCCGCATCACCCCAGGCGACTCCCGCGGCCTGCGCATCGCGGCTGCGGTGATAGACCACCTGCTGAATGCCTGCATCGCGCCACTCTTCCGCCTGCTTCCAGGTCCAGAAACCGGTGAGTTCGATCTGCACGTCGCCGTTAAACTCTTTAGCAACGTCCAGCGCCCCTTTGGCGGTATTAATATCCGCACAGCAGATCACTGTCACCCAGTCGGCGTTAGCTTCGAAGCACATCCGCGACAGGATTTTGCCCGCATCTGCGATCTTGGCGTCAGCCAGCACAATTTTGTGAGGATAGAGCGCTTTCAGATCGCGCACGGCGCGAACGCCTTCCCCCACGCACAGAATGGTGCCCACCTCGATGATGTCTACCTCTTCGGCGATCAGACGTGTCGTTTCGTAAGCGTGGGCCAGGGTTTGGTTATCCAGCGCGACCTGCAACATTGGTAATGACATTTCCGTTCCCTCTTAAAGTGCCGCCGCAGTGGCGTTATCGATTAAATCCAGGACGTCCTGCCCGGTACGGCAGGCGCGTAATCGGTCAAAGTTGGCTTCATCTTCAAACAGATTGACGATCTGCATGATGCCCACCTCCTGATGGGTGTTGGCATCGACGGCCGCCATGGTGATGAGGATATCGACCGGATCGTTATCTTCGTGGTTAAACACCAGCGGCGTTTTCAGGGTGACCAGGGCGAAACCGGTTTTTTTTACGCCCTCTTCCGGACGGCCATGCGGCATCGCCAGCCCCGGGGCAATCACAAAGTACGGCCCAAACTGCTCAACGCCATCGAGAATGGCCTGGTAATAGCGCGGCTCAACAATATCGGCCTTAACCAGCAGGTCAACGCTCAGCTTTACCGCTTCCTGCCAGGTGCTGGCCTCGGCCTGTAACAGGATTGAGTCATTTTCAGCCAGCGAATCACGGAGTTTCATATGGCTCCCCTTACTTCACGTCTTGTGGAAAGTGCTCTTTGATCACTTCCAGCAGTTTTGGGCCAAAGTCCGCAGGCGACAGCATGTTGCGCACCCCCACCACATATTTATTGCCTGTGACGCTGATTTCACCGGCGATATGGGTAGAGGCAATGATGATGTCCGCGCCGTTCAGTTCACTTTTGTATTCACCCACCGCACAGCTGTTCACCGTGTGGTCAATGTTTGACTGGGTTAAAAATTGGTCCACTTTCATCTTCATGATCATGGAGCTACCTTGCCCATTGCCACACACAGCCAGGATACGTACGGTCATAGTCAAAACTCCTTAGTGAGCAGAAACTTCTGCTGTTTGTTGTTCCGCATCTTCTTCCGCCCGCAGCGAACGGCCAGCGAAGAACATATACGCCAGGGCAATCAGAATAATGACGGCCATAAAGACGATGCCGAGGGAGGCGAAGCCCTGCATCATTGGCGGGGCCAGAATTGACCAGTCGGCCATCCCCATCCAGGCGCTCATGCCGGTGAGCTTGACCGCCCACACGCAGCCGAAGATTTCAATCATCCCCATCACCAGGCAGATCTTGAGCGCCGCGCGCCAGCCGCCAAAGTGGTTAGCAAACACGCCAATGGTGGCGTTGGAGAAGAACATCGGGATAAAGCCCGGAATGATGAGGATGGAAGAGCCGCAGCCCACCAGAATACCGACCGCAATCAGCTGACCGATGGTGCCCCACATAAAGCCCCACACCACCGCATTCGGCGCAAAGCTATAGATAGCCGCACAGTCGATCGCCAGAACCGCGCCGGGGATCAGGCGCTGAGAGATACCGTTGAAGGCTTCGGAGAGCTCGGCCACGAACATGCGCACGCCCTGGGTAATAATGAAAATGGCCACCGCAAAAGAGAAACCGGTTTGCAGGATGTAGATCGTCCAGTGGGTTTTACCCGCCATCGCCTGGACAACGTCAATCCCGAACGAGAGCAAAATCGCGCCGAAGAAGATGGTCATGACTATCGCCGTCGAGACAATGTTGTCGTGGAAAATATTCAGCCAGCCCGGCAGCTTGAGATCTTCCACGCTCTCCTCTTTTTTGCCGAGGTAAGGCGCGACTTTATAGGCAATCCAGGAGGCGAACTGCTGCTGGTGGCCGATGGAGAAGCCGCAGCCGTCAGTCACTTCCTGGGTTGGCTTGAACATCATGTTGGAGGTGATACCCCAGTAGAGCGACACCAGCACTGCCGTACAGATGATGGTGGTCCACATTGGGTAGCCGCAAATATAGAAGAAAACGGCAATTAGCCCGGCCTGCTGGAACATGATGTGGCCGGTCAGCATGATGGTACGAATGCCTGTAATACGGCGCAGCAGGACATAAATAATGTTCAGCGCCAGCGCCAGCAGCACGGCGTATCCCACCCAACTGTAGGCATCGCCCATGCGTTCGATGGTGGCCATCATGGAAGCATAGGTGTCAGATATGGCGCCGTTGATGCCATAAACTTCGGACATTTTGGCGACAACGGGCTTAAAGGTGCTGGTTAAAATACCTGAACCTGCCTGAAGCAGCATAAAACCGATGATGGTCTTAATGGTGCCTTTGATTATCACGCTCACGCTTTTACGCAGCAGGATATAACCCAGGCAAGTCACGATACCCAGCAGCAGCGGGGCATTGGTCATGACCTGATTAAAAAAGACGGTAAAGACGCTGTAGAGGATCTCCATAACACTCTCCGGTAAAGGCAGTACGATGCGTAGTGCTCGTACAACAGGCCACCACTCTAGTAATCACAAATAATCACCACAAGATTGCATTTGATTATTTGTGACGCATCACGCAAATTATTTCCCTGCATAGAGCAATGTCTTTTTCAACAATAGACCAACCTAATACAAATCATTTAATTTCAATAATATATTTAAATACAACAGCTAAAATCATAGATCGGCCTTGTCAGGGACGTCCTTTCAACGCGACATTTTGCTGTAATCAGGCCATTGCATTACTGAATCATTGGTGACAATATCAATCAAATTAAATCACCATATGATTAATTGTGAGAAAGAGGGAGTCTGACAATGAGTAAAGTGAACACCATTACCCGCGAATCATGGATCCTCAGCACCTTCCCGGAATGGGGAACCTGGCTGAATGAAGAGATTGAACAGGAGCAGGTTGCGCCAGGCACCTTTGCCATGTGGTGGCTGGGCTGTACCGGGATCTGGTTGAAATCTCAGGGTGGCGCGAATGTCTGTGTCGATTTCTGGTGCGGGACCGGCAAGCAAAGCCACGGTAATCCGCTAATGAAGAAAGGGCATCAGATGCAGCGTATGGCGGGGGTGCAAAAGCTGCAACCGAACCTGCGCACCACGCCGTTTGTCCTCGATCCGTTCGCCATCCGTCAGATCGATGCCGTACTGGCAACCCACGATCATAACGATCACATTGATGTGAATGTCGCCGCCGCCGTAATGCAAAACTGTGCGCCAGACGTGCCCTTTATCGGCCCGCAAACCTGCGTGGATATCTGGATCGGCTGGGGCGTGCCACAGGATCGCTGCATCGTGGTGAAGCCGGGCGATGTGGTGAAAATCAAAGACATTGAAATCCACGCGCTGGATGCGTTTGACCGTACGGCGCTGATTACGCTGCCGGCAGATCAGAAGGCAGCCGGTGTGCTGCCAGACGGCATGGACGAGCGCGCGGTAAACTATCTGTTTAAAACCCCGGGCGGTACCCTGTACCACAGCGGCGACTCGCACTACTCCAACTACTATGCCAAACACGGCAACGAGCACCATATCGACGTGGCGCTGGGTTCCTATGGCGAGAATCCACGCGGCATCACCGATAAAATGACCAGTGCCGATATTCTGCGCATGGCAGAAGCCCTCAATACTCAGGTGGTGATCCCGTTCCACCACGATATCTGGTCAAACTTCCAGGCCGATCCGCAGGAGATCCGCGTGCTGTGGGAGATGAAAAAAGATCGACTGAAATATGGCTTTAAGCCGTTTATCTGGCAGGTGGGCGGCAAGTTTACCTGGCCGCTGGATAAAGACAATTTTGAGTATCACTACCCGCGCGGCTTTGACGACTGCTTCACCATTGAGCCGGATCTGCCGTTCAAATCTTTCCTGTAATTGCTTCCCCCTCGCCAGGCGCTGCGCCTGGCGAGCCCATCATTTACTTAGTAATTTCAGGCTATTTCAAATATCATCTTTTAACATCAATTTATTTCGGAATAGCTCATGACAGAAGCACAGCGGCATCAAATCTTACTCGAACTCCTGGCGCAGACGGGGTTTGTTACCGTGGAACAAGTGATTGCCCGGCTGGGCGTTTCCCCTGCCACCGCGCGCCGGGATATTAATAAACTTGATGAAAGCGGGAAGCTGAAAAAAGTGCGTAACGGTGCGGAAGGGATCAGCCAACAACGCCCGCGCTGGTCTCCGATGAACATTCATCAGGCACAGAATCATGACGAGAAAGTGCGTATTGCCCGGGCCGCCTCCCAGCTGGTGAATCCCGGTGAAAGCGTGGTGATTAACTGTGGCTCAACTGCCTTTCTGCTGGGTCGCGAAATGTGCGGCAAGCCGGTGCAGATCATTACCAACTACCTGCCGCTGGCCAACTACCTCATCGATCAGGAGCACGAAAGCGTGGTGATCATGGGCGGACAGTACAACAAGAGCCAGTCCATTACCTTAAGTCCGCAGGACAGCGAGAACACGCTCTATGCCGGGCACTGGATGTTTACCAGCGGGAAAGGACTTACCGCCGAAGGGCTGTATAAAACCGATATGCTGACGGCGATGGCGGAACAGAACATGCTGAACGTGGTCGGCAAACTGGTGGTGCTGGTTGACAGCAGCAAGGTCGGGGAGCGCGCGGGAATGTTATTCAGCCGCGCCGAGCAGATAGACCTGGTGATCACCGGTAAAAGTGCTGACCCACAGATCCTCCAGAAACTGGAAGATCAGGGGGTGAAGATCCTGCGCGTTTAAAGATGCTGACGGAAAAACGCCACCGTGGCATCGAGGGCAGTCGGCGTAATGCGATGTTTCACCCCTGCCTCCCACAGGCAGGTCAGGTTTTTGTCCAGCCCTTCATGCCGCAATGCCTGCTGCAAACGGAAGGTCTCTGCGGCGGGCACCACATCATCCTCTTCCCCGTGCCACAGCAGCAGCGGACGATCGGCCAGCCGGGGTAGCCTGGTCGTTACCTCCCAGTCGGCAAGCGGAGAGACCATCTCCGCGAAGGACGCAGATGGCTGTGGGGGAAACAGCGTAGGGGCTAGCGAGGTAAAGTAGCCAGAGCCCATCAGGCTTGCCACGCATTTCACCTCCGGATGGCGCGCCATGATGCCCAGCGCGGTCATCCCGCCCATCGAGGCCCCGGCCACCGCAAGACGTTCATCCGCCACCAGCCTGGCCTGATACAAACCATCCCGTAGCGCGGCAAATTCAGTGAGGTTGCCATGCAGGATCGGCCAGAACTGCCCCAGACGAGCCTGCTCATCCCCCGTAAAGCGTGCGCCATGATCCGGTGCATCCGGCATTACCACCCGAAAACCGGCCTGCGCCAGGGCAACCGCAAAATAGCTGTAGACCAGCTTTGATGAGGTAAAACCATGATAAAAAATAACAACCGGCAACGGCTGAGACAGTTTTCCCGCCGGAACGGCATGTACACTCTCATGGTCGCCAAATTGTCGTATTTCAAGTTCAATCATCATTGGGCCTCATGCTAAAGGGTGATTTAAAATGTTGAGAACTGGATTACGCTTTCGCACAATTTTCATTCGAAATTTACGCCACAGCTAACAATTTGGGAACATTCCCCCAATCCTAAATCAACAGAGTTCTACACTATGGCTATCAGGAAACGAGATATGGTTATGCGAAGGTTTGCTGCTTTATTGCTGATGCTGGTGTTGGGCGGATGTAGCGCGTTAGAAGGCACGCCACAGCCTGCACCACCGGTTGCCGACCACCCACAAGAAATTCGTCGTAATCAGACGGAAGGATTACAACGGATGGGTACCGTCACCGCACTTGAGCGAGGCTCTCCCGCAGATGTGGAAGATGCCATCAAAGCAAAAGCCGTCGCCGCGAAAGCAGATTACTACGTCATTATCCTTATCGATGAAACCATCGTGACGGGACAATGGTACTCGCAGGCCATTTTATACCGTAAATAACGCGCGGTATTTAAACGACATTTACACTGCTTTGCGTCCATAGACGTTTTCCTGTCCACAATAAACTCCATGCCTGGGACAATGGAAGCGAGTTTATTAGCGAAGGATTGCCCGGCGGATACCGGGGACACGTAAAATGGAGCTGACGATGAAACGATCTCTTGCTTTGACCTCACTGTTACTCTCAGCCGGTCTGGTGAGTACTGCCGCTCAGTCAGCCGAATTTGCCAGCGCTGATTGTGTGACGGGTTTGAATGAAATTGGACTGATTTCCGTGAGTGATATCTCAGGGAGTCCGCAGGATGTAGAGCGCATGATCGCGCTTAAAGCAGATGAACAGGGAGCGTCGTGGTATCGCATCATAACCATGCAGGAAGACAGCCATGTTGATCGCTGGCGGGTACAAGCCATTCTCTACGCCTGAAAAGCGCCGATAAAAAGCCACTAAAAAAGAGTGGCTTTTTAACATTTACAATTCTATTATCCTTGCCGCTACTACCCCGAGACATTCTTGTAACATTTTGTTACATAAACCCAATAAATGTTATCCCCGCTCTGCCGTTGAAAAGCGTTACCTTTTTAGCAATGAGCAATTTATGATCAACTTTTTTCGCCGTGCAGGTCTGGGCACAAAGCTATCGCTGCTTACCGGCTTGAGTGTCGCTACACTCTTTCTGCTTTTCACTTTTCTCCTGAGCTATAACACCAGTCAAAAACTCGAATCCCTGGCTATCGAAGACCTGCATAATCAGTCCACCGGCGTGGTGGACATGGTGCAGATGTTCAATACCAGCCTCACCGAAGAGGTGGAGAGCTATACCCGTCTGTTCACCACCTTTTTGCCGCAGCCGCTGAGCCTTGACGTCAGCCAGCCCCGCACCATCAACGGTCAGAACGTTCCGCTGCTGAAAGGCGGCGATACGGAACTCCATGAGAACAACACCACGCCCGATGATTTCCTGAATCGCACCGGTGCTATCTCGACGCTGTTTGTCCGCAACGGCGATGACTTCGTCCGCGTGGCAACCTCGCTGCGTAAAGAGAACGGCGATCGGGCCATCGGGACGGTACTGGATCATGCCAGCCCTGCCTGGGCGGTAGTCACCAAAGGTGAGGTTTATCGCGGCCTCGCCCTGCTGTTCGGCAAACGCTATATCACCCAGTATCAGCCGGTAAAAGACGCGGGCGGGCAGGTGATCGCCATTATCTTCGTTGGGGTCGACATTACTCACTCGTGGAACGTCATGCGCGAAAAGATCCTCAGCCGTCGTCTGGGCGAGAGCGGTCACTTCTTTGTGCTGGACCGCAGTAACGGCAAAAATCACGGCCAGTACCTGTTCCATAGCGTAGAAGAGGGGCGGTTGCCGACGTGGGAGAACGGCGTTCAGCAGCAGCTGTTGGGGGATAAATCCGGCACCCTGGAGCGCCAGAGCGCCGATGGTCGCACGCTGATTATGGCCTGGACGCCGCTCCCGGGCTGGAACTGGACCATCGTGGGCGAGGTGGATAAAACCGTCCTGCTGGCCGATGTGACCAGCCTGCGGGATCGCTTCCTGCTGGCCGGCGTGGCCCTGTCCGCACTCTTCGCCATGCTGTTCGTGTTTATCATCCGCCGCTGGCTTTCACGCCCGCTGCGCGATGTGATTGGTCTGGCAGAACAATATGCTGCCGGCGATCTACGCGCTACCCTGCCTGCCACTCGTCAGGATGAGGTGGGCCAGCTGATCAATGCCATCAACGGCATTGGCGGCGGTCTGCAAAAAATCGTGCTGCAGGTGCGCGAAGCCGCGGGAGATATCCATCTGGGAACCAACGCCCTGGCAGCGGATACCGGCGAGATCTCTGAGCAGATCAACAAGCAGGCCAGCAGCGTGGAAGAGACCTCCGCCAGCATGGAGCAGCTGGCGGCCAGCGTGCAGCAGAATGCGGCCAATATGGAGCAGACCCAGCAGCTGGTGGGCGAAACCTCCCGGGCGGTGCATCAGGGCGGAGAGACCGTCAGCAATGCTGTTGCCACCATGGACGATATTCGCGAAGCATCGAAACGCATCGAAGCCATCACGCGGGTAATTGAAGGGATCGCGTTCCAGACCAATATTCTGGCGCTGAACGCCGCTGTAGAAGCCGCCCGGGCGGGAGAACACGGTAAAGGCTTCGCCGTGGTGGCCCAGGAAGTCCGTGCCCTGGCAGCGCGTAGCGCCAATGCGGTGAAGGAGATTGAACAGCTGATTGGCGATACGCTCAGCAAGGTAAGCGAGGGCCACGCCCTGTCGGAGCAGACCCGGCATGCGATGGAGAGCATCATCGAGCACATCGACAATATCAATCAGCTGGTCACGGAGATAAACCATGCCTCCCGCGAGCAGTCGGCAGGCATTGGTCAGGTGAACCTGGCGATGACGCATATCGGCGAAGCGTCGCATATCAACGCCGACCGCGTCTCGCGCAGTGAACAGACGGCGCAGGTTCTGCGCGGGAAGGGTTCACACCTGACCGATCTGGTCAGCCTGTTCCGCCTGTAAGGATCAGGCCACGCCGCCCGTGGCGCGCAGCAGCAGGTCGTCCTGGACCTGCTCGCTGAGCAGGGATCCTCCCCGGGCGTCGAGCATTTCACGGCACCAGGCCTGCGCCACCGGCGGTGATGCATGGCGCAACATCTGTGCCCCCGCGCCCAGCAGGAAGATCTGCCGGGCGATCTCCCTTCCCTGCGCCTCCTGTGGTTTACGTAGCTTCTGCTGTAGCTGACGCCAGCTGCGATCGAAGTGCCGATCCTGCCCCTTCACGTCGGCAAAATCATCGGCCAGCAGATCCATCACCGCTGGCTGCTTCGCCAGCACCCGCAGCACATCCAGCCCCATGATATTGCCCGAGCCCTCCCAGATACTGTTGACCGGCATCTCCCGGTACAGGCGCGGCAGCTCGCTCTCCTCGCAATAGCCGATGCCGCCAAGGACCTCCATCGCTTCGGCGACGAACGGGATCCCCGCTTTACAGATCGCCAGTTTCGCGGCCGGGGTAAACAGCCGCGCCCACAGAGCTTCGTGCTCGCTGTCACGGCGATCCCAGGCCCGCGCCAGGCGGAACAGGAGCGCCGTCTGCCCCTCCAGCTGGAGCGCCATGCGACTTAACACATCGCGCATCAGCGGCTGATCGATCAGGTTTTTGCCAAAGGTCTGTCGCTGGTGGGCATGATATAACGCCACCGAGAATGCCCGGCGCATCAGGCCGTGGCTGCCCAGCGCGCAGTCGAAACGGGTGAGGCCGCCCATCTTCAGGATCTGGCGCACGCCTTCACCCTCTTCGCCCAGCAGCCAGCCGGTAGCGTCGAGAAACTCGGCTTCACTGCTGGCGTTGGAGCGGTTGCCCAGCTTGTCTTTCAGACGCTCCAGATGCACGGCATTGCGCAGGCCGTCAGGCAGAAAACGGGGAACGAAAAAGCATGACAGGCCGCCTTTCGCCTGTGCCAGCACCAGGTGCGCATCGCTTTGCGGCACCGAGAAAAACCACTTATGGCCCACCAGCCGGTAGCTGCCGTCGCTGCAGCGCTCTGCCCGGGTGGTATTGCTGAGGACATCCGATCCGCCCTGCTTTTCCGTCATCCCCATACCGATTAACAGACCGCGCTTCTGGTTGCCCGGCGCCAGATGGGAGTCATACCGATCGCTAAGGAGCGGCGTCAGCCAGTCGTGGAAGGATCGCGGTAACGCCTGTTGCAACAGCGGCGTGGCGGCATGGGTCATAGTGATCGGGCAGAGCGTGCCGGCTTCTACCTGCGCATGCAGGATAAAACGCGCTGCCCGGGCTACGAAGGCCCCTTTGCGCGCCTCCTCTTCCCACGCCAGGTTATGTACCCGGTTGGCGCAGAGGCCCTGCATCAGCAGATGCCACGCGGGATGAAAGCGCACATCGTCCAGCCGGGTTCCGCTGGCGTCAAAACGCAGCAGCTCGGGTGGATTGACGTTGGCGAGGCGGCCCAGTTCCAGTGATTCTGCGGTACCCAGCTGCTGGCCGATACTGGCGAGTAGCTCGGCGTCCCAGTCGGCACCTTCACAGCTGACCGCTTCACACAGGGCTCGGTCGGAAAGAAAAAGGTTGCTGTTGGTGAGTGGCGCAGGCTGATTAAAAACAGTGTGCGTCTGCCAGTGCATAATGTATCCCTCCTTCTATGGCAATGAGGTAATTATGGACAGAGCGGGCAGACGCTGCACGAAAGCGGTCGCAAAATATCGCCCCTTGCAAGCGTGAATTAGCTCACACAATGAACGAATAATAAATTTCTCATCTGTTTTTATGGTGAATAATTTATTCTTACCCTCATGGAGAGAATAACGATGCAATCCACTCAGCGGGCGCCGGATGCCCATAAGCGTGCTTTAGTTGCTGGCTCTATTGGTAACTTTATCGAATGGTATGAATTTGCGGTGTACGGTTTTCTGGCCACCGTGATTGCAAAAAACTTTTTCCAGCTCAGCGGTGAGGCCGGGCTGACCAGCCTGATCCTCACCTACGCCTCTTTTGCTATCGCCTTTTTCTTCCGTCCGCTGGGTGCCATCGTCTTCGGGCGGCTCGGCGATCGTATCGGGCGCAAGCCCACGCTGATCGTCGTGCTGGTGATGATGACCCTGGCCACGGCGGCGATCGGCGTCGTGCCGGTGTATGCCAGTATCGGCATTGCCGCGCCGCTGCTCATCACCGGCCTGCGGATCCTGCAGGGGCTGTTCGCCGGCGGCGAGTATGGCGGCGCAGTGTCGCTGATGACCGAGTTCGCTCCACGCGGCAAACGCGGACTGTACGGCGCATGGCAGTCCTTTACCGTTGCGCTGGGTCTGCTGGCCGGGGCGGGGATCGTGGCGCTGCTCTCGGCGTTGCTGACGCCAGAAGCTTTACACGACTGGGGCTGGCGCATCCCGTTCTTTATCGCCCTGCCGCTGGGGGCGGTGGCCCTGTGGCTGCGGGTGAGCATGGAAGAGACGCCGAGCTTCGTGAAACAGCAAACCAAACCGGTGGCGGTGAAGGCGCGGACCGGTGACACCCTGAAGGCCATCGTGATGGGGATCGGCCGGGTGATGGTGTGGTCTGCCGCGGGCTATACCTATCTGGTGATCATGCCCGCCTATCTGCAATCAGCCCTGCATACCGGCTTTAACCAGGCGCTACTGATTGCGGTGATCTCCAATATCGGCTTTGCGCTGACCATTATTCCGTCGGGGATCCTAAGTGACCGCATCGGACGGCGCACGGTAATGGTGATTGCCGCCGCACTGCTGCTGATCCTTGCCCTGCCGCTGCTGAAAATTTTGCAGGCGGAATCCAGCACCCTGGCGGTGAAAGCGATAGTGGTGCTGATTGCCGGTGGGCTGGTGGGGATGCTGGCAGGACCAGGACCCGCCATGTTGTCAGAGATGTTCCCGACGCGAGTGCGCTATACCGGGCTGGGGCTGGCTTATTCACTGTCGAACGCCATATTTTCGGGGTGCGCGGGCTTAATCATTACCGGACTGATAAAAGAGACCGGGAATCTGGATATTCCGGCATATTACGTCATGGCGACGGCGGTGGTGAGTATTGTGGCGCTGATGACGCTCAGGAAGGATGACCATTTGCGGTCGCTGGAGGAGTGAGGTATGTGCCGGGTGGCGCTGCGCTTACCCGGCCTACGGAATCGGGCTTTTGTAGGCCGGGTAAGGCGAAGCCGCCACCCGGCACAACAGGCTACCCGCGCTGGCGCACCGCTTCAAACAGGCAGATGCCGGTTGCTACGGAGACGTTCAGGGACGAAACGCTGCCCGCCATCGGAATGCTGATCAGCTCATCGCAGTGCTCGCGGGTCAGACGACGCATACCTTCGCCTTCGGCACCCATCACCAGCGCCATGCGGCCGGTCATTTTGCTCTGGAACAGGGTATGGTCCGCTTCACCTGCGGTACCTACGATCCAGATATTTTCTTCCTGCAGCTGACGCATGGTGCGTGCCAGGTTGGTCACGCGGATCAGCGGCACATTTTCCGCCGCGCCGCAGGCCACTTTTTTGGCCGTCGCGTTGAGCTGTGCGGAACGGTCCCGAGGCACGATCACCGCGTGGACACCCGCCGCATCGGCGCTGCGCAGGCAGGCACCGAGGTTGTGCGGATCGGTCACGCCGTCGAGGATCAGGAAGAACGGATTATCCAGAGTTGCGATGAGATCCGGCAGATCGTTTTCCTGATACTGGCGGCCCGGCTTCACGCGGGCGATGATCCCCTGGTGTACCGCGCCTTCGCTTTTCTCATCCAGATACTGACGGTTCGCCAGCTGGATCACCACGCCCTGCGCTTCCAGGGCATGGATCAGCGGCATCAGGCGTTTGTCTTCACGCCCTTTCAGAATAAATACTTCCTGAAAACGCTCCGGTGCGCGCTCCAGCAGGGCCTGCACCGCATGGATGCCGTAAATCATTTCACTCATTGATGATTCTCATTAATTACTGTACTCCTCTCCCAAAAGGGAGAGGATCAAGGTCAGGGAAAATTATTCAGCTACTTTTTTCTTCGCTGCGCGCTTTGCTTTGGTCGCGGCGGCGATTTTCTGGGATTTAGCCGAGGGCTTTTTCGCTGCTCTGGCTTCTTTCTTCGCGGCCTTCGGCTTCTGTTTTTTCTCGCCGCGGAAGGCGCTGTCCGGCTCGAAGTTTACCTTTTTACCGGCCTGACGTCGTTTGCCGCTGGTTTTACCGGCAGTCCCTTTCTTCGCTTTCTCACGCTCGGTTTTACCCAGGTTGCGCGGCGCACGCTCGCTGGAGATCAGGCTGAAATCAATCTTGCGCTCGTCCATGTTGACGGCTTCAACCTTCACTTCCACACGATCGCCCAGACGATAGGTTTGACCGCCCGATTCGCCAATCAGACGCTGGCCGACCTGGTCAAAACGGTAGTAGTCATTATCCAGGCTGGAGACATGCACCAGACCATCAATGAACAGTTCATCAAGACGCACAAAGAAACCAAAGCCGGTAACGCTGGCAATCACGCCCTTAAACACGTTCCCGACCTGATCCAGCATGAAGTCACACTTCAGCCAGTCAGCAACATCACGGGTCGCTTCATCCGCGCGGCGTTCCGCCATCGAACAGTGCTGGCCCAGCTGCAGCATCTCTTCCATGGAGTAGTGGTAACCCCCGGTTTCCGTGGTGTTGCCCTTGTGGCCCTGCTCCTGCGCCAGCAGATATTTAATGGCGCGGTGCAGAGAGAGGTCCGGGTAACGGCGGATCGGCGAAGTAAAGTGGGCGTATGACTGCAATGCCAGGCCGAAGTGGCCGCGGTTTTCCGGATCGTAAATCGCCTGCTTCATGGAGCGCAGCAGCATGGTTTGCAGCATTTCCGCGTCAGGACGATCGCTGATGGACTCCAGCAGCTCGGCGTAATCGCGCGGCTCGGGTTTGTTGCCGCCCGGCAGCTCAAGGCCCAGCTCAGCCAGCACGGTACGGAACGAGGTGATGGCTTCGGTGGTCGGTTTATCGTGAATACGGAACAGCGCGGGCTCTTTGGCTTTCTCAACGAAGCGCGCCGCGGAGATGTTCGCCAGGATCATGCACTCTTCAATCAGCTTGTGCGCATCGTTACGCTGGGTCTGTTCGATCCGCTCGATGCGACGTTCGGCGTTGAAGATGAACTTCGCCTCTTCACTCTCAAATGAGATACCGCCGCGCTCTTCACGCGCCTGATCCAGCAGTTTATAGAGGTTATGCAGCTCTTCGATATGCTTCACCAGCGGCGCATACTGTTCACGCAGATCCTGGTCACCCTGCAGCATATGCCACACTTTGGTGTAGGTCAGGCGAGCATGTGAACTCATCACCGCTTCATAGAATTTGTAGCCGGTTAAACGCCCTTTGGTGGAGATGGTCATTTCACACACCATGCACAGACGGTCAACCTGCGGGTTGAGCGAGCATAAACCGTTGGAGAGCACTTCCGGCAGCATCGGCACAACCTGCGACGGGAAGTAAACCGAGGTGCCACGGTTGCGGGCTTCACCATCCAGCGGGGTGCCGGTCCGAACGTAATAGCTCACATCCGCAATCGCCACCCACAGGCGCCAGCCCCCGCCGCGTTTTTTCTCGCAGTAGACGGCGTCATCGAAGTCGCGGGCGTCTTCGCCATCGATAGTGACCAGCGGCAGGTTGCGCAGATCCACCCGGCCTGCTTTTGCCGACTCCGGTACCTGCTCTTTCAGGCCTTCAACCTGCTCTTCAACCGCTTTTGGCCAGACGTACGGAATTTCGTGGGTACGCAGCGCCATGTCCACGGCCATGCCGGTGCCCATGTTATCGCCCAGCACTTCGACGATCTTACCGATCGCTTTGGTACGGCGGGTTGGACGCTGGGTCAGTTCAACAACCACCACAAAGCCCATCCGCGCGCCCATCACCTCTTCCGGCGGAATCAGGATGTCAAAACTCAGACGACTGTCGTCCGGCACCACAAAACCGACACCGGCGTCGGTGAAGTAGCGGCCCACGATCTGGCTGGTTTTCGGCACCAGCACGCGCACCACGCGCGCCTCACGACGACCTTTACGATCGGCGCCCAGCGGCTGGGCCAGGATCTGGTCACCGTGAATGCACATCTTCATCTGTTCAGAGGAGAGGTACAGGTCGTCCTTGCGGCCTTCGACGCGCAGGAAGCCGAAACCATCACGGTGGCCAATCACCATGCCTTTCAGCAGGTCGAGACGTTCAGGCAGGGCATAGCACTGACGGCGGGTAAAGACCAGTTGTCCGTCACGCTCCATAGCGCGCAGACGACGGCGAAGGGCTTCAATTTGCTCTTCGCCTTCAATGTTTAATTCAACGGCAAGTTCTTCACGATTAGCGGGTTTTTCGCGTTTAGTTAAGTGTTCAATGATGAACTCGCGGCTTGGGATAGGATTAGCGTATTTTTCAGCTTCGCGTTCCTGGAAAGGATCTTGTGACATATCGGTTCCTCCGTTGTCATCTCCGGTGGAAATTTTCTTCATTCCACCAGCAATAATTTATACAGCGGTTGATTCTCTTCAACCAAATCGGCCAGCGTGTAGTTATCCAGCTCCATGAGAAAACTTTGCACGGCCTTAGAAAGCGCCTGTTTCAGACGACAGGCGGGGGTAATGTGGCAGAACTCGCTGCTGCAGTTCACCAGAGACAACGGCTCCAGTTCACGTACCACATCGCCAACACGAATACTCTGTGCCGGTTTACCGAGGCGGATGCCGCCATTTTTCCCTCGGACGGCAGCAACATATCCGGCACGGCTAAGTTGATTGATTATTTTGACCATATGATTACGGGACACACCGTACACCTCTGTCACCTCAGAGATACTGGTCATCTGCCCATCGGGTAACGACGCCATGTAGATCAGCGCGCGTAATCCGTAATCGGTGAAACTTGTTAACTGCACATCAACCTCAGGAAAAGGGTAAATCGCGGTGTATCCGCAGAGATATTCATTAATGATGATAAACCAGCCAGATAGTCAACGGCGAATTTATTTAAACTGAAAGGAGGGAAGGAGAAGGAAAAAGCCGGATACGCGATGCTTATCCGGCCTACGATGGGGTTTTGTAAGCCCGGCAAGCGCAACGCTGCCGGGCAAAACCATCATTATGCGTCGAACGGATCGCGCAGAATCATCGTTTCACTACGGTCCGGGCCGGTAGAGATAATATCAATCGGCACACCGGTCAGTTCTTCAATGCGCTGGATATAATCCAGTGCCGCCTGCGGCAGGCCGCTACGCTCTTTCACGCCGAAGGTGGTTTCAGACCAGCCTGGCATGGTTTCGTAGATCGGCTCAATGCCCTGCCAGTCGTCAGCTGCCAGCGGAGTGGTGGTCACTTCGCGGCCATCCGGCATACGATAGGCAACGCAGATTTTCACTTCTTTCAGGCCGTCCAGGACGTCCAGTTTGGTCAGGCAGAAGCCAGACAGGGAGTTGATCTGCACCGCACGGCGCACGGCAACCGCATCCAGCCAGCCGGTACGACGACGACGACCGGTGGTCGCGCCAAACTCGTTACCCTGCTTGCAGAGGAACTCGCCGATGTCATCAAACAGCTCGGTCGGGAATGGACCTGCACCCACGCGAGTGGAGTACGCTTTGATGATACCCAGAACGTAATCCACATAACGTGGGCCCAGGCCAGAGCCGGTTGCCACGCCACCCGCGGTGGTGTTTGAGGAAGTTACGTACGGATAGGTACCGTGGTCGATATCCAGCAGCGTACCCTGCGCACCTTCGAACATGACGAAATCGCCACGCTGACGCGCCTGGTCCAGCAGATCGGAAACATCAACAACCATACCGGTCAGGATGTCGGCAACCGCCATCACATCGTCCAGTACTTTCTGGTAGTCAACCGCGTCAACTTTATAGAAATTCACCAGCTGGAAGTTGTGATATTCCATCACTTCTTTCAGTTTTTCAGCAAAGGTGGCTTTGTCGAACAGGTCGCCAACGCGCAGACCGCGACGGGCAACTTTATCTTCGTAAGCCGGGCCGATACCACGACCGGTGGTACCGATCGCTTTCGCGCCACGCGCTTTTTCACGAGCCAGGTCCAGCGCAACGTGGTAGTCGAGGATCAGCGGACAGGCTTCGGAGAGCAGCAGACGTTCGCGAACCGGGATGCCACGGTCTTCCAGGCCTTTCATCTCTTTCATCAGCGCAGCAGGAGACAGCACAACACCGTTACCGATGATGCTGGTCACATTGTCACGAAGAATGCCTGATGGAATAAGATGGAGGACGGTTTTTTCACCGTTGATTACGAGAGTATGGCCCGCGTTGTGACCACCCTGATAACGCACAACAAATTTAGCACGTTCAGTCAGAAGATCGACGATCTTCCCTTTACCTTCGTCACCCCATTGGGTGCCCAGTACGACGACGTTGTTACCCATTTTTCAAAATCACCGATTGCTTAAAAATGGATTCTACCATCGGTTTTGATGATGTTCAGCTTTTTTTGTATACAAATTTCGTCGAAATTGACGGGTTCATCAGCAGTTAAACGATTACCTCAATATCTTGTGTGACAGACCGATTCTTATCACAAGCGGTGCGGTAGAGACGAAATAATGCCGTGTTGAAATAGTCACAATATCTATTTCATCTTCAGATATTACCGCTTTCTGTTATACGTCAATGTGATTCAAAGAGATGAGATAAAATTCACAACCCTCTGGTATTGCTGAATATTTCAAAGGTTGTCAGGATCGTTTCGCGCCGCCAGAGGGCGGAGCTAAATAACTAAATAATTAGGATGATTATAATGAAAGAATTAACAGCGTTTGAAATTGAATGTGTCAGCGGTGCTGGCTGGCTGCAGGATGGTCTGGCTTCTTTGGGTAGCAAAATTGGGACTGCTGCATGGTCAATGGGTACCGATCTGCTGAGTGTTGACCTGCCGCTGATTGGCACCGTTAATCTTTCCACTATCGCCCCGGACCTGGGAGAAAAAGTGGGTTCAACCATTGGTTCTACTGTGGGTGGTATGATTGAATCAACCCTGGCAAGCCTGCCAATTGTCGGCGGCCTGCTGAATAAACTGCTGGGTAACTAAACCTTACTTTTGTGGTAAAAAAAATGGCGCCTCAGTGAGGCGCCATTTTAGTTTTAGCGGCTGGCAGCAGGTGATTTCATGTAGCGGAAGAAATCGCTGTCCGGGCTCAGCACCATCACATCCTGGTTGCTCTGGAAGCTGCTTTCGTAAGCGCGCAGGCTACGGATAAAGGCGTAGAAGTCTGGATCCTGGCTGAACGCATCGGCGAACAGTTTTGCCGCTTCAGCATCACCTTCACCACGCATTATACGACCCTGACGCTCAGCTTCTGCCAGCGTTTTAGTCACTTCATAGTCTGCGGTTGCGCGCAGCTTTTCAGCCTCTTCCTGACCCTGTGAACGATGGCGACGGGCTACAGCTTCACGCTCAGCGCGCATACGGTTGTAGATCGCTTCAGACACCTCGGCCGGGAGGTTGATCTGCTTGATACGCACGTCAACCACTTCAATACCCAGCGCAGCCATACTGTTCGGGTTGATCACCGGCACTTTGCCGTTGGTTTCAGCCTGAACGCGCTCGGCGGCTTTGGCAATCGCATCGTCTGCTGCCGGTGTTTCGACTTCATCTTCTGTGCCTGCGGATCCAGAGTTCAGCGCATCGCGCACTTCCAGGGTCAGACGACCACGGGAGTCGGTCACGATGTCTTTCACATCCAGACGACCAATCTCAGAACGCAGACGGTCAGAGAACTTACGTTTCAGCAGCACTTCGGCCTGGGAGACGTCACCGCCGCCTGTTGCCAGGAAGTAGCGGCTGAAATCACTGATACGCCATTTGATGTAAGAATCAACGATCAGGTCTTTCTTCTCTTTAGTCACGAAACGGTCGGCCTGGTTATCCATCGTCTGGATACGCGCATCAAGCGTTTTCACGGACTGGATAAAAGGAACCTTAAAGTGCAGGCCCGGCTCATAGATCACCGGACGCTTGTCACCGTCACGCACGACGCTGCTGAACTGGAATTTAATCCCTCGCTCGCCCTCTTTCACCACAAAGATCGAGGTGTAAAGCACGACCAGTACGATAATGATGATCGCAATAACTGACTTACGCATCCTTATTCCCCCTGACGCTGGTAGTCGTTACGCTGCGCGTTAGCACGGCGTTGGTCCATAATGTCACCATCGTTAGAAGAAGGCGTTGTGTTCGCGCTGGCGCTGCCTGATGAGGCAGGAGGCAGACGCAGCAGATTGTTGGCACCGCTGTTATCGTTTTTCGCCGGAGCGTTACCGCCTTTCAGCATCTGATCCAGCGGCAGAACCATCAGGTTGCCATTTTTGCTGTCATTAACCAGTACCTTACGAGTATGGCTTAGCACTTTCTCCATGGTCTCGATATAGAGACGCTCACGGGTAATTTCCGGAGCCGCTTTATATTCTGGCAGGATGCGCGCAAAGCGAGCCACTTCACCCTGTGCTTCCAGCACGGTCTGCGTCTTATAAGCACGCGCCTCTTCGAGAATACGCTGGGCCTGGCCGTTCGCACGCGGCTGTACTTCGTTGGTGTAGGCTTCTGCTTCACGGATGTACTGCTGTTCGTTTTCACGGGCAGCAATGGCATCGTCAAACGCCGCTTTCACCTCTTCCGGTGGACGAGCAGCCTGGAAGTTAACGTCCAGCAGGGTGATACCCATGTTGTACGGACGAATAGTCTCTTCCAGCTCGCGCTGGGTATCGCTACGAATAACGGTACGACCTTCAGTCAGGATGCGGTCCATGGTGTATTTGCCGATCACGCCGCGCAGGGCGCTGTCGGTAGCCTGACGCAGGCTGTCGTCCGCGCTGGCCACGCTAAACAGGTAGCGTTCCGGATCGGTGACGCGGTACTGCACGTTCATCTCAACGCGCACCACGTTTTCGTCAGACGTCAGCATCACGCCGGATGCCGCCAGCTCACGCACCGATTCAACGTTCACCGCCGTGACGTCATCAATAAAGGTTGGTTTCCAGTTCAGGCCTGGCTCAACCAGATGGCTGAATTTACCAAAACGGGTAACAACACCGCGTTCGGCTTCTTTGATAGTGTAGAACCCGCTGGCAGCCCAGATAATTACGGCTGCTGCCGCAACAATAGTCACCACGCGACCGCCCATATGAGGACGCGGCCCCTGGCCAGTACCGCCGCCAGTGCCTTTACCACCGCCAAGACCGCCCAGCTTTTTACTCAGCTTGCGGAAGATATCATCCAGATCGGGTGGCCCCTGCTCGCGACCACCTTTGTTGCCATTTCCCCCGGAGTTGCCGCCTTGATTATTGCTGCTCCCCCACGGGTCGCGGTCTTGTCCGTTATTACCGGGCTGATTCCACGCCATGTATGTGCTCCATATTTGTTATGCGGTGATATACCTTCAAACGCCTGGCATGCCGGGGCATCCACTGCGATGCAGGTATCCCAAAGGGCAAAAACCTTCAGGCATCTCCTTTCCGGTCAGACGACGTAGTCGACCAGCGCAGGTTCTTGTTTACAGAGGCGACGCCAGTCAACGATCGGCATACGCACTTGCAACCCCACGCTGCCGTCATCCTCCATCCACTCTTTTTCTATCGCCTGAAGCTGATAAAAACGGCTGCGCAGTCGGCCTTCCTCGGGCGGTAAACGCAGCGTGTGCTGAGCCACTTCACCGGAAAGACGTTCTGTTAAGGCCTGGAAAAGCAGTGGTACACCAACACCGGTCTGGGCAGAAAGCCAGACCCGAATCGGTATGTTCTCTTCATTCCTGTCGATACGCGGCTCGAAGCCGTCCAGCATATCGATTTTGTTCATTACCAGCAGCGTCGGGATCTCGTGCGCGTCAATTTCTTCCAGCACAATATTCACTGCATCAATGTTTTCCTGCAGGCGTACATCCGCAGCGTCAATAACGTGCAACAGCAACGTCGCCTGACGGGTCTCCTGCAGGGTGGCTTTAAATGCGGCCACCAGATCGTGCGGCAGATGACGGATAAAACCAACGGTATCCGCCAGCACGGTTTCTCCGACATCCGCCACGTCAATGCGGCGCAGCGTCGGATCCAGGGTCGCAAACAGCTGGTCTGCGGCATACACCTGGGCCTCAGTTATCTGGTTAAACAGGGTGGATTTACCTGCGTTGGTATAACCGACAAGCGACACCGTCGGAATGTCTGCTTTTTGTCGCGATCGGCGCCCCTGCTCACGTTGCTTCTCCACTCTTTCGAGCCGTGAGAGGATCTGGGTTATACGGCCACGTAACAAGCGGCGGTCGGTTTCGAGCTGGGTTTCACCCGGGCCGCGCAAACCAATCCCGCCTTTCTGTCTTTCAAGGTGTGTCCAGCCGCGCACCAGGCGCGTTGCCAGATGGCGCAACTGCGCCAGCTCAACCTGCAATTTCCCCTCATGGGTACGTGCACGTTGAGCAAAAATGTCTAAAATCAAACCCGTCCGATCGATAACCCGGCATTCACACAGACGTTCCAGGTTGCGTTCCTGGGCCGGCGTCAGGGCGTGATCAAAAAGCACGACTGATGCGCCAGTCGCTTTAACGGCATCCGCAATCTCTACTGCTTTACCTTCACCAACAAAATACTTTGGGTGCGGCGCTTTACGGCTACCGGTAATCACCTGCATTGCTTCGACACCGGCGGAAGAGACCAGAGATTCAAACTCCTGGAGATCTTCCATATCTTTGTCTTGCGAAAAATAGATGTGTACCAGCACCGCCTGCTCACCGGCATCGTAACGGTCAAACAAGCGTAAACCTCTCAAAAAAGATCAGCGGGGAACGCAGAAAACCTGGCTCCCCGATATGGAAATAACAGCCAGTAACCTTATTCGGTTTCTTCACTGTCCTGCGCAGGCGCAGAAGAACCCTGCGCGTTGCTGCCATGATGGTAGTTACTGGAACCGCCGCCAGCGTTATTGCTGTGATGAGATACCGGGCGAGACGGAACAACAGTAGAAATCGCGTGCTTGTAGACCATCTGGCTGACCGTGTTTTTCAACAGGATCACGAACTGATCGAAAGACTCAATCTGACCTTGCAGCTTAATACCATTCACCAAATAAATAGAAACTGGAACACGTTCACGACGCAGTGCGTTCAAGAACGGATCTTGTAAAGATTGCCCCTTAGCCATTCTATCTTTTCCTTATATGCTTGTTTTGTACTTAGAACCTTGCGATTCTGAAAAATTGCGCACGATACGGCTTAATTGTACACATTCAGTCTGCGATATCACCAACAACCTGTAATACATCATGTAACGCCTGTTGTGGCTTTTCACTGTCTAACCAGTGAACACCGTCCCAACCGCGCAACCAGGTTATCTGGCGTTTCGCCAACTGTCTCGTGGCGCAAATACCTCGATAAACCATTTCATCATGTGAAATCTCACCTTCAATGTATGACCACATCTGGCGATAACCCACACAACGAATGGAAGGCATATCCGTATGCAAATCTCCACGGGCAAATAGCGCCCGCACTTCTGCTTCAAAATCTGAAGCTAACATCTGATGAAAACGCTGCTCAATTCGCTGATGGAGCAGTTCACGGCTCGCCGGGGCGATGGCGAACTGATGCACCTGATACGGCAGAGCCTCTCCTGACGTTTGCGTCAGTTCCGTTAAAGTTTTACCCGAAATGAAAAAAACTTCCAGTGCCCGGGAAAGCCTTTGCGGATCATTTGGATGAATACGTGCTGCGGCAACCGGGTCGATCTCAGTCAGTTGCTCGTGCAGCGCACCCCATCCCTGCTCTGCCGCCTGTTGCTCAATCTTTGCTCTTACCGCCGGGTCTGCCGATGGCAATGGCGACAACCCTTCCAGTAAGGCCTTGAAATAGAGCATTGTTCCACCCACTAACAGGGGAATACGTCCTGCTGCGGTGATCTCTGCCATCTGGGCCAGCGCATCGCGACGAAAATCTGCCGCTGAGTAAGCCTGCGCCGGGTCGAGAATATCCAGTAATCGGTGCGGTGCCGCGCGTAACTCGTCTGCGTTAGGCTTTGCCGTACCGATATCCATCCCCTGATAAATAAGGGCGGAATCAACGCTAATCAACTCTACTGGCAAAACTTTACGTAACTCAATGGCTAACGCGGTTTTACCGGAGGCCGTTGGCCCCATCAAAAATATCGCCTTTGGCAGGCTGGTATTACTCAAGTCACTCATTTTTCAGGGCGTTCATCGCCAAATGTAGATCTACAGGTTGCAACAAACCACCCGGCGGCGCTTTCACCAGCTGCGGGCAGAGGCGTTCGACCTCCGCCAGCACCGTGATCGCCTGCGCCATATTCCACGACGAATGCTCGCTGGCCAGCTGGCGGGCGATCCACTGCGCGGTGTTGGCGGCATCAAACGTCGTTTGTTGCGCCAGGTAGCCTATCAGTTCAGGAATCAAGTTTTGTAAATTTTGTTGGCGTAAGGGTAAAGGCACCGCCCGAAGCGTGACATGGTGCGCTTCGGTTACGACTTCGATACCCATTTCAGCCAGCGGCTTTTGATAGCGCTGGATGACCTGCGTCTCTTGCGCTGAGATTTTTATCCGCACCGGAATCAGCAGCGGCTGGGCACAGGCCTGGTGTGGCCCGGGCGCAAGCTGCGCCTGTTTTAACCAGCGTTCGGCTACCGGCAGGGATAACAGCGCCAGCTGGCCGTCACGCTCCAGCAGGGCCGCATCTGGCGATACAATGGTCAGCACCCGGCCAAAACTCTGGCTATGCCCCACCAGCGTAGAGGCCGCAGGCGCGACATCCTCTGTTTTCTGCGCAGGGGCCGGGGTATCAAGCAGCGTCCGATAGACCGCCCCCGCCTGCTTCTGATAACCCGGCTGCGCATGCGGGTAGCTGGCGCCCGACGCGCGAGGGGCTGCGCCGCCGGATGCAAAGCGCGGTGCGGCTGGCTCACGCGCGACAGCCGGTTCGGCAAACTGGTTTCTTCCCGCCGCAACGCGGTTTTCCGGAATGGGACGCGGCGCAGGCTCCACCTCACTCAACGGGAGAGTTGGCTCAGCCTGCTGCTGCAGGACGCTCAGCACGCCCTGGTAGATAAAGTCATGCACCAGCCGCGACTGATGAAAACGCACCTCATGCTTCGCCGGATGGACATTCACATCCACCTGATGCGGGTCGATTTCAAGATAGAGTACAAAAGCGGGCTGCTCTCCGGCACCGAGTTTATCCTCGCACGCCTGGCGGATAGCATGGTTGATCAAACGGTCACGCATCATGCGCCCATTTACGTAGCAATACTGGATCTCAGCAAAAGCCGCACTGCTCGCTTTCGGATCGGCCACCCAGCCGCGCAGGGTCAGATCCCCATGCTGCCACTCGATGGCCAGCGCCTGTTCAAGAAACGGCGTGCCGCAGATGGCGCCCAGCCGGCGCTCTTTCTGCCCACCCTGCGCCACGGCGCGGTACTGGCGCATCATCTTGCCGTTATGGCTCAGATTGATGGTGACATCGAAACGCGCCAGGGCGATGCGGCGAATAATCTCGTCGATATGGCCGAATTCGGTTTTCTCGGTGCGCATAAACTTGCGCCGCGCCGGAGTGTTGTAGAACAGATCCAGCACTTCCAGCGTTGTTCCCACCGGGTGTGCGGCAGGTTTCACCGTTACGTCCATATCTCTGCCTTCGGCGTAAGCCTGCCAGGCTTCCGGCTGTTCGGCGGTACGGGAGGTGAGCGTCAGACGCGAGACGGAGCTGATACTGGCCAGCGCTTCGCCGCGGAAACCGAGACTGATAATGGCTTCGAGATCGTCGAGAGAGGCGATTTTGCTGGTTGCGTGACGAGCCAGCGCCAGCGCCAGCTCCTCTTTTTTAATACCGCAGCCGTTATCGCGGATCCGAATAAGTTTCGCACCGCCGCGTTCAATATCAATGTCGATACGGGTTGCTCCCGCATCGAGACTGTTTTCCACCAGCTCTTTCACTACCGACGCAGGTCGCTCTACCACCTCACCGGCGGCGATTTGGTTCGCAAGCTGCGGCGGCAGAACCTGAATCGGCATGAAATCTCCTTAGTTGGTCGAGGTCGACTCGCCCGGTAATACGGCGCTGGCGGTCTGCCCCGCGCCACTCTGCGGTGCAGACTGGAGCGGATGCGTATCAAAATACTTACGCAGGCCTTTATAAATCGCTTCGGCAATCTGCTGCTGGTAGCGGTCGCTGCCCAGCAAACGCTCTTCGCCGTTATTACTGATAAAGCCCGTTTCCACCAGAATGGACGGGATATCAGGCGAACGCAGCACGCCCAGGCTGGCATGTTCCGGGCGGCGCTTGTGCAGGGAACCGACGCTTTGCAGCTGATTCAGGACGTTAGTCGCCACATCATACCCGACACGCTGAGAATGGCCGAACTGTAAATCCAGTACCGCCTGGCTCAGGTAGGGATCCGACTGGCTGTTCGCCAGCACATCACCTGCCCCGCCTAACAGTTCGGATTGTTTTTCATGTTCCTCAAGCCAGTTTGCCATTTCGCTGTTAGCGCGACGGTTGGAAAGCACCCATACGGATGCCCCTGTCGCGTTGCGGTTGGGAGCGGCATCGGCATGCACAGAGACCAGGAAATTGGCATTCTGCTGACGCGCGACGTCAGAACGCCCCATGACCGAGATAAAATAATCGCCGTCGCGAGTCAGGACGCCTTTAAACATCGGGTCGTCGTTCAGCAAGGTCCTCAGCTTACGGGCAATGGCGATTGTCACATTTTTCTCACGCGTCCCACCCGGCCCGATGGCGCCAGGATCCTCGCCACCGTGTCCGGCATCAATCGCAATAATGACTTTATCACCGTTTACCTGGCGCGCCTGCGCTGCCGGTCGGGTCACCGTGTTGCTGCTGGTGACGCTGGTAATACGATCGCTGCAGGATTTAAACGGATTGCGGGCCGGCTCTGAAGGGCGCGGCGCCACGACAGGTGCTTCCACCCGCTTCGCCACCACTGGCGGAGGAGGCGGCGGCGGTGCATCGGCATTGATGGTAAAGATCACCATATAGTTCGCGCCATTCTGTTGCTTCACCGCCCGGGTCTTGCCGTTTTGGGTTAAATCGACCACCAGACGCAGGGACTGATCGTCTTTCGGCGTACCGGAACGGATGCTGTGCACCAGGTTGTTGCCGCTGAACTGGAGCGGCAGCCCCTTGATGACGCCGGTCTGTTTAATATCCAGCGCGACGCTGCGTTTATCGTCCTGCGAAAACGCATACTCAGGATCGCCCATAAAGCTGAAGGTGATCCTGGCCTGATTGTCGCCGTTGGACACCTGAATATCGGACAAGGTTGCCGCCCCGGCCTGCGCACAAAACAGCACCGTTGCAGCCATCAACCAACTCTTAACGCGATTAATCATCCCGTTATCTCTTTTTTTAACCGGCTAACCGGGCCAGTATGGCGTTTCCTGATTCGGAGACAGCAGTGACGCGGGCTTCACGCCCTTGCGCCTGATACTCCAGGTGAATTTCAACATCCGGATCAGGCAAGACACCTGTTCCCTGCTGCGGCCACTCTACCAGGCAGATGGCATCGTTGGCGAAATAGTCACGGATCCCCATAAATTCCAGCTCTTCAGGATCGGCAAGGCGATAGAGATCGAAGTGATACACCATCAGGTTGTCCAGGGTGTAGGGCTCAACCAGCGTATAGGTCGGGCTTTTCACATTTCCCTTATGCCCCAGCGCCTGTAAGAAGCCCCGGCTAAAGGTGGTCTTCCCCGCGCCAAGGTCGCCATACAGATAAATGACGGTTGTGCCCTCGCAGGCCTGCGCCACGCGCTGGCCAAGATCTAAAGTTGCCTGTTCGTCGGGTAAAGGGATCACTCGATTAATCATTTTCTACGTCAATTATTTCCGGGTTAACAACACGCCGCAGCGTGTCAAAAAGATCGGTTGCCAGCATGCCGCGCGTGCCGTACTGGTCGGCCAGCCGATCGGCTGCTGTACCATGGGCGACGCAGCCTGCGCAGGCGGCATCATAAAGCGCCAGTTTCTGTCCGAGCAACGCCCCGATAATACCGGAGAGCACATCGCCCATGCCGCCGCTTGCCATTCCGGCATTACCGGCATCAATGATGCCTGACATCCCGCCCTCGCTGGCGACGACGGTGCCAGCGCCTTTCAGCACCACCACACCACCGTAACGTTTTACCAGACGCTGGGCAGAATGTAAGCGATCGCTTTCAATTTCTGCAACGCTGCAGTTAAGCAGGCGCGCGGCCTCGCCGGGGTGCGGCGTCAGGATGCGATTGTGACGTTTATCCGGGTTGATTGCCAGAAGGTTCAGCGCGTCAGCATCCCACAGCATGGCGTGGCGAAAATTCTCGACCTTCCGTAGCGCCTCTTTCCCCCACGGCTCCTGACCCAGACCGGGGCCAATCACCACCACATCGGCCCATTGCAGGCTGTCGTCCAGCGCCTGAATGGTGAGTTCGTGCACCATCAGCTCAGGCCGGGCGGTAACGATCGGAGCAATATTTTCGCGGCGAGTGAGGACGCGCACCAGCCCTGCGCCCGTCCGCAGTGCCGCTTCACCGGTCATGCGGATGGCCCCTGCGGTGCCGTGGTCGCCGCCGATAATCACCAGCCGGCCGTGATCGCCCTTATGGGATGTTGGGCGACGTGGGGGAAGCCAGTGCGCCAGTTGCGAGGCGTCAAAGCGGTCGATCGCCGTCTCCTGCCCGGCAAGCCAGCTCTCCAACCCGAGGGCGTTATGGTGCAATGCCCCGACCACATCCCGCGCTTTCCCGGTCAGCAGGCCGGGTTTGAGGGCAATAAAGGTCACCGTATGGTCGGCGTGAATGACTTCGCCGGGCGTGGCGCCCGTCTGCGCATTCAGCCCGGACGGGATATCCAGCGCAACGACAGGGGCCGGATGATGATTGGCATGAGCGATTAATCGGGCGACTTTATCGCGCGGCGCGCTGCGTAAACCGGTTCCCAGCAGGCCGTCGACGATCAGATCGACGCCTTCGGGCCAGGCCTTATCCGCGGCGTGGATAACCCCCGCCGCCTCCAGCCAGCTTTCCCGGGCTTTTGTCGCCTCTTCGGGAAGCGGTTTTTCGCTCTCCAGCGCCAGCAGCGTCACGGTCATACCGGCGGCCATCGCCAGGCGAGCAACGACATAGCCATCGCCGCCGTTGTTGCCATGGCCGCACAGAATCAGCCAGTGCCTGGCCCGCGGATACGTCGTGCGGGCAACGGCAAAAGCCGCCTCGCCCGCGCGCTGCATCAGCTCATAAAGCGTCATGCCGATGCTGTCCGCAGCCTCTTTTTCGGCGCGACGTAGCGCCTCCGCGGGCCAGACAGAATGTGGTATACTTGCGGGGTTTTTCTTCACAGTATGGTCCGTCATGTCACAGCCCCTCGATCTCAATCAGTTAGCGCAAAACATTAAACAGTGGGGCGCTGAGCTTGGTTTTCAACACGTGGGTATCACCGATACCGATCTTTCTGCCAGTGAACCAAAGCTCCAGGCATGGCTGGATAATCAATACCACGGCGAGATGGAGTGGATGGCGCGTCACGGCATGATGCGCGCCCGCCCGCATGAACTGTTGCCGGGGACCCTGCGCGTGATCAGCGTGCGGATGAACTACCTTCCCGCCAAAGCCGCCTTTGCCAGTACGCTGAAAGATCCTACTCTGGGATACGTCAGCCGTTATGCCCTGGGGCGTGACTATCATAAATTGTTGCGTAACCGGCTCAAAAAGCTTGGGGAAATGATCCAGCAGCAGTGCGCCACGCTGAATTTTAGACCCTTTGTCGATTCTGCGCCTGTACTTGAGCGCCCGCTGGCTGAAAAAGCGGGACTTGGCTGGACAGGTAAGCACTCACTTATCCTCAGCCGCGACGCCGGCTCGTTCTTCTTCCTCGGTGAACTGCTGATTGATCTTCCCCTGCCGGTGGATAAGCCGGTTGAGGACGGCTGTGGGCGGTGCGTGGCCTGCATGACCATCTGTCCCACAGGCGCCATCGTTGAGCCTTACACCGTCGATGCCCGTCGCTGCATCTCCTATCTGACCATCGAACTCGAAGGAGCGATCCCGGAAGAGTTTCGGCCGTTAATCGGCAATCGCATTTATGGCTGCGATGATTGTCAGCTCATCTGCCCGTGGAACCGTTATTCGCAGTTAACGGAAGAGGACGACTTCAGCCCACGTAAGGCCCTGCACGCGCCACCGCTTATCGAGCTATTTGCCTGGAGCGAAGCCTGGTTTCTGAAGGTAACGGAGGGATCGGCTATTCGCCGCATCGGGCATCTGCGCTGGCTGCGCAATGTCGCGGTCGCGCTGGGAAATGCCCCCTGGGACGAAGCCAATCTTCAGGCTCTGGAAAGTCGCCGAGGTGAGCACCCACTTCTTGATGAACACATAGAGTGGGCGGTTGCGCAGCAGATCGCCAAACGAAACGCCTGCGTGGTAGAGGTGCAATTACCGCAGAAAATCAGGCTGGTACGGGTGGTGGAAAAAGGGCTCCCACGGGATGCATGATGTTTCCACAGGCTGTGAATAAAATTTAAAAGCCAGAAGTAGTCTGGGCCCGGCAACAGGTCAAGTGATCGGCTTAACATTTTGAAATGAAATTTTCTTTATTATTTTCAACGGATTATAAAGTTACTATTCATCAGGCGAAGTATTCGCATATTCACTGAAAAAAGACAAAGCTGTGGATAAGTCTGTTAAGAAGAGTTTGTCAGAAATGAAACAAATCATCCCCGGCGGGGCTTTCCGCGGTGGATATCTGGAGGAGGAGAAAAAATTTGGAGCGGGAAACGAGACTCGAACTCGCGACCCCGACCTTGGCAAGGTCGTGCTCTACCAACTGAGCTATTCCCGCTTGGGTGGTGCGTATCTTGCGATACCTTTCAAATTTTGGAGCGGGAAACGAGACTCGAACTCGCGACCCCGACCTTGGCAAGGTCGTGCTCTACCAACTGAGCTATTCCCGCTTAATCTTCGTCTTTCAAGCCGCCACTGCGTTGGCTGCCTTCACTCACCTTAGTCACTTACTTTAGTAAGCTTCTAAGGATTCGTTCAGTTGCCGCCTTGTTGCAACTTGAAATCCTGCGATTGGTGGTCTTACTGCACAGCGAAAGATTTGGAGCGGGAAACGAGACTCGAACTCGCGACCCCGACCTTGGCAAGGTCGTGCTCTACCAACTGAGCTATTCCCGCAAAATCTGTGCTGTCGTAACGATGAATTCTCTGTCGTTACGGGAGGCGCATTATACGAGAAATCCTTTCTGCTGCAACCCCCCTAAAAGCGTTTTTTTATAAATTTAGTTCAAGTGCTGCAATATTCGTCACATTGCGCATTTTTAAATCGTTTTAGCCGCTTAGGCCCGGCAAGTGCTGCCCTGCCGGGCCTGTCGCTTATAATTTAATAAAATGTTCGCGGTAGTAAGCCAGTTCCGCCACAGACTCACGGATATCGTCCATCGCCTGGTGGGTGCCCTGCTTCTTAAAGCCATCCAGCATCTCGGGCTTCCAGCGACGGGCCAGCTCTTTCAGGGTGCTGACATCGAGATAACGGTAGTGGAAATACGCTTCCAGCTCCGGCATGTACTTAAACAGAAAACGGCGATCCTGGCCAATACTGTTACCACAGATAGGCGATTTGCCCTGCGGCACCCACTGCTTGAGGAACTCAATGGTGGCCAGTTCGGCTTCACGATCGCCCTGCGTACTGGCCTTAACGCGATCCACCAGCCCGCTACCGGTGTGGGTGCGCACGTTCCAGTCGTCCATCAATGCCAGCTGCGCGTCGGACTGATGCACGGCAATGGTGGGCCCTTCCGCCAGCACATTCAGGTTCGCGTCGGTCACCAGCGTGGCGATCTCAATAATGCGATCGCGCTCGGGATCCAGGCCGGTCATCTCCAGATCGATCCAAATCAGATTGTTTTCATCTGCACTCATGTTATTTTCCACCCTTCTCGTATAACCGGCCGTGGCAGGTTAACTAGTATTGATTAGTGTGTATCATAGAGGTTTTGCCCAATATGGGCGACCAGGAGCCAGCACGATTGAGTAAAAATAAACTCTCCAAAGGGCAGCAGCGCCGCGTGAAAGCCAATCACCAGCGCCGTCTTAAAACCACTTCGGAGAAGGTCGATTACGACGACAACCTGTTTGGCGAACCCGCGGAAGGCGTGGTGATTAGCCGCTTCGGTATGCATGCCGATGTGGAATCCGCCGATGGCGACGTTCACCGTTGCAACATTCGCCGCACCATCCGCTCGCTGGTGACCGGTGACCGCGTGGTATGGCGTCCGGGTAAAACCGCAGCAGAAGGCGTGACGGTGAAAGGCATCGTTGAAGCCGTACACGAACGCACGTCGGTCCTGACGCGCCCCGACTTTTACGACGGCGTAAAACCCATTGCCGCCAATATCGATCAGATCGTGATTGTCTCTGCGATCCTGCCCGAGCTGTCGCTGAATATTATCGACCGTTATCTCGTCGCCTGTGAAACTCTGCAGGTTGAACCGCTGATCGTCCTGAACAAGATTGATCTGCTCGACGGTGAAGGCATGGACTTCGTTAATGAGCAGATGGATATTTATCGCAAGATTGGCTATCGCGTGCTGATGGTCTCAAGCCGGACGCAGAATGGCCTGAAGCCGCTCGAAGAGGCATTGACCGATCGCATCAGCATTTTTGCCGGTCAGTCCGGCGTGGGCAAATCCAGCCTGCTGAACAACCTGCTCGGTTTGCAACAAGAGATCCTGACCAACGACGTCTCTGACAACTCCGGTCTGGGCCAGCACACCACCACCGCCTCACGGCTGTATCACTTCCCGCACGGCGGCGATGTGATCGACTCCCCGGGAGTGCGTGAATTTGGCCTGTGGCATCTCGAACCCGATCAAATCTTTAACGGCTTTGTCGAATTCCTCGACTATTTAGGCGAGTGTAAATACCGCGACTGCAAGCATGACAACGATCCTGGCTGTGCCATACGCGCAGCGGTCGAAAACGGTGAAATTGCGGAAACCCGTTTTGCAAACTATCACCATATTCTCGAAAGCATGGCGCAGGTAAAAACGCGTAAAAGCTTTTCTGAATCTGATGACTGACAACTAAGCTAAGCGTCGCTAAAATCGTCCCCTTTTTTCAGGTTCCGGCTGTCTGACAGCCGGATCAGGAACGACAAAACAATGGCCTGGAGGCTACCTTGTTAAACTCATTTAAACTTTCGCTTCAATACATTCTGCCAAAACTGTGGCTCACTCGCCTGGCGGGCTGGGGCGCGAGCAAACGAGCGGGCTGGCTGACGAAGCTGGTGATCGATCTGTTCGTGAAATACTACAAGGTCGATATGAAGGAAGCGCAGAAGCCGGATACCGCCAGCTACCGCACCTTCAACGATTTCTTTGTGCGTTCACTGCGCGATGAAGTGCGCCCCCTGAATACCGATCCAAACGTGCTGGTGATGCCTGCTGACGGCGTGATCAGCCAGCTGGGCGCGATTGAAAACGACAAGATCCTGCAGGCCAAGGGCCACAACTACAGCCTGGAAGCCCTGCTGGCAGGCAACTACCTGATGGCGGATCTGTTTCGCAATGGCTCCTTTGCCACCACCTACCTGTCGCCGCGCGACTATCACCGCGTTCATATGCCGTGCAACGGCATTCTGCGGGAGATGATCTACGTTCCGGGCGACCTGTTCTCGGTAAACCATCTGACCGCGCAAAACGTCCCTAATCTTTTTGCCCGTAACGAGCGCGTGATCTGCTTGTTTGACACCGAGTTTGGTCCGATGGCGCAGATTCTGGTGGGCGCGACAATCGTTGGCAGCATTGAGACCGTCTGGGCAGGCACCATTACGCCACCGCGTGAAGGCGTGATCAAACGCTGGACCTGGCCTGAAGGTGAAAACGAAGGCTCCGTGGCGCTGCTTAAGGGCCAGGAGATGGGCCGCTTCAAGCTCGGCTCTACCGTGATCAACCTGTTTGCTCCGGGTAAAGTGAAGCTGGTTGAGCAGCTCGAAAGCCTGTCGGTAACCAAACTCGGCCAGCCGCTGGCGGTTTCGACGGAAACCTTCGTGACACCGGACGCAGAGCCTGCGCCGCTGTCAGACGAAGAGATCGCTGCCGAACTCGAAGCCAGCCCGCTGGTTGATGACAAAAAAGACGAAAGCTAAGCAAAAGGTAGACTGACGTGCGCCTGATTATCACTTTGCTGATGGCCTGGTGCCTCAGTACGGGGGCGTACGCCGCTACGGCCCCCGACAGCAAACAAATTTCACAGGAACTGGAGCAGGCGAAGGCGGCAAAGCCCGCCCAGCCGGAAACCGTTGAGGCGCTCGAGGCTGCGCTGAACGCGCTTGAGGAGCGTAAAGGCTCTCTCGAGCGTGCCACGCAGTATCAACAGGTCATTGATAACTTCGCCAAACTTTCCCAAACCCTGCGCGCGCAGCTGAGCGATCTGCGTGAAGAGCCGCGCCAGGTGCCTGCGGGCATGACTTCTGACACCCTGAATCAGGAGATCCTGCAGGTCAGCAGTCAGTTACTGGAAAAAACCCGCCAGGCGCAGCAGGAGCAGGAGCGCGCCCGTGATATTGCAGACTCCCTGAACCAGCTGCCGCAGCAGCAAACCGATGCCCGTCGTCAGCTCAATGAGGTTGAACGCCGGGCCGGAGCGCAAACCGGCAATACCGCCCTTAGCCAGGCTCAAAATCTGGGCATACAGGCGGAATCTGCCAGATTAAAAGCGCTGGTAGATGAGCTCGAGCTGGCGCAGCTTTCGGCCAACAATCGCCAGGAGCTGGCGCGAATGCGCTCTGAGCTGGCGAAAAAACAGGGCGAGCAGCTGGATGCTTATCTTCAGGCGCTGCGCAATCAGCTCAACAGCCAGCGTCAGCGTGAAGCAGAGCGGGCGCTGGAGAGCACCGAATTACTGGCTGAAAACAGCGAAAACCTGCCCTCCGGCATTGTTGAGCAATTCAAGGTCAACCGTGAGCTTTCGGCCGCGCTCAACCAGCAGGCGCAGCGTATGGATCTGGTGGCCTCCCAGCAACGCCAGGCCACTAATCAAACCCTACAGGTGCGTCAGGCGCTGAATACGCTGCGCGAGCAGTCACAGTGGCTGGGCTCCTCGAACCTGCTCGGTGAAGCGCTGCGTGCCCAGGTCGCCCGCCTGCCCGAGATGCCAAAACCCCAGCAGCTCGATACCGAAATGGCGCAGCTGCGTGTGCAGCGTCTGCGCTTTGAAGATCTGCTGAATAAGCAGCCACAGCTGCGTCAGATCCACCAGCCGGACGGCAAGCCGCTCACCGCCGAGCAGAACCGCATTCTGGAAGCGCAGCTCCGTACGCAACGGGAATTACTGAATTCACTGTTGCAGGGCGGCGATACGCTGCTGCTCGAGCTGACCAAACTGAAGGTTTCAAACAGCCAGCTGGAAGATGCGTTAAAAGAGGTCAACGAGGCGACTCACCGCTACCTGTTCTGGACCTCGGACGTACGGCCGATCTCCTTCTCCTGGCCGATTGATATTGTTCAGGATCTGCGGCGGTTAATTTCGCTGGATACTGTCAGCCAGCTCGGCAAAGCCAGCATCATGATGCTCACCAACAAGGAGACGATCTTCCCGCTGCTGGGAGCGCTGATTCTGGTCGGGTTCAGCATTTACTCGCGCCGGCACTTCACCCGCTTCCTCGACCGCTCCAGCGCCCGCGTCGGCAAAGTAACCCAGGACCATTTCTGGCTCACGCTGCGCACGGTCTTCTGGTCAATCCTGGTCGCCTCGCCGCTGCCGGTCCTGTGGATGACCCTGGGCTATGGCCTGCGCGAAGCCTGGCCTTATCCGCTGGCGGTGGCTATCGGTGCCGGCGTAACCGCCACCGTGCCGTTGCTGTGGGTGGTGATGATCTGCGCCACCTTCGCCCGCCCGAATGGGCTGTTTGTCGCGCACTTCGGCTGGCCGCGTAGCCGCGTGGCGCGGGCTATGCGCTACTACCTGATGAGCATCGGGCTTATTGTCCCGCTGATCATGGCGCTGATCATGTTTGATAACCTGAACGACCGGGAGTTTTCCGGCTCGCTCGGCCGTCTGTGCTTTATCCTGATTTGCGGTGCGCTGGCCGTGGTGACGCTGAGCCTGAAGAAAGCCGGCATCCCGCTCTATCTCGATAAAGAGGGCAGCGGCGATAACATGGTCAACCATATGCTGTGGAATCTGCTGCTTAGCGCGCCGCTGGCGGCGATTCTGGCAGCAGCCGTCGGCTATCTGGCTACCGCCCAGGCACTGCTGGCGCGTCTTGAAACCTCGGTAGCGATCTGGTTCCTGTTGCTGGTGGTCTATCACGTCATTCGCCGCTGGATGCTGATTCAGCGCCGGCGTCTGGCGTTTGACCGGGCGAAAAACCGCCGGGCCGAGATCCTCGCCCAGCGAGCGCGCGGCGAAGAGGAACCGGCCCATATGCTCAGCACGGAAGGAACCGTGGAGGTCGATGAAACTGAGCTGGATCTGGATGCCATCAGTACCCAGTCCCTGCGCCTGGTACGATCTATTCTGATGCTGGTCGCGTTGCTGTCCGTCATTGTGCTGTGGTCGGAAATTCATTCGGCGTTTGGCTTCCTGGAAAATATTACCCTCTGGGATGTGACCTCGACGGTACAAGGGGTGGAGAGCCTGGAGCCGATTACCCTCGGGGCGGTGCTGATTGCGATTCTGGTATTTATCATCACCACTCAGCTGATCCGTAACTTCCCGGCGCTGCTGGAGCTGGCCCTGTTACAGCATCTGGATTTAACGCCGGGTACCGGATACGCCATCACCACCATCACCAAATACCTGCTGATGCTGTTTGGCGGGCTGGTGGGCTTCTCGATGATCGGTATTGAGTGGTCTAAATTGCAGTGGCTGGTGGCGGCACTCGGCGTCGGGCTCGGGTTTGGTTTGCAGGAGATCTTCGCCAACTTTATCTCTGGCCTGATTATTCTGTTCGAAAAACCAATCCGTATTGGCGATACCGTGACGATCCGCGATCTGACCGGCAGTATTACAAAGATCAACACCCGCGCCACTACTATCAGCGACTGGGACCGTAAAGAGATCATTGTTCCCAACAAGGCGTTTATCACCGAGCAGTTTATTAACTGGTCGCTGTCGGACTCCGTGACGCGTGTGGTGCTGACCGTGCCGGCCCCGTCGGATGCTAACAGCGAAGAGGTCACGCAAATTCTCTATACGGCGGCCGAACGCTGCTCGCTGGTGATCAGCACGCCAGAGCCGGAAGTGTTCCTGGTGGATTTACAGCAGGGGATCCAGATTTTCGAACTGCGTATTTACGCGGCCGAGATGGGCCATCGCATGCCGCTGCGCCATGAGATCCACCAGCTGATTCTGGCGGGCTTCCGTGAACACGGTATTGATTTGCCGTTCCCACCGTTCCAGATGCGTCTGGAAAGTCTGGACGGGCGTAAGACGGGAAGAACCTTGACTTCGGCGGCGAAGACGCGACCGGCGGGGAGTTTGTAATGCAAATGCCCGGCGGCGCTGCGCTTGCACGGGCCTACATGTTTCGTAGGCCGGGTTAGCGCAGCGCCACCCGGCGCGCAGTCAGGCGCGGTCTACGGTGAACGCTATCACATCACCCAGCTGCTCAGCGCCCAGCGCCAGCATCACCAGACGATCAACACCCAGCGCCACGCCGGAGCAGTCCGGCAAACCGGCTTTTAACGCCTCCAGCAAATTTTGGTCGATAGGTTGCTGCGGCAGGCCACGCGCGGCGCGCTTGCGGTTATCCTGAGCAAAACGCTGCTGCTGTTCACGGGCGTCGGTCAGTTCATGGAAACCATTCGCCAGCTCAATACCTTTAAAGTACACCTCAAAACGCTCCGCCACGCGGTGATCTTCAGTGCTGATCTGGGCCAGCGACGCCTGGCTTGCCGGGAAGTGATAGACAAAGGTCGGGCGATCTTTACCAATCTGCGGTTCAACGCCAAAGGTAAAGAGCAGCTGTAGCAGCGTGTCGCGATCCTCTTCAGTATCCGCAACATTGCTAAGATCCAGTTTTGCCGCCACTTCACGCAGCTGGGTTTTGTCCGCAGAGAGCGGATCGATCTCCAGATGGCGCTGGAAAGCCTGCTGATAAGAGAGGGTTTCGGCTTCCGGGCACTCCAGTACCTGCTGCAGCAGATCGTCCACTTCATTCATCAGGCGATACATATCGTAATGCGGGCGGTACCACTCCAGCATGGTGAATTCCGGGTTGTGGTGACGCCCCATCTCTTCATTGCGGAAACTGCGACACAGCTGATATACCGGCCCACATCCCGCCGCCAGCAGGCGCTTCATGTGGTATTCCGGGCTGGTCATCAGGTAGAGATTCATCCCCTGGGAGTGACCAGGGCCAACAAAACGGGTTTCAAACGGCACCAGATGAATATCCGTTACCGTCGCCTGACTCATGCAGGGCGTTTCCACCTCCAGCACACCGCGGTCCGCAAAGAAGCGACGAATCTCCGCCATAATTGCTGCGCGTTTTAACAGATTGGGGATGGATGCGCTCGGCTGCCAGGTGGCCGTTTCGCTCATGAGAATTTCTCCGATTTCAGACAAGGGGACGAAGTCTACTCGTAACCCATGGCGGAGACAAATTTTGCACAGTCAATTTTGGGCTTTTTATAACTACCAATAATTTCGTGACGTGATTCATCAATTGCAATGATAAATCGAGGGAAAGAACCGCAAAAAAATCGAACACGTCAAATTTCCCTCTCTTTCCTACGGCTATACTGCGTTACCCATAAAGGAGCAGTGGAATCGCTTTCGCATTTGCCCTCCCGGGCCGTGCACTACCTTAGGGTAGGTGAGATGCGAAATATCAAAAATCTGGAGGAATGTCGTGCATACCTTTCAAGCCGATCTTGCCATTATTGGCGCTGGCGGAGCGGGATTACGCGCAGCAATTGCAGCTGCCCAGGCTAACCCAAACGCTAAAATTGCCCTGATTTCAAAAGTCTACCCGATGCGTAGCCATACGGTCGCTGCGGAGGGTGGATCCGCTGCCGTCGCGCAGGATCATGACAGCTTTGATTATCACTTTCACGACACCGTAGCTGGTGGCGACTGGCTTTGCGAACAGGATGTCGTTGATTATTTCGTACATCATTGCCCGACGGAAATGACCCAGCTGGAGCAGTGGGGTTGCCCGTGGAGCCGTCGTGATGACGGTAGCGTCAACGTGCGTCGCTTCGGCGGCATGAAGATTGAGCGAACCTGGTTTGCCGCCGACAAGACCGGCTTCCATATGCTCCACACCCTGTTCCAGACCTCGCTGCAGTTCCCCCAGATCCAACGCTTCGACGAACATTTTGTCCTCGACATTCTGGTCGATGACGGCCAGGCCCGCGGCCTGGTGGCGATGAACATGATGGAAGGTACGCTGGTTCAGATCCGAGCCAATGCCGTGGTGATGGCGACCGGCGGTGCCGGACGTGTTTACCGTTATAACACCAACGGCGGCATCGTGACCGGCGACGGGATGGGCATGGCGCTGCAGCACGGCGTTCCGCTACGCGATATGGAGTTCGTGCAGTATCACCCGACCGGCCTGCCGGGTTCCGGGATCCTGATGACCGAGGGCTGCCGCGGTGAAGGCGGCATTCTGGTCAATAAGGATGGCTATCGCTATCTCCAGGATTACGGCATGGGCCCGGAGACGCCGCTGGGTGAACCAAAGAACAAATATATGGAGCTTGGCCCGCGCGATAAAGTCTCTCAGGCCTTCTGGCATGAGTGGCGCAAAGGCAACACCATCCCTACCCCACGCGGCGATGTGGTCTATCTCGACCTGCGCCACCTGGGCGAGAAGAAGCTGCTGGAACGTCTGCCGTTCATCTGTGAACTGTCGAAAGCCTATGTCGGCGTCGACCCGGTTAAAGACCCGATCCCGGTACGTCCAACTGCGCACTACACCATGGGCGGTATCGAAACCGATCAGCAGTGTGAAACCCGAATTAAAGGCCTGTTTGCGGTGGGTGAATGCTCCTCCGTCGGCCTGCATGGCGCTAACCGCCTGGGCTCCAACTCGCTGGCCGAGCTGGTGGTATTTGGTCGCCTGGCGGGTGAGCAGGCCATGGCCCGCGCAGCAACAGCCGGAGCCGCTAACGGTGCCGCGCTCGATGCGCAGGCTACCGATGTCGAGCTGCGCCTGAAAAAACTGGTGAATCAGGAAGGGAGTGAGAACTGGGCGAAAATCCGCGATGAGATGGGGCTTTCCATGGAAGAAGGCTGCGGTATTTACCGTACGCCGGAGCTGATGCAGAAAACCATCGACAAACTGGCTGAGCTACAGGAACGCTTCAAACGCGTGCGGGTGACGGATACCTCCAGCGTCTTCAACACCGATCTGCTCTACACCATTGAGCTGGGTCACGGCCTGAACGTTGCTGAATGTATGGCGCACTCCGCCCTGGCGCGTAAAGAGTCGCGCGGCGCCCACCAGCGTCTGGACGAAGGCTGTACGGAGCGTGACGACGTCAACTTCCTCAAGCATACCCTCGCTTATCGCGACGCGGACGGCTCTACTCGTCTGGACTATAGCGACGTGAAGATCACCACGCTGGCACCGGCGAAACGCGTTTACGGTGCAGAAGCGGAAGCAGCCGAGAAAAAGGAGACGGCGAATGGCTGAAATGCAAACTCTGAAAGTTGAAGTGGTGCGCTATAACCCGGAAGTGGACAGCGCGCCGCACAGCACTTTCTATGAAGTTCCTTACGATGAGCAGACCTCCCTGCTGGATGCGCTGGGCTACATCAAAGACAATCTGGCACCGGACCTGAGCTACCGCTGGTCCTGCCGTATGGCGATTTGCGGCTCCTGCGGGATGATGGTCAACAAAGTGCCAAAGCTGGCCTGTAAAACCTTCCTGCGTGAATACCCGAAAGGGATGAAGGTCGAAGCCCTGGCTAATTTCCCAATCGAACGCGATCTGGTGGTCGACATGACCCACTTTATCGAAAGCCTGGAAGCCATTAAGCCGTACATCATTGGCAACCCGCGTACGCCGGATCAGGGGCCGAACAAGCAGACCCCGGCGCAGATGGCCAAGTATCACCAGTTCTCCGGCTGCATCAACTGTGGTCTGTGCTATGCCGCCTGCCCGCAGTTTGGCCTGAATCCCGAGTTTATCGGCCCGGCCGCCATTACCCTGGCGCATCGTTACAACGAAGACAGCCGGGATCACGGGAAGAAAGAACGTATGGCGCAGCTGAACGGCCAGAACGGCGTCTGGACCTGTACCTTTGTCGGCTACTGCTCGGAAGTCTGTCCGAAGCATGTCGATCCGGCCGCCGCGATCCAACAGGGCAAAGTAGAAAGCTCGAAAGACTTTCTTATCGCCACCCTGAAACCACGCTAAGGAGTGCATGATGACGACTAAACGCAAAGCCTATGTGCGGCCGATGCCGTCCACCTGGTGGAAAAATCTGCCGTTTTATCGCTTCTATATGCTGCGTGAAGGCACGGCGGTACCGGCGGTGTGGTTCAGCATCGAACTGATGTACGGCCTGTTTGCCCTTAAGCATGGTCCGGAAACCTGGGCCGGTTTTGTCGGGTTCCTGCAGAACCCGATAGTGGTGATCCTGAATATCATCGTGCTGGCGGCAGCGCTGTTGCATACCAAAACCTGGTTTGAGCTGGCGCCGAAAGCAGCAAATATTATCGTCAAAAATGAAAAACTGGGGCCAGAGCCGATCATTAAAGGACTCTGGGTGGTGACTGCGGTCGTGACCGTGGTGATTCTTGGCGTAGCCCTGTTCTGGTAAGGAGACCACTGTGATTAATCCAACTCCAAAACGTTCTGACGAGCCCGTCTTCTGGGGGCTTTTTGGGGCAGGCGGCATGTGGTGCGCCATCATCGCGCCGGTCATTATTCTGCTGGTGGGCATTATGCTGCCGTTGGGGCTCTATCCCGGGGATGCCCTGAGCTACGAGCGGGTGCTGGCCTTTGCCCACAGCTTTATAGGGCGAATTTTCATCTTCCTGATGATTGTGCTGCCGCTGTGGTGTGGTCTGCACCGTATTCATCACGCCATGCACGACCTGAAGATCCACGTCCCTAACGGGAAATGGGTGTTCTACGGGCTGGCGGCCATCCTGAGCGTGGTCACGCTGGTTGCCGTGGTCTTTATGTAATCCTTCTCCGCTCTCCCGCCAGCCGGTGGGAGAGCAAAATTCCTGACAGGTTCTACACTTATCAAAAATCCTGTAAGGAAACGCCTATGCGCATCCTGCCCGTCATCGCCGCCGTTGCCGCTGCATTTCTGGTTGTTTCCTGTAGTGCTCCTACTCCGCCCCGGGGCGTGACTGTCGTCCGGCCCTTTAACGCCCAGCAATTCATGGGCTCCTGGTATGAAATTGCCCGTTTTGATCACCGCTTTGAACGTGGTCTACAAAAGGTGACGGCTCACTACAGCCTGATGAGCGATGGCGGTATTCAGGTTATCAACCGGGGCTACAACCCTGAGCGCGACATGTGGCAAAAAGTGATGGGAAAAGCGTACTTTACCGGCGCGTCTGACACCGCAGCGCTGAAAGTCTCTTTCATCGGTCCTTTTTATGGTGGCTATAACGTGATTGCGCTGGATAAAGATTACCAGCATGCGCTGGTGTGCGGGCCCAATCGTGACTACCTGTGGCTCCTCTCCCGCACACCGACGATTTCAGATGAGATGAAACAGAGGCTACTGAATTCTGCCACCCGTCAGGGATTTGATATCAGCCAGTTGGTCTGGATTGAACAACCCCATTAGTGGGTGCTGAGCTTCAGCCCAATAATACCGGCAACAATCAATGCGAGGCTGGCAATACGCGCCAGGCTCGCTGACTCACCCAGCAGTAAAATCCCGGTAATGGCCGCACCTACCGCGCCAATCCCCGTCCATACTGCATACGCCGTTCCCACGGGCAGCGAGCGCATAGCCCAGGAGAGCAGCACGATACTGACGATCATGGCGGAAACGGTAATGATGCTGGGCGTGAGTCGCGTAAAGCCGTGGGTATATTTCAGACCAATGGCCCATACCACTTCGAGCAAACCGGCAATAAAAAGAATAATCCAGGACATAAAGGCTCCTTAACTTAAATAACAGTCTGGGGCCGTCCCCGATGAGAGAAGCGCTTACAGGTCGTCCTGCAAGGCGGGTGAATCTCATATTTTGAAGAGCATGAATTCATTTTTCAACGTGTTTATTTCAGACATTAGTTGAGCGTTTGAAAGCGAGAAATAGACGTAATTAGCAGCGAAATTCACTCATTTATAACTCATCCGACTTCTTTATTATGGGACACTTCCTGATAGCAGGAAGCGACTACACTTTGCCGATTGCGAAAAACTAATGTTCAAAATTCTTTTGATTGACCGATGTCATTACACCCGCACGGGCCTGGAAATGTGGATCAATCATTCAGGGCTATTTCCTTCCCCTGTGTTGGTGACAGGCCTCAACAATCTCTTTCTTGCCAGAGAGCATATTCTGCAGTGGAAGCCGACGCTGGTGATTGCAGATTTGCAGGGGTTTACGTCAGACCTTCAGCACATCCATCAGCTCTCATCCGTAATGAATGCCAGTGAAACCGCACCTTTTGTTTTGCTGCATTCAGAGGAACAACCTGAAATGTCTGCATTTATGAACGCCTTTCCCCTGTGGGCATCGTTGGCCAAAACGACCCCACTGGAGGTACTGGCGCAGACAATTAATGAGGCGCTAGCATCCCAGGAAAGCAGTGAACCTGCATCGGCGGCATCGCCATTGCTGACACGTCAGGAAGAGAAAGTGTTAACGCTGTGGATGGAGGGTGCCAGCAATCAGAAAATTGCCTGCAAACTGAGCATTCATGGGAAAACGGTATACACCTACAAGCGCAATATTCGAATGAAACTGCACATGGATACACGGTATTCACCGTTTCTGTCACTGCCCTGAGCGGTAAACTGAGGGTACGGCGACGTATTAAGCCCCGTACCGCCCAAAATTACTGCTGTGCTTTAGTTGCCGCACCAGAGATCGCGCTGCCGCCAGAGGAGATATCTTCACCAACGCCGCGAGTGGTATTACAGGCAGTTAATACTGATGAAAGCACCAGGACAGAAAAGATCGCTACACATGTTTTCTTAAGCATAATGTCTTCCTTTTTTAGGCAAAGTTATTGTGTACAGCCACATAAGCATAGCCAGGATCCCGGCGAGTGACGGAAAAGGAAGCATTTTTAGGAAAAGTAGAAGATATCAGGAGGCGGCGTGAGAAATAGCATGACCCAGGCTTTTAATGTCTTCCCCGACACCACGGGCCGTGTTGCATCCGGTGAGAAGAGAGCCAGCAAGAACCATCAGCAGTAAGATTTTGATTGTGCGCGGCATCGTCCATGGACCTTTTATCGATCGATAAAGCGCAGCAAAACGCTGCGCCTTTCATCCCGAGATGAATTACTTCACGCGAGAAACGTACTCACCAGAGCGGGTATCCACTTTGATGATTTCGCCAGTCTGAACGAACAGTGGAACTTTAACCACTGCACCGGTGGACAGCTTGGCTGGCTTGCCGCCAGTACCTGCGGTGTCGCCTTTCAGACCTGGATCGGTTTCAACGATTTCCAGTTCAACGAAGTTTGGCGGGGTCACAGCGATAGGCTGGCCGTTCCACAGGGTTACGATACACTCAGCCTGATCCAGCAGCCATTTAGCGCTGTCACCAACGGCTTTCTCGTCAGCAGACAGCTGCTCGAAAGTGGAGTTGTTCATGAAGTGGTAGAATTCACCGTCGTTGTAGAGGTAAGTCAGGTTCATATCAACAACGTCTGCGCCTTCAGCGGAGTCGGTGGATTTGAAGGTTTTCTCTACACGGGTACCGGTCAGCAGGCGGCGCAGCTTAACGCGTGCGAATGCCTGACCTTTACCTGGTTTAACGAATTCGCTGGCTTCAACCGCGTACGGTTCGCCGTCCATCATGATTTTAAGACCGGCACGAAAATCGTTGCTATAGTAAGTCGCCATAAGGCCCTCTGAAATTGTTAACTGGTAGCTAAGCCACAAAATGGCGCATATTGTAACCCTAAACACCCCATCCAGAGAAGATTGGTTATTGCAACTTGCTGATGTAATCACCAGTCCTGATGAACTGCTGCGTCTTTTGAACCTGAACGCAGATGAAAACCTCCTTGCCGGACGTGAAGCGAAACGCCTGTTTGCGCTACGTGTTCCACGTGCTTTTGTTGCACGAATGGAGAAAGGCAATCCTGACGATCCTCTGTTAAAACAGGTTCTTACATCGCAGGATGAGTTTGTCGCTGCCCCCGGGTTCAGCACCGATCCCCTTGAAGAGCAAAACAGCGTGGTGCCCGGTCTATTGCATAAGTACCGCAATCGCGCATTGTTATTGGTTAAGGGCGGTTGTGCGGTAAATTGCCGTTACTGTTTCCGTCGTCACTTCCCTTATGCCGACAACCAGGGGAACAAACGTAACTGGCAGGCAGCTCTCGACTACATCGGCGACCATGCAGAACTCGATGAGATCATCTTCTCCGGCGGCGATCCCTTGATGGCGAAAGATCACGAACTAGACTGGCTTATCACTCAGCTGGAAGCGATCCCGCATATAAAGCGGTTACGCATCCATAGTCGTTTACCGATTGTGATTCCGGCAAGGATCACCGATGAGCTGAGCGCCAGACTGGCACGCTCATCGCTGCAAATCCTGCTGGTGAACCATATCAATCACGCTAATGAAATTGATGATAGCTTCCGGGCGGCAATGAAATACCTGCGTCAGGCTGGCGTAACACTGCTCAACCAAAGCGTCCTGCTACGTGACGTTAACGACAATGCTACGACACTGGCCGATCTGAGCAACGCGCTGTTTGATGCAGGCGTGATGCCTTACTACATCCACGTGCTGGATAAAGTACAGGGCGCTGCTCACTTTATGGTCGGTGATGAGGAAGCCCGCGCCATTATGCGTGAGCTACTGACCCTCGTTTCTGGGTATATGGTGCCGAAGCTGGCGCGTGAGATCGGTGGCGAACCGAGTAAGACGCCGCTGGATTTGGGGCTGAAGCAATGCTGAAGAAAAACTTGTCTGGCCTGCCAACCAGACAAGTATCAATACAGACTATATTTAAGCGGCGGTAGTCAATATTTCATGAATTAGAAATAATTAATAATAAAACTCATAACATCAACAATGATTAACGCTGCAAGAATCATTTTAACCCACGCAGGGATATAGGTTGCCTTTAAGGAGGACGGTTGAACATGTTCAAGTAAGCTGTTAAAAGGCGCCCCTAAATTTTTACGAAAACCTATTTTATTTTCTGTGTTGTCAGCTATAGATGGAGGGTTTGTTGATGAATATTGTGAATTAATTACTGGTAAATCTAATTCTTCTTCGAGCCGTTCAATTTTAGTATCTGTCGAAATAGTAAAACCCTTGCGCCTGACGGTAATGATAATCTCAACACTGAGCCCAGCTTTTTTTAAAGATTTACGTAATAAAGAAATATTTTGGTAAAACGTATTTTGTGAAACAACAATACCTCTGGCATTCCGGACTTGCAAAAGGAAGTCCTCTCTTGAAACGACGCGGCCTTGACACTCCAGCAAAAGCTGTAAACAACGAGCCGTAGGCACATTCAGTATTATGTTCTCACTTGATTCAATAGTAACAGACTTCACCTCACAAGAATTCATATCAAATATAACTTCACTGTTAATAATAAATTTATTGTATTTCATGGTAATGGTGCCAACTTACTGATTTAGTGTACGATGGTGTTTTTGAGGTGCTCCCGTGGCTTCCATCTCCATCAGTTGTCCCTCCTGCTCAGCTACTGAAGGCGTGGTGCGTAACGGTAAAAGTACTGCCGGACATCAGCGCTATCTCTGCTCTCACTGCCGTAAAACATGGCAGCTACAGTTCACTTACACCGCCTCTCAGCCCGGTACACACCAGAAAATCATTGATATGGCCATGAATGGTGTTGGATGCCGGGCAACCGCCCGCATTATGGGCGTTGGCCTCAACACGATTTTACGTCACTTAAAAAACTCAGGCCGCAGTCGGTAACCTCGCGCATACAGCCGGGCAGTGATGTGATTGTCTGCGCTGAAATGGACGAACAGTGGGGCTACGTCGGTGCTAAATCACGTCAGCGCTGGCTGTTTTACGCGTATGACAGGATACGGAGGACGGTTGTGGCGCACGTCTTCGGTGAACGCACTCTGGCCACACTGGAGCGTCTTCTGAGCCTGCTGTCGGCCTTTGAGGTCGTGGTATGGATGACGGATGGCTGGCCGCTGTATGAATCCCGCCTGAAGGGAAAGCTGCACGTAATCAGCAAGCGTTACACTCAGCGAATTGAGCGGCATAACCTGAATCTGAGACAACATCTGGCAAGGCTGGGACGGAAGTCACTGTCGTTCTCAAAATCGGTGGAGCTGCATGACAAGGTCATCGGGCATTATCTGAACATAAAACACTATCAGTAAGTTGGAGTCATTACCAAATTTCTAAAAGTAAATCAATGGATGCGACTAAGGCACTTATCAATAACATCCCTGCTATTGATATTTCTGAATTAGAACAACCTAATGAAGCATTGCTGGTTACGTCTTTAGCATTAAAAAACAAAGATGAAAATTTTAATTTAATTTTGATGATGCAGGATCAAAGCATTATTAACCTTAATATTAATGATTTTCAGATAGAAATCATCATTGCTTCTATCCAAAAATCTATGACAATTATTGAAGATCCTGATACTACAAATCAGATAATTTCGTTAGTAGATTTTATTCTTATGTATTCAGTTGACTTGGTGGATCATGAATATTTCAACTACAAAGAAATAGAACATCCTGATTGGAAAAAAAGCTTGTTCGCTAATTACATGGCTATACTTTATAGCTTTGGCACAGATAAAGGCGAGCGAATCCTTGCAGGGGTAATTATCAAGACTAATATTCAGCCTAATACAAAAGAGCTTAACGATTTAATATATCGTTTAAGTATGTTAATACCTATCATTACTGAATTAAAGAGTAAATATACTTTGCAGCAATCTTTTTGGAGAATTATCCCTTCAAAATCAGATGAGGTTTTAACCATGCAACAAAGCCTGGACTATTTGCATAAATTCTGTAAAGAAAGCCAAAAAAATCTGGTTTACGCTGAAAATAAATAACGGAAAATGTGAACAGTTAATTTTCCCGTTCAAAGATTACTCCCGTCTTTTATTCAAATTGTTTATACAAAAGACGGGAATAAATAGTCATATATCAGTTCGGGCACTTATAAACCTGGCCCTGCATCTCGCTGGCAGTCGGAACAAAGCTGGATAGCAACCCTTGCGTCGGGCTACTCACCCCATAAATCACATTCCCGCCCATATCAGCCGCCTGATTACGTAGGCCATTCGCCGCGCCACGCATCGAGCCGCCCTCTTCGCCATGCTGCCCGGAGAGCCAGTTGCTTTGCTTGCCCGTGGCGGTGCCAACCAGCTGGCATTCGCTTCCCGGCTTATCTTCTACAAAGCGAACGCTCTGCCCACCCGCAGACAGCTCGTTGCCGGAGCTGCAACCCGCCAGCAGCAACGCTGCTCCCACAATCCCTGCATAAACGTTAACGCGCATGTTATTCCTCGTTTTCAATAAGCTGGGCAGGTGCTGCCCGCGTCTAAACCTTATACTAAAAAGATGACCAAAAGAAAAACCCCCGATCATTTCTGACCGGGGGTTTGTTCATTTCTGCGAGGTGCAGAACAACATGATTACATCATGCCGCCCATACCACCCATGCCGCCCATACCACCAGCAGCACCTAAGTCAGGCGCGTCGCCTTTTGGCAGGTCGGTGACCATGCACTCGGTGGTGATCATCAGGCCAGCAACAGATGCCGCGTACTGCAGAGCAGAACGGGTTACTTTAGTTGGGTCCAGAATACCGAAGTCGATCATGTTGCCGTACTCTTCGGTAGCAGCGTTGTAACCGTAGTTACCTTCGCCCGCTTTCACCATGTTCGCCACAACAGACGGCTCTTCACCGGCGTTGGAAACGATCTGACGCAGCGGAGCTTCCATTGCGCGCAGCGCAACTTTGATACCCACGTTCTGGTCTTCGTTCTGAGCGGTCAGGCCAGCCAGTTTCGCTGCAACGCGAACCAGAGCAACACCACCACCGGCAACCACGCCTTCTTCTACCGCAGCACGGGTCGCGTGCAGGGCATCGTCAACGCGTGCTTTCTTCTCTTTCATCTCAACTTCGGTGGCTGCACCGACTTTGATTACTGCTACGCCGCCTGCCAGTTTCGCTACGCGCTCCTGCAGTTTTTCACGGTCGTAGTCAGAGGTCGCTTCTTCGATCTGCTTACGGATCTGAGTCACACGGCCCTGGATTGCATCTTCTTCACCCACGCCATCGATGATGGTGGTGGTGTCTTTGTTGATCACAACGCGTTTCGCCTGACCCAGATCTTCCAGGGTCGCTTTTTCCAGCTCCATACCGATCTCTTCAGAGATTACGGTACCGCCAGTCAGGGTTGCGATATCCTGCAGCATGGCTTTACGACGGTCGCCGAAGCCAGGTGCTTTAACCGCAGCCACTTTCACGATGCCACGCATGGTGTTAACCACCAGGGTCGCCAGCGCTTCGCCTTCAACGTCTTCAGCGATGATAACCAGCGGCTTGCCTGCTTTCGCAACGGCTTCCAGTACTGGCAGCATTTCGCGGATGTTGGAGATTTTTTTGTCGGCCAGCAGGATGAACGGGCTTTCCAGCTCAACAGCACCAGTTTCCGGCTTGTTGATGAAGTATGGGGACAGGTATCCGCGGTCAAACTGCATACCTTCAACCACGTCCAGTTCGTCTTCCAGACCGGTACCGTCTTCAACGGTGATCACGCCTTCTTTACCGACTTTATCCATCGCTTCAGCGATCAGTTTACCTACGGTTTCGTCGGAGTTAGCGGAGATGGTACCAACCTGAGCAATAGCTTTAGAGTCAGAGCACGGTACGGACAGCGTTTTCAGCTCTTCTACAGCAGCAACGACAGCTTTGTCGATACCACGTTTCAGATCCATCGGGTTCATACCCGCAGCAACGGCTTTCAGGCCTTCAGTGATGATAGCCTGTGCCAGTACGGTTGCAGTGGTGGTGCCGTCGCCCGCAGCGTCGTTCGCTTTGGAGGCAACTTCTTTCACCATCTGGGCACCCATGTTTTCGAACTTGTCTTCCAGCTCGATTTCACGCGCTACGGAAACACCATCTTTGGTGATGGTCGGCGCGCCGAAGGATTTGTCCAGAACCACGTTACGGCCTTTCGGGCCCAGGGTCACTTTAACTGCGTCTGCCAGTACGTTTACGCCGCGCAGCATTTTCACACGAGCGTCGTTACCGAATTTTACGTCTTTAGCTGCCATTTTAATCTTTCCCTTAAATTCGTATGTTCAGTGTCGTTCGCGGATTACGCTTCAACAATTGCCAGAATGTCGCTTTCGGACATGATCAACACTTCTTCATTGTCGATCTTCTCGGACTTCACACCGTAGCCATCGTTGAAAATTACGATGTCACCAACTTTAACGTCCAGAGGCTGCACATTTCCGTTTTCCAGAATGCGACCCTTACCGACAGCGATGATTTCGCCACGAGTTGATTTTGCTGCTGCAGAACCGGTCAGAACGATGCCGCCCGCAGATTTGGTTTCAACTTCTTTACGTTTGACGATCACACGATCATGTAACGGACGAATACTCATTGATAGCTCTCCTTTGAGAAAGTCATTATCAGTTATGGGTGACGCCGGGCCCTAAGCGGTTTTCCGGCTAGTGCCCTGAGAGATGGGGATGGGGTTTTACCCCTTCAAGGGGTAGTCGAAAAAAAATTTGTGAAAGTGTTACCATCGCCTCTCTTTTGATGGTGGCAGGACAACGGAATGAGTGGACTCAAACAGGAGCTTGGACTCGCGCAGGGTGTTGGCTTACTTTCAACCTCTTTATTAGGTACGGGGGTGTTTGCCGTGCCGGCGCTGGCTGCGTTGGTGGCAGGGGATAACAGTCTCTGGGCATGGCCGGTGTTAATCGTGCTGGTGTTCCCGGTGGCGATTGTGTTTGCCATTCTCGGGCGACACTTCCCGAGTGCCGGTGGGGTGGCGCATTTTGTCGGGATGGCGTTTGGCCCGCGACTGAAGCGCGTCACCGGCTGGTTATTCCTTTCCGTCATTCCCGTGGGGCTGCCTGCCGCCCTGCATATTGCGACGGGTTTTGGCCAGGCGCTGTTTGGCTGGCATGATGCGCAGCTGTTGCTGGCCGAACTGGGTACGCTGGCGATTGTCTGGTGGGTCGGATCTCGTGGGGCCAGTTCCAGCGCCAACCTGCAAACCCTGGTGGCGGTGCTGATTGTGGCGCTGGTTGCCGCCATCTGGTGGGCGGGCGATATTCAGGTAACGGAGATCCCCTTCCCTGTCGTAACCGATGTTGACCATTCTCAGCTTTTTGCCGCGCTTTCCGTTATGTTCTGGTGTTTTGTCGGCCTTGAAGCTTTCGCCCATCTGGCGTCAGAGTTTAAACAGCCGGAACGCGATTTCCCGCGGGCGTTAATGATCGGCCTACTGCTGGCGGGCACGGTCTACTGGGCCTGTACGGTGCTGGTGCTCCACTTCACTGCCTATGGTGCCGATATGGCAGCGGCGGCCTCGCTGCCTGCCATTGTGGTGCAACTCTTTGGTGTAAAGGCACTGTGGATCGCCTGCGTTATTGGCTATCTCGCCTGCTTCGCCAGTCTGAATATCTACATTCAGAGCTTTGCCCGACTGGTCTGGTCCCAGGCACTGTATAAGCCAGAAAGCCGTCTCGCGCGTCTGTCCAAACGTCAGCTACCGCTCAATGCGCTGAATACGGTGCTGGGCTGCTGTGTAGTGAGTACGCTGGCGATCTATTGGCTGGACATCAACCTCGACGCGCTTATCGTCTATGCCAACGGCATATTCATCATGATCTATCTGCTGTGCATGCTGGCGGGCTGCCGCCTGCTGAAAGGTCGTTATAAAGCGCTGGCCGTGATCGGTGGGGTGCTCTGCTTACTGCTGCTGGCGATGGTGGGATGGAAGAGTCTGTACGCCATTGTGATGCTGGCGGGACTTTGGCTGTTCTTGCCGAAGCGGAGTGCGGTGTAAACGCCGGATGGCGCTTCGCTTATCCGGCCTACAATCGTAGGCCCGGCAAGCGCAGCGCCGCCGGGCAACGTCTCTTAACGGTCGTCTTTATGATCCAGACGATCGCGCTGGTCATCCTTGCGCTGATACTCCCCGTCAAACGTCTCCCCACCGCCTGTTCCGGCGCTGAATCCGCCGCCCGGCATCCGGTTAAAACGCAAATGCGGCATCAGTTTCAGCGTCAGGAGCTTTTGCACTGGCGGGATCAGTAGTAACAGGCCGAGGAAGTCGGTGAAAAAGCCGGGAATAATCAGCAGGATACCGCCAATAATCAGCGACACGCTTTTGACCATCTCTGCCGCCGGGCTTTCGCCTGCGGCCATCTTCTGCTGCATTAACAGGAAATTTTTGAAACCCTGGTTGCGCACCAGCGACATGCCAATAACCGACGTGAAAATCACCAGTATTAGCGTCAGCAGGACGCCAAACACGTGGGCGACCTGAATAAAAATAGAAATCTCTATGTAAACATAGAGAAAGATTGCAGCTAACGGTATCCAGCGCACGGGCTTCTCCTGTGTGGCAGACGCCGTTGTGGCCCCTGTCGGTATCAATTTGCGATTCGCGTCTGTCAGAAATGGAGGCGTTTAGTCAAAATTCAATCGGTTTGCACGGATATTTTTTCTGGAAATATTAAAGCGGTGATTCATTTCACAGATTGATAAATATCATGCCACCGGGTCGATAATAAGTGATCCAGGTTACGGCATTTCGCTATCATCAGCATATCATTCCGGGTATCTGGTCGATTCAGGGGATAATCGTCGGTCAGAAAATAGACATAACCACAGATGTACTGTGTGTTTAGTACAATCAATCGGCAGCTTTAAAAGAAGGTTCACATGTTAAACAACATTCGTATCGAAGAAGATTTGTTGGGTACCAGGGAAGTTCCAGCGGATGCCTACTATGGTGTTCACACTCTGAGAGCGATTGAAAACTTCTACATCAGCAACAGCAAAATCAGCGACATCCCTGAGTTTGTGCGTGGCATGGTGATGGTGAAGAAAGCCGCAGCCATGGCAAACAAAGAGCTGCAAACCATTCCGAAAAGCATCGCCAATACCATTATCGCCGCCTGCGATGAAGTGCTGAACAACGGCAAGTGCATGGATCAATTCCCGGTCGACGTCTACCAGGGCGGCGCGGGTACATCGGTGAACATGAATACCAACGAGGTACTGGCCAACATCGGCCTCGAGCTGATGGGTCACCAGAAGGGTGAGTACCAGTACCTGAACCCGAACGATCACGTCAATAAATGCCAGTCCACCAACGACGCCTACCCGACCGGTTTCCGTATCGCCGTCTACGCCTCGGTAGTGAAGCTGGTGGATGCCATTAACCAGCTTGGCGAAGGCTTCCAGAACAAAGCCGTCGAATTCCAGGATATCCTGAAAATGGGCCGCACCCAGCTGCAGGATGCGGTCCCGATGACCCTCGGCCAGGAATTCCACGCGTTTAACGTGCTGCTGAATGAAGAGACCCGCAACCTGATGCGCACCTCTGAACTGCTGCTGGAGGTGAACCTCGGCGCAACGGCGATTGGTACGCGTCTGAATACCCCGGATGGCTATCAACAGTTGGCGGTGCAGAAGCTGGCCGAAGTGTCCAACCTGGCGGTTGTCCCGGCAGAAGATCTGATTGAAGCCACCTCCGACTGCGGCGCTTACGTAATGGTGCACAGCGCGCTGAAACGTCTGGCGGTGAAGCTGTCCAAAATCTGTAACGACCTGCGCCTGCTTTCTTCAGGCCCACGTGCGGGTCTCAACGAGATTAACCTGCCGGAACTGCAGGCGGGCTCGTCCATCATGCCAGCCAAAGTGAACCCGGTGGTGCCAGAAGTGGTAAACCAGGTGTGCTTCAAAGTCATCGGTAACGACATTACTGTCACCATGGCATCGGAAGCAGGTCAGCTGCAGCTGAACGTGATGGAGCCGGTGATTGGCCAGGCGATGTTCGAGTCCATTCATATTCTGACCAACGCCTGCTACAACCTGCTGGAAAAATGCATCAACGGCATCACCGCCAATAAAGCGGTATGTGAAAGCTACGTCTATAACTCCATCGGTATCGTTACTTACCTCAACCCGTTCATCGGTCACCACAACGGCGACATCGTCGGTAAAATCTGTGCCGAAACCGGTAAGAGCGTGAGAGAGGTCGTACTTGAGCGTGGCTTGCTGACAGAAGCCGAGCTGGATGATATCTTCTCGGCACAGAACTTAATGCACCCGGCCTATAAAGCAAAAAGATACACGGATGAAAGTGAACAATAACAGTTCAGGTTAAACTTCATGAAGGCACGTCACTTGACGTGCCTTTTTTGTTTTTAGGCTTTACCAAACCACAACAATTCAATATCAACTTGTTAATAAGCAAGGTAGGCACTCATGTTTGGAGCAGAACTCGTCATCGTCCTGTTGGCGATATACTTAGGCGCAAGACTCGGGGGGATCGGCATCGGTTTCGCCGGGGGTCTTGGCGTACTTGTACTCACTCTCTTTTTTCAAATTAAACCCGGCGCTATTCCGTTTGACGTTATTGAAATCATCATGGCGGTTATCGCCGCTATCGCTGCCATGCAGGTCGCGGGCGGTATGGACTATCTGGTGAGCCTGGCGGAGCGTATGCTGCGCCGCCACCCGAAATACATCACCTTCCTTGCCCCGCTGGTCACCTGGTTTATGACCATTCTCGCGGGTACCGGCCATACCGCGTTCTCCACCCTGCCGGTGATTACCGAAGTGGCGAAAGAGCAGGGCATCCGTCCATCCCGTCCACTCTCCATCGCCGTTGTCGCGTCGCAGATTGCCATCACCGCGTCACCTATCTCTGCGGCGGTAGTGTTCTTTGCCGGGATCCTCGAGCCACTGGGCGTAAGCTACCTGACGCTGCTGGCGATCTGTATTCCGGTGACGCTGATTGCGGTGATGATCACCGCAGTCTTCTGTAACTTCCTTGGCGCCGAACTGAAAGACGATCCGGTCTATCAGGAACGTCTGGCGAAAGGTGAAGTGAAGCTGCGCGGCAGCCAGGCCTTTGTCCTGAAGCCACACGCGAAACGCTCCGTGCTGCTGTTCCTGATCGGGATTATCGCGGTGATGTTCTACGCCACCGCCATCAGCGATACCGTTGGACTGATTCAGAACCCGGTCCTGCCGCGTAACGAAGCGATCGTGGTATTTATGCTGACCATCGCCACGCTGATTAGCATCACCTGTAAAATCGACACCAGCGAAGTGCTTAACGCCAGCACCTTCAAATCCGGTATGAGCGCCTGCGTGTGCGTACTGGGTGTGGCCTGGCTGGGTGACACCTTCGTCAAAGCCCATATCACGGATATCCAGACCGTAGCGGGCGACCTGCTGCATAACTACCCATGGCTGCTGGCGGTGGTGCTGTTCTTTGCCGCGACCCTGCTCTACTCCCAGGCGGCGACCACCAAGGCGCTGATGCCCGCGGCCCTGATGCTGGGCGTCTCTCCGCTAACGGCGATTGCCTCTTTTGCTGCCGTTTCCGCACTGTTTGTGCTGCCCACCTACCCGACCCTGCTGGCCGCGGTCGAGATGGATGATACCGGCTCCACCCGTATCGGTAAGTACGTGTTTAACCACGCCTTCCTGATCCCGGGCGTGATTGCTATCACCCTGTGTGTCGTCCTCGGCTTCATCATCGGCGGGATCGTGCTGTAAACCTCTTTTGGTTGTAAAAAGAGTTAAAGTCGGGCCGCTTAGCGGCCCGATTCATTAATGAGCAGTGGCCGGTCGTGATATAGTGATTTTTTTTCGCGATACCGAGGTCGACTTGTGAATACGCCCGACACTGTTGTTGTTCTGTGTACCGCTCCCGATGAAGCTACCGCCCAGGATCTTGCCGCCAAAGTGCTGGCAGATAAGCTCGCTGCCTGCGTGACCATCCTCCCCGGCGCCACTTCCCTCTACTACTGGGAAGGCAAACTGGAACAGGAGTACGAAGTGCAGATGCTGCTTAAATCCAGCGTGGCCCATCAGCAAGCACTCCTCGACTGCCTCAAATCGCATCATCCTTACCAGACTCCGGAACTGCTGGTGCTGCCAGTGCTCCACGGCGATAACGACTATCTCTCATGGCTCAACGCTTCCTTACGCTAATCCTGCTGCTGTGCAGCACGTCAGTCCTTGCCGGGTTGTTTGATGCACCCGGCCGCTCGAATTTCACGCCTGCCGACCAGGCTTTTGTCTTCGATTTTCAGCAAAATCAACATGAACTGAATCTCAACTGGCAGGTGAAAGAGGGGTACTACCTCTACCGCAAGCAGATCGGTATTACGCCCGCTCAGGCACAGGTTGGTGCCCTCCAGCTGCCCGCCGGGGTGGCGCACGAAGATGAATTTTACGGCAAAAGCGAAATCTACCGCGGTCAGCTGTCGGTGCCTGTCACCGTCGTGCAGGCGGATAAAGGCGCTACGCTGACGGTGACTTATCAAGGCTGTGCTGACGCCGGTCTGTGCTACCCACCCGAAACCAAAGTTATTCCGCTCAGCGAAGTGAAAGCGGTCGCCGTCCCTGCGGTTTCCCCTCTCCCCTCAGAGGAGAAGACCAGCGCAGGAGGCGAACTGCCCTTCTCCGCCCTCTGGGCCTTATTGATCGGCATCGGTATCGCCTTCACACCGTGCGTGTTGCCCATGTACCCGCTGATCTCCGGCATCGTCCTCGGTGGCAAACAGCGGCTCTCCACCGGCCGCGCGCTGCTGCTGGCGTTTATCTATGTTCAGGGGATGGCGCTCACCTATACTGCGCTCGGTCTGGTCGTCGCGGCGGCCGGCCTGCAGTTCCAGGCGGCGCTCCAGCACCCAGGGGTGCTGATCGGGCTCTCGGTAGTCTTTATCCTGCTGGCGCTGTCGATGTTTGGCCTGTTCAGTCTGCAGCTCCCCTCCTCCCTGCAAACCCGCTTAACGCTGATGAGTAATCGCCAGCAGGGCGGCTCGGTAGGCGGCGTCTTTGCAATGGGGGCCATTGCCGGGCTGATCTGCTCGCCCTGCACCACCGCCCCGCTCAGCGCCATCCTGCTGTATATCGCCCAGAGCGGAAATATGTGGCTCGGCGGCGGCACGCTGTATCTCTACGCCCTCGGGATGGGGCTACCGCTGATCCTGGTGACGGTATTTGGCAACCGCCTGCTGCCGAAGAGCGGCCCGTGGATGGAGACGGTAAAAACCGCGTTTGGTTTTGTCATTCTGGCGCTGCCGGTGTTCCTGCTGGAGCGCGTGATCGGTGATGTCTGGGGCCTGCGGCTGTGGGCCATGTTAGGTATGGCGTTCTTTAGCTGGGCCTTTATCAGCAGCTTAAACGCCAGTAAGCCGTGGATCCGCGTCGTGCAAATCCTGCTGCTGGCCGCCGCGCTGGTCAGCGTGCGTCCATTGCAGGACTGGGCCTTTGGCTCGCCTGCCGCGCAAAGCCAGGCGCACCTCAATTTCACGCCGATCGAAAATATCGACGCGTTACATCGCGCCCTGGCGCAGGCGGAGGGAAAGCCGGTGATGCTCGACCTCTACGCCGACTGGTGCGTCGCCTGCAAAGAGTTCGAAAAATACACCTTCAGCGACCCACAGGTGCAAAATGCCCTGAAAGACACCGTCCTGCTGCAGGCCAACGTTACGGCGAACAGCGAACAGGATAAGGCCCTGCTGAAGGAGCTTAATGTGCTCGGCCTGCCCACCATCTTGTTTTTCAACGCACAAGGTGAAGAGCAGCCCGCACAGCGGGTAACGGGTTTTATGGATGCCGCAACGTTCAGTGCGCATTTGCGCGATCGCCAACCGTAAACGACACTTTAAGCGGGAAAGTACGAAAGTAAACGGAGGAGAAAACCGTGCAACGTGAAAATGTTCTGGGCGCAACCCTGCAATTGCTTGAAATTCAAGGGATAGCCAGCACCTCGCTGGAAATGGTTGCCGAACGTGTTAATTATCCTCTGGATGAACTACGCCGTTTCTGGCCCGATAAAGAGGCGCTGCTGTACGATTCCCTGCGTTATCTCAGCCAGCAGGTGGATACCTGGCGCAGGCAGTTGATGCTCAACACCGAGCTCTCGGCAGAGCAAAAGTTACTGGCGCGCTACTCTGCGCTTACCGAATGCGTGCGTAACCACCGCTACCCGGGGTGCCTGTTTATTGCCGCCTGCACCTTTTTCACGGATCCGGGGCACCCGATCCACCAGCTTGCCGACCAGCAAAAGCGCGCCTCGCATGATTTTACGCATGAACTGCTGACCACCCTGGAAGTGGACGATCCGGCGATGGTGGCAAAGCAGATGGATCTGATTATGGAAGGCTGCCTCAGCCGGATGCTGGTTAACCGCAGCCAGGCCGATGTCGATACGGCACAGCGGCTGGCGGAAGATATTCTTCATTTCGCGCAGTGTCGCAAAGGCGGGGCGCTGACTTAAGCCAGCATTCCCGCCCAGGCAGAAATGAAGAGACACAGCGCCATCAGGCGCTGAAAACGCACCATCGCCGCAGCGGTCCGAAACAGCCTGTTTACCGCCTGTCCCAGCCATGCCCAGCACATCAGGCAGGCTACGGAGATCAGCAGGAACCAGAGCGCCATCAGCGCGACATCCCGTAACACATGCTCTCCCGCAGGGGCAAACAGGCTGACGACCGCCAGCGCCATCATCCAGGTTTTGGGATTGATCACCTGCAGTAGCGCTGCCGCCCGTGCGGTAAAGCGGGTATGCCCTGGGCGGGGGACGTTTGCCGCGGGGGCACAAAACAGCTGCCAGCTCATCCAGCTTAACCACAGCACCCCAGCCCAGCTCATCACCTGACGCACCAGCGGATACTGACGCAGCAGCTCCCCCGCCCCGGCTCCCGAAATCAGTACAATGGCGCTGGCCGCCACGCAGGCGCTCACCAGCGCGGGCAGAGTTGCCTTCATCCCGTAGTGCTGGCTGTTGGTCAGAACAAGAATATTGGTTGGCCCCGGCGTTATCGAGGCGACAAAAGCAAATAACAGAAACGGCATCAGGTTCACAGGCGACTCCTTTTTATCAGAGCCCTGACATTGCCGCTATTTTCTGGAAACGTCTGGAAGGTTTGTGCATAACCGACGGTAGTGGGCCGGCGTAATACGGTAAGCCCGCTGGAACCAGCGACCTAAATGGCTTTGATCGGCAAACCCCAGCGCCGCCGCCACGTCGACGGGCTGATCCCCGCGCGCCAGAAACTGCCGTGCTTTGGCCAGCCGCAGCTGTATGAGCCAGGCATGCGGCGCCAGATGAAACTCTCGCTTGAAGCAGCGGGTGAGCGTGAAGCGATCGGTGCCGGTCTCCCGGGCCAGATCGGAGAGGCCGATATTGTCGCCCAGATGAGCATAAAGATAGTCCCGGGCCCGGTGCGCTACCGCCGCGCTCTGCACCTGCGACGGTAATTTTTTGCGCCAGTGACAATGAGACGTGAGCTGCGCCAGCAGATTATCCATCGTGCTTTGCTGCACGATCTTCATTTCATCATTGTGCAGGGTCGCAAAGGTATCACCAATGGTTCGCACCAGCTGCGGCTCGCGGGTCAGGGTTTGGGTGAAATGCAGGGAATAGCTGCCGGGCGTGGAATCATACAGGCCATGCAGGGTGTTGGTGAGCCAGCGTTCATCAAGGTAGAACGTCAGATAGGTGAAGCCGCCCGCGACGGGGGCGTCGCCATCGTGGATCTCGCCTGGCTCAAGCAGGAACGCATCCCCCGGATGGCTACGGTGACGCTCACGGCGGCAATGGAACTGCTGGGTGCCGCTGAGGGTGATCCCCACCAGATAGCTGTCGTGCCAGTGCGGATCGTAGGCGTGCCCTTCAAAGTGCGCCTTGATAGTTTCAATCCCCGTATCTGCATGCTGTCGCAGTTCAAGCCAGTCCTTCACTGTCGTCCCCCTTTTTCGCTGTCAGCATTGCCCGGGCTTATCTTTCTGTCTGGAAGATTTGTGCAGAATCGACGCGCAAACCGACAGATTGCCGCAATCTTAAGCAGTTGAACAGCTTTTCCCGAAATAAGGTTGACGACCGTACCTGATTGCGGTTTAATGCGCCCCGTTGCCCGGATAGCTCAGTCGGTAGAGCAGGGGATTGAAAATCCCCGTGTCCTTGGTTCGATTCCGAGTCCGGGCACCACTATTTAGAAGAACCCGCCTATGGCGGGTTTTTTGCTTTTGGAGAATGGGGATCGGGATTTTCCGTTACCTGTTTAGTTTTAGCAAATATTCAAACTGCGCTATATCCCTGCTTCGGGTCATTCTTATACTGTGGAAACGCCAGTTTCAGTTCCCCTTGTTCCACCAACGATTTTAAGTACTGCTGACGCAGCGCGTTAGGGTTGCGACTAAGGATCTGCCCCAGCGCAGCAACGGAAATATACTGCCCCCGACATACGTTGAGGATCACGCTCTTCATCAGCTCCTTATCCCCCAGACGCAGCCTTTCGCGCGGAACTGCAGCCAGCGCAAACAACGCATCTCGAAAAGCATCGGTGAGATTTTCAACATCATCAATATAGGGTCTATCGATAAAGTGGTTAAGCAAACGTCCATACTCATCACGGGATGCGGGTTGATCGTCCTCAGCGTTATATGTGGAGCTTTCCTCGTTATGTGTGGACCTCTGCTCGTTATATGTGGAGTTACCCTCGTTATGTGTGGACCTCTGCTCGTTATATGCGGAGTTACCCTCATTATGTGTAGAGCTCAAAACCACCCCTAACGAGAAAACCTCATCCGGCGTCATCACCGATACGCCAGGTAAGGTGTAATATTTACTCTTCTGTTCACCCCCTGCGACCAGAAAACCTTTACTTTCCAGACGTGGAAGTGTCAACGTGACTTCACGGGAGTGACGAGTTGTTAACTGGCAGGCTCGTTCATGATTGACCCAGCCTTCAATCACCGCTGTTGCAACAATCACCTGTTCAAAATCATCAAGCTGATCGAAGGTCTCACCAAATAGTTGATGTAAATCATCCAGTACATTTTGTGGGATCAGGCTTGCAGTAGAAAGTTCTAATAGCGTCTGTGCAGGAAACGTTTTTTCCCAAAGCTTGGGTGTCCGCCAGTTAACCAATTTCCAGCCGCTGAAAATCTTGGGCATTCCGGAACCAGCCTTCTCACCTAAACCAATCAGCAAAAACATTTGGTGTAGCAATCTGTTGCGGCAATCACTGACACCGCCCGCAATGACATCCTCCAGCGGCAGGCGCATCAAGCCGGGATTGCGAAAGCCAAACATATCGGGACGTTTAACGATCAAAATAGAAACACGGTCAGTAAAATCAGCATGAACCAGCGTGTTGACTAGTGCTTCACGCAACGCGGTATGTACTGGCGTATCTGTTTTACGCTGGCCCTCTTCAAGCATGAACGGGACTTTCAGATCGGCGACCAGCTTTTGGTATACCTTACGATAAAAATCAAACAGGTTTCCTGACCATGTACCGTCCGGACATACCCGATCCACCCAACGCAGCTCCGTTTTAGCTTCGGGTCGTTCCTGATAATCCACCATGTAGTTAGGCGCTGCGGCAGTAATCGCATCCCATTTGCCAAACATGAGAACCCCAGCCAGAGTAATCCCTTCTTTTCCGGTTTCCCTGTCTTTACGCCATCCACCAATCATTTTAAATAGTTCAAACGGCTCACAGGCCAGATAAGGATGCTGCGGGTTATTTGCCGAAAGCAGGTTGCGATAGACTTTCAGGCTGTCCAGATTTATATCGTCCTGAAAGGAGTAGTGTTCAGAAAGTACTTCATTATCGCGGCTGTCGTGAAGCTGCTCTGCAAGCATCCGCTTGACGGTCATATCATCACAAAGGCGATCGCCTTCATGCAGACGTTGATATGTGTTACCAAATGGGGATTTTTTCAGATGAACCGGCTTCTGTTTACGCGTCGCCTGTGGGATATGGATTGCCAGAACATCCTTGCCCTGCAAAAAGACCTGTTGCACATCATTTTCTGATCTCAGCACATTCGCACTGACCCGATCACGATCGTTTAACTGATTAAACAGATCGGTCTTAATCTTTTCAGAATTGATAACACCAACGGGCGTGAACTTACCTGCTTCCTCTTTTACGCCCAGAACCACCCAGCCGCCCCGACCATTCGCCATTGCGGAATAGGTGGGCCAAAAGTCTTTTGGTAACTCACCTTTGCCGTCTTTCCCCCCTGCCAGCTTGAACTCTACCTGTTCCGACTCGACAAGGGTTTGCAGATCTATAATGTCTTTTATTTGCAAAGACATAGAGGTTCCTCTGGCTGAAAACTGTTCGGCTATATCATAACGCATCTGCTGGTTATTCGGTAGCCAGGCTGTGTTAACATAACCTGACTACAAGCTATATAGCCGTAGCAATGAAATTGTACGACAGGTCCAGAACATAATTTGATATTTAATAAATACATGGAGGTTATATGAGTGAGTTCATCAATACATTACTATCATTAATTTCATCTAACTTTTTTAACAAAAAATCAGAAAGTGAAGCGCTGGAGAAATTTCTACTCACATTTTCTCAACCAAATCACGATCCCCGACTTGTCGAATATTATTTCGCTCTAGCAACACACCATCGCTATGCTAAATATCATGAAATTATTTTTATGATGAATACTCGCTATTCATTGGCAACTATCTGGATGTACAAAAGCATTAACTGCATTCAGCAAGTTGTGCAATTTACTGACGATAGGGCAGTTGAAATTACCTCTCAAACTGGATGGCTGGCAAAATCTTCGTTACTGGTTATTGATATATTCTTTGCTACTGCATTTCTACTTTGCACCATGTGGGGAGCGAACGATATAAGCGTAATATATAATGCTATTGGTCATTCTGAGATATCGTTTTCCATGCTATGCAATGCTATCGGCTCAGGTATCGGTGCGATGGTTTCTTTCTTAATACTATCAATGACCGTTTATGGTTGGTGGGAAATCATCAACGCTCGGCCATTCGTTGATTACTATAATTTACATCGAAATAATACTACAGGCACAAATTGACCGTTATTCAGCTTATCTCCGTTATGCCAGCGCCGCAATTGGATAAATACTGGCATAAATTGTACTGTTGTGTGGAAAAAGGCCTTTAGCTGCGTAGACAGGATAGAATGGACACCGGTTGCCAGCCACAAGTGCCGGAGTAACTCCAGCTCCGTCAGCACATCGACCTAAGGGGAGTCAAAGGAGGGGGTTCAAAGTAATTGAATTGAGCCATGATGTTTGGTTATCTCAACTACCTTATGGCGACATCTAAAAAATAATTAAAATATCATTACAACTCATATAGTAACTAACAACCCCATCGAGAATTTTCTCAAAAGCATCTGATCCGACATATCAACTTAAAGCTCAATTCAGGGGTAAAGAATAAACACCCTACAAGTGAGGTGAGTATGTTTTTTCACGCCGTTATATGTGGACTTCGAACCGTTATGAGTGGAGTTCCACCACTATATGTGGACCTGATTCCACACATAACGAATCCTCTATTCGCTAAAATAGCGATTATTCGTGAGAACCATCACAAAAACAAAGCGATTTTATGTGGTGGGCCTTCATGGGGGCGCTGTTTGAGATAAATACCAAAAAAACTAATAATAAACAAGGTGTTAATCGTGGATATAATTCTGAGTCCGGCACCACTATTTAAAGAACCCGCCCAAAAGGCGGGTTCTTGCTATTTTGCACTTTCCTTAGTTAATCATCACCGACGACAGCCTATACCAGCCATCGCTCAGCTTTCCCTCGTTGGCGAGCTGAATACGCGCCTTACCGGTTTTATCCACCAGCGCCACGTCCAGCTGGTAGCGTCCTGCCGCCAGGCCAGGCGGGGTTGCCAGCTGATACGCCGAGCTGTGGCTACCCGGCAGCCATTGACGAATATCATCCCCGGCGTTGCCCTGCACGACCGTGCTTCCGCGCTCGTCCTGTAAACGCCAGGCGAGGGTATAGCGCAAATATATCGGCGCCACGCCGTCGTTTGACCACTGGCTGCTGAGCGAAACGGCCTGTCCGGCACCAGCACTTGCCGGATGGGTCAGCGATACCACCCGGAAGCGATAACCGATCTTCGTCAGCGCCTTATCGAGGATATCGCGGTACACCTGCGGCACGTCGGTAGATTTCAGGTTCAGGGTGCTGGCATGCTGTGCCAGGGCCCAGTCAAAGGTGGCCTGTACCTCTTCCCGGGTATACTTCTGCTCGCTCAGCCATTCCACCATGTGGCCGCAAATCTCCAGGCTGACGGGCGCTTTTTTCCACGCCTGGTTGAACCCCGGCCAGGCCGCCTGTGCCGCCGCAATGCGCTCCGGGTAATCATTGCCCATATGGCTCCAGCTGGAGCTAAAGTTACGCCAGTCGCCCCAGCAGTCCGCACGCCAGCCTGCCCCTCTCTTCGTCGCCCAGGCCACAGAATCATAACCGTTGAGCAGCATGATTTTAGGGGTATCAGGGAAGGCACTGAAGTGCATGTCGACATAGCGATTGAGCAATTCGGGAGGGTAACGTTCCTGCAACGGCTTCAGGGTCGGGAAATTACTGTTGTGCCACTCCCCCCATGAGCCCACCATACCGATATCGATAAAGGCCAGCTCGGGGTTATTGTTATAACGCGCGCCAAAGGCCTGAAGAAGACGCTGGGCGTAGGCAATATAGGTAGGATCGTCCAGATCGGGGACAAAGGTCTTATGATCCGGCGTCCATGTGCCTTTGATCCCCTTGTTGATCAGCCACTCCGGGATCTCAGAGCCTGACTCAGGCCCGTCGAGGATCATAAAACGCAGGCCAACGTTCATTGCCGGCTGATGCGCTGCCGCAGCGGCAAACCCCTCATCCACCAGCGCAAAATTGTACTGCCCTTCCCGCGGTTCAACTTCGCTCCAGTAGTAGCGACGATACTCGAGGCCCGTCGCCGGATACTGCGCGATGCTTAGGTCCTGGTTGTGAAAACGGGCCACGCCATTGCCCGGATTGGTCAGCAGTCCGCCGATGGCTGGAGGATTCACCGTTTGCAGCGGTTCCGCACTCTCCGCCTTCGCCCACCCCGACGAGAGCGCAAGCGCCCCGGCGACCCATAACAAATACCGATTTTTTTTGCATAGCAGATCGTGTAAATGCATCAATGCCTCTTTTCCCGGGAGCGAGTATTACAGGCGCGGCTGACAAGCCCGCGCGAAAGATGACCTCATTTTATTTCATAAGATATATCCCGGACTCACCCTTTTACATTATTTATTTAAAGAAACATTGGTCATATGGTTGTTATACACATGACGTACCGCTTTTCCTCGTGCTGTTTATGACAGCACATTCTGGATTTATTCATATTTCCTCTGAGAAGCAGGATAAAATGTTTAATAAAAATAACAGGATAATCAAAAAGCTGTTCTTCCATGAGTCCTGGGACATCATGGTCATTAACAGCTATGGCCAGCACGTTTTCCCGGAGAACACGCTGGATATCCTCAGTAACGCCAAAGCACAGCAGCTTGATAAAAAATATATCTTCCAGGCCGATCCTTTTATTATTGATAAAGACGATCTGCTGTATGTTTTTTATGAAGCGTTTTCCTTCCTTAACTCAAAAGGGGTGCTGCGCTGCCGCATCCTGAATAAAGATCTGGAAGAGATTGATGACGTGAAGCTGGAAGGGTTTGATGAATTAAAATGTCATCTCTCTTTCCCGTTCCTGTTCCAGCTCGACGGTAAGCTGTTCATGATCCCGGAGTCGGCAGAACGCAAAGAGGTGATTCTGTTCCAGTCCGTCGATTTCCCCGCGCGCTGGGAAAAGGTCAAAGTGCTGGTCTCCGATATGGCCGTCACGGATAACGTCGTCTTCGAGTTGAATGGCGTCAGTTATCTGGTCTCGACGACCATGGATAACGAACTGGTTATTCACACTTCTGATGGCATTCTTGGCGACTGGAAGCTGATCTCCCCAAACCTGGATGTCTGCAACGTGCATTTCAGAGGTGCCGGCAAGCCGTACTCGATCAATAACAAAACCTACCTCTTTACCCAGGAGTGCAATCCTGATGTATACGGAAAATCCATCTTCATCAAAGAATTGACCAGCTTAACCCCGGATAAATATGAAGAAAAACTGGTAGGGAAAATAAGCGCGTCGATCAATAACAGTGATGGTATTCACACCTTAAACTTCACCGACAATTATATTGTCTACGATACCAAGCACCTGACATTCAGCCTGCTCTCTACGCTTAAAAAACTGGCGTATAAAATTATGGTCAACCACCGTAAGCGGCTGCTTAGCTAAGTGACAATATGGGGAAGTCGCACTACGCTAACCAGAGCGGCAAAATAAAACACTGTGAAAGCGCATCTCTGTTACGGCACCTTTTTGTGTCGGCCGGCGATGGCTTTTTGGGGGATTTATTATGGCAATTCTGGTCACGGGTGGCGCAGGCTATATTGGTTCACACACGGTGCTGGCTTTACTGGAGAGAGGTGAAGATGTCGTCGTCATTGATAACCTCTCCAATGCCTCGCAGGAGTCATTAATCCGGGTCGCAGAATTAACGGGCAAACAGCCGGTGGTCTGCATCGCTGATATTCTGGATCGCGACGCGTTAAAAAAACTTTTCGCGCAACATACCATTTCTGACGTTATCCATTTCGCCGGTCTTAAATCGGTTTCAGACTCTATTGTCCGGCCTCTCGCCTATTATGAAAATAATGTCGTCGGAACCATGGTGCTTTTGGATGAAATGCAGCGTGCGGGCGTGTACAGTCTTATTTTCAGCTCATCGGCAACGGTATATGGCAACCCCGAATCCGTTCCTTTAAGCGAACAGTCCCGCACCGGCGGTACCACGAATCCGTACGGTACCTCCAAGCTGATGGTGGAGCATATTTTACGTGACTTCTCCGTTGCCGAGCCGTACTTCAGGATCGCCTGCCTGCGCTATTTCAATCCCGTTGGCGCACACCCCTCCGGGCGTCTGGGGGAGGATCCGAACGGTATCCCGAATAACCTTGTGCCCTATATTTCACAGGTGGCCATCGGCAAGCTGGCGTGCCTGACCGTCTTTGGTGATGATTATCCAACGCCGGATGGCACCGGCGTGCGTGACTATATTCACGTGATGGATCTCGCCTATGGCCACCTTGCCGCGCTGGATCATAAAGATGACGGCGAGGCGTTTAAGGCCATCAATCTCGGCACCGGGGTGGGCTATTCAGTGATTGACCTGATCAGGGCCTTTGAAAAAGCCGCGCAGACCAAAATCAACTACCGGATTGTCGGCAGGCGTTCCGGCGACGTGGCAGAGTGCTGGTCGGATTCATCGCTGGCGCGCCAGCAGCTGGGATGGCAGGCCACGCGCAACCTCGAGGAGATGATGCGCGACGCCTGGAACTGGCAGAAGAACAATCCCGGGGGCTACAGCGCCTGATTACTGATATTTCAGGTTGAGCCACCAGTCCCAAATCCCGACGTGATAGTTCTGGAAAACGTCTATGCCCAGTGCGGATTTGATCATATACAGCGTCAACAGCACGCAACACAGCAAGAACAAGGTGGCAAACAGGATCAGAAACGTCACCACGATCCGCGACAGCTTTGACTCCGGACGCGAGCGAGCACGGTGATCCCGCCCCAGTAAGAACACCATATAGAGGCGTTTGCCGAAGAAAGGAAAACTTTTACGGACATCGATGCGGTGGCGCGACGCCAGGGTAATCGTGATGATGGCGCTCTCGATCTCCTCTTTTTGCTCCGGGGTCAGCTGGGCGCTAACATCCTTATCAAGCACTTCATAAAAACGGTCGATAACAACCGGGTTTCTGGTCTTACTGGTCAATTTTAACCTATTTTTTTATCTAATCTATGGTAAATGGATACGGTTTTCCTGGCGATTTCATCCCAGTTGTAGCGCTGCAGAAAATCGCCATAATCAATCCGTGGAGAGTTCGCCCACCGGGTCATTTTGTCTGCCAGGTCAGCGACATCACCCAGCTTAAAACTGGTCTCAGCCGGTAAGCCGACCTCAAGGTTCGGCAAAATATCGCTCACCACCACCGGCAGCGAAAACGACATCGCCTCCAGCAGCGCAATAGGTAATCCCTCATGGTAAGAGGGCATCACAAACAGCGAGGCCTGTGAGAAGATGACCTGCAGCGCCTCGCCTTTTAAAAAGCCGGTCATGACGACGCCAGGCGTCTGAAACGCCAGCTGCTTCAGGTGTATGCTGTACTCCGTGTCATGATCCGCATCCCCGACCAACACCAGCGGCAGCGTCAGGCCCGACTGTTGATAAGCGGCAATGGCATCATGCATCCCCTTCTCTTCAACGAACCGCCCGACCATCACGATATAACGCCCGGGCTGCAACGCATAACGCCCGAGGATCCTGTCGATCGTCTCGTCAGCCAGCGGCGCCGGCACATTAGCGCCGTTATAAACCAGATGCGCATCATAGCGATGGTATTTCTGCTGGATCAGCTGGTTGATCACCTCAGAAATGACAATCACTTCGTTGGCATACTTCACCGCCACTTTCTCACCGAGCATCAGGATTTTTTTCGCCATCCTGCCCCACTTCTGGCGCTCGTAGTCCGGCCCATGATGGGTAAAGACCACGCGTTTGCCCAGCAGGCGTAACAGCGGCACCACGAGGCCGGGTCCGATGGCGTGAACATGCACAATATCGGATCGGTCAACAAATGTCCTCAACGCCGCAATAACAGAATGCACAATGGCTTCGAAACTGCGTTTTTTAGGCGCCCAGAGCGCCAGCGTCTCGACGTTTTTATAACTCGAGCGCCGGTAGGGCACGTAGGGTGACCGGGCAATCACGCAAATCTCCACGTCGTATTGCTGCCGGATAGCCGGGTACAGGTTCTGACAATGGGTTTCGACGCCGCCTAATACATCGGGGATCCCGCGTGTACCCAATACCGTGATTTTTTTTGGCATATTATGGCCTGTCGAGCAGTGCGCGATAGAGCGACTGCAACGTTTCCATGTGCTTGCGCAGTGAGTATTTCTGGCAAAGCCTGACCCGACCTTTCAGCCCCATCTCGTGGGCCTGCGCCGGGTTTTCCGCCATCACGTCCAGCGCATCGGCCAGATCCTGAGCGTTGCCAGGTTCAAACAGCAATCCTTCCACACCGTGACGTATCTGCTCCGGGATCCCGCCAATGCGGGCCCCTACCACCGCCCGGGCGAATGACATCGCCTCCAGCACCGCCATGGAGCAGTTTTCATAACACTCTGATGGCAGCACCACGGCCCGGGCGTTTTGAATCAGCGCATCCAGCGCCGGGCCCTGTTGCACATAGCCGAGGAACTCCGCGTTGGGATAGTCCACCACCATCTCGTCATACAGCGGCCCGTGGCCGACGATTTTTAACGGCATTTTATTGCGCATTAACTGATGCGCCCGGGTCAGGGTCGGAACCCCTTTCTCCGGACTCAGGCGCCCGACGTACAGCAGATAACCCTGATCCGCACCCGCCTCTGGCGTGTGGCTGTCGTCTATACCGTTCACAATCACATCGATGCGGGAATCCGGGAGCGAGCGTTTCAGCTCGTTACGCAGAAACTCGCTCGGGGAGACAATCACGTCCAGCGCCTGATAATTTTGCGCGATGTACTGCCAGGTCGCTTCTAACGACAGCAGCAGACTCTTCGCCGCCGAGCCCTCCTGACAGCGATAGCGAAACGCATTAAATACGCTGCCCGTCACGCACGCATCGCACACTTTGCCGTCGCGCAGCATCGAGTACGACGGGCACATAATCTTATAGTCGTGGGCGGTTAAGACGGTTCTACAGCCGAAGTCCCGGGCTACCTTGATCAGAGCCGGGGTCAGCTGGTGATAGATATTGTGGAAATGGACGATCTCCGGGCGCGTCTGCTCGAGCAGCGCCTGCATTTTTTTACAGGCTTCGCGGTTGTGAATAAAGCTGATGGCGGTCTTCACCCCCGCCAGCAGCCCGCCCTCTTTGTGATAATCGACATTGCTGACGAAGTAGTCGGCATAGTCAGATGGAAAGTTCTTCTCATGCTGCATGGAGAAATCGATCACCTCCACACCGGCCTCTTTCAGCATATTGCGTTCCTGAAAATAGACCGTCTCCGCTCCTCCCTTGATAAAGAAGAACTTATTCACCAGTAAGACTTTCATTACTCTACCTGTTCATGAATAACTTTATTGTCCGGCGGAACCCGGGGATCGCGCTGCGGGTGGAAAAGACCTTTCACCAGCCCGGCAGAGAGCACGGCAAGGTTGATTACGCTATTCAGGCCGTTTTTTAATGAGCGGTTCTGAATGGTTTTTAGCAGGATAAAGGCCAGCAGCGGCAGCAGCGCGATATCAATCAGGCTGACGTCGAAGGTGAAGAATGCAATCAGCACGATGAAGATGTAACTCGCAAAGATCACTTCGTTTTTCACCAGCATCAGCGCATCGCGGAACCAGGGTTTACCCCACGCGCTGCGCAACAGCTCACCGGGCGCCTGATGGAAGCCGCTTTTCCAGCGATAGCGCAGCATCCTGAAGGTCGGCATCGTATAGGAGGTATGACGAAAATAGGGTACGTTCAGGCGATGCAGTTTATAGCCTGCGGTCAGCAGGCGAATGCCTAACTCCGCCTCTTCATAGGCGTGCAGGCTGCGGTTGGTGAGATAACCAATATCGGCAATCGCCGACAGACGATAAAGGCCGCCGCCGCCCAAATGATCGTTATCGCCCAGCGGGTAGATTTTATTGATGCGCTGCTTGCGGGAGGTAAATTCATAGTTTGAGGCGTCGTCCATCTCCACCGTACCGGCCACGCCAGCGTACGTCGGGTTGTTCTGCAGAAACGCCACCGCATGATCGATAAAACCGGGCTCCAGCTCCATGTCGCCATCCATCAGCAGGATAAACTCCCCTTCGCTGTGAAGGTAGCCCAGCTGATGCCCGACACCGCAGCTGCGGTCCGCCGGTTCGGTTAACGACACCACCATCACCCCTTTATCGCTCGCCAGCTGCTGGGTGTTGTCCGTTGAAAGACTGTCAGCAACAATAATTTTATGCGGATACTCACCGATCTGGCTGCGAATACTGTCGATGGTTTTCTCAATACACTCGGCTTCGTTAAAGGTTTTGATACTTACGGTAATAAAGGGTTTGTACATCAATAGTGCCCCGTATAACGGCGTACGGTCCGGCGAATAATCAAACTGGAACCTAACGACATGTAAAACAAGAACTGCAACATCGGCGTGATCATCATTATCTGGCTGTACGGCAGGCTGAGCAGACAGGCAATGGCGAAGACGTTAAACGCTGGCGCGAAACTCAGAAGGTGAACGTCAGGCGCATCAAGCTGTTCAACCGACAGCACCGGTTCGGGCCGGGCCGCCTTAAGGGTGTAGATAATCAGGCCCACAAACAGCAGGGTCCCCACCACACCGACTTCCCATAGCAACATACTCAGGGAAGTACTATCGAGATACAGGTTGTAATACTGATGCAGGAAGCCCGGCGAGACGGAACTGCCGCTGTTGGTGGCGTTCAGGCCATAGCCGAACAGCGTTCCCGGCAGCCCCGACAGATCGTTATGCTGTATCCAGAACAGCAGGGAGGTGAATCGTCCCACTTCCCCGCCCGGCGTAATGAAATCGGGATCGAAGATGTAGTCCATGGAACCGAGGAAGACTTCAAAAGGGTTATCCGCCGTGTCGCCGCCATAGGCTGACGAGTAGGAGTAGGCCAGGGCGATGACCGCCACCACGATCAGCAGCGCCATGCCGATCAGAATAGAGAGCAGCACGGTTAAGTTGACCTTGCTTGCCTCTTTGACCCAGGAGGGCGTCAGCCACACCCAGCCCAGCAGCAGCGGCGACAGCAGGATCACGAATTTCACTTCGCCAATGATGCACATCACAAACCCCAGCACGATATGCAGCGCCATAGATTTAAAGCTGGTCAGCCCATGCTTATATTCCGAGACTTTCAGCAGCATGATCAGCAGACAGAACAGCCCCATAGCGGCCGTGTTACCGCCCCCCATAGGATCGCCGCCAAAGGTCCCCACTACGGAGTCCCATTTTTCGCCCTCGCCATACAGCGCCACGCGCTCCGGCAGGACAAAGATCAGCTGGTAAATGGCCACCGGGAACTGAATATAAAAGACCCAGTACAGCGCGCGAGTCACCTGATAGATCTGCGATTCCCGGCAGAACCCGAGCAGCAGGCAGACCATCACCAGCGACAGCCCAATTTCGTTTTTGAACCCGACGAGGGTAATCAGCGCCCCGCCCTGGAAGAGCGTTGAAATGACGGACAGCACGATAAAGGCGCCATACAGCGTCAGGATGATGGCCTCCTGGGCATCCAGCCGCAGGGGTTCATCGCGGGTCTGCAATACCAGGAAACCGGCCATCAGCAGCGTCATGACAAAGGGTAGCCACAGTACCGCCAGCTCACCGGTAAAATACTGCACCAGCCCGCAGAAGATCAGGGTAAACAGCGCGAAGGTCTGTAAATAATGTCCGGTATTAAGATTCATGATGCCACTGACCCGTTTTTCAGAATGTCGGCGCGCTTATTCACCTTCAGATAGATGAAGGCGTAGCGAATGAACGTCAGAATCGAAAATAAGATGATGGAGGTCGCATAGTCATTGTAGAGATACGGCACGACGACAAACGCGATGACCACGATCGCCAGTTGCTCAAGCTGGATCCGCAGGAAATAGCGGTGCGAGCCGAAAATCAGCTCTATCACCGTCAGCGGACAGACCGCCAGCGCCGGGAACAGGTACGGCAGCATATAGCGCGAGGTGGGCACAGAGGCAATCCACTCCTCGCTGAAACCCAGATTCATCACAATCGGATAGAAGATAAATACGCCCAGCGTGCAGACCACGCCCAGCACCAACAGCAGCAGACGGACCTTCGTGTACTCTTCGTAGTTGAAGATGTTGTTTCTGAAATCAATCGACCACTTCGAGAAAATGGTATTGCGCACCGCATTGCCGATAATCACCACCGGGGCCAGGCAGAAGCGGCTGACCACCGAAAAGTAACCCGCCGTTAAGGCCGAGAACCAGAAGTTGATCAGCATAATCGGCAGGTTGTTGCTCGCCATCGCCAGTACTTCTGCACTGCCCACCTTCGTGACGTGATGAATATTTTTTTTCAGGAACGCCAGGTTACTGGAGGGCCGCAGGTGATGCAGGGTGATAGAGCGAATATCAAATGTCCGCAGGATGCAGGCGCTGGTCAGCACCATCATCAGGATCGCCCACATCCAGTAAAATGCCATCACCTGTTGGGTGAGCAGGACAGAGACTACCACCACTACCGAGACGGAGATGCGCTGGACCACCAGAAAGCGAAAGTTCGCCGTACGCAGCGACAGGTTTTCTGCCACCAGCACCCAGGTATTCGAGAGCGTAAGCAGGTAAAGGAACAGCACATTCTGATGAAACAGCCAGCCCGTCAGCACGGCATAGGGGATGGCAATCGTCAGGCTTTGCAGGAGACAAAACACCACGTTCTGGGCCAGTTCGTCATCCTGCTGCCGGGGAATTAACAGCTGCGAGGCAAAGGTGCATACCTGTGCCCCGATCAGGGCAATACTGTAATTGAGCGCGTAGAGCCCCACTTCGCCAAGATCGTACTTATGCGAAATGAGCCAGATCGACAGGGCGCCAATCAGTTGTGAAATAACTGATGACCCTGCGATCGTGGAAGCGCTCCTGAGCAGACTCATGCCCGGCCTGTGTTATTCATCAGTTCATGCGTATGGTAGTTAAGTGAACGCAGCCCCTCTTTGCTCTCCAGATTTTTATCCACCACCTGATTCAGCACCCCACCAATCACCACGCAGCGATTGCTGACGGCTTTATCAATGGCATGTCCAACGGTGTCGGCACTGTTCTGGCCCGCTTTCAGGACGAAGATCAGACCGTCCGTCACTTGGCTCACCAGCTGCACTTCCTGGCTCTGATTCACCGCGGCCACATCAATGATGATGCGCTGGTAACGGCTGCGCAGCGTCCCGAGCAGCGGTTTCAAGCGTTCGGGCGACAGCAGCAACAGCGCAGAGATCGGCGTATTGCCGCGCGGCAGGAAGTCGAGCTTATCGTTGACCTTCACCAGCACGCTGTCGGTATCGCTGTCGCCGCGCAGGACTTCCGCCACGCCCGGCGCCTTCGGTGAGCCCAGCTCGCCCGACAGACCGTCATTGTTGAAGAAGTCCATGTCGATCAGCAGCGTTTTCTGGTCAAAGCTAAAGGAGTTCGCCAGCAGGTTCGCCAGTAGCGTCCGCCCCTCTCCGGCTTCCGCCGACGTAACGGCAATAACCTGCAACGGGTGACTGCTCAGCATGATCTGCGTGCGCATGCTGTGAATGATGTCGGCATTCAGCGGATCGCTGGTAATCAGATCGCGGATCTTGCCTCGCCCTCCCACGCCCTTAAAGCGGCGGATCTCACCCAGCGGCACCAGGTTAAGGCGCTTTTGCATCTGGCTGAGGGTGTTCACTGAGCGATCCGTGGCGGCTTTCACCATGACGTACATCACGTAGAAGAGCATCACCAGCAGCACGATCATCAGCATCAGCAGCGGTTTATTTGGCTTAACAGGACGCGCGGCGGGCACGGCAGGATCGTAGAGCTCCGCGTCAGCATCGGTATAGGTACCCGGCAGCGTCAGCTCCTGCGTACGCTGGTAGATCACCTTGTACATCTCTTCCGTCTTATCCAGCGCCAGCTTTAGCTCGTTGTAACCTTCGCGCTTCATCGACAGCCGCTGGAAGTTCTCTCTCTGCTCATCCAGCTGCTTCTGGTAATTTTTTTCATCCGCCACCGCCGCCTCGTAGTTCTGGCGTAATCCGGCCTCCTGCTCTCTGAGCGTCATCGCCGTTTGCGCCTGGATCGCGCCGATACGCGCCCGGGCCTGGATCACTTTGTCATGCTGCGGTCCGTAGGTTTTCTCCAGTTGCGAAAGCTCGCTGTTCGCCTGGATCAACGCAATGCGTAAATCCTGGATCTGGGCATGATTTGAAATCGACGGCAGCGAGATGGCCTTACCGCCACCGGAACGCACTTCGTTATAGATAGATTCTGCCGCCACCCGGCGTTCGGTAGCATTTGCCAGCCGGTTGGTGACAATGCCCATCTGTTCAGTTTCAAAACCGTCAACGCCGCGGAAGGTCAGTAACCCCGCTTTCGCCAGATAATTATCCAGCGCCGTTTTTTGCTGGATCATTTGCTCCTTGAGCAGCGCCAGCTTGTGCTGGGTATCTTCACTGGCCTGCAGCGTTTTCTGCTGCTTGAGCCCCAGGCTGTAATTGATAAACGACTCGGCCACCCCGTTGGCAACGTCTGCCGACAGCTGCGGGGAGGTGGACTCATACGAGACGGTGGCAAGATGGGTGGTACGCACGCTGTTAATGGTGAGGTTTTTACCTAACGTCTTGAGCGCATTTTCAACCCGCTGCTGCTCGTTCTCTTTCCCCGTTGCACCATCGTCGCCCCCGTTGAAAGCCGGATTTTGATCCAGCTTCAGGGTACGCACCGCCTGTTCCAGCACCACGCGCGACTGCATCAGCGCGTTTTGGGTTTCGTAGTAGCCGTTACGGGTGGAGTCATACCCCTCAACCTTCTGGAAAGGGGTCACATTATCGGGCTGGGCTTTAAGCAGGACCGTTGCCGTAGAGACATATTTTGACGGCATTAAACTCATTAGTGGCCAGGCAATCGCCCCGGCAATGACGCCGGAGAGAATGATTTTCCAGGAGTTCTTTTTAATTTCACTGGCAAATCTGGAGATATCGATAGCGCTTTCTCGCTTTTTGCCATTTTCCACTATTGATAGTTTCATGGTCAGAAGAACCCTATGCCAATAATTACGAGATCACCGGGGAGCACGGAGTGAGTCACATCAACATTTTCGAGTAACTCGCCAGTGGATGATTGTCGAATACTAAGGTCACTGCGGTCTGCACGGTCGGTATATCCTCCGCCTAAGGCGATAGCTTTTTCCACGGTCAGCCCTGGTTCATAGGCATAACCATTGGGATTCTCGATCTCACCAGAGATATAGAATTTGCGGAATTCAGCAATATTCACGGTCACCATGGGATTGAGCACAAACCCTTTGCGCAGGCGTTGCGTAATCTCTGCATCAACCTGACTTGCGGTTTTGCCCTTTAATTCCAGCTTGCCAATATAGGGGTAATTAATAGCCCCACTATTATCAAGTACTACCTTCATGGTCAGGTCAGGTTGACCGGCAACGTTAATGTTGACGGTATCGCCAGAGCCCAGTAAATAATTTGCTGTATCAACCACGCTATTGTCCATTAACGTCGGCTGTGGTGATTTGCAGCCGGCGAAAACAACGCTGAGGAGTAAAAACGCGCACAGTTTCATTATTTTCATTTTAAATCTGAACCTTAGCTGTAAGCATAATCAAAGATTGATCATAGCCCAACGTTTCAGTCACTACGCGGTCATCGTTGGGGCCGATGGTAAACGTATCTGTATCTTTATTAGACTTAAGCGTATCAAGATGATATTCCACACCAAAGTTAATCGATGGTGTGAGGTCATAACCTACGATAAATGAAAACACGCCATTCTTGTCGTGACGATCCTTGTCCTGATCTTTGTAGTCTTCTGTAATGTATGCATAATCAAGCAACGTCGTTAAACGGTTGTTCATCCATAGATGTTTGTAAGAAATACCGTATTCCGTTACTAAATTATATCCTCCCGCTTCGGAAGGGTCCTTAATACTTTGGGATGTTCTTAATGTAAAAAGTGACTGTTGCAAAGGTCTCCATTCACCTAGAATATCCCAGTTAATCCCGTTGAAATCCTTCGACCCGGGGTTATTTTCAAAGGTTTTATAGAGCCACGACACGTTCGCATCGACGTTTGTTTTGCCCGTTAGCTGCGATTGAACGCCGTATCGCAAATAATATTCATTACTGTCTTTTTCTGACGCATGGCCATAACGAAACTGGTTGGTAATAAAACTATAGCGAAAACGCGTCTTAGATGTGTACTGATCGAAAATTTCTGCAATCAGCGTATTTTCGTCCCACTCCTGCTCATCGATATATTCTGCAAAGTCCGCATCCTGGCTTTCAACCTGACCGGTATTGCCAAAGGTCCACTTGCGGTGCATCAACGCCAGGTCTGCTCTTCCACGTCCGTCCGGCGCACCATAACTATAGCGTAGCTCGCTGTTGAATAGATTGGTGGTTAAGGGTGACTTGACGCCAAATTGCCGGAACTGTTCCGGCAGGAACCCTTCCGTCACGCCGCGCCCGCGTGCCTCATGGCCGAGTGAATCTTCGAGATTCAGGGTCAGGCCATGCATCAAACCAAAGCGCCAGTCGCCTTTGAAGCGGAAAACGTGGTCATCGTAATCATCCGCAGAATTGCTGGAGTAGTGACGATAGTCCCCGGAGTACATCAGCAGATACTTATCCTGCCCACGCTCCCCGTTCAGGCTGATAACGGGCTTGAGGCTCTGGAAGTCGGAGCCTTTCGCATCGCTGTCATCGTGCTGGTAGGTCACGTTATCGTTATGCCCGTAATCAACAGCGACGTTGCTCTGAAAGTCGATGCCCGCAAAGCCGATGTGTGATTTTGGCGTTAATTCTGCCAGGGCGACCGGAGACGCTATAATCCCAGCGATAATAATAATTTTAGTATGCATTCTTACCGACAAATCCCTTAAAAATGGTTTTAATGATGATTTTTATATCTAACCAAAAGGACCAGTTCTGAATATATTCAATGTCGTACTGGACTCGCTTTTCCATTTTGTATAGCGCATCAATTTCGCCACGATAGCCATTAATTTGCGCTAAACCTGTGATCCCAGGCTTTACTTTATGGCGAATCATGTAGTTTTCGACCTGCTTACGGTAAAGCTCGTTGTGCGCCACAGCGTGCGGCCGTGGACCGACAATAGACATATTCCCTTGTATTACATTAATGAATTGCGGCAGTTCATCCAGAGATGTCCGACGTAAGAATGCGCCAAAGCGGGTGACCCGAGGATCGTCCCGTGTCGCCTGTACCACCGTGTCGGTATTTTCCATCACCTTCATCGTCCGGAACTTCCAGACTTTAATCTTCTGCCCGCTCAGGCCATAGCGATCCTGTTTGAAGAAAACAGGCCCACGTGAAGTGAGTTTGATACCTATAGCAATAGCGATCATTAACGTGGCAATCATTACCATAATCACGCTGCCCAATACCAGATCTTCTGCTCGTTTTATAAACGACCCGCCCCCGTCCAGCGGGGAGGTAAAAATGCCAATGGTCTGCAGGTTGTGGATGGAACGGATCTGGGAGGTATTAGTGCTGTAGGCGTAAAAGTCCGGCACAATATAGGTGTTGACCGTGGTATCAGACATCATCGCCAGAAAATGGCGGATGCGCTCCAGGGCCACCATCGGCAGGGCAATATAGATCTCGTCGACTCTGCTGGCTTTGGCTTCTTCAACCAGCTTGATCACCGGCCCGTTATAGGGGCTGGTAATTCTGGTGGCCAGTTCGCCGAGCCGCTCAGGACCGCGTTCATCGTAGAAGGCCAGGTCCAGCTGCACATCAGAGTACTCCAGGCGCAGCGCCCGCTCAGCCGCCAGGCCGTTATCCGTAATGCCGATAATAGCCACCCTTATTTTCTTTTTTGCCGACAGCTTGAAAATAATCAGACGGACGACGTAGAGAAAAGGGATCGGCGAGGCATACCAGAGCGGCATAGCAGGTATATTACGCACATCGATAAAGCTGACGTAGCCCAGAGCGTATAATTTCGCGACCAGCAGACGCACCAGGCCGATAAAAAGAATGGCAAAAAAAGCCGTCAGAAAGAGGCGTCTTTGGTTACGCAACTTGTTGTTTTTAGGACGATAGAGATAGCACTGCGTGTATTCACCAAACAGTAAAAAAGCGGTGGAGTACAATAAGCTGATCAAAATTACAGTATCGAAAGACTCCATTTTCAATACCCACCCACTCAGCATTAAAATTAAATTAATTGAGAAGAAATCAATTAATTTAATGAATACCGAGTATCCTCCATGGGTAATCTTTTGCGAATTTCTCAGCATGTCCAGACCTACTTATAATTAAGCTTGGTATTATTTTTTTGTTGTACTAATTGCATAAGCAAATAGTTTAGAAAATAAAATGCTGTTTCATGCAAGGGAGAGTGACAGGAATTGTCAACACCCTGTGTAATGCCTGCGTTTACAACTATGTCGGTGTAAAACTCAGCATACACACCCCTAATAGAGAAGAAAGCGTCGATTTTATAGAGACATCCGCTTATATACAGCGTAAGCACTATTCAATAAAATCGCCAATAAACTTTCGTTGTATTCCATTTGGATATGAAAAAAAAACCCGGCCGAAGCCGGGTTTTTTATTTACTCATTTATGCGGGGATGTTGATCGACCAGTCTGGAACGCTTCGCCTGTAGCTCGGCAATTTCAGCATCGATATCTTCTATCTTCTGCTCAATGTTGTCGTGGTGCTCGCGGAGGATCTCTTTGGCTTCCTGAAGGTCAGACGCAGCAGGCGTCGCCCCTTTCAGCGGCAGGTTCGCCGTCTCTTTCATGTAAATACCGGTAATCAGGCCAATCACCGCAATCACCATCAGATAGTAGGCAGGCATCATCAGGTTCTGGGTGCTCTCCACCAGCGAGGCTGCCAGCGTTGGCGTCAGACCGGCAATCAGTACCGAGATGTTAAAGGCCGCCGCCAGCGCGCTGTAACGGATATGCGTCGGGAACATCGCCGGCAGCGTCGAGGCCATCACGCCAATAAAGCAGTTGAGGATCACCGCCAGCATCAGCAGGCCGGCAAAAATCAGGCCGATCACATCACTGTTAATCATGATGAAGGCCGGGATAGCCAGCACAAAGAGCGCGATACTGCCGAAGATAATGAACGGACGACGTCCGAAGCGGTCGCTCAGCAGGCCCATGATCGGCTGCACAAACAGCATCCCCACCATGATGGCGATGATGATCAGCACGCCGTGATCTTCTGAGTAGTGCAGGTTGTGCGAGAGGTAGCTCGGCATGTAGGTCAGCAGCATGTAATAGGTCACGTTGGTGGAGATCACCAGACCAATACAGGTCAGCAGGCTACGCCAGTGGCGAGTCGCGATCTCTTTGAACGAGACTTTCGGTCCATCCTGCAGACCTTCGCGATCGCCCTGCTCCAGCTTTTCAACATGCTGCTGGAACGCCGGGGTCTCTTCTAACGCGTGACGCAAATAGAGGCCAATAAGCCCCAGCGGCAGCGCCAGGAAGAACGGAATACGCCAGCCCCAGGAGAGGAAGTTCTCTTCGCCCACCACGGTGGAGAGCAACACCACTACGCCCGCACCCAGCACGAACCCGGCGATGGAACCAAAGTCGAGCCAGCTGCCCATAAAGCCGCGCTTACGGTCCGGAGAGTATTCGGCAACAAAAATAGATGCCCCGGTGTACTCACCCCCAACCGAGAAGCCCTGAGCCATCTTACACAGCAGCAGCAGGATGGGTGCCCAGATGCCTATGCTCGCATACGACGGGATCAGGCCGATACAGAACGTACTGACCGACATAATCACTATCGTGATAGCGAGGATTTTCTGGCGACCATACTTGTCCCCCAGCATCCCGAAGAACAGCCCCCCTAACGGGCGGATAAGGAAAGGAACAGAGAACGTCCCGAGCGCGGCAATCATCTGCACGCTGGGATCGGCACCAGGGAAGAAGACTTTACCCAGCGCGTAGGCCACGAAGCCATACACACCGAAATCGAACCATTCCATCGCATTACCGAGCGAGGCGGCGGTGATCGCTTTGCGCAGTTTCCCGTCATCAATAATGGTGACGTCGCGCAGGGTGATCGGTTTAACTTTTTTCCTTTTCAGCATGGCTATCCTCGTTGACTAAGCCCAGTCCTCACCACAGCGCCTAAAAAGTGCGCTCTGTGGAACCCGGGAAGCGCCTCATGCGCATTCTCCTTTCTCAAGCGTAGCAGGTTTACTTACACTGACCTTTCGGAGCGGTACAACCGAACCTGTGACGCCTGTCTGGGCTGTTAATGATGCCTTTACCCTACCAGCGTTTATATTTGTGATCAACTTCACATATATTTTTAAGGTTTCTACCAGAAGTGTCAAAAGTGTAAATACAGCGTAATGCGTTGTTTCTTATACCCGGCGCTGAAAATATTCTTTCAGGCGTTATTATTTGCTACCAAATCAAAAAATAACGACATTTTTTTACAATGCATTCACAGCCATTTTAATAATCAAGAAGCAAATATCGTGTTTCCTTAAAATATGTGATGGAGATAACTAAAACACTGTTTTATTTTCATTGAATCATCATTCCAACGATCGCATCATAAGCCCGTCAAAACGAGTCTGGTGACCTTCAAGCGAAGGTTTAAAAATCCAAACTGGTTATATCTGCTGTATGAACGACGAATCGCCTGACGCATATTTGTCACAATTCGTTGAATTCATTAGATTATTAAATATCACTTGTCCGCGGGCGATGCGTGATGAGATGTGAGGGTTAATGATGAAGATTAAAGCCGCGATTGAACGCATCCCCGGAGGGATGATGCTGGTACCGCTGGTACTGGGTGCAATTTTAAATACCTTAGCACCTAATACCGGAGCCTATTTTGGTGGTTTCACCAAAGGCATGATTACCGGGACAGTTCCGATTCTGGCGGTATGGTTCTTCTGTATCGGCGCCTCCATTAATTTACGGGCAACGGGCACAGTATTACGTAAATCCGGTACGCTGGTGATTACCAAAATTGCCGTAGCCTGGATTGTGGCGATGGTTTGCGCCATGTTTATCCCGGAAAATGGTATTCAGACCGGCTTCTTCGCCGGCCTCTCCGTGCTGGCGATTGTCTCTGCAATGGACATGACCAACGGCGGCCTGTATGCCAGCCTGATGAACCAGTACGGCACCAAAGAAGAGTCCGGCGCCTTCGTTCTGATGTCTCTGGAATCTGGCCCGCTGATGACCATGCTGATCCTCGGCTCCGCCGGTCTGGCCTCCTTTGAACCGCACCACTTTGTCGGCGCCGTCCTGCCGTTCCTGATCGGTTTTGCCCTCGGCAACCTCGACCACGATCTGCGTGACTTCTTCAGCAAAGCGACCCCGGTTCTGATTCCGTTCTTCGGCTTCGCGCTGGGTAACACCATCAACCTGAACGTGATTCTGGATACCGGCCTGCTGGGTATCGTGCTGGGTGTGGCGGTTATCATCATCACCGGTATCCCGCTGATTATTGCCGACCGTGTAATCGGTGGAGGGAATGGTACTGCGGGTGTCGCCGCCTCGTCCGCAGCGGGTGCCGCCGTGGCGAACCCGGTCATTATCGCCCAGATTAACCCGGCCTTCGAACCGGTTGCCGCTTCCGCCACCGCGCTGGTTGCCGCGAGCGTCATCGTGACGGCGATTCTGGTGCCGATTATTACCGCCCTGTATGCCAAACGCTTTGGCAAAGTCCCAGAAAATACCGCGGAACAGAGCCCGGTTGAATCACTGCACCACTAATACGTAGCCCTCTCCCCGCCCGGGGAGAGGGTGAAAATCCTTACTCGCCAAACACCTCTTCCACCATCGCCTTTGCCAGCCTTGCCGCCGAACAAAGCCTCGGCATTCCCAGCGCCACATTCTGCCAGCTCTGCGTCACCGACCAGCACACCGGATGCCTGTCGGCATCGCACCAGTCCCCCAGCCAGCCAAGCATATCTTTATGATCGATAATCCCCGGCGTACTGGGTGTGGTCAGCCACTGATGGTAAAAATGACGGGTCGCGGGCGCCGCATTGATCCCCTGCGCCAGGTAGTTAGCCACCATGCTGCGCAGGTTATCTTTGAGCATGGCGCTGACATCCGCATTCGCCAGCCGACAGGCGTCACCGAACGCCCCCCAGCGCAGCTCCTCCAGCACCACATAGCCGCGCCCGGCCAGCGACCAGCCGTCATAATGTCCGGCCCGCCAGCGGGTAAAAATCTGTTCGCTGTGAACGCCCGCCTGCACCGTTAACCCACGCTGGGTTAATGCCTTCTCTTTAAACTGGGCGCGTTGCTGAAAATGGGCAGAGAGGATTTCGTACTGTTGCACCACGCCGATGGGGGGTTGATTGCGCAGGTTGGCCTGCTGGCGCAGCGTGGTCAGGGTCTGGGTCATGCGGGTCAGCGCCAGATGGCCGGGATCGACCATGCCCGCCAGTTTCTCTGCCAGCCCGAGCCGCAGCACAGCATTTTCGCTGAACATTCCCCCCATCGCCCACTGGCGAAGCTGAGTCTGCGCCATGATCTCCTGGGTTAAACGTTCACGAAAGTGCTGCTGTTGCGACCCCACAGAGGTGTGACGCTGTGCGTCAGCCCCCTGAACCAGGTCGACCATAAATTTAGGATGTATGCATTCCAGCGTCCGCCCGGGACCGTCCAGTAATTGTTTTGTCATGGTTGCTCTGCCGCGAACAGCGTTTGAATATCATCGCGTAACAGTCGGGTATCTTCCTGAATCCACGCTGCAGTCGTAATACATTGCTGCAGCAGCTGGCTGAGCGCGCGCGTGGCATGCTCATTCTGCTGGCGCACCGCGAGGCTATCACGCAAGCTTTCCTGTAACCCTGCAAGGCATAACGAGAACTCGGCAAAGAATGTCGCCATACCTGCTGTAACAGAGACATCGACCTGGGCGGCCAAAGCTTTACGGATTTGTTCACAAAATTGATCGATATGTTGTTTAAATTTCTCATGAAGCTGTGACACGTTGATAACATACCGCGTCCGCGTCATCACATAGTCTTCCCAGCCCCAGCCCGGATTGTTCAACCAGCGGGAGACCGTCTCACGCAGCGCGCTGCCGGCTCCCTGGGACTGACTGGCAGGCTGACTCTCCTGGGCGATAGCATCGCTGAACAGCCCCCGGGTATTAAAGTTAAGCTGGTTGGCCTGAAACGCCGGAAAGCTGATCCGCGCGCGAAAACCGGCGTGACTCAACTCTTCTTTAATACGCGTTTCAATCGGGCGCATGGCATCGTTCAGCGCCCGCGCCAGCGTGGACTCCAGCTGGTCGAAACGCAGCGCCAGCTCACGGCCGATTTTCGCCTGCGCATCCAGCATGATCATCTCGCAGGAGGAGCGGATTTTGCTCAACAGGATCTGCGCCTGGCCTTCATCCTCCAGTACCAGCTGACCGGGCATCGCCGCGGCATCAGCACGCTGTTTATGCGGATCAAACCCCGCCAGGTCGAGCAAATTGTCGGGATTAAAGATATGCGCGATGGAGAGTTTAATATCGTTCTGCTGGGAGGTGAGAAACAGATCCGTGGCGCTCAGCGCCTGGCTCACCTCATGGCGAACCTCATCGCTTACCGACGCCTGGCGGGAGTGCAGCAGCGCCATGTCATCTTCCAGACGGGCAATATTGTGCTGTAACTCGTCAAAGGCTACCGTCAGCCCCTGATAGCGGAAATCCAGATACTCCCGGGCGTTCTGGGCGTAGTTCAGCAGCTTATGCGACGCGGAGCGCAGCGCATACAGCGAGGCGTTGGAGTAGGCGGCATAAATCAGCTTGCGGATCGGCTGCTCAAACAGGGAGTCCTCCCACAGCAGATCGGCGGAGTGGCGAAGGTGTTCAATATCATCCAGATCGGCGGTTCGCCAGCGGCGGCCCAGTGCGGCCTCGGCAAAATCCTGCACCCAGCGCTGCTCCTGGTGATCGGGCAATTTACCGTGCATAGCCAGTTCGTGACGCGCCCGGTTCGCCAGGTATCCCCACATCGACGAGACCGGGAAGATCTGACCCGGGGAGATATGGCCCTTCATCAGGGTGCCGGAAATCATCGCCCGCACCTGCTCTTCATCATCGCTGTTGCGGTCTTTCTGATCGAACTTATTAACCAGGGCGTACAGCGGCACCGCTTTGCCGACGGCGGAGATGGCCAGCCGCACTTCGGCATCGGAGATCGACTTCAGTTGGGTATAGTCCATCACCGCCAGCACCGCCGATGCCCGGGCGAGCTGCTCGGTGAGCATTTTTTGCAGATGCGGCTGTCCGGCCTCGTTCGGCCCCGGGGTATCCAGCAGGGTTAATTGCCCCAGATGGACATCCAGCCCGGCCAGATGGACAAACTCCACTTCGATAACCGGGATATTCTCGATCGCAGCATAGGCCGGGAACGGAAAATCCGTGCCCAGCGCCTGAGAAAGCCGCACTAAATCGTTCAGGTTTTTTAAACAATTAAATATCGGCTGCGCACCTAAATAATGTTTTTCAAATGCCGCGCCGGTTTCGATACGCCCAAGTAGCGCATTCATATCTTTGTCAATTTCCAGCTGCTGCGCCAGCTTGCCGCGATCGTAATTGGCAAGCTTCTTTTGCATTTGTTTTATTAATGTATCGATGGGGGCGACGTGAGAAAAATGCAGCACCGGCTCTTTCTGGCCAGGAGTGTGACGGATCAGCGTCGGCAACGCGGTCATCGGGCGGTTGCGATTGGGTAACACTTCGGTGCCCACGATGGCGTTGATGGTGGTGGACTTTCCGGCCTTCATGGTGCCCACGATCGCCAGCACCATCTCCAGGCGGGTAATTTTGCGCAGCTCATTATTCAGCATCGACTGCTGCGCCTCTAAGCCACGGGCACTAAAATGCAGAGGTAAGACATTGCTGGTTTCGCCGGTAATGGCCGACGTGGCGTTGTCCAGCATGGCGACAGGCATGGCGCTCAACGACTCAAGATTCTGCAACGAGAGCTGCAGCAGCCTTTCGGCCTCCTGGCTCAATTCAAATATTGTCTGTGTGTGCATAGTAAAAGCCTTCCCTTAACACAAATTTTATATAACCGAATTGTTTATAAGAATGAAGGATCGGCTTATATGATTACGTGTTGTAAATATGTTCGAAGCCATATAATTGTGTAATGACAGTAAAAATATATTCTTTCAGCGCTTAAAGCAGCAGAGCGCGCTCCTTCGGTCAGGGAAACCGAAAGATTAAGAGCGTAGCTCAATTTTTAAAAACTTCAGGAAAAATCATCGTTAGTTACCCACCAAAAATGAGGGGTAAATCATCCCTTGCAGACCAGGGAGGGTTATTAAAGCAAGTCAGTAAAATATCATTAGCGTCTTAACCTTATCTGAAATGACACGGCGTATCAATTTGCCGCAATAAAATATTATCGCTTTTAATCAGGCGCGTTTATCCCCTGTGTCTGACTCTTAACATTGCCCCAATCGCTGACAAATTCTGTCATCGAAAAGACCCTTTTCGCTAAAAGCGAAAAACAATATCACCGACAACAGTAAGGACATGCGTTATACTTGCCGCCTTTTTCGACAACCTGTCGATTTTTGGCGGGCCTGATTGCCGCCGCTTCGCACTATTTTGAGGAGAACACCATGCAACTACCACAGTGTCCAAAATGCAGTTCTGAATATACCTATGAAGATAACGGTATGTTCATTTGCCCGGAATGCGCTTACGAATGGAACAACGCAGAACCCGCGCAAGAGAGCGATGAGCTGATTGTTAAAGATGCCAACGGCAACCTGCTGGCCGACGGCGACAACGTCACCGTGATTAAAGATCTGAAAGTCAAAGGCAGCTCGTCGATGCTGAAGATCGGCACCAAAGTCAAAGGCATCCGCCTGGTTGAAGGCGACCACAACATCGACTGCAAAATTGACGGTTTCGGCCCGATGAAGCTGAAATCCGAGTTCGTGAAAAAGAACTGATGCTTTTTTGTAGGCCCGGCAAGCGAAGCGCCGCCGGGCGCTTTTGCCGGATGCGCTACGCTTATCCGGCCTACAAATACCGAACTACACTTAACGGGCTTCTCTTTACCTGAGGTAATGATTATGCCGTTAAGTCCCTACATTTCATTCGCCGGTAACTGCGCAGAGGCCACGGCCTTCTATCAGCAGGCCGTCGGCGCGGAACTCCTCTATAAAATCACCTTCGGCGAAATGCCCAAAGACGACAACCGCGAAGAGGGCTGCCCGTCAGGCATGGCGTTCCCGGACTCCGCTATCGCCCACTCCAACGTGCGCATCGCCGGCAGCGTTATCATGATGAGTGACGGTTCGCCCGGCACAAACGCCACCTACGCCGGCTTTACGCTGGTGCTCGACACCCAGGACGTGGCGGAAGGCAAACGCTGGTTCGACAACCTGGCTGCGGGGGGCACCATCGACATGGCCTGGCAGGAGACCTTCTGGGCGCACGGCTTCGGCAAGGTGACCGATAAATACGGCGTTCCCTGGATGATCAACGTCGTTAAACAGTAGGCCGGATAAGCGCAGCGCATCCCGCAACAGCGCCCGGTGGCGCTGCGCTTAAAGGGCCTACAATGATTGTCATCGCTTTCACGTCAACTCTTCAAACTCCCGCAACCAACACTTAACCTAAATGTCATATTGATCCGCCAGCATGAGGCCACATTTGAATCGAGGCCTCCCCCATGCAAACTGTCATCCGCGTCGAGAAACTGAGCAAGACCTTCCATCACAATAAGGCTCTGCATGCCGTTGATCTGACCGTCCAGCAGGGCGAAATGGTGGCGCTGCTGGGGCCATCCGGTTCAGGTAAATCCACCCTTCTGCGCCACCTGAGCGGCCTTATCACCTGCGATAAAACCCCGGAAAGCCACGTTGAGCTGCTGGGCAACACCGTGCAGCGCGCGGGGCGTCTGGCGGGCGATATCCGCAAAAGCCGCGCGCAGACCGGCTACATCTTCCAGCAGTTCAACCTGGTGAACCGTCTGACGGTGCTTGAAAACGTGCTGATTGGCGCGCTCGGCAGTACCCCGTTCTGGCGCACCTGTCTGCGCTGGTTTTCGCCCTCGCAAAAACAGGAGGCGCTGCAGGCGCTGACCCGCGTCGGCATGGCCCACTTCGCCCACCAGCGCGTCTCCACCCTGTCCGGTGGCCAGCAGCAGCGCGTGGCGATTGCCCGGGCGCTGATGCAGAAAGCCAAAATTATTCTCGCCGATGAGCCGATTGCCTCGCTGGATCCGGAGTCGGCCCGCATCGTGATGGAAACCCTGCGCGATATTAACCAGCACGACGGCATCACCATCGTGGTGACGCTGCATCAGGTGGATTACGCCCTGCGCTACTGCGAGCGCATCGTCGCCCTGCGTCAGGGGCACGTGTTCTTTGATGGCGCCAGCCATCAGTTTGATAACGAACGTTTTGACCATCTCTACCGCAGCATTAACCGCGTCGAAGAGAACGCGCAGGCTGCTTAACGTCTCCACAATGAGGAATGGAAATGAGCTATAAAACGGTTGCCGCGCTGGCCTTCACCAGCATGTTCAGTATCAGCACCCTGTTAAGCCCGGCGTATGCGGAAGAGCAGGAAAAAGCACTGAACTTTGGCATCATTTCGACGGAATCACAGCAGAACCTGAAGCCACAGTGGGAACCCTTCCTGAAAGACATGGAAAGCAAGCTGGGGATCAAAGTGAACGCCTTCTTCGCCCCGGACTACGCGGGCATCATCCAGGGGATGCGCTTTAATAAAGTGGACATCGCCTGGTACGGCAACCTCTCCGCTATGGAAGCGGTGGACCGCGCCAACGGTCAGGTCTTTGCCCAGACCGTTGCGGCAGATGGCTCCCCGGGTTACTGGAGCGTGCTGATCGTCAACAAAGACAGTCCGATCAACAACCTCAACGACATGCTCGCCAAACGTAAAGAGCTGACCTTTGGCAACGGCGACCCGAACTCTACCTCCGGCTTCCTGGTCCCGGGTTACTACGTCTTCGCCAAGAACAACGTCTCCACCAGCGAATTCAAACGCACGGTCAACGCCGGGCATGAAACCAACGCCCTCGCCGTCGCCAACAAGCAGGTGGATGTTGCCACCAACAACACCGAAAACCTCGACAAGCTGAAGACCTCCGCACCGGACAAGCTGAAAGAGCTGAAGGTGATCTGGAAATCGCCGCTGATCCCTGGCGACCCGATTGTGTGGCGTAAAAACCTCTCCGACAGCACCAAGGACAAGGTGTACGACTTCTTTATGAACTACGGCAAAACCGCCGAAGAGAAGACCGTGCTGGAACGCCTGGGCTGGGCGCCGTTCCGCGCCTCCAGCGATTTGCAGCTGGTGCCGATTCGCCAGCTGGCGCTGTTCAAACAGATCCAGGGCGTGAAGGAGAACAAGGGTCTGAAGGACGAAGAGAAGAGCAGCAAGATGTCTGAAATTCAGGCGCAGCTGGACGATCTCGACCGCCTGACCGCGGCGCTGGGTGCGATGACCAGCGTGAATAAAGCGGTGCAGTAGTGCTTTTTGCCCGGTGGCGCTTCGCTTATCGGGCCTACTTTCTGGATCGTAGGCCGGATAAGCGTAGCGCCATCCGGCACACAAACCTCAAGGAACCTACATGCAAACCATCACTCTCCCACCGCCAAAGCGCAGCTGGTTCTCGCTGATCGGCTGGGCCGTTCTGCTGGCGGTGCTCGTTGTCTCCTGGAAGGGGGCGGAAATGGCGCCGCTCACGCTGATTCAGGACTCTGGCAACATGGCGACCTTCGCCGCCGACTTCTTCCCGCCGGACTTCAGCCAGTGGCAGGACTACCTCAGCGAAATGGCCATCACCCTGCAAATCGCCGTCTGGGGTACCGCGCTGGCGGTGGTGCTCTCCATTCCGTTTGGCCTGATGAGCGCCGACAACATCGTGCCCTGGTGGATTTACCAGCCGGTGCGGCGCCTGATGGACGCCTGCCGCGCCATCAATGAAATGGTCTTTGCGATGCTGTTCGTGGTGGCGGTCGGTCTCGGGCCGTTCGCCGGGGTGATGGCGCTATTTATTCACACCACCGGGGTGCTCTCCAAGCTGCTCTCGGAAGCGGTGGAAGCCATCGAGCCCGGCCCGGTGGAAGGCATTCGCGCCACCGGGGCCAACAAGCTGGAAGAGATCCTCTACGGCGTCCTGCCGCAGGTGATGCCGCTGCTTATCTCCTACTCCCTGTACCGCTTTGAATCTAACGTTCGCTCCGCAACGGTGGTGGGGATGGTCGGCGCGGGCGGGATTGGCGTCACCCTGTGGGAAGCGATTCGCGGTTTCCAGTTCCAGCAAACCTGCGCCCTGATGGTGCTCATCATCGTGACGGTCAGCCTGCTGGATTTCCTCTCTCAACGTTTGCGTAAGCACTTCATCTGAGAAGCGAGGCTTTGATTTGTATGCACTTATCCAGACATCCGACCAGTTACCCGACACGCTGGCAAGAGATTGCCGCGAAGCTTGAAGTGGAGCTGCGCACCCACTACCGCTGCGGGGATTATCTGCCTGCTGAACAGCAGCTTGCGGATCGCTATGAAGTGAACCGCCATACCCTGCGCCGCGCCATTGACCAGCTGGTTGAACGCGGATGGGTACAGCGTCGTCAGGGCGTCGGCGTGCTGGTGCTGATGCGCCCGTTCGACTACCCCCTCAACGCTCAGGCGCGCTTCAGCCAGAACCTGCTGGATCAGGGCAGCCACCCCACCAGCGAAAAACTGCTCTCGGTGCTGCGTCCGGCCTCCAGCCACGTGGCAGACGCGCTGGGGATTTCGGAGGGCGATAACGTCGTCCACCTGCGCACCCTGCGCCGGGTCAACGGCGTGGCGGTGTGTCAGATCGACCACTACTTCGCTGACCTGACCCTCTGGCCGGTGCTGCAGAACTTCGCCAGCGGCTCGCTGCACGACTTCCTGTTCGAAGCCACTGGGATTGCGCTCAGGCGCACCCAGACCCGCATCAGCGCCCGCCGCGCGCAGGCCAAAGAGAGCAAGGTGCTGGAGATTCCCAACATGGCGCCCCTGCTCTGCGTGCGCACCCTTAACCACCGTGACGGCGAGGTCAACGCGACGGAGTACTCCGTCAGCCTGACCCGCGCCGACATGATTGAATTCACCATGGAGCACTGAATGCATTTCGATACCTCCACCCGCCAGCACTGGATGGCCGTTCTCGCCCACAGCCAGCCTGCGGCGCTTGCCGAGCGGATGTCGGCCCTGAGCCTGACGCCCGCTTATGAACCGATCCGCGCCCCGGAAACCGGGCTGGTGCAGATCCAGGCGCGGATGGGCGGCACCGGGGCACGCTACTTTGCCGGTGATGCCACCCTGACCCGCGCCGTGGTGCGCCTTGCCAGCGGCACGCTCGGCTACAGCTACCTGCTCGGGCGCAACAAAGCGCATGCCGAGCAGTGCGCGGTGATCGACGCCCTGCTGCAGGAAGCGCCGCACTTTCAGACCTTAATGGAAACCCTTATTGCCCCGCTGGAAGCCGACCGCGCCGCACGCCTTGCCGCGCGTCAGGCCGAGGTGAATACCAGCCGGGTCGACTTCTTTACGCTCGTTCGCGGAGACAACGCATGACCCTTCAACCCGCTTTTACCCTTGCCGTGCAGGATGCCCAACACAGTTTTCGCCGTCTGCTAAAAGCGATGAGCGAACCGGGGGTGATCGTCTCCCTGCATCAGCTGAAACACGGCTGGCAGCCGCTGAACCTCGCCACCACCAGCGTGCTGCTGACCCTGGCCGATAATGACACTCCGGTCTGGCTGTCGGGCGCGGTGAGTAACGATATCGTCAGCTCTAACCTGCGTTTTCATACCAGCGCCCCGCTGGTGGATCAGCCCCAGCTGGCGGTGTTCGCCGTTGCCGACGAGCAGATTAGCCACGAGCAGCTCAACGCCCTGAGCGAAGGCAGCGCCGTCGCGCCGGAGACCAGCGCCACCCTGATTTTGCAGGTGCCGAGCCTGAGCGGCGGGCGCATGCTGCGTCTGACCGGAGCCGGAATTGCCGAAGAACGCATGGTCGCCCCGCAGCTGCCGGAGTGCATTATTCATGAACTGACCGAGCGCCCGCACCCGTTCCCGCTGGGGATCGACCTGCTCCTGACCTGCGGCGAACGCCTGCTGGCGATCCCGCGAACCACCCATGTGGAGGTGTGCTGATGTACGTTGCCGTCAAAGGGGGCGAGAAGGCGATCGCCGCCGCCCATGCCCTGCAGGAGCACAGACGCCGGGGCGATGAGCAGCTCCCGGAGCTGAGCGTCGCCCAGATCGAACAGCAGCTCAACCTGGCCGTGGATCGGGTGATGACCGAAGGCGGCATTGCCGACCGCGAGCTGGCAGCGCTGGCGCTGAAGCAGGCCAGCGGCGATAACGTCGAGGCCATCTTCCTGCTGCGCGCCTACCGCACCACCCTGGCGAAGCTGGCGGTGAGCGAGCCGATTAATAGCGCAGAGATGCGCCTTGAGCGCCGAATTTCTGCCGTTTATAAAGATATCCCGGGTGGTCAGCTGCTCGGCCCGACCTACGACTACACCCACCGCCTGCTCGATTTTACCCTGCTGGCGAACGGCGAGGCCCCTCGCCTGACCACCTCAGACGCCCCGCAGGATGCCGCCCCGCACGTCTTCAGCCTGCTGGCACACCAGGGGCTGGCGAAGGCGGAAGAGGATCGCGGCGATGAGCCGGACGACATCACCCGCACCCCGCCGGTCTACCCCTGCTCCCGCGCCTCGCGCCTGCAGCAGCTGATGCGCGGCGACGAGGGCTACCTGCTGGCGCTGGCCTACTCCACCCAGCGCGGCTACGGGCGTACCCACCCCTTTGCCGGCGAAATTCGCAGCGGCTATATCGACGTTGAAATCGTGCCGGAAGAGCTGGGTTTCGCGGTGAACGTCGGTGAACTGCTGATGACCGAATGCGAAATGGTTAACGGCTTTGTCACCCCGAACAACGACGCCCCGCACTTCACCCGCGGCTACGGGCTGGTGTTCGGCATGGGCGAACGCAAGGCGATGGCGATGGCGCTGGTCGACCGGGCGCTACAGGCCCCGGACTACGGCGAGAACCTCGCCGGCCCGGCGCAGGACGAGGAGTTTGTGCTGGCCCACGCGGATAACGTCGAGGCCGCCGGATTTGTCTCGCACCTCAAGCTGCCGCACTACGTCGATTTCCAGGCCGAGCTGGAACTGCTGAAACGTCTGCAACAGGAGCGCAAGAATGGCTAACCTCAGCGGCTATAACTTTGCTTATCTGGATGAGCAAACCAAACGCATGATCCGCCGCGCCATTTTAAAAGCGGTGGCGATCCCCGGCTATCAGGTGCCGTTCGGCGGTCGTGAGATGCCGATGCCTTACGGCTGGGGCACCGGGGGGATCCAGATCACCGCCAGCGTGATTGGCGAAGCCGACGTCCTGAAGGTGATTGACCAGGGCGCTGACGATACCACCAACGCCGTGTCGATCCGCCAGTTCTTCCAGCGCGTCACCGGGGTGAATACCACCGAGCGCACCGAAGACGCCACGCTGATCCAGACCCGTCACCGCATCCCGGAAACCCCGCTCGTTGAAGACCAGATTTTGATTTTCCAGGTACCGGTCCCCGAGCCGCTGCGCTTTATCGAACCCCGCGAAACCGAAACCCGCACCATGCACGCGCTGGAAGAGTACGGCGTGATGCAGGTGAAACTCTATGAAGACATCGCCCGCTTCGGCCATATCGCCACCACCTACGCCTACCCGGTGAAGGTCAACGGGCGCTACGTGATGGACCCGTCGCCGATCCCGAAATTCGATAACCCGAAGATGGACATGATGCCCGCGTTGCAGCTGTTCGGGGCCGGGCGCGAAAAACGCATTTACGCCGTGCCGCCGTACACCCGCGTGGAGAGTCTCGATTTCGACGACCATCCGTTTACGGTGCAGGAGTGGGACGAGCCGTGCGCCATCTGCGGATCGAAACACAGCTATCTCGATGAAGTGGTGCTGGATGACACGGGCAACCGGATGTTTGTCTGCTCCGATACCGATTACTGCCGCCAACAGAGCGAGGCCAACAGCCAATGAAACCGCTGCTTTCGGTCAATAACCTGACCCACCTCTATGCGCCGGGTAAAGGCTTCAGCGACGTGTCGTTCGACCTCTGGCCGGGTGAAGTGCTGGGCATTGTCGGCGAGTCCGGCTCCGGCAAAACTACTCTGCTGAAGTCCATCTCCGCGCGCCTTGCGCCGCAACACGGTGTGATCCTGTATCAGGGACGCTCCCTCTACGGCATAAGCGAGGCCGAACGCCGCCGCCTGCTGCGCACCGAGTGGGGCGTGGTGCATCAGCACCCGATGGACGGCCTGCGCCGCCAGGTGTCGGCGGGGGGCAACATCGGTGAGCGGCTGATGGCCACCGGTGCACGCCATTACGGCGACATCCGCGCCACGGCGCAGAAGTGGCTGGAAGAGGTAGAGATCCCGGCGTCGCGCATCGACGACCTGCCAACAACGTTTTCCGGCGGGATGCAGCAGCGTTTACAGATTGCCCGCAACCTGGTCACCCATCCGAAGCTGGTGTTTATGGATGAACCCACCGGTGGGCTGGACGTCTCTGTTCAGGCGCGCCTGCTGGATCTGCTCCGCGGCCTGGTGGTGGAGCTGAACCTGGCGGTGGTGATTGTCACCCATGATTTGGGCGTCGCCCGTCTGCTGGCGGACCGTCTGCTGGTGATGAAAAGCGGCGAGGTGGTGGAAAGTGGGCTGACCGACCGGGTGCTCGACGATCCGCACCATCCGTATACCCAGCTGCTGGTGTCGTCCGTGTTGCAGAATTGAGGTTGCTGTTGCCGGGTGGCGGCTTCGCCTTACCCGGCCTACGGACCGCGCTCTTTGTAGGCCGGGTAAGCGCAGCGCCACCCGGCAAGAATCCAGCACCTTGTAGGCCGGGTAAGCGCAGCGCCACCCGGCAAGAATCCAGCACCTTGTAGGCCGGGTAAGCGAAGCGCCACCCGGCAAGAATCCAGCACCTTGTAGGCCGGGTAAGCGAAGTGCCACCCGGCAAGAATCCAGCACCTTGTAGGCCGGGTAAGCGCAGCGCCACCCGGCAAGAATCCAGCACCTTGTAGGCCGGGTAAGCGAAGCGCCACCCGGCAAGAAAACGCCACGAGGCCAAGATGATCCACGTACAAAACGTAAGTAAAACCTTCGTGCTCCACCAGCAAAACGGCGTGCGCCTGCCGGTACTGCAAAATGCCTCTCTGGAGGTCAGCAGCGGCGAGTGCGTGGTGCTGCACGGCCACTCCGGCAGCGGCAAATCGACCCTGCTGCGATCCCTGTACGCCAACTACCTGCCGGACGAAGGCCATATCCATATCCGTCACGGCGACGAATGGGTGGATCTGGTGCAGGCCCCGGCGCGCAAGGTGCGGGACGTGCGCCGCACCACCATCGGCTGGGTCAGCCAGTTTTTACGGGTCATCCCCCGCGTCCCGGCGCTGGAGGTGGTGATGCAGCCCCTGCTGGATCTCGGCGTGCCGCGCGATACCTGCGCCGCCAAAGCCGCCAGCCTGCTGACGCGCCTCAACGTGCCGGAGCGCCTGTGGCACCTCGCTCCCTCCACCTTCTCCGGCGGAGAGCAGCAGCGGGTGAATATCGCCCGCGGCTTTATCGTCGATTACCCGATTTTACTGCTCGATGAACCGACCGCCTCGCTGGATGCGAAAAACAGCGCCGCAGTCATGGAACTGATCGAAGAAGCCAAAGCGCGCGGCGCGGCGATCGTCGGGATCTTCCACGACGACGCGGTGCGGGATCGCGTAGCGGATCGTCTGCACCCGATGGGGATCACCGCATGATCGTAAACAACGTAAAACTGGTGCTGGAAAACGAGGTCGTTAATGGCTCCATCGAGGTTCAGGACGGCGTCATTCGCGCCTTTGCTGAAACCCCGAGCCGCTCGCCGCAGGCGATGGACGGCGAAGGCGGCTGGCTGCTGCCGGGGCTGATTGAGCTGCACACCGACAACATGGACAAGTTCTTCACCCCGCGGCCAAAGGTAGACTGGCCCGCCCATTCGGCGATGAGCAGCCACGACGGAATGATGGTCGCCAGCGGCATCACCACCGTGCTGGACGCGGTGGCGATCGGTGACGTGCGCGACGGCGGCGACCGGCTGGAGAATCTGGAGAAGATGATCAACGCCGTGGAGGAGACGCAGAAGCGCGGCCTCAACCGCGCCGAGCACCGTCTGCACCTGCGCTGCGAGCTGCCCCACCACACCACCCTGCCGCTGTTCGAGAAGCTGGTCGGCCGCGAACCGGTGACTCTGGTGTCGCTGATGGATCACTCCCCGGGCCAGCGCCAGTTCGCCAACATCGAAAAGTACCGTGAATATTATCAGGGCAAATACTCTCTCAACGACCAGCAGATGGCGCGCTACGAAGAGGAGCAGCTGGCCCTGGCCGCCCGCTGGTCGCAGCCCAATCGCCAGGCCATTGCCGCCCTGTGCCGGGAGCGCAATATCGCACTGGCGAGCCACGACGACGCCACCGCGGATCATGTACTTGAATCCCATCAGCTTGGCAGCACAATTGCCGAATTTCCCACCACGTTCGAGGCGGCAGAAGCCTCCCGCCAGTACGGGATGAATGTCCTGATGGGTGCGCCGAACATCGTGCGCGGCGGATCGCACTCCGGCAACGTGGCGGCAAGCTCGCTGGCCTCGCTCGGCCTGCTGGATATTCTCTCCTCCGATTATTACCCCGCCAGCCTGCTGGATGCGGCGTTCCGGGTGGCCGACGATACGGGCAACGGCTTTACTCTGCCGCAGGCGATCCGTCTGGTGACGAAGAATCCGGCGCAGGCGCTAAATCTGCACGATCGCGGGGTGATTGGCGAAGGCAAACGCGCGGACCTGGTGCTGGCGCACCGCAAAGGCGAGCATATTCATATCGACCACGTCTGGCGTCAGGGAAAAAGGGTGTTCTGATGGGAAGAGTGATCTGGTTAATGGGGCCGTCCGGCTCCGGAAAGGACAGCCTGCTGGCGGCGTTGCGCCAGCAGACCCACCCGCAGCTGCTGGTGGCGCACCGCTACATCACCCGCCCCGCCAGTGCGGGGAGCGAAAACCACATCGCCCTCAGCGAGCCGGAGTTTTTTACCCGCGCCGGGCAGCAACTGTTTGCCCTGAGCTGGCACGCTAACGGCTATTATTATGGGGTGGGTCTGGAGATCGACCTCTGGCTGCATGCCGGATTCGACGTGGTGGTGAACGGCTCGCGCGCCCATCTTCCCCAGGCGCGGGCGCGCTATGCGGGGGCGCTGCTGCCGATCTGCCTGCAGGTGTCGCCAGATATTCTGCGGAGCCGACTGCAAAGCCGTGGTCGGGAGAACGCCAGAGAGATCGACCAGCGGCTTGAGCGTGCCGCCCGCTATACCCCGTCCGATTGTCCTGTCCTGAATAACGACGGAAGCTTGCTCCAGTCCGTCGAACACTTTCTTTCACTGATTCACCAGAAGGAGAACAACCATGCCCGAGTGTGAGTTGCGTCCCGCCACCGCGGAGGACGTCGACGCCGTCTATGGCCTTATTTGTGAATTAAAACAGGCGGAGCTTGACCGGTCAGCGTTCCATGCCGGGTTCGCGGCCAATTTGCAGGATCACAATATGCGCTACCAGCTGGCCGAACAGGATGGACACATCATCGGCATGATCGGCCTGCACATGCAGTTTCATCTGCATCATGCCAACTGGATCGGCGAGATCCAGGAGCTGGTGGTAATGCCGCAGGCGCGCGGGCTCAGGGTTGGCAGCCAGCTGCTGGCCTGGGCAGAAGAAGAGGCCCGCCACGCCGGGGCTGAGATGACCGAGCTTTCCACCAGCGTAAAGCGCCTCGACGCGCACCGCTTTTATCTTCGTGAAGGGTACACACAGAGCCATTTCCGCTTTACCAAACCGCTGTAAGGGGGCGCTATGAGTCTGACCATTACGTTAACAGGAACCGGTGGCGCCCAGCTGGTGCCCGCTTTTGGCTGTGACTGTCCGGCCTGCCGCCGGGCGCGTTTGCAGGACGACTATCGCCGTCGCCCCTGTAGCGCGGTGGTCAAATTCAACGACGCGGTAACGCTGCTGGACGCGGGAATCCCGCACCTGATGGACGACTGGCCCGCAGGCAGCTTTCAGCAGTTTTTACTCACCCACTACCATATGGATCATGTCCAGGGGCTGTTCCCGCTGCGCTGGGGCGTGGGGGCGACCATCCCGGTATACGGCCCGCCGGACGAAGCCGGCTGCGACGATCTGTTTAAGCACCCCGGCATTCTCGACTTTAGCCACACGCTTGAGCCCTTTGTGGTGTTTGAACTCCAGGGGTTACGCGTGACCCCGCTGCCCCTCAACCATTCGAAGCTGACGTTTGGCTATCTGCTGGAGAGCGCCCACAGCCGCGTCGCCTGGCTGTCGGACACCGCCGGGCTGCCGGACAAAACGGTAAAGTTTTTACTCAACAACCACCCGCAGGCGATGGTGATTGACTGTAGCCACGAGCCGCGCGCGGAGACCCCGCGCAACCATTGCGATCTGAATACGGTGATTGCCCTGAATCAGGTGATTGGCTGTCCGCAGGTGATCCTGACCCACATCAGCCATCAGTTTGACGTGTGGATGATGGACAACCCGCTGCCGGAAGGGTTCGAGGCGGGGTATGACGGGATGGTGCTGGTGCTGGACTAACGATTTTCTCCCTCTCTCTGTGGGAGAGGGCCGGGGTGAGGCATCAGGCCGCACGTTACTGCCGGGTGGCGGCTGCGCCTTACCCGGCCTACGGTTTTGTAGGCCCTTACCGCCGATCGTAATCATCCTCTAACCGCCGCTCGTCATCTTCAAGGCGACGTCGATCTTCGTCCAGCTGGCGCTGGCGCTCATCTAGACGCTGACGTCTGTCCTCAAGCTGCCTGCGACGATCGTCATACTGGCGGCTATCGCTGCTGCGACGGCTCTCTTCGTAGCGATCGTCGTCGGCATTGCGATTATTGCTGTTGGGGTTGTAGGCGTCGTTAATGGCCTGCTGGATATTGCCGATCGCATCGTCAACGATGTCGGCATGCGCCAGCTGGCTGGTTAAAGAGATCAGACCAAATAACAGAGCGGTAAAGGTACGTTTCATAAAGCCAGTCTCGCAGGGTGAGCTGGCTTTACGGTAATAAACGGCAGGTAGAGCGAGTAGCGGAGGAATCTCAAATTCTGGAAGGCAGAGTTGCTCCCATTATTACTATTGGTCAAAAACGCATATTAATGGGATACCGCATCGTAGGATTAACGCCTCATACAACCGAGTTGCCAGCCCTTTATCTCGCTCTGCGGGATCGACACAAATCCCCTCGACCTGAATAATATTGGCATCTTCCCAGCAGCGTTCAACAGCAACAATATCTTTCCCCAGGGTGGGTTTTCGCTGTAAATCCAGCGCCGCCACCACACGATGGCGCGGTACCCCTTCAAAGGTTTCGATATCCGCTTCAATAATGGCCGCACGAGGCGTCTGTGGATCGTAGATAACATGCAGCAGTCGCCCGGAGAGTTCAAACTCTTCCACCTGTTTAAAGGCGCGCGCGACTGTCATCGGGCTATAGGTTGTAGGCATCACGATCATATGTGAGTCCCCTCTCGTCAGTACCGGCATAATTCCCTTTATATCCTAATCCGCTTATTTTTGCGCAGATTAGCACCACCGATACCGCGCAAACGATTGATTAATTCTTAAACACTGCGGCGAATTTTCTCCGCATTCGTATCGATTTTACGCAGCGCCTGCGCCAGCTGCCCGCGGGTGAACGGCTTACGCAGCAGCTCCACCTCGGGCAGCTGTGGGTTGTGCGCCGGACGCAGATCCTGGCCGCTCATCAGCAGCACCGGGAGATGGGGGAAATGCTGGCGCACATGCTGGATCACCTCCGCGCCGCTCAGGTTGCCGGGCAGCATTAAGTCGCTGATAAAGATCTCGATATCCGCAGAGGCGCTCAGCATCTGTATCGCCTGCTCGCCGGTTTCGGCCTCCAGGGTCAGGTAGCCCAGCTGGTGGAGCTGTTCGCACAGCGTCTGCCGGACGTCGGTCTGGTCGTCCAGCACCAGCACCAGCCGGTCGCCTGGCGGCGAGGCGGGGGTTGCCCCGTTTTCCGACGAGGGTAGCGCCTGTAAGGTGGCGCGCGGCAGATGCAGCCGCACGGTGGTGCCCTGGCCGGGCGCGCTTTCGATCTCCACCCGCCCGCCGGACTGGCGCACGAAGCCATACACCATCGACAGCCCCAGCCCGCTGCCGCTGCCGGTCTGTTTGGTGGTGAAGAAGGGTTCAAAGACCTGAGATTTAATTGCCTGCGACATCCCGGCGCCGTGGTCGATCACCTCCAGCGCCACCATGTCCTGCTTACGCCCGTCGCTGCGGGTCACGCGCTGGTTCCAGGTGCGGATTTTGATGGTGCCGCTGTGCCCTTCCATCGCATCGCGGGCGTTCATCACCAGGTTGATGATGGCGTTTTCCAGCTGGCCAACGTCAATCCACGCCGGCCACGCCGGCGTTTGCGCTTCGATATCCAGCGCGACCGTGGCGGGCAGAGAGTGGCGCATCAGCTCGGCCAGGTTTTCCAGCAGGGGCTTCATCTCCACCGCGTGCGGGTTCAGCGACTGCTTACGGGAGAAGGCCAGCAGGCGCTGGGTTAACAGCGCCCCGCGCTCGGCGGCCTTCAGCGCACGGCCAATGCGTGGGGCATCCGGCGAGTGGGGATCGGCCAGCTCCAGGCTGCCGATGATCACCGCCAGCAGGTTATTGAAATCATGGGCCAGCCCGCCCGTCAGCTGCCCGACCGCCTTCATCTTCTGGCTGTGCAGCAGTGCCTCCTCCAGCCCCTGGCGTTCAAGGCGATCCACCTCCATCTGCGAGGTCTTCTCCTTCAGCAGTCGGGTGGTGTGCTCCAGCGAGGCGGTATTGCGGGCAAAGACGTTAAACGCCCTCGCCAGCTCGCCCAGCTCATCCCGGCGCTGCAGCGCAGGCACCGAGACATCCTGTTCCCCGTGGGCCAGCCGCGACATCGCCCGGGAGATAGCGGTCAGGTTGGTGCCCAGATTGCGGTAGATATACCAGCAGGCAAAGGCGGTGATGATCAGCGCCAGCACGGCGGACACCGTGATAAAGACGCTGATCGAGCGCAGCTCCCGATGGCTCTCAGCGGTGCGCAGCTGCGAGGCCTCGGCCACCTGCTCCACATACTGATTGATATCGCTGTTTAAGATCGCCACCAGCGCCTTGATGTGGAACATATACCAGCTGATAGCGAGATCGCTCTCTTCCAGCTGCCCGGAGAGCGGGCCGAGCTTGTTGAGTTCGGCGTAAAAATCAGGCAGGACGAAGCTCACCACCGGCTGCGCGGCCTGGCGGGGCAACATCGCCGTCACCGTATCCAGCTGCTGAAGGGTCGCGCGCGGCGAAGGGGTTTGAATGGCGGCGACGATCAGCCGATCCATCTCGCTGAGCAGCCGGGCGTCAGGCAGGTTACTGGCGTAGCGGCGATTGATGTCCTGCAGATGGCGGAGATAGCTCTGGCTCTGGTAGAGCGAGCTGAGCAGGGCGTTACGCTCCAGATGGCGTCGCTGCCCGCGCTCCAGCATGCCGGTCACGCTTTGCTGGAGCTCATTGCTGCGCTGGATGATCCGCGCCACCAGCGCCGGCTCCTGCTGCGCCAGCGGCGCATCGGCAAGCTGCTCCAGCGAACGGCCCAGCGCCGTCTGGGTCTGTTTGAGCCGGTTGGCTTCATCTTTATATTCCAGCGCCCCCACGACCTGCGACAGCCGCACCGCCGCCGTCGCCACGTTGGCGGTTTCACGCGCCAGGTTCATGCTGCCGGTCATGTCGTCCAGGGTCTGGCGCTGCACCTGCTCCTGAATATGGCTGGCATGACGAAAGCCCAGCACCGCCACGCCGCTGACCATTAACGTTACCGCCACCACCAGCAGATTGAAGATCAGCAGGCGGCCACGGGCGCTGGCGAAGAAGGGGGGACGGCGTGAGGGCATATTGGCTCCGCGGCGTAACTGTGATCCACATTAACTATTCATAACTATGACAAATATGAACGACTTCTGACATTTTGCATTTACCGGGGTGTGATGAAGTGCGGATATCGACCTTCACAGGAGATCCGCCATGAGCAGAACCCCGGTTTTAGAGATGCGCAGCATTGCCAAAACCTTTGGCAACTTCCACGCGCTGAAGGGTGTGGATCTGACGGTCTTCCCCGGCGAAATCCATGCCTTAATGGGCGAAAACGGCGCCGGGAAAAGCACCCTGATGAAAATCCTCGCCGGGGCCTACATCGCCACCGGCGGCGAGATCCTGATCGACGGCAAGCCGTTTCATATCAAAGGCCCAAAAGATGCGCTGGCGGCAGGCATCACCCTGATCTATCAGGAGATGCAGCTGGCCCCTAACCTTACCGTGGCCGAGAACATCTTCCTCGGCAGCGAGCTGTCGCGCGGCGGACTGGTACAGCGCAAAGAGATGGCCGCCCAGGCCCAGGCGGTAATCGATCGCCTCGGCGCCAATTTCAAAGCCACCGATCTGGTGATGAAGCTGACCATCGCCGAGCAGCAGCAGGTGGAAATCGCCCGCGCGCTGCACCGCAACAGCCGCATCCTGGTGATGGATGAACCCACCGCCGCCCTCTCCTCGCGCGAAACCCACCGCCTGTTCGAGCTGATTTTGCGTCTGCGCGACGAAGGGATGGCGATTATCTATATCAGCCACCGCATGGCGGAAGTGTATGAGTTATCTGACCGGGTCAGCGTGCTGCGCGACGGCCAGTACGTCGGTAGCCTGACCCGCGACAAGCTCAACGCCCCGGAACTGGTGCGAATGATGGTCGGGCGACCACTGAGCGATCTGTTCAACAAAGAGCGCGATATTCCTCTCGGCAGCCCGCGCCTGAACGTCCACCACCTGACCGACGGCGGCAAAGTGCAGCCCTGCAGCCTGCAGGTGCGTTCCGGCGAAATCGTCGGCCTCGCCGGGCTGGTGGGTGCCGGGCGTTCCGAGCTGGCGCAGCTGATTTTCGGCGTGCGCAAGGCCACCGGCGGGATGATTGAGGTGGATGGCGAGCCGGTGGTGATCCACTCCCCGCGCGCCGCCATCGACCACGGCATCGGCTTTTTAACCGAGAACCGCAAGGAGCAAGGGCTGTTCCTCGAGCTGGCGGCGCAGGAGAACATCACCATGGCGACGCTGGAACGCGATGCCAGCTTCGGCTGGCTGAACCGCAAAAAAGCCCAGTCGATCTCCGATGACGCCATCGCCCTGCTCAATATTCGCGTGCCGCACTCCCAGGTGCGGGCGGGCGGACTCTCCGGCGGCAACCAGCAAAAGCTGCTCATCTCCCGCTGGGTGGCGATTGGCCCGCGCATTCTGATCCTCGACGAGCCGACCCGCGGCGTGGACGTCGGGGCCAAAAGCGAGATCTACCGGATCATGAACCAGATGGCGCGTAAAGGGGTGGCGATCCTGATGATCTCCAGCGAACTGCCGGAAGTGGTCGGCATGAGCGATCGCGTGTACGTCATGCGCGAAGGGAGCATTGCCGGGGAACTCCATCGGGCCGATATCTCACAAGAAAACATCATGACGCTGGCGACCGGCGTTAACGACTCTCATCATCGGGCGGTATAACCATGACGCAACCTAACACTCCGCAACAGGTGGCCAAAGCGGCCTCCGCCAAAAAAATGCTGATGGGCGATCTGATGCAAACCATCGGTATCCTGCCGATATTGATCCTGATCGTCGCGGTATTTGGCTTTATCGCGCCGAACTTTTTTACCGAAAGTAATCTGCTGAACATCACCCGTCAGGCGTCGATCAACATCGTGCTGGCGGCGGGGATGACCTTCATTATTTTGACCGGCGGCATCGACCTGTCGGTGGGCTCGATTCTGGGCACCACCGCGGTGGCGGCGATGGTGGTCTCGCTGATGCCGGAGCTGTCGATGCTCTCGGTGCCGGCGGCGCTGATGCTCGGCATGGTGCTGGGGCTGTTCAACGGCGCGCTGGTGGCCTTTGCCGGGTTACCGCCCTTTATCGTCACCCTCGGCACCTACACGGCACTGCGCGGCGCGGCCTACCTGCTTGCGGACGGCACTACGGTCATCAACTCCAGCATCAGCTTTGAATGGATCGGCAATAACTATCTCGGGCCGGTGCCGTGGCTGGTGGTGATTGCCCTGGCGGTGATCGTTGTCTGCTGGTTCATCCTGCGCCGCACCACCCTCGGGGTACATATCTACGCGGTGGGCGGCAACATGCAGGCCGCACGCTTAACGGGCATCAAGGTCTGGATGGTGCTGCTGTTTGTCTACGGCATGAGCGGCCTGCTCTCGGGCCTCGGCGGGGTGATGAGCGCATCAAGGCTGTACAGCGCCAACGGCAACCTCGGTACCGGCTATGAGCTGGACGCTATCGCGGCGGTGATCCTCGGCGGCACCAGCTTCGTCGGCGGGATCGGCACCATCACCGGCACGCTGGTGGGGGCGCTGATTATCGCCACCCTTAACAACGGCATGACGCTGATGGGCGTCTCCTATTTCTGGCAACTGGTGATCAAAGGGACGGTGATCATCATTGCGGTGCTGATCGACAAATACCGTACCCGACACCATCAAAGTGCATAACAACAATACCCTACATAACGAGGACGAAAATATGCGTTTAAAACCTCTTGTTACCGCGCTCTGTGCTGGCGCACTGCTCGCAGCAAGCCCGTTTGTGCAGGCCAAAGAGCTGAAGTCCATCGGCGTGACGGTGGGCGATCTGGCGAACCCGTTCTTTGTGCAAATCACCAAAGGGGCGGAGCTGGAAGCGCGCAAGCTGGCGGGGGACAACGTGAAAGTGACGCTGGTGTCCAGCGGCTACGATCTCGGCCAGCAGGTTTCTCAGATTGATAACTTTATCGCCGCCAAAGTCGATATGATCATTCTTAACGCCGCCGATTCGAAAGGGATTGGTCCGGCGGTGAAGCGCGCGAAAGACGCCGGGATCGTGGTGGTGGCGGTTGACGTGGCGGCAGAGGGTGCCGATGCCACTATCACCTCCAACAACACCCAGGCCGGTGAGATGGCCTGTAAGCTGATCACCGACCGCCTGAAAGGCAAAGGCAACGTGGTGATCATCAACGGACCGCCGGTCTCTGCGGTACAAAACCGTGTGGAAGGCTGTAAGGCTGAATTTAAAAAACATCCGGATATCAAAGTCCTTTCGGATAACCAGAACGCCAAAGGCAGCCGTGACGGCGGGCTGGAGGTGATGACCTCCCTGCTGGCGGCCAATCCGAAGATCGACGGCGTGTTCGCTATCAACGATCCGACGGGGATCGGCGCCGATCTGGCGGCAAAACAGGCACAACGTAACGAGTTCTTTATCGTCGGCGTCGATGGCTCACCGGATGCGGAAGAGGCGCTGAAGCGGGAAAACTCTCTGTTTGTTGCTACCCCGGCGCAGGACCCGCAGGTGATGGCGGCGAAAGCGGTGGAGATCGGCTATGACATTCTGCAGGGCAAACCGGCGCCGAAAGAGCCGGTGCTGATCCCGGTGACGATGATCGATAAGAGCAACGTCGGCAATTATAAGGGCTGGACGGTTAAGTAATGACTGTACGCCTCTCCCCACAGGGGTGAGGATGTTCACGTTCCCTCTCCCCTGCGGGGAGAGGGTCAGGATGAGGAGTTTTCATGAAACGCTCCGAAATTAACGAGATCCTCGGCCACACGCGATAGTTTTTCTCCATGCACGATGTGCATCTGCCCCCCTTTGCCAGCTTCCCTCCTGCCCGCTGGCAGCAGCTTGACGGTGACGCCTGGCAGGAAGTATTCGACCTGCGGCTCGGCTGGGACGTGACCGCGTTCGGCGGCGATAACTTTGCGGCGCAGGGCTTAACCCTTTTTGCCCTGCGCAACGGCTCTCCCGGCGGCAAGCCATGGGACAAATGTTATGCCGAGAAGATCATGCATGTGCGTGAGGGCCAGGTGACGCCTTTGCACTTTCACTGGCGCAAACGCGAGGACATCATCAACCGCGGCGGCGGCAACCTCATTGTCGAGCTGTGGAACGCCGATGAGCATGAACAGAAAGAGGAGGGAGATATCAGGGTCGCCATCGATGGTTGCCAGCAGACCCACGTGGCGGGCAGCCATATCCGCCTCGCGCCGGGGGAGAGCATCTGCCTGCCGCCCGGCCTGTACCACAGTTTCTGGGGTGAGGTGGGCTTTGGCGACGTGCTGGTGGGTGAAGTCTCCTCGGTGAATGACGACGAGACGGACAACCACTTCCTGCAACCCACCGCCCGTTATAACAACATTGATGAAGACGAACCGGCCGTGCTGGTGTTGTGCAATGAATACAGCCTGTTTCGCCTGTAAGGAGTGAACCATGCCGCTTATCTCTCTCGCCGACGGGCTGGCCCATGCCCGCGAACATCGTTATGCGCTGGGGGCGTTTAACGTCCTCAACTCCCACTTCCTGCGGGCGCTGTTTGCCGCCGCCCGTCAGGAGAACTCGCCCTTTATCATCAATATTGCCGAAGTGCATTTTAAGTACGTCTCCCTCGACTCGCTGGTGGAGGCGGTCAAATTCGAAGCCGCCCGGCATGATATTCCGGTGGTGCTGAATCTCGATCACGGCCTGCATTTCGAGGCGGTGGTGCGGGCGCTGCGCTTAGGGTTCAGCTCGGTGATGTTCGACGGTTCCACCCTGAGCTACGAGGAGAACATCCGCCAGACGCGGGAAGTGGTGAAGATGTGCCACGCGGTGGGCGTGTCGGTGGAGGCGGAACTCGGCGCGGTGGGGGGCGATGAGGGCGGTGCCCTGTACGGCCATGCCGACGAAGCCTTTTTCACCGATCCTGGGCTTGCGCGGGAATTTGTCGACCAGACCGGCATCGACGCCCTGGCGGTGGCAATCGGTAATGCCCACGGCAAGTACAAGGGCGAGCCGAAGCTCGATTTCGCCCGTCTTGACGCCATCCGCCAGCAAACCGGCCTGCCGCTGGTGCTGCACGGCGGGTCCGGGATCGGCGACGCCGATTTCCGCCGCGCCATTGAGCTTGGGATCCACAAGATTAACTTCTACACCGGCATGTCCCAGGCGGCGCTGGCGGAGGTGGAGCAGCGAATGGCCAACCGCCAGCCGCTGTACGATGAGTTTGCTGAACTGCTGCTGGGCATCGAAGAGGCCATTACCGATACCGTCGCCGCACAGATGCGCACCTTCGGCAGCGCGGGGTTTGCGTGATGGAACGCCGGGGCATTATCGCGGCGGGCAATATGCTGGTGGATCACGTCCACCAGATTGTGCAGTGGCCGGAGCGCGGCTGGCTGGCGGAGATCGTCCACAGCGAACGCGCCACCGGCGGGGCGCCGCTCAACGTGCTGTTAACGGTGGCGAAAATGCACGCCGGGATCCCGCTGCAGGCGGTGGGACTGGTGGGGGATGACCACGACGGGGATTACATTCTCGCCATGCTCGACCAGTATCACGTCAACCGCCAGCGGGTGCAGCGCACCACCTTCGCCCCCACCTCCATGTCGCAGGTGATGACCGACCCCAGCGGCCAACGCACCTTTTTCCACTCCCCGGGGGCCAACCGGCTGCTGGATCTGCCCGCCTTCGACCGGCTCGACTCCAGCCTGAAGATCTTCCATCTGGGTTATCTGCTGCTGCTGGACAGCCTGGATATGCCGGACGAGGAGTACGGCACCCGCAGCGCGCGCTTGCTGGCGCAGATGCGCGAGCTGGGGTTTCAAACCTCTCTCGACCTGGTGTCGCGCAAGGGCGATCCGCGCTATCAGCCGCTGGTGCTCCCTGCCCTGCGCCATCTCGACTATCTGGTGATCAACGAGCTGGAGGCGGGCGAGTTCAGCGGCCTGGCAATGCGCGATGACCAGGATGCGCCGACGATCGCCAATATTGCCGCGGCGGCGGCAGAGCTGCTGGCAGCGGGCGTGAAGTCGCGGGTGGTGATCCACTGCCCGGAAGGGGCCTGGGGACAGGAGCCGGATCGGGAGGGGTGCTGGATCCCCTCGTGGCGGCTGACCCGGGAGGAGATCGTCGGCAGCGTCGGGGCGGGAGATGCTTTCTGCGCCGGATTTTTGTATGGCTGCCACGAATCGCTGTCGCTGGCGGAGAGCATCCGGATGGCGCACGCCTGCGCGCGGGCCAGCCTGATGGCGGCCAACGCTATCGACGGGGCGAAAACCCTGCAGGAGTTACGGCTTTTTATTCAGGAGAACCGGTTGGCCTAGGCCGCCCTGTCGCCATGCAGCACGTCGGCGGCAAAGACATAGCCCAGCCCGCGGATGGTTTTAATCAGCAGCGGCTGATGGGGATTGATTTCGATTTTGCGGCGCAGGCGCATGATCAACACGTCGATGGTGCGATCAAAAACCTCCGCGCTTTCGCTGTGGGTCAGCTCCAGCAGCTGTTCGCGGCTCAGCACCCGCCGGGCGTTTTGCGTCAACGCCAGCAGCAAACCGTACTCGCCCTGGGTCAGGGCGACCACGCCGCGCTGAGGGTCAATCAGTTCACAGCGGGTGGTATCCAGCGTCCAGCCGTTAAAGCCGATCCCGGCCGCCCGCGTAACGATCGGTTCTGCCGCCAGCGCGCCGGTGCGGCGTAGCACGGCTTTGACGCGCGCCACCACCACCCGGGGATTGAAGGGTTTGCCGATGTAGTCGTCCGCCCCCATCTCAAGGCCCACCACCACGTCCGACTCGCTGCCGAGCCCGGTGAGCATGATGACCGGCAATTCCGGGCGCTGCTTTTGCAGCTGCTGTAACACCTGCAGGCCGTTAATATCCGGCAGCATCATATCCAGCAATACCAGCGCGATATCCGGTGCCTGCTGCGCCAGACGCAGAGCATCCTGACCGGTATGGCACAGGTGGACGGTGAAGACGTGCTCGTTAAGCACATCCTGCAACAGTTCACACACCGCGGTGTCGTCATCGACCACCAGAATTGCTGGTTTCATCACTGGATTCCATTAGGGGGATAGAGATCAGTCTGGCCCATTCTGTGCAAGGCTCCAGCCAAAACGCCCTTTCCGTCACGGATCTTCAACCGCCGTCACATCCCCATCGCCACCAGGGCCGCAATTTTTGACGCGGGCCTGTTTTTCGTCAGGGTTTTGACCAGGATTCGCCCGTAAAGTCAGGGGAAATCCACAACAAAATTGTGGCATAGAGGCGGCATACTAAGCCGACATCTCAGCGTCATTTGAAACTGGAGCAAGACTGATGAAAAACGTCATCACGGTGTGCCCCTATTGCGCATCAGGCTGCAAGATAAACCTGGTGGTCGATAACGGCAAAATCGTCCGGGCGGAGGGAGCCGGGGGGAAAACCAACCAGGGCAAACTGTGCCTGAAGGGCTATTACGGCTGGGACTTTATTAACGACACCCAGATTCTAACCCCGCGGCTGAAAACCCCGATGATCCGCCGCGTTCGCGGCGGCAGGCTGGAGCCCGTCTCCTGGGATGAGTCGCTGGACTATGTTGCCCGCCGCCTCAGCGACATCAGGGCGCAGCACGGTCCGGATGCGATCCAGACCACCGGCTCCTCGCGCGGCACCGGGAATGAAACCAACTACATCATGCAAAAATTTGCCCGCGCGGTGATTGGTACCAACAACGTCGACTGCTGCGCACGCGTCTGACACGGCCCCTCGGTTGCAGGTCTGCACCAGTCGGTCGGTAATGGCGCCATGAGCAATGCCATCAACGAGATTGATGGCACCGATCTGGTGTTTATTTTTGGCTATAACCCGGCGGATTCACATCCGATCGTCGCAAATCATATTCTGCGCGCAAAGCAGAACGGGGCAAAAATTATCGTCTGCGATCCGCGGCGCATCGAAACCGCGCGCATTGCCGATATGCATATCGCGTTGCGAAACGGCTCAAACATCGCCCTGCTCAATGCCATCGGCCACGTGATTATTGCCGAGCAGCTTTACGATCGGACCTTCGTTGCCACCCGCACGGAGGGCTTTGATGAGTACCGTAAGATCGTTGAAAACTATACGCCTGAGTCGGTCGAAACCATTACCGGCGTAAGCGCGCGGGAGATCCGCCAGGCGGCGCGTCTGTATGCCGGAGCGAAAACGGCCACCCTGCTGTGGGGAATGGGCGTCACCCAGTTCTGGCAGGGGGTGGAGACCGTGCGGGCGCTCACCAGCCTCGCCATGCTGACCGGTAACCTCGGCAAAGCCCACGTCGGGGTCAACCCGGTGCGCGGGCAGAACAACGTGCAGGGTGCCTGCGACATGGGGGCGCTACCGGACACCTACCCGGGATACCAGTTTGTTCAGTTCCCGGAAAACCGAGAGAAATTCGCCAGAGCCTGGGGCGTCAAGAGCCTGCCGGCGCATCCCGGCTACCGTATCAGCGAGCTGCCGCACCGCGTGGCCCACAAAGAGGTGCGCGCGGCGTACATCATGGGCGAAGATCCGCTCCAGACCGATGCTGAACTGTCGGCGGTGCGTCAGGCGTTTGACGATCTCGAGCTGGTGATTGTCCAGGATATCTTTATGACTAAAACCGCGGCGGTGGCGGATGTTGTCCTGCCGTCTACCTCGTGGGGCGAGCATGAAGGGGTTTACACCGCAGCCGATCGCGGCTTCCAGCGCTTCTTTAAGGCGGTCGAGCCGAAGTGGGATTTGAAAACCGACTGGCAGATCATCAGCGAGATCGCGACCCGGATGGGTTATCCGATGCACTACGACAACACGCAGCAAATCTGGGATGAGCTGCGCCAGCTGTGTCCGGGATTCAAAGGGGCAACCTACGAGAAGATGGGCGAACTGGGCTACATCCAGTGGCCGTGCCGGGACGAGTCGCCGGCGGACCAGGGCACCTCGTTCCTGTTTGCAGAGAAATTCGACACCCCGAACGGGCTGGCGCAGTTCTTCACCTGCGACTGGATGGCCCCCATCGATAAGCTGGATGACGACTATCCCATGGTGCTCTCCACCGTGCGCGAAGTGGGCCACTACTCCTGCCGCTCGATGACCGGCAACTGTGCGGCCCTGTCGGCGCTGGCCGATGAGCCCGGCTATGTGCAGATCAACACCGAGGATGCCGCAAGGCTGGGCATTGAGGATGAGGCGCTGGTGTGGGTTAACTCCCGCAAAGGTCGGGTTATCACCCGGGCTCAGGTCAGCGATCGGCCTAACGTCGGGGCGGTATACATGACTTACCAATGGTGGATCGGGGCCTGCAACGAACTGGTGACGGAAAACCTCAGCCCGATAACCAAAACGCCGGAATATAAATATTGTGCCGTGCGCGTCGAGCCGATAGCGGATCAGGCTACCGCCGAACACTATGTGGTTGAAGAATATAATAAGCTGAAAAAATCGTTACGGGAAACCGCGATGGGTTGATGCAATTAAAGGTGCAATTAATAAAACGGGGTGAAATATTCATCCCGCTTTTATTTGCATAATAGAAATAATATATGGTGAATATTATTTTGCGAGCAGCATTCCAGAGAAATGTAATTTCACCTAAAAAGAATTACATCTTTTCTTTTGAGTTCAGCGGGATAAGATTAGCGGCGGGTGCTTAAGGCTTTCTGTCTTAAGCCGTATTGAGGGACAGAAAGTGAAAAACCCCGGAAATGTTTCCATTAACCGGGGGCTATCCCTCAACCACTCACAAGTTGAGGATAGCCCCTTATTCTTTTATTAGCAAGGAGTAAAGGGCATGACGCCATTAAAAACCGTGCCAGGCATAATATTAATTATTTGCCTGACCATAGTGATATTCGCCTTTATTAATCGCGGCACGTTATGCGAACTGACAATAAAGAGCGAGCAGCTTGAAGTGGCGGCTAAATTAGCCTGCGCAGCAGGCTAACGTCAGCGGGCGGGGAAACCCGCCCGGCTTGTGGGGAGTGGAGGTCTTAACGCACCCATTTTTTTCTTCTCATCCCGCGCTTATACTGCCCGTTATCTACCCCTACGAAAATAACGCATGAAACCTCTTTATCTGTTGTTGATCCTTTTTTCTTCCCTGGTTTGCGCCGAGGAGATTGGCGGCCAGTACCTGAAGCAGGCTGAGGCAGGCGACAGCCGGGCTCAGTATTATCTTGCCGAAACCTATTACAGCTCGGGGGATGATAAGCAGGCCGAAACCTGGGCCGAAAAAGCGGCCAAAAACGGCGATATCGATGCCATGGCGCTGCTGTCACAAATCAAGTTTAAGCACGGCGATTTAGCCCAGGCAAAAGGGCTGGCGCAGCAGGCCACGGTGGCGGGCAGCTCGCCGGGTGCGGTGATGCTGGCACGTTTGCTGGTCAATACCCGGGCTGGAAAAACTGACTACCCGCAGGCGCTGAGCTTACTGCACAAAGTCGCAGAGAATACCGAGGATGATGCCGCGGTCGATGCCCGGCAGCTGCTGGGGCTGATCTACGCCAACGGCGTGGAGGTGGCGCAGGATGATGTCCAGGCCGCACAGTGGTTTAAGCAGAGCTCCACCCTCTCGCGTACAGGTTACGCGGAGTACTGGGCGGGTCAGGTATTTCAGCAGGGCGAGGACGGGTTTATCACCCCGAATAAACAGAAGGCGCTGTACTGGTTAAATCTGAGCTGTAGCGAAGGTTTTGATACCGGCTGCGAAGAGTTTGATGCGTTAAGCGGGGAGTAAACGCCCGCCGACGGGACCGAGCGGTCTGCGTGCCGGGAGCGCTTCGCTTGCCCGGCCTACAGGACCGTAGGCCGGGCAATGTACTTTACTGGTCAGCGGTTTTATCAAAACGACCCAGCACATCGCGTTCATACGCCAGGGCTTTCTTACGGTCGAACTGATGTTCCCACTTGGCAATCACCAGTACCGCCAGCGCATTACCGACCACGTTCAGCGCGGTACGCGCCATGTCGAGAATACGGTCAACACCGGCGATAAACGCCAGCCCTTCCAGCGGAATACCCACGCTACCCAGGGTCGCCAGCAGCACCACAAAGGAGACGCCCGGCACGCCGGCAATCCCTTTTGAGGTCACCATCAGGGTCAGCACCAGCACGATCTCCTGCCACAGGGAAAGGTCGATACCGTAGAGCTGGGCAATAAAGATCGCGGCGATGCTCTGGTACAGCGTAGAGCCGTCGAGGTTGAACGAGTAACCGGTCGGCACCACGAAGCTGGTGATCGACGCAGGCGCCCCATAGGCTTCCATCTTCTCAATAATACGCGGCAGCACGCTCTCGGAGCTGGCGGTGGAGTACGCCAGAATTAGCTCGTCTTTCAGGATGCGGATCAGGATCCAGATGCTCAGGCCACACATCCGCGCCACCAGCCCCAGCACCACCAGAGCGAAGAACAGGATCGCGAAGTGCACCAGCAGCACCAGCTTCGCCAGCGGCCACAGGGAGGCAAAACCGAAGTTCGCTACCGTCACCGAGATCAGCGCGAACACCCCTACCGGCGCATAGCGCATCACCATGTGGGTCACTTTGAACATGGTTTCAGAGATGGAGCGGAACACGGTCACCAGCGGCTGACGGTGAGTGGACGGCAGTGACGCCAGGCCCAGACCAAACAGCACCGAGAAGAAGATGATCGGCAGCATTTCGCCCTTCGCCATCGACGCCACGATATTGGTCGGCACCAGCGAGAGGATGGTCCCCATCAGGCCATGAGAATGGCTTTGCACATCCGCGGTCGTGCTTTGGTATTTCGAAATATCCACCGTCGCCAGCTGCGACATATCAATGCCCGCGCCAGGCTGGAACACATTCGCCAGCGTGATGCCGAGAACGATCGCCACCGTAGTGATCACTTCGAAATAAAGGATGGTTTTTGCACCGATGCGGCCCAGCTGCTTCGCATCACCCACCCCGGCAATCCCTACCACCAGCGTCGAGATGACAATCGGCACCACAATCATTTTGATCAGATGGATAAAGATATCACCGGCAGGCGACAGTAAATTCGCGATCAGCCATTCGCGGCTGTCACTGTGATAATGCAGATAACTACCCAGCAAGATACCCAGCACAAGGGCCAGCAAAATTTGCCAGGCCAGGCTGACTTTCAAATTTTTCATGACAAGAAACTTCCTCAATGAAGTGTTCGTACTCGTAAAACGATGGGGACGACACATACTGAAAGGGTATGAATTGTGTTGCGTTCATTTATGGGGTTTTTTAACGCGCGGTATCAGTACCATTTGCACGGCATGCTACGCAAGCCTTTAAGAACGAGGCATTTGACTGACAAAAGGCGTTATCACGCTAATTTGTATTAGTCATGATAAATAACCTTTTGTTATAAAAACGCTTTTTTATGCAGTAATGCAAATAATCATTTCAGGCAATTATTTTTTTTCAAAGTGTCATTTGCTCATTTTTTATACTCTCTAATTTTTGCGTGATCTGTCGCCCAAATAGTAAACAAAGCTGGCAAAGCCCCTACAATTAACGTTTTTGCGACATATTATTAACATTCTACAAGGAGAACAAAAACCATGAGCCAGGTCCATAAACACGACATTCCCGCAAATATTGCGGACCGCTGCCTGATTAACCCGGAGCAGTACCAGGAGAAGTACCAGCTGTCTATTACTGACCCTGACGCCTTCTGGGGCGAGCAGGGCAAAATCCTTGACTGGATGACCCCGTATCAGACGGTCAAGAACACCTCTTTTGCCCCCGGCAACGTCTCTATTAAATGGTATGAAGACGGCACGCTGAACCTTGCCGCCAACTGCCTGGATCGTCACCTCGCCGATCGCGGCGACCAGACGGCAATCATCTGGGAGGGCGACGACGCGACCCAGAGCAAAAATATCACCTACCGCGAACTGCACCGCGATGTCTGCCGCTTTGCCAACGTGCTGCTGGCCCAGGGCATCAAAAAAGGCGACGTCGTGGCTATCTATATGCCGATGGTGCCGGAAGCGGCCGTGGCAATGCTGGCCTGCGCCCGCATCGGGGCCGTGCACTCCGTTATCTTCGGCGGCTTTTCGCCGGAAGCGGTGGCCGGACGCATCATCGACTCCAGCTCAAAGCTGGTGATCACCGCCGACGAAGGCGTGCGTGCTGGTCGTGCCGTTCCGCTGAAAAAGAACGTCGACGACGCGCTGAAAAACCCGAATGTGAACAGCGTCAACAGCGTGATTGTGCTGAAGCGCACCGGCAATGCCATTGAATGGCATGAGGGTCGCGACCTGTGGTGGAGCGACCTGATTGAGCAGGCCAGCGACCAGCATCAGCCGGAAGCGATGAACGCGGAAGATCCGCTGTTTATCCTTTATACCTCCGGCTCCACCGGCAAGCCAAAGGGCGTGCTGCACACCACCGGCGGCTATCTGGTCTATGCGGCCACAACCTTCAAATATGTCTTTGATTATCATCAGGGCGATATCTACTGGTGCACCGCCGACGTGGGCTGGGTCACCGGTCACAGCTACCTGCTGTACGGCCCGCTGGCCTGCGGCGCCACCACCCTGATGTTCGAAGGCGTACCTAACTGGCCGACCCCGGCGCGTATGAGCCAGGTGGTGGACAAACATCAGGTCAATATTCTCTACACCGCCCCTACCGCCATCCGCGCCCTGATGGCCGAAGGCGACAAGGCGATTGAAGGGACCGATCGCTCCTCCCTGCGCATCCTCGGATCCGTGGGCGAGCCGATCAACCCGGAAGCCTGGGAGTGGTACTGGAAGAAGATCGGTAACGAGAAGTGCCCGGTGGTCGACACCTGGTGGCAGACCGAAACCGGCGGGTTCATGATCACCCCGCTGCCGGGCGCTACCCAGCTGAAAGCCGGCTCTGCCACCCGTCCGTTCTTCGGCGTCCAGCCTGCGCTGGTGGATAACGAAGGCAACCCGCTGGAAGGGGCCACCGAGGGCAACCTGGTAATCGTCGACTCCTGGCCGGGTCAGGCGCGTACCCTGTTTGGCGATCACGACCGCTTCGAGCAGACCTACTTCTCCACCTTCAAAAACATGTACTTCAGCGGCGACGGCGCGCGTCGTGATGAAGATGGTTACTACTGGATCACCGGCCGCGTGGACGACGTGCTGAACGTCTCCGGGCATCGACTGGGGACCGCCGAGATCGAATCGGCGCTGGTGTCGCATCCGAAAATCGCCGAAGCGGCGGTGGTCGGTATTCCGCACAGCATCAAGGGCCAGGCGATCTACGCCTACGTCACCCTGAACCATGGCGAAGAGCCGTCGCCGGAGCTGTATACCGAGGTACGCAACTGGGTGCGGAAAGAGATCGGCCCGCTTGCCACCCCGGATGTGCTGCACTGGACCGACTCGCTGCCGAAAACCCGCTCCGGCAAGATCATGCGTCGTATTCTGCGCAAGATTGCCGCGGGGGATACCAGCAACTTAGGCGATACCTCAACGCTCGCCGATCCTGGCGTGGTGGACAAACTGCTCGAAGAGAAGCAGGCCATCGCTATGCCATCGTAACGCCACACCCTCACCCTAACCCTCTCCCTTAAAGGGAGAGGGAATAAAAACAACCCCTCCCCCTACAATACGTCTGGAGACTCTGTGATGAATGACAATATTTGTCAGCAGATAGAGAATAGTGCGCACTACAGGGAGCTCGTCGATAAGCGGCAACGGTTTGCCTTCACTTTATCTATCATCATGTTAATCATTTATGTCGGCTTTATTCTGCTGATTGCTTTTGCCCCACACTGGCTGGGCACACCGCTGCACGCCGGGACCAGCGTCACCCGCGGTATCCCTATTGGGATCGGGGTGATCGTCATTTCGTTTGTGCTGACCGCCGTGTACGTCATTCGTGCTAACGGTGAGTTCGACCGTCTGAATAAAGCCGTTCTGCGTGAGGTAAAAGCATCATGAAGAGAGTTCTGACGGCGCTCGCCGCCACCCTCCCCTTTGCGGCAAATGCCGCCGATGCCATTACCGGCGCAGTTGAACGCCAGCCAACCAACTGGCAGGCGATCGCGATGTTCCTGATCTTCGTGGTGCTGACGCTGTATATCACCTACTGGGCCTCGAAACGCGTGCGCTCCCGTAATGATTACTACACCGCGGGCGGCAACATTACCGGCTTCCAGAACGGCCTGGCGATCGCGGGCGACTTTATGTCGGCGGCCTCCTTCCTCGGGATCTCCGCGCTGGTGTACACCTCCGGCTACGACGGGCTGATCTACTCCCTTGGCTTCCTCGTCGGCTGGCCGATTATTCTGTTCCTGATCGCCGAACGTCTGCGTAACCTCGGACGCTATACCTTTGCCGACGTGGCCTCCTATCGCCTGAAGCAGGGGCCGATCCGTACCCTCTCCGCCTGCGGCTCGCTGGTGGTGGTGGCCCTGTACCTGATCGCCCAGATGGTGGGTGCCGGTAAACTCATCCAGCTGCTGTTCGGCCTGAACTACCATATCGCGGTGGTGCTGGTGGGCGTGCTGATGGTGATGTACGTCCTGTTTGGCGGCATGCTTGCCACCACCTGGGTGCAGATCATCAAAGCCGTGCTGCTGCTGTTCGGTGCCAGCTTTATGGCCTTTATGGTAATGAAGCACGTCGGTTTCAGCTTCAACAACCTGTTCAGCGAAGCGATGGCGGTCCACCCGAAAGGGGAAGCGATCATGAGCCCGGGCGGGCTGGTGAAAGATCCGATCTCGGCGCTGTCGTTAGGCCTGGGCCTGATGTTTGGTACCGCCGGTCTGCCGCATATCCTGATGCGTTTCTTCACGGTGTCAGATGCGCGCGAAGCGCGTAAGAGCGTGCTCTACGCCACCGGCTTTATGGGTTACTTCTACATCCTGACCTTTATCATCGGCTTCGGCGCCATCATGCTGGTAGGCGCAAACCCGGCGTTTAAAGACGCGGCGGGCGCGCTGATTGGCGGCAACAACATGGCGGCGGTGCATCTGGCTGACGCGGTGGGTGGCAACCTGTTCCTCGGCTTTATCTCCGCCGTGGCCTTCGCCACTATCCTGGCGGTGGTCGCAGGCCTGACGCTGGCCGGTGCCTCTGCGGTCTCCCATGACCTCTATGCCAACGTCTGGCGTAAAGGCGCCTCCGAGCGCGAGGAGCTGAAAGTCTCCAAAATTACCGTGCTGGTGCTGGGCGTGGTGGCGATCCTGCTGGGTATTCTGTTCGAGAGCCAGAACATCGCCTTTATGGTGGGACTGGCCTTCTCGATTGCCGCAAGCTGTAACTTCCCGATCATTCTGCTCTCCATGTACTGGTCAAAACTGACCACCCGTGGGGCGATGATTGGCGGCTGGCTGGGCCTGCTCACCGCGGTGATCCTGATGATCCTTGGCCCAACCATCTGGGTGCAGATCCTCGGCCACGAAAAAGCCATCTTCCCTTACGAATATCCGGCGCTGTTCTCCATCGCCGTGGCGTTCATTGGGATCTGGTTCTTCTCCGCCACGGATAACTCGGCGGAAGGTAACCTGGAGCGTGAGAAGTTCCGCGCCCAGTTTATCCGGTCCCAAACCGGCCTGGGTGTTGAACAGGGCCGCGCGCACTAAAATCCCCTCCCCGGCCGCTGGTCGGGGATCACATTTTTTTCCCCTTCAGGTGACGTTTATCACGTCACCAAAACAGAAAAAGCCGATGCGCATCACAGGCTTTATCTGCGATCCGCAAAGGCCATCACACTTTTCCCGATTTCACGCCAATCCCCGGCTTTCCCTCTGCCCCCCGTACAGACAATCCCCCTTCCAGTTTTTATGCTTTAGTCACAGCGACTCGCTCAGGCTTCTGGCAAAGCGCTCCAGCCGCGCCGGGCTCAGCAGTAGCGGCAGGAATAGCGGGCCGCTGGCGGGCGGGTCCACCAGCCAGCGATCCAGGGTGTCGGCGTAGTGAAGCAGCCGCTGCTGATGCTTCTGCAGGGTATCAGCAGGCAGGCTGTTCGCGCCGTAATGGTCGAGCCAGAGCACGTCGGTCACGGCGGCAGCCACGTGGGAGAACATCTGGCTGTAGATCTCCGCGCTGCGCCAGGCAGCCAGCAGGATCGCCAGCGTGTCGTCCGGGCAGGTAATACGCGGCATCAGCTCACGCAGGTTTTGCAGGGTGCGGGATGCGAGGAAGCAGGCGGCCTCTTTCTCCAGCGCCATCCGCTCCCGCTGCTCTTTGCCAAGCTCGGGATCGTCGGTGGGCATCAGCGGTTGCCAGGCGTGCAGCCAGTTGGCGCTGCGGGTGTCCATATGCAGCAGCTGTTGCGCCTGAGCGATGCTCTCCGGGATCTGGCTCTGATAGTGCAGCCGTCGCCCGAGGAGGTTCGGCGTTTTACACAGCCAGTCGTAGCTGGCATGCACGATGGCCGAGAGCTGATGCTTGTCCTGCAGGGAGCGAAAGCCGAGCTGATGATGTTCCACCCAGCGATCGAAGGTGGCGGGCAGCGCCGCATCGGCGGCCTGGTTGGCGGCGGTAAGACCGAACAGGTTGATGGCGTTGGCGGAGTCCATCACCCGGCTGTCGGGTAGCCACTGCCAGCTCACGCGGGAGGTAATAGCTTCAATTTCGTTTTCAGCGACACTGAGCGCCCAGCTTAAGCGGCCGCTGATCTCATCGGCCAGATAGCACGGCAGCGCGGTCCAGCCGTAGCCGGTGCCAAAGAGGTCGTACTCGATCCACTTTTTATGCCCCGGCAGGGTGGCGATGTGCGGATGGTTGGCAAAGCCGGGGTGGTAATCCAGCTCGGTGGCTTTTACCGAGGCGCGCACGTCGTCCGGGAGCGTCGCCAGAATGTTAGCGAGCTGCTGGCGCGGCCAGCTGTTATCAATAAAGTCGCGCAGGATGAGCTTTTTGCCCCGGGCGCGCAGCAGGCTCCAGACATCAGGTAATGACTCCAACTTACTGATAGTGTTTTATGTTCAGATAATGCCCGATGACCTTGTCATGCAGCTCCACCGATTTTGAGAACGACAGTGACTTCCGTCCCAGCCTTGCCAGATGTTGTCTCAGATTCAGGTTATGCCGCTCAATTCGCTGAGTGTAACGCTTGCTGATTACGTGCAGCTTTCCCTTCAGGCGGGATTCATACAGCGGCCAGCCATCCGTCATCCATACCACGACCTCAAAGGCCGACAGCAGGCTCAGAAGACGCTCCAGTGTGGCCAGAGTGCGTTCACCGAAGACGTGCGCCACAACCGTCCTCCGTATCCTGTCATACGCGTAAAAACAGCCAGCGCTGACGTGATTTAGCACCGACGTAGCCCCACTGTTCGTCCATTTCAGCGCAGACAATCACATCACTGCCCGGCTGTATGCGCGAGGTTACCGACTGCGGCCTGAGTTTTTTAAGTGACGTAAAATCGTGTTGAGGCCAACGCCCATAATGCGGGCGGTTGCCCGGCATCCAACACCATTCATGGCCATATCAATGATTTTCTGGTGTGTACCGGGCTGAGAGGCGGTGTAAGTGAACTGTAGCTGCCATGTTTTACGGCAGTGAGAGCAGAGATAGCGCTGATGTCCGGCAGTACTTTTACCGTTACGCACCACGCCTTCAGTAGCTGAGCAGGAGGGACAACTGATGGAGATGGAAGCCACGGGAGCACCTCAAAAACACCATCGTACACTAAATCAGTAAGTTGGCACCATTACCCAGACATCATGCAGGCTTTGCTGCCAGCGGGCGGTCTGAAAGTCCGGCGTCGTCAGGCTGAGAATAAGCCCGCTGAGATGGGGCAAGGCGTGTAATAGCGGATGCAATATCGCGGCATAAAAATGGTGCCAGAAATCCGGCGCGCTTTTTTCGTCGAACGTCAGTTCCGGAAATTTACGCTTAATAATGTCGTCATTGGGCGCGGCTTCACCCTGAAGCCAGAACGACAGATTATTTTCCGCCAGATAGCGATCGACGCGGATTAAATATTGCAGGGCGTAATGTTGCTGATGAATAAGGTTCTCGACGTTGAGCTTCTGGCTTAACGGCGAGGGCGTCGCAAGTACCGAAAGCAGTTCCTGTTGGTGCAGGATGATCCCAGTGAAACCGTGCTGCTTCGCGCTTTTTACTCCCTGAATAAACCAGGGCCAGTGCCAGATAAAAGTGCTGTTCAGCTCCATCAGCTGATGTGGAATACGTTTCATTGCGTCACCTTGCTGATATTTATTTTGCTACTTTAGCTGAGGATGCCATGAAAAAATATGCTCTGGTCGGGACCGGTGGGCGTGCCGGTTTATATATTTCCGCCATCGGGGGGGCCTGGCGGGAAAATGCCAGAATGGTCGCGTTCTGCGATACCAATACCACGCGCATGCACTACGCCAACCAGCTCTTAAAAAACGAAGGGGCGGCCCCGGTTTCCACCTGGCAGGCGACGCAGTTTGAGGAGATGATCCGCGAAACACGCCCCGATGTGGTTATCGTCACCACCATGGACCGCACCCACGACAACTACATCGTTCGCGCCCTGCACGCCGGCTGCGATGTGATCACCGAAAAGCCGATGACCATCGATGAACAGCGCGCCCTGCGCATTCTCGACGCTATCGAAGAGACCGGTCGCAGCGTGCGGGTGGCCTTCAACTACCGCTACGCCCCGCACCACAGCAAGGTGCGCGAGCTGCTGATGCAGGGGACGATTGGCAAGGTCACTTCGGTGCACTTCGAATGGCTGCTCAACACCGAACATGGCGCAGACTACTTCCGCCGCTGGCACCGGGAAAAACGCAACAGCGGCGGCCTACTGGTGCATAAATCCACCCACCATTTTGACCTGATGAACTTCTGGCTGGACAGCTACCCGGAGCGGGTTTACGCCGAAGGCAGCCTGCAGTTCTACGGCAGGGAGAACGCGGAGAAGCGCGGCGTGACGCACTTCTACCCCCGCGCCCACGGCTTCGCCGAGGCGAAAGCGGATCCCTTTGCCCTGCAGATGGCGGAGAACGCCCAGCTTAAAGCGCTCTATCTCGACGCCGAACACGAAGATAACTACTTCCGCGACCAGAGCGTGTTCAGCGACGGCATCACCATCGAAGACACGATGTCGGTGCTGGTGAAGTATCAGAACCAGGTCCAGCTCACTTACTCCCTCAACGCCTACCTGCCGTGGGAAGGGCTGAACGTGGTCTTTAACGGCACCGAAGGCCGGCTGGAGATGAAGATCGTCGAGAAGTCCTACGTTAACGCCGGGGGCGAGCGCGAAAACGAGGGCAGCCTCGAGCAGTGCGATCTCACCGTCTTTCCGATGTTTGCCGAACCCTGGAAAGCAACGTTCAGCCTCGGCGAAGGGGGCCACGGCGGCGGCGACAACGCCATGCTGGCCGACCTGTTTGGTACGCCGGGCCACGACCCGCTGCAGCGCGCGGCGGACCACCGCGCCGGGGCGATGTCGATCCTCACCGGGATTGCGGGCAACATCTCCATGCAGCAGCAGCGTCCGGTCAACTTTAAGGAGTTTGAGCTGGTTTCCCGTCTGACGAAACGCTAAAGGCATGGTGAAGGCGCGGCAGGAGACCGCGCCGGAGCCACTGGTCAGTATTGTGCCGTTACTCACCTGTTTAATAATAAAAAATCCGGAGATAAATAATGAATAAACTCCTGTCAGGTGTCATCGCATCGCTGTTATTTTCCTGTACCTCTACATGGGCGCAACCCGTTGAATTACGTATGTCGTGGTGGGGTGGCAACAGCCGCCACCAGGCCACGCTGAAGGCGCTCGACGCCTTTGAAAAAGCACATCCGGATATTAAGGTGAAGCCCGAATACACCGGCTGGGACGGGCATCTTTCGCGCCTGACCACCCAGATGGCGAGCGGCACCGAGCCGGATGTGATGCAGACCAACTGGCCGTGGCTCATCATCTTTTCCAAAAACGGCGAAGGTTATTACGATCTCGACAAGCTGAAAGCGGAGCTGGATTTAAGCCAGTACCAGGCCCAGGATCTGCAATCCACCACCATCAAAGGCAAGCTCAACGGCCTGCCGATCTCGGTCAACGCCCCGGTCTTTTACTACAACGACGTTACCTGGCAGAAAGCCGGGCTGGCGTACCCGAAAACCTGGGATGACTTTTTTGCCGCCGGGAAAGTGTTCCAGCAGAAGCTCGGCAACAGCTACTACCCCTACGCGATGGTCGATCAGGACGTCATCCTGCTGCTCAATGCCTGGATGATGCAGACCCATCACAAACCAATGTTCAACAGCGATGGTACCTTCGCCTGGAACGACGCCCAGTGGGAGGAGGCCTTCAGCTTTGTGAAGCGCCTGAGCGACGACCATGTTCTCCCGTCGCCAAAGACCCTCTCCTCCTACGGCAAAGGCAATCTCTATGAGATGAAGCCGTGGATTAATGGCGAATGGGGCGGCCTGTTCACCTGGAACATCACCATCCGCATGTTTGCCAACAACATGACGCCGCCGGCAAAGCTGGTACTGGGCGACTACGTGATGCAGCCCGGGACGGAAGAATCGGGTGTGTACTTTAAAACGGCGCAGATGCTGTCGGTAGCGAAATCAACGAAGCATCCAAAAGAGGCGGCAATCCTGGTCAACTACCTGCTCAACGATCCGCAGTCGGTTGAAGCCCTGGGGCTGGAGCGCGGCATTCCGCTCAACAAGGCGGCGGAGGCGCAGCTTATGGAGAAAGGGGTAATTGACCCGCAGGATCCGGTAATTGCCGGGCTGCGCCAGGCGCAGGCGCTGCACACCACGGTTGTCGCCACGCCCTATATTGAGGACTTGCAGGTAATCGACAGGTTTACCTCGGCGCGGGAAAAGCTGGAGCAGGGGCAAACGCCCGCTCAGGTCGCGGCGGATTTCCGCCAGCAGGTGGAGCGTATTGTACGGCGTGTGAACCGTTAGTATTGACGGGTGGCGCTACGCTTACCCGGCCTACAGAACCGTAGGCCCGTGCAAGCGCAGCGCCGCCGGGCAAAACTCAGAACATCAACCAGCCCACCAGCGGGGCCACCAGCACCATCACCACCCCGGAGAGCATCATCACCAGGCTGGCGACCACGCCCTCCTGTTGGCCCAGCTCATAGGAGCGGGCGGTGCCGGCACCGTGGGAGGCCGCGCCAAAGCCGGCCCCTTTCGCCATCCCTTCGCGGATCGAGAGCCGCAAAAACAGCATATCCCCCACCGCCATGCCAAACACCCCGGTGACCACCACGAACAGCGCCACCAGATCCGGCTGCCCGCCGAGCGGTTTTGCCGCGGCCAGGGCAAAAGGCGTGGTGACGGAGCGCACCGCGAGGCTGCGCTGGATCTCATCCGACAGGGTAAACAGCCGCGCCAGCCAGACCGAGCTGGTGACGGCTACCACCGTGGCGGTGATCACCCCGGCGGAGAGCGACATCCAGTGGCGTTTGATCACCGCGAGGTTGTCGTACACCGGCACCGCAAAGGCGATGGTCGCCGGGCCGAGCAGCCACAGCAGCCAGTGCGCTTCACCGATATAGTTCTGCCAGGAGATATGGCCCCACACCAGCATCATCACCAGCAGAATCGGGGTGAAGACCAGCGGCATCAGGGGCAGTTTACGAAAGCGGCGGTAGAGACGTTTGTTGGCAAAATAGATAACCAGCGTCACCACCAGACAGAGGACGCTGACCTGAAAGTTAGTCATGTTTCTGCCTGCTGATTTCAAAGCGGTAGACTTTATCCACCACCCACGCGGTGGCACCCAGCACCATTAGCGTGCTCAGGGCGATCACCGCAAAGATACGCCAGCCGTCCACCATCAGCAGCTGGACGTAATTGACCACCGCCACCACCGCCGGCACAAAAAAGAGCAGCATTTCCGCCAGCAGCCAGCGCGAGCCCGCCCGCACCCAGTTCAGGGGAATAACGCGACAGAGGATCAGGCTGAACATCAGCACCATGCCGACCAGATTGGCCGGCAGGGGCAGATGCAGCCAGCCAACAAGGTATTCAGCGAAGACAAAAAGACCCGCATAAAGCAGTACCTGAACCGGTACCTGGAGTCGTTGCACGACGGCAGGCGTAACGCGACCTAACGCCACGGTCATGGGGGATTTCCTAAAAATGAGAGGGAACGCCAGTATAGTCAGCGCCCGTAATTGACTGAAATGAATTAAAATCATCAAAGGTATAGTTTCGAGGAATAGCCATGGACATACGCACGCTGCGTTACTTTGTCGAAGTGGTACGCCAGCAGAGTTTCACCCGCGCCGCGGAGAAGCTTTTTGTCACCCAACCCACCATCAGCAAGATGCTGAAGAACCTCGAAGATGAACTGAACTGTACTCTGCTGATCCGCGACGGACGCAAGCTGCTGTTAACCGACACCGGCCGGGTGGTGTTTGAGCGCGGGCTGGCAATCCTCGCGGAGTTTCGCCAGCTGGAGGCCGAGCTGGGCGACATCAACCACCTCAACAAGGGGATACTGCGCCTCGGTATTCCCCCGATGGTGGGGATGATGATGGCCGGGCCCATCGGCCTGTTTCGCCAGCGCTATCCCGGCGTGGAGCTGAAAATTTCTGAATTTGGTGGTTTAACCGTCCAGCAGGCGGTAATCAACGGCGAGCTGGATCTGGCGATGACCGCCCTGCCGGTAGAGGAGGACAGCGGCCTGACGGCCCTGCCGCTGTTCAGCCATCCGCTGTGCGTTCTGGTGCCGCGCTCCGGCAGCTGGCTGACGCTTAAGGCTATTAATCCGGCGCTGCTGGCCGAGCACCCGTTACTGATCTACAACGAAGATTTTGCCCTCAGCCGCCAGCTGATGCAGCTCTTCAGCCAGCACGGCGTTAAGCCGCGCATTGCGGTGCGCAGCGGGCAGTGGGACTTTCTGGCGGCGATGGTGCAGGCGGGGGTGGGAATTGCGATACTGCCGCAGCCCATCTGCGAGCGGCTGGATAAAAACACCCTGCGCTGGATCCCGCTGCAGAGCGATCTGCACTGGCAGTTGGGGATGATCTGGCGGGAAGGGGTGTATTTGTCGAACAGCGCCCAGGCGTGGCTGAAATGCTGTGAAGGATTTTGGACTTCGGTGGAATAACGCCGGGTGGCGGCTTCGCCTTACCCGGCCCAGGGTTTAACAGGCCCGGTAAGCGTAGCGCCACCGGGCAATCAACGGCTACTGCTTCTCAATCAACAACGCTTCCATCAAATCGAGATCGTGCAGCAGCTTTTGCAGCGTCTCGTTGCTGATCTCCCGGGTGGCGCGCAGGTGATACAGCTCCGCGCGTTCAGAACGCAGCGCGGCAAGGCGGAAGCGGCGCTCGAGGTTCTCTTCCATCAGCGAGCTTTCCACGTCGTTGCGGCCATCCGCACGGCGGCGCAGGTTACCAATTACTCGCGAACTCACCTCTTTCAGCAGTTGGTTATCGATGTTCTCTTCGGTATCCGCGGCCAGACGCTCCTCCATCTTCTGGATGGCGACAATGGCTACCTCCGCCGTTGCCGCCCGGGCGATACGCGCCTCTTTATGCTGCTGAACGTGATCGCCCACCTCCATGTGTTGCAGCAGGATCGGCAGCATCACCACGCCAACAAACAGTGAGAACAGAATCACCCCTGCGGCGAGGAACACCAGCTCGTAGCGGGCCGGGAAGACGTCGCCGGTCGGCAGCAGCAGCGGAATGGAGAGTACACCGGCAAGGGTGATGGCCCCACGCACCCCGGCAAAGGTGGAAATCAGCAGCTCACGGGTGGTCCAGGAGCCAAACTCCATCGGTTTCTTTTTCAGGAAACGCATGCTGAAGTTTTTCATCGTCCACAGCCAGCCAAAACGCACCAGCATCAGCGCGGCGTAAATCAGCACGATGTCGGTAAACAACATCCAGGTTTCGACATTCGGATCGGCCTCGGCCGCCACCAGCGAGGACTCAAGGATACCCGGCAGCTGGAGGCCCAACAGCAGGAACACCATGCCGTTAAAGACAAACTCCAGCATCGACCAGGTGCTGTTGGCGCGCAGGCGCATCGCCAGCGGCGCGCGGCGCATAACCCCGGCGCGGGTGATGGTCATCCCGGCCGCTACCGCCGCCAGAATGCCCGATACGCCGATGTGTTCCGCAATCAGGTAAGAGGCGAACGGCAGCAGGAACAGCAGCACGATCTGCGTGGCGGGCTCGTCGCCGCCCCAGCGGCTGAGGAAACGCAGCGAACGACCGTACAGCCAGCTCACCACAAACCCCGCCAGAATGCCGCCAATGGCCACTTTAAAGAACTCAACGGACGCCCCGCCGATGGTGAAGACCATGGTGCCCATCGCCACGGCGACGGCAAACTTCAGCGCCACCAGGCCGGAGGCGTCGTTCATCAGCGCCTCGCCCTGCAGGATGCCCATGATTTTTTTAGGGATGCGTCCTTCGCCAACGATCCCGGACAGCGCCACGGCATCGGTGGGCGACAGTACCGCCGCCAGCGCAAAGGCCGGTATCAGCGGGATCCCCGGCACCACCCAGTAGATGAGAAAACCAATCCCCACCACGGTGACCACCACCAGCGCCAGCGCCAGACCTAAGATCTCGCGCCCGTGTTCGAGAAACTCACGGGTTGGGGTTTTCCAGCCGTCGGCAAACAGCAGGGGCGGAATAAACAGCACCAGAAACAGTTCGGGATCAAACTCGACATGCAATCCGAACGTCGGCCACGCCAGCAGAGCACCGATGGCGATCTGCATCAGCGGCAGCGGTAACTGGAAGGGCAGTACGCGGGTAACTACCCCGGAGAGGGAGACCAAAAGGGTCATGATGAGTATTGTGAAAAAGATTTCCATGCGTTCCCTGTTTGCGAGATTTCTGTACGTTTACATCACTGGCATCTTGCCACAGTGTATCTCCCCCAGAGTAACGCATAAGGCAACAAGATGTGTTCCGAAAATAAAAACGGGCGGCCTGAGCCACCCGTCTTTTTACGCAGTTGACGGCTTAGATAGCCCAGCCGCCCGCGTAGAAGGCCACCAGCGCCACGGCAATCACCACCGTACCGATGTTCAGCTTACGCCATTCGCCGGAGACGATGCGGCCGATCACCAGCGATGCGAAACCAATCATGATGCCGGTCACGATGTTACAGGTCAGCACGATGAACACCGCGGTGATCAGACCGGCCATCGCGTCAACGAAGTCGGCAAAATCAATTTTCGCCACGTTGCTCAGCATCAGCAGGCCAACGTACATCAGCGCAGGCGCGGTCGCATACGCCGGAACCAGATACGACAGCGGAGCGAGGAACAGGATCAGCAGGAACAGCACGCCGATGGTAATCGCCGTCAGACCGGTTTTACCACCTGCCGCCGTACCCGCCGCAGATTCGATATACACCGCCGCCGGGGCTGCACCCACCAGACCGGAGAAGACGCTGCTCAGGGAGTCGGTGGTCAGCGCTTTGCCGCCATCGATAATCTGACCGTCTTTATCCAGCAGGTTCGCCTGGCCCGCCACCGCGCGGATGGTGCCGGTGGCGTCGAAGACCGCGGTCATCACCAGCGCCAGCACGCTTGGCAGCACAACCGGGTTCAGCGCGCCCATGATATCCAGACTGCCGATCAGGGAGTTGCCGTTTTCATCGCTCAGGGATGGCATGGCGAACACGCCGGAGAAGTGCACCGCGGGATCGAAAATCAGACCCACAACAGAGACGCCAATGATGGTCAGCAGAATGCCGCCCGGCACTTTCAGTTTTTCCAGACCGATGATCACCGCCAGGCCAATCAGGGACATGATCACCGGGAAGCTGGCGAAATTACCCAGCGCAACCGGCAGACCGTCCAGCGGATTCTTGATCACAAGGCCAACGCCGTTGGCGGCAATCAGCAGCAGGAACAGGCCGATACCAATCCCGGTGCCGTGCGCAACGCCCTGCGGCAGGTTGCGGAGGATCCAGCTACGGATGCCGGTAGCGGAGATGATGGTAAACAGCACACCCATCAGGAACACGGCGCCCAGCGCAACCGGGACGCTGATCTGCTGGCCCAGCACCAGGCTGAATGCGGTAAAGGCAGTCAGGGAGATAGCGCAACCGATCGCCAGCGGCAGGTTGGCCCACAGCCCCATCACGATGGAGCCGACACCGGCCACCAGACAGGTGGCGACAAAGACCGCCGCCGGTGGGAAACCGGCTTTGCCCAGCATACCCGGCACCACGATCACGGAATAGACCATGGCCAGGAAGGTCGTCAGACCGGCAACGATCTCCTGACGCACGGTGCTGCCGCGAGCAGAAATTTTGAACATGGCGTCGAGTGAACCGCCGGTACGCGCAGATGGCGTAGACATAGAAAACATCCCCTGAAAATGATAATCGTCGTCGGTCAGCGTGATGGACACTCCACGACCAGCGAAACGTCATATCCCTGTGCTGCGTTTATGACAAAAAGGGGCGTCATAAAAAAAGCAAACGTTTAGCTTCGCGCTGACAAAACGGGTGTTGAATTAAAGGCAAACGATTATCCGTCCTGAAGATGGGCGTTTTCAACTTAACTTTGCCGTTTTTCGCTAATTTCCCTGCGCAGTGGTGAAGAAGTAGACAGAGTATGCGCAAACGTTATCGTGAATGCGCAATTTGATAACATTTTCAGGACTCGCCAGGGATTTCGAACGGACCGCCCTGCTGGATCGCACGCTGCCAGGCGGGACGCATTTCGACATTTTTCTTCCACGTCTGCAGGTGAGGGAGATCCTTGATACCGCCACGTTCCAGCAGGGCAAATACAGGAAAGCTCATTTGGACATCCGCCATGCTGAGGCGATCCCCGGCAAACCAGCGGTGATCCTTAAGCCAGGATTCCAGAAAACGGGCGTGGGTTTCCAGCTGGCGGTTGAGATACGCTTTCTGCACCCCCTGCCCCAGTACTTTGCCCAGCGAGCGCAGGCCAAACGGGATCGGCGGTTTACCGAGGCTGGAGAAGACCAGCTTCATCAGCAGCAGCGGCATCAGGGAGCCTTCCGCGTAGTGCAGCCAGAATCGGTAGTGCAGTTTCAGCTCGCGATCCTGCGGCTTAAGCTGCGACCCGGGATCGTAGGTCTCCTGCAGGTATTCAAGAATAGCGCCCGACTCCGCCAGGATCAGACCGTTATCTTCCAGCACCGGAGATTTACCCAGCGGGTGGACTTTGCGCAACGCGGCGGGTGCCATCATGGTTTTATCGCGCTGATAGCGCTCAATCTGATAGGGCAGCGAGAGCTCTTCCAGCGCCCAGAGCACGCGCTGGGATCGGGACTGGTTGAGGTGGTGGACCTTAATCATGGTCATCTCCAGTTGGGCTTATCCACTAACTATAGAAAATTGCACAACCTGGCGAAAAAATTTCGCCGAGTTTTTGCTCAGTGACGCTGGCAAACCCGGGCCCCCGGCCTAGACTTAAATTGTCAGCACAAACCGGAACCTCCAAAGCATGCTCGACTGAGGGGTGTTGATGTCGGGGGAAACCCTCCTGTGAACCAGCGGGATAGAGAGAAAGACAAAGACCGGGAATAAACTAAAGCGCCCTGTTGTGGCGCTTTAGTTTTTTATGCGTCGGGCTAATCCTCTTCCAACAGCCGCGCGCCGGTGCCCTGCTCGCCCAGCTTATCGCCAGGGTTACGCAGCGGACAGTCGCTGCGCGACAGGCATCCGCAGCCAATGCAGCCGTCAAGCTCATCGCGCAGCGCCTCCAGGGTGTGGATGCGCCGATCCAGTTCGTCGCGCCACTGGGAGGAGAGCGCTTTCCACTCTTTCGCACTCAGGGTATGCCCCTCCGGCAGGATACCAAACGCCTCGCCAATGGTGGCCAGCGGGATGCCGATACGTTGGGCAATCTTAATGATCGCCACGTAGCGCAGCACGTCGCGGGTATAACGGCGCTGGTTGCCGGTGTTGCGGATGCTCTTAATTAACCCTTTGCTTTCATAGAAATGCAGCGCTGACACCGCCACGCCGCTGCGCCTGGCCACCTCGCCCGGGGTGAGCAGCGGTTTTATCCGCGGTAATTTCTTTTCCATAAAACCTCTTTACCTCAAGTTAACTTGAGGAATTATACTCGCCCGCAGACAAAACGACGAATTAACCGATACAGGTGTAACCAGAAAGAGGCTGCTCTATGTCGCATCAACAAATTATTCAGACACTTATTGAATGGATGGATGACCATATCGATCAACCCTTGAGTATCGATGTGGTGGCTAAAAAGTCGGGTTATTCGAAGTGGTACTTACAGAGGATGTTCCGCGCCGTTATGCACCAGACGCTCGGCGAGTACATTCGTCAACGCAGATTATTGCTGGCCGCTCAGGCGTTACGCACCACCCAGCGCCCTATTTTTGATATCGCCATGGATCTGGGTTATGTCTCCCAGCAGACGTTTTCCCGCGTATTCCGCCGCGAGTTTGATCGGACCCCCAGCGACTATCGTCATCAGCTGAATTAATGGCTGTGGGCGAGTGTTGCCGCGACAGGCTGTTGCTGCCAGGTCATGAAATCCTGCGGCGACATCGCCTTTGCAAAGTGCCAGCCCTGACAATACTGCACGCCGCGCTTGTTTAACCACGTGACCTGTTCCGCCGTTTCCACCCCTTCCGCGATGGTTTTTAAGCGCAGGCTTTGGGCCATTTCGATAATGTGCTCGACGATCAGATGGCTGGTGCTGTTGGTGGTCAGCGTATCAATAAAAGATTTATCGATTTTCAGGATATCCACGTTCAGCGAGTAGAGGTTGTGCAGGTTGGAATAGCCGGTACCAAAATCATCGATCGCCACTTCATATCCTGCCTGTCGAAACGCCTGAATCACCGGCGTCGTTTTCGGCACGTCGATAAACCCGCGCTCGGTCACTTCGATTTTGATTTGCTGGGCCCGGACGTTGTAGTGGCGGGCTTTATCGGAGATCATCGCAATCAGGCGTGAAGAGTGAAAGTCCGTGGCCGACAGGTTAATGGAGATATAGATATGTGGGTTGCAGGCCAGGAAAGGACCCAGATCGCTGAAGACTTCTTCCACCACGTAGTCGGTAATGCGCTCGCTCATGCCCTCTTTTTCTGCCAGCGGGATAAACTCTACCGGGCTCATCACCGGACCGTTAAACCCAGGCCATCGCAACAGTGCCTCTGCCCCGACACAAAGGTTGGTTTTAATATCGATAATCGGCTGGTAGTGCAGACAAAGCTGTCTTTTATTTAATGCCCGATGCAATAAGCGACCCGGGGAGTTAAATTCGCGTCGTGTTCTCGACCACATCAGTAAAATAATAATGCTGCTGATCATCCCCAGCGGCAGGGTTAATGTCGCCTGATGATAGAGCACTTCATAAAAGCGCTGGTTAGTCGTTGAAACAATAGCGGCAATCGGGCGCTTGTCCGAGCGAACAATAGTATAAAAGCGGCCTTCATTCTGGAACGCCAGATCGTTATCGCTAATCAGCGTTTTTAATTCATTCTGATTGGCCTGTTCGCTGACGGAGAAAAAGGCATTGGTTATCGTATCAAATACGCCCCATGCCAGAGAACGATCCGAAGACATCACTTCGCTATAGGTCAGCGGATTAACCACCACCACATAATGACCTAATTGCATATAAGTCATCTTATATCCCGCATAAAATGGGGTGTCGCGGTAATAATAGGTAGAGACGTCAGGCTGGCGTTGGTAATTGGCGGCGGAAATAATATAGGGATTATCGGGGGTGCTCGTCGTTGAGCAGAGGAATTCACGCCCTTCAGCATAGAGCAGGTCGGCAATGTAAAGCCGGCCCCGGACGATATTTAACATATTTTGCCGATGTGCCGGCGTGCAAATATCACCCGAATACTGTTCAGCCGCCTGCCGGGCCAGATCCACCTGCTGAATGACCAGTTCAGTTTTGTCTAAAGCGAGTTGAGCAAAGGATCGAAGCTGACTACTTGTTTCGTTGACCGCGCGTTGCTGGGCAAACCATAGCGCAAGCATCACAGGTAGCAAAACTACCATGATAACCCCGACTATCCTCAGCACCTTGTCCCGTGCGCTACGATTCATTTCCGCCCTATATCCCTGCTTTTTATGTGCCTGTAATCATGAAGGCCGGATGCTTTGCTAAACAGGTGATTACGTTGCATGAATCATGCGAAGTTAGCAACTGACTTTTAACACCAATAACCTAATATTTGGTTATGCCGATAATATTTGTCCGTAAGCCAAACTGAAAGTATTCGTTTCCTGTTTATTAAGTAAAATAATTACCGGTGGCGAAAGCCAGGCTCCCGGATAACTCAACAGAATGTCGTCGATTAAGTCAAACTACCGACAGCGTCAAAAAAGCGCAACTTCATCATGAGATTTTGTGCTATTTATCCCATGATAATGATTAAAGTGATTTATAAATAATCAACCGCGACGATTGTTTTTCCTCTTCCCGCGCGTTTGGCATCATAAAGTGCCTTATCTGCGCTAATGAGTAGCGAGGAGGTATCGTGCTGTTCACCGCTTACCTCCACCACCCCCGCGCTAAAGGAGAGGATCAGCGTCCGGCTGCCAACGTTAAGCGGCGTCACGGACAGCGCCTTGCGAAGCCGGGTGGAGAGCTGCACCGCCGCGTCGCTGCGGCTCTTCGGCAGCAGCAGTAAAAACTCCTCTCCACCGACCCGGCCCAGCGCCGAACCGGGCGGGATCAGCGCCCGCAGGCAGTCGCAGAAGTGCACCAGCGCGGCATCCCCCACCAGGTGGCCCCACTGGTCATTAATCTGTTTAAAGAAATCCAGGTCAAACATCAGGACCGAGAAATGGCTATCGGCCTCCTGCCGCCGGCTGGCCTCCAGGGCAGCGGCAATCCGCTGCAGGATGGCAAAGCGATTTAAACAGCGCGTCAGATCGTCGGTCATGGCCTTCATCTCCAGCTGCCGCTCCGCTTTTTTACGGGCGGTGATATCGAGCCCGATATTGAGGATCGAGCCGTCCGGCAGGCCGATATTCGACCACAGGACCGTCAGCTGCGTACCGTCCCGGCGTACCGGGTGCCATTCATACATATCGTTCAACGGGGTGCTGTTCACCGACTCGTGCACCCGGCGTCGCATCTCCGGGTCAGGATAAAACAGCGCCAGCGGCTCGGCATGGGCGTTAATCTCCGCCATCGACCAGCCAAACACCTTTTCGCATTCGGCATTCCACAATACGCAGCGGCTATGCCTGTCGAAAGAGTTCATCAGCACCGGCGCCCGCTCAAACAGCGTTTTGTACTGGGCGATCATCCGCTGCATCTCTTTTGCCGTGCGTTCACGCGCGACAAGCCCGGTGACAAAATCCTTTAGCTTTTCTACCAGGATAATCACCACCTCTTTCAGCACGGTGATAGTGCTTTGCGGTTGCGTAAACCCCAGGAAGAAGTAACCGTGCTGATGCGGGGCCATTTGACACAGCACCCCGCACTGTAACTGGCGATGTCCCGGATGCCCTGGAGGAAATATCAACGCACCCATATTCTCTTTCCAGCCGATGACCTGCCACGGACGGCGATGGCGTTGCAATAACAGGCTGGCAAGAAATGCATTAATTTCCAGCGGATGGCAGGTTAATTCCCCGGCACTGACAAACTGCGGCTGGCCCGTATCATCCTGCATCATCACCCAGCTAAGCTGGGCACCAAAGGTATGATTAATCGTCTCCAGCAGATCCGTTAAGGTGGCGTGGGACGATAATTTTGGCATTAATTTAGCTAATGCGTGCAGGGCTCGGGTACTGTCTTTAATATTCTCTCGATTTACTTGCGTCATTGGTTATTCGCAGCTCATTAACGAGACAGAAATACCGCAACGAATTAATCAGGAATAAAGTGATATTCAGTCAGCATACATTAATGCGACTCTCTTACTGGGATGCGTGTGTAAAAATAAAAGGACAAAGAATAATAAACAACAAAAAGCACAAGCCTGATTTATTTATTACGAACAGAGTAAGCAACGGGAAGAAGCATAATCTATAGCCCTGAGGCTGTAAATATTGTACATCAACTGCCGCGCTGTACATGTTTTCTTATCCCGATGAATTATCAGCAAAGTTGTCATAAATACACCGGTTAGCAGGCTAAATATATATTTTCGCTCGCAATAACCACGTTAATATAAAGGTTATATGAGGCCATTTTTATGCATTTGCCCAGTGGCGAATAAAAGAACAAACGTGATATAGTTCACATATCTTATGTAACAAGAAACATCGTTTCATTGTTGTGAGTCTGAGCCTGCCGATAGCCAGTTTGCCACAGCGTGTGGGCAACGTCGCGCTTTACCCGGCGGCGGTTATCTTTGAGGATCGTTTTATGGCAGCTATTACCACCGGTGTTGTGTTTGCACGCTGGGAGTTGTTGAGCGCAGTGCTGATGTTTCTGGCCAGCACGCTGAACATTCAATTTCGTAAATCGGATTACACCGCGCTGGCGGTGATCAGCACCTGTCTGGGTCTGGCGGCGGCATGCTGGTTCGCGACCGGCCTGCTGGGCATCACCCTGCTGGATGTGGCCGTTATCTGGAACAACGTTAAAGCGGTAATGGTCGAGGCGATGAGCCATACGCCACCAGACTGGCCAATGATGTACACCTAGTAGATATAAAAAAACCCAGACATCGTCTGGGTTTTTTGTTGTTACGAAACGCAGGTTCTGATTATCAGAACGGGATATCGTCGTCGAAATCCATTGGCGGTTCGTTGGACTGCGCCGGTGCAGACGGCTGCTGCTGCGGACGGGACTGTGCGCCGCCGCTGAACTGGTTGCCGCCCTGCGGCTGCTGAGGCTGACCCCAACCGCCCTGCTGCTGCTGGCCGCCACCTGCTGGTGCGCCACCGCCCTGACGGCCACCCAGCATCTGCATGGTGCCGCCAACGTTGACTACCACTTCGGTGGTGTATTTTTCTGCGCCGGACTGATCGGTCCATTTGCGGGTACGCAGCTGGCCTTCGATATAGACCTGGGAGCCTTTACGCAGATATTCACCGGCCACTTCGGCCAGTTTGCCAAACAGCACAACGCGGTGCCATTCGGTCTGCTCTTTCATCTCACCGGTCGCTTTATCACGCCAGGATTCGGAAGTAGCCAGCGTAATGTTGGCCACTGCACCACCACTCGGCATATAGCGTACTTCCGGGTCCTGGCCCAGATTACCGACGAGAATCACCTTGTTTACGCCTCTGCTGGCCATGATCGTGTCTCCTGAAAACTTGTCTGAATAGTGTAAGCGCGCGAGTGTACCATTTCCACGTGGTCTTCCGATAGTTGGGAAGCATCTTCCAGACTTCTCACGAAGGATACATTGTTGCACAAGTAATCAGAATTTGCATTCCAATACTGTATATCCAGCCAGGTCAATTTGTGTCATAATTAATCGTTTCTGCCGGTTGTCCTTCAAACAAACCAGGCATTCCGTGTATCTACCTACCGGGAAAGGTGAATGGATAAGATAGAAGTTCGGGGCGCCCGCACCCACAATCTCAAGAATATCAACCTCGTCATCCCTCGCGACAAACTGATCGTCGTGACCGGGCTTTCAGGCTCAGGCAAATCCTCACTGGCTTTCGACACCCTGTATGCCGAAGGACAGCGTCGTTACGTTGAATCGCTCTCTGCATATGCGCGCCAGTTCCTGTCGCTGATGGAAAAACCGGACGTCGACCATATCGAAGGGTTGTCGCCGGCCATCTCCATTGAGCAGAAGTCGACTTCTCACAACCCGCGCTCCACCGTCGGGACCATCACCGAAATCCATGATTACCTGCGTCTGCTGTATGCCCGCGTGGGCGAGCCGCGCTGCCCGGACCACGATGTCCCGCTGGCGGCCCAGACCGTCAGCCAGATGGTGGATAACGTGCTGGCGCAGCCGGAAGGCAAACGCCTGATGCTGCTGGCGCCAATCATTAAAGAGCGCAAAGGCGAGCACACCAAAACGCTGGAAAACCTGGCCAGCCAGGGCTATATCCGCGCCCGTATCGACGGGGAAGTGTGCGATCTCTCCGATCCGCCGAAGCTGGAGCTGCAAAAGAAACACACCATCGAGGTCGTGATCGACCGCTTTAAGGTGCGTGATGACCTGACCCAGCGCCTGGCGGAGTCGTTCGAAACCGCGCTGGATCTCTCCGGCGGTACGGCCGTGGTGGCCGATATGGATGACCCGCAAGCGGAAGAGCTGCTTTTCTCTGCCAACTTCGCCTGCCCGGTGTGCGGCTACAGCATGCGCGAGCTGGAACCGCGTCTGTTCTCGTTCAACAACCCGGCGGGGGCCTGCCCGACCTGTGATGGTCTGGGCGTGCAGCAGTATTTCGATCCTGAGCGAGTGATCCAGAACCCGGAACTGTCGCTGGCCGGCGGCGCGATCCGCGGCTGGGACAAGCGTAACTTCTACTATTTCCAGATGCTGAAGTCGCTGGCTGAACACTATAAGTTCGACGTCGAAGCGCCGTGGGGCAGCCTCAGCCCAACCGTACACAAAGTGATCCTGTTCGGCTCCGCGAAAGAGAACATCGAGTTCAAGTACATGAACGATCGCGGCGATACCTCGGTGCGCCGTCATCCGTTCGAAGGCGTGCTGCACAACATGGAGCGCCGCTACAAAGAGACGGAATCCAGCGCGGTACGTGAAGAGCTGGCGAAGTTCATCAGCAACCGCTCCTGCGCCACCTGTGACGGCACCCGTCTGCGTCGCGAAGCGCGTCACGTGTATGTTGAAAACACGCCGCTGCCGACCATCTCGGACATGAGCATCGGTCATGCGATGGACTTCTTCAACAACCTGAAGCTCTCCGGCCAGCGCGCGCAAATCGCCGAGAAAGTGCTGAAGGAGATCGGCGATCGCCTCAAGTTCCTGGTCAACGTCGGCCTGAACTACCTCACCCTTTCCCGCTCGGCAGAGACCCTGTCCGGCGGTGAAGCCCAGCGTATCCGTCTGGCGAGCCAGATCGGCGCGGGTCTGGTGGGGGTGATGTACGTGCTGGATGAGCCGTCCATCGGCCTGCACCAGCGCGACAACGAACGTCTGCTCGGGACGCTGATCCATCTGCGTAACCTCGGCAACACGGTGATTGTGGTTGAGCACGATGAAGACGCGATCCGCGCGGCCGACCACGTGATCGACATCGGCCCCGGGGCCGGCGTCCACGGTGGCCAGGTGGTAGCGGAAGGTCCACTGGACGCTATTATGGCGGTACCAGAATCCCTGACCGGCCAGTACATGAGCGGCAAGCGCAAGATTGAAGTGCCGAAACAGCGCGTACCCGCCAACCCGGAAAAAGTGCTGAAGCTCACCGGGGCGCGCGGTAACAACCTGAAAGACGTGACTCTGACCCTGCCGGTCGGCCTGTTCACCTGTATCACGGGTGTCTCGGGTTCCGGTAAATCAACGCTGATTAACGACACCCTGTTCCCGATTGCTCAGACCCAGCTGAACGGGGCAACCCTGGCTGAACCGGCGCCGTATCGCGAGATCCACGGCCTGGAGCACTTCGACAAGGTGATCGATATCGACCAGAGCCCGATCGGCCGTACGCCGCGCTCGAACCCGGCCACCTATACCGGCGTGTTTACGCCGGTACGTGAACTCTTTGCCGGCGTGCCGGAATCGCGTTCGCGCGGCTATACGCCTGGACGTTTCAGCTTTAACGTCCGCGGCGGCCGCTGTGAAGCCTGTCAGGGCGATGGGGTGATCAAGGTCGAAATGCACTTCCTGCCGGATATCTACGTGCCGTGCGACCAGTGCAAAGGCAAACGCTATAACCGCGAAACGCTGGAGATTAAGTACAAAGGCAAGACCATCCACGAAGTGCTGGATATGACCATCGAAGAGGCCCGTGAGTTCTTTGATGCCGTTCCGGCGCTGGCGCGTAAGCTCCAGACCCTGATGGATGTCGGTCTGACCTACATTCGTCTGGGCCAGTCGGCAACCACCCTGTCGGGCGGCGAGGCGCAGCGCGTGAAGCTGGCGCGTGAGCTCTCCAAACGCGGCACCGGGCAGACGCTGTACATTCTGGATGAGCCGACCACCGGTCTGCACTTTGCCGATATCCAGCAGTTACTCGACGTGCTGCACCAGCTGCGCGATCAGGGCAACACTATCGTGGTGATTGAGCACAACCTGGACGTGATTAAAACCGCGGACTGGATTGTCGATCTCGGTCCGGAAGGCGGCAGCGGCGGCGGCGAAATCCTGGTTTCCGGTACCCCGGAAACCGTCGCGGAGTGCGAAGCCTCGCACACGGCCCGCTTCCTTAAACCACTTCTGTAGTCGTCACACTGACAGCTGCTGCCGGGTCATCTCCGGCAGCAGTTCCACCGCCTGCTTGTACGAGGCATCCACCAGATAGTAAATCTGCGAATCCGGTATCGACCCATCCAGATAGACCGTGCTCCAGTGCGCTTTATTCAGGTGCTTGCTGGGACGCACGTCGGTGTGCTGCTGGCGCAGCAAATCCGCCAGTTCCGGGCTGGTTTTTAGCGAGGCCGCCGGACGCCCCTCCACATCTTTCACCATCGCAAACAGCACGTCTGCGACCTTGATCTGGGTGGCCTTCCAGTCACTGTGCACGCTTTGCTCCGCACCCGGCTTATTCATGCAGTACTGAAGTATCTCCGAAATGGTCATCATTATTCCCCTTGTAGCGTAGCGATAATTTTGCGCGAACCGCCATGGATACGGTGTTCTCCCAGCCAGATCCCCTGCCAGGTGCCGAGCTGCACGCGGCCGTGATTCACCGGCAGCAGCAAAGAGACGCCCAGCAAGGAGGATTTAATATGGGAAGGCATGTCGTCTGGCCCCTCATCATCATGTTCCCAGCGGGCATCGTCGGGAACGGTTTTGAGAAAATGCTGCTCCATATCGGAACGGACGGTGGGATCGCAATTCTCGTTGAGGGTGAGAGAGGCTGACGTGTGTTGCAGCAACAGATGCAGTAAACCGACGTTAATGCGGGGAAGATCGCGGATCTGTCCGAGGACCTCGTCCGTCACCAGATGAAAACCACGAGACCTGGCGCGCAGGGTCAGGGTTTGCTGATACCACATGTGCTGCTCCGTTTTACAGGATAATCCTTCTAAGTGTGCAGCAATACGACGAAAGGTAAAACCCGTAGCGGGAAAATGTGCTTAAAAAAGCGTCTTTTCTGCCCGAACACTCAGTATTCTGAATTGGCGATCACCTCTTCGCCAAACGCTCCCGCCTGTGGGAGCGGTTTGTACGTCGAGTTGGAGGCGCGCAGCACCCGGATGCCTCTGGCACCCGCCTCGCGAGCCGCGGTGATGTCGCTGTCCGCATCGCCGTAGTAAATCTTGATCTGCTTCTGCTCCATCCACTGGGCTTTGTTGTTTCTGCCAGATTTCTCACCGGCAAAAATGACCGGATTCATGGCCGCGGCGGGGATCAGGAAAGCGTCCTGCAACGTTTTGGTGACGGTTTCGGTTTTAGTGGGGTGACGCCCGGTAATAAACCAGATCCTGTCGCCACGCTTGACGTGCATGGCAATCAGCGCGCGGGCCACCTCTTTCGGAATGCTGAACTCGTCCCAGCCGTTGTTCATCTGCTGCCAGAAGGCCGGGTTTTTCAGGTAGTCATCACTGTCCGGTGACCAGGTTTTTTTACCCCGCCAGAAGCCCGGGCTGGAGAACAGCACGGTGTCATCAATATCAAATCCCACCGACATGGGCGGACGCCCCATCAGGCTGTTTTCAATCTGGGCAACAGACACCCAGTGGATCGGTGCCTGCTCGGCCAGTCTGGCGGTGGTGGTGCCGGTGTATAACGGTGGAGGTGATGAGGGGCGCGCCACCACCGGGTGGCTGAGCGAGAGCAACAAGCAGACGGCGCTGAGCGCCAGTGTGATTTTGCGCATGTTTTCCCCTGAATATTGAAACCGTTATTTTTTATTTTGAGCGGATGGTCAAAAACCACCTCGAAAATAACCGTAGCCGGAGGGGAATGAAAGGGAATTCTTTATATAAACCATAATAAAAAGAGGGGTATCACAAAGCGGGGTTTACCTATTCCGGCCCCCTTCGCCAACGGAAGGAGACCGTGAGTAAGTGCTTACATCACAGCAGCAAAAGCCTGCGCCACGCGCTGAACGTTGCTGCTGTTCAGACCCGCCACGCACATGCGTCCGCTGGCAATCAGGTAGACGCCAAACTCATCACGCAGGCGATCCACCTGCTGCGCGCTGAAGCCGGTGTAGCTGAACATGCCGCGCTGCTGTAGCAGGTAGTCGAAGTTGTGCCCCGGAACCGCCTCTTTCAGCACGTCGACCAGCGTCTGACGCATGGAAAGGATACGGGTACGCATCGCTTCCACTTCCGCCAGCCACTCGGCCTTGAGTTCATCATCGCCCAGCACGGTCGCCACCACCTGCGCGCCAAAGTTTGGCGGGCTGGAGTAGATGCGACGCACGGTGGCTTTCAGCTGGCCGAGCACGCGTCCGGCAGCATCCTGATCCTCGCAGACTACCGACAGGCCGCCGACACGCTCGCCATACAGCGAGAAGATTTTGGAGAAGGAGTTGCTGACCAGTGCCGGCAGGCCTGCGCTGGCGATGGCGCGAATGGCATAGGCGTCCTCTTCCATCCCGGCACCAAAGCCCTGATAGGCAATGTCGAGGAACGGGATCAGGTTGCGGGCCTTCAGTACTTCAATGACCGCATCCCACTGATCGTTGGTCAGATCGGCACCGGTCGGGTTATGGCAGCACGGGTGCAGCAGCACAATGCTGCGTTCCGGCAGGGTGCTCAGTTTTTCCAGCAACGCGCCAACGCGCACGCCGTTGCTCTGATCGTCAAACCACGGGTAGGTATTCACCGTAAAGCCTGCGCCTTCAAAGATGGCGACGTGGTTTTCCCAGGTCGGGTCGCTCACCCAGACCCCGGACTCCGGGAAATACTTGTGCAGGAAGTCGGCCCCGACTTTCAGCGCGCCTGAGCCGCCCAGGGTCTGGATAGTGGCAACGCGCTTTTCCACCAGCACCGGATGCTCTGCGCCAAACAGCAGCGGAGCAATGGTGTGACGATAGCTGTTCAGCCCTTCCATCGGCAGATAGAGCGACGCGCCGTGCGGCGTGGCATTAAGACGCGCTTCGGCTTTGGCCACCGCCTGCAGCTGCGGAATAATGCCTGCTTCGTTGTAGTACAGACCGATACTGAGGTTAACTTTATCGCCCCGGGGATCTTCTTTGAAACGCTCCATTAAGGAGAGGATGGGGTCGCCAGCATAGGCGTCGACTTTCTGGAACACGCGATGGTTCTCCGGATAATAATGAGGCAGGGAATTCAACAATAAACCGGAAGCAGCAGAAGATCGAGAGGATGTTAAGGAAGATGGGGGTTGGGCAACAGAACCTGCTTTACTCCCTCTCCCATCAGGAGAGGGAACATAGCCGTCAGTCGAGGTAGTGCATCGCCACCCGCGACGTCAGGCGTGTGATAAGTTCGTAAGCACTCACTTTTGTGATTTCCGCGATCCGCTCTACGGGTAACCCTTCGCCCCAAAGGGTCACCGGATCGCCCGCTTTCTCCTGCGCCTCGGGTCCGAGGTCCACGCAGATCATGTCCATCGCCACGCGTCCGACGATGGTCACTTCGCGGCCGTTCACCAGCACCGGCGTACCGGACGGCGCGGCGCGCGGGTAGCCGTCGCCGTAGCCCATCGCCACCACGCCCAGACGGGTATCGCGCTCGCTGACCCAGGTGCCGCCATAGCCCACCGGCTCCCCGGCTTTATGCTCGCGCACCGCAATCAGGCTGGAGGTGAGCGACATCACCGGCTGAAAACCAAAGTCTGGCCCCCAGGGTTTACCCTCCAGCGGCGAGACGCCGTAGAGGATAATGCCCGGACGTGCCCAGTCGAAATGGGACTGCGGCCACAGCAGAATGCCGCCTGAGGCCGCAATCGAGCGCATCCCCGGCTTGCCTTCGCAGAAGGTGTTAAAGATATCGAGCTGCTGCTCGGTCGCACCGCATTCGGGCTCGTCGGCCCGGGCGAAATGGCTGACGATATTGACCGGCTGGTGAACGTTCTGGCACTGGCTTAAGCGCTGATAAAAGGCCTCTGCCTGCTCCGGGCGAACGCCCAGACGGTGCATGCCGGTGTCGAGCTTCATCCAGACGGTGACAGGCTCGCTGAGTACCGCGTTCTCCAGCGCCTCGAGCTGCTCCAGGTTGTGCACTGCGGTATGCAGCCGTTTTGCGGCGATGGTCGGCAGGTCGGCGGCGTTAAAGAAGCCCTCGAGCAGCAGGATCGGCTGGGTGATCCCCCCTTCGCGCAGGCGCAGGGCTTCTTCGAGACGGGCGACGCCAAAGGCGTCGGCATCGGGGAGCGTTCGCGCGGTCTCGATCAGACCGTGTCCGTAAGCGTTCGCTTTCACGACTGCAACCAGTTTGCTGGCGGGCGCCAGTTCACGCAGGCGTTGCAGGTTGTGTCGCAGAGCGCGGCGGTTAATGACTACAGTTGCCGCTTGCATTGCAATTCCTTGTTAAAAGAATGTCGGAGAGTTATTCATCGTCGTATTGCGGTCCCGCATAATTATCAAAGCGCGACCACTGGCCGTTAAAGGTCAGCCGCACCGTACCGATCGGGCCGTTACGCTGCTTACCGATAATAATTTCGGCGATCCCTTTCAGGTCGCTGTTCTCGTGATAAACCTCATCACGGTAAATGAACATGATCAGGTCGGCATCCTGCTCGATGGAGCCGGATTCACGCAGGTCGGAGTTGACCGGGCGCTTGTCGGCGCGCTGTTCCAGGGAGCGGTTAAGCTGCGACAGCGCCACTACCGGTACCTGTAGCTCTTTCGCCAGCGCTTTCAGCGAGCGGGAGATTTCGGCAATTTCCAGGGTACGGTTGTCCGAGAGCGACGGAACGCGCATCAGCTGGAGGTAGTCAATCATGATCAGCCCGATGCCGCCATGCTCGCGGGCGATACGGCGCGCGCGGGAGCGCACTTCCGTCGGCGTCAGGCCGGAGGAGTCATCGATATAGATGTTTCGTTTTTCCAGCAGGATGCCCATGGTGCCGGAGATCCGCGCCCAGTCCTCGTCGTCGAGCTGGCCGGTACGAATGCGGGTCTGGTCCACGCGCGACAGCGAGGCCAGGGAACGCATCATGATCTGCTCGGAGGGCATCTCCAGACTGAAGATTAAAACCGGTTTATCCTGCAACATCGCCGCATTTTCGACGAGGTTCATTGCAAAGGTGGTTTTACCCATCGACGGACGCGCGGCGACGATAATCAGATCCGACGGCTGGAGCCCGGCGGTCTTTTTGTTCAGATCGTCATAGCCGGTATTGACCCCGGTGACCCCGTCGTGTGGCTGCTGGAACAGCTGCTCAATACGCGAGACGGTGGCATCCAGCACCTCGGCGATGTTTTTCGGCCCTTCGTCTTTATTGGCGCGGCTTTCAGCGATTTTGAAGACCCGCGACTCGGCCAGATCGAGTAGCTCGTCGCTGTTACGCCCCTGGGGGTCGAAACCGGCTTCGGCGATCTCGTTGGCGACCGAGATCATGTCGCGCACTACCGCACGTTCACGCACGATATCGGCATAAGCGCTGATGTTCGCCGCACTTGGCGTGTTTTTCGATAACTCGGCCAGATAGGCGAAGCCACCCACCGACTCCAGCTGCCCCTGACGCTCCAGCGATTCCGCGAGCGTGATCAGGTCGATGGGGCTACCGGATTCCTGCAGACGCGCCATTTCGGTAAAGATATGGCGGTGCGGGCGGGTATAGAAATCGTCGGTGACGACGCGCTCGGCAACGTCATCCCAGCGCTCGTTATCCAGCATTAAACCGCCCAACACCGACTGTTCCGCTTCAATCGAGTGCGGCGGGACCTTTAACCCGGCTAACTGCGGATCGCGCTCGCGGGGCTCAGTCTGTTTGTTGAAGGGTTTGTTTCCTGCCATAGTGAATGGAGTTACCGAGATAGAGAGTGGGTCGAAAGATTACCATATTTTCTAAGTCTAATGGAGGGAGCATGGCAACGCGTATTGAATTTCATAAGCACGGCGGCCCGGACGTTCTCAGGGCGGTAGAGTTTACCCCCACCGCGCCTGGCGATAACGAAGTCCAGGTGGAAAACAAAGCCATTGGCATTAACTATATCGATACCTATATCCGCGGCGGCCTCTATCCGCCCCCGGCCCTGCCAAGCGGGCTGGGCACCGAGGCGGCCGGAGTGGTGGTCAAAGTGGGCAGCGCCGTGAAGCATATAAAGGAGGGCGACCGCGTGGTGTATGCGCAATCCGCCCTCGGCGCCTACAGCTCGGTCCACAACGTCCCGGCGGATAAAGCCGCCATTCTGCCGGATGCCATCTCCTTTGAGCAGGCCGCCGCCTCCTTCCTGAAAGGGCTGACGGTCTTTTATCTGTTACGCAAAACCTATGAGATCAAACCTGACGAACAGTTTCTGTTCCACGCGGCCGCAGGCGGCGTCGGGCTGATTGCCTGCCAGTGGGCAAAAGCGCTGGGGGCCAAGCTGATCGGCACCGTCGGCAATGCGCAAAAGGCGCAGCGTGCGCTGCAGGCGGGTGCCTGGCAGGTGATCAACTATCGCGAAGAGAGCATTGTCGAGCGGGTGAAAGAGATCACCGGCGGTAAAAAGGTGCGCGTGGTCTATGATTCGGTGGGCAAAGATACCTGGGAAGCCTCGCTGGACTGTCTGCAACGCCGCGGCCTGATGGTCAGCTTCGGCAACGCTTCCGGCCCGGTGACCGGCGTCAATCTGGGTATTCTTAACCAGAAAGGTTCGCTGTTCGCCACCCGCCCTTCGCTACAGGGCTACATCACGAATCGTGACGAACTGGTTGAGGCCAGTAACGAGCTGTTCTCGTTGATTGCCAGCGGCGTGATTAAGGTGGATGTGGCAGAGGCGCAGAAGTATCCGCTGAGTGACGCGCAGCGTGCGCATGAAGTGCTGGAGAGCCGGGCGACACAGGGTTCAAGTTTACTGATCCCCTAAAAAGAAATTGGGCTTCCCGTAGGAAGCCCTTTTCTTTTTTTAGTTCGGCTGTATGTAGGGTACAGCGCGATGAATTCTTTAACGGCGGCAATAGTGACAGATTCGATAACTAAATCCTATTCTGTTCTAAGCAATGCTGCCGTAAAAGTTGCAAGGATGTGACGAACCACTCAATACCTTAGTAACGAAAGCGGTTATTGCGCTGATAGCGTGGGATTTTTGGCGATTTAATCGCCCGTATCGCCCACACCACCGCCACGGCCAGCAGCAACCACGGCAGCAGTTTCAGCATCAGGGCAAACAGTCCGCCGATAAACATCACCACGGTAGCGACCACCAGTGCGGCAACAATACCCAGCAGTGAGACGCCGGTGACCAACAGCATGACAAAAAATCCAATCACAAAAAGTAGTTCCAGCATGGCTCTCTCCCGAATGCATCACAACGATACGCTGCTATCACCATTACAAGATCCGTGCCAAAAATTAACCCATTGATATAAAAAGAAAACGCCCGGCAATGCTGCGCCGGGCGTGGTGAATTTGACGAACTTTTAGTGAAAATTATCGCTTGTCTGCCACCAGACGCAGCGCCTGCTCCAGCACCTCGATATCGGCGCCCGCCTTATGGGCGTTTTCACTCAGGTAGCGGCGCCACTGGCGCGCGCCCGGGATCCCCTGGAACAGACCCAGCATGTGGCGGGTCACATGGCCCAGATAAGTACCATTGCTTAGCTCGCGCTCAATGTAGGGGTACATCGCCCGCACCACCGCCACCGGATCGCGATCGGCGGCATCCATACCAAAGATTTCGCGGTCCACCGCTGCCAGCACGCCCGGGTTCTGGTACGCCTCGCGCCCTACCATGACGCCATCCATATGCTGTAAATGCGCTTTCGCCTCGTCAAGAGACTTGATGCCGCCGTTGATCGACATGGTCAACTGCGGGAAATCGCGCTTCAGCTGATAAACGCGTGGGTAATCCAGCGGCGGGATCTCACGGTTCTCTTTCGGGCTCAGGCCAGAGAGCCAGGCTTTGCGGGCATGGATGATAAACATCTCGCACTCGCCCTTGCCGGCCACCGTGCCGATGAAGTCACAGAGAAATTCATAGCTGTCCTGCTCGTCGATGCCGATACGGGTTTTGACCGTCACCGGAATGGAGACCACATCGCGCATCGCTTTCACGCAGTCGGCCACCAGCTGCGCATTACCCATCAGACAGGCGCCAAACATGCCGTTCTGCACGCGATCGGACGGGCAGCCGACGTTGAGGTTAATCTCGTCGTAACCGCGTTCCTCTGCCAGCTTCGCACAGCGCGCCAGCGCGGCCGGATCGCTGCCGCCAAGCTGCAACGCCACCGGATGCTCCTCTTCGCTGAAGGCGAGATAGTCGCCCTTGCCATGAATAATCGCCCCGGTGGTCACCATCTCGGTATAGAGCAGGGTATGACGCGACAGCTGGCGCAGGAAGTAGCGGCAGTGTCTGTCTGTCCAGTCGAGCATCGGCGCGATGGAAAAACGGTGAGCAGGATAGAGGGACGAGTTTTCTGACGACATGGCGAAGTTTTAAGCATCTGCTGAAAATGGGGCGCTACTATAGCACATATTCGCCGGAGGCAGAGCGCCTCCGGATCCCGTCAGAAGGTGACGCTGAATTGCGCCCCGGCACCCCAGGTTTCATCCTCGCCGTAAATGCCGGTTAAATCGATATGCACGGTATTGAAGGGGGCAAAGCCAAAGCCGCCGGTGAAGACGTTACTGTCGTTGCCCTTCACGTCCCCGCGAAAGCCGCCGCGCACCGCCAGCCAGCCCAGCAGGGACACTTCTGCCCCCACTCCGACATACTGCGAGTCTTCTTCACTCCTGAAGCCCCGGGTTTTGGTCAGATCGCCATCGGCGCTGAGGGTGAGCAGGCCGGTATGCCAGGCCACCCCTGCCGTGACCAGAGGGCGGATCTGGTACGTGTCCTGATAGCTCACCTCCTGCCCGGTACGCCCGTGGAGAATGCGAATATCGTTGGTATCAATATCCCGTGAGAACAGGTTCTGCCCGCTCAGGCCGACCGTCCAGTTTTCACCGAAGTCGACCGCGACGCCGACATCGACGTTAAAACTGGTATCGTCATTGCGGTTACGACTGCTGTTAAAATCGCTGCTGTCGTAGGTATAGATGGAGGTGGTGTAGTTGTAGAGCCAGGTTTGCTGCAGTTTTGGCGTCACGCCGACCGAGACCGGCAGGCCGTTGAAATCAAACTGGCGGGCAACCGCCACGCCGTAGTCGGAAACGATCGCCGCCCTGCCCATGGCGACGGAATTCAGGTTGCGGGTAATCACGTCGCTGCCGTTCCGGGCCGCCCCCTGCGCCATCTGGTTAGTCATGCCCGCGTTGCCCTGCAATCTGCGCAAGAACGCAATGTCCTGCTGATCGATCTCCGAGCTGATGCGCGCGTGAGCATTGGCCTTAGCGACAAACGCCAGCGACAGCCCCGAACCCGGGATGCTGACGGCTATCCCTGCCCCCGCGTTGCCGTGGGCGGTTTTTCCTTCGAGGAACTCCAGCTGATCGGCCAGATTGCCCGCGGCTCCCTGAAGCTCACTGAGCGTTCCCTGCGGATCGGCCAGGATCCGCGCCACGGTCAGATCGTCGATCATCTCCCGATCGGCCCTGATCTCATCGCTGATCTCATCGATCTTGTCCTGTAGATTGTCTTTATCGCTAATCTGCGCCCCCACCGAGGGGAATATAATGGCGACGTCGTCTTCTGCTTTGGATTTTGCCAGCAGGGCCGGGTTGATCAGCACCCCGCTGCTATAATGCGCCGACGCAACGCCCGTTCCACCCATTGCATCGCCGCGTGCTTCCGTCCAGGTATTTGCTGCTCCAGCCTGATTAGCCAAAAGAATACCGGTGGCAATTCCCGCCACAGAAAATTTGAATTTTATTTTCACAGGACACCTGACTTATTTTGGGTGAATAAACCCCGGCGGCTAAATACCGCGCAGGGGCATACGTCCTTTGTGAAAAAAGTATGAGGAGCCGAATTTATCTAAACTTTAGTATTAGATTAAGTTATTGATTTCCTTATTTCTTTAATATGTATAGAACAAGAAATTACTTTTGCCCTGGTTTTCCGTCATGAGGACCAAAAAATTGCGGGGGATGATCGATCCAGCGATCTTCACGCGTGGCGGCATATACCGCATTCAGCGGATAATAAATTCGGTTATGTTTTTTATTCGCCTCTCCCACCACTAATAACCGCACTTCTTCACTGGTATTATTAATAAAGGTGTGGCAGACGCCCGTCCCGGCAGGAAAACCGACGCTGTCTCCTGGCTCCAGTTTCCATAAATAACCGTTTATCCAGGCTTCGGGATAACCCTCGAGCACAAAGATGAACTCCTCTTCATCGCTTTCGGCATGCGGGTACGAAGTACGGCGCCCTGGCGGGAGGCGCTCATGATGGATACCGAGGCGGCCCAGCCCCAGCGCACGGGCCAGCGGCGCGCCAATGGAGAAACGCTCTGTGCTGTCGGGATAGGTCGAGTTGTCGGCGCCTTCTACTTCGCGCCAGTGTCGAATGCAGTCCGGTCTTTTCATCTTTTCACCCCCAGTGGTTTTTCGTCAGGGTAGCACACCCGGTGGATCTCGGCGTTTAGGTCAGAACATGGTAAACTGGCGGTTTGTTATTCCACGTCATTCGAGGTGCAAAATGGAAACGACCACAATGCAGGCACTGTTAGCGCAAGCCGAAAAGCTGTGCGCGCAACGCAATGTGCGCCTGACTCCGCAGCGCCTTGAAGTGTTGCGTCTGCTGAGCCTGCAAAACGGGGCCATCAGCGCCTACGATCTGCTCGACCTGCTGCGCGAGAGCGAGCCTCAGGCCAAGCCGCCTACCGTCTATCGGGCGCTCGATTTTTTACTCGAGCAGGGCTTTGTGCATAAAGTGGAGTCAACCAACAGCTACGTGCTGTGCCATCTGTTCGATCAGCCGACCCACACCTCAGCGATGTTTATCTGCGACCGCTGTGGCAGCGTGAAGGAAGAAGGCGCTGAAGGGGTGGAAGATATCATGCACACTCTGGCCGCGAAGATGGGCTTTGCCCTGCGCCACAACGTGATTGAAGCACACGGCCTGTGCCGCAACTGCGTTGAAGTGGAAGCCTGTCGCCATCAGGAGGATTGTCAGCACGATCACTCCATCCAGCTGAAGAAAAAGCCGCGCTGAGGGCAAAAAAAGGGGCGACCTGAAAGGTCGCCCTGGGCGTACATCCGTGTACCTGCGGGTATAGGTTAATTACCAGCGATAGTTGTTACGGGTTTCCCAGTCACCAACCTCTTTCTCCGCCTGGTCTTTCTCATAACCATAGCGTTCCTGAATTTTACCCACCAGCTGGTCACGTTTACCTTCAATGACGGTCATATCGTCATCAGTCAGGTCGCCCCACTGTTCTTTCACTTTACCTTTAAATTGCTTCCAGTTACCGCCGACTTGGTCTTTATTCATCATCGATTCCTCTTCGTTCGGTCGTTAAGGTTAAGTTCGTCCTGAAATACGTTTCGTGCTGGACGTGATAATAATTATAGATAAGCCTGCGGCGTTGGGTTTGTTATTCGGAATCTTTTACCATTCAGTCGGGTGAAGCCGCTATGAAAACCAGCTGCCGTTGCGCCAGTGCCGGTGCCAGATCCAGGCCAGAGAGAGCCCCCGCAGGGCAAGAAACACGCACAGAGCCAGCCACAGGCCATGATTACCCAGCCACGGCAGGGTGAACAGCGTCAGGCCAAAGCCGGCGGCCGCTACGGCCATGCTGTTGCGCATCTCTGCCCCGCGGGTTGCGCCGATAAACATCCCATCCAGCAAATAGCACCAGACGCCCACCACCGGTAAAACCACCTGCCAGATAAGATAGTGGCTCGCCAGCGCGCGTAGTTCGGGCAGCGAAGTCAGCAGGGCAATGATCCGATCGCCTGCCAGGGCGTAAACGAGCGCGAAGGCGAGCGCCACCAGGCCGGACTGACGGCAGGCCGCCCGCCACACTTCCCGCAGCTGGCCGCTTTCCCGTGCGCCATAGGCCTGCCCGGAGTGGGCCTCAACCGCGTAGGCGAAGCCATCCAGCGCGTAGGCGGTAAAGGTCAGCAGGGTCATCAGCACGGCGTTGACGGCGATAATCTCCGGCCCCAGCCGCGCGCCCATTACCGTCAGCGCCCCGAAACAGAGTTGCAGCAGCAGCGAGCGCAGCATGATGTCGCGATTGAGGGCCAGCAGTTTGCGGATGTTGCCCCGCCAGCTCGCTTTCAGCAGCGCCAGCGAAATACCGCGCAGGGCCAGCACCCGCCAGACCATCCATAAGCCGATCAGCAGGGTGGCGTACTCTGCGATAGCGGTCGCCAGCGCAGCCCCCTGCACGTTCATCTGCAGGCCCATCACCAGCCAAAGATCCAGCACGATGTTGAGCAGGTTCCCCACTACCAGCAGGATCACCGGCGCCCGGGCATACTGCACCCCCAGCAGCCAGCCGAGCAGCACCAGGTTAGCCAGCGATGCCGGGGCGCTGAGCCAGCGGATCTCCAGGAAGCGCCTCGCCTGATGAAGAACGGCCTCGCTGCCGCCAACGATATGCAGCGCCAGATCGATGAGCGGTGTGCGCAACAGCACAATCAACAGACCGGCACCGAGGGCCAGGATCAGCGGCTGCACCAGCGCGCGGGCCAGACGCAACGGATCCTTCGCGCCATAGGCCTGGGCAGTAAGCCCGGTGGTACTCATGCGCAAAAAGAGCAGCAGCATAAACAGGAAGCTGGTTGCCGTCGCGCCGATGGCGACACCGCCCAGATAGACGGGCGAATCGAGATGACCAATGACAGCCGTATCCACCAGCCCGAGAAGAGGGACGCTGATATTGGAGACGATCATGGGAAGTGCAAGACGCCACAACGCCTTGTCTGAAGCAGTCAGGAGAGACATGAAAATGTTCGCCGGAGGCAGGAAAAGCAGACTGCGACAGGGTCGCAGTCTGTCAGAAAGGCGTTATAACCACTCACCGTTGCGGATGACGCCAACCGCAAGACCTTCGATGGAGAAGTTATTTTCACGCAGGTCGACAACAATCGGGGAAAACTCGCTGTTTTCCGGCAGCAGCTGCACGGTGTTGCCCTGCTTTTTCAGTCGCTTAACGGTGACTTCATCATCGATACGCGCCACAACCACCTGACCGTTACGCACGTCCTGCGTTTTGTGTACTGCCAGCAGATCGCCATCCAGAATACCGATGTCTTTCATCGACATGCCGCTTACGCGGAGCAGAAAGTCTGCGCTCGGTTTAAACATGCCCGGATCGACCTGATAGTGGCCTTCAATGTGCTGCTGCGCCAGCAGCGGTTCCCCGGCGGCGACGCGGCCGACGAGCGGAAGGCCCTCTTCGGCTTCAACCAGCAGGCGAATACCGCGAGACGCTCCGGAGACAATCTCAAGCACACCCTTACGCGCCAGTGCCTTAAGGTGCTCTTCGGCGGCATTTGGAGAACGGAAGCCCAGACGCTGCGCGATTTCTGCACGCGTCGGCGGCATACCCGTCTGGCCGATATGATCCCGAATGAGATCAAACACCTCTTGCTGCCTGGTCGTTAACGCTTTCATTCCGCCCCCTGGGTGTATATACAGTTATGCTGTGAGTATATACAGCTAAAGGTGATTTTGGAACCACAAACCGCATAAAAAACCAGAGACTTGTTCGGTTTCTGAAGGCTTATCGTAAATGTCCCCAAAGCAGCGTGACCCAGGTAAACAACGCAACGATAATCGCCATCAACACCGCGGCAGAACCCATATCTTTTGCCCGGCCCGAGAGCTCGTGAAAGTCAGTGCCGATACGGTCGACCACCGCCTCGATCGCACTGTTCAAAATTTCGACTATCATCACCAACATCACCGAGCCAATCAGTAATACGCGAGTGATGGGATCAACATCCAGCCAGCAGGCAATAATAATCGCCGCGACGACAGCAACCCCCTCCTGGCGAAATGCGGCTTCATTGATCCAGGCAGCACGGATGCCTTTCCATGAATAGCCGGCAGCTTTAATGATTCGGGTTAACCCAGTGGTATTATTGGCCATTAAAAGAAACCTTTCTTCGAAAATAGCGTCAGAAACGGTGGTTTAAGCGCCTGGCGCAGCCACCGGAAGTATGACGGGTAACAACAGAAATTTTGCGCGCTTTCTGTTATCCTTGCGCCGCAATTGCATTTTTAACCAGAGGCTTTACATCGTTTATGTCTGGCTGGCCACGAATTTACTACAAATTACTTAATTTACCATTAAGCGTCCTGGTAAAAAGCAAGTCTATTCCGGCGGTTCCCACGCTGGAGTTGGGACTCGATACCTCGCGTCCTATTATGTACGTTTTGCCTTATAACTCGAAGGCCGACTTGCTGACGCTGCGCGCCCAATGCCTGGCGCACGATCTTCCCGATCCGCTGGAGCCGCTGGAGATCGACGGCACTCAGCTGCCGCGCTACATCTTTATCCACGGTGGCCCTCGCGTGTTCACCTGGTACACGCCGAAAGAAGAGTCGATCAAGCTGTTCCATGACTACCTCGACCTGCACCGCAGCAACCCGCTGCTGGACGTGCAGATGGTGCCCGTATCGGTCATGTTTGGCCGTCGTCCGGGGCGTGATAAAGGCGAAGAGAATCCGCCGTTGCGCATGCTTAACGGGGTGCAGAAATTTTTCGCCGTCAACTGGCTCGGCCGCGACAGCTTTGTCCGTTTCTCGCCGTCAGTCTCACTGCGCCGCATGGCCGATGAGCACGGTACGGATAAGACCATCGCCCAGAAGCTGGCCCGCGTGGCGCGCATGCACTTTGCCCGTCAGCGTCTGGCCGCGGTAGGCCCGCGCCTGCCCGCACGTCAGGATCTGTTTAACAAGCTGCTGGCCTCGAAAGCGATCGCCCGCGCCGTCGAAGACGAAGCGCGCAGCAAAAAAATCTCCCACGAGAAGGCGCAGCAAAACGCCATCGCCCTGATGGAAGAGATTGCGGCCAACTTCTCCTACGAGATGATCCGCCTTAGCGACCGTATCCTGAGCTTTACATGGAACCGTCTCTATCAGGGGATCAACGTGCACAACGCCGAGCGTGTGCGCCAGCTGGCCCACGACGGCCATGAGATTGTTTATGTGCCCTGCCACCGCAGCCACATGGACTACCTGCTGCTCTCGTATGTGCTCTATCACCAGGGGCTGGTGCCGCCGCACATCGCTGCGGGTATCAACCTCAACTTCTGGCCGGCTGGCCCGATCTTCCGCCGTCTGGGTGCGTTCTTCATTCGCCGTACCTTTAAAGGCAATAAGCTCTACTCTACCGTGTTCCGTGAGTATCTGGGCGAGCTGTTCAGCCGCGGCTACTCTGTGGAATATTTCGTGGAAGGCGGCCGTTCCCGTACCGGGCGTCTGCTCGATCCGAAGACCGGCACCCTGTCGATGACCATTCAGGCGATGCTGCGTGGCGGTACGCGTCCAATCACTCTGGTGCCGATTTACATCGGTTACGAGCACGTGATGGAAGTGGGTACTTACGCCAAAGAGCTGCGCGGCGCCACCAAAGAGAAAGAGAGCCTGCTGCAGATGCTGCGCGGCCTGAGCAAGCTGCGCAACCTTGGTCAGGGGTATGTTAACTTCGGCGAACCTATGCCGTTGATGACTTATCTCAATCACCGTGTGCCGGAGTGGCGCGAGTCCATCGATCCGATCGAAGCGGTGCGTCCGGCCTGGCTGACGCCAACGGTGAACGCCATAGCCGCCGATCTGATGGTACGTATTAACAACGCCGGGGCGGCCAACGCCATGAACCTGTGTTGTACCGCTCTGCTGGCCTCTCGCCAGCGCTCGCTCACCCGTGAACAGCTGACCGAGCAGCTCGACTGCTACCTGAACCTGATGCGCAACGTGCCGTACGCGGCAGATGCCACGGTACCGACCGCCAGCGCCAGCGAGCTGATCGAGCACGCGCTGCAGATGAACAAGTTTGAGGTCGAGAAGGACACCATCGGCGATATCATCATTCTGCCGCGCGAGCAGGCGGTACTGATGACCTACTACCGCAACAACATTGCGCATATGCTGATGCTGCCGTCGCTGATGGCGGCCATCATCACCCAGCATCGCCAGATCACCCGTCAGGCGCTGCTGGAGCATGTCACCGCCCTCTACCCGATGCTGAAAGCCGAGCTGTTCCTGCGCTGGGACAACGACGAGCTGGCAGAGGTGCTGGATAAGCAGATTGAAGAGCTGACCCACCAGGGACTGATTTCGCAGAAAGATGACCTTCTGCTGATCAACCCGTCCCGGGCACGCACGCTGCAGCTGCTGGCGGCGGGCGCACGCGAAACCGTGCAGCGCTATGCCATTACCTTCTGGCTGCTGAGCGCCAACCCGTCGATCAACCGCGGGACGCTGGAGAAAGAGAGCCGCACGCTGGCACAGCGTCTGTCGATGCTGCACGGCATCAACGCGCCGGAGTTCTTCGATAAAGCGGTCTTCAGTTCGCTGGTGTTGACGCTGCGTGACGAGGGCTACATCAGTGACAGTGGTGATGCCGAGCCGGAAGAGACGATGAAGGTGTACCAGATGCTGGCGGACCTGATTACCTCGGACGTGCGCTTAACGATTGAGAGCGCGACGCAGGGGGAATAAAAAACGCCCGGTGGCGCTAACGCTTACCGGGCCTACAGGGTTTGCCAGATCGTAAGCCGGGTAAGGCGAAGCCGCCACCCGGCTTTTTTTATGCCCAGTAACTCGCCGCCAGGCCTAAAAACAACACCAGCCCCACATAGTTATTGTTCAGAAACGCTTTAAAACAGGCGTCGCGCTCGCGGTTGGCGATAAGCTTTTGCTGGTAGATAAACAGCACCCCTGCCGCCGCGACCGCCGCGTAAAAGACCCCGTTCAGCTGGTTCAGATAACCAATCGCCACCATCAGCCCCAGCACCGCGACCTGCAGAATCCCGATGATCAGCTTGTCCTGACGCCCAAACAGAATGGCGGTGGATTTGATGCCGATCTTCAGGTCATCGTCCCGGTCGACCATCGCGTACTGGGTATCGTAGGCCACCGCCCAGAGGATGTTGGCCAGGAACATCAGCCAGCAGCTCAGGGGCACGCTTTCGCTGACGGCGGCAAACGCCATCGGGATCGACCAGCCAAAGGCGGCACCCAGCACCACCTGCGGCAAATGGGTGTAGCGCTTCATAAACGGATAGACCCAGGCCAGGGCCAGCGCTGCTACGGAGAGCAGAATGGTCATGGTATTCAGGGTCAGCACCAGCAGGAACGAGAGCAGGACCAGCACTACAAACAGCGTGCGCGCCTCTTTCTCGGTGACATCGCCGCTCGGTAGCGGACGATTAGCGGTGCGTTTCACATGGCCGTCAAACTTACGGTCGGCATAGTCGTTGACGACACAGCCTGCCGCGCGCATTAACCAGACGCCCGCCACAAACACCGCCAGGATCCACAGCGGCGGCAGCCCGGGGGTCGCCACCCACAGCGCCCACAGGGTCGGCCACAGCAGCAGCAGCGCACCAATCGGCTTGTCGGTTCGCATCAGGCGGTGGTACGCCAGCAGCTTGTTCTGCGTCAGACTCCACTCCATTTTCTCTTCCTCTTAGTACAACGGCGACGCCGGTAAAAACAGCTCGGTCAGCATCAGGGGTTTACCACTTAAGCGCAGGCGGGAACGGCGTCCCAACAGCCCGGCATCGCGACCAATCTCAATAAAATCTCGGGTAAGCTCGGAGGAGGTAAACAGATAGCGGCCCAGCGGGGTTTTGCCCATCTGCTGCAGCGCCAGCTCCGGCCCGGTGAGGGTGGATTCAGGCACCACGGTGCGTCCGGCCAGCCACGGCTCGCCGTCGGCACAGAGCAGGATCTCCCGCAGCCAGTAGCGTGCCTCTTTCGGCAGTAATGGCAGTTCGTCCGCTACCGCATCAGGCGTGACAAATCCCTCCTGAATGAGGGTGACGGTAACCTTTTTGCCCTGCTGCTCAAAACGTTTGGTCATGGAATCTTCCAGCAGCAGCCAGTCGAGCTGCTCCGGTTCCAGCGCAGGTATTTCGTCAAAATAACGCAGCGCGCGCAGGAGCAAAAGCGCGGGGTGTGACATGCCAGACTCTCCGATACATAACGTGAAGCTATTGTATCGCAGAAACGCGGAATGGGGGCGGGCAAACGTGAACTAGCGAACATTATCGCAACAGAGGTGCAACAGCGGCAGAGATCGCAAAAAAAGTGCGCCCGCAAGGGCGCACCAAACTACTGACAAAATCAGCACTGTGGGGAGACGGTCACCCCTTGCCTTTTACACTGCTGATAAAGGTGGAACGGGCAGTGGTCGAGCCTAAACGCTCGGCTTCATCAAGGAGTTTCAGCGCCTTGTCGACATCGCCTTTATCTACTGCCTGTTTAATGGCCTGATTGAAGTAGGTTTCGGTGTCGTTAAGCACCGGCTCGCTCTTCTTCGCGGCGACCGGGGCAGCGACAGGAGCAGCAGCGGTGGCAGGTGCTGCGGCTGGCGCGGCATAGACCGGGGCAGGTGCTGCGGTGTTACCCACGGTGACCGGGCCCGGGCCGGAGGAGCCAAACAGTGGGCCGACCAGCACGCTGGAGGCGCTGTTGGTGGAGACTTTCAGCTTCAGCTCACCATCAGTGACGTGACGGGCAAGCGGGTCCGGAATATCCGGTACGGCATTGCCGGTGCCTTTGGCATAGGCTTTTGCCGGGTTGATAAGTTTGGTGGTTTTTTGCAGATCGCTATCGGTGGTAAACACCAGCACATAGAGTTTTTGCTGGCCCAGCGCAGGCGTCAGGCGCATGACCCCTTCCAGGCGGTCGGCGCTCATGACGCCCGGCTCCTGATAGGTGAAGTATTCGCTTGGGAAGTAGGCCGATGGCGTCAGGTTCTGATCCAGTATCAGCACGTTCGGTGCGAATACGCTGGTTTGTTTGTTCACTTCACTGGTCAGCGTAAGCGTGATTTCACCGATATTAGCCGGCACGCTGTAGGCTGCCACCGGGCCGGTGATGCCCGCCACATTCAAGGACTGGCCGCCGGTTGAAAGCTGGGTGGTCTGGGCTTTGGACTGATCGACAGGTGTCCAGACTAACTGTTGCAACGCGGCAGCCGGGACAGCAGGCGCGGCGCTGGTGTTTTGCGGTACAAAATTAACGTTGGCGAGCGTGATGGCTGGAGCACCTGCCAACAACCCTGCGGAGAGGCACAGCGCGACGAGACTTTTCTTCATTTTCATTGTTTTTACCTCAGATAGCATAAGCACTGCGGTGGCCAGGCAATAGCGCGCAGAACTCTATGAAAAGAGGGGCTTGCGCCCCTCTTTCAGGTCAATACATCAGATACTACGTATTACCACCAGATTTCCATCTGGGCACCGAAGGTCCACTCATCGTTGTCGCCACGGCTGAAGGTTTTCGCAGAGGTGTCGTTATACGCTACGCCAGAGGTGTAGCCAGTGTCGCCGTTGTTTGCGTAACCCCATTTCTCATCCCACTTGGCGTAGGTTGCGAAGACGCGGATAGCCGGACGAGACCAGATGCTGTCGCCTGCCTGCCACTGTTGCGCCAGGGTAATTTTGTACTGGCTGTTGGTGTCGTCAGTTTTCTGAGACTTAACGTTGTCGTAGCCCACTTCCAGCAGGGTGGACATGATTGGTGTCCATTTGAACATTGGACGAACGCCGACGGTCCACCACTCGGTACCGTTGTTGTTGTCGCGGTCGATGTTCTGGTACATACCGACGTACATCAGATCCCACTGGTCAGCCAGGGTGACAGCACCGTGGTCGAGAACGCGGATCAGAGAACCGTCGTTGTTCAGGCTCGCACCCTGCGGGATACCTTTACCGTTAGAGGTCATGGAATCCGTAGCGTACTGAACCACAAACTTGTTGAAGCCTTTCAGCATGCTCTGGGTATGTTCAGCGGTGAACATCCAGCCATCTTTAGAGGCGCCAGGCTGCAGGTAGTAGTCGTCAGGAATGTTGGTGTGACCGTAGTCAACGCCCAGCTCCAGGGTACCGCCTGGGTTGATTTCCATACCGGCTAAACGAACGTCGAAGACATCGTTCGGCACGAGATTGTCATAAACACGGTCGCCGTCTCCATTAATATCGGCGAAGGTCGCAGAACCGCCGGACTCAGAAGAGCGGGTCGCTGCCAGAGAGAGTTTACCGAAGCCCAGATCGATGTTTTCGATACCGGCACCAGGACCTGAAATATCCCAGTAGTAGAAGTCGATCATGTGTACGTCATGACGCTGATAGAAGCGCTTACCGGCCCAGATGGTGGAGCCTGGCAGCCATTCAATCAGGTTTTTACCCTGCACGTTAGCTTCACGGAAGGCCGGGCTGGTTGCTTCCCAGTCGTTCTGCTGTGAAACGGAATACGCTACGTTGGTGTCGAAGTAGAAGCTCTTGTCGCCCTCTTTCCACACTTCCTGGCCAAGTTTCAATTCAGCATAGGTTTCACATTCGTTACCAAGACGGTATTTACTTTGTGCACCTGTTGCCTGGAAACACTGCTGTTCGCCACCACTCCCGGTCCAGCCAATGCCAGAACGAGCATAACCTTTAAAGTCTACAGCGCCGGCCTGGGCAGACAGGATGCCTGCCGCAATGGCGACCGCCAGAGGGACTTTGCGCAGAGTAATCATTATTCTATCTCCTGAGATCATTGCTTTTCTTTGAACACTTCACCTGATGGTTTCGTGCTTATTATTGGGATTCCTTAAACGCCTGGCTCCTGGTGCAGCCGACGACATGCAGTGCCATCTTCCCGGAAGAGATGGCAGCGCTCTGGCGGCAAGCCGATAGCGAATGTGGCACCCTCTTTTACCAACACCACGTCATTCTGGCGGTACACCAGGTTCTGACGAATGGCGGGGATCTGGATATGAATCTGTGTTTCATGACCAAGTTGCTCAACCACCTGAACCTCGCCTTCCAGCGTCACATCAGCGATGTGGCTCGGCAGCAGATGCTCAGGGCGGATCCCGAGGGACATGTTCGCCCCCACGTTGACGTTTGCACTGTCTACCGGTAACCACACCTGCTGGCGGTTCGGCAGTTCAACCTGAACCTGTTCAATGGCGGTGGCGGTGACTTTGACCGGCAGGAAGTTCATCTTTGGCGAGCCAATAAAGCCCGCAACAAAGCGGTCTGCCGGGTAGTGATAGAGTTCCAGCGGTTTACCTACCTGCGCCACGCGACCGGCATCCAGCACCACAATCTTGTCGGCCAGAGTCATCGCTTCGACCTGATCGTGGGTGACGTAAATCATGGTGCGGCCCAGACGCTTGTGCAGGCGGGAGATCTCAATACGCATCTGCACGCGCAGCGCGGCGTCGAGGTTCGACAGCGGCTCATCGAGCAGGAACACGCGCGGTTCCGCCACCAGCGTACGGCCAATCGCCACACGCTGACGCTGACCACCGGAAAGTGCCTTCGGCTTACGCTCCAGCAGGTGCGCCAGCTGCAACACTTCGGCAACCTGGGTCACACGCTGGTTGATGGTCTCTTTTTTGGCGCCGGCCAGCTTCAGGCCGAACGACATATTCTCGGCAACGGAGAGATGGGGATAGAGGGCATAAGACTGGAATACCATCCCGACGCCGCGTTCCGCTGGCGGGATATCGTTCATCCGGGTATCGCCAATCATCAGATCGCCGCTGGTGATCGTTTCCAGACCGGCAATCATGCGCAGCAGTGTGGATTTACCGCAGCCTGACGGGCCCACAAAAACCACGAATTCGCCTTCCTGGATATCGAGATTGATATCTTTCGACACCACTACGTCACCCCAGGCTTTCGTTACGTTACGCAGTTCTACGCTCGCCATGCCCTACTCCCTTCGTTACAACCTGTCATCGACAGAAACATTCAATATGGGCTGACTATGCGGTATCGCGCGGCACCGCGAATCCTCCACCCCCTGCCTTTTTTATGGGGGAGGAGGCGGGAGGATGAGAGAGAGGACTCAGCCAGCGCGACCCGGGGGCTGAGGCTAAATTCGTGATGTCACTGGCAAAATTCAGCGTACTTTTATGTGCGCTGGGACACATAACTCAATTTTATGCAACGCAGATCACATAAAACGGGGGTGGGGCGTAGGGGACGGGAGGATGGAAAGAGGATGTCAAATAAGGAGACTGAGCGACGTTGAACCACCTCATGTATCCACAGCACATCACCAAAAAGGATGGCAGATATGAATATCAAGACTGGCGCACGCGTTTTCGCATTGTCCGCCCTTGCAGCAATGATGATCTCCGCTCCGGCGCTCGCCAAAATTGAAGAAGGTAAGCTGGTAATCTGGATTAACGGCGACAAAGGCTACAACGGCCTGGCCGAAGTGGGTAAGAAATTCGAGAAAGACACCGGCATCAAAGTCACCGTTGAACACCCGGACAAACTGGAAGAGAAATTCCCGCAGGTTGCGGCGACCGGCGACGGCCCGGACATTATCTTCTGGGCGCATGACCGTTTCGGTGGCTACGCACAGTCTGGTCTGCTGGCGGAAGTCTCTCCGGATAAAGCCTTCCAGGACAAGCTGTTCCCGTTCACCTGGGATGCCGTGCGTTACAACGGCAAGCTGATTGCTTACCCGGTCGCGGTTGAATCGCTCTCCCTGATCTACAACAAAGACCTCGTACCGAACCCGCCGAAAACCTGGGAAGAGATCCCGGCTCTGGATAAAGAGCTGAAGGCGAAAGGTAAGAGCGCGCTGATGTTCAACCTGCAAGAACCGTACTTCACCTGGCCGCTGATTGCTGCCGATGGCGGCTACGCGTTCAAATTTGCTGACGGCAAATATGACGTGAAAGACGTCGGCGTGGACAACGCAGGCGCGAAAGCGGGTCTGACCTTCCTGGTTGACCTTATCAAGAACAAACAGATGAACGCGGACACCGATTACTCCATCGCCGAAGCCGCGTTCAACAAGGGCGAAACCGCGATGACCATCAACGGTCCGTGGGCGTGGTCCAACATCGACAAGAGCAAAATCAACTACGGCGTTGCGGTGCTGCCAACCTTCAATGGCAAGCCGTCTAAACCGTTCGTTGGCGTGCTGAGCGCCGGTATCAACGCCGCCAGCCCGAACAAAGAGCTGGCGAAAGAGTTCCTGGAAAACTACCTCCTGACCGATCAGGGTCTGGAAGAAGTGAACAAGGATAAACCGCTGGGTGCCGTGGCGCTGAAATCCTTCCAGGAAACGCTGGCGAAAGATCCACGCATCGCCGCCACCATGAGTAACGCCGAGAAAGGCGAAATCATGCCGAACATCCCACAGATGGCTGCCTTCTGGTATGCCACCCGTACTGCGGTGATCAACGCCGCCAGCGGTCGTCAGACTGTGGATGCTGCGCTGAAAGATGCTCAGGGTCGTATTACCAAGTAGTAAGTAACAGCGGCGGGTGGCGCTTCGCTTACCCGCCCTACAACTACGGTTCGAACCGTAGGTCAGGTAAGCGGAGCGCCACCTGACAATAAGTTTTCACAGTTGTAGAGGAAGATCCCCATGGATGTCGTTAAAAAGAAACACTGGTGGCAAAGCGACACGCTGAAATGGTCAGTGATTGGTCTGCTGGGCTTGCTGGTGGGTTACCTTATTGTTGTAATGTACGCCCAGGGGGAGTACCTGTTTGCCGCCATGACGCTGATCTTAAGCGCCGTCGGCCTCTATATTTTTGCGAATCGTAAAGCCTACGCCTGGCGCTATGTCTATCCGGGCGTGGCCGGGATGGGGCTGTTTGTCCTGTTCCCGCTGATCTGCACCATCGCCATTGCCTTCACCAACTACAGCAGCACCAACCAGCTCGCGCAAGAGCGCGCCCAGCAGGTGCTGATGGATCGTTCCTATCAGGCCGGTAAGACCTTCAACTTTGGCCTCTACCCGTCCGGTGACGAGTGGAAGCTGGCCCTGACCGACGATGCCGCGGGCAAATACTACGTTTCCGATGCCTTTAAATTTGGCGGCGAGCAGAAACTGGCCCTGAAAGAAGCGGACGCGCTGCCGGAAGGGGAACGCGCTAACCTGCGTGTTATCACCCAGAACCGCCAGGCGCTGACCCAGGTGACCGCCGAGCTGCCGGATGAAAGCAAAGTGATCATGAGCTCGCTGCGCCAGTTCTCCGGCACACGTCCGCTCTACACGCTGGGCGATAACAGCACGCTCACCAACAACCAGACCGGCGTGAAGTACCGCCCGAACAATGAGATTGGTTTCTACCAGTCCGTCAATGCCGACGGTAACTGGGGCGACGATAAGCTCAGCCCGGGCTACACCGTGACCATCGGCTGGGACAACTTTACCCGCGTCTTCACCGACGAAGGCATTCAGAAGCCGTTCTTCGCCATCTTCGTCTGGACCGTGGTCTTCTCGATACTGACCGTGATCCTGACCGTAGCCGTCGGCATGGTGCTGGCCTGCCTGGTCCAGTGGGAAGCGCTGAAAGGGAAAGCGATTTACCGCGTCCTGCTGATCCTGCCCTATGCCGTGCCGTCGTTCATCTCGATTCTGATTTTCAAGGGTCTGTTCAACCAGAGCTTTGGTGAAATCAACATGATGCTGAGCGGGCTGTTTGGCATCAAGCCGGCCTGGTTCAGCGATCCGACCACCGCCCGCACCATGATCGTTATCGTCAACACCTGGCTTGGCTATCCGTACATGATGATCCTGTGCATGGGGCTGCTGAAGGCGATCCCGGATGACCTGTACGAAGCCTCGGCGATGGACGGTGCGACCCCGTTCCAGAACTTCTTTAAGATTACGCTCCCGCTGCTGATCAAGCCGCTGACGCCGCTGATGATTGCCAGCTTCGCCTTTAACTTTAACAACTTCGTGCTGATTCAGCTGTTGACCAACGGTGGCCCGGACCGTCTCGGCACCACCACGCCAGCCGGTTATACCGACCTGCTCGTAAGCTACACCTACCGTATCGCCTTCGAAGGCGGCGGCGGCCAGGACTTCGGTCTGGCGGCAGCGATTGCCACCCTGATCTTCCTGCTGGTAGGCGCGCTGGCGATTGTAAACCTGAAAGCTACTCGCATGAAATTTGACTAAGGAGGGCACTGATTATGTCTATGGTTCAACCCAAATCTCAGAAGTTGCGCCTCTTTGCGACCCACCTGGGCCTGCTGATTTTTATCGCGGCGATCATGTTCCCGCTGCTGATGGTTATCGCCATCTCCCTGCGTTCGGGTAACTTCGCGACAGGCAGCCTGATCCCGGATGAGATCTCCTGGGAGCACTGGAAGCTGGCGCTGGGCTTCAGCGTGGAGCACGCCGATGGCCGCGTGACGCCGCCGCCGTTCCCGGTGCTGCTGTGGCTGTGGAACTCGGTGAAAGTCGCCACCATCACCGCGATCGGTATCGTGACCCTCTCCACCACCTGCGCCTACGCGTTTGCCCGTATGCGCTTCAAAGGGAAAGCGACGCTGCTGAAAGGGATGCTGATTTTCCAGATGTTCCCGGCGGTACTGTCGCTGGTCGCCCTGTACGCCTTGTTTGACCGCCTCGGCCAGTACGTGCCGTTCATCGGCCTGAACACCCACGGTGGGGTGATCTTCGCCTACCTCGGCGGGATCGCGCTGCACGTCTGGACCATCAAGGGCTATTTCGAAACCATCGACAACTCGCTGGAAGAAGCGGCCTCGCTGGATGGCGCCACCCCATGGCAGGCGTTCCGCCTGGTGCTGCTGCCGCTCTCCGTGCCGATTCTGGCGGTGGTCTTTATTCTGTCGTTTATCGCCGCCATCACCGAAGTGCCGGTCGCATCACTGCTGCTGCGGGATGTGAACAGCTACACCCTGGCGGTAGGGATGCAGCAATACCTCAACCCACAAAACTACCTGTGGGGCGATTTTGCCGCAGCCGCCGTACTCTCCGCTATCCCGATCACCGTCGTGTTCCTGCTGGCTCAGCGCTGGCTGGTGAACGGCCTGACCGCGGGGGGTGTGAAAGGTTAAGTTTCATTGTTATGCCACTGCAACCCTCAACTTTGCCTTGATGTCTTGATCCAAACTTGTGACTGTATTCGGCGGCCCTCGGGCCGCCTTTTTTTATTCCCGTTTTAGCCGCTTCGAGTTGCACAGCCAGAGTGTGACTACCAGCAGCAGGATTGCCGCCGAGTAGAGCAACACGTCGAGGGGCGATTTATGATCGACGATAATCAGTCGCACAATCGCGGTGATACCAATGTAGATAAAGTAGCGCAGCGGGAAGTGAAAGCCAGACTGAAAGTACTTCACGATCAGGGCGATAAATTCGAAGTAGAGAAAGTAAACCACCAGCCCTTCAACCAGCTCGTATTTGCTGGTTTGCTCAGGGGCAAAAAGCACATCAGCCAGATGCACCGTCTCTTTACCGAGGAAGACGACCAGGATCAGGCCAAGGCTCAGCAGACCCAGGTTCAGCACGGTCTGCAGAATGGTTGAGATAAACTCAACGCGTGGGCGAGTCAGGGATGTCATACAGCACCTCATTCTCCGGGGCGAGGTTCCTGTATAACGCAAAAATGTGACGGGGATCTATATTTTTTGTTTATATTTTGTGCAGATCTGCCGGGCGGCACTCCGTTTGCCCGGCCTACGGGGTTTTGTAGGCCCGGTAAGCGTAGCGCCACCGGGCACACAGACCGCAGCAGACTTACTTATGCGCGCCAGGCTTTATAACGGTTAATCAGACCGTTGGTGGAGCTGTCGTGGCTGTTGATATCCTGGTTATCACCCAGCTCTGGCAGAATGCGGTTAGCCAGCTGTTTGCCCAGCTCTACGCCCCACTGGTCAAAGGTGAAGATATTCAGGATTGCGCCCTGGGTGAAGATTTTATGCTCATACAGGGCAATCAGCGCGCCCAGGCTGAATGGGGTGATCTCACGCAGCAGAATGGAGTTGGTCGGACGGTTGCCTTCGAACACTTTGAACGGTACCACGTGGTCCAGCGTCGCCGGATCTTTACCCTGATCGCGATACTCCTGCTCAACTACATCACGCGCTTTACCGAACGCCAGCGCTTCAGTTTGCGCGAAGAAGTTCGACAGCAGCTTCGGATGGTGGTCAGACAGCGGGTTATGCGTGATGGCCGGGGCGATGAAATCGCAAGGAACCATCTTGGTGCCCTGGTGGATCAGCTGGTAGAACGCGTGCTGACCGTTGGTGCCTGGCTCGCCCCAGATGATTGGGCCAGTCTGGTAATCCACGGCGTCGCCGTTACGGTCAACGTATTTACCGTTGGATTCCATGTTGCCCTGCTGGAAGTAGGCCGCGAAACGGTGCATGTACTGGTCGTATGGCAGGATCGCTTCGGTTTCAGCGCCGAAGAAATTGTTGTACCAGATGCCGATCAGCGCCAGCAGTACCGGCAGGTTTTTCTCTGGTGCGGTGGTGGAGAAGTGTTTATCCATCGCGTGCGCGCCGGAGAGCAGCTCAACAAAGTTGTCGTAGCCCACGGAGAGGATGATCGACAGGCCGATAGCGGACCACAGGGAGTAGCGTCCGCCAACCCAGTCCCAGAATTCAAACATGTTGGCAGTGTCGATACCGAACTCGCCTACCGCTTTGGCGTTGGTGGAGAGCGCCGCGAAGTGTTTCGCTACGTGCTGCTGGTCACCGGCCGTTTTCAGGAACCAGTCGCGCGCGCTGTGGGCGTTGGTCATGGTTTCCTGAGTGGTGAAGGTCTTAGACGCCACCAGGAACAGGGTGGTTTCCGGGTTCACGTTTTTCAGCACTTCCGCGATGTGGGTTCCATCGACGTTAGAGACAAAGTGCATGTTGAGGTGGTTTTTGTACGGACGTAGCGCTTCGGTCACCATGAACGGGCCGAGGTCGGAGCCGCCGATACCGATGTTCACCACGTCGGTGATCGCTTTGCCGGTGTAGCCTTTCCATTGACCTGAGATGATCGCTTCAGAGAAGGATTTCATCTTTTCCAGGACGGCGTTCACTTCCGGCATAACATCTTTGCCGTCAACGATAATTGGGGTATTGCTACGGTTACGCAGGGCCACGTGCAGCACCGCGCGATCTTCGGTGCGGTTGATCTTCTCACCAGAGAACATGGACTTGATGGCACCGCTCAGATCGGTCTCTTTCGCCAGATCCTGCAGTTTTGCCAGCGTCTCTTCGGTGATGCGGTTTTTGGAAAAATCCACCAGCATCCGATCGTCGAAGGTCGCGGAGAACTTGCTGAAACGATCGCCGTCTTTCGCGAACAGGTCCGCGATGGTGACGTCTTTCATTTCTTCAAAATGTTTCTGTAATGCCTGCCAGGCTGAAGTCTGCGTTGGATTGATATTTTTCATAGCAATACTCTTCTGAATTGAGAATTGTGACCTCGGTCGATTGTAGCCTCTGTCGCTGAAAATTGTGATGGTTTTTATGCCATTGGCCTGGCCTGTATCAAGTGCGTCGCAAAAGCCCCAAAAGTATAGCTGTTATAAGTCCTGTTTCTCATATGGAAGGCAGCATGAAAAATCCGCATAATCCCGGCGTTGACAGGATCCTCCACACATTTTATTTATACACACGGTATTTGCGCCTGCACCGATAAAACTATTTTGTCCTTGTGCCATGGTCGCTTTTTTCCTTCCCTGACACGAGGTTGTTATGACGAGTTTTGTTGTCGCCAAATTTGGCGGTACCAGCGTGGCCGATTACGATGCCATGAACCGCAGCGCCGATGTGGTGCTGGCCGATCCTGATACCCGCCTGGTGGTGTTGTCCGCTTCGGCTGGCGTCACCAATCTGCTGGTCGCCCTTGCTGAAGGGCTGGAAGCGAGCGAGCGCCAGGCTAAGCTCGAAGCGCTGCACAAAATTCAGTTCGATATTCTTAGCCGCCTGCGCGATCCGAGCGTGATTAGCGAAGAGATCGAGCGCCTGCTGGAAAATATTATCACCCTGGCGGAAGCCGCCTCTCTGGCCACCTCTACCGCCCTGACCGACGAGCTGGTCAGCCACGGTGAGCTGATGTCGACCCTGCTGTTCGTTGAAGTGCTGCGCGAGCGTAACGTTCAGTCGCAGTGGTTTGACGTGCGTAAAGTGCTGCGCACCAGCGACCGCTTTGGCCGCGCCGAGCCGGACGTTACCACCATTGCCGAACTGACGACCCAACAGCTGGCGCCGCGCCTGGCGGAAGGGATTGTCATCACCCAGGGCTTTATCGGTAGCGAAGCCAAAGGCCGTACCACCACGCTGGGCCGCGGCGGCAGCGACTACACCGCCGCCCTGTTGGGTGAAGCCCTGCAGGCCTCCCGCGTCGATATCTGGACGGACGTGCCGGGCATCTACACCACCGACCCGCGCGTGGTGCCTGCGGCAAAACGTATTGATGTGATCGCCTTTGAAGAGGCCGCTGAGATGGCGACCTTTGGCGCGAAAGTGCTGCACCCGGCAACGCTGATGCCTGCCGTTCGCAGCGACATTCCGGTGTTCGTGGGCTCCAGCAAGGATCCAAAAGCGGGCGGTACCATGGTGTGCAACACCACTGAAAACCCACCGCTGTTCCGCGCTCTGGCGCTGCGTCGCAAACAGACCCTGCTGACCCTGCACAGCCTGAGCATGCTGCACTCCCGCGGCTTCCTGGCCGAAGTGTTCAGTATTCTGGCGCGCCACAGCATCTCGGTAGATCTGGTGACCACTTCAGAAGTGAACATCGCCCTGACCCTGGATACTACCGGCTCCACCTCCACCGGCGATACCCTGCTGACGCAGTCTCTGCTGATGGAGCTTTCGGAACTGTGCCGTGTTGAGGTGGAAGAAGATCTCGCCCTGGTGGCGATCATCGGTAACGAGCTGTCCCGCGCCAGCGGCGTGGGCAAAGAGGTGTTTGGCGTGCTGGAGCCGTTCAACATCCGCATGATTTGCTATGGTGCTTCCAGCTACAACCTGTGCTTCCTGGTGCCTGGCGCCGAAGCCGAGCAGGTCGTGCAGAAACTGCATCATAACTTGTTTGAGTAACAGAAAAATGGCCCGGGAAACCGGGCCATTTTTTTATCCTGCCAGTACCGTTCTCATCAGCAGCGAATCCAGCGAGGCTATCTTGCCATTACGGCTGTCCGGCAGCGTAGGAGGGTTTTCACCCCGCGCCAGCTCCTGAGTGATGAAAGCATGCAGCAAAGGCCGTCTGGGGCCGTATTGCGCTTCTCCCGCACGCTGTTTTATCGCCAGCAGGTCATCGATTTCCTGACGTAACGGCGCATCAAGCTCGCTTCCCGCCAGCAGTTCGGCAAAACGCATCGGTGGCATACCTTTTCCGGCCTCCACCCACCGCACCGCTAATAGAGGACGCAGGACGTAAAAGTACTTTTTCAGTCGGACCTCTGCGTCCTGCAAATAGCCGCGGAAATTTTTGCGCGCCATAGAGTAGTAGTGCCAGCGCGCACGCACGGGGGAGAACCAGGCGGGCACCTGCGCGCGTAGCTCAGTTATCACCTTGTCGCTCTGCTGATAGACCACCGGCGAATCCAGCCACTCGATAAGCGTGGGGTTAGCCGCTTTCAGCAGGCCAAGCGCCTTGCGCCACTCCCAACCGCTCACGTCGAGTTCGTCGTCTATGGGCAGCTCAATGACATCCCGCTGCGGCTCGACGCGCAAATACCAGTCAGGTTTATGCACATACAGGAAGCGCACGTCATAATCGCTATCCGGCGATGCAAAGCCCCAGCCGCGGCTGCCCGATTCACAGGCATACAGCACGGTCACATTGAATCGTTGCTCTATTTCGTTGAGTTGCTGCCGCACACGCTCGCGCATGGCGGTATCCAAACCGTTATCAGCCATCTGCTTTATCCTTTTACACATACCACCTGGCGCAACGTATGGACGATTTCGACCAGGGATGCTTGCGCCGCCATGACGGCATCGATGTCTTTATAGGCCATCGGGATTTCATCGATGACCTCGTTGTCTTTTCTGCACTCGACGTGGGCCGTGGCGCGGATCTGATCGGCAACGGTGAAGCGTTTTTTGGCCGCCGTGCGGCTCATCACCCGTCCTGCCCCATGGCTACAGGAGCAGAAGCTCTCCTCATTGCCCAGGCCGCGCACGATAAAGCTCTTCGCCCCCATCGAGCCGGGGATGATGCCCATTTCGCCCTTCTGTGCCGACACTGCCCCTTTGCGGGTCACCAGCACCTCTTCACCAAAATGACGCTCTTTCTGCACATAGTTGTGATGGCAATTCACCGCCTCCTGCTGGGTCAGAAAAGGCTTTGGCACGATGCGCGACAGCGCGGCCAGCACGCGCGACATCATCACCTCGCGGTTATGGCGGGCAAAATCCTGCGCCCACTCCACGGCCTCGATGTAGTCGTTATAGTGTCGGCTCCCCTCCTGGAAATAGGCCAGATTCCTGTCAGGAAGGTTGGCGATATGCTGCTGCATATCCTTCTGCGCCAGGGTGATAAACACGTTGCCAATCGCATTACCCACGCCACGTGAGCCGCTGTGCAGCATGACCCACACGCGTTGCTGCTCGTCCAAGCACACCTCGATAAAGTGGTTCCCGGTGCCCAGCGTCCCCAGATGCTGATGGTTATTGGTTTTCAGCAGTTGCGGATATTTATCCGTCAGTCGCTTAAAGCGCGGCGCCAGCTGACGCCAGTGGTTATCCACTTCATCCGGCGTCTTTTCCCACGCCCCCTTGTCGCGACGGGAGCGGGTGTTGGTGCGCCCGTGCGGCACCGCCTGTTCAATGGCGCTGCGCAGCCCGTGAAGGTTATCCGGCAGATCGCCTGCCAGCAGCGACGTCCGCACGGCGATCATCCCACAGCCGATATCCACCCCCACCGCCGCCGGAATAATGGCCCCTTTGGTGGGGATCACGCTGCCAATGGTGGACCCTTTCCCGAGATGCACATCCGGCATCACCGCCAGATGTTTGAAAATAAACGGCATCTTCGCAGTGTTCAGCAACTGCTCGCGCGCCTCTGGCTCTACAGGAACCCCGTGCGTCCACATTTTTACCGGTGCGCTGTGATGCGCCGTTAATACGTCAAAATCATTCTGTTTCATGGTGCTCACCCTCAGGGATGTCTGTTACTGAGACGTATTGCCAGAAGCGTGCCAGAATATTAAGCCTTCATAAATAAAACATATCCTTTTGATTATAATTACTTTAATCCAAATAGCTTCTTCAGGCGTTGCTTAAGCCGCAGAATATTTTTATCTTTTAGTATCGGTTTTTATCTTGAAGGATAAACATGAAAAAGCGGCGAGTGGTTATTGGGGTCCTGGGCACGGTGATGGACAAACGCGGCAAGCGGGCCAACCGCTTACGCAAATGGCGCCCGACGGTCGGGCTTTGCCAGCAGCCCGACCTCCCCGTCGACAGGCTTGAGCTCCTCCACCAGCCCCTGGATCGGGGAATGGCGGAACAGATAACGGAAGATATCAGGCTGCTCTCGCCCCATACCACCGTGCGCCCGTGGCCCGTCACCATTGCCGATCCCTGGGATTTTGAAGAGGTCTACGCCGCGTTCCTCGACTTCGCCACCCACTACAAGTTTGACACCGAGCATGAAGAGTACCTGGTGCATATCACCACCGGCACGCACGTGGCGCAGATCTGCTGGTTTTTGCTGACCGAAGCGCGGTATCTTCCCGCCAGCCTGATCCAGACCGGCCCTGCCAGCAGGGATGCGCCCGAAGAGGCAGTGCCTGTCGGACGTTACTCGATCATCGACCTGGATTTAAGCCGCTATGCCGCGCTGACCAGCCGCTTTCAGCGCGAGCAGCAGGAATCCGTTTCGTTCCTCAAAGCCGGGATTGATACCCGCAATGCCACCTTCAACGCCCTGATCGATCAGATTGAACGCGTGGCGCTGCGCTCGACCGCCCCTGTATTACTGACGGGCCCAACGGGGGCCGGAAAATCCTTCCTCGCCAACCGTATTTACCAGCTTAAGCAATCCCGCCATCAGCTGACGGGCAGGCTGGTGGCAGTAAACTGCGCCACGCTGCGGGGTGACAACGCCATGTCGACCCTTTTCGGCCATGTCAAAGGGGCATTTACCGGGGCGGCAACGGCGCGTGCCGGGTTGCTGCGTGAGGCCGACGGCGGCGTGTTGTTTTTAGATGAGATCGCCGAACTGGGCCTCGACGAACAAGCCATGCTGTTGAAGGCCATCGAAGAAAAAACCTTCTTCCCGTTTGGCTCTGATAAAGAGGTCAGGAGCGATTTTCAGCTGATTGCCGGTACGCACCGGGATATGCGCCAGTGGGTGGCGGAAGGTCGCTTCCGTGAGGATCTCTGGGCCCGTATCAATATGTGGAGTTTTGCCCTGCCCGGCCTGGCGCAGCGTCGGGAGGATATCGCCCCCAACGTGGAGTACGAACTGCAACGCTTCGCGACTGAAGCGCAATCCCAGGTGCGTTTCGACAGAGAGGCACGTGAGCGCTATCTGCGTTTTGCTGACTCGCCTCAGGCGTTGTGGCGGGGTAACTTTCGTGAACTGGGTTCCTCTGTGGCGCGGATGGCCACGCTTGCCGAACAGGGACGCATCACCTTAGCGCTTGTTGAGGAAGAGATCGTCAGGCTGCAGGAGAGCTGGCAAATCGCCACGCCATCCGCGGCGATGGCGCTCGATCTCTTCGACCAGCGACAGCTGGAAACCGTGCTGGAGGTGTGCCGCCGTAGCGCCTCATTATCCGAGGCCGGTCGCGAACTCTTTGCGGTCTCCCGGATGAAAAAGGTCAACCCTAACGATGCCGACAGGCTGCGCAAATATCTCACCCGCTTTGGGCTGAGCTGGGAAAGTCTTCACCCGGGATCATGAAGAAAATTTGGTTGAACAAAATTCATTAGCAGGATAAACAATATCTCTAAGCCGGGCTCGAACCCGGCTTTTTTATAACTACATGACACAACACAATCGCAAGGAATCCGTATGTTATCCGCCATTACCCGGCTGTTCCCGTTATGGGCGCTGCTGCTCTCCGTTCTCGCGTATTACACGCCATCCACCTTTACCGCTATCGGCCCGTGGGTCACCACGCTGCTGATGCTGATCATGTTCGGCATGGGCGTGCACCTGAAAGTCGACGATTTTAAACGCGTGCTGTCACGCCCGGCCCCGGTCGCGGCGGGTATTTTCCTGCACTACCTGGTGATGCCGCTGGCGGCATGGGCGCTGGCTATCGCCTTTAAGATGCCGCCTGACCTCTCCGCCGGGATGGTGCTGGTGGGAAGCGTGGCCAGCGGTACGGCCTCCAACGTGATGATCTATCTGGCGAAAGGCGATGTGGCGCTGTCGGTGACCATCTCCTCCGTCTCCACGCTGGTGGGCGTGGTAGCAACCCCGCTGCTGACGCGTCTGTACGTGGATGCCCACATTCAGGTGGATGTGATGGGAATGCTGCTGAGCATTCTGCAGATCGTGGTGATCCCGATTGCGCTGGGGCTGATTATCCACCATCTGTTCCCTCGACTGGTGAAAGCCGTGGAGCCGTATCTGCCGGCGTTTTCGATGGTCTGTATTCTGGCCATTATCAGCGCCGTGGTCGCCGGTTCTGCGGCGCATATCGCCTCTGTCGGTTTTGTGGTGATTATCGCCGTGGTTCTGCATAACACCATCGGCCTGCTGGGCGGTTACTGGGGCGGAAAGCTGTTCGGCTTTGACGAATCCACCTGCCGCACGCTGGCGATTGAGGTCGGGATGCAGAACTCCGGCCTGGCCGCTGCGCTCGGCAAAATTTACTTCTCGCCGCTGGCGGCTCTGCCGGGTGCGTTGTTCTCGGTATGGCATAACCTGTCCGGCTCGCTGCTGGCGGGTTACTGGTCGGGTAAGCCGATCGATGAACAAAAGAAACGCGATGTGGTGAAGGAAGGTTAATTCAGCTTCGCGACTGCGAAGGCATGCTTTACACTGAAGCCTCTCTCACAGGAGGCTTCAGGTATGTCCACACCGAGATTGACCCAGAAAGACATGACGGAAAGCGAGCAGCGCGAACTGAAAACCCTGCTCGATCGCGCCCGTATCGCCCATGGCCGACTGCTGACCAACGCCGAAACCAATCACGTTAAGAAAGAGTACATCGACAAACTGATGGCGCAGCGTGAACTGGAAGCCAAACAAGCCCGCAAGCTTAAAAAAGCGCAGGCTTATAAGGTGGATAAAGAGGCGACATTCTCCTGGTCGGCGAATACCCCAACCCGTGGAAGGCGCTGATCAGCGCCCTTTCTTTTTGCGCCCTGGCTGGGTAAAGCGTTTTCCATTCCCGGCCGGTTTGGCTTTACTTTTCTCTTCCGCCTGTGGGGCCTTGACCACCGGTCGCTTGATGCCCTGCGTTTTCGGTTTTGCCTTCGCTTTCGGCTTCGCTTCTGAGGATGAGTTCTCGATCAGCTTAAACAGCTCAATCAACTCGTCCCCGGTCAGATCGCGCCACTCGCCCAGCGGAATGCCGGAGAGGCTGACGTTCATGATGCGCGTACGCTCCAGCTTCGTCACTTCAAAGCCAAAATGTTCGCACATACGGCGGATCTGGCGGTTTAAGCCCTGAACCAGGGTGATACGGAAGGCGAACGGCGCCTCTTTCTTCACCTTGCACTTCTTCGTGACCGTGCCGAGGATCGGAACGCCCGCCCCCATCCCGCGAATGAATTCGTCCGTCACCGGCTTGTTGACCGTGACGATGTACTCTTTCTCGTGGTCGTTACCGGCACGCAGGATCTTATTCACCAGATCGCCGTGGTTGGTGAGGAAAATTAATCCCTGGGAGTCTTTATCCAGACGGCCAATCGGGAAGATACGGCTGCTGTGGTTGACGAAATCAACGATGTTGTCGCGCTCGCCATCTTCCGTGGTACTGACAATGCCAACCGGTTTATTCAGCGCGATAAACACCAGGTCTTCTTCGTCCCGGGGCTCGATCAATTGACCATTCACTTTGACCACGTCGCCAGGGACGACCTGATCGCCAATGGTGGCGCGTTTACCGTTGATAAACACGTTGCCCTGTTCAATGTAACGGTCAGCCTCGCGGCGCGAGCAGATCCCGCTCTCGCTAATGTATTTGTTTAATCGGGTAGATTGAGTTGACAGCATAATTTCTCCTGTAGAGGCGAAATATACCCCAGGTTTGGGCTGGTAAAAAGCTAAGTACCAGGAAATACGAGACGCATTCAGTATGGTCCTGGCTATCTTGCGCAAGCCCCCGGCGTCGTTGCCCGCGCCAAAGGCTTAACGCAGATTAATACTCATCCCGGCCATCATCTTCATCCGGCTGCTCCATCACGCTGTACGCCACCGCGCAGAACAGGGAGTTCAGACGCTTCATGTCGCCCAGTAGCCCCATATGCAGGGAGCTGGTCTCGATACTTTGCACGTTCTGCTGGTGCAGCCGGTCAACGTGCGCGTGGGAATAGCGGCGGTTGAGGATGCGGAAACGGTGCTTGTTACGACGCAGGCGACGAGCGCTGGCCAGATCGCTGGAGAAAAAGACCGACATCGCCAGCTTGAGGTTGGCAAGCAGCTGATCGTGCAGCGCATCCAGCTCTTTGACCCCTTCGAGGGAAAACGCCCGGCGGGCCGCCAGCGATTTGTCAGCGATTTCACTCCCCATGCGTTCGACGATATCGGAGGCTTGCTCCAGGTTGAGCGACATCTCTATGATCTCCGCCCAGCGGCGGGACTCTTCTTCCGCCAGCTCATCTTTTGGCATCCGCGCCAGATAGAGCTTGATGGCGGTATAGAGCACGTTGATGTCATCCGCGAGCTTGCGCAGCGCTTTCTCTTCCCGCGGTTCGCCGTGCATCACCTTTTTCAGCCCCTCCAGCATCTGCTCCATGGCATCGCCCATGCGCAGTGTTTCCCGAGCGGCATTGGCCAGCGCCAGCGCCGGGGTATCCAGAGCTGAGGTGTCCAGATGTTTCGGTTTCAGGCGCGCATCGAGCTCGGGTTCATCGCGGATAATCCGTTCACAGAACCGCGCCATCACCCCGGCAAAGGGTACCATCGCCAGGCAGCGCACCAGGTTATAAAAGACGTGGAAGTAGATCACCATCTCCGATTCCGGCAGCGACAGGTTATCCATCAGATTCGCCAGCGGATAGACGAAAGGCAGGATGGCCAGGCTACCCACCAGCTTAAACAGCAGGCTGCCGAGCGCCACGCGACGGGCCGCGGCGTTGGCGGCGCTATTATTGAGTACCGCCAGCAGGCCGGAGCCGAGGTTAGCGCCAATCACCAGACACAGGGCCACCGGGAAGGAGATGATCCCCGCCGCGGTGAGCGTGGCGGTTAGCAGCACCGCCGCCAGGCTGGAGTAGCTAATCAGGGCAAACACCGCGCCAATCAGCGCATCCAGCAGGATATCGCCGGTCAGCGAGGCGAAGATGACCTGCACGCCGCTGGCCTGGGTAATGGGTGTGACGGCCTGGACGATCAGCTCCAGCGCCAGCAGAATCAGGCCAAGGCCGATCCCCACCCGTCCCAGCTGTCCGGCGCGGGTCTGTTTACGGCCAAGGAAAAATATCACGCCGATGAAAATCAGCAGCGGCGACAGCCAGGAGAGATCGAAGGTTAACACCCGCGCCATCAGCGCGGTCCCCACGTCGGCACCGAGGACAATCACCAGCGCAGGGGTCAGCGCCACCAGATCCTGCGCCACAAACGAGGTGACCAACATGGTGGTGGCGTTGCTGCTTTGCACCAGCGCGGTCACGCCAATGCCGGCGCAGAACGCGAGCGGTTTTTTCTCAACGCTGCGGCTGAGTACAGTACGTAAGCGGGCACCAAAAACACGCATCACGCCGGTACGGACAATGTGCGTGCCCCAGACCAGCAACGCCACGGCAGAAAGCAGATGTAGCAGAGTCAGCACGGATGTAGGTTCTCCTTTTCGTTATACGTTTTCCTGAGGCTCGTTGCGCGCTGTAGGCCCGGTAAGCGAGAGCGCCACCGGGCAATGCCGAAGGAGCCTTCGATCAGTATAAGGGGTCAAACGTAAGAAAGAGACAGGGCACCCTGTGGGTGCCCTGTTTGTTGTAAGGAAACGTGACGTGAACCGGACACTGACCGTCGGCGGCGCAGTCAGATTGCACACGGACTGCCCGCAGTGAGGGGAGCGTACACAAAGTACGTGACCCGAGTGAGGACAGCCCTGGTGCAAGCTGGCAAGTAAGCCAGGTCAGTCTGCGTCGTAGCCGAGGTTCGGTGCTAACCAACGCTCCACTTCCGAAACGCTCATCCCTTTACGCAGGGCATAATCCTCCACCTGATCGCGCTGGATCTGCGCCACGGCGTAGTACTTGCTGTCAGGATGGCTGAAATACCAGCCGGACACCGACGCCCCAGGCCACATGGCGAAAGATTCGGTGAGCTTCATGCCGGTATGGGTTTCAACATCCAGCAGCTGCCAGATAGTGCCTTTCTCGGTGTGCTCCGGGCAGGCCGGATAACCCGGGGCCGGACGAATGCCCTGGTAGTTCTCGCGGATCAGCTCCTCATTGCTGAGGTTCTCGTTCGGGGCATAGCCCCAGTACACTTTACGCACCCGCTCATGCAGGTATTCGGCAAAGGCCTCGGCCAGACGATCGGCAATCGCTTTAATCATGATTTTATTGTAATCATCATGCTGCGCTTCGTAGGCATTCGCCAGCGCGTCCTCCTCCAACCCGCCGGTTACGGCAAAGGCACCGATGTAGTCCGCTTTACCGCTCAGCTTAGGCGCGACGAAATCGGCCAGGCAGTAGTTGGCAAAACCGACCTTCTCGGTCTGCTGACGCAGATGATGGCTGACCGTCAGCACGTGGGTGCGAGTTTCATCGCGATAGATCTCGATGTCATCGCCCACACGGTTGGCCGGGAACAGCCCCACCACGCCGCGCGGGTTGAGGGTTTTCTCCGCGCTGAGCTGATCGAGCAGGTCGTTGGCATCCTTAAACAGGCGCTGGGCCTCTTCACCCACCACTTCATCTTCGAGGATGCGCGGATATTTTCCGGCCAGCGACCAGGTCATAAAGAACGGCGTCCAGTCGATGTAGTTGCGCAGGGTTTCAATGCTGGCCGTCACCTCCTGCACGCCCAGACGATGGGCAACCGGCGGCGTATAGCTTGACCAGTCAAAGGCCAGGTCGTTATCACGAGCCGCGGCCAGGGTGACCGGCGGGGTGCGCGGCTTTTTGCGCGCGTGTTGGATACGTACCGTCTCGTACTCTTTGCGGGTTCTGGCAACAAAGTCGTCGCGCTGGGTTGCTGAAAGCAGCGCCGAGACCACGCCCACCGTGCGCGACGCGTTCTGTACGTACACCGTCGGCCCGCTGTAGTTCTGCTCGATCTTCACCGCCGTGTGCGCTTTCGAGGTGGTCGCCCCGCCAATCAGCAACGGCAGGGTAAAGCCCTGGCGCTCCATCTCTTTCGCCACGTTGACCATCTCGTCAAGCGACGGGGTAATCAGCCCCGAGAGGCCAATCAGGTCAGCATTCACCTCGCGCGCGGTTTTGAGGATTTTATCCGCCGGCACCATCACGCCCAGGTCGATAATTTCGTAGTTATTACACTGCAGCACTACGCCGACGATGTTTTTGCCGATGTCGTGCACGTCGCCTTTTACGGTGGCAATCACCATCTTGCCGTTGCTGGAGCCTTTCTCTTTGCTGGCTTCGATGTAGGGCTCGAGATACGCCACCGCCTGCTTCATCACGCGGGCGGATTTCACCACCTGCGGCAGGAACATTTTACCCTCGCCGAACAGATCGCCGACCACGTTCATGCCGTCCATCAGCGGGCCTTCGATCACCTCAATCGGGCGCGCGGCCTGCTGGCGGGCCTCTTCGGTATCCAGCTCGATAAACTCAGTGATGCCTTTTACCAGCGAATATTCGAGACGCTTTTTCACGTCCCACGAGCGCCACTCGGCCTGCTGAACGTTGGCGCCGTCGTCGGCTTTGCTGCCGCGGTATTTCTCCGCCAGCTCCAGCATGCGCTCGGTCGCGTCGTCTCGGCGGTTAAGGATCACATCTTCTACCGCATCGCGCAGCTCCGCTGGCAGATCGTCGTAAATCGCCAGCTGGCCGGCGTTAACGATCCCCATGTCCATCCCGTTGCGGATGGCGTAGTAGAGGAACACCGCGTGGATGGCTTCACGCACCGGGTCGTTACCGCGGAACGAGAACGACACGTTGGAGACGCCGCCGGAGATCAGGGCGTGCGGCAGCTCGCGCTTGATGTCTTCACAGGCACCGATAAAGTCCTGGGCATAGTTGTTATGCTCTTCGATACCCGTCGCCACGGCAAAGATGTTCGGGTCAAAAATAATGTCTTCCGGTGGGAAGCCGACCTCTTCGGTCAGGATCTGGTACGCGCGGCGGCAGATCTCAATTTTACGCTCGCGGGTATCCGCCTGGCCCACTTCATCAAAGGCCATCACCACCACGGCGGCACCGTAGCGGCGCACCAGTTTGGCATGATGGATAAAGGGCTCAACCCCCTCTTTCATGGAGATGGAGTTAACGATGCCCTTGCCCTGAATGCACTTCAGCCCTTTCTCGATAACTTCCCATTTCGAGGAGTCGATCATGATCGGCACACGGGCAATGTCCGGCTCACCGGCGATCAGGTTGAGGAAACGCACCATCGCCGCTTCGGCGTCGAGCATCCCCTCATCCATGTTGATATCGATAATTTGCGCGCCGCTCTCTACCTGCTGGCGGGCCACATCCAGCGCTTCGCTGTATTTCTCCTCTTTGATCAGACGCTTGAACTTCGCGGAGCCGGTGACGTTGGTACGTTCCCCGACGTTCACAAACAGGCTCTCATCACCGATGTTCAGCGGTTCAAGCCCGGCCAGTCGGCAGGCAACCGGCAGCTCGGGTAATTTACGCGGCGGCAGGCCTGCCACGGCGTTGCTCATGGCGGCGATATGCTCCGGCGTGGTGCCGCAGCAGCCGCCGACAATATTCAGGAACCCGGACTCGGCCCATTCGCGGATCTGCGCCGCCATGGTAGCGGCGTCGAGATCGTATTCACCGAAGGCGTTCGGCAGGCCGGCGTTCGGGTGAGCGGTCACGTAGCATTCGGCGATGCGCGACAGTTCCTGTACGTACTGGCGCAGTTCGTCCGGCCCCAGCGCACAGTTCAGGCCAAAGCTCAGGGCATCGGCGTGGCGCAGGGAGTTATAAAAGGCTTCGGTGGTCTGCCCGGACAGGGTTCGGCCAGAGGCATCGGTGATGGTGCCGGAGATCATGATCGGCAGATCCACGCCGAGGGCCTCGAACTCCTCTTTCACCGCATAGATAGCGGCTTTGGCGTTGAGGGTATCGAAGACCGTTTCAATCATGATCAGATCGGAACCGCCTTCCACCAGCGCACGGGTCGACTCGCGGTACGCCGCCACCAGCTGGTCAAAGGTGATATTACGAAATGCCGGATCGTTCACATCCGGAGAGATAGAGGCGGTGCGGTTGGTCGGACCAAGCACGCCTGCGACGTAGCGCGGTTTCTCTGGCGTGCGGGCCGTCCATTCGTCGGCACAGGCACGCGCCAGCTTCGCCGCCTCATAGTTGATCTCCGCCGACAGGGATTCCATCTCGTAATCCGCCATGGCGATAGTTGTCGAGTTGAAGGTGTTGGTCTCAACGATATCCGCGCCCGCCTCGAAATAGGCGTAATGAATGGCGGCGATAATCTCTGGCTTGCTGAGCACCAGCAGGTCGTTGTTACCTTTCAGATCGCAGGGCCAGTCGGCGAAGCGGTCGCCGCGAAAGTCGTCTTCACTCAGACGATAGCTCTGGATCATGGTGCCCATACCGCCATCCAGCACCAGAATGCGTTCATTTAACTGCGCACGCAGTTGATCTACTTTGCTGCTCACACTTGCTCCCGCCAACGCTCAACCAGGCCAAAAGGCCAGCAGACCATACTGGCATAATCTTGCAAAGGGGAAAAGTCACACCGCGGTAACATGAGACATGTTCACTATAACTCCTCCGATCAGTAAGGATAGCGGTTGCAAAACAGCCAAATAAAACGAAAATGATTTCCACGATACAGAAAAAGGAGCCTGTCATGGTTGCCACCGTTCCCGCTAAACGCGGCAGAAAACCCGCCGCCGCAACCGCCCCGGCGGGCGGACAAGTCCAGTCCCTGACGCGGGGCCTCAAACTGCTGGAGTGGATAGCCGAGTCGCACAGCAGCGTGGCGCTGACCGAGCTGGCCCAGCAGGCTGGCCTGCCGAACTCCACTACCCATCGCCTGCTTACCACCATGCAGCAGCTGGGCTTTGTCCGTCAGGTGGGCGAGCTGGGGCACTGGTCCGTAGGTGCCCACGCGTTTATCGTCGGCAGCAGCTTTTTGCAGAGCCGTAACCTACTCGCTATCGTGCACCCGATCCTGCGCAAACTGATGGAAGACTCCGGCGAGACGGTCAACCTGGCGGTGCTCGACCAGAGCGATCATCAGGCGATTATTATCGACCAGGTACAGTGTACCCAGCTGATGCGCATGTCGGCGCCGATTGGCGGCAAGCTGCCGATGCACGCCTCCGGGGCGGGAAAAGCATTCCTGTCCCAGCTGAGCGAAGAGCAGGTTACCGGGCTGCTGCACCGCAAAGGCTTACACGCCTATACCCATGCGACGCTGGTGTCTCCGGTGCATCTGAAAGAGGATTTGGCCCTGACGCGCAAGCGCGGCTACTCCTTTGATGATGAGGAGCATGCGCTGGGTCTGCGCTGTCTTGCCGCCTGCATCTATGACGAGCATCGCGAGCCCTTTGCCGCCATCTCTATTTCCGGGCCAATCTCGCGAATGACCGATGACCGGGTGACCGAGTTGGGTGCGCTGGTGATTAAGGCGGCGAAAGAGGTCACGCTGGCGTATGGTGGGATCCGTTAAGATGGTTTTGCCGGGTGGCGGCTGCGCCTTACCGGGCCTACATTCGGACCGTAGGCCCGGTAAGCGCAGCGCCACCGGGCGTTAAACCGCAAATCTGATGCTAAACCTCTGCTTACGCCGGTAAGCATACACATCTTCCACATGACCGTTCTGGATGCGCTTTTGCAGGCCCCGCCAGTAGTCGGCGCGAAACAGATCGGCGTGCATCTCCTCAAATAGCGTCCCGATGCGCGGGTCAGCGCAGAGCCAGTGACGAAACTCTTCCGGGAAGACATCTCCCGGTGAGACGCTGTACCAGGGCTCGCTGGCGAGCTCATCCTCCGGGTAACGCGGCGGCGGGATCTCCCTGAAATTCACTTCCGTCATGTAGCAGATTTCGTCGTAATCGTAGAACACCACCCGCCCGTGTCGGGTGACGCCGAAGTTTTTGAACAGCATATCGCCCGGGAAGATGTTAGCTGCCGCCAGCTGGCGGATAGCATTGCCGTACTCTTCGATGGCGTCGTGAAGGGCCTGTCCCTCCGCCTGCTCCAGCCAGATATTGAGCGGCACCATCCGTCGTTCAATGTAGAGATGGCTGATGATAATCCGGTCGCCCAGATCGCTGATTTTTCCCGGCGCTTCCTGAAGCAATAGCGCCATCAGTTCCGGCGCAATCTGTCGCTTATCGAGTACGAAGTTCTCAAACTCCTGGGTATCCGCCATTCGCCCGACGCGATCGTGCTCTTTAACCAGCTGATAGCAGGCGCGCACGTGGGCGGCAGACATCTCTTTTTGCGGGGCGAATTTGTCCTTAATCACCTTAAACACCCGGTCAAACCCCGGCAGGGTAAAGACCAGCATCACCATGCCGCGAATACCCGGGGCTTCAATAAACTGCTCGTCGGCATGGGCGATATAGTGCAGATACTCCCGGTAGCTCTCGGTTTTGGCATGCTTCTGACACCCTATCGCCATATAGAGCTCAGCGGTGGTTTTACCCGGAAGGATCTCCCGCAGCCACGCCACCAGCGCGCCAGGCTGCGGGGCATAAACCATAAAATAGGAGCGGGCGAAGCCGAAAACGATGCTCGCCTCGGCGCTGGTGGTCAGGCAGGTATCCACCATCAGCTCCCCTTCATCACTGCGATGAATGGGCAGCAGAAACGGCAGCGTGACGTCCGGCGTAACCAGCTTGCCCACCAGCCAGGCGGCTTTGTTGCGATAGAAGAGTTCGTTCGCGACCTGCAGATGGCCGTTGCGCAGCTTGTCTGCACCCAGCGTGTCAGACAAATGGGCGATGATATACCCGACATCACGCGGGCGATTTTGCCAGGGCAGCCGCAGGGGGAGATCGGCTAACACTTTGGTTAACAACGCCTCCCAGCCCTGATCGGGAAAGAAATCTTTCGCCAGCGGCCGCGGCAGGGTGCGAAAACGTTGTCCGGATTGAGAGCTGAAAATAAAGAGCCGCTCCGGTGACAGCGAGCGGTGATCGAACAGCCGACAATAGACGGAATTGAAAAAGCTTTCCGCAATTTCAAAGCGAGGGTAATCCGGCAGCAGATGGGTGTAATGCTCTTTCACACGCAGTAAGAACGCGGCATCGGTACTGGTGTGCCCGGTGATGCAGCGCAATTGCTCCGCCACCAGCCCAACGTGATGATCATAAAGGTGAATACGCTGCTTCATCGCCTGCTGCACGGCGTGCCAGTCGGCCTGCTCAAAGCGCTGTTGCGCCCCGGACGTCACTTCAAGGAAACGACCATACTGGGCATCGAAGCCCTGCAGAATGGTTTGTGCAATCAGTAACTCCAGGCCACGCGACATAGCTTCCCTCTCCCCAGGAAACAGAACCGTAGGCCCGGTAAGCGTAGCGCCACCGGGCGTTTCCGTTATCAGAACTGTGCTTCTTCGGTCGAGCCGGTCAGCGCGGTCACGGAGGAGGCGCCGCCCTGAATGATGGTGGTGACTTTGTCGAAGTAGCCCGTTCCCACTTCCTGCTGATGTGAGGCAAAGGTGTAGCCCTTTTGGCTTGCCGCGAACTCCGGCTGCTGGACCTTCTCGACGTAGTGCTTCATCCCCTCGCCCTGGGCGTAGGCGTGCGCCAGGTCGAACATGTTGAACCACATGCTGTGAATGCCCGCGAGGGTGATGAACTGATACTTGTAGCCCATGTCCGACAGCGCCTGCTGGAAGCTGGCGATGGTGTTATCGTCCAGGTTTTTCTGCCAGTTGAAGGACGGTGAGCAGTTATAGGCCAGCAGTTTGCCCGGGTATTTCGCATGAATGGCGTCAGCGAAGCGTTTAGCCAGCGCCAGGTCCGGGGTAGAGGTTTCGCACCACACCAGATCGGCATAAGGAGCATAGGCCAGGCCGCGGCTAATCGCCTGCTCAATGCCGGCATGGGTACGGTAGAAGCCTTCGCTGGTACGTTCCCCGGTAATAAACTGGCTGTCGTAAGGGTCGCAATCGGAGGTGATCAGGTCTGCGGCATCAGCATCGGTACGGGCAATCACCAGCGTCGGAACGCCCAGCACGTCAGCGGCCAGACGGGCAGCCACCAGTTTCTGGATCGCCTCCTGCGTTGGCACCAGCACTTTACCGCCCATATGCCCGCACTTTTTCACCGAGGCCAGCTGATCTTCGAAGTGAACGGCCGCTGCACCGGCTTCAATCATCGATTTCATCAGCTCGAAGGCGTTCAGCACCCCGCCAAAGCCCGCTTCGGCATCGGCGACAATCGGCAGGAAGTAATCCACAAAGCGCGGATCGTTTGGCTCAATGCCGGACGCCCACTGGATCTGATCCGCACGGCGAAAGGTATTGTTGATCCGCTCCACCACCGCCGGGACAGAGTTTGCCGGATAGAGAGACTGATCCGGGTACATGCTGGACGCCAGGTTGGCGTCCGCCGCGACCTGCCAGCCCGACAGATAGACCGCTTCAATGCCCGCTTTCGCCTGCTGCAACGCCTGGCCGCCCGTCAGCGCGCCGAGGCTATTGATGTAACCCTTCTTCGATTCGCCGTGCAGCAGACGCCACATTTTGGCCGCCCCCAGCTGCGCCAGAGTGCACTCGGGGTTGACCGAGCCGCGTAACTTCACCACTTCCTCTGCGCTATAAGGGCGTTCAATGCCTTCCCAGCGCGGTTGAGTCCACTCGTTCTGTAATGCTTCGATTTGTTGGGTACGGGTTTTCATGTGCAGATGCTCCATATTGTTATGTGGTGAAATCAGGCCAGCAGGCGGTAGCCAGGCAGCGTCAGGAAGTCGATGAGCTCATCTGAGGTGGTGATCTGTTCCATCAGGCGTGCGGCGGCGTCGAAGCGGCCGCTGCTGAAGCGGTGCTCGCCCAGTTCGTCCTGAATGTTCAGCATCTCTTCCGACAGCATCTCGCGGAACAGGGCTTTGGTGACCGGTTTGCCGTTGCTGAGGGTCTTCTGATGGTGGATCCACTGCCAGATAGAGGTACGGGAGATCTCAGCGGTGGCGGCATCCTCCATCAGACCGTAAATCGGCACACAGCCGTTGCCGGAGATCCACGCTTCGATGTACTGCACCGCCACGCGGATATTGGCACGCATTCCCTCTTCGGTGCGCTCGCCCTCGCACGGCTCGAGCAGCTGTGCGGCGGTGACTGGCGTATCCTCTTCGCGGGTTACGTGCAGCTGATTTTTGTTATCGCCCAGAATGCGGTTGAACACCTCCATGGCGGTATCGGCCAGTCCGGGATGCGCCACCCAGGTGCCGTCATGGCCGTTGCTGGCTTCCAGCTCCTTGTCGGCCTTCACTTTGTTCAGCACCTGATTGTTACGCTCGCTGTCTTTGCTCGGAATAAAGGCCGCCATGCCGCCCATCGCGAAGGCGCCGCGTTTGTGGCAGGTTTTGATCAGCAGACGCGAGTAGGCATTCAGGAATGATTTGTCCATGGTCACCACCTGGCGATCCGGCAGAACACGATCGGGATGGTTTTTCAGGGTCTTGATATAGCTGAAAATGTAATCCCAGCGGCCGCAGTTCAGACCAACGATGTGGTCACGCAGGGCATGCAGGATCTCATCCATCTGGAACACCGCCGGCAGGGTTTCAATCAGCAGCGTGGCTTTGATGGTGCCGCGCGGCAGGTCGAAACGGTCTTCGGCATAGCTGAAGACCTCACTCCACCAGGCCGCTTCCTGCCAGGATTGGGTTTTCGGCAAGTAGAAATAGGGGCCGCTGCCTTTTGCCAGCAGATTTTTATGGTTATGGAAGAAATAGAGGGCAAAGTCGAACAGGCTGCCCGGGATCGCTTCCCCGTTCCAGGTAACATGCTTTTCCGGTAAATGCAGGCCGCGCACGCGGCAGACCAGGACCGCCGGGTTAGGTTTAAGCTGATAAATTTTGCCGGCTTCATTGGTGTGACTGATGGTGCCGTTCACCGCGTCGCGCAGGTTGATCTGGCCTTCGATCACTTTGTTCCAGTCGGGCGCCAGCGAATCTTCAAAATCCGCCATAAAGACTTTCACATTGGCATTCAGCGCATTGATCACCATTTTACGCTCTACCGGCCCGGTGATCTCGACGCGTCGGTCCTGCAGATCCTGCGGAATGCCGCGGATCGTCCAGTCACCTTCACGAATGGAAGCGGTTTCCGAAATAAAGTCAGGCAGCTGTCCGTTATCAATGTCTTGCTGCTGCTGGATACGTGCGGCCAGTAACTTATTGCGTTTTGGCGTGAAGCGGGTCACCAGCTCGGTAAGAAACTCAACGGCATCTGGCGTCAGAATCTGCTGCTCCTGCTCGCCATGCGGTTGGTTAAAGGCCAGTTCATCGATAATGGTTGCCTGTTGATTCATTCCACTGCTCCTCGTCGTTGATCCGAATTCATTTCCCCACGCGAACGAAAGATCGTTGTGTAGTTTTCGTTCAGCAAAATTAAGACTATCCATATTTATCGCAAAATCAAAAACTATTTCCATTTTTAATTTAAAATGAACTTAAGCGATTGATATTTATTAGATTAAAAATCATTCATCAAGCGGAGGGGATTTCGGAAATAAAAAAGGCACCCTAAGGTGCCTTAACTGGAGAGCTGAAACGCTACAGGATCAAGATCCTCAGAGGATTACTCCAGTGTCGGATTCATGTGGCGCAGATCGTATGGCGTGATCTGGTAGACGTAATAGTTGAGCCAGTTAGTAAACAGCAGGTTGCCATGACTGCGCCAGGTTGCCCGCGGTTTGTTCTGCGGATCGTTTTGCGGGAAATAGTTATAGGGCACGTCCGGGTTCAAACCCGCTTCCACATCGCGGAAATATTCGCTCGCCAGAGTATCGGGATCGTACTCGGGATGACCGGTAACAAAAGCAATACGCTTATCTTTGCTGGCGAACAGGTAGGCATCCCCCTCCTCGCTTTCTGCCAGGATCTCCAGATCGGTGTAGTCACGGATCAGTGCTGCCGGGAAATCGGCATAGCGTGAATGGGGAGCCAGGAAGGTGTCATCAAAGCCCCGCGTCAGCAGTGCATGGGGGTGCAGAATATGGTGTTCGTAGACGCCAGAAAGTTTTTCGCTGCGGGTCTGCTTAGGGATACCGTAAAGAATATTGAGTGCCGCCTGCACCGCCCAACAGACAAACAACGTGGAGGTGACGTGATCTTTGGCCCACTCCAGCACCTGCTTAATCTGCGGCCAGTAGGCCACGTCGTTGAACTCAACCAGGCCCAGCGGCGCACCGGTGACAATCAGTCCATCGAAATTGTCGTCGCGGATATCATCAAAGTTACAGTAGAAGTTATTAAGATGCTCCGAAGGCGTGTTGCGGGACTCACGCGCATCAATACGCAACAGCTGAATATCGACCTGGAGGGGGGAGTTTGAGAGCAAGCGGAGGAATTGATTCTCCGTCTCAATCTTCTTCGGCATCAGGTTGAGGATAAGCACCTTCAGAGGACGAATTTCCTGACCTGTAGCGCGCGATGCCTTCATGACAAAGACATTTTCCTCACGCAAGAAATTGACGGCTGGTAGCTCGTCCTGCACCCGAATCGGCATAACCTTAGATCCTCAAAGCATACGTATAAACGTTTAGACATCCAGATAGCTGACAATAACCAGGAATAAGGCAAATGTCGAGTCTGCATGTGAAAGGTGAGAAAGTTTCAAGGAAGGGGGTTGAGTGTGGCAGGATTGCCCGGTGGCGCTACGCTTACCGGGCCTACTAAAGCACTGGTCCCGTAGGCCGGGTAAGGCGCAGCCGCCGCCCGGGGGGTTTTCCCGGCGCAACGCAAAAAGCCCATCCGTGAGGATGGGCTTTCGCGTGATTTGATGCCTGGCAGTTCCCTACTCTCGCATGGGGAGACCCCACACTACCATCGGCGCTACGGCGTTTCACTTCTGAGTTCGGCATGGGGTCAGGTGGGACCACCGCGCTACAGCCGCCAGGCAAATTCTGTTGTTCACCCCGCCCGCAGGCGCAGTGACTAATCTGTATCAGCTGAAAATCTCTCAAATCCGCCGAAACAGCTTCGGCGTTGTAAGGTTAAGCCTCACGGTTCATTAGTATCGGTTAGCTCAACGCATCGCTGCGCTTACACACCCGACCTATCAACGTCGTCGTCTTCAACGTTCCTTCAGGAGCCTTAAAGGCTCAGGGAGAACTCATCTCGGGGCAAGTTTCGTGCTTAGATGCTTTCAGCACTTATCTCTTCCGCATTTAGCTACCGGGCAGTGCCATTGGCATGACAACCCGAACACCAGTGATGCGTCCACTCCGGTCCTCTCGTACTAGGAGCAGCCCCCTCAATTCTCCAGCGCCCACGGCGAGATAGGGACCGAACTGTCTCACGACGTTCTAAACCCAGCTCGCGTACCACTTTAAACGGCGAACAGCCGTACCCTTGGGACCTACTTCAGCCCCAGGATGTGATGAGCCGACATCGAGGTGCCAAACACCGCCGTCGATATGAACTCTTGGGCGGTATCAGCCTGTTATCCCCGGAGTACCTTTTATCCGTTGAGCGATGGCCCTTCCATACAGAACCACCGGATCACTATGACCTGCTTTCGCACCTGCTCGAGCCGTCACTCTCGCAGTCAAGCTAGCTTATGCCATTGCACTAACCTCCTGATGTCCGACCAGGATTAGCTAACCTTCGTGCTCCTCCGTTACTCTTTAGGAGGAGACCGCCCCAGTCAAACTACCCACCAGACACTGTCCGCAACCCGGATTACGGGTCTACGTTAGAACACCAGCCATTAAAGGGTGGTATTTCAAGGATGGCTCCACGCAGACTGGCGTCCACGCTTCAAAGCCTCCCACCTATCCTACACATCAAGGACCAGTGTTCAGTGTCAAGCTATAGTAAAGGTTCACGGGGTCTTTCCGTCTTGCCGCGGGTACACTGCATCTTCACAGCGATTTCAATTTCACTGAGTCTCGGGTGGAGACAGCCTGGCCATCATTACGCCATTCGTGCAGGTCGGAACTTACCCGACAAGGAATTTCGCTACCTTAGGACCGTTATAGTTACGGCCGCCGTTTACCGGGGCTTCGATCAAGAGCTTCGCGTTGCCGCTAACCCCATCAATTAACCTTCCGGCACCGGGCAGGCGTCACACCGTATACGTCCACTTTCGTGTTTGCACAGTGCTGTGTTTTTTAATAAACAGTTGCAGCCAGCTGGTATCTTCGACTGATTTCAGCTCCACCCGCAGGGGCTTCACCTACACATCAGCGTGCCTTCTCCCGAAGTTACGGCACCATTTTTGCCTAGTTCCTTCACCCGAGTTCTCTCAAGCGCCTTGGTATTCTCTACCTGACCACCTGTGTCGGTTTGGGGTACGATTTGATGTTACCTGATGCTTAGAGGCTTTTCCTGGAAGCAGGGCATTTGTTGCTTCAGCACCGTAGTGCCTCGTCATCACACCTCAGCGTTAACAAGGTTCCGGATTTACCCGGAACCTCCGCCTACATGCTTAAACCGGGACAACCGTCGCCCGGCCAACATAGCCTTCTCCGTCCCCCTTCGCAGTAACACCGAGTACAGGAATATTAACCTGTTTCCCATCGACTACGCCTTTCGGCCTCGCCTTAGGGGTCGACTCACCCCTGCCCCGATTAACGTTGGACAGGAACCCTTGGTCTTCCGGCGAGCGGGTTTTTTTCACCCGCTTTATCGTTACTTATGTCAGCATTCGCACTTCTGATACCTCCAGCATGCCTCACAGCACACCTTCGACGGCTTACAGAACGCTCCCCTACCCAACAACACATAGTGTCGCTGCCGCAGCTTCGGTGCATGGTTTAGCCCCGTTACATCTTCCGCGCAGGCCGACTCGACCAGTGAGCTATTACGCTTTCTTTAAATGATGGCTGCTTCTAAGCCAACATCCTGGCTGTCTGTGCCTTCCCACATCGTTTCCCACTTAACCATGACTTTGGGACCTTAGCTGGCGGTCTGGGTTGTTTCCCTCTTCACGACGGACGTTAGCACCCGCCGTGTGTCTCCCGTGATAACATTCTCCGGTATTCGCAGTTTGCATCGGGTTGGTAAGCCGGGATGGCCCCCTAGCCGAAACAGTGCTCTACCCCCGGAGATGAATTCACGAGGCGCTACCTAAATAGCTTTCGGGGAGAACCAGCTATCTCCCGGTTTTGATTGGCCTTTCACCCCCAGCCACAGGTCATCCGCTAATTTTTTTCAACATTAGTCGGTTCGGTCCTCCAGTTAGTGTTACCCAACCTTCAACCTGCCCATGGCTGAGATCACCGGGTTTTCGGGTCTATACCCTGCAACTTAACGCCCAGTTAAGACTCGGTTTCCCTTCGGCTCCCCTATACGGTTAACCTTGCTACAGAATATAAGTCGCTGACCCATTATACAAAAGGTACGCAGTCACACCACAAGGGTGCTCCCACTGCTTGTACGTACACGGTTTCAGGTTCTTTTTTTCACTCCCCTCGCCGGGGTTCTTTTCGCCTTTCCCTCACGGTACTGGTTCACTATCGGTCAGTCAGGAGTATTTAGCCTTGGAGGATGGTCCCCCCATATTCAGACAGGATACCACGTGTCCCGCCCTACTCTTCGAGTTCACAGCAAGTGTATCTTCGTGTACAGGGAGTATCACCCTGTACCCTGCGACTTTCCAGACGCTTCCACTGACACACATGCTGATTCAGACTCCGGGCTACTCCCCGTTCGCTCGCCGCTACTGGGGGAATCTCGGTTGATTTCTTTTCCTCAGGGTACTTAGATGTTTCAGTTCCCCTGGTTCGCTTCGTTAAGCTATGTATTCACTTAACGATAGTGTGACGAGTCACACTGGGTTTCCCCATTCGGAAATCGTCGGTTATAACGGTTCATATCACCTTACCGACGCTTATCGCAGATTAGCACGTCCTTCATCGCCTCTGACTGCCTAGGCATCCACCGTGTACGCTTGGTCGCTTAACCTCACAACCCGAAGATGTTTCTTTCGATTCATCATCGACTTGCGAAAATTTGAGAGACTCTGACACACCGCTTATCTGCTCTTATTACGGAGAACAGACACGGCGTGTCGTTTCAATTTTCAGCTTGATCCAGATTTTTAAAGAGCAAATATCTCAAACGTAACTCAGAGAGTTAGTTTTGAGATATAAAGGCAGGTGACTTTCACTCACAAACCAGCAAGTGGCGTCCCCTAGGGGATTCGAACCCCTGTTACCGCCGTGAAAGGGCGGTGTCCTGGGCCTCTAGACGAAGGGGACACTGAAGTCTGCTTCGGCAAGACGCCTTGCTTTTTACTTTTCATCAGACAATCTGTGTGAGCACTACAAAGGCAGGTTCTTTAAGGTAAGGAGGTGATCCAACCGCAGGTTCCCCTACGGTTACCTTGTTACGACTTCACCCCAGTCATGAATCACAAAGTGGTAAGCGCCCTCCCGAAGGTTAAGCTACCTACTTCTTTTGCAACCCACTCCCATGGTGTGACGGGCGGTGTGTACAAGGCCCGGGAACGTATTCACCGTAGCATTCTGATCTACGATTACTAGCGATTCCGACTTCATGGAGTCGAGTTGCAGACTCAATCCGGACTACGACGCACTTTATGAGGTCCGCTTGCTCTCGCGAGGTCGCTTCTCTTTGTATGCGCCATTGTAGCACGTGTGTAGCCCTACTCGTAAGGGCCATGATGACTTGACGTCATCCCCACCTTCCTCCAGTTTATCACTGGCAGTCTCCTTTGAGTTCCCGGCCTAACCGCTGGCAACAAAGGATAAGGGTTGCGCTCGTTGCGGGACTTAACCCAACATTTCACAACACGAGCTGACGACAGCCATGCAGCACCTGTCTCAGAGTTCCCGAAGGCACCAAAGCATCTCTGCTAAGTTCTCTGGATGTCAAGAGTAGGTAAGGTTCTTCGCGTTGCATCGAATTAAACCACATGCTCCACCGCTTGTGCGGGCCCCCGTCAATTCATTTGAGTTTTAACCTTGCGGCCGTACTCCCCAGGCGGTCGACTTAACGCGTTAGCTCCGGAAGCCACTCCTCAAGGGAACAACCTCCAAGTCGACATCGTTTACGGCGTGGACTACCAGGGTATCTAATCCTGTTTGCTCCCCACGCTTTCGCACCTGAGCGTCAGTCTTTGTCCAGGGGCCGCCTTCGCCACCGGTATTCCTCCAGATCTCTACGCATTTCACCGCTACACCTGGAATTCTACCCCCCTCTACAAGACTCTAGCCTGCCAGTTTCGAATGCAGTTCCCAGGTTGAGCCCGGGGATTTCACATCCGACTTGACAGACCGCCTGCGTGCGCTTTACGCCCAGTAATTCCGATTAACGCTTGCACCCTCCGTATTACCGCGGCTGCTGGCACGGAGTTAGCCGGTGCTTCTTCTGCGAGTAACGTCAATTGCTGCGGTTATTAACCGCAACACCTTCCTCCTCGCTGAAAGTACTTTACAACCCGAAGGCCTTCTTCATACACGCGGCATGGCTGCATCAGGCTTGCGCCCATTGTGCAATATTCCCCACTGCTGCCTCCCGTAGGAGTCTGGACCGTGTCTCAGTTCCAGTGTGGCTGGTCATCCTCTCAGACCAGCTAGGGATCGTCGCCTAGGTGAGCCATTACCCCACCTACTAGCTAATCCCATCTGGGCACATCTGATGGCAAGAGGCCCGAAGGTCCCCCTCTTTGGTCTTGCGACGTTATGCGGTATTAGCTACCGTTTCCAGTAGTTATCCCCCTCCATCAGGCAGTTTCCCAGACATTACTCACCCGTCCGCCGCTCGTCACCCGAAGAGCAAGCTCTTCTGTGCTACCGCTCGACTTGCATGTGTTAGGCCTGCCGCCAGCGTTCAATCTGAGCCATGATCAAACTCTTCAATTTAAGTTTGATGCTCGTGAATTAAACTTCGTAATGAATTACGTATGTTCACTCAGAGACTTTGGTATTCATTTATCGTCTTGCGACGTTAAGAATCCATGTCACTTTGAGTGCCCACACAGATTGTCTGATAAATTGTTAAAGAGCAGTGCAACGCGGCTTTCGCTCACCGTTGCGAGGTGGCGTATATTACGCTTTCCTCTTTCAGAGTCAAGCGTTTATTTTTCGCTTTTCTCTTCAACCGACCCGGCTGTTTGTGTGAAGTGATTCACATCCGCCGTGTCGATGGAGGCGCATTATAGGGAGTTCTCCGCAGCCCGCAACCCTTAAATGACAGAAAAATGACTGACTGCTGCATTCCCCAGCAAAACCCCGCCTTATACCTGATTACTCACAGACTTATCCACAATGCGACGAAAAAGTGAAAATGTGCGAGCGTTGCGCAAACGTTTTCGTTAAAATGCTCGCGCTAAATAAAGCGGCCCCGCCAGGTGTGTTAGTTGAGTTTTTATGTGGAAAATTCACCTAACGCTCTCTGTAATCGTCAAATCCAGGGGATTTACCATGCAACAACGTCGTCCAGTCCGCCGCGCTCTGCTCAGTGTTTCTGATAAAGCCGGTATCGTCGAATTCGCTCAGGCACTTTCTGCACGTGGTGTGGAGCTGCTGTCCACTGGCGGTACCGCCCGCCTGTTAGCAGATAAAGGCCTGCCGGTAACCGAAGTGTCCGATTACACCGGTTTCCCGGAAATGATGGATGGACGCGTCAAAACCCTGCATCCAAAAGTCCACGGCGGCATTCTGGGTCGTCGCGGCCAGGACGACGGCATTATGGATCAGCACGGGATTGCGCCGATCGATATGGTTGTTGTTAACCTCTACCCGTTCGCCCAGACCGTTGCCCGTGAAGGCTGCTCGCTGGAAGATGCGGTAGAGAATATCGATATCGGCGGCCCGACCATGGTGCGCTCCGCCGCCAAGAACCATAAAGATGTTGCCATCGTAGTTAAGAGCAGCGACTACGAGGCCATTATTAAAGAGATGGATGCCAACGAAGGCTCCCTGAATCTCGAGACTCGTTTCGACCTCGCCATTAAAGCGTTCGAACATACCGCCGCCTACGACAGCATGATCGCCAACTACTTCGGTAGCCTGGTGCCAGCCTATCATGGCGAAAGCAAAGATCCTTCCGGCCGCTTCTCACGCACCTTAAACCTGAACTTCATTAAGAAGCAGGATATGCGCTACGGTGAGAACAGCCACCAGCAGGCTGCCTTCTATATAGAAGAAGAGGTTAAAGAAGCCTCCGTTGCCACTGCACAGCAGGTTCAGGGCAAAGCGCTCTCCTATAACAACATCGCGGACACCGACGCGGCGCTGGAGTGCGTGAAAGAATTCAGCGAGCCGGCCTGCGTGATCGTCAAACACGCGAACCCATGCGGCGTGGCGGTCAGCACCTCGATTCTGGATGCCTACGATCGCGCGTACAAAACCGACCCGACCTCTGCGTTCGGCGGCATTATCGCCTTTAACCGTGAACTGGATGCTGAAACCGCTCAGGCAATTATCTCCCGTCAGTTTGTGGAAGTGATTATCGCCCCTTCCGCCACCGAGGAAGCCCTGAAGATCACCGCGGCGAAACAGAACGTTCGCGTACTGACCTGCGGCCAGTGGGCAGAACGCGTTCCGGGCCTGGACTTCAAGCGTGTGAACGGCGGTCTGTTAGTTCAGGATCGCGATCTGGGTATGGTGACAGAAGCCGACCTGCGCGTGGTCAGCAAGCGTCAGCCGACCGAACAGGAACTGCGTGATGCGCTGTTCTGCTGGAAAGTGGCGAAGTTCGTGAAATCCAACGCCATCGTCTATGCGAAAGAGAACATGACCATCGGGATAGGCGCAGGCCAGATGAGCCGCGTCTACTCCGCGAAAATTGCCGGTATCAAGGCAGGCGATGAAGGTCTGGAAGTGAAAGGCTCCGCCATGGCCTCTGACGCCTTCTTCCCGTTCCGTGACGGTATCGACGCGGCTGCGGCTGTGGGTATCACCTGCGTGATCCAGCCTGGCGGTTCTATCCGCGATGACGAAGTCATTGCCGCTGCCGACGAACACGGTATCGCGATGATCTTCACCGACATGCGTCATTTCCGCCATTAATTTCCGGAGCAGAGAATGAAAGTATTAGTGATTGGTAACGGCGGGCGCGAGCACGCCCTGGCGTGGAAAGCGGCGCAGTCACCGCAGGTGAACACCGTCTTCGTGGCACCGGGTAACGCCGGTACGGCGCTGGAGCCCGCCCTGCAGAACGTCGCCATCGGCGTGACCGATATTCCGGCGCTGCTGAGCTTTGCCCAGAATGAAAAGATCGACCTGACCATCGTCGGCCCGGAAGCGCCGCTGGTGATTGGCGTAGTAGACGCTTTCCGCGCGGCGGGTCTGACCATCTTCGGCCCAACCGAAGGCGCCGCCCAGCTGGAAGGCTCTAAAGCCTTCACCAAAGATTTCCTCGCGCGTCATAACATCCCGACCGCGGAGTATCAGAATTTCACCGAAGTGGAGCCCGCCCTGGCGTATCTGCGTGAGAAAGGCGCGCCGATTGTGATCAAGGCCGACGGTCTGGCCGCCGGTAAAGGCGTGATCGTGGCGATGACCCTCGAAGAGGCAGAAGCCGCGGTTCAGGATATGCTGGCGGGTAATGCCTTTGGCGACGCGGGCCACCGCATCGTGATCGAGGAGTTCCTCGACGGTGAGGAGGCGAGCTTTATCGTGATGGTCGACGGCGAGCACGTCCTGCCGATGGCCACCAGCCAGGATCACAAGCGCGTGGGCGATGCCGATACCGGCCCGAATACCGGCGGTATGGGTGCCTACTCCCCTGCCCCGGTAGTGACGGATGAAGTGCACCAGCGCACCATGGACCGCATCATCTGGCCTACCGTGAAAGGCATGGCGGCTGAAGGCAATACCTACACCGGTTTCCTCTATGCCGGCCTGATGATCGACAAGCTGGGCAACCCGAAGGTAATCGAGTTCAACTGCCGCTTTGGCGATCCGGAAACTCAGCCGATCATGCTGCGCATGAAATCCGATCTGGTGGATCTGTGCCTGGCGGCCTGCGAAGGCAAGCTGGACACGAAAACCTCCGAGTGGGACGAGCGTGCGTCGCTGGGCGTGGTGATTGCGGCGGGTGGTTATCCGGGCAACTACAGCACCGGGGATGAGATCCACGGTCTGCCGCTGGAGCAGGTTGAAGGCGCGAAGGTGTTCCATGCCGGCACTACGCTGTCTGATGACGATCGCGTGCTGACCAACGGCGGCCGCGTCCTGTGCGCCACCGCGCTGGGACATACGGTCGCGGAAGCGCAGCAGCGCGCCTATGCCCTGATGGCGGATATTCGCTGGAACGGCAGCTTCAGCCGTAACGATATTGGTTATCGTGCGATTGCGCGGGAGCGAGGGGAGTAACTTTTCCCCCATCCTGACCCTCTCCCTCAAGGGAGAGGGAACTTAAAAACTCTTCTCGGTCGGCTGCCAGGTACAGAAATCTTCGTTAGCCACCAGCAGCAGCTGTGACCCTTCCGGCGCTTCCAGCCACGCCACGCTTACTTCCATAGAGGAGTGGCTCTGACGCCGTCCAATATGTTCCGTCGCCCAGCTATCAAGATCCGGCTTCAGGGTCTGGCCTTCGCAGGTGGTCACGGTGCCATCGGCATGCCAGCGCCCCTGATGCAGCACTACCCGTCCCTGTCGCAGCGCGTCACTGGTCTGACGAACCTGGTCGGCACGGTAGCGATAGAGGTCAATTTGATCGGTAGAGAGTTGCTGCTTAAGACCGCCGATTTCGCGCTGCATAAAGCTCAGCTCACCGTGGTCGTCAAAACGCACCCGCACATGCTCGGGCACCTTGCTGTAGATATTCACGTCAATATAAGCAAGCGTATCACCCTGCCAGCGGTACTCACTGGTGGTGGTGCTGCCGCTGTGCCAGGGACTAAAGGCGGAGAGCAGATGGACTTCATCGTCCGTGTCTTTACGCCAGATACGTACCGCACCCTGATCGTCAGCGTAGCCGCTGGCGGTAAAAGGCGGCAGAGAGGCGTCATGGCTGCAGGCGGACAGCAAAAGTATGCCTGCCAGCGCTATTGCCTGGCGCCAGACAGACAAAAGGGGCGAAACCGCCCCCTCGATAAAACTGTTCACTGCTACGCGGCTTACTTAACTGCGTCTTTCAGTGCTTTGCCAGAAACAAATGCTGGCACGTTAGCTGCAGCGATTTTGATTTCGTTACCGGTCTGCGGGTTGCGGCCAGTACGCTCAGCGCGGTGGTTCACTTTGAAGGTACCGAAACCTACCAGTTGTACAGCATCGCCTTCTTTCAGAGACTCAGTAATAGCAGCCAGGGTGGATTCCAGAGCAGCTTTAGCCTGTACTTTAGACAGATCAGCCTTGTCCGCAATTACATCAATCAGTTGAGTCTTGTTCATAAGTTATCCTTTCAATGTGTTTATCGCTTGCTAAGCATCGAGTGCGACGAAAATGCCAAAAAAGCACTCTCCTGCATACACGCACCGATAGCCACTTATTTTCGCCCCCCAAATGTAGACCAGACGGGGGGCAGAAGGGAAGAGTACAGGCATGACAAAACAGGCGTAAAATCACGTTTTATTGTTTCACTGGTGAAGATTTATACCAATGTTACTCTCGCCTGCCTCACGCAAGTCTGCACGCAGACCTTTAATCAGCTCGATATCGCGTTCTTCGCACTCTGCCAGCAAACGGAATATTTCCCACTGGATGTCCCATTCCTGCTCAACGGCCGGGTTTAAACGGAGCTCTTCATCGGTCATTTCACGACCTTCCTGGGTCATCTCCAGCATCGCCACGGAAGTAATTGAGGCCTTACTGACTTCGATGGCATGTTCCAGAGTTTCGCCACTCAGGCGCGAGTGAATCAGTTCACTTAATGCCACACAGGCATCGATCGCCGGATAGACGCCATAGACATCATAGTCATCGGCAGCCGGGATCGCCTCTTCCAGCTTATCGAGCTGAGAATCGAAGTTCACCTTCGCATCTTTGACCGTCAGCGTCTCCCATACCAGATCGAGAATACGGCGATACAGCTGGCCGTCACCAAATTCAGTCTGCTTGCAGAACATGGCGTAGTTCGGGTACATGCGTTCGCACAGGCAGGCCATAAAGGTGACATGCTGCCAGCTTTCCAGCTTCTCGAGGCGCAGGTGAATCGGGTTTTGTAACATGATGAAGTCTCGAATCGAAAATTAACCGCAGTTTACCTGAATCAGCGCTGAATTTCCTGCCATCGCACAAAAGCGGGACGGCCGGAAGCCACCGCATCGGCCCAGCGGGTCGGCTCCGGTAATCGATAGCCCTTCATGCAGCGCTGGACCCACGCCAGCGCGGTGTCGGTACTGACGCGATGGCCGGTGGCGATGAACAGCGGATTGCAGCGCGCCTTACTGCGCCAGACCCACGCCAGCTGTTCGCCTTTGTCCATCAAGGGTGCCAGCGCGCCGGGCTCTGCCGACAGAGGTTCAAACTTACCGCAGAGGCGCTTTTTCGCTACCCCGATGGTCGGCACATCCACCAGCATGCCAAAATGGCTGGCAACGCCGAGACGGCGCGGATGGGAGATCCCGTGGCCATCGACGAACATCAGGTCGGGTCTTTGCGAAAGCTGGTCCCACGCGGCCAGCAGCGCGGGATATTCACGAAAAGAGAGGAATCCGGGGATGTAAGGCATGGTGGTGGCGATACGCGCTACCTGATACTCGACCAGCTCCAGTTCGGGCCAGGTCAGGAGTACTATCGCCGCCCGCGTCACCTCACCGCCCTGCTCAAACCCGACATCCGCCCCGGCAATCAGCGCGGGTGGGTCTTTATCCAGCCGGTCTTCACGGGAAACCGACGCAGCAAGTTTAAGTTGTTGAGCGCGAAGTGACGCAAGATCCATAACGACTCCTTACAGGTGATACTGGGCAGAAAGTCGGTGCACCGCCTCCACAAACACGCCTGCATGTTCTGGCGGTACATCCTGATGAATACCGTGCCCCAGGTTAAACACATGGCCTTCGCCCTGACCGAAGCCCGCCAGAATGGTCGCGACTTCTTCTTCAATACGGGCGGCCGGAGCATACAGCATAGACGGATCCATGTTGCCCTGCAGGGCGACTTTGTCCCCAACGCGGCGGCGCGCATCGGCAATATCGGTAGTCCAGTCGAGGCCCAGCGCATCACAGCCAGTGTCTGCCAGGGCTTCCAGCCACTGACCGCCGCCTTTGGTGAACAGGGTCACCGGCACGCGACGACCTTCGTTTTCACGCAGCAGGCCATCGACAATTTTATGCATGTAGTAGAGCGAGAACTGTTGGTAATCGCGGCCCGTCAGCACCCCACCCCAAGTGTCGAAGATCATCACCGACTGGGCGCCGGCTTTGATCTGCGCGTTCAGGTAGAGGGTGACGCTTTTCGCCAGCTTATCCAGCAGGGCGTGCAGCGCCAGCGGATCGGCGTACATCATCTTCTTGATCACGGTGAAGGCTTTGCTGCTGCCGCCTTCGACCATGTAGGTCGCCAGCGTCCACGGGCTGCCGGAAAAACCGATCAGCGGCACGTCGCCTTTCAGCTCGCGGCGAATGGTGCGCACCGCATTCATCACATAACCGAGCTCCTGCTCCGGGTCCGGGATCGGCAGGTTGTCGATGTCCGCTTTGCTCTTAATCGGCGAGCTAAAGCGCGGGCCCTCGCCGGTTTCAAAGTACAGGCCAAGCCCCATCGCGTCGGGGATAGTCAGGATATCGGAGAAGAGGATCGCCGCGTCCAGCGGATAGCGGCGCAGCGGCTGAAGGGTCACTTCACAGGCCAGCTCCGCGTTTTTGCACAGCGACATAAAATCGCCCGCCTGCGCGCGCGTGGCTTTGTATTCCGGCAAATAGCGGCCCGCCTGGCGCATCATCCATACCGGGGTGATATCAACGGGTTGGCGCAGCAGCGCACGCAGATAACGATCGTTCTTCAGTTCGGTCATTTTTGCAGTTCCTTAAGCGTCTTATCTCCAGTGTAACATGTCTCACACATCGTCAGCCCGACACATTGCCACGGTATCTTCTATCAGGCGGCGCGCCACGGTGCCCGGCGGTGGCAGCAGGGGTAAATCGTCGTAGCGATACCAGTCGGCGGACAGCAGCTCTTTCGGATCGACGACGATCTCGCCGCTGTCGTACTCGGCCATAAAGGCGGTCATCAGCGACTGTGGGAACGGCCACGGCTGGGAGGTGACATAACGTAAATTTTTCACCTTAATCCCGCTCTCCTCCATCACTTCTCGCGCCACGGCCTGCTCCAGGGTTTCGCCCACTTCGACAAATCCGGCGAGCACGGTATGCACCCCGTTGCGATGACGGGTGTGTTGCGCCAGTAAGATGGAGTCATCCCGACGGATAGCGACAATGATGCACGGCGCGATTTGCGGGTAATAGCGTTCCCGGCAGTGGCTGCAGAGCATCGCCCACTCGGTTTTGCTCGGGTGCATGGTGTGGCCACAGTAGCCGCAGAACTTATGCGAGCGATAAAACTCGGCAAGCTGCACAGCACGACCCGCCAGTTGGAACAAGCCGACATCAAGATCGAGCACCTGGCGCACCGATCCCATATCGTGACGACGATTTTGTTGGATCAACCACACAGAATCGCCCTTCCACTCACCTATATTTAGTGCGTGTTGCCCCGCAAGATCGAAATTTCCGGCCTCGCCATATGGTAATTCACCACCGGGCAACCATAATTTTTGTTCATGGCTGACTAACCACCAGCCGCGATCCGATTTTTCAATTATACGATCCATATCTATTGCACTACCTTTGCTTCACAGGCATGTTGGTAACAATACTATTACATTTTGGGTGGGCAGCTTTTAATCTTAACCTTGCGGAGTCAAACATGCTAAACCAGCTAGAAAACCTGACAGAGCGCGTTGGCGGAAGTAACAAACTGGTCGATCGCTGGCTGCACGTGCGGAAACATCTGCTTGTTGCCTACTACAATCTCGTTGGCATTAAGCCTGGCAAAGAGTCCTATATGCGCCTGAATGAAAAAGCGCTGGACGATTTCTGTCAGAGCCTGGTCGACTACCTTTCCAACGGTCATTTCAATATTTATGAACGTTTTATCCGTGAAATGGAAGGCAACAGCCCGTATTTAGCGGCAACCAAACTCTATCCCCTGCTGGAGGCCAATACCCAGCAAATCATGGATTACTATGACTCCACGCTGGAAAACGCCATCGATCAGGATAACTACCTGGAATTTCAGCAGGCGCTTTCCGATATCGGCGAGGCGCTGGAGCAACGCTTTACGCTGGAAGATAACCTGATCGCCCTTGCGCTGGATCACAATCTGAAAGCGAGCAACGAAGATAACGTCGCCCGACCGGCTTGAGTTATTCCTCGTTAACGCGTAGTTTACATTCACTGCTCCCGCTGTAGGGGAGCCTATTCTTGTCGGAGTGCCCAGTGCGAAAGCCGGGCTGAGACCGTTAATTCGGGATCCGCGGAACCTGATCAGGTTAAGACCTGCGAAGGGAACAAGAGTCAATTTATTGTATCGCCCCCGGGCGATCCTCTCTTGCTTCATCCGTCGTCTGACAAGCCACTTCCTGAACTTACTGGAACGAGCTATGTCTGCCACAAAAATGACCCGCCGCGAACAGCGCGCACACGCCCAACACTTTATCGACACCCTGGAAGGCACTGCTTTCCCCAACTCAAAACGCATTTACCTGACGGGTTCGCAGGAGGATATCCGCGTGCCAATGCGCGAGATCCAGCTCAGCCCGACGTTAATCGGCGGCAGCAAAGAGAACCCGCAGTTTGAAGAGAACGAAGCGGTGCCGGTGTACGACACCTCCGGCCCGTACGGCGATCCGGCTGTGGCGATTAACGTCCAGCAGGGTCTGGCGAAGCTGCGCCAGCCGTGGATTGAAGCCCGTAACGACAGCGAAACCCTGAATGCGCAAAGCTCAGCCTATACCCGGGAGCGTCTGGCCGATGACGGGCTGGACGAGCTGCGCTTTACCGGACTGCTCACGCCGAAGCGTGCCAGAGCGGGTAAATGCGTGACCCAGCTGCATTACGCCCGCCAGGGGATAGTGACGCCAGAGATGGAGTTTATCGCCATCCGCGAAAACATGGGCCGCGAGCGCATCCGTGGCGAAGTGCTGCGCCACCAGCATCCGGGAGAAGGCTTTGGCGCCCGCCTGCCGGAGAACATCACTCCGGAATTTGTACGTGACGAAGTCGCTGCTGGCCGCGCCATTATTCCGGCCAATATTAATCACCCGGAATCAGAGCCGATGATCATCGGACGTAACTTCCTGGTGAAAGTGAATGCCAACATCGGTAACTCGGCGGTCACCTCCTCCATCGAAGAAGAGGTGGAAAAACTGGTCTGGTCCACCCGCTGGGGCGCGGACACGGTGATGGACCTCTCTACCGGGCGCTATATTCACGAAACCCGCGAGTGGATCCTGCGTAACAGTCCGGTGCCGATTGGCACGGTACCCATCTACCAGGCGCTGGAGAAGGTGAACGGCATTGCGGAAGATCTCACCTGGGAAGCGTTCCGCGATACGCTGCTGGAGCAGGCCGAGCAGGGCGTGGACTACTTCACCATCCACGCGGGCGTGCTGCTGCGCTACGTGCCGATGACCGCCAAACGCCTGACCGGCATCGTCTCCCGCGGCGGTTCTATTATGGCGAAATGGTGCCTGTCCCATCATCAGGAGAACTTCCTGTATGAACACTTCCGCGAGATCTGCGAAATCTGCGCCGCGTACGACGTATCGCTGTCGCTGGGCGATGGCCTGCGTCCGGGTTCCATTCGCGATGCCAACGACGAAGCCCAGTTTGCCGAGCTACATACCCTGGGCGAGCTGACCAAAATTGCCTGGGAGTATGACGTCCAGGTGATGATTGAAGGCCCGGGCCATGTGCCGATGCAGATGATCCGCCGCAACATGACCGAGGAGCTGGAGCACTGCCACGAAGCGCCGTTCTACACCCTGGGGCCGTTGACCACCGACATCGCACCGGGCTATGACCACTTCACCTCCGGAATTGGCGCGGCGATGATCGGCTGGTTTGGCTGCGCGATGCTCTGCTACGTCACGCCGAAAGAGCATCTCGGCCTGCCGAATAAAGAGGACGTGAAGCAAGGGCTAATCACCTACAAGATTGCCGCCCATGCTGCCGACCTGGCGAAGGGCCATCCGGGGGCGCAGATCCGCGATAACGCCATGTCAAAAGCGCGCTTTGAATTCCGCTGGGAAGATCAGTTCAACCTCGCCCTTGACCCGTTCACCGCCCGCGCCTACCACGACGAAACCCTGCCGCAGGAGTCGGGCAAAGTGGCGCACTTCTGCTCCATGTGCGGGCCAAAATTCTGCTCGATGAAAATCAGCCAGGAAGTGCGCGACTACGCCGCGGCGCAGACCATCGAAGTGGGGATGGCCGATATGTCGGAAACCTTCCGCGCCCGGGGCGGCGAAATCTACCTCAAAAAAGAGGAGGCGTAATGTATCAACCCAACTTTCCGCCGGTGCCCTTTCGTCTGGGGCTCTATCCGGTAGTCGACAGCGTGGCGTGGATCGAACGCCTGCTTGCCGCGGGCGTACAAACGCTCCAGCTGCGCATCAAGGACAAGCAGGAGGATGAGGTCGAAGCCGATATCGTGGCGGCCATTGCCCTGGGGCGTCGCTACAACGCCCGGCTGTTTATCAATGACTACTGGCGCCTGGCGATTAAACATCAGGCTTACGGCGTGCATCTGGGTCAGGAGGATCTGGAGACCACCGATCTTGAGGCCATTCGTGCCGCCGGGTTACGTCTCGGCGTCTCGACCCACGACGATATGGAGATCGACGTGGCGCTGGCGGCGAGTCCGTCCTATATCGCCCTGGGGCACGTTTTCCCTACCCAGACCAAGCAGATGCCTTCCGCCCCTCAGGGGCTGGAGCAGCTGGCCCGGCATATCGAACGACTGGCGGATTACCCTACCGTTGCCATCGGCGGTATCAGTCTCGAGCGCGCCCCGGCGGTACTGGCGACCGGCGTTGGGAGCATCGCGGTAGTAAGCGCCATCACCCAGGCCGATGACTGGCAGGCAGCGACGGCGCAGTTACTGCAACTGGCGGGAGCAGGCGATGAATGACCGTGACTTTATGCGCTACAGCCGTCAGATCCTGCTGGACGATATCGCCATCGACGGGCAGCAGAAGCTGCTCGCCAGCCGGGTCCTGCTGGTCGGTCTCGGCGGATTAGGCGCCCCGGCGGCGCTGTACCTGGCCGGGGCCGGGATCGGCACTCTGGTGCTGGCCGACGATGACGAGGTTCATCTGAGTAATTTGCAGCGCCAGATCCTCTTCACTACCGACGACATCGCCCAGCCAAAGGCGCAGGTAACGCAGCGTCGGCTGCAGCAGCTTAACCCGGATATCCGGCTGATTGCCCTGCAGACGCGCCTGGATGGCAAAGCGCTGGAGGATGAGATCGCCCGCGCCGACGTGGTGCTGGACTGCACCGATAACATGGCCACGCGCCAGGCGATCAACGCCGCCTGCGTGATGCTCAATACTCCGCTCATTACCGCCAGCGCTGTGGGTTTTGGTGGCCAGATGATGGTGCTGACGCCGCCCTGGGCGCAGGGCTGTTACCGCTGTCTGTGGCCGGAGGATGACGAGCCGCAACGCAACTGCCGCACCGCAGGGATCGTCGGGCCGGTGGTGGGCGTGATGGGAACCTTGCAGGCGCTGGAGGCGATCAAGCTGCTCAGCGGCATTGAGACCCCACGCAATGCGCTGCGCCTGTTTGATGCCCGGGCGGGCAGCTGGCGACAGCTGGCCCTGCAGCGCGCCAGCGGCTGTGCGGTGTGTGGAGGGCAGCATGCAGATCCTGTTTAACGACGAACCGATGCAGTGCGTGGAAGGTTTAACCGTCGCCACCCTGCTCCACCAGCTGCGCCAGTTAAAACCCGGGGTCGCGCTGGCCCTGAACCAACAGATCCTGCCGCGCGAGCAGTGGGATAAACAGCAGGTCCGCGAAGGCGATCGGATCCTGCTCTTTCAGGTGATTGCCGGAGGCTGAGATGTTACGTATTGCTGATAAAACCTTTGATTCGCATCTGTTTACCGGCACCGGCAAGTTCGCCTCGCCGCAGCTGATGGTGGACGCCATTCGCGAGAGCGGCAGCCAACTTGTGACCCTGGCGATGAAGCGGGTCGATCTGCGTCATCACAATGACGCTATTCTGGCGCCGCTGCTGGAGGCGGGCGTGAGCCTGCTGCCCAATACTTCCGGAGCCAAAACCGCGGAGGAAGCCGTGTTCGCCGCCCGACTGGCGCGCGAGGCGCTGGGGACGCACTGGCTCAAACTGGAGATCCATCCCGATGCCCGCTGGCTGCTTCCCGATCCCATCGAGACGCTGAAAGCGGCGGAGATGCTGGTCAAAGAGGGGTTCACGGTGCTGCCCTACTGCGGCGCCGATCCGGTGCTGTGCAAACGGCTCGAAGAGGCGGGTTGCGCCGCGGTGATGCCGCTCGGAGCGCCGATAGGTTCCAATCAGGGGCTGGAAACCCGCACGATGCTGGAGATTATCATTCAGCAGGCGACGGTGCCGGTGATCGTGGACGCCGGCATCGGCGTGCCCAGCCATGCCGCGCAGGCGCTGGAGATGGGTGCCGATGCCGTGCTGGTCAACACCGCCATTGCGGTCGCGGACGATCCGGTGAGCATGGCACGGGCCTTTCGGCTGGCGGTGGAGGCGGGCGTGCTGGCGCGTCAGTCTGGCCCCGGTTCACGGAGCCCTGAAGCCCAGGCCACGAGCCCGTTAACCGGATTTCTGGAGGCCTTCTCATGAGCACCTTTACCGATCGCTGGCGCCAGCTCGACTGGGACGATATTCGCCTGCGCATCAACAGTAAAACCCCGGCGGACGTTGAACGCGCCCTGAATGCCCGGCAGCCGACGCGCGAGGACATGATGGCCCTGCTCTCCCCCGCCGCCAGCGCGTATCTTGAGCCAATGGCGCAGCGGGCCCAGCGTCTGACGCGCCAGCGCTTTGGCAACACGGTGAGCTTTTATGTTCCGCTCTATCTCTCCAACCTGTGCGCGAACGACTGTACCTACTGCGGCTTTTCAATGAGCAACCACATCAAGCGCAAGACGCTGGATGAACATGAGATTGCCCGGGAGTGTGCCGCGATCCGCGAGATGGGGTTTGAGCATCTGCTGCTGGTGACTGGCGAGCACCAGACTAAGGTCGGGATGGACTATTTTCGTCGCCATCTCCCGGCCATTCGCCGCCAGTTCGCCTCGTTGCAGATGGAGGTTCAACCCCTGTCAGAAGACGAATATGGTGAGCTGAAAACGCTGGGGCTGGATGGCGTGCTGGTCTATCAGGAAACCTATCACGAGGCGGTATATGCTCAGCACCATCTGAAAGGTAAAAAGCAGGACTTTTTCTGGCGGCTGGAGACGCCGGATCGACTGGGCCGCGCCGGGATCGACAAGATCGGACTCGGGGCACTGACCGGGCTCTCCGACAGCTGGCGGGTCGACAACTTTATGGTGGCGGAACATCTGCTGTGGCTGCAGCAGCGCTACTGGCAGAGCCGGTACTCGATCTCCTTCCCACGGCTGCGCCCCTGTGCCGGGGGGATCCAGCCCGCGTCGATCATGGATGAACGCCAGCTGGTACAGACCATCTGCGCGTTTCGTCTGCTGGCACCGGAGGTGGAGCTGTCGCTGTCGACCCGGGAATCTCCCGCGTTTCGCGATCGCGTCATTCCTCTGGCCATTAACAACGTCAGTGCTTTTTCAAAAACGCAGCCAGGCGGCTATGCCGACAATCGCCCCGAGCTGGAACAGTTTGCGCCGCACGACAATCGTCGCCCGGAAGAGGTTGCCGAAGCGCTCAGCCTGCAGGGATTACAGCCGGTGTGGAAAGACTGGGATAGCTGGCTGGGACGCGCCTCGCAGCCGGGCTGAGAAAGAATGCAACCCGATGAAGTTATTACGAGGCGTCACGTAACCTGATCAACGGGCCATTGCCAGACTGTGCCCGTATTTTTTACGCTTACTTCGTCAGCAGGGGATGCTGACCAGGGCGGAAAGCTTCTTCCTCGTTTCGCCCTGCCTTTCCCCGTTCTGTAACAGTTGTAACCGGTTTCAGAAAATGCGGGTTTCTTTGTGATGCCTCACACACAATCGCGGTATCGCGGTTGTCGAAGCGGGCGGCGCGGGATAATTATCAATAAACACATGTACATTGAGGCTGACTATGAAGAACATCGTTTTATGCTGTGCAGCGGGAATGTCCACCAGCATGCTGGTTCAACGCATGAAAGACGCCGCGCAGAAAAAAGGGGTCGAAGTAACCATTAAAGCCGTACCGGTTGCTGAGTTTAAAGATGAAATCGCCGCAGCCGACATTGTGTTGCTTGGCCCGCAGGTCAAATACGAACTCAATAATCTTCAGGCACAGGCAGAACCGCTGGGCAAAAAGGTCGCGGTTATCGACATGATGGATTACGGCATGATGAAAGGCGATGCCGTTCTCGAAAAAGCCCTCAAACTGCTGGAGTGACCCATGGACGATTTAGAAACCATCATTATGGAGCTGCTGGTGAATGCCGGTGCAGCCCGCAGTTCAGCATTAACCGCCCTGCAGATGGCGCGTAAAGGCGATTTTGCCGACGCAGAAAAGGCGATGGAAGAGTCGCGCGAATTCGTTAAGCATGCGCATACCATCCAGACGAAGCTGATTGGTATGGATGAAGGCACCGGCAAGCTGCCGGTTAACCTGATTACCGTTCACTCCCAGGATCATCTGATGAACGCGATGGTGATTCAGGATCTGGCGGGAGATATGATCGAGCTGTATCGCCGGTTACCGCTGGTGAACTAACACGCCGGGTGACGCTACGCTTACCGGGCCTACAACGGCCCCGAACCGTAGGCCCGGTAAGCGCAGCGCCACCCGGCAAAAACCTCACCAAACAGACAAAAAAAAACCCGCCGAAGCGGGTTTTTTTATGGGCTGACGTAACTATTACTCGTTGTCAGAACCGCCCAGGCCTGCGTTCAGCAGCTCTGCCAGGCTGGCAGATGCATCTTCAGCAGTCACCTGTGGTGCAGCAGGGATTTCGCCCGCTGCGCGACGGCGCATACGATCCTGGTGGTACGCATAACCGGTACCGGCCGGGATCAGACGACCCACGATAACGTTCTCTTTCAGACCGCGCAGTTCGTCGCGTTTGCCCGCAACGGCTGCTTCGGTAAGCACACGAGTGGTCTCCTGGAACGATGCCGCGGAGATGAAGGACTCGGTTGCCAGAGACGCTTTGGTGATACCCAGCAGATCACGTGCGAAGGTCGCACTGAGTTTGCCGTTCGCTTCCAGATCGCGGTTAGCAATCTTAACGCGAGAGTATTCAACCTGCTCACCTTCGAGGAAGTCGGAGCTACCGGCATTCACGATGGTGGCTTTACGCAGCATCTGACGAACGATAACTTCGATGTGCTTATCGTTGATCTTAACGCCTTGCAGACGGTAAACGTCCTGTACTTCGTTGGTGATGTAACGCGTTACCGCGTGGACGCCACGAAGACGCAGAATGTCGTGCGGTGCTTCCGGACCGTCGGAAACCACGTCACCACGTTCTACACGTTCACCTTCAAACACGTTGAGCTGACGCCATTTTGGAATCATCTCTTCGTACGGATCGCTGCCATCCAGCGGCGTGATCACCAGACGGCGCTTCCCTTTGGTCTCTTTACCGAAGGAAATGATACCGCTGATTTCAGCCAGGATTGCCGGCTCTTTCGGACGACGTGCTTCGAACAGGTCCGCAACGCGCGGCAGACCACCGGTAATATCTTTGGTACCGCTGGATTCCTGAGGAATACGCGCCAGAGCATCACCCGCACCGATCTGAACACCATCTTCCAGCTGGACAATCGCTTTACCTGGCAGGAAGTACTGAGCCGGCATGTCGGTGCCCGGGATCAGAACGTCGTTGCCGTTAGCATCAACGATTTTCAGAGCTGGACGCAGATCTTTACCACCTGCGGTACGTTCTGCAGAATCCAGAACCACCAGGGAAGAGAGACCGGTCAGGTCGTCGGTCTGACGAGTAATCGTCTGGCCATCGATCATGTCAGTGAAGCGGATAAAACCACTTACTTCGGTGATAACCGGCATGGTGTGTGGATCCCAGTTCGCTACGGTTTCGCCGCCGGCAACCTGCTCACCATCACCTTTCGCCATAACAGCACCGTAAGGCACTTTATAGCTCTCTTTGGTACGACCGAATTCGTCGATCAGCTTCAGCTCGGTGTTACGAGAAGTCACAACCAGCTTGCCTGCGGAGTTAACAACAGACTTCGCGTTGCTGAGCTTGATGCTACCTTTGTTTTTCACCTGGATGCTGGATTCAGCAGCCGCACGAGATGCCGCACCACCGATGTGGAACGTACGCATTGTCAGCTGTGTACCCGGCTCACCGATGGACTGTGCCGCAATAACGCCGATGGCTTCACCTTTGTTGATGATGTGGCCACGCGCCAGGTCACGACCATAGCAGTGCGCACATACACCAAAGTCGGTGTCACAGGATACAACGGAACGTACTTTCACTGAGTCAACAGAGTTGGCTTCCAGCAGGTCACACCAGTGCTCGTGCAGCAGCGTGTTGCGTGGAACCAGGATGTCTGCAGTACCCGGCTTCAGAATGTCTTCCGCAGTAACACGACCCAGAACGCGATCGCGCAGTGGCTCTTTAACATCACCACCCTCGATAACCGGGGTCATGGTGATACCTTCGAGGGTGCCACAATCGTCTTCGGTAACAACCAGATCCTGTGCAACGTCAACCAGACGACGCGTCAGATAACCGGAGTTTGCTGTTTTCAGTGCGGTATCCGCCAGACCCTTACGAGCACCGTGGGTGGAGATGAAGTACTGGAGTACGTTCAGACCTTCACGGAAGTTCGCGGTGATTGGCGTTTCGATGATGGAGCCATCTGGCTTCGCCATCAGACCACGCATACCTGCCAGCTGACGAATCTGTGCTGCAGAACCACGCGCACCGGAGTCGGCCATCATGTAGATGCTGTTGAAGGAAACCTGCTGCTCTTCGACGCCGTCACGGTTGATAACGGTTTCGGTCTGCAAGTTGTCCATCATCGCTTTGGATACACGATCGTTCGCCGCTGCCCAGATATCGATAACTTTGTTATAGCGTTCGCCCGCGGTTACCAGACCAGACTGGAACTGCTCCTGGATCTCAGCAACTTCGGCTTCCGCTTCAGAGATGATCTCGTGTTTCTTCTCTGGGATGACCATGTCATCAATACCAACAGATGCACCTGAACGCGCTGCATAAGCAAAGCCGGTGTACATTGTCTGGTCAGCGAAGATAACGGTCGGCTTCAGGCCCAGGATGCGGTAACAGGTGTTCAGCATCTTGGAAATTGCTTTCTTGCCCAGCGCCTGGTTGACGATGGAGAAAGGCAGACCTTTCGGTACGATCATCCACAGAATGGCACGGCCAACGGTCGTGTCAATCAGGCTGGTTTTCGCAACGAGTTCGCCGTTTTCAGCTTTTTCATACTCGGTGATACGCACTTTTACACGCGCATGCAGAGAGGCCAGGCCAGCGCGATAAATACGCTCAGCTTCTTTCGGGCCAGTCAGCACCATGCCTTCGCCTTTGGCGTTAACACAGTCACGGGTCATGTAGTACAGACCCAGTACAACGTCCTGAGAAGGAACGATAATTGGTTCACCGTTCGCTGGAGACAGGATGTTGTTGGTAGACATCATCAGCGCACGCGCTTCGAGCTGGGCTTCCAGCGTCAGCGGTACGTGAACAGCCATCTGGTCACCATCGAAGTCGGCGTTATATGCCGCACAGACCAGCGGGTGCAGCTGGATAGCTTTACCTTCGATCAGTACTGGCTCAAAGGCTTGGATACCCAGACGGTGCAGGGTTGGTGCACGGTTCAGCAGTACCGGGTGTTCGCGGATCACTTCGTCCAGGATATCCCAAACGACAGCCTCTTCACGCTCAACCATCTTCTTAGCGGCTTTGATGGTGGTGGCCAGGCCACGCAGTTCCAGCTTGCCGTAAATGAACGGTTTGAACAGCTCCAGTGCCATTTTCTTCGGCAGACCGCACTGATGCAGACGCAGGTATGGACCTACGGTGATTACAGAACGACCGGAGTAGTCAACACGCTTACCGAGCAGGTTCTGACGGAAACGACCCTGTTTACCTTTGATCATGTCGGCCAAAGATTTCAGAGGACGCTTGTTAGAACCGGTGATCGCACGACCGCGACGACCGTTATCCAGCAGGGCATCTACCGCTTCCTGCAGCATACGTTTTTCGTTGCGTACGATGATGTCCGGCGCAGCCAGATCCAGCAGACGTTTCAGACGGTTGTTACGGTTAATGACGCGACGATACAGATCGTTCAGGTCAGAAGTCGCAAAACGACCACCATCCAGCGGTACCAGCGGACGCAGATCTGGCGGCAGAACCGGCAGAACGGTCAGGATCATCCACTCTGGTTTGTTACCAGACTGAACGAACGCTTCCAGCAGTTTGATACGCTTGGTCAGCTTTTTACGCTTGGTTTCGGAGTTGGTTTCGTTCAGCTCTTCACGCAGAGTTTCACACTCTTGCTCCAGATCCATGCTCTTCAGCAGGGCCTGGATAGCTTCCGCACCCATCTTCGCGTCGAATTCGTCACCGAACTCTTCCAGCGCGTCGAGATACTGTTCTTCGGTCAGAATCTGGTTACGTTCCAGGTTCGTCATCCCGCCTTCGATCACAACATAAGATTCGAAGTACAGAACACGTTCGATATCGCGCAGCGGCATATCCAGCAGCAGACCGATACGGGACGGCAGAGATTTCAGGAACCAGATGTGGGCAGTCGGAGACGCCAGCTCGATGTGGCCCATGCGCTCACGACGCACTTTAGTCTGGGTCACTTCAACGCCGCACTTCTCACAGATCACACCACGGTGTTTCAGGCGCTTGTACTTACCGCACAGGCACTCGTAATCTTTTACTGGCCCGAAAATACGCGCACAGAAAAGGCCGTCACGCTCAGGTTTGAACGTACGGTAGTTGATGGTTTCTGGCTTTTTAACTTCACCAAAAGACCATGAACGGATCATGTCTGGCGAGGCCAGAGCAATTTTGATCGCATCAAACTCTTCGGTTTTAGTTTGCGCTTTCAGAAACTTTAATAAGTCTTTCACGGATTTGCTCCCGTCGGAGTTAGCACAATCTGGTGCCGGAAACTACTCCGGCACCAGTGACCTGTTTGAGCGAGAGTTACTCGTCTTCCAGTTCGATGTTGATACCCAGCGAACGAATCTCTTTCAACAGTACGTTGAAGGATTCTGGCATGCCCGGTTCCATCTGATGGTTGCCGTCCACGATGTTTTTATACATCTTGGTACGACCGTTCACGTCATCAGACTTAACGGTGAGCATTTCCTGCAGGGTGTATGCCGCGCCGTATGCTTCAAGCGCCCACACTTCCATCTCCCCGAAGCGCTGACCACCGAACTGCGCCTTACCACCCAGCGGCTGCTGAGTAACCAGGCTGTAAGAACCGGTAGAACGCGCGTGCATCTTGTCATCAACCAGGTGGTTCAGTTTCAGCATGTACATGTAACCCACGGTTACCTGGCGCTCGAACTGCTCACCGGTACGACCGTCGAACAGTGTGATCTGGCCAGAGCTTGGCAGGCCACCCAGCTGTAACAGTTCCTTGATTTCAGACTCTTTCGCACCATCGAAGACTGGCGTTGCGATTGGCATACCTTTTTTCAGGTTCTCAGCCAGGCGCAGCACTTCTTCATCGCTGAAGGTGTTCAGGTCGACTTTCTGACGAACATCAGTACCCAGATCGTACGCACGCTGGATGAATTCGCGCAGTTTCGCGACTTCCTGCTGCTGTTTCAGCATGGCGTTGATCTTATCGCCAATACCTTTTGCAGCCATACCCAGGTGAGTTTCGAGGATCTGACCAATGTTCATACGAGACGGTACGCCCAGCGGGTTCAGTACGATATCTACCGGCGTACCGTTAGCATCGTGCGGCATATCTTCGATCGGGTTGATCTTAGAGATAACACCCTTGTTACCGTGACGACCTGCCATCTTATCACCAGGCTGGATCTGACGTTTAACGGCCAGATAAACCTTAACAATCTTCAGCACGCCCGGTGCCAGATCGTCGCCCTGAGTGATTTTACGGCGTTTCGCTTCGAGTTTTTTCTCGAACTCGTGTTTCAGTTCGTCATACTGCTCAGCCAGCTGTTCCAGCTGATTTTGTTTCTCTTCGTCGGCCAGGCCCAGTTCCAGCCAGCGGTCACGTGGCAGCTTGTCGAGCTTCTCAGCTTCAACACCACCGGCAACCAGCACCGCGTAGATACGACCAAACAGGCCAGCTTCGAGGATCTGCAGCTCTTCAGACAGGTCTTTCTTAGCCTGCTTCAGCTGCATCTCTTCGATTTCCAGCGCACGTTTGTCTTTTTCTACGCCATCGCGAGTAAAGACCTGAACGTCGATAACCGTACCGGAAACACCGTTCGGCACACGCAGAGAAGAGTCTTTAACGTCAGACGCTTTCTCACCGAAGATCGCGCGCAGCAGTTTCTCTTCTGGCGTCAGCTGGGTTTCACCTTTCGGCGTAACCTTACCAACCAGAATGTCGCCACCGGTCACTTCTGCACCGATGTATACGATACCGGATTCATCCAGTTTGGAGAGCGCAGCTTCACCCACGTTAGGGATGTCAGCGGTGATCTCTTCTGGCCCCAGCTTGGTGTCACGGGACACACACGCCAGTTCCTGGATGTGAATAGTGGTGAAACGATCTTCCTGAACCACACGCTCGGAGACGAGGATGGAGTCTTCGAAGTTGTAACCATTCCACGGCATGAACGCTACGCGCATGTTCTGACCGAGCGCCAGTTCACCGAGGTCGGTAGACGGACCGTCAGCCAGCACGTCGCCGCGCTCAATTGGCTCACCCAGAGACACACATGGCATCTGGTTGATACAGGTGTTCTGGTTAGAACGGGTGTACTTGGTCAGGTTGTAGATGTCGATACCCGCTTCGCCTGCATGCATCTCGTCTTCGTTAACTTTGATAACGATACGGGAAGCATCGACGTACTGAACAGTACCGCCACGTTTAGCAACTGCAGTAACACCGGAGTCAACGGCAACAGCACGTTCCATACCGGTACCAACCAGCGGCTTATCAGCGCGCAGAGTTGGAACCGCCTGACGTTGCATGTTCGCACCCATCAATGCACGGTTGGCGTCATCGTGTTCCAGGAACGGGATCAGGGACGCACCGACGGAAACCACCTGCTGGGTGGAAACGTCCATGTAGTCAACCTGGTCGCGGCTGAACAAGCTGGATTCGCCTTTGCTACGGCAAGTTACCAGGTCTTCTACAAAGTGGCCTTCGTCATCCAGGTTGGAGTTCGCCTGAGCGATGACGTAGTTACCTTCTTCGATAGCAGACAGGTAGTGAATTTCGTCGGTTACAACACCGTCCGTCACTTTACGATACGGGGTCTCAAGGAAACCGTATTCGTTAGTCTGTGCGTACACGGACAGGGAGTTGATCAGACCGATGTTTGGACCTTCAGGCGTTTCGATTGGACATACGCGACCGTAGTGAGTCGGGTGTACGTCTCGAACTTCAAAGCCTGCGCGCTCACGGGTCAGACCGCCCGGGCCGAGTGCAGAGATACGACGCTTGTGCGTGATCTCAGACAGTGGGTTGTTCTGGTCCATAAACTGGGACAGCTGGCTGGAACCAAAGAACTCTTTCACTGCTGCGGAGATCGGCTTGGCGTTGATCATATCCTGAGGCATCAGGGTATCCAGATCGCCCAGAGACAGACGCTCTTTCACCGCACGCTCAACACGTACCAGGCCAACGCGGAACTGGTTTTCCGCCATTTCGCCTACGGAACGGATACGACGGTTGCCGAGGTGGTCGATATCGTCCACTTCGCCTTTACCGTTACGGATATCGATGAGCTTCTTCATCACTTCGATGATGTCTTCTTTGCTCAGGATACCGGAACCTTCGATCGCGTCACGCAGCAGAGAACGGTTGAACTTCATACGACCAACCGCGGACAGATCGTAGCGGTCTTCGGAGAAGAACAGGTTCTCGAACAGGCTTTCAGCCGCTTCGCGAGTTGGTGGCTCACCCGGGCGCATCATGCGGTAGATTTCTACCAGCGCGCTCAGACGATCGGTGGTTGGGTCGACACGTACGGTTTCGGACATGTACGGACCGTGGTCCAGATCGTTGGTGAACAGCGTTTCGATACGCTTGTGGCCAGACTGGCTCAGCTTAGCCAGCAGATCCAGGCTCAGCTCCATGTTAGCCGGGCAGATCAGCTCGCCAGTGGATGCATCAACGTAATCTTTTGCAGCGACTTTTCCAGCAATGTATTCAACCGGGACTTCGATGTGTTTGATATCATCTTTTTCCAGCTGACGGATGTGGCGCGCAGTAATACGGCGGCCTTTCTCCACATACACTTTGCCGTCGGCTTCGATGTCGAACGACGCGGTATCACCACGCAGACGCTCAGGCACCAGCTCCATTTGCAGCTTGTTGTCGCGAATTTCGAAAACAACTTTCTCAAAGAACAGATCAAGAATCTGCTCAGTGGTGTAGTTCAGCGCACGCAGAATGATGGTCGCAGGCAGTTTACGACGACGGTCGATACGGACAAACAGGTTGTCTTTCGGATCGAACTCGAAGTCCAGCCAGGAACCACGGTAAGGAATAATACGCGCGTTATACAGTACTTTACCGGAAGAGTGCGTTTTACCTTTATCGCTGTCGAAGAAGACGCCCGGGCTACGGTGCAGCTGGGAAACGATAACACGCTCGGTGCCGTTGATGACGAAAGTACCGTTATCGGTCATGAGCGGAATTTCGCCCATGTAGACTTCTTGTTCTTTAATGTCTTTAACGGTGCCTTCCGGCGCTTCGCGCTCGTAGATCACCAGACGCAGCTTAACGCGCAGCGGTGCCGAGTAGGTCACGCCACGGATTTGACATTCCTGAACGTCAAATACCGGTTCGCCAAGGCGGTAGCTGACGTATTGCAGCTCGGAATTACCGCTGTAGCTCTTAATCGGGAACACGGAACGGAAGGCTGCTTCCAGACCGTACTGCCCTTCAGGATCTTGCTCGATAAACTTCTGGAACGAGTCAAGCTGGATAGAAAGGAGATATGGAATGTCCAGAACTTGTGGACGTTTACCAAAATCCTTACGAATACGTTTTTTCTCGGTATAGGAGTAAACCATAGGGTTCCTCAGCTCGCTGACAAGTCGACCCATCTGTCCATTGGCGGACAGTTTGTGCAACACCATTTTGTTGATCGGAAAATCGAACACTTTCCGCAATGCCTGTTGCTATCACGCTTAAACCATTTCATTGCGATTTACCCAGAGCGAGCACCCTGTCGCAGTATATTAAGTCGTCGATAGAAACAAGCATTGTCAGGACAGCCAGCAGTCAAACAGTGTGAAACTCTACTGGCGCCTTACAGCGCAAAAAGGCTGGTGACTAAAAAGTCACCAGCCATCAGCCTAATTTCTCAGGCTGCAACCGGAAGGGTTGGCTTATTTAACTTCAACTTCAGCGCCAGCTTCTTCCAGAGATTTTTTCAGTGCTTCTGCGTCGTCTTTGCTCACGCCTTCTTTCAGCGCAGCTGGAGCAGATTCTACCAGGTCTTTAGCTTCTTTCAGACCCAGGCCAGTTGCAGCACGTACTGCTTTGATTACGGCAACTTTGTTCGCGCCAGCAGCTTTCAGAACTACGTCGAATTCAGTTTTTTCTTCAGCAGCTTCAGCCGGGCCAGCAGCTACAGCTACAGCAGCAGCAGCGGAAACACCGAATTTTTCTTCCATTGCAGTGATCAGTTCTACAACGTCCATTACGGACATAGCTGCAACTGCTTCAATGATTTGATCTTTAGTGATAGACATTTAAATTGTTCCTGAAAATCAGAATAAGTTTATACGTAAGCGAATACTTGATAAAGATGACTGCTATTAAGCAGCTTCTTTCGCATCGCGAACAGCAGCCAGAGTACGAACCAGTTTGCCAGCCGAAGCTTCTTTCATGGTTGCCATCAGGCGTGCAATTGCTTCTTCGTAGGTCGGCAGGGTTGCCAGGCGATCGATTTGCGATGCCGGGATCAACTCACCTTCAAAGGCTGCAGCTTTAACCTCGAATTTTGCATTCGCTTTCGCGAACTCTTTGAACAGACGAGCAGCAGCGCCCGGGTGTTCCATAGAGTATGCAATCAAGGTTGGACCAACAAACGTGTCTTTCAGGCACTCGAACTGAGTACCTTCAACTACGCGGCGCAGCAGGGTGTTACGAACAACACGCATGTAAACGCCAGCTTCACGACCTGCTTTACGCAGTTCAGTCATTTTATCTACAGTAACGCCACGGGAATCCGCAACTACTGCAGACAGCGCGCCTTTGGCTACTTCGCTGACTTCAGCAACAATCGCTTGTTTGTCTTGAAGATTTAAAGCCATTAGCTTTGCTCCTGGATGTTTGCCGGAACTCATGTTCCGGAACTCACTTCACTCTTCCCAACGGGAAGAGCGTCTTAATACGGTGAGCAGAAACAAGCCAGAGTATCCAAAAATAATCTTAGCGTTCTGTCACCGTCTACGCAGGGCATTAAGTTTCTTGCGAAACACCTGCGGTCTTCGACGGAGGCCTGGATTAGGCCAGGCTCCAACGAACAAATCTTTTAGCCGCTAACTATTGTTAGCAAACGTGGGGGTAAGATTGTAGACAAATCCACCGCCCACGTAAAGGCATTAGTTTGCAGCAGCGCTCAGGCCAGCCTGGTCAACTGCAACACCTGCACCCATGGTGGTGGAGATGCTAACTTTCTTGATGTACACGCCTTTCGCCTGAGTTGGTTTTGCTTTTTTCAGCGCAACCAGCAGAGATTCCAGGTTTTCTTTCAGTTTGTCAGCGTCAAAGTCCACTTTACCGATGGTGGTGTGGATGATGCCGTTTTTGTCGTTACGATAACGAACCTGACCTGCTTTAGCGTTCTTAACCGCTTCAGCAACGTTAGGGGTTACAGTACCAACTTTTGGGTTTGGCATCAGGCCGCGTGGACCCAGAACCTGGCCGAGCTGGCCAACAACGCGCATTGCATCCGGGGAAGCAATAACAACGTCAAAGTTCATTTCGCCTTTCTTGATCTGATCAGCCAGATCTTCCATACCTACCAGTTCAGCGCCGGCAGCTTTAGCAGCTTCAGCGTTTGCACCCTGAGCAAATACAGCTACACGTACGGAACGGCCAGTACCGTGTGGCAGTACAGTTGCGCCACGAACGTTCTGATCGGATTTACGAGCGTCGATACCGAGGTTAACAGCAACGTCAACGCTTTCTACGAACTTAGCGGTAGCCAGTTCTTTCAGCAGAGCGATTGCTTCGTTGATGTCGTATTGTTTGGTCGCATCAACTTTGCCACGGATTACGGACATGCGCTTGGTCAGTTTAGCCATTTCTTAGTCCTCCACTACCAGGCCCATGGAACGTGCAGTACCTTCGATGGAGCGAGTCATCGCTTCAACGTCGGAACCAGTCATGTCGGCAGCTTTGGTCTGCGCGATTTCCTGCAGCTGAGCGCGGGAAATTTTACCAACTTTGTCTTTGTTCGGCTTGCCGGAACCAGACTTGATACCAGCCGCTTTTTTCAGCAGAACTGCTGCCGGCGGGGTCTTGGTAACGAAAGTGAAAGAACGGTCAGCGTAAACAGTGATTACGACTGGGATTGGCAGACCTTTTTCCAGGGATTCGGTTTTGGCGTTGAACGCTTTACAGAATTCCATGATGTTAACACCCTGCTGACCCAGAGCTGGACCAACTGGTGGACTTGGGTTTGCCATACCAGCTGCAACCTGCAGCTTGACATAGGCTTGTACTTTCTTAGCCATTGTAAAATCCTCTGATTGGGTTATAGCGCCTCAAGGAGGCTCCCCGTGATAAAATTCGTTTTACGGATGTAATCCATAAAAACAAAAGGCGCGAAATTGTAGTCCAATCTCGCGCCCTGTGCAACGGTTAAATCGTCGCTTTTTTGATCGCTGCTTAGGCTTTTTCTACCTGGGCAAAGTCCAGCTCTACCGGGGTCGCACGACCGAAGATAGAAACGGAAACTTTCAGGCGGGACTTCTCGTAGTCCACTTCTTCAACCACGCCGTTAAAGTCAGCAAACGGACCGTCATTAACACGAACCATTTCACCCGGTTCAAACAGCGTTTTCGGACGCGGCTTATCACCAACCTGCTGCAGGCGGTTCATAATCGCATCAACTTCTTTGTCGCTGATTGGCGCCGGACGGTCAGACGTGCCGCCGATAAAGCCCATTACGCGCGGTACGCTGCGCACTAAGTGCCAGCTTGCATCGTTCATCACCATCTGAACAAGCACGTAACCCGGGAAGAATTTGCGCTCGCTTTTGCGACGCTGGCCGCCACGGATCTCGACCACTTCTTCGGTCGGAACCATAACTTCGCCAAACAACTCTTCCATATTATGTAATTTGATATGCTCACGCAGCGACGTTGCTACGCGGCCTTCAAAACCGGAAAACGCCTGAACGACGTACCAGCGCTTTTTAGGGGCTTCAGACATCTCAGAACCTCAGGCCAGTGATAAAGGATACCAGGCGAACCAGAATACCATCCAGTCCCCACAGGATCAGTGACATTACAGCGGTAACCGCAGCTACAATCAGCGTGGTGTGCAATGTTTCCTGGCGAGTCGGCCAAATGACCTTACGGACTTCGGTTCTCGCTTCGCGGGCAAAAGCGACGGTCGCTTTACCTTTGGTCGTCAACAGCGCGACACCACCCGCTGCAGCAATCAGAATTACCACTGCCAGCGCGCGTAGCGGCAGCATCATGTCGCGATAAAGGTAGTTGCCAACGATTGCCACGATCAGCAATACAGCTACTACTACCCATTTCATCGCTTCCAGGCCGCGCCCGCTCCCTTGAGCTTCGGTATTCGCACTCATAAACCAACCTGTCAGAAGTATTCTACAAACATTTTCACCCCGCGATAGCGAGGCGAACCAAACCGAAATGCTCTGTTGCGTTTCGGACTAAAACGCCCTCTTCAGAGCCTGTCTCAGCAATGATTATGACAAATAAAATCACTGATGAGCCAGGTTCTGGTTCGAAAGCGTGCAAAAAGGGCATCAAATGATGCCCTTTTCATGCGCATTGCGTCAAATGTTATCAGCAATTAGCCGAGAACTTTAGCAACAACGCCCGCGCCAACAGTACGGCCGCCTTCACGGATTGCGAAACGCAGACCGTCATCCATCGCGATTGGGTGGATCAGGGTAACAACCATCTTGATGTTGTCGCCTGGCATTACCATCTCAACGCCTTCTGGCAGTTCGATGGTACCGGTCACGTCAGTAGTACGGAAGTAGAACTGTGGACGGTAGCCTTTGAAGAACGGAGTATGACGGCCGCCTTCGTCTTTGGACAGGATGTACACTTCAGATTCGAACTTGGTGTGCGGCTTGATAGAGCCTGGCTTAGCCAGAACCTGACCACGTTCGATTTCTTCACGTTTGATACCACGCAGCAGAACACCAACGTTCTCACCAGCACGGCCTTCGTCCAGCAGTTTGCGGAACATTTCAACGCCGGTACAGGTAGACTTGGCAGTCTCTTTGATACCCACGATTTCAACTTCTTCGCCAACTTTAACGATACCGCGCTCTACACGACCGGTAACAACGGTACCACGACCGGAGATGGAGAATACGTCTTCGATAGGCAGCAGGAACGGCTTGTCAATCGCACGCTCTGGTTCCGGGATGTAGGAATCCAGGTAGCCAGCCAGTTCGATGATTTTCTCTTCCCACTCTGCTTCGCCTTCCAGCGCTTTCAGCGCGGAACCGCGAACGATTGGGGTATCGTCGCCCGGGAAGTCGTACTGGGACAGGAGTTCACGAACTTCCATCTCAACCAGTTCCAGCAGCTCTTCGTCATCAACCATGTCGCATTTGTTCAGGAACACGATGATGAAAGGAACGCCTACCTGACGACCCAGCAGGATGTGCTCACGGGTCTGAGGCATAGGGCCGTCAGTCGCAGCAACAACCAGGATCGCGCCGTCCATCTGCGCAGCACCGGTGATCATGTTTTTAACATAGTCGGCGTGGCCCGGGCAGTCTACGTGTGCGTAGTGGCGAGTCGGGGTGTCATATTCAACGTGGGAAGTGTTGATGGTGATACCACGAGCTTTTTCTTCTGGTGCGTTATCGATCTGGTCGAATGCACGAGCAGCACCGCCGTAGGTTTTTGCCAGAACGGTAGTGATTGCAGCGGTCAGCGTTGTTTTACCATGGTCAACGTGGCCGATAGTACCGACGTTAACGTGCGGTTTTGTACGTTCAAACTTTTCTTTAGACATCGATTGTCCCTCTAAGACACGGATAAATCGGTGATATCACCACATCAACCAGGCGAAATGCCTGAACTGTTGAATACATTTAAATTGAAACAGAGAGAAACGGGAGGGAGAAGTGAAGTGGTGCTGATACCCAGAGTCGAACTGGGGACCTCACCCTTACCAAGGGTGCGCTCTACCAACTGAGCCATATCAGCACGTATTGGAGCGGGCAGCGGGAATCGAACCCGCATCATCAGCTTGGAAGGCTGAGGTAATAGCCATTATACGATGCCCGCATCCTGAAACTCGGCTACCCAGTTCTTTCTGTAACAAAAAAAGAGATTTCTCTCTTTTTAAGTTCGAGCTGGTCAATTTTTTCCAACCAGCTCCGGCGGCTTTAACGCTGCCAGAAAGTGGTGGTGGGGGAAGGATTCGAACCTTCGAAGTCTGTGACGGCAGATTTACAGTCTGCTCCCTTTGGCCGCTCGGGAACCCCACCGGACTTGATGGTGCCGACTACCGGAATCGAACTGGTGACCTACTGATTACAAGTCAGTTGCTCTACCTACTGAGCTAAGTCGGCATCAAGTAGCGCGCATTTTAGGGAGCCCTGCAGGTTCATGCAACTAAAAATTTGCATAAATCGTTCTTTCGCTCACATTTTGTGCGAGAAGAGAGAATAACGCTGTATTTCCAGGCAAATGCGCGCAAATATTCATCATTTACGGTCCTCAAAAGGGGTGAAACCCGGTCTGTGACGTTTCACGCTTAACGCAACACTCGGCCACTTTTTTTCTTATTATTCGGCCCATCTGGTGTTAACCTCCTGCGCATTGTCCAAAATTAACTATATATGTGATGTGCTCTACCCCGCACGGCTAGCCTCTGGTGTGGGATAAGACGCCTCACTCAAGCGTGCTTATGAGCAAAAAAGAGCAAACGTTAATGACACCTTATCTCCAGTTTAGCCGCAGCCAGTGGGCTGCTCTGCGTGACTCCGTTCCCATGACCTTAACGGAAGGCGAAATCGCACGGTTAAAAGGGATAAACGAAGACCTGTCGCTTGAAGAAGTGGCTGAAATTTATTTACCTCTCTCGCGTTTGCTGAATTTCTATATCAGTTCCAACCTCCGCCGACAGGCCGTACTTGAGCAGTTCCTCGGTACGAACGGGCAGCGCATTCCTTATATTATCAGTATTGCCGGCAGCGTCGCCGTGGGGAAAAGCACCACCGCGCGTGTTCTGCAGGCGCTGCTGAGCCGCTGGCCGGAACACCGCAGCGTGGAGCTAATCACTACCGACGGCTTCCTGCACCCTAACGAGGTGTTAAAAGAACGCGGTCTGATGAAGAAGAAAGGCTTTCCGCTCTCTTATGATATGCACCGTCTGGTGAAATTCGTGTCGGATCTGAAATCCGGCGTGCCAAACGTGACGGCTCCGGTGTACTCGCATCTGATTTATGACCGCATCCCTGACGGGGACAAAACGGTGGTGCAGCCGGACATTCTGATTCTGGAAGGATTAAACGTTCTGCAGAGCGGGATGGACTATCCTCACGATCCGCATCATGTGTTTGTCTCTGACTTTGTCGATTTCTCTATCTACGTGGATGCGCCGGAAGATCTCCTGCAGAGCTGGTACATCAACCGCTTCCTTAAGTTCCGCGAAGGGGCGTTCACCGACCCTGACTCCTACTTCCATAACTACGCCCAGCTCTCGAAAGATGAGGCTGTTAATGTGGCCACCTCGCTGTGGAATGAGATCAACTACGTGAACCTGAAAGAGAACATTCTGCCGACGCGTGAGCGCGCCAGCCTGATCCTCACCAAGAGTGAGAAACACGCTGTCGACCAGATTCGTTTACGGAAATAGCTATTCACCGCCCCAATAAAAAAACCGGCTTATCGCCGGTTTTTTTATGACTTACGCCAGGGGCTTCTCGCCGTTTTCATCCTGATCGACGGCGAAGCAGGCCACCAGTTGACCGCCGTAGTCTTTTAACTGCGGTTGCAGCTGGGTGCACGGCCCAAAACGACGACGGCAGCGGGCGTTGAAAGCACAGCCCGGCGGCGGGTTGAGCGGGCTTGGCAGCTCGCCGGTCAGCTTAATACGCTCCCGACGTTCATCCGGGTTCAGGCGCGGTGTCGCAGAGAGCAGCGCCTGCGTATAAGGATGGCGCGGGTTATTAAAGATCTGATCTTTCGTCCCCTTCTCCACGCAGCGGCCCAGATACATCACCATCACTTCATCGGCAATGTGCTCCACCACCGACAGGTCATGGGAGATGAAGACATACGACAGGCCTAAATCCTGCTGCAGATCCATCATCAGGTTCAGCACCTGCGCACGGACGGAAACGTCGAGCGCGGAGACCGGTTCATCGGCGATCACCACATCCGGGTCGAGCATCAGACCACGGGCGATAGCAATACGCTGACGCTGACCGCCGGAGAACATGTGCGGATAGCGATCGTAGTGTTCGGTCTTGAGCCCCACTTTCGCCATCATCGCCAGCGCCTTCTCGCGACGCTGCTCTTTGCTCAACGTGGAGTTGATCTGCAGCGGCTCCTCCAGAATCTGCCCCACTTTCTTACGCGGGTTCAGGGAACCATACGGGTTCTGGAACACAATCTGGATTTTCTGGCGACGCAGTTTCTGCGCGTCAGGATCGTGCTTGAGCAGATCCTGCCCCTGATAGTACAGCTCGCCCCCGGTCGGGGTTTCAATCATGGTCAGCAGACGGCCCAGGGTGGATTTCCCGCAGCCGGACTCCCCCACCACCGCCAGCGTTTTGCCGCGCTCCAGAGTAAAGGAGACGCCATCCAGCGCTTTCACCAGGCGTTCCGGAGCAAACAGCCCCTTCTTGACCGGGTAGTGTTTTTTCAGATCGATAGCCTGCAACAGCGGCTGTTGCATGGTGGCCTCTTGCGAACTCATAGTGTGGGCCTCCCGGCGTCATCGAGTGGGTAGTGGCATTTAGACTGACGGCCATCGTTGAGGGTATAAAGATCCGGCTCATCGATGCGACATTTGTCCGTGGCATACGGGCAGCGCGGGTTCAGCAGACAGCCGGTCGGGCGGTCGTATTTACCCGGTACCACGCCCGGCAGTGACGCCAGACGCGCCTTGTCCTGGGCAAACTCCGGCAGCGCGCGCAGGAGCGCCTGAGTATAAGGATGGCGCGGTGCGCGGAAGATATCGTGCGAGCTGCCGGTTTCCACTACCTGCCCGGCATACATCACGATGATTTTATGCGCCGCTTCGGCCACTAACGCCAGGTCATGGGTGATCAGGATCAGCGCCATGTTCTCTTTCTGCTGCAGCTCCAGCAGCAGCTCGATGATCTGCGCCTGAATGGTCACATCCAGCGCGGTCGTCGGTTCATCGGCAATCAGCAGCTTCGGACGACAGGCAATGGCCATGGCGATCATAACGCGCTGGCTCATCCCACCGGACAGCTGGTGCGGATAGACATCCAGACGCGAGGCCGGGTCAGGAATACCTACCTGGGTCAGCAGGTCGATTGCCCGCTGACGACGGGTTTTCTTATTCCCACCCTGATGCACCTTAATTGCTTCCATAATCTGGAAACCGACGGTGTAGCATGGGTTGAGGCTGGTCATCGGATCCTGGAAGATCATCGCCACTTCGGCGCCAACCAGGTTGCGACGCTCTTTTTCAGAGATCCGCTTCAGATCCTGGCCGTTGAACTCCAGGCTTTCCGCCATTACGCGGCCAGGGTAATCAATCAGCCCCATGATCGCCAGAGAGCTTACCGATTTACCGGAACCTGACTCGCCCACGATGCCGACAACTTCACCCTGATTTACGCTGTAGCTAACCCGATCTACGGCGCGAAACTCGGAGCCCACGTCACCGAAGTGCACCGATAATTTATCTACATTTAATAACGCCATCTCGTGCCTCTTACTGCTTCAGTTTGGGATCAAGTGCATCACGCAGACCATCACCCATCAGGTTAAATGCCAGCACCGTCAGGAGGATCGCCAGACCCGGGAAGGTCACAACCCACCAGGCGCTTTGCGCGAACTGCAACACATCGGAGAGCATGGTGCCCCACTCCGGTGTTGGCGGCTGCGCACCCATGCCAAGGAAGCCAAGAGCGGCCATATCGAGAATGGCGTTAGAGAAACCGAGCGACGCCTGAACAATCAGCGGCGCAAGGCAGTTTGGAAGAATATTGACGAACATCTGGCGCATCGCGCCCGCACCCGCCACGCGAGAGGCGGTCACGTAGTCACGGTTCACTTCCACCAGCACCGCCGCACGCGTTAATCGCACGTAGTGAGGAAGCGCCACGAACGTCAGGGCCAGGGCGGCGTTGCCGATTGACGGCCCAAAGACCGCCACCAGCACCAGTGCCAGCAGCAGGCTTGGCAGCGCCAGCATGATGTCGACAACACGCATAATGATGTTATCCACCACACCGCCGAAGTAGCCAGCCACCAGACCGAGCACCACCCCCATAATCAGGGACAGTACCACTACCAGGCAGCCCACCAGCAGCGAAAGACGCGCGCCATACATCAGACGGGACAGCACATCACGGCCTACATCGTCAGTACCCAGCAGATGCGTCAGGGTACCGCCGTCCTGCCATGCAGGTGGTGCAAGCAGCGCATCACGGAACTGCTCCGCCGGGTTGTACGGCGCAAGAAAGTTCGCGAACACCGCGATCAAGATCATGATGACAACATACACCAGCCCCACTACCGCGCCTTTGTTGCGTTTGAAGTAGTGCCAGAACTCCTGCAGCGGCGTCATTGGCACCGGTGCAGCGACCACTTTATTTTCAGATACTTGTGACATGATGGCCCCTTACTTCTTATGACGAATACGCGGGTTCACCACGCCGTACAGCAAATCGACCAGCAGGTTGACGAGAATAATCATCGTCGCCACCAGCAGTACACCGCCCTGCACCACCGGATAATCACGGCGTTGCAGGGCGTCAATCAGCCAGCGCCCCAGGCCCGGCCAGGAGAAGATGGTTTCGGTCAGGATCGCCCCTGCCAGCAACGTCCCTACCTGCAGGCCGATAACCGTTACTACCGGCAGCATGGCGTTACGCAGGGCATGAACGATGATCACCCGCATGCGGGTCAGACCTTTGGCGCGGGCGGTACGGATATAATCCTCGCCCAGCACTTCCAGCATCGACGAACGGGTCATACGCACGATAACCGCCAACGGGATCGTACCGAGCACCATGGCAGGCAGGATCATATGCGCCAGCGCATCGATAAAGTTGCCCTCTTCACCCCAGATAGCCGTGTCGATCAGCATAAAGCCGGTCAGCGGGTTGGTGTCATCAAGGAAGACCATATCACTGACGCGCCCGGACACCGGGGTCAGGTTCCACTGCACCGACACCAGCATGATCAGCATCATGCCCCACCAGAAGATAGGCATGGAGTAACCGGTCAGCGCCAAGCCAACGGCGGTATGATCAAAGATAGAGCCACGTTTCACCGCAGCCAGCACGCCCACCGGAATACCCACGGAGACGGCAAAAATAATGGCGCAGACACCGAGTTCCAGCGTTGCTTTAAATCGTGGTACGAACTCTTCCCACACCGGCAGACGGCTTTTCAGCGAAATACCTAAATCACCATGCAACACGCCCCAGATATAGTGGAGATACTGCTGCCACATAGGCTTATCCAGCCCCAGTTCGGCTAACAGCTGCGCATGACGTTCAGGAGAAATACCACGCTCGCCCGCCATAATCATTACCGGGTCACCGGGGATCATATGGACGAAGGCAAAGGTGAGAAGGGTGATACCGATAAACGTGGGGATAACAAGTCCCAGACGTCGGAGGATGAACTGCAACATAACCCGGATTCTCTCTAATGACGTACGCCTGGAGGCGCGACGTCTGTATTGCTCACAAATCTTATTCCCTCCCCTTTCAGAGAGGGAATAAAGCACTGCTGCCGGGTTGCGCTACGCTTACCCGGCCTACATTCCGTAGGCCAGTGCAAGCGCAGCGCCGCCTGGCATTGCTTTTAATTATTCAACAGAAACGTTTTCGAAGTGGTGTTTGCCCAGTGGATCAACCACATAGCCTTTAACTTCTTTACGCACTGGCTCGTACACGGTTGAGTGAGCCACGATCAGCGCTGGTGCCTGTTCATGCATGACAACCTGAGCCTGTTTGTACAGTTCGATACGCTTGTTGTGATCTTCTGCAGCACGTGCCGGCTGAATCAGATCTTCGAACGGCTTGTAGCACCAGCGAGAGTAGTTAGAACCGTCTTTCGCCGCTGCACAACTGAACAGGGTTGCGAAGAAGTTATCCGGATCCCCATTGTCGCCAGTCCAGCCCATCATGACCGCCTGGTGCTCGCCTGCTTTAGCACGCTTCAGGTACTCGCCCCACTCGTAGGTCACGATCTTGGCCTGAACGCCGATTTTCGCCCAGTCAGCCTGAACCATCTCGGCCATACGGCGTGCGTTCGGGTTGTAAGGACGCTGTACTGGCATTGCCCACAGCTCAACGGTAAAGCCTTTATCCTGGCCCGCTTCTTTCAGCAGTGCTTTCGCTTTCTCAACGTCATAGGTGTAATCCTTAACGTCGTCGTTGTAGCCCCACATTGTTGGTGGGATCAGGTTCTTCGCGGCAACACCTGCGCCCTGATAAACGGCCTTGATGATCGCTTCTTTGTTGACCGCGTAGGTCAGCGCCTGACGCACTTTCACATCATCAAACGGTTTTTTCTCGGTGTTGAAAGAGAGGTAGCCGACGTTCAGACCCGCCTGCTCCAGCAGGTTGATGTTTTTGTCCTGCTTCATGCGCGCGATATCAGCCGGGTTCGGGTACGGCATTACCTGGCACTCGTTCTTCTGCAGCTTGGCGTAACGCACGGAGGCGTCAGGCGTGATGGAGAAGACCAGACGGTCGATCTGCGGCTTGGTGCCCCAGTAACCTTCGAACGCTTTGTACAGAATGCGGGAGTCTTTCTGATACTGCAGCAGCTGGAACGGACCGGTACCAACCGGGTTCAGGTCCACTTTCTCCGGCGTGCCGGCTTTCAGCATGTTGTCGGCATATTCTTTCGACAGAATAGAGGCGAAGTCCATGGCCAGGTCAGCCAGGAACGGTGCTTCAGGACGAGTCAGCACGAACTGAACGGTGTTGTCGTCCACTTTTTTGATTTCGCTGATCAGGTCTGGCAGGCCCATCCCTTCGAAGTACTCATAGCTGCCGCCAGAGACTTTGTGGTACGGGTTCTGGGCATTCTTCTGACGGTCGAAGGAGAACACCACGTCGTCTGCATTCAGATCGCGCGTTGGTTTGAACTCTTTGCTGTCCTGCCACTTCACGCCCTGACGCAGGTGGAAGGTATAGGTTTTACCGTCTTCGCTGACTTCCCACTTCTCAGCCAGACCTGGAATAACTTCCGTGGTGCCGGTTTTGAATTCAACCAGACGGTTATAGATAGGTACAGAGCTTGCGTCGTACGTCGTACCAGAGGTAAAGAGCTGTGGGTTAAAGCCTTCCGGCGAGCCTTCAGAACAGTAGACCAGGGTTTTTGCCTGTACGCCTGCTGCGACGGTCATAGCCACCAGGCTCAGACCAAGCTTCAGCATCCCTGACTTCTTCAAGGAAATACTCATTGTTATTCTGCTCCAATGTGATGTTTTTTGTTGTGTTACTCCGCCTGACCTTTAATTTATTTTTTACCCGGTCCGGTCGGTGTTGCCCTGAGGCGTTATAAGGGATGGAGATTCCTTTCAGAAGAGCGACTGAGTTGCAGCGCAGATCCTCCCTGAAGTGCCCCTCGTGCCCTACAATCTGTCAACAGAATGTGAAAACGTCAATACAGGTGACGGGGATTTACGCTAAGTGTGAGAATTGGCAAACAAAGATTAAAAAAACTACCGGAGCGTATTTTCAGCAGGGAAATTTATGCCACCCGCCATGACGCAGCACAACTCTCTACGCAATCTGCTACAACCAGTGATTAACATTTATTCAACCGGGGTAAATTTTCTTACAGAATGGCGATTATCTGCGCACTAAATACCATGAACGTTAAAACGCACAGGGGAAAATGCTGAGGTTATCCATAAGCAACGCGAAAAAAGATCAATCTAAAGATAAAAAAATACAATGGAATATGTCACATAATGGTTAACAGGCAGGGTGAACGAGAGGTAGGCCGTGTTTTGATAAGTCTGTAAAGATAAGGCTTTAATGCGATGGATTTCTGCGGACAATAAATGCAAAAAACCCCGCTCAAAGAGCGGGGTTTTCGAATGTGGTCGGCGAGAGAGGATTCGAACCTCCGACCCACTGGTCCCAAACCAGTTGCGCTACCAAGCTGCGCTACTCGCCGAATGCGGAGCGCATCTTACTGCTACGCTCTGTCTCCGTCAATCCCTTATTTTGCAAAAGCCTTTCGATCGGCTATAAAGTCGCCAGGCCTGTTACTTTGCGGCTTTCGCAGCGCCGTCCGGCACTTTACACCAGTTGTTATTCTCGTTAATCCCGCCGTCTGGCGAGGTATAACCGAGGCAACCGAGAATGGTGTCGTACAGCTCAACATGACGCCGTGCCACTTTCATATCCGCCTGCTCTTTAAGATGGGCGAACATTTTGGCTTTATCCGGGTTCTCCAGATACTTGTCGGACATCCACACCATCATCGGCACGCGGAACTGCTCCGGCGGTGCCATCTTGCGCGGCGTACCGTGCAGGTGCTCTTTCTCGTTAATCGACTCACCGTGGTCGGCGGCGTAGAAGACAATCGCCTTCTTATCGCGCACCTGGTCAATCACGCTATCGATAAAGTGATCCACATAGGTCACTGAGTTGTCGTAGGAGTTGATCAGCTGCGCTTTGCTGCAGTCTTTATCCACGCCCTTACACTCCGGCGTCCATTTGGCAAAGCTGCGCGGATAACGCTGGGTGTAGTTAAAGTGCGACCCTTTGGTATGTAGGATGATCATATGCTTACCATCCTGGTTGCTCTGCAGGGAGCGTTGCATCTCGTCGATCAGCAGCATGTCGTCCACGCTCTTACCGCGGTTACGCGGCTCGGCGCCAATCTGCTCACGGTAGGCGATGTTGTTGGCCATGGTGTTGCTGTAGAACCACATCTCGCTTTGCATCGCGTAGAGGTCGGAGCTAAAGCCCAGCTGACGCAGTACCGAGAAGACGTTCTGCTCTTTCAGCGTCCGCTGCGGGTTATCGCTCGCCCCGCCCTCGCGCACGAACATACAGCGCAACGAGAGCTTGGTGGCGGTATCACAGGAATACCCGCGGAAGGCGACAAGGTTTTTCTCCTGCGCCAGCTTCGGAGTGGTATCCCGCTCATAGCCCAGAATACCCATATGATCCCAGCGCGTGGTTTCGCCAATAATGAAAATCACGTAGGTATCGTCGATATCAGACGGCGCCTGATAGGTGAATTTCTTCGCCGGGTTCATCAGCGATTTATTATCGGAGGACTCATCCACCTGCGCCCAGGCATATAATCCCAGCGCGGAGATCCAGTTGGACGGCAGATAGGAGTTTGCCACCACGCCGCCGTAGCTCGGCATATCCACGCCGGAGGTACGCTCAACGTTCTTCTGCTGCAAATCCAACAGCCGGATGGGTCCCCAGACCATTAATCCCGCCAGTACCACGACCGCGGCGCTGCGGATGCGCTGCCCTGGGGTACGCAACTGGCGCAATAACGTATAGCGGCAGCGGTTGTTCCAGATAAGCAGCAGCGGCAGGATGCTGACGCAAACCAGCCAGAGAATAAAGTGTATACCGACCACTTCTTTCGAGAGGTCGATATCCGTGGTCATGACCGAGGCAATAATGCCGTAGCCAATCACCACGTTCATAAAGGTCATGTAATAGCTGGCACCCGCCGAGCACAACACTACCAGCGTGGCGAGTACGCGCCAGATACGCCGTCCAAACAGCGACAGCAGACGCAGCAAAAAGAAGGTGACCAGCACAGTGCCCACCAGTTCAACGACCGCAGCGACTCCTTTCCAGGCGGTAAAATCTTGCGCATAACCATCAAACCGACGGAAAAAAACCGCGCCATTCATAAACAGACCGATGTACAACGCGAGCAAAAAGCTGAGCTTTTGTTGCGTCATCGCTTTGATATATTTCATTAATGCAACCTGGAAAAAGGTAAAGTAGAGCCGCTCCACTCCTGGTCAAAAAGTGAACAGAGTATTTCATTGCTCAGGGGATCGTTATCGGAAACGTCTTTAAGCGCGGTAAGTAGACCACAGGGAAAAGAAAAAGTGGCAATAGAGAATGTGATCCCTGCAAATATTTACAAAAAAACAAGTCCGATGACATACCTGCGGCCTGTTCTTTGCCTCCCGAAGAAACAAAAAAGGCCGGAATATCCGGCCTTTAGAGGGAGTTTCAATCAGGCATGCGCTTCTTTAAATATTTCGCGCTGCGGCTGGCGAATAGTGGTGGAAAGCGCCAGGGAGAGGATTAGCAGGGCGAATATAACGCAGAAGGTGACATAAAAGCCGCCAAACAGCGAAGCAATAAGCGAACCGCAAATACTGCCGATACCAAAGCCTAAATAAATAACGCCGTAGTTTTTCGCCAGGTTATTCAGGCCGAAGAATTCACTTACCAGCGACGGGAATACGGTAATGGTGCCGCCGAAGTTAAACGCGACGCAGGCGATAGCGGCGAAGAAGGTCACTTCGTTGAGCGGGGCGAATAATAGCGCCGCCATGCCTACCAGCGACACCACCTGGCCGAGAGTAATTACGCGGATACGGGCAATCTTATCGGAGAGGATCCCCAGCACCAGGCGGCCAGAGAGGTTGGCGATAGAGATAATGGTGACCGCGTTGGCCGCCGTTGCGGCATCCAGTTTCACCATCCCCTGAGCGATATCTTTCGCCACGCCAATCACATACAGACCACTCATGCAGGCGGTCAGGAACATCACCGCCAGCATCCAGTACTGTGGTTTACGCATGGACTGGGCCAGGGTGAAGTCATTCTCAACCACGCCGTTAACGGATTTAACTTCCTGCTGTGGGGCATCTTTCATCAGCGTGGCCCCGAACAGGATCATCACCAGCACGATAGCGCCCCAGATCATGAAGGTCTTTTCCAGACCGACGGTGGCCAGCAGATGGCTGTCGATAAACTTAAAGCCCAGGCTGCCGAGACCATAAGAGCCAATGGCGAAGGCGGATATCAGCCCCTTACGCTCCGGAAACCATTTCACGCAGTTCGACAGGGTTAACAGGTAGCCAGCGCCATCCGCCAGCCCCACCAGCACCCCGGCGCTCAGCCACAGCATCATCAGGTTGCTGGAGTGGGCGGTCAGGAAGAAGCCGACCCCCAGCAAAATTCCGGAAGCCATAGTGACGCGCTTCACGCCGAAGCGTTCCTGTAATTTACCGGCAATGGAAGATGAGAGCGCCAGACCCAGGCTCAGCAAGCCAAAGGAGAAGGCGACCTGGCTGACCGGGGCATCGAGTTTATCGGAGAGGGCGCTGTTAAACAGACTCCAGGTGTAGACTGAACCCAGGGCAAACTGGGTCACGATGGTGCCGATAAGGGTCAGCCAGCGGGTGCGGTTGTAATTTGAGGTATTCATGGCAGTTGTCCTGCAGCAGAAAAAAGGGAAATTCACTGCTGACAACGATAACCAAAACCCTACATGAGCAGGGGTAAAACGGCATGAAATGCAGAGGTGCCGGAATGAAATGCCGAAAATCAGGAATGAATGACCTGGACTGCTGTCTGAACCCGCCCCGAAAAAGATGAACCCGGAGTCGCTCAGGTCATTCATCCACGGGTTTCAGAACCTCGCGCTGACGCCGAGGGTATAGAGATAATCTTCTCCGGTGGACATGTTTTCGGCCTGCGACATCGAAGCATAGGCCGCCATATACGGGTTGATCAGCATATCGGCCCCGACGGTGACATCCATCCAGTTGCCGTACTGCGTTGAGGGTGCCAGGCGCCCCAACCCGGACTGCATCTTCCACTGGTTATCGCCGAACTGCTGGTTATAGCTGATTTGCGCCCAGGGCCGCACATCTCCCAGTCGCGTATCGACGCGCCAGCCCAGCGTACTCACGCTGGCATGCCACAGCGGGTCGGTGAGCGACTGCGTGTTCACGCTGTCGCCAAACTCGTTGTACATATTGGGCGTGGAGCCATCGTAATGCCAGGCGGCAACCGGTCCGGTGGTGAAACGGCGGGCAACGGGAATACTCCAGCCCACGCTCATCGTGCTGGTCGCCTCTGCCGGTGACGAATCGGGCAAATTCAGCGCCAGACCGGGCATATTCTGTGAAGAGAGGATCCGCTCTTTGAGAATATCCTCGTAACGCGGTTGGTGATCGTCATCCCATGTATAACGCTCAGTGGTATTACTTTTTGTATCCGAAACGATATATTCCTGTTGCCAGGCATTTGCTGTGTTGCCTGTCAGCAGACAGGCCAAGAAACTCACCAGACCGGTTACGGCATGGCGGCCACTTATTTTTTTTATAATCATCAAAGCGACTCCAGAGAAGAGCCGAATTCGGCGATATTTGTGATTGTTTATAGTGAGGCTACGCGGCTACATGAAGAATGTTGCGTATCAGCCTGTATTAACTATTGTCTCTTTAGGTGACACGTCAAGCCGGGTCGATTGAAATTTTTGTAATTTCAGGAGCAACAAGGGAGAGAACCGATGCAACGTTGTGGCTGGGTTAGCCAGGATCCGCTCTACATCGCCTATCACGATAAGGAGTGGGGCGTGCCGGAAACTGACGGAAAGAATTTGTTTGAGATGATCTGCCTTGAGGGCCAGCAGGCCGGATTATCCTGGATCACCGTGCTTAAGAAACGGGAAAACTATCGCCAGGCCTTCCACCGGTTCGATCCGGTTCTTGTCGCCGGGATGACCACTGCGGACGTCGACAGGTTAGTGCTGGATGCAGGCATTATCCGCCATCGCGGCAAAATCGAGGCCATTATCGGCAACGCCCGGGCTTACCTGGCGATGGAAGAGAACGGCGAGCGGTTCTGTGATTTCGTCTGGTCCTTCGTCGATAACACCCCGCAGGTGACCCAGGTGGCAACGCTGGCAGAGATCCCCACCTCTACGCCCGCCTCTGATGCCCTGTCGAAAGCGCTGAAAAAGCGCGGCTTTAAGTTCGTCGGCACCACCATCTGTTACTCCTTTATGCAGGCCTGCGGGCTGGTTAACGATCACGTCACCGCCTGCCACTGTCATCCTGGAGGTCAACATGATCCGCAAATGGCTCAGTGACGATGTCGAACCTCTGCTGACCCTCTGGCTGGAGAGCACCACCGTCGCCCACCCGTTTATTGATGCGCAGTACTGGCAGGAGAGCGAGGCGGTCGTGCGGGAAGTCTATCTGCCGTCGGCAGAGACCTGGGTGTGGGAAGAGGAAGGCCAGCTTCGGGGCTTCATCAGCGTGATGGAGTCAGCCTTTGTCGGCGCGCTCTTTGTCGATCCGGCGTATGCCGGAAAGGGGATCGGGCATGCGCTGATCCACCATGTGCAGCAGCGCTACCCGTCGTTAAGCCTGGAGGTTTACCAGAAGAACAGCCGGGCGGTGAATTTCTACCATGCTCAGGGCTTTCGGATTGAAGACAGCGCCTGGCAGGAAGATACTCAACACCCGACCTGGCTTATGAGCTGGCAGGCGGATCAAACGCCGTCAGCGTAAGCGTCGGCCCCTGATATTTTTCCAGCCACGCCAGCGCGGTATTTCCCGCACAGCCGTTCCCCAGCTTCGAGCTGGGGAGATCTTTGGTCAGCACGTTGACCGCCCCGTTCTTACAAATTCCGCCATTTTCAGCATCCAGGTCCGGCCACGCCCCCTGATGAATGCAGATCACGCCCGGCTTGATGCCATCGCTGACCACCGCCCCGGCCAGCACCTGACCGCGATGGTTCCAGACGCGCACCACGTCGCCATCGGCAATGCCGCGCGCTTTGGCATCATCCGGGTGTAGCGTCACCGGCTCGCGCCCGGCCACTGCATACTGCTCGCGCAGTGAGGAGTAGTTCAGCTGGCTGTGCAGACGGTGCGCCGGGTGAGCAGACAGGATCTGCAGCTGCTCCGGCTCGGCGTTGCCATGCCACTCGTCCGGCTCCAGCCACATCGGGTGCGGCGGACAGTCGGCATACTGGTAGCTGGCGATACGCTCGGAGTGGATCACAATTTTGCCGCTCTCGGTTTTCAGCGGATGGCTCACAGGATCGCGACGGAAATCAGCGAAGCGCACGAACTTCGCGTTCTCGTCAGACTCCGGCATTTCAACGATGGCATTGGCTTCCCAGAATTCGGCAAAGGGTGCCAGCGTCACCCCCTGTGCCGCGCCGCGCTGCCCGGCGATCTGATAAAAGGTCTCAAGCCACTCCAGATCGGTTTTGCCCTCGGTAAAGCGCTCGCCGCCGCCCTGCTCCCAGCGCTCGCTCAGCTCGGCAAATACCTCAAGATCGTCACGCGCTTCATCGCGCGGCGGCACGACCCGCTTCATCGGCACCATATGCTGGTTGCTGTAGTCGCCGGTCATGGTCATGTCGTTACGTTCAAACGAGGTGGTGGCTGGCAGCACGATATCGGCATGCTTCGCCGCCGCGGTCCAGAAGCACTCGGAGATCACCACCAGCTCCGGCTTTTGCCAGGCGCGGATCAGACGATTAGTGTCCTGGTGATGGGTAAAGTTGGCGCCGCCCGCCCACCAGACGAAGCGAATGTCCGGGAAGTGGCGATCCAGCCCGTTGTGCTGATAGAAGCCGCCCGGGTTTTCCAGCGCCTCCACGATGCGAGCGACCGGGAATTTATCCACCGCGTCCGTCCCGCCCTTGACCGAGCCCTGCATGGAGGCCAGCACCGCCGCGCGCCGCGTCGGGTTTCCGCCGTTGGCAAAGTGGTACGAAAGACCAAAGCCGCCGCCCGGGGTGCCGATCTGACCGAGCATCGCCGCGAGGGTGACCAGCATCCAGTGTTTCTGCTCGCCAAACTGCTGGCGCTGCATCCCCCAGCCGGACATCAGCATGGTGGTATTGCTGTGGAACAACGCTGCCAGTTCACGAATTTTCGCTGCCGGAACGCCGCAGATGTCGGCAGCCCAATCGGCGGTTTTGGCGACACCATCCGTTTCCCCGGTCAGGTAGTCGGCAAATTTTTCATAACCGCTGGTACAGCGCGCGAGGAATTCCTCGTCCTGCCAGCCGTTCTCCACCAGCGTATGGGCGATACCGAGCATCATCGCCACATCAGTGCCCATATGCGGGGCGATCCACTCGGCGCTCTCGCCAAAGAAATCCATGGTTTCGGAGCGCATCGGATCGATACAGATCAGGCGCTTGCCGCTTTTACGCAGCGCGTCGAAGTACGGGATCCCCTGCTCATCGCTGGCGTTCCAGGCAATTTTCAGGGTGTTAAGCGGGTTGGCACTCCACAGCACCACCACGTCGCTGTGCTCCAGCACCAGCGGCCAGCTGGTCTGCTGCTGGTACACCTCGTTGCCGCCCACCACATAAGGCATGATGGCCTGTGCCGCACCGGTGGAATAATCCCCCAGATGACCGGTGTAGCCGCCCGCCAGGCTCATATAGCGCTGAAGCAGGGTCGCGGCCTTGTGCAGCACGCCGTTCGAGCGCCAGCCATACGACCCGGCAAAAATGGACGACGGACCATAGTTCTCACGAATACGTTTGTGCTGCGCGTCGATAAGATCCAGCGCCTGATCCCAGCTGACGCGCACAAACTCATCCTGCCCACGCACGCCCTGTGGATTATCCGGCGACGCCAAAAAGCCCTTACGGACCATCGGCCAGCGCACGCGGGCTTTGCTGTGCACCTGGTCGCGCACTGCGGTTTGCAGGGAGTTAGGGTGCTGCGTCGGCAACGCGCCACGGGATGAGATCACCGTATCGCCGTCGGTTTCGACCAGCATGGGCCCCCAGTGGGCTGCCGTCAGAATGGTTTTTGTAGAAGTGGTCACAGCGTGTGCTCCTGGATTGCCGGTTGCAGGTTTTCTCAGCCTTCATTGAGACTGTTTATGATTTGACACAAATTTAAGAGTTATCCCCGGAATTTTCTCCGTAACTGCACGTCATAATCAACCGCCACGCCCGTCGTGGCAAAGAATAAAAAAGCTTAAGGAAAGAAGATGAAAAAAAGCGCACTTATGATTGCCGCCGTAGTCAGCGGCGCACTGGTTGTTTCAGGCTGCACCACCAACCCATACACCGGCGAACGCGAAGCGGGTAAATCAGGCATTGGCGCAGGCATCGGCTCCCTGGTAGGCGCAGGTGTAGGTGTCCTCTCCTCCTCGAAAAAAGATCGCGGTAAAGGCGCCCTGATTGGTGCCGCAGCAGGCGCAGCGCTGGGCGGCGGTGCCGGTTATTACATGGACGTGCAGGAAGCGAAGCTGCGCGACAAAATGCAGGGTACCGGCGTGAGCGTCACCCGTAGCGGCGACAACATCATTCTGAATATGCCGAATAACGTCACCTTCGACAGCAACAGCGCAACGCTGAAACCGGCGGGTGCCAACACCCTGACCGGCGTGGCGATGGTGTTGAAAGAGTACGCAAAAACCGCGGTGAACGTGCTGGGTTATACCGACAGCACCGGCAGCCAGGATCTGAACATGCGTCTCTCCCAGCAGCGTGCGGACGCGGTAGCCAGCGCGCTGATCACCCAGAACGTCGCGGCGACCCGCATCCGCACCAGCGGCATGGGCCCGGCGAACCCAATCGCCAGCAACAGCACGGCGGAAGGCAAAGCGCAGAACCGCCGCGTTGAGATCACCTTAAGCCCGGTGCAGTAAGTTTATTGCCGGGTGGCGGCTTCGCCTTACCCGGCCTGGAAAATCTCGCTCTGACTCCGTAGGCCCGGTAAGCGTAGCGCCACCGGGCATTTTCGCGCTAAGGTGTACGCACCAATAGCAAGGAAATCAGCGATGAGTAAATCAACACGGCCCACCATCAGCGACGTGGCGAAAGCCGCGAAAACCGGTAAAACCAGCATCTCCCGTTATCTCAACGGCGAAAAACACCTGCTTTCCGACGCGCTACTGGCCCGTATTGAACACGCTATTGCCGAACTCGACTACCGCCCGAGCCTGATGGCCCGGGGTCTGAAGCATGGCCGCACCCGTCTTATTGGGCTTATCATCGCCGATATCACTAATCCCTACTCCGTTAATGTCCTTAGCGGCATCGAAGCCGCCTGCCGGGAAAAAGGATTCACCCCGCTGGTGTGTAATACCAACAACGAAGTCGATCAGGAGCTGCACTACCTCGATCTGCTGCGCAGCTATCAGGTGGAGGGCATCGTGGTCAACGCAGTGGGGATGCGCGAGGAGGGGCTGAACCGCCTGCAACAGTCCGCCCTGCCGATGGTGCTGATTGATCGCAAAATCCCCGATTTCGCCTGCGATGTGGTGGGACTGGATAACACTCAGGCCGCCACTACCGCCACCGAGCACCTGATTGAACAGGGCTTTGAAGCGATCCTGTTCCTGAGCGAGCCGCTGGGAATGGTGAATACCCGCCGCGAGCGCCTGAGCGCCTTTCGCACCACCCTGGCCCGCTATGCCGGCGTGGTTGCTGAAAACGTCGAAATCCCCCTTCACGAGTCTGAGCAACTGGACAACGCCCTGCGCCAGTTTCACACCCGCCATCGCGGGATGCGCAAGGCGGTCATCTCCGCTAACGGCGCGTTAACGCTACAGATCGCCCGTTCGCTGAAGCGCATTGGCCTGCACTGGGGCAGCGACATCGGTCTGCTGGGCTTTGACGAGCTGGAGTGGGCCGAGCTGGCAGGCGTGGGCATTACCACCCTCAAACAGCCCACCTGGCAGATTGGCTTTGCCGCCGTCGAGCAGGTAGTCCGCCGGATCAACGGTGCCGATGAGGCCGTGCGCGAGCAGGTCTTCTCCGGCGAACTGATCGTGCGCGGTTCCACGGCGCGTTAAGTCCCCTTCGTGATGGCGATCATAAATCCAGCATCCTGAACTTTTCTTTGGAACCGGTTCCATCTAGCGTAAAGAGTATCAGCTACGTGATGGAGTCCGCCAATGGGCAGAAAAATTATTGTTGTCACCGCCGCGTATGGCGCTGACAAGGTACGTGAAGCAGGTGGCCAGCGCGCCATGCTGCACGTGATCGCCGGCGCGGGTGCCGACGGGGTCGAGATCCGCCGGGAGTTATTCAGCGACGCCGAACTGGCGTCCCTCCCTACGCTTGCCGGATCTATTGAACTGCTCGGTCTGCTGGCCTGCTACTCCGCTCCCGATGCCCTCTTTACCCCGGACGGCACCCTCAATCCCATGCTGCCCCGCTACCTTGCCGAAGCCGCGACACTCAACGCCCTGTGGCTGAAAGTCTCTCTCGGCCACTTCAGCGATAAGCAGCAGCTCGATGCGCTGCGCGCCCTGCTCGATGAAACCGGCATGACGCTGGTGGTGGAAAACGACCAGACGCGCTGCGGCCAACTGGCCCCGATGCAGCGTTTCAAGGCGGCGTGCCGGGTGATGAATCTGCCGGTCACGCTGACCTTTGATATGGGCAACTGGCTGTGGGTAGGTGAATCTCCGGAGGAGGCCGCGAAGCATCTGGCGCCTGCGGTGAGCTATATCCACGTTAAAGCCGCCGTTCCCCATCAGCAACAGTATCGTGCCGTGCCGCCGGATAACGATGATGCCCGCTGGCAGGCGCTGCTGGATCAGCTCCCCTCCGACGCCCCGCGCGGAATCGAATTCCCGCTGGAAGGACCAGACCTGACGGCTGTCACCCGTCACTACGTCAATTTACTGCGCGAGGAGTAATCCCATGCCGCACGCTCTGGATGTCATCACCATTGGCGAAGCCATGGCCATGTTTGTCGCCACCAAGACCGGCGAACTCAGTGCCGTCGACCACTTTATCAAGCGCGTTGCCGGTGCCGAACTGAATGTTGCCACCGGGCTGGCGCGCCTTGGCCTGAAGGTGGGCTGGGTGAGCCGCGTGGGCAATGACAGCTTCGGTCAGTTTGTGCTCGACACCCTGAAAAAAGAGGGGATCGAAACCGCAGGCGTGACCCTGGACGACCGGTATCCGACGGGCTTCCAGCTCAAATCGAAAGTCACCGATGGAACCGATCCCATTGTGGAGTACTTCCGCAAAGGCTCGGCGGCCAGCCACCTGTCGGTAGAGGATTTCAATCCCATCTGGTTTACCGCGGCAAGGCATCTGCATCTGAGCGGCGTGGCGGCGGCGCTGTCTGCCAGCTCATACGCGTTGCTCGATCACGCTGCGGGCGCCATGAAGGCCGCGGGTAAGACCATTTCATTCGACCCGAACCTGCGCCCGGTGCTGTGGAAAAGCGAAGCGGAGATGGTGGAAAAGCTGAACCACCTCGCCTTCCAGGCCGACTGGGTATTACCCGGCGTGAAAGAGGGCCAGATCCTGACCGGGGAAAAGACGCCGGAAGCGATCGCGGATTTTTACCTGAACCGGGGCGTGAAGGCGGTGATCCTGAAGACCGGGGCCGACGGCGCCTGGTTTAAAACCGCCAACGGTGAGCAAGGAGCCGTAGCGGCGGTGAAGATCGAAAACGTCGTCGATACCGTCGGCGCGGGAGATGGCTTTGCCGTTGGCGTGGTCAGCGCCCTGCTGGAGGGGAAAACGCTCCATCAGGCTATCACTCGCGGCAATATCATCGGCTCGCTGGCGATCCAGGTTCAGGGCGACAGCGAAGGATTACCCACCCGGGAACAGCTAGGGGAATAACTCCCCGCAACATAATTAAGCCACCCTGTACCCTACAGACAGCGGCGGTTACTCCCTCAACCACAGAGGCAAGCCTATGAACAGTGCAACAAATGCAGTAAAACGCTGGTGGTACATCATGCCTGTCGTGTTCATCACGTACAGCCTGGCGTATCTCGACCGCGCGAACTTCAGCTTCGCGTCCGCCGCAGGCATCACCGAAGATCTGGGGATCACTAAAGGCGTCTCCTCGCTGCTGGGCGCCCTGTTCTTCCTCGGCTATTTCTTCTTCCAGATCCCCGGCGCGATTTACGCCGAACGCCGCAGCGTGCGCAAACTGATCTTCGTTTGCCTGATCCTCTGGGGGGCCTGTGCGTCACTCACCGGGGTAGTGAATAACATCCCGGCGCTGGCGGCCATTCGCTTTATTCTCGGCGTGGTGGAAGCGGCCGTTATGCCCGCGATGCTGATCTACATCAGCAACTGGTTTACCAAATCCGAACGCTCGCGCGCCAATACCTTCCTTATTCTCGGTAACCCGGTCACGGTGCTGTGGATGTCGGTAGTCTCCGGGTATCTGATCCAGTCCTTCGGCTGGCGCGAAATGTTCATTATTGAGGGCGTTCCGGCGGTGATCTGGGCCTTCTGCTGGTGGGTGCTGGTGAAAGACAAACCGGCACAGGCCAAATGGCTCTCTGAAGATGAAAAAGCGGCCCTGCAGGCGCAGCTGGATAAAGAGCAGCAGGGGCTGAAAGCGGTGCGCAACTACGGCGAAGCCTTCCGGTCACGCAACGTGGTGCTGCTGTGCATGCAGTACTTCACCTGGAGCATCGGGGTTTACGGTTTTGTTCTGTGGCTGCCTTCCATCATCCGTAGCGCGGGCGATAACCTCGGTATGGTCGAGGTAGGCTGGCTGTCATCCGTGCCGTATCTGGCCGCGACCATCGCCATGATCGTGGTCTCCTGGGCATCGGATAAACTGCAAAACCGTAAGCTGTTCGTCTGGCCGCTGCTGTTAATTGCTGCCTGCGCCTTTATCGGTTCCTGGGCGGTGGGCGCAAACCACTTCTGGGTTTCCTATACGCTGCTGGTGATCGCCGGTGCCGCAATGTACGCCCCTTATGGTCCGTTCTTTGCCATCATCCCGGAAATGCTGCCGCGTAACGTGGCGGGCGGCGCGATGGCGCTGATCAACAGCATGGGGGCGCTGGGCTCGTTCTTTGGTTCATGGTTCGTGGGTTATCTGAATGGCGCAACCGGCAGCCCGTCGGCCTCGTACATCTTTATGGGGGTGGCGCTTTTTGCCTCAGTGTGGCTTACTTTAATTGTTAAGCCTGCTAATAATCAGAACCTTCCCGTCGGCGCACGCCACGCCTGAACCCTTTTAAAATCAACGGAGATTAGCATGAAGCCGTCCGTCATTTTGTACAAAGCCCTGCCTGATGCGTTACAGCAGCGCCTTGAAGATCATTTCACCGTTACCCGGGTCAACAACCTGAGCCCGGAGACGGTGCAGCAACACGCTGACGCGTTCGCCGGTGCCGTCGGGCTGCTTGGCTCCAGCGAAAAAGTGGATGCCGCGCTGCTGGAGAAAATGCCGGCGCTTCGTGCAACCTCCACTATTTCCGTGGGCTATGACAACTTCGACGTCGATGCGCTGAATGCCCGTAACGTCCTGCTGATGCACACGCCAACCGTACTGACCGAAACCGTGGCCGATACGCTGATGGCGCTGGTGCTCAGCAGCGCGCGTCGGGTGGTGGAAGTGGCCGAACGCGTTAAGGCCGGGGAATGGACCAAAAGCATCGGCCCGGACTGGTTCGGCACCGACGTGCACGGCAAAACGCTGGGTATCGTCGGGATGGGCCGCATCGGCCTGGCGCTGGCGCAGCGCGCCCACTTCGGTTTCAACATGCCGATCCTCTACAACGCACGTCGCCAGCATAAAGAGGCCGAGGAGCGTTTCAACGCCCGCCACTGCGATCTGGACACGCTGTTACAGGAAGCAGACTTTGTCTGCCTGATCCTGCCCCTGACCGATGAGACGCATCATCTGATGGGCAAAGCGCAGTTTGAGAAGATGAAGAAGTCCGCCATCTTTATTAATGCGGGTCGTGGGCCGGTGGTGGATGAGCAGGCGCTGATTGCAGCGCTGAAAAACGGTGAGATCCACGCCGCAGGGCTGGACGTGTTCGAGCAGGAGCCGCTGCCGGCCAGCTCAGAGCTGCTGAAGATGCCTAACGTGGTGGCGCTGCCACATATTGGCTCTGCGACGCACGAGACGCGCTACAACATGGCAGCCTGTGCGGTGGACAACCTGATCGACGCCCTGCAGGGCAAGGTCGATAAAAACTGCGTGAATCCGCAGGCCAAACCCTAAACGAAAAAAACCCGCCAGAGGCGGGTTTTTAAATTCTTTTAGCTGAGTTGGAAGCTTACAGGCTTACAACGTTACCAGCTGCTGGGCCTTTAGCGCCGCTTTCGATGGTGAAGGAAACTTTCTGACCTTCGTCCAGAGATTTGTAGCCATCGTTCTGGATAGCAGAGAAGTGTACGAACACGTCTTTAGAGCCATCGTCAGGAGTGATGAAGCCGAAACCTTTATCAGCGTTGAACCATTTTACCAGACCAGTCATTTTACCAGACATAGATATTACCTTTTTAAAAATTTGTTTTGCCTTCCGGCGCGATGATGGAATGTGTTACAGATTTTTAAGCGATGAAGGAAGGGTCACTACGAAGGGTATCTAAGGATAACGCATCTGGACTGCTTAACTAAACTGCTTTAGGTCTGTGTAACAAACCGACGAGGACTATTAAACATAGTTACGGGATCAAAGACAAGCTTTATTTTCTGGCAGAATAAAAAACCCGCTTTTCAGCGGGGTTTTTATTCTGGAAATGTGCGCGTCTGACGTTATTCCGTTGCGGCCATCGCCGCGCCCCAGGCCTGGCTAAACGCCTGGTGCTGTGCTGCAAGCGGCCCAATCAGCGTATTGTACTGGCTGGCCTGCTGCGAGGTCGGGAACTGGATGCCGTTCGAGACAAAGCTTACCTGGGTACCCTGCTGCGAAATATAATCCGCCACCTGTACCAGCTGCTGAGTGAAGATCTGCGCGGCCGGAATGAGTGGCTGCAGCGCATCGGCAGGTTTGGTCACCACCTTTTCATACACTTTGTCGAACACAGGTTTCAGGTCTTCGCCCTGTTTCAGCGCAGAGCGCGCGCCATCGGCCTGCATTTTGGCGTTCTGCAGCTGCTGGCCCAGCACACCCAGTGCGCCGTTTGACTGGCTCAGCGGCTCACGCTGGGTCACATAGTCCTGCGGGACGCGAATCGCATTCACGCTGTCCACCACCGGACGCAGACCGGCGTCCATCGCCTGATTCACCTGCTGTGAATAGCCGTACAAAATGGCATAGTCGGAAACGAAGGGACCAAACTGTTTTTTCTGATCCGCAGTCAGCGTTGGCAAACGCTCGCCACTGCGCATCGCAGTATTTTGCAGGAAATCGATAAACGCTTTGCGCTGATCGCCTTCCTTATCGAAACACCCACTCAGGCTAACCACCATTAATAACGCCGCAAGCGGCGCAAACCAGCGAGAGCAGGGCTTTCCTGTCGCCATTGTTATTACTCCTTTCACCCAAAAAAGCGCACACCGGCACAGGCGTGCCCGACGCTGACAAGAATAGTCCAGGTCAGGCCTGCAAGATACCCTTTTCATGTAAAACGGCTATTGCCATATAAATTCTTACGATTTACAAAAATATACCTGATGCTATTGCGCTACTGAATAATCAAGTCATTAGCACTGGTGCTCACACCGAAAACAAGCGAGCGAAACGTATCTCTCAAAATTAATCACGTACGTTACGATCTCCTGTCAGTTTTAGCGACTATTCTTAAATTGCTCTCTATGTTCACGATCCCGCAGTGTGATTTAAGAGGAGTCCTCAATGGAATTAAAAGATCCTATGTTCGATCTGCTAAGCAGTCTGGAACAGATTGTTTTTAAAGATGTACCGCAGACGGTGACCCGTTCGCAAAAGTCTAACCCCTTTACGGAATTTGAGCGCTTACGCAAAGGGACAGGGATGAAAACAGATGATTTCGCCCGAGCAATGGGTGTCAGCGTAGCAATGGTTCAGGAGTGGGAATCGAAAAGAGTGAAGCCCTCTATGACCGAGCTGAAGCTGATGAGTCTGATTCAGGCTAACCCGGCACTCCGCAAGCAGTTGACTGAATGAAGTTGTTTTTGCCCCCGCATTTGCGGGGGTTTATGTTTTTGTCACCGCCGTTCAGCACGCCACTCCCCATCCAGCCATACCAGTTCATCCGTCAGGTTCAGCCCGTTCAGAAAATGATCGTCATGCGACACCACCAGCAGTGCGCCTGCAAAGCCTGCCAGCGCCGCCTCGATAGCCTGCGTTGAGGCCAGGTCCAGGTGGTTGGTCGGTTCATCAAGCAGCAACAGCTGCGTCGCCTCTTCCCGCCACAGGACGCAGGCAAGCGCTGCTTTTAACCGCTCGCCGCCGCTCAGCTCTGCCAGCGGCAGCGTAACTTTCCCGGCACCCAGCTGGAGTTGCGCCAACCGGCTGCGCAGCACGCCCTCCTCAAGCGGCGTGTTGTGCAGATTGAGATGGCTGATAACCGACTGCGTCAGATCCAGCTGCGATAAATGCTGGTCGAGGTACGCCGTGTTGACCGACACGCGGCAGGTCCCGGCGACGGGCGCGCACTCCCCGAGGATCGCTTTCAGCAGGGTAGATTTCCCGCAGCCGTTCGGCCCGCGCAGGGCCACCCGCCTCGGCCCGTCCATGCGCCAGGTGAGCGGCAGCATTGTGACATACGGCAGCACCAGATCGTCCAGCACCAGCACCTGTTTGCCCTCCGCAATCTGGCTGCCCGGCAGGGTAAACATCACGGGGTTTTCCTCTTCGACCCGCTCCCGCGCCTGATTGACCGCCGCATTCAACGCATCCTGTTGATCGTGATGCTGTTTGCGCCATGCGCCTGGACGCTCCTTTGCCGCCCCTTTATATTTCACGCGCTCAAACGAGGCGATATTAAGGGTATCCACCGTGCGCAGGGTTTTAGCCGAGCGGCGCAGGCTGTCGTCATGCTCTTTCTGCTGACGTGTGCGGGTGCGTTTGCGCTCGTGAGTTGCATGATCCAGCGCCGCTCGGGCAGCCTGCTGTTCCGCATCCCGCTGACGCTGATAATCGGCATAATTCCCGCCATAGCTGTGCAAACCGGAAGCGCTGAGTTCCAGTATGCGCGGCACCTGCGCCAGCAGCTCACGATCGTGGGATGCGACCAGCACGCCGCCGGTATGGCGGGCAAGCTGAGCGTAAAACCACTCCCGCCCCTGTCGGTCGAGGTGGTTGGTCGGTTCATCCAGCAGCAGATAATCCGTATTCGCCGTAAACGCGCCGCAAAGCAGAGCGCGAATCCGCTCACCGCCGCTCAGTTCGGAAGCCGGTTTGTCGGGTGTAAACGTCGGAAGCTGCGCGTCCCTGAATGCCTCGCTCAGCCGTTCGGCGATATCCCAGAAACCCTCCAGGCGCTCCAGATCGTCAGGCTGGTAATCACCGCTATCGATCCGCGCCCGGGCCGCAAAGATATCCTCATAGCCAAGTAGCCCGGCCAGCGTGGTTTGCGGAGAAATATCGTGCTGTTGCGCAACATAGCTGTGCGTGCCGAAACGTTCGATATGACCGCTGGCAGGCTCGTCCAGACCGGCCAGCAGGCGCAGGAGCCGGGTCTTACCGCTGCCGTTGCGGCCAACCAGCGCGCAGAGCGACGACTCCAGCGAGAAATTCAGCGGACCAAAAAGGGTATCGCCCGTCGCAAACTGACAGGTGACCTGATGCAAAATAAAAGAAGGGGATTGCGCAAAATGAGCCATAAGCACTCCTGAATGAAATCAAAACATCTCCTGCCGACGCGGTGGCGTTTAGCAAGGATCGAAATTCATCAGTCGTGGTTGTTCATTTTTGGGGGGCGCTCCAGGGGGAGAAAGTTAACGTGGATAAGGATAACGGTAATTTGTTGACCGTTTCAAGGTTAAATTTTCAACGGCACGGCATAAAAAAACCCGCCGAAGCGGGTTTCTAGCACTCCCGGTGCCCGTGCAAGCGTAGCGCCGCCGGGAAAAGGGCGCATTACTGCAGCAGGGAAATATCCGCCACGCGCAGGAACAGCTCGCGCAGTTTTTCGAGCATCGAGAGACGGTTGATACGCAGATCTTTATCTTCTACGTTCACCATCACTTTCTCGAAGAAGGCGTCGATCACGTCGCGCAGTTCGGCCAGCTCCACCAGCGCTTCCTGGTAGCGACCTTCCGCGAAGACCGGCTCCAGCTTGTCGCGCAGTACCACAACCTGCATCGCCAGGGCGATCTCTTCCGGCTCTTTCAGCGTCGCGGCGTTGACACGCTCGTTCAGCTTTTCATCGGACTTCGCCAGAATATTGGATACACGCTTGTTGGCCGCCGCCAGAGCAGACGCCGCTTCCAGGGTACGGAAGTGGGAAACCGCCTTCATACGGGCATCGAAATCAGCCGGACGGGTCGGACGACGCGCCAGCACCGCCTGGATGGTGTCGACGGTGTAACCTTCGTCCTGATACCAGGCGCGGAAACGGCCCAGCATAAAGTCGATAACATCATCTACCACGTTGGCGTTGGTCAGCTTGTCGCCGTACAGACGCACCGCTTCTTCAGTCAGGGTTTGCAGATCGAGGTTGAGGTTCTTCTCAACGATGATGCGCAGCACGCCCAGCGCAGCACGACGCAGCGCAAACGGGTCTTTATCGCCTTTCGGATGCTGACCGATACCGAAGATACCCGCCAGGGTGTCCATCTTGTCGGCAATCGCGACGGCACAGGCCACCGGGTTGGACGGCAGATCGTCACCGGCAAAGCGCGGCTGATACTGCTCGTTCAGCGCGACAGCTACGTCTTCCGCTTCGCCATCGTGACGCGCATAGTGCATGCCCATCACGCCCTGGGTGTCGGTAAATTCGAACACCATGTTGGTCATCAGGTCGCACTTGGAGAGCAGGCCTGCGCGGGTGGCGTGGTTGACGTCCGCGCCGATTTCACGGGCGATCCAGCCGGACAGCTCCGCGATACGGTCGGTCTTGTCGCGCAGCGTACCCAGCTGCTGCTGGAACAGCACGGTCTGCAGGCGCGGGAGGTGATCTTCCAGACGCTTTTTACGGTCGGTATTAAAGAAGAACTCGGCATCCGCCAGACGCGGACGCACCACTTTCTCGTTACCGGAGATAATCTGAATCGGATCTTTTGATTCAATGTTGGCCACGAAGATGAAGTTCGGCAGCAATTTGCCGTCATTGGCATAGACCGGGAAGTACTTCTGGTCGCCCTTCATGGTGTGAACCAGCGCTTCTGCCGGTACCGCCAGGAATTTCTCTTCAAACTTCGCGGTCAGGACCACCGGCCATTCCACCAGCGAGGTCACTTCTTCCAGCAGGCTTTCGCTCAGATCGGCGTTACCGCCAATCTGACGTGCCGCTTCTTCCGCGTCCGCTTTAATACGGGCTTTACGCTGTTCATAGTCAGCGATGACCTTACCGCGCTCCAGCAGGATTGAAGGATACTGGTCGGCATTGTCGATGGTGAACTCCGGCTCGCCCATAAAGCGGTGGCCGCGGATCACGCGATCGGACGCCACGCCCAGAATGGTGGCAGGGATCACGGTGTCGCCCAGCAGCAGGGTCACGGTGTGAACCGGACGCACGAAGTGGACGTCGCTTGCGCCCCAGCGCATCAGTTTTGGGATCGGCAGCTTAGCCAGCGAGGTGGCGATCATGTTCGGCAGCAGCGCTTCTGCGCTCTCGCCCTTCACATGGGCGCGATACAGCAGCCATTCGCCTTTGTCGGTAGTCAGACGCTCGGCCTGGTCAACGGTGATCCCGCAACCACGCGCCCAGCCTTCTGCCGCTTTGCTCGGCTTGCCTTCAGCGTCGAACGCCTGAGCAATGGCCGGGCCGCGCTTTTCAACTTCGCGATCGGGTTGGGAAGCAGCCAGGTTTGCCACTTTCAGCGCCAGGCGGCGCGGGGCAGCAAACCATTCGATTTTACCGTGTGCGAGGCCAGCGTTATCCAGCTCGGCAGTCACGTTCGCAGCAAAGGACTCCGCCAGGCTGCGCAGGGCTTTTGGTGGCAGCTCTTCGGTGCCGATTTCCACCAGGAAAGTTTTCTCAGACATGGCCGCCTCTTATTTGTTTCGGTTGCACATCGGGAAGCCAAGGGCTTCACGGGACGCATAGTAAGCTTCTGCAACGGCTTTGGTCAGGGTACGAATACGCAGAATGTAGCGCTGACGTTCAGTCACGGAGATCGCTTTACGGGCGTCCAGCAGGTTGAAGCTGTGGGCGGCCTTCAGAATACGCTCGTAGGCGGGCAGCGGCAGCGGAGTCTCCAGCGCCAGCAGCTGCTGGGCTTCTTTCTCGTACTGCTCGAAGCAGGTGAACAGGAAGTCCACGTCCGCGTATTCGAAGTTATAGGTGGATTGCTCCACTTCGTTCTGATGGAACACGTCGCCGTAGGTGGTTTTACCCAGCGGGCCGTCGCTCCAGACCAGGTCGTAAACGCTGTCTACGCCCTGAATGTACATGGCCAGACGTTCCAGACCGTAGGTGATTTCACCGGTGATCGGTTTACATTCCAGACCGCCAACCTGCTGGAAGTAGGTGAACTGCGTCACTTCCATACCGTTCAGCCACACTTCCCAGCCCAGACCCCAGGCACCCAGCGTTGGGTTTTCCCAGTTATCTTCCACGAAACGGATGTCGTGGATGGTTGGATCCATACCCAGCTCTTTCAGCGACCCAAGGTACAGCTCCTGAATATTGTCCGGTGATGGCTTAATGACCACCTGGAACTGATAGTAGTGCTGTAAGCGGTTCGGGTTTTCACCGTAGCGACCATCGGTCGGACGACGGGATGGCTGCACATAAGCGGTCGCCATTGGCTCTGGCCCCAGCGCGCGCAGGCTGGTCATCGGGTGTGAGGTGCCGGCGCCGACTTCCATGTCCAGTGGTTGAACAATGGTGCAGCCCTGACGAGCCCAGTAATCCTGTAAGGTCAGGATCAGGCCCTGGAAGGTCTTAGTATCGAACTTTTGCATAGTATTTCGTGCTGGATACGTGTGGTTTTAAATGGAAGGGATCAGTATACCCGTCGGATGCAAGATATACAGTACGAAACGGCGTTGTTTAGGGAAAATTGGGAAATAAGCATAGCTGACAACGCCCTCGGGACACAGCCAGCTCATGACGCGACGGCCTTAACGCATCGAAAGATGTAAAAAATGGCCTTCTGGGTCAAAAGAACAGATGAAACTCTCATTGCGGGCAGTGAAACCCTGCATTTCATAGCTACCCTGGAACTGTTCGAATGCGGTGACGTCGATTTTTTGCGCACCGGTATTGTAGCGCTGAGCCGCCCGATCCTTACACAGCTGTTCCATGTCCAGCGAACGCACCGGACTGACTTTCTTCGTTTGCGCTTTTTGCGCGGGGGACGTCTCCTGAGCCGCGCAGCCGGCCAGTAACGCGGGGATCAGGATCCACATTGCACGCATCATCATTTTTATTACCGCCCTGTGCTGTGGCTATTATTTTTAAACTCTAAACTTTATAGATTATGGCCCGGCATTCTGCGAATCTCACCGCCCGGGCACAAGCAGGGCGATGCAAACTCAGAATTTTCCAGTGAGCGTCTTTAGCAATACCACAGTCAGACTCTTTTTAATGCGAAAACAGAGGGATGGATGCAGGAAAAAATTAACTGGATTGATAATCTGCGGGGAATTGCCTGTTTAATGGTGGTGATGATCCATACCACGACCTGGTATATCACCAATGCCGCAAGCGTCAGCCTCGTTAACTGGGATATCGCCAATATTCTCAACTCCGCTTCACGCGTGAGCGTGCCGCTGTTTTTCATGATCTCCGGCTATCTCTTTTTTGGCGAGCGCAGCGCGCAACCGCGCCACTTTTTACGCATCGGGCTGTGTCTGCTGTTTTACAGCACCGTGGCGTTCCTTTATATCGTGCTGTTTACCTCGATTAACAGCGAGCTGTCGGTGAAATACCTGCTGCAAAAGCCGGTGTTCTATCATCTGTGGTTTTTCTTCGCCATTATCGTCATTTACCTGCTCTCCCCGCTGCTGCAGGTGAAGAGCGCGAACGGCAAAATGCTGCTGGCGCTGATGATCGTGATCGGCATCGTGGCCAACCCCAACACCGTCTCGCAAAAAATAGGCGGATTTGAATGGCTGCCGATCAACCTGTATATCAACGGCGACACCTTCTATTACGTGCTGTACGGTATGCTGGGCCGCGCTCTGGGTATGATGGATACCCGTAAACGCTGGCTGAATGGGATTTGCGCCGCGCTGTTTATTGCTGCGGTTGCGATCATCTCCCGCGGTACGCTGCATGAGCTGCAGTGGCGCGGCACCTTCGCCGACACCTGGTATCTCTACTGCGGCCCGATGGTCTTTATCTGCGCGATGTCATTATTTACCCTGGTGAAAAACACGCTCAATGCACGCCCCCTGCCGCTACTGGGGTTAATTTCACGTAACTCACTGGGGATTTATGGTTTTCACGCGCTGGTGATCCACGCCCTGCGCACGCGTGGCGTGGAGTTAAAAAGCTGGCCGTTGCTGGATATCGTCTGGATATTCTCGGCCACGCTGGTGGTCAGTTTGCTGCTGTCTATGCTGTTGCAGCGGATTGATACGCGCAGGTTTGTGAGTTAAGCACGGCTTGCTTGCCCGGCGGCGCTTCGCTTGCACGGGCCTACAAGGCTGTGCAAACGAAACGCCACCCGGCAACGTTTCACGACATCAATGGCAGAAGCTGCTGATAGATCTTGCGGAACACATCGCGTTGCCCGGCATAGCGGGCATGACGCGCGGTATCAGGGATGTGCTGCTGTTCCAGCGCCAGCTGTGGCAGCAGTGCCGACAGCGGTTTATCCGGATTCATCGCGATCTGCGCCAGACGCGCAGCACCCAGCGCAGGCCCGACATCCCCGCCGGTACGGTAATCCAGCTGCTGACCGCTGATATCCGCCAGCATCTGACGCCAGTACGGGCTACGCGCCCCGCCGCCGATCAGCGTAATGCTGGTCGGTTTGAGTCCGCACTCATGTACTACATCCATACCGTCGGCCAGGGCATAGCCCACCCCTTCCAGTACGGCGCGCGCCAGTTCGGCCGGACCGTGCTGATGGGTTAAGCCAAAGAACACCCCTTTCGCCTGCGGGTTGTTATGCGGCGTGCGCTCGCCGGAAAGATAGGGCAGGAACCAGAGGGTACCCGCGTTTTCATCGGCCTGCTGCGCAGCATCGAGCAGGGCCGGAACGCTGCCTAAGCTGGTCAGTTTTGCCGCCCAGTCCAGGCACGACGCCGCGCTGAGCATCACCGACATCAGATGCCATTTGCCGGGTAACGCATGGCAGAAGCTGTGCACCGCGCTGTCAGGGTTACTGCGATAACCGTCGCTGACGGCAAAGTAGACGCCGGATGTGCCCAACGACAGCATCGCCTGTCCGGCATCGGCCATCCCCACACCAACCGCGCCCGCGGCGTTATCACCGCCCCCCGCCACGACCGGAACGGCCGGCATATCCCACCGTTGCGCGACCGACGGCAGCAGCGTGCCGGTCTGCTCACAGCCTTCGAACAGAGCAGGCATATGGTCGCGGGTGAGATGGCAGGCGTCGAGCATCGTCTCGCTCCAGTCGCGTTTAGCGACGTCGAGCCACATAGTGCCTGCCGCATCGGACATATCGCTGGCGTACTCGCCGGTCATCCGCAGACGCAGATAATCTTTTGGCAGCAGCACCTTCGCCACCTGGCTAAAAATCTCGGGCTCGTGGCGCTGGACCCACAGCAATTTGGGTGCGGTAAAGCCCGGCATCATCAGGTTGCCGGTGATCTCCCGGGATGTCGGCACGCGTTCTTCCAGCAGGGCACACTCTTCACCGCAGCGGCCGTCATTCCATAAAATGGCCGGACGTAAAACACGGTTGTCCTTGTCCAGCAGCGTAGCGCCATGCATCTGCCCGGCAATGCCCAGGGCTTTGACTTCCCTCAGCGAGTGCTGCTCGCCAAGCGCCTTCAGGGCGCGATCCGTTGCCAGCCACCAGGCTTCAGGATCCTGTTCAGACCAGAGCGGATGTGGCCGTGAAACCTGCAATTTTTCTGTTTGCGCTGCCAGCACGTCGCCCTGTTCATTTAACAGAATGGCTTTCACACCCGATGTGCCAAGATCGATCCCGATATACATGCCCTGGGCTCCTTAAAATTGTAGGCCGGGCAAGCGTAGCGCCGCCCGGCGATACCCGTTACTTGTCGAACAGGTAATGATTCACCAGATTTTCCAGCAGCTCCTGATGACCACTCTGGTGCTGCGGCGCCAGGTTATGCTGTTCAGCGTACTTCGCCAGTTCCGTCAGCGATAACTGGCCTTTCAAAATTTGCTGACCCAGTTCACTGTTCCAGCCGCCATAGCGTTTCGCCACGCGCTTATCCAGCTCGCCGTCTTCAATCATGCGGGCGGCCACTTTCAGCGACAGCGCCATGGTGTCCATCGCCCCAATATGACCATAGAACAGATCGTATTTATCGGTACTCTGACGGCGCACTTTGGCGTCAAAGTTCAGGCCGCCGGTGGTAAACCCACCCGCTTTAATGATTTCGTACATCACCAGCGCGTTTTCTTCCACGCTGACCGGGAACTGATCGGTATCCCAGCCCAGCTGCGGATCGCCGCGGTTAGCATCCACGGAGCCGAAAATGCCCAGCGCGATAGCGGAGGCGATCTCGTGGTGGAACGAGTGGCCGGCCAGGGTCGCGTGGTTGGCTTCGATGTTCACTTTGATCTCTTTTTCCAGACCGAACTGCTTGAGGAAGCCGTACACCGTTGCCACGTCGTAATCGTACTGGTGCTTGGTCGGCTCCTGCGGTTTCGGCTCAATCAGCAGCGTGCCCTGGAAACCGATTTTGTGTTTATGTTCCACCACCATTTGCATGAAGCGGCCAATCTGCTCGCGCTCCTGGCGTAAATCGGTATTGAGCAGCGTTTCGTAGCCTTCGCGCCCGCCCCACAGGACATAGTTTTCGCCGCCCAGTTGATGGGTCGCGTTCATCGCCGTCACGACCTGGGTGGCCGCCCAGCTGAACACTTCAGGATCCGGGTTGGTGGCAGCACCTGCGCCATAGCGCGGATGGGTAAAGCAGTTGGCGGTGCCCCACAGCAGCTTCACGCCGCTCTGCTGCTGTTTTTCAGCCAGCACGTCGACCATCTGCGCAAAGTTATTCAGATACTCTTTCAGCGAGGCGCCTTCCGGGGAGACGTCCACGTCGTGGAAGCAGTAGTAAGGCACGTTCAGCTTGTGGAAGAACTCAAAGGCAACGTCCGCTTTGCGCTTCGCCAGCTCAAGCGCATCGCCCGGCTGCTGCCAGGGACGATCGAACGAGCCCACGCCAAACATATCGGCCCCGCTCCAGCAGAAGGTATGCCAGTAGCAGGCGGCGAAACGCAAATGATCTTCCATGCGCTTACCCAACACCAGCTCGTCCGGGTTGTAATGACGAAACGCTAAAGGATTAGAGGATTTCGGGCCTTCATAACGAACGCGATCGAGTTGATCGAAATAAGCTTGCATAATGAGCTCCATAATCAGGGGTGCGGCGAAGAGTAGATACTGGAGTAATAGTGAATAGTGATCGCAGCTTGCTCAATTACGTTATTTCACACTGCTATTGAGAGAATGCACAAACGTGCGCTGGCTCGCAAAATCAATTTGCAGCCAAAGGAATTTCACAGCGTAAATTCCAGAATCATGTGTAATTAAGAAGTTATGTAATTTAAAATAAGATCGCGGTCATAAATTCGAAAATAAACCAAATATCATAACGAGAAGATAAAAATCTGTAATTGCCAGTCTGCCGTTCCCCGTTAAGAATTTGCTACGTCTCTTGCAATGATTGTTTCTTTTATCTCAGTTACCTAACCCTACAAAAGGCAATATAATTATGAAGATAAAGAACTTGTGCCTCACTCTTTGTGCATCGCTGCTGCTGGCGAGTACGGCGAGTCATGCAAAAGAAGTCAAAATCGGCATGGCGATCGATGACCTCCGCCTGGAGCGCTGGCAAAAAGATCGCGATATTTTTGTCAATAAGGCAGAAGCATTAGGAGCAAAAGTTTTTGTCCAGTCTGCCAATGGCAATGAAGAAACCCAAATGTCGCAAATCGAAAATATGATTAACCGCGGCGTCGATGTGCTGGTTATTATTCCCTATAACGGTCAGGTTTTAAGTAACGTGGTAAAAGAAGCCAAACGCGAGGGCATTAAAGTATTGGCCTATGACCGCATGATTAATAACGCCGACATCGATTATTATATTTCCTTCGACAATGAAAAAGTCGGTGAATTACAGGCGCAAAGCCTGGTAGCGAAAGTGCCACAGGGGAACTATTTCCTGATGGGCGGCTCGCCAGTAGACAACAACGCCAAATTATTCCGCGCCGGGCAGATGAAAGTGCTGAAGCCGTACATTGACGAAGGCAAAATCAAAGTGGTTGGCGACCAGTGGGCAGATGGCTGGCTGCCAGAAAACGCACTGAAAATTATGGAAAACGCCTTAACTGCCAACAATAACAAAATTGACGCCGTGGTCGCGTCTAACGATGCCACCGCTGGCGGCGCAATTCAGGCGCTAAGCGCTCAGGGGCTGGCCGGAAAAGTGGCGATCTCCGGGCAGGATGCAGACCTGGCCGGGGTGAAACGCATTGTGGCCGGCACCCAGACCATGACGGTGTATAAACCGATCACCGAGCTGGCCACCACCGCCGCAGAAATTGCCGTTGAGCTGGGCAATGACCAGCAGCCTAAAGCCGACACCAGCTTAAACAATGGCCTGAAAGATGTGCCGTCCCGACTGTTAACCCCTATCGAAGTCAATAAAGAGAACATTGACGCCACCGTTGTGAAAGACGGTTTCCATAAAAAAAGCGAACTGTAGTCCATCATCGCCCCTGCCTGGCGGGGGCGCATCGACTTGCACTGTTTTCCTTCGGGTCATGTGGGGCAGTTATGTCTTATCTCCTTGAAATGAAAAGCATCACTAAGGCGTTTGGCGCGGTGAAGGCCGTGGACAACGTCAGTCTGCGTTTAAATCCTGGCGAGATCGTCTCGCTGTGCGGTGAAAATGGCTCCGGCAAATCGACGTTAATGAAAGTGCTGTGCGGCATTTACCCCCACGGCAGCTATGACGGCGAAATTATTTTTTCCGGCGAAACCCTGCAGGCCACGCACATCCGCGATACCGAACGCAAAGGCATCGCCATCATTCACCAGGAGCTGGCGCTGGTGAAGCACCTCACCGTGCTGGAGAACATCTTCCTCGGCGCCGAGATCGCCCGTCACGGGGTGCTGGATTACGACACCATGACCCTGCGCTGCGAAAAGCTGCTGGCACAGGTGAGCCTGGCGATCTCTCCCGATACCCGGGTGGGCGAGTTAGGTTTGGGGCAACAGCAGCTGGTGGAGATCGCTAAAGCGCTCAACAAACAGGTGCGCCTGCTGATCCTCGATGAACCGACCGCTTCGCTGACGGAACAGGAAACCGCGGTATTGCTGGACATCATTCGTGACCTGCAAAACCACGGTATTGCCTGCATTTACATCTCCCACAAGCTCAACGAAGTGAAAGCTATTTCGGACACGGTCTGCGTCATTCGCGACGGGCAGCATATCGGCACCCGCGAAGCGCAGGGAATGAGCGAGGATGACATCATTACTATGATGGTGGGCCGGGAGCTCACTGCGCTCTACCCAAATGAACCGCATACCCTCGGGGAGGAGGTGCTACGCGTGGAGCATCTCACCGCCTGGCATCCGATCAATCGTCATATCAAACGGGTGAACGACGTCTCCTTCTCGCTGCATCGCGGTGAAATTCTTGGCATAGCCGGGCTGGTCGGCGCCGGGCGTACCGAGGCCGTGCAGTGTCTGTTCGGCGTCTGGCCCGGTCGCTGGGAAGGCCGTATCTTTATTGACGGGCAGCCGGTCGATATCAAAAACTGTCAGCAGGCGATTGCCCACGGCATCGCGATGGTGCCGGAAGATCGTAAGAAAGACGGCATCGTGCCGGTGATGGCGGTAGGTAAAAATATCACCCTCGCCGCCTTAGATCAGTTCAGCGGAAAGCTAAGCAGCCTTGATGACGCCGCCGAGCAGCACTGCATTCTGCAGTCCCTTCAACGGCTGAAGGTCAAAACGTCTTCCCCGGATCTCGCCATTGGTCGTCTTAGCGGCGGCAATCAGCAGAAGGCCATTCTTGCCCGCTGCCTGTTGCTCAACCCGCGCATCCTGATCCTTGATGAACCCACCCGCGGGATCGATATCGGTGCGAAATACGAAATCTACAAGCTGATCAACCAGCTGGTTCAGCAGGGTATCGCCGTAATTGTGATTTCGTCAGAGCTGCCTGAAGTGCTGGGTCTGAGCGACCGGGTGCTGGTGATGCACGAAGGAAAACTGAAAGCCAACCTGAACAACCAGAACCTGACGCAGGAACAGGTGATGGAAGCCGCATTAAGGAGCGAACGCCATGTCGAAAAGCAATCCATCTGAATTAAAAGCCACGGCGCCCGCATCGGGTCTGTTTTCAGGGTTAAAGGCGCTTAATCTGCAGGTCTTTGTCATGATTGCCGCCATTGTAGCGATTATGCTGTTCTTTACCTGGACCACTGACGGCTCGTACCTCAGCGCCCGTAACGTCTCCAACCTGCTGCGTCAGACCGCTATTACCGGCATTCTGGCGGTGGGGATGGTGTTTGTGATTATCTCGGCGGAGATCGACCTCTCCGTAGGTTCGATGATGGGCCTGCTCGGCGGCCTGGCGGCGATTTTCGACGTCTGGCTGGGCTGGCCGCTGCCGCTCACCATCGTGGTTACCCTGCTGCTCGGTTTACTCCTCGGCACCTGGAACGGCTGGTGGGTGGCCTATCGTAAAGTGCCGTCGTTTATCGTCACCCTGGCGGGGATGCTGGCCTTCCGCGGCATTCTGATTGGCGTGACCAACGGCACCACCGTCTCTCCCACCAGCGCCTCCATGTCGCAGATTGGTCAGAGCTATCTCTCCAGCGGGGTCGGTTTTAGCCTCGGCGCAATTGGCCTGATGGCGTTTGTTGCCTGGCAGTGGCGGAGCAGAATGCGTCGTCAGTCCTTAGGGTTAGCCACGGCGCCATCCACCTCGGTGGTCGGACGCCAGGCGCTGACGGCGGTGATTGTCCTCGGGGCGATCTGGCTGCTGAACGACTATCGCGGCGTGCCGACGCCGGTGCTGCTGCTGGTTCTGCTGCTGGCCGGGATGTTTATGGCCACCCGCACCGCCTTTGGTCGGCGCATTTATGCCATCGGCGGCAACCTCGAAGCCGCGCGCCTGTCCGGCATCAACGTTGAGCGCACCAAGCTCGCGGTCTTTGCCATTAATGGCCTGATGGTCGCCGTGGCGGGTCTGATCTTAAGCTCGCGCCTGGGGGCAGGCTCGCCGTCGGCAGGGAACATTGCCGAACTCGACGCCATCGCTGCCTGCGTCATTGGCGGAACCAGTCTGGCGGGCGGGATCGGCAGCGTCGCCGGGGCGGTGATGGGTGCCTTTATTATGGCATCGCTGGATAACGGAATGAGTATGATGGACGTCCCGACATTCTGGCAGTATATCGTTAAGGGTGCCATTCTGTTGCTGGCAGTATGGATGGATTCCGCGACCAAAAGGCGCGCCTGAGGATGCTTTATCGTCTGTCACTGATTCTGGAAAAAGAGCGCCATGTTTGAGAAGCGTCACCGCATAACGTTGTTATTCAATGCCAATAAAGCTTATGACCGTCAGGTCGTAGAGGGTGTGGGTGAATACTTACAGGCGTCGCAGTCCGAGTGGGATATCTTCATCGAAGAAGATTTCCGGATGCGTATCGATAATATTAAAGAGTGGCTGGGCGACGGCGTTATCGCAGATTTTGACGATGCCGTTATCCAGCAGCTGCTGGTCGATGTCGACGTCCCCATCGTCGGCGTCGGCGGCTCCTACCACAAGCCGGAAAATTACCCTCCCGTGCACTATATCGCGACCGACAACCACGCTCTGGTGGAGAGCGCCTTTCTCCATCTGAAGGAGAAAGGGGTACACCGCTTCGCCTTTTATGGCCTGCCCGTCTCCAGCGGCAAAGGCTGGGCGGCGGAACGTGAGTATGCGTTCTGTCAGCTGGTGGCAAAGGAGAAGTATCGCGGCGTTGTCTATCAGGGGCTGGAGACGGCCCCGGAAAACTGGCAGCACGCGCAGAATCGTCTCGCCGACTGGCTGCAAACCCTGCCGCCGCAGACCGGGATTATCGCCGTGACCGATGCCCGCGCCCGGCACGTGTTACAGGTGTGCGAGCATCTGCACATTCCGGTGCCGGAAAAGCTGTGCGTCATTGGTATCGATAATGAGGAACTAACGCGTTACCTGTCACGGGTGGCGCTCTCCTCCGTGGCTCAGGGAACGCGTCAGATGGGCTATCAGGCAGCCAAGCTGCTGCACCGGCTGCTGGATAATGAAAACCTGCCGCTGCAACGGCTGCTGGTACCGCCGATGCGCGTTGTGGAGCGGCGATCGACCGATTACCGTTCACTGAACGATCCGGCGGTGATTCAGGCGATGCACTACATTCGTAACCACGCCTGTAAAGGCATCAAAGTGGACCAGGTGCTGGATGCGGTAGGGATTTCACGTTCAAATCTGGAGAAGCGTTTTAAAGAAGAGGTGGGCGAGACGATCCATGCGGTGATTCACGCCGAGAAACTGGAGAAAGCCCGCAGCCTGCTAATTTCGACGTCGCTTTCGATTCATGAGATTTCGCAGATGTGCGGTTATCCCTCTCTACAATATTTCTATTCGGTATTTAAAAAAGAGTATGACACCACGCCGAAAGAGTATCGCGATCGCTACAGTGAAGTGCTGATTTAAATAAAAAAAGGCCTCCCGGATGGAAGGCCCTTTTTACTATTACATATGTGCGGCGATTAAGCGCTGGTTATCCTGGTACATCGCAAACAGATAGTTGTTATAGCGTTGGCCCTGGGTTGAGTAACCTTTCAGCTTATGAATCATGGTGCTTGCCGTCACTTCCTGGTCTGCTTTACGCAGCTGCGCGCGCGACTTACGGAAGGATTTATAAGCAGGATGCGTGTTCAGATTCACAACATAAGCATTCACGGAATCTTTTACCGATTCAAACTGTGAGTAGCCTTTCACCTTGCCCGGCGCATTGTTACAACGCCCTTTCGCACATTTCATGCCGAAGAGGTTGTTATTACTGCGCGCCAGCTTCGAGGTACCCCAGCCACTTTCGGCTGCAGCCATCGTTGCGACCATGCTGCCTGGAATAATATCTACGCGCTCTAAGAGAGAGTTCCACGGCACACGACGCGTGTTTCCGTTCCAGCTCACCTTATAGCGTTTTGAAATTTCTTTCAGACGCGTGCGTTCTGATGGCGACCAGCGGCTATCGTACTGCTTGGAGATCAACCAGTTACGATCCGCCGTAATCGCGGCATTTTGACTTGTAATATAAGGCATTACCGTCCGGAGAAACGCTTTTTTCCTTGGTGTCCCGGAAGGGTATTTTCGCAAATCAGGAAGTGAACTACTCTTTGCACTATTGCGAGAATACTCTTGTTTACTGCTAACCTTACTACTTGTCGTCTTTATGACGTGGGCCTTCTTACTCGTTGTATCCGTGTGCGTCTTCGCAAGCACCTCACCAGAAATTGCCATGGTGAGTAACATGAGTATCGCGGCCCCATATCGTCGAATGGGAGTCGATATCATTAAGTCTCCTGGTCGGATAGAAACATTCCAACACCTTATTTTTTTCGTAAAATGAGAAGCGAATCTCAGATCCTAGCAAAAATAGACGAGAAGAGCATTCAAAGAAATAGTCTAAATCCGAAACCCTGTCATCCAGAAAGCGTTCGCTTAAGCATCATTTTCACAAAAATGTGCTCAATATCGCAGTTAATACGCCCGTTTAGCGTGAGATCACTCACCCTCATTGCTCCTCCCTGCGCGATAGCGCCAGGGGAGGAGTTAGCCTTCTACAATAGATGGCAAACTGAGCAAAACGCTGTGACAGGAAACCGGTATGAAACGTTCCGCTCTCGCTCTTCTCCTCTTGCCTGCCATGGCCAGCGCCGACTGGTCAGCCCCGGGTTTTCCGACCTTTACGGCTGAAGGCTCGGGGGTTTTCACGGCACAGGCAAAGCTGACGAAGGGTATCCGCCCGCTGACGGTGAATCTTGACAAGACGTGCTGGCAGCCTACAAACGCGATAAAACTCAACGAGATGATGTCACTCAAGCCGTGCGAAGGGGATCCGGTGCAGTGGCGTCTGTTCCGCGACGGTGATTATCAGGCACGGATTGATACCCGCTCCGGCACGCCTACCCTGATGTTGACCGTCGCCAGCGAGAGCGAAAAAGCGGTAACCAGCGTGGTGCGCCAGTGCCCGAAATGGGACGGTAACCCCCTGACGGTCGACGTCAGCAACACCTTCCCGGAAGGTAGCGTGGTGCGTGATTTTTACAGCAAACAGACCGCCACCGTGCAGCAGGGCAAAATCACCCTGCAACCCGCCCCGGACAGCAACGGCCTGCTGTTACTGGAGCGTGCCGGGACGGAAAAACCCGCCCCGTTCAGCTGGCAAAACGCCACCGTCTATTTTGTCCTGACCGATAGGTTTGAGAATGGCGATCCGGGCAACGACAACAGTTACGGACGCCATAAAGATGGCATGCAGGAGATCGGCACCTTCCACGGCGGCGACCTGAAGGGGCTCACCAGCAAACTGGATTATCTGCAACAGCTCGGCGTCAACGCCCTGTGGATCAGCTCGCCGCTGGAGCAGATCCACGGCTGGGTCGGCGGCGGCACCAAGGGTGACTTCCCCCATTACGCCTATCACGGTTACTACACCCAGGACTGGACCCGACTCGATGCCAACATGGGCACGGAAGACGATTTACGCCAGCTGGTGGATGAAGCCCATCGTCGGGGGATCCGCATCCTGTTTGACGTGGTGATGAATCACACCGGTTATGCGACGCTGGCCGACATGCAGGAGTACCAGTTCGGCGCACTCTATTTACAGGGTGATGAGCTGAAGCAAACCCTGGGTGAACGCTGGACCGACTGGAAGCCTGCCGCCGGACAGAGCTGGCACAGCTTTAACGACTACATCAATTTCAGCGACAAAGCCGCATGGGAAAACTGGTGGGGCAAACAGTGGATACGCACCGACATTGGCGATTACGACAACCCCGGCTTCGACGATCTGACCATGTCGCTGGCCTTCCTGCCGGATCTGAAAACCGAATCCACCACTCCTTCGGGCCTGCCGAACTTTTATCGCCATAAACCCGACACCGGGGCAAAAGCCGTCGATGGCTACACGCCCCGGGACTACCTCACCCACTGGCTGAGCCAGTGGGTACGGGAATACGGGATTGACGGTTTCCGGGTCGATACCGCCAAGCACGTGGAGCTGGCAGGCTGGCAGCAGCTGAAGGACCAGGCCAGTGACGCGCTAAAAGCCTGGAAAGCGGCCAACCCGGAGAAAAAACTCGACGATGCGCCCTTCTGGATGACCGGTGAATCCTGGGGTCACGGGGTGATGCAGAGCGATTACTACCGTCACGGCTTCGATGCGATGATCAATTTTGATTATCAGGAGCAGGCGGCGAAAGCGGTAGATTGCCTGGCCGATATCGACCTGACCTGGCAGCAGATGGCAGAAAAGCTGCAGGGCTTTAACGTCCTGAGCTACCTCTCTTCCCACGATACGCGTCTGTTCCGCGAGGGCGACCAGCGGGCGGCAGAGCTGCTGTTACTCGCGCCGGGCAGCGTGCAGATATTTTATGGTGATGAATCCGCCCGACCGTTCGGCCCGACGGGCTCCGACCCGCTGCAGGGGACGCGCTCGGACATGAACTGGCAGGATATCAGCGGCGCGCAGGCCGCCACCGTCGCCCACTGGCAGCGGCTCGGGCAGTTCCGCGCCCGCCATCCGGCAGTGGGGGAAGGAACGCAAACCACGCTGTCCCTGCCCCAGGGCTATGGCTTTGTGCGTGAGCACCAGGGCGACAAGGTGATGGTGGTATGGGCGGGTAATCGCTGATCGTTACGTTCAGAATCCCTCTCCCGACGGGAGAGGGAAAATACAGCATAATTCACTGCCTGATGGCAAACTGATAACATAAAGCAATCATTCTGTCTTTCCACGCTGATTTGCACCTGCGCAGTTGTAGCGTTATGGTGAGCCACTCTTAGAACAAGCCCGACAGAACACCTGCTATGACTTTTTCACTTTTCGGCGACAAATTCACCCGCCATTCAGGCATTACCCGCCTGATGGAGGATCTCAACGACGGGCTGCGCACACCGGGCGCCATCATGCTCGGCGGCGGTAACCCGGCACAAATTCCGGAGATGAACGCCTATTTTCAGACGCTCCTCGCGGACATGCTGGAAAATGGCAAAGCCACTGATGCGCTGTGCAATTATGACGGCCCGCAGGGGAAAACCGAGCTGCTCGCTGCCCTGGCAGAGATGCTGCGCGACACCCTCGGCTGGGAGATCGAACCACAGAATATTGCACTGACAAATGGCAGCCAGAGCGCGTTTTTCTACTTATTTAACCTCTTCGCGGGCCGACGTGCCGACGGCACCACCAAAAAGGTGCTCTTCCCGCTGACGCCGGAATACATCGGTTACGCCGATTCCGGCCTTGAGGATGACCTTTTCGTCTCCGCACGTCCGAACATCGAGCTGCTGCCGGAAGGCCAGTTCAAATATCACGTCGATTTTGAGCACCTGCATATTGGCGAAGAGACCGGCATGATCTGCGTCTCCCGGCCCACCAACCCAACCGGGAACGTGATTACCGACGAAGAGCTGATGAAGCTGGATGCGCTGGCGAACCAGCACGGCATTCCGCTGGTGATTGATAACGCCTACGGCGTGCCCTTCCCGGGCATTATCTTCAGCGAAGCGCGCCCGCTGTGGAACCCGAACATTGTCCTGTGCATGAGTCTGTCCAAGCTGGGCCTGCCTGGCAGCCGCTGCGGGATCATCATCGCCAATGAGAAAATCATCACCGCCATCACCAATATGAACGGCATTATCAGCCTGTCACCGGGCGGGATTGGCCCGGCGATGATGTGCGAGATGATTAAGCGCAACGATCTGCTGCGCCTGTCGAATGAGGTGATTAAGCCTTTCTATTACCAGCGCGTACAAGAGACGATCGCCACGATTCGCCGCTACTTACCGGAAGATCGCTGCCTGATCCATAAACCCGAAGGGGCGATTTTCCTCTGGCTGTGGTTTAAGGATCTGCCGATCACCACCGAGCTACTCTATCAGCGTCTGAAAAAGCGCGGGGTGTTGATGGTGCCGGGGGATTACTTCTTCCCGGGGCTGGATAAACCCTGGCCGCACACCCACCAGTGCATGCGCATGAACTACGTGCCGGACCCGGAAAAAATCGAAGCCGGGGTGAAAATCCTGGCCGAAGAGGTTGAGCTTGCCTGGCGGGAAAACGGCAAGTAACGCTTTACGTCAGATAACGCAGCCGTTCGGTACGTAATCTGGCAGGATCGACGCAGCTTAACGCATAGGTGGGACAGGCCGCCACGCAGGCCGGTCCCGCTTCGCGGTGCGCGCAGCGGTCGCACTTCAGGGCCTGAACCTGCTCAGCGCTCCCCGTCACCTGCATAGCCCCAAACGGACAGGCGACCATACAGCTTTTACAGCCGATACAGCGCGCCTGATCCACCTGCCACACTCCCGCCTGCCGCTGGATGGCCTGCGTCGGGCAGACGTTGGCGCAGGGCGCATCTTCACACTGATGACAGGTGACCGCCGTGGTAAAGGTCCCGCCTTTCACCACCCGAATGCGGGAAGTAAACGTCCTTGCCGTCACGGCCGCACAATTCTGATCTTCCTGATGCGATACCACACAGGCCACTTCGCAGGTGCGACAGCCAATACATTTCGCCGGGTCCGCAACAATAAATGGGTTCATCGCCTGCTCCATCCTTGCTGAAAAAAATCAGGTTGCCAGAGGGTTCGGGTTGAGCGCCTTGATCGAACAGGGTAAAAGCCCCGATTTGTGCGCCCTGCCGTGAAAACTGGCCATCTGCCAAAGAACTCAGGCAGAATTGATGTGTTCTTTACAGTAGCGGCGTTTCCAGACTCCGGGCGTTAAACCTGTATGCTTGCGAAAGATTTTCCGGAAGTAGCCGGCATCGTTAAAACCGCAGCGGGTTGCTACCTCTTTCAGCGATACGGCATCGTTGAGCAACAGCTTCTCAGCGGCCCTGACACGCTGGCGGTGGATCGCCTCGGTCAGGGTCAGATTGAAGACCCGTCGAAACACCCGCCCCAGGTAGTCCGCGTTGCAGTGCAGCTCTTTGGCAAGCGTAGAGGTGGAGATCGGCAGGTGAAACTGGGTGCCGATTAGCTGCCGCGCCTTCCACGCCAGATTCACTCCCGCTTCATCCGGCGGCAGTTCCTGTCCGGCCGCCAGGGAGAGCTGCTGCAGTATCAGTAGCAAAAGAAATTCCAGCGCCGGGCTGCGCTGAAGCTTCTCCTGCTCGGTCAGAAATTGCCGGAAAAGCGCAACCATTGCCTGCGGATCGCCGGTTTTTCCGTGCTGTTGTACAGACAGCAGCGTGCTCCTGGCAGAGGGCAGGCTCTGCTCGTCGACCTCAAAATGCAGCCAGTAAAAGCGTAAATCGGCGGGAAAATCCTCAATGCCCTTATGCAGACGATGCGGCCAGAGCAGCAGGCTCTCACCGGCATGCACCTCAAACACGCTCCCCTCTTCCTGGATCGTTAATGTTCCCTTTTCGACAAAAATCACTTCCCACGAATCGAGCCTGCGTGCCGGATGACGCCCCACGCCCCGGGAGATGAAATACCCGCCATTCTGAACCCTGATCGGAAGTGCTATGGACAATTCGAGCATTAGCATTCACTTTTCCGCTATTAATAGACAATTTATGACGCTTTATTACTGATTATTAACAGATAATTTCCTTTCGCCCCGATCGAAATCACATTTTGAGAACAAGGTCGGAATCCTCACCTTTTTATACTTTTCCCTTCCCTTGTTGAGGCCGGGGATCGGTGCAAAATTAATCGGGTACCTGACAAAACAATATAAAAAATCCGATAACCCGAGGAGTTACCTCATGACTTCCACTCCGATTACGCAGACAGAGATTGCCCGGCAGGCCGTCAACGAGCGCCTTTCAGTACGAGAAAAAATTGGCTACGGCCTGGGTGATGCGGGCGGGACGGTCATCACCTGTCTGATCATGAATTTTCTTACCTTCTTCTATACCGATGTCTTTGGATTAACCCCGGCGCTGGTCGGCACGCTGTTTATCGCCCTGCGCATTTTCGACGCCATATCCGACCCGGTGATGGGGATCATTGCCGACCGCACCCAAAGCCGCTGGGGACGCTTTCGCCCTTGGCAGCTGTGGGTCGCCCTGCCGATTGGCGCGATCGGCGTCCTGACCTTCACCGTGCCGGATGCCGGAATGGGAGTCAAAATCGCCTGGGCGTTCGGCACCTATTTGCTGCTCTCGGTGGGCTATACCGCCATCAACGTGCCCTACTGCGCGCTGATCAACACCATGACCACCCGCCACAGCGAGGTGCTCTCCTGTCAGTCCTGGCGCTTTGTGCTGTGCGGCGTGGCCGGTTTCCTGGTCTCGGTCGGCCTGCCGTGGCTGGTCTCGGAGCTCGGCCAGGGCGACACGGCTCAGGGGTATCAACTGGGCGTGGGGGTGTTGTGCGCCATTGCGGTGGTGATGTTCCTGTGCTGTTTCTTCTGGGTGCGTGAGCGCGTGCCGCTGGCAATGATGGGGAAATTTACCCTCAGGGAGCATCTCGCCGGTCTGCGCCAGAACGATCAGCTGCTGCTGATGCTGGTGATGTCCTTCCTGCTGATTAACGTCTTCAACATCCGTGGCGGCGGCTACATGTATTTCATCACCTACGTGCTGAAGGGCAGCACCGCGTATACCTCGCTGTTCTTCACCATGGTGACCTTTGCCGCCATTCTCGGGGCGGTGATCGTCAACCTGCTGTCGCGCCGCAGCGATACAGTCAAACTCTACTATTACACTAACCTGGTGCTGGCGGCACTGGCAGTGGGAATGTGGTTCCTGCCCGGCGGCCCGGCGCATCAGACCCTGTGGCTGGTGGTGATTCTGGCGAACGGAGTGATCCTCGGCTTTACCCTGCCGCTGCACTTCGCGTTAATGGCCTTTGCCGACGACTACGGCGAGTGGAAAACCGGCGTGCGCTCCTCCGGGATGAACTTCGCCTTTAACCTGTTTTTCATCAAGCTGGCCTGGGCATCCAGCGCCGGGATCATCAGCCTGGTATTCATTTTTGTCGCCTATCAGCCGGGCGCTGGTAACCAGACGGCCGCCTCGCTGCAGGGCATCACCACCATGGAAACCCTGCTGCCTGCCCTTTTCCATCTGCTGCTGGCGCTGGCGATCCGCAAGTGCCAGCTCAATAACCCGATGATGGCGCGCATTGCCACCGACCTGCGCCAGCGTCACGCTCAAGCCTGAGGAGAATATGATGTCCATAATGGAACCCGACCTGCATAAACTGAAAATCAGCGACCCGTTTCTGGGCCAGTATCAACAGCTGGTGCGGGATGTGGTTATCCCCTACCAGTGGGATGCCCTGAACGATCGCATCACCGAGGCCGAACCGAGCCATGCGATCGCCAACTTCCGCATTGCGGCGGGCCAGCAGAGCGGCGAATTTTACGGGATGGTCTTTCAGGACAGCGACGTGGCGAAATGGCTCGAGGCGGTTGCCTGGTCGCTGTGCCAGAAACCCGACCCGGAGCTGGAAAAGACCGCCGATGAGGTGATCGACCTGGTGGCCGCCGCGCAGTGCGACGATGGCTATCTGAATACCTACTTCACGGTAAAAGCCCCGGACGAGCGCTGGACAAACCTGGCGGAGTGCCATGAGTTGTACTGCGCCGGGCATATGATTGAAGCGGGCGTGGCGTACTTCCAGGGCACCGGCAAGCGCCATCTGCTGGAGGTGGTCTGCAGGCTGGCCGACCATATCGACAGCGTCTTTGGTCCGGGCGAGCAGCAGCTGCACGGCTATCCGGGTCACCCGGAGATTGAGCTGGCGCTGATGCGCCTGTTCGATGTCACCCAGGAGCCGCGCTATCTGGCGCTGGTGAAATATTTCGTCGAGCAGCGCGGCATCCAGCCGCACTTCTACGATATCGAATACGAAAAGCGCGGCAAAACCTCTTACTGGAACACCTACGGTCCGGCGTGGATGGTGCAGGACAAAGCCTACAGCCAGGCGCATCAGCCGCTGGCGGAACAGCAGACGGCCATCGGCCACGCGGTGCGCTTCGTCTATCTGATGACCGGCGTCGCGCACCTGGCCCGCCTGAGCCAGGACGAAAGCAAACGCCAGGACTGTTTGCGTCTCTGGAACAACATGGCCCAGCGCCAGCTGTATATTACCGGCGGGATTGGCTCCCAGAGCAGCGGCGAAGCTTTCAGCAGCGATTACGATCTGCCGAACGACACCGTCTATGCCGAGAGCTGCGCCTCGATCGGCCTGATGATGTTTGCCCGGCGGATGCTGGAGATGGAGGCCAACAGCCAGTACGCCGACGTGATGGAGCGGGCGCTGTATAACACCGTACTGGGCGGCATGGCGCTGGACGGGAAGCACTTCTTCTACGTTAACCCACTGGAGGTGCATCCGAAAACGCTGAAGTTTAACCATATTTATGATCACGTGAAGCCGGTTCGCCAGCGCTGGTTCGGCTGCGCCTGCTGCCCGCCGAATATCGCCCGGGTGCTGACCTCCATCGGCCACTACATCTATACCGTCCGTGAGGATGCACTGTTTATTAACCTCTATATCGGCAACAGCATGACCTTCCCGGTGGGTGACGAAGAGTTACAGGTACGGATCAGCGGTAACTATCCCTGGCATGAACAAGTCAACATTGAGATCACCTCCCCGGTGGCGATCGACCATACCCTGGCTTTGCGTCTGCCGGACTGGTGTGATAATCCGCAGCTGACGCTGAATGGCGACCTCGTCGCCGGCGAGGTGCGTCAGGGTTATCTCTACCTGACCCGCCGCTGGCAGGAGGGCGACAGGCTGCAGTTAACCCTGCCGATGCCGGTACGTCGGGTTTACGGGAATCCGCAGGTACGCCAGCAGGCCGGGAAAGTGGCGATTCAGCGCGGGCCGCTGGTCTACTGTCTCGAAGAGGCGGATAACGGCGCCGGACTGCATAACCTGACCCTGCCCACCGATAGCGAATTTAAGCTCGTGGAAGGAAAAGGGATTTTTGCCCATAAGGTGCTGATCCAGACCCAGGGTTATGCCCGCCACGCCGCGAACGCGGAAAAGCGACCGCTGTGGCAGTACGATCGCGCCCCGACCACGCAGCAGGCGCAGACCCTGACCTTTATTCCGTGGTTTAGCTGGGCGAACCGCGGCGAGGGAGAGATGCGCATCTGGGTGGATGAGATGAAATGACCTGTACATCTAAGATAACTTGTTGCGCTATATAAAATAAATTAACCCGACATTGCTGTCGGGTTAATTTATTCTTATCTGGAATATTTAATATCTGTGAGCTATTTCTCGGAAAATTTAATTTCACGAAAAGGCCTGGGTTATCATATTGAATATCACGCTCTTTAGTGTTATTTCATTAACACACACAGCGATAATAAGGTCTTATCATGGATTTCAATGAAAGGCTAAATGCCTTATCCAGTAAAATAAAAGAACAAATCAACTCCATCGTAACAGAGGAGGCTACGAAGAATGCCTTTGTAATGCCATTTATTCACAATGTATTAGGTTATGATGTTTTTGACCCCAGAGAAGTCACGCCGGAGTTCGTTTGTGACGTAGGTACCAAAAAGGGGGAGAAAATAGATTATGCCATAATGAAGAATAATGAAGTACAAATCCTTATTGAATGTAAAAAAATAGGTGAACCGCTTAATATCAACCATGCATCTCAACTCTTCAGATACTTCCATGTAACTAACGCCAGGATTTCGATTCTGACAAATGGTCAAATTTATAAATTCTTTACTGACCTTGACGCACCGAATAAAATGGATGAAAAGCCATTTTTAGAAGTTGACCTGTTAGAGATTGACGAAAATATCATACCAGAATTAAATAAATTAACAAAATCATCCTTTGACTTAGAATCGATAATCAACGCAGCAGGCGAACTTAAATACGTTAGCCAAATAAAAAAGATACTTCATACACAGCTCAACACACCTGAAGATGAATTTGTTAAATTTTTCGCATCAAGAGTCTACGATGGCATTCTAACCCAAAAAGTTAGAGAGCTATTCCTGACCCTAACAAAGAAAGCTGCCAGTCAATATATCAATGATCAAATCAACGACAGGCTTAAGTCGGCTATTACTGGAACATCTCCTTTAAGTGTTCAAACTGCGCCAGAGTTAAATACTGAGGAGTCGTCAAATGCTTCGGAAAAAGATGAAAATGATGTTGTAACAACTCTGGAAGAGCTGGAAGGATTTCATATTGTTAAAGCAATAACCAGGGCCGTTCTCGATGCCCCGCGAATAACGCATAGGGATACCAAAAGCTACTTCGGAATTCTGGTTGATGATAACAATCGCAAGCCACTATGTCGTTTACATTTTAACCGCTCACAAAAATATATAGGCCTTTTTGATATCGAAAAAAATGAAACGCGCCACCCTATCGAGACTGTCGATGATATTTACTCTTTCGCCGATATATTAAAAGCAACAGCAGCGCTTTATAACTAATGCTGCCTAAGATGCTTGTATATTCTCAATCAATAACCGGGCGACGCTGCACATGCCTTGGGTTAAGGGCAGGTATGAGTAGCGCCACCCGGTTGTATTGAGGCTGCCCTCGTCCCTGAGGGCAGATTACTGAAAAATCAGAACTTCCAGGAGAGACCGGTCATCAGCGCGAAGCTGTCGTCACGGTCGATCATCGGGCTGTTTTTCACGTCGTCAGGCAGTACGATATAGACCGCGCTGGCGTTCAGATAGAGGTTCTGCGTCAGCGGGTATTTCGCCGCCAGGCCGATATAGGGGGTCACACTTTCACCGGTAGTGTACTGCTGCAGACCACTGCGGCGGGACTCTTTCGCAGAGACACCGTAGTAGTAATCGTTGAAGCTTTCGTCGTGGAAGAACACGCCCACCGATGGCGTCAGGGTCAGGCGCTCCATCCGGATCGGGCGGAAGTAAGACATCTCGCCCACCACGCCGCCGCTCTCGTCCATCGCATCGGCCGCCAGGGCAAACTTCAGGCTACCCCAGCTTTCGTGACGGTAGTAGGCCCCACCCAGCATCGCGGAGGCTTTACGCTCATCCAGCTGCTTCATCACGTGGTCGTCGTTATCTTCCGGGTCGAAGTGCAGCGGCATCCAGGAGGCGGTCAGGCTCAGTTCGTTTTTCGCATCTTTCCAGACGATCCAGCCGCCGGTGGTCTGACGCACGTAGAAATGTTCGCCTTCGTAGCTAATTAAAGGGGCAGCGGAGACGTTCTCGTTATAGCCTTTATAGGGTGATTCATTAAACACTGCGCCAGCGCCAACTGAAAAATCATCGGCCATTGCGGATGTCGCCGTAAATAAAGCGGCCGCGATGAGTAAATTCTTTTTAAACTTCATTGTTTGCAATCCATTAAATGTCATACGACGCGGCGCATAATAATGGTTACAAAAATCGCGATGCAAATGGGATATTTGTATAATATTATATATAAATTCATATAGATGGGCGTCAGGCAATGAACAAGCTGCAAATCAAACCGCGAGAATTAAAAATTATTTCCGTCATTGCCGCGACCCACAGCATCGGAGATGCTGCTGCATTGTTGGGAATGGCCCAGGCCAACGTCAGTAAATATCTCGCTGATTTCGAAACCCGCGTCGGGCTGAAAATTTTTGAGCGCACCACCCGCCAGCTGGCGCTGACCCAGTTCGGTGAATCCCTGCTGCCCTTCGTCAATGCATCACTGGAAAAAAACGAACAACTGGTTAATTTTATTGCTGATTACAAACACGAAAAACGCGGCAAGGTCACCATTTATGGCCCGTCGGGGATCGTCACTTACCTGGCCCGCCACGTGATTCATGAGATCGAAAATATTGGCGATATTCGTATTAGCCTGAAGACCTACAACCTGGACAAGAATGAGTTTTTCGAAGGGGTCACCTTTCCCGATGATTGCGATATTTTAATTACCTATGCTCAACCGAAAGATGAAAACCTGGTTGCCAGCACCTTAACCAAATATTCTGTTACTGCTTTCGCCACGCCGGAATATATTAAAAAGCACCCTGTTAATCATCCTGACGATCTCATTAATCACTCCTGCATTCTTATCGATTCAATGATAATCGATGACGCTAATATCTGGCGTTTTCGCGTGAATAATAGCGAGCAGGTAATCGATTATAAAGTCACGGGTAATTATATTTGCGACAACACCCAGACGGCGCTGGAGCTGGCCCGCAATCATCTGGGGATCGTCTTTGCGCCAAAAGAGAGTCTGCTACGGGAGATAGAAGAAGGCTCGATGGTGCCCTGTTTCACCCATCAGGAGGAGTGGTGGCTGGATCTGGTAGCGATCTTCCGCAAACGTGACTATCAGCCGTGGCGGGTGCAGTTTGTGCTGGACGGGGTGTTGAATACCCTGCGTAAACAGATTGAGCAGACCCCCCTGGGGCGGCCTGCTCTCAGAGGTTAGAACAGGCCTAACGGTTTATCGGAGTAGCTGACCAGCAGGCATTTGGTCTGCTGGTAATGTTCCAGCATCATCTTGTGGGTTTCGCGGCCAATGCCCGACTGTTTGTATCCGCCAAACGCAGCGTGCGCTGGATAGGCGTGATAGCAGTTGGTCCAGACGCGTCCGGCCTGGATCCCACGCCCCATCTGATAGGCCAGATTGCCGTTACGGCTCCAGACCCCTGCACCCAGGCCATACTGCGAATCGTTGGCCAGCTCCAGCGCCTCCTCCATGGTTTTGAAGGTGGTCACCGCCAGCACCGGGCCGAAGATTTCTTCCTGGAAGACGCGCATATTATTTTTACCGGACAGAATCGTCGGCTCGAGGTAGTAACCCTCTTTCAGCTCGCCGTCCAGCTGCTTGCGCCGTCCGCCGGTTAAGAGCTCGGCCCCCTCTTTCTTACCGATATCGATATAGTTGAGGATGGTCTCCAGTTGCCCGTGCGACACCTGGGCACCCATCTGGGTGATGCTGTCCAGCGGGTTGCCGCTGCGGATCGACTCCACGCGACGAATGGCGCGCTCCATAAAGCGCTCGTAGATCGACTCCTGTACCAGCGCCCGGCTTGGGCAGGTGCAGACTTCGCCCTGGTTGAAGGCAAAGAGGGCAAACCCTTCCAGCGCCTTATCAAAGAAGGCATCCTCTTCGTCCATCACGTCGGCAAAGAAGATATTCGGGGATTTGCCGCCCAGCTCCAGCGTCACCGGAATGATGTTCTGGGTGGCGTACTGCATGATCTGCTGACCCACTTCGGTGGAGCCGGTAAAGGCCACTTTGGCGATCCGTTTGGAGGTCGCCAGATATTCACCGATTTCGCCCCCGGCGCCGTTGACCACGTTCACAACCCCAGGCGGGAGCAGGTCGCCTACCACTTCCATCAGCAGCAGGATCGACAGCGGCGTTAAGCGCGCCGGTTTCAGTATCACGCAGTTGCCGGCTGCCAGCGCGGGTGCCATTTTCCAGGCAGCCATCAGCAGAGGGAAGTTCCACGGGATGATCTGGCCGACCACGCCCAGCGGCTCATGGAAGTGATACGCCACTGTGTCCTTATCCACCTCGCTGATACCGCCCTCCTGGGCACGAATACAGGAGGCGAAATAGCGGAAATGGTCGATCGCCAGCGGCACGTCGGCGGCCATGGTTTCGCGGATCGGTTTCCCGTTGTCCCAGGTCTCTGCCGTGGCCAGCAGCTCCAGATTCTGCTCCATGCGATCGGCAATTTTGAACAGGATCGCAGCGCGATCCTGTACCGAGGTATGCGCCCATTTGTCTTTGATCTTGTGGGCGGCATCCAGCGCCAGATCGATATCGCGCTTCCCGGAGCTGGCAATTTCGCACAGCGGCTGGCCGGTCACCGGGGTCAGGTTCTGGTAATAATCGCCGTCGGCCGGGGGAACCCAGTCGCCGCCGATAAAGTTGTCATAACGGGCTTTCAGTTTGAGGGGGAAACCATATTCGCCGGGCAGGATACGTGCTGAGGGAGGGTTATTCGTCATGACTGTCTCCTTGCGTGAAGTGTCCTTCAAAGGTAGACCGCGGCGGTGAAAACATCGCCAGTCATCGCCTGCTTTGCGAGCCCCTTCACGCATTACCTTACTTTACGTTTGGTTTCCTGCCCTGAGCCATACTTAAAGCGCACAAACAGGGGAGAGGGTGAGGATAAATGCAGCTTTTTATCGGCTTTGACGTGGGCGGAACCCATATTAAACACGGCGTGATCGACGAGGACGGTAACGAACTCACCACCGATCAATTTGATACCCCAGAGGATGAAGAGACCTTTAAGCAACGGTGGCGCGAGGTGGTCGAGGCGTACCAGAAAGAGCACGAGATTACGGCGATTGGGGTGAGTATCCCCGGCCACATCAATACCCATACCGGCGAAGCCGCGAAAGCCGGCGCGCTGGAGTATCTGGATAACGTCAACCTCTACACGCTTTTCGCAGAGCTGACCGACCTGCCGGTGGTGGCCGATAATGACGCCAGCTGTGCTGCGCTGGGCGAACGCTGGTGCGGCGCCGGACATGAGTACGAGAATTTTGTCTGCATGACGATCGGCACCGGGATCGGCGGCGGGATTGTGCTCGGGGGCGATCTCTATCGCGGCTCGCACTATCGCGCCGGGGAGTTCGGGGTTATCCCGGTCGGCAAAAACGGCGAAGGAATGCATGAGGTGGCCTCTGCCAGCGGACTGATGGCGACCTGCCGCCGGGCGCTGGGGGTTTCCGGGGAGGATATGCCGGAAGGCGAAGAGCTGTTCGAGCGGATGGAGAACGATCTGCACCTGCGCGAAGCGGTGGAAGAGTGGGCCCTGTTTCTGGCCCGCGGGGTCTATAGCGTGATCTCCCTGTTCGACCCGCAGGTGGTGCTGATCGGCGGCGGCATCAGCGAGCAGGAGAAAATTTATAAACTCCTCGACCGACACCTGCAAACCTTTGAAGAGTGGGAATCCCTGCAGGTGCCCATCCTGCCCTGTCAGTTGGGTAACCAGGCGGGCAGGCTGGGCGCCGTCTGGCTGGCGAAACAGAAGTTCGCCAGCAAAAAGGACTAACCCTGCTGCCCCTCGTCGGCAAAGAGCAGCGCATCCCGCAGAAGGTGATCGTTACCGCGGCGGCGGGTAAAGCCAATGCGGTTGAAGTATTCGAGGATCTGGATCGCCAGCTTACGGCCGACATTTAGCCGGTCGCGGAAATCCGCCGCGCAGGTGGAGCCGCGCTCGTGGTCCAGCGCGCGGATCAGGTTCGCAAAGGTGACGATCCGATGGTGGCGGTAGTAGCGGTCTTTAACAATCGCGGTGATCAGCCCCTGCTGCGCCGCATGCTTCAGCACCTGACGCATGGTCTGCTCGTCAGTGGCGGTTTCACGGGCCAGATCGCGCACCCACCAGGGTTCATCGCCAAAGAGCGCGTCCGCTTTTTCCCAGACGGCCTGCTGCGCCGGGGTAAAGCCGGCTTTATGATCCGGCAGGTGCAGCCAGCCGTGGTAGCTGTGCAGTTCCCCGCTCTCGCGCATCCGCTCGATCAGCAGCAGGACGAGGGCCTCGTCTTCCATCGGCAGCGCCATCCGCCGCAGGCGCTCGCGCCCCGGACCGGGTTCATCCTGATGTTGCTGATGATAGGTCGTCAGCACCTCCAGAATCTTACGCTGCCAGCGCGCCGCGACGGCAGTGTTTAACAGGCTGGCGCCGGCCTGGATAAACTCCGGCTGTTGGGTCAGCTGACGCAACCCTTCCCTGCTGAGCTGGCGCGCCCAGCCGAACGCATCCAGGTTTACCGCCCCGCGCTCCAGATGCGCCAGCAGCGCGGCACGATCATCCGCCGCCGGTGCCAGCGTCGCCAGCCAGTGCAGGTACTCCGGCTTACGTTTCCCGCGACGCGGCGGATTGAGGGTGACCACTCGCGCCCCGGCAAGCGTGACGCGGGCAGAGATATCGCGCAGCACCAGCCGATCGTTGTCGGCCAGCCACAGCGGGGCATCGAAGACCAGTTCCGCCAGCGCTCCCTCCAGCAGCGAGACGCGTCCGGTGACGTGGCTGGCGGCATGGTGAATATGCAGCGGCTGCCACTGGGTCAGCGGCACATCTCCTTGCAGCGTGACGATGACGCGCGTGGTCGGCTCCGGCGGCGCTTCGGCCAGCAGCCAGTCCCCGCGGTTCAGCTCTGCTTTTTCCGTATCGCCCACCAGGTTCAGGGCAATGCGCTGCCCGGCGTGGGCCTGTTCAACAGGCTGGTTTTGCGCATGCAGTCCACGAATACGCACCGGCTTATTCACTCCGGTCAGCCACAGGCTGTCACCCACCCGCACCTCACCGGACAGCGCCGTACCGGTGACCACCAGACCGGCCCCTTTCACGGTAAAGGCACGATCGATAGCCAGACGAAAGCGGTGATGGTCCGCATGAGCGCGGGCCGGGAGCTGTTGCAGATGGGCGCGCAGGGCATCAATTCCCCGCCCCTCGGTGGCCACGGTGACAAACAGCGTCGCGTCGGCAAAGCCAAAGTCGCGCAGGGTGGCGAGCACCTCGTCGCGCACCGCCTCCACCCGGGCGTCGTCGACGCGGTCGGCTTTGGTCAGGGCTACCGTCAGCTGCGGGTTGCCGGTCAGCTGGAGGATCTGCAGATGCTCGCGCGTCTGCGCCATTACCCCGTCATCGCAGGCCACCACCAGCAGGGCATGGTCAATCCCACCGACCCCGGCCAGCATGTTGGACAAAAACTTCTCGTGCCCCGGCACGTCGATAAATCCCAGCACCTGGCCATCAGGCTGCGGCCAGTAGGCATAACCCAGATCGATGGTCATGCCGCGCTTCTTCTCTTCCGGCAGGCGGTCGGCGTTGACGCCGGTGATCGCCTGCAGCAGGGTGGTTTTGCCGTGGTCAACATGACCGGCGGTGGCAATAATCATTTCAACAACATCTCCAGAAACTGAGCTTCATCTTCCAGACAGCGTAAATCCAGCCACAGACGGCCGTCTTTTATCCGGCCAAGCACCGGCACCGGCAGGGATCGCCAGCGTAACGCCAGCGCCTCCAGCTGCGCGCCGCGCCCGTCTCGCGGGGTAAAAGTCAGGGCCGCACCCGGCAGGCGATCCACCGGCAGCGATCCGCTGCCCGGCTGTGACAGGCAATCTTCTACGCGAACCTCAAAGTCGGGGTAGTGCGCTGCGACCTGCGCCAGCAGGCGCTCCCCCTGATGATGGATCGCGGCGGCGTCGCGGCTCAACAGGCGCAACGTCGGTAAGCGTTCGGCCAGCGTCTCCGGGTGGAGATAGAGGCGTAAGGTGGCCTCCAGCGCGGCAAGCGTCATTTTATCCGCACGCAGGGCGCGTTTCAGCGGGTGCTGTTGCAATCTGGCAATCAGGTCGCGCTTGCCGACGATGATCCCGGCCTGCGGGCCGCCCAGCAGCTTGTCGCCCGAGAAGCTCACCAGGCTGACGCCAGCGGCAATTAACGCCTGCGGCATCGGCTCTTTCGGCAGGCCATAGCGGCTGAGATCCACCAGCGAACCGCTGCCCAGATCGACGACCACAGGCACGTCTCTCTGCTGGCCGATGCGCACCAGATCCGCCTCGTCAACGGCATGGGTGAAGCCTTCAATATGGTAGTTGCTGGTGTGCACCTTCATCAGCAGGGCGGTGTTGTCATCAATCGCCGCCGCATAGTCCCGCTCGTGGGTGCGGTTGGTGGTGCCCACTTCCCGCAGCCGGCACCCGGCCTGGGTCATCACGTCCGGGATGCGAAACGCCCCGCCGATCTCCACCAGCTCACCGCGGGAAACCACCACCTCTTTACCGCTGGCGGTCGCGGCCAGCATCAGCAGCACCGCCGCGGCGTTGTTATTCACAATGCAGGCATCTTCCGCGCCGGTGAGCTGGCACAGCAGCGCCGCCAGCGGCCGGTCGCGGTGGCCGCGTCCGGCGCCGTCGAGATCGTACTCCAGCGTGACCGGCATCTGCATCGCCTGGGTGACCGCGGCTACCGCCTCCTGGGCCAGCAGCGCACGCCCCAGATTGGTGTGCAGCACCGTACCCGTCAGGTTGATGACCGGACGCAACCCCTGTACTTCATCCGTCGCTAGCCGCTTTTCGGTCTCCTGCGCCCAGTCGTCACACCAGGCCGGCAGGCGGTTGTCGGCGCGGATCCCGGCGCGGGCTTCGTCCTGCAACTGGCGCAAGGTTTCGACCGTTCGGCTGTGGCCGAAGCGGGCAATGATGGGCGTAAGACGGGCGTCGCGAAGCAGACGATCGGTCGCGGGAAGTTGGCTATAGAGTGCGTGCTGAGTAGTCATGGAAGCGCCTGACGGTTGGGTATCTTCCCCCCTCCCGACGGGAGAGGGAGTCAATGTCAGGCCGATTGTACCGCGTCCGGCAAGGAAGTGTTATCGACGACATCAAGCCTTTGGCGGTTCGGTGCGGGCAAAACTTTCGCGCTGGAACAGGGTTTCCGCCAGCTTAACCAGCAGCGGGCGATCGACGCACCAGCCCGGCGAGACGCGACGGAAATTGAGGTAGCCAATAGCGCAGGCAATGGCGATGGTCGCCAGGTTAACGCTGTCGGTGGCAATTTTCCCTTCGCGGATGAGCTGTTCACAGTGATCCAGGCTGCGGGCGATTTTCTCCCGCTGACGCAGCAGCTCGCTCTCCGACTGTTGTGCCGCCGGACGCGCCTGCTCGCGCACCGAGGCCAGGGCCGCGTCCATGATCCCATCCGCCAGCGCCTCGATTTGCCGGATAGCCAGGGCGGCTCTGGGCTCACGGGGGATCATCGCCGGGGCGATATCCAGCAGCTCGATATAGCTGGCAATGATCGGGGAATCGAACCAGTGCTCCCCGTCATCGGTCACCAGCGCCGGGACTTTCCCCAGCGGATTGTAGTGCGCGACACCGTTTTCAGCCTGATAGGGTTGCTCATTCACAAATTCAAAAGTGATGCCTTTCTCCAGCAGGAGAATAGAGATTTTACGCACGAAGGGACTGGTATAACTGCCGATGAGTTTCATTGCCTGCTCCTTTTCCGCCAACAAAAGGATAAGTATGGCCCAGGCAAAGAAAAAAGGCAGGCACTGCGTATCGCGTGCCTGCCTTTAAAGGAATTAGTGGTCGAGATAGAGGTAGTGCATCCAGCTGGTCATACGCAGCAGGACTTTACGCATCACAGAGACGTGCGCGAAATGGTCGGAATAGACCGCGACCTGGGCGTAGATACCGTCAGGCAGCGCGTCCACGTCGGCGTTCGGATCCAGTTCGATAGTGCCCAGCACACCATCTGAACCCGGCACCATCGTCAGGGACTGCAGCGCACCCTGCGCCTGGTAAGTACCGCCCGGGACCACCGGCAAAATGCTGGTGAGCTTACCGGGGAAGACCTGCCCCGGCAGCGCGCTGAACACCACTTCCGCTTCATCGCCCGGCTTCAGACGCAGTAACGAGTTCTGGCGGAACTGCGCCACGATCATCCGTTTCTGTTCAGGAATAAACACCATCACCGGACGCAGCGGCAGAGACGCGGCGTAGGTGCCCGGACGAATCAATACCTGGGTGATATAGCCATTGCTGGGCGCACGAATAATGGTCTGATCCAGATTGTATTGCGCTTCTGCTAGCTGGGCGCGCAGGGAGGCGATCTGCGACTGCTCCCCGTTAGACATACTGTCTAACTGGCTCTGGATCTGGGTCTGCTCCGCCACTGAGGCTTTAACCATGGCGTCCTGTGCCAGGTAGTTTTGCCGCGCGTTATCGATATCGCTTTCAGAGAACGGATTCACCTTCGCCTGGCTGCCTTTTAAATAACGCTGATAGTCTTTGAACAGACGATCGCGCTCGGCAGAGACGCGGGTGGTATTCGATTGTGCTTCCGTCAGCTGTGCTTTCAGAACATCGATATTATGCGTCGCGGTGACCAGGTCAGCCTGCAGACGATCAACACGCGCTTTATACCTGCCCGGATCGATTTTAAATAACACCTCACCTTTTTTAATGAGCTGGTTATTTTTATCCGTCACTTCACTTACCACACCCGTCACCTGCGGCGTAATCGGTATTGAGATAACCGCTTTCTGCGCCGTGTACGTATACGGGTGGTTATAGTTCATTAATAAAATGAGACCGGCCACGAGAAATACCCCGCCCAGTGTCGCAGTCGCCAGCGTCCATTGGTTTACCGGAATACGAAATATTTTAAAGATGGCCCACGCAAACGCGACATAGGTCAATACGATCAACAGATCCATGATTATTGCTCCGAGGTGTTCTTATCAGCCACAGGGGGCACCGCGGCCAGTTTTTGTTCCAGCTCGGCTACGCGTCTTGCCAGCGCAGCCACGTCGGGGCTGCGGTCTGGCGGCTGAATATGGTTCTGCATCCCCCAGCCGCGCTCTGGCTGGTAGAGCGTTGCCCAGATCCACAGAAACGGCCAAATGGCATGGAGCGTAAACAGGCTAATCCACCCCGCCGTATGAATAGCATCGGCATGGGGATGGTTGCGCTTTTTGGCCATGTTATATGGAATGTCATGAATAGCGATGATTCCATAAAAAAGAACCACGAAGACAAAAATCAACACACCCAGCGCAAAATAGTTGAGAAACATATTTGCCTCACTAAATAAATCGTAAACTCATTAAAATAATTAAATGGTAAGCAGCCACATTAATTCATGAATAAGTACACGAATATGTACTTATTATTTCAGAGCCGGGGAGTATGATTTTTTCTTATATCTCCATGCAAGTTTAGAAGCGTGACAAAATATATCCTGAATAATAATAGACTTAAGTTTACAGTATGAGCTTAATCCAGCTTAGCGCTTTTCGCCATACCATATTTCAGGACTCTTTTTTTAACGATAAGTGTTGCTTACTTACATCCTGGCGTCGTTCGGTTAAACAGATGTTGCCGGCGATCGCATCCAGAGAATTCTGCATAAAAATTTTTTGTGGATTTGATCACACTACAGAAACAAATCGCCGACAATGAAATGTGATTTAATTCACATTTTAGGGGTCAAACTGCCGCTTTTGCGGTCATTGTATTTTTTTTACACTTCAATTTTGTGACATATGTCACTTCATTCCTCACCACACCCCCTACATTTACGTGACTGAGATCACACAATTTTTGCCTGTCTGGACAGTTAAAGTATTAAGTGCCAAATTTCACGCATCAGAACAGGGCTGGGCAACCTCTGCCACCGCATTAACAACAAACCTCGGGCTTAAGGCCTGCGTAAACAGAAGAAGGGGTGTTTTATGTCATCCGATTTTAAGATCAAAGTACAAAGCTTTGGTCGATTCCTCAGCAACATGGTGATGCCAAATATCGGCGCGTTTATCGCGTGGGGTATCATCACCGCGTTATTTATTCCGACAGGGTGGTTGCCTAACGAAACGCTGGCGAAACTTGTTGGCCCAATGATTACCTATCTGCTGCCGCTGCTCATCGGTTATACCGGTGGTCGTCTGGTAGGTGGGGACCGCGGTGGCGTGGTCGGTGCGATTACCACCATGGGCGTGATCGTCGGCGCGGATATGCCAATGTTCCTCGGTGCCATGATTGCCGGTCCTCTGGGCGGCTGGGCGATTAAGAAGTTCGACGTCTGGGTTGATGGCAAAATCAAATCCGGCTTCGAAATGCTGGTGAACAACTTCTCTGCCGGCATCATCGGCATGATCCTGGCGATTCTGGCGTTCCTCGGCATTGGCCCGGCAGTTGAAGTGCTCTCCAAACTTCTGGCGGCGGGCGTTAACTTCATGGTTGCCCACGACATGCTGCCGCTGGCGTCCATCTTTGTTGAACCGGCGAAAATCCTGTTCCTCAACAACGCCATCAACCACGGTATCTTCTCACCGCTGGGTATTCAGCAGTCTCATGACCTCGGCAAATCTATCTTCTTCCTGATTGAAGCTAACCCGGGTCCGGGCATGGGCGTCCTGCTGGCGTATATGTTCTTTGGTCGCGGCAGCGCGAAGCAGTCTGCTGGCGGTGCGGCTATCATCCACTTCCTCGGTGGTATTCACGAAATTTACTTCCCGTACGTGCTGATGAACCCACGTCTGATCCTGGCCGTTATCCTTGGCGGTATGACTGGCGTGTTCACCCTGAGCGTGCTGGGCGGTGGTCTGGTCTCCCCTGCTTCCCCGGGTTCTATCCTGGCGGTACTGGCGATGACCCCGAAAGGCGCCTACTTCGCTAACATCGCCGCTATCTGTGCGGCCATGGCGGTCTCCTTCGTCGTGTCGGCTATCCTGCTGAAAACCAGCAAAGTGAAAGAAGAAGACGATATCGAAGCGGCAACCCGTCGTATGCAGGACATGAAATCTCAGTCTAAAGGTGTTGCTGCAACGCCACTGGCTGCGGGCGATGTCTCTAACGACCTGAGCCACGTACGTAAAATCATCGTTGCCTGCGACGCCGGTATGGGTTCAAGCGCCATGGGTGCGGGCGTACTGCGTAAGAAAGTGGCGGATGCCGGTCTGTCTCAGATCTCCGTGACTAATAGCGCGATTAACAGCCTGCCGCCAGATGTTGACCTGGTCATCACCCACCGCGACCTGACCGAGCGTGCGATGCGTCAGGTTCCGCAGGCGCAGCACATTTCGCTGACCAACTTCCTGGACAGCGGCCTGTATACCAGCCTGACCGAACGTCTGGTGGCGGCGCAGCGTCATGAAGACAACGAAGTTAAAGTACGTACCAGCCTGCAGGACAGCTTTGACGAGAGCAACAGCCACCTGTTCCGACTGGGTGCGGAGAACATCTTCCTTGGCCGTACCGCGAGCCACAAAGAAGAAGCGATTCGCTTTGCCGGCGAGCAGCTGGTAAAAGGCGGCTACGTGCAGCCGGAATATGTTGAAGCGATGCTGGAACGTGAAAAACTGACCCCGACCTACCTGGGCGAATCCATTGCGGTGCCGCACGGTACGGTAGAAGCGAAAGATCGCGTTCTGAAAACCGGCGTAGTGTTCTGTCAGTACCCGGCAGGCGTGCGCTTCGGTGAAGAAGAAGATGACATTGCCCGCCTGGTGATTGGTATCGCGGCCCGTAACAACGAGCACATCCAGGTGATTACCAGCCTGACCAATGCTCTGGACGATGAAACCGTTATCGAACGTCTGGCAAACACCACCAGCGTCGAAGAAGTCCTGGCGCTGTTGAACAAGTAAGTCTTTCCCTTCCCTCTCCCCGTTGGGGAGAGGGCTAGGGTGAGGGGAAATTCGCGTGGTTCCTCACCCCAGCCCTCTCGGGTAACAACATTGATGAAGGTTAATACAATGAAAGCATTACATTTCGGCGCAGGTAATATCGGTCGTGGCTTTATCGGCAAACTGCTGGCAGACGCGGGCATTACGCTGACATTCGCAGATGTGAATCAGACGGTACTGGATGCCCTGAATGCCCGTCATAGCTATCAGGTGCATGTGGTGGGTGAAAACGAGCAGATCGAAACCGTCACCGGCGTGAATGCGGTCAGCAGTATTGGCGATGAGGTTATCGACCTGATTGCTAACGTTGACCTGGTCACCACTGCGGTGGGCCCGGTGGTGCTGGAGCGCATCGCCCCGGCCGTCGCCAAAGGGCTGGCCAAACGTAAGGCCCAGGGTAACAACGCCCCGTTGAATATTATCGCCTGTGAAAATATGGTGCGCGGCACCACTCAGCTGAAAGGCCATGTTATGGCCGCCGTGGCTGACGAAGATAAAGCCTGGGTTGAAGAGCATGTGGGCTTTGTCGATTCCGCCGTGGACCGTATCGTTCCGCCATCAGCCTCAGCGACCAGCGACCCGCTGGAAGTGACTGTTGAGACCTTCAGCGAGTGGATTGTCGACAAAACCCAGTTTAAAGGCGCGCTACCGGAAATCCCGGGGATGGAATTAACTGATAACCTGATGGCATTTGTCGAGCGTAAGCTCTTCACGCTGAACACCGGGCATGCTATAACCGCCTACCTCGGTAAATCAGCCGGTCATCAGACCATTCGTGACGCCATTCTCGATGAGAACGTTCGCGCCGTGGTAAAAGGTGCGATGGATGAGAGCGGCGCGGTACTGATTAAACGCTACGGTTTTGATGCCGATAAGCATGCGGCATATATTCAGAAAATCCTCGGTCGTTTTGAAAACCCGTATCTGAAAGATGACGTTGAGCGCGTGGGCCGTCAGCCGCTGCGTAAACTGAGTGCGGGCGATCGTCTGATCAAGCCGCTGCTCGGCACGCTGGAATACGGTCTGCCGCACACCAGTCTGGTCAAAGGCATTGCCGCCGCGATGCACTACCGCAGCGAAGAAGATCCGCAGGCACAGGAGCTGGCGCAGCTGATTGACGAGCAGGGTCCACAGGCCGCGCTGGCGCAGGTATCCGGTCTGGATGCCAACAGCGACGTGGTTGTGGAGGCGGTGACCGTATATAACGCAACCAAATGATGCAGGAACTGGCGCAGGTCATCCTGCGCCCGGAAGATAGATTGTCAGATATGCAGGCAATAATGGAACAAACCCAGGCCTTTGAAAACCGTGTGCTGGAGCGTCTGAATGCTGGCAAAACCGTTCGAAGTTTCCTGATATCCGCCGTCGAGTTATTAACCGAGGCGGTGAATATCCTGGTGCTTCAGGTTTTTCGCAAAGACGACTACGCGGTAAAATACGCAGTTGAACCGTTGCTCGACGGTGACGGCCCCTTGGGCGATTTATCCGTGCGTCTGAAACTGATCTATGGCCTGGGCGTCATTAGCCGTCATGAGTATGAAGATGCCGAACTGCTGATGGCGCTGCGTGAGGAGCTGAATCACGACGGCAACGAGTATGCATTCACCGACGACGAGATCCTCGGCCCGCTTGGCGAACTGCACTGCGTGACCGCCCTCCCCCCGACGCCGCATTTTGACACCAGCGACCCGGAGCTGTACGCGATGCAGAAGCAGCGCTACCAGCAGATCGTCCGCTCCACCATGGTCCTCTCCCTGACTGAGCTGATTTCCCGAATCAGCTTAAAAAAAGCGTTTCAGAAGTAAGCCTGCGCACATTGGTGTATCCTTCCCTGTAATCTCCCCTGTTTTTAGAGCTATTTGTGATGAAAGAAGTCGAAAAGAACGAAATTAAACGCCTGAGCGACCGCCTGGATCTGATCCGCCACCAGCAGGCCAGCCTCTCGCTGGTTGATGCCGCCGAGAAATATGCCGAGCTGGAAAAAGAGAAAGCGACGCTGGAAACCGAAATCGAACGTCTGCGTGGCGTGAAAGAGCAGAAGCTGAGCAAAGAAGCGCAGAAGCTGTCAAAACTGCCGTTCCGCCGTGCGATCACCAAGAAAGAACAGGCCGATATGGGCAAGCTGAAGAAAAGCGTGCGCGGCCTGGTGGTTGTCCATCCGATGACCGAGCTGGGCCGTGAAATGGGCCTGAAAGAGATGACGGGTTTCAGCAAGACCGAGTTTTGATTTTTAGCCGGGTAGCGCAATGCTTGCCCGGCCTGCCCCTTTCCCTCCAGAAAATTGGCCCAACCAATTCCGCAAACGATCCTTCCCTGGTTCACATTTCCATAATCTTTGCTCACAAACACATTGCCGACCAATAACATTTGGTTAACCATTTGTTGTCATTAACCCTACATCACACTATTGGCAGGACCACTTTTACACATAATGTGACGCCGAGATGAGCACAGACTCACCGCGTCTCACCCTGTGTGGTCCTCAGGAGACCTGCAATGAGCCTCTGGCAACAAAATTACGATCCGGCAGGAAATATCTGGCTATCAAGCCTGATCGCCTCGCTACCTATCCTGTTCTTCTTCTTTGCGCTGATTAAGCTCAAGCTGAAGGGATACCTTGCCGCGACATATACCGTTGCCATCGCCCTGATGGTGGCGCTGTTCTTCTACAAAATGCCGGTCGATCGCGCGCTGGCCTCGGTCATTTATGGCTTCTTCTACGGCCTGTGGCCGATAGCGTGGATCATCATCGCCGCGGTCTTCGTCTATAAAATCTCGGTGAAAACCGGGCAGTTCGACATCATCCGCTCATCGATACTCTCTATTACCCCTGACCAGCGCCTGCAGATGCTGATCGTCGGCTTCTCCTTTGGGGCGTTCCTTGAGGGGGCGGCCGGATTCGGTGCGCCGGTGGCGATTACCGCCGCGCTGCTGGTTGGCCTGGGCTTTAACCCGCTGTATGCCGCCGGTCTGTGTCTGATCGTCAACACCGCGCCGGTAGCGTTTGGCGCGATGGGCATTCCGATTCTGGTTGCCGGCCAGGTGACCGGGCTGGACAGCTTTGAGATCGGCCAGATGGTGGGCCGCCAGCTGCCGTTCCTGACCATTATCGTGCTGTTCTGGATCATGGCGATTATGGACGGCTGGCGCGGCGTGAAAGAGACCTGGCCCGCGGTGATGGTGGCGGGCGGTTCGTTCGCGATTGCCCAGTACCTCAGCTCCAACTTCCTCGGCCCTGAACTGCCGGACATTATCTCTTCCCTGGTGTCGCTGGTCTGTCTGACGCTGTTCCTGAAACGCTGGCAGCCGGTGCGCATCTTCCGCTTTGCCGATATGGGTGCCTCACATGTGGATCAGACTCTGGCCCGCACCGGCTATACGGCCGGGCAGATCGTCCGCGCCTGGTCACCGTTCCTGTTCCTGACCGCCACCGTGACGCTGTGGAGCGTTCCACCGTTTAAAGCGCTGTTCGCTCCTGGCGGCGCGCTGTACGACATGGTGATTAACATCTCCGTGCCGTTCCTCGACAAGATGGTCGCCCGTATGCCGCCGGTGGTGCACGACGCCACGCCGTACGCGGCGGTGTTCAAATTTGACTGGTTCTCCGCTACCGGCACGGCCATTCTGTTTGCCGCGATCCTTTCCGTGGTGTGGTTGCGCATGAAGCCTGCCGCAGCGGTACAGACGTTTGCCGCGACCATTAAAGAGCTGATGCTGCCGATCTACTCCATCGGCATGGTGCTGGCGTTCGCGTTTATCTCGAACTACTCCGGCCTGTCTTCGACGCTGGCGCTCGCCCTGGCGCATACCGGCCACGCGTTTACCTTCTTCTCGCCGTTCCTCGGCTGGCTGGGCGTGTTCCTGACCGGTTCCGATACCTCATCAAACGCCCTGTTTGCCGCCCTGCAGGCGACAGCCGCCCAGCAGATTGGCGTGTCGGACGTGCTGCTGGTCGCCGCTAACACCACCGGCGGCGTGACCGGGAAGATGATCTCGCCGCAGTCCATCGCCATTGCCTGTGCGGCGGTAGGCCTGGTGGGTAAAGAGTCGGATCTGTTCCGCTTTACCGTTAAACACAGCCTGATATTTACCTGCATGGTGGGCGTTATTACCACGCTGCAGGCCTATGTCTTAACCTGGATGATTCCATGATAGTGATGCCCAGACGCCTGTCCGACGAGATTGCCACTCGCGTGCGGGCGCTGATTGAAGAACAACATCTGGAGGCGGGCATGAAATTGCCCGCCGAGCGCCAGCTTGCCGCCCAGCTTGGCGTGTCGCGCAACTCTCTGCGCGAGGCGCTGGCGACGCTGGTAAACGAAGGGGTGCTGCTGAGCCGTCGCGGCGGCGGCACTTTCGTGCGCTGGCAGCATGACGACTGGTCCGAACAAAACATCGTCCAGCCGCTTAAAACGTTGATGGAGAACGACCCGGACTACAGCTTTGACATCCTCGAAGCGCGCCACGCCATCGAAACCAGCACGGCCTGGCATGCGGCGATGCGGGCAACCGAGGCCGATAAAGAGAAGCTCAAAGCCTGCTTTGAGGCCACGCAAAGCAGCGACCCGGATATCGCCTCTCAGGCGGACGTGCGTTTCCATCTGGCGATTGCCGAGGCGTCGCATAACGTGGTTCTGCTGCAAACCATGCGCGGGTTCTTCGACCTGTTGCAATCCTCCGTGAAGCAGAGCCGACAGCGTATGTATCTGGTCCCGCCGGTTTTCGCTCAGCTGACCGAACAGCACGAGGCGGTGCTCAACGCCATTCTCACCGGTGATGCCGAGGCCGCGCGTAAAGCGATGATGGCGCATCTGGGCTTCGTGCATACCACCATTAAACGATTCGATGAAGATCAGGCCCGACAGGCGCGCATTACCCGTCTGCCTGGCGACAACGACATTTCCAGGGAGAACAAAGCATGATCATTTCCGCAGCCAGTGACTATCGCGCCGCAGCGCAGCGCATCCTGCCCCCGTTCCTGTTCCACTATATCGACGGCGGGGCCTACTCTGAATACACCCTGCGCCGCAATGTGGAAGATCTGTCGCAGGTGGCCCTGCGCCAGCGCGTGCTGAAGAATATGTCCGACCTGAGCCTTGAGACGAAGCTGTTCAACGAAACGCTCTCCATGCCGGTAGCCCTTGCCCCCGTTGGCCTGTGCGGCATGTACGCCCGCCGGGGTGAAGTACAGGCCGCAGCGGCTGCCGACGCCAAAGGCATTCCCTTTACGCTTTCCACCGTCTCGGTCTGCCCGATTGAAGAGGTCGCTCCGACCATCAAGCGTCCGATGTGGTTCCAGCTGTACGTCCTGCGCGATCGCGGCTTTATGCGTAACGCCCTGGAGCGGGCCAAAGCGGCGGGCTGCTCCACCCTCGTCTTTACCGTTGATATGCCGACCCCCGGCGCGCGCTATCGCGATGCGCACTCCGGAATGAGCGGCGCGAATGCGGCGATGCGCCGCTACTGGCAGGCGGTGACCCATCCGCAGTGGGCGTGGGATGTGGGGCTCAACGGTCGCCCGCACGATCTGGGCAATATCTCTGCCTATCTGGGTAAACCGACCGGGCTGGAAGATTACATTGGCTGGCTGGCGAACAACTTCGATCCGTCGATCTCGTGGAAAGACCTGGAGTGGATCCGCGAATTCTGGGACGGCCCAATGGTGATCAAGGGGATCCTCGATCCGGAAGATGCCCGCGATGCGGTGCGCTTTGGTGCCGACGGCATCGTGGTGTCAAACCACGGCGGCCGCCAGCTGGACGGGGTGCTCTCGTCTGCCCGCGCCCTGCCCGCCATTGCCGATGCGGTTAAGGGCGATATTGCGATTCTGGCGGACTCCGGGATCCGCAACGGTCTGGACGTGGTGCGCATGATTGCCCTCGGCGCCGATACCGTTCTGCTGGGCCGGGCTTATCTCTACGCGCTGGCGACCCACGGCCAGGCGGGCGTGGCGAATCTGCTCAATCTGATCGAGAAAGAGATGAAGGTGGCGATGACCCTCACCGGGGCGAAATCCATCCGCGACATCAGCAAGGAGATGCTGGTGCAGGAGCTGAGTAAGATCCCTGCCGGGCTGGCACCGCTGGCGCAGGGGGATGCGGCTTAGCTCCTCATCCTCTCCCCAAAGGGGAGAGGGGATGATATCCTGCCCCGCAATTTTTTGCGCCTGTCCCATCAGGCGTATATTGTTGCAGCCAGTTTGGACACGGACAGCGCGCAACAACCGGAGCGTACACGTAGTACGTGAGGATTGTGAGCACTGCCCAGGTCCAAAATGGCAAATAAAATAGCCTGATGGGACAGGCTCAAGGGGCAGCATGCTTAACATCGTTCTATTCGAACCAGAAATTCCACCTAATACCGGCAATATCATCCGCCTGTGCGCCAATACCGGGTTCCGTCTGCATATCATCGAGCCAATGGGCTTTACGTGGGACGACAAGCGCCTGCGCCGCGCCGGACTGGACTATCACGAGTTCACCGCCGTGGTTCGTCATCGGGATCAGGCCGCCTTTATGGAAACGGAAAAACCGGAACGGATCTTTGCCCTCACCACCAAAGGTACGCCTGCGCACAGCGCCGTAAGCTATCAGGAGGGGGACTATCTGCTGTTTGGCCCTGAAACGCGCGGCCTGCCGGCCAGCATTCTCGATGCCCTGCCTGCTGAACAAAAAATCCGTATTCCAATGATGCCGGACAGCCGCAGCATGAATCTGTCGAACGCGGTGTCGGTGGTGGTGTATGAAGCCTGGCGCCAGCTGGGGTATGCCGGCGCGATATTGCGGTAGGCCCGGTAAGCGCAGCGCCACCGGGCGTTTACTCAGATCCCGTCGCCATACTCAAAGGTATGGTGGATCCCGTTGAAGAACTGATCCATATCCATCGCGGGCTTATCGCTGTCCGGCTTGCCAACGATGCGCGCCGGTACGCCTGCGGCGGTGGTATGCGGCGGTACAGGTTGCAGCACCACCGAACCGGCGCCAATTTTCGCGCCGCGTCCCACTTCGATATTGCCGAGGATCTTCGCGCCTGCGCCAATCATCACCCCTTCACGAATTTTCGGGTGGCGATCGCCGCTGGTTTTACCGGTCCCGCCCAGGGTCACGGACTGCAGGATCGAGACGTCGTTTTCAATCACCGCCGTTTCACCCACCACAATCCCGGTGGCGTGGTCGAGCATGATGCCGCGGCCAATCTTCGCCGCCGGGTGGATATCCACCTGGAAGCTTACAGAGACCTGGTTTTGCAGGAAGATCGCCAGCGCGCGGCGGCCCTCGTTCCACAGCCAGTGGCCGATACGGTAGGACTGCAGGGCGTGGAAACCTTTCAGATAGAGCAACGGAGTGGAGTACTTATCCACCGCCGGGTCGCGATTGCGTACCGCCTGAATATCACACGCGGCGGAGGCGATCATCTCCGGGTCGGCCGCATAGGCCTCTTCCACCACTTCGCGAATGGCGATGGCCGGCATGATCGGGGAAGCCAGCTTGTTGGCGAGCATATAGCTCAGGGCACTGCCGAGGTTTTCGTGCTTGAGTAGCGTCGCGTGGTAGAAACTGGCGAGCATTGGCTCACAGTCGGCCAGAGCCCGGGCTTCGGCTTTAATATTGTTCCAGACGATATCCAGTTCTTCACACGGCATTGCTTACTCCAGACGTAATGATAATGACCGGCCGGTTCTTTGCCAGCCGGGTCATTCAGGTGATAACGCTTTCCTGCAGTTAACTGCTGCTACGCTCGTCCTTGCGTGCGCGACCTAATAAGGTCAATGCTGCCTCGCGCGCATTTTTTCCGCAATACAATACCTGATAAATTTCCTCGGTTATTGGCATTTCGACACCAAAGCGGTGTGCCAGCTCCCGGACTTCTTTGGTATTGCGGTAGCCTTCTACCACCTGACCAATCTTCTCCTGCGCGCCGATTACATCCATGCCCTGGCCGAGCATCATGCCAAAACGACGGTTGCGCGACTGGTTGTCGGTACAGGTCAGCACCAGATCGCCTAACCCTGCCATCCCCATAAAGGTGGCCGGATCGGCACCGAGCGCCGCGCCCAGACGGGACATTTCAGTCAGCCCACGGGTGATCAGCGCCGTACGCGCGTTCGCGCCAAAGCCGATACCGTCAGACATGCCCGCGCCGATCGCGATAACGTTCTTCACCGCGCCGCCCAGCTGGACGCCGATAAAATCGGGGTTGCTGTAGACGCGGAAGCTTTTACCGCAGTGCAGAAGCTGTTGCAGATCGTCAGCGAAGGTCTCATCGGTCGAGGCCAGCGAGATGGCCGTCGGCAGCCCTGCCGCCAGCTCTTTCGCAAAGGTCGGACCGGAGATCACCGCCAGCGGAATGGCATCACCCAGCGCTTCGCAGGCGACATCCTGCAGCAGGCGGCCGGTCTCGGCTTCCAGCCCTTTGGTCGCCCAGACCACGCGCGCATCATCACGCATCAGCGGTTTAATCTGTCGCAGCACCTGGCCAAACACGTGGCTCGGCACAACGATCAGAATATTGCGGCTTGCGGCAAGCGCAGTCGCCAGGTCGCTTTCAAGATGCAGTGAGTCAGGGAAAGGCACATCGGGGAGGAACGCAACGTTGCAGCGATCCGCTTGCAGCGTAGCGATATGTTTTGGATCGTGGCCCCAGAGAACCACTTCGTGACCATTTCTTGCCAGAGTGATAGCAAGAGCGGTGCCGTAAGAGCCGGCACCGATCACAGTCATTGACGCATTGACAGTACTCATCAGGCATCCTGATGTTGTTCAGTACCTTCGCCAGCTTGCTGCTGCAGATAGTTCATGAACAGCGCATCGAAGTTCACCGGCGCAAGGTTCAGTTGCGGGAACGTACCACGGGAAACCAGGCTGGTGATGCATTCACGGGCATACGGGAACAGGATGTTCGGGCAGTATGCACCCAGGCAATGCGCCATCTGATTACCTTCGATGCCGCCGATGGAGAAGATGCCGCCCTGCTGTACTTCGCACAGGAATGCAGTCTCTTCGCCCAGAGAGGCGGTTACGGTAACACGCAGTACGACTTCATACACATCATCCGCCAGCTGGGTGGATGCGGTATCCAGATCAAGTTTAACCTCTGGCTGCCAGTCTTTCTGGAAAACATGCGGCGCATTAGGTGCTTCGTAGGAGACATCTTTGGTATAAATGCGCTGGATCTGGAAAGTCATTTCGGTGTTGTTTTGTTCTGACATGGAAAAACCCTTTTTAATTGTCCTAAAACGCCTTAGCGCAGCAGGGGATCAAGTCCACCACGCGCGTCAAGCGCATACAAGTCATCACAGCCGCCAATGTGCTGCGCATCGATAAAAATCTGCGGAACCGTCGTACGGCCACTACGTTTAATCATCTCTTCGCGCTTCGCAGCGTCGCCATCAATAGGCAGTTCCTGGAAGGCTACGCCTTTGCTGTCCAGCAGCGCTTTCGCACGGTGGCAGAACGGGCAGGTCGCTTTGGTATAGATCTCGATATTGGCCATGTTCAGACTCCTGTTTACTTACCGCGAACCAGAGGCAGATTCTCACCGCTCCAGCCTGAGATGCCGTCTTTCAGGACAGTGACGTTTGCAAAGCCTGCTTTGACAAGGGTATTTGCGGGCTCCTGAGCCTGCATCCCGGTGCCGTCAACGACAATAATGGGTTTGTCTTTATGCTTTTCCAGTTCGCCAAGGTTATTGGCTTTGATTTCAGCTGGCAGCAGGTTAATCGCGCCTGCAATATGGCCTTTGCGGAAATCGTCACGCTGACGCAGATCGACAACCACTGCATCTTCTTTATTGATAAGACGCGTGGCTTCGCCGCGGGTGATCACCTTCACTTTAGAGGTGAGGCCTTTGAACGTGGTGAAAAGTACGGCTGCCAGTAGACCAATCCACGCGATACAAAGTATGGGGTGGCGGCTGACAAATTGCATAATTTCTTGCATGGGGGGTAACGACTCCCGACTGAGTGAATAAAAAACCAGGACAGGAGTATACCTGTGCGTTGTGGCAAATACAGCCAGCGACAATAAGCTAATCCATTTTCTGCGTGCTGCCACGAAAAAAAAGACCAAAATTCCCCTCCCCTTACCCCTGGGCTGGCGTTTTCTTTGATCTTCTGCGGCTATTTGATCGATTCAGCTGTAGTAAAATTACGCAAATTTTTTGTCTTTTGAGCAAAGAGGTTGTCGCAATGTCGGTTTCTAAAAAACCTATGGTACTGATGATTCTGGATGGCTATGGCTATCGCGAAGATCACCAGGATAACGCCATTTTCAACGCTAAAACTCCGGTCATGGATGCACTGTGGGCCCAACGTCCTCATACGCTGATTGATGCGTCCGGCCTGGAAGTGGGTCTGCCCGATCGCCAGATGGGTAACTCCGAAGTTGGACACGTCAACCTGGGTGCGGGACGCATTGTTTATCAGGATCTGACCCGTCTGGATGTTGAAATTAAAGAACGCACCTTCTTTGCGAATCCGGTGCTGACCGGCGCGGTTGAGAAAGCCGCCGCCGCAGGCAAAGCGGTGCACATTATGGGTCTGCTCTCCGCAGGTGGTGTCCACAGCCACGAAGACCACATTATGGCGATGGTAGAACTGGCCGCGGAAAAAGGGGCAGAAAAAATCTATCTGCATGCATTCCTTGATGGCCGCGACACCCCGCCGCGCAGCGCTGAATCCTCCCTGAAAGCCTTCGAAGACAAGTTTGCCGCCCTCGGCAAAGGCCGCGTGGCATCCATCATTGGCCGCTACTACGCCATGGACCGCGACAACCGTTGGGATCGCGTAGAGCAGGCCTACAATCTGCTGGTTGAAGCCAAAGGCGAGTTCCAGGCAAACACTGCCGTTGCCGCGCTGGAAGCCGCTTACGCCCGCGATGAAAACGATGAATTCGTAAAAGCGACCGTGATCCGCGCCGAAGGCCAGGCCGATGCCGCGATGGAAGATGGCGACGCGCTGATCTTCATGAACTTCCGTGCTGACCGCGCCCGCGAAATCACCCGCGCCTTCGTCAACGCTGACTTCGACGGCTTCGCCCGTAAAAAAGAGGTCAAGCTGGGCGATTTCGTGATGCTGACCGAATATGCCGCCGACATTAAAGCGCCGTGCGCCTATCCGCCGTCATCGCTGGCGAATACCTTCGGCGAGTGGATGGCGAAGCACGACAAGACCCAGCTGCGCATCTCTGAAACCGAGAAATACGCACACGTCACCTTCTTCTTTAACGGCGGCGTGGAAGAGTCGTTCAAAGGCGAAGACCGCATTCTGATCAACTCCCCGAAAGTAGCGACCTACGATCTGCAGCCGGAGATGAGCTCTGCCGAGCTGACTGAGAAGCTGATTGCAGCCATCGAAAGCGGCAAATACGACACCATCATCTGTAACTACCCGAACGGCGACATGGTTGGCCATACCGGGGTGATGGAAGCAGCGATCAAAGCCATTGAAGCGCTGGACGAGTGCATCGACCAGGTCACCAAAGCCGTCGTGGCCGCGGGCGGCCAGATGCTGATCACCGCAGACCACGGCAACGCCGAGCAGATGCGCGATCCGGCCACCGGCCAGGCGCACACCGCGCATACCAACCTGCCGGTGCCGATGATTTATGTCGGTGATAAATCAGTTAAAGCAGTGGATGGCGGTAAGCTTTCAGACGTTGCCCCGACCATGCTGGCCCTGATGGGCATGGAAATCCCGCAAGAGATGACTGGCAAGCCGCTGTTCATCGTGGAATAATCCTTCCCCATGAGGGGAAAGGCGATTGTTTCAATCACATGGGTCGTGAAGCCGTTACGGTTATCAGTCAGGCCTTTACTTTACGCCAGCGTGCTCAGCGCTGGCGTATTGTTGTGCGCGGCATCCGCCCAGGCGGACGAGCGCGATCAGCTCAAAACCATTCAGGCCGATATCGCGGCCAAAGAGCGGGCGGTACGCCAGCAGCAGCAGCAGCGTTCTTCCCTGCTGGCGCAACTCAAAAAGCAGGAAGAGGCGATCTCCGCGGCGGCACGCCAGCTGCGTGAAACCCAGAACACCCTCAGCGTATTGAATAAACAAATAAACGAGATGAATGCGTCTATCGCCAAACTTGAGCTTCAGCGTGCGGCTCAGGAGCGCAATCTTGCCGCGCAGTTAGATGCGGCCTTCCGCCAGGGTGAACACACCGGCGTCCAGCTGATCCTCAGCGGCGAAGAGAGCCAGCGCGGCCAACGCCTGCAGGCCTATTTCGGTTATCTCAACCAGGCCCGCCAGGAGACTATCGCCCAGCTGAAGCAGACGCGGGAAGAGGTCACCACGCAAAAAGCGGAGCTGGAAGAGAAGCAGAGCCAGCAGCAGACCCTGCTTTACGATCAGCAGGCGCAACAGGCCAAACTGGAACAGGCGCGCAACGAGCGTAAGAAAACCCTCGCCGGGCTGGAGTCCTCCATTCAGGAGAGCCAGGCGCAGCTGGGGGAGATGCGCGCCAACGAATCAAAACTGCGTAACAGCATCGCCCGTGCGGAAGCGGCCGCCAAAGCGCGCGCCGAAAAAGAGGCGCGTGAAGCGCAGGCCGTTCGCAACAAGCAGCAGGAAGCCTCCCGCAAAGGCACCACCTACAAACCAACAGAAAACGAACGCTCGCTGATGTCGCGCACCGGCGGTCTGGGCTCTCCGCGCGGTCAGGCCTACTGGCCGGTACGGGGCTCAATTCTGCATCGTTATGGCGAACAGCTGCAGGGTGAGCTACGTTGGAAGGGGATTGTTATCGGTGCATCGGAAGGTAGCGAAGTCAAAGCTATCGCCGATGGCCGGGTGATCCTCGCTGACTGGCTGCAGGGTTACGGCCTGGTGGTGGTGGTTGAGCACGGGAAAGGCGACATGAGTCTTTACGGCTATAACCAGAGCGCCCTGGTCAGCGTCGGCACCCAGGTTCGCGCCGGTCAGGCTATCGCCCTTGTGGGCAGCAGTGGCGGTCAGGGCCGCCCGTCACTCTATTTCGAAATTCGTCGCCAGGGTCAGGCGGTCAATCCACAGCCGTGGTTGGGAAGATAAGTTTTGCTTCAATTTCGTCGTATGGTTCTCCCCTTCGTCAGCGCACTGGCGCTGGCGATGCCGGTTTACGCAGGTAAACTCGCTATCGTCATTGATGACTTCGGTTATCGTCCACACACAGAAAATCAAGTGCTGGCGATGCCATCCGCCATCTCCGTCGCCGTGCTGCCGAACGCGCCTCACGCTCATGAAATGGCCACCAAAGCCCACAACAGCGGGCATGAGGTGTTAATCCATCTGCCGATGGCACCGCTCAGCAAACAGCCGCTGGAAAAAGACACCCTCCGTCCGGAGATGAGCAGCGATGAGATCGAGCGCATTATCCGCGAGGCGTATGGCAAAGTGCCTTACGCCGTGGGGCTGAATAATCACATGGGCAGCGCCATGACCTCCAGCCTGTTTGGCATGCAGAAGGTGATGCAGTCGCTTGAGCGCTACAACCTTTACTTCCTCGACAGCATGACCATCGGCAACAGCCAGGCGATGCGCGCCGCACAGGGCACCGGCGTGAAGGTGATCAAGCGCAAAGTGTTCCTCGATGACACGCAAAACGAGGCCGATATCCGCGTCCAGTTTAACCGCGCCGTGCAGGTGGCCCGCCGCTCAGGCTCGGCGATCGCTATCGGCCACCCTCACCCGTCCACCGTCCGCGTGTTACAGCAGATGCTGCCCAACCTGCCTGCGGATATTACCCTGGTGCCGGCCAGCAGCCTGCTCAATGAGCCGCAGGTAGATACCTCCCGGCCGGTTAGCCCGCCACCCGCTGGCACCGCGCCTGGCGCCAAACCGCGTAACCCGTTCCGCGGCGTAACGCTTTGTGCGCCGAAGCAGCCGCCGGAGCCGGTCTATATGACCCGCTACTTCTCGGTGATTGGGGAGAGCATCAGCCAGAGTTCGCTGGTGAAATACGTTCAGCTGCAGTGGCAGGGTTGGGGTAAGAAAAGCTGATACCCGCCGTGAGGCGGGATCCTTTACTCGACGACGTGAGAGTCTGCGTGCTTTTTGGCCGCAGACGCTTTTTGTTCCTGATGTTGATACCAGGCTTTGAAATATTTCAGGAAGCTGTAAGAGGTGGCATAGAGACCGGTCACCACCCCCACTCTCCCCTGTCGCCACGCGCCGCTGAACAGATACCACTTGAAGAACGCGCCGATGGCGCTAATGACGCCGCGTGCAATAGAAGGGCGTACGGTCTGGTACTTCACCAGACGGCTGGTGTAGCTGTTCAGCTTGTTGAAGACCTCATGCAGCGAATAGAAGGTGTCATGGCGCACGCGGCCAGGAATTTTAACGGACTGGATCGCCCCTTCCACTTTGTCATCCACCGGACGCTGATTAAACCGCGCCTGGGTGCGGTTAAAGAGTCGTACCGGGAAATCGGGCGAGGAGACGGGATAAATCGTCCGCACCTCTTCCCCTAAGACATGCCAGTAGCGGGCGATCCGCCAGGCCTGCTGAGGATGAGGTTCATCACCGGCCTTGAGGCGCAGGATAAAATCGACGGTTTCAGCATCGAGGATCTCATCGCTGTCCATGCACAGCACCCAGTCACTGCTCGCCAGATCGATAGCGTGGTTCATCTGCACGCCATGCATGGTATAGGGCTGATGATGGGGGGTGATGCCGTATTCCTGGCAAATTGCTAAGGTGGCGTCGTGACTGCCCGAGTCGAGGACGATGAGCTCATCGGCAACAACGATCAACGGAGGCAGGACTTCACGCAGCAGTCGTGCTGAGTTACAGGTCAATAAACAAACGGTGAGCTTGAACATAGGCGCTGTAAAGTTGAGTAAACTTCCCCAAACTCTATAAGCGAAGGCGGTAAAAAGCGAAGAAAAGCTGGCAAATATCCGGTTATGGACTGAAAAACGTGAGGCCAGCGAAAAAAAGCGCCCGCAGGCGCTTTTCGTTTAATCCCAGCTCAGGATCACTTTTCCGGACTGGCCGGAACGCATCGCGTCAAAGCCCTGCTGGAACTCATCGATGGAGAAGCGATGAGTAATGATTGGCGACAGATCCAGACCCGACTGGATCAGCGCCGCCATCTTGTACCAGGTTTCGAACATCTCGCGACCATAAATGCCCTTGATGAACAGCCCCTTGAAAATCACCTTGTTCCAGTCGATGGACATATCTGACGGTGGAATACCCAGCATCGCGATACGACCACCGTGGTTCATGGTGTCAAGCATGGTGCGGAACGCCGGTGGCGCGCCGGACATCTCCAGGCCGACGTCAAAGCCTTCGGTCATCCCCAGCTCTTCCATCACGTCGTTCAGGTTCTCTTTAGAGACATCCACCGCGCGGGTGACGCCCATCTTGCGCGCCAGCGACAGGCGGTATTCGTTCACGTCGGTGATCACCACGTTGCGCGCACCCACATGCTTCGCCACGGCCGCCGCCATGATGCCGATCGGGCCTGCACCGGAGACCAGCACGTCTTCGCCTACCAGGTCGAATGACAGCGCCGTGTGCACCGCGTTGCCGAACGGGTCAAAGATAGAGGCCAGATCGTCAGAGATATTGTCCGGGATTTTGAAAGCGTTGAACGCCGGGATCACCAGGTATTCTGCAAAGCAGCCCGGGCGGTTGACGCCCACACCGACGGTGTTACGGCACAGATGCGTGCGTCCGCCGCGGCAGTTACGGCAGTGGCCGCAGGTGATATGGCCTTCGCCGGAGACGCGATCGCCAATTTTAAAGCCTTTTACTTCCTGACCAATGCCAACCACTTCGCCGACATATTCGTGACCCACCACCATCGGCACCGGAATGGTCTTCTGTGACCACTGATCCCAGTTGTAGATATGCACGTCAGTACCGCAGATGGCGGTTTTACGGATCTTGATCAGCAGATCGTTGTGACCCACTTCCGGCTCCGGAACGTCGGTCATCCAGATGCCTTCTTCCGCTTTCAGTTTGGATAATGCTTTCATTACGCGTCCTCAGGCAATCACGCCCAGTTGTTTGCCGATGCGGGTAAAGGCTTCCACCGCACGCTCAATTTGTTCAGGGGAATGCGCCGCCGACATCTGGGTGCGAATACGCGCCTGGCCTTTTGGCACCACCGGGAAGAAGAAACCGGTGACGTAAATGCCCTCTTTCTGCAGTTCACGCGCGAAGTTCTGCGCCACCACGGCATCGCCCAACATCACCGGGATAATGGCGTGATCGGCACCGGCCAGGGTAAAGCCCGCAGCGGTCATTTTTTCGCGGAACAGTCGGGCGTTAGCCCACAGACGGTCGCGCAGTTCGGCGCCGGACTCCACCATCTCCAGCACCTTGATGGAGGCGGAAACAATGGCCGGGGCCAGGGAGTTGGAGAACAGGTACGGGCGGGAGCGCTGGCGCAGCCACTCCACCACCTCTTTGCGTGCGGCGGTATAGCCGCCGGACGCGCCGCCGAGCGCTTTGCCCAGGGTGCCGGTGATGATGTCTACCCGGCCCATCACCTCACAGTATTCGTGGGAGCCACGACCGTTCTCGCCGACAAAACCAACCGCGTGCGAGTCATCGACCATCACCAGCGCATCGTATTTGTCTGCCAGGTCGCAGACGCCTTTCAGATTGGCGATCACGCCGTCCATGGAGAACACGCCGTCGGTGGCGATCAGCACGTGGCGCGCACCGGCCTCGCGGGCCTCTTTCAGGCGCGCTTCCAGCTCAACCATGTCGTTGTTGGCGTAGCGGAAACGCTTCGCTTTACACAGACGCACGCCGTCAATGATCGACGCGTGGTTCAGGGCATCGGAGATAATGGCATCTTCCGCGCCGAGCAGGGTCTCAAACAGACCGCCGTTGGCGTCGAAGCAGGAGGAGTACAGAATCGCATCTTCCATACCGAGGAAGGCAGCCAGCTTGCTCTCCAGCGCCTTGTGGCTATCCTGGGTGCCACAGATGAAACGCACGGAGGCCATGCCAAAACCGTGGGTGTCCATGCCCGCTTTAGCAGCAGCGATCAGCTCAGGGTGATTCGCAAGACCTAAATAGTTGTTGGCGCAGAAGTTGATCACGTGGCTGCCGTCGGCAACGGTGATATCCGCCTGTTGAGCGGAGGTAATGATTCGCTCTTCTTTGAACAACCCTTCCGCTCGCGCGGTTTCCAGGTCACTGTTTAACTGTTTGTAAAAATCACCACGCATTGCAATTCTCCAGACTCGGCAAATTTCGGCACATATTACCCAAAGCTATACGCCGATACGAGATGACGCATTAACAGTTCTCGTTTTTGCAGCATAAATCACGTGTACCCCTGCGCTGTGAAGGTGAATGGCTGAAGGGCAGCCATACTAATGATATGATAGAAACATTCGCGTCCGGGATTGTCCCCGGGCTCCACACTTCAAAGGTTACAGCTATGATCATCGTTACCGGCGGCGCGGGCTTTATCGGCAGCAATATTATTAAGGCCCTCAATGACAAAGGCATCACCGACATTCTGGTGGTGGACAACCTGAAAGACGGCACCAAGTTTGTTAACCTGGTGGATCTGAACATTGCCGACTACATGGATAAAGAAGATTTCCTTATCCAGATTATGGCGGGTGAAGAGTTCGGTGAGATCGAGGCTATCTTCCATGAAGGCGCCTGCTCTTCCACCACCGAGTGGGACGGCAAGTACATGATGGATAACAACTATCAGTACTCCAAAGAGATCCTGCACTACTGCCTGGAGCGTGAAATTCCGTTCCTGTACGCCTCTTCCGCAGCGACCTACGGCGGGCGCACTTCAGACTTTATTGAATCCCGTGAATTTGAGCAGCCGCTGAACGTTTACGGCTACTCCAAGTTCCTGTTCGACGAATACGTGCGCCAGGTGCTGCCAGAAGCCAACTCGCAGATCGTTGGCTTCCGCTACTTCAACGTCTACGGACCGCGCGAAGGTCACAAAGGCAGCATGGCGAGCGTGGCATTCCACCTCAATACCCAGCTGAACAACGGCGAAACCCCGAAACTGTTCGAAGGCAGCGATGGCTTCAAGCGTGACTTCGTCTACGTCGGCGACGTGGCAGCAGTGAACCTGTGGTTCTGGGAAAACGGCGTCTCCGGCATTTTCAACCTGGGTACAGGCCGCGCGGAATCCTTCCAGGCGGTAGCCGATGCTGCGCTGGCGTATCATCAGAAAGGCAGCCTTGAGTACATCCCGTTCCCGGATAAGCTGAAAGGCCGCTACCAGGCATTCACCCAGGCGGATCTGACCAACCTGCGTGCCGCAGGCTACGACAAGCCGTTTAAGACCGTTGCCGAAGGCGTAACGGAATATATGGCCTGGCTGAACCGAGGCGCATAAGACATCCCTATGAGAATACTGGTGATTGGCCCGTCATGGGTGGGCGACATGATGATGTCGCAAAGTCTCTATCGCACGCTCAAGGCGCGCTATCCCCAGGCGATAATCGACGTGATGGCACCCGCATGGTGCCGTCCGCTGTTATCGCGAATGCCGGAAGTGAACGAGGCGATCCCGATGCCGCTTGGCCACGGGGCGCTGGAACTCGCCGAGCGCCGCAAGCTCGGTCATAACCTGCGCGACAAGCGCTACGATCGCGCCTATGTGCTGCCTAACTCCTTCAAGTCCGCGCTGGTGCCTTTCTTTGCCAGCGTGCCGCACCGCACCGGCTGGCGTGGCGAGATGCGCTACGGCCTGCTGAACGACGCCCGGATACTGGATAAAGAGGCCTGGCCGCTGATGGTGGAGCGCTACGTGGCGCTGGCCTACGACAAAGGCGTGATGCGCAGCGCGAAAGATCTGCCGCAGCCGCTGCTGTGGCCGCAGCTCCAGGTCCACGAGGGTGAGAAATCCCAGACCTGCAACGCCTTTGGCCTGTTGCCCGATCGTCCGCTGATTGGCTTCTGCCCGGGCGCGGAATTTGGCCCGGCGAAGCGCTGGCCGCACTATCACTATGCCGAACTGGCGAAGCAGCTGATCGACGAAGGCTATCAGATTGTGCTGTTCGGCTCGGCGAAAGATCATGAGGCGGGCAATGAAATTCTCGCCACGCTGAACGTCGAGCAGCAGGCCTGGTGCCGTAATCTGGCCGGGGAAACCCAGCTGGAGCAGGCCGTCATTCTGCTGGCCGCCTGTAAGGCCGTGGTGACTAACGACTCTGGTCTGATGCACGTTGCCGCGGCGCTGAACCGCCCGCTGGTGGCGCTGTACGGCCCAAGCAGCCCGGACTTTACCCCGCCGCTGTCGCATAAAGCCCGCGTGATCCGCCTGATCACCGGCTACCACAAAGTACGTAAGGGTGACGCCGCCGAAGGCTATCACCAGAGCCTGATCGACATTACCCCGCAGCGTGTCCTCGATGAGCTTAACGAACTGCTGTTGAGTGAAGAAGGATAACGGATGCGGGTATTGATCGTTAAAACCTCCTCGATGGGCGACGTGCTGCATACGTTGCCCTCGCTCACTGACGCCATGAAGGCTATCCCGGGCATTCGTTTTGACTGGGTAGTGGAAGAAGGCTTCGCGCAGATCCCTGGCTGGCATGAAGCCGTCGACCGGGTGATCCCGGTGGCCATCCGTCGCTGGCGCAAAGCCTGGTTCTCCGCGCCGATTAAGGCCGAGCGTCAGGCCTTTCGCAACGCGGTTCAGGCCCAGCATTATGATGCCATCATTGACGCCCAGGGGCTGGTCAAAAGCGCGGCGCTGGTCACCCGACTGGCGCACGGCGTGAAGCACGGGATGGACTGGAATAGCGCGCGCGAACCGCTGGCGAGCCTGTTCTATACCCGCCGCCACGCGATCGCGAAGCAGCAGCACGCTGTCGAACGCACGCGCGAGCTGTTCGCCAAAAGCCTGGGCTACGCAAAACCGCAAATGCAGGGCGATTACGCCATTTCCCGGCATTTCCTGCACGACGCAGAGCACGCAAGTACGCCTTATCTCATCTTCCTGCACGCCACCACCCGGGATGATAAACACTGGCCGGAAGCCCACTGGCGCGATCTTATCGGCCTGCTGAGCGGTACAGACCTGCGCATCAGGCTCCCGTGGGGAGCCCCGCACGAAGAGGCGCGGGCGAAGCGGCTGGCAGAAGGCTTTGACTACGTGGACGTGCTGCCCCGTATGAAGCTGGACGGCGTGGCGCAGCAGCTGGCAGGCGCCACGGCGGTCGTGTCAGTGGATACCGGCCTCAGCCACCTGACGGCGGCGCTGGATCGTCCTAATATTACGCTTTACGGCCCGACGGATCCGGGTCTGATTGGCGGCTACGGAAAAAATCAATATATCTGCCGCCCGGAACATTCATCGCAGCTGAGCGACCTTTCCGCCGCTGCGGTATTTGCGCAATTAGAGCCGTTGCTGGCAGCAGAGAGAGCCTATGTCTGATTTTTTCTCAGCGGAGCGCCCACCGAAGCGCGTGCTGATCGTTAAGCTGCGTCACCACGGTGACGTCCTGCTGACCTCGCCGGTCTTCACGGTGCTGAAAAAGAACTACCCCGATGTCGAAGTGGATGCCCTGGTGTATGACGACACCCAGGCGATGCTCACCAGCCACCCCTGTATCGACCAGGTGCATACCATTGGCCGCAACTGGCGTAAAAAAGGCTGGTTCGCGCAGTTCCGCCTGTACCGAGCCCTGCTGAACACCCTGAAGGCGCGTCAGTATGACGTGTTGATCAATCTCACCGAACACTGGCACGGCGCGCGGCTGGCGCGTCGTCTGAAACCGCGCGTGTCCGTCGGCTTTAAGCCCGATAAACGCGGCGGGCTGGCGCGTCGCCGGTGGGTGAAATCTTTCACCACTCTCTATCCGGCGATCCAGGATAACAGCCGCCATATGGTGGAGGTGAATCTGGATGCGCTGCGGCGGATCGGCATTCATCCGCAGACCGATGCCGATAAACACACCCTGTTTGTGCCGGGCGATGCAGCGGAAGCGTCGATTGCAGAGAAACTGGCCGGGTTCGGGCTGGCAAGTCAGTCCTACATTCTGGTGCACCCGACGTCGCGCTGGATGTTTAAGGCCTGGAATATTAACAAGCTGGCAGCCACCATTGATAACCTGGCGGCCCGCGGCCTGCCGATTATCCTCTCAGCGGCGCCGTCAAAAGAAGAGACCGCCTATATGGATGAGCTGCGTGCCGCACTCACCCAGCCGGTGTTTGATTTAAGCGGCCAGCTTAACCTGAAAGAGCTGGGCGCGCTGATGAAGCACGCGCGGGTCTACTTCGGTGTGGACTCGATGCCTATGCACCTCGCCAGCGCGGTGGGAACGCCAACCGTCGCCATCTTCGGCCCAACCGGGGCAATTAAGTGGGCGCCGTGGGGCGTGAACTACCGGGTGATCGTTGCCGGCTTTACCTGTCAGCCCTGCGGTAAAGCGGGCTGCGGCGACAGCGGTGTCTCCGACTGCATTACGGCGATCACCCCGCAAATGGTGCTGAGCGCCATCGATACCCTGCTGCTGGAAAACCCGACATGAAGCTGGCTATCGTTCGACAGACCTATAATCCCAACGGCGGTGCCGAGCGCTTTGTCTCCCGCGCCCTGAACGTGCTGGCGCAGGATACCGCCCTGGACGTGACCCTGATCGCCCGTCAGTGGGAAGACGCCGCCGGCTGGCAAACGCTGACGGTCAATCCCGCATTCCGCAACCGCCTCGATCGCGAATCGGGTTTTGCCGCCGCCGCGGCGGCGAAGTTTGCGCAGTTCGATATCGTGCAGAGCCACGAGCGCATTCCGGGGGCAACCATCTTCCGTGCCGGGGACGGCGTGCACGCCACCTGGCTTGAGCAGTACAACCGCATCCAGTCACCGCTGGCGCGCTGGGCGCAGTCCCTGAGCCGCTATCATCGCTATATTTTGCAGGCGGAAACGGAGATGTTCACCCATCCTGCGCTGCGCAAAGTGATCTGCAACTCGAAGATGGTGCGGGACGATATCGCCCGCCGTTTTGGCCTGCCGGATGACAAGCTGACGGTGATCTACAACGGTGTGGATACCGCCCACTTTAGCCCGCAAGTTCGTGCGCTTTCCCAACGTGATGCGTTGGGGATCCCACAGGCATCACCGGTGTTGGCCTATGTCGGTTCCGGGTTCAGCCGTAAAGGGGTGGCGACGGCGCTGCGCGCTATAGTTCCTCATCAGGATGTCTGGCTGCTGGTCGCCGGGCGCGATAAACACGCGCGCAAATTCGAAAAGCTGGCGCAGTCCCTCGGCATCGCGTCCCGGGTGCGTTTTCTGGGGCCGGTTGCCGATGTCCGTCAGGTGTATGGCTCAGCCGATGCGCTGTTCCTGCCGACCCTTTACGATCCCTTTCCGAATGTCTGCGTCGAAGCCCTGGCCTGCGGCCTGCCGCTGCTCACCAGCCATGGCTGCGGCGCAGCGGAGTGGATTGAAGAGGGCGTTAACGGCTGGGTGCGCGACGCGCTCGACCGCGACGGGTATCAACAGGCGATAAGCCTCTGGCTTCAGGGCCGTGAACAGGGCGTGGATTACTCAGCGGCGGCACGCGCCACGGCTGAGCCTTATACCCTGGAACGGATGGCGAAAGAGTTGCAGGCGCTCTATCGCGACCTGCTGCGCTGAGCCGCGGTGGAAAAGACCTTTTCCATCGCCTCCAGCATGCACTCGCGGGTGAAATGGCTGCACAGGTAATCGTACCCCTGCTGCGCCAGCTTTTCGCGCAGCGCGGCATCGTCATGCAGTTTGACAATCGCCTCGCGCAACGCCGTTTCGTCGCGCTGCGCAATCAGGATCCCGGTCTGGCCGTTAATCACCGCATCAGCCGTGCCACCCGCGTCGGTGGCGATAGTAGCGATGCGCGAGGCCAGCGACTGCAGCACCCCCTGCGGGAGGCCTTCCATATCGTGCGACGGGCTGAGCGCGACATCAAAGGCCGGGAACCAGCGTTCAGGATCGCTGCGATGCCCCGCCATCACCACCCGCTGATGTAATCCCAGGTCGACAATCTCCTGCTCCAGCGTCGCTTTATATGGCCCTTCACCGACAATCGCCAATTTGATGTGCGGATTATCAATGGCGGCCAGGGCACGCAGCAACACGCTATGGCCTTTGTTAGGCCGCAGGTGCGATACCACGCCCAGCCAGAAATCCGCCTGCGACAGGCCGCAATCTTCACGTGCGGTCTGTTTATCCCCCGGGTGAAAACGCCGGGTATCCACGCCGCTCGGCACAGAGGTGCTCTGAGCCATCGGCACGCCGATATCCGCCATCTGCTGGCGCAGCGCCTCTCCGGTGGTCACAATATGGGCGCAGGCTTTACGAAACAGCCAGCGGGTAGTCCAGTTATTGCGTGGTACGCCGGAGGCATGGCGGGTACGCACCAGCGGAATTGGGTTCGAAAGGGTAAGATTGGCCAGCGCCACCAGCCAGGTATCGGCAGAATTGTGACTGTTGATGACATCAACGGACTGGCGATTCTCTTTCAGCCAGCGGCGCAGCTGCCGCAGGTTATGCAGGTTTTTACGCCGAAGCGGCATAGTCACCACCGTTAACCCGGCATCGCGTGCCAGACCGTGTAGGGGTGCACTGTCCGGGCAAAGTATGGTCACCTGATGGCCGCGCTGAATCATCCCTAAGGACTCATTAATGATGCGTAATGGCTGACCGCCTTTACCGCCGTCTGCTTCAGTGTGAACAATATGCATACTTTTCCTGTTTATTGTGCAATGACTTGCCATAACAACAAATTATAACCGTTACGGCTGTAGTAATACATAAAGCCTGATGCCGGCGAGCGCCTAACGGATTATTCTTGCTTACAAACATTGTCCTTCTGTAGGTCAGGTATTTGTGATAGTTTTCTCTGGCTTTTTATTTCCCACGGAAAAACCGTGGAAACCTCTCACTGCTTTGTTAATTAGCCGGTCAAGAACCGAAAATCTTTAACCAGCCAAAAATATATGACAAATACTCGTAACATTCTGACAGGTCTGTTAGTCCTTGCTGTACTGGCTTTATGTTTTGTCTGGCCGATCCCCAACGGGCAGCTGCCTTTTCACCGCAATGGGTTGATTTATCCTATCGTTGCCGTGGCTCTTGGCCTGTTTTTCAGTGGAGTGACAACCAGACAACGGCTGGATTTAAGCAAAATTAAGTTCGTTCTTATTGTGATATGGGCGTTAACTTTCTTTATTCTGATTAATGGCTTTTTTGTCGCCCCGGACATAAAAGAAATGGTTTCTGCCTGGAGTGGCCAGTGGTTACGCCCGGTATTACTGTTCTGTGCTGGCCTGGTATTATTACCGGCGATCCAGCGGACATTCCCCTCCATGACTGCCGCCCGTTTCTTTACGCTGGTGATCCTCTTCTTCTGGGGCGTGGTCTGCGTACATTTACTGGATTCCCTCTGGCTTTACTGGCGCGACGGCTACATTCACTGGGGCGAAACGCGGATCGTCTTTAACCGCACCCGCATGAGCTTCCAGGTCAATATGATTACCGGCTTTATCCTGGCCGAGTTGCTGGCACGCGGTCTGTTACATCAACGTTTCCTGCGCCTGAACACCCCCGTGCTGGGGTTGATGCTTTTAAGCAACCTGCTGTGTACCGCGCTGGTAGACACCCGCTGGGGCACCATCGGTCTGGTCGGCAGCCTGTTCTCAACTTTTATCCTGTTGAGCCTGCACAGCATGCGCCGCAGCAGGGTCATCGTCACCGGTGGCATTCTGGTTGGTCTTATTATTGTTTCTGCGCTGCTCGGTTACGCCTCATGGAAAACCGACCCACGCTGGCAAAACCTGGAGAGCGATGCCATTACGGGCTGGAATGCCCCGTTTAACAGCTTTTGCTACAATACAACCAACGGTCCGGTACTCATCAATGAGTTATCTGGTGCGCCGATGAATCACTCCAACGGTTGTCGAGCCAGCTTCTTCCACCAGGGCTGGGCGCTGATTGCTAAACACCCGGCGGGTGTAGGCGCTAAAAAAGAGGCTTTCCGTTTTGTTTTACGCCGTGATACTCAGGATAACCGCATCACTATCCCCCATAGCCACTACGGCCTGATTGAATTTGGTATTCAGAACGGCGTTATGGGTATCGCGGGCTGGCTGATTCTGCTGGTGGGCTGCTGGTATATCGGCTGGCGGGAATTCCGTCGCGGCAACATCATGGTGGGTATGTTCTTATTACTCTTTACCATCGGTTTCTTCTCCAGAACCATGGTCGATCACAATCTGGTCGATCACTTCCTGGAGCAGTATATGTTTCTGACCGGCTTGCTGGTTGGCATGTGTGCCCTGCGCCCTGCGCAGAGCGAAAATCAAACGACCTGACCTCTCTGAAGCGCCAGTGTGAATAATCACCCTGGCGCGGAACGCTTTAGCCTGTCGGCTGTCGAATTGCCAGCAAATGGCCTCGTTATACCCTTTTTATTGCTGCGTATTTTTACGGAGAAAGCATGTCTGAAACGCCTCAATTAAGCCTCATCGTTGCCGTATTTAATGGCGAAAAATTCCTGAGCGCTTTTTTTGACAGCATTAAACAGCAGAATTTATCGAGCCTGGAACTCATTATCGTTAATGACGGCTCAACGGATCGCTCAGCTGAAATTATTGCCCGCTATGCCAGTGAATTTAGCCATTTCAAGATAATCGATCAGCCTAATGGCGGCGTATCGGCCGCGCGCAATACCGGTCTTGCCCAGGCAACAGGCGAATACGTTGCCTTCCCCGATATAGATGACGTTATTTATCCGGGCATGTACCCGCGCCTGCTGGATATTGCCTTTGCGGGCCAGCTGGATGTGGCGACCTGTAACGGTACCTATATTTATGACGACGGCCGACCGTCGAAAAAGATTTTTCCGTCCGACAAGCTGGCTTCAACAGAGGTGCTGGATGGCCCGGAATGGCTGCAGATGGCGCTGGCCTCGCGCAAATTCCTGCACGTCACCTGGCTGAATATCTATCGCCACGCCTTTATCAAAGCGCAGGGTTTTACCTTCGAACATGGCCTGCGTCATCAGGATATTCCCTGGACCACAGAAGTGCTGCTGACGGCCAAACGCGTGCAGTATGTGGATGAAGTTTATTATGACTATCTGATCCACTCGGCGTCGGTATCGCACACGCCAGGCACCGACGATACGCGGATGCGCTCTTCACGTCACTATATGAAAATCCTCGAAATGCTGGATGCCATCAATAAACGCTATCCGGAACAGGTGAAGCGCGTCCCGGCCTGCCAGTGGCAAATCGCCAAAGAGGGGCTGGGTATTCTACACAGCATCAATAACATTGAAGACAGCGCGAAAAAACGCGAAATCACCCAGGAACTGTTCGATCGCGGCATCTGGTCGATGATCTGGAAAAACGCGCGGGGTTTGCGGCAGCGCTGGCGCCTGGGACGTCGTTACTTCCGTCTTAAAAAACTCGTCAAATGAAAGTGTAATTATGAACAAGCTAAAAGTGCATGTTGTCTCAAGGCAGGATTACATCGCGACGAATTTTGCTGATTTTCAGACACTGTTGGATCAGGTAATCAACCCCGACGATATTCCACATCGCTTCTATTGTGGTGGGCGCGGTGTCTGGACATTCCAGACCCTGCTTAGCCTGAACTACTACTATAACGGCCAGATAGAATGCTCCTGGGGCACAGAGTGTCGTGCTGATGCCATTAATTTGATGCATAACGATCACTTTGGCTCACGTGTAAAACCTTGGGTCGGTGTGACTGTTGTCGCCCGTGCCGATCGCCCCCCCGTCCTTGGTGCTGATTATGTCGTCGAGCAAAATCCAGCGATCGCGTCGAATACGAGCCGTATTTATATTCCTCACTGGCCGCAACCGGGACTTAAACCTCGCGAAAGTGAGAATAATAACGTTAATAATGTCGCCTATTTTGGGGGCGTAGATAGCTTTCCGGAAGAATACCAAACAGAAGCTTTTAAACAGCGTCTGGCCGACCAAGGTATCAGTCTCCGCATCTCCTTCGATAACTGGACCGACTACCAGGACGTGGATATTTGCATAAGTTTCCGCAAATCACACGATCATAAGCTGGCCCGCAAACCCGCCAGTAAATTGATCAACAACTGGCTGGGACGTACCGTTATGGTGTGTGATGATGAGCCCTCCTTCCGCGCGATCCGCGAAAGCGAGCTCGACTACCTGATCGCCAAAACGCCGGACGAGGCCTTCGATGCCATCATGCGGCTGAAAAACTCCCCTGACCTGTATCGTCAGATGCGCGAGCAGGGTGACAAACGTCTGCAGGTTTACTCCCGCGAAGCGGTCGCCGCATGCTGGTTCAGCCTGTTTGAGGATATCTGGCGTAAAGGACTGCATAAACGCCCTGCACTGGTTCGCGCTCTACGTTTTGGTTTCGGTAAAGCCATTCGTCCGCTGACTAAAAAGTTTTAAGCCACATTGAGTCTGTTCATGTTTAAAACATCCGCACGTTCATCACTCACGTCGCGCCGCAATATTCTGCGTACCGTGATACTCACACTGGTTTTCCTGGTGCTGTTTTCACTCTGTGAAATCATCATCCTGCTGAAAGACCATGTTTATCAGCCGAAATCCAGCGACATGTCGCTGTATTTAATCATTTCCGTGCTGGCGGCCGTAAGCGCCCGCTATTTCCTGACCCGTCTGCTGCTGGCGGTCACCTTTATCGTGCAGATATCGGAAGCGGTTTATTACCAGTTCTACGGCCAGTTTTACGGCCCGAGTGAAGTGTGGCTGGCCTTTGTCGAAACCAAAGATATCGCCAGCGGCATTACGGACAGTCTGGGATCGCTTGGGATCTACTTTGCCATCATGGCCGTCGCGGTGATCTTTGCGCTGGTCTTTACCCGTCGTCTGGCGCCGCAGTGGCATAAATGGGTGGCGATGCCGTGCCTGCTGGCTATCGTGGTAATGTTTGCGGGTCAGTTCTATAAAGCCATCGACGGACAGATGTATAAATTCAACCCGGATCTGCGCCACTCTTTACTGCGCAACGGTCTGTCGGCCATGAGTTACAGCGCCACTCGCCTGATCCCGGAAGCCCTTTCCGGCGAAAACCAGAGCGTGACGCACTATGAGCCCTATAAGGTCGAGCCAGTGCAAGGCAGCCACGCCGGGAAATACTCCATCATCCTGGCGATTGGTGAAAGCCTCAACCCGCATCATGTCAGCGCCCTGGGCTACGAACGCGACACTACGCCTGAGCTGAAGGCGCTGCTGCAGCAGTATCAGGGCACGGGCCGCCTGATCGTCTCGAACGCGGTTTCAACCCGGGTGGCAATCCCGATGCTGGTCAACAACCTGCGCGAGCCGGACAACTACGCCGCCTACAAGTCGAAGTCGACTAACATTTTCACCAATGCCAAAAAGCAGGGCTACCAGACGGCGTTTATCTCCGCCCAGGGCCTGGAAGGGCTGAGTAACTGGATTGGCATCCACGATATCGACCTGTGGGAAGATACGCAGATCCGCCCGGCGCCGGACGTGGGTGCCGACGTGGTGCTGACCCCGTCCGTTGAGCAGGCGAAGCTGGACTGGAATAAACCTTTCCTGATGGTGCTGAACAGCCGCGCGCCGCATATTCCTTATGAGCGCAACATCCCGCAGGGCTTCGCGAAATTCTCTACCCCACGCCTGAGTGACGACGTGGCGCAGAAGAAAAATGAGTACGATGATGCCGTGCGTCTGTACGACAAAGAGCTGGCCTCGGCGATCCGTACCGCAATGGCGAAATCTAAACTGCCGGTGCTGGTGTTTATTACTTCGGATCACGGCGAACGCGTCGGTGATGGCGGGCTGTTCGGCCACTCGATTGTCGAGATGCCGATTGCCCAGGTGCCGTTCCTCTACTTCAGCAACGATCCGGCGTACACGATGAGCGCCATCAGCCCACAGGTTCCTCTCAACCATTACCAGATGGCGACGCTGATCAACAGGATGCTGGGGTACGCGGTCAGTAATCCGAATCAGAAGGACGACAGTTACTATATTACCGGGGGGGATATTCGCGGCCTGTCGGAGCGCGTCACCTACCACCTGAACGAACTGCCGGAAGCGGAACGTTAAGCAGAAATCATTAAACGGGCATGCAATGCCCGTTTTTTATCTGCGAACGCACGTAACGCAGGCAAATGGCTGAGCAAAAGCGCCAAAGGGATAGCTTTAAACGGTCTAAATGCTTAGAATTTGCCCGCCGAAACTGAAAAAACGGATAATCGCTTGGAATTGTTGTATACCGCTCTGCTCTATATTATTCAGCCACTGGTGTGGCTACGACTGCTGCTACGTAGCCGTAAAGCGCCTGCCTACCGTAAACGCTGGGCTGAACGCTATGGTTACTGCCGCAACAAAGTTGCGCCGGACGGTATTCTGCTCCACTCCGTGTCCGTGGGCGAAACACTGGCGGCCATTCCGCTGGTCCGTGCCCTGCGCCACCGTTATCCGTCACTGCCGATCACCGTCACCACCATGACGCCAACCGGTTCCGAACGTGCCATGTCGGCCTTTGGCAAAGACGTGCATCACGTCTATCTGCCTTACGATTTACCCTGCGCCATGAACCGTTTCCTCAATACCGTGCGTCCTAAGCTGGTGATCGTGATGGAAACCGAACTGTGGCCAAATATGATTTCCGCCCTGCACAGCCGTAAAATTCCACTGGTAGTGGCCAACGCCCGCCTGTCGGAGCGCTCTGCGAAGGGGTATGGCAAGCTGGGCAAATTTATGCGCCGCCTGCTGAGCAAAATCACGCTGATCGCAGCCCAGAATGAAGAAGACGGCGCGCGCTTCCTGTCGCTGGGCCTGAAGCGCAATCAGCTGGCAGTTACCGGTAGCCTGAAGTTTGATATTTCTGTCACGCCGGAGCTGGCTGCCCGGGCTGTCACCCTGCGTCGCCAGTGGGCACCGCGCCGCAAAGTGTGGATCGCCACCAGCACCCACGACGGCGAAGAAGAGATTATCCTCCAGGCACATCGCCAGCTTCTGGAAAACTTCCCGGACCTGCTGTTAATCCTGGTGCCGCGCCACCCTGAGCGTTTTAAAGACGCCCGGGACATGGTGCAAAAAGGCGGGTTCAGCTTCACTATGCGCAGCAGCGGTGAAATCCCCTCCTCCAGTACTCAGGTAGTGATTGGCGATTCCATGGGCGAGCTGATGTTGCTGTACGGCATTGCTGACCTGGCTTTTGTCGGCGGTAGCCTCGTGGAGCGCGGTGGGCATAACCCGCTGGAGCCGGCGGCGCACGCCATTCCTGTGCTAATGGGGCCGCATACCTTCAACTTCAAAGATATCTGCGCCAAACTGCAGCAGGCTGACGGGCTGATTACGGTCACCGATGCGGGCTCGATCGTGAAGGAAGTTTCGACCCTGCTGACCGACGAAGATTATCGTCTGTGGTATGGCCGCCATGCCGTCGAAGTGCTGCATCAGAATCAGGGAGCATTGACCCGCCTGCTGCAACTTCTGCAACCTTACCTGCCCGTGCGGAGCCATTAATGCCTGCGCGTCTGTCGGTCGTGATGATCGCCAAAAACGCCGCAGACCTGCTGCCGGATTGCCTCGCCTCCGTAACCTGGGCCGATGAGATCGTCCTGCTCGATTCCGGCAGTACCGACGCCACGGTGGAAGTCGCGCGCGCGGCCGGTGTGCAGGTCTATATCAATACCGACTGGCAGGGTTACGGCATTCAGCGCCAGCGTGCGCAACAGTTCGCCACCGGCGAGTATGTCTTAATGATCGATACCGACGAGCGCGTCACGCCGGCGCTGCAACAGGCCATCCAGCGCGTGCTGGTTGCACCCCAGCCCGACGCCGTCTACAGCATCGCCCGGCGTAACTACTTCCTGGGCCGCTTTATGCGTCACAGCGGCTGGTATCCCGATCGCGTGATGCGCCTGTACGCACGCACGCGCTATCAGTACAACGATAACCTGGTGCATGAATCGCTGGACTGCGACGGCGCGCACGTGATTGCCCTCGACGGCGATCTGCTGCACCTCACCTGCCGTGATTTCGCCAGCTTCCAGCGCAAGCAGCTTAACTACGCCACGGCATGGGCCCAGGAGCGTCATCAGCGCGGTAAGACAACCTCGCTGGCGGGTATCTTCAGCCATACCGCCGGGGCGTTCCTGAAGACGCTGGTGCTGCGAGGTGGCGTGCTGGACGGTAAACAGGGCTGGTTACTGGCGGTGGTTAACGCTCAGTATACTTTTAATAAATACACCGAGCTGTGGGCGCTGAACCGCGGCTACTCAGAGAAAGCGTGAGCCATGAGCACAAAAGCGATCTATCCGGGTACCTTCGATCCCATCACCAACGGTCACATTGACATCGTCACGCGTGCCGCAAGCATGTTTGATACGGTGATCCTGGCGATTGCCGCCAGCCCCAGCAAAAAGCCGCTGTTCGACCTGGAGGGGCGGGTTGCCCTGGCGAAAGCCGCTACCGCGCACCTGCCGAATGTGGACGTCGTAGGCTTTAGCGACCTGATGGCGAACTTTGCCCGCGCTCAGCAGGCCAATATCCTGATTCGCGGCCTGCGTGCGGTGGCCGATTTTGAATATGAGATGCAGCTGGCGCATATGAACCGCCATCTGATGCCCGAGCTGGAGAGCGTCTTCCTGATGCCATCCAAAGAGTGGTCGTTTATCTCCTCTTCGCTGGTGAAAGAGGTCGCGCGCCACGCGGGTGATGTCACCCATTTCCTGCCTCCCGCCGTTCATCAGGCATTGATGGACAAGCTGAAGTAGTTCCTGCCTTTTTCTTGCCGGGCGGCGCTGCGCTTGCCCGGCCTATATATATCACTTCTGGCACTGACGGCAGTAGAAGGTGGCGCGCTGAGCGTGCTTCGTCGCCACAACAGGCGCGCCGCAGACCCGGCATGGCTCATCCTTACGACCGTAGACCTGCAATTCCTGGGCAAAGTAGCCCGGCTTACCGTCGCTCTGCAGGAAGTCCTTCAGGGTGGTTCCGCCCTGCTCAATCGAACGCAGCAGCACTGCTTTAATTACCCTGACCAGCAGCTCGCACTCTTGCGCGGAGAGCGAGGAAGCCAGGCGATCGGGATGGATCCCGGCGGCAAAGAGCGATTCGCTGGCGTAGATGTTACCGACGCCGACCACCAGCTTGTTATCCATCAGCCAGGGTTTAATCGGGGTTTTCTTCTTCGCGCACTTCGCTTTCAGGTACTCCGCGTCAAACTCATCCGAGAGCGGCTCCGGCCCCAGGTGCGCCAGCACGTTATGCCCTTCCAGCTCTTTGGTCCACAGCCAGGCACCAAAGCGGCGCGGATCGGTATAGCGCAGCACTTTACCGTTACTCATCACCAGGTCAACGTGGTCGTGCTTTTCAGCAGGCAGCTCTTCGCTGAGGATGCGTAAGCTCCCGGACATTCCCAGATGGATGATGATCCAGCCATCCGGCAGCTCCAGCAGCAGGTACTTCGCGCGGCGCTGTACGCTGAGAACCGGTTTATCGCTCAGGGCGTGGATCTCATCAGAAACCGGCCAGCGGAGACGTCCGTTGCGGACAACAGCGTGAAGAATGGTCGCACCGACCAGGTGGGGCTCAATGCCACGACGGCTGGTCTCTACCTCAGGTAATTCAGGCATGGTTCCTCCGTTGAGATTCAGAATGCAAAAAACCCCGCAGTTGCGGGGTTTTTCAGTACGAGGAGTCTAAAATTATTTAATTTTAGCTTCTTTGTACAGTACGTGCTGGCGTACAACTGGATCGAACTTTTTCAGTTCCAGTTTTTCCGGCTTAGTACGTTTGTTCTTCGTGGTGGTGTAGAAGTGACCTGTACCAGCAGAAGAAACCAGCTTGATTTTCTCACGAATACCTTTAGCCATGATTTATTTCCTCTTTAAGTACTTAGTACTTTTCGCCACGGGCACGCAGTTCGGACAGAACTGTATCGATGCCTTTCTTATCAATAACACGCATACCTTTAGCAGATACACGCAGGGTGACAAAACGCTTCTCGCTCTCAACCCAGAAACGGTGAGAGTGCAGGTTCGGCAGGAAACGGCGTTTAGTCGCGTTCAGTGCGTGGGAACGGTTGTTACCGGTCACCGGACGCTTGCCAGTAACTTGGCAGACTCGGGACATGTCTATTCTCCAAAAATCAAATTAGCTCGAGCTTCGTATGGGGTATCGGCGCCTCGTCAGGCTTTACAGCCCAGTCATCGCGATTCTACACGTCATTCTTCAAGCTGCGTCTGCGTTGGCTGCGCTCGCTCACCCAGGTCACATACTTAAGTATGCTCCCAGGGATTCACTCTCTTGCCGCCTTGATGCAGCCTGAATAATTTAGTGTCTTAGTGAACCATCGATTGCCAGGCCCAAATGCCAAACCCGAGATTCTCAAAGGTGGCGTAGTATACGCTGACTCGAGGATGTGCTCAAGTCCCGAACAGACAAAGATCCCGATGGATCGCGAGAAATGGCTTAAATCCACCCACGTTCAGCAAACGAAACGTATTCTCCCCGACCTATCACCAGATGGTCAAGCACACGAATGTCCATGAATTGACAGCATTTCATGATCCGTGCGGTCACGTCTCTGTCGGCTTTGCTCGGTTCGGCGCGTCCTGAGGGGTGATTATGCGCGAGGATCACGCCAGCGGCATTCACTTTTATCGCTTCGCGCACAATTTCACGTGGGTGAACCTCTACATGGCTCAGCGTCCCCGAAAATAACCGGGAATGGTTCAGGACCCGGTTCTGGTTATCAAGGAAGATAACCATAAAGATCTCGCGCTCGTCCTCCGCCAGCTGGCTGCGCACAAACTCCCGGGTCATCTCCGGATCCTGCAGTGGGTTTATTCCCCGTATCCCCGAACAGTAGTAGCGGCGGGCAAGCTCCGCTATCCCCTTCAACTGGGCAAACGTCGCTAAACCAATACCTTCGACCTGCCTGAAATCCTTCATCTCTGCGGACAGCAAACCATGCAGCGAGCCAAAATGGTGCAACAAATCTCTGGCAAGCGCGAACACATTTTTACTCCGCGTCCCGGTACGCAGGAACAGCGCCAGCAGCTCTTCGTCCGTAAGCAAGGTCGCGCCATCGCGTAGCATTTTTTCCCGCGGTAGCAGCGGGGTTGATGTCTCCATATTCTCTCCTTCTCCCTGACCACACCATGCTGCCACAGACCCCGGCTCCTCACGACGGCGTATTGCCCGTCTTGCGTAACGCCTCGCAAAGTGGCGGATGGACAACATCACGATGCTTTTCGGATTGTGATAAAATGGCCGTCTCTCAGGTGACCCCAACAGGAAAGAATCATGATGAGCCTGGCCGGTAAAAAAATCGTTCTCGGCGTCAGCGGCGGCATTGCAGCCTATAAAGCGCCGGAACTGGTGCGCCGTTTGCGCGAGCGCGGCGCGGACGTGCGGGTGGCAATAACCGAAGGGGGCAAAGCGTTCATTACGCCATTGAGCCTGCAGGCGGTTTCAGGCTACCCGGTGTCGGACAGCCTGCTCGATCCGGCGGCAGAAGCCGCAATGGGCCATATTGAGCTGGGCAAATGGGCGGATTTAGTCATCCTCGCCCCGGCCACCGCCGATCTTATCGCCCGCGTTGCCGCCGGCATGGCCAACGACCTGGTGTCCACCATCTGCCTGGCCACCCCGGCGCCGGTCGCCGTGGTGCCTGCCATGAACCAGCAGATGTACCGCAACGCGGCAACGCAGCATAACCTGTCAACGCTCGCCTCGCGCGGGCTGCTGATTTGGGGGCCGGACAGCGGCAGCCAGGCCTGTGGCGACATCGGCCCGGGCCGCATGCTGGATCCGCTGGCGATTGTGGATCTGGCCGCCGGCCATTTTTCACCTGTCAACGATCTGCAACATCTGAACATCATGATTACCGCGGGTCCGACGCGTGAGCCGTTGGATCCGGTGCGCTATATCACTAACCAAAGCTCCGGCAAGATGGGCTTTGCGATTGCCGCCGCCGCCGCGCAGCGCGGAGCCAAAGTCACGCTGGTCAGCGGCCCGGTGTCGCTGCCAACGCCAGCGCAGGTGCAGCGCATCGACGTAACGACCGCGCTGGAGATGGAAGCAGCCGTCCAGGCGCAGGCGCAACAGCAGCAGATTTTTATTGGTTGTGCCGCCGTAGCGGACTACCGCGCAGCCGCCGTGGCGGATGAAAAAATTAAAAAGCAAGGCGATGAAATCACGATAAAAATGGTGAAAAACCCGGATATCGTTGCCGGTGTCGCCGCGCTAAAAAATCGACGGCCTTACGTTGTTGGGTTTGCCGCTGAAACGAATAATGTGGAAGAATATGCCCGGCAAAAACGTACCCGCAAAAACCTCGATTTAATTTGCGCGAACGACGTATCGCTGGCCACTCAAGGATTTAACAGCGACAGCAACGCACTGCACCTATTCTGGCAGGATGGAGATAAAGTCTTACCGCTTGAGCGCAAGGAACTCCTGGGCCAACTATTACTGGACGAGATCGTTACCCGTTATGATGAAAAAAATCGACGTTAAGATTCTGGACCCGCGTGTTGGTCAGCAATTTCCGCTGCCGACCTATGCCACTTCCGGCTCTGCCGGTCTTGATCTGCGCGCCTGCCTCGACGACGCCGTAGAGCTGGCACCGGGCGCCACCACGCTGCTGCCGACCGGTCTTGCAATCCACATTGCCGATGCCTCTCTGGCGGCGGTGATCCTGCCGCGTTCTGGCCTTGGCCATAAGCATGGTATCGTGCTGGGCAACCTGGTGGGGCTTATCGATTCGGACTATCAGGGTCAGCTGATGGTCTCCGTCTGGAACCGTGGCCAGGACAGCTTCACCATTCAACCCGGCGAGCGTGTCGCCCAGATGGTATTCGTCCCGGTGGTACAGGCTGAATTTAATCTGGTAGAAGACTTCGACGCGACCGATCGCGGCGAAGGCGGCTTCGGCCATTCCGGGCGTAAATAAACCCGGCTAAACGCATCTCACAATCTAATAACGTATTAACAAACCGCAAACGGACGTTTGCGGTCGTTGTGTGGATGTCAGCCTGACAAGTGCTTATTTTCAGGGGTATTTTGCAACATGGCAGAAAAACAAACAGCGAAAAGGAATCGTCGCGAAGAAATACTTCAATCTCTGGCTCTGATGCTTGAATCCAGCGATGGCAGTCAACGCATCACCACCGCAAAACTGGCCGCCTCTGTGGGCGTGTCGGAAGCGGCGCTGTACCGTCATTTCCCCAGCAAAACGCGGATGTTCGACAGCCTGATCGAGTTTATCGAAGACAGCCTGATCACGCGTATCAACCTGATTCTGAAGGATGAAAAAGACACCACCGCACGGCTGCGTCTGATTGTTCAGCTGATCCTTGGGTTCGGCGAGCGCAATCCGGGTTTAACCCGTATCCTGACCGGCCACGCGCTGATGTTTGAACAGGACAGGCTGCAGGGGCGCATTAACCAACTTTTCGAACGTATTGAGGCGCAGCTGCGCCAGGTATTGCGCGAAAAGAAGATGCGTGAAGGCGAGGGTTACAGCATGGATGAATCGCTGCTTGCCGGGCAGGTGCTGGCCTTCTGTGAAGGGATGCTCTCACGCTTTGTGCGCAGTGAATTCAAATATCGCCCAACGGACGATTTTGACGCCCGCTGGCCGTTAGTCGCCGCGCAGTTGCAGTAACGGGTAGGCCCGGTAAGCGCAGCGCCACCGGGCAATTAACTCAGACGCCAAACTCTTCGCGATACGCACGCACCGCCGCCAGGCTCTCTGCCATCTCCGGCTTCTCTTCCAGATAGGCAATCAGGTCTTTCAGAGTGATGATTGAGGTCACTTTGCAGCTGTAATCGCGCTCCACTTCCTGGATAGCGGAGATTTCGCCACGGCCGCGCTCCTGGCGGTCCAGCGAGATCAGCACGCCAGCAAGCGTAGCGTTGTTCGCCTGGATAATCTCCATCGATTCACGAATGGCGGTGCCTGCGGTGATCACATCGTCCACCAGCATGACGCGGCCCTGCAGCGCGCTGCCGACCAGATTACCGCCTTCGCCGTGGGTTTTGGCCTCTTTACGGTTAAAGCAGTACGGCACGTCGCGATCGTGATGCTCCGCCAGCGCCACGGCGGTGGTGGTGGCAATCGGGATGCCTTTGTATGCCGGGCCAAACAGCAGGTCGAACTCAATCCCGGAATCCACCAGCGCTTCGGCATAGAAGCGGCCTAACAGAGCCAGATCGCGCCCGGTATTAAACAGCCCGGCGTTAAAGAAATAGGGGCTCTTGCGCCCGGATTTCAGCGTGAACTCGCCAAACTTAAGTACCTGCTTGCTAAGCGCAAATTCAATAAACTGGCGCTGATAAGGTTTCATGGATTCGCTCCTTACTTTTCTACGGACAAAAAAAAGGCGACTCATCAGTCGCCTTTAAAATCAATTTTCTAACGCCGCCTTCTGCGTCGTTACGATAGATTCGATTCCCTCTCGGGCTAACGCCAACAGCGCCAGAAGTTCTTCGTGGGTAAATGGCTCACCTTCAGCGGTGCCCTGCACCTCGATGATACGACCGTCTTCGGTCATCACCACGTTCATGTCGGTCTCTGCCGCGGAGTCTTCAACGTACTCCAGATCGCACAGCGCTTCGCCATTGACGATCCCTACAGACACTGCCGCAACCATGCCTTTCAGCGGGTTAGCTTTCAGCTTACCGGCCGCGACCAGTTTGTTCAGGGCATCGGCCAGCGCCACGCAGGCACCGGTAATGGAGGCCGTACGGGTGCCGCCGTCAGCCTGGATCACGTCGCAGTCCAGGGTGATGGTGAATTCACCCAGCGTTTTCAGATCGACAGCCGCGCGCAGCGCGCGGGCGATCAGACGCTGGATCTCCATGGTGCGGCCGCCCTGCTTACCCTTCGCCGCTTCGCGGGCGTTACGGGTATGGGTAGAGCGTGGCAGCATGCCGTATTCGGCAGTGATCCAGCCCTGCCCCTGGCCTTTCAGGAAGCGCGGCACGCCCTCTTCAATGGAGGCGGTGCACAGCACTTTGGTGTCACCAAATTCAACAAGCACAGAGCCTTCAGCGTGTTTTGTATAGTTACGGGTCAGGGTGACGGGGCGCACCTGGTTGGCGCTACGACCTGATGGACGCATGATGATATCTCCGGCTTGAAACGAATGTGGCTGCGCATTATACGGATTAAACGCGCTTATTCCTATCCTGAGAAAGCCCCGAAAGCTATAATCCCCCCATCTCTCCTTCAAAAACGGAAATGTCTATGATCCGCAGTATGACCGCCTACGCCCGCCGTGAAATCAAGGGTAGCTGGGGCAGCGCTACCTGGGAAATGCGCTCGGTAAACCAACGCTATCTTGAAACCTATTTCCGTATGCCGGAGCAGTTCCGCAGTCTTGAGCCCGTGGTTCGTGAGCGTATCCGTGCTCGCCTGACGCGCGGAAAGATTGAATGCAACCTGCGTTTTGAGCCCGATGCGAGTGCGCAAGGGGAGCTGATCCTCAACGAGAAACTGGCTAAACAGCTGGTGAACGCCGCTAACTGGGTCAAAATGCAGAGCGACGAAGGCGAAATCAACCCGGTTGATATTCTGCGCTGGCCTGGGGTGATGGCGGCTGGCGAACAGGATCTGGACGCGATTACCGCTGAAATTCTGGCTGCGCTGGACGGGACCCTGGATGACTTCATCGTAGCCCGTGAAACCGAAGGCCAGGCGCTGAAGGCACTGATCGAGCAGCGTCTGGAAGGCGTGAGCGGCGAAGTGGTGAAAGTCCGCTCCCATATGCCAGAAATCCTGCAGTGGCAGCGTGAGCGTCTGGTCGCCAAACTGGAAGACGCCGAAGTTCAGCTGGAGAATAACCGTCTCGAGCAGGAGCTGGTGCTGATGGCCCAGCGTATCGACGTTTCTGAAGAGCTGGACCGTCTGGAAGCGCACGTCAAAGAGACCTACAACATTCTGAAGAAGAAAGAGGCCGTGGGCCGCCGTCTCGACTTTATGATGCAGGAGTTCAACCGCGAATCGAACACCCTGGCGTCGAAATCGATCAACGCAGAAGTCACCAATTCTGCGATTGAGCTGAAGGTACTGATTGAACAGATGCGCGAGCAGATTCAGAACATCGAATAAGCCGTAACAGGCGTCGATTTGTTATTAATGGTCCCTTAACGGGACCATTTTCATTTAATAGCCATAAGAATTTACTGTCTGCTTTCGGCGCATCAGAACATAAGCAGTCTTTTAGCGATTTTGATAGAATGCAGGCCGCATTTCTTATTTTGAGCGTCCTTTCAGGAAACCTAATGGCAAACATCAACTTATCTTTAGAGGACGTATCCAGCCTCTCAGTTGACCGCGATTTCAGGCAAGACATTAACCTGCTGCGCGGAATAGCCATTCTTTCTGTCGTTTTTTATCACTTTACCGCCACCCTGTTGCCCGGCGGTTTTGCGGGCGTGGATGTATTTTTTGTTATCTCCGGCTTCCTGATGACCAAAATCATCGCCACCGGCCTGGAAAGGAACAGCTTTAATCTTATTCAGTTTTATGCCGCGCGCTGCAAGAGAATAATTCCTGCCCTACTGGCGATGTGTCTGGTCATCGCCGTGGCGACCTTTTTCTGGCTACCGACAAATGAGTATAAAAAGCTCGGAAACTATATTGGCTATGCCGCCCTATTTATTTCGAACCTGAAACTCAACAAAGAGTCCGGGGACTATTTTGCCCTCGACTCGCATGAAAACTGGTTTTTACATACCTGGTCATTGTCCGTTGAATGGCAATTCTACCTGGTTTTACCTTTTATTATGATGGGTCTTTACCCCCTCAGAAAAAAGCTGAACACCGGGCTCTGCCTGCTGGTCCTCACCGTCGCGTCGTTTATGGTGAGCATTACGCACACCTCTGGCAACGCGTCCACCAGCTTCTATCTGATGCCGTATCGCGCCTGGGAAATGCTGTGCGGCGGGCTGGTGTGGTATGCCGCGCAGCGTTTTGTTCTGCCATTAAGGCTTCGTCCGGTTGCGGCGATCGCAGGTTACGCCCTGATACTTATCTCTCTCTTTTCTATCACCGCAGAGCAAGCCTGGCCCGGGCCACTGACTTTACTGCCCGTCGTGGGTGCGATGCTGGTGATTTACAGCGACTACCAACCGCTGGTGAGCCTGTTTGACCGGAATTTTCGTTGGGCAGGACTGAGCTCGTATTCCGTCTATTTATGGCACTGGCCCATTGTGGTGTTTCTGATCTATTCAGGGCGACAGCATAACGGGCCGTGGGTAATGAGCGCGATTGCGCTCTCCTTTGCCGCCGGATGGCTCTCCTGGGTTTTGATTGAACAGCCCGGAAAAAACTACCTGAGCCAGCGTACGACCCGCACATTCTGGTTAATCCTGTTTGCCTGCGTGGGCGTTGCCTGGCTGTTTAGCTATCTGGTGAAAAACAGTATCGTTGTCAGCCAGCCCGATCCTCTGGTAAACAAAATCGCGCTGGAAGCCACCAATAAAAACTATGCTGCCAACCCGAAAACGCGCTTAAGCCTTTACGGTACGGGCAAGCCTGCCGCCATCATTATTGGCGACAGTCATGCAGAAGCCACCGCGACCGCACTGGCAGAAGCTGCACAGGGTAAAGGCTCGGTTATCGGTATCACTTATTCTGGCTGCCCGACGCTGGCGACGGGTGAAGTTGACGAGAACAAACGGTGCGGAGCATTTAATCGCTCCCTTCCTTCACGGCTGCAGAATTACCCGTCAGATGTTCCGGTGGTGATTGTGAACCGCCTGACGCATTATGCGGAACAGCAGCTGGTGACCTTCGACGCCAGGCCGCAAAACAAGGAGGCGTACCTGCAACAGTATGCCGATGCGGTGGTCGGAATGGCGTGTACCCTGAATCGCGAGCATCCTGTTTACCTGGTGAACCCGATCCCCGAGATGGCGCATAACATTCCCCGCACGTTATCCCATCGTCTGATGACTGGCAGAGCCACCCGCGATTTATCAGTCCCACTGGCGAACTACGAGAAAAAGAACGCGGCTATTTTACAGGCCCAGGCGCGGGCGGCAAAACAGTGCGGCGTTCAGGTTCTGGATCCCACCGCCTGGCTCTGCACCGCGGGTCGCTGTATGGGCAGTAAAAATCTACAACCCTGGTACTTCGACGATAATCACCTCAGCGAAACCGGTAATAAAGTGCTGGTACCGATGTTCCGCCAGGTTTTTAGTCGCCCGCGGTAGTTAAGACCAAATAAATCTAATGCGATATATGAGTAAAAAAAGCGATATCGCACTCATTGAGCTATTCAAGCATTAGCTAATCTAAGGCATAACCGCTCGCACAAAAAAATCTAAATCGTGAGCCAGCCCACAAAAAGTTACCCTGACGGCATTAAAGTTGGGGGTAACATGCTGCTGCACATCCTGTATTTGATCGGTATTACCGCTGAGGCCATGACCGGTGCCCTGGCCGCCGGACGTCGTCGTATGGACACCTTCGGCGTTATTATTATTGCCACCGCAACGGCGCTGGGTGGGGGTTCCGTTCGGGATATCCTGTTGGGCCACTACCCGCTCGGCTGGGTGCAGCATCCTGAATATGTGATTATTGTCGCCGTCGCCGCGGTGTTGACCACCATCCTCGCCCCGGTAATGCCCCATCTGCGACGTCTGTTTCTGGTGCTGGATGCGCTCGGCCTGATCGTCTTCTCCATTATCGGGGCCCAGGTCGCGCTGGATATGGGCGAAGGTCCGGTTATCGCCACTATCGCGGCGGTGATCACCGGCGTGTTTGGCGGGGTACTGCGCGATATGTTCTGCAAACGCATTCCACTGGTCTTTCAGAAAGAGCTCTATGCCGGGGTCTCCTTCGCGGCAGCGGTGCTGTACGTCGCTCTGCAGCACTACGTCAGCAATCAGGATGTGGTAATTATCTCCACGCTGCTCTTTGGCTTTACCGCCCGCATGCTGGCGCTGCGTTTAAAGCTGGGCTTACCGGTCTTTTATTACCGCCACGACAGCCACTAAAATCCCTGCACGCCCTGCTCATTAAGCCAGGACGTCAGGATGTTAACGTTAGGGTGACGGATAAAGTCAACCAGCCTGCGCGCTCTTTCCACGCCAATGCCTGGAACCTGTTGCCAGCCCAGCGGATCCCTGTTCTGTAACTGCAGCCAGTGCTGGTCGCCCAGCGCACGCATGGCCACCCGGGGAAGAGGTACGCCAAGCGCATCCAGCCAGCGGGTAAAGGGCTGACGGCGCGCCAGGTTGAACTGATGCCAGAGCCGCAGGCCGCGCTGCGCCGAAAGACCGGGCGTATGCTGGAGCTGCTCCTGGGTGAGCGTCAGCCACGAAAACAGGTGCTCAAAATGATGTGCCTGATGAAGCACCTGCCAGCCTGCGTCGCCCAGCCCTTCGATGTTTAATACCGACGATGAACTCAGCCAGGCCAGCCGGGCCATAAACTGTTCGTGACATTCCGGTGAGGCATAAAAACAGGTGAGCGGTGTGAAGCGCGACTCTGGTGGCACCGGTTTTTGTCGGTCGGTCCCTCGCCAGACAACCTTATCCACCCGCGGGATCCCCTGCCCGGCCAGGCTAACCTGAACCTGATCGCCCGGCGCAATATCCAGTGCCTGCCAGCGGCCCACCGACCCCAGATTGACGCGCTGCACCCGTTTATCATCAAGCTGTACCGGCTCAAGTGTCGCGACCACCGCGATCCTGCCGGTACGTCCCACGGCAAAGTTAATAGCCCTGACCTCTGCGACCCGTGTGGCCGGAGCATATTTCCACGCCACCACCCAACTGCCGTCTCCCGGCAGCCAGCGGTTGCCTGCGGGCTCCTGTGCCGAGCGGATAACAATACCATCGGTAACAAAGGGCAGCGGCGACTTCAGCCAGCGGTCGCGCATATTTTCGGCCTCCTCCACTGAACTGATTTTCTGCGTCCAGGATTCGGTCAGGGTGAAGCCCGCCCGGGCTAACGCCCGCAAACGCTCGCCCATCGGGGTGGGGCCGTCCGGCCAGGCCCAGATGAAGATGCCGATCTGATCCAGGACGGCGCTGTCATCCTGCCGCATCATCGCCCCGGCGACTTTTGCCCGCGCATTCATACCGCCCATCTGGCGCTGGACATGATTTTCGCGCTGTAAGAAGAGCTCCCCCTGCAACACGCTGTTGGCGAGCGGGCCCGTCACCCGGGCGGGCACCGTGGCGATGCGCTTCACTTTCGCCGTCCAGTCTTCGCCTTTCAGCCCATCGCCCCGGCTGGTGGCCTGCACCAGCTGCCCCTGACGGTAGACCAGCGTCACCGCCACGCCATCCACCTTGGGCTGGATCCACAGATCGCGATGCGAATGCATCCACTGCCGCAGCTCCGCTTTATCGGCCACCTTCACCACCCCGGTATGGCTGACCGGATGCCTGACCGAACCGCCCGCAGGCAACGGCGCGTCTGTCACCTGTTCATCACCAAAGCAGTGCCGCCACTGTCTCAGCCGCGCGGCCAGCTGGTCATATACCTCGTCGTTCACGTCGCTGACGCCCTGCTGCCAGTAAGCCTTATCCCAGCGGGCCATTTGCGCACTGAGTCGGGCGATCTCCTGCGCTGCCTGCGCGGGTGACCAGACCGGGCAAACCGCCATCCCGCTGCTGCTCCAGAGCAGCATAAGTACACCAAAACATCGCCACATCGTCGTTCCTCCCTGTTTTATACGGGGGTATAACGCGGTACGAAAACGCAGGCGACAGGCAAAAACAGACTTTACGAGCCAGCATCAGGACTTTGTTTCTGTTGCAGCAAACGGCGGAGAAAAGCGGAAAAGGGCGAGCAAAAATCAACTAAGAAACGGAAAAAGTGTGACAAAGGCTACGTCACGAAGCGGCGACGTGTATAATAAGCCCGTATGTAGGACTTTCTTCGCTAACACATACAAAAGACTCTCATGGCTCAAGGCACGCTTTATATTGTTTCTGCCCCTAGTGGCGCGGGTAAATCCAGCCTGATTCAGGCACTGTTAAAAACCCAACCGCTGTACGATACCCAGGTATCGGTTTCTCACACCACGCGCGCGCCGCGTCCGGGTGAAGTGCACGGTGAACACTATTTCTTTGTCGATCACGATGAATTCAGAACGATGATTGGCAGAGATGCGTTTCTTGAACACGCGGAAGTTTTCGGTAACTACTACGGCACCTCGCGTGAAACCATTGAGCAGGTGCTGTCGACCGGCGTGAACGTGTTCCTTGATATCGACTGGCAGGGCGCGCAGCAGATCCGCAAGAAAATGCCTGATTCGCGCAGTATCTTTATTTTACCGCCGTCGAAAGACGAGCTGGATCGCCGTCTTCGTGGCCGTGGCCAGGATAGCGAAGAGGTTATTGCAAAACGTATGGCCCTGGCAGTTGCGGAAATGAGCCATTACGCCGAATATGATTACCTGATTGTGAATGATGATTTTGACGCCGCCCTGAGCGATCTCAAAACTATCCTTCGCGCCGAACGTCTGCGCATGAGCCGCCAGAAGCAGCGACATGACGCATTAATCACCAAACTGTTGGCAGACTGAACCCACATTCAGTATCATGCCCAGTCATTTCTTCATCTGTGGAGCATTTTAAGTATGGCACGCGTAACTGTTCAGGACGCTGTAGAGAAAATTGGTAACCGTTTTGACCTGGTGCTGGTCGCCGCGCGTCGCGCTCGTCAGATGCAGTCAGGCGGTAAAGATCCGCTGGTACCGGAAGAAAACGATAAAACCACCGTTATCGCATTGCGCGAAATCGAAGAAGGTCTGATCAACAACCAGATCCTCGACGTACGTGAGCGCCAGGAGCAGCAAGAGCAGGAAGCCGCAGAACTGCAGGCCGTTACCGCCATTGCTGAAGGTCGTCGTTAATTAAACCTGCGGGTCGCCCTTGTATCTGTTTGAAAGCCTGAATCAACTGATTCAAACCTACCTGTCGGTAGACCAGATTAAACGTCTCCAGCAGGCGTATCTCGTTGCACGTGACGCTCACGAGGGCCAGACACGTTCAAGCGGTGAACCCTATATCACGCACCCGGTAGCGGTGGCCTGTATTCTGGCCGAGATGAAACTCGACTACGAAACGCTGATGGCCGCCCTGCTGCATGACGTGATCGAAGATACCCCCGCCACCTACCAGGACATGGAACAGCTGTTTGGCAAAAGCGTTGCCGAGCTGGTGGAAGGAGTCTCTAAGCTTGATAAGCTGAATTTCCGCGACAAGAAAGAGGCACAGGCCGAAAACTTCCGCAAAATGATCATGGCGATGGTGCAGGATATCCGCGTCATTCTGATCAAACTCGCTGACCGTACCCACAATATGCGCACCCTGGGCTCCCTACGCCCGGATAAACGTCGTCGCATTGCCCGTGAAACCCTCGAAATCTACAGCCCGCTGGCGCACCGTTTAGGTATTCATCACATTAAAACCGAGCTGGAAGAGCTGGGTTTTGAAGCCTTGTACCCGAACCGCTTCCGGGTGATCAAAGAGGTGGTGAAAGCCGCACGTGGTAACCGTAAGGAGATGATTCAGAAGATCCTCTCTGAAATCGAAGGGCGTTTGCAGGAAGCCGGTATTCCCTGCCGCGTCAGCGGTCGCGAAAAGCATTTGTACTCCATCTACTGCAAAATGGTGCTCAAAGAGCAGCGTTTTCACTCGATCATGGATATCTACGCGTTCCGCGTGATCGTCCAGGACTCTGATACCTGCTATCGCGTGCTGGGTCAGATGCACAGCCTTTACAAGCCGCGTCCGGGTCGAATGAAGGACTATATCGCCATTCCAAAGGCGAACGGATATCAGTCTCTGCACACCTCGATGATTGGCCCGCACGGCGTGCCGGTTGAGGTGCAGATCCGTACCGAAGACATGGATCAGATGGCGGAGATGGGTGTTGCCGCGCACTGGGCCTACAAAGAGCGTGGCGGCGAAAGCAGCACTACCGCGCAGATCCGCGCCCAGCGCTGGATGCAGAGCCTGCTGGAGCTACAGCAGAGCGCCGGTAGCTCGTTTGAATTTATCGAGAGCGTTAAATCCGATCTCTTCCCGGATGAGATTTACGTTTTCACGCCAGAGGGGCGCATTGTCGAGCTGCCTGCTGGCGCAACCCCGGTCGACTTCGCTTACGCCGTGCATACCGATATCGGTCATGCCTGCGTGGGCGCGCGCGTCGACCGCCAGCCGTATCCGCTGTCACAGCCGTTGACCAGCGGCCAGACGGTGGAAATCATTACCGCACCGGGCGCGCGTCCGAACGCGGCGTGGCTCAACTTTGTGGTGAGCTCGAAAGCCCGCGCCAAGATCCGCCAGCTGCTGAAGAACCTCAAACGCGACGACTCCGTCAGCCTGGGCCGTCGTCTGCTCAACCACGCGTTGGGCGGCAGCCGTAAGCTGGCCGAGATCCCGAAAGAGAGCATTCAGCACGAGCTGGAGCGTATGAAGCTCGCCTCGCTTGATGACCTGCTGGCAGAGATCGGTCTGGGTAACGCGATGAGCGTGGTGGTGGCGAAGAACCTGCAGCAGGGCGAAACCTCTGTGCCGCAGCCGTCATCAACCAGCCACGGCCATCTGCCGATCAAAGGCGCCGACGGCGTATTGATTACTTTTGCCAAGTGCTGCCGACCGATCCCGGGCGACCCGATTATTGCCCACGTCAGCCCTGGTAAAGGCCTGGTTATCCATCACGAATCCTGTCGTAACATCCGCGGCTATCAGAAAGAGCCTGAGAAGTTTATGGCGGTAGAGTGGGATAAAGAGACCGAGCAGGAATTTATCACCGAAATTAAGGTGGATATGTTCAACCACCAGGGTGCGCTGGCGAACCTGACGGCGGCAATCAACACTGCCTCTTCCAACATTCATAGCCTGAATACGGAAGAGAAAGATGGCCGCGTTTACAGCGCCTTTATTCGTCTGACCGCGCGGGACCGTGTGCATCTGGCGAACATCATGCGCAAAATCCGCGTGATGGCCGACGTGATTAAAGTCACCCGTAACCGAAACTAGCTTTATGAATTCAATGCGTTATGCCCGGATTTGCGAAATGCTCGCCAGGCGTCAGCCCGATCTGACGGTCTGCATGGAGCAGGTCCATAAACCTCATAACGTGGCTGCTATCGTCCGTACCGCAGACGCCGTCGGTGTGCATGAAGTGCACGCCGTCTGGAAGGGTACACGGATGCGTCCCATGGCCTCGGCTGCCGCAGGCAGCAACAGCTGGGTACAGGTCAAAGCCCACGACAATATTGCCGACGCCATTTCGCATCTGAAGGGACGCGGCATGCAGATTCTGGCAACCCACCTTTCCGACAAAGCCGTCGATTTCCGTGAGATTGATTATACCCGTCCGACCTGCATTCTGATGGGTCAGGAGAAGACGGGGATCACCCAGGAAGCGTTAGATCTGGCGGATCGGGACATCATCATTCCGATGATCGGCATGGTGCAGTCCCTGAACGTCTCCGTGGCGTCCGCGCTCATTCTGTATGAAGCCCAGCGCCAGCGCCAGAATGCCGGGATGTACAAACGCGAGAACAGCATGTTGCCGGAAGACGAGCAGCAGCGCCTGCTGTTTGAAGGCGGCTATCCGGTGCTGGCCAACGTGGCGAAGCAGAAAAAATTACCCTACCCCCACGTGAATATGCAGGGCGAAATCGAAGCCGATGCAACGTGGTGGGCCACCATGCAAGCGGCGAAATAATCATGCAAGGCCGCCTGCTGGATGCTGTGCCGCTCAATTCCCTGACGGGCGTTGGCGCGGCCCAGAGCAGCAAACTGGCAAAAATTGGCCTCCATACCGTGCAGGATCTCCTCCTGCACCTCCCCCTGCGTTATGAAGACCGCACCCAGCTCTATCAGATTGGCGATCTGCTGCCCGGGATTTACGCCACGGTTGAAGGCGAAGTGCTAAACAGCAATATCACCTTCGGCGGTCGCCGGATGATGACCTGCCAGATCAGCGACGGCTCCGGCATCCTGACCATGCGCTTCTTCAACTTCAGCGCGGCGATGAAAAACAGCCTCGCCGCCGGGCGACGGGTGCTGGCCTACGGCGAAGCCAAACGCGGGAAATACGGCGCGGAGATGATCCATCCCGAATACCGCGTACAGGGCGATCTCAGCACCCCGGAGATGCAGGAGACGCTGACGCCAGTCTATCCGACCACCGAAGGCATCAAGCAGGCGACGCTGCGCAAGCTGACCGATCAGGCGCTGGAGCTGCTCGACACCTGCGCCATTGCCGAACTGCTGCCGCCCGAGCTGGCGCAGGGGATGATGAGCCTGTCGGAGGCGTTGCGCACCCTGCACCGCCCGCCGCCGACGCTGCAACTCAGCGATCTGGAGAGCGGCCAGCATCCGGCCCAGCGACGCCTGATTCTGGAAGAGCTGCTGGCGCATAACCTGAGCATGCTGGCGTTACGCGCCGGGGCGCAGCGTTTTCACGCCCTGCCGCTCCCGGCCCGAAACGAATTAAAAGATAAACTGCTGGCCTCGCTGCCGTTTAAACCCACCGGGGCGCAGGCCCGCGTCACCGCCGAGATCGAGCGCGACCTGGCGCTGGACGTGCCGATGATGCGCCTGGTGCAGGGCGATGTTGGCTCCGGTAAAACGCTGGTGGCCGCGCTGGCCGCACTGCGCGCCATTGCGCACGGCAGACAGGTCGCGCTGATGGCGCCGACCGAACTGCTGGCCGAGCAGCACGCGAATAACTTCCGCAGCTGGTTTGCCCCGCTGGGTGTTGAAGTGGGCTGGCTGGCCGGGAAGCAAAAAGGCAAGGCGCGACAGGCGCAGCAGGAGGCCATCGCCAGCGGTCAGGTGCAGATGATTGTCGGCACCCACGCCATCTTCCAGGAGCAGGTGCAGTTCCACGGCCTGGCGCTGGTGATCATTGATGAACAGCACCGTTTCGGCGTACATCAGCGGCTGGCGCTGTGGGAGAAAGGGCTCCAGCAGGGGTACCATCCGCACCAGCTGATCATGACCGCAACGCCGATCCCGCGTACCCTGGCGATGACCGCCTATGCCGATCTCGATACCTCCACTATCGACGAGCTGCCCCCGGGCCGTACGCCGGTGACCACCGTCGCCATTCCGGACACGCGCCGCAGCGACATCATCGATCGGGTGCGCAACGCCTGCCAGGAAGGCCGCCAGGCCTACTGGGTCTGTACCCTGATTGAGGAGTCGGATCTGCTGGAAGCCCAGGCGGCGGAAGCCACCTGGGAAGAGTTAAAGCTGGCCCTGCCGGAGCTGAACGTCGGGCTGGTGCATGGCCGCATGAAGCCTGCCGAGAAGCAGGCGGTGATGCAATCCTTCAAGCAGGGCGATCTGCATCTGCTGATCGCCACCACGGTGATTGAAGTGGGGGTGGATGTACCAAATGCCAGCCTGATGATCATCGAAAACCCGGAACGTCTGGGTCTGGCGCAGCTCCACCAGCTGCGCGGCCGCGTAGGACGTGGCGCGGTGGCCTCGCACTGCGTGCTGCTCTATAAAGCTCCGCTGTCCAAAACCGCCCAGAAGCGTTTACAGGTTTTACGCGACAGCAACGACGGCTTTGTGATTGCGCAACAGGATCTGGAGATCCGTGGCCCGGGAGAGCTGCTCGGCACCCGCCAGACCGGTAACGCCGAGTTTAAAGTGGCCGATTTGCTGCGCGATCAGGGTATGATCCCTGAAGTACAGCGTCTGGCACGCCATATCCATGACCGCTACCCCGACCAGGCGGCAGCGTTAATCGAGCGCTGGATGCCCGAGACCGAACGATACTCGAACGCCTGATCAGCCAAACATCGGCAGCATCAGATAGAGTTTGATCACCAGCGCATTGACGATATCAATAAAGAACGCCCCCACCATCGGCACCACCAGAAACGCCATATGTGACGGACCGAAACGCTCGGTGATGGCCTGCATGTTGGCGATGGCCGTCGGCGTTGCCCCCAGACCAAAGCCGCAATGTCCGGCTGCAAGCACCGCCGCGTCGTAGTTTTTGCCCATCAACCGCCAGGTGACGAACATCGCATACAGCGCCATAAACAGAGCTTGCACGACCAGAATAACCAGCATCGGCAGCGCCAGCGAGGCCAGTTCCCACAGCTTAAGGCTCATCAGCGCCATCGCCAGGAACAGCGAGAGGCAGACGTTGCCCAGCACCGATACCGCACGTTCAAAGACGCGATAAAAACCTATCAGGGCCAGGCCATTGCTGAGGAGCACCCCCACAAACAGCACGCAGACAAAGGTTGGCAGCTCCAGCGCGGACCCCGCCAGCAGTTGCGCAATCACCTTGCCCGCCGTCAGACAGATGGCGATAAGCGCTATGGTTTCGATCAGCACCAGGGAAGTGATCATGCGTCCAACGTCCGGCTTTTCGAACGCCGACGGCACCGCTTCATCTTCCGGGCAGCCGTTCGGGGTGGCGGAGTGTTTTACAAGATAGCGCGCCACCGGCCCGCCAATCAGGCCGCCCAGCACCAGGCCAAAGGTGGCGCAGGCCATCGCCACTTCGGTGGCATTCTGGAAGCCATAGCGCTCAACAAACAGCTTACTCCAGGCCGCACCGGTGCCGTGCCCACCGGAAAGGGTAATCGAGCCGGCCAGCAGACCCATCAGCGGATCCAGCCCCAGCAGGGAAGCCATACCGATACCGATGGCGTTCTGCATCACCAGCAGCCCGACCACCACAATTAAGAACACGCCCAGCACTTTGCCGCCTGCCCGCAGGCTGGCGAGGTTAGCGTTCAGGCCGATGGTGGCGAAAAAGGCCAGCATCAGCGGGTCTTTTAGCGACATATCAAAGTTTATTTCCCAGCCCATGCTTTTTTTCAGCACCAGCAGCGCAACGGCAGCCAGCAGTCCGCCCGCGACGGGCTCCGGGATGGTGTATTTTCTGAAAAGGGGGACACTGTGAACCAGTTTACGGCCAAGCAGTAAAACCAGCGTTGCCGCAACGAGGGTCGACAACGTATCGAGATGAATCATAGTGGGCTCCTTATATGGCACGTGCTCCATCAACATGCGCGTTTTCCTGAACCGATTGCGCGACTTAAGCGCAATCGGGAGCAGGAGTGTAATGAACTTTGCCCTGGCGTGACAGAAAAGCCGTAATAAGCGGCGGGATTTCTCTGTGATTTTTGCGAGCAATCGTTTGCTTTTCTCATCCACTCGGCTAAAATGCCCGCTTTTCTTCCTGGGGATCGCAGCAGATGTCCGTTAACGCCGTTGAACAGCAAGATGCGCAACCGATTGCGCAGCCGCATAACAGTGAACTGATTTACCGTCTTGAAGACCGTCCACCGCTGGCGCAGACCTTGTTCGCCGCCTGTCAGCATCTGCTGGCGATGTTTGTGGCCGTCATCACCCCTGCCCTGCTGATCTGCCAGGCGCTCGGCTTACCGGCGCAGGACACCCAGCACATCATCAGCATGTCGCTGTTTGCTTCAGGCGTAGCCTCCATCATTCAGATTAAAGCCTGGGGTCCGGTAGGTTCCGGCCTGCTGTCGATTCAGGGCACCAGCTTTAACTTTGTGGCTCCGCTGATCATGGGCGGTACGGCGCTGAAAACCGGCGGCGCGGATGTGCCGACGATGATGGCGGCGCTGTTCGGCACCCTGATGCTGGCAAGCTGCACCGAGATGGTCATCTCCCGCGTGCTGCACCTGGCGCGCCGCATTATTACCCCGCTGGTCTCCGGCGTGGTGGTGATGATTATCGGCCTGTCGCTGATTCAGGTGGGCCTGACCTCTATCGGCGGCGGCTACGCCGCAATGGCCGACCACACCTTCGGCGCCCCGAAAAACCTGCTGCTGGCGGGCGTGGTGCTGGCAATCATTATTCTGCTCAACCGTCAGCGTAACCCGTACCTGCGCGTCGCCTCGCTGGTGATCGCCATGGCGGCAGGCTACCTGGCCGCCTGGGCGATGGGTATGCTGCCGCAGTCCAGCGCCGCGACCGACAGCCCGCTGATCGTGGTCCCGACGCCGCTCTACTACGGCCTGGGTATCGACTGGAACCTGCTCCTGCCGCTGATGCTGGTGTTTATGATCACCTCTCTGGAAACCATCGGGGATATCACCGCCACCTCCGACGTCTCTGAGCAGCCGGTCTCTGGCCCGCTGTACATGAAGCGCCTCAAGGGTGGTGTGCTGGCTAACGGTCTGAACTCCTTTGTCTCCGGCGTGTTCAACACCTTCCCGAACTCCTGCTTCGGTCAAAACAACGGCGTGATCCAGTTGACCGGCGTGGCCAGCCGCTACGTGGGCTTTGTGGTAGCGTTGATGCTGATCGTGCTCGGTCTGTTCCCGGCGGTCAGTGGCTTTGTGCAGCACATTCCTGAGCCGGTGCTCGGCGGCGCAACGCTGGTGATGTTCGGTACCATCGCGGCATCGGGCGTGCGTATCGTCTCCCGCGAGCCGCTGAACCGCCGCGCTATCATGATCATCGCCCTGTCGCTGGCGGTCGGTCTGGGCGTGTCTCAGCAGCCGCTGATCCTGCAGTTTGCCCCGGACTGGGTGAAAAACCTGCTCTCCTCCGGCATCGCTGCCGGCGGGATCACCGCTATCGTTCTGAACCTGATTTTCCCGCCAGAAAAGAACTGATCCCTTTCACGGCAGCAGGCAACTGCTGCCGTAACCCAGAATTCCGCCCTTCCCGCCTTGAGCATTGCGCATAAATCGTGCATAACTCCTTTATGTACGTTTTACGTGATGGAAGACCATGAAATTTATTGGAAAGCTTCTCGTCGGTATTCTGGCCGTTGTGCTTATTGCGATCCTCGCGCTCTATATCCTTGTTCAGACCCGCTGGGGCGCGGCGCAGGTCAGCAGCTGGATCACGGTAAACACCGACTACGAACTCAATTTTGACCTGATGGATCATCGTTTCTCTTCGCCCACGCACCTGGTGCTGAAAAACGTCACCTTCGGGCGCGACGGTCAACCCGCGACTCTGGTCGCGAAGATGGTGGATATCGGCGTGAGCAGCCGACAGCTCACCGATCCGCTGCACATGGATACCATCACCCTGTTTGACGGCACGCTGAACCTCTCCCCGCAGACGGCACCTCTTCCCTTCCAGGCCGATCGCCTGCTGCTGAACAACATGGCGTTTAACAGCCCGAATACCGCGTGGGATCTGAGCGCACAGAAGGTCACCGGCGGCGTGCGCCCCTGGAATCCTGAAGCGGGCAACGTGCTGGGTAAAAAAGCCAACATCCAGATTAGCGCCGGGTCGCTGACGCTGAACGGCGTCCCGGCCAGCAACGTGCTGATCGAGGGCGAGCTGACCGACAAAGAGGTGATCCTGATCACCATCGGTGCCGACATGGCGCGGGGCTCGCTCACCGGCACCGCGCGTCGCGACGCCAACGGCGGCTGGAAGGTGGACAACATGCGCCTGAACGACATCCGCCTGCAGAGCGATAAATCGCTGTCTGACTTCTTTGCCCCCATCACCACCCTGCCGTCGTTGCAGATTGGCCGCCTGGACGTAACCGACGCCCGCCTTCAGGGGCCGGACTGGGCGGTTACCGATCTCGACTTAAGCTTGCGCAACCTGACCCTGAGCCAGGGCGACTGGCAGAGCGAGGATGGCCGCCTGTCGATGAACGCCAGCGAATATATCTACGGCTCGGTGCATCTGTTCGACCCGATCCTCAATGCGGAATTCTCTCCGCAAGGGATCGCCCTGCGCCAGTTCACCTCGCGCTGGGAAGGCGGGATGGTGCGCACCTCCGGCAACTGGTTGCGCAGCGGGAAAGCGCTGGTACTGGATGATGTCGCCGTCGCCGGGCTGGAATACACCCTGCCGGAGAACTGGAAAACGCAGTGGATGGAGACCCTGCCGGAATGGCTGCACAGCGTCACGCTGCGTAAATTTGGCCTGAGCCGTAACCTGGTGATCGACGTGGACACCGCTTTCCCCTGGCAGATCACCGCCCTCGACGGCTATGGCACCAACCTGCAGCTGGCGAAAGATCGCCAGTGGGGCGTATGGGCGGGCACCGCCACCCTGAACGGCGCGGCCGCCACCTTTAACCGCGTGGACGTGCGTCGTCCTTCGCTGTCGCTTACGGCTAACGCCTCGACCATTGCCATCAATGAGCTGAGCGCCTTTACCGAAAAAGGGATTCTGGAAGCGAAGGCCAGCGTTTCGCAGACGCCGGTGCGGCAGACCACCATCAACCTGACCGGACGCGGTGTGCCGTTAAACGTGATCCAGCAGTGGGGCTGGCCGGCATTGCCGGTGACGGGCGACGGCAATATTCAGCTCACCGCCAGCGGCAATGTGCAGAAAGATTCGCCGTTGAAGCCGACGGTCAACGGCAGGCTGAATGCGGTGAATATGGATAAACAGCAGGTCACGCAGACGATGACGGGTGGGGCGGTGAGTACGGTTGAAACACCCGCACCAACACCGTAGGCCCGGTAAGCGATAGCGCCACCGGGCATCAGGCCGCACTGCATCGCCGGGTGGCGGCTTCGCCTTACCCGGCCTACAACATCAAAACCGTAGGCCCGGTAAGCGCAGCGCCACCGGGCGTTTTACAGACGGCTCAGAGGTGGATCACGACCTCCTCCCCCTCCGTTTTCACCACCACGCCCCACTCGCTCCCCGCATGTGACGCGCCTTTCACGCCGCTAATCTGATGCACATTGCGCAAACAGACCGACCAGTTCCGCGCTTCGCCACGCCCTTTTAACGTCAGGGTATCCCCGTTGCGCGTCGCGGTCAGGGTAAAGGCCACGGCACCGTTGGCCGCCGGCACCTCGCTTACCGCCGTGGCACCATCGTCGAGGTTAAACAGCTGGAAAGCGGTGCCTTCATTCCACGCATAGTCCGGCTTCTGGTCGTTATTGCCCAGCGCCAGCAGGGTGTTGTCACGCACGTAGACCGGCAGGCTGCGGAAGTCGTGCTGCTGTTTATGCCAGCGGCTGCCCTGCACCTCGTCGTTGCGCCACAGGTGCGTCCAGCGCCCTTCCGGCAGGTAGAACTGCACGTCGCCCGCTTCGCTGAACACCGGGGCCACCATCACCGAATCCCCCAGCATGTACTGGCGGTCGAGATAGTCACAGGCCGGATCGTCCGGGAACTCGAGCATCATCGCCCGCAGCATCGGGGTACCGAACTCACGGGCCAGCGCCGCCTGGCGGTACAGGTACGGCATCATCCGGCATTTGAGCTGCGTGAAGTGGCGCACCACGTCGCAGGACTCGTCGTCATACGCCCACGGCACCCGATAGGATTTGCTGCCGTGCAGGCGGCTGTGGCTGGAGAGCAGCCCGAACGCGCACCAGCGTTTGTAGACGTGCGCCGGGGCGGTGTTTTCGAACCCGCCGATATCGTGGCTCCAGAATCCGAACCCGGAGAGGCCGATCGACAGCCCGCCGCGCAGGCTTTCGGCCATCGACTCGTAGTTGGCGTAGCAGTCCCCGCCCCAGTGCACCGGAAACTGTTGCGCCCCCACCGAGGCCGAACGGGCAAACAGCACCGCCTCCTCTTCGCCTACCGTCTCTTTCAGCACGTTCCACACCAGCTCGTTGTAGATGTAGGCGTAGTGGTTGTGCATCTTCTGCGGATCGGAGCCGTCGAACCACTGCACGTCGGTCGGGATGCGCTCGCCGAAGTCGGTTTTGAAGCAGTCGACGCCGATATCCACCAGGCCTTTCAGCTTGTCGGCATACCATGTGCAGGCTTCCGGATTAGTAAAGTCGTAGATCGCCAGCCCCGGCTGCCACTTATCCCACTGCCACAGGGAGCCGTCCGGGCGTTTCAGCAGGTAGCCCTTCTCTTTCAGCTCCTTAAAGATCGGTGATTTCTGCCCGATGTAAGGGTTGATCCACACGCAGACCTTCAGCCCTTTCTCCTTCAGGCGGCGGATCATCCCTTCCGGGTCCGGGAAGGTCGCCGGGTCCCACTCGAAATCGCACCAGTGGAAGGCCTTCATCCAGAAGCAGTCGAAGTGGAAGACCTGCAGGGGCAGGTCGCGCTCCGCCATGCCGTCGATAAAGCTGTTCACCGTCGCTTCGTCGTAGTTGGTGGTAAACGAGGTGGTGAGCCACAGGCCAAACGACCAGGCCGGCGGCAGCGCCGGACGCCCGGTGAACTGCGTGTAACGGTTGAGCACCTCTTTCGGCGTCGGGCCGTCGATAACGAAATACTCCAGGTACTCGCCCTCGACGCTGAACTGCACCTTCGACACCTTCTCGGAGCCGATTTCAAAGGAGACGTTTTCCGGGTGATTCACCAGCACGCCGTAGCCGCGGTTGGTGAGGTAGAACGGGATATTTTTGTATGACTGTTCGGTGCTGGTGCCGCCGTCGCGGTTCCAGGTTTCGACCGTCTGGCCGTTGCGTACCAGGGCGGTGAAGCGCTCGCCGAGGCCGTAGACGGTTTCGCCCACCCCCAGATCCAGACGCTCGAACATGTAGTTGCGATCGCTGTTGCCGTCCTGCACGTAGCCGTTGTTTTTCAGCTGGCTACCGGTGATGCGCTGGCCGTTTCTGAGGAAATCGAGCGCCCAGAACTCGCCTTTGGTGACGCGGACGCTGACGTTGCCGCTTTTCAGCTCAGCAAATTCCGCGTTGTTTTCAATCTGGACGCTGACGTCTTTCAGGACGTTGAGCGGATAGTGCGGGCCGTTATCCAGCGCCCCCTGGAAGTGCTCGATGCGCACACCGACAATCCCCTCCTGCGGCGCAAACAGACGCACGGTGAACATCAGGGTGTCGAGCTGCCAGGTGCGCTCGCGCACGTCGCGCGGGGCGACATAGACCACCAGGTCGTTGCCCTGCTTCTCCACATCGAATACCTGAACCGGATACGTCACGTTCAGGCCCGGTTGGATAAGCCAGTTTCCGTCACTGATTTTCATGCTTTCGTCCTCTTAGTTCTGCAATTCTTTGCTGACCGGCAGATTGTTGAATTCCTGCTGATTACGACGCGCGCCCTGCGCCAGGTCGTTCATGATTTTCATCAGGAATGGCGTTTTCAGGCTGTAGTAGCGTTTGGCGATCACCGCGCTCAGCAGGTAGCACGCCGCCGGGACAAGGGTAAACAGGGCAATGATGATGCTGATGGTGGCGCTGTTCTGGCTTTTGGCTGCGGCATCATAGCCGCCGCCTGCCAGCATCCAGCCGATTAATGCTCCGCCCAGCGCCAGGCCAAGCTTGAGCACGAACAGCGTGCCCGCAAAGCTGATGCCGGTCAGGCGTTTGCCGTTGGTCCACTCGCCGTAATCGACGGTATCGGACATCATCACCCACTGGATCGGCGTCACCAGCTGGTGCAGGACGCCGATGACGAAGATAAAGCCAAACATGGTGATGCTGGCCTGCATCGGCACGAAGAACATCGCCACGCTGGCTACCGCCAGCAGGGCGTTGGTCCACCAGAAGACGCTGACTTTGCATTTCCAGTCGGTGAGCGGTTTCGCCAGCGCGGAGCCAATCAGGTTGCCGACGCAGTAGGTGGTGAGGAAGGCGACGAACAGCTCCGGCGAGCCCATGATCCAGGTGACGTAATACATCATCGCCCCGCCGCGCACGCAGACCGCCAGAATATTGAGGATGGTGAGCAGCCCGACGATGCGCCACTGGTCGTTCTGCCAGATGTCGCGCAGATCTTCGCGCATGGAGGTGGTGCTCGGCGGCACCTGGATGCGCTCTTTGGTGGTGAAGAAGCAGAACGCCAGCATCAGGAAGGCCACCACCGACAGCACCGCGATGCCGCCCTGGAAGCCGAACGCTTTATCCTCGCCGCCAATCATATTCACCAGCGGCATCATCAGCACCGTGGAGAGCATGCCGCCTGCCGTCGCCAGCACAAAGCGCCAGGACTGGAGGGAGATACGCTGCGTCGGGTCGTTGGTGATCACCCCGCCCAGCGCGCAGTAAGGGATGTTAACCACGGTATAGAGCAGGGTCAGCAGGGTGTAGGTAACGGCGGCGTAGATCATCTTGCCGTTCAGGCTGAGGTCCGGCGTGGTGTAGGCCAGCACGCAGACCAGGCCAAAGCGGATGGCACCGAACAGGATCCACGGGCGGAACTTACCCCAGCGGCTGCGTGTGCGGTCGGCCAGCAGCCCCATGCAGGGGTCGGAGATGGCATCCAGCGCGCGCGCCAGCAGGAACATGGTGCCGACGAACCCGGCGGGGATACCGAAGATATCAGTGTAGAAGAACATCATGTAGAGCATGACGTTGTCGAAGATGATGTGACTTGCGGCGTCACCCATGCCGTAACCAATTTTCTCTTTGACGGATAAGACTTCGCTTTTCATTGTTTTTCCTTCACGCGTAGGGGCGCTGAGACCGGTTACATTTCTTGTAAACCATCCCCTTCCAGGCAGGTATTGCGTTTTCTGGTTACGTTTTTACGTTTCTTGTTTTTTGTAATCGCGTTAAAAGTGCGGAGGCGGAAAATGTAAGCTGAGGATTTTCTTATGGTTTACGCTGGAGGGTTAGCGCAGGTCAAAAAAGGGGTGAAATAAGTGAGGGAAAAGATGGGGTAAATGATTGAAAGTAGCTATAATGCGCCCCGCCTCCATGTAGCAATCGAGGCGCGGAAGATCGTCATCTCCGGTGAGGTGGCTGGACTTCAAATCCAGTTGGGGCCGCCAGCGGTCCTGGGCAGGTTCGACTCCTGTGATCTTCCGCCAAATCAGATCGAAATGGCGGAAGATTTTTTATATATTCTCACTATGATAAATTCTGTCTTCTCCAATTTATAACGGCTTTTTTTATCCTTCCTTCTACTGTTTCTTTTTGCCACTCATCCCAGAAATCAACTGTTCCGCTATTAGGTTTATTAGTAGGCTCATCAATTCTAACTCTTGTAGGTAAGAGGCTTGCATCTCCGACAACTAATGCTTCCCCTGTATCCAGCATAGGTAATAACTCACTAAATCCACCTAAATTTTCTGGCAGTAATTTTCTAATCACCGCTTGATCATCAGCATTAGTTAATCTCATTGAGACAAAATTACTGCACTGACTTAAAATTGTTTTATTTACCTCAGAAGGACGTTGACTAATCACTACCAAACTCAAACCATATTTTCGACCTTCTTTCGCTATTCTTTCAAATACACCAATCGATATTTGATCTGCCGCATCCAGATTTGTTTTTTGTGGTATATATAAATGCGCCTCATCACATAATAATGCTATAGGGTGTCTTTCTGCTGATGGTGTCCACTGTTGGAGGGAAAATGCTAATCTAGCTACTAGAGAAACCATCAAAGGTAAAATGTCAGATGGGAATTCTGAGAAATTTATTATTTTTACTCCACCAAACTTATTTTCAAGTTTGCTACCAAATAAATAATTTGTTAACTCGCTTAGCCATTCAAAACGAAGGCTATCGTTGCCTGCATTAAAAAGAAATCCAAGACGCCTATCTGTGATTTTATTTTCAAGTCTAGCGATTAATCTTGACAACTTACCATTGAACTCTCCCATTTTTTGCCCGCGACTTCCTTCAACCATTTCAGAGTTGATTTCATCGAGTTTTTTTAAAAGAGCTTGTATATCAAATGGAACGGGACTATCAATTGTGAAACTTTCAAGTACATCTTTCTCACCGGCATTAATCAGATAATCCCTTTTTGCTTTATTAATCTCTCTAGAAATAATCATAGCTTGATTAGGTGCATTTTGATCTGACCTATCAACCATGATTGAAACAAGACCTTCATAAGATAAAAGCCAGTATGGTAAATAAATTATCCCGTCGCTTATCATACCACCGCTTTCGACCTCTGATGGCCCAGCAACCTTAAAATGAGTTATATTTTCATGTTGCAATGGTGAATATTCACCATGAAGATCGAACACAATAGAATTCGAAAACTTAAGACTTGCCATTTGTTCGACAATTTTAGCAGTTGGCCATGATTTACCTGAACCAGTACTCCCGCCAATAAAAGCATGTTTTTGGAAAAACTTATTACCATTAAGATATGGGTAATGGTGCCAACTTACTGATTTAGTGTACGATGGTGTTTTTGAGGTGCTCCCGTGGCTTCCATCTCCATCAGTTGTCCCTCCTGCTCAGCTACTGAAGGCGTGGTGCGTAACGGTAAAAGTACTGCCGGACATCAGCGCTATCTCTGCTCTCACTGCCGTAAAACATGGCAGCTACAGTTCACTTACACCGCCTCTCAGCCCGGTACACACCAGAAAATCATTGATATGGCCATGAATGGTGTTGGATGCCGGGCAACCGCCCGCATTATGGGCATTGGCCTCAACACGATTTTACGTCACTTAAAAAACTCAGGCCGCAGTCGGTAACCTCGCGCATACAGCCGGGCAGTGATGTGATTGTCTGCGCTGAAATGGACGAACAGTGGGGCTACGTCGGTGCTAAATCACGTCAGCGCTGGCTGTTTTACGCGTATGACAGGATACGGAGGACGGTTGTGGCGCACGTCTTCGGTGAACGCACTCTGGCCACACTGGAGCGTCTTCTGAGCCTGCTGTCGGCCTTTGAGGTCGTGGTATGGATGACGGATGGCTGGCCGCTGTATGAATCCCGCCTGAAGGGAAAGCTGCACGTAATCAGCAAGCGTTACACTCAGCGAATTGAGCGGCATAACCTGAATCTGAGACAACATCTGGCAAGGCTGGGACGGAAGTCACTGTCGTTCTCAAAATCGGTGGAGCTGCATGACAAGGTCATCGGGCATTATCTGAACATAAAACACTATCAGTAAGTTGGAGTCATTACCTAAGATATGCTATCGCGTTATCGTCTAAAGTATACTTACCAAGAGTTAAAGCATTACCTTCTGCAGATGCATTTGACAATACACGCATAAATAATGTTAAATATTCTCCTTCAAGAGTAAAGCAATTGGCATCAATTTCTGGCACTCTTTCAAGAGTACGTCTAAAGACATTATTCAAAACACCACTTTTATCTAGCAAAGTTCCAATAAGTGTTACTTTGCATAAATTTATTTATTCAACTTGCTCATCATCCAAGTCATTATTTAGTATTTTCTTTCTTGTAACTTGAGTGATTAATCCAATTAAATGCTGACCGGGTTTGGAGCTTTGTAGAACCACTAATCTATTTACTTGCAATCGTTTCAAATTATCTGGCAAATCTATATTTATAATAACAGTTGATGTATCAACAGAAATAACCTTCCCTAAAGCTTGCTCATCTGTGTAGTTAAAAATTGCCATATTTACTCCTTATAGAATAAGTTTTAAATAACCCTCTAAACTCCAATAATTCTCATTCACTATAATTGGATCTTTATTTTGTGAGCTATAGATGATTGATTGCCCATCATTTTCTCCACGCTCTATTGCAAGATAGTTGGACACGCTTCCATTAAGTAGAAAGTTTCGTGCTGAATTACTTAATTCCCAAGTAATTAGAGTAATACAAGCATTTTCTCTCACGCATTTCTCTACTAGTTTTTCCTGGATATGTTCATCATTGAAGCCAAATCCAACACATAAATATGACTTAGCATTATTAATGGCTTTATCGGCCATTTGTATTATTGTCCTAAAAGGCTCATGATAGGTCGTTGAATATTTTTCTATTCCTGGAGTAACAATTTTAGGAGTATGCTTTGGGGGGATTTTATTTAATTGCGTGTACCCAATGACATCTCCGTAAGGGCTACAAAACCAATCTAAGCTTCCATGAACTTTCATAATATTAACAATAGGTTGGCAACTTAAATAAGTATTGTTTTTCTGTTGCCTATAAAATCCATGGGAAAAGCCAGTATAATGATGATGCCCAGAATGTTCTACTGCATATTCTGCCAGCCTATCATAATTCGTTGTTATTAGATTTATTTCTTTAAGTGCACTTCTAAACAAAGACGAAATTAATTCAGATAATGCAAAGAAATTAGCGGCATGAATAGATTTTGAGAAAACATCTAAATCCTGAGGATTTAATAGCTCCCACGTCATATTGACTATTTTCGATGTAAGAAATGCTGGCAGTCGAACTTCTAATAATGCTGATTCAAGATCTTTGCCGCTATTCAATAAATGGACGAATTGTTCCCATTTATCAATACATTCATTATCACAATCACCTAGATCAATTTTTTCAATAAGATGTTTAGCTAACGCCCCCATACCAGCTAATCAAAATGCAGCAGATGCTCCGCTTCCAAGAATAATTGTTGGAACCTGAGAATAATAATGCTGAGCTTGCTTAAAATAATCCACATCACTCATAATATTTATTTCCTTATTAATAACTTTATTATAAGGGCGGCTTATGAAACCTACTTAATCGATAACCTTAATCTGCAAGCCTCTTTCACCCACTTACTAAAATTACCTTTCCCCGCAGCTTTCTCAATCTGCTCCAAAAGCTCATCCTCAAACCGGATGTTCTTCATCGTGCTTTTGGTGCGGTCAAAATTTGGCTTCTTTTTTTCTTGCATGGTAGGTACCATTTCGGTTAGTTTATCACCACGTGGTACCTACCACATGGATTCAGATTTCAAGCAACGCCCGGTAGTGTTCGAGCACTAAAGGGCGTCTAACCTCACCAACTATCAAGGAGTTGATTATGGCTGATTCACATTCTACCCCAGACATCACCGCAACCGGAACTGAGCGTACATTAATTGTGGGATATCGCCCGCAAGGTCTCGATCGCAGTACGCCAAATCTGATCCTTTCCGGCAAATGGCTGCGTACTGCGGGGTTTGATACCGGGGATAAAGTCACGATAAAAGTCATGGATGGCTGCATCGTGGTGATGGCGCACAATCCGCATGAGAAGGCGCTGCTCGCTGAGTTAAAGCTGGCGCAGCAGAAGCTAAAAGGGATTGAAGGGGCGCTTGCCGTGGCGTAACGTTCGCTCAAGGCGGATTTTGTAGGCCGGGTAAGGCGAAGCCGTCACCCGGCGATGCATAGCAATAATGCATTTAATCCAATAGATAATCCCTGTAAATAATATTCCATAATTAATAGTAACATTCCGCACTATTTAAAAACTCCTTTTCAGGCACGAATCACATTATAAGCCTTTAACTAAATGTATTTTATTTTAAATCTACATAAGGAGGTGGAAATGGCTATACCTGTTTATTTGTGGCTTGAAGATGATTCTGGTCGTTCGATTAAAGGCTCAGTTGACATAAAAAACCGCGAGGGTTCAATTGAAGTCATTGAATTAATGCATTCAGTGGAGCAACCAATCGATAAATTTTCCGGAAAAATAACATCCAAGCGCATATATAGCTCTTATGCATTCATGAAAGAGATTGATTCATCATCCCCTTGGTTATATAAGGCTCTCAGCACGGGCCAAACGTTAAAAAAAGCAGAATTCATATTTTATCGAATAAATTATAACGGACTGGAGGAAGCATACTTCAAAACAACCTTAAAGAACGCGAAGGTCGTTCAAATCGAGCCCGTCATGTTTGATATCAAACACCCTCAAAATGCACGCAATACGCATCAGGAGTATATCGACCTGACATATGAAAAAATTACGTGGCATTACCTTGACGGAAACATCATCCATTCAGACACATGGAAAGAAAGAGACTAAGGAGGATATATGTCGTGGGAATATGACGTAAAAGAACACAAATTTTATCTCGATGGCGTCTACCAGTTCGATGCTGATTACGCTGGGGCTAGTGGATATAAGAACGATCCCGCTCAGGAGTGCGTCAAAAACAGCGGGCCCCTGCCGCGGGGAAAATATACTATCGGTGCGCCCTATAATTCTGCCCACACTGGGAAATATACCCTCAGCCTTACACCTTATTCGACAAATGATATGTGCGGGAGAGATGCGTTCAAAATTCATGGGAAAAGCAGCCAGCATCCGGAAGACTCATCTGAAGGATGTATTATTGCTCCATTAAGTGCCAGAAGGAGCATATGGAAAAGTGACGATACGGAGCTGATAGTCAGATGAAACGCTTATCGACTTTATTCCTGGTGCTGCTTTCGGCCAGTCAATACGTTTACGCAGAGCAAATGACCGGCTTTGCAAAGCAATATTATCAGGAGGATATCTCTATACCGGAAATCGCAGCAGCGTTTCCGCTTTCTCCTGTTGTCACTATCGGCAACAAAGCCATTCAGATGGAGACGACTTCCCTGACGGATATTGCTGATATACCTATTCAGACAGACAGCTCTGCTCGCTGGCTCTGCCTGCATTCAAAAGACGGTATAAATTATTGGTTTATTTCCGATAATGAAATGGGGAGGGGGTTACTCACTGCTATTGCGATAGCTAAAGACGGCAATTATAAAGAGTGTGTAGCATCGCCAGCATCCATTCGCGTTTCCATAGGGAAGAGATCCCTGCTTGATGCCTCTCGCCAGGATATCGCTCAGTCATTCGGTAATAATGAGGAAATAAAAAAGGAGGCTGTTCTTTTTTATCAGGAAACCCCCGTTCAGGGCGGATTCATTCAAAGCAATACCGTCTCTTATTACTTCAATGGCGAGAAAGTGCGTGGCGTGATCGTTGGGCAGATTACGAGTAACTAATCGGCTTCTGGAACCCCCTCTCTTCCAAAGAGGAGAGAGGGGGTCGAATGTGCGGCAGTTAACCGCCATACCGCATATGCAGCAACGGGAACGGATTGCCCTGCCCGTCCAGCTCTGACCGCCCGGTCTGCACAAACCCCATATGCTGATAAAACCCCACGCCCTGCGGGTTTTGTTCGTTGACGTCCACCTCGTTAGCGCCGAAATGGTCAATGGCGTACTTCAGCAACAGCGAGCCAACGCCTTTCCCCCGGCTCGCATCATCGACGAACAGCATTTCAATGCGGTTTTCATCCACGCCCAAAAAGCCGTGAATGGCGCCGGTTTCATCCCGGGCAATAACAACGTTTAAATTTGGCAGATAAGCGTTGAGTAATAACGGGCGTAACGCCGTGATATCGCTCTCCTGCAGAAAATGGTGAGTGGCACGAACGGAGGACTCCCAGATCGCGACGAGACGTTCAAAGTGTGAAGGAACTGCGGTTTCGATTTTCATAATGCGATCATGATAGGGCAATAGATCTTAATCAAGTGTTAACGATTACCCTTTCCCGACGGGAGAGGGAACCTAAACCCGCACCTCCATCATCGCATATACCCCGTCTTTCGGCACGATCACCGTGACGTTTTCCACTGCGATACCCGCCGCGAGATGAATATCCTGCAGCTGCTGCAACGTACGCGGGAAGATGGGCGTCCAGCCGATACAGCGCAGGGCGAAATCAATCTGCGGGCTGCTGGTGAGCATATTGGAGATAATCAGCGCTCCGCCGGGTTTAATCAGGCGCAGGACATGTTGCAGGAAGGTCACTGCCTCGGTGTCGTTGAAGTATTCGAAGATCCCCAGCGCGTCCACCAGCTCGACCTTACCTTCGCCCAGTTCCTGTATCAGTTTGTCGCTGTGGATCAGGCCGTCTTTCAGATCGCGCTGCAATATCGTCACCTGCTCCCCGACTCTCAGCCCTTCGGCGGCGGCCATTTTCTCTGCCCAGCGCAGGGAGACGGGATCGTAATCCACCAGGGTTAAATGCACTTTTTGACCGTCCAGATGGGTGCTGCGCAGCGCCTCCAGCACCGGGACGGCCGCCCCGCTGGCGAGGCTGACCCAGACGTTGTCGATGTCATTATGCAGATACTGTTCCGCCAGCACGGAGAGCACCTTCGCCCGGGAACGGATGCCGATAGCATCGTTGGCGTGGATAAACCACTGGCGGCTGCGGCTGTCCATCCGGGTGCCGTCGGGGAGATGCTCATCCAGCGGGTTCTGGATGGCGTACAGGGCCAGCGCGGTGGGCACCAGCCGGGTACGCCAGGCGACGACCGCCGGGCGTGTCGCGAAAGCCTTTTCAGACCACTGATGCTGACATTTAATCGTCTTCTCGCCGCTGGCATCCTTTTCAATCAACGGCGGCATTAGCTGCGGGTCCGCCTTTAAGGCTCGATCGACGGCGTTCAGCTCACGCGTCACTTCGTCTTTCATCGGCCAGTTGTCGCTGACATCGGGAAACGACGCGCTGTAGATCGTCATGGTGGTCGGCGCGGTGCCGCGAAAGGGTTGCCAGTGCATATGTCATCTCCCGTGTGCCCATGACGCAAGTCTATTCCCCTGCCCGCACATTGCTCCAGGAAGAAAGCACGATCTTTAGTGTCTCACCCATACCAGCTCATCCACCCGGAAGCCCAGGCTGCGCGCGGTATTGAGATAATCCTGCTTAACCGCATCCGGAATGGTTGGCGTACGCGACAGGATCCACAGATAGTCGCGATCCGGGCCGCTGACCAGCGCGTACTGGTAGTCATCGTCCAGCTTGATCACGTTATAACCGCCGTAGAACGGGCCGAAGAACGAGACCTTCAGCGCAGCGGTAGTTGGCTCGCCGGTGTAATAGGCTTTGCCTTCGCTCTCACTCCACTTGCGCTTCAACGGATCATAGCCCCGGTTAAGCACGCTGATCCCGCCGTCGCTGCGCTTGCCGTAGGTGGCGGTCACCTGCTCCATGCCGCGCTCAAAGCGGTTTTCCAGACGGGCGATTTCGTACCACTTGCCCAGATAGCGGCTGGCGTCAAAATTGGTGATCGGCTGCACGCCTTTCGGCGGCGTAGGGGATTTACAGGCAACCAGAGTCAGCGCAATGGCGACACCGGTCACAACGGGCCATAGTTTCATGAGAACTCCTGTCATTTGCACGTTTTGAATTAAAGTGTAGTGCACCGATCTGGCGCTTCATCCCGCCGGAAAATATTCGTAGTATATTGAGATTATTCCCCCCTTTCGGACGCAGGCATGGCTTACTCCATCGGCGAATTCGCCAGACTCAGCGGGATCACCGCTACTACGCTGCGGGCATGGCAGCGTCGCTACGGTTTACTCAAGCCCCAGCGCACCGAGGGCGGCCATCGCCAGTACAGCGACGAAGATATCCAGCAGGCGCTGAAAATCCTCGACTGGGTGAAAAAAGGTGTGCCCATCGGCCAGGTGAAGCCGCTTCTGGAACGCCCTGCCCCGAGCCGGACCAACAACTGGCAAACGCTGCAACAGACCATGCTGCAGCGTTTGCAGGCGGGCAAAATCGAATCCCTGCGCCAGATGATTTACGATGCCGGTCGCGAGTATCCGCGCCCGGAGCTGGTCGTAAACGTGCTACGCCCGCTGCGCAGCCAGGTCTCGGCCAACGTTCCTGCCGTCATGACCCTGCGCGAAATTCTTGATGGCATCATCATCGCCTACGCCTCGTTTTGCCTTGAGAGCGATAAAAAAGCGCCGGGCGACAACCTCCTGCTCAGCGGCTGGCACCTGAACGATCCGTGCGAAATCTGGCTCGAAGCCCTGGCGCGCACCGGCCAGGGCCACCGTATTAACATCCTGCCCATTCCCCCTGCCGCGCTGGCACCGGAGATCTTCCCGGACCGCCAGTGGCTGTTGGTCACCAGCGGTAAACTCACCGCCGCGCGCAAAAAGCAGGTGGAACAGTGGCAGCAGCAGGTTGCCCTTGAGGTAATTATCCTCTGATTATTTTCTCCTGCGGGAATCTTCACGAAAAGTTGAATATTTTCCCGCGCGGCAAATGCTAACGTTTTCCTGTGACTTATCACTCCACAGGAAAACATGATGAAAAAAACTGCCCCTCTGCTGATCCTCGCCGCTATGGCCTTTGCCCCTGTCGCCTTTGGTGCCGCCCCTGCCGGCACCCTGAGCGTGCATATTCTTGACCAGCAAACCGGCACGCCGCCGCCGGGCGTCACCGTTACGCTGGAAAAGCAGCAGCAGGATAAATGGACCCCGCTTGCCAGCGGCAAAACTGACCAGGACGGACGCATTAAATCGCTCTATCCGGCGGATCAGGATATGCAGCCTGGCGTTTATAAAGTGACCTTCAAAACGGCAGAATACTTCCACGGCAACAAGCTGGAGTCGTTCTTCCCGGAGATCCCGGTGCTGTTTACCGTCACCCGCACCAACGAAAAACTTCACATTCCACTGCTGCTCAGCCAGTACGGTTATTCGACCTATAAGGGCAGCTAAAACTGGTTGATATGTATAGATAATAAAAAATATATCCGCCAATACTTGGACAAAATAATCATTTTGTGTAACTTTTAAAGAGTCACTCTGGAGGTGCACATCATGACAACGAAACCAGTGCTGGGTATTAGCGGATGCTTGACCGGTTCCGCCGTTCGCTTCGACGGCGGCCATAAGCGTATGGGCTTTGTCATGGATGAACTGGCAGAGTGGGTGAACTTCCGGCCCGTTTGTCCGGAAATGGCGATCGGCCTGCCGACACCTCGCCCGGCGCTGCGCCTGACGCAGATCGCCAGCGGTGAGACGCAGATGCGGTTCAGCAAAGCGCCTCACGAAGAAGTCACCCAAAAAATGACCGACTTTGCAGCAGGTTATGTGCCGAAACTGGGCGATCTCTGCGGATTTATCGTCTGTGCTAAATCGCCAAGCTGCGGCATGGAACGCGTGCGGCTGTATGATGAAAAGGGTAATGCGGGTCGCAAGGAGGGTGTCGGGCTGTTCACCGCCGCCCTGCTTGAAGCCTGGCCGTGGCTACCGGTGGAGGAAGATGGACGCCTGCATGACCCGGTGCTGCGGGAGAACTTTGTCGAGCGGGTTTTCGCGCTTCATGAGCTGAATACGCTGCGGGCGAATGGCCTGACGCGCCGCGGGTTGCTGGATTTCCATAGCCGTTACAAACTCCAGCTGCTGGCGCACCATCAGGCGGGCTACCGCGAGATTGGTCCGTTCGTCGCCTCGCTGCACGAGTGGGACGATCTGGAGGCCTTCTTCGAGGCCTATCGCGAAAAGCTAATGACGATCCTCAGAAAACCCGCGTCGCGGAAAAACCACACTAATGTGCTGATGCATATTCAGGGCTATTTCCGTAACCAGCTGAACAGCCGCCAGCGCGGCGAATTACGCGACGTGATCCTGCATTATCGCGACGGATTACTGCCGATTCTCGCCCCGCTCACGCTACTGAAACACTATCTGGCCGAATATCCCGACCGGTATCTGATGACGCAGAACTACTTTGATCCCTATCCCAACGATCTAGGTTTGCGTCTGGCCGTTACCTGAATGTCAAATGCGAGGCCCCATTGACCCTGAGAGGCCCGAAGCACTACCCCGTTTAGACGACACCTCACTGTCGTCTTTTTTTTGCACTTTGCGTAGAACACTGTAACTTTGTACAGGATTAGTCCGCCAAAGTGGGTCCGCCGATGATCAATACCCTGCATATTCAAAACTACCGCTCGATTCGCGACCTGTCGCTGGATCTGCAGCAGCTCAATATCGTCTTCGGTCCGAACGGCACCGGGAAATCCAATATTTACAAGGCGATCCACCTGATGCACAGCGCGGCGCAGGGGCAGTTTTCCCAGGCGCTGGCCAATGAAGGCGGGATTTTAAAGGTCTTCTGGGCGGGCAAAACCCGCAGCGATCGGTTGCGGCGCATGAACCTGGCGGTGGAAACCGAGACTTACGAATATGAACTGCAGGTGGGCTTTGTCGAAAAGCTGCCTTATCCCTCACAGTTTCAGCTCGATCCGGTGATCAAAGAGGAGTCCATCTGGCTGAGCGGCCAGCACCGACGCCCGTCGTCACAGCTAATGAAGCGCAAGAATCAGGCCGTGTTTCTTAATAACGTGCATCACGAAAAAGTGACCCACAGCGGCACGCTGTACGAGAACGAATCGGTGTTCGGGCAGCTGGGGGAGCCGCACCTCTACCCGGAAGTGTCGCAGATGCGCGAGTCTTTGCGTAACTGGCGCTTTTATCATGAGTTTTCCGTCTCCTCCGGCTCGGCGATCCGCGCCCCGCAGGTGGGGTTCCGCTCCCCGGTGCTGGCCAGCGACGGCGCAAACCTGGCCGCGGCCTTTCAGACCATTGTCGAGATTGGCGACGAGCTGCTGCTGATGCGCATCCTCGACCAGGCCTTCCCCGGCTGCGTGTTTTACAGCGACAACACCGGCGGGCGTTTTCGCATGATGATGCAGCGTGAAGGCTTAAGCAGACCGCTGGAGCCCGCGGAGTTTTCCGACGGCACGCTGCGTTTTCTCTGTCTGGCGGTGGCGCTGTTAAGCCCGCGCCCGCCCGCCTTTATCGCCCTCAATGAACCGGAAAACAGCCTGCATCCGCAGATGCTGCCCGCGCTGGCGAGTCTGATTGCCGAGGCCAGCCGTTACTCGCAGATCTGGCTCACCAGTCACTCCCCGGAGCTGGCGACGTTGATTGAAAAGCACCGATCGTTTTCGCTCTATCAGCTGTCGATGGTGGAAGGGGAAACGCGGATGGAGAAGCTGGGGTAAATGCCGGGTGGCGCTGCGCTTACCCGGCCTACGATCGCATACGGAACGTTTTGCGCCACTCCGCCGGGCTGACGCCAAAGCGGGCCTTAAACTGCTGGCGCAAGGTCACGGCTGAGAGGTACCCCACCTGCTCCGCCACCGCCTCGATCGGCAGATTGCTGCTCTCCAGCAACAGCTGGCTACGCCGCAGGCGTTCGGCGGTGATCCACGAGGCAACACTCATCCCGGTGGCTTTCATAAAATGGCGGGTCAGCGTGCGGCGACTCATCGCCACGCTCTCTGCCAGCGTATCCAGGTTCAGCGGCTGGCTGATATTACGCTGGAGATAATCGATCAGGTTGTTGATCCGCGCATCGCGGGTCGTTTCCGGCACCGGCTGGGCAATAAACTGCGCCTGCCCGCCCTCGCGGTGCGGCGGGACGATCATCCGGCGGGCAATCTGGTTGGCGACCTCGCTGCCAAAGCGCTGCCGGATGATGTACAGGCAACAGTCCAGCGCGGCGGCGGTCCCGGCAGAGGTGATGATGTTGTCGTCATCGACGTAAAGCGCATTGATATCCAGCTCTACCGCCGGGAACAGCGACTGGAACTGGCGTTCAAATTCCCAGTGAGTCGCCGCCCGTTTGCCATCCAGAATGCCTGCATATCCGAGGACAAATGACCCCAGACACAGCCCGACGATTTCCGCTCCGTTGTCTCTCGCCTGCACCAGGCTGTCGAGCAACGTCTGCGGCGGGCATTCAAGCACGTGTGCCCAGTAAGGCACCACGACGATATCGGCCTGCCTGATGGCGGAATAATCCTGCGTGGCATTGAGGGCGAAACCCTCCCGGGAGGTCAGTAACCCCGGGTTTTCGGCGCAGATCGTCACGTTAAAGCGCTTTTTACCCGATACGGTATCGCCAAAAAGAATGCAGGGCACAGAGTAGTGAAAGGGGCTGAACCCGTCGACGGCGACAATCGCCACTGTTGTTAACTTCACACTGTTCTCCTCTGCCCCGATACTGTTCAGACTATAACGCTTTCCCCGTCCTGAGGAATAATGACCGCCTCACCTATCTGGTTGGCGTCGACGTATTCCCGCAGTGCGCTGCGCGTCAGCAGGCAGTGGTTGATGGCCTCCATATGGACGGCGATAAGTTTTGCCTGCGGCAGCAGAAAGTGCACATTCAGCACATCTTCCGCACCCATAATGATGGGCCCGAAGCCGATCACGTGCGCGTACCCGGCGTTGAGGACCACCACATCCGGCTGCAGCTTTTGCAGTTCGTCGGCGACCTGCGGGCGCAAAATGGTGTCGCCTGCAATCAGCAGCGTTTTTTCGTCGGGATGGCGAAACACCACGCCGCACGCCTCACCAAGCAGCTCCGCCAGCTCCGGCACTGCGTAAGCGCGGTCGGTGCCGTGCTGACCGCCGTGGGTTTTGCTCAATTGAATCTCGCCAAACGGCGTGTTGTCCGTCAAAACGGTCAGATTGTGGAAGCCCTGGCTGCGCAGCAGCCGGGCGTCATCGTCGTGCTGCACAAAGATCGGCATCTCCTTGGCGATCCGCTCGATGGCATGCTGATCCCAGTGATCGGCGTGGGTATGGGTGACGATTACCGCATCGACATCCAGCAGGCTTTCCACCGCGCAGGGCAGCTCTACCGTCGGGTTGCGGATCTCCGCCCGGGCGGTGCCGGGGAAACCAGGGTAAGCGTCTTTGGGTGCCAGCAGCGGGTCAATCAGAAAGCGTTTTCCGGCATAGGTGATGAGCTGCGTCGCGTTGCGAATGTGGGTAATGTTCATGGTCTGTTCTCCGGTTTGTATGCGGAAAGCATAGCCGGAGGGCTGGTGACAGGATGTGGGCAAAAGGGCAATCAGCGATGGGATCGGGCCAATTTGTTTCTGGCCGCGACGAAAAGTCTCGTCGCGGCACGATTAACGTTATTCCCAGCCCGGCACTGCTCCGCCGTTAAAGATCGTCTCTGCTGCCTTCGCTACTTCTGGCGACTGATACGACTGAATAAACTCCTTCACGTTTTCCGCATCTTTGTTGTCTTCCCGCGTCACGACGATATTCACGTACGGCGAGTTTTTATCTTCGATAAAGACGCTGTCATGCACCGGCGAGAGTCCGGTTTGCTGGAGATAGGTGGTGCTGATAATCGCCACATCCACTTTCGGATCGTCCAGCACGCGCGGCAGCTGCGCCCCTTCCAGCTCCATGATGTTCAGCTTTTTCGGGTTGGCGGTGATATCCAGCGCCGTCGGCAGCAAACCGACGTCCGGTTTCAGGGCGATCAGCTTTTCGTTTTGCAGCAGCAACAGCGCGCGGCCCAGGTTTGTAGGGTCGTTCGGGATGGCGATGGTCGCGCCGTCCTTCAGCTCCGCCACCGATTTGATCTTGCGGGAATAGCCCGCCATCGGGAACACAAAGGTGTTGCCGACGGCCACCAGCTTGTAGCCGTGGGCTTTATTGTCTTCCGCCAGGAACGGGCGGTGCTGGAAGACGTTGGCGTCCAGCTCTCCGTGGTTGGTGGCGTCATTCGGCAGCAGCGAGCCACTAAAGCCCACCAGCTCGACATCCAGGCCGAACTTCTCTTTCGCCACTTTTTTGGCGACTTCCGCCACGTCCTGCTCGGCGCCGTTAATTACGCCCACCTTAATGTGTTTGGCATCGCTGCCGCTTTGGTCACAGCCCGCCAGCAGCAGGCCAGCGAGAAGAAGCGCACCTAATCGAAGTTTCACCCGTCATATCCTTTTGATAACTGTTTTATCGACTATATCGGCAACGCAGCGGCAGGCTAAAAAACGAAATGGCATCAGTAAGAAGGATAAGTTATAAGCGGCCTGACATACTCTAAAAAAACAAAAAGTAACAATGAGCGCCTGTAGGCAGGCTAATAAGGAACGGGAGAAAAAATAAATAGCAATGATATTACAAGTTGCGCATATTTAGGGATGATATTAAAGATAGTATTCCTGTAATAAAAACATTAGCGCATAGAAATCCAGTTGATTTAACTCAATAATTTAAAATCTTATAGTACTAATCTTTTGCCATCAAAATCCTGTTAGGTAATCCTGTATGAAACAATTAAACTGGCTTAAGGACACTGGAATGAAAGACCATAAACCCCTGGAGTTTATATCGGTCAGTGAAGTAATCAAAAACAGAGCAGGTAAAGCCGGACGGCTTCCTGTAACAAACAATTTAAGCATTACTCAAATTTGTCGCACCAGTAACAACCAAATAGTTCGCTATATGACGATCAGGATCCCTGAAGATATTATGTCAAGAGCACGGTTCAAAAAAGGTGACCGTATTGATATTGGCTTCACTGATGATGGATCCATCTGGCGATTAAAAGTCGTTCCAAACGGTGAACAGGGCTATAGCATTACAACACCATCAAATAACCCCAAAAGAGGCCAGCTTAGATTGACGTGGTGTGAAGGCATCCCAGTGATTGGTAATGACAGAGCAATAACCAAAGCACGTGCTATCGCAGATGAAAAATCAATGAGAGTATCTCCTGCAGAAATTATATTTACTATCGGTGAAGTCAGAATCGAAGCCAGAGGTGAATCGTAACTTAAGAAGTTAGTACTATATAAAAACCTGAGCGACATGCGCGTCATTTTCTGACAACACTCAAAGTCATTACTTTTGTAATACTCAAGAGTGTTGTTTCCTCAGATATCTTAATGGCTTTTAAAAATCTTAAGCGACTCTCTCTGCACTCTCATTCACCCCGCTTCCGCAGCGGTGCCTCGCGCAAAAACCATCACAGCACAAAGGCCAGCACAGGTATCGTAGGCCCGGTAAGCGGAGCGCCACCGGGCGTTGGGGCTCAGGCTGCGGTGGTCCAGTCCTCGATAGTCAGTTCCTGCACCATCGCAAAGGCACGATCGTTAGTCACAATGGTTGTGCCCCGACTGAGAGCGTGCGCTGCGATCAACTGATCGAGATCGCCCATCACTTTCCCTCTCTTTTCCATTGAGGCGCGTAGTTTGCCGTAGATTGCCGCGGCGTCACTGTCCCAGTCGCAAACGGTGATAGTTTTAAGAAATTCCGAGATGGTTTCATGCAGTCTATGGCTTTGCTTTTTGGCGACGCCATAAAGCAATTCAGCCTCCGTTATGCTTGAAATGCACATCTCTTCAGGTGCTATTTGAGAATAGCGATCTACCACGCTGGGATGTTGCTTCACGAGGTGGCTGACTATGTTAGTGTCCAGCATATGCAGCATTTTCTATAACCCTTCAAGAGGATCTCTTGTCGTATAACTCTGATTGCGCTCCTCCTTACTCAGGAATGAATCAGGTACCTGCGTCTGCTTCAGTAAACGCAAAAAATTCTCCCTGTGCCGTTCTTTCTCTGACATAGCCCTCAAAACAACATTCCCCTCCTCATCCCGCCGGATCCAGACGCTCTCCGAATCAAACGCGAACTCCGCAGGCAGTAACACCGCCTGGTTTCGCCCTTTTTTGAACAGTTTTGCTTTACGTTCCATCGCAACCTCTGCTGTTTTATTGACCAGGCCAAAGCATGCGCCAGCAGCGTTAAGGAAGACAAGCCTGGTCATCAAGTTTCGGAAAGCGACTCGCAACAATGAGCGGAACCGCTAACCTTACGCCTCCCGCTTGCGCAGCGGCGCCTCGCGCAAAAACCACGACAGCACAAAGGCGAGCACCATAATTCCTGCCGCCATCAGGAATACCGCATGAATGGCGGAGCCAAAGGCGTCCAGGTAGTCCAGGCGAAGAGCGTCAGGCAGATGGTGAATCGCAACAGGATTCATCTCCCGCGGCAGTTCGGTGCCCTCGGGTATCCGCGCCAGCAGGCCCGACTGCAATACGTGAGTGAAGACCGCGCCAAACAGCGCCACGCCAATCGCCCCGCCAATGGAGCGAAACAGCGTCACGCCGGAGGTCGCCACCCCATACCGATCCGCCGACACGCTGTTCTGCACCGCCAGCACCAGCACCTGCATCACCAGACCCAGCCCCGCCCCCAGCACGCCGGTAAACAGGTACAGCTGCCAGACCGGCGAATCAATGGTGATCCGCGTGAGCAGGGCCATGCCGACCACGCCCAGCAGGGTGCCGAGGATCGGGAACAGGCGGTATTTTCCGGTGCGGCTGATAATGCGGCCGCTGATGATGGAGGTCAGCAGCAGCCCGCCCATCAGCGGGATCAGCTGTAGCCCGGCCTGGGTCGGGGTGGCCTCTTTGACAATCTGCAGATAGAGCGGCAGGAAAGTCACCGAGCCAAACAGCGACATACCGATAATAAAGCCAATCAGGCTGCATAACAGGAAGCTGCGATCGCGGAAGAGCGACAGTGGAATAATCGGCTCCCACGCCAGCCGCTCCTCATAGATAAATCCGGCGATGCCCGTCAGGCCAAAGGCCAGAATGCACCACAGCTGCGGGTCGCTCCACTCCCGTACCGTGCCCCCTTCGCTGGTAAAGAGGATGATGCACAGCAGCGCCATGCTGAGGTAAATTGCCCCCAGATAGTCGATCTCATGTTTATTGCGCTTCGCGCTGCCGTGGAAGACCGCGCCGATCACCAGCAGGGCAAACACCCCCAGCGGCAGGTTGATATAGAAAATCCAGCGCCAGGAGGCATGCTGCACCAGAAAGCCGCCGACCAGCGGGCCGATCACCGTCGCCAGACCAAAGACCCCGCCGAACAGACCCTGATAACGGCCGCGATCCGCCGGCGGGATCACATCCGCCACCGCCGCCATGCTGATCACCATCAGCCCACCGCCGCCCAGCCCCTGCAGGGCGCGCATCAGTACCAGCTGGGTCATGTTCTGCGCCAGCCCGCACAGGGCAGAGCCCACCAGAAAAAGAACAATGGCGATTTGCAGCACGATTTTGCGGCCAAAGAGATCGCCAAATTTGCCGTACAGCGGCACCACTATGGTGGAGCTCAGGATATAGGCCGTCACCACCCAGGATAGCTTATCCAGCCCGCCCAGCTCGCCCACGATGGTGGGCAGCGCTGTGGAGACGATGGTCTGATCGAGAGCCGAAAGCAGCATCACCAGCAGGAGCGCGCTAAACAGCAGCCGGATAGAGGGCGCGTTTTTGGTTTGCGTTGTCGATTCGGACGCCATAAAACACCGCTTGAAATTAATTAATTGGGTAATTAATATTTAATGAAGTTATGAATCGGGTCAAGGGATCCTCCGCGCATGTCAGCACATAAAGATAATTCTGAGCCCACGCCACAGGCCCGCCGCCCGGGGCGTCCGCGCGGGAACAAACCCACCGCCACCAGCCGGGAACAGCTGCTGGATATCGCGCTGGATCTCTTTGCGCGTCAGGGGATTGCCCGCACCTCCCTCAACGCAATCGCCAAAGAGGCGGGCGTGACGCCGGCGATGCTGCACTACTATTTCAACTCCCGGGAGCAGCTGCTTGATGCCATGATCGAGGAGCGTTTTCTGCCGCTTCGCAGCGCCATCGCGACGCTTTTCAGCACCCACCCGGACGACCCGGTGACCGCCCTGACGCTGATGGTGAAAAAGCTGGCCGACCTGGCCGTCGAGCACCGCTGGTTCGCGCCGCTGTGGATGCAGGAGGTGATTGGGGAAATGCCGGTGCTGCGGTCGCACCTGCAGGCCCGGTTTGGCGATGAGAAATATCAGGCGACGCTGGATACCATTGCCCGCTGGCAGCAGGAGGGAAAACTGAACCGCGATCTGGCCCCGGAACTGCTGTTCACCACTCTGTTAAGCCTGGTGCTGGTGCCTTTCTCGCGGATGCGCAATGACGAGAGGTTAACCACTCTCTCGCCTGACAGTATTGTGCGCCATGTGCTGGCGGTGATAGGTCATGGTATTGGCGCTTAAAGCGCCTTCGAGAGGTAATGCCGCTGGATTCCCGGGTAGGGAAAATCGTCCAGCGTCATGGTCAGCTCATAGCCCTGCTTCTCATAAAACGGACGCGCCTGGAAACTGAAGGTATCCACCAGCGCATGCTGGCACCCCTGGCGTTTAGCTTCCTCTTCGGCGGCCTGCATCAGCTGGCCACCGAGCCCGCTGCCGCGTATTTCCTCGCTGACCCACAGATATTTGATGTTCAGCCACACGCCCTGACGGTTGCCGATCAGCCCGCCGCGCATTTTGCCGCCTTCATCGCGGGCATACACGGCAATATCACTCGCCACGCGGGAAAAACTAATAAACTGGCTGTTGTAGACCCGCAACCCCTGCAGTAACTCTTCCTGTTCGTGTTCAGTAATGGTGTCGGTAATACTCAGTTGCATATCATTCTCCCGTTACGTTGCACGTCGACTATCCCACATTCTGCCCACGATAAAAACAGCAAACTCTGGCGTAACGCGCGTTAAAAAATGTAAGTGCAATCAACGCTAAATTGCCTTTGCGAGCAGCATCACCCTTTGTTCTCTGGCAACCGCCTGCCGTCACAAATTTTTCTTTCGGGTTTGCCTGTCCGCCAAATTGTGCGGCTACGCTTATTCGTACCCCTGCGCAACTATTGGCAAAATTAATACTTTCGGCTTGGGTCGCAAAGGCGGATGTAACGATATATTTCATAAACGTGTGTGGTTTTTCCGGAGGTTTCCATGAAGTCAGCGCACCTGTTTTGCCTGGTAGTCTGCCTGCTTTTTGCCGCCTTCGTTCATGCTCAGGAACTGAACGACCCGGTCAAATTAGAACAAATGAAACAGTCGGTTTTGAAGGATGTGAAGAAAGCCTGTGCCCCGCAACGCAAGCAAAGTGATAAAGAGTGGCAGGCGATGATTATGGCCTCTGAGGCCAATCAGATGCTGGTCAAAAATGCGGTCGTGGCGATGGAGCGAAACAACCAGGAAGGTTACTGGGATGCCGTGAGTCAGGTGGACTGCATGGAGGATTACTGATTACGCATTAAGGGGCCCTACAGCCCCCTTAATTTTTTTAGCGTCGCACATCCGGAATAATTAAATCCCCGCGCAGCACATACGAACCCAGCATCTGGGTCTTCTCATTCAGCCAGCTGACAATCCGTGCCGCCATGGCATCCATCGAGTACTCAATCGCCGGAATGGTCGGAATGCCCGGCAGGTGCAGGGAGCCCGCAAGACTGAATACCATGATGTCGCCCGGTACCGATCGGTTGAACGCCTGCAGCTGCGGGATCACCCGCTGCGCTTCCTGCTCATCGGCCACCAGTAGGGCGTTGAAATTCACCGTAGTGGCGTTGTTAAGCAGCTCCTGCAGGGCCACGGAGGATGACGTGGCTTCCATAAAGACCAGGTTGCGATTAAACGGCAGGAAGTTCTTTTCCAGCCCATGCTTGTAGCCCAGCAGCACCTGATCGGCAAAACCGCTGCCGTGCGGGTGGATCAGGGCAATCTGGCGTCGCCCCTGGCTGGCAAGGAAGTTACACGCGGTTTCCGCGGCAAAGGCATGGTCATACTGGATACTGTTGACGTTGTTGGTTTCCATGCAATCCACCAGGATGACGTTCTCCTGATCGATATGCAGCGGAAAACGGGCGCCGATAATCAGAATGTCATCGCATAACCCGCAGGACAGCTCATCCAGCGCGCTCATGACTTCGGCTTTGGTGTTGGCGAAGCGAAGCAGCAGGTGCTTCTGGTGCTGGCTAAGGTGTTTTTCCAGCGCGTACAGATAACCGGTGGTCTGGTTAATGTTGTCCTGGGCGCAAATGACGCCGATACAGCCGGTAGACTGGCTGAGCAGCGACTGGGCAATCACATTTGGCCGATAGTTCAGCTCTTCCACTGCTTTCAGTACGGCCTGGCGGCTGGCTTCCTTCACGCCGCGCGACCCGCTCAACACCCGTGATACCGTGGCTTTGGACACCCCGGCCAGACGTGATACATCGTTGATTGTAGACATCTTTATCCCCTGACAGGTCTCTCCAGGCCCCTGTAATTCCTGATTCCACTTCGGCTCATATTATAGCCACTCAGGAGTATATCTGTTTCCGTTTTCCATGGAAACCGATTTTCCGTTTCCACTCCATATGATGCAAAAGCAGCCAAAATTCGTGACCTGAATCTGATAATCAGGGCCCATAAGCAAGGGATCTTGATGGCTGTCACACTTCTGTCTTATATCAATGGAAACCGGTTTCCATATGTTATCCAATCATCTCCGCAATAACTATTTACATTTTGAGGATGGTTGTCGATGTTCAAGATAATGCTGTGCTGTTCTGCCGGGATGTCCACCAGCCTGCTGGTTCGGAAAATGGTCGAAGCCGCGAACGAACGCGGTTTACCGGTCAAAATCGATGCGTATGGTGTTTCAGAATTTGATACACAGTTTCCGCAATATCAGGTCGTGCTTCTCGGACCGCAAGTCAAATACATGTTAAAAACGCTCTCAGACAAGGCTGCCACCCAGGGCATACCCGTACAGTCCATCGATACAATGGATTACGGTATGCAACGTGGCGATAAAGTGCTGGACTATGCTCTGTCGCTCATCGAAGCGGCACACTAAGAAGGTGTTCTCATGAGTTCGTTATATCAATCTATGGTTGCCGTCATTGAGCAGTCCATCGCGCCGCTGGCAGGTAAGCTGGGCCAGCAGAAGTACGTGATTGCCATCCGCGACGGCTTTACCGCCGCGCTGCCGTTTATGATCATCGGCTCGTTTATGCTGGTGTTTATCTTCCCGCCGTTCTCCGCAGACACCACCAACAGCTTTGCCCGCGGCTGGCTCGATTTCTCCGAGACCTACCGTGAACAGCTGATGCTGCCGTTTAACCTCAGCATGGGCGTGATGACCTTCTTCATCTCGGTAGGGATTGGCGCCAGCCTTGGCCGCCAGTTCAATCTTGACCCGGTGATGTCCGGCCTGCTGGCCTTTATGGCGTTCCTGCTGGTGGCCGCCCCTTATGCCGACGGCAAAATCTCTACCCAGTATCTGTCGGGCCAGGGGATCTTCACCGCCCTGATCACCTCCATCTATGCCACCCGCGTTTACGCCTGGCTGAAGGACCATAAAGTCACCATCCGTTTGCCGAAGGAAGTGCCGACCGGCGTGGCGCGCTCGTTTGAGATCCTGATCCCGGTGGTGGTGATCATTGGTACCCTGCACCCGCTGAACCTGTTTATCGAAGCCCAAACCGGGATGATCATCCCGCAGGCGATTATGCACCTGCTCGAGCCGCTGGTTTCCGCCTCTGACTCCCTGCCTGCCATTCTGCTCTCCGTGCTGCTGTGCCAGATCTTCTGGTTCGCCGGCATCCACGGCGCGCTGATTGTCACCGGCATTATGAACCCGTTCTGGATGGCTAACCTCTCCGCCAACCAGGCCGCACTGGCTGCCGGCGCTGCGCTGCCGCACGTCTACCTGCAGGGCTTCTGGGATCACTACCTGCTGATTGGTGGTGTGGGCTCGACCCTGCCGCTGGCCTTCCTGCTGCTGCGCAGCCGCGTCACCCACCTGCGCACCATCGGCAAAATGGGCGTGGTGCCAAGCTTCTTTAATATCAACGAACCTATTCTGTTCGGTGCGCCGATCATCATGAACCCGATGCTCTTTATTCCTTTCGTGTTCGTTCCGATGATCAACGCTTGTCTGGCCTATACCGCCACCAAACTCGGCTGGCTGGCACAGGTCGTCTCGCTGACGCCGTGGACCACTCCGGCGCCAATTGGTGCCTCCTGGGCGGCAAACTGGGCGCTCAGTCCGGTGGTGATGTGCGTCATTTGTATGGTCATGTCGGCGGTGATGTATTTACCGTTCCTGCGTGCTTATGAACGTTCCTTGATGAAAACCGAAGAACAAAAAGCGCAGGCAACCGTAGGTGCAGCAGAGACCGTCGGTAATTAAGTCAAAGAGGACGTTTTATGAAATATGCATTTCCCGAAAACTTCTGGTGGGGTAGCGCCTGTTCTGCACTGCAAACCGAAGGGGAAAGCCAGGGCAGTGGCAAGGGATTAACCACCTGGGATCACTGGTTCGCTACCGAACCGAATCGCTTTCACAATGGGGTAGGGCCGCAGAATACCTCCACGTTTTATCAGCACTGGAAAGCCGACATTCAGCTGTTAAAGCAGCTGAACCACAATAGCTTTCGCACCTCGATAAGCTGGGCGCGTCTCATCCCGGAAGGCACCGGTGAAGTGAACCAGGAAGCGGTTGCTTTCTACAATCAGGTGATCGACGAACTGATTGCCCAGGGTATCAAGCCGTTTATCACCCTGTTCCACTTCGACATGCCGATGGCGATGCAGGAGATCGGCGGGTGGGAAAACCGTGATGTGGTGGCGGCCTATGCCCGCTACGCAGAAACCTGCTTTGAGCTTTTTGGTGATCGGGTAATGCACTGGTTTACCTTTAACGAGCCGATTGTGCCGGTAGAGGGCGGGTATCTGTACGACTTCCACTACCCGAACGTGGTCGATTTCCGTCGCGCGGCAACCGTGGCCTATCACACCGTGCTGGCCCATGCCCAGGCGGTTCGCGCCTTCCGCGCCGGGCATTTTGCCGGTGAGATTGGCATCGTGCTGAACCTGACGCCGTCCTATCCACGCTCGCAGAATCCGGCGGACGTGAAAGCCGCGCACCATTGCGATCTGCTGTTTAACCGCAGCTTCCTCGATCCGGTGCTGTGCGGCGAATACCCGGCGGATCTGGTGGCGATGCTGAAAGCGCACGATCAGCTGCCCGTCTGTCTGCCGGAAGACAGCGCCCTGATTGCCGACGGCAAAATCGACCTGCTGGGCATTAACTACTACCAGCCGCGTCGGGTGAAGTGTCGTGATACGGCCATTAATCCGCAGGCACCGTTTATGCCGGAGTGGTTCTTCGATAGCTACGAGATGCCGGGCCGCAAGATGAACCCGTATCGCGGCTGGGAAATCTACGAGCCAGGTATTTACGATATTCTCATTAACCTGCGCGATAATTACGGCAACCCACGCTGTTTTATTTCTGAAAATGGTATGGGCGTCGAAAACGAGCAGCGTTTTATTGAGAACGGCCAGATTAACGACCAATATCGAATCGATTTTATTTCTGAACACCTTAAATGGCTGCATAAAGGCATTAGCGAAGGCTGTAATTGTCTTGGCTACCATATGTGGACATTTATTGATAACTGGTCATGGTGTAATGCTTATAAAAATCGTTATGGCTTTGTCCAGCTCGATTTGGAAACGCAGCAACGCACCATTAAAAAGAGCGGAGAGTGGTTTGCTGCCACCTCTCTAAATAACAGTTTTGATAAATAAACAGAGTAACTGATGATGATTGCCTTAGAAGAAGCCGTAATGGAAATCATCGTCAATGCTGGTCAGTCGCGCAGCCTGTGCTTTGAAGCACTGCATGCTGCGCGGCAGGGCAACTTTGACGAAGCGAAAAGCCTGCTGCGCGAAGCCGATGGCTACGCGCGCCAGGCGCACCATATGCAGACCAAACTTATCGAGCAGGACGCGGGCGAAGCCCGTCAGCCGATGACGTTAATTATGGTACACGCCCAGGATCACTTAATGAACTCGCTGCTGGCCCGTGAATTATCCGAAGAAATTATTCACCTGTATCAGCGTTAATTAATTAAATATTAGCACCGGAGATATCGTTACGATAATAGTATAAAGCCTATGTATCCTAAAAAATAAAAATCAACCTTTTCTGATGATAGCGACATATTCTGTCAATCCGGAACGGGGTGGTTATTGTCTGAATAAAATTTAAATATATTGAGATAACCATGAATATGATTAAAAAACTTCCATTAACAATGGCGGTAATCGCCGCGCTTTGCCCGGTTTCCGGATTCGCACAGGAATTTACGCAGGAGCAAATCGACGCCATTGTGGCCAGAGCGGTGGATAAAGCCCTGGCCGATCGCCAGGCGAAAATGGATGCCACGGTGGCGAAAAAAGCCGACGTCATCAACGAACCGCAAAGCGCCGCCCAGTCCCCGGATATGGCGATCCCGTTCGGGATTAAATTTACCGGCTATGCCCGCTACGGGGCGCACTTCCAGGCCGCCGATCAGAAATACGTCGCGGTGGACGGCTCCTATAACGGCGCCTCGGCGATCGGCCGTCTGGGTAACGAAGGCAACGGCGGCGAGTTCCAGCTCTCCAAGGCCTTCAAGGGCGAAAACGGCGCCATCTGGGACGTCAACGTGATGATCGACCACTGGGGCGACGAGGTTAACCTGAAGAAGGCCTACGCCGGGGTGACCAACATTCTGGCGTCCAACCCGAACGCCTATCTCTGGGCCGGGCGTGACTTCCACCAGCGTCCGCAGCAGGGCATCAACGACTACTTCTGGATGAACCACGACGGCCAGGGTGCCGGGGTGAAGAACTTCGACATCGGCGGCGTGCAGTTTGACGTGGCGACCGTGGCGGCAGTCGAATCCTGTAGCCCGGAAGTGATGGATGACGAGGCCAACCCGTCGCGCATCACCTGTACCGGCGGCTCCGGCACCGGCGACAAGGGCAACTACGCGGCCACCTCCAAAATTCACGGCATGAAGCTCGGCCCCATCGACCTGGAGCTGTACGCCAACTACGGCTTTGACTCGAAAGCCATCGAAACGGAAGAGCGCACCAACGCCTGGCAGGGCGGCGTGGTCCTGAGCCACACCAACGACAGCGGCGTGAACAAGGTGATCGCCCGCTACTCTGATAACTCGGATAACAGCGTGTTCAACAAAACCGAGGACCTGACCACGGTGTACGCCAGCTTCGAAGGGCTGCACAAGTTCACCCAGGCGACCCAGGTGGAGTATATTCTGGCCTTCCACGACTACGACAACAGCCGTGACAGCACCGACAACCGCAAGAACTACAACGCCATCGTGCGGCCGATGCACTGGTGGAACGACGTGCACTCCACCTGGCTGGAAGCGGGCTGGCAGCATGTTGATTACGACAACGGCGGGGATAACAAGGGCTGGAAGCTGACCCTGTCGCAGAACATGTCCATCGCGATGGGCCCGGAATTCCGTCCGATGCTGCGCTTCTACGTCACCGGCGGCAAGGTGGATAACGAACGCACCGCCCGCGTGAACAACACGAAAGATGAAACGCTCGACGACTTCAACGTCGGCGCGATGTGGGAAGCCTGGTTCTAAATCAACTGCGCCCGGCGGCGCTGCGCTTGCACGGGCCTACAAGGTTTTGTAGGCCGGGTAAGCGTAGCGCCACCCGGCAGGACCCGTGTTATGCTGCTGGCCTTTGAAAGCCACTATCGCAGGGGAGAGCATGGGTTCCACACGTAAAGGGATGCTGAACGTCCTGATCGCCGCCATTTTATGGGGCAGCTCAGGGGTTTGCGCGCAGTACATCATGGAGAAAAGTCAGATCCCCTCGCCTTATCTGACCATGATCCGCCTGCTGTTTGCCGGCGTGATCCTGCTGACGCTCTCATTCGTCCACGGCGACAAGATTTTTTCGGTCATCAAAAATCGCAAAGACGCCATCAGCCTGCTGATCTTCTCCCTGTTCGGGGCGCTGATCGTTCAGCTCACCTTCCTGGTGACGATTGAAAAATCCAACGCCGCCACCGCCACCGTGCTGCAATTCCTGTCGCCGACCATTATCGTGGCGTGGTTCGCGCTGGCGCGCAAAAAGCGCCCGGGCATTTTCGTGCTGGCGGCGATCATGACCTCGCTTGTCGGCACCTTTTTACTGGTCACCCACGGCGACCCGACCTCGCTGACTATCTCCCCGGCCGCGCTCTGCTGGGGCATCGCCTCCGCCTTCGCCGCGGCGTTCTATACCACCTACCCCTCCACGCTGATTGCCCGTTACGGCACGCTGCCGATCGTCGGCTGGAGTATGCTGCTGGCCGGGTTAATGCTGACGCCGTTCTATGCCGGGCGCGGCACCGCTTTCGTGGTCGACGGTAGCCTGCTGCTGGCGTTCTTCTATCTGGTGGTGATCGGCACGGCGGTGACCTTCAGCCTGTATCTGAAAGGCGCGCAGATGATTGGCGGGCCGAAGGCGAGCATTCTGAGCTGCGCCGAGCCGCTGAGCAGCGCCCTGCTGTCGGTGATTTTACTGGGCGTGGCGTTTACCCTGCCGGACTGGCTGGGCACGCTGTTGATTGTGTCGTCGGTGGTGCTGATTTCGATGGATTCGAGAAGACGGGTTCAGACGTCCGCGTAGTCTGATGCCCTCTCCCTCAGGGAGAGGGCCAAACACTTATTGCGCTTTAACCTTCCCCGCCACCAGCAGCGCAGTCATCAGCATTAATGTGCCGGAGATGACCAGCGGTGACGTCAGTCCCAGATGGTCGAGCGCAACGCCCCCCACCGCCGCGCCGCAGGTGTTCGCCAGCTGGATCACCGCCACCTGGATCGACCCGGCTTTTTCAGCCTGATCGGCAAGCGAGCGGGTGATCCACGTCGACCAGCCCACCGGGATCAGCGCAAAGGCAAAGCCCCAGATAATCGCAATCGCCGAGGCCACCCACTTGTCGCTGCCCCACAGGATCAGCACGGCGGCGCTGACTGCCAGCACCAGCGGCGCCCCTGCCAGCGCCACTTTCAGGGAGCGTTTCAGGAACTGCGCCGACAGCGAGGTGCCGACAAAGCTGGCGATACCGAAGCTCAGCAGCACCAGCGTCAGGCCGTCGACGTCAAACCCGGCCATGGTCATAAATACCGGACGAATGTAGGTAAAGAAGGCAAACTGCCCGGCGAACGACATAAAGATGGCGATCATTCCCGCCATCACGCCGGGGCGTTTCAGCAGGCTGAACATGTTCTGCTTGTGATGTGCGGCTTCGCCCGGCAGCGACGGTAGCGCTTTCCAGACCCAGAGAATGCACAGCAGCCCCATCACCGCGGCACCGTTAAAGACGTTACGCCAGCCGATGATCCCCCCGAGGAAACTGCCCAGCGGGGCGGCGATCACCAGCGCGATGGAGACCGCGCCGAAGATGACAGAGAGCGCTTTCGGCACGGTACGCGCCGGCACCAGCCGCATAGTGAGCGAGGCCGACATCGCCCAGAATCCGCCCAGCCCCAGCCCGAGGCAGGCGCGCCCCAGCAACAGCAGCATGAAGTTATCGGCAAAGGAGACCAGCAGGCAGGAGAGGGTCAGCAGGACAGAAAAGAGGAGCACCACCTTGCGGCGATCGGTGGTACCAATCGCCTGGGTAATGAACAGGCTGGCAAACATAGCGACAAAGGCGGTGACGGTGACCGACTGACCCGCCAGCCCTTCAGAAATGCCCAGATCCTGCGCCATTGGCGTCAGCAGGCTAACCGGCAAAAACTCCACGGTAATCAGGCAGGCGACGCAAAACGCCACGGAAAAAACCGCCGACCAGTTCGGGCGGGAGACCGCCCTGGCATGGGGCGAAGGGGCGGATTGGATCTGTTCTGTCATGGCATCACCTGGGGATAAAATGAGCGGGAAAGCCGCGCAGTTTAACAGTTTAAATGTGATCCATTTAACGTTTTGACAACTTTTGGCACTTTTTGCCGGGCGGCGCTGCGCTTGCACCGGCCTATGGGTCTTGTAGGCCCGGTAAGCGCAGCGCTACCAGGGAATATCAATGCAGGAAGAAGACCCCCTCTTCCGGCAGGAAGAGCTGGTTATAGCGCAGCTGAAAAGCGTTAAACTCGTACGGATCGGGCTCCATATCGCGCATAAAGCCGAGCGCCATGCGGATCTGGGCATCGGTGATCGGCGCGGCGAGACGCGCCTTGCGCAGCAGGCGATACCAGCTCAGCAGGTTGTTTTCACTGCTGTCGACAATGCACACCTGCCAGATCAGCAGCACCTGGGCGGCATTCTGCAGGTGCGCTTCGTCCGGGCGCTCCAGATAGCGGATAAACTCATTCCCGGCGCTTTTGCCAAACTGGTCGATCATCGATTCTACGGGAACCGGGGTAATGCCCAGACGCTCGCTGAGACGACGAATCGCGCGCCGGGGTCCCGACGTCATGACGCGAAAGCCCACCACAAATACCACGGCCAGCGTAGCCAGCATTATCCAGACCATGAACTCTCCTTAGGGTTAGCCGAGCATGATATCGGGAAATGCCGGGTATCGACAGCAGGCAACGTCGGATTAATGAACGGAGAAACAGTGGATTGGGGTCATGAAAAAAGATATCCGCCCGGGGAAGGCACCCGGGCGAATATTGGCGTGCGGTTAAAGACCAGTCAGCGCGCCTGAAGCCCTTTCAGCAGCGCCTCATGGAAACGCTGCGGATCCTGCATCTGCGGCGCGTGGCCCATGTCGTTAAACTCGACCAGGGTGGCGTGCGGAATACGCTTAGCCGTCTCCTGGCCCAGCACCGCGTAGTTACCGAGCGTCTTGCGCACCTCCGGCGGGGCGAGATCTTTCCCGATGGCGGTGTTGTCCTTTGTGCCGATCATCAATAATACCGGCATCTTCAGCTCGCTGAATTCATAGATCACCGGCTGGGTGTAGATCATGTCGTAGAGCAGGGCCGAGTTCCAGGCCACACGCTCTTTGCCCGGCCCGTTGTTCAGCCCGGCGAGCATGGTGACCCAGCGCTCGTATTCCGGCTTCCACTCCCCGGCGTAGTAGGTATTTTTCTCGTACTGCCGGATGCCGTCGGCGCTGGTTTTCAGCTCACGCTGATACCACTGGTCGACGGTAATATGCGGCACGCCGCGCGCTTTCCAGTCCTCAAGACCTATCGGATTGACCATCACCAGCTGTTCTACCTGCTGCGGCCACATCAGCGCGTAGCGGGTGGCCAGCATGCCGCCGGTCGAGTGTCCGATAACCGTCACGCGATCGACGCCGAGCGTTTTCAGCAACGCGTGGGTGTTATCTGCCAGCTGCTGGAAGCTGTACTGATAGCGTTCCGGCTTGGTGGATTTACAGAAACCGATCTGATCCGGGGCCACCACGCGGTAGCCACTGGCGGTAAGGGCGCGAATAGTGCCGTCCCAGGTGCCGGCGCAGAAGTTTTTACCGTGCATCAGCACCACGGTGTGGCCGTTGGCTTTTTCCGGCTTCACGTCCAGATAAGCCATATCCAAAGACTGATTTTGCGAGGTAAAGATGAAGTGTTTCACCGGCCAGGCGTAGTCAAAACCTTCCAGCTTCTCGCCGTAGGTGGGGGTATCGGCCGCCATCGCGGGTGAGGCCAGCGCCACCAGCAGGGCAAGGCAGGACAATCGTCGGGTCAACATGCAAGCTCTCCATTAGCAAAGGGGCTAAAGCTGCGCGAAAGGCGGCAGCGAAATAACACTGTAGAGCATGGGGCGGAGCGGATGTGTAAAGCGGGGTAAGGTAATCGGGGTGATAATGTAAAAAAGCCCGGCATCAAGCCGGGCAAAAAGTTACCTGCACACTCAGGCTGCTTTCAAAGGTTGCACGCGTTTTTCGCGGCGGATCTTGCGCTCTTCCAGCACAGCGACCATCGCCATAAGGACGATACAGCCGATGGCTGCCGCGTCCAGCGCGGCAAAGGTGCCCGCCCAGCCGGTGAGGCCGAAGATCGGCGTGCCGTCGGCGATCATCCCCAGACCCAGCTTGGCGAAGCTGTCGCCGATCAGGTAAGCGAAGGTGCCTTTAATCCCATCGGCGGCGCCGATCGCTTTTTTCGGTACGAAGCCCACCGCCGCCACGCCGATCAGCAGCTGCGGACCAAACACCAGGAAGCCGAGGGCAAACAGGGACGCCAGGTAGACGTACTGGTTGCTGGCATGCTGATAAATGCCCAGGGTGGCGATAATCAGCGCCAGCGCGACGCAGGCCACCAGCGCGCGACGACCGTTGGCGAGATCGGAGAGCCAGCCCCACAGCAGGGTGCCGACCAGCGCGCCCACTTCGAACAGGGTGAAGCCCTGAATCGCCACCTCTTTGGAAAGCTTCAGCTCCTGGAAGGCATACACGGTCGACCACTGGTCGATACCGATACGCACCACATACAGGAAGATGTTCGAGAAGCAGAGCAGCCAGATCACTTTGTTTTTCAGCACGTACTCAACAAAGATCTGCCATTTGGTCATCTCGTTCTCTTCGGTCTCTTTGTCCTCTTCGCTGATCTCTTCGTCAAACAGCTCTTCGGCTTTACCCAGGCCATAGGATTCCGGGGAGTCGCTGCCGTAGCGCAGGCCGATAAAGCCGACGATCAGGGCGATAATCGACGGGAAGATAAACATGCCGATGACGTGGCCGTCGAACAGGACGTTCGCGCCGAACAGCGCCACGCCTGCCGCACCCGCCCCGCCGAGGTTGTGGGAGATGTTCCACATCCCGAGGTACGAACCGCGCTTACGGCGCGGGGTCCATTTGGTGATGGTGGAGTAGCTGCACGACCCGCCGGTACTCTGGAAGAAACCGCTCAGGGCGTAGAAGGCGATCATCATAAACAGGCTGACCGAGCCCGCGCCCATGCTGGCGCTGAAGCCGAGCATACAGATGGCGGAGAGGATCAGCATAAACGGCAGGAACTGCTTGGTGTTTTTGCCGTCGGCGTAATAGGAAACCAGGGTTTTCCCCACCCCGTAGGTGATGGAGAAGCCGAGACCAATCATCCCCAGCTGGGTCATGCTCAGCCCGTAGGTGGAGATCATGTCGTTCTGGGCGATGTTAAAGTTTTTGCGGATCAGGTACATGGTCAGGTAGCCGATAAAGACCACCAGATAGGACTGCATGAAGGGTTTGAACCACATTTTGCGCCGCACATCGAGCGGCAGATCCAGGGTCGGCTTGCGCACCTGGTTTAAGAAGGCCAGCATGAATAACTCTCTCCCGAGCTGATTTTTATCGCATTGTAAAAATCAGTCGGGAGTGACGCCTGAGACAGCGTCCAGGCGGAACCGGGAAAATTTCTTAGTTTTGCGTCCCTCAGGGCGAAAAGGTGAGGCGCATCACGCTTCGCTGGCCTCGCGCGGCGCCTGAGCATGCAAAAACGGCAGCAGCAGCAGCGCGGAAATCCCCGCCGCGATGGCGATGACCGCAAAGAATCCGCTCCAGTGCCAGGTGTCGATCACCCGCGCCAGCGGCCAGCCGGAGAGCGACGCGCCAAGATAGGCAAACAGGCCGACAAAGCCCGTCGCCGCCCCTGCCGCGTCCTTGTGTGAACATTCGGCCGCCGCCATGCCGATCAGCATCTGCGGGCCAAACACGAAGAAACCGGTGGTGAAGAAGCAGGCCGCCTGCATCACGTAGCTGGCAAAGGGCATCAGCCACAGGGAGCCGACGGAGAGCAAAATCCCGGCGGCGAAGATCAGGTTCATTGGCCCGCGGTTGCCGTTGAACAGCTTGTCCGACCCCCAGCCCGCCACCAGCGCGCCGATAAATCCGCCCAGCTCAAACATCGATACCGCCGAGTTGGCGGTGACCAGATCGACGCCGAGCGTCTCGGACATATACAGATTGCCCCAGTCGTTGATCGCCGCCCGCACCACGTAGACCAGCACGTAGCAGAGCGATAGCAACCAGATCCAGGGGTTCAGCAGCACGTACCGGGTGAGGATCTCCCGGCGGGTCAGCCCTGCTCCCTCCTGCTGCTGGGCGATCTCCAGCGCGTCGTGCCGCCAGTCGCCCACCGCAGGCAGGCCCACGGTTTGCGGCCTGTCGCGCAGCCGCCAGCAGAGGAACAGCCCGGCAACAATCGCCAGACCGCCCGCAATCATCATCCCTGCCCGCCAGCCGTAGTGCAGCGCCGCCGCGCCCACCACGATGGGGATCAGCGCCCCGCCAACGTTATGCGCGGTGTTCCAGATGGCCCACCAGCCGCCGCGCTCGGTGCGCGAATACCAGCTGGTAAGCAGGCGGGCGCAGACCGGCGAGCCCCAGCCCTGGAAAAAGGCGTTCAGTGCCCACAGCAGGGCAAAGGCCCACAGCGAGGTGGAGAAGCCAAACAGGATGTTCACCACCCCGGTGGCGATCAGCCCGACGCCCATAAAATAGCGGGCGTTAGAACGGTCGCTGACGATGCCGGAAAAGAACTTCGACAGGCCGTAGGTAATGTAAAACAGCGTCGCCAGCAGGCCGATATCGGTGCGGGTCATCACCCCGCTGGCGAGGATCTCCGGCGCGGCGGCGTTGAAGCTTTTGCGAGTGAAATAGAACAGCGCGTAGCCCAGCCAGATGGTGATCAGGATGTGGCGACGCCAGTAGCGATAGCGGGCGTCGATCTCGGTTTTGTCGCCGATCGGGGCTGCGTTGACGGGGGTTTTAAACATGCTGAGTCCTTAGCGGCAAACTGACGCTGACGCGCGTCCCGTGGGTGCAGGAGATGTTCAGCGTACCGCCCAGCGCTTTCACGCGCTCGCGCATCCCCGCCAGGCCAAACCCCTGCTGGCCGGAGCCCGGCGGCAGACCGCAGCCGTCGTCTTCGATCATCAGCCGCAGCCACTCATCCTGCTGCCAGCCCTGCAACGTCACCGCGCTGGCGCTGGCGTGCTTAACGATATTGTTCAGCCCCTCCTGACAGACGCGGAACAGGGTAACGCGCTGGCCTTCGCTCAGCGCCGTTTCGTCGATATCCCAGTCGAGATGGCTGACGATGCCGCGGCTCTCCAGCTCCATCTCGCGCATCAGGGAGCGTACCGCCTGCTCAAGGGACAGATCGTCCAGCTGGCGCGGGCGCAGCCGACCCAGAAGACGGCGCACCGAGTCATACACCCCTAGCGAGAGCTGCTCGATATGCGCCCCGCCCTGCTTCACCCCGGCGTTGTCCGGGGCCAGGCGCTGAACGATGCCCGCCTGGGTGCGGATGGCGGTGATGGTCTGGCCGATATCGTCGTGCAGTTCGCGGGCCACTTCGCGGCGGACGTGCTCTTCGGTCTCCAGCAGCCGCTCGGCAAGGCGGCGATTGCGCGCCAGCTCGGTTTGCAGGGACTGGTTCAGCTCGCGCAGACGCTGAATGCCCGCCCCGAGCAGCAGCCCAGTCAGGCTCTGGGCCAGCAGGGAGAGCAGAAGATCCACAGGGTGATCGTGCCAGGTCTGGCTGGCAATCAGCGCAATGGCGTTCATCAGGGTGGCGATCAGCGCCCCCTGCCAGCCGTAGTGCCAGGCGAGGGCGATAATCGGCAGGGCCAGGCAGAACGGGGTAAAGCGCGACAGCTCGGCGGGGAGGCCAAGCTGGAGCCACAGACTCACCACAAACAGCAGCACATAACCAATCAGATGCCGCGCCCGCCAGTTCACCGGCTGCGAAACCAGCGCCGGCCCGAGCGGCTGCCAGACGGTGCTGGTGAGGTAGTGCCAGATAACGAGACAGGTCGGGGCCAGCGTCAGGCCGCCGGTCAGGGTCAGCAGCAGCGCGTTGAGCATCTCCTTTCCGCCCGCCCACGGCAGGGACTGTAGCAGCGCGGCGGCAATCAGCGCCGCTCCCTGACCCAGCAGGGTGCGCCAGTCGCGCTGGTGACGATAGCGGGAGATCAGCGCCACGGGAATAAGCGTCAGCACGCTTCCGGTCATCAATAAGGGCAGATGCGCCAGCGCCACTTGCTGTCCCAGCCAGGCCAGCATCAGCCATTCAGCACCGAGCAAAACGGGCCAGTAGCCGCGCGGGCATTGCAGCATCAACCCCAGACGCAGGCCGAAGGGAAAGAGCAATACCGCCAGCTCCGGGCGCTCTACCAGATGCAGGCTGATGCTCCACAGGCAGAACCACGCGGCAGAGAAGATGAAGAAGCTGGCGACCACCGCCACCAGCCGGGAGAAAAGGGAATTCATTACCAGCCGTCAAACATGCGGCGAGCCAGCTCGACGTCGTTGCTGACGCCCAGTTTTTCCATCAGGTTGGCGCGGTGAACGTGGACGGTTTTGGGCGACAGACCAAGCTCAACGGCGATCTCCTTCACTGCCATCCCCTGGGCCAGCTTTTCCGCCACCTGGCGTTCACGTCGGGTGAGCGGATCCTGGCGTCCGGCCGCCAGCTTGATGGCAATGTCCGGCGTCAGGTAGCAGCCGCCGGTAGCGACGGTGCGCACGGCGGCAATCAGCTCGTCCGGGCTACAGCGCTTGGAGAGGAACCCGCGTGCGCCCGCGTTCAGGGCCTGTTCCACCAGCGCCGGGCTGTCGTGGACCGAGAGCATGATGGTCGACATCCCCTTCGGCAGCTGGCTCAGCAGCTCCAGCCCGGAGAGATCCGGCATCGAGATATCGCAGATACAGACCTGCACCCCGCGTCCCGGCAGACCGGCCAGCGCCTCGCGACCGGAACCGAACTCGGCCACCACCTGAAAATCGGGCTCCAGGCTCAGCAGCTGGGCAAATCCGGAACGGACGATAAGGTGATCGTCGATAAGGGCGATGGTGGTCATGGCTGGATCCTGATGGGTGAAAGCGCCGGATGGCGGCGTAAACGCCTTATCCGGCCTACGGGTAAAATCCTTGTAGGCCGGATAAGCGCAGCGCCATCCGGCAAAGCCGCTTACCTTAAGTGATTTACTCGAAGAACACCGCAATTTTGTTAAACATGGTCGGATCGGACTGGTTGCGCACCACTTTCACCACATCCTCCAGCTTGTCGATCTGCGCCATCATCTGCTCCAGCCGCTGATCGTCATTCACCAGCAGCCAGATGCGGCTGTGTTCGCTGCCCTGAATCGGCAGACAGAGAATGCCTTCCACGTTGAACGCGCGGCGGGCAAACAGCCCGCAGACGTGGGTCATGACCCCGGGATGGTTGCGGACGGTAAGCTCCAGGATGACGTTATCATTTTGTTTTTGCATGGCTTATTCCCCCACCATTTCTGTATTGGCCGCACCGGGTGGGACCATCGGATAGACTTTTTGTTGTGGATCGATACGGACGTGGATCAGCGCCGGGCCCGGGCGCGAGATCGCCGCCTGCAACGCCGCGTGGGCATCCTCCTCGGCATTCAGATCGCAGGTATGCAGGCCAAAACCGGCGGCAATCTGCATAAAGTTAATCATCCCCGGATAGGTGGCGGCAAAGACGCCCTGCTTGTAGAACAGGCTCTGCTGCTGGTGAACCAGCCCCAGCGCTTCGTTGTTCATCAGGATGATTTTCACATCCAGCTGGTTTTCGGCCGCGGTGGCCATCTCCTGAATGTTCATCATCAGGCTACCGTCGCCGGAGAAGCAGATCACCTTGCGGTCCGGATTGGCGAGCGCCGCGCCCACGGCCGCAGGCAGGCCAAAGCCCATGGTGCCCAGACCGCCGGAGGTCAGCCACTGGCGCGGACGGTTCAGCGGATAGGCCTGAGCGGTCCACATCTGATGCTGACCGACGTCGGTGGTGATGATGGCGCTGTCGTCCACGCAGGCGGCCACGGCGTTGATCAGCCCGTAGTGGCTCAGCGGGTCGCCTTCGGTTGGGATGGCGCCCGGGAACTCCTGCTGTAACCCGCTTACCTGCTGATGCCAAGCGCTGCGCGGGGTGGCGTCGATATGCGGCAGCAGCTGCGCCAGCACCTCGTTGACGTCGCCCTGGATCGCCACGTGCGGCTGCTTGATTTTGCCCAGCTCCGCGCGGTCGATATCCACATGAATAATTTTGGCGTTCGGGCAGAACTGCTCGGTTTTGCCAATCGCCCGGTCATCAAAACGTGCCCCGAGAACGATCAGCAGATCCGCCTCCTGCAGAATAAAGTTGGTGCTGCGCGCGCCGTGCATGCCGAGCATCCCCAGCGACAGCGGGTGCGCTTTTGGCAGCATGCCCAGCGCCATCAGGGTCATGGTGGTCGGCAGGCTGGCTTTTTCTGCCAGGGCGCGCACCGCGTCTGGCGCATCAATCACCCCGCCGCCCAGATAGAGCACCGGGCGCTGTGCGGCGTTAATCATGGCGGCGGCTTCACGCACGCTGTCTGCACTGAACGCTGGCGATGGCGCGCGGGTGCCGGGCTCCGGCAGCACGTCGATCTCAATTTCAGCGGTCTGCACATCCTTAGGAATGTCTATCCACACCGGGCCCGGACGACCGGACTGGGCGATACGGAACGCATCGCTGATAACCTGCGGTAATTCGCTGATATCGCGCACTAAATAGTTGTGCTTGGTGATGGGGATAGAGATGCCGTAGGTGTCCACTTCCTGAAATGCATCGGTGCCGATCATCGAGGCCGGCACCTGGCCGGTAATGCAGACTAACGGAATAGAGTCGAGACGCGCGTCGGCGATGGCGGTGACCAGGTTGGTGGCGCCCGGCCCGCTACAGGCCATACAGACCGCCGGTTTGCCCTGGGTTCGCGCCATGCCCTGCGCGATAAAGCCTGCACCCTGCTCGTGACGCGCCAACACGTGGCGGATCTGCGTGCTCTGGCTTAAGGCGTCATACAGCGGGAGTACCGTCCCACCAGGAATACCCGCAACCGTGGTAATGCCCTGACGTTCCAGTAAATGAACGATTAACTGCGCGCCAGTGAAACGCGTCTTGTGTGATGTTGTGCCCGAACTTGCCATGCTCCAGTCCTTCTTATGGGCCGACTTTCCGGGGGGCTTTAAACAAAAACCCCGCCGGTTTGCGCCGGCGGGGTTTGGAATCGTGTGTTGATCCAGTCCCTACGGCGCATTGCCGACGACCACCACCACACGCACGACGACCACTGCGGCTGGGTGCGCAGTTTTTAGTAGGGTCGCGGTGTTCATGGATGCAGTCATGGGAGACCTGTCTCTGGAATCATTGAGTGGATTTATACAAGCACAGGTTGTCAGGCGTGACAACGGAATTATTTTCATCTGCCTGAAAATGCGTCAGGGATCACGTTTCGCTTGTCGGGTGATGAAAACAAAAAACCCCGCCGAAGCGAGGTTTTTTTTACAGCGTTTGCGGCTGGTGACCGCAGTGCACACTGTGTTACGTCAACGCACGAAGTATACGCGATCGCACGGGAACGCGCAATTTACGGCACGGATTTTGACGCATTTGAGTATGGCTCCCGCTTCACGTTTTGTCCATAAATTACTGTTCATATATACAGTATTTATCTATACTGGGTGTGTTCACAGGGTGCGAGGGGAGCCGCTCGTAGTACACCGGCGCAACGAAGTCCTGGCTGAAACGGGTGGTGCCGTCAGCGCCTCCACTCCCCAACTGAGCACACTGTGTTACGTCAACAAAGGTGCTGGCCACAGGCGGCGGAAAGGTACGCCAGCATCGTGCTCCTTAACCAGAGGAGACGCGTATGAGCGTAGTGGATATGGTTGTACTTATCCTCAAACTCATTGTTGCAGCACTGCAACTGCTTGATGCTGTCCTGAAATACGTTAAGTGATTCAGGTTCAAGCCGCACCAGAGAGGGGCGGGAAACCGCCCCTCTTTAATAACGAGGGAATGCTATGTTGCGTTTATTAATTGAGCCTGTCACGCCGGACGAGCCGGGCTATATCGCGCTGAAAGCCGAGAGCACCGCGCTCAATTTCAATATGTTGCGCAGGCTGGAAGAGAACTGGGAGCGGGGTGAAAATCGCTTTAACGCCCCGGGTGAAAAGCTGCTGGGTGCGTTTCTGAACGGCAAACTGGTGGGGATTTGCGGGCTAAACCGCGATCCGTTCAGCCAGCAGCCGCGGGCTGGCCGTATCCGCCATCTCTATATCAGCGAAAGCTGTCGTGGTCTGGGTATCGGCAGGCAACTGCTCGCCGTGGTGATGGCCGATGCCAGCATCTGGTTCGATTTTCTCAATACCCATGCGCCCCACACCGCCTGGCCATTCTACCAGCGGGCTGGCTTTACGCTGGTCGCGGATGAACCGCGCGTCACGCACCGGTTATTCTGCGCAGTGTAACGGGCCAGCAGCGTCCGGCCCGATCCTATGGCAACTTTAGTTGCCGTTCTTGTTTATTAATCCTGCCTTTTATGCCGTTTTCCATTCATCATCGCAATGCTTAACTTGCCATCTCACTGTGGTAGATTCCTCGCGCATTTATGGGAATGAGTAGTCACTTATTCTTTATTTATCACTTTTGGCAAAAGTATTCAGCGACATGAAAAGACAGCGGAACGTTAATTTACTCTTGATGTTGGTATTGCTGGTCGCCGTCGGTCAGATGGCGCAAACCATCTATATCCCGGCCATTGCGGATATGGCGAAGGAACTCAACGTCCGTGAAGGCGCGGTGCAGAGCGTGATGGGCGCTTACCTGCTGACCTACGGCGTCTCGCAGCTGTTCTACGGCCCGCTCTCGGATCGCGTTGGTCGCCGTCCGGTGATCCTGGTCGGGATGACGATTTTTATGATCGCCACGGTGATTGCCATGACCACCCACAGCCTGAGCGTGCTGATTGCCGCCAGCGCGTTGCAGGGCGTTGGCACCGGCGTCGGCGGGGTGATGGCGCGTACCCTGCCGCGCGATATGTATCAGGGCACCCAGCTGCGGCATGCCAACAGCCTGCTGAATATGGGCATTCTGGTCAGCCCGCTGCTCGCCCCGCTCATTGGCGGCCTGCTGGACACCATGTGGTCCTGGCGCGCCTGCTACGGCTTCCTGCTGGTGCTGTGCGTCATCGTTACCTTCAGCATGGCGCGCTGGATGCCGGAAACCCGGCCCACTGAAGCGCCGCGCACCAAACTACTCACCAGCTACAAAATCCTCTTCGGCAACGGCGCCTTTAACTGCTACGTGCTGATGCTGGTGGGCGGCCTGGCGGGCATCGCAGTGTTCGAAGCCAGCTCGGGCGTGCTGTTGGGTGCCGGGCTGAGCCTCAGCAGCATGGTGGTGAGTATTCTGTTTATTCTGCCGATCCCGGCGGCGTTTTTCGGTGCCTGGTTTGCCGGACGCGCCAATAAACGCTTCACCACCCTGATGTGGCAGTCGGTGGTGAGCTGCCTGCTGGCAGGGCTGATGATGTGGATCCCGGGGCTGTTCGGGGTGATGAACGTCTGGACCCTGCTGATCCCGGCCGCGCTTTTCTTCTTTGGCGCGGGGATGCTGTTCCCGCTGGCGACCAGCGGCGCGATGGAGCCCTTCCCGTTCCTGGCGGGCACCGCCGGGGCGCTGGTGGGGGGCCTGCAGAATATCGGCTCCGGCGCGCTGGCCTGGCTCTCGGCGATGATGCCGCAAAACGGACAGGCCAGCCTCGGGCTGCTGATGACGCTTATGGGCCTGCTGATTGTGCTCTGCTGGCTGCCGCTGGCCTCCCGCGCCTCGCATCACGAGCAGGCGGTGTAAGCGGATCTTGCCCTCAGGCTGGTTTCCTGTTTTCTTAAGGGGATACGCCTGAGAGGATCCTATGACGCCAGAACATCTGAAGTTAATCGCGCAGTACCCCCTGCTCAACGATCTGATTGCCCTGCAAGAGACTACCTGGTTTAACCCGAACGCCACGACGCTGGCCGACGGGTTACCCTGGGTCGGCCTGACCCAGGCGGAAGTGGACGACGCCCATGCCCGCCTGGCGCGTTTTGCCCCTTATCTGGCAAAAGCTTTTCCGGAAACCGCCGCAAACCACGGCATCATTGAATCCGATCTGGTCGCTATTCCGGCGATGCATCAGCGCTTGCAACAGGAATCAAACATCGCAATCCCCGGCACCCTGCTGCTGAAAAAAGACAGTCATCTGCCGATCTCCGGCTCGATTAAAGCCCGCGGCGGGATCTATGAAGTGCTGACCCATGCGGAAAAACTGGCCCTGGCCGCCGGGCTGCTCAGCCTCGACGACGATTACAGTATCCTGCTGGAGCCCCGCTTTAAGGACTTCTTCAGCCAGTACAGCATCGCAGTGGGGTCGACCGGCAACCTCGGGATGTCCATTGGCATCATGAGCGCCCGCATCGGCTTTAAGGTGACGGTGCACATGTCCGCCGACGCCCGCGAGTGGAAGAAGGCAAAACTGCGCAGCCACGGCGTGACGGTGGTGGAATATGAGCAGGATTACGGCGTGGCTGTGGAGCAAGGGCGCAAGGCGGCGGAAAACGATCCGAACTGCTTCTTTATCGACGATGAAAACTCCCGCACCCTGTTCTTAGGCTATGCCGTGGCAGGCGAGCGTCTGAAAGCGCAGTTTGCCGAACAGGGCCGGGTGGTGGATGCGGATCATCCCCTGTTTGTCTATCTGCCGTGCGGCGTGGGCGGGGGCCCTGGCGGAGTGGCGTTCGGGCTGAAGCTGGCCTTTGGCGATCATGTTCACTGTATTTTTGCCGAACCTACCCACTCCCCGTGCATGCTGCTGGGGGTGTATACCGGTCTGCATGATGAGATTGCGGTGCAGGATCTGGGGATCGATAACCTCACCGCGGCGGATGGTCTGGCGGTAGGCCGTGCCTCCGGCTTTGTTGGCCGCGCCATGGAGCGCCTGCTCGACGGGTTCTACACCCTCTCCGATCAGAGTATGTACGACATGCTGAGCTGGCTGGCGCAGGAGGAGAACATCCGCCTTGAGCCGTCGGCGCTGGCGGGGATGGCCGGGCCGGTGCGCCTCGCCGCCTCCGGTCGTTATTCGCTGGAGAACGCCACCCACCTGGTGTGGGCAACCGGCGGCGGGATGGTGCCGGACGAGGAGATGGCGAAGTACCTGGCGAAAGGGCGTTAACTTGCCCGATGGCTCTGCTGGAGCAGCGCCATCAGCTCTATGGGCGAACGGTGATGGCGGATTAAATCGCGCATCACCCGCATATGCGGGGCGGAGTGGCGGAAGAACGCCTGATACCCCGCGCAGAGCGCGCTTTTGCCATCCACCCGGTGTTTAGGGCAATCGCCGTTACACAGGTGACGCATCGGGCAGGCCCGACACTCGGCGGATAGGTCTGTTTGCTTGCGCAGCCCAAAGGCGATGGCCGCCTCGCTCTGATTAAGCTCTGCCAGCGGCGTCTGATGGATGTTGCCCAGCCGGTACTGGGGCCAGACGTAGTGATCGCACTGGAAGAGATCGCCATTGGCCTCCAGCGCAAAGGCGTGGCCGCAGGTGGCGGCAAGAGAACATATCTGCGACGGATAGCCGCACCACACCCCCAGCGTTGAGTCGAAGAGCTGCACAAAGACGCGACCAATATCCTCCCGCACCCAGACGTCAAATACCGTCGACAGGAATTCTCCCCACTGCCGATCGCTGACCGATTCCGGATTATCGTGCTCCTGCAGCGGAAGAAATTGCAGAAAGGGCGTGCCCAGCGCCCGTAAATAGCGATACAGGCGCTCCGGCTGGCGGCTGTTCTGCCGGTTAATGACCGTCAGGAGGTTAAACGACACCCGATGGGCGCGCAGCTTCTCTATCGCCGCCAATACCTTGTGATGAGTAGGATTGCCGCTGCGGCTGACGCGATATGCATCATGCAGCGCCGCCGGGCCATCCAGCGAGATACCCACCAGCCAGCCCTGCTCGCGAAAGAACCGACACCAGGCGTCGTTGAGCAGGATCCCGTTGGTCTGAAAGGCGTTGGTGATGCGCTTTCCTCCGCCATAGCGGTGCTGCAACGCCGCGACGCGGCGGAAGAAATCCAGCCCGCAAAGCGTCGGCTCTCCACCCTGCCAGGCAAACTGCACCTCCGGCCCGGGCTGGGCGGCGATATGCTGTTGGATGAAGGTTTCCAGCGTGGCGTCGTCCATGATCGGCTGCTGGGGCTTATCGATATAAAAACAGTAGCGGCAATCGAGATTGCAAAGTGAACTGGCCGGCTTGGCCATGACCTGACATCCTGTCATGCAAAATCCCTGATAAAAATGATGAGATGGTGAACGTGACTAGCAGCAAACAGTAATGCGAGGGATAACACTGCGAGGGCGATCATAAATTTAATACGCACCGGTCGGGATGCTGAAAAGTCGTACAGCGAAACGTCCATCCGCGCGCGATTGCGGGTGTAGTGCCAGAGGATCAGCGCCACCATCGCCAGCACGCCCAGCGCCACCCAGAACAGCGGGCCCGCCTGCTGCCAGTTGTGCCTGACCGCCAGCACCATCAACGCGCCATAACCAAACAGCGTGCGCAGCCAGGCGAGCGAGGTGCGCTCCGGTTGCAGCCCCGGGTCGGCCAGACGGCGCGCTTTGCGGCTATCCGCCATACAGTACCAGCCCCATCACAATCACCGCCACTATCATCAGGATCAGGCTGACCAGCAGCAGACTGTGGGTGTAGGGCAGATCTTCTTTCAGACGCATCGCCTTTTCATTCCGCAGCCAGCGCAGGTAGCCGTAGATCGCCAGCCCCCCGGAAAAGAGGCACAGCAGCAGCGCCAGCAGCTGGCGGATCACCGGCGTGGCAAAATCGGGCGCCAGCTGGTCGAGGCCGACACCGGCCGCCAGAAAGCCCAGCGCGGTGCGGATCCACGCCAGAAAGGTACGCTCGTTTGCCAGCGAGAAGCGATAATCCGGCGCTTCGCCGAGGCGGGAAATTTTCATGACGTCTCCTGTCTGACTGCCCGTTGTACAAAACTGCGGCAATAGTAACGTATCCGGGGACCGCCTCTCTACCCTGAACAACGGGCATATATACAAGCTTTGTATTTATTGTTCAGTTAAATAATCTCAAATTATATGCTGCCTATTTTTGCAAATAGAATCACAAAAAATCAAACTTAATCTTTAAATGACAATATTTGATTATTAAAGTGATTTCGCTTTCAAAATATCTTACCAAATAAACTATTAGTCGTTCCGTTATTAAATTACAAGCAACACTCAGCTGGATTTTATTCATCCGGAAGCGAATATCACGGAGGTTGACTGCATTATGTTTTCTGACTTTATTTCAGTAATACAATCCTTTCTAACCGAACCCGCTATTTTAATTGGATTGCTGGTGGGACTAGGTTATGCCCTTGATAAGAAATCGCCGATTAAAATTATTACCGGTATGGTTAGCGCCATGGTGGGATTAATGATGGTGCTCTTTGGCGGGTTTCAGTTTTCAGCCACCTTTAAACCCGTTGCCGATGCGGTCAGTAAATATTATGGGATCCATGGTTATTTAATGGATTCCTATGCCATGAAAGCGGCAACCCAGATTGCGCTTGGGGATAATTTCGGTTTTGTGGGCTATGTGTTTGCGCTGGCCTTTTTTACCAACCTGCTGCTGGTTTTATTTGGCCGCTACACAAAGGTAAAAGGCATTTTTCTGACCGGCAATACCGGGGTGTCTCACTCCCAGGCAGTGCTGTGGCTGATCGTCTTCTGGCTGGGCTTTGGCTGGGTGCAGTCAATTATTATCGCCGGAATTTTAACCGGGGTATTCTGGGCGTTCGCCACGACCCTGATCGCCAAACCGGTCGCTAAAATCACCAATAATGCGGGCTTTACCATTGCTCATAACCAGATGCTGGGGATCTGGTTCTTCTCGAAATTTGCCCACCTGTTTGGCGACGCTGAGAAGCAGGATGCTGAAAACATGAAGCTACCCGGCTGGCTGGCGATTTTTAACCATAACGTCACCTCCATCGCCATAGTGATGACCCTGTTCGTTGGCGGGTTCTTACTGACCACCGGCATCGATAACGTTCAGGCCATGGCAAAAGGTAAGCCCTGGTATATCTACATTATTAATCTCGGCCTGCAGTTCTCTATGTATATGGTGATCCTGTTGCAGGGCGTGCGCATGATGGTCGGGGAAATTAACGCCTCGTTTAAAGGCTGGCAGGATCGTTTAATTCCGGATGCTATTCCCGCCGTCGATGTCGCAGCGTTATTACCCTTCTCCCCGAATGCCGCCACCCTCGGATTTATTTTCTGTACCTTCGGCACTATTTTCTCGATGGGCATTCTGCTTATTACCCATAGCCATATTATGGTGCTTCCCGGTTTTGTACCATTATTTTTCTCCGGCGGCCCAATTGGAGTATTAGCTAACCGGCTGGGTGGTTATCGCGCCGTGATTATTTGTACTTTCCTGCTGGGGATTATTCAAACCTTCGGCACCGTATGGGCCATTCCCTTAACCGGACTCGCCGCCGAAGGGGTGGGCTGGACCGGTATTTTCGACTGGGCGACGTTATGGCCAGCGATTTGCGAAGTACTTAAGTTTATTGCCTCAACGTTCCATCTCGGGCCTTACGCGGGCTAAATCATCTCATTGTGAAAAGGATATCGTTATGAAAGACAAAATTAATATTCTGTTTGTATGCGGCTACGGTGTCGGCAGTAGCGTGATGTTGCAGACGGTGGTGAAAAAAGCGTTAGCCAAATATGACATTCATTTCGACATGGAGCATACCGCCGCGGGCGAGGTCGGCGGATTTACCGAATGGGCCGATATCTTCGCCATTTCGAAAAAACTGATTGATGTGGTGAGCCTCGATCCGCGCCATGGGCAGTATCTGATCCCCATCGAAAATATTATGGACGGAGAGACCATAGGGAAGCAGATCTATGCCGTGGTGGAAGAACATTTCCCGCATCTGGTAAAGGCCCGTTAAGGAGCGACGATGAAAGCGATCATTCTGCTCTTCGACAGCCTGAATAAACACTATCTGCCGCCTTACGGGGATACGATCACCCGGGCGCCGAACTTCCAGCGTCTGGCGGCCCGCTGCGCCACCTTCAACAACAGCTATGTCGGCAGTATGCCCTGCATGCCGGCTCGCCGGGAGCTGCACACCGGCCGGTATAATTTTCTGCATCGGGAGTGGGGGCCGCTGGAGCCGTTCGACGACTCCATGCCGGAGCTGCTGAAAAAAGCGGGCGTTTATACCCACCTGATTAGCGACCATCTGCACTACTGGGAGGACGGCGGGGGTAACTACCATAATCGCTACAGCTCATGGGAAATTATCCGCGGCCAGGAGGGGGATCACTGGAAGGCCAGCGTCGCCGACCCGGCGATCCCGGAGGTATTGCGGGTGCCGCAGAAGCAAACCGGCGGTGGCGTCTCCGGGCTCTGGCGACACGACTGGGTCAACCGCGACTACATTCAACAGGAGGCGGACTTCCCGCAAACCCGGGTCTTTAACGCCGGATGCGAGTTCATCGACAAAAATCATCAGCAGGACAGCTGGCTGCTGCAGGTGGAAACCTTCGACCCGCACGAGCCGTTTATACCACTGAAGCCTATCTCTCGTTGTATCAGGATCCCTGGGAGGGCCCGCACTACGACTGGCCGCGCGGCAAAGTGGAAGAGAGCCCGGAGGCGGTAGAGCATATTCGCTGCCGCTATCGCGCCCTGGTCTCCATGTGCGATCGCAACCTGGGGCGCATTCTCGACCTGATGGACCGCCACGATTTGTGGCGCGATACGATGTTGATTGTCGGGACCGATCACGGCTTTTTGCTCGGGGAGCATGGCTGGTGGGCAAAAAACCAGATGCCCTATTACAACGAGGTGGCGAATAACCAATTGTTTATCTGGGATCCGCGCAGCGCCCGGCAGGGGGTACAGCGGGATGCGCTGGTGCAGATGATTGACTGGGCGCCCACGCTGCTGGAGTTCTTTAACCAGCCCATCCCGCCTGATGTTCAGGGTCGCCCGTTAGCCCGCATTCTTGAGGATGACACCCCGGTGCGTGACGCTGCGCTGTTCGGGGTCTTCAGCGGGCATGTTAACGTCACGGACGGGCGCTATGTCTATATGCGCGCCGCGCTGCCCGGGCGTGAGAATGACATCGCCAACTACACCCTGATGCCGATCAAGATGAATACCCGCTTTACCCCGGATGAGCTGGAGTCGATTGCCCTGGCACCGCCCTTCCGCTTTACCAAAGGGGTTAAAACGCTGCGGATTCCGGCCCAGGAAAAATACCCGGGAGTCAATCGCGTCGGCCATCTGCTGTTCGATTTACACACCGATCCGTACCAGCAGTGCCCGATTGAGGATAAGGCCATCGAAGCGCGGATGATCGCCCTGCTGGTGCGTCTGCTACGTGAGAGCGACGCCCCGGCAGAGCAGTTCGCCAGATTAGGGTTAGCGGTTTAACCCATCCCCCAGAACAGCACCGCCAGCAATTGCGGTGTGATAATGCGCATGAACATCACCAGCGGATAGACCGTGGCGTAGGAGAGCGCCGCCGCACCGCTGGTGGCGTGCAGGTTGTTGGCAAACGCCAGCGCCGGAGGGTCGGTCATCGAACCGGCCAGCATGCCGCACAGGGTCAGGTAGTTCATCTTCGCCAACAGCCGCGCCAGAATGCCCATAGTAATCAGCGGGACGGCGGTAATAAGTATGCCATAGCCAATCCAGCTGACCCCGTCGCCGCGGGCCAGCGTCTCGACGAAATCACCGCCCGATTTCAGCCCCACCACCGCCAGAAACAGGACGATCCCCAGCTCGCGCAGGGCGAGGTTGGCGCTCGGGGGCATAAACCAGTAGAGCTTACCTACGCAGCCGATACGCCCGAGGATCAGGGCCATAATCAGCGGCCCGCCTGCCAGCCCCAGCTTGAGCGCCACCGGGAACCCCGGCACGTACAGCGGGATGGAGCCGAGCAGCACGCCAAGACCGATGCCGATAAATACCGGTAGCATCTGTACCTGCTGCAATTTTTGTTGCGCGTTGCCCACAATATTGGCGACGGCATCGATGGAGGCCGGACGCCCGACCAGGTTGAGGATATCACCAAACTGCAGGCTGGCCTCCGGGCTGGCCACCAGCTCAATCCCGGCGCGATTCAGCCGTGAGATCACCACGTCATAACGCTCTTTTGCCTGTAATTCGCGGATTTTCTTGCCTAAAACTCGCTCGTTCGTTACCACCACCCGCTCAACGCGCATATCGGTGCCGCGGGTGGAGAGCGAGGTATCAACCTCCTGACCAATCACCAGTCGGGCGTTATGCAGGTCCGCCGGCTGGCCGACGAGGTGCAGCAGATCGCCGGTCTGGATCACCGTGCCGGGCAGCGGCACCATCAGCGTCTGCTCGCGCTTCAGGCGGGAACAGATAATATTGGCGCTGTTGAGGATCGGCACATCCTGGATCGCCAGGCTGTTAAGATTAGGGTTGTCGACGCGGATGTTGATGGTTTTAATCAGCGCCTTACCCTGGGTAAGCGTGGATTCGTGCTGCTGCGCTTCCTGCTCGACGTTAATGCGAAACAGAACGCGCATCAGCCACATGGTGAGCAGAATGCCGCAGATGCCGAACGGGTAGGCCATGGCGTAGCTCATACCCATCTGATCCACGATGCCGGACTCAATCCCCAGATCGCGCAGGATTTGCTGCCCGGCCCCCAGTGCGGGGGTGTTGGTGACCGCGCCGGAGAATATGCCCAACACCACCGGCAGCGGGATGGCGAAGAGTTTATGCAGCAGAGCGGTGACCAGCCCGCCCATTACCACAATCCCCATCGCAAAGAGGTTGAGGCGCAGGCCCGAGACGCGCAGCGAGGCGAAAAAGCCGGGCCCGACCTGAATGCCGATGGTGTAAACGAAGAGGATCAGGCCAAATTCCTGAATAAAATGCAGCATTTGCGCGCTAAGGGTGATGCCCAGCTGGTCGGCAAAATGACTGACAAATATTCCGCCAAACAGCACGCCGCCAATGCCGAACCCGACGCCGCGGATTTTGACATTGCCTATCCACAGCCCGACCACCGCAACCAACGCCAGAATACTGACCGTTAACGCTATATCACTCATGACGGCATCCCCGTGAATAACATTATTATTAACAGGGATTCTCGCAGAGCGCAGGCGGGTTGTATGGGCGATGGCGCACAAAAAAGCCTCGCGGAGCGAGGCTTCAGGTTTGCCCGGCGGCGCTTCGCTTGCACGGGCCTACGAGCTATGTAGGTCGGGTAAGCGTAGCGCCACTCGACACGATGGCATTAGCTATTCAACGCCGGGCGTTCGCTGATGGCGATCCGCTGCGGAGCAATCTCTTCCGGCACGTTGCGGGTGATGTCGATATGCAGCAACCCGTTAGTGAAGGTGGCACCCGTCACTTCCATATGTTCAGCGAGGGTAAAGCTCAGGCTGAACGGCTGAGTGACCAGCCCCTGGTGCAGCCATTTGGTTTCGGTCTCCGGTTTTTCCGGGGTGCCTTTTACCGTCAGGCGCGTGCCTTCCAGCTGGATATCAAGGTTCTGCTGGCTAAAACCCGCTACCGCGAGCGTAATGCGATAGTGGTTATCGTCGCTCTTTTCGATGTTATACGGCGGGAAGGTCTGGCTTTCAGTGGTGCTTTGCAGCGCGTTAGCCAGTTTGTCAAAACCGATCCACTGACGCAGCAGAGGGGATAAGTCGTAATTACGCATGGTAGTTCTCCTTCTGAGAAGCGAGTTCGGCACAATTTTGTGCGCAGTTGTCCCGGCAAATCCTGTTGGATCCGCCTTTGCTCCCGATATCGGCAAGCATTCAGGTATGGGCCGCCGCAGCGACCCGAACAATTAATTAATTTCGATACGGCGCGGTTTTTTCGCTTCCGGGATCACACGTTCCAGATCGATATACAGCAGGCCGTTGACCAGGTTCGCGCCGTGAACGTGAATGTTCTCAGCTAACTGGAACTTACGCTCAAAGTTACGTTCCGCGATGCCCTGATAGAGATAGGTACGTTCTTTCTGCTCGCCCGCATGAGCGCCTTTCACCACCAGCAGGTTGTCCTGCGCGGTGATCTCCAGTTCGCTTTCAGCAAAACCGGCCACGGCAATCGCGATGCGATAGTGGTTTTCGTCAACCAATTCAACATTGTATGGAGGGTAGCCGTTGCTCTGGCTTTGGTTGTTTTCTAAATGATTGAACAGACGATCGAAGCCAATGGCTGAACGATAAAGCGGAGAAAGATCAAAGTTACGCATACAGTTAAAACTCCTGAAATCAGCAAGAATTGTCGCCTTCCACGGTGGACAGGCTGGGGTATCCCAAACGCCCCTCAGGCACGTTTGTTCATTGATACACTCTTAAAATGGGTCTGCTTCCGGTCTTTTCAAGAGCAGCGCAGCGAGAATTTTTTGCACTTTGCGGGTACTGGAATAGACTGGGACTACAGCACGTAAGGTTAAAATGCGATAGGTGCCACAGAGCGGTACTTTTCAACTATTCATTTTGACAATGGCCCGTTATAAACCCGGTTGCGGGTCTGTATTGGGCCATTGATGATGACTGACTGATAATGAAAAATGTTCTGATAAAGCTGACGATGTGCAGCGCGGTGGTTGTGCTTTGCGGATGTTCGAGCGTGATGTCTCACACCGGCGGTAAAGAAGGAACGTATCCCGGAACGCGCGCCAGCGCGAACATGCTGGCGGATGACGACACCAACTGGGGCACCAAATCCCTGGTGGTGCTGGATATGCCGTTTACTGCTGTTGTTGATACCCTGCTGCTGCCGTGGGATCTTTTCCGCAAGGATAAATCCGTTCGCTCCCGCGTGGAGCAAAGCGAGGAGAAGACGCTGGCGACCAACGCCGTCATCCCCCCCGCTGAGATGCCCTCTCGCTGATTAGCACCCGGTTTCTGTTATCCACAATTGACGGAAGCCCTCGACCTCCTCCATCCAGGCCAGATAGCGCCCGTCAGGCGAGTAAACCACCGCATCCCCCGACGGCGGGTTGCCGTGATCGGACGTCAAAAACGTTACTTCACCAGATGTGGCATCGCAGCACGCAATACGATCCTCCAGCACAAACCCCAGCGAATGGCCCGCCGGATGCCAGTTAAAGGCCGACTGGATATCGCGTTGATTATGGGTGAGCTGCCGGGGCTTTTCCCCTTCCGGCGCGATCAGCCACAGCTGCACCACACCTTTATCATCACGCATCAGAAACGCGATTTGCGTCGCCTGCGGGTTACTGCGTATCCAGTGACGCGGCACGTTCACCAGCCCCGGATAACGATGGTCATGGGTAAAGGTTAAACGGCGCTGCTTCACCCCGGCAGGAGGTGCGGGCATACGATCCTTCGTGCCCTGCAGCGGGAGATCGCCCGCCTGTTTCCAGCCCTGTTCGTCTTTCGGCAGGTCAACGATAAACAGCTCAGGCACTTTTTCACCGTCAGCGGAAAGGGTATCGCCGATAAAAGCCAGCCGGTCGTTGCCGATCCAGCCCTCTTCATAGGCGCGGTTGATCTCATCGCTGCCGGGTTGCGGCGTCGGGGTTGTACAGCTGACCAGTACGCTCCAGTGTGTGCCGGCATATTCCCGCGGATGGTTGCCTGCGGGTGTCACCGGACCAAAGGGTGCAGCCACGCCCACGTTGCGTAAATCGCGCTTCGGATCGTAATCGTGCAGCACGTGGTCGTTATAGGTAAAGCTGACGTACTGCCCGTCCGGGCTATATACATGGACATGGCTACCGCCGCGCAGCGCGCCGGGCGTGAAGGGCGCGGTAATATCCATCGCATCGAGATTGTTTACCTGCCCCTGTCCGGCAATCACCCCCTGGCGGTGGTGAAAATCGTACTGCCAGTGGGCATCAGGATTTTGCGGGCCGTGAATAAAGACGTATTGATTTTCTGCAGGATGAACGGTCACCACCCCAACGTGCGCGCCGTTGCTGGCGCGATAAATCACCTCCACCTCGCCGGTTTCGACGTTAACCCGCTCTATGGTTTCGCCGGTAAAGGACGCGCCGGAAGGACGGACGTCAAAGACCAACCACTGGCTATCTGCGGTCCAGGTGCGGGTGTTGGTGAGCTGATGGTTGCGGGGAGCGAAGGTGATTTGTTTCATGAGGATACCCTGATGCGCGGATGTGGCATCAGGGTATAGCATTGCCGGGGATTAGCCTACCCGTTTCACGTCGCCTACCAGCAGGATGTAGGAGAGCGCGCCAATCAGAGCTACCGCTGAGATATAGACCAGCGCCGGGCCGAAACCGTAGTCCTGTGCCAGGTAACCGATCACCAGCGGCACGGTGATCCCGCCCAGGCCACCAACGAAGTTAAACACTCCGCCGGTCAGGCCAATCAGACGCATCGGTGCCAGTGACGATACCAGCGACCAGGTGATAGAGGCAAAGCCATTCCCGAAGAATGCAACCGCCATCAGAGTCATAATCCACACCGGATCGTTGGTGTAGTTTGCGCCCATGATACAGGTGGAGATCAGCAGCCCACAGATGATCGGCGTTTTACGCGCGATGCCGAGGGAGTAGCCTTTTTTCACCAGCTTATCCGCCAGCCAGCCGGAGAGCAGCACGCCAAAGAAGGCTGCCAGGAACGGCACCGTGGTCATAAAGCCCGCCTTCAGCGCGGTAATACCTTTCTCCTGGGTCAGGTAGTTCGGGAACCAGGTGAGGAAGAACCACAGCGTCGAGGTGACAGCAAACTGGCCCAGGTAAACGCCCACCAGCTTACGGTGGAACACCAGCTTCCAGTCGGCTTTGGTCAGCGGCTGACGCGCCTCTTTTTTCACTGGTGCATCGCCGTCGACCAGACCACCGCCATCGCGGATGTAATCCAGCTCGGCTTTGCTGATGCTTTTAGTGAGACGCGGCGGCTGATAGACCTTAATCCAGATAAACGACCAGATAATGCCGATCCCGCCGGTGACGATAAATACCCAGTGCCAGCTCAGCAGCTCCTGGATCCAGATCAGTAGCGGGGTCAGGAACGCGAGGCCGACAAACTGGCCAGAGGTATAGAACCCGACCGCAGAGGCGCGCTCATGCTCCGGGAACCAGCTGGTGACCATACGGTTGTTGGTCGGGAATGCCGGAGCTTCGAAAATACCGGTGATAGCACGCAGGCCAATCAGCGACATTAAGCCGGTGGCAAAGCCCTGGAACAGGGTCGCCACGGACCAGCCGAAAATGGCGATAAAGTAGGTCAGGCGCGAGCCGACGCGGTCGAGGAACCAGCCGCCCGGGATCTGGCAGAGCGTATAGAGCCAGGCAAAGGCCGAGAAGACGTAACCCATTTCCGCTTTGGTGATACCAAACTCTTCCTGAATATGGGCCGAGGCCACGGCCAGGTTGGCGCGGTCGACATAGCAGATGACCACGGTAATAAAGATCATCATCAGCGTCAGGTAACGGCGACGCCCGGTTTTTGTAGCAGTAACTGGAATATCCATTGCAATCTGTCTCCAGATTTTGGGCATAGCGAAGCCGCTCACCATGCCCTGTAAATTACAGAGGGTGTATTTGATTTTTTAATTAAAAACTTAACCAGAATGCGCTAAATAATTCGTGCTGGGGGAAGGCGGCAAGTTTTCGCATCCCCGGGAGCATACAAAAGTATGTGACCGGGGTAAGAAAGCGTAGCCAACGCATCACCAGCGCGAAGTATGACGCGCATTTACCACTCTGCTACAGAACCGTCTTCATGACGCCACAGTGGGTTACGCCAGTCCGGCGCATTTTTACTCAGCTCAATGACTTTGGCTTCGTCGATCTCCACGCCAAGGCCCGGCTTGGTTAACGGTTTGAAGAAACCGCCTTCCATGCTGAAGTCTTCTTTATTTTTCACAAAGTCGAGCAGCTCCGCGCCCTTGTTGTAGTGAATGCCCATGCTCTGTTCCTGGAACACGGCGTTGCGCGAGACGAAGTCCACATGCAGACAGGCGGCCAATGCAATCGGCCCCAGTGGGCAGTGCGGCGCCAGCGCCACGTCGTAGGCTTCTGCCATCCCGGCAATTTTGTAGCATTCGGTGATGCCGCCCGCGTGGGAGAGATCCGGCTGCAGAATCGCAACGCCGCCCGCTTCCAGCACGCGTTTGAACTCGAAGCGCGAGAACATACGTTCGCCCGCCGCGATCGGAATATGGGTCTGTTCCGCCAGTTTCGGATAGTACTCCGCCTGCTCGGCCAGCACCGGCTCTTCGATAAACAGCGGACGATACTGCTCCAGCTCTTTGATCAGCACTTTCGCCATCGGCGCGCTGACGCGGCCGTGGAAGTCCAGACCAAATTCAATCTCGTTGCCGAAGGCCTCTCGGATCTGCGCCACGGTATTCACGGCGCGATCGACCGCACGCGAGTTGTCGATAATGCCCATCTCCTCGCAGCCGTTGAGCTTAAAGGTGTCAAAACCGATGCCGCGCAGCTTGTTGATGCCGTCGATCACCTCTGCCGGACGGTCGCCACCTACCCAGCTATACGCTTTGATTTTGTCGCGCACCAGGCCGCCCATCAGCTGCCAGACCGGGGCATTCAGCACTTTGCCTTTGATATCCCACAGCGCCTGGTCGATACCGGCGATAGCGCTCATCATGATCGGGCCGCCGCGGTAGAAGCCCGCGCGGTACATCACCTGCCACAGGTCGTTAATGCGTGCCGGATCCTGACCAATCAGGTATTCACCCAGCTCATGCACCGCCGCTTCGACGGTGCGCGCACGGCCTTCGATGACCGGCTCGCCCCAGCCAACCACCCCTTCGTCGGTTTCGATTTTCAGGAACATCCAACGCGGAGGTAAACGGTACGTGGTGAGTTTGGTTATTTTCATTTCACTGCCTCTCGATACGCTTTCACAAATGCCGCTGCCTGCTGCGCGGTACGTTCTACGGTCTGCCCGGCGCGATAGAGATCGCTGCCCAGCCCCGCGCCGACACAACCGGCTTTCATCCATTGAGCCAGGTTTTCTGGCGTTACGCCGCCCACGGCAAAGACCGGGACGCTGGCGGGCAAGACCGCTTTCAGCGCTTTGATGTATTCCGGGCCAAAGGCCGACGACGGGAAAATTTTGAGCGACTGCGCGCCCGCATCGAGAGCGGTAAAGGCTTCTGTGGCGGTGGCGCACCCTGGGCACACGGTCATGCCGTAATCCACCGCACGGCGGATCACCTCAGGGTTGATATTCGGCGTAACGATAAGCTTGCAGCCCATCTTCGCCAGCCGATCCACCTGCTCAGGCTGTAAGACGGTTCCTGCGCCAATCAGCGCCCTGTCGCCAAAGGCATCCACAACCGCCGGAATGCTTTTTTCCCACGCCGGGGAGTTGAGCGGGATTTCCACCGCGTCGAATCCGGCGTCAATCACCGCGCCAACGTGGGCTAAAGCCTCGTCAGGGGTGATGCCGCGCAGAATCGCGATAAGGGGAAGATTAGTTTGCCACTGCATGAGCGATGCTCCTTATTCCTGCCTGAAATGCCGTGTCGCCTTCCACCGCCGCCACATCGCGCCCGATGGCGTGGAACGCCTGACGGTAACGTGAAGTCAGTGATGAACCCGCGACGAGGGTGATGGACTGCTGCCCGGCGAACTGCTCGCTCAGGGTGGCGACTTCTGCGCCAATCAGCAGGCCCGATAAAAATTCGCTGACCTGCTCGCGGGGAAGGGTTCCCAGCACGTGCGAGGCGCGAACCTCAAAAAGCTGCGGCAAAACGGCAGGGGAAGCGATCCCGCGTTCAAGCCCGGCGGCAAACGCCTCAGGCGAGGCTTCTTGCTCAGGTAAACCGGCACCCACCAGCGAATGCTTAAGCAGCAAATGGTGCAATTCGCCGGTCATCACGGTGCGAAAATCGTGGATCTGCTGAGCATCGGCCTGCACCCATTTACAGTGCGTACCGGGCATCACGTAGACAGAAGAAGGAGAGAGCGTGCGCGCGCCGAGCAGCTGGGTCTCTTCGCCGCGCATTACGTTATGGTTATCGTCACGTGAGACGCGCAAGCCGGGAATGATCCAGACGTTGTCGCCAACGGACGTTAACTGTTCGCCAATGGCAGAGAAATGGGCAGGAATCGGCAGATATGGGGCTATCTTCCAGCCCACGTTGCTGCCGACCATTCCCGCCATCACCACCGGCGTGGCGCCGTCGCGCCAGTTTTGTGTCACCTCTGCTAACACCGCCTCGGGGGATTTACCGTTCAGACGCGTGACGCCTGCTTCGGATTGCCTGCTCTCCAGGCACTGCTCGCCCTGATACAGCCAGGCGCGCAGATTGGTTGATCCCCAGTCAATTGCGATGTAGCGAGATGTCATGTGATTTCCTTCAACCTTCGTGTTGAGCTGGCGATCATGGTTAATGCCGCCTGCTCTGCCGCATCGCTGTCCTGATGCCGTATCGCATCGAACAGCGCTTTATGTTCCTGGAGCGTCTTCGGCATGTTGGCCTCATCACCCATCCAGGTTCGTTCAAATACTGCTCGCTGTAGCGAGCTGATCGCCACGCTCAGCTGCTGTAACACCGGGTTATGCACCGACTGCAGCACCGCTTCGTGGTAGCGGATATCCGCCTCGTTAAAGGCATCCCGGTCCTGGTTGTTGGCGATCATGTCGTTCAGGGCCGACTCAATCTGCGCCAGGTCGCCGGAGGTTGCGCGTTCTGCCGCCCAGCGCGCGATAGCCGGTTCCACCAGGTTTCGCACCTCGCTCATCGCGCCGATCAGCCGTGGGTCATAGTCGTTTTCCAGCACCCACTGCAGAACGTCGGTATCGAGGTAGTTCCACTGGTTACGCGGGGCGACAAAGGCGCCGCGATAACGCTTCATTTCAATCAGCCGCTTCGCCATCAGCGAGCGGAACACTTCCCGAATGATGTTGCGCGAGGTTTCAAACTCCTCACACAGCTCCGCCTCTGCGGGCAGCGGCGAGCCGGGAACGTATTTGCCACCCACAATCTGGGTGCCCAGCGTAATGACGATGCGATCGGTTTTATTGAGAGTCATGGAGAGTCCTTGTGCTCTGTATGTCCATCACTACTTTACCGCGACCGCTGAATTTCGCCTCAATTTTGCAGTACAAACGTGATGCTATTCGTCATTGCCGTGGTCGTAATGTAGTACAATCAGATAATGTTGTACTACAATCTGGATCACAAAAAGAACAATCAGTGAAAGGAATGTTAAAGAAAGGTTCCTGCAGGGATAAAAAAACCCGCAACGTGTGCGGGTCATGGAGCGCGGATTTTGCCAGGTCTTAGTTCAGTACAAACTTCTCAATAGCGTATGCCACGCCGTCTTCGAGGTTAGATTTGGTGACGAAATTAGCCACCTCTTTCACCGACGGGATCGCGTTTTCCATCGCCACGCCTAAGCCAGCATATTCCAGCATCGCAATGTCATTTTCCTGATCGCCCAGGGTCATGATCTCTTCCGGTTTAATCCCCAGCGCGTCGGCCAGCGACTTCACGCCGGTGCCTTTATTAACGCGTTTATCGAGGATTTCGAGGAAGTACGGCGCACTTTTCAGCACGGTGTACTTCTCTTTTACTTCCGCCGGGATGCGGGCGATGGCCTGATCCAGAATCGCAGGCTCATCAATCATCATCACTTTCAGGAACTGGGTAGCCGGATCCATCTTATCCGCTTCGCAGAACACCAGCGGGATAGTGGCGACGAAGGATTCATGCACCGTGTAGTAGCTGATGTCGCGGTTGGCAGTGTAAAGCGTGTTGCGGTCGAGGGCGTGGAAGTGCGAGCCCACGTCGCGGGAGAGTTGTTCCAGATAGCGGTAATCGTCATAGCTCAGCGCCGTTTGCGCCACCGTGCTGCCATCGGCCGCTTTCTGCACCAGCGCGCCGTTGTAGGTAATGCAGTAATCACCCGGCTCATTCATGTGCAGCTCTTTCAGGTAGCTGTGGACGCCAGCATACGGACGACCGGTGCACAGCACCACGTTCACGCCTTTCGCACGGGCTGCGGCAATCGCGTTCTTAACGCCTGGAGAGATGGTGTGATCTGGCAGCAGCAGCGTGCCGTCCATATCGATTGCAATGAGTTTGATAGCCATGGGATCCCCGGTTGGAATGAGTCTGGACTCATGCTAACGCGATTCCGCTCAAAAAACAGTAAAGAAAAGGGGGATAGAAAGGGGAAGCGGGATTCCTCTTTTGCGGGCAAAGAAAAGCCCGGTGGCGCTAGCGCTTACCGGGCCTGGAACGCGGGGCGTTACATTAAATATCGATGTTCGCCGCTTTCAGGGCATTCTCTTCGATAAAGGCACGACGTGGTTCAACCGCATCACCCATCAGGGTGGTGAAGAGCTGGTCCGCTGCAATCGCGTCTTTTACGGTGACGCGCAGCATGCGGCGGCTTTCCGGATCCATGGTGGTTTCCCACAGCTGATCCGGGTTCATCTCGCCCAGACCTTTATAACGCTGAATGGAGAGGCCACGACGGGACTCTTTCACCAGCCACTCCAGCGCCTGCTCGAAGCTGGCCACCGGCTGACGGCGCTCACCGCGCTCGATAAAGGCATCGTCTTCGATCAGGCCGCGCAGCTTCTCGCCGAGGGTACAGATACGACGGTATTCCGCACCGGTCACGAACTCCTGATCCAGCGGATAGTCGGTATCCACACCGTGGGTACGCACGCGGATCACCGGCTCGAACTGGTTCAGTTCGCTGTTCTCGTTAACGTCGAACTTCCACTGGCTGCCGTGCTGCTCGTTCTCGTTCAGATCGGTCACCAGGGTGTTCACCCAACGGGTCACGGCCTGCTCGCTGCTGAGGTCAGCTTCGGCCAGCGTCGGCTGATAGACCAGCGCTTTCAGCAGCGTGCGCGGGAAGCGACGCTCCATGCGGCCAATCATCTTCTGGGTCGCGTTGTACTCAGACACCAGACGCTCCAGCGGTTCACCCGCCAGCGCCGGGGCGCTTGAGTTGGCGTGCAGGGTCGCACCGTCAAGGGCGATAGCGATCTGGTACTGATCCATCGCTTCGTCGTCTTTGATGTACTGTTCCTGCTTGCCTTTCTTCACTTTGTACAGCGGCGGCTGGGCAATGTAGACGTGGCCACGCTCAACGATTTCCGGCATCTGACGGTAGAAGAAGGTCAACAGCAGCGTACGGATGTGCGAGCCGTCGACGTCCGCATCGGTCATGATGATGATGCTGTGATAGCGCAGCTTGTCCGGGTTGTACTCGTCACGGCCAATGCCGCAGCCCAAAGCGGTGATCAGCGTCGCCACTTCCTGAGAGGAGAGCATCTTGTCGAAGCGCGCCTTCTCAACGTTAAGGATTTTACCCTTCAGCGGCAGGATCGCCTGGTTCTTACGGTTACGGCCCTGCTTCGCAGAACCGCCCGCGGAGTCCCCTTCCACGAGGTACAGTTCGGACAGCGCCGGGTCGCGTTCCTGGCAGTCCGCCAGTTTGCCCGGCAGGCCAGCCAGATCCAGTGCGCCTTTGCGACGGGTCATTTCACGGGCTTTACGCGCCGCTTCACGGGCACGCGCCGCATCGATAATTTTGCCGACCACGATTTTGGCGTCGGACGGGTTTTCCAGCAGGTATTCGCTCAGCAGCTCGTTCATCTGCTGTTCCACCGCCGATTTCACCTCGGAGGAGACCAGCTTGTCTTTGGTCTGCGAGGAGAACTTCGGATCCGGCACCTTCACGGAGACAACAGCAATCAGGCCTTCACGGGCATCGTCACCGGTGGCGCTGACTTTCGCTTTTTTGCTGTAGCCTTCTTTGTCCATGTAGGCGTTCAGGGTACGGGTCATCGCCGTACGGAAGCCGACCAGGTGCGTACCGCCATCGCGCTGCGGGATGTTGTTGGTAAAGCAGTAGATGTTTTCCTGGAAACCGTCGTTCCACTGCAGCGCAACTTCAACGCCGATACCGTCTTTTTCGGTGGAGAAATAGAAGATATTCGGGTGAATTGGCGTTTTGTTCTTGTTCAGGTACTCAACGAACGCCTTGATCCCGCCTTCGTAATGGAAGTGATCTTCTTTGCCGTCGCGCTTGTCGCGCAGGCGGATAGAGACGCCGGAGTTCAGGAACGACAGCTCGCGCAGACGCTTGGCCAGAATGTCATATTCAAACTCGGTGACGTTGGTGAAGGTTTCATGGCTTGGCCAGAAACGGACCTGCGTCCCGGTCACGTCAGTTTCACCGGTAACCGCCAGCGGAGCCTGCGGTACGCCGTGCACGTAGGTTTGCTGATGCACTTTGCCTTCGCGACGGATCAGCAGCTCCAGCTTCTGCGACAGGGCGTTCACCACAGAGACGCCAACGCCGTGCAGACCACCGGAGACTTTATAGGAGTTGTCATCGAACTTACCGCCTGCGTGCAGGACGGTCATGATCACTTCCGCCGCAGAGACGCCCTCTTCCGGGTGGATACCGGTCGGGATGCCACGGCCATCATCGGTGACGGAGACGGAGTTGTCGGCGTGGATGGTCACCACGATGTCTTTACAGTGACCCGCGAGCGCTTCGTCGATAGCGTTATCCACAACCTCAAATACCATGTGGTGCAGACCGGTGCCGTCATCCGTGTCGCCGATATACATACCCGGGCGCTTACGCACCGCATCCAGCCCTTTCAGGACTTTGATACTGGAGGAGTCATAAGAATTCGACATCAACGTTTCTCGCTCATTTATTCTTGGGTTAATCCGTTATTTTACCCTTTTCCACGGTGAACATCTTCGAATTTTTGTCCGACATGTCCATTACGTGTTCAGCGCTAATCGCACTGACGAAAACCTGCGACTGCGTGGCTTTTAAGCGGCTGGCAAGCAGCCCGCGCCGTGCGTCGTCAAGTTCCGAGGCAAAATCATCAATCAGGTACAGGCAGCGTCGTCCGCTTTCGCGGGTTAAGAACTCGCCCTGCGCCAGGCGCAGCGCGCACATCAGAAGCTTGAGCTGCCCGCGTGATAAAGTATCTTCCACCGGTGCACCGTCGGCACGAATGCGGAAATCCGCCTTGTGCGGGCCGTGCGCGGTGTAGGTCAGCATGCGATCGCGCTCGAAGCTTCGCTCCAGCACCTCGGCATAGTCGGTCTCTTTCTCCCAGCCGCGCTGGAAGGAGAAGCTCAGAGAGAACTCGGGTAAAAACTGTTGGCAGGTATCCGCCATGTCCTGTGCGATCCCGGCGCTGTACTCGGCGCGCCAGCGGCTGATCTGCTCCGCCAACGGGATCAGCTCTTTGTCCCACGCCCGCAGTTGGGCATAGCGGGTAACCTGGCGCAGCGCGGCATTGCGCTGCTTGAGTAGCCGTTTAAGGTTGCTCCAGGCGGTAAAGAAGCCCGCTTCGTTATGGAAGCATCCCCAGTCAAGGAAGGCTCTTCTGTATTTGGGGCCGCCGTTGAGTAAAGTAAACCCCTCGGGAGTGATCAGCTGCATCGGCATCAGCAGCGCCAGCTCGGCCACTTTGTGCCCGTCGGTGCCGTCGATGCGCACCTTGCTGTCACCCTGCTTGTCTTTGGTCAGGCCGATGGCGGTTTCATGATCCTCGCCCTGCAAACGCCCATGCAGGATGAACGACTCCTGCTCGTGGCGAATTACGCGGCCAATCTGCAAACTGCGAAACGCCCGACCATGGCCGAGCGTATAGATGGCTTCCAGCACGCTGGTTTTGCCGCTGCCGTTGGCGCCAACCAGGAAATTAAAGCCGGGGGATAAAGCAAGATCCGCGCTTTCGATATTGCGAAAGTCGCGGATCAACAGGCGGGTGAGCGACATTACAGTCTCATTGGCATGACAACATAAGCCGCGCTTTGGCTGGCAGCATCTTCAATCTGTACGCTCGACACGGAGTCCGTCAGCAGAATACGCACGTTCTCGCACTTCAGCGCATTCAGCACATCCAGCACGTAACTCACGTTAAAGCCGATTTCCATTTCGGTGCCCGCCGCATAGGTAACATCGAGGATCTCTTCAGCCTCTTCCTGCTCCGGGTTGTTGGCGGTGATCTTCAGCTGGTTTTCGCTGACATACAGGCGCACGCCGCGGAACTTCTCGTTGGAGAGGATCGCCGCACGGGCAAAGGCCTGCTTGAGGATATCGCAGCCCGCTTCCAGCGTTTTGTCCGGGTTCTTCGGCAATACGCGGCGGTAGTCCGGGAAACGACCATCCACCAGCTTGGAGGTGAAGATAAAGTCACCGACGTGGGCGCGAATATTGTTGCTGCCGATCTGCACGCGCAGCGGGGTTTCGCCGCCGTCGAGCATACGCATCAGCTCAATCACGCCTTTACGCGGTACGATCACCGAATGGTTCGGCAGGCTCACGCCAATCGGCATGGAGCAGACCGCCAGGCGGTGGCCGTCGGTGGCCACGGTACGCAGCTCTTCACCTTCGGTTTCAAACAGCATGCCGTTTAAGTAGTAACGCACGTCCTGATGCGCCATCGAGAACTGTGTGGCTTCAATCAGGCGCTTCATGGTCGCCTGCGGCAGGGTGAATTCAACTTCGCTCTGCCAGTCATCGAGGTTCGGGAAGTCGATAGCCGGGAGCGTGGAGAGCGAGAAACGGCTGCGGCCGGAGCGCACCAGCATGCGGTCGCCTTCCAGCTGCACGGCAATTTCCGCCCCTTCAGGCAGGCCACGGCAGATATCAAAGAACTTACGCGCCGGAACGGTGGTTGCGCCCGCTTCGTGAGGCTTAGAAAGCGTCACGCGTGCGACCATTTCCATCTCGAGATCGGTGCCGGTCAAAGACAGCGTGCCGTCTGCGACCTGCAGCAGCAGGTTACCGAGAATAGGCAGCGTCGGGCGGCCGCCTAAGGGGCCACTCACCTGTTGCAGCGGTTTTAATAAGTGTTCACGTTCAACGGTAAATTTCATAGCGTCACGAAGATAATGTTCTGATTAAATTGGAGAAGTCTTCTTTTATGTCGTGGCTTTCTTCACGCAACTGCTCGATCTTACGACAGGCGTGCAGCACGGTAGTATGGTCACGGCCACCAAACGCATCGCCGATTTCCGGCAGGCTGTGGTTGGTCAGTTCCTTTGCCAGCGCCATCGCCATCTGACGCGGTCTCGCCACCGAGCGGGAACGGCGTTTGGACAGCAAGTCCGCCACTTTAATTTTGTAGTACTCCGCCACCGTCTTCTGAATATTGTCGATGGTGACCAGTTTTTCCTGCAATGCCAGCAGATCGCGCAGCGCTTCACGCACGAAATCGATAGTGATCGCCCGTCCGGTGAAGTTGGCGTTCGCGATCACGCGGTTCAGTGCGCCTTCCAGCTCACGGACGTTGGAACGCAGGCGTTTGGCAATAAAGAACGCCACCTCGCCCGGCAGACGAATATCGTTCTCGTCGGCCTTTTTCATCAGGATCGCCACGCGGGTTTCCAGCTCCGGTGGTTCGATCGCTACCGTCAGCCCCCAGCCGAAGCGGGATTTCAGACGATCCTCAACCCCGTTGATCTCTTTTGGATAACGATCCGAGGTCAAAATGATCTGCTGATTGCCTTCCAGCAGGGCGTTGAAGGTGTGGAAAAACTCTTCCTGAGATCGTTCTTTATTGGCAAAGAATTGAATGTCATCGATCAGCAGCGCATCAACGGAGCGGTAGTAGCGTTTAAACTCTTCGATCGCGTTGTTTTGCAGGGCTTTAACCATGTCCTGAACGAAGCGCTCGGAGTGCATATACACCACTTTGGCATTCGGCTTACGCGCCATGATGCCGTTACCCACCGCGTGCAGGAGGTGCGTTTTACCCAGACCGGTACCGCCATAAAGGAACAGCGGGTTATAGGCGCCGCCCGGGTTATCCGCTACCTGACGGGCCGCCGCGCGCGCCAGCTGGTTCGATTTACCTTCGACGAAGTTATCAAAGGTGTGTTTGACGTTAACGTTAGAGCGGTAGGTCGGCTCTGCCGGGGCCGGAACGTTATCCCAGCCAGCCCGTGGCGCAGGGGCGACACGCGGCATCTGAACCTGCGCGGTTTGCGCGGGTGCAGCGGCGACGTTAACGGTCTCTCTGAGGGTTTGGGTGACCGGTTTTGTGCCCACTTCGAAACGCAGCTGTGGGGCATCGGCACCGCAAAATTCGTTTAGCAGTCCATTGATGTTATTGAGGTATTTGTCCCTGACCCAATCGAGCACAAAACGGTTTGGCGCATACAAAGCCAGCGTGTTATCGCTCAGTTCCGCCTGCAACGGGCGGATCCACATACTGAATTCTGTGGCTGGTAACTCATCCTGCAATCGGGCAAGACACTGCTGCCAAAGCGAAAGTGACACGGCGGACTCCACTCGAACATAAAAAGAAAGCTATTGAATAGTCATGATTGTAGACACACGTCGAAAAGACCCGGCGTTTAAGGGGGACGTGCGAACCGCTCTTTGCGGTTTTTGCCCGACCAGGATCCTGGGATCCGATCGGGACCGCGGATCATAGCCTAAACTGCGCCAGAGATCTTCTGTTTCTCACAGTTTCTTCCCGATTTATCCACAGGAGGATCGAAACGGGGTAAGTGTAAACGATCCTGATGAACCGCCCCCACGATTTAGGCCGCATATTGGAAAAATTAATGAGTAACGACCAATTTTTGCTTAAATGATCTAACGAAGATCCTGGACGATCCTTGCGATTTGCCCTGGAGCCCGTATAATTCCCCACCCGGCGCGTGGGACTCGAAGACCTGCGTCTGATGCTGCTCAATTTGCACGCTAAAAACGTGCGGAAAGACGCGGGAAATAAGGAAAGAGAATTGACTCCGGAGTGTACAATTATTACAATCCGGCCTCTTTAATCACCCATGGCTTCGGCGTCCAGTGTTCGTTATTCGTTCGGACTCCATAAAAAGTCATTGAATTTATTCAAGTTTAGGTAGAAATCGCCATGAAACGCACTTTTCAACCGTCTGTACTGAAGCGCAACCGTTCTCACGGCTTCCGTGCTCGTATGGCTACTAAAAATGGTCGTCAGGTTCTGGCACGTCGTCGTGCTAAAAGCCGTTCACGTCTGACCGTTTCCAAGTAATTAAGCTAACCCCTGCGTGGTTAAGCTAGCATTTCCCAGGGAGTTACGTTTGTTAACTCCCACTCATTTCACTTTCGTCTTCCAGCAGCCACAACGGGCTGGCACGCCGCAAATCACCATCCTCGGCCGCCAAAATTCGCTGGGGCATCCCCGTATCGGTCTCACTGTCGCCAAGAAAAACGTTAAGCGTGCGCATGAACGCAATCGGATTAAACGTCTGACGCGTGAAAGCTTCCGTTTACGTCAACATGAACTGCCTTCTATGGATTTCGTGGTGGTGGCTAAAAAAGGGGTTGCCGACCTCGATAACCGTGCTCTCTCGGAAGCGTTGGAAAAATTATGGCGCCGCCACTGTCGCCTGGCTCACGGGTCCTGATCGGCCTTATCCGGGTCTATCAACGCCTGATTAGTCCGCTACTTGGGCCACACTGCCGTTTCACGCCGACCTGCTCAAGCTACGGAATTGAGGCATTGCGCAGGTTTGGAATGATAAAAGGCAGTTGGTTGACGGTGAAACGCGTATTAAAATGCCACCCTTTACACCCAGGTGGAGACGATCCCGTCCCCCCAGGACCTTTTGATACCAGAGAACACTAACGATGGATTCGCAACGCAATCTTCTTATCATCGCTTTGTTGTTCGTGTCTTTCATGATCTTCCAGGCTTGGGAGCAGGATAAAAATCCTCAACCTCAGCAGCAGGTCACGCAGACAACGACCACCGCAGCGGGTAGCGCCGCCGACCAGGGCGTACCGGCCAGTGGCCAGGGTAAACTGATTACGGTTAAGACCGATGTGCTTGAGCTGACTATCAACACCCGTGGTGGTGATGTTGAGCAGGCACAACTGGTAACTTACCCGAAAGAGCTCGGTTCTAACGAGCCGTTCCAGTTACTGGAAACCACGCCGCAGTTTATCTACCAGGCGCAGAGCGGCCTGACCGGTCGTGATGGCCCGGATAACCCGGCTAACGGCGCACGTCCGCTGTATAACGTCGATAAAGATGCGTTTGTGCTGGCTGATGGCCAGAACGAACTCGCGATCCCGATGACTTACACCGATGCTGCGGGCAACACCTTCACCAAAACCTTCACCCTGAAACGCGGTGAGTATGCGGTGAACGTGGGCTATAACGTGCAGAACACCGGCGCGAAACCGCTGGAACTCTCCACCTTTGGCCAGCTGAAGCAAACCATCAATCTGCCGTCGCACCGTGACACCGGAAGCAACAACTTCGCGTTGCATACCTTCCGTGGCGCTGCGTACTCCACGCCAGATACCAAGTACGAGAAATACAAATTCGACACCATCGCCGATAACGAAAACCTGAACGTCAGCTCAAAAGGCGGTTGGGTAGCGATGCTGCAACAGTATTTCGCGACGGCATGGGTGCCGAACAACGCTGGCTCCAACAACTTCTACACTGCCAACCTGAACGGCGTTGCCGCTATCGGCTATAAGTCTGAGCCGGTTCTGATTCAGCCGGGTCAAACCGGTACGCTGGGCAGCACCCTGTGGGTCGGTCCGGAAATCCAGGATAAAATGGCTGCCGTGGCACCGCACCTGGATCTGACCGTAGACTACGGTTGGTTGTGGTTCATCTCTCAGCCGCTGTTCAAACTGCTGAAGTGGATCCATAGCTTCCTGGGCAACTGGGGCTTCTCCATCATCGTTATCACCTTTATCGTTCGTGGCATCATGTACCCGCTGACTAAAGCGCAGTACACCTCCATGGCGAAGATGCGTATGCTGCAGCCGAAGATTCAGGCTATGCGTGAGCGTCTGGGCGATGACAAACAGCGTCAGAGCCAGGAGATGATGGCCCTGTACAAAGCCGAGAAAGTGAACCCACTGGGTGGCTGCTTCCCGCTGCTCATCCAGATGCCAATCTTCCTTGCGCTGTACTACATGCTGATGGGCTCCGTTGAGCTGCGCCATGCGCCGTTCGCACTGTGGATCCATGACCTGTCCGCACAGGACCCGTACTACATCCTGCCGATCCTGATGGGCGTGACGATGTTCTTCATCCAGAAGATGTCGCCAACCACCGTGACCGACCCGATGCAGCAGAAGATCATGACCTTTATGCCGGTCATCTTCACCGTGTTCTTCCTGTGGTTCCCGTCAGGTCTGGTGCTGTACTATATCGTCAGCAACCTGGTAACCATCCTTCAGCAGCAGCTGATCTACCGTGGTCTGGAAAAACGTGGCCTGCATAGCCGCGAGAAGAAAAATTCCTGACTTTAAGTAGGCCGGGTAAGCGAAGCGCCACCCGGCAAACGGAACATAAATTAAAGGGCGGTCTATGGACCGCCTTTTTTATTGCATTAAGAAGAGACAAACCATGAGCCAAAACGACACTATCGTCGCCCAAGCAACCCCACCGGGACGCGGTGGTGTGGGCATTCTGCGTATCTCCGGCCTGAAGGCGCGCGAGGTGGCAGAAGCGGTGCTGGGGAAACTGCCAAAGCCACGCTACGCCGACTATCTGCCGTTTAAAGATAAAGACGGCACGGCGCTGGACCAGGGCATCGCGCTGTGGTTCCCGGGCCCGAACTCCTTTACCGGTGAAGACGTGCTCGAACTGCAGGGCCACGGCGGGCCGGTGATCCTCGACCTGCTGCTGAAACGCATTCTGACCCTGCCGGGCCTGCGCATTGCGAAGCCGGGCGAGTTCTCCGAGCGCGCCTTCCTGAACGATAAGCTCGATCTGGCCCAGGCCGAGGCGATTGCCGACCTGATTGATGCCAGTTCCGAACAGGCTGCACGCTCGGCACTGAACTCGCTGCAGGGGGCCTTCTCTGCCCGCGTTAACCATCTTGTGGAAGCACTTACTCACCTGCGGATCTACGTGGAAGCGGCCATTGATTTCCCGGATGAGGAGATCGACTTCCTCTCCGATGGCAAAATCGAAGCCCAGCTTAACGACGTGATGAACGATCTCGATGCGGTACGCGCCGAAGCGCGTCAGGGTAGCCTGCTACGCGAAGGAATGAAAGTGGTGATTGCCGGGCGTCCCAATGCCGGGAAATCGAGCCTGCTGAACGCGCTGGCGGGCCGTGAAGCGGCGATTGTCACCGACATTGCCGGAACCACCCGCGACGTGCTGCGCGAGCATATCCATATCGACGGTATGCCGCTGCACATCATCGACACCGCCGGGCTGCGCGATGCCAGCGACGAAGTTGAGCGCATCGGTATCGAGCGCGCCTGGCAGGAGATCGAGCAGGCCGACCGCGTGCTGTTTATGGTAGACGGTACAACGACCGACGCCGTTGACCCGGCAGAGATCTGGCCGGACTTTATCGCCCGCCTGCCGGCTAAACTGCCGATCACCGTTGTACGTAACAAAGCGGACGTTACCGGCGAAACGCTGGGCATCAGCGATGTGAATGGTCACTCACTGATTCGCCTGTCGGCGCGTACCGGCGAGGGCGTGGATGACCTGCGTAACCATCTCAAGCAGAGTATGGGCTTTGATACCAGCATGGAGGGCGGTTTCCTTGCCCGTCGTCGCCATTTGCAGGCGCTGGAGCAGGCGGCGATGCATCTGGATCAGGGCAAAGCCCAGCTGCTCGGTGCCTGGGCCGGAGAACTGCTGGCGGAAGAGCTGCGTCTGGCGCAGCAGGCGTTAAGCGAGATCACCGGGGAGTTTACCTCGGATGACCTGCTGGGACGCATCTTCTCCAGTTTCTGCATCGGGAAATAAACCCGTTTCAGCCCTCTGCTAAAAAGCCGCATAACATCCCTGTTATTGCGGCTTTTTCCTTTTCTATATTACCTGAATAAATACCAAATATATCTGTTATATTCTCTGTGATTACAATCACAATTAATATCTCTGCACATAGACAAATATTTTCATTCGAATAGTGTAGTAGCGTGTCTAATGAGGATAAATCAATGACGATTATCTTAAATACATATATCACTTCTAAGTGGTTCAATATTGACAATAAAATTGTCAATCACCATCCGTAATCTCCCTTCGCCTCTCATTCTCTATGCAACCTGAATAGACGAATACTCTATTTATCCGGTATGCCTGAAATTATTGCGCCCGTATGGCTGCAATTGCGCCTCTGCACGCCTCGGTCCGTGAGATATATTCTCCCGGTCGTGTGGCGATATAGCGGGCCCGGGCATGCCTGTATTAATGGTTATTAAAAATAGCCACCAGCACCGCTGCGATAAAAACAGGAATTATATAATGGAAAACTTCAAACATTTGCCAGAGCCATTTCGCATCAGAGTTATTGAGCCAGTTAAGCGCACCACAAGGGAGCATCGCGACAACGCGATTATTAAATCGGGTATGAACCCTTTCCTGCTGGATAGCGAAGACGTATTTATTGATTTACTGACCGACAGCGGCACCGGCGCGGTCACACAGAATATGCAGGCCGCCATGCTGCGCGGTGACGAAGCCTATAGCGGAAGCCGCAGCTATTATGCGCTGTCCGATGCCGTGAAAGAGATTTTCGGTTATCAATACACTATCCCTACCCATCAGGGACGCGGCGCCGAGCAGATCTATATTCCGGTGCTCATTAAAAAGCGCGAGCAGGAGAAGGGATTAGACCGCTCGAAAATGGTCGCCTTCTCTAATTACTTTTTTGATACCACCCAGGGACATAGCCAGATAAATGGCTGCACCGTGCGCAACGTGTATATCAAAGAAGCCTGGTAATGACTCCAACTTATTGATAGTGTTTTATGTTCAGATAATGCCCGATGACTTTGTCATGCAGCTCCACCGATTTTGAGAACGACAGCGACTTCCGTCCCAGCCGTGCCAGGTGCTGCCTCAGATTCAGGTTATGCCGCTCAATTCGCTGCGTATATCGCTTGCTGATTACGTGCAGCTTTCCCTTCAGGCGGGATTCATACAGCGGCCAGCCATCCGTCATCCATATCACCACGTCAAAGGGTGACAGCAGGCTCATAAGACGCCCCAGCGTCGCCATAGTGCGTTCACCGAATACGTGCGCAACAACCGTCTTCCGGAGCCTGTCATACGCGTAAAACAGCCAGCGCTGGCGCGATTTAGCCCCGACATAGCCCCACTGTTCGTCCATTTCCGCGCAGACGATGACGTCACTGCCCGGCTGTATGCGCGAGGTTACCGACTGCGGCCTGAGTTTTTTAAGTGACGTAAAATCGTGTTGAGGCCAACGCCCATAATGCGGGCGGTTGCCCGGCATCCAACGCCATTCATGGCCATATCAATGATTTTCTGGTGCGTACCGGGTTGAGAAGCGGTGTAAGTGAACTGCAGTTGCCATGTTTTACGGCAGTGAGAGCAGAGATAGCGCTGATGTCCGGCAGTGCTTTTGCCGTTACGCACCACCCCGTCAGTAGCTGAACAGGAGGGACAGCTGATAGAAACAGAAGCCACTGGAGCACCTCAAAAACACCATCATACACTAAATCAGTAAGTTGGCAGCATCACCAAGAAGCCTTTGATACCGGCATCCGTTACGATTTTAAAGGTAACTTTGACCTTCAGGGTCTGGAAAACGGCATCGAAGAAGTGGGGCCGGGCAACGTCCCTTATATTGTCGCGACCATTACCAGCAACTCCGCCGGTGGGCAGCCGGTGTCGCTGGCAAACCTGAAGGCGATGTATGCGATTGCCAGAAAATACGATATTCCGGTGGTGATGGATTCCGCGCGCTTCGCCGAAAATGCATACTTCATTCAAAAACGTGAAGCGGAATATAAAGACTGAACTATCGCGGAAATTACCCGGGAGACGTACAAGTACGCGGATATGCTGGCCATGTCGGCCAAAAAAGATGCCATGGTGCCGATGGGCGGCCTGCTGTGCATTAAGAATGACGACTATTTCGACGTCTATACCGAGTGCAGAACCTTGTGCGTCGTCCAGGAGGGCTTCCCGACCTATGGCGGTCTTGAAGGCGGCGCCATGGAGCGTCTGGCGGTCGGCCTGCACGACGGCATGGGCCAGGACTGGCTGGCATACCGTATTAATCAGGTCCAGTACCTGGTCGACGGCCTGGAAGCCATCGGCGTGATTTGCCAGCAGGCGGGCGGACATGCGGCCTTTGTGGATGCCGGTAAGCTCTTGCCGCATATTCCTGCAGAGCAGTTCCCGGCGCAGGCGCTGGCCTGTGAGTTATACAAAGTGGCCGGTATTCGGGCAGTGGAAATTGGCTCGTTCTTACTGGGCCGCGATCCGAAAACCGGTAAGCAGTTACCCTGCCCGGCAGAGCTGCTGCGTTTAACCATTCCGCGCGCCACCTATACGCAATCGCATATGGATTTTATCGTCGAAGCCTTTAAGCACGTTAAAGAAAATGCGATGAATATTAAAGGATTAACCTTTACCTACGAACCTAAAGTATTACGTCACTTCACTGCCAGACTCAAAGAAGTTTAACCTTCTGTCCCCGGGTGGCTAAATGATTCTAGCCACCCGCAAAATAAATAGTTCAATAACATCAGGCTTACCATAATTGATGGGGGCACCATGGATAACGCTTTAGAATTAGAGACTAAACACTCATCGGTTTGGGGTGTCATGGTTATAGCAGGTACCGTTATTGGCGGGGGAATGTTTGCTTTACCCGTGGATCTGGCGGGAGCCTGGTTTTTTTGGGGCGCGTTTATTTTAATTATCGCCTGGTTTTCAATGCTTCACTCCGGACTTGATCTTGACCCGCCATCTCCGGACAGCTTTTGTATCTTAAGTTAACGATGTCCGCTGCCGCCGATATTCCCTCGGGGAGTGATATCCCAGCGCGCTGTGCGGGTGGTTTTCATTGTAATGTGTGAACGCTGCTGCAAGGTTTCGCAGGGCTGTTCTCACATCTGGTTTTGCCATGAACGCGATATAGTCTTCCTTCATCGTCTTCACGAACCGTTCGGCCATGCCATTGCTCTGCGGGCTGCTCACCGCTGTTGTACACGGCTCCAGATTCAGCTCTCTGGCGAACCTCCGCGTTTCATGCGCGGTATATGCTGAACCGTTATCCGTCAGCCATTGAACCGGTGTGGTCGGCAGCCCGTCGCCGAAGCGCTTTTCCACCGACCTCAGCATCACATCCTGCACCGTCGAACTGTCGTAGCCTCCTGTGCTCGCTGCCCAGTCTATGGCTTCTCTGTCGCAGCAGTCCAGCGCGAACGTGACCCGCAGCTTCTCACCGTTGTCGCAGCCGAACTCGAAGCCATCTGAACACCAGCGCATATCGCTTTCTGCCACCGCGATTTTGCCCTTATGTTCACGCTTCGACCGCTCTGGTTTGTCATGCAGTAACAGCAGATTATGCTCGCTCATAAGCCGGTAAAGCCGTTTGGCGTTCACGGGGGCAGTCCCTCTGTACGACGTTGCGTACGCAGGATGCCCCACACACGGCGATAGCCGTAACTGGGCATATCGCTGATGATATCGAGGATCTCTGACAGTATTTCAGCGTCTGCTTCGTCATCACGCCGGTTACAGCGCCTGTCCCTGCCAGTCGGCAGAACGGTTAATTCGCAGTGACAGCTGCGCACGCGACACGCCCATGGTGCGGCTGACCAGGGCTATTCCCCGTCCTTTGGCAACAAGGGCGCGTGCGCTATCCATTTTTCGCGACTGAGCGTACTCCACGGCTTCTTTCAGGATCTCAACTTCCATCGTCTTCTTGCCCAGCAGGCGCTGAAGCTCCCGGACCTGCTTCAGAGCAGCAGTAAGCTCAGAAGCTGGAACAACTTCTTCTCCGGCCGCAACGGCGGTGAGGCTGCCTTCCTGATATTGCTTCTTCCACTTAAACAGCAGGCTGGGCTGGATGCCATGCAGGCGGGCGACATGGGAGACATTCATGCCCGGCTCCATCGTCTGCTGGATAATGGCGATCTTCTCCTGAGGAGTTTTACGTTTACGGACTTCTTGTCCTAACAGGATCCCGGTCATCTCAAAATTGGCGTTAGTGTTAGACATATATTCAAGCCTATCTCTTATCTGGAGATACAGCTACTGTCTGGTGTTTCAGGGGGCTACATCAGCTTCACTCCGGACTATTATTGTTAGAAGCAAATTTAAACTATCCCGTCGGTTCCAGTTTCAATACCATCACTAAAGATTTGCTTGGCAATAAATGGAATATCGTCAGCGGCTTCACGGTCGCCTTTGTACTTTATATCCTGACGTATGCTTATATCTCCGCAAACGGTGCCATAATCAGTGAAACCATTGCCATGAATCAGGGGACCCATGTTAATCCCCGGATAGTGGGTGTCTGTACGGCAATCTTCGTTGCAGGCGTACTGTGGTTCAGCTCACTGGCGGCCAGCCGCATTACCTCGCTGTTTTTAGGTATTAAGATCATCGCCTTTATCGTTGTGTTCGGCTCCTTCTTCTTTCAGGTCGATTATTCAATCTTACGAGACATCAACGTTACGCCGGCCAGCAATACCACCTACTTCCCCTATATCTTTATGGCCCTGCCCGTCTGTCTGGCATCGTTTGGGTTTCATGGCAACATTCCCAGCCTGATCATCTGCTACGGCAAGCGAAAAGATAAACTGATAAAAAGCCTTGTCTATGGCTCGCTGCTGGCCCTTTTTATCTACCTGTTCTGGCTCTATTGCACGATGGGGAACATTACACGCGACAGCTTCAATGAGATCATCTCGTCCGGGGGCAATGTTGACTCGCTGGTAAAATCCTTCCTCGGCACCCGACAGCATGGGGTGATCGAATTTTGCTTACTGGTTTTCTCCAATTTAGCAGTGGCCAGCTCGTTCTTCGGGGTCACCTTAGGCCTGTTCGATTATCTTGCCGACCTCTTTAAACTCGATAATTCACCGTCCGGTCGCCTGAAAACGATTATGCTGACCTTCCTGCCGCCCACCCTGCTCTACCTGATCTTCCCGAACGGGTTTATCTACGGTATTGGCGGGGCGGGATTGTGCGCCACCATATGGGCGGTGATTGTCCCGGCAATCCTGGCGCTGAAAGCGAGACAAAAATTCCCGAATAAGACCTTCACCGTCTGGGGCGGCATGGTTGTCCCGTCGATAGTGATCCTGTTCGGTATCCTGGTCATCGTTTGCTGGTTCGGTAATACCTTCCATTTCTTACCGCGCTTTGGCTAAACCCGCTCATCAGAAGGTGATTTCCTGACAGGAAATCGCCTTTGTCCAAATGGCAACTCGCCACCTTCCCTTTCTCCCCCTATGCTTCTTGCCTGACTCTATGGGGGTGTTATGGCTCGTTTTCTGTTTTGTAGTTTTGCGCTGGTGCTGCTTTATCCATCGGGCATTGATATGTATCTGGTGGGTTTGCCACACATCGCCCGCGATCTGGATGCCAGCGAAGCGCAGCTGCATATCGCGTTTTCGGCCTACCTGGCGGGGATGGCGTCATCAATGGTGTTTGCCGGAAAGATTGCCGATAAAGCCGGACGGCAGCCGGTCGCCATTACCGGGGCGGTGATTTTTGCACTGGCCTCCGTGCTCTGTTCAATGGCAGAGGAGAGTTCGCTATTCCTTACCGGACGCTTTATCCAGGGCGTCGGCGCAGGCGGCTGCTACGTGGTGGCTTTTGCCATCCTGCGCGATACCTTAAGCACCCAGCGTCGCGCCAAAGTGCTTTCCATGATGAACGGCATCACCTGCATTATCCCGGTGCTGGCGCCGGTGGTGGGTTACCTGATTATGCTGCAGTTTCCGTGGCAGAGCCTTTTCTGGACGATGGCGGCGATGGGGATGCTGGTCTTTATCCTGTCGATCGCGGTACTGAAAGAGACCCACCCCGGAGCGCAAAACCGGGAGCATAGCGCGTCTGTCCCGCCTGACGAGAAGCTGCTCAACCGCTTCTTCATCAGCCGGTTGCTGGTCACCACCCTGAGCGTGGCGGTGATCCTTACCTATGTAAACGTTTCCCCGGTATTGCTGATGGAAACCATGGGCTTCGATCGCGGAGAATATTCCACGGTGATGGCCTTAACCGCGCTGGTCAGTATGGCGGTCTCGTTCTCGACGCCGTTTGCGCTGAACATCTTCCGCCAGCGCACCTTGATGCTGACCTCCCAGGCGCTGTTCCTGGCGGCAGGTGTGATTCTGGCGACCGCCGGTTCACAGGCGATGATGCTTGTCGGTATTACCCTGATTTGCGCCGGGTTCTCCGTCGGCTTTGGCGTGGCGATGAGTCAGGCACTCGGCCCGTTCTCGCTGCGTGCAGGCGTAGCCAGCTCGGTGCTGGGTATCGCCCAGGTCTGCGGCTCTTCGCTATGGATTTGGCTGGCAGCCATAATGGGACTCAATGCGCTGAATATGCTGATCGGGGTGCTGATTGGCTGTAGCATGCTCTGCATCACCCTACTTTTGCTTATCCGGCCCGCAGCGCATCATGAAGAAGCCCCTCAGCAGTCTCGATCTTAACCTGTTGTTGTGCCTGCAGCTTTTGCTGCAGGAACGCAGCGTCACCAAGGCCGCGAAACGGATGAACGTTACCCCTTCCGCGGTGAGTAAATCGCTGGCGAAGCTGCGCGACTGGTTTGACGATCCGCTGTTTGTGAAGACTCCGCTGGGGCTGCTGCCGACGCCGCTGACGGTGAGTCTGGAACAGGATCTGGCCGACTGGATGCAGATAGGCAACCAGATCCTCGATAAATTCCACCCTGACTCCCCCGGCGGCCTGACGTTTGAGCTGGCGGCGGAAACCCCGCTGATGCTGATCCGCTTTAATGCCCTGCTGGAACAGGTGAACCAGCGCTATCCGCAGGCCACGGTGAAGATGCGCCACTGGGATTATGATTCGCTGGACGCCATAACCCTCGGGGAGGTCGATCTCGGCTTTACCGGGCGCGAAACACATCCCCGCTCCCGCGAGCTGTTAAAGCTGATGCCGTGGTTTATTGACTACGAAATTTTGTTCAGCGATCGCCCGTGCGTCTATCTGCGCGAAGATCATCCTGCGCTACAGGAGGAGTGGAACCTCGAAACCTTCCTGCGCTATCCGCATATCAGTATCTTCTGGGAGCGTAGCGACACCTGGGCGCTGGATGAAGTGCTGAGAGAGATGGGACGTACGCGCAATATCGCCATGAGCCTGCCCGGCTTTGAGCAATCGATGTTTATGGCGGCGCAGCCGGGCCATAACTACATTGCCACCGCCCCGCACTACTGCCATCACTACAATCAGCTCCACCAGCGGCAGCTGGTTACACTACCGATCCCCATTGATGAGGCGCAGGCACTGAAGCTCACCGTGCCCTTCACCCTGATCTGGCATAAGCGTAACAGCCACAACCCCAAAATCCTCTGGCTGAGAGAGACCATCAAGGCGTTATACGGCCCGCCGTTGCGTTAGACGCCTTGTTTTCGCCTAAGAAAATGTAAAGTTCCGCCGCAAAACTTCCCTTACTCCCATTTAGCCATTAAAACAGTAAGCGAGTTAAGCGATAATCATGTAACCGTTTAACCTGACGACTGACCATTATCACGGAGCGAAAAATGGCTACGCATTTTGCAAGAGGGACGCTGACCGAGGGGCGGCTGGTTTCAACCAGACTCTCTTTAAACTGTCAAAACGAAGCGCGGATGCTTCCTGAACATCGCCGCACACGGTTTCTGGCTTCCCGGATGTTGCTCGCTGAACTATTGTTTATGCTTTACGGCACCAGCGAGCTGCCGAAGGTGATTACCGAACCAGAGGGTTGCCCTGTGTTCGCCGATCCGGAGCTTCCCCGCTTTTCCATTGCCTACGCCGGCAATATCGTGGGCCTGGCGCTGACAACAGAAGGCGATTGCGGTCTGGATATGGAGCTGCAGCGGGCGCTCCGCAGCCCGGATGGCTCTCACGCCCATGACACCTACCCGCTCTCCAGCAACGAGAACTTATGGGTGCGTAACCAGAACGACCCCCACGAAGCCAGAGCGCAGCTGATTACTCTGCGTCAGAGCATCCGTAAGCTGTCGGGCGACGCCAGCGACTGCGCCAGCCTGCTGCAACTGTTACCGGGCTCCGGCCGTCTACGGGCCGCCAGAGCCGCACAGGTAGAAGCCTTAAGCGACGCTGAAGATGTTCTGATCTGGTCTATCGCCGTCACTCCGGCCATTGAACGGCTAAAAATTTGGGAGTTCGACAGCCGCCTCGGATGGCAGAGTCTGCCGGACGTCCCCGCCCGTGCGAACGAACCGGCCGCGCGCCTGATGCGCCTGACCAGTCTACCGGCGGAAAAAGCGATTATTCTCACCTGACCTTTCAAGAAGGAGTAGTGATGTCTGATACGTTAAAGGTTGTTACGTTACTGGGAAGTCTGCGCAAAGGTTCATTTAACGGGATGGTTGCCCGCACGCTGCCGAAGCTGGCGCCCGAGGGTATGGACATTACCGCCCTGCCGTCGATCGGCGATATTCCGCTGTACGACGCGGATGTGCAGCAGGAAGAGGGGTTCCCGGTTGCGGTAGAAGCGCTGGCAGCGCAGATCCGCGAAGCGGACGGCGTGGTGATTGTCACTCCGGAATATAACTATTCCGTGCCGGGTGGCCTGAAGAACGCCATTGACTGGCTCTCCCGTCTGCCGGAACAGCCGCTGGCGGGTAAACCGGTGCTGATCCAGACCAGCTCCATGGGCGCGATTGGTGGCGCACGCTGTCAGTATCATCTGCGCCAGATCCTGGTGTTCCTGGATGCGATGGTGTTGAACAAGCCGGAATTTATGGGCGGCGTGATTCAGAACAAGGTCGACCCGCAGACGGGTGAAGTGATTGATCAGAGCACCCTGGACCATCTGACCGGTCAGCTGAGCGCGTTTGGGAAGTATATTCAGCGGGTTAAAGCGTAAGCAGTCCGACCCCCTCCCACAGGGAGGGGGCTTTCTGTTTATCAGGCATCAATAAACGCAATCTTCAGCACGAACAGCAGCGCAACGACCATCACGCATGGGCTGATTTCACGCCAGCGTCCGGTGCCCGCCTTCATCACGCAGTAAGAGATAAAGCCCAGCGCAATCCCTTCGGTAATAGAGAAGCTGAACGGCATCATCACCGCGGTAATAAACGCCGGAACCGCTTCGGTCAGGTCGTCCCACTTCACGCGCGACAGGCTGGAGGTCATCAGCACGCCCACGTAGATCAGCGCACCGGCGGCGGCATACGGCGGTACCATGCCCGCCAGCGGTGAAAGGAAGATCACCAGCAGGAACAGCAGGCCAACCACTACCGCGGTCAGACCGGTACGGCCACCGACCGACACCCCGGAAGAAGATTCGATATAGGCGGTCACGGACGAGGTCCCGATAAAGGAGCCAGTGACGGAAGAGATACTGTCCACGAACAGCGCCTGCTTCATGCGCGGGAATTTGCCCTTCTCATCCGCCAGACCGGCTTTGTCGGTCACGCCAATCAGCGTCCCGGAGGAGTCAAACAGGTTCACCAGCATAAAGGAGAAGATCACCCCGGCCAGACCCAGGTTCAGCGAGCCCGCCAGATCGACGTGGCCAATCACGGTGGTCACGCTCGGCGGCGCAGAGACGATGCCGCTGTAGTGCACGTCGCCCAGCATCCAGCCCAGCAGGGTAGTAACGATAATGGAAACCAGCACCGCCGCGTGGATGTTGCGGGAGGCCAGAATCGCGATGATGAAGAAGCCCAGCACGCCCAGCAGCACGCTGTGGGAGGTCAGTTTACCGATGCTGACCAGAGTTTCCGGGTTTGCCACGATCACACCAGCGTTTTTCAGCCCCATCATGCCGATGAACAGGCCGATTCCGCTGGTGATGCCCACGCGCAGGCTGACCGGGATATTGGCAATCATCCAGTAACGCACGCGGAAAATGGTCAGGATCAGCAGACCGACGGCACCCCAGAAGATAGCGCCCATCCCCACCTGCCACGGCAGGCCCATCGCCTGGACCACCACAAAGGCGAAGAAGGCGTTCAGACCCATCGCCGGTGCCAGCGCAACCGGCAGGTTAGCGAACAGCCCCATCAGGATGCTGCCGAAGGCGGCGATAAGGCAGGTAGTAACGAAGACGGCACTGGTATCCATGCCAGCAACGCCCAGAATTTGCGGGTTCACAAAAACGATATAGACCATCGTCAGGAAGGTGGTGAAACCGGCGATCACTTCGGTGCGTGCCGTCGTGCCGTGTTCGCGCAGTTTAAACACGCGCTCAAGCAAACCCGTGCCAGAAGACTGGGTAGTGTGTTGTTGACTCATCATCTATTTCCGAACAAGGAGGGAAAATTCGTCGCTATCCTATACCAAAATGCGACAATAGGGGCGGTTGAGAGGCACTTTTTTTCATTGAATTTGCTTATACGGCAACGATTGCGTCTCAACGTTATGCAGCACGTAAACGTTAAACTTGTTAAGAAAGGGAAATGCATGTCTCAGATTGATGCAGTATTTTTCGACTGCGATGGTACGCTGGTCGACAGTGAGGTCATCTGTTCCCGGGCGTATGTCACCATGTTCCAGGAATTTGGTATCACGCTCGATCTCGAAGAGACGTTTAAACGCTTTAAGGGCGTGAAGCTCTACGAAATCATCGACATCATTAACGCCGAACACGGCGTCAGCCTCGCGAAAGCGGATCTGGAGCCTGTTTACCGCGCCGAGGTCGCACGCCTCTTCGACTCCGAACTGGAAGCGATCAATGGTGCCAGCACCCTGCTGGATTCAATGGCGGTGCCGATGTGTGTGGTCTCTAACGGCCCGGTGAGCAAAATGCAGCACTCTCTTGGCAAGCTGCAGATGCTGCACCATTTCCCGGAAAAACTGTACAGCGGCTACGATATCCAGCGCTGGAAACCCGATCCGGCCATGATGTTCCATGCCGCGAAGGCGATGAACGTCAACGTGGAGAACTGCATTCTGGTGGACGACTCCAGCGCGGGTGCGCAGGCGGGGATCGCCGCAGGCATGGAGGTATTCTACTTCTGCGCCGATCCGCACAACCCACCGCTGGACCATCCGAAGGTGACGACCTTTACCGACCTGGCCCAGCTGCCGGAACTGTGGAAAGCGCGCGGCTGGAATATCACCCGCTAAGCCTGATAAGCCGTAAAGCGACTCGCTTTACGGCTTTTTGCTATTTAAACAGTTTCTGGACGAAGTCCGCATAGGCCGGTCGCCAGACATCCATCTCATGATTCAGACCCGGATATTCGTGATAGTCGAACTTAATCTGGCGTTTCTCAAGCTCCTGCTTCAGCCCGGCGATATCCTTGCCCGTCACGGCATCTTTTTCACCTACCACAACGGTGAAATTGCGTAGCTGCTTATTGATGGCCTGCGGATCGTTGAGCCGCGCGCTGACGCCCGCATCCGGTACGCTGGTAGTAGTGACGCCGCTAAAGGTGGCCAGCCAGCCAAAGCGTTCAAGATGGTTCATCCCGGAGACCAGCGCCTGATAGCCGCCCTGGGACAACCCCGCCAGCGCACGTCCTTCGGCATCATCACGCACATTAAACCGCTGGCTTATGAGCGGTATGATGTCGTTCATCAGCTCCCGATCGGCAGCCTGGGCATTCAACGGATAGAAGGCTTTGCGTCGCTCGTTCGGCACGAAGGTTTCAGGCACAATGCCGGCGGCGTCGGTTTCGGTATCCGGCACCACCACCAGCATCGGGGCAATCTTTCCGGCCGCGAGCAGGTTATCCATAATCTGCGCGATGCGCCCCTGATCGATAGCCGAACGTCCCGTATCACCAAAGCCGTGATAGAAGTAGAGTACCGGCAGCGGTTTCCCCTGTCCGCTGTAGCCCGGCGGCGTCCAGACGAACAGCTGACGCTCCGACTTTAGCGCCGCCGAATGATAGGTCAGGGTAATAAGATCGCCGTGCGGGACCGGGTTAACGTCCAGAATACTGCCCGGCACCAGCACCATGCTGGTGTTCACCTGGCGTTGTGGTTTGGTCATCGCCGTGCCGGTATCAATACTGCGTACACCGTCAACGTTGAAGAAATATTCATACAGATTGGGCTGCATCACCGGCCCCCGCCAGCTCCAGATACCCGAAGCGTCTTTGGTCATCGGATGAATGTTTTCCGGGGTCGGGATCCCCACCACCACCGATACGCTTTTCGCCGCCGGGGCGAAGTAGCGATACGTCACCGTATTATCGGCATTTACCTGGGTGACATACTGGCTCAGCGGATAAGCGGGATCCGGGGCAGCGGGAAGATCTGCCGCGAAAGCCGATGGGCCGAGTGCAAGACAGAGCGTAATAACGGATAAAGCTGTTTTCATTCTTTTCATTAATATTGTCCTTTATGCGATCCAGTTACCACCAGATTTCAGCCTGCGCGCCAATGGCAAACTGATCCTTTTTTTGGTCTTCGAAGGTGAAATTATCTAATTCCGTCTCTTCGGCTTTGATATAAGTGCCATAAAAACGCAGTTCCGGGCGGGAGGTCAACATACTGGTATTCACTTTGAAAGTATGGAACAGCGTGGTTTTATAGCCTGATTCATAATATTTCTTGCCGGTCAGATCGGTGTTTTGCTGTTTGAAATAACCCAGCTCAACGCCTGACTGATTATATTGATCCCAGATATACGCCGGACGCACAACGGCGCGAATGGACTCGAAATCGGAATGGGCCCCGGTTTCATAGCTGTAAACGTCATTGCCGAAGGAGTAGACCAGCGCGCTGGCCATGATGACGTCATCCCGTAGATACATCTCGCCCTGCGAGGTCACGCGCACCGCCGTCCCGTTGGTATGGTCGCCATAATATCTGCCGTTAGAGGTGGTAAAAGGGCTGGAACCGGCATAGCGCGAGAAGCTGCTGGCGAGGGAGTTATTCGCCACCAGCACGGAATACTCATTAAATCCGCCGCTATCCAGTTTTTGCGTTAAGGTGGTGCCGACCATCCAGGTGTCTTTCCACGGATAATAGCCGTTATTATCCTGGTTATACTTCTCGCCTGAGCTTTGATTGGCCGCGACGTAGCGCCCGCTGACCATCAGCGAGGCTTTATCCCATAGCGGCAGTTCTTTATAACGCAGGTCGATGGTATTGGTATTCAACTGCTGCTTGTTTTTGAGCTCGCGATCGTAGTCATCCACGTCTTCCCGCACCAGCGCAATATCCACCTTGCCGGGTCCCACTTTCCAGTTTTCCAGCCCTACGCCCGCTGCGGCATCCGTTCGTTGAGTTTTCCAGTCCAGCATCTGGATTTCGATCTTCGGTGCACCGTGCTTCCCGACCCAGAAATCGGCCTCCGGGGCAAACGGCAGGAACCCCTGGGTAGTCACGTACATATCGGAAAATTGCAGATAGTTTTCGCCGCCCGCGTTATCGCCAAACCAGCCGGTGGAGTACTGTTGGCCGACGTTGCCATCCAGCATCACAATGGCATCGACGCGTTTATTGCCTTCGTTATAGACTCGCTGCTTAAGCTGCAAATCGAACCAGCCCGAATATTCATTACCGAAGCGCCCCAGGGAGCCAATGGCCCAGGACTTTGGCGAACCATGCGATGCGGTGCCCCAGCCGGAGCGGAAATAGCCGTTATAGCTAAAGCCAATTTCATCTTTCACAAATTTACTGAAGTCTTTCATGGTGATGGAGGAATAAACCGCCTCGGTATGGGCATCCTCTGTTTTGACCAGTACGGCGTCGGGTTTTTTCGCCGGGCTGGCGGTCTGCGTTTTGACGATCTCCTTATCTTTATACTGCTGAAGCTCTGCCTGAGTCTCTTTTAGCGCCTTTTCCAGTAATTCGAGGCGCTGCTCCACCGTTAATGGCGCAGACACGGCCTGACCGAGGGGTGCCATCATTAAAATGGCCGAGGTAATAAGGGTTCTCCTGAACATAATATAAGTCCCTGTTAATTTATCTTTTAAAATAAAAAAACCTGAAAGCGATTAACCTCCGCAAGGAGATAATCACTTTCAGGTTTTGCCCGCTTAATAGCGGTAACAATCCATTTTTGCTTAATAACGTTATTAGCGCATTAACGTATTTCAGTGGCTCGCGTTAATATCGGGATGTTGGTGATGCTGCCAACTTACTGATTTAGTGTATGATGGTGTTTTTGAGGTGCTCCAGTGGCTTCTGTTTCTATCAGCTGTCCCTCCTGTTCAGCTACTGACGGGGTGGTGCGTAACGGCAAAAGCACTGCCGGACATCAGCGCTATCTCTGCTCTCACTGCCGTAAAACATGGCAACTGCAGTTCACTTACACCGCTTCTCAACCCGGTACGCACCAGAAAATCATTGATATGGCCATGAATGGCGTTGGATGCCGGGCAACCGCCCGCATTATGGGCGTTGGCCTCAACACGATTTTACGTCACTTAAAAAACTCAGGCCGCAGTCGGTAACCTCGCGCATACAGCCGGGCAGTGACGTCATCGTCTGCGCGGAAATGGACGAACAGTGGGGATACGTCGGGGCTAAATCGCGCCAGCGCTGGCTGTTTTACGCGTATGACAGGCTCCGGAAGACGGTTGTTGCGCACGTATTCGGTGAACGCACTATGGCGACGCTGGGGCGTCTTATGAGCCTGCTGTCACCCTTTGACGTGGTGATATGGATGACGGATGGCTGGCCGCTGTATGAATCCCGCCTGAAGGGAAAGCTGCACGTAATCAGCAAGCGATATACGCAGCGAATTGAGCGGCATAACCTGAATCTGAGGCAGCACCTGGCACGGCTGGGACGGAAGTCGCTGTCGTTCTCAAAATCGGTGGAGCTGCATGACAAAGTCATCGGGCATTATCTGAACATAAAACACTATCAATAAGTTGGAGTCATTACCCGGGATGTTTTAGGGTAGAAGAGAAAAGAAAACAACCGGGAAAAGTTTGAAATGTGACTGACGGCAATGTTATTACGTGGGGAGGAACAGAGTTATTCGTAGAGGAAATATTTTGATATTTAAATATAACGCCAGCAAAGCTGGCGTTAGGGGGAAAATTACTCTTTCGGATCTTTTCCGGCGAGCATTTTGTCCAGTTCATCCCCGCCGACGTGACGGAAATCCTGTCCTTTCACGAAGTAGAAGATGTATTCGCAAATGTTCTGGCAGCGGTCACCGATACGCTCGATAGAGCGGGCGCAGAACAGGGCGGTCAGGACGCTTGGGATGGTGCGCGTGTCTTCCATCATGTAGGTCATCAGCTGACGTACAATGCCTTCGTACTCCTGATCGACCTTCTTGTCTTCACGGTAAATACGCACCGCTTCATCCAGATCCATACGCGCAAAGGCATCCAGCACGTCGTGCAGCATCTGCACGGTGTGGCGACCCAGCGACTCCAGGCTCACCAGCAGCGGCTGGTGCTGCTGGGAGAACTTCTCCAGCGCGGTGCGGCAGATTTTGTCCGCCACGTCGCCAATACGTTCCAGCTCGGCGATGGTTTTGATGATCGCCATGACCAGACGCAGGTCGCTCGCCGTCGGCTGACGCTTGGCGATGATGCGCACGCAGGCTTCGTCGATCGCCACTTCCATCATGTTGACGTGTTTGTCACCTTCCACCACGCGCTTCGCCAGCTCGCTGTCCTGGTTGTGCATTGCGGTGATCGCGTCAGAAAGCTGCTGCTCGACCATTCCGCCCATGGTCATCACCTGGGTGCGGATGCTTTCCAGCTCTGCGTTGAACTGGCCGGAAATGTGTTTATTAAGATTGAGGTTGTCCATGGTTAACTCCAAATCAACCGTAGCGGCCAGTAATATAATCTTCGGTTTGTTTTTTGGCGGGTTTGGTGAACAGATCGTCCGTGTTACTGAACTCAATCAACTCGCCCAGGTACATAAACGCCGTGTGGTCAGAACAACGCGCAGCCTGCTGCATGTTGTGGGTCACGATCACGACGGTGTAATCCTGTTTTAATTCGGTGATCAGCTCTTCGATACGGCCGGTAGAGATCGGATCCAGCGCTGAGCACGGTTCATCCAGCAATAACACTTCCGGGCGAATGGCGATACCACGCGCAATGCACAGACGCTGCTGCTGACCACCGGAGAGAGAGTATCCGCTCTGGTGAAGTTTATCTTTGGTTTCGTTCCATAATGCGGCCTTGGTCAAGGCCCACTGCACGCGCTCGTCCATATCGGCACGGGAGAGCTTCTCAAACAGGCGCACGCCAAAGGCGATGTTGTCATAGATGGACATCGGGAACGGCGTCGGTTTCTGGAACACCATGCCCACTTTCGCACGCAGCAGGGCGATGTCCTGGGTATTGGTCAGAATGTTGTCGCCGTCCAGCAGGATCTCGCCTTCAGCGCGCTGCTCCGGATAGAGCGAATACATTTTGTTAAAGGTACGCAGCAGCGTGGATTTCCCGCAGCCCGACGGACCGATGAATGCCGTAACCTGGTTTTTGGCAATATCCAGGTTGATGTTTTTCAGGGCATGGAACTTGCCGTAGTAGAAGTTCAGATCACGAACCGCAAGTTTACCCGGGGCAGTATCGACCATACTCATTGACTCATTTCCTCATCCGGCGCCGCAGAGTGCCACGCCGTCAATAATTAACCGTGTTTCTTCTTCGCGAAAATAACGCGCGCCAGAATGTTCAGTAACAGTACGCACAGGGTAATAATCAGGACCCCGGCCCAGGCCAGCGACTGCCATTCGGCAAACGGGCTCATCGCAAATTTAAAGATGGTCACCGGCAGGTTGGCAATCGGCTGCATCATGTCCGTGCTCCAGAACTGGTTGGAGAGCGCGGTAAAGAGCAGCGGCGCGGTTTCACCGGCAATACGGGCCACGGCCAACAGTACGCCGGTCAGGATCCCGGAGATGGACGCCTTCAGGGTAATGGCAGAGATCATCTTCCACTTCGGCGTACCCAGCGCGTAGGCCGCTTCACGCAGGCTGTCCGGTACCAGTTTCAGCATGTTCTCGGTGGTACGGATGACGATAGGCACCTGCAGCAGCGCCAGCGCAATCACCCCGGCCCAGCCGGAGAAGTGCTCCATCTGCGCCACCACGATGGTGTAGACGAACAGACCGACCACAATCGACGGGGCAGAGAGCAGAATGTCGTTAATGAAGCGGATCACTTCCGCAATCCAGGATTTACGACCGTACTCCGCCAGATAGATCCCCGCCATGATACCGAGCGGTGTACCGAACACGGTCGCCCACAGGATCAGCAGGCCACTGCCCGCCAGGGCGTTTGCCAGCCCGCCGCCGGCGGTATTGGGTGGCGGGGTCATCTCGGTGAACAGCGCCAGCGACATGCCGTCGATACCGCGCGTTACCGTGGAGAACAGGATCCAGACCAGCCAGAACAAACCGAATGCCATCGTCGCCATCGAGAGCGTCAACGCGAGCCGGTTCTTCATGCGGCGCTTCGCCTGCATTTTGCGGCGAGATTCCGCCAGCTCCACGGTGTTTTGCATTTCGAGCGTTGCCATTAGCGTGCCCCCTCATTTTTCGCCAGGCGCATGATCATCACTTTGGAGATCGCCAGGACGATGAAGGTGATAACAAACAGAATTAAGCCCAGTTCCATCAGCGCGGCAACGTGCAGGCCCGATTCCGCTTCAGCGAATTCGTTAGCCAGCGCCGAGGTGATGCTGTTGCCCGGCATATAGAGCGAGGCGCTGTCGAGCTGGTAGGTGTTACCGATGATAAAGGTCACGGCCATGGTTTCACCCAGCGCGCGGCCCAGACCCAGCATGACGCCGCCAATTACCCCATTTTTGGTGAACGGCAGAACGATACGCCAGATAACTTCCCAGGTGGTGCAGCCGATGCCGTAGGCCGACTCTTTCATCATCACCGGGGTTTGTTCGAAGACATCGCGCATCACCGCCGCGATGTAAGGAATAATCATGATGGCAAGGATGACGCCTGCGGCCAGGATCCCGATACCGAATGCCGGACCGGAGAAAAGGGCGCCCACAAACGGGATGGCGGAGAGGACGTTGCCCACCGGCTCCTGGAAGTAAGTCGCGAACAGCGGCGCAAAGATAAACAGGCCCCACATGCCGTAAACGATACTCGGGATCGCCGCCAGCAGCTCGATGGCGATACCCAGCGGACGCTTCAGCCAGTTCGGCGCCAGTTCAGTCAGGAACAGGGCGATACCAAAGCTCACCGGCACGGCAATCAGCAGGGCGATAAACGAGGTCACCAGCGTGCCGTAGATCGGCACCAGCGCACCGTAGATATCGTTCGGGGCATCCCACTCTTTGGTCCACAGGAAGGAGAAACCAAATTTCTGGATGCTCGGCCATGAGGAGAAAATCAGAGACACGATGATGCCGCCCAGCAGCAATAGCACAATCAGCGCAGCCAGTCTTACCAGCGCGCTGAAAATCATGTCACCTTTTTTACCCGGAGGGTTAAATGCAGGCTTGGTTGCAGCCATAAATTACTCTTCTGTTTGAGACGTCTTACGAATATGCCCGGTGGCGCTGACGCTTACCGGGCCTACAGGTGGCGCCGTAGGGCGGGTTAGCGCCAGCGCCACCCGCCATCTTCGTCAAAAATATCCTGTTAGTACAGCGCTTTACCGCTGCTGTCTTTCACGTTGGTTTTCCATGCAGCACGAATCTGCTCAACCACGCTGTCCGGCAGGCTGGCGTAATCCAGGTCGTTCGCCTGTTTGTTGCCGTTTTTGTATGCCCAGTCGAAGAACTTCAGCACTTCAGTACCCTGCTCTGGTTTCTTCTGCTCTTTGTGAACCAGGATGAAGGTAGTGGAGGTGATTGGCCACGCGCCTTCGCCTTTCTGGTTAGTCAGGTCCTGAGCGAAAGATTTGCTCCAGTCAGCGCCTTTAGCCGCGTTAGCAAAGTTCTCTTCGGTCGGGCTTACTGGTTTACCGTCAGCAGAAACCAGCTTGGTGTACGCCAGGTTGTTCTGCTTCGCGTAAGCATATTCTACGTAGCCGATTGAGCCAGGCAGACGCTGTACGAAGGCAGCGATACCGTCGTTACCTTTCCCGCCCAGACCGGTTGGCCAGTTAACGGTAGAGCCGGAACCGACTTTCGATTTCCACTCTTCGTTCACTTTCGCCAGGTAGCTGGTGAAGACGAAGGAGGTACCGGAACCGTCAGCGCGACGAACCACAGCGATGTTCTGCGAAGGCAGTTTCACGCCCGGGTTCAGTTTGGTGATGGCTTCGTCATCCCATTTTTTGATTTTGCCGAGGTAGATATCACCCAGGGTTTTGCCATCCAGCACCAGCTCGCCGGACTTCAGGCCAGGGATATTCACGGCCAGCACAACACCACCGATAACGGTCGGGAACTGGAACAGGCCTTCCTGCGTCAGTTTTTCATCAGACAGCGGAGCGTCAGATGCGCCGAAATCAACGGTATTCGCGGTAATTTGTTTAACGCCACCGGAGGAGCCGATACCCTGGTAGTTGACCTTGTTACCAGTTTCTTTCTGGTAGGTATCAGCCCATTTGGCATACACCGGCGCAGGGAAGGTTGCACCAGCGCCAGTCAGGCTTGCCTCTGCGAATACAGAGAACGCGCTCATCGATAAGGTCGCGGCGACAACAGTTGCGACAGTGGTACGCATAACTTTCATAATGTCTCCTGCAAGATTTTCGTAAATCGTTGTTTAGTGGCTACGATGAGCAAAATAGGACAAAGAGGTGACAGATAAATGTACGAATTATGACAGTTTTATGACAGCGAGAATTTCGCTTTGGAAAAGTTAAAATAAAGGTTAAATATCAGCAGGTTGAATATCATTATGACGCTAAGATTTCAGAAAAATTTTCTTTCTGTGACACTGAAAAAGTTAGCTGAAGATGACAGTTTGTCATTAAAAAACGCGGATAAAAAAGCTCCACCCGAAGGTGGAGCCTGAAGGGATTACTCTACGGTAACGGACTTCGCCAGGTTACGCGGCTGGTCAACGTCGGTACCTTTAATCAGCGCGACGTGATACGCCAGCAGCTGCAGCGGTACGGTATAGAAGATTGGCGCAATCACCTCTTCCACATGCGGCATCTCGATGATGTGCATGTTGTCGCTGCTGACGAAACCGGCATCTTTATCGGCGAAGACAAACAGCACACCGCCACGGGCGCGGACCTCTTCGATGTTGGATTTCAGTTTTTCCAGCAGTTCGTTGTTAGGTGCCACCACGATCACCGGCATATCCGCGTCGATCAGCGCCAGTGGGCCATGTTTCAGCTCGCCTGCGGCATAGGCTTCCGCGTGGATGTAGGAGATCTCTTTGAGCTTCAGGGCACCTTCCAGCGCGATCGGGTACTGATCGCCACGACCGAGGAACAGGGCGTGATGCTTGTCGGAGAAGGCTTCCGCCAGCGCTTCAATGCGTTTGTCCTGAGAGAGCATCTGCTCAATACGGCTCGGCAGCGCCTGCAGGCCGTGTACGATGTCATGCTCAACAGAGGCATCCTGGCCTTTCAGACGAGCCAGTTTCGCCACCAGCATCAGCAGGACCGTCAGCTGGGTGGTGAACGCTTTGGTGGAGGCCACGCCGATTTCGGTGCCGGCTTTGGTCATCAGCGCCAGATCGGATTCACGTACCAGAGATGAACCCGGCACGTTACAGATCGCCAGCGAACCGAGGTAACCCAGCTCTTTGGACAGACGCAGCGCCGCCAGGGTGTCGGCGGTTTCGCCGGACTGCGACAGGGTGATCATCAGGCTGTTACGGCGTACGGCCGATTTGCGATAGCGGAATTCAGAGGCGATTTCCACGTCGCACGGCACACCGGCCAGGGCTTCAAACCAGTAGCGGGAGACCATACCGGAGTTGTAGGAGGTACCGCAGGCCACGATCTGAATATGCTCGACGTTAGCCAGCATCTCGTTGGCGTTAGCCCCCAGTTCATTCAAATCCACTTCGCCGTGGCTGATGCGCCCGGTCAGGGTGTTTTTGATGGCGTTTGGCTGCTCGTAGATCTCTTTCTGCATGTAGTGACGGTAAGCGCCTTTATCGCCGGCGTCATACTGCAGATTAGATTCGATATCCTGACGCTTCACCGGCTCGCCAGTTTTATCAAAGATTTTCACGTCGCGACGGGTCACTTCCGCAATATCGCCCTCTTCCATGAAGATAAAGCGACGGGTGACCGGCAGCAGCGCCAGCTGATCGGAGGCGATGAAGTTTTCGCCCATCCCCAGACCAATCACCATCGGGCTGCCCGAGCGAGCGGCCAGCAGGGTGGACGGGTCACGGCTGTCCAGGATCACGGTGCCGTAGGCACCGCGCAGCTGGGGGATCGCACGCAGTACGGCTTCACGCAGCGTACCGCCCTGCTCCAGCTCCCAGTGAACCAGGTGAGCAATCACTTCGGTGTCGGTTTCAGACACGAAGGTATAACCGCGCTCAGTGAGTACTTCACGCAGCGGCTCGTGGTTTTCGATGATGCCGTTATGCACCACCACAATGTGTTCAGAGACATGCGGGTGCGCGTTGCCTTCAGAAGGTTCACCGTGGGTCGCCCAACGGGTATGGGCAATGCCTGTGCCACCGTGCAGCGGAGTTTCTTCCGCAGCCTGGGCCAGCATGTTTACTTTACCGAGGCGGCGCAGACGGGTCATGTGCCCTTCTGCATCGACCACTGCCAGACCGGCAGAGTCATAACCACGGTATTCCAGACGACGTAACCCTTCGAGAAGGATTTCAGCAATATCACGCTGCGCGACTGCGCCAACAATTCCACACATAGTTTTAGATTCCGAATAGAGGCTTTACGCCTGCGTTGTCGCTGACCTGTATTTACCCTTCGTCTTTCACGCCGTGACTGCGTTGGCTTCACGTCTTCGCCACGGTCACTTACTTAAGTAAGCTCCCATGGACTCATACGCTTGCCGCCTTGCCACAACGCGAAATCCGTTGGGTATGCCCTTTTCGGGCGCCCCGAGCCTTGTAGAGAGTGGGGTTATTTTTATGGGTACTGCTTATAGGCGGGGGATTATGTTATCCCCTCATCCCGAAAATGCTTTTACTTCTTCACCGGGCGTTTCCAGCCCTGCTTGTGAACCTGCGGCACGCGGCTGATGACCAGCTCGTTTTCCGCCACATCGCGCGTAACGGTAGTGCCTGCGGCAATGGTTACGCCTTTGCCGATAGTCACTGGCGCCACCAGCTGCGAATCGGATCCGACAAACACGTCGTCGCCAATAATGGTTTTAAACTTGTTCGCGCCGTCATAGTTACAGGTGATGGTCCCGGCGCCGATATTCACGTTGTCGCCAATCTCAGCATCGCCCAGATAGGTCAGATGCCCTGCTTTAGAGCCCTTACCCAGACGCGCTTTTTTCATTTCGACGAAGTTGCCGACGTGAGCGCCTTCAAGCAGTTCAGCGCCTGGACGCAGGCGGGCGAACGGCCCGATGGTACAGGCAGCCTCCAGATGGGCATCTTCCACCACGCTGTAAGGGCTGATTTCGCAGTCGTCACCAATCACGCTGTTTTTGATCACGCAACCGGTGCCAATTTTGACGCGGTTACCCAGCGTTACGTTGCCTTCCAGAATAACGTTAGTATCGATTTCGACGTCGCGCCCGTGATTGAGCACCCCACGCAGATCGAAACGCGCCGGATCGCGCAGCATTACGCCCGCCAGCAGCAGCTTTTCTGCCTGCTCGGACTGATAAATACGCTCAAGGCGGGAAAGCTGAAGGCGGTTATTCACACCGTCCGTTTCGCTGATGCGCGCCGGATGAACGGCAGCAATCTCACGGCCTTCCTGATACGCCATCGCAATGATATCGGTGATGTAGAATTCACCCTGCGCGTTGTTGTTATTCAGCTGCGACAACCAGCGTTTCATGTCCGCGCCGTTGGCGATCAGAATACCGGTGTTAATTTCCTGGATTTCACGCTGCGCATCGGTCGCATCTTTGTGCTCAACAATGCCCGTCACCTTGCCGTTTTCACGGGTGATACGGCCATAACCGGACGGATCGTCCAGCTTAACGGTCAGCAGACCAATGCCGCCCTGCGGCTTCGCGGCACGCAGGCGAGCCAGCGTCTCCACGGAGATCAGCGGCACGTCACCGTAAAGCATCAGGATATCTTCGTCGTCGGAGAAGAACGGGGCCGCCTGCTGCATGGCGTGACCGGTGCCCAGCTGTTCTGCCTGCAGCACCCAGTTGAGCTTGTCATCACGCAGCGTCTGCTTCAGCAGATCGCCACCGTGGCCGTAGACCAGGTGTACCTGGCTCGCGCCCATTTCATTCGCAGCATCAATGACATGCTGCACCATCGCTTTCCCTGCCAGGGTGTGCAGCACTTTTGGAAGATCGGAATACATGCGGGTGCCTTTGCCTGCGGCAAGAATGACCACGCTCATTGCATTATTCAACATACACGTCCTGACTGTAATTTGAGTGAAAAGTAAAACCCTTTGGCGTTGAAAATTCTACATATTTTGCGCCATAAAATGGGGTGGCGCTAAAACGCGCAACTTCGCCTGTTGAGGGCTGTTTAAAGGTTCTTTTTACAGCAGAGTAAAGGACTTTGCCTATGGAATATAGCGTCCTTTAAAGAAGTCTCCAGCCCTCACAGCATGTTAGCTATTTTTTCGCTTCATGAATAAAGCCTTCCATAACCAAAACGCTGTTTTAATTATCGAAATGTGTGACCGGCAAAAAAGAAACGCCGTTTTATTCTGATGATAATAGCGCTCAATTATTACTCAGGAGAATAAGATGAAATCTAGAATACCTCTGGCCCTGATGATGTATAGCGCATTTTCCGCAACAGCCGCCGAACAGCCTCATGTCTGGAAAGCCATTGCATTTGGGCAATCAACGGATGTGAATTTTTCATCCAACGTGCTGCCCGAAAAAATCGGCACCAACGATGTAACAATCGACGGGAAAAAGCTCACGCCGCAGGATAGCGTGGATCTGACAAAAGCGATCACGGTAGAGAGCCGTGGCGGCAAAATTGCCAACTCCCACGACGGGTTAACCTTTTTCTATACCGAACTGCCGGCGAGCGAGAATTTCGTCCTGCAGGCCAACATCCGGGTGGATCAGTTTGGACCGGAAAATGGCGCGAAACCCGCCGCGCAGGAGGGCGCCGGGCTGCTGGTGCGGGATATCCTCGGCAACCCGCGTCAGCAACCGTTAAAAACCGGCTATGAAGAGTTCCCCGCGGCGTCGAATCAGGTGATGAATGCCATCATGACCCAGGATAAAAAAGATCATCAGCGGGTGAAAATGCAGGCCATCACGCGGGAGGGGATAACCCGGCCGTGGGGCAATGCCGGGGCAGCCATTAAAAAACAGAGTTACAAGGAAGAGGTGGACCTGAGCCAGACGCCAGAGTTTCGCCTCAAACTGCAGCGCACGGACGACGGGTTTATTACTGCCTGGGCCCCGTTGGATAGCGACAGCTGGATCAGTAAGAGCGTGCCGCGCGCGGATTTGATTTCGGTGCAAAACCAGGATCGCTATTACGTCGGCTTCTTCGCATCGCGTAATGCCAAAATCACGGTGACTAATGCCTCGCTGACGACCACCAGCGCCCATACCGTCTCTTCGACGCCGTGGCATCCGGAGCCGCTGCCGGTCGTGGTGCAGCTGGCTTCCGGAAACAGCAGCGCTACCGGGGATTATCTTCTGCAGGCGCGCGCCAATGAAGATGGAGTATTCAGCGTCCGGCAAAACGAAGTGGTGATCGGTAATGAGAAAACGGTAAAAGCGGGAGAGATGTACACCCTGCCCGCCCGTCTTGAGCAGACCAGCAGCACCTTTACGGTGGCCTTTACCCCGTCTCAGGGTGAGCCGGTGAGCCAGCAAATCACAGTGGAACGCGTCGCGGACAGGGATACGGCTCTTCTTTATGCCGCACCAGACGGCAAAGCGGACGCAAAAGGCACAGCCGATGCGCCGCTGGATCTCGCCACCGCCATCGCGCTGCTGGCCCCCGGCGGTAAGCTGGTCCTGAAAAGCGGCGATTATCCTCGCAGCGAGATCCCACTCTCAGCCAGCGGCAGTCGCGACAAGCTCAAAACGCTGCAGGCTGAGGGCAAAGTGGTGATCCGCGGCCTGCTGCTGGACGCCAGCTACTGGCATATCCAGGGTATCGACGTCACGGAGAAAAGCTTGCGCATCCAGGGGAGCCATAACCTGATCGAGCGCGTCACGGCGTACCGCAATGACGACACCGGGATCCAGATCTCCTCCCCGGAGAAGATTGGCCGGCCGTTATGGGCGAGCTATAACCGGGTAGTGGATTCCGAATCCTATGCCAATGAGGATCCCGGCAAGATTAATGCCGATGGTTTCGCGGTGAAGATGCGGGTAGGCGATGGCAACCGGCTGGAGAAATGCTATGCCCACGACAATATCGATGACGGTTTCGACCTGTTCAACAAGATTGAAGATGGCGCAAACGGCGTGGTGGTGATCGAGAACTCGGTTGCCAGCAACAACACCAGTAACGGCTTTAAGCTCGGCGGGGAAGGGCAGCCTGTTGCGCACCAGATCCGCAACAGCAAAGCCACCGGCAATCATCTGGACGGTTTCACCGATAACTTCAACCCGGGCAAGCTGGTAGTGGAGAACAACCTGGCGGTGGATAACCAGCGATTTAACTACATCTTCCGCCCGAGCCCGTACGGAGACGTCACAACGCAAGGGACGTTTACCGGCAACCTGTCGATCCGGAATCAGCCTGGTGAATATGATGATGCGGTCGTGGGGACCATTGATAACACTAACTACTTTATCGTGAAGGGGAAAAGCGTGAATACAGACGGGAAGGAGTTAGACAAAACGCAGGTGCAGACTCAATAACCAGAGCGGCGCTTCGCTTATCACACTACAGTAAGCGTGGCGCCACCCGGCACATCAGCACTTAGTGGTTGAACGTACCGAAAGAAACGTTCATGTTGCTGAAGAGGGCGATGATTTTGTTAATGATTTTCATGATGGCATCCTGATATTTTTGGAGTTCAGTTATGTGACCTTCATCACAAAACAAAGTCTACTCCGGACCATTTCGCCGATCAATCTTTTTGTGAGCTAAATCACAAAATAATAAAACATCGTTTTAGTTTCATATTTACTGAAACAGAGCCATAAAAAAAGCCAGTCTGGAAACCAGACTGGCTTTCGTACTTTCAAGCCGGTGTTACATCGCTTTTTTGGTCAACTCGATAACGCGCAGTTTCGCGATCGCTTTGGCCAGCTCTGCAGACGCCTGAGCGTAATCCACGTCGCCATGAGAGCTCTTAATGTGCTCTTCTGCTTTACGCTTCGCTTCCAGAGCTCGTGCTTCGTCGAGATCCTGGCCACGAATTGCGGTATCAGCCAGTACGGTCACGCTGCCAGGTTGCACTTCAATCATGCCACCAGACAGATAGATAAACTCTTCATGACCGAACTGTTTAACGATGCGGATCATACCAGGCTTAATGGCGGTGAGCAGCGGGGCGTGTCCCGGGAAGATACCCAGTTCACCTTCGCTACCCGTTACCTGGATTTTCTCGACCAGACCAGAGAACATTTGTTGCTCTGCGCTGACGACGTCCAGGTGGTAAGTCATTGCCATATCACCCTCCGATTAAGGCGTTAAAGTTTTTTGGCTTTTTCCACGGCTTCGTCGATGGAACCCACCATATAGAACGCCTGCTCCGGCAGGTGATCGTATTCGCCTTCCATGATGCCTTTAAAGCCACGGATGGTGTCTTTCAGCGCAACGTATTTGCCCGGGGAACCGGTAAATACTTCTGCTACGAAGAACGGCTGGGACAGGAAGCGCTGGATCTTACGTGCGCGTGCTACCACCAGTTTGTCTTCTTCTGACAGCTCATCCATACCCAGGATGGCGATGATGTCTTTCAGTTCCTGGTAACGCTGCAGCAGGGACTGTACGCCACGCGCGGTGTCGTAGTGTTCCTGACCAACAACCAGTGGATCCAGCTGACGGCTGGTGGAGTCCAGCGGGTCAACGGCCGGGTAGATACCCAGAGACGCGATCTGACGGCTCAGTACCACGGTTGCATCTAAGTGCGCAAAGGTGGTGGCTGGAGATGGGTCAGTCAAGTCATCCGCAGGTACGTATACCGCCTGAACGGAGGTGATAGAACCGGTTTTGGTAGAGGTGATACGTTCCTGCAGAACACCCATCTCTTCCGCCAGGGTCGGCTGGTAGCCTACCGCTGATGGCATACGACCCAGCAGTGCGGATACTTCCGTACCGGCCAGGGTGTAACGGTAGATGTTGTCAACGAACAGCAGTACGTCACGACCTTCGTCACGGAACTTCTCAGCCATGGTCAGGCCGGTCAGCGCAACGCGCAGACGGTTTCCTGGTGGCTCGTTCATCTGGCCGTAAACCAGGGATACTTTGTCCAGAACGTTGGAGTCGGTCATTTCGTGGTAGAAGTCGTTACCCTCACGAGTACGCTCACCCACGCCTGCAAACACGGAGTAACCGGAGTGCTCGATCGCGATGTTACGGATCAGCTCCATCATGTTTACGGTTTTACCCACACCCGCACCGCCGAACAGACCGACTTTACCGCCCTTCGCGAACGGACACATCAGGTCGATAACTTTGATGCCGGTTTCCAGCAGTTCCTGAGAGCTGGACAGCTCTTCATAGGAAGGTGCTGCGCGGTGGATAGCCCAACGCTCTTCTTCACCGATGTCGCCTTTCATGTCGATCGGCTGACCCAGGACGTTCATGATACGGCCCAGGGTTGCTTTACCTACTGGTACTTCGATTGGGTGTTCGAGGTCTTTAACTTCCAGACCACGACGCAGACCGTCGGAAGAACCCATGGCGATGGTACGCACGATACCGCCGCCGAGCTGCTGCTGAACTTCCAGCACCAGGCTCTCATTACCATTCTGAACCTCAAGAGCATCGTACACGCGCGGTACGGCATCCTGAGGGAACTCGACGTCAACCACGGCGCCGATTACCTGGACAATTTTTCCAGTAGCCATCTTGAATCCTCTACGAATTAACCTGGTTATACCGCGGATGCACCACCGACGATCTCGGTGAGTTCCTGAGTAATGCTGGCCTGACGAGCTTTGTTGTATACCAACTGCAGCTCTTTAATCAGGCTGCCGCCATTGTCGGTCGCGGCTTTCATCGCCACCATACGTGCGGCCTGCTCGCTGGCCAGGTTTTCTACCACGCCCTGATAAACCTGAGATTCAACATAACGACGCAGCAGGGTATCCAGCAGCGGTTTTGGATCCGGTTCATACAGGTAATCCCAGGCTTTATGCTTCAACTCTGGCTCGTCTGATGCCGGTAATGGCAGCAGCTGAGTGAGGGTCGGAGCCTGTGACATGGTGTTAATAAATTTGTTGCTGACAACGTACAGCCTGTCCAGACGGCCTTCATCATAGGCCTGCAACATCACTTTTACCGGGCCGATCAGTTCGGACAGGGACGGGTTATCACCCATACCGGTCACCTGGGCGACAATATTGCCACCTACGGAATTGAAGAAAGAGACGCCCTTGGAGCCGATCATCGCGATATCGCTCTGAACGCCTTTATCGGACCATGCTTTCATATCCGCCAGCAGCTTTTTGAACAGGTTAATGTTCAAGCCACCACACAAACCACGGTCGGTCGACACCACCAGGTAGCCCACGCGCTTAACGTCGCGTTCTTCCAGGTAAGGGTGCTTATATTCCAGATTACCGCTCGCAAGGTGACCAATCACTTTGCGCATGGTATCTGCATAAGGACGGCTGGCCGCCATACGTTCCTGCGATTTACGCATTTTGGAAGCGGCGACCATCTCCATCGCTTTAGTGATCTTTTGCGTGTTCTGGACGCTTGCGATCTTACTACGTATCTCTTTTGCGCCGGCCATGAGCTTCTCCTCAATGCCTTGCGGCCTGCCCTAAGACAGACCGCCAGACGTTACCAGGACTGGGTTGCTTTGAAGGAATCGAGCAGGCTCTTCAGCTTGCCTTCGATTTCGTCGTTATAGCCACCGGACTGGTTGATCTCTTGCATCAGTGGAGCATGGTCACGGTCAGCGAAAGCCAGCAGAGCGGCTTCGAAGCTACCGATTTTCGCCAGTTCTACATCTCCCAGATAACCACGTTCTGCTGCGAACAGTACCAGGCCCTGCTGTGCGACTGACATAGGGGCATACTGTTTCTGTTTCAGCAGTTCGGTCACTTTCTGACCGTGGTCCAGCTGTTTACGGGTTGCATCGTCAAGGTCAGATGCAAACTGGGAGAACGCTGCCAGTTCACGATACTGTGCCAGCGCGGTACGAATACCACCGGACAGTTTCTTGATGATCTTGGTCTGCGCTGCACCACCCACACGGGATACGGAGATACCCGGGTTAACCGCCGGACGAATACCGGAGTTAAACAGGTTGGTTTCCAGGAAGATCTGACCATCGGTAATGGAGATTACGTTGGTCGGAACGAACGCAGAAACGTCACCCGCCTGGGTTTCGATGATTGGCAGCGCGGTCAGAGAACCGGTCTGGCCTTTCACTGCACCTTTGGTGAAGTTCTCAACGTATTCCGCGTTAACGCGGGATGCACGCTCCAGCAGACGGGAGTGCAGATAGAATACGTCGCCCGGGAATGCTTCACGTCCTGGTGGACGACGGAGCAGCAGGGAAACCTGACGGTATGCAACGGCCTGTTTGGACAGGTCATCATAAACGATCAGTGCATCTTCACCGCGGTCACGGAAGTATTCGCCCATTGCGCAACCGGCATACGGTGCCAGGTATTGCAGTGCAGCAGATTCAGAAGCGGTAGCAACAACAACGATGGTGTTAGCCAGCGCGCCGTGCTCTTCCAGTTTACGAACCACGTTAGAAATGGTGGACGCTTTCTGGCCGATAGCCACGTACACACATTTGATGCCGGAGTCGCGCTGGTTGATGATCGCATCGATTGCCATCGCGGTTTTACCGGTCTGACGGTCACCGATGATCAGCTCACGCTGGCCACGGCCGATTGGGATCATGGCGTCAACGGACTTATAACCGGTCTGCACCGGCTGGTCGACGGATTGACGGTCGATTACGCCCGGTGCGATAACTTCGATTGGCGAGAAGCCATCGTTATCAACCGGACCTTTACCGTCGATTGGCGCACCCAGGGTGTTCACCACGCGACCCAGCAGGCCGCGGCCAACTGGAACTTCAAGAATACGGCCAGTACACTTGACCTTCATGCCTTCGGCGAGGTCAGCGTAAGGACCCATCACAACTGCACCTACGGAGTCGCGCTCCAGGTTCAGTGCGATAGCGTAACGGTTACCCGGCAGGGAGATCATTTCACCCTGCATACAATCGGCCAGGCCGTGGATGCGGATAACACCGTCGCTTACAGAAACAATAGTACCTTCGTTGTGAGCTTCACTCACAACACTGAACTGAGCAATGCGCTGCTTGATCAGTTCGCTGATTTCGGTGGAATTCAGTTGCATGCTCCAGTCCCCTTAAGACTGCAAGACGTCTGCAAGGCGCTCAAGACGGCCGCGTACGCTGCCATCAATGACCATATCACCCGCACGGATGATTACGCCCGCCATTACAGACTTATCGATATTGCAATTCAGCTTCACTTTGCGTGACAGACGTTTTTCCATCGCGGCGGTGATTTTCGCAAGCTGTTCGTTACTCAGCTCAGTCGCAGAAGTTACGTGAACTTCAACGGTGGCTTCACTGAGGGCACGCAGGTGCTCGAACTGCTCAAGAACATCCGGGAGCGCTTTCAGACGACCATTTTCTGCCATTACCCGAATCAGGTTCTGACCGTTGGTGTCCAGCTGCTCACCGCAAATGGCGATGAACGAAGTGGCGAGGGTTTCCGGTGCCAGTGCACCCGAAAGCATCTCAGCCATGTGTTCGTTTTTCGTTACCTCAGCGGCAAACGCCAGCATGTTCTGCCAGCGATCGACATTTTGGTGTTCGATAGCAAAGTCAAAAGCTGCTTTGGCGTAGGGGCGAGCTACCGTAACAAATTCAGACATCAGCCCCTCCCTCCTTACAGTTCAGCGACAAGTTTGTCCACGATGTCGCTGTTAGCAGCTTCATCCACGGAACGTTCGATGATCTTCTCGGCGCCAGCAACAGCCAGAATCGCGACCTGCTTACGCAGCTCTTCGCGAGCACGTTTACGCTCGGCATCAATTTCTGCCTGCGCTTGCGTCACGATTTTAGTACGTTCCTGTTCTGCTTCAGCTTTCGCTTCGTCCAGGATCTGAGAACGACGTTTGTTCGCCTGCTCGATGATTACCTGGGCTTCCGCTTTCGCTTTTTTCAGCTGGTCGGTCGCGTTGGCCTGTGCAAGGTCCAAATCTTTCTTAGCGCGTTCTGCAGAAGCCAGGCCGTCAGAGATTTCTTTCTGACGTTTTTCGATGGCTGCCATTAATGGCGGCCATACATACTTCATGCAGAACCAGACAAAGATAACAAACGCGATGGCCTGGCCGAGGATTGTTGCGTTCATGTTCACAGCACAATACCTCTTTAAATTTACAACTGTGGCTTAGGGTTTAAATCTACTTACTACGCGACAGCAAACATCACGTACAGACCCAGACCTACAGCGATCATCGGGATAGCATCCACCAGACCCATAACGATAAAGAACTGAGTACGCAGCAGAGGAATCAGATCCGGTTGACGCGCTGCGCCTTCCAGGAATTTGCCCCCGAGGATGCCGATACCGATCGCAGCACCGATAGCCGCCAGACCCATCATCACAGCGGCAGCCATGTACAGCAGATCCATATTCAGGTTTTCCATGACAGTCTCCAGTTTGTTTCAGTTAAAACGTAGTAGTGTTGGTAAAGAATCAGTGCTCTTCAGACGCCATCGACAGATAGACGATCGTCAGAACCATGAAGATAAAGGCTTGCAGCGTAATGATCAGGATGTGGAAAATGGCCCATGGCACATTCAGAACCCACTGTGACCACCACGGCAGAAGACCCGCGATCAGAATGAAAATCAGCTCACCCGCATACATGTTGCCGAACAGTCGCAGACCGAGAGAAATCGGTTTGGACAGCAGGCTAACGCCTTCCAGGATCAGGTTGACCGGAATAAACGCCCAGTGGTTGAACGGCTGCAAGGTAAGCTCTTTCACGAAGCCGCCTACACCTTTCATTTTGATGCTGTAGAAAAGAATCAGGATGAATACGCCCAGTGCCATAGACAGGGTGATGTTCACGTCAGCAGACGGCACCACACGCAGGGCTGGCAGACCGAAGATATGCTCGCCGATAAACGGCAGCAGGTCGATCGGCAGCAGGTCCATCAGGTTCATCAGGAAGACCCACACAAAGACGGTCAGCGCCAGCGGTGCAATCACCTTGCTCTTGCCGTGGTACATGTCTTTGACGCTGCCATGGACGAAGCCAATGATCATTTCGATGAAAGTCTGGAATTTCCCTGGCACGCCGCTGGTTGCGCGTTTGGCAACGCCGCGGAAAATGGCCAGGAACAACAGACCCAGTACCACCGAGAAGAACATGGAGTCGATATTGATCGTCCAGAAGGTGGCTGGGGGGTTATGCGGATCCACCAGCGAGAATGTACGCAGGTCGATCTGAAGGTTGTTCAGATGGTGACCTATGTAATCCTGCGGCGTCATATTTTCTGAAGCCATGATGCCTTTTACCCTTTGTTATTGATTACAGCTGGCGCCAGAATTTGTACCACCAGCACCAAAACCCACGTCACTATCAGCGGCAAAAATACCACTTTAAAAACCGCCAGCGCCACCACCAGAAGGGCAAAGGTCAGCAACACCTTACACACTTCGCCCAGAGCGAAGGACCAGGCCATGCGGCCTTTGGCAGGTGTATGCGCCTGATGACGCCAGGCAAAAATCATAAACAACATATTCGGCACAACAACTGCCAAACCTCCGCTTACCGCAGAGATGCCCCAGAAGGGGTCTTTGAGGCAGAACAGCAATCCGCTTGCTATCACCGCCAGAAACTGAATGAACAGAAGCTTACGAGCAACGTTTCGACTCAAGAGCGACACAGACATCACGTTTTTACTCCTGCTCCCTTCGAGGTATGCCGCGTGTCGTATAAAACGTCCTTTAGGGCTCAGAGTCAAGCAGCAAAAAGCGGTCAAATTATACGGTGCGTCCCCGTGATTTCAAACAATAAGTAGCGAAAAGGTGAATAAATGTTTAAATATTTTTCCCCAGCGCTATTTCTTAACTTTTCGTCAAACTGTGAATGACTCGTCAAAACTGCAAACTGCGCGGAAACGTTGGCGATAAAGCGTGCACGAGATCACAAAATACACATTTACGATAAGGTCGAATAAATTAAATCAGTAAATCGTTATATTTCATGTTTCTGATATTAAAGCGTTATTTCAGCAACTATTTTCAAAACAGCCCTGTATACAAGAGAAACCTTTTATTGACATTTATAATAAATATTTAACATTGCAATCTGGTTACTCTTTCCTACTTTTAGCAAGCTGATATTTTCAGTGTTTATTATATTATGGGTTAACTACACGCTCAGGTTAACCCAAAGAAAATCCATAGTAAAAAAGCGGTTAAATTAAATCTGTTTATTTCTTAAGCATTCGTCTGTTTTTTAACATACTAAGAACAGCACAAATTCCACATTTTTTATTATTTTTTTAAAAATTGTTTGGCTTAACGATCACCAGATGACGTTCACCTTCCAGCTGCGGAACGCGCAATTTAATAGCGGACTCTAGTTCAAACCCGGCTGGCAACTGTGCAATTTCGTCTTCCGGCAGGATCCCTTTCAGCGCATAAAAGCGCCCATTCTGCGCAGGCAGATGCTTACACCAGTCGATCATGTCATTGAGCGAAGCAAACGCCCGGCTGATCACACCGTCAAACGGCGGCTCGGCGGGAAACTCCTCTACCCTACTCTGCACCGGATGAATATTTTCCAGCTTCAGCTCATGTTGAACCTGTCGCAGGAAGCGCACGCGCTTGCCCAGGCTGTCCAGCAACGTGAACTGACACTCAGGACGCACGATAGAGAGCGGGATACCAGGCAAGCCCGGACCGGTGCCTACATCAATAAAACGTTCGCCCTGGAGGTGAGGCGCCACGACGATGCTGTCGAGAATGTGACGCACCAGCATCTCATTCGGGTCGCGAACCGAGGTGAGGTTATAGGCCTTGTTCCATTTGTGCAGCATATCGACATACCCCACCAGCTGATTTTTCTGGTGATCGGTGAGCGAAATACCGGCTTGATCCAGCAGACGAGTGAGTTTGTTGAGCACGGTGAATACCTGTTGAGATGCGTTTTGGCGGGTGGCGCTACGCTTACCCGCCCTACGGAGTTCTGTAGGCCCGGATCGCTACGCATTACCGGGCAGTTCTTACGATTATGCGCTGCGGCGCAGCATACCCTGTTTTTTCAGCCACACCAGCAGAATGGAGATGGCCGCAGGGGTGACGCCGGAAATACGCGATGCCTGGCCGATGGATGACGGCTTATGGTCATTCAGCTTGGCGATCACCTCGTTGGAGAGGCCGTTAACCTGACGATAATCCAGCGTGGCCGGGAGGATGGTACTCTCGTTGCGCTGCTGTTTCTCGATTTCATCCTGCTGACGGGCGATATAGCCTTCGTATTTCACCTGGATTTCAACCTGCTCGGCGGCCTGCACGTCTTCCAGACCCGGCGCGAACGGCGTCATCTGGATCAGCTGGTCGTAGGTCATCTCCGGACGACGGAGCAGATCTTCCCCGCTGGCTTCACGCGAAAGTGGCGCAGACAGGTGAGCGTTCACTTCGTCTACAGATTCGGCGGTTGGGTTGACCCAGGTGGACTTCAGGCGCTGACGTTCACGCTCGATGTTCTCCAGCTTCTCGTTGAAACGCGCCCAGCGCGCGTCATCCACCAGACCCAGCTCACGGCCGATTTCGGTCAGGCGCAGATCGGCATTGTCTTCACGCAGCATCAGACGATATTCCGCGCGAGAGGTAAACATGCGGTACGGCTCTTTGGTCCCCAGGGTGCAGAGGTCATCCACCAGCACGCCAAGGTAAGCCTGAGAACGGCCCGGCGCCCAGCCCTCTTTCTCGGCCGAGAAGCGCGCGGCGTTCAGACCGGCCAGCAGACCCTGCGCAGCAGCTTCTTCGTAGCCGGTGGTACCGTTGATCTGGCCCGCGAAGAACAGCCCCTGGATATATTTGCTCTCCAGGGTTGGCTTCAGGTCACGCGGATCGAAGAAGTCATACTCGATGGCATAGCCCGGACGGACAATCTTCGCATTCTCCATCCCCTGCATCGAACGGACGATCTGCATCTGTACGTCGAAAGGCAGGCTGGTGGAGATACCGTTCGGGTAGATCTCGTTGGAGGTCAACCCTTCCGGCTCGAGGAAGATCTGGTGCTGGTTACGATCGGCAAAGCGCATCACCTTGTCTTCGATCGACGGACAGTAGCGTGGGCCGATCCCTTCGATCACCCCGGCATACATCGGGCTGCGATCGAGGTTACTGCGGATCACGTCATGGGTTTTCTCGTTAGTGTGCGTGACATAGCACGGCACCTGGCGCGGATGTTGATCCACGTTGCCCATGAACGAGAAGACCGGCATTGGGTTATCACCATGCTGCTGTGCCAGCACGCTGAAATCAATGGTTCGGGCGTCAATACGCGGCGGCGTGCCGGTTTTCAGGCGGCTGACGCGCAGCGGCAGCTCGCGCAGACGGCGCGACAGCGGAATGGACGGCGGATCGCCAGCACGGCCACCGCTGTAGTTATCCAGTCCGATATGAATTTTGCCATCAAGGAAAGTCCCGACGGTCAGCACCACGGCTTTGGCACGGAACTTCAGACCCATCTGGGTCACGGCACCGACGACACGATCGTTTTCGACGATCAGATCCTCAACTGCCTGCTGGAAGATCATCAGGTTCGGCTGATTCTCCAGCGCGGTACGCACCGCCTGACGATAGAGCACGCGGTCTGCCTGTGCACGGGTGGCACGAACGGCGGGGCCTTTGCTCGCGTTTAGTATCCTAAACTGAATGCCGGCATGGTCGATCGCGGTTGCCATCAGGCCGCCAAGTGCATCCACTTCTTTTACCAGGTGTCCTTTCCCAATGCCGCCAATCGCCGGATTACAGGACATCTGTCCTAGCGTGTCGATATTGTGTGTCAAAAGCAGGGTCTGTTGACCCATTCGCGCCGCGGCCATTGCGGCCTCGGTGCCTGCATGACCCCCGCCAATGATGATGACGTCAAAAGGATCCTGATAAAACATGGTGGTCTGCCTCGCGTAAAGCGGTAAGAAAATGGATTGAAGCCCGGGCCGTGGATTCTACTCAACTTTAGTCGATCGAGAAAGCACTGGGATCCTGGCTATTAAAAAGAAGATCTTTTTATTTAGAGATCTGTTTTATTGTGATCTCTTATTAGGATCGCGGATTTCTGTGGATAAGCCGGATCTCCCGAAGAAGATCATGCGTTTAGAGAGGATCGTTTGCTGTGAATGATCGGTGATCCTGCAACGTATAAGCTGGGATCAGATCGCGATGTTATACACAGCACAAAAAGTCATCAAGGGTTGTTCTTGGGATAACTACCGGTTGATCCAAGCTTTTAACCAGAGTTATCCACATCTGATCGCACGATCTTTAATCGGTTTTGAGTAAATTTTTCCATTCAGCCAGCCAAAGTTCCGCTGGATCTTCCGGAATATCGTGATCGAGGATGTTGATCTTCAGCGTTTCACCGATCTGTTGTGCCCCACAGGACTTCAGTTCGGTCTCGACTTTCTCAACGGCGCCGCAGAAGGTGTCATATTCCCGGCTGCCGATGCCGATCGCCCCAAAACGGACGTTCGCCAGGTCGGGCTGCTGTTCTTTTAACTCTTCATATAAAGGAAGAAGGTTATCCGGAAGATCGCCTGCACCGTGGGTGGAGGTGATCAACAGCCAGATCCCGTCGTTCGGCAGATCTTCTAACAACGGCCCGTGCAGCGTTTCAGTGGAAAAACCCTCGTCTTCCAGCTTTTCAGCCAGGTGTTCCGCGACATATTCAGCCCCGCCAAGGGTGCTGCCGCTGATTAGAGTAATATCTGCCATGGATCGCTCGCTCATATAAAGAGGGATCATTGTACGCTGTGAGCGAGCTGGGATCTACCTGTGGAAAATGTGGGTATGAATTTGCTCGATCAGGGGCGGATGGTACGCATGATCGGGTTCTGCAGGGAGATCAACGTCTCGGTGGACTGAATTTCATCGATTGTTTGGATCTTGTTGATAAGTACCTGCTGCAGGGCGTCGATCGATCGGCACATCACCTTAATAAAGATGCTGTAGTGACCGGTGGTGTAGTAGGCCTCGGTCACTTCATCCAGTGCGTTGAGCTTTGCCAGTGCGGAAGGATAGTCTTTGGCGCTCTTCAGGATGATGCCGATAAAGCAGCAGACGTCGTACCCCAACTGTTTAGGGCTGACGTCGATATGTGCCCCGGTGATGATACCCGCCTGCTTCATCTTCTCTACGCGCACATGAATAGTCCCCGGACTGACGCCAAACTGTTTGGCCAGTTCGGCATAGGCAGTACGGGCGTTAGCCATCAGGGCCTCAAGGATGCCGCGGTCCAGATTGTCGATCTGATAATTTTCCATAGTTTTTTCTTATGAAGATTAATGAATCACTCTATTTTAGCGGGTAATTTTATCGAATCAAAAGTGATAGCGGAGTTTTATTGTTGGATTATTGAAAGAGGTTCTTTTTTGTTGCTTAATCAATGCCAACAGGACGCAGGAGTATAAATAATGAAAACCGCTTACATCGCACAACAACGCCAGATCAGTTTCGTTAAATCCCATTTTTCCCGCCAGCTGGAAGAGAAGCTCGGTCTTATTGAAGTTCAGGCACCGATCTTAAGCCGCGTGGGCGACGGGACGCAGGACAACCTGTCTGGTTGCGAAAAAGCGGTACAGGTGAAAGTGAAAACACTGCCAGACGCCCAGTTCGAGGTGGTTCATTCCCTCGCGAAGTGGAAGCGTCAAACCCTGGGACAACACGACTTCAGCGCGGGCGAAGGGCTTTACACGCACATGAAAGCTCTTCGCCCCGATGAAGACCGCCTTACCGCCATTCACTCTGTGTACGTTGACCAGTGGGACTGGGAACGCGTCATGGGTGATGGGGAACGTCATACCCGCACGCTGAAGGCGACGGTAGAAGCCATTTATGCCGGGATCAAAGAGACCGAAGCGGCGGTCAGCAAAGAGTTTGGTCTGACCCCGTTCCTGCCGGAGACGATCCAGTTTGTTCACAGCCAGGAGCTGCTGACCCGCTTCCCGGATCTGGATGCTAAAGGCCGTGAGCGCGCGATCGCTAAAGAGTTAGGGGCCGTATTCCTGATTGGGATCGGCGGCAAGCTTTCTCATGGTCAGCGTCACGACGTTCGTGCGCCGGATTATGATGACTGGAGCAGCGAAGGCGAGAGCGGCCTGGCGGGCCTGAATGGCGATATTCTGGTGTGGAACCCGATTCTGGAAGATGCGTTTGAGCTCTCTTCCATGGGGATCCGCGTCGATGCCGAAGCGCTGCAGCGTCAGCTGGCAATCACCGGTGATGAAGATCGTCTCAAGCTGGAATGGCACCAGGCGCTGCTGCGTGGTGAGATGCCTCAGACCATCGGCGGCGGCATTGGCCAGTCTCGCCTGACCATGTTACTGCTGCAGCTCTCCCACATCGGCCAGGTTCAGTGTGGCGTATGGCCGCAGCAGGTGCGTGACAGCGTGGATGCGCTGCTGTAATTAGCGTTTCCAGCGCCGCAGCAGGCGGCTACGCAGCCCGGTATCAAAGCGCCAGATATGATCGAAGATGCGCATGATGCCGGGTTTTCCATGAGTGGACATCGCCACCGCGTGAAAACGATGCTGATGCTCCCGCTGCAATACCTTCACCTTACTCACCACCTCATCCGGCAGCCGCTGGGCAATAAAATCCGAGATCACCACCGCGTCGGCGTCATACCACTCTCCGCCCTGCATCCGCTCAATAATGGCGCGAAAACAGCTGGCGAGATCGGTCCCGCCGCGAAAACGCTGGCTTAAGAAGCGGATCGCCTGCTCGAGGCCGTGCTGGCCTGACAGCTCGTAGCCCACCACCTCGCTGGAAAACAGCATGATAAAGCAGCGTCGTCTGTCGGCCAGCGCCACCCGCATCAGCGCCAGGCAAAAGGCTTTGGCGCACTGTTCATTGAAGCCGCCCATTGAACCGGAAGTGTCCACGCAGACGATAAACGGCCCGCGGGGCTGTTCGTCGAAATCCTGATGCACCGCCGGACGCTGGCTGACCTTCTCCCGCCAGGCATCGCCATGCAGCCGGTAGGTCAGGAGCTGCTTCTCCACCAGCCGACGGTAAAATTCATACTCCAGCTCGGTGATACCCAGGGTTGCCAGCTCGGGCGGCAGCAGGCGCAAAATGTCGTCGCTCTGCTGCAGTCCGTCCACCTGCTCCGGCACCGTTGCCGGTTCACGCACCAGGGTGCGGAAGGTTTCCAGCGGGGCATCCTTTTTTGGCACCGACTTCGCCTCCCGGGAGCGGCCCAGCTGTTCTGCCAGCTGCATCAGCTCCGGCTGCTGGGCCAGGAAGTCGCCATAGCGAACGATAAGCTGATAGTCCCCGCGCTTGAGCTGACCGGCGCTCATATCCCACAGGCGACCAGCAGCGTTTTCATTTTCAACCAGCACCGGCTCCAGCGCCCCGGCTAAGGTCATGCGCTCCTGCACTTCGCTGAGCAGCTGTTCGCGCTCCTCTTCCAGTAGCTGCTGATTCAGGGAAGTGGCCTGTACCACCAGGCTCAACCGCCAGCGCTGTAAAAAGAGGGTATGCAGGGCGGGCGTAAAGGTGGCGTTATCCACCACCAGCTGCCGGGCCTGGCTGGCGTACGGGGAGTGAAGCTTGTCCAGCAGGGTTAAAATCTGCGGCAGCTGGACGATCAGCTGGGGCGTGGAGAGCAGTTGGCTTTGCTGATAGCACATCACCTCTTCGGTGAGCTCTGGCGGGACGCGGGTATCTTTCAGCCTTTTGCGCAAGTTTTCCCGCCAGCGCGGGAGATCGTCAGTAATAGCGGTTTTAAGCCGGGGAAATTTTTCGAAAAAGATCGCCAGCTGCGGCGAGGCCAGCAGGGTCAGGATGATCTCTTCGATCATGCCCTCCTCGCCGACGGCGAGCATAACGTTGAGCGTATCCAGCGTCAGCATTGACGCGCCTGTTTGATCTGCGCGCTCACATCCTGCAGGCTGGATTCAATTCGCCCCAGCCAGTCACTGTGGATAAACAGACATTTTTGCTGCTCGCTAAAGCGGGTGTGCTGCAGATGCCACTGGTTATCCAGCGCTTCCAGCTGCTGTTTGATCTCTTCCGGGACGCTGTCAGAGGCGGTACCTGGCAGCGCAAGGCGCGATCCCTGCAGGCTGACGTCGCGGATCACCAGATGCAGACTCCCGTCCACTTCCATATTTAGCTGCTGGGCAAAGCCGATGCCGTTGAGTTTGCCGCGGATCTCGCCGCCTTTGGTCAGCCACAGCGACAGGGCTTCGCGCTCAATGGTGATGTGAATCACCTGCATATCATGAAGCTTAAGCGGCTGCTGGAGGAGTAGCGTCAGGGTGGTCTCACTCAGTTCGGCCGGTAATTCATAGTGCGGACGCCGGGCAAACATGCCGCTCTGACGGCTGACGCGCAGGGCGGTTTTGTCGCTTTGCTGCTGCTGAAGCTGAAGGCGGCGCTGGGTGATGGCCCCGAGCTGGTTCAGCATCTCCTGCTGTCCCCAGGCGTGCCCGGTCATCAATATTTCCAGCTGCTGCTGCATCAGGTTCATGCCGTTGGCGTCATGCCACAGGCAATCCTTCAGCAGGATCAGATCGATAGGGGCAACCGCATCGCGACCGCTGAACAGGGCGCTGGCCTGCAACAGGCGAATGGCTTTCTTCCAGCGGCGATCGGAGACGTAAGGCGCACCCGGCAGGGCATCCAGCTGCTGGCGCAGCATAAAGACCAGGTCGAACACCGCATCCGGCAGTTTGATTTTGCCAATGTCCTGCTGCCACTGCTGGTACTCTTCGTCAGTGACCTGTAGCGCAGCGGGCACCGGGTTATCGTTTTCATCCTGCTGGCTAATCAGCAGCGAGCGGAAGTTCGCTTTGTCCTGCACCTTGTCGAGCCAAAGGCGGATCAGCATGCGGTCATATAAGGCTTCCAGACTGCTGTCGGCTTCCGGCAGTTCGTTGGAGGCTGCCACCAGCAGGCGCATTGGGATTTTTTCTTCAAACGCGCCATTGCGGAACCGGCGTTCGTTGATGGCAGTGAGCAGGGTATTCAGGATCGCCGGGCCAGCTTTCCAGATTTCATCGAGAAACACGATCTCCGCTTCCGGGAGATAGCCCGCCGTTAAACGTTCATAGCGTCCTTCATCTTTAAGCGCCTGGATGGATAGCGGGCCGAACACCTCTTCCGGCGTGGAAAAACGGGTCATCAGATACTCAAAGGCTCTGGCATGCTGAAACGCGAATTTCAGCCGGCGGGCAATCAGGCTTTTTGCGATGCCGGGCGGCCCCAGCAGAAAGACGCTTTCGCCGCTCAATGCCGCCAGTAAACAGAGGCGGATGGCATGGCTACGTTCAAAGAGCCCTTTTTCCAGCGCGCCGCTGAGACGGGAAATTCTTTCTGCTAATAAATGAGTGTGAGCCATAATTGTTTTGCATCCTTTCGCCGTAAACCCGGCTAATTGAAGCGAGTATAGACGTTTCGTTCGGGGCTGGTAATAGACTGAACTACGGTGCTATTTTCTTTGCGCTATGTTAATGACGGCGCATTTAGGGGTACGATTCTACGATTAATCGTGCATACTGTGCGCTTTTTGTGGGCCAAGGGACTAAGCACACATTTGTTATATAAACGAAAAGACTAGTCTATGAGCACTGATAATAAGCAATCATTACCCGCAATCACGCTTGCGGCGATCGGGGTTGTCTACGGTGATATCGGCACCAGCCCGCTTTATACGCTTCGTGAATGTTTGTCCGGTCAGTTTGGTTTTGGCGTGGAACGCGACGCTGTTTTTGGTTTTTTGTCTCTCATCTTTTGGCTCCTTATCTTAGTCGTCTCCGTTAAATATCTCTCCTTCGTCATGCGTGCTGATAACGCCGGTGAAGGTGGGATCCTGACCTTGATGTCGCTGGCCGGGCGCAACACCTCGCCCAAAATGACCTCTTTCCTGGTCATTATCGGGTTGATTGGTGGCAGCTTCTTCTATGGCGAAGTGGTGATCACGCCGGCGATCTCCGTGCTGTCGGCAATCGAAGGGCTGGAGATTATCGCGCCGCAGCTTGATGAGTGGGTGGTTCCGCTGGCCATTATTGTGCTGACCCTGCTGTTTGTGATTCAGAAACACGGTACCGGGCTGGTGGGGAAACTCTTCGCGCCAATTATGCTCGCCTGGTTCCTGATCCTGGCGGTGCTGGGGTTACGCAGCATTATTGCTAACCCGGACGTGCTGCATGCGCTGAACCCGATGTGGGCAGTGCACTTCTTCCTCGAATACAAAACTGTATCGTTTATTGCGCTGGGTGCCGTGGTGCTGTCCATCACCGGGGTTGAGGCGCTGTATGCCGATATGGGGCATTTCGGCAAACTGCCTATTCGCGTGGCATGGTTTATTGTAGTGCTGCCATCGCTGGTGCTGAACTACTTCGGTCAGGGTGCGCTGCTGCTCAAACATCCGGAAGCGATTAAAAACCCGTTCTTCCTGCTGGCGCCGGACTGGGCGCTGGTGCCGATGCTGATCCTCGCGACGCTGGCGACGGTGATTGCCTCCCAGGCGGTGATTTCAGGCGTCTTCTCCCTGACGCGTCAGGCGGTACGTCTGGGTTATCTCTCCCCGATGCGCATCATTCATACGTCGGAGATGGAGTCGGGCCAGATCTACATCCCGTTCATTAACTGGCTGCTCTATTTCGCGGTGGTGATTGTTATCGTCAGCTTTGAACACTCCAGTAACCTGGCGGCCGCCTACGGTATAGCCGTTACCGGGACGATGGTGCTGACTTCAATCCTCTCCACTACGGTGGCCTACCGGAACTGGCACTGGAATAAATTCCTCGTGGGGATGATTCTGGTCGGCTTCCTCTGTATTGACGTGCCGCTGTTCTCAGCTAACCTCGACAAGATTGTCTCCGGCGGCTGGCTGCCGTTGACGCTGGGGATGGTGATGTTCCTGGTGATGACCACCTGGAAGAGCGAGCGTTTCCGCCTGCTGCGCCGGATGCACGAACACGGTAATTCTCTCGAGGCGATGATTGCCTCGCTGGAGAAATCTCCGCCGGTGCGCGTGCCTGGCACCGCGGTCTATATGTCGCGCGCGCTGAACGTGATCCCCTTTGCCCTGATGCACAACCTCAAGCACAATAAGGTGCTGCACGAGCGGGTGATCCTGCTGACCCTGCGAACGGAAGATGCGCCGTACGTGCATAACGTTCGCCGCGTGCAGATAGAGCAGCTGTCGCCCACCTTCTGGCGGGTGGTGGCCAGCTATGGCTGGCGCGAAACCCCGAACGTGGAAGAGGTGTTCCACCGCTGCGGTCTGGAAGGCTTAAGCTGCCGGATGATGGAAACCTCGTTCTTTATGTCGCACGAGTCGCTGATCATCGGTAAACGTCCGTGGTATCTGCGCCTGCGCGGCAAGCTCTATCTTATCCTCCAGCGTAACGCCCTGCGTGCGCCCGACCAGTTCGAGATCCCGCCTAACCGCGTGATCGAGTTAGGAACCCAGGTCGAGATTTAGTTAGTGCCCGGCGGCGCTTCGCTTGCGCGGGCCTACGGTTTAGTAGGCCGGGTAAGCGCAGCGCCACCCGGCAAATCCCCTCTTAAATCCCTCCCTCATTTCACTTAGCGAAACGTTTCGACGACGATCACAAATCTGCAACGCCATGGTGGTTTTCTGCGCATCGGTGAGATTAAACTGACGCCAGCGAAACGTTTCGCTAGTGGAGCAAGAATATGAAGAAAGGCACGGTACTCAACTCTGAAGTCTCATCGGTCATCTCCCGTCTTGGGCATACCGATACGCTGGTGGTGTGTGATGCGGGTTTACCCATTCCCCACAGCACAACGCGTATTGATCTGGCGTTAACCCAGGGCGTGCCCTCGTTTATGCAGGTGCTGGATGTGGTGACAACCGAGATGCAGGTTGAGGAAGCCATTCTCGCAACGGAAATCCAACAACATAATCCGCAGCTCCACGAAACGTTGCTTGGCCATATCAAGCAACTGCAACAACACCAGGGAAACACCATAAAAATAAGCTACATAACGCACGAGCAGTTCAAGAAAAATACCGCTGACAGCCAGGCGGTTATCCGCAGCGGGGAGTGTTCCCCATATGCGAATATCATTCTCTGTGCTGGCGTCACCTTCTGAGGCCATCATGGACGCACTCCTGCAACTGAAAGGGATCGATAAGTCGTTCCCGGGCGTTAAAGCCCTCTCTGGCGCCGCACTGAATGTCTACGCCGGCCGCGTGATGGCGCTGGTGGGTGAAAACGGCGCCGGCAAATCCACGATGATGAAGGTGCTGACCGGCATCTATCAACGCGACGCCGGTTCGCTACTGTGGTTGGGAAAAGAGACCACCTTCAACGGCCCGAAATCCTCCCAGGAAGCCGGGATTGGCATCATTCACCAGGAGCTGAATCTCATTCCGCAGCTGTCCATCGCGGAGAACATCTTCCTGGGTCGTGAGTTCGTTAACCGCTTTGGCAAAATCGACTGGAAACAGATGTATGCCGAAGCCGACAAGCTGCTGGCGAAGCTGAATCTGCGCTTTAAAAGCGATCGGCTGGTGGGCGAACTCTCCATTGGCGATCAGCAGATGGTGGAGATCGCCAAGGTACTGAGCTTCGAATCCCGGGTCATTGTGATGGATGAGCCGACCGACGCCCTCACCGATACCGAAACCGACTCCCTGTTCCGCGTGATCCGCGAGCTGAAAGCGCAGGGGCGCGGCATCGTCTACATCTCCCACCGTATGAAAGAGATTTTCGAGATCTGCGATGACGTGACCGTCTTCCGCGACGGGCAGTTTATTGCCGAGCGTGAAGTGGTGACCCTCACCGAAGACACGCTGATTGAGATGATGGTGGGCCGTAAGCTGGAAGACCAGTATCCGCGTATCGATAAGGCCCCGGGCGATATACGTCTGAAGGTCGATAATCTCTGCGGCCCTGGGGTGAATGATGTCAGCTTTATCCTGCGTCAGGGGGAGATCCTTGGCGTGGCCGGGCTGATGGGGGCCGGACGTACCGAGCTGATGAAAGTGCTGTATGGCGCCAGTCCACGCGCCAGCGGATACGTCACCCTTGATGGGCATGAAGTTATCACCCGTACACCGCAGGATGGCCTGGCGAACGGCATCGTCTACATCTCCGAAGACCGTAAGCGCGATGGCCTGGTGTTGGGCATGTCGGTGAAAGAGAACATGTCCCTGACCGCGCTGCGCTACTTCAGCCGCAGCGGCGGGGGTCTGAAGCATAAAGACGAACAGCAGGCCGTCAGTGATTTTATCCGCCTCTTCAACGTCAAAACCCCGTCGATGGAACAGGCTATCGGTCTGCTTTCGGGCGGTAATCAGCAGAAAGTGGCGATTGCCCGCGGCCTGATGACCCGTCCGAAAGTGCTGATCCTCGATGAGCCAACCCGCGGCGTGGACGTTGGCGCGAAGAAAGAGATTTATCAGCTTATCAACCAGTTTAAGGCTGACGGGCTGAGCATCATTCTGGTCTCTTCCGAGATGCCAGAGGTATTAGGCATGAGCGATCGCATTATCGTCATGCATGAAGGGCATCTTGGCGGTGAATTCAGTCGCGAGCAGGCCACCCAGGAAATTCTGATGGCTGCCGCTGTGGGCAAGCTTAATCGCGTGGATCAGGAGTAAGAAGATGACTACCCAGGCTGTTTCTGGACGCCGTTATTTCACTAAGGCATGGCTGCTGGAACAAAAATCGCTGATTGCCCTGCTGGTGCTGATCGCGATTGTCTCCACCATGAGCCCGAACTTTTTTACCGTTAATAACCTGTTCAACATTCTTCAGCAGACTTCCGTCAACGCCATTATGGCGGTAGGGATGACGCTGGTGATTTTGACGTCGGGTATCGACCTGTCCGTCGGTTCCCTGCTGGCGCTCACCGGCGCGGTTGCCGCTTCAATTGTAGGGATTGAAGTCAACGCGCTGGTGGCCGTAGCAGCGGCGCTGGCGCTGGGTGCCGCAATTGGTGCTGTCACCGGAATGATTGTGGCGAAAGGCCGCGTGCAGGCGTTTATTGCCACCCTGGTGATGATGCTGCTGCTGCGCGGTGTGACCATGGTCTACACCAACGGCAGCCCGGTTAACACCGGCTTCACCGACAATGCCGATCTGTTTGGCTGGTTCGGTATCGGCCGCCCGCTGGGTATCCCGACGCCGGTCTGGATCATGGGTCTGGTGTTCCTGGCGGCGTGGTACATGCTGCATCACACCCGTCTCGGTCGCTATATCTATGCTCTGGGCGGTAACGAAGCGGCAACGCGTCTGTCCGGTATCAGCGTCAATAAAGTCAAAATTATCGTCTACTCCCTGTGCGGCCTGCTGGCCTCGCTGGCGGGCATTATCGAGGTGGCGCGTCTCTCCTCTGCCCAGCCAACGGCGGGTACCGGTTATGAGCTGGACGCCATCGCTGCGGTGGTGCTCGGCGGTACCAGCCTGGCGGGGGGTAAAGGTCGTATCGTGGGGACGCTGATCGGTGCGCTGATCCTTGGCTTCCTGAACAATGGTTTGAATTTGTTAGGTGTTTCTTCCTATTACCAGATGATCGTCAAAGCGGTAGTGATTTTGCTGGCGGTACTGGTAGACAACAAAAAACAGTAACTGACGACACTACAGGACATCTTTGATATGAACATGAAAAAACTGGCTACCCTGGTTTCTGCTGTCGCGCTGAGCGCAACCGTGAGTGCAAACGCCATGGCGAAGGACACCATCGCGCTGGTGGTTTCTACCCTGAACAACCCGTTCTTCGTCTCCCTGAAGGATGGCGCACAGAAAGAAGCCGACAAACTGGGCTACAACCTGGTGATCCTGGACTCCCAGAACAACCCGGCGAAAGAGCTGGCTAACGTGCAGGACTTAACCGTTCGTGGCACCAAAATTCTGCTGATCAACCCGACCGATTCCGATGCGGTAGGTAACGCCGTGAAGATGGCAAACCAGGCTAACATCCCGGTGATCACCCTGGACCGTCAGGCGTCTAAAGGCGAAGTGGTCAGCCACATTGCCTCTGATAACGTGCTGGGCGGCAAAATCGCCGGTGACTATATCGCTAAGAAAGCGGGCGAAGGCGCCAAAGTTATCGAACTGCAGGGCATCGCCGGGACTTCCGCAGCGCGTGAGCGTGGCGAAGGCTTCCAGCAGGCCGTTGCGGCCCACAAATTCAACGTGCTGGCCAGCCAGCTGGCAGATTTCGACCGTACTAAGGGTCTGAACGTGATGCAAAACCTGCTGACCGCTCACCCGGACGTTAAAGCGGTATTCGCACAGAACGACGAAATGGCGCTGGGCGCGCTGCGTGCCCTGCAGACCGCCGGTAAATCTGATGTGATGGTGGTTGGATTTGACGGCACGCCTGATGGTGAAAAAGCGGTAAACGATGGCAAACTGGCTGCGACCATTGCTCAGCTTCCGGAGCAGATCGGCGCGACTGGCGTGCAGACTGCTGACAAAGTGCTGAAGGGCGAGAAAGTTCAGGCCAAATACCCTGTTGACCTGAAACTGGTCATCAAGCAGTAATATGCGATTCAGGCAGCTCCCGGCTGCCTGAGGGACAATATATAAAGAAAAGCGTGGCATACGCCACCGGGTAACTCCGGTGGCGCTCTCTGATGGACACTTCAATGATGAAAACCGCAGGTAAGCTCGTCGTCCTTGGCAGTATTAATGCCGATCACATTCTTAACCTTGAGGCTTTCCCGACGCCGGGCGAGACCGTAACGGGTCATCGCTATCAGGTCGCCTTTGGCGGCAAGGGCGCAAACCAGGCGGTCGCAGCCGGACGCAGCGGTGCCAACATCGCCTTTATCGCCTGTACCGGCGATGACGATACCGGTGAGCGCGTGCGTAAACAGCTGGCAAGCGACAACATCGATATTGCACCGGTCAGTGTGGTGGAAGGCGAATCAACCGGCGTGGCGCTGATTTTCGTCAACGCGGAAGGTGAGAATGTCATCGGTATTCATGCGGGTGCCAATGCGGCGCTAACGCCGGAACGCGTGGTGGCGCAACAGGCGCGTATCGCCGATGCCGACGCCCTGCTGATGCAGCTGGAATCGCCGGTAGAAAGCGTGCTGGCGGCGGCAAAAATTGCCCATGAAAATCATACCACTGTCGTACTTAATCCCGCGCCTGCCCGTGTATTATCAGACGAGCTGCTGGCGCTGGTGGATATCATCACCCCTAACGAAACCGAAGCCGAAAAGCTGACGGGCATTCGCGTTGAAAACGATGACGATGCGGCGCGCGCGGCGAAAGCCCTGCACCAGAAAGGCATCGGTACGGTCATCATTACCCTTGGCAGCCGTGGCGTATGGGCCAGCGTTGAGGGAGAAGGTCGTCGCATTCCCGGCTTTAAGGTGAAAGCTGTCGATACCATCGCGGCGGGCGATACCTTTAATGGTGCGCTGGTCACGGCGCTGCTGGAAGGTGAGCCGCTGGACACCGCGATCCGTTTTGCCCATGCGGCGGCGGCCATTGCGGTAACGCGCCCTGGCGCACAGCCTTCTGTACCATGGCGCAATGAGATCGATGAATTTTTCAGTCAGCAGAGGTAGCGTTTGGCCACAATGAAAGATGTCGCCCGCATGGCGGGCGTCTCTACTTCGACGGTCTCCCATGTCATTAATAACGATCGCTTCGTCAGCGAGGCGATCCGGGAGAAGGTTGAAGCCGCAGTTAAATCCCTCAATTATGCACCTTCCGCCCTGGCGCGCAGTCTGAAGCTCAACCAGACCCGCACCATTGGCATGCTCATCACCGCCAGTACCAACCCCTTTTACTCTGAGCTGGTGCGCGGCGTGGAGCGCAGCTGTTTTGAGCGCGGCTACAGCCTGGTGCTCTGCAATACCGAAGGCGACGAGCAGCGCATGAACCGTAACCTGGAGACGCTGATGCAAAAGCGCGTCGACGGGTTATTACTCCTGTGTACCGAAACGCATCAACCCTCACCCGAGATTATGCAGCGTTACCCTTCCGTTCCCACGGTGATGATGGACTGGGCACCGTTCGACGGTACCAGCGACCTGATTCAGGATAACTCGCTGCTGGGCGGGGACATGGCGACACAGCATCTGATTGATAAGGGCCATACCCGCATCGCCTGTATTACCGGTCCGCTGGATAAAACCCCTGCCCGCCTGCGGCTGGAGGGCTTTCTGGTCGCGATGGCGCGCGCCGGTCTGCCTGTGCCTGACGGCTATCAAATTACCGGTGACTTTGAATTCAGCGGCGGGTTTGAGGCGATGCAGTCGTTACTGGCGCAGAAAGATCGCCCGCAGGCGGTCTTTATCGGTAACGATGCGATGGCGGTGGGAGCTTATCAGGCGCTCTATCAGGCGGGACTCCGTGTCCCGGATGATATCGCCGTGGTGGGGTATGACGATATCGAACTGGCGCAGTATATGACGCCGCCGCTCACCACCATTCATCAGCCAAAGGATGAACTGGGCGAGCTGGCGATTGACGTGTTAATCCATCGAATCGCCCAGCCCGGGCTGCAACAACAGCGGCTGCAGCTTACTCCTGTTCTGATGGAACGCGGGTCGGTTTAGGTTTGTGCCGTTCTTTGATAAGGTTACGACCATCTTTCGGTTTTAACAGCATAAAGACCAGGGCAGAAACCACCGTTAGCACGCCCATGGTGATAAAGGTGGAGTGGAACTGTTCGACAGTGTTGTTACTGTCGAACCCTTCGTAAAAACGCAATACCGCCGCACTGACCGCAACCCCCAGACTGATCGACAGCTGCTGCGTGACTGCCAGCATGCTGTTACCGCCGCTGGCGTTCTCGTCGCTGAGGTCGGCAAGGGTAATGGTGTTCATTGAGGTGAACTGGATGGACATTGCCATCCCCAGTACAAACAGCGGCAGGATCAGCATCCACACCGGCAGCGCTGCCGACTGGAGTGAAAATTGCGCAATCATCACGCCGATAAACACCGTCACCCCGACCAGCGTCCGGCGGTATCCCAGCCGGCGTAACAGCTGGGTCACGCCGGATTTAGCCAGGATCGACCCCACCGCCGTGGGCGCCATCATGCAGCCCGCAATCAGCGCCGGATAACCGAACCCGACCTGCAACATCAGCGGCATCAGGAAAGGAACACAGCCGGTACCCAGGCGTGAAGCGATATTTCCGGCAATGCCTACCGAGAAGGTGTGCGTGTTAAACAGCGAGAGTGAAATCAGCGGCGTAGGATGGCGGCGCGCATGACGTATATAAAGAAGAAAAAGAACAATACCGCTGAAGATGATGGAGACGGCCAGCCAGGTCGCCACCACTTTCTCACCGAACAGCTCCATGCCGCTGGAAAACAGCACCAGGCTCAGTCCAAACAGGAAGAACCCGCCCATATCGAATTTGCGCCGCGGGGTGGTGAAGTTCGGCATAAATTTGCGGGCATAGAAAATACCGGCGATCCCAATAGGAATATTAATGAGGAATATCCAGTGCCAGCTGGCCCAGGTAACCAGCACGCCCCCCAGCACCGGACCGAGGATCGGCCCGACCAGACCGGGCATGGTGACGAAGTTAAGCACCGGCAACAGTTCGCTGCGCGGATAGGCCCGTAACAGCGCCAGGCGCGCAACCGGCATCATCATCGCACCGCCAACCCCCTGAATTACCCGGAACACAACCAGTTCACCCAGCGAACTGGAGAGTGCGCAGGCCAGTGAGCCCAGCGTAAACAAGGTGACCGCCAACATAAAAACACGCCGCGTGCCAAAGCGATCGGCCAGCCAGCCGCTTACCGGGATCAGCATCGCAACGGTCAGGGTATAGCTGATGATGGCCGACTGCATTGCCAGCGGAGAACGGTTAAGGCTTTCGGCAATCGCCGGGAGAGCGGTATTGAGGATGGTGGCGTCCAGCGCCTGCATAAAGAAAGCCATTGCCGCGATCCATGGCAAACCCGCCATGCTGCGTGCTTTTTTTACTGTCATTCGATTTCCTGTTGTTTGTTGCTACCGTGTCGGTGTGGCAAGCAGTGTCTGGCTGGCCGTCATGGCGCGTAGCCCGTCGCTATCCTGAATGGCATCAACGATAGCCTGGTGTAAATCCAGCTTCACCACCTCGTCCTGAGTAATAGACGTAAAGTAGGTGTGATAGACAGAGTGAAAGAGCGAGGCAAAAGAGGTCAGAAACGGATTACCGCTCATCTCATAGATATGCTCGTGCCAGGCCATATCCACTTCTATCCAGCGTTCCCGGTTAAAGTGCTTCTTCAGATGCACCATCTCATCCATCAGGGTATTTAGCCGCGCTTTCTGTTCTGCCGTACCGATCGTGGCGGCCAGCAGGCAGGCCTGCGGCTCCAGGCTGCTGCGCATGACCAGGAAATGGTCGATGACCTGATGGAAGTTGTCTTCCGTCATCCACCAGGAGAGTAACTCCTGATCGAGGAAGTTCCAGTTGCCCTGAGGCATAACGCGCGTACCGATGCGCGGACGGGGAAGTACCATCCCTTTCGCGGTTAAGGTTTTTACAGCTTCACGCACGGCGGTTCGGCTCACGCCAAACTGCTCACCCAGTTCCAGTTCGCCCGGCAGGATACTGCCTGGCAGATATTCACCCGCCAGGATCCGCTGTGCCAGCTTTTCTGCCAGCACATAGGAGAGGTTTTTTTGTGCCGCCAGCTGTTGCGCGCTCAAAGGCATAACGCATATTCCTTGATTCTTAATGCTAGTAAGTATGCCATCTGCAGGATAGTTGTGGTTGGTAAAACGACAATTAGCGCAATTTCTGGCTAAAAGATGGGTCTTTTGGTGAAAAAAAGCACGGTTGATTAGTTTTTTTAAATTTACTCTTGTCACCGCCGAAGAACTCCCTATAATGCGCCTCCACTGACACAGAACAACGGCAAACAAGCCGCCGGGTCAGCAGGGAAAAGCGTGAAATTATCGCTTGACTCTGAAAGAGGAAAGCGTAATATACGCCACCTCGCAACGGTGAGCGAAAGCCGCGTTGCACTGCTCTTTAACAATTTATCAGACAATCTGTGTGGGCACTCAAAGTGACATGGATTCTTAATGTCTTCGGACAATAAATGAATACCAAAGTCTCTGAGTGAACATACGTAATTCATTACGAAGTTTAATTCACGAGCATCAAACTTAAATTGAAGAGTTTGATCATGGCTCAGATTGAACGCTGGCGGCAGGCCTAACACATGCAAGTCGAGCGGTAGCACAGGGAGCTTGCTCTTGGGTGACGAGCGGCGGACGGGTGAGTAATGTCTGGGAAACTGCCTGATGGAGGGGGATAACTACTGGAAACGGTAGCTAATACCGCATAATGTCGCAAGACCAAAGAGGGGGACCTTCGGGCCTCTTGCCATCAGATGTGCCCAGATGGGATTAGCTAGTAGGTGGGGTAACGGCTCACCTAGGCGACGATCCCTAGCTGGTCTGAGAGGATGACCAGCCACACTGGAACTGAGACACGGTCCAGACTCCTACGGGAGGCAGCAGTGGGGAATATTGCACAATGGGCGCAAGCCTGATGCAGCCATGCCGCGTGTATGAAGAAGGCCTTCGGGTTGTAAAGTACTTTCAGCGAGGAGGAAGGTGTTGCGGTTAATAACCGCAGCAATTGACGTTACTCGCAGAAGAAGCACCGGCTAACTCCGTGCCAGCAGCCGCGGTAATACGGAGGGTGCAAGCGTTAATCGGAATTACTGGGCGTAAAGCGCACGCAGGCGGTCTGTCAAGTCGGATGTGAAATCCCCGGGCTCAACCTGGGAACTGCATTCGAAACTGGCAGGCTAGAGTCTTGTAGAGGGGGGTAGAATTCCAGGTGTAGCGGTGAAATGCGTAGAGATCTGGAGGAATACCGGTGGCGAAGGCGGCCCCTGGACAAAGACTGACGCTCAGGTGCGAAAGCGTGGGGAGCAAACAGGATTAGATACCCTGGTAGTCCACGCCGTAAACGATGTCGACTTGGAGGTTGTTCCCTTGAGGAGTGGCTTCCGGAGCTAACGCGTTAAGTCGACCGCCTGGGGAGTACGGCCGCAAGGTTAAAACTCAAATGAATTGACGGGGGCCCGCACAAGCGGTGGAGCATGTGGTTTAATTCGATGCAACGCGAAGAACCTTACCTACTCTTGACATCCAGAGAACTTAGCAGAGATGCTTTGGTGCCTTCGGGAACTCTGAGACAGGTGCTGCATGGCTGTCGTCAGCTCGTGTTGTGAAATGTTGGGTTAAGTCCCGCAACGAGCGCAACCCTTATCCTTTGTTGCCAGCGGTTAGGCCGGGAACTCAAAGGAGACTGCCAGTGATAAACTGGAGGAAGGTGGGGATGACGTCAAGTCATCATGGCCCTTACGAGTAGGGCTACACACGTGCTACAATGGCGCATACAAAGAGAAGCGACCTCGCGAGAGCAAGCGGACCTCATAAAGTGCGTCGTAGTCCGGATTGAGTCTGCAACTCGACTCCATGAAGTCGGAATCGCTAGTAATCGTAGATCAGAATGCTACGGTGAATACGTTCCCGGGCCTTGTACACACCGCCCGTCACACCATGGGAGTGGGTTGCAAAAAGAAGTAGGTAGCTTAACCTTCGGGAGGGCGCTTACCACTTTGTGATTCATGACTGGGGTGAAGTCGTAACAAGGTAACCGTAGGGGAACCTGCGGTTGGATCACCTCCTTACCTTAAAGAACCTGCCTTTGCAGTGTCCACACAGATTGTCTGATGAAAAGTAACGAGCAAGACGGCTGCGAAGTCGCGACACATCGTGTCCCCTTCGTCTAGCGGTTAGGACTCCGCCCTTTCACGGCGGCAACAGGGGTTCGAATCCCCTAGGGGACGCCACTTGCTGGGTGTGAGTGAAAGGCACAACCAATCAGTATCTCAAAACTGACTGTTAAGTCATGTTTGAGATATTTGCTCTTTAAAAATCTGGATCAAGCTGAAAATTGAAACGACACGCCGTGTCTGTTCTCCGTAATAAGAGCAGATGAGCGGTGTGTCAGAGTCTCTCAAATTTTCGCAAGTCGATGATGAATCGAAAGAAACATCTTCGGGTTGTGAGGTTAAGCGACCAAGCGTACACGGTGGATGCCTAGGCAGTCAGAGGCGATGAAGGACGTGCTAATCTGCGATAAGCGTCGGTAAGGTGATATGAACCGTTATAACCGACGATTTCCGAATGGGGAAACCCAGTGTGACTCGTCACACTATCGTTAAGTGAATACATAGCTTAACGAAGCGAACCAGGGGAACTGAAACATCTAAGTACCCTGAGGAAAAGAAATCAACCGAGATTCCCCCAGTAGCGGCGAGCGAACGGGGAGCAGCCCGGAGTCTGAATCAGCATGTGTGTCAGTGGAAGCGTCTGGAAAGTCGCAGGGTACAGGGTGATACTCCCGTACACGAAGATACACTTGCTGTGAACTCGAAGAGTAGGGCGGGACACGTGGTATCCTGTCTGAATATGGGGGGACCATCCTCCAAGGCTAAATACTCCTGACTGACCGATAGTGAACCAGTACCGTGAGGGAAAGGCGAAAAGAACCCCGGCGAGGGGAGTGAAAAAGAACCTGAAACCGTGTACGTACAAGCAGTGGGAGCACCCTTGTGGTGTGACTGCGTACCTTTTGTATAATGGGTCAGCGACTTATATTCTGTAGCAAGGTTAACCGTATAGGGGAGCCGAAGGGAAACCGAGTCTTAACTGGGCGTTAAGTTGCAGGGTATAGACCCGAAACCCGGTGATCTCAGCCATGGGCAGGTTGAAGGTTGGGTAACACTAACTGGAGGACCGAACCGACTAATGTTGAAAAAAATTAGCGGATGACCTGTGGCTGGGGGTGAAAGGCCAATCAAACCGGGAGATAGCTGGTTCTCCCCGAAAGCTATTTAGGTAGCGCCTCGTGAATTCATCTCCGGGGGTAGAGCACTGTTTCGGCTAGGGGGCCATCCCGGCTTACCAACCCGATGCAAACTGCGAATACCGGAGAATGTTATCACGGGAGACACACGGCGGGTGCTAACGTCCGTCGTGAAGAGGGAAACAACCCAGACCGCCAGCTAAGGTCCCAAAGTCATGGTTAAGTGGGAAACGATGTGGGAAGGCACAGACAGCCAGGATGTTGGCTTAGAAGCAGCCATCATTTAAAGAAAGCGTAATAGCTCACTGGTCGAGTCGGCCTGCGCGGAAGATGTAACGGGGCTAAACCATGCACCGAAGCTGCGGCAGCGACACTATGTGTTGTTGGGTAGGGGAGCGTTCTGTAAGCCGTCGAAGGTGTGCTGTGAGGCATGCTGGAGGTATCAGAAGTGCGAATGCTGACATAAGTAACGATAAAGCGGGTGAAAAACCCGCTCGCCGGAAGACCAAGGGTTCCTGTCCAACGTTAATCGGGGCAGGGTGAGTCGACCCCTAAGGCGAGGCCGAAAGGCGTAGTCGATGGGAAACAGGTTAATATTCCTGTACTCGGTGTTACTGCGAAGGGGGGACGGAGAAGGCTATGTTGGCCGGGCGACGGTTGTCCCGGTTTAAGCATGTAGGCGGAGGTTCCAGGTAAATCCGGAACCTTGTTAACGCTGAGGTGTGATGACGAGGCACTACGGTGCTGAAGCAACAAATGCCCTGCTTCCAGGAAAAAGCCTCTAAGCATCAGGTAACATCAAATCGTACCCCAAACCGACACAGGTGGTCAGGTAGAGAATACCAAGGCGCTTGAGAGAACTCGGGTGAAGGAACTAGGCAAAATGGTGCCGTAACTTCGGGAGAAGGCACGCTGATGTGTAGGTGAAGCCCCTGCGGGTGGAGCTGAAATCAGTCGAAGATACCAGCTGGCTGCAACTGTTTATTAAAAACACACAGCACTGTGCAAACACGAAAGTGGACGTATACGGTGTGACGCCTGCCCGGTGCCGGAAGGTTAATTGATGGGGTTAGCGGCAACGCGAAGCTCTTGATCGAAGCCCCGGTAAACGGCGGCCGTAACTATAACGGTCCTAAGGTAGCGAAATTCCTTGTCGGGTAAGTTCCGACCTGCACGAATGGCGTAATGATGGCCGGGCTGTCTCCACCCGAGACTCAGTGAAATTGAAATCGCTGTGAAGATGCAGTGTACCCGCGGCAAGACGGAAAGACCCCGTGAACCTTTACTATAGCTTGACACTGAACACTGGTCCTTGATGTGTAGGATAGGTGGGAGGCTTTGAAGCGTGGACGCCAGTCTGCGTGGAGCCATCCTTGAAATACCACCCTTTAATGGCTGGTGTTCTAACGTAGACCCGTAATCCGGGTTGCGGACAGTGTCTGGTGGGTAGTTTGACTGGGGCGGTCTCCTCCTAAAGAGTAACGGAGGAGCACGAAGGTTAGCTAATCCTGGTCGGACATCAGGAGGTTAGTGCAATGGCATAAGCTAGCTTGACTGCGAGAGTGACGGCTCGAGCAGGTGCGAAAGCAGGTCATAGTGATCCGGTGGTTCTGTATGGAAGGGCCATCGCTCAACGGATAAAAAGGTACTCCGGGGATAACAGGCTGATACCGCCCAAGAGTTCATATCGACGGCGGTGTTTGGCACCTCGATGTCGGCTCATCACATCCTGGGGCTGAAGTAGGTCCCAAGGGTACGGCTGTTCGCCGTTTAAAGTGGTACGCGAGCTGGGTTTAGAACGTCGTGAGACAGTTCGGTCCCCTATCTCGCCGTGGGCGCTGGAGAATTGAGGGGGCTGCTCCTAGTACGAGAGGACCGGAGTGGACGCATCACTGGTGTTCAGCTGTCATGCCAATGGCACTGCCCGGTAGCTAAATGCGGAAGAGATAAGTGCTGAAAGCATCTAAGCACGAAACTTGCCCCGAGATGAGTTCTCCCTGAGCCTTTAAGGCTCCTGAAGGAACGTTGAAGACGACGACGTTGATAGGTCGGGTGTGTAAGCGCAGCGATGCGTTGAGCTAACCGATACTAATGAACCGTGAGGCTTAACCTTACAACGCCGAAGCTGTTTCGGCGGATTTGAGAGATTTTCAGCTGATACAGATTAGTCACTGCGCCTGCGGGCGGGGTGAACAACAGAATTTGCCTGGCGGCTGTAGCGCGGTGGTCCCACCTGACCCCATGCCGAACTCAGAAGTGAAACGCCGTAGCGCCGATGGTAGTGTGGGGTCTCCCCATGCGAGAGTAGGGAACTGCCAGGCATCAAATCACGCGAAAGCCCATCCTCACGGATGGGCTTTTTGCGTTGCGCCGGGAAAACCCCCCGGGCGGCGGCTGCGCCTTACCCGGCCTACAACACCTTCATCCAGTGCAGGATGAAATCAACCATCCCCTCCGCATCATTGATATCTAATACCGGTACCTGAAGCGACAGTGGAACGTCACTCCCCACCGCGATAACGTGATCATCAAGCGTCAACTCATTAATATCATGCCCGGTATCGCTTCTGAAAAGCAGGATCTTTGCCACCGCCTCATGCTTAAAACCTTCCACCAGTACCAGATCCAGCTTCGAATGATCCATCCGACTGATGAGATAAGCCAGATCGATCTCCTCTTCGGCGGGTGTTTCCGTCATTAAGGCCCATCGCTGACTGCTGGCGACGAGGGTTTGTGCCGCACCGGCCTTACGCAGTTCGTAGCTATCCTTCCCGGGAGTATCGACATCCATGTTGTGGTGGGTATGTTTGATAAGCCCCGGACGAATACCTCTGGCATAGAGTGCCGGAATGATGGCTTTTAACAGGGTGGTTTTCCCCGTACCGCTCCAGGCGGCAATCGCTAAAACGGGTATCATTTGTGCCTCTGAATAGTTTGTATCTCTTCGAGTGTATTCATATTAATAAATGCCTGTTTCATATCGCTAAATTCAACGGAATGCCCACCTGCCTGGCGCATAAAGACCATCACACGACGCTCGCCAGCGGCTAAATAGCTCTCTAATACCGGCATCAGCTGGCGATGCATTAACGCAATGGTTGGATGATCGCGATCGCCGTCATGCGCCCAGACTACAGATGCCGTTTCCCTGTATTTAACCAGCCGCTCAGCCAGGCAATCCGGGATAAAGGGTGTATCGCAAGGGCAAAACAGGAACCATTCCGCATCGCTCTGCTGCATAACCGAAAGCATGCCCGCCAGTGGTCCGGGGTAATCAGCCAGCAGATCCGCGTAAACGGGATACCCACTTTCCTGATAAGTGGCGATATTGCGGTTGGCACTCACTACGAGCGTACTGACCTGCTTATGCAGCGTTCGCGCAACATGTTGCCATAACGGCAGGCCGTTCAGCTCCTGCAAGCCCTTATCTTTTCCTCCCATACGGGACGCCTTGCCTCCGGCTAATACCACCCCGGTGATGCTGCTTATCTGGCTCAACAATATCGCCTCTTTTCTTGTGGGATTGACCCTGCTAACGTGTCACTCTAAATGAAAGGAGCATTACCATGAAATGTAAACGTCTGAACGAAGTTATTGAACTCCTCCAGCCAGCCTGGCAGAAAGAGCCAGAACTTAACCTGGTGCAATTTTTACAGAAACTGGCGCAGGAGTCAGGTTATGACGGTGAACTGGCCGACCTTTCTGATGACATCCTGATCTATCACCTGAAAATGCGTGATTCCGGAAAAGATGCGGTTATCCCGGGGATCCAGAAAGATTACGAAGAAGATTTCAAAACCGCACTGCTGCGCGCGCGTGGCGTAATTAAAGAGTAAAAGCTTGTAAGAGGCACCACCGTAAACGCCGTTAAATGATATCCTCAATCATTCGTATAATTTCCGGATGATCGGATGAACGACCAGGCTTTTACTTTCCAGACCTTACACCCGGATACCATTATGGATGCGCTGTTTGAACAGGGCATCCGGGTGGACTCAGGCCTGACTCCATTAAACAGCTATGAGAACCGCGTCTACCAGTTTCAGGACGAGGATCGCCGGCGCTTTGTGGTGAAATTTTACCGCCCGCAGCGCTGGTCAGCTGAACAAATTCAGGAAGAGCATCAGTTCGCTCTCGACCTGGTGGCCGATGATGTTCCCGTCGCCGCTCCTCTTAAATTCAATAATCAGACGCTGCTGACACACCTGGGTTTTTATTTTGCTGTCTTCCCCAGCCTCGGTGGCCGGCAATTTGAAGCCGATAATATCGATCAGATGGAGTGGGTTGCCCGCTATTTAGGGCGCATTCATCAAACAGGGCAGAAAAGCGCATTTACCGCGCGCCCTGGCATCGGCATTCAGGAATATTTGCTCGAACCGCGACAGGTATTTGAAACGTCCACGCTCATCCCTTCCGGGCTGAAGGCACAATTCCTTGCCGCAACGGATGGCTTAATTAACGCCGTCATACCGCGCTGGGATAACAACGTACAAACGCTGCGTTTGCATGGTGATTGCCATGCCGGAAATATTCTCTGGCGTGATGGGCCATTATTTGTCGATCTCGATGATGCGCGAATGGGACCAGCCATTCAGGATCTCTGGATGCTGCTGAATGGCGATAAAGCCGAACAGCGGATGCAGCTGGAGACGATTATCGAGGCCTATGAAGAGTTCAGTTCTTTTGATTCAGACGAAATTGCATTAATCGAACCTTTACGCGCCATGCGTTTTGTTTATTATCTTGCATGGTTAATCAGGCGTTGGGACGACCCCGCTTTTCCCAGAAACTTCCCGTGGCTTACCGGGGAAGATTACTGGCGTAACCAGATATCCACATTTATTGAACAGGTAAAGGTTCTGCAGGAACCCCCTTTGCAATTAACGCCAATGTATTAATCGAACACACCCAGGAGAGAGTTGATCATGAAAAAAATATGGCTGGCACTGGCAGGTATGATTCTGGCTTATAGCGCATCGGCTGCACAGTTCACCGATGGCAAGCAGTATATTACCCTCGACAAACCGGTTGCCGGAGAACCTCAGGTCCTTGAGTTCTTCTCATTTTACTGCCCGCACTGCTATGAGTTCGAGCAGGTTCTGCACGTTTCCGATAGCGTGAAGAAAAAGCTGCCGGAAGGCACCAAAATGACCAAGTATCACGTTGAGTTCCTTGGCCCGTTGGGCAAAGACCTGACTCAGGCATGGGCCGTTGCGATGGCGCTTGGTGTGGAAGACAAAATTACTGCGCCGATGTTTGAAGCGGTTCAGAAAACCCAGACCGTTCAGACCACTGCCGATATCCGTAAAGTATTTGTTGATGCCGGCGTTAAAGGCGAAGAATACGATGCAGCCTGGAATAGCTTTGTCGTGAAATCCCTGGTGGCTCAGCAGGAAAAAGCTGCTGCCGATCTGGAACTGCGCGGCGTGCCAGCCATGTATGTTAACGGCAAATATCAGCTGAATATGCAGGGTATGGATACCAGCAGCATGGACATCTTTGTCCAGCAATATGCCGATACAGTGAAGTATCTGGTTGAGAAGAAGTAATAAAGAAAACGCCGGTCAATGACCGGCGTTTTTGTATTCCGCTTTAATCGTGTTTATCAGCGCGTCTTTCTCACTCCAGAGCGTATTCAGCCAGAGCTGGAAACGTCGTTTAAAGTTCTTATCACTGACATAGTCCCCGTGTAATTCCTCCGCCACAGGCACCAGATTAATACGCACCACGATCCGGGTTAACTTGCCGCTGAGCATATCGTAAAACGGCGTCTTATCGTTTTCGGGATAGCAGAGCGTCACGTCCAGTAATTTATCGAACTGTTGACCCAGCACGTTAAGCGCCATGGCGATCCCGGCCGCTTTAGGTGGCAGCAGGTTGGCATAGGGAGAACGGGTTTGCTGCTGCTTCACTTCGGTAAAGCGAGAGCCTTCGACAAAGTTGACGATCGTGGTAGGGTGCGCGCGAAACTTCTCGCACGAGCGGCGGGTCGTTTCAACATCTTTACCACGGCGCTCAGGATGACGAATCAGATAGCTACGCGAATAGCGTTTCATGAAAGGCATATCCAGCGCCCAACAGGCCAGGCCAATAAAGGGCACCCAGGCAAGCTGCTGCTTAAGAAAATATTTATTCATCGGGATATGTTTGCGAAACAGCACGCACAACACCACGATATCGGCCCAGCTATGGTGGTTGCAGATCAGCAAATACCAGTTTTTCTTGTTAAGCCCTTCCAGACCCTGAACATCCCATTTCAGATGCGGGTTAAGACGCAGTAGTACCGCCAGGCCTTCGCACCAGCAGTACATCATAAAGTTGCAGAAGGCAGAGACAGCACGCCAGACGACGGGGATCGGCAATAGCAGTTTAATTATTCCGGCGATGATGATCGGCACAGAACAGGCGATGGTGACCAGAATAGTTAATGCGATACTTAACAGGAGTATGATCGCAGCCAGCAGTCTAGACATGATGAATGTTTTCAGGTAGTTAGCTATAATTAGCGCCTGATAAACAGACACCGGGCGCTGATTTTACCAGAAAACGTTCTAAGGATGGCGCTTTTACCTGGCGGGAATTCTGAATTGCATACCCGGTGGAGAAAAATCCTGTGGCGCGGATCCAGTGTGGCTTATATCCACATGGAGTAAATTGTCATCAATCAGCAATATGAGATCGCGATCAAATTATAACTTATTGATTATTAAAATTTAATATTATTTCAACGATCGTCAGATAGCACATTTAGTCCAGGCCGCAGAAACTACTCACAAACTTATCCACAGATTTTATTTGCGAGCGATCCTCAGGATCGCAAAATCTTTGGCTGTATTGGCCGCGAAAAACTGATGTTTTCATCCTTCTGTGGCATCCTTTATCCATAAATTACTCAAAGGCACGGACATTATGGTTCAGATCCCCGAAAATCCGCTTATTCTCGTCGACGGTTCGTCTTACCTCTATCGGGCGTATCATGCGTTTCCTCCGCTGACCAACAGCGCGGGAGAGCCTACGGGCGCAATGTATGGCGTGCTGAACATGCTGCGTAGCTTGATCCTGCAGTATCAGCCGAGCCATGCCGCCGTAGTCTTCGATGCGAAAGGCAAAACTTTCCGGGATGAGCTGTTTGAACATTACAAATCCCATCGCCCGCCGATGCCGGACGATCTGCGCGCGCAGATTGAACCCCTGCATAAGATGGTGAAAGCGATGGGGCTGCCTTTAATGGCCGTCTCTGGCGTGGAAGCGGACGATGTGATAGGTACGCTGGCGCGGGAAGCCGAAAAGCTGGGTCGCCCTGTGTTGATCAGTACCGGTGATAAAGATATGGCGCAGCTGGTTACGCCGGGGATCACCCTGATTAACACCATGACCAATACTATCCTCGGCCCGGAAGAGGTGGTGACAAAGTATGGCGTGCCGCCGGAGCTTATCATCGACTTCCTCGCCCTGATGGGCGACTCCTCCGATAACATCCCGGGCGTGCCGGGCGTAGGCGAGAAGACGGCCCAGGCTCTGCTGCAGGGGTTGGGTGGGCTGGATACGCTGTATAGCGAGCAGGATAAAATTGCCGGGTTAACCTTCCGCGGTGCCAAAACCATGGCCGCTAAGCTTGAGCAAAACAAAGAGGTGGCGTACCTCTCCTATCAGCTGGCGACCATTAAAACCGACGTTGAACTGGATCTGACCTGCGAGCAGTTGGAAGTGCAGCAGCCTGCTGCCGAAGAGCTGTTGGGCCTGTTTAAGCAGTATGAATTCAAACGCTGGATAACCGATCTTGAAGCGGGGAAATGGCTGCAGGCGAAAGGGGCTAAACCGGCGGCTAAGCCGAAAGAGACGCGGGTGATCGATGCAGAAGAGGAGCCGGAAGAAGAAGCCAGCGTCCTCTCTTCTGAACATTACGAAACCATCCTTGATGAAGCACAGCTGCAGGTCTGGATTGAAAAATTAAAGCAGGCGCCGGTGTTCGCTTTTGATACCGAAACCGACAGTCTCGATAATGTCTCCGCCAATATGGTGGGTCTCTCCTTCGCCACTGAGCCTGGCGTTGCCGCCTATGTGCCGGTCGCACACGACTATCTGGATGCGCCTGAACAGATCGCCCGCGAGCGCGTACTCGAGCTCCTCAAGCCGATCCTTGAAGACGACAAAGCACTCAAGGTGGGGCAAAACCTGAAGTTCGATCGCGGCATCCTGCAGAACTACGGCATTGAGCTGCGGGGCATTGCCTTCGATACCATGCTGGAGTCCTATATCCTCGACAGCGTGGCCGGTCGTCATGATATGGATTCACTCTCCGATCGCTGGCTGAAGCACAAAACCGTCACCTTTGAAGAGATTGCGGGTAAGGGCAAGAATCAGCTGACGTTTAACCAGATTGCTCTTGAAGAGGCGGGACACTATGCGGCTGAAGATGCCGACGTCACGCTGCAACTGCATTTAAAGATGTGGCCAAAGCTGCAAAAACACGCCGGGCCGCTGAACGTGTTCCAGAATATCGAGATGCCGCTGGTGCCGGTTCTGTCCCGGATTGAGCGCAACGGCGTCAGGATCGACCCGGCTGTGCTGCATAAACACTCGGAAGAGATCGCGTTGCGCCTGAACGAACTCGAGCAAAAAGCGCATGAGATCGCCGGCGAGCCGTTTAATCTCTCATCCACCAAGCAGCTGCAGACCATCCTGTTTGAAAAGCAGGGCATTAAGCCGCTGAAGAAGACGCCGGGCGGGGCGCCGTCCACCTCCGAAGAGGTGCTGGAGGAGCTGGCCCTGGACTATCCTTTGCCAAAAGTGATCCTGCAATACCGCGGGCTGGCCAAGCTGAAATCGACCTACACCGATAAGCTGCCGTTGATGATCAACCCGAAAACGGGTCGCGTGCATACCTCCTATCATCAGGCAGTGGCGGCTACCGGGCGACTGTCCTCAACCGATCCTAACCTGCAAAACATTCCGGTGCGTAATGAAGAGGGGCGTCGTATTCGTCAGGCGTTTATTGCGCCGCAGGACTACGTCATTGTCTCTGCTGACTACTCACAGATTGAACTGCGTATTATGGCGCACCTGTCCCGGGATAAGGGACTGTTGACCGCCTTTGCGGAAGGACAGGATATCCACCGGGCCACGGCTGCCGAAGTGTTTGGCATGTCACTTGAGAGTGTCACCGGGGAACAGCGCCGGAGCGCAAAAGCGATCAACTTTGGTCTGATCTACGGTATGAGCGCATTTGGTCTCTCCCGTCAGCTCAACATTCCGCGTAAAGAGTCGCAGAAGTATATGGATCTCTATTTCGAACGCTATCCGGGCGTGCTGCAGTACATGGAGACCACCCGCGCCCAGGCGAAAGAAAAAGGCTATGTCGAAACGCTGGAAGGACGCCGCCTCTATCTGCCGGATATCAAATCCAGCAATGCCGCCCGCCGTGCCGGTGCCGAGCGTGCAGCAATCAACGCCCCGATGCAGGGGACGGCGGCAGATATCATTAAGCGTGCAATGATCGCCGTTGATGCCTGGCTGGAGAAGGAGCAGCCGCGGGTTCGTATGATCATGCAGGTACACGATGAACTGGTGTTCGAAGTGCACAAAGACGATCTGGAAGCCGTCTCGAAAAAGATCCATGAACTGATGGAGAATACCGTGAAGCTGGATGTACCGTTGCTGGTGGAAGTGGATAGCGGAGAAAACTGGGATCAGGCTCACTAACTCTTTATGTGATATGACCTGTTTTTGTAAGTAAGCAACATATCCATGAACGTTTTGTGATGATCATTAGAATTCCCTATGTAAAGAATGAAAAAAAACTACAAAAAGTGCTTTGTCTATAGTCTAAAACAGAGTAGAGTTATTCACGTAGGGTACAGAGGTAAGATGTTCTATCTTTCAGACCTTTTACTTCACGTAATCGGATTTGGCTGAATATTTTAGCCGCCCCAGTCAGTAATGACTGGGGCGTTTTTTATTGCGGCAAAGTAAAATTCAGCGCAAAAAAAAGCGCGGACATCGCCGCGCTTATTATCACTCTTCCGCTTCTGTTGCGGGTTCCAGCTCGCTGTACCAGTGATCCAGCTTCTCACGCAGTTTATCCACACCGAGTTTCTTCAGCGAAGAGAAGGCTTCAACCTGGATGTCGCCGTTGAATGCCAGAACCGCTTCACGCACCATATTCACCTGCGCTTTACGCGCGCCGCTGGCCAGCTTGTCGGCTTTGGTCAGCAGTACCAGCACCTGGATCCCGCTTTCGACGGCCCAGTGGATCATCTGCTGATCAAGATCTTTAAGCGGATGGCGAATATCCATCAGCACGACCAGACCTTTCAGGCACAGGCGTTTTTCCAGATATTCACCCAGGGCGCGCTGCCACTTGATTTTCATCTCTTCCGGAACTTCGGCGTAGCCATAGCCTGGCAGGTCAACCAGGCGCTTGCCTGGCGCAACTTCGAACAGGTTAATCAGCTGGGTACGGCCAGGCGTTTTAGAGATACGGGCCAGGCTTTTCTGATTGGTCAGGGTATTCAGAGCGCTGGATTTCCCCGCGTTGGACCGGCCAGCAAATGCCACTTCAAGACCCGTATCAGCGGGTAAATGGCGAATATCAGGCGCACTAAGGACAAAATGCGTCTGGTGATAATTCAGGTTGGTCACGTGGTTGTCTCCAGAAATTCGTAACGTTGGGGGGATTATACCTGAACAGAGAGAAAAGGCTTTTCCCATCGGCAATGCGGCTGTAAGTAAAAACCATGAACTTTGTAAGAGATCTGCCCTTTTTACTATGGGAGATTTAAGAAAAATCGCAGGGCGTTAAAAAATCAAAACCATTAAAATCAGCCTATTAACGCTTAGTCTTAATCTTAAAGTCGCGTGTAAGTCGCGTGAGTGGGTTGTAGGTTTTGCCTGACAGCGTAAAGTAACGTTCAACGGCGAGGATGCCGAGAGGAACCGGACTTAAGGATAAGGGTCAGGAGCGCCAGGAGGCGAAGACACAGGATTGTCAGGAAGACGCACGCCTCGGAGGCGTTGAAAAGGGAAAAGGACCTATCACGGACGGTACCTGCTAACGGAAAAACAGGGTTAGTTGTCAGCAAACAGGGATTGTCAGACCCATAACGGGTTGTGAGTCAGGAAAAAAGGCGACAGATTGCTCTGTCGCCTTTTTTCTTTGCTTGCTTTCTGCTAGATTTCGCCGCAATTCTATACTGAAGAAAACGAGTTAAAGACAAAACAACATGAAAAAACCGACCTCCGCTGCAGGCGCTAAACGTCCAGCAAAAGCACGCCGCAAAACGCGCGAAGAACTGAATCAGGAAGCGCGCGATCGCAAACGCGATAAAAAGCATCGTGGTCATGCTGCCGGCAGCCGCGCGAGTGGCGGTGACTCATCCGGCGCGTCTGCGAAAAACAAGCAGCAGAAAGACCCGCGTATCGGCAGTAAAACACCTGTTCCATTAGGCGTGACCGATGCCCCGGTCACCAGGCAGCACAAACCCAAGAGCGAGAAACCTATGCTTTCACCGCAGGCTGAGCTGGATTTGCTGGAGAATGATGAGCGCCTGGACGCGCTGCTGGAACGTCTTGAAGAGGGTGAAACCCTGAATGCTGAAGAGCAGTCATGGGTGGATGCCAAACTGGACCGCATCGATGAGCTGATGCAGAAGCTTGGCCTCTCTTACGACGACGAAGAGGAAGAGGAAGAAGAAGAGAAGCAGGAAGACATGATGCGCCTGCTGAAAGGTGGAAACTAACATTTGCACCCGGCAGGCTTTATCGTCCTGCTTATAACCCTTCCGGTTATATGTTATCTGGTGTGGTTATTCGTTAAACTACGGCGGTTGTCGCGGCGACAGAAGTGGCTGCGCACCCGATTCATGGCCCGCACAGGGGCCAGAACGGGCCGCCGTATACGAACGCGACACCAACGGAAGGAGTGAACATGTCTGTACCAACCATCGACTGGGATCTGGCTCTGATCCAAAAATATAACTATTCCGGGCCGCGTTATACCTCTTATCCAACCGCGCTGGAGTTTTCCGACGCCTTCGGTGATAGCCATTTTCAGCAGGCAGTTGCGCGTTACCCTGACCGCCCGCTCTCTCTGTATGTTCATATCCCGTTCTGCCACAAGCTCTGCTACTTCTGCGGCTGCAATAAAATTGTGACCCGCCAGCAGCACAAAGCGGATCAGTATCTGGATGCGCTTGAGCAGGAGATCCTGCATCGCGCGCCGCAGTTTGCCGGTCGGCATGTCACCCAGCTCCACTGGGGCGGTGGTACGCCGACCTACCTGAATAAAGCGCAAATCAGCCGTTTAATGGCGCTGCTGCGTGGCAACTTTAATTTCAACCATGATGCCGAAATCTCGATCGAGGTTGATCCGCGTGAAATTGAGCTGGATGTACTGGATCACTTACGCACGGAAGGGTTCAACCGCCTGAGTATGGGCGTGCAGGACTTCAACAAAGAGGTTCAGCGCCTGGTCAACCGCGAGCAGGATGAAGAGTTCATTTTTGCTCTGTTAAATCACGCGCGGGATATTGGCTTCACCTCGACCAATATCGATCTGATTTATGGCCTGCCAAAGCAGACGCCAGAAAGCTTTGCCTTTACGCTGAAGCGCGTGGCAGAGCTTAACCCGGATCGCCTGAGCGTCTTCAACTATGCGCATCTGCCGACGCTGTTTGCTGCCCAACGCAAAATCAAGGATGCCGACCTGCCTTCCGCCCAGCAAAAACTGGATATTCTGCAGGAAACCATCACCTCTCTGACCGAGACCGGCTACCAGTTTATCGGCATGGATCACTTCGCCCGTCCGGATGACGAGCTGGCTATTGCTCAGCGTGAAGGGGTACTGCACCGCAATTTCCAGGGTTACACCACCCAGGGTGATACGGATCTGCTGGGGATGGGCGTTTCGGCCATCAGCATGATTGGCGACTGCTATGCCCAGAACCAGAAAGAGTTGAAGCACTATTATCAGCAGGTGGATGAAACCGGCAACGCTCTGTGGCGCGGCATCGCGTTAACCCGCGACGACTGTATCCGCCGGGACGTGATAAAAGCGCTGATCTGCAACTTCCGCCTCGACTTCAGCGAGGTTGAAGCGCAGTGGGATCTGCAGTTTAGCGATTACTTTGCGGAAGACCTGAAGCTGCTGGCGCCGCTGGCAAAAGATGGGCTGGTGGATGTCACGGAGCGTGCGATTGAGGTCACGCCGAAGGGGCGTCTGTTGATTCGTAATATCTGCATGTGCTTCGACGCCTATTTGCGTCAAAAAGCGCGTCTGCAGCAGTTCTCGCGGGTGATTTAAGGCGTACCGAAGTAAGTAGGCCGGGTAAGGCGTAGCCGCCACCCGGCAAACCCTCTAACTAAACAACCCAACCAGCGCCGCACACAGCACAGCTGCAATGGCCGCCTGTGGCGTATGTCCCGCTGCTGCGCTGGCTTCGACGCCGCCAGACAAGATTGTAACGATAGATTCCAGCATGATGATCCCCCCGTTTTCCCGGGCAAGATAATACTTAACTCATCGGAACAGTAAAGCGCAAAATAACGCCAGTTTGCGCTTAATTCATCCTCTTTACACAGCGGGTAAAATTTCACTCCATGCCCAGCTCTTTTAACTTACGCGTCAGGGTATTGCGACCCCAGCCGAGCAGGCGTGCAGCCTCCTGTTTATGGCCCTGGGTATGGCGCAGCGCGGTAGTGAGCAGCGTGCGTTCCATCTCGGGCTGTGCCTCGGAGAGCAGGTTTTGATGACCGGAACGCAGGGCGCGATCGGCCCACTGCGCCAGCAGAGTCGCCCAGCTGTCAGGCAGGGTCTGACCGGTGCTGCTTTCTGGTACATGGGTTTCGAAAAGCTCAGGGGGAAGATCCTGAATCAGAACCTCCTGGCCTGCGGCCATCACCGTTAACCAGCGACAGGTATTTTCCAGCTGGCGCACGTTACCGGGCCAGGCCAGGCGCGTCAGCGCGGCCTCGGTTTCCGGGTGCAGCAGTTTGGCTTCCACCCCCAGCTCGCGGGCGGCATCCTGCAGGAAATGACGCGCCAGGCGCGGGATATCTTCCCGGCGCTCCCGCAGCGGAGGCAGATGTACGCGAATAACGTTCAGTCGATGGAATAAGTCCTCACGGAATTTCCCTTCCTGCACGCGCTGCTCCAGGTTCTGGTGCGTTGCGGCAATAATGCGCACATCCACCTTCACCGGGGCATAACCGCCTACGCGATAAAATTGTCCGTCGGCCAGCACGCGCAGCAGTCGGGTCTGAACGTCCAGCGGCATGTCGCCGATCTCATCCAGGAAAAGTGTGCCGCCATCAGCCTGTTCGAAACGACCCTGACGAATGGTATTCGCACCGGTGAACGCCCCTTTTTCGTGACCAAACAGCTCGGATTCAATCAAATCCTTGGGGATCGCCGCCATATTCAGGGCGATAAACGGGGCTTTGGCGCGCGGGCTGTGGCGATGCAGGGCATGCGCGACTAGCTCTTTCCCGGTGCCTGACTCACCGTTAATCAGCACGCTTATGGAGGAGCGCGACAGGCGGCCGATGATGCGAAACACATCCTGCATCGCCGGCGCTTCGCCAATGATATCGGTGGTAGGGCCGAATACCGGGGCGTTACGCGGCTGCTGCTGTTCCTGATAGTGGCTGATGGCGCGTTCAACCAGCGCCACTGCCTCGTCAATATCGAACGGTTTTGGCAGGTAATCGAACGCACCCTGCTGGTAGGCGCTGACCGCTGCATCCAGATCGGAATGTGCAGTCATTATGATGACCGGCAGCATCGGGTGGCGCTGCTTAATCTGTTTTAACAGCGCCAGGCCGTCCATCCCCGGCATACGGATATCGGACAGCAGCACGTCCGGGGTTTTGGTGGTGAGTGCATCAAGCACGTCGGCCCCGCTCTCAAAAGCGGTGCAGCTTAATCCTGCTCCGGTAAGCGCCCGTTCAAGCACCCAGCGGATGGAGCTATCGTCATCAACTACCCAGACTATCCCTCGTTGCATAACCTAACCCTCTATTTCCTGATTGGCAGGTAAACCGAAAACTCGGTATGACCCGGCCAACTGGTAAATTCAATTTTGCCGGAATGCTGATCTATCAAATTTCGGGCAATGGATAAGCCAAGCCCGGTCCCGCCTTCACGGCCGCTGACCATCGGGTAAAACAGCGTGTCCTGTAAATGAGAAGGGATCCCCGGGCCGTTATCTTCCACGTCGATGCGGGCCGCCAGACGGTAGCGCGTACCGTGCAGGGTGAGCTGAAAGGCGGTGCGGGTACGCAGGATAATTTCTCCGCCATCCGCCCCTAATGCCTGCAGGGCATTGCGCACGATATTCAGTAATACCTGTTCAATCTGGTCGGGATCGTGCGGCAGTTCCGGCAGGCTGGGATCGTAATCCCGAATCAGCCTGACGTTATCCGGCAGCTCCATCGACACCAGTTTGACGACGCGCTCGGCCACTTTGTGGATGCTCTCGGTGACGTGCATCCCGGGTTGCTGCGGACCTAACAGGCGATCCACCAGATTACGCAGGCGATCGGCCTGTTCAATGATGACGTTGGTGTACTCCGCCAGCGCCGGGTCGGGCAGGGCTTTGGTTAACAGCTGTGCCGCACCGCGCAGGCCACCAAGCGGATTTTTAATCTCATGGGCGAGGCCGCGCACCAGGTCGCGGGCTGCAATCTGCTGAGCATGCTGGAGCTGCTCCTGGCTCAGGCGACGCTGATTATCCATTGGCGCCATCTCCAGCAGGATCAGGCCTTCCGGCAGCCGTTGCGCGGTCAGGGAGAGAATATGCGAGCGCCCGTCGATCACCAGCGTGACTTCGTTATCGGTAAAGCCTTGTCCCGCCTGCAGGCTCTCCTGCATCAGGCCGATGTTCAGGGAAAAATAACTCAACAGCTCGGGTAACGGCGCGCCAAACAGTTTGCGTGAACTCTGGGCAAGCAACTGCTGGGCCGCAGGGTTGGCGTAATGCACCGCCAGATCGTCGTCGACCAATAAAATGCTGTTGATCAGTGAATTGAGGATCTGCCCAGCATCGGGCAGCGTGCCAGTTGCCATTCAGCAGTCTCCTGGAGTTGGTTGCACCATTTTAGTGCAGTATAGCGTTTCTGCGGTAAAAAGCGCGTGAGATCAGTTTGTTGGTGGTGAAAAAAGCCCATCCGAAGATGGGCTGAAAAGTTTCCACGGCAACAAAAAAAACGGCTATCAATCTCGCGCGGAAAGGCCGCGCGACAGGGATTGAAGATTAAACGCTGTAGTACAGTTCGAACTCAACCGGGTGTGGCGTCATGCGAACACGGTCGTTCTCTTCCATACGCAGCGCGATGTAAGCATCGATCGCTTCGTCGGTGAACACGCCGCCAGCCGTCAGGAACTCACGGTCTGCGTCCAGCGCGTTCAGGGCTTCTTCCAGAGAGCCTGCAACCTGTGGGATCTCTTTCGCTTCTTCTGGCGGCAGGTCGTACAGGTTTTTGTCCATCGCTTCGCCCGGGTGGATCTTGTTCTTGATACCGTCAAGACCCGCCATCAGCAGCGCTGCGAAGCACAGGTATGGGTTAGCCGCTGGATCCGGGAAGCGAACTTCGATACGACGTGCTTTCGGAGAGGAAACTACCGGAATACGGATAGAAGCAGAACGGTTACGGGCAGAGTAGGCCAGCATTACCGGCGCTTCGTAGCCTGGGACCAGACGCTTGTAGGAGTTAGTGGTTGGGTTCGCCAGGGCGTTGATCGCTTTAGCGTGTTTGATTACGCCACCAATGTAGTGCAGTGCCTGCTCGGACAGACCTGCATATTTGTCGCCAGCGAACAGGTTAGTCCCGTTCTTGGACAGAGACATGTGGCAGTGCATACCGGAACCGTTGTCACCAAACATTGGTTTTGGCATGAAGGTCGCGGTTTTACCGAAACGGTGCGCAACGTTGTGCACAACGTATTTGTAGATCTGAATTTCGTCCGCTTTCTTGGTCATGGTGTTGAAACGGGTGGCGATTTCGTTCTGGCCAGCAGTTGCAACTTCATGGTGGTGTGCTTCAACAACCAGGCCCATCTCTTCCATGATCAGACACATGGTAGAACGGATGTCCTGTGAAGAGTCGACCGGAGGAACCGGGAAGTAACCGCCTTTAACAGCAGGACGGTGACCTTTGTTGCCACCTTCGTATTTGGTGGAGGAGTTCCATGCGCCTTCGATATCATCGATAGCAACGTGGGAACCGGAAGTGGTCGCACCAAAACGGATGTCGTCGAACAGGAAGAACTCTGGCTCTGGCCCGAACAGAACGGTGTCTGCGATGCCGGTGGAGCGCAGGTACTCTTCAGCGCGTTTAGCGATAGAGCGTGGGTCGCGGTCATAACCCTGCAGGGTGCCCGGCTCGAGGATATCGCAACGGATGATCAGGGTAGATTCTTCGAAGAACGGGTCAATGAGCGCAGTGGATGCGTCAGGCATCAGAACCATGTCAGATTCGTTGATACCTTTCCAGCCACCAATCGAGGAGCCGTCAAACATTTTGCCTTCTTCAAAGAATTCGGCATTCACCTGATGAGCAGGAATAGTGACGTGCTGTTCTTTGCCTTTGGTATCGGTGAAGCGCAGATCAACAAACTTCACTTCATGTTCGTTCAGCATCGTCAAAACGTGTTCAGCGGACATACTTAACTCTCCAGATTGGTCATTGTCGTCGTGGTAACGAGGTCTTCAAATTCTGTGTAAGGCAGGCGATGTTGCCTTTGGTTGCCGTATTTTTTATTAAGCGAAATCTGTGCCAACTTTTAAAACACCCCAAAAAGGCGTTATCATGCGCACCATAGTGCAAAAGGGCTGCACCACGATGGTTTTGTTGCACCAGTATAGTGCTTCAATGTGAACATTGAGCACCATATTGGTGCAATTTACGTTAAAGTGCCCTTTTACCGCTCCGTGAAAGCGATCACAAAGCATCTCTGCGATACTTGTTTGCGGGGGATGTTTGTGATCCTGTTTTGTAGTGCGATTAATCCGTGTACAATAACGCGCTATTTCTAAATGCCTGAGGCAAAGTTGTGATCGAAAATCTGCGTAATATCGCCATCATCGCGCACGTTGACCATGGTAAAACTACCCTGGTTGATAAGCTGCTGCAGCAATCCGGTACGTTCGATGCGCGTGCCGAAACTCAAGAACGCGTGATGGACTCCAACGATTTGGAGAAAGAGCGTGGGATTACCATCCTCGCTAAAAACACCGCGATCAAATGGAATGACTACCGTATCAACATCGTTGATACCCCGGGGCACGCCGACTTCGGTGGTGAAGTTGAGCGCGTGATGTCCATGGTGGATTCCGTGCTGCTGGTGGTTGACGCATTTGACGGCCCAATGCCGCAGACGCGCTTCGTAACCAAAAAAGCATTCGCCCATGGCCTGAAACCAATCGTGGTTATCAACAAAGTTGACCGCCCTGGCGCGCGTCCTGACTGGGTTGTTGATCAGGTCTTCGACCTGTTCGTTAACCTCGACGCAACCGACGAGCAGCTGGACTTCCCTATCGTTTACGCTTCTGCGCTGAACGGTATCGCAGGTCTGGATCACGAAGACATGGCTGAAGACATGACTCCGCTGTATCAGACGATTGTTGACCGCGTTCCTGCGCCAAACGTTGATGTTGAAGGCACTCTGCAGATGCAGATCTCTCAGCTCGACTACAACAACTATGTTGGCGTTATCGGCATCGGCCGTATCAAGCGCGGTAAAGTGAAGCCTAACCAGCAGGTCACTATCATCGATAGCGAAGGCAAAACCCGTAACGGTAAAGTCGGTAAAGTACTGACCCACCTGGGCCTTGAGCGTATCGAGAGCGACATTGCTGAAGCAGGCGACATCATCGCGATCACCGGTCTGGGCGAGCTGAACATCTCCGATACCATTTGCGACACGCAAGCGGTTGAAGCGCTGCCAGCCCTGTCAGTTGATGAACCGACCGTAACCATGTTCTTCAACGTCAACACCTCTCCGTTCTGTGGTAAAGAAGGTAAGTTTGTTACCTCTCGTCAGATCCTTGACCGCCTGAACAAAGAGCTGGTGCACAACGTGGCACTGCGCGTTGAAGAGACCCCTGATGCGGACGCATTCCGTGTTTCCGGTCGTGGTGAGCTGCACCTGTCTGTTCTGATCGAAAACATGCGTCGTGAAGGTTTCGAGATGGCGGTTTCCCGTCCGAAAGTAATCTTCCGCGAAATCGATGGCCGTAAACAAGAGCCGTTCGAAAACGTAACGCTGGACGTCGAAGAGCAGCACCAGGGTTCTGTGATGCAGGCTCTGGGTGAGCGTAAAGGCGACCTGAAAAACATGAATCCAGATGGCAAAGGCCGCGTACGTCTCGACTACGTGATCCCAAGCCGTGGTCTGATCGGCTTCCGTTCAGAGTTCATGACCATGACTTCCGGTACGGGTCTGCTGTACTCCACCTTCAGCCACTACGACGACGTTCGTCCGGGCGAAGTTGGCCAGCGTAACAACGGCGTTCTGATCTCCAACGGTCAGGGTAAAGCGGTTGCGTTCGCCCTGTTCAGCCTGCAGGACCGCGGTAAGCTGTTCCTGGGTCACGGTGCAGAAGTTTACGAAGGCCAGATCATCGGTATTCACAGCCGTTCTAACGACCTGACTGTAAACTGCCTGACCGGTAAGAAACTGACCAACATGCGTGCGTCCGGTACTGACGAAGCAACGGTTCTGGTTCCACCGGTTAAGATGACTCTGGAGCAGGCTCTGGAATTCATCGATGACGACGAACTGGTAGAAGTGACTCCAACCTCTATCCGTATCCGTAAACGTCACCTGACTGAGAACGATCGTAAACGCGCAATGCGCGGCCCGAAAGAAGATTAATTTTCTTCTCTCCGTCCTCTAAAACCCCGCCTTCTGGCGGGGTTTTTCTTTTCCGCCATGCCGCACGCCTCATAGCCAAACATCTTCTTTCCCGCTACAGTTAATTTTCACGGCGAAAAGGAGAAACACATGCTCTATATCTTTGATTTAGGAAACGTAATCGTCGATATCGACTTCAATCGTGTGCTGGGAACATGGAGTGATTTCAGCCGCGTTCCGCTGGCAACGCTTAAGCAGACTTTTACGATGGGCGACGCCTTCCATCAGCATGAGCGCGGTGAGATTTCGGATGAGCAATTCGCCGAAATGCTCTGTCATGAGATGGATCTTCCCCTCAGTTACGAACAATTTTCTCACGGCTGGCAGGCGATCTTTGTCGGGATTCGCCCCGAGGTGATTGCCATTATGCACAAGCTGCGTGAGCAGGGGCATCGGGTGGTGGTGCTGTCCAATACCAACCGCCTGCACACTACCTTCTGGCCGGATGAATACCCGGAAGTGAAAGCGGCCGCAGATAAAATCTATCTTTCCCAGGAGATGGGCATGCGTAAGCCGGAAGCACGGATCTACCAGGCCGTCCTGCAGGCCGAAGGATTCTCTGCCGCCGACGCCCTCTTTTTTGACGATAACGTCGATAATATAGAGGGAGCTAACCAGTTGGGTATCACGTCAATTCTGGTGACCGGAAAACAGACGATACCTGACTATTTTGCGAAGCAGTTATGCTAAAAATCGTTCATCAAAAAGCCAGCCACCACACCCGACCACTGCGTGCGTGGCTAAAACTCCTCTGGCACCGCATCGATGAGGACAATATGACTACGCTGGCAGGTAACCTCGCCTACGTGTCGTTGCTCTCGCTGGTGCCGCTGGTGGCTGTCATCTTTGCGCTTTTCGCCGCCTTTCCGATGTTTTCGGATGTCAGCCTGCAGCTCCGCCATTTTGTCTTTGCTAACTTCATGCCTGCTACCGGGGATGTCATTCAGAATTACATCGAGCAGTTTGTCGCCAACTCCAGCAAGATGACGGCGGTTGGGGCGTGCGGGCTTATCGTCACCGCGCTGCTGCTGATGTATGCCATTGATAGCGCGCTCAATACGATCTGGCGCAGCACCCGCGCACGGCCTAAAGTTTACTCGTTTGCGGTGTACTGGATGATCCTGACTCTGGGGCCGCTACTGGCCGGGGCCAGCCTGGCGATCAGCTCTTATCTGCTCTCGTTACGCTGGGCCAGCGAACTCGATAGCGTGATTGACGATGTGTTGCGCATCTTCCCGCTGCTCTTGTCCTGGCTCGCTTTCTGGTTGCTCTACAGCATTGTGCCGACCACGCGCGTGCCTAACCGGGATGCCATGCTGGGGGCGCTGGTGGCCGCTCTGCTTTTCGAACTGGGCAAGAAAGGATTCGCGCTCTACATCACCATGTTCCCCTCCTATCAGCTGATTTATGGCGTGCTGGCGGTGATCCCCATTTTGTTCCTCTGGGTTTACTGGACGTGGTGTATCGTCTTGCTTGGCGCGGAAATTACTGTCACTCTCGGGGTATACCGCGAACTCAAAAAAGCGGCCGAAGCCGAAAAACGACGAGAAGCAGACCAACCATGATTGCATTAATCCAGCGCGTAACCCGTGCCAGCGTCACCGTGGAGGGAGAGGTGACGGGTGAAATTGGCCCGGGACTTTTAGTCTTGTTAGGTGTCGAAAGGGATGACGACGAGCAAAAAGCCAACCGCTTATGCGAGCGCGTGTTGGGTTACCGTATCTTTGGCGATGCGGAAGGCAAAATGAACCTCAACGTTCAGCAGGCGGGTGGCAGCGTGCTGGTGGTGTCGCAATTTACGCTGGCCGCCGATACCGAGCGCGGCATGCGCCCGGGATTCTCAAAAGGGGCGGCGCGGGATCGGGCAGAAGCGTTATATGAATACTTTGTTGACCGTTGCCGTCAGCAAGAGATGCATACACAGACCGGACGATTCGCTGCAGATATGCAGGTCTCGCTGGTAAATGATGGCCCCGTCACGTTCTGGCTCCAGGTATGAGTGAGCTGACGGTATGGCCGCGGGTAACAAGAGAGAGTACAGCTATGTATCACCTTCGAGTACCGCAAACGGAAGAAGAGTTGGCGCTTTACTACCAGTTCCGCTGGGAGATGCTGCGTAAGCCATTACATCAGCCGAAAGGGTCGGAACGCGACGCCTGGGACGCCATGGCACATCACCAGATGGTGATGGATGAAGAGGGCAACCTTGTCGCCGTCGGGCGGCTGTATATCAATGCCGATAATGAAGCCTCCATCCGCTTTATGGCGGTCCATCCCAGCGTACAGGACAAAGGTCTCGGTACGCTGATGGCGATGACGCTGGAGTCCGTTGCCCGTCAGGAGGGCGTGAAGCGCGTCACCTGTAGCGCGCGTGAAGATGCGGTGGAGTTCTTTGCCAAGCTGGGTTTTATAAACCAGGGCGAAATCACCACCCCGCAAACCACGCCCATTCGCCATTTTTTGATGATCAAACCCATCGCCTCGCTGGATGATATTCTGCATCGTGCCGACTGGTGCGGTCAGCTGCAGCAGGCCTGGTATCAGCACATCCCGCTGAGCGAAAAGATGGGGGTACGCATTCAGCAGTACACCGGGCAAAAATTTATCACCACCATGCCGGAGATCGGCAATCAGAACCCTCACCACACCCTGTTTGCCGGCAGCCTGTTCTCGCTGGCGACGCTCACCGGCTGGGGACTTATCTGGCTGATGCTGCGCGAGCGCCACCTGGGCGGCACTATCATCCTCGCCGATGCCCATATTCGTTACAGCCGCCCGATCAGCGGTAAGCCGAGCGCGGTGGCGGACTTAGGCTCGCTGAGCGGCGATCTCGACCGTCTGGCCCGCGGCCGCAAAGCCCGCGTGCAGATGCTGGTGGAGCTGTTCGGTGACGAGACGTCTGGTGCGGTGTTTGAAGGAACCTATATCGTGCTGCCCGCGAAGCCGTTTGGTGCCTACGAAGAGGGCGGGAACGAGGAAGAGTAGCATCAGGAGTGAGAGTTACCCGTTGAGAATGGGGTAACTCTCGGTGTTAAGCCTCAGCCCGTTTACTTAAAAACGATAGCCCATACCCACGTTGAAACCCTTGATCGTATAGTCACGCCCCAGGCTGGCCTTCGTGCCTTCATAGCCGAGATTAATGGAAAGATTGTCGAGCGGGTTCATCACCATACCCACTCCCCAGGCGAAAGATGCTGATTTCTCGGAAATACCGTCATGGTTCACTTCATTATTACCGTAATTCACCCAGCGGGTATTTCCGGTCGCTTTTACCCATGCGGCACCGCCGAGGGCATAAAGTGAAACGTAGTCATTAATACGGTACGCCGGCCCTGCCAGCAGAGAGTAATAATTTACGTCTATGTCATTATGAACAACGTCGCGGGTCGCTAAATAATCCTGCTTAGTATGCGTTTTCATCCACGAGAAGGAACCAAGAAGGCTGAGCGGAGTATCGAATTCGTAGCGATACTGGACGTTGACGCCATTCAGGTTGTCAAAGCCCTTAACGTCGCTGTGCGCGAAGCCTAAAGAAAAGGTGTGATTATTTGCAAATGCCAGGCTGCTGGTGAGAGAGGCTACCAGTAATATTGCCAGAGAGCTTTTATTCATTGATGTAATCCATTAATCAAAGAAGCCAGATATTTAATAATGATGATAAGAGGGGAGCGTGATGATTATTTTTCCTTTATCACACTGCCTTGGGCGATTTATTTTGCTTTGCTGGATTTGCAGGAACAAATCTTAATTGCTTTATCGTCAATATGGGATTTCTTAATTCATTCTCTTTCCGCCGACACAGCGCCCAAACGCCATGCGATATCCCTCATAACATCCCTCGCCGCCTGGCTTACGCCACCAAGCTGAAAGAAACCGTGAATCACACCCGACCAGCACTGGCAGGTGCAGTTCACACCTTGTTCGGTCATGTGTTGATACAAAGCTTCGCCTTCGTCACATAACGGGTCGTACTCGGCGGTGATGATATGGGTTCTCGGTAGGCCATAAAGATCATCCCGCCATAGTGGGCTGGCTTCAGGATGCTGGCGTTCGGTATGGGGAAGATACATGTTGTATCCGCTGAGGAGCGTATCGCGGGTAATAACATAATCCAGCCCATTGCGGGTGTAGCTTTCAAAATGCGCCGTTGCGTCGAGCATAGGATAGATTAGGATCAGCTGAGCGGGCTGCCACAGACCTGCGGCCTTAAGCCGTAGTGCCGTCACCAGTGCCAGATGGCCTCCCGCACTGTCCCCGCAAAGGGTGATGCGGGTTTTATCCACGCCAAATCTGTCCGCGTACTTCCAGACCAGATTTGCGCCTCTTTCAGCATCATCATGAGCAGCAGGGAAGGTATGTTCGGGAGCCAGCCTGTACTGCACCGCAATCACCCGACAGTTGCTGTAATACGCCAGCTGACGCAGTTGGGGCTCGTGGGTATCAAAACCGCCACTGACAAAACACCCGCCATGATAATAGATAACGGCGGGCAGCGTTTCAGGCGCGTTGAGCGGTGAGTAGGTCCGAAACGTTATTCCGTCCAGCGCCAGCGTTGCTATCTGGACACGCCTTTCCTTCTCCCCGGCAAGCACTGTTCCGGCAACATAGCCAGCCCTCCGTTCATCAATATTCTGGGCGAGCGAAGAGGGTCGCCCTGCGGCGATAAATTCCTGAACCAGCTTATCAATACCCTTTTCCAGCGCCATAGTTTAAATCTCGAATCTGTATGGATATACAGCGTTATAGCCTGGTTTTCTGCGGATGAAAACAGCAGATTTGGGGAGGATACAAATCTGGAAAGCGGCTCGCAGAAACAAAATGTACTGAGCAGAGCGAGTGGATTTTTCCACTTCATCTCAATAACGTAACAGGGTAGGGATACGTCATTGGCGTACACTTAACTTTTGATACTATAAGCCAATGGCGTATGTTTTATGCTATTCATTGAAACGGATATCTTCACTGAAGACGTCAAAAAATTACTGGATGACGACGAATACCATAAACTGCAGGTCTTTCTGGCAATGCAGCCTGAATATGGCGATCTGATTCAGAACACGGGAGGCTTACGCAAGATTCGCTGGCTTGCCGGCGGTAAGGGAGGAAAGCGTAGTGGTGTACGAGTCATTTATTCTTATCGCTCACGTGAAAATGAAATTCGATTGCTGCTCATCTATCGCAAAGGGATCAAAGATGACCTGTCAGCAAATGAGAAAGCCGTACTGAAAATGATTATTGAGAGGTGGTAAATGGATAAGGCGCTATTTGAGCGGTTAACTCAAAGCGTGGCTCAGATGAACGAAATTGCCGGGGGCAAACGCGAGCCATCGCGCACCTTTCAAATCGATGCCATGAAAATTAAAGAAATTCGTCAGGCGTCAGGGCTGTCGCAAAGTAAATTCGCGCAACTAATCTCGGTCAGTGTTGATACGCTACGCAACTGGGAGCAAGGTAGACGTTCACCTACAGGCCCGGCCAAGGCGCTACTTCGTGCTATTGCCAACGATCCGCAGCATGTTATTCCTGCGCTATCCCAGTAATTTAGCCCGGCAGCAAAACCTACCGGGCTAAAAGACAGATTACTCCCCTTCACCCGGGAACAGGAACGGGTTAATAGAGCTGCGGGCAAAGCCCTCCTGCTCCATTTTGGCGTCCAGAATCAGGGTAGCAAGATCGTCAGCGACGGCCTCCACTTTCGGGTCTTTTTCCTGGTACAAAATCTTCAGGTAGGTGCCACAGTCGCCGCAGCTTTCGGCTTTCACCGCGGACTGCTCGTTCTCCAGCGACCAGTAGTGCAGATCGCGGGTCTGCTCGCAGTTGCTGCACTTGATGCGCACCACGTGCCACTCGGTTTCACACAGGTTGCAGTGCAGGTAGCGCAGCCCCTGAGTGGTACCGATTTGCACCATGCTGGAGACCGGCATCGAACCGCATACCGGGCAGAACTGGCGGGCTTCACCGTATTCGGCACGGGCTTTACCTGGGATCAGGCTGGCCATTTGTGCCCAGTAGAGCGACAGGGCGGCCCAGATAAACGGCGCTTTATCGCTGCTGACTGAGGCAAAATCAGAGGCAAAAAGCGCGCTCGCCATCTGCTCCAGTTCCTGCTCAGAGGCTTTCTCGAGATTCTCGATCACCGCCAGCGCAGGGCCGCTCATCTCGGGCTTCAGCTCGGCAATCAGCGAGTGCAACAGTTTATGCCAGTGCTTATCGCGCGGCAGCACGTGGATATCCAGCGGCGGCTTGCCCTGAACGTTGGCCTCTTTGATGCGCGCGGTCAGGTCCATTTGCAGCGGATGGTCGTACAGCACCACTTCCTGGGCATGGGCGATCAGCCCGGCAAAGCGCAAATAATCGCCAAGCGGGTTGTTCTCTGCCAGTTCACGCAGGCGTTCAGCGCGGCGGTTGTAGAGGTTTTTCAGTCTGGGGAACAGTAGCGGCGGAATCACTTCCGCCGTGCGTTTCTCGCTCGAACCCAGCTCATCTTGCGGGATTATGCGAATACTCATTCAGATGACTTTTCCTGTTTCTGGCGGACTTCACGGTACCAGCGCGGGTGATGTTTCTTCGCCCACGTCTTAGTGACCCAGCCTTCCACCATCGCGGTAATGGTGCCTTTCACCCAGAGGGCGGCGTAGATATGCACCATGATAACCACAATTAACGCCACTGCGGCAAATGAATGCAGCATTAACGCAAATCGGATCACCGGGATTGAGAAAGCAGGCGCAAAGTACGGACGCCAGATGATCACGCCGCTCACCAGCAACAGGACCAGGAAGATAATCGCCGCCCAGAATACGCATTTCTGGCCGAAGTTATAACGCCCGGTATCACCTACTTCCTCGTTGACGACGATCTTACGAATATTCTTCGCCCAAAAGATATCATCCCGATTGATTAGGTTATGGTGCCAGTAGCGGAAAAACATGATGATGAACGAGGCGAACATCACCACTCCCACAAACGGGTGCAGGATGCGCGCCAGCTGCGGCGTACCGAGGATCTGCATCAGCCAGTTGAAGGAGGGGAAGAAGAACCCCAGCCCGCTTATCGCCGCCAGCATGAAGCAGAAGGCGGTGACCCAGTGGTTGATACGTTCCGGCGCCGTGTAGCGCACGATGGTGTCACGTTTTCTCATTTGCGCACCTCGTCTTTCTCTTCATGCAGGTTGTCGTCTTCCTCTTCCGCGCGGTTCGGCCCGACGCCGACGTAGTGGAAGATGCTCGCTGCGAAGGTGGCAGCAAAACCGACCGCTGCCAGCGGTTTCCAGATGCCTTTCCAGAATTTCACCGTGGCGCTGATCTCCGGGTTCTCCGGCAGGCCGTGATACAGATTCGGCTTGTCGGCGTGATGCAGGACGTACATCACGTGGGTACCGCCAACACCGGCCGGATCGTACAGGCCTGCGTTGTCGTAACCGCGGGTTTTTAGCTCGGATACGCGCTCGCCCGCCAGCGTTTTCATGTCCTCTTTGGAACCAAAGTGGATAGCGCCGGTTGGACAGGTCTTCACGCACGCGGGCTCCTGGCCGACGGTTACGCGGTCGACGCACAGCGTGCATTTGTAGACGCGGTTGTCTTCCGGGTTCAGGCGCGGCACGTCAAACGGGCAGCCGGCGATGCAGTAGCCGCAGCCAATGCACTGCTCAGACTGGAAGTCGACGATGCCGTTGGCATACTGAATGATAGCCCCTTCCGCCGGGCAGGCCTTCAGGCAGCCCGGATCCGCACAGTGCATACAGCCGTCTTTGCGGATCAGCCACTCCAGTTTGTCGTTCTGCTCTACTTCCGAGAAGCGCATCACCGTCCAGGACTTGGCGGTCAGATCGGCAGGGTTATCGTACACCCCGACGTTATGTCCCACTTCGTCACGGAGGTCGTTCCACTCTGAACAGGCCACCTGACAGGCTTTACAGCCGATACAGGTGGTCACGTCAATAAGCTTCGCCACTTCCTGCTGGTGGTCCCGCGCCTGAGGCGCGGGGGTGAAACTGTTAGTCGCGGAACGACGAATAATGTCTTGCGATTGATAAGCCATAAGTCGTCTCCGTTACACCTTTTCCACGTTCACGAGGAAGGCCTTAAACTCCGGCGTCTGCGTGTTCGCATCACCGACGAACGGCGTCAGGGTGTTTGCAATAAACCCTTTCTTCGCCACGCCCTCGTAACCCCAGTGAATCGGGATGCCGATGGTATCCACCTCTTGCCCGTGCACGTTCAGGGTGCGAATACGCTTGGTCACCACCGCCTTGGCTTTGATGTAGCCGCGGTTGGAGGAGACCTTGACGGTATCGCCCTGGGCGATGCCGAGCTTGTTCGCCAGCTTCTCGCCGATCTCCACAAACTGTTCCGGCTGCGCGATGGCATTAAGCCGTGCGTGCTTGGTCCAGTAGTGGAAGTGCTCGGTCAGACGGTAAGTGGTACCGACATACGGGAACTTGTCTTTTTTACCCAGCGCGTCGAAATCGCCCTTAAAGATACGGGCTGCCGGGTTAGAGACCACGTTCGGGTGCAGCGGGTTAGTGCCCAGCGGCGTCTCAAACGGCTCGTAGTGTTCCGGGAACGGACCCTCCGCCATTTTATCGATCGCGAACAGACGTCCCATCCCTTCAGGCTGCATGATAAACGGCCCGACATCGCTGCCCGGAGGCGCGGTGCTGTAGTCCGGAATATCCACGCCGCCCCATTTCGCGCCGTCCCATTTCAGCAGCTGACGCTTCGGATCCCACGGGTTGCCCTGCGGGTCTGCGGAGGCACGGTTATAGAGGATGCGGCGGTTCAACGGCCATGACCATGCCCAGCCCAGCGTATTGCCGAGGCCCGACGGGTCGGCGTTATCGCGGTTGGCCATCTGGTTGCCTTTCGGCGTCCAGCTCCCGGCAAAGATCCAGCAGCCGCTGGAGGTGGTGCCGTCATCACGCAGGTGCGCAAAGGTGCTGAGCTGATCGCCTTTCTTCGCCAGAACCGCACCGGTAGCTGGGTCGATAACATCCGCCAGCGCTTTACCGTTGCTCTCCATCGCCACCTCTTCCGGGGAAGGATTCTCCGGCGTCGAGTAGTTCCAGGTCATGTTCAGCACCGGTTCCGGGTTCGCGCCGCCTTCTGCCGCGTACATCTTACGCAGGCGTAAGAAAATACCGGCCAGGATCTCGCCGTCGTTCATGGCGATACCCGGGGCATCCGCGCCTTTCCAGTGCCACTGCAGCCAGCGGCCGGAGTTGACGATGGAGCCGTTCTCTTCCGCGAAACAGGTGGACGGCAGACGGAACACTTCGGTCTGAATCTTCGACGGATCGACGTCGTTCGATTCACCGTGGTTCTGCCAGAAGGTCGCCGTCTCGGTATTGAGCGGGTCAATGGTGACCAGGAACTTTAGTTTCGACAGAGACGCCACAACCTTGTTCTTGTTCGGGAACGACGCCACCGGGTTAAAGCCCTGGCACAGATAGCCGTTGACCTGACCCTGGTTCATCATCTCGAAGTACTGCAGAACGTCGTAGCCTTTGTCCCACTTCGGCAGCCAGTCAAAGCCCCAGCTGTTTTCAGCCGTCGCTTTATCGCCATAGAAGGCCTTCATCATTGAGACGAAGAACTTCGGATAGTTGCCCCAGTAGTTCACCTGGCCTTCGAGCAGCGGTTTTGGCGTGCTGGCCGTCAGGTAGGTTTGCAGGTCGGTCTGTTTTTCGCTTGGCAGGTTCATATAACCCGTCAGGCTCTGCGACAGCAGGCCGAGGTCGGTCAGACCCTGGATATTGGAGTGACCGCGCAGGGCGTTGACGCCGCCGCCAGCCATCCCCATGTTGCCGAGCAGCAGCTGCACCATCGCCATGGTACGGATGTTCTGCGCGCCGATGGAGTGCTGGGTCCAGCCGAGGGCATACAGGAACGAGGCGGTTTTATCATGAACGCTGGTTTCAGCGATCATCTCGCACACCTTCAGGAAGTCCGCTTTCGGCGTCCCACAGATGTTTTCAACCACGTCCGGCGTATAGCGGGAAACGTGCTCTTTCAGCAGGTTCCAGACGCAGCGCGGGTGTTGCAGCGTGATATCGCGTTTCGCGAAGCCTTTCTCATCCAGCTCGTAGTTCCAGCTGGTTTTGTCGTACTTGCGTTTTTCGGCGTCGTAACCGCTGAACAGGCCATCTTCGAAGTGGTAATCCTCACGCACGATCAGGCTGGCGTTGGTGTAGGCTTCGGTGTATTCGCGGTTATATTTTTCGTTAGTCATCAGGTACAGCAGTACGCCTGACAGGAAAGTGATGTCAGTACCTGAACGAATAGGGGTGTAGAAATCCGCCACTGACGCCGTACGCGTAAAGCGGGGATCGATCACAATCAGTTTCGCACCGTTGTGGATTTTGGCTTCCATCGCCCAGCGGAACCCGACAGGGTGCGCTTCAGCGGCGTTACCGCCCATCACCACGATAAGGTTGGCGTTCTTGATGTCGACCCAGTGGTTGGTCATCGCACCGCGACCAAATGTTGGAGCAAGACTTGCTACCGTTGGTCCGTGTCAGACACGCGCCTGGTTGTCGACCGCGAGCATGCCGAGTGCACGCGTGAATTTCTGGGTTAAATAGCCGGTTTCGTTACTGGAGGCAGAGGCACACAGCATCCCGGTGGAGAGCCAGCGGTTAACGGTGGTACCTTCGGCGTTCTGCGCCATGAAGTTAGCATCGCGGTCTTCTTTCATCAGCTTAGCGATGCGATCGAACGCTTCATCCCAGCCAATTTGCTGCCACTTGTCGGAGCCAGGCGCGCGATACTCGGGGAATTTCAGACGGCTTTCTGAGTGGATAAAGTCCACCAGACCAGCCCCTTTCGGGCAGAGCGCGCCACGGTTGACCGGATGATCCGGGTCCCCTTCGATATGGAAAATAGATGCTTTGGCGTTTTTTGCACCGTCACCGAGGCTATACATCAACAGCCCACAGCCGACAGAGCAGTACGTACAGGTGTTACGGGTTTCGCGGGTGCGCAGCAGTTTGTACTGCCGTGTTTCCGCCAGCGCTACGCCGGGCGCAAAGCCCAGTGCCGCCGCCGTGGTGCCTGCCATACCGCCAGCGCAGATCTTAAAGAACTGCCTTCTGCTGACCTGCATGGTCACTCCTTGTTTCGACATTGCTACCTTTATAGGTCGAGCCGCAGGAGCGTTTTGCTGCTTGCCTGCAACGCGCATTATTCGGGTATATATAGTTTTACTTTACGGTTACAAAACAACCGCAAAGGGTTGGAATTTTGTATTCCCACAATTCCTTGAGGGATAGGGCGCAGAATACCACATTGTCGGTAGGCTTGTTTGAATGGAGTTAAAACATCGTGAATAAAATCTAAGCGTGCTAATTTAAAAATGTGAATTAGATCACGTTATTAACTTTATGTGTTACAAGGCTGTATCAACCTGGCGAGACTCCTCCTCCCGTGGGAGTAAGACAGGAGAAAAGGCGTCCTAATGAAAAATTGATCCATCTCTGGGGCGCATCGCCGCCATTTATGCTGCAATAGCACACTTATTTTCGAAGTTGCCAGGAACGATGTCGTGTCAAAACAAAACCGAGATACCTCCTCCCAGCCCGTCGGCGTAGTGGCGTGCGAGGTGCGCAGACCCCCTCAGCTCAACCACCCCATCCCGGACTGGATTGCGCAAGAGGTGCCCGTGGCGCTGGTCTACAACGGTATCTCGCACGTGGTGATGATGGCTTCGCCAAAAGATCTGACGCTCTTTGCCATCGGCTTTTCGCTCTCTGAGGGGATAATTGACCACCCGCAGGAGATCTACGGGATGGATGTGGTTCAGGCCTGCAACGGAATGGAGGTGCAGATTGAACTCTCCAGCCGGCGTTTTATGGCCCTGAAGGAGCGCCGTCGCGCCCTGGCCGGGCGTACCGGCTGCGGCGTCTGTGGCGTGGAGCAGCTGAACGACATCGGCAAACCTATCGCCCCGCTGCCCTTTAGCCAGACCTTTACGCTGGCGAACCTCGATATCGCCTTGAACAACCTTCATTCGGTACAGCCGGTAGGTAATCTGAGCGGCTGCACGCACGCCGCCGCCTGGGTACTGCCGTCGGGCGAAATTGCCGGTGGGCATGAGGATGTCGGACGCCATGTGGCGCTGGATAAACTGCTGGGCCGACGGGCGGGAGAGAGTGCTGCCTGGCAGCAGGGTGCCGCGCTGGTCTCCAGCCGGGCCAGCTACGAGATGGTGCAAAAGGCGGCGATGTGCGGGGTTGAGATCCTGTTTGCGGTCTCCGCGGCCACCACGCTGGCGGTTGAGGTGGCCGAGCGCTGCAACCTGACGCTGGTGGGGTTCTGCAAGCCGGGAAGGGCCACGGTTTATACTCATCCGCAGCGTTTGAATATTGTTCAATAAATTTGAATGGTTATAGCAAATCCTTCCGCTATCAGTTGTCGGTGATGAGGCTTATTATTTATCACATCAAGGCACAACGCCTTACACCAACAACTTATCGCAAGGTTCACTATCATGAAAAGCATCAAAACTTTTGTCGCAGTAATCGCTCTGACTACTTCTTTCGGTTCTTTCGCTGCGCAGACCGTGACTGCAACCGGTTCAACCATCGATGGCACTGAAGCTAAAATCGCGGCTCAGGCCGAGCAGGCTGGCGCGTCCTCTTACACCATTACTCAGGCGTTCTCCGGTAACCGTGTGCACATGACCGCTGAGCTGAACAAATAAAAGCGAAGTATCTGTCGAAAGAGCGCCCCCGGGGCGCTTTTTTAGTTTATGCCCGCCAGGCGTAATAACGCCGTCACCACTGCCGCCGCGACAATCACGAAAATCAACGGCACCTTGCGCCAGGCAAGGAATACCGCAAAGGCCACGCCCAACACCCGCGCCATCCCGGCAAAATGCTCCCCTTCATAGAAGGTGGTCGCCAGCGCCACTGAAAACAGCAGCACCGTTGCCGCATCCGACAGCAGCGCCTGGGAGCGTTCAGACAGCGCTAACCGGCTGCCCAGCTTCGCCCCGCCGAGACGCATCAGGTAGGTGCCCGCCGACAGCAGGGCGATGCCGAGAATAAAGACGGTCATGTTTTCCATTATTTCTTCCTCGCCGCGAGGCCCAGCAGAGAGAGCAATACCGGCAGCCCCACCGGCGCAAAGGGCACCGCGGCCAGCGACAGGGCGGCACCGCTACAGGCGCGGATAAGCGTGGTGCGGTTCTTAAAGGCGGGCACGACTAACGCCAGTAAAATGGCCGGGAATACCGCATCCAGCCCGATGGTTTCCGGGTCGGGCAGCAGTTTGCCGACCATCGCCCCCAGCAGGGTGCCCAGCGGCCAGATAATGGCCACCCCAAGGCCGCAGAGCCAGTAGGCAGCTTTGCGCTGCTCCGGCGTTTTTTGCGACAGGCCAAACACCACGCTTTCGTCATTCATAATGTGGCAGCCCAGGAAGCTGGCGCCGCGTTTGCCCACCAGCTCACGCACCGTTACGCCAAAAGGGACATGGCGGGCATTGACCAGCAGTCCGGCCGCCGCGGCGGCAAGGGGATTGCCCCCGCTGGCGACGATGCCGATAAACATAAATTCCGAAGCGCCCGCCAGCACTGAAAGGGAGAGCACAAAGGGCACCCACAGCGGGAAGCCATACGCCATCGCCAGCGAGCCGTAGGACATCCCCACAACACCCACCGCCAAACACACGAGAATAATCGCCTTGATGGTGTCGCCTTTGAGACAAGAGAACGCGTGTTTCATACAGTTTTAGCCATAACGAACGAGTATCCATTATAATGAACGCATCACATTCGTTTATCAAGATGAACGATTCGTTCGATTTATAGAACAAGAGACCGTTTTATGACGCAGCCAATCAGCGTAATCGCCAAAAGTCTGGTGCGGGAGCGCATGCGGACCGGACTTTCACTGGCGGAAATCGCTCGCCGGGCCGGGATCGCCAAATCAACACTCTCTCAGCTGGAGTCCGGGAACGGCAACCCCAGCCTCGAAACCCTGTGGTCGCTCTGCGTGGCGCTGGATATTCCCTTTGCCCGTTTGCTCGAACCGCAGCAGCCCACCACCCAGGTGATCCGCCTCGGGGAAGGAACAAAAGTCATTGCTGAACAGGCTAACTTTGAGGCCATTTTGCTGGCGACCTGTCCGCCGGGCGCGCGACGCGATATCTATATCCTGACGGCGCAGCCCGGAGCCGACCGTATCTCCCATCCGCACCCGCCGGGGTCGGTTGAGCATATTATTGTCATGAAGGGCCGGGCGCTGGTTGGCCTCACCGGGGCACCGGAAGAGCTCGGGATTGGGGACTATATTTGCTATCCTGCCGACCAGCCGCACATCTTCAAAGCCCTTGAGCCAGACACTTACGCGCTCATGGTGGCGGAACAAAACTGACACACTAAGACACGGATAATCATGTCGCTTAAAGCCATTGCTAAAGAACTGGGACTGTCGGTAACGACGGTGAGCCGCGCCCTCAACGGCTATTTTGACGTTTCCAGCGAGACGCGCGCCCGCGTGGAAGCCGAAGCGCAGCGTCGCGGCTATCGCCCGAACACCTTCGCCCGTCGTCTGAAGATGGGCAAGATCGACGCCGTGGGGCTGGTCTTTCCGGTGCATCCCGTGCCGCTCAATAACAGCGTCTTTATGGACATGGTCGGCGAAATTAGCCACGAACTGGCGCAACATGAGATCGATTTATTATTGATTGCCGATGACGATCTGGCCGACAAACACAGTTACATGCGCATGGTGCAGAGCCGTCGCGTGGATGCGCTGATCGTGGCCCATACTCTGGACAACGATCCGCGACTTGAGCAACTTCAGGCCGCCGGGTTCCCCTTCCTGGCACTCGGCCGCAGCCATCTGCCTGAACCCTATGCCTGGTTCGATTTCGATAATTATGCGGGCACGTACACCGCGACCCGGCGGTTAATTGAGCAGGGGCATCAGCGCATCGCGCTGTTGGGTGAGAGCAACAATCAGGCGTTTATTACCCAGCGCCGTCAGGGCTACCTTGATGCTCTGAACGAGGCAGGGCTTTCCAGCGAATGGCTGCGCACCATGCCGCCTTCCCGCCGCGCGGGCTACACCACCACCCAGGCGCTGTTGGCGCTGGATGTCGCTCCCACGGCGATCGTCACCGACTGCAACACCCATGGCGACGGGGCCGCGATGGCGCTGGCGCAGATGGGGCGCTTAACGGGCGAGAACGCCGTTGCGCTGGTGGTCTACGATGGTCTGCCGCAGGACAGCATTGTCGATATCGACGTGGCGGCGGTGATCCAGTCCACCCGTCAGGGGGTGGGCAAGCAGATTGCCGACATGGTGCTACAGCTGATTAACGGCGATGACATCAGCCAGTTGCAGGTGCTGTGGCAACCGGAATTCTCTCCGGGCCAGACGGCATAAATTTCCCCAAATTCTAAACCCGATCACAAATCCGAAACGTTTTGGTTTGTATCCGAAACGTTTCGGATCAACACTCAGGATATCCCGATGACAGGAGATGTCCGATGCAAGAGGCAGTTTTACGACTCGCGAGCGAAACGGTCGATGTGGTGATCAAAACCCATCCGTTCGCCGAAATTCTTTACTGGGGGCCGCACCTTCGCCACTTTTCGCCGCAGGATGCGGCCACGCTTTCCCGCCCGATCGCCAACGGCAGACTGGACGTTGACTCGCCGGTGACGCTGATGGCGGAACTTGCCCACGGCCTGTTCGGCGCGCCGGGCATTGAGGGCCACCGCCAGGGGCTGGATGGTTCGCCGCTGTTCCGTACCGTTGCGGTCGCGCAGCAGGGACAAACCCTGACTCTTACCGCCGAAGATGACACCGCCGGCCTGCGTCTGACCAGCGAGATCGCCCTCGATGACAGCGGCGTGCTGGCGGTTCGTCATGGCCTGACCAATCTCAAAAGCCAGCCGTGGCAGGTTGAGCGCCTGGCCGTCACCCTGCCGCTGGCGGAACGTGCCCGCGAGTTGATGGCGTTTCATGGCCGCTGGATCCGCGAATTCCAGCCGCATCGTCTGCTGCTGGAGCATGACAGCTTCGTGATTGAAAATCGCCGCGGGCGCAGCTCCCACGAGCATTTCCCGGCCCTGATTAGCGGCACGCCGGGCTTCAGCGAAATGCACGGCGACGTCTGGGGCGTGCATCTGGGCTGGAGCGGCAACCATCGTCTGCGCGCGGAGGCCAAAACCGATGGCCGTCGTTATCTGCAGGCTGAAGCGCTGTACCTGCCGGGTGAAAAGGCGATTGAGGAGGGTGAAACCCTGTGGACGCCGCGGCTCTACGCCAGCTACTCCGCTCAGGGGCTGAACGGCATGAGCCAGCAGTTCCACCGCTATCTGCGCGACAACATTATTCGTTTCCCGGAGAACAAACCGCGTCCGGTGCATCTCAACACCTGGGAGGGGATCTACTTTAACCACGATCCTGAGTACATCATGCGGATGGCGGACGAAGCGGCCTCGCTGGGGGTGGAGCGCTTTATCATTGACGATGGCTGGTTTAAAGGACGCAACGACGACCATGCTGCGCTGGGAGACTGGTATCTCGACGAGCAGAAATACCCCAATGGCTTAACGCCGGTGATCGACCACGTCAAAAGCCTCGGGATGGAGTTTGGTATCTGGGTCGAGCCAGAGATGATCAACCCGGACTCCGATCTGTATCGCGCTCACCCGGACTGGGTGCTGGCTCTGCCAGGCTATGCACAGGCCACCGGTCGCCACCAGTGGGTGCTGAACCTCAACATTCCTGCCGCGTTCAACTACCTGCTGGAGCGCATGAGCTGGCTGCTGGGTGAGCACCAAGTGGACTATGTGAAGTGGGACATGAACCGCGAGCTGGTGCAGCCGGGCCATAACGGCAGGGCCGCTGCCGACGCCCAGACCCGCCAGTTCTACCGTCTGCTGGACACCCTGGGCGAGCGCTTCCCGCACGTGGAGTTTGAATCCTGCTCCTCCGGCGGCGGGCGTATCGACTATGAGGTCCTGACCCGCTGCCATCGTTTCTGGGCTTCGGATAACAACGACGCGCTGGAACGTAATACTATCCAGCGTGGCATGAGCTACTTCTTCCCGCCGGAGGTGATGGGGGCGCATATCGGTCATCATAAATGCCATGCCACTTTCCGCCAGCACAGCATCGCTTTCCGGGGCCTGACGGCGCTGTTCGGCCATATGGGGCTGGAGCTGGATCCGCTCGCCGTGGATGAGCAGGAGCGCGAAGGCTATCGGCACTATGCGGCCCTGCATAAGCAGTGGCGGGAGGTGATCCACCGCGGCACCCAGTGGCGGGTGGATATGCCCGACAGCACCACGCTGGCGCAGGGGATAGTGAGTCAGGATCAGGGCCAGGGGCTGTTTATTGTCAGCCAGTTGGCGATGCCGGATTACACCCTGATGATGCCGCTGCGCATGCCGGGGCTGGCGGCTAACGCCCAGTACCGTATCACGCTGCTCGACCACCCCAACATCCGCCTGACCGGCGAAGGGGGGCACACCATGCGCAAGCTGCCGGCGTGGATGAAATCTCCGCAAACGGTGAGCGGTGAATGGTTGATGCAGGCGGGGCTTGCCCTGCCGGTTCTGGATCCGGAAACCGCCATCCTGATTGGCGTTGAACGCGTATAAGGGCAATGGGCCGGGCAACCGGCCCTGAGTTGAGGATAAAAATAATGAACACGACTGCCTGTACCCACAAAGACAACCCGAACTTCTGGATCTTCGGGTCGTTCTTCTTTCTCTACTTCTTCATCATGGCCACCTGCTTTCCGTTCCTGCCGATCTGGCTGTCGGATATCATCGGCCTGAATAAAACCGATACCGGGATCGTCTTCTCCTGCATCTCGCTGTTTGCCATCTCGTTCCAGCCGGTGCTGGGAGTCGTGTCGGATAAGCTGGGGCTGAAAAAACACCTGCTGTGGATCATCGCGGTCCTGCTGTTTCTCTTCGCACCCTTTTTCCTCTACGTCTTCGCTCCGCTGCTGAAGACCAACATCTGGCTCGGGGCCCTGAGCGGAGGGGTCTATATCGGCTTCGTCTTCTCGGCGGGAGCGGGCGCGATTGAGGCCTACATTGAGCGCGTGAGTCGCAACAGCTTCTTTGAATACGGCAAGGCGCGGATGTTTGGCTGTCTCGGGTGGGGGCTGTGCGCCTCGACGGGCGGGATCCTGTTCGGGATTGACCCCTCGTATGTGTTCTGGATGGGTTCTGCGGCGGCACTGGTGCTGATGGTGCTGTTGGTGGTGGCAAAACCGAAGCCTAACCAGACCGCGCAGGTGATGAACGCCCTCGGTGCTAACCAGCCGCAGATCACCGCCAGAACCGTGATTAACCTGTTCCGCCAGCGCAAAATGTGGATGTTCATTTTGTACGTGATTGGCGTGGCCTGCGTGTATGACGTCTTCGATCAGCAGTTCGCCACCTTCTTTAAAACCTTTTTCGCCACGCCGGAGGAGGGGACGCGGGCGTTTGGTTTTGCCACCACCGCCGGGGAGATCTGCAACGCCATCATCATGTTCTGCTCGCCGTGGATCATTAATCGCATTGGCGCGAAAAATACGCTGCTGATCGCCGGGGTGATTATGGCGACGCGCATTATTGGTTCGTCATTTGCGACCACCGCCGTGGAAGTGGTGGCCCTGAAGATGCTGCACGCGCTGGAGGTGCCGTTCCTGCTGGTGGGCGCGTTCAAGTACATCACCGGCGTGTTCGATACCCGACTGTCCGCCACCATCTATCTGATTGGTTTCAACTTTGCCAAACAGCTGGCGGCGATTTTCCTCTCCGCCTTTGCCGGGAATATGTATGACCGGATCGGCTTCCAGGATACCTACCTGATGTTGGGCTGTTTTGTGCTGGCGGTAACGGTGTTGTCAGCCTTTACGCTGAGCAGCAGGCAGGAGATCGCGGCGCGCGGTAATACGGCGGAGGTGAACTAAAAAGACGCTGAACCAGGTTGAGGCCCGCGAAAACGACGAAACCCACCAGAGGTGGGTTTCATAAATCGCTTTGCCTATGATGTACGCAACTAGAACCTATAAAAGGGGAAGTAGACAGTACAGGCTGCTGGGAGCAGATACTATAGATTGATGGTTTCTTCGTCAACCCTTCTACGAGTATATGGTATGCTTCGACCCATTGTTATGGGAGCAAGAAGAAATGCCGCAAGCTACTCATTATAAACCGATTATTTCATTGATCTCGTCAATACGCCTTGATAGTTATCGCACGACTTTTCGTCCCGCTGATGAGTGTGAGCTGTATGGAATATACATCTGGTCCCAGCATGCAGCAGCGTCTATTTATCCGTTACTCCAAAACCTTGAGATTTCGTTAAGGAACGCCGTTGACAGAGAAGCAAGGGCAAGATTTGGCAAAAGGTGGTGGGAAAGCATTCACAGCACAAAAGGCAGAGAACAATGTCATTTCCATAAAAATCTTGAAAAGGCTAAAGATTGCCTCGTTCGTGAATGGCGTAAAAAAGAGATGAGACGCAGGCGGGGCGTACATGCACAGGCCCGCTCTGTGCCGGACTGGACTCACGATCAGATTATTGCCGCAACGGATTTTAGTACCTGGCATTATGTATTAAATAATGAGTACAGTGCCCCCGCGCCGCGAGACAACCCGCTGTACTTGTGGCCTAAATCCTTAAGTAAGGTCTTTAAGAATTACGCAAAAATCAACGCGAATCCGCAAAGGGTCAGAAAAGAGCTGATTGATATCATCTTTGAACTGAGAGAGTACAGAAACCGTATCTCCCATCATGAACCTATCTGGGTTAAAGCGCCTAATGTTAACGATGCAAGAACAGCTATCGATACGATTAGGGTCAAGATAAATAAGATCGAACTTGTCATCGAAGCCCTTGATATCAATTTACTTAATGTGATGAAAAAGGTGGGACTGTTTGAAAATGCCAGACGGGTTTGTTCAGTAGAGGAGCTGGATATTTTTCGCTATACCAAACCCTATTGTGCGTTATCACCCGAGCAGATTTCAGTCATTGAACAACCCTGCCGCGATGCGAAAGAGAGAAATGAAACCATTATATGGGAGCATGATGCGACGGTGTATGGCCTAAGAACGGTGCGCTAAAAGCAGGTGACACTTACTTGCATCACCTGCCTTATGATTATGCTAAATAAAACACCTCTTTCAGCCCGGTACTCACCGGGCTGTTATCCGGGTTAGACGGCATCACTTCCCCCATATATTTCCACCAGCGCTGGCAGACATCGGTGTTCGCCACCGCGTTCCAGCGCTCTTCCGATTCAATCTCCACCGTGGCAAACAGCAGGTTGCGGGTCTTATCCAGATAAATGGCGTAGTGGTGCGCGCCGTGGTCTTTCAGCACCGCTTCCAGCTCGGGCCAGATCGGGTTGTGGCGACGCTCATACTCCTCGTGTGCATCAGGGTTCACCTGCATCACAAAGGCTTTGCGGATCATAATGCCTCCAGATAGAGTTCGCGCACCTCGTCGCGGCTGGCGCTGCGCGGGTTGCAGGGGGCGCACGGGTCGGCGAGGGCTTTGTCGAGCCAGCCTTCGATATCGGCTTTGGTGACGCCGAGCTTGCTGAAGCCGGACGGGATCCCGACGCGGGTGCTCAGGGCACGGATAGCGTTGATGGCCGCCATGCTGGCCGCTTCGTCGCTCATGTCACGGGTATCGACGCCCATCGCCTGCGCCACGCGGGCAAAGCGTTCCACAGCGTTCGGGCGGTTAAAGTTCTCGATGATCGGCAGCAGGATGGCGTTGCATACACCGTGCGGCAGGTTGTGCGTGGCCCCCGGCTGGTGGGCCAGGGCGTGCACCAGCCCGAGCCCGGCGCTGTTAAAGGCCATGCCGGCCAGATACTGGCCGAAGGCCATCTGCTCGCGCGCGACAATATTGTGGCCGTTGTCCACCGCCTCCGGCAGCCAGTGGGCGATCAGGCGAATGGCCTCCAGCGCATTGGCGTCGGTCAGCGGATGGGCGCCGACGGAGACATAGGCTTCGATGGCGTGGGTCAGGGCATCCATTCCGGTGGCGGCGGTGACGGAAGCCGGAATGTCGAGCATCACGCTGGCGTCATCCACGGCGATATCCGGAATGATGTTCGGGTCGATAATCACCTCTTTCACCTGACGCGTGGAGTCGATGATCACCGCATTGCTGGTCATCTCTGCCGCCGTACCGGCGGTGGTATTGATGGCCACCAGCGGCACGCCAGCGTTGATCACCTTGCCGACGCCGGAATAGGCGGTAGACGGACCCGGGTTAGCGGTGAGAATCTTAATCGCTTTCGCGGTATCGATCGGGCTGCCGCCGCCGAAGGCAATGATGTAATCACAGTGCGCGTCCTGATACGCGGCATAGCCCTGCTGCACCAGTTCTTCGGTCGGGTTCGGGAAGACCGCGTCGAACAGGTGATAAGACATCTGCTGCGCGTCGAGGGCGGTAAACAGGCTGTCGAGCAGGCCCATTTTCACCAGCTGACCGTCAGTGACGATCAACGCGGTGCCCCACTGTTTGTTTGCCACCAGCTTAACCATATCGCCGATTGCGCCTGCGCCGTGCAGGCTGATTTTCGGCAGCGCCAACATAAAGCTCATGATAATTCTCCTTAATTACGGTGATTTTTATGCCCGGCGGCGCTGCGCTTGCACGCAGCGCCTCCCGGCATTTAGATCCGTCTTCGCTGCATAATCCGGCGGGTGATGATCGGCAGGGAGATCACCACAATCAGCATCGCGCCGATGATCACCGACATTACGATGCCCGGCACGTTGAGCAGGCTCAGGCCGAAGGTGACCAACCCCATCAGGAAGGCGGCGATAATCACGCCCACCATGCTGCCGGAACCGCCGAGAATATTGACCCCGCCGAGCACTGCCATGGTCACCACCGCCAGCTCCCAGCCCATCGCAATGGTCGGGCGGGTACTGCCCAGACGCGAGGTGAGCAGCACCGAGGCCAGCCCGGCCATCAGCCCCACCAGGGCAAATAGAATCAGGTTGTGACGCTTGACGTTGATGCCGGAATACCAGGCCCCGGTCGGGTTATTGCCGATGGCATAGGTGCGGCGCCCGAAGTTGGTCTTGTGCAGCACGAAGGCAAACACGGCCGCCAGCACGATGAACAGCGTAAACTCAAACGACAGCGCCCCCCAGACATACCCCTGACCAAACCAGGCGAAGCTCTCCGGGTACGCGTTCAGGGCCTGGTCGCCCAGCAGAATGTAGGTGATGCCGCGATAGAGGCTCATGGTGCCGATGGTGATCACAATCGACGACAGGTTAAAGCGGGTCACCAGCAGGCCGTTGAACAGCCCGCACAGCAGGCCAACCCCCAGGCCGACGCAGACCAGCCACGGGGTATCCAGCCCGGCCGCCGCGCAAAAGCCCATCACCGTGGAACTCAGGGCGATGGTGGAGGCCACCGACAGGTCAATTTCACGGGCAATAATCAGCATCGCCATCGGCAGCACGATGATCGCTTTTTCGGTGAAGTTGAACGTGGCGTCGGACAGGTTCCAGATATCGAGGAAATAGGGGGAGGCCAGGGCGTTAACCACGAACACCGCCAGGGTGACCGCCAGCAGAAAGCCTTCCCAGCACAGCAGGCGCTGGAAAATGCCTGCCGGGGCGGGGGTATTTTTAATCTCTTCAGACGTCATTACTTTACTCATGATCTTACCGCCTGTTTCTGACGTGCCAGCGCCGCATCACGCAGGATCAGCCGTCCTTTGCGTTTGTTGCCGCGCTCATTGAGCAGCACCGCAATCACGATCACCGTCCCGGAGATCGCCATCTGCCAGAACGGCGACACGCCGATCACCGGCAGGGCATTGTTGATCACTCCGAGGAACAGCGCTCCGCACAGGCAACCCAGCACCCGGCCGGTGCCGCCCATGGTGCTGATGCCGCCGATCACGCAGGCCGCCACCACCTGAAGCTCAAAGCCGTTCGCCACATCGACATAGGCCACCGCAAAGCGGGAGATCCACAGATAGCCGCAGAACCCGGCCAGCGCCCCGGAGAGGCAGAAGCTGACGAACTGCATTTTGCCCGCGTTGATCCCGGTGTAGTACGCCGCCGTCGCGTTACCGCCTGCGGTGTAGAGCGACCGCCCGGTGCGGCTGTAGCGCAGGAAGTAGCCCACCAGCAGCAGGGCGGCAATGGCGCACCAGCTCAGCACCGGCAAGCCCAGCACCGACGCCCGCGGCAGGCCGAGGAAGTCGGCACCCATCTGGTTGGAGTTAACCCAGCCGCCGCCGGAGAGCAGAAAGATAATCCCGCGATAGATGCTCATGGTGCCCAGCGTCACCACAATCGCCGGAATGCCCATCTTCCATACCAGCAGGCCGTTGATGAGCCCCATCACCAGGCCCAGCGCGGTGGCCAGGATCAGCAGCGCCCAGACCGGTACCCCGGGATAGTTAAAGTTAATCAGGGCGACAATCATCCCGGTCAGCGCCAGGTTGGCCGCCATCGACAGGTCGATGCCTCTGGTGAGCAGCACCATCATCTGCCCGAGAGCGAGAATGATCAGAATGGAGGTGTCGTTAAACATCTCCACCAGGTTGCCCGGGGCGATAAACGACGGGACGCGGGTACCGATGGCGATCGCCATCAGCACGATCACCGCCGCCAGCAGCGCCTCGCGGTGTTTAAGCAGCTGTTGCACCATTATGCGGCCTCCTGTCTGGCACCGCTGGCGGCGCTGACGATGGTTTCGGCCGTCGCGCCTCCCGCCTGATATTCCGCCACCATTAATCCTTCATGCATGACGATAATGCGGTCGGCCATGCCCATCACTTCCGGCAGTTCGGAGGAGACCATGATCACCGCCAGCCCCTGACCGACCAGCTCTGACATAAACTGATGCACTGCCGCTTTGGAGCCGATGTCGATCCCTTTGGTCGGCTCATCGAGGATAATGACGTCCGGGTGGGTCGCCAGCCATTTGCCGATCACCACTTTTTGCTGGTTGCCGCCGGAGAGCGTTTCCACCGCCTGTTTCCAGCTAAAGGCTTTCACCTGCAGGCGTTTGGCATATTCATCCGCCAGCTGCCACTCGCGATCGTCATTCAGCACCCCGCTGGCGTTGAGCTTGCTGAGCTGCGGCAGGCTGATGTTCTGCGCAATCGACAGCTCGATAATCGCCCCCTGCTTCTGGCGTTCTTCAGGCACGCAGACAATCCCGGCCCGGATGGCGTCCGCCGGCTGGCGGAAATGCTGCTCTTTACCGTTCAGCACGATGCTGCCGGAGGAGGGACGCGAGACGCCGGAGAGCGCCTGCATCAGCTCGGTACGCCCGGCCCCCACCAGCCCATAGAAGCCGAGGATCTCGCCTTTGCGCAGGCTAAAGGAGATATTCGCGAACTCGGTGGGATGGCAGAAATTTTTCACCTCCAGCACGGTGTCGCCTTTTTCGCACGCCACTTTCGGGAAGGTCTGGGTAATGGCGCGGCCGACCATCATCGCCACCATTCGCTCTTCGGTGATGTCGTTGATGGCTCCAGCACCAACAAACACGCCGTCGCGCAGGATGGTGTAGTGATCCGCCAGCTCAAAAATTTCGTCGAACTTGTGCGAGATAAACAGGATCGCTTTCCCCTCCTGTTTCAGGCGTTCGACGATCTGATAGAACTCAAGAATTTCATGCTGCGACAGGGCGGCGGTGGGTTCATCGAGGATCACCACCTGGGCGTCAAACGACAGCGCCCGGGCAATCGCCACCATATGCCGCTGGGCGATGCTCAGGGTTTTCAGCGTCGCGCGCGGGTCGATCTGCACCTCCAGACGGGTGAGGATCGCCTGCGCCCGGCGGTGCATCTCCGGCCAGTCGAGTTTTTTGAAAATGCCTTTATAGAGGTACTGACCGACAAAAATATTTTCGGTGACCGACAGCTCATCGAACAGCACGGTCTCCTGGTGAATTGCGGTAATGCCCACCTTGTGCGCCGAATCGGGCGTCGGCAGGTGGATAGGAATGGTTTTGTAGAGGATCTCGCCCTCGTCGGGCTGGTAGATGCCGGTCATCACTTTGACCAGCGTCGATTTACCCGCGCCGTTTTCACCGATCAGGGCGGTGACTTTGCCGGGCCAGAGTTCAAGCTGCACGTTCTCAAGGGCGCGCACACCGGGGAAAACCTTGGTGATGCCTTTAAGTTGAAGCAATGGGGTCATGATAGTTCTCCATTTGATCTCCTCTCCCCTCGGGAGAGGGGAGAGGAGAAGGAATCAGAAGATTTTCGAGAACTTATCAATGTTGCTGGCATCGTAAACAAACGGCTCAGCCATCGCGCCGCTGCCGTCGGCATCCAGCTTCACTTTGCCCAATTTGCCCATGCTGGCTTCTTCTTTGGTCGCCGTGCCTTTCACCAGGTCATCCGCTAAGTAAGTGGCAGCATACCCGAGGTCGATCGGGTTCCAGATGGCGAAGCTCTTGCTGGCGCCGGATTTCACCGCGCCCGCCATCTCAGACGGCAGGCCCAGACCGGTGACGTACACTTTGCCGATCTTGCCCTGATCTTTCACCGCCTGCGCCGCCGCCACGATGCCGACCGACGACGGAGAGACGATCACTTTCAGATCCGGGTAGGTTTTCAGCAGGCCGACCGCTTCGCGGTAGCTCTTATCCGACAGATCGTCGCCATAGGCCACGGTCACCAGATTGACGGACGGGTACTGCGGCAGCACCTTTTTCATCTCGGCAATCCAGGTGTTCTGGTTGGTGGAGGTTGGGGTGGCGCTCAGCACCGCCACGTCGCCTTTCTCCACGTTCAGCGCTTTCAGCGCTTCGGCCGCCAGCTTAACGTTCGTCTCGCCAATCAGCGCGTTATTGGAAGGGTTGAGGTGGATCTGGCGCCCGGCTTTCGCCACGCCGGAGTCCCATGACACCACTTTGATCCCGCGCTGCATCGCTTTTTTCAGCACCGGCACCACGGCATCAGGATCGTTAGCGGAGATAGCGATCGCATCCACACCCTGGGCGATCAACCCGTTCAGCACTTCGATCTGCGCTTCGGCGGTGGTGGTGGTCGGCCCGGTATAGATCACTTTGACATCACCTAACTCTTTGGCTGCCTCCTGGGCACCCACGTTTGCCGCTTCAAAGAAGCCGTTACCTAAGGATTTCGCCACCAGGGCGATTTTCACTTCAGCTAAAGCAGAACCGGACAACGCCAGGGCGGCAACGGTGAGGATCAAGCTTGTCTTTATTTTCATTGCTTTTACTCCACTTAATGAGGTGATTTGTGTAGGGATTGCAGGTGTAGCTTCGCCCCGTCTCAGTGAGCGGGGCGCGATGTTCTTATTTGTACAGATCTAACGCCGACTGCACAGGGTTAACGCCAAAGCGTTTGCCCAGCGCAATCAGTTCTTCCCGGGTGATGGTCTGCTTCATGCCACCCATCGAATACACTTTTACCAACACTTCGGCAGACTTCTCGGCGGTGTCGATCAGACCAAAGGTTTCATCGAGCGTCGGGCCGCTGCCGAACACGCCGTGGAACGGCCACAGCACCAGAGAGTGTTTTTGCATCTCAATCGCCGTGGCTGCGCCGATCTCGTCGGTACCCGGCACCATCCACGGCAGAATGCCCACGCCATCCGGGAATACCACCAGGCACTCGGTGCTGCCTTCCCACAGCTGACGGGTAATAACGTCAGTGTTGTTCTCCAGGACGAAGGTCAGGGCGATCAGGTTGGTGGCGTGGCAGTGCATGATCACGCGATCTTTCCCACTGGTGGCCTTGATACGTTCGCAGTGGGAGAGGAAGTGGGCCGGCAGCTCAGAGGTTGGCACCGCTTCGTCCGTCAGTCCCCAAAGAATGTGGTAGCCCGCGCCGTCGCTGTCCACTTTTACCACCCCTAAATTCGCGGTGGGATCGAGCTGCACGTTGCGGAAGAATTTGCCGGAACCGGTGACGATAAACGGCGTGTTGGCGAGCAGCGGCATCGGCTGGCTCAGGGCGATATAGCGCGGCTTCTGATGGAAGTCGGCGGCAAAGGGTTCAATATCCGCGTCATCCAGGCGCAGCGTCAGGTTGCCGCCGTTGCGCTCGTCCCAGCCTTTCAGCCAGGCGTCGGAGGTGGCTTTGATCATGCCCTGAACGAACCAGGATTGGGTGATGGTCTGCATTCTGTGTTTCCTTTGAAAATGCCGGGTGGCGCTGCGCTGACCCGGCCTACTTTTACCCGTAGGCCCGGCAAGCGAAGCGCCGCCGGGCAATGTCTTTACTTACGATTGGCTAATACGTCCTGCTCATACGCCCGCACGGTATCCAGCCACTGGCTGCCCGCCGGGGCGTCGTTGCGCTGGCAGTACATTTCCCATACCGCCTGCCACGGCAGTGATTTTTGCTCCTCCAGCAGTGCCAGACGCGCGGTGTAATCCCCTGCGGCTTCCAGCGCGCGCAGCTCGGAGGTCGGCTCCAGCAGGGCGCGCAGCAGGGCTTTCTTCATGTTGCGGGTGCCGATAACCCAGGCCGCGATGCGGTTGATGGAGGCGTCGAAGAAGTCGAGGCCGATATGCACCCGGTCAAACAGGTCATGGCGGACGATCTCGCTGGCGATGGCCTGGGTTTCGTCATCCAGCAGCACCACGTGGTCGCTGTCCCAGCGCACCGGACGGCTGACGTGCAGCAGCAGGTGCGGCACATACAGCATCGCGGCGGATATTTTGTCGGAGATCACTTCGGTGGGATGGAAGTGTCCCGCATCCAGGCACAGCGCGGTCTGACGGCTGGTGGCGTAGCCCATGTAGAACTCGTTGGAACCCACGGTGTAGCTCTCGGCGCCAATGCCGAACAGCTTGCTCTCCACGGCGTCGATGTGGTGCGCCGGGTCCAGCTTTTCGCTGATCGCTTCATCCAGCGCGGCCAGCAGGCGCTGACGCGGGGCGAGGCGGTCAACGGTAATGTCTTTCATCCCGTCCGGGATCCAGATGTTCATCACCGACGGGGTGCCCAGCTGCTCGCCAAAGTACGCCGACACGCGACGGCTGGCCTTCACGTGGTCGATCCAGAACTGACGGATCTCGTCATCGGCATGGGCGAGGGTAAAGCCGTCGGCGCTCAGGGGATGCGAGAAGCAGGAGGGGTTAAAATCGAGCCCCAGCTTGTTGGCTTTGGCCCACTCGACCCAGTTCTTAAAATGTTCCGGCTTGATGGCATTGCGATCGACCGGCGTGTCGGACTCCAGATAGATGGCGTGCAGGTTCAGGCGTTTTGGCCCCGGGATCAGGCTCAGGGCCAGCTCCAGATCGGCCCGCAGTTCGGCGGCGTTACGCGCCTTGCCCGGATAGTTACCGGTGGCCTGAATACCGCCGGTCAGCGCGCCGCCCGGATTCTCAAAACCGGCGACGTCATCGCCCTGCCAGCAGTGCATAGAGACGGGCAGACGGTCGAGCTGACGCAGAGCCTCCTCGACATCCACGCCCACGGCGGCGAAACGCTGTTTAGCCAGTTCCCAGGCTTGTTCAATTTGAGTGGTCATGCGCAAAGCTCCTTAGTCAGTCGTTTTTGCTGAAACTGCGCCCGGTAGCGGGCAATTTCATGGCAGGGATTGGGTGTGAAGGTGGTCAGGCCGTAATTCGCGGATACCACCGAACGGAAATCGTCCACGCTGGTCAGCTCGTCCAGGGTCATCAGCTGAATGCCGATATTGCCGAGGGTAGAGGCCTCAACCGGGCCCGCCACTACGGTAATACCGCAGGCATCGGCACAAAGCTGGTTGAGCAGCTGGTTCTGGCAGCCGCCGCCCACGATATGCAGCTGGCTGAACGGCTTACCGCGCAGGTCAGCCAGTTCGTGCAGAATGTCGGCATACAGCAGGGCAAGGCTGTCGAAAATGCAGCGCGCCAGTTCGGCCGGGCGGGAAGGAACCGGGTGTCCGGCCTCGAAGCAGGCGGCCTGGATCTCGACGCTCATGTGCGCCGGATTGATAAAGCGGTCGTCGTTTGGGTTGATCAGGAACGTGCAGGCCGTCAGCTTTTCGGTCTCGGCGATCAGCGCAGGCAGGTCGGTAATGTTTTGCTCTTTCAGCACCCGCTGCAGCAGCCACAGGCCCATGATGTTTTTCAGCACCCGGTAGCGGCCTTCGGCGCCGCCTTCATTGGTGATGTTCGCCGCCATTGCCGCATCGCTGGTGTACGGAGTCTTGCTCTCAAAGCCCATCAGCGACCAGGTACCGGAGGAGAGATAGGCGGCGTCTTTACTGGCAAGCGGAGAGGCGATGACCGCGCTGGCAGTATCGTGGCTTGCCACCGCGACCACCGGAATGTGATTGCCCTGCGGGCAAAGCCACTGACCGATCACATTACCCGGGTGGGTTGGTGTGCCAAACCAGGCGGGCGAGGCGCCGGTCCAGTTCAGCAGCTTTTCATCCCAGTTATCCGAGTTGATATTAACCAGTTGGGTGGTGGTCGCGTTGGTGTATTCCCAATTCATATTGCCGGTCAGGCGATAGCTGAAATAGTCCGGGATCAGCAGCGCGTGCGCCACGCTGGCGGCCAGGTCCGGCTGTTGCTCAACCAGCGCGCGCAGCTGGTACAGCGTGTTAAAGGGCAGGAACTGGATGCCGCTGCGCCCGTAAATGCTCTCTTTGCCAAGCTGGGCAATAGCATGCGCCATCACGCCATCGGTACGGTTATCACGATAGGAGACTGGCAGGCCGACGCGCTCGCCGTGGCTGTTAAGCAGCACGTAGTCAACGCCCCAGGTATCAATGCCAATGCTGTCAATGAGAATGCCTTCATTGCAGACGTTGGCCAGGCCGGTACGGATCTCCGTCTCCAGAGCGTCAATATCCCAGGTATCGAAGCCATCCTGCTTTTGCAGGCAGTTAGCAAAACGGTGCATTTCACGAAGCGAAAGCGTGCGCTGGTTACAGTCCCAGGTGGCCAGCATGACGCGGCCGCTGGATGCGCCTAAATCGACTGCCACACAATGGCGAAAAGTCATGGTCGGGTCCTTCTTTAAGTCATTGGCGATGAGTGTAAGAAAGGGAAGAAAAAGCCACCTTCTCGCCACTGACAGACGAAATCTGCGGCTGGCAAGAAAGCAAAGATGAACGTGAGGAAGTTCACAGTTTCCAGTAATGGCGGGGTTTGTGGGCAATGTGATGGTTACCGCATTTCCTGATCTTTCCGCCTGTTTCTTGAAAAACAGACAGCTTTTGCGAGGTTTGCTGCCGAAAATTTAAGGTGAGTCCGGAGAGCCTTAATTACTATTTTGAGAACATTTCTCATTGGTGGGGGCCGTTATGACCGTACTACACAGCGTGGATTTTTTTCCTGCGGGAGGTTCGCCTGTCGCGATTGAGCCACGGCTCCCTCAGGCAGCGTTTCCAGAGCATCATCATGATTTTCATGAGATTGTTATCGTTGAGCACGGGACGGGCATTCACGTATTTAACGGCCAGCCGTACACCATCAGCGGCGGCACGGTGTGCTTTGTGCGCGACCATGACAGGCACCTGTATGAACATACCGACAACCTGTGCCTGACCAATGTGCTCTACCGCTCCCCGGACGCGTTCCAGTTTCTCTCCGGGCTGAACCAGCTGCTGCCGCAGGAAAAGGACGGGCACTATCCGTCACACTGGCGGGTGAATCAATCCACGCTCCAGCAGGTGCGTCATCTGGTAAGCCAGATGGAGAAGAGCGAAGACGGTCAGGAAACGCACGCTATTGCCACCCGGGAGCTGTTGTTTATGCAGCTACTGGTGCTGCTGCGCCGCAGTAGCCTGGTGGAAGGGCTGGACAATAACGACGCGCGGTTAAACCAGCTGATGGCCTGGCTGGAAGATCACTTTGCTGAGGATGTCTGCTGGGAAACGCTGGCGGATGATTTTTCCCTGTCGCTGCGCACCCTGCATCGCCAGCTTAAGCAGCACACCGGCCTGACGCCCCAGCGCTATCTCAACCGGCTGCGTTTAATCAAAGCCCGTCACCTGCTGCGCCATACCGACGAAAGCGTGACGGATATCGCCTATCGCTGCGGTTTCGGCGACAGTAACCACTTTTCGACGCTTTTTCGCCGCGAGTTTAACTGGTCGCCGCGTGACATTCGCCACGGCAAGGACGCTTCACTTCAGTAACGCGAAGGCAGTCACCGTTTTTCACCGCAAAAAGGCTAATAATGTCAGGTTATTGGCCGTTGAGGTGATGGTGTGGTTGCTCAGTTAATTCTCCGTAAAGATGATTTTTTTACCTCCGCAGGCCAGGCCGTCGCGGTGGCGGATCGCTATCCGCAAAACGTCTTTGCTGAGCACACCCATGAGTTCTGTGAACTGGTGCTGGTCTGGCGCGGCAACGGTTTGCACGTTCTCAACGATCGGCCCTACCGCATTACCCGCGGGGATCTATTCTACATCCGCGCCGAAGATAAACACTCCTACGCCTCAGTGAACGACCTGGTGTTGCAGAACGTCATTTACTGCCCGGAAAGGCTGAAACTCAACGTCGACTGGGCCGCCAATATCCCCCGTTTTAATGAAGCAAAGAGTACGCCGCACTGGCGCTTAAGCAGCAACGGCATGACCCAGGTGCGCCAGGTGATCTCCCAGCTGGAGCAGGAGAGCCAGAAAAGCGATCCTGCTGCTAACCAGATGGCGGAGCTGCTCTTCGCCCAACTGGTAATGACCCTCAATCGCCATCGTTACGCCACTGATAACCCCTCAGCCACTGCCCAGGAAGCCCTGCTCGATAAGCTGATCACCACCCTGGCGGGCAGCCTGAACAAAAGCTTCGTGCTGGAGAAGTTTTGTGAACAGGAGCAGTGCAGCGAGCGCGCCCTGCGCCAGCAGTTCCGCTCCCAGACCGGGATGACGGTAAACCACTTTTTGCGCCAGCTGCGCATCTGCCACGCCCAGTATCTGCTGCAGCATACGGAGCTGATGGTCAGCGAAGTGGCGATGCGCTGTGGCTTTGAGGACAGTAATTATTTTTCGGTGGTGTTTAACCGGGAGGTAGCGATGACGCCGGTACAATGGCGTCATCGCAGTCGAAAGGCCGCGTAATCAGTTTGCCATGCCAAGGCCGACAATGTTGGCCGCGATAATAATCACCACGCAGCCCAGGCTCAGCACGCCCACCGGACGACGCCCGGCGTTGTTCCACTCCTTCAGGATCAAGCCCACCAGCCCGCCGTAGAGCACGTAGAAGCTCATGTGCAGCATCCAGCTCATGTAGTCATACTGCGCCGGAATGCTGGCGTGGCCCCAGGCGTAGAAGAAGAACTGCAGATACCACATCAGGCCGCCGAGCGCCGAGAGCAGCACGTTGGTGACGATCAGCGATTTTGCCAGTGAGAAATCCGCTTTTACCGACAGATCTTTCACTTTGGCCAGACGAATAAAGCAGAAGCCGAGGTTAACCAGCGCGCCGCCGCCCATGATCACCACGTAGCTTGGCAGAGCGACGTACAGCGGATCGACCCCCAGCGCGGCTGCGGCTTCATGCATCGGTTTGGCGGCGTTCATCGCAAACGACATCCCCGCTGAGAAGATGCCGCACATGACCGCCAGCACCAGGCCTTTCTTCAGGTTGAAGTCCTCTGCCTTGATGCCCATTTTGCGCTCTTTCAACTGACCTGCGCGGGTGACAATACCCACGCCGATCACCGCCACCAGCACCCCCAACAGCGTCATACGGCCGCCTTCGGTGTTGATCAGCACGTCGAAGTTGCCGTTGAGGATCGGCGTCATCAGGGTGCCGACAATCAGCGTAATGCCGATCGCGATGCCGATACCCATCGACATGCCAAGGTAGCGCATGGTCAGGCCGTAGTTGATGTTGCCGATGCCCCACATGGCGCCAAACAGAAACACCGGCAGCAGGGTGGAGGCGCTGAAGGAAGAGAAGTAACCCCAGAAATCCGGGAGCAGCATGGCGCTAATGGTCCAGGGTAAAATCAGCCATGACACGGTACCGCCAACGGACCACATGGTTTCCCATGACCAGCCTTTAACCTTTTTAAACGGGGCATAGAAACAGGCTGCACTGGCCGCGCCTATCAAATGCCAGAAAATACCCATCGTAATCACATGATTCATTTTTACATCCTCATCGTTTTTATAGTCAGTAGCTTCCCGCCGACTTGATGAGTGTAAAAATTAGGCGGTTTGGGTACCTTCGGTAGGTTGCCGCACCTTCGTTTTGAATGGCAATCAACGCGTTAACCGCGTGAGCAGACTCACAAATTCGTTATTTATCAAAACTGAATAACCTTATTAAAACTACGGCATTGATAAACATTTTCAATATCATTTAATTAACTATAATGAACCAACTGCTTACGCGGCATTAACACGTTTGCCGCCCGACTATAATGGAGATGATTATGAGCTATACCCTGCCATCCCTGCCGTACGCTTACGACGCCCTTGAGCCGCATTTCGACAAGCAGACGATGGAGATCCATCACACCAAACACCACCAGACTTACGTTAACAACGCCAACGCGGCGCTGGAAAGCCTGCCAGAGTTCGCCAGCCTGCCTGCTGAAGAGCTGATCACCAAACTGGATCAACTGCCAGCTGACAAGAAAACCGTACTGCGTAACAACGCTGGCGGCCACGCTAACCACAGCTTCTTCTGGAAAGGCCTGAAAACCGGCACCACCCTGCAGGGTGACCTGAAATCCGCTATCGAGCGCGACTTCGGCTCCGTTGATAACTTCAAAGCTGAGTTTGAAAAAGCCGCTGCGACCCGTTTCGGCTCTGGCTGGGCGTGGCTGGTACTGAAAGGCGACAAACTGGCTGTGGTTTCTACCGCGAACCAGGATTCCCCGCTGATGGGCGAAGCAATTTCTGGCGCGTCTGGCTTCCCAATCGTGGGCCTGGACGTGTGGGAACACGCTTACTACCTGAAATTCCAGAACCGTCGCCCGGACTACATCAAAGCCTTCTGGGACGTGGTGAACTGGGACGAAGCAGCAGCACGTTTCGCCGCTAAAAAATAAGGTTGCAAAGCCGCCTGTGAGAAGCGAGTCTGATGACTCGCTTTTTTTATACCCACAATCTGCACAAGGAGCCGCGATGAACTATCCCGTTAATGTATTCACCGGAAAAATAAGGGACTATGACGGTAGCCGCCCGAGCGCGATTGCCAAACTGCAGGTTGACGGGGAACTGACGTTAACCGAGCTGGGTCTGACGGGAGATGAGCAGGCGGAGAAGAAAATCCACGGCGGGCCGGATCGGGCGCTGTGCCACTATCCGCGCGAGCATTATCAGCACTGGGCGAGCGAATATCCTGCCCAGGCCGGGCTTTTTGTCGCGCCGGCGTTCGGCGAAAACCTCTCCACTGAGGGGCTGACGGAGAAGAACGTCTTTATCGGGGATATCTTTCGCTGGGGCGACGCCCTGATCCAGGTGACCCAGCCGCGCTCCCCGTGCTTCAAACTCAACTTCCATTTCGGCATTAACGACATGGCCACGCAGTTACAGAACGCAGCGAAAACCGGCTGGCTCTATCGCGTGGTGCTGGCAGGGCAGGTTTCGGCTGATGCGCCGCTGACGTTGGTCTCCCGCCTGAGCGATGTGTCGGTGCATGACGCCTGCGCCATCGCCTGGCACATGCCCTTTGACGATGACCAGTACCGCCGCCTGCTGTCGGCGGCGGGGCTATCGACCAGCTGGACAAGAACCATGCAGAAGCGGCGAATTAGCAACAAGATCGAGGATAATTCCCGGAGATTATGGGGAAGGTAGGCCGGGTAAGGCGAAGCCGCCACCCGGCACAATAGCTACGATCGTTTGTACAACGGCAACCAGAGCGTTAACCGTAATCCGCCCAGCGGGCTGTCGTCGGCTTTCACCCAGCCGCGGTGCTGCTGAATGGCGGTTTCGACAATCGCCAGGCCCAGCCCGGTACCGCCAGATTCCCTGTCGCGTGCCTCATCGGTACGATAGAACGGACGGAAAATCTGCTCGCGATCTTCCGGGCTCACGCCAGGACCATCGTCATCGACGTTGATGGTGATACCGTCTTTATCCACCGAGAACGCCACCTCGATTTTGGTATGCGAGTAGCGCAGGGCGTTACGCACGATATTTTCCAGCGCGCTTTCCAGCGTATTGGGGTTACCGTACAGCGGCCATGGCCCCGGTGGGAAGTTAACCGTAAAGGATTTCCCCATCTGCTCGGCTTCGAATGCCGCGTTATCCAGCACCTCATGCCACAGGTGGTTAGCTTTCACCGTTTCGCTCACCAGCGCGTTTTTCTGCTGATTGCGAGACATCACCAGCAGGTCATTGATCATGCTGTCCAGACGATGCGCTTCCGTTTCGATACGCTCCAGCTCTTTGCTCTCTCCGCCGCGGCGGCGCAGCAGGGCGGTGCCCAGTTGCAGACGCGTCAGCGGAGTGCGCAGTTCGTGGGAGATATCAGAGAGCAGACGCTGCTGTGTGGTCATCATCCGCTCCAGCGCCGTCACCATCTGGTTGAAGCTGGCACCCGCCGCCAGGAACTCCTGCGGCCCGGCTTCCAGTTCCGGGTGCTGCCGCAGGTTACCCTGCGCCACTTCATCCGCGGCGTTTTTCAACTTACGCGCCGGTTTCGCCAGGCTCCACGCCAGCCACAGCAGCAGCGGTGAACTCACCAGCATAGTGACAATTAAGAGCAGCAGCGGGCGGTCAAACAGCAGGTTGATAAAGTCGGACTGGGAGTTGCTCGCCGGACGAATCAGATAGAGCTGGTAGTTATCTTCCCCGTCATTGACGGAGAATGGCCCCACCATCTCTACCCGACCATATTTTTTCTTTTGCGGATGATCGGCGTTATCCGCCTGGCCAATGAAGTTGCGGATGATCTGCATTTCATTACGGTCGGCGCCGATCACGCGGCCTTCGCTGGTGACCAGCAGCAGGCGTTGCCCCGGCGGCGCCCATTTTTCGATAGCGCGAAACAGCCTGCGCCACCACATCAAATCATTGGGCGGATCGATGGCCAGCTCTGCTTCTACGTGCTGCTCGATCATCACACCCTGACGTTGCTCGCTGTCGAGGAGCTCCGTCATCTGGCGTGAGTCGAGTTTGGGTAACATCAAAACCAGCATTAACACCAGTGCCAGCGTCAGCCAGAAGATGGCGAAGATGCGGGCGGTTAAGCTGCCTATCATGAAGCGGACACCATCAGATAGCCGCGTCCGCGCAGGGTTTTAAACCACGGGTGACCATCCTTGCGCTCCGGTAATTTGCGGCGCAGGTTGGAGATGTGCATATCAATGGCACGGTCGAACGGGGTCAGGCGCTTACCCAGCACTTCCTGGCTCAGATGTTCACGCGATACCACCTGGCCCAGATGCTGCGCCAGCAGATAAAGCAGGGTGAATTCGGTGCCGGTCAGCTCCAGCGCCTGGCCGTCGAAACTGGCCTCCTGGCGGCCCGGATTGAGGCTCAGGGAATCCACTTCAAGTGTTGGCGAACCGTTGTCGGTGTTCTGCTGCTGCTCGCTCCAGTGGGAACGACGCAGGATCGCCCGAATACGTGCCACCAGCTCCCGGTCGTTAAACGGCTTAGGCAGATAGTCATCGGCACCCAGCTCAAGGCCCAGCACGCGATCGAGTTCGCTGCCGCGCGCGGTCAGCATAATTACAGGGGTCTGGTGAGTCTGGCGCAGCTCTTTAAGGGTGTCGATGCCGTTCTTCTTCGGCATCATGACGTCGAGCAAAAGCAAGTCGATGCTATCGTCGAGTTGACTCAGCGCCTGCTCCCCGTCATGGGCCACCGACACGTCAAAGCCTTCCATGTCGAGCAACTCCTTTAAAAGGGATGTCAGCTCTCGGTCATCATCAACTAACAGGATTTTATTCATTGTTTAAATACCTCCGAGGCAGAAATTACGTCATCAAGGCTCTCTAATCCATGACTTTACGTTGTTTTACACCCCCTGACGCATGTTTGCAGCCTGAATCGTAGACTGGTTCTCGTTGAATCGCGACACGAAAGATTTTGGGAGTAAGTGATGCGCAAAGTTACCGCTGCCGTCATGGCCTCAACGCTGGCGTTTAGTGCATTTAGCCAGGCTGCTGGAGTCATCACCGGCGATAACCGCTCCTCAACGGAGGGCATCGCGCAGCAGAGTGGCCAAGGCCATATGTTCGACGGCATAAGTTTAACCGAACATCAGCGTCAACAGATGCGAGATCTGATGCAGCGGGCTCGACATGACCAGCCCCCTGTTAATGTTAGCGAAATGGAGACAATGCATCGCCTTGTCACCGCAGAAAATTTTGACGAGAACGCTGTGCGCGCTCAGGCAGACAAAATGGCGCAGGAGCAGGTTGCCCGACAGGTCGAAATGGCTAAAGTCCGCAACCAGATGTTCCACCTGCTAACGCCCGAGCAGCAAGCGGTTTTGAACCAGAAACACCAGCAACGTATGGATCAGTTGCGTGAGGTTGCACGGATGCAGAAGAACGCTGAATCGACGCTTTTTAGTAGCAATACCCGTAGTAACCAGTAGACCCTGTTTTCCTTGCCATAGACACCATCCCTGTCTTCCCCCTCATGATGAGGGGGTTTTTTTTGCCCGTCATTCAAACGTAGTAACCGTTTATTCATCTTAATGACTCCTCTGCATCCGTTATACTAGCGGCATAGCATGACAGGAGTGTTTATGAATCAATCCTATGGGCGGCTGGTAAGCCGGGCCGCATTGGCTGCGACGATCATGGCGTCGTGCCTGTTAGTGATTAAAATTTTTGCGTGGTGGTATACCGGTTCAGTCAGTATTCTGGCGGCGCTGGTCGATTCGCTGGTGGATATTGCCGCTTCGCTCACTAACCTGTGGGTGGTGCGCTACTCGCTGCAGCCGGCGGATGAAGAGCATACCTTTGGTCACGGCAAAGCCGAGTCGCTGGCGGCGCTGGCACAAAGCATGTTTATTTCCGGTTCGGCGCTGTTCCTCTTTTTGACCGGTATTCAGCATCTGTATACCCCGTCACCGATGAAAGATCCGGGCGTGGGCGTTGTCGTCACGGTTATTGCACTTATTAGCACATTGATTCTGGTAACGTTCCAGCGCTGGGTTGTGCGCAAAACGCAAAGTCAGGCGGTACGGGCCGATATGCTTCATTATCAGTCTGATGTTATGATGAACGGCGCGATCCTGATTGCGCTCGGTCTGGCCTGGTATGGCTGGCATCGGGCCGATGCGCTATTTGCGTTAGGGATTGGCTTTTATATTTTATACAGTGCGTTGCGCATGGGGTACGATGCGGTGCAATCGCTTCTCGATCGCGCCTTGCCAGACGCAGAACGGCATGAAATCTTCGAAATTGTGACCTCCTGGCCCGGCGTCAGCGGCGCTCACGATCTTCGCACGCGGCAGTCAGGGCCGACCCGCTTTATTCAGATTCATTTAGAAATGGAAGATAACCTGCCGCTGGTTCAGGCACATCTGGTGGCTGAGCAGGTTGAGCAGGCGATTTTGCAGCGTTTCCCGGGGTCAGACGTCATTATTCACCAGGATCCCTGTTCAGTCGTACCTAAGCCAGGCAATGGACATTTTGAGCTTTCGTAATTCGTTGTAAAAAAGTGAACCGGGCCAGCATTTTGTGGAAAAATAACCGCCATATGGCCTGACCTGAATCAATTCAGCTGGAAGTGATTGATATACTATTTGCAGTATTCGTTGGTCGTCAGAAGTCTTCCGGCAACAGATTTCATTTTTGCATTCCTAAGTTCAGAGGTAGTCATGATTAAGAAAATCGGTGTGTTGACAAGCGGCGGTGATGCGCCCGGCATGAACGCAGCAATTCGTGGTGTAGTTCGTGCTGCGTTGACGGAAGGTCTGGAAGTTTTTGGTATCTATGACGGTTATCTGGGCCTGTATGAAGATCGCATGGTGCAGCTCGACCGCTACAGCGTGTCCGACATGATTAACCGCGGCGGTACCTTCCTGGGTTCCGCTCGTTTCCCGGAATTCCGCGATGACCGCATCCGTGAAGTGGCTATCGAAAACATGAAAAAACGCGGCCTCGACGCGCTGGTCGTTATCGGTGGTGACGGTTCCTATATGGGCGCCAAACGTCTGACCGAAATGGGCTTCCCGTGCATCGGTCTGCCTGGCACCATCGACAATGACATCAAAGGTACCGACTACACCATCGGCTACTTCACTGCCCTGGGCACCGTGGTTGAAGCGATTGACCGCCTGCGCGACACCTCTTCTTCTCACCAGCGTATCTCTATCGTTGAAGTAATGGGCCGCTACTGTGGCGACCTGACTCTGGCTGCGGCGATTGCCGGTGGCTGTGAGTTTGTCGTGGTTCCGGAAGTGGAATTCAGCCGTGAAGACCTGGTTGCGGAAATCAAAGCCGGTATCGCGAAAGGTAAGAAACACGCCATCGTAGCCATCACCGAGCACATCTGCGACGTTGACGAGCTGGCGAAGTACATCGAAACCGAAACCAAACGCGAAACCCGCGCCACCGTTCTCGGCCACATCCAGCGCGGCGGCTCCCCGGGTCCTTACGACCGTATCCTGGCCTCCCGTATGGGTGCGTACGCGATTGAACTGCTGCAGCAGGGCTTCGGCGGTCGTTGCGTCGGCATTCAGAACGAAAAACTGGTTCACCATGACATCATCGACGCTATCGAAAACATGAAGCGTCCGTTCAAAGGTGACTGGCTGGACTGCGCGAAAAAACTGTACTAATCAGCTGATTGTTGCCGGGTGGCGGCTACGCCTTACCCGCCCTACAAAAGCAGGGTCCGTAGGCCCGGTAAGCGAAGCGCCACCGGGCTTTTTTGTGTCTACAATACCGCTTTTTATTCCGTGAAGTTATAGCCAATCTTTTTTTATTCTTTAATCATTGGTTTCCTTTCTGGCACGCTGCATTCATCAAACACAACATTAAGAGAGTGGGACGATGAACAAGTGGGGCGTGGGGTTAACTTTATTGCTGGCATCGACCAGCGTTCTGGCAAAGGATATCCAGTTACTAAACGTGTCTTACGATCCGACACGTGAACTGTACGAACAGTACAACAAAGCGTTTGCCGCACACTGGAAACAGGAAACCGGCGATAACGTGGTGATCCGTCAGTCGCACGGTGGCTCCGGCAAGCAGGCGACCTCGGTGATTAACGGTATTGAAGCCGATGTCGTGACTCTGGCGCTGGCGTACGACGTGGACGCGATTGCGGAACGCGGTCGTATCGATAAAAACTGGATCAAACGTCTGCCAGACAACTCTGCGCCATACACCTCCACCATCGTTTTCCTGGTGCGTAAAGGCAACCCGAAACAGATCCACGACTGGAACGACCTGATTAAGCCGGGCGTTTCCGTGATTACCCCGAACCCGAAAAGCTCCGGCGGCGCGCGCTGGAACTATCTTGCAGCCTGGGGCTACGCCCTGCACCACAACAATGGCGATCAGGCCAAAGCCCAGGACTTCGTGAAATCGCTGTTTAAAAACGTTGAAGTGCTGGACTCCGGCGCGCGTGGCGCAACCAACACCTTTGTTGAACGCGGCATTGGCGATGTGCTGATTGCATGGGAAAACGAAGCGCTGCTGGCGACCAACGAGCTGGGTAAAGACAAGTTTGAAATCGTGACCCCAAGTGAATCGATTCTGGCTGAGCCGACCGTCTCTGTGGTCGACAAAGTGGCGGATAAGAAAGGCACCCAGGCCGTGGCGGAAGCCTACCTGAAGTACCTTTACACCCCGGAAGGTCAGGAGATCGCCGCGAAGAATTTCTATCGTCCACGTGATGAAGCGGTGGCGAAGAAGTATGAGAACGAATTCCCGAAACTGAAGCTGTTCACTATCGATGAAGAGTTTGGCGGCTGGACCAAAGCGCAGAAAGATCACTTCTCGAATGGCGGCACCTTCGATCAGATCAGCAAACGTTAATCACCCATAGCGTTTAAAAAGCCCGGCAGAATCATACTGCCGGGCTTTTTTGTTTGTCATCAAAGTGCGTTACTCTTTTGGTTCAACCGGATACAGGGAACGCGTTGTGAAAAAAATAATTGTGCTGGCACTGATCCTCATCGCGCTTGCCGCGGGGGGCTGGTTCTGGATGAAGTCGGGTAACCCAAACGCATTACGGCATATCGTTCTCGACCAGTGTGTACCCAATCAGATGCAAAACCGTAACCCGGCGCCCTGTGTCCTGGTGAAGAGGGATGCGGGATATGTGGTATTCAAAGACCGCAACGGCCCCCTGCAATATCTTCTGATGCCAACGTACCGCATCAACGGCACCGAAAGCCCGCTTCTGACTGAGGCCTATACGCCGAACTTCTTCTGGCTGGCGTGGCAGTCGCGCAACTTTATGAGCATGAAGCGGGGTGCCAAAGTGCCTGACAGCGCCATTTCCCTGACCATTAACTCCCCAACGGGCCGTACGCAAAATCATTTTCATATCCATATCTCGTGCCTGCGGCCGGACGTGCGCGAGAAGCTCAATACTCATCAGGGGCAAATCAGCACCCAATGGCTGCCGTTTCCCGGTGGGCTGAAAGGGCACGAGTATCTGGCGCGTCGGGTGACGGAAGCGGAGCTGGTGAAACGCAGCCCATTTATGATGCTGGCAGAAGAGCTGCCGGAAGCGCGCGACCATATGGGACGCTTTGCGCTGGCGATGGCGCAGCAGGCGGACGGCTCTTTTGTCCTGCTGGCGACCGAGCGCAATCTGCTGACGTTCAACCTGGCCTCCGCTGAGGAATTGCAGGATCATCAATGTCATATCCTGAATTGACCCCACCATAAATAGCGTTTACTCCCGCTGCCTGCCGCCGTAGACTTGCTGAAAAATTCTACAGGAGACAGGCATGTCGCTCTGGATCACTCACCCGCTGTTTCTGCCCTCGCTGATTATCGTCGTCACCATCATCCTGTGGGCGACCTCGCTGTTGCCGGAATTCCTCACCGCGCTGCTGTTCTTTACCGCAGCGATGATCGCCAAAATTGCGCCGCCGGAGGTGATATTCGGCGGGTTTGCCTCGTCGGCATTCTGGCTGGTGTTCAGCGGGTTTGTGCTGGGCGTGGCGATCCGTAAAACCGGGCTGGCGGACAGAGCCGCGCGGGCGTTGTCGTCCAGGCTGACCGACTCCTGGCCGCTGATGGTGGCCAGCGTCGTGCTGCTTACCTATGCGCTGGCGTTTGTGATGCCCTCTAACATGGGGCGCATCGCGCTGCTGATGCCGATTGTGGCGGCGATGGCGAAGCGGGCGGGCATTGCCGATGGCTCCCGGGCGTGGTTTGGTCTGGCGCTGGCGGTGGGGTTTGGCACCTTCCAGCTGTCGGCCACTATCCTCCCGGCTAACGTACCTAATCTGGTAATGAGCGGGGCGGCGGAAGGGTCGTATGGTATTCATCTCAACTATGTTCCGTACCTGCTGCTGCACACCCCGGTGCTGGGCATTCTCAAGGGCCTGATTCTGATCGGCCTGATCTGCTGGCTGTTTCCCGGCGCCCCCAAACCGGCAAAAGATCTGTCTCCGCCGGAGCCCATGGGCCGTGACGAAAAGCGCCTCGCCTGGCTGCTGGCGGTAGTGCTGGTGATGTGGGTGACGGAGAGCTGGCACGGTATCGGCCCGGCATGGACCGGGCTTGCGGCATCGCTGGTGGTGATGCTGCCGCGAATTGGTTTTATCACCGGCGAGGAGTTCTCGGCCGGGGTGAACATGCGCACCTGTATTTACGTGGCGGGCATTCTCGGGCTGGCGATCACCGTGACGCAGACCGGGATCGGCAGTGCCGTGGGCGAGGCGCTGATGCGGGTGATGCCGCTGGATGCCGACGCGCCCTTCACCAGTTTCCTGGCGTTAACCGGCATCACTACCGCGCTGAATTTTATCATGACCGCCAACGGTGTTCCGGCGCTGTATACCACTCTGGCGCAAAGCTTCTCGGACGCCACCGGCTTCCCGTTATTGTCGGTGATTATGATTCAGGTGCTGGGATACTCCACGCCGCTGCTGCCGTATCAGGCGTCGCCGATAGTGGTGGCGATGGGGCTGGGAAGAGTGCCTGCGCGGGCGGGGATGCTGCTCTGCCTGGCGCTGGCGGTGGCAACCTATCTGGTGCTGCTGCCGCTGGATTATCTGTGGTTTAGTATCCTGGGACGGCTGTAAAAAAGCCCGGTGGCGCTGGCGCTTACCGGGCCTGGAGAACCCTAGGGCGGGTTAGCGAAGCGCCACCCGCCGCAAAGGTTTTTTACGCCTGTTTAGCCGCTTCTGCTGCTTTAACGATCACCGCGAAAGCGTCTGCTTTCAGGGATGCGCCGCCAACCAGCGCGCCGTCGATGTCCGGCTGGGTGAACAGCTCTGCTGCGTTCGCTGCGTTTACGGAACCGCCGTACTGGATGATTACTTGCTCAGCCACTTTCGCGTCTGCTTTAGCAATATGGTCACGGATGAATTTGTGAACCGCCTGAGCCTGAGCTGGGGTTGCAGATTTGCCGGTACCGATCGCCCATACTGGCTCGTAAGCAATGACCGCGCCTTCGAACGCGCTCGCGCCCTGAGTGGTCAGCACTGCGTCGATCTGGCGTGCGCACACTTCTTCAGTTTTGCCCGCTTCGTTTTCAGCTTCGGTTTCACCGATGCACAGAACCGGGATCAGACCCTGCTCTTTCAGTACCGCGAATTTTTTAGCGATGAATTCGTCGGACTCTTTGTGGTAGGTACGACGCTCAGAGTGGCCGATGATGATGTATTTTGCGCCGATATCTTTCAGCATTTCAGCGGAGGTTTCACCGGTGAACGCGCCAGACAGGTTAACGTCAACGTTCTGCGCACCCAGAACGATGTGGCTGCCGTCAGCGGCGTGTTTAGCCATATCCAGGTACATGTCCGGCGGAGCGATCGCAACAGCACAGCCAGTCACGCCAGCCAGCTCTTTACGCAGGTTAGCTACCAGCTCGTTTACCATGTGGCGGCTGCCGTTCAGTTTCCAGTTACCCATCACTAAAGGATGTCGCATTTCAATTCTCCACGCTCAAGAGCGAATTAAGGAATATGGCCACCCGGCTGGGCAGCATGGTCTGTGAATCAGTATAGAGATTTTCCCTCGAAAGGCTTTGCTTTTTGTCATTAATTCGCCCCGCCGAGGGTCTCAGATAACGCCAGCTTAATCGGTTCAACAGCGAAGGTCAGCCCCTTTTCGCCGTTATCTGCCACCACATAGCGAACCGCGCCTTCCGTTTCGGCGTAATAACGTTTGTTTTTACCGGCAGCCAGCAGCTTTTGTAGCCTTTGCTGGCTTTGTGATTTGGTTAACGCCGGGGTGAACGCCCGTAAAATGGCGCTCATATACTCCAGCGCTTTGGCTTTGGCGGCCTTTTGCTCCGGCCCCTGAATCGGCAACCAGGTAATCTGCATACTCTTAATTTTGAGCGTTCCACGCTCCAGCGCCGTTGAGGCGTACAGATTCTCGTTAATCTTGCTGGCGGCACGGGTCAGGTTGGGGGTATCGCGGGCACCATCGATGGCGCGAAACTCATTCAGCGACAGGCCAGGGTTAGCGCTGTTGAAGGCCTCGCGGAACAGGCTAATGGATTGATCAAACGACGGCGCGCCCGGCATCACGTAGGGGGCCGTGGCAGGTGCGGAGGTCTCGGCAGCGCGCAGAGAAACGCTCGCGCACGACAGTGTTAAACCCAGCCAAATAAGGTGAAACCACATCTTCATCAATAAAGTCTCTGAATGTTACTGTCACGATTAAAACGATATCTGGCTGGCTTGTCAAAAGGATGCGACTCCAGGGTAAACTACGCTCCGCAATGATTTTAAGGAACCTGACATGACCATACAGCAGTGGTTGTTTTCATTCAAAGGGCGTATTGGACGCCGTGATTTCTGGATCTGGATTGGCGTATGGATTGTCGCCATGCTGGGTCTGTTTATTTTTGCGAATAACGCGTGGCTGAATACCCAGACGGCGGCATTCGCGCTGGTTTCGCTGCTGTGGCCGACCGCGGCGGTGTTAGTGAAACGTCTGCACGATCGTGGCCGCTCGGGGCTGTGGTCGCTGCTGGTGGTGCTGGCGTGGATGCTGCTGGCAGGCAACTGGTCGATGCTGCCCTCCATGCTGCCGTGGGCGGTTGGCAGGCTGATCCCTACCATTATTTTTGTGATGATTATTGTCGACCTGGGCGCGTTCGTGGGCACCCAGGGCGAGAATAAATACGGTAAAGATACGATCGACGTAAAATACCGCTAATTACCAGTAGTGTTCTGCAGTCATATGGCCCGGACGGCGGCGTAAATGTTTGGTCATCTGCCGGGTCTCTTTCAGCAGCTGTTGAGTGTCGCGCACCATCTGCGGGTTGCCGCACAGCATGACATGGCTGCTTTCGGCCGTCATCGGCAGGCCAACCGCAGCTTCCAGTTCACCGCTTTCAATCAGGGCCGGCACGCGGCCGGTCAGTGAGCCCACCACCGTTTCACGGCTCACCACCGTCTGAATTTTCACTTTCCCTTCATAGCGTTGCTGCAACTCCAGCATCTGCGGCAGGTAGCTCAGGTCCGCGGCATAGCGTGCGGCATGCACCAGCACGATATTTTTAAAACGTTCCAGGTCTTTCCCGTATTGCAGGATCGAAAGGTACGGGCCGATGGCGGTACCGGTCGCCAGCATCCACAGGGTGTCGCAGTCCGGCACTTCATCCAGCACGAAGAAGCCTGCGGCTTCGCTGACTATCTGGATCTCGTCACCGGGTTTGAGGGCCGCCAGGCGCGGGCTAAGTTTGCCATCGGGAACGGTGACAAGATAGAACTCGAGATCCGGGTTATCCGGCGGGTTGACATAGGAGTAGGCGCGCTGCACGCGTTCACCGTCGATTTCCAGCCCCAGCTTGGCGAATTGTCCGGCCGTGAAGGGATGGATGGGCGCATTGACGGTAAGACTAAATAGCGCATCGGTCCAGAACTCTACCTTTTTGACTTTACCTGTTACCCAGTCTGCCATGATGTTCTCCTGTACTGATCTCGGGTTCTATCTTCCTTACCTGAGAGAGAGATTTCCAGCCCGTGCGGGCCGGAAAGCTCAATTGATCAAACGGTTTTACAGAATGTGAGTCTGCACGTCGGGATCTTTGCGGTCGAGATAGTGAATCGACTGGATGCGGCGAATGGTGCGTGATTTACCGCGGATCAGCAGCGTTTCGGTGGTCGCCATATTGCCTTTGCGGGTGATGCCGTCCAGCAGATCGCCTTTGGTGATACCGGTGGCCGAGAAGACGACGTTATCGTTGCGCGCCATATCATCCAGACGCAGCACGGTATTGGCCTCGATGCCCATCGCGGCGCAGCGGGCCAGCTCCTGCTCACCGATACGGCGGTTCTCTTCGCTATCGCCTTTCACTTCATGGCGGGCCAGCAGACGACCCTGCATGTCACCGTCGAGGGCGCGGATCACTGCGGCAGAAACCACCCCTTCCGGCGCGCCGCCGATGCCGTACAGCACGTCCACTTCGCTGTCCGGCATGCAGGTAAGGATGGAGGCTGCCACGTCGCCATCGGGAATAGCAAAGACGCGCACGCCCAGCTGCTGCATATGGGCGATAGTGACATCATGACGCGGTTTGGCCAGGATGGTGACCGTCAGTTCGCTCAGCGGTTTATTGAGCGCGGCGGCGATGTTACGCAGGTTGTCCGCCAGCGGCAGGTTGAGGTCGATAACCCCTTTGGCGCCCGGCCCGACAATCAGCTTCTCCATATACATATCAGGCGCGTTGAGGAAGGTGCCTTTGTCGCCCACGGCCAGTACGGCCAGGGCGTTAGCCTGACCCATGGCGGTCATGCGGGTGCCTTCAATCGGGTCGACGGCGATATCCACCGCGTCTCCCTTGCCGGTCCCGACTTTTTCACCGATAAAAAGCATTGGCGCTTCGTCGATTTCGCCTTCGCCAATCACGATGGTGCCGTCGATATTGACCTGGTTAAGCATAATGCGCATGGCATGGACGGCTGCACCGTCGGCGATATTTTTGTCGCCACGGCCAAGCCACTTGTAGCCCGCCAGAGCGGCGGCTTCGGTCACGCGGGAAAATTCGATAGCAAGTTCACGTTTCATTGGGTACTCGTGCGGTCAAAAGGAATTGCACGAAGTTTATCACAGAGTGGGGTGGGGTGCGGGCTGAGGACCCCTCTCCCCAAAGGGAGAGGGAATGTGAAGTGGATTACGACTCGTCGTGATCTTCCCACGCCAGCGCGCGTTTCACGGCTTTCTTCCAGCCGCTGTAGCGGAAGTTACGCTCGGTGGTTTCGATGCCCGGGCGGAATTCGCGTTCGATGACCGCTTTCTCCTGCAGCTCGTCCAGGTTCTGCCAGAAGCCGACCGCCAGACCGGCAAGGTAAGCCGCCCCCAGCGCCGTCACTTCACGCACTTCCGGACGCTCCACGCGGGTGCCCAGAATGTCGGACTGGAACTGCATCAGGAAATTGTTAGCCACCGCGCCGCCGTCCACGCGCAGGGCGTGGAGACGAATGCCGGAGTCGGCCTGCATCGCTTCCAGCACGTCGCGGGTCTGATAGGCAATTGACTCCAGCGTGGCGCGAATGATGTGGTTCGAGTTCACCCCACGCGTCAGGCCGAAAATCGCCCCGCGAGCATAGGGATCCCAGTACGGCGCGCCCAGCCCGGTAAAGGCCGGTACGACGTACACCCCGTTGGTGTCTTTCACTTTAGTAGCGAAATACTCCGAGTCGAAAGCGTCGCTGATAAGCTTCATCTCATCGCGCAGCCACTGGATAGAGGCTCCGGCCATAAACACCGCGCCTTCGAGGGCGTAATTCACCTCTCCGCGAGGGCCGCAGGCGATAGTGGTCAGCAGGCCATGCTCTGATTTCACCGCCTTCTCGCCGGTATTCATCAGCATGAAGCAGCCGGTGCCGTAGGTGTTTTTCGCCATCCCTTCTTTCACGCACAGCTGGCCAAACAGCGCCGCCTGCTGGTCCCCGGCGATCCCGGCAATCGGAATACGGGTGCCGCCTTTACCGCCGATGTTGGTCTGGCCGTACACTTCAGAGGACTTTCGCACCTGCGGCAGCATGGCACGCGGGATATCCAGCGCGTCCAGCATTTTGTCATCCCAGTCCAGATCGTGGATGTTGAACAGCATGGTGCGCGAGGCGTTGGTGTAGTCGGTAACGTGGACGCGTCCCTGAGTCATCTTCCAGATAAGCCAGGTATCCACCGTGCCGAACAGCAGTTCACCACGTTTGGCACGCTCGCGAGAGCCTTCCACATGGTCAAGGATCCACTTCACCTTGGTGCCGGAGAAGTAAGGGTCCACCACCAGGCCGGTGGCGCTGCGCACGTACTCTTCCATGCCGTCACGCTTGAGCTTCTCGCAGATATCCGCGGTACGGCGGCACTGCCAGACGATGGCGTTATAAATCGGTTTACCGGTTTCGCGTTCCCAGACGATGGCCGTTTCACGCTGGTTGGTGATGCCAATGGCCGCAATCTCGTCGGAACTGATATCGGCTTTCGCCAGCACTTCAACCAGCGTCGAGCTTTGCGAGGCCCAGATTTCCATCGGGTCGTGTTCAACCCAGCCTGGCTTAGGATAGATTTGCTCGAATTCGCGCTGTGACACGCTGACAATGTTCGCGTCATGATCCATAACGACAGCGCGGGAGCTGGTCGTGCCCTGGTCGAGCGCAACGATATATTTTTTGTCGGTCATTTTATGAGTCCCGTAGTCAGATTACAGCGAAGCTTTTGATTCAGTCGGGGAGAGGCTTTTTTTCTCCTCAACCACACAGGTGTCGCACGGCAGATGGCGTCCAATCAGCTTACGATAGCCGAATGCGCCCAGCGATGCCCCAACGATCGGGCCGAACAGCGGCACCAGGAAGTAGGGAATATCTTTCGCACCGGTAAAGGCCACGTTGCCCCAGCCCGCGAAGAAGGCAAAGGTCTTCGGCCCCAGGTCACGTGCCGGGTTCATGGCGAAGCCGGTCAGTGGTCCCATCGATGCGCCGATGACCGCAATCAGTAAACCAATCAGCAGCGGTGCCAGCGGGCCGCGTGGAATGCCGTTGCCGTCATCACCCAGCGCCATGATGACGCCCATCAAGATAGCGGTGATCACCATCTCCACCGCGAAGGCCTGCACAAAGTTAATATGCGGGTTCGGATAGGTTGAGAAGATGCCGGCCAGCTCGAGGCTCTCGGTACTGCCACGCACCATCTGGTGCGTCTGTTCGAAGTCGATAAACAGATTGTAATAGAGCCCGTAAACTAACGCCGCTGCACAAAAGGCACCGGCAAACTGCGCCACAATATAGGGCACAACCTTGCGTTTATCGAAGCAGGCAAACAGCCACAGCGCGATGGTAACCGCAGGGTTAAGATGGGCACCTGAAACACCCGCCGTCAGGTAGATGGCCATCGCCACGCCCAGACCCCAGATCACGCTGATTTCCCACTGCCCAAAGCTGGCGCCCGCTACTTTCAGCGCCGCCACGCATCCTACGCCAAAGAAAATCAACAACCCAGTACCCAGGAACTCTGCGATGCACTGGCCTTTCAAGGTTGATGTTTCACTCATAATCGGATCCTGACAGAAAATTAATGGTTTTTGTCATCGCAGCGATCGTCACTCTTGCCACGATGTCCTGTAGACACAGTGTTAATTTATCGTTAACGAGCAAAAACGAGAAATATCGAAATTAAAATGTGTGTGCCGCGTCAACAAAATGAGCGATAACGCGCCATTAAGTGTGCGTTAGCGTTTATACGCGGAGGCGGGCTGAAGCATTCCATTAACTAAAGTGTTAACAATTTAGGGGTATATGATGCGAACGCACCAGGAGGAGGCTGAAAAGTGTTGCAAACCGCAATCTGCGCGGTCTGCCGCTGGACAGGGAGGGCGGGGCTCCATACAATCGACACCAGGTGTTGTGCGCGTTTACGTCAAAGCGTCGCCTTGCAAATTCAGGAGAGGTAGGATTATGTCTTTAGAAGTGTTTGAGAAACTGGAATCCAAAGTACAGCAGGCGATTGATACCATCACCCTGCTGCAGATGGAAATCGAAGAGCTGAAAGAAAAAAACAACGCGCTGTCGCAGGAAATTCAGACTGCTCAGCAAGGTCGTGAAGAGCTGGAGCGTGAAAACCATCATCTGCGCGAACAGCAGACCGGCTGGCAGGATCGTCTGCACGCCCTGCTGGGACGTATGGAAGAGGTCTAAATCCGAATTCCTGAAAAAGGCATCCACATTGGATGCCTTTTTTATTTTGTGGGAATAAGATCGCTCAACATAGTGCTCACAAGGAATGCGAGATGACTACACGAAGCGGGTAATGGTGCCAACTTACTGATTTAGTGTACGATGGTGTTTTTGAGGTGCTCCCGTGGCTTCCATCTCCATCAGTTGTCCCTCCTGCTCAGCTACTGAAGGCGTGGTGCGTAACGGTAAAAGTACTGCCGGACATCAGCGCTATCTCTGCTCTCACTGCCGTAAAACATGGCAGCTACAGTTCACTTACACCGCCTCTCAGCCCGGTACACACCAGAAAATCATTGATATGGCCATGAATGGTGTTGGATGCCGGGCAACCGCCCGCATTATGGGCGTTGGCCTCAACACGATTTTACGTCACTTAAAAAACTCAGGCCGCAGTCGGTAACCTCGCGCATACAGCCGGGCAGTGATGTGATTGTCTGCGCTGAAATGGACGAACAGTGGGGCTACGTCGGTGCTAAATCACGTCAGCGCTGGCTGTTTTACGCGTATGACAGGATACGGAGGACGGTTGTGGCGCACGTCTTCGGTGAACGCACTCTGGCCACACTGGAGCGTCTTCTGAGCCTGCTGTCGGCCTTTGAGGTCGTGGTATGGATGACGGATGGCTGGCCGCTGTATGAATCCCGCCTGAAGGGAAAGCTGCACGTAATCAGCAAGCGTTACACTCAGCGAATTGAGCGGCATAACCTGAATCTGAGACAACATCTGGCAAGGCTGGGACGGAAGTCACTGTCGTTCTCAAAATCGGTGGAGCTGCATGACAAGGTCATCGGGCATTATCTGAACATAAAACACTATCAGTAAGTTGGAGTCATTACCCGAATTTGGGATTATTATGGCCCTGTTGGTCAATATAAAAATAAAAGCGTGTTACCTCTTTTATTCCCTGATCCTCATGACAAAAAAAGCAAACTTGAGCCGTATTTGGGAAGATTACCTGCATTCATGGACTCAATTGTTCCTGTGGCAAGCCCAGAGTATGTTCGTGAGCTTAGTTTATGAAAAATACTAAAATAATCATTTTTACTATTTTTATCATTGCGATAGGGGTTGGGTACATATACATGGCTGCAAGAGTTTTTAAACCAGAGCGTTATACGCAAGACGATTTCTTTAGCTACCAACTTATGACTCCAGAAGTTCTTAAACGGACTCCTCGGGTATCAAACCAATGGCACTTCCTTAGTCGAACAGATGAGGGAAGTGGCTTAAGATGGAATGAGATAGTTTTTACTAATATAAATAAAAATGATGCCACTGCACTTGCCGAGCAACTCGATACCTGGATAAACAATTATCCGCAACGCCGTGACATAATGAGTGTTTCGATAGAGGAGTCAAATGGGGTGTTAGAGCTACGTGTGATTCGCTATGAGATGGATAAAAACAAATGAAAGAAGGCCTTCTGCATACCAGATGGCCTTCTTTTGCTATTCGATATCCAGCGGATCTTCCGACAGGATAATACCGGTATTATCGGCATACAGATGGTCGCCGGAGAAGAACGTCACTCCGCCGAAATTGACGCGGACGTCGCTTTCGCCAATGCCTTCACCTGCGGCACCCACCGGAATAGCAGCAATTGCCTGAATGCCGATATCCAGCTCTTCAAGGTCGTCCACCTGGCGCACTGCGCCATACACCACCATGCCTTCCCACTCGTTTTGCGTGGCGAGACGGGCAAGTTCTGCATCGATTAATGCGCGACGCACGGAGCCGCCGCCGTCAATCAGCAGAATGCGACCACGGCCGTTCTGTTCGAGCAGATCGTACAGCAACCCGTTGTCCTCAAAACATTTCACCGTGATGATCTGTCCGCCAAACGATGACCGTCCTCCAAAGTTGGAAAACAGCGGTTCTACGACGTTGATATCTTCCTGGTAGATGTCACAAAGCTCAGAGGTATCGTATTTCATAGGCTTAAGGTTCAGTTGCTGCGAGTGATTTCAGTATATCGCGCGAAACGCATTGTTGGCAAAATCATCAATTGTTAATTGATATTTGTCAGCTAGTTCAGCGTCTGGCTGAGCACAATTCCCACCACGAACAACAGGTTAGTAAGCAGTGCCCCTTTTACCGTGCGTTCCAGCATTGGCGGCATGGCCGAGGCGCTCTGTTCGTGGATCACGTACCGCGCCTGTTTGACCAGCAGCGGCGTGGCGAGCACAAACAGCCAGCCCCACAGGCTGTGCAGGGAAAGCAGGTTAAACAACGCCAGACAGAGCAGGGCGCCCATCAGCAGGCAGGCATGGTAGCGGCGCGCATTTACCGGCCCCAGACGGACCGCCAGGGTGTTTTTCCCGTTCAGTCGATCGCTGTCGATATCGCGCAGGTTGTTAATGTTGAGCACCGCCGTCGCCAGCATGCCGCAGGCGGTGGCTGGCAGGAACAGGGCCGGGATCAGGGTATGTGCCTGCAGATACCAACTGCCCATCACGCTCAGCCAGCCGAAGAACACCAGCACCGAAATGTCGCCCAGCCCGATGTATCCGTAAGGGCGGGTGCCGACGGTATAGGTTATCGCCGCAACAATCGCCAGCAGGCCGAGCACGAGGAAGCCAACCGCATCCGCAGGGGTTTTACAGGCCACCAGCACCAGCGCAATCCCGGAGAGACAAATCAGCACCACGGTGATAATCAGCGCCCGCTTCATCTGCTCCTGAGTGATCACCCCTTTCTGCATCCCGCGCAAAGGCCCGATACGGTCGGGTTTATCGCTGCCCTTAACGGCATCGCCATAGTCGTTGGCGAGGTTAGAGAGGATTTGCAGGAGCCCGGCGGTGATCAGCGCCAGCGCAGCCACCAGAGGGTCGAAATGTCCCTGCCACCACGCCAGGGTTGTGCCCACCACAATGGCGGCGAAAGCGAGAGGAAGGGTTTTAGGACGCAGGCTTTCCAGCCAGGCACGCGTACGGCTGATTTTAGTCATAGGATGTTTAGCCAATAAAAATGGGGCTTTTCAGCCCCATCATCAGTGATGAAAATGCAATGACCGCGATTATAAGATAAAACGGCTCAGATCTTCATCTGCTACTAAAGCATCAAGGTGCTTACTCACATAGTCGGCATCAATGGTAATGCTTTGACCATTCAGGTCGCTTGCATCATAGGAGATGTCTTCCATCAGGCGTTCCAGTACGGTGTGCAGACGACGTGCGCCGATGTTTTCGGTGGTTTCGTTAACCTGCCACGCCGCCTGGGCGATACGCTTGATACCGTCTTCGGTGAACTCAATGTTCACGCCTTCGGTCGCCATCAGCGCTTTGTACTGTACGGTCACAGAGGCGTTCGGCTCGGTCAGGATGCGCTCGAAGTCTTCGGTGGTCAGCGCCTGCAATTCAACGCGGATCGGCAGACGACCCTGCAGCTCCGGGATCAGGTCAGACGGCTTGGCCACCTGGAATGCGCCAGAAGCGATAAACAGAATGTGGTCGGTTTTCACCATGCCGTGCTTGGTGGAGACGGTGCAGCCTTCAACCAGCGGCAGCAGGTCGCGCTGTACGCCTTCACGGGAGACGTCCGGACCGTTGGACTCACCGCGCTTACAGATTTTATCGATCTCATCGATAAACACGATGCCGTGCTGCTCTACAGCGTCGATGGCGTCCTGCTTCAGCTCTTCCGGGTTCACCAGTTTTGCGGCTTCTTCTTCAATCAGCAGCTTCATCGCATCTTTGATTTTCAGCTTACGCGGCTTCTGCTTCTGCCCGCCCAGGTTCTGGAACATGGACTGCAGCTGGCTGGTCATCTCTTCCATGCCCGGAGGGGACATGATTTCCACGCCCATCGGCGCGGCGGCGAGATCGATCTCAATCTCTTTGTCATCCAGCTGGCCTTCGCGCAGTTTTTTGCGGAATGCCTGGCGTGCAGCAGACGGCTCTGCAGGTTGCTCTGCCTGGCCCCAGTTGTTTTTCGCCGGTGGGATCAGGACGTCCAGCACGCGCTCTTCCGCCATCTCTTCGGCGCGATAGCGGTTTTTCTCGATGGACTGTACGCGTACCATTTTGATTGCGGAATCGGTCAGATCGCGGATGATAGAGTCCACTTCTTTCCCGACATAGCCCACTTCGGTGAACTTCGTCGCTTCAACTTTGATAAAAGGCGCGTTTGCCAGTTTGGCCAGGCGACGGGCGATCTCGGTTTTACCGACACCGGTTGGGCCGATCATCAGAATGTTTTTTGGCGTTACTTCATGGCGCAGCACTTCATCCAGCTGCATACGACGCCAGCGGTTACGCAGGGCGATCGCCACGGAACGCTTGGCGTTATCCTGGCCGATGATGTGTTTGTTCAGTTCGCTGACAATTTCGCGTGGAGTCATTTCAGACATGAGAAATCCTTACGCCTTAGACGGCAATTCTTCGATGGTGTGGAAGTGGTTGGTGTAGATGCAGATATCACCTGCAATATCCAACGCCTTCACAGCGATATCGCGCGCGCCCAGGTCGGAGTTTTCCAACAGCGCGCGAGCGGCGGCCTGGGCGTACGGGCCGCCGGAACCGATAGCAATCAGATCGTTTTCTGGCTGGACCACGTCACCGTTACCGGTGATGATCAGCGAGGCATTTTCATCGGCTACCGCCAACAGCGCTTCGAGTTTGCGCAGCATGCGGTCGGTACGCCAGTCCTTCGCCAGCTCAACGGCGGCTTTCACCAGATGGCCCTGATGCATTTCCAGTTTGCGTTCAAACAGTTCAAACAGCGTGAAGGCGTCAGCAGTACCGCCTGCAAAACCGGCGATCACTTTGTCGTTATACAGACGACGCACTTTCTTCACGTTGCCTTTCATGACGGTATTACCCAGCGTGGCCTGGCCATCACCGGCAATCACCACCTGGCCGTTACGGCGTACACTTACTATTGTTGTCACGAGCAGACCCCCTGGTTACAGAATCGGGAAACAGAAGCCCTGAGCCTGTGCTCAGGGCTGAATAGAATGATAGATGGGGGGGATTTTGGGGGTTTCAACCCCCGGAAGCGAGTCGAATGCAGTTTGTGTGACCTGCCATCTTCAGACGAGAGATGGTGCCATCGGCATTGTCTTTACCTTTGACCGGGCCAATCACCACGCGATTCCAGCCGTTGTTGGTGGTGATGCGTGAATCAAAGCCTTCAAAAGCCAGCTGCGCACGCACGGTTTCTGCCTGCTCTGCGCCTTTAAAGGAGCCGCACTGCACCATCCAGCGGCGTTCGTCTTTCTTCTCAGCCGTCTGCTTTGGCGCCTCTGTCTCTTTGGTGATCGGCGCGGCTTTCGGCTGCTGGGCGGTGGTATGCGCCGGGGTCTGCAGCAGATCCTGATACGGCTGATTTTGCTTAGCCGGCTGCGCTTTAGGCTGCTGAACCGGCTGCGTCTGCGCGGTACGCGGTTGCTGATACGGCTGTTCCGTTACCCGCGGCTGCGCTTTCGGCTGCTGTACCGTCTGGCTCTGCGCCCACTGCTGTTGTTGCTGTTGCTGCTGAATTTGTTGCTGCGCCTGACGTTGACGCTGGAGCGTTTGCTGGCGCTGCGCCGCCGTCTGCTCATTCCACGGCACTTCGTTGAGCTGGGTAGGCTGCTGGCGCATATCGGCCTGCATCTGAGCCAGCAGCTGACGCTGTTCGTTGGTTAACTGGGTAGGATCCACCACCTCGCCACCGGCAGAAGGTTCTGTCGGCGCGCGGACGCCCGGCTGGCGGCTCTCAAGCTCTTTGATATAGCGCCAGCGCTCTTCCGGCTTCGGTGGTAAGCCATTGCCGACAACTTTATTGCCCTGCAGCGCTTCCGCTTCTTCTTTTTTATGGTGCGTAATGAACCAGAGGCCGCCGATGAATGCCACCAGTACCGCCGCTGCAATCGCGACCATGGCAGGCGAGACCGCAGGCAGGCTGCGTTGCGGGCTCCGTGAGCTACTCTTTTTGCGTCGCGAAGGTGCCGGCTGGCCGCGACGTACATAATCTCGTTGTGCCACTATCGTTTCGCTGTATTTATTCGTTTGTCAGCCCGCCATGTTACTTAAGCGGCGGGCCTTTGACCAGTCGAGGAAGTCTGAAAGGCGGCGGCTTTACGTTAGCGGCTGGGTTGAGCCGCGAACGATCAATTCGCAGTCCAGTAAACGGGAGCCGCTGCTGACCGTCTGGCCGTTGAGTTGATCCAATAACAGCAGCATCGCTTCCCGGCCAATCTCATAGCGAGGCTGCGCCACGGTTGTGAGCGGCGGATCGCAAAACTCAGACAGGGAAATGTTATCGAAGCCAATGATGGAGAGGTCTTTCGGCACATTCAGACCGTGCCGCTTCGCATACGAGAGTGCGCCGAGCGCCATCACGTCGCTGTGACAGAACACCGCGGTCGGCGGCTGTGGCAGCGACAGTAGTTTTTCCAGCGCCAGCCCGCCTGCGGCATAGGTAAAGTCGCCCCGGGCAATATAGTGTGGATCCACCGTCGCCCCGGTGCGGCGCAGCGCCTGAACGTAGCCCTGCAGGCGATAATGACACAGCGGCATCTCTTCCGGCCCGGCGATGCAGCCGATGCGTTTATGGCCCAGCTCCTGCAGATAGTTCACGGAGTTGAACGCAGCGGTGAGGTTATCAATGTGAACGGTAGGCAGTTCCAGCTCGGGGGCGAACTCGTTGGCCATCACCATCGGCGGCAGGTTGCGCTGCTCTTCAATGCTGGCATCGAAGGGCAGGCGTGAACCGAGCAGCAGCATGCCGTCGATCTGCTTGGTAATGATCAGGTCGATGAAGGTTTTTTCCTGCTGGTTCTGGTGGGCGCAGTCGCCAATCAGCACCAGGTAACCCTGGGCCGCAGCGGTCACTTCAATGCCGCGGATGATTTCGCTGAAAAAGGGATCGCAGATGTCGGGCACAATGACCAGGATGGTGCGGGATTCGTTACGTTTGACGTTACGTCCCATCGCCTGCGGCAGATAACCCACCTCCAGCGCAGCCTGCTCAACACGATTGCGTGTGGTCTGAGAGACTTTATCGGGATTCATTAAGGCTCGGGATACCGTTGCCGTTGAGACTTTTGCTTTCAGGGCAACATCTTTCATGGTCGCTGAGGCGACCTCTTTCCTGGACTTCAACCTCTTCTCCTCGCCGGCGTATCACCGCTCTTCTGACTAAATCAGTTTTATCAGATTGCGAATGGAAGCGGTTACAGAATTTTCATAAAAAGTGTGAGGCATGTTGAATTTTTCGATCCGCCTCCCACCATTTTTTAGCTTTCGATGGGATCGACGTCCAGCACCCACTTCACTTTGCGCGCTTCCGGCAGCGTGTTAATTAACGCCAGGGTACCGCTGACGATATGTTGCAGGCGGATCCGCGACGGGTGTTGCAGCAGGATTTGCCAGCGATAGCGCCCGCCGCGTTTCGGTGCCAGTGCCGGAACCGGGCCTAAAATCCACAGCTGATTATCCACCAGCGGGCTGGCCTGCAGCAGATTGCGCAACTGCTGGAGGAACAGCGGTGCCTGCTGGTTGTTGTGATCCTCGGCGCGGATAATCACATGGCTGGTCCAGGGCGGTAATTGCAGGGTCTGGCGCTCGGCCAGCGCCTGCTCGGCAAAGGCGTCATAGCCTTTATGCAACAGGGTTTGCAGCAGCGGATGCTCGGGATGGTGAGTTTGCAGCACGACTTCGCCCTGCTTGCCGGCACGCCCGGCGCGGCCTGCCACCTGGGTATAGAGCTGGGCAAAGCGCTCTGCGGAGCGGAAATCCGCCGAGAACAGCGCGCCGTCAACGTCCAGCAGCGCCACCAGCGTCACGTCCGGGAAGTGGTGCCCTTTCGCCAGCATCTGGGTGCCAATCAGGATCCGCGCTCCGCCGCGATGCACTTCCGCCAGCTGCTGCTCAAGCGCCCCCTTGCGGCTGGTGGTGTCGCGGTCGATACGCGAGATCGCCACGCCGGGGAAGAAGGGGATTAACGCCTGTTCCAGCTGCTCGGTGCCCAGCCCGACCGGCACCATATGCGTCGAGCCGCAGGATGGACACTGGCGCGGGATCGGCCGCTGGCTGTCGCAGTGGTGACAGCGCAGATGGTGCTGGGCCTGATGCAGAGTGTAGTAATGATCGCAGCGCGGGCATTCGGCTATCCAGCCGCAGTCATGGCACAGCAGCGCCGGGGCAAAACCGCGCCGGTTGAGAAACAGGATCACCTGGTTGTTGGCCTGCAGATGCTGGCGCATGCGGGCGATCAGCGCCGGGGCAAGTCCCGCCTGCACCTGCTGGCCTTTCAGATCGAGAACATGTTGTACGGCAGGGCGCGCATTCCCCGCCCGGCGCGTCAGGCGCAGCATGTGGTATTTGCGCTGGCGCACGTTGTGCAGCGTCTCCAGCGCAGGGGTGGCCGAGCCGAGGATAATCGGGATCTGCTCGCTATGGGCGCGGTATACCGCCAGATCGCGGGCGTGATAGCGCCAGCCTTCCTGCTGTTTATAGGAGCTGTCGTGCTCTTCGTCGATGACGATCACGCCCAGGTTTTTGAACGGTGTGAACAGCGACGAGCGGGTGCCAATCACGATCGCCGCTTCGCCATTTCGGGCTTTCAGCCAGGCGCTGAGGCGTTCGCTGTCGTTTAAACCGGAGTGCAGCACCTCGACCGGGGCGTTAAACCGCTCGCGGAAACGGGCGATGGTCTGCGGGGTCAGGCCGATTTCCGGCACCATCACCAGGGCCTGCTTGCCCTGTGCCAGCACGTTTTCCAGCACGCTCAGATAGACTTCAGTCTTACCGGAGCCGGTGACGCCCGCCAGCAGCCAGGCCGAGAAGCGATCCGAGGCGCTGTGGATCGCCCCGACGGCGGTGGCCTGTTCGGTATTAAGACGCAGGCGATCACCCGCCACGCTAAAGCCGTCGCGCCAGTCGACCAGCGCAGGGGCTTCGCAGGCCAGCTCGCTCAGCCCCTTTTTGCGTAAGCTCTGCAGCGCCGCGTCGTTAAAATCGAGGCTTTCGACCTGATGACGCCAGATCCTGCCCTGGCGTAACGCCGCCAGCGCCTGCTGCTGTTTTGGGGAGCGTTTCAGGCTATTGATATCCACCGCTTGCCCCTGCTCGGTGGCAAACCAGTACCACATCGGCGCGTGGCTGGCGCTTTTACCCTGCCGCAGCAGAATGGGCAGGGCGTGAAACAGCACGTCGCCAATGGGATGGTGATAGTAGTCGGCGGCCCACAGCAGCAGGCGCCAGACGCTATCCGAGAACACAGGCTCATCGTCCAGCACCTCCACCACGCTTTTCAGCTCATTGAGGGGCAGCTCGCTTTTCTCGCTCACGGAAACCACAATGCCCACCCGCTGCTGTTTGCCAAAGGGCACCGTCACGCGACAGCCCGCTTTGGCCTGCATGCTGTCCGGCAGCAGGTAATCAAAGGTACGGGGAAGCGGAACGGGCAGGGCAACGTGAGCAACGGGCATCGAATCTTCCTGACTTGAAAAGTGGCGCGTTAGTATACACATTAGTGAAAGACGGCGTGCGGATCAGTTTGCATACCCTGGTTAAATTCTGTATGATTCGCCGCCTTTGGTGCACTTTGCATCAAAGAACTTACATTCAACATCGCGTGGTGTCTGGCGTTAGGGCTGGAAGAGCGACGCGGCCTTAACTGAGGTTCTCCCCATGAAAAAAGATATCCATCCTAAATACGAAATGATTACTGCAAACTGCTCTTGCGGTAACTCTATCCAGATCCGCTCTACCGTGGGCCACGATCTGAACCTGGACGTGTGCGGCCAGTGCCACCCGTTCTACACTGGTAAGCAGCGTGACGTTGCAACCGGTGGCCGTGTTGACCGCTTCAACAAGCGTTTCAGCATCCCGGGCTCTTCCAAGTAAGATGCATCCCGAAAAAAAAGCGCCGCAAGGCGCTTTTTTTATATCTGTAAATCAGTATTCCCACGTATCCGGGTCGATACCCAGCTCACGCATGATCACCTTCGCCTCTTCCGGAATTTCGTCACTACGCTCTTTGCGCAGGTCTTCATCGTTCGGCAACGGTTGACCGGTAAACGCGTGCAGGAACGCTTCGCACAGCAGTTCGCTGTTGGTAGCGTGACGCAGGTTATTCACCTGACGACGCGTGCGTTCATCGGTGAGGATCTTTAACACTTTCAGAGGAATGGAAACCGTAATTTTTTTTACTTGTTCACTCTTCTTACCGTGCTCAGCGTATGGGCTGATATATTCGCCGCTCCATTCAGCCATGAGATACCTTTAATCCTCTCTGTCATTAATATGAGGCCGACACCGCAGCGGTTCGCAGGGTTTCGCGCCATAATCTTGCGTAGTTTACCGTAGAGACGCCACCGTGACACGGATATTGCCTCTGCGTTATGCGCTAAAGCATGTAATTTTAACGGCTATTTGCGTATTGCTCAATCTATACGCAAAGAAGTTTAGATGTCCAGATGTATTGACGTCCATATAATCAATGTTTACTCTGGTGCCTGACTTTTCATCCATTAAGCCAGGAAGCCTTCACCATGACGCGTAAACAGGCCACCATCGCAGTGCGTAGCGGATTGAATGATGACGAACAGTACGGCTGCGTTGTCCCGCCGATTCATCTCTCCAGTACCTATAACTTCACCGGATTTAATGAACCACGCGCCCATGACTACTCGCGCCGTGGCAACCCGACGCGTGATGTCACCCAGCGTGCGCTGGCGGAACTGGAAGGCGGCGCAGGCGCGGTGATGACCAATACCGGCATGTCGGCTATCCACCTGGTGACCACCGTGTTCCTGAAGCCTGGCGATCTGCTGGTGGCCCCGCACGACTGCTACGGCGGCAGCTACCGTCTGTTCGACAGCCTGGCGAAGCGCGGTTGCTATCGCGTGCTGTTTGTCGATCAGGGTGATGAGCAGGCGCTGAAACAGGCGCTGGCAGAAAAACCGAAGCTGGTTTTAATCGAGAGTCCAAGCAACCCGCTGCTGCGCGTGGTGGATATTGCGAAAATTTGTCAGCTTACGAGGGATGCGGGAGCGATAAGTGTAGTGGATAATACCTTCCTCAGTCCGGCCTTGCAGAACCCGCTGGCGCTGGGAGCAGATCTGGTATTGCATTCATGCACCAAATACCTGAACGGCCACTCTGACGTCGTGGCCGGGGTCGTGATTGCTAAAGATCCGGAGCTTGTCACCGAACTGGCATGGTGGGCGAATAATATCGGCGTCACCGGCAGTGCGTTTGACAGCTACCTGCTGCTGCGCGGGCTGCGTACCCTGTCGCCGCGTATGGAGGTGGCGCAGCGTAATGCCCAGGCGATTGTCGATTTCCTGAAGACCCAGCCGCTGGTGAAGAAGCTTTATCACCCGTCGCTGCCGGAGAATCAGGGGCACGAGATTGCTGCGCGTCAACAAAAGGGTTTTGGCGCGATGTTAAGTTTCGAACTGGATGGCGATGAGCAGACGCTGCGTCGCTTCCTGAGCGGGTTGTCACTGTTTACGCTGGCGGAATCATTAGGGGGAGTCGAAAGCTTAATCTCCCACGCCGCAACAATGACGCACGCAGGCATGGCACCAGAAGCGCGTGCCGCCGCCGGGATCTCTGAGACGCTGCTGCGTATCTCAACCGGTATTGAAGATTGTGAAGATTTAATTGCCGATCTGGAAAATGGCTTCCGGGTCGCAGCCAAGGGGTAATCATGAGTGTGATAGCGCAGGCAGGGGCGAAGGGTCGCCAGCTGCACAAGTTTGGTGGTAGTAGTCTTGCTGATGTGAAATGTTACCTGCGGGTCGCGGGGATCATGGCAGAATATTCGATGCCGGGGGACATGATGGTTGTCTCTGCGGCAGGCAGCACCACCAATCAGTTGATTAGCTGGCTGAAGTTAAGCCAGACCGATCGTCTCTCTGCGCATCAGGTTCAACAAGCGTTACGCCGTTACCAGAGTGAACTGATCGCCGGTTTATTGCCTGCCGACGTGGCCGATGGCCTGATTAGCACCTTTATCCAGGATCTGGAGCGGCTGGCCGGTTTACTCGACAGCGGCGTCACCGACGCCGTCTATGCCGAAGTGGTGGGCCACGGTGAAGTGTGGTCTGCCCGTCTGATGGCAGCCGTTCTGCAACAGCAGGGCCTGGAAGCGGCCTGGCTGGACGCACGTGATTTCCTGCGTGCCGAGCGCGGCGCCCAGCCGCAGGTTGATGAAGGCCTCTCTTATCCTCTGCTCCAGCAGCTGTTGGTGCAGCACCCGAATAAACGTATTGTCGTGACCGGCTTTATCAGCCGCAGCAACGCGGGTGAAACCGTATTGCTGGGACGTAACGGCTCCGACTACTCCGCAACGCAGATCGGTGCTCTGGCGGGCGTATCCCGCGTCACCATCTGGAGCGACGTAGCCGGTGTCTACAGCGCTGACCCGCGTAAGGTTAAAGATGCCTGCCTGCTGCCGCTATTGCGTCTCGACGAAGCCAGCGAGCTGGCCCGTCTGGCGGCCCCGGTGCTTCACGCCCGTACCCTGCAGCCGGTTTCCGGCAGCGATATCGACCTGCAGCTGCGTTGTAGCTATACGCCGGATCAGGGCTCGACCCGCATTGAGCGCGTGCTGGCCTCCGGCACGGGGGCGCGTATCGTCACCAGCCATGACGATATCTGCCTGATCGAATTCCTCGTTCCTGCCGGACATGATTTCAAACAGACGCATAAAGAGATCGACCTGATCCTGAAGCGGGCCCACATCCGCCCGCTCGCCGTGGGAGTGCACACTGACCGTCACCTGCTGCAGTTCTGCTACACCGCAGAAGTGGCCGACAGCGCGCTGAAAATCCTCGATGAAGCGGGCCTGCCGGGCGAGCTTCGTCTGCGTCAGGGGCTGGCGCTGATTGCGATGGTAGGCGCGGGCGTCACCCGTAACCCGCTGCACTGCCACCGCTTCTGGCAGCAGCTGAAAGGTCAACCGGTAGAGTTTACCTGGCAGTCGGAAGAGGGGATCAGTCTGGTGGCGGTGATGCGTACCGGGCCAACCGAGAGCCTGATCCAGGGCCTGCACCAGTCGCTGTTCCGCGCTGAAAAACGTATCGGCCTGGTGCTGTTCGGGAAAGGCAACATCGGCTCCCGCTGGCTGGAGCTGTTTGCCCGCGAGCAGACCACGCTCTCGGCACGTACCGGCTTTGAATTTGTGCTGGCGGGCGTAGTGGATAGCCGCCGCAGCCTGCTCAGCTACGAAGGGCTGGATGCCAGCCGTGCGCTGGCCTTCTTTAACGACGAAGCCATTGAGCAGGATGAAGAGTCGCTGTTCCTGTGGATGCGCGCTCATCCGTACGATGACCTGGTGGTGCTGGATGTGACCGCCAGTGAGCAGCTGGCCGATCAGTATCTCGATTTTGCCAGCCACGGTTTCCACGTCATCAGCGCCAACAAACTGGCGGGCGCCAGCAATACCCGCAACTATCGCCAGATCCACGACGCCTTTGAAAAAACGGGTCGTCACTGGCTGTACAACGCCACCGTGGGTGCCGGTTTGCCGGTGAACCACACCGTGCGCGATCTGATTGAAAGCGGCGACAGCATTCTGGCGATCAGCGGTATTTTCTCTGGCACCCTGTCGTGGCTGTTCCTGCAGTTTGATGGCACCGTGCCCTTCACCGACCTGGTGGATCAGGCGTGGCAGCAGGGGCTGACCGAGCCCGACCCGCGCGTCGATCTCTCCGGTAAAGACGTGATGCGCAAGCTGGTGATTGTGGCGCGTGAAGCGGGCTACGACATCGAGCCGAATCAGGTGCGTGTGGAGTCGCTGGTGCCGGCGGGCTGCGAAGAGGGGTCTGTCGATCACTTCTTCGAGAACGGCGATGCCCTGAACGAGCAGATGTTACAGCGCCTGGAGGCGGCCCGCGAAATGGGTCTGGTTCTGCGCTACGTGGCGCGTTTCGATGCCAATGGCAAAGCGCGGGTCGGCGTTGAGGCCGTACGTCCGGAACATCCGCTGGCGGCGCTGCTGCCGTGCGATAATGTCTTCGCCATCGAAAGCCGCTGGTATCGCGATAACCCGCTGGTGATCCGCGGTCCGGGCGCGGGCCGCGACGTGACCGCCGGGGCGATCCAGTCAGATATCAATCGTCTGGCGCAGCTGTTGTAGCCCCTATGTTTCTCCCTCTCCCCGCAGGGGAGAGGGAGCAGTCACCCCCACCCTGAACTTTTTTCACCTTCCCTGAACATTCCTCACCGTCAATGATGATATTTTCAGTTGACGCCAGTCCGCTTTTCCGTCATTTTTACATCTGGACGTCTAAACGTATAGAAGTTCGAACACAACACATAACGACACGCGATTGATGAGGTAAGGTATGAGCTTTTTTCACGCCAACCAGCGGGAAGCCCTGAATCAGAGCCTGGCTGAAGTAAACGGCCAGATTAATGTCTCTTTTGAATTTTTCCCGCCGCGCACCAGTGAAATGGAGCAGACCCTGTGGGCCTCTATCGATCGCCTGAGCAGCCTGAAGCCGAAATTTGTCTCGGTGACCTACGGTGCGAACTCCGGCGAGCGCGACCGCACGCACAGCATCATCAAAGGCATTAAGGATCGTACCGGTCTGGAAGCCGCGCCGCATCTGACCTGTATCGACGCCACCCGCGACGAACTGCGCACCATCGCCCAGGATTACTGGAACAACGGCATCCGTCACATCGTGGCCCTGCGCGGCGACCTGCCGCCGGGCAGCGGTAAGCCGGACATGTACGCGACCGATCTGGTGGCGCTGCTGAAAGAGGTGGGCGACTTCGACATCTCCGTGGCGGCTTACCCGGAAGTGCACCCGGAAGCGAAAAGCGCCCAGGCAGATCTGCTCAACCTGAAACGCAAAGTGGATGCCGGCGCCAACCGCGCCATCACCCAGTTCTTCTTTGATGTCGAAAGCTATCTGCGCTTCCGCGACCGTTGCGTCTCTGCCGGTATCGACGTTGAAATTATTCCGGGCATTCTGCCGGTCTCTAACTTCAAGCAGGCGAAGAAATTTGCCGACATGACCAACGTGCGTATCCCGCTGTGGATGGCGAAGATGTACGAAGGCCTGGACGATGACGCCGAAACCCGCAAGCTGGTGGGGGCCAATATCGCCATGGATATGGTGAAGATTTTAAGCCGCGAAGGGGTGAAAGATTTCCATTTTTATACCCTTAACCGCGCCGAAATGAGCTACGCGATCTGCCATACGCTGGGGGTTCGCCCGGGTCTGTAACGGCAAAGCCCTCAATAATATGGGGGCTTTTATATTTCAGGCAGATATCAACGGTATTAACTATCAAATCTGTGGATGGTTTCAATTATCTCTTGTTCCCGGTGGTGTATATCCTAACGATAAAACCATAGAGGGAGCAGAGCGATGAGTACGTCCGACGAGAATCAGAATTCAGGTAAGTGCCCTTTCCATCAGGGCAGTTATGACAAGAGCGCGGGTGCCGGCACCAACAGCCGGGACTGGTGGCCCAAACAGCTTCGTATCGACCTTCTTAATCAGCACTCCGAACGTTCCAACCCGCTAGGCAAAGACTTCAACTACCGCAAAGAATTCAGCAAATTAGACTACTCCGCCCTGAAAGGCGATCTGAAAGCCCTGCTCACCGATTCCCAGCCGTGGTGGCCTGCGGACTGGGGCAGCTACGCCGGTCTGTTCATCCGTATGGCGTGGCACGGCGCGGGGACCTACCGCTCCGTGGACGGACGCGGCGGCGCGGGCCGGGGTCAACAGCGTTTCTCTCCTCTCAACTCCTGGCCGGATAACGTCAGCCTCGATAAGGCGCGTCGTCTGCTGTGGCCGATCAAGCAAAAATATGGGCAGAAAATCTCCTGGGCTGATCTGTTTATTCTTGCCGGTAACGTGGCGCTGGAGAACTCCGGCTTCCGTACCTTTGGCTTTGGTGCCGGGCGTGAAGACGTCTGGGAGCCGGATCTGGACGTTAACTGGGGCGATGAGAAAGCCTGGCTCGAGCATCGTCATCCCGAAAGCCTGGCGAAAAGTGCCGTTGGCGCCACCGAGATGGGGCTGATCTACGTGAACCCGGAAGGGCCAAACGCCAGCGGTGAACCGCTGTCTGCGGCGGCGGCGATCCGCGCCACCTTCGGCAACATGGGGATGAACGATGAAGAGACCGTCGCGCTGATTGCCGGAGGTCATACGCTGGGTAAAACTCACGGTGCCGGGGAAGCGACCCACGTGGGTATCGATCCGGAGGGGGGCCCGCTTGAAGCGCAGGGCCTGGGCTGGGCCAGTACACACGGCAGCGGTTTCGGTGCCGACACCATTACCTCCGGTCTGGAAGTGATCTGGTCCCAGACGCCGACCCAGTGGAGCAACTACTTCTTTGAGAACCTGTATAAATACGACTGGGTGCAAACCCGCAGTCCGGCAGGTGCTATCCAGTTCGAAGCGTCGAATGCGCCGGAAATCATGCCCGATCCCTTCGACCCGTCGAAAAAACGTAAACCGACCATGCTGGTTACCGATCTGACGCTGCGTTTCGATCCGGAGTTCGACAAGATTTCCCGTCGCTTCCTCAACGATCCGCAGGCCTTTAACGAAGCTTTCGCCCGGGCGTGGTTCAAACTGACCCACCGCGACATGGGACCAATTGCACGTTATATCGGGCCGGAAGTGCCGAAAGAAGAGCTGATTTGGCAGGATCCGCTGCCACAGCCGTTCTTCCACCCGACCGCGGAAGATATTCAAAGCCTGAAAGAGGATATTGCAGCTTCCGGGCTCTCGGTCAGCGAGCTGGTGTCGGTGGCATGGGCCTCGGCATCCACCTTCCGTGGTGGCGATAAGCGTGGTGGGGCTAATGGTGCCCGTCTGGCGCTGGCACCGCAGCGCAGCTGGGATGTCAACGCCGTAGCCGCGCGCGTGCTGCCGGTGCTGGAAGGTATTTATAAATCGGCGCATAAGGCGTCCCTGGCTGACATCATCGTGCTGGCGGGTGTGGTGGGCGTTGAGCAGGCGGCCAAAGCCGCTGGCGTCAACATCACCGTGCCCTTTACGCCGGGCCGGGTTGACGCGCGCCAGGATCAGACCGATATCGGCATGTTTACGCTGCTGCAGCCGGTTGCCGATGGTTTCCGTAACTACCGGGCGGCGATCGACGTGTCGACCACCGAATCGTTGCTGATTGATAAAGCGCAGCAGCTGACGCTGACCGCGCCAGAGATGACGGTGCTGCTGGGCGGGCTGCGCGTGCTGGGCGCTAACTTCGATGGCGGTAAGAGCGGTGTCTTTACCGATCGCGTGGGCGTACTCAGCACGGACTTCTTCGTCAATCTGCTGGATATGGGCACCCAGTGGAAGGCCACCGACGAGTCCAGCGAGCTGTTTGAAGGCCGCGACCGCGTGAGCGGGGACGTGAAATACCTGGCGAGCCGTGCTGACCTGGTGTTTGGTTCCAACTCCGTGCTGCGCGCCCTGGCTGAGGTTTATGCCAGCAGCGATGCCCACGAGAAGTTCGTGAAGGACTTTGTGGCGGCATGGGTGAAAGTGATGAACCTCGACCGGTTTGATCTGCTGTAAACCAGAAAATCCCCGCTTCGGCGGGGATTTTTTTGCCCGGCGGCGCTGCGCTTGCACGGGCCTACGGGTTCTGTAGGCCGGGTAAGGCGAAGCCGCCACCCGGCAATAATGACTACTCCCATTCCTGCAGGAAGCGCTGACCATACTGGTCGGCAACCAACAGCGCGGCATACACCTGGTCCGGCGTTGCACCGCCCGGCATGTTGTGGATGGTTTCATCTTTCGCACAGGACGCAGTCGCCACTAAGCGCATTTTAGCCGGGATATCGGCAGTGATATCCAGCTGCGCCAGGGTGATAGGCAGCCCGACGCTGTGACATAAGGCCGCGACGGTCTCGATCTCTTCCACCGGGGCGTTCTCCAGCACCAGCTGGGTCAGGGTGCCAAAGGCCATTTTCTCGCCGTGGTAGTAAAGATGGGCATCCGGTATGGCGGTCAGACCATTGTGGATCGCATGTGCCGCTGCCAGGCCGCCGCTTTCAAAACCGACGCCGCTGAGATAGGTATTGGCTTCAATCACCCGCTCAAGAGCCGGAGTCACCACATGCTGCTCCGCCGCCAGCATCGCTTTTTCGCCCTCTTCAACCAGCGTGTTGTAGCATAGCTCGGCCAGCGCCAGCGCGGCCTGGGTGCACTTGCCGCCCGCCATGGTGGTTGCGCCGCTGCGTGAGCAGGCCCGGGCTTCAAACCAGGTCGCCAGCGCGTCGCCAATCCCGGCAGCCAGCAGGCGTGCAGGAGCCCCTGCCACCACTTTCGTATCCACAATCACCATGTTCGGGTTGTGCGGCAGCATCAGATAGCGATCGAATTCGCCGCTGTCGGTGTAGATCACGGAAAGCGCGCTGCAGGGCGCATCGGTAGAGGCAATGGTCGGGGCGATGGCGACCGGGACATCCATAAAGTGCGCCAGCGCTTTTGCGGTATCCAGCGTCTTACCGCCACCGATGCCGATAATAGCCTGGCAATCGGCATTTTTCGCCAGCTCACGCAGCCGGTCGATCTCATTTTGCGAACATTCGCCGCCGAAGGGCGCAATTTCGACATACAGTTGCGCCTGGTCGAAGCTCTGACGCAGCGTCTCTTCAGCAAATCCCAGCACAAATTTATCGCCAACAACCAGCCAGCGTGCCGCCAGCGGCTTGAGATAATCGCCGAGGCGGGTCAGCACATCGGCACCCTGAATGTATTTTCCGGGTGATTGAATAATACGGTCCATACTGTGTCTCCCTTAGAGCATGAGGTTGCCAAACGCGTTGTTCCAGTCCTGCTCAAACTTGTCGATGGCCGACTCTACGGCGGGGGTATTGAGCATTTGCTGCGCGACATCGGTGGGCAGGGTAATTGCTTCGCAGCCGGCGAGCAGGCAGTCCAGCGCCTGACGCGGGGTTTTGAAGCTGGCGGCCAGCACCTTGCTCTCCGGCGCGTGCATTTCCAGCAGGCTTTGCAGCTCCTGCACCGTGCGGATCCCGTCGCCGCCCTGGGCATCCACGCGATTGACGTACGGCGCGATATATTTCGCTCCGGCCAGCGCGGCCAGCAACCCTTGTGAAGCGCTGTAAACCGCGGTGCCGAGGGTGGTAATTTTCTCTTTTTTAAGGGTTTTAATGGCGATAAGCCCCTGTGCAGTCACCGGGACTTTAACCACGAGACCGGGGATAGCCTTACTTAGCTGTCTGGCCTCGGCGATCATGCCCGGTGCATCGCGGCTCATGGTCTGGGCAAACAGAATGCCGTCCGGACCGATAGCGTTTTGCAGGCGCGGCAGCACGTCCCAGATGGATTCGCCGTTGGCGGCAATAATGCTCGGGTTGGTGGTTACGCCTGCAATCGGGAAGATTTGCGCCAGGCGTTCAACGTCCGCCACGTTGGCGGTATCCAGATACAGTTCCATTATTTTTCCTTAAGTCTCCAGGTCTGAATTAAGGATACGGCGGGCCGGACGGGGGGAACCAGAGGTCAATTTTGCCAAATACTGGACAAATGTAAGGTCCTTAGCGAAGTGAGAGGGGGATCACAATGCTAGTTTTTGGCGGTGAGATGGCTGTGATACTGGCGACGATATTCCGAGGGCGAGCGCTCGGTGTGCTTGCGAAACAGGCGGCAGAAGTAGTTGCTGTCCGTAAAGCCGCAGTGTGTGGCGATCTCTTTAATTTTTAGGTCGTAGCCTTTGAGTACCTGCCGGGCATGTTCGAGACGGGTCTTTGTCAGATATTCATTGAACCCAACGCTGCCGGTCTTTTGAAAAAGATGCGAAAGGTAGTTCGGTGAAATGTAAAACGCCTGCGCTACCGACTCGCGGGTAAGGGCTGAGGCATGGTGTTCTTCGATATACGTCCGAATGGCTTCAAACAGCGCCCGGCTGCGGGAGGCCGTGTGGATATCGCTGCCCAGCAGATCGCGACAGTGGCTGAGCAGACTTAAGACCACCAGCCTGGCGGTTTCCTGCTCATCCGGCTGCATCTGCAACTCGGCCAGCGTTTGCAGCAGAAAAGCACCCGTTCTCGGCCCGCGCCTGGCGACCTGCTGCTGGCATAAAACGGTGGCGTCACGCTGTAGCTGGATCGTCAGCTGTTGCTTACCGAAGCTGATGCTGAGACAGGTTGTGGGTTGCAGAGGAACATGCCCGGATGAAGAGAACACCGCGTCATGGGTCTGGCCCTCAGGCACAATCATCAGACGAGGAGAGGCGTGGGGGATCTGTTCGGCCGAAGAAGCAAAATGCACCTGACGCAAAGGCGACACGCCGTTGATCAGATCGGTGAGGATAGGATTTATATCGTGTTGCATAGTGAGACTACCGAAATGTGCCGGGTGGCGCTAACGCTTACCCGGCCTACTTATCGTAGGCCCGTGCAAGCGCAGCGCCGCCGGGCATAAAGCCTTAACCGGTGTTACGCATCCCCGCCGCAACGCCCGCGATGGTGACCATCAGCGCTTGTTCCACGCGTGGATCCGGCTCCAGACCCTCTTCTTCCGCTTTACGCGAGCGGTACAGCAGCTCTGCCTGCAGCACGTTCAGCGGGTCGGTATAGATGTTACGCAGCTGGATAGACTCGGCAATCCACGGCAGATCGGCCATCAGATGGGAGTCGTTGGCGATATCCAGCACCACTTTGATATCGTCTTCCAGCAGCTCGCGCAGCTCGCTACCCAGCGCCCACAGCTCCGGTTTCACCAGACGCTGATCGTAGTATTCCGCCAGCCACAGGTCAGCTTTGGAGAACACCATTTCCAGCATGCCGAGGCGCGTGGAGAAGAACGGCCAGTCGCGACACATCGTTTCCAGCTCGCTCTGTTTGCCATCTTCCACCACTTTTTGCAGCGCGGCACCGGCTCCCAGCCAGGCTGGCAGCATCAGGCGGTTCTGCGTCCAGGCGAAGATCCACGGGATAGCACGCAGGGACTCCACGCCGCCGGTCGGACGACGTTTTGCCGGACGTGAACCCAGCGGCAGTTTGCCCAGCTCCTGCTCCGGCGTTGCCGAGCGGAAATAAGGCACAAAGTCTTTGTTTTCGCGCACATAGCCGCGATACATATCGCAGGAGATATCCGACAGCTCGTCCATGATATGGCGCCATGCGTCTTTAGGCTCCGGCGGCGGCAGCAGGTTCGCTTCGAGGATCGCGCTGGTGTAGAGCGACAGGCTGCTGATGGTCACTTCCGGCAGACCGTACTTGAAGCGGATCATCTCGCCCTGTTCAGTCACACGCAGGCCGCCTTTCAGGCTGCCCGGCGGCTGGGAGAGCAGGGCCGCATGGGCTGGGGCACCGCCACGGCCAATCGAGCCGCCGCGACCGTGGAACAGGGTCAGTTCAATCCCGGCTTTTTCGCAGGTTTTGATCAGCGCATCCTGGGCCTGATACTGCGCCCACGAGGCGGCCATGACGCCCGCATCTTTTGCGGAGTCGGAATAGCCAATCATGACCATCTGCTTGCCCTGGATAAAGCCGCGATACCAGTCGATATTCAGCAGCTGGGTCATCACGTCGTTAGCGTTATTCAGGTCGTCGAGGGTTTCAAACAGCGGCGCAACCGGCAGGGCGAAGGTGATACCCGCTTCTTTCAGCAACAGGTGAACCGCCAGCACGTCGGACGGGGTTTTCGCCATGGAGATCACATAGGCGGCCACCGATCCTTTCGGCGCATCGACGATCGCTTTGCAGGTGTCGAGCACTTCGCGGGTCTCTTCGCTGGGTGCCCAGCTCCGCGGCAGTAGCGGACGTTTGGAATTCAGTTCGCGGATCAGGAAAGCCTGTTTGTCAGCTTCTGACCAGCTTTCGTAGTCGCCAATGCCGAGGTAGCGGGTCAGTTCGCCCAGCGCCTCGGTGTGGCGGGTGCTCTCCTGACGCACATCGATACGCACCAGCGGCACGCCGAAACACTTCACGCGGCGCAGGGTATCGAGCAGCTCGCCGTTAGCGATGATGCCCATCCCGCAGGCCTGCAGCGACTGATAACAGGCGTACAGCGGCTCCCACAGCTGCTCGTTCTGGCTCAGCAGACCGGCAGGCTTCGGCAGGCGTTGGCCCTTAAGGCGCGCTTCCAGCCAGGCCTGAGTGGCCAGCAGCTGGCTGCGCAGGTTTTTGAGCAGGAAGCGGTAAGGTTCAGTTGCACCGGCTTCACCCACCAGCTCAAGCAGTTCCGGCGTGGCTTCAACCATCGACAGCTCTGAAATCAGCACCTGAATGTCTTTCAGGAACAGATCGGTGGCTTTCCAGCGGCTCAGCAGCAGGACGTGACGGGTGATCTCGGCGGTGACGTTCGGGTTGCCGTCGCGGTCGCCGCCCATCCAGGAGGTGAAACGCACCGGCACAAAATCCACCGGCAGGCGATAGCCGAGGTTCTCTTCCAGCTGTTCATTCAGCTCACGCAGGTAGTCAGGTACCCCTTTCCACAGGCTGTTTTCCACCACCGCAAAGCCCCACTTGGCTTCGTCAACCGGGCTTGGGCGGTGCTTACGAATTTCATCGGTATGCCAGGACTGAGCAATCAGCTGGCGCAGACGGCGCATCAGCTGGTTACGTTCGTAGTCGGCAATCTCTTTGTTATCCAGCTGCTTGAGGCAGCTGTTCACTTCACCCATTTTGTGGATCAGGGTGCGGCGGGTGATCTCGGTCGGGTGGGCGGTTAACACCAGCTCCAGTGACAGAGACTCAACGGCCTTCTTGATGGTCGCTTCGTTGAGGTCGGGCTGGTCCTTGAGTTTTCTGAGCGTGCGGGCAATCACTTCCGGGTTGCTGGCCCCTTCGCCATTCGGCGAAATGCTGTGGTACTGCTCGGCGGTATTCGCCAGGTTAAGGAACTGGCTGAAGGCACGGGCTACAGGCAGCAGCTCGTCGTTGGAAAGGTTCTGCAGCGTGGTGAGCAGCTCCTGACGATTGGCTTCGTTACCGGCACGGGAAGATTTAGACAGCTTACGGATTGTTTCAACGCGATCGAGAATGTTCTCGCCCAACGCATCCTTGATGGTATCTCCCAGCACCTTGCCGAGCATACTGACATTACTACGCAACGCGGAATATTGTTCGTTCATAAAAACCCAGTCACCCCATCATTTTTGTTTATGCCCGGCCAGACATCTAACGGACATTATTTTGTCATCTCCCTTTATAAAGCCACGTAAAACCCCCGTCGTCAATTGCTGCGAAAACGGTTCAGCAAACGAATAAATGCGGGCAATTTACGAAATTTAATTGGCTTTGCGTCAGATAAGAGATGCTTATGAGAGTGTGACGAAGATCATGGGATTTTTCCCCTCTCGTGAGAGAGGGGAGCAGTCATTAATGCCAGCAGAAGTGATGCACAACCTGAGTAATTAACTCACGGGTTGGTTTGATAAAGCGTGTTTCCAGGTACTCATCCGGCTGGTGGGCCTGATTGATGGAGCCCGGTCCGAGGACCAGCGTCGGACAGAGGGTCTGAATAAACGGCGCTTCGGTGCAGTAGTTCACCACGTCGGTTTTCTCGCCGAGCAGTTTTTCCACCACTTCGACCAGCTGATGGTCCGGCGGGCACTCATAGCCCGGGATCGGCGGATGCAGTTCAGAAACCGTCAGACGACCCGGCCAGCGCTCGCTCACCGGCGCCAGCGCTTCATTCAGCAAGCCGTCGAGGTCGCTAAGCGTCATGCCCGGCAGCGGACGGATGTCCATATGCAGTTCGCAGCAGGCGCAGATGCGGTTGGAGGCATCGCCGCCGTGCAGGCTGCCGAGATTCAGCGTCGGATAAGGCACGGTGAAGGCCTCGTAGTGATAACGCTCCTTCAGGTCGTCACGCAGCGTCATGATGCGGCCGATGGCGTCATGCATCAGCTCGATGGCGTTCACGCCGCGCGCTGGATCGCTGGAGTGGCCGGATTGGCCCAGCACGCGTACTGCCGTGGAGATATGGCCTTTGTGCGCGCGGATTGGCTGCAGGGAAGTCGGCTCGCCGATGATGGCGCAATCCGGGCGAATTGACGTGTTTTCAGAGAAGTAGCGTGCGCCCGCCATGCTGGTCTCTTCGTCAGCAGTCGCCAGAATATAGAGCGGCTTTTTCAGTTTTGTCACGTCCACGTCACGCAGCGCGTCGAGGATAAAGGCGAAGAAGCCTTTCATGTCGGCGGTGCCCAGCCCGTAGAGCTTGTTGTCGTGCTCGGTCAGGGTGAAGGGATCGCGCGTCCAGCGGCCATCGTCAAACGGCACGGTATCGGTATGTCCCGCCAGCAGCAGCCCGCCCGCACCCTGACCGGTACTGGCGAGCAGGTTAAATTTATTACGGGTTCCCGGGACCGGCTGAACCTCCACCTTAAACCCAAGATCGCTGAACCATCCCGCCAGCAGATTGATTAAAGTCTCATTACTCTGATCCAGCGCTTCTTCTGTTGCGCTGATGGACGGCGTGGCAATCAGGGCGCGGTAGATCTCGATAAATGGCGGTAAATTCATTTTCATTGTTGACACACCTTAGGTCGTGATAGTATCAATATTCATGCAATAAATGTGAATAAAAATACATTAACGTTGAGCATAAAGGAACCCGATGTTGAATACGCTGATTGTAGGCGCTAGCGGTTATGCGGGCGCAGAGCTTGTAAGCTACGTGAATCGCCATCCTCATATGACCATAACCGCTTTGACTGTCTCAGCGCAAAGCAATGATGCAGGAAAGTTAATTTCCGATTTACATCTGCAACTTAAAGGGATTGTCGATCTGCCGTTGCAGCCAATGTCGGATATCAGCGAGTTTACCGACGGCGTGGACGTGGTGTTTTTAGCCACCGCTCACGAAGTCAGCCACGACCTGGCGCCGCAGTTCCTGGCCGCCGGCTGCGTGGTATTCGACCTCTCCGGTGCGTTCCGTGTGAACGACGCCGCGTTCTATGAAAAATACTATGGCTTCACCCACCAGCACCCGGACCTGCTTGAAAAAGCGGTGTATGGTCTGGCGGAGTGGAGCGCAGATGCGCTGAAAGAAGCGAACCTGATTGCTGTACCGGGTTGCTACCCGACGGCGGCGCAGCTCTCGCTGAAGCCGCTGATCGACGCGGACCTGCTGGATCTGAACCAGTGGCCGGTGATCAACGCCACCAGCGGCGTGAGCGGAGCGGGGCGCAAGGCCGCTATCTCCAACAGCTTCTGCGAAGTGAGCCTGCAGCCGTATGGCGTGTTCAATCACCGTCATCACCCGGAAATCACTACCCATCTGGGGGCGGATGTCATCTTCACCCCGCATCTGGGCAGCTTCCCGCGCGGGATCCTCGAAACCATTACCTGCCGCCTGAAGCCGGGCGTGACTAAAGACCAGGTGAATGCGGTCTTCACGACGGCCTATGCGGATAAACCACTGGTGCGTCTGTATGACAAAGGCGTGCCGGCGCTGAAAAACGTGGTCGGCCTGCCGTTCTGCGATATCGGCTTCGCCGTGCAGGGCGAGCACCTGATTGTGGTGGCCGCAGAAGATAACTTACTCAAAGGCGCAGCCGCCCAGGCAATGCAGTGCGCAAATATTCGTTTTGGCTATGCTGAAACGCAGTCTCTTATTTAAGGTGTGATGATGAACCCATTAATTATCAAGCTTGGTGGTGTACTGCTGGACAGCGAAGAGGCGCTGGAGCGTCTGTTTACCGCGCTGGTCAACTACCGCGAATCCCATCAACGCCCGCTGGTGATTGTTCACGGCGGCGGCTGTGTGGTCGATGAGTTAATGAAAGGCCTTAACCTGCCGGTGAAAAAGAAGAACGGCCTGCGCGTCACGCCTGCTGACCAGATCGATATTATTACCGGCGCGCTGGCGGGCACCGCCAACAAAACCCTGCTGTCCTGGGCGAAGAAACACCATATCGCTTCCGTGGGCCTCTATCTGGGCGATGGCGACAGCGTCAAGGTGACCCAGCTTGATGAAGAGCTTGGCCATGTAGGGCTTGCCCAGCCGGGTTCGCCAAAACTGATTAATACGCTGCTGGAAGGTGGTTTTCTGCCAGTAGTGAGCTCTATCGGTGTGACCGAAGAGGGCGATCTAATGAACGTCAACGCGGACCAGGCGGCAACCGCCCTGGCGGCGACGCTGGGTGCTGACCTGATCCTGCTCTCTGACGTGAGCGGTATTCTGGACGGCAAAGGCCAGCGCATTGCGGAAATGACGGCTGAGAAAGCCGAACAGCTGATCGCTCAGGGCATTATTACCGACGGCATGATTGTGAAAGTGAATGCGGCGCTGGATGCTGCCCGCACGCTGGGTCGTCCGGTGGATATCGCCTCCTGGCGCAACGCGGAGCAACTGCCGGCGCTGTTTAACGGCACGCCGATCGGCACGCGTATTCTGGCGTAATCGATTCATTGTTTTGTAGGCCCGGTAAGCGCAGCGCCACCGGGCAATGAAATTCAAAGATATTAAGGAAGCATGTTATGGCACTTTGGGGTGGGCGTTTTACACAGGCAGCGGATCAGCGGTTCAAACAGTTCAACGACTCTTTGCGCTTCGACTACCGCCTGGCCGAACAGGATATCGTCGGCTCTGTGGCCTGGTCCAAAGCGCTGGTCACCGTGGGCGTGCTGTCCACTGACGAACAGCTGCAGCTGGAAGAGGCGCTAAACAATCTGCTGGAAGAGGTGCGTCTGAACCCGCAGCAGATCCTCGAGAGCGACGCCGAAGATATTCACAGCTGGGTGGAAGGCAAACTGATCGACAAAGTTGGCCAGCTGGGTAAAAAGCTGCACACCGGCCGGAGCCGTAACGATCAGGTCGCAACCGACCTGAAGCTGTGGTGTAAAGATACCGTGGTGGAGCTGCTGGCGGCGAACCGTCAGCTGCAGAACGCGCTGGTGGAAACCGCGCAGAACAATCAGGATGCGGTGATGCCGGGTTATACCCACCTGCAGCGCGCGCAGCCTGTGACTTTTGCGCACTGGTCGCTGGCCTACGTTGAAATGCTGGCGCGCGACGAGAGCCGTCTGCAGGATACCCTGAAGCGTCTGGACGTGAGCCCGCTGGGCAGCGGCGCGCTGGCCGGTACCGCCTATGAAATTGACCGTGAACAGCTGGCCGGCTGGCTGGGTTTTGCCTCTGCGACCCGCAACAGCCTGGACAGCGTGTCCGACCGCGATCACGTGCTGGAGCTGCTTTCCAATGCCTCTATCGGTATGGTGCACCTGTCGCGCTTTGCCGAAGACCTGATCTTCTTCAACTCTGGTGAAGCCGGTTTTGTTGAGCTCTCGGATCGAGTGACCTCCGGCTCTTCCCTGATGCCGCAGAAGAAAAACCCGGACGCGCTGGAGCTGATCCGCGGCAAGTGTGGCCGTGTGCAGGGCGCGCTGACCGGCATGATGATGACCCTCAAAGGGCTCCCGCTGGCCTACAACAAAGATATGCAGGAAGACAAAGAAGGGCTGTTCGACGCGCTCGACACCTGGCTGGACTGTCTGCATATGGCGGCGCTGGTGCTGGACGGCATTCAGGTGAAACGCCCGCGTTGCCAGGAAGCGGCCCAGCAGGGCTATGCGAACTCCACCGAGCTGGCGGATTACCTGGTCGCCAAAGGCGTACCCTTCCGTGAGGCGCACCATATTGTCGGTGAAGCGGTTGTTGAGGCCATTCGTCAGGGCAAACCGCTGGAAGATCTGCCGCTGGCCGACCTGCAGAAATTCAGCAGCGTGATTGGCGATGATGTTTATCCAATCCTGGCGCTGCAATCCTGTCTGGATAAGCGTGCGGCGAAAGGCGGCGTGTCGCCGAAGCAGGTGGCGCAGGCGATTGCGGATGCGAAAAACCGCCTGGTATGACGGTTTAAACGCCGGGTGGCGCTTCGCTTACCCGGCCTATGTACTGAAGCCCAACCTCGAGTTGGGCTTTTTTACGCAAAAAAAAGCGGACCACGGGGTCCGCAAAAGTTCACGTTGGCTTTAGTTGTTCGAGTTTTGAGAGAAACTCGTAAGACGGGGCGGGACTTCAAGGGTAATCGGTGCCGCCTCGTCTCTGTGATGCATTATTCAACAGAACGCTTGATAGGGATAATCGTTCGTTGCTATGCTATCTATCGCCATGAACTATCGTGGCGACGGAGGATGAATAATGAATATTCGTGATCTTGAATACCTGGTCGCATTAGCTGAACACCGCCATTTTCGCCGCGCGGCAGATTCCTGCCACGTCAGTCAGCCTACGCTTAGCGGTCAAATCCGTAAGCTGGAAGACGAACTGGGCGTGATGCTGCTGGAGCGCACCAGTCGTAAAGTGCTGTTCACCCAGGCAGGTCTTCTGCTGGTGGATCAGGCGCGCACCGTACTGCGCGAGGTCAAAGTGCTCAAGGAAATGGCAAGCCAGCAGGGGGAGACCATGTCCGGCCCGCTGCATATTGGCCTGATCCCAACCGTTGGCCCGTACCTGTTGCCGCAAATTATTCCGATGCTGCATCAGACCTTCCCGAAACTCGAAATGTACCTGCACGAAGCGCAAACCCATCAGCTGCTGGCACAGTTAGATAGCGGTAAGCTCGACTGTGCCATTCTGGCGCTGGTCAAAGAGAGTGAAGCCTTTATCGAAGTGCCGCTGTTTGATGAGCCGATGATGCTGGCGATCTACGAGGATCACCCGTGGGCAAACCGCGATCGTGTGCCGATGGCCGATCTGGCCGGTGAAAAACTGCTGATGCTGGAAGATGGCCACTGCCTGCGCGATCAGGCGATGGGCTTCTGTTTTGAAGCGGGTGCCGATGAAGATACCCACTTCCGTGCAACCAGCCTGGAAACGCTGCGCAACATGGTGGCGGCAGGAAGCGGTATTACACTGCTGCCCGCGCTGTCAGTGCCGCCGGAGCGTCGTCGCGATGGAGTGGTTTATCTGCCGTGCATCAAGCCGGAGCCACGTCGTACTATTGGTCTGGTCTATCGTCCGGGGTCGCCGCTGCGCAGCCGCTATGAGCAGCTGGCAGAGGCCATCCGCAGTTCGATGGATGGCCGTTTCGACAGTGCGTTAAAACAGGCGGTTTAAGCCGTTCAGCGCCGCTACCCGATAGGCTTCCGCCATGGTCGGGTAGTTAAAGGTGGTATTAACAAAGTACTCGATAGTGTTACCGCCACCTTTTTGCTCCATGATCGCCTGGCCGATATGAATGATTTCCGCCGCACGTTCACCGAAGCAGTGAATGCCGAGGATCTCTTTCGTCTCGCGATGGAACAGGATCTTCAGCGTACCCACGCTCATCCCGACGATTTGCGCCCGCGCCAGATGTTTAAACTGGGCACGACCCACCTCGTAAGGCACCTTCATGGCCGTCAGCTGCTGTTCGGTTTTACCGACTGAGCTGATCTCCGGAATGGTGTAAATGCCGGTCGGGATATCTTCAATCAGATGGGCCGTCGCTTCACCTTTCACCAGCGCCTGAGCGGCAATGCGCCCCTGGTCATACGCCGCTGACGCCAGGCTTGGGTAACCAATCACGTCACCCACGGCATAGATATGCGGCAGGGCGGTCTGATACATGCTGTTGACCTTGAGCTGTCCACGACTGTCGGTGGTCAGGCCGATGTTTTCCAGCGCCAGCGAATCGGTATTACCTGTACGGCCGTTGGCATACAGCAGGCAGTCGGCTTTCAGCTTTTTGCCGGACTTCAGGTGCATGATCACGCCATCATCGCAGGGTTCGATCTTCTCGTACTCTTCGTTGTGACGAATGACGACGCCGCTGTTCCAGAAGTGATACGAGAGCGAGTCGGACATCTCCTGATCGAGGAACGCCAGCAGACGGTCGCGGGTGTTGATCAGGTCAACTTTGACGTTCATGCCGCGGAAGATGGAGGCATATTCACAGCCGATCACCCCGGCGCCGTAGATCAGCACGTGGCGCGGCTCGTGGTGCAGGCTCAGGATGGAGTCGCTGTCGTAAACGCGCGGGTGGGAGAAATCCACATCGGCCGGACGGTACGGGCGCGAGCCGCAGGCGATCACAAATTTCTCGGCGGTGATGGTCTCGACGGAACCGTCATGACACTCCAGCGCCAGCGTGTGCTCATCAACGAAATGTGCGCTGCCCTGCAGAATTTCACAGTGGTTGCGCTCATAAAAACCCTGGCGCATCCGCGTCTGCTGATTAATCACGGTATCCGCATGATTCAGGATATCGGCAAAAGAGGAGCGGAGAAGACGGGAGTGATCGCTGTAAAGAGGGTTCTGATTGAATTCAATAATGCGGCTGACGGCGTGGCGGAGGGCTTTGGAAGGGATGGTGCCCCAGTGGGTACAGCCGCCGCCAACGTTATGGTAGCGCTCAATGACCGCTACTCTGGCTCCCTGTTTTACCAGTCCCATAGCAGCGCCTTCGCCGCCGGGGCCGGAACCAATAACTATTGCGTCGTAATCGTAGGAATGTGACATGGTAAGGCTTACCTGTTCTTATACATAAAAGCAACAGAATAGTAACATCATTGGCAGGATAACCCAATTATCGTTGTGCTCTTTTCGCGTGATGGAGCACAAACAACATGGAAACCCTCATTCTGTAAGCCAGGTAAACCGATTAATTTTATTCTCTGGTATAGTGCCAGCGGGCCTTTGGAAGGATTCAACTATCGTGATGGGCGTAAGAGCACAACAAAAAGAGAAAACCCGGCGTTCGCTGGTAGAAGCCGCATTCAGTCAACTGAGTGCCGAGCGAAGTTTTGCCAGTCTGAGCCTGCGCGAAGTCGCACGCGAAGCCGGGATTGCGCCTACCTCTTTCTACCGTCACTTCCGTGACGTAGATGAACTGGGTCTGACCATGGTGGATGAGAGCGGGCTGATGCTCCGCCAGCTGATGCGCCAGGCGCGTCAGCGTATCGCCAAAGGGGGCAGCGTGATCCGCACCTCCGTTTCCACCTTTATGGAGTTTATCGGCAACAATCCTAACGCATTTCGTTTACTGTTGCGGGAACGCTCGGGTACCTCGGCCGCGTTTCGTGCCGCCGTGGCGCGTGAGATTCAGCATTTTATTGCGGAACTTGCCGACTATCTTGAACTCGAAAACCATATGCCGCGCGCCTTCACTGAAGCGCAGGCCGAGGCGATGGTAACAATAGTCTTCAGTGCGGGCGCCGAAGCACTGGATGTAAGCGTTGAACAACGCAAGCAACTCGAAGAGCGACTGGTATTGCAACTGCGGATGATCTCTAAGGGAGCGTATTACTGGTATCGCCGTGAACAAGAAAAACTGGCGCATCAATCCGATGAGTGAAAGGTGAGTAATGAAACAGACAGGACAGGATAAAGGAACATTGTTGCTGGCATTGATCGCTGGCTTATCCATTAACGGTACCTTTGCAGCGATTTTTAGCTCTATTGTACCGTTCTCGGTTTTCCCGATGATCTCTCTGGTGCTGACGGTGTACTGTCTGCATCAGCGTTATCAGAATCGCACCATGCCGGTGGGGTTACCGGCATTGTCGGCGGCGTTCTTTGTGCTGGGTGTCCTGCTGTATAGCACCGTGGTGCGTGCAGAGTACCCGGACATTGGCTCTAACTTCCTGCCTGCGGTGCTGTCGGTAGCGCTGGTCTTCTGGATCGGCTTTAAAATGCGTAACCGTAAGCAGCAACTGCCAGAGTAACGGTTTTGTAGGCCGGGTAAGCGCAGCGCCACCCTGCAATACGACTTACCGGGCCGTCAGTAATACGCCGCACTCCATATGGTGCGTATACGGGAACTGATCGAACAATGCCAGACGTTCAACATTGTGCGTCTGGCTTAATGTTTCCAGGTTCTTGCATAAGGTCTCCGGGTTACAGGAGATATACAGAATACGCGGGTATGCCTGCACCATCTTCTCGGTTTCGCTGTCCAGCCCGCTGCGCGGCGGATCGACGAAAATCGTCTCACACTGGTAGCTCTTCAGATCAATCCCCTGCAGACGATTAAACTCCCGCACGCCGTTCATCGCCTGAGTAAACTCTTCCGCCGACATGCGAACGATCTGCACATTATCAATGTGGTTCGCCGCGATGTTGTACTGTGCGGAAGCGACCGACGGTTTGGCGATTTCGGTAGCCAGTACGCGATTAAAGTTACGCGCCAGCGCCAGCGAGAAGTTACCGTTACCGCAGTACAGCTCCAGCAGATCGCCGGTTGAACCTTCAGTAGCCTTCAGCGCCCACTCCAGCATCTGCACGTTCATTGCCGCGTTCGGCTGAGTAAAGCTGTTCTCAACCTGGCGATAAATCATCTCTTTGCCCGCTACCGGCAGGCGCTCATCAATGAAATCCTGATCCAGCATGATTTTGGTTTTTGTCGCGCGGCCAATCAGGTGCACGTTGATGTTCTGCGCGCGCAGCGCATCACGCAGGGCTTCTGCGGCCTGGCGCCACTCGTCATTCAGCGCTTTATGGTACAGCAGGGAGACTATGGCCTGATTGCTTTGGGTGGTCAGGTAGTCAATCTGGAACAGCTTATGGCGCAGCAGCGGATTATTGCGCACGCCGTCCATTATCAGCGTCATTAACTGGTTAATCAGCTCGCTGGCCGCCGGGAAACTGTCCACGCGGATACGGCTTTTGGTCTGCTGATCGAAAATGATGTGATACAGATCGTCGCCGTCGTGCCAGATGCGGAATTCGGCACGCATACGGTAGTGGCTGACCGGGGAGCGGAACACCTCAGGCGCAGGCGCAGCAAAAGGCGTCATCATACTTTGCAGACGGACGACTTTCTCTGCCAGTTGCGCGTCGTACTGTTCTGTCGGGAGGTGTTCGGGGGTCATGATGCTTCCTGATTGATGATGAATTACGCGGGGATTGTAGGGATTGTGCAGGGGATGTCCAGCCTTAATGGTTAACGGCAGTCTGGACATCTATACGTGTCTAAATGTAGCATTATGTTTCCGGTCTCTTTTGAGTGAAAAGGGAATCCAGTGCAAATCTGGAGCTGACGCGCAGCGGTAAAGACTGGCGGGATGAGAGCTGTAGACACTGTGAAAATGGGAAGTCTTCATCCTTCTAAAGCCACCTAGCCCGAAGACCTGCCGGGATCACGTCGCATTTGGTTTCATCATCGCGTGCTATGGGTGAGGCCTGCGGCATCCTTCTTATATTGTGGATGCTTTTACAATGATTAAAAAAGTATCGCTGCTGACGGCGCTTTCCGTCACGGCATTTTCGGGCTGGGCGCAGGATAGCGCAGACGCGTTGGTGGTGACGGCAAACCGTGTTGCACAACCTGCTAATACCGTTCTGGCTCCCAGCTCCGTTGTTACCCGGGAAGATATTGAACGCTGGCAGGCAAAAAGCGTCGTTGAAGTCATGTCACGCTTACCGGGTGTGGATATCGCCCAAAGCGGCGGCATGGGTGCCAACTCCTCTACCTTTATTCGCGGGACGGAATCCCGTCATGTGCTGGTGCTGATCGACGGTATTCCACTGAATAACGCCGGGATCAGTAACTCACCTGATCTCAGCCAAATCCCCGTTTCGCTCATTCAGCGTGTCGAATACATTCGTGGCCCGCGCTCGGCCCTGTATGGTTCGGATGCGATTGGCGGCGTGATTAACATCATTACGGGTTGGGACAAGCCAGGGGCGGAAATCACCGCCAGCGTCGGCTCGAAAGGCTATCAATCCTACGATGGTTCATTCCAGCAGGTACTGGATAAAACCAAAATCACCATGGCTGGCAATTACACGTACACCCGCGGCTTCGATATCGATGCGGCCGATGCGCCACGCCAGCCCGATCGCGACGGCTTTATGAGTAAGTCGTTATTTGGCTCTGTTGAGCAGCAGATCACCGACAACCTGAGCGGTTTCGTGCGTGGGCTCGGTTATGACAACCGCACCGCGTATGACGGCTATGATAACTATGGCGCAACGGGTATTGATGGTCGCCCGGACACCCGTCAGCTTTACAGCCAGAACTGGGACACCGGCCTGCGCTATAACCAGGGGATCTATCAGACGCAGCTGGTAGCCGGTTACGGTCGCAGTAAAGACCAGAACTACGATCCGAGCAAAGGCCGGTATGCTTCTTCCGCTACCATGGATGATGTTAAGCAGTACACCACCCAGTGGATGAACACCGTCACGGTTGGTCACGGCAATATCGGTGCTGGTCTGGACTGGCAGAAGCAAAAAACCCAGGCAGGAACGGGTTATCTGGAGAAAGGCTACGACCAGCGCAACACCGGCGTGTTCCTGTCTGCCATGCAGCAGTTCGATAGCGTCACCCTGGAAGCCGCAGCGCGTAATGACGATAACTCTAACTTTGGTAACCATAACACCTGGCAGACCAGCGCCGGATGGGAGTTTATCGACGGTTACCGGATCATCGCTTCCTACGGCACGGCCTATAAAGCGCCGACCATGAGCCAGATCCATAGTACGAGGTATGGCAACCCGGACCTGAAGCCGGAAGAGAGCAAGCAGTGGGAAGGCGGCTTCGAGGGGCTGACCGGCCCGGTGACCTGGCGTGTATCGGGTTATCGTAACGATATTGACAACCTGATCAGCAGCGACCCGCGCACGTTCCGTTATTACAACGTTAATAAAGCGCGCATCAAAGGCATCGAAGCCACGGCCCAGTTCGATACCGGGCCGGTAGGGCATCAGATTTCTTATGACTATGTTGATCCGCGGAATGCCAAAACCAACGAAGTGCTCGCTCGCCGTTCGAAGCAGCAGGTGAAGTACCAGCTGGATACGCAGGTGTGGGATCTCGACTGGAATCTGGCCTATCGCTACCTGGGTACCCGTTATGACGATGACTTCAGTTCGTACCCGTCTCGCAGAGTAAAAATGGGCGGCGTAAGCCTGTGGGATCTCGCAGTTTCATATCCTGTCACCTCTCACCTTACAGTTCGTGGTAAAATCGCCAACCTGTTCGATAAAGACTACGAGACAGTTTATGGCTACGAAACTGCAGGACGGGAATACACCTTGTCTGGCAGCTACACCTTCTGACCCACGTCCCACCGTACTGGTGTTTGACTCCGGTGTCGGTGGGCTTTCAGTCTATGATGAGATTCGACATCTCCTGCCGGATCTTCATTACATCTATGCATTCGATAATGTGGCTTTTCCGTATGGGGAAAAGAGCGAAGCGTTTATCGTCGAACGCGTCGTTGAAATCGTCACCGCCGTACAACAGCATTACCCTCTCGCACTGGCGGTGATTGCCTGTAATACGGCGAGTACGGTTTCCCTCCCCGCCTTACGCGAAAAATTCCCGTTCCCGGTTGTCGGCGTGGTGCCTGCGATTAAACCTGCGGCGCGCCTGACGGCGAATGGAGTGGTGGGACTGCTGGCAACGCGCGGTACGGTGAAGCGCCCCTATACCCGCGAACTGATCGAACGCTTTGCCAATGAATGTCAGATCGCGATGTTAGGGTCTGCCGAGCTGGTGGAAATGGCAGAAGCGAAACTGCACGGTCAACCGGTGTCGCTGGAAGAGCTGCGTCGTATTCTGCGTCCCTGGCTGCGTATGGCGGAGCCGCCAGACACGGTAGTCCTGGGCTGCACGCATTTCCCTTTATTGCAGGAAGAGCTGCTTGCCGTACTGCCGGAAGGTACCCGACTGGTGGATTCGGGCGCGGCTATCGCTCGTCGCACTGCGTGGCTACTTGAACATGAAGCGCCAGATGCAAAATCTGCCGACGCGAATGTCGCTTATTGCATGGCATTGACTGCTGAGACTGAGCAACTTTTACCCGTTTTGCAGCGTTACGGCTTCGAAACGCTCGAAAAACTAGCGCTGTAGCACGTTTTTGAGCAAAAAAAAGACGGTTGAAAGATTTTTTTAAATTAGCTCTTGTCACTGCCGGAGAACTCCCTATAATGCGCCTCCACTGACACGGAACAACGGATTACAAACCGCCGTGACAGCAGGCTTCAGAGATGAACGCCGACAGAGAAAAGCGAAAAATAATTGCTTGACTCTGAATGAGGAAAACGTATTATACGGGACCTCGCAACGGTGAGCGAAAGCCGCGTTGCACTGCTCTTTAACAATTTATCAGACAATCTGTGTGGGCACTCAAAGTGACATGGATTCTTAATGTCTACGGACAATAAATGAATGCCAAGTCTCTGAGTGAACATACGTAATTCATTACGAAGTTTAATTCACGAGCATCAAACTTAAATTGAAGAGTTTGATCATGGCTCAGATTGAACGCTGGCGGCAGGCCTAACACATGCAAGTCGAGCGGTAGCACAGAAGAGCTTGCTCTTCGGGTGACGAGCGGCGGACGGGTGAGTAATGTCTGGGAAACTGCCTGATGGAGGGGATAACTACTGGAAACGGTAGCTAATACCGCATAACGTCGCAAGACCAAAGAGGGGGACCTTCGGGCCTCTTGCCATCAGATGTGCCCAGATGGGATTAGCTAGTAGGTGGGGTAACGGCTCACCTAGGCGACGATCCCTAGCTGGTCTGAGAGGATGACCAGCCACACTGGAACTGAGACACGGTCCAGACTCCTACGGGAGGCAGCAGTGGGGAATATTGCACAATGGGCGCAAGCCTGATGCAGCCATGCCGCGTGTATGAAGAAGGCCTTCGGGTTGTAAAGTACTTTCAGCGAGGAGGAAGGCGGTGAGGTTAATAACCTCATCGATTGACGTTACTCGCAGAAGAAGCACCGGCTAACTCCGTGCCAGCAGCCGCGGTAATACGGAGGGTGCAAGCGTTAATCGGAATTACTGGGCGTAAAGCGCACGCAGGCGGTCTGTCAAGTCGGATGTGAAATCCCCGGGCTCAACCTGGGAACTGCATTCGAAACTGGCAGGCTAGAGTCTTGTAGAGGGGGGTAGAATTCCAGGTGTAGCGGTGAAATGCGTAGAGATCTGGAGGAATACCGGTGGCGAAGGCGGCCCCTGGACAAAGACTGACGCTCAGGTGCGAAAGCGTGGGGAGCAAACAGGATTAGATACCCTGGTAGTCCACGCCGTAAACGATGTCGACTTGGAGGTTGTTCCCTTGAGGAGTGGCTTCCGGAGCTAACGCGTTAAGTCGACCGCCTGGGGAGTACGGCCGCAAGGTTAAAACTCAAATGAATTGACGGGGGCCCGCACAAGCGGTGGAGCATGTGGTTTAATTCGATGCAACGCGAAGAACCTTACCTACTCTTGACATCCAGAGAACTTAGCAGAGATGCTTTGGTGCCTTCGGGAACTCTGAGACAGGTGCTGCATGGCTGTCGTCAGCTCGTGTTGTGAAATGTTGGGTTAAGTCCCGCAACGAGCGCAACCCTTATCCTTTGTTGCCAGCGGTCCGGCCGGGAACTCAAAGGAGACTGCCAGTGATAAACTGGAGGAAGGTGGGGATGACGTCAAGTCATCATGGCCCTTACGAGTAGGGCTACACACGTGCTACAATGGCGCATACAAAGAGAAGCGACCTCGCGAGAGCAAGCGGACCTCATAAAGTGCGTCGTAGTCCGGATTGAGTCTGCAACTCGACTCCATGAAGTCGGAATCGCTAGTAATCGTAGATCAGAATGCTACGGTGAATACGTTCCCGGGCCTTGTACACACCGCCCGTCACACCATGGGAGTGGGTTGCAAAAGAAGTAGGTAGCTTAACCTTCGGGAGGGCGCTTACCACTTTGTGATTCATGACTGGGGTGAAGTCGTAACAAGGTAACCGTAGGGGAACCTGCGGTTGGATCACCTCCTTACCTTAAAGAACCTGCCTTTGCAGTGCTCACACAGATTGTCTGATGAAAAGTAAGCAGTAAAAATCTCTGCAGGCTTGTAGCTCAGGTGGTTAGAGCGCACCCCTGATAAGGGTGAGGTCGGTGGTTCAAGTCCACTCAGGCCTACCAAATTTGCGATGCAAATTTGAAGAGATTAACTACGATGGGGCTATAGCTCAGCTGGGAGAGCGCCTGCCTTGCACGCAGGAGGTCTGCGGTTCGATCCCGCATAGCTCCACCATCCTTTACTGCGACAACAAGAAAACTTCAGAGTGTACCTGAGAAGGTGCGCTGCGAAGTTTTGCTCTTTAAAAATCTGGATCAAGCTGAAAATTGAAACGACACGCCCTGTCTGTTCTCCGAAACAGGAACAGATAAGCGGTGTGTCAGAGTCTCTCAAATTTTCGCAAGTCGATGATGAATCGAAAGAAACATCTTCGGGTTGTGAGGTTAAGCGACCAAGCGTACACGGTGGATGCCTAGGCAGTCAGAGGCGATGAAGGACGTGCTAATCTGCGATAAGCGTCGGTAAGGTGATATGAACCGTTATAACCGACGATTTCCGAATGGGGAAACCCAGTGTGACTCGTCACACTATCGTTAAGTGAATACATAGCTTAACGAAGCGAACCAGGGGAACTGAAACATCTAAGTACCCTGAGGAAAAGAAATCAACCGAGATTCCCCCAGTAGCGGCGAGCGAACGGGGAGCAGCCCGGAGTCTGAATCAGCATGTGTGTCAGTGGAAGCGTCTGGAAAGTCGCAGGGTACAGGGTGATACTCCCGTACACGAAGATACACTTGCTGTGAACTCGAAGAGTAGGGCGGGACACGTGGTATCCTGTCTGAATATGGGGGGACCATCCTCCAAGGCTAAATACTCCTGACTGACCGATAGTGAACCAGTACCGTGAGGGAAAGGCGAAAAGAACCCCGGCGAGGGGAGTGAAAAAGAACCTGAAACCGTGTACGTACAAGCAGTGGGAGCACCCTTGTGGTGTGACTGCGTACCTTTTGTATAATGGGTCAGCGACTTATATTCTGTAGCAAGGTTAACCGTATAGGGGAGCCGAAGGGAAACCGAGTCTTAACTGGGCGTTAAGTTGCAGGGTATAGACCCGAAACCCGGTGATCTAGCCATGGGCAGGTTGAAGGTTGGGTAACACTAACTGGAGGACCGAACCGACTAATGTTGAAAAAAATTAGCGGATGACCTGTGGCTGGGGGTGAAAGGCCAATCAAACCGGGAGATAGCTGGTTCTCCCCGAAAGCTATTTAGGTAGCGCCTCGTGAATTCATCTCCGGGGGTAGAGCACTGTTTCGGCTAGGGGGCCATCCCGGCTTACCAACCCGATGCAAACTGCGAATACCGGAGAATGTTATCACGGGAGACACACGGCGGGTGCTAACGTCCGTCGTGAAGAGGGAAACAACCCAGACCGCCAGCTAAGGTCCCAAAGTCATGGTTAAGTGGGAAACGATGTGGGAAGGCACAGACAGCCAGGATGTTGGCTTAGAAGCAGCCATCATTTAAAGAAAGCGTAATAGCTCACTGGTCGAGTCGGCCTGCGCGGAAGATGTAACGGGGCTAAACCATGCACCGAAGCTGCGGCAGCGACACTATGTGTTGTTGGGTAGGGGAGCGTTCTGTAAGCCGTCGAAGGTGTGCTGTGAGGCATGCTGGAGGTATCAGAAGTGCGAATGCTGACATAAGTAACGATAAAGCGGGTGAAAAAAACCCGCTCGCCGGAAGACCAAGGGTTCCTGTCCAACGTTAATCGGGGCAGGGTGAGTCGACCCCTAAGGCGAGGCCGAAAGGCGTAGTCGATGGGAAACAGGTTAATATTCCTGTACTCGGTGTTACTGCGAAGGGGGACGGAGAAGGCTATGTTGGCCGGGCGACGGTTGTCCCGGTTTAAGCATGTAGGCGGAGGTTCCAGGTAAATCCGGAACCTTGTTAACGCTGAGGTGTGATGACGAGGCACTACGGTGCTGAAGCAACAAATGCCCTGCTTCCGGGAAAAGCCTCTAAGCATCAGGTAACATCAAATCGTACCCCCAAACCGACACAGGTGGTCAGGTAGAGAATACCAAGGCGCTTGAGAGAACTCGGGTGAAGGAACTAGGCAAAAATGGTGCCGTAACTTCGGGAGAAGGCACGCTGATGTGTAGGTGAAGCCCCTGCGGGTGGAGCTGAAATCAGTCGAAGATACCAGCTGGCTGCAACTGTTTATTAAAAAAACACAGCACTGTGCAAACACGAAAGTGGACGTATACGGTGTGACGCCTGCCCGGTGCCGGAAGGTTAATTGATGGGGTTAGCGGCAACGCGAAGCTCTTGATCGAAGCCCCGGTAAACGGCGGCCGTAACTATAACGGTCCTAAGGTAGCGAAATTCCTTGTCGGGTAAGTTCCGACCTGCACGAATGGCGTAATGATGGCCAGGCTGTCTCCACCCGAGACTCAGTGAAATTGAAATCGCTGTGAAGATGCAGTGTACCCGCGGCAAGACGGAAAGACCCCGTGAACCTTTACTATAGCTTGACACTGAACACTGGTCCTTGATGTGTAGGATAGGTGGGAGGCTTTGAAGCGTGGACGCCAGTCTGCGTGGAGCCATCCTTGAAATACCACCCTTTAATGGCTGGTGTTCTAACGTAGACCCGTAATCCGGGTTGCGGACAGTGTCTGGTGGGTAGTTTGACTGGGGCGGTCTCCTCCTAAAGAGTAACGGAGGAGCACGAAGGTTAGCTAATCCTGGTCGGACATCAGGAGGTTAGTGCAATGGCATAAGCTAGCTTGACTGCGAGAGTGACGGCTCGAGCAGGTGCGAAAGCAGGTCATAGTGATCCGGTGGTTCTGTATGGAAGGGCCATCGCTCAACGGATAAAAGGTACTCCGGGGATAACAGGCTGATACCGCCCAAGAGTTCATATCGACGGCGGTGTTTGGCACCTCGATGTCGGCTCATCACATCCTGGGGCTGAAGTAGGTCCCAAGGGTACGGCTGTTCGCCGTTTAAAGTGGTACGCGAGCTGGGTTTAGAACGTCGTGAGACAGTTCGGTCCCCTATCTGCCGTGGGCGCTGGAGAATTGAGGGGGCTGCTCCTAGTACGAGAGGACCGGAGTGGACGCATCACTGGTGTTCGGGTTGTCATGCCAATGGCACTGCCCGGTAGCTAAATGCGGAAGAGATAAGTGCTGAAAGCATCTAAGCACGAAACTTGCCCCGAGATGAGTTCTCCCTGAGCCTTTAAGGCTCCTAAAGGAACGTTGAAGACGACGACGTTGATAGGTCGGGTGTGTAAGCGCAGCGATGCGTTGAGCTAACCGATACTAATGAACCGTGAGGCTTAACCTTACAACGCCGAAGCTGTTTCGGCGGATTTGAGAGATTTTCAGCTGATACAGATTAGTCACTGCGCCTGCGGGCGGGGTGAACAACAGAATTTGCCTGGCGGCTGTAGCGCGGTGGTCCCACCTGACCCCATGCCGAACTCAGAAGTGAAACGCCGTAGCGCCGATGGTAGTGTGGGGTCTCCCCATGCGAGAGTAGGGAACTGCCAGGCATCAAATTACGTAGTGAACCGGGGCATTAAACCGGTGGTTACAGAAGTATTCGGTGGAGCGGTAGTTCAGTCGGTTAGAATACCTGCCTGTCACGCAGGGGGTCGCGGGTTCGAGTCCCGTCCGTTCCGCCACCTATTTAAACTAAGCCTGCTTTATTAGCAGGCTTAGTAGTAAGAAATTTAGGGGCGTAGCTCAGTTGGTAGAGCACCGGTCTCCAAAACCGGGTGTCGCGAGTTCGAGTCTCTCCGCCCCTGCCATATAAGAATCCTTTGCTTCGGCAAAGGATTTTTTTTGCCTGTCAGAAAGCAAATACCTTCCTCTCAGTCATCTTTGCGTTGCGTCCCTGCAACACTTCCCTTAATCCATCACATTGATTTTAAGCAGATCTTTAATTTGCCCTTGCTTGTCACTGTTCTGCAGCCAGATGGCGTACAGCGGCCTCTGAAGCAGGGCTGAATCCGTCACCGTATACAGGCCGGCTTTCTGACTGGCCCAGCGCTGTGGCAACCAGGTACAACCTTTTAGCGATGCGAGTTGCTGGCAGGCTATCTCGGCAGAACTGGTGGTCAGGACCGGAACATCATCAATGGCAATCAAACCCGTTTCATGCGGCTGGAAATCAGGCCCCCATTCCAGTCGCAGATAGTTCAGGTCGCTTTTCATGGCCGAAGGTTCAGCAGCATAAAGCGCCAGGGTGAACTGCCCGAGGATCTGGCTGCTAAATTCATCCATTTTCGGGGCTTCGGTGGTGATCAGCAGATCCAGCTGTCGTTCATGTAACTGCTTAACCAGAGACTGTCGCTGCGCAATGCGGGCCTCAAACTGCAGTTGTGCGTGAGAGCGGTATAAGCGACTAAGCCAGGGGCTGAGCATACACTCCCATAAAGAGGCGCTGGCACCGATAGAAAATTCATTATGCTTTGAGGTATGAGCAACTTCCTTACGCGCGGCCTGCCAGGTATTCATTAAAGTTTCTGCATAGGGCAGAAGCTTTTCACCGGCAGGCGTTAATCGAATGTTGTTGCGATGGCGGGTAAAAAGGTTCACTCCAAGCTGATTTTCAAGCTGACGAATACGAAAGCTCACCGCCGACTGCGTCAGATAAAGCGCTTCTGCGGCGCGCCCAAAGTGGCGAGTTCTGCTCACTTCGAGGAAAGTTTTTAGCAATTCCGTATCCACGGTTTTCTCCGCAAAATAATTTGTCGTTATGATTTAAATGTTTTGTTGGACGCTCTGTCAAGCGTAACTAATACTCCGCGCCATAAATAGCTCGGCCAAAGATATAGGAGCGTGTAGGATGGCGGAAAGCTTTACGACGACTAATCGTTTTTTCGACAATAAAAATTATCCACGCGGATTTTCTCGCCATGGTGATTTCACCATCAAAGAAGCACAACTGCTTGAGCGCCACGGTTATGCTTTCAATGAACTGGATTTAGGAAAACGCGAACCCTCCACTGAAGACGAAAAATCGTTTGTTGCCGTCTGCCGTGGCGAACGTGAGCCGGTAACGGAAGCGGAGCGCGTATGGATAAAGTATATGGCACGTATCAAACGTCCAAAGCGTTTCCACACCCTGTCTGGTGGTAAACCACAGATGGAAGGTGCGGAAGACTACACCGAATCAGACGATTAAGAATAAGGGGCTACGGCCCCTTTTTTTATTCCAGCATCTTTTGCAGGTGCATGAGTAAACGGTCAATAGCGCGATAGCTCAGGGCTTCCTGCAGGTGTCTGCGTTCTATCTTTTCACTTTCCCCCAGGTCAGCAATCGTACGGGCCACCTTTAGCAGCCGTTGCCAGGCACGTACCGACAGGCCGAATCGGGTGAGAGTCTCTTCCAGCCACAGGGCATCCTCTGCCATGAGGGGGCAAAACCTGCGGATCTCCGCATTATCCAGATGGGCATTAAGTTTATTCTGCCGCACCAGCTGACGCTCCTGCGCGGCGATCACTCTGTTTCGTACGGTGAGACTGGTCTCTCCTGCTCTGTGCGCCTGGCTTAGCAAACCTGGCGGCGGTAGCGGGATCTCAAGCGATAAATCGAAGCGATCGAGAAACGGGCCCGATAAGCGTCCCAGATAGCGAAGCGTCTGTTCGGGCGAACAGCGGTTATGGTTACCTTGATAATGACCCGTTGGGCTGGGATTCATGGCGGCGATAAGCTGGAAACGAGCCGGATAACTGATCTTTGCACGGGTACGGGAGATGTTAATCTGACCCGATTCGATAGGCTCACGTAAAGCATCCAGCACACGCCGTTCAAACTCGGGTAACTCATCCAGAAAGAGAATGCCGTTATGCGCCAGTGAGATCTCTCCCGGGGCGGGGATTGCACCCCCGCCTACCATGGCCACGAGCGAAGCGCTGTGGTGCGGTGCGCGAAAGGGACGTCGACGCCACTGCTTATACATCGATGTGGCGTTGACCAGACTGACGATTGCCGCACTCTCCAGCGCCTCATGGTTGCTGAGTGGCGGTAGCAGACCATTGAGCCGGCTCGCGAGCATGGTTTTGCCTGTGCCTGGTGGGCCAATCAGCAGCAGGTTGTGTGCGCCGGCTGCGGTGATCTCCAGCGCCCTTTTACCCTGCTCCTGGCCGATAATATCGCTGATATCCTGATCGCTGTTTTCTACTGCAAACGGCTCCTGAGCGGGCACAGCCAGCTCGTGGCGGCCCTCAAGAAAGGCGCACACTTCCTGCAGGTGCTCTGCCACCAGGCAGCCTTTTTGTTCGATAAGGCTGACTTCGGCAGCGTTATCCTTGGCAACGATAATCTCTCTGCCAGCATGAATGGCCGCCAGGGCACCAGATATTGCGCCAGGAACCCCTCTTAATGCGCCTGTGAGCGCCAGCTCACCCACAAACTCGTATGCGCTTAGTCTGGGAGAGGAGAGTTGCTCAGAGGCGGCGAGAAGCGCAATGGCGATAGGTAAATCATATCGTCCGCCTTCCTTGGGTAGATCGGCTGGCGCCAGGTTAATCGTGATCTTTTTGGCCGGAAAGGTATAACCGCTATTGATGATTGCGCTGCGTACCCGGTCTCTGGCTTCCTTGACGGTGGTTTCCGGCAAGCCAACTAGCGTTAAGCCCGGCAGGCCATTACTGAGGTGAACCTCAACGGAAATCAGCGGCGCTTTAACACCTAACGCAGCGCGGGTATAAACAACCGACAGTGACATAAAGAGCCTCCTTGAAGCGCCACTATGCCACTATGAGGTGCCGATTTTTATCGGCAAATCGCGTTTTTACGCGGCCGGTTCCTTAATATTTCCCCGAAATTGTAAGCTTTTCATCGCTATGGAAGGCCGCTCGCAAATAGCAATAAGCTTTCCTTCTCGGCTTTGGCTAAGCAACAAAAAAATGAAAATAATTCATTTTCTATTTTTCTCATAAAAAACAATGATTTTTATCTAAACTATTAGCGTAATAAGAAAGTGAATTATAAAAAAATGTTGTCTTCGTCTCGATATCTGTGATAACTCTTTAGGTATTCCTTCGAACAAGATGCAAAAAGAATAGAAAATGACAGCCCTTCTACTAGTGATTAGCCTGGTCGTGATTAGCGTGGTGGTGATTATTATCCCACCGTGCGGGGCTGCACTTGGACGAGGAAAGGCTTAATAATCAAGCCTTAACGAACTAAGACCCCCGCACCGAAAGGTCCGGGGGTTTTTTTATGACCTTAAAACATAAGCGAGGAGCAGACGATGAGTAATAGCATAAAATTCTGTTTCTCTCGATTTACGACGGGGAAGTAACTATGAATGGCGCACAGTGGGTAGTACATGCGTTGCGAGCGCAGGGAGTCGATACCATCTTCGGTTACCCGGGCGGCGCAATTATGCCGATTTACGATGCGTTGTATGACGGCGGCGTGGAACATCTGTTGTGCCGACACGAGCAGGGTGCGGCGATGGCGGCCATTGGCTATGCGCGTGCAACCGGGAAAACAGGCGTCTGCATGGCGACCTCCGGCCCGGGCGCAACTAACCTGATCACCGGCCTGGCTGATGCGCTGCTTGATTCCGTTCCCGTTGTGGCCATCACCGGCCAGGTTGCTTCTCCCTTCATCGGGACCGATGCTTTCCAGGAAGTGGACGTTCTCGGTTTGTCACTGGCTTGTACGAAACACAGCTTCCTCGTGCAATCTCTGGAAGAGCTGCCGCGCGTCATGGCGGAAGCCTTTGAGGTGGCAAACTCAGGCCGTCCTGGCCCGGTTCTGGTTGATATCCCAAAAGATATTCAGGTTGCGTTGGGCGATCTGGAGCCGCACTTCTCCACCGTTGAGAATGACGATGCATTCCCGTTTGCCGAAGTCAGCGAAGCCAGCCAGATGCTGGCCCACGCGCAAAAGCCGATGCTCTATGTCGGCGGCGGCGTGGGGATGGCGCAGGCGGTTCCGGCCCTGCGCGAATTTATCGCGGTCACCCAAATGCCAGCGACCTGCACGTTAAAAGGGCTGGGCGCGGTGGATGCCGACTACCCTTACTATCTTGGCATGCTGGGGATGCATGGCACCAAAGCCGCCAACCTTGCCGTGCAGGAGTGTGACCTGCTGATTGCCGTGGGCGCACGTTTTGACGATCGCGTAACCGGCAAGCTGAACACTTTCGCACCGAATGCCAAAGTCATTCATATGGATATCGACCCGGCAGAGATGAATAAGCTCCGCCAGGCGCACGTGGCCTTGCAGGGCGATCTCAATGCGCTGCTGCCCGCATTACAACAGCCCTTAACGATCGACGCGTGGCGTCAGCATGCAGCAGAGATGCGCCGCGAACATGACTGGCGTTACGATCATCCAGGTGAGGCGATCTATGCCCCGTTACTGTTGAAGCAACTTTCAGATCGTAAGCCTGCGGACAGCGTAGTGACTACCGACGTAGGTCAGCATCAGATGTGGTCAGCCCAGCACATGACCTACACGCGCCCGGAAAACTTCATCACCTCAAGCGGCTTAGGCACCATGGGCTTTGGCTTACCCGCTGCGGTGGGTGCCCAGGTCGCGCGCCCGGACGATACGGTTATCTGTATCTCCGGTGACGGCTCCTTCATGATGAACGTCCAGGAGCTGGGCACCATCAAGCGTAAGCAGCTGCCGGTGAAGATCGTGCTGCTGGATAACCAACGTTTAGGCATGGTGCGCCAGTGGCAGCAGCTCTTTTTCCAGGAGCGTTACAGCGAAACCACCCTGACCGATAACCCCGATTTCCTCGTTCTGGCCAGCGCCTTTGGCATCCCTGGCCAGCACATCACCCGTAAAGACCAGGTTGAAGCGGCACTTGATGAAATGCTGTCAAGCAAGGGGCCTTACCTGCTTCATGTCTCAATCGACGAGCTTGAGAATGTCTGGCCGTTGGTGCCGCCCGGCGCCAGTAACTCACAAATGCTGGAGAAATTATCATGATGCAACATCAGGTCGCCGTGCAGGCTCGCTTCAACCCGGAAACATTAGAACGTGTGTTGCGCGTGGTGCGCCATCGTGGTTTCCAGATATGTTCCATGAACATGGAAACCGCCACCGACGCGCAGAACATAAATATCGAATTGACCGTTGCCAGCCAGCGCCCCGTCGAATTACTGTTTAGCCAGTTGAGCAAACTGGTCGACGTCGCACGGGTCGATATCCAGCAGCGTGCCGCTACATCGCAAACACAACAAATTCGCGCCTGAGCGCAATAGGAAGAAAAATGACGACGAAAAAAGCTGATTTCATTTGGTCCAATGGTGAGATGATTCGCTGGGAGGACGCTAAAGTCCACGTGATGTCCCACGCGCTTCACTACGGTACGTCTGTTTTTGAAGGCATCCGTTGCTACGACTCTCACAAAGGACCAGTGGTGTTCCGCCATCGCGAACACATGCAGCGTCTGCGTGATTCAGCCAAAATTTATCGTTTCCCGGTTTCCCAGAGCGTTGACGAGCTGATGGAGGCTTGCCGCGCCGTTCTGCGCAAAAACAACCTGACCAGCGCCTATATCCGTCCTCTGGTATTTGTGGGCGATGTGGGGATGGGCGTTAACCCGCCAGCCGGTTACACCACCGATGTGATCATCGCCGCGTTCCCGTGGGGAGCCTACCTCGGCGCAGAAGCGCTGGAGCAGGGGATCGACGCGATGGTTTCCTCCTGGAACCGTGTGGCACCAAACACTATCCCGACCGCAGCCAAAGCGGGCGGTAACTACCTCTCCTCCCTGCTGGTTGGCAGCGAAGCACGTCGCCACGGCTATCAGGAAGGTATCGCTCTGGACGTGAATGGCTACATCTCCGAAGGCGCAGGTGAGAACCTGTTTGAAGTGAAAGATGGCATTCTGTTCACCCCGCCATTCACCTCTTCAGCTCTGCCGGGCATCACCCGTGACGCCATCATCAAGCTGGCGCAGGATCTGGGTATCGAAGTGCGCGAGCAGGTACTGTCCCGCGAATCTCTGTATCTGGCCGATGAGGTATTTATGTCCGGTACCGCAGCAGAAATTACGCCGGTACGCAGCGTTGACGGCATCCAGGTGGGCGAAGGCCGCCGTGGTCCGGTTACCAAACGTATCCAGGAAGCATTCTTTGGCCTCTTTACCGGTGAAACCGAAGATAAATGGGGTTGGTTGGATCAGGTTAATCAATAAGCATAATTATGGGACGGCACGCACCGTCCCATTTACCAGATAGACGGGAGTAAATAACGCATGCCTAAGTACCGTTCCGCCACCACCACTCACGGCCGCAACATGGCGGGTGCCCGCGCGCTGTGGCGCGCCACCGGAATGACCGACGCCGACTTCGGGAAACCGATTATCGCCGTGGTCAACTCTTTTACTCAGTTTGTACCGGGCCACGTGCACCTGCGCGATCTCGGGAAGCTGGTTGCCGAGCAGATTGAAGCCTCCGGCGGCGTGGCGAAAGAGTTCAACACCATCGCCGTGGATGACGGGATCGCGATGGGGCACGGGGGCATGCTTTATTCACTGCCGTCGCGCGAACTGATTGCCGACTCGGTGGAGTACATGGTTAACGCCCACTGTGCCGATGCGATGGTCTGCATCTCCAACTGCGACAAAATCACCCCGGGGATGCTGATGGCCTCCCTGCGCCTGAACATTCCGGTGATCTTCGTCTCCGGCGGTCCAATGGAAGCGGGTAAAACCAAGCTTTCCGATAAAATCATCAAGCTCGACCTGGTCGACGCGATGATTCAGGGCGCCGACCCGAAAGTCTCCGACGAGCAGAGCGAGCAGGTTGAACGTTCCGCCTGTCCGACCTGCGGCTCCTGTTCCGGTATGTTCACCGCCAACTCAATGAACTGTCTGACCGAAGCGCTGGGCCTGTCCCAGCCGGGTAACGGTTCGCTGCTGGCGACCCACGCCGATCGTAAAGAGCTGTTCCTTAACGCCGGTAAGCGCATCGTTGAACTGACCAAACGCTACTACGAGCAGGACGATGCCAGCGCGCTGCCGCGCAATATCGCCAGCAAAGCGGCGTTTGAAAACGCCATGACGCTGGATATCGCCATGGGCGGTTCCACCAACACCGTTCTGCACCTGCTGGCCGCCGCCCAGGAAGCAGAGATTGATTTCACCATGACGGACATCGACCAGCTGTCCCGTAAAGTGCCGCAGCTGTGTAAGGTTGCGCCGAGCACGCAGAAATACCACATGGAAGACGTTCACCGTGCCGGTGGCGTACTGGGTATTCTTGGCGAGCTGGATCGCGCCGGGCTGATGAACCGTGACGTGAAAAACGTGCTGGGTCTGACGCTGCCGCAAACGCTGGATCAATACGATGTAATGCTGACCAAAGACGAATCAGTGAAAAAAATGTTCCGCGCCGGTCCGGCAGGGATCCGCACCACGCAGGCCTTCTCGCAGGATTGTCGCTGGGACACCCTGGATGACGATCGCGCGGAAGGCTGTATCCGTTCCCTGGAAAACGCCTACAGCAAAGATGGTGGTCTGGCCGTGCTGTACGGCAACTTCGCGGAAAACGGCTGTATCGTTAAAACCGCGGGCGTGGACGACAGCATCCTGAAATTCACCGGTCCAGCAAAGGTGTACGAAAGTCAGGACGATGCGGTAGAAGCAATCCTCGGCGGTAAAGTGGTGGCTGGCGACGTGGTGGTAATCCGCTACGAAGGGCCGAAAGGCGGGCCGGGGATGCAGGAGATGCTCTACCCGACCACCTTCCTGAAATCCATGGGCCTCGGTAAAGCCTGTGCGCTGATCACCGATGGTCGTTTCTCCGGCGGCACATCAGGCCTCTCTATCGGCCACGTTTCACCGGAAGCGGCCAGCGGCGGCAACATCGCGATTATCGAAGATGGCGATCTGATCGAAATCGACATTCCGAATCGCGGCATTCAGCTGCAGCTGAGCCCTCAGGAGATCGCTGCCCGCCGTGAAGCACAGGACGCGCGTGGGGATAAAGCCTGGACGCCGAAAGATCGTCAGCGCGAAGTCTCCTTTGCCCTGCGCGCCTACGCCACCCTTGCCACCAGTGCGGATAAAGGCGCGGTGCGCGATAAATCCAAGCTTGGGGGCTAATGATGGCCGAATCCCAACCCTTATCGTCTGCCCCTGAGGGGGCAGAATATCTCCGGGCGGTGCTGCGTGCGCCGGTCTATGAAGCGGTGCAGGTCACGCCGCTGCAAAAAATGGACAAGCTGTCCTCGCGGCTGGATAACGTTATTCTGGTGAAGCGCGAAGACCGCCAGCCAGTGCACAGCTTCAAGCTGCGCGGCGCCTACGCGATGATGGCCGGGCTGACCGACGAGCAAAAAGCGCGGGGCGTGATCACGGCGTCTGCGGGCAACCATGCCCAGGGCGTGGCGTTCTCTGCCGCGCGACTGGGGCTGAAAGCCCTGATTGTCATGCCTGTGGCAACCGCAGATATTAAAGTCGATGCGGTGCGGGGTTTTGGCGGCGAAGTGCTGCTCCATGGTGCCAATTTTGACGAAGCGAAAGCCAAAGCCATCGATCTGGCGCAGCAGCAGGGCTTCACCTGGGTGCCGCCGTTCGATCACCCGATGGTGATTGCCGGCCAGGGCACCCTGGCGCTGGAGTTGTTGCAGCAGGATGCCCATCTCGACCGCGTGTTTGTCCCGGTTGGCGGCGGCGGGTTAGCTGCGGGCGTGGCGGTGCTGATCAAACAGCTGATGCCGCAGATCAAAGTCATCGCCGTTGAAGCCGAGGATTCTGCCTGCCTGAAGGCGGCGCTGGATGCTGGTCATCCGGTGGACTTACCGCGCGTCGGGCTGTTTGCCGAAGGCGTAGCGGTGAAACGCATCGGGGATGAAACCTTCCGCGTCTGCCAGGAGTATCTCGACGACATCATCACCGTCGACAGCGATGCGATCTGCGCGGCGATGAAGGATCTGTTCGAGGATGTGCGCGCGGTGGCGGAACCGTCCGGCGCGCTGGCGCTGGCGGGCATGAAAAAATACATCGCCCAGCACAACATTCGCGGCGAACGTCTGGCTCACGTGCTTTCTGGTGCGAACGTCAACTTCCACGGTCTGCGTTACGTTTCCGAGCGTTGCGAGCTGGGTGAGCAGCGTGAAGCGTTGTTAGCGGTGACGATTCCGGAAGAGAAGGGCAGCTTCCTTAAGTTCTGTCAGCTGCTTGGCGGTCGCTCGGTGACGGAGTTTAACTACCGTTTCGCCGATGCTAAAGATGCCTGCATTTTTGTCGGCGTGCGTCTGAGCCGCGGGGTGGAAGAGCGTAAAGAGATCCTCAACCTGTTGCACCAGGGTGGCTACAGCGTGGTGGATCTCTCCGACGACGAGATGGCGAAACTGCACGTGCGCTACATGGTGGGCGGGCGTCCGTCGAAGCCGTTACAGGAACGCCTGTTCAGCTTCGAGTTCCCGGAGTCACCTGGCGCATTGCTTAAGTTCCTGCATACCCTGGGTACGCACTGGAACATCTCCCTGTTCCACTACCGCAGCCATGGCACCGACTACGGCCGCGTGCTGGCGGCATTCGAACTGGGCGAGCACGAGCCGGATTTCGAAACGCGGCTGAACGAGCTGGGTTATGACTGTCATGACGAGACCCACAACCCGGCGTTCCGTTTCTTCCTGGCAGGTTAAGTGAATCGTAGGCCGGGTTAGCGCAGCTAATGATTCGGCAATAAATTCCAGAACGCATCAATAAGCGGCTCATGCAGCCGCTTTTTTTGTGCACAGACGCCAAGCTCAAACGGCGTTTTCTCGTCGCTGCGCTCCAGAATCATTACGCGATTGCGCACCGGTTCCGGGCTGTTCTCCAGCACCACTTCCGGCAGCAGCGCCACGCCGCAGCCGAGCGCCACCATCGAGACCATCGCCTCGTGGCCGCCGACCGTGGCGTAAATCGAGGGATTACTGATTTTCTGCCGACGGAACCACAGCTCGATGCGGCGGCGCACCGGACCCTGATCGGCCATGATAAAGGGCACCGTTGACCAGTCCGGTTTTTCCACCGAGACCTGATTACGCACCGGGCAGGGCAGGGCCGGGGCGATCAGCACCACTGCCAGATTTTCCAGCATCGAAAACGCCACTGCGCCTGGCAGGGTTTCCGGCTTACCGGCAATCGCCAGATCCGCTTCTCCCGTCACCACCTTCTCCATCGCGTCAGCGGCATCACCGGTAGTGAGTTTGATCTCAACCGAAGGATGTTCTGCGCGGAAGCGATCGAGGATGGGCGGCAGATGGCTATAGGCGGCGGTCACCGAACAGAAGATATGGAGTTCACCGGAAAGCGACGGCCCCTGCTGGTCGATGGTGTGGCGCAGCTGCTGGTACTGCAGCAAGGTTTGCTGCGCAAACGTACGCAACTCTTCTCCGGCTTCGGTGAGCGTCACCGTGCGGTTATCGCGTACAAACAGGGGCTGGCCGAGGTCCTCCTCCAGGCGCTGGATCTGACGCGAAAGCGTGGAGGGGCTGACGTGCATCGCCCGCGCGCTGCGGCCAAAATGACGGCTTTCCGCCAGATGCAGGAACATTTTCAGATCGCGTAAATCCACCGATTCCACTCCAGGGTTTTATATTGCAGAAATTGCAACGTGACGTTGTGAATATATCAATTTCCGCAATAAATTTCCTGTTGTAATGTGGGTACATTCTCGCTGAAACGCGAACCGAACAATAAGACACACAACATCACGAGGTATCACCATGGCTAACTACTTCAACACACTGAATCTGCGCCAGCAACTGGCTCAGCTGGGCAAATGCCGCTTTATGGCGCGCGATGAATTTGCCGATGGCGCAAGCTATCTTCAGGGTAAAAAAGTGGTCATTGTCGGCTGCGGCGCTCAGGGTCTGAACCAGGGCCTGAACATGCGTGATTCCGGTCTGGATATCTCCTACGCCCTGCGTAAAGAAGCCATCGCTGAGAAGCGTGCATCCTGGCGTAAAGCGACCGAAAACGGCTTCAAAGTTGGTACCTACGAAGAGCTGATCCCGCAGGCGGATCTGGTAGTTAACCTGACGCCGGACAAACAGCACTCTGACGTTGTGCGTTCCGTGCAGCCGCTGATGAAAGACGGTGCGGCGCTGGGTTACTCCCACGGCTTCAACATTGTTGAAGTGGGCGAGCAGATCCGTAAAGACATCACCGTTGTGATGGTGGCACCGAAGTGCCCGGGTACCGAAGTACGTGAAGAGTACAAACGTGGTTTCGGCGTGCCGACGCTGATCGCGGTTCACCCGGAAAACGATCCGAAAGGCGAAGGCATGGCGATTGCCAAAGCATGGGCGGCGGCCACCGGCGGTCACCGTGCAGGCGTTCTGGAATCCTCTTTCGTTGCGGAAGTGAAATCTGACCTGATGGGTGAGCAGACTATCCTGTGCGGTATGCTGCAGGCCGGTTCTCTCCTGTGCTTTGACAAGCTGGTGGAAGAGGGCACCGACCCGGCATACGCAGAAAAACTGATTCAGTTTGGCTGGGAAACCATCACCGAAGCGCTGAAGCAGGGCGGTATCACCCTGATGATGGACCGTCTGTCTAACCCGGCGAAACTCCGTGCATTCGCGCTGTCCGAGCAGCTGAAAACCATCATGGCGCCGCTGTTCCAGAAACACATGGACGACATCATCTCCGGTGAGTTCTCTTCCGGCATGATGGCTGACTGGGCAAACGACGACAAAAATCTGCTGACCTGGCGTGAAGAGACCGGTAAAACCGCGTTCGAAACCGCCGCGCAGTTCGATGGCAAAATCAGCGAGCAGGAGTACTTCGACAAAGGCGTTCTGATGATTGCAATGGTGAAAGCGGGCGTTGAGCTGGCCTTCGAAACCATGGTGGATTCCGGCATCATCGAAGAGTCTGCGTACTACGAATCACTGCACGAGCTGCCGCTGATCGCGAACACCATCGCCCGTAAGCGTCTGTATGAGATGAACGTGGTGATCTCTGATACCGCAGAGTACGGCAACTACCTGTTCTCTTACGCATGCGTACCGCTGCTGAAAGAGTTCATGACCACTCTGCAGACCGGCGACCTGGGTAAAGCCATTACCGAAGGCGCGGTAGATAATGCCCAGCTGCGTGACGTGAACGAAGCGATTCGCAGCCACGAGATCGAGAAAGTGGGTCAGAAGCTGCGTGGCTACATGACCGATATGAAACGTATCGCCGTAGCGGGTTAAGTAAATTATCGGGTGGCGGCTACGCCTTACCCGACCTGGAAAAGCGCAAAATCGTAGGCCCGGTAAGCGTTAGCGCCACCGGGCTTTTTATTAGTTGCGGTACAGCACCTTAATGATGTGGTAACCGAACTGGGTGTGCAGCGGGCCGGTTGGTTCCAGCACCGGGCAGGAGAACACCACTTTATCGAACGCCGGAACCATCTGGCCCTGACGGAATTCACCCAGGTGGCCGCCTTTTTTACCGGATGGGCAGGTGGAGTGCTTTTTCGCCAGCTTTTCGAAGTCGCCGCCGTTCTTGATCTGCTCCAGAAGCTCCAGAGCCAGTTTCTCTTCTTTTACCAGGATGTGCATTGCTGCCGCTGTTTTCGCCATGATCGTGCCTTGAAGGGTTGAGTAAAATCGGGGCGCAATATACCACGCGTTAGCTGCGGTACAGCACCTTAATGATATGGTAGCCAAATTTGGTTTTCACCGGGCCGTAAGGCTTCAGCAACGGGCAACTGAAGACCGCCTGATCGAAGGGTCCCACCATCGCACCCTGCTTAAATTCACCTAAATCGCCGCCGTTACGCCCGGAAGGGCATTTCGAGTAGCGCTTTGCCAGATGATCGAAGCTAATGCCGCGCTCCAGTTTGGCGAGGATCTCCTGCGCCAGCTTCTCTTCCTTTACCAGAATGTGCAGGGCTGCTGCGGTCTTTTTCATGGTTCTGTTCCCGGGGTTCATCGCGTTTTCTTCACTTTATCATTAGCCGGTAAATCTGCGCCCGGCTTTCTGCTACAATCCCCACCCCGTTCGAAGATTGAGCAATATTCCCATGCGTTTAAACCCTGGACAACAACAAGCGGTCGAATTCGTAACTGGACCATGCCTGGTGCTGGCAGGGGCCGGTTCCGGTAAAACCCGCGTGATAACCAACAAAATCGCCCATCTGATCCGCGGCTGCGGCTATCAGGCACGCCATATCGCGGCGGTAACCTTTACCAATAAAGCGGCGCGCGAGATGAAAGAGCGTGTCGGGCAGACGTTAGGGCGTAAAGAGGCCCGCGGCCTGATGATCTCCACCTTCCATACCCTGGGGCTGGATATCATTAAGCGCGAATACGCGGCACTGGGCATGAAGTCAAACTTCTCCCTATTCGACGACACCGATCAGGTGGCGCTGCTGAAAGAGTTGACCGAAGGGCTGATCGAAGACGACAAAACGGTGCTGCAGCAGTTGATCTCTACGATCTCTAACTGGAAAAACGATCTGATGGACCCTGCCCAGGCCGCTGCAAGCGCCAAAGGGGAGCGGGATCGGATCTTCGCCCACTGCTACAGCCTGTACAACGATCATCTCAAAGCCTGTAACGTGCTCGATTTCGATGACCTGATCCTGCTGCCGACGCTGCTGCTGCAGCGTAATGAAGAGGTGCGAGAGCGCTGGCAGAACAAGATCCGCTATCTGCTGGTGGATGAATACCAGGACACTAACACCAGCCAGTACGAGCTGGTGAAACTGCTGGTAGGGCAGCGGGCGCGTTTTACCGTCGTGGGTGATGACGACCAGTCGATCTACTCCTGGCGCGGCGCTCGTCCGCAAAACCTGGTCCTGCTGAGCAAAGACTTCCCGGCGCTGCAGGTGATCAAGCTGGAGCAGAACTACCGCTCCTCCGGGCGTATACTGAAGGCGGCCAACATCCTGATCGCCAATAACCCGCACGTGTTTGAAAAGCGCCTCTTCTCCGAGCTGGGCTATGGCACCGAGCTCAAGGTGTTGAGCGCCAATAACGAAGATCACGAAGCCGAACGCGTGGCGGGGGAGCTGATTGCCCATCACTTCGTGAATAAGACCGACTACAAAGATTACGCCATTCTCTATCGCGGGAATCACCAGTCGCGCGTCTTTGAAAAGATGCTGATGCAGAACCGTATCCCGTACAAAATTTCCGGCGGCACCTCGTTCTTCTCGCGCCCGGAAATCAAGGATCTGCTCGCCTACCTGCGCGTGCTGACCAACCCGGATGATGACAGTGCTTTCCTGCGGATCGTGAATACGCCGAAGCGGGAGATTGGGCCGGCGACGCTGCAAAAACTGGGTGAGTGGGCAATGACCCGCAATAAGAGCCTGCTGACAGCCAGCTTCGATATGGGCCTGAGCCAGAGCTTAACCGGGCGTAGCTATGAATCGCTGACCCGCTTTACCCACTGGCTGCGCGAGATCCAGCTGCTGAGCGAGCGGGAGCCGATCGCGGCGGTGCGCGATCTGATCCGCGGCATCGACTATGAATCCTGGCTGTATGAAACCTCCGCCAGCCCGAAAGCGGCAGAGATGCGGATGAAGAACGTTAACCAGCTCTTTAGCTGGATGACCGAGATGCTGGAAGGTTCCGATATCGACGAGCCGATGACCCTGACCCAGGTCGTCACCCGCTTTACCCTGCGCGACATGATGGAGCGCGGAGAAAGCGAAGAAGAGGCGGATCAGGTGCAGCTCATGACCCTGCACGCCTCGAAAGGGCTGGAATTCCCCTATGTCTATCTGGTGGGCATGGAAGAGGGCATCCTGCCGCATCAGAGCAGCATCGATGAAGATAACGTCGATGAAGAGCGCCGCCTGGCCTATGTGGGCATCACGCGGGCACAGAAAGAACTGACCTTTACGCTCTGTAAAGAGCGCCGTCAGTACGGGGAGCTGGTGCGTCCGGAGCCGAGCCGCTTCCTGCTGGAATTACCGCAGGATGATGTGCTCTGGGAGCAGGAACGTAAAGTGATTACCGCCGAAGAACGGATGCATAAAGGGCAGGCCAGTATCGCCAATATTCGCGCGATGATGGAGAAGGCAAAAAACCGCTAGTGTGAGGGCCCGGTAGGCGTCGCGCCGCCGGGCGTTTAATCGGGGTTATTGTGCTTCAAGTACCCAGTGCACATAACTCTGCCACTGACACTCCTGCACCAGCATTTCTGCTCCCAGCGGATGGCTATCCAGCCACTTTTCCGGCAAATTCAACATCAGCTTTTCGCCTTCCGCCATCAACGTCATGGCGGGCAGCAAATCGTCGCGCCGACGGCTGGCAAAGAGGATCGCCAGACGCAGCAGGCGGCAGAGATGCTCCGCCACGCGCGGCGGCACCGCATTTTGCTGGTGGAGTGAAGAGAGATCGACGGGGTTGGTCTGGTTCAATAGCAGCGTGGCCAGCAGCTTTTTCTGCGCCGGGGTATAACCGGGCAGATCGAGATTGCGTACCAGATAGGCGGCATGCAGCGGTGCCTGTTTGAAATCGACGCTCAGGCCGATCTCATGCAGCTGACAGGCACTCACCAGCAGCTCGCGGCTGACAGGCTCAAGATGCCACTCGCTTTCAACCTGATCGAGGAAACTGACCGCCAGGTTCGCGACCCGATGCGCCTGTTCGATATCCACCATAAACCGGCGCTGAATATTGCGCAGCGTATGGTTGCGAATGTCCTGATCGACGGCCAGATGCAGCATGCCGTAGACCAGCCCTTCCCGTAGCGCACCGCCCGCAAGGGTCATGCACTGAATATTCAGTTCGGTGAAAATGGCAATCAGGATCGCCAGCCCGCTTGGGAACACCAGGGCACGCTCAAGGGTCAGCCCTTCAATTTCGAGCTCTTCCAGACGACCACAGTGGATTGCGCGCTGCTTTAACTGCTGCAGTTTCGCCAGCGTAATACGCTCATCCATCCCCTGCGCCATCATGATTTCCTGCAGCGCCTGGACGGTGCCGGACGCGCCAACGCAGACCTTCCAGCCGTGATAACGCAGCTCATCCGCCACCGGACGCAGTACCTCGCGGGCGGCTTTTTCAGCGTCATCGAAGTTCTCTTGCGCCAGATTGCGATCGGTAAAGTAGCGTTCAAGCCAGGTGACACAGCCCATCGACAGGCTGTTCAGGGAGGTTGCCTGCGCACCGATACCGGTGACCAGCTCAGTGCTTGCACCGCCGATATCCACCACCAGACGACGTTCATCGCCGCCTGTGGTATGCGCCACGCCCTGATAAATCAGACGGGCTTCTTCTTCACCGCTAATCACCTGTACCGGGCAGCCGAGGATCGCCTGCGCGGTAGCAATAAACTCCCCGGCATTCACCGCCAGACGCAGGGTTGCGGTGGCGACAACACGGATTTGCTGGGGGGGAATATCCTGCAGGCGTTCGGCAAAGAGACGCAGGCATTGCCAGCCGCGCTCCATGGCTTCAGGAGAGAGATGATTATCCGCACTCAGGCCCGCCGCGAGACGGACCTTGCGCTTAATACGCGTCAGCGTCTGTATACTTCCCGCCACCTCGCGTACAACCAGCATATGAAAACTATTCGAACCTAAATCAATAGCTGCATAGAGCGAGGTGGACCGGAGCATAGTTTTTAGCCTGAACGACGACGATTACGCGGGGCGCTGTTACGGCGCGGGCCATTGCCGGAACGGGCGCGGGTCAGGCGCTTCGCAGGTGGCAGTTCGCTTAACAGCGCTTCCGGGTTGTATTTACTCTGCGGAATTGAGTGGCCGATATAGGTCTCAATCGCCGGCAGGTTCAGCGCATACTCTTCGCAGGCAAGGCTGATGGAGTGACCGCTGGCGCCCGCACGACCGGTACGGCCGATACGGTGAACGTAATCTTCGCAATCGTCCGGCAAATCGTAGTTAAAGACATGGGTGACCGCCGGGATATGCAGACCACGTGCGGCCACGTCCGTTGCCACCAGAATATCCAGATCGCCACGAGTGAAATCCTCGAGAATGCGCAGTCGTTTTTTCTGCGCCACATCACCGGTCAACAGACCTACACGATGCCCATCCGCAGCCAGATGGCCCCAGATATCTTCACAGCGGTGTTTGGTGTTAGCGAATACGATGGCGCGATCCGGCCACTCTTCTTCAATCAGCGTTTGCAGTAAACGCATTTTTTCTTCGTTAGACGGGTAGAAGAGCTCTTCTTTAATACGGTGGCCGGTTTTCTGTTCCGGCTCCACTTCGACGTATTCAGCGTTGTTCATCTGTTCGAACGCCAGCTCACGGACGCGATAAGACAGCGTAGCTGAGAACAGCATGTTCAGGCGCTGGTTAGCGGCAGGCATACGACGGAACAGCCAGCGGATATCTTTAATAAAGCCCAGATCGTACATACGATCGGCTTCATCCAGAACCACAACCTGGATAGCGCCGAGGTTAATGTGGTTCTGTTTTGCATAATCGATCAGACGGCCAGTGGTGCCAATCAGAATATCGACGCCGCTTTCCAGCACTTTCAGCTGTTTGTCGTAACCGTCACCGCCGTAGGCCAGGCCGAGCTTCAGACCGGTGGCCTGTGCCAGCGGTTCTGCGTCAGCGTGGATCTGTACCGCCAGTTCTCGCGTCGGGGCCATGATCAGCGCGCGCGGCTGGTTAACTTTGCGGTCAGCAATTGCCGGGTGAGTCAGTAAATAATGAAACGTTGACGTTAAAAACGCCATCGTTTTGCCGGTACCGGTTTGCGCCTGCCCTGCAACATCGCGACCTGCCAGCGTTAGCGGGAGGGCGAGAGCCTGAATGGGCGTGCAGTTATGAAACCCTTTATTTTCAAGGGCTTCGATCACTTTTGGGTGCAGGGCGAAGTCGGAAAACTTCTGTTCTGTTAAATGTGTTTTGCTCATAGTGTGGTAGAATATCAGCTATCTATTGCTTTACGAAAGCGTATCCGGTGAAATAAAGTCAACCTTTAGTTGGTTAATGCTACATCAACAGGTCGTTGATGGAAGCGAGATCAACGCACCAGGCTTATTCCTGTGGAGTTATATATGAGCGATAAAATTATTCACCTGACTGACGACAGTTTTGACACGGACGTACTTAAAGCTGACGGGCTGATCCTCGTCGATTTCTGGGCTGAATGGTGTGGTCCTTGCAAAATGATCGCCCCGATTCTGGATGAGATCGCTGACGAATATCAGGGCAAACTGACCGTAGCGAAACTGAACATCGACCAGAACCCGGGCACCGCACCTAAGTATGGCATTCGTGGTATCCCAACCCTGCTGCTGTTCAAAAACGGTGAAGTTGCGGCGACCAAAGTGGGCGCGCTGTCCAAAGGTCAACTGAAAGAGTTCCTGGACGCCAACCTGGCGTAAGGTTCTCGGCTGTGCGTCCAGGGTTTCTAAATTGTTTGGATCTCTGGACGCCCGGCTAGAGTCGTGCTAAGTTAGCTATGACTTCGTTTTAAACATACCTTGTTGTTTGAATCTTGTTTTACCCGATACTTCCCGCTGTTGACATAAACAGTGCGTGAAGTGGATAGATTCCGGGCTTGTCACTCAATCCGTCTTGTCGTTTCAGTTCTGTGCTTTCCCTGTGACCAGACAGCGAACAGACATGAGTTGATGGCCGCTAACAGGCATGGATGACCCTGCCATACCATTCACAAATTAAGTTCGAGTATCACCCCGAGTTTAAGAACCCACACCATTATGAATCTTACCGAATTAAAGAATACGCCGGTTTCTGAGCTGATCACTCTCGGCGAAAATATGGGACTGGAAAACCAGGCTCGTATGCGCAAGCAGGACATCATTTTTGCCATCCTGAAGCAGCACGCAAAGAGTGGCGAAGATATCTTTGGCGACGGTGTGCTGGAGATATTGCAGGACGGATTTGGTTTCCTCCGCTCTGCAGACAGCTCCTACCTCGCCGGTCCTGATGATATCTACGTTTCCCCCAGCCAAATCCGCCGTTTCAACCTCCGCACTGGTGACACCATTTCAGGTAAGATTCGTCCTCCTAAAGAGGGTGAACGCTACTTTGCGCTGTTGAAAGTTAACGAAGTTAACTACGACAAACCAGAAAACTCGCGCAATAAGATCCTGTTTGAAAACTTAACGCCGCTGCACGCGAACTCTCGCCTGCGCATGGAGCGTGGTAACGGTTCTACCGAAGACTTAACCGCTCGCGTTCTGGATCTGGCGTCTCCGATTGGTCGTGGCCAGCGTGGTCTGATTGTGGCACCGCCGAAAGCCGGTAAAACCATGCTGCTGCAGAACATCGCCCAGAGCATCGCATACAACCACCCAGACTGCGTGCTGATGGTGCTGCTGATTGACGAACGTCCGGAAGAAGTGACCGAGATGCAGCGTCTGGTGAAAGGTGAGGTTGTAGCCTCTACCTTCGACGAACCGGCATCCCGTCACGTTCAGGTTGCGGAAATGGTTATCGAGAAGGCGAAGCGTCTGGTTGAGCATAAAAAAGACGTTATCATCCTCCTCGACTCCATCACCCGTCTGGCGCGTGCCTACAACACCGTGGTTCCGGCTTCCGGTAAAGTACTGACCGGTGGTGTGGATGCTAACGCCCTGCACCGTCCGAAGCGTTTCTTCGGTGCTGCGCGTAATGTGGAAGAGGGCGGAAGCCTGACCATCATCGCAACCGCGCTGATCGACACCGGTTCGAAGATGGATGAAGTTATTTACGAAGAGTTTAAAGGTACAGGCAACATGGAACTGCACCTCTCTCGTAAAATCGCTGAAAAGCGCGTCTTCCCGGCTATCGACTACAACCGTTCCGGTACCCGTAAAGAAGAGCTGCTCACCACTCAGGAAGAGCTGCAGAAAATGTGGATCCTGCGTAAAATTATCCATCCAATGGGTGAAATCGACGCGATGGAGTTCCTCATTAACAAACTGGCGATGACCAAAACTAACGACGATTTCTTCGATATGATGAAGCGCTCGTAAAGCAAATAAAGCGCCGAAACGCCACGTTTTTACGTGGCGTTTTTCTTTTGTGGCTTATACGCTGTAACTGTGCGCTGTCCAATTATCCTGCCGGAGACGAAAATGGGAATGTTCGTCAAAGCAGAAAAGTAATTGTCTGAAAAATAAACAAAGGGACTTGGGTGAGGCCTGCTTTTTCCTTCTGGAGCCGAGCCTTCAAGGTTATACTTCCGGGATTAACATTTGTTGAGAGTATCCATAGTGAATCTACTCACCGCGGTGACTGAGCTAATCAGTATTTTTCTTTTCACCACCTGCTTTTTATTTCTCGCCCGCAAGGCGGCGAAGAGAGTGGGTCTGGTGGATAAGCCCAATTATCGTAAACGCCATCAAGGCTTGATTCCGCTGGTTGGCGGAATCTCTGTTTATGCGGGCATCTGTTTCACCTTCAGTATTGCGGATTACTATATCCCGCATGCGGCGCTCTATCTGGCGTGTGCCGGCGTGCTGGTACTGGTGGGGGCGCTGGACGACAGGTTCGATATTAGCGTGAAATTCCGCGCTGCGGTTCAGGCGGCCATCGGCGTCATCATGATGGTGGTTGGGAAACTCTACCTCAGCAGCCTTGGCTATATTTTCGGCACCTGGGAGATGGTGCTGGGGCCGTTCGGCTACTTCCTGACGCTGTTTGCCGTGTGGGCGGCGATTAACGCCTTTAACATGGTGGACGGCATCGACGGCCTGCTGGGGGGGCTCTCCAGCGTTTCGTTCGCCGCAATCGGCATCATCCTGTGGTTCGACGGTCAGTACAGCCTGTCGATGTGGTGTTTTGCGATGATTGCCGCCATTCTGCCATATATCCTCCTTAACCTTGGCGTGCTGGGCCGTCGCTACAAAGTCTTTATGGGCGATGCCGGGAGTACGCTGATTGGTTTTACCGTTATCTGGATCCTGCTGGAAACCACTCAGGGGAATACCCACCCAATCAGTCCGGTGACGGCCCTGTGGATTATTGCTATTCCGCTGATGGATATGGTGGCGATTATGTATCGCCGTCTGCGCAAAGGGATGAGCCCGTTCTCGCCAGATCGTCAACATATTCACCATCTGATTATGCGCGCCGGCTTCACCTCGCGTCAGGCGTTTGTCTTAATCACCCTCGCCGCTGCGCTGCTGGCCGGCATTGGTGTCGCCGCAGAATATGCACATTTCATCCCTGAATGGGTAATGTTGGTATTGTTCTTGCTAGCATTTTTCCTGTACGGCTATTGTATTAAGCGGGCATGGAAAGTGGCGCGATTTATTAAACGCGTGAAACGCCGTATGCGTCGAAATGGCAATAACCCAACTTTAACCAAGTAAATCGGGACTGTAATGACTCAACCGTTGGCGGGAGCAAAATCAGTGGTAACTGAGAATGAGCTGGATGTTCGTGGCTTGTTCCGCGTGTTGTGGGCGGGCAAGTTTTGGATCGCAGGTATTGCGCTGGGCTTTGCACTTATCGCACTGGCGTATACCTTTTTCGCCCGACAGGAGTGGAGCGCGACGGCCATTACCGATCGTCCGACGGTGAACATGCTCGGGGGCTTCTACTCTCAGCAACAGTTTCTGCGTAACCTGGATGTGAAAGCGAATCCAGCCTCCGCCGAGCAGCCCTCGGTGATGGACGAGTCCTACAAAGAGTTCATTATGCAGCTCGCCTCCTGGGATACGCGCCGTGATTTCTGGAACCAGACCGACTATTTCAAACAGCGGATGGTGGGCAACAGCAAGGCGGATGCCGCCCTGCTGGACGAACTGATCAACAATATTCAGTTCATGGCGGGCGACCCGCTGCGCAACATTAACGACAGCGTCAAACTGATCGCGGAAACCGCGCCGGATGCCAACAATCTGCTGCGTCAGTATGTCGCTTTCGCCAGCCAGCGAGCGGCAAGTCATCTGAATGATGAGCTGAAAGGGGCCTGGGCAGCGCGTACCGTGCAGATGAAAGCGCAGGTCAAACGTCAGGAAGAGGTGGCGAAAGCGATCTTTAATCGCCGGGTTCATAATATTGAGCAAGCGCTGAAGATTGCGGAGAAGAGCAATATCTCCCGCAGCGAAACCGACGTGCCGGCCGACGAACTGCCAGATTCTGAAATGTTCCTGCTGGGCCGCCCAATGCTGCAGGCGCGCCTGGAAAACCTGCAGGCCGTAGGTCCGGATGTTGACCTCGACTACGATCAAAACCGCGCCATGCTCACAACCCTCAACGTAGGTCCGACACTGGACCCACGTTTTCAGACCTATCGTTATTTGCGAACACCTGAAGAACCTGTAAAACGCGATAGTCCACGTCGCGCATTCCTGATGATTATGTGGGGGATTGTGGGTGCTTTAATTGGCGCAGGCGTGGCATTAACCCGTCGTCGCAAAATTTAAGAACGCCATCTACGATGAAGGCTTATGGCCTTCATCGCTTAATCGAAGAGAATCGATGTGAAAGTACTAACCGTCTTTGGTACGAGGCCGGAAGCCATCAAGATGGCGCCTCTGGTTCATGCGCTGGCAAGCGACCCTTATTTTGAGGCGAAAGTTTGCGTTACCGCACAGCATCGGGAGATGCTGGATCAGGTCCTTAACCTCTTTTCTATTGTTCCCGATTACGACCTCAATATTATGAAGCCGGGGCAAGGATTAACCGAAATTACCTGCCGTATTCTGGAAGGGTTAAAACCCATTCTGGAGTCGTTCAGGCCTGATGTCGTGCTGGTGCACGGTGATACCACTACCACCATCGCCACCAGCCTGGCGGCGTTCTATCAGCGTATTCCTGTGGGGCATGTCGAAGCGGGATTGCGTACTGGCGATCTTTACTCTCCCTGGCCTGAAGAGGCGAACCGTACCCTGACCGGGCATCTGGCGATGTATCACTTCGCACCGACGGAGAACTCCCGTCAGAACCTGCTGCGCGAGAACATAAAAGACCAGCATATCTTTGTCACCGGCAACACGGTGATCGACGCGCTGATCTGGGTGCGTGACCGGGTGCTGGCGAGCGACACCTTGCGTGGGGAGCTGGCCGAGCAGTATCCGTTCCTGGCTAATGGTAAAAAGATGATCCTGGTGACCGGACACCGTCGGGAAAGCTTTGGTCAGGGATTCGAGCAAATATGCCATGCGCTGGCGGAAATCGCTGCACTTAATGAAGATGTGCAGATCGTCTATCCGGTGCACCTGAATCCCAACGTCAGTGAACCGGTCAACCGCATCCTGGGGCACGTCAAAAACGTCATACTTATTGAGCCGCAGGACTATCTGCCTTTCGTCTGGCTGATGAACCACGCCTGGCTGATCCTGACCGACTCTGGCGGTATTCAGGAAGAGGCGCCTTCATTGGGCAAACCGGTGCTGGTAATGCGTGAGACCACCGAGCGCCCGGAAGCGGTCAAAGCCGGAACCGTGCGGCTGGTGGGCACCGGTTCGCGACTGATCGTGGAAGAGGTGACGCGCCTGCTGCACGACGATAAAGAGTATCAGACCATGAGCCGGGCCCATAATCCCTATGGTGATGGCCAGGCCTGTGACCGTATTTTGCACGCACTTAAACATAATCGGGTATCGCTATGAGTTTTACGACCATTTCTGTCATTGGGCTTGGCTACATTGGGCTGCCAACGGCGGCGGCATTTGCCTCCCGCCAAAAACAGGTCGTAGGTGTGGACATCAACCAGCATGCGGTTGCGACGATCAACAAGGGTGAAATTCACATTGTTGAACCGGATCTCGACAAGGTAGTGAAAACGGCCGTTGAGGGAGGGTACCTGAAGGCCAGCACCACGCCGGTAGCCGCCGATGCTTACCTGATTGCCGTGCCGACGCCGTTCAAAGGCGAGCATGAGCCGGATATGGCGTATGTCGAAGCGGCAGCAAAATCCATCGCGCCGGTGCTGAAAAAAGGCGCCCTGGTGATCCTGGAGTCGACCTCCCCGGTGGGTGCCACCGAGCAGATGGCACAGTGGCTGGCCGAGGCGCGCCCGGATCTCACCTTCCCGCAGCAGGCGGGCGAGCGTGCGGACATCAACGTCGCCTACTGTCCGGAGCGCGTGCTGCCGGGGCAGGTGATGGTCGAACTGATTAAAAACGATCGTGTTATTGGCGGGATGACGCCGGTCTGTTCCGCCCGCGCCAGCGAGCTCTATAACATCTTCCTGGAAGGCGAGTGCGTCGTCACCAACTCCCGTACCGCCGAGATGTGCAAGCTGACGGAAAACAGCTTCCGCGACGTCAATATCGCGTTTGCCAATGAGTTATCGCTGATTTGCGCCGATCAGGGGATCAACGTCTGGGAATTGATTCGTCTGGCGAACCGCCATCCGCGCGTCAATATCCTGCAACCCGGCCCGGGCGTAGGCGGTCACTGTATCGCGGTCGACCCGTGGTTTATCGTGGCGCAGAACCCGCAGCTGGCGCGTCTGATCCGTACGGCCCGCGAAGTGAACGACAGCAAACCGCACTGGGTGCTGAACCAGGTGAAGGCCACGGTGGCGGATTACCTGACGCAGAGCGGCAAGCGGGCAAATGAGGTGACTATCGCCTGTTTTGGTCTCGCCTTTAAGCCGAACATCGACGATCTGCGTGAAAGCCCGGCGATGGAAATTGCTGAGATGATTGCCGACTGGCACAGTGGCGAAACGCAGGTAGTGGAACCCAATATCCACGAGCTGCCGAAAAAGCTGGCCGGTCACTGCACCCTGACACGCGTTAATGATGCGCTGGCCACCGCCGATGTGCTGGTGCTGCTGGTGGATCACAGCGAGTTTAAAGCGATTTCGGGCGATGCCGTGCGTCAGGAATTTATCGTTGATACCAAAGGCGTATGGCGTTGAGTCAGCTGCGTGGTGCGTTACAGCCGCTGGACTGGGAAAGTCAGTTTTTTTCCCTGCCCACGGCCATTGTGCGCCTGTCTGATGACGCCCCGTTGCTGGCGACCGACGATTTATCCGCCTGGCAACGCGTGCAGGCTAAAATTCCGGCCACCCGCACCGACTGGCTGGATGCACTCCAGCAGCAGGGCTTCAGGCTGGTTGAAGGCGAAGCCGATCTCGCGATCCAGGTGACGCAGCATGCCTGCCCAGGCGCTGAGATGGCTACCGAACAGGATATTCCGGCGCTGCGCCAGCTGGCCGCGCAGGCGTTTGCCCTGAGCCGCTTTCGCGCGCCCTGGTACGTCCCGGACGACAGCGGTCGCTTCTATGCCCAGTGGATCGAAAATGCGGTCAAAGGCACCTTCGATCACCTCTGCCTGATATTCCGTGCACCGGATGGCGCCATCCTGGGCTTTGTCTCCCTGCGTAAACTGAATGACACCGACGCGCGTATCGGCCTGCTGGCCGGGCGCGGCATGGGCGAGCGGTTGATGCAGGCGGCGCTGTGCTGGGCCGGACAACAGCAGCTTTCCACATTGCGGGTGGCGACCCAGATGGGCAACACCGCCGCGCTTAAACGTTATATTGCAAGCGGCGGCAACATCGAAACGACCGCTTACTGGCTATACAGGTGACAAGATGATCCCATTTAATGCGCCTCCCGTGGTGGGCACCGAACTTGATTACATGCAGTCTGCGATGGGCAGCGGCAAACTCTGTGGCGATGGCGGCTATACTCGCCGTTGCCAGCAGTGGATGGAACAGCGTTTTCAGAGCGCGAAGGTGCTGCTCACGCCGTCCTGCACCGCCTCGCTGGAGATGGCGGCGCTATTGCTGGATATCGGTCCTGGCGATGAAGTGATCATGCCGAGCTACACCTTTGTCTCGACCGCTAACGCCTTCGTGCTGCGTGGAGCGAAAATCATCTTCGTGGATATCCGTCCGGACACCATGAACATCGACGAGACGCTGATTGAAGCGGCGATCACCGACAAGACCCGCGCCATCGTGCCGGTACACTATGCCGGCGTGGCGTGCGAGATGGACACCATCATGGCGATCGCCAAAAAGCACAACCTGTATGTGGTGGAAGATGCCGCGCAGGGGGTGATGTCCACCTACAAAGGCCGCGCGCTGGGTACTATCGGTCATATTGGTTGCTTCAGCTTCCACGAAACCAAAAACTACACCGCAGGCGGTGAGGGCGGCGCGACCCTGATTAACGATCGCGCCCTGGTGGAGCGCGCAGAGATCATCCGTGAGAAAGGCACCAACCGCAGCCAGTTCTTCCGCGGACAGGTGGATAAGTACACCTGGCGCGATATCGGCTCCAGCTACCTGATGGCGGATCTGCAGGCGGCGTACCTGTGGGCCCAGCTGGAAGCGGCAGAACGCATCAACCAGCAGCGCCTGGCGCTGTGGCAGACCTATTACGATGCGCTGGCCCCGCTGGCGCGAAAAGGCCGTATCGAGCTGCCAACCATCCCGGCGGACTGCGTGCATAACGCGCATATGTTCTACATCAAGCTGCGGGATAACGACGATCGCAGCGAGCTGATCGCATACCTGAAAGAGGCCGAGATCCTGGCGGTGTTCCACTATATTCCGCTGCACTCCAGCCCGGCAGGGGAAGCCTTTGGTCAATTTGTGGGTGACGATCGCTTCACCACCAAAGAAAGTGAGCGGTTACTCCGCTTACCGCTGTTCTACAACCTTGCTGCAGTCAACCAGCGCACGGTCATTAATACCCTTCTGAGTTATTTCGGCTGATATGTCTCTGGCGAAAGCATCGGTGTGGACCGCCGCGTCCACACTCGTCAAGATCGGCACGGGCCTGTTAGTCGTCAAACTGCTGGCCGTCTCATTTGGCCCGGCGGGCGTTGGGCAGGCGGGGAACTTCCGTCAGCTGGTCACCGTGCTGGGCGTGCTGGCCGGGGCGGGTATCTTCAACGGCGTGACCAAGTACGTGGCGCAATATCATGATGATAAGGCGCAATTACGTACGGTGGTCGGGACCTCATCCGCGATGGTGCTGGGCTTTTCCACCCTGCTGGCGGTGATCTTTTTACTGGCAGCCGCGCCCATCAGCCAGGGGCTGTTTGGTCATACGGGCTATCAGGGCCTGGTGCGGCTGGTGGCGCTGGTGCAGATGGGTATCGCCTGGGCTAACCTGCTGCTGGCGCTGATGAAGGGCTTCCGCGATGCCGCCGGCAATGCGCTGGCGCTGATCGTCGGCAGCGTGATTGGGGTCGTCGCCTATTATGCCTGTTATCGTCTCGGCGGCTACGAAGGCGCGCTGCTGGGGCTGGCGCTGGTGCCAGCGCTGGTGGTGATCCCGGCGGCTATCATGCTGATGCGCAGAGGCACTGTCCCGCTGCACTATCTTAAGCCGCAATGGGACAAGATCCTTGCGGGACAGCTGGGCAAATTTACCCTGATGGCGCTTATCACCTCGGTCACTCTGCCGGTAGCCTATGTGATGATGCGAAATCTGCTGGCGGCGCACTACAGCTGGGATGAGGTGGGGATCTGGCAAGGCGTCAGCAGCATCTCCGATGCCTACCTGCAGTTCATTACCGCCTCATTTAGCGTCTACCTGCTGCCAACCCTGTCACGTCTGACGGGGCGTCAGGAGATCACCCGCGAAATACTCCGTTCCCTGCGCTTCGTCTTACCGGCGGTGGCTGTCGCCAGTTTTACCGTCTGGCTGCTGCGCGATGTCGCCATCTGGCTGCTGTTCTCCGCTAAATTTACCGCGATGCGCGATCTGTTCGCCTGGCAGCTGGTGGGTGATGTGCTGAAAGTAGGCGCTTACGTCTTTGGCTATCTGGTGATCGCCAAAGCCTCGCTGCGGCTCTATATTCTGGCGGAAATCAGCCAGTTCACCCTGCTGACGGCGTTTTCGCACTGGCTGATCCCCACGCACGGCGCGCTGGGAGCGGCCCAGGCCTACATGGCCACCTATATTGTCTATTTTGCTGCCTGTTGCGGCGTCTTTTTACTTTGGCATAAACGCGCATGACTGCACTGATTCACGTCCTGGGATCGGATATCCCACACCATAACCAGACCGTACTGCGGTTCTTTAACGATGAGCTGGCACCCGGCAGCGCCCTGGCGCGCGAATTTATGGTGGTGGGGAAGGATACCGGCCTGAGCGCCGCCTGCCCGGCACTGCAGCTGACTTTCTGGCCGGATAAAGCGTCGCTTGCCAATGCGGTGATCGCCAGAGCCAAAGCGGATCGCCAGCAGCGTTTCTTTTTCCACGGTCAGTTCAATACCGGCCTGTGGCTGGCGCTACTGAGTGGGGGCATCAAGCCCGCGCAGTTTAACTGGCATATCTGGGGGGCAGATCTGTATGAAGTCTCCCAGGGCTGGAAATTCCGTCTTTTCTATCCGCTGCGTCGCATGGCCCAAGGGCGGGTGGGCTGCATCTTTGCCACTCGCGGCGATCTGAACTATTTCGCCCAACGTCATCCGAGCGTCCGCGGCGAGCTGCTCTATTTTCCGACCCGCATGGATCCGTCCCTGAACGGGTTAGCCAGGGATGTGAAGCGCGAGGGGAAGCTGACGATTCTGGTGGGTAATTCCGGGGATCGCAGCAACGAACATATCGCGGCCCTGAAGGCGGTGCATCAGCAATTTGGCGATACGGTCAACGTGATCGTACCCATGGGCTATCCTGCTAATAACGCGGCGTACATCAATGAAGTTCGCCAGAGCGGGCTGGCGTTGTTCAGCCCGGAGAATCTGCAGATCCTCAGCGATAAGCTGGCCTTTGACGACTACCTGGCCCTGCTGCGCCAGTGCGATCTGGGTTACTTCATCTTCGCGCGCCAGCAGGGGATTGGCACACTGTGTCTGCTGATCCAGGCGGGCGTGCCCTGCGTGCTCAATCGCGACAACCCGTTCTGGCAGGATATGGCGGAGCAGCACATTCCGGTGCTGTTCACCACGGATGACCTGAATGAAGAGGTGGTGCGCGAAGCGCAGCGACAGCTGACGCAGGTGGATAAAAACACCATCGATTTTTTCAGCCCGAACTACCTTACGCCGTGGCACAAGGCGCTGCGGATCGCCTCAGGGGAGAAAGCATGAGCCAGTTGCAATTTAGCGGCCTGTTGGTCATCTGGCTTCTGAGCGCGCTCTTTATCGCCACCCTGACCTGGTTCGAATTCCGGCGGGTGCGCTTTAACTTCAATGTCTTTTTCTCGCTGCTGTTTCTGCTGACCTTTTACTTTGGCTTCCCGCTGACCAGCGTGCTGGTGTTCCGCTTCGACGTGGCCGTCGTACCGCCGGAGATCCTGATGCAGGCCCTGCTGTCGGCCACCTGTTTCTATGGGGTCTACTACGTCGCCTACAAGACGCGGCTGAAGCCCGCCAGCTCTGGCGCTGAGCGACGACCGCTGTTTACCATGAACCGGGTCGAGACCCACCTGACCTGGGTGATGCTGATGGGGATCGCGCTAATTACCGTCGGCATCTTCTTCATGCACAACGGCTTTTTGCTGTTTAAGCTGCAGTCCTACAGCCAGATCTTCTCCAGCGAAGTCTCAGGGGTGGCGCTCAAGCGCTTCTTCTACTTCTTCATTCCGGCGATGCTGGTGGTCTATTTTCTGCGCCAGGATGCCCGGGCGTGGTTGTTTTTCCTGGTCAGCACCGTGGCGTTTGGCCTGCTGACCTACATGATTGTCGGCGGCACGCGCGCGAACATCATTATCGCCTTTGCCATCTTCCTGTTTATCGGCATCATTCGCGGCTGGATCTCGCTGTGGATGCTGGCTGCTGCAGGGGGGATGGGGATTGTCGGGATGTTCTGGCTGGCGCTGAAACGCTATGGCATGGACGTCAGCGGCGATGAGGCGTTTTACACCTTCCTGTACCTCACCCGCGATACCTTCTCGCCGTGGGAGAACCTGGCCCTGCTGCTGCAGAACTACGATAAAATCGACTTTCAGGGGCTGGCGCCCATCGTGCGCGATTTTTATGTCTTTATCCCCACCTGGCTGTGGCCGGACAGGCCGGGCGTGGTTCTGAACACCGCCAACTACTTTACCTGGGAAGTGCTTAACAACCACTCCGGTCTGGCGATCTCACCGACGCTGATCGGCTCGCTGGTGGTGATGGGCGGCGGCTGGTTTATCCTGCCTGGGGCGATCGCCGTAGGGCTGATTATCAAATGGTTCGACTGGCTCTATACGCTGGGCAATCAGGAGACCAATCGCTACAAGGCAGCGATTTTGCATAGTTTTTGTTTCGGTGCCATTTTCAATATGATCGTGCTGGCGCGAGAGGGGCTGGACTCGTTCGTCTCTCGCGTGGTCTTTTTCATGGTGGTTTTTGGCGCCTGTCTGCTGATGGCGAAGCTGCTGTACTGGCTGTTCGACAGCGCTGGGTTAGTACATAAGCGCGAGCCGGCAAGCGGCAGGGCGCTTTCGCGAGTCTGAGTAAGGATGATAATGACTGACAATACCTCTGCGCCGCTGTATGACCTGCGGGGCCTGAAGCTGATTGGCTGGCGTGATATGCAACATGCGCTGGACTATCTCTGCGCCAGTGACGGAATGAGAACCGGCACGCTGGTGGCCATTAACGCAGAAAAAATGCTTACCATTGAGGATAACGCCCAGGTACGCGATCTCATTGAGGCGGCAGAATTTAAATACGCTGACGGCATCAGCGTGGTGCGCTCCTTGCGTAAGAAATACCCGGATGCAGACATCTCCCGCGTGGCGGGGGCTGACCTCTGGGAAGCGCTGATGGCCCGGGCGGGCGCAGACGGCACGCCGGTGTTTCTCATTGGCGGCAAACCGGAGATTCTGGCGCAAACCGAGCAGAAGCTGCGTGCCCGGTGGCAGGTAAATATCGTCGGTAGCCAGGACGGTTACTTCAGTGCCGATCAGCAGCAGGCGCTGTTTGCCCGCATTCGCAATAGCGGGGCGAAGATTGTCACCGTGGCGATGGGTTCCCCGCGTCAGGAGATCCTGATGCGCGACTGCCGTCAGGTCTACCCGGACGCGCTTTATATGGGCGTGGGCGGCACCTATGACGTCTTTACCGGCCATGTGAAGCGTGCGCCAAAGGTATGGCAGAACCTGGGGCTGGAGTGGCTGTATCGCCTCTTATCACAGCCCAGCCGCATCACCCGGCAGCTGCGTCTGCTGCGTTATCTCGGCTGGCACTACTCCGGTCGGCTTTAATCTGTGATTTGCAGCGCGATCTGCTGTTCGCGCTGCAACCTGCCTGCAAATCTGCTGCTTTTCTGTGCAATACATTCATTTTTTTAACGCATCGTTTGCCATTTCACAAAATTTAAGAAACCATTCCTCCCCGCACTACCGTACCAGGCTGTTTTTGCATCAACCGTTAACATAAACGGTCCATATCGCACAGCCCGTGATAGCACATCCGTACCTATAACAATAACCGGCCGAGGCCGGGAGAGTCGCAAGCACAACCGAGGATTTATGGCAGAGAAAAAACCGGAGCTTCAGCGTGGGCTGGAAGCTCGTCATATTGAACTTATCGCCCTGGGCGGGACGATTGGCGTGGGGCTGTTTATGGGATCCGCCAGCACCCTGAAATGGGCGGGGCCGTCGGTCCTGCTGGCGTATATCGTCGCCGGGCTGTTCGTCTTCTTTATCATGCGCTCGATGGGCGAAATGCTGTTCCTCGAACCGGTTGCCGGTTCGTTCGCTGTCTACGCCCACCGCTACATGAGCCCGTTTTTCGGCTATTTAACGGCCTGGTCGTACTGGTTTATGTGGATGGCGGTCGGGATATCGGAGATTACCGCCATCGGGGTCTACGTGCAGTTCTGGTTTCCGGAGATGGCGCAGTGGATACCCGCGCTGATAGCCGTGGGGCTGGTGGCGCTGGCTAACCTCGCTGCCGTGCGCCTGTACGGTGAGATCGAGTTCTGGTTTGCGATGATCAAAGTCACCACCATCATCGTGATGATCGTCATCGGGGTGGGGGTGATCTTCTTCGGCTTTGGTAATGGCGGGCAGGCGATTGGCTTTGGCAACCTGACCGAGCACGGCGGGTTCTTTGCCGGAGGCTGGAAAGGCTTCCTGACCGCGCTCTGTATCGTAGTGGCCTCCTACCAGGGCGTTGAGCTGATCGGTATCACCGCCGGTGAAGCCAAAAATCCGCAGGTGACCCTGCGCAGCGCGGTAGGCAAAGTGCTGTGGCGCATTCTGATCTTCTACGTGGGCGCGATTTTTGTCATCGTCACCATCTTCCCGTGGAATGAGATTGGCACCACCGGCAGCCCGTTCGTGCTGACTTTCGCCAAAATCGGTATTACCGCGGCGGCAGGCATTATCAACTTTGTGGTGCTGACGGCGGCGCTCTCCGGCTGTAACAGCGGCATGTACAGCTGCGGGCGTATGCTTTATGCCCTGGCAAAAAACCGCCAGCTTCCGGCTGCGGTGGGCAAGGTTTCCCGCGCAGGGGTGCCGGTAGCGGGTGTAGCTATCTCTATTGCCATCCTGCTGGTGGGGTCGTGCCTGAACTACATCATCCCGAACCCGCAGCGTGTCTTCGTCTACGTGTACAGCGCCAGCGTACTGCCGGGAATGGTGCCGTGGTTTGTGATCCTGATTAGCCAGCTGCGTTTCCGTCAGGCGCATAAAAAAGCGATTGCCAGCCATCCGTTCCGCTCCATTCTGTTCCCGTGGGCGAACTATCTGACCATGGCGTTCCTGATCTGTGTGCTCATCGGCATGTACTTCAATGAAGATACCCGCATGTCACTGTATGTCGGGATGATATTTATCGCTGCCGTGAGCCTGGGATATAAGCTTTTTGGGTTGGGACGGCACGTCGAAAAAGCAAAAACGCAGTAATATGCGGCAAAGTGCGCAAACTGTAAGCAAACGCGCATTTATTTTAAAAAAGCACTAGACAGCAGAGCGAGACCTCCGTAATATCCAGCCCCGCAACGGCGCTAAGCGCCCGTAGCTCAGCTGGATAGAGCGCTGCCCTCCGGAGGCAGAGGTCTCAGGTTCGAATCCTGTCGGGCGCACCATTTACCCGGTGCTGGAGCTGCGGTGGTCTGTTAAGTAGGCAGAACCGCGTGGAAGTAAAGTATTAAGTAGTGGTGGCTATAGCTCAGTTGGTAGAGCCCTGGATTGTGATTCCAGTTGTCGTGGGTTCGAATCCCATTAGCCACCCCATTATTTAAAGAGTTGTGAATTGCGAAGGTGGCGGAATTGGTAGACGCGCTAGCTTCAGGTGTTAGTGTCCTTAGGATGTGGGGGTTCGAGTCCCCCCCCTCGCACCACGACTTTTAATGAATTGAACTAAAAATTCAAAAAGCAGTACAACGGCGAGTAGCGCAGCTTGGTAGCGCAACTGGTTTGGGACCAGTGGGTCGGAGGTTCGAATCCTCTCTCGCCGACCAATTTTGAACCCCGCTTCGGCGGGGTTTTTTGTTTTCTGCTATTCCTGCCTCTGTTGCTTATCGCCGACAGCATTCCGCCAGCCTGTCGTGAATAAGTGACACTTAACCTTCTGATAAATAACAATATATTTCTTTCTGTTCCAGGGTGTCGTTTTCAGGAGACACTTTGTCCGCGATCGCGATACATTCTGCCCCTCTCGACCTGCCTGAATAGCATAATTTCCTTTTATCTTAAAAAGTTGGAGATCGGACAACTTCGGGATACAAACCTGGCACGTTGCATGCAATAATACACATGTAGATGCTCATTCCATCTCTTATGTTCGCCCTAGCGCCTCATAAACCCCGGAATGATGCAGAGCCATTTACGGTGCTTATCGTCCACTGACAGATGTCGCTTCGGCCTCATCAAACACCATGGGCACAACGTTGAGTGAAGCACCACAAGTTGTCGAACAGACCTGTTTAACGCCTGCTTTTTAGCAGGCGTTTTTTTATGCCTTATCTGCCGTAGCGCCTCAGGGTCCCCACGACAATCAGCAAGGCACAGGCTGAAACGCCATACAGCGCCTGCAGCGGCCCCAATACGTCAGCAATCAGTGCCGTGAGGCAGGTAAAGAGTGACGCACTGGCGGTTTGCCATCGCCACGTCCTGCCGCTGGCCGAAGAAACCTGGTCAGCCTGAAAGCTGCTCAGCAGGCTAAAAGTGCCCACCGCAAAAACGATATTTGAGGCCAGATGGGCGATAAATACTACCCCCAGCGCCTGCATCCCCGATAACAGGGGGATCGTTCCGTAAGCGAATAAAAAGAGGCCGAGGCAGGTCAGCAGGAGACGGTTTTGCCCGGCGTAGCGGGGCAGGCTCTCTCTCTTCAGCAGCAGCGGGCCGCACAGCTGCCCAAGGCTGCGGGCAAAGAGCAAGGGTAGAGCCAGCCCGGCGGCATCCTCCGGTTCGATCTGCTGCGCCAGCGCAGGCAATAGCGCCATCGCGGGCGATCCCACGGCGGCGAGGGCGGGAAGCAGTAACAGGCTGCGTTTTTGCTGCGGGGCCAGCGTCTGCCAGTGCACTGCCACCGGTCTTTCGGTTTCTGCTGCCTGTCCAGGCGCCAGAGAAGGCAACGCGCTGCCGGCGAGGAGCAACATCAGCAAGGAACCCACAAAGGTGAGCGCGTCGAACCCAAGGAGTGTCAGGGCGGGCAACTGATGGAACAGCACCATACCCAGCCCGGTACCCAGCAGCACCTGCGACGCAAAAATCACCGTCTCCAGGCATGTCGCCGCGGACAGCTCGGCTTCGGATAATCCCCGACGGAACAGCAGGGTCAGAGCCGGCCAGCTCATGCCCGCCAGAAAGGCCTCGGTGGACTGCACCGCCAGCAGCGCCACCATGCTGTGATACTGAATGCCCATCAGGGGAAACAGCAGGGCGAGCAGACCCAGCCACTCGGTCAGGACCAGCAGGCGGATGGGCGAAAAGCGCATACAGAGCCTCTCTCCAACGAGGCTGCCCACAAAGCCGGGTAGCATGGCAAACAGGTATGCCAGGGTCAGTAAAGAGGCGGGAGCCTGCCAGTCCAGCAGCAGGCCAAAGACCATCACCTGGGTTAAGCCATTCCCCACAGAGGTAAAGAGAAAAGCGCAGGCCAGCAGGCGCAGCCAGCGATGGCTGCGGAGCGCGCGAAAAAGCGCGTACAAAAGCGTGTTCATGAAACGATCCTTTCAAAAACGATTTAGTCCACGCCGCAAAGGCGTGTGCAGGAAAAATGTTTAATGAAAGGAAGTCGTTACATTGGCGGAAGCGGTCTCATGAAGATGATGCAAAGAACGTAGCAAATAAAAAAGGAGGCCGTCAGGCCTCCTGGGTATTATTGCTGCGGGGGATTGTTCTGCAACGTCAGCAGCAGGCCATCGCGACGCATCGCAGCGGCCTCCTCTGGCAGATGCAGCTTGTCCAGCGTATCCGCCAGCCAGGCGTAATCGAACGCATCCGGGCGCTGTTTTAACGCGGCGCGGAAGGCGAGGCTGGCCTCTTTCCATTCGCCATGTCTGGCCAGGGACTGACCGAGGGTGCTCCACAGCAGCGGCCGATCGCCCACGGTTTTGATCTGCTGGCGAAGCATTTTCTCGATCTGCTCCGGATTATTGGTTTTCAGACGCGGGATCACCATCACCAGCCGATCGTCATACTGGCGTTTCAGGCCATCAAGAATGATGCTCTGTGCGGTATCGTGATCGTCACACTCAATCAGGTGCTCCGCCATCGCCACCTGCAGGGGGACCTGCTGGCGCGTTTTGCGGCTCTGATTTTTCCACCACTCTTTCAGTCCATCGCTGCCCTGATCGGCGCGGGCCTGGTCCATCAGACCAATCCAGGCCTGACGTTGCAGGTCGTCGCGCTGCTCATCGTCACCCACGTCTGCTTTTGCCATCGACGGGATGATGTCCAGCAGCGAGCCCCAGGCGCCGGTGCGGATATAGGCCTGTTCTGCCAGACGCAGCACTTCCGGATGACGCGGGGCGATCTCCAGCAGACGATCGACGCCGTGTCGGGCGGCATGGTTTTCGTTACGCGCCAGCTGCAGACGCACCCGGGTGATCTCCACCGGGATCGGATCGTTTTCGGCCAGTTCGGAGGCGCGCTCCAGATGCTGATTGGCGCGCACTTCGTCGCCGCGCTGCTGGGCCGCTTCGGCCGCCAGCAGGTAGTTGACCACCGGCTGTTCAGCGTGATCGGCGTTCTTCGACATCAGCTTCTCAACCTGCTGATAGTCGCCTTCGGCCAGCTTGAGCAGCGCCTGTTCGGTCTGCTTGCGGGCGCGACGGCGTTTGCGGCCGACAAACCAGCTGCGGGTATGCGCCCCGGTGCGGAAGATGCGGCGCAGGATCCATTCGATCGCCAGAAACGCCACCATCACCAGGATCAGAATGATCACCAGCCCGGTGACGCTGGTTTCGATATTGTAGTTATCGGTCTGGATCAGCACGTAACCCTGATGACCCGCCAGCATAGGACCAAGCACGATCCCGGCGAGCAACAGTGCGAAGAGTAACAGGACTTTCAACATAATTACTCTCCTTGTGGCGCGCTGTCAGGGGCCGGAGCGGAAGCGGGGGCTTGCTCTGCGGCCACGCCCGGCTGTGCCAGCAGGTTGCGCACGCGCGTCTGCATCAGCTTCTCCAGAATCGGCTGGCTTTCCAGCTTATCCGGGACGTTCATGGTGATGTTCTGTTGGCTCAGCTTGTCCACATCTTCGAGGAAGGCCGTGGTGGTGGCATCGTCGGTATCGTAGTAGGCACGCACCCAGGTCGAGACGTTGTCCAGCGCCTGCTTGTAGGTCTCTTCCTGATGGCGAGGCACCGCCTGGGCGGCCACCAGCAGACGCGAGCGCAGGTTTTCGCGCAGGTAGACGTCCTGATTCGGGGCTAACAGCGGCACGGTGGTCTCATCGCGGCGGCGAACGGTGATAAAGCTGTCCATAAAGTTCTGCCAGCTTTTCTGCAGGTTGATGTGCCACTCGCTCAGCGAGCTGGAGAGTTCGCTGCTGTCGGAATCCATCGGGGAGTCGTCGTCGTTATTGTCTGCCAGACGCAGGTTATCGATCTGGTTCGACAGCTGATTCACTTTCAGAATGATGCCGTCGTAGTCCACCTGCGAAACGGTGCCCAGGCTGGCGATATCTTCGGTGAGGGCGCGACGGGCAGCGATCAGGCTCGGGTCGTTCATGTCTCCCAGGCTGGCATCGGCACTTTTCAGCAGCGCGGCGGCGGTTGTGACGTCCTGATCGCTCCACAGCTTACGCCCGGCCAGTTTGACGAGGAAATCCGCCTGCGCCAGCAGCCAGGTTTTGGCGTCGGTGCCGGAAATGGTGGCCACTTTTTGCTGCATCTCATCCAGCTGCTTCGTCAGCTCGGCCTGCTGACGGTTCGCGTCGGCCAACTGGGCTGCCTGCTGCTTGATCACCGCATCCAGCTCGGCTTTATGCGACTGCTGTGCCTGTTGCAGGGCAGTGACCTGGGTAACCAGCGCGTCGCTGGCGGCGGTCTGGTTAGTGGCTTGCTTTTTCACCAGACCGTACAGGCCGATACCTGCGGCCAGCGCAATGGCGATAGCAATCGCGCTTAACGCCAGGCTGGTTTTATTGCTGCCATGCTTTTTCTCTGTCGTTTCTGGCTGTGGCGTGGTGTCCACAGTCTCCCTGGTCTCTTCAACCACGGCGGAGGATTTTTCGTGTTCCGTCATTATGGCTTCCCATTATGAGAGTTATTGTAATGCGCGCAGCAGCGCATCGTTGTCGGCGTTATCAGCGATCCGAATATCTTGCCAGCCCAGTTCCCGGGCGAGGTTCGCCAGACGCTCACTGACGACCAGAAGCCGACAGCGGAGTAACCAGTTTTCACGATACCATTGTGGCATCAGCGACCAGAGGTGTTGCAGCATTTCGCCGCTGGTCACCACCAGGGTTGTAACGCCGCGAGACTGCCAGCGCATCGCCTCTTCCGCACCGTCATAGTGTTTATTACAACGTTGATAACATTCACAAAATGTCACTTCTGCTCCGCGCTCACGCAGCGTGTCGCCCAGCAGTTCACGTCCACCGTTGCCGCGCAAAATCAGGGCGCGCTTCCCGACAACGGTTTGTAATTCAGGTAATTGTAGCAATACTTCGCTGATTTCCCGATCCAGCGGATAGCGGACGTCTTTGCCACTTTCGGTATGCAGCGCCAGGGCGGTGGTTCTGCCGATGGCGAAATAGCGTGGCGCGTCCGGCCAGCGCAGGCCATCCTGTTGCAGCCGGGCGTGGGCAAATTCCACGGCATGTTGTGAAAGGGCAAACAGCATGTCATCGGCCTGCAGCGCTCCAAGATGACCGGCAAGCAGGGGCAGTTCCCGGCCTGGGGTGAACTCAATCAGCGGAAAGCTCCACGCCACCTGCCCCAGTGCGCGCAGACGGCTCACTAACTGATCTCCAGCGGGAGAAGGGCGGGTGACGAGAATACTCATGCCGGGGGTTCTCCGTTATAGACATCCGCGAGAATTTCACGCGCGCCGTTATCGAGCAGCTCTTCAGCCAGCGAAATACCCAGCTGTTCCGCATCCTGGGGATGACCACGGCGTTCGCCGCGCACCATCTGCGAACCGTCCGGCGCGCCAACCAGCGCGCGCAGCCACAGTTCGCCATCAATTAATTCAGCATAGCTGCCAATCGGCACCTGACATCCCCCTTCCAGGCGAGTGTTCATGGCGCGCTCTGCCTGGACGCGGATGACCGTCTCGTCGTGATTGAGCGGCGCCAGCAGCGCATGGGTGCGTGTATCGTCGAGTCGGCACTCAATGCCCACCGCGCCCTGACCGACGGCCGGCAGCGACTGTTCCGGTGGCAACGCCACCTTAATGCGCGACTCCAGACCCAGGCGCTTCAGGCCGGCAACCGCCAGAATGATAGCGTCGTACTCGCCGTTATCGAGCTTGCCGAGACGGGTACCGACGTTGCCGCGCAGGGAGCGGATAACCAGGTCCGGACGCGACTCGGCCAGCTGGCACTGGCGGCGTAAACTTGACGTGCCAACGATGCTGCCCTGTGGCAAGGCATCCAGCGAGTCGTAGCGGTTTGAAACAAAGGCGTCGCGCGGATCTTCGCGCTCGCAAATGGTGACCAGCCCCAGTCCCTCAGGGAAATCAACCGGGACGTCCTTCATGGAGTGGACCGCGATATCAGCGCGATCCTCAAGCAGTGCCAGCTCCAGCTCTTTCACGAACAGGCCTTTGCCGCCCACTTTCGCCAGCGGTGTATCAAGAATGACATCGCCGCGCGTGACCATCGGCACCAGCTCAACCCGCAAGCCTTCATGGCAGGCTTCGAGGCGCTGCTTAACATAATGTGCCTGCCAGAGCGCGAGGGGGCTTTGGCGTGTGGCAATTCTTAAAACATTGTCTAACATGCTTGTTACCGTCTTAATCATCTACTGACCATCCTAACATTGTTGTCCTGGGAGTGTCAGTTTTACGGACGTTGAGGGGTTCAGGACAGGGCAGCGATAGAGGTTGCCTGCTGCCGTATTCAGGAATTTACACGTACAGAACGGTGCTACACTTGTATGTAGCGCATCTTTCTTTACGGTCAAACGGCAAGGTGTTAAATTGATCACGTTTTAGACCATTTTTTCGTCTCCGAGACCAGAAAGATAAGGGCGAAAAAGGGCGACGGTTACTTTCGAAATACTGTGAACGCGTAATCCTCGGTCCTGGTGAGGATTAGTGCCTTCTGAACATCAGGCGATACGTCTTGTACCTCTATATTGAGACTCTGAAACAGAGACTGGATGCCATCAACCAACTGCGTGTCGATCGCGCGCTTGCTGCGATGGGCCCTGCTTTCCAGCAGGTTTACAGTCTTCTGCCGACATTGTTGCACTATCACCACCCACTGATGCCGGGTTACCTCGACGGTAACGTTCCCAAGGGCATCTGCCTTTTCACGCCTGATGAAACCCAAGAACACTACCTGAAAGAGCTGGAGCTCTACCGTGGCATGCCGCCGCAGGAGTCCCCGAAAGGTGAACTGCCGATCACCGGCCTCTACACTATGGGCAGTACCTCTTCGGTAGGACAAAGCTGTTCTTCGGATCTGGATATCTGGGTCTGCCATCAGTCCTGGCTCGATAACGACGAGCGTCAGCTGCTGCAGCGTAAATGCAGCCTGCTGGAGAGCTGGGCGGCCTCGCTCGGCGTGGAAGTGAGCTTCTTCCTGATTGATGAAAACCGTTTCCGCCATAATGAAAGCGGCAGTCTGGGTGGTGAAGACTGCGGCTCGACGCAGCACATCTTATTGCTGGATGAGTTTTACCGTACCGCCGTGCGCCTGGCCGGGAAGCGTATTCTCTGGAGTATGGTGCCGTGCGACGAAGAAGAGCATTACGACGATTACGTCATGAAGCTCTACGCCCAGGGGGTCCTGACGCCAAACGAGTGGCTGGATCTGGGCGGCTTAAGCTCCCTGTCCGCCGAAGAGTATTTCGGTGCAAGCCTGTGGCAGCTGTATAAAAGTATCGATTCCCCGTACAAAGCGGTGCTGAAAACCCTGCTGCTTGAAGCCTACTCGTGGGAATACCCGACGCCGCGCCTGCTGGCGAAAGACATTAAACAGCGTCTGCATGATGGCGAGATCGTCTCTTTCGGTCTTGATGCATACTGCATGATGCTCGAGCGCGTCACCGAATACCTGAAAGCCATTGACGATCCGACCCGTCTGGACCTGGTCCGTCGATGTTTCTATCTCAAAGTCTGTGAGAAGCTCAGCCGCGAACGCGCATGCGTCGGCTGGCGTCGTGAAGTGGTCAGTCAGTTAGTCAAAGAGTGGGGATGGGACAAAGAGCGTCTGTCGATGCTCGATAACCGCGCCAACTGGAAGATCGATCAGGTGCGTGAAGCGCACAACGAGCTGCTCGATGCCATGATGCAGAGCTACCGTAACCTGATCCGCTTTGCCCGTCGTAATAACCTCAGCGTTTCCGCCAGCCCGCAGGATATCGGTGTTCTGACCCGTAAGCTGTACGCCGCGTTTGAAGCGCTGCCGGGTAAAGTGACGCTGGTGAACCCGCAGATTTCGCCGGACCTGTCTGAACCAAACCTGACCTTTATCTATGTGCCGCCGGGTCGCGCGAACCGCACCGGGTGGTATCTGTACAACCGTGCGCCGAGCATGGACTCGATCATCAGCCATCAGCCGCTGGAATATAACCGCTATCTGAACAAGCTGGTGGCCTGGGCCTGGTTTAACGGCCTGCTGACGTCGCGTACCCGCCTGTTTATTAAGGGTAACGAGATCGTCGATCTCGCCAAACTGCAGGAGATGGTGGCGGATGTGTCGCATCACTTCCCGCTGCGTCTGCCTGCGCCGACGCCGAAAGCGCTCTACAGCCCGTGCGAAATTCGCCATCTGGCGATCATCGTCAACCTGGAATACGACCCGACGGCGGCGTTCCGTAATCAGGTGGTGCATTTCGATTTCCGCAAGCTGGACGTGTTCAGCTTTGGCGAGCAGCAAAACTGCCTGGTGGGCAGCGTCGACCTGCTGTACCGCAACTCGTGGAACGAAGTGCGTACTCTGCATTTCAACGGCGAGCAGGCGATGATCGAAGCGCTGAAAACCATTCTCGGCAAGATGCACCAGGATGCTGCTCCACCGGACAGCGTCGAGGTCTTCTGCTACAGCCAGCATCTGCGCGGCCTGATCCGTACCCGCGTGCAGCAGCTGGTCTCCGAGTGTATCGACCTGCGTCTCTCCAGTACCCGTCAGGAAACCGGCCGCTTCAAAGCGCTGCGCGTCTCCGGGCAAACCTGGGGCCTGTTCTTTGAGCGTCTGAACGTCTCGGTGCAGAAGCTGGAAAATGCCATCGAGTTCTATGGCGCCATTTCGCACAATAAACTGCATGGTCTGTCGGTACAGGTTGAGACTAACCACGTCAAGCTGCCGCAGGTGGTGGATGGTTTTGCCAGCGAAGGGATTATTCAGTTCTTCTTTGAAGAGTCGGGCGACGATGCCGGTTTCAATATCTATATCCTTGATGAAACCAACCGCGCCGAAGTGTATCACCACTGTGAAGGCAGCAAAGAGGAGCTGGTGCGCGACGTCAGCCGCTTCTACTCGTCCTCACACGATCGCTTTACCTACGGTTCCAGCTTCATCAACTTCAACCTGCCGCAGTTCTACCAGATTGTGAAGGTCGATGGCCGTGCGCAGGTGATCCCGTTCCGTACCCAGGTGATTGCAGCCGCACCGGCCAATCAGGACGCCAACACCCCGCTGTTGCAGCAGTATTTCTCCTGAGCCGCTGTGCCGGATGCGCTTTGCTTATCCGGCCTACGGTTCGAGCCGTTGTAGGCCCGGTAAGCGCAGCGCCACCGGGCAATAAACCTTAGCGGAAGCTCACCTCTTCGCCCGACTGCGCGGTCGCGGCCTGCTCAAGCAGATCCCAGAACGCTTCACCGCTGCGATCGCAAATCCACTCGTCGCCCTTGAGGTCGAAATGGTAGCCGCCCTGCTTGGTGGCCAGCCACACCTGGTGAAGCGGTTCCTGACGGTTAATAATGATCTTGCTGCCGTTTTCAAAGCTGATGGTCAGCACGCCGCCGTTGATTTCACAATCGATGTCGCTGTCGCCATCCCAGTCGTCAAGACGTTCTTCGATGGTTTGCCACAGGTTATCGGCGAGGCGATGGAATTCACTGTCATTCATGGTTCTGTTCCTGTTTTTCGTGATGGCGGCAGTATAACGCTAAATAATTCCGGTTGCAGGTTAGCGGCAAACTCTTGCTTTTGTGCCTTCTCCTGCGATGATAGAAAACAGAAAGCATGAACTTACAGGCAACCTGATAATGAAAAACGTTTTTGGAACGCTTGCCGTTCTCCTCGCACTGTTTAGCCTGAGTGGCTGTGGTCTGAAAGGGCCGCTCTATTTCCCACCGGCAGATAAAACCGCGCCACCACCGACCAAAAAAGCGCAAAGCCCCGTACAAACCACCATGCCAGATCGTAACGATCGCGGCGACAATGGCGGCCCAAGCCAGGTGAATTACTGACGCGCGTTGCGAACCGCGCAATGGAGTAAATAATGCAGTTCTCTAAAATGCATGGCCTTGGCAATGATTTTATGGTCGTCGACGCGGTAACGCAGAATGTCTTCTTTTCTCCGGAGCTGATCCGCCGCCTGGCCGATCGGCACCTCGGGGTCGGGTTTGATCAGCTGCTGGTGGTTGAGCCGCCTTACGATCCCGATCTCGATTTTCACTACCGCATCTTTAATGCTGACGGCAGCGAAGTCTCCCAGTGTGGCAACGGCGCGCGCTGTTTTGCCCGCTTTGTCCGGCTGAAAGGGCTGACCAACAAGCGTGATATCCGCGTCAGCACTGCTAATGGGCGAATGGTGCTGAGCGTCACCGACGATGAGCTGGTGCGGGTCAACATGGGCGAGCCGAACTTCGAGCCATCGCAGGTGCCGTTCCGCGCCAACAAAGCGGAAAAGACCTATATCATGCGCGCCGCGGAACAGACAGTCTTGTGCGGCGTGGTCTCCATGGGGAACCCGCACTGCGTGATTCAGGTTGATGATGTCGCGACCGCGCCCGTTGAGACGCTTGGTCCGGTGCTGGAAAGCCATGAACGTTTTCCTGAGCGCGCCAATATTGGATTTATGCAGGTCATCACTCGCGATCACATCCGTCTGCGCGTCTTTGAACGCGGAGCTGGTGAAACACAGGCGTGCGGAAGCGGTGCCTGTGCGGCCGTCGCGGTGGGGATTGCGCAGGGTTTACTGGCGGAAGAGGTTCGCGTGGATTTACCAGGCGGCCGTCTTGATATCGCCTGGAAAGGCCCGGGCCAGCCGCTGTATATGACCGGCCCGGCGACACAAGTCTACGACGGGTTTATCCATCTATGAAACAACCAGGAGAAGAACTGCAGGAAACGCTGACGGAGATGGACGACCGGGCGGTTGTTGATTATCTGCTGCGCCATCCTGAGTTTTTCATTCGCAATGCCCGTGTGGTTGAAGAGATGCGCGTGCCACATCCGATCCGCGGGACGGTCTCGCTGGTCGAATGGCATATGGCGCGCGCACGCAATCATATCAACCATCTGGAAGAGAATATCTCGCTGCTGATGGAGCAGGCCACCAGTAATGAGAGCCTGTTCTATCGTCTGCTGCACCTGCAGTCGCGACTGGCCTCCGCCAGCAGCCTGGACGAATTTCTGCTTCGCCTGCATCGCTGGGCGCGCGAGCTGGGGCTGGCCGGGGCGACCCTGCGCCTGTTCCCGGATCGCTGGCGCATTGGCGCCCCCTCCAGCTTTACCCATCTGGCGCTATCGCGGCAGGCGTTTGAGCCGCTGCGCATTCAGCGCATGGGGCATGAGAACCACTACCTCGGGCCGCTGCATGGCCCGGAACTGCTGATCGTTCTGCCGGAGGCCAAGGCCATCGGTTCGGTGGCGATGTCGCTGATGGGACGCGATGGCGATCTCGGGGTGATGCTGTTTACCAGCCGCGATCCGCAGCACTATCAGCAGGGACAAGGGACGCAGCTGCTCCAGGAGATCGCGCAGATGCTGCCCGAGCTGCTGGAGCGCTGGATTGAACGCGTATGACGGATGCTCTGCTGGCGCCTGCCGTCACGCGTTTTCTGCGCTATCTGGGCGTTGAGCGCCAGCTCAGCCCAATCACCCTGGTAAACTACCAGCGTCAGCTTGATGCCATCATGCAGCTGGCCGACGAGATCGGCCTGAAGAGCTGGCAGCAATGTGATGCCGCCACGGTGCGGACCTTTGCCGTGCGCAGCCGCCGGAAAGGACTTGGCCCTGCCAGCCTCGCGCTGCGTCTGTCAGCCCTGCGCAGCTTCTTCGACTGGCAGGTAAGCCAGGGCGAGCTCAACGCCAACCCGGCCAAAGGGATCGCCGCGCCAAAAGCGCCGCGCCACCTGCCCAAAAATATCGATGTCGATGATGTTAACCGCCTGCTGGATATCGATCTCAACGATCCGCTGGCGGTACGGGATCGGGCGATGCTGGAGGTGATGTACGGCGCGGGGTTACGTCTTTCCGAGCTGGTGAACCTCGATATCAAACACCTCGATCTGGACACCGGAGAAGTGTGGGTGATGGGCAAAGGCAGCAAAGAGCGCCGCCTGCCCATTGGCCGTAACGCCGTGGCGTGGATTGAGCACTGGCTCGATCTGCGCGGCCTGTTTGGCACCGAAGAGGATGCGCTGTTCCTCTCGAAGCTCGGGAAGCGCATCTCGGCGCGTAACGTGCAGAAACGTTTTGCCGAGTGGGGGATCAAGCAGGGGCTGAACAGCCATGTGCATCCGCATAAACTGCGCCACTCATTCGCCACGCACATGCTCGAGTCCAGCGGCGATCTGCGTGGGGTGCAGGAGCTGCTGGGCCACGCCAATTTGTCCACCACCCAGATTTATACCCATCTTGATTTTCAACACCTTGCCTCGGTGTACGACGCGGCGCATCCACGCGCCAAACGGGGGAAATAATGCGTTTTTATCGTCCATTAGGCCATATTTCAGCACTGACGTTCGACCTTGATGACACCCTTTATGACAACCGCGAGGTGATCCTGCGTACCGAGCAGGAAGCGCTGGCGTTTGTGCAAAACTACCATCCCGCGTTAAAAACGCTGGAAAACAAAGAGTTTCACCGCCTGCGCCAGGCATTACGGCAAACCGAGCCGGAAATTTACCACGACGTCACCGAGTGGCGTCGCCGCGCCGTTGAGCAGGCGATGCTGAATGCTGGTCTGACCGCCGCCGAAGCCGCGCTTGGCGCAGAAGCCTCGATGGCGCACTTCGCCCAATGGCGCAGCCGTATCGACGTGCCGCAGGAGACCCACGACACCCTGGCGAAACTGGGCGAGAAGTGGCCGCTGGTGGCCATCACCAACGGCAATGCGCAGCCGGAGCTGTTCGGCCTGGGCGACTACTTCGAGTTTGTACTGCGCGCGGGCCCGCACGGGCGCTCCAAGCCGTTCAACGATATGTACCATCTGGCGGCAGAGAAGCTCGACCTGCCGCTGGGGGAGATCCTGCACGTGGGCGATGACCTGACTACCGACGTTGCTGGCGCGATCCGCTGCGGGATGCAGGCCTGCTGGATCAAGCCAGAAAATGCCGATCTGATGCAGACCGCCGACAGCCGCCTGCTGCCGCATATCGAAATTTCACGGTTGGCATCCCTCACCACGCTGATATAATCACCAGTAGTATTGTATAAATTACCAGGGTTTTGCAGTTGTAGGCCCGGTAAGCGAAGCGCCACCGGGCGTTTTGCCGTGTTCCTGATTACTACGTGACGGTGCCAATGGACGTTTCTTACCTGCTCGACAGCCTTAATGACAAACAGCGTGACGCGGTTGCCGCGACGCGCACCAATATGCTGGTGCTGGCAGGGGCGGGCAGTGGTAAGACACGCGTGCTGGTACACCGCATTGCCTGGCTGCAGAGCGTGGAGAACTGCTCGCCGTACTCGATTATGGCGGTAACCTTCACCAACAAAGCGGCGGCGGAGATGCGCCACCGTATTGCCCAGCTGATGGGCACCAGCCAGGGCGGCATGTGGGTTGGCACTTTCCACGGGCTGGCGCACCGCCTGCTGCGTGCACACCATCTGGATGCCAACCTGCCGCAGGACTTTCAGATCCTCGACAGCGAAGATCAGCTGCGCCTGCTGAAGCGCCTGATCAAGGCCATGAACCTCGACGAGAAGCAGTGGCCGCCGCGTCAGGCGATGTGGTACATCAACAGCCAGAAAGACGAAGGGCTGCGCCCGCACCACATCCAGAGCTTTGGCAACCCGATTGAGCAGACCTGGCAGAAGGTCTATCAGGCCTACCAGGAGGCCTGCGATCGCGCCGGGCTGGTGGATTTTGCCGAGCTGCTGCTGCGCGCCCATGAGCTGTGGCTCAACAAGCCGCATATCCTGCAGCACTACCGCGAACGCTTCACCAACATCCTGGTGGACGAATTCCAGGATACCAACAACATTCAGTACGCATGGATCCGCCTGCTGGCGGGCGATTCCAGCAAGGTGATGATTGTCGGCGATGACGATCAGTCGATCTACGGCTGGCGCGGCGCCCAGGTGGAGAACATCCAGCGCTTCCTCAAGGACTTCCCGGGCGCGGAGACCATCCGCCTGGAGCAGAACTACCGCTCCACCAACAACATTCTGAGCGCGGCCAACGCCCTGATTGAGAACAACAACGGGCGTCTGGGTAAAAAGCTGTGGACCGAGGGCATCGACGGCGAGCCGATCTCGCTTTACTGCGCCTTCAACGAGCTGGACGAAGCCCGCTTCGTGGTCAACCGGATCAAAACCTGGCAGGACAACGGCGGCGCGCTGGAGAAGTGCGCCATTCTCTACCGCAGCAACGCCCAGTCGCGCGTGCTGGAAGAGGCGCTGCTGCAGGCCAGCATGCCGTACCGCATCTATGGCGGGATGCGCTTCTTCGAACGCCAGGAAATTAAAGACGCGCTCTCCTATCTGCGCCTGATTGCCAACCGTAACGACGACGCGGCCTTTGAGCGCGTGGTCAACACCCCCACGCGCGGCATCGGCGATCGCACCCTTGACGTGGTGCGTCAGACCTCCCGCGATCGCCAGCTGACCCTGTGGCAGGCGTGTCGCGAGCTGCTGCAGGAGAAGGCCCTCGCCGGACGTGCGGCCAGCGCGCTGCAGCGCTTCCTGGAGCTGATCGAAGCCCTGGCTCAGGAAACCGCCGACATGCCGCTGCACGTTCAGACCGACCGGGTGATTAAAGACTCCGGCCTGCGCATGATGTACGAGCAGGAGAAGGGCGAGAAGGGCCAGACCCGTATCGAGAACTTAGAGGAGCTGGTGACGGCCACGCGCCAGTTCAGCTACAACGAAGAAGATGAAGACCTGATGCCGCTGCAGGCGTTCCTGTCCCATGCTGCGCTGGAAGCGGGCGAAGGGCAGGCCGACACCTGGCAGGATGCGGTCCAGCTGATGACCCTCCACTCGGCCAAAGGGCTGGAGTTCCCGCAGGTGTTTATCGTCGGCATGGAGGAGGGGATGTTCCCGAGCCAGATGTCGCTGGATGAGGGCGGTCGTCTGGAAGAGGAGCGTCGCCTGGCCTACGTCGGCGTGACCCGCGCGATGCAAAAGCTGACCCTGACCTATGCGGAAACCCGCCGTCTGTACGGCAAAGAGGTTTACCACCGGCCGTCGCGTTTTGTTGGCGAACTGCCGGAAGAGTGCGTGGAAGAGGTTCGTCTGCGGGCCAGCATCAGCCGCCCGGTCAGCCATCAGCGTCTGGGTGCGCCAGTCTCGGAAAACGACAGCGGATTCAAACTCGGCCAGCGCGTGCGCCACGCCAAATTCGGTGAAGGCACCATTGTGAACCTGGAGGGCAGCGGGGAACACAGCCGCCTGCAGGTGGCATTCCAGGGGCAGGGTATCAAATGGCTGGTGGCCGCTTACGCCCGACTGGAAGCAGTGTAACTTTCCGAAAAATATCACTATTTTTTAATAAGCTGCCAGGCTTAAACGCTGAAGGGCATTTAAAGTTCTTCAGCGTTTCGTTGCGTGTTGACGCCGCTGTGACTGCTGGCGTAACATGCGCGCACGATTACGCTAAGAGGACATTCGCCTTGGACACACCCAGTAGATGCTGGCTCAATTCCCTGTCATCCAGGAACAACTCCTAAGGCTATCTCCTCACGCTGATGCCCTTAGTGGTTGTCAGCGACAGTTATTCCCGTCGCGCTGAGTCAGGCTGTTTAATGGTCTGAAACCCAATGTGTTTCTGTGTGCCCACCGAACTGTCCGATATTTTTTGCATTGGGAGTCCCGGTCATGCTGAGCGCATTTCAACTGGAAAAGAACCGACTGATTCGGCTTGAAGCTGAAGAGTCACAACCCCTCATTGATGCCGTTTGGGTGGATCTGGTCGAGCCGGATGACGACGAACGCCTACGCGTACAATCTGAACTTGGGCAAAGCCTGGCCACCCGCCCGGAACTGGAAGACATCGAGGCGTCGGCCCGTTTCTTCGAAGACGAAGACGGTCTGCACATCCACTCCTTTTTCTTCTTCGAAGATGCGGAAGATCACGCCGGTAACTCTACCGTCGCATTCACCATCCGCGATGGCCGCCTGTTTACCCTGCGTGAGCGTGAACTGCCCGCGTTCCGTCTCTACCGCATGCGCGCCCGTAGCCAGGCGATGGTGGACGGCAATGCCTATGAGCTGCTGCTCGACCTGTTTGAAACTAAAATCGAACAGCTGGCGGATGAAATCGAAAACATCTACAGCGATCTGGAAGCGCTGAGCCGGGTGATCATGGAAGGCCATCAGGGCGATGAGTACGACGAAGCGCTCTCAACCCTGGCAGAGCTGGAAGATATCGGCTGGAAGGTGCGTTTGTGTCTGATGGATACCCAGCGCGCGCTGAACTTCCTGGTGCGCAAGGCGCGTCTGCCGGGCGGTCAGCTGGAGCAGGCGCGTGAGATCCTGCGCGATATCGAATCCCTGCTGCCGCACAACGAATCCCTGTTCCAGAAGGTGAACTTCCTGATGCAGGCGGCGATGGGCTTTATCAACATCGAGCAGAACCGCATCATCAAGATCTTCTCGGTGGTCTCGGTAGTGTTCCTGCCGCCTACGCTGGTGGCCTCCAGCTACGGGATGAACTTTGAGTTTATGCCGGAGCTGAAATGGAGCTTTGGTTATCCGGGAGCGATTGTCTTTATGGTGCTCGCCGGTCTCGCGCCGTATCTCTACTTTAAGCGTCGTAACTGGCTGTGATGGTTGCGCCCGGTGGCGCTACGCTTACCGGGCCTACAGATCCCGTAGGCCGGATAAGGCGCAGCCGCCATCCGGCAAAAAGCACTACAATCCTTTGCGCGTCCTGCGCTGGGTATAAATCGCATCCGCCACAAACACCGCCAGCGCCACCCAGATAAAGGCAAAGGTCACCATCTTATCCGCGCCCGGCACTTCGCCGTAGAACAGCACCGCCAGCAGGAACATCAGCGTCGGGCCGATGTACTGGAAGAAACCCAGCGTCGACAGGCGCAGACGCGTTGCCGCACCGGTAAAGCACAGCAGCGGGATGGTGGTGACCACACCGGCCGCCATCAGCATCACGTTCAGCGTCCACGGGTTACTGCCCATATGGCTGGTGCTGCTGTCGGCAATGCCGAACAGGTAAATCGCGGCCACTGGCAGCAGCCACAGGGTTTCAAACAGCATCCCGGTTTGCGCTTCAACTGCAATTTTCTTGCGCACCAGGCCATAGAAGGCAAAGCTGAACGCCAGCCCCAGGGCAATGACCGGCAGCGAGCCGAAGGTCCAGAGCTGAACCAGAACGCCGCAGAGGGCGAGCATCACCGCCAGCCACTGCATCCGGCGGAAGCGCTCGCCAAGGAACAGCATCCCCAGCACGATATTCACCAGCGGGTTAATGAAGTAGCCGAGGCTCGCTTCCAGCATATGATGGTTATTGACTGACCAGATAAACAGGAGCCAGTTGCCGCCAATCAATACGGCAGAGAGGGCCAGCAGGAAAATTTTCTTTGGCGTTTGCAGGAGCGTTTTCACCCCCGACCACTGACGTCTTACGCTCATCAGCGCCACCATAAAGAAAAACGACCAGATCACGCGGTGGGTAAGAATTTCGTCAGCGGGGACGTAGTGAATCAGCTTGAAGTAGGCGGGCGCGATACCCCAGATAAAATAAGCGGCAAGGGCGAGCAAAACGCCCTGCCGCGTCTGTTTAGCATCCATCAGGAAAATCCGTTACAAAAAAGTAACGCAATTTTACCCGATTTTACCTTCTCAACCCACCATATAAGTGGCGGTTGCGCTGGCGATATAAACCTGATCTTCGTTGTGTAGCTCGACGCGCGCGACCGCGACTTTATTGCCCGCCCGCAGCAGGCTGCTGCTGGCAGTAAAGCGATTCCCGCGGCCAGGGCGCAGATAATCGACGCGCAGGTCGATGGTGCCCATCCGCGACAGGCGCTGGCGCAGCTCGTCTTCGTTGATGGTGTCGTGGCGGGTCAGGGTGCTGCCGACGCAGACCAGACCAGCGGCAACATCAAGGGCAGAGGCGATCACCCCGCCATGGAGAATGCTTTGCGCCCAGTTACCGACCATCATCGGCTGGTTGTTAAAGCTCAGTTGGGCAAAATCTTTTTCGTAACGCTCCAGCTCGAGCCCCAGCGCACGGTTGAACGGCATATGGTAGACGAAGATCTCCCCGACAAGCTTCAGGGCCTGGTCGGCAGTTAGCGTGGCAGACATAGCGCGTCACATCCTTATTGTTAAAAGGCTGTTGATTTTATGCCTCATTAGTGTGAATTTCTACTTTCAGACCCCGGATATAAGCAGTTAATCATTAATTCTGTAAAATGAATAAACCATAACTATTCATTAAAACAATTTCGCAGGAGAGCATCACCGATGCGGATATATCAGGCCGGGTTCCTGGCGGCGGTTACGCTGCCCTCTGTGGCATTCGCGCAGGAAGCGGTAACTCAGGAGGTGCCTGCTGTACGGGGCAGCATCATCGCTAACCTTTTGGAAGAGCACGATAATCCTTTTACGCTCTATCCCTATGACAGCAACTACCTCATCTATACCGCCACCAGCGACCTCAATAAAGAGGCGATCCGCACCTATGACTGGGCCGACGATTCGCAAAAAGATGAGGTGAAGTTTCAGCTGAGCCTTGCCTTCCCGCTATGGCGCGGCATTTTGGGGCCGAATTCGATTCTCGGTGGCTCCTACACGCAAAAATCCTGGTGGCAGCTGTCGAACAGCGATGAATCTTCGCCGTTTCGTGAGACCAACTATGAGCCGCAGCTTTTCCTTGGCTTTGCCACCGATTACTCGCTGGCGGGCTGGACCCTGCGGGACGTTGAGTTTGGCTACAACCACATGTCTAATGGCCGCTCCGACCCAACGTCGCGCAGCTGGAACCGCCTCTATACCCGCCTGATGGCGCAGAACGGCAACTGGCTGGTGGAGGTGAAGCCCTGGTACGTGGTGGGCAACACCGACGATAACCCGGATATCACCAAATACATGGGCTACTACCAGCTGCGGGTGGGCTATCAGCTGGGCGAAGCGGTGCTGAGCGTGAAGGGTCAGTACAACTGGAATACCGGCTACGGCGGCGCGGAGATGGGCGTCAGCTACCCGTTGACCAAACATGTTCGTTTCTATACCCAGGTCTACAGCGGTTACGGCGAATCGCTGATCGACTACAACTTCAACCAGACCCGCGTCGGCGTGGGCGTGATGCTGAACGATCTTTTCTAGCCTCCTCGAATGTTTTTGTCTTAAACGTTGAAGTTTCTCTCGCAGGCGCTGAAAATAGCGCCTGTTTTTATTTCAGGCAAATGGGGTTGATGTGGTGCAGGCGGAAGTCGTAAATCAGGAGTTGCTGGCTAAACAGGTTTTGCACGAAACCTTTGGCTACCAGCAGTTCCGCCCGGGCCAGGAAACCATCATTAATACTGCCCTTGGGGGCCGTGACTGTCTGGTGGTGATGCCGACCGGCGGCGGGAAATCCCTGTGTTATCAGGTTCCCGCCCTGGTGATGAACGGCCTGACGGTGGTGGTATCACCGCTGATCTCGCTGATGAAAGATCAGGTCGACCAGCTGCTGGCGAACGGCGTTGCGGCGGCCTGTATCAACTCCACCCAAACCCGCGAGCAGCAGCAGGAAGTCATGGCCGGGTGCCGCACCGGGCAGGTGCGTCTGCTGTATATCGCCCCGGAACGCCTGATGCTGGATAACTTCCTTGAGCATCTGGCGCACTGGAATCCGGTGCTGCTGGCGGTGGACGAAGCGCACTGTATTTCCCAGTGGGGTCATGATTTCCGTCCGGAGTACGCGGCCCTCGGTCATCTGCGCCAGCGTTTCCCCGAGCTGCCGTTTATGGCGCTCACCGCCACCGCCGACGACACCACCCGCCAGGATATTGTTCGTCTGCTGGGCCTTAACGATCCGCTAATCCAAGTCAGCAGCTTCGACCGCCCAAATATCCGCTACATGCTGATGGAAAAATTCAAGCCGCTGGATCAGCTGTTGCGCTATGTCCAGGAGCAGCGCGGCAAGTCGGGCATCATCTACTGCAACAGCCGGGCGAAGGTGGAAGACACCGCCGCGCGACTGCAAAGCCGGGGCTTCAGCGCCGCCGCCTATCATGCCGGGCTGGAAAACCACATTCGCGCCGAGGTGCAGGAGAAGTTCCAGCGCGACGACCTGCAAATCGTGGTGGCAACCGTCGCCTTTGGGATGGGCATCAACAAGCCGAACGTGCGCTTTGTGGTGCATTTCGACATTCCGCGCAATATCGAATCCTACTATCAGGAGACGGGCCGCGCCGGGCGTGACGGCCTGCCTGCGGAAGCGATGCTGTTCTACGATCCGGCCGATATGGCCTGGCTGCGCCGCTGCCTGGAAGAGAAACCGCAGGGGCCGTTGCAGGATATCGAGCGCCACAAGCTCAACGCGATGGGGGCCTTTGCCGAAGCGCAAACCTGCCGCCGCCTGGTGCTGCTGAACTATTTTGGCGAGGGGCGCCAGGAGTCGTGCGGGAACTGTGATATCTGCCTCGATCCGCCGAAGCAGTACGATGGCCTGATGGACGCGCGTAAGGCGCTCTCCACCATTGGCCGCGTCAATCAACGCTTCGGTATGGGCTACGTGGTGGAGGTGCTGCGCGGTGCCAACAACCAGCGTATCCGCGAGATGGGTCATGACAAGCTGCCGGTCTACGGTATTGGTCGCGATCAGAGCCATGAGCACTGGGTGAGCGTCATCCGTCAGCTGATCCACCTCGGTTTTGCGACCCAGAACATTGCCCAGCACTCCGCGCTGCAGCTCACCGAAGCTGCCCGCCCGGTGCTGCGTGGCGTCGTGGAGCTGCAGCTGGCCGTGCCGCGCGTGGTGGCGCTGAAACCGCGGGTGATGCAGAAATCTTACGGCGGTAACTACGATCGCAAGCTGTTCGCCAAGCTGCGTAAGCTGCGCAAAGCCATCGCGGATGAAGAGAATATCCCGCCGTACGTGGTGTTTAACGACGCGACGCTGATTGAGATGGCCGAACAGATGCCGCTCAGCGCCAGCGAAATGCTCAGCGTCAACGGCGTCGGCACGCGTAAGCTGGAACGTTTTGGTAAAGAGTTTATGGCGCTGATTCGTTCCCATACGGATGGCGATGATGAGGAGTAGTCAGTCCGGCAAAAAAGTGCCAGGATGATGACTCCCTGAACTATTTCCCCGCGAGTTAATTATGTTAACCCTGTTTCTGACCGTGGCGCTGGTGCATATTGTGGCGCTGATGAGCCCTGGCCCTGACTTTTTCTTCGTCTCACAGACGGCGGTTAGCCGCTCCCGCAAAGAGGCGATGATGGGCGTGCTGGGTATTACCCTTGGCGTCATGGTCTGGGCTGCCGTGGCGCTGCTGGGCCTGAACCTGATCCTCGAAAAAATGGCGTGGCTGCACAACATCATTATGGTCGGCGGCGGTCTGTATTTGTGCTGGATGGGCTATCAGATGCTGCGTGGGGCGTTTAAGAAAGAGGACAGCGAGGCACCGGAGCCAAAAATGGAGCTGGCGGCCAGTGGGCGCAGCTTTGTGAAAGGGCTGCTGACCAACCTCGCCAATCCAAAAGCAATCATCTATTTTGGCTCGGTATTTTCACTGTTCGTGGGTGAAGACGTCGGGGCCGGTGCGCGCTGGGGCATTTTCCTGCTGATCGTGCTGGAGACCTTCGCCTGGTTCACAATCGTTGCGAGCCTGTTTGCTTTGCCCTCGATGCGCCGCGGATATCAACGCCTGGCGAAGTGGATTGACGGCGTTGCCGGCGCGTTATTCGCCGGCTTCGGCATTCATCTGATCCTGTCGCGCTAAGCGTGCCTTGCTGACGCCAGCAGCGCGCCCACCAGCATAAACAGCGAACCAAACACTTTATTCAGGGCCTTCATCTGACGAGGCCCTTTAATCCATGTCGCAATCCGCGTTGCCAGCGTCGCATAGCCAATCATCACAATAATATCGACCACAATGGTGGTCACGCCCAGCACCACGTACTGCATGATCTGGGGCTGATGCGGCACGATAAACTGCGGAAACAGGGCGGCCAGAAAGACGATGCTTTTCGGGTTGGTCAGGTTCACAAACACCGCGCGTTTAAACAGGCGGCCCCGGCTCTGGGTCTGGGCGAGCGTATTCAGATCCAGGGCACCCGCGGCGCGCCACTGCTGGATCCCCAGCCAGATAAGGTAGGCCGCACCGGCCCACTTCAGCACTTCGAAGGCCAGTACCGAGCGGGAGAACAGAGTGCCGAGCCCTATGCCGACCAGCACGATGTGAATCCCCAGCCCGGTCTGCAATCCGGCAATCGACGCCGCCGCCCCGCGATAGCCATGGTTCATGGCGGTGGTCATGGTATTGATGGCCCCGGAACCCGGTGAAAGGCTGAGGATGATGGATGTCAGCAGGTAGGCGAACCACCACTCGAAGGTCATTTGAAGCTCCCGAATCGTCTATTTTTATGCCACAATACGCTAATGTTGCGTCATTTTACGACCTGTCACGAAAAAACGATATTCCTTGGCTTACAGGGGTGTAAACCCGATGTTTCAGCAGAATAAGGACTGGGAAACGCGAGAAAAGGCTTTCGCCGCTTTCTCTATGGGGCCGTTGACCGATTTCTGGCGCCAGCGCGAAGAGGGCGGGTTTACAGGCGTCGATGATGTTCCTGTGCGCTTTGTTCGTTTTCAGGCCGAAGCCCATGATTCGGTGATAATAATTTGTCCCGGACGGATCGAAAGTTACGTCAAGTATGCCGAGCTGGCATACGATCTCTTCCGGCTGGGTTATGACGTGCTGATTATCGACCACCGTGGTCAGGGGCGCTCCGGACGAATGCTGTCCGACACGCACCGCGGCCATGTAAGTCATTTCAGCGATTACGTCGATGATTTTGCCGCCTTCTGGCAGCAGGAAGTGCAGCCCGGCCGTTGGCGAAAACGGTTTATTCTGGCGCACTCGATGGGCGGCGCGATCGCCACGCTGTTTTTACAGCGCCACCCGCAGCATCAGTGTGATGCCATTGCCCTGAGCGCCCCGATGTTTGGCATCGTCATGCGTTTTCCGGACTGGATGGTACGCCATATCCTCGACTGGGCTGAGGGCCATCAGCGCATTCGTGAAGGCTACGCCATCGGCACCGGGCGCTGGCGCGCACTGCCGTTTGCCATTAACGTGTTAACCCACAGTCGGCAGCGTTATCGCCGCAACCTGCGCTTTTATGCGGATGAACCGCGTTTACGCGTCGGTGGTCCCACTTACCACTGGGTGCGCGAAGGCATTCTGGCAGGTGAGGAGGCGATGGCGGGCGCCGGCCAGGACGATACCCCCACAATTATCCTTCAGGCAGAAGAGGAGCGGGTAGTGGATAACCGCATGCACGACCGCTTCTGTGAACTGCGAGCCGCAGCCGGTCACCCTTGCGAAGGGGGTAAACCGCTGGTCATAAACGGCGCGTACCATGAGATCCTTTTTGAAAAGGACGCCATGCGCTCAGTCGCACTCAACGCCATCGTCGACTTTTTCGGCAGGCATAACTGATATTCACCAGAGGTTAAATTTTTCTATGTACCAGGTTGTCGCGTCTGATTTAGATGGCACGCTGCTCTCTCCCGACCACACTTTATCGCCTTACGCGAAAGAGACCTTAAAACTCCTGACTGCCCGTGGCGTGAATTTCGTCTTCGCCACCGGCCGCCACCACGTTGATGTGGGGCAGATCCGCGATAATCTGGAGATCAAGTCCTACATGATCACCTCCAACGGTGCCCGCGTGCACGATCTGGACGGGAATCTGATCTTCACCCATAACCTCGATCGCGACATCGCCACCGATCTGTTCGGGATCATGCATAACAACCCCGATATCATCACCAACGTCTATCGCGATGATGAGTGGTTTATGAACCGTCACCGCCCGGACGAGATGCGTTTCTTCAAAGAGGCGGTCTTCAACTATTCGCTGTATGAACCGGGTCTGCTTGAGCCGGAAGGCATCAGCAAGGTGTTCTTCACCACTGACAGCCACGAAGCGCTGCTGCCGCTGGAGCAGGCGATCAACGCCCGCTGGGGCGATCGGGTTAACGTCAGCTTCTCCACGCTTACCTGTCTGGAAGTAATGGCGGGCGGCGTCTCCAAGGGTCATGCTCTGGAAGCGGTTGCCAAACGTCTGGGCTTTGATCTGCAGGACTGCATTGCCTTTGGCGACGGTATGAACGACGCTGAAATGCTCTCCATGGCGGGGAAAGGCTGCATCATGGAAAACGCCCACCAGCGCCTGAAAGACCTGCACCCGGAGCTGGAAGTGATCGGCACCAACGGTGACAACGCGGTGCCAAAATACCTGCGTAAGCTGTTCCTTGAATAATCTTCATTTGGTTGTTTAACGTTCAGTTGTCAACCAAAGAGTTCGCTACAATGCCTGTCCATCTTCCAGAGAGACAAGCATTGTGGCGCTACTCATCATCACCACTATCCTGTGGGCCTTCTCCTTTAGCCTGATCGGTGAATATCTTGCCGGACATGTCGACAGCTACTTCTCGGTGCTGATGCGCGTCGGGCTGGCGGCGCTGGTGTTCCTGCCGTTCCTGCGTACGCGCGGGCAAACGCTGAAAACTATCCTGCTCTATATGTTGGTGGGCGCGATGCAGCTTGGCATCATGTATCTGTTCAGCTTCCGGGCTTACGTTTATCTGTCGGTATCGGAATTCCTGCTGTTTACCGTGCTGACGCCGCTCTATATCACCCTGATTTACGATCTGCTGAGCAAGCGCCGGCTGCGCTGGGGCTACCTGCTGAGCGCCGCGCTGGCGGTAGTGGGTGCGGCGATCATTCGCTATGACAAAGTGAGCGATCATTTCTGGACCGGACTGATGTTCGTCCAGCTCGCCAACATCAGCTTTGCGATTGGCATGGTGGGCTATAAACGCCTGATGGAGACCCGGCCAATGCCGCAGCACAACGCTTTTGCCTGGTTCTATATGGGGGCAGCGATAGTAGCGGTGGCGGCGTGGTTCATGCTGGGTAATCCGCAGAAGCTGCCGACCACCGCGCTGCAGTGGAGCGTGCTGATCTGGCTGGGGGTGGTGGCATCCGGGCTGGGTTACTTCATGTGGAACTACGGCGCCACGCAGGTGGACGCCGGGACGCTGGGGATCATGAACAACGTCCACGTCCCTGCGGGCCTGCTGGTGAACCTCGCCATCTGGCAGGAACAACCGCACTGGCCGAGCTTCATTATTGGGGGGACGGTGATCCTGGCTTCACTGTGGGTACATCGCCGTTGGGTCGCTCCGCGCTCCGGACAAACGGTAGATGGTCGCAAGCATGGTTCCGCGCTGAGCGAATAAAGGCCTCGGTAACCGGTTGACGCTGCTCGCCATCGCGCACGGCGGCGTACAACCGGCTCCACAATCCCTCGCCCAGGGTTTTGGTCACCACCAGACCCTGGCGTTCAAAACTCTCCACCACCCAGTGCGGCAGCGCCGCGATGCCCATTCTGGCCGCCACCATCTGAATCAACAGCAGGGTGTTATCCACGCTTTTCAGCTGCGGGCTGATGCCCGCCGGCTGCAGGAAGTGACGCCAGATATCCAGACGACTGCGCTGAACCGGGTAGATCAGCAGCGTTTCCGTCGCCAGATCTTCCGGCGTGATGCGCGCTCTGGCGGCCAGAGGATGGTCCGGGGCCAGCACCAGACGCACTTCAAAATCAAACATGGGCGAATAGTGCAGGCCGCTGCGCGGCAGAATGTCCGAGGTCATCACCAGATCCAGCTCGCCCTGCACCAGGGAGGGCTGCGGATCAAATGTCACGCCGGATTTAAAGTCCATCTCCACCTGCGGCCACCTCTGGCGGAAGTTCTCAAGCGCGGGGGTCAGCCACTGAATACAGCTGTGACACTCGATGGCGATGCGCAGCCTGGTCTGCTCCGGCTCATGACAGGCCTGCAGCGCGCTTGCGATCTGCGGCAGCACCTGATTGGCCAGCTGTAGCAGGATCTCGCCCTGCGGCGTAAAGCGCAGCGGCTGACTTTTACGCACGAACAGACGAAAGCCAAGGCGTTGTTCCAGATCGCTGAACTGGTGGGAAAGGGCGGACTGCGTCTGGTGCAGCGTGGCCGCCGCCGCCGCGAGAGAACCGCAGTTCCGCAACGCCTGGAGCGTTTTCAGGTGTTTTATCTCGATCATGAAAGTCCTTCACTTCGCCATGAGCAATTTGCGCTTGAGGAATATACAGTACCTTTACAATATGGAAGTGTAAACATCTGGACGTCTAAATCCTGAAAATTCCATAAGGGGCATACCATGACAATTCGTAACCACACCCTCGGTTTTCCACGCGTCGGCCTTCGTCGCGAACTAAAAAAGGCACAAGAGAGCTACTGGGCGGGCAACGCCACGCGTGAAGAACTGCTGGCGGTAGGGCGCGAGCTGCGCGCCCGTCACTGGGACCAGCAAAAGCAGGCTGGCGTGGATCTGCTCCCGGTGGGCGATTTTGCCTGGTACGACCATGTTCTGACCACCAGCCTGCTGCTTGGCAACGTGCCGGCTCGTCATCAGAACAGCGATGGATCGGTGGATATCGACACCCTGTTCCGTATTGGCCGTGGCCGCGCACCGACCGGCGAGCCCGCGGCGGCAGCGGAAATGACCAAATGGTTTAACACTAACTATCACTACATGGTGCCGGAGTTCGTTAAAGGTCAGCAGTTTAAACTGACCTGGACCCAGCTGCTGGATGAGGTGGACGAAGCGCTGGCGCTGGGCCACAAGGTCAAACCTGTCCTGCTGGGCCCGGTTACGTATCTGTGGCTGGGTAAAGTGAAGGGCGAGCAGTTTGACCGCCTGAGCCTGCTGAACGACATCCTGCCGGTGTATCAGCAGGTGCTGGGCGAGCTGGCAAAACGCGGCGTTGAGTGGGTGCAGATCGACGAACCGGCGCTGGTGCTGGAGCTGCCGCAGGCATGGCTGAATGCTTTCAAACCGGCGTACGACGCGCTCGCGGGCCGGGTAAAACTGCTGCTGACCACCTATTTCGAAGGGGTGACGCCGAACCTCGACACCATCACCGCGCTGCCGGTGCAGGGTCTGCACGTAGACCTGGTTCACGGTAAAGATGAGGTAGCCGAGCTGCACACCCGTCTGCCTGCGAACTGGCTGCTCTCTGCCGGACTGGTGAACGGGCGTAACGTCTGGCGCGCCGACCTGACAGAAAAATATAACCAAATCAAAGGTATTATAGGCAAGCGCGAGCTATGGGTCGCCTCCTCTTGTTCACTGCTGCACAGCCCAATCGACCTGAGCGTCGAGACCCGCCTGGATGCGGAAGTGAAGAGCTGGTTCGCCTTCGCCCTGCAAAAATGCGAAGAGCTGGCGTTGCTGCGTGATGCGCTGAATACGGGTGACACCGCCGCCATTACCGAATGGAGCGCGCCGATTCAGGCCCGTCGTCACTCGACGCGCGTGCACAATGCCGCCGTGGAAAAACGTCTGGCGGCCATCACTGCCCAGGACAGCCAGCGTCAGAGCGCCTATGAGGTGCGTGCCGAAGCCCAGCGTGCCCGTTTCAACCTGCCGGCCTGGCCGACCACCACCATCGGTTCCTTCCCGCAGACCACCGAGATCCGCGGCCTGCGTCTGGACTTCAAAAAGGGCAACCTGGATGCGGGCAACTACCGCACCGGCATCGCCGAACACATCAAACAGGCCATTGTGGAGCAGGAGCGTTTAGGACTCGACGTGCTGGTGCACGGTGAAGCCGAGCGTAACGACATGGTGGAGTACTTCGGTGAACACCTCGATGGGTTTGTCTTTACCCAGAACGGCTGGGTGCAGAGCTACGGCTCCCGCTGCGTGAAGCCGCCGGTAGTGATTGGCGACGTCAGCCGTCCGGAAGCGATCACCGTGGAGTGGGCGAAATATGCTCAGTCTCTGACCGACAAGCCGGTAAAAGGCATGCTGACCGGTCCGGTGACCATCCTTTGCTGGTCCTTCCCGCGCGAAGACGTGACCCGTGAGACCATCGCCAAACAGATTGCCCTGGCGCTGCGTGATGAAGTGGCGGATCTGGAAGCGGCGGGCATTGGCATCATCCAGATCGACGAACCGGCGCTGCGCGAAGGTTTGCCGCTGCGTCGCAGCGACTGGGATGCCTACCTGGCGTGGGGCGTGGAAGCCTTCCGTATCAACGCCGCCGTGGCGAAGGATGACACCCAGATCCATACCCATATGTGTTACTGCGAGTTTAACGACATCATGGACTCCATCGCCGCCCTGGATGCTGACGTGATCACCATCGAGACCTCGCGCTCAGACATGGAGCTGCTGGAGTCGTTCGAAGAGTTCGACTACCCGAACGAGATCGGGCCGGGCGTGTACGACATTCACTCCCCGAACGTCCCGAGCGTGGAGTGGATTGAAGCCCTGCTGCAGAAAGCGGCGCAGCGTATCCCCGCAGAGCGCCTGTGGGTGAACCCGGACTGCGGCCTGAAAACCCGCGGCTGGCCGGAGACCCGTAGCGCGCTGGCGAACATGGTTAAGGCGGCGCAGAATTTGCGCCAGGGTTAACCCCGGCGCACGATTGCCGGGCGGCGCTGACGCTTGCCCGGCCTGGGTTAATCTTCCAGAGAAATTAAAATTCCCTTGAAAGCGTAATATAGCCATTAAACCTGACAGAGCATTCATCTTTATTTATAAGGCCGGAAGCAATGAATACATTTCTCTTCATCTCCTTATTAATATAAATGTATTTGGCTATTAGCGATTGCGTATGATTTTCATAATAACTGTCAAAGTAAGCACTTTCAGGTATTGTCGCTTTACCCTGTGCCATCGCAATTTCATAATCGATCTTAGCTAACGATCTTGCGTACAGTTTTGATACGGAAGAGGTATCGATAACGTTAACAATCGTTTTGTTTCTCAGAATGGTCGATGTATCGATCTGCAAATCTCGTGAGATAGTATTAAATAAAGTGGTTTCCATTGAGGCACCGACAATAGCACACCCCTTGTTCTGTGCCTCTGAGAACAACGGAACCATTAATAATATCCAGAGAAGTGTTTTTTTAAACATTTAATCCTCCACGACTAATATTTTATCGCTGCTTGCGGCAATAATTTTTCGACTGGATATGTTCAGAATAATACAGTCATCAGATGCTTCTCCCGGGTGAACTGAACTTTCACCATGTATCATGAAGCCATCCCGACCACACATGTCGATACCGGCATAAGGTGTTAATCTCATCGTCCATGCTTTGGTTTTAGGGTGATAGAAGGCAGGCCCTATTGTATAAGTTCCTCTTGGTAACGGGCCTTTGTTTTTTACGCATTCATTTGCCGAGTCGTTTTTAAACCCAGGCCTCCCTGCATACTGAGCATCAAACTGATAAGTGCCATCCAGATAAAAAGAGTGCGAACTTACTTTATAAACCCACGTCATACTACAGCCTCCTGCTCAGCACCCCATCTGTCTGTATGAATAATATTCCCATCCAGATAGTGCCACGTGATTATCTCATAAGCTAAATAAAAGGCTTCAAGATGATTGTGCCTTTCAAAAGTGGGGTTTTTAATGTCGAACATTAACGGTTCTATTCCATTAACCCTTACATTTCCCATCGTTATACGGAAATACTCTTCTTCCTGACCATTATGATTTATACGATAGAATTTAAGTTCTGCTTGCTTAAAGGTTTTACCAGTAGATACGCCTTTATAAAGATAAGGCGATGAACTATCGATTTCTTTAATTAAAGCAAAATCACCATGGATACGTTTGCCGGTAATTTTGCCTGTAAGGTTGTCCGTGGGAAGATCGACAGAATGCATAAACTCTATAATCTCAATGCTTCCTTCTCTTCCTCGTATATCAACAGAGCCTTTAACTTGATTTCCTGCGTAGTCTGTTAGCCAAAGATAGACGGGTATAGCCATCTTATAACCTCCTGTTTTAACGATGGATATTAAATCCAGCGTACGCCCGGCATACAAAACAGGGAACCATAAAAGTATGGTTAATTTCCTAAAGCGTTTGTACTTTGTGAAGGATCACGAAATTAAAAGATGAAGAGGTTAACCCCGAAGCACGATTAAATGTCATTTGTAGGCCCGGTAAGGCGCAGCCGCCACCGGGCGATTTACGCCTGCCCATCCATCAGCCGGCTAATATGGATACTCAACCACGTCAGCTCATCTTTCGGCAGGGTGAGCTGATATTTATCCTGCACATAATCACGGATCACCCACGCCACGGTCATCGCGTCCGGGCGGTGGCGCATCAGCTCCTGATAAAAATCCTCGGTCTCGCTGAGGGCGATTTTCCCGGCCAGCACCCGCTCGGCAAAATAACGCAGATGGGTGATAAAGCGCATATAGTTAACCGACTGCGTATCGATGCTCTTGCCCAGCTTATAGCGCACGATATCGGCGATGCGGTTGACCAGCTCAACCTGCTGGTGGGCGGTGCTGTCGTCGTCCTGGCTGCTGGCGTTGATCAGATGAAAGGCGATGTTTACCGCCTCTTCTTCGGGTAATTCCACCTCAAACTTCTCATTCACCTGGGCGCGTGCCTGCAAACCGACACTGTACTCCTGCGGATAGTAACGCTTCACTTCCCAGCTCAGCTTATTGAGGATCGTCTGCCCGTTGCGGCTGCGCTCCACCGCAAAGTGCAGATGCTCCGCAAGGGTAAAGAGCAATACGGAATTGAGCTTATCCCCACACAGGCGGCGCGCGAGGATAAGAATTTCATGGCTAATGTCGAAGAACGCCGCAGGAATGGTGTCCGTCAGGGATAAAAAATGGCGGGATTTGAGATCGCTCAGCGGCAGGAACACTTTCTCCACCTGCGCCAGGTCGATATGGGTACCGGGTTTCGCCCCAAAGCCGATCCCCTTGCCGAACAAAATCATCTCCCGCTGGTCGTTATCGACCAGCAGCATGCTGTTATTAAGCGACTTTTTTATCGTTATCACGGTTATTCCTGCGGCATGGCCGGTTAGCTCATGTCTGCGCCATTGCTGGCAATCACTTTTTTGTACCACCAGAAGGAGTCTTTTTTCAGGCGCTTCAGCGTGCCTTTGCCTTCATCGTCCTGATCGACATAGATAAAGCCGTAGCGCTTGGACATCTGCGAGGTGCCCGCACTGATAATGTCGATGCAGCCCCAGGTGGTGAATCCCATCACATCCACCCCTTCATTTATAGCTGCCAACGTTTGCTCGAAGTGGGCGCGGAAGTAGTCGATGCGGTAGCTGTCTTGGATCGCGCCGTTTTCCACGACATCTTTCGCGCCAAGACCATTCTCCACGATAAACAGCGGCTTCTGGTAACGGTCATACAGCTCCAGCAGGGAGATTTTCAGCCCGACAGGGTCAATCTGCCAGCCCCATTCGGATGCTGGCAGGTACGGGTTTTTCACCCCGAGAACGGTATTCCCCGGGATGCGCTCCACGTCCGGCTGGGTCGATTCTGTCATCGACATGTAGTAGCTAAAGGAGACGAAGTCGACTGTATAATCCTTTAAGATGCGCTGATCGTCGGCCTGCATCGCAATCTGGATATCCCGCCGCGCCAGATCGCGCAGGATCAGCGGCGGATACTCGCCAAACACCTGCACATCGGCGTAGAAATAGTTCTCCAGATTCTTCTTCAGCGTCGCTTCCACGTCTTCGGGACGGCAGCTGTGCGGATAGGTGGTGAGTTTGGTCAGCATGCACCCGACCTGGCTGCCCGGGATTTTGGCGTGGCAGTCGCGCGTCACCAGCGCCGAGGCGACAAACTGGTGATGCAGCCCCTGGTAGATATCCTGCTGGGCTTTGCCCGGTGCGCTTTTCTCTTCCCGGATGCCCGCCGTGGTAAAGGGGTGGCGATGGATACTGTCGATCTCATTAAACGTCAGCCAGTAGCGGACCAGATCTTTATAGCGATCGAAACAGACGTTGCTGAAGCGCACAAAAGCATCCACCACGTTGCGGTGCACCCAGCCGTTGTACTTTTCGCTCAGGGCCAGCGGCATTTCGTAGTGAGAGAGGGTCACCAGCGGCTCGATGTTGTGGCGACGCAGCTCGCGGAACATCTCTTCATAAAACTGCAATCCTGCCTCGTTTGGCGCAGCGTCTTCACCGGTCGGGAAGATACGCGACCAGGCGATCGACACCCGCAGCACGGTATAGCCCATCTCAGCAAACAGGGCGATATCGTCCTTATAGTGGTGATAAAAATCGATGCCGCGGCGTTTCGGGTAGAGCGCGTCATTTTTACCTTCAAACGCGTCGCGGATATTCTCGTCCGTCAGCGCCATATGGCCGCTGTAATCCTTCACGGACAGGTTGGGCTTCCAGGTGATAGCGTCAGCAACGGACGGCCCTTTGCCATCCACATTCCATGCCCCTTCGGCCTGATTAGCGGCTATAGCGCCACCCCATAAAAAACCTTGCGGAAACGGGAGGGATTTCTCCATTACACGGACTCCTTAAGCGTCATGATGATATGCGGGTCTGGATTCTTATCGTCGGTATTACCTGGTGTCAGCGAAAAGCGTTCGCCGTTCGTCACCACCATCATCACCACCGGATCGAGCCCGGCGGAAGTGATGGTATCGAGTGAAAATTCAATCAGCGTGTCGCCGCTCTTCACATGTTGGCCCTCCACCACCCGTGGGGAGAAACCTTCACCCTGCAGCCGGATGGTGTCGATGCCGATATGGAAAATCAGCTCGACGCCCGCGTCGGTGAGCAGGCTCAGCGCATGGCCGCTGTCAAATACGTTCACGATGGTTCCATCCGCCGGGGCCCGCAGCACGCCCTGGGAAGGAATAATAGCGATCCCGTCGCCCATGATTTTGCGGGAGAAGACGTCATCGTTAACGTTTTCAAGCGGGATGATCTGCCCTTCGACCGGGCGGGTGAGGCTCAGCGCGTCGGTGTGTTCAGCCGCTTTATCACGCCACAGCACGAAGGCGCTGATAAAGGCGACGGCAAAAGATAGCCCCGCCCCGGCGAAGGCCCAGACGATGTTCATCGGGTTATCCGGAGAGACAAACATTGAGATACTGGCAAGGCCAGGGCCGACAAGGGCAAAGGCCTGAATCGCCATCCAGCCAATAAATGCCCCACCCACGATGCTGCCGAGGATCACACTGTAAAGCGCCTTTTTATTCAGCAACGTAACGCCATACAGCGCCGGTTCGGTAATGCCGAACAGGGCGGAGATCCCGGCGGAGAAGGCGGTAGATTTCAGCACTTTATCTTTACTCTTAAGCGCAATCGCCAGGCACGCGCCGGACTCGGCAATGTTGTGCGCCAGCGACGCGGGCAGATAGAGCATCTCGCGCCCGAACTGGCTCATGGAGGCCACGGCGTAGGGCAGCATCGGCTTGTGCATCCCGGCGGCGACCATGAAGGGCAGGGCGGCGGCCAGCAGCCCGGTGGCGACAAAACCGAGTTTGCCGTAGAGCCATAAAATCACCGTTGCCAGGCCGGCACCCAGCTCGTAGCCCAGCGGCCCCAGGATCAGCAGCGTAACGGGGACCGTCACCAGCAGAGAGAGCATCGGCGAGAGAAAAATGCGCAGCGCGCCGGGGGAGTAGCGGTTGAACAGCTTCTCCGTCCGGGCGTAAAACAGCACGCACAGAATGGCCGGGAATACCTGCGAGGCGTAGGCGACGTTGCGCAGATCGAACGACATGAATGCCGTCCCGTCGGCCAGCTGTTTGGTCATCGCCGGCAGCACCATCACGGAAACTGCCGAGACGGCCACCAGCACGTTCACCTTCAGCTTCATCGCCGTGGTGATCGCCACCAGGATCGGCAGGAAGTAGAGCGGCGCGGAGCCGATATTATCCAGTACCTTGTAGGTCGAACTGTCCCGGCTGAGCCAGCCCATGACGTCCAGCAACAGCAGCAGCGATTTCAGGACGCCGCCACCGGCAATGGCAGGCACCAGCGGCTGAAAAACGCTTATCACGAAATCGACAACCTGCGCGCCACGGCTGATTCTGACAGGCGTATGTTGTCCGCCCGCCTGAGGGGCCCCCACCAGCGAGCGCACCGCCTCAAAGACCTGCACCACTTCGTGACCAATAATCACCTGGCACTGCACGTTCACCCGCACGCCCAGCACGCCGTCGACCTTTGCCAGCGCCGCTTCGTTGACCTTGCCATTGTCGTACAGGCTCAGCCGTAAACGGGTGGAGCAGTGTTCGATATGTTCGATATTCTCAGCACCGCCGACCTGGGCGATGATGTCCAGCGCTGTTTGCAAGTGGTTCATGTTCTGGCCCCTGTCTCCAGAGCAAAAAAAAGACCTGAACCCCCTCTCCGCTCGAAAACGGAGAGGGGGTTCAGGTCTTGCCTACGGATCGTAGTTACACGCCTGTGGTTTTTATATCGTCCAGATTGTGTTTAAAAGTCAAACAGTCGCGTCACTTTGCGTAGCGAAATGTGAGCCGCTTAACCTTTTTTACCACCATATTGTTGGAACCAGGCCAGCATCCGCTGCCAGCCATCTTTGGCTGATTCCGCGTGATAGCTCGGGCGATAATCAGCGTTGAAAGCGTGTCCAGCTCCCGGGTAAACCACAATCTCCGCCGTTGCGTTTGCCGCACGCAGGGCATGACGCATGGTCTCTACCGTATCCAGCGGGATCCCGGTATCTTCTGCGCCATACAACCCGAGGACGGGCGCGTTCAAATCGGTTGCAATATCAACCGGATGCTTCGGTGAATTCAGCGTCTTTTCGCCCACCAGCTTGCCATACCACGCCACGGCGGCTTTCAGCTGCGGGTTGTGCGCGGCATACAGCCAGCTGATACGGCCGCCCCAGCAGAAGCCGGTTGCCAGCAGACGATGGGGATCGCCCCCGTTGCGCGCCGCCCAGTTGGCGACGTGGTCAAGATCCGCCAGTACCTGCGCATCCGGCACTTTAGTGACCAGGTTGCTGAACAGGGTGGGAATGTCGTTGTAATCGTTCGGGTCGCCCTGACGGAAATAGAGCTCAGGCGCGACGGCCAGATAGCCTTCCAGCGCCAGGCGACGGCAGAGATCGCGAATGTGCTCATGTACGCCGAAAATTTCCTGAATCACGATGACGATTGGCAATGCCCCTTGCGCATTTTTGGGCCGGGCATGGTAAGCGGGCATATTATCGCCCTGGGTCGGAATCGAAGTCTCCCCGGCGGTAATCGCCTCTTCGGGGGTAGTGACAACGGTTGAGGCTTGCAGGTCAGCAGCAGGGGCAAATCCAGATTTTCCAGTCATGGCATTCTCCGTACCAATTAGCGCAAAAGTAAATATAGTCCGCAGGTTAACAATCCACAGTGCCCGAAACAGGCTATCTTTTGTGCAACAGATAACGATATAACTCGTTAATGTGATGTTAATCACTATTTCATGGTAATTAACTGCAATCAATTTTATTCATGGTGACGTCTGTCACGAAACAAGGCCGGTTCCTCCGGTAAAGTACCGCTTTGCTTCTGCTGACAAACTGACCCACAGAGGAGTTTTCTATGTCTAAGTCTGATGTTTTTCATCTCGGCCTCACTAAAAACGATTTACAAGGGGCTACGCTCGCTATCGTCCCTGGCGATCCTGAGCGTGTGGAAAAGATCGCCGCGCTGATGGATAAGCCGGTTAAGCTGGCAGCCCATCGCGAATTCACGACCTGGCGGGCAGAGCTGGATGGCAAAGCGGTGATCGTGTGCTCTACCGGTATCGGTGGCCCGTCTACCTCAATTGCCGTTGAAGAGCTGGCGCAGCTGGGCATCCGTACTTTCCTGCGTATCGGTACGACCGGTGCGATTCAGCCGCATATCAATGTCGGCGACGTACTGGTTACCACCGCGTCCGTGCGTCTGGACGGCGCGAGCCTGCACTTTGCGCCAATGGAGTTCCCGGCAGTGGCCGATTTCGAGTGCACCACCGCGCTGGTAGAAGCCGCGAAATCCGTCGGCGCGACCACGCACGTTGGCGTGACCGCCTCCTCTGATACGTTCTATCCTGGCCAGGAGCGCTACGACACCTTCTCCGGTCGCGTAGTCAACCGTTTCAAAGGCTCGATGGAAGAGTGGCAGTCGATGGGCGTGATGAACTATGAAATGGAATCTGCCACGCTGCTGACCATGTGCGCAAGCCAGGGTCTGCGTGCCGGTATGGTTGCGGGCGTCATTGTTAACCGCACCCAGCAAGAGATCCCTAACGCCGAGACCATGAAGCAGACCGAAAGCCACGCGGTGAAAATCGTGGTGGAAGCGGCCCGCCGCCTGCTGTAATTTCCCCTTTTCCTTGCCAAAGGCCGACCTGCTCGGCCTTTTTCTTTGCGTAGCGCCTCGCAGAAAACCCTTTTCAAACTGGACGTTTATACAGCACAATTCTATTTTGTGCGGGTCATACCTTGATGCAGGGGGCGTCGTGGATATTTCCATCCTTTTTTATGCCGTTATTGCGCTGGTCAGCGTCGGCGTGGGCTGGTTGTTCGCCAGCTATCAGCATGCGCAGCAGAAGGCCGATCAGCTTGCCGAACGCGAAGAGATGGTGGCCGATCTCAGTGCATTAAGACAGAACATAGCCCAGAGCGGGCACTGGCGCGACGAATGCGAGCTGCTCAACAACGAGCTGCGCAATCTGCGGGATATCAACACCTCGCTGGAAGCTGACCTGCGCGAAGTCACTACCCGGCTGGAGTCCACCCAGCTGCATGCGGAAGACAAAATCCGCCAGATGATCAACAGCGAACAGCGCCTGAGCGAGCAGTTCGAAAACCTCGCCAACCGCATCTTTGAGCAGAGTAACCGCCGCGTCGATGAACAAAACCGCCAGAGCCTGAACGGCCTGCTGTCGCCCCTGCGCGAACAGCTGGACGGCTTTCGTCGCCAGGTGCAGGACAGCTTCGGTCAGGAGGCGCGGGAGCGCCACACGCTGGCCCATGAAATCCGCAACCTCCAGCAGCTGAATGCCCAGATGGCGCAGGAGGCCATCAATCTCACTAAGGCGCTGAAAGGCGACAATAAAACCCAGGGTAACTGGGGCGAAGTCGTCCTGACCCGCGTGCTGGAAGCCTCTGGCCTGCGCGAGGGCCACGAATATCAAACCCAGGTCAGCATTGAAACTGAGAGCCGCGCGCGAATGCAGCCCGACGTCATTGTGCGTCTGCCGCAGGATAAGGACGTGGTCATCGATGCCAAAATGACCCTGGTGGCCTATGAGCGCTACTTCAACGCCGAAGATGACTACACCCGCGAGTCGGCGCTGCAGGAGCATATCGCCTCGGTGCGTAACCATATCCGTCTGCTGGGACGCAAAGACTATCAGCAGCTGCCCGGCCTGCGTTCGCTCGACTACGTGCTAATGTTTATCCCGGTTGAACCGGCCTTTTTACTGGCGCTGGACCGCCAGCCGGAGCTGATCTCCGAGGCGCTGAAAAACAACATTATGCTGGTCAGCCCCACCACGCTGCTGGTGGCGCTGCGCACCATTGCTAATCTGTGGCGCTATGAGCACCAGAGCCGCAATGCCCAGCAGATTGCCGACCGCGCCAGCCGCCTGTATGACAAAATGCGCCTGTTCGTCGATGACATGTCGTCGGTCGGGCAGAGCCTGGATCGCGCCCAGGATAACTACCGTCAGGCGATGAAAAAGCTGGCCTCCGGGCGGGGTAACCTGCTGGCTCAGGCCGAATCGTTCCGCAGCCTGGGCGTGGAAGTAAAACGCGAGATTAATCCGGAATTAGTTGAACAGGCCACGTCGCAGGATGAAGAGTACCGGCTGCGCAGTGATGAGCCCGTTCAAAATACAAACAACACCTTAGCAGGCGCGCAGGCGTCGGCAGACCCCCTGGAGCGTTATTCCCGGGGTGGTTGAATCGTAGGGCAAATGCGCCCAATCTGTTACACTTCTCAAACATTTGACTGATAAGCAGGCTCTGAGATGGTTGAAGATTCACAAGACACAACGCACTTTGGCTTTCAGACTGTCGCTAAAGCGCAGAAAGCTGACATGGTGGCCCACGTATTCCATTCCGTGGCGGCGAAGTACGATGTAATGAATGACCTGATGTCATTCGGCATTCATCGCTTGTGGAAGCGCTTCACTATTGACTGTAGCGGCGTGCGTCGTGGACAAACCGTGCTGGATCTGGCGGGCGGCACCGGCGACCTGACAGCGAAATTCTCGCGTCTGGTGGGCGAAACGGGCCGCGTGGTGCTGGCTGATATCAACGACTCCATGCTGAAAATGGGTCGTGAAAAACTGCGCAATATTGGCGTGGTCGGCAACGTTGAATATGTCCAGGCGAACGCTGAAGCGCTGCCTTTCCCGGATAACACCTTTGACTGCATTACCATCTCTTTCGGTCTGCGTAACGTCACCGATAAAGAGAAAGCGCTGCGTTCCATGTACCGCGTACTGAAACCGGGTGGACGTCTGCTGGTGCTGGAGTTCTCGAAGCCGATTATTGAGCCGCTGAGCAAAGCCTACGACGCCTATTCGTTCCACATTCTGCCGCGCATTGGCGAAATGGTTGCCAACGATGCAGACAGCTATCGCTACCTGGCCGAATCCATCCGTATGCACCCAAACCAGGACACCTTAAAAGCCATGATGCAGGATGCAGGCTTTGACAATGTTGATTACTTCAACATGACGGCAGGCGTTGTCGCGCTGCATCGCGGTTATAAGTTCTGAGTGGAGGTGGCAAATGCCGTTTAAACCCTTGATCACAGCCGGTGTGGAAAACGTACTCAATACCTTTCTGTACCGGTCTCCCGCGCTAAAAACGGCGCGTCAGCGTCTTAACGGCAAAGTGCTGCGGGTAGTATTAAAAGAGTTTTCGACTCCGCTGGTGCTGGTGTTCAGCGAGCGTCAGCTCGACGTGCTGGGGGAGTGGGAAGGCGAGGCCGACTGCTCCGTCATCACCCATATGAGCACCCTGCCTAAACTGCGCGATCGCCAGCAGCTTACCGCCCTGATCCGCAGCGGCGAGCTGGAGGTTCAAGGCGATATCCAGGTGGTGCAGAACTTTGTCGCGCTGGCCGATCTGGCCGAGTTCGACCCGGCAGAGCTGCTGGCCCCCTGGACCGGCGATATTGCCGCTGAGGGGATTGGTAAAGTACTACGCGGCGGTGCCTCGTTGCTGAAGAAGGGGTTTCAGCGCCAGCAGCGCTATGCCGCGGAAGTGCTGACCGAGGAGTGGCGCATGGCGCCGGGGCCGCTGGAAGCGGCATGGTTTGCAGAAGAGACCGCCGCGGTTGAGCGTGCAGTTGATGCACTGACAAAACGGCTTGAAAAACTGGAGGGCAAATGACGCCTGGTGAAATTCGGCGCCTCTACTTTATCATCCGCACCTTTTTAAGTTACGGGCTCGACGAGCTTATCCCCCGAATGCGCATCACACTGCCGCTGCGTATCTGGCGGCGAACGCTATTCTGGATGCCAAATCGCCATCAGGACAAACTGCTTGGTGAGCGACTGCGTTTGGCGCTTCAGGAGCTGGGGCCTGTCTGGATCAAGTTCGGCCAGATGCTCTCCACCCGTCGTGACCTGTTCCCGCCAATGATCGCCGATCAGCTGGCGCTGCTGCAGGATAAAGTTGCCCCGTTCGACGGTAAGCTGGCAAAGCAGCAGATCGAAAAAGCGATGGGCGATCTCCCGGTTGAAACCTGGTTCGATGATTTCGACATCCAGCCGCTGGCTTCCGCCTCCATTGCGCAGGTTCACACCGCACGGCTGAAAGAGAATGGCAAAGAGGTGGTCATCAAGGTGATCCGCCCGGACATTCTGCCGATCATCCGAGCCGATATGAAACTCATCTACCGCCTGGCCCGCTGGGTGCCGCGTCTGCTGCCTGACGGCCGCCGCCTGCGCCCGATGGAAGTGGTGCGCGAATATGAAAAGACGCTGATTGATGAGCTGAACCTGCTGCGGGAATCGGCGAACGCCATTCAGCTGCGCCGTAACTTTGAAAACAGCCCGATGCTGTATGTGCCGGAAGTCTATTCCGACTATTGCAGCCAGGACATGATGGTGATGGAGCGCATCTACGGGATCCCGGTCTCGGACGTCGCAACCCTGGAAAAGCAGGGTACCAACATGAAGCTGCTGGCCGAGCGTGGCGTGCAGGTCTTCTTCACCCAGGTGTTCCGGGACAGCTTCTTCCACGCCGACATGCACCCGGGGAATATCTTCGTCAGCTACGAGCATCCTGAAGATCCGCAGTATATCGGCATCGATTGCGGTATCGTCGGCTCGCTGAACAAAGAAGATAAGCGCTATCTGGCCGAGAACTTTATCGCCTTCTTTAACCGCGATTATCGTAAAGTGGCCGAGCTGCACGTCGATTCCGGCTGGGTTCCGCCGGATACCAACGTAGAAGAGTTTGAGTTCGCCATTCGTACGGTCTGTGAGCCTATTTTCGAGAAGCCGCTGGCTGAGATCTCGTTCGGCCATGTGCTGCTGAACCTGTTCAATACCGCCCGCCGCTTCAATATGGAAGTACAGCCCCAGTTAGTTTTACTTCAGAAAACATTACTTTACGTTGAAGGGGTGGGGCGACAGCTTTATCCTCAGTTAGACTTATGGAAAACGGCAAAACCCTTCCTTGAGTCGTGGATCAAGGACCAGGTGGGTCTTCCGGCGCTGGTGCGCTCCCTGAAAGAGAAAGCGCCGTTCTGGATTGAAAAAATGCCTGAAATTCCTGAACTGGTGTATGACAGTTTGCGTCAGAGCAAAAACTTGCAACACAGCGTGGATAAAATTGCCCGCGAGTTGCAAACCAACCATGTGCGTCAGGGGCAGTCCCGGTATCTGTTTGGCATTGGGGCGACACTGTTGTTAAGCGGCACGCTGCTGCTGATCAATCGTCCTGAGTGGGAGCTCATGCCTGCCTGGTTGATGGCGGGCGGCGTGGTTGTCTGGCTAGCCGGATGGCGCAAAACGCGCTGAATTGCGTCGCTATACCAGGGCCGCATAACGTATAATGCGGCCTGATTAATTATTCATCTATAACTGGGGAAGATGTATGGGTGGTATCAGTATCTGGCAATTGTTGATCATTGCCGTCATCGTCGTGCTGCTGTTCGGTACCAAAAAACTCGGTTCTATCGGTTCCGATCTCGGTGCGTCCATCAAAGGCTTTAAAAAAGCGATCAAAGATGATGACGAGAAGCAGGATAAATCCAGCCAGGATGCGGATTTCACTGCTAAATCCATCGCTGATAAACAAGACGATGCCAAAAAGGAAAATGCTAAACGCCACGATAACGAGCAGGTGTAATTCGTGTTCGATATCGGTTTTAGTGAACTGCTGCTGGTCTTCGTGATTGGTCTCATTGTTCTGGGGCCACAACGTCTGCCTGTAGCAGTAAAAACGGTTGCAGGCTGGGTGCGTGCGCTGCGATCGCTGGCGACTACGGTGCAAAATGAGCTGGCGCAGGAGCTTAAGCTGCAGGAGTTTCAGGACAGCCTGAAAAAGGTTGAAAAGGCGAGCATAGATAACCTGACGCCGGAACTGAAAGCCTCGATGGACGAACTGCGCGAAGCGGCGGAATCTATGAAGCGCTCCTACAGCGTCAACGATCCGGAAAAAGCGAGCGATGAAGCCAATACCATTCGCAACCCGCTGGTCAAAGATAACGAAGCGCAGCATGAAGGCGTGACGCCTGCCACTGCTGAGCATCAGGCCACTGCGCCCGAACAGGCGCCAGCCGAGCCGGTGACCCCAAAACAAGAACCGACGCCAGCGCCCGCAGAGAAAAAGCCTGCACCCGCCGCTGACGCGTCCCTCTCGTCGAGTGATAAAGCGTAAACATGGCAGTAGATGAAACTCAACCGCTGATTGCGCACCTGATCGAGCTGCGTAAACGCCTGCTGAACTGCATTATTGCGGTTTTGCTCATTTTTTTATGCCTGGTCTATTTTGCTAACGATATCTATCAGGTGGTTTCTGCCCCCCTGATTAAGCAGATGCCGCTTGGGGCCACCATGATCGCCACCGACGTGGCATCGCCCTTCTTCACGCCAATTAAGCTGACCTTCTGGGTGTCGCTGATTGCCTCTGCGCCGGTGATCCTCTATCAGGTCTGGGCCTTTATTGCCCCCGCGCTGTATAAGCATGAACGCCGCCTGGTGATCCCGCTGCTGGTCTCCAGCTCGCTGCTGTTTTATATCGGCATGGCCTTTGCCTACTTCGTGGTCTTCCCGCTGGCCTTTGGCTTTCTGGCAAATACCGCGCCGGTAGGGGTCCAGGTCTCGACCGATATTGCCAGTTATCTCAGCTTCGTAATGGCGCTGTTTATGGCCTTCGGCGTGGCGTTTGAGGTGCCGGTTGCCATCGTGCTGCTCTGCTGGATGGGGATCACCACCCCGGATGAATTACGCAAAAAACGGCCTTACATTCTGGTCGGCGCCTTTGTAGTGGGCATGCTTTTAACGCCGCCGGATGTCTTCTCGCAAACCCTGCTGGCAATCCCGATGTATTGCCTGTTTGAAGTCGGTGTCTTCTTCGCGCGCTTCTATACCGGCAAGCGACGTGAAGATCACGACGAAGAGTCCGAAGGAACAGAAGAATAACCCCAACCGCCCGCCAGGGCGGTTGTCATATGGGAGCCAGTATGTTTGATATCGGTCTGAATCTGACCAGCCCGCAGTTTGCCCAGGATCGTGACGAGGTGGTGGCAAGGGCCATCGCCGCCGGGGTCAACGGCTTACTGCTGACGGGCACCAACCTGCACGAAAGTGAACAGGCGCGACAGCTGGCGCAGCGCTACGACCGCTGCTGGTCAACGGCGGGCGTCCATCCGCACGACAGCAGCCACTGGACGGCGGAAAGTGCCAGCGCACTCCGGGCTTTAGCCGCATCCCCTGAGGTGGTGGCTATCGGTGAGTGTGGTCTCGACTTTAATCGCAACTTCTCTACTCCCGCCGAGCAGGAGCATGCCTTTAGTGCCCAGCTGGCATTAGCCGCGGAGCTGGGCATGCCGGTGTTTATGCACTGCCGCGACGCTCATGACCGTTTTCTGGCGCTGCTGGATCCCTGGCTGGATAAACTGCCCGGGGCGGTGCTGCACTGTTTTACCGGCACGCGCGAGGAGGCGATAGCCTGTCTGGATCGCGGTTTGTATCTGGGGATCACCGGCTGGGTCTGCGATGAACGGCGCGGGCTGGAGCTGCGCGAGCTGCTGCCGGTTATTCCTGCCGAACGCCTGTTGGTTGAGACTGATGCACCTTATCTGCTGCCGCGCGATCTCCGTCCAAAACCGGCATCGCGACGCAATGAACCGGCTTATCTGGGACATATCATGGAACGGGTCGCCCACTGGCGCGGCGAAGAGGCGCAGTGGCTGGCAGCGCAGACGGATGACAACGTACGTCGTCTGTTTGGCGTCGACTTTTAAACTTTGCGGAAGCTGGTATTTTTTACGCTCTGCTTCACTTCTTTATTCAGTAAGTTCAGCAGCAGCATGGAGCGGGCTTCACCGTCCGGCTCAGCGAAAATGGCTACCAGCCCTTCAAAGGCCCCTTCGGTGATCACCACATCGTCGCCGGAGAAGGGGGTATCGGGATCGGTAATGCCTTCAGGCTGTTTGTAGACCGAGAGCTGGTGGATCACGGAAGAGGGTACTGTAGCCGGGTGCGCGCCAAAGCGTACGAAGTGGCTGACACCGCGCGTCGCATTGATGGTGGTGGTGTGGATCACTTCGGGGTCGAATTCAACAAACAGGTAGTTAGGGAACAGCGGTTCACTGACGGTTGTGCGTTTACCACGGACCATTTTTTCCAGCGTGATCGCTGGCGTCAGACAGTTCACTGCCTGGCGTTCCAGATGTTCCTGAGCACGCTGAAGTTGTCCGCGTTTGCAATACAGTAAATACCAGGCCTGCATAATGACTCTTTTCCGCTTGTTATGCCGGCAAGCATATCAAAACCCTGGCGGGATCGCTAAGCTGATTATAATGGCCATACACAGAAGAAGCCGTGAATCTTCACGCTAATTTAACAAAAATACAGCATCAGGCAGTCTTACGCCGTATAATGAAACGCTTACAGAGAGAGCTTGACTAACTGCATGAAATACAACGATCTACGCGACTTCCTGGAACTGCTGGAAAAGCAGGGCGAACTCAAACGCATCACCCTTCCTGTCGATCCTTACCTGGAAATGACAGAGATTGCCGACCGCACGCTCCGCGCGGGTGGGCCAGCGCTCCTGTTTGAAAATCCGAAAGGCTACACCATGCCGGTGCTCTGTAACCTGTTTGGCACACCAAAACGTGTGGCGATGGGGATGGGGCAGGAGGATGTCAGCGCGTTGCGTGAAGTGGGTAAGCTGCTGGCCTTTTTAAAAGAGCCTGAGCCGCCAAAAGGGTTTCGCGATCTCTTCGATAAGCTGCCGCAGTTTAAGCAAGTCCTGAATATGCCGACCAAACGGCTGCGCGGCGCGCCCTGCCAGCAGAAAATCGTGGAAGGCGATGCGGTCGATCTGACGCGTATCCCGATCATGCAGTGCTGGCCCGAAGACGCCGCCCCGCTGATTACCTGGGGTCTGACCGTGACGCGCGGGCCGCATAAAGAGCGGCAGAATCTTGGGATCTATCGTCAGCAGCTGATCGGTAAAAATAAATTGATTATGCGCTGGCTGTCGCATCGCGGCGGTGCGCTTGATTTTCAGGAGTGGTGCGCGGCCCATCCGGGCGAACGCTTCCCGGTCGCCGTGGCGCTGGGTGCCGATCCGGCCACCATTCTCGGTGCCGTCACGCCGGTGCCGGATACCCTGTCGGAATACGCCTTTGCCGGGCTGTTGCGCGGCACCAAAACCGAAGTGGTGAAGTGCGTTTCGAACGATCTGGAAGTACCTGCCAGCGCTGAAATCGTGCTCGAAGGCTACATTGAGGCGGGTGAGATGGCACCGGAAGGGCCGTATGGCGACCACACCGGCTATTACAACGAAATCGACAGCTTCCCGGTGTTTACCGTGACGCACATTACCCAGCGTGAAGATGCCATTTACCACTCCACCTACACCGGACGTCCGCCGGATGAACCCGCGGTGCTGGGCGTGGCGCTGAACGAAGTGTTTGTGCCGATCCTGCAAAAGCAGTTCCCGGAAATCGTTGATTTCTATCTGCCGCCGGAAGGGTGCTCCTATCGCCTGGCGGTGGTAACCATTAAGAAGCAGTATGCGGGTCACGCTAAACGGGTGATGATGGGCGTATGGTCTTTCCTGCGCCAGTTTATGTATACCAAGTTTGTGATCGTTTGCGATGATGACGTCAACGCCCGTGACTGGAATGACGTGATCTGGGCCATTACCACCCGTATGGATCCGGCACGCGATACCGTGTTAGTGGAAAACACGCCGATAGATTACCTGGATTTTGCCTCACCGGTTTCCGGTCTTGGCTCAAAAATGGGACTGGATGCCACCAATAAATGGCCCGGCGAAACCCAACGTGAATGGGGTCGTCCGATCAAAAAGGATCCTGAGGTGACTGCGCGAATTGACGCGATCTGGGATGAACTGGCCATAATGAATAACGGTAAAGACGCCTGAATGCGCCGTTATGCCCTATAGACTTCCCGACAGAGAGAGCGAATGACAACCTTAAGCTGTAAAGTGACTTCGGTAGACGCTATCACCGACACCGTATATCGCGTCCGTTTAGTACCTGAATCGGCGTTCTCCTTCCGCGCTGGCCAGTATCTGATGGTGGTGATGGATGAGCGGGATAAGCGCCCTTTCTCAATGGCCTCGACGCCGGACGAGCAAGAGTTTATCGAGCTGCACATTGGGGCGTCTGAGCTCAACCTGTATGCGATGGCAGTCATGGATCGCATTCTGAAAGAGAATGAGATCGAGATTGATATTCCTCACGGCGAAGCCTGGCTGCGTGATGACGAAGAGCGTCCGCTGATCCTGATTGCGGGCGGCACCGGTTTCTCCTACGCGCGCTCCATCCTGCTGACGGCGCTGGCGCGTAACCCGGACCGTGATATCACCATCTACTGGGGTGGCCGCGAGGCGAAGCATCTCTACGATCTGTCTGAGCTGGAAGCGCTGAGCGTGACCCATCCGAACCTGCGCGTTGAGCCAGTAGTTGAACAGCCGGAAGAGGGCTGGCGCGGTCGCAGCGGCACCGTATTAACGGCAGTGCTGCAGGATCATGGCACGCTGGTTAACCACGATATTTATATTGCCGGTCGTTTTGAGATGGCGAAAATTGCCCGGGATCTGTTCTGCAACGAACGTAACGCCCGTGAAGATCGCCTGTTTGGCGACGCGTTTGCCTTTATTTGAGACGAAAAAAACCCGCCCCTGACAGGCGGGAAAACGGCAACTAAACCTTTTCTCTTTGCCATTGATTCTAATGGCAGCCAGATACCTTTCGTAGGCCGGGCAAGCGTAGCGCCCCCGGCAAAAGCCCGATGGCGCGTTGCTTATCGGGCCTACGTTTAAGCCTTAAACCCTTTCAAATACCGTCGCGATCCCCTGACCCAGGCCGATACACATGGTTGCCAGACCAAACTGGGCATCTTTGCGTTCCATCAGGTTAATCAGCGTGGTGCTGATACGCGCCCCGGAACAACCCAGCGGGTGACCCAGCGCAATGGCGCCGCCGTTGAGGTTAATCTTCTCGTCGATCTGATCCATCAGCCCCAGATCCTTAATACACGGCAGGATCTGTGCGGCGAAAGCTTCGTTCATCTCAAAGAGGTCGATATCGCTGGCGGAAAGCCCGGCTTTTTTCAGCGCCAGCTTTGAGGCTGGCACCGGGCCGTAACCCATGATTGACGGATCGCAACCCACCACCGCCATCGAGCGGATGCGCGCGCGCGGCGTCAGGCCCAGCTCGCGGGCGCGGCTTTCGCTCATTACCAGCATCGCCGCCGCACCATCGGACAGGGCAGAAGAGCTGCCCGCCGTCACGGTACCGGTGACCGGATCAAAGGCCGGTTTCAGCGTCGAGAGGGCCTCAACGGTAGTTTCCGGGCGGATCACTTCATCGAAATAGAACTGCTTCAGCACGCCGTCAGCGTCGTGACCGCCGGTGGGCAGAATTTCATTCTTGAATGCGCCGGACTGCGTCGCGGCCCAGGCACGGGCGTGGGAGCGGGCGGCAAAGCTGTCCTGCATTTCACGGCTGATACCGTGCAGGCGGGAGAGCATTTCTGCCGTCAGCCCCATCATTCCTGCGGCTTTCGCTACGGTGCGGCTCATGCCGGGATGGAAATCGACCCCGTGGTTCATCGGCACGTGGCCCATGTGCTCCACGCCGCCGATCATGCACACCTGCGCATCGCCGGTCATGATCATACGCGCCGCATCGTGCAGGGCCTGCATCGATGAACCGCACAGGCGGTTGACGGTGACAGCCGGTACCGAATGCGGGATTTCCGCCAGCAGCGCCGCGTTACGGGCGATGTTAAAGCCCTGCTCCAGGGTCTGCTGCACGCAGCCCCAGTAGATATCGTCCAGCGCGGTGGCTTCCAGAGCCGGGTTGCGCGCCAGCAGGCTACGCATTAAATGTGCGGAGAGATCTTCCGCGCGCACGTTACGAAATGCGCCGCCCTTCGAACGGCCCATCGGGGTGCGAATTGCATCGACAATGACAACCTGTTCCATTGTGACTCCTTAAGCCGTTTTCAGTGCGCCAACCGGACGGGCGGGCTCAACCGGGGGATAGTACGCTTCGTTATTACGCGCTTTGGTACGCAGACCTTCTGGAGCCTGATAAAGCGCGCCGAGATGTTCATACTGCTGCGTCATATCCAGGTAGCGGGCGCTGCCCAGCGTATCCAGCCAGCGGAACGCGCCGCCGTGGAACGGAGGGAAGCCCAGGCCGTACACCAGCGCCATGTCTGCTTCCGCCGGGCTGGCGATAATACCCTCTTCGAGACAGCGCACCACTTCGTTGACCATCGGGATCATCATGCGGGCGATAATCTCTTCGTCGCTGAAATCGCGCTTCGCGTGACTGACGTCGGCCAGCAGGCTGTCCACGGCTGCGTCTTCCTCTTTCTTCGGCTTGCCTTTGCTGTCTTCTTTATAACGCCAGAAGCCGAGGCCGTTTTTCTGGCCGTAGCGGTTCGATTCAAACAGGGCGTCGATGGCATCGCGGTAATCTTTCTGCATGCGCTGCGGGAAACCTGCCGCCATCACCGCCTGAGCGTGATGCGCGGTATCAATGCCGACCACATCCAGCAGATACGCCGGGCCCATCGGCCAGCCAAACTGTTTTTCCATTACTTTGTCGATCTTGCGGAAATCCGCTCCGTCGCGCAGCAGCTGGCTGAAACCGGCAAAGTAGGGGAACAGCACGCGGTTAACGAAGAAGCCCGGGCAGTCGTTCACTACAATTGGGGTTTTGCCCATCTTGCTGGCCCAGGCCACGACTTTGGCGAGGGTTTCGTCAGAGGTTTTTTCACCGCGGATCACTTCAACCAGCGGCATACGGTGCACCGGGTTAAAGAAGTGCATGCCGCAGAAGTTTTCCGGGCGCTTGAGAACGCTGGCCAGTTCGCTGATTGGAATGGTGGAGGTGTTGGAGGCCAGCACGGTGTCCGGATGTACTTTATCTTCGGTTTCTGCCAGTACCGCTTTTTTCACTTTCGGGTTTTCGACCACCGCTTCGACGACCACATCCACGCGATCGAAGCCGCTATATTCCAGCGTCGGATGAATAGTGGAGATCACCCCGGAGAGCTTCAGGCCGTCGATTTTGCCGCGTTCGAGCTGTTTATTCAGCAGCTTGGCCGCTTCGGTCATGCCCAGGGTCAGCGACTTCTCGTTGATGTCTTTCATCACCACCGGCACGCCTTTCCAGGCCGACTGGTAGGCAATGCCGCCGCCCATAATGCCTGCGCCCAACACCGCCGCCTGTTTTGGCGTCTCGATGTTTTTGGTGAGCTGCTTCGCTTTACCCTTCACGTACTGGTCATTGAGGAAAATACCGACCAGCGCGCGGGCTTCGTTGGTGTGAGCCAGTGGGACGAAACTTTGGTTTTCTAATTTCAGTGCTTCGTCACGGCCCAGACGTGCGGCGGCTTCGATGGTTTTCACCGCGGTGATAGGCGCCGGATAGTGTTTACCCGCCGTCTGCATCACCATGCCTTTGGCGATGGTGAAACTCATGGTGGCTTCAATTTTACTTAAGTGCAGCGGCTCCAGCTTCGGCTGGCGTTTCGCTTTCCAGTCGAGGTCGCCATTGATTGCCTGACGCAGAATGGCCAGCGCCCCTTCATGCAGTTTTTCAGGCTTAACCACGCCATCCACCAGACCGAGTTTTAACGCCTGGTCGGCACCGACGTCTTTACCGGCAGCGATGATCTCGAGAGCGCTGTCGGCACCCAGCAGGCGCGGCAGACGGACCGAGCCGCCAAAGCCCGGCATAATGCCCAGTTTGGTTTCCGGCAGGCCGATGCGCAAATCAGGGGTGGCGAGACGGTAATCGGTCGCCAGCACGCATTCGCAGCCGCCGCCGAGCGCATAGCCGTTGACCGCAGAGATCGTCGGGACAGGGAGATCTTCCAGACGGTTAAAGACGCTGTTGGCAAAATGCAGCCACTTGCTCAGCTGCTCCTGGGGGACCAGGAACAGGGAGAGAAATTCGGTGATGTCTGCGCCGACGATAAATGCTGCTTTTTCGGAACGCAGCAGCAGACCTTTTAAGTCGGACTCTTTTTCAAGCACGTCCAGCGCATGGCCAAGGCTGGCCACGGTTGCGGTGTCCAGTTTATTCACTGAGCCGGGGGCGTCGAACACCAGTTCGGCAATGCCACCTTCCAGCCAGTCTACGTACAGGGTGTCGCCTTTGTAGAGCATGTCGGTCTCCTGAATCCAGCAATTGGATCTGGTCATACCAGATGATTCGGAGTGTGGGATTTGTGTTAATGAAATGCAAATTACTCATTAAATAATTGTAGGTCTGATCACGATCGGCGGAGATCACGCAGCCTTTCTGAGGTGTGCTAAGATGCGGTGACTTGAGGTCAAAACAAAAGGAAGAATGATGGACTCACTGGCCGCGCTGTATAAAAATCACATTGTTACGTTACAGGAACGTACCCGCGACGTACTGGCTCGCTTTAAGCTGGATGCTCTACTCATCCACTCCGGCGAGCTGTTCAATGTTTTTCTCGACGATCACGCTTATCCCTTCAAGGTGAATCCGCAATTTAAAGCCTGGGTGCCGGTAACCCAGGTTCCCAATTGCTGGTTGCTGGTGGACGGCGTGAACAAGCCGAAACTGTGGTTCTATCTGCCGGTGGATTACTGGCACAACGTTGAACCGCTGCCGACCTCCTTCTGGACGGAAGAGATCGAGGTGATTGCCCTGCCTAAAGCCGACGGTATTGGCAGCCAGCTACCTGCTGCCCGCGGCAACATCGCCTATATTGGCCCGGTACCGGAACGTGCGCGCGGTCTGGAAATCGCCGCAGATAACATCAACCCGAAAGGCGTGATCGACTATCTGCACTACTACCGCTCCTATAAGACCGACTATGAGCTGGCGTGCATGCGTGAAGCGCAAAAAACCGCGGTCAACGGCCACCGTGCGGCACACGAAGCCTTCCTGTCCGGCATGAGCGAGTTCGACATTAACCTGGCTTACCTGACGGCCACCGGCCATCGTGACACCGACGTGCCATACAGCAACATTGTGGCGCTGAATGAGCACGCGGCGGTGCTGCACTACACTAAACTCGATCACCGCGCGCCATCCGAAATGCGCAGCTTCCTGCTGGATGCCGGTGCGGAATATAACGGCTATGCCGCGGACCTGACCCGCACCTGGGCCGGGAACAGCGATACCGAGTTCGCTCAGCTGATCAAAGACGTCAATGAAGAGCAACTGGCCCTGATCGCCACCATGAAGGCCGGAGTGAGCTATGTGGATTACCACATCCAGTTCCATCAGCGCATTGCGAAGCTGCTGCGTAAGCACCAGATCGTCAGCGATATGAGTGAAGAGGCGATGGTGGAAAACGACCTGACCGGGCCGTTTATGCCGCACGGTATCGGCCACCCGCTGGGTCTGCAGGTGCACGACACTGCTGGCTTTATGCAGGATGACACCGGTACCCATCTGGCAGCGCCGTCCAAATATCCTTACCTGCGCTGCACCCGCATCCTGCAGCCGCGCATGGTGCTGACCATCGAGCCGGGCATCTACTTCATTGAGTCTCTGCTGGCGCCGTGGCGCGAAGGGCAGTTCAGCAAGCACTTCAACTGGCAGAAAATTGAGGCGCTGAAGCCGTTTGGTGGCATCCGTATCGAAGATAACGTGGTGATCCACGAAAACGGTACTGAAAACATGACGCGGGACCTGAAGCTGGCGTAATGGAGAGCTGGCTCATACCGGCAGCGCCGGTCACCTTTACGGAAGAGATCAAAAAAAGCCGTTTCATCACGCTGTTGGCGCATACCGACGGCGTGGAGGCGGCAAAAGCCTTTGTTGAGTCAGTACGGGCAGAACATCCTGACGCCCGCCACCACTGCGTGGCGTGGGTAGCGGGGCCGCCCGACGATTCACAGAAGCTGGGGTTCTCGGATGATGGTGAACCGGCGGGCACGGCGGGCAAACCGATGCTCTCTCAGTTAATGGGCAGCGGCGTGGGCGAAATCACCGCCGTCGTGGTGCGTTACTACGGCGGCGTATTATTAGGAACCGGTGGGCTGGTCAAGGCCTATGGCGGCGGGGTCCAGCAGGCGCTGAATCAACTGACAACGATCCGCAAAACGCCACTTACCGAATATACTTTATTGTGCGATTACGCCCAGTTATCCGGCATCGAAGCGTTGCTGAAGCAGTATCAGGGCCTGATTGTGCACAGTGATTACCAGGCGACGGTGCAATTGCGTGTGGCGCTACCCCAGGCGTCGCTTCCGGTATTCTCAGCAAAACTGGCTGATTTTAGTCGTGGTTCGTTGCAATTACGGCCGATTGAAGAATAATCCCCACCTTACTTATTGAATACCTAAGGAAGCGGCAGAGATGCATTTTCGTGCCATAACCCGAATCGTTGGATTGCTGGTCATACTCTTTTCCGGGACGATGATCCTCCCAGGACTGGTGGCGCTTATTTATCGGGATGGTGCGGGCCGGGCCTTTACGCAGACCTTTTTCGTCGCGCTGATGATTGGCTCCCTGCTGTGGTGGCCTAACCGTCGTGAGAAGGGGGAGCTGAAATCCCGCGAAGGCTTCCTTATCGTGGTGCTGTTCTGGACCGTGCTGGGCAGCGTGGGGGCATTGCCCTTCATCTTTTCCGAACAGCCCAACCTGACCATCACCGATGCGTTCTTTGAATCCTTTTCCGGGCTGACCACCACCGGGGCCACCACGCTGGTGGGGCTGGACTCGCTGCCCCATGCCATCCTCTTTTATCGCCAGATGCTGCAATGGTTTGGCGGGATGGGGATCATTGTATTAGCCGTGGCGATCCTGCCGATACTGGGCGTCGGGGGGATGCAGCTCTACCGGGCAGAGATGCCGGGGCCGCTGAAAGATAACAAGATGCGCCCGCGTATCGCCGAGACGGCCAAAACCTTGTGGCTCATCTATGTGCTGTTAACCGTCGCCTGTGCGCTGGCGCTGTGGTTCGCCGGAATGCCGGCCTTTGATGCTATCGGCCACAGCTTTGCCACCATCGCGATTGGGGGGTTCTCCACCCATGATGCCAGCATCGGCTATTTTGACAGCCCGACCATCAACACCATTATTGCGGTCTTCCTGCTCATCTCCGGCTGTAACTATGGTCTGCACTTCTCTTTACTCAGTGGTCGTAACCTGAAGGTCTACTGGCGCGATCCGGAATTCCGCATGTTTATCGGCGTGCAGCTGACGCTGGTAGTGATTTGTACCCTGGTGCTGTGGCTACACGATGTCTATGCTTCGGCGGTCACTACGCTGAACCAGGCCTTCTTCCAGGTGGTGTCAATGGCGACGACCGCAGGCTTTACCACCGACAGTATTGCGCGCTGGCCGCTCTTCCTGCCGGTTCTGCTGCTCTGTTCGGCCTTTATCGGCGGCTGCGCCGGGTCGACGGGGGGCGGGTTAAAAGTGATCCGCATCCTGCTGCTGTTTAAGCAGGGCAACCGCGAGCTTAAGCGTCTGGTACACCCGAATGCGGTTTACAGCATCAAGCTGGGTAACCGTGCGCTGCCAGAACGTATTCTCGAAGCGGTGTGGGGTTTCTTCTCCGCCTACGCGCTGGTCTTTATCGTCAGCATGCTGGCGATTATCGCGACGGGCGTGGATGACTTCTCGGCGTTTGCCTCCGTTGTGGCTACATTAAATAACCTGGGACCGGGCCTTGGCGTGGTCGCAGATAACTTTGCCAGCATGAATCCGACCGCGAAGTGGATCCTGATTGCCAACATGCTGTTCGGGCGTCTTGAGGTCTTTACGCTGTTGGTCCTCTTTACGCCAACATTCTGGCGCGAATAAAGGGAGCCATTTGTGAAAACACTCATTCTATTTTCAACACGCGACGGGCAAACGCGCGAGATTGCCGCTTTTCTGGCTTCTGAGTTAAAAGAGCAGGGCATCTATGCCGACGTCATTAACCTGAACCGCACCGAAGAGATTGCGTGGCAGGAGTATGACCGGGTGGTGATCGGCGCCTCCATCCGCTACGGCCATTTCCATCCGGCGGTGGATCGCTTTGTGAAAAAGCATACGGCAATGCTGAACAGCCTGCCCGGCGCTTTCTTCTCCGTTAACCTGGTGGCGCGTAAAGCGGAAAAGCGTACCCCGCAGACCAACAGCTACACGCGTAAGTTTTTGCTGAACTCGCCCTGGAAGCCAACGGCCTGTGCCGTCTTTGCCGGTGCCCTGCGTTACCCACGCTATCGCTGGTACGATCGCTTTATGATCCGTCTTATTATGAAGATGACCGGCGGCGAAACGGATACACGCAAAGAAGTGGTCTATACCGACTGGTCCCAGGTCTCCAGTTTTGCCCGGGAAATCGCACAATTAACCGGCAATCCGCGGCTTTAATAAACGTAAAGATTGAAAAGTAAGCGAACGGAAAACTTTTTGAGATTTATGCTTGTCACCGCCGAAGAACTCCCTATAATGCGCCTCCACTGACACGGAACAACGGCAAACAAGCCGCCGGGTCAGCAGGGAAAAGCGTGAAATTATCGCTTGACTCTGAAAAAGGAAAACGTATTATACGGGACCTCGCAACGGTGAGCGAAAGCCGCGTTGCACTGCTCTTTAACAATTTATCAGACAATCTGTGTGGGCACTCAAAGTGACATGGATTCTTAACGTCGCAAGACGATAAATGAATACCAAAGTCTCTGAGTGAACATACGTAATTCATTACGAAGTTTAATTCACGAGCATCAAACTTAAATTGAAGAGTTTGATCATGGCTCAGATTGAACGCTGGCGGCAGGCCTAACACATGCAAGTCGAGCGGTAGCACAGGGAGCTTGCTCCCGGGTGACGAGCGGCGGACGGGTGAGTAATGTCTGGGAAACTGCCTGATGGAGGGGGATAACTACTGGAAACGGTAGCTAATACCGCATAACGTCGCAAGACCAAAGAGGGGGACCTTCGGGCCTCTTGCCATCAGATGTGCCCAGATGGGATTAGCTAGTAGGTGGGGTAACGGCTCACCTAGGCGACGATCCCTAGCTGGTCTGAGAGGATGACCAGCCACACTGGAACTGAGACACGGTCCAGACTCCTACGGGAGGCAGCAGTGGGGAATATTGCACAATGGGCGCAAGCCTGATGCAGCCATGCCGCGTGTATGAAGAAGGCCTTCGGGTTGTAAAGTACTTTCAGCGAGGAGGAAGGCGGTGAGGTTAATAACCTCATCGATTGACGTTACTCGCAGAAGAAGCACCGGCTAACTCCGTGCCAGCAGCCGCGGTAATACGGAGGGTGCAAGCGTTAATCGGAATTACTGGGCGTAAAGCGCACGCAGGCGGTCTGTCAAGTCGGATGTGAAATCCCCGGGCTCAACCTGGGAACTGCATTCGAAACTGGCAGGCTAGAGTCTTGTAGAGGGGGGTAGAATTCCAGGTGTAGCGGTGAAATGCGTAGAGATCTGGAGGAATACCGGTGGCGAAGGCGGCCCCCTGGACAAAGACTGACGCTCAGGTGCGAAAGCGTGGGGAGCAAACAGGATTAGATACCCTGGTAGTCCACGCCGTAAACGATGTCGACTTGGAGGTTGTTCCCTTGAGGAGTGGCTTCCGGAGCTAACGCGTTAAGTCGACCGCCTGGGGAGTACGGCCGCAAGGTTAAAACTCAAATGAATTGACGGGGGGCCCGCACAAGCGGTGGAGCATGTGGTTTAATTCGATGCAACGCGAAGAACCTTACCTACTCTTGACATCCAGAGAACTTAGCAGAGATGCTTTGGTGCCTTCGGGAACTCTGAGACAGGTGCTGCATGGCTGTCGTCAGCTCGTGTTGTGAAATGTTGGGTTAAGTCCCGCAACGAGCGCAACCCTTATCCTTTGTTGCCAGCGGTTAGGCCGGGAACTCAAAGGAGACTGCCAGTGATAAACTGGAGGAAGGTGGGGATGACGTCAAGTCATCATGGCCCTTACGAGTAGGGCTACACACGTGCTACAATGGCGTATACAAAGAGAAGCGACCTCGCGAGAGCAAGCGGACCTCATAAAGTGCGTCGTAGTCCGGATTGGAGTCTGCAACTCGACTCCATGAAGTCGGAATCGCTAGTAATCGTAGATCAGAATGCTACGGTGAATACGTTCCCGGGCCTTGTACACACCGCCCGTCACACCATGGGAGTGGGTTGCAAAAGAAGTAGGTAGCTTAACCTTCGGGAGGGCACTTACCACTTTGTGATTCATGACTGGGGTGAAGTCGTAACAAGGTAACCGTAGGGGAACCTGCGGTTGGATCACCTCCTTACCTTAAAGAACCTGCCTTTGCAGTGCTCACACAGATTGTCTGATGAAAAGTAAGCAGTAAAAATCTCTGCAGGCTTGTAGCTCAGGTGGTTAGAGCGCACCCCTGATAAGGGTGAGGTCGGTGGTTCAAGTCCACTCAGGCCTACCAAATTCTTCCTGATACTGCGTTGCAGAATAACTAACATACTTAAGTATGCTTCGTTATTCCACGCCTTGTCTCATAAAGAATTAGCGGTACAGAGATTAGCATTTTGCGATGGGGTTATAGCTCAGCTGGGAGAGCGCCTGCCTTGCACGCAGGAGGTCTGCGGTTCGATCCCGCATAGCTCCACCATCCTTTACTGCGACAACAAGAAAACTTCAGAGTGTACCTGAGAAGGTGCGCTGCGAAGTTTTGCTCTTTAAAAATCTGGATCAAGCTGAAAATTGAAACGACGCGCCGTGTCTGTTCTCCGAAACAGGAACAGATAAGCGGTGTGTCAGAGTCTCTCAAATTTTCGCAAGTCGATGATGAATCGAAAGAAACATCTTCGGGTTGTGAGGTTAAGCGACCAAGCGTACACGGTGGATGCCTAGGCAGTCAGAGGCGATGAAGGACGTGCTAATCTGCGATAAGCGTCGGTAAGGTGATATGAACCGTTATAACCGACGATTTCCGAATGGGGAAACCCAGTGTGTTTCGACACACTATCGTTAAGTGAATACATAGCTTAACGAAGCGAACCAGGGGAACTGAAACATCTAAGTACCCTGAGGAAAAGAAATCAACCGAGATTCCCCCAGTAGCGGCGAGCGAACGGGGAGCAGCCCGGAGTCTGAATCAGCATGTGTGTCAGTGGAAGCGTCTGGAAAGTCGCAGGGTACAGGGTGATACTCCCGTACACGAAGATACACTTGCTGTGAACTCGAAGAGTAGGGCGGGACACGTGGTATCCTGTCTGAATATGGGGGGACCATCCTCCAAGGCTAAATACTCCTGACTGACCGATAGTGAACCAGTACCGTGAGGGAAAGGCGAAAAGAACCCCGGCGAGGGAGTGAAAAAGAACCTGAAACCGTGTACGTACAAGCAGTGGGAGCACCCTTGTGGTGTGACTGCGTACCTTTTGTATAATGGGTCAGCGACTTATATTCTGTAGCAAGGTTAACCGTATAGGGGAGCCGAAGGGAAACCGAGTCTTAACTGGGCGTTAAGTTGCAGGGTATAGACCCGAAACCCGGTGATCTAGCCATGGGCAGGTTGAAGGTTGGGTAACACTAACTGGAGGACCGAACCGACTAATGTTGAAAAATTAGCGGATGACCTGTGGCTGGGGGTGAAAGGCCAATCAAACCGGGAGATAGCTGGTTCTCCCCGAAAGCTATTTAGGTAGCGCCTCGTGAATTCATCTCCGGGGGTAGAGCACTGTTTCGGCTAGGGGGCCATCCCGGCTTACCAACCCGATGCAAACTGCGAATACCGGAGAATGTTATCACGGGAGACACACGGCGGGTGCTAACGTCCGTCGTGAAGAGGGAAACAACCCAGACCGCCAGCTAAGGTCCCAAAGTCATGGTTAAGTGGGAAACGATGTGGGAAGGCACAGACAGCCAGGATGTTGGCTTAGAAGCAGCCATCATTTAAAGAAAGCGTAATAGCTCACTGGTCGAGTCGGCCTGCGCGGAAGATGTAACGGGGCTAAACCATGCACCGAAGCTGCGGCAGCGACACTATGTGTTGTTGGGTAGGGGAGCGTTCTGTAAGCCGTCGAAGGTGTGCTGTGAGGCATGCTGGAGGTATCAGAAGTGCGAATGCTGACATAAGTAACGATAAAGCGGGTGAAAAACCCGCTCGCCGGAAGACCAAGGGTTCCTGTCCAACGTTAATCGGGGCAGGGTGAGTCGACCCCTAAGGCGAGGCCGAAAGGCGTAGTCGATGGGAAACAGGTTAATATTCCTGTACTCGGTGTTACTGCGAAGGGGGACGGAGAAGGCTATGTTGGCCGGGCGACGGTTGTCCCGGTTTAAGCATGTAGGCGGAGGTTCCAGGTAAATCCGGAACCTTGTTAACGCTGAGGTGTGATGACGAGGCACTACGGTGCTGAAGCAACAAATGCCCTGCTTCCAGGGAAAAGCCTCTAAGCATCAGGTAACATCAAATCGTACCCCAAACCGACACAGGTGGTCAGGTAGAGAATACCAAGGCGCTTGAGAGAACTCGGGTGAAGGAACTAGGCAAAAATGGTGCCGTAACTTCGGGAGAAGGCACGCTGATGTGTAGGTGAAGCCCCTGCGGGTGGAGCTGAAATCAGTCGAAGATACCAGCTGGCTGCAACTGTTTATTAAAAAAACACAGCACTGTGCAAACACGAAAGTGGACGTATACGGTGTGACGCCTGCCCGGTGCCGGAAGGTTAATTGATGGGGTTAGCGGCAACGCGAAGCTCTTGATCGAAGCCCCGGTAAACGGCGGCCGTAACTATAACGGTCCTAAGGTAGCGAAATTCCTTGTCGGGTAAGTTCCGACCTGCACGAATGGCGTAATGATGGCCAGGCTGTCTCCACCCGAGACTCAGTGAAATTGAAATCGCTGTGAAGATGCAGTGTACCCGCGGCAAGACGGAAAGACCCCGTGAACCTTTACTATAGCTTGACACTGAACACTGGTCCTTGATGTGTAGGATAGGTGGGAGGCTTTGAAGCGTGGACGCCAGTCTGCGTGGAGCCATCCTTGAAATACCACCCTTTAATGGCTGGTGTTCTAACGTAGACCCGTAATCCGGGTTGCGGACAGTGTCTGGTGGGTAGTTTGACTGGGGCGGTCTCCTCCTAAAGAGTAACGGAGGAGCACGAAGGTTAGCTAATCCTGGTCGGACATCAGGAGGTTAGTGCAATGGCATAAGCTAGCTTGACTGCGAGAGTGACGGCTCGAGCAGGTGCGAAAGCAGGTCATAGTGATCCGGTGGTTCTGTATGGAAGGGCCATCGCTCAACGGATAAAAGGTACTCCGGGGATAACAGGCTGATACCGCCCAAGAGTTCATATCGACGGCGGTGTTTGGCACCTCGATGTCGGCTCATCACATCCTGGGGCTGAAGTAGGTCCCAAGGGTACGGCTGTTCGCCGTTTAAAGTGGTACGCGAGCTGGGTTTAGAACGTCGTGAGACAGTTCGGTCCCTATCTGCCGTGGGCGCTGGAGAATTGAGGGGGACTGCTCCTAGTACGAGAGGACCGGAGTGGACGCATCACTGGTGTTCGGGTTGTCATGCCAATGGCACTGCCCGGTAGCTAAATGCGGAAGAGATAAGTGCTGAAAGCATCTAAGCACGAAACTTGCCCCGAGATGAGTTCTCCCTGAGCCTTTAAGGCTCCTGAAGGAACGTTGAAGACGACGACGTTGATAGGTCGGGTGTGTAAGCGCAGCGATGCGTTGAGCTAACCGATACTAATGAACCGTGAGGCTTAACCTTACAACGCCGAAGCTGTTTCGGCGGATTTGAGAGATTTTCAGCTGATACAGATTAGTCACTGCGCCTGCGGGCGGGGTGAACAACAGAATTTGCCTGGCGGCTGTAGCGCGGTGGTCCCACCTGACCCCATGCCGAACTCAGAAGTGAAACGCCGTAGCGCCGATGGTAGTGTGGGGTCTCCCCATGCGAGAGTAGGGAACTGCCAGGCATCAAATCATGCGAAAGCCCATCCTCACGGATGGGCTTTTTGCGTTGTGGCGGGAAAAACCCGGGCGGCGTCGGCGTCTGATCCGGCCTACAACACCCCCTGGCCCGGCAATTCCAGCCGACAAAGATCCCCCGATGGGGTAAACTATCCCGGTTTTTGCATCTGGATAGCCTCTATGAATCACTCCCTTAAGCCCTGGAATACCTTCGGTATCGACCGAAATGCCCGACAGATCGTGCGAGCCGACGATGCGCAGCAGCTGCTGGCCGCATGGAATCATGCCACGCAACACCATCAACCCGTTCTTATTCTGGGCGAGGGCAGTAACGTTCTCTTTCTGGAAGACTTTTCCGGCACGGTGATCGTTAACCGCATCCGTGGGATCGCGGTTGAGGAGACGCAAGAATGCTGGCGTCTGCACGTGGGTGCCGGAGAAAACTGGCACGATCTGGTGCAATTTACCCTTGAACACAACATGCCGGGGCTGGAAAACCTTGCCCTGATCCCAGGCTGTGCCGGTTCATCCCCTATTCAGAACATTGGTGCGTACGGTATTGAACTCAAAAACGTCTGTGAATATGTAGACTGTATCGAGCTGGCTACCGGTGAAGCACGTCGTTTACAAGCTGATGAATGCCGTTTCGGCTACCGCGACAGCATTTTCAAACATGAATATCAGGACAAATATGTCATCGTCGCGGTCGGTCTGCGCCTGACAAAAAACTGGAAGCCGGTTCTCTCCTACGGTGATTTAACCCGTCTGGATCCCGCTACTGTGACCGCGAAAGAGATTTTTACGGCCGTTTGCCAGATGCGCATGAGCAAATTGCCCGATCCGAGAGTGAATGGTAATGCCGGGAGTTTCTTTAAAAACCCGGTGATCGGCGCCGAAAATGCGCAAACATTGCTTGCCCAGTGGCCGAATGCGCCGCACTATCCACAGGCAGATGGCAGCGTTAAGCTGGCTGCTGGCTGGTTGATCGATCAGTGTCAGCTCAAAGGCACCACCTTTGGCGGCGCGGCGGTACATCGCCAGCAGGCGCTGGTGCTTATCAACGAAAATAATGCGACCAGCGATGACGTCGTGCAGCTGGCCCATCAGGTGCGTCAGCGCGTGGGTGAGAAGTTCAATGTCTGGCTGGAGCCGGAAGTGCGCTTTATCGGGCATCACGGTGAAGTGAACGCGGTGGAGACCATTGCATGAAAGACCATACTGTCCCCCTGAAGCTGATCGCCATTCTGGCCGACGGCGATTTTCATTCCGGTGAACAGCTCGGTGAACAGCTGGGAATGAGCCGTGCCGCTATTAACAAGCATATTCAGACCCTGCGCGACTGGGGCGTGGATGTCTTTACCGTGCCGGGCAAAGGCTACAGCCTGCCGGAGCCGGTTCAGCTGTTGAACGAAGCCTTTATTCACAGTCAGATTGTCGATAACAGCGTCGCCGTTCTGCCGGTGATTGATTCCACCAACCAGTATCTGCTCAACAGGCTCAACGAACTGAAGTCAGGCGACAGCTGTGTGGCTGAGTACCAGCAGGCAGGTCGCGGTCGCCGGGGACGTAAATGGTTTTCGCCTTTTGGCGCCAACCTCTACCTGTCTATGTACTGGCGCCTGGAGCAGGGGCCCGCTGCCGCCATCGGTCTTAGCCTGGTGATTGGTATTGTGCTGGCAGAGGTCCTGCAATCCCTTGGTGCTGACGACGTGCGGGTGAAGTGGCCAAACGATCTCTATCTTAAGGATCGCAAACTGGCCGGCATTCTGGTCGAACTGACGGGTAAAACCGGCGACGCGGCGCAGATCGTGATGGGTGCCGGGATCAATCTGGTGATGCGTAACGTGCAGGCAGACGATATCAATCAGGGCTGGATCAACCTGCAGGAAGCGGGGATCGCCATCGATCGTAACGTCCTGGCGGTGCAGGTCATCAATGAGCTGCGTCACTCGTTGAGAATCTTCGAACAGGAAGGGTTAACGCCGTTCCTGCCTCGCTGGGAGAAACTGGATAATTTTGTTCACCGTCCGGTGAAACTCATTATTGGCGATAAAGAGATCTACGGCACCTCGCGGGGTATTAACGAGCAGGGCGCACTGTTGCTGGAGCAGGATGGAGTTATAAAACCCTGGGTAGGCGGGGAGATTTCACTGCGCAGCGCCGAATAAGGCACCAGGCTGCAGCCCCCGTTATACGGGGCTGTAACCGGCCTGAACAACCGCTCCACACCCTGTGCGGAGCGGGAACCAGAATAATCCCTAAACGGTTGGTTACACTCTCTTAAATACATCACGATAAGGTATACTCTGAAAGCAGCGGGGTAACAGTTGATTAACCTGCGTTTCGCGTTTCTGGAGATTCATTTTGCGTGTCAGCCGCTCTTTAACTATCAAACAAATGGCGATGGTGACTGCCGTCACTATGGTGTTTGTTTTTGTCTTTTGCGTCATTTTGCTGTTTCATGCCATTCAGCAGAATCGCTATAACACGGCTTCGCAACTCGAAAGTATTGCCCGCTCAATCCGTGAGCCCCTTTCTGCGGCCATTCTTAAGGGCGACATTCCCCAGGCGGAATCCATTATTAAGAGCATCAGGCCGGCAGGCGTCGTCAGCCAGGCCGATGTGGTGCTGCCCAATCAGTTTCAGGCGCTGCGCATGAACTTTATTCCGGAGCGTCCGGTACCGGTGATGGTGAAGCGCCTGTTTGAGCTGCCGGTACAAATCTCGCTGCCGGTCTATTCCCTGCAGCGTCCGGCGAACCCGCAGCCGCTGGCCTATCTGGTGCTGCAATCGGACTCCTGGCGAATGTACAAATTCGTGATCAGTTGGGTCTCAACGTTGGTAACCACTTACTTATTGTTGACGCTGATGCTCACCGTGGCGCTGACCTGGTGCATCAACCGACTGATCGTCCACCCGCTGCGCCGGATTGCCCGCGAGCTGGATACCCTTTCGCCGCAGCAGCAGATCGGGCATCAGCTACCCGTCCCTCGTCTGCATCATGACGACGAAATTGGCATGCTGGTACGCAGCTACAATCTGAATCAGCAGCGCATGATGCGCCAGCATGAAGAGCTCAACCACAACGCCACCCGCTTCGCAGTGTCGGATCTGCCCAACAAGGCATTTCTGATGGCGTTGCTGGAGCAGGCGGTAAAACGCCAGCAGACTACCGCGCTGATGGTGGTGGCCTGTGAAACCCTGCAGGACACCGCTGGCGTGCTGAAGGAGAGCCAGCGGGAAATGGTGCTGCTGACGCTGGTCGAAAAGCTCAAATCCGTACTGGCACCGCGGATGGTGCTGACCCAGGTAAGCGCCTATGACTTTGTGATTATCGCCAATGGCGTCAAAGAACCGTGGCACGCCATTACGCTAGGTCAGCAAGTACTTACTGTTATAAATGAACGGTTGCCGGTACAGGGGATCCAGCTGCGGCCGAGCGCCAGTATCGGCATCGCCATGTTTAACGGCAACCTGACCGGCGAGCAGCTCTACCGCCGGGCATTCTCTGCCGCATTTACTGCCCGGCAGAAAGGAAAGAACCAGATCCAGTTCTTCGAACCGGAGCAGATGGAGAAGGCGCAGCAGCGGCTCTCAGAAGAGAACGATATTCTGACCGCGCTGGACCACAACCACTTCGCTATCTGGCTACAGCCACAGGTGGATCTGCATACCGGCAAGGTAAGGAGCGCTGAAGCGCTGCTGCGGATGCGCCAGGCCGATGGCAGCTGGGAGCTCCCGGAAGGGCTGATCGACCGCATTGAGAACTGCGGTCTGATTGTGACCGTAGGTCACTGGGTGCTGGAGGAGTCCTGCCGTTTGCTGTCAGCCTGGCAGTCGCGGGGAATAATGATGCCATTGTCGGTTAACCTGTCGGCATTACAGCTGATGCACCCGAACATGGTCCCGGAGCTGCTGGAGATGATCGGTCGCTACCGCATCCAGCCTGATACCCTGATACTGGAAGTGACCGAGAGCCGTCGGATCGACGATCCTAACGAAGCCGTGGCAATACTCCGCCCGCTACGTAATGCCGGCGTGCGCATTGCGCTGGACGATTTTGGCATGGGGTACGCCGGGCTGCGTCAACTCCAGCATATGAAAACCCTGCCGGTAGACGTGCTGAAAATCGATAAGGCCTTTGTCGAGGAGCTGCCTGACGACAGCAGCATGGTGGAGGCGATTATCCAGATGGCGCACAGCCTGAAGCTGGAGATTATCGCCGAGGGTGTCGAGACCGACGCTCAGCGACGCTGGTTGGCTGATGCCGGGGTGGAGTGCGGACAGGGATTTTTGTTTGCTAAAGCCGTTCCAGGCGATGTTTTTGAAAGCCGTTATCTTCACCAGAATGACAATCACACAGTTGAATGAAATGTTGCTGGCTTGTGCGAGCCAGCTCAAGTTTCTTAACATTTGTGTTTCAAATTCAGCCTGAGCTTCTATTTGTCCTGATTATTGGGTGCTATTTTAAGGCCGCAGGTGAGCAGTAACCCTACACTTCCTGCGGTTTTTCTTCCCAAGGACATCTTATGAAAACCTCTCTCTTCAGAAGTCTTTATTTTCAGGTCTTAACCGCCATCGCCATCGGTATTCTGCTTGGCCATTACTACCCTGAATTAGGCGCCCAAATGAAACCGCTTGGCGATGCCTTCGTTAAGCTGATTAAGATGGTGATCGCTCCGGTTATATTCTGTACCGTCGTGACCGGCATCGCAGGCATGGAAAGCATGAAAGCCGTGGGCCGCACGGGTGCGGTTGCGCTTCTCTATTTTGAAGTGGTCAGCACCCTCGCGCTGATCATCGGCCTGATCATTGTGAACGTGGTTCAGCCTGGCGCGGGTATGAACGTTGACCCCTCGACGCTGGATGCGAAAGCGGTGGCGGTCTACGCCGAGCAGGCGAAGGATCAGGGCGTGGTCGCCTTCCTGCTGGATGTGATCCCCGGCAGCGTGATTGGCGCCTTCGCCAGCGGCAACATCCTGCAGGTGCTGTTGTTCGCCGTGATGTTTGGCTTTGCTCTGCATCGCCTCGGCAGCAAAGGCCAGCTGATTTTCAACGTGATTGAAAGCTTCTCGCAGGTCATCTTCGGCATTATCAACATGATTATGCGCCTTGCACCGATCGGAGCCTTCGGGGCGATGGCCTTTACCATCGGCAAATATGGCGTTGGCACCCTGGTGCAGCTCGGCCAGCTGATCATCTGCTTCTATATTACCTGTATCCTGTTTGTGGTCGTGGTGCTGGGCAGTATTGCGCGCGCCACAGGCTTCAACATCTTTAAGTTCATCAGCTATATTCGTGAAGAGCTGCTGATCGTGCTGGGTACTTCCTCGTCCGAATCGGCGCTGCCGCGCATGCTCGACAAGATGGAGAAGCTGGGCTGCCGTAAATCGGTGGTGGGGCTGGTTATCCCGACCGGTTACTCCTTTAACCTTGATGGCACCTCGATCTACCTGACGATGGCGGCGGTGTTTATCGCTCAGGCCACCAACAGCCATATGGATATCTTCCATCAGATCACGCTGCTGGTGGTGCTTCTGCTCTCCTCGAAAGGCGCAGCAGGGGTGACGGGCAGCGGCTTTATCGTGCTGGCAGCCACCATCTCTGCGGTAGGGCACCTGCCGGTGGCCGGGCTGGCGCTGATCCTCGGTATCGATCGCTTTATGTCTGAAGCCCGCGCGCTGACCAACCTGGTGGGTAACGGCGTGGCGACCATCGTGGTGGCGAAGTGGGTGAAAGAGCTGGACCACAAAAAACTCGACGATACGCTGAATAATCGTGCGCCAGACGGCAAAACACAGGGTTTGTCCTCCTAAAATCTTCTCTCTGGCCCGCATTCCCTTGTCGGGGTGCGGGCTCCTGCGCATAATGGCCCTGAATACTTGTCATAATCGGACAAGATTTATTTCGGGTATATTTCACTTCTTGCCGTGACGTTTCGCTTCACGCGCGGTCTAATCGGAGTGTTTTGAACATCATCTTTAGAGTGCGACAGGGCGTGTGGCACTCTTTATAACCAGGAATGTTGATCAGGGGTTCACATGCAGGGCACAAAAATTCGACTCTTAACCGGCGGTTTGCTCATGATGGCAGCAGCCAGTTACGTGCAGGCTGACGCGCTCCAGCCGGACCCGGCCTGGCAACAGGGTACGCTGGCGAACGGTTTTCAGTGGCAGGTTTTAGCCACACCACAACGCCCCAGCGACCGCATTGAAATCCGCCTTTCCGTCAATACCGGCTCCCTGACCGAGAGTACGCAACAGAGCGGTTTCAGCCATTTTCTTCCCCGTCTGGCGCTGACCCAAAGCGGCAGCCTGCAGGCCGTACAGGTTCGTTCACTGTGGCAACAGGGTATTGACCCTAAGCGTCCTTTGCCGCCTGCCGTTGTCTCCTATGACTACACCATGTTTAACCTCAGCCTGCCAAACAACCGTAACGATCTGCTCAAAGAGGCGTTGACCTGGCTGTCCGATACCGCCGGTAGCGTCTCGATTACGCCTGAAACCGTGAATTATGCCCTGAGCAACAGCGATATGGTGGCGACCTGGCCGGCGGATACCAAAGAGGGCTGGTGGCGCTATCGCCTGAAAGGCTCTGCGCTGCTGGGCCACGATCCGGCGGAGCCGCTGAAACAACCGGTTGATATCGAGCAGGTCAAATCGTTCTACCAGACCTGGTACACCCCGGACGCCATGACCCTGATTGTGGTCGGCAACATTGATAGCCGCTCGGTGATCGAGCAGATCAGCAAAACCTTTGGCGAGCTGAAGGGCAAGCGCAGTACCCCTGCGCCGGTACCCACCCTGTCGCCGCTGCGTGCAGAGCCGGTCAGCATCATGACCGATGCCGTGCGTCAGGAGCGACTCTCTATTATGTGGGACAGCCCGTGGCAGCCGATTCGCGAATCTGCCGCGCTGCTGCGTTACTGGCGCGCCGATTTAGCCCGTGAGGCGCTGTTCTGGCACGTTCAGCAAACCCTGAGCAAGAACAACGCCAAAGACATTGGTCTGGGCTTTGATTGCCGGGTGCTGTTCCAGCGCGCCCAGTGCGCCATTAACGTGGAGTCGCCGGGCGACAAGCTGAACGCCAATATGGCGGTGGTCGCCAAAGAGCTGGCGAAGGTGCGTGAGAACGGCCTGAGCGAAGAGGAGTTCAACGCGCTGGTGGCGCAGAAAAACCTCGAGCTGCAAAAACTGTTCGCCACCTATGCCCGGACCGATACCGATATTCTGATCAGCCAGCGTATTCGCTCGCTGCAAAACCAGGTGGTGGATATCGCGCCGGAGCAGTATCAGAAACTGCGTCAGGACTTCCTTAACAGCCTGACCGCAGAGATGCTGAGCCAGGATCTGCGTCAGCAGCTTTCACAGGATATGTCGCTGATTCTGATGCAGCCGAAAGGCGAGCCGGAATACAACATGAAGGATCTGCAGGCGACGTGGGATGGGATTATGGCACCCGCGAAATAAAAGCAAAAAGGCAACGTAAGTTGCCTTTTTTAATGTTTGCTCCCTCAGACTAAAGGAGAGGGTTGGGACGAGGGCACCAGACCGCAGTTATGCAGGCATCGCCTCACGCGGGATGATCGCGCCGCGATACTGAATCACCGTGCTGGCGGTCAGGTGGCCGCGCTGCGCTGCCGCTTCCGGGGTTCCGCCCGTCAGACGCACCGCAAGATAACCGGCGCTGAAGGAGTCACCCGCCGCGGTGGTATCAATCACTTTCTCTTTCGCCAGCTTCACCGCAGGCACGTCAACAACCGCTTCCCCGGCAACCGCCACCAGGCAGGAGTCTGCCCCGCGCTTAATCACTACTTCAGATACACCAGCAGCCTGAGTACGGGCGATCACCTCATCAACCGGCTTTTCGCCCCACAGGGCATCTTCGTCATCGAGGGTTAAGAAGGCGATATCGGTGCATTCAAGCATGCGGGTATAAACCTGCTGCGTCTCTTCGCGGCCGGCCCACAGGCGTGGACGGTAGTTATTGTCGAAAATCACTTTTCCGCCGTTGGCGCAGCATTCGCGCAGCAGGGAGAAGAGTTTTTCACGGCTGTTTGGGCTGAGGATCGCCAGGCTGATGCCGCTCAGGTAGAGATAGTCAAAGTGGGCCAGCGTTTCGCAGATGCGATCGGCGCTGTCGCTCTCCAGCCAGAATTTGGCGGCGGCTTCGTTACGCCAGTAGTAGAAGGTGCGCTCGCCGGTGCTATCAGTCTCAATGTAATAGAGACCCGGCAGGCGGTTTTCCATCCGCTGGGTCAGAGAGATATCAACGTTTTCACTCTGCCAGGCGTCCAGCATCTGCTGGCTGAAATTATCCGTGCCCAGGGCAGTCACATAGTTGACCGCCAGCGCATCAGCATCAACCTGACGGGCAATATACACCGAGGTGTTTAAGGTATCGCCACCAAAGCCACGGTTCACTTCCGCGCCTTTCTGGGACAGTTCGATCATACATTCGCCGATCACGGCAATTTTCTTAGACATAGTCGTGAACCTGAACAGTTAAATTAGCGCTAGTGTGCGCTGCAGCCCGGAAGCGGTCAACTGTATTAAAACGACGTTCCATTATTTTTTTGAACCCGGACAAGTTTCAGGGGAGTTTCAGATCCCAGATTTTAATATTCGTCCGCAACCGAACATAAAGTTCTCTTAGCCCGGGCCGATAATCCTTTGACCAGTCCCGACAGGCTCTTCCCTATTCAACAGGATATCTGAAATGAAGTTAAGGCAGGACATCCAGCTGCTGAGCATCCCTGAGGCAAGTATTGAGAACTTGCAGGAACATCGCTACTGGCTGCAATGTCAGCGTGCTTATACTTATCAGCCCATTTACCGCACCGACGGTAAACTGATGGCGATCGAGATCCTGACCGTCGTGACCCATCCCTCCAACCCGGCACAGCGGATCGCCCCGGATCGCTATTTTGCGGAACTGCCGGTGCGCCACCGCCTGGATATCCTTGAAGAGCAGCTCAGCATGCTGACGGCAAAACAGGACTTCTTCGCCGACAACAGCATTCTGGCCTCGGTCAACGTTGATGGTCCAACCCTGCTGGCGGTGCGTCAGGATGAGAGCCTGCAGAAGCTGATTCAACAGCTGCCGTGGCTGCGCTTTGAGCTGGTGGAGCACGTGCGTCTGCCGCAGGACTCCTCGTTTGCCACCATGTGCGAATTTGGCCCCCTGTGGCTGGACGACTTTGGCACCGGCATGGCGAACTTCTCCGCCCTGAGCGAAGTGCGTTACGACTACATCAAAGTGGCGCGGGACCTGTTCATTATGCTGCGTCAGACCCCGGAAGGCCGCAACCTGTTCACGCTGTTATTACAGCTCATGAACCGCTACTGCCAGGGCGTGATTGTCGAAGGTGTCGAGACGCTGGAAGAGTGGCGCGATGTGCAAAACTCACCCGCCGCCGCCGCGCAGGGCTATTTCCTTTCCCGTCCGGTACCGATGGAGACGCTCGACAACGTTATCATCACTCTGTAATCCCTGACTGCTTCCCATAATAGCGCGTGGTTAACGCGTTATTACCGGACGCTGCCGCCCCTTTTTTGCTTGTCTGAACTATATTCATGACTGGCAAGGTAAAAAGGGAAATATGGGATGACAAAAACAGCGAAGATTATCACCTGGTCCGGGGGGGTCTTCTTGTTGCTGATTGTGGTGCTTATTGTCGTGATCGCGACATTTGACTGGAACCGCCTCAAACCGACCATCAACCAGAAAGTCTCGACTGAACTCAACCGTCCATTCGCCATTCGCGGCGATCTGGGCGTTGTATGGGAGCGCCAGAAGGGCGAAACGGGCTGGCGCAGCTGGGTCCCATGGCCACACGTGCATGCCGACGACGTTATTCTCGGCAACCCACCCGATATTCCTGAAATCACTATGGTGCATCTGCCGCGCGTCGAAGCTACGCTGGCCCCGCTGTCGCTGCTGACCAAAACGGTCTATCTGCCGTGGATCAAGCTCCAGAAGCCCGATGCCCGGCTGATCCGCCTGTCGGAGAAGACCAACAACTGGACCTTTGATTTTGCCGATAGCAAAGACAAAGAGGCCGCAGCCAAACCCTCGTCCTGGTCGTTCCGCCTCGACAACATTATTTTCGATCGCGGGCGCGTCGCCATTGATGATGCGGTGAGCAAAGCCAACCTCGAAATCTTCGTCGATCCGCTGGGTAAAGCGCTGCCTTTTAGCGAAGTCACCGGCGCGAAGGGCAAAGATGATAAAGGCAAAGTGGGCGATTACGTCTTTGGCCTGAAGGCCGAGGGGCGTTACAACGATCAGCCTCTGAAAGGTAGCGGCAAAATTGGCGGCATGCTGGCCCTGCGCAGCGAAGGCACTCCCTTCCCGGTGCAGGCCGATTTCCGCTCCGGCAACACCCGGGTGGCCTTTGTCGGCACGGTGAGCGATCCCATGAAGATGGGCGGGGTCGATCTGCGCCTCAAATTCTCCGGGGATTCGCTGGGCGAGCTGTACGAACTGACCGGGGTACTGCTCCCGGATACCCCACCGTTTGAAACCGACGGCCATCTGGTGGCAAAAATCGATCCTGAAAAATCGTCCGTCTATGATTACCGCGACTTCAATGGCCGGATCGGTGACAGCGATATTCATGGCTCGCTGACCTACAGCACCGGTAAACCACGGCCGAAGCTGGAAGGCGACATGGAGTCCCGGCAGCTGAGGCTGGCCGATCTGGGGCCGCTGATTGGCGTTGACTCCGGCAAAGGCACCAAGGCGCAGAAGGTGAGAAAGGAGGCACCGCCGTCAGGGAAAGTGCTGCCTAACGACCGCTTCGAAACCGATAAATGGGATGTGATGGATGCCGACGTGCGCTTCAAGGGGCGTCGAATCGAGCATGGCAGCAGCCTGCCGCTCAGCGATCTCTCGACCCATATCATTCTCAAAAATGCTGACCTGCAGCTGAAGCCGCTGAAATTTGGCATGGCGGGCGGGACGATCTCGGCCAACATCAAGCTGGAAGGTGACAAGAAACCGATGCGCGGCCAGGCGGAGATCCAGGCCCGCCGGCTGAAGCTTAAACAGCTGATGCCCGATGTGGAGCTGATGCAAAAAACCCTCGGGGAGATGAACGGCGATGCGACCATCCGCGGCACGGGTAACTCCGTGGCGGCCCTGCTGGGCAACGGTAACGGTAACCTGAAGCTGCTGATGAACGATGGGCTGGTTAGCCGCAACCTGATGGAGATCCTCGGGCTTAACGTCGGTAACTTCCTGGTCGGGCAGATTTTTGGTGACGATGAGGTGAGGGTTAACTGTGCGGCGGCCAATATCGACCTGGTCAACGGCGTTGCCCGTCCGCAGATCTTTGCTTTTGATACTGAAAATGCGGTGATCAATATTACCGGCACGGCCAGCATGGCTTCTGAGCAGCTGGATCTGACGATTAACCCTGAAAGTAAAGGCATTCGCATCGTGACGCTGCGCTCGCCGTTGTACGTACGCGGTAGCTTTAAAGATCCGGATGCGGGAGTGAAGGCGGGGCCGTTGATTGCGCGTGGTGCGGTGGCTGCGGCGCTGGCAACGCTGGTGACGCCAGCGGCAGCACTGCTGGCGCTCATTTCCCCGTCAGAGGGGCAGGCCAATCAGTGTCAGGTGATTCTGTCGCAGATGAAGAAATAGAGCGGGGAATTGCCCGGCGGCGTATTGCTTGCCGGGCCTGGGTGTTATTCACCCTCTCCCTTTGGGAGAGGGTAGTTTGAATTACAATGATTGATGGCGGGTCTCGTGGGTCAGCAGCAGGGCAATCAGCGTCAGCGCCGCCATTGCCGCCAGGTAGAACCCGACATACGCCAGACCGTAGTTCGCCTGCAGCCAGGTGGCGATATACGGCGCTACAGAGGCCCCCAGAATCGAGGAGACGTTATAGGAGAATGACGCTCCGGTATAACGTACTTCGGTCGGGAACAGCTCTGGCAGCAGCGCGCCCATCGGACCGAACGTCAGCCCCATCAGGCTCAGACCAATCAGCAGATAAGCCATCACCAGCGCCGGGTTGCCGGAACCCAGCAGCGGCGGGAAGACGAACAGCGCAAACAGAATGATCAGTGAAGTGATAACGATCATGCTCGGGCGACGACCAAAGCGGTCAGCCAGCAGCCCTGCAATCGGCACCATCACGCCAAAACCAATCACCGCCATCATCAGCATCCACAGCACTTCGTTACGCGGCAGACCCAGACCCACAGGCGCAGCGGTGGTGCTGAAGGTCATGGAGTAGACGGTCATGATGTAGAACAGCGTATAGGTCGCCAGCATGATGAAGGTACCGAGCACCGTCACGCGGACGTGTTTGGTCAGCAGCGTGCCGAGCGGGATTTTTACCTGTTTCTTCGCGGCGGCCACTTTGGCGAACACCGGGGTCTCATGCAGGGAGACGCGCACATACAGGCCGATCAGCACCAGCACCGCCGAGAAGATAAACGGAATACGCCAGCCCCAGGTCATGAACTGCTCGTCGGTCAGCAGCCAGGAGAGCAGCAGGAAGGTGCCGTTGGCAAAGAAGAAGCCAATCGGCGCGCCCAGCTGCGGGAAGGAGCCGTACAGCGCGCGCTTGCGCGGTGGCGCATTCTCGGTGGCCAGCAGCGCCGCGCCGCCCCATTCACCGCCCAGACCCAGACCCTGACCAAAACGGGCCAGCGCCAGCAGCAGCGGAGCCAGAATACCGATGGTCTCGTAGGTCGGCAGCAGGCCGATGGCGACGGTAGAGATCCCCATGGTCAGCAGCGAGGCGACCAGCGTCACCTTACGCCCGACGCGATCGCCGAAGTGGCCGAACAGCGCTGAACCAATAGGACGTGCGATAAAGGCGATGGCGAAGGTCGCCAGCGACTGCAGGGTAGCCGCCGTCGGGTCGCCCTGCGGGAAGAAGATATGCGGGAAAACGATGACCGCAGCGGTCGCGTAAATATAGAAGTCGAAGAATTCGATGGCGGTACCAATCAGCGATGCGACGACGACTTTATTGCGCGAGTTAACCGGGGCGTTTTCCTGCTCTGAATTGAGTGTTGTGGCTGTGGCTTGCATAAACTTTTCTTATTTTTGGCGAACGAAAGGCCATATTACGCACAGCAAAAGCGACATTTCAATCTGTAACAAACGCAGCGAATGGCGAAAAAGCCGGCAAAAAGTGAATAATTTTCAGACCTGGAAATTCACATCTATGAAATGCTTCACAGAAATTAATACTTAGATGATAAAACTGGTTTTTGGTTAAATAAAAGTTACAGGCTGGATTTATATGCTGAAATGATGAATCGGGCTGAAATATTGCATTCTTATCCAGCCCGATGAGGTGCTTAACGGTGTGTTTTGCCGGGCATTCTCCGGTCATCCGGGTACTGGGCGGTGGCGATCCACGCCGCGCAGAACAGCGTCAGCCTGGCGAAGAAGTAGAAGAAGGCCATCAACCCCAGCACGGAGCCGAATGCCGCCCCGGAAGGAGAAGACACCAGCGACGGAAGGGTGTAGGTCATGACAATTTTGATCACCTCAAAACCAATCGCGGCAATGAAGGTGCCGCGGATCAGCGCTTTGCGCCGCGGCCGGTGGCGCGGCAGACGCCAGAAGATCCAGAAGAACAGCAGATAGTTCGCCAGCATCGAGATCGCCAGCCCCACCAGATGCCAGACGGGCTTCAGCCACTCGATGGTATCGAGATAAAGCGCAGAGATAATCATCTCCTGCGCTGCGCCTGCCGCAGAGGTGATGGAGAGGGTGATAATCAGCGCCACCAGCAGGCCAATCAGCGAAACGAAATCGCGGAAATACTTGATCCAGATTTTCTCCTCATCCTGCGGTTTACGCTCCCAGACGTCACGCGACTGGGCGCGGATCGCTTCCCGCAGGTTGCCCATCCAGTTAATGCCGGAGTAGAGCGCCACAAACAGCCCGACAATCCCCACGGTGGTACGCTGCTGTACGGCGGTGCTGATGGTGCTTTTCAGGGTGGCCGCCAGCGTTGGATCGCTGACGTTCTGCAGAATTTTACCGAAGATGTCCTGCAGCAGGGTCGGGTGCGACACCAGAATGAAACCCGCCGCGGCAAAAGAGAGCATCAGGATGGGGATCATCGACAAAAATGAGAAGTAGGTGATCGCCGCGCCAAACTGATTGCCCAGTCGATCGTTAAACCGCTCGGTGGCACGCAGCAGGTGGGCAATGACCGGCTGCTGCTGAATCAGCTGGAAGGCGTCCTTCGCTTTGTCCAGCAGGCTCCCCGTTTTACGTATAGAGGTGACTTTAGGTTCAGCCGGCGGAGGCGGACTGTTTTCCAGTTTTTTAATCGGTTCGAAGTCCAGATCATGGGTGGGGCGTTGCTCACTATTTTCCGGCGTCACGCGCACTTTCCTTATTGATTAGCGGGAGGTCCTTAAAATTATAGCCTGCACTCAGTCAACGTACGCTTTCATGATATCCGTGAGCCAGGCCATAAACAGATGCACCCGGCGGGAGAGGTTGCGGCGGTGGGGATAGATGAGCGACACCGGCATCGGTCGGGCGCGGTACTGCGGCAGGATCTCCAGCAGCTTTTTGGTGCGCAGCGCGTCACGCACGCCTACCCGCGGTGCCTGAATAATCCCCAGCCCGGCGAGTGCCGAAGCGTTATAAGTCTCGGTCGTGTTGACCGTCAACACGCCGCCGGTTTTAACCCAGTGGCTTGCCTCGCCGTCGTAGTATTCGAAACCCTGTGACCGGGTGCCAGGGTGCGCCGCGTAGTGCACCACCGCATGAGAGGCTAAATCCTCCAGCCCGTCGGGATAGCCGAAACGCGACAGATAATCGGGGCTGGCGCAGTTGATTACCGACAGCCTGCCAAGCGGCCGGGCAATTAAGCCGGAATCCTTCAGGGTGCCAACGCGCACCACGCAGTCGAACCCTTCCCGCACCACATCCACCAGCCGGTCGCTGCTGCTCAGCTCCAGTTCTATGCCGGGATACTGTTGTAGAAAAAGCGGCAGGCGAGGGATGACTAAATTTCGCGCAACGCTTACGGGCATATCCACCCGCAATCTTCCGCTGACGCTGGCAGGGTCGTGCAAAAAAAGACCATCCAGTTCATCCATGTTGGTCAGCAGATCTTTGGCCCGCTCGTAATAGACCATTCCGTCCTGAGTCAGGCTGACACGCCGCGTGGTGCGGTGCAGCAGCCGGGTGCCAAGCCCGTTCTCCAGGGCCTGGATCTGACGGGATACGCTACCTTTAGGAAGGCCCAGTGAGTCTGCTGCCCGGGAAAAACTCTCCAGTTCAGCGACGCGAATGAACAACTGCATTGCCTGAATTTTATCCATAGGGAGCACTCATTGTTGTTGGATATGAAACAGTGAAGCGTTGCTAGCCATATTTATTGATTTTCTATCACCTAATAAGCTCTTTCTCAATCACCACCACAGCCGAAACGAGGTTTCTTATGACTGAACGTATTGCATTAGTGACTGGCGGCAGCCGCGGGCTCGGTAAAAACGCGGCGCTGAAGCTGGCAGATAAAGGTGTCGGGATCCTCCTGACCTGGAACCGTAGCCAGCAGGAGGCGCTCGAAGTTGTGCGCGAAATTGAGCTAAAAGGGGTAAAGGCGGCGGCATTGCAGCTGAACGTCGGGGAAGTTGCCAGCTTCGACGCCTTTACCGGACAGGTGAGGGAAACACTGCATTCGGTATGGCAGCGCAACAGCTTCGATTATTTGTTGAACAACGCAGGCGTGGGTTTATACGCCCCTTATGTTGAGACCACCGAAGCGCAGTTTGATGAGGTGATGAACATCCATTTCAAGGGCCCCTTCTTCCTGACGCAGCGCCTGTTACCCTTGATAAAAAACGGCGGGCGGATCCTGAATGTCTCCTCCGGTCTGGCACGTATCACCCTGCCGGGCTCGAGCACCTACGCGGCGATGAAAGGGGCGATGGAAGTGCTTACCCGCTATCAGGCAAAAGAGCTGGGGGCGCGTGGGATCACGGCCAATATTATTGCTCCCGGCGCCATTGAAACTGACTTTGGCGGCGGGCGCGTGCGCGATAACAAGGAGTTGAACCAGCACATTGCTTCACAGACGGCGCTGGGGCGCGTCGGGCTGCCGGACGACATTGGCGATGCGATTGCGGCCCTGCTCAGCGACGAGCTTGGCTGGATGAATGCGCAGCGGATTGAACTCTCCGGGGGAATGTTTCTGTAACCTGGTGCCGGGGAGGGATCCCCGCGGCACCCTTAGCGGTACTCTTTCTTTAACAGCCCAAACAGCCAGTCGTTGTGCCACTGGCCTGCCAGCCAGTAGCTTTCGCGCAGTTCCCCTTCCAGCACAAATCCCACCTTTTCCAGCAGGCGTTTCGAGGCCACGTTGTCCGCCGTCACCGTGGCGGTTAAGCGGCGAATGCCTCCCTGGCCGAAGGCGTAATCGCACACCGCCTGTAAGGACTCAAAGCCGTAGCCTTTTCCCTGAGCCAGGGGAGCAAACAAGAATCCCACTTCGGCGCAATCCTCATCATGATGAATATACCCGGTGACCCCGAGCGGCATCTGGCTGGTGTTATCGCACACCACCAGGCACAGCCAGCGATCGCTGCCCGGCGACCATGCCGGCAGACGCGCATCAAAAGCCTCGCGAATGGCCTCCTCCGGGCGGGCTTCGGCCACGTAGCGCATCACATCGGGGTGCTGCTGAAGCGAGAGAAAAAAGGGCCAGTCTTCTTCCTGCAGCGGGGAGCAGGTTAAACGCGGGGTGTGCAATACAGGCATGCCAGGTCTCCGGAACTTTTGTAAATGATTTTAACATTATCACTGAAATAGTGACCGTTATCGGTTATGTTTAATCTGGTATAACCACTTGAAAAAAGACCGCTCTCCGACAGCTGCCTCTGCATATTTGCGCAGCACGTAAAGGAAAATGATGACCCTCAGTAAATCGCACCTGATCCGCGAGCAGTTCGAACGCTGTCTGGGAATTATTCGTCAGGCCTCCGTGGAAATTCTGCTCCTGTTAAAGGTACACGTTGCCGAAGGCAAAGATCCCCGTTGGTTCCTTGAGCAGCTCGATTCCGCCAGGCTGGCGCTGGGGGGCTGGGCGAGGGTGGCAAAGCAGCTCAACCTGAACGATGCGGAACTGTCGCAGTTCACCTTACAGCTGCGGCTGTTACAGCAGCGAGTGCCGCAGTATGAAAGTGGACAGGATGTAAGCGACAACCAGCTGATCGCCGCGACGCGCTTTGTGACGGCGCTTGAACATTTGCGTCTGCAGCAGCCGCTGCTGACCTACAGTACGGAAATGGGCCCCAGCGATGAGCTACGTCAGCAGCACGCACAAAAGCAGGTGCGGGCGCTGGAGCTGATGATTAAAGGGCTGATTATGCAGGCGTGGCCGGATCCGACGCGCCTGAATAATCACCTGAAAACCCTGTTCAGCGCCGATCGGGTGCGCGGCTGGCTGCGGCAGGGGGAACGTAATGACGCACTCGGCGGCATGATGTTCAGCGAGCTGGCCCTGATGCTGGTGGATAAAAAAGAGTATTCCCGCTCCTACTCGGCGCTGTTCAGCGATCCATCTCTGCTGACGCTGATGGTGGAGCCGCGTAAAACGCTCCAGTCCTTTCTTGATGATATCCGCCTGATCCGCAACAACATCATTGCCAGCCAGCCGCTGACCTCAGCGCAGACGTTGCTGCTGGATAACTACTATGCCCAGATCGCCGGTCCCGTGCAGCGGGCATTTGAAGAGGGCCGCACCGCCGTCAACCCGGCCGGGCTGATGGCTGAAGGCGTTCACGAGCTGAATCTCTTCTGGGAGAACGCCCGCAAAAAAAATAAAGCCACCGGCGACGATATTTTTGAGGTGCGCGACACCATCGATAAACCGAACCGTCGGCCTGCGCGCACTCCGGAGCAGCGCGATTACCTGATTTCCGTCGTGCTATGGGGTGCGGTTGGGGTCATGGTGATGGGGATGATGATGATGGGCACCTGGCTGTTAATTGAAAGCAGCGCCCCGACCCAGGCGGCCAGTACCGTACCGCCCGTGAAGGCAGTGGTGGAAGAGATGCGCGAGACGCCTTCCTCCCGCGAAACGCTGACGCGGATGGGTGTCACCTGGGATGAGAATAATTTCCGCGCGGCGATAGACCGCAACGATACCCGGGTGGCACTGTTGTTCCTGAAAGCGGGGATGAACTGGAAACTCTCCTGGACGGAGCATGCGCTCTCCGTCGGCCATCGCGAGGTACTGGAGGTCCTGATGCGCTATCGTCTGCAAATGGCGCAGCCAAAGCCCTGTCGGCAGTTTATTACCAACCTCGGCCATGCGATGTCAGCAGGGCAACCGCTGACGGGCCTGCGTAAGGAGTATCTCCAGGCATTTTGTACCGTCCCGGCGGTGGTTGAACGTCAGCGACGCGAGATGGATCAGGCGAAGCGGCGGGCACAAGCGCAGCCGAACGAAAGCACTAAAAAATGGCAGTCGATCCAGACGGCCATTTATGAAGTGATTCGCTGAGAGGTCGGGGAGTTACGGCTCCCCATACAGGCCAATCAGGCGGCGAACCACGCCGTTGGTCCAGCCAAACCCATCCTGCAGGGGGTACTCACCCCCGCCCCCTTCGCGAGGCTGGCTGCTGGCGATGTGGTACTTCTCAATCAGCTTGTAGTGCGTCTTGTAGAAATGGTTAACCGTCTGCAGCCAGCTCCAGGCGATTTCATCCCCCAGCGAGTCGTTGCCGTACTGCTTGAAGCCCTGGATTGCCATCCACTGCAATGGCGCCCAGCCGTTGGGTTTATCCCACTGCTCGCCGGTTTCGTACTCGGTAGCCAGAATACCGCCCGGCGTCAGCAGGCGGGCTTTTACGGCATCCGACAGACGTTCAGCCTGCTCGTGGGTGGCCATACCGACGTACAGCGGCACAATGCTGGCGGCAGAAAAGAGCGCCAGTGCCTCCCGGCGCCAGTCGTAATCGCGATAGCAGCCGTTTTCCTCATCCCACAAATAGCGGTTTACCGCCGCGCGACGATCGCTCGCCTTCTGGCGGAAGATCTCTGCCGTCTCTTTGTCCCCCTTCGAGGCCGAGATATTGGCGATGGCGCTCTCCAGCTTGAACAGGAAGGCGTTGAGATCGATTGGGATAAACTGGGTGGTGCGAATACTCGCCAGCCGGCTCGGATCCCGCAGCCAGCGCGAGGAGTAGTCCCAGCCGGAAGCGGCCCCGGCGCGCAGATCGCGATAAACCTCGTTAGGCGGACGACCGGAGTGGCGGGCGGTTTCAACGTCCTCTATCCAGGATTCGTCCCGCGGAGTGTCGCGGTCATCCCAGTAGCGGTTAAGCAGAGAGCCATCCGGCATGCGCACCGCGCTGCGGTAGGCCTGGTTGAGCAGCAGCGACTCCGCGCCGTCCATCCAGAAGGCATACTCCATTTTCAGGTGATCCAGATAGCGCTTGGCGCCGCGCACGCCGTCCTCTTCAAACAGCTCAACCATCAGGGCAAACACCGGCGGCTGAGAGCGGCTCAGATAGTAGGTGCGGTTGCCGTTGGGAATATGGCCGTAGCGTTCAATCATCCACGCAAAGTTGTCCGCCATGCACTTAAGCATGTCGTGGCGTCCGCTTTCGGCCAGCCCCAGCATGGTGAAATAGGAGTCCCAGTAGTAGGTTTCGCTGAATCGCCCGCCGGGCACAATATAGGCCTGCGGCAACGCCAGCAGCGACGACCAGGGGATGTGATCCTGCGGCTCACGGGTCAGCACCGGCCACAGGTTGTCGATATGTTCCTTGAGCGAGAGGGACGGATCGGAAACATACTCGCTCGACAGGACTTCCGGCAGCCAGAAGTGATTCTCCACAAACTGGCGCAGATTGAAGTCCCGGTGACGTCTTACCTTACGGTAGCGGATGAGGATATCGAGCGGATCCATTTTTGGTGCGCAGTCGGGGAAAGTTTTGCTGTCGGCAAACAGTCGCGTCGACTGCACATGCTCAAAGAGCTCAAGGTAGCGATCGGCAGGGGTGAGCGCATCGGATGCGGGCAGCCCTTCAATCATTTCAGGTTCCGGCTCCGCCTCGAGCATTTCATCCAGTTTTAACTCGCAGGGATCGATTTCGTAGAGAAGTTCTTGTTCTATATCGAACTCTACGGTCTCTACAGTGCGTATATTCTGGTTGAACATGGTGGTCAGGACCTCCGGTTAGCGTTGTCTCGGGTCTGGTTTTATCCGGTTGCCTACTAAGCTTAGACATTCGCTTCGGTCTGTGAAGAGGTATATGTGCGGTAGATCACATTTTACTGGAAGAGAAAAACCGGCACTGCGGGTGGCATGTTGATGTTATTGCAGGCAATAAACAGCCGATCCAGCAGTGCGGAGGCGATCTAAAATTCGGATCATTCGCTTTGCGACAGAGTATGAATCAGAAGGTTTCTTCTGCTTCATCGCTTAAGCGATATTCTTTAGCGCGTTCAAAAATACCTTCAGATGAGAGGCGAGCGCGGAAACCTCTCCCTTCTGGCTGAATCACGAATTGTAATGATTCGGACAGCGCTACGGGTTGATCTTTACTGTCAGTACCGATAATGCCAGTTGGGGCGAAAGGTGCAACCGCCTCAGCAAAGGCCTGCTGCATCTCCTCATGCGTTTTATAGTGGGCATCTTCAATATTGAGGGCGCAGTGAAGAAGAGCGCAGTCAAGCATGGTGCCCTGAAGCCAGTAACATGAGGAGGAATAGGCTGCGCACCAGGTCAGTTTGCTACCTTCGATGAACATTTCCAGTTTTTCAGTTTTACTGCCCGCAAAACATGAGCCCAGCATTAACCCTTTAATGTTGAATTTCTTTGATTTTTGATTAATGGCGTCGAGGATGTCGTCGAGCGAGACATCGCCGATACGGGTTTTACTGCCATGCGCCGCAATATAGACGAGAGTGTTATCAAATTTCTGACGGCACAAGCACTCCAGCGCAATCTCGAAGCTCTTTTTGTTATAAAAATTCAGGGAATAGACCTCGGTATCGCCATGCATTTTGGCGATCCCCTGCACAAACGGCAGCACTGACGAGCGGTTGGCATCATAATCATCGAGTTTCCACGGTGATTCAAATACCAGAATAGCGTTCTTACTTTTGCTGATTGGCATGAAATATTCCCTTAAGGTAAATTATATTCTTTTCTGGTTAATAACGCTGTGTATTTGCACTTTTATTTTATCGGCCAACTCTGCAAATAATTGTCCAAAATCGCCATTGTTTCGCTACGGGCATATAAGTAATAAAGGACTTCCACACCGTCGTCATCACTTCCGATGACTACTTCATAACAGGAAATCCTTATGAACCTTAACGCGAAGCGTCAGGGCGTTACGCCTTTTACTTTTGCAAAGCCAGCTGACTATAAATCCACTATAACAGAACTGCAGGGGTTGCTGGAAAACCGCCATTTAGTGTGGCTGGATATTTGTGAAGGTGAGAACAAAGCTATTATATTTCGCTGCAATCTAAAACAAAGTGTGTTTCGTAATATTGAGTTCAGCAGTTTATTGATTAATCACTGCTATATCGACGGGCTCTGTTTTGAGAATTGCGATATGCGTAATGTCTTTTTCTCGAATAGCGTGATTACACAGCCGATCCGCTTGCGTCATTGCCAGGTCGCGGGGATGCGTCTGTTAGAAATGCCGCGCAGAATGTTTATTTTTGAGGAGTGTACCGGCGTCGAACAGATCCTGTTTGCCTGACACCGGTGAGGCAAAATCAGTGCGCCTGGTATTTTCTCCGTTTTTTGCTTCGTCTCTTCGCTCTGATTCAGGGCATTGCTGGCCGCTTTTTCCGCATGCGCCGCGCTATAGGCCGCCAGATGCGAAACCACGATAGCGTAAATACTCATCAGCGAGACCCAGAGGATACTGTTTTTCCACCACAGCAGAGTGGGTATGGTTAACATCGCCCAGACAAGGGCAAGAATCAGGTGGGATTTAGCCAGGCTTTTTGCGTTGATCTTCACTTGCATTATGTTTTCTCTAACCTTAAATAATCGATCCAGATAAGCAATTAATACTTTTTAAGATTAGCCAGGTCTGCCGCCGTTTCCGGTGAATTTTGTTACCGTTTGTACAGCCGGGCTGAGGGGGCATAAAAAAACCGGCCACTGAGGACCGGTCTTTATAAGCGCAGAATCGCGAGTGGCAAAGCGTATTAACGCATGGTCACAAACTCTTCTGCCGCCGTTGGATGGATCGCCACGGTGTTATCGAAGTCTTTCTTGGTCGCACCCATTTTCAGCGCCACGGCAAAGCCCTGCAGGATCTCATCCATACCGAAGCCAATACCGTGAATACCGACGATCTTCTCCTCAGGCCCAACGCAGACCAGCTTCATGCGGCATGGCTGACGGTGAGCGGTGACGGCGGTATACATGGCGGTGAAGGCCGATTTATACACTTTCACCTGGTCGTCGCCATACTGCTCGCGCGCCTGCGGTTCGGTTAAACCGACGGTGCCGATCGGCGGATGGCTGAAGACCACGGTCGGGATGTTGCTGTAGTCGAGGTGCTCGTCCGGTTTGTTGTTAAACAGACGCTCGGAGAGACGACGGCCCGCGGCCACCGCTACCGGGGTCAGCTCAACGGCACCGGTGTTATCGCCCACCGCGTAAATGCCCGGCACGCTGGTGTTCTGGAACTTATCGACAACGATATAGCCTTTCTCATTGGTCTCAACCCTGGTTACGGCCAGGTTGAAGTTGTCGTTTGCCGGTTCACGACCAATGGCCCAGATCAGGCAATCAACGGTCTGGCTGCGGCCATCTTCCAGCTCCAGGGTCAGGCTGCCGTCGGCGTTTTTCACGACCGCTTTCGGAATGGCTTCCGTATGCAGATGAGGGCCTTCGGCGTTCATCACTTCCACCAGCGTATCGACGATCAGCGGATCGAAGCTGCGCAGCGGGGCGTGTTTGCGCACGAACAGGTGCGCTTCCGCGCCCAGGCCGTTAATCACGCCCGCCAGTTCTACGGCGATGTAGCCCGCGCCCACAACGGCAACGCGTTTCGGCAGGGCAGGCAGCTCAAAGAAACCGTCGGAGTCGATGCCATATTCCGCGCCCGGAATAGACGGATGGCTCGGACGGCCGCCGGTGGCGATCAGGATATGATCGGCGGTGATCGTCTCGCCGTTCACTTCGATGGTCTTCGCATCCACAAAACGGGCGAAACCGCGGATTACATCGACGTTGTTCTTACCCAGCACGTTGTCGTAGGAGGTATGAATTCGGTCAATGTATGCCGTACGGCTGGCGATCAGGCGATCCCAGTCGAAGTTATTGATGGTGGTGTCAAAACCATAATCCGGGCCATACAGGTGGATGGCCTCACGGATCTGCGCCGCATGCCACATCACTTTCTTCGGTACACAACCGACGTTGACGCAGGTGCCGCCGAGGTCTTTCGCTTCAATCAGGGCGCACTTCTGGCCATACATGGCCGCACGGTTAATCGAGGCGATACCGCCGCTGCCGCCGCCGATAGCGATGTAGTCATAATGCTTAGTCATGGTCTTATCCTTAATCGTTAATTGCCGCGATTGTATACCTGAAATCAATAGCTTCCACCGATTGCTGTAATTACTCAGGTACGATCCAGCTGACGGTGGCGTGGCCAGTACCGGCCGGAACCAGCTTTTTGTGCAGCCACGGCAGAACGTTGTTCATCTGCGCTTCCAGCTTCCACGGTGGGTTAACCACGATCATGCCGGAGGCGGTCATGCCGCGTCGATCGCTGTCCGGGAGAACCGCCAGCTCAATTTGCAGGATCTTACGGATACCGGTCGCTTCCAGATCCTTAATCATGCGCTTGATCTGCGAACGCAGCACCACCGGATACCACAGGGCATAGGTGCCGGTGGCAAAGCGTTTGTAACCTTCGTGGATACCCGCCACCACAGCCTGATAGTCACTTTTGATCTCATACGGCGGGTCGATCAGCACCAGGCCGCGACGGGACACCGGTGGTAATTTCGCTTTCAGCTGCTGGTAGCCGTCCGATTTCTCCACGCGCGCGCGGCTGTCTTTCTGGAATTCAGAGCGCAGCAGCGGGTAGTCGCTCGGGTGCAGTTCGGTCAGCTGAATGCTGTCCTGCTCGCGCAGCAGCTGACGGGCAATCAGCGGCGAGCCCGGGTAGTAACGTAGCTGGCCGCTGCGGTTGAAGTGATTAATGACGCTGATGTACGGCTCAAGCTCGGCCGGCAGGTCGTCCTGCTGCCAGATACGGGCGATGCCCTCGAGGTACTCCCCGGTGCGCTCGGCGTGTTCACCGCTCAGCTGATAGCGGCCCGCGCCGGCATGGGTGTCCAGATAGAGAAAAGGCTTATCTTTCTCTTTGAGCGCCTCGATAATCAGGCTCTGAACGGTATGTTTAAGAACGTCGGCGTGGTTGCCCGCGTGAAAGCTGTGGCGATAACTGAGCATGGGTAGATATGTTCCGATAATGTCGATTGGCCACAGTTTACAGCAGAACGGCGCAGATTACCCGCAGGCCCGGCACGCACCGTCGCGGCGGCGGTTTTTCTGTCACCTCAGCCATTGAAATTCACTACACTTAACCCCATCCTGGAAACAATATGCTCGCGCAGGATGCGCGCTTCATTCACTCATTTAACAGGACAGTGCTTATGACCAACCCATTACTGACGCCTTTTTCGTTGCCACCGTTTTCCTCCATTCTGCCTGAACATGTTGTTCCCGCTGTCACCAAAGCACTGGACGATTGCCGTACCGCCGTCGAGAGCGTGGTTGCGCAGGGCGCCCCTTACAGCTGGGAAAACCTGTGTCAGCCGCTGGCGGAAGTGGATGATGTGCTCGGCCGCATTTTCTCCCCGGTCAGCCACCTGAACTCGGTGAAAAACAGCCCGGAGCTGCGTGAAGCCTACGAACAAACCCTGCCGCTGCTGTCGGAATACAGCACCTGGGTCGGGCAGCACGAAGGGCTGTATAAAGCGTACCGCGACCTGCGCGAGGGCGATAACTATGCGACCCTGAACATCGCCCAGAAAAAGGCGGTTGATAACGCCCTGCGCGATTTTGAACTGTCGGGCATTGGCCTCGCGAAAGATAAGCAGCAGCGCTACGGCGAAATCGCGACCCGCCTGTCCGAGCTGGGCAACCAGTACAGCAACAACGTGCTGGACGCCACCATGGGCTGGACGAAGCTGATTACCGACGAAGCCGAACTGGCGGGTATGCCGGAGAGCGCGCTGGCGGCGGCGAAAGCCCAGGCCGAGGCGAAAGAGCAGGAAGGTTTCCTGCTGACCCTGGATATCCCGAGCTATCTGCCGGTGATGACCTACTGTGACAACCAGGCCCTGCGTGAAGAGATGTATCGCGCCTACAGCACCCGCGCCTCCGATCAGGGCCCAAATGCCGGCAAGTGGGATAACACCCCGGTGATGGCGGAGATCCTCGCCCTGCGTCACGAGCTGGCACAGCTGCTGGGCTTTGACAGCTACGCGGATAAATCCCTTGCCACCAAAATGGCGGAAAACCCCCAGCAGGTGCTCGATTTCTTAACCGATCTGGCCAAACGCGCCCGTCCTCAGGGCGAGAAAGAGCTGGCCCAGCTGCGCGCCTTTGCGAAAGCGGAGTTCGGCGTCGATGAGCTGCAGCCGTGGGATATCGCGTATTACAGCGAGAAACAGAAGCAGCACCTTTACAGCATCAGCGATGAGCAGCTGCGCCCGTACTTCCCGGAAAACAAAGCCGTTAACGGCCTGTTCGAAGTGGTGAAGCGCATCTATGGCATTACCGCTAAAGAGCGCAACGATGTGGAAGTGTGGCATGACGACGTGCGTTTCTTCGAGCTGTATGACGATAAAAACGAACTGCGCGGCAGCTTCTACCTTGACCTGTATGCCCGTGAGAACAAGCGCGGCGGGGCGTGGATGGATGACTGCGTAGGCCAGATGCGTAAAGCCGACGGCTCGCTGCAAAAGCCGGTGGCCTACCTGACCTGTAACTTCAACCGTCCGGTCAGCGGTAAACCTGCGCTCTTTACCCATGACGAAGTGATCACCCTGTTCCACGAGTTCGGTCACGGTCTGCACCATATGCTGACCCGTATCGAAGCGGCAGGCGTGGCCGGTATCAGCGGCGTGCCGTGGGATGCGGTCGAGCTGCCGAGCCAGTTTATGGAAAACTGGTGCTGGGAGCCGGACGCGCTGGCGTTTATCTCCGGCCACTACGAGACCGGCGAGCCGCTGCCAAAAGCGCTGCTGGATAAGATGCTGGAAGCGAAAAACTACCAGGCGGCGATGTTTATCCTGCGCCAGCTGGAGTTCGGCCTGTTCGATTTCCGTCTGCATGCCGAGTTCAGCCCGGAGCAAGGGGCGAAGGTCCTCGAAACCCTGGCGGAGATCAAGAAGCAGGTGGCCCTGATCCCTGGCCCGGCATGGGGGCGCTTCCCGCACGCGTTCAGCCATATCTTTGCTGGCGGCTATGCGGCGGGTTACTACAGCTACCTGTGGGCGGACGTGCTGGCGGCAGACGCTTACTCCCGCTTCGAAGAAGAGGGGATTTTCAACCGCGAAACCGGGCAGTCGTTCCTCGATAACATCCTGACCCGCGGCGGTTCCGAAGAGCCAATGGAGCTGTTCAAACGCTTCCGTGGCCGCGAGCCGCAGCTGGACGCGATGCTTGAGCATTACGGCATCAAGGGTTAGTTGATTCGTGAAGATTCACTTAGTAGATGAGACAGGCGCCGGAGACGGCGCCTTATCTGTTCTGGCGGCCCGCTGGGGGCTGGAACACGATGAAGAAAACCTGATGGCGCTGGTGATGACTACAGCGCATCTGGAGTTACGTAAACGTGACGAACCGAAACTCGGCGGGATTTTTGTCGACTTTGTCGGTGGCGCCATGGCACACCGGCGCAAGTTCGGCGGCGGACGTGGCGAAGCGGTCGCCAAAGCGGTCGGGATCAAAGGCAGCTATCTGCCGGACGTGGTGGATGCCACCGCCGGACTGGGGCGCGATGCCTTTGTGCTCGCCTCTGTAGGCTGTCGGGTGCGGATGCTGGAGCGCAACCCGGTGGTCGCCGCCCTGCTGGATGATGGCCTTGCTCGCGGCTATGCCGATCCGGAAATCGGCGGCTGGTTGCAGGAGCGACTACAGCTGATCCACGCCTCGAGCCTGACGGCACTGACGGATATCACCCCGCGTCCGCAGGTGGTCTATCTCGACCCAATGTTTCCGCATAAGCAGAAAAGCGCGCTGGTGAAGAAAGAGATGCGGGTGTTTCAGTCGCTGGTGGGGCCGGACTTAGACGCAGATGGCCTGCTGGAGCCTGCTCGCCTGCTGGCAACAAAGCGGGTAGTGGTGAAACGTCCTGACTATGCGCCGCCGCTGGCGGAGGTCGCCACCACCAATGCGGTAACCACCAAAGGGCACCGGTTTGATATCTACTCCGGTACGCCGGAATAAAAAAGCCGGGAGGCGGCTTCGCCTTACCCGGCTTACGTGCAGTGCCATTTGTAGGCCCGGTAAGCGTTAGCGCCACCGGGCTTTTTTACACTTACTCGTCGTCTTCGTCGCGCAGCGGCACAATCAACATGTCCACGTGCACGGTGTTAATCAACTGACGTGCTGACGACATCAGCTTGCTCCAGAAGTCCTGGTGATGACCGCAGACCACCAGATCCATATCGTATTTCTTGATTGCATCAACCAGCACCTGGCCCAGGTCGCCGCTGCCGCTCAGGGTTTCGGTGATCGGATAGCCCGCGTTGGTGGAGAGTTCGGTCAGCGCCTGGTGGGTCTCTTCGGAGATACGCTTCTGCATGTCGCCCAGATTCACGTCAATCAGGCCGGTATAGAGATCGGAGTAATTCACGTCCACGTGAATCAAGGAAACTTTCGCATTGTACGGACGCGCCATGGATACCGCTTTATCAACCAGGACTTTGCTCTCCGGGGAGAGGTCAACCGCGATAAGAATGTGTTTATAAGCCATAGTGTTACTCCTTCCTTAAGTTATCGATGACCAATGCGTGTAGCAGTCGTCTACCTGCCTTCATTACGGCCCAGTTAAACAAAATTTTCAAGCATTGGTGTTGATAACGATTAACCTTGTGGCAAAAAAATTAGCGGATCTCCTACACTATTGAATAAGCCGTTCGGATACTAAAATGTGAAGCCGATCGGCTTTTGAGTCTCTCTTTCACTGAACCGTCTGTCAGGGCATGGGTGCGGTAGTCCCGGAGCATTGCTTCGCGGGCGGACGCCGGGGAGGAAGTATGATTAGCACCGTCGCATTATTTTGGGCGTTATGTGTAGTTTGCATCGTGAATATGGCGCGTTATTTCTCGTCTTTACGCGCCCTGTTAGTGGTACTGCGTGGCTGCGATCCATTGCTTTATCAATATGTGGACGGCGGGGGATTTTTCACCTCGCACGGGCAGCCCAGCAAACAGATGCGCCTGGTGTGGTATATCTACGCCCAGCGTTATCGGGATCATCATGACGATGAGTTTATCCGCCGCTGTGAACGCCTGCGTCGTCAGTTCATCCTGACCAGCGCACTGTGCGGCCTGGTGGTGGTGAGTATGATTGCTCTCCTCATCTGGCATTGAGCGCAAAAAAAAAGCGGGCCAGTTACCTGACCCGCTCTTCGCGTAACCTGCCTGCAATTACAGGAATTGCAGGGAGATCCAGTACAGACCACCAGACAGCAGAATCGATGCTGGCAGGGTAAACACCCAGGCCATCAGGATGCTGGTCACGGTTTTGCGTTGCAGACCACCGCCATCAACCAGCATGGTACCCGCCACGGACGAAGAGAGAACGTGGGTTGTGGATACCGGCATACCGGTGTAGCTGGCCAGACCGATAGAGACCGCTGCCGTCATCTGAGCAGACATCCCCTGGGCATAGGTCATGCCTTTCTTACCGATCTTCTCGCCAATGGTTGTCGCCACGCGACGCCAGCCGACCATCGTACCGAGACCCAGCGCCAGTGCGACCGCCATGATGATCCAGATCGGTGCGTACTCGATGGTATTCAGCATGTCGACCTTCAGCTTCTTCAGCAGACGCTGATCGTCAGCAGAGACTTCAGGCAGCTTAGAGACTTTCTCGGTCACGTCAGAGATGCACAGCATGATGCGACGCATCTGGCCACGCTGCTCCGGAGTGAGCTTCTCGTAGCTTTCGACATCCGTCAGCATGCCTTTTGCCCGCTCCAGTGCGTTAATCGCATTGGCCGGATGGCAGTGGAACTCAGCCGGTTTGGTTGCGCCTGCTTCCGGAGAAGGGATCAACTGATCAACGCCGGTCGCCTTTTTCAGCAGGTCGGGACGCTGCTGGAAATAGGTTTCGACGTTGTTGATGGCGTCGCGGGTACGGGTAATTTCGTAACCGGTGGCATTCATGTTCACCACGAAGCCCGCAGGTGCCACACCAATCAGCACCAGCATAACCAGACCAATCCCTTTCTGACCGTCGTTCGCGCCATGAGAGAAGGCCACGCCGATAGCAGAAACGATCAGGGCGATACGCGTCCAGAATGGCGGCTTTTTCTTACCGTCTTTCTTTTCACGCTCGGCTGGCGTCAGGTGGATACGGGCACGTTTTTTGGTGCCGCTCCAGTAACGACGCAGCAGGAAAATTAAGCCACCCGCCACAACCAGACCGACAATGGGAGAAACAATCAGTGAACCGAAAATACCCAGAACTTTAGGAATATTCAGTGCGTCCACCACAGACGTACCGGTCATCAGCGCATTGGTTAAACCAATACCGATGATGGCGCCGATGAGCGTGTGAGAACTGGATGCTGGCAGGCCGAAATACCAGGTACCGAGGTTCCAGATAATTGCAGCAAACAGCAGAGAGAACACCATGGCCAGGCCATGGCCGGAACTGACATTCAGTAGCAGATCCGTTGGCAGCATATGCACAATGGCGTAGGCTACGCTCAGACCCCCCAGAAGAACACCAAAGAAGTTAAACACCGCAGCCATCACAACCGCAACTTGCGATCGTAAAGCACGGGTGTAAATAACGGTTGCGACTGCGTTCGCAGTGTCGTGGAAGCCGTTAATCGCTTCGTAGAACAATACAAAGGCCAGAGCAAGCAAGAGTAAAAGCCCGGTATGAAAATCCAGGCCGGCAAACAAATGTAGCATAGGACGTTACGCCATCTTGAGGACATGAACGCGGCGCATTATCCAGGACAAATGCGCAACGGGCAAAGTGAAATATAGACTTTTTTTGATTTGCCTACTGACATAAGCGTAGCAGTAAAAGAATTATTTTTTAAATTTCAATAAAATGAACGAGATCGCGGATATTTACGCTGGCACGCTTCTTGAGGAAACTTTACAATCCGCGCCCTCAAAACCAGGAGAATCGAGACGTGGAAAAGTATGATGCCATCATTATTGGCGCCGGTGCGGCGGGTTTATTCTGTGCGGCAATGGCCGGACAGGCAGGGCGCCGGGTTCTGCTGCTCGATAACGGTAAAAAACCTGGTCGTAAAATCCTCATGTCTGGCGGGGGCCGCTGCAACTTTACTAACCTTTATATCGAACCCGCGGCCTATCTGAGCCAGAACCGCCATTTTTGTAAATCTGCTCTTGCCCGCTATACCCAATGGGACTTTATTGACCTGGTGGGTAAACACGGCATTGCCTGGCATGAAAAAACCCTGGGCCAGCTATTTTGCGACGATTCGGCGCAACAGATTGTCGATATGCTGGTGGCCGAATGCGAAAAAGGCCAGGTTACCCTGCGTCTGCGCAGTGAAGTGCTGGAAGTCGCCCGTGACGAGGCGGGATATACCCTGCAACTCAATGGCGAAACGGTGAGCGCGGAAAAGCTGGTGATCGCCAGCGGCGGGCTCTCGATGCCGGGGCTGGGCGCGTCGCCGTTTGGCTATAAAATTGCCGAACAATTTGGCCTGAAGGTGCTTCCGACCCGAGCCGGTCTGGTGCCGTTCACCCTGCATAAACCCTTGCTGGAGCAGCTGCAAACCCTCTCAGGCGTCTCGGTGCCTTCGGTCATCACGGCCGAAGACGGCACCGTATTCCGTGAGAACCTGCTGTTCACCCATCGCGGCCTCTCCGGCCCGGCGGTCCTGCAAATCTCCAGCTACTGGCAGCCGGGGGAGTTCGTCACCGTCAATTTAGTGCCGGACTGCGAACTGGCGAGCTTCCTGGATGAACAGCGCGCGGCGCACCCTAACCAGAGCCTGAAAAATACGTTAGCCATGCAGCTGCCGAAGCGGCTGGTGGAGTGCCTGCAGCTGCTGGGGCAAATTCCCGATGTGTCGCTGAAACAGCTCAACAGCCGTGACCAGCAGACGCTGGTGGAGACCTTAACCGCCTGGCGCGTCCAGCCCAACGGCACCGAAGGCTATCGCACTGCGGAAGTGACGCTCGGCGGGGTGGACACCAACGAACTCTCCTCGCGCACCATGGAGGCCCGCAACGTGCCGGGGCTCTATTTTATCGGTGAGGTGGTGGACGTGACCGGCTGGCTGGGCGGCTATAACTTCCAGTGGGCGTGGGCCAGCGCCTGGGCCTGCGCAGAGGCGCTGGCGGTAGAGAATAAAAACTGACCGGGTATGCAGAACCGCGTTGATGTGAGTTAAAATAGACTATCCGGCGCAGGTACATCCTGCGCCGGTTTACTTCTTAAGGGGAGAAGGCTGTTAACGGCCCCCCCTTTTTCTTTACTGGCTTCGCCAGTCTGCATGGTTTGTATTTTGTCTTCAAAAAGGGTTGTGTATGTCATCTGCTCATCTCGGTTTCCCGACGGAAACCGTTGTTGTATTCGTGGTTATGGCTGTCGGGGCGATGTTTATCGACCTCTTCATGCATCGCCATGACAAACCGATTTCACTGAAAAGTGCTTCGCTCTGGTCGATCTTCTGGGTGATGACCGCGATGGCGTTCGCCGGGTTCCTGTACGTTCACCACGGTGCTGAGGTGGCGAGCCTGTTCCTCACCGGTTACGCGCTGGAAGAGGTGCTCTCCGTCGACAACCTGTTCGTGATGATGGCGATCTTCGCCTGGTTTGGCGTGCCGGATCAGTACCGTCACCGGGTGCTTTACTGGGGGGTGATTGGCGCTATCGTCTTCCGTGGGATCTTCGTCGCCATCGGCACCAGCCTGCTGAGCCTCGGGCCGTACGTGGAAGTGGTCTTTGCCCTGATTGTGGCCTGGACAGCGGTGATGACGCTCAAGCGCGGTGAAGAGCAGGACGAGATCGAAGATTACTCTCAGCACCTGGCCTACCGCGCGGTCAAACGCTTCTATCCGATCTGGCCAAAAATCACCGGCAACGCCTTCCTGCTGAGCCAGAAAGAGGTGGATGCCGAGCTGGAAAAACCAGAGAACCAGGATGTGATGGTCGGCCGTGTGAAGAAGGCGAAGCGCTATGCCACGCCGCTGCTGCTCTGCGTGGCGGTGGTGGAGCTGTCAGACGTGATGTTCGCCTTTGACTCGGTGCCGGCGATCATCGCCGTTAGCCGCGAGCCGCTGATTATCTACAGCGCCATGATGTTCGCGATCCTCGGCCTGCGTACCCTCTATTTCGTGCTGGAGGCGCTGAAGCAGTATCTGGTCCATCTGGAGAAAGCGGTGATCGCGCTGCTGTTCTTTGTGGCCTTCAAGCTCGGTCTGAACGCCACGGATCACTTCTGGCATCACGGCTACGGCATCGGCGCCACGGCGAGTCTGTTAGTGGTGCTGGGCGTGCTGGCGGTGGGGATAGTGGCGAGCCTGCTGTTCCCGGGGAAACGGGAAGCCTGAGTGGTATTGCCCGGCCTGCGGATGTTGTAGGCCGGGTAAGGCGAAGCCGCCACCCGGCATGTTTTACGGTTTAATAGGTGAATTCCGGCGCGCGCGCGGCGGGTGGAAATGCCGCCAGTGCGGATCCTGCGCCGCAGCCAGCAGCTCGTGATCGCCGCGGGTATCGCCCCAGGCGCGCACGTGGTAATTGGTCAGGCTGCCATACACGTGCTCCAGCCGGGCCACCTTCTGCGCACAGCGACAGTTATGGCCGGTGATCCGCCCGGTCAGCTTGCCGTCTTTCACTTCCAGCTGGGTGCCGATAAGCTTAATGCCAAGCTTGTCGGCCCAGGGCTGCAATACCAGGGCCGGCGAGGCGGAGCAGATCGTCACTTCCGCACCGGAATTGACTTCCGCGGCCACCGCCAGTACGCCCTGCGGGCGCATCAGTTTGTTCCAGTATTTCTCGCAGAACAGCTCTGCCTGCTGACGCAGCCAGTGCTCATCCACGCCGGTCAGAAAGGTTCTGATCAGCACCTCTTTCAGCTCATCACGGGTCAGCTTGCGGCGCACACAGTGCAGGGTAGGCAAGGCCATCCGGACCAGGCGACCGGCAAAATAGCGTTTGCCGAACGCAAAGCGTAAGAAAGGGATAAAGCTGTCGTGATGCGTCAGCGTGCCGTCGAAGTCGAACACCGAAAGTACGCTGGATTTTGCCACTGCCTCATCGGCAATCATATTGGTCATAGCTACGTCTTAGCTGAAATACACATTCTGCCCATCAGTTTACCTGCTTTAGCGTCAGATGCCACCCGCCAGCGGACGGGCGGCAACGGCATGGCTAGATAATATCGTCCACCACGCCGCCATCGACGCGCAGCGCCGCGCCGGAAGTAGCGGACGCCTGCTGTGAACAGACGTAGACCACCATGTTGGCGACCTCTTCTACCGTGGCGGCCCGCTGAATGACCGAGCTCGGACGGTGCGCCATGACAAACTCTTTCGCCAGCGTCTCCAGCGATTTGCCGGTTTTCTCTATCTCGTCTTTCATCATCTCCGCAAAGCCGTCCGACATCGTCGGGCCCGGCAAAACGCTGTTCACGGTGACGCCGCTGCCCGCGACAAATTTCGCCAGCCCGCGCGCCAGCGACAGCTGGGCGGTTTTGGTCACCCCGTAGTGGATCATGTCTGCCGGAATATTGCAGGCCGACTCCGAGGAGATAAACACCACCCGGCCCCAGCCTTTTTGCACCATGCCGGGCAGCAGGGCGCGCGACAGGCGTACGCCGGACATCACGTTAGTTTGCCAGTAGCGATCCCAGGTCTCATCGTCGGTGGCGTAAAAATCCTGCGGCCCGTAAATCCCGGCGTTGTTCACGAGGATATCGACGCCGGTGGCGACCTTCAGCAGAGCATCCACCCCGTCAGGGGTGCTGAGGTCGGCAATCGCCGCCCGCACCTGCACGCCGGGTATGACCTGCTGCAGCTGTTGGATCCCCCGGTTGACCGAGTCGACGCTGCGCCCGTTAACAATCACCTCGGCACCGCTCTCCGCCAGCCCTCTGGCAATGGCGAAGCCAATGCCGCCTGTGGAGGCGGTTACTAACGCCACTTTTCCCGTAAGATCGATTTTCACGGTCTGCTCCTTGTCATAGTTGAAGTTCAGACCGTTAAGCGTAGCAGTTCACCTTTACGACGGCTGGCGGAAGAGGTGCAGTAAGGTTTCAACCTGTTCGTCGAGCGGGGCGAGCGTGCGTTTTACAATCAGATGCAGCGGTGTAGCACGGCGCGTGCCGTGGTTCAGGGGCAGTGTTTTCAGCACACCGCTTTCCAGCTGTTGCTGAATTCGCTCTTCCGGCAGCCAGCCATACCCCACCTGATACATCACCGCATCGATAGCGGCATCGATGGTGGAGAAGGTCCAGGCTTCGCCGCCGGGAGGCGCGGCGTAGTTCTGCCCGGCGATCTGGATGAGTGGCCAGGGGCGTAGCATTTCATCAGTGAGCGGCGTGTCGCGTTCAAACAGTGGATGCTCCCGATGCGCCACGGCGACAAAATCGATATTCATCAGCCACTCGCCGCGCCCGGTCACATCCTGGCGGCGGGTTAGCACCATCACGTCGGCTTCGCTCTGGGTCGGCGCCTCGCCGGCGTTCTCAAGTATTTCGGTCAAATGCACCTCGGTTTGCGGATAGCGCTGTTGAAACTGGCGCAGAATGGCAAACAGATGACGGCGAGGGAAAATACTGTCCACCACCACATCCAGTCGGGTACGCATCCCGTTGCGTAGCGTCGTGGCGCGAGTCTCCAGCAGGGTAAAGGCGTTTAGCAGCGGTTTGACCTGATTTAACAGCAGTTCCCCTTCCGGGGTCAGCACCGCCTTACGCCCTGCCTGAACCAGGAGCGCCACGCCCAGCCGCTCCTGCAACAACGCCAGGTTATAACTGACGGATGATTGGCTGCGGTGCGTCTCCTCTGCGGCGCGGGCAAAGCTGCCTAACTCAACGACGCGTTCAAGCAGTGCCCACTGCTCAAGGGTAGTTTTGTGCATGACTCATCTAATTTTTGAATGAATTTGATTAAATCATAGCGTTATTAATCCAATTTTTGCAGGCGTAAGATGGGCTCATTGAAACAGAGGAGACAGAATATGAGCCATTTTGATAAACATGATTTGAGCGGTTTCGTCGGCAAACATCTGGTCTACACCTACGACAACGGCTGGAACTACGAGATTTATGTCAAAAACGAGCAGACCCTCGACTACCGTATTCACAGCGGGATAGTGGCAAACCGTTGGGTAAAAGATCAGCAAGCTTATATCGTTCGCGTGGGCGAGAGTATTTATAAAATTTCATGGACTGAACCGACCGGTACCGATGTGAGCCTGATTGTGAACCTCGGCGACAGGCTGTTCCACGGCACTATCTTCTTCCCGCGTTGGGTGATGAATAACCCGGAAAAAACCGTCTGCTTCCAGAACGATCATATTCCGCTGATGGTCTCTTATCGCGAGGCGGGCCCGGCCTACCCAACCGAAGTTATTGATGAGTTCGCCACCATTACCTTTGTGCGCGACTGCGGTGCCAATAACGATGCTGTCATTGACTGTGCTGCCAGCGAGCTGCCGGCAGACTTTCCGAATAATTTGAAATAAGCGGGTTACAGAACCTGAAGCGCACCGTTATGGAGGGTGAAGGGCGTTGGCGTACAGACGGCGAGGCTGAGTTCGCCGTGCTGGACGTGGCTGACGCTCAGCGCGGAGGTAAAGGTGCTATCGACGCTGACAATTTGCCAGGCGCTCCCGCCGCGCTGTTTGACGATAGCCTCTTTGCGCGTCCAGATTCGCCAGAAGGCCGACAGCTTTGCCTCGGGCGCCTCCCGCTCCAGCTCGTCGTGTTCCGCGACGCTAAAGACGGCATTCGCCAGCGCCTGCCAGTTATCCCGGGGGCGGATCACTTCGATGTCGCAGCCCACTTCGCCCTCATCGCTTAACAGCAGGGCGATATCATCCCCGCTGTGGCTGAGGTTAAACCAGTACGGATGAGCATCAACGAAGGCGGGTTTACCCTGTTCACCAAAGACGATCTCCGGCACCGGGGAGGGCGATAACGCCCGGGCGAGCAGGGTCCGCCCGGCCAGCCAGGGAGTGCGACGCGCGCCCTCAGGCGCCTGTTCGGCCAGCGCTGACGCCAGAGGGTCAGCGCTGAGGGTAGAAATTTTTCCCAGCAGGAACTGGTACATAGTCACGCCCAGCGTTTAATGATTATGGAAGTATTAATGCCGCCGAACGCGAAGTTATTGCTTTGCAGATATTCGCAATCAATGTGACGGGCTTTCCCCATAATATAATCTAACGCGCCGCATTGCTCATCTGGTTGTCTTAAATTGATGGTCGGTGCGAACCAGCCCTCGCGCATCATCTCCAGACTCATCCAGGCTTCCAGCGCACCGCAGGCACCCAACGTGTGGCCGAAATAACTCTTCAATGACGAGACAGGTACGCTGTCGCCAAACACGGCGGCGGTGGCCAGGCTTTCGGCAATATCCCCCCGGTCGGTGGCGGTGCCGTGCGCCGAAATGTAGCCAATATCCTGCGGACTCAGTCCGGCGATGCGCAGCGACTTTTCCATGCAGATCTGCATGGTTTCCCGCTGCGGCTGGGTGATGTGCGCCGCGTCGCAGTTGGTGGCGAAGCCGACAATTTCCCCATAAATGGTCGCGCCACGCGCTTTCGCATGCTCCAGCTCTTCCAGAATCAACGTTCCCGCCCCTTCGCCAATTACCAGCCCATCGCGCTGGATATCGAAGGGTGACGGGGTGGCTTCCGGATCGTCATTACGCTGGCTGGTGGCGAAAAGGGTATCGAATACCGCCGCTTCCGACGGGCAGAGCTCTTCGGCCCCTCCTGCCACCATTACCGTCTGATAGCCGTGGCGGATGGCTTCCCACGCATAGCCTATCGCCTGGCTGCCGGAGGTACAGGCGCTGGAGGTCGGGATCACCCGCCCGCGGAGGCCGAAGAACAGGCCGGTATTGACTGCCGTGGTGTGCGGCATCATCTGCACGTAGGTGGTGCCGGTGATGTTGTTGGTGTGCTTCTCGGTGAGCATGGTGGCGAACTCGCTGACCGGGCCCGTGCTGCCGGTCGACGAGCCGTAAGCAATGCCGGTTTCGCCCTGAGTCAGGATCGGATCGTCAATCAGCCCGGCCTGCGCCAGCGCGAGTTCGGTGGCGCGGGTCGACAGTAAAGACACGCGGCCCATGGCGCGGATGCGCTTGCGGGTGTAGTGCTCCGGCAGGGTAAAATCATCGATCGGTGCCGCCAGCAGGGTATGCAGACCCTCATACACCGTCCACTCCGGCATCTTGCGTACCGCGTTTTTATACTCCAGCAAGCGAGCAGAAACCGACTGCCACTCTTCACCGAAGGCGGTCACGCCGCCCATGCCGGTAATCACCACCCGACGCGTCATAACATGCCCCCGTTAATGGAGATCACCTGGCGGGTCACATAGCCCGCAATATCCGACATCAGATAGCTGGCCAGTCCGGCCACCTCGTCTGCCTGACCCATCCGTTTCATGGGGATCATGGCCATTGCCTCTTTCAGCGCGGCCTCTTCCATCTCGATCATCCCGGTATCTATCAGCCCGGGTGCGATGCAGTTGACGGTAATTTTGCGCTTCGCCAGCTCCATCGCCAGGGCTTTGGTGGCACCGATAATACCCGCTTTGGCCGCGCTGTAATTTACCTGGCCGCGGTTGCCCATCACCCCTGAAACCGACGACAGAGTAATAATACGTCCGCCTTTGCGGGTGCCAATCATGGGCATGATGCAGGGGTGAATGACGTTGTAAAAGCTGTCGAGATTGGTGTGGATCACGCTGTCCCAGTCCTCGTCGCTGAGCGCCGGGAAGGCACCATCCCGGGCGATCCCGGCGTTGCTGACCACGCCATACCAAGGACCGTTAACGTCCATATCCTGCTCCAGCACCTCGCGGCACTGCGCGCGATTGCCCACGTCAAACGAGAGCAGACGCCCGTTTCCCCCCGCCTGCTCGATAGCATTCAGGGTGTCCTGTGCGCCAGCGACGTCGCGGTGGTAATGCACGCCGAGGGTGAACCCGTCTGCGGCAAGTTTGAGGGCGATAGCCCGGCCAATGCCTTTGCTGGCACCGGTAACCAGAACGGAACGACTCATTGACTTACTCCCTGTTTAAACAGTGATGCTAATTCCTGCTGGCCTGGCTGGAAGGTATTGACGCGCCCGGTTGCCAGCGTCTCTTCATCGGTGAGGATGGCGCACTCGAAGCTGCTAAAGCGTTCATCCTGCATCAGCAGCGTGACCGTGATGGTTAACAGGCTGCTGGCCGGGAAGCACCCTGCGGCGCAAACCAGTTCCCGCGCCCCCAGTACCATGCCGAGCGAAATGCTCTCCTGACCCTTCTGCTGACGGTGCCAGCCTGACCAGATGCCAACGGTCTGGGCCATCAACTCAAGGGCGTACCAGCCCGGCAGATCGCCCGCGGTATTCAGAAAGGGCGCCAGCACGCCTTGCGGACTGACGGTGACGCGGCAGACGGCAGACTCAGCGGTCACGCTGTGGACAGATTCCAGCAGCAGCATGGGGGCATCGTGGGGCAGATACTCGGTCGGGGATAAATAACTCATGACACTCTCCCCAGCAGGATGCTGGCGTTATTGCCGCCAAAGGCGAACGAATTTGACAAGATCACCGCTTTTTTCAGCGCGGTGGGCTGATGCAGCACGCCGCAGGGGGCGAGCGTCGGATCCGGTGTATAGCGGGTGAAATCCTGGGCGGGTAAGGGGAGGTCACGGGTCAGGATCAGCCAACTCAGCGCCGCTTCGGTGATCCCCGCCGCCCCCAGCGTATGGCCGGTCAGGTGCTTGGTGGAACTGCAGGGCACCACCTCGCCAAACAGATCGTGCACCACCTGCGTTTCAATCTGGTCATTCAGCGGCGTTGCCGTACCGTGCAGATTGATGTAGCCCACCTCATCCGGTTTTATTCCGGCCTCCTTCAGCGCCTGGTTAATGGCGCTGATGGCCCCTTCACCCTGCGGATGGGGGGCGGAAATATGGTACGCATCGCTCGACTCGCCGGTACCCAGCAGCACCACCGGCTGCGGCTCGCGGGTGAGAACCATCAGGGCTGCCGCTTCGCCAATGGTGATCCCCCGCCGGTCACGGCCAAAGGGCTCGCACAGCGTGGTGGAGAGTGACTCAAGGCTGTTAAAGCCATTCACCGGCATCCGGCTTAGCGTATCTGCCCCGCCGACGATAGCGATATCTGCCAGCCCGGCATCAATCAGCCGACGTCCGCTGATGATTGCCCGCGCGCTGGAGGAGCAGGCGGTCGACAGGGTGTAAGCCGGGCCCTCCAGACCGAGCCAGTTCGCCAGAAAGCGCGAGGGATCGCCCAGCTCCTGCTGAGCGTAGCGCCAGTTGACGCTGGCTTCGCCGCTCATCGACAGACGCACATGTTCGTCGCCCTCGTCGAGCCCGGAGGTGCTGGTGCCCATGACCACCGCCACCCGGTCACGGCCGTAGCGGGCAATGGCCTCATCCACGACAGGCTGGATCTGCGCCAGCGCCGCCAGCAGGAGCTGATTATTGCGCGAGCGGTGCAGGGCAAAGCTTTCCGGGATCGCAGGCAGCTCGCCGTCGACGCCGCCCAGCACCGCATCCTGACCCTGTAGCCAGCCGCTGCGCAGGTGCATGCCGGGGGCCACGCCGCGCGTCAGGTTAGCGGCAATCTCGTCAGGCGAATTGCCCAGGGCATTGATCAGGCCAACGGCAGAAATGTAGATCATCTCAGTCATCCAGATATTGAATGGTGATGTGGTAGTGGAACACCTGTTGTTCGATGCTGATCGGCACGCGCTTGCCTTTGCGCTGCAGGTAGACAATCTCCGTCACCAGCTTGCCGTCGGCATTGCGCAGCTCGCGACGGTCGCCGCGATCCTGCAACGTCCAGCCCTTCGGCAACTGCGGCAGCCAGGCGTCGATCGGCCAGTGGCTGAGCATCACGTCCGCCAGCACCTGGCTGGCCGGAGGCAGCTCTGGCGCAACAATCGACTGTTCAGTATGGATGCCCGTTTCATTATAGGTGGCGAGGAACAGGCGAATACCCACCGATGACAGCCCGGCGAGGGTCACCTTCTGCGCATCGGCATTCAGCATCACCAGCAGCGACTGGGTCTTGCCATTAAAGCTGCCGGTCAGCAACTGCTGGGAGCTCAGCGCCGGAGTAATACCCGGCGGCGGTAGCGTCACCCGGGTACCTGGCTGGAGCCATGCCTGCGGTCGGGCATCGTCACGCTTCGGGGCCGTGTGGCTGCAACCGGTCAGCAACAGCGCGCCGATCAGGGCGGCGGCGCGGTAAAAAGGAGCGATCATTGTTTTCTCTCTTTTTGGGCTGGCATCGCCAGGGGAGCCAGCAGAAAGGCGGTGAAAATACCGCTGACCAGTACAATGCCGAAACTGCCGATCGCCTGCGTGGCGCTGAATACCAGCATGCCGAGGGTTAACAGGGTGGTCATCATCGCCAGGGTAATGGCCAGCATCGAGGTCAACGGCGTGCCGCGCGGGTTGTTGAAGAATAGCGTGTAGTTGATCCCGATGCCGAGTACCAGCACCAGCGCCAGCAGGGAAAACAGGTTAACCGGATGACCCGAGATTGCCAGCGCGGCGAGGCCGCAGCCCAGCGACACCAGCGAGGGCACGAGGGTGATCAGCCCCTTACGCCAGCCGAGGCGCAGCATGGCACCGCAGGCGATCGTCGCCAGGGCGACAACCAGCAGGCCGGTCAGCACTGCGCGGTAGAGGGCAAACAGGCTGTCGAAACTCGCCTTGCGATCCACCCACACCACGCCCGGATGTTGCTCCGCCAGCTCGCGCAGCGCCGGGCTGTTTTTCACCCCATCCACCGGTACCAGCACGCCGCTTTCGCCGCCGGGCAACGTGAGCCACAGCAGACGCCAGCCTTCACTGGCCGGGCTGGCAAGCCACGTATCGACCTGCACCGGGGTGGCATTCAAATCCGGTGATACTGTCGTCATCCCGGCGTTTTGCAGGACCCTCGTTACTGCCGGAGCCGCCTGGCGCAGCAGCGCCAGATCGCGCTCTTGCTGCGCCAGCGAGTTCAGCGGCAGGGTGCGCCAGGATTTCAGGTCACCCGCCTGCTGCGCCCGGGCCAGCGTCGGGGTAAAGGCCTCCAGCCGCTCCAGCGTCTGCTGGGCCGATGCGCCATGCACCACGAACCATTTCTGATCGACACGCTGCCCGGTCAGGGCGGTAATGGTTTTCTCCTGAGCCAGAATATCCTGCGGCAGGGCCTGTAGCTGGGCGATATCGTCATCCACCCGCAGCGTGGCGATACCCGCGAGAGCGGCCAGGGCCAGCGCAACCGGCAGGCCAACCGACACGCGTCTGTCGCGCCATGCCGACAGCCAGCGCAGCATGAGCGCCCTCGCCGGAACCGGACGCACCGGTAAGCCGCGGCACAGCCACGGATGCCAGAAAATGACCGTCAGGCAGGCGGCGCTTAAGCCCGCAGCGGCAAACACCGCCATCTGGCGGATGCCCGGGAAGGGCGCCAGCATCATGATGAAATAGGCCGCCACGGTGGTGAGCAGCGCCAGCAGCAGGGCGTTGCGCACTTTCGCCAGGCTTTGCCACGGCGAGTCCTGGCCGCCGTGAACCATCCGCTCGGTCAGGTAATAAAGCGTGTAGTCCGCCGAGATGCCGATGATGCTCATGCTCATCACCAGGGTCATCAAATGCAGTTCACCAAACAGCAGCAGCGTCGTGACCGTGCCGGCCAGCGCGCCCATGGCGATGGAGAGCAGGCACAGGAGCAGCGGGCGCAGGGAGCGGAACACCGCCACAATCAGCAGGATCACCCCCAGCACGGTGGCGACGCCGAGGGTCGAGATATCCCGCTTTGCCTGCTGGCTGGCGTAGTCGCTGTAAAACACCGTGCCGCGCGACAGCAGCTGCGCCTGCGGATACTGCGTTTTCAGCTGGCTTTCGAGGTCGTGGAGCCGGGTCACCAGCCGGTGGGTTTGCTGCATATCGAACGACGAACCGGCCAGCTCGCCGTGCAGCAGATACCAGTAATTTCCGGCATCGTCTTTTGTCACCAGCCAGCCGTCCATCAGCCGTAGCTTTTGGCTGTTTTGTGCCAGCGCCAGCTGGGAGCCGCGCATCAGCATCAGCGGGTCGTTTTGCAGCTCTTTACCGCTGACTCCGGAGAAGGCCGAATACAGCTGGGATAAAATCCACTGGGCCTGCGCCTCGCCGCCGTTTTGCAGGCGCGCGCGGGTGGCAGGGTCGATCAGGCCGTTGCGGTGCTGCCAGAAAAACGCCCCCCAGGCTTTCTGCCCGGCGGCGTCCATCGGCCCTTTTACCTCGTGCAGCGATCCCGCCCCCTGCAACAGGCTCAGCCAATGCTGCGCCACCTGCGGGTCGGGTTGTTTTCCGGGGCTGACCAGCCACACCAGCTGACGATCGAGGCGTTCAATAAAGCCGTCGTTCAGGGCCGGGGGGATCGCCCCGAGGCTCTGTTTGGGCAGCATCGCCAGCACGCTGCTGTTCAGCCGCGCCCCCGGCAGCAGCGTCAGCAGCATGCCCAGCAGCACCAGGCATACCGCGGCCCACACCAGGGCCGGGCGTCGGGCGTTACGGTGCGGCAAAGCGTTGGCGTTCGGCATCGGTCAGGCTGGCGGGCGTGAGCTGGTGGCGGGAGAGGGCGATAGCGGTACGATCGCCCTGCTTATCGTTCAGCACGATGGATTCCACATAGGTTGCACCACTCAGATCCAGCGAGGCGAAAATCTTGTCCAGCGGCGTGGTGGTGGGAGTCAGCACCAGCGACCAGCGATCTTCACCAAGATCTTTAAAGTTGATGCGGAAATTCTCCTCCAGCACCTTGCGATCCGCCTGGAACAGGGCGCGCAGCAGGTGATTGAACTGGAACATCTGCGGGTTGTTTTCAGCGGTGATGGTCTGCGGCTGCTGGCCGTTGATGACCTGCACCATCCGTTTGTCGTCCAACAGCAGCGTCATCGGGAAAGGGGCTTTTTGATCCCACAGCAGCCCGCTGTCGCGGGCGATCAGCATCTCACCCTGAGATCGCAGCGGCTGGGGCAGATCCTTGATGGTGCGGGACTGCTCAAAGTGGGCGCGTACTACCGGCTGTTCGGTAAAGCGCTGCTGTAATTCATCTAGCGTGACGGCGTTGACCCACGGACTGATCAGCAGGGCAAGCAGCAATAATCTCTTCATGGCGTAACTCCCATACGCTCAAACAGGATCGCCGGGCTGACAAAACACAACTCGCGGCTCTTCTCTTCCACCGCCACCTGAATGGTGTAGCCGGTGGTGGTCCGTTTGCCGCTGGTGGCGTCAAAAATCTGATAGGCGATACGCAGGCGGTTCTCAAACTCTTCGATATGGGCCCGGACGCGGATCCGTTGCTCAAAGGTGAGGACATCACGGTATTTAACCCGGGTGTCGACCACCGGCCAGAGATAGCCGGATGCCTTCATCTGGCGATAGCCATAATCGAACTGGTTGAGCAGGGCCTCGCGGGCAACCTCAAAATAGCGGAAATAGTTGCCATGCCAGACCACGCCCATCATATCGACGTCGTGAAACGGCACGGTCAGCTCTACTTCGGTCGTAAAGCGGGGATCGGTCAGCACCCTTTACTCCTTCTCTTTGGCATCCGGCAGACGCCAGAAATCGAAAAAATTAAACCAGTCGAGCGGGGCCTGCAGCGCAAAGTGCTCCAGCCGTTGGGCATAACGGTCGACGGTCTGCTGTAACGCCTGCTGGCGCCCGCTGCGCGGTAACAGCAGCGGATCGGCAAAGTCTTCGCAGTGGATATGCAGCTTCTGCTGCTGGCGCAGGGCGAAAATCAGCATCACCGGGCAGCGCATCAGCGAGGCGAAAATAAATGGCCCCTCAGGAAACGGCGCAGGCTGGCCCATAAAGTCGCTCCATACCACGCGCCAGCTGCCGCCGCGCTGCGGATCGACGGCGATCCGATCCCCGACGATCGCCACCCATTCCCCGCGATCGATCTTCTCTTTCAGGAGGATGGCGGTCTCCGGACCAATATCGGTCACCGGGATCAGGTTCAGCCCGGCCTGCGGCGCCATCTCCTGCATAATCTGTTTGAAGCGTTGGGCGTTATCGCTGAAGACCAGCGCATTGATGGTCTTGCCGCCGTCGAGCTGCGCCAGGGCGCGGCACGCCTCGACATCGCCGAGATGGGAGGCCAGCAGCAGCTTGCCCTCAGGCACGCTAAGGTCGAGCTTTTCCCGTGCGCCAGGGGCGAAGACCACGTCCCTGCCCAGTCTGAGTTCGCCCTGCCAGCTGGCGACCTTATCCAGCATCGCATTGCCAAAACGCAGGAAGTGGAAAAAGCTGTTCAGGCGCGCGGGCTTGGGCTGCTGGCGCTGCGCCAGCGTCTCGCTCACGCGGGCGATCCACTGTTGCGATGCCTGGCGGGCCGGGCGGGCCGTCAGCCAGTAGACGGCAATCACCGGCCACAGCAGGAGGGTAAACGCCCTGCGCCCGAGCAGCTGCCAGACCCGTAACATCAGGCGCATGCCGTACAGGCCTTTCACCTCCTGCTGCTGCGCCCAGTGCTGGCTGCGGCGGCGAAAGAGCAGGGAAGGGATGCGCGGCAGCATGCCGAAGAACAGCCGGGTGTGCATCCAGGAGATGCGCAGGTTGTCGTTCAGGGCATCGAAATGGGAGATGCCATCCTGCGGATAGGTCACCCGGGTGGGCAGAAAATAGCTGGTATTGCCCTGCCAGTAGAGGCGCACCATGATTTCGGTATCAAAATCCATTCGCTTGCCGAGCGGCACGCTGTTGATGACCTGTAACGTCGGGGCCACCGGGTAGACCCGGAAGCCGCACATGCTGTCTTTGAGCTGCAATGACAGGGTTTCGATCCAGACCCAGACATGGGTGATCCAGCGGCCATACAGTCGCGAGCGGGGGATCGAGTCATCAAAGACCGGCTGGCCGGAGATCAGCGCCTGCGGGTGGCGCTCTGCCAGCGCCAGCAGCCGGGGGATGTCCTCAATGGCATGCTGGCCGTCGGCATCCACCTGCACCGCATGGGTAAAACCTGCCCCGGCGCAGACTTTCAGTCCACGGATCACCGCCGCCCCTTTGCCGGCGTTGTGTATCAGCCGCACCAGCGTCACCTGCGCATTGTCGACAGCCAGGCGATCCAGTTCCTGACGGGTGCTGGCGTCGCTACCATCGTCGACCACAATTACCGGCAGCTGAAACGGCGCCAGACGGCTCAGAACATTCGCCATCATCGCCCCATGGTTGTAGCAGGGGATCAGAATGCAGGGGCGAAAGGTTAACGGCATAAGCGAATCTTCCCGCTGCTGGCCAGGAGGCGCTGTTCACCGTCGTGGCGTTGATAGCTGAAGGTGAGGGTCTGGCGCTCCGCGTTCCAGTCGAGGGTCAACGTTACGGTGGCATCGGGGAGCAGCGGTGCCTGAAATTTAACGTTCTGGATACTGTGAAAACGATACTCCGGTGCCAGCAGCGTGGTGGCGTAGTGCATTACCCAGTCAAGCTGGGCGACGCCGGGCAGCAGCGGCTGCACGGCAAAATGGCCCTGGAACCAGAACAGCGCCGGATCGAGGTGCAGGACGATCTCAAGATGCTGCGGATGTGCCTGATGGCGCTCGATTTCATGGATTTTCATGAAATAACTCCTGTAACTGCGCATAGACACGCTTGTTCATACTGTTTACCGGCATTTCATCAATGATGCGCCAGTAGCGAGGGATCGCGACCGGTTCGAGCCACGGCCGCAGGGCGCGTCGCCAGGCCATGATCTGCGCTTTACTGCCGCGCTGGTGCAGCTGTTGACGCGCTGCGTCACCCAACACCAGCAGTACGCCAACGCCCTGGCGTCCACCGCGCGTAACCGGCAGCGCCGCCGCTTCGCAGATGCCGTCCAGCGCCAGCAGACGCTGTTCAACCTCGGTCAGCGAGATGCGTTTCTCTTCGATTTTCACTACCCGTCCCTGGCGGCCAATAAGGCTGAACTGACCATCATCCCCGACGTGCAGAATATCGTCGAGCAGAACGCCGTCCGCCTCATCGATCAGCGGCGAGGTGACGCGCAGGGCGCCATTATCGCGGCTAAAGGTCACCCCGGGGAAGGGTTGCCAGAGGCATTTGTCCGCCTGACGGTAACGCCAGGCGAGGACGCCGGTTTCGCTACTGCCGTAAATTTCATCCGGCCAGAGTTCCAGCCAACGGTGGGTATTGCAGGCCGACTCCCACATCAGTACGCCTCCGGCCGAGACCAGGACGGCAACGGGCGGCGGGGCGAGCTGCGTATCGAGCCGCTTCAGAAACGCCGGGCTGCTGATAAACAGGTAGCGCCGGGTATGATCCACTGCCGCCAGCTGTTCGGCATAGGAGATCATCTCCGCATGCAGCGGCAGCGCCAGCGCCATCGGCAATACAATGCGAAACGTCAGGCCGTACAGATGCTGGGGCACAACCGAGGAGACCACGCAGCAACCGTTCAGCCGCTCGCCAAAGCGGGCTGCCAGCAGCCTGGCTTCCCGATCGAGCTGGGCGACACGCTTGACGATCCGTTCAGGGGCTCCGGTCGAGCCGGAGGTGAACAGTTCGATAACGCGGGCGTCATCAATGGCCGGCAGCGGCATGAACGGCGGCGCACTTCGGCGGGCAGAGCTGACCACCAGCAGGCGGCCCCGGAAGCTCAGCGTCCTGTCGCTCAGCACGCCGCTGAACAGTCCCTGCTGCTCCTCCAGCAGCGATTCCCGGCTGTGTCCGGGCAGCACCGGGGTTTTGCCCGCATGCAGCGTTGCCAGCAGGGCAACGATAAACAGATAGCTGTTGTCAAAACAGAGCGCCCAGCGATCGCCTTCCTGCTGCTGCAAACAGGCCGTCAGGGCGCTGACGTCGTCGCGCAGCTGCCCGAGCGTCCAGCAGCGATCGCCAGACCAGGCGACAGGGGTGTCGTCCGGGCGTGGGGCGTTCAGCCACTGGCTCAGCGGGAGGGGGTTATGCATCGCGCTGCTCTTTTTTGATCATCCGTTGACGCACCATCCACTCGCCTGCCATTAACGTGCCCATCAGGATATAGGCGATCATGCCGTTCCACAGCGTCCAGAGCCGCATGTCCCCCCGCAACACGGTGAACAGCGCCACTCCCCCGTTGAAGATGAAAAAGCCGCACCAAACCCGGGTGACAACGCGGGTATAGCGCACACCGGAAGGGGATAAATTCGGTTCCCGCAGTCGCGCCAGCCGTTCGACCAGCGGCATCGCCGTCCACAGCGACCCGCCGAAAACGGCCAGCATCGCCAGGTTAACGATCACCGGATAGAACAGCAGCCACTGATGCGCTTTCAGGAGGTAGCTGGCGGCGCACAGGACGATACCCGCCAGGGCAACGCTCTGGGTCACATAGCGCATCGGCCCGGAATTAAGCCGTGCCTGGCGAAAACGGAACAGCAGCAGGATTGCCATCAGCGGCAGCAGCCAGTGCAGGCTGTTGTGCGACAACCCGAAGCCAATCAGAAAGGGCCATGCGACCAGCATTAACCCCGTCAGCAGTGGGATTGCCGGGAAGGATCGTCCGCCACGCATGGTGTCTTATGCTTCACGCAGGAGCTTTTCTACCGCATCCACTACGTCCTGCACGGTACGTACCGACTTGAAGGTTTCCGGTTTGATTCGGGCGCCGGTTCGTTTCTGCAGGTGAACAACCATGTCGACGGCGTCGATGCTGTCCAGCTCCAGATCCTCATACAGGCGCGCCTCCGGGGTGATGGCTTCCGGCGCAATTTCAAACAGGGTGATCAGGAGAGTGGTGACTTCCTGATAAACGGATTTGTGTTCTGTAGTCATGGTAAATTCGGTCTCAGGCGCGTTGGGCGGTGATGAAAGAGGCCAGGGTGGCGACGGAGTAAAAATGTTGACGCATCTCTTCGCTTTCGGCAGACAACACCACGCCGTACTGGTTTTTTACCGCCAGCCCCAGCTCAAGGGCATCGATCGAGTCAAGGCCCAACCCATCGCCAAACAGCGCGGCATCCGTATCGATATCCTCTGCGGTCAATTCGTCCAGATTGAGGGTAGTAATGATAAGATTTTTAATTTCAAGGTAGAGCGCTTGCATCATTCATTCCTGACAAAGATTGAAGACCGGATGTTAAGCGATGCTGCAGGTGCCGGTTGAGCTGTCTTGCCGCCAGGGCTGGCTCCTGTACTGCTGCATCGTAAAAATCACTAATATTGACCCGCTCACGGACATCGATCGTGAAAAAGGGTTTGTCTGGCGGTATGTCATACCACCGGCTGTGTTTATCAAGCAGGTGCTCGCTGCAGTGGATGAGCACCACCCGCAGGTCGCTGGCGCAACGCACGGCAATATTGGCCGCACCGCGTTGCAGCGTGATGGCTTTCCCCGCCTGCGTGCGCGTCCCTTCCGGGAAGATCAGCAGGGTGTTGCCCTGGCTCAGCCGTTGCTGACAGGCGCTTAACAGGGCGTCGGCTTCGCTGTTGATCAGGTAATCGGCCGCCCGGATCGCCCCGCTGAGAAAAGGGTTACGCAGCAGGGCGCTTTTCACCAGGCAGTCGGTTTCCGGCATCACCGACGCGATCAGCACGTAGTCGATAAGCGTCGGGTGGTTCGCCACTACCAGACAGCCGCGTTCGTGGCGAAGCACGTCGAGGTTATTGAAGCGGTAATCGAGCACGCCAAGGGTGCGGGCGACGGTTAAAAAAGCACGGAAGCTGGCGGCAATACTGCGTCGGGCGAGGCGACGACGACGCGCGCGATCGCGCTGGACCAGGTTCAGCAGGTTGAACCACACCAGCGACAGCAGCAGTCCGCCCGCGCCAAACAGCACGAAGCACAAGCCGGTCATCACCAGCCGCCAGCCGCGGCTGAGGGCCGCCCTTACGCGTATCATGCGCGGGTCCACTGCCACAGCAGGCGCTCGCCGGGCACCACAAACTGCCGATCGCCTCGCAGGTAGTGGCGCAGGAACAGCAGGCTCTGCGGCAGCGAGAGCGCTTCGGGGCAACGGACGGATTGCGTTTCGCAGCGCAGAGTGTCACCGGCTTCGATGACCAGCGCCAGGGCATAGGGCCAGGTCGGCATCTGCGGCGGGAGTGCAGAGCGGTAAAAATCGGGCAGGGCGCCATCGAAATCGACCATTAACACCCGCGTATATCCGGCATGCAGCAGGCTCAGCACTTCGCACAACCCCTGCTGGAAGGTGTCCATTCCGGCGGAGAGGGATGACGAGACAATCGGCTGACGCGCCGCGATAGTCAGATTGCCCACCGCAGAGTTGTGGACCGACATGGCGAAATCGGTCGGGGAAACATCCTGTCCGGTCGCCAGCGCATGCAGGAGGCGATAGTTACGCTCCAGCTCACCGTGACGGCTGGTGTAAACCACGGCATCAATGGCATGCTTTCGCACCATCGCCATACCGCAATCGACCGCCAGTTTACTGCCGGAACTGAGGCGGCGGGCGGTCATCATCGGCAGTTCGGACAGTTTGGCCTGCGGCGCAGCAGGATCGATGGCATGCAAACCCTGTGACCATGCCTGCCAGTGGCTGGCATCACTAAGGCCTGGCGCTCTGGCTTGCCAGTCGAGAATGTTAAGTGCAAATTTCATCTGCGCGCGTCCGCGATAAACCCGTTATCCAGTAACGCAGCCGAAGGTCAGGTCGCGTTATTGTTTATTTTCTGGCAAATCAATAAGGTGTGGCCCACACCGAGATTGTCATGCCGTTGTTCTACCCGGAATCCTGCTCTCTCCAGATAGTGATAAAATTTCTCTACGCTGTAAAAACGGCTGTTGCCGTTCGCCATACAGGTGAAATAGAGCGAGGTTGCGTTCAGGCTGAAGGAGGCCGCTTCGAATCGTTGCGCATCCCAGAAAAGCTCCAGAATGCACAGGCGGGCACCTGGCTTCATCACCTTCGCCACGTTGCTCAGCAGGGTCACAATCTGATCGGGAGAGAAGCAGTCCAGAAACTGGCTCATCCACCAGATATCAGCGTCATCCGGCAGAGCAGCGTCGCTAAGCATATCGACAGGATAGAGCTCAATACGATGAGATAATCCTGCTTTTGCGATATTTTCCTGGGCCAGGGCAATTTGCTGCGGCAGATCGAGCAGCGTCACGGCGATATTTTCATCGTAACGACAGCAGCGTAGCGCCCATTTACCCGTATTTCCGCCGACATCGTACAATTTTGTCGGCGAGCTTGCGAATATATAGGGTAACGCGGCATCAAATGCGCCGTCGGAATAGAAGTGATCGAAAGCAAACCAGCTCCGCTGCGCCTGTTCGGGTAGGGCGGAGAGTGCCGGATAAATGGTCGGCCATTCACCAAAGACAGCGAGCCCGGCCGGTTTTTCCGCTTTCAATGCATCGGCAAGATGAAACAGGCCCTGATAGCAAACATCCTGGGTGAAATCCATATTGACGCGGGTCATGCTGTCATGCAGCAGATAGTGACCAATTTTGGCCAGATAATATCGCCCCTCGCTGTGGGTCACTATCCGCCCGCTTAATCCCATATCCAGCAATACGCCAGCGCCATATTCGCTGAGCGTGCTGTTCGCCACGATCTCCTCGAGAGAAGCGCCGCGCGTGCCCTGTTTATCCAGCCAGGCGAGGATGCCGGTGTTACGCAGACAGAGCGCGGTCTGAAACAGCATCGGGGCAAAGGCGATACGTTGCGCTTCGGTGATGGCCTCCAGCGCGCTGAGGGTGTCCTTTTCGTACATGCGTTATCCCGGTAAGCGGCTTTTCGGTCGGCCCGGGCCGAGCAGGATCGCCAGCTTGCTGCCCCCCTGGGTAGTCTCCATCCAGATCTTACAGACGCTGGTCAGCGGAACGGACAATAACATCCCGACCGGGCCCAGTAACCAGCCCCAGATCAGTAACGACAGGAACACCACCATGGTGGACATCCCCAGCCGGTGGCCCATCATCCGGGGCTCAACGATATTGCCCAGCACCATATGGACGATCAGGAACAGCGCCCCCACCATGGCGCACTCATAGAGACCATTGAACAGAAACGCCTGGATCATCGGCGGGACGGCGGAGATGACCGCGCCAATATTAGGCACATAGTTCAGCAGGAAGGCCAGAACACCCCACATCAGGGCGAACTGTACCCCCAGCAGCGTCAGCCCCAGCCAGACAATCGCGCCCGTCCACAGGCTTAACAGCGTTTTCAGCGCCAGATAGTGGGAAACGCCCTTCAGCGCCCGGTGCAGACCGGCGATGTGGATCTGCGGGTTATTGAGGGCAAAACGCATTTTGTACGGCACGTGGCGCACTTCAAACAGCATAAACACCACCGTCATCACCAGCAGCAGGACGCTGGCCATCGCCCCGGAAAGCTGGGTCATCAGCGCGGTGGCAAAGGTCATCACCTTTTCCGAGTCCATCCGTTTCAGCATCCGCTCCGGGGAGATATGCAGGTTGAGAAAGGGAAACATCTCCTGGAGATCCAAAAGCTTGCGCGTCAGCTCTTTATTGTATTTCGGCAGCAGGGCGGCAAATTCATTGAGCGAGGCCGCCAGCACCCCAAACAGCGCCGTCAGGCCAATCAGCATCACCACCACCACAATGGTGATGGCCAGGGGGCGGCTAAATCCGCGACGCAAAAACCAAGTGACGAGGGGGTTGAGGACGATGGCGAAAAAGAGCGCCAGCAGCAGCTGCACGAGAATATCCGCTGCGGCGTGAATACCTGCGAGGATGACCACCAGGCAGGCCAGTTTGAGCAGAATATGAAGACCGGATTTATCAGGCTGTGTAAGACCCGGTTTACCGGGTGGCGTGGTTAACATAGTGTTTCCTCTTATGAGATGCTCATAAGTGTAGTGCGCGCGCAGCGCTTCGGCGGAGGCCGTTAATCTTAAAGTCGCTGCTGCATTTCGGCCCCTGTCATGGTAATAGTGAAACACTGTTGTAAAAATTCTGGTGAACCTGATGCCCGAACCCGCCGCCGAACCGGCACTGAGTGGATTACGCCTCAACCTGCGTATTGTTTCCGTCGTTATTTTCAACTTTGCCAGCTACCTGACCATCGGCCTGCCGCTGGCCGTGCTGCCGGGCTATGTCCATGACATTATGGGCTTTAGCGCCTTCTGGGCGGGCCTTGTGATCAGCCTGCAATACTTCGCCACCCTGTTAAGCCGCCCTTACGCCGGGCGCTATGCCGACCTGTTTGGCCCGAAAAGCATTGTGGTGCTGGGGCTTTGCGGCTGCTTCCTGAGCGGAGTGAGCTATCTCCTCGCCGGGTTAACCAGCGCCTGGCCGATGGTGAGCCTGGCGCTGCTCTGTCTTGGTCGGGTGATCCTTGGGGTCGGGCAAAGCCTCGCCGGAACCGGCTCCACGCTGTGGGGCGTCGGGGTGGTGGGGGCATCGCACATCGGACGGGTGATCTCCTGGAACGGGATCGTCACCTACGGCGCGATGGCGATGGGGGCCCCGCTCGGCGTGCTCTGCTATCGCTACACCGGCCTGAGCGGGCTGGCGCTTACCATTATGGTGGTGGCGCTGCTGGCGATTTTATTTGCGCTGCCGCGACCAAAAGTCAAAGCCAGCAAAGGCAAACCGATGCCGTTTCGCGCGGTGCTGGGGCGCGTCTGGCCCTACGGCATGGCCCTGGCCCTTGGCTCGGCAGGCTTTGGGGTGATCGCCACCTTCATTACCCTGTTCTACGCCGATAAAGGCTGGGACGGCGCGGCCTTTGCGTTGACCCTGTTCAGCTGTGCCTTCGTCGGGACGCGGCTGCTGTTCCCGAACGGCATCAACCGACTGGGCGGGCTGAACGTGGCCATCATCTGCTTTAGCGTTGAGATTGTCGGCCTGCTGCTGACCGGTATCGCCGATGCGCCCTGGATGGCACGGATCGGGGTGTTCCTCGCAGGCGCGGGCTTCTCGCTGGTGTTCCCGGCGCTGGGGGTGGTGGCGGTGAAAGCGGTGCCGCAGCAGAACCAGGGCGCGGCGCTGGCGACCTATACGGTGTTTATGGATATGTCGCTGGGGATCACCGGGCCGCTGGCCGGGCTGGTGATGGCGTGGGCCGGGGTACCTGTTATCTATCTGGCGGCAGCGGGGCTGGTGGCGGTGGCGTTACTGCTGACGTGGCGGCTAAAAAAATGGCCTCCGGAGGAGGCCATCTCATCGTGAGAACTTACTGAATCACGAGGGTATTGATGATGTTCTCTGCGGCAGTTTGCGCTTTCTGCTGATCGTCAGCAGGCAGCGTGATCTGCAGGGTCAGCAGCTTGTTGTCCACTTTGCCCAGCACTACGGAGGAGTAAGCCGTCTGGCCTTTAGCAGAGATAATGCTGTCCAGCTGTTGCAGCTTGTGGTCTTTCAGCTCGATGGCTTTATTGGTCACGACCTGCAGCTGCGGGTCGCGGCTGCGCTGCTGATCTTCCAGACGCTTCGCCAGCACGCCCAGGTCTTCATTGGTGTCATCACCAACGATCACGATCACCGCTTTTTGCCCGGTAGCATCGGAATAAACGTGCATGTTGTTCGTCTGGGTGCCCAGCTTGCCGCTCTGATCGGTCATATCCGCCGGCAGAGAGAAGCTGAGTTTGCCATCCATCAGGCTGACCGGTTGGCCCGTGGCGTTGCTTTCAGCAGACGCAGCCTGAGCAGGCGTTTTGGTGTCGCTGTTATCACAGGCTGCCAGCCCCATCACCAGCAGGCCAATCCCGACATATTTAACCAGATTGCGCATTACATTCTTCCTTTCGATAAACGGCCATAACGGCGCATCAATCCATCTTATCACAACTGTTCAGGGGAACCCTTAACCAGCCTGCAATCCCGGGATTTCAGATTTATCCGCGAATCTTTTCAGCAACATATTTAGCAGCACGCCGTACATCGGCAGGAAGAAGACCAGGCTGATAAGCACCTTAAAGGCGTAGTCCACGAGCGCAATTTCCATCCAGTGTTGCGCCATGAACGCATCCGGGCTGCGCCAGAAGGCGATAAAGAAAAAGGCCAGGGTATCGCTGACGTTGCCAAACAGCGTGGAGGCGGTCGGCGCCATCCACCAGCGATGGTTCTGCCGCAGGCGGTTAAACACATGTACGTCGAGGATCTGTCCCAGCGCATAGGCCATAAAGCTGGCGGCGGCGATACGGGCGACGAACAGGTTAAAGTGCGTCAGCGCCTCAAAGCCCTGCCAGCTACCCATATAGAACAGCGAGGAGATCACGTACGAAACAAACAGCGCCGGAAGCATGACGGCAAAAATAATGCGTCGGGCCAGCGGGGCGCCAAAGATACGGACGGTGAGATCGGTCGCAAGGAAGATAAACGGGAAACTGAATGCGCCCCAGGTGGTATGAAAACCAAAAATGGAGATGGGCAGCTGCACCAGGTAGTTACTGGAGGTGATCACCAGCAGATGAAAAAGCGAAAGCCAGAACAACGCTTTTACGCGCTGCGATTGAGAGAACTGCGTCATATTGTGACCTTTTTGATTAGAATTTGGGGTGAGGGAACCCAATATGAATCTGGCCCATTAGGCTATTTTATTCGCCATTCTGAATCCGGGCAGTGCTCGAAATCCTCACGTACTAAGTGTACGCTCCGGTTTCTGCGCGCTGTCCGTCTCCAGACTGGCTTCAACAATAACGCCTAATGGGCCAGATTCTGAAAGCCGCCGCATGATACTGCTTTAACGACAGTTTGCAATGGCTAATTTTCACGCAATCGTTAACCTGGTTTGCTTTGCCCGGCTCGCGGCGTAAACTACTGCCGTTTTTATCTGGACGAGACCAAGATGACCGATCTGTTTACCCACCCGGACCACACCCTTGACGCGCAGGGCCTGCGCTGCCCGGAACCCGTCATGATGGTGCGCAAAACCGTGCGCACGATGCAGTCCGGCGAAACGCTGTTAATTATCGCCGACGATCCGGCCACGACCCGCGATATTCCGGGCTTCTGTACCTTTATGGAACATGAGCTGCTGGCGCAGGAGACCGGGGTATTGCCGTACAAATATCTTATCCGCAAAGGGTAATAGACCTTGTAGGCCGGGTAAGGCATCGCCGCCACCCGGCGTGCCCGGCGGCGCTGCGCTTGCACGGGCCTACGATTGCCATTTCGTTTGACCTCCATCACCAAAATAAACCACCATTTCAATTTTTAGCGCTTTTTGTGAGGCGCTTCACCTACGCTTTCCAGGCATTGGGCTAGTTTCTAAACGTTAAAACTAAAACAACGTTCCGATACTTACCTCACTACCCTGGAGTTGACTCAATGAAAACGACCCTCAAGCCGTTGCTGGCCGCTCTGTGCCTGTCTGCTTTTGCCTGCTCTGTTTCTGCTCAAACCATTAAAGCCGCTGATGTGCATCCTGAAGGCTACCCGAACGTGGTGGCAGTGCAGCACATGGGTGAAAAACTTAAACAACAAACCGACGGCAAGCTGGAGATCAAAGTTTTCCCTGGCGGCGTGCTGGGCGATGAAAAGCAGATGATTGAGCAGGCGCAGATGGGGGCAATCGATATGATTCGCGTCTCCATGGCCCCGGTTGCCGCCATCCTGCCGGATATTGAAGTCTTTACGCTCCCCTATGTCTTCCGTGACGAAGACCATATGCACAAAGTGATCGACGGCGATATCGGGAAATCGATCGGCGATAAACTCACCGCCAACCCGAAATCGCGGCTGGTGTTCCTCGGCTGGATGGACTCCGGCACCCGTAACCTGATCACCAAAGATCCCATTGTTAAACCGGAAGATCTGAAGGGTAAAAAAATCCGCGTGCAGGGTAGCCCGGTGGCGCTGGCCACGCTGAAAGATATGGGAGCTAACTCGGTGGCAATGGGGGTAAGTGAAGTCTACAGCGGCATGCAGACCGGCGTTATCGACGGTGCCGAGAACAACCCGCCGACCTACATCGCCCACAACTACATGCCTGTCGCCAAAAACTACACCCTCAGCGGCCACTTCATCACCCCGGAAATGCTGCTCTACTCCAAAGTGAAATGGGACAAGCTGAGCGCCGACGAACAGCAAAAAATTCTGACCCTGGCCCGCGAAGCGCAGTTCGAGCAGCGCAAGCTGTGGCAGGCCTATAACGACGAAGCTCTGCAGAAGATGAAGGCGGGCGGCGTGCAGTTCCACGACATTGATAAAGCGGTCTTCGTGAAGGCGACAGAGCCGGTGCGCGCCCAGTATGGCGATAAGCATCAGGATCTGATGAAAGCTATCGCTGACGTTAAGTAACCGGGGGACTTATGTCCGAACTCTATCTTAAGTGGATGGACCGTCTCTATTTGCTGGCGATGGGCGTGGCAGGCCTGTCGCTGCTGGTGATGACCATTGTTATTCCGATTGGCATTTTCTCGCGCTATGTCCTTAACCGTGGTGAGTCCTGGCCGGAGCCGATTGCCATTATTTGTATGGTGACATTCACCTTTATCGGCGCGGCGGTGAGCTACCGCGCCGGCTCGCATATTGCGGTGAATATGCTTACCGACCGGCTGTCTGACGCGATGAAAATTGTATGCGCGCGGATCGTAGATCTTCTGATGCTGGTCATTTCGGGCCTGATGTTGTGGTACAGCTATTTGCTTTGCGTTGAACTGTGGGAACAGCCGGTAGCGGAGTTTCCCATTTTGACCTCCGGTGAAAGCTACTTGCCGCTGCCGATTGGATCGGCAGTTCTGCTCCTGTTTGTTCTTGAGCGCCTGCTGTTTGGCTCTCAGGAACATCGCCCGGTCGTCATGATCGGCAACCACAGTTAAGGGGTGAGTGATGGACGCATTTGTTTTGTTATTCACCCTCGCCATCTTACTGGCGCTGGGGATGCCGGTGGCTTTCGCCGTGGGCTTAAGCGCCGTGGCTGGCGCGCTGTGGATTGTTCTGCCGCTGGAGGCGCTGATGATTCAGATCACCAGCGGGGTGAATAAATTTACCCTGCTGGCGATCCCGTTCTTTATCCTGGCGGGGGCGATCATGGCGGAAGGGGGCATTGCCCGCCGGTTGGTGAACTTTGCCTATATCTTTGTCGGCTTTATTCGCGGCGGGTTGTCGCTGGTGAATATTGTCGCCTCGACCTTCTTCGGTGCTATTTCGGGCTCGTCGGTGGCAGATACCGCCTCCATCGGTACCGTGATGATCCCGGAGATGGAGAAGAAAGGCTATCCGCGTGAGTACGCAGCGGCGGTGACCGCCAGCGGCTCGGTACAGGCGATCCTGATCCCCCCCAGCCATAACTCGGTGATCTACTCCCTGGCGGCGGGGGGTACGGTGTCGATTGCGACGCTGTTTATCGCCGGCGTCCTGCCGGGCCTGCTGCTCGGGGTCTCACTAATGGTGCTGTGCCTGGGCTTTGCCCACAAGCGCGGTTATCCAAAAGGCGAGAGGATCCCCTTTAAGCAGGCGCTGAAGATTTTCTTCGATGCCCTGTGGGGTCTGATGACGGTGGTGATTATTCTCGGCGGCATTTTGTCGGGGATCTTTACCGCCACCGAATCCGCGGCGGTTGCCTGTCTGTGGGCGTTCTTTGTCACCATGTTTATCTACCGCGACTACAAGTGGAACGAGCTGCCGAAGCTGATGTGCCGCACGGTGAAGACGGTAACGATCGTGATGATCCTGATCGGCTTTGCAGCGGCCTTTGGCGCGGTGATGACTTATATGCAGCTGCCGATGCGGATCACCGAGTTCTTCACCTCGCTCTCGGACAACAAGTACGTGATCCTGATGTACATCAACATCATGCTGCTGCTGATTGGCACCCTGATGGACATGGCGCCGATCATTCTGATCCTGACTCCGGTGCTGCTGCCGGTGACCAATGCGCTGGGTATCGATCCGGTGCATTTCGGGATGATCATGATGGTGAACCTCGGGATGGGGCTGATTACGCCGCCGGTGGGATCGGTGCTGTTTGTCGCCAGCGCGGTGAGTAAGCAGAAAATCGAAGCCGTGGTGCGTGAGATGCTGCCGTTCTACGGCATGCTGCTGGTGGTGTTAGGGTTGGTGACCTATATTCCGGCGATATCGCTGTGGTTACCGCGGATGTTGGGGATGCAGTAGTGATAATGCCGGGCGGCGCTACGGTTCATGGGTTTTTGTAGGCCCGGTAAGCGTAGCGCCACCGGGCGTTTTTTTTACCTTTGGCGCAACAGCCGCAACGCGTTCGCCGTCACCAGCACCGTGGCCCCGGTATCCGCCAGCACCGCCAGCCACAATCCCGTCATGCCCAGCAGGGTCGTCACCAGGAAAATCCCCTTCAACCCCAGCGCGATGGCGATGTTCTGCCGGATATTGGCGCGGGTGGCGCGGGCCAGACCGATCATCTGCGCCAGCCCGGTCAGGCGGTTGTGGGTGAGCGCCGCATCGGCGGTCTCCAGCGCCACGTCGGTGCCGCTACCCATCGCAATGCCAAGCGTTGCCGCCTTCATTGCCGGGGCGTCGTTAATCCCGTCCCCGACCATCGCCAGCGGCGCATGCGCATTCAGGGCCGTTACCGCCTGCACTTTATCGGCTGGCAGCAGCCCCGCCCGGTAATCCAGCGCCAGCTCACCGGCAATGGCTGCGGCGGCGCGCGGGTTATCGCCGGTCAGGATCACGCCGTTGACGCCGAGCTGATGCAGGGCGCTAACGGCCTCTTTCGCGTCATTACGCAGGGTATCACGCAGGGCGATCAGACCTTTTGCCTCGCCGTCCTGGACCACCATCACTACCGTCTGCCCGGCCTGCTCCAGAGTAGCGATTTGCGTTACAAAGTGCGGAGCAGGGAATTTATCTGCCGCGCAAATGAGCACCTTGCTGCCCGCGACTTCAGCTTCGATCCCCGAGCCCATCAGCGCCCGCTGGCTGGTAGCCGTCGGAACAGCCAGCCCGCGGGTCTGCGCTTCACGCACAATCGCCTGCGCCAGCGGGTGGGTGGAACCCTGCTCTACCGCGGCGGCGAGCGCCAGCAGATCCTGCTCGCCAATCTCGTGCGGATAAATGCCCTTCACCTGCGGCTTGCCCACCGTCAGGGTGCCGGTCTTGTCGAACGCCACCTGCTGCACCTGCGCCAGCTGCTCCAGTGCGGCACCGCCCTTAATCAGCGCCCCACGGCGTGCGGCGGCCGCCAGCCCGGAGGTGATGGCCGCCGGTGTAGAGATCACCAGCGCACACGGGCAGCCAATCAGCAACAGGGTCAGCCCTTTGTAGATCCAGCCCTCCCAGGGCGCGCTGAACAGCAGCGGCGGCACTACGGCCACCAGCAGGGCAATCAGCATAATCACCGGGGTATAGATGCGGCTGAAGCGGTCGATGAAGCGCTCCACCGGGGCGCGGCGCTCTTCCGCCTCTTCGATCAGCTTCAGGATGCGGTCGATAGCGCTGTCGCCCGGTTCGGACAAGACCGTCAGCTGTACCAGACGATCGACGCTGGTGGCCCCCGCCGGGACTTTTTCACCCGCCGCACGGTCCACCGGAATGGATTCGCCGGTGAGGGCGCTTTCATCAAAGCTGGCCGCGGCGGTGAGCAGCGTCCCGTCAGCAGGCAGACGACCCCCGGCGGCAACTTCAATCACATCCCCCGGACGCAGCGCGGCAATAGACACGGTTTTACGCTCGCCATTAATGACCTGAGTTGCAGTTTCAGGCTTCAGCGCCATCAGCGCGCTGACCCCTTTACGCGCCCGGCTTGCCGCCCAGCCTTCGAGCCGCTCGCCAATCAAAAACAGCAGCAAGACCATCGCCGCTTCCGCCGTGGCGTCGATAAACAGCGCCCCGATGGCGGCCACGCTCATCAGGGTTTCAATGGCGAACCAGCTGCCGCTTTTCATCAGGCGCAGCGCCTGGCGGGCCACCGGCCAGAGCCCGACCAGGGTGGTGGCGATAAAGGCGAGGTTACCGAGCGGGTGGTTGAACTGCTCCAACCCCCAGCTTATGCCCATCAGCAGAACCAGCGTGATGAGCGGCAGATTGTCGCGCAGCACCGAGGCTTTTTCGGCGGGAGCGTTCTCATTGCGCAGCGTATAGCCCGCATTGATGACCGCCGCTTCGACCTGGGCGCTGACGTTGCTGCCGGCGTCGACCAGCAGTTTTTCGGTAGCAAACAGGACCTGGACATGATTGACGCCCGCCACCTGGCGAACGGCGGTTTCCACTTTGCGGGCGCAGGCGGCACAGTCCATGCCGTTGACCACCCAGCTGTAACGCTGGCCCTGGACGGGCGCCACGGCTTCGGCCTGCACAGGACCGTGATCCGCGGCGCAGCAGGCCTCTTTGGCGGGAAGGGGGGCGAGCTTAAGTGCCGAAAACTGCGGCACTTTTTTTGGCGTTTCTGGAGTCGACATGGCACTCTCCGGCAATGATAATTTTCTCATTAACCGCAGTATGCACTCTGGAGTCGACTCCAGAGTCAAGCGCTATTTAAATATACAGCGAACGCACAATCAGGAAATGCCCGGCGAAGTAGCAGGCGGCGGCAATGGCATTATCGGCACCGAAACGGCGACGATAGTGGCTACCCAGCCAGACGATATTGCCCAGCAGCAGGAGCGTGGCGCCGATGAAGGCCGACAGGGCAGGAGCCGTCGGACGGAAGAACCACAGCTCGCCCGCCAGCCAGACCATCACCAGGGTCATGGCGATAAAGGTACATACCGCCCAGCGCAGCTCTTCCAGACGCGACCAGATCACGGCGATCAGCAGCGCGCCAATGACCAGCAGCGCCAGTGGCAGCGGCCAGAAGAACGACAGCGTCATCTGGCTGGCGAAATAGATGGTATAGAGCAGGTGCGATAAGAAAAACGCCCCCACGGCATAGAGCAGACGCTGGCGCGGCAGCAGGGTCAGAGCATCGCCCACCAGCGACGCGCAGAGCCCGGCGAGCACCAGGTAACTGATGGCGTTAAACATCGGCGCTTGCCAGGCCAGCAGTAACAGGAGCAACAAGGTGACGGGTTTAAACAGCCAGCGCTGCCAGGCAGGGCCGCGGTAGGACGCATCGACATACAGCCATGCGGAGAAACAGACAGCGATAAATGACCAAAGCATATTAAGTCCCTGTATCTGTTATTGTTGAACAAACAGTTTCACTTCAGTGTAGTGGTGCAGACGGGCCAATAGCAATGCACAGCGTGGCACGCTATCCTGATTTCAGCCTGGTCTTAAGGATTGTCTAATGAGCAAGATGCCGCTTTTTTTTATTATCGTGCTGGCGATTATCGTCATTGCCGCCTCGTTTCGCTTTGTGCAGCAGCGTCGGGAAAAGGCGGATAACGACGCCGCCCCGCTGCAGCAAAAGCAGGTGGTGGTGAGCAATAAACGGGAAAAAGCGCTCAACGATCGCCGATCGCGGCAGCAGCAGGTGACGCCCGCTGGCACTGCAATGCGCTATGAGGCGAGCTTTAAGCCGGAGAGCGGCGGTCTGGAGATGACTTTTCGCCTCGACGAGAAGCAGTACCATCAGCTGACGGTGGGGGATAAAGGGACGTTGAGCTACAAAGGGGCGCGGTTTGAGGGGTTTAGTCCGGCGCCGTGATTATCGGCCCGGACGAACCGTAGGCCCGGTAAGCATCGCGCCACCGGGCAACAGCGCGCAGATTACTTCTTCGCCTGCGCCTTAAACTTATTCATCCACACCAGCAGTTCAAACACGCCAAAAATAAACACCCGCAGCTGCTGCCAGCCGGTCATTTTCGGGCCATCCTTCGGCATGCCGTTTTTGAGCATCACCATCTGCAGGGCGTGCATAAATGAGGTGAAGATCAGCGCCACGTTGACGAAGATATTCATCGGACGCGGGAAGGGGTGGACGAGGTTAAGCAACAAAAAGGCCCAGACCCCGATCATCAGCAGACGACCCAGATTAATCAGTACCGGCATCAGTCTCTCCTTGTGATTGACGGTGATAAAGACGATAGGCGACCTGGCCGGCCACTTTTTCCCGGTGCAGATCCCAGTGGGCGGGCACCGGCGGTAAACCATTTTCTACCTCGCTCTCGACGTAGATTAGCGCATCATCCGCCAGCCAGCCGTTGTTTTCCAGCAGCGTCAGCGTCTCTTCCAGCAGCCCTTTGCGAAAAGGCGGATCGACAAACACCACATCGTGCGGCCTGCCCGCCTGCGCAAGGAAGGCGAGGGTGTTGGTATTTTCGACTTTCGCGTGTGCGGCCTTCAGGGTGACCAGGTTTTGCTGCAGCTGCTGGGCCACGCTGCGATCCATCTCCAGCAGCGTGGCGCTGGCGGCGTAGCGCGACAGGGCTTCGAGACCCAGCGCACCGCTTCCGGCGAAGCAATCCAGGCAGCGGGCATCTACCATTGAAGGTGCCAGCCAGTTAAACAGCGTCTCGCGAACGCGGTCGGTGGTTGGGCGCAGACCGGGGCTATCCGGTACCGGCAGTTTACGGCCTCGCCACTGGCCGCCGATAATGCGTATCTGGCCCGCTGCGGCACGGTTGGGTTTCTTCATATCTTTGCTCGGGAACACCGACGGCCTGCGCTTGCAGGCGGTGATGTGCGTTAAGTTAAGTGATAAACTATTTCATCATTTTTTTAGCTTCCATGTATATAGCGCCAGTAATTAACCGCGAGGGGTGTAGTCGCAGATGGCAAAAGAGAAAAAACGTGGCTTCTTTTCCTGGCTGGGCTTTGGTCAAAAAGAGCAGGAAACCGAGCAGCAGAACGAAGAACAACAGATCGCCGAACAGCCTGCCGCTGTTGAACAGCCGCAGCCTGAAACCCCTGTTGAGACCGTCGCTGACGTAGAAGCAGAAGCGCGCACCCACAGCCAGCAAGAGACTGAAGCCTTCGCTGAAGAGGTGGTTGAGGTCACAGAGCAGGTCCAGGAGAGCGAAAAACCACAGCCGGTTGAGCCAGAGCCTGTGATCGTTGAGCCAGAGCCAGAGCCAGTGGCCGTTGCGTCAGAGCCTGTGGAAGAGAGTGTCGAGCCGGTCGCTGAGGTGGAACCTCCGCAGGCGATTGAGCATGAAGAATTACCGCTGCCGGAAGAGATCCTCGATGAAATTGAGGAAGCGATCCCGGAAGAGTACCTGCCAGAGACCGACGTTGAAGAGCCCATTAGCGATGAAGAGCTCGAAGCTCAGGCGCTGGCGGCCGCAGCCGCAGAAGAAGCGGTGCTTGTCGTCCCGGTAGCCGAAGAGGAAGAGCCGGTTGAAGAGCTTGCCCAGGAGCAGGAAAAACCGACCAAAGAAGGTTTCTTCGCGCGCCTGAAACGCAGCCTGATCAAAACCAAAGAGAACCTCGGTTCCGGATTTATCAGTCTGTTCCGCGGTAAGAAAATCGACGATGATCTCTTTGAAGAGCTGGAAGAACAGCTGCTGATTGCCGACGTTGGTGTGGAAACCACCCGTAAAATCATCAACAGTCTGACGGAGAGCGCCAGCCGTAAACAGCTGCGTGACGCCGAGGCGCTGTACGGCCTGTTGAAAGAAGAGATGGGTGAAATCCTCGCAAAAGTTGACGAACCGCTTAATATTGAAGGCAAAATGCCATTTGTTATTCTGATGGTCGGCGTTAACGGCGTGGGTAAAACTACCACTATCGGCAAGCTGGCGCGTCAGTTCGAACAGCAGGGCAAATCGGTGATGCTGGCCGCGGGCGATACCTTCCGTGCCGCCGCCGTAGAGCAGCTGCAGGTGTGGGGCCAGCGCAACAACATTCCGGTGATTGCCCAGCACACCGGGGCGGATTCCGCCTCCGTGATCTTTGACGCTATTCAGGCGGCCAAAGCGCGTAATGTGGATGTGCTGATTGCCGATACCGCAGGGCGTTTGCAGAACAAATCGCACCTGATGGAAGAGCTGAAGAAGATCGTCCGGGTAATGAAAAAGCTGGACGAAGATGCACCGCATGAAATTATGCTGACTATTGATGCCAGCACCGGGCAGAACGCCATCAGTCAGGCGAAGCTGTTCCACGAAGCGGTAGGATTGACCGGGATCACGCTGACCAAGCTGGATGGCACCGCGAAAGGCGGGGTGATCTTCTCGGTGGCCGATCAGTTTGGTATTCCTATCCGCTACATCGGTGTTGGCGAACGTATCGAAGATTTACGTCCGTTTAAATCGGGCGACTTTATTGAGGCACTTTTTGCCCGAGAGGATTAACAATGATTCGCTTTGAACACGTCAGCAAGGCCTATCTCGGTGGGAGACAAGCGCTGCAGGGGATTAACTTTCACCTGCAGCCGGGCGAGATGGCATTTCTGACCGGCCACTCCGGCGCAGGGAAAAGTACCCTGCTCAAGCTTATCTGCGGGATCGAACGGCCCAGTGCCGGGAAAATCTGGTTTAGCGGCCACGACATTAGTCGTCTGAAAAACCGTGAAGTGCCGTTTCTGCGTCGGCAGATCGGCATGATTTTCCAGGATCACCATCTGCTGATGGACCGCACGGTATTCGACAACGTGGCGATCCCGCTGATTATTGCGGGCGCCAGCGGGGATGACATTCGTCGTCGCGTGTCGGCGGCGCTGGATAAGGTCGGGCTGCTGGACAAAGCGAAGAACTTTCCGATCCAGCTCTCCGGCGGTGAACAGCAGCGCGTCGGCATTGCCCGCGCGGTGGTGAACAAACCGGCGGTGCTGCTGGCGGATGAACCTACCGGTAACCTGGACGACGCCCTTTCCGAAGGGATCCTGCGTCTGTTTGAGGAGTTTAACCGCGTTGGGGTGACAGTACTGATGGCGACGCACGACATGGGGCTTATCTCCCGTCGTTCGTACCGCATGCTGACGCTGAGCGACGGTCATTTGCACGGAGGCCTCGGTGAATAAGCGTGACGCAATAAACCAGATGCGGCAGTTTGGCAGCAAGCTTGACCGTTTTCGTAAATCGGCGGGCGGCCCGGGCGATGGCAACCGCAATGCGCCGAAGCGCAGCAAAGCCGCGCCAAAACCCAACTCGCGCAAGTCCAACGTCTTTAACGAGCAGGTGCGGTACGCCTTCCAGGGTGCGCTGCAGGATCTGAAAAGCAAACCGCTGGCCACCTTCCTGACGGTGATGGTGATCGCCATCTCCCTGACCCTGCCCAGCGTCTGCTACATGGTCTACAAAAACGTTAACCAGGCGGCGTCGCAGTACTATCCCTCCCCGCAGATCACCGTTTATCTCGACAAAGCGCTCGACGATAACGCGGCGGCGCAGGTGGTGGGGCAGCTGCAGGCGGAGCAGGGCGTTGAGAAGGTAAACTACCTGTCGCGGGATGAGGCGCTGGGCGAGTTCCGCAACTGGTCCGGCTTTGGCGGCGCGCTGGATATGCTGGAGGAGAACCCCCTGCCCGCAGTGGCGGTGGTGATCCCGAAACTGGACTTCCAGGGCACCGAGTCGCTGAACACCCTGCGCGATCGCGTCTCCCGCATCAACGGCATCGATGAAGTGCGGATGGATGACAGCTGGTTTGCCCGTCTGACGGCGCTGACCGGCCTTGTCGGGCGCGTGGCGGCAATGATCGGCGTGCTGATGGTCGCGGCGGTGTTCCTCGTTATCGGCAACAGCGTCCGTCTGAGCATCTTCGCCCGTCGCGATACCATCAACGTGCAAAAGCTGATCGGCGCAACCGACGGTTTTATCCTGCGCCCGTTCCTGTATGGCGGCGCACTGCTCGGTTTTTCCGGCGCATTTCTTTCACTGATTTTGTCAGAAATTTTGGTGATGCGTCTTTCCGCAGCGGTCACCGACGTGGCGCAGGTTTTCGGAACTAAGTTTAATATCAGTGGCTTAGCATTCGATGAGTGCCTGTTGCTGCTGCTGGTGTGCTCGATGATCGGCTGGATCGCAGCATGGTTAGCGACTGTGCAACATTTACGTCACTTTACCCCTGACTAAAAAATCTCTGGTATAATCTTTCCCTGCATTGAGAATCACCGTGCAGGGAAAGAGCCCCTGTTGTCTCTTACCCCGCATAATCATCCCCATGTCACATTTTGTGCGTAATTTATTCACAGTTTCACTCGGAACTTGTGGATAAAATCACTGTCTGATAAAAGAGTGAATGATATTCTCGTTGCTCATTAATTCTGGCATGTTCGTTGCCTGATGGGGACAAACCGCCGCCAGAAAGAATCGATTGAGAGGAATGAATGACCAAAGAAATGCAAACTTTAGCTTTAGCCCCTGTTGGTAACCTGGAATCTTATATCCGGGCTGCGAACACCTGGCCGATGTTGACGGCCGAGGAAGAAAAGGAGCTTGCTGAAAAGCTGCATTACCAGGGCGATCTGGAAGCAGCTAAGACGCTGATCCTGTCTCACCTGCGCTTTGTTGTTCACGTTGCTCGTAACTACGCGGGCTACGGCCTGCCGCAGGCTGACCTGATCCAGGAAGGCAACATCGGCCTGATGAAGGCGGTGCGTCGCTTCAACCCGGAAGTGGGTGTGCGTCTGGTCTCCTTCGCCGTGCACTGGATCAAAGCGGAAATCCACGAATACGTGCTGCGTAACTGGCGTATCGTGAAGGTCGCGACCACTAAAGCACAGCGTAAACTGTTCTTTAACCTGCGTAAAACCAAGCAGCGTCTGGGCTGGTTTAACCAGGATGAAGTAGAAATGGTTGCCCGCGAGCTGGGTGTTTCCAGCAAAGACGTGCGCGAGATGGAATCCCGTATGGCCGCGCAGGACATGACCTTTGATATGTCCTCTGACGACGATGCGTCAGACAGCCAGCCGATGGCCCCGGTCCTGTATCTGCAGGATAAATCGTCCAACTTTGCCGACGGCATTGAAGACGACAACTGGGAAGAGCAGGCCGCCAACAAACTGACCTTTGCAATGGAAGGTCTCGACGAGCGTAGCCAGGATATTATCCGTGCCCGCTGGCTGGACGAAGACAACAAGTCCACCCTGCAGGAGCTGGCCGATCGCTACGGTGTCTCCGCTGAACGTGTGCGTCAGCTTGAGAAAAACGCCATGAAAAAACTTCGCGCCGCTATCGAAGCGTAATTTTCGCGAAGTCCCCGATAACCCTCGAATGCAGATTCGGGGGTTTTGTTTTTTTAGCGCCTCTTCTCGCGAATTCCCTTCTCCTCGCAAACACTTATCGAACTGTTGTGCGCTGACTCGTTAAAGCCTCGCTTACCTTATATACATATCAAAATAGCTATTCCAAATAGATAAAAATGGGGTATGTTTTAGCAGAGTATGCTGAAAAGGCGCGTACAGCAGACGCATAATCGAAATAAAGCGCCATAAAACAACATCACAACAAACACAATAACCATCACAATGGGGATTCTCAGGATGAATATGAAGGGTAAAGCCTTACTGGCAGGATGTATCGCGTTGGCATTCAGCACCATGGCTCAGGCGGATATCAAAGTGGCCGTGGTTGGCGCCATGTCCGGTCCGGTAGCGCAGTACGGCGATCAGGAGTTCACCGGTGCAGAGCAGGCGGTTGCCGACATTAATGCCAAGGGCGGTATCAAAGGCGAAAAGCTGCAGATCGTAAAATATGATGATGCCTGTGACCCGAAACAAGCGGTTGCAGTCGCCAACAAAGTGGTCAACGACGGCATCAAATACGTGATCGGCCACCTGTGCTCCTCCTCCACGCAGCCTGCGTCTGACATCTACGAAGACGAAGGCATTCTGATGATCACTCCTGCCGCCACCGCGCCGGAACTGACCGCCCGTGGCTACAAGATGGTGATGCGTACTACCGGTCTGGACTCTGACCAGGGCCCAACCGCCGCGAAATATATTGTCGATAAAGTGAAGCCGCAGCGTATCGCCATTGTCCATGACAAGCAGCAGTACGGTGAAGGCCTGGCGCGTTCCGTGCAGGACAACCTGAAAAAATCCAATGCCAACGTGGTGTTCTTCGACGGTATTACCGCCGGTGAGAAAGATTTCTCTACCATGGTGGCGCGTCTGAAGAAAGAGAACATCGATTTCGTCTACTACGGTGGTTACCACCCGGAGATGGGCCAGCTCCTGCGTCAGGCGCGTGCTGCCGGTCTGAAAACGCAGTTCATGGGCCCGGAAGGGGTGGCGAACGTCTCCCTGTCTAACATCGCCGGTGAATCGGCTGAAGGCCTGCTGGTCACCAAACCGAAGAACTACGACCAGGTTCCAGCCAACAAACCGATCGTAGACGCGATCAAAGCTAAGAAACAGGATCCAAGCGGCGCGTTCGTCTGGACCACCTACGCTGCGCTGCAAACTCTGCAGGCGGGCCTGAATCAGTCTGCGGAACCGGCTGACATCGCCACCTGGCTGAAAGCGAACTCCGTTGAGACCGTGATGGGGCCGCTGTCATGGGATGAGAAGGGCGATCTGAAAGGCTTTGAGTTCGGCGTGTTTGACTGGCATGCCAATGGTACAGCAACCGACGCTAAGTGATGTTAGCGCCGGGTGGCGGCTTCGCCTTACCCGGCCTACATATAGCACGTCGTAGGCCCGGTAAGCGTAGCGCCACCGGGCATTTTTTTAATGCTTTTCCCACCCGTTGCTTTGCGCCGTAAACCCCAGGGCCTGCATAAAGGCCGCCATCACGCCCCTGTCTTCCACGCCGACATCCGCCATCCACCACGAGGCCACGCTCGGGTTATCGCGCATCACTTCTTCAATCAAATATTGCCCCACGCCGCGTCGGCGGGTGACCTCCCGCACGCGCAGGGAGTCCAGCGCTCCTTGCGTACCGCTCAGCGTTACCCGCACCGCCCCTAACAGCCGCTCGTTAAAGCGCGCAGCATAAATACGGTGTGTTTCATCAACGGTGAGCGAGGAGGGAGAATATTCCGGCCAGATCTTGTTGAGGTCGATATGATCCTGGTCGCTAAATTTCTCCAGACGGTGGATGGTCAGTTTCATTAGCCGCTTGTCCAAATCAAAAAGAGTGCTGGCAGTGTCTCAATTTATTCTGTCAGACGCTTCCACTTTTTAAACCCATTCCCCAGCTGATTACTTTTTTAGCGTTACGTTGCGTAGTCTTAAAACGCAGGGATCGAAAAATAAGAAGAATTTTAACCTAAAAGGCAGCGTTTTATTCGGCGCTTTGTACCGTTATTTTATGCTGCAACTCGCGCTTTTATTTGTTTATCTCTGCCTGATTTCAGAATATTATCTTTGCTTAATCGCCTGAAATATAGAGATTTTAGTCTGGTTTTAGGCAAAAAACTGCGCTAAACCATTAAAGGCAATAGCAAAAGTTGCGTTGTTTAATAAAAGTACAGAATGCTTTTTAACCATAATAAAACAAAATATATACATCACGTCACGAATGGGGATTCCTGGATGAGAATGAACGCGAAAACATTAGTCGCGGGGATGGTTGCACTGGCGATTTCGCAGTCAGCTATGGCGGAAGATATTAAAGTTGCCGTGGTAGGGGCGTTATCCGGCCCTGTTGCCCAGTGGGGCGATATGGAGTTCAACGGCGCGCGCCAGGCCATTAAGGACATCAACGCTAAAGGCGGCATTAAGGGCGACAAACTGGTCGGCGTGGAATATGACGATGCCTGTGACCCGAAACAAGCCGTCGCCGTCGCCAACAAAATTGTTAACGATGGCATTCAGTATGTGATTGGCCATCTCTGCTCGTCCTCTACCCAGCCTGCGTCCGACATCTATGAAGACGAAGGCATCCTGATGATCACGCCGGGCGCTACTAACCCTGAACTGACCCAGCGCGGCTATCAGTACATCATGCGTACCGCCGGTCTTGACTCCTCCCAGGGACCGACCGCGGCGAAATACATCATCGAAACCGTCAAGCCGCAGCGCATCGCTATCATTCACGATAAGCAGCAGTACGGTGAAGGGCTGGCTTGCTCGGTGCAGGACGGCCTGAAAAAAGGCGGCGCGAACGTCGTCTTCTTCGACGGCATCACTGCGGGCGAGAAAGACTTCTCGGCGCTGCTGGCGCGTCTGCAGAAAGAGAACATCGACTTCGTTTACTACGGCGGCTACTACCCGGAAATGGGCCAGATGCTGCGCCAGGCCCGTGCTGTCGGCCTGAAAACCCAGTTTATGGGCCCGGAAGGGGTGGGTAACGCCTCGCTGTCGAACATCGCGGGCGACGCGGGCGAAGGCATGCTGGTGACAATGCCAAAACGCTATGACCAGGATCCGGCCAACGCTGCTATCGTCGATGCCCTGAAAGCGGAGAAGAAAGACGCGAGTGGTCCATACGTGTGGATCACCTATGCCGCCGTGCAGTCTCTGGCCACCGCCATGGATCGTACCGGCAGCAAAGAACCGCAGGATCTGATTAAAGATTTGAAAGCACACGGGGCTGACACCGTGATTGGGCCGCTGAACTGGGACGAGAAAGGCGATCTGAAGGGATTTGAGTTTGGTGTCTTTAAGTGGCACGCCGACGGTTCATCCTCGGTCGCCAAATAATCATTATCCCACCGCCCGGCAGGACCGGGCGGGAATAGAAAGGTTATCTTATGTCCGAGCAGTTTCTCTATTTTTTGCAGCAGATGTTTAACGGCGTCACGCTGGGAAGCACCTATGCACTGATCGCCATCGGCTATACGATGGTGTACGGCATTATCGGCATGATCAACTTCGCCCACGGCGAGGTGTACATGATCGGCAGCTATGTCTCCTTTATGATTATCGCCGCGCTGATGATGATGGGCATCGACAGCAGCTGGCTGCTGGTGGCTGCCGGGTTTGTCGGCGCGATTGTAATTGCGAGCGCCTACGGCTGGAGCATCGAACGCGTGGCCTACCGGCCCGTGCGCAGCTCCAAGCGCCTGATCGCGCTGATCTCCGCCATCGGGATGTCCATCTTCCTGCAAAACTACGTTAGCCTGACCGAAGGCTCACGCGACGTGGCGCTGCCAAGCCTGTTCAACGGCCAGTGGATTGTCGGGGCCAGCGAGAACTTCTCGGCGTCGATCACCACCATGCAGCTGGTGATCTGGATTGTCACCTTCCTCGCCATGCTGGCGCTGACCCTTTTCATCCGCTACTCCCGCATGGGCCGCGCCTGTCGCGCCTGCGCGGAAGACCTGAAGATGGCGAGCCTGCTCGGCATCAACACCGACCGCGTGATTGCCCTGACCTTCGTGATTGGTGCGGCGATGGCGGCGGTGGCTGGCGTGCTCCTCGGTCAGTTCTACGGCGTAATCAACCCGTACATCGGCTTTATGGCCGGGATGAAAGCCTTTACCGCAGCGGTGCTGGGCGGGATCGGCAGTATTCCGGGCGCCATGATCGGCGGCCTGATCCTCGGCGTGGCCGAAGCGCTCTCCTCTGCGTACCTGAGTACCGAATATAAAGACGTGGTGTCGTTTGCCCTGCTGATTCTGGTTCTGCTGGTCATGCCTACCGGTATTCTGGGTCGTCCGGAGGTAGAGAAAGTATGAAACCGATGCATTTTGCCATGGCGCTGCTCTCAGCGGCGATGTTCTTTATCCTGGCGGCCGTCTTTATGGGCGTTCAGCTGGAGCTGAGCGGCACTAAGCTGGTAGTGGATTCCGCGTCGGATATCCGCTGGCAGTGGGTCTTTGTCGGCACCGCGGTGGTCTTCTTCTTCCAGCTGCTGCGTCCGGTGTTCCAGAAGACACTGAAAAGCGTCTCCGGGCCGAAGTTTGTCCTGCCAGCGATTGACGGCTCGACCGTCAAACAGAAGCTGTTCCTGGTGGCGCTGCTGGTGGCTGCCGTGGCCTGGCCGTTCGTGGTCTCCCGCGGCACGGTGGATATCGCCACCCTGACCATGATTTACGTGATCCTCGGCCTCGGTCTGAACGTGGTGGTGGGCCTGTCCGGTCTGCTGGTGCTTGGCTACGGCGGCTTCTACGCCATCGGCGCTTACACCTTCGCCCTGCTGAACCACTATTACGGTCTCGGCTTCTGGACCTGTCTGCCGCTGGCGGGGCTGGTCTCTGCTGCCGCCGGTTTCCTGCTTGGTTTCCCGGTGCTGCGTCTGCGCGGCGACTATCTGGCGATTGTGACCTTAGGCTTCGGTGAAATCGTCCGTATCCTGCTGCTCAACAATACCGAAGTGACCGGCGGCCCGAACGGTATCAGCCAGATCCCGAAACCGACCTTCTTCGGCCTGGAGTTCAGCCGTTCCGCGCGTGAAGGCGGCTGGGACACCTTCAGCAACTTCTTTGGTATCAAGTACGACCCGTCCGACCGCGTGATCTGGCTCTATCTGGTGGCGCTGCTGCTGGTGGTCATCACCCTGTTCGTGATTAACCGTCTGCTGCGCATGCCGCTGGGCCGTGCGTGGGAAGCGCTGCGTGAAGATGAGATCGCCTGTCGCTCCCTGGGCCTGAACCCGACCCGCATCAAGCTGACCGCCTTTACCATCAGCGCCGCGTTTGCCGGTTTCGCCGGAACCCTGTTTGCCGCGCGTCAGGGCTTTGTCAGCCCGGAATCCTTCACCTTTGCGGAGTCCGCTTTCGTGCTGGCGATTGTAGTGCTCGGCGGGATGGGCTCGCAGTTCGCGGTGATTCTCGCGGCTGTCCTGCTGGTGGTCTCCCGTGAGCTGATGCGTGACTTTAACGAATACAGCATGCTGATGCTGGGTGGTTTGATGGTACTGATGATGATCTGGCGTCCGCAGGGCTTGCTGCCGATGACCCGTCCACAGCTGAAACTGAAAAACGGGCAAGCGAAAGGAGAGCAGGCATGAGTCAGCCATTATTATCCGTTAACGGCCTGATGATGCGTTTTGGTGGCCTGCTGGCGGTCAACAACGTCTCGCTGGATCTGCACCAGAAAGAGATTGTCTCCCTGATCGGCCCGAACGGTGCCGGTAAAACCACGGTCTTTAACTGTCTGACCGGTTTCTACAAGCCGACGGGCGGTACCATCATGCTGCGCGATCAGCACCTCGAAGGCTTACCGGGCCAGCAGATTGCCCGCATGGGCGTGGTGCGTACCTTCCAGCACGTGCGTCTGTTCCGCGAGATGACGGTAATTGAGAACCTGCTGGTGGCGCAGCATCAGCAGTTGAAAACCGGGCTCTTCGCCGGCCTGCTGAAAACCCCGGCGTTTCGCCGGGCGCAGGACGAAGCATTGGATCGCGCCGCCACCTGGCTCGACCGTATCGGCCTGCTGCAGCACGCCAACCGTCAGGCCAGCAACCTGGCCTACGGCGATCAGCGTCGTCTGGAGATTATCCGCTGCATGGTAACGCAGCCGGAGATCCTGATGCTCGACGAACCGGCGGCGGGACTGAACCCGAAAGAGACCAAAGAGCTGGACGAGCTGATCGTCGAACTGCGTGACCATCACGACACCACCATCCTGCTGATTGAGCATGATATGAAACTGGTGATGGGCATTTCTGACCGCATCTACGTGGTGAACCAGGGCACGCCGCTGGCGAACGGTACGCCGGAAGAGATTCGCAACAACCCGGACGTGATCCGCGCATACCTTGGTGAGGCATAAGATGGAAAAAGCGATGTTAACGTTCGACAAGGTCAATGCGCATTACGGCAAGATCCAGGCCCTGCACGACGTCAGCCTGCACATCAATCAGGGTGAAATCGTCACCCTGATCGGGGCTAACGGCGCGGGGAAAACCACGCTGCTCGGTACCCTGTGCGGCGATCCGCGCGCCACCAGCGGACGTATCGTCTTTGATGGTAAAGACATTACCGACTGGCAGACGGCGAAAATCATGCGCGAAGCGGTGGCGATAGTCCCGGAAGGGCGTCGCGTCTTCTCGCGTATGACGGTAGAAGAGAACCTGGCGATGGGCGGCTTCTTTGCCGAGCGCGAGCAGTTCCAGACCCGCATCAAGCGCGTGTATGACCTCTTCCCGCGCCTGTTTGAGCGCCGTATTCAGCGGGCAGGCACCATGTCCGGCGGGGAACAGCAGATGTTGGCAATCGGCCGCGCGCTGATGAGCCAGCCGCGTCTGCTGCTGCTCGACGAACCTTCGCTCGGGCTGGCGCCGATCATCATCCAGCAGATCTTCGACACCATCGAACAGCTGCGTAGCGAAGGGATGACCATCTTCCTCGTGGAGCAGAACGCCAACCAGGCGCTGAAGCTCGCGGATCGCGGCTACGTGCTGGAGAATGGCCGCGTGGTGCTGGAAGACACCGGCGATGCGCTGCTGGCGAACGAAGCGGTGCGGAGTGCGTATCTAGGCGGTTGAGCTGTCTGTATTGCCCGGCGGCGCTGCGCTTACCGGGCCTACAACAGCGTGCCGTACGTAGGCCGGGTAAGGCGGAGCCGCCACCCGGCTTTTTTGTTTTTTGTACGCTTTACTTGTACAATTGACTTGTACTTAAAAGGGGGCAATATGCGTACAATGAACTATAGCGAAGCACGTCAGAATCTTGCCTCAGCGCTGGATTCTGCCGCGACGGGAACACCCGTCACCATCACGCGTCGCGGTCATAAACCTGCCGTGATTATCAGCGCAGAAGAATTTGAACGTTATCAGGTGGCAAAACTGGATGCCGAGTTTGACGCCATTATGGGTATTCATGGCAACGAAATTAGGGAACTGGCTGACAAATGACCCTGCAATTTATCTCAGCGGAAGAGATAGTCCTGTTTCATGACAAACTCCTCAGCGTCACGCCTGGCGTCGCGGGAATGTCGGATCCGGGTCGTGCTGAAGCGCTGCTCTATCGCGTGTTAAACAAATATCAATACGAAGGGGTGACCGATGTCTGGATCCTGGCGGCGATGCATTTGCTGGCCATCTCCCGCGGCCATATCTTCAATGATGGTAATAAACGCACGGCATTGTTTATCACCTTGCTTTTCCTCAAACGTAACGGCATTTCGCTGAAGGCCAATCCGGATTATGTGGCGATGACGGTTGAGGCTGCTGCGGGCCGTCTGTCGCTTGAAGAAATTGTGGAGCGTTTACGCCGCTAGCCACTGCCTTCACATTTCCATCATCCCTCTGACGCTCTGCTGTCATATCTCTGTAAACAAACGGTTATTTTTCTGTAATTCGAGCATGTCATGTTACCTCGCGAGCACAAAACGCGTGATATCGCGCATCCGGCACAATAAGAGAGATGACAATGACATCGTTACGACACACAGCTTTGGGTCTGGCAATGGGTCTGGCTTTTGCGACTAACGCAATGGCCGTCACCACTATTCCGTTCTGGCATTCCATGGAAGGGGAGTTGGGTAAAGAAGTTGACTCCATGGCGCAACGTTTCAACGACACCCATCCGGATTACAAAATTGTGCCGGTGTACAAAGGCAACTACGAGCAGAGCCTGAGCGCGGGTATCGCCGCATTCCGTACCGGCAACGCCCCGGCGCTGTTACAGGTTTACGAAGTTGGCACCGCCACTATGATGGCCTCTAAAGCCATCAAGCCGGTCTATGAAGTGTTTAAGGACGCGGGCATCAACTTCGACGAATCCCAATTCGTGCCGACCGTCTCCGGTTACTACACCGATTCCAAATCCGGCCATCTGCTCTCTCAGCCGTTTAACAGCTCCACCCCGGTGCTGTACTACAACAAAGACGCCTTCAAAAAAGCCGGTTTAGATCCTGAGCAGCCGCCAAAAACCTGGCAGGATCTGGCCGAGTACACCGCGAAGCTGAAAGCGGCGGGGATGAAGTGCGGCTACGCCAGCGGCTGGCAGGGCTGGATCCAGATCGAGAACTTCAGTGCCTGGCACGGCCAGCCGGTCGCCACCGAAAACAACGGTTTCAACGGCACCAATGCGGTACTGGAATTCAACAAGCCGGAGCAGGTGAAGCATATCGCTCTGTTGCAGGAGCTGAACAAGAAGGGCGATTTCAGCTACTTCGGGCGTAAAGACGAATCTACCGAGAAGTTCTACAGCGGCGATTGCGCGATTACCACCGCCTCTTCCGGCTCGCTGGCGGATATCCGCCACTACGCCAAATTCAACTACGGCGTGGGCATGATGCCGTACGATGCCGACTCGAAAGGCGCGCCGCAGAACGCCATCATCGGCGGGGCCAGCCTGTGGGTGATGCAGGGTAAAGACAAGGACACCTACAAGGGCGTAGCGGAGTTCCTCGACTTCCTGGCAAAACCGGAAAACGCAGCCGAATGGCACCAGAAGACCGGCTATCTGCCGATCACCAAAGCCGCGTATGACCTGACCCGTGAGCAGGGCTTCTACGACAAAAACCCGGGCGCAGACATCGCCACGCGCCAGATGCTGAACAAGCCACCGTTGCCGTACACCAAAGGCCTGCGCCTGGGCAACATGCCGCAGATCCGTACCATCGTGGATGAAGAGCTGGAGAGCGTGTGGACCGGTAAGAAATCCCCACAGCAGGCACTGGATGCTGCAGTAGAGCGTGGCAACCAACTGCTGCGCCGCTTTGAGCAGTCGACCAAATCGTAATGTGAAATGCCGGGTGGCGGCTTCGCCTTACCCGGCCTACGCGAACCTGTAGGCCGGATAAGCGTAGCGCCATCCGGCGCTGTTCAGGAACTCAATCCCCATGTCATCTTCCCGTCCGGTGTTCCGTTCCCGTTGGCTGCCGTACCTGCTGGTCGCGCCGCAACTGGTCATCACCGTCATCTTCTTTATCTGGCCTGCGGGCGAAGCGCTGTGGTACTCGGTACAGAGCGTCGATCCGTTCGGGCTCTCCAGCCAGTTCGTCGGCCTGGATAACTTCGCCGCCCTGTGGCACGACAGCTACTACCTCGATGCCTTCTGGACGACGATCAAATTCAGCACCCTGGTCACCGTCAGCGGTCTTCTCGCCTCGCTGTTTTTCGCCGCGCTGGTGGATTACGTGGTGCGCGGCAGCCGTCTGTATCAAACTCTGATGCTGCTGCCCTATGCCGTAGCGCCGGCGGTCGCCGCCGTGCTGTGGATCTTCCTGTTTAACCCGGGGCGCGGACTGATCACCCATTTCCTTGGCGAGTTCGGCTATGACTGGAACCATGCCCAGAATAGCGGTCAGGCGATGTTCCTGGTGGTCTTCGCCTCGGTGTGGAAGCAGATCAGCTACAACTTCCTGTTCTTCTTTGCCGCGCTGCAGTCCATTCCGCGCTCGCTGGTAGAAGCCGCGGCGATTGACGGCGCAGGCCCGGTCCGCCGCTTCTTCAGGCTGGCGCTGCCGCTGATCGCCCCGGTGAGTTTCTTCCTGCTGGTGGTCAACCTGGTCTATGCCTTCTTCGACACCTTCCCGGTGATCGATGCCGCCACCGCCGGCGGCCCGGTACAGGCCACCACTACGCTTATCTATAAGATCTATCGCGAAGGTTTTGCCGGGCTGGATCTCTCGGCCTCTGCCGCCCAGTCGGTGGTGCTGATGTTCCTCGTCATCATCCTCACGGTGGTGCAGTTCCGCTATGTCGAAAGTAAGGTGCGCTACCAATGATTGAGAACCGTCGCGGGCTGACGATTTTCAGCCATACCATGCTGATTTTGGGCATCATCGTCATCCTGTTCCCGCTGTACGTGGCCTTCGTCGCCGCCACGCTGGATCGCAACGCCATCTTTGAAACCCCGATGACGCTGGTCCCGGGCGGGCATCTCTTTGAGAACATGGCGACCATCTGGACCCAGGGCGTCGGCGTTAACAGCGCCCCGTTCTGGCTGATGATGCTCAACAGCTTCATCATGGCGTTCGGCATCACGGTGGGCAAAATCACGGTGTCGATGCTGTCGGCGTTTGCCATCGTCTGGTTCCGCTTTCCGCTGCGCAACCTGTTCTTCTGGATGATCTTTATTACCCTGATGCTGCCTGTGGAGGTGCGCATCTTCCCGACGGTGGAGGTGATCGCCAACCTCGGGATGCTCGACAGCTATGCGGGGTTAACCCTGCCGCTGATGGCCTCGGCCACCGCCACTTTCCTGTTCCGCCAGTTCTTTATGACCCTGCCGGACGAGCTGATTGAGGCGGCGCGTATCGACGGTGCCTCGCCGATGCGCTTTTTCCGCGACATCGTGCTGCCGCTGTCGAAAACCAACCTCGCGGCGCTGTTTGTTATCACCTTTATCTACGGCTGGAACCAGTATCTGTGGCCGCTGCTGATTGTCCAGGACGTCAATCTCGGCACCGCCGTGGCGGGCATCAAAGGGATGATTTCAACCGGCGAAGGCACCACCCTCTGGAACCAGGTGATGGCGGCGATGCTGCTCACCCTTATCCCACCCGTAGTCATTGTTTTAGCCATGCAGCGTGCGTTTGTCCGCGGCCTGGTCGATAGCGAGAAATAAAATGGCAGGTTTAAAATTACAGGCAGTTACCAAAAGCTGGGATGGCAAAACCCAGGTCATTCAGCCGTTAACGCTCGACGTGGCGGACGGGGAATTTATCGTGATGGTCGGCCCGTCCGGCTGCGGCAAATCCACTCTGCTGCGGATGGTGGCGGGGCTGGAGCGCGTAACGTCCGGGGATATCTGGATTGACCGCCAGCGCGTCACCGAGATGGAGCCTAAAGACCGCGGTATTGCGATGGTGTTCCAGAACTACGCCCTCTATCCGCACATGAGCGTGGAGGAGAACATGGCCTGGGGGCTGAAAATCCGCGGAATGGGCAAAAGCCATATCGACGAGCGCGTCAAAGAGGCGGCGCGCATTCTGGAGCTGGATGGTCTGCTGAAGCGCCGCCCGCGCGAGCTCTCCGGTGGCCAGCGTCAGCGCGTGGCGATGGGCCGCGCCATCGTGCGCGATCCGGCGGTGTTCCTGTTCGATGAACCGCTCTCTAATCTCGATGCCAAACTGCGCGTGCAGATGCGCCTCGAGCTGCAGCACCTGCACGGTCGCCTGAAAACGACTTCACTCTACGTCACCCACGATCAGGTGGAAGCCATGACCCTCGCCCAGCGGGTAATGGTGATGAACAAAGGCATCGCCGAGCAGATTGGCACCCCGGTGGAGGTATATGAGAAGCCCGCCAGCCGCTTTGTGGCGAGCTTTATCGGTAGCCCGGCAATGAACCTGCTGGAGGGGCGCATCAGCGCCGCGGGGACCCATTTTGAACTGGAGAGCGGCATGGCGCTGCCGATCAACTGGTTCTATCGCGGCTATGCCGGACGCAAAATGACGCTGGGTATCCGCCCGGAACATATTGCGCTAAGCTCCCAGTCGGAAGGCGGGGTGCCGCTGGTAATGGATACCCTCGAGATGCTGGGCGCCGATAACCTGGCGCACGGACGCTGGGGCGAGCAGAAGCTGGTGGTGCGTATGTCGCACCAGGAGCGCCCGAAAGCGGGCAGCACGCTGTGGCTGCATCTGCCGGAAAATCATCTGCATTTATTCGATGGCGAAACAGGACAACGTGTATGAGTTACTGGCCTTATCCCCACATCGTCGCCCACCGTGGCGGCGGTAAACTGGCACCGGAGAACACCCTGGCGGCGATTGACGTCGGTGCGCGCTACGGCCACACCATGATCGAATTCGACGCCAAACTGTCGCAGGACGGGGAGATCTTCCTTCTGCACGATGACAACCTCGAGCGCACCAGCAACGGCTGGGGCGTGGCGGGTGAACTACCGTGGCGCGATCTGCTGAAGGTGGATGCCGGAAGCTGGTTCAGCGGGGAGTTCAAAGGCGAGCCTTTGCCGCTGCTGGCTGAAGTGGCCGACCGCTGCCGGAAGCTAAGGATGATGGCCAATATCGAAATCAAGCCGACCACCGGCACGGGACCGCTCACCGGCAAAGTGATTGCGCTGGCGGCACGTGAGCTGTGGGAAGGCATGACCGCACCGCTACTGTCATCCTTTGAGATCGACGCCCTGGAAGCGGCGCAGGTAGCAGCCCCCGAGCTGCCGCGCGGTTTACTGCTGGATGAGTGGCGTGAAGACTGGCGCGAGCTAACCACCCGGCTGGGCTGCGTGTCGCTTCATCTCAACCATCGTCTGCTGGATGAGGCGCGGGTGAAGGTAATTAAGGCCGCTGGCCTGCATATCCTGGTCTATACCGTCAACCAGCCCCAGCGGGCAGCGGAGCTGCTGCGTTGGGGCGTGGATTGTATCTGTACCGATGCGATAGCCCTGATAGGCCCGGACTTCCAGCCCTAAGGGTTATTCAGCATAGAGCCGTTCTGCTGCTGCGGCAGCATATGTTGCTGCTGCACACCGCCCGAAGACTCTACGCCGCTGAGCATCCCGCCGCTGGTGTTAGGCAGAACCTGCACGCCCGGCTGGCTCTGCTGAACCCGCAGGGTGTTGTTGTTCATCTGCGTTTGCAGATGCTGTTGCTGGACGCGGGTCTGCGTCTGCAGCTGCTGATTGAGCATCCCTGTCTGTTGCTGCTGCTGGATCATCATCTGATTTTGCATCCGCTGCTGGCTGGGGTTTTGATAGCCCGGCTGGTTGGGGTTGTTCAGGGTGTTGATGGGCTGCGCGAGCACGGCAAACGGCAGTAACGCCGCAACAAGAATCAGTCGTTTCATTGTTACTCCCTCCTTCTGAGGCCTCCTTTAAGTTTACCTCCGATCCTGCACGACGATGATTTTTTAAGAGTTATGAACCAGGCTTAAGCGGGAGCATGAGTCCCTGTACCTGGAGAATAACAATGATGAAACCAACGTTTTTACGCTGGGTAGCGATTGCTGCCCTGACGGCAGGCGGTACGTTTTGCGTGGCAGCGAATCCGCCTGCCGCGCCCCCGGTCTCCTACGGCGTGGAAGAAGATGTGTTCCATCCCGTGCGGGCGCAGAAGGGGATGGTCTCTTCGGTGGATGCCCTCGCGACCCAGGTAGGGGTGGATATCCTCAAACAGGGCGGTAATGCGGTGGATGCGGCGGTGGCGGTCGGCTATGCGCTGGCGGTGACGCACCCGCAGGCGGGTAACCTCGGCGGCGGCGGTTTTATGATGCTGCGTACCAAAGATGGCGTGACCACGGCGATCGACTTCCGTGAAATGGCCCCCTCCCAGGCCACGCGCGATATGTTCCTGGACGAGCAGGGCAACGCCGACAGTAAAAAATCCCTCACCTCCCATCTGGCGACCGGCACACCGGGTACGGTTGCGGGCTTCTCGCTGGCGCTGGATAAGTACGGCACCCTGCCGCTGAACAAAGTGGTCCAGCCGGCCATCAAGCTGGCGCGCGACGGCTTTGAGGTCAACGACGCCCTGGCCGACGATCTGAAAACCTACGGCAGCGAAGTGCTCCCTAACCATGAGAGCAGGAAAGCGATCTTCTGGAAGGAGGGCGAGCCGCTGAAGAAGGGTGACAAGCTGGTGCAGACCAACCTCGCCAAAAGTCTGGAGATGATTGCCGAGAACGGCCCGGACGCCTTCTATAAAGGGGTCATTGCCGACCAGATTGCCGAAGAGATGAGCAAGAACGGCGGGCTGATCACCAAAGCCGATCTCGCGGAGTACAAAGCCGTGGAGCGCACGCCGATTAGCGGGGACTATCGCGGGTATCAGGTCTACTCCATGCCGCCGCCGTCTTCCGGCGGGATCCACATCGTGCAGATCCTCAACATCCTCGAGAACTTCGATCTGCATAAGTTTGGTTTCGGCAGTGCCGATACCATGCAGGTGATGGCCGAGGCGGAAAAATATGCCTACGCTGACCGCTCGGAGTATCTGGGTGACCCGGATTTCGTCAAGGTACCGTGGCAGGCGCTGACCAATAAAGCCTATGCCAAAACCCTGGCCGATCAGATCGATATCAACAAAGCCAAACCCTCTAGCGAGATCCGCCCGGGCAAACTGGCGCCGTACGAGAGCAACCAGACCACCCACTTCTCGGTGGTGGATAAAGACGGTAACGCGGTGGCGGTGACCTATACGCTCAACACCACCTTTGGTACCGGGATCGTGGCAGGTAACAGCGGTATTCTGCTCAACAACGAGATGGACGACTTCTCCGCCAAACCGGGCGTGCCGAACGTCTACGGGCTGGTGGGCGGGGATGCCAACGCCGTTGGGCCGAAGAAACGCCCGCTGTCGTCGATGTCACCGACCATCGTGGTGAAAGATGGCAAAACCTGGCTGGTGACCGGCAGCCCAGGCGGCAGCCGCATTATCACCACCGTGCTGCAGATGGTGGTCAACAGCATCGATTACGGGATGAACGTGGCAGAGGCCACCAACGCGCCGCGCTTCCATCACCAGTGGCTGCCGGATGAGCTACGGGTGGAGAAAGGCTTTAGTCCGGACACCCTGAAGCTGCTGGAGCAGCGCGGGCAAAAAGTGGTGGTGAAAGAGGCGATGGGCAGCACCCAGAGCATTATGGTCGGGCCGGATGGCGCGCTGTATGGGGCATCGGATCCGCGTTCAGTAGATGATTTGACGGCGGGGTATTAAACCTTTTACCTCTCCCCAATGGGGAGAGGTATCCATAACCGTAGGCCGGGTAAGGCGAAGCCGCCACCCGGCAATGCTTACCTGATGCGCGCCATAAAGTGCGCATCCACATACTCGCCGTTACGCAGGGCGAACTTCTTCCCGGTGCCTTCCACCACAAAGCCGTATTTACGATACAGGGCGATGGCAGAGGGATTGTCGACAAACACCGTCAGCTCGATGCGCTCGATGCGCAGCCAGTTGTCGCACAGGTTGATCATCTCCCGCATCAACGCGCTGCCCGCGCCGCGGCCTTGCACCTCGGCTGAAACGCCGATTCCGAACGTCGCTACATGGCTGCGGCGTGGATTTTCCATCACGTCCAGCACCAGATGCCCGATAACCTGTCCGTCCAGGCAGGCTACCAGCTGACGTCTGCCCGGTTTTTGCGCAACGCGTTCTTTCCACATGTCCATCGCAGGATGAGGGAGTTGTATAGTGTCGTGATAAACCCCTGGATGGGCATTAATCAGGCGTAAAGCTTCGGCATCGGCGGCTTCAACGTGGCGTATCACTATCTCACTCATTCCTTCTTCCTCAGTCAGTTAGGTTCCTTTCCAACATCCATGAGTTTGAAATGTGAGTCAACAAGCATTTTTTGCAAAAAAGGAGTGGACAAGTGCGAATGAGAATGATTATTATTGCTCTGCATTCAGGAGAACCGACACGGGAACCTGAAAGCACGACATTGCTCACATTGCTTCCAGTATTATTTTAGCCAGCTTCCAGCTGGCTTTTTTTTGCCCTAAAGCTTTTGCAGCTGCACGAGATCGAGCGGGTCGGGGGTGCTCTCTTTCATCAGACCCACCACGTTGTTCTTTTCTGCGACAGCCGGCAAAAGCTCAGCCTGGCCGGAAAACTGACCGCCTTTTTTAACCGCCAGAGTGCGATAGCCAAGGGTGCCCGTGACCTGACCATGCTCGCAGATCTCAATCACATCGCTGCTGCACTGGCCGACGATCTTGCCATCCACGATCAGCTCCCGACAGGTAACGTTCCCCTCCACCTGGCCCCCACGCATAATCTTTATCAGGCTCTCACTGGAATCGATATTGCCGATAAGCGTCCCGTGAACGTAGACGTGCCCGCCGGAAACGATATTATCTTCAAAGCGCACATCGCTGGCGATAACGGTGGTGCCGTGTTTCTCCGTAACGGTGGGCTCTTTTTCGCTGACGGGCACCGGTGGAAGGGCGATGTCTGGCTTGCCAGTCTCGGTGGTTTTGCTCTTTTTAAACATGATCTTGACCTGATTAAGTAGAAGGGAGGTGCCAAAGCTCAGTAAGGACAATGCAGCGAACAGCCACGTCAGGAAGAGGGCGCCTGAGCACCAGGACACCAGCGCGAGCAGCCAGAAGAGAAGTGCGCTATTTAACGCGAGATATTTTCTTTCCATAGAAAATGAGCGCGACTCCTTTCGCGAGCATGGGGTTTTGGCCGTCCCCTTATCCTGTTAATTCCGGCCAGGATCAAGGTTCCGACCGCCATTTTAGGATTCGTTATAGAAATATATTTCGCCGCCAGGTTGCGCTATGGTTGAAAGCAGAGACCTAAGCCAGGAAAACCACTATGACACTACACTGCGCATTTATTGGATTTGGCAAAAGCACCACCCGCTATCACCTTCCGTATGTTCTCACCCGTAAAGCCAGCTGGCATGTGGCGCACATCTTCCGCCGCCACCCGAAACCGGAAGAGCAGTCCCCGCAGTACGCCCATATTCATTTCACCAGCGATCTCGATGAGGTCCTGAACGACCCCGAGGTTAAGCTGGTGATTGTCTGCACCCACGCCGACAGCCACTTTGAGTACGCGAAACGCGCCCTGGAAGCCGGTAAAAACGTGCTGGTGGAAAAACCCTTCACCCCGACGATGGCCGAAGCGAAAGAGCTGTTCGCGCTGGCTCGCAGTAAAGGGCTGACCGTGAGCCCGTATCAGAACCGTCGCTTTGACACCTGCTTCCTGACCGCCAGACAGGCGATTGAGAGCGGTAAGCTGGGCGAAATCGTCGAAGTAGAAAGCCACTTCGATTACTACCGTCCGGTGGCGGAGACCAAACCCGGCCTGCCGCAGGATGGCTCCTTCTATGGCCTCGGCGTCCACACCATGGACCAGATCATCTCCCTGTTCGGCCGTCCGGACCATGTGGCCTACGACATCCGCAGCCTGCGCAATAAAGCCAACCCGGACGATACCTTCGAAGCCCAGCTGTTCTACGGCGATCTGAAAGCGATCGTCAAAACCAGCTATCTGGTAAAGATCGACTACCCGAAATTTATCGTCCATGGCACCAAAGGCTCGTTTATCAAGTACGGCATCGACCAGCAGGAGACCAGCCTGAAGGCCAATATTATGCCGGGCGAGCCGGGGTTTGTGGCGGATGAGTCCGTGGGCGTGCTGGAGTACGTCAACGACGCGGGCGTAACGGTGAAAGAGGAGATCAAACCGGGCACCGGCGACTACGGGCAGGTCTACGATGCGCTGTATGAGACGCTGACAAAAGGTACCCCTAATTACGTCAAGGAAATTGAAGTGATGACCAATCTTGAAATCCTTGAACGGGCCTTTGAACAGGCCTCACCTGCCACGGTAACCCTTGCCAGATAAGCCTGAAAGACTCCTCTGTTCTTGTTCAGATATTTTGAAAAGAGGAGTCAATTTTCACCCTCTATGATCCCGGGTCGATTGCGTCCACACTTACTCCATCGAAACGAACTGAGGGTAAAAACAATGATCTTCTTACGCAAAGCAAACGACCGCGGTCACGCAAATCATGGTTGGCTGGACTCATGGCACAGCTTCTCGTTTGCCGATTATTATGACCCGAACTTTATGGGTTTCTCGGCACTGCGAGTGATTAACGATGACGTTATCGATGCCGGCCAGGGCTTTGGTACCCACCCGCACAAAGACATGGAAATCCTGACCTACGTTCTGGACGGCGCAGTTGAGCACCAGGACAGCATGGGTAACAAAGAGCAGGTTCCTGCGGGTGAGTTCCAGATTATGAGTGCGGGTACCGGGGTGCGTCACTCCGAATACAACCCAAGCAAAACCGACCGCCTGCGTCTGTACCAGATCTGGATCATTCCGGAAGCCAAAGGCATCACCCCGCGCTACGAGCAGCGTCGCTTTGACGCCGAGCAGGGGAAACAGCTGGTTCTGTCTCCGGATGCCCGTGACGGCTCGCTGAAAGTGCATCAGGATATGGAGCTGTACCGCTGGGCGCTGGCGAAAGACGAGCAGTCCGTGCACCAGATCGCCGCGAACCGCAAAGTGTGGATCCAGGTGGTAAAAGGCGAGGTGACCATCAACGGCACCAAAGCGACCACCAGCGATGGTCTGGCCATCTGGGATGAGCAGGCGATCTCCGTCCATGCCAACAGCGCCGCTGAAATTCTGCTGTTCGACCTGCCGCCAGTCTAAAGAGTAAATAATTGTCCAGCCTTCCCCAATGGCAGGGAAGGTTGGTCTTTGTCCGTGATAAACTGAGGGAATCTATCACTACCGGTTTCTCTCAGGACGATGAAAAAGAAAAGACCCGTACTTCAGGATGTAGCCGATCGCGTCGGTGTGACTAAAATGACGGTCAGCCGTTTCTTACGTAACCCGGAACAGGTTTCCGTGGCGTTACGTGGCAAGATTGCCGCTGCTCTCGATGAACTGGGTTATATCCCCAACCGCGCTCCCGATATTCTCTCCAATGCGACCAGCCGTGCGGTAGGCGTCCTGCTCCCCTCCTTAACCAACCAGGTCTTCGCGGAAGTGCTCCGCGGCATCGAAAGCGTCACCGACGCCTTTGGCTATCAGACCATGCTCGCTCACTATGGGTACAAACCGGAACTGGAAGAAGAACGTCTGGAGTCGATGCTCTCCTGGAACATTGACGGCCTGATCCTGACCGAACGCACCCACACCGCGCGCACGCTGAAGATGATCGAAGTGGCGGGTATTCCGGTGGTCGAGCTGATGGACAGCCAGTCGCCCTGTCTTGATATCGCCGTCGGGTTCGATAACTTTGAAGCCGCCCGCCAGATGACGGCAGCGATCATCGCCCGCGGTCATCGTCATGTCGCCTATCTTGGCGCACGTCTGGATGAACGTACTATCATCAAACAGAAGGGATACGAGCAGGCGATGCTCGACGCGAACTTAACGCCCTACAGCGTGATGGTAGAGCAGTCTTCTTCCTACACCTCCGGCATTGAGCTGATGCGCCAGGCCCGTCGCGAGTATCCGCAGCTTGATGGCATCTTCTGTACCAACGATGACCTCGCGGTCGGCGCCGCCTTTGAATGCCAGCGTCTGGGGCTGAAGATCCCGGGTGATATGGCGATTGCCGGTTTCCACGGTCACGACATCGGTCAGGTCATGGAGCCGCGTCTGGCAAGCGTCCTGACCCCGCGTGAGCGCATGGGCCGTATCGGTGCGGAACGCCTGCTGGCGCGCATTCGTGGCGAAACGGTGACGCCTAAAATGTTAGATTTAGGTTTCACGCTGTCACCAGGTGGATCTATTTAGGGTGACAAGTTTGAACTAGCTCACACTTATTCACTTCGCACACGTTTGGATATTGCTTCTCGTCAGCCCCGGCAGGACAATGTTACCGATAACTGTTACCCGTAACAATCGACTGAGGGACATACTTTGAGCACCACAAATCCATATCACCACGTTTATGTCCTGATGGGCGTTTCCGGTAGCGGTAAATCCGCCGTTGCCAGCGAAGTGGCGCATCAAATTCATGCCGCGTTTCTTGATGGTGACTTTCTCCATCCGCGCAGCAATATCAACAAAATGGCCTCTGGCGAGCCGCTGAACGACGACGATCGTAAGCCGTGGTTACAGGCGCTGAACGATGCTGCCTTTGCCATGCAGCGCACCAATAAAGTGTCGCTGATTGTCTGCTCCGCGCTGAAAAAGACCTACCGCAACCAGCTGCGTGAAGGTAACGCCAATCTCTCCTTTATCTACCTGAAGGGCGATTTCGACGTGATTGAAACCCGCCTGAAAGCGCGTAAAGGGCACTTCTTCAAAACCCAGATGCTGGTAACGCAGTTCGAAACCCTGCAGGAGCCGGGCGTGGATGAAAGTGATGTGCTGGTCGTGGATATCGATCAGCCGCTGGACGGTGTTGTCGCAAGCACCATTGAGGTCATTAACAAAAGGCAGTAAGTTTTGAGTACGTTAACGCTTGTTTTAACAGCAGTCGGCTCCGTGCTGTTGCTGCTGTTTTTAGTAATGAAGGCCCGTATGCACGCCTTCGTTGCTTTGATGGTGGTATCCATTGGTGCAGGTCTCTTTTCCGGAATGCCGCTCGACAAAATCGCCGCGACCATGGAAAAAGGGATGGGAGGCACGCTAGGCTTCCTGGCGATTGTGGTCGCGCTTGGCGCGATGTTTGGCAAAATCCTGCATGAAACCGGCGCGGTCGATCAGATCGCCGTCAAAATGCTGAAATCTTTCGGCCACAGCCGGGCGCACTACGCGATTGGTCTGGCCGGTCTGATCTGCGCGCTGCCGCTGTTCTTTGAGGTGGCCGTCGTGCTGCTGATTAGCGTGGCCTTCTCCATGGCGCGCCATACCGGCACTAACCTGGTGAAGCTGGTAATCCCTCTGTTTGCCGGTGTGGCAGCGGCGGCGGCATTTCTGCTGCCGGGGCCTGCGCCGATGCTGCTGGCCTCGCAGATGCACGCTGACTTCGGCTGGATGATCCTGATTGGCCTCTGCGCCGCGATCCCGGGCATGCTGATTGCCGGTCCGCTGTGGGGCAATTTCATCAGCCGTTACGTTGAGCTGCACATCCCGGGCGACGTCACCGAGCCGCACCTGGGCGAGGGCAAAATGCCGTCGTTCGGCTTCAGCCTCGCGCTGATCCTGCTGCCGCTGGTGCTGGTGGGGCTGAAAACCATCGCCGCGCGCTTTGTGCCGGTCGGTTCCAGCGCTTACGAGTGGTTTGAGTTTATCGGCCATCCGTTCACCGCGATCCTGGTGGCCTGTCTGGTGGCGATTTACGGCCTGGCGATGCGTCAGGGCATGGCGAAAGACCGGGTGATGGAGATCTGCGGTGCTGCGCTGCAGCCTGCGGGTATTATCCTGCTGGTTATTGGTGCGGGCGGCGTGTTCAAGCAGGTGCTGGTGGATTCCGGCGTCGGCCCGGCTCTGGGCGAAGCGCTGACCGGGATGGGCCTGCCGATTGCGGTGACCTGTTTCGTGCTGGCTGCGGCTGTACGTATTATTCAGGGCTCCGCCACCGTAGCCTGCTTAACGGCAGTGGGCCTGGTGATGCCGGTGATTGAGCAGCTGAACTACTCCGGTGCGCAGATGGCAGCGCTGTCTATCTGTATCGCGGGTGGGTCGATTGTGGTGTCACACGTTAACGATGCGGGCTTCTGGCTGTTCGGTAAATTTACCGGCGCGACCGAAGCGCAAACCCTGAAAACCTGGACGATGATGGAAACTATCCTCGGCACCACCGGGGCGATTGTCGGGATGATTGCGTTTACGCTGTTGAGCTAGCGGCAGTGCCCGGCGGCGCGTTGCTTGCCGGGCCTACAAAACCAGACCGTAGGCCGGGTAAGCGCAAGCGCCACCCGGCTTTTTTACATCCTCACCCCTTCATCCACGCCCTGATCCCATCCAGGAACATCTGCGTCGCCATCATCACCAGAATTAACCCCATCAGCCGCTCCAGCGCATTGACCCCTTTCTCGCCCAGCAGGCGTAAAAACAGCGATGACTGCAGCAGGATGATGAAGGTCCCGCCCCAGGCTATCAGCAGGGCAATCACCAGATGGCTCATCTGATTCGGATACTGATGCGACAGCAGCATCAGAGTTGCCAGAATGGTCGGCCCGGCGACCAGAGGAATGGCCAGCGGCACAATAAATGGCTCTTCACCCGCAGGCAGGCCGCTACTGCTGCCTTCGCTGCTCGGGAAAATCATTTTGATGGCAATCAGGAACAGAATAATCCCGCCGGAGATGGAGACCGTTTCAGCGCGCAAATTCAGGAATGCGAGGATTTTCTCGCCGGCAAACAGGAAGATAAACATCACCAGCAGGGCGATGAGCAGCTCGCGGATCATGATGGCCCGACGGCGTTTCGGCTCGGTGTGCTTCAGCACCGACATGAATATCGGCAGGTTTCCGAGTGGATCCATAATTAGGATCAATAAAACAGCTGCGGAAATGATTTCACTCATCGTAGGTTATCCCTGATACTTGTATGGTTTCTCGGATGATTAGCTCTTTTTCTGATAGCCGGGCAATCATCGATTAATTTCGCTTGCGACTTTGGCAGCATTTTGTAATGTGAAGCATATCCCAGTTCAATACTGGCTTGCATAAACAGCACACACCCTCTGCAGGAAAAAAATGCTATGAAAAACGTTGGTTTTATCGGCTGGCGCGGTATGGTCGGCTCTGTACTCATGCAACGCATGGTTGAAGAGCGCGATTTCGACGCTATCCGCCCGGTCTTCTTCTCCACTTCCCAGCTCGGCCAGGCTGCACCGTCCTTTGGGGGTACCACAGGCACGTTGCAGGATGCTTACGATCTGGAAGCGTTGAAGGCGCTGGACATTATTGTCACCTGCCAGGGCGGCGATTATACCAACGAAATTTATCCAAAGCTTCGTGAAAGCGGCTGGCAGGGCTACTGGATTGATGCGGCCTCTTCGCTGCGCATGAAAGACGACGCGATCATCATTCTTGACCCGGTTAACCAGGACGTCATCACCGATGGCCTGAACAAAGGCGTCAAAACCTTCGTGGGCGGTAACTGTACGGTCAGCCTGATGCTGATGTCGCTGGGCGGTTTGTTTGCCCAGGATCTGGTGGAGTGGGTCTCTGTGGCGACCTACCAGGCGGCCTCCGGCGGCGGCGCGCGCCATATGCGCGAGCTGCTGACCCAGATGGGCCAGCTGCACCACAGCGTGGCACAAGAGCTGGCAAACCCGGCGTCCGCTATTCTCGATATCGAGCGTAAAGTCACTCAGCTGACCCGCAGCGGCGAGCTGCCGGTAGATAACTTCGGCGTACCGCTGGCCGGTGGCCTGATCCCGTGGATCGACAAACAGCTGGATAACGGCCAGACCCGCGAAGAGTGGAAAGGCCAGGCGGAGACTAACAAAATCCTGCGTACCGCCTCCGCGATCCCGGTTGATGGCCTGTGCGTGCGCATCGGCGCGCTGCGCTGCCACAGCCAGGCATTCACAATTAAAATGAAAAAAGATGTATCCATACATACTGTGGAGGAATTGCTCGCTTCGCACAATCAGTGGGCAAAAGTCATCCCTAATGACCGCGATATCACCATGCGTGAGCTGACCCCGGCTGCGGTCACCGGCACATTATCTACCCCTGTAGGACGCCTGCGTAAACTAAATATGGGCCCGGAATACCTGTCCGCCTTTACCGTCGGCGATCAGCTTCTGTGGGGTGCCGCAGAGCCGCTGCGCAGGATGCTACGCCAGCTGGCGTAATAAATACTTAATACTTAGGGGTGATTTATCACCCCTTTTTTTGCGTACTAAAGGACGAAAACGCAAATGATTCATTATTTTTCGGGAGTCATATAAAGCGTTGGCTATGCTTTATGCGGGATGTCACATATTCCGCCTGGAGGTTGGATGGAACAGAGAGGATGCACAAGGTGCTGTTCCATCCAGGTCACATTAAGGTCGTACCCGGTGGCGAAAGGGGCGGCAACTAAAAAAACAGGATGAATACCATGTCCGTTCGTATTGATAGAGACGTGATTAATGCGCTTATTGCGGGTCACTTTGCGGATCCATTTTCTGTACTTGGCATGCACCGCACTGAAGCTGGACTGGAAGTCCGTGCACTGTTACCTGACGCGACGGAGGTGTGGGTCATCGAACCCAAAACCGGGCGCAAGGTCGGTAAACTCGAATGTATCGATTCACGCGGCTTCTTCGCCGGCGTGATGGCCCGCCGTAAAAACGTCTTCCGTTATCAGCTCGCCGTCATCTGGCATGGTCAGCAGAACCTGATCGACGATCCCTATCGCTTCGGTCCGCTGCTGCAGGAGATGGATGCCTGGCTGCTGTCTGAGGGGACGCACCTGCGTCCCTATGAGACGCTCGGCGCCCATTCTGACACCATGGACGGCGTGACCGGCACCCGCTTTACCGTCTGGGCTCCGAATGCCCGGCGCGTGTCGGTGGTGGGGCAGTTCAACTACTGGGATGGCCGTCGCCACCCGATGCGCCTGCGTGGCGAGACCGGCATCTGGGAGCTGTTTATCCCCGGCGCGCAAAACGGCCAGCTGTACAAGTACGAGCTGATCGATGCGCACGGCAATCTGCGCATCAAAGCCGATCCCTATGCCTTCGAAGCGCAAATGCGCCCGGAAACCGCATCGCTCATTTGCGGTCTGCCGGAGAAAGTCGCCCAGAGCGAAGAACGCATCCGGGCCAACCAGTTCGATATGCCGATCTCCATTTATGAAGTCCATCTTGGCTCCTGGCGTCGTCATACCGATAACAACTTCTGGCTCAGCTACCGGGAGCTGGCCGACCAGCTGATCCCGTATGTGAAATGGATGGGCTTTACCCATCTGGAGCTGCTGCCCATTAATGAACACCCGTTCGACGGCAGCTGGGGTTATCAGCCGACCGGCATGTATGCCCCGACCCGCCGTTTCGGCACCCGCGACGACTTCCGCTACTTTATCAACGCCGCACACGCCGCCGGGCTGAACGTGATCCTCGACTGGGTGCCGGGCCACTTCCCGTCCGATGACTTTGGTCTGGCGGAGTTCGACGGCACCAGCCTGTATGAGCACAGCGATCCGCGCGAAGGCTATCACCAGGACTGGAATACCCTGATCTACAACTACGGCCGTCGGGAAGTGACCAACTATCTGGTGGGCAACGCGCTTTACTGGATCGAGCGTTTCGGCATTGATGCCCTGCGCGTGGACGCCGTCGCCTCGATGATCTACCGCGACTACAGCCGCAAAGAGGGAGAGTGGATCCCGAACGAGTTCGGCGGTCGTGAAAACCTGGAAGCCATTGAGTTCCTGCGTAACACCAACCGTATTCTTGGGGAGCAAACACCGGGTGCGGTGACGATGGCGGAAGAGTCCACGGACTTCCCGGGCGTTTCTCGGCCACCTTCGATGGGCGGCCTCGGCTTCTGGTTCAAGTGGAACCTCGGCTGGATGCACGACACCCTGGACTACATGAAGCTGGATCCGGTGCATCGCCAGTATCACCACAACAAGCTGACCTTCGGCATGCTCTACAACAGCACCGAAAACTTTGTTCTGCCGCTCTCCCACGACGAAGTGGTCCACGGCAAAAAATCGATTCTCGACCGTATGCCGGGCGATGCATGGCAGAAGTTTGCCAACCTGCGCGCCTACTACGGCTGGATGTTCGCCTTCCCGGGCAAAAAACTGCTGTTTATGGGCAACGAGTTCGCCCAGGGCCGGGAGTGGAACCACGATACCAGTCTCGACTGGAACCTGCTGGAAGGGGGCGACAACTGGCATCACGGCGTTCAGCGCCTGGTGCGCGACCTCAACCATACCTATCGGCACCACAAAGCGCTGCACGAGCTGGACTTTGATGATTACGGCTTCGAGTGGCTGGTGGTGGATGACAACGAGCGCTCGGTGCTGATCTTTGTCCGTCGTGACAAAGTGGGTAACGAAATCATCGTTGCCAGTAACTTCACCCCGGTCACGCGTCATCACTACCGTTTCGGCATCAATCAGCCGGGCAAATGGCGTGAGGTGCTGAACACCGACTCCATGCATTACCACGGCAGCAACGCGGGCAATGGCGGGCTGGTGCAGAGCGATGAGCAGGAGAGCCATGGTCGACCACAGTCCCTGAGCCTTACCCTGCCGCCGCTGTCCACGATCTGGCTGGTGCGGGAGGGGGAATGACGCAGCTCGCTGCAGGTAACCCGGCGCCGCTCGGCGCACGCTACGATGGCAAAGGGGTGAACTTCACCCTCTTTTCCGCCAATGCGGATCGGGTTGAACTCTGCGTGTTTGACGAGAAGGGCATTGAACATCGTTACGATCTGGTGGGTCGCACTGGCGATATCTGGCATGGCTACCTCGAGCATGCCCGGCCCGGCACCCACTATGGTTTCCGGGTGCATGGCCCCTGGGAACCGTCCAGAGGGCTGTTCTTTAACCCGGCCAAGCTGCTGCTCGACCCTTGTGCGTATCAGGTTGAAGGCACGCTGAAGGACGATGTTCTGCTGCACAGCGGCAAAGTGACCGCCGATCACCGGGACAGTGCCGCGGTGGCGCCCCGCAGCGTGGTGGTCAGCGACGATCGCTACGACTGGGAAGAGGACGCCGCCCCCAATACGCCCTGGGGCAAGACGGTCATCTATGAAGCCCACGTGAAAGGGCTGACGTATCTGCACCCTGGCATTCCGGAGGCGATCCGCGGCACCTACCGGGCGCTCGGTCACCCGGTGATGATTGCTTATTTTAAGCATCTCGGGATCACCGCCCTGGAATTATTACCGGTAGCCCATTTTGCCTCAGAGCCGCGACTGCAGCGCCTCGGTCTCAGCAACTACTGGGGCTATAACCCGATGGCGATGTTTGCCCTCGACCCGCGCTATGCCTCGCATCCCGAGCGGGCCCGGGATGAGTTTCGTGATGCGGTGAAGGCGCTACACGAAGCGGGTATTGAGGTCATTCTGGATATCGTGCTCAACCACAGTGCCGAGCTGGATCTGGAAGGCCCGACGTTCTCCCTGCGCGGAATTGATAACCCTAGCTATTATTGGTTAAGAGAGGATGGCGATTACCACAACTGGACCGGTTGCGGTAACACCCTCAATCTCAGCCATCCGGCGGTGGTGCAGTACGCGTATGAATGCCTGAAGTATTGGGTGGAAACCTTCCATATCGACGGCTTTCGTTTTGACCTGGCGTCAGTGATTGGACGCACGCCGGAATACAGCCCGCAGGCGCCGCTGTTTGAGGCAATTAAGAACTGCCCGCTGCTCTCGGGCGTGAAGCTGATCGCGGAGCCCTGGGATATCGGCCCGGGCGGCTACCAGGTGGGGAATTTCCCGCCGCCGTTTGCCGAGTGGAACGACCACTATCGTGATACCGCGCGCCGCTTCTGGCTGGCGCGCGATCTGTCACTCGGCCAGTTTGCCGGGCGTTTCGCAGCTTCAAGCGATCTGTTCAAGCGCAACGGGCGACTGCCCTCCGCGTCGATCAACCTGGTCACCGCGCACGACGGGTTCACCCTGCGTGACTGCGTTTGTTTCAATCAGAAACACAATGAAGCCAATGGCGAAGAAAATCGTGATGGCACCTTCAATAACCACAGTTTTAACCATGGTATTGAAGGATTAAGTGGCAATCTGAATGTGATTGAGCGGCGCCGCGCCAGCGTGCACGCGCTGCTCACCACGCTGCTTTTGTCGCAAGGAACGCCGATGTTGCTGGCAGGCGATGAACATGGCCATAGCCAGCACGGTAACAACAATGCGTATTGCCAGGATAACCCGTTAACCTGGCTGGACTGGCAACAGGCCAACAGTGGATTAGCCGACTTTACCGCTGCGCTGATCCATCTGCGTCAGCAGATCCCGGCGCTCACCCTGAATCAGTGGTGGGAAGAGGGCGACGGCAATGTGTGCTGGCTGAATAAAGAGGCGCAACCGTTGGAAGCGCGTGAGTGGCAAAGCGGCGTGCCGTGCCTGCAAATCCTGCTTTCGGATAGCTGGCTTATCACGCTTAACGCCACAGATGAGGTCGCAGAAATTGTTTTACCCGAAGGGGAGTGGCGGGCCATCCCCCCATTTGCCGGAGAGGATAATCCGGTCGTTATGACTGCCTGGCATGGGCCTGCGCACGGTGTATGTGTATTCCAGAGATGATAATAAAAGGAGTTGATCATGGTTAGGTTAGATAAGAACGACCCTCTAATGTTGGCGCGTCAGCTGCCATTGAAGTCTGTTGCCCTGATTCTTGCTGGCGGCCGCGGTACCCGATTAAAAGATTTAACGATTAAGCGCGCCAAGCCCGCCGTCCACTTCGGCGGTAAATTCCGTATTATCGATTTTGCCCTGTCAAACTGCCTGAATTCAGGCATTCGCCGTATTGGCGTGATCACCCAGTACCAGTCACACACTCTGGTGCAGCATATTCAGCGCGGCTGGTCGTTCTTCAGTGAGGAGATGAACGAGTTTGTCGACCTGTTACCTGCCCAACAGCGCGTGCACGGCGAAAACTGGTATCGCGGTACTGCCGATGCGGTGACGCAAAACCTCGACATTATTCGTCGCTACGACGCCGAGTATGTGGTGATCCTCGCCGGGGACCACATCTACAAGCAGGACTATTCCCGCATGCTCATCGACCATGTCGAAAAAGGGGCGCGCTGCACCGTAGCCTGTATGCCGGTGCCCGTTGCCGAAGCGACGGCCTTTGGCGTGATGGCGGTGGATGAAAACGACAAAGTGATCGATTTCGTTGAAAAACCGGCGAACCCGCCATCCATGCCGGGGGACGACACCAAAGCGCTGGCCAGTATGGGGATCTATGTCTTTGATGCTGATTACCTTTATCAGCTGCTGGAAGAGGACGACAAGGATGAGAAATCCAGCCACGACTTCGGCAAAGATATCATCCCGAAAATCACCAAATCTGGCATGGCCTATGCACATCCGTTCCCACTGTCCTGCGTACAGTCCGATCCTAATTCAGAACCTTACTGGCGCGATGTCGGCACCCTGGAAGCGTACTGGAAGGCGAACCTCGATCTGGCCTCGGTGACCCCGGAACTGGATATGTACGACCACAACTGGCCGATCCGTACCCATATGGAATCCCTGCCGCCGGCGAAATTTGTGCAGGACCGCTCGGGCAGCCACGGCATGACGCTGAATTCGCTGGTCTCCGGCGGGTGCATTATTTCCGGCTCGGTGGTGGTGCAGTCGGTGCTGTTCCCGCGCGTGCGGGTGAACTCCTTCTGCAACATTGATTCGTCAGTATTGTTACCCGACGTCTGGGTTGGCCGCTCGTGCCGCCTGCGTCGTTGCGTTATCGACCGTGCCTGCGTCATTCCGGAAGGCATGGTAATTGGAGAAAACGCGGAAGAGGACGCGCGCCGTTTCTACCGCTCAGAAGAAGGCATCGTGCTGGTTACGCGTGAAATGCTGCGTAAACTGCAGATCAAACAGGAGCGATGATGCAGGTTTTACACGTTTGTTCTGAGATGTTCCCGTTGCTGAAAACCGGCGGGTTGGCGGATGTGATTGGGGCGCTACCGGCGGCGCAAATTGCCGGTGGGGTCGATACTCGCGTGCTGTTACCCGCTTTTCCCGATATTCGTCGCGGCATCCCTGACGCCCAGATCGTCAGCCGCCGCGATACCTTTGCCGGGCGCATCACATTACTGTTTGGTCATTACAACGGTGTGGGCATTTACCTGATTGATGCCCCGCATCTGTATGACCGCCCAGGGAGCCCGTACCACGACACCAACTTATTTGCCTATACCGATAACGTGCTGCGTTTTGCGCTGCTCGGCTGGGTCGGGGCGGAGATGGCCTCCGGGCTGGATCCGTTCTGGCGCCCGGACGTAGTGCACGCCCACGACTGGCACGCCGGGCTGGCTCCGGCGTATCTGGCGGCGCGTGGCCATCCGGCGAAGTCGGTCTTTACCGTGCATAACCTGGCCTATCAGGGGATGTATTTAGCCAAACATATGGATGACATCGATCTGCCATGGTCGTTCTTTAATATCCATGGGCTGGAGTTTAACGGGCAGATTTCATTCCTTAAGGCCGGGCTGTATTACGCCGATCACATCACCGCCGTGAGCCCGACCTACGCGCGGGAGATCACCGAGCCGCAGTTTGGCTACGGCATGGAGGGGTTGCTCGCGCAACGCCAGCGCGAAGGACGTCTGTCGGGCATTCTCAACGGCGTGGATGAAAAAATCTGGAGTCCGGAGTCGGACCTGCTGCTGACCGCGCGCTACAACCGCGATTCGGTGGAAGATAAGGCCGAGAACAAACGTCAGCTACAGATCGCCATGGGGCTGAAGGTCAACGAAAAGGTGCCGCTGTTTGCGGTAGTGAGCCGTCTGACCAGCCAGAAAGGGCTCGATCTGGTGCTCGAGGCGCTGCCGGGCCTACTGGAGCAGGGCGGACAGCTGGCGCTGCTGGGTGCCGGCGATCCGGTATTGCAGGAGGGCTTCCTCGCGGCCGCGGCCGAGCATCCGGGTCAGGTGGGCGTGCAGATCGGCTATCACGAAGCGTTTTCGCACCGCATCATGGCGGGCGCCGACGTTATTCTGGTCCCGAGTCGTTTTGAGCCCTGTGGCTTAACCCAGCTGTATGGCCTGAAGTACGGCACGCTGCCTCTGGTGCGTCGTACCGGCGGGCTGGCGGATACCGTATCCGACACCTCGCTGGAGAACCTGGCAGACGGAATCGCCAGCGGATTTGTCTTTGAGGACAGTAATGCCTGGTCGCTGTTACGCGCGATTCGGCGTGCCTTCGTGTTGTGGTCCCGTCCCTCTTTGTGGCGTTTTGTTCAGCGCCAGGCGATGGCCATGGATTTTAGCTGGCAAGTTGCGGCGCAGTCCTACCGCGATCTTTATCAACGCTTGATGTAACAATGCTGGAATCAGAGATATGAATGCACCTTTTTCCTATGCGTCTCCCACGGTAAGCATTGAGGCGTTAAAGCACTCAATCGCTTACAAGCTGATGTTCACCATCGGCAAAGATCCGGTGATTGCCAACAAACACGAATGGCTTAACGCCACCCTGTTTGCCGTGCGCGACCGGCTGGTTGAACGCTGGCTGCGCTCTAACCGCGCCCAGCTCTCACAGGAGACCCGTCAGGTTTATTATCTGTCGATGGAGTTTTTGATTGGCCGCACCCTCTCCAATGCGCTGTTGTCGCTGGGTATCTATGACGACGTAAAAACCGCACTGGAAGAGATGGGGTTAGATTTAGAAGAGCTGATTGACGAAGAGAACGACCCCGGCTTAGGCAACGGCGGTCTCGGTCGTCTGGCGGCCTGTTTCCTCGACTCGCTGGCAACGCTCGCCCTGCCGGGACGCGGCTACGGTATCCGCTACGATTACGGCATGTTCAAACAGAACATCGTCGACGGCCGGCAGAAAGAGTCCCCGGACTACTGGCTGGAGTACGGCAATCCGTGGGAGTTCAAGCGCCACAACACCCGCTATAAAGTCCGCTTTGGCGGCCGTATCCAGCAGGAAGGCAAAAAGAGCCGCTGGGTCGAAACCGAAGAGATCCTGGCCGTGGCCTACGACCAGATCATCCCGGGCTACGACACCGACGCGACCAACACGCTGCGCCTGTGGAATGCCCAGGCCAGTAGCGCGATTAACCTCGGTAAATTCAATCAGGGCGACTACTTCGCGGCGGTGGAAGACAAAAACCACTCCGAGAACGTCTCCCGTGTGCTGTACCCGGATGACTCCACCTATTCCGGGCGCGAGCTGCGTCTGCGTCAGGAGTACTTCCTGGTCTCCGCGACCATTCAGGACATCCTGAGCCGCCACTACCAGCTGCATAAAACTTACGCCAACCTGGCGGAAAAAACCGCCATCCACCTCAACGACACCCACCCGGTGCTGTCGATCCCGGAGCTGATGCGCCTGCTGATCGACGAACATAAGTTCAGCTGGGAAGAGGCGTTCGAGGTGACCTGCCAGGTCTTCTCCTACACTAACCACACGTTGATGAGCGAAGCGCTGGAAACCTGGCCGGTGGATATGCTCGGCAAAATCCTGCCGCGCCACCTGCAGATCATTTTTGAGATCAACGACTTCTTCCTGAAAACCTTGCAGGAGCAGTACCCGCACGACACCGGCCTGCTGAGCCGTACCTCGATCATTGATGAATCCAATGGCCGCCGGGTGCGCATGGCGTGGCTGGCGGTGGTGATCAGCCACAAGGTCAACGGCGTGTCGGAGCTGCACTCCAACCTGATGGTGCAGTCGCTGTTTGCCGACTTCGCGAAGATCTTCCCGATGCGTTTCTGCAACGTGACCAACGGGGTAACGCCGCGCCGCTGGCTGGCACTGGCGAACCAGCCGCTCTCCGACGTGCTCGACGAGAACATCGGCCGCAACTGGCGTACCGACTTAAGCCAGCTGAGCGAGCTGGAACAGCACGCCGATTTCCCGACGGTGAATAAAGCGGTGCGTGATGCCAAGCTGCTGAACAAAAAGCGGCTGGCGGTGTGGATGGCGCTGCATCTCAACGTGGTGGCCAACCCGAAAGCGCTGTTCGACGTGCAGATCAAACGTATCCACGAGTACAAGCGTCAGCTGATGAACGTGCTGCACGTGATCACCCGCTACAACCGCATCAAGGCCGATCCCGATGCCGACTGGGTGCCGCGTGTGAATATCTTTGCCGGTAAAGCGGCCTCGGCCTACTACATGGCGAAGCACATCATTCACCTGATCAACGACGTGGCGAAGGTGATCAACAACGATCCGCAGATTGGCGACAAGCTGAAGGTCGTCTTTATCCCTAACTACAGCGTGAGCCTGGCCCAGCTGATTATCCCGGCCGCCGATCTCTCCGAGCAGATCTCCACCGCGGGCACCGAAGCTTCCGGCACCAGTAACATGAAATTTGCCCTTAACGGCGCGCTGACCATCGGCACGCTGGATGGCGCAAATGTCGAGATGCTGGAGCACGTGGGCGAAGAGAATATCTTCATCTTCGGTAACACCACGGAAGAGGTTGAGGCCCTGCGTGCCAAAGGCTACTCGCCGCGTGATTATTACGAGAAGGATGAAGAGCTGCGTCAGGTGCTGACCCAGATCGCCACCGGGGTCTTTAACCCGGACGAGCCTGGCCGCTATCGCGACCTGGTGGATTCGCTGATTAACTTCGGGGATCACTACCAGGTGCTGGCAGACTACCGCAGCTATGTGGATTGTCAGGACAGGGTCGACGAGCTGTACCGCAAGCCGGAAGAGTGGACCACCAAAGCGATGCACAACATCGCCAACATGGGCTACTTCTCATCCGATCGCACCATCAAAGAGTATGCCGAGACCATCTGGCATATTGATCCGGTGAAGTTGTAAAAAATGCCGGGTGGCGGCTCCGCCTTACCCGGCCTACGATCCTGTGTCTTTTGTAGGCCCGGTAAGCGTTAGCGCCACCGGGCATTACTCTCAGGACGCCAGCGATAACTCACGCTTTCCCGTCCGCTCGGCCAGCCACAGCGCCACGCGGGACTGTTGCTCCGCATTCAGCCACATCCCCTCTTTGGTCCGACGCCACAGCGCATCGTCCGCGCGGCGTACCCACTCGTGGTCGGCTAAATAACGTAATTCCGCCTCGTAGAACTCGTGACCAAAATGTTCGCCCAGATCGCTGAGATCCTTCGCGTCACTCAGGATCAGCTCACTGTTGCTGCCGTAGGTGCGGGCAAAGTGGCGGGCCATGGATTCGCTGATAAACGGATAGCGACGGCGCAATTTCGCCGCGTAGTCATCGCGGTTGCCGCCGATATCACCGCCGGGCAGCACCGCGCCTTTGGTCCACGCCGGGCCGATACCCTGATAGAACGGGGCCAGTTTTTCCATCGCATGCTCTGCCAGCTTGCGATAGGTGGTGAGCTTACCGCCAAACACCGACAGCAGCGGCGCCTTGCCGTGGTCATCGTGAATATCGAGGGTGTAATCGCGGGTGATGGCCTGCGGTGAGTCAGACTCGTCATCGCACAGCGGACGCACCCCGGAGTAGCTCCAGACCACATCGTCACGCGCCAGCGATTTCTTGAAGTGCGCGTTATACACCTTCAGCAGATAGCTGATTTCGCTCTCGTCGATAGCGACGCTTTTCGGATCGCCTTTGTACTCCACGTCGGTGGTACCAATGATGGAGAACTCATCCATCCATGGGATCACAAACACGATGCGCTTGTCTTCGTTTTGCAGAATATAGGCCTGCTTCTGGGTATGTACCCGCGGCACCACGATGTGGCTGCCTTTAATCAGACGGATGCCATACGGCGACGGCAGCTGCATCCCCTCGTCGAAGAACTGCTTCACCCACGGGCCGGTGGCGTTCACCAGACCGCGGGCCTGCCAGCTGAAACGCTCGCCGGTATCAATATCTTCGGCCTCGACGATCCACAGCCCTTTTTCCCGGCGGGCGGAAATGGCACGGGTACGGGTTTTCACCTCGCCGCCTTTGCGTTCAACCATTTGCGCGTTGGCGAGCACTAGGCGGGCATCATCCACCCAGCAGTCGGAATATTCGAATCCGCGCACGATTTCAGGCTTCAGCACCGAATCTGAGCCAAAACGCACACCGGCAGAAGCGGGCAGGCTGGTGCGTTTGCCCAGGTGATCGTACATAAACAGGCCAATGCGGATCATCCAGGCCGGACGCAGATGCGGACGGTGCGGCAGACGAAAACGCATCGGAGTCGCGATATGGGGGGCCATTTTCAGCAGCACTTCACGCTCGGCCAGCGCCTCACTGACCAGGCGGAACTCGTAGTGCTCCAGATAACGCAGGCCACCGTGGATCAGCTTAGAGCTGGCGGAGGAGGTAGCGCAGGCGAGATCCTGCGCTTCCAGCATCAGGACAGATAATCCGCGCCCGGCAGCGTCCGCCGCAATGCCCGCTCCGTTGATTCCGCCACCGATAACAATCAGATCTTTGGTTTCCATTGTTTCCTCACGCACTTTCGTTAAAGCTCAAAAATGTTCGATATCGCTCATACTAGCAAAGGAAACGGATTTTAGTAACATCAAAAAAACAAATTTGAGTGATACAGCTAACATAATGGCGTTTACCCGCCGTCAGGACGTACACTAGCCGATAAGATAGTGAGGGCATCAGGCCGCACTGCACCTGCACAAACAACAGAGAGCACCATGGAACATTTTGAATGTATTAACGTAGAAGAAGCCCACCAGAAGATGCACCAGGGACTGGCGGTGCTGGTGGATATTCGCGATCCGCAAAGTTTCGCGATGGGCCACACGCCGGGCGCGTTTCATCTGACCAACGCTTCCCTGAGCGAATTTATGCGCGATAACGATTTTGAAACGCCGGTGATGGTGATGTGCTATCACGGCAACAGCAGCAAAGGCGCGGCGCAATACCTGCTGCAGCAGGGCTTTGAAGCGGTCTACAGCGTGGACGGCGGATTCGATGCATGGCACCGTCATTTCCCGGCAGAAGTCGAGCACGCCGGCATTTAGGGTATATACTGTCCCCTTTTGTGTGGAATAAGCGACTGCCGCCGATGCTGATGATTACCTCTTTTACCAACCCGCGCGTCGCCCAGGCGTTTGTCGATTACATGGCGACGCAGGGTGTTATCCTCACCATTCAACAACATACCCAGACCGACGTCTGGCTGGCGGATGAGAGCCAGGCCTCCCGGGTCAACGCCGAGCTGGCGCGTTTTCTGGAGAATCCCGGCGATGCGCGCTATCTGGCGGCAAGCTGGCAGTCCGGCCATACCGGCAGCGGGCTGCACTACCAGCGTTTTCCTTTCCTTGCGACCGTGCGTGAACGCGCGGGGCCGTTCACCCTGGTCTTAATGGCGGCCTGTATTCTGGTCTTCATTCTGATGAGCGTGGTGGGCGATCAGCAGGTCCTGCTGATGCTGGCCTGGCCGTATGATGCCTCCGTTGAGTTCGAGTTCTGGCGCTACTTCACCCACGCGCTGATGCACTTCTCGGTGCTGCATATCCTCTTTAACCTGCTGTGGTGGTGGTATCTCGGCGGGGCGGTGGAGACACGGCTCGGCAGCGGCAAGCTCATCGTGCTTACCCTTATCAGCGCGCTGCTCAGCGGCTTTATCCAGCATAAGTTTGGCGGCCCGTGGTTTGGCGGCCTCTCTGGCGTAGTTTACGCGCTGATGGGCTATGTCTGGCTGCGCGGCGAGCGCGATCCCGCGAGCGGCATCTACCTGCAGCGCGGTTTAATGGCCTTTGCATTAATCTGGATTATTGCCGGATGGTTTGATCTGTTTGGCATGGCGATTGCCAACGGCGCACACATGGCCGGGCTGGCAGTCGGGCTGGCGATGGCGTTTGCCGATACGCTAAATGCGCGAAAACGAACATAATTCTGGCAGGGAACTCTGATGAAACAAACACAACGTCATGACGCCATTATTGAACTGGTGAAAAAGCAGGGATACGTCAGCACCGAAGAGCTGGTGGAGCAGTTTGCCGTCAGCCCGCAGACCATTCGTCGTGACCTCAACGATCTGGCCGATCAGAACCGTATCCTGCGCCATCACGGGGGCGCGGCGCTGCCGTCCAGCTCGGTGAATACCTCCTGGCACGATCGCAAGGCGACGCAGACCTCTGAGAAAGAGCGTATTGCCCGCAAGGTGGCGAGCCAGATCCCCAATGGCGCGACGCTGTTTATCGACATCGGCACCACGCCGGAAGCGGTGGCCCACGCCCTGCTGAACCATGAGAACCTGCGGGTCGTCACCAACAACCTCAACGTGGCCACCACCCTGATGCAGAAAGAGGATTTTCGCATCATCCTGGCGGGCGGCGAGCTGCGCAGCCGTGACGGCGGCATTATTGGCGAAGCGACCCTCGACTTTATCTCCCAGTTCCGCCTCGACTTCGGCATCCTCGGCATCAGCGGGATCGATACCGATGGCTCATTGCTGGAGTTTGATTACCACGAAGTACGCACCAAGCGGGCGATTATCGAGAACTCGCGCCACGTGATGCTGGTAGTGGATCACTCCAAGTTTGGCCGTAACGCGATGGTGAATATGGGCAGTATCAGTATGGTGAACGCGGTTTACACCGACGTGATGCCGCCAGCGGGTGTGTTGAAGGTCATTAAAGATAATAACTTGCAGTTAGAACTGTGCTGAGTTTGTGCCGGGTGGCGGCTTCGCCTTACCCGGCCTACAAAACCGTAGGCCCGGCAAGCGTAGCGCCGCCGGGCAATGAATGGCAACAAAACCGTAGGTCCATGCAAGCGTAGCGCCGCCGGGCAATGAATGGCAACAAAACCGTAGGCCCGTGCAAGCGTAGCGCCGCCGGGCAATGAATTACACCCCGTACCCCATCATCTTCAACAGCTGCTGCGCATGCAGCACCGCGTCCTGGCGGTGGGCGACACCCAGCTTCTGATACAGATTCCGGATATGCGTTTTGATGGTGGTGGCCGCCACGGCCAGCTCACCGGCGATCTGCTCGTTGCTGTAACCTGAGTAGATCAGCCCCAGCACCTGCCACTCACGCTGGGTCAGCGGGCTGGTGCGGATCAGTTCCGGCACTTCCGGATGGGTCAGCAGACGCTCCACGAAAGTCTCATCGAAATGGGCGAACTTGTGGCGGTGATGCTGGTTAATCTCCCGCAGGATGCGCTGGGCGCGATGCTGATCCAGCTCCGGCAGAGTGTTGAGCTGAATCAGCTGGCGCAGCTGCTGCGCCATGGTCTCGCCTTCAATCACAAAGTGGCTGATAAACCCGGTGCGGTTCGCCAGCTGCAATGCTTCCAGCAGCACGCGCTGGGCGTCATTCTTGCGGCCGGCCTGCCAGTAAAGCTGGTTCTGCAGCAGCAGGTTGCGGTTGAGATCGCTCATCAGTCGCAGGCTGCGGGCATTTTCATTTAACTCTTCCAGCACCATTTCGGCCGGTTCAAATTCGCCTAACAGGATCTGCGCCCGGGCAATATTGCGCCACTGGCTCTGCAGGAAGTGGTTATTAGCAAACTCCGGCTTCGGCGTCTGGCGCAGCCAGTTGGCCGCCGATTTCTTGTCGCCGGTCATCTGCCAGTAAATCACCCGCACCTTATCGGCGTTGGATACCCAGTCGCTGTGATACTGACCGTTGCCGAGCAGGTTCTCCAGACGGTTAAGGTGGTTGCGGGCGTTATCCAGATCGCCGCGCGCCAGCGAGCACTGCACCAGCAGGCCCAGACACTGCAGCTGCTGCTGCGGCTGATAGGTGGAGAGCACGTCGACTCCATGACGGGCGGTGCTTTCGGCTTCGTCCAGTCGGGCCCATGCCCACAGCAGCTGGGCGCGGATGCGCAGCAGGAACTCGTGCATCGGCAGCTGTTCCAGATGCTGATCGCGGATCAGGGTGAAGGCTTTCTCCTGGGTCTCCCAGGCGGCCTGCAGGAAGCCCTGGGCAAACAAAATTTCGCTCTGCTGGATCAGGCTCCACAGGGCGTAGTGCCAGACGTCATGGCGGCGCGCCATCTGCTCCGTCTGCTGCATCAGCGACAGGGAGCGGGTGAGATCGCCTTTACAGTGCAGTACTTCGCCGTGCACCGAGGTGGCGACGATGCGGCTGTAGAAGTTCGCCAGCGGCAGCTCCTCCAGCGCTCCCAGGGCCAGGCGCTGGGCCTCTTCCGGGTTGCCGTCGTTGATGGCCACCTGCGCGCGCAGGGCGTTGAATTCGCCGTGCAGGGCGGCGTCCATCTCGCCTTTCATCTCCTGCTCGGCGCGGGCCAGCAGGGTATTCACTTCGCTGTAGCGGTGCTGGCTCTGCATCAGCCAGGCCTGCAGCAGCACCAGACGCGGATTCTCCAGCAGGCTCTCCCACGGCAGGGCGCGGAGCGACTCCTCCAGCAGGGCCAGCTCGCTGTGGTTAAACAGGCTCCAGGCATGGTTGAGCAGAATATCGCGCAGCATATGGGCATCGCCCGCCGCCAGGGCGTGGTGAATGGCCTCGCTCGGGAAACCCTGCGCCATCCAGCTTTCGGCGGCGGCGCGGTGGATTTCCGGTAATTCGGTTGCCAGCTCCCACTGACAGCGCTGGCGCAGGAAGCTGCCAAACAGCGGGTGGTAGCTGAACCACTCCCCGGAGTCGTCCATGCGCTGCAGGAACAAGCCCTGACGTTCTATCTCCTCCAGGCGCATCTGGCCGTTGTCTTCGCCGGTGACGCGCACGATCAGCGCATCGTTCATCGAGCGCAGCAGGGAGCTTTTTAGCAGGAACTGACGGGTGGATTGATCGACGCTGTCGAGCACTTCATCCACCAGGTAATCGGAGAGGTGGCTGGCATTGATCCCCGACAGACGACGGGCGGATTGCTGCGTCGAGCTGTTGTTATGTCGGGCCGACAGGGCAATCAGCTGCAGGGCGGTGGCCCAGCCTGCCACGTCGTCGCACAGGCGGCTGCTTTCGGCCACTTCGATTGGGGATTTCAGGCGACAGTCAAAGAACTGCTTCGCTTCCTGATGGGTAAAGGAGAGCTGTTGGCTGCCCACTTCCAGCAGCTGATCGCGCACGCGCAGGTTGGCAATGCCCAGCTGCGGCAGGTTACGCGACAGGATCACCAGGGTCAGGTTTTCCGGCTGGTGGCGCAGGAAAAAGCGCATCGACTCATGGATAACCGGATTGGTGATCAGATGGTAGTCATCAATGACCAGGTAGAGCGGGCGGTGCCATTCGGCCAGCTCGATAAACAGTTGGGAAAACAGGGAAGAGAGGCTGGCGTACTGACGCTTTTGCACCATCACTTCGCTGGTCACACAGTGTCCGTTGGTCGCCTGCTGAATGGCGGCGATCAAATAGCTGGCAAAACGCTCCTGCTGGTTGTCGCCCTCATCAAGGGAGTACCAGCCGAGATCGGTCTTACCGGAAGCCCACTGTGAAATGAGCGTGGTTTTGCCGTAGCCGGCAGGGCTCGTTACCAGCGCCAGTCGAAAATTGTTCGCGCCGGAAAGTTTCGCCAGCAAGCGTTCGCGGACCACAGTATGGTCAAGACGAACCGGGCGACTTAATTTGGACGGAATCAACATAGTTTTCACTTCACTGTGTGGAAATCGAGATTTTTGATTTTTTTGCGCTTCGTAATTAATCCTTATAAGGTCGGTCAGAAACCCTTTTAATGCAAGTTATGTCCGGGTTTTATGTCCCTTAATTTGCACTCGGTCACAAAAATATATCGATGGGGAAGGGAACTTTTCCGATGGGCCTCGAAAGCGCATGGATACTGGCGTGGCGTGTTTCCAGGAGGTTAAGCATAAAAAGGAATATAGAAGCGTAAAGGCGGTGAAAAGTTAATAAAGTTCCGGGAAGGTTACGGGGGTGAAATAACATTCTGCGATGCAGTAAATTCTGAGCAATATTACGTCGGGTAAGTAATTATTTCCGCATGCCTATATTTCAGGCGAAACCGCATTTCATTTTTTTGACTCCCTTCCCGGAAATCGCGGCCTGAATGCCCCACACTTTCGCCGCAGAAGGTGGCCGCGATCACACTTTAGCGCTCATCCCCGCTACTCCTCCCTGTCTAATCCCCGCCAGGAGGAGGAAGAGGCATGAGGAGCCAGGCACACTAGCACCAACGCCTCATTTTCTCTCTACAGGATGCAGATTCCCTATGTCACAGCCTACTTTCAACAAAGCTCAATTCCAGGCTGCCCTGACGCGTCAGTGGCAGCGTTTTGGTTTAAACGCCGCCGAAGACATGACCTCCCGCCAGTGGTGGCAGGCCGTCAGCGGAGCGCTCGCCGAGCTGCTGAGTGCCCAACCCGCGGTGAAGCCCGTCGAAGGCCAGCGCCACGTTAACTATATCTCTATGGAATTCCTGATTGGCCGTCTGACCGGCAACAACCTGCTGAACCTCGGCTGGTATCAGGAGGTCAGCGATGTGCTGAACACCCATAACATCCACCTGACCGACCTGCTGGAAGAGGAGATCGATCCGGCGCTGGGCAACGGCGGTCTGGGGCGTCTGGCGGCCTGCTTCCTCGACTCGATGGCGACGGTAGGCCAGTCGGCGACCGGCTACGGTCTGAACTATCAGTATGGACTGTTCCGCCAGTCCTTTGCGGGCGGCCAGCAGATGGAAGCCCCGGACGACTGGCATCGCGGCAGCTACCCGTGGTTCCGCCACAACGAAGCGCTGGACGTGCAGGTCGGCATTGGCGGTAAAGTGACAAAAGCGGGCCAGTGGGAACCGGGCTTTACCATTACCGGCCAGGCCTGGGATCTGCCGGTGCTGGGCTATCGTAACGGCGTGGCACAGCCTCTGCGCCTGTGGCAGGCGACGCACGCTCACCCGTTCAACCTGACTAAATTCAACGACGGCGACTTCCTGCGTGCTGAGCAGCAGGGCATCGACGCCGACAAGCTGACCAAAGTCCTCTACCCGAACGACAACCATCTGGCGGGCAAAAAGCTGCGCCTGATGCAGCAGTACTTCCAGTGCGCCTGTTCCGTGGCCGACATCCTGCGTCGCCACCACCTGGCGGGCCGCAAGCTGGCGGAGCTGGCGGATTACGAAGTGATCCAGCTAAACGATACTCACCCGACCATTGCCATTCCGGAACTGCTGCGCGTGCTGATCGACGAACATCAGCTGAGCTGGGATGACGCCTGGGCGATCACCAGTAAGACCTTCGCCTACACCAACCACACCCTGATGCCAGAGGCGCTGGAGTGCTGGGACGAGAAGCTGATTAAAACCCTGCTGCCGCGCCATATGCAGCTGATCAACGAGATCAACAACCGCTTTAAGAAACTGGTGGATAAAACCTGGCCGGGCGACAAAACAGTATGGGCGAAGCTGGCGGTGGTGTTCGACAAGCAGGTGCGTATGGCTAACCTGTGCGTGGTCAGCGGCTTTGCGGTGAACGGCGTGGCCGCGCTGCACTCTGACCTGGTGGTGAAAGATCTGTTCCCGGAATATCACCAGCTGTGGCCGAACAAGTTCCACAACGTCACCAACGGCATCACGCCGCGTCGCTGGATCAAACAGTGCAACCCAAAACTGGCCGCGCTGCTGGACGCCTCGCTGGATAAAGAGTGGGCTAACGATCTCGACCAGCTGATCAACCTGGAGAAGTATGCCGACGATGCGGCGTTCCGCGAGACGTACCGCACCATCAAGCAGGACAACAAGGTGCGCCTGGCGGCGTTCGTCAAAACCCGTACCGGGATTGAGATCAGCCCGAACGCGATTTTCGATATCCAGATTAAACGTCTGCACGAGTACAAGCGTCAGCACCTGAACCTGCTGCACATTCTGGCGCTGTACAAAGAGATCCGCGAGAACCCAGAGGCCGACCGCGTGCCGCGCGTGTTCCTGTTCGGGGCGAAAGCGGCGCCGGGCTACTACCTGGCGAAAAACATCATCTTCGCTATTAATAAAGTGGCCGACGCGGTGAACAACGATCCGAAGGTGGGCGACAAGCTGAAGGTGGTCTTCCTGCCGGATTACTGCGTCTCGGCGGCGGAGCTGCTGATCCCGGCGGCGGACGTCTCTGAGCAGATTTCTACCGCGGGCAAAGAGGCCTCCGGCACCGGCAACATGAAGCTGGCCCTGAACGGCGCGCTAACCGTCGGTACGCTGGACGGCGCGAACGTTGAGATCGCCGAGCAGGTGGGCGACGAGAACATCTTTATCTTCGGCCATACTGTGGAAGAGGTGAAAGCCATCAAAGCCAAAGGTTACGACCCGGTGAAATGGCGTAAAAAAGACAAACTGCTGGATGCGGTGCTGAAGGAGCTGGAGAGCGGCAAATACAGCGACGGCGACAAGCATGCGTTCGACCAGATTCTGCACAGCATCGGCAAACAGGGCGGCGATCCGTACCTGCTGATGGCCGATTTTGCGGGCTACGTTGAGGCCCAGAAGCAGGTCGATGTCCTGTATCGCGACCAGGAAGCCTGGACCCGGGCGTGCATTCTGAATACCGCGCGCTGCGGCATGTTCAGTTCTGACCGTTCAATCCGCGACTACCAGGCCCGTATCTGGCAGGCAAAACGCTAAGGAAGCGCGATGGAAAGTAAACGTCTCGATAATGCCGCCCTGGCGGCGGGGATCAGCCCCAGCTATATCAATGCTCATGGTAAACCGCAGTCTATTGGTGCTGAGACCAAGAGGCGTTTGCTGGATGCTATGCACAAAGCCAAACCCGTCGCGAAAGCGGCGGTCACCGCCGTCCCGAACGTGATGGTCTATACCGCGGGCAAAAAGATGCCGCTGATGATTGAAGGCAGCGGCGACTTTAGCTGGCTGCTGACCACCGAAGAGGGGCATCAGCACAAAGGCCACGCCACGGGCGGCAAAAATCTCAACCTGCCGGCAAAACTGCCGGAGGGTTACCACACCCTGACGCTGACTCAGGATGCCCATCGCTGGCACTGCCGGGTGATCGTCGCGCCAAAACGCTGCTACGAGCCGCAGGCGCTGAAAGAGGGCAAGAAGCTGTGGGGCGCCTGCGTGCAGTTATACACGCTGCGCTCGGAGGCTAACTGGGGCATTGGCGACTTCGGCGATCTGCAGAAGATGCTGGCCGACGTCGGCAAGTGCGGCGGGGCCTTTATCGGCCTCAATCCGATCCATGCGCTCTATCCGGCGAATCCGGAGAGCGCCAGCCCGTACAGCCCGTCATCCCGCCGCTGGCTGAACGTGATTTACATTGACGTTAACGCCGTGGAGGATTTTCGCAACAGTGACGAGGCGCAGGCATGGTGGAAGATGGAGACCACCCGGCAGGCGCTGCAACGCGCCCGCGATGCCGAGTGGGTCGATTATGCTTCTGTCACCGCGCTGAAGATGGCCGCACTGCGCATGGCGTGGAAAGGCTTTGCCCGGCGTGACGACGAACAGATGGCGGCCTTCCGGGCGTTTGTTGCCCGCGAAGGGGAGAGCCTGTACTGGCAGGCGGCGTTCGATGCGCTGCACGCGTATCAGGTGAAAGAGGACGAAATGCGCTGGGGCTGGCCGGTGTGGCCTGAGCAGTACCAGTCCGTTGATTCCCCGGCGGTGAAAGCGTTTTGCGAAGAGCATACCGATGAGGTCGATTTCTATCTCTGGCTACAGTGGCTGGCGTACACCCAGTTTGCCGCCTGCTGGCAGGAGAGCCAGGGCTACGATATGCCGATTGGCCTGTACCGTGACCTGGCGGTCGGCGTGGCCGAGGGCGGGGCAGAGACCTGGTGCGATCGCGAGCTCTACTGCCTGAAAGCCTCCGTCGGTGCGCCACCGGATATTCTTGGCCCGCTGGGTCAGAACTGGGGCCTGCCGCCGATGGACCCGCACGTGATTGCGGCTCGCGCCTATGAGCCTTTTATCGAGCTGCTGCGCGCCAACATGCAGAACTGCGGCGCGCTGCGTATCGACCATGTGATGTCGGTCCTGCGTCTGTGGTGGATCCCCTACGGTGAAACCGCCGACCACGGGGCCTACGTGCATTATCCGGTCGACGATCTGCTCTCCATCCTTGCGCTGGAGAGCAAGCGCCATAACTGCATGGTGATCGGGGAAGATCTCGGCACCGTGCCGGTTGAAATCGTCAGCAAGCTGCGTGACAGCGGCGTTTACTCTTATAAAGTGCTCTATTTTGAAAACGACCTTGAGAAGAACTTCCGCGCGCCGGAGGCGTATCCAGAACAATCAATGGCAGTCGCGACGACGCATGACCTTCCTACGCTTCGTGGCTGGTGGGACAGCGGCGACCTTACCCTGGGCAAAACGCTGGGCCTCTACCCTGACGAAGTGATGCTGCGTGGGCTGTATCAGGATCGCGAGCTGTCGAAGCAGGGGCTGCTGGATGCGTTGCACGCGCACGGCTGCCTGCCAAAGCGCACCGGGCGCAAGGCATCGTTGATGTCGATGACCCCGACGCTCAACCGCGGATTGCAGCGCTACATTGCCGACAGCAACAGCGCCCTGCTGGGGCTGCAGCCGGAAGACTGGATTGATATGGCGGAGCCGGTCAACATCCCGGGCACCAGCTATCAGTACAAGAACTGGCGTCGCAAGCTGTCTACGTCTCTTGAAGCGATGTTTGCCGATGACGGGGTGAACAAGCTGATTAAGGATTTGGATAAGCGGCGCAAAGCGGCTGCGAAGAAGAAGTGATAAAAAACCCGCCAGATGGCGGGTTTTTTATTGACCCTGTAGGCCGGGTAAGGCGTAGCCGCCACCCGGCACTGTTACATCACACCACCGCACCCAGCAGTAGACACCCGATCAGCCCGCAGACGGAGATGATGGTTTCCAGCATCGACCAGGACTTGATGGTCTCACCGATGGTCAGGTTGAAGTACTCTTTGAACAGCCAGAAGCCCGGATCGTTCACGTGAGAGAAAATCACGCTACCGGAACCCACCGCGATAACCATCAGCTCTGGGCTGACGCCGGTGGTGGCAATCAGAGGGGCAACGATACCGCCCGCGGTAATGGCCGCAACGGTCGCAGAACCCAGGGCAATACGCAGCACCGCCGCGATAGACCACGCCATCAGGATTGGAGAGATGTTGGTGTCATGCATCATGGAGGCGATGTATTTGTCCACGCCGCTATCAACCAGAACCTGTTTGAACGCACCGCCACCACCGATGATCAGCAGCATCATGGCGATGATTTTGATCGAAGAGCTCAGGGTATCGTTAATCTGATCCATGGAGCGGCCACGGTTCAGACCGAAGGTGAACAGCGCAATCAGGACCGCAATCAGCGTTGCCATGACCGGGTCACCGAGGAACTCCGCCACGCCGAGAACTGGATGGCCTTTCGGCAGCACCATTTCACAGACGGCACGCAGGGCCATCAGCACTACCGGTACCAGAGAGGTCCAGACGCTGACGCCAAAGCTCGGCATCTCTTCTTCGGTAAAGGTTTTCGCGCTGTACAGACCTTCCGGGATCGGCTTGTCGATGCCTTTCAGGCAACGCGCAAACACCGGCCCTGCGAGGATAACGGTCGGGATCGCCAGAATGGTACCGAACAGCAGGGTTTTACCCATGTCCGCATGGAAGATGGTGGCGATAGCGGTCGGGCCCGGGTGCGGCGGCAGGAAGCCGTGGGTTACGGACAGCGCAGCGGCCATTGGCACACCCACGTACAGCAGCGGGATGCTGGCAGAGGCGGCGATGGTGAACACCAGCGGCAGCATCAGCACGAAGCCCACTTCGTAGAACAGTGCAAAACCGACGGTGAAGCCGGTTAAGACCACTGCCCACTGAATATTATTTTTGCCGAACTTTGCAATCAGCGTGGTCGCGATGCGCTGTGCGCCACCGCAGTCAGCCAGCATTTTGCCGAGCATAGCGCCGAAGCCCATGATCAGCGCGAGGCTACCGAGCGTACCGCCCACACCGGCTTTAATGGAGCTGATAACTTTTACCAGCGGCATCCCTTGCATCAGGCCGACAGCAAGGGCCACCAGTACAAGGGCAATGAAGCCGTTCATTTTGAAACGGATCATCAGGAGCAGTAACAGGACTACACCGATAGCGACGATGACTAATGGCATGATTATCTGGCCTTTAAAATTGTTATGGGTAACGTCATTGTTTCAACGACATATTAATGTTGCCCCAACTGGGAACAGCGTACTTCCAGGCACAAAGACAGGCTGCCTTCTAAATCATTAAGCTTAGTCGGTCGGCGTGAAGGTGTTTGAGTGCCCGCGAGAATGATACGGGTAACATGTGCGGATTGAGAATGACCCTGGCGGTCAAAATGTGAAATCTGAGACGCAGGTCATGTTCTGAAGCAGGGGAGAAGGGGGAGAGGCCCGGATCGCTACGCGTCACCGGGCAACAGATAACGGCAACTTAATAGTAGGAGTGTTCGCCGCGCTGGTGTTCGGTGAGATCGCGCACGCCTTTCAGCTCCGGGAACTCGTTCAGCAGCTGCTTCTCGATCCCCTCTTTCAGGGTCACGTCGACCATGGAACAACCGTTACAGCCGCCGCCAAACTGCAGAATGGCCAGACCGTCTTCGGTGATCTCCATCAGAGTGACGCGACCACCGTGGCCTGCCAGCTGCGGGTTAATCTGGGACTGCAGCAGGTACTCAACGCGCTCCATCAGCGGGGCGTCATCGGTCACTTTACGCATTTTGGCGTTGGGTGCTTTCAGGGTTAACTGGGAACCCAGTTGGTCGGTCACAAAATCAATTTCCGCATCTTCCAGATACGGGGAGCTCAGCTCATCGACATAGGCAGTGAGTTGCTCAAATTTCAGGGCAGTGTCAGTTGCTTCCACAGCATCCGGTGGGCAATAAGAGACGCCGCATTCTGCATTCGGGGTGCCCGGGTTGATCACGAACACGCGGATCTGGGTCCCTTCTTCCTGATTTGCCAGCAGTTTGGCAAAGTGCGCTTGTGCAGCATCGGAAATACGGATCATAGCATTGGCCTAATAGTTGACTAAAATACCTGGGTATAATACGCCCAACCTGAGGGCGCTACAAGGTTCGACACAGACACCATACCTGAACCGACGCTGCGCCGCTTCGCAAAAGCAGGCGGGAGAGTTCCGCGACGGTAGCGCCTGTGGTCACGACATCATCCACCACAGCGATATGGCGCCCGACGACCGGTAATTCAAGAGTAAAAGCGTGCTGCAGGTTGCGTTTACGCAACCTGGCGCTGAGCTGATGCTGGGCCGGGGTGGCGCGGTTGCGGCGAATGGCATCGGGAACATAGCAGCAGTTTAGCCAGCGGGCCAGCGGGCGACAGAGCAGGTCGCTCTGGTTAAACCCGCGCCGCCAGTGACGCCGTGACCAGAGCGGTACGCAGACCAGCGTATCAACATCCGGCAACCCCCGGCTGCGCCTGGCGCGCAGCAGCGCCAGCAGTAACAGCCTCGCCAGCGGTTTTGCCAGCTGACTGCGGCGGGAAAACTTCAGCTGATGCACCAGCTGGCTCAGCGGCGGTGTATAGCCGCTCACCGCCACCAGCGCCTGCCAGGGCGGCGGTCTGCGCAGGCAGCGGCCGCAGGGCAGGTGGAGATGAATGGCCGGTAAACCGCACTGCGGACAAACACCTGTCCGCCCTGTCAGCCCCTTTTCGCACACGGAACAGACGCCCCAGTGGCTGAGCGCAAGCGGCATCCGACATAGCCAGCACAAGCCGGGCACTGTTAGCATAGACAACCTCCTTGTGAAAAAAGAGAACAGTAATCGATGAATAACCTTTGGTGGCAGACCGTCGGGACAGGAAATTGCCATCTTGTGCTGCTGCACGGATGGGGGCTGAATGCCGAAGTATGGCGTTGCATCAGCGAGGAACTGGCCTCGCAATTCACGCTGCACCTGGTGGATCTGCCGGGCTTTGGCCGCAGCCGTGATTTCGGCGCAATGCCTCTTGCCGACATGGCGGAGCAGGTGCTGGCGCAGGCCCCGGATAAGGCGATCTGGCTGGGCTGGAGCCTGGGCGGGCTGGTGGCGAGCCAGATTGCCCTGACGCATCCTGAGCGGGTGCAGGCCCTGGTGACCGTCGCCTCCTCCCCGTGTTTTAGCGCCCAGGCGGAGTGGCCGGGGATCAAACCCGAGGTGCTGGCCGGTTTCCAGCAGCAGCTGAGCAACGATTTCCAGCGCACGGTGGAGCGTTTTCTTGCGCTACAGACCATGGGCACCGAAACCGCACGCCAGGACGCCCGGACGCTGAAAACCACGGTGCTGGCGTTGCCGATGCCGGAGGTGGAAGTGCTGAATGGCGGGCTGGAGATCCTGAAAACGGCCGATCTGCGCGCGCCGCTGGCGTCGCTGACGCTGCCGCATCTGCGTATTTATGGTTACCTCGACGGGCTGGTCCCGCGCAAGATCGTGCCGCTGCTGGATGAGCAATGGCCGCAGAGCGAAGCCCTGATTGTCGCCAAAGCGGCGCATGCGCCCTTTGTCTCTCACTCCGCCGAGTTTTGCGCGGCGTTGATTGCCTTAAGTCAGCGTTTAAACTGATTATTTTTCATTCCCGCTGGAAAAAGTGACATACCGCAACAATACTCAATATATCGTTGCGGGTATCCCGCCTTCGATAATCAAAACTACAATCCTCTTTGGGAGTCATGGCTATGAAACTTGTTACAGGTATTGTTGCTTCTCTGGTTATTGGTTCACTCTCTTTTGGCGTTATGGCGGCAGAAGAGATCCAGAAAGATAAAGTGAAAGAGATGAATTTGACGAAGGTTGGCGATATCTCTACATCTGATACCACCGCGCCAATGGATGCGAGAAAAGAGCTTTCCCAGAAAGCAGATGAGCTGGGCGGTAAGTACTATGTCGTCACCAGCGCCAACAAAGATCAGAAAGACATCCGCGCGACCGCAGACGTCTACAAATAAACACATAAAGCCGGGCAGAGTTGCCCGGCTTTATTAACGATTAACGCAGCGCCCACCACTCCCTGAGGCAGGCTTTTCCTTCAGGACAGCTTTTACAGCTGCCGGATAAGCAGCCGTCGGGATCCTCCTGGATGCGCTGCGCTTTCCCCATCGCCTCCAGACGCTCCAGCATGGCCTCGATCATCGCCTGCGGCATGCGCAGGATCTGGCTGAGCTGGGTGGCTTCCATTCTCCCCTGTAGCGCCAGTAAATCACGAACCTCAATTAACGATGCCATGCCGCCTCCTAATGACAGTCGCTGGCCGGGCTGTCACAGCAGGCCGCTGCGGTTCTGCCTTTCGCCAGCAGGTTAACGTCCACGCGGCTGCGCGCCCGACGTAACAGGCCCATCACCACCACGTTAAACAGCACCACCGCCAGGATACAGACCAGGCTGTAGTGCGGATGCTGGCTGAAATTGACCGTCTGGTAGTACACCGTTGCCAGCGAGTAAGCGATATTCAGCCCCCACAGGACGGAGAAGCCCATCCAGCCGCGGCTCGATTCGCGGGCAATCGCCCCCATCACCGATATGCACGGAATGTAGAGCAGGACGAAGATCAGGTAGCTGTAGGCCGCCGAGGCGCTGCCAAACTTCTCGCTCATCACGCCCATCGCCCCGGTCGCCATCTCCCCGTCGCCTTTGCTGGCTTCAATCGGGTTCGCCAGCACGCTCAGGCTGAAGGTCTCTTTCAGACTCTGCCAGGTTTCATCCACGGCGCTGAACAGTTCGTCCCCGAGGTGAAACGCCGCCGGGTTAAATTCCTCTTCCTGAATATTCTCTGCGGTGTAGAGGGTGTTCAGCGTGCCGACCACCACCTCTTTCGCCATCGCGCCGGTGAACAGCCCGACGGTGGCCTGCCAGTTGTCTTCATGTACGCCAATTGGTTTAAACAGCGGGGTGATGACGCGGCTGACGGAGGCCAGCGCCGAGTCGTTAATGTTGTCTACCGCCTTGCCGCTGAGTGAGAAGCTGTTCAGCGCGCTGAGGAAAATACTGACTACCACAATCACTTTACCCGCCCGCAGGACAAAACCTTTCAGCCGCTGCCAGGTCTGGATCAGCAGGCTTTTCATGTGCGGAACGTGATAGACCGGCAGCTCCATCACGAACGGCGACGCCTCGCCACGCATGATGGTGTGTTTGAGCATCAGGCCGGTGAGGATCGCCATCACGATGCCGAGCACGTACAGCGAGAAGACCGCCAGCGCCCCCTCCTGGCCGAAAAAGGCCGCGGCAAACACCGCGAAGATCGCCAGCCGTGCGCCGCAGGACATAAACGGCGCCATCATGATGGTCATCAGCCGTTCGCGAGGCGCATCCAGAGTGCGGGCGCCCATCACCGACGGCACGTTGCAGCCGAAGCCGACAATCAGCGGTACAAAGGATTTGCCGGGCAGGCCGAGCGCCTGCATCAGGCGATCCATCACAAAGGCCGCGCGGGCCATATAACCGGAGTCCTCAAGGAACGAGAGGAACAGATACATCATGCCGATCTGCGGCACCAGCGGCAGCACGGTGTTGATCCCGCCGCCCAGCCCCTGGGCGAGGAAAATGGTCAGCCATTCCGGCAGGTGCAGGGTGTAACCCAGCCACTGAATGCCGTGAATAAAGATGGCCACCGAGCCGACATCAAACAGCGGCTGTAGCGCGCCGCCGATGTTAATGGCCAGCAGGAACATCACGTACATCACCAGCAGGAAGACCGGCAGGCCGAGAAAACGGTTGAGGATCAGGGTGTCCATCGCCCGGGTAAAGCGGCTTGGTTCGGCGGTAAGGGCGTTGCTCACCACGTCGCAAATGGCATTGATGCTCTGATAGCGCGCATCGGCAATGTGAAGGGCCGGGTCGTCCAGCTCATCGTTCAACCGTGCGAGGGAGACATCCAGATATTGCGCGGCATCACCGGCATAGGCGCGGCTGTAGATATCGCCTTCCAGCATCTGCAGGCCGAGCCAGTGACGCTGTTTGAACGGCATGCTGTGCGCCATCTCCTGGGCGAGGATCCCGGCTTCCCGCAGCAGCGGCTGGGCGTAATGCACCAGCTCCACGTCGGCATTGCGGGTGTGGCGGTCAATGGCCAGCTTAAGGGCGTCGATCCCGCGGGCGCGGGTGGAGACCAGCGGCACCACCGGGCAGCCCAGACGGGCGGAGAGGGCGTCGACGTCGATGCGGATCTGCTGCTTTTCCGCAATATCGAGCATGTTCAGCGCCACCACGCAGGGGATGCCCAGCTCCAGCAGCTGTAACGTCAGGTAGAGGTTGCGCTCGAGGTTCGAGGCATCCACCACGTTGATCAGCAGGTCGGCGTCACCGCTGAGAATGTAGTGGCAGGCGATCTGCTCATCCAGCGAGGTCTGGGAGGAGATGGTGGTTAATGAGTAAGTGCCGGGCAGATCGACGAGGGTGACCTGATTATCGGTGGTGGCGAACTGGCCCTCTTTACGTTCGACCGTCACACCCGCCCAGTTACCCACCCGCTGACGCGCGCCGGTAAGCTGGTTAAATAAGGTGGTTTTGCCGGAATTCGGATTGCCAATTAAGCCAATGGTTAATTTTTTCATTCTATTCGACTCGCTGCGGGAGCTGGCGTGTTATTGAGACAGGGCTTCAACTTCTATTAAGGCGAGATCTTTCTTACGCAGAACCAGGTTCACACGTCGGGTTTCGATATGCACCGGATCGCCCAGCGGGGCAACGCGCACCACCTGGAAAGAGGAGCCGGGTAGCATCCCTAATGAGAGCAGTTTCTGCCGATAGGCCGGGCTTATTTCGCGGGTGAAGCCGGTAATTTTCCACGCGCTGGCTGGAGTGAATTGCATAGTGCCTACTTAACGGACGGTTAAATAATCAACAGGCACAATGGTAATGAGAATGGTTTCTCTCATCAATATTAAATATGTGACGGAATGTAGATACGGCTATTAATTTGCGGGCTGATTGACCTTGCTCAATATTTTCGGGCAATGATGGTAAGCGATAAAAAGATTTATTGTTAACGGAGTGATAATTATTGGTTTAAATACGGATATGCAATCGGTTCCATATTTATAAGAAATAAGAGAGTTTTTTTGGTGATGCTGCCAACTTACTGATTTAGTGTATGATGGTGTTTTTGAGGTGCTCCAGTGGCTTCTGTTTCTATCAGCTGTCCCTCCTGTTCAGCTACTGACGGGGTGGTGCGTAACGGCAAAAGCACTGCCGGACATCAGCGCTATCTCTGCTCTCACTGCCGTAAAACATGGCAACTGCAGTTCACTTACACCGCTTCTCAACCCGGTACGCACCAGAAAATCATTGATATGGCCATGAATGGCGTTGGATGCCGGGCAACCGCCCGCATTATGGGCGTTGGCCTCAACACGATTTTTTCCGCCATTTAAAAAAAACTCAGGCCGCAGTCGGTAACCTCGCGCATACAGCCGGGCAGTGACGTCATCGTCTGCGCGGAAATGGACGAACAGTGGGGATACGTCGGGGCTAAATCGCGCCAGCGCTGGCTGTTTTACGCGTATGACAGGCTCCGGAAGACGGTTGTTGCGCACGTATTCGGTGAACGCACTATGGCGACGCTGGGGCGTCTTATGAGCCTGCTGTCACCCTTTGACGTGGTGATATGGATGACGGATGGCTGGCCGCTGTATGAATCCCGCCTGAAGGGAAAGCTGCACGTAATCAGCAAGCGATATACGCAGCGAATTGAGCGGCATAACCTGAATCTGAGGCAGCACCTGGCACGGCTGGGACGGAAGTCGCTGTCGTTCTCAAAATCGGTGGAGCTGCATGACAAAGTCATCGGGCATTATCTGAACATAAAACACTATCAATAAGTTGGAGTCATTACCGTTTTTTTTATTTTAATTTTTGCGGTCTGTTTGCCGGGCGGCACTGCGTTTGCCCGGCCTACAAACCGTAGGCCCGGTAAGCGAAGCGCCACCGGGCACTGCCTATGTTAGCGCTTTTTACCCATCGCCGCCGCCAGCGCATCCATCATCGCGCTGTTGCCGGATGGCTGTGCTTCACGCCCGCGCGGTTTCGCCGCTGGACGCTGCTGCTGACGCGCATCGCTGTTGCCGCCGCCACGACGGGCATTGGTCTCGCCAGGCTGCTCGTCCAGACGCATGGTCAGGGCGATACGCTTGCGCTGCAGATCCACCTCCAGCACCTTCACCTTCACGATGTCGCCGGCTTTCACCACGGTGTGCGGATCTTCCACGAACTTATCGGCAAGAGAGGAGATATGGACCAGGCCATCCTGATGCACGCCAATATCGACAAAGGCACCAAAGTTGGTGACGTTGGTGACTGCACCTTCCAGCACCATGCCCGGCAGCAGGTCGTTCATGGTTTCGACGCCTTCGGCGAACTGCGCGGTTTTGAACTCCGGACGCGGGTCGCGGCCCGGCTTCTCCAGCTCTTTGATGATGTCGGACACCGTCGGCACGCCGAACTTCTCATCGGTGAAATCCACCGCTTTCAGATTACGCAATTCGCTGCTGTTGCCCATCAGCACTTTCAGCGCCTGCTGGGTGGCAGCCAGAATGCGCTCGACAACCGGATAGGCTTCCGGGTGAACGGTGGAGGCATCCAGCGGGTTGTCGCCGTGGTTGATACGCAGGAAGCCCGCGCACTGCTCGAACGCTTTCGGCCCCAGACGGCTCACTTTCAGCAGCTGTTGGCGGTTCTGGAACTGACCGTTCTCATCACGCCAGGCGACGATATTCTGCGCCATCATCCGGGTTAACCCCGCCACGCGGGTCAGCAGGGCGACGGAGGCGGTGTTCAGATCAACGCCGACGGCGTTCACGCAGTCTTCCACCACCGCATCCAGCTTGCGCGCCAGCTGCGTCTGGCTGACGTCGTGCTGGTACTGGCCCACGCCGATGGATTTCGGGTCGATCTTCACCAGCTCAGCCAGCGGATCCTGCAGGCGGCGGGCGATAGAGACCGCACCGCGCAGGGAGACGTCCAGATCCGGGAACTCCTGCGCGGCCAGCTCGGACGCCGAGTACACCGACGCGCCCGCTTCGCTGACAATCACTTTTTGCGCCGTCACTTTCGGGAACTGCTTTTGCAGATCGAGGAAGAAGCGCTCGGTTTCGCGCGAGGCGGTGCCGTTGCCGATCGCCACCAGCTCCACGTTGTGCTTCTCGCACAGTGCCGCCACGGCGACCGCAGCTTTGGCTGCCTGGCCGGTGTGCGGATAAATGGTGTCGGTGGCAACCAGTTTGCCTGTGCCATCCACTACCGCCACCTTCACGCCGGTACGCAGGCCCGGATCGAGACCCATGGTCGCGCGCAGGCCTGCCGGGGCGGCCATCAGCAGATCGTGCAGGTTACGGGCAAAGACGTTAATCGCTTCGTCTTCGGCGCGTTCGCGCACGGTGCCCATCAGTTCGGTTTCGAGATGCATCAGCACCTTGATACGCCAGGTCCAGCTCACCACCCCTTTGCGCCAGCTGTCCGCCGGAGCGTTGTTCAGGCGCAGGCCAAGATGGTCGATGATGATCTGCTCGCCGTGGCTCTCTTTCGGCGGCTCGTCAAACTGCGGGTCGGCATTCAGGGAGAGTTGCAGCACACCTTCATTGCGGCCGCGGAACATTGCCAGGGCGCGGTGAGAAGGGGTGGAGGAAATCGGTTCATGATGATCGAAGTAGTCGCGGAATTTCGCCCCTTCTTCCTCTTTGCCGCTCACCACGGTGGAGACGATATGGGCGTTCTTCCACAGGTAATCACGCACTTTAGCCAGCAGGGCGGCGTCTTCGGCAAAGCGCTCCATCAGAATGTAGCGTGCGCCATCGAGGGCGGCTTTAGTGTCGGCCACGCCTTTATCGGCATCGATAAACTTCGCGGCTTCGGTTTCCGGGTCGTGGGACGGCGTCGTCCACAGCAGATCCGCCAGCGGCTCCAGACCGGCTTCAATAGCGATCTGCCCGCGGGTGCGGCGTTTTTGTTTGTACGGCAGATAGAGGTCTTCGAGTTCAGTCTTATTCAGGGTGCCGTTGATGGCTTTGGCCAGCTCGTCGGTCAGCTTGCCCTGTTCACCGATGGATTTCAGGATCGCCTGACGCCTGTCTTCCAGTTCACGCAGATAGCCAAGGCGGGTTTCCAGGTTACGCAGCTGCGTATCATCCAGACCGCCAGTCACTTCCTTACGATAACGTGCGATAAACGGCACGGTGTTCCCTTCATCAAGCAGGCGAACGGCAGCTTCTACCTGTTCAGCCCTTGCCTGAAGTTCACCCGCAATAATGCGGCAGAGCGAATCTTTCATCATGGCTATTTCATCTTGTGGGTCGAAAAATCAGGGGATAGTTATACGGACTGGCACGGCAAAATGCCAGCCGCCGCGCCAGGCTCTCGGATTGTTCCGGCGGGTTATTTCACATAGTCGATGGCGTTCACATACCAGGTCGCTTCCCCTGCCGGAGTGTGCACGACGGCCAGATCGCCGACCTCTTTTTTCAGCAGCGCTCTGGCCATGGGCGAGTCGATGGAGATGTAATCCTTACGACCAAAAATTTCATCGTAGCCGACAATCCGAAAGCGCTTAAGATCGCCGTCGTCGTTTTCGATCTCCACCCACGCGCCGAAAAAGACTTTGCCCTCCTGCTGCGGGGAGTAATCGACGATTTTCAGGTTCTCAAGGCATTTGGTCAGATACCGCACCCGGCGGTCGATTTCGCGCAGCCGTTTCTTGTTGTACTGGTAGTCGGCGTTTTCACTGCGGTCACCGAGGCTCGCGGCCCAGGTCACTTTTTTGGTCACCTCCGGGCGCTCTTCCCGCCACAGCGTGTCCATCTCTTTCTTCAGATTTTCATACCCTTCGCGGGTGATCAGGGGCGTTTTCATTCTCTGGCCTTACGACTTAGGTTGCATACCTTGCGCACATTACGTATCACTTAGCTTAACAGACAGGATTAATAATGAGTTATGTGATGAAATGTGCAGATAAGCTCCTGTTAAATATGCTTTGTAACAATTTCGACTAGAATTTATACCAGAATTAGCTGGTCGTGAACGCCCACTTTTTTAGAATACGCTGTTCAAGATTATCCGAACCTTTGGGAGTACTGACAATGCAAGAGAATTATAAGATTCTGGTGGTGGATGACGACATGCGCCTGCGCGCACTGCTCGAGCGTTATCTGACCGAGCAGGGCTTCCAGGTTCGTAGCGTTGCCAACGCCGAACAGATGGATCGCCTGTTGACCCGCGAATCCTTCCACCTGATGGTGCTGGATCTGATGCTGCCTGGCGAAGATGGCCTCTCCATCTGCCGTCGTCTGCGTAGCCAAAGCAACCCGATGCCGATCATTATGGTAACGGCGAAAGGGGAAGAGGTTGACCGTATCGTGGGCCTGGAAATTGGCGCCGACGACTACATTCCTAAACCGTTTAACCCGCGTGAACTGCTGGCGCGTATTCGCGCCGTACTGCGTCGTCAGGCGAACGAACTGCCTGGTGCGCCGTCGCAGGAAGAGGCGGTGATCGCCTTCGGTAAGTTCAAGCTGAACCTCGGTACCCGCGAGATGTTCCGTGAAGACGAGCCTATGCCGCTGACCAGCGGCGAGTTTGCGGTACTGAAAGCCTTAGTCAGCCACCCGCGTGAGCCGCTCTCCCGCGATAAGCTGATGAACCTGGCGCGTGGCCGCGAATATTCCGCGATGGAGCGTTCCATCGACGTGCAGATCTCCCGCCTGCGTCGCATGGTGGAAGAGGATCCGGCGCATCCGCGCTATATCCAGACCGTCTGGGGTCTGGGCTACGTGTTTGTCCCGGACGGCTCTAAAGCATGAGGCGAATGCGTTTCTCGCCGCGTAGCTCGTTTGCCCGCACCCTGTTACTGATCGTCACCCTGCTGTTTGTCAGCCTGGTGACGACCTACCTGGTGGTGCTGAACTTTGCGATCCTGCCGAGCCTCCAGCAGTTTAATAAGGTCCTGGCCTACGAAGTGCGTATGCTGATGACCGATAAACTGCAGCTGGAAGATGGCACGCAGCTGGTGGTGCCACCGGCGTTTCGCCGTGAAATCTACCGTGAGCTGGGGATATCGCTCTATTCCAACGAAGCGGCGGAAGACGCAGGCCTGCGCTGGGCGCAACACTACGAATTCCTCAGCCAGCAGATGGCGCAGCAGCTGGGCGGCCCGACGGAAGTGCGCGTTGAGGTCAACAAAAGCTCCCCGGTAGTCTGGCTGAAAACCTGGCTGTCACCCAACATCTGGGTGCGCGTGCCGCTGACCGAAATCCATCAGGGCGACTTCTCGCCGCTGTTCCGTTACACCCTGGCGATCATGCTGCTGGCGATAGGCGGCGCCTGGCTGTTTATTCGTATCCAGAACCGACCGCTGGTCGACCTGGAGCACGCGGCGCTCCAGGTCGGTAAAGGCATTATCCCGCCTCCGCTGCGCGAGTATGGCGCGTCGGAAGTGCGGTCAGTGACCCGCGCCTTCAACCATATGGCGGCTGGCGTTAAACAGCTGGCCGACGATCGTACCCTGCTGATGGCCGGGGTCAGCCATGACCTGCGCACTCCGCTGACGCGTATTCGCCTCGCCACTGAGATGATGGGCGAGGAGGATGGCTACCTGGCGGAGTCCATCAACAAGGACATCGAAGAGTGCAACGCCATTATCGAACAGTTCATCGACTACCTGCGCACCGGGCAGGAGATGCCGATGGAGATCGCAGAGCTGAACGCGGTGCTGGGCGAAGTGGTGGCGGCCGAAAGCGGTTACGAGCGTGAGATCGAAACCGATCTGCAGCCGGGCGATATCACCGTGCGCATGCACCCGCTCTCCATCAAGCGTGCAGTGGCTAATATGGTGGTTAACGCCGCCCGCTACGGCAACGGCTGGATCAAGGTCAGCAGCGGCTCTGAACTGAACCGCGCCTGGTTCCAGGTTGAAGATGATGGTCCGGGCATCAAGCCGGAGCAGCGTAAACACCTGTTCCAGCCGTTTGTGCGCGGAGACAGCGCGCGCAGCACCAGCGGCACCGGTTTAGGCCTGGCGATTGTGCAGCGTATCGTGGATAACCATAACGGTCTGTTGGAGATTGGTACCAGCGAGCGGGGCGGATTAAGTATCCGCGCGTGGCTGCCGGTTCCGTTTACCCGTGGACAGGTGAAAGAGAGTTAAAAATACGCCGGGTGGCGCAGCGCCACCCGGCACAGTCTCTACAGCTTAGGCCCCGCACTCACCAGCGCCGCACCTGCCGGCGTATCGGTGTACTTCTCGAAGTTTTCCACGAACAGTTTCGCCAGGGTGGTGGCTTTTTCCTGCCACTGCTCCGGTGAAGCGTAGGTATTGCGTGGATCGAGGATACGGCTGTCCACGCCCGGCAGTTCGGTCGGGATCGCCAGATCAAACATCGGCAGGGTGAAGGTTTCCGCATCATCGAGCGAACCGTTCAGAATGGCGTCGATAATAGCGCGGGTATCTTTGATTGAGATACGCTTGCCGGTACCGTTCCAGCCGGTGTTGACCAGATACGCCTGGGCGCCAGAAGCCTGCATGCGTTTCACCAGCACTTCGGCGTACTGCGTCGGGTGCAGCGACAGGAAGGCCGCGCCGAAGCAGGCGGAGAAGGTCGGGGTCGGCTCAGTTACGCCACGCTCGGTACCGGCCAGCTTGGCGGTAAAACCGGAGAGGAAGTGATACTGGGTCTGGCTTGCGGTCAGGCGTGAAACCGGCGGCAGCACGCCAAACGCGTCGGCGGTGAGGAAGATCACCTTGGTCGCATGGCCTGCTTTCGACACCGGCTTAACGATGTTATCGATGTGGTAGATAGGGTAGCTGACGCGGGTGTTCTCGGTTTTCGACGCATCGTCAAAATCGACCGTGCCGTCGGCACGCACCGTTACGTTCTCCAGCAGCGCATCGCGACGGATGGCCTGGTAGATATCCGGCTCCGCTTCTGCTGACAGACGAATGGTCTTGGCGTAGCAGCCGCCTTCGAAGTTGAACACGCCGTCATCATCCCAGCCGTGCTCGTCGTCGCCAATCAGGCGGCGTTTCGGATCGGTGGAGAGGGTGGTTTTACCGGTGCCGGACAGGCCGAAGAACACCGCCACGTCGCCTTTCTCGCCAACGTTCGCCGAGCAGTGCATGGAGGCAATGCCCTGTAACGGCAGCAGGTAGTTCATTACCGAGAACATCCCTTTCTTCATTTCGCCGCCGTACCAGGTCCCGCCGATCAGCTGGATACGCTCGGTCAGGTTAAAGGCGACAAAGTTCTCCGAGTTCAGCCCCTGCTCTTTCCAGTTCGGGTTGGTGCACTTCGCGCCGTTCATCACCACAAAGTCAGGTTCGAAGCTCCGCAGCTCTTCATCGGTGGGGCGAATGAACATGTTCTTCACGAAATGCGCCTGCCAGGCGACTTCGGTGATAAAGCGGACGGAAAGGCGGGTGTCGGCGTTAGCGCCGCAGTAAGCATCAATGATGAACAGACGCTTGCCGGAGAGTTGTTGGGTAACGAGGGATTTCAGCTGCTGCCAGGTTTCAGGGGAGATCGCTTTGTTGTCGTTCTTCCCTTTGCCATTATCTGACCACCACAGGGTGTCGCGGGTGGTGTCGTCACGGACAATGTACTTATCTTTCGGCGAACGACCGGTAAAGATACCGGTATCGACAGCGATAGCGCCGGTGGTCGTCAATATACCGCGTTCGTATCCTTCCAGTGCTGGATTGAGCTCTTCCTGGTACAGCGTATCGTAATCGGGGTTGTAGACGATATCGTGAGCGTCGTTGATACCATAAGCCTTGAGATCTTGCGGGGTTAAACCATTAACACGCATATCACTGCTCCTTAGCCAATATATACTGCCTGAAATTGTAGGGTTTTTCCTCGAATGTTAACCGCGACCGGGCTCATAGATTTGCGTATCTGGACAAAAACCCTTTATGACGGAAAACGCTGTGACTCCTGTCACTTCGCGGAGCAGATTATGGCAGGAATCACTTTTTGGTTGGTGAAAATGTTCTGAAAAGGTTAATTTCTGGTAAATTTAACTGCGAGAATGTGAGTGTAAGCGCATACATGAAAGAAAGTTACGAAAGTCTTTCATCACTGATAACGATTCAGCAGGTGAGGGGAAATAGTGAATAAAATGAAAGGGTAGCCGAGCGGAAGGAAAGGTCAACTGCCCCCACGTGAGAGGGCAGTTAACGGGACAACTTAGTGCAGCTGAGGATCGGCCGGGGAGGCGTTATTGCGGATCTCGGCAATGTCCATCGAATTGAAGACGTAATGCGAACCGCAGTAGTCGCAGTGCATGTCGATCTCGCCCTCTTCCGCCATGATGCTGTCGATCTCTTCATCCGGCAGGGTTTTCAGCGCGCCCGCGCAGCGTTCACGGGAACAGGTGCATTTGAACTCGACGTCCTGCGGATCGTACAGCGTCACCTCTTCTTCGTGGTACAGGCGCCACAGCACTTCGTTCGCCGGCAGGGTGAGCAGCTCTTCGGCTTTGATGGTTTCGGTCAGCGTTGCCAGATGCTCGAAATCATTGGTCTGCGCATCCTGCGCAGGCAGAACCTGGAGCAGCATACCGCCGGCTGCAGGCTGGCCATCCACTTCACCGGTACGGATGAACAGGCGGGTTGGCAGCTGTTCGGAACGCATGAAGTAATCTTCCAGGCAGGCGGCAAGCGTATCGCCTTCCAGACCGACCACGCCCTGATAGCGTTCACCCTCTTCCGGAGAGATGGTGATCACCAGGTAGCCGTTGCCGACCAGCGTTTTCAGGTCTGCGCCTTCCGGGATTTCGCCCTGTACGCGCGCCACGCCGCGCATCTGCTGCTGGTTGTTGCCGTTGATCACCGCCAGGCTCATCGGGCCATCGCCCTGCAGCTGCACGGTGATATCACCGGCGAATTTCAGGGTTGCGGTCAGCAGGCTGGTGGCAACCAGCAGCTCACCCAGCATGGTTTTCACCGGCAGTGGGTAGTTGTGGTTTTCCAGGATCTGTTTCCAGGTTTCGGATACCGTCACCAGCTCGCCGCGAACGGCAAATTGTTCAAACAGGTAGCGGTGTAATTGGTCGTGTTGGGCCATAGTCATCTCTCGTTCAGCAAGAATCACTCATTCTCGCCATTTTTAAATTTAATCAGATCGCGACGTTCTTTCTTGTCCGGTCGCCTGTCGGGATGCGGCATGGTCAGGGCATTCAGCTTACGTGCCTGCGCCATCTTCTCGCGCTTTTCAACGCTCTCGGCCGTCTCTTCATACAGGGTGCTGGCTTCCGTTGCCGGGCGACGCTGTTCGGTGACGTTTTTCACGATCACCGTCCGTTCGTCGTTGCCCTGACGCAGGGTCAGGGTGGCGTTCAGCTCCACGAGCTTGCTCGGTTTGCTGCGCTGCCCGTTGTAATGCACTTTGCCGCCTTCAATCATTTCCCGGGCGAGGGCGCGCGTTTTATAAAAGCGGGCAGCCCACAGCCATTTGTCCAGTCTTACCCCTTCGGAGGGCTTCTCTTTCATGGCTTCTCCTTCACGGTGAGTGAGGGGATCATCCGGCGATAGTCGTTCAGCCCCGGATGCCGCAGATAACTTTTTTCAGCCAGGCCAGAATCAGGATTGGTCACGCCAAGGCAATAACGAATGCCAAAGGTTGCCGCCGCATCCAGAATCGGTTCGCTGTCATCAATGAACAACGTTCTCTCTGGTTGCAGGCCGGTCTCTTCTGCCACCGCCTGCCACAATCGCTGATCCTCTTTCGGATAACCAAATGTGTGGGTGGAAAGTAATAAATCAAGGTGTGAGGCCAGACCGGTATGTTCCAGCTTCACCGCCAGATTATGCGGATGCGCGTTGGTCAGCAGGATGCGCCGCTTGCCGCTCGCTTTCAGGGCATCGAGAAAGGGAACGGTATCTTCACGCAGCACGGCGTGCGGGCCCTGAGCGGTAGTCATCGCCCAAATATCCAGACCGAGGCGTTCGCTCCAGTAGTCCAGGCAGTACCAGTTTAGCGTATGTTGTACGGCGGTATATTGCTGGCGTATGAATTCCTGCGCTTCTGCCGGGGAGATCCCCTGCTGCTCGCCGTAGGTCTCCGGCACCAGTTTTTGCCAGAAGTGATTATCAAACGCGAGATCGAGCAGCGTGCCGTCCATATCCAGCAGGACGGTATCGACGTCCTGCCAGGCGATATCAAAATGCATGGGGGAATACTCCAGCCAGAAGAAACGTGCGCGACAGGGTAGCATATCCTGTCGCGCGGGAGCGTTATCCGATCAGGCTCTCAGGCGCGGGGATAAGCTTCGGGTTGAGGCAATTTTCGTAGTATTGCTGAATATCGGCCAGACGGGTGCGCGAGCGCTGGTAGCGGCGCAGCGCCATAAAGGCGTTCCAGAGCATGCAGACCACCATCGTCAGCATCAGCAGCGAGGTAGCGATGTAGCGCCATAACCCGGCGCTGTCCGGCATGCTGTGCAGCTCGACATGGCGGGTACCGTTGGCATCGGTAAAGAGGCCGGTCACAATCCCCTCGGCGCTGAACGGCGTACGCATCAGCATCTGCGCCAGGCGCTGGAACTCGCCCCACTGCTGCTGGGCCGGGTAATCATATAGCGCTACCGATGGGTAAGGCTGATCGACCAGCTCGCTGCCTTCGTCGCTGACGATCACAAAGCCGCCGGGGGCAGGGCTGTTAAGTGCCTGGGCGGCACGTGAGGTTTCGCGCATGACGAACGGCGCGGTAGAGGTGGCGACCAGATTTTCCAGCGACTCTGCGCTGACCGGACGCAGCAGCACGTTGACGCCATCGAGACGGCCGCCATCGGCACGTTTCACCAGCGCCTCCCAGTCTTTGCTGTTTCCGAGGTTAACCAGCGCATTTTTCAGCCTGACGCACTCGTCCTGCTCTGCACACAGCTCCTGAGTTTTCAGGACGATATCGCCAAAGTCATCCAGCAGGATCATGCCGGACTTCTGAATAGCGGAGCGTAATGCCGGGCTGACGCGTGAATTATCTTCCGGTTTGGGATGCAGCTGGCTCGTCAGGGCCTGGGTCAGGGCCGTAGCTTTGTTGACGATATCGGATTCCGGCAGCGGCAGGGGCGCCGCGTCATTCCAGATCACCTGCGAGCAGTCAAACGGCGTAAAGGGTGAGCTCTGGCGGGCGTTCCAGGTTCCAGGAGCATGGATATTACACATCCCGGTACCCTTCAGGCGCAGCGTATCGCCAATACGTACACCTGCACTTTCGAGCTCCCCGACGCTGGTGGCTTCAATGGTCTGGGCGCCTTTAATCCACGACAGGGTAAACTTGATCGGCATATCCAGCGGGACGAGGAAAACCAGCATCGCCAGCACCAGCCCGGCGCCACCGGCAATCACCGTGCTGCGCAGCCAGTGCTGTAGCGGGAAATTTTTGACCTCATCATGCAGGGATAGATAGCGGCCCTGGCGTACGACATGCCGGTCCAGATAGATATCAATATCGGTTTTTTGCCCTAAATCCTGGGCCAGCCACGGCTGCCAGTGGCGGGGATAGATCAGATCGATAATGCCCAGCGAGATATTGTTGACGTGATCCTGATCGTTTTCGCCAAACAGGCCCCAGCGCTTTGGCGTGCCGCGCAGGCAGTGGATCTCACGCAGCGCATTTTTGGCAGGCGGGGCGAATAATCCCCAGAGTCCCGCCGCCAGTAGCAGCACGCCGCCCCCGGCAAGCCAGGGAGCAAAAACATCAGGGCTCATCAGGCAGAAGAAGAAGAGCAGGAACGCGGCGACAATCAGCAGCGCTTCCCGAATGCCATCCGGGCGGCTCAGGGCGTACTCTTCATGGGTTTCCTGACGAATATTCAGCAGCTCAATCTGCTCGGTCTCTTCCCCACGAATCGACGCCTGGGTTGAACTGACATGCTCCAGCGCAAAGTGGGGCGCTTCCTGGACATACTCCGCGATGGAGTGACCATTGAGGGCGATCACTAGCGGGATGGAGTCGGTGTGGATCAGCTCAACGCTGTTTTCATCATTAATGTACTGTTCCCAGAACGGCGGCAGATGCACCTCAGCCGAGTCGAGGTAGTAACGCCATTTATTGGGATCGTCAGTGGTAATACCGTAGCGGGTAATGGAGCGCGTCACGCAGAGCACGGTGTTGCTCTGGGCATTGAGGCTTAACGAGACCGGCGCGGCGCTGGCGCCTGTCGCCGGCGTCTGTTGGATGCGGTTAAAGGACTCGAGATATTGCTCAATCGCGCTGCGTTCTTCAGCGGTGAGCTTGCGGGTGTTCGCCCCGGCAAAGGCATTGAGATACGGCAAGCGATATCGACGCTGTGCCCGACGCCTGTACAACCACCCTGCAATGAATGCGCAGGCCAGCATAGCAGCGATGACAATTACAATGGTGCTCATGCTTTCCCCATCTTACTTTTTCTTACAGGTGTAGTCAGTAGCACCTTATTTAACAGTGAACGCGTGTCTGTGGTTGGCTATCGGCATGTAAGGTGTTGAACTTGAGCAATATGAAGCGCATCCCAGTGATCGCTGATAATAGCAAAGCTAACCCTGACGGGATATCAGCAAATTCCTGGAATAATTTCAAGCTCTTGACTTTTGACCTGAAATAAGGAATGAATCTGCACAGGTTACATAAATGTAAATAAAGCGCGATTGACATTGCCGAAACCGTGCGGCGTATCGCACAATGACGCCAGTTCACTCAGCAAAGACCCGTCAAAATGAGCAAACCTTTACAAAAGCCCACCATCCTGAATGTTGAGACCGTCGCGAAATCGCGTCTGTTTAATGTTGAAAGTGTGGACCTGGAGTTCAGTAACGGCGTGCGCCGCGTCTACGAGCGTATGCGTCCCTCCACGCGCGAAGCCGTCATGATTGTGCCCATTGTTGACGAGCATCTGATCCTGATCCGCGAATATGCGGTGGGGACCGAGTCATACGAACTTGGCTTCTCCAAAGGGCTGATCGATCCCGGTGAATCGGTTTTTGAAGCCGCGAACCGCGAGCTGAAAGAAGAGGTTGGGTTTGGTGCGAAGGAGTTAACCTTCCTGAAAAAGCTCAGCATGGCTCCCTCCTATTTTTCCAGCAAAATGAATATCGTGCTGGCGGAAGATCTCTATCCGGAATCGCTGGAAGGGGATGAACCCGAGCCGCTGCCGCAGGTGCGCTGGCCGCTGGCGCATCTGATGGATCTGCTGGAAGAGCCCGACTTTAACGAAGCCCGGAACGTGAGTGCGCTGTTCCTGGTGCGGGAGTGGCTGAAAGGGCAGGGAAGGCTGTAGCCGAAGGATCCCCCTCTCCCAACGGGAAAGGGGGCAGACGTTTAGAACAGTTCTTGTGTCTCGCCGTTGTCAATCAGCGTTGTACCCACCTCATGCACCGCCTGATGCGTTGGCTGCGTGCCTTCGATGAAATACTCTTCCCGGCTGCTGCCGCCATTGGACAGCTGACCGCTGTAGCGATCGATATTGACCGTCACCACGCCTGGCGGTGGCGTTAATGGCTGCTCCGGCACGCCGTCCAGCAGCATCTTCATAAAGGCATCCCACGCGGGCTGAGCGCTTTTGGCCCCGCCTTCGTAACCGGAAATCTGATCCTTGATCGCCCCGGAGGCCGTGGTACGACCTAAATCACGGCGGTGATCGTCAAAGCCGATCCACACCGAGGTCACCGCGCCTGGACCATAACCCGAGAACCAGGCATCTTTCGAGCTGTTGGTGGTCCCGGTTTTGCCGCCGATATCCTTGCGCTGCAGATCGCGACCGGCACGCCAGCCCGTACCCTGCCAGCCTGGCTCGCCAAAGATATTGCTGTTCAAGGCGCTTTTGATCAGGAACGCCAGCGGTGTGTTAATCACGTGCGGGGCGTACTCCTGAGCACCGGTCTGCGCAACCAGCGCCTGGTTTGCCTGCTCGAGCTGCGGCATTGGCACTGCCGCGTTTTGCTGCGCCTGAGAAATGGCGACATCTTCCATATCCTGGTTGTTCAGGGATTCTGATTTAGGGGTATCGCCATAAATCACCGGAATGTCACACTCTGCGCAGGCGATTTTCGGTTTCGCTTCGAACAGGACACCGCCCTGATCGTTCTCGATTTTGCTGATGAAGAACGGATCGACCAGGAAGCCGCCGTTCGCCATTACCGCATAACCGCGCGCAACCTGCAGCGGGGTAAAGGAGGCAGAGCCCAGCGCCAGCGACTCGGTATGCACAATATTCTGTGCCGGGAAGCCAAAGCGTTGCAGATACTCCGCCGCATAATCGACCCCCATGGCGCGCATGGCGCGAACCATCACCACGTTCTTAGACTGTCCCAGACCCTGACGCAGACGAATCGGCCCGGCGTACTCGGCCGGTGAGTTCTTCGGTCGCCAGTCGGAACCGGCCCCGGCATCCCAGCGGGAGATGGGCACGTCATTGAGGATGCTGGCGAGGGTCAGGCCTTTATCCATTGCCGCGGTGTAGAGGAACGGCTTGATATTGGAACCGACCTGGCGCAGCGCCTGGGTGGCACGGTTAAATTTACTCTGGTTGAAATCGAAGCCGCCGACCAGCGCCAGCACCGCGCCGTTATGCGGATTGATAGAGACCAGCGCGGAGTTGACGTCCGGGATCTGCCCCAGCCACCAGGCGTCGTTTACCTGACGGACCCAAATCTGCTGACCCACCTGTACCGCATCGGTCACTTTGCGCGGAGTCGCACCCTGCTGCGTATCAGAACGATACGGACGCGCCCAGCGGACGCCCTCCATGCGCAGCGACACCGAGGTGCCGTCCGCGAGCATCGCGGTGGCTTCCTGCGGACTGGCCTGGGTCACGACAGCCGCAACAAACGGCCCGTAGCCCGGGAGCGGTTTCAGGGTGTCGGCGATCTTTTTACTGTCCCAGGCGGATTCACCTACCTTCCACAGCACGTTTGACGGGCCGCGGTAGCCGTGGCGCATGTCGTAATCAATCACGTTATTACGCACCGCCTGCTGCGCGCCCTGCTGGACGTTGCGGCTGATGGTGGTGTAGACGCGGTAGCCATCTTCGTAGGCCTGCTCGCCGTAGCGGGAGACCATCTCCTGACGCACCATCTCGCTGAGGTACGGCGCGGAGAACGCAATTTCCGGCGCATGGTAGTTGGCGTCAATCACGTCGCTGCGGGCCTGATCGTACTGGGTCTGGCTGATATAGCCTTCGCTCAGCATACGCGACAGCACCACGTTGCGGCGGGCGGTAGCGCGATCCAGCGAGTAGAGCGGGTTGAAGGTGGAGGGGGCCTTCGGCAGACCGGCGATGGTGGCCATTTCACTCAGGGTTAACTGGTCAATGGATTTGCCAAAATAGACCTGCGCCGCCGCGCCCACGCCGTAGGCACGGTAGCCGAGATAGATCTTGTTGAGGTAGAGCTCGAGGATCTCATCTTTATTCAGCATCTGCTCAATACGGATTGCCAGGAACACTTCCTTGATCTTACGCATCAGCGTTTTTTCAGGACTCAGGAAGAAGTTACGCGCCAGCTGCTGGGTGATAGTACTCGCACCCTGAGAGGCATGGCCGGAGAACAACGCCACGCTTGCGGCACGGAAAATCCCCACCGGATCGACGCCATGGTGCTCATAAAAACGGCTGTCCTCGGTGGCAATAAAGGCTTTCACCATGACGGGTGGGATCTGATTCAGGGTCAGCGGGATACGGCGCTTTTCACCGTACTGGGCGATAAGCTCGCCGTCCGTGCTGTACACCTGCATCGGGATCTGGAGTCGTACATCACGAAGCGTAGCGACATCAGGCAGTTGCGGCTCAATATATTTGTACAAACCAAAAATCGAGCCTGCTCCAAGCAGAATGCAACAGACTGCAAGGATCAATAAATACTTTACGAACTTCACTGGAGATTTCCCATTTAGTTTGAACTGGGCAGTTTCTAAACAATCGCGCGGTAGTATAAAGGCAAGCCTGTAGCATTGATATAGCCGTTATCCCCCGGGACGATAAGGAGATCGTGAAACATGGCGTTTAAAACATGGCATACAGGTGTTCATATTCAACAGGATAAGGTTCTGGCCGTCGCGCTGGTACGCGAAAAGTCGGGGTGGGGATTGCGCCGCTGGTGGCAGCTCCCCCTGGCGGCGGACATTATCCGCGACGGGCAAATTCTTCAGCCCGAACAACTGGCTGCGGCACTGCGCGAGTGGCGCCAGATGCTGCCTCATCAACATCAAATCTTTCTCGCCTTTCCGGCCGCCCGCACTCTACAGCGCACGCTACCGCGCCCTTCGATGACCCTGCGCGACAGCGAACGGACCGCCTGGATCGCCTCGGCGATAAGCCGTGAGCTGGAGATGCCCCCCGACGCCCTGCGGTTTGACTATGCGGAGGATACCTTCAGCCAGGCTTATCACGTGACGGCGGCACAGAATAAGGAGATTGCGACGCTGCTCGAGCTGGCCCAGGTGCTGCGTCTGCGGTTGGCCGCGATCACGCCCGACGCCGGAGCGCTGGCCCACCTGTTGCCCTTTGTGCAAGCTCCGGCCCAGTGCGTCGCCTGGCGCGACCGGGATCAGTGGCTATGGGCGATGCGTCACCAGTGGGGCAGGCGCGGGCTGGCGGAGGCTCCTGACGTCGATCGGCTGGCTGCTCTGCTGGCTCTCAGGGTCGACGAGATTGCCTGCTGTGGCGCAGGCAGTTTTGACCCCTGGTGCGCGTTATCCCGCACGCAGCCGCCGCTGCCTGAAAATGGGGCGGATTTCAGCGTCGCGCTGGCGCTGGCGACCGGAGAACACTCGCGATGAGGGCGGCCAATCTTCTGCCGTGGCGCCAGCGGCAACAGCGTCGCTGCCTGCGCTACTGGGGGCTGATGTTTACCGGTTCGTTGCTGGTGACGCTGATGCTCTGCGCAGCCAGTCGGGCCTGCGATCCTCTGGTAACACGCGCCAGCGCGCTGCGGCATGCCAGCGATCTGGCGCTACGTCAGGGGCTGGAGCAGCGGCAAAAGCAGTGGACGGCTTTACAGGCCCGGCATCAGCAACAGCAGCGGTGGGCGCTGCAAAAAGCGAAAACGGAAGCCTGGCAACCGGCATTGATCGCCTTATCCCGCCTCCTGCCGGAGCAGGCATGGCTGGCGCAGCTGCACTTTCAGCAGTCGACCCTCTCGCTGACCGGCTATGCCGCCACGCTGCCCGCCCTTGCCGGGCTGGAGACGGCGCTCCGCCAGGTGCCGGGCTTTACCCCCGGAGCACCGGGCGAGATGCGACAGGACGCCCAGGGGCGTTGGCAGTTCAGCTGGACGTTGACCCGCAAGGAGCGTGTTGATGCGGATCCATCCTGACAGCTGGTATGCCATGACGCCGCGCGGGCGCTGCCTGTGCTGGGGCATCAGTTCAGCGTTACTCCTGGCTGGCGTCACCGGATGGCAGTGGCGAATGCAGGATCGGCAGATAGCAACGCAGGAGGCCAGGCTGGTGCGGAACGCAGAGACCCATTCCCGGCTGTGGACCGCGGTGCGTAAGCTCTCACCCCCTGACAACGCGCAACCTTCCGTGGCGGCACTGCCTTTTTCACCTTTGGCGTTTGATACCGATGAGCTGCGGATGGTTCGCTGGCAGCCCAGGGGAGCAGGAGGAGAACTGGTGATTAAGGCGACCTGGGCGCAGATCCCCTCGCTGTTTGCCACTCTCGCCCGGCGAGATATGGCGGTGGGGCGCTTTAGCATTCAGCCAGAGCAGAACCGGTTACAGATAGTGATGCAGCTGGAGCGCCAGGATGCGGGTTAAGTGCAGGGTGCTGTTATTACTGCCGCTGCTTCTCGGCATGCGCGATCCCTTTCAGGCCCCGGTCTCACGCTGCCCGGATGCCGCGCTGCGGCAGTGGCGCTATGCCGGGGTGGTGCTGGGTCCGGTGCCGGTGGCGATCGTCAGAGATGAAAAGTCGCGCTGGCTGCGCCTTCGTCGCGGCGACACGCTGGCGCAAGGCGGGAAGGTGAGGGCGTTGGACGAAAAGGAACTGGTCATCGATATGCCCGGGGCGTGTGAGCCCTCGCAGTGGCGATGGCAACGACAAGGAACCAAACAGGATGAAAACAGGGATCGTGGGATTACTGCTGACAGGCAGTCAGGCGCTGGCCGCGGGGCCAGCTCCGGTGAGCCTGGTGGTGGATGAGGTGCCGGTGGCCCAGCTTCTGCAGGCGCTGGCGGAGCAGGAGAACCGCAACATGATTATCTCCCCGGACGTCAGCGGCAATGTCTCTCTGCGTCTGCAGGAGGTCCCCTGGCTGCAGGCGATACAGACGGTGGTCACCGGTGCCGGGCTGGTGATGCGCCAGCAGGCGGGCATTTTTTATATCCACACCGCCGCCTGGCAGCAGCAACAGCAGGCCAAAAAAGAGGCCGAGCGAACAAAGCGGCAGCTCAGCGCGCCGCTGGAGGCGCGCAGTTACCCCCTCTCCTATGCTGATGCCGGGGATTTGCAGTCAGCTGCCGAAAAGCTCCTCAGCCCGAATGGCAGCCTGGCGGTAGACAAGCGCACCAATCGCCTGCTGGTGCGCGACAACCGGGCTGCGCTGGAGACGTTACAACACTGGGTGGCGCAGATGGATCTTCCTGTGGCTCAGGTAGAGCTGGCCGCGCACATCGTTAGCATGAGTGAAAAAAGCCTGCGCGAGCTGGGGGTGAAGTGGAATCTGGCCCAGGGGCAGCAGGCCGGTAAGCCAGGACAGCTGACGATGCTCAGCAGCGATCTGGCCGTTACCAACGCCACCACCCAGGTGGGATTCAATATCGGGCGGATTAATGGCCGGTTACTGGATCTCGAACTTTCCGCCCTGGAACAAAAACAGCAGGTCGACATTATCGCCAGCCCTCGCCTGCTGGCCTCGCACATGCAGCCCGCCAGCATTAAGCAGGGCAGCGAGATCCCCTATCAGGTTTCCAGCGGCGAGAGCGGCGCGACCTCGGTTGAGTTTAAAGAGGCGGTGCTGGGGATGGAGGTGACGCCGGTGGTACTGGCCAACGGGCGCGTGCGCCTGAAGCTGCGCATCAGCGAGAACGCCCCGGGCCAGGTTTTGCAGCAGGCCGACGGCGAAACGATGGCGATAGATAAGCAGGAGATTGAAACTCAGGTAGAGGTCAAAAGCGGTGAAACGCTGGCCTTAGGCGGAATTTTTTCCCAGAGGCATAAAACCGGCAGCGAAAGTGTGCCAGGCTTGAGCCGTATTCCCTTACTGGGGCAACTTTTTCGCCATCAGGGGAAAGACAACGAACGCAGGGAGTTAGTGGTTTTTATCACCCCTCGTCTGGTTGCGACGCCATAATGTCCCGCGATGCCCCGCGTGATTTTGCATTCTGTTTGTTGCAGATGTTTGACGTGGGGCATGAATTAGCATACAAGGAGTACCGATTTGAGAATCAGCTTACTCAATCACACTCCTTAATAACTTAAGCGGCAAGCCTGATGATTTAATCTGTTGCCAAACAAGCCGGAGTATTGAGATAATTTTTAGTCTGACTCTCGCTCTATCGCATATGAGGTTTCAGTTCATGTCCTGCTACGCCCGATATCGGTGAAGCGGGTTTACCATTAACGAATAGTCTTAGTAGTACCGAAAAAATGGCAGAGAAACGCAATATCTTTCTGGTTGGGCCTATGGGTGCCGGCAAAAGCACTATTGGGCGCCAGTTAGCTCAACAACTCAATATGGAATTTTACGATTCTGATCAAGAGATTGAGAAACGAACCGGAGCTGATGTGGGCTGGGTCTTCGATGTAGAAGGCGAAGAGGGTTTCCGTGACCGTGAAGAAAAAGTCATTAATGAACTTACGGAAAAACAGGGCATTGTGCTGGCAACTGGCGGCGGCTCTGTAAAATCTCGCGAAACTCGCAACCGTCTCTCCGCCCGCGGTGTCGTGGTCTATCTTGAAACGACCATCGAGAAACAACTGGCGCGTACGCAGCGTGATAAAAAACGCCCGTTGCTGCAGGTTGAGACGCCTCCACGCGAAGTTCTGGAAGCCCTTGCTGGTGAACGCAATCCGCTGTACGAAGAGATTGCCGACGTCACCATTCGCACAGACGACCAGAGCGCTAAAGTGGTCGCAAACCAGATTATTCATATGCTGGAAAGCAACTGATTCTGGCTTTATATACACTCGCCTGCGGGTAAAAGCATTTAAGGTGGATGTCGCGCTATGGAGAGGATTACAGTCACTCTCGGTGAACGGAGTTACCCTATCACTATCGCGGCTGGTTTGTTTAACGACCCAGCTTCCTTCTTACCACTGAAAGCGGGTGATCAGGCAATGCTGGTCACCAATGAGACTCTGGCTCCGCTTTATCTCGACAACGTGCGTCAGCGCCTTGAACAGGCTGGCGTAAAGGTCGACAGTGTGATTCTGCCTGATGGCGAGCAGTATAAAAGCCTGACGGTACTGGATACCGTCTTTACCGCATTACTGCAAAAACCGCATGGTCGCGATACTACACTGCTGGCATTAGGCGGCGGTGTTGTTGGCGATCTTACGGGGTTTGCTGCGGCAAGCTATCAGCGCGGCGTCCGTTTTATTCAGATTCCTACCACGCTGTTGTCGCAGGTCGACTCATCTGTTGGCGGCAAAACGGCCGTTAACCATCCGCTTGGCAAAAACATGATTGGCGCGTTCTACCAGCCCGCTTCGGTGGTGGTGGATCTCGACTGTCTGCAAACGCTGCCTCAGCGTGAGCTGGCTTCAGGTCTGGCGGAAGTGATCAAGTACGGCATTATTCTGGACGGCGCATTCTTTAGCTGGCTGGAAGAGAATATGGATGCCTTACTGCGCCTGGATGGTCAGGCGATGGCGTACTGTATTCGCCGCTGCTGTGAGCTGAAAGCAGAAGTCGTGGCCGCAGACGAGCGCGAAACAGGCTTACGTGCTTTACTGAATCTTGGGCACACCTACGGTCATGCTATCGAAGCCGAAATGGGCTACGGTAACTGGCTGCATGGCGAGGCCGTTGCGGCGGGGATGGTGATGGCCGCGCGCACCTCGGAGCGTCTGGGTCAGTTCAGAAAGGCGGATACGCAGCGCATTATCACGCTGCTTGAGCGTGCCGGGTTACCGGTTACGGGGCCGCGTGAAATGTCGGCACAGGCCTACCTGCCGCATATGATGCGTGATAAAAAAGTATTAGCAGGCGAGATGCGTCTGGTGCTCCCGCTTGCAATAGGTAAGAGTGAAGTGCGTGGCGGTGTGCCGCACGATGTGGTTCTTGGCGCTATTGCTGATTGCCAGCAGGCGTAACTATTAGAAAGGTCCGGCTGCGGTAAAACGTAGCCATTTTGCTTCAGGTGATGTGCAAAGTCGTAGGCATAAGCCTTTTAGTGGGGTGTTAAATGGATGAATTCAAACCAGAAGACGAGCTGAAACCCGATCCCAGCGATCGTCGTACTGGTCGTACTCGTCAATCTTCAGAACGTGATAACGAGCCGCAAATTAACTTTGACGAGGTCGATCTCGAAAACGATGACCCTCGTCCTTCGCGTGGCCGTGCTGCCCGCGACGAGCGTGAAGAAGAAGATTTTGAGTCTGAAGATGATTCAGTGGATGAAGTGCCCGTAGAGCGCCGCCCGCGTAAGCGTAAAGCCGCGCCGGCGAAGCCCGCTTCCCGCCAGTACATTATGATGGGGCTGGGCGTGCTGGTCCTGCTGCTGCTGATTATCGGCGTCGGCTCTGCACTCAAAGCCCCGTCGAGCAATCCGGCCGATCAGAGCGCCTCTGCTGAGAAGAGTGTCGATCTGTCCGGCAATGCGGCCGATCAGGCCAACGGCACCCAGCCTGCGCCGGGTACTACTTCCGCCGAGCAGACTGCCGGCAATACCCAGCAGGAGATCTCTCTGCCGCCGGTCGCGTCCACGCCAACGCAGGGTCAGACACCGGCAACCCCGGCAGGCCAGCAGCGTGTTGAAGTGCAGGGCGATCTGAACAATGCACTGACGCAGCCGCAGAACCAGCAGCAGGTCAACAACGTGGTGGTCAACTCCACGCTGCCGACCGAGCCTGCGACCGTGGCGCCAATTCGTGGTGCTACCGGGCAACAGCAGACGGCGGCGACAGAGAGTGCGCCACGTCAGACTAAGCCTGCCCAGCATCAGGAACGTAAGCAGACGGTGATTGAGCCGAAGCGTGAAGTGAAGCCGCAGCCTGTTGCGAAAGCGGAAGAACCGAAAGCGACTGCCCAGCCGAAGCGTAGCGAAACCGTGACCAGCGCACCGGCAAAAGCCCCTGCTGCGACAGCGACGGCACCGAAAGCGACCGCAACGCCAGCCCCGACGGCGACAGCCTCTGCGCCAGCGGCAGCAGCACCTGCGGCCACTGCCAGCACCGGTAAAACGACAGGGAACGTGAGTTCACTGAAGTCTGCCTCATCCAGCAACTACACGCTGCAGTTGAGCAGTTCTTCCAGCTATGACAACCTCAACAGCTGGGCGAAAAAGTCGAACCTGAAAAACTTCGTTGTCTATGAGACTACCCGTAACGGTCAGCCATGGTATGTGCTGGTGAGCGGCGTGTATGCTTCGAAAGATGAAGCAAAACGCGCGGTCGCAACACTGCCAGCTGATGTTCAGGCGAAAAACCCGTGGGCGAAGCCGATCCGTCAGGTTCAGTCCGATTTGAAGTAATCTGTGAAGCGCAGGATGCTGTCGGAGCTTTCTCCACAGCCGGAGAAGGTGTAATCAGTTAGTCAGCATGAAAAAAAATCGCGCTTTTCTGAAATGGGCAGGGGGGAAATACCCCCTGCTCGATGATATTAAACAACGCCTGCCTGCGGGCGAGTGTCTTGTCGAACCCTTTGTGGGCGCGGGCTCGGTATTCCTCAATACCGACTACTCCCGTTATATCCTTGCGGATATCAACAGCGACCTTATCGACCTCTATAACATCGTAAAGCTGCGTACCGACGAGTACGTTGATGAGGCGCGCAAGCTATTTACCCCAGAGAACAACAACCCGGACGTTTACTACCTGCTCCGCGCTGAGTTTAATCAGTGTCAGGATAAGTTCCGTCGGGCGCTGCTGTTCCTCTACCTCAACCGCCATGGCTACAACGGCCTGTGCCGGTATAATCTGCGTGGTCAATTCAACGTGCCTTTCGGTCGCTACAAGCGCCCCTATTTCCCTGAGGCTGAGCTGTATCACTTTGCTGAAAAAGCGCAGAATGCGGAGTTCCACTGCCTCTCGTATGAAGAGTGTATGGACCGTGCTGACGGTAACTCGGTGGTCTACTGTGACCCACCGTACGCCCCTCTGTCGGCAACGGCGAATTTTACCGCCTACCACACCAACAGCTTCAGCCCTGCCGAGCAGGCGCGTCTGGCGGAAATGGCGGAAAAGCTGGTCAGCAAAAGAATTCCGGTGTTAATTTCGAATCATGACACGCCTGATACGCGCGAATGGTACAAAGCCGCAGAGCATTTTCAGGTCAAAGTCCGGCGCAGCATCAGCAGCAACGGCGGTACACGTAAAAAGGTGGACGAACTGCTGGCTCTCTATCTACCCTGAGCCGTTTCGCCCGCCGTTAAACAAAGTTCAAGGAGATGCGGATGAAACAGTATTTGATTGCACCCTCAATTCTTTCGGCTGATTTTGCCCGGCTGGGCGAAGATACCGCGAAAGCCCTCGCTGCCGGTGCGGATGTCGTTCATTTCGACGTTATGGATAACCACTACGTGCCTAACCTGACCATCGGCCCGATGGTCCTCAAGGCACTGCGCAACTACGGCGTGACCGCCCCTATTGACGTGCACCTGATGGTGAAGCCGGTCGACCGCATCGTGCCGGATTTTGCCGCCGCGGGTGCCAGCATCATTACCTTCCATCCTGAAGCCTCCGAACACGTTGACCGCACCCTGCAGCTGATCAAAGAGCACGGCTGTAAGGCGGGCCTGGTATTTAACCCGGCCACGCCGCTGAGCTATCTCGATTACGTGATGGACAAGCTGGACGTGATTCTGCTGATGTCCGTCAACCCCGGCTTCGGCGGGCAGTCTTTCATCCCACATACTCTGGATAAGCTGCGTGAAGTGCGTCGTCGCATCGACGAATCAGGCTTTGATATCCGTCTCGAAGTGGACGGCGGCGTGAAGGTAAGCAATATTGGCGAAATCGCCGCGGCGGGCGCAGATATGTTCGTGGCCGGTTCGGCGATTTTCGATCAGCCGGACTACAAAAAAGTCATTGATGAAATGCGCAGTGAACTGGCGAAGGTAAGTCATGAATAATTTGCAGGCAATTGGGGGCGTTGCGTTTGACCTCGACGGCACGCTGGTGGACAGCGCGCCAGGCTTAACCGCGGCGGTTGATCAGGCGCTGTATGCGCTGGAACTGCCGGTGGCGGGCGAAGATCGCGTGATAACGTGGATTGGTAACGGGGCAGACGTGCTGATGGAGCGCGCGCTGACCTGGGCCCGTCAGGAGCGCGCCATTCAGCGTGCGGCGCAGGGCAAACCTGGCGTCGATCACGCGGATATCCCGCAGGAAGAGCAGATTCGCCTCCTGCGTAAGCTGTTCAACCGTTTCTATGAAGAGACGGTAGAAGAGGGCAGCTTCCTGTTCCCGGATGTGGCCGGTACGCTGAGCGCGCTGCATGCAGAAGGCATGCCGCTGGGGCTGGTTACCAACAAACCAACCGCCTTTGTTGCACCGCTGCTGGAAGCGCTGGATATCGCAAAATACTTCTCGGTGATTGTCGGTGGCGATGACGTGCAGAATAAGAAGCCGCATCCCGAACCGTTGCTGCTGGTGGCAGGAAAATTATCCTTAACACCGGACGCGCTGCTCTTTGTAGGGGATTCGCGCAATGATATTCTGGCGGCCAGGGCCGCAGGTTGCCCGTCCGTTGGCCTGACCTATGGCTATAACTACGGTGAATCCATTACGTTGAGTGAGCCGGATTTCGTCTTCGACCACTTCAAAGATTTACTGCCCGTTCTCGGGCTTTCGCACAGTGAAAATCAGGAATTGAAAAATGACTAAGCCCATCGTATTTAGTGGCGCACAGCCCTCAGGTGAACTGACCATTGGCAACTATATGGGTGCGCTGCGTCAGTGGGTGAACATGCAGGATGACTATCACTGTATCTACTGCATCGTTGACCAGCATGCCATTACCGTGCGCCAGGATCCTCAGCAGTTGCGTAAAGCGACGCTCGACACCCTTGCGCTGTATCTGGCCTGCGGTATCGATCCTGAGAAAAGCACCATCTTCGTTCAGTCTCACGTCCCGGAACACGCGCAGCTGGGCTGGGCCCTGAATTGCTACACCTATTTCGGTGAACTGAGCCGCATGACCCAGTTCAAGGATAAATCTTCCCGTTACGCTGAAAACATCAACGCCGGTCTGTTTGACTATCCGGTACTGATGGCGGCTGACATTCTGCTGTATCAGACCAACCAGGTGCCGGTGGGTGAAGATCAGAAGCAGCACCTGGAGCTGAGCCGCGACATTGCCCAGCGTTTCAACGCGATTTATGGCGACGTCTTCAAGGTGCCTGAGCCGTTCATTCCGAAGTCCGGTGCCCGCGTGATGTCGCTGCTGGAGCCGACCAGGAAGATGTCCAAGTCGGACGATAACCGCAACAACGTGATCGGTCTGCTGGAAGATCCGAAAGCGGTGGTGAAGAAGCTCAAGCGTGCAGTCACCGACTCTGACGAGCCGCCTGTTGTGCGTTACGACGTGCAGAACAAAGCGGGTGTCTCTAACCTGCTGGATATTCTCTCTGCCGTGACTGGCCAGAGCATTCCAGAGCTGGAGCAGCACTTCGAAGGCAAAATGTATGGCCATCTGAAAGGTGAAGTGGCGGATGCGGTCTCCGGCATGCTGACCGAACTGCAGGCGCGCTACCACCAGTTCCGCAACGACGAAGCCTTCCTGCAGAAGGTGATGAAAGACGGCGCCGAGAAAGCCAGCGCACGCGCTTCTGTGACCCTGAAAGCGGTGTATGAAGCGATTGGGTTTGTGGCTAAACCTTAAGTTTTTTTGCCGGGTGGCGGCTGCGCCTTACCCGGCCTACGCGAACTTACAGGCCGGGTAAGCGTAAGCGCCACCCGGCGAGACAGCCGCACTAATAAAAAAACCGGGGAATCCCCCCGGTTTTTTTATGCCTGAAAAAGAGTTACTGATTTGCCGCCGGGCCGCAGCCGCCGATGATCTTGGAGATGGAGATCGCCGGGTGCAGCAGGTAGTCGTAGCTGCAGTTATTTTTGGTGTTTTGCACGTGGCCGGTGCACGCCGTCAGGGTAGTTAAGATGCCTGCAACCAGGGCAATCTTTGCCAGTTTGAACATAACGCTTCCTTGTCTGTAACATGAGGGAATATATAGAAAATGTGCTTTCGCGGGAGGTATGTTATCGACAGCGGTAAGCGAGGAGTAGTCCATAACAGGACTACTCATTTCGCGGGGAATATGTTCAGTCTGACTTAATGGTTTGAAAACCAGTTGAGCTTGTCGCGCAGCGCCACCACACGGCCTACGACAATCAGCGCCGGGCTTTCAACCTGCTGCGCCAGGTCGCCCAGCTGGGTCAACACGCCACTGACCACACGCTGTTTAATCGACGTGCCGTTCTCCACCAGCGCCACCGGCATTGCTGCATCCATACCATGTTCGAGTAGCTTAGCCTGAATGGTCCCCGCCTGGTTCAGGCCCATATAGAACACCAGGGTCTGTTTCTCTGCGGCCAGGTTATGCCAGTCCAGCTCGCTGCCGGTTTTCAGGTGGCCGGTAACCAGACGCACGCTTTGGGCGTAGTCACGGTGGGTCAGTGGAATGCCCGAATAGGCAGAGCAGCCTGAGGCGGCGGTAATACCCGGTACCACCGAGAACGGAATGCCCGCTTCACAGAGGGTTTCCAGCTCCTCGCCGCCGCGTCCGAAGATAAAGGGATCCCCGCCTTTCAGACGCACCACGCGTTTACCCTTCTGCGCTTCACGCAGCAGGATCTGGTTAATCTCTTCCTGAGGTACGCAGTGATATCCGGCACGTTTGCCAACAAACACCCGATCCGCATCGCGACGCACCAGGTTCATGATGTCGTCGGAGACCAGACGGTCATAAACCACGATATCCGCCTGCTGGATCTGCTGTAGCCCTTTCAGGGTCAGCAGGCCGGCATCCCCTGGACCCGCGCCCACCAGCACCACTTCGCCCCGGTGATCGAGCGGGGCATTGATCAGCTGCTCTGTGGTTTCATCCACGGCTTTCCGATCCTGGTTCGCCAGCGACTGCGCCAGCCGGTCGTTCACAAAGAATTTTTCCCAGAAGCGGCGGCGTTCACCCACGGTGGCGAACTGCTTTTTCACGCGCGAGCGCAATTGCCCGGCATAGTGGGCCACCTGGCCGAGATGCTGCGGCAGGATCGCTTCCAGCTTTTCGCGCAGCAGGCGCGCCAGCACTGGCGACGTCCCGCCGGAGGAGACGGCGACCATCAGCGGCGAGCGGTCGATAATCGACGGCATGATAAAGCTCGCCTCTTTCGGCGCATCCACCACGTTGCAGAAGATCCGCCGCGCTTCACAGGCGTCGCTGACACGCTGGTTAACCGCATCGTCGTCGGTGGCGGCAATGGTCAGCCAGCAGGTATCAAGCAGTGATTCGTTGAACTCACCCTCGACGAGGGTGAGCATCCCTTCCTGCGCCCACACGGTAAATTGTGGGGCGAAGGCAAGGGCGTTGACGGTGAGCCGGGCACCTGCCTCCAGCAGCAGGCGGGCTTTGCGTTCAGCCACATCGCCACCCCCCACGAGCAGGCAGTCGCGATTGCGTAATTGACAGAATATTGGCAGGTGATCCACGACATTACCTCTTCTTACTGGTTGGCTTTCGCCTGAACGGTTGCGATGGTAGCCGGAGTCGGACGCTCCGCTTTAGGGGTAGCATACCAGTAACCCCAACCCATAAATACAACCCCAGAAAGAGTATTGCCAAGCGTTACCCACAACAGGTTATGGCCGATACCAGACAGGGTATAGGCTTCGCTGTGGTGACCGAACCAGGAGAGGGCAAACAGCGTCATGTTGGCAACGGAGTGTTCGTAGCCGGAAGCGATAAAGGCCAGCAGACACCACCAGATGGCGATAAATTTCGCGGTGCCTTCAGTACGGATTGCCATCCAGATAGCAAGACACACCAGCCAGTTACAGAGCGCGCCTTTGAAGAACAGCACCATCGCCGGTGCGGAGGTTTTTGCCAGCGCGACGGTGTGCACGAGGCTGGTATCGACCGGCAGGAGGCTACCGCCGCCCCAGCTGTAGAGCAGGGCGACAAACACGGAGCCGACCAGGTTGCCGAGCCAGGTTTGCGGCAGGATCGCCCACATCTGGCCCTGAGTGATAGTGCCCGCTTTTACGCCCAGGGTCAGGAACATGGTGTGACCGGTGAACAGTTCAGAACCGGCGATGATCACCAGAGTCAGGGCGATACCAAAGGTGGCACCCATCACCAGCGGACGCACGGAGGGATCGAGCAGATTGCCGAGGGTGAAAATTAAAATAATCCCCAGTCCGACATAGGCACCCGCCATGGCGGAGCTGACCCAGAATCCGAGAGGACTGTTTTTACTGAGGCGTGCAATTCGCGCAGCGTTAGCCGCACACTTATTAATAGTGTCTGTAAACATTTGATTATCCTGAGTAATGAAAAAGAAAAGCAAAAAAGTAAATCGTAGGCCGGATAAGAAGCTTGCTTCGCCATCCGGCAATTGCCCGGCGGCGCTGCGCTTGCCGGGCCTACAAAATCAAAAACAAATAACGGGGGCGTTGCATCCCCGTATTAATCAGCCTCTCAGCTGTACCTTGCCGTCTTTGACGCGGACGTCATAGTGCTTCACGGAGTGGCTCTCATCTTCCATACAGTGACCGTCGCTCAGGCGGAAACGCTGTTTTTTCAGCGGGCTGGCAACCCACAGCTCCCCCTGATGCTCAGCGATGATCCCGCGGGAGAGCACGCTGGCCTCGAAGAATGGGTCGATATTGCTGATGGCAAAGACCTGTTCGTCGTGGCGTGGACGGAAAATGGCAACCTGCTCATGACCTAACAGCGCGCACACGCCGGTGGCAGGCAGGATCTCGTCGATTTTGCAGATATTGACCCACTGACTCATACGTTTTCCTCCACCAGCATGACCGGAATGCGTTCATAAGGTGTCGCCGGGCGATGCTGCTCGCGCTCTGGCACCACCTGCACGCTCGGGTCGCGCTGGGTGCTGTTGATAAAGTGTTTGAAGCGAACCTGCGCCGCCGGGGTGTTGACGGTTTCAGTCCATTCACAAATCACGGCGTCACGCAGGCGCGCCATCTCTTCTTCCAGCGTCGCGTTCAGGCCAAGTTTGTCGTCGATAATGACGGATTTCAGGTAGTCGATGCCGCCCTCCAGGTTATCCAGCCACGGCGCGGTACGGGTCAGTTTGTCCGCGGTACGGATGTAGAACATCATGAAGCGGTCGAGATACTTGATCAGCGTTTCACGATCGATATCCGCCGCCAGCAGATCCGCATGACGCGGTTTCATCCCGCCGTTACCGCAGACGTACAGGTTCCAGCCTTTCTCAGTGGCGATGATACCCACGTCTTTACCCTGCGCTTCGGCACATTCACGGGTACAGCCGGAGACGCCGAACTTCATTTTGTGCGGGGTACGAATGCCTTTGTAGCGGTTTTCCAGCTCGACGCCGAAGCCGACGCTGTCGCCCACGCCGTAGCGGCACCAGGTGCTGCCCACGCAGGTTTTCGCCATACGCAGCGCTTTGGCATAGGCATGGCCGGTTTCGAAACCTGCTTCAATCAGCTGACGCCAGATTTCCGGCAGGTCGTCTTTCTGCGCACCGAACAGGCCGATACGCTGGGAACCGGTAATTTTGGTGTACAGATTAAATTCACGGGCGATGCGGCCCACTGCCACCAGGCCTTCCGGGGTAATTTCACCGCCGGCAGAGCGTGGGATGACGGAGTAGGTACCGTCTTTCTGGATGTTCGCCAGGAAGTTGTCATTGGTGTCCTGCAGCGGGGTGTGCTGCGGCTTGAGCACATACTCATTCCAGCAGGAGGCCAGCAGAGAACCGACGGTCGGTTTACAGACTTCACACCCATAACCCTGGCCATGTTTCTGCAGCAGCTCGTCGAAGGATTTGATGCCTTCAACGCGGATCAGGTGGTACAGCTCCTGGCGAGAGTAAGCGAAGTGCTCGCACAGGTTGTTGTTTACTTCGATACCCTGTTTCGCCAGCTCGGCGTTGAGCACCTGAGTGACCAGCGGGATACAGCCGCCGCAGCCGGTACCGGCTTTGGTTTCGGCCTTCAGCGCCGCCACGGTGTGGCAACCTTTGTTGATGGCGGAAATCAGCATGCCTTTGGTGACATCGAAGCAGGAGCAAATCTGCGCGCTGTCCGGCAGTTTATCGACACCAATCGAAGGCTTACCGCTGCCAGCGTGGGCAGGCAGGATCAGCGCGTCCGGGTTTTCCGGCAGTTCGATGGCGTTCAGCACCAGCTGCAGCAGGTTGCCAAAATCGCTGGTATCACCCACCAGCACCGCACCGAGCAGGGTTTTGTTATCCGGGCTGACGATAAGACGTTTATAAACTTCTTTGCTTTCATCGAGGTAGACGTAGCTGCGGGAGTTTGGCGTGCGGCCGTGCGCATCGCCGATACCGCCCACGTCAACGCCCAGCAGTTTCAGCTTGGCGCTCATGTCTGCGCCTTCGAAGGCGTTTTCATTGCCGAGGATATGGTCAACGGCGACCTGCGCCATTTTGTAGCCAGGGGCAACCAGACCGTAGACGTGATTTTCCCAGCTGGCGCACTCGCCAATGGCGTAGATATCCGGATCGGAGGTCTGGCAGGTGGCGTTGATCATAATGCCGCCGCGCTGGGCAACCGCCAGGCCGCACTGCGTAGCCAGCTTGTCGCGCGGGCGAATACCGGTGGAGAAGACGATGAAGTCGACTTCCAGCTCGCTGCCGTCAGCAAAGCGCATGGTTTTACGCGCCTCGGTGCCTTCCTGCACGATCTCTTTGGTATTTTTGCTGGTGTGAACTTTCACACCCATGCTCTCAATTTTGCGTTTGAGCTGATCGCCACCCATGTGGTCGAGCTGCTCTGCCATCAGCATCGGGGCAAATTCGATGACGTGGGTTTCAACGCCTAAGTTTTTCAGCGCGCCAGCGGCTTCGAGGCCGAGCAGGCCGCCGCCGACTACCGCGCCGCGTTTGCTGCGGCGGGCGCAGGATTCAATAGCGTTGAGATCTTCAATGGTGCGATAGACGAAGCAATCCTGAGTTTCTGACCCTTTGATCGGTGGGATCCACGGGTAAGAGCCAGTCGCCATGATCAGTTTGTCGTAAAAAACCGTGCGTCCCGCACTGGAATGAATCACTTTTTCCTGACGGTTGATGGTAATAGCGCGTTCGCCCACCAGTACCTTCACGCCATGTTTCTCGTAAAAACCTTCGCGTACCAGAGAGAGCTCTTCGGCGGTGTGGTGAGAGAAATAGGAGGAGAGGTGCACGCGGTCGTACGCCTTACGGGGTTCTTCACAGAACACGGTAATGTCGAACTGGGCGGCATCGGCTTTATCAAGAAGATCCTCAATAAAGCGGTGACCGACCATGCCGTTACCGATAATCGCGAGTCTGACTTTGCTCATTTTTGCCTCGATTTCTTTTCTATTACTGCCTACCTTAACGATTCAGCAAAGCCACTTATTGATGCAAATCAAATACGCCTTCAACTACTCCTTAGTGAGTAGATGGCTGATTTGTCAGGTTTTTTCTAAGTAGCTGAATTAGCAGGCTTTTCGTGATAGCTGATTTTGTGTACAAATTAGGGGCCTAATCTTTAATTTTCGTTACCTCTAAATTTCAGCCCTCTTTTTCGGGAGAATATGATGTCTACAGCACCGCTTTGGCTTATCCAGAACGTCCGATTACCGGGTCGGGACGGGTTATGGCAACTGGCTATTGAGAACGGTCATTTTGGCGAAATCACCCCGACGGGCGAGGGACAGAGCGAGAGCTATGAAGTGTTAAACGCGCGCGGTGGTCTGGCCCTGCCGCCGTTTATCGAGCCGCATATTCATCTTGATACCACCCAGACCGCGGGTGAGCCGAACTGGAACCAGTCCGGCACGCTGTTTGAGGGCATCGAGCGCTGGGCAGAGCGCAAGGCGCTGCTCAGCCATGAGGATGTCAAAACCCGGGCGTGGAAGACCCTGAGATGGCAGATCGCCAACGGCATCCAGTTTGTGCGTACCCATGTGGACGTCTCCGACCCGACCCTCACCGCCCTGAAGGCGATGCTGGAGGTGAAGCAGGAGGTGGCCCCGTGGGTCGAGCTGCAAATTGTCGCCTTCCCGCAGGAGGGGATCCTCTCTTACCCCAACGGCGCCACCCTGCTTGAGGAAGCGTTAAAGCTGGGGGCCGACGTGGTAGGCGCCATTCCGCACTTTGAGTTCACCCGCGAGTACGGCGTGCAGTCGTTGCATATCGCCTTTGAACTGGCGAAGAAGTACGACCGGCCGCTGGATATTCACTGCGATGAAATCGACGACGAGCAGTCGCGATTTGTCGAAACGGTAGCAACGCTGGCGTACGAGGCCGGGATTGGTTCGCGCGTCACCGCCAGCCATACCACCGCGATGCACTCTTACAACGGGGCTTATACTTCACGGCTGTTTCGTCTGCTGAAGCTCTCCGGGATTAACTTTGTGGCCAATCCGCTGGTGAATATCCATCTGCAGGGGCGCTTTGACGACTATCCGAAACGGCGGGGTATCACCCGCGTGAAGGAGCTGCTGGAGGCGGGGATTAACGTCTGCTTCGGTCATGATGACGTGTTTGACCCCTGGTATCCGCTGGGCACCGGCAATATGCTGCAGGTCCTGCATATGGGGCTGCACGTCTGCCAGATGATGGGCTATCAGCAGATCGACCGCGGTCTTGATCTGATCACCCACAACAGCGCGCGTACCTTTGGCCTGACCGATTACGGTATTGAACCGGCGAACCCGGCGAATCTGGTGATCCTGCCTGCGGAGACGGGTTTTGATGCGGTGCGTTGTCAGGTGCCGGTACGCTGGTCAATTCGTCAGGGGCGGGTGATAGCCACCACGCAGCTGGCACAGACGTGGATACAGACGGATCGTGGGGGAGAAGAGGTGTGTTTTACCAGAAACCGCCCCTCTGCAGAAAGCAAAGGGGCGTAAGGGATCAGTGAGACGCTGCCGCTGTGTTGTGCTGGCGGTGGCGGGTCACAAAGCCCAGCACCAGGCACATCACGAACACCACGGCATAGAGGCCGTTAGCGGTGTGTAACGCTGCCAGCGGGCCGCTGTGCGCCACAATCGGGCCAGTGACCACGAAGGTCAGCATGGTGCCGATGGTGCCGCAGGTGAGCACGAAGTTAACCAGTTTTGGCGAGGCTACTTTGGTTTGCAGGGAGCCCAGGGTAATGATCGAGGTGTAAATGGCGCTGGAGAAGAAGCCAAGCGTCAGGATAAACCACGGCATATGTTCCGGCGAACCGTTGATAAACAGGTACATCAGCACGGTGGCGGCACCCGCCAGCACGGTGAGGATCCGCTGCAGATCGAAGAAGCGCAGGATAAAGCTGAACGCCCACATGCCGAACATGTACGACATCCAGAAATCACTCACCAGCTGACCAGCATCGTTCAGGCTCATTCCCAGCCCTTTGGCATACTCCGGCACCCAGGAGATAAAGCCCAGCTGGCCGAGGATGTAGCACAGGGCGGCAACGGCGAGGAACAGCACGCCGACACCCCACTTCTCTTTCACCACCGGCTCGCTGGTGGTCTGGGCTTTTTTACCGAGAACCGGGAAATCACAGCCGAAGGTCAGGACAAAAATCGCCACGTAGACCAGGCCAATGCAGGCATAAACCCAGTACCACTCAATGCTGCGTGCCAGCAGCGCTGCGGCTACCATCGGGAAGATCATCCCTGCCATGCTGAAGAAGGAGTCGGTAAACAGCAGACGCGCGCCGCGCTGGCGGCCTTCATACATGTGGGTAATGAGAAATGTCCCGATGGACATGGTGATCCCGCTCACCAGCCCGAGCACAAACATGGCGGCGGAGAACAGGGCGATGCTGTGGCTGAGCATCAGGCCGGCGACGGCAAGCACCATCAGCACAAAGCCGAAACGCAGCTGCGTCTTCAGGGGGACGATTTCCATCAGCCAGGCGTTCAGGAAGATGGAGATCAGGATCCCGGCGTTCAGGAAGGTGAAGGTATTACTCATGCTGGAAACGGGCAGGTTGAAATAGTCTGCGATATTTCCCATCACCATCCCGGTGACGATCACCAACGCACCGGTAAGGGCGTAGGAGAAGAAGCTGATCCATGTGAGCTTGATACGATTGCTGTTAGTCATGACTGGCCTGTGAATAGAAATGTAAAGCGCGTTGACGGCGCTGCGAGCGGCCAGATTTTAAGCGCGAATGTGATCTAATTAAATCTTTTATGATTAATTAAACGAAAATTGCAGTTTTCAGTGTGATTTGTATCACGTTAATAACCGTGACGCCAGTTTGCCCGACGGTTACATCTGTTTCAAATGCGTAAAATTAGGTAAATGGCTGGCCTGGATTCATACTGCTCTTTAGAATCAAGCCATTCGCTTTCTTTACTGCGCTTTGTTAAGGAATTCTCATGCTCAAATCAACCCTGGCGGCTGTCGCGGCTGTACTTGCTCTCTCAGCCCTCTCTCCTGCTGCGCTGGCAGCCAAAGGAGACCCGCACGTTCTGTTGACCACCTCTGCCGGTAACATTGAGCTGGAACTGAACAGTCAGAAAGCCCCTGTTTCTGTGAAAAACTTCCTCGATTATGTGAACAGCGGTTTTTATAACGGCACCACCTTCCACCGCGTGATCCCTGGCTTTATGCTTCAGGGCGGCGGCTTCAACGAACAGATGCAGCAGAAACAGCCGAACCCGCCAATCAAGAACGAAGCGGATAACGGCCTGCGCAACAGCCGCGGCACCATCTCAATGGCGCGTACCGCCGATAAAGACAGCGCCACCAGCCAGTTCTTCCTCAACGTGGCGGATAACGCCTTCCTCGACCACGGCCAGCGTGATTTTGGTTATGCGGTCTTTGGTAAAGTTGTGAAAGGCATGGACGTGGCCGACAAAATTTCTCAGGTACAGACGCACGACGTCGGCCCTTACCAGAATGTGCCGACAAAACCGATAGTTATCCTCTCTGCGAAAGTCCTGCCTTAATCCCTGCTGGCGCGGGCAGGCATTGCCCGCGTTGCCTTTACCTTCCTGCGAAACCGCAGTTTGCTGCTTATACTTGTGGCAACACGAGCACAATCAGGGAGGTAACAGGTGAAAAAGCTCACTGAAAAGCAAAAATCCCGTCTCTGGGAACAACAGCGAAACGCGAATTTTCAGGCCAGTCGCCGCCTTGAGGGGGTCGACAGCCCGTTAGTTACCCTCAGCACAGATGAGGCGCAGATCCGTCTTGAAGCGTTAGGGAGGCAGCATGAGCGATAAATACGGCAACGATCGCGATCCTTATCTCTATCCGGAACTGAATGTGATGCGTAACCGGCTGGGCATTCGTCAGGCTGAGCGTCTGGCGCAGGCGGCGTATGAATTCACCGCGCTACGTGCGGCAACCCTGAGCCTGGGGCCGCTGTTGCGCGGTCTGCCGCACCTGTGCGCCATCCACCACCATCTCTACCAGGATATTTTTGACTGGGCGGGAGATATTCGTGAAATGGATATTTATCAGGGCGACACCCGGTTCTGCCACTTTGCCTATATCGAAAAAGAGGGCAATGCCCTGATGCAGGATCTGGAGGAGGAGGGGTATCTCGTCGGGCTCGAGAAAGCGGATTTTATTAACCGCCTCAGCCACTACTACTGCGAAATCAACGTTCTGCATCCTTTCCGCATCGGAAACGGGATCGTTCAGCGCATCTTCTTTGAACAGTTAGCGATCCATGCAGGCTATCAACTTGATTGGCGCGGTATCGACCCTGAGGAGTGGGCGCAGGCCAACCAGAGCGGCGCGATGGGCGATCTGAGCGCGCTGAACACAATCTTCAGCAAAGTGGTAAGCGAAGCCCGGGAAACTGAGTAGAATAGGGCGGCCATTTTTTCGGGAGCCGCCATGATTCTGCTGATTGATAACTACGATTCCTTCACCTGGAACCTGTACCAGTATTTTTGCGAGCTGGGGGCGGAGGTGGTGGTCCGGCGCAACGACGTGCTCTCTCTGGAAGATGTCGCTGCGCTGAACCCGCAGAAAATCGTTATCTCTCCCGGCCCCTGCACGCCGGATGAGTCCGGTATCTCGCTGGCGGCGATCGAGCACTATGCCGGTAAATTACCGATCCTCGGCGTCTGCCTAGGGCATCAGGCCATCGGTCAGGTTTTTGGCGCGACCATTGTTCGTGCCGCTAAAGTGATGCACGGCAAAACCTCTCCCGTCACCCACACCGGTACGGGGGTCTTCTCTGGCCTCAATAACCCCCTTACCGTGACCCGCTATCACTCCCTGGTTATTGACCCGCCCACCTTACCCGACTGCTTTGAAGTTACCGCCTGGAGCGAGACCCGGGAGATTATGGGTATCCGCCACCGGGAATGGGATCTGGAAGGGGTGCAGTTCCATCCGGAAAGTATTCTCAGCGAACAGGGTCACCAGCTGCTGGCTAATTTTCTGCATCGTTGATTTTTAGTTGCCATAAAGTGATTTTTTAAGCATATTTCGTGATTATATTTTCACTTTTGCTTCTTGCTTAAAAAAGGGTGGGGTTACATGGCAACTGAACAATCTGCAATTACGCGCGCAACATTCGATGAAGTTATCCTGCCAATTTATGCACCGGCTGAGTTTATCCCGGTGAAGGGGAAAGGCAGCCGCGTCTGGGATCAGCAGGGTAAAGAGTACATTGATTTTGCGGGTGGTATTGCGGTGACGGCGTTAGGCCACTGTCACCCGGCGCTGGTCGAGGCGCTCAAAACGCAGGGCGAAACCCTGTGGCACACCAGCAATGTCTTTACCAACGAACCGGCGCTGCGTCTGGGGCGTAAAATTATCGACGCTACCTTTGCCGAGCGCGTGCTGTTTATGAATTCCGGCACCGAAGCCAACGAAACGGCCTTTAAGCTGGCGCGCTACTACGCTTCCACCCGCCACAGCCCGTTCAAAACCAAAATCATCGCCTTCCACAACGCCTTCCATGGCCGGTCGCTGTTTACCGTGACCGTGGGCGGACAGCCAAAATATTCTGATGGCTTTGGCCCGAAACCGGCCGACATTATTCACGTCCCGTTTAACGATCTGCATGCGGTGAAAGCGGTGATGGACGATCACACCTGCGCGGTGGTGGTGGAGCCGATTCAGGGCGAGGGCGGCGTAATGGCGGCGGCCCCGGAATTCCTGCAGGGGCTGCGCGAGTTGTGCGACCAGCACCAGGCCCTGCTGGTGTTTGATGAGGTGCAGAGCGGCATGGGCCGTACCGGGGATCTGTTTGCTTACATGCACTACGGCGTGACGCCAGATATCCTCACCAGCGCCAAAGCGCTCGGCGGCGGTTTCCCGGTCAGTGCGGTGCTGACCACCCAGGATATCGCTTCGGCGTTCCACGTGGGTTCTCACGGCTCCACCTACGGCGGTAACCCGCTGGCGTGTGCCGTGGCTGGCGCGGCGTTTGATATCATCAATACCCCAGAGGTGCTGAGCGGCGTCAACACGAAGCGCGAGCAGTTTGTGCAGCACCTCCAGCAGATCGATGCCCGGTATGATGTCTTCAGCGATATTCGCGGCATGGGGCTGTTGATTGGCGCCGAGCTGAAGCCGCAGTACAAAGGCCGGGCGCGCGATTTCCTCTACGCTGCCGCCGGTGAAGGGGCAATGGTCCTCAACGCCGGGCCGGACGTGATGCGCTTCGCCCCGTCGCTGCTGGTGGAAAGCCAGGATATCGATGAAGGGATGAACCGCTTTGCCGCCGCGGTGAAGCGCGTGGTTCAGAAGTAGCTGTGTTGCCCGGCGGCGCTACGCTTGCACGGGCCTACGGTTTTGTAGGCCGGGTAAGCGCAGCGCCACCCGGCATTTAGTACGGCGTCCGCTTCAGCCGTCGAATCAACCAGATCCCATGATGCGGGCGTTGACGCCATGCCACCGACGAAATGGTGTGCATGGTGTTCAGATGCCCAATGGTGCGCTGCAGATGCTGCTCCAGCGTACTCATGGGGTCTTGCGTCAGGGTCTCTGGCGCTTCCAGAATATTGCTGTCCCCGCTTTCGCCCGGCGCGTCATACTCCAGACGCTGCTGGCAGCGCTGAAGCGCAATTTCACACGACTGCAGATATCGCTGCGCCAGGTCTGGCGTCAGCATCGTATGCTCCCGCGCCAGGGTCGTCATCGCGTTGATATGCTCGACGATAAACTGGCTGTGCGTCACCCACAGCTTCATGTCCGCCAGATACGCCGAATTGAAGCCCGGCTCCTGCATCGCCTGGTTCAGAGAGTTGAACAGCGCGTTGTGCGCCTGATTGACCTTCATGCGTTGCCACGCCAGCGGCGTCGGCTGCGGATCGTCGCTGAGGATCAGGCGGATAGCCTCCTGATCCGCTTCCAGCGCGTCGTGGGCATTCTGCCGCAGAAGCCCGCTCTGCCACTGCGGCCATAGCCAGACCATCCCCCCGAAGGCGATCAGGCAGCCAATCAGGGTATCGGCCAGCCGGGCGACAATAAACTGCTCGCCGTTCAGGGTCAGCAGCTGCAGGGTGTACACCGCCGTGACCGTAAAGCCCACCGTCGCCCAGCCGTAGCTCTTGCGAATGATCAGGTAGCTTACCAGCGTCACCATCAACATCCCGGCAAGGGTGTAGCCTTCCGGGACGTGGAAGTGCAGGGTCACGCCGGCAATAATCAGCCCCGCCAGCGTGCCGGCCGCCCGGTGGAGAATACGCACCCGCGTCGCGCTATAGCCGTTTTGCGTCACCAGCAGCACTGTCATTAAGATCCAGTAGGGTTTCGGCAGGTGCAGCGCCACGCCCATCAGGCTGGCGATACTCAGCATCACGCTGATGCGCGCCGCGTTACGCAGGGCGGCAGACTTCAGCGACAGATAGCTTCTCAGAGCGGGGATCAGCGGCAGGCGTTTCTGCTTGTCCGCCATCAGGTCGCGCGGGTAGAGCGGGCGCTGGGTGCGCAGCACGCGGGCAATACGGCTGAAGTGCCAGGCGCAGAACTGACCCACCGGGTTATCCGGGTGCTGGCGGGCAATTTTCTCCAGGGCGCCGAGCTGCTTGTCCATGGTGAAGCGGGTGGGGTAGCGATGATAGAGAATGTCGTCAGCCAGCACCCGCAGGCGTGCCGCAACGGTCTGCGCGTTCCAGCGGATCACCGCTTCAGCGTGACTGCGCTCCACCAGCTTCTGCACCTCCTTCGGGTGATGCAGGCTGACGGAGATGTGCTCCTGTAGATCCAGCCCCACCTGGAAGGTGCGCAGCAGGCGTTTGTATTCATGATTCCTGTTGGCCGCCAGCATATGCAGCTGTTGGTAACAGAGGCTGATCAGGTCCACTACCTTCTGCTGGCGGGCCAGCAGCGGGGGCAACGATTTTTCAGGGTCGGTGTGCTGCGTCAGCAGGGTGTATTTTGCTTCGCAATAATCCGCCAGCTGTTGATAGAGCATGCTCAGCGACTCACGCAGCGGCTGTTCACGCCACATCCAGAACCAGAACCAGTTAAACAGCCCGTACCAGAGGGTGCCCAGCGTATAGAGGAGTAGCGGTTCCCAGACCGGCATATTCCCCGCCAGGCTCAGGGTAAAGATGGCCGCAATCAGCGAGGCGGGCAGCAGTCGCGCATGCAGGGCGCTGATCTCAGCCGTGACCCCTAGCGTCATCGCCAGCACGGTCAGAATCAGAGGCAGCGGAATATCCCGCGCCAGCAGCAGCTGTACGGCCAGGCTACAGCCCGCGAACAGGCAGCCGCCAATAGTCAGACGTTTAAAGAAGCGCTTATGTGGCGTGCCCAGACCGGCAATGTTGCAGCAGGCAGGAACGAGAGAGAAGAGCAGGCCGTGTTGCAGATGACCGAAGATCAGACCCACAGCCACAGGGAGACACAACACCAGGGTTTGCCGCAGTGCGTAGTTAACTTCCGGGTGATAAATGAGCCTGCGCCACATGGGGATAGAGACAAAAACGGCGTGTCATCGTGCGATGCCACGCCGTTTTAGCGGAATTAACGTGTTCCGTAAACCACGATGGTTTTACCGTGGGCGGAAATCAGGTTTTGATCTTCCAGCATTTTCAGGATACGACCCACTGTCTCACGAGAACATCCGACGATCTGACCAATTTCCTGACGGGTAATTTTAATTTGCATACCGTCCGGGTGGGTCATAGCGTCTGGCTGTTTCGCCAGGTTCAGCAGGGTCTGGGCAATACGGCCCGTTACGTCGAGGAAGGCGAGGTTACCCACTTTCTCGGACGTGACCTGCAGACGGCGAGCCATCTGCGAAGAGAGGCGCATCAGGATATCCGGATTCACCTGGATCAGCTGGCGGAATTTCTTATAAGAGATCTCAGCCACTTCACAGGCCGTTTTTGCACGAACCCAGGCGCTACGCTCCTGACCTTCTTCAAACAGGCCCAGTTCGCCGATAAAGTCTCCCTGATTCAGGTAAGAGAGGATCATCTCTTTGCCTTCTTCATCTTTGATCAGCACTGCCACTGAGCCTTTGACGATGTAGTACAACGTTTCCGCTTTTTCACCCTGGTGAATCAGCGTGCTCTTCGATGGGTACTTATGAATATGGCAATGAGACAAGAACCATTCGAGAGTCGGGTCTGTTTGCGGTTTGCCAAGCACCATGCGCTGTTATCCTCTGTTATAAGCTGTCTCCAGAGTCTGGCTATGTACCTGTACTCTGGGGTTGCAATCGAATTCTTCCCCCTGCCTGGGGTCTGGCTGGCACAATAATTAGCAGCCTGTAATGTGTGATGTCCTCTGCATACATGTGTAACGTCAATGTATTACTGTAGCATCTCGACTGTTTTAGCATAGCTTTTGCCGCGTGTCTCCTGGTGTCTCGCTTCAGCTTGATGCAGGTCGACTTCCGTTGTCAGAATTGTTACTGGCGCGTAATCTGTCAGGAAAAATGCAATCCTGGAGTTAATAAAAATGCAAGCACGTGTGAAATGGGTTGAAGGGCTAACGTTCCTCGGTGAGTCGGCTTCCGGGCACCAGATTTTGATGGACGGTAACTCCGGCGATAAAGCGCCAAGTCCGATGGAAGTGGTCCTGATGGCGGCAGGAGGATGCAGCGCGATCGACGTGGTGTCGATCCTGCAAAAAGGGCGTCACGATGTGACCGACTGTGAAGTGAAACTGACCTCAGAGCGTCGTGAAGAGGCGCCGCGCCTGTTCACCCATATCAACCTTCACTTCGTGGTCACCGGCAAAGCGCTGAAAGACGCGGCGGTATCCCGCGCGGTCGATCTTTCTGCGGAGAAGTACTGCTCCGTGGCGCTGATGCTGGAGAAAGCGGTAAATATTACCCACTCGTATGAAGTGATCGAGGCGTAAGCCTTGCTAAAACGCCGGGCGGCACTTCGTTTGCCCGGCCTACAGAGCCCGTAGGCCCGGTAAGCGTAGCGCCACCGGGCAACAAGGCTTCAATCGATTTTCTTGCCTTCCATCAACCGCTGCACCAGCGGCATCATGATTAACTCCATCGCCAGCCCCATCTTCCCGCCCGGAACCACCAGCGTATTGATATGCGAAATAAACGAACCCTGTAGCATCGCCAGCAGCCAGGGGTAATCGATATTGTCCAGATTGCGGAAATGGATCACCACGAAGCTCTCGTCCAGGGACGGGATAGCCTTGGCGGCAAAGGGGTTCGAGGTGTCTACGGTCGGAACGCGCTGGAAGTTAATGTGGGTGCGGGAAAACTGTGGCGTCAGGAAGTTAATGTAATCTTCCATTGAGCGCACCACGGAGTCCATCACCGCCTCGCGGGAATGACCGCGCTCGCTGGTATCCCGCGTCAGCTTCTGGATCCACTCCAGGTTAACAATCGGCACCACGCCCACCAGCAGATCGACATGGCGCGCCACGTCGTGTTGCGGCGTGACCACCCCGCCATGCAGGCCTTCATAAAACAGCACGTCGGTGGGTTCCGGCAGCGGCTGCCAGGGTGTGAAAGTGCCCGGCACCTGGTTCCAGGGCACCGCTTCGTCATAGGTGTGCAGGTATTTGCGCGCCTGACCGGTGCCGCTTCGCCCGTATTCAGCGAAGGTTTGCTCCAGCAGGCCAAAGTCGTTGGCATCCGGGCCAAAGTAGCTGATGTGTTTGCCGAGATCGCGGGCCTTGCGGATCGCCATATCCATTTCAGGGCGGGTAAAGCGGTGAAAACTGTCGCCTTCCACTTCCGCGGCGCGCAGATGCAGCTGCGAGAAGATCTTACGAAAGGCGAGGCTGGTGGTAGTGGTACCCGCACCACTCGACCCTGTAACGGCAATAACCGGATGTCTGGCGGACATAGCAACTCCCTGAATGGAAAGATGTCGCGGTTAACCGCGAAATTGATTGCGAGGCATGATGTTGACGGTTTCGTGCAGCTCGGACCATACGACCAGCACCTCACCGCTTTGCAGCTGGCGCCTGACGTCGGCAACCTTCTGCTCAAGCGAAAGCTCCTGTTCACCATAATCGGTGCCTTCGCGTAACACAAAGCTTTCAATCAGATTATCCAGCGTTTCGGGAGCCAGATCTTGCCAGGGAATAATCATCTTATCGGTTCCAGGTATGTGGTCAGCCAGTCCGGGATACGCGTTTCCAGCCACATCGTCGGGCGACGCAGCGTGCCGCCGACAAAACCCACGTGTCCGCCGTGTTCGGTCAGCTGATACTGCACGTTAGCGGGCAAAAATTCCTGCGCGGGTATCGAGTGATGATCCATAAAGGGATCGTCTTTAGCATGAATAATCAGCACAGGTTTCGTGATGTTGCTGAGCAACGGCATGGCGCTGCACTGGCGATAGTAGTCAATAGCATCGGCAAAACCGTGAATTTTGGCGGTGATCAGATCGTCAAATTCGCGCAGGCGACGCACTTTCTTCAGCTGTCGCAGACTGACCGGCAGCGTATCCGGGTATGCCTTCAGTTTGCGTGCCGCATTGGCTTTGAGCAAGTTAAGCAGATAACGCTGATAAACGCGCGAAAAGCCCTTATCCATATGATAGCTGCAGTGTTCCAGCATGAACGGAGCAGAGACGATGGCGGCGGCGTCCAGAGGAATATTGTCGCCCTCTTTTGCCAGCAGGCAGGCGAGCATGTTTCCGCCCAGCGAATAGCCCACCGCCGCCGTGGGGGCCGGGCCGTGGGTCTCTGCCAGCCAGCGCAGGAACCAGGTGCCATCTTCTGTTTCGCCGGAATGATAGATGCGTTTCTGGCGATTGGGTTCGCCGCTGCATCCCCTGAAGTGCATCACTACCCCCAGCCAGCCGCGCGCTTTCGCTGCCTGAATCAGGCCGTGGGCATAGGGGCTGTGCAGGCTGCCCTCGAGGCCATGAAAGACCACCAGCCGGGGTTTGTGCCGGGCCTGAAGCGGATCTTCACTCCAGGCTAAATCAACGAAGTCATCATCCGGCAGGTCAAGGCGCTGCCAGACGGGGGTGAAAAGCACTTTACGACGGATGAGGCGCGGCAGCATGGTCTGCAGATGGCGATTAGCCACGCCCCGCATGGGGACAAATTCTGCGCTCTCGTCGGGTGCAATGTTGAAGTCTGATGGAATGATTTGGGCCATAAAGGTGATGCTAATTATTGTCTGTTATTTACGATACCTTCCGAATTGTACCCCGTTTAGCCTGGTTTTCCGAAACATGAACTGATCCCGATCACAAATATTTACCTTGATTATTACTCTCAGGCTAATGATTCCCCTGCGCGCTTAATTGATGACTTTATCACCAGGGTGCACACTTAACTCAACGTTAAGCAAACCTAAAGATGTGCTGAATCAGGAGGTTAACAATGTTATCAGGGCAAACGCCAGCCCGGAACTGGAACACGCGTCGCACTGAAAAAGCGCGCCGCCTGGCTTCCGTCCCGGTGCAGGGCAAGGTACTGCCAACAGGCGACCTTGTCGCCATGCTGGAAAAATTGATCGCCCCAGGCGACAAAGTCGTACTGGAAGGGAATAACCAAAAACAGGCAGACTTTCTCTCCCGCTCGCTGGCCGACGTGAACCCGCAAATTGTTCACGATCTGCATATGATTATGCCGAGCGTCGGTCGTAGCGAACACCTGGATATTTTTGAGAAGGGCATCGCCCGCAAACTCGACTTCTCTTTCTCAGGTACCCAAAGCCTGCGTATTTCGCAGCTGCTGGAAGACGGGCAGCTGGAGATCGGTGCCATCCACACCTACATCGAACTCTACTCCCGCCTGTATGTCGATCTCTCGCCGAACGTGGCGCTGATTGCCGGTTTTAAAGCCGACCGTAAAGGTAACCTTTATACCGGCGCCAGTACCGAGGATACCCCGGCGCTGGTCGAAGCCGCCGCCTTCCACGACGGCATCGTCATCGCTCAGGTGAACGAGCTGGTGGACGACGAGTGCGATCTGCCGCGTGTGGATATCCCCGGCTCCTGGATTGATTTCGTGGTGGTGGCAGACAAGCCGTTCTTTATCGAACCGCTGTTCACCCGTGACCCGCGCCTGATCAAACAGGAACACATTCTGATGGCGATGATGGCCATCAAAGGCATCTATGCGGAACACCAGGTTCAGTCCCTGAACCACGGTATCGGCTTCAACACCGCCGCTATTGAGCTCCTGCTGCCGACCTACGGCGAGCAGCTCGGCCTGAAAGGCAAAATCTGTAAACACTGGACGCTGAACCCGCATCCAACGCTGATCCCGGCTATTGAAAGCGGCTGGGTGGAGAGCGTGCACTGCTTCGGCGGTGAGCTGGGGATGGAAGAGTACATTCGTGCCCGCCCTGACATCTTCTTTACCGGCGCCGACGGCTCCATGCGCTCCAACCGCGCCTTCTGCCAGCTGGCAGGGCAGTACGCGGTGGATATGTTTATCGGCTCCACGCTGCAGGTTGATGGCTATGCCAACTCCTCTACCGTGACCCGCGGCCGTCTTTCCGGCTTCGGCGGTGCGCCCAACATGGGACACGACCCGCACGGTCGTCGTCATGCCACCCCGGCCTGGCTGAACATGATCACCGAACCTGACCCCATGCAGCGCGGTAAAAAGCTGGTGGTGCAGATGGTGGAAACCTTCCAGGCGGGCGTGAAACCGACCTTCGTCGAAAAACTCGATGCTGTTGAGGTGGCGAAAGCCTCCGGTATGCCGCTGGCCCCGGTCATGATCTACGGCGATGACGTCACCCACGTGCTGACGGAGGAGGGGATTGCTTACCTCTACCGGGCCAAAGATCTTGAGGAACGTCGTGCCATGGTCGCTGCCGTCGCGGGTATTACCGACATCGGCCTGGGTGTGGACGCCAAACGCGTCGCCGAGCTGCGCCAGAGTGGCAAAGTGCTCTACCCGGAAGATATGGGCATTCGCCGCACCGACGCCACCCGCTCTCTGCTGGCGGCTGGCAGCGTGTCTGACCTGGTTGAATGGTCGGGCGGTCTGTACAACCCACCTGCGAAATTCCGGAGCTGGTAATGAAACTTCTGCCCCGGATCCAGGTTGAAGGCGGTGCCGAATGGCTGGCGCGAACCGCCACGCAGTGTCTGATTGACGAAGCGCGACTCAGCCCGAAACCCGGTCTGGTGGACAGTCGGGGGAACGGCGCGCACCACGATTTATCGCTCGCGCTGATGGAGCGTTCGGCGCATAGCCTGACCCCCACGTTTCAGGCGCTGGCGCTGCAAAGCTGGCAGCGTCCGGCCGATATCGCGCTACGGCAGACCGTGGGGCGGCTGGGGCGCGAAGGCGAGCAGCAGATGATGGCCGCCACCGGCGGGGTGAATACCCACCGGGGCGCTATCTGGGCGCTGGGCTTGTTAGTCAGCGCCGTGGCGATGCTCGGTGGCAATGCGCAAGCCCGGACGATAGCCAACACCGCCGCGCAGCTGGCGAAACTGCCGGATGACGCCGCGCCGAAAGTGTTCAGTAAAGGACTACGCGCCACCCACCGTTATCGGGTGCCGGGCGCGCGCGAAGAGGCGCAGCAGGCATTTCCGCACATTATGCAGCGAGCGTTGCCTCAGCTTCGCCTGAGCCGGCTTAACGGCGGTACCGAAGCCCATGCCCGGCTCGATGCGCTGATGGCGATCATGACCTCGTTAACCGATACCTGCGTGCTCTCCCGCGCCGGTATGGAGGGGTTAGACACCATGCAGGACGGGGCCAGGGCGGTATTAGCCGCCGGCGGCACCGCACAGCCAGAGGGGCAACGCGCGCTCGCCGTATTAGATAAAAAGATGCTCTTGCTCAATGCCTCTCCGGGCGGCGCGGCCGACCTGCTTGCCGCCACGCTGTTCCTTGACCGCATAGAGACGCCTTATTTAGCGAATTAAGAGGATGTTATGGAAAAAATTACATTAACTCTGCCCGCCAGCCGTAACCTGAACGGCAAAGCGCTGGCAGGCGTTGTTGGCTCCGGGGATATGGAGGTGTTATTTACCGCCGACCAGGGCCAGTCATTAACCATCGAGATCACCACCTCGGTCGATAACAGCCGTAACCGTTGGGATGCGCTGTTCAACAGATTGCAAACCGTCAGCAGCCTGCCGGCGGGCAAACTGACCATCCACGACTTTGGCGCAACGCCGGGCGTGGCACGCATTCGTATCGAACAAGTCTTTGAGGGGGTGAGCCATGCGTGATGACAGCAGCTTTATCGAATTAAAAGCGCGCCAGCGTGCGCAGGCCCTGCTCGACGAGGGCAGCTATCGCGAACTGCTGGATCCGTTTGAAGGGATTATCTCTCCGTGGCTGGGGCCGCAGGGCATTGTGCCGCAGGCCGATGATGGCATGGTGGTGGCGAAAGGCACCATCAACGGCAAACCCGCGGTAGTCGTGGCAATTGAAGGCGTGTTCCAGGGCGGCAGCATGGGCGAAGTGTCCGGTGCAAAAATGGCGGCTGCGCTGGAGCTGGCGGCGGAAGATAACCGTAACGGCATTCCAACCCAGGCGGTATTAAGCCTTGAAACCGGCGGCGTACGTTTGCAGGAGGCGAATCTCGGCCTCGCGGCGATTGCCGATATCCACGCCGCGATTGTCGATCTGCGCCGCTATACCCCGGTCATCGGCATTGTCGCCGGTACCGTCGGCTGCTTCGGCGGGATGTCCATTGCGGCCGCGCTGTGCAGCTATCTGATTGTGACCCGCGAAGCGCGTCTGGGGCTGAACGGCCCGCAGGTTATCGAGCAGGAGGCGGGCATTGAAGAGTATGACTCCCGCGACCGTCCGTTTATCTGGAGCATGACCGGGGGCGAGATTCGCTATCAAAGCGGGCTGGTGGACGCGCTGGTGGGCGATGGCGTCAACGCGGTGAAAGCGGCGATGAACGACGCGATTGCGAAAGGCGTGCCGGCAAAACACCGCACCGACAATTACGACTGGTATCTCGAACGCCTGACCAACTTCGATACCCGCAAACAGGCGGATACTGAACAGATTCACGCGCTCTTTGCCCGGGAGGTGAAATGATGAGTACTTCAATTAGCCGTGGTGAGCTCTGGCTGGAAACCCTTGCCCCGAATGCCAAACGTCTGGAGGGGCTCTGCCCGTCGGTTCAGGCGGCGGACGGCGAGCTGAATGGCGAAGCGGTGCGCTTTGTTGCGGTGGTACCGGATGCCAACAACCACTATCCACGTGCGGCACGAGGCGAAGTCGGTCTGCTGGAAGGCTGGACCCTGGCCAAAGTGGTGAGTGAAACCGTCGCGGCCGATGCTGACAAAGCGGTTAAACGCCCGATTGTGGCGGTGATCGACGTACCGAGCCAGGCTTATGGCCGTCGCGAAGAGGGATTTGGTATTCACCAGGCGCTGGCCGGTGCTGCGGCGGCCTATGCTAACGCGCGTCTGGCGGGCCATCCGGTGATTGGCCTTATCGTCGGGAAAGCGATGTCCGGGGCGTTTCTGGCCCACGGCTATCAGGCCAACCGGCTGATTGCCTTCAACGACCAGGGCGTATTAATCCACGCGATGGGGAAAGAGTCTGCCGCGCGCATCACGCTGCGTACCGTGGAGGCGCTGGAAAAACTGGCGGCAACCATCCCGCCAATGGCGTATGACATCAGTAACTATGCCACCCTGGGGCTGCTGGAAAACCTGCTGGATATCAGCAATCCGGACGCACCTTCATCTCTCGATCTGGCGCTGGTTAAAACCACCTTACAACAGGCCATTGATGACGCTCGCCGGGATCCGACGCTGAAAAGCCGTCTGGGTGCCGACAATCGCCACAGCTCGGCTCTCGTACGTGAACGTATGCGAGCCAGCTGGTAACACCAAAAAGAAAAGACCTGCCAGATGCACGCCCCGTGGGCGCACCCGTTGCGCCCACGAGGGAACCTGCATCCTGAAAATAATAACCATCGCGTCAGTGCTTAAACTTCTTTTTTTACAGGTGATTTATGACTTATGTGATTGTTCATGCCCTTGCACCCATTTTTGTCATCATGCTGCTCGGCTTCTGGGCCGGTAAAGCCAAAATGGTGGATAACAAAAATGTGTCTCTGCTTAATATCTTCGTGATGGATTTTGCATTGCCCGCCGCGCTGTTCAGCGCCACGGTGCAAACGCCCTGGGCAGGTATCATTGCCCAGTCGCCGCTGATCCTAGTCCTGACCCTGGCGATGTGGATAACCTATGCGGCCATCTACTTCCTCGCCACCAAAGTTTTCAAAAAGTCACCGCAGGATGCCGCCGTGCTGACCCTGACCGTGGCGCTGCCGAACTATGCGGCGCTGGGCCTGCCGATTCTGGGCAGCGTGTTGGGTGAAGGCTCTGCGACCTCGCTCTCCGTGGCGGTCTCAATCGCCTGTGGCTCCGTGCTGATGACGCCGTTCTGTCTGCTGATTCTGGAACGCGAAAAAGCGCGTGCGGAAGGCGCAAACGGCGGTTCTACCCTGGCGATGCTGCCGGTGCTGATGTGGCGCTCAATTAAGAAACCAATCGTGATGGGCCCGCTGCTGGGTGTGATTCTGTCCGCGATTGGCATCAAAATGCCGGACCTGGTGCTGGCAGCGATTAAACCGCTCGGCCTGGCAGCAACTGCGGCAGCGCTGTTCCTGACCGGCGTGATCCTGTCGGCCCGTAAGCTGCAGATCAACACCATGGTGATTAGCGCGACCATCACCAAGCTGCTGATTCAGCCAGCGATTGCCTGGGGCATCGTGCTGGTGTTCGGTCTGCACGGTTCAGTGGCCATCACCGCGATCCTGATGATTGCCCTGTCTGCCGGTTTCTTCGGCGTGGTGTTTGGTAACCGCTTTGGCGTACAGTCTCCGGATGCGGAAGCGGTGCTGCTGTTAAGCTCCGTCCTGTGTATCCTGTCGCTGCCGCTGTTTATCTCGCTGACTTCAGGAATGTAATCATGACCACAACATTACGCCCGCACGACTTAATCTGGTTGACCACACGTGATGCGCTGGAGGATATCCACGAGTCCTGGGTGGATACGGCCTGGCATACCGGGCTGCCGGTAGTGGTGCGGCGTGATGTTGATGGTAACGGGCGTATACCGGTCGGGGTACGTGGCCTTAAGCGCGATCAGCGCGCGGCGGGCTGGGTTAACCCCCACCAGATTGCCCGTATCGTCTCCCCCGAACAGCTGAGCGCAGAAGAGAGTCTGCTGCGCTCGCCCTTTATCACTCAGCCACCGGTTCAGGTGGCGGTACAGCTTTCCCGCACCTCGTGGCCCTGGACATGGGGCATCACCGGCAGCACCGGCTATGCGCTTGCAACCGGCATTGCGGTGATCCACGCCGACAGCGATCTCGATCTGCTGATCCGCGCGCCGGAGCCGCTTTCGCGCACGGTGTTACTCAGCTGGCAGTCACAGCTTGAGGGGGCGCTCTGCCGGGCCGATACCCAGGTTGAGACGCCGCTGGGCGGCTTTGCGCTCAACGAATGGCTACGTGATGGAAAAACGTTGCTGAAAACCGACCGGGGGCCGCGCCTGACGGCGAACCCCTGGGCATGGGAGGAACAATGAAGATCCTGTTTACCTTTCCAGGTCAGGGGACGCAGCATCCCGGTATGCTGCAAAACCTGCCGGGAACCGAGCTGGCTCAGGCGCGTGAAGTGCTGGGTGCCAGTGAAGTGGACGCGCTGGACTCCCCGGCGGCGCTACAGCACACCCGCGCGGTACAGCTGGCGCTGTTGATCGCGGGCGTCGCCTGGGCGCGTGAGCTGGCACGTCGCGGCGTGGCGCCGGATATCGTCAGCGGCCTCTCTATCGGTGCATACCCTGCGGCGGTCATCTCCGGGGCACTCGATTTTGCTGATGCCCTGAAGCTGGTGGCCCTGCGTGGCGATCTGATGGAGCAGGCTTATCCGCAGGGCTACGGCCTGACGGCGATTATGGGGTTAACCCTTGCGCAGGTCGAAACCCTGATGGAAGGCACCGGCACCTATATTGCCAACCTGAATGCCGAGACGCAGATTGTGATCGCTGGTGCCGATGACGGCATGGCGGAAGTGGCGGCACGCGCGCTGGCGAAAGGGGCCAATAAAGCCCGCCGTCTGACGGTAAGCGTCCCGTCGCACTGCGAACTGCTGGCTGAACCGGCGCAAAAACTGGTCGCGGCCTTCAGCCGGGTCACGCTCTCTCGCCCCCGCTGCGCTTATCTGAGCGGCAGCACCGGGCGCGTGCTCTGGCAGCCTGAGAAAATAGCTGATGACCTGGCCATGAACATGGCCCGGACGGTGCGCTGGCAGGAGGCGGTGATTGCCGCTAACGAGCGTGAAGCGCGGCTGGCGATTGAGATGCCACCCGGCGGTGTGCTCACCTGTCTGGCTCGTCAGGCGGCCTGGGAAGGGGAGTCTGTCTCTCTGGAGCGCAGCGGCATCGACGTCGCGGTGCATCTCGCACGGCGTCTTAAGGCGTAGTGTTCTGCTCAAGGCGGCGGGCGTACATGCGGCCTTCCGCCGCCAGCGCCCGCAGGCTCGGATCCTGCTCGCGGTTGCGGGCAAAGACGATGGCGATCAGCTGCTGCATTTGATAAGGCTGGGCCAGCTTTAACAGCTGTACCGAGTTTTCATACACCTTTTTCATCCTGCCCGGCATCAGCGTAAAGCCCACCCCCGCCTGCACCAGACTCAGCATCGAAAAAATATCGTTTACCCGGGTGACGATCTCCGGCTCGAAACCGGCGATATGAAACGCCTCCTGGAAGCCCGCGTAGGTGGCGAAGCCCTCAGCCAGAGCAACAAACTTCTGGTCCTTATAGTCGCGTAGATCTGCCAGCTCGTCGGTATTGAGCTGCGCCGAGGCCGGGGCGGCAAGACAAATATCATCGTGGAACAGGGGCAGCACTTCGAGGTTGTTACGGTCAATTTCGCTTTCTGAGATTGAGATGAGAATGGCATCGAGCGAGCCTTCATCCAGCATATGCAGCAGGGTGTCGTTGGATCCCATGGTGAGATCCATCTCCAGATCCGGGCGACGCAGCTTCATGCCCATAATCAACTGCGGCACCGTTTCGAGCGTCAGGGAGTAGAGCGTGCCTACCCGCAGACGGCCCTGGCCGATGCCAGCCGTTTTACGCGCCTCTTCCAGTCCGCGCTCCATCACCTGCATCACCTCCTGGCAGTATTCCAGCAGCGTCCAGGCGGCGGGCAGGGCGATCAGATTCCGGCCTTTGTGGGTGAACAGCGGGCAGCGGACGTTCTCTTCCAGGGTGTGCAGGGCACGATGGACGCTGACCCCGCTGAGGTTCAGTACCTCAGCGGCACGGGCGATATTGCCCGTCTCCATAAAGGTCATGAAGATGCTAAGTTTGCGGAAGGTAATCTCGCTGGTCAGGTCCGGTATCATTGCCCCTCTCCCGGGTTAGTCGCTCTGGAGCATCCCTTCGAGCTGTTCCTGTGCGTCCAGCCAGGCCATCTCGCACTCCTCAAGGCTGGATTTGGTTTTGGCCTGCACCTGCAGACATTCGGTTAGCTCGGCTTTACGCGTCTGGTCATACAGCCCGCTGTCGCCCAGCTTCTCTTCAACTGTGGCAAGCGTGGCGTTGAGCTTCTCCATCTCTTTTTCCAGACGGGTGATCTCTTTACGCAGCGGCTGGGTTTGCGTACGCAGTTCCGCGTCGCGGCGCTTCTGGTCTTTACGCGCCTGGGCGCTGTTGGCGTTCTCTTTCGCTGCCTCTTCCGGCTGGTTTTCCTGCTTCTGCACGTCCGTCAGCCACTGCTGATAATCTTCCAGATCGCCGTCGAAAGGCTCAACTTTACTGTCGTGTACCAGGTAGAGATCGTCGGTGGTGGAGCGGATCAGGTGACGATCGTGCGAAACGACAACCAGCGCGCCTTCAAACTCAATCAGCGCTTCGGTCAGGGCCTGGCGCATGTCCAGATCCAGGTGGTTAGTTGGTTCATCGAGCAGCAGCAGATTCGGGCGCTGCCAGACGATAAGCGCCAGCACCAGACGGGCTTTTTCGCCGCCGGAGAAGCGCTCGGTCTTCTCGGTCACTTTATCGCCCTGGAAGCCGAAGCCGCCCAGGTAATCCCGCAGCTTCTGCTCCATCTCCTGCGGGGCCAGACGCGCCAGGTGCTGCAACGGCGATTCATCCGCGCGTAAAAATTCCAGCTGATGCTGGGCGAAATAGCCCAGCTTGATGCCCTTCGCCAGACCGATATCCCCGCGGACCGGCGCCAGCTCGCCCGCCAGCAGCTTAATCAGGGTCGATTTACCGGCACCGTTGCGCCCGAGCAGACCGATACGGGAGCCCGGAACCAGGTTGAGCTTAATCGAGTCGAGAATGATGCGGTCACCATAGCCGGCGCTGACCTTTTCCATTTTCAGCAGTGGATTGGGCAGGCTTTCCGGGGCGCGGAAGCTGAAGTGGAACGGGTTGTCGACGTGTGCCGGGGCAATCATCTCCATCCGTTCCAGCATCTTGATGCGGCTCTGGGCCTGCTTGGCTTTGGAGGCCTTGGCCTTGAAGCGATCGACAAAGCTCTGCAGATGCGCCACCCGCTGCTGCTGGCTTTCGTACATCGCCTGCTGTTGGGAGAGACGCACCGCGCGCTGGCGCTCAAAGGAGCTGTAGTTGCCGGTATATTCGAACATCGATTCCTGTTCGATATGAATAATTTTGTCCACCACCGGGTCGAGGAAGTCACGGTCGTGCGAAATCAGAATCAGAGTGCCCTGATAGCTTTTCAGCCACTTCTCCAGCCAGATAACGGCATCGAGATCGAGGTGGTTAGTCGGTTCATCAAGGAGGAGCAGATCGGAGCGGCAGATCAGCGCCTGGGCCAGGTTGAGACGCATACGCCAGCCACCGGAGAAGTCGCTGACCGGACGTTCCAGCTGTTCATTGCTGAAACCCAGCCCGTGCAGAAGCGTGGAGGCGCGGGAGCGGATGGTCCAGGCGTCGATAGCGTCGAGTTTGCCGTGGACGGTGGCAATCGCGTGGCCGTCGTTACGTTCGTTGGCGGCGTGCAGTTCGGCTTCCAGCCTGCGGTACTCCCGGTCGCCGTCAATAACATAGTCCATCGCCGGTACGCTCAGGGCAGGCGTCTCCTGGTTTACCCAGGCCAGCTGCCAGTTGCCAGGGTAGGTAAAGTTACCGCCGTCGGCACCGATCTCGTTTTTCAGCAATGACAGTAACGTGGATTTACCGCAGCCGTTTTTGCCCACCAGGCCCACTTTCTGGCCCGGGTTAATGGTGGCTGTAGCGTTGTCCAGCAGGACGCGTACGCCGCGACGAATTTGTAATGAGGAGAAAACAATCATAGAGCGCCGTATGTTCCGACTATGTTAAGTTGTCATTATAATCAGGTTAAATGTGCCGCCACGCGCCGCGTGGGTGTGCCATGGTAGCCCAAAATAACAGTGATGACGACCCGGGAGAGGAATGATGTCCCAGACAGCAAAAGTGCTGCTGCTGTATGCCCATCCGGAGTCGCAGGACTCGGTCGCCAACCGGGTTTTGCTCCAGCCGGCATTACAGCTCAGTAATGTGACGGTGCACGATCTCTACGCGCACTACCCCGATTTTTTTATCGACATCCCTCATGAGCAGGAGCTGCTGCGCCAGCACGACGTCATCGTGTTCCAGCATCCGCTTTATACCTACAGCTGCCCGGCGCTGCTGAAAGAGTGGCTGGACCGCGTGCTGAGCCGCGGCTTTGCCAGTGGCCCGGGAGGAAACCAGCTGGCGGGAAAGTACTGGCGGAACGTCATTACTACCGGCGAGCCGGAGAGCGCGTATCGCCACGATGGGCTTAACCGCTACTCAATGAACGATATCCTGCGCCCGTTCGAGCTGACGGCGGCCATGTGTCGCATGCACTGGCTGAGTCCGATCGTTATCTACTGGGCGCGTCGGCAGCATCAGGATGAGCTGGCCAGCCATGCCAAAGCCTACGGCGCCTGGCTGGCTGCACCCAATCTGACGGGAGGCCGCTGATGGAAGGTTCCGATCTGTTACTGGCGGGAGTGCTGTTTCTGCTCGCCGCCGTGGTGGCGGTGCCGCTGGCTGCGCGACTGGGTATTGGCGCGGTGCTCGGCTATCTGCTGGCGGGTATCGCCATTGGCCCCTGGGGGCTGGGATTTATCAGTGATGTGGACGAAATCCTGCACTTCTCGGAGCTGGGCGTCGTCTTTCTGATGTTTATTATCGGCCTGGAGCTGAATCCGGCGAAGCTCTGGCAGCTACGGCGCTCCATCTTCGGCGTGGGCGCCGCACAGGTGATCGGTAGCGCGGTGATCCTTGGTGGGCTGCTGATGCTGGACCATTTCTCATGGCAGGCGGCGGTAGTGGGCGGGATCGGGCTGGCGATGTCCTCCACCGCGATGGCCCTGCAGCTGATGCGCGATAAGGGCATGAACCGTAATGAGGCGGGGCAACTGGGTTTCTCCGTGCTGCTGTTTCAGGATCTGGCGGTGATCCCGGCGCTGGCCCTGGTTCCGCTGTTGGCGGGCTCAGGCGACGAACATTTCGACTGGATGAAAATCGGCATGAAGGTGCTGGCCTTTGCCGGCATGCTGGTGGGCGGGCGCTATCTGCTGCGTCCGGTGTTCCGCTTTATTGCGGCGTCCGGGGTACGGGAGGTGTTTACCGCGGCCACGCTGCTGCTGGTGTTAGGCTCGGCGCTGTTTATGGATGCGCTGGGGCTGTCGATGGCGCTGGGAACCTTTATTGCCGGCGTACTGCTGGCGGAGAGCGAGTACCGGCATGAGCTGGAGATCGCCATCGATCCGTTTAAAGGGCTGCTGTTAGGGCTGTTCTTTATCTCGGTCGGTATGGCGTTGAACCTGGGCGTGCTTTATACCCATATCCTGGCCGTGGTGCTGGGCGTGGCGGTGCTGATCGCCGTTAAAATGCTGGTGCTGTACGGGCTGGCGCGGGTATACGGCCTGCGGCACCCGGAGCGCGCGCAGCTCGCCGGGGTGCTGAGTCAGGGGGGAGAGTTCGCTTTTGTGCTCTTCTCCACAGCATCGTCCCAGAGATTGTTTCAGCATGATCAGATGGCGTTGCTGCTGGTGACCGTCACGCTGTCGATGATGACCACGCCGCTGCTGATGAAGCTGATTGATAAACGCCTGTCGCGCCGTATTAATGCTGCTGACGATGAGCATGAAGCGCCCTGGGTGGACGATGACAAACCGCAGGTGATTGTGGTGGGCTTCGGACGTTTTGGTCAGGTAATTGGCCGCCTGCTGATGGCGAACAAAAAGCGTGTGACGGTGCTGGAGCGCGATATCAGCGCGGTTAACCTGATGCGAAAGTACGGTTACAAAGTCTATTACGGTGATGCCACCCAGGTCGAACTGCTGCGCTCTGCTGGCGCAGAGGCGGCGGAGTCGATCGTCATCACCTGTAACGAGCCGGAAGACACCATGAAGCTGGTGCAGATCTGCCAGCAGCATTTTCCCCATCTGCACATCCTGGCGCGAGCGCGCGGGCGTGTAGAGGCGCATGAACTGCTTCAGGCCGGGGTGAAGCAATTCACCCGCGAGACCTTCTCCAGTGCGCTGGAGCTGGGGCGCAAAACGTTAGTGACGCTGGGTATGCATCCGCATCAGGCCCAGCGCGCGCAGTTACACTTTCGCCGTCTGGATATGATGATGCTGCGCGAGTTGATGCCGGTGCATACCGATACGGTGCAAATTTCCCGGGTACGGGAAGCGCGCCGCGAGCTGGAAGAGATCTTCCAGCGTGAGATGCAGCAGGAGCGTCGACAGCTGGACGGCTGGGATGAATTTGAATAACGAGGTAGAGAATGGCGGTACGTAAACGCTTTATCGCCGGTGCGAAATGCCCGGCCTGCCAGGCGCAGGATTCCCTCGCCATGTGGCGAGAGAACAATATCGATATTGTTGAGTGTGTTAAGTGCGGGCACCAGATGCGTGAAGCGGACAAAGAGGCTCGCGAGCATGTTCGCAAGGAAGAGCAAGTGATCGGGATTTTTCATCCGGACTAGCGATATGCCCTGAGTTTTTTTAAGCTAAAGGGTACACGGGTGCAGATTTCCGTTACAATCTGCGCCAGCAATTTTCCCACGCTCAGGAGATATCATGAAAGTAGCAAAAGACCTGGTGGTCAGCCTGGCCTATCAGGTACGTACAGAAGACGGTGTGTTGGTTGATGAGTCTCCGGTGAGTGCGCCGCTGGACTACCTGCACGGTCACGGTTCCCTGATTTCCGGTCTGGAAAACGCGCTGGACGGTCACGAAGTTGGCGACAAATTTGACGTTGCTGTAGGCGCAAACGACGCTTACGGTCAGTACGATGACAACCTGGTGCAGCGCGTTCCTAAAGACGTGTTCATGGGCGTTGACGAACTGCAGGTTGGCATGCGCTTCCTGGCGGAAACCGACCAGGGCCCGGTTCCAGTAGAAATCACTGAAGTTGAAGATGACCACGTTGTGGTTGATGGTAACCACATGCTGGCTGGCCAGAACCTCAAGTTCAACGTTGAAGTGGTTGCTATCCGCGAAGCCACTGAAGAAGAGCTGGCTCACGGCCACGTTCACGGTGCGCACGGTCATGACCACGATCACGATCATGGTCACGACGGCTGCTGCGGTGGTCACGGCCACGATCACGACCATGGTCACGACCACGGTAAAGGCGGTTGCGGTAATGGCGGCTGCGGTTGCCACTAAGCTTCAGGCTCAAAAAAAGCGGGAATATCCCGCTTTTTTTACGTCTCAATAATGGGGCGGTGGCGTCTCTTCCGACTGCGACGCAATGTGCGATGACTGCGACGCTTTTACTTTTTCGGTTAACAGACGCAGCAGATCCCGCAGCTTTGCCATCTCCAGCTCGTGGGCCGTCACGGTCTGGTTCAGCTCATCGATGGTGATCTCCTGAAAAGCCAGGCGGCTTTCAAGCTCAGCCAGTCGTGCTTCCATATCTGTATTCTGCATGATTCACCTCGTTGGTCTCGTTTACCCCGTTCGGGGCTGGCGGCGGCGGATTTTACCCGAGATTATCCGCGCGCGCAGTAAACATCCCCTTGCTGCGAAACTAATTTAAACAAAAATAGTCTGAAATGTGGTGCTAATCAGGGGTGTCTACCTGTAGATTTGTTCCTCAACGTTTTATAGTACGCTTCTCATTTACGCTTAATACGGGGTGAGAGTCCCCGGCCCTGGAGAAATGGATGAAATCACTGTTTAAAGTAACGCTGCTGGCGACCACGATGGCTGTCGCTCTGCATGCGCCGCTGACTTTCGCTGCCGATACCGCGGCGAAGCCTGCTGCGGCAGCTGACAGTTCTGCGGCGTTCAAAAATGACGACCAGAAGTCAGCCTATGCGCTGGGCGCATCTCTGGGCCGTTACATGGAAAACTCTCTGAAAGAGCAAGAAAAACTGGGCATTAAACTGGATCAGACTCAACTGATCGCCGGTGTTCAGGATGCGTTTGCTGATAAGAGCAAACTGTCAGACCAGGAAATCGAGCAAACTCTGCAGGCTTTCGAAGCGCGCGTGAAAGGCGCAGCGCAGGAGAAGATGGAGAAAGACGCGGCTGAAAACGAAACGAAAGGCAAAACCTACCGTGAAGCTTTCGCTAAAGAGAAAGGCGCTAAAACCTCTTCTACTGGCCTGGTCTATAAAGTAGAGAAAGAAGGTACCGGCGACGCACCGAAAGACAGCGATACCGTCGTCGTAAACTACAAAGGTACCCTGACCGACGGTAAAGAGTTCGATAACTCTTACACCCGTGGTGAGCCGCTCTCCTTCCGTCTGGACGGTGTTATCCCTGGCTGGACTGAAGGCCTGAAGAACATCAAGAAAGGCGGTAAAATCAAGCTGGTCATCCCACCGGATCTGGCCTACGGCAAAACTGGCGTCCCGGGTATCCCGGCTAACTCCACGCTGGTATTTGACGTAGAGCTGCTGGATATCAAGCCAGCGCCAAAAGCGGATGCCAAGGCGGACGCGAAGTCAGAAGCGCCTGCTGAAGCCACCAAGAAGTAAATCGGTAACAACCGCCGCCTCTGAAGCGGCGGTTTTTTTATTATGGTGCAGATATAATTAACACTGGAAGCGCTACCTACGCTGTATTAATTTAGTTGCCCGTGTAAATAATGAGCCTGCCCTGAAAACCTACCGACAGGCTCCTGAAAAGGAGTGTTTTTTTCATGACCAGGTCGCTTTTAACCAACGAAACCAGCGAACTTGATCTGCTGGATCAACGTCCTTTCGATCAGACCGATTTCGATATTCTGAAATCCTACGAAGCGGTAGTGGACGGGTTAGCGATGCTCATTGGGTCCCACTGCGAAATCGTATTGCACTCCCTGCAAGATCTGAAATGTTCTGCCATCCGCATTGCCAATGGTGAGCATACTGGCCGTAAAATTGGCTCGCCAATCACCGACCTTGCACTGCGTATGCTGCACGACATGACCGGCGCGGACAGCAGCGTCTCAAAATGTTATTTCACCCGCGCGAAGAGCGGTGTCCTGATGAAGTCCGTGACGATTGCTATCCGCAACCGCGACCATCGGGTGATTGGTTTGCTGTGCATCAACATGAACCTCGATGTACCGTTCTCCCAGATCATGAACACCTTCATTCCGCCAGAAACCCCGGATGTCGGATCCTCCGTTAACTTTGCCTCCTCGGTTGAAGACCTTGTCACCCAGACGCTGGAGTTCACCATCGAAGAGGTGAATGCCGATCGCAATGTGTCTAACAATGCCAAGAACCGCCAGATCGTGCTTAACCTTTATGAAAAAGGCATTTTCGATATCAAAGATGCGATTAACCAGGTAGCCGATCGTCTCAATATTTCCAAACATACGGTGTATCTCTATATCCGTCAGTTCAAAAGCGGCGATTTCCTGGGGCATGAGAAGTAATGCGTTTTGCGTTAATGGTGACAGGCCCGGCTTACGGTACGCAGCAGGCCAGCAGTGCGTTGCAGTTTGCGCGCGCGCTGCTTGCAGCAGGACATGAACTGGTCAGCGTCTTTTTTTATCGGGAAGGCGTCTATAACGCCAACCAGCTCACGTCACCCGCCTCTGATGAGTTTGATCTGGTGCGTGCATGGCAATCGCTAAACCAGCAGCACGGCGTTGCGCTGCACATCTGTGTGGCGGCTGCGCTGCGTCGCGGCGTGAGCGATGCGAACGAAGCGCAGCGTCTGGGCCTGCCTGCCGCCAATCTTAATGACGGCTTTTCACTTAGCGGCCTCGGGGCGCTGGCAGAAGCTGCATTAACCTGCGACCGAATGGTGCAATTCTGATGAACCGCGTTGCTTTTGTCTTTACCTCTGCGCCTCATGGTAGTGCCGCCGGAAGGGAAGGGCTGGATGCATTACTGGCGACCTCCGCGCTTACTGAGGAGATCGGTGTTTTCTTTATTGGCGACGGTGTGTTTCAACTGCTTACCGGGCAACAGCCGCAATCTGTGCTGGCGCGCGACTACATCGCGACCTTTAAAGTCCTGCCGCTGTATGACATCGAGACGTTTTACGTCTGTGCTGCCTCCCTGCAGAGGCGCGGTTTGAGTGAAAACACGCCTTTTGTTCTCGACGCCACGGTGGTTGTGCCGGAGGTGTTGCGTGAACATCTCTCCCACTTCGACACTATCCTGACATTCTGAGGCCGTCATGCTCCATATCCTGAGCCACTCTCCCTGGCAATGTGACATCGAAAGCCTGTTAAGCATGGTGCGTGAAGGCGATGCTCTACTGTTGATCCAGGATGGGGTCCTGGCGGCGGTAGAAGGCAGCCGCTTTGTTGATATTCTCAATAATGCCCCCATCTCTGTCTCTGCGCTTAAAGATGACATCGATGCCCGCGGTCTTGCTGGTCAAATTTCAACCAAAATTAACGTGGTTAGCTATACTGATTTCGTTAATCTGGCTGTCCAGCACACCGGTCACATGAACTGGTGATGCGAGATCGCTGTATATTTCTTGACACCTTTTCGACGTAGCCCTAAAATTTCGCGTCCTCATATTGTATGAGGGCGTTTTATTACGTGTTTACGAAGCAAAAGCTAAAACCAGGAGCTATTTAATGGCAACAGTTAACCAGCTGGTACGCAAACCACGCGCTCGCAAAGTTGCAAAAAGCAACGTGCCAGCGTTGGAAGCCTGCCCGCAGAAACGTGGCGTATGTACTCGTGTATATACCACCACTCCTAAGAAACCAAACTCCGCACTGCGTAAAGTATGCCGTGTGCGTTTGACTAACGGTTTTGAAGTGACTTCCTACATCGGTGGTGAAGGTCACAACCTGCAGGAGCACTCCGTGATCCTGATCCGTGGCGGTCGTGTAAAAGACCTTCCGGGTGTTCGTTACCACACCGTTCGTGGTGCGCTTGACTGCTCCGGCGTTAAAGACCGTAAGCAATCTCGCTCCAAGTATGGCGTGAAACGTCCTAAGGCTTAATGGTTCTCCGTTAAGTAAGGCCAAACTGATTTATCTTAATGTCATACTAAACTCTTAGAGTTTTGGACAATCCTGAATTAACAACGGAGTATTCCCATGCCACGTCGTCGCGTCATTGGTCAGCGTAAAATTCTTCCAGATCCGAAATTCGGATCAGAACTGCTGGCAAAATTTGTAAATATCCTGATGGTAGATGGTAAAAAATCTACTGCAGAAGCAATCGTATACAGCGCGCTTGAGACCCTGGCTCAGCGTTCTGGTAAAAATGAACTGGAAGCTTTCGAAGTCGCTCTCGACAACGTTCGCCCAACTGTAGAAGTTAAGTCCCGCCGCGTTGGTGGTTCTACTTATCAGGTTCCAGTTGAAGTTCGTCCGGTTCGTCGTAATGCTCTGGCAATGCGTTGGATCGTTGAAGCTGCTCGTAAACGCGGTGATAAATCCATGGCTCTGCGTCTGGCGAACGAACTTTCTGATGCTGCAGACAACAAAGGTACTGCAGTTAAGAAACGTGAAGACGTTCACCGTATGGCAGAAGCCAACAAGGCGTTCGCACACTACCGTTGGTAATCCCTTCGGAGTCTTAGTCACCAGGCGGGCGCTTCAGCGAAGCAGCCCGCTTTGGGTTACTTAACTGAACGCCTAAAAAGATAAACGAGGAATCAAATGGCTCGTACAACACCCATCGCACGCTACCGTAACATTGGTATCAGTGCGCACATCGACGCCGGTAAAACCACTACCACCGAACGTATTCTGTTCTACACCGGTGTAAACCATAAAATCGGTGAAGTTCATGACGGCGCCGCTACCATGGACTGGATGGAGCAGGAGCAGGAGCGTGGTATTACCATTACCTCCGCAGCGACTACTGCATTCTGGTCTGGTATGGCTAAGCAGTATGAACCGCATCGCGTAAACATCATCGACACCCCGGGGCACGTTGACTTCACAATCGAAGTAGAACGTTCCATGCGTGTTCTTGATGGTGCGGTAATGGTTTACTGCGCAGTTGGTGGTGTTCAGCCGCAGTCTGAAACCGTATGGCGTCAGGCAAACAAATATAAAGTTCCACGCATCGCGTTCGTTAACAAAATGGACCGTATGGGTGCTAACTTCCTGAAAGTTGTTGGTCAGATCAAATCCCGTCTGGGCGCGAACCCTGTTCCGCTGCAGCTGGCAATTGGTGCTGAAGAAGGCTTCACCGGCGTTATCGACCTGGTGAAAATGAAAGCCATCAACTGGAACGAAGAAGACGCAGGCGTTACCTTCACCTACGAAGATATCCCAGCAGACATGCAGGACCTGGCTGACGAATGGCACCAGAACCTGATCGAGTCCGCAGCGGAAGCTTCAGAAGAGCTGATGGAAAAATACCTGGGTGGTGAAGAACTGACTGAAGAAGAGATCAAAAAAGCTCTGCGTCAGCGCGTTCTGAACAACGAAATCATCCTGGTAACCTGTGGTTCTGCGTTCAAGAACAAAGGTGTTCAGGCGATGCTGGATGCGGTAGTAGACTACCTGCCATCCCCGGTAGACGTTCCTGCGATCAACGGTATCCTGGACGACGGTAAAGACACGCCGGCTGAGCGTCACGCAAGTGATGATGAGCCGTTCGCTGCTCTGGCGTTCAAAATCGCTACCGACCCGTTCGTAGGTAACCTGACGTTCTTCCGCGTGTACTCTGGTGTGGTTAACTCCGGTGACACCATCCTGAACTCCGTGAAATCTGCACGTGAGCGTTTCGGTCGTATCGTACAGATGCACGCGAACAAACGTGAAGAGATCAAAGAAGTTCGTGCGGGCGACATCGCTGCTGCTATCGGTCTGAAAGACGTGACTACTGGTGACACCCTGTGTAACCCAGATCACCCAATCATTCTGGAGCGTATGGAGTTCCCTGAGCCGGTAATCTCTATCGCCGTTGAACCAAAAACCAAAGCTGACCAGGAAAAAATGGGTCTGGCTCTGGGCCGTCTGGCTAAAGAAGACCCATCATTCCGCGTATGGACTGATGAAGAATCTAACCAGACCATCATCGCTGGTATGGGTGAACTGCACCTCGACATCATCGTTGACCGTATGCGTCGTGAATTCAACGTTGAAGCTAACGTAGGTAAACCTCAGGTTGCTTACCGTGAAGCGATTCGTCAGAAAGTTTCCGATGTTGAAGGTAAACACGCTAAGCAGTCTGGTGGTCGTGGTCAGTATGGTCACGTTGTGATCGACATGTACCCACTGGAGCCGGGCTCTAACCCTAAAGGTTACGAGTTCATCAACGACATTAAAGGTGGTGTGATTCCTGGCGAATACATCCCTGCCGTTGATAAAGGCATCCAGGAGCAGCTGAAGTCTGGTCCACTGGCTGGTTATCCGGTAGTAGACATGGGTGTTCGTCTGCACTTCGGTTCTTACCATGACGTTGACTCCTCTGAACTGGCGTTTAAACTGGCTGCTTCTATCGCCTTTAAAGAAGGCTTTAAGAAAGCGAAACCAGTTCTGCTTGAGCCGATCATGAAGGTTGAAGTAGAAACTCCTGAAGAGAACACCGGTGACGTTATCGGTGACTTGAGCCGTCGTCGCGGTATGCTGCGTGGTCAGGAATCTGAAGTAACTGGCGTTAAGATCCACGCTGAAGTTCCGCTGTCTGAAATGTTCGGATATGCAACTCAGCTGCGTTCTCTGACCAAAGGTCGTGCATCATACACCATGGAATTCCTGAAGTATGATGATGCGCCGAACAACGTTGCTCAGGCCGTAATTGAAGCCCGTGGTAAATAATCCACAGGATTAAAACCTAAGTCCCGTGCTCTCTCCAAAGGGGAGAGCACTATAGTAAGGAATATAGCCGTGTCTAAAGAAAAATTTGAACGTACAAAACCGCACGTCAACGTTGGTACTATCGGCCACGTTGACCACGGTAAAACTACCCTGACTGCTGCAATCACTACCGTTCTGGCAAAAACCTACGGCGGTGCTGCTCGTGCTTTCGACCAGATCGATAACGCACCAGAAGAAAAAGCTCGTGGTATCACCATCAACACTTCCCACGTTGAATATGACACCCCGACTCGCCACTACGCACACGTAGACTGCCCGGGCCACGCCGACTATGTTAAAAACATGATCACCGGTGCTGCGCAGATGGACGGCGCGATCCTGGTTGTTGCTGCGACTGACGGCCCTATGCCTCAGACCCGTGAGCACATCCTGCTGGGTCGTCAGGTAGGCGTTCCTTTCATCATCGTGTTCCTGAACAAATGCGACATGGTTGATGACGAAGAGCTGCTGGAACTGGTTGAGATGGAAGTTCGTGAACTCCTGTCCCAGTACGACTTCCCGGGCGACGATACCCCAATCGTTCGCGGTTCCGCGCTGAAAGCGCTGGAAGGCGAAGCAGAGTGGGAAGAGAAAATCATCGAACTGGCTGGCTACCTGGATTCCTACATCCCAGAGCCAGAGCGTGCGATTGACAAGCCGTTCCTGCTGCCTATCGAAGACGTATTCTCCATCTCCGGTCGTGGTACCGTTGTTACCGGTCGTGTAGAGCGCGGTATCGTTAAAGTTGGCGAAGAAGTTGAAATCGTTGGTATCAAAGAGACTGCCAAGTCTACCTGTACCGGCGTTGAAATGTTCCGCAAACTGCTGGACGAAGGCCGTGCCGGTGAGAACGTTGGTGTTCTGCTGCGTGGTATCAAACGTGAAGAAATCGAACGTGGTCAGGTTCTGGCTAAGCCAGGCTCCATCAAGCCGCACACCAAGTTCGAATCTGAAGTGTACATCCTGTCCAAAGACGAAGGCGGCCGTCATACTCCGTTCTTCAAAGGCTACCGTCCACAGTTCTACTTCCGTACTACTGACGTGACCGGTACCATCGAACTGCCAGAAGGCGTTGAGATGGTAATGCCAGGCGACAACATCAAAATGGTTGTTACCCTGATCCACCCAATCGCAATGGACGATGGTCTGCGCTTCGCAATCCGCGAAGGCGGCCGTACCGTTGGCGCGGGTGTTGTTGCTAAAGTTCTGGGCTAATTAATTATCCCTGAATTAAAAAGGACGCTTCGGCGTCCTTTTTTGTTGTCTGGCGCTTCTCCCTGTCACAAATTTTCGCATTTTTTGTTGGCCCCCGCCCCGTATCTGAGCGCTTGTGCTATTGTAATCATAATTATTCTCACTTACACTTTGCGCATATTTTGAACGGGAGTGGTTATGTACGTTTGCTTATGTAATGGTGTGAGTGATAAAAAAATTCGTCAGGCCGTTCGCCAGTTTCAACCACAATCTTTTCAGCAGCTGCGTAAGTTTGTTCCAGTGGGAAATCAATGCGGTAAGTGCGTTCGCGCTGCCCGTGAGATCATGCAGGACGAATTGATGCAGATCCCGGAATTCAAAGAGATTGCCTGAGGCTCGTTCTTTTTTTTGACATCCCTGTAGCCCCATCTACGCTTCAATAAGTGGAAGCGGAGGGACTAAAATGAAAGGTGATATTAAAATCATAAGTTATCTCAATAAATTATTGGGAAATGAGCTTGTCGCAATCAATCAATACTTTCTCCACGCGAGAATGTTCAAAAACTGGGGCCTGACTCGCCTCAACGATGTTGAATACCATGAATCCATTGATGAAATGAAACACGCCGATAAGTACATTGAGCGTATTTTGTTTCTTGAGGGGATCCCCAACCTGCAGGATCTCGGCAAGCTGGGTATCGGTGAAGACGTCGAAGAGATGCTGCGATCCGATCTGGCGCTGGAACTTGATGGAGCAAAAGATCTTCGTGAAGCTATCGCTTATGCGGATAGCGTTCACGATTACGTCAGCCGCGATATGATGATTCAGATCCTGGCCGATGAAGAAGGGCACATCGACTGGCTCGAAACTGAGCTGGATCTTATCGGTAAAATCGGCCTGCAAAATTACCTCCAGTCGCAGATTAAAGTGGAAAGCTGACCAGGCTTTCTCCACCTGTCATCAAACCTGCTGCCGCCATGAAAGGTCCAAAAGGCAGCGGGTTTTTTAATATCTGTTCCCGGGGTTTACACAGAGATAGTATCAAAAGATACAGTGTCGCCAGCAGGGCTGCCGATAATGCCAGAGCAGGAAGCACACACCAGCCATGCCATGCGCCCAGCGCTCCCAGATATTTCACGTCACCGTATCCCAGCCCTTCTCGTTTGCGTATCAATTTATAAGCCCAATAAATAATCGCGAAGCCGGCATATCCCGCGATCGCACCTAAGACTGCACTTGTCAGGAAATCGGGATGAAGACAGAGGTGATCTTGACCCGCCATCTCCGGACAGCTTTTGTATCTTAAGTTAACGATGTCCGCTGCCGCCGATATTCCCTCGGGGAGTGATATCCCAGCGCGCTGTGCGGGTGGTTTTCATTGTAATGTGTGAACGCTGCTGCAAGGTTTCGCAGGGCTGTTCTCACATCTGGTTTTGCCATGAACGCGATATAGTCTTCCTTCATCGTCTTCACGAACCGTTCGGCCATGCCATTGCTCTGCGGGCTGCTCACCGCTGTTGTACACGGCTCCAGATTCAGCTCTCTGGCGAACCTCCGCGTTTCATGCGCGGTATATGCTGAACCGTTATCCGTCAGCCATTGAACCGGTGTGGTCGGCAGCCCGTCGCCGAAGCGCTTTTCCACCGACCTCAGCATCACATCCTGCACCGTCGAACTGTCGTAGCCTCCCTGTGCTCGCTGCCCAGTCTATGGCTTCTCTGTCGCAGCAGTCCAGCGCGAACGTGACCCGCAGCTTCTCACCGTTGTCGCAGCCGAACTCGAAGCCATCTGAACACCAGCGCATATCGCTTTCTGCCACCGCGATTTTTGCCCTTATGTTCACGCTTCGACCGCTCTGGTTTGTCATGCAGTAACAGCAGATTATGCTCGCTCATAAGCCGGTAAAGCCGTTTGGCGTTCACGGGGGCAGTCCCTCTGTACGACGTTGCGTACGCAGGATGCCCCACACACGGCGATAGCCGTAACTGGGCATATCGCTGATGATATCGAGGATCTCTGACAGTATTTCAGCGTCTGCTTCGTCATCACGCCGGTTACAGCGCCTGTCCTGCCAGTCGGCAGAACGGTTAATTCGCAGTGACAGCTGCGCACGCGACACGCCCATGGTGCGGCTGACCAGGGCTATTCCCCGTCCTTTGGCAACAAGGGCGCGTGCGCTATCCATTTTCGCGACTGAGCGTACTCCACGGCTTCTTTCAGGATCTCAACTTCCATCGTCTTCTTGCCCAGCAGGCGCTGAAGCTCCCGGACCTGCTTCAGAGCAGCAGTAAGCTCAGAAGCTGGAACAACTTCTTCTCCGGCCGCAACGGCGGTGAGGCTGCCTTCCTGATATTGCTTCTTCCACTTAAACAGCAGGCTGGGCTGGATGCCATGCAGGCGGGCGACATGGGAGACATTCATGCCCGGCTCCATCGTCTGCTGGATAATGGCGATCTTCTCCTGAGGAGTTTTACGTTTACGGACTTCTTGTCCTAACAGGATCCCGGTCATCTCAAAATTGGCGTTAGTGTTAGACATATATTCAAGCCTATCTCTTATCTGGAGATACAGCTACTGTCTGGTGTTTCAGGGGGCTACATCAGGATGAAGACAGAGGTGATACAGCAGACCTGCCCAGAGAAGGGGACAGAGGTATTTGTCCGGAAGCAGATGCGAACGAATATCCTCTCGGACTAATAAACAGGTTAAAACCAGGTAGACAAACAGGAAGGGGAGGGTGGTGAGCATCGTTCATGGCCTCTATATAATGTGTGCGGCCATACTCCACTCAATCCGTAAGGTTAAACAAACCGCAAAACAAAACTCTGCGTAAAGCCTTCCCGACTATCGGCATGCCGCCGCAATATCACAAAATAATTACGAGCCACCACGCAAAACTGAACAGTGCCGTCTATTTCCTAAACGGGGCTTGCGTCCTGCCCAGATTTACGTATAATGCGCGGGCTTGTCGTAATTGACAGCTGGTTCAATCTGAACCCAGGCAACACTGTTTTTCGTTGCCTAACAATGCTCCCAATTGGGGGGCTACGTAAGAACGGTTACACTCTCCCATCAATCGTAATGGGTTTGAGTAGTAATCATTTTCGTTTATAAAATAATTGGAGCTCTGGTCTCATGCAGAACCAAAGAATCCGTATCCGTCTTAAAGCGTTTGATCATCGTCTGATCGATCAATCAACCGCGGAAATCGTCGAGACTGCTAAGCGCACTGGTGCGCAAGTCCGTGGTCCGATCCCGCTGCCGACCCGCAAAGAGCGCTTTACCGTTCTGATCTCTCCGCACGTTAACAAAGACGCGCGTGATCAGTACGAAATCCGCACTCACAAGCGTCTGGTTGACATCGTTGAGCCAACCGAGAAAACCGTTGATGCTCTGATGCGTCTGGATCTGGCTGCCGGTGTAGACGTGCAGATCAGCCTGGGTTAATCAGGTCATCGAGCGATTGAGAGGTTGATACAATGATTGGTTTAGTCGGTAAAAAAGTGGGCATGACCCGCATCTTCACTGAAGATGGCGTATCTATCCCAGTAACCGTAATCGAAGTTGAAGCAAACCGCGTTACTCAGGTTAAAGACCTGGCTAACGATGGCTACCGTGCCGTTCAGGTTACCACTGGTGCTAAAAAAGCTAACCGTGTAACCAAACCGGAAGCGGGTCACTTCGCTAAAGCTGGCGTTGAAGCTGGCCGTGGTCTGTGGGAATTCCGTCTTGCTGAAGGCGAAGAGTTCACCGTAGGTCAGGACATTAGCGTTGAGCTGTTTGCAGAAGTTAAAAAAGTTGACGTAACCGGTACCTCTAAAGGTAAAGGTTTTGCTGGTACCGTTAAGCGTTGGAACTTCCGTACTCAGGATGCCACGCACGGTAACTCCTTGTCCCACCGCGTTCCGGGTTCTATCGGTCAGAACCAGACTCCGGGCAAAGTGTTCAAAGGCAAGAAAATGGCAGGTCAGCTGGGTAACGAACGTGTGACCGTTCAGAGCCTGGACGTAGTACGTGTTGACGCTGAGCGCAACCTGCTGCTGGTTAAAGGTGCAGTTCCGGGTGCAACCGGTAGCGACCTGATCGTTAAACCAGCTGTGAAGGCGTAAGGGGATAGCAATGGAATTAGTATTGAAAGACGCGCAGAGCGCGCTGACTGTTTCCGAAACTACCTTCGGTCGTGATTTCAACGAAGCGCTGGTTCACCAGGTTGTTGTTGCTTATGCAGCTGGTGCTCGTCAGGGTACTCGTGCTCAGAAGACTCGTGCTGAAGTAACTGGTTCCGGCAAAAAGCCGTGGCGCCAGAAAGGTACCGGCCGTGCGCGTTCAGGTTCTATTAAGAGCCCGATCTGGCGTTCCGGTGGCGTGACCTTCGCTGCTCGCCCGCAGGACCACAGTCAAAAAGTTAACAAAAAGATGTACCGCGGCGCGCTGAAAAGCATCCTGTCCGAGCTGGTACGTCAGGATCGTCTGATCGTTGTCGAATCTTTCTCTGTAGAAGCGCCTAAAACTAAGCTGCTGGCACAGAAACTGAAAGACATGGCTCTGGAAGATGTGCTGATCATCACCGGTGAGCTGGACGAGAACCTGTTCCTGGCCGCACGTAACCTGCACAAGGTTGACGTACGCGATGCGACTGGTATCGACCCGGTTAGCCTGATCGCCTTCGACAAAGTCGTAATGACTGCTGATGCTGTTAAGCAAGTTGAGGAGATGCTGGCATGATTCGTGAAGAACGTCTGCTGAAGGTGCTTCGTGCACCGCACGTTTCTGAAAAAGCGTCTGCTGCGATGGAAAAAACAAACACCATCGTTCTCAAAGTTGCTAAAGACGCGACCAAAGCAGAAATCAAAGCTGCTGTGCAGAAACTGTTTGAAGTCGAAGTCGAAGTCGTTAACACCCTGGTAGTTAAAGGGAAAGTTAAACGTCACGGACAGCGTATCGGTCGTCGTAGCGACTGGAAAAAAGCTTACGTCACCCTGAAAGAAGGCCAGAACCTGGACTTCGTTGGCGGCGCTGAGTAAGTCGGAGGAGTAATACAATGGCAGTTGTTAAATGTAAACCGACATCTCCGGGTCGTCGCCACGTCGTTAAAGTGGTCAACCCAGAGCTGCACAAGGGCAAACCTTTTGCTCCGCTGGTTGAAAAAAACAGCAAATCCGGTGGTCGTAACAACAATGGCCGTATCACCACTCGTCACATCGGTGGTGGTCACAAGCAGGCTTACCGTATTGTTGACTTTAAACGCAACAAAGACGGTATCCCAGCTGTTGTTGAGCGTCTTGAGTACGATCCGAACCGTTCCGCGAACATCGCGCTGGTTCTGTACAAAGATGGTGAGCGCCGTTACATTCTGGCCCCTAAAGGCCTGAAAGCTGGCGACCAGATTCAGTCTGGCGTTGATGCTGCAATCAAAGCAGGTAACACCCTGCCGATGCGCAATATCCCGGTTGGTTCTACCGTTCATAACGTAGAAATGAAACCAGGTAAAGGCGGTCAGCTGGCACGTTCCGCTGGTACTTACGTTCAGATCGTTGCGCGCGATGGTGCTTATGTCACTCTGCGTCTGCGTTCTGGTGAAATGCGTAAAGTCGAAGCAGACTGCCGCGCTACCCTGGGCGAAGTTGGCAATGCTGAGCATATGCTGCGCGTTCTGGGTAAAGCAGGTGCTGCACGCTGGCGTGGTGTTCGTCCTACCGTTCGCGGTACTGCGATGAACCCAGTCGACCACCCACATGGTGGTGGTGAAGGTCGTAACTTTGGTAAGCACCCGGTAACTCCGTGGGGCGTTCAGACCAAAGGTAAGAAGACCCGCAGCAACAAGCGTACTGATAAATTTATCGTACGTCGCCGTAGCAAATAATATTAGAGGATAAGCCATGCCACGTTCTCTCAAGAAAGGTCCTTTTATTGACCTGCACTTGCTGAAGAAGGTAGAGAAAGCGGTGGAAAGCGGAGACAAGAAGCCCCTGCGCACTTGGTCCCGTCGTTCAACGATCTTTCCTAACATGATCGGTTTGACCATCGCTGTCCATAATGGTCGTCAGCACGTTCCAGTCTTTGTTTCCGACGAAATGGTCGGTCACAAACTGGGTGAATTCGCACCGACTCGTACTTATCGCGGCCATGCTGCTGATAAAAAAGCGAAGAAGAAATAAGGTAGGAGGAAGAGATGGAAACTTTAGCTCAACATCGCCATGCTCGTTCTTCTGCTCAGAAGGTTCGCCTTGTTGCTGACCTGATTCGCGGTAAGAAAGTGTCGCAGGCCCTGGACATCCTGACCTATACCAACAAGAAAGCTGCGGTATTGGTTAAGAAGGTACTGGAATCTGCCATTGCTAACGCTGAACACAACGATGGCGCTGACATTGACGATCTGAAAGTCGCGAAAATCTTCGTAGACGAAGGCCCAAGCATGAAGCGCATTATGCCGCGTGCGAAAGGTCGTGCAGATCGCATCCTGAAGCGCACCAGCCACATTACTGTGGTTGTGTCCGATCGCTGAGACTCTGGAGACTAGCAATGGGTCAGAAAGTACATCCTAATGGTATTCGCCTGGGTATTGTAAAACCATGGAACTCAACCTGGTTTGCGAACACCAAAGAATTCGCTGACAACCTGGACAGCGATTTTAAAGTACGTCAGTACCTGACTAAGGAACTGGCTAAAGCGTCTGTATCTCGTATCGTTATCGAGCGTCCAGCTAAGAGCATCCGTGTGACCATTCACACCGCTCGTCCTGGCATCGTTATCGGTAAGAAAGGCGAAGACGTAGAAAAACTGCGCAAGGTCGTAGCGGATATCGCTGGCGTTCCTGCACAGATCAATATCGCTGAAGTTCGTAAGCCTGAACTGGACGCTAAATTGGTTGCTGACAGCATCACTTCACAGCTGGAACGTCGCGTTATGTTCCGTCGTGCTATGAAGCGTGCTGTACAGAACGCAATGCGTCTGGGCGCTAAAGGTATCAAAGTTGAAGTTAGCGGCCGTCTGGGCGGCGCGGAAATCGCACGTACCGAATGGTACCGCGAAGGTCGCGTACCGCTGCACACTCTGCGTGCTGACATCGACTACAACACCTCTGAAGCGCACACCACTTACGGTGTAATCGGCGTTAAGGTATGGATCTTCAAAGGTGAGATCCTGGGTGGTATGGCTGCTGTTGAACAACCGGAAAAACCGGCTGCTCAACCTAAAAAGCAGCAGCGTAAAGGCCGTAAATAAGGAGCGTCGCTGATGTTACAACCAAAGCGTACAAAATTCCGTAAAGTGCACAAAGGCCGCAACCGTGGTCTGGCGCAGGGTACGGATGTTAGCTTCGGCACTTTCGGTCTGAAAGCTGTTGGCCGTGGTCGTCTGACTGCACGTCAGATCGAAGCAGCACGTCGTGCTATGACCCGTGCAGTTAAGCGTCAAGGTAAAATTTGGATCCGTGTATTCCCGGACAAACCAATTACCGAGAAGCCGCTGGAAGTTCGTATGGGTAAAGGTAAAGGTAACGTGGAGTACTGGGTTGCCTTGATCCAACCGGGCAAAGTCCTGTATGAAATGGACGGTGTTCCGGAAGAGCTGGCCCGTGAAGCCTTCGGCCTGGCAGCAGCGAAACTGCCTATCAAAACCACCTTTGTAACTAAGACGGTGATGTAATGAAAGCAAATGAGCTGCGTGAAAAAAGCGTAGAAGAGCTGAACGCTGAGCTGCTGAACCTGCTGCGTGAGCAGTTCAACCTGCGTATGCAGGCTGCAAGTGGCCAGCTGCAACAGACTCACCTGCTGAAGCAGGTTCGTCGTGATGTTGCACGCGTTAAGACTTTACTGACTCAGAAGGCGGGTGCGTAATGACCGATAAAATCCGTACTCTGCAAGGTCGTGTTGTTAGCGACAAAATGGAGAAATCCATCGTTGTAGCTATCGAACGTATTGTGAAACACCCGATCTACGGTAAATTCATCAAGCGTACGACCAAACTGCACGTACATGACGAGAACAACGAATGTGGTATCGGCGACAAGGTTGAAATCCGTGAATGCCGTCCACTGTCCAAGACTAAGTCCTGGACGCTGGTTCGCGTTGTAGAGAAAGCGGTTCTGTAATAGAGTAGCCTTCTCGATACGAATAAACGGCTCAGCAATGAGCCGTTTATTTTTTCTACCCATATTGCAGAAGCGGTGTTATAATGCCGCGCCCTCGATATGGGGCTTTTTAACGGCTCTGATTTTAGAGTCTCAGGTAGTAGTTGACATTAGCGGAGCACTGAAATGATCCAAGAACAGACTATGCTGAACGTCGCCGACAACTCCGGTGCACGTCGCGTAATGTGTATCAAGGTTCTGGGTGGCTCGCACCGTCGCTACGCAGGCGTAGGCGACATCATCAAGATCACCATCAAGGAAGCAATTCCACGTGGTAAGGTCAAAAAAGGTGATGTGCTGAAAGCGGTAGTGGTGCGCACCAGGAAGGGTGTTCGTCGCCCTGACGGTTCTGTCATTCGCTTCGATGGTAATGCATGCGTTATTTTAAACAATAACAGCGAGCAGCCTATCGGCACGCGTATCTTTGGGCCGGTAACTCGTGAACTTCGTACTGAAAAGTTCATGAAAATTATCTCTCTGGCACCAGAAGTACTCTAAGGAGCGAATCATGGCAGCGAAAATCCGTCGTGATGACGAAGTTATCGTGTTAACCGGTAAAGATAAAGGTAAACGCGGTAAAGTAAAAAATGTTCTGTCTTCCGGCAAACTCGTCGTTGAAGGTATCAACCTGGTTAAGAAACATCAGAAGCCGGTTCCGGCCCTGAACCAGCCAGGTGGCATCGTTGAAAAAGAAGCTGCAATTCAGGTTTCTAACGTTGCAATCTTCAATGCGGCAACCGGCAAGGCTGACCGTGTAGGCTTTAGATTCGAAGACGGCAAAAAAGTCCGTTTCTTCAAGTCTAACAGCGAAACTATCAAGTAATTTGGAGTAGTACGATGGCGAAACTGCATGATTACTACAAAGACGAAGTAGTTAACAAACTCATGACTGAGTTTAACTACAATTCTGTCATGCAAGTCCCTCGGGTCGAGAAGATCACCCTGAACATGGGTGTTGGTGAAGCGATCGCTGACAAGAAACTGCTGGATAACGCAGCAGCTGATCTGACAGCAATCTCCGGTCAAAAACCGCTGATCACCAAAGCACGCAAATCTGTTGCAGGCTTCAAAATCCGTCAGGGCTATCCGATCGGCTGTAAAGTAACTCTGCGTGGCGAACGCATGTGGGAGTTCCTTGAGCGCCTGATCTCTATTGCTGTTCCACGTATCCGTGACTTCCGTGGCCTGTCCGCTAAGTCTTTCGACGGTCGTGGCAACTACAGCATGGGTGTCCGTGAGCAGATCATCTTCCCAGAGATCGACTACGATAAAGTCGACCGCGTGCGTGGTTTGGATATTACCATTACCACTACTGCGAACTCTGACGAAGAAGGCCGCGCTCTGCTGGCTGCGTTTGACTTCCCGTTCCGCAAGTAAGGTAGGGTTACTGAATGGCTAAGCAATCAATGAAAGCACGCGAAGTAAAGCGCGTAGCTTTAGCTGATAAATTCTTCGCTAAACGCGCTGAACTGAAAGCGATCATTTCTGATGTGAACGCTTCCGACGAAGATCGTTGGAATGCTGTTCTCAAGCTGCAGTCTCTGCCGCGTGATTCCAGCCCGTCTCGTCAGCGTAACCGCTGTCGTCAAACAGGTCGTCCACATGGTTTCGTGGGCAAGTTCGGGTTGAGCCGTATCAAACTGCGTGAAGCCGCCATGCGCGGTGAAGTACCAGGCTTGAAAAAGGCTAGCTGGTAATTACCAATTGAATCACGGGAGTAAAGACAGATGAGCATGCAAGATCCGATCGCGGATATGCTGACCCGTATCCGTAACGGTCAGGCCGCGAACAAAGTTGCGGTCACCATGCCTTCCGCCAAGCTGAAAGTGGCAATTGCCAACGTGCTGAAGGAAGAAGGTTTTATCGAAGATTTTAAAGTTGAAGGCGACACCAAGCCGGAACTGGAACTTACTCTTAAGTATTTCCAGGGTAAAGCTGTTGTAGAAAGCATTCAGCGTGTCAGCCGCCCAGGCCTGCGCATCTATAAGAAAAAAGATGAGCTGCCAAAAGTTATGGCCGGCATGGGTATCGCAGTTGTTTCTACCTCTAAAGGTGTTATGACTGATCGTGCAGCGCGCCAAGCTGGTCTTGGTGGCGAAATTATCTGCTACGTAGCCTAATCGGAGGAAAAAATGTCTCGTGTTGCTAAAGCACCGGTCGTTATTCCTGCCGGCGTTGATGTAAAAATCGACGGTCAGGTTATTACGATCAAAGGTAAAAATGGCGAGCTGACTCGTACCCTCAACGATGCTGTTGAAGTTAATCATGCAGACAATGCTCTGACCTTCGGCCCACGTACTGGTTACGTTGATGGCTGGGCTCAGGCAGGTACCGCGCGTGCCCTGCTGAACTCAATGGTTGTTGGTGTTACCGAAGGCTTCACTAAAAAGCTTCAGCTGGTTGGTGTAGGTTATCGTGCAGCGATCAAAGGGAATGCAGTAGGCCTGTCTCTGGGCTTCTCACACCCTGTTGAGCATCCGCTGCCGGCCGGTATCACTGCAGAATGCCCGACTCAGACTGAAATCGTGCTGAAAGGCGCTGATAAACAGCTGATCGGTCAGGTTGCAGCAGATCTGCGCGCCTACCGTCGTCCTGAGCCTTACAAAGGCAAGGGTGTTCGTTACGCCGACGAAGTCGTGCGTACCAAAGAGGCTAAGAAGAAGTAAGGTAACACTATGGATAAGAAATCTGCTCGTATCCGTCGTGCGACCCGCGCACGCCGCAAGCTCAAAGAGCTGGGTGCAACTCGCCTGGTGGTACATCGTACCCCGCGTCATATTTACGCACAGGTAATTGCACCAAACGGTTCTGAAGTTCTGGTAGCTGCTTCTACTGTAGAAAAAGCTATTACTGAACAATTGAAGTACACCGGTAACAAAGACGCCGCTGCAGCTGTAGGTAAAGCTGTTGCTGAACGCGCTCTGGAAAAAGGCATCACAGTTGTGTCCTTTGACCGTTCCGGGTTCCAATATCATGGTCGCGTCCAGGCACTGGCAGATGCTGCCCGTGAAGCTGGCCTTCAGTTCTAAGGTAGAGGTGTAAGATGGCTCACATCGAAAAACAGGCTGGCGAACTGCAGGAAAAGCTGATCGCGGTTAACCGCGTATCTAAAACCGTTAAAGGTGGTCGTATTTTCTCCTTCACAGCTCTGACTGTTGTTGGTGATGGTAATGGCCGCGTTGGTTTTGGTTACGGTAAAGCGCGTGAAGTTCCAGCAGCGATCCAGAAAGCGATGGAAAAAGCCCGTCGCAATATGATTAACGTCGCGCTGAACCACGGCACCCTGCAGCACCCAGTTAAGGGTACTCACACGGGTTCTCGTGTCTTCATGCAGCCAGCTTCCGAAGGTACCGGTATCATCGCCGGTGGTGCAATGCGCGCCGTTCTGGAAGTTGCTGGAGTTCATAACGTTCTGGCTAAAGCATATGGTTCCACCAACCCGATCAACGTGGTTCGTGCAACTATTGATGGCCTGGAAAATATGAAATCTCCAGAAATGGTCGCTGCCAAGCGTGGTAAATCCGTTGAAGAAATTCTGGGGTAATTGACCATGGCAAAGACTATTAAAATTACACAAACCCGCAGTGCAATCGGACGTCTGCCGAAACACAAGGCAACGCTGCTTGGCCTGGGTCTGCGTCGTATTGGTCATACCGTTGAGCGCGAGGATACTCCTGCTGTTCGTGGTATGGTCAACGCGGTTTACTTCATGGTTAAAGTTGAGGAGTAAGAGATGCGTTTAAATACTCTGTCTCCGGCCGAAGGCTCTAAAAAGGCGGGTAAACGCCTGGGTCGTGGTATCGGTTCTGGCCTCGGCAAAACCGGTGGTCGTGGTCACAAAGGTCAGAACTCTCGTTCTGGCGGTGGCGTACGTCGCGGTTTCGAGGGTGGCCAGATGCCACTGTACCGTCGTCTGCCGAAGTTCGGCTTCACCTCTCGCAAATCAGCGATCACAGCCGAAGTTCGTCTGTCTGACCTGGCGAAAGTTGAAGGCGGCGTTGTAGACCTGAACACGCTGAAAGCAGCAAACATTATCGGTATCCAGATCGAGTTCGCGAAAGTGATCCTGGCTGGTGAAGTTTCTACTCCGGTAACTGTTCGTGGCCTGCGTGTTACTAAAGGTGCTCGTGCTGCTATCGAAGCTGCTGGCGGTAAAATCGAGGAATAAGTAGCAGATGGCTAAACAACCGGGATTAGATTTTCAAAGTGCCAAAGGTGGCTTAGGCGAGCTGAAACGCAGACTGTTGTTTGTAATCGGTGCGCTTATTGTGTTCCGTATTGGCTCTTTTATTCCGATCCCTGGTATTGATGCCGCTGTACTTGCCAAACTGCTTGAGCAACAGCGTGGCACCATCATTGAAATGTTTAACATGTTCTCTGGTGGTGCTCTCAGCCGTGCTTCAATCTTTGCATTGGGTATCATGCCGTACATTTCGGCATCGATCATTATCCAGCTGCTGACGGTCGTTCATCCGACCCTGGCAGAGCTGAAGAAAGAAGGGGAGTCTGGTCGTCGTAAGATCAGCCAGTACACCCGTTACGGCACTCTGGTGCTGGCAATATTCCAGTCGATCGGTATTGCTACCGGTCTACCGAATATGCCTGGTATGCATGGCCTGGTTATTAACCCAGGCTTTGCATTCTATTTCACCGCTGTTGTAAGTCTGGTCTCAGGAACCATGTTCCTGATGTGGCTCGGCGAACAAATTACTGAACGTGGTATCGGTAACGGTATTTCGATCATTATTTTCGCTGGTATCGTTGCGGGACTCCCGCCAGCCATTGCCCATACTATCGAGCAAGCGCGTCAAGGCGACCTGCACTTCCTCCTGTTGCTGTTGGTTGCAGTATTAGTATTTGCAGTGACGTTCTTTGTTATCTTCGTTGAACGTGGTCAACGCCGCATTGTGGTAAACTACGCAAAACGTCAGCAAGGTCGTCGTGTCTATGCTGCACAGAGCACACATTTACCGCTGAAAGTGAATATGGCAGGGGTAATCCCGGCAATCTTCGCTTCCAGTATTATTCTGTTCCCGGCGACCATCGCGTCATGGTTCGGGGGCGGGACTGGTTGGAACTGGCTGACAACAATTTCGCTGTATTTGCAGCCTGGGCAACCACTTTATGTGTTACTCTATGCGTCTGCGATCATCTTCTTCTGTTTCTTCTACACGGCGTTGGTCTTCAACCCGCGTGAAACAGCAGATAACCTGAAGAAGTCCGGTGCATTTGTACCAGGAATTCGTCCGGGAGAGCAAACGGCGAAGTATATCGATAAAGTAATGACTCGCCTGACTTTGGTTGGTGCGCTTTATATTACTTTTATCTGCCTGATCCCGGAGTTCATGCGTGATGCAATGAAAGTACCGTTCTACTTTGGTGGGACTTCACTGCTTATCGTTGTTGTCGTGATTATGGACTTTATGGCTCAAGTGCAAACTCTGATGATGTCAAGTCAGTACGAGTCTGCATTGAAGAAGGCGAACCTGAAAGGCTACGGCCGCTAACAGGGCGCCCGAGAAGTTACGGAGAGTAAAAATGAAAGTTCGTGCTTCCGTCAAGAAATTATGCCGTAACTGCAAAATCGTTAAGCGTGATGGTGTCATCCGTGTGATTTGCAGTGCCGAGCCGAAGCATAAACAGCGCCAAGGCTGATTATTTCGCATATTTTTCTTGCAAAGTTGGGTTGAGCTGGCTAGATTAGCCAGCCAATCTTTTGTATGTCTGTACGTTTCCATTTGAGTATCCTGAAAACGGGCTTTTCAGCATGGTGCGTACATATTAAATAGTAGGAGTGCATAGTGGCCCGTATAGCAGGCATTAACATTCCTGATCAGAAACATGCTGTGATCGCATTAACTTCGATCTACGGCGTCGGCAAGACCCGTTCCAAAGCCATTCTGGCTGCAGCGGGTATCGCTGAAGATGTTAAGATCAGTGAGCTGTCTGAAGAACAAATCGACACGCTGCGTGACGAAGTTGCCAAATTTGTCGTTGAAGGTGATCTGCGCCGTGAAGTTAGCATGAGCATCAAGCGCCTTATGGATCTTGGTTGCTATCGCGGTTTGCGTCATCGTCGTGGTCTCCCGGTTCGCGGCCAGCGTACCAAGACCAACGCACGTACCCGTAAGGGTCCGCGCAAACCGATCAAGAAATAATCGGGGTGATTGAATAATGGCAAAGGCACCAGTTCGTGCACGTAAGCGTGTAAGAAAACAAGTCTCTGACGGCGTGGCTCATATCCATGCTTCTTTCAACAACACCATCGTTACTATTACTGATCGTCAGGGTAACGCACTGGGTTGGGCAACAGCCGGTGGTTCCGGTTTCCGTGGTTCACGCAAATCAACTCCGTTCGCAGCTCAGGTTGCAGCAGAGCGTTGCGCTGAAGCCGTAAAAGAATACGGCATCAAGAATCTGGAAGTTATGGTAAAAGGTCCGGGTCCGGGTCGCGAATCTACTGTTCGTGCTCTGAACGCCGCTGGTTTCCGCATCACTAATATTACTGATGTGACTCCGATCCCTCATAACGGTTGTCGTCCGCCGAAAAAACGTCGCGTATAACGCGTTCGTTTTCTAGGATTGTTGGAGATAGAAAATGGCAAGATATTTGGGTCCTAAGCTCAAGCTGAGCCGTCGTGAGGGCACCGACTTATTCCTTAAGTCTGGCGTTCGCGCGATCGATACCAAGTGTAAAATTGAACAAGCTCCTGGCCAGCACGGTGCGCGTAAACCGCGTCTGTCTGACTATGGTGTGCAGTTGCGTGAAAAGCAGAAAGTTCGCCGTATGTACGGTGTGCTGGAGCGTCAGTTCCGTAACTACTATAAAGAAGCAGCACGTCTGAAAGGCAACACCGGTGAAAACCTGTTGGCTCTGCTGGAAGGTCGTCTGGACAACGTTGTATACCGTATGGGCTTTGGCGCCACTCGTGCTGAAGCACGTCAGATGGTTAGCCATAAAGCAATCATGGTAAACGGTCGTGTTGTTAACATCGCTTCTTATCAGGTTAAAGCGAATGACGTTGTTAGCATTCGTGAGAAAGCGAAAAAGCAATCTCGCGTGAAAGCCGCTCTGGAGCTGGCTGAGCAGCGTGAAAAGCCAACCTGGCTGGAAGTTGATGCTGGCAAGATGGAAGGTACGTTCAAGCGTCAGCCGGAACGTTCTGATCTGTCTGCGGACATTAACGAACACCTGATCGTCGAGCTTTACTCCAAGTAAAGCTTAGTACCAAAGAGAGGACACAATGCAGGGTTCTGTGACAGAGTTTCTAAAACCGCGCCTGGTAGATATCGAGCAAGTGAGTTCGACGCACGCCAAGGTGACCCTTGAGCCTTTAGAGCGTGGCTTTGGCCATACTCTGGGTAACGCACTGCGCCGTATTCTGCTCTCATCGATGCCGGGTTGCGCGGTGACCGAGGTTGAGATTGATGGTGTACTTCATGAGTACAGCACCAAAGAAGGCGTTCAGGAAGATATCCTTGAAATCCTGCTCAACCTGAAAGGGCTGGCGGTGAGAGTTCAGGGTAAAGATGAAGTTATTCTTACTCTGAATAAATCTGGCATTGGCCCTGTGACTGCAGCCGATATCACCCACGACGGTGATGTCGAAATCGTCAAGCCGCAGCACGTGATCTGCCACCTGACCGATGAGAACGCAGCTATTAGCATGCGTATCAAAGTTCAGCGCGGTCGTGGTTATGTGCCGGCTTCTGCCCGAATTCATTCGGAAGAAGATGAGCGCCCAATCGGCCGTCTGCTGGTCGACGCATGCTACAGCCCTGTAGAGCGTATTGCCTACAATGTTGAAGCAGCGCGTGTAGAACAGCGTACCGACCTGGACAAGCTGGTCATCGAAATGGAAACCAACGGCACAATCGATCCTGAAGAGGCGATTCGTCGTGCGGCAACCATCCTGGCAGAACAACTGGAAGCTTTCGTTGACTTACGTGATGTACGTCAGCCGGAAGTGAAAGAAGAGAAACCAGAATTCGATCCGATCCTGCTGCGCCCTGTTGACGATCTGGAATTGACTGTCCGCTCTGCTAACTGCCTCAAGGCAGAAGCTATCCACTATATCGGTGATCTGGTACAGCGTACCGAGGTTGAGTTGCTGAAAACGCCGAACCTGGGTAAAAAATCTCTTACCGAGATTAAAGACGTGCTGGCTTCACGTGGTCTGTCTCTGGGCATGCGCCTGGAAAACTGGCCACCGGCAAGCATTGCTGACGAGTAACCGGATCACAGGTTAAGGTTTTACTGAGAAGGATAAGGTCATGCGCCATCGTAAGAGTGGTCGTCAACTGAACCGCAACAGCAGCCATCGCCAGGCTATGTTCCGCAACATGGCAGGTTCACTGGTTCGTCATGAAATCATCAAGACGACCCTGCCTAAAGCGAAAGAGCTGCGTCGCGTAGTTGAGCCGCTGATTACTCTTGCCAAGACTGACAGCGTTGCTAATCGTCGTCTGGCATTCGCCCGTACTCGTGATAACGAGATCGTGGCAAAACTGTTTAACGAACTGGGCCCGCGTTTCGCGAGCCGTGCCGGTGGTTACACTCGTATTCTGAAGTGTGGCTTCCGTGCAGGCGACAACGCGCCGATGGCTTACATCGAGCTGGTTGATCGTTCAGAGAAAGCAGAAGCTGCTGCAGAGTAATCTGTAGTAACGTAAAAAAACCCGCCCCGGCGGGTTTTTTTATATCTACTGGATCCCCACTTTCCTACAATAGTTATATTCTTTCCATTCTCTGCGGAGTTTTGCTATGTGGTTACTCGACCAGTGGGCAGAACGACACATTCTTGATGCCCAACGCCAGGGCGAGTTTGATAACCTGCCCGGAAGTGGCCAAGCGCTGATACTGGACGATGATTCACATGTTCCTCCTGAACTGCGGTCAGGCTATCGGATGTTGAAAAATGCAGGTTGCCTGCCGCCAGAGCTTGAGCACCGTAAAGAGGCGGTTGAGCTTGCCCAATTACTTAATACGGTCAGTCAGGGCTCTGCCGAGCACATGGAGTACAGCCGTCGTCTCACGCTTCTCGAGCTTAAGCTTCGACAGGCGGGCGTGAGTACAGAATTCCTTCACGGCGACTACGCTGATCGGTTAGCGCAAAAAATGAGTGAGGACTAACGATGTATCGTATTGGTGAAATTGCGAAGCTGGCTGACGTCACGCCTGACACCATTCGTTATTACGAAAAGCAGCAGATGATGGAGCATGAGGTACGCACTGAAGGGGGCTTTCGGCTGTATACCGATAAGGATCTTCATCGTCTGAAATTTATTCGCCATGCCCGACAGCTGGGATTTACCCTGGAGTCGATCCGCGAGCTGTTGTCGATCCGCATCGATCCTGAACATCATACCTGCCAGGAATCAAAAAGCATTGTGCAGGCGAGGCTGAGTGAAGTCGAAGCGCGCATTGAAGAGTTACAAACGATGCGTCTGTCTCTGCAGTGGCTGAACGATGCCTGTTGTGGCACTGCGCACAGCAGCGTTTACTGCTCCATCCTTGAAACACTTGAACAAGGTGCAAATGGAGGAGCGCACGGCTGTTGATTTTATTGCCAACGACTTCTACACTTGCGTCGATTTACATTATACCGGAGAAATTATGAGCCATTATCAGCATAAGAAAGGTCAAATCAACGATAACGCTATCGAAGCATTATTACATGATCCTTTATTCAGGCAGCGGATTGAGAAGAATAAGAAAGGGAAAGGAAGTTATCTGCGTAAAACTAAACATGCAAAACGGGGTAACTGGGAGGCCAGTGGCAAGCAAGCAAATCGCTTTTTTACCACTGGCCTTCTTGCTTTCAGAGTCTTACAAAGTGCGGTTGGTCTGCGCTTTCAGTAAGTCACGAATTTCAGTCAGCAACACTTCTTCTTTCGATGGAGCTGCAGGCGCAGCCGGTTCTTCTTTTTTCTTACGGTTCAATCTGTTGATGAGCTTAATAGCCATGAAGATGGCGAAAGCAACAATCACAAAATCAAATACGTTCTGAATAAACACGCCGTAGTGCATGACTACCGCAGGTATATCACCCTGGGCTTCACGCAGGGTTATAGCGAATTGTTTGAAATCAATCCCGCCAATCAATAGTCCGAGTGGGGGCATGATGATATCGGCAACCAGTGATGAAACGATCTTACCAAACGCTGCACCAATAATTACACCCACAGCCAAATCCACTACATTTCCGCGCATCGCAAATTCGCGAAACTCTTTAATAAAACTCATTATGTTCTCCTTGTGCCAGCTGACAGATACAAGTTTAACAAATCATTAGCGGATTGCCATTGAAGAGAGACATGCGTCACAGAAATATAACCCTTACATATTATTGGGTTAAAAAGAAAAGGTGCTGATAACAGCACCTTTCTGGTATTACAGGAAGAAAGGACTGGGCTGGAACAGGCGTTCGACGTCGGTAATAAACTTTTTATCAGTCAGGAACATGATGACGTGATCGCCCTGCTCGATACGCAGATTATCATTGGCGATCATCACATCGTTACCCCGCACTACCGCACCAATGATGGTACCCGGCGGGAGCTTAATCTCGTCAATGGTTCGTCCAACTACGCGGGACGTGCTCTCATCGCCATGAGCCACGGCTTCGATAGCCTCCGCAACTCCACGACGCAGGGAAGACACCCCCACGATATCCGCTTTACGTACATGGCTCAGCAGGGCAGAAATGGTGGCCTGTTGTGGGGAAATCGCAATATCGATAACGCTTCCCTGCACCAAATCGACATAGGCTTTGCGCTGGATGAGCACCATAACCTTCTTCGCACCCATCCGTTTTGCCAGCATCGCTGACATGATGTTGGCTTCGTCGTCGTTGGTGACCGCAATGAAAAGATCGACTTGATCGATATGTTCTTCGGCAAGCAGCTCCTGATCCGACGCATCACCATAGAAAACGATAGTATTCTGCAGTTTTTCTGCCAGCTCAGAAGCACGCTGCTGATCGCGTTCGATCAATTTTACGCTGTAATCTTTTTCCAGCTGGCGAGCCAGACCAGCACCGATATTACCGCCCCCGACCAGCATGATCCGTTTATAGGGTTTCTCCAGTCGCTGAAGCTCACTCATCACTGCACGAATATGCTGCGATGCGGCAATAAAGAAGACTTCATCCCCGGCTTCGACAATGGTAGAGCCTTGTGGTCGGATAGGGCGGTCATGACGGAAAATCGCGGCAACACGGGTATCGATGTGCGGCATATGTTCGCGCATGGTGGAGAGCGCGTTACCAATTAATGGGCCCCCGTAATAGGCTTTCACCACCGCAAGGCTGACTTTGCCTTCCGCAAAATTCACCACCTGCAGCGCACCCGGGTATTCGATAAGCCGGTAGATACTGTCGATAACCAGCTGTTCTGGCGCGATCAAATGATCGATAGGAACCGAATCGGAATTGAACAACTTATCGGCGTCACGCACGTAATCCGGGGAACGGATGCGCGCGATGCGGTTCGGAGTGTTGAATAGCGAATAGGCGACCTGACAGGCAACCATATTGGTTTCATCTGAACTGGTAACAGCAACCAGCATGTCGGCATCATCAGCACCGGCTTCACGTAACACCCGCGGATGAGAGCCATGCCCCTGAACCACGCGCAGATCGAATTTATCCTGCAGGCCGCGCAGACGATCGCCATTGGTATCAACGATAGTGATGTCGTTATTCTCACCGACCAGGTTTTCTGCCAGCGTTCCGCCCACCTGCCCCGCGCCCAGAATGATTATCTTCATATCTTGTGACCCGTTATCAACATCACTCTTTGATTAGCTTAGCGTAAAAGAAGCCGTCGCCTTCTTCTGCCCCAGGCAGGTTTTGTTTGCCGGGCTGCTCTGGTGTACCGGTCAGATGCAGACGGGCATCAGGCGTACGCTTCAGGAACGCCGCGATCTGCTGACAGTTTTCCTCTGGCAGTACGGAACAGGTAGCATAAACCAGCGTGCCACCTGTTTTCAGATGTGGCCAGATGGCGTCCAGGATCTCTGACTGCAGCTGCGCCAGCTCATTGATATCCCGGTCACGGCGTAACCATTTAATATCCGGATGACGGCGGATCACTCCGGTAGCGGAACAAGGCGCATCCAGTAAAATACGGTCGAACTGCTCATCTGCGCACCACTGAGCAGGCGTCCGTCCGTCGCCCTGCTTAACCTCGGCCTTCATGCCCAGACGTTTGAGATTCTCATAAACACGGGAAAGACGCTGTTCGTCAACGTCGACGGCCATAACGCTTGCCTGCGGTGCGACTTCAAGGATATGCGTGGTCTTGCCGCCTGGTGCGGCGCACAGATCGAGAATACGCTCGCCATTTTGCGGTTCAAGCCAGGTCATACAACCCTGGGCGGAGGCATCCTGAACGGTAACCCAGCCTTGTTCAAATCCAGGAAGAGCATGCACCGGCGCCGGTGCGGCCAGACGAACCGCATCGCTATAATCCGGATGCGGGAATCCGCTCATCCCGGCTTCTTCCAGCAGTGCCAACCAGGCATCGCGAGAGTGGTGGTTGCGGTTGACGCGTAGCCACATTGGCGGCCGCTGGTTATTGGCCTCAATCAGCGTTTCCCACTGCTGCGGATAGGCTTTTTGCAGACGCTTTAATAACCAGTCAGGATGCAGGAAGCGTTTTTCCGAGCGGGCAAATTCAGCCAGCAACTCATCCTGTTGGCGCTGGAACTGACGTAACACGCCGTTAACCAGTCCTTTAAGCTGCGGGCGCTTTACCGCAACCGCACCTTCTACTGTCTCGGCCAGTGCAGCATGAGGCGGAATACGGGTATGCAGTAACTGATAGAAACCGACCATGATCAGATAGTGAAGCACGCGCTGTTTACCCGCCATCGGGCGTGCCATCAGTTTGCCGATCAGCCACTCCAGCTGGGGCAGCGTGCGCAGGACGCCAAAGCACAACTCCTGAAGCAGTGCCTTGTCTTTATCGGAAACTTTTTGCTGGAACGGTGGCAGGACATTGCTCAGTGATTGGCCCTGTTCGACCACTTGCTCAATCGCCTGTGCTGCAAGGCTGCGTAAATTTTGTTTTTTCATAAGTGCAAAAATAAAAATGCCCGGAAACACCGGGCCTTAAATGGAGATGATCTCAGGCGAGACTATTGCCAGGCGTAAACCATTCACGGCGTGAGTTCAGAAGGTCCTGCGCGCTCATGGCTTTTTTACCTGCAGGTTGTAAGGATTCCAGATTCAGGATCCCTTCAACAGTTGCGACCTGAATACCCTGCTTGCTGGCTTCAATAATCGTGCCGGGAGCGGCGCTTGCCTGTCCGGCAATTACGGAGGCCTGCCAGACTTTCACCGGCTGCCCGTCTATCTCCAGCCAACTCATTGGCCAGGGATTAAATGCGCGGATGCAACGTTCAAGCTGAGCAGCGGAAAGTGACCAGTCGAGGCGAGCCTCTTCTTTGCTGAGCTTTTCGGCATAGGTCACCAGGGCTTCGTCCTGGACTTCAGGCTGAGTACGGTTATCTGCCAGCTGTTGCAGCGTCTCAATTAGACCTTTTGGCCCAAGCTCCGCCAGTTTGTCATACAGCGTAGCGCTGGTGTCTTCGGCAGTAATCGGGCAAGACAGCTTATAAAGCATGTCGCCAGTATCCAGACCCACGTCCATCTGCATGATCGTCACACCTGTATCGGCATCCCCTGCCCACAACGAACGTTGTATTGGTGCCGCACCGCGCCAGCGCGGAAGCAGTGAGCCGTGGACATTAATGCAACCCAGGCGCGGCATATCCAGTACCGCTTTTGGCAGGATGAGGCCATATGCCACAACCACCATGACATCCGCATTTAAATCAGCGACCAGCTGCTGGTTTTCCTGCGGCCGTAACGAAGCAGGCTGAAACACCGGTAAGCCGTGTTCTTCTGCCAGCACCTTAACCGGGCTCGGCATCAATTTTTTACCGCGGCCTGCCGGGCGATCGGGCTGAGTAAAAACGCCAACAACCTGATGGCCAGACGACAACAGCGCGTCCAGATGACGCGCTGCGAAGTCAGGTGTTCCTGCGAAGATGATACGTAGTGATGTAGACACGTTATTCCTTGTATCCGGGGTCACGTTATGCGCGAGCGCGCATGCGATCCAGTTTCTCTACTTTCTGACGAATGCGTTGCTGTTTCAGTGGAGAGAGGTAATCGATAAACAGTTTACCAACCAGATGATCCATCTCGTGCTGAATGCAGATGGCCAGCAGATCGTCCGCTTCCAGTTCGAATGGCTTACCGTCGCGATCGAGCGCGCGGATTTTGACTTTCTCTGCACGAGGAACCAGCGCTCTCTGCTCAGGAATAGAGAGGCAGCCTTCTTCGATACCGGTTTCGCCGCTTTTTTCCAGTAATTCCGGGTTAATTAATACCAGGCGTCCTTCACGGTTTTCGGAGACATCAATCACGATGATGCGCTGATGAATATCAACCTGCGTAGCCGCAAGACCGATGCCTTCTTCGGCATACATTGTATCGAACATATCATCGACGATACGTTGAATTTCTGCATTCACTTCTTTAACCGGCTCGGCGACTTTGCGAAGGCGCTCGTCCGGGATATGTAACACTTGCAAAACTGCCATATTTTTCCAGAGTCGTGTTCAGGAGTTGATAAGAATATACCCTCTATTCTAGACAAAACCCCCTCTGATTGACAGCATCAGTGACCAATCGCAAAGATTGCTATAGCGGCTTGTGGCAGGGGAAAGGATGACATCCACAGAGATATGGTTACGCCTCATAAGCATTGGGGATTTGTACGGCGATAAGATGGTGGCAATAGCGCAGCAGCTGCAGCGCGAGACCCATATTGACGACGCTGTGCTGGCAGGAATGGGGCTGACCCAAAAGCAAAAGACGCGGTTTTTTTCATTTTCGCCGCGTGAAATTGAGCGCAGCATGCAGTGGTTGGCTGAGCCGGGTCATCATCTGATATGTGCAGATAGCGTCCTGTACCCAGCCCAGCTACGCGCAATTGCGGACTATCCGGGTGCACTTTTCGTCAGGGGGAACGTGCAGGCGCTGTCGAGCCTGCAGCTGGCTGTCGTTGGCAGTCGTTCCCACTCCTGGTACGGGGAGCGCTGGGGAACGATTCTTTGCGAACAGCTAGCCCAGGCGGGCCTTACGATTACCAGTGGTCTGGCATGCGGGATTGATGGAGTCGCGCATCGTGCCGCACTCACCGTTAAGGGGAAAAGCGTGGCGGTTTTGGGGAATGGCTTATCAGAGGTCTATCCACGCCGGCATACTTCGCTGGCCACGCGCCTTGCTGACAGCGGTGGCGCCGTAGTTTCGGAGTTTCCCCTTGCTACATCCCCCTGGCCCGGTAATTTCCCCCGGCGCAATCGCATCATTAGCGGCCTCAGTCAGGGGGTATTCGTCATAGAAGCCCAGATAAGAAGCGGTTCACTCGTTACCGCGAAATGCGCACTTGAACAGGGACGTGAAGTCTTTGCGATGCCGGGCGCGATAGGAAATCCCGGATGTGAAGGTCCTCACTGGCTAATAAAACAAGGCGCCACGCCAGTGACGGAGGCAGCCGATATTCTGGAAAGTTTGCGACATGGCCTTAACTGGTTGCCTGAGGATCCCGAAAACTGGCTTTATTCATCAGATCAGGACCAAGTAGCATTGCCATTTCCTGAGCTCCTGGCTAACGTAGGAGATGAGGTAACACCTGTTGACGTTGTCGCTGAACGTGCCGGCCAACCTGTGCCAGTAACGGTAGCACAGCTACTCGAACTGGAGTTAGCAGGATGGATCGCAGCTGTACCCGGCGGCTATGTCCGATTAAGGAGGGCAAGCCATGTTCGACGTACTCATGTATTTGTTTGAGACTTACATCCATAACGAAGCTGAAGCACGCGTGGATCAGGACAAACTTACACGCGATCTTACCGATGCAGGTTTCGAACGGGAAGATATTTACAACGCGTTAATATGGCTGGAAAAATTGGCTGATTATCAGGAAGGCCTTGCCGAACCGATGCAGTTGATTTCCGACCCGCTGTCTGTACGCATCTATACGGCTGAAGAGTGTGAAAGGCTGGATGCCAGTTGCCGGGGATTTATCTTATTCCTTGAGCAGATTCAGGTGCTGAACCTCGAAACGCGAGAAATGGTGATAGAGCGTGTCATGGCGCTGGATACGGCAGAATTTGAGCTGGAAGATCTGAAATGGGTCATCCTGATGGTTCTGTTCAACATTCCAGGCTGTGAAAATGCCTATCAGCAAATGGAAGAATTACTCTTTGAAGTGAATGAAGGTATGCTGCATTAATTCACGATGCAGCACCAAGAGTTGTTATGGCCAAATCAGCACTATTTACGGTGCATAAAAACGAGCCCTGCCCGCAGTGCGGGGCAGAGCTTGTTATCCGGTCCGGTAAGCACGGGCCGTTTCTCGGTTGTTCACATTATCCAGACTGTGATTATGTCCGTCCCCTGAAAAGCCAGGCGGATGGGCATATTGTTAAAGTTCTGGAGGGACAGGCATGCCCGCAATGTGGCGGCGATCTGGCGCTACGTCAGGGCCGTTTTGGCATGTTTATCGGCTGCAGCCGCTATCCTGAATGCGATCACACTGAACAAATTGATAAACCCGATGAAACAGCGTTAGCCTGTCCGCAATGCGACAGCGGCCATCTTGTTCAACGGCGTTCACGTTATGGTAAGACATTCTACTCCTGCAATCGGTACCCTGAATGTCAGTTCGTTACCAATTTCAAACCGGTGGCGGGGAGTTGTCCTGAGTGCCACTACCCGCTACTTATCGAGAAGAAAACGGCGCAAGGCACGAAGCTTTTTTGCGCCAGTAAACAATGTGGAAAGCCGGTTTCGGCGGATCAAAAAAGTGAATAATAACCTGCAATCAGGCTCCATTGCGCATGCGGTGGACGTACTGAATAACGAAGACGTCATCGCTTATCCAACAGAAGCTGTTTTTGGGGTGGGATGCGATCCCGACAGCGAAATTGCCGTAACGCGCCTGTTAACACTCAAGCAGAGACCGGTTGAAAAAGGGCTGATTCTCATCGCCGCCTGTTTCGAACAGCTTAAACCTTATATTGATGATTCCACGTTGACGTCAGCGCAGCGTGAGACCATTTTTGCGGCCTGGCCGGGTCCTGTGACCTTTGTATTCCCGGCTCTGCCAGCAACGCCGCATTGGCTGACGGGACGGTTTGATTCACTCGCCGTTCGCGTGACAGACCATCCATTGGTGATCGAACTCTGTAATCGTTTTGGTAAACCGCTGGTCTCTACCAGCGCCAATCTGACGGGCTTGCCTCCTTGCCGCACTACAGAAGAGGTGTTGGCGCAGTTTGGTGACGATTTCCCTGTGGTTATCGGTGAAACCGGTGGCCGCCTGAATCCGTCAGAAATCCGTGATGCTTTGACCGGCGAACGTTTTCGCCAGGGGTAATCAGATGGAAGCATACGCCGTATTTGGTAATCCAATCGCTCACAGCAAGTCACCGTTTATTCATCAGCAGTTTGCGCAGCAGCTGCGGATCGAGCACCCGTATGGTCGTGTGCTTGCGCCTGTTGATGCCTTTGTGACGACGCTGGATAGCTTCTTTGCTGGTGGCGGAAAAGGGGCCAATGTCACCGTGCCTTTTAAAGAGGAGGCATTCGAGCGCGCCGATGAGTTAACGGAGCGCGCGTCCCTGGCAGGCGCTGTGAATACCCTTAAGCGGCTTGAAGATGGTCGGATTCTGGGGGACAACACGGACGGTATTGGCTTACTGAGCGATCTGGAACGCCTGTCATTTATCAAACCTGGCGCACGTATTCTGCTGATCGGTGCGGGTGGTGCTTCGCGTGGGGTGATCCTCCCGCTGCTCTCGCTGGATTGCGCAGTGACCATTACCAATCGTACTTATTCCCGTGCGGTAGAGCTGGCCACCCTGTTTGCCCATACCGGCAGTATTCACGCAGTAGCCATGGACGACCTGAGCGGGCATGAATTTGATCTGATCATTAATGCAACCTCAAGCGGTATTGCTGGCGACGTTCCCGCCATTCCCTCTTCATTAGTTAACGCGCAGGTTCACTGCTATGACATGTTCTACCAAAAGGGCAAAACGCCTTTTCTGAACTGGTGTGAACAGCAAGGCGCAAAACATCTCGCTGATGGGCTGGGGATGCTGGTGGGGCAGGCCGCACATGCCATAATGCTGTGGCACGGTGTATTGCCTGCAGTAGATCCGGTTATTGAAAAGCTTAAACAGGAACTGTCAGTATGAATCAGGCGATCCAGTTTCCGGATCGGGAAACGTGGGACGATGAAAAGCTGGCCGTCTGTTTTCCCGCTCTGGTGCATGGCATGCAAATGATGTGTGCTATTGAAGGGGCAACGCTGGTGCGTCGTTTTGGCGACGGTCTTCCACTGGATCTTTTTCGCGAACATCGCTGGGATCTGGAAGAAGAAGCCAGCGATGTGATTCGCGCGGGCGAAGAAGACGATCAGGGATGGTTCTGGCTCTGCTGATCCAGATAGTCATTCTTCCATTTAACATAGTTATTGGCTGAATACTTCAGACCTTCCTTTTCCGCTTCCGTCAGGGGGCGGATCTGTTTTACCGGACTGCCTAAATAGAGAAAGCCACTTTCCAGCCGTTTGTTTTGCGGCACCAGACTCCCGGCACCAATCATCACCTCATCTTCTACTACTACCCCATCCAACAAAATCGATCCCATACCCACCAGAACGCGATTGCCAATCGTGCAGCCGTGCAACATCACTTTGTGGCCGACAGTTACTTCTTCGCCAACGATCAGTGGATTGCCTTCGGGGTTATAAGAGGATTTATGGGCGACATGCAGTACGCTGCCATCCTGAATATTGGTGCGTGCGCCAATAGAGACGTAGTTAACATCGCCGCGTATAGCGACCAGGGGCCAGATACTGACGTCATCGTCCATTCGGACATCGCCAATGACCACGCTACTGCTGTCGATCATGACGCGATCGCCTTGTTTAGGGAAAAGATCTTTATAGGGACGGAGTACTGCGGACATATCAACCTCTACTAATGAGCACTATATAGAAGACTGTGATCCTATTATTCGGCTTGATCAAGGGAGAATTGCGTCATTATTTGAGCAGATCGCGTGGGATTTCGGCGAAAAGAACGAAAAAAGAACAGTCGGCAGAAAAGATCGAAAAAATGCTTGTGCTAAAAACTGGGATCCCTATAATGCGCCTCCATCGACACGGCAGATGTGAATCACTTCACACAAACAGCCGGGTCGGTTGAAGAGAAAAGCGAAAATAAACGCTTGACTCTGAAAGAGGAAAGCGTAATATACGCCACCTCGCAACGGTGAGCGAAAGCCGCGTTGCACTGCTCTTTAACAATTTATCAGACAATCTGTGTGGGCACTCAAAGTGACATGGATTCTTAATGTCTTCGGACAATAAATGAATACCAAAGTCTCTGAGTGAACATACGTAATTCATTACGAAGTTTAATTCACGAGCATCAAACTTAAATTGAAGAGTTTGATCATGGCTCAGATTGAACGCTGGCGGCAGGCCTAACACATGCAAGTCGAGCGGTAGCACAGGGAGCTTGCTCCTGGGTGACGAGCGGCGGACGGGTGAGTAATGTCTGGGAAACTGCCTGATGGAGGGGGATAACTACTGGAAACGGTAGCTAATACCGCATAATGTCGCAAGACCAAAGAGGGGGACCTTCGGGCCTCTTGCCATCAGATGTGCCCAGATGGGATTAGCTAGTAGGTGGGGTAACGGCTCACCTAGGCGACGATCCCTAGCTGGTCTGAGAGGATGACCAGCCACACTGGAACTGAGACACGGTCCAGACTCCTACGGGAGGCAGCAGTGGGGAATATTGCACAATGGGCGCAAGCCTGATGCAGCCATGCCGCGTGTATGAAGAAGGCCTTCGGGTTGTAAAAAGTACTTTCAGCGAGGAGGAAGGTGTTGCGGTTAATAACCGCAGCAATTGACGTTACTCGCAGAAGAAGCACCGGCTAACTCCGTGCCAGCAGCCGCGGTAATACGGAGGGTGCAAGCGTTAATCGGAATTACTGGGCGTAAAGCGCACGCAGGCGGTCTGTCAAGTCGGATGTGAAATCCCCCGGGCTCAACCTGGGAACTGCATTCGAAACTGGCAGGCTAGAGTCTTGTAGAGGGGGTAGAATTCCGGGTGTAGCGGTGAAATGCGTAGAGATCTGGAGGAATACCGGTGGCGAAGGCGGCCCCTGGACAAAGACTGACGCTCAGGTGCGAAAGCGTGGGGAGCAAACAGGATTAGATACCCTGGTAGTCCACGCCGTAAACGATGTCGACTTGGAGGTTGTTCCCTTGAGGAGTGGCTTCCGGAGCTAACGCGTTAAGTCGACCGCCTGGGGAGTACGGCCGCAAGGTTAAAACTCAAATGAATTGACGGGGGCCCGCACAAGCGGTGGAGCATGTGGTTTAATTCGATGCAACGCGAAGAACCTTACCTACTCTTGACATCCAGAGAACTTAGCAGAGATGCTTTGGTGCCTTCGGGAACTCTGAGACAGGTGCTGCATGGCTGTCGTCAGCTCGTGTTGTGAAATGTTGGGTTAAGTCCCGCAACGAGCGCAACCCTTATCCTTTGTTGCCAGCGGTTAGGCCGGGAACTCAAAGGAGACTGCCAGTGATAAACTGGAGGAAGGTGGGGATGACGTCAAGTCATCATGGCCCTTACGAGTAGGGCTACACACGTGCTACAATGGCGCATACAAAGAGAAGCGACCTCGCGAGAGCAAGCGGACCTCATAAAGTGCGTCGTAGTCCGGATTGGAGTCTGCAACTCGACTCCATGAAGTCGGAATCGCTAGTAATCGTAGATCAGAATGCTACGGTGAATACGTTCCCGGGCCTTGTACACACCGCCCGTCACACCATGGGAGTGGGTTGCAAAAGAAGTAGGTAGCTTAACCTTCGGGAGGGCGCTTACCACTTTGTGATTCATGACTGGGGTGAAGTCGTAACAAGGTAACCGTAGGGGAACCTGCGGTTGGATCACCTCCTTACCTTAAAGAACCTGCCTTTGCAGTGTCCACACAGATTGTCTGATGAAAAGTAACGAGCAAGACGGCTGCGAAGTCGCGACACATCGTGTCCCCTTCGTCTAGCGGTTAGGACTCCGCCCTTTCACGGCGGCAACAGGGGTTCGAATCCCCTAGGGGACGCCACTTGCTGGGTGTGAGTGAAAGGCACAACCAATCAGTATCTCAAAACTGACTGTTAAGTCATGTTTGAGATATTTGCTCTTTAAAAATCTGGATCAAGCTGAAAATTGAAACGACACGCCGTGTCTGTTCTCCGTAATAAGAGCAGATGAGCGGTGTGTCAGAGTCTCTCAAATTTTCGCAAGTCGATGATGAATCGAAAGAAACATCTTCGGGTTGTGAGGTTAAGCGACCAAGCGTACACGGTGGATGCCTAGGCAGTCAGAGGCGATGAAGGACGTGCTAATCTGCGATAAGCGTCGGTAAGGTGATATGAACCGTTATAACCGACGATTTCCGAATGGGGAAACCCAGTGTGACTCGTCACACTATCGTTAAGTGAATACATAGCTTAACGAAGCGAACCAGGGAACTGAAACATCTAAGTACCCTGAGGAAAAGAAATCAACCGAGATTCCCCCAGTAGCGGCGAGCGAACGGGGAGCAGCCCGGAGTCTGAATCAGCATGTGTGTCAGTGGAAGCGTCTGGAAAGTCGCAGGGTACAGGGTGATACTCCCGTACACGAAGATACACTTGCTGTGAACTCGAAGAGTAGGGCGGGACACGTGGTATCCTGTCTGAATATGGGGGGACCATCCTCCAAGGCTAAATACTCCTGACTGACCGATAGTGAACCAGTACCGTGAGGGAAAGGCGAAAAGAACCCCGGCGAGGGGAGTGAAAAAAAGAACCTGAAACCGTGTACGTACAAGCAGTGGGAGCACCCTTGTGGTGTGACTGCGTACCTTTGTATAATGGGTCAGCGACTTATATTCTGTAGCAAGGTTAACCGTATAGGGGAGCCGAAGGGAAACCGAGTCTTAACTGGGCGTTAAGTTGCAGGGTATAGACCCGAAACCCGGTGATCTAGCCATGGGCAGGTTGAAGGTTGGGTAACACTAACTGGAGGACCGAACCGACTAATGTTGAAAAAAATTAGCGGATGACCTGTGGCTGGGGGTGAAAGGCCAATCAAACCGGGAGATAGCTGGTTCTCCCCGAAAGCTATTTAGGTAGCGCCTCGTGAATTCATCTCCGGGGGTAGAGCACTGTTTCGGCTAGGGGGCCATCCCGGCTTACCAACCCGATGCAAACTGCGAATACCGGAGAATGTTATCACGGGAGACACACGGCGGGTGCTAACGTCCGTCGTGAAGAGGGAAACAACCCAGACCGCCAGCTAAGGTCCCAAAGTCATGGTTAAGTGGGAAACGATGTGGGAAGGCACAGACAGCCAGGATGTTGGCTTAGAAGCAGCCATCATTTAAAGAAAGCGTAATAGCTCACTGGTCGAGTCGGCCTGCGCGGAAGATGTAACGGGGCTAAACCATGCACCGAAGCTGCGGCAGCGACACTATGTGTTGTTGGGTAGGGGAGCGTTCTGTAAGCCGTTGAAGGTGTGCTGTGAGGCATGCTGGAGGTATCAGAAGTGCGAATGCTGACATAAGTAACGATAAAGCGGGTGAAAAACCCGCTCGCCGGAAGACCAAGGGTTCCTGTCCAACGTTAATCGGGGCAGGGTGAGTCGACCCCTAAGGCGAGGCCGAAAGGCGTAGTCGATGGGAAACAGGTTAATATTCCTGTACTCGGTGTTACTGCGAAGGGGGGACGGAGAAGGCTATGTTGGCCGGGCGACGGTTGTCCCGGTTTAAGCATGTAGGCGGAGGTTCCAGGTAAATCCGGAGCCTTGTTAACGCTGAGGTGTGATGACGAGGCACTACGGTGCTGAAGCAACAAATGCCCTGCTTCCAGGAAAAGCCTCTAAGCATCAGGTAACATCAAATCGTACCCCAAACCGACACAGGTGGTCAGGTAGAGAATACCAAGGCGCTTGAGAGAACTCGGGTGAAGGAACTAGGCAAAATGGTGCCGTAACTTCGGGAGAAGGCACGCTGATGTGTAGGTGAAGCCCCTGCGGGTGGAGCTGAAATCAGTCGAAGATACCAGCTGGCTGCAACTGTTTATTAAAAACACACAGCACTGTGCAAACACGAAAGTGGACGTATACGGTGTGACGCCTGCCCGGTGCCGGAAGGTTAATTGATGGGGTTAGCGGCAACGCGAAGCTCTTGATCGAAGCCCCGGTAAACGGCGGCCGTAACTATAACGGTCCTAAGGTAGCGAAATTCCTTGTCGGGTAAGTTCCGACCTGCACGAATGGCGTAATGATGGCCAGGCTGTCTCCACCCGAGACTCAGTGAAATTGAAATCGCTGTGAAGATGCAGTGTACCCGCGGCAAGACGGAAAGACCCCGTGAACCTTTACTATAGCTTGACACTGAACACTGGTCCTTGATGTGTAGGATAGGTGGGAGGCTTTGAAGCGTGGACGCCAGTCTGCGTGGAGCCATCCTTGAAATACCACCCTTTAATGGCTGGTGTTCTAACGTAGACCCGTAATCCGGGTTGCGGACAGTGTCTGGTGGGTAGTTTGACTGGGGCGGTCTCCTCCTAAAGAGTAACGGAGGAGCACGAAGGTTAGCTAATCCTGGTCGGACATCAGGAGGTTAGTGCAATGGCATAAGCTAGCTTGACTGCGAGAGTGACGGCTCGAGCAGGTGCGAAAGCAGGTCATAGTGATCCGGTGGTTCTGTATGGAAGGGCCATCGCTCAACGGATAAAAGGTACTCCGGGGATAACAGGCTGATACCGCCCAAGAGTTCATATCGACGGCGGTGTTTGGCACCTCGATGTCGGCTCATCACATCCTGGGGCTGAAGTAGGTCCCAAGGGTACGGCTGTTCGCCGTTTAAAGTGGTACGCGAGCTGGGTTTAGAACGTCGTGAGACAGTTCGGTCCCCTATCTGCCGTGGGCGCTGGAGAATTGAGGGGGCTGCTCCTAGTACGAGAGGACCGGAGTGGACGCATCACTGGTGTTCGGGTTGTCATGCCAATGGCACTGCCCGGTAGCTAAATGCGGAAGAGATAAGTGCTGAAAGCATCTAAGCACGAAACTTGCCCCGAGATGAGTTCTCCCTGAGCCTTTAAGGCTCCTGAAGGAACGTTGAAGACGACGACGTTGATAGGTCGGGTGTGTAAGCGCAGCGATGCGTTGAGCTAACCGATACTAATGAACCGTGAGGCTTAACCTTACAACGCCGAAGCTGTTTCGGCGGATTTGAGAGATTTTCAGCTGATACAGATTAGTCACTGCGCCTGCGGGCGGGGTGAACAACAGAATTTGCCTGGCGGCTGTAGCGCGGTGGTCCCACCTGACCCCATGCCGAACTCAGAAGTGAAACGCCGTAGCGCCGATGGTAGTGTGGGGCCTCCCCATGCGAGAGTAGGGAACTGCCAGGCATCAAATTAAGTGTGCTGATATGGCTCAGTTGGTAGAGCGCACCCTTGGTAAGGGTGAGGTCCCCAGTTCGACTCTGGGTATCAGCACCAGTTTTTAGGTTAAAGTTCGGCGCTTAGAAAAGAATTTGTCTGGCGGCTGTAGCGCGGTGGTCCCACCTGACCCCATGCCGAACTCAGAAGTGAAACGCCGTAGCGCCGATGGTAGTGTGGGGTCTCCCCATGCGAGAGTAGGGAACTGCCAGACATCAAACAAGTGAAAAGGCCATCCGAAAGGATGGCCTTTTTGCGTTTGCGCGATATAAAAATGCCAGACCCGGGGCGCAAAGCGCCACCGGGCAGGGTATTTAGTGAATAACCTGGGACAAAAACGCGCGCGTACGTTCTGATTTCGGGTGGGAGAAGAACTCTTCCGGCGGTGCCTGCTCGACGATTTCCCCGCGATCCATAAAGATCACCCGATCCGCTACGGTTCTGGCGAAACCCATCTCATGCGTCACACAGAGCATTGTCATTCCCAATTCTGCCAACCCTATCATGGTATCCAGAACCTCTTTCACCATCTCCGGATCCAGAGCTGAAGTGGGCTCATCGAACAGCATAATTTTAGGTTTCATGCACAGAGAGCGGGCGATCGCCACGCGTTGCTGCTGCCCTCCGGAGATCTGCCCCGGGAATTTATGGGCATGTTCTGCAATGCGTACGCGTTCCAGATAGTGCATGGCCAGCGCCTCCGCTTCCTTTTTCGGCATTTTACGCACCCAGATGGGCGCCAGGGTGCAATTCTGCAGCACGGTCAGGTGCGGGAATAAATTGAAATGCTGGAAAACCATGCCGACTTCCTGGCGAACACGCTCCACGTTACGGATATCATCGTTCAGCTCGATACCATCAACAACGATCCGTCCCTGCTGATGCTCTTCCAGATGGTTAATACAGCGGATAGTCGTGGATTTACCCGAGCCTGAAGGCCCACAAAGAACAATACGCTCGCCTTGTTTCACTTTCAGGTTAATGTCTTTCAGAACGTGAAATTGCCCGTACCACTTATTCACATTATCCAGGGTAATCATCGCGTCAGCGGGGGTCATAGTTATCTGGCTCATAGGTTCCTCAGTGCGGTGTACGCCCGGTGTTAAAGCGCTTTTCCAGATGCTGGCTGTAGCGCGACATGCTAAAACAAAAAATCCAGTAGATAAGTGCTGCAAAAACATAGCCTTCTGTCGACATACCGAGCCACGCCGGGTCAACGGTAGCCTGCTGCACGCTACTGAAAAGATCGAATAATCCAATGATGATCACCAGACTGGTGTCTTTGAACAGCGCGATAATGGTGTTCACCAGCCCGGGGATGACCAGCTTTAGCGCCTGCGGCAGGATCACTAATCCCTGGGTTTTCCAGTACCCCAGCGCCAGCGATTCGGCGGCTTCGTACTGGCCCTTAGGCAGCGCCTGTAACCCACCGCGTACGACTTCAGCCACATAGGCAGACTGAAAAAGAATGACGCCAACCAGGGCGCGGAGCAGTTTGTCGATGGTAGTGCCCTCCGCCATAAACAGCGGCAGCATCACCGAAGACATAAACAGCACCGTGATCAGCGGAACGCCGCGCCAAAACTCAATAAAAATCACCGAGAGGACGCGAACGACCGGCATGGTTGAGCGGCGGCCCAGTGCCAGCAAAATGCCTAATGGCAATGCGCCGGCGATCCCGACCGAGGCGATGATCAGCGTCAGCGTCAGGCCACCCCACTGCCGGGTTTCCACCCGCTCAAATCCCAGCATCCCGCCATACAGCAGGAACCAGACGATAAGCGGATAGACCACCGCCCAGCAGGCGATGTACCGTCCCCGCTGCCGCATTCCTTTCCAGAACATCGGGATAATGGAGAGCAGCCCGACGAGCAGCGCAAGATTGATGCGCCAGCGCTGGTCGTGCGGGTAGAGCCCATACATAAACTGGCCGAAGCGCTGATGAATAAAGACCCAGCAGGCTCCCTCTTTCGTACAGTCGGCGCGGGTGGTGCCGACCCAGTTAGCCTGCAGAAACGCCCAGTTGAGCAGCGGCGGGATCAGCTCCCACATCAGCCAGAAGCAGAACAGGGTGAGCAGGCTGTTGCTCCAGCTGGAGAACAGATTTTTACGTGCCCAGAGAATAATGCGCCCGTTGCCGGTAGTGGCCGGACGCGCAGGGTGAGACAAGACGGCTTTTGTCATCATGGTTCCTTAGCGTTCAACCAGGGCGATGCGACGGTTATAGATATTCATCAGCAGGGAGATGGTCAGGCTGATAATCAGGTAGACCGACATGGTGATGGCGATAGTCTCGATGGCCTGGCCCGTCTGGTTAAGGACGGTGCCGGCAAACAGAGAAACCATATCGGGATAGCCAATCGCAGACGCGAGGGATGAGTTCTTCACAATGTTGAGATACTGGCTGGTCAGCGGCGGAATGATGACCCGCAGAGCCTGGGGGATAATGACCTGACGCAGCGTGATCGGATTCGGCAGGCCGAGTGAGCGGGCGGCTTCATGCTGACCATGAGGTACGGCCTGGATCCCGGCGCGAATAATCTCTGCGATAAAGGCCGAGGTGTAGATCGAGAGTGCCAGCGTCAGAGCGGCCAGCTCCGGAATCAATACCATGCCGCCGCGGAAGTTAAAGCCCTGTAAATGCGGCACATCCCAGTGCATCGCCGGGCCCACAATCACGTGCGCCAGACCCGACAGGATCACCAGCAAGGCCAGCGAGACAGGCCAGGTGCGCCGTAGCTGCCCGGTTTTCATCTGATGCATGCGGTTGTAGCGGAACAGCCCGACTGAGGCCACCGCCACACATCCCAGAGCCGCCATCAGCGCCAACATCCCTTCGGCAATCTGCGGTGCTGGTATATACAAACCGCGATTGCTTAAGAAAGCCAGATCGAACGCATCCACCGCCTGACGTGGCCCGGGCAGATTGCGCAATACGGCGAAATACCAGAAGAAGATCTGCAGCAGCGGCGGAATATTACGGAAGGTCTCGATATAAAATGTGGAGAGCTTACGCAGCAGCCAGTTATCAGACAGGCGAGCGAGCCCAAGGAAAAAGCCCAGCAGAGAAGCAAAAACAATGCATAACCCGGAGACCAGCAGGGTATTCATCAGGCCGACCAGGAATACGCGGCCGTAAGTATCCCCTTCATCGTAATCAATTAAATGCTGAACGATGCCAAATCCCGCACTGCGGTCAAGGAAGGCAAAGCCCGAAGTAATGCCGCGTGTGCTCAGGTTGATAACCGTGTTATGGAACAGGTAGATCGCGACGGCCAGGACAGCGAGAACGGCGAGGATCTGGAACAGCCAGGCGCGAACCGCAGGATTGGAAAAGGAGAGGGCTCCTTTCAGGGCTAAGCGGCGATGGAACATAAAAAACCTCGGGTAACCATGACTCTGGACTGGGCACCGCACCGGCAGTGCCCGTTACAGCAAGCTGCTTAGCGTACTGGCGGTGCGTACTGGATGCCGCCATTGTTCCAGAGGTTATTCTGACCGCGGCTGATCTTCAGCGCGCTTTCAGAGCCGACGTTGCGCTCGAAGATCTCAGCGTAGTTCCCCACCTTTTTAATGATGTTGTACGCCCATTTGTTATCCAGCTTCAGATCCTTGCCGTAATCCCCTTCTTTACCCAGCAGGTGGGCCATATCCGGTGTGGATGGATTGGCGGCTTTCTCATCGACGTTCTTCGAGTTGACGCCCATCTCTTCTGCGTTGAGCATGGCAAACAGCGTCCAGCGCACAACCGAGTTCCACTCCTCATCTCCGCGGCGTACCACCGGCCCCAGCGGTTCTTTGGAGATCACTTCCGGCAGAACGATCCACTCTGCCGGATTACTTAGCTTGATCCGCAGCGCGTACAGCTGGGACTGATCCGAAGCGAGGGTGTCGCAGCGGCCCGATTCCAGCGCTTTGGCGGATTCGTCAGAGCGGTCGAAAGTGACTGGCGTATATTTCATGTTGTTGGCTTTGAAGTAATCCGCGACGTTCAGCTCGGTATCAGTACCTGCCTGAATACAGACCGTCGCGCCATCCAGCTCTTTTGCACTCTTCAGGCCTGCTTTATTGTGGGTCAGGAAGCCAATGCCGTCATAATAGGTCACGCCGGTAAAGGACATGCCCATACCGGTATCACGGGACGAGGTCCAGGTAGTATTACGCGATAGCATATCCACTTCGCCGGATTGCAGGGCGGTAAAACGCTCTTTCGCCGTCAGCGGGGTATATTTCACTTTGGTGTCGTCGCCTAATACCGCGGCAGCAACGCCACGGCACACGTCGACATCGATACCGGAGAATTTACCGTTGGCATCTGCGTAAGAGAAACCCGGCAGACCGTCGCTGATCCCACATTGCACAAAACCTTTCTGCTTAACGGCATCCAGAGTCGCACCCGCCTGAGCCTGGCCGGTCATTGCAACAAGCACACCTGCAGCGGCGAGGCTGGCCATCATCATCTTTTTCATAATGCATCCTGTGTGGCGAAAAATTATCGTTATAGTGAAGCGCTTATAAACGCTTTAACCTGTCTGTGGCTGTGGCCGACGTTAATAAAGCAAACGCGATGCCAGGTTTTGCATTTGACGTAATAAACGATTACGCAACGCGTAAAGCAGAGTGTAGACAGTGATAATTAAATCGAGCGCCCTGAAATGGTGCGAAATTACAACCTGCGCCACAAATCAGAGCAAAAGTCTGATTTAGAAAAGAGGAATTTAAGGGGCGTTTTATGGCGTGAATATTAGAAGTCAGCAAGCTGTGAATAACATCACGTCGCTGGATTGAAAAGAAAATAAAACAGCAAAAAGATGTGAGTAAATGCAGGTTTATTTATTAACCTAAATCGGAAAAAGCAAAAGCGCGAACGAATTCGCGCTTTCCGGATTACTTAGACACGGCAATGATGCCCAGCGTCAGGCCTGCAACAGCTGCTGCGCCACCGGCTATCGCCCCTGCAGTTTCCCAGTTGTCCTGTGTGGTCCCTTTCATACAGGTATTGGTATGAACCAGTCGGCCTTGATCGTCGTATGTCGGTACGCACGGAGAGTCGTGCGCGCAGCCCGCAAGTAACGCGGTAAGGAGTGCAACCGAAATGAATCTTTTCATGGTGTTACCTCAAAATGAAATCTAACTTTGCGATATAGTCAGTAAGGTCTTCTGCAAAGCTGATGGCTATATTACCACCGCTTAAAAACAGCCATGAAGAGTGAATAATCTCAAATTATTTGGATTGTAAAAAAGATGGAGGAATCCTTCTTACGCATGCCAATTATGGAGAGATAAGGGAGGCGGATTGATTAAATGTGCAAGTTAAAAATCGCAAGCAAACAATTCATTGGCGTGCTAATTAATAAGAGGAATATATAGGTAAAACGAATTTTTTGTTTATTATCATAAATAAAGGCGCCGAAGCGCCTTTATCGATTACTGTTCCTGATGACGCGTAAAGCGTCTGCGAACCACCACAAAGAAGACCGGCACAAAGAAGATAGCCAGCAGGGTGGCCGACAGCATGCCGCCCATCACCCCGGTACCGACGGCGTTTTGCGCGCCGCTGCCAGCTCCGTGGCTGATGACCAGCGGCATCACGCCGAGAATAAACGCCAGCGAGGTCATCAGGATCGGACGCAGGCGCATGCGGGATGCCTCCAGCGTGGCTTCAACAATGCCTTTCCCCTCTTTCTCCATCAGGTCCTTGGCAAACTCGACGATCAGAATGGCGTTCTTTGCCGACAGGCCGATAGTGGTGAGCAGACCCACCTGGAAATAGACATCGTTATTCAGCCCACGCAGGGAGGCGGCCAGCAGGGCACCTACCACCCCTAAGGGCACCACCAGCATCACCGAGAACGGAATCGACCAGCTCTCATAGAGTGTAGCAAGGCAGAGGAACACTACCACCAGCGAGATGGCGTACAGGGCGGGTGCCTGGTTGCCTGACAGCCGCTCCTGGTATGACATCCCCGTCCAGTCGTAACCAATACCTGTAGGAAGCTTCGCCGCCAGTTGCTCCATTAACACCATCGCTTCACCGGTACTTTTCCCTGGCGCGGCCTCACCGAGGATCTCCATGGACGGGGTACCGTTATAGCGTTCGAGGCGCGGCGAACCGTAGATCCAGTGCGACTGGCTGAATGCCGAAAGCGGCACCATTTCACCGCTGGCGCTGCGAACATACAGGCGATTGATATCCTCGGGTAGCATCCTGAATTGCGCATCCGCCTGGACATAAACTTTCTTCACCCGGCCACGATCGATGTAGTCGTTAACGTAGGTCCCCCCCAGGGCGGTAGAGATGGTCTGGTTGATGTCCGACACGCTAACCCCCAGCGCCTGGGCCTTTTCCTGATCGATATCCAGCTTAAACTGCGGCGTATCTTCCAGACCATTAGGCCGCACGCGAACCAGCAGATCGGAGTGGGCTTTGATCATGCCCAGCAGCTGGTTTCGGGCCTGCGTCAGCTGGTTATGACCCAGGTTGGCCTGGTCAATCAGCTCAAAGTCGAAACCTGTCGCGGTACCAAGTTCAATAATGGCGGGCAGGTTAAACGGGAAAACCAGCCCATCTTTGATCTTGCTGAAGGCCCGCGTGGCACGGCTGACGATGGCCCCAACGCTGTTAGCGGCACCCGGGCGCTCCTCCCAGGGTTTAAGGCTGATAAACGCCACGCCGGCATTTTGCCCCTGGCCGCTGAAGCTGAAGCCGTTAACGGTAAAGACCGACTCGACGTTGGCTTTTTCGGTGGTGAGATAATAGTGCTCAACCTGATCCAATACCTGCTGAGTGCGGGTTTGGGTGGCGCCCGCCGGGAGCTGCACCATGGTCATAAAGACGCCCTGATCCTCTTCTGGCAGGAACGAAGTCGGCAGGCGCAGGAACAGTACCGCCATGCCGCCGACAATCAGGACATAGACCACCAGGTAGCGGCCGGTCTTACGCAGAATATGGCTGACGCTGTTGCTGTAGTGCGCCACGCTCCTGTCGAACAGGGCATTAAACCAGCCGAAGAAGCCGCCTTTGTGCTCATGATGCTCGCCCGGCGCTTTAAGCAGGGTGGCGCACAGCGCTGGGGTGAGGATCAGCGCCACCAGTACGGAAAGCGCCATCGCGGAGACAATCGTCAGGGAGAACTGACGATAAATCGCCCCGGTAGAACCACCGAAAAAGGCCATCGGGATGAACACCGCCGACAGCACCATGGCGATGCCGACCAGCGCCCCCTGGATCTGCGACATCGATTTTTGCGTTGCCTCTTTTGGCGGCAGCTTCTCCTCCACCATCACGCGCTCGACGTTCTCCACCACCACGATGGCGTCATCCACCAGCAAACCTATCGCTAACACCATGCCAAACATGGTCAGGGTGTTGATGGAGAAGCCAAACGCCGCCAGTATCGCGAAAGTGCCCAGCAGCACCACCGGCACGGCGATGGTCGGGATCAGTGTAGCCCGCAGGTTTTGCAGGAACAGGTACATCACTAGGAAGACGAGAATGATGGCTTCAAACAGCGTCTTCACCACTTCATGAATGGAGATCTTCACAAAAGGCGTGGTGTCGTAGGGGTAGACCACCTTCAGCCCCTGCGGGAAGAAGGTCTGCAGCTGCGCCAGTTTGCTTTTGATCGCCGCAGCGGTATCCAGCGCGTTGGCACCGGTGGCGAGCTTGATCCCCAGCCCGGTCGCCGCCTGGCCGTTAATTTTGGTCACCATGTTGTAGTTTTCACCGCCGGGCGCAATCCGGGCCACATCTTTCAGATGCACCATCGATCCGTCCTGATTGACCTTCAGGGTGATGTTGCCAAACTCTTCGGCGGTTTTCAGGCGCGTCTGGGCGATGATCGAGGCGTTGAGCTGTTGGCCCGGCACCGACGGCGTACCGCCCAACTGACCGGCGGCAATCTGGTTATTCTGGGTTTTGAGCTGATTGATCACGTCCAGCGGCGTCAGCTGATAGGCGTTCAGCTTATTCGCATCCAGCCAGATACGCATCGCATACTGCGCGCCAAACAGCTGCACATCCCCCACGCCGGAGGTGCGGCTGATGGCATCCTTGACGTTAGAGGCCACATAGTCAGAGATATCGTCCTGGCTCAGGTCCTTATTGTCCGAGACGAAGCCCGCTACCAGCAGGAAGCTGCTGCTCGATTTCTCCACGCCGATCCCCTGCTGCTGTACTTCCTGCGGCAGCAGCGGCATCGCCAGCTGCAGCTTGTTCTGCACCTGAACCTGGGCGATATCCGGGTCGGTACCCGACTGGAAGGTCAGGGTGATGGTCACGCTGCCCGCCGAATCGCTGGTGGAGGACATGTACATCAGATTATCGATGCCGTTCATGTTCTGCTCGATCACCTGGGTCACCGTATCCTGCACCGTCTGCGCGTCTGCGCCGGGGTAGGTCGCCGAGATCGCCACGGCAGGCGGGGCAATGGTGGGATACTGGGCGATCGGCAGCTTCAGGATCGCCAGCCCGCCCGCAATCATCAGGATGATGGCAAGAACCCACGCAAAAACCGGGCGCTGAATAAAGAAGTTGGCCATGCTCTGTTCCTTATCCCGCTTTCTGCGCGGCGGTATCTGGCGTTGCGATAACCGCGACGCCAGGACGCACTTTTTGCAGCCCGCTGACGATCACCCGATCGCCCTCCTGCAGGCCGTCAGCGATCAGCCATTGATCGCCAATTGCCTGAGGGGCGACAACGCTTCGCGCTTCGGCCTGATTTTTCGCATTCACCACCATCACGCTGGCCTCACCGCGTGGGGTGCGAGTGACCCCCTGCTGCGGCACCAGGATGGCGTGGGGCTGGATGCCCTCATCAATGCGCGCCCGGACAAACATGCCGGGCAACAGGATATGCTGCGGGTTGGGGAAGATCGCCCGCAGGGTAATGGAGCCGGTGCTCTCGTCCACGGTGACATCGGAGAACTGCAGCGAGCCTTTCAGCGGGTACGGCTGCCCATTCTCCATCAGCAGCTGTACGCTGCTGGCGCCATCGCCCGTCTGCAGGCTGGACTGCTTAAGACGCATAAAATCGTTGCTGGATTGGGTCACATCGACATAAATCGGATCCAGCTGCTGCACCGTAGCCAGCGCCGAGGCCTGGCCGTTCGCGACCAGCGCTCCTTCGGTGACGCTGGATTTGCCGATACGCCCGCTGATAGGGGATGTCACTTTGGTATAAGCCAGATTAATGCGCGCGGTCTCGACGGCCGCCTTGGCCGCAATCACCGAAGCATCGGCCTGCCGGGCAGTGGCAACGGACTGATCGTACTCCTGCTTACTGACGTACTGGGTGCCCATGAGCGGTAAATAGCGTTTCACGGTCAGGTGGGCGATGTTGGCAGCGGCCTGAGCTTTGGCCAGCTCGCCTGACGCACTGTCAAAGGCAGCCTGATAGGTGGCCGGATCGATCTGATACAGCGATTCCCCTGCTTTTACGTCGCTGCCCTCGGTAAAGTTGCGCTTCAGGACAATGCCGCTCACCTGGGGGCGAACCTCTGCGACGCGATACGCATCGGTACGGCCTGGCAGTTCGGTGGTAACAACCAGCGGTGCGCTTTTCACAACATGGACCACAACCTGCGGTGAAGGCGGCTGCTGGGCTTGTTCACTGTGGTCATCACAACCCACGAGTAATGCGGCACCGATGATAAAACCGGATAAGGGTAAATACCTGAAATGAGGCGTCATGGCTATTCCTTCAAAATCATCAACCCGCATTAACCGACAGCGGTTAAGCGTTAAGAGGAGGTAAACAGAAAACGGCGGGCGCCATAATAAAGAATGGCCGGGCGGCTTTTTGATTTATAAGTGCGGAGAAAGAATTGAAGAGAAAAAAAACGGGGCTGAATGTGATTAAACAACGGGATAGCATTTCAGATTATGGATTCACATCCCTTTTGCTTTAGATGTACATATGTGTTTAATGAATGAAATCATATTCAAATATCATTGAGATTTATAAATTAAGCGCGTTGACGTTTTTTGTTCAAAATTATTTTCCGCAGTGATGGATAATTCACGTTCTGACGATTATCACCGTTGTTTGATAAATGTAATTAATCCGTTAATAGAGTGACTCCCTATGGCGCGCAAAACGAAGGCCGAGGCGCAGAAGACACGCCAGTTGTTGATTGAGGCAGCGATCGAGCAGTTTGCCGTACGGGGTGTGGCAAACACCACGCTGACCGATATTGCTGATGCCGCCAGCCTGACCCGGGGGGCCGTTTACTGGCATTTCAGCAGCAAAACGGAGATATTTAATGCCATCTGGCAGGAGCAATGCCCGCTGCGCGAGATAATCCGCGGTTTGTTATCTCAGGGAAAAGAGGACGATCCGTTATTTATTTTACGTGAACTGTTTGTTACCGCTTTGCAATATATTGCCCGGGATCGTCGCCAGCGCACGCTATTGCAGATCCTGTATCACAAATGCGAATTTGAATCGGGCATGATTTCAGAATATGAAATTCGGGAGCGGATCGGCTTCAACTATGAAAACGTTCGCCAAATCCTGAAAAAATGCATTGCGGCAGGGCGTATTTCAGCGCAGATCAATATCGATATGACGTTAATTGTTTTTCACGGCTTTTTTTGCGGGCTGATTAAGAACTGGTTAATGAGCCCGGAAAGGCTGGATCTGTATCAACAGGCCCCGGAGCTGGTGGATAACATCCTCTCGACGTTACCGGCGGCCCCGGCGGCGCGCCGGTTTTTTGAGGCCGCCTCGTAGCGGAACCGGCCCGGTCAGATTTGCTGCGCCAGCATGGCTTGCGGATCGTGGCTCAGGGCCTTAATGGTCTGCGCCGAAACGGGTTTTCCCAGCAGATAACCTTGCAAGGTGTTACACCCCAGCTCGGTCAGAAACGTTTGTTGCTCCTGGGTTTCCACCCCTTCGGCAACCACCTTCAGGTTGAGGGTCTTTGCCAGCGCCACAATGGCGGAAACGATAGTGGCATCGTCACCTTCGCCGTTGAGATCTTTGACAAACGCCCGATCGATTTTCAGCTCACAGGCCGGCAGCTTTTTCAGGTACAGCAGGCTGGAATAGCCCGTACCAAAATCATCGATGGACGCTTTCACCCCCGCCTGCGTCAGTTCGGTCAGCACCCGCACGCTCTCATCCGGGTTATTCATGGCCGTCGTTTCGGTCACTTCCAGGATCAGGGTATGGGGCGGAATTCGGTGTCGCGCCAGGCTGCTCATCACCGTATCTACCAGCTGGGGCTGTTCAAACTGTAGCGTGGAGAGGTTCACCGCCATCGACCATTCTGTATGCCCTTCAAGATGCCAGACGCGGAGCTGGCGGCAGGCCTCATCGATCACCCAGTTACCGATAGGGATAATCAGCCCGCTCTTTTCTGCCAGCGGCAGGAACTGGTCAGGGGATAACAACCCCTGCGAAGGATGCTGCCAGCGCAGCAAGGCCTCAAAGCCAACGATGGGGCCAACCGGGGCCTGGAACTTCGGCTGATAAACCAGATGCAGTTCCTGGCGATCCTGCGCCAGCCAGAGATCGTTCATCAGCTGCAGCTGTTTCTGCGCCAGGGTGTTCATCGACGGCTGGAAGAAATGGTAGCCGTTACGCCCCATATGCTTGGTGTGGTACATCGCCGCATCGGCGTTAAACATCAGCTCCCGCTGGTTTTTACCATCGTGCGGATAGATAGCAATCCCCACGCTGAGGGTCACCATCAGGTCGTACAGCTCAAGGCTGAAGGGCTGGTCGATCGCATGCACCAGCGAGCTTGCCAGCGATGCGGCATCATTCGGGGTATCGATCTCGGCCAGCAGCACAAACTCGTCGCCGCCAATACGGGCAAGGGTGTACTGACCTTTCAGCGGCAGTTCCAGACGTTCGGTAACGGCAACCAGCAGCTTATCACCGGTGTCATGCCCGTAGGCATCGTTGACGGCTTTGAAGCCGTCCAAATCCATAAACAGCAGCGCGAAGAGCTTCCCTTCGCGATCGGCTTTGTTAATCGCCTGTTCAAGACGGTCCTCCAGCAGGACGCGGTTTGGCAGGCGCGTGAGCGTGTCGTGCAGCGCCAGCTGCGCCAGTTCGCGGTTCGCTTCCGCCAGCGACGAGGCCAGAAGGGCGGTGCGGGCCTGTAGCCTGGCATCAAACATCGAGACCAGCAGCGTAATGCCCAGAATGGAGAGCGCAACGACGCTCACCAGCACCGCCAGCCAGCTGCCGTTTACGCCCTGATGATGCATATGGGTCTGAACCGGGAACTGGGCGGCCTTCATCCCCGTGTAGTGCATGCCGGCAATGGCAACGCCCATCAGCACGGCGGCGCCCGCACGCATCAGCGCGACCTGGGCGGCATCGCGACGCAGACGAAACGTGAGCCACAGGGCGGCCAGCGAGGCGAGCAGGGCAATCACTACCGACAGCGCAACCCAGCGCATATCCCAGACGATAGCGGGCTCAACCTGCAATGCCGCCATTCCGGTGTAGTGCATCGCGACGATGCCGGTGCCAAGAATCACTGCGCCGGTGGACAAACGACGCCTGCGCAAGTGATCCCGGCTCACCAGCCAGAGGGCGAACAGTGAGGCACCGATAGCAATGAACATCGAGAGGGCCGTTTGCGGCAGGTTATAGTTCAGCCGCATGGAGACATCCATCGCCAGCATGCCGATAAAATGCATGGCCCAGATGCCGATACCCATGGCAATACCGCCGCCCGTCAGCCAGATACGTGCCGCGACGCCCGTACTGCCAACAACCCGGCCTGCCATATTCAGGGCGGTGTAGGAGGCAAGAATGGCGACAACAAAAGAGATAACCACAAGAAGTTGGTCGTATTGGCTAACCAGCATGATCTCATCAACTCAGACGCAGGGAGGTATTACGTGATACCGGGTGTGACGGGCTGAGACATTATCATCCAACAGGGATGCCTCAAAGGCTTTTAAGCCCGCACATTTTTCGAGGGAAACCAGGGGATTAATCCAGATCCGAGCAATTGATGAGCTTGAGTGGGTTCACCGAATCCATGTTGCGGCATTTGTCCGTTTCCGTAGACATCAACTCAATCCACTGCATTATCAGTGCATCAAAAAGGAAAACGCTAATCGCGAAGACGACTAACCACCCATACTTACGGATCATTCGGAGTTTCCGACAACAAAGGAAAAAGAGTGCAGGAAATATACACGAAAAATAGCGGCTGAGAAGTGGGCAGACGGATGTTTACGTTTCGGCTGTTAGCAGCGTGATGAGGGGAGCAAAACGGGGAGAGGCAGGGCATAAAAAAAGGCGCTTCCCCATGCCGGTTCGCGCCTTTTTATACAAGCATTTAGCTAATCGAAATTAGTTCATGCCGTATTTTCAAAACCTACGTTTATTGCCGTTCGGCTATGATTGGCATTGTTCGGCTATCCACATGATATAAAACAATAAATAAGTGTTTGTCGTTTGCCTTTGTTCATTGCTGTTCATAGAGTAACATTGCAATGTGCAGTCAGTGGTGCAGTCAGTTTGGCGCGCCGAATGATATGAACTGAGGTTTTCATGGCTGGTGGAACGAACAAATTAAGCGACGCTTCGCTGCGTAAAATGCTGGGTCGGGAAAGCCCCGGAGACAGCTTTTATGCTGACGGCGATGGACTCAGCGTGAAGGTGTCCCGGGTGGGGATCCTGACCTGGTATTTCACCTTCCGGATCGGCGGTCGGGAATCCACATCGCAACGCATCAAACTGGGGAACTACCCCGACCTTTCTCTCAAAGCTGCGCGCGAGAAACGCGAACAGTGCCGGTCATGGTTGGCTGAAGGTAAAAACCCAAAACACCAGTTGAGCGTGACTACCCAGGAAACGCTAAAGCCGGTAACGGTTAAAGAAGCCCTGGATTACTGGATCAGGGAGTACGCCACCCATAAGCGCGCGAATGCCCACAAACACATCGAGCAGCTGAATAAGCATATCTTTCCTTACATAGGTGATTACCCGCTATCGATGTGCGAAACCAGGCACTGGCTGGAGTGTTTCGCCCGGGTGAGGAATGAAGCGCCGGTGGCCGCCGGCTACCTGCTGCAGATGTGTAAGCAGGCTCTGAAGTTCTGCCGCGTGCACCGCTATGCAGTAAGTAACGTTCTGGACGATCTGACCATCGACGATGTTGGCCGCAAACAGAACAAGCGCGACAGGGAGCACACCCGTCAGGAGCTGACGGATATCTGGCGGGAAAGTACCGGGATGAAATTTAAGCCGTACTATGCCGCATTGCTGCATTTGCTGGTGGCATTCGGTTGCCGTACTCAGGAACTGAGATTATCTAAACCCGGTGAGTGGGATTTACAGGACTGGATCTGGACGGTACCGAAAGAGCACAGCAAGGGCGGAGAAAAGATACTACGGCCAATTCCCGTAGCTGTGCGCCCATTCGTCAAAAGTCTGGTCGCACGAAATAAGGATACGGGCCTGTTACTGGGAGAGCTGAAGAAACCTGAAGCTGTTAGCCAGTGGGGGCGAACTATTCACAAGCGCATGGGGCATGAGAAGTGGACGCTTCATGATCTGCGCCGGACATTTTCTACGACGCTTAACAACATGGGGATCGCTCCGCATGTTGTGGAGCAGCTGCTGGGCCACACGCTCGGTGGAGTAATGGCCGTTTACAACCGTAGCCAGTATTTGCCGGAAAAGTTAGACGCGCTGAATAAATGGATGGAGCGATTAGAACTCCTCAGCGAGAACCATGAAAATGTTATTTTGATGACGGTGGCAAAATGAATATTGACTTTAAAAAAGTAGTGGAAACGTTAGTAAAATCATTATTGCAAACAGATATAGATTTTGAAGAGTTAAAACAAAAGCATGGAATAACCATTCCGAAAGTTAATGAGATTTCAGATTTTGATTTAAAGAACATCAGAGTTAATAGCAAAAAAAATCTCCCTGATGGATTCAAATTAGAAAAATATGACGCCTTGGAGACGTTAACTGATGAAGAGCTTCTCTATCAATTAGAGAAGAGACTAACGCTGAAGCGCGAAGTAGATGAATCCATAGGTTATTGTAAAGGCACTCATCCGGAATTATTAAGTGATACAGATGGGATAATCAGCCTCATGTTTCTCTTAATGAAGAATAGACGAAAGGTTAATGATCTACTTGAGAAGCCGTTAGAGATAGTGCGGTTTGACCAATCAAATGATGAAAGTCGTTCATCTTTCTATGGTTCATCCGCACAGGGTATTGAGCCGATAAGAAGAATTTCAGTTGATAATATTAGACGCACAGACTCTTTGCATGGTGAATGGGTGGGAACAAAGGTTATTGAGTCATCAGAAGTACAACTGGAGTGGCTTGAAAGAGATGAAGAGGGATATGACAATTATTTATGGGAAAGTGTCTCACATATATCTGAGTTGAAAAAAGAAGGTGAAATGTGGATTGCTGTGGATCTATATCAAAACGATGAGGTTTTGATTACTAATTTCGCTAAATTACTAGATAAGTGGCGGAGTGAGCTTGGCGTTGAACTGAAAAAACCTTCGATAGGTTCATGGGATATCACCAAGAGAAAAATTATAGAATATAAAATAATACCAATGATTGACTTAGAATTATGGGCGTCGATGAGTGCAAAAAAGATAAATCATGGTGTTTTGGCTGTTGCCCTGTTCCCCCTTGGCGACGGAAATATGGATAGTTTCAAAATCGCACAAACCGTCAAACCGTTTATCGGGAAAGTACTGAACAAAAACTCTTTAGAAAAAATTAGATGGGAAATCTCTAAAGAAACGAATACATGAGCGATTTACTGATAATTTAAAAAGTTACTTTAGATAGTTTTAAGAAAAACCGTCCTATCTAGAATGCCCTTGAACCGAAATGAACGAGGGCAATTATCAATGAACTTAAATCACCAACCTACTGAACGTACTATCCGTGAGCCTGAGTGTCGTCAGATCACAGGCCTCTGCCGAACTACCCGTTACATGATGGAGAAAGACGGTACATTTCCTACCCGTCGGAAATTGGGTGGCCGCGCTGTTGGCTGGCTTTTGTCGGAAATCACTGCTTGGCAGCAGAACTGCACAAAAGCAGCGTGAGGTAGGTATGGCACATAAAACAAAGGCGGCCTTGCAGGGCCGCCAGTGGGATCATTCGAAACAAAATCAGCATACCAGGGCTTCGGCTGGTGGTCAAAGCCAGAACAAAGCAACTCTAATTCAGCTCTTGGGTTCAATACCACGTTGCTGCAGCTCTTTACGGATGATGCGTTTTATCCAAGCAGATACAGAAGCATCGCCGTCTTGGGCCAATGCCTGCTTTATTCCTTCTTCCAGACCAGGTTCTACACGCAATGCGATCTGCTTATTACCTTTGCTTTTAATCTCGATGGTTGACATTTGGTTGACACCTGATTACCTTGTAGTGGTAGTCAAGTGTATGACAGGTGCATACCAAAAAGCAACGCCCCGGAGTGCGGGAACACTACCGAGGCGTCTAACCAAACCGTTATACGAGGTAACAGTTATGGCTGATCAACAGCATACCCAAACTCACCCCAAATTTACATGGTTGTTCCTGGCAACCCCCGTGCGTCATGCGGACGCTTGTCCGGTAGTTGTCCGTTTTAATGCGGACACGGAAGAAAAGGCCCGCGGCGCGTTCCCCGGCTGGAATCTCGTTTTCGCTGCGAAGATCCGTTCTGAGTGCTCACTCTATCAATATGCCAACGGTACATATGGATTAAACATTTCTGGGCTGGAGGTGCGTCATGGCTAACTCAACACTGAAAGTTGATGATCTCCCGGCCTACATGGATGCACATAGCGTTCTCCTTCAGGCCTCCAGTCTGCAAATGGCACTCGAGATATCGGCGTTCGATATGGAGCGAGGCGATCTTGTTGCGGCAATGTGCGGTATTCGCGGCCTGACTCTTAAGGCGTGTGAGGCGCTGGAGAAAATGAAGAATCTGGAGGTGCGTCATGCTTAATCAGGCACCGGTTCTGAATGTCGGTCTCCACGTCGCCCCTGGGTTCTCGGGTCGTGTCCTGCTTTATATCGAAAACGGCGTAGTTAAGTGCGATACACCGCTTATGGCCGATGAAATTATCGGTACGCCGACTTTGTTCAATCAACTGCTTGAACGCGCCGGATATCGCGTAGCACCAGTCCAGAAGGGTTAATATCATGAAAAAGAAAAATAGCGGCTTAACTGCTGCGGGCCAGACTCTGCCTGCGATCCTGCCCGGCGATATTTACACGGACAATCGCGGCGAGCACGTCACGGTGCAAAAGGTTACTGACAGCCGGATTACGTTCATTCGAGATGGCTACACGGGGGAGTGCGTTTCTTCTGTACTGCGCTTTGAAAAGGAGTTCAAGCCCGCGGTTAAACAGACATTCAGTGAGTGGTGCCGGGCTACCGATACGGCCGGAAAAATTAAAAACCTGCGCGCGATTATCGCAGCTAAGAGAGCGGAAAAATGAAGAACGCGCCAAATCTGAAATGTCTGCCAAAAGACAAATTCACTGAAGCGATTATCTTTGCCGGTGCTGACGCGTGGATCCACGCCAACAACTGGCATCGGGGCAACCCGGCAGGGGACGACGTTCCCCCGATCACTCTTGGGCCGAAGCAGCTGGTGGACCTGAATAATGTCAAATTCATCGATGCAGGGCGCCGCTTCGTCCGCGTTTACCGCGCCGGAACACTAAGCGAAACTCAGGCGACAGCAATAGCCACCCGACTGGCGCTGGCAGATGTACGGGAAGCCCGCTTTTATTCAGAGTCGCTTGAACTGCTGGAGGACTGGTCACCACGTCTGGCTGGGCTCAAGGAGGAGGCAGAACGCGGGGAAAGTGTGGTCGTGAAGTTACCCGTTGCTGACTGGAGTTTTGAGAATCCGGCAGATGAACTGAAACCGCGTGTGGAAAGCCGGCATGACGGGATCTACTGGATAACACCGAAGGTGGATAAAGATAGCGGAGAAATCATCAACCATGAAACGTGGCTGTGTTCAGCGCTCGAGGTTGTTGGATCCGGCAGTGACGGCGCGGAGCGTTATCTCGTTTTACGCTGGGTATCAAGCAACGGGACGGTGACCCGGGCTATCCCGTGCGCAGACGTGGGAGAGCGCGAAGGGTGGCGGGTACTGAAATCAGGCGGGGTTCAGGTGACAACCAAAAGCACGTTTCGCGCAATTCTGGCCGACTGGCTGCAGCAGAGCGGGGCCGGGCAGGAGTGGCGGATCAGTCACACATCGGGCTGGCACTATGGGGCGTACATCATGCCGGATGGTGAAGTTATCGGGGAACCAGAAACCCCGATTCTGTTCAACGGTCGCAGCGCCGCCGCGGGAGGTTACGCGGTTGCAGGAACGGCTGAGAGCTGGCGCAATTGCGTGGCGCGTCTGGTGACCGGTAACCCGTCGATGATGCTGGGTGTGGCTGCGTCGATGGCGGCGCCGCTAATCGGGCTGGTGGGCGCTGAGGGGTTCGGGGTTCACCTGTTTGAACAGTCCAGCGCCGGGAAGACGACAACGGCGAATATTGCCAGCAGTATCTGGGGCGAACCGGATGCATTGCGCCTCACCTGGTACGGTACTGCGCTGGGCATTGCCAATGAAGCGGAAGCCCATAACGACTGTCTGTTACCACTGGATGAGGTCGGCCAGGGCAGCAGCGCCAAGGATGTGGCCACGTCCGCGTATACCCTGTTTAACGGCGCGGGTAAGCTGCAGGGAGCAAAAGAGGGTGGCAACCGGGAGCTTAAGCGCTGGCGCACAGTGGCGATCAGTACCGGGGAAATGGACATTGAAACCTTTCTTTCCGCTGGTGGGCTGAAAGTGAAGGCGGGCCAGCTGGTGCGCCTGCTGAATGTTCCGATGGAGAAGGCGACATCGTTCTGTGGTCTGGAGAACGGTAAAGCACACGCCGATGCGCTTAAAAGTGCATGGATCGAAAACCACGGCGCTACCGGACGGGAATGGGTGCGCTGGCTTGCAGGCCACCAGCAGGAGGCCAAAGATGCCGTGCGGGAGGCACAGGCACGCTGGCGTGGACTTATCCCGGCCGATTATGGTGAGCAGGTACACCGGGTGGCGGAGCGTTTCGCCATTCTTGAGGCGGCTTTATTGCTGTCCGGGCATCTGACCGGGTGGGGTGAGCTGGCGAGCCGTGACGCCATTCAGCACAGCTTCAATGCCTGGGTGAAAGAGTTTGGCACCGGTAATAAGGAGCATCAGCAAATCGTCGAGCAGTGCGAAGCATTCCTGAATGCGTATGGCCTGAGCCGCTTTGCCCCTCTGCCTTACGATCCGGCCAGTCTGCCAGTGAGTAACCTTGCCGGATATCGCAAGCGCAAGAGCAGCCATGATGATGCGCCGCTGGTGTTCTATACCTTCCCGGCAACCTTTGAGAAGGAGATCGCCCAGGGTTTTAATGCCAGGCAGTTCGCCAGGGTGCTGGCTGCTGCAGGTGTGCTTTCCGGTTCAGCTGACGGTCAACGCTTCCAGCAGAAGTCTCCCCGCATTGACGGGCGGCAAATTAACGTTTATGTCCTTCAGTTTGCGCCAGAGGGAACGGACGGAGAGTAAAGACGACTTACATATGTGAGGTGTTTTTTACGTGGTTCACGTGGTTCAGTAGGTAAGTATAAATATCATGTCTTTGTTTAATATGGATTTTATAGGGAAAAACTGAACCACGAGTGAACCACGAAAAGGGCAATTTGAACCACGAAACAGGTTATTTGAACCACGAGATAAAAATCAGATTGGGGTGAACCACGTAAAAAATGGCTTACGTGGTTCAAATCGGTAGTTACGTGGTTCAGGATTTTGAAGAAAACCCTTACAAAACAATAATCTTTACAAATTGAACCACGTGAACCACGTGAACCACGTATGTTCTGTATATATACGCGATAAAAAAGCGCCGATTTTCAGGACCAATAAAGCAATCACACCTGACGCACTTAACAGTGCCAACTGCAAGGGCCCGCCACATCAGGTTCTGCGTTGTAACCCCCTCTCTGTACTTGCTGTATACAAAATGGGTCAAAATCCTCTATGACGCCCGTCCTGTCTGGCTTTGCTCTGTAGCCATCAATAGCAGGCAATGTTATCTAAATCTCATAAATCTATTTTTCTGATAAAAATACGTTTACTTACCACTTTTGGTGATCAATCATCATATCCTGTTTACTTATCCAGTAGAGGACACCATGAGTAACATTAACGATTTAAACCTGGGTGAACTAAAAGGCGGATCAGTTCACTTGGATGCGCAGACTGTTTTACGCCTCAAACAATACCGTATCGATCACCTGAATACTCATCCCGGTAAACCAGTGCCCGACGTATCAAAGCTGGTGCGTCATGCCGTAAACGCCTGGCTTGATGAGAACGGGTTTGCTGCCGTGGCAGGTGAAGAATGAAGAACTGGTACAGCATCAAAGCATCAGCAGCTGGTGGCGCGGCTGACATCCACATTTACGACGAGATCGGCTACTGGGGCATTACTGCGAAGAAATTCGTGAGTGACCTGAAAGCCATTTCAGATGCCTCCAGTATCAACCTGCACATCAACTCCCCGGGTGGTGACGTATTTGACGGCATCGCCATCTACAACGCCCTTAAAGGCCTGGGCATTCCGATCACCGCTTATGTTGACGGCCTGGCCGCTTCAATGGCTTCCGTCATTGCGATGGTCGGCAATCCGGTAATCATGCCGGCGAATGCGATGATGATGATCCACAAGCCGTGGGGCGCATCGAGTGGCGACGCTAATGCAATGCGTGATTACGCAGACCTCCTGGACAAAGTAGAGAGCGTGCTGATCCCGGCATACGTCGAGAAAACCGGGAAAACTCCAGAGGCCGTGGCCGCAATGCTGGAAGACGAAACCTGGCTTACCGGCGCTGAGTGCGTAGAGCATGGTTTTGCAGACCAGGTTACTGAATCGGTGCGTGCCATGGCCTGCATCGAATCCAAACGAATTGAGGAATTTGAACATATGCCTGAATCACTGAAAGGAATGATCACCAGTCCGAAAGCGTCCATGACCGGCGCCGCACCAGAACAGGACCGTATTAACGGCATTAAGGATCTGTTCGCAACGTTCGGTGGTAAGCACGACGCGCTGAAGATGCAGTGTCTCGAGGATGCTGGTTGTACCACGGAAAAGGCTAAAGACCTGCTACTGGCACAGATGGGGCGTGATTTCACGCCGTCCAATAAGGCTCACATCCATGCAGGGAACGGCAATATTACTGGCGATGGCATTCGTCAGGGCCTGTATGCGCGTCTGGGCCATGAGCGTGCAGAGCGGGGCAACCCATACGCAATGATGAGCCTGTTTGAAATGGCGCAGGCCTCGCTGGTGGATCGTGGTATTGGCATCAGCAGTTTTGGCAACCGGTCGCAGATTGTGAACCTGGCGTTTACGCACAGCAGCAGTGACTTTTCACATATCCTCGCTGGTGGCGCTGAAAAGTCAGTGCTGGCAGGCTGGCAGAACAGCGGCGAGACCTTCCAGCAATGGACCAAAGCGGGCTCGCTCAGCAACTTTCATGAAGCGAAGCGCGTTGGCCTGAATGGATTCTCTAAGCTGCGTCAGGTACGTGAAGGCGCTGAATATAAATACATCACCACAAGTGATAAAGGCGTACCTATCGCGCTGGCCACTTATGGTGAGATCTTCTCCATCACCCGCCAGGCAATCATCAACGATGACCTCACTCAGCTGAGCACCATCCCGACCGCTATGGGGCGCGCTGCATCCCGTACGGTTGGCGAGCTGGTCTATCTGGTGTTGACCACCAACCAGGCATTCACTGACGGTAAGGCACTGTTCCACGCTGATCACAAGAACATGATCGCACTGGACATGAGCACTGAAGGCCTTGATGCCGCGCGCAAAGCTATGCGCTTGCAGGAGGATGCCAATGGCGATCCGGTGAACGTCACGCCATCATTCCTCATTGTGCCAGCAGCACTCGAGGGGGCAGCTAACAGAGCTTTGCTGTCCATGTCCTCTTTACTCCAGATTGGTACGCAGGACGTCAATGGGCAGACAGTGCCTATGTATAACCAGAACGCGGGGATTGCGAACGTGGTGAAAGACATGGCGCAGGTCATCGTTGAGCCACGGCTTGATAAGCACAACGCCAAAGAGTGGTATGTAACCGCTGCCCAGGGCATGGACACGGTTGAGGTTGCATATCTCGACGGGATGGATTCACCGTACCTTGAACAGCAGGAGGGCTTCACGGTCGACGGCATCGCATGGAAGGTCCGTATCGATGCTGGCGTCGCGCCGCTGGACTATCGCGGTCTGGTCAAATCGACTGGCAAGCCGTAAGGCGCAGAGGCGGCGAAAGCCGCCCATCGCCGCCCGGATCGGTTGGGTCCTCCCGGTGGGGCGACCTGCCACGAGGCGGCGGGCACGCGGAAAACGGCTAGTTTTTGGATTCTATGGTCATCATCATCATCTGCTAACTCTCTGATTTTATTATGATGAGTTTTAACAAAAAATGAAAAGATGATGAATTGTATGTTTTCTGTTCATCATCATAAGGGGGAGCGATGCGGCAGATAAAGCTGACAATCAGTGAGCTCGCTGCAGTCACCGGCATTCATCGCCAGACCATATCCAGGCGCCTGAAAGATATTGAATCTTTACCGGGCAGCAGCTGTAAGAAAAAAATCTACGATTTGAAAACGGCTTTAATGGCGATCTATTGCAGTGAGGGGAAACATCATGCAAAGCAGTGAAGTAATGACAACCATCAAGCTGAGCGGCCCGCTGATCGGCCTGTTTGGCAGGGAGCATCAACGTTTAATAAGCTCAACGCGTGAGGTGTTCAACGCTCTGTCTGCTACGTTGCCAGGTTTTCAGCAGTATATGACCACAAGCAAATCCCGCGGGCTGACGTTTGCTATCTTCGTTGATAAGAAAAATATTGCTGAGGATGACCTCGATTTTCCGAATGGTGGCAAGGTCGTTCGGATTGTACCCGTCATTATCGGTAGCAAACGAGCTGGTGTACTCCAAACCATTCTCGGCGCGGCGCTTGTTGTTGTCGGGGCTATTGGAGCTTTTACTCCTTTTGGACAGGCTTTAGGGGGTGGTGTGTGGGGATCTGTAACAATGAAAATCGGTGCAGCGATGATGGTCGGCGGGGTAGCACAAATGTTGTCGCCTCAACCTACAGGCCTGTCCAGCAAACAGGATGCCGATAACCGAGCCTCTTATGCGTTTGGGGGAGTAACGAACACCGCTACCCAAGGCTACCCGGTACCGCTGCTTTACGGTAAGCGCCGTATAGGTGGTGCGATTATTTCTGCCGGAATTTACGTCGAAGACCAACAGTAATATCTGCATTAAGGGGATTGAATTTGGCACAATTAACCACACATAAAGGCTGGATAACCTCATAGGAATGGAAAATGGCTGGTCAATTAGACGAAGCAGCAAAGCAAATCCTCGGAACCCTGCTGGCAGATTTTACTGATAGGGGGTTAACAGCTCAGGATTTGAAAAGTCGTTATGAAGGGCCGCAAATCTTGTCTGTGGCAACCGCTGTTTGCAATATTGATGATATAACCCAAGTAGATTTTGATGTTGCCTTTTCTGACCTTGAGAAGCAAAAACTCATTAATACCGGGCCGATGAAGCCATATGAAAACCCTCCTGGAAACAACATCTTCATTGTAGGAATGTTCAGTGCCAGAGAGTTCGTATTCTTAACAGAAGAGGGCTACAAAGCTGCCAGAAAGGCTCCGAACCGACCCCAGCGGGTCAATCGCGTAGTAAATCATGTGCATATTTCAGGTGGGCATTTTGGTCATCTTCAACTTGCGAATGGTGAGCATGTTAACCAGAACATGACTATTGCTGAGAATAGCGATTCAGAAATCGTATCCAAGCTCATTTCCATCCTGGAGGAGCAAGGACAGATAGTTAACAAATCTCAATGTGCTGATCTCGCTGCAGCTGTTGCGGCGGCAAAAGACGGTGATGGGAAAGAGGCTAAATCTCTGATGGCTAAAGTATGCGGCCCTGTTTGGGAATCCGTACAACCGGTGATGTGGCCGATAGTCGGAGAATTACTCAGAAAAAGTCTTGGGCTTTGATTCCATACTTTCTCAAAGGGCTGCTTATGTGGCCTTTTTTTATGGCCTTACATACGTCCTATGTTCAGCTTCGTTCATGGCATTGTGCAGTCAGTGGTGCAGTCATTTTAATAAAAAAGGCGCGTCCCCATGCCGGATAGCGCCTTTTTAAACAAGCATTTAGCTAATCGAAATTAGTTCATGCCGTACTTTTTCAGTTTCTTACGCAGCGTACCACGGTTGATGCCCATCATCAGGGCAGCACGGGTCTGGTTACCGCGGGTGTATTGCATCACCATGTCCAACAGGGGCTGTTCAACTTCAGCCAGTACCAGCTCATACAGGTCGTTAACGTCCTGACCATTCAGTTGAGCAAAATAGTTCTTCAGTGCCTGTTTAACCGAGTCACGCAGGGGCTTTTGAGTTACTTGATCCTGAGAGTTAACGGTGGAAACGGTCAGTACGTCAGAATTTACGCGTTGTTCGAACATAGTTCTGTCAGCTCTTTATTTCATTACGCAAGATTTTCGAAGTATGCCTCCAACGCCTCCAGCTGATCGCTGGCATCCTCTATGGCGTTGAATGTGCGCCGAAACTGGTCATTTGGAGCGTGCTCCTGGAGATACCAGGAGACGTGTTTACGCGCAATTCGGTACCCTTTTGTCTGACCATAAAAGTCATGCAATTCCCGAACGTGCGAACAAAGCAAGCGCTTAACCTCTGCCAGCGGCAGCGGGGCAAGCAGCTCCCCAGTGTCCAGATAATGCTGGATTTCCCGAAAGATCCAGGGTCTTCCCTGAGCCGCACGTCCTATCATCAGAGCATCAGCTCCCGTATAGTCGAGCACAGCTCTGGCTTTAAGCGGGTCAGTAATGTCGCCATTCGCGATAATCGGAATGGAAACTTTCTGCTTAACTGCCCGAATGCTGTCGTATTCAGCTTCGCCGTTGAACAAACAGGCGCGGGTGCGTCCATGTATGGTCAGGGCCTGAATGCCACAATCTTCGGCCAGTTGGGCAATCTCTACACAGTTACGGTGATCCGGCGACCAACCCGTGCGAATCTTCAACGTAACAGGAACGTCCACTGCGCTGACAACCGCCGTCAGGATGGACTTCACCTGGTCGGGGTATTGCAGAAGGGCTGAACCTGCAAGCTTGCGATTCACCTTTTTGGCCGGGCACCCCATATTGATATCAATAATCTGGGCACCACTTTCCACGTTAATACGCGCGGCGTCTGCCATCTCTTCAGGCACGCTCCCGGCAATTTGCACGGTGCGGATACCTGGTTCGTCAATGTGCACCATCCGAAGACGGGATTTATCGCTTTCCCAAACCTGCGGGTTAGACGACATCATCTCAGAAACGGTTAATCCTGCTCCCATCTCATAGCACAGCGTCCTGAAGGGCCGGTCGGTAATACCTGCCATAGGTGCTGCGATCAGGCGATTTCTGAGCTGGTGGTTTCCGATACGCATGAGTTAAGAAATGACCATACTGTGACTGCAAGGCGGCGTATCTTACGCATTTTTTGCACGAGATGAAAGGCCAAACTTTGAACAATCACCTGTTGCAGATCATTGAATCAGGCACAAAGCATAAGCCATAAAATTATATTCCATAAAAATCATTCACTTAAATGCGTGTGGCGATTTTATGGTCGCTTACAATTTCCCAAAACTTCTCGTTTTTTCTTAAAGAATGAAACCTTAAGCGGAATAATCTGCTGTTTTAAGCAGCAGATTTCCGCGGTTCTTTGCGATCTGCGTCGCATTTTAGAACATGATCGTGATAGCTGGATTGCCTGTTTCTTAACCAAAAGGGGAGTTTAAAAAACAGGCAAACGAATAACCGCTTACTTTTTACGACCGGTAATGCGGCACCACTCTTCTTTTTCAACCACCGGGTCGAGTGCGAAGAGATCGGTGTAGGCTTCGCATACGCTTTCAGCCTGGCTGGCAAGAATACCGGACAGGCCCAGCAGACCGCCCTCAACGGGCAGGACGCTGATTAACGGTGCCAGCTCGCGTAGCGGGCCAGCCAGGATGTTGGCGACCACCACGTCGGCTTTCATCACCGCTGGCTGGTCATTCGGCAGATAGAGCTCAAGACGGTCGGAGACGCCGTTGCGCTGCGCGTTATCGCGGCTGGCCTGAATCGCCTGCGGATCGATGTCGATCCCGATCGCTTTTGCGGCACCCAGCTTCAGGGCAGCGATAGCGAGGATCCCGGATCCGCAGCCAAAGTCGATCACCGTTTTACCGTCCAGATCCAGACCATCCAGCCATTGCAGGCACAGGGAGGTGGTCGGGTGGGTGCCGGTACCGAACGCCAGGCCCGGATCGAGCATCACGTTTACCGCATTTTCGTCCGGCACGTCGCGCCAGCTCGGGCAGATCCACAGACGCTTGCCGAACTGCATCGGGTGGAAGTTATCCATCCACTCGCGTTCCCAGTCCTTGTCTTCCAGCTGTTCAATCTTGTGCGCAAAACCGGCGCCCAGCAGCGGGTGATTTTCCAGAATCGCGACCACTTCGGCCATATCAGTTTCGGCATCAAACAGGCCGATGACGTCGGTATCGCCCCACAGGCGGGTTTCACCCGGCAGCGGTTCAAACACCGGAGTGTCATGCGTGTCCTGGAAGGTGACAGAGACCGCACCGGTCTCTACCAGCGCATCACTCATCTCTTCGGCGTTAGCACCGGTTGTATTCAGTTTTAGTTGGATCCACGGCATGGCAAAACTCTTTATTTATCAGTAGAAATCACGGCTGCCTGCGGCAGGGATTGGCCGAAACGGTTCCCTACCACGAACGCCAGCAAACTTAGCAGTAGCGAGGGCACAATCGGATGGAAGCCCAGGTACTGAATTTTAAAGGAGGCGAGCACGGCATAGAGCACGCCACCGACGATCATTGCGCTCAGGGCACCGGCCGCGTTGGCGCGCTCCCAGTAGAGGCCCAGCACCAGCGGCCAGAGGAACACCGCTTCCAGACCCCCAAATGCCAGCAGGTTCAGCCAGATAATCATCTCAGGCGGCTTCCACGCGGCCAGCAGCAGCAACGCCCCCAGCACCAGGGTGATCACCGCAGACATCCGCTTCAGGCGACGCTCATTAGTCATCTGCTCCGGGCGCATGTTCAGGTAGAGATCTTTAATGATCGTAGCGGAACTTTGCAGCAGCTGGGCGTTAATTGTCGACATGATCGCCGCCATGGGAGCAGCAAGGAAGATCCCGGCAGCAAACGGAGGCAGTACTTTTACCATTAATGTTGGGATCACCAGGTCCGGCACGGTTAAGTCCGGGATCACCGCCCGGCCCAGTGCCCCGGCCAGGTGCATACCGAGCATCAGGATCGCCACCACGATGGTGCCGATGATAATCCCCCGGTGTACTGCCTTGCTGTCTTTATAAGAGATGCAGCGCACGGCCGTATGCGGTAGACCAATCACCCCGAAGCAGACCAGCACCCAGAAGGAGGTCATAAAGGTAGGGGAGAGAATGTCATCCGCGCCCTGCGGCGATACCAGCTTCGGATCGATGGTCTGCAGCGTTTCCACCGCATGGGTTAAACCCCCCGCTGCATGCACCACGCCTACCAGCAGCACAATGGTGCCAATCAGCATCACCATGCCCTGCATGGTGTCGTTGAGCACGCTGGCGCGGAAACCGCCAAACGCGGTGTAGAGCGCGATACTGATACCAAAAATCAGCAGCCCCGTTTCGTAAGGGATCCCGGCGGCAGTTTCTAGCAGGCGCGCGCCGCCGATAAACTGCACGGTCATGGCGCCGATAAAGGCCACCAGCAGGCTCAGGCTGGCCAGCCAGACCAGCAGGCGGCTCTGATAGCGGGCAAACAGCATGTCGTTGAGGGTCACCGCATTATAGCGGCGCGCCAGAATCGCGAATTTTTTCCCCAGAATACCCAGCGAGAGCCAGACGGCAGGCAGCTGGATCATCGCCAGCAGCACCCAGCCCAGCCCGTACTTATAGGCTGCACCCGGGCCGCCAATAAAGGAGCTGGCGCTGATATAGGTGGCGGTAAGGGTCATCGCCAGCACAATACCGCCCATCGAGCGGCTACCGAGGAAATACTCGTTCAGGAAGGTGCCCGCCGTTCTTTTACGCATGGCGTAAACGGACAGACCAAAAACAACAAACAGATACGCGACGAGCGGCAGGAATACTTCAAGCTGCATTATCGTCATCCTCCAGCGGAATATCGCGATAGATGAACTTCACCATCGCCCAACAGAGCAGAATAAACACCAGCGGGATCAGCAGACAGGCCATCTCAAACCAGTGCGGAAGGCCGGTAACACCGATAGCAGAATCAGGTAAGTAAGCAGCTACTAACCACGCGGCGAGATAGAGAAGGGTTAACCACAGCGCCCAACGCGCTTCTTTGTGGGCCTGAACAAAACGTTTGTCCATTTTTTGTCCCTTGTGGATGAAGAAAGCGGGGATTGTACATGATGGGGCGTTCCAGGCCCCAAAAATAAAAAAGGCCGGATTATCCGGCCTTTTAGTAAAGATGCTGTATTACTTCTCGTTCAGACCGAGTTTCTTCTCCAGATAGTGGATGTTGGTGCCACCATGCTGGAAGTTCTCGTCGCTCATAATACGCATCTGCAGATCAACGTTGGTTTTGATACCGTCGATGATCAGCTCCTGCAGGGCGTTCTTCATGCGGGCAATCGCCACGTCACGGGATTCGCCGTAGCAGATCAGCTTGCCGATCATTGAGTCATAATACGGCGGTACGGTGTAACCGGCGTAAATATGGGACTCCCAGCGCACACCAAAGCCACCCGGCGCGTGGAAACGCGTGATTTTACCCGGGCTCGGCAGGAAGGTGTTCGGATCTTCGGCGTTGATACGGCATTCCACCGCATGGCCTTTAACCTGAACTTCTTCCTGCTTGATGGAGAGCGGTTGACCCGCCGCGATACGCAGCTGCTCTTTGATCAGGTCAACGCCGGTGATCATTTCGGTAACCGGGTGTTCAACCTGAATACGGGTGTTCATCTCGATGAAGTAGAACTCGCCGTTTTCGAACAGGAACTCGAAGGTACCTGCCCCGCGATAGCCGATATCCACGCAGGCTTTGGAGCAACGCTCGCCGATGTAGCGACGCAGTTCCGGGGTAATGCCCGGCGCTGGTGCTTCTTCGACCACTTTCTGGTGACGACGCTGCATGGAGCAGTCACGTTCCGCCAGATAGATCGCGTTACCCTGACCGTCTGCCAGCACCTGAATTTCGATGTGGCGTGGGTTTTCCAGGTATTTTTCCATGTACACCATGTCATTGCTGAAAGCTGCTTTCGCTTCCGCTTTGGTCATGGAGATGGACTGAGCCAGTTCAGCATCGCTGCGCACAACGCGCATACCGCGACCGCCGCCGCCGCCAGACGCCTTGATGATAACCGGGTAGCCAATGCGTTTCGCATGAGCACGGTTAGCATCCATGTCGTCGGTCAGAGGACCGTCGGAGCCCGGTACGGTTGGAACACCGGCTTTTTTCATCGCGGTGATCGCAGACACTTTGTCGCCCATCAGGCGGATGGTGTCGGCTTTCGGGCCGATGAAGATAAAGCCAGAACGTTCTACCTGTTCAGCAAAGTTGGCGTTCTCAGAGAGGAAGCCATAACCCGGGTGAATCGCTACCGCGCCAGTGATCTCAGCGGCGCTGATGATAGCCGGGATGTTCAGATAGCTTTTTACGGACGGAGCCGGGCCGATACAGACCGTCTCATCCGCCAGTAATACGTGTTTCAGATCGCGGTCCGCGCTTGAGTGCACAGCGACGGTCTTGATGCCCAGCTCTTTACAGGCACGAAGAATACGCAGTGCGATCTCGCCGCGGTTGGCGATAACAATTTTATCCAGCATGTTCGCCTCGTTACTCGATGACGACCAGCGGCTCGTCAAATTCAACCGGCTGACCACTTTCGACCAGAATCGCTTTCACAGTACCTGACTTGTCAGCTTCGATCTGGTTCATCATTTTCATGGCTTCAACGATGCACAGGGTATCGCCCGCGTTAACTTTCTGGCCCACTTCGATGAACGCTTTAGCGTCCGGGCTCGGGGTGCGGTAGAAAGTACCAACCATTGGGGAACGTACGATGTGACCACTGATTTCCGCTGCTGCTGGCGCTTCCATTGCTGGAGTAGCCGCCGGAGCGACAGCGTTAGACAGAGCTGGCTGCTGCATCATTGGTGCAGCATAAGCTTGTTGCATAACCGGGAAGCCTGCGTTTGGCGCGGCACGGCTGATGCGTACAGACTCTTCGCCTTCAGAAATTTCCAGTTCGGAGATGCCTGATTCTTCAACCAGCTCGATCAGTTTTTTAATCTTACGAATATCCATGAGTGGGTTCCGTACTCTTTGTTTAGTGTGATTGTGACAGGCGTTTTACCGCTGTCTGTAAAGCGAATGAATAACCGTCAGCCCCCAGTCCACAGATGACGCCAGAGGCGATATCCGACAGGTAGGAGTTGTGGCGGAACGGCTCCCGCGCATGCACGTTGCTGAGGTGGATCTCAATAAATGGGATGCTCACTGCCAGCAGCGCGTCGCGAATAGCAACACTGGTGTGCGTAAACGCGGCCGGATTAATCAGGATATAGTCCGTTGTGTCTTTAGCCTGATGAATGCGGTCGATGAGTGCGTACTCCGCGTTTGACTGAAAATGGTCAAGTTCCACATTGAGCGTCGCCGCTTCGCTACCCAGACGGTTAACAATATCGGTTAACGTCAGCGTGCCATACTTCTCGGGTTCACGGGTGCCGAGCATATTCAGGTTCGGTCCGTTTAAAACTAAGATGTGAAACTTGTCAGCCATTGTGCCGCTATCTCCTGCGATTCTCCGGTAAAAAACAAAATATACCTTCGATGCGCGATTGTCACCCTTTCCGGGTCTGAAAAACCCGTCGGGGAAACCAAAGTCGCACATTATAACGATTTCGTAGCATTTGGCAGCTAAATACTGGTCTTATCAGGGAAGATTATCAACAGCATTCGGATAAACACCCGGGAAGGATAAACGAGCTGCGGGAATCAGCACATTTTCGCCCGTTATCGCCACCACTGGCGAAACTTCTTATAACGCCATGCCAGAAGCACGCCTGCCAGCACAGCGTAGATGATCGGCTGCGGCGAGAGGATTTTCACTGACCAAAGGTAGTGGATGGGGGCAAGGATCGCGACAAGATAGACAAAATTATGCAGAAGTTGCCAGCGCCTTCCCAGTTTTCGCTGGGCGTACTGGGTAGAGGTGAGGGTCAATGCCAGTAAAATTATCCAGCTGATAATCCCCAGGGTTAAGTAAGGACGAGTCACCAGTTCGCGTCCCAGCAGAGCCAGATTGTTAATCCCGAGCTCCAGAAACGCATAGCTGGTGAGGTGCAGCGTCGCCCAGGCGAAACACCATAGCCCAAGCAGGCGGCGGGTGCGGATCAGTAAGGGCTGTTTCGCGTAGCGCGCCAGAGGGGAAACCAGCAGGGTCGCCAGTAAAAATTTCAGCGCGGTGCGGCCGGTAAAATGTTGAATATCTTTTGCCGGATCGGCACTCAGGCCGCCGTGATTGATGGCCCAGAATAGCCATATAAAAGGAAGCAGCCCCGCAAGATGCAGGGCGACCTTCAGCCAGGTAATCTGTTTTGCCGTCAGACGCACTTAGAAAAACTCCCGTAAGTCGAGACCGCGGTAGAGCGATGCTACCTGGTCGGCATAGCCGTTAAACAGCAGGGTGGGCTGACGTTTGACATCCAGCGCGCCGCCCGAGCCAATAAACCGCTCGGTGGCCTGCGACCAGCGCGGGTGATCCACGTGCGGGTTCACGTTAGCGTAGAAGCCGTACTCATTCGGGGCCGCAAGGTTCCAGGTGGTGGGTGGGCGCTCGCGGGTCAGCTTGATACTGACGATCGATTTGATGCCCTTAAAGCCATATTTCCACGGCACGGTCAGGCGGATGGGGGCGCCGTTTTGCGGCGGCAGGGCTTTACCGTAGACGCCAACGGTAAGCAGCGTCAGCGGGTGCATCGCCTCATCAATACGTAATCCCTCCACGTACGGATAATCGAGTCCGCCGCCAATGAACCGGTCTTTCTGACCGGGCATGATCTCCGGTGCGTAAAGGGTCTGAAAGGCGACGTACTTCGTGTTGCTGGTGGGCTCTACCATCGCCAGCAGTTTATGCAGCGGAAAACCAATCCACGGCACCACCATCGACCAGGCCTCGACGCAGCGCATGCGGTAGATACGCTCTTCCAGCGGGAAGCGGGTGGTCAAATCGTTATAATCAAGGGTCAGGGGTTTTGCCACTTCCCCGTCGATTTTCAGCGTCCAGGGATCGGTCTTCAGGCTGCCGGCGTTGGCCGCCGGATCGGCTTTATCCAGGCCGAACTCATAGAAGTTGTTATAGCCTGTCACTTTCTCTTCAGGGGTTTTGGCGAGGTTGCTTTGCCACTGGGCGGGCTGGGTAAAGGTCAGGGGCTTCCCGGAGGGCGCTTTCGGACGATCGTTGCCCTTAAACCAGTCCAGCAGGTCGGCCTGGGCGAGAGGCGAGAGCGTCAGCGCACCGGCACCGATCCCCAGCATCTTCAGGATCTGGCGGCGCTTGAGCATAAAAACGGATTCCGCAGTGATATCGGCTTCCGTCAGGGGTTTCACTTTCATGGCATCCTCCGTCATGCGTTTTTCTAAGCATGACGGAGGAGCAGGGTTAAAGCGAATATGTCACGAAAATTTGAAGATTAACCCAGCTTCACCAGCGTACGGCCCTGGATCTGGTTACTGATGATCTTCGCGGCATACTCCGGGGCCTGCTCAAGGCTAATCTGGGTGGCGCTTTGCGTATAGAAGGAGGCTGGCAGATCGCGAACCAGTCGCTCCCATGCCTGGGCGCGACGCTCTGGCGGGGTCATCACCGAATCGACGCCCTGCAGGCGGACGTTGCGCAGAATAAACGGCATCACCGTGGTCGGCAGGGCAAATCCGCCCGCCAGGCCGCACGCCGCCACGCAACCGCCGTAGTTCATCTGCGCCAGCACTTTCGCCAGCACTTTATCCCCGACGGTATCGACGGCACCGGCCCAGATCTGTTTCTCCAGCGGGCGGGTCTCAGCGAACTCGTCGCGGCCCAGAATGCGGCTGGCACCCAGGGAACGCAGATAGTCATGGGTGCTTTCACGGCCGGAAACCGCCGCCACCTGATAGCCCAGCTTGTGCAGCAGGGCAACCGCGGTACTGCCGACGCCGCCGCTGGCTCCTGTTACCACTACCTCACCGGACTGCGGGGTGACCCCGGCCTCTTCCAGCGCCATCACGCACAGCATGGCGGTAAACCCGGCGGTGCCGATGATCATCGCCTTACGGCCATCGAGCCCGTTCGGCATTGGCACCAGCCAGTCGCCGTTGACGCGTGCCTGCGCGGCCAGTCCGCCCCAGTGATTTTCGCCCACGCCCCAGCCGGTCAGCAGCACCTGCTGGCCGACATGGAAACGCGGGTCTTCGCTGGCGTGCACACGGCCCGCAAAGTCGATACCTGGAACCATTGGGAAATTACGAATAATCTTGCCGGTGCCCGTAATGGCGAGCGCGTCTTTGTAATTCAGACTGGACCAGTCGATATCAACGGTCACGGCCCCTTCCGGCAGGCGGCTCTCTTCGATAGATTGCACTGATGCAAGAGTTTTGCCTTCCTGCTGTTCTAAGATCAAAGCCTGCATACGAATTCCTTACTCAGCATGATGATTGGAAAAAATTTTTTGAAGACTATACTCGCTCATTGACATGCAATGCCGATTTAACGCAATAAATTGCCAGATACACCGGATTTGGTAGTATGCCGATGCCGTATTGCGAGTTAGTGCTCACTTGCTATCCTCATCAACTCACGGAGTAATCTCAAGGATGCGATTATCGACGAAGTTCTCCGCTTTTATCGCCTTGCTAACCGGGTTGACCATCTTTGTCACCCTGATCGGCTGCTCGCTCAGTTTTTATAATGCGATCCAGGGAAAGCTGGTGAACCGCGTCCAGTCCGTGGCGTCGGTGGTTGATTCCCGCCTTGTCAGCACGCCCTTTCCAGAACTTTCCCGTCAGCTGGACGAGCTGATGGCTCCGGTTGATATCACGCGTGTGGAGATTAAGCAGGGCGGAAAAACCATTTTCAGCCACAGCGGGCAAAAGGGTTATCGGCCGGCCGGTGCGCCCCCCCAGATTTTCGAGCTAACCGTCCCCTCCCTGAAAAACCCCGGTATGACCATAAGCCTGGCCTATCTGGACCCGATGAACAGTTATTTTCGTTCATTGATGACCACTGCGCCGCTGACGGTGGCGGTGATCTTCGTGGTGGTGCTGATCTTCCTGGCGGTGCGCTGGCTGCGTCGCCAGCTCTCGGGGCAGGAGCTGCTGGAGTCGCGTTCGGTGCGGATCCTTAACGGAGAACGTGGGGCCCAGGTGCGCGGGTCCGTCTATGAATGGCCGTCACGCACCAGCAGTGCGCTGGATGTTCTGCTGTCCGAAATTCAGTTTGCCAGCGACCAGCGCAGCCGGATGGATACGCTGATCCGCTCCTATGCCGCCCAGGACAACAAAACCGGCCTCAACAATCGTCTTTTCTTTGATAATCAGCTGGCTACCCTGCTGGAAGATCCTGAGAAAGTGGGCTCGCACGGGGTGGTGATGCTTGTCCGCCTGCCGGACTTCGACCTGCTGAAAGACAACTGGGGGCGGGCGGTGGCGGAAGAGCATCTGTTTATGCTCATCAATATGCTTTCCACCTTTATGATGCGCTATCCCGGCGCGCTGCTGGCGCGCTATCACCGCAGTGATTACGCCGTGTTGCTGCCGCATCGCACCCTGAAAGAGTCAGAGAGCATTGCCAGCCTGCTGTTAAAGTCGGTGGATGCGCTGCCGCCCAGCAAAATGCTGGATCGTGATGACATGGTGCATATCGGCATTTGTGCCTGGCGCGGCGGTCAGACCACCGAGCAGGTGATGGAGCACGCCGAAGCCGCTACCCGCAATGCCGTATTGCAGGGTGCCAACGGCTGGGCGGTTTATGATGACTCCCTGCCGGAGAAAGGGCGCGGCAACGTGCGCTGGCGGACCTTGATTGAACAGATGCTCACCCGCGGCGGGCCGCGGATTTACCAAAAGCCGGCGGTACTGGCCAACGGCCAGGTCCATCACCGGGAGCTGCTCTGCCGCATCTTTGACGGCAACGAAGAGGTGGTGTCGGCGGAGTATCTGCCGATGGTATTGCAGTTTGGTCTGTCCGAAGAGTATGACCGCCAGCAAATTTCGCGATTGATGCCATTCTTATCCTTCTGGCCGGAAGAACATCTGGCGCTGCAGGTGACGGTAGAGTCGTTGATCCGCCCGCGATTCCAGCGCTGGCTGCGCGATGTGCTGATGCAATGTGAAAAATCGCAGCGTAGACGGATTATTTTTGAACTTGCAGAGGCGGATGTTTGTCAACACATCAGTCGGTTACAGCCGGTCGTTCGGCTGATCAATGCGTTGGGGGCTCGTGTGGCGGTGACGCAGGCGGGTCTGACACTGGTCAGCACCAGCTGGATTAAGGCGCTGGAGGTAGAGCTGCTGAAGCTGCATCCGGGGCTGGTAAGGAATATCGAAAAACGTACGGAAAACCAGCTGCTGGTACAGAGCCTGGTTGAAGCCTGTAAGGGAACGCAAACGCATGTATTTGCCACAGGTGTACGGTCACGAACGGAATGGCATACGTTGACAGAGCGCGGAGTTACAGGGGGTCAAGGAGATTTTTTTGCGGCCTCTCAGCCTCTTGACAGCAATGTGAAAAAATATTCGCAAAGATACTCTGTTTAACCTGCCGTTTAGTGAGTTTTCACGTAGAATATCGCGCCTGTAGCGTGATGTATGACGAGCAAAATGACAGTGAGCGACCTTTAACGGGTTACAAATGAACGTGAGGAACGCTGTTTTTTCTCAGCCCTGAGGGAGTCAGGCGACGATTTGTAACAAAGGAAACGTGCTGCACAAATTTTCACCGTAGCAGGCGATTTTTGCGCCTTGTCGCTGCTGCGTGTGGTTGGTAAAGTAAGCGGATTTTGTTTTCCGCCCCAGCTTTCAGGATTATCCCTTAGTATGTTGAAAAAATTTCGTGGCATGTTTTCCAATGACCTGTCCATTGACCTGGGTACCGCGAATACCCTCATTTATGTAAAAGGACAAGGCATCGTACTGAATGAGCCTTCAGTTGTGGCCATTCGTCAGGATCGTGCTGGTTCACCGAAAAGCGTAGCGGCCGTCGGCCATGACGCTAAGCAGATGCTTGGTCGTACGCCGGGTAATATCGCTGCCATTCGTCCGATGAAAGACGGCGTTATCGCTGACTTCTTCGTGACCGAGAAAATGCTTCAGCACTTTATCAAACAGGTGCACAGCAACAGCTTTATGCGTCCAAGCCCGCGTGTTCTGGTGTGTGTGCCGGTTGGCGCTACCCAGGTAGAACGTCGTGCTATTCGTGAATCCGCTCAGGGCGCTGGTGCGCGTGAAGTCTTCCTGATTGAAGAGCCAATGGCTGCCGCTATCGGTGCTGGCCTGCCGGTTTCCGAAGCGACCGGCTCCATGGTGGTGGATATCGGTGGCGGTACCACTGAAGTGGCCGTTATCTCCCTGAATGGTGTGGTTTACTCCTCTTCCGTACGTATCGGTGGTGACCGCTTCGATGAAGCCATCATCAACTACGTTCGCCGTAACTACGGCTCTCTGATCGGTGAAGCCACCGCAGAGCGTATTAAGCACGAAATCGGTTCTGCTTACCCGGGTGACGAAGTGCGCGAGATCGAAGTGCGCGGTCGTAACCTGGCCGAAGGCGTTCCACGTGGCTTTACCCTGAACTCCAACGAAATCCTCGAAGCGCTGCAAGAGCCGTTGACCGGCATCGTCAGCGCCGTCATGGTTGCCCTCGAGCAGTGCCCGCCGGAACTGGCTTCCGATATCTCTGAGCGCGGTATGGTTCTGACCGGTGGTGGTGCGCTGCTGCGTAACCTCGACCGCCTGTTGATGGAAGAGACAGGAATTCCTGTCGTAGTTGCAGAAGATCCACTGACTTGCGTAGCCCGTGGCGGCGGCAAGGCGCTGGAAATGATCGACATGCACGGCGGCGACTTGTTCAGCGAAGAGTAGTCAGGTGTGAAAGGGTAGCGGATGGCTACCCTTTCTCTCTGACGCGAGAGTACGCATAGCCTATGAAGCCAATTTTTAGCCGTGGCCCGTCGCTACAGTTTCGCCTGATCCTTGGGGTGTTGGTAGCGCTTGGTGTCATTATTGCCGATAGCCGCCTCGGTACGTTCAGCCAGATCAGAACGTACATGGATACCGCCGTCAGTCCTTTCTACTTTGTATCAAATGGTCCCCGTGAATTACTCGACAGCGTCTCGCAAACCCTGTCCTCACGCGATCAACTCGAACTTGAAAACCGCGCGTTACGTCAGGAACTGCTGCTGAAAAACAGCGAGATACTGATGCTGGGCCAGTACAAGCAGGAGAATGCTCGTCTGCGTGAGCTACTGGGTTCCCCGCTGCGTCAGGATGAGCAGAAGATGGTGACCCAGGTGATCTCCACCGTTAACGATCCGTACAGCGATCAGGTGGTGATCGACAAGGGCAGCGTCAATGGTGTGTACGAAGGCCAGCCGGTGATCAGCGATAAAGGCGTCGTCGGCCAGGTGGTTGCGGTCGCGAAGCTGACCAGCCGCGTGCTGCTGATTTGTGATGCCACCCATGCGCTGCCGATCCAGGTACTGCGTAACGATATCCGCGTGATTGCGGCCGGTAACGGCTGTACGGACGATCTGCAGCTGGAACATCTGCCGGCGAATACCGATATTCGCGTGGGCGATGTGCTGGTGACATCGGGTCTGGGCGGTCGCTTCCCGGAAGGTTATCCGGTTGGGGTGGTCTCCTCCGTGAAGCTGGATACCCAGCGCGCCTATACCGTGATTCAGGCTCGTCCAACGGCGGGTCTACAGCGCCTGCGCTATCTGCTGCTGCTGTGGGGTGCCGATCGTAACGGCACTAACCCGATGACCCCGGAAGATGTGCATCGCGTGGCGAATGAACGTCTGATGCAGATGATGCCGCAGGTTCTGCCTGCGCCAAACTCGATGGGGCCGCCTGCGCCAGTTCCTGCGCCAGCAACCGGGCTGACCCAGCCGCCGCCTGATGCGCCACCGCCACCGCAACTCTCCCCGGGAGGGCAATAGTGGCAAGCTACCGTAGCCAGGGACGCTGGGTTATCTGGCTCTCGTTTTTGATCGCGCTGTTGCTGCAAGTGATGCCCTGGCCGGACGACATTCTCGTTTTCCGGCCAAACTGGGTGCTGCTTATTCTGCTCTACTGGATCCTCGCCCTGCCGCACCGCGTAAATGTGGGCACAGGTTTTGTGATGGGTGCCATACTGGATCTGATTAGTGGCTCAACGCTTGGCGTTCGCGCTCTGTCCATGAGTATCATCGCATACTTGGTCGCTCTGAAATTCCAGCTCTTTCGTAATCTGGCGCTCTGGCAACAGGCGCTGGTGGTGATGTTGTTATCCATGGCCGCGGATATCATTGTTTTCTGGGCAGAGTTTTTAGTGATCAACGTCTCTTTCCGTCCGGAAGTGTTCTGGAGTAGTGTAGTAAACGGTGTGCTCTGGCCATGGTTGTTCCTGCTGATGCGTAAGGTTCGCCAGCAATTTGCCGTGCAATAAAAGGTTTCTATGACGTCTTTGTATCTCGCTTCCGGCTCTCCGCGCCGTCAGGAACTCCTGACGCAGTTAGGGGTATCTTTTGAACGCATCGTCACCGGCATTGAAGAGCAACGTGCCGAGGGTGAAAGCGCACAACAGTATGTTTCCCGTCTGGCACGGGAGAAAGCGCAGGCAGGCGTGGCGCAGGCGCCGCGTGATTTACCGGTGCTGGGCGCAGATACCATCGTGATCCTTAACGGTGAAGTCCTCGAGAAACCGCACGACGATGAACATGCGTTTACGATGCTGCGCAAATTGTCCGGCCATACGCATCAGGTGATGACCGCCGTCGCGCTGGCAGACCGCCAGCACGTGCTCGACTGTCTGGTGGTCACCGATGTCACGTTCAGAGTACTCACAGAAGAGGATATCGCCGGTTATATCGCCAGCGGTGAACCAATGGATAAAGCAGGTGCATACGGTATTCAAGGGTTGGGTGGCTGTTTTGTCAGGAAGATCAATGGCAGCTATCACGCCGTAGTCGGCTTACCGCTGGTGGAAACGTATGAGTTGCTAAGCAATTTTAACTCACTGCGTGAGGGAAGGGATAATTATGACGGCTGAATTGTTGGTAAACGTAACGCCCTCGGAAACCCGTGTGGCCTATATCGATGGCGGAATTCTTCAGGAAATTCATATCGAGCGTGAAGCGCGGCGCGGAATAGTAGGCAATATCTACAAAGGTCGTGTCAGTCGTGTCCTGCCGGGTATGCAGGCGGCATTTGTAGATATTGGCCTGGATAAAGCGGCATTTCTGCATGCCTCCGATATCATGCCGCACACCGAATGCGTGGCGGGTGAAGAGCAAAAACAGTTTACCGTCCGTGATATCTCCGAGCTGGTGCGTCAGGGCCAGGATCTGATGGTGCAGGTAGTAAAAGATCCGCTGGGCACCAAAGGCGCGCGTCTGACCACCGACATCACCTTACCTTCCCGTTATCTGGTCTTTATGCCTGGCGCCTCTCACGTTGGCGTTTCCCAGCGTATAGAGAGCGAAAGCGAGCGCGACCGGCTGAAAAAAGTGGTTGGCGCCTACTGTGATGAGCAGGGCGGGTTTATCATTCGCACCGCCGCAGAGGGGATCAGCGAAGAAGACCTCGCCTCTGATGCCGCCTACCTGAAACGCGTCTGGACCAAGGTGATGGAGCGTAAAAAACGCAACCAGACGCGCTATCAGCTGTACGGTGAGCTGGCGCTGGCCCAGCGCGTGCTGCGCGACTTCGCCGATGCCCAGCTGGATCGCATCCGCGTCGATTCCCGTCTGACCTATGATGCGCTGCTCGAATTTACCGCCGAGTACATTCCGGAAATGCCGGGTCTGCTGGAGCATTACACCGGACGCCAGCCGATCTTCGATCTCTACGATGTCGAGAACGAAATCCAGCGCGCGCTGGAACGTAAAGTCGAACTCAAGTCCGGTGGCTATCTGATTATCGACCAGACCGAAGCGATGACCACCGTGGATATCAATACCGGGGCGTTTGTCGGTCACCGCAATCTGGACGACACCATTTTCAATACCAATATTGAAGCGACGCAGGCCATTGCGCGTCAGCTTCGTCTGCGCAATCTGGGTGGTATTATCATCATCGACTTTATCGATATGAGTAACGAAGACCACCGCCGCCGCGTGCTGCACTCCCTGGAGCAGGCGCTGAGTAAAGATCGCGTGAAAACCAGCATCAACGGCTTCTCCCAGCTTGGGCTGGTTGAGATGACCCGCAAGCGCACCCGTGAGAGCGTGGAGCATGTGCTGTGCAACGAGTGCCCGACCTGTCATGGCCGCGGCACGGTGAAGACGGTGGAAACGGTCTGCTATGAGATCATGCGGGAGATTGTTCGTGTGCATCACGCCTACGACTCCGACCGCTTCCTGGTCTATGCTTCTCCTTCGGTGGCGGAAGCCCTGAAAGGGGAAGAGTCCCACGCGCTGGCAGAAGTGGAAATCTTCGTCGGCAAACAGGTAAAAGTGCAGATAGAGCCGCTCTATAACCCGGAGCAGTTTGACGTGGTGATGATGTAATCCGCAGGTACTGCGAGACAAGAACGGCTGACAAGGAGAGACGCGTGAGGCGACTGCCGGGGATTTTACTGCTTACAGGGGCAACGCTGATCGTGATTGTCGCGCTGCTCGTAAGCGGGCTGCGCCTCATATTGCCGCATCTGGACGCCTGGCGCCCGCAGGTGCTGGAGAAGATTGAATCCGCGACCGGCATGCCCGTCGCGGCCAGCCAGCTCAACGCGAGCTGGCAGAATTTCGGCCCGACTCTTGAAGTGCGCGACATCAACGCGCAGCTGAAAGACGGCGGCCATCTGAAAATCAAACGCGTGACCCTGGCGCTGGACGTGTGGCAAAGCCTGCTGCACCTGCGCTGGCAGTTTCGCGATCTTACCTTTTATCAGCTGCAGTTTCTGACCAACACCCCGCTGCGCAGTGACGACCAGGGCGAAGGCTTCGAGGCCAACCGCGTCAGCGATCTGTTCCTGCGCCAGTTCGATCATTTCGATCTGCGCGACAGTGAAATCAGCTTTATTACTCTCTCAGGACAGCGTGCCGAACTGGCGATCCCTCAGCTTACCTGGCTCAACGGCAAAGAGCGGCACCGTGCGGAAGGCCAGGTCAGCCTCTCCAGCCTGAACGGACAGCATGGCGTGATGCAGGTGCGGATGGATCTGCGTGATGACAAGGGGCTGCTGAATAACGGCAAAGTATGGATGCAGGCCGATGACGTGGACGTCAAACCCTGGCTGGGTGAGTGGGTGCAGCAGAATATGCAGCTGGAAACCGCGCGCTTCAGCATTGAAGGATGGATGACCCTCACCGATGGCCAGTTCGCCAGCGGCGATATCTGGCTGAAGCAGGGGGGCGCCAGCTGGCCGGGGAAGGCGCGCCAGCATCAGCTTTCGGTTGATAATCTGACCGCGCACGTCACCCGCGAGAAAGAGGGCTGGCAGTTCGCCATTCCGGATACCCGCATTACCATGGACGACAAGGCGTGGCCGCGCGGGGCGCTGGCCCTGGCCTGGATCCCCGGGCAGGACGTGGGCGGTGCTAATAACACACGCAGCGACGAGCTGCGCATTCGCGCCAGCAATCTGGAGCTGTCAGGCCTTGAGGGGCTGAGAACCATTGCAGCGAAGCTCTCCCCGTCGCTGGGCGACGTCTGGCAGGCCACCCAGCCGGTGGGAGCGATCAACGCTCTGGCGCTGGATATTCCACTGCAGGAGACGGAAAAAACGCGCTTCAACATCGCCTGGACCGATCTCGCCTGGAAGCAGTGGGAGCTGCTGCCGGGCGCCGAGCATTTCAGCGGCACATTGCAGGGCAGCGTGGAAAATGGCCGCCTGGTGGCCCATATGCGCGATGCGAAAATGCCTTACGAAACCGTCTTCCGCGCCCCGCTGGAGGTGGAGAAAGGCACCGCTACCCTCCACTGGTTGAAGAACGAGAAGGGTTTCCAGCTCGACGGACGTGACATCGACGTGAAAGCCAAAGCGGTGCATGCCCGGGGTGATTTCCGCTATCTGCAGCCGGCTGGCGATGAGCCCTGGCTGGGGATCCTGGCGGGCATCAGCACCGACGATGGATCACAGGCTTGGCGCTATTTTCCTGAAAACCTGATGGGCAAAGCGCTGGTGGACTACCTGAGCGGCGCCATTCAGGGCGGGCAGGCGGATAACGCCACCCTAGTGTATGGCGGTAACCCGCACCTGTTCCCCTACAAGCACAACGAAGGCCAGTTCCAGGTTCTGGTGCCGTTACGCAACGCCACCTACGCCTTCCAGCCTGAGTGGCCGGCGCTGAAAAACCTCGATATTGAGCTTAACTTCATCAACGACGGGTTGTGGATGAAGACCGACGGCGTGGCGCTGGGCGGGGTAAAAGCCAGTAACCTGACCGCAGTGATCCCGGACTATTCGAAAGAAGAGCTGCTGATTGACGCTAATATCAACGGGCCCGGAAAAGCCGTTGGGCCGTACTTTGACGAGACGCCGCTGGATGATTCCCTGGGCGCCACCCTTCAGCAGCTCCAGCTGGATGGCGATGTGAATGCTCGCTTACATCTGGATATCCCGTTCGACGGCACCATGACCACCGCCAAAGGCGACGTCAGGCTGAAGAATAACAGCCTGTTCATCAAGCCGCTGAATAGCACGATCAACAATCTGAGCGGCCAGTTCAGCTTCGTGAATGGCGATCTCAAAAGTGGGCCGCTGACCGCAAGCTGGTTTAATCAGCCGGTGAATATCGACTTCTCCACCACCGAAGGCGCGAAAGCCTATCAGGTGGCCGTGAATCTCGATGCTATCTGGCAGCCTTCGCGGATGGATGTGCTGCCAAAAGTCATCAGCCAGTCGCTGGAAGGCCGCCTGCCGTGGAACGGCAAAGTCGCGATTGAGCTGCCTTATCGTGGCGATGCCCAGTATAAAGTGGATATCAGCGGCGATCTGAAGAACGTCAGCAGCGACCTGCCGTCGCCGCTGGAGAAGAGCGCGGGTGAGCCGCTGCCGGTGAAACTGAACGTCGACGGGGATCTCAACAGCTTTACCCTGACGGGCAATGCCGGTGGTAAGAATCACTTTAACAGCCGCTGGTTGCTGAACCGCAAGCTGACGCTGGATCGCGCCATCTGGACCAGCGACAGCCGCACGCTGCCGCCGCTGCCGGAACAGGCGGGCGTCGAACTCAACCTGCCGCCGATGGATGGCGCCGAGTGGTTAGCCCTGTTCCAGAGCGGCGTCGGGCAAAACGTGGATGAGTCGGCACAGTTCCCGCAACATATCACGGTACGCACTCCGGCCCTGACGCTGGGTGGACAGCAGTGGAATAACCTGAGTATCGTCTCGCAGCCGATCCTGAACGGCTCAAAAGTCGAGGCGCAGGGGCGGGAGATCAACGCCACCCTGCTGATGCGCGACACCGCGCCATGGCAGGCGGCGATCCGCTATCTCTATTACAATCCGGCGAGCGTCACTGCCGGGAAAGGCAATACAGTTTCGCCGTTAGCCAGTACCACGCGGGTTAATTTCAGCAGCTGGCCTGATTTACAGCTGCGCTGCGCCGAGTGCTGGCTGTGGGGGCAGAAGTACGGTCGTATCGATGGCGATTTCACCATTAAGGGCAACACCCTTACCCTGGCGGGCGGACTGATTGATACCGGCTTTGGTCGCCTGACCGCCAACGGCGAGTGGGTGAACGGTGCCGGGGAGCAGCGCACCTCGCTGAAAGGGCAAATCAAAGGCAACAAGCTGGATGCGGCATCAAATTATTTCGGTATCACCACGCCGATTCGAGGTTCGTCGTTTGATCTCGACTACGATCTGCACTGGCGCGACCAGCCGTGGAAGCCTGACGAAGCCACGCTGAACGGCATTCTGAAGACCCGGTTAGGCAAAGGTGAAATAGCGGATCTGAGCACCGGCCATGCGGGGCAGCTGCTGCGTCTGCTCAGCTTCGACGCTCTGCTGCGCAAGCTGCGCTTTGACTTCAGCGATACCTTTAATGAAGGATTCTACTTTGACTCTATCCGCAGCACCGCGTGGATTAAGGATGGGGTTCTGCACACGGATGATACGCTGGTCGACGGGCTGGAGGCGGATATTGCCATGAAAGGCTCCGTCAATCTGGTGCGTCGAGAACTGGATATGGAAGCGGTGGTGGCACCGGAAATCTCCGCCACCGTTGGCGTGGCAGCAGCCTTCGCCGTTAACCCGATTGTCGGCGCGGCGGTGTTTGCCGCCAGTAAAGTGCTGGGGCCGCTGTGGAGCAAAGTCTCTATTCTGCGCTACCACATCACCGGCCCGGTCGATAAACCGCAGATTAATGAAGTGCTGCGTCAGCCACGCAAAGATGCACAGCAATGATTTGACGCGGGCAATTAATTGCCTCACTCTCAATAGATAAGATCTTAGATACGTCCTGTGGACGGCAACGAACGAGTAGCAAAACGATGAGTCTGAACCTGGTAAGTGAACATCTGCTGGCAGCGAACGGCCTGAGCCATCAGGACCTGTTTTCCATTCTTGGTCAACTGACCGAACGCCGTCTCGACTACGGCGATCTCTACTTTCAGTCGAGCTATCACGAATCCTGGGTTTTAGAAGACAGCATCATCAAAGATGGCTCTTATAACATCGACCAGGGCGTTGGTGTCCGCGCCGTTAGCGGTGAGAAAACCGGTTTTGCCTATGCGGACCAGATTAGCCTGACTGCTCTGCAGCAGAGCGCGCAGGCAGCACGTACCATCGTGCGCGACAGCGGTGATGGTCGGGTGAAAACCCTGGGCGAAGTGCAGCACTCTGCGCTCTACACCAGCGTCGATCCGCTGCAAAGCATGAGCCGCGAAGAGAAGCTGGATATTCTGCGTCGGGTAGACAAAGTCGCCCGTGCGGAAGATAAGCGCGTGCAGGAAGTCTCTGCCAGCCTGAGTGGCGTATATGAGTTGATTCTGGTGGCGGCAACCGACGGCACCCTGGCCGCCGACGTGCGTCCGCTGGTCCGTCTCTCCGTCAGCGTGCTGGTGGAAGAGGACGGCAAACGCGAGCGTGGCTCCAGCGGCGGCGGCGGTCGTTTCGGTTACGAGTGGTTCCTGAACCCGGTTGAGGGCGAAGTGCGCGCCGACGCCTGGGCGAAAGAGGCGGTGCGAATGGCGCTGGTCAATCTCTCTGCCGTCGCGGCACCTGCGGGTACTCTGCCGGTGGTTCTGGGCGCAGGCTGGCCTGGCGTGCTGCTGCACGAAGCGGTGGGTCACGGGCTGGAAGGCGACTTCAACCGTCGCGGCACCTCGGTCTTCAGCGGCCATATGGGCGAGCTGGTGGCCTCTGAGCTTTGCACCGTGGTGGATGATGGCACCATGACCGATCGTCGTGGCTCGATCTCCATCGATGATGAAGGAACGCCGGGTCAGTACAACGTCCTGATCGAGAACGGTATCCTGAAGGGCTACATGCAGGACAAACTGAATGCGCGCCTGATGGGTGTGGCGCCAACCGGTAACGGCCGTCGCGAATCTTACGCGCACCTGCCGATGCCGCGTATGACCAACACCTATATGCTGGCGGGTAAATCCACGCCGCAGGAGATCATCGAGTCGGTTGAATATGGCATCTACGCGCCAAACTTCGGTGGCGGCCAGGTGGATATCACCTCCGGTAAATTTGTCTTTTCAACCTCAGAAGCCTATCTGATTGAGAAGGGCAAAGTGACCAAAGCGGTGAAAGGGGCGACCCTGATTGGCTCCGGCATCGAAGCGATGCAGCAGATCTCGATGGTCGGTAACGATCTGAAGCTGGATAACGGCGTCGGCGTCTGCGGTAAAGAGGGCCAGAGCCTGCCGGTGGGCGTCGGTCAGCCGACCCTGAAGGTGGATAACCTCACCGTCGGCGGTACCGCATAATTCCCCTTCCGAAATACCCTCTCCCTGTGGGAGAGGGTTATTCCTTCCTTCCCCGCATCTCCTGAAACAGCGCCGCCACCTGCACGAAATAATCCGTCAGATAGTTAATGCACACCTGCACCTTCAGCGGCAGTTTGTCCTTTTCGGTATAGACCGCATAAACCGGGCGCGGGTCCGACTGATAGCGCGGGAAGAGGATCTCCAGCTCGCCGCTGTTGATCTCGTTGATCACCCACATCAGCGGGACGTAAGCGATCCCGGCCCCGGCCACCAGCCAGCGGGAGATCGTCATCGGATCGTTGGTAACAAAGCGCCCCTGCGGCAGCAGTTTTGTCGAGAGCCCTTCCGGCGCGACCAGCTCAAATTCATTATCCGGGCGCACGCTATACTCCAGCCAGGCGTGATTACTGAGATCCGCCGGCTTCTCCGGGCTCCCCGCTCTGGCGAGATACTTTTTCGCCGCGCATACCACCATCGGCATACTGCCCAGGCGGCGGGAAAAGAGGCTGGAGTCCTGCAACGCCCCGACCCGGATCACCACATCCAGCCCGTCGGCAATCAGATCCGGGGCGGGAATACCAGTGACCAGATTGACCGTCAGCCCCGGGTACTCCTGCAACATGTCAGCGGTCATTCCGGCCAGCACATTTTGTGCCATAGTTGAAGAGCACCCGATACGCAGCGTACCGATGGGAGTGTTGTTGAAGGCGTAAAGTTGCTCATGCACCGATTGGGCCTCATACAACATCCGCCGACAGCCCTGATAATAGATTTTGCCGGCTTCGGTTAGACCAAGGCTGCGGGTGCTGCGGTTGAGGAGTTTCACCTGGAGGTCATCTTCCAGTTTGGCGACGGTCTGACTGATTGACGAGACGCTCATTTGTAGTTGCCTGGCCGCGGCTGTGAAGGAGCCCAGCTCAACGACTTTGGCAAAAACTGACATCCGTTTTAGACGTTCCATTATTCACTCTGGCTTAAAAGTGATTTAGATCACATATGATAGATAACAGCATAACAGTTACGCTAATATATTATTAATACATTATAGCTACGCCACTCTCGCCCGGCTTTTCTTGCCCCTTCTGCGGTGCCGTATGCTGAATAATTCTTTCGCCTGCTCGCTCTAATCAAGGTCAACATGAGTCTGTTTCCCGTTATCGTGGTGTTCGGATTATCGTTCCCCCCGATATTCTTCGAACTTCTTTTATCACTGGCGATTTTTTGGCTGGTGCGAAAGGTGCTGGCTCCTACCGGGATCTATGATTTCGTCTGGCACCCTGCATTGTTCAATTCCGCGCTGTATTGCTGCCTGTTCTATCTGGTATCGCGCCTGTTTGTTTGAGGTAGATGTGAAAACGCTAACAAGAAAAATCTCCCGTACCGCCATTACCCTGGCTCTGGTTATCCTCGCGTTCATCGCTATTTTTCGCGCGTGGGTTTATTACACCGAGTCGCCCTGGACGCGCGATGCGCGCTTTAGCGCCGACATCGTCGCCATTGCTCCGGACGTGGCGGGCCTGATCACTGCCGTCAATGTGCATGACAACCAGCTGGTAAAAAAGGATCTGGTGCTGTTCACCGTCGATCAGCCTCGCTATCAGAAATCGCTGGAAGAAGCGGAGGCGGATGTCGCCTACTACCAGGCGCTGGCTGCGGAGAAACGCCGTGAGGCGGGGCGCCGTAATCAGCTGGGGGTGCAGGCGATGTCCCGCGAGGAGATCGATCAATCCAACAACGTGCTGCAAACCGTGCTGCATCAGCTGGCGAAGGCCGAAGCCACGCGCGATCTGGCGAAGCTCGATCTTGAGCGTACCGTGATCCGCGCGCCGTCCGACGGCTGGGTGACCAACCTCAATGTCTATACCGGGGAATTTATTACCCGCGGCTCCACCGCCGTGGCGCTGGTCAAACAGCACTCCTTCTATGTGCTCGCCTATATGGAAGAGACCAAGCTGGAGAACGTCCGTCCGGGCTATCGGGCGGAAATCACCCCGCTGGGCAGCAACCGTGTCCTGAAAGGGACGGTCGACAGCGTGGCGGCAGGGGTGACCAACTCCAGCGCCACCCGCGACAGCAAAGGGATGGCGACCGTCGACTCCAATCTTGAGTGGGTGCGTCTGGCGCAGCGCGTGCCGGTGCGTATTCGACTGGATGAACAGCAGGGCAACCTGTGGCCTGCGGGCACCACCGCCACGGTGGTGATCACCGGTGAGAAAGATCGGGACGCCAGCCATGACTCGCTGTTCCGCAAAATTGCCCACCGCCTGCGTGAGTTTGGTTAATCGCCATGGGCATCTTCTCCATCGCCAATCAGCACCTGCGCTTTGCGATTAAGCTGGCCTTCGCCATCGTGCTGGCGCTGTTCGTTGGCTTTCACTTTCAGCTGGAAACGCCCCGCTGGGCAGTACTGACCGCGGCGATTGTCGCCGCAGGCCCGGCCTTTGCGGCGGGCGGGGAACCTTACTCCGGCGCAATACGCTATCGCGGGATGCTGCGTATTGTCGGCACCTTTATTGGCTGTATCGCCGCGCTGACCATCGTCATTCTGATGATCCGCACCCCGCTGCTGATGCTGATGGTGTGCTGTATCTGGGCCGGTTTTTGCACCTGGATCTCCTCCCTTGTACGTGTGGAAAACTCTTACGCCTGGGGCCTTTCCGGCTATACCGCGCTGATCATTATCATCACCATTCAGACCAACCCGCTGCTGGCGCCGCAGTTTGCCGTGGAGCGCTGCAGTGAGATCGTGATGGGGATTGTCTGTGCGATCGTGGCGGATCTGCTGTTCTCCCCCCGCTCCATTAAGCAGGAGGTGGATCGCGAGCTGGATGCGCTGATCGTCGCCCAGTATCAGCTGATGCAGCTGTGCATTAAGCATGGCGACAGTGAAGAGGTCGATAACGCCTGGAGTGCGCTGGTGCGACGTACCACCGCGCTGGAAGGGATGCGCAGCAACCTCAATATGGAGTCGTCGCGCTGGTCGCGAGCCAACCGCCGCCTGAAGGCGCTCAATACCGTCTCCTTAACGCTGATCACCCAGGCCTGCGAAACCTATCTGATCCAGAATACCCGCCCCGAAGCGATCACTGATACCTTCCGGGAGCAGTTTGCCACCCCCGTTGCCACCGTGCAGGATGTGCATAAACAGCTCAAAAGGATGCGGCGAGTCATCGCCTGGACCGGCGAGCGTGATACTCCGGTCACCATCTATACCTGGGTTGGGGCGGCGACGCGCTACCTGCTCCTCAAGCGTGGCGTTATCGGCAATACCAAAATCAGCGCCACCGAAGAGGAAGTCCTGCAGGGCGAGGTAGTGGTCAAAGCCGAGTCGGCGGAACGTCACCATGCGATGGTCAACTTCTGGCGCACCACGCTCGCCTGTATGCTCGGGACGCTGTTCTGGCTATGGACCGGCTGGACCTCCGGCAGCGGTGCGATGGTGATGATCGCCGTGGTCACTTCGCTGGCGATGCGTCTTCCCAATCCGCGGATGGTGGCGCTCGATTTTCTCTACGGCACCCTGGCAGCACTGCCGCTTGGGGCCTTCTATTTCCTGGTGGTTCTGCCCTCGACCCAGCAAAGCATGCTATTGCTCTGTATCAGTCTTGCCGTAATGGCCTTCTTTATTGGTATAGAGGTACAGAAGCGACGCCTGGGCTCGCTCGGGGCGCTGGCCAGCACCATCAATATTCTGGTGCTGGATAATCCGATGACGTTCCACTTCAGCCAGTTTCTCGACAGCGCGCTGGGGCAGATTGTCGGCTGTTTCCTCGCGATGATGGTCATTCTGCTGGTGCGTGATAACTCGCAGGCCCGCACCGGACGCGTGCTGCTGAACCAGTTTGTTTCTGCCGCCGTCTCTGCGATGACCACCAACACCGCCCGGCGCAAAGAGAACCATCTGCCCGCGCTCTATCAGCAGCTGTTTTTACTGCTGACCAAATTCCCGGGCGACATCGCCAAATTCCGTCTGGCCCTGACCCTGATCATCGCCCACCAGCGTCTGCGCAATGCGCCGGTGCCGGTTAATGACGATCTCTCGGCGTTCCACCGCCAGCTGCGGCGCACTGCCGATCATGTCATTTCGGCCACCAGTGACGATAAGCGGCGCCGCTATTTTGCTCAGCTGCTTGAGGAGCTGGACATCTACCAGGAAAAACTGCGCATCTGGGAGGCACCGCGACAGGTGACCGAACCGGTGCAGCGGCTGGTGGGGATGCTGCATCGCTACCAGAATGCACTCACCGACAGCTGATCCTCCTGAAAACCGACGCCGTAAGCGTCGGTTTTTTTGTGACTATACTTATTCGGGCAAGTACTTAAACCCGGAATGGGAGGATACATGACTACCCAGGCTCTTCAGGACAGTGCGCTATTTCAGACAGGATATCTGGTTGATGGCGTATGGAAAACGCTCGACACCACATTCGATGTACTTAACCCGGCCACCGGCGAGGCGATCGCTAAAGTGGCAAAAGCGGGCACCAAAGAGACCGAAGAAGCTATCGCCGCCGCAAGCCGTGCTTTTCCGGCCTGGCGGGCCAGAACCGCAAAAGAGCGCTCGACCATTCTCTATCGCTGGTATGAATTAATCATTGAAAACAAGCAGTGGCTTGGACAACTGATGACCACCGAGCAGGGCAAACCGCTGAAAGAGGCGGAAGGCGAGGTTGAGTATGCGGCCAGCTTTATTCAGTGGTTCGCCGAGCAGGCCAAACGCGCCAACGGCGAAATCATTCCCCCGGTTAAACCCGGCTCCCGCATTCTGGCCACCCGCGAACCGGTTGGCGTGGTGGCGGCCATCACGCCGTGGAACTTCCCGATGGCGATGCTGACCCGCAAGCTGGGTCCGGCGCTGGCAGCAGGCTGCACCGGGGTGATCAAACCAGCTAACAATACGCCGCTCAGCGCTTTTGCACTGCTGACCCTTGCCAAAAAAGCGGGCGTCCCGGACGGTGTACTCAATGCGGTGGCGGGCAACACCTCTGAGATAAGCGATGCGATCATGGCCAGCCATGAAGTGCGCAAAATCTCCTTTACCGGCTCGACGGCGGTCGGCAAAACGCTGGTGCGCAATGCCGCCGAGACAATGAAAAAAGTCTCGATGGAGCTGGGCGGGAATGCGCCTTATATCGTCTTCGACGATGCCGATATTGATGCTGCGGTAAAAGGAGCCATCGCCAACAAATTCCGCAATGCGGGCCAGGTCTGCGTCAGCGTTAACCGTTTCTATATTCAGGAGTCAGTGTATGACGCCTTCGTCAGCCAGCTCGCCGCCGCCGTCAACGACTTAAAAGTGGGTAACGGCCTGGAGGAGGGCACCGTTGTCGGTCCGCTGATTGAACCTGCCGCAGTGAAAAAAGTGCGCGAGCATGTCGAGGACGCGGTCGCCAAAGGGGCGACGGTACTGGCAGGGGGCAAGGCGCACGATCTGGGCGGCAATTTCTGGCAGCCGACGGTATTGGGCGATTGCCATGAAGGGATGGCGCTGGCCAGCGAAGAGACCTTTGGGCCCGTGGCGGCCTGCTTCCGTTTCACCTCGGAAGAGGAAGTGATTCAGCGCGCCAATAATACGCCCTTTGGTCTGGCCGCCTATTTCTATACCCAGAATCTGCAGCGGGTGTTCCGCGTTTCGCAGGCCATTGAGAGCGGGATGATCGGGATTAACGAATGCGCGGTCTCCACCGAGCTGGGGCCGTTTGGTGGGGTAAAAGAGTCAGGGCTGGGTCGTGAGGGCTCTGTACTGGGACTGGAGGAGTTCCTTGAAGTGAAAACCCTGCATATCGGGGGATTATAATCGGCAGGGCGGCATCAGCCGCCCGCCTGGACGGGGTGGCGGGAAATGAATATTTATACCTTTGATTTTGATGAAATCGACAGTCAGGAAGACTTTTACCGTGAGTTTTCACGTACCTTTGGCATCGCGCGCGAGAGTGTGACCAACCTGGATTCTTTATGGGAGATCGTCACCGGCAATCAGCTGCCGCTGCCGCTTGAAATCGAGTTTACCCATTTGCCGGAGAAGCTGCGCAGACGCTTCGGCGCGCTGATCCTGCTGTTTGATGAGGCGGAAGAGGAGCTGGAAGGCCAGATCCGCTTTAACGTTCGCCCGTAAAAAGGCAAAAAAAAGCCCCTGCGAAGCAGGGGCAAGTCGTAGTTCAATACGACGAGGGTTTATTTGTACAGCTCAGCGGTTGCATGCCAGTGGTCACCGGTATTCAGCTCGGTAACGCGATAGCTGCTGGCACCCGCTTTTTCAGCTTTTGCTGCCAGGGCCTGACGGATATCCATCGGGGAACCGGCAACTTCGGTAACGCCTACGCTACCCATTGATTGCAGGCCTTGTGCTTGTTCCGCAGTAACCTGATGCACAGCTGCGCTGGCACCGAATGAGAGAACGGAAGCTAAACCAAGGGTGGCGATAATTAATTTAGTGTTCATAGTCTTTACTCCTTACAGGGCACATTCAACGACCAGAAGGGTTGTGCTGCTATTTTTATACCTGGTGTCGTTGAACTGAGATAACGGGTATATCGGATATTGCTCGGTACGGCTTATTTGTACAGCTCAGCAGTAGCATGCCAGTGGTCACCGGTACGCGCTTCGATAACGCGATAGGAGGAGGCACCCTGTTCCTGCGCTTTCTTGTTCAGCATCTGATTCATGTCCATCGGAGAAGTACCGACTGCACCAACAGAAACGGTACCAATTGACTCACGGGACTGAGCCTGATCGGCGTTAATCGCATCGGCGGCAAAAGCACCGAAAGACAGAACAGAGAGAATGCTTAATGTGGCTACGGTAGTTTTGATTTTCATGATTTTCTTCCTCGTCATATTCTTTACTGGGGTCTTCGTTTCGTGACCCTCATCACAAAATCAAGTATACACTAATAACGGCAAAAATTAATACCATGCTAATTGTTTCTCGTGAAATTACGTATTAAGAAGATAGATTTTTATAACTGATAGGAATAAAAAAGGCTTGGTTAAACGCGTGGTATCGATTTATTTCCATTAAAATCATGGGGATGAGGTGATTTGATTATTTGTGCGGTCGCGCAGCGGATCATCCACTGTATGAATGAATTGAACCAGAAAAACGCACTATTTGTTAAATCACAGATAACAGAATGTAAGGGGAAACGAGGCGGGAGCCGAAGATTCCCCGCTGCGCGACCGCAGCAGGGCAGGGGGATCAGAGTTCCTGTTCGAACAACACCAGAATGGCTTCGTAGAGATCTTTCACCGAGAAACCATTGGCCGGGGTAGTGAAGATGGTATCGTCCCCGGCGATAGTGCCGAGAATACCTTCTGCTTTGCCGAGCGAGTCGAGCAGACGTGCAATCAGCTGGGCTGCGCCCGGGCTGGTGTGGATCACCACCACGGCATCGTTATAGTCGATATCCAGCACCAGATTCTTCAGCGGGCTTGAAGTTGTCGGTACGCCCAGCTCAGCAGGCAGACAGTAAACCATCTCCATTTTGGCGTTGCGGGTACGCACCGCGCCAAATTTGGTTAACATGCGGGAGACTTTCGACTGGTTGATATTTTCGAAGCCTTCTTCCTGTAAGGCCTGGACGATCTCACCCTGAGAACTAAACTTTTCTTCTTTAAGCAGCGCTTTAAACGCCTTAACCAATTCTTCTTGTTTAGAAGAGATTCGCATAAATCACCCGAAATATAGCGGTAGAAGCAACATTATTATGCACATGGATGAATTTTTATGCAAACTATCTGCCCAATCTTAGGCTGAAATAATGTTATGAAAGGGAGTGATTTTATCAAATTTCGTTATCAAGGAACATGCCTGCGTCACGCCTCGCAAATAAGGTTAAAAGTAAATTAAATGTTATCAAATTGATGTTGTTTTGGTGGCTGGCGAGGGTGTATTGTAATCCCCTCTTAATTCGTTGCTTAGTTATCGCATAACGCCCGATAGTCTTCCGGCAGAGGCGAAAAGCGCGTGACCGCTAATTCTCACATTATGAAGATTGTAATTATTGATCTGCTGAATTAAGGTCGCCGCGACGGAGTAACAGAAAGTTAGCTCACCATAATAAGGAGTTTAGGATGAAAGTCGCAGTCCTCGGCGCTGCTGGCGGTATCGGCCAGGCGCTTGCCCTACTACTGAAAACTCAGCTGCCTGCAGGCTCAGAACTCTCTCTGTACGACATCGCCCCGGTAACCCCTGGTGTGGCGGTTGACCTGAGCCACATCCCGACGGCTGTCAAAATCAAAGGCTTCTCCGGTGAAGATGCGCGCCCGGCGCTCGAAGGCGCAGACGTTGTGCTGATCTCCGCAGGCGTGGCGCGTAAGCCTGGTATGGATCGTTCCGACCTGTTCAACGTGAATGCGGGTATCGTTAAGAACCTGATTCAGCAGGTAGCAACAACTTGCCCGAAAGCCTGCATCGGTATCATCACTAACCCGGTTAACACCACCGTGGCTATCGCAGCAGAAGTGCTGAAAAAAGCGGGCGTGTATGACAAGAACAAACTGTTTGGCGTGACCACGCTGGACATCATCCGCTCCAACACCTTTGTGGCGGAACTGAAAGGCAAGCAGCCAACCGAGCTCGAAGTGCCGGTTATCGGCGGCCACTCTGGCGTGACCATTCTGCCACTGCTGTCCCAGATCCCAGGCGTCAGCTTCACCGAGCAGGAAGTGGCTGACCTGACCAAACGCATCCAGAACGCTGGCACCGAAGTGGTGGAAGCGAAGGCGGGTGGCGGCTCTGCAACCCTCTCTATGGGTCAGGCTGCAGCACGTTTCGGTCTGTCTCTGGTGCGCGCCCTGCAGGGCGAGCAAGGCGTGGTGGAATGTGCGTACGTTGAAGGCGACGGCGAGCACGCGCGCTTCTTCTCTCAGCCGCTGCTGCTGGGTAAAAACGGTATCGAAGAGCGTAAATCTATCGGCACCCTGAGCGCGTTCGAGCAGCAGGCGATGGCCGGTATGCTGGACACGCTGAAGAACGATATCGTCCTGGGCGAAGAGTTCGTTAACAAGTAAGCGACTCGCTTCCCGTCAGGGCAATAAAAAACCGGAGCCAATGCTCCGGTTTTTTTATGTCTGCTGACTCAGTTGGTGGCCGGGTATTCCTGAATGGTCACCTGCAGCGTCAGTTTCTTATCATCCCGCATCACTTCCACCGGAATGATGGAGCCAGGCCTGATTTCAGCCACCTGATCCATGGTCTCGAGAGCCGATATCGCCGGTTTACCGTTCACCGAGACGATAACGTCGTTGACCTTGATGCCCGCTTCCGCCGCCGGACCGCCAGAGGTGACTTCGTTCACTACAATCCCCTGAATCTGGTCGATGCCGCCACCCTGGGTATGCAGCGGAGCAATCTCACGCCCGCCAATGCCAATGTAGCCACGGATAACCCGTCCATCGCGAATGAGCTTATCCATAATCTTGTTGGCCAGCTGGAACGGGATGGCGAAGCCGATGCCTTCGGGGGTTTCCCCATCGTTGCTCTTATCAAACGAGAGGGTATTGATGCCCATCAGTTCGCCCAGCGAGTTCACCAGCGCGCCGCCGGAGTTACCGTGGTTGATGGAGGCATCCGTCTGCAGGAAGTTCTGCCGCCCGGAGGGGTTCAGGCCAATACGCCCCGTCGCGCTAATAATCCCCTGGGTGATGGTCTGCCCGAGGTTATAGGGGTTACCGATCGCCAGCACCACGTCGCCAATATGCGGGGTACGTTTACGGTTGATGGGGATGACGGGCAGGCCGCCCGTGGCGGTGATTTTGAGGACCGCCAGATCCGTCAGGCTGTCGGAGCCGACCAGCAGGGCTTCAAAGACGCGGCCATCCTGCAGCGCAACGATGATCTGATCGGCATCGTTGATCACATGTTTGTTAGTAATGATGTAGCCGCGTTCATCCATAATTACCCCGGAGCCCAGAGTGCGGATCTCCAGCTGATTATGGCTGGTGCTGTTCAGCCCACGGTTATAGACGTTAACCACCGCAGGGGCGGCGCGGCGTACTGCCTGATTGTAACTGGCAGGCGTTTCATCTGCGCTGTCAAACTGCGGCGCAGCCAGCTGATTAAACTGACGTAAAGAGGGCATCGCGGCCAGTAACAGGCCACCTACAACCAGGCCGATGGCGACCGAACGAATGAGCTTTAAAACCATGATACGGGCGTCGTTAAGGGAAGATCGCAAGCAGCATAGCATGACTTATCCGGACATCACACGGGGTGATGTCCGGACGCGTACAGGCTTAACGCAGCAGAATATAGAGTGTGTCGTTGCCGCGCACGATCTGCAGGGCAATAACGGTAGGTTTACTTTCCAGCACTTTGCGCATTTCGGCGATGGACTGCACGCGAACGCGGTTCACCCCGACGATCACATCATTCTCATGCAGACCGGCCTGCGCGGCAGGGCTGCTTTTCTCGACGCTGTCGAGAGTGATGCCTTTGGTACCGTCTTTTAACTGCCCGTCGCTTAAGGTCGCCCCCTGCAGTGCCGGGGCAATCATCTCTGCGCTGGCCGAAGATGAGGTGCTTTTATCCAGCGTGACCTGTAGATCCAGCGGTTTGCCGTCACGCAAAATGCCGAGCTTAACCGTGGCACCCGGCTCCGTGGTGGCAATACGCGAGCGCAGTTCGGCAAAACTGCTTAACGGTTTATCATTCAGGCTAACGATCACGTCCCCGGATTTGACCCCCGCTTTTGCCGAGCCGGAATTCGGTATCACTTCGCTGACGAAAGCGCCGCGCTGAACGTTCAGGTTGAACGCTTTGGCAATATCTGCGCTCATTTCCGTGCCTTTAATGCCCAGCAGCCCGCGCTTCACTTCACCAAACTCAATCAGCTGCTGTGCCAGGGTGCGGGCCATGTTGCTGGGAATCGCAAAACCAATCCCCACGCTGCCGCCGCCAGGCGCCAGAATGGCGGTGTTAATGCCGATCAGCTCCCCGTTCAGGTTCAGCAGCGCGCCGCCGGAGTTGCCGCGGTTAATGGAGGCGTCGGTCTGGATAAAGTTTTCCAGACCCTCAAGGTTTAGGCCACTGCGGCCCAGCGCAGAGACGATGCCGGAGGTAGCCGTCTGGCCCAGACCGAAAGGATTACCGACCGCGACGGCGAAATCCCCAACGCGCAGCTTATCGGAATCGGCGATGGCGATTTGCGTCAGGCCGGTTGGGTTCTGTAACTGCAGCAGGGCGATATCGCTCTGATCGTCCCCGCCAATCAGTTTGGCGTCAAACTCCCGCCCATCGTTCATCTGGACGCTAATTTTATCGGCATGACTGATAACGTGGTTATTGGTCAGCACGTAGCCTTTCGCGGCATCGATCACCACGCCGGAGCCTAGCCCTTCAAAAGGCTGCGCCTGGTCGGGGGCATCGTCGCCAAAATACTTTTTCAACTCTTCCGGGATGCGCTGGCTTTGCACGGCGGTGCCTTCGACCTGCACGCTGACCACCGCGGGCAGGACTTTTTCCAGCATCGGCGCAAGGCTCGGAAGCGCGGCCTGGCCCGGAACCTGTGAAGGGATGGCTGCCGCCGCTGGATACGATGCCGACAGCGATAATCCGATACTCAATGCTAACGCGCTCAACAGCTGATTTTTTTTGTTCATTTATGCTGGCTCTCGCAACCTGGAATGGAGGAATAACGGCCCTGAAACAGTCTGATGTTATTGAATTTTAAAACGCTGAACAATGAGGTGTTTGACTAAATAATAGCTGGGGTCGGGAAGAAAGGACGGGCGCAATAGCTGCGCCCGTAAAATTTATTTGCGATGTGCGATTAATCGCGCTTTGCGCCACCGCGCAGCAGGCCGGATGCGCCTTCGGAGTAGTCACGTGGCATCTGCACTGGCGCCTGATCGTTACCGGCTTCGGACTCTGCCAGACGGTTGCGGAACGGGTTGTTCTCTGCGCTCATCTCCGGCAGCAGGCTGCTGGAGCTTTTCGCCATGTGCTGGTAAAGCTTGCGGTAATCATGAGCCATGTTGTCCAGCAGCTCGGCGCTCTGGGCAAAGTGGTTTACCAGCTCTTCACGATACTCATCCAGTTCAGCTTTGTTCTTTTCCAGTTCGTACTGCAACGCCTGTTGCTGGCGCAATTTGCGATTTCCAAAACGCATGGCCACGGCACCGATAGCGATGCCGACGACTAAACCAATTAGCGCATATTCCCAGGTCATGAACTTCTCCCGTTGTCTTGTGGTTCCGTAGGGTATTGGCTCGGCTTCATGCCTGTGCCTGATTATGCCACTATAACCGCTATTTCCTTAGAAGTGGAATCCCACCGCATCATCGCGTACTGTAGAACGGCCTTTTTTTCGCCAACTGAACAGGCTGGCGGGTATTAATTGAAGGAATAACAATAAGATTATGCAAAGCCTTTCCCCAACATCGCGTTACCAACAGGCCCTGAACGAGGGCTCCCACCAGCCAGATGATGTACAGCATGAAGCGGTAAGGCGTCTGGACAGCATCTGGCAGGCGCTGACCACCCAGCCGGCCGAAGCCGCGCCTGCTGGGGGACTCAAAGCCGCGTTTGGGCGGTTATTGGGGAAGAAAGCGCCGCAGAGCGTCACGCCGGTACGCGGCTTATATATGTGGGGAGGGGTCGGACGCGGCAAAACCTGGCTGATGGATCTGTTCTATCAGAGCCTGCCGGGAACGCGTAAGCAGCGCCTGCATTTTCACCGCTTTATGCTGCGGGTACATGAAGAGCTGACGGCCCTGCAGGGACAGAGCGATCCGCTGGATATCGTTGCCGAGCGTTTCAAAGCCGAAACCGACGTGCTGTGCTTCGATGAGTTTTTTGTCTCTGACATTACCGACGCCATGCTGCTGGGCGGGCTGATGAAAGCGCTGTTTGCTCGCGGCATTACGCTGGTAGCAACCTCCAACATCCCACCGGATGAGCTGTACCGTAACGGTCTGCAACGCGCCCGCTTCCTGCCCGCGATCGATGCGATAAAAGCGCATTGCGACATTATGAATGTGGATGCCGGCGTCGATTATCGCCTGCGCACCCTGACCCAGGCCCATCTGTGGATTTCACCGTTAAACGATGACACGCAACAGCAGATGAACAAACTGTGGCTGGCGCTGGCCGGGGCCGAGCGTGATAACGCCGCCGTGCTGGAGGTGAACCATCGCCCACTGCAAACCCTGGGCGTTGTCAATCAAACCCTCGCGGTGTCGTTTGCCACCCTGTGTGTCGATGCCCGCAGCCAGCACGACTATATTGCGCTCTCGCGCCTGTTCCATACGGTGATGTTGTTCGATGTGCCAGTGATGACCACGCTGATGGAGAGCGAAGCCCGACGCTTTATCGCGCTGGTTGATGAGTTTTACGAACGCCACGTCAAGCTGGTGGTGAGCGCCGCCGTCCCTTTATATGAGATCTATCAGGGGGAGCGACTAAAGTTTGAGTTCCAGCGCTGCCTGTCGCGCCTGCAGGAGATGCAAAGCGAAGAGTACCTGAAGCGCGAACACATGCCATAAATGCCATCCTCGAAACACCCATTAGCCGGGTAGGACGCAGCCGCCACCCGGCTTTTCGACCTGCCCGGAAAAACCCGCGTCAAATCACAATTAGGGGTCGACCTTTACCCCCGACTTCTCTATAATCTTGCGACCCCACGTTACAAGAAGGTTTTTTTCCCAAAACTTTCTCTGCGCCGGCATAGGCTATTCGAAGGGGTAGGTTTGCTGGACAATGTCGTGTGAACCTCAACTACTAAACGTTTGGGTGTTCACCAACGTGTAACTTATTTATTTGGGTAAGCTTTTAATGAAAACTTTTACAGCTAAACCAGAAACCGTAAAACGCGACTGGTATGTTGTTGACGCGACCGGTAAAACTCTGGGCCGTCTGGCTACCGAACTGGCTCGTCGCCTGCGCGGTAAGCACAAAGCGGAATACACTCCGCACGTAGATACCGGTGATTACATCATCGTTCTGAACGCTGACAAAGTTGCTGTAACCGGCAACAAGCGTACTGACAAAGTGTACTATCACCACACCGGCCACATCGGCGGTATCAAACAAGCGACCTTTGAAGAGATGATTGCCCGCCGTCCTGAGCGTGTGATTGAAATCGCGGTTAAAGGCATGCTGCCAAAAGGCCCGCTGGGTCGTGCTATGTACCGTAAACTGAAAGTTTACGCAGGTAACGAGCACAACCACGCGGCACAGCAACCGCAAGTTCTTGACATCTAATCGGGATTATAGGCAATGGCTGAAAATCAATACTACGGCACTGGTCGCCGCAAAAGCTCCGCCGCTCGCGTGTTCATCAAACCGGGCAGTGGTAAAATCGTTATCAACCAACGTTCTCTGGAACAGTACTTCGGTCGTGAAACTGCCCGCATGGTAGTTCGTCAGCCGCTGGAACTGGTCGACATGGTTGAGAAACTGGATCTGTACATCACTGTTAAAGGTGGTGGTATCTCTGGTCAGGCTGGTGCGATCCGTCACGGTATCACCCGCGCTCTGATGGAGTACGACGAGTCCCTGCGTGGCGAACTGCGTAAAGCTGGCTTCGTTACTCGTGACGCGCGTCAGGTTGAACGTAAGAAAGTCGGCCTGCGTAAAGCACGTCGTCGTCCACAGTTCTCCAAGCGTTAATTGGTTTCTGCTTCGGCAGACAACAATTGGCGAAAAACCCGCTTCGGCGGGTTTTTTTATGGGTAACGTTCAGGTTATCCACATGCAGACATCCTTTGTGACCTCTTTTTCCGCATTTCCAGAATCCCCTCACCACAAAGGCCGCAAAATCTGGTAAACTATCATCCACTTTTCTGTCCAAATAACGGTGAATGCTCGATTTTTGTTCTCTTTTTGAACAAGAGGAGAAATTCTCAGGGATGGACAACAAAACATCTGGCTGGCCTGTGTGGCTGGTAGCAGTAAAAATTCTGAATATACCTGGAGGTTTTCATGGCTGTCGCTGCCAACAAACGTTCGGTAATGACGCTGTTTTCTGGTCCTACTGACATTTATAGCCATCAGGTTCGTATCGTGCTGGCCGAGAAGGGTGTCAGTTTTGAGATCGAGCATGTGGAAAAGGATAACCCGCCTCAGGATCTTATCGATCTCAATCCAAGCCAGAGCGTGCCAACGCTGGTGGATCGTGAGCTGACCCTGTGGGAATCCCGTATCATTATGGAATACCTGGATGAGCGTTTCCCGCATCCGCCGCTGATGCCGGTCTACCCGGTTGCGCGTGGTGAAAGCCGCCTGTACATGCAGCGTATTGAGAAAGACTGGTATACGCTGATGAACGTCATTGTGAATGGCTCCTCCGCAGAAGCTGATGCAGCGCGTAAACAGCTGCGTGAAGAGCTGCTGGCGATTGCACCGGTGTTCGGTCAGCGTCCGTTCTTCCTGAGCGACGAGTTCAGCCTGGTCGATTGCTACCTGGCGCCATTGCTGTGGCGTCTGCCGATTCTGGGCGTCGAGTTTAGCGGCCCGGGTGCGAAAGAGCTTAAAGGCTATATGACCCGTGTCTTCGAACGCGATTCTTTCCTTGCTTCTCTGACTGAAGCTGAACGTGAAATGCGTCTCGGCCGGGGTTAATGATTGTGGAAATGTCACAGCTGTCTCCGCGCCGTCCGTATCTGCTGCGTGCCTTCTATGAATGGCTGCTGGATAACCAGCTCACGCCGCACCTGGTAGTGGATGTGACGTTACCGGGCGTGCAGGTTCCTATGGAATATGCACGTGACGGACAAATCGTACTGAACATCGCGCCGCGTGCGGTGGGTGGTCTTGAGCTGGCGAACGATGAAGTACGCTTCAATGCCCGCTTCGGTGGCGTACCGCGTCAGGTTTCTGTACCGCTGGCTGCCGTACTGGCTATCTACGCCCGTGAGAACGGTGCAGGCACCATGTTTGAGCCTGAAGCGGCTTATGATGAAGATGTTGCCAGCCTGAATGATGAAAATGGCGTGGCCGGGAGCGAAAGCGAAACGGTGATGTCGATCATTGATGGTGATAAGCCGGATCATGATGACGATCCTGACGATACTCCGCCTCCGCGCGGCGGCCGTCCGGCTTTACGTGTCGTAAAATAAAATAAAAGGACCTTAGGGTCCTTTTTTATTATCAATGATTTAATCTCTGAATGTATTATCAAGTAAATATCTTTGATTTTTAAAATGGCATGCATAATTTATAAATATGAAGGGTTCATTTCTTATTTTTTGAGGTTGTATTCATTCAATATATTTCAGACAAATATGTTTTAAGTCAAAGTTGATAAAATATGTAGATATCTTAAATGTCCTTCGTAAGAATGTCCTGTAATCTTGCTGACACTATTTATTACAAATAGTCTATGAATGATGTATTTCATAGTAAACCGTATGCAGTTGTAGAAATGTGGCCAACCGGGAAAGTTGTTGGTTGATAAAATTAAGGAAAGAACAAAATGACTCTATTTAAGAAGAATGCCGCGGTGCTGGCAATGGGTGCTGCGCTGCTGGTGGCAGCTCAGGCGAATGCCGCAGGAGATGTAACGCTGAAAGTATCTGGCAACATCATTCCGGCTGCATGCACCCCAGCATTAAGCAACAGCGGTGAAGTCGCTTTTGGTTCCATTGCTGCCGCATCAATTCGTAATGCTGCTTCTGACAATACTCTGGTGCAACTGGGTTCTAAAGAAGTTACCCTGACCGTCAAATGTGATGCAGCAACGGCCATTGGCTTCAAAATCCTCGATAACCGCTCTGCTTCAGCTGTAGCGCTCTCTTCAACCGCATTTATTAATGCTCCGATCGAAGGCGGCGCGAGCGCAACACAAAGCTATTTCGGCTTTGGTCTGGGTTTAGCTAACAATGAGGCGAAAGTCGGCGCGTATACTGTTGCCGTAGACAGCGCAACCTTAACCGCAGATGGTGCACCGGCAAGCCTGCTTGTTTCTGATGATGAAGGCGAGAACTGGCAGACCGGTGGTGCTGCTTATCAGCTTAATGACAACTCGCGCATTATCACTGCCGGTAACACGGGTTCCACAGAACCGAAGATGTTCAGCGAACTGTCTGCGCCTCTGAAAATTTCAGCAGCCGTGCAGACAAGTTCTGTTTTGGGTTCTGATGAAATTACTCTGGATGGTAATGCCACTCTGAGCCTCGTTTATCTGTAAGCCGTTATAATAATATGTGCGGCGATTTAATAATAAAAACACGCCGCATTGCATTTAACTTTAAATAAATTATTTACTGTAAATATTTTTAATTTCAGGGTTCATAATAAATTCCCTCTGGGAATTAACACTCACTTTCTTTATTAGCATTTGATGGGAATATTATGAAGCATAGCATTATTCTCTCTCTTTTATTTATTTCTGTGCGAATTTACGCTTCCGGTATGGTACCAGAAACATCGGTCTTATTAATTGACGCCGAAAAAGGGGAAGCCAGTATGAACGTGACGAATACGGATTCCAGACCTGCGTTGCTTTATACCAATATTGTGGATTTACCGGAAAGCGATGAATCTGTACGCCTGATTGTTTCTCAGCCTGTTGTCAGAGTGGAGGCGGGAGCGGTGCAACGTATGCGTTTTATATTGCAGACGCAAAAGCCGCTTATGCAGGAAGAGCTCAAGAGAGTGACCTTCGAAGGTATTCCGCCGAAAGAAAAAGGTAAGGAACGTCTCGCGGTCACCATTCGCCAGGATCTACCGGTAATTATTCACCCTGCGGGTCTTGCGCAAGATCTTGCCCCCTGGAAGCATCTTAAATGGCACAAACAGGGAAGCTCTCTGGTTGTCACAAATCCATCGAGCTATGTCGTTCGTATGGCGACAGGGTTTAGGTCATTACCCTCCGGTAAACAAGGGGCGTTGAAAACTACCTATTTATTGCCACAGTCCAGTATGACCCTGGCATTGCCGAATAAAGCGGATACAAAAGTGGAATTTTATCCCGCCAGTCGTTACGGGTACAAAGGTGACAGCTATATAGCGCCATTACAGTAAGTCGTTCAGGGAAAACATGGATGTTTAAAAGAACGCTGCTCATGTGCGCAGTCAGCTTGATCTGTGCGCGACAAGGGAAAGCCGCAGAAATCGAAGCCGGCGCCCTCGAATTTGATAATGAAACGTTAAAATCGCTGGGTATCAACCCCGCGGTTTCGGCATATTTTGCAACGAAATCACGCTTTATGCCCGGGCAGGCGACCGTGACCCTGAAAGTGAACGGACAGGAAAGAGGGCGCATGGTTGCGCGTTTTCAGCCGCAGGGCGAACTCTGTTTCGATAAGTCATTAATGGAATATGCGCATATACGCATCCCCGACGACTATCAGGAAGGGTGTTACGATTATCTGAGTTTTCGCCCGGAAACCGTTGTAACTGCCGATCCCGGGCAAGAGTTGATTGAATTAATTGTATCCCCCGATGAAATCAACCGTCAGGGCATGCCCGTAACGGACTTTGCTATGGAGGGGTCGGGGGGCGTCCTGAACTATTCGGTCATGTCGTCCCGCAGTGAATACAGCGGCGGCAGCTCCACCTGGTCTCAGGCCCAGCTTGATGGTGGGGTGAATGTTGCGGGCTGGCTACTGCGTACCAATCAGCTATTAAGCCAGTCGCAAGGTCAATTTAACAGCGAAAACAGCCAGACCTATATGCAGCGTACCTTCGTCAATTTGCGCACTACTGCAAAAATGGGTGAAGTCACTATGAATAACGCGTTGCTGGAGGGCGCTGGCTTATATGGTGTGTCGTTATCGCCGGAACATGGCCTTGATGCACAGGAGAACATGGTCAGAGTAAGCGGGATCGCCAATACGCCGCAGGCACGAGTGGAGGTACGCCAACAGGGTACATTGGTCTATTCGACGCTGGTTCCCGTGGGGCCTTTTACGCTCACCGATTTTTCTCTGCGCAACTATACCAGTGACCTCAACGTGACGGTGGTCGAGACCGATGGCACGCAGCATAGCTATGTGATCCCCGCCTCCCTTTGATCTTGACCCGCCATCTCCGGACAGCTTTTGTATCTTAAGTTAACGATGTCCGCTGCCGCCGATATTCCCTCGGGGAGTGATATCCCAGCGCGCTGTGCGGGTGGTTTTCATTGTAATGTGTGAACGCTGCTGCAAGGTTTCGCAGGGCTGTTCTCACATCTGGTTTTGCCATGAACGCGATATAGTCTTCCTTCATCGTCTTCACGAACCGTTCGGCCATGCCATTGCTCTGCGGGCTGCTCACCGCTGTTGTACACGGCTCCAGATTCAGCTCTCTGGCGAACCTCCGCGTTTCATGCGCGGTATATGCTGAACCGTTATCCGTCAGCCATTGAACCGGTGTGGTCGGCAGCCCGTCGCCGAAGCGCTTTTCCACCGACCTCAGCATCACATCCTGCACCGTCGAACTGTCGTAGCCTCCTGTGCTCGCTGCCCAGTCTATGGCTTCTCTGTCGCAGCAGTCCAGCGCGAACGTGACCCGCAGCTTCTCACCGTTGTCGCAGCCGAACTCGAAGCCATCTGAACACCAGCGCATATCGCTTTCTGCCACCGCGATTTTGCCCTTATGTTCACGCTTCGACCGCTCTGGTTTGTCATGCAGTAACAGCAGATTATGCTCGCTCATAAGCCGGTAAAGCCGTTTGGCGTTCACGGGGGCAGTCCCTCTGTACGACGTTGCGTACGCAGGATGCCCCACACACGGCGATAGCCGTAACTGGGCATATCGCTGATGATATCGAGGATCTCTGACAGTATTTCAGCGTCTGCTTCGTCATCACGCCGGTTACAGCGCCTGTCCTGCCAGTCGGCAGAACGGTTAATTCGCAGTGACAGCTGCGCACGCGACACGCCCATGGTGCGGCTGACCAGGGCTATTCCCCGTCCTTTGGCAACAAGGGCGCGTGCGCTATCCATTTTCGCGACTGAGCGTACTCCACGGCTTCTTTCAGGATCTCAACTTCCATCGTCTTCTTGCCCAGCAGGCGCTGAAGCTCCCGGACCTGCTTCAGAGCAGCAGTAAGCTCAGAAGCTGGAACAACTTCTTCTCCGGCCGCAACGGCGGTGAGGCTGCCTTCCTGATATTGCTTCTTCCACTTAAACAGCAGGCTGGGCTGGATGCCATGCAGGCGGGCGACATGGGAGACATTCATGCCCGGCTCCATCGTCTGCTGGATAATGGCGATCTTCTCCTGAGGAGTTTTACGTTTACGGACTTCTTGTCCTAACAGGATCCCGGTCATCTCAAAATTGGCGTTAGTGTTAGACATATATTCAAGCCTATCTCTTATCTGGAGATACAGCTACTGTCTGGTGTTTCAGGGGGCTACATCAGATCCCCGCCTCCCTTTATCTTCAGCGTCTGGGGAAACCGGCAGGCCTGTTCCTGGCCTTTGGGCAAGTGAGTGATGATTACAACAAAAAACCGCTGGTGCTGAGCGCGTCGGGCGGCTGGCGGCTTCTGCCCGGCAGTAACATTAACCTGGGGATGATCTTGGCCCAGGATTTCCAGACTGCTGGCGTCAGTATTAACACCGCCCCCTCTGCTTCAACCCTGCTGAGCCTTAAGATCAATCAGTCCTATGATCATGAAAATGCGCGGCAGGAACAAAGCTATCGTATGGAAGCCAGTCTTACATCGGCGCTGGGCGTAAGCGTGACCGCGTCGACGGGCTACTATTCGCCAGGCTATCGGGAGTTCTCGCAGTTTATTGATAGTGGTTTAACAACGGTAAAACAGCATGAATATGCCGTTGGATTGCAATGGCAAACCCGTAAGGCAGGAACGTTCAGTGCCAGCCTCTATGAAACGAAAAACCGCAACCAGTCAGGTAAAACGCGTTATATCAATGCAGGGTGGGGCAGTAACCTGTTTTCGGCCTATGTTTCTGCTAACTGGCAGCATCAGTTAGGTGATGGAAAGGGGAAGAAGGACGATCTGTTCTATTTCAATATCAGCTTCCCGCTGGGCAAAAACAGTATGAACACCTACGCACGCCGTGAGGGCGGTGCGACCCGCTATGGATCCACACTCATGGGGAATCTCTCTGACGATAACGCTTATTCGTTAGGGACCGAGTATGACCATAAAGAGAAGGATAGCAGCATCAGTGCGGGGCTAAGCAGCAATCTGCACTATTCCCAGCTGATGCTAAATGCCAGCGTGGCCAGTGAAAACCGCCGTAGCTATTCTGGCTCTCTGCAGGGGGAGATCGTGGCACATGACGAGGGTGTGACGTTTTCACCCTTGCCAGTACGTGACACCTTCGGTGTTGCCTCGTTGGATCAACCCGTCGCGGGCGTTAAAATCGACACGCCACAAGGACCGGTGTGGACGGATGAACGCGGCTATGCGGTGCTGCCTTCGCTGAATGCGTGGCAAAAATCTCGCGTGGAGGTGAGTACCGAAACCTTGCCTAAGAATATGGATATCGGTAACGGTACACGTTTCCTCAGCCAGGGGCGGGGCTCGGTAGGTAAGGTTCAGTTTGCGGCAGTGACCCAGCGTCGCGTCTTGCTCGAAGTCACTATGAAGGATGGCAAAAAACTGCCAAAAAACAGAGCCATTACGGATACACAGGGTAATTATCTCACCACCTCGGTTGATGATGGCGTGGTATTCCTGAACAACGTCAGCACCCGGCAAGTTCTGGTGGCACAAGACGACTCCGGCAGTTGCCGCATCCCGCTGACCCTGCCAGAAAAAGCGCAGACGGGGGTATTTTATGAAACGGCAAAAGGAGTGTGCCAATGAAACGTTATTTGCTGATGGCGGTAATAGGGTTAGTACCTTGCCAGAGCTGGGCGGCGTGTGAGCTTATCGCCAGCCAGCAAAAGATCGTTTACAGCCGCCTGACGCCAGCAGAACGGCAGCAGGGCAACATGCCATGGATAACGCTACCGGAAAAACAGATTCAGGTACAAGTTAACTGTAGCGAACCGCAGCGTATCCGCCTGTTCCTCGGCAGTGACCTGCCGCGTAATGGTACCTTTTCATTGGGTAGCGAAGGGGAAATGCGCATTACCGCTTCACATGCATATGTTGACGATCGCCCTGTGCGTATCGCACCAGTACACAGAACAGATACCGTGCTCCGTTCCGGTGGCAGCGAAGCGCTACAGGTATCGCTGAATGAGGGTTTGGGGTTCAGCAACGGTAAGGAGGTATACGGGAAAAACGCCTCGGTTTCACTGTTGGTGGCAGCCCGGATAAAACCCGGTCCAGTGACAGAACTCACCACCTGGCGCGGAAACCTGAATATAAACCTGGAGGTGCAATGATGCGTGGTATTTGCCTGCTTCTTGCGGCCTTCATTGCTGTGCCTGTGGTCGCGAAGGACAGCGTTAGTATCGATTTTGAGCTGACCGCGGATGCTGCGGCCTGTATTCCCGTTCTGAGCAATAACGGCGTCGTGGATTTCAACTCCCGCAGCGCCGGGAGCTTATCCCGCAATGCCTTTACGCAACTTGGGACACGCGATCTGGTCTTAAGCCTCACCTGTGAGTCGTCCACGGCGGTCGCTATTACCGCGCGGGATACACGGGCCGCTTCGGTCACCTGGGGCAAAGATGAAAAAGGCCAGCAAGGTCCACGCTTCCAGATTAATGGTGGTCAGTATGTCAATGAGGGATCACGACTGTTTGGCCTGGGCATGACGGCGGAAAACAAGCCTGTCGGCAGCTATGCCGTACAGATTGATGCCACGAACGTAATGGCGGCAGATGGCGATCGCAGCGTGGCGGTAGAGGTGGCCGGCTCGGCAAACCTGCAAGGACCCTGGGTAAAAACCGAATTGCTACCGTTACCTGCGAGACAGGATTATTTCTATACGTTTGTGCAGAAGGGGACGCTGAATCCGCAACCCGTTAGCGCCGCCACGATACCGTTACAGGTAAGTGCTACGGTGGCAAACGCGTTGGGCAGTAGCCAGACAATCAAGCTGGATGGTGAAGCGGTAATCAGCATCGTCTATCTGTAATGGCGGATCGACGAGCCTGGCTCGTCGATCCGGGAGGATCACACTTCGAGGAAGTTCATGATGCCGTCTGCCGCTTTACGACCTTCGGCAATGGCGGTCACTACCAGGTCAGAACCGCGAACGATATCGCCACCGGCGAAAATTTTCGGATTGCTGGTCTGGAACGCGTTATCGCTGCCTTCCGGGGCGATAATGCGGCCCTGAGAGTCCAGCTCGACGCTGTGCTTCGCCAGCCACTCCATGCTGTGAGGACGGAAACCAAACGCCATTACTACCGCATCTGCCGGGATCACATACTCTGAACCGGCAACGATCTCCGCGCGACGACGGCCTTTCGCATCCGGTGCGCCCATTTCAGTGCGCGCCACTTTTACGCCGCTCACTTTGCCGTTGGCATTCACTTCAATACCCAGAGGCTGGATGTTGAACTGGAACTCCACACCCTCTTCACGCGCGTTCTTCACTTCGCGTTTAGAACCCGGCATGTTCTCTTCGTCACGACGATAGGCGCAGATAACGTGCGCTGCATTCTGACGAATGGAGGTACGTACGCAGTCCATCGCGGTATCACCGCCACCGAGAACTACAACGCGCTTACCTTCCATGCTGACGTATGGCTCAGCGGCGGTTTCGCCGTAACCCATCATCTGCTTGGTGTTGGCAATCAGGAACGGCAGGGCATCGAATACGCCTGTGGCATCTTCGTTTTCCAGCCCGCCACGCATCGACTGATAGGTGCCGACGCCCAGGAACACGGCGTCGTAATCCTTCAGCAGATCGTCGAGCTGCACGTCGCGGCCCACTTCCAAGTTCAGTTTGAACTCAATGCCCATGCCGGTGAAGATCTCACGGCGACGGGTCATGACCTCTTTTTCCAGCTTGAAGGCCGGGATACCGAAGGTCAGCAAACCGCCGATTTCCGGGTGACGGTCAAATACCACCGCCTTCACGCCGTTACGGGTCAGCACGTCGGCGCAGGCCAGGCCTGCCGGGCCTGCACCGATGATCGCCACGCGTTTGTCGGTCTGACGTACGCCGGTCATGTCCGGGCGCCAGCCCATCTCGAACGCTTTATCGTTGATATAGCGTTCGATGTTGCCAATGGTCACTGCACCGAACTCGTCATTCAGGGTACAGGAACCTTCACACAGACGATCCTGAGGACACACGCGGCCGCATACTTCCGGCAGGGTGTTGGTCTGGTGAGACAACTCAGCGGCCTCGAAAATACGCCCTTCGTTGGCCAGCTTCAGCCAGTTCGGGATGTAGTTATGGACCGGACACTTCCACTCGCAGTACGGGTTGCCGCAGGACAGGCAGCGGTCTGCCTGTGCTTTGGCCTGGCCTTCGGAAAACGGCTCGTAGATTTCAACAAATTCAATTTTACGGATCTTCAGCGGCTTCTTCGGCGGATCCACACGCTGCAGATCGATAAACTGGTAAACATTCTGGCTCATCTGAATTCCTTACTGCGCCTGCACACGCAGCTCTGCTGCGCTACGACTACGGTGACCCAACAGGGCTTTAACATCGCTGGACTTCGGTTTAACCAGCGCGAATTTCGCAGAGAACGCCGGCCAGTTGGCCAGGATCTCTTCGCCGCGCACGGAACCGGTATGATGTACATGCTCGGTGATCAAACCACGCAGGTGCTCCTCGTGGATCGCCAGGCTTTCAACATCCAGTACTTCCACCAATTCCGGGTTCACGCGTTTGCGGAAGTCACCGCTTTCGTCCAGGACATAGGCGAAACCACCGGTCATACCTGCGCCGAAGTTAACGCCGGTTTTGCCCAGCACGCAGACAATCCCACCGGTCATGTATTCACAGCCGTTATCGCCGATACCTTCCACCACGGTGATGGCGCCGGAGTTACGCACCGCGAAACGTTCACCTGCACGCCCTGCGGCAAACAGACGACCACCGGTGGCACCGTACAGACAGGTGTTGCCGATGATGCTGGCATCACAGCTGCGGAAGGCGGAGCCGACCGGCGGACGCACCGCCAGCAGACCGCCCGCCATGCCTTTACCGACGTAGTCGTTGGCATCGCCGGTCAGATACAGCTCAACGCCACCCGCATTCCACACGCCGAAGCTCTGGCCTGCGGTACCGCTGAAGTGCGCCGTAATCGGGTCGGCAGCCAGGCCTTGGTCGCCGTGCGTCTGTGCAATGTAGCCCGAGAGCGTTGCGCCTACTGAACGGTCGGTGTTGCGAATATCAAACCAGAAGGTTTTGCTCTGCTTGTCATCCACAAACGGCTTCGCCTGCTGCAACAGCTGCGCGTTCAGCACGCCATTGTCGAACGGCGGGTTGTTCTCGGTGCAGTACACCGCTTTGCCCGGATGTGGTTCAGCCGTTTCCAGCAGACGGGACAGCTTCAGGTTCTGCTGCTTAGCCGTGAACCCTTCCAGCTCTTTCAGCAGGTCGGTACGGCCAATCAGATCCACCAGACGCGTTACGCCCAGCTGCGCCATCAGCTCGCGGGTTTCGCGGGCGATGAAGTCAAAGTAGTTGGTCACTTTGAACGGCAGGCCATGGTAGTGGTTCTTACGCAGCTTCTCGTCCTGGGTTGCAACACCGGTTGCGCAGTTGTTCAGGTGACAAATACGCAGGTATTTACAGCCCAGTGCCACCATCGGGCCGGTACCGAAGCCAAAGCTCTCTGCGCCGAGGATTGCCGCTTTGATGATGTCGAGGCCAGTTTTCAGACCGCCATCCACCTGCAGACGGATCTTGTGACGCAGACCGTTAGCCACCAGCGCCTGCTGGGTTTCCACCAGGCCCAGCTCCCACGGACAGCCCGCGTATTTCACGGAGGAGAGCGGGCTCGCGCCGGTACCGCCGTCATAACCGGCGATGGTGATCAGATCCGCATAGGCTTTCGCCACGCCGGTAGCGATAGTGCCCACGCCCGGCTCGGAAACCAGCTTCACGGAGATCATCGCTTTCGGGTTGACCTGTTTCAGGTCGAAAATCAGCTGCGCCAGATCCTCGATAGAGTAGATATCGTGGTGCGGCGGCGGGGAGATCAGCGTCACGCCCGGCACCGAGTAGCGCAGTTTGGCGATGTACGGGGTCACTTTATCACCCGGTAACTGACCGCCTTCGCCCGGTTTCGCACCCTGAGCGACTTTAATCTGAATCACGTCGGCATTAACCAGGTACGCCGGGGTCACACCGAAGCGACCGGAAGCGACCTGCTTGATGCGCGACACTTTGTTGGTGCCGTAACGCGCCGGATCTTCACCGCCTTCGCCGGAGTTGGAGTTCCCGCCGATGCTGTTCATCGCTTCTGCCAGCGCCTCGTGGGCTTCCGGGCTCAGCGCGCCGATAGACATCGCCGCAGTATCAAAGCGTTTGAACAGTTCAGTCGCCGGTTCAACATCATTGATGCTGACGGCGGTATCGCCCGGGTTCACTGCCAGCAGATCGCGCAGCGTGGCCGCCGGACGGTTGTTCACCAGCTCAGCATACTGCTGATAATCGCTGTACTCGCCGCTCTGGACGGCCTGTTGCAGGGTGCGCACTACGTCCGGGTTATAGGCGTGGTATTCGCCGCCATGGACATACTTCAGCTGCCCGCCCTGATCCAGCGGTTTACGTGCCAGCCAGGCGCGTTTGGAGAGGTTCAGCAGATCCTGCTGGAAGTCGCTAAAGCCCGCACCGCCGATACGGCTGATCACGCCCTGGAAGCACAGGTCGGCAACATCGTCATGCAGACCGACAGCTTCGAACAGCTTCGAGCAGCGGTAAGAGGCGATAGTCGAGATGCCCATCTTGGACATGATCTTGTACAGGCCTTTGTTGATGCCGTTACGGTAGTTCAGCATCACGGTACGGTAATCTTTGTCGATGGCCTGGCCGTCGACCAGTTTTGCCAGCGTTTCGTAGGCCAGGTACGGATAAATTGCCGTCGCACCGAAGCCCAGCAGCACCGCGAAGTGGTGCGGGTCACGTGCGCTTGCGGTTTCCACAATGATGTTGGCGTCGCAGCGCAGGCTCTTATCAACCAGACGCGTCTGGATAGCACCGACGGCCATTGGCGCCGGAACCGGCAGACGGTTCTTCGCAATGTTGCGGTCGGACAGCACCAGCAGAACGGTACCGTTACGCACCATCTGTTCCGCTTTATCACACAGCGCCTTCACCGTCTCTTCGAGGGTCGCTTCGGTCGCGTCGAACGTAATATCGAGCGTGTCGGCGCGGTAGTGCTCCTCTTGCATGGTGGTGAGCTGTTTGAAATCGGAGTACAGCAGGATCGGCGATTTAAAGGTCAGACGGTGGGCCTGGCCTTCGGCTTCGCAGAAGACGTTCATCTCACGACCGATGCTGGTGGCCAGAGACATCACGTGGGCTTCACGCAGCGGATCGATTGGCGGGTTAGTTACCTGCGCAAACTGCTGGCGGAAGTAGTCGTAAATGATACGCGGCTGGCTGGAGAGCACGGCAAACGGGGTATCGTCACCCATGGAGCCGACCGCTTCCTGGCCATTTTCACCCAGTACGCGGATAACGGAGTCCAGCTCTTCCGCGCTGTAGTTAAACTGTTTCTGGTAGCTGGCGAGGGTATCATCATCCAGCTCGCGGCTGCCCACGTCCTGATCCGGCAGATCTTCAAACGGCACCAGACGGCGAACGTTTTTCTCCATCCACTCTTTGTACGGATGACGGCTTTTCAGGTCGTTATCGGTTTCCGCGGAGTGGAGAATGCGACCGCCACGGGTGTCGATCACCATCAGTTCGCCAGGCCCTACGCGGCCTTTTTCGACCACTTCGTCAGGCTGGTAATCCCAGATCCCCACTTCAGAGGCGCAGGTAATCAGCTTGTCTTTAGTGATGACGTAGCGCGCCGGGCGCAGGCCGTTACGGTCGAGGTTACAGGCCGCAAAGCGCCCGTCGGACATGACGATACCGGCCGGACCATCCCACGGCTCCATGTGCATGGAGTTGAAGTCGAAGAAGGAACGCAGCTCAGGGTCCATATCCGGGTTGTTCTGCCAGGCTGGCGGAACCAGCAGGCGCATGGCGCGAACGATGTCCATCCCGCCGGCCAGCAGCAGCTCCAGCATGTTATCCATTGAGCTGGAGTCAGAGCCGGTTTCGTTGACGAACGGCGCTGCATCGTGCAGATCCGGGATCAGCGGGGTCTGGAATTTATAGGTACGGGCGCGGGCCCACTGGCGGTTACCGGTGATGGTGTTGATTTCACCGTTGTGCGCCAGATAGCGGAACGGCTGAGCCAGCGGCCAGCGTGGTACGGTGTTGGTGGAGAAGCGCTGGTGGAACAGGCAAATGGCCGATTCCAGACGCAGGTCCGCCAGGTCCAGGTAGAAGCGCGGCAGGTCAGCCGGCATACACAGACCTTTATAGATGTTCACCAGGTTCGAGAGGCTACAGACGTAGAATTCTTTATCTTCCTGGAGACGTTTTTCAATGCGGCGACGGGCGATAAACAGGCGGCGTTCCATATCACGTGGACGCCAGCCCGCAGGCGCGTTGACAAAAATTTGCTCGATACGAGGCAGCGAGGAGAGGGCGATTTCACCGAGTACCCCTTCGTTGGTGGGCACTTCGCGCCAGCCGACAATAGACAGGGTTTCGCGTTGAAGTTCTTCTTCGACGATGCGGCGTGAGATAGCTGCTTTTTCCGCGTCCTGATTCAGGAACAGCATGCCGACAGCGTAGTTTTTGGCTAAACGCCAGCCGCGCTCTTCCGCCACGATGCGAAAGAAACGATCCGGTTTTTGCAGCAGCAGACCGCAACCGTCGCCGGTTTTACCATCCGCAAGGATAGCGCCACGGTGCTGCATACGGGCCAGTGCGTGTATAGCGGTACGCACTACCTTGTGGCTAGGTTCGCCTTCTATGTGGGCGATCAGGCCGAAACCACAGTTATCCTTCTCAAGGGATTTATCGTACAACATATCAGTGAACCTCCCCAGGCTCTTCGGGACTTCTCTCTGGACCGTGGCGCACAGGCACAGCAAGAGCGCGGCGACGGGGTTTGCGTTTCATACGCGTACCTCGCATTCGCCCTCTTAATATCCTTTTCGCACAGGTCAAACAAGTTTGAGGACTTGCTTCAGAGGGAATCTCAACTACTGCATAAATATGATGAGCAGGCTGCTCATCCAGAAAGCTTCCAGCGGATTTCCAACTTATCGGGAATCCGTACACAGGTCAAATGGCAATCTTATTTATACAGAAATGTGCTAAGGGGAGGTTATCAATCTGATTTTGTTAGTTATTTAACGTGTTTCACATCCCTGTAACCTTCCTGTGGGCTTTAAGGTAGTGTGATCTGACTCACTATATGAAAGCGGTATTATCGCTGTAGCATGCTGAATAGTGCGATTTAAGCAGGATATAATCCTACCACAGGGGGAAAGCCCGCATGATGTCACTGTTTTTCAGCGCAGACGATATAAATGAAAAAATCCTGCAGAACATAAGGAAAAGTAATTAGAAAGGCGATGAATGAAATTGCAATTATCCTGGTTAATTATGCAAAGGATAAAAGCACGCCGGGACGATTGATCCAGGTCATCGCCGTCGGAGGTTAAAAATGGCAGGCTTGTCCCCTTTCAACGGGGCGGTCTATCAGATTATGCAGTTACAGAAATTAGTCAATATGTTTGGTGGGGATCTTTCACGCCGGTACGGGCAAAAGGTTCATAAGCTGTCGCTGCACGGGGGTTTTAGCTGCCCGAATCGCGACGGTACTATCGGGCGCGGCGGCTGTACCTTCTGTAATGTGGCCTCGTTTGCCGATGAGGCGCAGCAGCATCAGTCCATTGCGGCGCAGCTTGCCCACCAGTCGGCGCTGGTGAATCGGGCGAAACAGTATCTGGCCTATTTTCAGGCCTATACCAGCACATGGGCAGAAGTACAGGTACTGCGCTCGATGTATCAACAGGCGGTGAGCCAGGCCAATATCGTCGGACTCTGTGTCGGCACCCGGCCTGACTGTGTGCCGGAGGCGGTACTCGATCTGCTCAGCGAATACAAAGAGCAGGGGTATGAGATCTGGCTGGAGCTGGGCTTGCAGACCGCGCACGATAAAACGCTGCATCGTATTAATCGCGGCCACGATTTTGCCTGCTATCAACGTACCACCCGACTGGCGCGTGAACGCGGGCTGAAGGTCTGTACCCATCTGATTGTCGGCCTGCCGGGTGAAGGGCAATCCCACGCCCTGGAAACCCTGCATAAGGTGGTGGAGACCGGCCTTGATGGTATTAAGCTGCACCCGCTGCATATCGTGACGGGAAGCATTATGGCTAAAGCCTGGGAGGCCGGGCGACTGAACGGTATCGAGCTGAACGAGTATGTAGTGACGGCCGGAGAGATGATCCGCCACACGCCGCCGGAAGTGGTGTATCACCGCATCTCCGCCAGCGCCCGCCGCCCAACGCTGCTGGCACCGCTGTGGTGCGAGAACCGCTGGACGGGGATGGTGGAGCTGGACCGCTATCTGAACGCGCAGGGGGTTCAGGGCTCGGCGCTGGGCGCACCCTGGGTGCCCGCGTTATCTTCGGCGTCCGCCTAATAAGCTGCCCAGCACACCGCGTACAATCTGATTCGTCACCCGACGCGCCGCGCTTTTCGCCATGGTTTGCACCACCCCGTCGCGTTTACCACCGCGTGGACCGGTGCTGCCAAACAGGATGTCCTTCAACCCGCCGAGGATCCCGTCATCGACCGCAACGGACTGGCCTTTCGCGGCGGGGGCCTCCTGCTGCGCCGTACTGTTTTGCACCCCTTTTTGCAGCATCTCAAAGGCAGACTCTCTGTCCACCCGATCCTCGTACTTTCCGTAGACAGGCGAATGGTTGATCAGCCCGTTACGCTCATCGTCGCTGACCGGTCCCATCCGGGAGTTGGGGGCGATAACCATCGCGCGCTCCACCACTGACGGGCTGCCTTTGGCATCGAGAAAGGAGATCAGCGCCTCGCCGGTTCCCAGCGCCTGAATAGCCGCTTCGGTATCAAAGGCGGGGTTGGCGCGCATGGTCTGCGCAGCGGCTTTCACCGCCTTCTGGTCTTTGGGCGTAAAGGCGCGCAGGGCATGCTGGACGCGATTGCCCAGCTGGCCCAGCACGTTGTCGGGAATATCAGACGGGTTCTGCGAAACAAAATAAACGCCCACCCCTTTGGAGCGGATCAGGCGGATCACCTGCTCGATCTTATCCAGCAGCACCTGTGGCGCATCGCTGAACAGCAGATGCGCTTCGTCAAAGAAGAAGACCAGCTTCGGTTTTTCCAGGTCGCCGGCTTCCGGCAGTTGCTCAAAGAGATCGGAGAGCATCCACAGCAGGCTGGCCGCGTAGAGCTTCGGCATCTGGTAGAGTTTCTCCGCACTGAGAATATTGATGATGCCTTTGCCGTTGCTGTCGGTACGCATCCAGTCTTTGATATCCAGCATAGGCTCGCCAAAGAAGTGTTCGGCGCCCTGTTGTTCCAGCGTCAGCAAACCGCGCTGGATAGCCCCCACGGAGGCGCTGCTGATATTGCCGTACTGATTCTGAAACGATTTGGCGTTATCCCCGATGTATTGGGTAATGGCCCGCAGATCTTTGAAGTCGAGCAGCAGTAGCCCCTGATCGTCGGCAATGCGGAAGATGATGTTCAGCACGCCGGACTGTACCTCGTTCAGATCGAGCAGACGCGCCAGCAATAGCGGGCCGAGATCGGACACGGTAGCGCGCACCGGATGGCCTTTTTCACCGAAAATATCCCAGGCCACCACCGGATTACTCTCGGGTTGCCAGTCGGTGATGCCGATATTGTTCAACCGTTCAAGAAGCTTCTCTGAGCCGACACCCTCCCGGGCAACACCGCTGAGATCGCCTTTCACGTCAGCCATAAATACCGGCACGCCGATACCTGAAAATGACTCGGCCAGCTTTTGCAGCGTCACCGTTTTACCCGTGCCGGTAGCGCCGGTAATCAGGCCATGACGGTTTGCCATTGCGGGCAGGAGATAGAGTTCGTTATCCAGCGTCCGGGCAATCAGCAGGGGTGTACTCATGATCGGCTTCCTCGTTCAGTCCTGCGTGGAGTATAGGCAACCTGACGGTAAAAAGAGCGGGTCAATTTCTGACTTTGCGGCGCATTACGCAACGCGGACTATGCTTTTACACAGGGTAAACAACATATTGGAAAGCTATGTCCAGATTCTTCTTTAACGACCGCAAACAGCTGGTTAATGACGCCATTGAAGGTATGCTCATTTCCGCCCCGCATGGCAATCTCGTCAAACTGGATAGCGATCCGGCTATCCGCGTCGTGGTGCGCGCCGACTGGGATAAAAGCCGCGTGGCGGTGATTTCCGGGGGCGGATCCGGCCATGAACCGGCGCATGCGGGATTTGTGGGTAAAGGGATGCTGACTGCTGCCGTCTGTGGCGATCTGTTTGCTTCACCGAGCGTAGAGGCGGTGCTGAATGCCATCGTGGCGGTGACGGGCGATCGTGGCTGTCTGCTGATCGTCAAAAACTACACCGGGGATCGCCTCAACTTTGGCCTCGCGGCGGAAAAAGCCAGGTGCCTTGGGCTCAAAGTGGAGATGGTGATTGTGGCCGATGATATCGCCCTCCCGGATAACAAACAGCCGCGCGGCATCGCCGGAACCGCGCTGGTGCATAAGATTGCCGGGTACGCCGCCGAACAGGGGAAATCGTTAAATGAGGTACGGGACATGGCTCGTCAGGCCTGCGACAACCTCTGGAGCCTGGGCGTAGCGATGCAGACCTGCAACCTGCCGGGCAGCGACGATGAAGAGGGGCGTATCAGGAAAGGCCATGTTGAGCTGGGGCTTGGGATCCACGGTGAGCCCGGGGCCTCGGTGGTCGAGACACAAAACAGCAGGGCGATTATCGATACGCTGGTGAAACCCTTGCTGGCGCAGGCAGGTGTTGGGCGGCTGGCCGTGCTGATCAATAACCTCGGCGGCGTCTCGGCGCTGGAGATGGCACTGCTGGCCAAAGAGCTGGCGCATTCGGCCCTGAAGGATCAGATCGCCTGGTTGATTGGCCCGGCGCCGCTGGTGAGTTCGCTGGACATGAAAGGCTTTTCGTTATCCCTGCTGAAGCTGAATCCGGCCTTTGAGCAGGCGATTACCGCGCCGGTGGAGACGCTGGGCTGGCAAAAGCCGGTGGCCTTCGCGCCGCTGCGCACGCTGACGCACACTCCGCTGCATGACAGCGTGGAGTTTACGCCGTCGGCGAACGCAAACGTTGCGCGGTATCTCGCCGCTGCCACGGGCTGCTTAATCGCCCTGGAAAATCGCCTTAATGCCCTGGATGCGAAAGTAGGGGACGGCGATACGGGATCGACCTTTGCGCAAGGCGCGCGGGATATTGCGCAATGGCTTGAAGAGGAACGCCTGCCGCTGAACGATCTGCCGCAATTGTTGCTGGTGGTGGGGGAGCGGCTGGCGACGGTGATGGGGGGATCGAGCGGGGTGTTGATGTCGATCTTCTTTACCGCCGCCGGGCAGGCGCTGCGTGGCGGTAAGTCCTTGCCCGATGCCTTACTGACCGGACTTGCGCAAATGAAACATTATGGCGGGGCCGATCGCGGCGATCGTACCTTGATCGACGCACTCCAGCCCGCGCTGGAAGCGCTGCAGAGCGGGGATCTTGAGGCCGCCGCCAGTGCGGCACAGCAGGGCGCTGATGCCACAGCAAGCATGAGCAAAGCCGGAGCGGGGCGCTCGTCCTATGTGAATAAGGAGAATCTCGATGGGGTAGCCGATCCTGGCGCGGTGGCGGTGGCCGAGGTGTTTGGCGCGTTAGTGCGGTAGTGGTTAAATGCCCGGTACGCGTAGCGCTACCGGGCAACAACAGCTTAAAAGTCTGCTTTCAGCACCACGCGGTAACGGGCTTTGCCGTCACGAACGTGCTGGAGCGCTTCGTTGATTTTCGACATCGGATACATCTCGATGGTCGGAGAGACTTTGGTGCGGCCGGCAAACTTCATCAGCTTACGCAGCTCATAAGGTGTGCCTGTTGCAGAACCCGATACGCTGCGATCGCCGCCAATCAGCGTGAACGCAGGAACCGGCAGTGGCTTCAGGACGGCACCGACGGTATGGAAGTTGCCGCCGTAGGCCAGCGCTTCAAAGTACGGCTGCCAGTCGAGATCGACGTTCACGGTATTGATGATTAAATCAAACTGACCTGCCAGGGCTTTCAACAGCTCAGGATCCCGGCTGTTCACCACCTTATCAGCCCCCATCGCCAGCACTTCTTGCTCTTTTGCCGGGTTGGAACTGAACGCCGTCACTTCGCAGCCCATGGCATGCAGAAGCTTGATGGCAATATGGCCCAGACCGCCGATACCAATGACCCCCACGCGGCTGGTGGCGGTGATATGGTGCATCAGCAGTGGTTTGAAAACCGTGATCCCGCCGCACAGCAGTGGACCGGCGGATTCGATATCGATCTGATCAGGGAGAGGAATGACCCACTGCCAGTCGGCGCGCAGTTTGTCGGCGAAACCGCCGTTATTGAGGATGGTAGGCGTGGCGCCTTCCAGACAGTTAATCTGGTTGCCGCTGATACAGGCGTCACAGTGACCGCAGCTGCGTGCGGTCCAGCCAATGCCCACGCGCTGGCCAACCTTCAGCCCTTTTTCCTGCGCGGCACTGCCCAGGGCCACCACGCGGCCAATGACTTCGTGCCCGGCAATCAGCGGGTATTGCGAGAAGCCCCATTCGTTATCGATCATCGACAGATCGGAATGGCAGATTCCACAGTAATCAACCTGAACTTCAACGTCTTCTGCTTTCAGCTCGCCCGCATCGTATTCGTACAGCTCAAGCTCTGCACCCGCCTGCGGTGCGGCGTAGCTTTTTATCTTCGACATGATATTACCCCCTGATGGTGTGGAACTGAGAGTGTAGAGCATTCAGTTTACAGTCGCTTAACAGAAGGGGGCAGGAAGGGAATTATAACGTTTTTAACATCCGCACTTCGCAATCAACATGTCCGGTACATCCCAGCGGCTGGTCGATATGCTCAAAGCCGAGATGTTCGTACAGTCTGATGGCGTCGGTCAGAAAGGCAGTGGTTTCGAGATAGCAGCGTTTAAAACCCTGCTCGCGGGCATGATCCAGCGCCTGTAACGCCAGTTTTTTTGCTAAGCCTTGTCCACGGACGACGGGCAGGAAGTACATTTTTTGCAGTTCGCAGATGTCCGGCTCGCTGCAGGAGAGCGGCGCAACGCCGCCGCCACCCACAACCTGGCCGTTCTGCTCAACAACCCAATAGGCATGCCCCGGCTGGCTGTACACCGAATACAGTTCGTCGAGATTGGGATCCGCAACGGTATAGCCTTTATCGGCCGTCAGGCCGTATTCGGCTGATACCCGGCGGATAACGCCGGCAATTGCCGGGTTATCCGTGGCGGTGATACGGCGCAGATGCGCCGTTACAGAGGCATTTACATGCATAGCTTCACTCATCACAGCGCGCTAATGACAGCCTGTTGCTCAATCAGTTTCGCTTTCGCATCGGCGAAACCAACCAGACGCTCACGCTCTTTAGCGATAACCGCTTCCGGTGCGCGGGCGACAAAGCCTTCGTTAGACAGTTTGCTTTCGATCTTACCGATTTCGATTTCGACTTTGGCCACTTCTTTCGCCAGACGTGCCAGCTCAGCATCTTTGTCAACCAGGCCAGCCATCGGGATCAGCAGCTCGGCACCGTCGATGATTTTGGTCACGGAGACCGGACCTTTATCATCCGCAGGCAGCACGGTGATGCTCTCCAGACGCGCCATGGTCTGCAGGAAGGTGCTGTTCTCGGTGACGCGACGAACCGCAGCCTCGCTGCAGCCACGCAGCAGCAGCGCCAGCGGTTTACCCGGGGAGATGTTCATCTCTGCACGGATGTTACGCACGGCAACGATCGCCTGCTTCAGCCACTCGGTATCGGCGGCTGCGGCCTCATCAACCTGCGCAGCATCGAATTCCGGGAACGGCTGCAGCATGATGGTGTCGGCACTGATACCGGCAATGACCTTCACACGCTGCCAGATGGTTTCGGTGATGAACGGGATGATCGGGTGCGCCAGGCGCAGCAGACCTTCCAGCACGGTAATCAGGGTATTGCGCGTGCCGCGCAGTTCCGCTTCAGTTCCGCCGTTCATAACCGGTTTGGTCAGCTCCAGGTACCAGTCACAGAACTGGTTCCAGGTGAACTCGTACAGGATGCCTGCTGCGATATCGAAGCGATAGCTATCCAGCGCCTCACGGAACGCTTTAGTGGTCTGGTTGAATTCCGCCAGGATCCAGCGGTCGGCCAGCGACAGGGTCATTTCGCCGCCGTTAAAGCCGCAATCCTGATCTTCGGTGTTCATCAGCACAAAGCGGCTGGCGTTCCACAGCTTGTTACAGAAGTTGCGGTAACCTTCCAGACGCTTCATGTCCCAGTTGATGTCACGACCGGTAGAGGCCAGCGCCGCGAGGGTGAAACGCAGGGCGTCGGTGCCGTGTGGCTCGATGCCGTCCGGGAACTGCTTCTCGGTACGCTTGCGGATCTTCTCAGCCAGCTGCGGCTGCATCATGTTGCCGGTACGTTTCTCCAGCAGGTCTTCCAGCGAGATACCGTCAACCATGTCCAGCGGGTCAATAACGTTACCCTTGGACTTGGACATCTTCTGGCCTTCGTCGTCACGGATCAGACCGGTCATGTAGACGGTATGGAACGGAACCTGCGGCTTGCCGTCTTCATCTTTGATGAAGTGCATGGTCATCATGATCATGCGGGCGATCCAGAAGAAGATAATGTCGAAGCCGGACACCATCACGCTGGTTGGGTGGAACTGACGCAGCGCGTCGGTGTTCTCTGGCCAGCCGAGCGTGGAGAAGGTCCACAGCGCGGAGGAGAACCAGGTGTCCAGCACGTCCTCGTCCTGACGCAGGGCAACGTCAGCGCTCAGGTTGTTTTCCTGACGCACTTCGTCTTCAGTGCGACCAACGTAGACGTTGCCTTCGTTGTCATACCACGCCGGAATGCGGTGACCCCACCACAGCTGACGGGAGATACACCAGTCCTGAATATCGCGCATCCAGGAGAAGTACATGTTTTCGTACTGTTTCGGTACGAACTGGATGCTACCGTTCTCAACCGCTTCAACCGCCGGTTTCGCCAGCACGTCGGCGCGGACGTACCACTGGTCGGTCAGCATCGGTTCGATCACCACGCCGCCACGGTCACCGTAAGGAACGGTGAGGTCGTGCGGTTTGATCTCTTCCAGCAGGCCCAGAGCATCAACAGCGGCAACCACTGCTTTACGCGCGGCAAAACGCTCCAGCTTCTGGAACTCAGCCGGGATGTCGCTGGAATAAACGTCAGACTCTTCGCCTTTGGTGTCATACACTTCCGCGCTTTCACGGATGTCACCATCAAAGGTCAGGATGTTGATCATCGGCAGGGCGTGACGACGACCGACTTCGTAGTCGTTAAAGTCGTGCGCCGGGGTGATCTTCACGCAGCCTGTGCCTTTTTCCATGTCAGCGTGTTCATCGCCCACAATCGGAATGCGGCGGTTTACCAGCGGCAGCACCACGAACTTGCCAATCAGATCTTTATAACGCGGATCTTCCGGGTTCACGGCTACGCCGGTGTCGCCCAGCAGGGTTTCCGGACGCGTGGTGGCGACCACCAGATAATCTTTACCGTCTGCGGTTTTGGCACCGTCGGCCAGCGGATAGCGGATGTGCCACATGGAGCCTTTAGACTCGCGGTTTTCCACTTCCAGGTCAGAGATGGCGGTGCGCAGTTTCGGGTCCCAGTTTACCAGGCGCTTGCCGCGGTAAATCAGGTCTTCTTTATACAGACGGACGAACACTTCTTTTACGGCGTTGGAGAGACCTTCGTCCATGGTGAAGCGCTCGCGCTCCCAGTCCACGGAGTTACCGAGACGGCGCATCTGACGGGTAATGGTGCCGCCGGATTCTGCTTTCCACTGCCAGATTTTGTCGATAAAGGCGTCGCGGCCGTAGTCGTGACGGGTTTTACCTTCTTCAGCGGCAATCTTGCGTTCGACCACCATCTGGGTAGCAATACCCGCGTGGTCAGTACCGGCCTGCCACAGGGTGTTTTTACCCTGCATGCGCTGGTAACGGATCATGGTGTCCATGATGGTCTGCTGGAAGGCATGACCCATATGCAAACTGCCGGTGACGTTCGGCGGCGGGATCATGATGCAGAAGGACTCTTTGCTTTCATCGCCGTTAGGCTTGAAATAGCCCTGCTGTTCCCAGTGCTCGTAAAGCGGCTGTTCGATATCGCGTGGGTTGTATGTCTTTTCCATTATTTCCAGGTTGCCGTATTCAGGTTAAAACCAGCCAGGCGGTACGCTTTATAGCGTTCGCGCGCCAGTTGTTTCAAAGAATCTTCGTGAGGGACAAAGTCTACCACTTCTGTGAAAGCGGTGGCAAAATCTGCAAAGCCGGTACGCAGGCTGATTAAAATATCCCGCGGGCTGCTGTTGCGTTTTTGCGGCCAGGCGATCTCCACCGGCGCGCCACCGCGCGGTCCTTCCCCCGCGAGATTATGCGGAACAAAACTTTCTGACGGTCGTGCCCACAGGGCTTCATCCAGACGGATGGCCTGCTGTTCATCTTCGCAGGCAATGAGCACGCGTTTTCCACCGCGCCAACGTTCTGCGGCAATCTCACACACCAGCTGTTCGACGGCGCTTAAGCCATCCTGTTGCGTGTCATTGTCCAGAAGATAGAACGTTGCGTTTTTCATATATGGGGCTTCTTGTTTTGGATTTAAATGCAAAGCCGGGTGGCGCTACGCTTACCCGGCCTACAAACGGCATTTTCCGTAGGCCCGGTAAGCGTAGCGCCACCGGGCAACAGACGATGAATTACTCTTCGCCGTTAAACCCGGCGCGGTTCAGCAGGAACTGCGACAGCAGAGCAACAGGGCGGCCGGTAGCGCCTTTGGCTTTACCGGAACGCCATGCGGTACCGGCGATGTCCAGGTGGGCCCAGTTGTATTTGCGGGTAAAGCGCGCCAGGAAGCAGGCGGCAGTAATGGCCCCGCCAGGACGCCCACCGATGTTGGCCATATCCGCAAAGTTGGACTCCAGCTGCTCCTGGTACTCATCGGCCATCGGCAGACGCCACGCACGGTCACCCGCCTGTTCAGAGGCGCCAATCAGCTCGTGGGCCAACGGGTTGTGGTTCGACATCAGACCGGTGATGTGATGCCCCAGCGCAATTACACAGGCGCCGGTCAGAGTTGCCACGTCGATCACCGCTTCTGGCTCGAAGCGCTCAACGTAGGTCAGTACGTCGCAAAGCACCAGACGGCCTTCAGCGTCGGTGTTCAGCACTTCCACGGTCTGCCCCGACATGGTGGTGAGCACGTCGCCAGGACGATAGGCGCGACCACCCGGCATGTTTTCACAGCCCGCCAGCACGCCGATCACGTTGATGGGCAGCTGGAGTTCCGCGACCATGCGCATCACGCCGTAGACCGCTGCCGCGCCGCACATGTCGTACTTCATCTCGTCCATGCCTTCGGCAGGCTTGATAGAGATACCGCCGGAGTCGAAGGTCAGGCCTTTACCGACCAGTACAATCGGACGCACATCTTCAGACGGGCTGCCCTTATACTCAATGACCGACATCAGGGATTCATTTTGTGAACCGTTCCCGACGGCCAGGTAGGAGTGCATACCCAGCTCTTTCATCTGCTGCTCGCCAATCACGCGGGTGACAACGTTTTTGCTGTAGGAGTCTGCCAGCTGGCGCGCCTGGGAGGCGAGATAACCCGCGTTACAGATGTTTGGCGGCATATTGCCGAGGTCTTTCGCAGCCTTGATCCCGGCAGCGATGGCCAGACCATGCTGGATGGCGCGCTCGCCGCTGGTCAGCTCACGACGGGTCGGGACGTTAAAGACCATTTTACGCAGCGGACGACGGGGTTCGCTTTTGGTGGTTTTCAGCTGATCAAAGCTGTACAGCGTCTCTTTTGCTGTCTCAACCGCCTGACGCACTTTCCAGTAGGTGTTGCGGCCTTTGACGTGCAGTTCGGTCAGAAAACACACGGCCTCCATTGAGCCAGTATCATTCAGCGTATTAATCGTTTTCTGAATAACCTGTTTGTACTGGCGCTCATCCAGCTCGCGCTCTTTGCCACAGCCAATCAGCAGGATACGCTCGGACAGTACGTTCGGCACATGATGCAGCAGCAGCGTCTGTCCCGGTTTGCCTTCCAGCTCGCCACGGCGCAGCAGGGCGCTGATGTAGCCGTCACTGATTTTATCGAGCTGCTCTGCGATCGGAGAGAGTCTGCGGGGTTCAAACACGCCGACAACGATGCAGGCACTCCGCTGTTTCTCCGGGCTACCGCTTTTTACACTGAACTCCATGAACTACGCTCCTGAATCTTAAAGACAACAGCAGCAGCTACGGATAGAATTGAAACCTTTCGTAACTCATGCCCGCTGTTGCGGTGACTTCGTGTTAATCTTACGTTATTACGGTTTCGACACGTCATAGCAACTGCTGAAGCGCGAATCCGCCGGGTGTTCTAATCTTAGCGATGATTTCGACGACTCAAGAGAATAAATGACGTTTAAGCCATGAAACAAGCGATTTTCCTGCAAAAAGACGGGTTTTTACGGGCGTATTTAATGTGATAATCATAAGATATCTGGTGCGGGAGACGCTAAAAAGCCAGCTGGCGATACTCTTCATCCTGCTTCTGATCTTTTTCTGTCAGAAACTGGTGAGGATCCTCGGCGCGGCTGTCGACGGCGAAATTCCCACAAATCTGGTGCTTTCTCTGCTTGGGTTAGGCGTGCCTGAAATGGCGCAGCTTATCCTGCCATTAAGCCTTTTCCTCGGACTGCTGATGACGCTCGGTAAACTCTATACCGAAAGCGAAATCACCGTCATGCATGCCTGTGGTTTGAGTAAAGCGGTTCTGATTAAGGCCGCCATGGTCCTGGCGCTGTTTACCGGCATCGTCGCCGCGGTGAACGTGATGTGGGCTGGTCCTGTCTCTTCCCGTCATCAGGATGAGGTGCTGGCTGAAGCGAAAGCGAACCCCGGCATGGCCGCACTGGCGCAGGGGCAGTTCCAGCAGGCTACAGATGGTAATTCCGTGCTGTTTATCGAAAGCGTGGATGGCAGCAGCTTTAACGAGGTTTTCCTCGCGCAAATCCGCCCTAAAGGAAATGCTCGTCCGTCGGTGGTGGTAGCCGACTCCGGTCAGCTCGCGCAGGGTAAAGACGGTTCGCAGATCGTGACCCTGAATAAAGGCACCCGCTTTGAGGGCACGGCGCTGCTGCGCGACTTCCGCATCACCGACTTCCAGAACTATCAGGCGATTATTGGTCATCAGGCGGTGGCGCTGGATCCCAGCGATACTGAGCAGATGAGCATGCGTACGCTGATCAATACCGATACCAATCGTGCCCGCGCGGAGCTGCACTGGCGTATTACTCTGGTATTCACCGTCTTTATGATGGCGTTGATGGTGGTGCCGCTCAGCGTGGTCAACCCACGCCAGGGTCGTGTGCTTTCCATGCTGCCCGCGATGCTGCTGTATCTGGTGTTCTTCCTGCTGCAAACCTCGATCAAATCGAATGGCGGTAAAGGAAAAATCGACCCGGTTATCTGGACATGGGTGATTAACGGACTCTATCTGCTGTTGGCCGTCATCCTCAACCTGTGGGATACCGTGCCGATGCGCCGTGTACGAGCCCGGTTTACGCGTAAAGGAGCGGTGTAATGCAGGCGTTTGGCGTTCTTGACCGCTATATCGGTAAAACCATTTTTACCACCATCATGATGACGTTATTCATGCTGGTGTCTCTCTCAGCCATCATCAAGTTTGTCGACCAGCTGAAAAAGGCCGGGCAGGGGAGCTATGATGCGTTGGGGGCGGGTATGTATACCCTGCTCAGCATTCCGAAAGATGTGCAAATCTTCTTCCCGATGGCGGCGCTGTTAGGCGCCCTGCTGGGGCTGGGGATGCTGGCGCAGCGCAGTGAGCTGGTGGTAATGCAGGCGTCGGGCTTTACCCGTATGCAGGTTGCGCTGTCAGTGATGAAAACCGCAATCCCGCTGGTATTGCTGACGATGGCGATGGGCGAGTGGGTTGCACCGCAGGGCGAGCAGATGGCGCGTAACTATCGCGCACAGATGATGTATGGCGGCTCGCTGCTCTCTACCCAGCAGGGGCTGTGGGCGAAAGACGGCAATAACTTTGTCTATATCGAACGTGTTACCGGCGATAACACGCTCGGCGGCGTGAGCATCTACAGCTTTAACGATCAGCGCCGTTTGCAGGCGGTTCGTTATGCCACGTCGGCCACCTTCGATACCGATAAAAAGGTCTGGCGTCTGTCCCAGGTGGATGAGTCAAACCTGCAGGATCCAAAGCAGATCACCGGTTCGCAAACGGTCACTGGCACCTGGAAAACCAATCTGACCCCCGACAAGCTCGGCGTGGTAGCCCTCGATCCGGATGCGCTGTCCATCAGCGGGCTGCACAACTACGTGAAGTACCTGAAGTCGAGCGGCCAGGACGCCGGACGTTACCAGCTCAATATGTGGAGCAAGATCTTCCAGCCGCTCTCCGTGGCGGTGATGATGCTGATGGCGCTGTCGTTTATCTTCGGCCCGCTGCGTAGCGTTCCCATGGGGGTACGCGTCGTCACCGGCATCAGCTTCGGCTTTGTTTTCTACGTTCTCGATCAGATCTTCGGTCCGTTGACGCTGGTTTACGGTATCCCGCCAATTATCGGCGCGCTACTGCCGAGCGCCTCCTTCTTCCTGATCAGTCTCTGGATGCTGTTGAAGCGCTCCTGACCCTTCACACCTCATCTCCTCCTTTGGGAGGTGAGGTGCCTCCTCTGTTTTACCCCTCACTTTTTTGCACAACCTTCAACGTCTTGCCTGGAATTTGAGTATTATTGTGCGATGACGTCGTGAAGAGATCCCCTATGAAGCAAATTCGGTTACTGGCGCAATACTATGTCGATCTGATGATGAAGCTTGGCCTGGTCCGCTTCTCCCTGTTGCTGGCGCTGGCGCTGGTGGTGCTGGCGATTGTGGTGCAGATGGCCATTACTATGGTCCTGCACGGCCAGGTTGAGAGCATTGACCTCATCCGGTCTATTTTCTTCGGCCTGCTGATCACCCCCTGGGCGGTCTATTTCCTCTCGGTGGTGGTTGAACAGCTGGAAGAGTCCCGCCAGCGGCTGACCCGGCTGGTGGAAAAGCTGGAGGAGATGCGCGAGCGCGATTTGAAGCTCAACGTGCAGCTGAAAGATAACATTGCCCAACTGAACCAGGAGATCTCAGACCGCGTAAAAGCGGAGGCCGAGCGCCAGACCACGCTGGAACAGCTGAAAATCGAAATGAAAGAGCGCGAGCAGACGCAGATCCAGCTTGAGCAGCAATCCTCATTCCTGCGCTCGTTCCTTGATGCCTCCCCGGATCTGGTCTTCTACCGTAATGAAGACAAAGAGTTCTCAGGCTGTAACCGGGCGATGGAGCTCCTGACCGGTAAAAGCGAAAAGCAGCTCGTCAGCCTGCGTCCGCAGGACGTCTACTCACCCGAGGCGGCCGCCAAAGTTATCGAAACCGATGAGAAGGTATTCCGTCATAATGTCTCCCTGACCTACGAACAGTGGCTCGACTACCCGGACGGGCGTAAAGCCTGTTTTGAAATCCGTAAAGTGCCTTATTACGACCGCGTCGGGAAACGCCACGGGCTGATGGGCTTCGGGCGAGACATTACCGAGCGTAAGCGCTATCAGGATGCTCTGGAGCGCGCCAGCCGCGATAAGACCACCTTTATCTCCACCATCAGCCATGAGCTGCGTACCCCGCTCAACGGCATCGTTGGCTTAAGCCGCATTCTGCTCGATACCGAACTGACGACCGAGCAGGAGAAATATCTGAAAACAATCCACGTTTCAGCGGTCACGCTCGGTAATATCTTCAACGATATTATCGACATGGATAAGATGGAGCGGCGCAAAGTCCAGCTGGATAACCAGCCGGTGGACTTCACCAGCTTCCTTGCCGATCTGGAAAACCTCTCCGGCCTGCAGGCGCAGCAGAAAGGGCTACGCTTTGTGATGGAGCCAACTCTGCCGCTGCCGCACAAGGTGGTGACTGACGGCACCCGCCTGCGTCAGATCCTGTGGAACTTGATCAGCAACGCGGTCAAGTTTACCCAGAACGGACAGGTTGCGGTTCGCGTGCGTTACGGCGAGGGCGAGATGCTGCACTTCGAGGTGGAGGATTCCGGTATCGGTATTCCGCAGGAGGAGCAGGACAAGATCTTCGCCATGTATTATCAGGTTAAAGACAGCCAGGGCGGCAAGCCAGCCACCGGCACCGGCATTGGCCTGGCGGTATCACGCCGGCTGGCGAAGAGCATGGGGGGCGACATTACCGTAGCCAGTAATCCTGGGCACGGCTCCCTGTTTAAACTCAGCGTTCACGCTCCGGCCGTGGCGGAAGAGGTCGAGGATACCTTTGCTCACGATGATATGCCGCTGCCTGCCCTGCACGTGCTGCTGGTGGAAGACATTGAACTGAACGTGATTGTTGCGCGTTCGGTGCTGGAGAAACTCGGCAGCAGCGTGGACGTCGCCATGACCGGTAAAGCCGCGCTGGAGATGTTCACCCCGGGAGAATACGACCTGGTGCTGCTGGATATTCAGCTCCCGGACATGACCGGGCTGGACATCTCCCGTGAACTGACCAGCCGCTACGCCAGCGACGAGCTGCCGCCGCTGGTGGCACTCACCGCCAACGTGCTGAAAGACAAAAAAGAGTATCTCGATGCCGGTATGGACGACGTACTGAGTAAACCGCTGGCGGTACCGGCCTTAACCGCCATGATTAAGAAGTTCTGGGACACCTGTGACGAAGAGGAGAGCACCATGACGACGGTAGATACGGGAAAAGTGCAGTCTTTGCTGGATATCGAAATGCTGGAGCAGTACATCGAGCTGGTGGGTCCGAAGTTGATCACGGACGGTATAGCCATATTCGAAAAGATGATGCCGGGTTATCTGAACGTGCTGGAGTCTAATCTGACGGCGCGGGATCAGAAAGGCATCGTTGAAGAGGGTCATAAGATCAAAGGTGCCGCCGGATCTATCGGATTGCGCCATCTACAACAGTTAGGTAAGCAGATCCAGTCCCCGGATTTACCGGCGTGGGAAGATAACGTGGGTGAATGGGTTGAAGAGATGAAGCAGGAGTGGCAAAACGATGTGGCCGTTCTGAAAGCCTGGGTGGAGAGCAGAAAAAAATGACCCCGGCTAAACCGGGGTGCGCGAATACTGCGCCAACACCAGGGAAATCTTGGCTGCGCCTTAAGACGTTATTTTAGGATAATGGCGTAGCCGGAAAATTCAGGCCGCAAGCAGTTAAGATAGCAAATCTTAAATACTTTGTTACATGAATCAGTTAAATGTGTGAAGCACACCGTTTTAATCAGAATTTTTAATGTGCATGTAACATTTTTCGAGAGGGATCGCAGGATGAAAAAGGTTGGTGTAGTACTGAGCGGTTGCGGTGTTTACGATGGTTCTGAAATTCATGAAGCGGTTATGACGCTGCTGGCGCTGGCGCGTAACGGCGCAGAAGCGGTCTGTTTTGCCCCCGACAAAGCCCAGTCCGATGTTATTAATCACCTGACCGGCGAACCGCTGGCGGAAAGCCGAAATGTTCTGACTGAAGCGGCGCGGATCGCGCGCGGGCAGATCCGCCCGCTCAGTGAGGCGCGTGCCGCGGAGCTGGATGCGCTAATTGTCCCGGGCGGTTTTGGCGCCGCAAAGAACCTCAGCGATTTTGCCCACCAGGGCAGCGCCTGCCGGGTAGAGAACGATTTAAAAGCTCTGGCGCTGGAGATGCATGAGGCCGGGAAACCGCTGGGCTTTATCTGTATTGCTCCCGCGATGCTGCCGGCTATCTTCGATATCCCGCTGCGTCTGACCATCGGTACCGACATCGATACCGCCGAGGCGATTGAGGATATGGGCGGTGAGCATATCACTTGTCCGGTGGACGACATCGTGGTTGATGAAGAGAACAGGATTGTGACCACCCCTGCGTACATGCTGGCGCAAAATATTGCGGAAGCCGCGACGGGCATTGAGAAGCTCGTCGCTCGCGTACTGGTGCTGGCGGCATGAGATTGAAGCGTCCCCGATCCGGCTGGGTAAGACGGATCGTCATTCGCGTTTTGCTGGTGATGGCGGTCTTCTGGGGGGGCGGCATCGCCCTGTTTAGCTTTGTGCCGGTGCCGTTTTCGGCGGTGATGATTGAACGTCAGCTGGGAAGCTGGCTGAGAGGGGATTTCAGCTATGTTGCCCATTCTGACTGGGTGAGTATGGATGAGATCTCGCCGTGGATGGGACTGGCCGTTATTGCCGCCGAAGATCAGAAATTCCCGGACCACTGGGGGTTTGACGTGGGGGCGATAGAGAAGGCGTTAGCGCATAACGAGCGTAATGAGAGCCGTATTCGCGGCGCATCGACGCTTTCTCAGCAAACGGCGAAAAACCTGTTTTTGTGGGATGGACGCAGCTGGATGAGAAAGGGATTTGAAGCCGGGCTGACGCTGGGGATCGAAACGGTGTGGAGTAAGAAACGCATCCTGACGGTGTACCTGAATATCGCGGAGTTTGGCGAGGGCGTCTTTGGTGTTGAAGCCGCCGCCCAGCGTTATTTCCACAAACCTGCCAGCCGCCTGTCGGCATCTGAAGCCGCGCTGCTGGCCGCCGTGTTACCGAACCCAATCCGCTTTAAGGCCAGCGCACCCTCAGGCTATGTACGCAGCCGTCAGGCGTGGATCCTGCGCCAGATGCGTCAGCTGGGTGGGGAAGGGTTTATGCAGGCAAATAAGCTGCATTAATCCTCATCAAATCCGGCGTTAAACAGCGCAATCACCGCCGCCAGCGCCTCGACTTCCTGCGGGCCGGTGGCTTCGATTTCGATCTGGCGGCCCTTGGCGGAGTCCAGCATCAGCAGCGCAATCACGCTGTTGGCTTCGGCTTCGGTGCCTTCGTCATTACGCAGCAGAACTTCCGCGTCAAACCCCTGCATCAGTTCAAATAACTTCATCGCCGGGCGTGCATGCATGCCCAGCTTATTGGTGATCTCAACGGTCTGCTTTACGGTCATGTTTTACGTTTTTCCAGCGTACGATGACGGGACTGCACGTTTTTGCCGCGCGAGCGGAAATAGTCAGCCAGTTGCTCAGCAATGTAGACCGAACGGTGTTTGCCCCCGGTACAGCCAATCGCCACCGTCAGATAGCTGCGATTGTTTGTCTCCAGCATCGGCAACCAGAGTTCAAGGTAGCTGCGCGTCTGATAGATAAAGTTATGTACTTCCGTATGCCTGTCAAGGAACGCGGCAACCGGCTTATCCAGGCCGGTCATCGGACGCAGCTTGGGATCCCAGTGCGGGTTCGGCAGGAAGCGCACGTCAAACACATAGTCTGCGTCGATAGGGATGCCGTGCTTAAAGCCGAAGGATTCAAAGACCATCGTCAGCTCACGCTCGCGTTTGCCCAGCAGGCGGGTACGCAGCATCTCCGCCAGTTCATGGACGGACATTTCAGAAGTATCGACGATCAGATCGGCGCGGGAGCGCAGCGGCTCCAGCAGATCGCTCTCCTGGTCAATGGCGCTTTCCAGCGACAGATTTTTGCTGGAGAGCGGATGCAGACGGCGGGTATCGCTGTAGCGACGGATCAGCGTATTGCGATCGGCATCAAGGAACAGCAGCTGAGGTGAAAATGCCTCTGGCAAATTGCTCATCGCCTGCTCAAAGATCTCCGGCGATTCAGGCATGTTACGCACGTCGATGCTGACCGCGGCCGAAATCTGCCGATCGGCCAGCGATTTCGCCAGCTCGGGCAGCAGCACCACCGGCAGGTTATCTACGCAGTAAAAGCCCATATCTTCCAGCGCTCGCAGGGCGACCGATTTTCCGGATCCCGAACGACCGCTGACGATCATCAGCACCATGTACCATTTCTCCTCAGGACTACAGATGTCAAAGCCATCACCCGATTACGCATCATCCTGATTGCCTTCCGTTTCCGTAATGATTTGATAGAGCTCCTCATCGCTCTGTGCCGCACGCAAACGGCGACAGATGGTTTTATCCGCCAGACGTTTGGCCACCAGCGAGAGGGTATGCAAATGTGTTTTGGTCTGATCCGCGGGTACCAGCAGGGCAAACAGCAAATCGACAGGCTGGTTATCAATGGCATCAAAGGCGATAGGTGTTTCCAGCTGAACAAACACGCCTACAGCACGCAGAGTATCCTCTTCAAGTTTGCCATGGGGAATGGCAATGCCGTTGCCGATGCCGGTACTGCCCATTTTTTCACGGGTCAGGATCGCTTCAAACACCACCTGGGGCGGCAGGCTCAGCTGCTTTGCGGCCAGTTCACTGATGATCTCCAGCGCACGTTTTTTGCTCTGGCAGTGGACGGCACTGCGGGTACATTCCTGATTAAGGACACTGCTCAGTTGTAGAGTTGAATCGTTATTCATCATAATTTCACCTAAGCGCTAACTGTACAAAGGGCCCGTTGTGTTTCACAACAGGCCAACCTGCACCCGTTAACTGCCCGGACAATTAGTGTTGTTTCAGTTTATCTTTATGTTTGTTTAGCTGTCGTGCCAGCTTGTCAATCAAGCCGTCGATAGCCGCGTACATGTCTTGCCCTTCCGCACTGGCATGGATTTCGCCCCCGTTGACGTGCAGGGTCGCATCCGAGATATGAGTCACTTTTTCCACTTTTAACACAATGTAGACCTGATTGATCCTCTCAAAATACTGCTCAAGCTTAGCGAATTTTGCATTCACAAAATCGCGCAGGGCCTCAGTGATTTCGACGTTGTGTCCAGTGATGTTGAGCTGCATAGTGTCTTCCTTATCGGTAGAGTCAGACCAGTTGTTTACGCTGGTTTGACGGCGGAATGGATAAAGACTCTCGATACTTCGCAACAGTGCGGCGTGCAACCATGATACCTTGATCGGACAGCATGGTGGTTAACTTACTGTCGCTCAGTGGTTTCGCGGGGTTTTCCGCGGCGATCAACTTTTTCACCAGCGCCCGGATGGCCGTCGACGAAGCTTCGCCGCCGCCTTCGGTGTTGACATGGCTGGAGAAAAAATACTTAAGCTCAAAAATACCGCGCGGACTGTGCAGATACTTCTGCGTCGTCACGCGGGAAATCGTCGATTCATGCATCTCGACGGCCTGGGCGATATCGGCCAGCACCATCGGCCTCATAAATTCTTCACCTTGTTCAAAGAACGCCTGCTGTTGTTCCACGATGCAGCGGCTGACGCGCAGCAGCGTATCATTGCGGCTCTCGAGGCTTTTGATCAGCCAGCGCGCTTCCTGAAGATTACTGCGGATATATTGGTTATCCGAGTCGTTGCGCGCGCTGGTGCACATCGAGGCGTACTGCTGATTTATCTGCAGACGAGGGATGCTGTCGGAATTCAACTCCACGGTCCACAGGCCGTTATGCTTGCGCACCAGTACATCGGGAATGACGTACTCGGGCTCGCTGGTCTGGATAGACTGCCCCGGACGCGGATCCAGCGACTGAATCAGATTGACCGCTTCTTTCAGGATCTCTTCCTTCAGCCGCGTCACGCGCATCAGGGAGCGGAAGTCGTGGTTAGCCAGCAGATCCAGATGCTCGCTGACGATCAGGCGAGCCTCTTCCAGCCACGGCGTCTCTTTAACAAACTGCGAAAGCTGAATCAGCAGGCAGTCACGTAAATCGCGTGCCGCGACGCCAACCGGATCAAAACGCTGAACGCGCTTCAGAACCGCTTCGATCTCTTCGAGATCGATCTCATCATCACCGATGCTTTCCAGAATGTCGTCCAGCGACACGGTCAAATAGCCGGTCTCATCGACGGCATCGACAATGGAGGTGGCGATGGCGCGATCGGTATCGGAAAAGGGCGTCAGCTCCACCTGCCACATCAGGTAATCCTGCAGCGACTGGGTAGTTTCGCCCTGATACACCGGCAATTCATCATCCTGGTAGTCTGCGCGCGTGCCGGATGGCGTGCCGGCGGTGTAGATCTCATCCCAGCTGGCATCGAGAGGAAGCTCGTCAGGCATCTCTTTTTGCTCCAGCGCATCAACGCTGTCGAGAGTTTCGTTATCCTGGGTTTGCTGAGTTTCTACCTCATCGTGAAGATCGGTTTGCTCAAGCAGGGGATTACTGTCCAGCGCCTGCTGGAGTTCCTGCTGAAGTTCCAGCGTTGACAGCTGCAACAGACGAATAGCCTGTTGTAACTGCGGCGTCATTGCCAGCTGTTGGCTGAGCCTTAATTGCAAACCTTGCTTCATGTTCAGAGCATTTTTCTCCGTTTACGCGAGACTGAACTTCTACCCTATCAGAGTCTGAAGTCTTCCCCAAGATACACGCGCTTAACATGCTCATCTTCGAGGATCTGTTGCGGTGTACCGTGGGCAATAAGATGGCCCTGGCTGACGATGTAGGCTCGCTCACAGACCGCCAGCGTCTCGCGTACGTTGTGGTCGGTGATAAGCACGCCCAGGCCACTGTCGCGCAGATGCTCAATAATACGTTTGATATCGATAACCGAAATCGGGTCAACACCCGCGAAAGGTTCATCGAGCAGGATAAATTTCGGGTTGGCCGCCAGCGCGCGGGCAATTTCCACACGGCGGCGTTCACCACCGGAGAGCGCCTGGCCCATGCTGTCGCGCAGATGTTCGATATGGAACTCTTCCATCAGTTCGTTGGCGCGATCCTGACGCTGTTCGGAGGTCAAATCGTCACGGATTTGCAGCACCGCCATCAGGTTGTCGAAGACGCTGAGACGGCGAAAAATTGAGGCTTCCTGCGGCAGGTAACCGATGCCGCGGCGCGCACGCGCGTGAAGGGGCAGCAGGCTGATGTCTTCGTCATCAATGATGATGTTGCCCGCGTCGCGCGGCACAATGCCTACCACCATATAAAAGGTGGTGGTTTTACCTGCACCGTTAGGACCCAACAGGCCGACAATTTCGCCGGAGTTGACGGTCAAACTGACATCTTCCACTACGCGACGGCCCTTGTAGGCTTTGGCGAGATTCTTTGCAGTTAATGTTGCCATAACGAATTAGTTACTCTTTTTCTGTGCCGGGGCCTGAGTGTTGTTTTTGTCCTGCAGCTGCGATGGAACCAGAACGGTCGTCACGCGTTTGCCTTTTTCACTGAAGGCCTGCATTTTTTGCTCTTTCACCAGATAGGTAATCTTGTCGCCCTTGATGTTGCTGTCGAGCTGCTCCAGGAACGCATTGCCGGTCAACACCACGAAGTCTTTCGCCAGCTCGTAGTGCATCTGGGAGGCGTGCCCTTTCACCGGCTTGCCGTTGTCCTGCATCTGGTAGAAGGTAGCCGGGTTGCCGTAGCCATCGATAATCTCTTTACCGTCTTCACCGCCAGGACGCGTCACCACCACCTTGTCGGCGTTGATTTTGATGGTGCCCTGAGTCACGACGACATTGCCGGTAAAGGTCACAACGTTACCCTGCATATCGAGCGATTGCGTATCGGATTCGATATGAATCGGCTGTTCGGTATCACCCGTCACAGCAAACGCAGGCAGGCTGACGGCCAGCAGCGCGCTGGCAATAACAAATTTAAGGCTGAGTTTGTTTGCTTGGAATTTCATAGGAGGTTCTAACCTTTTCAATCAGCTCTGCGTTCTTGCTGCGTAAGTTCCCGCGCATTCTCAGACCGCTGGAATTAAATGTTGTGCCGTATAGCGTAACCAGATCCTGCGACGTGACATCCTGCGTCACAAGGTTAATCTGTGCGTTATCGGTTGTGATTTTGCGCAGCTGTGAGTCTGCGGTCAGCGCATTCACCTCAACATGACCATACAGATAAAGCATACGGTCATTCGTCAGTTTTGCCCGGTCTGATTTAATCGACCAGGTCGGAATTTTATTGACATCAAAGGTGGTCATCACCGGTTGGGTAAACCAGGAGACGCCCTGTTCGGAAAAATACTCAACATGCTGAGCGATAAGGCGATAATTCAGCGCCCCTTCCGGACTGTAGACCACGGTATCGCTATGATCGCTTTTATATGTTGGATCGTTAGTATTGACCGTCGGCGCTTGTTCGTCGTCCCGGTCAGCGAGATTCACGCCAATCAGTACCAGTGCTACCAGCGAAAGCAGAATAATAACCCAACGTCTGGTTTTACTCATATCGATTGCCCTTTGGCCTCATCAAGCTTACCTTGCGCCAGCAGCAGCAGGTCGCAGACTTCTCTCACTGCGCCGCGGCCACCGTTAATACGGGTGACATAGTCAGCGCGCGGGATCAAAAGCGGATGCGCATCGGCAACGGCGACGCTGAGTCCCACTTCTGCCATCACTGGCCAGTCAATAAGATCGTCTCCGACATAGGCAACGTTTTCCGGGGCGATGGCAAGTTTACCAAGTAAGTCCCTGAAAGCGACCATCTTATCGGACTGCCCCTGATAGAGATGAGTAATGCCCAGCGTTTCGCAGCGATCTTCTACCAGTTTAGCCTTACGCCCGGTGATAATGGCAACTTCTATGCCAGAAGTGAGCGCACAGCGAATACCGTAGCCATCACGTACGTTGAAGGCTTTCAGCTCTTCGCCATTGTTGCCCATATAAATCAGGCCGTCAGACAGCACGCCATCGACATCCAGGATCAGCAGGCGAATGTTTTCGGCCTGCGACATCATCTGCGCACTGACCGGGCCATAACAGGTTGCAAGGGATGCACCCGCATTAATCATTGTCTTATCCTTCATTACACTACGCCTGCGCGCAGCAGATCATGCATATGTACCACACCCAGCAATTGGTCGCCATCAGCAACCATAACGGAGGTGATATTGCGGGACTGCATCAGGTTTAATACTTCAACAGCAAGCTGGCCGGGACGCACCCGAATCCCCCCTGGGGTCATCACATCGGCGATACCCAGCTTACGAACATCTACCCCCATATCGAATACGCGGCGTAGATCCCCATCGGTGAAAATCCCGTCAATTTTCATCTGCTGGTCGCAGATGACGGTCATGCCAAGATTTTTACGGGTGATCTCCAGCAGCGCATCGCGCAGGGAGGCGTCTTTACTGACGCGCGGAATTTCATCCCCGGTGTGCATGATGTCATTCACCCGCAGCAGCAATTTACGCCCCAGCGCGCCGCCCGGATGGGAGAGGGCGAAATCTTCGGCGGTAAAGCCGCGGGCTTCGAGCAGGGCGACGGCCAACGCATCCCCCATTACCAGCGCAGCGGTGGTGCTGGAAGTCGGAGCCAGCCCCAGCGGGCAGGCCTCTTTCGGCACTTTGACGCACAGATGGATATCCGCAGCGCGCGCCATGCTGCTCTCAGGACGGCTGGTGACACAGATGAGGGGAACGTGAAGTCGCTTCAGCACCGGGATCAGCGCCAGGATTTCATTTGATTCGCCGGAGTTCGATAACGCGATAACGATATCCTGCGCCGAGACCATCCCCAGGTCACCGTGCGCCGCTTCACCGGGGTGAACGAAAAAGGCGGTCGTGCCGGTACTGGCGAACGTGGCTGCCATTTTACGTCCAATGTGCCCGGATTTGCCCATTCCCATCACCACGACTTTGCCTGTGCAGTGGAAAAGTTTTTCACACGCGAGGCTAAAGTCCTGATTAATGTATTGATCTAACTGCGCCAGACCTTCACGTTCTATCTCCAGAACTTCTTTTCCTGCTTTCTGAAAGTCAAAACCCGGCTGCAATTCTATTTGCGACATAATGCGTTTCCGTTTACCCAGAGAGAAGAGGCGAGAGCCAGTACAGCATCGCCATCCATACGATAAATCCCACCGTCAGCAGCGCGCCAGCACCCTGACCAATCTGCCTTTTACGCCGCCAGCAGAGCAGAGCGAAGATGACGCTGACTAACAGCATCACCCCATAATCCCGGCTGAACGCCAGCGGATTAAACGCGCCAGGGGCAATCAGGGCCGGCAGGCCCAGCACGATGGCAATATTGAAAATATTGGAACCGATAATATTACCAATCGCCATGTCGTCTTCGCCTTTACGCGCGCCGGCAATCGCCGTGGCAAGCTCAGGCAGGCTGGTGCCAATGGCAATCACCGTCAGGCCGATGGTCAATTCGCTCATGGCGAAGTAGTTGGCCAGCACCGTAGCGTTATCAACGATCATCTGTGTCGCCATCGGCATGATGATTAACGCTACACCCAGCCAGAGCAGTGCGACGGGTAAATTCCCCTCACGCGGCAGCTCGGCAACCTGCTCGCGGGTCAGGGAGTCATTGCCCTGCTTCTCCGCCGCCCGGGCCAGCTTAACAATGTAAAACAGCCAGATGACCGCCAGTGCCAGCAGGAAAATGCCATCGCTAAGGGTTAACTGTCCGTCATATAACACGTAACCAGCGAGCAGACTGACAATTAACATTAGCGGCAATTCACGCCGCAGAACATCAGAATGCACGCGAAATGGATGCAGCAGCGCAGCAAGCCCCAGGATGAGTAAAATATTGACGATATTGGAGCCAATGGCCGTTCCCACGGCGAGATCAACTTGATCGTGCAGCGAGGCGGCGACAGAGACGATGATCTCCGGCAAGGAGGTGCCAACGCTGACCACCGTCATCCCAATAATTAGGGGGGGTATGCCCAATAAACGACACAGAATTGATGCGGAGAACACCAGACGGTCGGCACTGTAGACCACCAAAAGTAAACCAATTATTAACAGTGCCGTTGCAAGAAGCATCAAAAGTCCTTTCTTCAGGTATACTCGCCGGTCCACTGAGAAAAAAATCTCTGCCGCTGCATACTGTCTGTAGACGTAACGTATTCCTAATTTTGACTTTATGCGTTGTAAAAGTAAAACAAATGCCAGCTTTCGCTTACCTGCAGAGGTAATATTCTGTAAAAATGTTGGGTTTGCGGCGAAATCAGGCATCAAGCCGATCCTGAACCGGCAATAGAAAGGAAATGTACATGAGCCTGAATGGGGCGAATATAGTCGATGTCCGCGGCGTCAGCTTCACGCGCAGCAGCCGGGTCATTTTTGACAACATCTCTCTCACCGTGCCTCGCGGTAAAATCACCGCCATTATGGGGCCCTCCGGCATTGGTAAAACGACATTACTGCGCCTGATTGGCGGGCAGATCCCCCCGAGCCAGGGCGAGATCCTCTTTGATGGCGAAAATATTCCGGCCATGTCCCGCTCGCGCCTCTACACCGTGCGTAAACGCATGAGCATGCTTTTTCAGTCCGGGGCGCTTTTTACTGACATGAATGTCTTCGATAATGTCGCCTATCCGCTGCGTGAGCATACTCACCTGCCGCCGGAACTGTTGAAAAGCACCGTGATGATGAAACTCGAGGCCGTCGGCCTGCGTGGTGCCGCTAAACTGATGCCTTCCGAACTCTCTGGCGGCATGGCCCGTCGTGCGGCCCTGGCGCGCGCGATCGCGCTGGAACCCGATCTGATCATGTTCGATGAGCCGTTCGTCGGCCAGGATCCCATCACCATGGGCGTGCTGGTCAAACTGATCTCTGAACTGAACAGCGCGCTGGGCGTGACCTGTATTGTGGTCACCCACGACGTACCAGAAGTGCTGAGCATTGCCGATTACGCCTATATCGTGGCGGATAAGAAAATTGTGGCGCACGGTAGCGCGCAATCATTACAGAGCAACAGCGATGCGCGTGTCCGTCAGTTCCTCGACGGCATTGCAGATGGCCCCGTGCCGTTCCGTTATCCGGCGGGCGATTATCATAAAGATTTATTGGGAATAGGGAGTTAAGCCACTCATGCTGTTAAATGCGTTGGCCGCTCTCGGACACCGTGGCATAAAAACCATCAGGACGTTCGGGCGTGCCGGGTTGATGTTATTCAATGCGCTGGTCGGGAAACCGGAGTTCCGCAAACATGCCCCTCTGCTGGTACGCCAGCTGTATAATGTCGGCGTGCTGTCGATGCTCATTATCATCGTTTCCGGCGTCTTCATCGGGATGGTGCTGGGGCTGCAGGGGTATCTGGTTCTCACCACCTACAGTGCGGAAACCAGTCTCGGAATGCTGGTGGCGCTCTCCCTGTTGCGTGAACTGGGTCCGGTGGTCGCGGCGCTGTTATTCGCCGGGCGTGCCGGTTCGGCGCTGACGGCGGAAATCGGCCTGATGCGCGCCACCGAGCAGCTCTCCAGTATGGAGATGATGGCCGTGGATCCGCTGCGTCGGGTGATCGCGCCGCGCTTCTGGGCGGGCATGATCTCGTTGCCGTTGCTGACTATTCTCTTTGTTGCGGTCGGGATCTGGGGCGGATCGATGGTTGGCGTGCAGTGGAAAGGGATCGATGCCGGCTTCTTCTGGTCTGCGATGCAAGGTGCGGTTGACTGGCGTCTGGATCTGGTTAACTGCCTGATTAAAAGCGCGGTATTTGCCGTGACGATCGCCTGGATTGCACTGTTCAATGGCTACGATGCAATCCCGACGTCTGCCGGTATCAGCCGGGCAACCACCCGCACCGTTGTTCATTCGTCGCTGGCCATACTGGCTCTGGATTTTGTGCTCACCGCACTGATGTTTGGGAAATGAGTTCATGCAAACGAAAAAAGTAGAAATTTGGGTAGGCGTATTTGTTTTGCTGGCACTGCTGGCCGCACTGTTTTTAAGCTTCAAAGTGGCGGATGTTACGACGATCCGCACCGAGCCCACATATCGCATCTATGCCACCTTCGATAATATCGGCGGCCTGAAAAGCCGTTCTCCGGTGCGCATTGGCGGGGTAGTGGTAGGGCGTGTGGCCGATATCACCCTCGACGAGAAAACCTATCTGCCGCGCGTCGCGCTGGATATTGAAGAGCGCTACAACCACATCCCGGATACCAGCTCCCTGTCTATCCGTACCTCCGGCCTGTTAGGTGAACAATACCTGGCGCTGAACATCGGTTTTGAAGATCCCGAACTGGGAACGACTATCCTTAAGGACGGTGGCGTAATTCAGGATACGAAGTCAGCCATGGTGCTGGAAGATATGATTGGTCAGTTCCTTTACAACAGCAACAGTAAAGGGGGTGACGAGAATCAAGCTGCTCAGACACCTGCGCAGAGTGACATTACGCCGCCTGTTGGCACGACGAATTCATCTCAGGAGAAGTAATTCATGATTAAACGACTGTTAATGGTTGCCATGCTGATGATTGCCCCTTTGACTGCTGCTAACGCAGCCGACCAGAGCAATCCTTATCAACAGATGAATGAGGCGGCTAAGAAAACCTTCGATCGCCTTAAGAATGAGCAGCCGAAAATTCGTTCCAATCCCGACTACCTGCGCGATGTGGTCGATCAGGAGCTGCTGCCGTATGTTCAGGTAAAATATGCCGGGGCTCTGGTGTTGGGTCGTTACTACAAAGACGCCACGCCAGCGCAGCGCGATGCTTATTTTGCTGCGTTCCGTGAGTACCTGAAGCAGGCCTACGGCCAGGCGCTGGCCATGTACCACGGCCAGACGTATCAGATTGCGCCGGAACAGCCGCTGGGCTCTGCCACCATCGTTCCTATCCGCGTGACTATCGTCGATCCAAACGGTCGTCCGCCAGTGCGTCTGGATTTCCAGTGGCGTAAGAACAGCCAGAACGGTAACTGGCAGGCTTACGACATGATTGCCGAAGGCGTCAGCATGATCACCACCAAGCAGAACGAATGGAGCGACCTGCTGCGTACCAAGGGCATTGATGGTCTGACTGCTCAGCTGAACAGCATCTCGCGTCAGAAAATTACCCTGGATGAGAAAAAATAATGACGTCGCAGCTCAGCTGGACCCGAGAGGGTGAGACGTTGTTACTCACTGGCGAGCTGGATCAGGATTATCTGAATCCTCTGTGGGATGCGCGCCATGAAGCCATGCAGGGCGTCTCCTGTATTGACCTTGGCGGCATTTCCCGCGTGGATACGGCGGGCGTCGCGCTGCTGGTTCATCTGGTGGCGGCAGGCAAAGGGCAGGGCAAGCAGGTAGCGCTTGCGGGCGTCAGTGATAACGTCATCACCCTGGCTCAGCTCTATAATCTGCCGGAAGACGTATTGCCCCGCTAATTTTTTCAGTACGTTACTATCAAAAGCCCCGACTGTTTCATCGTCGGGGCTTTTTGCTTGTTTAAGACCGCGCCACTTTGCTCTAAGATGTTGGGCTTGTTTTCACACCAGATGATAGAGATCCCATGGAAAATCATGAAATCCAGACCGTGCTGATGAATGCACTTGCCCTCCAGGAAGCCCACGTCTCCGGCGACGGCAGCCACTTTCAGGTTATTGCTGTGGGAGAGATCTTTGACGGCATGAGCCGCGTGAAAAAGCAGCAGGCTGTATACGCGCCGCTGATGGAATATATCGCGGATAACCGTATTCATGCCCTGTCGATCAAGGCGTTCACCCCGACTGAGTGGGCACGCGATCGCAAACTAAACGGTTTTTGAGCTGAGGGTGATTTGCCCGCAGCACGGTTGAATTCATACAGAGAGTAAATCATGGACAAATTTCGTGTTCAGGGGCCTACGCGTCTCCAGGGCGAAGTCACAATTTCCGGCGCCAAAAACGCCGCGCTGCCGATCCTCTTCGCCGCACTGCTTGCGGAAGAGCCGGTAGAGATTCAGAACGTCCCGAAACTGAAAGACATTGATACCACCATGAAGCTGCTCGGCCAGCTGGGTACTAAGGTGGAGCGTAACGGATCCGTGTGGATCGACGCCAGCAACGTGAATAACTTCTCCGCGCCGTACGACCTGGTGAAAACCATGCGCGCCTCTATCTGGGCGCTGGGTCCGCTGGTGGCCCGTTTTGGTCAGGGTCAGGTCTCTCTGCCTGGCGGCTGCGCTATTGGCGCGCGTCCGGTCGATCTGCATATTTTCGGCCTCGAGAAGCTGGGTGCTGAAATCAAGCTGGAAGAGGGCTACGTCAAAGCCTCCGTCAATGGCCGCCTCAAGGGCGCGCATATCGTGATGGATAAGGTGAGCGTTGGCGCGACCGTCACTATCATGTCTGCGGCTACGCTGGCAGAAGGCACCACCATCATCGAGAACGCCGCGCGCGAACCGGAGATTGTGGACACCGCCAACTTCCTGAACACCCTGGGGGCGAAGATCACCGGTCAGGGTACCGACCGTATCACCATCGAAGGCGTTGCACGTCTGGGTGGCGGTGTGTATCGCGTTCTGCCTGACCGTATCGAAACCGGGACCTTCCTGGTCGCAGCGGCCATCTCCGGTGGGAAGATCGTCTGCCGTAATGCCCAGCCTGATACCCTGGATGCGGTATTGGCTAAACTGCGTGAGGCGGGTGCCGACGTCGAAACCGGTGAAGACTGGATCAGCCTGGATATGCACGGTAAGCGCCCTAAAGCCGTCAACGTGCGGACTTCCCCGCATCCGGCCTTCCCGACCGATATGCAGGCGCAGTTCACGCTGCTGAACCTGGTGGCCGAGGGTACAGGTGTGATCACCGAAACGATCTTTGAAAACCGCTTTATGCACGTACCGGAGCTGATCCGTATGGGCGCGCATGCTGAGATCGAAAGCAACACCGTGATTTGTCATGGCGTGGAAAAACTGTCCGGTGCGCAGGTGATGGCGACGGATCTGCGTGCATCTGCGAGCCTGGTGCTGGCGGGCTGTATTGCTGAAGGTACCACGCTGGTGGACCGTATTTATCACATCGATCGCGGCTATGAACGCATCGAAGATAAACTGCGTGCACTGGGTGCAAATATTGAGCGTGTGAAAGGCGAGTAATCGTTAAGGCAGCCCCCTGCCATCTCGACCGGGGGGTTGCTATTCCCGTTTAAAGGAGCGTCATTGTTGGCGCTCTTTTTCTTGTCTTCTCTGGCGCATCATGCGCGTTCTATCGACAAACTCATGGGTTATCGGGTCATGGTAACGTGATGGCCAAATTACCCAGGGATCGGTACCTAACGCCGTGGCAATGATCAGTTCTCCCTTCGGCCAGGGGCGCGTCAGCGCATTTGCCAGAGTAGATGAACTGAGACCATTACGGCGGGATTCTGCAGCCAGTGATGTTCCCTTCTTGCGCAGCGCGGCAATAATATCGGCCGAGTGCCAGTCGATAAATTTCTTATCCATACAGTAGTCCCTCTGTTCTGGTACGTTCACGTCATTTCAATTAAATGACGTATTTACTATACCTTCTTCGAACAGCGGTTCTAAAAAGTTCGCATTACTGGAAGCAATATTCAGATTTTGCCAGGGCTTTAATCATGCGGCCTGTAAGCGGATTCTTTAACAACGTTATGGCTATTATTTGGAACTTACAGGAACTCTATTTTCATGTAAAAGAGAGTTCCCTTGTCCTTATCGATCGCGCTGAACAGCGATATGCGCGAGACCGATCAGAGCATCTCGCCATGGGCTGTCTGGGATAACCTGAAGTGCGGTGATGGCTTTATCGGCCTCTTCCTCGGCACGCTGACGGGTCCATTCCAGAGAACCACAGGTCGCCATTGCTTCCAGTACGGGTTCCAGAAGGTGTCGGCCGTTTCCTTGCTCAATGGCTTCACGGATCAGGTTTGCCTGCTCGGGAGTGCCGTTACGCATGGCATGCAGCAGCGGTAGCGTCGGTTTGCCCTCGTTGAGGTCGTCACCGACGTTTTTGCCCAGGGTTTCGCCATCGGCGCTGTAATCGAGCAGATCGTCGATCAGCTGGAAGGCGGTGCCAAGGTAGCGTCCGTAGTCCTGCAGGCCACGTTCCTGTTCCTCAGTACAGCCAGCAAGGATACCAGAGCACTGTGCGGCAGCCTCAAACAGACGCGCGGTTTTGCTGTAGATCACCCGCATGTAGTTCTCTTCGGTGATGTCCGGGTCGTTGACGTTCATGAGCTGCAGAACTTCGCCTTCCGCGATCACGTTCACCGCTTTGGACATCACTTCCAGGACCTTCAGCGAACCGAGGCTGGTCATCATCTGGAAGGCGCGGGTATAGATAAAATCACCTACCAGTACGCTGGCAGCATTGCCAAACGCCGCGTTGGCGGTGGCTTTGCCACGACGCATATCGGACTCATCGACAACGTCATCATGCAGCAGCGTGGCGGTATGAATAAATTCGATCAGCGCCGCGATCGTGACGTGCGCATTCCCCTGATAACCTACCGCGCGAGCGGCGAGTACCGCGATCATCGGACGGATGCGTTTACCCCCGCCGCTGACGATGTAGTAACCCAACTGATTGATTAGGGAAACGTCAGAATCGAGCTGTTCCAGGATCGCTGCATTTACACCCGCCATATCTTGCGCGGTTAACTCATTGATTTTTTCTAAATTCATCGCAAAAGCCGGGCTTGTAGTCCTGTTTTCCACATTTCAAATGGGCTAACGTAGGGTTCGGTTTATCAATAGTAGCGCTGATTGTACTGAAAAAACGCCTCAGATAAACGTTACCGTACGTGTTGTGTTTTTTTTCTTCATGTATTGACGGTAGCACTTGTCAAAGGCTCGCGTTTTGCGTAATATTCGCGCCCTATTGTGAATATTTATAGCGCACTCTGAATCACACGAGGATGTGCGCGGAAGCGGAGTTTATATGTACGCGGTTTTCCAAAGTGGTGGTAAACAACACCGAGTAAGCGAAGGTCAGACCGTTCGCCTGGAAAAGCTGGACATCGCAACTGGCGAAGCTGTTGAGTTCGCTGAAGTTCTGATGATCGCAAACGGTGAAGAAGTCAAAATCGGCGTTCCTTTCGTTGATGGCGGCGTTATCAAAGCTGAAGTTGTTGCTCATGGTCGTGGCGAGAAAATTAAGATCGTTAAGTTTCGTCGTCGTAAACACTACCGTAAGCAGCAGGGCCACCGTCAGTGGTTCACTGATGTGAAAATTACTGGCATCAGCGCCTAAGACCTGAGGAGAGATTTAAATGGCACATAAAAAGGCTGGCGGCTCCACACGTAACGGTCGCGATTCAGAAGCTAAACGCCTTGGCGTTAAGCGTTTCGGTGGCGAAACCGTTCTGGCGGGTAGCATCATCGTTCGTCAGCGTGGCACCAAATTCCACGCTGGTAACAACGTAGGTTGCGGTCGTGACCACACTCTGTTTGCTAAAGCAGACGGTAAAGTGAAATTTGAAGTTAAAGGCCCGAACAACCGTAAATACATCAGCATTGTTGCTGAGTAAGGTTTTCTCGGTCCGGTAACGGATTAAAGCCCCGCAACGTGTTGCGGGGCTTTTTACATTGGAAACCCGGTAATTTTTTCTGTAGGGAAAACGGGCATGAAGCAGCAGGCCGGCATTGGTATTCTTTTGGCGCTCACCACCGCAATGTGCTGGGGTGCACTGCCAATTGCAATGAAGCAGGTACTGGAAGTGATGGAGCCGCCTACGGTGGTGTTCTACCGCTTCCTGATGGCCGGTATAGGGTTGGGAATTATCCTTGCGATAAAAGGTAAGCTTCCCCCTCTGCGCATCTTTCGTAAACCGCGTTGGCTGGTGATGCTGGCGATTGCGACAGGTGGCCTGTTTGGCAACTTCATATTGTTCAGTTCTTCCCTGCAATATCTCAGCCCTACGGCATCGCAGGTTATAGGCCAGCTTTCACCGGTCGGTATGATGGTGGCCAGCGTCTTCATCCTTAAAGAGAAGATGCGCGGTACGCAGATTATCGGGGCAATGATGCTGCTTTGCGGTCTGGTGTTGTTCTTCAATACCAGTCTGATAGAGATATTTACTCGCCTGACGGATTACACCTGGGGTGTGATTTTCGGCGTGAGTGCGGCGGCGGTGTGGGTAAGTTATGGCGTCGCGCAAAAGGTGTTATTGCGTCGCCTGGCGTCACAGCAGATCCTGTTTTTGCTGTACACTTTATGTACTATTGCACTGTTGCCGCTGGCGAAGCCGGGAGTGATTACCCAGTTAAGCGACTGGCAGCTGGCGTGTCTGATCTTTTGTGGTCTGAACACGTTAGTCGGTTATGGCGCGCTGGCAGAAGCGATGGCGCGCTGGCAGGCAGCACAGGTGAGCGCACTGATTACGCTGACCCCGCTGTTTACGCTGTTATTTTCAGATTTATTATCAATGGCCTGGCCCGATTTCTTCGTCAAACCGATGTTAAACCTGTTGGCTTATCTCGGTGCGTTTGTCGTGGTTGCGGGCGCGATGTATTCCGCCATTGGTCATCGTCTTTGGGGACGTTGGCGCAAAAATGAAGCGGCTGTAGTGTCCCCCGCTCAGGCGAATGATTTACGGAGAGTAAAATGAAGTTTGTTGATGAAGCAACGATCCTGGTCGTGGCAGGTGATGGCGGTAATGGTTGCGTAAGCTTCCGCCGTGAAAAATATATTCCCCGTGGCGGCCCTGACGGCGGCGACGGCGGTGACGGCGGTGACGTATGGCTTGAAGCCGACGAAAACCTTAACACGCTGATCGATTACCGTTTCGAGAAAGCATTCCGCGCAGAGCGTGGCCAGAACGGCCAGAGCCGTGACTGTACCGGCAAACGCGGGAAAGACGTCAGCGTGAAGGTACCGGTCGGGACACGCGTTATCGATCAGGGTACGGGCGAAACCATGGGTGATATGACCAAACACGGTCAGCGCCTGATGGTCGCAAAAGGCGGCTGGCACGGCCTGGGCAACACCCGGTTCAAATCCTCCGTGAACCGTTCCCCGCGTCAAAAAACGATGGGTACACCGGGCGACAAGCGCGATCTGCAGCTCGAACTGATGCTGCTGGCAGACGTCGGGATGCTGGGGATGCCGAATGCCGGTAAATCTACCTTCATCCGCGCGGTCTCTGCGGCCAAGCCGAAAGTAGCGGACTATCCGTTTACCACCCTGGTGCCAAGCCTCGGCGTGGTGCGTATGGACACCGAGAAGAGCTTCGTGGTAGCCGATATCCCGGGCCTGATCGAAGGCGCCGCGGAAGGTGCTGGTTTAGGGATCCGCTTCCTGAAACACCTTGAGCGCTGTCGCGTTCTGCTGCACCTCATCGATATCGATCCGATCGACGGTTCCGATCCGGTGGAGAACGCCCGTATCATTATTGGCGAGCTGGAAAAATACAGCGATAAGCTGGCTGCTAAGCCGCGCTGGCTGGTCTTCAACAAGATCGACCTGATGGACAAAGCAGAAGCCGAAGCGAAGGCGAAAGCCATTGCTGAAGCGATGGGCTGGGAAGATAAATACTATCTTATCTCCGCTGCAAGCCAGATGGGCGTGAAGGATCTGTGCTGGGACGTGATGACCTTTATCATCGAAAACCCGGTTACTCAGGCAGAAGAAGCGAAACAGCCTGAAAAAGTCGAATTCATGTGGGATGACTACCACCGTCAGCAGCTTGAAGAGCAGACGGAAGAAGAAGACGACGAAGACTGGGATGACGACTGGGACGAAGACGACGAAGAAGGCGTCGAATTCATCTACAAGCGTTAAGACCGTCAATGGCCCCCTTATCAAGGGGGCTTTTTTTTAGTTTAGTTTTGTCGGTAGCCAACAGCCGACCATCAGCCCGCCTTCGGGACGGTTTTCCAGCGTCAGTTTGCCGCGGTGCAGCTGCACGATACGCTGCACGATGCTCAACCCTAGCCCGCTACCGCCATAACGTTGATCGATACGACGAAACGGTTCGGTAATGGACTGGCGATGTGCCTCATCAATGCCTGGCCCCCGATCGCAGACGCTCACCAGCGTGCCATCGTCGACTTCCTGCATTCTGACTTCAATGGTGGTTCCCGCCGGGCTGTAACGCACTGCGTTCTCCAGCAAATTGCGCAGCATCAGTCGTAGCAGGGTTGCGTCCCCCTGAACGCTCTGGGAGCCCGTCTGCGGCCAGATCACTGTGTGATCCCGGGTATCATTCTCCAGTGCCAGCGGTGCAAAAATAGATCCGCTCCAGTTAACCGTATCGTAATGCCCACTGGCCAAAGCCTGGCCCGCGCGAGCCAGCATCAGGAGTTGCTCCACGGTATGCATCAGCTGGTCGATACGGGCAATCAGCGTTGTCGCCTGGGGCGAGCCTGACTGCGCCATCAGCTCCAGGTGCAGGCGGATACCCGCCAGCGGCGTTCGCAGCTCGTGTGCGGCGTCAGCGGTGAAGAGGCGCTCCTGTTGAATGGTTTGATCCAGCCGGGCAAGAAGCTGATTTAGCGAGGTGGTGACGGCGCCAATTTCTTCCATGTCGGAATACATCGGCAGCGGGGAGAGATTATCAGCAGAGCGGTTTGCCAGGCTGGAGCGGAGCTGGTTGAGCGGGCGGGTGATCCAGCTGACCGCCCAGAAGGAGAAGAGCAGCGTAAAACCGACCATCACCAGCGAAGGTACCAGCAACGAGGCGATCGCCTCCCGGATCTCTTTCTCCACATGCTGGTTGCGCGCTTTGGCGGAAAGCGTCTCGTTGACCAGAAAGCCAATTTGCTCCCGGCTTTCATGCCAGAGCCAGATAACGCTGACCAGTTGAAAGAACAGCAGAATGACTGCCAACAGCACCATCAGACGACGGCGCATGCTGTTCATTTTTGGCTCTCCAGACGATAGCCCACGCCGCGCACGGTTTTGATCCGATCTTTACCCAGCTTACGCCGGAGGTTATGAATATGAACCTCCAGCGTGTTCGAGCCGGGATCGTCCTGCCAGGAATAGATGTCCTGCTGTAAGGTTTCACGGTGGACGGTCTGCCCGGTGCGCATGATGAGCCGCGTCAGCAGGGCGAACTCTTTTGGTGTTACCTCTACCGGCTGGGACTGTTGTAACACCTGCTGCGTTTGCAGATTTAGCGTCAGATCGCCGTCACTGAGCAGATTATCGCTGTGCCCCTGATAGCGCCGAATCAAGGCTCTGGCTCGCGCCTGCAGTTCCGCCAGGGCAAAGGGTTTCACCAGATAGTCGTCAGCGCCGGAGTCCAGGCCGTTGATGCGATCTTCTAGGGCATCACGCGCCGTCAGGATCAGCACTGGATTATCCACCCCGCGACGACGCCACTGGCTGAGCAGGGTGGCTCCGTCTTTATCCGGTAACCCAAGATCGAGGATTACAAGGCCATATTCACCGCTCTGGATAAGGCCATCAGCCTCGGCGGCAGTGCCAGCACAATCAAGCGTATAGCCCTCGGCTGAGAGCGCCAGAGCCAGTCCTTCCTGTAGCAGCAGATCGTCTTCGACAATGAGTAATTTCATCGCTAGTTATTCTGATAAATATCCTTGTAAAGCCGGCTCTCAAAGCGCACCAGCGGGATACGGCGATTGCGTTGGTCTGCAGGTTCAACCGCGTAGCCTGAAAGATACTGCACAAATGCCATCCGCTGCCCACTGGCCGTGGTGATAAATCCGGCAAGGTTATATACCCCCTGCAGTGAGCCCGTCTTAGCGGAGACTTTGCCATCCACGCCCGCGGCATGCAGGCCGGCCCGGTACTGCAGGGAGCCGTCATAACCGGCGAGCGGCAGCATCGAGATAAAGTTTAGTTCAGTGTCGTGCTGAGCAATGTACTGAAGGACCTGCATCATGGTGGCAGGCGAGATCAGGTTATGGCGCGAAAGACCGGAGCCATCGACCGCGATGGTATTCCCGAGCTCAATACCGGCCTGCTGACGCAGGATCTGCCGGACCGCATCCGAACCGGCACGCCAGGTGCCTGGTACGCCGAAGCGGGCATGGCCGATCATGCGAAACACGGTATCGGCGATCATGTTGTCTGATTTTTTCAGCATGATCTTCAGCAGATCGTGCAGCGGTGCCGATTGCTTACTGGCAATCACGGTGCCCGGTTCGTTGCTCTGAGTCTGGCGCAACAGCGTGCCGCTGTAGGTGATGTTGGCCTGCTTCAGTTCGTCTTTCAGGATCGCTCCGGCATAGCCTGCGCCATCCTGAATAGCGAAGGCCAGCGGCAGCGGATCGGCGCGTTGCGTCAGACAACCGGTTAGCGTAAAGCGGTTGAGATCGCCCGGGACCACATCCAGCTCGCAGTACTGCGCTTCCGGCGATCCTTTCGCCAGGGTTCGTACCTGGCTGAACATGGTGACCGGATAGTAGGACGCCACCCGGATAAAGGCTAAATCGTTGGGTTTTGGCGCGCTGTACAACGAAATGGAGAAGCAGTTGCGATCGACGATCGCGGCCGCAGGCGGTGCGCTAAAGCACTGGGTCATATCGTTCCACGGCCAGCCCGGGGCCTTATCGTGGCTGGCGAAGATGGAGGTGTCGATAAGCACATTGCCTTCAATGCGCTGCACGCCCGACTTCTTTAGCACGGCGACCATGTTGCGGATATCCTGACGCTTAAATGTCGGATCGCCGCCAAAACGGGCAATAAGATCGCCTTTCAGCACGCTGCTTTCGACGTTGCCTTTGCTCTCGAGCGTGGTGGTGAAGCGAAAATCGGGCCCCAGCTGCAGCAGGGCGGCCAGCGCCGTGATCACCTTTTGCGTACTGGCGGGCAGGGCCATCTGCTGACTGTGATAATCGATCTCAGGCGCCTGGGCGCCGACCTTCTGCACCATCAGGGCAAGGTTGGCGCCATCGGGCAGCTGATTAATATACTCGTCCACGTTCGCTGCCTGGACAGTGAACGCAATCGTGGTGGTCAATCCGATGATAAATCTGGAAAATCGCATAATCTCGCGCTAACAACCCGGAAACAAACCGTCATACTACGGCCCAACGCCCTGTAAAGTAAACGATGACCCATACTGAACTTCGCGGTAAAATACGTATCAAATTGAAAAATTACTGCTGACCTGGAACTTTGCTTCCGGGTCAGTTTTCTTTTGCTTCTGACCTGTGCCAGGCTGTGATGCCTGCGGGGCCAGTCGTCGGGTCGGTTACCCGTACCCAACAGGAATGTCAAAGAGGTATAACAAATGCAAGCTATTCCGATGACCTTACGTGGGGCTGAAAAACTGCGCGAAGAACTGGATTTTCTGAAATCTGTGCGCCGCCCTGAAATCATTGCCGCTATCGCGGATGCGCGTGAGCATGGCGATCTGAAAGAGAACGCTGAGTACCACGCTGCGCGTGAGCAGCAGGGTTTCTGCGAAGGTCGTATTAAAGATATCGAAGCTAAGCTGTCGAATGCGCAGGTGATTGATATCACCAAAATGCCAAATAACGGGCGTGTCATTTTTGGCTGCACCGTTACCGTGATCAATCTGGATAACGATGAAGAGGTTTCTTACCGCATCGTGGGTGATGACGAGGCAGATTTTAAGCAGAATCTGATCTCGGTAAACTCGCCGATTGCCCGCGGTCTGATTGGCAAAGAGCAGGACGATGTGGTCACTATCCGCACCCCGGGTGGGGAAGTGGAGTTCGAAATTATCAAGGTTGATTACCTGTAATTCGCATCTCCCGCCAGATGTTGATACATTGTAAAGATAGGAAAAAGGCCGCTTAGCGGCCTTTTATCAACTCAAGGAGCATGGCATTTTGCTCACCTGCTAAAGAAAAACCCCTCGTTTTACACAGAAAATGTGTTCAATTCAGGATAATCTTAGCGTGGCAGCGAGATTTTACGCTCTTTAGATGGGCGGTAGAGCACCAGCGTTTTACCGATGACCTGTACATTACAGGCGCCGGTTTCGCGCACGATTGCTTCCACGATCAAAGTCTTGGTCTCTCTGTCTTCAGAGGCGATTTTCACTTTGATTAATTCGTGGTGCTCCAGCGCTTGTTCAATCTCGGCCAGTACCCCTTCGGTCAAACCATTGTTGCCAAGCATTACTACAGGCTTGAGCGGATGTGCCAGACCTTTAAGGTGCTGTTTTTGTTTAGTACTCAGATTCATCGTATATTTTTGCTTACGTTGGGATTGAAAACGGTTCATTCTACCGCCATCTCCCTAATATCGCCAAATTGCTGAGTGGAAATTTACACCACAGGCTACGATGAACCAGGACGGAAAGTTAAATGACAGGTAAAAAGCGTTCTGCAAGCTCGAGCCGCTGGCTCCAGGAACACTTTAGCGATAAATATGTTCTACAGGCACAGAAAAAGGGGTTACGTTCCCGTGCCTGGTTTAAACTTGATGAAATACAGCAAAGTGACAAACTCTTTAAGCCGGGGATGACGGTTGTCGACCTCGGTGCAGCGCCCGGCGGATGGTCGCAATATGCGGTGACACAAATCGGCGGAACCGGCCGAATCATCGCCTGCGATCTTTTGCCTATGGATCCCATCGTTGGTGTGGACTTCCTTCAGGGCGATTTTCGTGATGAATTAGTACTGAAAGCGTTACTTGAACGGGTAGGTGACAGTAAAGTTCAGGTTGTCATGTCCGATATGGCGCCAAATATGTGCGGAACACCGGCGGTGGATATCCCTCGCTCCATGTATCTGGTAGAACTGGCGTTAGAAATGAGTCGTGATGTATTAGCGCCGGGTGGTAGTTTTTTAGTGAAGGTGTTCCAGGGCGAAGGTTTCGAGGAGTATCTGAAGGAAATTCGCTCCCTGTTTACGAAGGTCAAAGTTCGTAAGCCGGACTCTTCACGTGCGCGTTCACGTGAAGTGTATATTGTAGCGACCGGGCGAAAATGATAGCCGGTGGATTTCAGGCGAAAGTTTGAAATAAATCGGATACAGAGTATCCTGACGCTGTTTTTAACACAGTTGTAATAAGAGGTTAATCCCTTGAGTGACATGGCGAAAAACCTAATACTCTGGCTGGTCATTGCCGTTGTGCTGATGTCAGTATTCCAGAGCTTTGGGCCCAGCGAGTCTAATGGCCGTAAGGTGGACTACTCTACCTTCCTGCAAGAGGTCAACCAGGATCAGGTTCGCGAAGCGCGTATCAACGGACGTGAGATCAACGTTACCAAGAAAGATAGTAACCGTTACACGACTTACATTCCGGTGAACGATCCTAAGCTGCTTGATAACCTTCTGACTAAAAACGTCAAGGTGGTAGGTGAGCCGCCGGAAGAGCCAAGCCTGCTGGCTTCTATCTTCATTTCCTGGTTCCCGATGCTGCTGCTTATCGGCGTCTGGATCTTCTTTATGCGTCAAATGCAGGGCGGCGGTGGCAAAGGTGCCATGTCGTTCGGTAAGAGCAAGGCGCGTATGTTGACGGAAGACCAGATCAAAACCACTTTTGCTGACGTCGCAGGCTGCGATGAAGCAAAAGAAGAGGTGGGTGAACTGGTTGAATACCTGCGTGAGCCGAGCCGTTTCCAGAAACTGGGCGGTAAGATCCCGAAAGGCGTTCTGATGGTAGGTCCTCCTGGTACCGGTAAAACCCTGCTGGCGAAAGCTATCGCCGGTGAAGCGAAGGTACCGTTCTTTACCATTTCCGGTTCTGACTTCGTGGAAATGTTCGTTGGTGTCGGTGCATCCCGTGTGCGAGATATGTTCGAACAGGCCAAGAAAGCGGCACCGTGCATCATCTTTATCGATGAAATCGACGCCGTAGGCCGCCAGCGTGGCGCAGGCCTGGGCGGTGGTCACGATGAACGTGAGCAGACGCTGAACCAGATGCTGGTTGAGATGGATGGCTTCGAAGGTAACGAAGGCATTATCGTTATCGCGGCAACTAACCGTCCGGACGTTCTTGACCCTGCGCTGCTGCGTCCAGGCCGTTTTGACCGTCAGGTTGTGGTCGGTCTGCCAGACGTTCGTGGTCGTGAGCAGATCCTGAAAGTGCACATGCGTCGCGTACCGCTGTCTCCGGACATCGATGCGGCAATTATTGCGCGCGGTACCCCGGGCTTCTCCGGTGCCGATCTGGCTAACCTGGTGAACGAAGCTGCACTGTTTGCTGCTCGCGGCAATAAGCGTGTGGTCTCGATGGTGGAGTTCGAGAAAGCGAAAGACAAAATCATGATGGGTGCGGAACGTCGCTCCATGGTGATGACGGAAGCGCAGAAAGAGTCCACGGCTTACCACGAAGCAGGTCATGCGATTATCGGTCGTCTGGTGCCGGAACACGATCCGGTGCATAAAGTGACGATTATTCCGCGTGGTCGTGCGCTGGGCGTAACGTTCTTCCTGCCGGAAGGCGATGCCATCAGCGCCAGCCGTCAGAAACTGGAAAGTCAGATTTCAACCCTCTACGGTGGTCGCCTGGCAGAAGAGATTATCTACGGTGTGGAACATGTTTCGACCGGTGCGTCCAACGACATTAAAGTCGCGACCAACCTGGCGCGTAACATGGTGACCCAGTGGGGCTTCTCCGACAAACTCGGTCCGCTGCTGTATGCGGAAGAAGAGGGCGAAGTCTTCCTCGGCCGCAGCGTGGCGAAAGCGAAGCATATGTCCGATGAGACAGCGCGTATCATCGACCAGGAAGTGAAGTCGCTCGTTGAACGTAACTACGGTCGCGCGCGTCAGATCCTGAATGACAATATGGATATCCTGCACGCGATGAAAGATGCGCTCATGAAATATGAGACTATCGATGCACCGCAGATCGACGACCTGATGGCACGCCGCGATGTGCGTCCGCCAGCGGGTTGGGAAGATCCAGGTACGTCCAACAACTCTGACAACAATGGCACGCCACGTGCGCCGCGTCCGGTCGATGAACCGCGTACGCCAAACCCGGGCAACACCATGTCAGAACAGTTGGGCGACAAATAAGTCACCGCTGTAGATGATGTTCTCTTTACCTGAAACCCTGGGGCTTGCCCCGGGGTTTTTCTTGTCTGCTTAACCAAAAACTCAGGGATTTGCCATGAAACTCTTCGCCCAGGATTCTTATCTCGATCTGACTCATCCGCATGTGATGGGGATCCTGAACGTCACGCCAGACTCTTTCTCCGATGGCGGTACGCATAACACGCTGATTGAGGCGGTCAGACATGCGAATCTGATGATCAACGCCGGGGCGACCATCATCGATGTTGGCGGGGAGTCGACGCGACCGGGCGCGGCTGATGTCAGCGTGGACGAAGAGTTGTCCAGGGTGATCCCGGTGGTCGAAGCCCTTGCGCAGCGTTTTGAGGTCTGGATCTCGGTGGATACCTCTAAACCTGAGGTCATTCGCGAATCAGCGAGAGTGGGCGCTCACATTATTAATGATATCCGCTCCCTTACCGAGCCGGGGGCACTTGAGGCCGCCGCAGAGACTGGGTTGCCGGTTTGTCTGATGCATATGCAGGGCCAGCCGAAAACCATGCAGGATGCGCCGAAATATGACGACGTGTTTGCTGATGTGAACCGCTATTTTGTTGAACATATTGCGCGTTGTGAGCGTGCCGGCATCTCAAAAGAGAAATTGCTGCTCGACCCGGGATTCGGTTTCGGTAAAAATCTCTCTCATAACTTCGAGCTTCTTGCGCGCTTATCTGAGTTTCACCATTTTGGCCTGCCGCTATTGGTCGGGATGTCACGAAAATCAATGGTAGGTCAGTTGCTTAACGTTGGGCCTTCAGACCGCCTGAACGGGAGTCTGGCCTGCGCGGTCATTGCAGCGATGCAGGGAGCGCATATAATTCGCGTCCATGACGTAAAAGAGACAGCAGAAGCCATGCGAGTGGTGGAAGCCACACTGGCAGCTAAGGAAAACAACCGCTATGAGTAATCGTAAATTTTTTGGTACCGACGGCATTCGTGGACGCGTGGGCGATGCGCCAATCACACCTGAGTTTGTGCTGAAGTTAGGCTGGGCGGCTGGCAAAGTGCTGGCAAGCCACGGCTCGCGCAAAATCATTATCGGCAAAGATACGCGTATCTCTGGCTATATGCTCGAATCGGCGCTGGAAGCGGGTCTTTCCGCGGCGGGGCTCTCAGCCTCCTTTACCGGTCCAATGCCGACGCCAGCCGTAGCCTATCTCACCCGTGCCTTCCGCGCAGAAGCGGGAATTGTAATCTCTGCATCTCATAACCCGTTCTACGATAACGGCATCAAATTCTTCTCAATCGACGGCACCAAACTGCCGGATGATGTCGAAGAGGCCATCGAAGCGGAAATGGAAAAAGAGCTGACCTGCGTTGACTCCGCTGAACTGGGTAAAGCCAGCCGTATCGTCGATGCTGCGGGCCGCTACATTGAATTCTGTAAAGGCACTTTCCCGAACGAGCTGAGCCTCAGCCATCTGAAAATTGTGGTCGACTGCGCGAACGGTGCAACCTACCACATCGCGCCAAACGTGTTCCGCGAACTGGGTGCGCAGGTTGTGGCCATTGGTTGTGAACCTAACGGGCTGAACATTAACGCTGAAGTGGGGGCTACGGATGTTCGCGCACTGCAGGCGCGCGTCCTGGCAGAGAAGGCCGATCTGGGCATCGCCTATGACGGCGACGGCGACCGTGTGATCATGGTTGACCACGAAGGTAATAAGGTCGACGGGGATCAGATCCTCTATATCATTGCCCGTGAAGGCCTGCGCCAGGGGCAGCTGCGCGGCGGTGCCGTCGGGACGTTGATGAGCAACATGGGCCTGGAGCTGGCGCTCAAACAACTCGGTATTCCGTTTGTGCGCGCGAAAGTGGGCGATCGCTACGTGCTGGAAAAACTGCAGGAGAAAGGCTGGCGCATCGGTGCGGAAAACTCCGGTCACGTGATCCTGCTCGACAAAACCACCACCGGTGACGGCATTGTGGCAAGTCTGCAGGTGGTCGCGGCCATGGTACGTAACCATATGTCCCTGCACGATCTGTGCAGCGGGATGAAAATGTTCCCGCAGATCCTGGTTAACGTCCGCTTCACGGCCGGTAAAGGCGATCCGCTGGAAAACGACAATGTTAAAGCGGTGATGGCTGAGGTCGAAGCGGCCCTGGGCTCCCGTGGCCGCGTCCTGCTGCGTAAGTCTGGCACCGAGCCGCTGATCCGCGTGATGGTGGAAGGGGAGGACGAAGCGCAGGTGACTGAATTTGCGCATCGCATCGCCGATGCCGTAAAAGCAGCATAATTCTCGTTAAGTGTCTAAAAAGGCGGCGCTTGCCGCCTTTGTTTTGCTCAGTGGCTGCGGTTTTGCTGTTTTTTTCCGCACTTGATACAATGAGCTGAAATTGCCCTTGCGAAGGTCATTCGCTTTGGTTAGTATTCACACCCGCTTCAGTGGGAAAGCAAAACTCCTGCTTATTGGTTGAAGCATTGGTATGCGGCAAATCCGCAAGGAACAGGTTGATTATGTACGAAGCTCTTTTGGTAGTTTTCCTTATTGTAGCCATCGCTCTGGTAGCGTTGATTATGCTGCAGCAAGGTAAAGGCGCTGATATGGGGGCCTCTTTTGGAGCAGGCGCTTCTGGTACGCTGTTCGGTTCAAGTGGTTCTGGTAACTTCATGACTCGCGCAACGGCGATTCTGGCAACGCTGTTTTTCATCATCAGTCTGGCGCTTGGCAATATCAACAGCAACAAGACCAGTAAAGGAAGCGAGTGGGAAAATCTGAGCGCACCGGCGAAATCCGAGCAGACTCAGCCAGCTGCACCGGCTAAGCCGACCAGCGATATCCCACAGTAATAGAAGTAACAGTGCTGAGGTGGTGGAATTGGTAGACACGCTACCTTGAGGTGGTAGTGCCCTAACGGGCTTGTGGGTTCGAGTCCCATCCTCAGTACCAATATTCCGAAGAAAAGACGTCGCAAGACGTCTTTTTTTTCGTCTGTAGTTTGTGATTTTGCCCGGCGGTACGATGCTTGCCGGGCCCGGGAAAACACAACAACAAAAAAGGCGCCCTCAGGCGCCTTTTGCATTTTTTGTTCGCGATTACTGCTTATCGCTGTTTTCCAGATTCTCGACCTGCGGCAGACCATTACCTGTTGATACGGAGAGCAGACCGTTCTCGGTATAGGTGAACAGCTTGGCGCGAGTATCGGTGATATCCAGGTTGCGCATGGTCAGCTGACCGATACGATCGTCCGGGGAGAAGACGGACTCGCCTTTTTCCATGGTCAGACGCTCTGCCTGATAGGTCAGGTTGTCAGACACGGTATTCAGAATCGAGTAGTCGTTACCGCGACGCAGTTCCAGGGTCACTTCACCAGTAATCGCGCTTGCCACCCAACGCTGCAGGGCATCACGCAGCATCAGCGCCTGCGGATCGAACCAGCGGCCCTGGTACAGCAGTTTGCCCAACTGACGGCCATGAGAGTGGTACTGCTCAATGGTGTCTTCGTTATGAATACCGGTCAGCAGACGCTCATAAGCGATGTGCAGCAGCGCCATCCCCGGCGCTTCATAGATGCCACGGCTTTTCGCTTCGATGATACGGTTTTCAATCTGATCGCTCATGCCCAGACCATGACGGCCGCCGATGCGGTTTGCTTCCAGCATCAGTTCCACATCGTCAGAGAAGGTCTGGCCGTTCAGGGCAACCGGGTGGCCGCGTTCAAAACGCACGGTCACTTCTTCCGCCTGGATTTTGACGTTTTCGTCCCAGAACTTCACGCCCATGATCGGGTTAACGATCTTCACGCTGGAGTTCAGGAATTCCAGGTCTTTTGCTTCGTGCGTTGCACCCAGCATGTTGGAGTCGGTGGAGTAAGCTTTCTCGACTGACATTTTGTAGTCAAAGCCACAGGCGATCATAAATTCGGACATTTCGTGACGGCCACCGAGTTCGTCGATGAAGTCAGTATCCAGCCATGGCTTGTAGATCTGCAGTTCAGCGTTAGTCAGCAGGCCATAGCGGTAGAAACGCTCAATGTCGTTGCCTTTATAGGTGCTGCCATCACCCCAGATGTTAACGCCATCGTCTTTCATCGCGGCAACCAGCATGGTGCCGGTAACGGCACGGCCCAGCGGGGTGGTATTGAAATAGGTCAGGCCGCCGGTAGTGTTATGGAATGCGCCACACTGAATGGCAGCGATACCTTCGGCAACCAGCTGCTTACGGCAGTCAATCAGGCGTGCGTTCTCTGCACCGTACTCCATGGCACGACGAGGGATCGCATCATAATCGTCCTCATCCGGCTGACCCAGGTTCGCAGTATATGCATAAGGAACCGCTCCCTTCTGGCGCATCCACAGCAGTGCAGCGCTGGTATCCAGGCCGCCTGAAAAAGCGATGCCAATACGTTGTCCTTGCGGAAGATGCTTGAGAATCGTCGTCATAAAATAAAACCCTGCTTGATTGACTGATGAGTGATCGCTTTCACCCTAAATGCATTTTTATGCAGAATAAGTGAGTTTTCATTTAATCATCTTTTGGCAAGTACCGAAAGTGATTCGTGTATTTTTTGTAAAAATTTCCCGCCTGAATCGCTGTGGTTCACAGGGTTGACAGGCGGTGTCCGCTATCAATATACTGTACGCCGATTTTACGTCCCGTCCTCGGTACCAAATCCCAGCATTATTTGCATTTTTTACCCACAGCGAGTAGAATTTGCCACGTTTCAGGCGCGGGGTGGAGCAGCCTGGTAGCTCGTCGGGCTCATAACCCGAAGGTCGTCGGTTCAAATCCGGCCCCCGCAACCACTTTCCTATAAAGTCCTTTTTCAAATATACTGTGAAGACTTAGCGCCTTCGTAGCTGGATTTGAAAAAATTCTTTTTGAAAGTGCTCCAGGCCACTGTTGTGGCTATAGGGTTCAGTTATCTAAAGCCCCGATTTATCGGGGTTTTTTGTTATCTGACTACAGAATAACTGGGCTTTATGCCCTTTTTTTACGTCTTGGGGGTGGGCTTGTCCACATTAGACCAAAAATTAACAGAGATGATTAAAGCACCAGTCGAAGCACTGGGCTACGAACTGGTCGGCATCGAATTCATTCGCAGCCGTACATCCACGCTGCGCATCTATATTGATAGTGAAGATGGCATCAATGTTGATGATTGTGCTGATGTTAGCCACCAGGTGAGTGCGGTTCTTGATGTTGAAGATCCCATTACCGTCGCCTATAACCTGGAAGTTTCCTCGCCTGGTCTGCATCGCCCGCTGTTCACTGCTGAACACTACACTCACTACATTGGTGAAGAGGCGGCTCTCGTTCTGCGTATGGCTGTACAAAACCGCCGTAAATGGCAGGGCGTTATTAAGGCCGTTGATGGTGAGATGATCACAGTAACAGTCGAAGGCAAAGATGAAGTGTTCGCGCTGAGTAATATCCAGAAGGCGAACCTGGTTCCCCACTTTTAACAGTCTGGATGAGGTGAAAAGCCCGCGATGAACAAAGAAATTTTGGCTGTTGTTGAAGCCGTTTCCAACGAAAAATCACTGCCGCGCGAGAAGATTTTCGAAGCGCTGGAAAGTGCACTGGCTACGGCAACCAAGAAAAAATACGAACAAGAGATCGATGTCCGCGTTGAAATCGATCGCAAAAGCGGCGACTTCGATACCTTCCGTCGTTGGGTTATCGTTGAAGAAGTCACCCAGCCAACGAAAGAGATTACCCTGGAAGCGGCACGTTTCGAAGACGAAAGCCTGAACCTCGACGATTACGTTGAAGATCAGATCGAATCCGTAACCTTCGACCGTATCACCACCCAGACTGCTAAACAGGTTATCGTTCAGAAAGTACGTGAAGCTGAACGCGCCATGGTCGTTGACCAGTTCCGCGAGCACGAAGGCGAGATCATTACCGGCGTGGTGAAAAAAGTTAACCGCGACAACATCTCCCTGGATCTGGGTAGCAACGCCGAAGCAGTTATTCTGCGTGAAGATATGCTGCCGCGCGAAAACTTCCGTCCGGGTGACCGCATTCGTGGCGTACTGTACTCCGTGCGTCCAGAAGCACGTGGCGCACAGCTGTTCGTGACCCGTTCTAAACCTGAAATGCTGATCGAACTGTTCCGCATTGAAGTGCCAGAAATTGGCGAAGAAGTGATTGAGATTAAAGCCGCTGCCCGCGATCCGGGTTCCCGTGCGAAAATCGCGGTAAAAACCAACGATAAGCGTATCGATCCGGTAGGTGCTTGTGTCGGTATGCGTGGCGCGCGCGTTCAGGCTGTTTCGACTGAACTCGGCGGCGAGCGTATTGATATCGTTCTGTGGGACGACAACCCGGCGCAGTTCGTGATTAACGCGATGGCACCGGCTGATGTAGCGTCTATCGTAGTAGACGAAGACAAGCACACCATGGATATCGCCGTTGAAGCAGGTAACCTGGCGCAGGCTATCGGCCGTAACGGTCAGAACGTCCGTCTGGCTTCACAGCTGAGCGGTTGGGAACTCAACGTAATGACCGTTGACGACCTGCAGGCTAAGCATCAGGCAGAAGCCCATGCAGCCATTGATACCTTCACTAAGTACCTGGACATTGACGAAGACTTCGCCACCGTTCTGGTTGAAGAAGGTTTCTCAACGCTGGAAGAGTTGGCCTATGTGCCAATGAAAGAACTGCTGGAAATTGACGGTCTGGATGAAGCAACCGTTGAAGCCCTGCGTGACCGCGCTAAAAACGCACTGACCACCCTGGCACTGGCTCAGGAAGAAAGCCTTGGTGATAACAAGCCGGCTGATGACCTGCTGAATCTGGAAGGTCTTGATCGTGCGATTGCGTTCAAGCTGGCTGCCCGTGGTGTTTGTACGCTGGAAGATCTCGCTGAACAAGGCGTTGATGACCTGGCTGATATCGAAGGTTTAACCGACGAGAAAGCCGGCGAGCTCATCATGGCCGCACGTAATATTTGCTGGTTCGGCGACGAAGCGTAATAAACTGTAGCAGGAAGGAACAGCATGACTGATGTAACTGTAAAAACGCTGGCTGCTGAGATTCAGACTTCCGTGGACCGCCTGGTACAGCAATTTGCTGATGCAGGGATCCCGAAGTCCGCTGATGACTCAGTGACCGCGCAAGAGAAACAAACCTTATTATCGCACCTGAACCGTGAACACGGTTCAGCGCCTGATAAACTGACGTTACAGCGTAAAACGCGCAGTACGTTAAATGTTCCAGGTACCGGTGGAAAAAGCAAATCGGTACAAATCGAAGTCCGCAAGACGCGCACCTTTGTAAAACGTGATCCGCAAGAGGCAGAACGCCTTGCCGCGGAAGAGCAGGCACAGCGTGAAGCGGAAGAACAAGCTCAGCGTGAGGCAGAAGCAACTGCCAAGCGTGAGGCAGAATTAAAAGCTGAACGTGAGGCCGCAGAAAAAGCGAAGCGCGATGCCAGTGATAAAGCGAAGCGTGACGCGGCGGAAAAAGACAAAGTGAGCAATCAACAGACTGACGAAATGACCAAAACAGCCCAGACGGAAAAAGCCCGTCGTGAAAATGAAGCTGCTGAACTGAAGCGTAAAGCGGAAGAAGAAGCTCGCCGTAAGCTGGAAGAAGACGCACGTCGTGTTGCTGAAGAAGCGCGCCGTATGGCAGAAGAAAACGAGAAGAATGGTGTTAATCCTGTTGAGCAGACAGAAGACACCAGTGATTACCACGTAACCACTTCTCAGCACGCGCGCCAGGCAGAAGACGAAAACGACCGTGAGGTTGAAGGTGGCCGTGGCCGTACCCGCACCGCATCGAAAACTGCCCGTCCTCAGAAGAAAGGCAACAAGCACGCTGAATCCAAAGCCGATCGCGAAGAAGCGCGTGCAGCGGGTCGCGGCGGTAAAGGCGGCAAGCGTAAAGGTTCCGCGCTGCAGCAAGGCTTCCAGAAGCCAGCTCAGGCCGTTAACCGTGACGTAATCATTGGCGAAACCATCACCGTTGGCGATCTGGCTAACAAGATGGCCGTTAAAGGCTCTCAGGTCATCAAAGCGATGATGAAGCTGGGCGCTATGGCGACCATCAACCAGGTTATCGACCAGGAAACCGCACAGCTGGTTGCCGAAGAGATGGGCCACAAAGTTATCCTGCGTCGTGAAAACGAGCTGGAAGAAGCGGTAATGAGCGACCGTGACACTGGCGCAGCCGCTGAGCCGCGTGCACCGGTTGTGACCATCATGGGTCACGTTGACCACGGTAAAACCTCTCTGCTGGACTACATTCGTTCCACGAAAGTGGCCTCCGGCGAAGCAGGCGGCATTACCCAGCACATCGGTGCCTACCACGTAGAAACCGACAACGGGATGATCACCTTCCTGGATACCCCGGGCCACGCCGCGTTTACCTCTATGCGTGCTCGTGGTGCGCAGGCAACGGATATCGTTGTTCTGGTGGTAGCAGCAGACGATGGCGTGATGCCGCAGACAATCGAAGCTATCCAGCACGCTAAAGCGGCGCAGGTGCCTCTGGTTGTTGCAGTGAACAAAATCGATAAGCCAGAAGCGGACATGGATCGCGTTAAAAACGAACTGTCCCAGTACGGCGTTATGCCGGAAGAGTGGGGCGGCGAGTCTCAGTTCATCCCGGTTTCTGCAAAAGTGGGTACCGGTATTGATGACCTGCTGAACGCTATCCTGCTGCAGGCTGAAGTTCTGGAGCTGAAAGCGGTTCGCAATGGTATGGCAAGCGGCGCGGTGATCGAGTCCTTCCTGGACAAAGGTCGTGGCCCGGTTGCTACCGTTCTGGTACGTGAAGGTACCCTGAACAAAGGCGACATCGTGCTGTGTGGCTTCGAATATGGCCGTGTTCGTGCAATGCGCGACGAACTGGGTCGTGAAGTTCTGGAAGCAGGTCCGTCCATTCCTGTGGAAATCCTGGGCCTGTCCGGTGTTCCGGCTGCCGGTGATGAAGTGACCGTTGTCCGTGACGAGAAGAAAGCGCGTGAAGTTGCGCTGTACCGTCAGGGCAAATTCCGTGAAGTCAAACTGGCTCGCCAGCAGAAATCTAAACTCGAGAACATGTTTGCCAACATGACCGAAGGCGAAGTTCACGAAGTGAACGTCGTTCTGAAGGCGGACGTGCAGGGTTCTGTGGAAGCGATCTCCGACTCTTTACTGAAACTGTCTACCGACGAAGTGAAAGTGAAGATCATCGGTTCTGGCGTAGGTGGTATCACCGAAACCGACGCAACCCTGGCTGCAGCGTCCAACGCAATTCTGGTTGGCTTCAACGTCCGTGCCGATGCTTCGGCGCGTCGCGTGATCGAATCGGAAAGCCTGGATCTGCGTTACTACTCCGTCATCTATCACCTGATCGACGAAGTGAAAGCGGCGATGAGCGGCATGCTGTCTCCGGAACTGAAACAGCAGATCATCGGTCTGGCTGAAGTACGTGATGTGTTCAAATCACCGAAATTCGGTGCGATCGCGGGCTGTATGGTTACCGAAGGTAACATCAAGCGTCACAACCCAATCCGCGTCCTGCGTGACAACGTGGTTATCTATGAAGGCGAGCTGGAATCCCTGCGCCGCTTCAAAGATGACGTTAACGAAGTCCGTAACGGCATGGAATGTGGTATCGGCGTGAAGAACTACAACGACGTTCGCGTTGGCGATATGATCGAAGTGTTCGAGATCATCGAGATCCAACGCAGCATCGACTAATCCCCTGCGGATAAGTCCACATGTAAGCCGGGATAGCCTCGCGCCACCCGGCAAGAATTAATAAAAAGGGGCTAAGAGCCCCTTTTTTGTCTGGAGAATTTATTATGGCGAAAGAATTTGGTCGCCCACAGCGCGTTGCCCAGGAGATGCAAAAAGAGATCGCAATCATCCTGCAGCGCGAAATTAAAGACCCACGCCTGGGCATGATGACGACAGTGTCCGGTGTTGAAGTGTCCCGCGATCTGGCCTATGCCAAAGTGTTCGTGACCTTCCTGAACGATCAGGATGAAGCCGCGGTTAAGCTGGGCATCAAAGCCCTGCAGGATGCCTCCGGTTTTATCCGCTCTCTGCTGGGCAAAGCCATGCGCCTGCGTATCGTGCCGGAACTGACCTTCTTCTACGACAACTCACTGGTTGAAGGGATGCGCATGTCCAACCTGGTCACCAGCGTGGTCAAGCAGGATGATGAGCGTCGTGTGAACCCGGACGATAAAAAGGAGGACTGATGAGTCGTCCTCGTCGTCGCGGTCGCGACGTGCACGGCGTGCTGCTGCTGGATAAGCACCAGGGTGCTTCCAGTAACGACGTGCTGCAAAAAGTAAAACGTCTCTACAATGCTAACCGTGCCGGTCATACCGGTGCGCTGGATCCGCTGGCGACCGGCATGCTGCCGGTTTGCCTGGGTGAAGCGACGAAGTTTTCCCAGTATCTGCTGGATTCTGACAAACGCTACCGGGTTATCGCGAAGTTGGGCCAGCGCACGGATACTTCCGATGCGGATGGTCAGGTCGTAGAAGAGCGTCCGGTAACGTTCAGCGCTGAACAGCTTGAAGCTGCACTGGAGAGTTTCCGCGGCGACACCGAGCAGGTGCCGTCGATGTATTCCGCACTGAAATACCAGGGCAAAAAACTCTACGAGTATGCGCGCCAGGGTATTGAAGTGCCGCGTGAAGCCCGCCCGATTACGGTGTACGAGCTGCTGTTCATTCGCCACGAAGGTGATGAGCTGGAGCTGGAAGTTCACTGCTCAAAAGGCACTTACATTCGTACTATCATTGACGATCTGGGCGAGAAGCTGGGCTGTGGCGCACACGTGATCTATCTGCGTCGTCTGGCGGTCAGTAAGTACCCGGCGGAACGGATGGTGACGCTGGAGCAGCTGCAGGCGCTGGTTGAGCAGGCACAGGAGCAGGGTATCGATGCAGCCGATCTGCTGGACCCACTGCTGATGCCGATGGACAGTCCAGCTTCGGACTATCCGGTGGTCAATTTGCCGTTAACCTCGTCTGTTTACTTTAAAAATGGTAATCCGGTGCGCACCACTGACGTCCCTCATCAGGGGCTGGTACGCGTTACGGAAGGCGATGACAACACCTTTATCGGCATGGGTGAAATCGACGACGAAGGTCGTGTTGCACCGCGCCGTCTGGTGGTCGAATATCCGGCATAAGCTGACGCCTTACCTTGCGATAAGCAGGGGAGGCGGGTAGAATATTGCCGCTTAACGTCTGGTGAATTGTTTAACAATTGGCAAGCGTTATACATGGGATAGCTGAATTAGAGATCGGCATCCTTTCATTCTTTATACTTTGGAGTTTTAAAATGTCTCTAAGCGTTGAAGCTAAAGCTAAAATCGTTTCTGAGTTTGGTCGTGATGCTAACGACAGCGGTTCTACCGAAGTTCAGGTTGCACTGCTGACTGCACAGATTAACCACCTGCAGGGTCACTTTGCAGAGCACAAAAAAGATCACCACAGCCGTCGTGGTCTGCTGCGCATGGTTTCTCAGCGTCGTAAACTGCTCGACTACCTGAAACGTAAAGATGTTGCACGCTACACCGCGCTGATCGAGCGTCTGGGCCTGCGTCGCTAAGTCTTGCGAGTTTCAGAAAAGGGGGCCTTATGGCCCCTTTTTTCAACCAGACCGCAGCAATTCACTGGAAACTAATGTATTGTTGCTATAAATGATCTTCATTGCAGAGGTTCGCGCGGCTAATGAGAGGCTTCACCCATGGGGGTGTCGGTTGTCATTAGTCGCGAGGATGCGAAGAAGGTCCGGTTAAACGTCAGCACGCCTCTGGTGTGCTGTCATTCATTTAAGAAAGGACAGAATCTTGCTGAATCCGATCGTTCGTAAATTCCAGTACGGTCAGCACACCGTCACGCTGGAAACCGGCATGATGGCGCGTCAGGCTACTGCTGCCGTTATGGTAAGCATGGATGACACCGCGGTATTCGTAACCGTGGTTGGCCAGAAAAAAGCAAAACCAGGTCAGGACTTCTTCCCTCTGACCGTTAACTACCAGGAGCGTACCTACGCTGCCGGTAAAATCCCGGGTGGCTTCTTCCGTCGTGAAGGCCGTCCAAGCGAAGGCGAAACCCTGATTGCGCGTCTGATTGACCGCCCGGTTCGCCCGCTGTTCCCGGAAGGCTTCGTTAACGAAGTTCAGGTTATCGCGACCGTTGTTTCCGTTAACCCACAGGTTAACCCGGACATCGTGGCGATGATCGGCGCATCTGCAGCCCTGTCCCTGTCTGGTATTCCATTCAACGGTCCAATCGGTTCTGCTCGCGTGGGTTACATCAACGACCAGTACGTTCTGAACCCGACTCAGGACGAGCTGAAAGAGAGCAAGCTGGACCTGGTTGTTGCGGGTACAGAAGCGGCGGTACTGATGGTTGAATCCGAAGCAGAACTGCTGAGCGAAGACCAGATGCTGGGCGCGGTGGTCTTTGGCCACGAGCAGCAGCAGATCGTTATCCAGAACATCAACGATCTGGTGAAAGAAGCCGGTAAACCACGTTGGGACTGGCAGCCAGAAGCGGTTAACGAAGCGCTGAACGCGCGCGTTGCTGCCCAGGCTGAATCACGTCTGAGCGATGCTTACCGCATCACCGACAAACAAGAGCGTTATGCTCAGGTTGACGTCATCAAATCTGAAACCATCGCTACGCTGGTTGCAGAAGATGAGTCCCTGGACGCGAACGAGCTGAGCGAAATTCTGCACGCTATCGAGAAAAACGTTGTTCGTAGCCGCGTTCTGGCTGGCGAGCCGCGTATCGATGGCCGTGAAAAAGACATGATCCGTGGTCTGGATGTGCGTACTGGCGTTCTGCCACGTACTCACGGTTCCGCACTGTTCACCCGTGGTGAAACTCAGGCGCTGGTTACTGCGACCCTGGGTACTGCCCGTGACGCACAGAACATCGACGAACTGATGGGCGAGCGCACTGACAGCTTCCTGTTCCACTACAACTTCCCTCCGTACTCCGTTGGTGAGACCGGTATGGTAGGTTCGCCGAAGCGTCGTGAAATTGGTCACGGTCGTCTGGCGAAGCGCGGTGTTCTGGCTGTTATGCCAGATGCTGATAAATTCCCGTACACCGTTCGCGTGGTTTCTGAAATCACCGAATCTAACGGTTCTTCTTCCATGGCTTCCGTGTGTGGTGCTTCTCTGGCACTGATGGACGCGGGTGTTCCGGTGAAAGCTGCCGTTGCGGGTATCGCGATGGGTCTGGTGAAAGAAGGCGACAACTACGTTGTTCTGTCTGACATCCTGGGCGACGAAGATCACCTGGGTGATATGGACTTCAAAGTTGCGGGTTCCCGCGAAGGTATCTCTGCCCTGCAGATGGATATCAAAATTGAAGGCATCACCAAAGAGATCATGCATGCTGCGCTGAACCAGGCGAAAGGTGCACGTCTGCACATCCTGAGCGTGATGGAACAGGCGATTAACGCGCCACGTGGCGACATTTCTCAGTTCGCACCACGTATCCACACCATCAAGATCAGCCCGGACAAGATCAAAGACGTTATCGGTAAAGGCGGTTCTGTTATCCGTGCTCTGACCGAAGAGACCGGCACCACCATCGAAATCGAAGATGACGGTACTGTGAAGATCGCAGCGACCGACGGCGAGAAAGCGAAATTTGCTATCCGTCGTATCGAAGAGATCACCGCAGAGATCGAAGTGGGCCGTATCTACAGCGGTAAAGTGACCCGTATCGTTGACTTTGGCGCATTCGTTGCCATCGGTGGCGGTAAAGAAGGTCTGGTTCACATCTCTCAGATCGCTGACAAGCGCGTTGAGAAAGTGACCGATTACCTGCAGATGGGTCAGGAAGTTCCGGTTAAAGTTCTGGAAGTTGACCGTCAGGGCCGTATCCGTCTGAGCATTAAAGAAGCGACTGAGCAGTCATCTGCCGCTGCACCGGAAGCTCCGGCAGCAGAACAGGGCGAGTAAGGTTGCTGTTTGCCCTCCGCGCAAGCGGGGGGCTTGTTATCAGGCAGGACGCCTTGTTGAGCCGCCGGGGGACAGGACGTTCATCCAATAGTTGTCTTCGGGAGTGGGAAATGAAGCCTTTTCTGCGCTGGTGTTTCGTTGCGACAGCTTTGACGCTGGCAGGATGCAGCAACTCTGCCTGGCGTAAAAGTGAAGTCCTCGCAGTGCCACTGCAACCGACTTTGCAGCAGGAAGTGATTCTGGCACGCATGGAACAAATTCTTGCCAGTCGGGCTTTAACCGATGACGAACGCGCACAGCTTTTATATGAGCGCGGAGTGTTGTATGATAGTCTCGGTCTGAGGGCACTGGCGCGAAATGATTTTTCACAAGCGTTGGCGATCCGACCGGATATGCCGGAAGTATTCAACTACTTAGGCATTTATTTAACGCAGGCAGGCAATTTTGATGCTGCCTATGAAGCGTTTGATTCTGTACTTGAGCTTGATCCAACTTACAACTACGCGCACTTGAATCGCGGGATCGCCCTGTATTACGGCGGTCGTGACAAGTTAGCGCAAGATGATCTGCTGGCGTTTTATCAAGACGATCCTAACGACCCTTTCCGTAGCCTGTGGCTTTACCTTGTTGAGCAGAAGCTCGATGCGAAGCAGGCCAAAGACGCGTTAAACCAACGCTTCGAAAAATCGGACAAGGCACAGTGGGGATGGAATATTGTCGAGTTCTACCTGAGCAACATCAGTGAAGCAACGCTGATGGAAAGGCTCAAGGCAGACGCAACGGATAACACCTCGCTCGCTGAGCATCTCAGTGAAACCAACTTCTATTTAGGTAAGTACTACCTAAGTCTGGGGGATATGGACAGCGCCACGGCACTGTTCAAATTAGCGGTTGCTAACAACGTACACAACTATGTTGAGCACCGTTATGCATTGTTGGAATTATCGCTCTTGGGCCAGGAGCATGACGACCTGGCAGAATCGGACCAGCAATAGCTGACGACATAAACATCAGCCCGTAATCATTTTTTGATTGCCATCATCTTAACGGGTGAGGGCGTTGTTGTTCGTCAATACACCTACTTTGAGCCGGTTCACACTTTCAATGAAAATTACCGAAAATTTTCACGATGAGTTATGTAGACTGGCCGCCATTGACATTGAGGCACTCGTACTACATGGCTGAATTCGAAACCACTTTTGCAGATCTGGGCCTGAAGGCTCCTATCCTTGAATCCCTTAACGATCTGGGTTACGAAAAACCATCTCCGATCCAGGCAGAATGTATCCCACATCTGCTCTCTGGTCGTGACGTGCTGGGCATGGCCCAGACTGGTAGCGGTAAAACTGCAGCGTTCTCGCTGCCGCTGCTGAACAACATCGATCCGGACCTGCGTGCACCGCAGATCCTCGTTCTCGCTCCGACCCGTGAACTGGCTGTTCAGGTTGCGGAAGCGATGACTGAATTCTCTAAACATATGCGCGGCGTAAACGTGGTTGCCCTGTACGGCGGCCAGCGTTATGACGTGCAGTTACGCGCCCTGCGTCAGGGCCCACAGATTGTCGTCGGTACGCCGGGTCGTCTGCTGGATCACCTGAAACGCGGTACGCTGGATCTCTCTAAACTGAGCGGTCTGGTGCTGGATGAAGCTGACGAAATGCTCCGCATGGGCTTCATCGAAGACGTAGAAACCATTATGGCGCAGATCCCGGAAGGTCATCAGACCGCTCTGTTCTCTGCAACCATGCCGGAAGCGATCCGTCGCATTACCCGTCGCTTCATGAAGGATCCGCAGGAAGTGCGTATCCAGTCCAGCGTAACCACTCGCCCGGACATCAGCCAGAGCTACTGGTCTGTATACGGCATGCGTAAAAATGAAGCGCTGGTTCGTTTCCTGGAAGCAGAAGATTTTGACGCGGCGATCATCTTCGTTCGTACCAAAAATGCGACCCTGGAAGTGGCTGAAGCCCTGGAGCGTAGCGGCTACAACAGCGCCGCGCTGAACGGCGACATGAACCAGGCCCTGCGTGAGCAGACTCTGGAGCGTCTGAAAGACGGTCGTCTGGATATCCTGATTGCAACCGACGTGGCAGCACGTGGTCTGGACGTTGAGCGTATCAGCCTGGTTGTTAACTATGACATCCCGATGGACTCCGAGTCTTACGTTCACCGTATCGGCCGTACCGGTCGTGCAGGTCGTGCGGGCCGTGCGCTGCTGTTCGTTGAGAACCGCGAGCGTCGTCTGCTGCGTAACATCGAACGCACCATGAAGCTGACCATTCCAGAAGCTGACCTGCCTAACGCAGATCTGCTGGGCAAACGCCGCCTGGAAAAATTCGCCGCGAAAGTACAGCAGCAGCTGGAAAGCAGCGATCTGGATCAGTACCGTGCGCTGCTGGCGCAGATCCAGCCAACCGCTGAAGGCGAAGAGCTGGATATGGAAACGCTGGCTGCCGCTCTGCTGAAGATGGCTCAGGGTGAACGTTCCCTGATCGTGCCACCAGATGCACCGATGCGTCCTAAGCGTGAATTCCGTGACCGTGACGATCGTTTCGAACGTCGTGGCGACCGTAATGACCGCAACGATCGTGGCCCACGTGGCGACCGTCCAGAGCGTGGTGGTGAAGACCGTCCACGTCGCGAACGTCGTGACGCTGGCGAAATGGAACTGTACCGCATTGAAGTGGGCCGTGATGACGGTGTTGAAGTTCGTCACATCGTTGGCGCGATCGCTAACGAAGGCGACATCAGCAGCCGTTACATCGGTAACATCAAGCTGTTTGGTACCCACTCCACCATCGAGCTGCCAAAAGGTATGCCGGGCGAGGTTCTGCAGCACTTTACCCGTACCCGCATCCTGAACAAGCCGATGAACATGCAGCTGCTGGGTGATGCTCAGCCGCGTCCGGACCGTGGTCCGCGTCGTGAGGGCGATCGTCCTGCTGGCCGTGGTTTCGGTGGCGGCGAGCGTCGTGAAGGCGGCCGTGGTCCTCGTCGTGAAGGCGCTGCACCAGGTGCAGGTCGTTTCAGCGGTGAGCGTCGCGAAAGCCGCGGCCCACGTCGTGAAGATGGCGGTGCTCCAGCCCGTCGTCGTGACGCGTAAGCCTTACGCTTCAGTCGTAAAGTACAATATACAGCCCCGATATTGTTATCGGGGCTTTTTTTATTTCCTTTGTACTATTGTACTGGTACAGTGCAGCACATTAATATGCAGGTCCCAAATTATTGACTGGAGAATAGGCTGTATGGCGACACTAACCACCACCCAAACGTCACCCTCACTGCTCGGCGGTGTGGTGATCATCGGCGGTACCATCATTGGCGCAGGGATGTTCTCCCTGCCGGTGGTGATGTCCGGGGCGTGGTTCTTCTGGTCGCTGGCAGCGCTGGTCTTCACCTGGTTCTGTATGCTGCATTCAGGCCTGATGATCCTTGAAGCAAACCTCAACTATCGTATTGGATCGAGCTTCGACACCATCACCCGCGACCTGCTCGGCAAACGCTGGAACATCGTCAACGGCATCTCCATTGCCTTTGTGCTCTATATCCTGACCTACGCCTATATCTCGGCGAGCGGCTCGATTCTGCATCACACCCTCTCGGAGATGTCGCTGGACGTTCCGGCGCGGCTGGCGGGGCTGTGCTTTGCGCTGGGCGTGGCGTTTATTGTCTGGATGAGCACCAGGGCGGTCAGCCGGATGACGGCCATTGTGCTGGGTGCGAAGGTCATCACCTTTTTCCTGACCTTCGGCAGTCTGCTGGGGCACGTCACGCCTGCCACCCTGTTTAACGTGGCGGAGAGCAACACCTCGTACTCGCCGTATCTGCTGATGACTCTGCCGTTCTGTCTGGCGTCGTTTGGCTATCACGGCAACGTGCCGAGCCTGATGAAGTATTACGGCAAAGATCCGCGCACCATCACCCGCTGCCTGGTCTACGGTACGCTGCTGGCGCTGGGGCTGTATGCGATCTGGCTGCTGGGGACGATGGGTAACATCCCACGTCCGGAGTTCATCGGTATTGCGGAGAAGGGCGGTAATATTGATGTGCTGGTGCAGGCGTTGAGCGGGGTGCTGAACAGCCGCAGTCTGGATCTGCTGCTGGTAATCTTCTCCAACTTTGCCGTGGCCAGCTCTTTCCTCGGCGTGACCCTGGGCCTGTTTGACTATCTGGCCGATCTGTGTGGCTTTGATGATTCTGCCCTGGGCCGTCTGAAAACTGCGCTGCTGACCTTCCTGCCTCCGGCGATCGGTTGCCTGCTGTGGCCGAACGGTTTTCTGTACGCCATCGGCTATGCAGGGCTGGCGGCAACCATCTGGGCGGCAATTGTGCCAGCGCTGCTGGCACGCAAATCACGTAAACGCTTTGGCAGCCCAAAATTCCGCGTCTGGGGCGGCAAGCCGATGATTGCGCTGATTCTGGTGTTTGGGATTGGTAACGCGCTGGTGCATGTGCTGTCGAGCTTTAATCTGCTGCCGGTGTATCAGTAAGTTTTGTGCCGGATGGCGGCTACGCCTTATCCGGCCTACGCGATCCCGTAGGCCCGGTAAGCGAAGCGCCACCGGGCAAAAAGGCTACCCCACCAACTCTTCTTTCACCTGCATCGCCAGATCGAACGAATGCAACCGCGCCTGGTGATCGAAAATCTGCCCGTTCACCATGATCTCGTCGGCCTGGGTTTCACGCAGCACCGCCTCCAGCCCGTGGCGCACTTTTGCTTTATCCCCCACCAGCGACATGCTCAGTGCCTGCTGGACGCCATACTGCTCTGAGGCGGACCACAGCTGATGCATATTCTCCACCGGCGGCGGCAGCTGTCCCGTTTCGCCGCGGCGCAGCTTCATAAATGCCTGCTGCATGGAGGTAAACAGGAATTCCGCATCGCGGTTGCTGTCGGCGGCAATGATGTTGATACAGACCATCGCGTACGGTTTTTCCAGCCGCGCAGAAGGTTTGAAGTTCGTGCGATAGAGATGCAGCGCCTGATGCAGCATATCCGGTGCAAAGTGCGACGCGAAGGCAAGCGGCAGTCCCAGTTGGGCGGCCAGCTGGGCGCTGTACAGACTTGAGCCCAGCAGCCAGACCGGGATCTGCTCGCCGTAGCCCGGCACCGGACGTACCTGCGGGTTCGGATCCTGAGCGTCAAACCAGTCCACCAGCTCCGCCACATCGCGCGGGAAGTTATCAATATCACCACTCATATGACGGCGCAGCGCGCGCATGGTCGGCTGATCGCTGCCCGGCGCACGGCCCAGCCCAAGATCGATGCGGCCAGGGTAGAGCGTATTCAGGGTGCCAAACTGTTCGGCAATCACCAGCGGGGAGTGGTTCGGCAACATCACGCCGCCCGAGCCTAAATGCAGGGTAGTGGTATTGGCCGCCAGATAGCCGAGCAGCACCGAGGTGGCTGCGCTGGCGATCCCGACCATATTGTGATGCTCCGCCAGCCAGTAGCGATGATAGCCGCGCTGTTCAGCCAGGCGGGCGAGATCCAGAGAGTGGGTAAAGGCTTCTCTTGCCGAGGAGCCTTCAGGGATCGGCGCCAGGTCCAGCACCGAAAACGGAATGGATTTATCAGTCATAACAGCTCACTTTGTCGACGGTGAATCTTCAATATTGCATTAAAGTTTACCCATCATTGTTAACAAAGTGAGCCTTTTTTAGGCCTGCAGCTCCAGCCCGGCAAGGCGTCGCCAGTAGCCGTTGCACTCGCTGTTCGCGGTAAGCGGCAGCGGGGCAGCGCCATTCTCGTTGGCGCGGAAGGCGTTAATCATTGCGAACACGCTGTTGTCCAGCGGCGACAGACGCACCATATCCACCAGCCCCTGCATTGAGGCCAGCTCGTTGCCGAGATTGTAAACGTAACCGCTCATGGTCTGAATGCCGTTCAGGACAAACACCTGCTGATTCTCCTGCGACAGCATGCTGCGCCCGTTCGGGTATTTAATGCAGCAGGTTTCGCACTCGTCCTTCGGCAGATTCTCGGAGCGCGCGGTAAAGCAGCGGGCGGAGTATGCCAGCGGCAGATGGCCGTAGCTCAGCACCTCCACCTCAAACTGGTTGCGGATCCCCAGCTCGTCGCACTGGGCCAGTATGTTGACCAGCCAGTCACGGGAAAGCTCCACCGGCATACACCAGCGCGTCATGCCTTGTTTAAGCAGCAGACGCAGGGTAACGGCGTTATAGCAGTTCAGGGCATGCCCGGCGACAAAGGGCAGTTTGCGCTCGGCGCACAGGTTCACCACGCCCAGATCGCTGGCTTCCAGCAGAAACTCGCCGTTATCGACGTAGCGTTTCAGCTCGTTCAGTTCCGACGAAGCCTGCACCAGCGCCAGGGTGGAAAGCACCACCTGCTTGCCGCTGTCGGCCAGGCTTTTCGCCATATCCAGCCAGTCGCCCACTTTGGTGGCGCGACGCTTACTGCATACTGTCTCACCCAGATAAATCACATCGGCCTGGCTGGTTGCCGCCTGCTGGTAGAAATCCTCCAGCGTCTCTTTTGACCAGTAGTAGAGCACCGGCCCTAATGAATATTTCATGCGTTATCTCACTGCCATTTACGGTGATACGCGCCCAGCGTGGTCTGGGTACCTTCGGACATCGCGCCCAGGGTCTCCATCCATGCGGGCTGCGGTGCATATTGCTTCGGATCCGCCATGCAGCGATCGATCGCCTGGCGCCACACTTTTGCTACCTGGCTGACGTACGCCGGGCTGCGCTGGCGACCTTCGATTTTCACCGACGCGATATTGGCGGCCAGCAGCTCCGGCAGCAGCTCCAGGGTGTTAAGGCTGGTAGGCTCTTCCAGGGCATGATAGCGTTCGCCATCCACCAGATAGCGGCCTTTACACAGCGTCGGATAGCCGGCGTTCTCATCGTCCTGATAGCGGTCGATTAGCACCTCGTTCAGCCGTGATTCCAGCCCCTGCGGCGTTTGCTGCCAGCGCACAAAGCGAGCCGGAGAGCAGGCGCCCACGGTATTGGGAGATTCCCCGGTTAAGTAGGAGGAGAGGTAACAGCGTCCTTCGGCCATGATGCACAGGCTGCCAAAGGCAAAAACTTCCAGCGGAACTGGCGTGACGCGAGCCAGTTGCTTAACCTGATGAATAGAAAGCACGCGCGGCAGCACCACGCGCGCCACGTCGAAGTGACGATGGTAAAAGCGAATGGCCTCTTCGTTGGTGGCCGATGCCTGAACCGAGACATGGCGCTCAATATGGGGATAGCGTTCGGCGGCATACTCCAGCATGGCGAGGTCGGCAAGGATCAGCGCGTCGGCACCCAGCTGTGCCGCCATATCCACCGCGCGCTGCCAGCGTTGATAGCCGTCGGGGTGAGCAAAGGTATTAATAGCGATATGCAGCTTGCGGCGGTGCTGGTGCACGAAGCTCACCGCTTCCTGCAGCTTTTTCTCGGTAAAATTGAGACCAGCGAAGTGACGGGCATTGGTATCGTCCTTCAGCCCGATATAAACCGCATCGGCGCCGTTTTCGATGGCCGCCTTAAGCGCCGGTAGATTTCCAGCAGGGCAGAGCAGCTCCATAATTTATCCTGACGTTCGCAGCCCCATGGGGATGCAAAATTGTTATCGAACAGCGATTTTAATTAACCATCAGGCGACAATTTTTGATTTAAGGCAGCTAATGGCGTATTGATGGCACCAATAATGGATTACGCCGGACGCCACTTTGTTGATTTACGCCGCTATACCCACGACTGGATATGGCAAAATATCAGGACTATAGATATCAGGGAGTATTGCTCGTGCTGGATAAACTGCGTTCACGTCTCGTACAATTTGGCCCGTCGCTGCTGAGCGTGCCGGTGAAACTGGCGCCCTTCGCGCTAAAGCGCCAGGTGCTGGAGCAGGTGCTAAGCTGGCAATTCCGTCAGGCGCTGGCGGAAGGCGAGCTGGCGTTTCTGGAAGGGCGCTGGTTATGTATCGAGGTGCGGGATATCGGCCTGCGCTGGTACACCTCCGTTGAAAACGAAAAGCTGGTGGTACGCGAATCCGCAGAGGCGGATGTCAGCTTCAGCGCCGACGCCAGCGATCTGCTGATGATCGCGGCGCGTAAACAGGATCCCGACACGCTCTTTTTCCAGCGCCGTCTGGTGATTGAAGGCGATACCGAGTTAGGTCTGTATGTCAAAAACCTGATGGATGCCATCGAGCTGGAGCAGATGCCAAAGCCGCTGCGCGTGGCGCTGCTGCAACTGGCCGATTTTGTCGAGGCGGGTTTGAAAACTCCGCCGGAGAGTAAACACACTTCTGTAGGTGAGCCATGTTGATTCGAGTAGAGATTGGGATCGATGCGCCGGGTATCGATGCCTTATTACGCCGGACCTTCGAAGGGGACGGAGAGGCGCAGCTGGTTCAGGACCTTCGTGAAGATGGCCTGATTACCCTGGGCCTGGTGGCTACCGACGATGAGGGGCAGGTGGTGGGCTACGTCGCCTTTAGCCCGGTCACCGTGCAGGGTGAAGAGCTGCAGTGGGTTGGCATGGCGCCGCTGGCGGTGGATGAAAACTACCGCGGACAAGGCCTGGCGCGTCAGCTGGTCTATGAAGGGCTGGATTCGCTCAATGAGTTTGGCTATGCCGCCGTGGTCACGCTGGGCGATCCGGCGTTCTACAGCCGTTTAGGCTTCGAGAAAGCCGCTCATTACGATCTGCGCTGCCGCTGGCCGGGCACCGAGTCGGCCTTCCAGCTGCACGGTCTGGCTGATGATGCGCTTAACGGTGTCAGCGGCCTGGTCGAATACCACGACCACTTTAATCGCTTTTAATTAGCGGCGTTTGCAGGCTCTCGCGCAGCGCCTCAAACGTTCCATCTCCGCTGACGAGGCGCTCTTTCTGGCGCTTCGTCAGCTGTTTGATCCGGTACTCCAGCCTCAGCGCCAGCGAGCGATCCCCCACGACGGCGGAAAATGCCAGCGTCAGCTCGCCTTTGCCGCGTAACGCCTTCGCCCCTTTTCCGGTTTGATGTTGCAGGAAGCGACGCGGGACATCGGTAGTAATGCCCGTATAGAGCGCATTATCAGCGGTTCGAACAAGATAGAGAAACCAGCACACGGCGAAAGATTCAGTATGTTAAGGTGAACGCACCTTAGCACGAGAGAGAAGCGAAATGGAAACTCTGGCCGCCATCAACCGCTGGCTGGCGAAGCAGCATGTCGTCACCTGGTGTGTTCACCACGAGGATGAGCTGTGGTGCGCAAATGCCTTTTACTATTACGACCCCCAGCGCGTGGCCTTTTACGTTTTAAGCGAAGATAAAACCCGCCATGCGCAGATGAGCGGCAAGCAGGCCAAAGTAGCGGGCACCGTCAACGGGCAGCCGAAAACCGTGGCGTTGATCCGCGGGGTGCAGTTTAAAGGGGAGATCCGTCGTCTGGAGGGGGAGGAAAGCGACGCGATGCGTAAGCACTATCTTCGTCGCTTTCCGGTTGCCGCGGCCATGCCAGCTCCGGTATGGGAGATCCGCCTGGATGAACTCAAGTTCACTGACAACACCTTAGGCTTTGGTAAAAAACATCACTGGCTACGCGCCGAGTAAGCGCAGCGCCTCACGATTAAAGGCGATAAGATCTTCCGGCGTCCGGCTGGTGACCAGCTGATCCTTATCGACCACCACCTCCTGATCGTGAAAATCCGCCCCGGCGTTTTTGAGATCGATGGCAATCGATTTTACGCCCGTCAGTTTGCGGCCGCGCACCACTTCGGCGCTGATCAACAGCTGCGGGCCGTGGCAGATGGCAAATACCGGTTTGCCGGAAGCGACAAAATCACGGGTAAAGGTCACGAAGCGCGAGTCGCTGCGCAGCGAGTCCGGGGAGTGGCCGCCGGGCAGCAGCAGAGCATCAAAGTCTGCGGGCCGTACCTCGTCGATGGCCTTATCAATAGGAACGCTGGCTTCGCCTTTGTGGCCTTTCACCGTTTTCCCCGCCTGTTTTTCGATTGTGATCACCTCATGCCCCGCTTTGCGAAACGCCTCGGCAGGCGAGGTGAACTCTGAATCTTCAAACTCGTCGGTGATCAAGACTGCAATTTTCTTGCTCATGTTTCCTCCGTTGTTTTGGCTTCAGACAGCTTTTTCTTCGCTTGTGGTAGATACTTAGCGATGAGACTACTAAGTGTGGTTGAGGGATGTGAAATCGCATACGGACTAATCTGCAAAGGAGGAGTCATGAGTCAGGTTTTAATTACCGGTGCGACCGGCCTGGTGGGCGGGCACCTGCTGCGGATGCTTATTCAGGAGCGAAAGGTCAACTATATCGCCGCCCCGACGCGTCGCCCGCTGGGCGATATTGAAGGGGTGTTTAATCCGCACGATCCGCAGCTGACCGATGCGCTGGCCCAGGTTCAGGATCCGGTGGACACCGTCTTTTGCTGTCTGGGCACCACGCGGCGTGAGGCGGGCAGCAAAGAGGCCTTTATCCATGCCGACTACACCCTGGTGGTGGATACGGCCCTGACCGGCAAACGGCTCGGAGCGAAGCATCTGCTGGTGGTCAGCGCGATGGGCGCTAACGCGCACTCGCCGTTCTTCTACAACAAGGTGAAAGGCAAGATGGAAGAGGCCCTGATCGCCCAGAAGTGGGAGCGGCTGACCATCGTGCGTCCGTCGATGCTGCTGGGGGAGCGGGAGAAGCATCGCTTCAGCGAATCGCTGTTTGCACCGCTGTTCAGCCTGTTGCCCGGCAATCTGAAGTCAATAGACGCACGGGATGTGGCGCAGGTGATGTTGCAGGAGGCGCTGGGGGCGTCACCGGCTGGCGTCAATATTATTTCGTCAGCGAAGCTCAGGGAGATGGCGCAGGGCGAGGGGTAATGGCCCTCTGCCGATGGCAGAGGGCAGGAGAGAACTACTTCAGGTAGGTAAAGGCGGTGGTAACGTGCTTGACGCCGCTCACCCGGCTGGCGATATCCGCCGCCGCTTTCCCTTCACGATCGGTTACCAGGCCGAGCAGGAACACTTCGCCGTTCTCGGTGGTCACTTTCACGTTAGACGATTTCACCTGATCGCTGCCCAACAGCTGGGAGCGCACTTTGGTGGTGATCCAGGTATCGTTGGATGCATCGCCCAGGCCAATCGGCTGGCCCTGACGCACCTCGTTAAACACCTCGGTTGTGCCCTCTACGCCCATGGCGATCTGCTTCGCGCGTGCAGCAAGTTCGGTATTCGGTGCCTGGCCTGCCAGCAGCACTTTGCCCTGGTAAGCCGTGACGTTGATGCGCGCTTCTTTCTTGATCTGCTGGTCTTTGGACAAGGCGCTGTTCACGCGCAGTTCCAGGGTGCTGTCATCCACCTGTGTGCCCACGGAACGCGGGTCAGTCGCGGCTTTAGTGCCTACTGCGGCAGTACCCACTACCGCTGCAGCCACACATCCCTGAAGCAGCAGCGCAGAAATAAGGACTGCGAGGGGCGAAAATGCCTTCATGTATACTCCTTAATCATCCTGGTGAGGGAAAAGCGTGTTATCGATCAGATCGCATAAACAGTTCACCGTCAGCATGTGCATCTCCTGAATGCGCGCGCTGCGGTGGGAAGGAATACGGATCTCAACATCATGAGGACCTAACAGCCCCGCCAGCTCGCCGCCATCGTAACCGGTCAGGGCGACGATGGTCATATCGCGCGTGACGGCGGCTTCAACGGCCTTGACGATGTCGCGGCTGTTGCCGCGCGTAGAGATCGCCAGCAGCACATCACCGGCATGCCCTAACGCACGCACCTGTTTGGCATAGATCTCATCATGGAGACGATCGTTAGCAATCGCCGTTAAGACCACGTTATCGGTATTAAGTGCAATGGCAGGTAAACTGGGGCGCTCTGTCTCAAAACGATTGATCATACTGGCAGCAAAATGCTGTGCGTTGGCGGCCGAGGTGCCGTTGCCACAACAGAGGATTTTGTTGCCGTTGAGCAGGGATTGTACCAGCGTCATCGCCGCACGGGAGATGGCGTCCGGCAGCGCTTCTGCCGCTGCGATCTGAGTCTGAATGCTTTCGGTGAAGCACACCTTAATTCTTTCGAGCACGATATCCCTTAACGATCTGATTTACGCGTCTGCGCCGAAGGCGTTTTTGAACCATTCGATGGCGTTTCCGGTGAAGGCTACCACATCGAACCGGCAATCCACAGTATCAAAGCTGCCATTATGCCGGACAAGCCACAACTGGGCGGTGAGTAATAATTTTTGTTGCTTGGCCCGGGTCACGCTGGCAGCGGCACCGCCATAGCGGGCTGACTGGCGGTAGCGCACCTCAATGAACACGATGGTCGGGCCGTCCTGCATGATAAGGTCAATTTCACCGCCGCGGACGCGAACGTTGGCGGCGATAAAGCGCAGTCCTTTGCGCTCAAGCCAGCGACGCGCCTGAAGCTCGCGCGCGTCGCCGGTCTGTTTGCGGGTTAACTCGCCGGAACGATCTGTCCCTGCTGGTATTTGAGCCATGATAACTTCCTGTTAATCACGCAGTCCTGAGTGGCGGTGAGATCGCCGGTATTGCCGTTAAGGGTGAAGCCTGGCACCTGGCGCATCTGGGTGAAATGGTTCGCCAGCGCCCATGCGTCCACGCCCATGGCATACAGACGCGCCAGCGAGTAGTCGTTACGTACGCTGCTCAGCGCCTGCTGCATTAGCGCCGGGTTGGCGCCTGCCAGCATTGGAATTTCGCTGTACTGCAGGCCCTCCATCTCAAGACGGAAGTCCGGGCCGGCGGTGCCCTGCGCGCTGCGCGAGCTGGCATACAGCGACACGCCAGCCTGGCTGCCGTTACGCATGGCGATCATCGGTTTGATAAAGGCGATCTCTTCCGGGGTGGCAACGATGTAAGCCGCATCGACATTGCCGCCGCCGCTAATCTGCGCGTCCGTTGGCGGTGCCGGGATGGTCAGGCCACCAATCGTCACGCCCTGCTGCTGCGGCAGGCTGGAGGTGACCGGGCTACCGGTCAGAGCAATACCTGCCCCGCCGTTAACGCCTGCACGCAGTTCAGAGCTTGAGCCAAACTTCTGCTGCAGAACAATGCCGCCGCCCAGCTGCTGCCACTCCTCGGCAAAGGCGGTGGCGACGCGATCACCCAGCTGGCTGCGCGGGATCAACAGCAGAGGAGCCTGCTTACCTTGCTCGTGGATATGGCGCGCGGCATCGCGAGCTTCGTCTTCTGGCGACAGGGCGAAGTAGCAGACGTTAGGGAGATTCTGTACCTGCTCCGGCTGGTTCAGCGCCAGCACGTTCAGCGAGGTATTGCTCTTCATCAGCTCTTCGACGTTGTTTTTCAGCAGCGGGCCTACCACGATGCTGGCGCCATCCTGCTGGACCTGGTTCAGCACCTGGTCGAGCGGCTGGGTGCTGGTGTCATACACCTTCACCTCGGCGGCCGGGTTGGCGAGTGCCGTGGCCTGAGGTGACTGCGCGGCGACAGGAGCCTGCTGCGGATCCTGCACGGTGTTATCCGGCGCGGTGACGGGCTGGGTGGTTTCAGGGGCCTGGACCGGCTCCTGCATCGTACCTTCCTGGGCGATGACAGGTTGGGCCGTGGTCAGATCGTTGGTTTCGGCACTGGACGGACTCACCACATCGCCGGCGTTGGCAGCCTGGGCAACCTGGGCAGGGACGGCGCTACCGGTGACGGCCGCCGTGCCATTTCTCGCTGCGTCAAAACCTTGCTGGATAGTGCGGCCAAAGACGGCGGCCTGGCCATCCAGCGGCAGCAGTAGCGCGATTTTGCTGGTGGAGGCGGGCTTGAAGTTCTGCACATTGACCAGCTGCGTTGGCAGCATGGTCGCCCCCGGGTTGTTCGGGTAGCGGGTCTGCCAGTCTTTGATCCCGGCTTTCAACATATTGGGATCGTTGCGGTTATCGAACCAGACGCGCTGCAGATCCAGCCAGCCCTGCAGGATATTTTCGTCGGCATTGATCACCAGCGCATTGGCCTGATCGGGATTCATGGCGGAGAGCGCCTGCCAGGTGGCATCGATATTTTTCTGTTTTTCGGCGGCGGCGAGCAGCGGCTCCTGGGCAATCAGCGCCCGCAGCAGCGTCAGGGAAGGGCGCCCCTGTTCCGCGGCAATACCGGCCTGCCAGAAACGCGCCTGCTGGTTTTTATCGAGCGTGCTGAGGTCGATATTCCCGAGGATCTTCTTCGCTCCGGCAACGTCGTTCTGCGCAATTTTCAGTTCAGCGGCCAGCAGTGACTGCTCGCGGCGCTGGGTGTCGCTCAAATCCTGCGGCAACTGATTAAACAGATCGGCGGCATGCTGGGTTTTACCCTCTTTCAGCAGTGCACGAATGGCGAGTAATTGCCAGTTGATCCGGGTATCATCGGAGCTCTGCTCCATCTGGTGCAGATAGAAGCCGGAGTCGGCCTGCGCGGCACCCTCCATATGGGCAGCACTTTGATCGGGCGCCTGGGTACCGCAGCCAGCAAAGATCAGGGCTGCCAGCACCAGCGGAAGGCTGCGCGTGACTTTATTATGAAGAAACGTTAAGGGTACCATACTGTATCCAGTGATATTTTTTACGCAATGCTCAATATTAAATCGGCAATACGGATGAAACAATGAAACAACACGAAACGGCAGATAATTCTCAGGGTCAGCTTTATATTGTACCTACTCCTATCGGGAATTTATCTGATATTACCCAACGTGCGCTCACCGTGTTGCAAAGCGTTGATCTTATTGCTGCTGAAGATACCCGGCACACCGGCCTGCTCCTGCAACATTTCGCGATTAACGCCCGCCTGTTTGCCCTGCACGATCATAACGAGCAACAAAAAGCCGAAACGCTGGTGGCTAAGCTGAAAGAGGGGCAGAACATCGCCCTGGTATCCGATGCCGGTACGCCGCTGATCAACGACCCGGGGTATCACCTGGTCCGCACCTGCCGCGAAGCCGGTATTCGCGTAGTACCGCTGCCGGGTCCGTGCGCGGCCATTGCTGCCCTGAGCGCCGCGGGCCTGCCGTCGGATCGTTTCTGCTATGAAGGTTTCCTGCCCGCCAAATCCAAAGGCCGTCGCGACGTCCTGAAGGCGCTGGAAGCTGAACCCCGCACCCTGATCTTCTACGAATCCACCCACCGTCTGCTGGAGAGCCTGGAGGACATGGTGGCGGTCTGGGGCGAAGCCCGTTATGTAGTGCTGGCGCGCGAGCTGACCAAAACCTGGGAGACCATCCACGGCCTGCCGGTGGGCGAGCTGCTGGCCTGGGTGAAAGAGGACGAAAACCGCCGCAAGGGCGAAATGGTGCTGATTGTCGAAGGGCACAAAGCGACAGAAGACGCGCTGCCTGCCGACGCGCTGCGCACGCTTGTGCTGTTGCAGGCCGAGCTGCCGCTGAAAAAAGCGGCCGCGCTGGCGGCGGAGATCCACGGCGTGAAAAAGAACGCGCTGTATAAGTACGCCCTGGAGCAGGGGGAGTAAGACACGAACTTCTGCCGGGTGGCGCTGCGCTTACCCGGTCTACAATACTGGCAAGAACCAAAGGCAAAAAAGCATGGCCGGAGCCATGCTAAAAGAGGTTTACTGCAAACTCAGGTCACAGGTGCCGGGTTAAATACCGCCAGCTGATTGTGTAATCCCCACTGATCGGAGAAGGTTTTCTTGCGGCCGCTGGCCACGTCGAGAATGAAGTGGAACAGCTTCCAGCCCACGTCCTCAATGCTCTCTTCGCCGGTGGCGATGGTGCCCGCGTTGATATCCATCAGATCAAACCAACGGTTAGCCAGTTCGGTACGGGTCGCCATTTTAATGACCGGAACCGCCATCAGGCCGTACGGGGTGCCGCGCCCGGTAGTGAACACCTGCACGGTGATCCCGGAGGCCACCTGTTGGGTGCCGCAGACGAAATCGCTGGCCGGCGTGGCGGCATAGATCAGGCCGCGTTTGGTTGGGCGCTGGCCCGGGGAGAGCACCTCGACAATGGCGCTCTGGCCCGATTTGGCGATAGAGCCCAGGGCTTTTTCCACCACGTTCGCCAGGCCGCCTTTCTTGTTGCCCGGGGAGGGGTTAGCGCTGCGGTCGGTTTTGCCCATGTCGAGATAGTTATCGTACCAGGCCATCTCTTCCAGCAGGCGTTTGCCTACCTCTTCGTTAATGGCGCGTGGGGTGAGCAGGTGGATCGCATCGCGCACTTCGGTGACTTCCGAGAACATCACCGTTGCGCCGCAGCGCACCAGCAGATCCGAGGCATAGCCCACGGCCGGGTTAGCGGTTACGCCGGAGAAGGCGTCGCTGCCGCCGCACTGCATCCCCACCACCAGCTCAGAGGCCGGGCAGGTTTCACGCTTGTGCTGATTCAGTTTTGCCAGATGGCGCTCTGCAACCTGCAGAATATCATCGACCATCGAACGGAAACCGACGTGCTGATCGTCCTGCAAACGCACGATGCTGGCGCTATCCACCGGGATAGCCTGGGTATCCTCGGTGCCCTGCAGCAGTTTTTCAGGCACGAGTTTTTCGCAGCCAAGGCCCACCACCATCACTTCGCCGCCGAAGTTCGGGTTGAGGGCAATATTGTGGATGGTGCGGATCGGCACAATGGCCGCCGGGGCGTTGATCGCTACGCCGCAGCCGTACAGGTGGTTCAGACCGACCACGCCGTCAACGTTCGGGTATTTTGGCAGCAGGTCGCGCTCGATGATCTTCACTACAAAATCGACAACCCCCGCCACGCAGTGCACGCTGGTGCTGATGCCGAGCAGGTTTTTGGTGCCGACGCTGCCGTCTGCATTGCGATAGCCTTCGAAGGTGTAGCCTTCCAGGGCTGGCATTGGCTCCGGCACGCGGGTCGCCAGCGGCAGGGTGTTCAGCGGCGGTGCTTCCGGCAGGGCTACCAGCGACTCGTCAATCCAGCTGCCCTGCGGGATCGCCCGCACGGCATAGCCAATGACTTCGCCATAGCGCACGATTTCGCCCTGCGCCGGGATATCGACCAGCGCCACTTTATGGCCCTGCGGAATATGCTCGATCAGTTCAAGCCCGTCAGGGAAACGCGTTCCGGCTTTTAACCCCTGATCGTTAACAATAATCGCCACGTTATCGGTGTCGTGCACCTTAATATAAAACGCGCCCGGCGACGTTTGTCGAATTTCGATGTCGGCCATTGTCCAGTATTCTCCAGCGAGTGGGGGATAATTAATTCGTAAAAGAGTACGTGTATTTTCTTGTTATCGGAAATAAAGACTCTGCTCAGTGGAATAAAGAATGTCAGGCGCAGGGAATTAAAAACGTGATCGCGATCACTCATTTTTTACCTTGGTCTGTGCATAAGGGGGGCAATAGCGAAATCTGTGCATCAGCGCCCAGGGTGTTGTGCATATGCTCAAAATAATATTCATAAGACCTTATATAATTGAGCGGTTACACAATGCGCGTCCTGGGGTGGTTGATTATACTCATTAACGATTTCATGGTATCGGATTAATTATCCGTATTTGCCTGCCATTACTGAAATAATCAGGAATGCCTCTTTCTTAAAATAATAAAAATAATTTCGCTGATGTGCCAGAGGAAATAAAAATGTTGCTGGATACTACCGTTGAAACAAAAAAGGTTGCCCCAACCCGCTATTTAATATTGCTCATTATATTTATTGTAACCGCGGTCAATTACGCCGACCGCGCCACGCTCTCTATTGCCGGTACGGAAGTCGCCAAAGAGCTCCAGTTGAGCGCCGTGTCGATGGGCTACATCTTCTCCGCCTTCGGCTGGGCCTACCTGCTGATGCAGATCCCCGGCGGCTGGCTGCTGGATAAGTTCGGTTCGAAAAAGGTTTATACGTACAGCCTGTTCTTCTGGTCGCTGTTCACCTTTATGCAGGGCTTTGTCGATTTCTTCCCGCTGGCATGGGCGGGCATCTCGATGTTCTTTATGCGCTTTATGCTCGGCTTCTCCGAGGCGCCGTCCTTCCCGGCCAACGCCCGTATCGTGGCGGCCTGGTTCCCGACCAAAGAGCGCGGTACGGCCTCTGCCATCTTTAACTCTGCACAATATTTCTCGCTGGCGCTGTTCTCCCCTCTGCTCGGCTGGCTGACCTTCGCCTGGGGCTGGGAACATGTCTTTACCGTGATGGGGGTGATTGGTTTTGTCCTGACCGGGATGTGGGTGAAGTTTATCCACAACCCAACCGACCACCCACGCATGACCGCGGAAGAGCTGAAGTTCATTAAGGACGGCGGCGCGGTGGTCGACATGGATCATAAAAAGCCGGGCGACAAAGCGGCCAGCGGTCCGAAGCTGCATTACATCAAACAGTTATTGTCCAACCGCATGATGCTGGGCGTGTTTTTCGGGCAATACTTTATCAACACCATCACCTGGTTCTTCCTCACCTGGTTCCCGATTTACCTGGTGCAGGAGAAGGGGATGTCGATTCTGAAGGTGGGTCTGGTGGCTTCCATTCCGGCGCTGTGCGGTTTTGCCGGTGGCGTGCTGGGCGGGGTGTTCTCGGATCACCTGATTAAGAAAGGCAAGTCGATTACCCTGGCGCGTAAGCTGCCGATTGTGCTGGGCATGCTGCTGGCCTCCTCAATCATTCTGTGCAACTACACCAATAACACCGCGCTGGTGGTAGCCCTGATGGCGCTGGCCTTCTTCGGTAAAGGGTTTGGTGCCCTGGGCTGGCCGGTGATTTCCGATACCGCACCAAAAGAGATTGTTGGGCTGTGTGGTGGTGTGTTTAACGTCTTTGGCAACGTAGCGTCAATTGTCACTCCGCTGGTGATTGGCTATCTGGTCAGTGAACTGCATTCGTTCAACGCGGCACTGGTATTCGTAGGCTGTTCCGCGCTGATGGCGATGTTCTGCTACCTGTTCGTAGTGGGTGACATCAAACGTATGGAATTGCAGAAATAAGCAAAGGTATAAGCGATGAGTAACGATATTTTCCCGAACAAATTTAAAGCGGCCCTCGCGGCACATCAGATTCAGATCGGCTGCTGGTCGGCGCTGGCAAGCCCAATCAGCACCGAAGTGCTGGGGCTGGCAGGTTTTGACTGGCTCGTACTCGACGGTGAACATGCTCCGAACGACGTCACCACCTTTATCCCGCAGCTGATGGCGCTGAAAGGCAGCCACAGTGCGCCGGTGGTACGTGTCCCGACCAATGAGCCGGTGATCATCAAACGCCTGCTGGATATTGGCTTCTACAACTTCCTGATCCCGTTTGTGGAAAACGTCGAAGAGGCTGTGCAGGCGGTGGCGTCCACCCGTTATCCGCCAGAAGGCATTCGCGGCGTGTCTGTCTCCCATCGCGCCAATATGTTTGGCACCGTGCCGGACTACTTCGTCCAGTCGAACAAAAACATCACCATCCTGGTGCAGATTGAGAGCCAGCAGGGCGTGGACAACGTCGATGCGATCGCCGCCACTGACGGCGTCGACGGCATCTTCGTCGGCCCAAGCGACCTGGCGGCCGCCTTTGGTCATCTGGGGAATGCGAATCACCCGGAAGTCCAGCGCGCCATTCAGCATATCTTTGCCCGCGCCAAAGCGCACGGTAAGCCGTGCGGCATCCTGGCGCCGGTCGAGGCCGATGCGCGCCGTTACCTGGAATGGGGCGCGACTTTTGTTGCCGTTGGCAGCGACCTCGGCGTGTTCCGCTCCGCGACTCAGAAGTTAGCGGATTCCTTCAAGAAATAATCACCACCACTGAATAAAGAGAGACGCAATTATGACACTGAAAGTTGGTTTTATTGGCCTGGGTATCATGGGTAAACCAATGAGTAAAAACCTCATCAAAGCAGGTTACTCACTGGTGGTTGCTGACCGTAACCCGGAAGCCATTGCCGAAGTGATTGCCGCAGGCGCAGAGACCGCTACCACGGCAAAGGCGATTGCTGAGCAGTGCGATGTGATCATCACCATGCTGCCAAACTCCCCACACGTGAAAGAGGTGGCGCTGGGCGAAGGCGGCATTATTGAAGGGGCCAAACCGGGCACCGTGCTGATCGACATGAGCTCCATTGCACCGCTGGCCAGCCGTGAAATCAGCGACGCGCTGAAAGCGAAAGGCATCGACATGCTGGATGCGCCGGTGAGCGGCGGCGAGCCAAAAGCCATCGACGGCACCCTCTCTGTAATGGTGGGCGGCGACAAGGCGATTTTCGACAAATATTACGATCTGCTGAAAGCGATGGCCGGCTCCGTGGTGCACACCGGTGAGATTGGCGCAGGTAACGTCACCAAGCTGGCAAACCAGGTGATTGTGGCCCTGAACATTGCGGCGATGTCCGAAGCCCTGACCCTGGCGACCAAAGCGGGCGTTAACCCGGATCTGGTGTATCAGGCGATCCGCGGCGGCCTGGCGGGCAGCACCGTGCTGGATGCTAAAGCACCGATGGTGATGGATCGTAACTTTAAGCCTGGCTTCCGTATCGATCTGCACATCAAGGATCTGGCCAACGCCCTGGACACCTCCCACGGCGTGGGTGCCCAGTTGCCGCTGACCGCGGCGGTGATGGAGATGATGCAGGCCCTGCGTGCCGACGGGCTGGGGACTGCTGACCACAGCGCCATTGCCTGCTATTACGAAAAACTGGCGAAAGTGGAAGTCTCTCGCTAACAAAGACGGGCGCGGGAACGCGCCCGCTATTTTTGCCTTAAGCGGTAACAGGCTATAACTATGAAAATCGTAATCGCCCCTGACTCTTACAAAGAAAGCCTGTCTGCCACCGAGGTAGCGCGGGCGATAGAAAAAGGCTTTCGGGAGATCTTTCCCGATGCAGAGTATGTTTCGGTTCCCGTGGCGGATGGCGGGGAAGGAACGGTTGAAGCGATGATTGCCGCCACCAACGGCACGATGCAGCACGCGGTGGTGACGGGACCACTGGGCGAAAGCGTTAACGCCTGCTGGGGGATCTCCGGCGATGGCGTGACGGCGTTTATTGAGATGGCAGCGGCAAGCGGACTGGCTCTGGTTCCTCCGGCCCAGCGCAACCCGTTGATTACCACCTCCCGCGGCACGGGCGAGCTGATCCTCGCCGCACTCGATAAAGGCGCGCGCAATATTATTATCGGGATTGGCGGCAGTGCCACCAACGACGGCGGCGCCGGAATGGTGCAGGCGCTGGGCGCAAAACTGACTGACGCCAACGGCACCGATATCGGCCACGGCGGCGGCAGCCTGATGGCGCTGAACAATATTGATATTTCGACGCTCGATCCGCGCCTGAAAACCTGCGCGATCCGGGTGGCCTGTGATGTGAGCAATCCGCTGATCGGCGAGCAGGGCGCATCCCGCATCTTTGGCCCGCAGAAAGGGGCCACGGAAGCCACTATCCTGGAGCTCGATAACAATCTTTCCCACTACGCCGATGTGATACATACCGCACTGCGTATTGATGTCAAAAATGTCCCTGGCGCGGGTGCGGCTGGCGGCATGGGCGCTGCGCTGATGGCGTTCCTCGGTGCGGAGCTGAAGAGCGGCATCGAAATCGTCACCCAGGCGTTGAATCTCGAAGAGCATATTCATGACTGCACCTGGGTGGTGACGGGTGAAGGTCGTCTGGACAGTCAAAGCATTCACGGCAAAGTGCCGGTAGGCGTGGCGCGCGTCGCCAGCAAGTATCATAAGCCGGTGATCGGTATTGCCGGCAGCCTGACCAGCGATGTCGGCATTGTGCACCAGTACGGTATCGACGCGGTGTTCAGCGTCCTGACCAGCATCAGCACTCTCGAAGAGGCATTCCGCGGCGCGTTTGACAATATTTATCGCGCTTCGCGCAATATTGCCGCCACCCTGCGGGTCGGGATGCTCACCGAAGGGTGACAGCGGGGCGCAAACCCTCTATACTGCGCGCCGAAGCTGACCAGACAGTCGCCGCTTCGTCGTCGTCCCTTTCGGGGGAGACGGGCGGAGGGGAGGAAAGTCCGGGCTCCATAGGGCAGGGTGCCAGGTAACGCCTGGGGGGGAAACCCACGACCAGTGCAACAGAGAGTAAACCGCCGATGGCCCACGCAAGTGGGATCAGGTAAGGGTGAAAGGGTGCGGTAAGAGCGCACCGCGCGGCTGGTAACAGTCCGTGGCACGGTAAACTCCACCCGGAGCAAGGCCAAATAGGGGTTCACATGGTACGGCCCGTACTGAACCCGGGTAGGCTGCTTGAGCCAGTGAGCGATTGCTGGCCTAGATGAATGACTGTTCAACGACAGAACCCGGCTTATCGGTCAGCTTCACCATTTTCAAACAAAAACCCGCTTCGGCGGGTTTTTGCTTTCTGCATTCTCTGCCGGTTCTTACATACAAAATTGTTTATATACTTCATCACAGATCGACATCCGTAATTGAAAAATACTCCTGGGTTCTTCCCTGACAGATAATTAAGGATTGTGAGATGAAAAAGATTTTCCGCATCGCGCTGATGACGGCAGCCCTGACGGGTGTTATGGGTGTGGCGCAGGCGGCAGAGGTCGCCACCGCGCCCGCGCCGACGCAGGATCCGATCGTACAGCAGCTGAAACTCAGCAGTGAGCAGACCACGAAAATCAAGGCTCTGCACCAGCAGCTGGAAGATAACGTCGCGAAGATCTCAACCGACAACGTGAAAAATGGCACTCTGATTAACGTCATCCAGTCAGGCAAGTGGGATGAAAAAGCGGTCAAAGATCAGCTGGCGGCGTTCAGTCGTATTGAAGAGCAGGCGCGTTACTACCGCGTGAAATATTACTTCGATGTGAGCCAGGTGTTGACCCCTGAACAGCGCGCCGAGGTCCGCTCGCAAATCGCTCAGGCGATGACCCAATAAGCGACTCGCCCCTGACAAGAGAGCATCAACCCGCGCCTGTCGCGGGTTTTTTATTTCTTGAAGTGCATCACAATGAGAAAATAGTCTCTCTTCTCATTTTATAAAAAGTATTTTTTTCTCTGAATCGGCAAAATCCACATTAATGTTGTGACTTTTTTCTCTTCCTCTCCCGGTATGATTTTTCCATTCAAATAACAAACACCTGCACCTCTCTGAATCATTATCGCTGATGAGCAGATACCCATAAAAATAACTGTCTACCCTACAAAATAAGCGAGAGCCTAATGGATACGGCGACAAACAGCAGCGTGATTGTGAACGACTCCCCGGCGGCAAGACGGGCAGGAATGAGTGAAAGTGAATGGCAGGAAGCGATTAAATTCGACAGTACCGATACCGGTTGGGTCATCATGAGTATCGGGATGGCCATTGGCGCGGGCATTGTTTTTCTCCCGGTGCAGGTTGGCCTGATGGGACTGTGGGTTTTTCTGCTGTCCTCGATTATCGGTTATCCGGCCATGTACCTGTTTCAGCGGTTATTTATTAACACCCTGGCGGAATCACCGGAGTGCAAAGACTACCCGAGCGTGATTAGCGGCTATTTAGGCAAAAACTGGGGCATCTTATTAGGAGCGCTCTATTTCGTGATGCTGGTTATCTGGATGTTCGTTTACTCCACGGCGATCACCAATGACAGCGCATCCTATCTGCATACCTTCGGCGTGACCGACGGCCTGCTGTCAGAGAACCCGCTCTATGGTTTGTTTCTGATCTGTATTCTGGTGGCAATCTCCTCGCGCGGCGAAAAGCTCTTGTTTAAAGTTTCCAGCCTGATGGTGCTTACCAAATTGCTGGTGGTGGCTGCGTTAGGATTATCGATGATCGGCATGTGGCATCTGTATAACGTCGGGACGTTACCGCCGGTGGGGCTGTTGATTAAAAACGCCATTATTACACTGCCCTTTACCTTAACCTCCATTCTGTTTATTCAGACGCTCAGCCCGATGGTGATCTCCTACCGCTCACGTTCGAAATCGATTGAAGTGGCGCGGCATAAAGCCCTGCGGGCGATGAATATCGCGTTTGGCATTCTGTTTGTGACCGTCTTTTTCTACGCGGTTTCTTTTACCCTTGCGATGGGGCATGACGAAGCGGTTAAGGCCTATGAGCAAAATATCTCTGCCCTGGCGATTGCCGCGCAGTTTATCAGCGGTGACGGCGCGGGTTGGGTCAAAATCGTCAGCGTGGTGCTGAATATCTTCGCAGTCATGACGGCATTCTTTGGTGTCTATCTCGGCTTTCGTGAAGCCACTCAGGGCATCGTCATGAACATCCTGCGTCGCAAATTGCCAGCGGAAAAAATCAATGAACGTACCGTACAGCGCGGCATTATGCTCTTCGCCATTCTGCTTGCCTGGAGCGCCATCGTATTAAACGCGCCGGTGCTGAGCTTCACCTCTATCTGCAGCCCCATTTTCGGCATGGTGGGCTGCTTAATTCCGGCGTGGCTGGTCTACAAGGTCCCTGCGCTGCACAAATACAAAGGCGTGTCGCTGGTGATCATTATCATTACCGGGCTGCTGCTTTGTGTTTCTCCTTTCCTCGCATTTTCGTGAGGCGCAATGAAGGTCGTAACGATGTCTGAGCAAATGAATCCTTTGTGGAACCTGTTTATTCACGCGGTGCAGGAAGAGGTAAAACCTGCGCTGGGATGTACGGAGCCTGTTTCGCTGGCGCTGGCCTGTGCTATAGCGGCTAAGCAGTTGAGTGGTGAAATTACACAAATAGAAGCGTGGGTTTCACCGAATTTAATGAAAAATGGACTGGGTGTGACGGTGCCAGGCACCGGAATGGTGGGGCTACCGATTGCTGCCGCGCTGGGAGCTATCGGTGGCAATGCCCAGGGCGGGCTGGAGGTGTTAAAAGATGCCTCCGCAGAGGCCGTCGCCCGAGCGAAAGCGTTACTTAAGGCCGGAAAGGTGCAGGTGAAGTTGCAGGATCCCTGCGACGAGATCCTCTATTCCCGTGCACGTGTTTATGCCGGGGATAAATCGGCAAGCGTCACCATTGCAGGCGGTCATACCCGGGTTGTGCAGATTGATTGTCAGGGTAAAACCTGTTTCAGGCTCGATGAGCAACCGCAGGGGTGTACCGGCGATCCGCTGGCGATGCTTTCGCGCGCCACGCTGTCGCAGATCCTTGAGTTTATTGAGCATGTGCCGTTCCCGGCGATCCGTTTTATTCTGCAGGCGGCGCGTCTGAACGATGCGTTATCCCGGGAAGGATTATCCGGCAAATGGGGGTTACATATCGGCGCGACCTTGCATAAACAGCAGGCGACCGGTTTTTTTGCCCGGGATCTTGGCTCGGAAATTGTGATCCGCACCAGTGCCGCGTCGGATGCCCGCATGGGCGGTGCGACGCTGCCCGCCATGAGCAATTCCGGATCGGGTAATCAGGGGATTACTGCCACCATGCCGGTAGTGGTGGTCGCTGAGCATGTTCAGGCTGATGACGAAAAACTGGCGCGGGCGCTGATGCTTTCGCACCTGTCGGCGATTTATATCCACTATCAGCTTCCTCGGCTGTCGGCACTGTGTGCGGCAACCACGGCAGCCATGGGGGCAGCGGCAGGTATGGCATGGCTACTGGATGGCCGTTATAACGCTATCGCGATGGCGATAAGCAGTATGATTGGTGATGTCAGCGGGATGATCTGTGATGGTGCGTCTAACAGCTGTGCGATGAAGGTCTCGACCAGCGTAAGCTGCGCCTGGAAGTCGGTGATGATGGCGCTCGATGACTCTGCTGTTACCGGCAACGAAGGGATTGTGGCGCATGATGTCGAACAGTCTATCGCCAATCTCTGCTCACTGGCATGCCGCTCAATGCAGGCGACCGACCAGCAGATTATCGAAATAATGGCGCAAAAGGTGTCCTGAAATGATGCCCCTCTCTCCTTGCGGAGCGAGGGGCCGTCTTACACCGGCAAATCAATCAGCAGCGCCCGCAGGGGCGTATCGGCCACCAGGGTGATATTCGCCTCGTCGCGGATAAACGCCCCATCCCCGCAGGTCAGCGCTTCCCGCTCTTCGGCTGGCGTTAACGCATGAACCGTGCCATGAATGGACTGCAGATAGGCGCGCGGGCCGTGCAGCTGGAAGCTCAGGCGCTCCCCTTTATTCAACTCGATATGATGCACCCACACCTGCTGGCGTAACTGCAGGCTGCCTGCGCTGCCGTCGGGCGAGGCCAGCAGCTGCTGCTTCCCTTCCAGCAGATCGATCTTCTGGAGCGGCGGGTTTTCACGCTCCGGGCAGGCATCCAGCCACAGCTGCATCCGCGTCAGCGTCTTATCTTTGCTGAGGTTGTGCTCGCTATAGCTAATGCCTGGCTGAGTGGCTATCAGCAATGCTTCACCGGCTTTCGCCTGGACATGGTTGCCCTCGCTGTCGCGATACTCTGCTTCGCCTTCAAGAATCAGGTTCAGGATATCCACTTTTGGATAGGTACGCGGCTGGAACGAGGCCCCGGGTGCGAGTACCTCCTGATTCAGTACGCGCAAAGAGGCATAGCCCAGCAGCTTCGGGTCAAAGTAGTGTCCAAAGGAAAAGGTGTAGCGGGCCTGCAGCCAACCGAAATCGGCTTGTCCGCACTGTTTGGCTGTTCTTGTCGTAATCATAAAACTTGACCTCTCTTTACACTAAAACAATGGTAAAGGTATGGACGCTGCATTGTTAGCCAGATATTCTGCCCGGTATGTTCAAATTTACTGAATGAGAACGCCATGGCTAAAGAGAGAGCATTGACCCTTGAAGCACTGCGGGTGATGGACGCGATCGATCGACGCGGTAGCTTCGCCGCAGCAGCGGATGAACTGGGGCGCGTGCCATCTGCCCTGAGCTATACCATGCAGAAGCTGGAAGAAGAGCTGGATGTGGTGCTGTTTGACCGCTCCGGTCACCGAACAAAATTCACCAACGTCGGGCGAATGCTGCTGGAGCGCGGTCGCGTACTGCTGGAAGCGGCGGATAAACTGACCACCGACGCTGAAGCCCTGGCCCGCGGCTGGGAAACGCACCTGACGCTGGTCACCGAGGCCCTGGTGCCCACCACTGCGCTCTACCCGCTGGTGGATCGCCTGGCGGATAAAGCCAATACCCAGCTGTCGATTATCACCGAGGTACTCGCCGGGGCGTGGGAGCGTCTGGAGCAGGGACGGGCCGATATCGTCATCGCCCCGGACATGCACTTCCGCTCTTCGTCCGAAATCAACTCCCGCAAGCTCTATAAAGTGTTGAACGTCTACGTCGCAGCACCGGATCATCCGATCCACCAGGAGCCGGAGCCGCTCTCCGAAGTGACCCGCGTGAAGTACCGCGGCGTGGCGGTGGCGGATACCGCCCGCGAGCGCCCGGTATTAACTGTCCAGCTGCTCGATAAACAGCCGCGTCTCACCGTCAGTACCCTGGAAGATAAGCGTCAGGCGCTGCTGGCCGGGCTGGGCGTGGCCACTATGCCGTATCCCTTTGTGGAAAAAGATATTGCCGAAGGACGGCTGCGGGTCGTCAGTCCGGAGTACACCAGTGAAGTGGATATCATAATGGCGTGGCGACGTGACAGCATGGGCGAAGCCAAATCCTGGTGTCTGCGCGAGATCCAGAAGCTGTTTACCCAGAAGTAATCTGAAGGCCCGGCAGGCGCAGCGCCGCCGGGCAATCCATCAGTTGTTTAGCAGCGGATCCGGCCCAAAACGGTTTTCACCTACCGTTCCGCGCTGGCAGTTGAAGATCAAAATAATTATCCAGCCGAGCACCGGGATCAGTACCAGCAGCAGCCACCATGCCGACCTGTCGGTATCGTGCAGTCGGCGAAACAGTACCGCCCACCCCGGCAGAAACACCAGCAGGCCATATACCGTGGTGAGAATGCCCTCGCCGCCAGCCCGCTCCCAGCCCAGCATTTTGTCGATGAGGCCCAGGACGCAGATCAGAATGAAGTTCACCAGAATAAACATCCAGTATTCTTTGCGCCGGGCGCGCCCTTTAAACCCAATATAATTTCGCAGTACTTTTAGATACCAGTCCATTTGTTGTGGCCTCAGTAGCAATTAATCACTTGTTTTCTAAGGGTGCAAATAAAGCATAGACGGGAATAAAAGAGGGGTAAAGGGCGCCAGAAAAGCGCCCCTGAGGCTTAGTCGAAGCGAGCGTCGCGGCCGTGCGGTTCAGTCAGATCCTGCCACGGGCCGATGGAAATAATGCCCGTCGGATTAATGGTTTTGTGGCTGCGGTAATAGTGGTTACGGATATGGTCAAAATCGACCGTCTCCGCAATTCCCGGCATCTGATAGATGTCGCGCAGGAAACCGTACAGATTGAGGTAATCGCTGATCCGGCGTTTGTCGCACTTAAAGTGGGTCACGTAAACCGGGTCGAAGCGAACCAGAGTGGTCCACAGACGAATATCGGCTTCGGTCAATTGGTTACCGGTCAGATAGCGGTGCTGACCCAGGATTTGCTCCAGACGCTCCAGTGACGCAAAGACGTTATTCACGGCTTCGTCATAGGCTTCCTGGCTGGTGGCAAACCCGGCCTTATAGACGCCGTTATTGACGTTGTCGTAGATCCAGCTATTCAGGTCATCAATTTTATCGCGCAGCGCCGGCGGATAAAAATCGCCCGCCCGGGCGCCGTGAGCATCAAACGCGGTGTTCAGCATGCGGATAATCTCCGCCGATTCATTGCTGACAATGGTCTGATTTTTCTTGTCCCACAGTACCGGAACGGTTACCCGGCCGGTGTAGTGCGGGTCGGCGCGCAGGTAAAGCTGATAGAGAAAATCGTGGTGATAGAGTGAATCGCCGGTGGCCGCCGGGAAATCGCTGCCGAAGGTCCAGCCATTTTCCAGCATCAACGGATGCACCACCGAGACGGGGATCAGCGTCTCCAGCCCCTTCAGGGCGCGGACGATCAGCGTGCGGTGTGCCCACGGGCAGGCAAGCGAGACATAGAGATGGTAACGATCTTTCTCTGCCGCAAAGCCGCCTTCGCCGCTCGGGCCAGGCGCGCCGTCCGCGGTAAGCCAGTTACGGAAGGCCGAAACGGAGCGCTTAAAACGCCCTCCGGTGGATTTGGTGTCATACCAGGTATCCTGCCAGACGCCGTCTACGAGTTGTCCCATCTTTTCCTCCTTAGATAGCAAAAGCGAGGAGATATCTCCTCGCTTTTTGATTCAGTATAGCGTGCTTACCACTTCTTATTCAGAACGCGGTCGATGCTGTATGCACCCGGGCCGGTGATGGCCAGCAGCAGGAAACCGCCTGCGATGGTCAGGTTTTTCATGAACATCAGGGAGTTCACGCCTTCCGCAAAGTTGCTGTGGAACAGGAACGCCGTCAGCAGGGTGAAGCCTGCGGTAAACAGTGCCGTAGTGCGGGTCAGGAAACCGAACAGGATCGCCAGACCACCCCCAAATTCAAGCAGAATGGTCAGCGGCAGCAGGAACCCCGGGACGCCCATCGCTTCCATATACTGTTGCGTACCGGCGTAGCCACCGATTTTGCCCCAGCCTGCGGTAATAAACAGGATTGGCATCAGGATACGCGCAACCAGTACACCAACATCTTCTAATTTTTTCATCTTACTCTCCAGGGAACCACTTGGGCTATAAATACTATTTAGTGTGCAAAATCGGGCGGATGCCGCGGTCTCGCTGACGATGGAGAGAATCATAAACGGGGTGAATGGGGATTGTTAGCAAGGAAAACTGTCAATCTTTTTCAAAGATATTGAGCAAGGCGGGACGGCACAAAAAAGTAAAGCGCCAGAAGGCGCTTTACCGGGTGAGGCAGAGGACAACGTCAGCGTGCGTCGGATTTGCGGAGTTGCTGCTGATTAATCGTCGATTTCACCAGCTTCCAGGCACTCCAGATACCGAAACCGCGGCGCGCCCAGCGGATCAGCATATTTGGATGTCGGACTGCCCGCACCGCCATAATGCTGCTCGCCACCAGCGCCCAGGCGCGGAGGCTCAGGAAGGTATTCCAGCCACGGTCGTAAGCGTGGGTCGCTTCCAGCCAGTCGCGGCTGCCTGCTGACAGATCAATCCGCTGCTGCTGGATCTGGCTTAGCAAAAATGCCTTCTCTCGCTGACGTTCTGATCTGCTTCTGCTCACTTTTTCTCATCCTCCAGCAATGACCGGTCGTTAGCCAGTTCCTTACGGGTATGGTGCAACAGGGTCGAGTGGCGCACCTTGCGCATCGTCCATATTCCACCTATCAGAGCGGCGAGCAGCAGTACCACGGTTGTGCCAATCATCACATTGAGGCGGTATTGCGGATCGACTGCCCAAATAATTAATACCATAAGGCTCATCAGGCCAAACGCGGCGAAGAGCATGGTCAACCCCAACATCAGTAGCAGCTGGAAGATGTTTGCTTTCTCTTCTTCCAGTTCAACCACTGCCAGGCGGATACGCGTCTCCGCGATGCCGACGAGAGTGGTTAAAATCCGCTGTCCGATACCGAGGACGTTTTTTGCGGGCCCTTGTGGTTGACGTGAATCTTCCATAATTAACGTCGCGTAAGGAGCATGCCGATGACGACGCCAACCGCAGCACCGATACCTACCCCGGCCCACGGATTTTCACGTACGTACTCATCGGCGCGCGCAGCGGCTTCACGGGTCTGTTTCGCCAGCACATCGCTGGTTTCGCCCAGACGGTAACGGCTCTCATGCAGGGCCTGCTCCGCTTTATTGCGCAGTTTACTCAGCTCTTCTTTCGACTTACTGCTCGAGGAGCTCAGCACCTCTTCCAGGGTATCCGCCAGGGACTTCAGTTCAGCGCGTAAATGGTCTGACGTAGTATCTTTTGACATGATTCTCTCCTGTTAAGATGTCCATTAAATCAGTAATCGCGAGACTCCAGCGCTTTCAGCTCGTTCTGCGCCTCCAGCAGCTTATGCTCACGTTTTGTAATCTTGTCCGCATCGCCTTTCTCTTTTGCCTCCGCCAGATCCTGGCGGCGTTCAGCAATCTCCTCTTTCTGATCGGCAATTTTGCGCTGATGATCGGCACGCAGCTTGCTGTCTGAACAGTTAGCTTTAACTTCGCTAAGGGCCTTCTGCAGCCCGTTGATTCGACTCTGATTGTTATGCTTTTCAGCGTAGCTGATCTCGCGTTGAATGTCCTTTTCCTTCTCCTGACACAGAGAAGACGCGAATGATGCTGCGCTTAAAGAAAAAAGGGCGAGGCCCAGGGCGATGCGGTAATTCATTATGAAAACCTTCCATTGTTTTTCGACATAACCTGCGGGAATGTCGATTTCCAGAGTTGTGCGGAGTACGAGTGGGAGGTGCTCCGCGTACTTAAGCATAGTAAGTAAACGGTGATATCACCAAAGTGAGTGAAAAGATTCAGAATAGTGGAAATTTAGCCTAACAGGCGCGAGGTATCACGCAGACGCGTCAGCCAGGCGGACGCCTGATTACCCTCATCCTGTTGGGCAATGATATAACCGTGCGGCAGGCTTCGGTCGAGCACCTTCTTCGCTGCGGCGCTCTGCACGCTGGAGTCGAAGGTGATCAGCAGCACGTCATTCTGTGGGGTAATGCTCTTGAACTGAATGCCGTTTGCATCCAGATGGTGCCAGATGGAGAAGCCATCTGGCATGCTGGTGCCCTGATTAACGGAGCGGATCGCCAGCGTTGATTCCTGCTTTTGCAGCGCCGTCCAGGCCAGCAGCAAGGCGCTGAACATCATCAGCGCAACCATGGCGTAAGAGAGACGGCGCAGTGACGGGGTTGAATTGCTCATTGCTTTAACCCTGACTTCCATGTTTTTTCTTCCACAACACCACCAGCGAACCAATCAGGCCAAACACCAGCAGCACGACGGGCAGCAGCATCAGGCAGGACATCAGCTGATCTTCGTACTTCAGGAATACCGGGGTCTTACCGAGCAGGTAGCCGAGGGTGGTCAGGATCAGCACCCATAGCAGGCCGCTCATCCAGTTAAAGAACTGAAAACGGGTGCTGCTGAGGCCGGAGAGCCCGGCAATCGTTGGCAGAAGGGTACGGACAAAGGCGATGAAGCGGCCCACCAGCAGCGCGGAGAGCCCGTGCTTATGGAACAGATGGTGCGCTCGCTGATGATAGTGTGCCGGGAGATGGGAAAGCCAGTTTTGCACGATGCGCGTATTGCCGAGCCATCGCCCCTGGATATAGCTCAACCAGCAGCCGAGGCTGGCGGCAATGGTTAGCAGCAGCACGGTTTGCGGGAACTGCATTGCCCCTTTTGCACAGAGCACGCCCACCAGCACCAGCAGACTATCGCCGGGCAGGAAAGCGGCAGGCAGCAGACCGTTTTCAAGAAACAGGATCATAAACAGGACAAAATAGAGCATGCCAATCATGGAAGGATTGGCCAGCGTTTCGAAATCCTGAGCCCATAAGGCGTTCAGTAGTTGGGTCAAAAGTTCCATTCAGTGTTCCTGAAAATCGGTTAACGGCACACCTGTCAACCGGGTCAAACAGCACGGCGACATTTTTTATAATTTCATTATGGTCGCTCGCGGACACAATGTGTGGCCAGAACTGTTCCCTGTTAAGTGGCAAAGTAAGCAAGCACTAACTAACAAGCTAAACGGCTAAATGCATCTAATTGTAACAAAGCCTGAAGGGATCCGTCACAGTATTTGCATCATTCCAGGATTGATTTTGGCTTAACCCAGGCAGAGGACGCGAGGTCTTTTACAAACGCTGACACTCTAAAGGTTTGCTTACCCACCGGGGCCGAAAGGCGCAGCGAAGCGCCTGCCGGTATAAAAAGGGGCTTATTTTGCGTGACTGACGGCAGTATCGAGATGAACCACCGGATTCTCCGCAAAAAGATAGCGGTCGGCATTGAATTCGAAGTCGTCGCTGGTTTCATTGAACAGCATCTGTTTGGTGTTCTCGAGATGCTGCCACATCGCCAGTTTTGCCGCATGCGGGTCTTTACGGATCAGGGCCTTGAGGATCTGGTCATGATCGTCGCACCAGTTATCCACGGTACGGGAATCGATGTGATCGTGCAGTTTTTTCCAGTACGGGTTATGAACGCGCTGAGTCCACATTTTTTCGACAATTGCCGCCAGGGCGGTGTTTTGCGTGGCGAGGGCCACCTGAACGTGAAACTGCAGATCCCACTCGGAGTCGCGGAAGCATTTTTCTTTACGCGCGTTATCCTGGATCTCCATCAGCTTCATGATGTCCTGCTTGGTCACCTGCGTCGCCGCGAACTCGGCGATATTGCTTTCGATAAGCTGACGGGCCTGGAGCAACTCAAAGGGGCCGTAGTTGGCAAACTCCAGATTTTCGTCCGGGGCCGGGGAGTGTTTTGCCTGACTGGAGATGACATGAATGCCTGAACCCTTACGCACTTCAACATAGCCTTCAACTTCCAGCATGATGATGGCTTCACGAACCACGGTGCGGCTTACGCTCTTCTCATCAGCAATAAAACGCTCGGCAGGTAATTTGTCACCTACCAGATACACGCCTTGCTCGATACGAGCTTTCAGCTCGGCAGCAAGTTGCTGATAAAGACGACGGGGTTCGTTGATTTCCATATGCGCTCCAGGCAGGGTATGGCTAATGATTTGTTATACCACTTTTACCCGTTTGTCTCCAGATTTGACCCGCAAAAAAGCCGCTCAGGAGCGGCCTTTTCATTGCCGGGCAAGCATAGCGCCACCCGCCATTACATATGCGCTAACTCTGCGTTGCCGGCCTTCCAACAGACTCTTGCTGCAACTCATCCGCAGATTTGTTTTTCAGCACCGTCCAGATAAGCACCGCACCCATCAGGTCGAACACCGCCAGGACCGCGAACAGTGGGCTGAAGCCGATGGTGTCAGCCAGCGCACCTACCACCAGAGCAAACATGGTGCTGGCAGTCCAGGCAGCCATCCCGGTCAGGCCGTTGGCAGTCGCCACTTCGTTACGACCAAAGACGTCAGAAGAGAGCGTAATCAGCGCACCGGACAGAGACTGGTGAGCAAAACCACCGATACACAGCAGACCAATTGCCACGTATGGGCTGGTGAACAGGCCGATCATACCCGGGCCAATCATCAGCAGGGCGCCCATGGTCACCACCATTTTACGGGAGACGATCAGGTTCACGCCAAACCAGCGCTGGAACAGCGGTGGCAGATAGCCGCCGACGATACAGCCGAGGTCAGCAAACAGCATTGGCATCCAGGCGAACATGGCGATCTCTTTCAGGTTAAAGCCGTAGACCTTAAACATGAACAGCGGGATCCAGGCGTTGAAGGTACCCCAGGCCGGTTCTGCCAGGAAGCGCGGCAGGGCGATACCCCAGAACTGACGGGTGCCGAGGATCTGCAGAACAGACATCTTCTTGCCGTTGTTGGTCTGGTGCTGAGACTCCTGGCCGCCGATGATGTAGTCGCGTTCTTCTTCAGACAGCTTCTTCTGATCGCGCGGGTGTTTGTAGAAGATCAGCCAGGACATTGCCCAGGCAAAGCTCAGCACGCCGGAGAGAATAAACGCCAGCTGCCAGCTGTGCATCACGATAGCCCACACCACCAGCGGCGGAGCAATCATTGCGCCGATAGAGGAACCCACGTTGAAGTAGCCCACCGCAATGGAACGCTCTTTCGCCGGGAACCACTCGGACGCCGCTTTCAGACCCGCAGGGATCATCGCCGCTTCCGCCGCACCGACTGCGCCGCGGGCCAGCGCCAGACCGCCCCAGCTGCCTGCCAGCGCGGTTGCGCCGCAGAAGATAGCCCAGGTGACGGCGAAGACCGCGTAGCCGACCTTGGTACCCAGAATATCCAGCACGTAGCCTGCTACCGGCTGCATGATGGTATAAGCCGCGGAGTAGGCCGCGATAATATAAGAATATTGTTGCGTGGAGATGTGCAGCTCTTCCATCAGCGTCGGTGCAGCCGCCGCTATGGTGTTACGCGTCAGGTAGCCCAGCACGGTGCCGAGCGTCACCAGTGCGATCATGTACCAACGTAACCCTTTAATTTTACGCATGTAAAACCTCATCGTTATGTTATTGCCGCACCGGAGTACGGGCATCCCTACGCCAGGCGTGAGATGTTTATCAACGGGAGGGTGTTACCGGGATCACTCCCGGAACGACCCGAACCTTGCCATAAGTAAACGTGCATAAGTCGGTATCCTTACCGCTGAGTCCGATGCCTGTGGCACCGGTAACGCATTCCGTCGGCTTATAATTTGCGACGGCGAAAAGATAACTTGTCATACAACTTTAAAAGGTGAGTGACATCACAAAAGTGTCAATCTTTGTAAGGACAATGTCTCTGCTCTGTTAGGCCAGAGCTGGCGCGGGGGTTAGCGGTATTTACCACTTTGGATGTAGATTATTTGTCGACGTTTATTGATCTAACTCACGAAAAAATCATCGGCCTCTGGAAATTGGTGTGATAACTTTGCAGCATCTGAACATTACTTTTCTGACGCACTCGTAGGCTCGTAAGAGGAAGACGATAATGACCCCGTTTATGACTGAAGATTTTCTGTTAGATACCGAATTTGCCCGCCGTCTGTATCATGATTACGCAAAAGACCAGCCGATTTTCGACTACCACTGCCACCTTCCGCCGCAGCAGGTTGCCGAAAATTACCGTTTCAAAAACCTGTATGACATCTGGCTGAAAGGTGACCACTACAAGTGGCGTGCTATGCGCACTAACGGGGTGGCGGAACGCCTCTGTACCGGCGATGCCTCCGATCGTGAAAAATTCGACGCCTGGGCCGCGACCGTGCCGCACACCATCGGTAACCCGCTGTACCACTGGACCCATCTGGAGCTGCGCCGTCCGTTTGGCATTACCGGCAAGCTGCTCTCTCCGGCTACCGCCGATGAGATCTGGAACGAATGCAACGAACTGCTGGCGCAGGACACCTTCTCTGCCCGCGGCATCATGAAGCAGATGAACGTCAAGATGGTCGGCACCACCGACGATCCGATCGACTCGCTGGAACATCACGCCGTTGTCGCGAAAGACAGCTCGTTTGACGTTAAAGTGCTGCCAAGCTGGCGCCCGGACAAAGCCTTCAACATTGAGCAGGCGACCTTTGCTGACTACATGGCGAAGCTGAGTGAAGTCTCTGATACCGAGATCCGCCGTTTCGGCGATCTGCAGACCGCGCTGGCGAAGCGTCTGGATCACTTTGCGGCTCACGGCTGTAAAGTGTCTGACCATGCCCTGGACGTGGTGCTGTTTGCCGACGCCAACGAAGCCGAGCTGGACAGCATTCTGGCGCGTCGTCTGGCCGGTGAAAGCCTGAACGAACACGAAGTGGCGCAGTTCAAAACTGCGGTACTGGTCTGGCTGGCGGCAGAATATGCCCGTCGCGGCTGGGTGCAGCAGTACCACATCGGCGCGCTGCGCAATAACAACCTGCGCCAGTTCAAGCTGCTGGGCGCTGACGTCGGTTTTGACTCCATTAACGACCGTCCGCTGGCGGAAGAGCTGTCGAAACTGCTGAGCAAACAGAACGAAGAGAATCTGCTGCCGAAAACCATCCTCTACTGCCTGAACCCGCGTGATAACGAAGTGCTGGGCACCATGATCGGCAACTTCCAGGGCGAAGGGATGCCAGGCAAGATGCAGTTCGGTTCCGGCTGGTGGTTCAACGACCAGAAAGACGGCATGGAGCGTCAGATGACCCAGCTGGCGCAGCTCGGCCTGCTGAGCCGCTTTGTCGGGATGCTGACCGACAGCCGCAGCTTCCTTTCTTATACTCGCCATGAATATTTCCGCCGCATTTTGTGCCAGATGATTGGCCGCTGGGTGGCAGCGGGCGAAGCCCCGGCCGATATCCAGCTGCTGGGCGAAATGGTGAGAAACATCTGCTTTAACAATGCGCGCGACTACTTCGCTATTGAACTGAACTAAGGCCTTCTGAGGGTTGATATGCAATACATCAAGATCCATTCGCTGGATAACGTAGCGGTCGCGCTGGCCGACCTGAGCGAAGGTCTGGACGTGACGTTTGATAACCATACCGTCACGCTGCGCCAGGACGTGGCGCGCGGGCACAAGTTCGCCCTGCAACCCATTGCCAAAGGGGAGAACGTCGTTAAATACGGTCTGCCTATCGGCCATGCGCTGGCGGATATCGCGGCGGGTGAATTCATTCACTCCCACAATACGCGCACCAATCTGAGCGATCTGGATGAGTACAGCTATCAACCTGAGTTACAGGCTGAGGCCAGCCAGGCGGCGGATCGTGACGTTCAGATCTACCGCCGCGCCAGCGGGGAGGTGGGGATCCGCAATGAACTGTGGATCCTGCCGACCGTCGGCTGCGTCAACGGCATCGCCCGTCAGATCCAGAGCCGGTTCCTGAAAGAGACCGGGCAGGCAGAAGGGACTGACGGCGTTCATCTGTTCAGCCACACCTACGGCTGTTCCCAGCTGGGCGACGACCACATCAACACCCGCACCATGCTGCAAAACATGGTGCGCCACCCGAACGCCGGGGCGGTGCTGGTGATCGGCCTTGGCTGCGAGAACAACCAGGTCGATGCCTTCCGCGAAACGCTGGGGGATTTCGATCCGGCACGCGTGCACTTTATGGTCTGTCAGCATCAGGACGATGAAGTGGAAGCCGGGCTGGAGCATCTGCATCAGCTGTATGAGGTGATGCGTCACGACAAACGTGAAGCGGGCAAGCTGAGCGAGCTGAAGTTTGGTCTGGAGTGCGGCGGCTCGGACGGCCTGTCCGGCATTACCGCCAACCCGATGCTGGGTCAGTTCTCCGACTACGTCATCAGCAACGGCGGCACCACCGTGCTGACCGAAGTGCCGGAGATGTTCGGCGCGGAGCGCATTTTGATGAGCCACTGCCGCGACGAAGCGACCTTTGAAAAGACCGTTACCATGGTCAACGACTTCAAGCAGTACTTTATCGCCCACAACCAGCCGATTTACGAGAATCCATCCCCGGGTAACAAAGCGGGCGGGATCACGACGCTCGAGGAGAAATCCCTCGGCTGCACCCAGAAAGCGGGCGCCAGCCAGGTGGTGGATGTCCTGCGCTACGGCGAGCGGCTGCAAACTCACGGGCTGAACCTGTTAAGCGCGCCGGGCAATGACGCCGTGGCCACCAGCGCCCTGGCGGGTGCGGGCTGCCATATGGTGCTGTTCAGCACCGGTCGCGGTACGCCGTACGGCGGTTTTGTGCCGACGGTAAAAATTGCCACCAACAGCGAGCTGGCGGCGAAGAAAAAGCACTGGATCGATTTTGACGCCGGTCAGCTGATCCACGGCAAAGCGATGCCGCAGCTGTTAACGGAGTTTGTGGATGTGATTGTTGATATCGCTAACGGCAAGCAGACCTGCAACGAGAAAAACGACTTCCGCGAGCTGGCGATCTTTAAGAGTGGTGTGACGCTGTAAGTGTGTTTGCCGGGCGGCACTGCGTTTGCCCGGCCTACGAAAGTAAAAGGCCCGGTCACTGACCGGGCCTTTTTTATTAGCTGCGCAGCGCGTTTTTCGCCAGACGCGCGTCTTCAGCCTGACAGGCCGCGGCGGTAAACAGCACGTCAGTCGAGGAGTTCAGCGCCGTTTCACAGGAGTCCTGCAGCACGCCAATGATAAAGCCGACCGCTACGACCTGCATGGCCACTTCATTCGGGATACCGAACATATTACAGGCCAGCGGGATCAGCAGCAGCGAACCGCCCGCCACACCCGATGCGCCGCAGGCGCACAGCGATGCCACGACGCTCAACAGCAGCGCGGTTGGCAGATCCACCGGAACGCCCAGGGTATGTACAGCCGCTAAGGTCAGCACGGTGATGGTGATTGCCGCACCCGCCATATTAACGGTTGCACCCAGCGGGATGGAGACGGAGTAGGTGTCACGATCCAGGTTCAGCTTCTCGGCCAGGGCCATGTTCACCGGAATGTTTGCCGCAGAGCTGCGCGTAAAGAAGGCGTAGACGCCGCTTTCACGCAGGCACGTCAGCACCAGCGGATACGGGTTACGGCGGATCTGCCAGAACACCAGCAGCGGGTTGATCACCAGCGCCACCAGCAGCATGCAGCCAACCAGCACGAACAACAGCTGGGCGTAGCCCCACAGGGTTTCAAACCCGGTGGTTGCCAGGGTGGAGGAGACCAGGCCGAAGATACCGATCGGCGCAAAGCGGATCACCACTTTCACCATAAAGGTCACCGCGTTGGACATGTCGTTAACCAGGTTTTTGGTGGTGTCGTTACCGTGGCGCAGGGCAAAGCCCAGCCCGACGGCCCACACCAGAATGCCGATGTAGTTAGCATTCAGCAGAGCATCAATCGGGTTAGAGACCATGCTCATCAGCAGGCCGCGAAGCACCTCGACAATGCCGGATGGCGGGGTGATATCACCCGCGGCAGAGGTAAGGTGCAGCGTGGACGGGAACAGGAAGCTAAACACCACCGCCGTCAGGGCGGCAGAGAAAGTACCCAGCAGATAGAGGAACAGAATCGGACGAATGTTGGTTTTCTGGCCGTGCTGGTGGTTGGCAATGGAGGCCATCACCAGCATCAGCACCAGCACCGGTGCGACGGCTTTTAACGCGCCAACGAACAGAGTGCCGAGCAGGCCGGTGGCAATAGCGGCCGGTTTAGAAACCAGTGCCAGTAAAATACCCAGCACCAGGCCTATCAGTATTTGTTTGACGAGGCTGCCCTGCGCCAGACGCGCGAGCAGACCAGTAGATTGTGTGGTCATGGAAAATTCCTTCAGTGAAATTGCGTTCCGTCCCGGGGGTGCTCTCAGGCACTTATCATCCCGGTTAGAGGTGTGTGGTTTGCAAGATTGAGTATATTGAAAGCGCAATGCGAGGGAAGCGTAAAATGCTGGGTTTTACGTGCTGCGTCATATTTTTTAACTGTATATTTACATTTTTGTCGGGTGGCGCTGCGCTTACCCGGTCTACAAACCGTAGGCCCGGCAAGCGTCGCGCCGCCGGGCATCAAACCGCACAAACCCTTACTGGATCTGCCGCTTCTTATCGTTCTGGTGGTTCACCCAGGCGTTGATAAGCAGGGTCAGGACCAGGATACCAAACACCACGCCCAGCGAGATGGCGATCGGGATGTGGTAGAAATCGACAATCATCATCTTGATACCGATAAACACCAGGATCACCGACAGGCCGTACTTCAGCATTGTGAAGCGCTCCGCCACGCCCGCCAGCAGGAAGTACATGGCACGCAGGCCGAGGATGGCAAAGAGGTTCGACGTCAGCACGATGAACGGGTCAGTGGTCACCGCGAAGATCGCCGGAATGCTGTCGACCGCGAAAATCACGTCGCTCAGCTCCACCATGATCAGCACCAGCAGCAGCGGGGTAGCGAACAGCAGCCCGTTCTTGCGCACGAAGAAGTGCTCGTTCTCGATGGTGTCGGTCATGCGCAGGTGGCCGCGGATCCAGCGCACCAGCGGCTTCTCGCCAATACCGGTTTCGTCTTCCTTCGCCAGCGCCATCTTCACACCGGTAAACAGCAGGAACGCGCCGAAGATATAGAGCAGCCATTCGAACTGCGAGATCAGCCAGCTGCCGGCGAAGATCATGATGGTACGCAGGACGATCGCGCCCAGCACGCCATACACCAGCACCCGACGCTGCAGGGCAGCCGGTACGGCAAAGTAGCTGAACAGCATCAGCCAGACGAAGACGTTATCCACCGCCAGGGCTTTTTCAATCAGATAGCCCGTCAGGAACGCCAGCGCCTGGGGATCGGCCACCGCGCGGCCCTGAGTGATAGAGAGATACCACCAGAAGGCGGCACAGAAGAGCAGGGAGAGGGTGACCCACACCAGCGACCAGGCGGCCGCCTGTTTCATGGTCATGCCATGTGCGCCGCGACGCCCCTGTAAAAAGAGATCGATCGCCAGCATGATCAGGACCACGACTGCGAATCCGCCCCACATCAGCGGAGTACCGACAGTATTCATAAAATTTTCCTTCCTGTACGAGCCTACCCCACAAGGCTATTTTGCTTGCCATTTTGAACCTGGGCAGTGCTCGCAATCCTCACGTACTACGTGTACGTTCCGGTTGCTGCGCGCTGTCCGTGTTCAAACTGTCTGCGCCAATTACGCCTTCTGGGGTAGGCTCTAAAAAACAAAAACGGCTATGGTCAGAAGACGATAGCCGTTGCGTTTTTTATGCATAGACCTCGCCTTCCGGCAAGGTCTCACTTACAACAAGAAAGGAATACGTTAATCGCATTCCTTTTTCGTTGCCCGGCGACCGGATGCGGGATTAAACGCATCGTAATGACGATCCACCGGCCAGGAAGTTACTCCCCTTTGCAGGTAACAAAATATGTCAGGCCATTGATTTCGTCAATGGCCTGCGCGAATTCATTACACAGCTTTACGCGGTAACTTCTGCATTCAGGCCATCCGCCGGGAACACCACCCCCGTCTGACGACGGATCTCGGTCTGTAGCTTCGCCGTGGTACGGCTCACCGCAAGGCCCGGATGGTTCACTTCCTGGGTTTCGACCAGACGCGCAAACACCTCTGCCTCATACAGCATAGTGTTGATATGTTGAGGCTGCGTCAGCTCCTGCGCCTTGCCGCCGCGCGGCACGTAGCTCAGCTTCTGGCACTCGGAGATCTTCTCAACCACCAGCGAGCCGTTTTCGCCCTGAATTTCGCTCGGCAGCACCGAGTCGCTCACCTTGGAGTGCTGCAGCGTGACGCTGAAATCACCGTAGTCCAGCACCACCAGACCGTGGGCATCAACACCGCTCTCCAGCAGGCTGGCGGTTGCCTGCACCCGGTGCGGCTCGCCCCACAGCGCCACCGCCGAGGCCAGGCAGTAGAAGCCGATGTCCATAATCGAGCCGTTGGAAAACGCCGGATTAAAGGTGTTCGGGTTTTCGCCGTCGAGATAGCGCTGATAGCGCGACGAGTACTGGCAATAGTTAATAAAGGCTTTGCGTACGCGGCCCACTTTCGACAGGGACTGCTGTAGCAGCAGGAAATTCGGCAGGCTGGCGGTTTTAAACGCTTCGAACAGCACCACTTGGTTTTCCCGCGCAAGCGCAATGGCGGCTTCCACTTCCTCTATATTGGAGGCCAGCGGCTTCTCGCAAATCACATGTTTTTTGTGGCTGAGGAACAGCGTCGTCTGCGGGAAATGCAGTGAATTCGGGCTGGCAATATAGACCGCGTCAATGGCATCGCTTTGCGCCATCGCCTCCAGAGAGGTAAACAGATGCTCGACGAGATAGTCGTTAGCAAAGGCCTGAGCCTGTTCAAGGCTGCGGGAATAGACTGCGGTGAGCTTATATTTGCCGGTCTCATGGGCGGCATCGACGAACTGGCGAGTGATCCAGTTCGTCCCAATGACTGCGAAACGTATCATAAACGTTCACGAACTCCGTAGCTGGGAACCTTTAGCCACTGTAGCACGTCAGAATGACAAAACGAGTGCGCTAATCCGCATTACTATTTAACGATAAATGCGTAAGCCACAAACGGGTATCAAACTCCAGCTGGTGATACTGCGGTTCCATATGGCAGCACAGGGAGTAGAACGCTTTGTCGTGCTCTTTCTCTTTCAGGTGCGCCAGCTCATGCACCACAATCATGCGCAAAAAGGCTTCCGGTGCGTTGCGGAACACGGTCGCCACGCGGATCTCGGCTTTGGCTTTCAGCTTGCCGCCCTGCACGCGGGAGATGGCGGTGTGCAGACCCAGGGCGTTCTTCAGCACGTGGATCTTGTTGTCGTACATCACCTTATTGATCGGCGGGGCGCTCTTCAGGTACCGGCTTTTCAGATCCTGCGTATACTGCCAGAGGGCTTTATCGGTGGCGAAATCGTGGGTCCCCGGGTAGCGTTTTTCCAGCACCGCGCCCAGCTTCTGCTCGGCAATCAGGCTGCGAACCTGAGAAAGTAAATGCTCCGGGTAGCCCTGGAGATAAGTCAGTTGGTTCATCAAAGCCCCAAAATAATTTGAAAACGGGTATACTCACGCACCCTTTTCAGGGATAACGCCGAAATTTTACCATTCAGGAGGGCCGATGAGCCACTTAGACAACGGTTTCCGTTCACTCGACTTAAAACGTTTCCCGGAAACGGACGACGTTAACCCGCTTCAGGCGTGGGAAGCGGCGGATGAATATCTGCTGCAACAGTTGGATGAGACAGAAATTAGCGGCCCGGTTCTGATCCTGAATGATGCTTTCGGCGCATTGGGTTGTGCGCTGGTCGAACATACACCGTACAGCATCGGTGATTCCTATCTGAGCGAGCTGGCGACGCGCGAGAACCTGCGCCACAACGAGCTCGATGAAGGCAGCGTGAAGTTCCTCGACAGCACCGCAGAGTATCCGCAGGCGCCGGGCGTGGTGCTGATTAAGATCCCGAAAACCATGGCTTTGCTGGAGCAGCAGCTGCGTGCCCTGCGTAAGGTTGTGACGCCAGAGACGCGCATTATTGCGGGCGCAAAAGCGCGTGATATCCACACCTCGACCATTGAGCTGTTCGAGAAAGTGCTGGGTCCAACCACCACCACGCTGGCGTGGAAAAAAGCCCGCCTGATCAACTGCACTTTCAGTGCTCCGCAACTTGCCGACGCGCCAGAAACCCTGAGCTGGAAGCTGGAAGGCACCGACTGGACTATCCACAACCACGCCAACGTCTTTTCACGTACCGGGCTGGATATCGGCGCGCGCTTCTTTATTGAACATCTGCCGGAGAACCTGGAGGGGGAGATCGTTGACCTCGGCTGCGGTAACGGCGTGATTGGCCTGACGCTGCTGGCGAAGAATCCGGAGGCCAGCGTGGTCTTCAGCGACGAGTCGCCGATGGCGGTGGCCTCCAGCCGTCTGAATGTGGAAACCAACATGCCGGAAGCGCTGGATCGCTGCGAGTTTATGATCAACAACGCGCTGTCGGGCGTGGAGCCGTTCCGCTTTAACGCGGTGCTGTGTAACCCGCCATTCCACCAGAAGCATGCCCTGACGGATAACGTCGCCTGGGAGATGTTCCACCACGCGCGTCGCTGCCTGAAAATTAACGGTGAGCTCTATATCGTGGCTAACCGCCATCTGGATTACTTCCACAAGCTGAAGAAGATTTTCGGCAACTGCACCACCGTAGCCACCAACAACAAGTTCGTGGTGTTGAAGGCGGTTAAGCTCGGTCGCCGTCGTTAAGATTGTTATGCCGGGCGGCGCAGCGCCGCCCGGCATCAGACCGCACACAATGTAGGCCGGGCAAGCGAAGCGCCGCCCGGCAATGCCGTTAGATCTCCAGCGCTAATTTCGTCCCCTGGGCAATCGCCCGTCTTGCATCCAGCTCCATCGCCACGTCACACCCACCAATCAGATGCACCGTTTTACCTGCTTCGCGCAGCGGATCCGCCAGATCGCGCTTCGGCTCCTGACCGGCACACAAAATCACATGATCGACGCGCAAGAGCTGCGGTTCACCGCCGATCAGTACGTGAAGTCCTTCGTCGTCGATCTTCTGATAACTGACCCCCGGGATCATCTTCACACCGCGCGAGAGCAGGGTGGTGCGATGGATCCAGCCGGTGGTTTTCCCCAGTCCTTCGCCCGGTTTGCTGGCCTTACGCTGGAGCATCACGATCTGACGCGCGCTTTTCGGCTGCTGCGGCCCCTCCGGACGCAGGCCGCCCACCTGATTCAGGCTGGTATCGATACCCCACTCCTCGCAGAATTCCGCAATATTCTGGCTGGTGGGCTCGCCCGCCTGGCTCAGGTACATGGCGGTATCAAAGCCGATCCCGCCGCAGCCGATAATCGCCACCCGATCGCCCACCGGTTTTTTATCGCGCAGCACGTCGAGATAGCTCAGCACCTTCGGATGATCGATGCCCTCGATCGCGGGGGTGCGCGGGGCGATCCCGCTGGCGAGGATCGTTTCGTCAAAGTCGATCAGATCCTGCGCGCTAACCCACTGGTTAAGCCGCAGATCGATCCCGGTGAGGTCGATCATCCGCGCGTAATAGCGCAGGGTCTCGTAAAACTCCTCTTTGCCGGGGATCTGTTTGGCGATATTAAACTGCCCGCCGATTTCAGCAGCGGCATCAAACAGCGTCACGCTGTGCCCGCGCGCCGCGGCATTCACCGCAAACGCCAGCCCCGCCGGACCTGCACCCACGACCGCCAGCCGTTTCTTATTTAGTGCCGGCACCACCGGCATTCGGGTTTCGTGGCAGGCACGCGGGTTGACCAGGCAGGAGGTGACTTTGCCGACGAAGATCTGATCCAGACAGGCCTGGTTGCAGCCGATACAGGTGTTGATCTCATCCGCACGGCCGCTCTGCGCTTTGGAGAGGATCTCCGCATCGGCGAGGAAAGGCCGCGCCATCGACACCATATCGGCATCGCCTCTGGAGATCACATCCTCCGCCACCCGGGGATCGTTAATGCGGTTGGTGGTCACCAGCGGGATCGACACTTTGCCTTTCAGCCTGCGCGTCACCCAGCTGAACGCCGCGCGCGGCACCGGAGTGGCGATGGTCGGGATCCGCGCCTCATGCCAGCCGATCCCGGTGTTGATGATGGTTGCGCCTGCGGCTTCAATGGCCTGCGCCAGCTGGACGGTTTCCTCAAAGGTGCCGCCGCCCTCCACCAGGTCGAGCATCGACAGGCGGAAGATAATAATAAAGTCGCTCCCGGCGCGTTCCCGCACCGCGCGTACCACTTCGATCGCAAAGCGCATCCGCCGGGCATAGTCCCCGCCCCATTCGTCATCGCGCTGGTTGGTACGCGCGGCGAGGAATTCGTTGATCAGATAGCCTTCGGAGCCCATCACCTCCACGCCGTCGTAACCCGCCTCGCGGGCCAGGGCGGCGCAGCGGGCGAAGTCATCAATCAGGGTCAGAATTTCATCATGGCTGAGGGCATGCGGCTTGAAGCGGTTGATTGGGGCCTGGATCGCCGACGGGGCTACCAGGTTCGGCTGATAGCTGTAGCGTCCGGTATGCAGAATTTGCAGGGCGATTTTGCCGCCCTCCTGGTGGACGGCATCGGTAACGATTCGGTGGTGCGGCAGCTGTGCCACATCGTTCAGCACCGCGCCGCCCTCCATCGTGACGCCAGAAAGCGCAGGGGCCACGCCGCCGGTGACGATCAGCGCCACCCCGTGACGGGCACGTTCGGCATAGAAGGCCGCCAGCCGCTCCGCACCGTCCGGCCGCTCTTCCAGACCGGTATGCATCGAGCCCATCAACACACGGTTTTTGAGCGTGGTGAACCCCAGATCAAGGGGGGCGAACAGCGACGGGTAGTGGCTCATAAACGCTTCCATTGTAAAATTATTGTTATGTGGTCGGATGAGTTACTAATTTAGCCAGCGGCGGGGGAAAGGTAAAAGCGGGATTAAATGATTGTGATGGGATTCAAAGAAAGCCCCCGGTGGCGCTGCGCTGACCGGGGCAACCAAACCGTAGGCCGGGCAAGCGTAGCGCCGCCCGGCGTTTAGCGTGCTGCGCGCACCAGCCCCGGTGCCTGCCACATCGACGTGGTCAGCCCGCTGTCCACCAGCCCCAGCTGGTCGGCGTACACCGCCTGCCATTTCTGCATCATGCCGTCGTACAGATCCCGGTGCGCCGGGTTCGGCGTAAACTCCCGGCTCCACTTCACCAGCTTCTCGCCCGTGGAGGCCATATCGGCATACAGCCCGGCCCCGGTGCCGGCAGCAATGGCGCATCCCAGCGCGGTCGCCTCTTTCACCTCCGGCACCCGCACCGGCAGGCCGGTAACGTCGCTTAAGATCTGGCTCCACAGCGCCCCTTTCGCGCCGCCGCCGGCAAACACCAGGCCGTCAAAATTTACGCCGGAGAACTGCGATATCTGCGCCAGATTGCAGGCGGAGACAATGGCCGCATTCTCCTCCAGGGCGCGGAACAGGGTGGCTTTGTTGCATTTTTCCGGGTCGATGGAGAGGTTAATAAAAGACGGCGCAGCGTGATACCACTGCTTAAAATGCATGGCGTCGGAGAAGATCGGCATCACCCCGTGGGAGCCCGCCGGCACCCGGCTGGCCATCTCCTCCATCAGAGCGTAAGTGTCCATCCCCATCCGCTCGGCAATCAGCTTCTCTTCGGCGCAGAAGGCGTCGCGGAACCAGCGCATGGTCAGCCCGGTGAAGAAGCTGATCGACTCCGCCTGGGCCATGCCGGGGATCACGTGCGGGTTCACGCGGATGTTCATCTGCGGATCGGTTCGCACCTGCGGCAGATTGACCACCTGCTGCCAGAAGGTACCGCCCAACACCGCGGTCTGCCCGGCGCGCACCACCCCCAGCCCCAGACAGCCCAGCTGCACATCGCCGCCGCCCATCACCACCGGCGTGCCTTCCCGCAGGCCGCTCTGCTGCGCAGCCTCTTTGTTGATCGCGCCCAGCAGGGTGCCGGTCTCTTTAACGGGAGAAAGAATGTCGGCACGCAGCCCGGCCATATCCAGCAGCGCCGGTCGCCAGTCGCGGGAGAACAGATCCAACATGCCGGTGGTGCCCGCGTTAGAAGGGTCGACGGCCAGTTCGCCGGAGAGCTTCGCCGCCAGCCAGTCGCTGATCATGGTGATGGTGGCCGCTTTGCGGTAGATGTCCGGGCGATGGTGCGCCAGCCACAGCAGGCGCGGCATGGCGCTCAGGGCCAGGGTCTGGCCGGAGACGTCATACACTTCGGATTCAAAGCGGAAGTCGTGGATCTCTTTCAGCTCGGCCACTTCGCGGCTGGCGCGGGCATCGACGTTGGCACAGGCCCAGATGGCGTCGCCGTTGCGGTCGTAGAGGACGATCCCTTCCCGCATCGAGCAGCAGGCGACGGACTGAATATCCGCCGCGCTCAGGTGCGCCCGCTCAAGCGCCTGGTGGATACACTGGCAGGCCAGCCGCCAGTTGGTGTCGAGGTCGAACTCCATCGAGCCGGGGACGTTCTCCACGCTCAGGTGTTTCCACTCCGCCTGGCCGACGGCAATCTGATTGCCCTGCAAATCGAAAATAACGGCGCGAACGCTGCCTGTCCCTGCATCTAACGCTAAAAGGTAACTCATGAGCTTGCCTCGTGTCAGGCGCAGGGCGACTCTTATCCGGCCAGAGCCAGCACCGCGCGGGCTGTCGTCTCTTCCGTCACCAGGCCATTGATACGGCGACCGTTCAGTGCGGCATAAATCGCATCGGCTTTCTCTTCTCCTCCGGCGACCCCGACGATGACCGGCAGCTGCGCCAGTTCATCGAGGGTGACGCCAAGTAATTCCCGGTGGATCTCCAGCTCTTCTACCCGCTCGCCGTTGGCGTTAAGGAAATAGCCCAGAATGTCGCCCACCGCTCCTTTACGGGCAAACATCAGCTGCTCGCCCTCGCTGATATAGCCGGAGCGCAGTATGGTGGCGTCCCGGCGCTGGTTCACTGAACCAATCCCCACCACCGCCACATCGGCAGCGGTGGCGGCGAGGATCACGTCCCGCACGCTGGTTTCCCGCTTTAAGATCCCGGCCACTTCCGCCGAGGACACCCGCAGCGGGGCGGGGATCATGCTGATACTACAGGCGGCATCCAGCTGGCCGATGCCGGTCATGTAGGGCCCGACGCCGCCGGAGAGGGTCACCAGCCGCACCTGCTGGGAGCTGATAAAGCCGCTTAAGTGCTGAATGCAGCTCATGGTCGTTTCACCAAATCCCACCGCCAGCAGCTGGCCGGGCTCCAGCACGCCCATGAGCGACTGCGCGGCGCCAATCCCTAAGCGCACGCTCATTGGCGGGGTGTTGAGGGCCGGCAGCACGCGGGTAAGCCGCAGGCCGAAGCGCTGCTGAAGTTCGGTCTCCAGCGCCAGACAGCCTTCGTAGCGGGAGTTGATCTGCACGCGGATCACCCCGGACTGTCGACCCTTTTCCAGCAGCCGCGAAATCTTGAGCCGCGGTAATCCCAGCCGCTCGCCGATATCGTTCTGCGTCAGGCCGTCGTGGTAGTAGCACCACGCCACGCGCGCCACCAGTTCCTCTTCCGTCAGCGCCAGTCCGGCAAATCGTCCCTCTTCGGCAACGCGTTTCTCAGCCATATTTGAACTCTTATCAAAATTTAGATCATATGTTCGCCCTGCCGCAGGATGAATGTGTGAGCCACACGGCAAAACGGATATTCCGGAATGTTTCTGCATTATTGGGATCATATCCATAAAACTGTGATCCCTGCACGGTTGTAAATATAGTTCACCGTCTACGCTTTTGAACATTATTAATTTGAAAAATCATTTGTTCAATAGCGGAGCGATAATGACAGCACTTATCGAGGCGCGCGGGATCCAGAAGCAGTTTTCCGGCGTTCCTGTATTGAAAAACATTGATTTCACTCTGCTTGCGGGCCAGGTACACGCCCTGATGGGCGGCAACGGCGCCGGGAAATCCACCCTGATGAAGATTGTCGCCGGGGTCGAAACTGCCGACCGCGGTGAACTTTCTATCGCCGGTCAGCCTTTTGCTCGCCTGAAGCCAGGCCAGGCGCACCAGCTCGGCATCTATCTGGTGCCGCAGGAGCCGATGCTGTTTCCGAATCTCAGCGTGCGGGAAAACATCCTCTTCCGTCTGCCGCGCGGGCAGGCCACCGCCCGGCGTCTTGCCGATAAGCTCGAGCAGCTTCAGTGCCAGCTCAATTTAGAGGCCGCCGCCAGCACCCTGGAGGTGGCGGATCAGCAGATGGTGGAGATCCTGCGCGGGCTGATGCGCGAGGCGAAGATCCTGATCCTCGATGAACCCACCGCCTCGCTGACGCCCGGCGAAACCGAACGCCTGTTCCGCCAGATCCGCGCCTTACAGGCGACGGGGGTTGGCATCGTCTTTATCTCCCACAAGCTGCCCGAAATCCGCCAGCTCGCCAGCCACGTCTCGGTGATGCGCGACGGGGCGATCGTCCTGAGCGGCGAAACCGCGCAGTTCGATGACAATGCGCTGATTGCCGCCATGACCCCGGTCAGCCGCGACCAGGGCCTGAGCGACACGCAAAAGCTGTGGCTTGCCCTGCCGGGCAATCGCCGCACCCAGGCCCAGGATTTTCCGGTGCTGCGGGTAGAGAGCCTCACCGGGGAAGGATTTATCGATCTGAGTCTTGAGATCTACGCCGGGGAGATCGTCGGGCTGGCCGGATTAGTGGGATCCGGGCGCACCGAGTTTGCCGAGACGCTCTACGGCCTTCGCCCGCCGCGTGGCGGCAGGATCTGGCTCGAAAACCAGCAGATCGACAACGATCCGGTCAGCACCCGGCTGGAGAAAGGGCTCGTCTATCTCCCGGAGGACAGGCAGGCGTCCGGCCTGTTTCTCGATGCGCCGGTACGCTGGAACACCGTTGCCCTTAACGAGCCTTCCCTCTGGCAGCAGCGCAAGCGCGAGTCGGCGGTGGTGGAGCGCTATCACCGGGCGCTGGGGATCAAACTCAATAGTGCCGATCAGACCGTGCGCACCCTGTCGGGGGGTAATCAGCAGAAGGTACTGCTGGCGCGCTGCCTGGAGGCCAATCCGCTGCTGCTGATCGTCGATGAGCCGACCCGCGGGGTCGACGTCTCGGCCCGCGCCGATATCTATCAGCTCATCAAAAGCGTGGCGGCGCAAAACGTGGCGGTGCTGATGATCTCCAGCGACATGGATGAGTTTCCGGGCCTCGCGGACCGCGTGCTGGTGATGCATCAGGGCGTGCTCAGCGGAGAACTGCCGCGTCACGCCGTCAGTCTGGATCGGATGATGGCTCTGGCCTTCGGAGGGCAGGCATGAAAACACTGCTGAAAAACCGAGAACTTACTGCGCTGCTGGCGATCCTGGCCCTGTTTGTGGTGCTGGTGGCGCTCAACCCGGCCTATCTCAGTTTGCAGACCCTGGGGATGATCTTTGCCAGTTCACAGATCCTGATCCTGCTGGCGCTCGGTGCCGGGCTGGTGATGCTGACCCGCAACATTGACGTCTCGGTCGGCTCGATAGTCGGGCTGTGCGCCATCGCCGTGGGAGTGGCGCTGAACAACGGTTACGGCCTGCCGGTGGCGATCCTGTTTGCGCTGGCCATCGGGGCGCTGGCGGGCGCCTTCAACGGCCTGCTGGTGGTGGGGCTGCGCATTCCGGCGATTGTCGCCACTCTCGGCACGCTGGGGCTGTGGCGCGGGGCGATGCTGCTCTGGACCGGTGGGAAATGGATTGAGGGCCTGCCGGTGAGCCTGAAATCCCTGTCCGAGCCGGTGGCGCTCGGGATCTCTCCGCTGGGTATCGTGGTGCTGGTGATTGCCGCTCTCGGGGCATGGACGCTGTCGCGCACCGCCTTTGGCCGCGATTTTTACGCCGTCGGGGATAACCTTGCCGCCGCCCGCCAGCTTGGCGTGGCGGTCAACCGCACCCGGATGGCGGCCTTCACCCTCAACGGCGTGCTGGCGGCCTGCGCCGGGATCGTCTTTGCCGCACAGATCGGCTTCGTACCGAACCAGACCGGCAGCGGGCTGGAGATGAAAGCCATTGCCGCCTGCGTGCTGGGGGGTATCTCCCTGCTCGGCGGCACCGGGACCTTAATCGGCGCGCTGCTGGGGGCCTTCTTCCTGACCCAGATCGATACCGTGCTGGTGCTGTTCCGCCTCCCGGCCTGGTGGAACGACTTTATCGCTGGCCTGGTGCTGCTGGGGGTGCTGGTGCTCGACGGGCGGCTGCGCCAGGCGCTGGTGCGTCATCAGCGGGCGCTGAAGTACGGCCGCTTCCAGCCGGGCAACAAAGGGGGGAAGCACGTCCCCCGTTTCGCAAACGCAACAAAGAGGTGGCGTAAATGAAGCTTAACTGGGAGTGGGCGCTGCTGCTGTTACTGGTGCTGGAGATCCTGCTGTTTGGCACCCTCAACCCGCGGATGCTCGACATCAACATGCTGCTGTTCAGCACCAGCGATTTTATCTGTATCGGGATTGTGGCGCTGCCGCTGACGTTAGTGATCATCAGCGGCGGGATCGACATTTCGCTCGGCTCCACCATCGGCCTGTGCGCCATCGCGCTGGGGGTGATGATGCAGTCCGGCGTGCCGATGGCGGCGGCGATCCCGCTCACCCTGCTGCTCGGGCTGCTGTGCGGCCTGTTCAACGCGGCGCTGATCCACTACACCGGGATCAGCCCTTTAGTGATCACCCTCGGCACGCTCTACCTCTACGGCGGCGGGGCGCTGCTGCTTTCCGGCATGGCCGGGGCCACCGGCTACGAAGGCATTGGCGGCTTCCCGGAGAGCTTCACCGCCTTTGCCAACCTGACGGTTATAGGGCTGCCGATCCCGCTGGTGCTCTTCGCGTTCATCACCTTCTTCTTCTGGCTGATCGTCCACCGCGGGCGTTTTGGCCGCCACCTGTTTCTGATTGGGCAAAACCCGCGTGCGGCGCGGTATGCGGCGCTGTCGGTGAACGGTATGCCCTATGCGCTCTATGGCCTGGTGGGCGTGGCCTCGGCGATCGCCGCCCTGGTGATGGTCTCCTATTTCGGCTCGGCGCGCTCCGATCTGGGGCGTGACCTGCTGATGCCTGCGCTCACCGCGGCGGTGCTTGGCGGGGCGAATATTTATGGGGGTTCAGGTTCGGTACTGGGTACGGCGCTGGCGGCATTGCTGGTGGGGTATCTGCAGCAGGGGTTACAGATGGTCGGCATCCCCAACCAGGTGTCGAGCGCGCTGTCAGGGGCGCTGCTGGTTGTGGTGGTGATGGGGCGTTCGCTGAGTCTGCACCGTGATTGGGTGCGGTCTCTTCTCACAAAAAATACCCGGAGCGTATGATGAAAATAAAACTGATGGTGCTGGCCGTGGCGTTAAGCGTGGCGACGGCGCAGGCGGCGGATCGCATCGCGTTTATCCCGAAACTGGTGGGGGTCGGCTTCTTTACCAGCGGCGGTAACGGCGCAAAAGAGGCGGGTAAAGAACTGGGGACGGAGGTCACCTATGATGGCCCGACCGAGCCGAGCGTCTCCGGGCAGGTGCAGCTGATCAATAACTTCGTTAACCAGGGCTACAACGCCATTATCGTCTCGGCGGTGTCACCGGATGGGCTTTGCCCGGCGCTGAAACGCGCCATGCAGCGCGGGGTGAAAGTGCTGACCTGGGATTCCGACACCAAGCCGGAATGTCGCAGCATCTACATCAACCAGGGCACTCCGGAACAGCTCGGTGGTCTGCTGGTGGACATGGCCTCGAAGCAGGTCACCAAACCGGCCGCCAAAGTGGCGTTCTTCTACTCCAGCCCTACCGTTACCGATCAGAACCAGTGGGTAAACGCGGCGAAAGCCAAAATCGCCAAAGATCATCCCCAGTGGCAGATCGTCACCACCCAGTTTGGCTATAACGATGCCACCAAATCCCTGCAGACCGCCGAGGGGATCTTAAAAGCGTACCCGGATCTGGATGCGATCATCGCCCCGGACGCCAACGCCCTGCCAGCGGCGGCCCAGGCAGCGGAAAACCTGAAGCGGGAAGGGGTGGCGATTGTCGGTTTCAGCACGCCAAACGTGATGCGTCCGTACGTTGAGCGCGGTACGGTGAAAGCCTTCGGCCTGTGGGATGTGGTGCAACAGGGCAAAATTGCGGTCAATGTCGCCGATCGTTTGCTGAAAAAAGGCGATCTTAACGTGGGCGACAGCGTGGAAGTAAAAGATATCGGCGCCCTGAAGGTCGAGCCGAACAGCGTCCAGGGCTATCAGTATGAAGCGAAAGGCAATGGCATCGTGCTGCTGCCGGAGCGGGTGGTGTTCACCAAAGAGAACATCAACAACTACGACTTCTGACAGGGGGGAACATGGCTGATTTAGACGACATCAAAGAGGGTAAGAACTTTGGCATCGACCGGCCGCAGCAGAACGTGCCCTTCACCCTGAAGGGCTGCGGGGCGCTGGACTGGGGGATGCAGTCGCGGCTGGCGCGTATCTTTAACCCGGCCAGCAATCGTACGGTGATGCTGGCCTTCGATCATGGCTACTTTCAGGGGCCGACCACCGGGCTCGAGCGTATCGATCTCTCCATTGCGCCGCTGTTCGCCGAAACCGACGTGCTGATGTGTACCCGCGGCATTCTCAGGAGCCAGGTGCCGCCCGCCACCAACAAACCGGTGGTGCTGCGCGCCTCCGGGGGTAACTCGATGCTGGGGGAACTTTCCAACGAGTGCGTGGCGGTGGCGATGGAGGATGCCCTGCGGCTGAACGTCTGCGCGGTGGCGGCGCAGGTCTATATCGGCAGTGAGTATGAGCACCAGTCGATCAACAACATCATCAAGCTGGTGGATGCGGGCAATCGCTACGGTATGCCGACTCTGGCGGTGACCGGGGTCGGTAAGGAGATGGCCCGGGACGCGCGCTACTTCTCGCTCGCCAGCCGTATTGCCGCCGAGATGGGGGCGCAGTTTGTTAAAACCTATTATGTGGAAGAAGGGTTCGAGAAAGTGACCGCCAGCTGCCCGGTGCCCATTGTTATCGCCGGGGGCAAAAAGCTGCCGGAGCACGAGGCGCTGGAGATGTGCTTCCGCGCCATCGACCAGGGCGCGTCGGGTGTCGATATGGGTCGCAATATCTTCCAGTCCAGCGCGCCGCTGGCGATGCTGAAGGCGGTGAAGAAGGTGGTGCACGAGAAGATGAGCGCCCGCGAGGCGTACCAGTTCTGGCAGGAGGAAAAACAAGGAGAAGGACAATGAACGTGACTTTAGTGGAAATTAACATTAAGCCGGACCGGGTGGAGGAGTTTCTGGCGGTGTTTCGCGCCAACCATGAAGGGGCGATCCAGGAGCCGGGCAACCTGCGGTTCGACGTGCTGCAGGATCCGCGGGTGAAAACCCGGTTCTTTATCTACGAGGCTTACAAGGATGAGGAGGCGGTGCTGGCGCATAAGCAGACCCCGCACTATCTGGCGTGCGTGGAGAAGCTTGAAGACCTGATGTCGGAGCCGCGTAAAAAACGCTGTTTTGTCGGGTTGATGCCAGCGTAAAAAACGCCCGGTGGCGGCTGCGCCTTACCGGGCCTACGGGATGGTGCGGGTGGTTTTGTAGGCCGGGCCAGCGCAGCGCCGCCCGGCGTTTTTCAGGCCAGCGCCAGCGGCTGGACCCGCGCCGTGGCCCCCGGCATCAGCCGCTGCAGGTTGCTGACCAGCTCATCCCCGGCCGCTTCCAGCGCCGCTAACGGCATGGCGGGCAGGCTTTCGAGAATAAACCACATGGTCTGCGCCTGGCTGTCGAGCCGGGTGCGGAATCCTTGCCGCCAGTTCCAGCGTCGGCAGGTCACTCCCACGTCGTCGCGCCAGATAACTTCGCCCGCATCGGGATGCTCCACGCCCGGCTGACCCTCTTTAACGGTGTCAAAAGGCTCACTGCCGTCGGCCAGCGTCAGGCGCGGTGCCCCGGAGTAGGCGGCAAGGTTTTCACCGCCTACCGGAATGGCATAGCGGATGCTGATCGCATTGTAGATATCCACCACAGGATCGAGCGGCGGCAGCGTGCCCTCTTTCAGCACCCGCTTGCGCAGGGCGCTGGCGGAGCAGGGAGTGCGTTTCGGTTTGGCGCCAAAGGCTGTAAACACCTCATCCCAGGCGGCGAGATGGGCCTGCGCCCAGGGAAAGTCATCGTTTAACATTTGCTGGCAGGCCTGATCTAACGCGGCAGAGGCTACGCCGGGAGCAGTAATGGGCGCGGCTTCGACCACGATGCTCAGCGCGCGGAACCCCGGCGCGATCCCGGCAAGACGCGGATCTATTGACGGCGTGAGGAGGGACATAAATAATCCTGTATCGACTGTTTTATACCATGGTAATGACTAGTGACCGATAAAGTCAATATAATGACTGCGCAGGGCGCAGATGTGGCCCAGGTAAGCCTGGCGGTCGCGAACCGTATCCGCAACTGGCGGAAAGAGAAAAGGCTGTCGCTGGATGAGCTGTCGCGCCGCGCCGGCGTCAGCAAGGGGATGCTGGTAGAGATCGAAAAAGGGGCCGCCAACCCCAGCATTGCGATCCTCTGCAAACTGGCGGCGGCGCTGGGCGTGTCGGTGGCCGATATCGTTAACGTCGCCAGCGAGCCGCAGGTGCACATTATTGAGGAAGCGGCGATCCCGGTGCTCTGGCAGGGCGAGAAGGGCGGCAGCGCCCGATTGCTGGCAGGCACCGCTGGCCCGGATATGATTGAACTCTGGCGCTGGGAGATGCAGCCCGGGGAGAATTTTAGCTCGCCCGGTCATCCGGCAGGCACCTTTGAACTGCTTCATGTCGAGGCGGGGGTATTAACGCTGAAGATTGAACAGAGCACCACGCAGGTGAACGCTGGCGCATCGGCGGTAGCGAAAACCGAAGCGGCGCACAGCTATGCGAATGAAGGGAAGAGCGTGCTGCGGTTCACCATGACGGTGGCGGAGTTTCACCGTTAACATGTGAGATGCCGGGGGCGCTACGCTTGCCCGGCCTACAAAACCCAACGTCGTTGTGGCCGTTGTAGGCCCGGTAAGCGAAGCGCCACCGGGCAACAACAAGCACAGTCTCATAGGCCGGGCAAGCATCGCGCCGCCCGGCGCTTTTTACGCTTCAGCCACGCTCACCCGCAGCGCCGCCAGCGCCTTACGGGCCGCTTTCAGCACCTGCTCACACTGCTCAACGGTCAGCGTCAGCGGCGGTTCAATGCGAATGGTTTTCGAGTTGTTGAGCGTTCCCGCCACCAGCACCCGCTGGCGGAACATCTCACTCGCGAAGCTGTAGCCGGTTTCGTTATCGACAAACTCAATCGCCATCAGCATCCCTTTGCCGCGCGCGTCCTGCACCAGGTCCGGGTATTCACGTCCCAGCTGGCGGAAGCCATCCAGCAGCATGTCGCCTTTCTGCTCCGCCTGGGCGGGCAGGTTCTGCTCCAGCAGCACGTTGATGGTCGCCAGCGCCGCGGCACAGGCCAGCGGATTACCGCCAAAGGTGGTGGTATGCAGGAAAGGATTGTCGAACAGCACCGAGAACACCTCTTCGGTGGCGACCGTAGCCCCAATCGGCATCACGCCGCCGCCCAGCGCTTTGGCCAGGCACAGAATGTCCGGCTGCACGTTCTCGTGCTCGCAGGCAAACATCTTGCCGGTACGCCCCATCCCGGTCTGCACTTCGTCGAGGATCAGCAGCGCGCCAAACTCATCGCACAGCTGACGCACCGCCGGCAGATAGCCCACTGGCGGCAGGATCACCCCGCCTTCACCCTGGATAGGCTCGAGGATCACCGCGGCCACGTCGTCGCCGGTTTTACGGCATTCGGACAGCGCGGAGCGCATGGCGTTAATGTCGCCGAACGGCACGTGGCGGAAGCCCGGCAGCAGCGGCATAAACGGCTTACGGAAGGCGGATTTCGCCGTGGCAGAGAGCGCACCTAACGACTTGCCGTGGAAAGCGCCGCTGGTGGCAATAAAGGTGAATTTCCCGCGCGGCGACTGGTACGCCTTGGCGAGTTTGATCGCCGCTTCGACCGATTCCGTGCCGCTGTTACAGAAGAAGCTGTATTTCAGTTTCCCTGGCGTCAGTGCCGCCAGCGTTTTTGCCAGCATCGCCCGCAGGGGATCCAGCAGTTCCTGGCTATGAAGGGGTTGTTTTGCAAGCTGATTTTGTACGGCGGAAACCACTACTGGATTACGGTGCCCCACGTTGAAAATACCAAATCCACCCAGGCAATCTATAAACTCCTGTCCCTGGGTGTCGACAAGCGTATTCAGACTCCCCGCCTGCCACTCTACGGCTCCGTAATCCCCGCCTGCTGTTACAGATTTTCTGTATTCCAAAAACCCGGGATTTACATGCTCTTTGAAGTAATCAATCACCTCGCGGTTAAGTTGTTTCATCTCCTCATGATCAAGCGTTCGCTTCTCAATGAGATTCAATGCGTGCGCGGTACAGGCCAGGGCCGACGCGCTGGAGGGTAACCTGTTCAAGATGTGCTCCCGGGAATGGCGTATCACATGATACTGGATTAAGTATTGCAGGCTTTGCGCCACTTCCGGTGAGGGGGCAAAAATCGGGATAAACGCCAGGTTAAAATAATGTTACACAATATTTAATCATGCGAAACGGAATTTCGACGGCAGCGCTTCGGCATTTTCCGGTGTCAGAATGCGCGTTTGCAGTGCATTCGCCCTGTTTTAGTGCGGTCGGGTCTCGGACAGGCGGATCGGGCGATCCCCCTTTGGGGGTAGTTTCAGGGCGAAATCATTTAATATCAATACATTAGAAAAACACACAAAAAATGCGGTTTAGTCGCGTTTTGCGATCTCAGGCATGTTTAACAACTAAAGATAAAACCGTTAACGCCGAAAAATCTTTACGCTACAAAAATAACATTCAAGTAACCTGCAAGGGATGCCTATGTCGCCTCAAAGATTTGTCACACAGTGTGAATACCCGCTGAATGATGACACCACCCTGATGTCCACCACCGATCTGCATAGCTACATTACCCAGGCCAATGACACCTTCGTCCAGGTAAGCGGGTACTCGCTGGGCGAACTGGTGGGTCAGCCGCACAACCTCGTTCGCCATCCTGACATGCCAAAAGCCGCCTTTGCCGACATGTGGTACACCCTGCAACAGGGGGAACCCTGGAGCGGTATCGTGAAGAACCTGCGTAAAAATGGCGATCACTACTGGGTGCGCGCTAACGCCGTGCCGATGGTGCGCAACGGCCAGACCACCGGGTATATGTCCATCCGCGTGAAAGCGACCCCGGAAGAGATTGCCGCCGTCGAACCTTTATATAAGGCACTGAATGAAGGGCGCTGTAATAAGCGGGTGCATAAGGGGCTGGTGGTGGCGAAAGGCTGGATCGGCAAGTTGCCGGCGATGCCGCTGCGCTGGCGGGTGCGCAGCGTAATGACCCTGATGTGGCTGGTGCTGGCGGGAGCCCTGTTCGCCACCGGTGCGAGCTGGGCGGCAATGGGGGTCAGCGCGCTGGTGATGCTGCTGGGAACAATGCTGTTTGAGCAGCAGATTGTGCGTCCGGTCGAGAACGTGGCGCGTCAGGCGCTGAAGGTGGCAACCGGCGAGCGCAATAGCGTGGAGCATCTTAACCGCAGCGACGAGCTGGGGCTGACCCTGCGTGCGGTGGGGCAACTCGGCCTGATGTGCCGCTGGCTAATCAATGACGTCTCCAGCCAGGTAGTGAACGTGCGTGACGGCAGCGACCAGCTGGCGAAGGGGAATGATGACCTCAACGATCGCACCCACCAGACGGTGTCAAACGTGAAACAGACCGTGGAGACGATGAACCAGCTGGCGATGACGGTGCAGAACAACACCCGAACCGCGGTGGATGCCGATAAGCTCTCCATCGCCGCCAGCGACGCCGCCACCGAAGGCGGGCACGCGATGCAAACTGTGGTCAACACCATGGACGAGATTGCCGACAGCACCCAGCGTATCGGCTCGATCACCAAGCTGATTAACGACATTGCCTTCCAGACCAACATCCTGGCGCTGAACGCGGCAGTAGAAGCGGCCCGGGCGGGCGAGCAGGGGAAAGGCTTTGCGGTGGTGGCCGGGGAAGTGCGCCATCTGGCCAGCCGCAGCGCCAGTGCCGCCAACGATATCCGCAAGCTGATCGACGCCAGCGCCAGCAAAGTAATGTCGGGTTCCGAGCAGGTGCATGCCGCCGGACGCACGATGGACGATATCGTGGAGAAGGTGCAGAACGTCACCCGGCTGATCGCGGAGATCAGCCAGTCGACCTCGGAGCAGGCCTCCGGGCTGTCGGAGCTGACCCGCGCGGTAGCCGAACTGGATTCCATTACCCAGAAAAACGCCGCGCTGGTGGAAACGAGCGCGCAGGTTTCCGCAATGGTGAAGCACCGCGCGAAACGTCTGGAAGATGCCGTCACCGTGCTCCATTGAGTCAGTAACGTTCCAGAAAGCCGTTTGCTCCTGACGGAGTTAACGGCTTTGTTATTTGTGAGTTGTGATTATTTTTATCGGTTACTGTTAATGTAATATTAAATAACTAAAAAAACGTCTCAGTTAATTATTCCTGCCTAAGTCAGTTTTCCCCGATGCTCTGTCAAAAATCCCCGTTTCCGTGGTTACGTAACGATCGATGCGGCTAAATTAATAGCTCACGCCTATCTTTTGTCGGAATTATGGAAGAAAAAAGCGATCAAAGTCATAAAGTTAGCGATGAAGTTACCGATAACGCTGATCGTCTGAGAAATAATCACATCGATGGAGTAAATATGTTCTTACATGACGTAAAAATCGGCACGAAATTATTTCTGGCGTTTGGGTTCTTTATTGTCCTGATGGGGATAAGTGCAAGTTTATCCCTGTTGAGCCTTAATCGGGCAAATAACGGGATGCAATCCATTATCACCAGCGATTATCCCACCACGGTAAAAGCGAACCAGTTAATCGACAACTTCCAGGAATTTATTAGCACCCAACAGCTCATGCTGCTGGACGATCGAGGCACGTACAGGGCCCAGTCAGAACAGCAGTTGAAGGCGATCAGCGAACGTATCACCGGGATCCTCGGCGACCTGAACAGTGCCCTGCAGGATAAAGCCTCTCAGCAGGTGCTGAGCGATATCCGCGGGGTACGCCAGCAGTATCTCGACTCCCGCTACCGTATCCTGCAGGCGGTGCAGAGCAACGATCGGGCGGGTGCGATTCAGGAGATGATGACCAATACCCTCAGCCTGCAGCAGGCCTATAAGGCGAAAGTGCAGGAGCTGATTGCCATACAGAACACCCATATGCAGCGCGCAGGCGTGGAGGTAGACGGCGACTTCAGAACCAACCGCCTGCTGCTGATCCTTATCACTCTGTTCAGCGTGGCGGTGGGCAGCCTGATGGGATGGTTTATCGTGCGCTCGATTACCCGCCCGCTGGGCGAGGCGGTCAATTTTGCCCAGTCTATTGCCGATGGCGATCTCACCGGGAACATCGCGTCGCACGGTAAGGACGAAACCGGCCAGCTGCTCTCTGCGCTGATGGAGATGAAAAACCGTCTGCTGGAGATTGTGCAGCAGGTACAGTTCGGCTCGGAAAATATCTCCACCGCGGCGGCGCAGATTGTGGCGGGCAACCAGGATCTGGCCGCGCGGACGGAAGAGCAGGCCAGCTCCGTGGAACAGACGGCAGCGTCGATGGAGCAGATCACCGCGACGGTGAAAAACACCGCATCACATACCGGTGAAGCCACTCATCTCTCCGCGGATGCGGCTCGGGTGGTGAAAAGCAACGGCGAGATGATGAAGCAGGTCACCAGCAAAATGCGCCTGATTAACGAGACCTCCAACCGGATGTCCGACATCATCAACCTGATCGACTCTATCGCCTTCCAGACCAATATTCTGGCGCTGAACGCGGCGGTAGAGGCGGCGCGCGCGGGTGAACACGGCCGCGGCTTTGCGGTGGTGGCCGGTGAAGTTCGCCAGCTTGCCCAGAAGAGCGCCACCTCGGCCAGTGAAATTCGCCAGCTGATTGAGAGCTCAACCAGCCAGACCCAGGACGGGATGGCGCTGGTGGAAAAAGCCAGCGGGCTGATTAACGGCATGGTGGGTAACGTCGAAGAGATGGATGGCATCCTGCGCGAGATCCGCCAGGCAAGCCATGAGCAGACGGAAGGCATCTCGCAGATCAACAGCGCGATTGGCCTGATTGACTCCACCACCCAACAGAACTCCGCCCTGGTGGAGGAGTCTGTCGCGGCGGCCTCATCCCTTAACGAGCAGGCGATAAACCTGAAAGATCTGGTGAAAGTGTTCCGCGTTCGCGCAGAAGTCACCGCTTAATCCAGCTGGGAGATCTCCAGCGCCGCGCGGTCTATCACGCCGATAATCTGTTTGATCTGCGCGTCGCTGGTCTCTTCCTGATTCACCTTCAGATCCAGCACCGCCTTGAAGTTATCCAGCGCCCGCTTCATCTGCGGGTTTTTACGCAGCTGGAATCCCACGCAGCGTGCTTTGACGCGCTCCTGAATGTGCTCCAGATGCTCCAGGTTTTCCTCCAGCCACTGCTGTCCGGCAAGGGTAATTTCAATCTTTTTACGCCCGGTCTCCTCCTCGGTGAGGGTGATGAACTGCTGATCCTGCAGAAAATCGAGCGTCGGATAGATCACGCCCGGGCTGGGCGTGTAGTTGCCCTGAGTCAGGGTCTCAATCGCCTTGATCAGCTCGTAGCCGTGGCTGGCGTTGCGGGTCAGGATATCGAGGATCACCAGGCGTAATTCGCCGTGCCCAAAGAAACGCTGACGGCGGCCGCCGCCGTGATGGTGTTCGCCGCCCCGTCCGCGGCGGTGGTGCTCGTGGTTGTCGCTGCCGTGAGAGTGTCGCATCGTCTTTCTCCGTATTTTTGATATATCTAATTTATATCTAAAATGTGAAAAGTAGCAATGCCAGCAAGTGATATTAATTTAAGTGATTGAAATTAAACTGGTTAATTTTTGCTTTTTGAATCAATGCACGCGATCGCAGACTATATCAAAAAAATTCTTGCAATCTGTTTAATTAGCAATCATTATCATTTAACTTTCATTTTCGATATATCTGTTTCACTTTCACGAAGGCAAATTATGACCACATCCCGCTACCCCCAACGTGTCCGTAACGACCTGCGCTTTCGCGAGCTGAACGTGCTCCGCGTTGAGCGCGTCAGCGCCGGTTTTCAGCGCATCGTGTTAGGCGGCGAGGCGCTGGAGGGCTACAGCTCCCGCGGCTTCGACGACCATTCCAAAGTCTTTTTCCCGGAAAAGGGCACGACCTTTGTGCCGCCGGTGGTAACGGACGAGGGCGTGGACTGGGGTGATAGCGTGCGTCCGCAGGCGCGGGATTACACCCCGCTGTATGACGCGGCCCGTCACGAGCTGGCGCTCGATTTCTTCATCCACGACGGTGGGGTGGCAAGCAACTGGGCAGTAGAGGCGAAGCCGGGAGACACTCTCTCCATCGGCGGCCCGCGCGGTTCGCTGGTGGTGCCGGAAGATTACGCCTGGCAGCTGTACGTCTGCGATGAGTCGGGCATGCCCGCGCTGCGCCGCCGTCTGGAGGCGCTGCGCGCGCTGCCGGTGCGCCCGGAGGTTCACGCCGTGGTGACCGTTGCCGATGCCGCCTGTCAGGACTATCTGGCCCACTTAAGCGAGTTCAACATCAGCTGGGTGGTGGGGCATAACGAGCAGGCGGTTGCGGATCGTCTGGCGACGCTCAGCGTGCCGGCAGAAGATTACTTTATCTGGCTGACCGGGGAAGGGAAGGTGGTGAAAAACCTGAGCCGCCTGTTTGAAACCGACGCCATCGATCAGAAGCTGGTGCGTGCCAGCGCATACTGGCACGCCAAATAATCAGGCCACGTCGTCGAGCTGCGCTTCGCTGACCTGATGTTCGAGCGAGGCGCGCACCTCGTGCAGGGCCTTCTCCTGCTGGGCAAAGTAAGCTTCCATATTGCTCAGCGAGGAGACCAGCAGCCAGGACTCCTCTTTTTCCAGCTCCGCCAGCTCGCTCAACAAGGTGTCGATCTGCTCCCGGACCTGGGCCATCTTTTTGCGGATACGCGTCAGGTCGTTCAGTCTGTCGCTGGCCATCAGCGGCTCCAGCCCCTGATGCAGACGGGCTACCAGGGAGCGGATCGCTTTTACATCGCCACGCTGCTTCGCCTGGTTCAGCTGCACCATCATGGCGTTCGCCTCTTCCTTCAGCTCGTCCGCCACCAGATCCGGGTGACAGAGCTTGCTCGCCTGGCGCCAGAGCCGTTTTAGCTCATTCTGATCCTCTTCCGACAGATCCTTGCCCTTGCGCAGGCGGATCTCCGCTTCATGCTGCTGCTCGCGGTATTTTTCATACTCGTCATTGGCTTCGTCCCGCGCCTGACGGGCGGGCTCCTCTTCGCGGGTTAAGCCTGTTTCCAGCTCCTGGGCTTCGGCCAGCAGGTTGGCGATGAGGTTGCTTTGCTGTTGCAGATGCTTACGCGCCGCGGCGGCCTGCACCGAGTCGGCGGGCAGATCGCGCCAGTGTCGGGTCAGCGTGGTCAGCACCTCCACCGCCTGAGCAACGTACTGCTGGCAGCGGCGATAATCCGCCTCCCGGCGGCGCGCCTCCGCCTGCTGGCGGCGCAGATTAAGCTCCGCCAGGGTTTTGCGCAGGGCGAGGATCTGGCTCATCAGCGGGCCGAGACGGGTGAGGTAGATATCGTTAAATTCATCCAGCTGCTGAACGCGGGCGTTACGCCTGTCGATCAGATCGCGCAGGCGTTCTTCCAGCGCTTTCAGCTCCAGCTTGCTGGCGGCCAGCTGCGGATCGCGCCACGTTGTCACGGCACGCTGGCTTTGCAGCCAGTGGGTAATGGCCGCCATCGCCCCGGTGTAGTTTTTCTGCTCAAGCGCCACGACGATCGCCCGCAGCTCCTCGTCAAAGGCTTCGCTTTTCAACCGTGCCAGCTGACTCTCGATGATGTCGTCATCTTCCAGTTCAATGGCATTTTTAATGATTTCCAGCCGTTTGATCGGTGTGCTCATGATGCTTTTCGCTTTGGCGCTTAAGTATTTGAGTTAAGGATAGTTGTCAGGAAAACAACAGGGAATAATACACATGTCTGATGAATGGCGCGACGGGGGAATGCGTTAATTTTGCGCCAGGTAATGGTATGAGGGTTATGCGGCTCCCACCTCCAGTACTACGACTTTTCGCGTTTTTTCATAAATCCTGCTTATAGTTACTCTCCGGTATTTAACCGCAATTACACTATTTTTCTGGTCAAATGTTTCAATTACGTAACATAAAACAACATTTTATGTTTAGGTTGTAGGTTGTTAATGGGGAAAAGTGGAGAAAATGTGTGATCTATCGATAAGCTTGTAGATAGTATTAGCTCTACGTAATATGCATTAGAATATTAGGTAAACAAATATTAGCGCCAGCGATGGCGGGCGATGATAGTTGTTAACCCTTCACTCCCTTTACATGTTCGTAATCTCATAAAACTGTTGTCCCTGGCAAAGTCATGCAGGAAACAAAAATACTGACTTGTGAATCAAGAGTAATACCATGAAAAATTATGATGATTTGCAGCGTTTTAAGGATAAAACGCGCACCGGTGACATCCACTTTAAGGACCTGTCAGCGCAAAACAAACAGGCCTCAAGCAGCGGCTGGGCGATTATCAACCAGCTGGCGGGTGTGGACAGTGACGCAGTGCTGGCTAAGGCTGGCAGCGTTGCGTTGCGGTGCCCGTGCCGCAGGCCGTTAAGCCCGGCGAACTGGATGCTGCTTTTGCCAGCCTGACGAAGACGCCCGTGGCGGAGCCTGCCGGTTCAGCCCCGTCTATCCTGCAGAGCATAACCAGCGGCAGCGCAGATAAAGAGGCGCAGACGCAGCTTCATCCGGCGTCACCCTCTTTGTTCGATCAGCTGCGCCCTGAGGCGGCCCCCCAGGCGGCCGTGAAAGAGACGCCTGTTGCGGCGGCGCCATCCGCATTCCATTCAGCACCCGCGCTGGCGCCGGTACCTGCATCTGTACCCGTACCTGCTGCGGCAGTGAACACGCCGAAACCGGCGGAGCCGGTGCGCTTTGAGCAACTGTTCGCGACCAAAACGTCCGGGCGTGCCAGCCATCCGGTGAAAGATCTTCCGTTACAACCGCTCCTGGAGAAAATCGCTTCATGCCGTTAGTGTGTATTTGCTCGCCAAAAGGCGGAGTAGGGAAAACCACGGTCACGGCCAACCTCGCTTATGCTCTGGCACGTTCCGGCAATAAAGTTCTGGCCATTGACTTCGATGTACAGAACGCGCTGCGTCTGCATTTTGGCGTGCCCTTGTCTGACGGGCGCGGCTACGTTGCGCGTGCCAATGAGTCGGCAGACTGGAGCCAGTCGGTGCTGACGGCGGGCAGCAATATGTTCGTCCTGCCCTATGGCGAAGTGACGGAAGAACAGCGCCTGATCTTTGAGCATAATCTGACCAGCGACAGCAACTTCCTGGCGCGAGGCTTAAGCTCCCTGCTGAACTACCCGGGGCTGATCATCCTGGCCGATTTCCCTCCGGGGCCGAACCCGGCGCTGAAGGCGATCTCTCCGCTGGCCGATCTGCATCTGGTGACCCTGCTGGCCGACACCGCATCACTGTCTCTGCTGCCCCACATCGAAAATCACCGGCTGACCGGCGGCGAACCGCCAGAGAACAAGGCCGGATACTATTTCCTGGTTAACCAGAGTGACAACCGGCGCCATATCAGCCGTGACGTCACCGCCTTCTTACAGCAACGCCTCGGTGACCGCCTGCTTGGTGTGATCAACCGGGATGAAAGCGTGCCTGAGGCTAATGCCTCACAGCAATCGATACTGGATTTCAGCGCCACCTCGGCGGCTGCGTTTGATATCGAGCTGGTGAGTAAGCGTATCGCGGGTATTTTGGGTATCCAGGTCGGTGACGGCGCCGTGCACGCCAGCCTGAGAACCTCCAGTTTCTGACGACAATTTCAGGACGTCCTATGAAAAAGGCGCTGTTTTATCTACTGCTATTGGTCTTAGCACCCATCGCCGTATTAATTATTATCACCCCAATGGATAGCCAGAAGCAGTATATCTTCGGTCTAATCACTATCGGGGTACTGGTAATGACTCCAACTTATTGATAGTGTTTTATGTTCAGATAATGCCCGATGACTTTGTCATGCAGCTCCACCGATTTTGAGAACGACAGCGACTTCCGTCCCAGCCGTGCCAGGTGCTGCCTCAGATTCAGGTTATGCCGCTCAATTCGCTGCGTATATCGCTTGCTGATTACGTGCAGCTTTCCCTTCAGGCGGGATTCATACAGCGGCCAGCCATCCGTCATCCATATCACCACGTCAAAGGGTGACAGCAGGCTCATAAGACGCCCCAGCGTCGCCATAGTGCGTTCACCGAATACGTGCGCAACAACCGTCTTCCGGAGCCTGTCATACGCGTAAAACAGCCAGCGCTGGCGCGATTTAGCCCCGACGTATCCCCACTGTTCGTCCATTTCCGCGCAGACGATGACGTCACTGCCCGGCTGTATGCGCGAGGTTACCGACTGCGGCCTGAGTTTTTTAAGTGACGTAAAATCGTGTTGAGGCCAACGCCCATAATGCGGGCGGTTGCCCGGCATCCAACGCCATTCATGGCCATATCAATGATTTTCTGGTGCGTACCGGGTTGAGAAGCGGTGTAAGTGAACTGCAGTTGCCATGTTTTACGGCAGTGAGAGCAGAGATAGCGCTGATGTCCGGCAGTGCTTTTGCCGTTACGCACCACCCCGTCAGTAGCTGAACAGGAGGGACAGCTGATAGAAACAGAAGCCACTGGAGCACCTCAAAAACACCATCATACACTAAATCAGTAAGTTGGCAGCATCACCGCTTTGTCGATTGTTAATTTTTTATGTCCCTCTAAAGATAATTTGGTTTTCGATACTCCAAATTCTATAGGGCTAAATTTATGAGAGTTAAAATAATCTTCAATGATTTCATATGCTGTTTTTTTATTGCTTAAACCAAGCGCACCAAGTTTTTTACTTTTTCTACTACCTTTATGGGTCAAAATCCTGAAAGAATAAAAATTAACGCTGTGCATAAAAAAATAACCTTTTCTGGAGAATTTAGGAAGTTTTTGGAGTCTTTTGGATGTGGGAGAGTAAAAAGGACGCTACCGCCCGAGTGCTATCACCCAAATGATACGTGCTGTCACAGAAGATGGTTTTAGAGAAGACTACACCATAATGAGATGGCGTAAAGCTAAGCGCTGGGAAAGAATCTGGAATTGAGAAAAGATAGGCAAAATTACACAAAACGACATCTGCAACTTACCTTTTTGCACATGTGGCCTTACCTGACAGCCTCATGCATCACCATCAATCCCCGTGTGCAATATCCCTGGCATATCCCTAAAAACAAAAAGGAGCTACGTTTTGTTTCGTAACTCCTTGTTTTATTTGGTGGCCCCTGCTGGACTTGAACCAGCGACCAAGCGATTATGAGTCATGTTAACAACGCGTTTCATCTTTGTGCATTTTTCATCGCTATGATTTTATTTTGATTAATAACATAGTGTTAATTCATTATTGTTGTTTCATGTTGTGCTGTGTTTTGGCCTTCAGTATCATCATTACGTCACCCACTACGTCACCTGTAAATGTTCAGGTGACGTAACACCTAAGGACTGAAAAAGGCTATGTCTGATAATTTAACCGTCTCGCTGATCAGCGGCTTAAAGCCGAAGAAAACTGCCTATTATGAGTGGGACAAAAGTGGTGAACGTGGGGCAGGGCGATTAGGGGTGAAAGTTGAGCCATCAGGCCAGAGAGTTTTTTATTATCGCTACTTCTGGCAAGGGAAACGGCAGTTCATTCTGCTAGGGCGGTTCCCTGAGCTGTCACTGGCACAAGCCAGACAGCAATGCAAAGAGCATGCGGGTCTTCTTAAACAAGGAAAAGCACCCAAGGCCGAAATCGCAGAGCAGCTTTTCTCTGCCGAACAACAACAACGTGAAGACCAGCTCAGAGGCAGCATTGAGCAACTCATTTTGGGTTACACCACCAAAATGCGTGAAGATGGTAAACGCACCTGGCAACAGGTTTTGTACCGGCTGGAAAAAGAAACCTATCCTTTTATACCTAAAGTGATGAAAGCTCGTGACGTTACACCTGCTCATATTAAACAAATTCTGGCCACCATTATTAAACGTGGTGCATCAGTTGAAGCAAATCGTGTTCGCTCTTATCTGATGGCAGCATTCAATTATGGGCTGAAGGCTGACAACGATCCGGCAAACCACCAGCAGAACGTGATGTTTGGGCTTCAAATGAATCCAGTGAGTGTGATACCTAAACAATCTGCAGCGGAGAAGGCAGGGACAAACTGGCTGAAACTGGATGAATTACAGCAACTTATGGGGGATTTCCCTAAAGCACCAAAGGTCGGCTCGTTAATCAGCCAATTGCTTAACTTATGTGTCTATACGGGGGGCCAGCGGCCTCATGAGCTGGTTTCCAGCCGTTGGGATGCCGTTAACTGGGAAGAAAAAACGTTATTGATAGTGGCGGATGTGTCGAAAAATAAAAGGGATCATCTGGTGCCTTTGACTGAGTCAGCCATTGAGATACTCGAAAAGTTGAAGGCTGAGAATCATAGTCAGAGTCCTTACATCTTCCCGCAGCGTATTAAATCGGAACAGCATCTACGCACAGACAGCTTTGCACAAGCCATCATTTATTACCGGCAACACTTTGCGTTGAGCCCATCTTTTATTGCGCGTGATATTCGTCGTACCTGTAAGACCCTGATGGGCGAAGCGGGTATTGCTAAAGACCTGCGTGACCGCATTCAGAACCATGCTCTACAGGATGTGAGTTCTAAACACTACGATCGTTACGATTACCTGGTTGAAAAGCGTAAGGCTCTCGAGATCTGGGAGTCTCGGGTGAATAACCACCAGCAACAGCAGGAAAACAATGTCGTTAACCTGTTTGGGCAGAGATAGAGGCTTAAATCGGATCTCTGGATTTGCTGGCGAGGCCGACGTTCTTCGCCAGTGTTCGGTTACGTTTGAGCTGTCGCTCAATTTCTTGCACGGGTTTTCCGGTTTCAATGGCTGTAGAACTGGCAACGGAACGATAGATTTGTGCCGGGGTTACTTGATATGGCGGAACTAATTTTTTCATGATAGTCAATTAAATTAATTGTGCCTTTATTATTTGATGCTAAATACAATAAGCGAAAATATTAGAGGTGACGCCATCTCCTCACCTCTAATATAAAAATATCTAATATTTATTACATTGTGATTCCTGCAGGAGCAGTTTTTTTATCTAACCCGGATTGCATACTTTGTCCTACATTATCACGACGGAAATCAAACATGTTCATTTCAAACGTACTTATAGCTACCTGATCATTGCCATGAACATGAGCAATCAAACGATTAAACGGTTCCTTGTAAGGTGCTTTAGCGTAAGATCCTCCGAATTCCCCTGAGTTAACGAGCACAACATGCTGGTACATATGATAATGCAGTGCTTCAACCATGGAATCGAATGTATTAACATCCCGGTAATGACTCCAACTTACTGATAGTGTTTTATGTTCAGATAATGCCCGATGACCTTGTCATGCAGCTCCACCGATTTTGAGAACGACAGTGACTTCCGTCCCAGCCTTGCCAGATGTTGTCTCAGATTCAGGTTATGTCGCTCAATGCGCTGAGTGTAACGCTTGCTGATTACGTGCAGCTTTCCCTTCAGGCGGGATTCATACAGCGGCCAGCCATCCGTCATCCATACCACGACCTCAAAGGCCGACAGCAGGCTCAGAAGACGCTCCAGTGTGGCCAGAGTGCGTTCACCGAAGACGTGCGCCACAACCGTCCTCCGTATCCTGTCATACGCGTAAAACAGCCAGCGCTGACGTGATTTAGCACCGACGTGGCCCCACTGTTCGTCCATTTCAGCGCAGACAATCACATCACTGCCCGGTTGTATGCGCGAGGTTACCGACTGCGGCCTGAGTTTTTTAAGTGACGTAAAACCGTGTTGAGGCCAACGCCCATAATGCGTGCACTGGCGCGACATCCGACGCCATTCATGGCCATATCAATGATTTTCTGGTGCGTACCGGGCTGAGAGGCGGTGTAAGTGAACTGTAGTTGCCATGTTTTACGGCAATGAGAGCAGAGATAGCGCTGATGTCCGGCAGTGCTTTTGCCGTTACGCACCACGCCTTCAGTAGCGGAGCAGGAAGGACATCTGATGGAAATGGAAGCCACGCAAGCACCTTAAAATCACCATCATACACTAAATCAGTAAGTTGGCAGCATTACCACCTTCACCTTCTGCGACACGTTATGATCGTGCAGCGAGACCCACTGGTTCAGTTTGATCTTAGCTTTCTTGCTGTCCACTTCCCGATCAGGATCTTCCAGGTTTTGCAGCAGCTTGTACGCCACCTTGTAGTTGGTGTAGTTCTTCAGTACATCGAGAATAAAACCTTCTTCGATGGCCTGGCGCATGGAGTAAACGTGGAATGCTTCCGGTTTGTTCGTTTTCGACGCTGGTTCCTGCGGATTAGGACGACGACCAAACAGCTCCAGGGTTTTGGCTTTCGGTGTAGCGGTAAAGGCGTAATAGTTGAGGTTGTTGCTGCCTTTACGCGCGGCGACGGTGGCATCCAGAATATCTTCTGAAGACATCTCCACATCGTCATCTACTTCTTCGGTCATCAGCACTTCTTTCAGCTGACGCGCCGTAGAACCGCTCTGCGAGGAGTGCGCTTCATCGGCAATGACCGCGTATTTACGCTGCTTGAGGCTGACGCTGTTTTCAATCGCCTTCAGGACAAACGGGAAGGTCTGAATGGTAACGATAATGATTGGCTGCGAGTTTTCCAGCGCGCTCGCCAGCTTCTCCGATTTAGAACCATCCCCCTCTTTATTATTGATACGCCCGACCACGCCATCTTGATGCTCAAACTGATAGATGGTGTCCTGCAGTTGGTCGTCAAGCACGGTGCGGTCCGTCACCACTATCACCGAGTGGAACTGCTTCTCGCCATGCTCATCGTACAGGCGGGAAAGCTGGTGAGCTGTCCAGGCGATAGAGTTCGATTTGCCCGACCCGGCACTGTGCTGAATCAGGTATTTGTTGCCAGTCCCTTCCACCGTAGCGGCCGTAATCAGTTTGTTCACCACATCCCACTGGTGATAGCGCGGGAAAATCAGGCTCTCGCTTTTGTACTTCAGGCCAATGGCGTTTTCTTTTTCGACGATTTGCAGATGCACGAAGCTCGCGAGAATTTTCAGCAGATTGTCCGGCAGCAGCACCTCATTCCACAGGTAGCTGGTGGCGTAGTCGTTGGCATCTTCCGGGATATCATTCCCCGCGCCGCCGTCATGGGTGCCTTTGTTAAACGGCAGGAAGAAGGTTTTATCGCCCTCAAGTTTGGTCGCCATAAACACTTCGTACTGGCTGACGGCAAAGTGCACCAGCGCCCCACGTTTAAAGGTCAGCAGCGGCTCGGGTTTATTGGTGCCTGAGTCTTTTGGCAAACGCGTTTTCTTATATTGCGTAATGGCGTTTTGCACCGTCTGCTTAAATTCAGACTTCAGTTCGAGGGTTGCTATCGGCAGGCGGTAATGGTGCCAACTTACTGATTTAGTGTACGATGGTGTTTTTGAGGTGCTCCCGTGGCTTCCATCTCCATCAGTTGTCCCTCCTGCTCAGCTACTGAAGGCGTGGTGCGTAACGGTAAAAGTACTGCCGGACATCAGCGCTATCTCTGCTCTCACTGCCGTAAAACATGGCAGCTACAGTTCACTTACACCGCCTCTCAGCCCGGTACACACCAGAAAATCATTGATATGGCCATGAATGGTGTTGGATGCCGGGCAACCGCCCACATTATGGGCGTTGGCCTCAACACGATTTTACGTCACTTAAAAAACTCAGGCCGCAGTCGGTAACCTCGCGCATACAGCCGGGCAGTGATGTGATTGTCTGCGCTGAAATGGACGAACAGTGGGGCTACGTCGGTGCTAAATCACGTCAGCGCTGGCTGTTTTTACGCGTATGACAGGATACGGAGGACGGTTGTGGCGCACGTCTTCGGTGAACGCACTCTGGCCACACTGGAGCGTCTTCTGAGCCTGCTGTCGGCCTTTGAGGTCGTGGTATGGATGACGGATGGCTGGCCGCTGTATGAATCCCGCCTGAAGGGAAAGCTGCACGTAATCAGCAAGCGTTACACTCAGCGAATTGAGCGGCATAACCTGAATCTGAGACAACATCTGGCAAGGCTGGGACGGAAGTCACTGTCGTTCTCAAAATCGGTGGAGCTGCATGACAAGGTCATCGGGCATTATCTGAACATAAAACACTATCAGTAAGTTGGAGTCATTACCCTGAAACGCTCTGAAATCCACAATAACAACCATAACGAAAACAGGAGACGTCGTAATGGCAATGATGAAAACATGGGTTTGTCAGCAACCGGGGGAATTAACGTGGCAATCAAGAAATATTCCAAAACCACAACAACATGAGGTCTTAATAAAGGTAAAAACGGTTGGTATCTGCGGAACAGATATTCATGCGTGGCGAGGGAAACAACCTTTTTTCAGCTACCCTCGCGTATTAGGACATGAAATTTGCGGGACGATCGTCGCGCTCGGCAGCCAGACTGACCATTGGCACGTTGGTCAGCAGATCGCGGTGATCCCTTATGTCTCCTGCCATGAATGTTCTGCGTGCCGGAGCGGGCGAGAGAACTGCTGTGAAAATATTGCGGTGATTGGCGTACATCGTGATGGTGGGTTCAGCGAATATTTATGCGTACCTGAGCAAAACATCCTGCTGGCGGAAGGCATTGCACCCGAAGCGGTTGCGCTGATCGAGCCGTTTGCCATCAGCGCACATGCGGTTCGCCGTGCGGCGGTGAAGCCCGGTGACGCGGTCCTGGTGGTGGGCGCTGGGCCAATTGGGCTGGGGACGGCAGCCATTGCGGCGGCGGAAGACGCGCAGGTGGTGATGGTGGATACTAGCCCGGAGCGCCGCGCGCATGTGGCGCACCAGCTGGCGTTACCGGCTCTCGATCCGCTGGCCGATGACTTCCTCACTCAGTTGCGCGATAGCTTTGGCGGTGACCTTGCACAGACGGTGATTGATGCCACCGGCAGCGCGCAGTCGATGAATCGCGCGGTGGAGTTGATTCGCCACGGCGGCAGCATTGTATTTGTCGGCCTGTTTAAAGGCGACCTGCAGTTCTCTGATCCGGAGTTCCATAAAAAAGAGACCACGCTGCTGGGCAGCCGAAACGCCACAAAAGCGGACTTTGCGCGGGTGGGGGAGCTGATGCAGCGTGGGCTGCTGCGCGCCGACATGCTGCTGACTCACCGGTTGCACTTTGATGAGTTGGGTAGCACCTATGAACGAGATGTCATCAATAATCCACGGCTGATTAAAGGCGTGATAGAGTTTAGCGAGAACATTGCTGTCGCTCAATAAAATAAATATGATGTAAATCAATATTTTAACTAAGTAAAACCTGCACCTCCGTCTGCGCTAAAGCCTGTCCGACAATATGGAGAAAAACATGACAACGGTAAACATCGCGCTTAAGGAAGCCTATCAACTGGCCTTCGACGTCCTCAGCTCAAACGGATTTTCAGCCGCACACGCCGACGCTATCGCCCGCAACGTCACCGCGGGTGAACGCGACGGCTGTGCTTCACACGACCTGTGGCGCCTGCTGGGGATCGTAGAAACTCTGCGCAAAGGCAAGGTGTCGCCGGATGCGGAACCGACGATTGTCGATCAGGCGCCCGCTATCGTTAAAGCGGATGCCAACGGGGCGTATTCGCTGTGTGCCTATGAAAAGGCGCTGCCGCTGCTGATTGAAAAAGCTCGCTACTGTGGGATTGCGGCGCTGGCGATCAACCGTTGCGTGCACTTCTCGGCGCTGTTTGACGACGTGGAACCGCTGACCGACGTGGGGCTGGTGGGTTACGCCTGTACGCCAAGCCACGCGTGGGTGGCCCCGGCGGGCGGCACCCAGCCGCTGTTCGGCACCAACCCGATTGCGTTCGGCTGGCCACGCGGTGCGAAGCCGCCGTTTATTTTTGATATGGCGACCAGCGCCGCAGCGCGCGGTGAAATTCAGCTGCACCAACGGGCGGGTAAGCCAATTCCAGAAGGCTGGGGGATTGATAGCGACGGCCAGCCAACCACCGACCCGCAGGCGGTGCTGGACGGGGCGATGCTGACCTTCGGCGGCCATAAAGGCTCGGCGCTGGCGGCGATGGTGGAACTGTTCGCCGGCCCGCTGATTGGCGATATGACCAGCGCCGAATCGCTGGCGTGGGATAACGGCGCGGGCGGCCTGCCTTACGGCGGCGAGTTGATTCTGGCGCTCGACCCTCAGCGTTTCCTGGGAGCAGAGGCCGGGACGCATCTGGCGCGCGCTGAGACGTTGTTTAGCGGCATGCAGGCGCAGGGCGCGAGACTGCCTGGCGAGCGGCGCTATCTGGCGCGCGAGCGAAGTGAGCTGCATGGGCTGGATGTTTCTCGTGGCCTGTACGACGAGATTTGTGCGCTGCGCGGGTAACGAGCATCCCCGGCGGCGCTGCGCTTGGCCGGGCCACGCGATCCGTCAATCTGCACTCATCGGTTCCCTCTCCCCTATGGGGAGAGGGCTAGGGTGAGGGGGAATAGGCACGCTCGGTGATGCAAAATCGCGCAGCTACCCGTATTAATAGTCACAATTTCTATAAAGTTTTGTCTTTTCCCGCCGAAAACTCGTTATTCGTCCGGAGGAAAGAGAAACATGTTAAAACGTATAAAGATCGTCACCAGCCTCGTGCTGGTTTTGGTGTTGTTTGGCCTGTTACAGCTGGCGTCAGGGGGACTGTTCTTTAACTCTTTGAAGCATGGCAAAGAGGACTTCACCATTCTGCAAACTGTGCGTCAGCAGCAGTCCTGGCTGAACGGGAGCTGGGTTGCTCTGCTGCAAACCCACAATACCCTGAACCGTGCCGGGATCCGTTACATGATGGATCAGAACAATATCGGCAGCGGCGCTACCGTTGCCGAGTTGATGCAGATTGCCACCAAATCACTGTCTGATGCGGAAAAACGCTGGACCGAGTACGAAGCGATGCCGCGTGACCCGCGTCAGAGCGAAGCGGCGGCGCTGGAACTCAAACGTAACTACGACATCTACCACGGCGCGCTGTCCGAGCTTATCCAACTGCTGGGTGCAGGCAAAATCAACGACTTCTTCGACCAACCGACTCAGGGTTATCAGGACGGCTTTGAGAAGGCGTACGTCAACTATCTGCAACAGAACGACAGCCTGTACGACCTGGCGGTCAACGACAGCAATGCCTCCTACACGCAGGCCATGTGGATCCTGTTTAGCATGATGATCGCCGTACTGGCCTTGATCATCTCCGTCTGGCTGGGCGTGCGCAAGACGCTTATCGAACCACTGAATCGTTTAATCGACAGCATTCGCCACATTGCGGGCGGTGACCTGGTCAAACGCATCGACGTGGAAAGCGACAACGAAATGGGCGAGCTGGCACACTCTCTGCGCCATATGCAGGGTGAACTGGCGCGCACCGTGGGCGAAGTTCGTCAGGGGGCTCACGCGATTTACAGCGGCGCGAGTGAAATTGCGATGGGTAACAACGATCTCTCTTCACGTACCGAGCAGCAGGCGGCTTCTCTGGAAGAGACGGCGGCGAGTATGGAAGAGCTGACGGTGACCGTGAAGCAGAACGCCGAAAACGCCCGTCAGGCGAGCCATCTGGCGCTGAGCGCATCGGAAACCGCGCAGAAGGGCGGTAAAGTCGTGGATAACGTGGTGCAGACCATGCGTGATATCACCGCCAGTTCGCAGAAAATTTCCGACATTATCAGCGTGATTGACGGTATTGCCTTCCAGACCAACATTCTGGCGCTGAACGCCGCGGTGGAAGCCGCACGTGCCGGTGAACAGGGGCGTGGTTTTGCGGTGGTCGCCGGTGAAGTTCGTAACCTGGCGCAGCGCAGCGCCCAGGCGGCACGGGAAATTAAGAGCCTGATTGAAGACTCGGTAAACCGCGTTGACCTCGGTTCCACGCTGGTAGAAAGCGCGGGCGAAACCATGGATGAAATCGTGAATGCGGTGACCCGCGTAACCGATATCATGGGCGAAATTGCTTCCGCATCTGACGAGCAGAGCCGGGGTATCGACCAGGTTGGCCTGGCGGTATCGGAGATGGACCGTGTCACCCAACAGAACGCCTCGCTGGTGGAAGAGTCCGCGGCAGCCGCCGCGGCGCTGGAAGAGCAGGCTAGCCGACTGACGCAGGCGGTGGCCGTGTTCCGCATCCAGCAGGGCCAGGCAAGTACCGCGCGCGAACCGGTCAGCGTGGCCGCTGCGCCAGCGCCGGATACGCTGCGTAAAGCGGCGGCAACCGACACCGGGGAAAACTGGGAAACCTTCTGATATGACATGCGCCCCTGTCAGGGCGCATTAGCTCAGCATCAGGCGCATGGCGCAGCGTGATTCATACGCCATGCCGTGCGCCACTTCTTGTGCCAGCTTTTGCCGTAGCGCAGCGTTCAATGACGTTTCCGGTAGCATTTCGAATCCCATTCGGGCATACCACGGCGCGTTCCAGGGTACATCCCGAAAGGTGGTGAGCGTGAGCGACGTGAAGCTCCTTGCTTTGGCCTCTACCGCGACATCGCTAAGAAGGCGTCGACCTAACCCTATTCCCTGACTCGCCTGATGCACGGAGAGCTCGACAATAAACAGCGTCGAATCCTGTGCTTCTGCTAACAGAAAACCACGCGGTTGACCGCTGTGTTCTACCACCCAACTCATTTCCTGCTGCAGATAATGCTGATGGCAACGGGCAGAGATGACGGGGCCTTGAGCGAGCCAGCTCAATTCGGGGATCTGCCGAAAGCATTGCCCGGCGGCGCGTTCAATGTCTGGAAGTGCGGCGATATCCGCAGCAGTGGTCGGACGAACGAGAGTTATCATGGGGCAAGTATAGCCTGTCGTTAACCGGCGCAAACCAAAATTGGCGAATAAAAGTTACTGATAATCATCGCATTATCCGGCGTTTTGCGAATGCTCAACAGCCGTTTCTGACCAGGGGTAATACCCAGCGCATATTTTTCAAATACCCCTGCGGGCACGGGTAATGCTGCCAACTTACTGATTTAGTGTATGATGGTGATTTTAAGGTGCTTGCGTGGCTTCCATTTCCATCAGATGTCCTTCCTGCTCCGCTACTGAAGGCGTGGTGCGTAACGGCAAAAGCACTGCCGGACATCAGCGCTATCTCTGCTCTCATTGCCGTAAAACATGGCAACTACAGTTCACTTACACCGCCTCTCAGCCCGGTACGCACCAGAAAATCATTGATATGGCCATGAATGGCGTCGGATGTCGCGCCAGTGCACGCATTATGGGCGTTGGCCTCAACACGGTTTTACGTCACTTAAAAAACTCAGGCCGCAGTCGGTAACCTCGCGCATACAACCGGGCAGTGATGTGATTGTCTGCGCTGAAATGGACGAACAGTGGGGCCACGTCGGTGCTAAATCACGTCAGCGCTGGCTGTTTTACGCGTATGACAGGATACGGAGGACGGTTGTGGCGCACGTCTTCGGTGAACGCACTCTGGCCACACTGGAGCGTCTTCTGAGCCTGCTGTCGGCCTTTGAGGTCGTGGTATGGATGACGGATGGCTGGCCGCTGTATGAATCCCGCCTGAAGGGAAAGCTGCACGTAATCAGCAAGCGTTACACTCAGCGCATTGAGCGACATAACCTGAATCTGAGACAACATCTGGCAAGGCTGGGACGGAAGTCACTGTCGTTCTCAAAATCGGTGGAGCTGCATGACAAGGTCATCGGGCATTATCTGAACATAAAACACTATCAGTAAGTTGGAGTCATTACCGGTGAAGGTGATTGTAGAGCACTTCCGTAAGCATGTGATGCACTTACTGGCCGGCCAGGCTAAAGCGATGGTGGTGACCAGTTCGCGTAAGGCGGCGGTGCGCTACAAGCTGGCGTTTGATAAATATCTCGCCGAGCAAAAGTACGACAAAATCAGCGCGATGGTGGCGTTCTCCGGGGAAGTGGAATTTTTTGATAGTGACCCAAACAGCCTTGCGCTGCTTAATCAGAAGTTTACCGAAATCAATATGAACCCAGGCCTCAAAGGCCGGGATATGCGCAAAGCGTTTGATACCGACGACTACCAGGTGATGCTGGTGGCCAACAAATTCCAGACCGGTTTTGACCAGCCCAAACTGTGCGCCATGTATGTGGATAAAAAGCTGGGCGGCGTTGAGTGCGTACAGACGCTGTCGCGCCTGAACCGCACCTATCCTGGGAAGGTGCAGTCCGGCACCTTTGTGCTCGATTTCTACAATGAGCCTGACGATATTTTGGGTTCTTTCCAGCCGTACTACCAGACAGCAGAACTGACGGATGTCAGCGATCCGCAGCTCGTCTTTGAACTGTTTGAAAAGCTGCGCACCAGCGGTATTTTCCTGTGGAAAGAAGTGGAGCAGTTCTGCGAGGCGTTCTTCAGTAAAAACAAATCCAACGCCGCCATTAGCAATATCTGCAAACCTGCGGTGGAGCGCTGGAAACATCGCTACACCTCGGCGATTGATGCATATGTGCTGGCCAAAGAGATGTTTGAACGCACCAAGAAGACCGGCGATATTGTGCTGATCACCAATGCGGAAAACACTTTCAAAGAGTGCGAGAAAGAAAAAAGTAAGCTGGATATCTTCAAGAAAGATCTCGGCAGCTTTGTCCGCTTTTACGAGTTTATGTCGCAAATCGTCGATTACGACGACAAGAACCTGGAGGAGCTGAGCCTGTTTGCCCGCCATCTGCGTCCGTTGCTGCATGAGCAGCGCATCGAAGAAGATGAGATTGATTTAAGCAACGTGGAGATGAGCCATTACCGCCTGTCGAAGCTTCATGAACAGCACCTGAAGCTGCAGGAAGATGCGGCGGAATACAAAATCAAACCGGGTAATAATGTCGGTACGGCGAAGCCGAAGGACAAGAAAGAAGAGTTTTTGTCGAATATCCTGGCCCGCCTGAACGAGTTGTTCGTGACCGATAATCTCACCGATAAAGACATGATTAACTATGCCTTCGCGGTGCGCGACAAGCTGTCAGAAAACCAGGCGGTGATGACCCAGATTGCAAACAATACGCGCGAACAGGCGATGCTGGGCGATTTTCCGAAAGCCATTGATGATGCCGTGATGGACAGCAACGACGCCCAGCAGGAGATGATGGTGCAATACCTCTCTAACCCTGAACTGGCGAAGGGTTTTGCCCGCGTGGTGTTTGATATGTTGAAAGGGGCTTAGTTTTTCAAGTTGACTAGTAGTGGGGATGCGTTGCCTGGTTTGGAACGCAGGTAAAATGTATCCCCATCTGCGGTGGTAGATCTGAAACTACTAGCCCACTCCCTGTAGGGATGAAGTGGTTTACTGAATTTGGCCACCTGAATAGAGGTGATATGCTCATCTCAGAACAATACAGGCGTACCAATGAAACGAAGAAATTTTAGTCCTGAATTCAAACGCGAATCCGCTCAGCTGGTTGTCGAGCAAAACTACACCGTCTCTGATGCTGCAAAAGCTATTGATGTCAGTCTTTCCACGATGACGAAATGGGTCAAGCAGCTGCGCGAAGAGCGTCAGGGCAAAACACCAAAAGCCTCTCCGATAACACCAGAACAAATCGAAATACGTGAGCTGAAGAAAAAGTTACAACGTATTGAAATTAAAAAATAAATATTAAAAAAGCTACCGCGCTCTTGATGTCAGCCTCCCTGAACAGTTCTCGTTAATCGGGAAGCTCAGGGCGCGTTATCCAGTGGCCTCTCTCTGCCACGTGTTCGGGGTTCATCGCAGCAGCTACAAATACTGGCAAAACCGTCCTGAAAAACCAGACGGTAATAGCCTAATGGATCGCTTCTTCAGGAGCCTGAAGAACGAATGGGTTCCGGTGACGGGCTACGTAAGCTTCAGCGAAGCAGCTCACGCTATAACGGACTATATCGTTGGGTATTACAGCGCGCTCAGGCCGCATGAATATAACTGTGGGTTACCACCAAACGAATCGGAAAACCGATACTGGAAAAACTCTAACGCGGTGGCCAGTTTTAGTTGACCACTACAGTATTCAACTATGGGGTGAAGGATGACAACGACCCGGCAAACTACCAACAGAATGTTATGTTTGGACTCCTGATTAACTCAGTCAGTGTTATTCTTCAACAGTCAGCAGCCAAAGCAGCCATCTCAGGGCTGCAAGTATCATCATAGTGATCATTTGATCACTTTATTGATCGCCCGTAACGAGACAAACGAAATTTATTTCGTGTTTTTGAACACCGGTTTTTTTGTGGCGTTTACGTCACCTGATCAAAACATCAAAATGCTTACTAACCCAGACAGGGTAAGGCCTTACTCGTCGCTAGTATTCCACGAATGGGTGATCAGATATACCGGTTCAGGCAAAGCGAATGTGATCAGATATACGTGATCACATTTTGTGATCACGTCTCAAATTTTCTCCAGATACCAGCCCCATGGTTTGTTTTGAGCATTCAGCTGACATGAAACAAATTGCCAGCCAACGAGATAAAGGTCATTGTTCAAACGTCGGAATACCATTCTGTGGTTTGAGCTGGTCATTCCGAGGTGTTCTGCTAATTGTTTGCTGGTTACGCCGGGATAGAGTGCTACAGCAAAAATATATGAGTGGTGGGGATGCCATGACATTTTTGTCAATAAATGCGCCACGGTATCAAGCGATCCCAAATCTTCAATATAAATTCTTCTGGAAAACCTATCGATATTCCACCGACTGCGTTGACCATTTCGTCTATTTTTCTTCACCACAGTGTTTGGATCATCGTGAAAAGAAGAAAATGCCAATGACTTAGCGACAAAATTCTTTTTTCGTGCTAATTGTTTTTTAAGCATTTTTCGACGCTCACAATATTTATATCTCCACCATTCATCCTCTGTTATACGTCGGTATGCTTTGTTCCCATATATACGGCGTATGTTTTTTTCGATAATACCCCAGTCATATTCATTATTACCCTCAGTATCCATTTACCTCTCCTGCTTTTTAGTAATTTGCTACAACCAAGCTTTCAATAACCACGGATTGATTAGACTCGCTGGGTAATTGCACAGGTAGCGGCCTGCGGTGCCTGGATTAAGGTAATACCAGTGGCAGTACTGCCTGACGCTGATATTGCAAGGCCAGTACTCTCGATAGTAGCGCTCAAAGTGACGCAGCCAATGGGGAGTCAGGCTTGAATGAATGCTACCGGGCAGTGTGGTTATTGAATCTTTTTTCTTGTGCGTATGCAGTCTCCGTAGTGCTCTTAAAAGAGCTTTACTGCGAAGTGCTTTTATATCCACTGGCGTCGTTACATACTTGAACAAGTCCTCTGGCGTTTCATATTCAATCTGCTCGCCTGAAAACTGGCTTTCCTTCTCTGCAAAAAGTGGATCCAGTTTGCCGGGTAAAGGGCAATGTTTCTGCGCAGGTACAGAAGCAGCAGGATTAATCTGCAATTGAGCTGGCTTGATACGTCTGGCTTTTTTCAGGCATGAGTAATGCTGAGTCCCGGAAAGGTCAATACCATCAGCGATATGTGTTTTTGAGTATCGCTTGGCAAAGTAGCTAACCCGTAGGAGCAATGCCGTTAGGGCTTCGGTATCGTCCCGGGTAACCAGATAGTACCCGTGCTTAGGTAACCAGACCCTACCGTCGGTAGCGTGCTTCCAATAGCACTTCACCAGCTGATTAATTTTGTGGGGATGGCGGACAACGTTGCCATCCATCATCAGAAGATAATGGTAATGCTGAGCGGGAGCCTTATTCTGCTCTCTGACCCAAAACACCCGCATGAAGCTTTTGGGATAGAGCTTCCTGAGGGCAGGAATTAACAGTTTATGGAAGGCAGTAATAACTCTATTGTCAGGACTGTATTGAGGCAAGTGAAAGTCATAGCGTATTGCCAGAAAGCGAGAACAACAGCGGTAAGTTTTATCAATGGCCCGGAACAGAGAATTCATGATTTTTATATTCTGCTGACTCTCCTCAGGCATAACTGGCCAGAGTACATTGTCAAAGAGAAACTCCCCACCAGCTTTGATGTCAGGGTAAGCAGAGCTCCGGGTAATATTATTAATTACCGCGCATTGAAGAATAGAATCTTTGCTGGCAGTTTTACTATTTATCATGGAGTTATATTAAAGTTCGATTCGTTGCGCTGTTATGATTTGATGAGCTTATTGTTTCAGCTGGTTACACCAACAGAGAAAAGAAAGGCTGGAAATTCCAGCCCTTTGATTCGATGGTTATTTCGCATTTTGCGCAAGCCAGCCTTCATACAAACTGGCAGGCCAGCCGAGGGTTTTACCGCCACGCATTAGGGGTTGAGGAAAGTTTCCGGACTTTACCCAACGATACAGGGTTGTACGGCTGCAACCGAGAAGCTCAAGCATTGCACTGATGCGAATCAGACGTTGGGGCTGATGAAGGGCGATAACCTTATCAGACATGGTTGGTTTATTTTTCAAACTGCTGACTCCCAATGAAGTGTATTGAAACCATTGAGATTTAATCAGACTCAGAGTGAGTTTACCTCCGTACCTTGTGAAAGGTCCTATAGTACCTTGCGTAACTTATTATTTATCAACGTTTTTTCTTTTTTGTTTTTTCGCTGCTCTAAGACTTTCAATGTCCTGAGTCGGACGTTCAAAAAGATTCAATGCAAAACCAAGCAGCTCACTTACCGCCTGGCGAGACATAGGTAAGCTCCCTGTGGAGGGCCAAAAATTTATAGCGTGTTTCTCGAGGGTATCAATAAGGTCTGTAACTGTTGGGACAACAGTTTTTTGGCTGCTTTTTTGGTTTTGCTGAATAAGCGCAAGAACTGCAATTAGTAACTCCTCTCGCTTAATTGCATAGTTTTCCCCCTTTAGTGGAGGAGAGGGTTTGTTCTCTCGTTCAGTCAGGAGGGCGAAATATTTTTCTTTATAATCTGGTTCATCTTCATACGTGTCGAGAAGTTCGAACTCAAGGAGTGGCGCGAGCTCTTTACGTAAGAAGCCATGCGTATGAAGTGATTCCTTTGACAGAGATGATTCAGTGATCCCAGACAGAAACTGGGAAAAATGTATGGCAGTCCTGGAATTCACCACCTCCTCAAATGTCAGTTTTTCTTGTTTGTCTCTTTGGTAAGATAATGTGCAAGCTTTAGCATGGTTTAATAACTCAACATCAGTGATTGACTCCTTGCCAAGTACAAAGAATCTTAAATCATGTTGATCTGTAAGAAGCTTTACGAGCGATGAGGCGATATCCGCATATGGGGAATGTGGGTAGCAATGTTTGGCCGAACGCAAAATATGATACAGGCTGACGCAGTCATCTGGTTCCGGATACTTTTTTCGTTTCTTTGCTGCAACCGCCAGCATGTCTGAAAAATTCATACCGATTTCAATTCTCGATTGGTAGTGGCGGTGAAGTAACGTCACCCATTACATCACCCAGATTGCTAAAAAACAAAAAGGGCTTAGTCAGTTTCCTGTCTAAGCCCTTGTTTTGTTTGGTGGCCCCTGCTGGACTTGAACCAGCGACCAAGCGATTATGAGTCGCCTGCTCTAACCACTGAGCTAAGGGGCCGTGGCGGAGGATTATAAAGTAACTCCTCGCCGCAATCCAGAGCTACCCACCTGCCTGCTGTTTTTATAAACAACCCATTTTCAATCTCTTATACTTAGAGCCTGAACCATTAAGCGGGAGTAATCATGATCAACGAAATCCTTGCGCCAGGCCTGAGGGTGGTGTTCTGCGGCATCAACCCGGGAAAGTCCTCCGCCCATACCGGTTTTCATTTTGCTCACCCCGGAAATCGCTTCTGGAAGGTGATCTACCAGGCCGGGTTTACCGACAAGCTGCTGAAGCCGGAAGAGGAGCAGCAGCTACTGGACACGCGCTGCGGCATCACTATGCTGGTGGAGCGGCCGACGGTGCAGGCGAGCGAGGTGAATCTGCATGAGCTGCGCAGCGGCGGGCGGGAACTGATTAAGAAGATTGAGGACTATCAGCCAGCAGCGCTGGCTATCCTGGGTAAACAGGCGTACGAGCAGGCGTTCAGCCAGCGGGGCGTGCAGTGGGGAAAGCAGAGTATCACCATCGGCGTGACCCAGGTGTGGGTGTTGCCTAATCCGAGTGGGCTGAACAGGGCGACGGTGGAGAAACTGGTGGAGGCGTATCGGGAGCTGGATGAGGCGCTGGTGACGCGCGGGCTTTAGCTCCTTTGCTGGCTGATGCCCTCAGCCTGACCTCTCTATGGGAGAAGGCGCGAACTGCCGGGTGGCGGCTACGCCTTACCCGGCCTACGGGATCCGTAGGCCCGTGCAAGCAAAGCGCCGCCGGGCGCTTTTTAGGGGGCACTCTGCCACAGAGCGAAGGGAAAAAAGCCAAAAAAAAGCTCCCCGTAGGGAGCTTTTTACGTTCAGGACGGTTAGTCGTCCAGGAAGCTACGCAGCACTTCAGAGCGGCTTGGATGGCGCAGTTTACGCAGCGCCTTCGCTTCGATCTGACGGATACGTTCACGGGTAACGTCGAACTGTTTACCCACTTCTTCCAGCGTGTGGTCGGTGTTCATGTCGATACCGAAACGCATACGCAGGACTTTCGCTTCACGGGCGGTCAGGCCAGCCAGTACGTCGTGCGTAGCGGCACGCAGGCTCTCGGTGGTCGCAGAGTCCAGCGGCAGCTCGAGGGTGGTATCCTCGATGAAATCACCCAGATGCGAATCTTCATCGTCGCCGATTGGCGTTTCCATGGAGATTGGCTCTTTGGCGATCTTCAGCACCTTACGGATCTTGTCTTCCGGCATCAGCATGCGCTCGGCCAGCTCTTCTGGCGTCGGCTCGCGGCCCATTTCCTGCAGCATCTGGCGGGAGATACGGTTGAGCTTGTTGATGGTCTCAATCATATGCACCGGAATACGGATGGTGCGCGCCTGATCCGCGATAGAGCGAGTAATTGCCTGACGGATCCACCAGGTGGCGTAGGTGGAGAACTTATAACCACGACGGTATTCGAACTTATCAACCGCTTTCATCAGACCGATGTTGCCTTCCTGAATCAGATCCAGGAACTGCAGGCCACGGTTGGTGTATTTCTTGGCGATAGAGATAACCAGACGCAAGTTCGCTTCAACCATCTCTTTCTTCGCACGGCGGGCTTTCGCTTCACCGATGGACATGCGACGGTTAATGTCTTTTACCTGCTCGATGGTCAGGCCGGTCTCTTCTTCAATCTGCTGCAGCTTCTGCAGGCCACGGTGTACGTCGTCAGCCACATCACGCAGCTTTTCAGACCACGGCTTGTTCATCGCGATAGCCGCGTTGAACCAGGTTTCGCTGGTTTCGTTGCCGGTGAACAGGGTGATGAAGTTCTTCTTCGGCATTTTGCACTGTTCAACGCACATTTTCATGATGATGCGTTCCTGGGTACGGACGCGGTCCATCATGACGCGCATGCTGTTAACCAGGTAATCGAACTGTTTTGGCACCAGACGGAACTGTTTGAACACTTCAGAAAGCTTCAGGATCTCTTCCTGAGCGGCTGCGTGGCTGCGGCCTTTGGCTTTAATGGTGTCGCGGGTCACCTCATACTGCGTACGCAGCTCACCGAACTTCTCACGCGCCAGTTCAGGGTCGATGCTGTTGTCATCGTCGCTGCTGTCGTCGTCGCCGTCTTCTTCATCTTCGTCTTCGTCATCATCCATCTCTTCCTGAGACAGTTCAGACCCGACGTGCGTCGCCGTAGGGGCAAGGTCTTCTTCCGCGTTCGGATCGACAAAGCCGGTGATCAGATCGGACAGACGCGCTTCTTCTGCTTCCACGCGATCGTACTGCTCGAGCAGATAGGTGATGGCTTCAGGGTATTCGGCAACGGAACACTGAACCTGGTTGATCCCGTCTTCGATACGTTTAGCGATGTCAATTTCGCCTTCGCGGGTCAACAGTTCAACGGTACCCATTTCACGCATGTACATGCGCACCGGGTCCGTCGTGCGGCCGATTTCAGATTCAACGCTCGACAGAACCTGTGCAGCAGCTTCTTCTGCATCTTCATCGGTGTTGTTTGAGTTTTCAGCAAGCAACAGATCATCGGCATCAGGGGCTTCTTCCATCACCTGAATACCCATGTCATTGATCATTTGGATGATGTCTTCGATCTGATCGGAGTCGACGATATCTTCCGGCAGATGGTCATTGACCTCGGCATAGGTCAGATAGCCTTGCTCCTTACCACGTTGGACAAGAAGTTTCAGCTGTGACTGCGGGTTTTGCTCCATAAGACGGTATCCACACTTATTCGTTTGATTGGTGTCGGCGATACGGCTGCCAACCTTTAAAGCGAGGGCGTACTTGTATTTTTGCCGCTGCCTCTCAGTGCGGCTGTCGGGATCTACCCGAACGATATTCGGCACTTAAGCCGTTAAATTCATTTCCGGGCACGTGCTTCAGTAATCACACGCACCTCTTCGCGTTCTGCTGGCGTTAACCCATGGGTCCGCGAGCGGGCGATCAATTCAGAGAGCCGTAGCTCAAGCATCGAATCAAACATATGGTTGAGCGAGTCGGTGAAGGTCTCTTCAGCGATATCTTTATCTGCTATATCGTCCCACATCGACAGTTTTTCAAGGGTTGCGGACGCTTTTGTTCCGCGATAGTGCTCTAAAAGTTGCCCGGTGGTCAGACCTGGCTGTGAGAGACAAGTGTTGACCAGTTCTGCGAATAAGCCAAGTCCCGGCAGCTTTTCATGGTCCAGACCTGCCAGAGAAGGCACTTTCGGTGCCAGTTCCGGATTCTGCACCAGCAGTCCTATCAGTATACGCATGGTTGTGCGTTTTAGCTGAGGCGCGGGGCGAGCCGCTCCGCTCTCCGCCAGCTTTGGCATTAAACGTTCAAGCTGACTGTCATCCAGAATGCCGAGTTTTTTACCCAGCTCCTGACGCAGATAGATGCGCAACGTTTCGCCCGGTACCTGAGTAATCAGCGGCAAAGCCAGCGTGCTCAGCTGGGCGCGGCCATCCGGGGTGCTCAAATCCACCTGCGGCATCAGGCTGTTAAACAGAAACGTGGAGAGCGGCTGAGCCTGCTCCATCCGCGCTTCAAAAGCCGCTTTGCCCTCTTTACGCACCAGCGTATCCGGGTCTTCGCCGTCGGGCAGAAACATAAAGCGTAGCTGACGCCCGTCGGTCATATAAGGCAGTGCCGTCTCCAGCGCGCGCCATGCGGCTTCGCGCCCGGCACGGTCGCCGTCGTAACAGCAGACCACGGTGTTGGTCACCCGAAACAGCAGCTGAATATGGTCGGCGGTCGTGGAGGTGCCCAGAGACGCAACGGCATAGTTAATGTCGAACTGCGCCAGCGCCACCACATCCATATAGCCTTCGACCACCAACAGGCGCTGCGGTTCAGCGTTATCCTGCTGGGCTTCATACAGGCCGTACAGCTGGCGGCCTTTATGGAAAATGTCGGTTTCCGGGGAGTTAAGGTATTTCGGCAGGGCATCGCCCAGCACGCGTCCACCAAAACCAATTACCCGGCCACGCTTGTCGCGAATGGGGAACATCACCCGTTCGCGGAAGCGGTCATAGCTGCGTCCCTTGTCATTAGTGACCAGCATGCCCGCGTCGATGAGGGATTTACGATCTTCGCTATTGCCGCCAAAACGCTTTAACACGTTATCCCAGCCGGGAGGGGCGTAACCAATAGCGAAACGCGCAATAACATCGTCGCTCAGTCCGCGCTGGTTCAAATATTGACGCGCAGGCTCAGCGGCAGGTTGCTTAAGAGACTGTTGATAAAATGCGTTCAGGCCGTCCATCAGCTGATACAGCGTTTGTCGTTGATGACGCTCTATCTGGCTTGGCCCGCTGCCTGCTTCATACGGCACTTCAAGGTTGTGCATGGCAGCCAGCTCTTCGACGGTTTCAACAAACTCGAGCTTGTCGTAGTTCATCAGAAAGTCGACGGCGTTGCCGTGCGCCCCACAGCCGAAGCAGTGGTAGAACTGTTTTTCACCGTTTACGGTGAAAGAGGGGGTTTTTTCGTTATGGAATGGACAGCACGCATGGTAGTTTTTGCCCTGCTTCTTCAGCTTTACCCGCGCGTCGATAAGATCGACGATGTCGGTTCTTGCCAGCAGATCATTGATAAATACGCGTGGGATTCGTCCAGCCATAGGCCCCGTGATTACACTTCATCCTTCAAACTGCCTCTGCGTTGGCTGCGCTCGTTCACCCCTGTCACTTACTTAAGTAAGCTCCGGGGATTCACTCACTTGCCGCCTTGATACAGCGTGAATGATTTTGTGTAAATCCTGATTCATAAACGAAAACAAGCCGCGCATTCCTTCCGGAAGCACGGCCTTACGACTACTACTCTGTCTGACAATTGAGGACGTGCGTCCTCAAAAGATTAGTACAGACGAGTACGGCGTGCGTTTTCGCGAGCCAGTTTCTTCGCGTGACGTTTCACAGCAGAAGCTTTAGCGCGCTTACGTTCGGTCGTTGGTTTTTCATAGAACTCACGACGACGAACTTCAGCCAGAACACCTGCTTTCTCGCATGAACGCTTGAAGCGACGCAGTGCTACGTCGAACGGCTCGTTTTCACGTACTTTAATTACCGGCATGTAACTCTCACCTTTATAAATTCGGTTTGCCGCTGGCATCAACGCCAGCTTATTTCAAAATGGTGCGGAATTTTACTGCAATTGCTGCTGCTTTGTAAAGCACCGCGGCCGTTTTTGAAAGGGACTTTTATAAGGGTGAGGAGTATACACGAAGAGAACTCCAGGGGTGAGGAAAGTTTTACATCAACCCGCCCAGGCTCTACACTGCGCGGTATCTGAGTGAGGTAAAACAAGTCATGCGTGTACTGGGTATTGAAACATCCTGCGATGAAACCGGCATCGCAATTTACGACGATGAAAAAGGGCTGGTCGCCAACCAACTGTATAGTCAGGTGAAATTACATGCTGACTACGGCGGCGTGGTGCCGGAGCTGGCCTCCCGCGACCATGTACGTAAAACGGTGCCATTGATTCAGGCGGCGCTGAAAGAGGCGGGCTTAACGGCAAAAGATATCGACGCCGTGGCCTACACCGCCGGTCCGGGTCTGGTCGGCGCGCTGCTGGTGGGCGCGACCATCGGGCGTTCGCTGGCGTTCGCGTGGGATGTGCCGGCGATCCCGGTTCACCATATGGAAGGGCACCTGCTGGCGCCGATGCTGGAAGACAATCCACCGGCATTTCCGTTCGTGGCGCTGCTGGTTTCCGGCGGCCATACCCAGCTGATCGGCGTCACCGGAATCGGTCAGTATGAACTGCTGGGCGAATCCATTGACGATGCGGCGGGTGAAGCCTTTGACAAAACCGCCAAGCTGCTGGGGCTCGATTACCCTGGCGGCCCGATGCTGTCGAAGATGGCGTCGCAGGGTACGGAAGGGCGCTTCGTCTTCCCGCGCCCGATGACCGATCGTCCGGGGCTCGATTTCAGTTTCTCCGGTCTGAAAACCTTTGCGGCGAATACCATCCGTAATAATGAAAACGACGATCAGACTCGCGCCGATATCGCCCGTGCCTTTGAGGATGCGGTGGTGGATACGTTGATGATCAAGTGCAAGCGCGCCCTGGATCAGACCGGCTTTAAGCGTCTGGTGATGGCGGGTGGCGTCAGCGCCAACCGTACCCTGCGCGCGAAGCTGGCGGAGATGATGCACAAGCGTCGCGGTGAAGTGTTCTATGCCCGTCCGGAGTTCTGCACCGATAACGGGGCGATGATCGCTTATGCCGGGATGGTGCGTCTGAAGCCCGACGCGACGGCAGATTTGAGCGTCTCCGTTCGTCCGCGCTGGCCGCTGGCTGAACTGCCTGCCGCCTGATGGCAAACGCCCGGATGTCAGATAACGATATCGAACATCCGGGTTTTGGCTAACAGACAGTAAAGCTGACAGCCGTTTTTCACCCCCAGCTTCTCCATCGCCCGCATTTTATGCGCACTCACGGTTTTGATGCTCAGATGCATACGCCGTGAAATATCCGTCAGGCTTAACCCTTTGCAAATCAAACGCAGCACTTCTGTTTCCCGTGGCGAGAGCGCCTCGTTGCTGGTTTTACCTTTCTGAAAGAGGGTATTCATCAGGGTGCGCTCGACAAACACCTCGCCGCTCATCACCGATTGCAGCGCCTGGCCAAGGATTTTCTCATTCGTATGCCGACTGAGATAAGCCCTGGCACCCGCCTCCAGCGCCAGGCGGATCATCAGCGGATTGGTATCGGGCGAGAGCATAATGACCTTTAGCGTGGGGTAGTGATGCATTAACCATTTCACCAGCGTCAGCCCCTCCATATCGTTCAGCGACTGGATGAGGGTGTAGCCCAGCAGCAAAATATCGATTTTATTCTGTGCCAGCAGGTTCAGCAGCTCGCTGGTTGATGCCGCCTCGCCAGTAACGCAAAGGTTAAGCGGGGAGTGGGTGTCCGTCAGATGCGTATGGTTGTCCATGATCATGGCGCGCACACCCCGACGAATAATGGTGTGTTCATCCGCAATCGCAATCTTGATTGTCATCGGGGTTCCTTTTGCGTGCTACCGCACTATTTTGATGTGCTCAGATAAAAATCAATTTTACCGGACATGTTTATTTTGCTGTTGCGCTGGAATAAACATTTTTATTATAAAGTGTCCTTGCGCGGTTATTTTAAGTGAGATGCAGGTAGGTAATAAAGTTTTCCATCAGGTATTTAAGTTAATTTTATTCTCAGTCGTCATTGACATCTTTTATATTTCATTATTGCTTCATCCTGACGTCTTGGCAGGAAAATTCTTGCTTTCTTGCCAGAGCGCTCTTATTGGTGGTGGGGCGTTTTTAATTCAAGCTGAAAAAAGGATGTGTGTTTATTTATGACCTAATGGAATATTGGCTAAAATGAAAAAAAGTATATTGTCCCTGCTAATTTGCGCAGCCGTCACCTGTTCAGCCTATGCAGAAACGGCCCCGCAGGTAGAACTCGCTCAGAACGGCGAATCTTATGTCGCCATTGTGGTTAAACTGAAACCCAGCAAACCGCTTTTGAAATCAACCGGCACGACCAGCGCCAGCACCACGACTAACCAGCTGACCCTGAGCGATCCATCGCTGGTGCCGACCAGCATGTTCCGTCCGAACAAACTGCGCAGCACCCAATCCGATGAGTTCGCCCAGCTTAATGCGCGGTATGGTTTCGATCGTTATCTGCGTATTGAATTACCGGAAAGTAAAGCGACCGACAGAACCTATATCAATAATATGATTGCGGAGCTGGAACAAAACCCCAATGTCGACATCGTGTATCCCGAAAGCCTGCCGGTATCGCTGGATAAATATCATGTTGGAAATGAACAAAACCAGCCGTTGCTGAAATCCACGGTGCAAAGTTCAGTCGGTGCCTCAACGGTACCAGATTTCCGTCATCTGCAATATTACACTAAAGCGCCAACGGACAAACGCCAGGGATATTATATGGGCGGGGTCAACCGTGACAGTGTGAATCAATATCCGGGTAATGCAGGCGAAGGTGTGACCATTATTTCCATGGAAAACGATATCTGGAATGTGAACCACATCAATCTGCCGACGCCTGCGTTAACCCAGGGAAATACGAAGTACATCGACGATCACGATACCGCTTCCGTGGCGATTATGGCGGCCAAAGATATTGGCGCTGGGGTGCGTGGTCTCAGCTGGAAAAGCCGTGTCGGCTTCTCAGACTGGAAGTATAACAACCTCTATAACATGATCCCTTTGCTGAAAGCGGGCGACGTGGTGCAGATCGGGATGCAAACCGGCGGCGGGGAGATAACCGGTTGTACCACTAAAGACTGCTATGTCCCGCAGGAAAACGTGCAAAGCTATTACGACGTGATTAAGGCCCTGACTGACAAAGGCGTGTACGTGATAGAAGCCGCGGGGAATGGCAATATCAACCTTGACCATTCGGCGTTTAAGGGGAAATTTGACGTTCATACCCGCGATTCAGGTGCCATCATTGCCGGGGCATTCTGCGCCAAAGACGGCAAAAAAGCGTCGTTCAGCACCTACGGATCGCGTGTGACCAGCTCCTCATGGGGTTGCTGGGATGTCGTGACTGCCGGCTACGGTAGTCTTTATAATGCCGCAAACGCGCAATATACCAACACCTTCGCTGGCACCTCCTCCGCCAACCCTATCATTGCAGGCGCCGTGGCCAGCCTGTCAGGGATTGCCAAAGCGAACGGTATCACCGTCACCCCGGTGCAGATGCGTCAGATCCTCCAGGACACCGGCACCTCGCTGGCGAACGGAGAGTCGGCTAAAGTGGGAACCCATCCTGATATGGAACGTGCGGTCGCGCGGATCCTGGCCCTGAAGGATGGCGGCAAAACCGCCCCAGCCCCGACAGCAGCCGCAGGTGCGGACTACACCATGGTTTCACCTGCCAGCGGCGTAAGCACTTATCCGCTGGATGGCAGTAAGAGCCTGAACGTGAAGTCGTTTAACTGGAGCGTCACCAAAGGGGCCGGCACCTTCTGGCTGCAGGAGAAGCTGAACGGCTCGCTGGTCAACAGCGTGAACAGTGCGCATGCCTGGGCGGTGATCCCGGCCAATACCGAAGGTGAAGTGACCTATACGCTGACCACTACCGGCGAAGACGGGCGTACCGCGCAGGACAGCATGACCATTAAGGTCAGCAAACCGGCAGCGCCAGCGCTGGATGTCCCGGCCTATAACGCAAAAATCGCCTATCCGACCAAATGCACGAAAGTGTCGTATAACGGCAAGATCTGGATGAACCAGTGGTACGTCAATCCGGGCCAGGAAACCCCGGGCACTGGCGGCACCTGGGGCGTGTGGCGTCAGCCGGGCGCAACGGGCAACAGCTGTAAATAACATCCACAGCCTGGCGTCACGCCAGGCTTTTTTTACATCTTCAGCATCCCTTTCTCTTCCAGGAAGCCAATAATCGTTGCCAGCCCGTCGCCCGCTTTCAGGTTAGTGAAGGTCCAGGGACGCTCGCCGCGCATCCGGTTGGTGTCACGCTCCATGACCTCCAGCGATGCGCCAACATAGGGGGCGAGATCGGTTTTATTGATCACCAGAAAATCGGATTTGGTGATCCCCGGCCCGCCTTTACGCGGGATCTTTTCCCCTTCCGCCACGTCGATCACGTAGATCGTCAGATCCGCCAGCTCCGGGCTGAAGGTGGCGCTCAGGTTATCTCCGCCGCTCTCGACAAAGATCAGGTCCAGATTGCCGAACTTCTCGCTTAACGCTTCCACCGCCGCCAGATTCATCGAGGCATCCTCGCGGATCGCAGTGTGCGGGCAGCCGCCGGTTTCCACCCCGACAATGCGCTCCGGCTCGAGCGCCCCCGCTTCGGTGAGGATGCGCTGATCCTCTTTGGTGTAGATATCGTTGGTCACCACCGCCAGCTGATACCGATCGCGCATCGCTTTACACAGGGCTTCCAGCAGGGCGGTTTTGCCCGACCCCACCGGACCGCCGACGCCTACGCGCAGGGGGTGTTTGTACTCAGACATAGAGACTCCTCAGGAACGGAATAACCGTGAATATTGGGTTTCATGACGCGCCGAAGCGATGGCGGAAAGCGGCGTGGCCGCCCCCAGCTGGTCATCGCGGCGCAAAAGCGCCTGCTCCAGCCCGTCGGCAAAGCGATCGCAGAGTTCGATGATCAACAGCTGGGCCGCCTGCTGGCCGAAGGGCACCAGCTTGACGCCCGCCATCACCGCGCTCTCAATCCAGCTGTAGCCGAGGCTTAACGCCAACTCGTGCAGGCCGATTCCCCAGCGCACGCCGAGCCATGCCATGCCGCACAGCTGGCTTTGCGAGAACAGCGGCAGCCAGTCGGGCGGGCAGTCCGCCTCCCAGCTTTTGATCAGCCGGGTGAAGGCCGCTCCGCGGTTGCGCTCCTCTTCCCGAAGTTCGCGAGTCTCGCGGCAGGCCAGCAGGTATGCCGTCCAGCGCGAGGCGGCAGCGATATTGTTCTGCTCGCAGGCGCGATACAGACGGGAAAACAGCGGCAGATCGACGCAGAAAAAGCTCTGCTTCATCTGCTGACATTGCCAGGCTTTGAACGCGGCCGGGGTGGTGACCCAGCCCGCTTCCGCCGCCCACTCCAGCCCCTGCGACCAGGTATAAGATCCCACCGGCAGGCTGCTGCTGGTGAGCTGCATCAGGCGCAGCTGGCGGGAGGGCTCCATCAGCTCATCAGCGCCAGCAGAGCGGAGGCGATCAGCCCGCCGCCGAAGGTTTTACGCAGCCCATCGTGACGGCGCAGCAGCATACCGGCAGCAAAGCTGACGCACAGCACCGCCGCGCTGGCGAGCATAAAGCCGCTGGTGAAAAGCCAGAAGCTGTGGCCTGCCATCTCGACGCCGTGGGCCCAGCCGTGGAACATCGCCAGCGCCGGTACGGCCAGCAGCAGACGATTTTCGGTTTTGAACATCATTACGCCGCACACCGCCAGCGAGGCGATAATCAGCATCTCCATGCCGCTAAAGCCCCCCAACAGGCTGCCCGCGACGGCGCCGGTCAGCATCATCCCGAGGGTGGCGAAGGGCATCAGCAGCCTGCGGCCGCTCAGGGCGGCGAGCACGCCTGCGCCGGTCAACATCAGCAGATGATCCAGCCCGGTCAGGGGATGGAAAAAGCCGGCCTGAAAACTGTCGCTGCCGTGCCCCGGATGGGCCAGCGCGGGCAGGGAGAAGGCCAGCAGCAGCAGGGGTAATAACTTACGCATGATGGATCCTTAATGTGAATGTGCGTGAGAGTGCGAATGGGAGTGGCCTTCGCTGGCGTAGGCGCCCGCTTCCGGCTCAAAAGGCAGGCTGGCGAAAGTCACCTCGAGATCGAACAGCTTTAGCATCTCGTCCAGGACATGATCGTGGTGATAGCGCAGCTCGCCGGGCAAGATTTGCAGCGGCACGTGGCGGTTGCCCAGGTGATAGCAGGCGCGGGCCAGCAGGAAGGGATCGGCGCAGCGCACCACCGACAGCGGCTCGGCGGCGGCAACGACCTCTACCACCTCACGCCCGTCGTCGCTGGTGAGCAGGTCGCCGCCCCGCAGCAGCAGGCCGCGCGGCAGTATCAGCCCGGCATCGCGCCCGTCGTCCAGCACCACGCGGGCACGGCTCTTGACCCGGACATCAATCGGCAGCGTCACGCGGGCGGTCACGGCATGGGGATGGTCAAGGCGTTGGGTTAAGGTGATCATGATTCCTCCTCAGAACAGAAAATAGCGTTGCGCCATCGGCAGGATCTCTGCCGGCTCACTGGTGATCGGTTCCCCGTCGATGCGCACCTCATAGGTTTGCGCGTCGACGGTAATGTTCGGCTGCAGGCCGTTGTGGATCATGTCGGCCTTTTTCACCGTCCGGCAGCCTTTGACCACCGCGATGGCGCTTTGCAAATTCAGCTCCTGCGGGATGCCGTTGTCGGCAGCGGCCTGCGAGACAAACGTCAGCCTGGTGGCATGACGGGCGGCGCCCAGCGCGCCAAACATCGGCCGGTAGTGCACCGGCTGCGGGGTGGGGATCGAGGCGTTAATGTCGCCCATCGGCGCGCAGGCGATCATCCCGCCTTTGACGATGGTGGCGGGCTTCACGCCAAAGAAGGCCGGGGACCAGACCACCAGATCCGCCAGCTTTCCGGCCTCAATCGACCCGACCTCGTGGGCAATGCCGTGGGTCAGCGCCGGGTTGATGGTGTACTTGGCGATATAGCGCTTCACCCGCAGGTTATCGTTAGCGCCGCGCTCGTCCGCCAGCGGGCCGCGCTGCACCTTCATGCGGTGCGCCACCTGCCAGGTACGGATAATCACTTCGCCCACCCGTCCCATCGCCTGCGAATCCGACGAGGTGAGGGAGAAGGCGCCGATGTCGTGCAGCACGTCCTCGGCGGCGATGGTCTCCCGGCGAATGCGCGATTCGGCAAAGGCCACGTCCTCAGCGATATCCGGGTCGAGGTGATGGCAGACCATCAGCATGTCCAGATGCTCGTCGATGGTGTTGACCGTGTAGGGCAGGGTCGGGTTGGTGGAAGAGGGCAGAATGTTAGGGTGTGCGCAGGCGGTGATGATATCCGGCGCATGGCCACCGCCCGCCCCTTCGGTGTGGAAGGTATGAATGGTGCGCCCGGCGATAGCCGCCAGGGTGTCTTCGACAAACCCGGCCTCGTTAAGGGTGTCGCTGTGCAGCGCCACCTGAATATCCATCTCATCCGCCACCGTCAGGGCGCAGTCGATCGCTGCGGGCGTTGAGCCCCAGTCCTCATGAATTTTCAGGCCGATGGCCCCTGCGGCAACCTGCTCGCGCAGGGCATCGGGGTTGGAGCCATTGCCTTTTCCCAGCAGGCCGATATTCACTGGCAGCGTATCGGCGGCCTGGAGCATCCGCGCGATATACCAGGGGCCTGGCGTGCAGGTGGTGGCGTGGGTGCCGGCAGCAGGTCCGGTGCCGCCGCCGATCATGGTGGTCACTCCGGAGACCAGCGCCTCTTCCGCCTGCTGCGGGCAGATCCAGTGGATATGGGTATCGACCCCGCCTGCGGTGACGATCTTGCCTTCGGCGGCGATCACCTCGGTGGCCGCGCCAATCGGGATGGTTACGCCGGGCTGAATATCCGGGTTACCGGCTTTGCCCACGGCGACGATCCGGCTGTCCTTCACGCCGATATCGGCTTTGACGATCCCCCAGTGATCGACGATCAGCGCGTTGGTCAGCACCAGATCCACGCACTCCTGCGCCGTCATCTGCCCCTGTCCCATGCCGTCGCGGATCACCTTCCCGCCGCCGAATTTGACCTCTTCGCCGTAGATCGTCAGATCCTGTTCCACCTCGATCCACAGCTCGGTATCGGCCAGCCGCACCTTATCCCCGGTGGTGGGGCCAAACATGTCGGCATAGGCCTGACGCGAGATCTCAGCCATGATCCACCTCGCCCATCACCGCGCCGCGAAAGCCGACAAGGCGCTGCGCGCCCGCCACCTGCACCAGCGTGACGGCGCGCTTTTGCCCCGGCTCGAAGCGCACGGCGGTGCCCGCGGCAATATTCAGCCGGTAACCTTTGGTGGGCTCACGATCGAACTTCAGGGCCGGGTTCACCTCGTAAAAATGGTAATGGGATCCGACCTGGATCGGACGATCCCCGTGGTTCTCGACGATCGTCGTCAGCGTGTTGCGCCCGGCATTAATAACGATCTGCCCGGGTTGTATCTGATATTCGCCTGGGATCATGCTCCCCCCTTACAGGATCGGATTGTGAACGGTGACCAGCTTGGAGCCGTCCGGGAAGGTGGCCTCCACCTGAATGTCCGGGATCATCTCCGGCACGCCCTCCATCACCTGGCTGCGGGTCAGAACGTGGCGACCGGCTTCCATTAATTCCGCCACCGTCTGCCCGTCGCGCGCCCCTTCCATAATGAAGGCGCTGATCAGGGCCACCGATTCCGGGTAATTGAGCTTTACGCCGCGGGCGAGACGGCGCTCGGCCACCAGCGCGGCGGTAAACAACAACAGCTTGTCTTTTTCTCTGGGGGTCAGTTCCATCGTGCGTCTCTCAGGTGTGCCAGATTCGGGGCGAGCAGGGGGCTTTGGCGGTGAGCTGCGGGCGCAGGCGTTGCCAGATCTCGCGCATCGCCTGCTGGCAAATCAGGTTGTCATGGGCCAGAAAACGGACCGACAGCAGGCCGTCGGTGAGGGTAGCGCCCGCAAAATCGTTCAGTGGGGTCAACAGCTCACGGGCATCATCCAGCTGCGTTTCGGTTGCCGGATAAAACAGCAGGGTGCCGATCCAGGGGTGTTCCGCCACTGGCGACAGATCGCCGTCCGCCAGATGCTGGCGCTCGATCAGCAGCGGTTCGCCCTCGAGCCAGATTTCAAGGCGGCTCTCAATGCGTCCGTGGCTGAAGGGCTCATTGATCACCGGGCGACCGAGGCAAAACAGCTCCCAGGCCAGCAGGGTGCTGCTGCGCTGCAGATGAAACACCGAGCGCAGGGCGGCATTCGCGCCGGGGAAGAAAATGGTGTCCTGCGGTAGCCACTCCAGAATGGCGTTTTCGTCCAGCGTGAAGTGCTGATCCAGCCGCGCCAGCGCGCCAGTGCTGCGATAGAACTTGCTGGCGCCGGGCATGGTGATCAGCGCATGGCTGCGGGCCTCAAGGTGGACGTCGATCGTCAGTTCATCCCCGCCAACAATCCCGCCCGGCGGATGCAGCAGATAGAGGTGGCAGGTCTCGCCTTCGGGATAGAACGGACGTTGTACGGTAAGGGGACCGACGTGACGGACAGCGTGAAGGAGGGTTTTTTCAGGGGTGTGACAAAACTGCAAAGCAAGCGAGGCCTGCCAGCCTTTTACTGTTTTATCAACCATCTGAGTTGCTGACATGCTTCATCCATCTGCTCGCCATCGGGGTGTTTTTTAGTATGCCCTGGCGGAAATGAAGGCTGTCATATGAGTCACTTATGGATGAGGCGTTCGCTAAGAGCTCACTTATTTTCTGGAGTGGTGGAATTGTTCCGTTCACTATGACTTCTCTGCGTTATGTGCGCCCCGCTGCGGTGAACGTGTTAAGGGGGCTGCCGCCGCCCCCTTAACAATCCCGGCTCCCGGCAAAGAAAATCGCCGCTTCGCGGTGCCTTCGGCTTATTCCCTTCGGCTATCGGGTCGGGCGTGATCCTACATCCATGTAGGTCACGCCCTCTCGGCGCATCCATGCGCCTTGCCCCGGCCTGCGGTCAACGCCTCAGCGATTTTCAGCCGGACTTTCGCTCCCTCAACCTTCTCTGCGGTTTGAATGTGGCACGGGTGTTGAGTCCCCGCTGAAATCGGCGAACCGGAGACCGTATGACAAGGGCTGGACGCCAGGGATGGCGGCCAGAGGCGAATCGAGACAGGACAAAATTGCCGGGAGCAATTTTGAACAACGCTTGCGTTGGCCCCGTAGGGGCGAGTCCCATGGATGGGACGAGTAATCACGAGTTGAGCCGACCGCAGGCGTCAGGTCGGGAGGTGAGCGTAGTGCGAAGCACCGATTTCGTCGCGGGGCCGCGGGGATTGATAAGGGGGCCGCGGTGGCCCCCTTATCACGTTCACAGGTTCCGTTCATTTCATATTCTGCTGGACATGAGGTGAACGGAACCATTCCACTCCTGCTACATAATGCCTTACCAGACAGGTAATACCTTACCGGTAATCCTCCGCATCAATATCATACCCGGAGGGCTCCCAGCGGATCGCCAGCAGCGAAACCAACCCAATCAGCGGCGCCAGGGCGATCACCCAGAACACCGCCGTATCCATCGAGGCCACCAGCAGCGGGAACATAAACAGCGACAGCGTCGAGCTGCTGCGCATCAGCGTCTGGTTCAGCCCCACACCGACACCGCGCAGCGACGTCGGGTAGCTGAGCGAGGCAAAGGTCATCGTATGCGCCCCCGGGCCAAAGCCCTGGCCGAACAGGAACAGGGCCAGCATCGCCACCGCCGCGATCCCCTCCGCCGCGCCTTCCGGGCGACCGATAATCGCCAGCACCAGCAGGGCAATCAGCTGACAGCTATAACCCCCCAGCGACATCCGCCAGGCGCCAAAACGCGGTACCAGCCGCACCGCCAGCAGGCCGCCGACAAAGGCGAACAGCAGGTTCAGGGCCAGGGAGATCAGAATCGTGGTCAGCATCGACTGCACAAAGAAGCTGGAGATAATCACCGGCAGGCCAAAGGCCACGGCGTTATAGGCGAAGGACGACACAACCGACAGCAGCGTGGCAAGCGTAGTGCGGCGCAGATAGACCCCACGGAACAGATTCAGGTAGTTACGCCAGCTGGCTTTGTTCACCACCGGGGCGGGCTGATCGAGCGCCTCCTGCGGCACGTGGGCATTAATGTTATACGCCTTGCGCAGAATCGAGGCCGCCTCTTTCAGGTTGCCCTGATTCGCCGCCCACACCGGCGATTCGCTCATGTACTTACTGCGGATGGCAATGATCACCAGCGCGGGGATCGCCCCGAAGCCGAGGATAATTCGCCACAGCCAGTCACTGTGCGTCTCCGGCAGCACGCCATAGAAGAAGAGCACCAGCAGGTATGAGATGCTGATTGCGGCATACCAGGTGGGACACCACATGGCGACGCTGGCGGCTTTGTTGCCGGGGCCTTTCAGCCTGGCGAACTCACTTAAGAAGGCCATCGCCACGGGGAGGTCGATCCCCACGCCCAGGCCCATCACAAAACGCGCCCCTGCCAGCACGTACTCGTTCGGGGCAAACGCGCAGGCGATGGCCGCGACCACAAAGAACACCATGTCGGCCATAAAGACCCGGTAACGACCGATTTTATCCGTCAGGTAGCCGCCAATCAGCGCCCCGACAATTGCGCCGAAGGTGATCGCCGAGGCCACCATGCCGGTGCCTGCGGGCGTAAGGTTGAACTCGCGGGTAATGTCTTTGATCCCGAACGCCAGCGCGCCCAGGTCGTAGGCATCCAGGAAGATACCGCCCAGCGCAATGCCGATGACGATGCGCGCATTGGCCCGGCCCTGGGAGCCTTCATTAACCAGTTGGGTGACGTCCGCTGCGTTACGGACCCATTTGATCTCCCCGTCGGGAGTTTTTCCTGCCGTTGCAAGTGAGGTTGGATCTGCGATCTCTGTCATTTTCTTATGTTGTGTTGGCTGTACGAACAAAAAGAGTACTCACCGCAAGAAAACGATCTAAATCACATTTGGTTATAAGGCATAACTAAGGGGGCAGGCGAAAGGGGAGCAGAGTCGCCTTACTGCGGATCTTTCTTCTTTCTCTTCAGCCTGGCCCAGATTTTGGTCTCCTGACGACGCCACAGGCGCTGGATATTGTCATGATGACGCAGCAGGATCAGGCAGGAGAGCATCGACACCGGGAAGGTGAACTGCGGTTTGAACCACCAGACGTAAAACGGGGCAATCAGCGCGCTGACGATAGCGCCAAGAGAGGAGTAGCCGCTGAGCAACACGCTGAGCAGCCAGGTGCCGGCCATTACGCCGGTGAGATCCCAGCCAATAGGGGCAATGGCGCCGAATGCGGTGGCCACGCCTTTACCGCCTTTGAAACCGAAGAATACCGGCCAGATATGGCCCAGGCAGGCGGCGATGGCAATCAGCCCCAGCCAGAATGGCGTCACGCCCAGCGCATACGCGCCCCAGACGGGAAGCATGCCTTTCAGGACGTCAAAAATCAGAACCGCTACGGCTGCTCCTTTGCCGCCAATTCGTAGTACATTGGTCGCCCCCGGATTCCCGGAGCCGTTCTCGCGTGGATCGGGTAATCCGGCGATACGGCAGACCAGAATGGCGCTGGAAATTGAGCCGCAAAGGTAGGCGAGGAGGATCATTCCAGGCGCGATTGCACTCATAACGCTGTTCCGTTTTGAAAATATCGTTTTGTACTTAGCATCTGTGGATAATACGCATAATTCGCCGGGAGTGGTATCCGGTTTAGCCAAAAACCAGGCAGGTCGTGATGGATATAGTATTTATAGAGCAACTTTCGGTAATCACCACTATCGGGGTGTATGACTGGGAACAGACCATCGAACAGAAGCTAGTGTTCGATATCGAAATGGGCTGGGATAACGTCGCCGCCGCGAAAAGCGATGATGTGAACGATTGTCTCAGTTATGCCGACGTCAGCGAAACCGTCATTAGCCACGTGGAAGGACAGCGTTTTGCGCTGGTGGAACGCGTGGCGGAAGAGGTGGCGGAGCTGCTGCTCAGCCGCTTTAATTCCCCGTGGGTGCGCATCAAAGTCAGCAAGCCGGGCGCGGTAGCCCGGGCGGCCAATGTGGGCGTCATCATTGAGCGTAGCCAAAATCTGAAAGGAAATATTTAACGGTATAATAGTTAAACCAATTCCTGTTAAATCAGTCTTACAGCTGTTCCTTCTGCGGTTGCCCCCCGGGTAACCCGTTTTTTTGTCTTTTTAGGGGTTTATTGATGAGCGATATGCACTCCCTGCTGGTGGCAGCAATACTGGGTGTAGTCGAAGGATTGACAGAGTTTCTGCCGGTTTCCAGTACGGGCCATATGATTATCGTCGGCCATCTGCTGGGGTTTGAGGGCGAAACGGCGAAAACCTTTGAGGTGGTGATCCAGTTAGGCTCCATTCTGGCGGTCGTGGTGATGTTCTGGCGCCGCCTGTTCGGGCTGATTGGCATTCACTTTGGTCACCCGCCGCATGAAGGCTCCGGCAAAGGGCGTTTGACCCTGCTGCACATTCTGCTCGGGATGATCCCGGCAGTGGTGCTGGGTCTGGTGTTACATGACACCATCAAATCGCTGTTTAACCCGATTAACGTGATGTACGCGCTGGTGGTCGGTGGCGTGCTGCTGATCGCCGCGGAGCTGCTGAAGCCAAAAGAGCCGCGCGCGCCGGGTCTGGATGATATGACCTACCGCCAGGCGTTTATGATTGGCTGCTTCCAGTGTCTGGCGCTGTGGCCGGGCTTCTCCCGCTCCGGGGCGACAATTTCAGGCGGGATGCTGATGGGCGTGAGCCGCTATGCCGCCTCTGAGTTCTCGTTCCTGCTGGCGGTGCCGATGATGATGGGAGCGACCGCGCTCGATCTCTACAAGAGCTATCACTTCCTGACCGCAGGCGACATTCCGATGTTTGCCGTGGGCTTTATCACCGCCTTTATCGTGGCGCTGATTGCCATCAAAACCTTCCTGCAGCTGATCAAGCGTATTTCGTTTATCCCGTTCGCCATCTATCGCTTTATCGTGGCGGCCGCGGTCTACGTGGTCTTCTTCTGATGACCGACTGCCCTCAGTCTTTTGGCTGAGGGCAACGCTGTTCCTTCCAGTACGCTACCGCCTGAATCCGCCGTTTCGTTAACTCTTCCCGAATCTCTGGCCCTTTAAATCCGGCCTCGACCACCGCTTTGGTCGGCACGGCTTTCGCCACCTCCCAGGCTTCGCGCAGCAACCGCCCCTGCGGATAGTCGCTGGCTTCAAACCCGGTGCGCCCGCGCACGTCGGCTTCGCTGGTCAGGGCGATCTGCTCCACGCGCTGCGGCTTACGCCAGGCGTCGATGCTGTCGAACAGCTTGACGATGGTGGCCGGTTTGAGGATGGGGAAGGTGTGGATCAGGTCATGGAACTCGGCGACCAGCTTTGCCAGATCGCGGATCTCGTTCGGCACCCGCATGCGCTGGCAGACTTTTTCAACCAGCCTGACGCCGGCCGGGCCGTGGCCGTGATGGCGCGGCCACAGTTCGGGTGGCGTTAAGCCCTTGCCGAGGTCGTGACAGAGGGTGGCAAAGCGCACGTCCACGTCGGGGCTCAGCATCGCCGCCATGCTCAGGGTCATCAGGGTATGGATGCCGGTGTCAATTTCGGGGTGCCACTTCGCCGGGGCAGGCACGCCGAACAGCGCATCCACTTCCGGGAACAGCACTTTGAGCGCCCCGCAGTCGCGCAGCACCTGGAAGTAAACCTGCGGATTGCGGGTGGTGAGCGCATTCTCGGTCTCTTTCCACACGCGCTCAGGCGTAAGGTGTTCCAGCTCGCCCGCGTCGGTCATCGCCGTCATCAGGGCCATGGTTTCGTCGGCAATGCGGAAGCTCAGATGGGCATAGCGGGCAGCAAAGCGCGCCACGCGCAAGACGCGGAGCGGATCTTCCGAGAAAGCAGGGGACACATGACGCAGGATGCGGTTTTGCAGATCCTGTTTACCGCCGTAAGCATCGACGATATGACCGTTTTCATCCTGTGCGAGGGCGTTGATGGTCAGATCCCGGCGCTGCAAATCGTCTTCGAGGGTGACATCAGGGTCGGCATGGCAGATAAACCCGGTATAGCCGACGCCGGATTTGCGCTCGGTACGCGCCAGGGCGTACTCCTGACGGCTTTGCGGGTGCAGAAAGACAGGGAAATCGCGGCCTACCTGCTGGTAACCCGCATCGAGCATGGCCTGAGGGGTGGCTCCCACCACCACCCAGTCCTTATCTTTGACCGGCAGACCTAACAACGCATCACGAACCGCACCACCGACCAGATAAATCTTCACGCCACACTCTCCCGTATCAAATATTGGCAAAATAATACGTAAGTATGGCAGAGATGGCGACTTAGTTCATCCAACGGTCTTTACGTTTACGGCTCGGCACCAGATGTGGCAGCACCAGACCCAGAAGCAGACCCATACCCAGCACGCCGCCGCCATACATAAACCACTGCATGATGATGGTGCGCTGTTTGTCATCCAGCTGCAGGTTGGCCGCGCTCACCTTTTTCTGGGCGACGATCAGCTCGTTCTTCAGCTTCTGGTTCTCATCTTTGAGGCCGTTGATCACCCCGTCGCTCTGGGCCACTTTCTGCTGCATTTCAGCGGTGCGCTGGTTCCAGGTGGCGTCGATATTGGTCAGCTTGTCGGTCAGGGTTTTGACCTGGTTTTCCAGATCCGGCACGCGGGTGCGCAGGCTCGGGTCGGTGCTAAGCTCTTTCAGGGGGATCCAGGCGGTACGGCCGCTGCTGTCGCGTACCTGGCCATAGTTGGATTCCGCATTGCTCTGCAACAGCACCACTTCCTCGCCGGCATTAATCGTACCCACGAGGCGATAATTGTCACCCGGACCGCTGCGTACCCAGGTGTTCAGTTCGTCAGAAACGTAGCGCTTCTCTTCTGCGTGGACCACGGTCGCGGCGCTTAAAGCAAGTAATGTCAGTCCGATCAGGCGTAATTTAGGCATCAGGCAGTCGTTATTTTCATAAAAAGTGGAACGATATTAGTGGAAACAGTCTTCAGGCTCAAAGGATTCGTCAGCATTCGGAATCCTCTGTGCCCTGATGGCCACTGTAGCAAACTTTACGCCCGTCAAATTGCCCATTGCGTGGCAATCTGGCGCAAAATACTATCTACTGACAAAAAAGTGGCGAGTAAGTTCGCCGTAATTTACCCCGCGATGTTGCAATCAAAAGAACAAGGCCATGGCTCAGGAAATCGAATTAAAGTTTATCGTTGAAAGCGGCAGCGTTGACGCGCTGCGAAATCACCTGCATCAGCTGAACGGCGAGCATTACGCGCCGGTGCAGCTGCTCAACATCTATTACGAAACCCAGGACCTGTGGCTGCGCCGTCACGACCGGGGTCTGCGCATCCGCGGCGTGGACGGGCGTTATGAGATGACCATGAAAATCGGCGGTCGCGTGGTCGGCGGCCTGCATCAGCGCCCGGAATACAACATTGAGCTTGGCCAGCCCGAGCTGGAGCTCGCGCGCTTCCCGGCGGAAGTGTGGCCGGAAGGTGGGCTGCCAGACGGGCTGGCGGAGAGCGTCAGCCCGCTGTTCAGCACCGATTTCTGGCGCGAGAAGTGGCTGGTGAACGAAGGTAAAAGCCGGATCGAAATCGCCCTCGACCTGGGTGAAGTAAAAGCGGGCGAGTTCCAGGAGCCGATCTGCGAGCTGGAGCTTGAGCTGCTGGAAGGCCACGCCGATGACGTGCTGAAGCTGGCCCGCAAGCTGGTAACCCAGAGCGGCCTGCGTCAGGGCAGCCTGAGCAAAGCCGCTCGCGGCTATCATCTGGCCCAGGGCAACGCGCCACGCCTCCTGAAGCCGACCGAAATTCTGCGCGTCGCGCCGAAATCCTCCGTCGAGCAGGGCTTTGAAGCCTCGCTGGAGCTGGCGCTGAGCCAGTGGCAATACCACGAAGAGCTGTGGATCCGCGGCGTGAAAGGCGCAAAAGAGCACGTGCTGGCGGCGATGGCGCTGGTGCGTCACAGCCTGACGCTGTTCGGCGGCATTGTGCCGCGTAAAGCGAGTGCTCACTTACGTGATCTGCTGACCCAGGCCGACGCCCTGATGGCCTCTGATGTTTCTGCCGAGACGGCGGTCTACAGCCCGCAAACCGCTATCGCTAAGCTGGCGCTCACCGAGTTCCTGGTGACCCGGGGCTGGCGCAGCTTCCTCGATGCGAAGGGGGAGACCAAAATGGCGGAAAACTTCAAGCGTTTCGCCGACATCCACCTATCCCGTCACGCCGCTGAACTGAAAACCATTTTCGGGCATCCGCTGGGCGATCAGTATGGCGATCAGCTGATCCGGCTGGCGCGTAACGTCGACAGCATTCTGCTGCTGGCAGGGGCCTATGACGGACCGGTCGCCCGCGCATGGCTGGAGAACTGGCAAGGGCTGCTGTATGCCATCAAGACCCGCCAGCATATTGAAATTGAGCATTTCCGCAATGAAGCCATTTCGCAGGAGCCATTCTGGCTGCACAGCGGAAAACGTTAACGCAGGCAAGGAACCCCCATGATGCCGCTTTCTTCACCCTTACAGCAGCAGTGGCAGACGGTATGTGAGCGTCTGCCGGAAGCATTACCCGCCTCGTCGTTAAGCGATCAGGCCCGCCAGGTGCTGACCTTCAGCGACTTTGTGCAGGAGAGCGTTACCGCCCATCCTGACTGGCTGGCGGAGCTTGAGGCTTCGCCACCCCAGGCGGACGAGTGGCAGCACTACGCGCAGTGGTTACAGGACGCGCTGGCGGAAATCAGCGATGAAACCGCGCTGATGCGCGCGCTGCGCCAGTTCCGTCGACGGGTGATGGTGCGCATCGCCTGGGCGCAGGCGCTGATGCTGGTGAGTGAAGAGAGCACGTTGCAGCAGTTAAGTCACCTGGCTGAGACGTTGATCGTCGCCGCCCGCGACTGGCTGTACGACGCCTGCTGCCGCGAATGGGGCACCCCGTGCAGCGAGGACGGCACCCCGCAGCCGCTGCTGATTTTAGGCATGGGCAAACTGGGCGGCGGCGAACTCAATTTTTCCTCGGACATCGATCTGATCTTCGCCTGGCCGGAGAAGGGGGCCACCCGCGGCGGACGTCGCGAGCTGGATAACGCCCAGTTCTTCACCCGGCTGGGACAGCGGCTGATCAAGGCCCTGGATCAACCAACCCAGGACGGCTTTGTCTACCGGGTGGATATGCGCCTGCGCCCGTTCGGCGACAGCGGCCCGCTGGTGCTGAGCTTTGCCGCGCTGGAGGATTATTACCAGGAGCAGGGGCGCGACTGGGAACGCTACGCGATGGTTAAGGCGCGGATCATGGGCGATACCGGCGATACCTATGCCAACGAGCTGCGCGCCATGCTGCGCCCGTTCGTGTTCCGTCGCTACATTGATTTCAGCGTTATTCAGTCGCTGCGCAACATGAAAGGAATGATTGCCCGGGAAGTGCGTCGTCGCGGCCTGAAAGACAACATCAAGCTGGGGGCGGGCGGCATCCGCGAGATCGAGTTTATCGTCCAGGTGTTCCAGCTGATACGCGGCGGGCGCGAGCCCTCGCTGCAGTCCCGCTCCCTGCTGCCCACCCTGGCCGCCATCGCCCAGCTGAACCTGCTGCCGGAAGGCGATGACCGGATCCTGCGCGAGGCCTACCTCTTTTTACGGCGGCTGGAGAACCTGCTCCAGAGCATTAATGACGAACAGACCCAGACCCTGCCGGGGGATGAGCTTAACCGCGCCCGCCTCGCCTGGGGGATGCGCCTGGACGACTGGCAGGCGCTGATCGACGCGCTGGATGCCCATATGGCCGCGGTGCGCCGCATTTTTAACGACCTGATCGGCGACGACGAGAGCGAATCCCAGGACGATGAGCTGTCCGAGCACTGGCGCGAGCTGTGGCAGGATGCGCTGCAAGAGGACGATACCACCCCGGTGTTGACCCACCTCAGCGATGAAGATCGCCATCGGGTAGTGGCGCTGATCGCTGATTTCCGCCTTGAGCTGAACAAGCGCGCCATTGGCCCACGCGGACGCCAGGTGCTGGATCACCTGATGCCGCATCTGCTCAGCGACGTCTGCTCCCGGGCCGATGCCCCGGTGCCGCTGTCGCGCCTGACCCCGCTTCTGAGTGGGATCATCACCCGTACCACCTATCTGGAGCTGCTCAGCGAGTTCCCGGGTGCGCTCAAGCACCTGATTTCGCTCTGCGCTGCCTCGCCGATGATTGCCAGCAAGCTGGCGCGCTATCCGCTGCTGCTGGACGAGCTGCTCGATCCCAACACCCTTTACCAGCCGACGGCGACCGACGCCTACCGCGATGAGCTGCGCCAGTATCTGCTGCGCGTGCCGGAAGAGGACGAAGAGCAGCAGCTGGAGGCGCTGCGTCAGTTTAAGCAGGCGCAGCTGCTACGCGTGGCGGCGGCGGATATCTCCGGGACGCTGCCGGTGATGAAAGTGAGCGATCACTTAACCTGGCTGGCGGAAGCGATTATCGATGCGGTAGTCCATCAGGCGTGGGTGCAGATGGTGGCCCGTTACGGCCAGCCGAAGCATCTGGCCGATCGCGAAGGACGCGGTTTTGCGGTGGTGGGCTACGGCAAACTGGGCGGCTGGGAGCTGGGCTACAGCTCCGATCTGGATCTGATCTTCCTGCACGACTGCCCGGTGGATGTGATGACCGACGGCGAGCGCGAGATCGACGGCCGTCAGTTCTACCTGCGCCTCGCCCAGCGCATCATGCACCTGTTCAGCACCCGGACCTCGTCCGGCATTCTGTATGAGGTGGATGCCCGTCTGCGGCCGTCCGGGGCGGCGGGGATGCTGGTTACCTCTACCGATTCCTTCGCGGATTATCAGCAGAACGAGGCCTGGACCTGGGAGCATCAGGCCCTGGTGCGCGCCCGGGTGGTGTATGGCGATCCGCAGCTGAAAGCGCAGTTTGATACCATTCGCCGCGACGTGCTCACCGCCACGCGCGAGGGGCCAACGCTGCAAACCGAAGTGCGTGAGATGCGCGAGAAGATGCGCGCCCATCTGGGAAATAAACACCGGGATCGCTTTGATATCAAAGCCGACGAGGGCGGCATCACCGACATTGAATTTATCACCCAGTATCTGGTGCTGCGTGACGCGCACAGCAAGCCGAAGCTCACCCGCTGGTCGGATAACGTGCGCATTCTGGAGCTGCTGGCGCAAAACGACATTATGGACGAGCACGAGGCGCTGGCATTGACCCGCGCCTACACCACCCTGCGCGATGAGCTGCACCATCTGGCCCTGCAGGAGCAGCCGGGTCATCTGCCGCTCGACTGTTTTAACGCCGAGCGAGAGCTGGTGCGGGCCTGCTGGCAGAAGTGGCTGGTGGAACCGTGCGTAACAAAACAAGTGTGATATTATCGCGCGCAAATTGTGAATCTTTCTGGAGTCAGGAATGAAAGTAACACTGCCAGAGTTTGAACGTGCTGGAGTTATGGTGGTTGGCGATGTGATGCTGGATCGCTACTGGTATGGGCCAACCAGCCGCATTTCCCCGGAAGCCCCGGTCCCGGTGGTGAAGGTGGATACCATTGAAGAGCGTCCTGGCGGCGCGGCAAACGTGGCGATGAACATTGCTTCTCTCGGCGCGCATTCGCGTCTGGTGGGGCTGACCGGCATCGACGACGCCGCGCGGGCGCTGAGCAAGACGCTGGCGGATGTGAACGTCAAATGTGATTTTGTTTCTGTCCCGACGCACCCGACCATCACCAAGCTGCGCGTGCTGTCGCGTAACCAGCAGCTGATCCGCCTCGACTTTGAAGAGGGTTTTGAAGGCGTGGATCCTGAGCCGCTACACGAGCGCATCAACCAGGCGCTGGGCAACATCGGCGCGCTGGTGCTCTCCGATTACGCTAAAGGAGCGCTGGCCAGCGTGCAGCAGATGATTACGCTGGCGCGTACTGCCGGTGTACCGGTGCTGATCGACCCGAAAGGCACCGACTTCGAGCGCTATCGCGGGGCAACGCTGCTCACGCCGAACCTGTCCGAATTCGAAGCCGTGGCGGGTAAATGCAAAACCGAAGATGAGATCGTTGAGCGCGGCATGAAGATCATCGCCGATTTCGACTTCTCCGCGCTGCTGGTGACCCGTTCCGAGCAGGGGATGACCCTGCTGCAGCCGGGCAAAGCGCCGCTGCATATGCCAACCCAGGCGCAGGAAGTGTATGACGTCACCGGTGCCGGTGATACGGTTATCGGCGTGCTCGCAGCCACCCTGGCCGCGGGTAATACGCTGGAAGAGGCCTGCTACTTTGCCAATGCCGCCGCCGGCGTGGTGGTGGGTAAGCTGGGGACCTCTACCGTTTCACCTATCGAACTGGAAAACGCGGTGCGCGGTCGCGCCGATACCGGTTTTGGCGTGATGAGCGAAGAGGAGCTGAAAGTGGCGGTAGCCGCGGCACGTAAGCGTGGCGAGAAAGTGGTGATGACCAACGGCGTGTTCGACATTCTGCACGCGGGCCATGTCTCTTATCTGGCGAACGCGCGCAAGCTGGGCGACCGTCTGATTGTGGCGGTCAACAGCGATGCCTCCACCAAACGCCTGAAAGGCGAGACCCGTCCGGTGAATCCGCTTGAACAGCGCATGATTGTGCTCGGCGCGCTGGAAGCGGTGGACTGGGTGGTCTCGTTCGAGGAAGACACGCCGCAGCGCCTGATTGCCGGGATCCTGCCGGATCTGCTGGTCAAAGGCGGTGACTACAAGCCTGAACAGATCGCAGGTAGCGAAGAGGTGTGGGCCAACGGCGGAGAAGTGATGGTGCTCAACTTTGAGGACGGGTGTTCAACCACCAACATCATTAAGAAGATCCAGAAAGACAGTCAGTAGTCGTCTGTAAATGCCCGGCGGCGCTACGCTTGCACGGGCCTACAGATCGTGCGGTGTGTAGGCCCGGTAAGCGAAGCGCCACCGGGCGTTACAGGCTGCACTTATGCTTCATCATCCACCGGTGGGATTGCCGGAGCCGGTTTCACTTCGTCAACGACGCTGCGGTTTTCCAGCTCGGTCAGACGCTGTTCCAGCAGGGCGATTTTCTCGCGGGTACGCAGCAGCACCTGCGTCTGCACGTCAAATTCTTCACGGCTGACCAGATCCAGACGCATCAGCTGCGACTGCAGCACCTGGCGGATCTTCTTCTCAACATCATCACCAAAGTCACGTACGCCTTTCGGCATGGATTCATGGACCTGGCGGGCAAGTTGTTCAATTTTTTTTGGGTCGATCATGGTAGTTCCCTTGAAGAAAAGGTGTTAACGACCATTGTAGCGCGTAACCGCGATCCTTAAACCAGAATTGTGTGAAGCTTATGCGTTGCCGAACATAATCATTAGCGTTATAGTTATCCCGCTTATTCTCAGGGCGGGGCGAAATTCCCCACCGGCGGTAAATCAGCGCTACGCTGAAAGCCCGCGAGCGCTTTGGGTGCAAACTCAAAGGTCAGCAGATCCGGTGTAATTCCGGGGCCGACGGTTAAAGTCCGGATGGGAGAGAGTAACGAACCAGCCGGGCGAGGCCCGCTCACGTTATTTTTTTGCCGTACTACGGCGCTCCTAAGACTGCCCTGATTCTGGTAACCATAATATTAATGAGGTTTTTTTACCATGAATCAGACGCTCCTTTCCTCTTTCGGCACCTCTGCTGACCGTGTAGAACAGGCGCTTGCTGCGCTTCGCGAAGGTCGCGGCGTGATGGTGCTTGACGATGAAGATCGTGAAAACGAAGGCGATATGATTTTCGCCGCCGAAACCATGACCGTTGAGCAGATGGCGCTGACCATCCGTCACGGCAGCGGTATTGTTTGCCTGTGTATCACCGAAGATCGCCGTAAGCAGCTGGAACTGCCGATGATGGTAGAGAACAACACCAGCGCCTATGGCACCGGTTTTACCGTGACCATCGAAGCGGCCAGCGGTGTGACCACCGGCGTGTCTGCTGCTGACCGCGTGACCACCGTGCGTGCAGCCATTGCCGATGGCGCAAAACCTTCTGACCTGAACCGTCCGGGCCACGTATTCCCGCTGCGCGCGCAGCCGGGCGGCGTTCTGACTCGCGGCGGCCACACCGAAGCGACCATCGACCTGGTGACCCTGGCCGGCTTCAAGCCTGCCGGTGTGCTCTGTGAACTGACCAATGATGATGGCTCAATGGCGCGCGCGCCGGAGTGCATCGAATTTGCCGGCAAACACAACATGGCTGTGGTCACCATCGAAGATCTGGTGGCGTACCGCCAGGCGCACGAGCGCAAAGCCAGCTGATAACGCATCATAAAAAACGCCGGGTTAACCCGGCGTTTTTTTAGCCAATTCCTGCCGTCTGGAGTAGCACCAGACTGAGCCCCATCACCGACATTCCGCACAGTACCCCATAGCTGGGATTGTTGTTCGGGTCGATCTCTTTGGCGAGCGGCATCAGCTCATCCACCGACAGCGCCACCATAATCCCTGCCACCGCCGCCATAATGGCTGCCATCACCACCGGCGAAATCAGGCTGCCGAGGATCAACCACGCCAGCACGCCGCCCGCGATCTCCGCCATGCCGGAAATACCCGCCCAGAACACCGCTTTACGCTTGGATCCGGTAGCGGCATAAACCGGGCCCGCCACCGCCAGCCCCTCGGGGATATTGTGCAGCGCCACCGCCAGCGCAATACCAAAACCCAACTCCAGATTATTACTGGCAGTCACGTAGGTGGCGACGCCCTCAGGGAAGTTATGCAGGCTGATGCCCAGAGTCAGCAGCAGCGCGGTGCGTCGCAGGTTACCGGGCAGCGGCTGACTGCTTTTTTGCATCAGATCCTGCGGGTGCGCGTGGGGTAACATCTTATCCAGCGCAAAGTAGCCCAGCAGGCCAATGACAAACATTCCGTAGCCCAGCACCGGCGACATGCCTTCCGTGCCGAGGGCGGCGGGCAGCATCTCCATCAGGGAGATAAGCAGCATAATGCCGGCCGCAAAGCCGAGAGAAAAGGCCAGTAGCCGGTTAGAGGGCTTCTGGCCCAGTACGCCGAGCATGGCGCCGATAAAAGTGGCTGCGCCTGCAAGAATAGTCAGAATCAGGGGAACTGACATTCACCTCTCCTTATGATAATGATTCTCATTCATATTAAAGGCTAAACGCGCGTAACGCGAGCGGGTACAGACGCCTTTACAGATCCCTTACATTCAAATTTCCTGATGATCTTCATCATGGTTATCTGAGTTCATCTTATCCGGATTACGGGTAAGGTAAAGCTATCAAATCGACACCTTGTGTAAGGATATCATCATGACTTCATCTCGTATGCCAGCGCTGTTTTTGGGTCACGGTAGCCCGATGAACGTGCTGGAAGATAACGTCTACACCCGCGCCTGGCGGCATCTGGGCGAGACGTTGCCGCGTCCGAAGGCTATCGTGGTGGTGTCTGCACACTGGTTTACCCGTGGAACCGGCGTCACCGCCATGGAAACGCCGAAAACCATCCATGATTTTGGCGGTTTCCCGCAGGCGCTGTACGACACGCACTATCCGGCACCGGGATCCCCGGCGCTGGCGCAGCAGTTGGTAGATCTGCTGGCCCCGATCCCTGTCACCCTCGATAAAGAGGCGTGGGGGTTTGACCATGGCTCCTGGGGCGTGCTGATCAAGATGTACCCGGATGCCGACATCCCGATGGTGCAGCTCAGCATCGACAGCACCAAACCTGCGGCCTGGCACCTGGAGATGGGCCGTAAGCTCGCGACTCTGCGTGATGAGGGTATTATGCTGGTGGCCAGCGGCAACGTGGTGCATAACCTGCGCACCGCCCGCTGGCACGGGGAAAACACGCCTTATCCGTGGGCGACGTCCTTCAATGATTACGTGAAAACGAACCTGAACTGGCAGGGTGCGGCAGAAGAACATCCGCTGGTCAATTATCTGGCGCACGACGGCGGCTCGCTCTCGAACCCGACGGCGGAACACTTCCTGCCGCTGCTCTATATCCTGGGGGCGTGGGACGGTAAGGAGCCTGTTACCATACCGGTGGATGGCATCGAGATGGGCAGTTTGAGTATGTTGTCGGTGCAGGTGGGGTAAATCGCCCGGTGGCGCTGCGCTTGCCGGGCCTGTGGATTTGTAGGCCGGGTAAGGCAAAGCCGCCACCCGGCACCACAAACTACTCCACAAAAATATGCGGATAGAAGCGGGACAGATCCTGGGTGATCAGCGCCCGATCTTCGCGAATACCAATCCCGGCTGGCTGATCGTTGATCAGCCAACTGCCGATCAGCATATAGCTGTCGCCATACTTCGGTAGCTGACAGAACTGCTGGACGATCATCCCCTCTTCGCCATACGGGCCTTCTACCGCTTCCACGGTATTACCGTTTTCGATAATCGACACGTTGGCACCCTCGCGGGAGAAAATCGGCTTTTTGACGTACTTATCCATTTGCGGATAGTCATCTTCCGCGAAGTACGCCGGCAGCAGATTCGGATGATCCGGGAACATCTCCCACAGCAGCGGCAGCAGGGCTTTGTTGGAGATAATGCTTTTCCACGCCGGCTCCAGCCAGCGCACGCCCGCATCTTCCAGCTTGGTGGAAAACACTTCGCGCAGCATGTATTCCCACGGATAGAGCTTGAACAGGTTACTGATCACCTGATCCTGGGTGTCGGTGAACTGACCTTTTTCGCCCAGCCCGATATCTTCTATATAGAGAAATTCAGTGGCGACCTCCGCTTCGGCGGCGCAATCCTGCAGATACTGCACCGTGCCGCGATCTTCGACCGTGTCACGACAGCAGGCAAAGTGCAGCAGATTGAAGCCGTGCTGCTCGCGCAGTTCAGCGAAACGTTCGATCAGCTTTTCCTGCAGGCTGTTGAACTGATCGCTGCCTTCCGGCAGACGGCCCGCGTTCTGCTGATCTTCCAGCCAGATCCACTGGAAGAAGGCCGCTTCATACAGCGAGGTGGGCGTATCGGCGTTGTTCTCGAGCAGCTTTGGCTCGCCGGCGCCGTCCCACGCCAGGTCAAGGCGCGAGTAGAGCGATGGCTGATGCGTCAGCCATGACTGACGCACAAAGCCCCAGGTGTGCTTCGGAATGCGGAATTTGGTCAGCAGTTCATCGCTGGCAATGACCTTTTCCACGACCTTGAGGCACATCTGATGCAGCTCTGCCGTGACCGCTTCCAGCTTTTCAACCTGGGTGAGGGTCAGTTGGTAATAGGCATCTTCACACCAGTACGGCTCGCCGTACATGGTGTGAAAGTTGAAACCGTATTCGGTGGCTTTTTCGCGCCAGTCCGGGCGCTCAACAATACTGACTCGTTCCATTCTCAGCCGCCCATAGAGCGTGTTGAGGTACCGGCCGCGCTACGCTGCATGGTGTTCTGTTTGGCAACAGAATCACCGAAGCCGCCGCGGGTAACGGTGCTGGTGGTGGCCGGTTTTGGCGCCATCGCGGTCTTAGGCACGTTCATGGTGCGGCCTGGCTGGGCTGCACCATAACCTTTACCGCTGGCATCGGTGTACTGGCCGTAAGCCGGGCTGGCCGGATTCTTCGAGCTGAACAGCGGCTGCTGCTGATAGCCTGCGCCGCCGCTCATCAGACGGCCCATCATGTAACCCGCCATCAGCGGCATCCAGAAGCTGCCGCTGGACTGTGCCTGCGCCTGGTTTTCTGCTGGCGCGGTGCCTGCCTGAGCCGGGGCCGGTGCCTGCTGGCACTGGCCTTCACCGAACTCTGCCACGCAGTCTTCACGGCTGGCGTATTTCGGCGCGGTACGTTCCGCTTCCTTCAGGGCGTTGTTGTACGAGGTAGTACACTCCGCGCTTTTGCCGGTAGCGGCCGCACAGTCATCGGCATTCTGATAGAGAGAAACCGTTTCGTCGGTTTTTTCACAGCCTGCCAGCATAAACGCGGCGCTCAGCGCCAGAGCGACAGGGGTGAAATGACGCGCGTTCCAGCTTTTGCGGAACGAGGCGTGATTAATGGATTTTGTCCGTTTCATAATTGTCTTCCAGGACCCAGTGGTAAAACACAGAAAATAACGCTCAGAATAGAGGATGAGTGGTGGAAATTGAAGCGACGGGGGCGAAACTGGGGGATCTTTACGTTGGCTTACGTATTTTTGTCGGACTGGGAGGATTTACCCGGCCTGGTGAACCCAGACCGGGTAGCAGCATCAGTTGCTGGTGGTGCGTGCAGCAGCGGCGGTGTAACCGTCAGCAGAGGCATCCTGCTGTGGGTTTTCCGGCGCCACGGCTTCTGGCGTAGTGGAGATCGGCTTACCTAATGAACCGTTCAGCGCCACCAGATCCTGCTCGTTCAACGTACCCAGCGCTTGCTTGATGTTCAGCTGGTTGATCAGGTAGTTGTAACGGGCATTGGAGAGCTGTTGTTTAGCGTTGTACAGCGTGGTGGTCGCGTCCAGCACGTCAACAATGGTACGGGTACCCACCGAGTAGCCGGCTTCCGACGCATCCAGTGAGCTCTGGGCAGAGACAACGGCCTGTTTGTAGGCGTTGATGCTGCTGACAGAGGCGTTCACGTTGTTGAAGGAGGAACGCACGGTCTGCACTACGCTGCGGTGCGCGCTTTCCAGCTGCTCGCTGGCACCCACAAAGTTGTACTGCGCCTGTTTGACCTGCGAATTGACCTGGCCGCCCTGATAGATTGGCAGGGAGAAGTTCAGGCCGATTTTGTTCTGGCCAACGTCGCTGTCGTTGTACTGACCATTGCCGGTTCTGGAACCGCTGTAGCTGGTGTTAGAAATGCTGCTGGAGGCGCTCAGGCTCAGGGTAGGCAGATGGCCATCCTGCGCCAGGCGAATCTGCTCGCGGGCCAGATCCTGGCTCAGACGAGCCTGCAACAGGCTGAGGTTACGGTTTTCAGCCTCTTTCAGCAGGGCATTCACCGCCTGCGGCTTTTCGGCTTTGAAGTGCTCAACGTTCAGCGATGCCAGCTGCGGGTAGTAGTTACCGGTGACCTGACGCAGCTCTTCGACGGCGTTATCCAGGTCGTTACGCGCGGTAACTTCGTTGGCCAGCACATTATCGTATTGTGAACGGGCGTTCTGCACGTCGGTGATCGCCACCAGGCCCACGTTGAAACGCTGGGTGGTCTGATCGAGCTGACGATAGATAGCCTGTTTCTGTGCTTCAACGTAGGAGAGCGTATCGATCGCGCTCAACACTCTGAAGTAGGCGGTTGCGGTATTGAGGATCAGCGTCTGCTGGTCGGTCTGATAGGTGACATCCTGAATACCGGCAGATTTTTCCTGCAGGCTCAGGTTACGCCATCTGGACATATCAAACAGCGTCTGGGTTAACTGGAGCGAACCGCTGGTGACGTTAGAGTCGACGCCGTTAGCATCCCGGTAACCGTTATTGTAGGTATAGTCGGCACCCAAACCCAGCTGTGGTAATAATGGGCTGCGTGCTTCATTAATTTTTTCAAATGCAGCATCACGATCGGCGGCGGATTTACGCAGTTCCGGGTTGCTCAGACGTGCCTGCTTATAAACCTGTATCAGGTCCTCTGCCTGACTCAACGCGCTGAAACCCGTCAGGCTCAGGCCGATGAGGATGGGGAGCAATTTCTTCATTTGCTTTCCTTGTTGTGAAGCTTAGTTAGCGCTGATCTAATTAAAAAATATCTACCGATTCTAGCAGACTTCGCCACTGCAAAAGGTTGGCGTTCCGTGCCATGCGGCAGTAACTTGCACCAATTTACCATACTGTAGTAGAAACCGCAGTTTAGCAGAATTGAATTTCACCTTAACGCCACCATTTATACCAGGATGCAAATATGGATAAACCAGAAAAGTTGCCAGTGACTTTTACAAAAAACGATGTAGAAATTATTGCACGAGAAACGCTCTACAGCGGATTTTTTTCACTGGAATTATACCGTTTTCGCCATCGTTTGTTTAACGGTGAAATGAGTGGCGAAGTCAGACGCGAAATTTTTGAGCGCGGGCATGCCGCAGTCTTGCTACCCTTTGACCCAGTGCGTGACGAAGTGGTACTGATAGAGCAGATCCGCATTGCCGCGCTGGATACCAGCGAAAGCCCGTGGTTACTGGAGATGGTGGCCGGGATGATCGAAGAGGGCGAAACGCCGGAAGATGTCGCCCGCCGCGAGGCAATAGAAGAGGCCGGGCTGGACGTTGGTCGAACAAAACCGATCACCAGCTATCTGGCAAGCCCCGGGGGCACCAGCGAGCGCCTGTCAGTTCTGGTTGGCGAAGTGGACGCCACGACCGCGCAAGGGATTCACGGTCTGGTTGATGAAAACGAAGATATTCGTGTTCATGTGGTAAGTCGGGAGCAGGCTTATCAATGGGTAAAAGAGGGGAAAATCGACAACGCGGCTTCTGTCATCGCTTTGCAATGGCTACAGCTGCATTATCAGGAATTACGAAACGAGTGGAAAAAATGAAGCGTTATACACCTGACTTCCCTGAAATGATGCGCCTGTGCGAGACCAATTTCGCACAATTGCGCCGATTACTGCCACGTAACGACGCGGTCGGTGAAACAGTGAGCTATCAGGTGAGCAACGCGCAGTATCGGTTAACCATTGTTGAATCAACCCGTTACACTACGCTGGTGGAAATTGAGCAAACCGCGCCGTCCATCAGCTACTGGAGCCTGCCGTCAATGACGGTGCGGCTCTACCATGACGCGATGGTCGCTGAAGTGTGTTCAAGTCAGCAGATCTTCCGCTTTAAAGCGCGGTATGATTACCCAAATAAAAAGTTGCATCAACGTGACGAAAAGCATCAAATTAACCAGTTTTTAGCCGACTGGCTAAGATATTGTTTAGCACATGGAGCAATGGCGATTCCGGTTTGTTAGCGTCGTAAACCTACCTAAGGACACCATTTGGAAAGCCTGTTGAACTTGACTGTTGCTGGTGGGGCGCCAGTCAGGGTATTGCAAATTACTGATACTCACCTGTTTGCCAAAAAGCATGAAACCCTGTTGGGTGTTAATACCTGGGAGAGTTATCAGGCTGTTCTGGAAGCCATTCATGCCCAGAAGCGCGAATGCGATCTGATTGTCGCCACGGGCGATTTGGCGCAGGATCAAACCTCCGCGGCTTATCAGCATTTTGCTGAAGGTATCGCGAGCTTTAACGCGCCCTGCGTCTGGTTACCCGGTAATCACGATTTTCAACCTTCGATGTACAGCGCGCTTCAGGATGCGGGGATTTCCCCTGCGAAGCGGGTCCACTCGGGCGACAACTGGCAAATCCTGCTGCTCGACAGCCAGGTTTTCGGCGTGCCGCACGGCGAGCTGAGCGAGTTTCAGCTGGAGTGGCTCGAAGCAAAGCTGGCGGCCGATCCTGAGCGCCATACTCTGCTTTTATTGCATCATCATCCGTTGCCGGCAGGATGCAGCTGGCTCGATCAGCACAGCCTGCGCAACTCTGCCGCTCTCGATCGGGTGCTGATGAAATTCCCGCGGGTTAATAACCTACTCTGCGGCCATATTCACCAGGAGCTGGATCTCGACTGGAACGGTCGTCGCCTGCTGGCTACGCCGTCCACCTGCGTGCAGTTCAAACCGCACTGCGCGAACTTCACTTTAGACACCATTGCCCCAGGCTGGCGCTGGCTGGAACTGCATGCCGACGGCTCGTTAACGACCGAAGTCTGCCGCCTGCAAAGCACGCAGTTCCGCCCGGATACCGCGTCAGAAGGCTACTGATGTCTGCGCTTCTCTATTTGCACGGATTCAACAGTTCCCCGCGCTCGGCTAAAGCGACGCTGTTTCGACAGTGGCTGGAGGTGCATCATCCCCACGTCGAGATGATCGTGCCTCAGCTGCCGCCGTACCCGGCCGAAGCCGCCGAAATGCTGGAGGCGATTGTCCTGGCGCACGGCGGCGAGCCCTTTGGCGTGGTGGGGTCATCCCTCGGCGGTTACTACGCCACCTGGCTGTCCCAGTGCTTTATGGTGCCCGCGGTGGTCGTCAACCCGGCGGTACGGCCTTTTGAGCTGCTGGTGGGCTATCTGGGGCACAACGAGAACCCCTACACCGGACAGCAATATGTGCTAGAGTCACGCCATATTTACGACCTCAAAGTTATGCAGATTGATCCGCTGGAAGCGCCAGATCTTATCTGGCTGCTGCAACAGACGGGTGATGAAGTGCTGGATTACCGCCAGGCGGTGGCGTACTACGCCTCCTGCCGCCAGACTATAGAAGAGGGCGGTAATCATGCCTTCACGGGCTTTGAGGATCATTTCACCCAGATTGTCGACTTTCTTGGTCTGCACAGCCTCTGACAATCGCTGCGAATTGCTAGTTTAAATCATGACGCAAACCTATAACGCTGATGCCATTGAGGTACTCACCGGGCTTGAGCCGGTTCGCCGCCGTCCGGGGATGTACACTGATACCACGCGCCCAAACCATCTGGGCCAGGAAGTAATTGATAACAGCGTCGACGAAGCGCTGGCGGGTCATGCCAAACGCGTCGACGTTATTCTGCACGCCGACCAGTCGCTGGAAGTGATCGACGACGGTCGCGGCATGCCGGTGGATATTCACCCGGAAGAGGGTGTTCCGGCGGTTGAGCTGATCCTCTGCCGTCTGCACGCGGGCGGCAAATTCTCCAACAAAAACTACCAGTTCTCGGGCGGTCTGCACGGGGTAGGTATCTCCGTGGTCAACGCCCTGTCAAAACGGGTTGAAGTTACCGTTAAGCGCGACGGCCAGGTGTACAACATCGCCTTTGAGAACGGCGACAAAGTCCAGGATTTGAAGGTGATCGGCACCTGCGGCAAACGCAATACCGGCACCAGCGTCCACTTCTGGCCGGACGAGAGCTTCTTCGACAGCCCGCGTTTCTCGGTCTCACGCTTAACGCACATTCTGAAAGCGAAAGCGGTCCTCTGCCCTGGGGTGGAAATTACCTTTAAGGATGAGGTCAACAACAGTGAACAGCGCTGGTGCTATCAGGACGGTCTGAACGATTACCTGGGCGAAGCGGTCAACGGCCTGCAAACCCTGCCGGAAAAACCGTTCATCGGTAATTTTTCTGGTGATACGGAAGCGGTGGACTGGGCGCTGCTGTGGCTGCCGGAAGGCGGCGAGCTGCTGACCGAAAGCTACGTCAACCTGATCCCAACCATGCAGGGCGGGACGCACGTTAACGGCCTGCGCCAGGGGCTGCTGGACGCGATGCGCGAGTTCTGCGAATACCGCAATATCCTGCCGCGCGGCGTGAAGCTGTCGGCGGAGGATATCTGGGATCGCTGCGCCTATGTGCTGTCGGTCAAAATGCAGGATCCGCAGTTTGCCGGGCAGACCAAAGAGCGTCTCTCCTCGCGCCAGTGCGCGGCCTTCGTCTCCGGCGTGGTGAAAGATGCTTTCAGCCTGTGGCTGAACCAGAACGTTCAGGCTGCGGAAATGCTGGCCGAGATGGCGATTTCCAGCGCCCAGCGTCGTCTGCGGGCGGCGAAGAAAGTGGTGCGTAAAAAGCTCACCAGCGGTCCTGCGCTGCCGGGCAAGCTGGCGGATTGTACCGCGCAGGATCTGAACCGCACCGAGCTGTTCCTGGTAGAAGGGGACTCGGCGGGCGGATCGGCCAAGCAGGCGCGCGATCGTGAATATCAGGCGATCATGCCGCTGAAGGGGAAGATCCTCAACACCTGGGAAGTCTCTTCCGATGAAGTGCTGGCGTCGCAGGAGGTGCACGACATCTCCGTGGCGATCGGTATCGATCCGGACAGCGAGGATCTGAGCCAGCTGCGTTACGGCAAGATCTGTATCCTTGCGGATGCGGACTCCGATGGCCTGCACATCGCCACCCTGCTGTGTGCGCTGTTCGTGAAGCACTTCCGTACGCTGGTGAAAAACGGTCATGTCCACGTGGCGCTGCCGCCGCTGTACCGTATCGATCTCGGCAAAGAGGTCTATTACGCCCTGACGGAAGAAGAGAAGGCGGGCGTGCTGGAGCAGCTCAAGCGCAAGAAGGGCAAACCGAACGTGCAGCGCTTTAAAGGGCTGGGCGAGATGAACCCGCTGCAGCTGCGTGAAACCACGCTCGATCCTAATACCCGCCGTCTGGTGCAGTTGACCATCAGCGATGAAGACGAGCAGCAGACCAACGCGGTGATGGATATGCTGCTGGCCAAGAAGCGCTCGGAAGACCGCCGCAACTGGCTGCAGGAGAAGGGCGACCTGGCGGATATTGAAGGCTGATAAAATGCCGGTCGGCAGGGATCGTGCGGGCTATTTGCCCGGCGGCGCTTCGCTTGCACGGGCCTACGGGACTTGCGTGGGCCTACGGATTTTGTAGGCCGGGTAAGGCATCGCCGCCACCCGGCATCTCCTCAGGCTGCATGATTCTTTCTATACTGTAAGGGCGTCTCTCCGATGCCCTTTTTAAATGCGCTGATAAAATAGGTCACATCCGAAAACCCCACCCGCGCGGCAATATCCCGCACGCTCGCCTCCGAGTGCAGCAAACTTTCGCAGGCCTTGCGCAGGCGTAACGTATTCAAATAATCGTGAATTTTTTCCCCCGTTTCGGCATGGAATTTCCGTGACACGTAGCTGCGGGATTTCCCCAGCTCGCCTGCCAGCGCATCGAGGCTGAATTTTTGCTGGTAATGCTCATCCAGCCAGAACATCACCTGGCTGGCGATCCCCTGACTGTTACCGGGCTGGCCTTCGTCATCGTGCGGCAGCATGGCAAACAGGCCGATCAGCAGGCTGGCGACGCGCTCGCTGTTCATCGGCGGCGGATAACAGCTGAACAGATGATCGAGATGGCTGTGGCAGTGCGCCATATCCGCCACCCAGGCCTCCCCTCCGCGCTGCGACAGCTTCTGTAGCCGCTGCTGGGTTTGCGGAAAATCACGCAGCGCCTTCAGGACCGCATGCTGATCGAGATGAATAATGGTGCGGCGATAGTTCGCTTCGGCCTGAGGATCGACCATTACTTTGTGCAGGGTAAAAGGCGGAAAGAAAAACAGCCGTCCCGGGCGCATGGTGTAGTGGCGATTATCGACAATCGCTATGCCAAATCCTTCTTCGACATAGAGAATTTCCAGACACTGGTGCCAGTGATGGTAGCGCACGGTGTTGGCGAACAGGCGACTGAACGACACGATGGTATCGTTCAGGGCGATCAGCTCAAGATGTTCCGCCGTGGGTGTTTTGCGCATAGTGCAATAAAACTCAATTTTTCCCTTTTCCTGCCTCTTTATAAACCACCTTTTTAAATTTCCTCAACTGCGGGTTTATTCATCTCTCACACCTGTGACCCGGCTAACATTTCTGCCCCTCGCTGATTAACTATTCTTTGCCGCAGTTGATTACGAGGACGACCCTATGTGCGCGGCAAACAAAGAAAAATCAAATCCGTTGTCATCCCGTCAGGATCTGGTGGCGGCGCTGAACACTCTGCTGGAAGCAGTGGACACGCAGTTCCCGGCGGGTAGCTCCCGCTTTTCGCTGGGCGATACCAGTGCGCATTACGCCACGGATGTGGCGCAGATGGAGGGGCTGTCCCGGGTGCTGTGGGGGCTGTTTCCGCTGATGGCCGCAGGCGACAGCACGCCGTTCAGCGACAAATACATCGCCGCCATTAAGCAGGGCACCGACCCGCAAAGCGCAGGTTACTGGGGCGAAGCCGGGCCTTACGATCAGCGTCTGGTGGAGATGGCGGCCTACGGTCTCGGGCTGGCGCTGCTGCAGGACAAACTCACCGATCTGTTCAGCGAGCGCGAGGTGATGAACCTTCATGCCTTGCTGAACCAAATCACCGATGCGACGATGCCGGACAGCAACTGGAACTACTTCGCCATCATGGTGCAGCTCGGCTTTAAGCGTGCCGGGCTGCCTTATGACCAGCAGGCCATCGATCGCCGCTTCGCGATGATGGACGCCTACTATCTGGGGGAGGGCTGGTACTCCGACGGTCCGGGGCGGCCAAAGGATTACTACATCTCAATGGCGTTTCACTTCTACGGTCTGATCTACGCCACCCTGAGCGGCGATGAGGCACGGGCAGAGGTGCTGCGCCAGCGTTCGCGTCTGTTTGCTGAAGACTTCATCTACATGTCCGCCGCTGACGGTGCCTCAGTGCCCTTTGGCCGCAGCCTGACCTACCGCTTCGCGATGGTCGCCTTCTGGAGCGCGGTGGCCTTCTCCGGGCTGGAGGTGTTCACGCCGGGCATCGTGAAGGGGATTATTCTCCGCCATCTGCGCTGGTGGCAGCAGCAGCCGATAACCGATCGCGATGGGATCCTGACCCTCGGGTTTGCCTACCCGAATCTGGCGATGTGCGAGGACTATAACTCCCCCGGCTCGCCGTACTGGGCGCTGAAAACGTACCTGATCCTGGCCCTGCCGGAGAGCCATCCGTTCTGGCAGGCCGACGAGCAGCCGCTGCCAGCGCTGGCCGAAAAGCGCGTTATCCCCCATGCCCAGCAGATCCTGATCCACTCCGATCATGTGACCCTGCTCACCGCCGGACAGCTGGAGCTGAACAACTACGTTAATACCGAGGCGAAGTACACCAAATTTGCCTACTCCAGCCGCTTTGGTTTCACCATTGAGCGTGGGCGTTTCGGCCTCAAGCACGCCGCCTGCGATTCCATGCTGCTGCTGGCCGATGGCGATAACTACTTCCGTGGACGCCGCGAGTGCGAGGAAGTCCGTGTTGACGAAAATTGTATTTTTTCGCGCTGGTCGCCGTGGCATGACGTCCATATCGAGAGCTGGCAGGTGCCCTTCGGCGAGTGGCATCTGCGTCTGCACCGCATCAACAGCGCACGCACGCTGCAAACGGTCGAGGGCGGGTTTGCAGTGATCAAAGCTGAGCCGCAGCTGCACGGTCGGGGCAGTTATCTGAGCGCGGACAACGGCAGCAGCGCCATCGTCGATCTCTCACCAAACATCACCCGCCAGCCCGACAGCGTGGTGACGCCGCCAAACAGCAGCATCATGTTTGCCGAATGCGCCGCTATTCCGGTGCTCAGCACCACCATCCCTAAAGGGGAGAGCTGGCTCTGCTGCGCGGTGACGGCCTCTGCACAGAATAAAAACCGGGCGGAAAGCCCCCAACTGCAAATCAACAATAACCAGGTGGTGATTCGCGCACCTGGAAGCGAACGTCAGCTGTCGTTCATTTTATAAAGCCCTTACCCTGGATATCGGCGAGGTTGGTATGAATAACAAAACTGAATATTACAAAATCAGCAGTTTTATCTTTCTCTATTTCTTTACCTGGTCCGCGAGTATTGGCCTGCTGGCGATCTGGCTCGGACAAAAAGCCAATCTCAGCGGGTCGGTGATCGGTACCGTATTTGCGGTTAACGGGATCTTCTCCGTTATTCTGAAACCGATCTACGGCTATATTCTGGATAAGATCGGCATGAGCAAATACCTGCTCTATTTTGTGGTGGCGATGTCCGCCCTGATGGCGCCGTTCTTTATTTACGTTTATCAGCCGCTGTTAATGTCCAACACCATGCTGGGGATTATTATCGGCGCGCTCTATTTAAGCTTCGCCTGGTATGCGGGCGTGGCGGCGTGCGAATCCTATTCTGACCGTTTCAGCCGCCTTAATGGCATGGAGTTTGGTCAGATCCGCATGTGGGGTTCATTGGGTTGGGCGGTGGCTTCCTCGTTCTCCGGCCTGCTGTTTAACCTCTCCCCGGCGTACAACTTTATTATGGGCAGCGTGGCGTCGGTGATTATGCTGATCGTCCTGCTGAACCTGAAAGTGAACACCAACTCGGCCCATGCCGGTGAGGTGCTGACCAAAGAGAAAATCGCTCCGGCGGACGTCTATGCCCTGTTGCGCAGCCGCAAGTTCTGGGCCTTCTGCCTGTACGTGGCGGGGGTGGCGTGGATGATGTTTATCGCCGAGCAGCAGTTCTCCCGCTATTTCGTCACCTTCTTCGATGATATTCACCAGGGTAACGCGGTGTTTGGCTATCTGGGTACCGTGCAGTCGGGGATGGAGTTCGTCATGTATATGGTGATCCCGCTGTTCGTTAACTTTATCGGGGCCAAACGCGGACTTTTGATTGTCGGCCTGATTGTCGGAGCGCGACTGATTATTTCCGGGATGTGCGATTCGCACCTGTTAATTTCGGTTCTCAAGCCGCTGTACGGTCTGGAAATCTGGGTGATGCTGCCAACTTACTGATTTAGTGTATGATGGTGTTTTTGAGGTGCTCCAGTGGCTTCTGTTTCTATCAGCTGTCCCTCCTGTTCAGCTACTGACGGGGTGGTGCGTAACGGCAAAAGCACTGCCGGACATCAGCGCTATCTCTGCTCTCACTGCCGTAAAACATGGCAACTGCAGTTCACTTACACCGCTTCTCAACCCGGTACGCACCAGAAAATCATTGATATGGCCATGAATGGCGTTGGATGCCGGGCAACCGCCCGCATTATGGGCGTTGGCCTCAACACGATTTTACGTCACTTAAAAAACTCAGGCCGCAGTCGGTAACCTCGCGCATACAGCCGGGCAGTGACGTCATCGTCTGCGCGGAAATGGACGAACAGTGGGGATACGTCGGGGCTAAATCGCGCCAGCGCTGGCTGTTTTACGCGTATGACAGGCTCCGGAAGACGGTTGTTGCGCACGTATTCGGTGAACGCACTATGGCGACGCTGGGGCGTCTTATGAGCCTGCTGTCACCCTTTGACGTGGTGATATGGATGACGGATGGCTGGCCGCTGTATGAATCCCGCCTGAAGGGAAAGCTGCACGTAATCAGCAAGCGATATACGCAGCGAATTGAGCGGCATAACCTGAATCTGAGGCAGCACCTGGCACGGCTGGGACGGAAGTCGCTGTCGTTCTCAAAATCGGTGGAGCTGCATGACAAAGTCATCGGGCATTATCTGAACATAAAACACTATCAATAAGTTGGAGTCATTACCGAAATCTGTCTCCTGCTGGTGTCGGTATTTAAATATATCGCCGAGCATTTCGATAAACGCGTCAACGCCACCATGTATCTGCTGGGCTATCAGGCGATGCTCTACGTCGGCAACGTCGTAGTGTCCTCACCGGCCGGTTATATGTATGACCGCATCGGCTTTGAGCAGACTTATATCATCATGGGCGCTACGGCGCTGACCTTTACCCTGATTTCTGCGTTTACCTTATCCGCCTGCCAGAGCAAATGGCGCGGCGCTAAAACGCTGAACGTTGCAGAACACCACTAATTTACGCCGTCAAAGAAGGAATCGAATTATGTTAAGTCATATCACCGAGGAACGTCTGGCCGATATTCCCGCCCCCGTGGATGAACGCGCCTTTAGCGATGAGTTAAGCTCGGCGCGCAGCCACGTCCTCGACCTGATTAGCCGTCATTTAACGGAGTTCGGCGACAAATTTCCGGCAGAAACCTGCAAGGAGGGGTATTACCCGCTGACTGACAACGTCGAGTGGACCACCAGCTTCTGGACCGGGCAGCTGTGGCTGGCGTGGGAGATGAGCGGTGATGAAAAATTCCGTGCCATGGCCGAGAAACACACCCGCTCGTTTGGCCTGCGCATCGCCGGGCGCAGCGACACCAACACCCACGATCTCGGTTTCCTCTACACTCTCTCCTGCGTGGCGGACTGGCGGCTGACCGGCAGCCGTGAGGCGCGCGGTTTCTCGCTGCTGGCCGCCGAAGCGCTGCTGGAGCGCTTCCACGAGAAAGCGAAGATCATCCAGGCGTGGGGCGATCTGGCGGATCCGGAACAGGCCGGGCGGATGATTATCGACTGCAACATGAACCTGCCGCTGCTCTACTGGGCGACCGAGCAGACCGGGGATCCGCGCTTTGCCGAGGCCGCTAAAGCCCACGTGATGCAGGCCGCGACGTATCTCATCCGCGAAGATGCTTCGACCTTCCACACCTACTATATGGACGTGGTTACCGGCGCACCGCGCTACGGCAACACCCAGCAGGGCTATGCGGATGACTCCTGCTGGTCGCGCGGCCAGGCGTGGGGGATTTACGGTTTCCTGCTGAGCTATATCTATACCGGCGACGCGACCATGATCGCCCTGTCAAAACGGCTGGCGAACTACTTCCTCAATCGCCTGCCGGAGGATCATGTCTGCCACTGGGATCTGGCTCTGGTGGGCACCGACGCCCTGCGCGATTCGTCATCGGCGGCGATTGCGGTGTGCGGCCTGCTGGAGCTGGTGAAGCATCTGCCGGCGACCGACCCGGACCGCGAGCGCTATCTGGCGTGGGCGAAAGGGATCATGTCCTCGCTGACGAAGCACTATCTGATGGGCAAAGAGGAGAAGGGCAACGGTCTGCTGAAGCACTCGGTTTATCACCTCGCCAGCAATAAGGGCGTGGATGAGTGCGCCAGTTGGGGGGACTACTTCTATGTAGAAGCTCTGGTGCGTTTTACCCAGAGCTGGAAATTGTACTGGTAAATAAAAGCTGGGGTGAGGTCACCACCCCAGCACCTCTTTTATGACTCGTCGGTAAGGCGTGTCGATCTGCTCCGGCACCTGGTCGATGTAGTTCCGCGCGTGCTGGCGGGCCTCGCCGCTCAGGTTGTCCAGATAGACAATGGCTTCGTCCACGGTGGGCACCCGGCCCTCCAGCGAGGCGCTTCTCGGCGGCAGTCCGGTCCAGATCACCGCCTCGATACCTCTCTCCACTGCCCATTCTGAAAGCAGACCGGTGTGGCGACCGGCGATCGGCAGCGAGCCGATGCCGTCACAACGTTCCTCCGGGATCCCCTCGCGCTCGCGCAACGCCTGGCAGGCCACGCTCAGCGTTTCCGCGTTGAGCCATGCCCAGAGCACCGGTACGGCAGGCGCATTCATACAGATGGCGGTAGCCAGTTCACCGCCGTCGCTGACCCGGCAAAACTCGACGGGCAGCGACGGCCCGTCGGTTTTCCACTCCCCGGCGACGGGGAGTGAGCCGCTTTTCCATATCAACGAGCCCCAGCCCAGACAGGCTATCTTCATTATCGTCCCTCTGTGCGACGCTATCAGGCTTCAGGAATACGCAGCGTCTGCCCCGGATAAATTTTATCGGGGCTGGAGAGCATAGGTCGGTTGGCTTCAAAGATTTTGTTGTATTTCGACGCATCGCCATACACGGTTTTGGAGATGGCGCTCAGGGTGTCGCCCGATTTTACCGTGTAGTAGGTGGCTTCATGCTGGGTGTCGGTGGCGGTGATGGTGTTCTCCACCTCGCTGACCCCTGCGATGTTCCCCACCGCGACCTGGATTTTCTCCTTCTGCTCCTGGGTCAGCCCGTCGCCCGTCACCACGGCCTTACCGTCGTTGACGTTGACCTGCACCTTTTCGGCACCCGGTATGTTGAGCTTTTTAAGGTGCTCCGAGACTTTATCACTTTGACCTTTGTGATCGGTCAGGTTATCCCACAGCTTTTCACCTGCTTCTTTAACGAAGTTAAAAATTCCCATTCCTTCCTCCAGATAACAATGAAATCAGGAATAAGCATAGCAGCTGCGCTTTAAGGTGATAAAAAAAGCCCAGTAACCTAAGGTTACCGGGCTTCTGTTTTGCCCGGTGGCGCTACGCTTACCGGGCCTACAAAAACGTAGGCCGGGCAAACGCAGTGCAGCCCGGCGATACCGTGGAGGTTAAACCCCCTGCTCCAGAATACGGATATGGGTTTCCAGAACGTCACCTTTCACCGCCTCGCTCCACGCTTTCATGTGCGGGGTTTGCAGGTGGGCTTCGAGGTGGGCCACGGTCTCCCACAGCTCAACCATCACAATGGAGTCCGGGGCGGTGGTCTGGAAGCTGACGCCTGCGGCGGTGTCCACCATCGGCGCGTAGCCGTGGCAGCCAGCCTCTTCTAAAACGGTTGGGATAATTTTTGCGAACTGATCCAGCACCGCCTGACGGTGATGTTGCCCAGGACGGGTGCGAATTTCAGCAATAACGGTAAGCATGGTCATTTCTCCTGATAACATGCCATCAGTTAAGCAAAAATTTCCGCGAGATGCTTGCGATATTCTGCGATATAGCGTGGCACATCCGGCATTTTGATCACGTCGTTGGTGATAAAGGTCGGCAGGGCTTCCATTCCGAGGAACTGGTTAGCCTTGTGGAACGGCAGATAAACACCGTCAACGCCCACGCCGTGGAAGAACTGATCTTCTTCGGTGAAGGCTTCCATCGGTGCGTTCCAGGTCAGGGAGAGCATGTATTTTTTCCCCTGGATCAGGCCGCCGGAGCCGTATTTCTTCGATGCATCAGAGCGGGTGCGGCCGTCGCTGGCATACAGCGCGCCGTGACCTTCGGTAAAGACGTCGTCCATGTACTTTTTCACGGTCCATGGCGCGCCCATCCACCAGCCAGGCATTTGCCAGATTACGACGTCGGCCCAGAGGAAGTTCTGCACTTCGGCCTGGATATCGTACTCGCCGTCGGTGCGCACGACCTTAACATCATGCCCGGCGTCGCGCAGGAAGCCGTCCGCGACCTCGGTCAGGGTGTCATTCAGTTGGCCATTAGAGTGGGCGAATTTTTTCGCGCCGTTGATAATCAGGATATTGCTCATTAAGTTGTCCTCAGAGTAGCGAGTCTGAGGGCCATTCTACGCGCGACAGCGGTGCGGTGAAATTAGCAAAATGTGCAAAGTCTTTTGCTGAAAAAGCAATAATGCCTTACCAGCCGATCCTGACCTCAAATCCGCCATTCTGCCCGTTGCGTAGCGAAACCGTCATTCGGTGCAGGGCGGCGATGCGCTTCACAATCGACAGACCCAGGCCGCTGCCGGTCTGATCCTGACCGGGTGGGCGATAAAAACGCTCCCCGATCCGCGCCAGGGCGTCGGGGGAAATACCCGGGCCGGTGTCGCGTACGGTCACGCTGTGGGCGTCGAGCGTCACCTCCACCTGGCTACCGCGCGGGCTGTAGCGCACGGCGTTGTCCAGCAGGTTGCGCACCAGCAGGCTCAGAAGTAATTGCTGCCCGGAGCGGGTGACCTGCGGAGCGTGGATGTTGAGCCGAATGTCGATTCCGGCCTGCTGCGCCGGGTGATAGATATCCATCACTGCCGACTGGAGTAAATCGGCCATGTTAAGGGTTTCGACATCGTCCAGATTTTCCAGCGAATCCAGGCGCGACAGCGTCAGGAGCTGTTCAACCAGCCTTGATGCCCGGTCGATCCCGGCGTGCAGCTGGGTCAGGGCTTTCGCCTGCGCCTGCGGATCGTCCAGCGACATCTGCGCCACTTCGGTCTGCACTTTCAGGGCGGTTAACGGGCTGCGCAGCTCGTGGGCGGCATCCGAAGTAAAACGACGCTCCCGGGCCATCATCTCCTGGGTGCGGGCGAAAAGCTGATTCAGCGCGTCCACCAGGGGGCGAACCTCAACGGGCACGCCATGCGTCGCCAGCCGGTCAGTGGCATCGGGGGAGCGGGCGCGCAGGGTTTGGGTCAGCTTTTTCAGCGGCCAGAGTTCACGGCTCAACAGGACGATCAGCAGCAGCAGCATCACCGGCAGGGCCACCAGCCACGGGGTGAGCTGCGATCTCACCACGTCCAGCGCCATCTCCTGGCGGTACTCCCGCTCCTGGCCGACCACCACCCGGTACTTTCCGTCCGGCGCGGTGAGCCATAAGAATCGCCATTCGTCGTTATCGTCGTTGAGCTGGCCGTTATCAAAACCTTCCCGGCGATAGTGATAGGGAATATCGCGCCCGTTTTCACCGTCGTTGAGCACCATTTTGCCGTCGGGGGTGTAGATGGCGAAGGCCAGCGCATCGTCGTCCAGATGCCCGTGTTTCGCTTTTTTCGGCACCTCGCGCATCCGTTGCGGGGCGCGGATCTCATCCAGATCCATGGTCAGCAGCCGTTTGGCAAACAGCATCTGCTGGGTGTCGAACAGCTTATCGAGCTTATCGCTGGTCTGGTGCCAGGCGACCAGGCTGGCGGCAAACCACGCCGTCAGCGACAGGGCGAGGAACAGCAGCGTGAGGCGCAGCTTGAGGCTCAGGCGTTGGGTCAGTTTCATGCGTCACCCAGGGTGTAACCGATGCCGTGCACGGTGCGGATAAAATCGCTGCCGAGCTTGCGGCGCAGATGGTGAACGTGGACTTCTATGGCGTTGCTGGAGACATCGTCGTCCCAGGTATAGAGCTTCTCTTCAATCAGCTTGCGCGGCAGCACGCGGCCCGCGTTGCGCATCAACAGCTCCAGCAGGGCGAACTCTTTGGGCTTGAGCACCAGGGTTTCGCCATTTAGGCTGGCCACCAGCCGGCTGGGATCGAGCGTTACGCCGCCGTGGCGCAGTTCGCTGCGCGCCTGGCCGTGGCTGCGGCGCACCAGCGCTTCAAGACGGGCGGCCACTTCGATCAGGGCAAAGGGTTTGCAGAGATAATCGTCGGCCCCGAGGCGCAACCCTTCGACGCGCTGGTTGAGCGCGTCCCGCGCGGTCAGGATCAGCACCGGCTCGCTGCGGCCCCGTTCCCGCCAGTCGCGCAGGATCTGTAGCCCGTCGATGCCGGGTAGGGTCAGATCCAGCACCACGGCATCATAGGGGGCGCTGTAGAGCGCCGCTCTGCCGGTTTCACCCTCGGTGAACCAGTCCACGCTGAAGCCCAGTTTTGTCAGCCCGGCCTTAATGCCGTCGCCAATCAGCTTGTCGTCTTCTACCAGTAAAATGCGCATGTGCCCTCCCTGTTGCGGCCAGTAAACCCTCTGTCACGCCCGGCTGTACAGTAAAAAAATTTAAATTTTCCGCTTAAGAAGTTGTTAAGGTTTACCCTGTTAAATGGACTGCGAAACAACATCAACAGCCTATCCCGTTAGGCTATTTTATTTGCCATTTTGAACCTGGGCAGTGCTCACAATCCTCACGGACTTCAAGTACGCTCCGGTTGTTCCGCGCTGTCCGTGTTCAAACTGTCTGCAACAAATACGCCTACCGGGACAGGCTCTAAAGGGAGAGTTAAGATGAAAAAATACGCTGCGATTGCTGCCATCATGATGATCACCACCGCGCCGGTTTTTGCGGCTCAGGGCGGGTTTAACGGCCCGTCGGCCACGGCAACCCAGACGCAAACCCAGCAGGGCGGTTTTGTCGATAACGACGCCAACCTCACCACGGCGCAGAAGGTCAAGGATCAGAAGGACGACAGCTGGGTGAAATTGCGCGGGAACATCACCGAGCGCTTGTCCGATGACCGCTACACCTTCCGCGACGAGAGCGGTACGGTGGTGGTCGAAATTGACCACAAGCGCTGGAACGGCGTGACCGTCACCCCGCAGGATAAGGTTGAGCTGCAGGGTAAAGTCGATAAAGAGTGGAACGATTTCGAAATCGACGTGAAACAGGTTATCAAGCTGAGTAAATAACCCGAAAAAGGGCCGCCATTGCGGCCCTTTTTCTCTGTGACTCGACTCGCCAGATAAGGTAGTATCTGCGGCAATATTGCCTGAAACCAACCGGTTTCTGAGTTGAGGAATCCCATTTAATGAGCGATATGGCAGAGCGCCTCGCGCTACATGAATTCACGGAAAACGCCTACCTGAACTACTCCATGTACGTCATCATGGACAGGGCGTTGCCGTTTATCGGTGATGGGCTGAAACCCGTTCAGCGCCGCATCGTTTATGCGATGTCTGAGCTGGGTCTGAATGCCAGCGCCAAGTTTAAAAAATCCGCCCGTACCGTGGGCGACGTGCTGGGTAAATACCATCCGCACGGCGACAGCGCCTGTTATGAAGCCATGGTGCTGATGGCCCAGCCGTTCTCTTACCGCTATCCGCTGGTCGACGGCCAGGGGAACTGGGGTGCACCGGACGATCCGAAATCCTTCGCGGCGATGCGTTACACCGAATCCCGCCTCTCTAAATATGCCGAACTGCTGCTCAGCGAGCTGGGCCAGGGCACCGTGGAGTGGGTGCCGAACTTCGACGGTACGATGCAGGAGCCGAAAATGCTGCCTGCGCGTTTGCCGAATATTCTGCTGAACGGCACTACCGGTATTGCCGTGGGGATGGCGACGGATATTCCGCCGCATAACCTGCGTGAAGTGGCGAAAGCGGCCATCACCCTGATTGAACAGCCAAAAACCTCGCTGGATGAGCTGCTGGATATCGTCCAGGGGCCGGACTACCCAACCGAAGCGGAGATCATCACCTCCCGCGCGGAAATCCGCAAAATCTACCAGAACGGTCGCGGCTCCGTGCGCATGCGCGCGGTGTGGACCAAAGAGGACGGCGCGGTGGTGATCACTGCGCTGCCGCATCAGGTTTCCGGCGCGAAAGTGCTGGAGCAGATCGCCTCCCAGATGCGCAATAAAAAGCTGCCGATGGTGGATGACCTGCGCGATGAATCCGACCACGAGAACCCGACCCGTCTGGTGATTGTGCCGCGCTCCAACCGCGTGGACATGGAGCCGGTGATGAACCATCTGTTCGCCACCACGGATCTGGAAAAAAGCTACCGTATCAACCTGAACATGATTGGGCTCGACGGGCGTCCGGCGGTAAAAAACCTGCTTGAGATCCTCACCGAGTGGCTGACGTTCCGCCGCGATACGGTGCGCCGTCGTCTGAACCATCGCCTGGAAAAAGTGCTCAAGCGCCTGCATATCCTCGAAGGTTTGCTGGTGGCGTTCCTCAACATCGACGAAGTGATCGAGATCATTCGTACCGAGGATGAGCCGAAGCCAGCGCTGATGTCGCGCTTTGGCATCAGCGAAACTCAGGCCGAAGCGATCCTTGAGCTGAAACTGCGCCATCTCGCCAAACTGGAAGAGATGAAGATCCGCGGCGAGCAGAACGAGCTGGAAAAAGAGCGCGATCGGCTGCAGGCGATCCTCGCCTCCGATCGCAAGATGAACAACCTGCTGAAGAAAGAGCTGCAGGCGGATGCCGACTCCTTCGGCGACGACCGTCGCTCTCCGCTGCACGAGCGCGAAGAAGCGAAAGCGATGAGCGAGCATGACATGCAGCCGTCCGAGCCGGTGACCATCGTGCTGTCGCAAAGCGGCTGGGTACGCAGCGCCAAGGGGCACGACATCGACGCCCCGGGTCTGAGTTACAAAGCGGGCGACAGCTTCAAAGCTGCGGTGAAGGGCAAGAGCAACCAGCCGGTGGCCTTTATCGACACTACCGGGCGCAGCTACGCCATCGATCCGATTACGCTGCCGTCGGCGCGCGGGCAGGGCGAGCCGCTGACCGGCAAGCTGACGCTGCCGCCGGGTGCGACGGTTGAGCATATGCTGATGGAAGGCGACGAGCAGAAGCTGCTGCTGGCCTCCGATGCGGGCTACGGCTTTATCTGTACCTTTAACGATCTGGTGTCGCGTAACCGCGCGGGCAAGGCGTTGATTAGCCTGCCGGATAACGCCCGCGTCCTGACGCCGCTGGTGATTGAGGACGAGAGCGACATGCTGCTGGCGATCTCCGCCGCAGGCCGGATGCTGATGTTCCCGCTCAGTGACCTGCCGCAGCTGTCGAAAGGTAAAGGTAACAAGATCATCAACATCGCAACGGCGGAAGCGGCCGCAGGTGAAGACAGCCTGGCGCACCTCTTTATTCTGCCGCCGCAGAGCACTCTGACTATCCACGTGGGTAAACGCAAAATCAAACTGCGCCCGGAAGAGCTGCAGAAAGTGGTGGGCGAACGTGGACGCAGAGGGTCGTTGATGCGCGGCCTGCAACGCATCGACCGCGTGGAGATCGACTCTCCGAACCGCGGTAATGCGAGCAACAACGAAGCGTAACAGAGCACCTCCCCCTCCGTTCAGGAGGGGGTCTCGCGTTAAACATCCGTTATAAAAACAAAAGAGTTACCAGTGAACAGTTGCAGTATAATCGTCAGCTGTCAGGGGTTTTTGAGGTCGCTATGCTATTAATTGTTCGTTCCATTCTTGCCGTTATTTACTGCATTCTGGTCTGTATTTTCGGCTGTATTTACTGCCTGTTCAGCCCGCGTAATCCAAAACACGTTGCCACTTTTGGCCACATGTTTGCTCGTCTGGGGCCACTGTTTGGACTGAAAGTAGAAACGCGTCTGCCGGAAGGGGCAGAGAAACATGGCAACGCTATCTATATCGGTAACCATCAGAACAACTACGATATGGTCACTGCGGCAAAAATCGTCCAGCCGCCAACCGTCACCGTGGGCAAAAAAAGCCTGCTGTGGGTGCCGTTCTTCGGCCTGCTCTACTGGCTGACCGGCAACCTGCTGATCGACCGTAACAACCGCGCCAAAGCGCACGGCACCATCGCCGAGGTGGTAAACCACTTCAAAAAGCGCAGAATCTCCATCTGGATGTTCCCGGAAGGGACCCGCAGCCGCGGTCGCGGCCTGCTGCCGTTCAAAACTGGCGCGTTTCACGCCGCAATTGCGGCAGGTGTACCTATTATTCCGGTGTGTGTTTCCAACACATCGAATAAGATTAACCTCAACCGCCTGCGTAACGGTCTGGTTATCGTCGAGATGCTGCCGCCGGTCGATGTCAGTAAATATGGCAAAGATCAGGTGCGCGAGCTGGCGGCTCACTGCCGCGAATTAATGCTGAATAAAATCGCTGAACTCGATAAAGAAGTCGCAGAGCGCGAAGCCGCTGGCAGGGTTTAAGCCGGCTTAAAGGGAAAACGAGTTCCCGCGTTGTTAGTACGTTTATACATGGAGCTAATATGTCACTCAGTCGCCGTCAGTTTATTCAGGCATCGGGTATCGCCCTTTGTGCAGGTGCGGTTCCGCTGAGGGCAAACGCCGCCGGGCAGCAGCAGCCGCTGCCCATCCCGCCGTTACTTGAATCCCGCCGCGGTCAGCCGCTGTTCCTGACATTGCAGCGCACCCACTGGTCGTTCACCCAGGGGACGCGGGCGAACGTCTGGGGCGTTAACGGACGCTACCTTGGCCCGACCGTGCGCGTCTGGAGCGGCGATGACGTCAAACTGATCTACAGCAACCGCCTGGCGGAGAACGTCGCCATGACCATCAGCGGCCTGCAGGTGCCGGGCCCGCTGCTGGGCGGTGCGCCGCGCATGATGTCCCCGAGCGCCGACTGGGCGCCGGTTCTGCCGGTTCGCCAGAACGCCGCCACCCTCTGGTATCACGCCAACACCCCAAACCGCACCGCGCAGCAGGTCTACACCGGGCTGGCGGGGATGTGGCTGGTGGAAGATGAGATCAGCAAATCCCTGCCGATCCCGAATCACTACGGGGTCGATGACTTCCCGATCATCATTCAGGACAAGCGACTGGATAACTTCGGTTCGCCGGAGTACAGCGAGCCGGGCAGCGGCGGTTTTGTTGGTGACACGCTGCTGGTGAACGGCGCACAGAGTCCGTATGTTGAGGTGTCACGCGGCTGGGTGCGCCTGCGCCTGCTGAATGCATCCAACTCACGCCGCTATCAGTTGCAGATGAGCGATGGCCGGGCGCTACACGTGATTGCCGGGGATCAGGGCTTTTTACCGGCCCCGGTGCCGGTGAAGCAGCTGGCGCTGGCCCCGGGCGAGCGGCGCGAAATTCTGGTGGATATGACCAACGGCGATGAAGTGTCGATCACCTGCGGCGAGGCGGCGAGCATCGTTGACCGCCTGCGCGGCTTCTTTGAACCGTCGAGCATTCTGGTCTCGACCCTGGTATTGACCCTGCGTCCAACCGGCCTGTTACCGCTGGTGACCGATACCCTGCCGATGCGCCTGCTGCCGGACGAGGTCCTGAGCGGGACGCCGGTGCGCACCCGGGATATCAGCCTCGGTGACGATCCGGGCATCAACGGCCAGCTGTGGGATGTGAACCGCATTGATATCACCGCCCAGCAGGGCACCTGGGAGCGCTGGACGGTGCGCGCCGATATGCCGCAGTCATTCCATATCGAAGGGGTGAAGTTCCTGGTGCGCAACGTCAACGGCGCCATGCCGTTCCCGGAAGACCGGGGCTGGAAAGATACCGTCTGGGTCGACGGACAGGTCGAACTGCTGGTCTATTACGGTCAGCCCTCCTGGCCGCACTTCCCGTTCCTGTTCCACAGCCAGACGCTGGAGATGATGGACAGGGGCTCGGTGGGGCAAATGTTAATCAATCCGGCACCATAAATCTTGCCGGGTGGCGGCTTCGCCTGACCCGGCCTACAGGCCCGTAGGCCCGGTAAGCGCAGCGCCACCGGGCATTAACATCCCCGCACAATACTCCTTCATTTCCCACATTGATCCAGCGTATAATCCCGCTCCTTTTGTCTATTTTTTCTTCGGAAGCATTATGAGCGCAATTTCCCTGATCCAGCCGGATCGTGACCTCTTCTCCTGGCCCCAGTACTGGGCGGCCTGCTTTGGACCGGCACCGTTCCTGCCGATGTCTCGTGAAGAGATGGACCAACTTGGCTGGGACAGCTGCGACATTATTCTGGTGACCGGCGATGCCTATGTCGATCACCCGAGCTTTGGCATGGCGATCTGCGGTCGTATGCTTGAAGCCCAGGGCTTCCGCGTCGGGATCATTGCCCAGCCGGACTGGAACAGCAAAGAGGACTTTATGCGCCTCGGTAAACCGAACCTGTTCTTCGGCGTCACCGCGGGCAACATGGACTCGATGATCAACCGCTACACCGCCGATCGCAAACTGCGTCACGACGATGCCTACACCGCGGATAACGTGGCGGGCAAGCGTCCGGACCGCGCCACTCTCGTGTACACCCAACGCTGCAAAGAAGCATGGAAAGACGTGCCGGTCATCCTGGGTGGCATCGAGGCGAGCCTGCGCCGTACCGCCCATTACGACTACTGGTCTGATACCGTACGCCGTTCGGTGCTGGTGGACTCCAAAGCCGACATGCTGATCTTCGGCAACGGCGAGCGTCCGCTGGTGGAGGTGGCGCACCGTCTGTCCCAGGGCGAGCCGGTAGGCAACATCCGCGACGTGCGCAACACCGCGATCATGGTGAAAGAGGCGCTGCCGGGCTGGAGCGGGGTGGATTCCCGCATCATCGATATGCCGGGCAAAATCGACCCGATCCCGCACCCGTACGGCGAAGATCTGCCCTGTGCCGATAACAAGCCTGTTGAGCCGAAGAAAGCCGAAGCCAAAGCGATCACCGTTCAGCCGCCGCGTCCAAAGCCGTGGGAAAAGACCTACGTGCTGCTGCCATCCTTTGAGAAAGTCAAAGCTGACAAAGTGCTCTACGCACATGCGTCGCGCATTCTGCACCATGAAACTAACCCGGGCTGTGCCCGTGCGCTGATGCAAAAGCACGGCGAGCGTTATATCTGGGTCAACCCGCCGGCGATCCCGCTCTCCACCGAAGAGATGGACAGCGTCTTTGCCCTGCCGTACAAGCGCGTGCCGCACCCTTCATACGGCGACAGCCGCATTCCGGCGTATGAGATGATCCGCTTCTCGATCAATATCATGCGCGGCTGCTTCGGTGGCTGCTCCTTCTGCTCCATTACCGAGCACGAAGGGCGCATCATCCAGAGCCGTTCTGAAGAGTCGATTGTCAACGAGATCGAAGCCATTCGCGACACGGTTCCGGGCTTTACCGGCGTGATCTCCGATCTGGGTGGCCCGACAGCCAACATGTATATGCTGCGCTGTAAGTCGCCGCGTGCGGAACAGACCTGCCGTCGTCTCTCCTGCGTCTATCCGAGCATTTGCGAGCACATGGACACCAACCATGAGCCGACGATTAACCTGTATCGTCGCGCCCGCGGCCTGAAAGGCATCAAGAAGATCCTCATCGCTTCCGGCGTGCGTTACGACATCGCCGTGGAAGATCCACGCTACATCAAAGAGCTGGCGACCCACCACGTGGGCGGCTACCTGAAGATTGCTCCTGAGCATACCGAAGAAGGCCCGCTGTCGAAGATGATGAAGCCGGGGATGGGCAGCTATGACCGCTTCAAAGAGCTGTTCGACACTTACTCCAAACAGGCCGGGAAAGAGCAGTACCTGATCCCGTACTTCATCTCCGCCCACCCGGGTACGCGTGATGAGGATATGGTGAATCTGGCCCTGTGGCTGAAGCAGCGCCGCTTCCGTCTGGATCAGGTACAGAACTTCTATCCGTCACCGCTGGCGAACTCCACCACCATGTATTACACCGGCAAGAACCCGCTGAGTAAGATTGGTTATAAGAGTGAGGATGTGGTGGTGCCGAAGGGGGACAAACAGCGTCGCCTGCATAAAGCCCTGCTGCGCTATCACGATCCGGCTAACTGGCCGCTGATCCGCCAGGCGCTGGAAGAGATGGGTAAAAAGCACCTGATCGGCTCACGTCGCGACTGCCTGGTGCCTGCGCCAACGCTGGATGAGATGCGCGAAGCGCGTCGCCAGAATCGTCATACCCGCCCGGCGTTGACCAAGCACACGCCGATTGTGCATCAGCGTTCGAACGCGGGGGCAACCGCGAAGAAACCCGTAAAACGCAAAGCGTAAAATAAAACCCCGGCTCGCCGGGGTTTTTTATTTATCCGCCAAACTGGTCCGGATCCGGCCCTAAACGCTTGCCTTTATCCAGCTTCGCAATTTCACCCAGCTCATCTTTATCCAGACGGAAATCCCACACCTTGAAGTTTTCCGCGATGCGCGACGGGGTGACGGATTTCGGGATCACCACCAGGCCGCAGTCCAGATGCCAGCGAATGACAATCTGTGCCGGGGTTTTGCCGTACTTATCGGCGAGATCGCGGATGATTTTCTGATCGAACACCCCTTCGCCGCCCTGTGCCAGTGGGCTCCAGGATTCAGTCTGGATCTTGTGGGTCGCATTCCAGGAGTGGAGTTGACGCTGCTGCATCAGCGGGTGCAGTTCAATCTGGTTGATGACAGGGGCCACGCCCGTCTCATCAATCAGGCGCTGCAGATGGTGAACCTGGAAATTACAGACTCCGATGCTCTTCACCAGCCCTTCTTTCTGCAGCTCAATCATCCCTTTCCAGGCGTCGACATAGTGATCGATCGCCGGCACCGGCCAGTGCATCAAGTAGAGATCGACGAAATCGAGTTGCAGCTTGTCCAGGCTCTCCTGGAGCGCTTCTGCAGGGCGCTTCTGGTCGTCGTTCCACAGCTTGGTGGTGATGAATAACTCATCGCGTGACACACCGGCGCTGGCCAGCGCTTTGCCCACGCCGTCCTCATTTTTGTAGGCGGCCGCGGTATCAATGGAGCGATAGCCGACTTCCAGTGCTTTATGAATGGCGGACACGACCTCGTCGTTACCGGCTTTCCATACGCCGAGCCCCAACTGGGGCATTACGTTGCCGTCCTGAAGCTTGATTACGGTTTGGTTTGCCATTTTTCCTCCTTCATTGGACATCCACCAGAGGTACTCCTCTGGTGGCGTATGTGCATTAAGCCTGGCCTAAATGCCGAAAAACGAAAGGTAAGCGTGCAAAATCGCTTAGCGAGCGGCCTCGTAAATACGGCGGCTCACGTCGAGGGTAATGTCGTGATGCTCACCGATCTGGGTCATGCCGTGTTCTTCCAGTTTCGCCAGCAGGGCAGGGATGGAGCTGCCGTCCAGGCCATAGCCGGAGAGGCGAGTTGGCACGCCCATCTGCTCGAAGAAGTTGCGGGTGGCGGCGATAGCGGCATCGATGCGCTCCTCTTCCGAACCGGCGGTGATACCCCATACGCGCTCAGCGTACTGCAGCAGTTTGCCGCGCTTGGTGTCGCGTTTCTCATTCCACAGCGCAGGCAGAACGACCGCCAGGGTCTGGGCGTGATCGAGGCCGTGCATCGCCGTCAGCTCGTGGCCCAGCATGTGGGTGGCCCAGTCCTGCGGCACGCCGGCACCAATCAGGCCGTTCAGCGCCTGAGTCGCGGCCCACATCACGTTGGCACGCACTTCGTAGTTTTCTGGCTCTTTCAGCGCCACCGGGCCGTCTTCAATCAGAGTCAGCAGAATACCCTCGGCGAAACGATCCTGAATTTTGGCGTTCACCGGGTAAGTGACGTACTGCTCAACGGTATGAACAAAGGCGTCCACTACGCCGTTCGCCACCTGACGCGGCGGCAGGGTGTAGGTGTAAACCGGATCCAGTACCGCAAACACCGGCTGCACGTGCTCGTTCATAAAGGCCTGCTTGTCGCCGGTGGTTTTACGGGAGATCACCGCACCTTTGTTGGACTCAGAGCCGGTTGCTGGCAGGGTCAGCACGGAGCCCATCGGAATGGCGCTTTTGATGTCGCTGCCGCCGGTCTGCAGGATGTGCCACGGGTCGATGCCGTCAGGATAGTGGGCCGCCGCAGCGATAAACTTGGTGCCGTCCAGCACCGAGCCACCGCCCACCGCCAGCAGGAAGGTGATCTTCTCGTCGCGGGCGATTTTCACGGCGTTCATCAGGGTTTCGTAAGAGGGGTTCGGCTCGATGCCGCCAAACTCACGCACGTCCAGACCTTGCAGGGCGCTATAGACCTGATCCAGCACGCCGTTTTTCTTCACGCTGCCGCCGCCATAGGTGACCAGCACGCGGGCGTCTGCCGGGATCTGCCCGCGCAGATCGGCGATAGCGTCTTTACCAAACAGAATACGGGTCGGGGTATGCAGATTAAAATTGTTCATTGTTCGTTCCCTTAGGTGGGTGAAAATACCGGGCTAACTGATGGTGCCCATTGTGGCGAGCGCAGGCTCTCCTCTCAATGCACATTCCTGCCGTTGTCTTGCCCATTTCTACACGGAGCTGGAGAAACTGCGAAAAACCGCGCACACTGCAAACGTCGGAAACCCTGGACGGATCGAGCAAAGATGAACCGCGATGAAACCTGCCTGCAGCTAACGGCGCAAATTAACAGACTGAAAGATAATGCAAATAATCTCGGCGAACTGCTGCCGGACGTGCGCCTGCTGTACGGCACTCAGCCCGGCACCCGCACGCCGGTGATGTACCAGCCGGGTATCATTTTTCTCTTTTCCGGGCATAAAATTGGCTATATCAACGAACGGGTATTCCGCTATGACCCGCGCGAATATCTGCTCCTGACAGTACCTTTACCCTTTGAATGTGAAACCTTCGCGACAGAAGCCGTGCCGCTGGCGGGGATTCGTTTAAATGTGGATATCCTGCAACTGCAGGAGCTGCTGATGGACATTGGCGAAGACGAGCTGTTTTGTCCGTCGATGGCGGCAAGCGGGATCAACTCCGCCACGCTGACGGATGAGATCCTCTGCGCCATTGAGCGTCTGCTGGATGTGATGGAGCGGCCGCTGGATGCCCGCATTCTGGGTAAACAGATCGTGCGTGAAATTCTCTATCACGTGCTGCTGGGGCCTGGCGGCGGGGCGCTGCTGGCACTGGTCAGCCGTCAGACCCACTTCAGCCTGATCAGCCGGGTGCTGAAGCGCATCGAGAGCCAGTACACCGAGAACCTGAGCGTCGATCAGCTGGCGGCAGAGGCCAACATGAGCGTCTCGGCGTTTCACCATAACTTCAAATCGGTGACCAGCACCTCGCCGCTGCAATATCTCAAGAGCTACCGCCTGCACAAGGCGCGGATGATGATGATTCACGACGGGATGAAGGCCAGCGCGGCCGCGCTGCGGGTGGGGTATGAAAGCGCGTCGCAGTTCAGTCGGGAGTTCAAACGTTATTTCGGGGTGACGCCAGGGGAAGATGCGGCGCGGATCCGGATGATGCAGGGGTAGGGTGTTCAAGTTCCCTCTCCCCTATGGGGAGAGGGTGAAGAGTATAGCTGTCAGGCGTTGCAGTACTTCTTACGGATCACCACCACGATGGTTCCCACCAGCCCTGCTACAAGCAGGAACAGCGGCAGGATCATCAGGAAGGTCATGACCTGATCTTCGTGGCGTTTCACGAATGGGATCATGCTCAGCGCATAGCCGAAGGTGGTCACTACGCCGACCCACAGCAGCGCGCTCAGCCAGTTAAAGAACTGGAAGCGGCGGTTAGAGAGGCCGGAAATGCCCGCCATGGTGGGCAGCAGGGTGCGCACAAAGGCCAGAAAACGCCCGGCGAGCAGCGCCAGCAGGCCGTGGCGATCGAACATGCAGGTCGCCCGCTGATGGTATTTATGCGGCAACTGCGCCAGCCAGCTTTTGACCACCCGCGTATTGCCCAGCCAGCGGCCCTGCAGATAGCTGAGCCAGCAGCCCAGGCTGGCGGCGGAGGTGAGGATCACCATCGTCGGCGCAAAGTCCATTACCCCTTTACCGATTAACGCTCCCGCCAGCAGCAGCAGGCTGTCGCCCGGTAAAAATGAGGCAGGCAGTAACCCATTTTCCAGAAACAGCGTGGCGAACATCACCAGATAAACAATCCCAACCACGTGAGGGTCCGCCAGTGCTGCAAAATCGTGTTGCCAGAGTGCAGCGATAATATCTTGAATAACAGCCATGGGCTTTCCTGTGGAACAGCGTATATGAAGTTATTGTACTCCCTATTTAGCCCGATGGGTTTGATCGAGGACCCAACAAATCAGACTTTTCTGGAGGTGGTGTCCAGAAATGCCTACTTTGCGGCCTCTTTTGTCCACGGGCTATTCGATACGAGCAAACCCGGCCTCTAAATCCGCAATCAAATCGTCGACGTTTTCCAGCCCGATATGCAGACGGATCAGGGTGCCGGTAAAGTCCACTTTTCCGCCCGGACGCAGATCGGCAATCTGCTCTGGCTGGTTCGGCAGGATCAGAGACTCAAAGCCGCCCCATGAGTAGGCCATGCTGAACAGCGAGAAGTTATCGAGGTAGTTGGCCAGCTCGTCATTGCTCAGACGCTTGTTGAGCACAAAGGAGAACAATCCGCTGCTGCCCGTAAAGTCACGTTGCCAGAACTCATGGCCTACGCTGCCCGGCAGGGCTGGATGGTTTACGCGCGCCACCTGCGGATGCTGCGCCAGCCACCGGGCGACTTTCAGGCTGCTTTCATGATGCTGACGCAGACGAACGCTCAGGGTGCGCAGGCCGCGGCTGGTCATGTAGGCGGTATCGGCATCCACCATTTGTCCCATCAGATAGGCATTTTCACACAGTTGCTCCCAGCAGCGGGCGTTGGAGACCGCCGTACCGATCATGCCGTCCGAGTGGCCAATCAGGTATTTGGTCGCCGCCTGGATAGAGATGTCGATACCAAAATCGAGCGCCTTAAACAGCACGCCTGCCGCCCAGGTGTTATCGATCATAATGATGGCGTCCGGCGCTTTGCTGCGTACCGCCTGCACAATGGCCGGCACATCATGCACTTCCATGGTGATGGAGCCCGGCGATTCAAGGAACACGATCCGGGTGTTGGGCTGGATCAGATCGGCAATATTGGCGCCGATCTGCGGATCGAACCAGCCGGTGGTCACGCCCAGCTTGCTGAGGATTTTGGTACAGAAGTCCTGGCTGGGCTCGTAGGCGGTGTTGGTCATCAGAATGTGATCGCCCTGCTCGACAAACGCCAGAATGGTATTTGCCACCGCCGCCGCGCCACAGGGGAACAGCGCACAGCCTGCACCGCCTTCCAGCTCGCACATCGCTTCCTGCAAAGAGAAGTGGGTCAGCGTCCCGCGACGCCCGTAAAACAGCTCGCCCTTCGCCCGGTTACGGGTGGCGTGCTTTTTGGCCTCGACGGTATCAAATACCAGCGAGGAGGCGCGCTGAATAACGCTGTTTACCGAACCGAGGGTGTATTTCTTGCTGCGTCCCGCCTGGACAAGGGTGGTATCAAGATGCTTCTCTTTCATGTCTACGCAACCTGTTTTTATACGTCTGGACGTCCACACTATCACGAAAGTAAAAAAGGTCGCGAGGAGGGGGATAGGATCAGCGGAAAATTTTTTAAAATTTGTTTCCGGGAAATTTTTCCTGCGTAAGCGCAAGGAAAATGAAACGAATTTACGGCAGTATGTAAATACTAATGAGAACTACTATCAATTCGACGCTGTTTTGATATTATTATGCTCAGATTTTGTGATTTGCGTCCTGGAGATACCGAGTGGGTAATAATTTGATGCAGACGGACCTCTCCGTCTGGGGCATGTATCATCATGCCGACATCGTAGTGAAGATTGTGATGATCGGCTTGATTCTGGCGTCCGTCGTCACCTGGGCTATTTTCTTTAGCAAGAGCGTAGAGCTTATCTCGCACAAGCGCCGTCTTAAGCGCGAACAGCTGCAGCTGGCCGAGGCCCGCACCCTGAATCAGGCGAGCGACATGACCTCTTCCTTCCAGGCCAAAAGCCTGACCACCCAGTTAATCAACGAAGCCCAGAACGAGCTCGAACTTTCTGCAGGCAGCGAAGATAACGAAGGGATTAAAGAGCGTACCGGCTTCCGCCTCGAACGTCGCGTTGCGGCCATTGGTCGTCATATGGGCCGTGGTAACGGCTACCTGGCGACTATCGGTGCGATTTCACCGTTCGTTGGTCTGTTTGGTACGGTCTGGGGCATCATGAACAGCTTCATCGGCATCGCCCAGACGCAAACCACTAACCTCGCGGTTGTGGCACCGGGCATCGCAGAAGCCCTGCTGGCGACGGCGATTGGTCTGGTTGCAGCTATCCCGGCGGTAGTCATCTACAACATCTTCGCCCGTATGATCGGCAGCTACAAAGCCACCCTCGGTGACGTTGCCGCTCAGGTCCTGCTGCTGCAAAGCCGCGATCTGGACCTCAGCGCCAGCTCGGTGAAGCCGGTCCGTTCTGCTCAGAAATTACACGTAGGTTAATTCGTCATGGCAATGCGTCTTAATGAAAATCTGGACGATAACGGCGAAATGCACGAAATCAACGTGACGCCGTTTATCGACGTCATGCTGGTTCTGCTGATTATCTTCATGGTTGCTGCGCCGCTGGCGACGGTGGACGTGAAGGTCAATCTGCCCGCGTCATCCAGCCAGCCGCAGCCGCGCCCGGAAAAACCGATTTATCTGTCCGTGAAAGCCGATAAATCCATGTTCCTGGGTAACGATCCGGTGACTGAGGAGTCGGTGATCCCGGCGCTGAATACCCTGACCGACGGCAAGAAAGACACTACCGTCTTCTTCCGTGCCGATAAGACCGTCGACTACGAAACCATGATGAAGGTAATGGACACGCTGCATCAGGCGGGTTACCTGAAGATTGGCCTGGTCGGCGAAGAGAAGACAGTCGCGAAATAAACAAAAACGGCAACCCCAAGGGTTGCCGTTTTTGTATTTGCCCGGTGGCGCTACGCTTACCGGGCCTACGTTCAACATGTAGGCCCGGTAAGGCGAAGCCGCCACCCGGCGCTGCACCACTATCCCAGATGTTCCCCGCCGCACACCCCGTGCACTTCCGCCGTCACATAGCTTGACTCCTGGCTTGCCAGATAGACATACACCGGTGCCAGCTCCGCAGGCTGCCCTGCGCGCTTCATCGGGGTCTGCTGACCAAACTGCGGGATTTTCTCCTGAGTCTGGCCGCCGGAGATTTGTAGCGCCGTCCAGATAGGCCCTGGGGCCACCACGTTGACGCGCACGCCGCTCTCTGCCACCTGTTTCGCCAGCCCGCGGCTGAAGTTAAGGATGGCCGCTTTGGTTGAAGCGTAATCCAGCAGATGGGAGCTGGGCTGATAGGCCTGGATCGACGAGGTGGTGATAATGCTCGCCCCGGCGGGCAGCAGCGGCAGCGCTTCCTGGGTTATCCAGAACAGCGCGAACACGTTCACCGCATAGGTCTGCTTAAACTGCTCCGTCGTCAGGTCGGCAATCTTTTCGACCGCAACCTGCTTACCGGCCACCAGCGCCAGCACATCCAGCCCGCCCAGTTCCTGATGGGCTTTATGCACCAGTGAACGGGCAAATTTTTCATCGCTCAGGTCGCCGGGGATCAGCACCGCTTTGCGTCCAGCTTCTTCAATCAGCTGCTTCACCTGCTGCGCATCTTCTTCTTCGGCAGGCAGATAGTTAATGGCGACGTCCGCTCCTTCACGCGCGTAAGCGATGGCGGCAGCGCGTCCAATGCCTGAATCGCCCCCTGTCACCAGTGCCTTACGATCCTGTAGTCTGCCGCTGCCCTTATAGCTCTTCTCGCCGCAGTCCGGCACCGGGTCCATCTTGCTCTGCACCCCGGGGGCAGGCTGCTTCTGCTGTGGATATTCACCGGTGTGGTACTGGGTTTTAGGATTCTGAATTTTGCTCTGGGAATTTGCCATTGAGGTTCTCCTTGATCTTGACCCGCCATCTCCGGACAGCTTTTGTATCTTAAGTTAACGATGTCCGCTGCCGCCGATATTCCCTCGGGGAGTGATATCCCAGCGCGCTGTGCGGGTGGTTTTCATTGTAATGTGTGAACGCTGCTGCAAGGTTTCGCAGGGCTGTTCTCACATCTGGTTTTGCCATGAACGCGATATAGTCTTCCTTCATCGTCTTCACGAACCGTTCGGCCATGCCATTGCTCTGCGGGCTGCTCACCGCTGTTGTACACGGCTCCAGATTCAGCTCTCTGGCGAACCTCCGCGTTTCATGCGCGGTATATGCTGAACCGTTATCCGTCAGCCATTGAACCGGTGTGGTCGGCAGCCCGTCGCCGAAGCGCTTTTCCACCGACCTCAGCATCACATCCTGCACCGTCGAACTGTCGTAGCCTCCTGTGCTCGCTGCCCAGTCTATGGCTTCTCTGTCGCAGCAGTCCAGCGCGAACGTGACCCGCAGCTTCTCACCGTTGTCGCAGCCGAACTCGAAGCCATCTGAACACCAGCGCATATCGCTTTCTGCCACCGCGATTTTGCCCTTATGTTCACGCTTCGACCGCTCTGGTTTGTCATGCAGTAACAGCAGATTATGCTCGCTCATAAGCCGGTAAAGCCGTTTGGCGTTCACGGGGGCAGTCCCTCTGTACGACGTTGCGTACGCAGGATGCCCCACACACGGCGATAGCCGTAACTGGGCATATCGCTGATGATATCGAGGATCTCTGACAGTATTTCAGCGTCTGCTTCGTCATCACGCCGGTTACAGCGCCTGTCCCTGCCAGTCGGCAGAACGGTTAATTCGCAGTGACAGCTGCGCACGCGACACGCCCATGGTGCGGCTGACCAGGGCTATTCCCCGTCCTTTGGCAACAAGGGCGCGTGCGCTATCCATTTTCGCGACTGAGCGTACTCCACGGCTTCTTTCAGGATCTCAACTTCCATCGTCTTCTTGCCCAGCAGGCGCTGAAGCTCCCGGACCTGCTTCAGAGCAGCAGTAAGCTCAGAAGCTGGAACAACTTCTTCTCCGGCCGCAACGGCGGTGAGGCTGCCTTCCTGATATTGCTTCTTCCACTTAAACAGCAGGCTGGGCTGGATGCCATGCAGGCGGGCGACATGGGAGACATTCATGCCCGGCTCCATCGTCTGCTGGATAATGGCGATCTTCTCCTGAGGAGTTTTACGTTTACGGACTTCTTGTCCTAACAGGATCCCGGTCATCTCAAAATTGGCGTTAGTGTTAGACATATATTCAAGCCTATCTCTTATCTGGAGATACAGCTACTGTCTGGTGTTTCAGGGGGCTACATCACCATTGAGGTTCTCCTTGAGTGGTTAGTCAGGCTTTAAGCTTAGGAGAATCAACCAGGAAGTGAGGATCATTCAGGATAATCCTTAAATCAGCAACGGGCGAGGCGGTACGAACTGGCGGGGTTTACGGCTTTTGCGGAGGGATGTCGGCTTTCGCGGCCAGCACGTCTTCATTCAGTGCGACTGTGGTCACGCTGGATGTGCGATAGCCCTGATCGGCCAGCTTACGGGTAACACGCAGGGTGGCGGTTTCACGTGCCCGCAAATACTGATAATTGGTTTCCAGGCGGGCCAGTATTTTATCTTTTAAGTCTGGTCGCTGCTGCATAATGGCGTTTATTGTCGCGCCGTAGATCTCTTCTTTAACCTGCAAAGGGTAAATTTCACGACGGTTTTGCCATTTCAGACGCACCAGACCGGCGGGAATGGAGAGCAGCTCTTTCGCAATGCGTTGTATTTCCGCATTTTTAATCTCTTTAAGTGCAGCCAGGTTTTGCTCTAAGATAAATTCATCGCTCTTTTTATCATCTAAAGCTAAATAAACGTTGTTGTTATCAACATCCTTCACGTTATTCATCCCCTAGCTTATAAAAAATGGGCGTGTTTTTTTCGCAAGTAATTAGATTCAGCCAGATGTCATTACCGGCTTCGTTTATCTCATCGGTTTTTTCCGTCAATATTTGACTTAGTGCTTGCGCGTCTATTTCCCCCTCCGCTTGCAGGTCATTGAGCAAACGGGCGAAGACCTCGATTTTAACTACCCGGAATAACCGGTCCTTTATATGGCGGTCGTGCTCTTCGAGCAACATATTGCGGGAGTTACCGGTACGGGTAACACCAATTAATATATCGGGCGCATAATCTGCGAGTGTTCTTTTCCCCTTAGTGAAATTTGCATTGCTTTCTGCTTCTGGTGGTTTCGGTTCCACGGAAGAAATGTGAAACTTAGCCGGGACCAGATTGTCGGGCAACATTTTATATTTCCTTTAATTTCAACAGGGTAGGGTTGTCTGGAGTGTGAGATTCGTTGACAATAACATGAGGCAAATTTAAAATCAAAAAAAATGGAGCCTGCCTATATGAACAGCATTTTTTATACTGTCATTACTTTGTTATTGCTTACTGCCGTAGTTCTTTTATTGATGCGCGAGTTCAATAAAAGTAGCGAAGCGGAGAACGCGCACGCCTCTGCCCAGCCAGAACGGATGTCAAAAGAAGAGGGCGAAGACCATTTTTCGGTGTTAATGAATGCGATTACGCCGGTTTGGTACTGGCGTGTTAATCATGAATATATTGATTTCCTCCATGCCACAATTAAACGAATGAATATGGTGGAAATAAATAGCATTCCTGACTTGTTTGAGGCGCAGCGTCGTTGCAGCGATCTTAACTCGGCGGTCTACAAATATTACGACAATATCAAGAAGCGCTGCCTGAATGGTGAGAAAGTGTCGCATTCCGATCTGGAGGTAATGAACCTGAGCCAGTGTTTTCGTGAGTTCAGCCTTGAGGCCTATCCATCGCTGGTCGTACTGGTTTGGCCGGAATATCAACGTCCTGTCGTTAAGCCGGAGCAGGTATAGGGGCGTTGTTGTTTAGTTGTTGCAAACACTTTACCCCGTTGCGATATACTGCGCGCTGGTTTCGTTTGCAGACAGGACTCTATGGAACGCTTCTTTGAAAACGCAATGTACGCCTCCCGCTGGCTGCTGGCCCCGGTCTATTTTGGCCTCTCGCTGGCGCTGGTGGCCCTCTGTATTAAATTCTTCCAGGAAATTTTTCACGTCCTGCCGCATATATTCAGTGTCGCAGAATCCGACCTGATCCTGCTTCTGCTGTCGCTGGTGGATATGACCCTGGTAGGCGGCCTGCTGGTGATGGTGATGTTCTCAGGCTACGAAAATTTCGTCTCGCAGCTGGATATCTCCTCTGATAAAGAGAAGCTGAGCTGGCTGGGTAAAATGGACGCCTCGTCGCTGAAAAACAAAGTGGCCGCCTCGATTGTGGCCATCTCGTCGATCCATCTGCTGCGGGTGTTTATGGATGCCAAGAACATCCCGGATAACAAGCTGATGTGGTACGTGATTATCCACCTGACGTTTGTGCTGTCGGCGTTTGTGATGGGATATCTGGATAAGCTGAGCCGCAAGTAAATACGCGGCCGGGATCCTCTCTCCCCGACGGGGAGAGAGGCAAACACTATTTATCTGATGACGCCTGCCACAGATTCAGCTGCCCGTCGGCCACGTGCCGATCAATCCGCTGCAACTCATCCTCGCTAAAGTGCAGATTATTCAGCGCCTGCACGTTCTCCTCCAGCTGCTCCGTCCGGCTGGCGCCAATCAGCACTGACGTCACGCGCTCATCCTTCAGCAGCCAGCTCAGGGCCATCTGCGCCATCGTCTGACCGCGTTCCTGCGCCATCTCATTCAACAAACGCAGGCTGTTGAGGTTAGCGTCGGTGAGCATATTCTCGGTCAGGCCGCGCGCTTTTTTACCTTCGCGCTGCATACGGGAGCCGTCAGGAATGCCGTTGAGGTACTTCCCGGTCAGCAGCCCCTGCGCCAGCGGCGTAAAGGCGATACAGCCGGTGCCGTTAGCCGCCAGGATATCCAGCAGGCCGCTCTTGTCCACCCAGCGGTTGAGCAGGTTATAAGAGGGCTGATGGATAAGCAGCGGGATTTTCCACTCGCGCAGCAGCTCCGCCATTTTCTGGGTGCGTTCCGGTGAATAGGAGGAGATGCCGACGTACAGCGCCTTACCGCTCTGTACCGCCTGCGCCAGCGCAGAGGCCGTCTCTTCCATCGGCGTGTTCTCATCCACCCGGTGCGAGTAGAAGATATCGACGTAGTCCAGGCCCATCCGCTTCAGGCTCTGGTCGAGACTGGCGAGCAGATACTTGCGCGAGCCGCCCGCACCGTGCGGGCCCGGCCACATGTCATAGCCTGCTTTGGTGGAGATAATCAGTTCATCGCGATACGCCGCGAAATCATCGCGCAGCAGGCGGCCAAAATTTTCCTCCGCGCTGCCCGGCGGTGGGCCATAGTTATTGGCGAGATCGAAGTGAGTAATGCCGCAGTCAAAGGCTTTTCGCAGCAGAGCGCGCTGTGAATCGAGGGCGTGGACGTGGCCGAAGCTGTGCCACAGGCCGAGTGACAGGGCGGGTAAGCGCAGGCCGCTTTTTCCACAGTAACGGTACTGCATGGTCTCGTAGCGGTTCGGGGAGGCGTTCCAGGGCATGATGTCTCCTTTCTGATGATTGATTTTCGAAACAGCGTTTCTATTCTATCCTTTGTTCGTTCACAATTCATGGAGATATGCGATGACGCGTATGACCGCCAAAGACTTTCCTCAGGAATTGCTCGACTACTACGATTATTACGCTCACGGCAAAATCAACAAACGTGAGTTCCTCAATCTGGCTGCCCGCTATGCTGTCGGCGGCGTCACGGCGCTGGCGCTGTTCAATATGCTCAAGCCCAATTACGCCCTCGCAGAGCAGGTGAAGTTCACCGATCCCGACATTTTGCCCGAGTACATTACCTATCCCTCGCCGGACGGTCATGGCCAGGTGCGCGGCTATCTGGTGAAACCGGCTAAAGCCACCGGTAAAGTCCCGGCGGTGGTGGTGGTGCACGAAAACCGCGGTCTTAATCCCTACATTGAGGATGTGGCGCGTCGGGTGGCGAAAGCGGGGTACATCGCGCTGGCGCCGGATGGCTTAAGCTCGGTGGGCGGTTATCCCGGTAACGATGAAGAAGGGAAGGTCCTGCAACAGAAGGTTGATCCAACGAAGTTGATGAACGACTTCTTTGCCGCCGTCGGGTTTATGGAAAAACACCCGGACGCCACGGGCAAGGTAGGGATCACCGGTTTCTGCTATGGCGGTGGGGTCTCTAATGCCGCGGCGGTCGCCTGGCCGGAACTGGCCTGCGCGGTGCCTTTCTATGGCCGCCAGCCCCCAGCGGCGGATGTTGCCAAAATCAAGGCTCCGCTCCTGCTGCATTACGCCGAACTCGACAAGAATGTTAACGAGGGCTGGCCTGCTTATGAAGCCGCGCTTAAATCTAACGGCAAGGTATATGAAGCCTGGATCTATCCTGGCGTAAACCACGGATTCCACAATGATTCTACCCCGCGTTACGACGAGCCCGCCGCGGAATTAGCCTGGAAAAGAACCCTGGGATGGTTTGAGAAATATTTGAGTTAACCTGCCTGAAAATGCCCGGCAGGCATCCCACTGCCGGGTCCGCATTATTTATTTCGCCCGACAATAGTCTTTTTGCTTTATGACATTTTTATTACCGTCAGATGGCTGAAATGCAATGCCACTCATCCCTTAATCATTATGCGGGTAAAGGTGGAATAGATGCTTTATATTTGCAACTTTATGAAATATAAAGGCAGGTTATTTTAAGGGGTAATACCACCGATGCCGCATCTTAATTTCCACACTTATTAAACAGAAATAAAAAGTTTTATAAAATTAGCCAATAAAAGTACCGCTTCGCATTTTATTGCCGATAACGAGGGTAATACTCGCCTCCGGGCGATATCTCCCTCATGGCAAGGAAATAAATATGCAAGTGTTTCGTAATTTCACGATCCGGTTCGTCATGCTGACGATTCTGGGGATTTTCTGTTTAATGTGGGCGGGCGTTGGGCTGTACGGCTCCTGGGCACTGTCCCGCGTTGCCGATGGCAATGAGGTCGATCGGCAGCTGGTCAAACAGATGACGGTGCTCAGCCAAGGCAACGATCAGTACTTCCGCTTCGTCACCCGTTTGAGCCGGGCGATGGACGTGCAGGCGGCGGGCGGTACGGCGGATCTCACCTCCGTCCAGCAGGCGCTGGACACCATGAGCAACAAGCTCGAGGAGATGAAAGCCATGTCGCCGGGGCCGATGGATGCGCAGATCTCATCCCAAGTGATCGCCAGCTGGCAGGCGCTGCTGGAGAACGGCGTAAAGCCCCAGATGCAGTTCGCGCAGCAGGGCAACGTTGATGCTTATCGCCAGCAGGCGAATAACGTCACCCCACCGCTGAGCCGGGCCTTTGGCGACAGTGCCGGAAAATTCAATAAAGCCGCCGACAGCATTCTCGACAGTACCCGCGTGACGGTGGACGGCCTGACCAGCTTCACCCGGACGGTGATCGTCACCGCGACCATCATCGGTCTGCTGATCCTGCTGTTCGCCGATCGCTACCTGGTCGCCATGCTGGTGAAACCTCTGGATCAGCTCCGCCACCACTTTCGTCAGATTGCCCAGGGCGATCTCAGCCAGCCGATCGCCCCCTTTGGCCGTAACTGCGTGGGCCAGCTGGTGCCGCTGCTGACGGCGATGCAGGACAGCCTGCGCGAAGCGGTCAGCACCATCCGCAGCGGTAGCGAGAATATCTGGCGCGGCGCCACGGAGATCTCCAGCGGCAATAACGATCTCTCGTCGCGTACCGAAGAGCAGGCGGCGGCGCTGGAAGAGACGGCGGCCAGCATGGAGCAGCTCACCGCCACGGTGAAGCTGAACGCCGACAATGCCCGTCAGGCCAGCGAGCTGGCGGATCTGGCCTCTCTCACCGCCAGCCGCGGCGGGGCGCTGGTGGATAACGTGGTCAACACCATGACCGGCATCTCCGTCAGCTCGAAGAAAATCGCGGAGATCACCAGCGTCATCAACAGCATTGCCTTCCAGACCAATATTCTGGCCCTCAACGCAGCGGTAGAAGCGGCGCGCGCGGGTGAGCAGGGGCGTGGTTTTGCAGTGGTAGCGGGCGAGGTACGTAATCTCGCCAGCCGCAGCGCCAGTGCGGCAAAAGAGATCGAAGGGCTGATTACCGATTCCGTCTCCCGGGTGGAGGAGGGCGCCCGACTGGTGAACGATACCGGCACCACCATGGAGGCGGTGATGCGTGATATTACCGGCGTGACCACCATCATGAAGCAGATTGCCGCCGCCTCGGAAGAGCAGAGTAAAGGCATTTCACAGGTGGGCGTGGCAATTACCCAGATGGATGGCGTGACCCAGCAGAACGCCTCGCTGGTGGAGCAGGTGTCGGCCGCGGCCTCCGCGCTGGAGCGTCAGACCGAGGAGCTGCAACGCTCGGTGCAGAAGTTCCGCCTGGCGAGCTAGCGGCGGCCGGGCTGCACGTCGCTGATCAATTGGGTCACCTGTGAAAGGTGACCAATTTTCACTTCACTGGACCGCTGAAACTTGCTTTTGTCGATTAACAGCAGCGACTGGCTGGCACGACTGAGAAGCTGCGACTTAAAACCCGCGCTGTGCGGGGTGGGATCCCACATCACACCCTGCTCATCCACCCCCTCGCACGAGAAAATAAACAGGTCGATCTCCAGGGCCTTCAGCTGCGTCACCAGAGCCGGGTTCACATAGCAGCGATATTTCCGCTCCAGCGTTCCGCCCGAGCAGATCAGAGTGATGCGTTCGCGCTTCGCCAGCTCAAGGCAGATGGGCAGGCTGTTGGTAAACACCGTCAGGGCGATATCCGGCAGCTGCCGTGCCAGATGAAAACAGGTTGAGCTGGCGTCCAGGGCCAGAGTCATCCCGTCGGTGACCCAGTCCAGGGCGTGACGGGCAATGTCGGCTTTGTCGGCGTAATGGCTTTTCAGCCGCGCGCCAAAGGGTTCGCCGCCGTCGCGGTGGTCCGGGTGAATGGCCCGCGCTCGCCCGTGATGGCGAACAATCTTGCCCTGCTGCTGAAGCTGTTTCAGATCCCGGCGAATCGTCTCTTTGCTGACCCTAAGCTCCGCGGCAAGGGCGTCTGTGGTCAGCCAGTCGGACGCCGCCAGCAGGCGGATAAGGTCCTGATGACGGGTGCTTTTCATGACTGCGTTCCGGTTCGGGAGACAGAGATTAGCGTCTGGCCAATCGCCACGCCATTCTTGCCGGTGTGCTTGATCTGGTACATCGAGCGATCGGCGCGGCGCAATGCATCGACGAAATCATCCTGCTCCTGCACCTCATCGATCCCCACCGAGGCCCCCACCTGCGCCTGGCCGTTATCCAGCTCGAACGGCGTCAGGGCCGCATTCAGGCAGAGGTGTGCGGTGCTGTTTACCAGCAGACTGGCGAGCGGGAAGGGCAGCAGCAGGACAAACTCGTCCCCACCCAGACGCCCGACCACAGCGCCCGGCGGGCAGGTGTCGCGCAGACGCTGGCTGAGCTGGATCAATAGCTCATCGCCGCTGCGGTGACCGAAGGTGTCGTTCACCGTTTTAAAATCATCCAGATCGATAAAAGCAATGCACAGCGGCCCCTGGGCTTTGAGCTGCGCGAAGTGCGTGAGCAGCGCATGGCGGTTGGCAAGGCCGGTGAGCGGATCGTGGTTCGCCAGCTGGGCAAGCTGCTCCTCGTACTGCTTCTCTTTAGTCATGTCGATGTGCGTGCCGGTCACCTTCAGGGGGTTCCCCTGCTCATCCCATTCGGTGACGCGGCCGCGATCCAGCACCCAGGTGACAGTGCCGTTTTTGTGCTGCATCCGGTGCAGTGCTTCGTAGAATGGGGTTTTGCCGTGCAGATGATCGTAGAACGCATCAAGCACGTTCTGCCTGTCATCGGGGTGCAGATGCTCACGCCAGATCTCAAACTGCGCGCTCAGCTCCTTGGGCTGATAGCCCAGCATGGAGCCCCAGCGGCGGTTATAGATAATCAGCTTCCCGGTCGGAACATCAAGCTGCCATAAACAGAGACCCGTCCCGTCGAGCGCAGCGCTGAGCTTGTTGCGGGCGTCACGCGCCAGCCTGGCAAGCCGGGCGTTGTGCTTTTTGAGAATCTGAATCTGATGTTCCAGCGCCTTTTCTGACATGCGAATAATCTGAAGAAAGAAATTATTGATGCCAGTTTACCGGATGGTTGTAAATATGCTGTTGAAAAAAGAGGGAGGTTTGCGTTAAGGCCTGTTACCCCTGAAGAAGGCACGACGGCATAACCGCATCGCTGTATAATGTTGTATATAGCGAATGCGAGGACATGATGAAACAGCAATTTTGGCAAGCTTTAACCCTGGGCGTAGCGGCTTTACTGCCCCTCTCTTCTCAGGCCTCCCGCACGATCACCGACCAGACTGGACGCACCGTGACGATCCCCGATGAGGTTGACCGCGTGGTGGTGCTTCAGCATCAGACCCTGAACCTGCTGGTGCAAATGAACGCCAGCGACAAAATCGTCGGGGTGATGGCGAACTGGAAACAGCAGCTGGGCGACGGCTATGCGCGTCTGGCCCCCGAGCTGAACCAGAAAACGACCCTGGGCGATTTGACCCACGTCGACCCGGAGAAGCTGGTGGCCCTGAAGCCAGATGTGGTGTTTGTCACCAACTACGCGCCGCAGGAGATGATCAACAAGATAGCCAGCCTCGGTATTCCGGTGGTCGCCATTTCTCTGCGTCACGATGCCGCGGGTGAAAAAGCGAAAATGAACCCCACGATGGCCGATGAAGAGCAGGCTTACGATCTCGGGCTGCGCGAAGGGATTACCTTGATCGGCGAGATTGTTAACAAGCAGCCCGAAGCGAAAGCGCTGATTGACGCCACCGATCGGGGCCGCAGGATGGTCAGCGATCGTCTGAAAGATATTCCGGCGGAAAAACGCGTTCGCGCCTACATGGCTAACCCGGAACTGACCACCTACGGCGCCGGGAAATACACCGGGCTGATGATGGCGCATGCGGGGGCGGTTAACGTGGCGGCGGCGACCATTCAGGGCTTCAAAACCGTGGCAATGGAGCAGGTGATCGCCTGGAACCCGCAGGTGATTTTCGTCCAGGACCGGTACCCGTCCGTGGTCAACGAAATCAAAACCGGCGCGCAGTGGCAGACCATTGACGCGGTGAAAAATCAGCGCGTCTACCTGATGCCGGACTACGCCAAAGCCTGGGGCTACCCGATGCCGGAGGCGATGGGCATCGGCGAGCTGTGGATGGCGAAAAAGCTCTACCCGGAGAAGTTTAAGGACGTGGATATGCGCAAAGTGGCCAACGACTGGTATCAGCGCTTCTATCGCACCACCTGGCAGGGGATCGACTGATGCGCGTGCTGGCGGCAGGCAGCCTGCGCAGGGTATGGCCGCAATTACTGGCCCACTTTCCGGAACCGGTTGAAACACGGTTCGGCCCGGCTGGGCTGTTACGGGAACGTATTGAATTGGGGGAGGCCTGCGATCTCTTTGCCTCGGCCAATCTTGCCCACCCGCAGTCGCTGCTGGCTGCCGGACGGGCGCAATACGTGGCGTCGTTCGCCAGCAACAGGCTCTGTCTGACCGTGCGCAGTGAGGTGCTGCGCGAGGGCGATGACTGGCGCTCGGTGCTGACCCGGGCTGATTTACGTGTTGCCACCTCGACGGCGGGCGCCGATCCGTCAGGGGATTACACGCAGACGCTCTTTACCCGGATGGGGGGCGCTGGCGGGGCGGTGAAGAGACGGGCGATGGCCCTGGTGGGGGGGCGAGGATCGGCCCCCGTTCCGGCGGGCAAGCTGGCAGCAGAGTGGATTATCCAGAGCGGGCAGGCGGAGGTCTTTATCGGTTACGCCAGCTACGCGGCCACATTGCGCGAGATAGCCGGGCTGACGGTTATCGACATCCCGGCACCCATTAACCCACGTGCAGAATATGCCTGCGCGGTGATGACGGCGCAGGGGCAACGGCTGGCGGATTTTTTAGAGTCAGACAAGGCAAAAGCGATCCTGCTCCAGGCGGGTTTCGGTGCGTAATTCTGCCGGGTAGCGCTGCGCTTACCCGGCCTACAGGTTCGTAGGCCCGGCAAGCGCAGCGCCGCCGGGCAATGGGTCAGCGCATTAACCCTGACGTTTGTCTTCGGTATTGGTATCAAAATCGCTCGCCGCATGACGCTCATGCAGCTGCTCGTTCAGCTCGCCGTTAGTGCGGTTGACGATACGCCCGCGCTTCACCGCCGGACGGCTGGCGACATCTTTCGCCCAGCGCTGGACGTTCTTGTAGCTCTCTGCGTCGAGGAACTCCGCCGCGCCATAGACCTGGCCGAGCGCCACGCTGCCGAACCACGGCCAGATGGCGATATCCGCGATGCTGTACTCTTCCCCCGCCACGTAGCGGCCGCGCGCCAGCTGTTTATCCAGCACGTCGAACAGGCGTTTGGCTTCCATGGTGAAGCGGTCGATCGCGTACTCAATTTTCACCGGCGCGTAGTGATAGAAGTGACCAAACCCGCCGCCGAGGAACGGGGCGGCGCCCTGCAGCCAGAACAGCCAGTTCAGGGTTTCTACCCGGCCCGCCGGATCTTTTGGCAGGAAGTGACCGAACTTCTCCGCCAGATAGAGCAGGATATTGCCGGATTCGAACACGCGGGTGGGCGGCGTGGTGGAGTGGTCGCGCAGGGCCGGAATTTTGGAGTTCGGGTTGACCTCAACAAAGCCGCTGGAGAACTGATCCCCCTCGCCAATGCGGATCAGCCAGGCATCATACTCTGCACCGGTGACGCCCAGCGCCAGCAGCTCTTCCAGCAGGATCGTCACCTTCTGGCCGTTCGGCGTGCCCAGGGAGTAAAGCTGCAGCGGATGCGAACCGACCGGCAACGCTTTGTCATGCGTGGCGCCCGAGATCGGACGGTTGATGCTGGCGAACGCGCCGCCGTTGGGGTTCTGCTTCCATTCCCAGACTTTCGCTGGCTGGTAGTTGTTGTCGGACATGTTGATCTGCCTTTTTGGGATGTGTTGAGGCAGTTTAGCAGGCATTACGTGAACGGTTTAACGAAGTGAGCGCATAAGCATATGCACTATTCCTTCTGGCGCTTATATATATAAATTCCGCATAAGCTTAATCAAAAACGGCATTTTCATTGTTAATGCGTAAGGGCTTAAAGCTGAATATGATGCGCAAACAGATATCTGTGAAAAATAAAAATTAGCAGTTAAAAAAACTTTCAAGGCAAGGAGTTAGTGAGATATGCGTAAGCCATTAGTATCTGCTGTTCTGGTCGCGCTGGCGCTGGTTGCCGCGGGCTGTGATGATGCCAAAAATAAAGAGACTGCGTCGGCCCCGGCTGCCAAAAGCGATGCGCCGAAAGAGGGCGGTTCACTGATTATCGGCATCACCTCCGGCGACCCGCTGGCCGTTAACCCGCTGTATGCCAGCGACCGTACCACCCTGACCATCATGCAGGCGCTCTATGCCCCGCTCTACAGCTTTAACGATGGCAAAATCGAATGGGGTCTGGCCGAAAGCCTGACGCCATCCGCCGATAACCTCAGCTATACCCTGACCTTAAAACCCAATCTGAAGTGGCAGGATGGCCAACCGCTGACTGCCGATGACGTGGTGTTCACCTTCAACAAACTGCTGGAGGAGAAGCAGCACAGCTTCTTCCGCAGCATGTTCACCTACGGCGGCAAGCCGGTGGCGGTGAGCAAGGTCGACGATCGCACCGTTAAGTTCACCCTGCCGCAGGTGAGCGCTGCCTTTACCGGCACCCTGGTGCAGATCTACCCGATCCCGCAGCACGTGTTTGCTCATGAAGCGGATCTGGAAAAGAGCAGCAAAAACGATGCGCCGGTGGGTTCCGGGCCGTTCAAATTTAAGGAGTACCGCGCCGGGCAGTATTACGCCCTGACCCGTTTTGACGACTACTGGAACGGCAAAGCGAAGCTCGACTCCGTGACCTACCGTTTCGCCAAAGACAGCAACTCCGCCAACCTCGCGCTGCAAAACGGCGAGATCAACCTCAAGATGGTCGATCCGCAGGATGTGTCGCGTCTGAAGAATACCGGCAAGTTTGATTTCGTGGTCTACCCGGAAGGGCGTCTGGCCTACATGACCTTCAACCAGAACGTGCCGGTGATGAAGAGCAAGGAGCTGCGCCAGGCCATCGCGTATGCCATCAATAAGGACGAACTGACCCAGACCGCGTTCACCTCGCTGGACTACGCCAGACCGGCAACCTCGTTCCTGACCCCGGATACGCTGTACCAGACTGACGACGTGGAGCAGTACAAGTTCGATCAGCAAAAAGCCAAAGATTTGTTGAAAGCCTCAGGCGCCCCGGCAGACCTCAAGCTGCGTCTGGCCTATGTGAATACCAACAAAACCCAGGAGAGCCAGGCGCTCTACATTCAGCAGGCGCTGAAGGGCATTGGCGTGAACGTGGAGCTGATGCCGCTCAACTCCAACGCCATGTCCCAGCGCAGCCTCGACATGAACAATACCGCCTGGGAGCTGAACCTCGGCGGCTACATCATGGGTGCCGAGCCGGATGGCTACAAATCGCTGTTCATGAGCAACGAAGCCTACAACTACGCCCACTACAAGAACCCGCAGTTCGATGCCCTGTGGGATAAAGGTGCTGTAGAAACTGACGCTGGCAAACGCGCTGAGATCTACAAGCAGATCCAGCAGACCGTGGCTAACGACATGACCTACTACCCAATCTCCTACACCAACGCCACCGTGGCCGTGGATAAACGCTTTGGCGGCACCAAAGAAGCGGAGCCGAAGCCGGTGTATCTGTTCCAGGATCTGTCAAAAATCTACCAAAAATAAGCTGTCGCCCCGGTCAATCGATCGGGGCGTTGTGTTGGGTAAGTAGTAAGGGCATGTCGTGAACACACTACTGATGCGTCGGCTGCTGCAACTGGTGCCGATGCTGTTCTTTATCTCGCTGGTGGCGTTTTTGCTGGTCAAACTCGCCCCGGGCGATCCGGTGGCGGCGTACATCACCCCGCGCATGGCGCCAGAGGATATCGAGCGTATTCGCCAGAGTCTGGGGCTGGATAAGCCGCTGGTGACGCAATATTTTCTGTGGCTGAAAAATATTTTGCAGGGGGATCTGGGCTATTCGCTGATCTATCACCGCCCGGTGCTGGCGATGATTGCCGAGCGCATTCCGGCCACCCTTGGGCTGATGGGGGCCTCGCTGCTGATGGCGATTATCCTCGCCATTCCGCTGGGGCTGCTGGCCGGGGCGTTTAAGCACCGCTGGCTGGATCATGTTCTGAACCTGTTCGCCTATATTGGCATCTCGGTGCCGATCTTCTGGTTTGGTATTCTGCTGATCACCGTCTTTGCCGTGCAGCTCAACTGGTTCCCCAGCATGGGGATGCGCACCATCGGCATGGAGGATAACTGGCTGGACGTGGTGCGCCATGGCGTGCTGCCGTGCATTGCGCTTACCTTCTATAACCTCTCCAGCTACGTGCGCTACATCCGCTCTAATACCATTTCGCAGCTTTCGGCAGACTACGTGCAGACCCAGCTGGCCTATGGAGCCACCCGTTCCAGCATCCTGTTCCGCCATGTGCTGAAAAACGTGCTGCTACCGGTGATCACCCTGTTTGGCCTGTCGTTTGGCGAGCTGGTTGTCGGAGCCTATGTCACCGAGAGCGTCTTCTCCTGGCCGGGGATGGGGCTGCTGGGGATCCAGTCGATCACCTCCCTCGACTACCCGCTGATTATGGCGATCATCATGCTCTCGTCGCTGATGCTGATCGTCGGCAACCTGATCGCCGATCTGTTATATCGCTTCGCCGATCCCCGCATACGTACCCTGAGGTAATCCCGGATGAGCAGACGCTGGCAACAGGTTCGTCACCAGCTGCGCCGCAATCGTCCGGCGCAGTTCTCGCTTTTTGTACTCTTTATCTTTATCGCCGCCGCACTGTGCGCCGGGCTGAGCCCGTACGATCCGGATCGGATGTCGCTGGGTGCGCGCACCCTGCCGCCGGATGGTGCCCACTGGTTCGGCACCGACGAGTACGGACGCGACTACTTTACCCGCGCCCTGTACGGCGGGCAGATCTCGCTGATGGTCGGCTGTCTGGCGATGGTCTTTTCGACGCTAATCGGCACGATAGTCGGCACGGTAAGCGGCTACTTCGGCGGCTGGCTGGATAACCTGATGATGCGCGCGGTCGACATCCTGATGGCGATCCCGGCCTTCTTCCTGCTGCTGGTACTGAATGCGTACCTGAAGCCCGGCGTGGACAACATCATCATGATCATCAGCCTGCTGACGTGGATGAACATGTCCCGGCTGGTGCGTGCCGAAACGCTGTCCGTTAAAGAGCGCGAGTATGTGCTCTATGCCCGCGCCTCCGGGGAACATCCGCTGCGGATTATCCTGCGCCATATCATCCCCGGCGTGCTGCCGACCATTATCGTCGCCGCCACCCTGAATATCGCCTCGGCCATTCTGATGGAATCCACCCTCAGCTTCCTCGGCCTCGGGGTGCAGGCGCCTGCCGCCTCCTGGGGCAGCATGCTCAATAACGCCCAGTCGTATATCGGCGAGGCCTCCTGGCTGGCGATGTTCCCCGGCATTCTGATTCTGCTGACGGTATTCAGTTTTAACGTGTTAGGCGACGTGTTCCGCACCGCCTTTGAGCCGGGAGCGAACCGCGATGAATAACTTACTTGAACTCGACAACCTGCAAACCACCTTCCGCACCCGCGATGGCGATGTCCACGCGGTGCGCGGGGTGAGCTTTCACGTTCAGCCGGGCGAGCTGGTGGGTATTGTCGGGGAGTCCGGCTGCGGCAAGAGCGTGACCTGCAAATCCATTATCCAGCTGCTGGGCAGCAACGGGCGCATCACCGGGGGGCAGATCCGTTTCGACAATGACGATCTGGCGCAGAAAACCCCGGAGCAGATGCGCGCCATTCGCGGGAACCAGATCGCGATGATTTTTCAGGATCCGATGACCGCCCTGAACCCGGTGCTGACCATCGGCAAACAGATGGCTGAGATCCTGATGCGTAACAAAGGCCTGAACAAAAAAGCGGCCCGCGCGGCGAGCATCGCCATGCTGGAGCAGGTGGGCATTGCCGAAGCGGAGCGCCGTTACGACCAGTATCCGCACGAGTTCAGCGGCGGGATGCGTCAGCGGGTGATGATCGCCATCGCGCTCTCCTGCGATCCCAAACTGCTGATCGCCGATGAACCCACTACCGCGCTGGACGTCACCATTCAGGCGCAGATCCTGCGGCTGTTAAAAAGTTTGCAGCAGAAAACCCACACCGCCATCCTGCTGATCACCCACGATCTTGGTGTTGTCGCTCAGGTATGCAGTCGGGTGGTGGTGATGTACGGTGGGCTGGTGATGGAGGAGGGCAGCGTGGAGGATATCTTTTACCGTCCGGCACACCCCTACACCCAGGGGCTGCTGGCGTCCCTGCCGCACCCGGAACAGACCAGCCATCGTCTGTCGCCCATCGAAGGATCGCCCCCGGGCCTGCTCAATCCGCCCCCGGGCTGTCCGTTTGCCGAACGCTGTCCGCAGCGGATGCCGCAGTGCGAGCGTCAGCCCGCGTTTTACAGCCCCGAACCGGGGCACCGCGCGGCCTGCTGGCTGCTGGCCGATAAGGAGGTTCAGGCATGAGCGAACAATATTCCCCGCTGGTCAGCGTGCGGGACCTGTATAAGCACTTCACTCTCAACGGCGGCCTGCTGCGCAAAGGGGTGGTGGTGAAAGCGGTGGACGGCGTCAGCTTTGATATCCGCCAGGGGGAGACCTTTGGCCTGGTGGGCGAATCCGGCTGCGGCAAATCGACCCTCGGGCGCGCCATTCTGCGGCTGTTTGATATCACCTCCGGCGAGATTGATTTTGCCGGGCAGGCGATCGCCCAGGCCAGCGAAAAGCAGCTCAAGCCGCTGCGTAAGCGGATGCAGGCCATTTTCCAGGATCCTTATTCGTCGCTGAATCCCGGGATGACCGTCCAGCAGCTGGTGGCGGAGCCGATGCAGATCCACGGCTACAGCCGCGAGGAGCAGCGGGAGCGAACCGAAACCCTGCTCTACAAGGTGGGGCTCAAGCAGGAACATCTTCAGCGCTTCCCGCACGAGTTCAGCGGCGGCCAGCGCCAGCGGATCAGCATTGCCCGGGCGCTGTCGGTGCGCCCGGAGTTTGTCCTGTGCGATGAGCCGCTGTCGGCGCTGGATGTTTCGGTGCAGGCGCAGGTGGTGAACATCCTTCAGGATCTGCAGCAGGAGCTGGGGCTGACCTATCTGTTTATCGCCCACGATCTGTCGATGGTGCGCCATATTTCGACGCGCATCGGGGTGATGTACCTCGGCAAGCTGGTGGAGGTAGCGCCCGCCGATACCCTGTATCAGCATCCGGCGCACCCCTATACCCGGGCCCTGTTAGCCTCCGTGCCGCAGCCCGATCCACGGATCCGCAATCTGGAGCAGGCCACCTTGCGCGGGGAGATCCCCGGCCCGACCTCTGTGCTGCCGGGCTGTAAGTTTTGCAGCCGCTGCCCGCACGTGATGCCGGTCTGCCGACGCGAAGCGCCCGCGATGCAGGAGATTGCTCCCGGCCATTTTGCGGCCTGTTGGTTGTTTAAGGTGTGAGAGTAAGGTGCCAACATCCGCCGGGTGGCGGCTTCGCCTTACCCGGCCTACAAAACCCTTAACCCGGTGCAAAATCGTAGGCCCGTGCAAGCGCAGCGCCGCCGGGCAACGGCAACCGCGTAAACCGTTTCGGACTATCCTTCAGAGAACCCCTTCATTCTGCCGGAGTTGACCATGAAACCCTTCTCGATCCTGTCCGCCGCCGTCGTCCTTTCCCTCTCTCTCTTTACCACCCACGTTGAGGCTGCCCTCGAGGCAGGCAGCCATGCGCCCAACTTCACGCTGCAGGGCGCGCTGGCGGGAAAACCTCTGACCTTCTCCCTGCAACAGGCGCTGCAAAAAGGGCCGGTGGTGCTCTACTTCTTCCCGGCAGCGTTCAGCAAGGGTTGCAACATCGAAGCCAACGCCTTTGCCGACGCCACCGACGAATTTAACAGGCTCGGTGCCAGCGTGGTGGGCGTCACCGCCGGGAATGTCGAACAGGTGGATGAGTTTTCCAGAAAAGAATGCCGCGATAAATTCACCGTTGCCGCCGATCCCGGGGCGAAGGTCGCCAGGCAGTACCAGACGCTGATGCAGCTGAACGGCAAAACCCTCTCCGAACGCACGTCGTTTGTCATTGCGCCTGATGGTAAAATCCTGCTGAGCTATACCGACCGTAGCCCCGAAGCGCATATCCAGAAAACGATGGCAGCCGTTAAGCAGTATGCCGATTCGCATTCGTAGCGCCGTGGGGGTGTCATAAACAGGAGAGGGCATGACCCAGGCAATAATGCTGCAGGGAACCGCGTCCGATGTGGGAAAAAGCGTGCTGGCCGCCGGCCTGTGCCGCATTTTTTATCAGGACGGCTGGCGCACCGCGCCGTTTAAATCACAAAACATGGCCCTCAACTCCGGCATCACGCCGGACGGTAAAGAGATGGGCCGGGCGCAAATCATGCAGGCCGAAGCGGCCGGGATTGTGCCGGATGTGCGTATGAATCCCGTCCTGCTCAAACCCTCCGCGGGCGGTCAGGCCCAGGTAGTGCTGATGGGCGAGGTGGCAAGCAGTATGGATGCGGCCCGCTATCACGACTTCAAGCCGCGCCTGCGGGAGCAGATCGCCGGGGTGTATCAGAGCCTGGCGCGGGAGCATCAGATCCTGGTCCTGGAGGGGGCGGGTAGCCCGGCGGAGATCAACCTGCGCGATCGCGATATCGCCAATATGGGGATGGCGGAGATCGCCCGGTGTCCGGTGATCCTGGTGGCCGATATCGATCGGGGTGGAGTGTTTGCCGCCATCTACGGCACCCTGGCGTTGTTGCAGGAGCACGAGCGCTGGCGGGTCAAAGGCGTGATCATCAACAAGTTTCGCGGAGATGTGGCGCTGCTCTACTCCGGGTTACAGCAGATTGAGTCCTTAACCGGCGTACCGGTGCTGGGGGTGATGCCGTGGCTGGATCTCGATCTGGAGGAGGAGGATGGCGTGGCGCTCCAGCGGGGCAATACGCGCCATCGTCAGGCGCGCGAGATCGACATTGCCGTGGTGCACCTGCCGCATATCGCCAACTTCACCGATTTTAACGCCCTGTCGGCGCAGCCGGACGTACGCGTGCGCTACGTCAGCCAGCCGCGGGAGCTGGACGAGGCCGACCTGCTGATCCTGCCGGGCAGCAAAAACACCCTTCACGATCTGAACTGGCTGCGCGACAGCGCGATGGCGCATGCCCTGCTGAAGCGACACCGGGACGGCGTGCCGCTGCTCGGGATCTGCGGCGGGTATCAGATGCTGGGCGACACCCTGATTGATGAGGTGGAATCCGGCCTCGGGCAGATGCCCGGTCTGGGGCTGCTCGATACCGTAACGCAGTTTGCCCGTCACAAAACTACCACCCAGGTCAGCGCCCGGATGGCGGCGTCGCTGCCCGGCTGGCTGGCCCCTCTCGCCGGAATGGCGGTGCGTGGGTATGAGATCCACATGGGGCAAACCGCGCGGGCCGACGTGGCGCAGCCGGCGCTGTGGCTGGAAAAAGAGAATGCGCAGGTTGCCGACGGGGCGGTGAGCGACGATGGGCTGGTGTGGGGCACCTATCTGCACGGTCTGTTCGACAGCGATGCCTTTACCCGCGCGCTGGTGGACAGCCTGCGGGCACGTAAAGGGTTACTTCCTCTCGAAACCGCGCCAGAATACGCCAGCTATAAAGACCAGCAGTTTGACCAGCTGGCGCAGGCGATGCGCCAGCACGTTGATATCGCCAGAATCTATCAGATCATGCGTGAGCATCAGGAGTGCAAGGAATGATTGTCGTGACCGGAGGGGCGCGCAGCGGTAAGAGCGCCCACGTTGAGGGGCTGGTCGCCCGCCACTATTCGCAGGTTTTATATATCGCCACCTCCACCGTCACCGACGAGGAGATGGCGGCGCGTATCGCCCGGCATCGCGCCCAGCGGCCCGCCCACTGGCGCACCCTGGAGCGTTATCGCGATCTGGGGGCCGCTATCCACCAGCAGGTTCAACCCGGCGAAGCGGTGGTGATCGAGTGCATCACCACGATGCTGGCGAACCTGCTGTACGACGCCTCGGGCGGGGCCGATCCCGACACCCTGGACTTTGTGGCGCTGGAGTCTGGATTGCAGCAGCAGATCGACGATCTGATTGCCGCCTGCCTGGCGACCCGCGCCCCGGTGTACATCGTTACCAATGAGCTGGGGATGAGCATCACCCCGGAAAACCGTCTGGCGCGGCATTTTGTCGATATTGCCGGACGGGCAAATCAGAAACTGGCCCAGGCGGCAGAAGAGGTCTGGCTGGTGGTCTCAGGGATTGGAGTCAAAATTAAATGAGCTTAGCGATGTTATGGGCGACGCTGCGCCTGATGTCACGCATTCCGGTACCGGAAAAATGGGCCGACGGGGTGGAGTTCCGCCAGCTGGCCCGTGGGGTGCCGTGGTTTGTGCTGGTTGGCGCGACGATCGGCGCGCTGGCCGGGCTGCTGGCGCTGGTGGTGAGCCAGACCGGCGGCGGGATCTATATTGCCGCCGCCGCTTACGTGCTGGCGCTGGTGCTGCTCACTGGCGGTTTTCATCTGGACGGACTTGCCGACACCTGCGACGGCATCTTCTCGGCCCGCAGCCGGGAGCGGATGCTGGAGATCATGAAGGACAGCCGGCTGGGCACCTTTGGCGGCCTGGCGCTGGTGTTTGCCATTCTGCTGAAAGTCTTCGCCGTGATTGGCCTGGCGCATCTTCCCACCAAAGAGTGGTTCATGCTGTTGGTGTGCGCCCCCATCGCCGGACGCGCCGCGCTGGTGCTGGGGATGTACGGCCAGCGCTACGCCCGCGAAGGCGAAGGGATGGGCAGCCTTTATATCGGCCAGGTGAGCTTCCGTAATGCGGCGCTGACCCTGCTGGGCGGGGCAATAGCTGTGGGGCTGATCGGCGGGCTGCACGGGCTGGCGGCGATGCTGGTCACTTACGTCGTGATTTATGGTCTGGTGCACTATCTCCGCCGTCGTCTCGGCGGGCAGACCGGGGATACCCTGGGGGCGCTGGCCGAAACCGCAGAGATCGTCTTTCTGCTGGCATTAATGTGGGTCTGAACATGCGATTTTTTCTGGTTCGTCACGGACAAACCGCGGCCAACGCCAGCGGCCTGTTCTACGGCAGCACCGACGTGCCCCTGACGCCGCTGGGGATTGAGCAAAGCACGCGGGTGGGCGCTTTACTGGCGGAGGTGTCGTTCAGCGAGGCGATATCCAGCCAGCTGCAGCGCGCGCAGCAGACCGCGGAATTGATCGTCCCGGTGACCGGGAGCGATCCGCGGCTCAACGAGATGGATTTTGGCCGCTGGGAGATGCGGCATTTCAGCCATATTGCCGAAGAGGAACCCGAAGCCTGGCAGAGCTGGCTGGATGACTGGCAAAACGCCACCCCCAGCGGCGGCGAGCCCTTCCCGCACTTTGCCGGGCGGGTGAAGGCCGTGGCGGACGAGTTAACCCAGCGCCAGGAGCCGGGCGACATGCTGATCGTGGCGCACCAGGGCGTACTTAGCCTGCTGCTGGCCCACTGGTTAAAGATGCCGACTGACTCCCTGTGGCACTTCCCCTTCCGGCAGGATGCTTACACGATGGTAGAAAATCGCGGCGGATTTATGCTGCTACGCGCCTTTAACGACCGGAGCCCTTTCCGGGAAGAAGAATGAGAACAATACCGATGCAGACAATACATGACCTGCTGGCCGCTATTACGCCCCTGGATAAGAACAAACAGGCGCAGGCGGCACAGCATATCGATGGTCTGGTGAAACCGCTCAACAGCCTGGGACGGCTGGAAACCCTGGCTATCCAGCTGGCGGGGATGCGGGGCTTAACCCGGCTCGACGATCTGCAAAAAGAGATCGTTGTGATGTGCGCCGATCACGGCGTCTACGAGGAGGGGGTCGCCATCAGCCCGCAGCAGGTAACGCACCTGCAGGCGCTGAATATGATCAAGGGCACCTCCGGCGTCTGCGTGCTGGCGAAAAACAGTGGCGCGACTGTGCTGCCGGTAGATATCGGCATCGACTGCGAGCCGATCGAGACGATGCTGAGCCTGAAGGTGGGGCGTGGCAGCGGTAACATCGCCCGTGGCCCGGCGATGAGTCGTGATGACGCCGAACAGCTGCTGCTGCGCAGCGCCCGGCTGGTGCAACAGCGTGCCGCAGAGGGGATCGCGGTGTTTGGCACCGGCGAGCTGGGTATCGCCAACACCACGCCGGCCTCGGCGATTATCAGCGTGCTCAGCGGCTGCGATCCGCAAGAGGTGGTGGGGATTGGCGCTAACCTGCCGGCGGATCGGATCCAGCATAAAGAGGCGATTGTCCGTCAGGCGATTGCGGTCAATCAGCCCGATCCCGGCGATGCCATCGATGTACTGGCGAAAGTGGGCGGCTACGATCTGGTGGGGATGACCGGGGTCATTCTCGGCGCGGGAGCGTGCGGGCTGCCGGTGGTGCTGGACGGTTTTCTCTCCTATGCCGCGGCGATGGCCGCCTGCCAGCTTGCGCCTGAGGTGAAAAACTACTGCATCCCATCGCATTGCTCGGCGGAAAAAGGGTCCCGACGGGCGTTAGACCACCTTGGCTTGACCCCTTATTTGTACCTGGATCTGCGTCTGGGCGAGGGGAGCGGGGCAGCGCTGGCGATGTCGATCGTCAGCGCCGCCGGAGCGATGTATGGCCAGATGGGGGTACTGGCTGAGAGCGGGATCAGCCTGAAAGCGTAATCTGCCGCTGATGCCATCGTCCGAGGAGCAGTACCGTGGTGAGCGCGCCGAGCAGGGCGCAGAACATATCGGACTGCGTATCCCAGGGATCGCCCTGGGTGCCGAGGAAATCATCCGCGCCCTGGCCCATCGCCAGCGCCGCCCACCACTCGATCAGCTCGTAGGTGGCGCTGATCGCCAGCGCAATACAGCACACCAGAAAGGCCGTCATCTTGCGGCCAGTGACGTAGCCGCCGCGCACCAGGATCTCCCGGGCCGCCAGCGCGGGCACCAGCCCCTGGAAAAAGTGCCCCAGCTTGTCGTACGGGTTGCGGCTCAGGTGGAACATCTCCTGAACGTCAAAGCCGATGGGGACTTTGGCGTAGGTGTACATCCCGCCCACCATCAGGATGATGGCATGCCAGAAGATCAGCGTGTAGAGCAGGGGAGTCAGCGGGTAGCGCCGTTGGGTGGCGAGCAGCAGCGGCACGATGATGATGACCGGCGTCACCTCCATCAGCCAGGTGGTTCGGTCCGCGGTATAGAGACCGGTATAAATCAGGATCAGCAGTAAAAGCAGCGCGCCGACCTTTAATCCAGAGGAGAGTGCAGTTTGCGTCATGTGAGTTAACTGTTGAGTAAAAACAGACACTATCGACCGACGCGGCGAAAAATACAATGTCTGGCAGCTGAGCATAAAAAAACGGGGCCATGCGTGGCCCCGTTGATCGTTCATAACAATCAGAACGACTTGCGTACACGCAGACTGAAGGTGTGCGCCTGGTAGCGGTCGCCGGCCTGCAGATCGTAACGCGCGTCGAGGCTCAGATCGTTGGCGTCATACAGGGTGGTGCCCACGGCTACGCCCGCCATATCTTCCACCGGAGAGGCCCCTTTGGTGATAAAGCTGGTTTCACCGATAGCATCGGCGGCGTAGGTCGCATGGCTGCTGACCTGACGGTTATCGTACTGGTGGATCCAGGAGACCTGGGCGAACGGCGTCAGGTTACCCAGGCCGGTGGCGAAGGTCTTCCCGATGCGGGCACCGATATCGCTCACCACAGACTGCGCGTGGGTGCTGCTGACATCCAGCGCCATGCCGTTGCCGCCGGTTTCGCTGTAACCATCCACATGCTGATAGCCATAGGTCAGGCCCGCCAGCGGGGTCAGGACCACGTCAGCCGGCAGGGCAATTGGATAGCCAAGCTCGCTTTGCAGGGTGATGGACTGACCGTTGAACTTGCCGTGGGCAGCGCCGGAGAAGCCGGTGAAATCAGCGCGACGCACGGAGCTGTAGTTCTGACGGTTCAGACCTGCGGAGAGGTTCAGGTACCACGCATTGCCGGTGTAACCCGCGTAAGCAATTACCCCATAGTTATTGGCGGTAGAGTTGTTGCCGCTCAGGTTGTCTTTACCGTGCACGGAGGTGTTGCTGTAGTTCAGGGCTGCGCCCAGACGCCAGTCGTCACCCAGCGCGCGGTCGGCACCGATGATCAGGCCGCCAAACTTCGCGGTGTAGCCGCTGACGTTGTCGGTGCTGTCCTGGCGAGCGTAACCGCCGAACGGCTGACCCCAGACGATCCAGTTGTTGGCGTAGTCATCACCGGTTGCCACGCCGCTGGCGCCGGAGGCCTGCGGGTTACGTACGGCATCGATATGAGCACCCACTACGGCCTGAGCAGTAGAGGTCGCAACGGTGGCTGCGGAGCTGGTGTTCAGGTTCTGGCTGGTAGAAAGACGCTCCCCGACGCGGTTCGCTTCCTGTTTACCTTCAATCGCCAGGGAGGCGTTGTACAGATTCAGCAGCTGTGGGGAGGCGATACCGGAGTAGTTCGCCAGCCCGCCGAGTGCCGCCGTGGCGCTCGGAATAGTGGCATAACCCCGTTTGGTCGGCTGAGCAGGTGCAGGTTCCGCTGGCGCAGGCTGCGTCGGCGGCGTTGGCACCGTAACGATCGGGGCAGTGACGTCGGGCTCTGTCACGACCGGCGGGGTGACTTCGGGTGTTGGCTCTGGCTGAGGCTCTACCGGCTCGATGATGACCGGCTCTGCACCCAGGGTTAACACCAGGGCCTTGCTTTCATCCAGTTCAGCGACGCTGCCGTTGACCGTACCGCGATAGCCGAGGGCTTTGTAATTCAGCCGATCGGCGTGGTAGTCGGTCTCTGCGCCTGCGGCATTGATGACCACATAACGCTGGCCTTCGGCGAACTGGTAAGTGCTGCCGGTGCGCAGCAGATTAACGCTGGAACCCGCATCGATAATAGCATTGCCGGTGACGTTGAGGCGGCCATAGCCGGTATCGGCCAGCAGATCGCCGCGAGCATCCGCCAGATCGGAGACACCGGAAATCAGCGTCGCGGCGGCTTTCTGATGGTAATCGCCAGCGATGTTGATGCTGTTGTTTACCTGCAGGGAAGCCGCTTCGTTCACCACGGTGCCGTTTGATACAGGCTGCTCATCGCTCATCTGGAGTGACATCAGGCCGAATTCAGGCGTGCTGGTAACGATATTATCGTTCAGCAGCAGCGAGCCGGTGCCGAATATCACGTCGGAACCCTTAATGGTCCCTGTCGCGCCCTCGAGGCCGGTCAGCGTGCCCATGGTGGTGGTGCCACCGTTAATGTTTAATGTTGTCGCGTTTAAGGCGTAAATCTCACCAGCAATAACGCCACTGTTGGTCAGGGTCACGCCATCGCTGCTATTGCTACCGACCAGCAGCGCATAATAGCCGCCCGTTAACAGGCCATTGTTAACAATCTGCGTCGTTGCGCTCTGGTTGTAGTAGTTCCAGATATAGATCCCGCTCGAGTTGCCTGACAGCTCACCGTTGTTGATGATTGAACCAAGGGCGCCGTTGCTATAGATAGCGGTAAAATTGCCGGTGATTTGGCCGTTATTTTCAATGGTGTCGATAGTGCCATAGGTATTAATACCGGCGAAGCTGCCATTAATTTTATTATCATTGACGATGGAATTAATGGTGCTCTGGTTATATATCCCGGAACTGCCGTAATTATCGGTCGCACCACCGTCAATCGTACCGGTGTTGTGCAACGTGCCAATCGTACCGTTATTAAAAATGGCGCTGTTTTGGCCGCTGTTGACGTTATTTTCGGCTGGGGTGAAGGAGATCACACCCGCATTGGCTAAGGTATCAATGGTTCCCTGGTTACTGATGACGCGGGAACCAGAGATCTTACCTTCTGCGGTATTGATTAAGGTATTAATGGTCCCGGCATTGTCTATCGTGCCATTGTTATATGAATTGAAGTCGTAGTTATTGTTGTAAGTATTCTGAACGCCCTTCATGGTGCCGCTGTTGGTGAGGGTGTTAATCATCCCCGATGCGCTTACCGCAACCACTTTGCCATTCTGGTACTGATTGAGGCTGGAAATGGTTCCGTTATTGTTAAGCTCACCCACGGTTCCATCAATCTGCACAACACTGCTGCTCAAAAATAATGGAACACTGACAACGTCGCTGATGGTGCCGTCATTGATAAGCGTTGTGACAGTCACTCCCGAATTAACGGTTAAGGCCGAATCCGGGGCGCCCGTTACGCTCCCCGTCTGGGTGATATGCACTAACTCTTTTGCGTTAGCGATCTGAACGCTGCTTGCTGGTGTGTCGATAATTAATTCATGAGATGTGGCGTAGGCCTGCGCGGTCGTTGATGCCACCAGCAGAGAGATCAGCTGGCTAAGACGTTTCTTTTCCATGGTGTACCATCATAAAGTTGCGATGTTTGTGCAAAATGCAATTGTGATTTCTTCGGATTAATCCGATATCTTCGGGCGCAGAATATACAAATTGTTGCCGAAAACAATAAGCACTGCTTAATTATTTCCGGTTGAATTCATTCCACATATTTGGTCATGTTGATAATTTGAGTTAAGGCTGGTGCGGCATGAGGATATATCCTCACATTTTGCAGGGAACGATATTGATTAGTTTATCTTTATTATTGTCAGGGTGTATTACCGCCGAGCCGCTCAGTGCTGCGCATAAAATAGCCAATGAAAGTGGTCTGATCAGTGAGAAATTTGACACAGATCCATTCCCTGTTGTTACCTGGCACCGGATTACGCCACCAGTACAATCCCTGCGGGTCTACGTCGAAGGAGATGGCTTTGCCTGGAAGAGCCGCACAACGCCCTCTGATAATCCGACGCCGCGTCATCCGATCGGCCTGATGCTGGCCGCGGCGGACAGTCAGGCAAATGTGTTTTATCTTGCCCGGCCCTGCCAGTTCATCGGGCCGCCGCTGCCGGCTAACTGCCGCGTAAATATCTGGACGCAGGATCGCTTCTCGCCTGTGGTAATAGATGCGATGAACGAGGCGCTCAACCAGATGGTCCTGCGCTATCCGGGCGTGCAGCTCGATGTGGTTGGCTACTCCGGGGGCGGCAATATCGCCGCCCTGCTGGCGGAACGCCGGGATGATGTGCGCTCCCTGCGCACGGTGGCTGGCAATCTCGACGTGGCGTATGTCAATGCCCTGCATCGTGTCACCCCGATGCCCGCAGCCGAGAGCGCCATCGATGGTGCTCCCGCGCTTCGCGCCCTGCCGCAGATCCACTTCAGCGGCGAAGCCGATACCACCGTGCCACCCGCCGTCGCCCGACGTTTTCAACAGGCGGTGGGGGGAAGATGTGTGCAAACGGAGATAGTCAGCGGGATGAAGCATGGTTCGGACTGGGCGGCCATCTGGCCGCGACTGCTGGCGCAAGGTTTGCCGGACTGCTGATGTGTGATCAACGTTGAATGACTTCAGGACGAATAATGAAAAAGAAAGAGTTTGTGACCCAGGATCTGTTGAGCAAAATCTATCAGGACACCACGGCGGGGCCACGCAAACTCCCCCCTGAACGGCAGCTGGCCGAAGAGTATGGCGTCTCGCGTTTCACCATCCGCCAGGCGCTGGAAAAACTGGTCAGTATTGGCGTGGTGCGGATCGTGCAGGGATCGGGGATCTGGATCAACGAGCACGCGCGCAATAATCCACTGATCTACAACTCGATCACGGAAAAGCGATTCGATCAGATGCGCTACCGGATGATCAGCCTGCATAAGACGAGGCCAGATCGTGCGGCGCAGCAGATCTTTGGCATCGATGAAGAGAGTTTTATCTGGCACTTTTGCCGCCTGCGCTACGTCGATGACCAGCCCGTACAGCTGGAAGTGTCCAGCATGCCGGCCGCCGATTTTCCCGATCTTAATCAGCAGGCGATTGAGCGTTCCATTCAGCAGTACGTATTAAATAAAGGGATGAACATATCCCACATGTTGACCACCTACCGGGCGGTCAGCGTCAGCCGCGAGCAGGCGGTGATCCTGGGCTGCAAAAAAGGCAGCCCGGCAATGCATATTAATAATCGCGGGATACTGGAGGGGGGCCGGGTATTTGAGGTAAGCGATATTATCGATATCAACTACACCTGCACCTGGGTCAGCCCCTATAACCGCGATAATTTCGCCTGGCGACAAAATCAGGGCGTATGAAGGGTGCCGTCCGGCAGGCGGCTTTGCGTCCACTCGTGCGGGCGATAGACCACCGGATATGCCAGGGCCAGCTCTTCATTAAAGCCGGTGCCGATGCCGGGCGCTGTCGGCGGATAGACAAACCCGTCCTTCACCTCAGGCGCGCCAGGGAAGACGCTGTTGGTGGACCTGGAACGCGGAATAAATTCCTGAATAGCCGCATTATGCAGGTGAATGTTCAGGTGCGTATTCACCGCCACGCCGATAGGCGTCATATCGCCGGGGCCATGCCAGGCGAGACGCACGCCAAAGGCCTGACACAGATGCGCCAGCTTCAGTGCCGGGGTGATGCCGCCGATCTGCGAGATGTGGCAGCGAATAAAGTCGATACGGCGATTGACGATCAGGTCGTGCCATTCAGCCGGATTATTGAAGAGCTCGCCCATCGCCAGCGGCACACAGCTCTGCTGGCGAACCTGTTCCAGCCAGGCGCTCTGCTGTGGCGGCAGGATATCCTCGATAAAATAGGGCTGATAAGGCTCAAGCTGTTTTGCCAGCTGCACTGCCTGCTGCGGGAATAAACGCTCGTGGACATCGTGTAAGAAATGGAGCTTCCGGCCATATTTTTCGCGCAGGGCGCGGAACATCTCCACGGTATTTGCCATATACTCATGCTGATCGAACCAGGCACCCGGCGTCGGGTTCTCCGGAGCATGCAGCGCCGATGGCGTGCCGCCATAAAAACCGAGCTGACAGCGGATATGGCGATAGCCTTGCGCTACCAGTTTATCAACGGAGGCAAAGAGTTCCTCCAGCGTCTCGCCGCTGGCGTGGCTGTAAGCCGGGATCGCATCGCGGGATTTTCCGCCCAGCAGCTGATACAGCGGCATGCCGGCCAGCTGCCCTTTAATATCCCACAGGGCCATATCCACGCCGGAGATCGCGTTGTTCATCGCCGGACCGTTACGCCAGTAGGCGTTCACGTTCATCATTTGCCACAGATCTTCGATGTTATTGGCATCCCGGCCAATCAGCAGCGGTTTGAGATACTCATCCACCAGGGTTTTAACCGCCAGCGGGCGCTGCTGGAAGGTGGCACAGCCGTGTCCGACGGGGCCATGCTCCGTGGTAACGCGAACGGTGACCAGATTATGACGGTCCGGACGGGTAATAAAACACTCGATATTTTTGATAATCACAGGCGTCACGAGAAACTCCTTTGCGGCTCTGTGGAAATATAGAATGGGAATATCATCGCCCTAAAAATGTTTGCCGGTAAACCGTTTTTTTATTATTTATTTTGGTCAGTTATTTGATTCTATTTTAATTAAAAACCATACCAATTTTGGATTGATGGCGGTTTTATGGCTCTTTGCATGGTTAAATGTGAGCGATGTCAACTTTTATTGGTTTGTTTTGCCTGGTTGGTTTATCTATTCTCGTGGCATCAATAAAACAACAACCATACCGGCAGGAGTCTTTATGGGGACGCAAGAAGCCATCAACAATATTATTCGTCTGGTCGGCGGCCAGGGAAATATTAATAAAGTCTGGCACTGTATGACGCGGCTACGGTTTGATCTCATCGACGATAATAAAGTCGACCAGACCGCGATCAAAAATCTGCCGGGGGTGCTGGGCGCGCAGCTGCAGAGCGATCAGTTTCAGGTGATCATTGGGCCGAAGGTGAACAGCTGGTACGAGCAAATGCTTAATGTGCTCGGTCAGGGAGCTGATACAGCGCCGACGGCGACAAAGGGGCGTAAAAGCCTGGTTTCCCTCTTTATGGATACCGTCTCGGGGGTGTTTGGTCCGATTGTCCCGGCCATTGCCGGTGCCGGGATGATAAAAGGCTTGCTGGCCGGGCTGATCGCGCTGAAGGTGGTGTCGGCGAAAAGCGATACCGTCATGGTTATCGACCTGATTGCCAGCGGCGTCTTCTATTTCCTGCCGTTCTTCCTCGCCGTGTCGGCGGCGAAGATCTTCAAGACCAATGAGTATCTTGCCGCGGCGGTTGCCGCCTGTCTGATGTATCCCTCCTTAATAGAAGCAGCGAAAGCGCTGGCGACGCATCAGGAAGGGGCGGTCAGCGCTCTCTGGTTAATGAATGCGATCCCGGTATCCGTCTTTAACTATGCCTCGAGCGTCATTCCGGTGATCTTCTCAGTGCTGGCATTGAGCTATATCCATCGCTGGGTAGACAGCATCATGCCGGATGTATTGAAAACCGTGTTCACGCCGACGCTTACTCTCTTTATAGGCGCTTTGGCGGCGCTGGTGGTGATCGGTCCGATTGGCATCTGGCTGGGTAAAGGACTCGCCTTCTTTATAGAAGGGCTGTTTGGCGTGTCGGCCAGCTTCGCCGGACTTATCGTCGGGGCTATCCGTCCGGTGGCGATCCTGACCGGTATGCATCACGCGATGACGCCGATTGCCCTGCAGAACTTTAGTGACCGCGGCTACGACATGCTGATGCCGATGATGTTTATGGCCAATATGGCGATTGCCGGGGCGACATTCGCTATCTGGCGTCTGAGCCGGGATCGTCAGGAGAAGACCGTTACGCTGTCGGCGGCCATCTCTGCGCTGCTGGGGATTACCGAACCGGCACTCTTTGGTGTCCTGACGCGCTACAAGAAAGCCTTTATTGCCGCCACGGTGGCCAGCTCGCTGGCATCAGCTTTTATTGCCTTCTTCGGCGTGCGTCTTTATGGCTACATTCTGTCGAGCATCTTCAGTTTGCCTGCTTATATAGGTCCGTACTTTGTCTTTGCTTTGGCAGGCGTGGCGATATCTTTGGTTCTCTCCTTTATGTTAACCACCATTCTGGTGAAGAAAGAGCAAGCCGCAGCGTGATTCAGAACCCGTTTTAGCGTATGTGTCGCAGGGAATATCAGCGCGTTTGTGGATAACTCTGTGGGCAAATGCGTATAAGGCGGGGTTTTGCTGGGGAATGCAGCAGTCAGTCATTTTTCTGTCATTTAAGGGTTGCGGCCCCGGGAGAACTCCCTATAATGCGCCTCCATCGACACGGAACAACGGCAAACAAGCCGCCGGGTCAGCAGAGAAAAGCGTGAAATTATCGCTTGACTCTGAATGAGGAAAGCGTAATATACGCCACCTCGCAACGGTGAGCGAAAGCCGCGTTGCACTGCTCTTTAACAATTTATCAGACAATCTGTGTGGGCACTCAAAGTGACATGGATTCTTAATGTCTTCGGACAATAAATGAATACCAAAGTCTCTGAGTGAACATACGTAATTCATTACGAAGTTTAATTCACGAGCATCAAACTTAAATTGAAGAGTTTGATCATGGCTCAGATTGAACGCTGGCGGCAGGCCTAACACATGCAAGTCGAGCGGTAGCACAGGGAGCTTGCTCCTGGGTGACGAGCGGCGGACGGGTGAGTAATGTCTGGGAAACTGCCTGATGGAGGGGGATAACTACTGGAAACGGTAGCTAATACCGCATAACGTCGCAAGACCAAAGAGGGGGACCTTCGGGCCTCTTGCCATCAGATGTGCCCAGATGGGATTAGCTAGTAGGTGGGGTAATGGCTCACCTAGGCGACGATCCCTAGCTGGTCTGAGAGGATGACCAGCCACACTGGAACTGAGACACGGTCCAGACTCCTACGGGAGGCAGCAGTGGGGAATATTGCACAATGGGCGCAAGCCTGATGCAGCCATGCCGCGTGTATGAAGAAGGCCTTCGGGTTGTAAAGTACTTTCAGCGAGGAGGAAGGCGGTGAGGTTAATAACCTCATCGATTGACGTTACTCGCAGAAGAAGCACCGGCTAACTCCGTGCCAGCAGCCGCGGTAATACGGAGGGTGCAAGCGTTAATCGGAATTACTGGGCGTAAAGCGCACGCAGGCGGTCTGTCAAGTCGGATGTGAAATCCCCGGGCTCAACCTGGGAACTGCATTCGAAACTGGCAGGCTAGAGTCTTGTAGAGGGGGGTAGAATTCCGGGTGTAGCGGTGAAATGCGTAGAGATCTGGAGGAATACCGGTGGCGAAGGCGGCCCCTGGACAAAGACTGACGCTCAGGTGCGAAAGCGTGGGGAGCAAACAGGATTAGATACCCTGGTAGTCCACGCCGTAAACGATGTCGACTTGGAGGTTGTTCCCTTGAGGAGTGGCTTCCGGAGCTAACGCGTTAAGTCGACCGCCTGGGGAGTACGGCCGCAAGGTTAAAAACTCAAATGAATTGACGGGGGCCCGCACAAGCGGTGGAGCATGTGGTTTAATTCGATGCAACGCGAAGAACCTTACCTACTCTTGACATCCAGAGAACTTAGCAGAGATGCTTTGGTGCCTTCGGGAACTCTGAGACAGGTGCTGCATGGCTGTCGTCAGCTCGTGTTGTGAAATGTTGGGTTAAGTCCCGCAACGAGCGCAACCCTTATCCTTTGTTGCCAGCGGTCCGGCCGGGAACTCAAAGGAGACTGCCAGTGATAAACTGGAGGAAGGTGGGGATGACGTCAAGTCATCATGGCCCTTACGAGTAGGGCTACACACGTGCTACAATGGCGCATACAAAGAGAAGCGACCTCGCGAGAGCAAGCGGACCTCATAAAGTGCGTCGTAGTCCGGATTGGAGTCTGCAACTCGACTCCATGAAGTCGGAATCGCTAGTAATCGTAGATCAGAATGCTACGGTGAATACGTTCCCGGGCCTTGTACACACCGCCCGTCACACCATGGGAGTGGGTTGCAAAAAGAAGTAGGTAGCTTAACCTTCGGGAGGGCGCTTACCACTTTGTGATTCATGACTGGGGTGAAGTCGTAACAAGGTAACCGTAGGGGAACCTGCGGTTGGATCACCTCCTTACCTTAAAGAACCTGCCTTTGTAGTGTCCACACAGATTGTCTGATGAATGATGAACTTCTAAATGTACTTCCGAGTGCATTGAGAAGTTTTGCTCTTTAAAAATCTGGATCAAGCTGAAAATTGAAACGACACGCCGTGTCTGTTCTCCGTAATAAGAGCAGATAAGCGGTGTGTCAGAGTCTCTCAAATTTTCGCAATCAGAAGTGAAACATCTTCGGGTTGTGAGGTTAAGCGACCAAGCGTACACGGTGGATGCCTAGGCAGTCAGAGGCGATGAAGGACGTGCTAATCTGCGATAAGCGTCGGTAAGGTGATATGAACCGTTATAACCGACGATTTCCGAATGGGGAAACCCAGTGTGACTCGTCACACTATCGTTAAGTGAATACATAGCTTAACGAAGCGAACCAGGGGAACTGAAACATCTAAGTACCCTGAGGAAAAGAAATCAACCGAGATTCCCCCAGTAGCGGCGAGCGAACGGGGAGTAGCCCGGAGTCTGAATCAGCATGTGTGTCAGTGGAAGCGTCTGGAAAGTCGCAGGGTACAGGGTGATACTCCCGTACACGAAGATACACTTGCTGTGAACTCGAAGAGTAGGGCGGGACACGTGGTATCCTGTCTGAATATGGGGGGACCATCCTCCAAGGCTAAATACTCCTGACTGACCGATAGTGAACCAGTACCGTGAGGGAAAGGCGAAAAAGAACCCCGGCGAGGGGAGTGAAAAAGAACCTGAAACCGTGTACGTACAAGCAGTGGGAGCACCCTTGTGGTGTGACTGCGTACCTTTTGTATAATGGGTCAGCGACTTATATTCTGTAGCAAGGTTAACCGTATAGGGGAGCCGAAGGGAAACCGAGTCTTAACTGGGCGTTAAGTTGCAGGGTATAGACCCGAAACCCGGTGATCTCAGCCATGGGCAGGTTGAAGGTTGGGTAACACTAACTGGAGGACCGAACCGACTAATGTTGAAAAAAATTAGCGGATGACCTGTGGCTGGGGGGGTGAAAGGCCAATCAAACCGGGAGATAGCTGGTTCTCCCCGAAAGCTATTTAGGTAGCGCCTCGTGAATTCATCTCCGGGGGTAGAGCACTGTTTCGGCTAGGGGGCCATCCCGGCTTACCAACCCGATGCAAACTGCGAATACCGGAGAATGTTATCACGGGAGACACACGGCGGGTGCTAACGTCCGTCGTGAAGAGGGAAACAACCCAGACCGCCAGCTAAGGTCCCAAAGTCATGGTTAAGTGGGAAACGATGTGGGAAGGCACAGACAGCCAGGATGTTGGCTTAGAAGCAGCCATCATTTAAAGAAAGCGTAATAGCTCACTGGTCGAGTCGGCCTGCGCGGAAGATGTAACGGGGCTAAACCATGCACCGAAGCTGCGGCAGCGACACTATGTGTTGTTGGGTAGGGGAGCGTTCTGTAAGCCGTCGAAGGTGTGCTGTGAGGCATGCTGGAGGTATCAGAAGTGCGAATGCTGACATAAGTAACGATAAAGCGGGTGAAAAACCCGCTCGCCGGAAGACCAAGGGTTCCTGTCCAACGTTAATCGGGGCAGGGGTGAGTCGACCCCTAAGGCGAGGCCGAAAGGCGTAGTCGATGGGAAACAGGTTAATATTCCTGTACTCGGTGTTACTGCGAAGGGGGACGGAGAAGGCTATGTTGGCCGGGCGACGGTTGTCCCGGTTTAAGCATGTAGGCGGAGGTTCCGGGTAAATCCGGAACCTTGTTAACGCTGAGGTGTGATGACGAGGCACTACGGTGCTGAAGCAACAAATGCCCTGCTTCCAGGAAAAAGCCTCTAAGCATCAGGTAACATCAAATCGTACCCCAAACCGACACAGGTGGTCAGGTAGAGAATACCAAGGCGCTTGAGAGAACTCGGGTGAAGGAACTAGGCAAAAATGGTGCCGTAACTTCGGGAGAAGGCACGCTGATGTGTAGGTGAAGCCCCTGCGGGTGGAGCTGAAATCAGTCGAAGATACCAGCTGGCTGCAACTGTTTATTAAAAAAACACAGCACTGTGCAAACACGAAAGTGGACGTATACGGTGTGACGCCTGCCCGGTGCCGGAAGGTTAATTGATGGGGTTAGCGGCAACGCGAAGCTCTTGATCGAAGCCCCGGTAAACGGCGGCCGTAACTATAACGGTCCTAAGGTAGCGAAATTCCTTGTCGGGTAAGTTCCGACCTGCACGAATGGCGTAATGATGGCCAGGCTGTCTCCACCCGAGACTCAGTGAAATTGAAATCGCTGTGAAGATGCAGTGTACCCGCGGCAAGACGGAAAGACCCCGTGAACCTTTACTATAGCTTGACACTGAACACTGGTCCTTGATGTGTAGGATAGGTGGGAGGCTTTGAAGCGTGGACGCCAGTCTGCGTGGAGCCATCCTTGAAATACCACCCTTTAATGGCTGGTGTTCTAACGTAGACCCGTAATCCGGGTTGCGGACAGTGTCTGGTGGGTAGTTTGACTGGGGCGGTCTCCTCCTAAAGAGTAACGGAGGAGCACGAAGGTTAGCTAATCCTGGTCGGACATCAGGAGGTTAGTGCAATGGCATAAGCTAGCTTGACTGCGAGAGTGACGGCTCGAGCAGGTGCGAAAAGCAGGTCATAGTGATCCGGTGGTTCTGTATGGAAGGGCCATCGCTCAACGGATAAAAGGTACTCCGGGGATAACAGGCTGATACCGCCCAAGAGTTCATATCGACGGCGGTGTTTGGCACCTCGATGTCGGCTCATCACATCCTGGGGCTGAAGTAGGTCCCAAGGGTACGGCTGTTCGCCGTTTAAAGTGGTACGCGAGCTGGGTTTAGAACGTCGTGAGACAGTTCGGTCCCCTATCTGCCGTGGGCGCTGGAGAATTGAGGGGGCTGCTCCTAGTACGAGAGGACCGGAGTGGACGCATCACTGGTGTTCGGGTTGTCATGCCAATGGCACTGCCCGGTAGCTAAATGCGGAAGAGATAAGTGCTGAAAGCATCTAAGCACGAAACTTGCCCCGAGATGAGTTCTCCCTGAGCCTTTAAGGCTCCTGAAGGAACGTTGAAGACGACGACGTTGATAGGTCGGGTGTGTAAGCGCAGCGATGCGTTGAGCTAACCGATACTAATGAACCGTGAGGCTTAACCTTACAACGCCGAAGCTGTTTCGGCGGATTTGAGAGATTTTCAGCTGATACAGATTAGTCACTGCGCCTGCGGGCGGGGTGAACAACAGAATTTGCCTGGCGGCTGTAGCGCGGTGGTCCCACCTGACCCCATGCCGAACTCAGAAGTGAAACGCCGTAGCGCCGATGGTAGTGTGGGGCCTCCCCATGCGAGAGTAGGGAACTGCCAGGCATCAAATCACGCGAAAGCCCATCCTCACGGATGGGCTTTTTGCGTTGCGCCGGGAAAACCCGCCGGGCGGCTGCGCCTTACCCGGCCTACAAGCTATTATCCTTTCTGCAGTAGAGTTACCTTCCATGTAAATGAGATTTATTATCAATAATACTTTACAGGCGAAACATAAAGATTTATTTTAAATGCATGTTTAAAGCCGGAGGTACTTATGAGCCATCACAGAATTCCCAAAAACTGGACCATCAAACGTTCCACTCCCTTCTTTACTAAAGATAATGTCCCCGCAGCGCTTCTGAGCCATCACAACACCGCAGCCGGAATTTTTGGCCAGCTCTGTGTAATTGAAGGGACTGTAACCTATTACGGCTTCGCCAATGAAGAGGCGACGGAGCCAGAAGTAAAAGTCGTGATTAACGCAGGCACCTTTGCGACCAGCCCACCGCAGTACTGGCACCGTATTGAGATGACCGACGATGCGCAGTTTAATATCAATTTCTGGGCTGAACCGGCGTTCTCCGGTGAAGAAGTTTACAGCGCGAAAAAGGCATAATCCCGATGCTCCCTTATCCTTAATAAGGGAGCCCCTTCATACGGTGTGAAAGCGTTATGATCACTTTCTTCAGACACTCTTCAACGCGGGTCGACTACGGCGAACAGGAATCCTGTGGGGAGCAACTTCTGCTGCACGTGGCTGAATACCAGGAATATCTCTCCTGTGAAGCCCCATTTTGCCCGACCATAAATCACGATCGACTGGCCGATCCTGCTTCAGCGGATCCATTTTCAGGAGGATCGCTGTGAAGATCGTTGCTATTGAGGCCAATATTGCTGCGGGGAAAAGCACCCTGCTGGTACCTCTGGCGGCGGCGTTAACAGAAAAAACAGGCGCAAACTGGAGTGTAATAAAGGAGCCCGTGGATGAAGATCCGGTATTTCTTGAACTGCTTCAGGTGTTCGTTGAGAACCCGCACGATGCTGACGCCAGAGTGGCCTTTCAGCTCTATATCACCGCTTCCCGCCAGCGTCTGTTAAACAACATCCCGGAAGGCAACTACGTTATAGAACGTTCCCTGTTCAGCGACATCGTGTTCTGCCATGTGAATTTCCTGATGACTGAACAGCCATCGGCCCGGTATATGTCTTATTTCTACCAGATTAAGGATAACCTGCGGCGCTATCCACATATCGATTTGGTGGTCTATATCGATCGCGACGCCACGGCCTGTTTTAACGACTGTATGGCGCGAGCACGGCCTGGGGAGGATAAATATACGCTGGACTACTTTGAGGACGTTAAAGTCTTTCACGACGCCTGTCTGCCGCAAATTACCCGTCAGTATGGCTCAACGCTGCTGACGCATCGGGTCCAGTCCGGATTTGCATGCCCTGAAGCGCTGGCAGATGCGGTGATAGGGAAGCTGAAGAAGTTATAAGATTCTGTTTCGCCAAAAGCAAAAAACCAGCCCGTAGGCTGGTTTCTTTAAATAGTGGTGCCCGGACTCGGAATCGAACCAAGGACACGGGGATTTTCAAAACTCGTGCTTGGTTTGACCAGAATTAATACAGTTAATCTTAACCTGAACCTGCCCACAGGATTAAATACACTAGTCAGCTAGGGAAGGTGCGAATAAGCAGGTCATTTCTTCCCAAGCTGACTCGCTGATTAAAATTTCGCGGATCTGGGCCGATTTTTTTCCCGCAAACACATCGAATCAGCCTATTTAGGCTATTTTTTCCACCATTTCTGGCGTTATTTCCGGTTTTTACTGAGATCTCTCCCACTGACGTATCATTTGGTCCACCCGAAACAGGTTGGCCAGGGTGAATAACATCGCCAGTTGGTTATCGTTTTTCAGCAGCCCTTGTATCTGGCTTTCACGAAGCCGAACTGCCGCTTGATGATGCGAAACGGGTGCTCCACCCTGGCACGGATGCTGGCTTTCATGTATTCGATGTTGATGGCCGTTTTGTTCTTGCGCGGATGCTGCTTCAAGGTTTTTACCCTGCCGGGACGCTCGGCGATCAGCCAGTCCACATCCACCTCGGCCAGCTCCTCGCGCTGTGGCGCTCCTTGGTAGCCGGCATCGGCTGAGACAAATTGCTCCTCTCCATGAAGCAGATTACCCAGCTGATTGAGGTCATGCTCGTTGGCCGCGGTGGTGACTAGGCTGTGGGTCAGGCCACTCTTGGCATCGACACCAATGTGGGCCTTCATGCCAAAGTGCCACTGATTGCCTTTCTTGGTCTCATGCATCTCCGGATCGCGTTGCTGCTCTTTGTTCTTGGTAGAGCTGGGTGCCTCAATGATGGTGGCATCCACCAAAGTGCCTTGGGTCATCATGACGCCTGCTTCGGCCAGCCAGCGATTGATGGTCTTGAACAATTGACGGGCCAGTTGATGCTGCTCGAGCAGGTGGCGGAAATTCATGATGGTGGTGCGATCCGGCAGGGCGCTATCCAGGGATAATCGGGCAAACAGGCGCATGGAGGCGATTTCGTACAGGGCATCTTCCATGGCACCGTCGCTCAGGTTGTACCAATGCTGCATGCAGTGAATACGCAGCATGGTCTCCAGCGGATAGGGCCGTCGGCCATTGCCCGCCTTGGGATAAAACGGCTCGATGACAGCGGTCATATTCTGCCATGGCAGAATCTGCTCCATGCGGGAGAGGAAAATCTCTTTTCGGGTCTGACGGCGCTTAGTGCTGAATTCACTATCGGCGAAGGTGAGTTGATGGCTCATGATGTCCCTCTGGGATGCGCTCCGGATGAATATGATGATCTCATATCAGGAACTTGTTCGCACCTTCCCAAGGTATGCTCGCTCCCTGGTCTTGAGTTCAGGTCTAAATCTTGTGAGTGAAAATTAAACACTCATACGTCCACCCAGTTTTATTTACTGTGTTGTTAGCCAATATATTGGATACTATGCCCAAGTGACTCAACTCTGAATTCTGTATCTTGAAGTCACTTGGAGATATGGCAATAGTGCATTATTGAAGGAAATAGGTAATGAGTAAAAAAATGACCATGGCTGAGATTTCAAGGCAGCTTGGAATTTCAACAATGACTGTGTCGCGTTACTTTAATGGCGGTTATGTCTCGGAAGAGAACCGCCTTAAAATTGATGCCATCGTCAAAGAGAGTCATTACACGCCTAATATATTTGCTCGCTCCATTCGTAGCCAATCCAATATTATTGGTTTCATCGCGCCTCGTATTGAGTCATATACGACCAGTTTAGTGATTAAAGGGGCGCTGGCTGCTGCCAATGAATCACAAGTACGAATGCTGTTTCATGCCACAGGGTTTAACCATGAGTCAGAATGCCAAGCTGTGAGAGAGTTTAACGGCTTAAATGCATTGGGCACGATTATTATTGCGTCAAAGCACAGTGTCGAAGAGACTTTTTATCGAACCTTAGACAATGTGGTATTTATTGGCAAAAATACCCCCCACCATTGCTGTTTATATTACCCCGATCATGCAGCGATTAAAGCCCTCGTCTCCCACACCATCACTCAGTTAAAACAGCAGCAGGCACCGCTGGCTGCCGTACATTATATTTATGATGAGCGTATGCTTTCTAGCCGCACTAAGTTGATGCAAGCCACTATTACCGACACCGTCCCTGAGTTGAATTTATCACTACAAGCCCTAGCCAACTCGGAGGACAAAGCTGGCTATCAGGCCGTTCAATTACAGCCTAATCATGTCTACTTTTGTGCCACCGATAATATTGCCATTCGTTTATATCGTCGCGCCAAAGAACAGCAACTCAAGATCGGTCATAACGTATGGATTGTAGGCATGGGTGACTATGACTACAGCGATTTGTTAGTCCCGAGCCTGACGACTGTCGCTTTTAACTACTATCAAGTGGGCTACCAAGCTGTCAAAAAATTGCTCAAGCGCGATTTCAGTTCTGTTGAAGGCACATTCGACATAAAGATGAGAGAAAGCTCACAATTCCTCTGAAATTGTGTTGAGTCCAAATCGGTTCTACTTAACTATATGTGTTAACGATAACGCATATAGTATAACCGATGACACTCGCTCCTAATATGCACTCAAAACCACTCGCGTGGTGGAAGAAAGCAACCGCCTACCAAATTTATCCCCGTAGTTTTTATGATACAAACCAGGACGGTATTGGTGACATCAATGGCATCATTGCTAAGCTCGATTATCTTGCTGATTTGGGCATTGATTTAATATGGATTTGCCCATTCTATGCATCACCTAATGATGATAACGGGTACGATATTAGTGACTATCAAGCGATTCATCCTGACTTTGGAACCCTTGAGGATGTGGATGAACTAATCAGTGCTGCTCATAAACGTGGCATTCGCATTATTATGGATTTAGTGATCAACCACACTAGCGACGAGCACCCATGGTTCATTGAATCTCGAGATAACAAAAATAGCCCTAAGCGCGATTGGTATATTTGGCGTGATGGTTGTGAGCCTACCGCTGAAAAACCGACTTGCGACCCAAACAACTGGGAAAGTATTTTTCATGGCAGTGCATGGGAATATGATAAAAAAACTGCACAGTACTACTTGCACCTATTTTCAAAAAAACAACCTGATCTGAATTGGGAAAATCCTGAAGTTAAACAAACACTATTTAAAATGATTTATTGGTGGTTGGAGCGTGGTATTGATGGCTTCCGTGTGGATGCAATTAGCCATATTCAGAAACAACCAGGTTTACCTTCTTTACCCAATCCAAAGGGTGAAAAGTATGTCTCTTCGTTTGATTATCATATGAATGTGGCAGGGATTGAAAAACATCTGCATGAGTTAAAAGAGCAGGCGTTTGATCCCTTTAACATAGTGACAGTTGGTGAGGCTAATGGGGTGACTGCCGACAATGCATTACTTTGGGTTGCCGAAGCGACCGAACACGATCAAGGCGGTGTTTTCAACATGATTTTTCAGTTTGAACACATGAAGCTATGGTCGGAAGAACAAAGCAACGTGCCTTTAGATCTAGTGGAGTTCAAACGCATTTTATCGCGTTGGCAAGATGCATTAGAAGGTAAAGGCTGGAATGCGCTTTATTTAGAAAACCACGATCAAGCTCGTAGCATTGATACTTTTGCCGACCCTACCTCTAGGTATGCCAGTGCTACCGCGTTAGCGAGTTGTTATTTCTTGATGAAAGGAACTCCGTTTATTTATCAGGGCCAAGAGATTGGTATGGTAAATCATCAGTTTACTTCTCTTGATGAATTTAATGATGTGTCTGCTAGAAATTTAATTCAAAAGCTATCTCAACAAGGTCAAAGCGATGCAGACATCTTAGCCTTGTTAAATCAAGTATCTCGCGACCACAGTCGCTTGCCAATGCAATGGAATGCGCAGGATTTTGCCGGTTTTTCTGAGGTGCAACCTTGGTTCTCCGTCAATCAACAGTACGCAGATATCAATGTTGAGCAACAACAGAATGATCCAAATTCGATTTTGAGTTTCTATAAGCAGCTGATTGCTCTGCGTAAGTCAAATGTAAGTTTAGTGGTTGGCCGCTATCAATTGCTGCTACCTAACGACCCTAATATCTATGCTTATCAACGTGTTGCACAAGATATGACATGGACCATTATTACCAATTTAAGTCCACAAGAGAGCATCGTTGATATCGACCGCATGCAATTAGGCGAGTTAATGCTTGATAATCAGAATATCAACAATGAACACGTTCGCTCAGATTTTATAGCGACGCAAATTGCCCCACCTTATGCTGCGTATATATTTGCAAGAAAGCACTAAATTATATTTATCGCAGGGCCTTGATAAGGCTACCCTGCATTTAAACCAAGGAATCATTTATGAGTCAGTTACTATCTTTTGATTTTTGGCAACGATTTGGGAAATCCCTTATCGTTGTTATCGCGGTGATGCCAGCCGCTGGTATCATGATATCACTCGGTAAAGTTGTCGCAATGTATGCCGGTGGTATTGGTGCCATTGAAACACTAGGCGCTATTATGGAAAACATAGGCTGGGGGATCATAGTTAATCTTCACCTATTATTTGCTGTCGCTATTGGTGGATCATGGGCTAAAGAACGTGCAGGAGGAGCATTTGCCGCGCTGATCGCCTTCATCTTAATTAACCGTATCACTGGGGTTATATTAGGCGTGGATAACGCTATGCTCAGTGATCCCGAGGCGGTTGTGATGAGCCTATTTGGTTCTGAGCTACCTGTCTCTCAATTCTTCACTAATATTTTGGGTGCTCCTGCTCTAAATATGGGTGTGTTTATCGGTATTATGTCTGGCTATTTAGGTGCCAACTTATTTAACCGTTATCATGACTTCGCTCGCTTACCTCAGGCATTAGCATTTTTCAACGGTAAGCGTTTTGTACCTTTTGTTGTTATTTTCTATTCGATGATTATTGCGTTTGCTTTATCAATCGTATGGCCTTTAATTCAAGGTGCGCTTAATGATTTTGGTCAATGGATTGCAACCTCTAAAGACACTGCGCCGATCACTGCTCCTTTCTTGTATGGTACGTTAGAGCGCTTATTACTGCCATTTGGTTTACACCACACTTTAACTATTCCAATGAATTACACCGAGTTGGGTGGTACTTATGAGCTTTTAACAGGGGTGAATGCGGGGGCAAGTGTTTATGGTCAAGATCCACTATGGCTTGCTTGGGTTAGCGATTTAAATAATCTTAAATTAAGCGATCCGACAACTTACCAACATCTATTAGATACGGTGCATCCAGCACGTTTTAAAGCGGGCCAAGTTATTATCGCAGCGTCTTCATTGATTGGTATTGGACTTGCGATGTATCACTGTGTTGATAGTGATAAGCGCGCACAATACAAGCCAATGTTTTTATCTGCGTGTCTTGCTGTGTTATTAACCGGTGTGACAGAGCCTATTGAATTCATGTTTATGTTTATTGCTCCTGTTTTGTATGTTGCGCATGCGGTATTAACAGGGATTGCATTTGCGTTGGTCGATGTGATGGACCTACGTATACATGCCTTTGGTTTGATTGAGTTACTCACTCGTATACCTATGATGGTTTCAGCGGGAATCGGTGGTGATTTGGTTCGCTTCGCATTGGTTTCTATTGTTTTCTTTGGTGTTAACTATGGATTATTCCGTGTGCTCATTGTCAAATTTAAATTGCCAACACCGGGCCGTATGGGTAACTACCTCGATGAAAGTTCAGAATCCATGTCAGAAGATGAGAAGATGGACATTATTATTCAGAATTTAGGTGGCCGTGCCAATATTGCTGAGATTGATGCTTGTATGACTCGCTTGCGCATTACAGTTAATGACCCGCAGTTGGTTGCTGAATATGCATTATGGAAGCCGACAGGAGCACTTGGTGCTGTAATTAAAGAACAGGGAGTACAAGTTATTTATGGTCCAGGAGTGGATGTCATTAAATCTAGATTAGTTGAGAAGTTTTCAGCACAACCTGAGTAATTCATTCTCTACCCTAGATAAAATAACCTCGAGAAACGCAGCCTTGAGCTGCGTTTAACTCGCTACAATGAATAAGTGAATAATAAATGAAGTTAATGACGCTAAATACCCATAGTTGGCAAGAAGAGAAACAACTAGAAAAGTTGGATGTGGTAGCGCAAGCCATTATCGAGCAAGGGTGCGATGTCGTTGCATTACAGGAAGTGAATCAACATCAAAATAGCCCGGCTGTTGATGCCAATATATTAACTAATCACACCGTGCTCGCTGATAACTATGGATATTTATTACAGAAAAAACTCATGGAATACGGCTATCACTACCAACTTACATGGGATTTCGTTCATCAAAGTTATGACGTATATCAAGAGGGACTGGCATTCTTGACGCGACTGCCGATTGTCGAGCATGAGGTCATTGACCTAAGTGATAACTATGATGTGAACTTTTGGAAACATAGGCGAGCAGTGCGTATTAAGGTCACTTCTCAACGAGGTGATTTCAATCTTTATAATTGTCATTGCGGCTGGTGGAGTGACTCAGAGAGCTCATTTGAGGACCAGTTCAACAGAATAAAGGCAACATTATCAACAGAGTTGAGCTTTCTATTAGGCGATTTCAACAACCCAAGCCATATACGCAATGAAGGTTATGATTATGTATTACAGTGCGGTTTGATAGATTGTTATGAAATAGCAGAAATAAAAGACTCCGGAACTACTGTAATTAAAAATATTGACGGTTGGGAACAAAATAGCCAAGCGCTACGCATTGATTTGGTTCTTAGTAATCAACCGATGGTGGTAAAGCAGCATCAGGTGATTTTTAATAACGATTTTTATCCGGTTGTATCGGATCACTTTGGGGTTCTGGTGGAAGTAGACATTATTTAATGTTTATTCATAGACTAAACCTTAAGCAATACTGGACTTTTAATTACGTGACTTTGCAATACCTGTAGTTATTCAGGACTTTCTAATTTAGTAAAGGCGCTGACACGTTTTTGTCCCAAAACTGTGTTACAAAATCCACAACACCAAATTTTGAAGAGCCCCTTAGAGAGGGACTAGTTGAGGGGAGCCCAGTTGGCTAGTTGGCGGGGGTATCTGTTTCCTCTTCAGTGATTTCGTCATCGGTTGAAGGCACCGCTTGTTCAACTTCTGCTTCTTTACCCTTTGCTTTAGCTGATTTTCGTGCTCGAATTTCGATATCAATAATGCGCCGAGCCAGTTTGATAATGCGCTGTTGCCATGCGTAGTTGCCATCAACACGTTGCTTATTGCTAAGCACGCTAGATAACCAGAGTGTGTCCATTGAGATCATCAACGCATCGAGTTTGCGAACTAAGCCGACAAACTGGCCAACCTGAGGCGAGCTGATTTTGGCGTTGAAGGTAATCGGGTCGGTGTAGTCAGGTACTTCATCGATGCCGTTGGACTCCATCAGTTTGTCCAAACGAGCTTGTTCGTTGTCTACCGCTTTAGCGCAATCCTCGATCAACTGGCTAATTGACCTGCCCCCACGATTAGATACAACACTCAGTTAGTAACGTCGGAATCTTCATTCTCAGAATGACCCTTTCTCCAGCCCGCTGCAAATTCAGACGGTGTCTGATAATTCAGCGTGGAGTGCGGGCGGCATTCGTTATAATCCTGCCGCCAGTCATTAATAATTTTCCTGGCATGAACGATATCGCTGAACCAGTGCTCATTCAAACATTCATCGCGAAATCGTCCGTTAAAGCTCTCAATAAATCCGTTCTGCGTTGGCTTGCCCGGCTGGATTAAGCGCAACTCAACACCATGCTCAAAGGCCCATTGATCCAGTGCACGGCAAGTGAACTCCGGCCCCTGGTCAGTTCTTATCGTCGCCGGATAGCCTCGAAACAGTGCAATGCTGTCCAGAATACGCGTGACCTGAACGCCTGAAATCCCAAAGGCAACAGTGACCGTCAGGCATTCCTTTGTGAAATCATCGACGCAGGTAAGACACTTGATCCTGCGACCGGTGGAAAGTGCGTCCATGACGAAATCTGTTACCAACGGTGCAAAACTGATCCACCCCAGCGGTTGAAAATTGATCCAGGGGTTAATCTGCTCCTCTGAATACAGGGGAGCTTATGATCACTTTTGAGATTCGTATGGAAATTAAAGTCCTGCACAAGCGGGGAATGAGTATCCGGGCCATTGCCAGGGAGCTGGGTATTTCGCGCAATACTGTCCGCAGCCACCTGAAAGCCAAATCTGAAAAGCCGCAGTATTCACCACGCCCGGCACCATCATCACTGCTCGATGAATACCGTGATTACATCTCTAAGCGGATCAGCGATGCGCATCCCTACAAAATCCCGGCGACCGTTATTGCCAGGGAAATCATGGAGCTGGGCTATCGTGGAGGGCTTACTATCCTGAGAGAGTTCATCCGTAAACAGACCCCTGCCAGCACAGGCAGAACCGGTCGTTCGCTTCGAAACCGAGCCCGGACGGCAGATGCAGGTTGACTGGGGGACCATGCGAAACGGCAAGTCACCCCTGCATGTGTTCGTCGCTGTTCTGGGATACAGCAGAATGCTTTACATCGAGTTCACCGACAACATGCGCTACGACACGCTGGAAGCCTGTCACCGCAATGCGTTCAGCTTCTTCGGCGGTGTACCGCAGGAAGTCCTGTACGACAATATGAAAACGGTGGTGCTGCAGCGTGATGCTTACCAGACCGGGCAGCACCGGTTCCATCCTTCCCCTGTGGCAGTTCGGCAAAGAGATGGGCTTCTCTCCCCGCCTGTGCCGTCCCTTCAGGGCGCAGACTAAAGGCAAGGTGGAGAGGATGGTGCAGTACGCCCGCAACAGCTTCTATATCCCGTTAATGACACGCCTGCGTCCGATGGGGATCACCGTCGATGTTGAAACCGCAAACCGTTACGGCCTGCGCTGGCTGTACGATGTGGCCAATCAACGTAAGCATGAAACTATCCAGACCCGCCCCTGCGATCGCTGGGTGGAGGAACAGCAATCCATGCTGGCACTGCCACCGGAGAAAAACAGTATGACGTGCAGGTTGATGAAAGCCTGATGACCTTCGACAGGCAGCCGTTGCATCATCCGCTCTCCATCTATGACACGTTCTGCAGAGGAGCCGCATGATGGTCGAACTGCAACATCAACGGCTGATGGTGCTTGCCGAACAGCTCCAGCTGGACAGTCTTATCGGCGCAGCGCCGGCGCTGTCGCAACAGGCGGTGGATCAGGAATGGAGCTACATGGACTTCCTGGAGCACCTGTTACATGAGGAGAAACTGGCCCGGCATCAGCGTAAACAGGCGATGTACACGCGGATGGCAGCCTTCCCGGCGGTAAAGACGTTCGAGGAGTACGACTTCACCTTCGCCACCGGCGCTCCTCAGAAGCAAATCCAGTCGCTGCGATCCCTGAGCTTCATAGAGCGTAATGAAAACATCGTGTTGCTGGGGCCATCGGGCGTGGGAAAAACGCATCTGGCGATAGCCATGGGCTACGAAGCAGTACGGGCGGGCATCAAGGTTCGCTTCACAACAGCAGCGGACCTGCTGCTACAGCTGTCCACTTCACAGCGTCAGGGCCGTTACAAAACGACTCTCAATCGTGGTGTCATGGCCCCGAAGCTGCTTATCATCGATGAAATAGGTTATCTGCCGTTCAGTCAGGAGGAAGCCAAGCTGTTCTTCCAGGTCATCGCCAAACGTTACGAGAAGAGCGCGATGATCCTGACCTCCAACCTGCCGTTCGGGCAGTGGGATCAGACGTTCGCCGGTGATGCAGCGCTGACATCGGCGATGCTGGACCGGATCTTACATCACTCACACGTCGTGCAAATAAAAGGGGAAAGCTATCGACTGAAGCAGAAACGAAAGGCCGGGGTTATCGCTGAAGCTAATCCTGAGTAAACAAGGTGGATCAATATTAAACCGTTGGTGGTGGCGGTAAGTGGATCACTTTTTACCCGTTGTTGACAAAATCCATCGACCAGGTCAGATTGGGCGCCGCCGGACGGAGCAGCGGCAGACGTTCTGTTGCCAGCCCTTTACGACGTCTTCTGCGTTTTACGCCCAGGCCACTGAGGTGATAAAGCCGGTACACGCGCTTATGATTAACATGAAGCCCTTCACGGCGCAGCAACTGCCAAATACGACGGTAGCCAAAACGCCTGCGCTCCAGTGCCAGCTCAGTGATGCGCCCTGATAAATGCGCATCAGCAGCCGGACGGTGAGCCTCATAGCGGCAGGTCGACAGGGATAAACCTGTAAGCCTGCAGGCACGACGTTGCGACAGACCGGTCGCATCACACATCAACATCACGGCTTCCCGCTTCTGGTCTGTCGTCAGTACTTTCGCCCAAGAGCCACCTGAAGCGCCTCTTTATCCAGCATGGCTTCGGCAAGCAGCTTCTTGAGTCTGGCGTTCTCTTCCTCAAGCGACTTCAGGCGCTTAACTTCAGGCACCTCCATACCGCCATACTTCTTACGCCAGATGTAAAACGTGGCATCGGAAATGGCATGCTTGCGGCAGAGTTCACGGGCGGGTACCCCAGCTTCGGCTTCGCGGAGAATACTGATGATCTGTTCATCGGAAAAACGCTTCTTCATGGGGATGTCCTCATGTGGCTTATGAAGACATTACTAACATCGGGGTGTACTAATCAACGGGGAGCAGGTCAGATACCGACTTGGATTGATACTGACGCGCCTCAACAATGGTGAGTCACTGACCGTCAGGGGGCTTGCTGACGAATTTAACGTTTGTGAAAAAACAATACGGCGTGATCTGACCGAGCGTCTTGCTTACCTGAACCTGCTCCGACAAGGAAAGCAGTACCGCCTGCCTAAAGGGATTCTGGGGAAACGCAGCAACACGGATTTGCGCCGTTTTACCCGCATACTCGGTATCGAAGGGTTGTTCCCACGCTGGGAAGATCGCCTGCTGAACGTCCTCCTGGGGGATACCGAAAATAATCCCTTCCTGATCAAGCAACGCCCCTATGAGAATTGTGGTGCTTTCATGTCCACCCTGAATGCCATTTCTGGGGCGATTCAGGCATCCCAGAAGATTGCGTTTACTTATAAAAACAAGATATTTTCGGCCACTGAACCTTATCGTGTCGTGAATGACAGAGGGCTCTGGTATCTGGCCGCCCGGCACGAAGGAACGTTGAAGAGTTTTGCAGTTTCCACGATAACGCATGTGCAGGTCAGCAATATGCGATTCAGCCCTGATCCCGTTGTCATTCAGCAGGTGGAACTTGCGGAAAGTATCTGGTATGGCGATGAACTCACCGAAGTACTGATCGCTGTCTCAGCCCGTGCGGCATCCTATTTCTCTCGCCGCAACCTTTATCCCGGTCAGGAAATTATCCATACAACACCAACCGGTGATTTGCTCGTTATTTCCCGTGTGGTGCATCCCCGGCAGATTATTCCTCTAATCAAATACTGGTTGCCTGAGGTGGAAGTCATTAAGCCAGCGTCCATCCGCAATCAGATTATTGACGACATGCGCAGTGCGCTCACTCGATATGATGAAATGAATGGAGAAACATCAGATGAATAACGAAACGACTTTATACGACGATAATGATGCGGAAAACGCTTTTGAGGCGCTCGCAGTGGACTTACTGAGCGGGTTGCTGGGGGCGCATGATAATGCGCAAAATGCCGTTCTGAAAGACTGGCTGGACAGTCCTTTCCCCGTTCAGCCAGAGGTTTTACTCAAACATGCCGAATTTATCTGTGAGCGATTTCAGGCCGGGGACGACAGCCACCTGCTGATGCACGGCATTGATGAACAACTGGCGGCGATGACACTTTCCCGTAAGGAACGCTTCAGCCCAATGAATAAAGGGATGGTTGGATATTCTGCTCCTCGTGACCTGGAGAAAGTGAATGCGCTGCTGAAGGTCATTATCACCTGGTATGAGTGCGAAATCGTCCGGCTGAAGGTGAAGTATGGCGAAATCACGCCACCGGGCAAAAAATAAACCACACCAGCGAATCATTGATAAGGGAGAGCACAGCGCTCTCCCTTATGTTATTGATTGACTATCACAACTTGACTATGCCACTTTTTAGCGCCAGCCGGACACACTTGTTAGCTTCCTGCATAATGACATCGTGCGGATACATATTCATTGCACGATACCCGTCTGATTTCGCCATTTTTCCTTCCATGCCTGCATTATCCAGAATGGCTTTCCACGCATCGCGTATTTTCTTCGAGTCCTTTTCACCCACGCCGCCGGAAAGCGTGCCAAACAGCTCCTTGTTGTTGTCGCCAATATTTTTGTATTCCTTTGCATCAGGGTCCAGCAGCATGGCCATTTGTGTTGACTGACGGGTGGCTTCATAGCAGCGGCCCGCCGTTTCCAGTGAGATTTGAGAGGCTGATGCTGAAGCAGATGCTGCCAGAATGAATGTGGTGAGAATGATGTTTTTCATTAATTAACCTGTGAAGAATGTAGAGGTTTGAATTCAGTTATTGATAACGCCAACGCTGATGGGCTATTCATCGCCTTTGCGGTTGGCGGCATTGCTGTAATAGCTGACGCATTTATCGGCGAAAGCTGCCTTCTGGTAAGCCCGGGGAAGCTCATTTTCCAGAGCGTCAGAGTTTTCATTAATGGATTCCTGGTCAACGCCGTTGCGGGCCAGCTCGTTGTGCAACCAGCTTTTGGTAAAGGCGATATCACTTCCACGGGACTTCATAAGCCCTTCATTGCCGTCCAGAGCCAGATAACAGCTCACCCGGTTTTCGACCTTAACCAGCCCGGCATGAGCGCTGACAAGCGGGATGAGCGAAATAACCAGTGCAGTAAAAATCTTGTTCATGATGTTTTTTCCATAAATAACAGACCATGCGGGATATCGCCGAATGAGCATATCGGGTGGGTGGGACAGGTTATGACCACAGGGGAAAGAATTTTCAGCGATGGATAAAGGCGCGTCGAAGTGGTGCTGAGAGTCGCCAGCAACCGGGTGAGGCGGGTTCCATGATGCAGCCCATGCGGGCAAGGTCACGGCGGGCTGTGCGGGGTGAAATTCCGAACAGCTGGGTGAGCACACGGACTGACAGCGTTTTCCCCTGACAGAGCAAAATGACGCAATGGCAGAGGCGTTCAGCAAGTTTTTCAGCGCGGGCCATCAGTCCTCCCATACGCGCCAGGTATTCCCGCGTTGTAGCCGTTTCAGCTGGCGATGCAGGACCACGGCATTATCCGGTCTTCCGGTCAGGCACTCCGCTGTGAAGCGGTGGCAGTTCTCCTTCAGCAGGTGATACTGACGTCTGGAGCCCAGCGCCCGTAATGCCCGACCGGCTGCGGCAATATTTCCCACGGGCAAGCGTCCCTGACAATCGGTATAGACCGACATGGCAGGGTTCAGACCATTCAGTCTGGCCATAAACCCTTTGCGGTCGCTGCAAAGCACTTCACCATCACCGGACAGATGCACAATCCGGTTATTGCCGGTGTAGATACCACTGTGGGTGACATAGCCACCTGCCAGTTCGCACCAGACGATACCGCCTCTTGCCGGTTCATCCACCGTGTCACGAATAACATTGTCGGTGAAGCTTTCCGCCAGACTGAACAGAGGCCGGTATATCACCAGCCGGGAAATGAGCGTGAACAGCATAAAACCTCCTTATCAGTCCGGGGAAACGGTGACGGTGAAGACATCCATCTCGCAGTACGCCACAAAATTGTCCTGCCAGAGCGTCCAGAACCCATTTAGCTCATGGTTTAGCGGCAACTCTCCGATTAGATAGTGCCAGGCATAGCGCTCCGGCCAGCTGATATCGAATTCCTTTGCCAGTTCGGGCCAGACACGGCCCTGCCAGCTAAAGTCAGTGAGGTAATCCAGTTGCCATATTTCAGGATGCTCGCTGCGGATGAGACGAATTTCTACCGGATGCCAGCCGCCGTTTTCGGCGCTGTACTCAGGGTCACGAAAGTTCAGCACGACACCCTGACAGGTGTCTGGCAGTGCCGCGAGGTGTGCGGTTATCAGCGCGATAAACTCGCCGCTCAGGGGAAGGTCAAGCGTGGGCTGATGCAGTATGGGTGTACAGGGGGTCACAGATAATCTCCTTTATAGCGATATAAATTGGGTTGCCTCAGGCAGTGCAAAGGTCATGAAGGAAAGGGGCAGAGCAAGGGGGATAAAGGGGGTCAGGCAGAAAGGGGAATTGTCAGCAGTTTTTCCATTCGCTTTTCCCAGTCGGGGTAACAGCGATGGCTGAACGCCCCGCCTGAACCCTCTTCGGTGAGACAGATATCAGCACAGCGAAGAATGGCGGCGAGGAAACCCGCATTATTGCGACTGGCACTGGTAAACAACGGGCGCAGAGCCGTGGAGGTGAAATCACCTGCTTCATGGGCTTTCAGAACACCAGATATAGCGCTCAGGGCAATCCATTCCCGGGAGAACAGACCGCCGCTGTCGTTGGCGGTAATGCGTAACCCTCGTTTCCCGTCCAGATTTTCAGTCATCTCCCAGTGCAGCAGGCCAGTGGAATGCGGATTAATTTTCTCGGCCTCACCAGTAAGAAGGCAGAGGTCGTTCTGAGTTTCAGCATTAGGGGTTGGTGCGGTTTTACTCTTTTTCATCGGTTAATATCCTGAAGGTTCAGCCATAGCGATAAGTTCAGCGGCCCCGGTAAAGGTCGCCGACGACGGGAACAGCAGATAAAGGCCCTGCCCTGAGTCGCTGAGAATGGTCAGGGCAAGAAACAGTGAATCATCCAGACGGATGACGTATTCGGCATTGCAGGCCAGATGGTGCAGGTAAGTGGTCAGTTGTTCAGAAAGGTGCTTCTCCTCGCCGGGAAGCAGATACAGCAGTTGGGTTTGAGTTTCCTCCCACAGCTTCGCCGTTGCAGTGAGACTGCTGTCAGCGCATTCGGTGAGTTCGTTAATCAACTGCAGTTGCTGAACCGGTGACACGGGCAGGCAGAAAGCGTCTGCCGGAGACTGTATAATGTGCATTGCGGTGTCCTGATTAATTAATGGGCACCAGAATAATATATGGGCGAAAAGTGTATTTATTACAGGAATGACAATGTTAAAAAAAATCACGGCAAGCGACCTGATTAATAAAATGGAGAAGGATCCTGATATCGTCGGACTTAAAAATATTAAGCCGGAGGATTTTTTGAAAGTCATGTATGCATGTAAAATGCCGGGCGGTTTTCCTGCTGCTAACAAGGGGCATTCCGTGCTTGATGTTTTAACAAAGGATGGTGCTCTGAATGCCTTGGCATTTCTGTTGAATTCACTCAGTCATAGGAAGGAGGGGAAGGCTGGATATTTTTATCGTAACCTCCCCTGCAATTATATGGCTGTTTATGATTCAGGTCTTGAGCACGTGGTTGTGTCGCACGGGAAGTATATTTTCGACCTTGATGTTATTGTAAGAGAACTAATTTTAAAATTAAATGGGGGAGGCTTTCAGATTAAACTTAAATCAGATATTCCTTCTATAGGTAATGAGTTTTCACTTTTTCCGACGATAATAAATAATGCATCTGATGATGCGCTCGATTTTATATATTCAAAGCCTGTTGATTTTTCTGGGATGCTGAGCTTAACCCATATAAATATGATGAGTGAGCATTTCTCCAATAGTCTGAGATCTTTTGATAGTGCGTTGAGCGCAGGATCTGTAGGTCACATTACTAACGTACTCATATTTCTTCTGGAACTTATGGCTGAATGCCAGCAGAACAGAGGGGATGTTGATATGTCTAATTATTTAAAGCAACAGAGCAGGACTCATTTTCTTGAGAAGAAAATTGCATTCGATACGATGTTCATATTCGTTCTGTTGTGTAAAGTGCTTGATGCTATTAAGCGTGCGAACATGCTTCAATCAGCTATAGCTATACCTGGCAGTCCACTTCAGGTGTTCATTGATGAGAATTTTAAAAAAGATTCATTCTTTATTATCAAGGAACAGCGGAAGTTATTAATGAAAATAGTTTGGTATTGCTCATTGCTGCGCCTTAAAAATAAAAAAGAAAGCGTTCTTGATGAGAATGGCCCTCATTTGTCGTCAGATGTTATTAAGCATGTTTATAGCAACGTGTCGTGGATGGATTCAAACTCAACCCGAGTCGCGCAGTATTTTTGGTCCTTGGTCCGTGATGCTTTGAATGAAAATAAACATAGTGATGTTCACTGGGTAAATAAACGTAACCATATTCGCAGAATTTCCGATGAACGATTGTACCAGCCAGTTTTACTGATTGATCTCAGCACAAGAGGGGGGATCAAAAACTTCATGGGCGAACATTTTGATCCTAAGAAAGTGATCTTGACCCGCCATCTCCGGACAGCTTTTGTATCTTAAGTTAACGATGTCCGCTGCCGCCGATATTCCCTCGGGGAGTGATATCCCAGCGCGCTGTGCGGGTGGTTTTCATTGTAATGTGTGAACGCTGCTGCAAGGTTTCGCAGGGCTGTTCTCACATCTGGTTTTGCCATGAACGCGATATAGTCTTCCTTCATCGTCTTCACGAACCGTTCGGCCATGCCATTGCTCTGCGGGCTGCTCACCGCTGTTGTACACGGCTCCAGATTCAGCTCTCTGGCGAACCTCCGCGTTTCATGCGCGGTATATGCTGAACCGTTATCCGTCAGCCATTGAACCGGTGTGGTCGGCAGCCCGTCGCCGAAGCGCTTTTCCACCGACCTCAGCATCACATCCTGCACCGTCGAACTGTCGTAGCCTCCTGTGCTCGCTGCCCAGTCTATGGCTTCTCTGTCGCAGCAGTCCAGCGCGAACGTGACCCGCAGCTTCTCACCGTTGTCGCAGCCGAACTCGAAGCCATCTGAACACCAGCGCATATCGCTTTCTGCCACCGCGATTTTGCCCTTATGTTCACGCTTCGACCGCTCTGGTTTGTCATGCAGTAACAGCAGATTATGCTCGCTCATAAGCCGGTAAAGCCGTTTGGCGTTCACGGGGGCAGTCCCTCTGTACGACGTTGCGTACGCAGGATGCCCCCCACACGGCGATAGCCGTAACTGGGCATATCGCTGATGATATCGAGGATCTCTGACAGTATTTCAGCGTCTGCTTCGTCATCACGCCGGTTACAGCGCCTGTCCTGCCAGTCGGCAGAACGGTTAATTCGCAGTGACAGCTGCGCACGCGACACGCCCATGGTGCGGCTGACCAGGGCTATTCCCCGTCCTTTGGCAACAAGGGCGCGTGCGCTATCCATTTTCGCGACTGAGCGTACTCCACGGCTTCTTTCAGGATCTCAACTTCCATCGTCTTCTTGCCCAGCAGGCGCTGAAGCTCCCGGACCTGCTTCAGAGCAGCAGTAAGCTCAGAAGCTGGAACAACTTCTTCTCCGGCCGCAACGGCGGTGAGGCTGCCTTCCTGATATTGCTTCTTCCACTTAAACAGCAGGCTGGGCTGGATGCCATGCAGGCGGGCGACATGGGAGACATTCATGCCCGGCTCCATCGTCTGCTGGATAATGGCGATCTTCTCCTGAGGAGTTTTACGTTTACGGACTTCTTGTCCTAACAGGATCCCGGTCATCTCAAAATTGGCGTTAGTGTTAGACATATATTCAAGCCTATCTCTTATCTGGAGATACAGCTACTGTCTGGTGTTTCAGGGGGCTACATCAGAAAGTCCTCTGGAGAACATCTAAACCTAAAAAGACCGAATAGGTTTCCGTCAGTTCATAGTATCAAAGGGAGCGCTTCTCACATAGGTGTGACTAGTGTGAGCCTCAGGCATTCGTAGAGGATGGTGCCCTGGGAGGCTATGCGCCGCCGGCGCTAATAACTCTTATCTAATTGAGGGCGTTACGGGAAACGCTCATTCTTTTGAGCGCATTCTAACTATCTGGTCTGCTTAGTGGTGGTATTTTGTGCTAAATCCCGCAGGTATTATGGCGAGAACTGCAAGGATATTGTATCAATATGTATTTAATGGTTTTTTTTACCAGAAGAATGTTCCTTGCTTTCATCTATTGTCATAGCTTTGGACTGATTTCCCTGCCGAGCGTAAATTTATCCCCATACCGAGGCGCACCGGAAATCAGAAACTGAATCTGGTGAGTGAATGAAACTGACAGAAGGAGAACAATGTGAAATTGTCCCACTACATTGATGTATTGCTGAAAAGCTATGACCCTGGCTGAACTCTGCCATATATACCTTCAGCACACCAGAGGGTATAAAAAATCCAGCCATACGGATAGTTCTAAAATCTCGAATTATATTGTGCCACAGTTAGGTGGCACAGAGATTGAAGATATTACGCGGCTACAGATTCAAAGCTATATTAATGGTTTGACGCATCTTAAGAACTCGACTCTCAATCGTCATATTAATTTACTCAAAGCGATATTCTCGTTTGGGCGCGAATATTGCTACATAGATAAGTCCCCTGTGGCCGGAATGCGGACTTATAAAGAGCCTGCATCACTAAGAAAAACTCTTGAACCAGAAGAATTTTCTTCATTAATTCGAGTTCTTAAAGAGGAAATAGTTGCAGAGCCACGCGACACGCTGAGTCTTATTATGCTTCTGGCTTTCACCGGAATGCGTCTGGGTGAAGCACGCTCTGGGCTGATTGAAGATATAAACTTTAAAAAGAGTACACTCTTTTTGCGAGATAGTAAATCCGGTGACTCCAGGTTGGTGCCACTTTGTCGCGAAGCTAAGGAAGTTTTACGTATGCAGCAGAATAAATATGGGGCGACAGGTTTGATTTTCCGCTCAAGCAATGGAGGGATGGTCAGTGAACCGCGAAGGTTAATGGCAAAACTCTGTGAGAAAGCCGGTATTCGCAAATGCCTGTTGCATGAGCTCAGATATACCGCAGGCTCAGCAATGCTTGCTGCGACCAATAATATCTATGCCGTAAAGGTATTCCTGGGACATCGGAATATCAAAACGACTGAGCGGTACGTCGCATTCTTTAATGGTAAACAACATGAAGATGTTGAAAAAGCGATGGCCCTGATGATGAAAGACTGACTGCAGTAGTATCAAATTATCAATTTATAAAATGAATGCTTTATTCCCTGTTAAGGGAAGGGCGCTCCACAACCTAAAATAAAACCTGATAAGGATTACATTATGTCAAACGTGAAAAGCAAATCAGCAGAACACAAATTACCGGAAGGTTTTACTGAAGAGAATGGCCGGTTGTATTATTGTCATGAAGATGATGATAAAAAGAAACTTGTGTCCAGTCATTCGCTGAAACCTGTGGCAAAAGCCTGTAACCGTACCCTGAACGGGAACTGGCACATTGTTCTGAAATGCACGAATCACAGCGGTGCTGAAGCTGACGTAACCATAAGCCTTAAGAAGGTTAAAAGAAATACCGATTCTGTTATCAGTCAGCTTGCCGGGAAGGGCGTCTTTGTCCAGGACGGCAAACTATTTCTGATGTTCCTGGAAAAGTCCTGTGAGCAGGACTTGCCACTTTACCGCGTGGCGATTCGACCAGGATTTCAACCTGAGGAGCTGGTGTTTCAGTTTGGTCCTTATCCAATCTTTATGGCTGGACGAGAGGGGATCCAGGATGTGATCCCGAATGAGGATATGACGATTAATCATGCCATTGCTGTCTCAGGTTCGCTTGAGCAATGGCAGGAACTGATTGCTAAGAAGGTATGTGGTATGGCTCCAAAACTGTCTATCTTGGTGGGGCTCAGTTCATTCCTTCTCCCTCTTCTGGGCGAAAGTGGTGCCATTTTCCACCTGTGTGGTGACAGCTCGACGGGTAAAACTGCCGCGATTCAGGCAGGTGCCAGCGTGAATGGTCTCGCAGCTGAGCCCGGAAGTGGTAGCCCGACCCAGATCCAGCGCTGGAACAGCACATCTAATGGGCTGGAATTGCTGATGGTCATGAATAACGGAACGACCTTATGCCTGGACGAGCTTGGCTCATTCACCGGTAAATTTTTTGCAGAGACGCTGTATGACATCGTTTCCGGTGTTACGAAGTCTAGAATGGACGGCGAGACTTTGGGGATGGCGCGGCAATCCACATGGGCTCAAAACGTACTGTCTACCGGTGAGTTGACGATTGTAGACAGAATTCGCCTTGAAAAGTCTCCGGTGATGGATGGTATGTTGCATCGCGCCTTGTCTATCCCTGTCACATCGGAGGACTCCAGAAGCGAAAATGAAGATATCGATGCCGCCAGACAGCGAATTAGCGAAATAAAGACCAGTCTGTTGACCTGCCATGGTAGTGCTGGCTATGAATTTATTCGTTGTTTGACACATCTCGTAGATGAAGACGGGAAGTATTTTGACTGGAAAACAACGTCAGATATTCTGAGGTCATCACTGAACGAGTTTCATGATGAAATGAAGCGGCACTTGCATGCAGAACTCATTACCCTCAGTTCTGTTGAAAACAGAGCATTGCATCGTTTCTCTATCCTTTATATGACGGGGGCCTTTGCCGCAGACTGGTCGATCCTGCCGTGGCAAAGTCCAGAAATTGCCGATGTGGTTTATGAAGCCTTTAAACGTTGGTTGCAGCATTATCGCGCTGATGCTGGTCGTAAACAGAACGTCCTGATCACCGTCCAGAACTTCATTGCGGTGAGTCGTTCAAAATTTATTGACGTGAAAATGCCTTCTTTTGCTTCCCGTAAGACCGATACTGCCGGGTATATTCTAAATGACGGGAGCTATTTGATACTGCCGGACGCCCTTGAAAAACTTGGGATGAACTGGGGCTTGTCTGCGAAAAAACTGGCCCGCTTAATTGACGAAGAAGGTTATCTGACACGCCCGGAAGGCGATCGCCTGACGACACGCCGGACCATACAAAAAGTAAACGTGACGGGGTACTGCTTATCTGCCGAATTTGCCACAGCCAGTTTCTGAATTCTTAATCATTGATTCCACAGGCCGCCCGCACAGGCGGCCTTTCTCATGTCTGTTGATTAATCAGATGACCCGGAAAATGCCAGTGCATTACCAATATGTTGCTCTATCAACTGGCCGGTCGCTTTCAGCCGCTGCGGATGCAGATGAGCATAACGCTGTGATGACTGAATGCTGCGGTGTCCGAGCTGGGCCTGGACGTCATATAGGGTGCCTCCCCGTGAAACGATTAATGCTGCGACTGAATGGCGACATGTGTGAATACAGACCTCCTCATCGTAGATGCCTGCCCGTCGGATAATGCGCCTGAAGGCTTTAGTGACATTGCAGACTGGTTTGCCCGGCATTTTGCCGCCAAACATCCATACATTGCCGCCGAAGCGGGGTAACTCATCAATCAGCTTTACCGCCCAGTCGTTGAGATGAACCAGTCGCCCTGAGCCGTTCTTGGTTTCCGGTAGCCACAGCGTTCCCTGTTGCTTGTTGTAATGTACCCATTTTGCCAGCCTCAGCTCGTCACGTCGCAATCCGGTCAGCAGCAGTAAACGAATATAAATCCCGACTACACGGCTGTTGTCCTCACTGGCAGCCTCGAATATGCGCCGGATTTCCGTTTCCGAGAAATAACGCTGGCGGGCGTTATTTTCACGCAGAAGTGGGATGTTTGCCGCCGGGTTCACTGTCACCATCTCATGACGCAATGACCATCTGAGGAGGGCTTTCAGCAGGGCAATCACCCGGTTATTGGTGGCGGGCTGACAGGTTTCGCAGAGCGATGACTGAAGTTGGGTGACGTGACGAGGCGTGATTTCATTAAGCAGCAGATTTCCCATCATAGGGGCAATGTGGTCACGAAAGCGCTGCTCATCCTTGTTCCAGCTCTTTTTATGCAGTTTTGCCCATGGGAAGTAATACTGGCTGAAGGCTTCCTGAAGGGTAGGTATGGCCCGGCATTTGTCCCGCTCGTAACGCGGGTCAGTACCAGTGGCTATCTGTCGTTTCATCTCAGTGGCAATCTTTCGGGCGACAGTGACATCAATCTCCGGCCAGTGACCGATGCTGATAGCACGTTTGCGGCCCTGCCAGAGATAGCGCAGGAGAAACTTCTTCTTACCTTCTCCCTTACCAACCAGACATTTGAGCCCGCTGATTTCGGTATCGCTGTATTCCGCTTCACGGGAGGGGGCATCTGGTTCATTAGGGGGCAGGCCATCAATGAGGCGTTGAGTAAACTTAAAACGGCGTGGTGTGGGCATGCAGAAGTCTCCTTATGCAGTGGGTGATTTAATGCGTGAATGTGGTCAGAAAGTGAGGCAGGGAGGGAAGAGTCCCGTTCCTCAGTGTGTAATGCGCGTTGGAGCAGAAAAGGCAGCATGACTATGTTGTGGCAATGACGGCTACTGATGGGGGGAAGGTGATCGCCAGAATTCTCCGGTCCGTCTCTGGTCTTCCCCGCAACTTACCCGGCGAAATCCCTTAAAACGGGAGCTGAAAAAGTATTGCGCCATAACGTTTTGACAGGTAATTCCCCGTTTCCCCGTGAGAATGGTGCAGGGGAGGGCACTGAATTAAAGGCAACGGTGTGTTGTTTACTATCGGTCTTTCAGTGAAGAGGGTAAATTTATTAGATAATAAACAACCTATATGAATAATATATAAATGAATATGTACATGAAACCGTTTGTTGATCAGTAAATCATTACAGTTAATTTGGAACTATTTTATTAATGGGTATGAATATTAATAGTTAATTTAATTATCAAAGAAATATCAGTCACGCTGAGTTTCCACATTTATCTGCTGCAAGAATAAAAGTCATGGTTAACGATACATCATGTCATTTGAGAAAATAAAATGAAAAGCCTTCATTGTCTGTTTAATTTGTTTTTATCATGTAACGTATGTTTTTTGGGATTGAGTTTATTACCATTATTTTATGAAGGAATATACAGAGTGATATAAATGTTGGATTGATGACTGGTGGTAGCATTCATACCCACCCTGTGAAAATAAATCGGGAAAACGGGAAATTTGGAGCAAAGTGTTGGTATACAAGGGATGTGTGGATCTCTGTTACGGGAAAACTACGGGGATATTGTGGGAAAAGGACGGGAGAGAGGTCCTATGTTGATGCTGATCAGATCTTTTCTGGTTTGCACTTGCTCATATCGTGAACAGCGTTAGTGTGGTGAGCATCATTTGCCAAAAGGGTAAGACAATGAATGCCATACAGCAGCATGCTGCAGCGCTTCTGGATAGTATTGCACGATGGAATGAAGTGACGACTCTGGCTAAATTACGCTATCAGTCCGAGCTGGCACCTGATTTCAGCCTCATGGACTGGCTGAGGAATGACGAACTGGCCCTTTCACGCTATCTACGATTTTTGCTTTCTCCTAATGAAACTCATGGTCAGTCAGCACTGTTTCTAAAGGGATTTTTTTCCCTCATTGAAAAGAGTGGGCACGATAGCCCTATAACTACCGGAGGCAGCCATCATAAAGTCAGGGTTGATTATGAAGTCACTATTGAAAACAGAAGAAAAATAGATCTGTTGATGACGTCTTCAGAGGGTTTTATTGCTATCGAAAATAAGCCATGGGCAGCAGATCAGGAAAATCAGTTACGGGATTATGCATTATGGCTGAACAAAAGTGAAAGACCATGGAAGTTAATTTATTTATGCAATCAGGAACCAGGAGAGTGGACTCTTCCTGACAATACCCCGGAAGCGCTGAAGCAACATATACTCACGATATCCTGGCATGAAGTCGTCAAATGGCTTAATGAATGTTTATTACATATTCGGGCAGGTGCGGTCAAAATATTTGTTGAATCATTGATTAAATATATCAACCAGTCAATTAATGGTGAGTTCATAATGGATAATAGTTGTGAGTTGTCAGAAATCATCCGCAAGGATAGGCACTCTATAGAATCGGCATTTATGATTTTTAACCAAATGAATGAGGTTCGCAACGATTTATTCAAAGAGTTTATTTCTGATTTAAATGCCAGCTTCATTAATCATCCTTATTCTATTGAAATCTCGGATGGGGACCTATCGAAACGTGGGGCTAATTTTTATATCCCATTAAGTTCGGATGGTAATTACACTTTGTGCTGGGAGTTTGAGTATTCAGGTTATTATGGTTTATTTTTTGGCATTTCGGGAGTGAGTCTGGTTGAAGGTCAATCTGCAAAAATAGCTGCTGCCATGTCAGAGATATTTCCACACACGCAGGGTAAATCCAGCGAATACTGGTCATGGTGGAGCAGAGGTTTCGATCTGCAAGGGAAAAATCGCATTCCTAGAGACTGGGGTAATGATGGAGCGGTTTGGGCGAAGCTCCGTGAGCGTGATACAGACAGTATTTTTGCAGCTACCCGTGAAGCGATTCTGGCCGTTCATGAAAAGCTGGATATGTGTTTATTGCGTTAATTATCTGATCGTTTGCAGTAAACGCCTGCAGTGGTAGATAGCCAATGAGGACAGGACGTGATCACGACTTAATGTGGTAAGCAAAATCTATGAGAGGGTACATGGATAATATTGAAGACAGCATTCCGCTTGGTATGCAGCAGTTGATTGATGCTGAGAGCGACGGGAAGATTTGGCTAAACAGTATTCCGGTCGTGAACGAGCTGTTGGATGATTTGCAGCGCGTGGCATGGCATGCGCGAATTCAGCAGGCAAAACATGAGATAACGGCGCACAAAAGCGCATATTTGGTGAATGCCAAGATCAGCGAACTGGTGCAGATCTTCGAGGGTAGGAATCCGGCCTATGCCGTCCTGCCGTGGAATACCGATCCCCACCAGATGAAAGCATACATTATGAAACAGGACGACTACTGGGGAGACGATGCCGACGTTATCTATGATGATGCCTTGCCGCGATTGCTCAATTGCTGTGCTGCTGCGGCAACTTGTGGTGTTGAGTCGCTATTACCAGACTGCCCTGAGATATTCCGCAGCAGCAAAGAACAGGTTCTCGCTGACCTGTCTGAGCAGCGCTATCTGGCTGGTGCGTTCCTGATGGGGGTGTCAGTAGAAATATTTATCCAGATGGCGGGCTAAATACCCCCCAATACCGCAACATTTTTACCAATCCATGCTTACTTTCGGAGAATGGACTGGCGGTTTCTATAAAGTGGCGAACCTTCTTCAACGGCAGCCAAATTGAACGACACTGGTGATTGTGGGTTATCGTGTCATGAAAAGCTTGCCATAGTCTGATCAGTAATTGAATAACTGTAATCCTGTGACTTTTGGCTATACAAGTTGGAGTCAGTTGGTTGAGAGTACTCATAACCGATATTATTGAGAACCGTGAACAAGGCCGGGAACCCTTTCCGGAATTGCGAGGGGTTGAGCAAGCCTACCGGCGCGGTAGTATTTTTTACACCAGCTGGGAACAGTTTGAAGACCAGAGCCTCGTTTAGGATTGTGTCCATTGTTGGAGGGTAAGATCACAAAGAGATTACACCCGAACAATGGTCAAAAGTCTCTGATGAAATTCAGCATAAACTTCAATTACAATGTGTTTAGTTCTTCCTTCCTTATCCTTATCGCTTCGTCTCTATTTAGAAAACCTTTACCTCGACATTTTCTACAATTCCTTATAGTCATTTTTGTACAGTCCGGACAGTCAAAGGAGTCGAAAACATCGATATCAATTTTTGAATAAATGTTATTCAAAACATAGCCATTCCCCATACAGACAGGACAAGACTGTGCACCCAATACTTGAACACCTTCACAAAGAGGGCATTCAATATATGTACGAACGGGATTCACATTTCGTTTTTTCTTGGGGATAAGTTTAATATACTGCTCAAAATATTTTTTAACTGCTCTATATACGTCCTTTCTATCTTCAGTCGATTGAAAAAATTCCGGGGCAATTCTAAGTCTCATCATCCCCGTATGTTTCAAAACAATCAGATCCTTTTCTTTATCACTGACAATTCCCCATGAATTAGTATGTTCAGGATGCCCATCATATTCAAGTCCAATTTTAGCAATGATTTCATTTGTATCTGAGTCATATAATTCAATTATTAAATCGTTTGAAAGGCTTTTTTTGGTCTTTGGATTGTAAACCTTTTTCTGAAGATGAAAATTTACAGAGTAACATCCATGAACACCATTTATTACGACATTAGTTCCTGAGATATTTTTAAACCTTAATGGTTTAAAATAAGACATAACGTATGCAATAAATATTGCCTCCGGGGCGGATGAAATTTTGTTGTTAGATTTGAAATTAAATAAATAATCAGATAGATTTTTATTATTAAGTATCGCATCCATTTCTGAGAGACTTAGGCATACTATAGTTCTTTTTTTTCTTTTCCATATTTAATTCACCTGAAAATAATTTTTATTTAACTTCGATTAGTATCTTCAAGCAACATATCTTTTAAATTTTCTACGCTTAAGACTTCACTGCTGCGATGTATCATTGCATGACAGTTGGGACAAAGGGGAACCATATCAGTGATTGGATTTACCACGTAGTCCTCACCTACCGTATGCAGCGGTTTGATATGGTGCACGTGGATAAAGCCTTTGCCGTGTTCACCATAGACTTTCTCAAAGTCGAAGCTGCAACACTTACAGGAAGTACCGTGATGGTCAATGCAAGCCTGTCGTGCTCTTGGATCACGCTCGTAAGAGTTTACCGTAACCTGCTTTTTTGCACCTTCTGCGTAATTCTCAGGTGCGGGAATTTCATCGGGAAACGAGTTAGGTAAGAAGTCGGCATACCATACTGTTCCTTCTTTTCGTAGAAAACGCTTTTCAAGTTTAGGGGTAAAACTTTTGATAACGGCAACATCTCGATCTTCGTCGTTTCGCCCCTGCTCCATATCAAAGGTGAAAAAGTCATAACCTTCGGCAATCAATTGGATGTGTTCAATAGCTTGAACATATCCCAAGTTCTTTCTTGTCTTGCCATCTACCACTTTGGTTTTCCACCGCTCTCGGAGTATTACAGACCTTTCCTGTTCTCTCTGTACATCCCATGCGCCAAAAATCACCATCTTCTTTGTGTGATTAACGAATGACCAACTCCAAGTCCAGTTCCTGCAAGTAGCCCCATGTGACTGGATGAATTGTTTTCTGTTCATGTCCATCTCCCTTTTAAGTATTCCTTTGTACATAAAAAATGTACGAGTGATCCAGCACTTTATATAGTTTTCTGACAGCGCCAGCATAAGGGGATTTGAGCAATTAGAGGTTAGTATGAAACCGGGCTTGAACAGGCCGGGGCAAACGAGCAAATCGAAGTGCGGTAGTTATTCACGAATAATTACCAAATCACTTTAAGTACTTCAATTGTCGGTACTGTTATCTGCTTGAGCAAAGCGAGTGCAATCAATCCCTGCGGGTTTTTAGGGGGATTACCGGAAAGGATGATGCTTTTCTTCCCCAGACCGGACAAAGACCGGATGCTGCCTTGCTGTGATCAATTCACCAACTAGGTATACCTGTTGGAAATAGTGTTTTTTGGCAGCGTGAAGACCAGCAGACGTTGGCACAGTGACCGGAGGGGTAGGGAGTCGCTAAAGGGAAATGCTCAGGCTGGATGGAAGAGGCCGAGTGGCGGTAACTGTGGCTAAGACGACCAGAAATCTACCGGAACCCTAGATAGCAAAAAACCAGCCCGTAGGCTGGTTTTTCTAAATAGTGGTGCCCGGACTCGGAATCGAACCAAGGACACGGGGATTTTCAATCCCCTGCTCTACCGACTGAGCTATCCGGGCAACGGGGCGAATTAAACCCGATCCGCCTCGTGCCGTCAATGGAATTTGTTGATTTCGCTACTGACCGCACACTCTGTCGCCAGTTTGCTGCGATCTCAGGCAAAAAACGCGGTCCACAGGGCGGAAAGCGGCATGGCGATCACCAGCGCAGGCAGCATATTGACTACCGCAAACATCTTAATTCCGCAGATCCGCAGCCCGGTTGCCAGCAGCAGCAGACCACCAACGGCGGTAAAGTCCGCCATCATTGCCGGCGTGGTCAGCGGTAAGATTAATGTGGCGCAGGTCGCGAGGGCGAGCTGGATAAGCAGCATCGGCACGCAAATCGCGGCAACTGCGATACCCAGGGTGGTCGCAAAAATGGTGGCAGTGAAGAAATCCAGGAAGGCTTTAGCGATAAGAATGCTGGGGTCGCCGGTCATCCCCTCCTGCATCGAGCCAAAAATCCCCGTGCCGCTGGCGCAAAACAGAATGATGATGGCGACATAGTTCTGGATAAACGCGTCGTGACCACCGCCTTTCTGTTTCCCACGGGAAAGCAGGTTTTTCGCTTTGCTGACGGCGCCGTTAATCCCTTTCTCCAGATAGCAGAACTCTCCAATCAACGCTCCAAGCAGCGTTGCCAGCACCATCACCGGCAGGTTAGCGCACTTGATGACCAGCAGAATACCAATCCCCAGTGAGGCGAGGCCAAAGATTGAAGGCATCGAGGAGCGAATACGCTCCGGTAGTCGCTGGCTTAGCACGGCGCCAAGTACGCCGCCCAGCAGCACGGCTCCCGCATTAATGAACGGTCCAATAACCACTGTGAACTCCTGTTATTTACTCATTGATATTGCATTATTATTACTCTTTTCAGTGAGTAATCGCCAAGTTAATCCCATTTTTTGCATAATGATTCCTTCTTGCGCGCCCTGGCGAAAGGTGACATTATTGCGCGAATTTTCTCCTCTCAGATACGAGGCCGCCAATGCACAGACTCTCTCTCGCTCGAATGGCTGGCCGTATCGACACATCTTATTCTACGCTCACCATGCGGTGAGGGTAACGTAGGCTCACTGCAGGACAACATTAAAACCAGACGCGTTCTGCTTTTACTGATGTCTGGCGGTCGGAGCTGAACTCCGGTCAGACACATTCGTTGGGCAGGGGGACTCCCTGTCCGGGGCTTTTTCACGCCTTGCACGGGTATTTGCGCTTATGAAATCAATGAAAATTGCCGTCAGCCGCGAGCTGGCGTCCGCCTTATCCACACACCGGGAAGTGGTGACGCTGGATAACACAGATTTTACGGATGTGGCGGCAGTCGTCATTACCGTCGCTGAAAGTCACAGCGGCATCCTCGCATTACTGAAACGCACCGGTTTTAACCTGCCTGTATTTATGTTCTCGCCACAGCCTGTTGAAACCCCTGCGGGTGTCGATGCTGTGATCGATGGCAAAGCGCAGGAGTGGTTAGAGCTGGAAGCCGCGGCCTGTCGCTATGAAGAGAACCTGCTGCCGCCGTTTTTCGACACTCTCAGCCAGTACGTGGCGATGGACAACAGCACCTTTGCCTGCCCGGGGCATCAGCACGGGGCATTCTTTAAGAAACACCCGGCAGGCCGCCAGTTCTTCGATTTCTTTGGTGAGAATGTCTTTCGTGCCGATATGTGCAACGCCGACGTGAAGCTGGGCGATCTGCTGATCCATGAAGGTTCTGCCAAGCATGCGCAAAAGTTCGCCGCGAAGGTGTTTAACGCCGACAAGACCTATTTCGTCCTCAACGGCACCTCGGCCGCCAATAAGGTGGTGACCAATGCGCTGCTCACCCGTGGCGATCTGGTGCTGTTTGACCGCAACAACCATAAATCCAACCACCATGGCGCGCTGATCCAGGCCGGAGCGACCCCGGTTTATCTCGAAGCGGCGCGTAACCCGTTTGGCTTTATTGGCGGCATTGATGACCGCTGCTTTGACGAGGCGTACCTGCGGGAGCTGATCCGCGAAGTGGCTCCGGAAAAAGCCCGTGACGCACGTCCGTTCCGTCTGGCGGTGATCCAGCTCGGCACCTATGACGGTACCATCTATAACGCCCGCCAGGTGATCGACAAGATTGGCCAGCTGTGTGACTACATCCTGTTTGACTCCGCGTGGGTGGGTTACGAGCAGTTTATTCCGATGATGGCGGATAGCTCGCCGCTGTTGCTGGATCTCAATGAGAAGGATCCGGGGATTTTTGTCACCCAGTCGGTGCACAAACAGCAGGCCGGGTTCTCCCAGACCTCGCAGATCCATAAAAAGGATAACCATATCCGCGGTCAGGCGCGTTTCTGCCCGCATAAGCGCCTCAACAACGCCTTTATGCTTCACGCTTCCACCAGCCCGTTCTATCCGCTGTTTGCAGCTCTCGACGTTAACGCCAAGATCCATGAAGGGGAGAGCGGACGTCGGCTTTGGGCCGAGTGCGTTGAGCTGGGTATCGAGGCGCGCAAGGCGATTATCGCCAACTGCAAGATGATTAAGCCGTTTATCCCGCCGGTGGTGGCCGGGCGTCCGTGGCAGGATCATCCTACCCATGCGATTGCCAGCGAGCTGCGTTTCTTCAGCTTTGAGCCGGGGGCCAAATGGCACGGCTTCGAGGGCTATGCCGAGGAGCAGTACTTTGTCGACCCGTGCAAGCTGCTGCTGACCACGCCGGGTATCGATGCTGAAAGCGGGGAGTATACTGACTTTGGCATCCCGGCGACCATTCTGGCGCACTACCTGCGTGAGAAAGGCATCGTTCCGGAGAAGTGCGATCTTAACTCCATTCTGTTCCTGCTCACTCCCGCGGAGAGCGCAGAGAAGATGGCGCAACTGGTGGCGATGCTGGGCCAGTTTGAACAGCACATTGAGGACGACACCCCGCTTGCGGATGTCCTGCCGACCATCTGGAAGAAATACCCGGTGCGCTATCGCGGCTATACCCTGCGTCAGCTCTGCCAGGAGATGCACGATCTGTACGTCAGCTTTGACGTGAAGGATTTGCAGAAAGCGATGTTCCGTAAAGAGAGCCTGCCCACCGTGGCGATGAACCCGCAGGATGCTAACCAGGCCTTTATTCGCGGTAACGTCGAGCTGGTGCGCATCAGCGAAGCCGAAGGGCGTATCGCGGCGGAAGGGGCGCTGCCATACCCGCCGGGCGTGCTGTGCGTGGTGCCGGGCGAACTCTGGGGTGGGGCGGTGCAGCGTTACTTCCTGGCGCTGGAAGAGGGCGTCAATTTGCTGCCCGGTTTTTCACCGGAACTGCAGGGCGTTTACAGCGAGAAGGATGCAGACGGGATTAAGCGGTTGTACGGGTATGTACTGAAGTAAAAAAATTCCCCCCTCGCAGGAGGGGGGAACCTAACAGATTAATGCGCGACGGTCTGCGCACCTGTTGGAGTACGAACATGTTTGTACTTGAACAGCGCCATGAAGGCGAAGGCCAGCACCAAAGAGTAGCCTGCGAAGATCAGCCACACCGGCTGCCAGTCAGTAATACCGTTAGTGGTATACATCTCCACAACCTTACCGCTCACCACGCCGCCGAGAATACAGCCGAAGCCGTTGGTCATCATCAGGAACATGCCCTGGGCGCTGGCGCGGATTTCCGGACGAACCTCTTTCTCCACAAACACGGAGCCGGAGATATTGAAGAAGTCGAAGGCGCAGCCGTAGACAATCATCGACAGCACCAGCAGCACGGTACCGAAGGCTGACGGGTCGCCGTAGGCAAACAGACCGAAGCGCAGCATCCACGCGAAGATACTGATCATCATGACGTTCTTAATGCCGTAGCGGCTCAGGAAGAACGGGATGGTCAGGATGAACAGCGTTTCGGAGATCTGGGAAATCGACATCATCACCGACGCATGCTCTACGATAAAGCTCCCGGAGAACAGCGGGTCGTTATCGAAGCTGTGCAGGAAGGTATTGCCGAACATGTTGGTGATCTGCAGCTCCGCACCCAGCAGCATGGAGAAGATAAAGAAGATCGCCATGCGTTTGTTTTTAAACAGCGCGAAAGCATCCAGGCCGAGCATGGCGCTCCAGCTCTGGTTTTTCTGCTGGTTAGAGACCGGAATGTGCGGCAGGGTCAGGGTAAACAGCGCCAGCACCACGGAGAGTACCGCCCCGATATAGAGCTGCATGTGGCTCAGTTCGAAGCCCGCGAAGCTCACGCCCCACATCGCCATGATAAAGCCGATGGTGCCCCAGATACGGATCGGTGGGAAATCGGTGACGATATCCATACCGGCGTCTTTCAGACGGTAGTAGGAGATGGTGTTGATCAGGCCCAGCGTTGGCATATAGGCCAGCGAGTTAAGCAGGATCACCATAAACATCGCCCCTGGCGTGGTGACCTCGGCCGCCATAAACAGCGTACCCGCCCCCACCAGATGGCAAAGCGCATACACCCACTTGGCGCTTATCCATTTATCCGCCACGATCCCGAGCAGGGTCGGCATAAAGACGGCAGCGATACCCAAAGAGCTATAGACCGCGCCGATAGAGGCACCGTCAAATTTGAGCGTGACAAACATGTAGGAGCCGAGCGTGGTTAGCCAGCTCCCCCACAGACAGAACTGCAGAAACGACAAGATTTTAAGCTGCAGCTTAAGGTTCATGTTACTTTCCTCACAAGAGAGCGGGCTGTATGTTGGTGTAGAAACATTTGGGTTTTGTATTTGATGCAATTCTATCAGCGAGTGGCGTGATGTTTTGTTACCTCCCGCAAAAAAATGCAATCAACATTAATTTGCAGTTTGGATTGTGATGCAAATAACACTTTCCTATGGATGAGGCCTGCACTGCTGGAGAGGATCTTTACCCTCTCCGGGGAGGAGAGGGTAAAAGAGAGAAGGCTACTTTCTACGATAGTTCTTTTGCGCCGTATTGACCTTATAAAGATAGCGGCGTGACTCGGCGGCGGGGTGACGGGTGGTCAGGGTCTGGTAAACATCCCCTGGCGACATGCTGTTGATAATGCTCGCCGCCTTCAGTTTATCGCTGGAGAAGACCCGCAGCACGCTGCCCGCACCGCCGTTATAGGCGGTGATGACCGCATAGCGACGCGAGGTCGGGTTATCAATGCCGCTCAGGTAGACGTTGTTCAGCATCGCCAGATAGGCGGTGCCGGTATCAATATTACTGGCGGGATCAAAGAGATAACTGCGGCCTGGCATGCCAGATTTCCCCTGCGCGCGGAACACATCTTTTCCGGCGCTGTGCTGAACAACCTGCATCAGGCCCAGGGCGTCGGAGCGGCTCACCGCATACGGGTTAAACGACGATTCGGTCTGCATAATCGCCAGGATCAGCGACTCATCGACACCGTATTTACGCGATGCCTGACGGACCATCCCCACATATTTGTGCGCACGTTTATCGAGGTGGTTTGGCACCAGGTTAATGGTCACGCTGTAGATAACGCGCAGGCCGTTGCTGCGGCTTTTCAGGCGGGTTTGTAGCAGATAGTTGGCAAAGTTGTTGGCACGACCTTCCCAGCGAATGGACTGACCGGTTTGATCCACCACCTGGCCATACAGGAACGGCTCTTTCGAGATGGTGATGTCGTCGGCATCGGAGTAAAGGTCGATAGAGCCCGGATCGTCACCCATCAGCAGGGTTTTGACGATCGCCTCACGTAAACGTGCCGCAGGATCGGTTCCGGCGATGGTCTCGACGGTGATGGTACCCTCGTCAAAGTTGATGTGGCTTCGGGTCTGGTAAGCGTCGGTGTATTTAACGTAGTCTTTCGGTCCGGCGATCAGAACTTCGTTAAATCCCCAAATGTTTTCGATGTTGTGGGCAAACTGCCCCATCAGAATGTCAAAACCGTTGGTGTCCTTCACCCAGGCTTCGTTATAGCTATCGCCTTTATTACTGGAGGAACACGAAACAAGTAACGGTGCAACAAGAGCAAGCGCTAAAAATTTTTTCATCATTCCGGGAGTGCGTGTTGTGTTGTTTTTGGGGCTGTTTTGCCGGGTGGCGCTTCGCTTACCCGGCCTGGTTATCGTGGGCCCGTGCAAGCGTAGCGCCGCCGGGCATCAGCCTGCACGATATTATTTTTCCGGTGGCGTGTAGCCTTCGATGTGGACGTCTTTGCCTTCAAACAGGAAATTCACCATCTCCTCTTCCAGCTGCTTGCGGTGTTCAACGTTCATCATGTTGAGCTTGCGCTCGTTAATCAGCATGGTTTGCTTGTGCTGCCACTGCGCCCACGCCTCTTTTGAGATCTCGTTATAGATGCGCTTACCCAGGTCGCCCGGATAGAGCTGGAAGTCCTGGCCTTCTGCGTCGCGTTGCAGGAAGGTACAAAAAATTGTTCTGGCCATACTGATTCCTCTTTGTCGCCCGGAGCTAAGCCGTTGCCCCGACACGTAATTGCTGTAACAGGCGCTCTACGGGAGCTGCCAGCCCCACTGACGGCGGTTGCGCTAAGTTATACCAGAGAGCGGTGCCTTCATCCATGCACGAGGTGAATGAGGACACGGGAAGCCACATTGGAACAATATCCAGATGGAAGTGGCTAAAGGTATGGCGAAACGCGTTGAGCTGCACAAGAGTATCGGCAGGGATGCCGCGTTGCGCCAGCCAGTCGCGAAGCCCATCCTCATCTTCAAACTGCGGGAAGCAGAATAAGCCGCCCCATAAACCGCTTGGTGGACGCTGGGCGAGCCAGACCGTCTCCTCGTGCTGCATCAGCAGAAAATAGCCGGTGCGCTCGGGCAGCGTCTGCTTCGGCTTTTTACCGGGATACTGCGCCCAGCTGTGGTTGGCATAGGCCACACACAGATTATTCAGCGGGCAGAGTTCGCATTTAGGCTTCGAGCGGGTGCAGACCATCGCCCCCAGATCCATCATCGCCTGGTTAAAGCGTTCAACGCCGTGAGCGGGAGTGACCGCCTCGCTGATTTCCCACAGGCGCTTTTCCACCTCCTTCTTGCCCGGCCAGCCGCCAACGGCATAGCAGCGTGCCAGCACGCGCTTCACGTTGCCGTCGAGAATGGGGAAGTGTTTCCCCAGCGAAAGGGAGAGAACGGCTCCGGCGGTAGAGCGGCCGACGCCCGGCAGGGCAGCCACTTCCTCGAAGGTTTCCGGGAATTTACCCCCGTGCAGCGACACCACCTGCTGGGCGGCTTTATGCAGATTGCGGGCGCGGGCGTAGTAGCCGAGCCCGGTCCACAGATGCAGCACCTCATCAAGCGGGGCGTTCGCCAGATCGGTCACGGTGGGAAAACGCGCCATAAAGCGCTCAAAGTAGGGGATAACGGTAGCGACCTGCGTTTGTTGCAACATCACCTCGGAGAGCCATACTTTGTAGGGTGTTTTTTCAGTTTGCCAGGGCAGGGTTTTACGCCCGTATTTGTCGTACCAGTCCAGCACCTGGGCTGAAAATTGAGAGGCTTGCATGGTCTTCGCTTCGCGATATCAGGGACGCAGATTGCAGCACAGCGGCATGCGGCTGTAAACCGGATCTTTCCCATGCTTGCATCCCATCATTAACTTTGGATAATGCCCGTTTCCCGAACATTCTCACAAGCAGACTACTCTTTTATGAAAAACGACGTCATATCACCGGAATTTGATGAAAACGGCCGCCCGCTACGCCGTATTCGCAGCTTTGTCCGCCGTCAGGGGCGCCTGACAAAGGGACAGCAACATGCGCTGGATAACTACTGGCCGGTGATGGGCGTAGAGTTCACCGAACAGCCGCTCGACTTTGTTGAGCTGTTTGGCCGCGACGCGCCGATTACGCTGGAGATCGGTTTCGGCATGGGCGCTTCGCTGGTGACCATGGCAAAAGCGCGTCCGGAGCAGAACTTCCTCGGTATCGAGGTTCACTCACCGGGCGTGGGTGCTTGCCTGGCGACGGCCCATGAAGAGGGCGTCGAGAATCTGCGGGTGATGTGTCATGACGCGGTAGAAGTGCTGCACAAGATGATCCCTGACAATTCTCTGAACATGGTTCAGCTCTTTTTCCCTGACCCATGGCACAAAGCACGTCATAATAAACGCCGTATCGTTCAGGCGCCGTTTGCCGAACTGGTCAAAAGTAAACTGAAGCTGGGTGGCGTTTTCCACATGGCCACCGACTGGGAACAGTATGCGGAGCATATGCTGGAAGTGATGTCGACGCTCGACGGGTATAAAAACCAGTCGGCGAGCAATGATTATGTGCCGCGTCCTGACTCACGTCCGGTAACGAAATTTGAACAGCGTGGCCATCGTCTTGGTCACGGCGTATGGGACTTAATGTTCGAGAGGGTGAAATAATGGCAAAGAACCGTAGCCGTCGTCTGCGTAAGAAAATGCACATCGAAGAATTCCAGGAAATTGGTTTTTCGGTTGCATGGCGTTTCCCGGAAGGCACCAGTGTAGAAAAAATTGATGAAGACGTAGATGCTTTCATCAATGAAGTTATCGAGCCGAACAAGCTGGCATTTGACGGCAGCGGCTACCTGGCGTGGGAAGGTTTGATCTGCAAACAAGAGATCGGCCAGTGCACCGAAGAGCATCAGGCTATCGTACGTAAGTGGCTGGAAGACCACAAATTCGAAGACGTGCGCATCAGCGAACTTTTCGATATTTGGTGGGACTAATAGAGCATCAGGGGCCAGCAATTGCTGGCCCGTTTTGTATGAGGGAGAATATATGATGCGCAAAACGCTGCTCGCTACGGCTTTAATGACCACGGCTCTGACCGCTCACGCAGACTACAAATGCGAAGTCACGCCGCGTGACGACGTGATCCTTAGCCCGCAAACCGTGCAGGTAAAAGGTGAGAACGGCAATCTGGTGATCACTCCGGATGGCAACGTCATGTTTAACGGCAAGCAATACACGCTGAGCGCAGCCCAACGTGAACAGGCGAAAGATTACCAGGCCGATCTGCGCAGCGCGCTGCCGTGGATCGACGAAGGCGCTCTGACCCGTGTGGAAAAAGGCCGTGTCGCGCTGGATAAGATCATTGCTAAAGAGGTAGAGGAGAGCAGCAATATGCGCTCGCGCCTGACCAAACTGGACGCGCAGTTAAAAGAGCAGATGAACCGGATTATTGAACATCGTACCGATGGCCTGACGTTCCACTATCAGGCGATCGATCAGGTACGTGCCGACGGCCAGCAGCTGGTAAATCAGGCGATGGGCGGCATTCTGCAGGACAGTATCAACGAGATGGGCGCTAAAGCAGTGCTGAAAGGCGGCGGCAACCCGCTGCAGGGCGTGCTGGGTAGTCTGGGCGGGCTGCAAACTTCCATTCAGAACGAGTGGAAGAACCAGGAAGCGGATTTCAAGGAATTTGGCAAAGACGTGTGTAAACGCGTGGTATCGCTGGAAGAGAGCCGCAAGGGGCTGGTCAGCGGCCTGAAATAAGCCACATTATCCAGCAAAGGGGATCTCCCTTTGCTGGTCTGAACTACATCAATCCCAACAGTTGCGGGATACACAACGAAATTGCCGGGATGTAGGCGATAAGCATTAGCGCTATCAACAGGGCCGCGTAGAACGGCAATAACGGTTTGATCAGCTGTTGTATATTTACCCCTGAAATTGAACAGCCGACAAACAGCGCACTTCCCACAGGCGGTGTCAGCAGGCCAATACAGAGATTGGCCACCATCATGATGCCAAAATGCACCGGATCCATCCCCAAATCCTGGGCTATAGGCAAGAAGATGGGCGTGAAGATCAGAACCGCAGGGGTCATGTCCATAAAGATCCCCACAATCAGCAGCACGATGTTTATCAACAGCAGAATAATCAGCGGATTATCAGAAATGCCCATAAGGGTATCGCTGATTAAGTAAGGGATATCCGCGTTGGTCATTGCCCATGACATGCCCACGGAAAAGCCGATCAGCAGCAGGACTATGGATGTCATCACCACCGACTCCAGAATAAGCCTGGCTAAATCTCGCCATTTCACTTCACGATAAATCAGCACCGACAGGATGAAGGTGTAGATCACGGCAATGGCTGAGGCTTCGGTAGCCGTAAAGATGCCGCCAAGAATACCCCCCATAACGATGATCACCAGCAGCAGGCTCGGCAGAGCATCGAGCAACGCTTTTAGCGCCTGTGCGCAGGTGGGACGCTCAGCCAGTGGCCAGCCGCGGCGCTTAGCAATGACCGCGCAAACGAGCATAATCGCCAGCCCCATCAGGATCCCCGGCAGGTAGCCCGCCATAAATAAAGAGGCTATCGAGACGCCGCCTGCGGTGAGGGAGAAAACAATCAGCACATTGGAAGGCGGAATGAGCAGGCCGGTGATACAGGAGGAGACGTTTACCGCAGTGGTGAAGGCGGGATCGTAACCCTGCTTTGTCTGGATGGGATGAAGCGTACCGCCAACGGCCGCGGCCGCCGCAACCGCGGAACCTGAGATAGAGCCAAACATCATATTCGCCAGCACGTTCACATGGCCGAGCGAGCCGGGCACCCGACCCACCATCACCTGCGCCAGCCTGATCAGCCGTATGGCGATCCCGCCGCTGTTCATCAGCGTGCCCGCAAAAATAAAAAAGGGGATCGCCAGCAGCGAGAAATTATCTAAACCGTTCGCCAGGCGCTGGGAAACCGTAATGACGGCGATCTCCCATGGAAACATCAGCAGCATGGAGGCCACGGTGGCGATACCGATTGAAAAAGAGATCGGTATCCCGATGAAAACCAGCACAAAAAAGCTGCCAAAAAGCATCAGCGCTACTGCGTTTTCCATTATATCGTCTCCGGAGATGTACTCTTAAAATGTAGAAAGCTCTGACACACGAAGTTCAGGGCATAAAACATCATGACCAGGCCGCTAAGCGGCAGTATGAGATACACGTAACCCATCGGGATCTGCATCGCTGCGGAGACCTGCGCCGTCTCAAAGGTTTTACTTATCAGCCTGATGCCTCCCGTCACGATGACCAGGCCGGCAAAAACAAAAATCATCACATTCACAAACAGGTTCAACAGGGCCTGCTTAGGACGGCTGAGTGATAACGCGAGAAGATCGATTGAGAGGTGTCGCTGAGCGCCAACGGTATAGGCCGCGCCGAGCAACCCAACCCATATCATTAAAAACCGTGCCAGCTCATCGGTGAGTGTGCTGGGCTGGTTAAGGACGTAGCGGCTGATTACCTGCCACACGACACAGACGACCAGTGCAACCATTACTATCACGCAAAAAGCAGCAATGACGCGGTCTACCGCAGCCTTAAGGCGGTTTAATATCATGGCGAATATCCCGTTAAAACAGGGTCTGAACAGACCCTGTGAAAAATTACTGCTTCGCAGCGTTTTCAAACTTCGCCAGCAGGGCGGCTTGTTTGGGATCTTTTTTGAAATCATCGAACAGCGGCTGAACTGCGGCGCGGAAAGGGGCTTTATCCACTTTAACGATTTCACCACCCATCGCTTTTGCCTGAGCGCGGGTATCGGCATCAATCTGCTCCCACAGTTTTTGCTGATAGGTCTGAGAGTTAAGGGCGGCTGTCGCCAGAATGTGTTGTTGTTCAGCTGTCAGGGCATTCCAGGTTTTGGTGGCGATAACCAGAAAGTCCGGGATAGCTGCATGTTCATCCTCAGAGAACACCTTAGCGATTTCAATATGGCGCGTTTGTACCCATGACGGAACGTTATTTTCCGCCCCGTCAACCACACCCTGCTGCATGGCGGTATAGACTTCGCCGAAGGAGACCGGGGTTGGCGAGCCGCCCATTAGCTCCACCATTTTGATCGTGGTTGGGCTTGGCCGAACACGAATTTTGAGGCCCTTCAGATCCGCCGGTTTAGTAATGGGTTTTTTAGCATAGAAACTTCGGGTACCCGCGACATAAGCGGATAAAGCAAAGAAGCCTCTCTCTTTAGTGGATTCCATAATATCTTTGCCGATCTCGCCAAATACAACGGAATTAAAATGCTGCTGATCGTTAAATAAGAAAGGTAAATTATAAATAGCATAAATATTGTCAAAGGACTCCAAATCACTGGCCGATCCTTTGGTCATATCCAGCGCGCCATTTTGTAGGAGCTCCATTGTTTCACGGGCATTCCCCATTTGACTGCTGGGATATATCCGCACGGTCATTTTGCCGTCGGATAACTGGTGTACATCTTTCGCCAGGGCTTCGAATGCGCGATGGACGACGTGGCTGCGTTCAAGGTTATGTGCGAGTTTAAGGGTCACTCTCTCTGCTGCGCTGGCAGGAAAAGTGAATAAGGTCATCAGAAAGGCCCATAACAATAAAAATAGATGCGTTCTTTTTTCCATTATTAAGCTCCATGCTAAAAGATGTCAGAATGAATTCCGTTACGCGATGCTCTTATTTGTATGACAGATTTACAAAGTTGTCGTACATCTGTCGCAATCATAATCACAATTTTCAGCTGGGGTAGTGCTTTATTATTAAAATGTGCGCTGGATTGGAGAAATAAAACGAGAGAGATTAATGGTTTTAGTAATAATATCCGGCAGGCGCCCGGTTATAATTAAAATATCGTGCAGGATAGTCGGTTTTACCGATATATATGAATAATGCGCCCGAAGGCGCATCGAAAATTACTCGGCGAGGAAAAGCTCCAGCAGGGAATTGAGAAACAATTTACCCTGCTGAGTGATCTGCCAGTCGTGTTCGCACTCGGTCAGATAACCTTTGGCGATGGCTTCATCCAGCTGAGGACGAATCACCGTTTCAGGTAACCCGGTATACAACGCAAACTCCGCTCGCGGCGCGGCTTCCAGCAGACGGAAGCGGTTCATAAAGAACTCAAACGGCTTATCTTCGGCCTCGACGTCATGGCTGCGCTCCAGATAGCGCCCTTCCATATAGCCACGCGGATGGCGCGTTTTGGCAGTTCGCAGAATACGCCCGTCCGGGAAGGTCACTTTGCCGTGGGCACCGCAGCCAATCCCCAGGTAGTCGCCAAAACGCCAGTAGTTCAGGTTGTGCTGACACTGGTAGCCCGGCTTTGCGTAGGCCGAGGTTTCGTACTGCTGATACCCGGCGGCAGTCAAAAGCCTATGGCCCTGCTCGAAAATATCCCACAGCGCGTCATCATCAGGCAGCACCGGCGGGCGCGAACCAAACAGCGTGTTCGGCTCAATGGTCAGCTGATACCAGGAGAGATGCGGCGGGTTCAGTTCGATGGCCTGGCGCAGATCGTCCAGCGCTTCTTCCAGGGACTGATCCGGCAGGCCGTGCATCAGGTCGAGGTTAAAGCTGCGCAGGCCCAGCCCGGTCGCCAGATGTGCAGCGCGCTTTGCCTCACCCGGGCCATGAATACGCCCCAGACGCTTTAACTTCGGCTCGCTGAAGCTCTGTACGCCAATGGAGATCCGGTTTACCCCGGCACGCTGATACTCGACAAAACGATCGGCCTCTACCGTACCCGGATTGGCCTCCATGGTAATTTCTGCATCCGCTGCCAGATTGAGGCGCGCACGCACGCCATCCAGCAGCGTCTGCATCGCCGGGCCCGAGAGCAGGCTCGGCGTACCGCCACCAATGAAGATAGTCTTAACTTCACGTCCCTGCGCGTAAGCTACGTCGGCGTCCAGATCGGCAAGCAGATGCTGAACGTAATCGTCATGAGGCACTTCGCCTTTCAGCGCATGCGAATTGAAATCGCAGTACGGGCATTTCTGCACGCACCACGGGATGTGAATATAAAGACTCAGAGGTGGCAAATTAGCCATTACGTAACGCTTCCAGTAACAGTTTCAGTGCGCGCCCACGATGGGAGATCGCGCTTTTCTCTTCGCGGGTCAGTTCCGCAGCGGTTTTGCCCTCGGTCGGGACAAAGAAAATCGGATCGTAGCCAAAACCGCCGTTGCCTGCCGCCTCGCGGGCGATGACACCCGGCCAGCTGCCGTGGCAGACAATCGGGGTAGGATCCTCGGCATGACGCATATAGACCAGCACGCAGTGGAACTGCGCCTGGCGCTGCTCATCCGGTACATCCTTGAGCGCGTCCAGCAGCTTTTCGAGGTTCTGCCGATCGCTGGCATCGACGCCGGAATAGCGGGCGGAGTAGATCCCTGGCGCACCGCCAAGCACGTCCACCGCCAGACCGGAGTCATCGGCAATGGCCGGCAGACCGGTCACCTGCGCCGCATGGCGCGCCTTCAGAATGGCATTTTCGATAAAGGTCAGGCCGGTCTCTTCGGCAGAGTCCACGCCCAGCTCGGTCTGCGCGACCACATCCAGACCGAAATCATTTAACAGCGAGGCCAGCTCGCGCACCTTACCGGCATTACCGGTAGCGAGAACAACTTTTTGCATGTGTTAATCCTGTTGTATCAGAGCCGCGACTTCCGTCGGGATTTGTTGCGGATTAAGAATTTTGACCTGCTTGTGGCGGCCCAGTTCACCCTTCTCGATCAGCACCTGGCTTTTCGCGACGCGAAACTGTTTTGCCAGATACTTCACCAGATGGGCATTGGCCTGGCCATCCACAGGAGGGGCGGTGATGGCGACTTTTACTTCGTCGCCATGCAGCCCGATGATAGTGTCGCGGCTGGCTTTCGGCTGAATATACAGCCGTAAAACCAGCCCGTCGGCGCAGGTGCTGACAGCACTCATAACGCCATCCACAGCCCCGGCAGCAGGATGTTGCCCGTGGACTGCAGCAGCTCAGCGATACCCATGTTGATCACGTACAGCAGCAGCACGAGGATCATCGGGGAGAAGTCGATCCCGCCCATGGCAGGCAGCAGGTTACGGATCGGGCGCAGCAGCGGCTCGGTAAGCTGAATAAGGGAATATTCTACCGGGCTACGACCACGGCTGATCCAGCTCATGATCGCCATCACCATTAGCACCCAGAACACCAGCAGGCCGATCGTTTTTAGCAGGATTAACACCGCCGCGATCCAGATGATCGGCTGGAAGGTGATGACCATAAACAGCACGATCGCTTTTACCACGCACAAAATCAGCGCCACCAGCAGAGAGGCGCTGTCAATCGGGCCCATCGGCGGGATCACCCGGCGCAGCGGCCCGATAATCGGCTGGGTCACTTTGACGACAAACTGTGAGAAGGGGTTGTAAAAATCACAACGGGCCCACTGCATCCAGACGCGCAACAAAAGCACCATCGTATACAGTTCAATGACGGTTGAGAGCAGGAAGGTCAACGTCTTCATGGCGTTCCTCAGGTTTCCTTATTATTGGGTGTAATCGCGCGCACCGAAAATTGCTGTGCCGATGCGCACCATGGTGCTGCCAGCCGCAATCGCGGCAGCCATATCGTCCGTCATGCCCAGTGAAAGCGTGTCGACCGTTGGGAAGCGTGTTTTAAGCGCCTCAAATGCTACAGCCATTTGCCGGGCGACGGCAAACTGCCTGTCGTAATCTGACTCCGGGGCCGGGATCGCCATTAACCCGCGAAGCCTGAGGCCAGGCAGCATCGCCACCTGATCCGCCAGTTGTTCCAGTTCCTCCAGAGCAATACCTGACTTGCTGTTTTCATCGCTAATGTTGATTTGAATCAGAACGTTAAGCGGTGGCATCTCTGCCGGGCGCTGCTCGCTCAGACGGCTGGCGATACGCAGACGATCCACCGTATGACACCAGTCAAAATGCTCCGCCACCAGCCGGCTTTTGTTCGACTGTAATGGCCCGATAAAGTGCCACTGCAGATCCGCGGTGCCTTTTTCCCGGAAATGGCGGATTTTTTCCACCCCTTCCTGCACGTAGTTTTCACCGAACATGCGCTGGCCTGCATCGATCGCTTCTGCGATGGCGCTCGCAGGCTTGGTTTTACTGACTGCAAGCAACGTAACTTCTTCTGAACTACGGCCGCAAACTGTTGCCGCGGCTGAGATTTTGTCCCTGACCTGTGCCAGGTTATGCGCAATGTCGTTCATTTTCCGAGGATCATTAAATGGATATGGAAGAAATTGTGGCCCTTAGTGTAAAGCATAACGTGTCGGATCTACACCTGTGCAGTAACGCACCACCGCGCTGGCGGCGGCGAGGGGAAATGGAATTCGCCCCTTTTCCGGGGCCGGATGTGGTGATGCTGCTCAAACGCTGGCTCAGCGACGAACAGCAGGGGGCATGGTGCGCCCAGGGGCAGGTGGACTTTGCCGTTACACTGGAGCACCACCGGCTGCGGGCCAGCGCCTTCGCCCATACGCAAGGGTGTTCGCTGGCGCTCCGGCTGTTGCCCGAAAAGTGCCCTCAGCTGTGTACCCTGGACACGCCGCGAGCGATCCCCGAGTTGCTCACCAGCGATAACGGGCTGATTCTGGTAACCGGGGCCACCGGCAGCGGTAAATCCACCACGCTTGCGGCCATGGTTGACTTTCTCAATCACCACAGCGACGGGCATATCCTGACCCTGGAAGATCCGGTGGAGTTCATCCATCAGAGCAAGCGTTGTCTGGTGCAGCAGCGGGAGATTGGCCTGCATTGCCCCTCTTTTGCCGATGGGCTTCGGGCTGCGCTGCGTGAAGATCCTGACGTGATCCTGTTAGGTGAACTGCGCGACAGCGAAACGATCCGCCTTGCGCTCACCGCCGCAGAGACCGGACATCTGGTGCTGGCGACCCTGCATACCCGGGGGGCCGCCCAGGCGATAGAGCGGCTGGTGGATGCCTTCCCGGCAGAGGAGAAAGAGCCGGTACGTAAGCAGCTGGCTGGCAGCCTGCGGGCGGTGCTGGCGCAAAAGCTCGAAAGGGATAACCAGCAGGGACGCGTCGCGCTGTTCGAGCTCCTGGTTAACACCCCTGCGGCGGCCAATTTGATCCGCGAAGGTAAAACCTGGCAACTGCCCGGCGTGATCCAGACCGGGTTGCAGGCAGGGATGCAGAACTTTGAGCAGAGCCGTGCTGAACGCAGGGCACAGGGTCGGCTTTAATACGGCAGAGAATGAATTTCGCGGCCTTGTATCCTTCTGCATGGGCGGTAAAATCGAGCCTCTGATTGCACACCTTGAAAGCGGCTATGTCATCACAACCGAACCAAAGTCTTATCGACGGCATTCGCTGTCTGCAATATCTGGTTTCCAGCGGTCGCGCCATCGGTTGCCGTGAACTCGCGCGGCTGATGGGGATCAACACCACCCGTGTGAACCGTTTGCTGATGACCATGGCCTCTATTGGCCTGACCATGCAGGACGAGCACCGACGCTACCTGCCTGGTCCCGGCATTCATGCCCTGGCGGCTCAGTCAATACGCGGCTCCGAGCTTTTCTCCCGCGCCTTGCCCCGGCTGGAACGCAATGCGCCACGCGATATCGTGGTGGCGCTGGGCGTGCTGTGGGAGGATCAGGTGATCTATATCTGGCACTCCGTGCCCGGCAGCCAGACCACCCAGGCGCTGGCCGGTTTCCACATACTGCCTGCCTGGCAATCAGTGATAGGCATGTCGCTGCTGGCGAGTGAGACGGACGAGGCGCTGATACCGCGCTTTACGCCCGAGCAGTGGCAAAACCTTGCCCCACATGTGGCGCAGCAGCGTCAGCAGGGGCATGTGGTCTGGCACCATGATGACGGCGAAGTGTCGATGGCTATACCTGTGGGCGTGCACCATGCCGCGCTGGCCTTTGCCGGTATGTGGAATGTTGAGGATGAGCATGTCCGCACGCGTCTGGCTGAGCTGACGGCGCTCAACGCCACGTTGCTGGAAGAGTAAGGGGTATTTGCCCGGCGTACCGGGCAAAGGGAAGGGGATCAGTAACCCTGCTCGAAGAAGCTTTCGAGGATAATCACCGCCGAGGCGGAATCGACGCTGCCTTTAGTGAGCGCGCGAAAACCGCCGTGCTCAAACAGGCCGGCGCGGGCTTCTACCGTGCTCAGTCGTTCATCGTGCAGCTTAATCGCCACGCCAAAACGGCCATGAATTTTATTGGCAAAATTGCGTGCGCGTGCAGTCAATGGCTGTTCGGTGCCATCCATATTCAGCGGCAGCCCGACAATCACTACCTCCGGCTGCCACTCTTTCAGCAGACGCTCAATCAGGTTCCAGTCCGGCGTGCCGTTTTGCGCCTTCAGCGCCGTCAGCGGACGGGCGGTGCCGGTGATGCGCTGGCCGATCGCCACGCCGATACTTTTGGTGCCGAAATCAAACGCGAGAAGCGTGCCGCTCATCAGGCATGCCCCGCTACGCCAGGCATGGTCTGGATATCAATGCCAATCAGCTTAGCCGCATCACGCCAGCGATCGGCGATAGGCGTTTTAAACAGGATGTTTAAATCTGCCGGGGCCGTCAGCCAGGCGTTATCCAGGATCTCCTGCTCAAGCTGGCCTTTTTCCCATGAGGAGTAGCCAAGCGCCACCAGCACATCGGCAGGCTGCTTTTCCGTGCCCAGGGTTTCCAGCACGTCGCGGGAGGTGGTGATCACGGTGTTGTCAGAGATACGGATACTGGAGGAAAAACCTGGCGGCGTATGCAGAATAAAGCCGCGATCTTCCGCCAGCGGGCCGCCCAGCATCACCGGTTTGTCGAGACGAATTTCTGGAACTCGTTCGTCCTGGGAAATTTTTAATTTGTCCAGAATGCCTTCAACAGACAGATTTTCCAGCGGTTTATTGATGATAATACCCATCGCGCCATCTTCGCTGTACTCGCAGATGTAAACGACCGCACGACGGAAAATCGGATCCTGGAGAGCAGGCATGGCAATAAGAAAGTGATGCTGTAAATTCATTGTCAGAGGTTCTGTTTCCTGGTTTAAAAAGCGACAGCACCCAGTATGCGTACAAACCTGAATGCTGTCACTAACAGTATTGGCTGGGTTATTACTGCTTCAGACGTTTTTCGATCGCATCCATCAGCATGCCGGTAATGGATACCGGGAACGCGGCTTCGATTTCGCGAATACAGGTCGGGCTGGTAACGTTCACTTCCGTCAGGCGATCGCCAATGATGTCGAGGCCAACAAAGATCAGCCCTTTGGCTTTTAACATCGGGCCGACGCGGCGGGCAATTTCCCAGTCGCTTTCGGTCAGCGGACGCGGTTCGCCACGGCCACCGGCCGCCAGGTTACCACGGGTTTCGCCGCCCTGAGGGATACGCGCCAGGCAGTACGGCACCGGCTCACCATCCACCACCAGCACGCGCTTGTCGCCGTCGACAATCGCCGGGATATAGTTCTGCGCCATGCAGTAGCGGGAGCCATGCTCGGTCAGGGTTTCGGCGATCACGCCGAGGTTCGGGTCGCCCTCTTTAACGCGGAAGATAGACGCACCGCCCATGCCGTCCAGCGGTTTCAGGATGATATCGCCGTGTTTCTGCCAGAAGGCTTTCAGCTGCGTTTTGCTGCGCGTCACCAGCGTCTCTGGCGTCAGGTCGGAGAACCAGGCGGTGTAGAGCTTCTCGTTGCAGTCGCGCAGGCTCTGCGGTTTGTTGACGATCAGCGTCCCTTTCTCTTCTGCACGCTCAAGGATATAGGTGCAGTAGATGTATTCGGTGTCGAACGGCGGATCTTTACGCATCAGGATGACGTCGAGTTCGGCGAGGGGCAGATCCTGATCGGAGCCGAATTCGTACCATTTATCGTAATTCTGCTCGACGTTGACGATGCGGGTGCGCGCACGGGCTTCGCCGTTAATCAGATACAGGTCGCTCATCTCCATATAGTGGAGCTGATAACCGCGACGTTGCGCTTCCAGCAGCATAGCGAAGCTGGAATCTTTCTTGATATTGATGCTTGTGATGGGATCCATCACGATGCCGAGCTTAATCATTGTCTTCTCCGTTAATGCTTCAACCTAAATCGCCAAAACGCACCTGCAGGGCCGTAATGGCGGTTAGCGCGGTGGTCTCAGTACGCAGAACGCGGGGTCCCAACAGAATATCAGTAAACTGGTAGCGTGCGGTCATGGCGATCTCATCCGCCGACAGGCCTCCTTCCGGGCCAATCAGCAGCCGCACGCGTTCAACCGGCAGCGGCAGGGTGTTGATGCTGGCGCTGGCGCGAGGATGCAGGTTGAGCTTCAGACCCTGTTCCTCTTCCGCACACCAGGCTTCAAGATCCATTGCCGGGCGGATCTCCGGGACGCGATTGCGGCCACACTGTTCACAGGCGGCAACGGCGATCTTCTGCCACTGCTGGAGCTTCTTATTCAGACGTTCAGCATCCAGTTTAACGCCGCAGCGTTCAGAAAAAAGTGGCGTAATGAGGCTTACACCCAGTTCGATCGATTTCTGGATAGTGAATTCCATTTTTTCGCCGCGCGACATCACCTGGCCTAAGTGAATATGCAGCGGCGATTCACGATCGTCGATTTCGCCACGCAAGATACTCACCTGCACGCTTTTTTTATCGGCGCGGGTGATTTGTGCCTCAAACACCTGGTTTGAACCATCAAACAGCTGAATCGCCTGACCTGCGCCCATGCGCAGCACGCGGCCAACGTGGTTGGCCGCCTCTTCAGAGAGGGCAATTTCACTGCCTGCGACAATCATTTCGGGATGATAAATACGAGGAACACGCATAGTTAAGAAGTCCATCAAGAGCTGAGTCCCTTGCACATTCTGCCCCCTCTTCCCTGTGGGAAGAGGGTGAGAGTGAGGGGTACGCAAAGAAACAATTGCCGCTAGTGTAGGTTAGCTCTTTTGCGCCTGGCAAGCGCGCTGGACGTACGGGTTGTGATTCCCCTGCACTTTGGCAATGCGCTCATCGCGCTGGCACTCCCAGGCGGTCACCGGATAGAGTTTATCCCAGGCGTTAAAGAGCTGGGTTTGCTGGCGGGAGAGATTGAGGTCATAGCGATCGCGCATATAGAAGTAGGTGCGGGCGATGCTGCCCCGGGCGCGGGCTGGCGGTTCGGCGAGCTTCTCTTTGAAATCCACCTTCATCGCACACTGACCATACTGGCCTTCACCGCCGTTCCACTGGCTGTACATAAAGTTGCCGCGATCGCCATTCACTTCGCCCACGGCGGGTTGCAGGTTATGCATATCGCTCTCTATCTGGCGATAGACCGGGTCTTTGGCGCAGTTTTTACGCCCGCCATCCTGCCAGCACTGACGCTGGTGGCCAAACTGCCAGGCCGGGACCACATGTTCCCATTCGATACGGCTGGCGCGGTTCTCATTTTTACGCACTTTGTAGCCGCAGGAGGCCAGATCCACGACCCCTTTTTTGCCCTGCCAGTTAATTTTGCAGCCACAGTAAAAATCGCCCGCGACGTCAGCATTGACCTTCACGCCTGCGGCTTTTGCCTGAGAGAAGCTGTGGATACCTTCGGCCAGCGCATGGCCTGAGAACGCGGTCGTCAGAAACGCGACCGCGAGAGAGAAATTACGGGACATCGTGAACTCCGTGTCAAAACGAGCCCGCAACGTAACGAAAGTTGTTCCTGTATGCAATCAGGTAGATCAGGAATGTTCCTGATAATTCTGCCGCTTACTCCGCAATAAGAGGTTCGCCGCACTTCACGCAGCGGTAGGTGGCTTCGCCGCGCACCACCCGGTTATGGCGACGCACGGTGAGCTGGTGCTGCTGGCACTGGCAGCGGTAAGGGAAGGTATTGCGCCGTACTGAATCAAGCTCGAACTGGTGCGTGCGACGAGCTGGAACGCCCAGCACCGCTTCCATCATCCATTTCCACTCTTTGCCGTGGGGCGCCACGCGGCCAAAGTGCTTCCACACCAGCAGGTGCGCCAGCTCATGCGGGATCACTTCGTCGATAAAAGCCTGCTGGTTTTCCAGCATCAGGACCGGGTTGAGGCGGATCTCATACGCGTCCAGCCAGGCGGTGCCGGCTGCGGTGCCGCGCTGCTGCCAGACCAGTTTCGGTTCAGGGTAGTTCCGGGCGAGCTTAAGGTTGGCCTGCGCCAGGCTGTCACGCAGGCTGCGCATAGCGGCTTGCTGGAGCGCAATGGGGAGACGGGGTGTTTTCATAACGGCAGAGCATAGAGCCTGTAGCGGGGCGGTGCAAGCGGCTTCCTCCCGGACGGGAGGAAGCCGGAAGGATCAGTCGTGAGCGCCGATTTCGCGCAGCGGACGACCTTTCATCAGGTTACGTTCAATACGCTCCAGCGACACATGTTTGGTTTCAGGAACCAGCCACAGCGTCAGTACGATAAACACTACGTTCAGACCGCCGTACACCCAGAAGGTATTGGCATTGCCCAGGGTATCGAGCATGGTCAGGAAGGTTGCGCCGACGATCATGTTGGCGATCCAGTTAGTGGCGGTGGAGCAGGTGATGCCGAAATCGCGTCCTTTCAACGGCTGGATCTCGGAACACAGCACCCAGATCAGCGGGCCTGCGCTCATTGCAAAACCAACGATAAACATCAGCAGCATCCCGACGGCCACGTACTGCATGGCTGGGGATTCGATACCGACATGCAGCATCGTGCCCAGCACGCCCATACCAACGGCCATGACCAGGAAGCCCAGCGTCAGCGTCGGTTTACGGCCCCAGCGATCCACCAGACCGATGGCGATAAAGGTCGCCAGCACGTTGGTCAGACCGACGATCACCGTGCCCCACATCTGCTCGGTGGTGTTGCTGTACCCCGCCAGCTCAAAGATTTTTGGCGCGTAATACATGATGACGTTCATCCCGGTGAACTGCTGCATCACCTGCAGCAGCACGCCAAGGAACACCGCCCGGCGGAAGTTGCTGTTCTCTTTGAACAGCGCCCAGCCACTCTGTTTGACCTTCAGGCTTTCACGGATCTCTTCCAGCTCGCGTTTCGCTTCTTCACTGGTATCGCGCAGGCGCAGCAGCACGCGCTCCGCATCGTTAAAGCGCCGTTTGGCCGCAAACCAGCGCGGGCTGTCAGGGAGGAAGAAGACGCCGATCAGCAGCAGGATCGCCGGGATAATAATCACCCCCAGCATCCAGCGCCATGCGCCGCTGTAGCTGAACGCGGTATCGGACAGGTAGGCCCCGAGAATACCGATGGTGATCATCAGCTGATACATGGAGATCATGCTGCCGCGAATTTTCTCCGGCGCGATCTCAGACAGGTAAAGCGGGGCGGTGTAAGAGGCGACGCCTACCGCCAGGCCCAGCAGCACGCGGGAGACAATCAGCACTTCCACGTTAGGGGCCGCTGCGGAAAAGAGAGAACCGGCGACAAACAGAATGGCACCAATCATCAGGCTCTTTTTACGCCCGAGCTTGAAGGAGAGCCAGCCGCTGCCGACCGCGCCGACCGCCGCACCGAACATCATTGAGCTCACCACCCACTCCTGGGTGTGGGAGTTGATCTGGAATTCATCCGTTATGAACGGTAAGGCCCCGGCAATGACGCCGATATCAAGACCGAAAAGTAATCCTGCCAGGGCAGCAAGGAAGCAGACGAAGAACGTCATCGTCTTGTTGGACGTCCGCCCCTGTTTTTTATTGTCAGGCATTTTGCCCTCCATTTGGCTTAGCTGTTTCATCAATGTAAAGATTTGATTAGGAAACAGTAAAAGTATGTCAGAGGGGGAGGTGTGACAAAGAGAGTATTCCGAAAGGAGGCTGATTTTATCTGGATGTAAGCGATTTCATGAAGGGCGTTATGTAGCAGAAAACAGAAAGGCCAGCACGGGGCTGGCCTTTCAGGAACGCTGTCAGTCGATTATTTCAGACCGGCAGCGTCACGCAGCTGGGCGGCTTTGTCGGTTTTTTCCCATGGGAAATGTTCGCGACCAAAGTGACCGTAAGCGGCGGTTTCTTTGTAGATTGGGTGCAGCAGATCCAGCATCTGGATCAGGCCGTATGGACGCAGGTCGAAGAACTCGCGCACCAGCAGGGTCAGCTGCTCAGAAGGCACTTTTTCGGTACCAAAGGTTTCAACCATGATAGAGGTAGGTTCCGCCACGCCGATGGCGTAGGAGACCTGGATCTCACAGCGGTCAGCCAGTCCCGCAGCAACGATGTTTTTCGCAACATAACGTGCTGCATAGGCTGCGGAACGGTCTACTTTAGACGGATCCTTACCGGAGAAGGCGCCGCCACCGTGACGCGCCATGCCGCCGTAGGTGTCAACGATGATCTTACGACCGGTCAGACCGCAGTCGCCCATTGGTCCACCGATAACAAAGCGGCCCGTTGGGTTGATGAAGTATTTGGTAGAGGCGTTCAGCCACTCGGTCGGCAGAACCGGCTTGATGATCTCTTCCATCACCGCTTCCTGCAGGGATTTCTGGTCGATATCTTCAGCGTGCTGCGTGGACAGAACCACCGCGTCGATGCCGACAATTTTGCCGTCGTCGTACTGGAAGGTCACCTGGCTTTTCGCATCCGGACGCAGCCACGGCAGGGTGCCGTTTTTACGCACTTCAGCCTGACGCTGCACCAGACGGTGAGCATAGGTGATTGGCGCTGGCATCAGCACGTCGGTTTCGTTGGTGGCGTAGCCAAACATCAGGCCCTGATCGCCCGCGCCCTGCTCAAGCGGATCGGCACGGTCAACGCCCTGATTGATGTCCGGGGACTGTTTGCCGATGGCGCTCAGTACGGCGCACGAGTTGGCATCAAAGCCCATATCAGAATGCACATAGCCGATTTCACGCACGGTGTTACGGGTGATCTCTTCGATATCAACCCATGCACTGGTGGTGATTTCACCGCCAACCATCACCATGCCGGTTTTGACATAGGTCTCACAGGCGACGCGCGCTTTTGGATCCTGCTCGAGGATCGCATCAAGCACCGCATCAGAGATTTGGTCAGCAATTTTATCAGGATGTCCTTCTGATACGGACTCGGACGTAAACAGGTGTTTTGCCATGTTTTAATTTACCTAAGGAGAATTTGTTTAGCTCAAACTGTCGTGTGGGATAGCCGTGGCAGGGTTTTCCACCAGGACTTGCAGATGATGACACTGGCAGTCTGAGTGTTAATCAGTATGGATGGATTAACATCTGGATGGCTATTTTAGGTCACTTCTTAGCCCCATTTCCAGTTTTTTTTGAATCCATGCGCACGCCATTGAAAACCCGACTGGAAATTTTTGCTGACGGTCCCGGCAATGCGCACATTTATATTTTGCATTTTCCCTGTCTTGTCGGTATAAAACGCGGCGCGCGGCTCATACAAAAAAGCACACGACGATTCTTCGTGTCGCCACTTCCAGCCGGGTAAAGCAGTGAACTTTTAGCTTTAACTTGTCGCGGGTTTGCTTAAGCTTGCGTGGAGGTGATACGAGATAATGAACCGTCGTTTTCCGCTTAGTCAGTTCTGCCTTTCAGGCCGGAACATGTTCCCCGCCATTCGCATTTCTAATCTGCAAACCTGCCGATGTTATACCCATCTCGGCGCTTCTCAGGATTCCAGGGCAGGCACTACGCTTTGTGAAGTCTGAACAAGGGCGCTCTTGTAAATACAAGAGTTTTCTCGTGGTTTCGCCGGACCTTGTCATACAGAGTTCGGATACGTGTTTTACAATGATATGAATAAGAAACCGGTCGCACGCCCCGGCTTTCAGCATTCTGTGCTGGAAATCCGGTCGGATAATGGGTTGTTATCGCAGATTGACGCTGCGATAGTAGTCAACTGTTTTACACTGAATAGTAAGAGTTGAGGTTCGCTATGTCTGACGACATGTCTTCGTTTTCGCCTTCGTCAGCAGGCGAACAGGGTGTACTACGTTCTATGCAGGAGGTTGCGATGAGCTCCCAGGAAGCCAGCAAGATGCTGCGCACTTACAATATTGCCTGGTGGGGCAATAACTACTACGACGTCAACGAACTGGGCCACATCAGCGTTTGCCCGGATCCTGACGTACCGGAAGCGCGCGTCGATCTCGCCAAACTGGTGAAAGCGCGTGAAGCGCAGGGGCAGCGTCTGCCTGCACTGTTCTGCTTCCCGCAGATCCTGCAACACCGTCTGCGTTCCATCAACGCCGCCTTCAAACGCGCGCGAGAATCTTACGGCTACAACGGCGACTATTTCCTGGTCTATCCAATCAAGGTGAACCAGCATCGTCGCGTTATCGAATCCTTAATTCACTCCGGCGAACCGCTGGGGCTGGAAGCCGGCTCCAAAGCAGAGCTGATGGCGGTACTGGCCCATGCCGGCATGACCCGCTCGGTGATCGTCTGTAACGGCTATAAAGACCGTGAATACATTCGTCTGGCGCTGATCGGCGAGAAGATGGGCCACAAGGTCTATCTGGTCATTGAGAAGATGTCCGAAATTAATATCGTGCTGGAAGAGGCCGAGCGTCTGAACGTGGTGCCACGCCTTGGCGTGCGTGCGCGTCTGGCCTCGCAGGGTTCCGGTAAATGGCAGTCCTCCGGCGGCGAAAAATCCAAATTCGGCCTCGCGGCGAACCAGGTTCTGCAGCTGGTCGAAATCATGCGTGAGCGTGGTCGTCTGGACAGCATTCAGCTCCTGCACTTCCACCTCGGTTCCCAGATGGCCAACATCCGCGATATCGCTACCGGCGTGCGTGAGTCGGCCCGGTTCTACGTGGAGCTGCACAAGCTGGGCGTGAACATCCAGTGCTTCGACGTAGGTGGCGGCCTGGGCGTGGATTATGAAGGGACCCGCTCGAAGTCCGACTGCTCGGTGAACTACGGCCTGAACGAATATGCCAACAACATCATCTGGGCGATTGGCGATGCCTGTGAAGAGAACGGTCTGCCGCACCCGACGGTGATCACCGAGTCTGGTCGTGCGGTTACCGCGCACCACACGGTACTGGTGTCTAACATCATTGGCGTTGAGCGCAACGAATACACCGAAGCGACCCCGCCGGAAGACGATGCACCGCGCGCGCTGCAAAGCATGTGGGAAACCTGGATTGAGATGCACGAGCCGGGCACCCGCCGTTCCCTGCGTGAGTGGCTGCACGACAGCCAGATGGACCTGCACGATATTCACACTGGTTATTCATCCGGTACATACAGCCTGCAGGAGCGTGCCTGGGCCGAGCAGCTGTATCTGAACATGTGCCATGAAGTGCAGAAACAGCTCGATCCGAGCAACCGCGCACACCGTCCGATTATCGACGAGCTGCAGGAGCGTATGGCGGACAAGATGTACGTCAACTTCTCGCTGTTCCAGTCGATGCCGGATGCCTGGGGTATCGATCAGCTCTTCCCGGTACTGCCGCTGGAAGGGTTGAATCAGGTACCTGAGCGCCGCGCGGTGCTGCTGGATATCACCTGTGACTCCGACGGGGCTATCGATCACTATATCGACGGTGACGGTATCGCCACCACCATGCCAATGCCGGAGTACGATCCGGAGAACCCGCCAATGCTGGGCTTCTTTATGGTCGGGGCATATCAGGAGATTCTGGGGAACATGCACAACCTGTTCGGGGATACCGAAGCGGTTGACGTGTTTGTCTTCCCTGACGGCAACGTGGAAGTGGAGCTCTCTGACGAGGGTGACACCGTGGCGGATATGCTGCAGTACGTGCAGCTCGATCCGAACAAGCTGCTGACCCAGTTCCGCGATCAGGTGAAAAAGACCGATCTGGACGATACCCTGCAGAAACAGTTCCTGGAAGAGTTCGAAGCCGGGCTGTACGGCTACACGTATCTGGAAGACGAGTAAATGCCGATGCCCGGTGGCGCTACGCTTACCGGGCCTGCGAGCTATACTCACTTGAACCCGTATGAAATAGCGGCGATAATCCGCCGCAACAGGCACTATTCAAATCAATCCCTTCCTCGTCGGGTTTAACGACGCGGAGGGGATTTTTTTTCATCTATTTTTAATGCTTCGACGTTATAAAGAGGTCAGGACATGAGCACTTTAGGACATCAGTACGATAACTCCCTGGTATCTAACGCTTTTGGTTTTTTACGCCTTCCGATGAACTTCCAGCCGTATGAGAGCGATGCGGACTGGGTGATCACCGGGGTGCCATTTGATATGGCGACATCCGGCCGTGCCGGTGGTCGTCATGGCCCGGCGGCTATTCGTCAGGTCTCCACTAACCTGGCCTGGGAGCACAACCGTTTCCCGTGGAACTTCGACATGCGCGAGCGCCTGAACGTGGTTGACTGCGGCGATCTGGTGTATGCCTTCGGTGACGCGCGTGAAATGAGTGAAAAACTGCAGGCCCACGCTGAGAAGCTGCTGGCTGCCGGTAAGCGTATGCTCTCCTTCGGCGGCGACCACTTCGTGACCCTGCCGCTGCTGCGCGCCCACGCGAAGCACTTCGGTAAGATGGCGCTGGTGCATTTCGATGCCCATACCGACACCTACGCGAACGGCTGCGAATTCGACCACGGCACCATGTTCTTCACCGCGCCGAACGAAGGCCTGATTGATCCTAATCACTCGGTGCAAATCGGGATTCGTACCGAGTTCGATAAAGACAATGGCTTCACCGTGCTGGACGCCGGCCAGGTGAACGATCGCGGCGTGGATGACATCATCGCGCAGGTGAAGCAGATCGTTGGCGACATGCCGGTGTACCTGACCTTCGACATCGACTGCCTGGATCCGGCCTTTGCTCCGGGCACCGGTACCCCGGTGATCGGCGGCCTGACCTCCGATCGCGCCATTAAGCTGGTACGCGGCCTGAAGGATCTGAACATCGTTGGCATGGACGTGGTAGAAGTGGCGCCTGCTTACGACCAGTCCGAGATCACCGCGCTGGCCGCGGCGACCCTGGCACTGGAAATGCTCTACATCCAGGCGGCGAAAAAAGGCGAATAATAGAGAGGCCGGGACATGTTGCCCGGCCTGTTTATCGAGGTTACTTAATGCCGTCTGCGGACATGCGATCGCGAATATGCTGCGCACGCGCTGCAGAGGCAGGGTGATCGTCAAACATTGAGCTTTGACGCCCCGCTTCCTGCTGGGCCAGTTTTTCGAAGCTGGTGGCTAAACCTGACGGATTGATGCCGCGTTTGCGCAACAGATCGTAAGAGTAGTCATCGGCTTCAGATTCCTGACGCTGGGAGAACTGGGAGTTGACCAGTTTTTCACCGAGATCGCCAAGCTGCGACTGGGAGAGGCTCCCGACAATGCCGCCGGCAGACGCTGCCGCCACGCGAACGGCGTTGGTGCCAAGCGCAACCTGCATCCCTTTCTTCACGTGGCCAAGCGCAACGTGACCCATTTCATGCCCGATAACCGCTTCGACTTCGTTGTCGTTCATCATGTCCATCAGCCCGCTGTAGACGCGGATGCAGCCGTTGGCCATGGCGAAGGCGTTGACGTCTTTAGCCATGTAGACCTTATAGTTCACCGGCTGGCCATTGATGTTGTCACCAAGAGCAGAAGCAATCTTATCCAGACGCTGAGCGTAAGTGCTGCCTGCCGGTGCGATGGTGGCTTTACCGTCCATCTCCTTACAGGCCTCATCGCTTAATGTTTTAACCTGAGCATCGCTCAGGGAGTAGGCCTGAAAAGCCTCTGCCCCGGAGCTCATCAGACCGCCAGAGTCCATATTCTGACACCCGCTCAGCAGGATCGTCGTTCCCAGAGCCAGCACTATTGCACGCATTTTCATTAGGTTGCTTCCGCACTCGTTAAACACGATAAATTCTGAAAGTACATCACGGCAGCGAAGCCGGAGTATGGCTAAGTATAAAGAATATAAACGGAGGCGGGCGAGAAGATTGCGCAACGTGCGAGCCTGTTCCAGAGATTTCTTAACCGGCAAAAGAATGGTCCATGTACATGCTTTGTCGCTTGGGTTACATTGTTGGCACTTTTTTCTGGCGTAGCCCAAAACGCGCTGTCGTCAAGCCGAAACGGGTATGGCCTTCAACATCCGATCTGGAGTCAAAATGTCCTCACGTAAAGAGCTTGCCAATGCTATTCGTGCGCTGAGCATGGATGCTGTACAAAAAGCTAAATCCGGTCACCCGGGTGCCCCGATGGGTATGGCTGACATTGCCGAAGTGCTGTGGCGTGATTTCCTGAACCACAACCCGCAGAACCCGGCCTGGGCTGACCGCGACCGCTTCGTGCTGTCCAACGGCCACGGCTCCATGCTGATCTACAGCCTGCTGCACCTCACCGGCTATGACCTGCCAATCGAAGAGCTGAAAAACTTCCGTCAGCTGCACTCCAAAACCCCGGGTCACCCGGAAGTGGGTTACACCGCAGGTGTTGAAACCACTACCGGTCCGCTGGGTCAGGGTATTGCTAACGCAGTGGGCATGGCGATTGCTGAGAAGACGCTGGCGGCGCAGTTCAACCGTCCGGGTCACGACATTGTTGACCACTTCACCTATGCATTCCTCGGCGACGGCTGCATGATGGAAGGTATCTCTCACGAGGTATGCTCCCTGGCCGGTACCCTGAAGCTGGGCAAACTGGTTGCGTTCTATGACGACAACGGCATCTCCATCGACGGCCACGTTGAAGGCTGGTTCACCGACGATACCGCAGCACGTTTTGAAGCCTACGGCTGGCACGTGGTGCGTGGCGTTGACGGCCACGATGCTGAAGCGATTAAACGCGCAGTAGAAGAAGCCCGTGCTGTGACCGACAAACCGTCCCTGCTGATGTGCAAAACCATCATCGGTTTCGGTTCCCCGAACAAAGCCGGTACCCACGACTCACACGGTGCCCCGCTGGGTGACGCTGAGATCGTTCTGACCCGCGAACAGCTGGGCTGGAAACACGCCGCGTTTGAGATCCCGTCTGAGATCTACGCGCAGTGGGATGCAAAAGAAGCCGGCCAGGCCAAAGAAGCGGCCTGGAACGAGAAATTTGCTGCCTACGCGAAAGCCTTCCCGCAGGAAGCGGCTGAATACACCCGTCGTATGAAAGGCGACATGCCGTCTGACTTCGACGCCAAAGCGAACGAATTCATCGCTAAACTGCAGGCGAACCCGTCCAAAATCGCCAGCCGTAAAGCGTCCCAGAATGCGATCGAAGCTTTCGGCCCGTGGCTGCCAGAGTTCCTCGGCGGCTCCGCTGACCTGGCGCCTTCTAACCTGACTATCTGGTCTGGTTCTAAAGCGATCAATGAAGATGCTGCCGGTAACTACATCCATTACGGTGTACGTGAATTCGGCATGACCGCGATTGCCAACGGTATCTCCCTGCACGGCGGTTTCCTGCCGTACACCTCCACCTTCCTGATGTTCGTGGAATATGCCCGTAACGCGGTGCGTATGGCTGCGCTGATGAAACAGCGTCAGGTGATGGTCTACACCCACGACTCTATCGGTCTGGGCGAAGATGGCCCGACTCACCAGCCGGTTGAGCAGGTCGCTTCCCTGCGCGTTACCCCAAACATGTCTACATGGCGTCCATGTGACCAGGTTGAATCCGCGGTAGCGTGGAAATATGGCGTTGAGCGTCAGGACGGTCCGACCGCACTGATTCTCTCCCGTCAGAACCTGGCTCAGCAGGATCGTACCGAAGAGCAGCTGGCGAACGTCGCCCGCGGCGGTTACGTGCTGAAAGACTGCGACGGTCAGCCACAGGTGATCTTCATCGCGACCGGTTCTGAAGTTGAACTGGCCGTTGCGGCCTGGGATCAGCTGGCAGGCGAAGGCGTGAAAGCTCGCGTGGTTTCCATGCCGTCTACCGATACCTTCGACAAGCAGGACGCGGCTTACCGTGAATCCGTGCTGCCGAAAGCCGTTTCTGCCCGTGTTGCTGTCGAAGCGGGTATCGCTGACTACTGGTTCAAATACGTGGGCCTGAACGGCGCTATCGTCGGCATGACCACCTTCGGTGAGTCTGCTCCGGCTGAGCAGCTGTTCGAAGAGTTCGGCTTCACCGTTGAGAACGTGGTCGCGAAAGCGAAAGAACTGCTGTAATTACATAAGCAGAGCACATGAAGGGTCGCGAAAGCGGCCCTTTTTTATGGCAATAACCGACCCGCTTCCAGACGAACCACGCGCGAAAAATGACGTCGGGTAAAGGCCGCGTCATGGCTGATCGCCACGACGCTGGTTCCGCGCTGACGACACACCGCCAGCCAGTTTTCAAATACCGCCAGCCAGTGGGGATCAAAATCCCGGCTGGGTTCATCCAGCAGCAGAACCTCTGGCGCCATCGCCTCGAGACTGGCGACGGCCACCATCCGCCGTTGTGCCGTGTGTAGATCAAGCGGATGGGCGTCGGCAACCTCCTCTAGCCGGCACAGCTGTAAGGCGTCCTGAGTACGGCGCGCAATGTCAGCCGCCGGTAATTTTTGCAGCTTCAGGCCAAACGCCACCTCTTCGGCAACCCTGCTATGGAAAATCTGGTTTTCCGCCTCCTGAAACAGCACGCCAATATGACGGGCGCGCTGGCGGTTTTTCAGCTGCGCTATCGGGTCAGCTTTAAAGGTCACCGCGCCAGAGGAGGGGATGAGAAGCCCGGCCATAATGCGCAACAGCGTGGATTTTCCCGCGCCATTATCACCCGTTAGCGCCAGCCATTCGCCCTCCCTGAGCGTAAGCGAGATGTCGCGCAGGCACTCATCTGCCGCGCCTGGCCAGCGATATCTGACCTGATTCAGGGTTAACATAAGGGATGTAAAGCTCCGCTGCGCAGCTGCCAGACCTGCTGACAGTGGGTAATAAAAGGGGAAGGATTGCGCTCGAAAAGCACAATCAGAGAGCGGTGTTCCAGCGCCCAGTGGCGCAGCCGTTCCAGCAGCCTGTCGGCGGCTTGCGAGGTCAGGCGGCTGAAGGCTTCATCGAGAATTAACAGTCTGGGCTGCATGGCGAGCGCGCTGGCGATCACCACGCGCTGGGTTTCGCCGCCGGAGAGCGTGCCGGGATGACGATGGCGCAAAGGCTGACAGTCGGTCAGGGTGAGCGCTGCGTCAATGCGCTGCAAAATTTCCGCTTCGTCGAGGCAGAGGTTTTCCGGGCCAAACGCCACCTCCTCCTCAACGCTGAAAGTACAGCCGGAAAGCTGCAGATAAGGCGACTGCTGCACCAGCTGGATGGCGGATGAACGCTCCACGAGGGATAACTCTCCGACCGGGGTTCCCAGTAGCAGCCCCTTGCCTTCAATCTTGCCGGGCAGGAAGTCCGGGTACCAGCCTGCCATAAGCTGCGCCAGAGTGCTTTTTCCGCTGCCGTTATCACCCAAAACTGCCACCATTCCCGGCCCGGAACAGTGGAAATCCAGGCATGAAGGCGAGTGGGTAGCATGGAGGGGGAGAAAGCGAAACTGCTCTAGCGTAACCATAACCAGACCCCCGTTTCCGTCACCATCAGCAGAACCATGCCGTAGCGCGCCAGGCGCTGTAGGGTACTGTCATGCGGAGCCCACAGCGTGGTGCGCGTGCGATGCAGGCGAAAGCCCCGCATATCCAGCGCGGCACCGCGTACGGCTAAATCATTGAGTGCATTGTGGGTGAGCGGCACAATCAGGGCGGGGATTGCGGCAAGACGCTGATACCAGGCTTCGTCCAGCGGTACGCCGCGCGCTCGCTGGGCCTCATGGATTATCGTCAGCTGGCGTTTAAGCTGTTCAACCACCAGCAGCGGGCCGGCAAACAGGTAGGCCACGCCAGGCGGCAGACGGGAGGCAAACAGCGCCCGGATAAATCGTTGAACCGGCACGTATGCCATCCACAGCTGCGACGTCGAGACAATGGCCAGAATGCGCAGCCACAGCGTGATGGCGTGCGCCCAGCGCTGCGGATCGCGAGGCTCGCCGCTGACCCACTCCACCAGCATGCCGCCATGTACCAGCCATAAACCCACTCCAAAAGGGATCATCAGTAAGACAACATATTTTGCCCGCCGTCGGGTGAGTTTAAGCCCCAGCAGGCAGAGAAAAGTGGCCCCGCTGTACACGGGCAGCAGGGTCTGGGGTGGCAGCAGCAAGGTGCTGCAAGCCGCCAGCGCCCATAGGGTTAACGAGGTAAACGGATGCATCTAGCGCACGGCTGCCATTGTCGGGAAATGGCGCGTGGTGCGTAGGGGCAGCTGGCGCAGCAGGAGCCACACCAGCACTGCGGTCAGCACTTTATCAACCAGATTGGCACCCAGCACGGTGATGGCGACAGACTCCACCAGGTTTTGCCCGACGGCCTGCAACCAGGCGACAAACAGGTCGGCACCGCCACCGGTTACGCCGCCAAAGAGAGCGGTGCGTAACGGCACCGCTACCAGCGTGACGGCGAAGGTAATAACAATCCCGCTAACGACCACTTTCGGCAGGGTGCGAAACCAGCCTGCCCGCGCCAGCCAGCCGGCAACCAGGCCGATCACCATAGCCACAGGCGCAAAGGCGGCGGCAATAGGATCGGTTAACAGCCCCCACAGCAGGTTGGTCAGCAGACCGGTCAACATGCCGATAACCGGGCCGAGCAGCACGGCGCTGATCAAGGTGCCGATGGAGTCGAGAAAAATAGGTAGCTTAAGCATGCTGATCAGCTGACCGCCGATCATGTTGATGGCAATAGCGATCACAATCAGGACCAGAGCCTGGCTGGAAAACGGGCGACGGGACATAGAGAAACCTCTTGCTGAGTGGTCAATTAACGGGGGGAGATATGCATTTCGTCATAGCCGGAAAGCGGGCAGGGCTGGCGGCTGAATGCCAGCTTTTTCAACTCGCCGATCACTAACTCAAGGGTGGTGCGCACGGTACAGCCCGGCATCATATGGCCTCCGAGCATTCTCCCTTGCGGATCTGAAACGCTGAGGTGCAGATGTTCACCGGTCAGCTCGAGCGTGCCATTGAGGGAGATAATTTCCCAGGTACCGGTGAGCAGGGTGGTGGCCTCCTGTCCGGCATAGCGCAGCGCGACGTCGGTCAGGCTACCGGTACAGCCGGCAATCCAGGCGGCGAGTAGTTGATGCTGTTGCACAAAGGCGTGCAACTGCGAAAACACCTCCTGGCCGGGAAGCAGACGAAGGGCATAAAAGCGGGCTTCTGATGAAGAGGCGTGAAGCATAGTCATAATTTGCAGGACTCCGAGACTCGGACGTGCCGCACATAGTATCGGCGCCGGGGGAAGTGCTTTCTGATATAAATCAGGATTTACGCCGCGACAACGAAAAGATCTTGCTACGCTTATTCACGATTCTGGAATATGGAATAAAACCGGCGATAATTGCACGCTAAATGTGACGTGCGTCATATAGCTGGCTTATTGGTCTGGACAGAGATTTCCTTTATTCCATGTTTCGCTTATTCTAGCTGAAGCGTTTCAGTCGATTAAACGTTCGACAAATGACCAATCAGTTGGAGTTTGTGACAGGCGAGGATTCCCCTCGGAGCGTTGCTGGATTACTCTGTCAGCCACCTCGAATCAGGGAAAGCTTTGCAGGAGACTTATGACCGTACGCGTAGCGATTAATGGTTTCGGTCGCATCGGACGCAACGTGGTTCGTGCTTTATATGAATCCGGGCGTCGGGCGGAAATGACCGTGGTGGCCATCAATGAACTGGCGGATGCCGCAGGCATGGCGCATTTATTGAAGTATGACACCAGCCATGGGCGCTTTGCCTGGGACGTTCGTCAGGAGAGAGAGCAGCTGTTCGTTGGTGATGACGTGATTCGTGTGCTGCACGAGCAGACGATCGACGCCTTACCCTGGCGTGAGCTGGGCGTGGATGTGGTGCTCGACTGTACCGGCGTCTACGGCAATCGCGGACATGGCGAAGCCCATCTGGCGGCTGGCGCGAAGAAAGTGCTCTTCTCACATCCCGGCAGTAACGATCTCGATGCCACGGTGGTTTACGGCGTTAACCATCATGAGCTGCAAGCGGAACACCGCATCGTCTCCAATGCCTCCTGCACCACCAACTGTATTATTCCGGTCATCAAACTGCTGGACGATGCCTATGGCATTGAATCGGGCACCGTGACCACGATTCATTCCGCCATGCACGATCAGCAGGTCATTGACGCATACCACCCGGATCTGCGACGCACTCGCGCGGCGAGTCAGTCCATTATCCCGGTGGACACCAAACTGGCGGCCGGTATTACCCGAATTTTCCCCCAGTTTGAAGACCGTTTTGAAGCTATCGCCGTGCGTGTTCCAACCATTAACGTGACGGCGATCGACCTCAGCGTGACCGTGAAAAAACCGGTAAAAGCCTGTGAGGTCAACATGTTGCTGCAAAAAGCGGCACAGCAAGCATTTCATGGTATAGTTGACTATACGGAATTACTGTTGGTCTCAGTAGATTTTAACCACGATCCGCATAGCGCCATTGTTGATGGCACCCAAACGCGCGTGAGTGGGGCGCATCTGATCAAAACGCTGGTCTGGTGTGATAACGAATGGGGCTTTGCTAACAGGATGCTCGACACCACGTTAGCCATGGCCGCACAAGGTTTCAGGTAAGGCGCGTATTGCGTCTGCAAAACTTTAAGAATCAACGAGAGGATTCACCATGTCTGTAATTAAGATGACCGATCTGGATCTGGCAGGTAAACGCGTTTTCATCCGTGCGGATCTGAACGTACCGGTTAAAGATGGGAAAGTCACCAGCGACGCACGTATCCGTGCCTCTCTGCCAACCATCGAACTGGCACTGAAGCAGGGTGCAAAAGTGATGGTCACCTCCCACCTGGGTCGTCCGACCGAAGGCGAGTACAACGAAGAATTCTCTCTGCTGCCGGTTGTTAATTACCTGAAAGACAAACTGTCCAGCCCGGTACGTCTGGTTAAAGACTACCTGGACGGCGTTGAAGTTGCTGAAGGTGAACTGGTTGTTCTGGAAAACGTTCGCTTTAACAAAGGCGAGAAGAAAGACGACGAAACTCTGTCCAAAAAATACGCAGCCCTGTGCGACGTGTTCGTAATGGATGCTTTCGGTACTGCTCACCGTGCGCAGGCTTCTACTCACGGTATCGGTAAATTCGCTGACGTCGCCTGTGCAGGTCCACTGCTGGCAGACGAACTGGAAGCACTGGGCAAAGCCCTGAAAGAACCAGCTCGTCCAATGGTTGCTATCGTTGGCGGTTCTAAAGTCTCTACCAAACTGACCGTACTGGACTCTCTGTCCAAAATCGCTGACCAGCTGATCGTCGGTGGCGGCATCGCCAACACCTTCGTTGCCGCTCAGGGCCACAACGTGGGTAAATCCCTGTACGAAGCAGACCTGGTTGACGAAGCAAAACGCCTGCTGACCACCTGTGACATCCCGGTTCCAACTGACGTTCGCGTAGCGACCGAGTTCTCTGAAACCGCTACCGCTGAGCTGAAGTCTGTCTCTGACATCAAAAATGAAGAGCAGATTCTGGACCTGGGCGATGCCTCTGCAGAAAAACTGGCTGAGATCCTGAAGAATGCGAAAACCATTCTGTGGAACGGCCCGGTTGGCGTGTTCGAATTCCCGAACTTCCGTAAAGGTACTGAAATCGTGGCTAACGCGATTGCAGACAGCGACGCATTCTCCATTGCTGGCGGCGGTGATACTCTGGCAGCAATCGATCTGTTCGGTATTTCCGACAAGATCTCCTACATCTCCACTGGCGGCGGCGCATTCCTCGAATTCGTGGAAGGCAAAGTTCTGCCAGCAGTAGCCATGCTCGAAGAGCGCGCTAAGAAGTAAGCCATTTTAGGGCAGGGAAACCTGCCCAATTTTCAGCGTGCTTTTAAGAGCTCGCCCCTTTCCAAGGCCGAAGATACAGGACTCGCAACATGTCTAAAATTTTTGATTTCGTAAAACCTGGCGTGATCACTGGTGATGACGTTCAGAAGGTGTTCCAGGTAGCAAAAGAAAACAACTTTGCTCTGCCAGCGGTTAACTGCGTCGGTACCGACTCTATTAACGCCGTACTGGAAGCCGCAGCAAAAGTTAAAGCTCCGGTAATCGTTCAGTTCTCTAACGGCGGTGCTGCGTTTATCGCAGGTAAAGGCGTGAAAACTGACGTTCCTCAGGGCGCGGCAATCCTGGGCGCAATCTCTGGCGCACATCACGTACACCAGATGGCTGAGCACTACGGTGTTCCGGTTATCCTGCACACTGACCACTGCGCGAAGAAACTGCTGCCGTGGATCGACGGTCTGCTGGACGCGGGCGAAAAACACTTCGCAGCAACCGGCAAGCCACTGTTCTCTTCTCACATGATCGACCTGTCTGAAGAGTCTCTGGAAGAGAACATCGAGATCTGCTCTAAATACCTGGCGCGTATGGCCAAAATGGACATGACTCTGGAAATCGAACTGGGTTGCACCGGTGGCGAAGAAGATGGTGTGGACAACAGCCACATGGACGCTTCTGCCCTGTACACTCAACCAGAAGACGTTGATTACGCGTATACCGAGCTGAGCAAAATCAGCCCGCGCTTCACCATCGCTGCCTCCTTCGGTAACGTACACGGCGTGTACAAGCCAGGCAACGTGGTTCTGACCCCGACCATTCTGCGTGATTCTCAGGAATACGTTTCTAAGAAACACAACCTGCCGCACAACAGCCTGAACTTCGTCTTCCACGGCGGTTCCGGTTCTTCTGCTCAGGAAATCAAAGACTCCGTAAGCTACGGTGTTATCAAAATGAACATCGATACCGACACCCAATGGGCAACCTGGGACGGTATCCTGCAGTACTACAAAACCAACGAAGCTTACCTGCAGGGCCAGCTGGGCAACCCGAAAGGCGAAGACCAGCCGAACAAGAAATACTACGATCCACGCGTATGGCTGCGTTCAGCCCAGGCCTCTATGGTGACGCGTCTGGAGCAGGCATTCAAAGAGCTGAACGCGGTTGACGTTCTGTAATTTGTGCTGCTAAAAGCCTCAGAAAGCCCGCGTTAATCGCGGGCTTTTTTTTGCTTTTTCAACTGGCTACAGGCACTATTTATGTGATCTGTTTGGCAAAACTCCCCGCTTTTGTTTACCCTTTACTAACTTGCCTGCCTCGATGGGGGATGCATTTTTATGGTCTGGCTTAGATAAGGAATATTGAATGGAAGATCTCGGTGTTGTAGATAGCATCAATAACGCGGGCTCCTGGCTGGTGCGTAACCAGGCATTGCTGTTGAGTTACGCCGTTAACATTGTGGCGGCCATCGCCATTATCGTCGTCGGTATGATCGTGGCGCGCATCATCTCTAATGCGGTTAACCGCGTGATGCGGGCGCGTCATATTGATGCCACGGTGGCGGATTTCCTATCCGCCCTGGTACGCTACGGCGTTATCGCGTTTACGCTGATTGCGGCGCTTGGCCGGGTCGGGGTACAAACTGCGTCGGTTATCGCTGTACTGGGTGCCGCCGGTCTGGCCATTGGTCTGGCGCTGCAGGGGTCGCTGTCGAACCTGGCCGCGGGCGTGCTGCTGGTCACTTTCCGTCCGTTCCGTTCGGGTGAGTATGTTGATCTGGGCGGCGTGGCCGGTACCGTGCTGCAGGTACAGATCTTCTCTACTACCCTGCGTACCATCGATGGCCGCATCGTGGTGATCCCGAACGGTAAGATCATCGCCAACAACATTATCAACTTCTCCCGTGAGCCGGTGCGTCGTAACGAGTTTATTATCGGGGTGGCCTATGACTCTGATATCGATAAGGTAAAGCAGTTGCTCACCAACATTATCGAGTCTGACGATCGGATTCTGAAGGATCGTGACATGATTGTCCGTCTGAACGAACTGGGCGCTTCATCGATCAACTTTGTGGTGCGCGTCTGGAGCAACAGCAGCGATTTGCAGAATGTCTACTGGGACGTACTGGAGCGCATCAAGCGTGACTTCGATGCCAACGGTATTAGCTTCCCGTATCCGCAGATGGATGTAAACTTTAAACGCGTGAAAGAATCAGAGGAATAACCGCTTCTCAACGACCCGGCAGGCGCAACGCTGCCGGGTTCTCATTAGCTTAGCTAATTGCCAATTAATATTATCCATTTCCGCTTATTATCCTCCCGCAGTATAGTCTGCCCTTAAGACAGCTTCCTGAGATTAATTTTCATGTTATCTTTTTACATTCAAGGGCTTATGATTGGCGCAGCGATGATCCTGCCTCTCGGCCCGCAAAATGCGTTCGTCATGAATCAGGGCATTCGTCGTCAGTATCATCTGATGATTGCGTTGCTCTGCGCAGTGAGCGATATGCTCCTGATCTGCGCCGGTATTTTTGGCGGTAGCGCGCTGCTGATGCAGTCCCCCTGGCTGCTGGCGCTGGTTACCTGGGGCGGGGTCGCGTTCCTGCTGTGGTATGGCTTTGGCGCCCTGAAAACGGCGATGGGCAGCAATATTGAGCTGGCCAGCGCCGAAGTGATGAAGCAGGGGCGCTGGAAAATTATCGTCACCATGCTGGCGGTGACCTGGCTCAACCCGCATGTTTATCTGGATACCTTCGTGGTGCTGGGCAGCCTGGGCGGGCAGCTCGATGCCGAGCCGAGACGCTGGTTTGCACTGGGTACCGTCAGCGCCTCTTTCCTGTGGTTCTTTGGGCTGGCGCTGCTTGCCGCCTGGCTGGCTCCCCGTCTGCGCACCGCCAAAGCCCAGCGCATTATCAACGGCCTGGTCGGTGTGGTGATGTGGGTTATCGCTTTCCAGCTGGCGAAAGAGGGGATTCATCATATTCGGGAACTATTCTACTAAGCGTTGTCTTATGGACATTCGACCAGCAGCCGCTAAGCTTGCTGGCATGCGCCCTGTTACATGGGCACTCTTCGCAACATGGAGGAATAAAAGTGAAGTTGAATGTAATCGCCCTGGCGGCATTAATGGGTTTTGGCGCAGCATCCGTTCAGGCCAGTGAACTGCCTGACAGCCCGCACATTGTGACCTCCGGTACCGCCAGCGTTGATGCGGCCCCGGATATTGCAACCTTAGCCATCGAAGTGAACGTGGCGGCAAAAGATGCCGCTACCGCCAAGAAACAGGCAGACGATCGCGTTGCGCAATATCTCTCTTTCCTGGAGCAGAACGGCGTCGCTAAAAAAGATATCAACTCTGCCAACCTGCGTACTCAGCCGGATTATGACTATAAGGATGGCAAAAGCATCCTGAAAGGTTACCGCGCGGTGCGTACCGTGGAAGTCACGGTACGTCAGCTTGATAAGCTCAACTCCCTGCTGGATGGCGCGCTGAAAGCGGGTCTGAACGAAATCCGTTCTGTCTCCCTGGGTGTTGCGCAACCAGAGAAGTATAAAGACGAAGCGCGTAAAGCGGCGATTGATGATGCCGTGCGTCAGGCGCAGCAGCTGGCTTCTGGCTTTAACAGCAAGCTGGGCCCGGTTTACAGCGTCCGTTACCACGTCTCTAACTATCAGCCGAGCCCGATGGTACGCATGATGAAAGCGGAAGCGGCGCCAGTCTCTGCGCAGGATACCTACGAACAGCCAACCATTCAGTTTGACGATCAGGTTGACGTGGTATTCCAGCTGGAGCCAGCGCAGGGTCAGCAGACTCAGCCGGTTCAGCAGAATCAGCAGAATCAGCAGCAGGATACGGCGACTAAAGCACCGTAAGTCTGGTATTCAGCACAGAAAAAAGGCCGGGTCAGCTTTAATGCGACCCGGCCTTTTTATTAGTCCTGACGCAGGACTTTATGTCCATGGGCCAGCAGCGCGTCGGTGACGTTGCGCATCATCCGGCTTTCCGGGGCAAAGCGGTGCCAGTAGAGCATACGGCGCTGGTGTAAGCCTGGTGTCAGGTCGATCAGCTCGCCGCTGTTCAGCTCTTTCTCGATCTGCAGATGCGGGATCATGCAGCAGGTGGTGCCCTGACGTGCCAGCTGCACGAAGGCTTCGGAGGAGTTCACGATATGGCAGGGTACGCTGCCCGGCGGCAGGTCGAAGTTCTGCTGTAAAAATGCCTGATGCATGTCATCAAGATGGTCAAAGGCCACGGCAGGTGCTTTCAGCAGCGCCGCGCGGGTAACGCCATTCGGGAAGTAACGCTCGGCAAAGGCTTTTGAGCCGACGAAAAGATAATCCAGCGCCCCCAGCTGATCCACCAGACAGCTAGGCAGCGCCTGAGGCTGGATACTGACTGCGCCCACCACTTCACCGCGGCGCAGACGCTCCTGGGTACGGGTTTCATCTTCTACCTGTAAATTCAGACGGATAGGCGAATCGGCCAGCACCGGGGCGAGGGCAGGGAGGAGCCAGGTTGCCAGGCTGTCGGCGTTGACCGCCAGAGAGAGCAGCAGCGGCGTGGAGCCGGTCTGTTCATCCCCCAGCCACTCATCTTCCAGCAGCTCAACCTGCCGCAGCAGCGCCAGCAGCTTTTGTCCCTGTTCGGTTGGACGCGGCGGCACGGTACGAACCAGCAGCGGCTGCCCGAACATGTTCTCAAGCTGTTTGATTCGTTGTGAAACCGCGGATTGGGTAATGCACAGCTTTTGAGCTGCGCGTTCGAATCCGCGTTCACGAATAACGGCATCAAGCGCCTGTAATGTTCTGTAGTCCGGACGTTTCATTGCTCTGGCTGACTCCCAAAAAATTCAATACTTCGCACTATGACATAAATTTATGTTTGATACAGACGAAATTGGTGACCTCGCAGATCACATGGCACAGGCGAATGCTCTATAATGCGCGTCACGCAAAATCACCACGGGCAAGAGATCATGACGCAGGATGAACTGAAAAAAGCAGTAGGATGGGCCGCTCTCCAGTATGTACAGCCGGGTACCATTGTCGGCGTGGGCACAGGGTCAACGGCAGCACACTTTATTGATGCGCTGGGCACGATGAAAGGCCAAATCGAGGGCGCAGTTTCGAGCTCCGATGCATCCACGGAAAAGCTGAAAAGTCTGGGGATCACCGTTTTCGATCTGAACGAAGTTGACCGTCTGGGAATTTATGTCGACGGCGCGGATGAGATCAATGGCCATATGCAGATGATCAAGGGCGGTGGCGCGGCGCTGACGCGTGAGAAAATCATCGCCTCCGTGGCGGACAAGTTTATCTGTATCGCCGATGCCTCCAAGCAGGTGGATATCCTCGGCAACTTCCCGCTGCCGGTTGAAGTGATCCCGATGGCGCGCAGCGCGGTTGCCCGCGAGCTGGTGAAACTGGGTGGCCGCCCGGAATATCGCCAGGGCGTAGTGACGGACAACGGTAACGTGATTCTGGATGTTCATGGTCTGGAGATCCTCGACGCCGTGGCGCTGGAGAATGCCATCAACGGCCTGCCGGGCGTGGTAACTGTAGGGTTATTCGCCAACCGTGGCGCGGATGTCGCCCTGATCGGCACCGCCGATGGCGTTAAAACCATCGTGAAATGATCTGACGGGGGGAGCCTCCCCCCGCTAACTTTTTTTGCAAAAGCGATATTCGGTGACTTGTGTCACATTACTAACCCTCTCCTGACGATCCTGCCGCTTTCTTAATGCTCTGCAGCATTATTCACTGCCAATTGACGCTGTATGACATTTCTTCAGAGTGCCGACGCAAACGTTCATATTGCTGCAATAGTTTTTTTTGATATGTTGGCTGGAGCGGATTTCAATCCAGCACAACAACAGTTCAGACAATCAGACAGGGTCGGGGAAATGGCAAAGGTATCACTGGAGAAAGACAAGATTAAATTTCTGCTGGTCGAAGGGGTGCATCAGAAAGCACTGGATAACCTTCGTGCGGCAGGTTACACCAACATCGAATTTCACAAAGGCGCGCTGGATACCGAACAGCTGAAAGAGTCGATCCGTGATGCCCACTTCATTGGCCTGCGATCCCGTACCCACCTGACCGAAGATGTGATTGCCGCAGCAGAAAAACTGGTCGCGATTGGCTGCTTCTGTATCGGTACCAACCAGGTTGATCTCAATGCTGCCGCGAAGCGCGGTATTCCGGTGTTCAACGCGCCATTCTCCAATACCCGTTCCGTGGCGGAGCTGGTGATTGGGGAACTCCTGCTGCTGCTGCGTGGCATCCCTGAAGCTAACGCCAAGGCCCATCGTGGGATCTGGAATAAACTGGCGTCCGGCTCTTTTGAGGCGCGTGGTAAAAAACTGGGCATTATCGGCTACGGCCACATCGGCACGCAGCTGGGCATTCTGGCGGAATCGCTGGGGATGCACGTCTTTTTCTACGACATCGAAAGCAAGCTGCCGCTGGGTAACGCTACCCAGGTTCAACATCTCTCCGACCTGCTCAACATGAGCGACGTGGTGAGCCTGCACGTCCCGGAAAACGCCTCCACCAGGAACATGATGGGTGCGGAAGAGCTGGCGCTGATGAAGCCGGGCTCGCTGCTGATCAACGCCGCGCGCGGTACGGTAGTGGATATCCCTGCGCTGTGCGAAGCCCTGAAAAGCAAACATCTGGCAGGGGCGGCCATTGACGTCTTCCCGACCGAGCCGGCGACCAACAGCGATCCGTTCAACTCGCCGCTGTGTGAGTTCGACAACGTGATCCTGACTCCGCACATCGGCGGCTCCACTCAGGAAGCGCAGGAAAATATCGGTCTCGAAGTGGCCGGTAAGCTGAGCAAATATTCCGACAACGGTTCAACACTTTCTGCGGTCAACTTCCCGGAAGTGTCTCTGCCGCTGCACGGTGGACGTCGTCTGCTGCACATCCACGAAAACCGTCCGGGCGTGCTGACGGCCATTAACCAGATCTTCGCTGAGCAGGGCGTGAACATCGCCGCACAGTATCTGCAAACTAACGCGCAGATGGGTTATGTGGTTATCGATATCGAAGCGGATGAAGATGTTGCCGAGAAAGCGCTGCAGGGAATGAAGGCCATCCCAGGCACCATTCGCGCGCGTCTACTTTACTGATCCTGCGGTTTGTGGTGTCGGGTGGCGCTTGCGCTTACCCGACCTACAAAGTCCGAGGGTTTATGTAGGCCGGGTAAGGCGTAGCCGCCACCCGGCTTTTTTTACCACTGCCAGACCTTCGACGGCGTCACCACCGCCGGCAGCGGAATATCCCATTTCTCCACCGGTAGCTTTTCAACGCCCTGACAATCATGCGCGTAGCCTACGGGCTGTAAGCCATGCTGCTGCCAGTTCTGTAGCGTGCGATCGTAAAAACCGCCGCCCATCCCCAGACGTTGACCACTCTCATCAAAGGCCACCAGCGGCGTCACCAGCACGCCCAACTGCTCAAGCGGCAGCACGTCGCGCACGTCCAGCTTCGGTTCGGTGATTTTCAGACGATTCACCACCAGCTCGCTGTGAGGATGATAGTGCAGGAACAGCAGGTTCCCGGGACTAAAGGGGTGGAGTACCGGCAGATAGACCTTTTTCCCGGTGCGCCAGAGTTCATCGATCAGCGGTTGGGTATCGAGTTCGCCATCAAAAGAGAGGAACAGGGCAACGGTATGCGCCATGACGACGGGCGGATAAGCCATCATGCGGGCCGCGGCTTGCTGGGCGAAATGGGCTTGCTGTTGAGGCGTTAAGGCTCTGCGTTGCTGACGGATAAACTGACGAATGTGTTGGCGTGAGGCAGGGACTTCAGGAAGTTGCGTCATGGTAGTCGCTGGGTAGAAAGGTGAGGGAATCTCCGAGATGCCGCCGCAGGCTGTAACCCTTGAACCCTTGGTTCAAGGTGAATGTGTCGTCATAGTTTTAAGGCTTCTCGGACGAACCGAGCATGCTCACCAACCATGGAGCGCCACATTCTTGTGGTATGAAATATCGGCTCAGGGGACTGGCCCGCATGCGAACATCTCAGAGAAATTTTTCCTTCAGGGTCACTCTACCATAGTAGACCACGAAGTGTTATTCAAAGTTTTGCCCCGGTCTGTCTGTTATGCGACCCTGATCAAGCAATGCCTGTTCAATGGTCTGCTGGAGCATTTTAATACGTTGTTCCATGCTCGCCGCGTAATCGCGGGTCTTCGCTTTTTCCTGAGTCAGTTCATAACTGATGTTCAACGCGGCGATGAAGACCAGCTGCTCAGTATTTGTGACTCTAGTGCGTTCTTTTAAATCTTGCAACCGCTGATTCAAATCATCCGCAGCCTGATTCAAAGCATCCCTTTGTTCAGGCGGACAATTCACTCGCAGCGAACGGCCAAAAATTTGGATATCGACGGGTTGTGCAGACATGCCACCTTCCTGCTGTTTGACTGCGCTGCCTTCACATCCGCTTCCGGGGGCTGCGAAGGGGCGACACTATAGCTACCCTGGCGCGTAGAAACAAGCCCTATTCTGGTTCACCAGGGTCCAAAGTGGTAGCATATCATGAATATTCCTCCCATTGATGATGAATGCTCATGTCTATACAGAACGAAATGCCTGGTTACAACGAAGTCAGCCAGTTACTGAACCAGCAGGGCGTGGGTTTAACCCCGGCTGAAATGCACGGTCTGATCAGCGGGATGCTGTGTGGTGGAAACAACGACAGCTCATGGCTGCCGCTGGTTCACGACCTGACGAACGAGGGTCTGGCGTTCGGTCACGATCTCGCTCAGGCGTTGCGCAATATGCATGGCGCAACCAGCGATGCGCTGGAGGATGACGGCTTCCTTTTTCAGCTTTATCTGCCTGATGGCGACGACGTCAGCGTGTTCGATCGCGCCGATGCGCTGGCAGGCTGGGTCAACCACTACCTGTTAGGTCTGGGCGTAACGCAGCCTAAGCTGGAAAAAGTGACGGGCGAGGCGGGAGAAGCTATCGACGATCTGCGTAACATCGCTCAGCTGGGCTACGATGAAGACGAAGACCAGGAAGAGCTGGAGATGTCACTCGAAGAGATCATTGAGTACGTGCGCGTGGCGTCTCTGCTCTGCCACGATACCTTTACGCGCGCAAAACCGACCGCGCCGGAAGTGCGCAAACCAACCTTACATTAATAAAAATTCCAGGAGGGTGTCATGACTCAGCAAGAGTATCTTCGCCGCCGTCAGGCATTGCTGGCCACTATGCAGCCGGGCAGCGCCGCGTTGATTTTTGCCGCACCGGAAGCCACGCGCAGCAACGATAGCGAATATCCGTACCGCCAGAGCAGCGATTTCTGGTACTTCACCGGCTTCAACGAGCCGGAGTCGGTGCTGGTGCTGATTAAAAGTCACGATACCCACAACCACAGCGTGCTGTTTAACCGCGTTCGCGATCTCACCGCCGAGATCTGGTTTGGCCGCCGTCTGGGCCAGCAGGCCGCGCCGGAAAAGCTGGGCGTGGATCGCGCTCTGGCGTTCAGCGAAATCAACGATCAGCTCTACCAGCTGCTCAATGGTCTGGATACGGTCTACCACGCGCAGGGTGAATACGCGTATGCCGATGAGATTGTCTTTGCCGCGCTGGATAAGCTACGCAAAGGCTCCCGGCAAAACCTGAAAGCGCCCGCAACCCTCACCGACTGGCGTCCTGCCGTCCACGAGCTGCGCCTGTTTAAATCGGATGAAGAGCTGGATGTCATGCGTAAAGCGGGGGAGATCAGCGCCCTGGCCCATACCCGGGCGATGCAAAAATGCCGTCCGGGGATGTTCGAATATCAGCTGGAAGGCGAAATTCAGCATGAATTTACCCGCCACGGCGCGCGCTTCCCGGCCTACAACACCATCGTCGGCGGGGGTGAAAACGGCTGCATCCTGCATTACACCGAAAACGAGTCTGAATTGCGGGATGGCGATCTGGTGCTGATTGACGCCGGCTGCGAATTTAAAGGCTATGCCGGGGATATCACCCGCACCTTCCCGGTGAACGGCAAATTCACCCCGGCGCAACGCGCCATCTACGACATCGTCCTGCATTCGCTGGACACCGCGCTGATGCTGTTCCGCCCCGGCACCTCCATCCAGGAGGTTACCGGCGAGGTGGTGCGCATTATGGTTAGCGGGCTGGTGGATCTGGGGATTCTTAACGGCGACGTCGATCAGCTGATCGCGGAGAACGCGCACCGTCCCTTCTTTATGCATGGCCTGAGCCACTGGCTGGGGCTGGACGTGCACGACGTGGGCGTCTACGGCCCGGAACGTTCGCGTGTGCTCGAGCCGGGAATGGTGCTGACCGTTGAACCGGGGCTCTATATCGCCCCGGATGCCGATGTGCCCGCCGAGTATCGCGGGATCGGCATCCGTATCGAAGATGATATCGTGATCACCAAATCCGGTAACGAAAATCTGACGGCTTCGGTGGTAAAAAACGCCGACGAGATCGAAGCCCTGATGGCGGCGGCGCGCCCATGAGCATCATCATCGTTGGCGGAGGCATGACGGGCGCCACCCTGGCGCTGGCGATCTCCACCCTGACCCAGGGCAAGCTTCCGGTCCACCTGGTTGAGGCCGTGGCGCCGCAGTCGAGTGGCCATCCGGGGTTCGATGGCCGCGCCATCGCCCTGGCTGCGGGCACCTGCCAGCAGCTGGCCCGCAGCGGCATCTGGCAGGCGATTGCCGATTGCGCCACCGCTATCGAAACCGTTCATGTCAGCGATCGGGGACACGCCGGGTTTGTCACCCTCGAAGCGCAGGACTATCGCATTGATGCGCTGGGGCAGGTCGTCGAGCTGCACGACGTGGGTCTGCGCCTGTTCCGCCTGTTGCAGGATGCTCCCGGCGTGACGCTGCATTGCCCGGCGCGCGTGGAGCACTTTACCCGCAGCGAAACCTCGGTCAGCGTTACGCTGGATGACGGCAGTACGCTCGAGGGACAACTGCTGGTGGCTGCCGACGGCTCACGTTCGGCGCTTGGCCAGCAGTGCGGGATCCAGTGGCAGCAGCAGCCTTACCATCAGCTGGCGGTGATCGCCAACGTTGCCACCGCCGAGCCGCACCGTGGCCGCGCCTTTGAACGTTTTACTCAGCATGGCCCGCTGGCCATGTTACCGATGTCGCAGGGGCGCAGCTCGCTGGTCTGGTGCCATCCGCTGGAAAAGGCGGAGGAGGTGAAGGGCTGGTCTGACGAACGCTTCTGCGTCGAGCTGCAAAAAGCCTTTGGCTGGCGACTTGGGCGCATCACCCATGCCGGGAAGCGTTCGGTCTATCCGCTGGCATTAACCACGGCGTCGCAGTCTGTCTCCCATCGCGTCGCGCTGGTGGGCAATGCGGCCCAGACGTTACACCCCATTGCCGGACAGGGCTTTAATCTCGGGCTGCGGGACGTGATGAGCCTTGCCGAAACGCTGGCGCAGGCCTTTGCCCAACAGCAGGATTGCGGCGCGTATTCGGTGCTGGGCCAGTATCAGAAACGACGTCAGGCAGATAAAGAGGCCACCATCGGTGTGACCGACGGGCTGGTACATCTGTTTGCCAATCGCTGGGCGCCGCTGGTTGCAGGGCGTAACCTGGGGTTGATGGCGATGGAATTATTCATTCCGGCACGCGATGTGCTGGCGCAGAGGACTCTCGGTTGGGTCGCTCGCTAAGGAGTAAACAAAGTGCAGAATGTTGATGTTGCCATTGTCGGTGGCGGAATGGTAGGACTGGCGCTGGCCTGCGGTTTGCAGGGCAGCGGTCTGCGCGTGGCGGTACTGGAGCAGAAACAACCTGAGCCTGTCGCTTCCGATGCGCCGCCAGAACTCCGGGTCTCGGCGATTAATGCCGCCAGTGAAAAGCTGCTGACCCGCATCGGCGTCTGGTCAGAAATTGTCGCCCAGCGTGCGAGCTGCTACCACGGGATGGAAGTGTGGGATAAAGACAGCTTCGGGCATATCGCTTTTGATGATGAGAGCATGGGCTACAGCCATCTCGGCCATATCATCGAAAATGCGGTGATTCACCATGCGCTGTGGCAGAAAGCGCAGCAGTGTAGCGACGTCACGCTGATTGCCCCCGCGCAGCTGCAGCAGGTGGCCTGGGGCGAAAACGACGCCTTTATCACCCTGCAAAGCGGCGACATGCTGACCGCGCGCCTGGTGGTGGGGGCCGATGGGGCAAACTCCTGGCTGCGCAACAAAGCCGACATTCCGCTGACGTACTGGGACTACCGCCATCATGCGCTGGTCGCCACCATCCGCACTGCGGAGCCGCATCAGGCCGTGGCCCGACAGATTTTCCATAACGATGGCATCCTCGCCTTCCTGCCGCTCAGCGATCCGCATCTCTGCTCGATTGTCTGGTCGCTTTCCCCCGAGAAGGCCCAGCAGATGCAGGAGGCGTCCGCCGACGAGTTCAATCAGGCCCTGTGCGTGGCCTTTGATAACCGGCTGGGGCTCTGCACCGTCGAAAGCGAGCGTCAGGTATTCCCGTTAACCGGTCGCTATGCGCGCCAGTTTGCGGCGCATCGTCTGGCGCTGGTGGGCGACGCGGCGCACACCATCCATCCGCTGGCCGGGCAGGGGGTGAATCTGGGCTTTATGGACGCCGCCGAGCTGGTAAATGAATTGCGTCGTCTGCATCGTGACGGCAAAGATATCGGGCAGCATCTTTATCTGCGCCGATACGAACGCAGCCGTAAGCACAGTGCCGCCATGATGCTGGCGGGCATGCAGGGGTTCCGCGAACTCTTTGCCGGTGCCAACCCGGCGAAAAAACTGCTGCGCGATCTCGGCCTGAAGCTGGCTGATACCCTCCCGGGAGTGAAACCGCAACTCCTGCGTCAGGCGATGGGGCTTAACGATCTCCCGGACTGGCTCCGTTAAAATACACTGCATCCTTCAAGCTGCCTCTGCGTTGGCTGCGTCTGCTCACCCCAGTCACTTACTTATGTAAGCTCCTGGGGACTCTCAGACTTGCCGCCTTGATGCAACTTGAATGACTTTGTGTATTGACCCCCGTCACACTTTATTCTGTCGGCCTGTGGGTCGGCAGAATTCCCTCGTTTGAAATAATCTAATTTCACCGACTTTTTCGCATTAGATTAACTAATCTGGCTGTTTTTATGTTACGGAAATTTCGCGCATTTTTCCGCAGTAAATATCATCCTGTGCTAAATCCCATCTTATCTACTTTGCTTTTGTGCGGAACGATTCGCATTTTTATAGTGAATAACTCTGTACGCTTTGCTGGCATTTTTGACCATAAGCTAATGTGATGGCCCATTCTGCCTTATGGTTAACCACCGTTTTCGGTGGTAAGTTCAGGTAAAAGAGAACGTTTGCGTCGGCGTCCGGGAGCGATGCCGATGCCGGGTTTTATGGTGGATTTTTCAGCATAAAACGCAAGACAGCCCAGCTTATTCAACGAGGAAAAGATGGCTCAACAGACGCCTTTATACGAACAACACACCTTATGCGGTGCGCGCATGGTCGATTTCCACGGCTGGATGATGCCGCTGCATTATGGTTCGCAGATTGATGAGCATCATGCGGTGCGCACCGATGCCGGTATGTTCGACGTCTCGCATATGACCATTGTCGATCTGCACGGTAGCCGCACCCGGGAGTTTCTGCGTTATCTGCTGGCAAACGACGTGGCGAAACTCACGAAGCCCGGCAAAGCGCTCTATTCCGGCATGCTGAATGCCTCTGGCGGCGTGATTGACGACCTGATTGTGTATTACCTCACCGAAGATTTCTTCCGCCTCGTTGTTAACTCCGCCACCCGTGAAAAAGACCTCGCCTGGATCACCCAGCACGCTGAACCTTACGCCATCGACATCACCGTGCGTGATGACCTGTCGCTGATTGCGGTGCAGGGGCCGAACGCGCAGGCGAAAGCCGCGTCCCTGTTCACTGATGAGCAGCGCCAGGCCACCGACGGCATGAAGCCGTTCTTTGGCGTGCAGGCGGGCGATCTGTTTGTCGCCACCACCGGCTATACCGGTGAAGCGGGCTATGAAATTGCGATGCCAAACGAAAAAGCGGCCGATTTCTGGCGTGCGCTGGTGGAAGCGGGCGTTAAGCCGGCAGGTCTGGGCGCGCGCGATACGCTGCGTCTGGAAGCCGGGATGAACTTGTACGGCCAGGAGATGGACGAAGGCGTCTCTCCGCTGGCAGCCAACATGGGCTGGACCATTGCGTGGGAACCGGCCGATCGCGACTTTATCGGTCGTGAAGTGCTGGAACAGCAGCGTGAGAAGGGCACCGAACAGCTGGTTGGCCTGGTCATGACCGAGAAGGGCGTGCTGCGCGGCGAGCTGCCGGTGCGTTTCACCGATGCCAATGGCAACCACTGCGAAGGCATTATCACCAGCGGCACCTTCTCCCCGACGCTGGGTTACAGTATTGCTCTGGCACGGGTGCCGGCGGGTATTGGCGAGACTGCCGTGGTGCAGATCCGCAACCGCGAAATGCCGGTCCGCGTGACCAAACCGATTTTTGTTCGCGCCGGTAAGCCGGTCGCCTAATTATTTTTATCAGGAGAAATTCAATGAGCAATGTGCCAGCAGAACTGAAATACAGCAAAGAACACGAGTGGCTGCGCAAAGAAGCCGACGGCACTTACACCGTCGGGATCACCGAACATGCTCAGGAGCTGTTAGGTGACATGGTCTTCGTGGATCTGCCGGAAGTGGGCGCGACCGTCACCGCGGGCGACGACTGCGCCGTGGCCGAGTCGGTAAAAGCGGCTTCTGATATCTATGCGCCAGTGGGCGGCGAAATCGTGGCGGTTAACGACGCCCTGAGCGACTCCCCGGAGCTGGTTAACAGCGAGCCATACGGCGAAGGCTGGATCTTCAAAATTAAAGCCAGCGACGAAGCGGAAGTTGCCGCTCTGCTGGATGCTACTGCGTACGAAGCCTTACTGGAAGACGAGTAAACCTTTCCCTCTCCCCTCTGGGGAAAGGAGAGTCAACGTAGGCCCGGTAAGCGTTAGCGCCACCGGGCAACAGAGTTACAAACAACTACGATTCACTGCACGTTTCAGGAACCATCGCTCATGACACAGACTTTAAGCCAGCTTGAAAACCGTGGCGCCTTCATTGAACGTCACATTGGGCCGGATGCTCAACAACAGCAGGAGATGCTGAAGACGGTTGGCGCGGATTCGCTCAACGCACTGATCGGCCAGATCGTGCCAAAGGATATTCAGCTCGCCACCCCGCCACAGGTGGGTGAATCGACCACTGAATACGCTGCACTGGCGGAACTGAAAGGCATTGCCAGCCTGAACAAGCGCTTTAAGTCTTACATTGGCATGGGCTACACCAACGTGCAGTTGCCGCCGGTTATTCTGCGCAACATGCTGGAAAACCCGGGCTGGTATACCGCCTACACTCCATATCAGCCGGAAGTGTCTCAGGGCCGTCTGGAAGCGCTGCTCAATTTCCAGCAGGTCACCCTGGATCTGACCGGTCTGGACATCGCCTCGGCCTCGCTGCTGGATGAAGCCACCGCCGCCGCAGAAGCAATGGCGATGGCAAAACGCGTCAGCAAACTGAAGGGCGCTAACCGCTTCTTCGTTGCCGCCGACGTTCACCCGCAAACCCTCGACGTGGTGCGTACCCGTGCGGAGACCTTTGGTTTTGAGGTGATTGTTGATGACGCTGACAAAGTGCTGGATCACCAGGATGTGTTCGGCGTGCTGCTGCAGCAGGTGGGCACCAGCGGTGAGGTCCATGACTACGGCACCCTGATTACCGAACTGAAAGCGCGCAAAATCGTCGTCAGCGTGGCGGCCGATTTTATGGCGCTGGTGCTGTTAACCGCCCCGGGCAAACAGGGCGCAGACATCGTCTTCGGCTCTGCGCAGCGCTTCGGCGTGCCGATGGGCTACGGCGGCCCACACGCGGCCTTCTTCGCCGCGAAAGATGAATTCAAACGCTCCATGCCAGGCCGCATTATCGGCGTATCAAAAGATGCCGCCGGTAACACCGCCCTGCGCATGGCGATGCAGACTCGCGAGCAGCACATTCGTCGCGAGAAAGCGAACTCCAACATCTGTACCTCGCAGGCGCTGCTGGCCAACATTGCCAGCCTGTATGCCGTCTTCCACGGCCCGGTGGGCCTGAAGCGTATCGCCAGCCGTATTCATCGTCTGGCCGATATCCTGGCCTGCGGCCTGCAGCAGAAAGGTCAAAAACTGCGCCACGCCCACTTCTTCGATACCCTCTGTGTCGAAGTGGCCGACAAAGCGGCGGTGCTGGCGCGCGCCGAAGCCGTAGAGATTAACCTGCGCAGCGACATCCTCAATGCGGTGAGCATTACCCTGGATGAGACCACTACTCGTGAAGATATTCAGGTCCTGTTCAACGTCCTGCTGGGTGACGACCACGGCCTGAATGTGGATACTCTCGATAAAGAGATGGCGCATGACAGCCGCTCTATCCAGGCGACCATGCTGCGCGACGACGCGATCCTCGCCCATCCGGTGTTTAACCGCTACCACAGCGAAACCGAGATGATGCGCTACATGCACTCCCTGGAGCGCAAGGATCTGGCGCTGAATCAGGCGATGATCCCGCTGGGCTCCTGCACCATGAAGCTGAACGCCGCCGCCGAGATGATCCCGATCACCTGGCCGGAATTCGCCGAGCTGCACCCGTTCTGCCCGGCAGATCAGGCGGAAGGCTACCATATGATGATTAACCAGCTTTCCGACTGGCTGGTAAAACTGACCGGCTACGACGCCCTCTGCATGCAGCCGAACTCCGGCGCCCAGGGGGAGTACGCGGGTCTGCTGGCAATCCGTCACTATCACGAGAGCCGCAACGAAGGTCATCGTGATATCTGCCTGATCCCAAGCTCTGCCCACGGTACCAACCCGGCCTCTGCCCAGATGGCGGGGATGGAAGTGGTGGTTGTCGCCTGTGATAAGAACGGCAACATCGATCTGGCTGACCTGCGTGCCAAAGCAGAACAGACCAGCGATAAGCTCTCCTGCATCATGGTGACCTATCCGTCCACCCACGGGGTATACGAAGAGACCATCCGTGAAGTGTGCGAGATCGTGCACCAGCACGGCGGCCAGGTTTACCTCGATGGCGCCAACATGAACGCCCAGGTAGGGATCACCACGCCAGGCTTTATCGGCGCGGACGTGTCGCACCTGAACCTGCACAAAACCTTCTGCATTCCGCACGGCGGTGGCGGCCCGGGTATGGGTCCGATTGGCGTGAAAGCGCACCTGGCCCCGTTCGTACCGGGTCACAGCGTGGTGCAGATTGAAGGTATGCTGACCCGTCAGGGCGCGGTCTCTGCGGCACCGTTCGGCAGCGCCTCTATCCTGCCAATCAGCTGGATGTATATCCGCATGATGGGTGCAGAAGGACTGAAGCAGGCCAGCCAGGTGGCGATCCTGAATGCTAACTACATCGCGACGCGTCTGAAGTCTGCCTTCCCGGTGCTCTACACCGGTCGCGATGGCCGCGTGGCGCACGAATGTATTCTGGATATTCGTCCGCTGAAGGAACAGACCGGCATCAGCGAGCTGGACATTGCCAAACGTCTGATCGACTACGGCTTCCACGCCCCAACCATGTCGTTCCCGGTCGCGGGCACGCTGATGGTTGAGCCAACCGAATCCGAAAGCAAAGCCGAACTGGACCGCTTTATCGACGCGATGCTGGCGATCCGCATGGAGATCGATCGCGTTCAGGATGGCGAATGGACGCTGGAAGATAACCCGCTGGTCAACGCCCCGCACACCCAGCACGAGATGGTGGCGGAGTGGAATCACGCTTACTCCCGCGAGCTGGCGGTCTTCCCGGCAGGCGTTGCCAACAAGTACTGGCCGACCGTGAAGCGTCTTGATGACGTCTACGGCGACCGTAACCTGTTCTGCTCCTGCGTGCCAATGAGCGAATACCAGTAACCTTTCTGCCATACTGTAGGCCGGGTAAGCGCAAGCGCCACCCGGCTTTTTTTGTTTCTGGAGAGTCTTATGGCAATTGCACTTGTAACCGGCGCCAGCCGCGGAATTGGCAAAGCTACGGCGCTGCAGCTGGCGAGCGAAGGCTATACCGTGGCGGTGAACTATCACCACAACATCAAAGCCGCCACCGACGTGATCGCGCAGATTGTGAAAGAGGGCGGCCGGGCCTTTGCCCTGCGTGCGGACATCAGCGATGAAGCGCAGGTCATGGCGATGTTTGACAGCCTCGATCGTGAAGGCGAGCCCCTCACCGCGCTGGTTAACAACGCCGGCATTCTGTTTGAGCAGAGCACCATCGAAAATCTCTCTGCCGAACGTATTAACCGCGTGCTGGCCACCAACGTGACCGGGTATTTCCTCTGCTGCCGTGAGGCGGTGAAACGCATGGCGCTAAAGCATGGCGGGAAAGGCGGGGCGATTGTGAACGTCTCGTCCGCGGCCTCACGACTCGGCGCGCCGGGGGAGTATGTGGATTACGCGGCATCGAAAGGGGCCGTGGACTCCCTCACTACCGGGCTAGCGCTGGAGGTGGCGGCACAGGGCATTCGGGTTAACTGCGTCCGTCCGGGGCTGATTTATACCGAAATTCATGCTTCCGGCGGGGAGCCAGGACGTGTGGATCGGGTGAAGTCGATGCTGCCGATGCAGCGCGGCGGCCAGCCTGAAGAGGTGGCGCAGGCGATTGTCTGGCTGCTGAGCGAGAAGGCGTCGTACGTGACGGGCAGCTTTATTGAGTTAGCGGGCGGGAAGTAAATCCCACCCGCATCATTTGTAGGCCGGGTAAGGCGAAGCCGCCACCCGGCGTTACAGAATTAAAGCTCCTCGCCGTTGCTGGCGATCACCGCTTTGTACCACTCAAAGCTCTTCTTACGCGAACGGGACATGTCGCCGGTGCCGTCGTCGTGCTTGTTCACGTAGATAAAGCCGTAGCGTTTGCTGTACTGGCCGGTGGTGAAGGACACGCAGTCGATGCAGCCCCACGGGGTGTAGCCCATCAGATCCACGCCATCATGAGTCACGGCTTTTATCATCTCTTCGACGTGGGCGCGCAGGTAGTCGATACGATAGTCATCGTTGATGCTGCCGTCCTCTTCCACTTTGTCGTAAGCGCCGAAGCCGTTTTCCACGATAAACAGCGGCTTCTGATAGCGCTCATACAGCTCGCACAGGGCGTAGCGCAGACCCACCGGGTCGATCTGCCAACCCCAGTCCGACGCTTTCACGTGCGGGTTCGGAACGCTGCCTTCGAAGCCGGAGATTGCATCGCCGGTGCCGCCTTCCGCTTTCACCGCGTTGGTCATGTAGTAGCTGAAGCCCAGATAGTCGCAGGTGCCTTCACGCAGGATCTGCTCATCGCCCGCTTCCATATTGATGGTAAAACCGCGACGCTCCCACTCGTTCAGGACGTAAGACGGGTAATAGCCACGCAGCTGCACGTCGGTAAAGACATAGCGTTCACGCATCGATTCCTGAGCAAACATCACGTCTTCTGGCTTGCAGGAGAACGGATAAAGCGCCACCATCGCCAGCATGCATCCGACTTTCATTTCCGGGTTGATACGGCGGGCGGCTTTCACCGCCAGGGCGCTGGCCACGAACTGGTGATGCAGCACCTGATACATGGTCTCTTCCGGGTTCTGATGCTCGGTATAGACCACGCCGGAGCAGCAGTAGCCGAACAGCGGGGCGCGCCAGTTACGCTGGTTGTTGATCTCGTTGAAGGTCATCCAGTATTTGACCTTGCTCTTGTAGCGCTCAAACACCACTTCAGCGAAATTAACGAAGAAGTCCACCACCTTACGGTTGGTCCAGCCGCCGTACTCCTGCACCAGGTGCAGCGGCATTTCGAAGTGGGAGAGGGTGATTACCGGCTCGATGTTGTACTTCAGCAGCTCATCGAACATGTCGTCGTAGAACTTCAGCCCCTCTTCGTTCGGCTGGGTTTCGTCACCTTTCGGAAAGATACGGGTCCAGGCAATGGAGGTGCGGAAGCATTTGAAACCCATCTCGGCAAACAGCTTGATGTCTTCTTTATAGTGACCATGGAAGTCGATGGCTTCATGGTTCGGGTAGTATTTGCCCTCAACCACTTCCTGGGTGATCTCACGCGGTACGCCGTGTGCGCCACCGGTCAGCACGTCACAAATGCTTGGGCCTTTGCCGCCTTTGTTCCAGCCGCCTTCAACCTGATGCGCCGCGACCGCGCCGCCCCATAAAAAGTCTTTTGGTAAAGTGAGTTTTTTCATCTTTGCTAATCTCATTTATTGTCTTATTTTTGAGTCTAACAAAGGGGAATAAAAAGTCACGATATAACAATTCACAGAAATTGTAATTTGTCACTTCTAAAAAACAGGGTGTTTTATTCTGTTAATTTCTTCGCCAGTTTGCGTCCCAGTGATTCAAGAATATAAATCACCGGGATTTGCGTCGTAATATCGTAGACGCCTGCGATACGCGTTTGGGGTACATGCCAGGAGAGATTAAAGTCCGCCAGTTTCGCCAGCCGCGAATGTTCGTGGCTGGTGATCGACAGAACCTTGCAGTGATGCAGGCTGAACTGGCTGGCGAAGCGCAGGATCTCTTCGGTTTCGCCCGAGACCGAGAGGACAATCGCCAGGGCGTTTTTCGCCATATCGTTGGTGACCGGGAAATAAGGATCGTCGATATGGTTGCTGAATTTACCAATATTGGAAAAGAACCGCGCACCGTATTTTGCCAGCGAGCCAGAAGTGCCTGCGCCGACAAATATAATACGCTCCGACGATAAGATAATATCCACGGCGTTATTTAAAAGCGTATCAAATTCATCGTTGTTTACGCTTTTGAAAAAACTGATAATCTCACTGGCACCAAAATTGGCCTGCTGCGGTTCGTTTTGTTCGAGATATAATTTAAACCGCACGCGGAATTCAGAATAGCCATCGCAATTGAGTTTGCGGCAAAAGCGCAGCACGGTGGTGGTGGAAACCCCTGCCGCATCCGCCAGTTCGCGGATGGTCATGTACATCACCCGATCGCGGTTTTTAATGACGGTGTTGTAGACCATCATCTCCAGATTATTGAGACTGGCAATGGCGGAATGGGAGAACATGCTCACAGTGGCTAAACTCACTCATCAACTTCATCTTCAGGGAATAATAACATGCAGCCAAACGACATTACTTTTTTTCAGCGCTTTCAGGATGACATTCTGGCCGGACGTAAGACCATCACCATTCGTGATGAGAGCGAGGCGCACTTTAAAGCGGGCGATGTTCTGCGGGTAGGGCGTTACGAAGACGACGGCTACTTTTGTACCATTGAGGTGACAACTACCTCGACCGTGACGCTGGAAACGCTGACCGAAAAACATGCTCAGCAAGAGAACATGACCCTGGGAGAACTTAAGCGGGTCATCGCGGAGATCTATCCGAATCAGACTCAGTTTTATGTCATTGATTTTAAATGTCTTTGATTTTTAACATGAACAAGCGTTAGCTGAAAATATCACTCAAATATATGATTGTATTAAATAAATATTTATATGATATTTATTTTAGCTAACAGGTGTTCACTGGAATCATTCTCAGTTAGCATAGTCAGCGATGCAGTATTCACTTATGTTTTCCCGGAGTTCTCTATGGTTAGCAAGCCATTAACCGCACAGGGATATTCGCTGGCTGAGGAAATAGCCAACAGTATTAGTCACGGGGTCGGTCTGGTGTTTGGCATCGTCGGGCTGGTATTGCTGCTGGTCCAGGCCGTCGACACCAACGCCAGCGCGCTGGCGATCACCAGTTACAGCCTGTATGGCGGAAGCATGATTCTGCTGTTCCTGGCCTCCACCCTTTACCATGCCATTCCGCATCAGCGGGCCAAGATCTGGCTGAAAAAATTCGACCACTGCGCCATCTATCTGCTGATTGCCGGGACCTATACGCCGTTTTTGCTGGTGGGGCTGAATTCGCCGCTGGCGCGCGGACTAATGATCGTTATCTGGAGCCTGGCGCTGCTGGGGATCCTGTTTAAGCTGACCATTGCGCACCGTTTTAAGGTGCTGTCGCTGGTGACCTATCTGACGATGGGCTGGCTGTCGCTAATTGTGGTCTATCAGCTGGCGGTAAAACTGTCGGCGGGCGGGGTGACGTTGCTGGCGGTGGGCGGAATTGTCTATTCGCTGGGGGTGATTTTTTACGTCTGCAAGCGCATTCCCTATAACCACGCGATCTGGCACGGTTTTGTGCTGGGCGGCAGCGTGTGCCATTTCCTGGCGATTTATTTGTATGTAGGGCAGGTTTAATTAAGATTGTTTTTGCCCGGCGGCGCTACGCTTGCACGGGCCTACGGGTTTCGTAGGCCGGGTAAGGCGAAGCCGCCACCCGGCACTAACACCATCACTCTTCCAGCGAATACGGCAGCGGCTCGATGCTCAGGGTATTCACATCTTCGCGCACGCGGAACACGCTATCCGGCTCCATATCATTATTCATGACGGCCTGCACCAGCAGACGACCATCATCGAGCTGAACGGCGGCAAGCACGGTGCCGGTCCGGCGCCAGTTCTCACCCATTTTCAGCTCCAGATCTTCACCGGCTTCCGGTACACGGCTCGCCTGGCCCGCCAGATACCACAGCGCGCGTTTGTTGGCGCCGCGGAACTTCGCCCGGGCCACCATCTCCTGGCCGGTATAGCAGCCTTTTTTAAAGCTGATCCCGCCGAGTGCCTGCAGGTTGGTCGCCTGAGGAATAAACTGCCCGCTGTTGGCGGCATCGATTACCGGGATGCCCGCTTCAATGTTCAGCGCCAGCCACTGCTGGCTGTTATTCAGCTGGGCTTCGCCACGCAGGGCCTGGGTCACGCGCTCTGCGGTAGCAACATCGGTTACCAGCAGGAAGCGTTCCGCCGGGTGTTCAAACCACAGCAGCGAGGTGGCGCCGTCGTGAGTCACCTGTTTTTCGGCATCCGGCAGTTCGCTGAACAGATTTTTCAACGCCGCGCGCGCCTGGAACCCGGCTACGCCCAGCAGCACCAGCTCGTCATCGGCAGCGATGGTCACTTTTGAGAACACCGCATACTTTTTCAGCTCCGCGAGCTGCGCGTCGCGCAGGCTGCGGCGTTCGATCAGGGCAAACCCGTCCTGACGGCGGAAGAGGCGCAGGTTGCTCCACATCTTGCCTTTTGGATCGCAGTGCGCGGCCAGCAGGTGTTGGTGTTCGGTCATCTGACTGACATCAGCGGTCACCTGGCCCTGCAGGTACTTTTCGCTGTCCAGGCCGACGAGGGTTGCCAGCGCCCAGTCATCAAGGGTCATAAGCGTCAGCGGCAGACGCGCAGAGGCGACAGGCTGGCGCGGGGAGAAAGGTGTAAATGCCATAGTGAGGTCCTGAATTGCATAACGCTTTGTTAATGCCTAATGGTAAAAGAGACTGTAGCCAATGCAAGCGGTTTCAACAGGCTATTCGTGCCCTCGCGCTGTTCTGCGTAGCACGACGCAAAACGGATGAACACGCTTTTTTGTTGTGGTTTTTTCTGGAAGAGTGCGGCAGGAACGTAATATTCCAGTAATGAAACAGCAAAAAACACGTTACACTAAGAGCCGTTTCTTCCCGGTAGATTCTCTCTCTTAACCGATACGAACGAAACACTGCCTGAACTCAACGTTATGCAGGAAAAATGCACATGGACATTACTAACAAAGCCCGCATTCATTGGGCATGCCGTCGCGGCATGCGCGAACTCGATATCTCCATCATGCCGTTCTTCGAATACGAATACGACACCCTGAGCGATGAGGACAAACAGCTCTTCATCCGTCTGCTGGAGAACGACGATCCTGATTTATTTAACTGGTTGATGAATCACGGCGAACCTGCCGACGCCGAACTGCAACGGATGGTGCTTTTAATTCAAACACGGAATCGGGAACGTGGTCCTGTGGCAATCTGATTTACGCGTCTCGTGGCGCGCCCAGTGGATGTCTCTTTTGCTCCACGGCCTGGTTGCGGCTTGCATTCTGTTGATGCCATGGCCGCTGAGCTACACCCCATTATGGTTAATCTTACTGTCGCTGGTGGTGTTCGACAGCGTGCGCAGTCAACGACGCATTAATTCCCGTCAGGGCGAAATCAAACTGTTCATGGATTCCCGACTGCACTGGCAGGGCAGCGAGTGGGAGATTGTCGGCACGCCGTGGATGCTAAATGCCGGCATGATGCTCCGCTTACGCAAAGGCGACGGGAAACGCTACCAGCATTTGTGGCTTGCGGCAGACAGCATGGACGAAGGGGAGTGGCGGGATCTGCGCCGGATGCTGTCGCAGCAACCGACGCAGGGGCGATAGCGGTTAACTAAACTGCTCCGCCATTTCGCCGAGGATCTGCTCGCACCAGTTTTGCAGGCGCTCTTCGCTCAGATCGTATTGATTAGTCTCATCAAGGGCCAGCCCGACAAACAGCTGGCCGTCGGCAATGATCGGTTTCTTGCTGGTAAACTCATAGCCTTCGGTCGGCCAGTAACCGATGAAGGTCACCCCTTTCGGCGCCAGCTTGTCATGCAGCATCCCCAGCGCGTCGAGGAACCACTCGCCATAGCCTAACTGATCGCCCATGCCGTACAGTGCGATAATTTTGCCTTCCAGCTTCAGGGAATCAAGCTGTTCCCAGATGGCTTCCCAGTCTTCCTGAAGTTCACCAAAATCCCAGGTCGGGATACCCAGGATCAGCACGTCGTACTGTTCCATCATCGTCGGGGCGTCGTCTTTGAGATTATGCAGGGTGACCAGTTCCGGACCGATAATGTCGCGAATTTTCTCTGCGGCCATCTCGGTGTAGCAGGTGCTGGAACCATAAAACAGACCAATATTCATCGCTAAAATGTCTCAATACTTGCTATGACTTTGCGAGTAGTGTACCAGAAACAACCCGCATTCAGGCATAATGCACCCATTGCAGAACGAAAGAGGCTGACGTGGAAAAGGATCTCGCACTCATCGAGCAGTTTCTCGATGCGCTATGGCTGGAGAAGAATCTTGCCGAAAATACCCTCAGCGCCTACCGACGCGATCTGGCGATGCTGGTGGCCTGGTTGCATCATCATGACCTCTCTCTTACTACGGCCCAAAGTGACCATTTGCAGGCGCTGCTTGCCGAGCGTATGGAGGGGGGCTATAAGGCTACCAGTTCCGCGCGGCTGCTGAGCGCCATGCGGCGTCTGTTTCAGCACTTGTATCGTGAGAAATTGCGCACCGACGATCCCAGCGCCGCGCTGGCCTCGCCCAAGCTGCCGCAGCGTCTGCCGAAGGATCTCAGCGAAGCACAAGTTGAGAGATTATTACAGTCGCCGGTGGTTGACCAACCGCTGGAGTTGCGCGATAAAGCGATGCTTGAGGTCTTGTATGCGACGGGGCTGCGCGTCTCTGAGCTGGTCGGGCTGACGATGAGCGATATCAGCCTGCGTCAGGGCGTGGTGCGGGTGATCGGTAAAGGCAACAAAGAGCGTCTGGTGCCGCTGGGTGAAGAGGCGGTGTACTGGCTGGAGAGCTATCTCCAGCATGGACGTCCGTGGTTGCTCAACGGTGTCTCCATTGATGTGTTATTCCCGAGTCAACGTGCGCAGCAGATGACGCGTCAAACCTTCTGGCATCGCATCAAACATTACGCCACACTGGCGGGTATCGACAGTGAAAAACTTTCGCCGCACGTTCTGCGTCACGCTTTTGCGACCCACCTTCTGAATCATGGCGCCGACCTGCGCGTGGTCCAGATGCTGCTTGGGCACAGTGACCTTTCAACGACGCAAATCTACACGCATGTCGCGACGGAACGCCTGCGGCAGCTACACCAACAGCATCACCCACGTGCGTGATGACTCGTAACAGGAACCAATATGAAAAAGTCTTTAGTGCTGTTCTCTCTGCTGGCAGCCTCATTATCTGGTCTGGCGCATGCTGACGATGCGGCCATCAAACAGTCTCTGGCGAAGCTTGGCGTTACCGGTAGCGATATTCAGCCTGCGCCGATCGCCGGAATGAAAACCGTGATGACCAGCGGCGGCGTGCTGTACGTCACCGAAGACGGTAAGCACTTTCTGCAGGGGCCGCTGTACGATGTGAGCGGCGCCCAGCCGGTCAACGTCACTAACCAGATGCTGATGAAAAACCTGAATGCGCTGGAAAAAGAGATGATTGTCTACAAAGCGGCGCAGGAAAAGCACGTCATCACCGTGTTCACCGACATCACCTGCGGCTACTGCCACAAGCTGCATGAAGAGATGAAAGACTACAACGCGCTGGGCATCACCGTGCGTTATCTCGCTTTCCCGCGTGCGGGCGTGCAGAGCCAGCCTGAGCAGGACATGAAGGCCATCTGGTGTGCGAAAGATCGCAACAAAGCCTTTGATGACGCCATGAACGGCAAAGGCATTCAGGCCGCTTCCTGCGATATCGACATTGCCAATCACTACGCGCTGGGCGTGCAGTTTGGCGTGACCGGTACGCCAGCCATCGTGCTGAGCAACGGGTATGTCGTGCCGGGCTACCAGGGGCCGAAAGAGATGAAAGCGTTCCTTGATGCGCACCAGAAACAGTTTGGCGGTAAATAATTCGCGTGAAATCTTCGATACAACTCCGTCGTCGTGAAGTGGACGACAGCGCCGCCTTACCCGCGGATCTGTCGCCTCTGTTGCGTCGACTGTATGCCAGCCGTGGCGTGAAACATGCAGACGATCTTGAGAAAGGCGTAAAAAATATGCTGCCCTGGCAGCAGCTGAGTGGCGTCGATACGGCCACGGAGCTGCTGTACAACGCCTTTCGTGAAGGAACGCGCATCATCGTGGTGGGGGATTTCGATGCCGATGGCGCCACCAGTACCGCGCTGAGCGTGCTCAGCCTGCGGGCGATGGGGTGCGATAACGTCTCCTACCTGGTGCCTAACCGCTTTGAGGATGGCTACGGCCTGAGCCCGGAAGTGGTCGATCAGGCCCATGCCCGCGGCGCGCAAATGATCCTCACCGTCGACAATGGGATCTCGTCCCATGCCGGTGTCGATCATGCGCACAAGCTGGGGATCCCGGTGCTGGTCACCGATCACCACCTGCCTGGCGACACGCTGCCGGCGGCGGAAGCGATCATCAACCCCAACCTGCGCGACTGCGACTTCCCGTCAAAATCGCTGGCGGGTGTCGGCGTGGCCTTCTACCTGATGCTGGCGCTGCGTACGAAGCTGCGGGATAAAGGCTGGTTTGAGGCGCAGGGCATTGCCGCACCGAATCTGGCGGAATTCCTCGATCTGGTGGCGCTGGGCACCGTGGCGGACGTGGTGCCGCTGGATGCCAATAACCGTATTCTCACCTGGCAGGGCTTAAACCGCATTCGGGCCGGCAAATGCCGTCCGGGCATTAAGGCGCTGCTGGAGATCTCCAACCGGGATCAGCAGCGGCTGGCGGCCAGCGATCTGGGCTTTGCCCTCGGCCCGCGTCTCAACGCCGCCGGGCGTCTGGATGATATGTCGGTGGGCGTGGCGCTGTTGCTGTGCGACAACATCGGCGAAGCGCGCGTGCTGGCCAACGAGCTGGACGCCCTGAACCAGACCCGCAAAGAGATCGAGCAGGGGATGCAGGCCGAAGCCCTGACCCTGTGCGAAAAGCTGGAGCGCAGCGGCGAAACGCTGCCCGGTGGGCTGGCGATGTATCACCCTGAGTGGCACCAGGGAGTGGTCGGGATCCTGGCCTCGCGCATCAAAGAGCGTTTTCACCGTCCGGTTATTGCCTTTGCTCCGGCCGGAGACGGCACGCTGAAAGGATCGGGCCGATCCATTCAGGGGCTGCATATGCGCGATGCGCTGGAGCGCCTGCATACGCTGCACCCGGATCTGATGATCAAGTTTGGCGGCCACGCGATGGCGGCGGGCTTGTCGCTGGAAGAGGCGAAATTCGATCGGTTCCAGCGGCTCTTCAGCGAGCTGGTCACCGACTGGCTGGATCCGGCCCTGTTGCAGGGCGAGGTGGTCTCCGACGGTCCGTTAACCCCCGCTGAAATGACCATGGAAGTGGCGCAGATGCTGCGTGATGCCGGTCCGTGGGGGCAGATGTTCCCGGAGCCGCTGTTTGATGGCCGCTTCCGTCTGCTGCAACAGCGGCTGGTGGGTGAACGCCATTTGAAAGTGATGGTAGAACCGGTCGGCGGCGGCCCGCTGCTGGACGGGATCGCCTTTAACGTCGATACCACTATCTGGCCGGACAACGGCGTGCGCGAAGTCGAACTGGCCTACAAACTGGATATCAACGAGTTTCGCGGCAACCGCACGCTGCAAATCATCATCGACCATATCTGGCCACTTTAGCATCACTATTCCGCTATAAAACAGGGCGTGAATCCGGTACAATTCCGCCCTTATCTCCGCATTTTGACTAGTCCATAAAAGAAAACAGACCATGTTTGAAATTAATCCGGTAAAAAACCGCATTCAGGACCTCACGGAGCGCTCCGACGTTCTTAGGGGGTATCTTTGACTACGATGCCAAGAAAGAGCGTCTCGAAGAAGTAAACGCCGAGCTGGAACAGCCGGACGTCTGGAACGAACCTGAACGCGCACAGGCGCTGGGTAAAGAGCGTTCCTCTCTGGAAGCTATCGTCGATACGCTTGATCAGATGGCGCAGGGTCTGGATGACGTGTCCGGCCTGCTGGAGCTGGCCGTTGAGGCCGACGACGAAGAGACCTTCAACGAAGCCGTGGCAGAACTCGACGTGCTGGAAGAGAAGCTGGCCCAGCTGGAATTCCGTCGCATGTTCTCCGGTGAATACGACAGCGCCGACTGCTACCTGGATATCCAGGCCGGTTCCGGCGGCACAGAAGCACAGGACTGGGCCAGCATGCTGACCCGTATGTACCTGCGCTGGGCTGAAGCCCGCGGCTTTAAGACCGAGATCATTGAAGAGTCTGAAGGCGAAGTGGCAGGCCTGAAATCTGTCACCGTTAAAATTATTGGCGATTACGCCTACGGCTGGCTGCGTACCGAAACCGGCGTTCACCGCCTGGTGCGTAAGAGCCCGTTCGACTCCGGCGGCCGTCGTCACACCTCTTTCAGTTCCGCGTTTGTCTATCCGGAAGTGAAGGACGATATCGATATCGAAATCAACCCGGCGGATCTGCGTATCGACGTTTACCGCGCCTCCGGTGCGGGCGGTCAGCACGTTAACCGTACGGAATCCGCGGTGCGTATTACTCACCTGCCGACCGGGCTGGTAACACAGTGCCAGAACGACCGTTCCCAGCATAAAAACAAAGACCAGGCCATGAAGCAGATGAAAGCGAAGCTTTATGAACTGGAGATGCAAAAGAAAAATGCTGAGAAGCAGGCGATGGAAGATAACAAATCTGACATCGGCTGGGGCAGCCAGATCCGTTCTTACGTCCTTGATGACTCCCGCATCAAAGACCTGCGTACCGGTGTCGAAACCCGTAACACGCAGGCGGTGCTGGATGGCAGCCTGGACCAATTTATCGAAGCAAGTCTGAAAGCAGGGTTATGAGGAACCAACATGTCTGAACAACAAGCACAGGGCGCTGACGCGGTCGTCGATCTTAACAATGAACTGAAAACCCGCCGCGAGAAGCTGGCTGCACTGCGCGAGCAGGGCGTGCCGTTCCCGAACGATTTCCGTCGCGATCGTACCTCAGACCAACTGCACGCTGACTTCGACGCTAAAGAGAACGAAGAGCTGGAAGCGCTGAACATCGAAGTGGCCGTTGCAGGCCGCATGATGACCCGTCGTATCATGGGTAAAGCCTCCTTTATCACGCTGCAGGACGTGGGTGGCCGCATCCAGCTGTACGTTTCCCGCGACGATCTGCCGGAAGGGATCTACAACGAGCAGTTCAAGAAATGGGACCTGGGCGATATCCTCGGCGCTAAAGGCAAGCTGTTCAAAACCAAGACCGGCGAGCTGTCCATTCACTGCACCGAGCTGCGTCTGCTGACAAAAGCCCTGCGCCCGCTGCCGGACAAGTTCCACGGCCTGCAGGATCAGGAAGCGCGCTACCGTCAGCGCTACCTGGATCTCATCTCTAACGATGAATCCCGCAACACCTTCAAAATTCGCTCCCAGATTATGGCTGGCATTCGTCAGTTCATGGTAGCCCGCGACTTTATGGAAGTGGAAACCCCAATGATGCAGGTGATCCCGGGCGGTGCGTCCGCGCGTCCATTCATCACCCATCACAACGCCCTGGACCTCGACATGTACCTGCGTATCGCGCCGGAACTGTACCTGAAGCGTCTGGTGGTTGGTGGTTTCGATCGCGTATTCGAAATCAACCGTAACTTCCGTAACGAAGGCATCTCCGTGCGCCATAACCCAGAGTTCACCATGATGGAACTCTATATGGCGTATGCAGATTACAAAGATCTGATCGAGCTGACCGAATCTCTGTTCCGTACTCTGGCGCAGAACATTCTGGGCACCACTGAAGTGCCTTACGGTGAAGAGGTCTTCGACTTCGGCAAGCCGTTCGTGAAGCTGACCATGCGCGAAGCGATCAAGAAGTACCGTCCGGAAACCGAGATGGCCGATCTGGATAACTTCGATTCTGCGAAAGCGATCGCCGAAAGCATCGGTATCAAGGTTGAGAAGAGCTGGGGTCTGGGCCGTATCGTGACCGAGATCTTCGAAGAAGTGGCCGAAGCGCACCTGATCCAGCCGACCTTCATCACCGAGTACCCGGCAGAGGTTTCTCCGCTGGCGCGTCGTAACGACGAGAACCCGGAGATCACCGACCGCTTTGAATTCTTCATCGGTGGCCGCGAAATCGGCAACGGCTTTAGCGAGCTGAACGATGCAGAAGATCAGGCGCAGCGCTTCCAGGATCAGGTTGATGCGAAAGCCGCAGGCGACGACGAAGCGATGTTCTTCGACGAAGACTACGTGACCGCGCTGGAGCACGGTCTGCCGCCAACAGCGGGCCTGGGTATTGGTATCGACCGTATGGTTATGCTGTTCACCAACAGCCACACCATCCGCGACGTGATCCTGTTCCCGGCGATGCGTCCGGTGAAGTAAGCCGTTAAGATGTAAAAAAAGCCCCGAAAGGGGCTTTTTTATTGCGCCGCGAAGGCTCTGAGTGCTTCGCGAGCCGTACTCGCTTCCATGACCATCCACGGGCTAAAGGCCCAGGGCGTGGCATCCAGCGCGCGGAATAACGCCTCCAGCTCAACCCACTGATAGTCCATCACTTCATCATCATTTATTGTTATTTCATTCGTGATGCGAGCGGCAAATACCGGGCAAATTTCGTTTTCAACAATCCCGGAAGGGTCGATTTTACGGTAGCGAAACTCAGGCGCAACGGGGGTGATATTGGCAATTTCGGCACCCACTTCGAAACGGCAGCGGCGGATTATTGCCTGTTCTGTCTCTTCGCCAGACTGCGGATGGCCGCAGACCGAGTTCGTCCAGACGCCGGGCCAGGCTTTTTTGCTCAGTGCGCGTCGGGTAATCAGGCATTCATCATTGGCGTTAAAGAGCCAGGAGGAGAATGCCAGGTGCAGTGGGGTATAAGAGGTGTGTGCGGCATATTTTTCCTGAGTGCCAATCACCATTCCCTGGTCGTTTACCAAAATAACGTGTTCTTGAATACTCATTCGTGCTCCAGTACCAAACATGCCAGATGGTTCAGCACCATCAGCGGCATTATTATACTGCATTCATATACGAACGGTTTGTCGCCCAGAGCGGAAAAGGGCTGACCCATATCAGTCGGGGCTGCTATCATAGCGCGGCCATTCACGTTGACCGAGGAACTGTTTTGTTTGCAGGAAGCCCGATGAAAAAAACCGTTTCTGCTCTGTTTTGCCTGATCCTGGCCCTGTTGCTGGCGGGATGCGCGGGCAATCAGGCATCGGATTCTGGTCCTGTGTATACCGTTAAACGCGGCGATACGCTGTACCGCATCTCGCGTGCGACCGGCACCAGCGTGAAGGATCTGGCGCGTCTGAATAATATTTCGCCACCTTACACCATTGAAGTGGGACAAAAGCTGAAGGTAAACGGCAGCAGCGCCATGGCCAAAAAATCCTCTTCAAAGAGTAAAGGTAAAACCGCCGCGGTCACGCCTTCTTACGCCGTACCTAAGTCCTCCTGGCCGCCCGTCGGGCAGCGCTGCTGGGTCTGGCCTGCCAGCGGAAAAGTGGTGATACCGTACTCCACCGCAGAAGGGGGAAACAAAGGGATTGATATCGCCGGTACCCGCGGGTCGCCTGTGTATGCTTCTGATGCGGGCAAGGTGGTCTATGTCGGCAACCAGCTGCGCGGTTATGGCAACCTGATCATGATTAAGCATGGCGAGGACTACATCACCGCCTATGCCCATAACGACACTCTGCTGGTGAATAACGGGCAAAACGTGAAGGCCGGGCAGAAGATCGCCACCATGGGCAGCACCGGCTCCAATACCGTGGCGCTGCATTTCCAGATCCGTTATAAGGCGACGGCGATCGATCCGGTACGCTATTTACCGGCGCCGGGCGGCAAACCGAAGTGCTAAGTGGTTATTTAATCGCCGGTTAGCGTATGGGAGTCTTGTCAGAAGAGGCGTAAGGTCTATAATGCTTTACGCACCTCAAAGCGGGCGTAGTTCAATGGTAGAACGAGAGCTTCCCAAGCTCTATACGAGGGTTCGATTCCCTTCGCCCGCTCCATAATTCCTTTGTCTGTTCCCTTACTCCCTGCAAACCTACGCCAGTAAGATCTGAATCAGCATCTGTACAAAATAGAGCGCACAGGCGATCTGTATTACCCGAAACCCCCATCTGACATAGCGCCATGCGTTGCGTTCCCTGGCATCAGCGTGTGCAATGGCTGGGTCAGCAGACCGTTTTTTTCGCTTTGTTTTGATTGCGTCCCATGCCCAAAAGGCAAGCAATATAACAACTAATCCTTTCAAATAGAGGGGGTTATCCATCGTCATTCAGGCGCTCCGGGTAGTCTGCTGATAAAGAAAACAGACTACCCTAAAGACAATACAATAAACATGGTTATCAGCGGTTTATCGCATTACGCCCAAAAAACCATGGATCCCCATATAAATCCCCACCAGCCCAATCAGCACGCTGGAGAAGTAGGGGGCTCTCCTGGCCATCGTATTAAACCCGCTCCAGCGTTTTGCCACCTGACGTACGCTCACCGCGGCCCCTACGCCAACGGTCACCAGGGTAAGCGCCAGCCCCATGCTGAAACTGACCACCAGCGTTGCGCCCAGGGTTAAGGCTTTCAGCTGGATACAGATAAGCAGTACGGTGATGGCGGCCGGGCAGGGGATCAGACCTCCGGTGAGGCCGAACAGCAGGATCTGCCCGTTAGTTACCTTTCTGCCGGCGAAGCGGCGCTGAATATCATGGGCATGAGCGCGCTCGTGGGCATCCTGATACGCCTTCGAATTGACCTCCAGCCCTTCCAGCGCGGCACGATCGTGTTCGTGTTCGTGTTCGTGATGATGATCATGGTGGTCATGGTCATGGTCATGGTCATGATCATGGTGGTGGTGGTCAGCATGCCCCTGCGTCTCCTCCAGCCAGCTCTTCTCCCCTTGCCATGTGCGCCAGAACATCCACACCGCGGTGCTCAGAATAACGATCGCAGAGATCACCTGTAGCCAGGGTTCAGCCGATTCCGCGGTGAACCTGTTGCTGAGGTACATCCCGCCAAAGGCAATCAGCCAGACGATGGCGGTATGGGAAATCGTCGCGGCCAGCCCAAGCATCACGGCCTGCCGCACCGTGCCTTTAATGGCGATGATAAAAGCCGCCATCATGGTTTTGGAATTGCCGGGCTCCAGGCCGTGTAAAGCACCTAATAAGATGGAGCTGGGAATAAAAAACCAGGCATTACCTTGCTGAAGAAGAGCGGTAAATTCGTTCATGAGAAGCGTTGTTTGTGAGTTGTTGGTGCCCGGATTCTACTCCCCCCCAGTACAGTATACTACCCCCCAGTAGATCGTCGATGTTACAATCAGCGTTGATTTTTCGGTTAACGAGGTGCCACGTGTCGCATACCATCCGTGATAAACAGAAGCTTAAAGCCCGTACCAATAAAATTCAGGGTCAGGTCGCGGCGCTGAAAAAGATGCTGGACGAGCCGCACGAATGTGCTGCGGTGCTGCAGCAGATCGCGGCGATCCGCGGGGCGGTAAACGGCTTAATGCGGGAAGTGATTAAGGGCCATCTCACTGAGCATATCGTTCATGAAGGCGATGAAGTGAAGCGGGAAGAGGATCTTGATGTCGTGCTGAAGGTGCTGGATTCATACATTAAATAAATGTTAACTTTTTGAAGCTGCACGCCAACGCTATGCTTGTTCCCAAACTCATAATAATTACAGAGGCAATGTCATGGATAACGATCTCCTGCAAGCGGGATACCGGGCCTATACCGGTGAGAAAATTGATGTCTACTTCAATACCGGTATTTGTCAGCACGCGGGAAACTGCGTGCGTGGCAGCGCCAGACTCTTCAACCTGAAACGTAAGCCGTGGATCATCCCTGATGAAGTGGATGTTGATACGGTTGTGCGTGTGATCGATACCTGCCCAAGCGGCGCACTCAAATACCGCCACAAATAAGCGAGAACCCATGGAAATTCAGGAAGGCCATAACAAGTTTTATGTGAATGATGCCGATGGCAACCAGGTCGCGGAAATTGTCTTTGTTCCCACCGGCGAACACCTCAGCATTATTGAGCATACCGATGTCGATCCCAGCCTGAAAGGGCAGGGCGTGGGCAAACAGCTGGTGGCGAAGGTGGTAGAAAAGATGCGCGCAGAGAACCGCAAAATCATCCCTCTGTGCCCGTTTGCGAAACACGAATTTGATAACACCCGCGAGTATGACGATATCCGCGCCTGAGACCGCACGGGTACGGCTCCGGCAATGGCGACCAGAGGATCTGGCGCCATTTGCCGCGCTGAACAGTGACCCGGAGGTGATGGGCTGCTTCCCCGCGCTCCTGAGCCGGGAAGAGAGCGATGCGCTGGCAGAGCGCTTTCACGCGCTCATTGACCTCAACGGCTGGGGATTCTGGGCGGTGGAGGAGAAGGCCAGCGGGACCTTTCTCGGCATGGTCGGCCTGCATCATCAGCCTGACCGTTTTTCATTTTCACCCTGCACTGAAATTGGCTGGCGACTGGCAAAACCGTTCTGGCACAAGGGGTTTGCCTGTGAAGCCGCAACGGCCTGCCTGGCGTATGCCTTTGAGGTGCTGGAGCTGGACGAGGTGGTCTCTTTTACCTCCATCCACAACGTCTCTTCTGAGTCGTTAATGCAACGCCTGGGAATGACTAAACAGGGGCACTTTCTGCACCCGTCGCTGCCGGCCGATCACCGGCTTGCCACTCACGTGCTGTATGGCCTTTCCCGGCAGCGTTATCACACTCATCCCCGCTTTAAGCAATAAACATTACCGACACGCATAACACCCCGACAATCAGCGTCAGCACATTGCCGACGGAGCGGTAAGGCTTCAGGGCCGGGATCAGGAAGGTCGACAGGGTCGGCATGATAAACAGGATCATGGCGATAAGCGGCCCGCTGATGGCGTAGATCATCGAGATGGCATTGGGATTAATGCAGCACACCGCAAAAGTGATCAGAGAGACCCCCATTACCGACACGGCCCGATTGAAGGCCCGGCTTTTCTTCACCCCAACCTGATTTAATCCTGATTTCACTATCTCCGTTGCCCCCTCAATCACGCCAAAATAGGTGCCGAGAAACGACTTCGACATCGCGATGATGGCTACCACAATCCCGGAAATCCCAAGCCAGGAAGGGGAGGAGGGCATCATCGAGAGCGCGGAGAGAATGGTGACCCCTTCCTCTTTGGCGGCGACGATATAGGACGGCGGGATCGACAGCAGGCAGCTGAAGACAAAGAACAGCACGCTCAGGCAGATGATCAGGTACGCCACCTTCATGATGCGGGTGCATTTGCCCATCGCGGCGTCGCCATATTTCTCCTGCCGGTCGACGGCAAAGGTCGAAATAATCGGGGTATGGCTGAAGGCGAACACCATCACCGGAATAGAGATCCACACCTGGTGCAGGGTGTGCTTATCAACCGTCATCTGGCTGGTGAGCAGCGAGGGCTGCCAGCTGTGGGTGAGGTACAGCGACACCAGCAGGAAGTACGCAATCAGCGGAAAGACCAGAAAGCCCATCACCCGGATGGTGACATGACGCCCCATCAAAAAGATCAGATTCAACGCCAGCACGACGCCCAGGCTGACCAGCACCCGCACGGTGGTGTCCACCGTTATATGCTTCGCCAGCTGTTCGGTCAGCGAGTTGGTGATCGCCACGGCGTAGATCTGCACCACCACAAAAAAGGCGACAAAGTAGAGCGTGGTGATTAGATTGCCGATCTTTTTCCTGTAGTAGTGGGTGACCGCGCCGGTGATCCCTTCGCTACCTTTTGTTTTTGCCGAGAGGATGAACTGGCATAGCGCTTTGTGGGGCCAGTAGGTGAATGGATATGCCACAAGGGCGGTGATAAACAGGACGACAGCGCCCGCAGATCCCAGCTGGATGGGCAGAAACAGGGTTCCTGCGCCCACGGCCGTGCCGTACAGGGCAAAGCTCCAGAGGGTCTCTTCTTTAGACCAGATTTTCGACATGAGAGAAAAGTATCAACTATAAAACCAACAAAAAGGAGACTATTTTACCATAATCATCAGTTGGCGTGGTGGCTGATGCGGGTTTAAGCAGGCCGGAAAGCATTTCCGGCCGGAGGGATTACCAGGTTGCAGGCTGTCGCTGCTGGCGTCGCTTCATGACGCGATCGCGCAGGGTGTCGTAGGCCCAGTTATAGACCATGGTGTACGGCAGGAAGAAAATAAAGAAGCCAATCTCTAAGGTAAACGCCTGCAACAGGCTTACGCCCAGCACCAGCGACACAATGCCGACGCCGATAAAAATAAACCCGACCTCAAAGCCGAGGGCGTGGAGGGCGCGAACTTTGGCGGTGCGGGTAATGATATGCCGCGGCCACAGCCTGTCAAAACCGGCGTTATAGATGATATTCCAGATCATCGCCGTGGTGGCGAGCAGAATAGTCAATCCGCCCATCTCCAGCACCGGACGCTGCATCAGCCAGGCGGTGGTCGGGGCGAGGATCGCCGTGGCGATGCCCTCGAAACAGACGGCGTGGAAGATACGCTCCGGCAGTTTTCGGTGTTGAATATCGTTGTGCTGCATAACCTGATACCTCATTAACCTGCCAGGATGGGCAGAATCAGGTCGCTATTTTTATCGTTAAAACTGATATATAAAAGTTGGATTCCATCGATAAAGTAGATACATCATGCGCTACTCCCCCGAAGCCTTAACGGCGTTTGTCGAGACGGTTGCCGCCGGCTCGTTCTCCGCTGCCGCCCGCCGCCTGCGCAAAAGCCAGTCCACCATCAGCACCGCCATCGCCCATCTGGAAGATGACCTCGGCTTCGCGCTGTTCGATCGCAGCGCCCGTCAGCCGGTGCTCACCGCCCAGGGTAAACAGGTGCTGGGCTACGTTCAGTCGATCCTCGCCGCCAGCGCGCGGCTTGACGAGCTGGCGGTCTCCCTCAGTGAAGAGACCGAAGCGCGGCTGACCTTTGTGCTCTCCGACACCCTGCACCCGGACGTGCTGGAGGAGATGCTGTTTCGTTTTGACGAGCGTTTTCCCCATACCGAATTCGAATGCCTCATCGGTGAAGAAGAAGATGTCATCGACCTGCTGCAAAAAGGGCGGGCGCACATCGGCCTCACGGAGGCGCGGGAGAGTTATCCCACCGACATTGCCGCCGTTCGCTTGCCGATGCAGACCCACATGGCGATCTATACCTCCGCCACGCATCCCCTCGCCGCGCAAAAGCGCACTGAAGCTGATGAACTGCACGGCTGGCGGGAGCTGCGCCTGAACACCTATCTGGAGCGCGAACCGGTGCTGGCCCAGGGTCCGGTGTGGTCTGCGCCCAACTACCTGATGTTGCTCAGCATGGCGGTGCAGGGCTTCGGCTGGTGCGCGCTGCCCTGTGCGCTGGTAGCAGAGTTTTCCCCTGCGAAAGCCCTGGTGCAACTCAACGTGCCGGGCTGGCCGCGTTCGGTAGCGATCGATCTGGTGTGGAATAAGCGCTCTCCGCCGGGGACGGCGGGAAACTGGCTGCGGCACTGGCTTCAGCACCAGGCGGATCCTGTGTGATGAATACGACATTCCCCTGATCGGTACCGAAATCTAAAAGGACTACACTTGATGGGGTGAATTAACCGTCGAGAAGAGACATGGCCGCTAAAAATACCATTACGCCCCGGGTGCTGCTGCTCTCAGCCAGAGACTGGGTGCCTAATAATCCTCATCTGCCGGTGCTGATCTATAAAGGGGTAATATCGGAAGGCGATTTTGCCAGCCAGTTTGAACAACGGTTTGCCGACAACGGATGGCCGCCCCAGTGGCGCGATGGGATTTTCGACTATCACCATTACCACTCGACTGCCCATGAAGTGTTGGGTGTTGCCCGGGGAACGGCGCGCCTGGTGATTGGCGGTCCTGGGGGTGAAGAGATGGAGGTCGAAGCCGGGGACGCCCTGTTATTGCCTGCGGGAACCGGGCACTGCCGCTTATCTGCAACGCTCGATTTTCAGGTAGTAGGGGCATATCCGCCGGGGATGGAGTTCGATCTGTGTAAGCAGGCGGCAACGCCGGCAATACTGGCGCGTATCGTGGCGCTGCCGTTTCCTGAGTCGGATCCAATTAATGGCAACGAGCCTGCCTTAACCCAGTACTGGAAATCTCCGCCCTTCAGCCAGTGAAGGGCGGAACAGGGTTACTTGCCGGTATAAATATCGAAGCTGAAGTATTGTGAGGCGAGCTTTTTATAGGTCCCGTCCGCCAGGATCGCCGCGATAGCGCCGTTCAACTCCTGGCGCAGCTGGTCATCCTCTTTGCGCAGTCCAATGGCCGCCCCGGCGCCAAACAGGGCATCGTCCTGCAGCGCATTGCCGACAAAGGCAAACTCTTTACCCTGCGGCTTGTTGAGGAAGCTGTATTCCGCCATCACCCCGGAGAGCACGGCGCCATCAATACGCCCGGACTCGAGGTCGCGGATCACCTGATCGGCACCCTGGTAGGCCACCACGTTAACGCCCTTGCCGCGCCACTGCTCATTGGCATAAGTTTCCTGGGCGGAACCCTGCTCAACGCCGATGGTTTTCCCCTTCAGCTGATCCACGCTGTTGCTGGCGAGGCTGTTTTTACGTGCCACCAGGAAAGCCGGGCCGCTGTAGATCTTGTCGCTGAAGGCAATCTGCTCTTTACGCTTGTCGGTGATGTACATCCCGGAGAGGATGGCATCAAATTTACGCGCCTTCAGGGACGGAATGATGCCGTCGAAGTTGCTTTCAACCCAGACGCATTTCGCCTGCAGTTGCTTACAGATGGCATTGCCCAGATCGATATCAAAACCGACCACCTCGCCCTGCGGATTTTTCGATTCAAAGGGGGCAAAGGTCGGATCCACGCCAAAACGCAGCTCTTTGGTCTCTGCTGCCAGGGCAGACGACGTTGCCAGCAGTGCCACCAGCGGTAAAAGGTATTTTTTCATTATCTGTCCCTGTCTTAACGGCAATAGTTTTCAACCAAACGGGCAAAGAAGGAGGCCCCGGTGGTAATGATCTCATCATTAAAGTCGTAGCCCGGGTTATGCACCATGCAGCCGCCTTTTTCCCCTTTCTCGCCGTTGCCGAGCAGGAAATAGCTGCCCGGACGTTGCTGGAGCATAAAAGCGAAATCTTCACTGCCGTTGGACGGGGAGACGCTCTCGAGTACCGCATCCTCGCCAAAGAATTCGACGGCCAGCTGGCGGGCGAAGGCGGTCTGTTCCGCATCGTTCACCAGCACCGGGTAGGAGTCATAGATCTCCACTTCGCTGGTGGCGCCGTAGCTGCGGGCGGTGAAGTCGGTGAGCTCCTGAATCCGACGGATCAGCAGGTCGCGGATCTCCGGCTTCATCGAACGCACCGTCAGCTCCATCACCGCGCTGTCCGGGATCACGTTAGAGGCAATGCCCGCCTGGAAGGTGCCGACGGTCACCACCGCGGTTTCACCCGGCGGCACGTTACGTGCCACAATGCTCTGCAGGGACATGATCAGGGCGGCCCCGGTCACAATCGGATCCACGGTGCGTTCCGGGTGCGCACCGTGACCGCCGTACCCTTGCAGGGTAATTTTCACGGTGTCGGCGGAGGCCATAAAGTTGCCTTCATAGAAACCAAACTTACCGGTCGGCAGATAAGGCATATTGTGCAGGGCGAAAATACGGTCGCAGGGGAAGCGGTCAAACAGCCCGTCTTTAATCATTAAATCCGCGCCGCCAATCGCCTCTTCGGCAGGCTGGAAAATAAGGTGCACGGTGCCGTTAAACTGGCAGGCATCCGAGGCAATGTATTTCGCCGCGGCCAGTAAAATCGCGGTGTGGCCGTCGTGGCCGCAGGCGTGCATTTTGCCCGGTACGGTACTGGCCCACGGCAAATCGGTGGCTTCTAAGATCGGTAAGGCATCCATATCGGCGCGCAGGCCGATGGATTTGCTGCCCTGGCCTTTGCTGAGCGAGCCGACCACGCCGGTTTTTCCGATCTCCCGCGTCACCTGATAGCCCCAGCCTTCCAGCTGGCGAGCCACCAGATTGCTGGTATTAAACTCTTCGAGACTTAATTCGGGATTGGCATGTAAATGACGGCGGATGGCGATGATTTCTTCTTCTGATTCTTTTATTTCTGGAATGATACAGTCGGACATTTGTTACTCCAGTGTAAACGCGTGTTTGCCACTCCTAACTTATCGTCGTGCCGTCATAATGCAAATGCGTTCTCTTATAATTAGCGCGGAAATTATAAGTTGTGTGAATGCATGCGGGCTTTACATCCGGGCCTGCAAAATGAGTGCGCGATCCTTTGTGATAAAACTCACTTTTTTTAAACAATTACATCATTAGTTGATAACAATACTCTACTATGTGCGGTGTCATTTTGCGCAGAGGTTGAGATGAAAGACGTCGTGATAGTGGGTGCGTTGCGCACAGCAATTGGCTGTTTCCAGGGAGCGCTCTCACGCCACTCGGCGGTAGATCTGGGCAGCGTGGTGGTCCGCGCGCTGGTGGAGCGCAGTGGCATTGAGGCCCACGAGATCGACGAGGTGATCCTCGGTCAGGTGCTGACCGCAGGGGCCGGGCAAAACCCTGCCCGTCAGGCCGCGCTGAAAGGGGGATTACCCAACACCGTCTCTGCCATTACCATCAACGACGTCTGTGGCTCCGGGCTTAAGGCGCTGCACCTGGCAACCCAGGCGATCCAGTGCGGTGAAGCCGACGTGGTGATCGCCGGTGGTCAGGAGAACATGAGCCGCGCGCCGCACGTTCTGACCGACAGCCGCACGGGCGCTCAGCTGGGGAACAGCCAGCTTATCGACAGCCTGGTGCACGACGGGCTGTGGGATGCCTTCAACGATTACCATATGGGCGTTACGGCGGAAAACCTGGCGCGGGAATATGGTATCTCCCGTGAACGACAGGACGCCTACGCCCTCAGCTCTCAACATAAGGCCCGGGCCGCCATTGACGCAGGCCGTTTCCGGGATGAGATTGTCCCGGTCAACGCGCAGAAGCAGAACGGTGAACATCTGCTGGTGGATACCGATGAACAGCCGCGTACCGATGCCAGCGCAGAAGGGCTGGCGTTGCTCAATCCTGCCTTTGAACTCACCGGTTCGGTCACCGCCGGGAATGCCTCCTCTATCAACGACGGTGCCGCCGCCGTGATGATGATGAGCGAGAGCAAAGCCGAAGCGCTGAATCTGCCGGTGCTGGCGCGCATTAAAGCCTTTGCCAGCGTCGGCGTGGATCCCGCCTTAATGGGAATCGCCCCGGTGCATGCGACGCGCCGCTGCCTGGAGCGGGCAGGGTGGCAGCTGGCGGATGTCGATCTGATCGAAGTCAATGAAGCCTTTGCTGCCCAGGCGCTTTCGGTAGGGAAAATGCTGGAGTGGGATGAGCGCCGGGTCAATGTCAACGGCGGGGCGATAGCGCTGGGCCACCCCATTGGCGCGTCTGGCTGCCGTATTCTGGTCTCGCTGGTGCATGAGATGGTGAAACGTGATGCCCGCAAAGGGCTGGCGACGTTGTGCATTGGCGGCGGGCAGGGTGTGGCACTCGCCATAGAACGCTAATTCGCTTTGATATATATCAACCTAAATAAGCCTCCCGTCACGGAGGCTTATTCGTTTGTGAGCTCCATCATATTTTTACCCTTGTAAGTAGATTCTCAAACTTCCTCGAAATATTTACCGCATTCGCTGAGTCGCTAATAAAAATTTAGTGTGATCCCGATCCGTTAAATTCCGCTTAAAACCCCTCTTTTGTTGATATTGCTCACGCCTGGCTTTGCCAAAAAAAATGAAACAAATAATTACGATCATGATCACTAAAATTACGTATTTAAAAAAATAAAATTCAATTCCATAAAAACGAAACATCATTTTAAACGAGGGTTTGTCCATGTTTAAGAAATCTCTGGTCCTTGCTTCACTTATTGGCGCTTCTTTCGCAGCTCAGGCTGTCACCGTGGATCTGCGTCACGAATACATTGATACTGGTACCAACGCAGACCGCGTGGCAGTTTCACACCGTTTCGAAAATGGTTTTGGTTTTTCAGTAGAAGCGAAATGGAAATCCGGCGGCGATAAAGCTGACCAGCCGTTTTCCGATGTGGTAGGTAATGGTCACGAAGACCAGATTAGCTGGCGCTGGAAAGCAACCCCGAATATTGCGTTAACACCAGGCTTTACCGTTGAAAGTAAAGACAGTTTCACCATTTATAAACCGTATCTGCATGCGCAATATAGCTTCGATAATGGCTTCTACGTTGCCGCACGTTACCGTTATGACTACACCCGTTATCCGTCAAGCTCGAATAAAGACGACGATAAAGTTAACCGTGGCGATGCGTGGGTTGGCTGGGTGATGGGCGACTGGCGTACCGAGCTCAATTACGTATACGCGAAAAGCTCCGAAGGCACTATCCGTAATAACAACAAAGATTACTCCCAGGAATATAACGTCAAGCTGGCGTACAAAATTGATAAAAACTGGGCCCCATATGGTGAAGTGGGCAACGTCGGTGTGAAAGAGACCGATGAGCGTCAGACCCGTCTCCGTGTCGGTGTAGCATATTCGTTCTAATAACAAGCAGTACCTCCGGGATTAACCGGCTCGAACGAGTCGGTTTTTTTATGCCTGCAATTTATGACTTCACCGATCGACAGATAAAAAAAAGCCCTCCATAAAGAAGGGCAAGGCCAGTTACAGGAACACAAACACAAACTTTTATTCACGCAACAGTTCAGGTTGCTCAGGAAGCTTCGCAATATAGAGAGCAGGTTTGCCGTCTTTATCGGAACTAAACAGGACCGCTTTATCATCCGGGGTAAAGGATGGATGCGGATGGGTCACCTGGCGGCTGTTGGCCACGGTTGCCCAGGAGGTATCGTGACGCGCAACGCGGAAGTAAGCTTTTTTCGCCACGTCAAACGCATACAGGTAAGGATCGTTATCGATGGTATAGCCGCTGGTGTCTTTCACATCAACCGGCGTGCCGGAACCATCACCCACCAGCAGCGTGCCGTCAAAGTTACTCATCAGGTGCGAACAGGTCGGCATCTGCATCACTGCGCTGTTCTCGCCGGTATCCGGATTGAAGCTATACACCGTACGGCCTTGTTGGCCTTTCAGGTAAGAGACATACACCAGCGCCGAGCCGTTCGGTACCCAGAACTCGTGGGTGCAGCTTTCGCCTTCCGCATGCTCTTTAACCTTACGCACGTTGCTGCCGTCTTCGTTAACCATCCACATGCGGGCATCCACCAGATCGTGCGGGCCTTCATGGCAGAACGCGACGGTGTTGTCATCGAACGGACGGTAGATCGGGTGACCGAGCCAGTTTTTCTCTTCGTGGATCACGCTGCTTTCGCCGGTCTGCAGATCGACGCGCAGCAGGCGGCAGTGCGGTCCTTTATGGAAGAAGTCGTGGAAGATTTTCCAGTCGTTCAGCGGGGTCCAGTCGCTCTTCGCAATTTCGATACCCACCAGTTTGGTGCAGTCAGAGTTGGCCACCCAGGTGCCGTAGCCGACCCAGTCGTCGCTCACGCGATACACTTCGCGCTCAACCAGCGTCGTCAGATTGACTTCCAGCAGGGTGCGATCATTCTTAACGTAATAGAGGGATTTATCATCCGGCGACAGGAAGCCGCCAAAGGTGTTGTCGCCCGCGCCTTCGGTTAACTGCACCGCTTCGGCCTTTTTCAGATCCAGCAGATAGTAGTTCCAGTGGCCATCGAATTCACCAGCAAACAGCAGATGACTACCGTCGTTGAAAAAACACTTTTGATAGAAGTAGTTACGATGACAGGTAACTTCAGGGGGGGTCAGGCGGGTGACTTCCACGCCTGTATCCGGATCGCGACTGACCTCATAGTTCAGTTTGACCCGCATGCCTTTTGCCATGATGCACTCCTTGAATTCGACGACAGGGTTTTACCTGCGGTCCGATCGGTAAAATATGAGTTTAAAAACTGGGTGTTAAAATATCAAAACATCGTTTCAGTGTGTGTGACTGGTGGCGCACTTCTGAAGGAAAAGCCCGCGAATTCATCATTCTCTTTACATCTGTTCAGATTTTTATCATCCCGGCATCAATTTTTTATTCCTTTATAAGTTATTGTTTAATTTAAAAATTAGAGTATGAATTTTAAAAATTAGTTTTAAGAAAGCGATGTCAACTCCCTGACAATCGTGATCGCAACTGCAATTTTGAGATTAACTAACAGAAAAAGTGAAACATCGTTTTCAATGTAATTGAAAACCCATTTCACAGCAGATAATATGTGCCCATCACGAAAACGGAACACCGTTTTGTTAATTATCATGGCCTTCGGGGCCGATAAATTCTGGAGGTTAATGTGGAAGTCAGACAAAGCATCCACAGCGCGCATGCAAAAACGCTGGATACCCAGGGTCTGCGCGATGAGTTTTTAGTTGAGAAAGTATTTGTCGCTGATCAATACACCATGGTGTACAGCCACATTGACCGCATCATCGTTGGCGGCATCATGCCGGTGGCCAAAACGGTCTCTGTCGGTGGTGAAGTGGGCAAGCAGCTCGGCGTCAGCTTCTTCCTCGAGCGTCGTGAGCTGGGCGTGATTAACATCGGCGGCCCGGGCACCATCACCGTTGACGGTCAGTGCTATGAGATCGGCCATCGCGACGCGCTGTACGTCGGGAAAGGCGCGCAGGAAGTGGTCTTCGCCAGCGTCGATAGCGGCAAACCGGCGAAGTTTTACTACAACTGCGCCCCGGCACACACCACCTATCCGACCAAAAAAGTGACCCCGGCGGAAGTCTCACCGGTCACCCTGGGTGACAACCTCACCAGCAACCGCCGCACCATCAATAAATATTTCGTTCCTGATGTGCTGGAGACCTGCCAGCTCAGCATGGGTCTGACCGAGCTTGAGCCGGGCAACCTGTGGAACACCATGCCGTGCCATACCCACGAGCGCCGCATGGAAGTGTACTTCTACTTCAATATGGAAGAAGACGCCTGTGTATTCCATATGATGGGTCAGCCGCAGGAGACGCGCCATATCGTGATGCATAACGAGCAGGCCGTCATTTCTCCAAGCTGGTCTATTCACTCTGGCGTAGGTACGCGTGCCTATACCTTCATCTGGGGCATGGTGGGTGAAAACCAGGTCTTCGATGATATGGACCACGTAGCCGTTAAGGATCTGCGCTAGTCGCGGACAGTTAAGCACAAACTTGCCTGTTCGTTCAGGCGCTGAAAGATAAAGGATAAAAAATGATTCTTGATGCATTTTCTCTGCAAGGTAAAGTTGCGGTCGTTACCGGTTGTGATACCGGTCTGGGCCAGGGTATGGCGGTCGGCCTGGCGGAAGCTGGCTGTGACATCGTCGGGATCAACATCGTTGAGCCGCAGGAGACCATCGAGCGTGTGACCGCGCTGGGTCGTCGTTTCCTGAGCCTGACCGCTGACCTGCGCAAAATCGACGCCATTCCTGAGCTGCTGGATCGTGCTGTGGCTGAATTCGGTAAAATCGACATTCTGGTCAACAACGCCGGTCTGATCCGTCGCGAAGACGCGATCAACTTCAGCGAGCAGGACTGGGACGACGTCATGAACCTGAACATCAAGAGCGTGTTCTTCATGTCTCAGGCGGCAGCGAAGCACTTTATCGCGCAGGGCAACGGCGGCAAAATCATCAACATCGCTTCCATGCTCTCCTTCCAGGGTGGCATCCGTGTGCCTTCTTACACCGCCTCCAAAAGCGGCGTAATGGGCGTTACCCGTCTGCTGGCGAACGAATGGGCGCAGCACAACATCAACGTGAACGCCATCGCTCCGGGCTACATGGCTACCAACAACACCCAGCAGCTGCGTGCTGATGAAGAGCGCAGCGCGGCGATCCTTGAGCGTATCCCGGCGGGTCGTTGGGGTCTGCCGAGCGATCTGATGGGGCCGGTTGTGTTCCTGGCTTCCAGCGCGTCTGACTACATCAACGGCTACACCGTCGCGGTTGATGGCGGCTGGCTGGCGCGTTAATTCTCGCCACTGCCGAAAAACCTCTGCCCTGGGCGGAGGTTTTTTTTGCCCTGAATAATTCATTGTCCATATACATAAAAGAGAAAAATCCATAGGCTTTTGACGAAAATGACGCATATCACATATTTAATGTCTATAAGTCATGCGTTTAACCAAAAGTGGTGAATACTCATCATAGTTTTAAATTGTAATGTCCATCACAGAACGCTACCTGCCAGCCAATAAATCCATATTTTCGCGCTATACGACCTGACACTTTTCCGGGGTTTCTCGTAGTTTCATTTAACGTCTTACGCTGTTCAGGCAGGAAAATATGACATCTATAAATGACTCTACCCTTATGCCCCGCGCCTTGCGCGATACCCGCAGGATGAACCTGTTTGTTTCTGTTTCCGCGGCGGTGGCCGGTTTACTGTTTGGGCTGGATATCGGCGTTATTGCCGGTGCGCTGCCTTTTATCACCGATCACTTTACGCTCAGTAATCGCCTGCAGGAGTGGGTGGTGAGCAGTATGATGCTGGGCGCGGCTATCGGTGCGCTCTTCAACGGCTGGCTCTCGTTCCGGCTGGGGCGGAAATATAGCCTGATGGTCGGTGCCATTCTGTTTGTCGCCGGCTCGATAGGATCCGCTTTCGCCACTAACGTGGAAGTGCTGTTGCTCTCGCGAGTCCTACTGGGCGTGGCGGTGGGGATCGCCTCGTATACGGCGCCACTTTATCTCTCGGAAATGGCGAGCGAAAACGTGCGCGGCAAAATGATAAGTATGTACCAGCTGATGGTGACCCTCGGAATTGTGCTGGCCTTTCTTTCTGATACGTATTTCAGCTACAGCGGCAACTGGCGCGCAATGCTGGGTGTACTGGCATTACCGGCGGTATTGCTGATTGTGCTGGTGATCTTTTTGCCTAACAGTCCACGCTGGCTGGCGCAAAAAGGGCGTCACGTCGAGGCGGAAGAAGTGCTGCGGATGCTGCGCGATACCTCTGAGAAAGCGCGGGAAGAGCTGAACGAGATCCGCGAAAGCCTCAAGCTGAAACAGGGTGGCTGGTCGTTGTTCAAAATAAACCGCAACGTCCGTCGCGCGGTATTTCTCGGCATGCTCCTGCAGGCGATGCAGCAGTTTACCGGCATGAATATCATCATGTATTACGCGCCACGTATTTTCAAAATGGCCGGGTTCACCACTACCGAACAGCAGATGATCGCCACGCTGGTAGTGGGGCTGACCTTTATGTTTGCCACCTTTATTGCGGTGTTTACCGTCGATAAAGCGGGCCGTAAGCCGGCCCTGAAAATTGGTTTTAGCGTGATGGCGCTGGGAACACTGATCCTCGGCTACTGCCTGATGCAGTTTGATAACGGTACGGCGTCCAGCAGCTTATCCTGGCTCTCTGTGGGGATGACGATGATGTGCATCGCGGGATACGCGATGAGCGCCGCGCCGGTGGTGTGGATCCTGTGCTCCGAAATTCAGCCCCTGAAATGCCGCGATTTCGGGATCACCTGTTCCACCACCACTAACTGGGTGTCGAACATGATCATTGGCGCCACCTTCCTGACCCTGCTGGATTCTATCGGCGCGGCAGGGACCTTCTGGCTTTATACGGTGCTGAACGTGGCCTTTATTGGTATCACCTTCTGGCTGATTCCGGAAACCAAAGGTGTCACCCTGGAGCATATTGAGCGCAAGCTGATGTCAGGGGAGAAGTTAAGAAACATCGGCGTGTGAGGGTAATGCCCGGCGGCGCTTTGCTTGCCGGGCCTACAAAACCGTAAGCCGGGTAAGGTGTAGCCGCCACCCGGCTTTTTTCACACCCGGGCGAGATAGAGCGCCGGCATCCCTTCTTCATCCGAGGTATACAGCACCCACTTATTTTCCGGTGAAAACGACGGATGCGGGTGGGTCACCTGGCGATCGCCGTCCAGCACTTTCCAGCTGGTGTTGTGCTGGCAGATGGCGGTTTGCGTGCCTTGTTCAATATCGAATACCCAAATAAAGGGATCGTTGAGGCTGATATCGCCGGTATTGTGCGGCGCGCCGTCACCGACGATCAGCGAGCCGTCGTGGCTACTCATCAGGTGAGAGCAGGGCGGGATCGCCATCAGCTGGCGATTCTCCAGCGTTTGCGGATCGGCGCTGAACAGGTAGCGCTGCGGATCGTTCTCCTTGTGCGCCACGTAATAGAGCGCTGAGCCGTCCGGCACCCAGAACTCGTGGGTAAAGCTCTCGCCCGCGGCATGCTGGCGCACCTTGCGCAGATTGCTGCCATCTTCGCCGATCAGCCACATGCGGGCATCGATCGCGTCGCGCGGCCCTTCATGACAAAATGCCACGGTGCTGTCGTCGAACGGACGGTAAATCGGATGTCCGAGCCAGCGTTTTTCCTGCAAAATCACCCGCCGTTCACCGGTTTGCAGATCGATGTTGATCAGGCGGCATTCCGGGTTGGTAAAGTAGAACGCGCGGAATTTGCTCCAGTCGGTGAGCGGCTGCCAGTCGCTTTTCTTAATCTCGATGCCCACCAGCTTCGTACAGTCAGAGTTCGCCACCCAGGTGCCGTAGGCCACCCAGTCGTTATCGACCTCATACACCACATACTCTTCAAGACTGTCGAGATCGACGCGTCTGAGTTCGCGGCTATTTTTCACGTACCACAGAGATTTATCGTCCGCGGAGAGGAAACCACCGAAGGTGTTGTCTCCGGCGCCGTCGGTCAACTGGGTCGCTTTTTGCTGCTCAATGTCCAGCAGGTAGTAGTTCCAGTGGCCCTCAAAGGCGCCGCCAAAGATCAGCTTGCTGCCATCGCGGGTAAAGCATTTCTGATAGAAGTAGTTACGGTGACAGATGATGTGCGGGGGCGTCAGCCGTATCACGTCGTGGCCGGTCTGGCTGTCCTGACGGGTACGGAAATTCAGGGGGATGATTTTTCCTTTCATGGTATGTTCCTTCAGATAAAAAAATACCCCACCGCATAGCGGCAGGGCATTGATAATCTAAGATAATTAGCGCATTGCGCGTTTCAGGATACGTTCAGCCTGGCGCTGGAAGTCAGCAGCAGTCTCTTCTACCGTTTTCTGACCATAGTCGATGTACTGCAGGGAGGTGCCGAACTGGGCCACGATCTGCGGATCGTCAAAGTATGGCGATACGGAGAGTTTGGCTGGCAGAGACTGCGCCAGGCGCAGACCCGCAACCGCCGGATCGTTCTCTTTGATGGTGCCGTCTTCAGTCAGGTATTTCACCGCCACTTTGCTCAGCGGTACGCCACGCTCCAGGCCCAGGGTTTCAACGCCTTCTTTGCTGTTCAGCAGGAAGTTGATGACTTTCGCTGCGGCTTCCGGGTTCTTAGTGGATTTCCCGATAGAGAGCATCTGGGCGGGTTTAAAGAACAGACCGGCATCCGTTGCGCCCGGCAGCATTGGATAGCTGCCCAGCTCCAGCTTCGCTGGTGGCTTCAGGTTGTCGGAGTATTTCTTGATGGTGGAGTTCCACATGTAGGTCCCGCCCCATTCACCCTCGATCCACGGCTTCATCTCATACATGTTGCTCTTACCGAAGGACGCGTAGTACTTGGTGTCCGGCATCACGTGGCTGTCGATCAGCTTCTTATAGGTCTGGAAGAACTCAACCCACTGCTCTTTGCTGTAGGAGAATTTCTTCGCCTGCTCGTCGACCGCCGGGATGTTGTACTTCTGGATCATGTAGGAGTTCAGCAGCGCCAGCGTATCTTGGTGCTCCAGCACCACCGGATAGTACTGTTTGCCCAGTTTGCTCTCAAAAGCTTTACCCGCCGCCATCAGCTCATCCCAGGTTTTCGGGTATTCAACGCCCGCTTTTTTCCAGGCTTCATCGTTGAAGTAGAAGACGCGCGCGGTCACGGAGATCGGGATCCCGTTCAGCTTGCCGTTCACCGTGGTGGACTGTAGCTCTTTAGGATCGAACTGCGTCAGATCGATCACGTCCTTCATTTTGTTCAGGTCGTAGAAGCCGTCGCCGGTTTTGGAGAAGATCGGCAGCCAGTTCCAGTTGGTCTGCATCACGTCCGGCTCGGTGCCGCCCGCAATCTGCGTGGTCAGACGTGACAGGTGACCATCCCAGCCGGTGTATTCCGACTTAACGTTAATATCCGGGTTCTGTTTGTGGAACTCTTCCAGAGCTTTCAACGTGACCTGGTGACGGCCATTGCCGCCCCACCAGGACATACGCAGATCGGTGCTGTCCGCAGCAAAAGTGGGTAGGGCACTCATTCCAAAAGTAGCGGAGATAACGGCGCTTAAAAGCACTTTTTTCATTTTTATAACTCCATTAGAGAGAGATGTTCTGTTCAGTTTTCGCGTCAAAGATATGACACTTATTCATGTCGAACTTAAAGTACACCTTACGGTGAAGGCCTTTGTTAATCATCGGCTTAGCTTCATCGGAAGGAATTCGGGCAGTCAGTTCGTACTCGCCAACTTTCAGGTAAACGAAGAATTCATGTCCCATGTTTTCGGCGCGGACCATTTCGCCGCTGCAGCTGCCCTGGGCGAAGGGCTCATCGGAAATTGAGACAAAATCAGGGCGGATACCGTAGAAAATGTCCTGATCAACATGCGCGGCGACTTTCTCTTTCAGCTCCGGACTTAACGGCATGGTCTGGTTGCCGATGGTCAGGGAGAGTTGGCCGTCCTGCTGCACCAGTTTGCTGGCGCGGATGTTCATCTCCGGTGAGCCAATAAAGCCGGCCACGAACATGTTTTTCGGTTTGTGGTACAGGTTGTCCGGGGTATCCACCTGCATGATATGGCCAAGCTTCATCACGCAGATGCGGTCGCCCATGGTCATCGCTTCGGTCTGGTCGTGCGTCACGTAGACGGTGGTCGCCGGTTTGCCGGAGGCCTTCAGCTGCTTGTGCAGATCCGAAATACGGATACGCATCGAGGCACGCAGTTTGGCGTCGAGGTTAGAGAGCGGTTCGTCGAACAGGAACACGTCCGGCTTTTTCACAATCGCACGGCCTACGGCCACACGCTGGGCCTGACCACCGGAGAGCTGGCGCGGCAGGCGGTCCAGCAGCTCATCCAGCTCGAGGATTTTGGCCGCTTCGTTAACCTGAGCCTCAATCTGCGCTTTTGGCAGCTTGCTCAGCTTCAGGCCAAAGGCCAGGTTTTCACGCACGGTCATATGTGGATAGAGCGCATAGTTCTGGAACACCATCGCAATCCCACGCTCTTTTGGCGCCAGGTTGTTGACGATCTTGTCGCCGATGCGCACTTCGCCGCCGCTGATGGTCTCCAGACCGGCCAGCATACGCAGGGTGGTGGACTTCGCGCAGCCGGACGGGCCGACGATCACCATGAATTCACCTTCAGCGATTTTCAGGTCGATAGCATGTACCGCTTTGAAGCCGTTGGAGTAAACCTTTTCCAGTTTGTTGAAAATAACTTCAGCCATGATATTTCCCTCTTAACCTTTAATTCCGCTGCTGGTTACGCCCTGTACGAAGTAGCGCTGTGCCAGGAAGAAGACAATGATGGATGGCAGAATGGAGATGCTCGCCATTGCCAGAATTTCGTTCCACGGCGCACCTTCGGTGACGTCGATGGACATTTTCAGAGCCAGTGCAATCGGGTATTTGTCCACGCTGTAGACGTAAATCAGCGGCCCGATAAAGTCGTTCATTGACCACATGAACTGGAACAGTGCCACGGAGATGATGGCCGGCTTCAGGATGGGTACCACCACGTACCACAGCACCTGAATGGAGTTACAACCGTCAATCTGCGCCGCCTCTTCCATGTCACGCGGTACGCCGCGCAGGAACTGAATCAGCATGAAGACGAAGAACCCTTGCGTAGCGAAGGCCAGCGGCAGGTACAGCGGCATGTAGCTGTTCAGCATGCCCATTTCACGGAACATCAGGTACTGAGGGATCAGCAGCACGGTGCTTGGCAGCAACATGGTGGTGATCAGCGTTGCGAACCAGAACTTCTTCCACGGGATCTCGAAGCGGGCAAAGCCGTACGCCACGATGGTGGAGGAGATAATGGTCAGGATCACTTTCGGGATCACATACTTGAAGGTGTTCAGCATGTAATGACCGAAGTTGTACTCGGTACCGGTTTTCCAGCCGTTAATGAAGCCGTCCCAGGTAGCGTGTGCCGGCCACAGGCTCAGGGTGGTGAAGATCTCGTGGTTCGGTTTGAACGACGCCGAGAACATCCACACCAGCGGATAGAGCATCAGCAGGCCAACAAACAGCAGGATCACATAGCGAATGCTGGCGCTAATTTTTTCACGACGCAGCGTCCGCGCCACTTCACGTTCTGCGATGCTTCTCGCCGTGGAGAGTTGTTGAATATCAGCCATTTTTGCCTCCCTTATCGGCGGAGTAGAACACCCAGTATTTCGAAGACTTAAAGGCGATAGCGGCGAAGACAGCGACTACCAGGAACAGGACCCAGGCCAGTGCCGCGCCGTAACCCATGTCAAAGTACTTGAATGCGGTGTCGTAGATGTACAGTGAGAACAGGTAGGTGGAGTAGGTTGGTCCACCGCCGGTAATAACATACGGACCGGTAAATTCCTGGAACGCCTGGGTGGTCTGCATGATGAAGTTGAAGAAGATCACCGGTGTAATCAGCGGCACGGTCACTTTCATGAACATCTGCCACTTGGACGCGCCGTCTATCATCGCCGCTTCATACTGCGACTGCGGGACGTTCTGCAGGGCGGCGAGGAAGATCACCATCGCTGAGCCGAACTGCCATACGCGCAGCAGGGTCACGGACATCAGCGCCAGAGAAGGTTCGCCAAGCCAGTTCACCGCGTCAAAACCAAACACGCCGATAAAGCTGTTGAGCAGGCCATCAATAGCAAACAGGGCGCGCCACAGAACGGCAATGGCCACGGAACTGCCGAGGATCGATGGAATATAGTAAGCGGTACGGAAGAAGCCGATGCCGCGCAGTTTAAAGTTCAGAACAAACGCAATACCCAGCGCAAAGGCCAGTTTCAGTGGGATAGTTAAAAAGACATAGGCAAAGGTCACGCCCATGGATTTCCAGAAGAGGGTGTCTTCCGTAAACATGTAGCGATAGTTCTCTATGCCGTTAAATACCGGCGGGCTCATCAAATCGTACTCAGTAAAACTGAGGAAGAAAGATGAAACAAAGGGGAAGGCGGTGAAAAGTATCAACCCAATTATGTAGGGTGATATCCACGCCAGCCCCAACATCTTGTTTTCATTCATACATACCTACCTGGTAATTAATGGTTTAAAACGGAATCTGTACGGGTGCTGCTGGCCGTTGTTTCAATTTTTTAAAACTTATGAACCACCGTTTTCAATTTGTAAAACGACGTTTTAATTTATTTTATTGTGATTTAAATCCACGTCATTCAATAAATAGTGGAAATGTGATCGCGGTCGAAACAGCGTTTCAATAAGGTGAGATGGATGGCATTTTTATCGACTTGCGCGGAAAGGCGATGAGAAAAAACCAGCTAAACAGAGGACTTTGCTCACATATTCTGGGAATTTTCGTCGGCAGAGACAAACTACTAATATTTGTAGCAAAAATGTAACATGGGAATTAAGGTAGCGAGGATATAGTTAACTTGTTGAATGATTAATTTGCTGAGATAAAGCGAATTGCACTTAAGCAGAAAAAAGGGCGATGCAGTTGCATCGCCCTGTTCATTATTTCAGGAAATCTTCACGAACCGGGGTAAAGGTATCCAGCAGGGTGCCCGGCTTCAGGCAAACGCACCCGTGCATAATGTGCGGTTGCTTATACAGCGTATCCCCGGCGGTAACGACATGCTTCTCTTCACCGATGGTGAATTCGAATTCACCGGATAACACATAGGTCAGCTGCTCGTGCGGGTGGTTGTGCATCGGGCCTACGGCACCCTGTTCGAAATTGACCTCTACCGCCATCATTTTGCCGTCGTGCGCCAGAATACGGCGGGAGACGCCGTTACCCAGATCTTCAAGTTGAGTTTCTTTGTGGAAAATAAACATGCTCATGTCCTGTTATATAGTGAAACATCGTTTCATTTAATTTATCCCAGTGCCGGGTAAAAGGAAATGTGGAACCAGAGAACTGGAAACTCGATCACAAGTTTGCTTCACTGGGTGAAACCGGAAAGGAGAGCACGATGAAAACGATTGGCCTGTTGGGAGGAATGAGCTGGGAATCCACCATTCCGTATTATCGTCTGATTAACGAGGGGGTGAAGCAGCGCCTGGGAGGATTGCACTCGGCCAGCCTGCTGCTGCACAGCGTCGATTTTCATGAGATAGAAGCCTGCCAGTCCAGCGGCGACTGGGAGAAGGCCGGAGAGATCCTCGCTGAGGCAGCGCTGGGATTGCAGGGGGCAGGGGCGGAGGCCATTCTGCTGTGCACCAACACCATGCACAAAGTCGCCGCGCAGATTGAAGCGCGCTGCTCTCTGCCGTTCCTGCATATCGCCGATGCTACCGGGCGGGCCATCACCGCGGCGGGCATGAACCGCGTGGCGCTGCTCGGCACCCGCTACACCATGGAGCAGGATTTCTACAGCGGGCGGCTGACGGCGCAGTACGGCATCGAAAGCCTGATCCCGGACGAGGCAGATCGGGCCCGCATCAATCAGATCATCTTTGAAGAGCTTTGCCTCGGCACCTTTAGCGAGGACTCACGCCAGTACTATCTGAGCGTGATCCAGACGCTCGCCGATCGAGGGGCGCAGGGAGTGATCTTCGGCTGCACCGAGATTGGCCTGCTGATCCCGGCGGATGAAAGCCCGATCCCGGTGTTTGATACCGCCGCGATCCACGCCGCCGATGCGGTGGCGTTTATGCTTTCGTAGCGTGCGAGGTTAACAGCCGCTCCAGCGGATCAATAATGGTATCCAGCCCCTGCTGCAGATGGGCGCTAAAGGTATCCACCAGCGCCGAGGCCGGGCGGTGCAGCGGCCTGATCAGGCTCACCGTAAAGGGCACCGAAATACTGAAGCGGCGGATCGCAATCCCGCTGTCGGCATAGTCCAGCGCCGTCAGCGGGTTCACCACCGAAATCCCCACCCCCGCCCGCACCATGGCGCAGATCGAGGCGGCGCTGTGGGTCTCCACCACCATCCGTCGTTTCACCTGATGCTCGGCAAAGAGCGTGTCCAGCAGCTGCCGGTAACTGTCGGTGCGCGACAGGCTGATGTAGTTCTCGCCCTGAAAATCCGCCGGGGTCAGTACCGCTTTTTCAGCAAGCCGATGTCCGGCAGGCAGGACGCACACCTCATCTAATGAGAGCAGTTCATGGCGGGCGGTACCCGCCGGGGTGGCGAGGGTTTCGGTCAGCCCAAGATCGTGGCGCTGGGCCGAGAGCCACTCCTCCAGCAACGGCGACTCCTGCGGGACGATGGTCAGGTTCACGTCCGGGTAGCGGGCGAGAAACGGCTGCAGCAGGGCGGGCAAAAACGACTGGGAGAAGACCGGCAGGCAGACGATGGACAGCTCGCCCTGGCGAAACTCGCGCAGGCTGTCGGCGGCGCTGACGATGCGGTCCAGCCCGTACCAGGAGCGCTGCACCTCCTCGAACAGCCGCAGCCCCTGCACCGTGGGGTGCAACCGCCCGCGGGTACGCTCGAACAGCGTCAGGCCGATCACCTTCTCGAAGCGAGCCAGCTCGCGGCTCACCGTCGGCTGGGAGGTATGCAGCAGGCGCGCGGCTTCGGTCAGGTTTCCGGCGGTCATCACCGCGTGGAAAATTTCAATATGGCGTAAATTTACAGCGGGCATGGGAGGCGACCTGGTTGCGCGTAATCCATATCATTTTTGCATAGACTGGCGATAAAACGATATTTTTTATTCTCTTCGCGCTGTGGCGTAATCATAAAAAATCGACTTCCCGGAGAGCACCATGCCACGCCCGCTGAACAACACCGATACCGATCTGAACGCCGACAATTTGCTGCGCCTGCCTGCGGAGTTTGGTTGCCCGGTCTGGGTTTATGACGCGCAGATTATCCGCGACAAAATTGCCGCCCTGCATCAGTTCGACGTGGTGCGTTTTGCCCAGAAAGCCTGCTCCAACATCCATATTCTGCGCCTGATGCGCGAGCAGGGCGTTAAGGTTGACTCCGTATCGCTGGGTGAAATCGAGCGCGCGCTGGCGGCGGGCTACGATCCAAAGATCGACCGCGACGCCATCGTCTTTACCGCCGACCTGATCGACAGCGCCACCCTGGCCCGAGTGCATGAGCTGCAGATCCCGGTCAACGCCGGTTCGGTGGATATGCTGGAGCAGCTGGGACAGGTGTCGCCGGGCCATCGCGTCTGGCTGCGCGTCAACCCGGGCTTTGGTCACGGCCACAGCCAGAAGACCAACACCGGCGGCGAAAACAGCAAACACGGCATCTGGTATAGCGATCTGCCTGCGGCACTGACCGTACTGCAGCGCTATAACCTGAAGCTGGTGGGGATCCATATGCACATCGGCTCCGGCGTGGACTACGGTCACCTTGAGCAGGTGTGCGGCGCGATGGTGCGTCAGGTGATCGAATTCGGTCAGGATCTGGAGGCGATCTCCGCGGGCGGTGGCTTATCTATTCCCTATCGCGAAGGGGAAGAGGCGATCGATACCGATCATTACTATGGCCTGTGGAACGGCGCGCGCGACAAAATCGCCGCTCATCTGGGGCATGCGGTGAAGCTGGAGATCGAGCCGGGGCGCTTCCTGGTGGCGGAATCCGGCGTGCTGGTGTCCCAGGTGCGCAGCGTGAAGGCGATGGGCAGCCGTCACTTCGTGCTGATCGACGCGGGCTTTAACGATCTGATGCGTCCATCCATGTACGGCAGCTATCACCACATTACGGCCCTCGCGGCCGACGGCCGGGATTTAACCCAGGCACCAGTGGTAGAGACGGTAGTGGCAGGCCCGCTGTGCGAATCCGGGGATGTCTTTACCCAGCAGGAGGGCGGGAAAGTGGAAACCCGCGCGCTGCCGCAGGTTGTGCCCGGGGATTACCTGGTGCTGCACGATACCGGTGCCTACGGCGCGTCCATGTCCTCGAACTACAACAGCCGTCCGCTGCTGCCGGAAGTGCTGTTTGATAAAGGTGAGGCGCGGCTGATCCGTCGTCGTCAGACCATTCAGGAACTGCTCGCCCTCGAACTGTTCTGATCGAACCAGGGTCCCGCCGCTACCGAATCACGTAACACCAGCGTGCCGGTAAAGGGCGGGATCGCTTCGATCGGCTCGCTTTTCGCCAGCCGGATCGCCTGATCGATGGCGGTGGTGATCATGTTATCGATCGGCAGATAGACGGTAGATAACGCGGGCTCCAGCCACCTGGCGCAGGGCGCGTCATCAAAACCAAATAACGACACATCCTGCGGAATATGCAGCCCGGCCTGGTGCAGTGCCTTCGAGGCCCCCAGCGCCATATCATCATTACAGGCAAACAGGGCGCTGAAGGGCACCTTGTCGTTCAGTAACTCCTGGCACAGTTCATATCCGCGGGTCATTCCCGAATCGCCATACTTCACCCGGCTCTCATCCCAGGGAATGCCGTGCTTTTCCAGCGCCTTGCGATAGCCGGTCAGACGCGCCTTGCCGGTGGGGGTGTGGATCGGTACCGTCATGCAGGCAATCTCCCGGTGCCCCTGGCTTATCAGGTACTCCACGGCGCTGAAGGCGGCTGCCTGCTGTTCGAAGAACACGCAGCGCTCCCGGGCCTGGCTGACGTCGCGGTTAATCACCACCAGCGGCATCTTGACGCTGTTGATGAGCTTCATGATCGCTTTTTCGCTCATGTAGCGGGTGTAGAGCACGATAGCATCGCACTGGCGATCGGCCAGCATCTGCACCGCTTCCTCTTCCCGCTCCGGGGTATCGTGACCGTCGGTGACAATCAGCTGCTTGCCGTGCGTTTCGGTCTGACGTGAGGCCTGCTGCAGCAGGCGCCCAAAGTAAAAACCGTCAAAGGTCGAAACCACCAGACCAATGCTGTTGCTGGTCCGGTTCGCCAGCGATCGCGCCAGAAAATTGGGGCGGTAGCCCAGCTCTTCCATCGCGTTAAACACCTGCTGACGGGTACTCTCTTTGACCTGACCTGTGCCGTTCAGTACGCGCGACACCGTGGCTTTCGACACGCCCGCGCGCAGTGAGACATCCAGCATTGTTGCCATTTGCTCTTCCTGCTTCCACGTTATGCACGCAAGTTTATCACAGACGTTCAGCGGCATAAGCCGGGCGGGAGGGGCAAAACCCTCATCAGGATCACGCTTTCTGGCAACGGGTGAGGAGTCAGGCAAAAGTGGCATACCAAAGTGATTATAAATCACACTCTGGGATACCTCTTGTCGCGTTGAGAGCTTAATCACAGAACAAATCGTGACTGGAAGCTATTTTTGGTATGCCAATAGAAGCCGGCTGTACACCTTATCCCAATAAAGGCCCTTTTACTGAGGTATTACCCCATGGCATTACAGGAAAAACTGATCAACTCTCTGGGCAGTTTCGCCACAAAGTTCAACAGTTATCGCTATATCATGGCGATAAAGTCCGCCTTCATCACCTTAATGCCGGTCATCATCGTGGGCGCATTTTCGGTGCTGATCTCCAATATGGTGCTGGATCCGAAAAACGGCTTAGCCAGCTTTCAGTCGCTCTCGTTTCTCGCCACGCTGAAGCCGATCACCAGCGCCCTGAACTATGCCACGCTGAACTTCCTCAATATCGGGGCCGTGTTCCTGATCGGCATCGAACTGGGGCGTATCAACGGCATTAAATCCCTCTTCCCGGGGCTGCTGGCGGTGATCTGCTTTATCTGCGTCACGCCAACTACCGTTGAGATGATGGTCGACGGCGAAATGCACATGGTAAAAGATGTGCTCCTGCGCCAGTTCTCCGATACCCGCAGCCTGTTCCTCGGCATGTTCATCGCCATCCTGTCGGTAGAGATCTACTGCTGGCTGGAAGGCCGGCCGGGGCTGAAGATCAGGATGCCTGACACCGTGCCGCCGAACGTGTCGGCCTCGTTCTCGGCGCTGATCCCGGCGATCATTACCACCACCCTCATCGCCACCTTCGGCTTTGTGTTCCATCAGGTGACCGGCATGTACCTCTACGATGCGGTCTACCAGGTGGTGCAACAGCCCCTGGAGCGGGTGGTGCAAAGCCTGCCGGGGATCCTGCTGCTGATGTTTGTCGCCCAGCTGTTCTGGGTGATCGGTATCCACGGTAACCAGATGATCAAACCGATCCGCGAGCCGCTGCTGCTGGGGGCGATCACCGTCAACATGAGCGCCTTTGAGCAGGGCAAAGAGATCCCGAACATCATCACCATGCCGTTCTGGGACGTCTACATGAGCATCGGCGGCTCGGGTCTGACCATCGGCCTGCTGATCGCGGTGATGATTGGCACCAAACGTAAAGAGATGAAGGAGATCGCCAAGCTCTCCATCGGCCCGGGGATCTTTAACATCAACGAGCCGGTGATCTTCGGTATGCCAATCATGCTCAACCCGATTCTGGCGATCCCGTTCATCATCACCCCATTAGTGACCGGCTCCATCGGCTACTTCGCCACCGTCACCGGCTTTGCCGGTAAAGCCGTAGTGATGGTGCCCTGGACCACGCCGCCGCTGATCAACGCCTGGCTCTCCACCGCCGGTTCGATGGGCGCAGTGGTCACCCAGGGTGTCTGCATTATTACTGCGGTGCTGATCTACCTGCCGTTTGTGAAGATCGCTTCACGCCGTGCCGAGCAGGCCGCGATTCAGGCCGCTAACCAGGAGGCAACGAATAACGCATGAGCATTAAACAGATAAAAATCCCCGGGGACTTTATCCTTGGGGCTGCGGCCTCCGCCTGGCAGACCGAGGGCTGGAGCGGCAAGAAAGCGGGGCAGGATTCGTGGATCGATCTCTGGTACAAAAACGATCGTCAGGTGTGGCATAACGGCTACGGTCCGGCAGTCGCTACCGATTTCATTAACCGTTTCCGCGAAGACGTCGCGCTGATGAAGCAGGCCGGGCTGACCCACTACCGCACCTCCATCAACTGGTCGCGTTTTCTCACCGACTATGAAAACGCCACCGTCGATGAGGAGTACGCCGCATATTACGACGCCCTGTTTGCCGAGATGCATCGTCAGGGCATTGAGCCGATGATCTGCCTCGAGCATTACGAGCTGCCGGGCACCTTGCTGGAAACCTACGGCGGCTGGGCCTCGAAGCATGTGGTGGAGCTGTTTGTCCGCTATGCCGAAAAGGTCTTTGCCCGCTATCACCATCTGGTGAAGCGCTGGTTTAGCTTCAACGAGCCGATTGTGGTGCAGACCCGGGTCTATCTCGACGCGCTGCGCTGGCCCTACGAACAGAACACCAGCACCTGGATGCAGTGGAATCACCACAAGGTGCTGGCGACGGCGAAGGTGGTGAAGCTGTTCCGCGAGAAGGGCTACAGCGGCAGCGTGGGCTGCATTCTTAACCCGGAAGTGACCTATCCACGCTCACGTGCGGCCCATGACGTAAAAGCGGCGGAGATCTACGATCTGTTCTACAACCGGGTATTCCTCGATCCGCTGGTGCACGGGCGCTACCCGCAGGAACTGTTCACCCTGCTGGAGAGACATCAGGTGCAGTGGGAGTACAGCCCCGAAGAGCTGGCGCTGATTGCCGACAACACCGTTGACGAGCTGGGCATCAACCTCTATTACCCGCACCGGGTAAAGGCTCCGTCCCGGGCCTGGCACCCCGAGACGTCGTTCCACCCGGCGTACTACTACGAGCCGTTTGAACTGCCGGGGCGGCGGATGAACCCTTCTCGCGGGTGGGAGATCGCCCCGCGCATCATTTACGACATGGCGATGCGGATCAAAAACGACTACCGCAACATCGACTGGTTCGTGGCCGAAAGCGGGATGGGAGTTGAAAACGAAGCCCAGTACCGTAACCACGACGGCATCATCGAGGACAACTACCGCATCAACTTTATCAGCGAGCATCTTTATTACACCCTGCTGGCGCGGGAGGAGGGGGCGAACTGCCACGGCTACATGCTGTGGGCCTTCACCGACAACGTCTCGCCGATGAACGCCTTTAAAAACCGGTACGGCCTGATTGAGATCGATCTGGCGGATAACCGCGCCCGACGCGCCAAAAAGTCGGCCAGCTGGTTCCGGCAACTGCGTGATGAGCGCGTCCTGACCCTGACCCTCGATGACGAATGGAAGTAGGCGCAGATCGCGATGCTTCTGGTAACATAGTGCGCAAACTGGCCGCATTAACTCAGAGTACAGGTGATAACGTGGATAAGGCTGTCGTCCCGGCGGAAAAGAAGCAGTACCAGGAGATTGGCGAGGATTTACGCGCCCAGATCATCCAGGGGCACTATCCCGTGGGCTCGCGTCTGCCGCCGGAGCGCAATATTGCGGAAACCTACGGCGTCAGCCGCACCATCGTGCGGGAAGCGCTGCTGATGCTGGAGTTACAGGGCACCGTGGATATCCGTCAGGGCTCCGGCGTCTACGTGATGCGCATTCCCGAAGAGCATGAGAACGAGGAAGAGCGTCTGTTAAAAAGCGACGTTGGCCCGTTTGAGATTTTGCAGGCGCGCCAGCTGCTCGAAAGCAACATCGCCGCCTTTGCCGCCAAAATGGCGACCCGGGCGGACATCGACAACCTGCGTCGCATCATTGAGCAGGAGCAGCGGGCGATCGCCGCCAACGACAACAGCCAGGACAACAGCAAGATGTTCCATCTGGTGCTGGCGGGCGCCACGCAGAACCAGATGCTGCTGGCGACCGTCGAAAGCGTCTGGCACCACATGGATAGCAGTCCACTGTGGCAGCAGTTTAACGTTCATATCGCCAGCAGGGCGTATCGCCTGAAGTGGCTGGGCGACAGGCAGACTATTCTGGCCGCCCTGCGTCGCCGCGACGTGATGGGGGCCTGGCAGGCGATGTTCCAGCATCTGGAAAATGTCAAAAAGAGCCTGCTGGAACTCTCCGATGAAGATGCCCCGGACTTTGACGGCTATCTGTTTGAGTCGGTGCCCATTTTCCAGGGGAAGCTGGTGTGATTATTCAACCGCTGTACGCCGCCCCACAGCATGCGGAGCAGGTGATCGACTGGCTATGGCAGGCCTTTGGCGACGGGCTGTCGCGCGACTTTTTTGCCAGCGTAGTGACTTACAGTCAAACGCCGGGCGCGCTGCCGCTGACCTTTATTGCCACTCAGGGTGAACAGCTACTCGGCACGGTGGGGCTATGGCGCTGCGACCTGATCACCCGCCAGGATCTCTATCCGTGGCTGGCGGCGCTGTACGTGGATGAAGCCGCGCGCGGGCAGGGGCTGGCGGGGAAATTACAGCAGCACGTGCAGAAATATGCAGCCGGGATCGGCTATCGCGAACTGCATCTCTGGTCCGCCTGCCGCGATTTCTATGAACGCTACGGCTGGCACTACATGGGTGACGGTCTGGAGTACCCGGACAAAACCGTGCATCTCTACCGCTATTCGCTGGCGGACTCTGCCGGTGGTGTGACCGAGTGACGACGCACCAGCGTCGGGCTGAAGACATGCGTGATCTCCGGCGGCTGACGTTTATCCGCCAGTGACAGCGCCAGCTCCGCCGCCTGGGTCGCCATGGTGACGATTGGGTAGCGCACCGTGGTCAGCCGCGGCCGTACATAGCGCGAGATCAGGATGTCATCGAAGCCGATCAGCGAAATATCTCCCGGCACGTCAATCCCGTTATCGTTCAGCACCCCCATTGCTCCGGCGGCCATCGAGTCGTTGTAACAGGCGATCGCCGTAAAGTTACGCCCCCGTCCAAGCAGCTCCGTCATCGCCTGCTCACCGCCGCGCTCATCGGGTTCACCGTAAGTGACCAGACGATCGTTGCAGGGCAGGTCGTTCTCGCGCAGTGCATCGTAGTAGCCCTGCAGCCGATCTTCGGCGTCAGATATGGCGTGATTGGAGCAGAGGTAGCCGATGCGGGTATGTCCCTGCTGGATCAGGTGGCGGGTGGCAAGCCAGGCGCCGTAGCGATCGTCCAGCGACACACAGCGCTGCTCATAGCCGGGAATAATACGGTTCACAATTACCATGCCGGGGATCTGCTTCATCAGATGAACTAGCTCTTCGTCCGACAGCTTTTTGGCATGGACCACCAGTGCCGCGCAGCGATGGCGGATCAGCTGCTCAATCGCCTGACGCTCTTTCTGCTCATTGTGGTAACCGTTGCCGATCAGCAGAAAATTGCCGGTGTGGTAGGCGACCTGCTCGACGGCTTTCACCATCGCGCCGAAAAAGGGATCCGACACATCGCCCACCACCAGCCCGACGGTATCGGTGGACTGCTGAGCCAGCGCCCGGGCGTTGGCGTTCGGGTGATAGTTCAGTGACTCCATGGCGGTCAGCACCGCCTGGCGGGAGGTTTCGCTGGCTTTGGGGGAATTATTGATGACGCGTGAAACCGTGGCGACAGAAACACCCGCCAGTCGGGCCACATCCTTAATTGTCGCCATTCTTTACCTTCTCATTGGGGTAAGCGTTTACACACTAAATAGTGTTGCGGAAAAGTCAGGCGTATTCAAGCGCAGGGCGGTGAGGCAATTCACAAAGGTGACACGTGGCTGCGGAAATTGTGTAATCGTTACACAGCGAAGCGTGACAGAAGCGGGTGAATTTGAATCTTTGGTTACACTTTGCCTCAGGCTGTTGCGATTGTCTGCTGGCAGGGATTTAGTCGCCGTTGCTACATTTGAGATCCCAGAGGTATTGATAGGTGAAGTTGACCCGCGGTTAACTGACACGCTTTACACCAGCCTGCGTTCTTACGCAGGTTTTTTTTGCTTGTTGTTCAAAATGTAACAGCCGCCGAAGAAATTCACACCTGGTTGCACTTCGGCTCATTCCCTTGCTTTTTTGCGCTGGTGAAGTCGATGGCCTGGATCCACAATCAAGATCCCAGAGGTATTGATTGGTGAGAATTCTTAGTACGTACTGCGTACTCATCTCTTGCACCAGCCTGCGCAGATGCGCAGGTTTTTTTTTGTCTTTATCCGGCTGTCGCTCCTGCTGCACTTCTCGTGTAATCTGCCACAATTTACCGTAACCCGGCTAATTGAAAGGCAAAGGGAGTTGAAATGCTATTTGGGTTCTTCCGCACGCTGTTCCGTATTCTTTTTCGCGTCCGTCTGACGGGCGACACCCGGGCATTGCACGCCGATCGCGTTCTTATTACCCCCAACCACGTCTCCTTTATTGACGGTATCCTGCTGGCGCTGTTTTTACCCGTGCGTCCGGTGTTTGCGGTCTACACCTCCGTCAGCAAGCAGTGGTACATGCGCTGGCTGACGAAGCTGATTGATTTTGTCCCGCTCGACCCGACCAAACCGATGATGATCAAACACCTGGTGCGTCTGATTGAGCAGGGGCGTCCGGTGGTGATCTTCCCGGAAGGGCGTATCTCCATTACCGGCTCGCTGATGAAAATCTATGACGGCGCGGGCTTTGTGGCAGCGAAATCCGGTGCCACTGTGGTGCCGGTGCGCATTGAAGGGGCAGAACTGACCTTTTTCAGCCGCCTGAAAGGGCTGGTGAAACAGCGCCTGTTCCCGCGCATCACCCTGCATCTGCTGCCGCCGACCTCCTTGCCAATGCCCGACGCGCCCCGTGCCCGGGATCGACGTAAAATCGCCGGTGAGATGCTGCATCAGGTCATGATGGAAGCCCGGATGGCGGTGCGCCCGCGTGAGACCCTTTATGAGTCGCTGCTGACGGCGATGTACCGCTATGGCGCGAAGAAAAACTGTATCGACGATATCAATTTCGCCCCTGATAACTATCACAAGCTGCTGACCAAGACCTTGTTTGTGGGCCGTATTCTCGAAAAATACAGCAAACAGGGGGAAAAGATCGGCCTGATGCTGCCCAACGCTGGGATCAGCGCCGCGGTGATCTTTGGTGCCGTCTCTCGCGGGCGTGTCCCGGCAATGCTGAACTACACCGCCGGCGTGAAGGGGCTCGGTAGCGCCATCACCGCCGCGCAGATCAACACCGTGTTCACCTCACGTACCTTCCTCGATAAAGGTAAACTCTGGCATCTGCCGGAGCAGCTCACCCAGGTGCGCTGGGTCTTCCTCGAAGATCTGAAAGCGGAAGTTACCGCTGGCGACAAGCTGTGGATTTTTGCTCACCTGCTGATGCCGCACCTGGCGCAGGTTAAACAGCAGCCGGAAGATGCCGCGGTGATCCTCTTTACCTCCGGTTCGGAAGGGAGCCCGAAAGGGGTGGTTCACAGCCATAAAAGCCTGCTGGCCAACGTCGAGCAGATCAAAACCATCGCCGACTTCACCGCCCGGGATCGCTTTATGTCGGCGCTGCCGCTGTTCCACTCCTTTGGCCTGACGGTGGGGCTGTTCACGCCCTTGCTGACCGGGGCCGAAATATTCCTCTACCCGAGTCCGCTGCACTACCGCATCGTGCCGGAGCTGACCTACGACCGTAACTGTACGGTGATTTTCGGCACCTCGACCTTCCTCGGCAACTACGCCCGTTTTGCCAATCCCTATGATTTCCACCGCGTGCGTTATGTGGTAGCCGGGGCGGAAAAACTGCAGGAGAGCACCCGCCAGCTGTGGCAGGACAAATTTGGCCTGCGCATTCTGGAAGGCTATGGCGTGACCGAGTGCGCGCCGGTAGTCTCCATTAACGTGCCGATGGCGGCGAAACCCGGCACCGTCGGGCGCATTTTACCGGGGATGGACGCGCGTCTGCTCGCCGTTCCGGGTATCGAAGAGGGCGGACGCCTGCAGCTGAAAGGACCGAACGTGATGAACGGCTACCTGCGGGTAGAAAATCCGGGCGTGCTGGAAGTGCCGACGGCGGAAAACGTTAACGGTGAAGTGGAGGCCGGCTGGTACGACACAGGGGACATTGTGCGCTTTGACGAGCAGGGCTATGTGCAGATCCAGGGGCGCGCAAAACGCTTTGCCAAAATTGCCGGAGAAATGGTGTCGCTGGAGATGGTGGAACAGCTGGCGCTGGCCGTATCGGCAGACAAAATGCACGCCACGGCGGTGAAAGCCGATGCCAGCAAAGGTGAGGCGCTGGTGCTCTTCACCACTGACAGCGAGCTGAAGCGCGAGCAGCTTCTTCAGCATGCGCGTGAACATGGTATCCCGGAACTGGCCGTTCCACGCGATATTCGTTATCTGAAACAACTCCCGGTGCTGGGTAGCGGCAAACCGGATTTTGTCACCCTCAAAGGCATGGTTGACCAGGCGGAGTCGCATAATGAGTGAGTCAGTACCCACTAACACCTCCATCTGGTCGAAGGGGATGATGGCGGTTACTGCCGCCCAGTTCCTCTCTGCCTTTGGTGATAACGCGCTGCTGTTTGCCACCCTGGCGCTGCTCAAATCCCAGTTTTATCCGGACTGGAGCCAGCCGATCCTGCAGATGGTGTTTGTGGGCGCTTACATCCTTTTCGCCCCCTTTGTCGGTCAGGTGGCGGACAGCTTCGCCAAAGGGCGGGTGATGATGTTCGCCAACAGCCTGAAGCTGCTGGGTGCCGCCAGCATCTGCTTCGGCGTGAATCCGTTTATTGGCTATACGCTGGTGGGGATCGGGGCGGCAGCCTACTCCCCCGCCAAGTACGGTATCCTCGGTGAACTGACGACGGGCGATAAGCTGGTCAAAGCCAACGGGCTGATGGAGGCCTCGACCATAGCGGCGATCCTGCTGGGCTCGATGGCGGGTGGGGTGCTGGCAGACTGGCACGTGCTGGCGGCGCTGGGGATCTGCGCGGTGATGTATGCCGGGGCAGTGATCGCCAACCTGTTTATCCCGAAACTGCCGGCGGCCCGTCCGGGGCAGTCCTGGCGTTTTACGCCGATGACCGCCAGCTTCTTTAATGCCTGTCGCTTGCTGTGGCGGAACGGCGAAACCCGCTTCTCGCTGCTGGGCACCAGCATGTTCTGGGGCGCGGGGGTCACGCTGCGCTTCCTGCTGGTGCTGTGGGTGCCGACGGCGCTGGGCATTACCGATAACGCCACACCGACCTATCTCAATGCGATGGTGGCAGTGGGCATTGTGCTGGGTGCGGGGGCGGCGGCGAAGCTGGTAACGCTGCAAACCGTCGCGCGCTGCATGCCCGCCGGGATCCTGATCGGCGTTGTGGTGCTGATCTTCGCGCTGCAGCATGCGCTGTTGCCAGCCTATGCGCTGCTGTTCCTGATGGGGATCTGCGGTGGTTTCTTCGTGGTGCCGCTGAATGCGCTGTTGCAGGAGCGCGGGAAGCAGACCGTCGGGGCAGGCAACGCCATCGCGGTGCAAAACCTCGGCGAAAACGCCGCCATGCTGCTGATGCTGGGTCTTTACTCGCTGGCGGTGAAGGTGGGTGTGCCGGTGGTGGGCATTGGGGTCGGCTTTGGTGGCCTGTTTGCGCTGGCGATTGCGGCGCTGTGGATCTGGCAGCGTCGGCGGTGATAGGGTGGCGGCTACGCCTTACCCGACCTACAAACCTTGCCTTTGACTTTGTAGGCCCGGCAAGCGCAGCGCCGCCGGGCAATCAGGCGGCGCCGGAGCGATTTGATGCCCTCTTCCACGAGGCAGAGGAATCCTCAGTAATTTTATTGCCTTTAAAGCAATGAAATAATCACCTGATAATAAAGGGCTTACAGCGACTCCCTGGTCCGGCTGAAAATCGCCGAAGCGTTTCCGGAAGGCCGGGGCGAGGCGCAGGGACGCGCCGAGAGGGCATAGCCTGCATGGATGCAGGCTGGTGCCCGACCCGAAAGCCTGAAGGAATAAGCTGAGGGTCACCGCGAAGCGGCGATTTTTTTTGCCGGGAGCCGGGGTAGCCAGGGGGGAGGCGGCGAGCCCCCCTGGCACGTTCACCGGTTCAGGCCTGGCAGAGAAGCAAGGAACCTGAGGTGAACGGAACCACCTCCTGAGTCGCATGCTCCCCCTCACCCTAACCCTCTCCCTCAAGGGAGAGGGGATAGTCCGTGTGAATATTTTTGGTGGGGATCCCTTAGCCCACGAGAAGAGGGCGCACATATTAAAAAGGCAACTTACGTTGCCTTTTTGCTTTTGTCAGGGTGCCGGGTAGGTATACACCTGATGTACCGCTTCAATCTCCGCTAACACCTCTTCGCTCAGCTCCAGATGGATGCTTTCAACGTTAGTTTTCAGCTGTTCCATGGTGGTTGCGCCCAGCAGGGTGCTGGCTACAAACGGCTGACGGCGCACAAAGGCCAGCGCCATCTGCGCCGGATCGAGCCCGTGACGTCTGGCGATATCCACATAGGCCGCTACCGCTTTCTGCGTCTGCTCGCCGCTGTAACGAGTAAAGCGGCTGAACAGCGTATTACGCGCCCCCGCCGGTTTTGCACCGTTGAGATACTTACCGGTCAGCGTGCCAAAGGCCAGGCAGGAGTAGGCCAGCAGCTCAACGCCTTCATACTGGCTCACCTCCGCCAGACCCACTTCGTAGCTGCGGTTCAACAGGCTGTACGGGTTCTGGATGGTGACGATGCGCGGCAGATCGTGCTTATCCGCCAGGTGCAGATAGCGCATCACGCCGAAAGCCGTTTCGTTAGAGACGCCGATATAGCGGATTTTACCCGCACGCTGGCATTCGGTTAAGGCTTCCAGCGTTTCCAGCAGCGTAACGACCGGTGCGCTGTCGCTCCAGCTATACCCGAGCTTGCCGAAGCAGTTGGTCGGACGCTGAGGCCAGTGAACCTGATACAGGTCGAGGTAATCCGTCTGCAGACGCGTCAGACTGGCGTCCAGCGCGGCGCGGATGTTCTTACGATCGAGGATCTGATTCGGGCGAATGCCGCTGTCGTTATTGCGTGACGGGCCGCTGACCTTAGAGGCAACAATCAGCTTTTCGCGGTTGCCGCGTTTTGCCAGCCAGTTGCCGACGTAGGTTTCGGTTAAGCCCTGGGTTTCCGGGCGTGGCGGAACCGGGTACATTTCAGCAACGTCAATCAGGTTAATGCCCTGGCTGACGGCGTAATCGAGTTGTGCATGGGCATCGGCTTCGCTATTTTGTTCACCAAATGTCATCGTGCCCAACCCCAGTTGGCTTATCTCAAGAGCGCTATGGGGGATACGGTGATATTGCATAGCCGGCTTCCTTAGTTGACATGTTAAGCGTGTCAGGAAATTCCCGACGAAGGACAATAAACATGGCAGAGGGGAAGCGAAAGGGGAAGAGAAAAATCAAAAGGCCAGCAAGTTGCTGACCTTCAATATTATCTTTCGATAATCTGCGAAACGTCGTCGCGGTTAATCTGCATATTATTACCTTCCCGATCGCGGTAGCTGACCAGACCGGTATCATCGTCGACTTCGGGTTTGCCGTCGGTCAGGATCATGCGGCCATATTTCGTCGCCATGACGTAATCGCTGCTACAACCTGAAACGGCAAACGCTAAACCAACAGCTGAGATTATCACTGCCCATTTTTTCATTCTTATTACCTCCACCTGGCTCGTATCACATGATTAGTGTAGTAATAACTCCGGTAATGGTTTTCACAAAGCGGTGAAATCTGAAAAAACAGGCAAATATGTGATAAACGACATAATTCTGGCTAAAAAATCAGGTATTCAGCAAAAAATGACGCGCTAACAGCGCACCCGTGAAGTTTTTTTTCAAATAAAAGCCGCGGGGCAGGGTCAGGATCGGTTCCCCGTGCGCGCCGATGGCCTCGGTGAGGGCTTTACTGTTTGCCGCTTTGGGCCGCAGCTGGAGCACTTCACCGTGGCGGGCGGTGATACGCTCAACCTGACCCAGCACGATCATGTCCATCAACTCCTCCCAGTCCAGGCGCAGCTGACGATCTTCCTCCTCATCCGGGCTCCAGATCAACGGCGCACCGACGCGCCGTGCCGCCAGCGGGATCGCCCGATCGCCCTCCACCGGGATCCACAGCACACGCTTTAGCTTATGCCGCACGTGGCTGCTCTCCCAGGTGATCCCGGTATTGCCGGTTAACGGCGCCACGCAGACAAAGGTGGTTTCCAGCGGACGGCCCAGGCTGTCGATCGGAATGGTCTTCAGCTCCACCCCCAGCGCGGCAAAATCCTGTTCAGGTTTGCTGCCCGCGCTAGCCCCCAGCCACAGCTCCAGCAGAATGCCCGTCCATCCCTTATCACGCTTAAGATCGGGTGGAATGGGCAGACCGGCCAGGGCGGCGAGTTCTCCCAGCGAGTATCCCGCCAGGCGTTGCGCTTGTTGCAGTAATGCCGCTTCCGTTGCGGGGGGAGACGTCAGGGGAACAAGGGGAAGCATGATCGTTGCCTTCTGGTTAAAAAGTGAACAGCAGTTTTCCACCGCACGGTCTGAGTTTATCTTTTTCTTTTTGCTGGTGCCAGGTGGATGATTTATCAGCCTTTTTATCACCTGCAATTCCGTTTCGCTAAGGGAGCTCTCCCGGTTGTTCAAATCTGGTCACTGACAATAAACAGGATCTTACACCCTGTTATCCACAGAAAAATGGGATAACTGGGAATAACCCCCACTACTGTTTCCATTTACAGCCTTGACGTGGGACGAAAATCGAAAAATCAGACAAAATGTGCCTAACTTATTGGCACAATCTGTGGATAAAACCGACGTTGTTCGATCTTTCATCAGTGCCAGGATCTTTAAGGTGATGTACATCACACTATGCCGTGTAATTCAGGTAATTTATAATTTAACTCCATGAATTATAGTGATTTGTAAAAATCACTCATCTCTGTAATATTCAGAGTGATCTGGGTTGTCCATCGGTAATTCCACACTTCTTCACAACTCTATCCACAGAAAAAGTGAATAAAATTGCCCTTTGTACCGGTCATCTGTTTATAACTCAGCTGATAATTGTGAGTTATTCAAATGTTATTAGGCTCCAGGCCAGAAAGAGAGTGGTTTACCGCCTCACTGGAGTGTGAAACAATCATTTATATATAAGGTTTAGTTTGGGGTAGTCCGGTGATTGATGACGATGGCTACCGCCCGAATGTAGGTATCGTAATTTGTAATCGCCAGGGTCAGGTTATGTGGGCCCGGCGATATGGTCAGCACTCCTGGCAATTTCCCCAAGGTGGGATCAATCCAGGAGAGTCCGCAGAGCAAGCGATGTATCGGGAGCTGTTCGAAGAAGTTGGCTTAAGCCGCAAGGATGTTCGCATTCTGGCTTCGACCCGCAACTGGTTGCGTTACAAGTTACCGAAGCGTTTGGTGCGTTGGGACACAAAGCCGGTATGTATCGGCCAGAAACAGAAATGGTTTCTTCTGCAATTGGTGAGCAGCGATGCGGATATCAATATGCAAACCAGCAGCACGCCCGAATTTGATGGCTGGTGCTGGGTCAGCTACTGGTATCCCGTTCGTCAGGTCGTGTCGTTTAAGCGCGACGTTTACCGTAGGGTGATGAAAGAGTTCGCAAGTGCTGTGATGTTGCTGCAGGAGACCCCTCCTAAGCCGCAGAGCGCACCTGCCTGGCGACGTAAAAGAGGTTAAGCTACGCACATTATGCTCACCCGCCTGCGCGAAATAGTCGAGAAGGTGGCCAGTGCCCCACGGCTCAACGAGGCGCTGGATATTCTGGTCACGGATATCTGCCTTGCGATGGAAACCGAGGTGTGTTCGGTCTATCTTGCCGACCATGACCGCAGGTGTTACTACCTTATGGCCACGCGCGGATTAAAAAAACCGCGTGGTCGTACCGTTGCGCTGGCATTTGATGAAGGTGTTGTGGGTCTGGTCGGGCGACTGGCGGAACCCATCAACCTTGCCGATGCGCAGAAACACCCCAGCTTTAAATACATCCCCTCCGTAAAAGAGGAGCGCTTCCGCGCATTCCTCGGCGTACCCATTATTCAGCGCCGTCAGCTCCTTGGCGTGCTGGTGGTACAGCAGCGTGAGCTGCGCCAGTACGATGAAAGCGAAGAGTCGTTCCTCGTTACGCTTGCCACGCAAATGGCCGCCATCCTCTCCCAGTCCCAGCTGGCAGCGCTCTTTGGTCAGTACCGGCAGACGCGCATTCGCGCTTTACCGGCCTCGCCGGGCGTCGCGATTGCAGAAGGGTGGATGGACGCCACGCTGCCGTTAATGGAGCAGGTTTACGAAGCCTCGACGCTGGATACCGCCCTTGAGCGCGAACGTCTAACCGGCGCGCTGGAAGAGGCCGCCAACGAGTTTCGCCGCTACAGCAAGCGTTTTGCTGCCGGGGCGCAGAAAGAGACGGCGGCGATCTTCGATCTTTATTCGCACCTGCTGTCCGATGCCCGGCTGCGTCGGGAGCTGTTTGACGAGGTCGACAGCGGCTCGGTCGCGGAGTGGGCGGTCAAAAAGATCATCGAAAAATTCGCCGAACAGTTTGCCGCCTTAACCGACGGCTATCTGAAAGAGCGTGCCGGGGATCTGCGCACCTTAGGCCAGCGTCTGCTGTTCCATCTCGATGACACCATCCAGGGGGCCAACACCTGGCCGCCGCGCTTTGTGCTGGTGGCGGATGAACTATCTGCAACCACCCTCGCGGAACTGCCGCAGGATCGGCTGGCCGGGATCGTGGTACGCGATGGTGCCGCCAACTCCCATGCCGCCATTATGGTGCGTGCGCTGGGGATCCCGACGGTGATGGGCGCGGACATTCAGCCCTCGGCACTGCACCGACGCACGCTGGTGGTCGACGGCTATCGCGGCGAACTGCTGGTCGATCCTGAACCGGTGCTGTTGCAGGAATATCAAAAGCTTATCAGCGAAGAGAATGAGCTGAGCCGTCTTGCCGAAGATGATGTTAATCAGCCTGCGGCGCTGAAAAGCGGTGAGCGAATCAAAGTGATGCTCAATGCCGGGTTAAGCCCGGAACACGAAGAGAAGCTCGGCAGCCGCATCGATGGCATTGGTCTCTATCGCACAGAAATTCCGTTTATGCTGCAAAGCGGCTTCCCTTCTGAGGAGGAGCAGGTCGCGCAGTATCAGGGCATGTTGCAGATGTTCAACGACAAACCGGTGACGTTGCGCACTCTGGACGTTGGCGCGGATAAGCAACTGCCGTACATGCCGATCAGCGAAGAGAACCCCTGCCTGGGCTGGCGCGGGATCCGCATTACCCTCGATCAGCCGGAGATCTTCCTGATCCAGGTGCGCGCCATGCTGCGCGCCAATGCCGCCACCGGTAACCTCAGCATTTTGCTGCCGATGGTCACCAGCATTGACGAGATCGATGAGGCCCGCCGTCTGATCGAACGCGCCGGGCGCGAAGTCGAAGAGATGATCGGCTACGAAATTCCGAAACCGCGTATTGGGGTAATGCTCGAAGTCCCCTCAATGGTCTTTATGCTGCCGCAGCTGGCGAGCCGGGTTGATTTCATCTCGGTGGGTACCAACGACCTGACCCAGTACATGCTGGCGGTGGATCGCAACAACACGCGGGTGGCGAGTATTTACGATAGTCTGCACCCGGCAATGCTGCGCGTGCTGGCGATGATTGCCCGCGAGGCACAAGAGCAGGGGCTTGACCTGCGTTTGTGCGGCGAGATGGCCGGTGACTCAATGTGTGTGGCGATCCTGATTGGCCTTGGCTTCCGTCACTTATCCATGAACGGACGCTCCGTCGCACGCGTGAAGTACCTCCTGCGCCATATCGACTTCGAAGAGGCGCAGCTGCTGGCGAAACGCAGCCTTGAAGCACAGCTGGCAACGGAAGTACGCCATCAGGTGGCGGCCTTTATGGAGCGTCGCGGCATGGGCGGCCTGATCCGCGGCGGGCGTTAAGCACCGGGTATCCCTTCCTCCTCGGGGAGGGATACAAACTGCGCGAAGTCTCTATACACATCTTTTACATCTCGGGCGCAACCTCCACGCTCGCTTGTGCTATGATTCGCAACTTTGGAGCGCAGGGTACACCTCTGCGCGCATCTCTGCCGCTGTCCACTTTCAGCGGAATAACAACATCTTGTGGTGACAGATGAACAGTGGCTATCTGCATTTTCCGGAGTTTGATCCGGTCATTTTCTCAGTAGGACCCGTTGCGCTTCACTGGTACGGTCTGATGTATCTGGTCGGTTTCGTCTTTGCCATGTGGCTGGCTGGCCGTCGTGCCAAACGCCCTGGCAGCGGCTGGACCAAAGACGAAGTGGAAAACCTGCTGTATGCCGGTTTCCTCGGCGTTTTCCTCGGTGGACGTATCGGTTATGTGCTGTTCTATAACTTCCCGGTCTTCCTGGCCGATCCGCTCTACCTGTTCCGCGTCTGGGATGGCGGCATGTCCTTCCACGGTGGCCTGATCGGCGTCATCCTGGTAATGGTTATCTTCGCCAAACGTACCAAACGTAGCTTCTTCCAGGTGGCTGATTTTATTGCACCTCTGATCCCGTTTGGTCTGGGCGCAGGTCGTCTCGGTAACTTTATCAACGGTGAACTCTGGGGCCGCGTCGATCCGAGCGTGTCATTCACCATGCTGTTCCCGCAGTCCCGTGCCGAAGATATCGCGCTGCTGCCGTCGCATCCGGAGTGGCAGTCGATTTTCGATACCTACGGCGTTCTGCCGCGCCATATGTCCCAGCTGTACGAGATGGCGCTGGAAGGTGTAGTGCTGTTTATCATTCTGAACCTGTTCATCCGCAAGCCGCGCCCGACGGGCTCCGTATCGGGCCTGTTCCTGATCGGTTATGGTGCGTTCCGCATCATCGTTGAGTTCTTCCGCCAGCCGGATGCGCAGTTTACCGGTGCGTGGGTGCAGTACATCAGCATGGGGCAGATCCTCTCTGTGCCAATGATTGTGGCAGGCATCTTGATGATGGTCTGGGCGTATCGTCGTCCACAGCAACAGGTCTCCTGAGGAATCATGAAACAGTATCTTGAACTGATGCAAAAAGTGCTCGATGAGGGCACGCCAAAGAACGATCGCACCGGCACCGGTACGATCTCCATTTTTGGCCACCAGATGCGCTTCAACCTGCAGGAAGGTTTTCCGCTGGTCACGACCAAGCGCTGCCATTTACGCTCGATCATTCATGAACTGCTATGGTTCCTGCAGGGCGACACCAATATCGCCTATCTGCGCGAGAACAACGTCTCCATATGGGACGAGTGGGCGGATGAAAACGGCGATCTGGGCCCGGTCTACGGCAAGCAGTGGCGCGCCTGGCCGACGCCGGATGGCCGCCATATTGACCAGATCACCACCGTGATGAACCAGCTGAAAAACGATCCAGACTCGCGCCGTATCATCGTGTCGGCCTGGAACGTGGGCGAACTGGATAAGATGGCGCTGGCCCCGTGCCACGCGTTTTTCCAGTTCTACGTAGCGGATGGCAAGCTCTCCTGCCAGCTCTACCAGCGCTCCTGCGATGTGTTCCTCGGCCTGCCGTTCAACATCGCCAGCTATGCGCTGCTGGTGCATATGATGGCCCAGCAGTGTGACCTGGAAGTGGGGGATTTTGTCTGGACCGGTGGGGATACCCACCTGTACAGCAACCATATGGAGCAGACCCACCTGCAGCTGAACCGTGAGCCGCGTGCGCTGCCGAAGCTGGTCATCAAACGTAAACCGGACTCCATTTTCGACTATCGCTTCGAAGATTTCGAAATTGAGGGCTACGACCCGCATCCGGGGATTAAAGCTCCTGTAGCCATCTGAGGCTGCAATCCTGACACAACCGGCGCCTTTCGCGCCGGTTTTTTTATGCCCTCGTGATGGTTTTGCGAGCCTGCGTCCGCGTGAATTGCAACGCGCTGAAACTCCCTCGAAAGTGCTGAAGCCGCCTCGTAATCTGCACATCTGCCCCTCGAACTGTTTTTTTCTTCACGGCACACTGCCGCCATGAAAAAGGAAAAGGGCTTTACCCTCATGGAAATGCTGATCGCCCTCTCGCTGATCGTGACGCTCAGTGCGGCAGGGCTGTACGGCTGGCGGCGCTGGCAGCAGCAACAGCAGCTGTGGCAGACGGCGCGCCAGGTACGGGATTACCTGGTGGTGCTGCGAAATGATGCCTGGCGGAACAACCGGGACCATATTGTGACCCTGCAACGGGCGGGCAAACAGTGGTGTCTGTTAAAGACCGGCATCCCGGCGTGCCAGGCGGATAATGCTTTTGTACTCACGCCGCAGTGGTCTGACATTCAGGTCACCGAGCTAACGCCTGCGCTGGGGTTTTACGGTTTACGGGATACCGCCTGGGCCGGAAGAGTACGTGTGCAAAGCCAGGCCGGAGAGTGGCTGATCCTCATTTCCGCATGGGGGCGTATCCGCATGTGCAACGGAAAGGGGGAGTTCGCATGCCGGTAAAGCAGCAGGGATTTTCCCTGACCGAAGTACTGATCGCGATGGCGATAAGCAGCGTGCTGCTGATGAGCGCGGCGCGATTCTTGCCCGCGCTACAGCGGTCGATAATGGTGCTGACGAAGCAGCAGGAGCTGCAAGAGGAGCTCTGGCTGCGCATAAACGGCATCGGTAAGCATCTGCAACGGGCGGGGTATTGCGCGGGCAAGTGCGAAGGCGAGGCGCTGAAAATTGGTCTGCGCGGCGAATGCGTTATTGTCCAGTGGGATGAAAACAGCAACGGCCGCTGGGAAACCTTACCCTCAGCCGGCGCCGAGCAGACCGGCTTTCGTCTGAACGGCGACGCACTGGAAACTTTGCGAGGTGCGACGCAGTGCGAGGGTAAGGGTTGGGAGAGAATGACCGACCCTGACAGGATCAGGGTTCAGCGTTTTCAGGTGCAACGCATTTTACGTGCGGGCTTCGCCCCGGAGCTGAGCCTGACGCTGGCGGCCTCCGTCAACGGACAGCGCGATGGCGTGGTCGAGGCGCGCCACGTCGTGACCGGGTTTAATCTGTGAACCGTCAGCAAGGGATGTCGTCGCTGGCGCTGGTGCTCCTGCTGCTGATTCTTGGCAGCCTGATGCTGGCCGGACTCAACCAGCAGTTGGCTGCCCTGATGCGCATCGTTAGTACGGAACGTCAGGCGATACAGCATCAGGCGACAGCCCAGTCCGCGCTGGAATGGGGAAGAATGCTCTCCTGGCAAACCCAGGCTGAATATGCATGCCGTCAGCATCCGCAGCAGCCCTGGCGCGTCTGCTTACGCATTCTGGAGGAACGCGCGCTGCTTATCGCCAGCAGCGGTAGCGCGACGCTGTGGCGGCTGGGCGAGGTGACGGCCAACGGCGTATATTTCTCGCCGCAGGGCTGGAGCGATTTCTGTCCCCTGAAGGAGAGGGCGTTATGTCAGCAACCGTAGCGAAACAGAAGGGGTTCAGCATCGTTGAGGTCTTACTGGCCATGATGCTGATGGTAATGGTCGTCACCGGGCTGGCGGGTTACCATCGTGTGTTAGCCAGCCGGTTTGTCACCCTTGAGCAGTATCGTCAGCTCTGGCGTCATGTCTGGTCTCAGTCACAGCTGGCCGCCGGGGAGATCCCTCCAGGCTGGCAGGTAAACAGGGTGCAGACAACACCGGCCGGATGTGTCAGCATCTCGGTCTCACTTATTTCTCCATTGGGTCGGCAGGGTCAAATGACGCGCCTGCACTGCCCGGTTAGCCAGTAGTTGGGAGCAGCAATGTTAAGGGTCTACCACTCAAACCGTCTTGATGTGCTGGAAGCACTGATGGAATTTATCGTCGAGCAGCAGCGGCTCGACGATCCCTTTGAACCGGAGATGATCCTGGTTCAAAGCACCGGTATGGCCCAGTGGCTGCAGATGTCCCTGTCGCAAAAGTTTGGCATTGCCGCCAACATTGATTTCCCGCTGCCCGCCAGTTTTATCTGGGATATGTTTGTTCGCGTGCTGCCGGAGATCCCCAAACAGAGCGCGTTCAACAAACAGAGCATGAGCTGGAAGCTGATGACGCTGCTGCCGGAGATGCTGACGCATGATGAGTTCGCCATGCTGCGCCACTACCTGAACGACGATACCGATAAACGAAAGCTGTTTCAGCTGGCGTCGCGTACTGCCGATCTCTATGACCAGTATCTGGTCTATCGCCCCGAGTGGTTAACGCGCTGGGAAGCAGGAGAACTGATTGACGGCCTTGACCAGGCGCAGGTCTGGCAGGCGCCGCTGTGGAAAGCGCTGGTGGAACACACTGAAAAGCTGGGTCAGCCGCAGTGGCACCGTGCCAATCTCTATGAACGTTTTATCGCGACGCTGGAGTCGGCCTCTGCGCCGCCTGCCGGATTGCCATCCCGGGTCTTTATCTGCGGGATCTCCGCCTTGCCGCCGGTTTATCTGAGAGCGCTGAATGCGCTGGGCCGGCATATCGATATTCATATTCTTTTCACCAATCCCTGCCGGCATTACTGGGGAGACATTCAGGATGCCCGCTGGCTGGCCCGCATCGTCACGCGCCAGCGTCGTCGCCTGTTTGACGAACGCGCGGTGCCGCTATTTAAAGACAGCGAGACGGCGGCTGACCTCTTTGACGAACAGGGCATTCAGAACCTGCCGAATCCGCTGCTGGCCTCCTGGGGAAAACTGGGGCGCGACTATATCTACATGCTCTCCGAGCTTACCGCTTCCGGAGAAGGGGATGTCGATGCCTTTGCGGATATCACCCCGGACAGCCTGCTGCATAACGTGCAGCGGGATATTCTGGATCTGGACAACCGCGCGGTGGCAGGCATCACCGCCGCCGAGTTTGCCAACAGCGCCAACAAGCGCCTGCTCGATCCTGACGATCGCAGCGTGACCATTCACCTGTGCCATAGCCCGCAGCGTGAGGTGGAGGTGCTGCATGACAAACTGCTGGCGATGCTGGAGGACGATCCGCAGCTGACGCCGCGCGACATCGTAGTGATGGTGGCCGACATCGACAGCTACAGCCCCTATATCCAGGCGGTGTTTGGCAGCGCGACGGGCGATCGCTACCTGCCGTTTGCAATATCGGACCGCCGGGCGCGTCAGTCGCATCCTGCCCTGCAGGCGTTTGTCAGCCTGCTTTCGCTGCCGGACAGCCGCTTCGTGCCGGAAGATGTGCTGGCCCTGCTGGACGTGCCGGTACTGGCGGCCCGTTTTGATATTGATGAGGACGCGCTGCGCTACCTGCGTCAGTGGGTCAACGAATCGGGCGTTCGCTGGGGGATGGACGATGACAACGTGCAGGAGTTTGAGCTGCCGGTCACAGGCCAGCATACCTGGCAGTTTGGCCTGACGCGTATGCTGCTCGGCTACGCCATGGAGAGCAGCCAGGGAGAGTGGAATGCCGTCCTGCCGTATGACGAATCCAGTGGCTTAATTGCCGAGCTGGTGGGTCATCTGGCTTCGCTGCTGATGCAGCTTAACCGCTGGCGGCGGGAGCTGATGAAGTCGCGCTCGCTCGAGGAGTGGATGCCGGTATGCCGGGAGATGCTTAATGATTTCTTCCTGCCGGATCAGGAAACCGAAGCGGCGATGGCGCTAATCGAGCAGCAGTGGCAGGCTATCATTGATGAGGGTATCGCCTCGCACTATGGCGAAGCGATACCTCTTTCGCTGTTACGCGATGAATTAACGCTGCGTCTCGATCAGGAGCGTATCAGCCAGCGCTTCCTCGCCGGGCCGGTGAATATCTGCACTCTGATGCCGATGCGCTCCATTCCATTTAAGGTGGTCTGCCTGCTGGGCATGAACGACGGCGTCTACCCGCGCGCGCTGGCGCCGCTGGGGTTTGATTTAATGAGCCAACAGTCCCAGCGCGGCGACCGTAGCCGTCGCGATGACGACCGCTACCTGTTCCTCGAGGCGCTGATCTCCGCCCAACAGCAGCTCTATATCAGCTACATCGGCCGCTCAATTCAGGACAACAGCGAACGTTTCCCTTCGGTGCTGGTTCAGGAGCTGGTGGACTACATCGGACAAAGCCACTACCTGCCGGGGGATGAGCACCTCAATTGTGATGAAAGCGAACAGCGCGTGAAGGCGCATATCACCTGCTGCCACAGCCGTATGCCGTTTGATGCCGTTAACTACAAGGACAACGAGCAGCAGAGCTACGCCCGGGAGTGGCTGCCGGCCGCGAAGCGGGAAGGGGTGGCCCATGGCGACTTTATCCAGACGCTGGATCCGCTCCCGTTGGATACGGTCGCGTTTGAACAACTTCAGCGCTTTTGGGCCCACCCGGTGCGGGCCTTTTTCCAGATGCGGTTGCAGGTCCATTTCCGCTCCGAAGAGAGCGAGATCCCGGATGCGGAGCCGTTTACCCTGGATGGGTTAAGCCGCTACCAGTTAAACCAGCAGTTGCTGAACGCGCTGGTGGAGCAGGAGGATGCCCATAAGCTGTTCCGTCGCTATCGTGCGGCGGGTCAGCTGCCATATGGCGCCTTCGGGGAAATTACCTGGGATGCCCAGTGTGAAGAGATGCAGGCCCTCGCTGGCCGGGTGATTGAGTGTCGCCAGCCCGGCACGAACATGGAGATCGATCTCAACTGCAACGGTATCAATCTGACGGGATGGCTGCAGCACGTACAGCCTGACGGACTGCTGCGCTGGCGTCCGTCAATGCTCAGCGTTTCGCAAGGTTTGCAACTTTGGCTGGAACACCTTGTCTATTGTGCGAGCGGTGGCGAAGGTGAGAGCCGGTTATTTGTACGTAAAGACGGCCAATGGCGCTTCCCGGCGCTGCCTGCCGCCCAGGCCATGGAGTATCTGTCGCAGCTGGTTGAAGGCTACCGGCAGGGGATGAATAAGCCGCTGCTGCTGCTGCCAGAAAGTGGGGGGGCATGGATTAAAACCTGTTACGACGCCACAAATGATGCGATGTTAACGGATGATGCGACCCTGCAAAAAGCGCGCAGCAAATTTTTGCAGGCTTATGAAGGCAACATGATCGTGCGTGGGGAAGGGGACGACGTCTGGTATCAACGCCTGTGGCGAACCCTTGAGCCCGAGTACTTTGAGGCCATCACCGACGAGGCCCGACGCTACCTGTTGCCGCTGTATAAATTTAATTAGTCCTGGCCCTGTTTAAAAATTGCGCAGGTTTGGGCATTCATTTATGATGCCCATCTTGTCATGGACTGATGTACACCACAAAGAGATGCTGGCCTGCCCGGCACAAAGCGTGTTAATGATGATGTCCGTGATGAAGAGGTAGTGAATGCCAGGCAGCACCTTGTTGAAATCGTTAGTTTTGTTCGTCGCTCTTTGGGCCCCCCTCAGTCAGGCAAATACCGGTTGGCAACCCGTTCAGGAAACGATCCGCAAAAGCGATAAAGATACCCGCGAATATCAGGCGATCCGCCTTGATAACGGGATGGTCGTGCTGCTGGTTTCCGATCCGCAGGCCGTAAAGTCACTGTCGGCGCTGGTAGTGCCGGTGGGCTCGCTGGAAGATCCTGAATCCCACCCGGGGCTTGCGCACTATCTTGAACATATGACCCTGATGGGCTCAACCAAGTACCCGCAGCCTGACAGCCTGGCCGAATTTTTAAAAATGCACGGTGGTAGCCATAACGCCAGCACCGCGCCGTACCGTACTGCCTTTTATCTTGAAGTTGAAAACGATGCGCTGGAAGGGGCGGTCGATCGCCTTGCGGATGCCATTGCCGCTCCGCTGCTGGATAAAAAATATGCCGATCGCGAACGCAACGCCGTTAATGCCGAGCTGACGATGGCCCGTACCCGGGACGGGATGCGTATGGCACAGGTCAGCGCCGAAACCATTAACCCCGCGCACCCTGGCTCCCGCTTTTCCGGCGGTAATCTTGAAACCCTGAGCGACAAGCCGGGCAGCCCGGTGCTTGATGCGCTGCACGCCTTCCGCGATAAATACTACTCCGCCAATCTGATGAAAGCGGTGGTGTACAGCAACAAACCCCTGCCAGAGCTGGCGAAACTCGCCGCCGATACCTACGGCCGCGTTCCGAATAAAGATATTACCCGCCCGGAAGTCACCGTGCCGGTCGTCACCGATGCGCAGAAAGGCTTAATCATTCACTATGTTCCCGCGATGCCGCGTAAGGTGCTGCGCGTTGAATTCCGCATTGATAACAACACCGCGCAGTTTCGCAGCAAAACCGACGAGCTGGTTAACTACCTGATTGGCAACCGTAGCCCGGACACGCTGTCCGACTGGCTGCAAAAGCAGGGGCTGGTGGAAGGTATCCGCGCGGACTCCGATCCGATCGTCAACGGCAACAGCGGCGTGCTGGCCATCTCCGCCACCTTAACTGATAAAGGTCTGGCCCATCGTGATGAGGTGGTTGCCGCCATTTTCAGCTACCTGTCGCTGTTGCGTGACAAAGGCGTTGATAAACGCTATTTCGACGAGCTGGCCCACGTGCTGGATCTCGACTTCCGTTATCCCTCCATTACCCGTGATATGGACTACGTTGAGTGGCTGGCCGACACCATGATCCGTGTGCCGGTCGAGCATACGCTGGATGCGGTCAATATCGCAGATCGGTACGATGCTGACGCCGTCAAAGCCCGTCTGGCAATGATGACCCCGCAGAACGCCCGTATCTGGTATATCAGCCCGGACGAGCCGCACAACAAAACCGCCTACTTTGTAAACGCTGAATATCAGGTTGATAAAATCAGCGAGCAAACTTTTGCCGACTGGCAGAAGCGATCCGCTGCGATTGCGCTCAAGCTGCCGGAGGTGAACCCCTATATCCCGGACGATTTCGCGCTGATCAAACCCACTAAAGAGTATGCGAAACCGCAGCTGATTGTGGATGAGTCTGACCTGCGCGTGGTCTATACCCCGAGCCGCTATTTCGCCAGCGAGCCGAAAGCCAACGTCAGCATGGTACTGCGTAACCCTGCAGCAATGGACAGCGCCAAAAACCAGGTGATGTTTGCCCTGAATGATTATCTGGCCGGCATTGCGCTGGATCAGCTCAGCAACCAGGCCGCCGTGGGCGGGATCGGTTTCTCAACTAACGCCAACAATGGCCTGATGCTTAACGCCAACGGCTACACCCAGCGTCTGCCGCAGCTGTTTAAGGCGTTGCTGGAGGGTTACTTTAGCTACACCGCTACCGAGGATCAGCTGGCGCAGGCCAAATCCTGGTATGCCCAGATGATGGACTCCGCCGAAAAGGGTAAGGCCTTCGATCAGGCCATTATGCCGGTGCAGATGCTGTCGCAGGTGCCTTATTTCCAGCGCGAAGAGCGTCGGGCGCTGCTGCCGTCCATCACCCTTGACGAGGTGATGGCCTATCGTGCGGCGCTGAAAACCAACTCCAGACCGGAGTTTCTGGTGGTCGGCAATATGAGCGAAGATCAGGCGAAAACCCTGGCGCAGGACGTCCGTACTCAGCTGGGGGCGAAGGGAACCGAATGGTGTCGCAACCAGGATGTGCTGGTGGATAAACAGCAGAACGTGATTTTCGAGAAACCCGGCAGCAGCACCGACTCCGCGCTGGCGGCGGTGTTTGTCCCAACCGGCTATGACGAATACGCCAGCTCGGCCTACAGCGCCATGCTCGGACAGATCGTCCAGCCCTGGTTCTACACCCAGTTACGTACCGAAGAGCAGCTGGGCTATGCCGTGTTTGCTTTCTCGATGAACGTGGGCCGCCAGTGGGGGATGGGCTTCCTGCTGCAAAGCAGTGATAAACAGCCGGATTATCTCTGGCAGCGTTTCCAGGCCTTCTTCCCGCAGGCGGAAGCTAAGCTGCGCGCCATGAAGCCAGAAGAGTTTGCTCAGATCCAGCAGGCGGTGATCGCCCAGATTACGCAGCCGCCGCAAACCCTGGCCGAAGAGGCGTCAAAGATCAGCAAAGATTTTGATCGGGGTAATATGCGCTTCGATTCGCATGATAAAGTAGTGGCCGAGATAAAACAGCTCACGCCGCAGAAAGTCGCCGACTTCTTCCACCAGGCGGTGGTTGCCCCGCAGGGGATGGCGATCCTGTCCCAGGTATCGGGTAGTCAGAGTAAAAAAGCTGACGTTGCCCCGCCTGCAGGCTGGACGGTCTGGAAGAGCGTGAGCGCATTGCAGCAATCTTTGCCCAGGAGTAAGAACGAATGACCGATACCGCCGAGTCCCTTGATCCCCTGAGTTTACCGTTACAGGGGGAACGACTGATAGAGGCCTCAGCGGGAACCGGAAAAACCTTCACCATCGCCGCACTCTATCTGCGCCTGCTGCTCGGGCTGGGCGGCAGCGCAGCCTTCAGTCGCCCGCTCAGCGTGGAAGAGCTGCTGGTGGTGACCTTCACCGAAGCCGCGACGGAAGAGCTGCGCGGCCGTATCCGCGCCAACATTCACGAGCTGCGGATCGCCTGCCTGAGACAGAGCACGGACAATCCGCTGTATGCCAGTCTGCTGGACGAGATTGACGACACACAGCAGGCGGCCCAGTGGCTGCTGCTGGCGGAACGGCAGATGGACGAGGCCGCCGTGTTCACTATCCACGGCTTCTGTCAGCGCATGCTCAGCCTGAATGCCTTTGAATCCGGCATGCTCTTCGAGCAGCAACTCATCGAAGATGAATCCCTGTTGCGCTACCAGGCGTGCGCCGACTTCTGGCGTCGTCACTGCTACCCTCTGCCTCGCGATATTGCCGAAGCGGTACACGCTCTCTGGAAAGGCCCGGAAGAGTTACTCCGGTCCATCGATCGTTACCTGCAGGGTGAAGCCCCGGTAATTAAATCCCCCCCGCCTGCGGACGAAACCCTGGCCTCTCGCCATGAGAAGATCGTCGGCCTCATCGCCACCATGAAGCAGCAGTGGTCCAGCAGCGTGGGGGAAATCGACGCGATTATTGAACGTTCCGGTATCGACCGGCGCAAGTTCAACCGCGGCAACCAGGCAAAATATATTGAGCGCGTCACGGCCTGGGCCCAGGAAGAGAAGCACAGCTACCAGCTCCCTGACGCGCTGGAAAAGTTCTCACAAACGTTCCTGGCGGAGCGCACAAAAGCGGGCGGCGAGGTGCCGGAACACCCGCTGTTTGTCGCCATCGATACTCTGCTGGCTGAGCCATTGACCCTGAACGATCTGATGATCACCCGCGCGCTGGCAGAGATCCGCGCAGCAGTCGCGCGCGAAAAGCGCCGTCGCGGCGAGCTGGGTTTTGACGATATGCTCAGCCGCCTCGATGAGGCGCTGAACAGCGACAATGGCGACGCGCTGGCCGCGGCCATCCGCGGCCGTTTTCCGGTGGCGATGATCGATGAATTCCAGGATACCGACCCCCAGCAGTACCGGATTTTCCGGCGGATCTGGCGGCAGCAGCCTGACACCGCGCTGCTGCTGATTGGCGACCCGAAGCAGGCGATCTACGCGTTCCGTGGAGCGGATATCTTTACCTATATGAAGGCCCGTGGCGAAGTTGCCGCGCACTATACGCTGGATACCAACTGGCGCTCGGCGCCCGGTATGGTGGAAAGCGTCAATACCCTCTTTTCACAGATGAACGACGCCTTCATGTTCCGTGAAATCCCCTTCCTGCCGGTCAAATCCGCCCCGAGAAACGCCGGGCTGCGCTTTGAGCTTCGGGGGGAGTTCCAGCCAGCGATGAACGTCTGGCTGATGGAGGGCGAGGGGTGCGGCGTCGGGGATTACCAGGCCTTTATGGCCCAGCACTGCGCGGCGCAAATCCGCGACTGGCTGAGCGCCGGGGTGCGCGGTGAAGCCATTCTGCACCGGGGCGACGAGGCCCGGCCGGTGAGAGCATCGGACATTACGGTGCTGGTGCGCAGTCGTCAGGAGGCGGCGCTCGTCCGCGACGCGCTGACGCTGCTGACCATTCCCTCGGTCTATCTCTCCAACCGCGACAGCGTGTTTGAAACCCTCGAAGCCCAGGATATGCTCTGGCTGCTGCAGGCGGTGCTGGCGCCCGAGCGTGAAAGCATCCTGCGCAGCGCGCTGGCAAGCTCAATGCTCGGTCTTAACGCCCGGGACATCGACATGCTGAATAACAGTGAAACCCTCTGGGATGAGGCGGTGGAAGAGTTTACCCGCTATCGCGAACGCTGGCAGAAGCGGGGCGTGATGGCGATGCTGCGCGACATCATGGCGCAGCGCAATATTGCCGAAAATATGCTGGCCACCGCGGGGGGCGAACGCCGTCTGACCGATATTTTGCACATCAGCGAGTTGCTCCAGGAGGCGGGAACGCAGCTTGAGAGCGAGCACGCTCTGGTGCGCTGGCTGGCGCAGCATATTGCCGAACCCAACAGCAATGCCTCAAGCCAGCAGATGCGCCTCGAAAGCGACAAACATCTGGTCAAAATCGTCACCATTCACAAATCGAAAGGGCTGGAATACCCCCTGGTCTGGCTGCCTTTTATTGCCAACTACCGGGTGCAGGATCAGGCGTTTTACCACGATCGCAACACCTTTGAAGCCGTACTTGACCTCAGCAAGGCGGAGGACAGCGTCGAGCTGGCCGAAGCCGAGCGGCTGGCGGAAGATTTGCGCCTGCTGTATGTGGCCCTGACCCGCTCGGTCTGGCACTGCAGCCTGGGCGTCGCGCCGCTGTTCCGTCGTCGTGGCGACAAGGGCGGTGACAGCGATTTCCACCTCAGCGCGCTCGGACGCTTGATCCAGCGCGGCGAGCCAAAAGACGCGGCCGGGCTGCGCCAGTGCCTGGAAACCCTGTGCAATGACCACATTGCGCTGCAGGTGGCCGGGGTGGCCGATACCGCCCGCTGGCATATGCCGGAGTCGGCGATGCCGGATCTGCAGGCGCGGCAGGTGGCTCGCGTGCTGTTTGACGACTGGCGGGTCACCAGCTACTCCGGGCTGCAGCAGCGCGGGCACAGTATCGCCCAGGATCTGATGCCGCGCCTCGACGTTGATGCCGCAGGCACAGGCGAGGTGGTACAGGAGCCGGAGCTGACGCCGCACCAGTTCCCGCGCGGTGCCTCGCCAGGCACCTTTTTACACAGCCTGTTTGAAGCGCTCGATTTTACCCAACCCGTCTCCCCGGAGTGGACGCTGGAGATGCTGCAGAAAGGCGGGTATGACGCCCGCTGGGAGCCGGTCCTGACCCACTGGATCAACCAGGTACTGCAGACGCCGCTCAATGAAGAGGGGATCTCCCTGAGCCAGCTTTCAGCCGCCGATAAACAGGTTGAGATGGAGTTTTATCTGCCGATCGCCGGGCCGCTTACCGCCGATGCGCTGGATGCGCTGATCCGCGAGCACGATCCGCTGTCGCGTGACTGCCCGCCGCTCGACTTTCGCCAGGTGCGCGGCATGCTGAAAGGCTTTATTGACCTGGTATTCCGCCATAATGGCCGCTACTACCTGCTCGACTATAAGTCCAACTGGCTGGGGGAAAACGGCGAGGCCTATACGCCGCAGGCAATGGCCCGTGCGATGCAGTCCCACCGCTACGATCTGCAGTACCAGCTCTACACCCTGGCGCTGCACCGTTATCTGCGCCACCGTATTGCCGATTATGACTATCAGCAGCATTTCGGTGGGGTGATCTACCTGTTTTTACGCGGCGTGGACGGCAGTTCGCCGGGGGCCGGTTGCTTTGCCACCCGCCCGGGTGAAATTTTAATCAATCAAATGGATAGCTTGTTTTCTGCAAGCCAAGAGGAGCTTGTGTCATGACGATGCAGGAATTATTGCTGGAGGCCGTGGAACAGCGCGTATTGCGTCGTCTGGATGTACAGTTTGCGATGATGGTGGCCGGGAACGATGAACCCTCGGTGATGCTGGCGACGGCGATCTTAAGCCGGGATACCGGAGAGGGGCATGTCTGTTTGCCGCTGTCCCGTCTGCAGGCAGAGGCTAAAACCGCCGCGCTGCAGGCCTGTTTTGCCCTGCATGATGAAACCCTGGACTGGTCCGCCACGCTGATGCGTTCGCGCGCAGTGAGCGCAGGGGACGAGCCAACGCCGCTGGTGCTGGTGGGCGAGCGCCTCTACCTCAACCGGATGTGGCGCTACGAGCGGGCCGTGGCCGGTTTCTTTAGCGAAGCCAATCAGCCTTTGCCCCATGACAGTGCCGACGTTCAGCGTACCCTGAACGCATTGTTCACCTCTGACGAAGCCGTTAACTGGCAAAAGGTGGCGGCGGCGGTGGCGTTAACGCGGCGTATCTCGGTGATTTCCGGCGGCCCGGGCACCGGTAAAACCACCACCGTCGCCCGCCTGCTGGCGGCGCTGATCCAGATGGCGGGAGAGGAGAAGTGCCGTATCCGGCTGGCGGCCCCGACCGGTAAAGCCGCCGCCCGTCTCACCGAGTCGCTGGGCGGCGCGCTGCAACAGCTTCCGCTGACCGACATTCAGCGTAAGCGCTTCCCGACCGAAGCCAGTACCCTGCACCGTTTGCTCGGCGCCCAGCCGGGCAGCCAGCGTCTGCGTTACCATGCCGGTAACCCGCTGCATCTGGATGTGCTGGTGGTGGATGAAGCCTCGATGATTGACCTGACCATGATGTCTCGTCTGATTGATGCCCTGCCGCCTCATGCCAGGGTGATCTTCCTTGGCGATCGCGATCAGCTGGCCTCCGTCGAAGCGGGCGCCGTGCTGGGCGATATTTGTACCTGGGCCAGCGCCGGTTTTACCGTGCAGCGTGCCCAGGAGCTGGCTGGCATGACCGGATGCCAGATGGAAGGCAACGTCAGCCCGGTGGCGGGCGCCTTGCGCGACAGCCTGTGCCTGCTGCAAAAAAGCTACCGTTTCGGCAGCGACTCCGGCATCGGGCAGCTGGCGGCAGCGGTCAACCGTGGCGATCGTCACGCGCTCCGCTCGGTGTTTGACGGCACGTTCAGCGATATCGAGAAAAAGCAGCTCCAGAGTGGGGAAGAGTATCTGGTGATGCTGGAGGATGCCCTGCAGGGATATCACCATTTTCTCGACCGGGTGCAACACCAGGCCTCCGAAGAGGAGATTCTGGCGGCCTTTGGCGGCTACCAGCTGCTGTGTGCCTTACGGGACGGCCCCTTTGGCGTGGCCGGGCTCAACGAAAGGCTGGAGCAGGTGCTGATGCAAAAGCGCCGCATCAGCCGTCAGCCGCATTCGCGCTGGTATGAAGGACGCCCGGTAATGATTTCGCGCAACGACAGTGCGCTGGGCCTGTTTAACGGGGATATCGGGATTGCGCTGGATCGGGGGCAGGGGCTGCGCGTCTGGTTCCAGATGCCGGATGGCAGCCTGAAGTCCGTACAGCCGAGCCGACTGCCGGAGCATGAAACCGCGTGGGCGATGACGGTGCATAAATCTCAGGGCTCTGAGTTCGATCATGCGGCGCTGATCCTGCCTACCCAGATGTCCCCGGTAGTCACCCGGGAGCTGGTCTATACGGCCATTACCCGTGCCCGTCGGCGGTTGTCGCTATATGCGGATGACGGCGTGCTGGTGCAGGCCGTTACTACCCGTACGGAACGGCGCAGTGGCCTGAGTGCGATTTTTGAAGCCTTGTAATTTATTCCCTCTCCCCATGGGGAGAGGGTCAGGGGGCTTAACCTAAATCCGCCATCAGCACCTTCGAGCGACGCTGATAGTTGTACATCTCTTTCTTGGTTTCCGGCAGGGAATCAATGTCCACCGGCGTAAAGCCGCGTTCCTGGAACCAGTGAATGCTGCGGGTAGTCAGCACAAAGAGTTTACTCAGCCCCTGCTGCCGGGCCTGAACGGCAATCCGCTCCAGCAACACCTCGCCGCGCGACGAACTGCGGTAGTCAGGATGCACCGCCACGCAGGCCATCTCGCCAATCTTCTCTTCCGGGAAGGGGTAGAGCGCCGCACAGGCGATGGTGAGGTTGTCGCGCTGAATAATGGTGAATTTATCGATCTCCATCTCCAGCTGCTCGCGGGAGCGACGCACCAGGATCCCCTGCTGCTCCAGGGGGCGAATCAGCTCCAGAATGCCGCCGATGTCGTTGATAGTGGCGCGACGGATCTGCTCGGCGCTCTCCATCACAATCTGCGTCCCGATACCGTCGCGGGAGAACAGCTCCTGCAACAGGGCACCGTCTTCCTGGTAGCTGATCAGGTGGCTGCGGCGCACGCCGCTGCGGCAGGCTTTAATGGCGCCGCGCAGGAAACGCACGGTGCCAGAGTAGTAGTCCCCCTGTTCCTCAAGCGCTTCTACCCGCGCCTGGGCTTCGTTAGGAAACAGCTCAGAGACGATATTCCCCAGCTCGTTAGTGACGCCCTGTGAAGAGCAGAAACCGATCATTTTTTCGGCTTTCAACTTGATCGCCAGCTGGGTGGCAATCTCTTCTGAGGTGAGGTTAAAGCTTTCGCCGGTCACGGAGACGGCGACCGGGCCGGTCAGCACAATCGCACCGCCGTCGAGCTGGCGATGGATCGCCTCTTCATCGATACGGCGAATACGTCCGCTGTGGCAATAATCCACCCCGTCATCCACGCCAAGCGGCTGAGCGATAATAAAATTGCCGCTCACCACGTTGATGTGCGCTCCCTGCAGCGGAGTGTTGTTGAGGCTCATCGACAGCCGCGCGGTAATGTCCAGCTGCAGCAGACCGGCGGCCTGCTTCACCAGCTCCAGCGTTTTGGCGTCGGTAACGCGGGTATGTTTATGGTAGATCGGCTCGTGATGATGCGCGGCCAGATTGGCTTCAATCTGCGGGCGGGCACCATAAACGACAACAAGGCGAATACCCAGGCTGTGCAGCAGGCCGATGTCATTGACTATGCTGGAGAAGTTCTCATGCTCAATGGCTTCGCCGCCGAGCATAATGACGAACGTCTTTCCCCGGTGGGTGTTGATATAGGGAACAGAATGACGGAATCCCTGGACCAGTTCGATTCTACGTTCCTTCACCACGGCACAACCCCTCAATGAATGTTTATTCGCAATTTTTGTATTTTTATTCGAATATGCCCCTGCGCGCAAGCCAAAATTTTCGGCGAAGCAAAGAAAACATTCAGGGAAGTAATCGTTAACGCATGATTGTTTACCCTTTTAAGGATGACAGGTTATGCATCATTCGCTAAAGTTTTCGGTCAATTTGGACGTTATGAGAAGTTATTCGATATCTTTGCTCGGGAGAAGCATGTCGGGATCCAGTAAAGCATTAAGTCGTCGCCGCCTGTTACAAGGGGCCGGGGCAATGTGGTTGCTTAGCGTAAGTCAGGTAGGGCTTGCCGCCGTCAGTCAGGTGGTGGCGGTACGTGTCTGGCCAGCGTCGACCTATACACGCGTGACGGTCGAATCCAACCGGGTGCTGAACTATAAGCAATTCGCCCTGAGTAATCCGGAGCGGGTGGTGGTGGATATCGAAGGGGTGAACCTCAATTCAGTCCTCAAAGGGATGAGCGCCCAGATCCGTGGCGACGATCCTTTTATCAAGTCCGCACGGGTAGGGCAGTTTGATCCGAAAACCGTGCGCATGGTGTTTGAGCTTAAGCAGAACGTAAAGCCGCAGCTGTTTGCCCTGGCACCGGTGGCCGGATTTAAAGAGCGTCTGGTGATGGATCTCTATCCGGCCAACGCGACGGACATCCAGGATCCTCTGCTGGCGTTGCTGGAGGATTACAACAAAGGCGATCTTGAGAAGCAGGTTCCGCCTGCGCAAAGTGGTCCGCAGCCGGGCAAAGCCGGGCGCGACCGCCCGATTGTGATCATGCTCGATCCGGGCCATGGCGGGGAAGACTCCGGCGCGGTGGGCAAATACCGCACGCGGGAAAAGGATGTAGTGCTGCAGATCGCCCGCCGCCTGAAGGCGTTGATCGACAGAGAAGGCAACATGCGCGCTTACATGACGCGTAATGAGGACGTCTTTATTCCGCTGAAAGTTCGCGTGGCGAAAGCGCAAAAGCAGCGCGCGGATCTGTTTATCTCGATCCATGCGGATGCCTTTACCAGCCGTCAACCGAGCGGTTCATCGGTGTTTGCGCTGTCGACCAAAGGGGCAACCAGTACGGCTGCAAAACTGCTGGCAGATTCGCAAAACGCCTCTGACCTGATCGGCGGCGTCAGTAAGAGCGGCGATCGCTACGTCGACCATACGATGTTTGATATGGTGCAGTCGCTGACCATCACCGACAGCCTGAAATTTGGTAAAGCGGTGCTGGGTAGACTGGGTAGGGTTAATAAGCTGCATAAAAACAGCGTCGAACAGGCCGGGTTCGCGGTACTGAAGGCGCCGGATATCCCGTCGATTCTGGTGGAAACCGCGTTTATCAGTAACGTGGAAGAGGAGCGTAAGCTCAAAACGGCCGCCTTCCAGCAGGAGGTAGCGGAGTCGATACTGGCGGGGATTAAGGCCTATTTCTCGGATGGGGCGACGCTCGCCAGACGAGGATAATCAGGGATGCCGGGTTTATGCCCGGCAAAAGGGCAAACTGCAGATACAAAAAAACACCCGAATGGGTGTTTATTGTTTTCAGAAGTGTTGGTTGCGGGGGCCGGATTTGAACCGACGACCTTCGGGTTATGAGCCCGACGAGCTACCAGGCTGCTCCACCCCGCGTCCGTCATTCTACTTTGTAGAATCTTACTTCTTTAAATTTGATTGGTTGCGGGGGCCGGATTTGAACCGACGACCTTCGGGTTATGAGCCCGACGAGCTACCAGGCTGCTCCACCCCGCGTCACCGTACTGCTTGTACTTCATCAAATTTTAATTGGTTGCGGGGGCCGGATTTGAACCGACGACCTTCGGGTTATGAGCCCGACGAGCTACCAGGCTGCTCCACCCCGCGTCCGTGGAAGCGCACTATACTCTGCTGACTTTTTGTTGCAACCCTTTTTCGTAAAAATCACCAAATTAGATGTTGATTGTACGCTCTGCCGACAGTTCGACTGTTTTTTGCGCAAAATTTGCGTGAGGGGAGGTAATCGCATTTCAATACCCCTGCCGGTTTGTTATCTTCATTGCGCAGAATCGGGCAACTTGAAGACGGGATATAATGAAAGGACGTTGGGCGAAGTATCTGATGACGGGCGCGATGGTAGCAATCCTTGCTGCCTGCTCCTCCAAACCGACCGATCGCGGTCAGCAATATAAAGACGGGAAACTGACCCAGCCTTTCTCTTTAGTGAATCAGCCGGACGCCGTGGGCGCGCCCATCAACGGCGGTGACTTCGCAGAACAGGTGAGCCAGATCCGTACCGCATCACCGCGATTGTACGGTTCGCAGAACGCCGTGTATAACGCGGTGCAGGACTGGTTACGCGCCGGGGGCGATACCCGCACCATGCGCCAGTACGGCCTCGACGCCTGGCAGATGGAGGGCACCGACAACTACGGTAACGTCCAGTTTACCGGCTACTACACCCCGGTGGTACAGGCGCGCCATACCGCGCAGGGTGAGTTCAAGTATCCTATCTACCGCATGCCGCCAAAACGTGGCCGCCTGCCGTCCCGCGCCGAGATCTATTCCGGTGCGCTGAGCGACAACTACATTCTGGCCTACAGTAATTCGCTGATGGATAACTTCATCATGGATGTGCAGGGTAGCGGTTATATCGACTTTGGCGACGGCAGCCCGCTTAACTTCTTCAGCTACTCCGGTAAAAATGGCCATGCTTACCGCAGTATCGGTAAGGTGCTGATCGATCGCGGGGAAGTGAAACGCGAAGATATGTCGATGCAGGCGATCCGCGAGTGGGGCGAGAAGCACAGCGAATATGAAGTGCGCGAACTGCTCGAGCAGAACCCCTCATTTGTCTTCTTTAAGCCGCAAAACTTTGCCCCGGTGAAAGGCGCGAGCGCGGTACCGCTGATTGGCCGCGCCTCGGTGGCCTCTGACAAGACGGTGATCCCGCCGGGCACCACGCTGCTGGCAGAAGTGCCGACGCTGGATCACAACGGGAAATTCTCCGGTCAGTATGAATTGCGTCTGATGGTGGCGCTGGACGTGGGCGGAGCCATCAAAGGCCAGCACTTCGACATCTATCAGGGGATTGGCCCCGATGCTGGCCACCGTGCAGGCTGGTATAACCATTACGGACGCGTGTGGGTGCTGAAAAGCGCAGCAGGCGCAGGCAACGTGTTTAGCGGCTGAGTGTGGTAATATTGACGCTATGTTTTCCGGGGTGAGGGGCAACTCTCACCCTTTTTACATCTGAGGTCCTATGTCTGTGGTAATGAGCGAAGCCTGGCGCCAGCGTTTTGGTGGCACCGCGCGTTTATATGGTGAGAAAGCCCTGCAACTGTTTGCCGATGCGCACGTCTGCGTGGTCGGGATTGGTGGCGTCGGCTCATGGGCGGCGGAAGCGCTGGCACGAACCGGGATCGGCGCCATTACGCTTATCGACATGGATGATGTCTGCGTCACCAACACCAACCGGCAGATCCACGCCCTGCGCGACAGCGTCGGGCTGGCGAAATCCGAGGTGATGGCGGATCGCATTCGCCAGATCAACCCGGAATGCCGCGTCACCGTGATCGATGATTTCGTGACGGCCGATAACGTTGCCCAGTACATGGGAGCCGGCTACAGCTACGTGATTGACGCCATCGACAGCGTGCGCCCGAAAGCGGCGCTAATCGCCTGGTGTCGTCGCAATAAAGTGCCGCTGGTGACCACCGGCGGGGCGGGCGGGCAGATCGACCCGACGCAGATCCAGGTGACCGACCTGGCGAAAACCATTCAGGATCCGCTGGCGGCCAAGCTGCGCGAGCGCCTGAAAAGCGATTTTGGGGTGGTGAAAAACAGCAAAGGCAAGCTGGGGATTGACTGCGTATTCTCCACGGAAGCGCTGGTTTATCCGCAGGCGGACGGCTCAGTCTGCGCCATGAAGAGCACCGCGGAAGGGCCAAAACGGATGGACTGTGCCTCCGGGTTTGGCGCGGCCACTATGGTGACCGCTACCTTTGGTTTTATCGCTGTTTCTCACGCCCTGAAAAAGATGATGGCAAAGGCGGAACGTCAGGCCTGACGCGCCGCCTCCAGCACCGCCTCACTCAGCGCAGTCAGCCCCTGGCTGCGCGAGGCGCTCAGCTGGCCGCGTAACCCCAGTGCATCAAACAGCGCCAGCGGGCTTTCGCTAAGGATCTGCGCGGCGCTTTTTCCCTCTATCGCCGTCAGCAGCACGGCCAGTAATCCGCGCACAATGCGGCCTTCGCTGTCGCCATAAAAGTGCAGCTTATCCCCGACGGGCGTCATCCCAAGCCAGACGCGGTTCTCACAGCCGGGGATCTCCTTCGCCTGCGCCTTCAGTTCATCGGACAGCGCGGGCAGCTGCTTACCCAGCAGGATTAGCTGGCGATACTTGTCTTCCCACTGGGTCAGCGGGGCGAAGGTCTGTTTCAACGTCTCTTCAGTGATGACGGTGCCGAACGGATGTCCGGCGAGAGTTGGGCTTGTCATTCATCCACCAGTAAAGCAAGGGCGCGATCGACGGCGGCAACCAGCGCGTCGACGTCGCTTTGGGTGTTATAGGGGGCAAACGAGACGCGCAGCGTGCCGTTAACGCCGAGCGCCGCCAGCAGCGGCTGGGCGCAGTGCTGCCCGGCGCGCAGAGCAATACCGTATCCCGCCAGCAGCGTTACCATGTCGCTGTGATGCACTCCGGCAAAATCGAACGCCAGCAGGCTCGAATCCTGGACGCGGAAAGAGCGAAAACCGGGACGCTTTTTTAGCGCTTCTTCGGCCAGCGTTGCCAGCCCGCGGCTCCAGCTCTCCGCCTGCTGCAGATCGACCTCCGCCAGCCACTCCAGCGCCGCGCTCAGGCCAATCACCCCGGCGACGTTGGGCGTCCCGGCTTCCAGGCGATACGGCACCGCCTGGGTTTTGAAGCCGTCGAAGCTCACCTCGGTGATCATCTTGCCGCCGCCGAGCCACGGGGTCATCTGCTCCAGCAGCTCCGCTTTACCATACAGCGCGCCAATCCCGGTCGGCCCGTACAGCTTATGTCCGGAGAAGGCATAGAAGTCGATATCCAGCTGCTGCACGTCCGCCGGAAAATGCACCACTCCCTGTGCGCCATCGACTACCACCACCATGCCGCTGGCATGGGCGAGCTGAATGGCGCGGGCCAGGTCCGGGCAGCCGCCGGTAACGTTGGACATCTGCCCCAGCGCGAGGATACGGCTGCGCGGAGTGATAAATTCGGGCAAGCGGGCGACATCTGCTAATAAATCGGCCCCCAGGGGGAGCTTCACTACCCGCGCGCCGGTCTGCTCGGCCACCATCAGCCACGGCACCAGATTGGCGTGATGTTCCGCCTCGCTGACGATGATTTCGTCGCCTGGCTGGAGGCGTGGACGGGCATAACATTGCGCCACCATATTGATGGCCTCGGTGGTGCCCCGCGTCCAGACAATGTTTTTACCGCTTTCGGCATTAAGCAGCTGTGCGACCTGATCGCGGGCTGCTTCATAGCGCGCGGTTAAGCGTTGCGCCTCGGCAAACTGGCTGCGATGCACATTGCCTGCGCTCAGGCTGTAAAACTGGTTCGTGGCCTCGATCACCGCCTGAGGCTTTAGGGCTGTCGCGGCGCTATCAAGATAGACGCCGGCATCGGCCAGCGCCGGGAACTGCGCGCGAAAATGGGCAGGGCTGAATGCGTTCATGGAATTCCTCTTCATCGTGAATAGATCGTCGCGCAAATTCAGCGGCAGGGCAAGGAGGTTGATCTCTATCGGAATTGTCTGTTTATCCTGGCGTAACAGACGAAGCAGGTTATGCTGAAATAGTGTCAGGAGAATGTTTTAGCCTGTTATGAAACACGCTTTTAATAGCATTAATTGCTAAAGGAGAAGAAGATGAAAAAGACTATCGCAATTGCCTCTGCCTGTATGCTGACTTTTGCCCTGAGCGCCTGTTCCGGTAATAACTATGTGATGCACACCAACGATGGCCGCTCTATCGTCTCTGAAGGTAAGCCACAAACCGATAATGATACCGGCATGATCTCGTATAAGGATGCGAACGGGAATAAACAGCAGATCAACCGCAGCGACGTGAAAGAGATGGTTGAACTGGACCACTAACGGAATTGCAGACAAAAAAAAGCACCGCAATTGGGCGGTGCTACATTAATCACTATGGACAGACAGGGTAAATGTACAGGAAGTGAAAAATTGGTAGCGTCGCTACCGAGGTCTGAATCGCAGACCAATTGCAAACACAACAACACAACATCACAACCGTAAGCCAAAAGCCCTTCAGAACACGCATTCCAAAAAAAGCTTTTCGTTCCGGCTCAGGAAGTGCCGCCACTATAGGTATTTGCTGGTAGTTCCTCAACGGACAATTTATAATGGCTCAGATAAAAAAAACTAATAGGTTAAACGTTGTTTCCTGTTTGTTAAAAGCCGTTAACATCTAAGCCAGATAACCATGTCCAAGCGATTACCACCTCTTAATGCATTACGTGTATTTGATGCTGCCGCCCGCCATTTAAGCTTCACGCGCGCGGCCGATGAGCTTTTTGTGACTCAGGCCGCAGTAAGTCATCAAATCAAGTCCCTTGAGGATTTTCTGGGCCTCAAGCTGTTCCGCCGCCGCAATCGTTCCCTGCTTCTGACGGAAGAGGGGCAGAGCTATTTTCAGGATATTAAAGAGATATTTTCCCAGCTGACGGAAGCGACGCGTAAGTTACAGGCGCGCAGTGCCAAAGGGGCGCTGACGGTCAGTTTATTGCCCAGTTTTGCCATTCAGTGGCTGGTGCCGAGGCTCTCAAGCTTTAACTCAGCTTATCCGGGAATTGATGTCCGAATCCAGGCCGTCGACCGTCAGGAGGACAAGCTGGCCGACGACGTTGACGTAGCGATTTTCTATGGCCGCGGCAACTGGCCAGGGCTGCGTGTCGAAAAATTGTACGCGGAGTATTTGCTGCCGGTCTGCTCGCCACTACTCTTAACGGGCGAAAAAGCGTTAAAGGCACCAGAAAATCTGGCGCAGCATACGCTTTTACATGATGCTTCTCGCCGCGACTGGCAAACTTATACCCGCCAGCTTGGTCTTAACCATATAAACGTGCAGCAGGGCCCCATCTTCAGCCACAGTGCGATGGTGTTACAGGCTGCCATTCACGGACAGGGCGTGGCGTTGGCTAACAACGTTATGGCGCAGTCCGAAATTGAGGCCGGCCGCCTGGTCTGCCCCTTTAATGATGTTCTGGTCAGTAAGAACGCTTTTTATCTGGTTTGTCATGACAGTCAGGCAGAACTGGGTAAAATAGCCGCGTTTCGCCAGTGGATCCTGGCAAAGGCGGCCAACGAGCAAGAAAAATTCCGCTTTCGGTACGAGTAACACTTTCTTTTGCGCGCAGGACGCGCATAACTTCAGGACAGAAACATGACCAGCCGTTTTATGCTGATTTTTGCCGCGGTGAGTGGCTTTATTTTTGTTGCGCTGGGCGCCTTTGGCGCACATGTCTTACGCAAATCATTGGGTGTGGTGGAGATGGGCTGGATCCACACCGGTCTGGAATATCAGGCGTTCCATACCCTGGCGATCTTCGGATTAGCCGTGGCGATGCAGCGCCGGATTAGTATCTGGTTTTACTGGAGCAGCGTATTTATGGCGCTGGGCACCGTGCTCTTCAGCGGTAGCCTGTACTGCCTTGCGCTGTCGCATTTACGCCTGTGGGCGTTTGTTACCCCGGTCGGCGGCGTCAGCTTCCTGGTCGGGTGGGTATTAATGTTAATCGGTTCGTTCCGTCTGAAACGCAAGGGCGTTGTTCATGAATAAAGTTGTCTTATATTGTCGCCCGGGCTTTGAAAAAGAGTGTGCTGCGGAGATCACTGATAAAGCCGCGAAGCGCGAAGTGTTTGGTTTTGCCCGCGTGAAAGAGAACGCGGGCTATGTTGTTTTCGAATGCTATCAGGCAGATGACGCGGAAAAACTGGTGCGCGATCTGCCGTTTAGCTCGCTGATTTTTGCCCGTCAGATGTTTGTCGCGGGTGAACTTCTGAAAGATCTTCCGCCTGAAGATCGCATTACGCCGATTGTTGGCATGCTGCAGGGCGTGGTGGAGAAGGGTGGCGAGCTGCGCGTTGAAGTTGCCGACACCAACGAAAGTAAAGAGCTGATGAAGTTCTGTCGCAAATTTACCGTGCCGCTGCGCGCGGCACTGCGTGAGGCGGGTGTGTTGACCAACTACGAGACACCAAAACGTCCCGTGGTGCATATCTTCTTTATCGCCCCAGGCTGCTGCTATACCGGTTATTCGTACACCACCAATAACTCGCCGTTCTTTATGGGCATCCCACGTCTGAAGTTCCCGTCTGATGCCCCAAGCCGTTCAACGCTGAAACTTGAAGAGGCGTTTCACGTCTTTATTCCCGCTGATGAGTGGGACGAACGCCTGGCAAACGGTATGTATGCGGTCGATCTTGGCGCCTGTCCGGGCGGCTGGACCTATCAGCTGGTGAAACGCAACATGTGGGTTTCCTCCGTCGACAACGGCCCGATGGCACAAAGCCTGATGGATACCGGACAGGTGACCTGGCTACGTGAAGATGGTTTCCGCTACCGCCCAACCCGCAACAACATCTCCTGGATGGTGTGCGACATGGTAGAGAAACCAGCGAAAGTGGCGGCCCTGATGGCTTCCTGGCTGGTCAACGGCTGGTGTCGTGAGACCATTTTTAACCTCAAGCTGCCAATGAAAAAGCGCTATGAGGAGGTCTCGCAGAACCTGGCCTACATTCAGGAGCAGATGGATGAGCACGGTATTAACGTGGTGATTCAGGCGCGCCAGCTGTACCACGATCGCGAAGAAGTCACCGTGCATATCCGCCGCTGGTGGGCTGCCGTGGGCGGTCGTCGCGACGAGAGATAGTTCCCCTCACCCTGACCCTCTCCCCATAGGGGAGAGGGAACGTTAATGCTCTAACCTGAGCTGCTGCAAATTCCCGTCTAACTGTAAATCGATCTGCAACCGCGCCACGTCCCGGCAGATAAACGCCATCTCTTTGTGCGCTTCCAGTTTTTTGCGCCACTTCTCCGGCACCGCATCCAGACGGGCGTAAATCCCTTCCAGATCCTGAAAATCGGTCAGCAGCTGGGCTGCGCTTTTCGGGCCAATCCCGGCAACGCCTGGTACTTTAGAGCTGCTGATCCCCGCCAGCCCCCAGTAATCCGGCAGCTGCTGCGGCGAGACGCCAAACTCACTGGCGATAAAGGGGGCGTCGAGCCAGCGTTTCTGGAAATAGTCGCGGATGCGAATGTTGGGAGAAAGCAGCTGGCAGTAGCCCTTGTCGGTCGAGACGATGGTGGCCTGATGCCCGGCGCTGGCAACTTTTACCGCCAGCGTGGCGGCCAGATCGTCGGCTTCGTTGCCCTGGGCCCCCCAGCAGGGAACCCCGCGCTGTTCAAAAGCGGCGCGAATGGCGGGCATTTCGGCGTGCAGATCGTCCGGCATGGGCGCGCGCCCGGCTTTGTAATCCGGCAGGCGCTGGTGTCGCCAGCCGCTGTTACGGGCTTCATCGTCAAACACGGCGACCACGTGACTGGGCTGGCTGTGGCGAATAAGCTGCTCCAGCGCATGCAGGCAGGTATCCTTGCAGGGCGTGCCCTGAACCGCGTGGATGCGCCGGATAAGGTTCAGCGCGTCGACAATAAGCAAATGAACGGCCACAGATTTTCTCCCTTCTGTTCAGTCAAATAAGGGTAACACTGTCGGCGGGGGGAAACTACGTGTGGCGGGGCGTTCGGGAAGGAGCCTCGCAAAACAAGGCTCCTTTTTTGCACTTAGTCGCAGGCGACAATCTTCATCGCCAGACCACCGCGGGAGGTTTCGCGGTATTTGGCGTTCATGTCTTTCCCGGTCTCATACATGGTTTCGATCACTTTATCGAGGCAGACGCGCGGCTCGCTGGTACGGCGCAGCGCCATACGCGCGGCGTTGACCGCCTTGACGGAGGCAATGGCGTTACGCTCGATGCACGGCACCTGTACCTGACCGGCTACCGGATCGCAGGTCAGACCGAGGTTATGCTCCATCCCGATCTCCGCCGCAATGCAGACCTGCGTCGGGCTACCGCCCAGCAGCTCCGCCAGGCCTGCCGCCGCCATGGAGCAGGCCACGCCCACTTCGCCCTGGCAGCCCACTTCCGCGCCGGAGATGGAGGCGTTCATCTTGTACAGCGAGCCAATAGCGCTGGTGACCAGCAGATAGCGGGCCAGCGAGTTAGCATTCACTTCGCGAATAAATTTGTCGTAATAGGCCAGCACTGCCGGAACGATGCCGCAGGCACCGTTGGTTGGCGCGGTGACCACGCGGCCACCCGCGGCGTTCTCTTCGTTTACTGCCAGCGCGAACATGTTGATCCAGTCCACCACCGCCATCGGGTCGCTGGTGGTTTTGTCGCTGCTGACCAGCATGCGGCGCAGGGCGGCAGCACGTCGCGGCACGCGCAGTTTGCCCGGCAGAACGCCCTCGGTGGTGATCCCGCGTTCAATACCGCCGCGCATCACCTCCCAGACGTTAGCAAAGTGCTGTTCCAGCTCTGCTTTGCTGTGTAATGCCAGCTCGTTTTGCATCATCAGGCCGGAGAGTGACAGACCGCTCTCCTGGCAATGGCGCTGGAGATCGGCCGCCGATTTATACGGATAAGGGACCGCAACAGGTGCGCTGTCGCTCTGCCCAAAGTGGTCTTCGTCGACGATAAAACCGCCGCCGATGGAGTAGTAAGTTTGGCTGTAAATCACCTTGTCGCCTGCCAGCGCGGTGATCCGCATGCCGTTTTCGTGCAGCGACAGGTTGTCGGCATGGAAATTCATGCAGCGATCAACCGGGAATTCAACTTCATGTTCACCCTTCGCCAGCAGCAAGCGGCTGTGGGTGTTAACGTCCTGGATAAAGCCCGGGATGGCATCAATATCGACGCTATCCGGCAGGTTGCCCGCCAGGCCCATAATAATGGCGATATCGGTATGGTGACCTTTGCCGGTCAGCGACAGGGAGCCGTAAACATCCACCACCACGCGGGTTGTGTCGTGCAGCATTCCGCGTGCAATAAGATCGTCCGTGAACTGTTTACCGGCTTTCATCGGCCCGACGGTGTGCGAGCTGGATGGACCAATACCAATTTTGAAAATATCGAAAACGCTAATCATGATGCGTCCGTTGCTTTACGTCTTGGGAGAAGAGTGCGCCGTCCGAAGACGGCGCGGGAGGAATTAAGCGAACAGCGAGAAGAAGATAGCGGAGATAGCAATCAGACCCATAATCACAACGAAGACGTTGCTGATCTGGCCGCTGTATTTACGCATCGCTGGCACTTTCTGAATCGCGTACATCGGCATCAGGAACAGGATCATCGCGATAACCGGGCCGCCCAGGGTTTCGATCATCCCGAGGATGCTCGGGTTCAGGGTGGCAACCGCCCAGGTGGTCAGCAGCATGAACAGAGCAGTGATCTTGTTCAGCTTGTTGATTTCAATGCTCTTGCCTTTACCGCGCAGAGATTTAATCACCATGCCGTTAAAGCCTTCACGTGCGCCCAGGTAGTGGCCGAGGAAGGATTTGGTAATCGCGATAATGGCGATGATTGGCGCCATCCAGGCAATGACCGGTGCGTTAAAGTGGTTCGCCAGGTAAGACAGGATAGAGATGTTCTGCTCTTTCGCTGCCGCCAGATCCGCCGGAGCAAGGCTCAGTACGCAGCTGAAGACGAAGAACATCACGGTCAGCACCATCATCACGTGAGCGCGAGCCAGGATGCTGGAACACTTCTTCTCGGCACCCTGACCGTACTCTTCACGCTTCGCAACCGCGAAGGAGGAGATGATCGGGGAGTGGTTGAAGGAGAAGACCATTACCGGGATTGCCAGCCACAGGGTCATCCACAAGCCGTTGCCGGTCGCAGATGCGCTGCTCAGGGAGAGGGTTTCCAGCGCCGCGCCGTTCCACTGTGGGATCAGGTAGCAGGCCAGCACCATCAGAGCGATAACGAACGGGAACACCAGCACGCTCATTGCCTTCACAATCATCTGCTCACCGAAGCGCACGATGGTCATCATGCCGACAATCAGGATCAGCGACAGAATGGCGCGCGGCGGCGGGGTCATGCCCAGCTGGTGGGTCATGAAGCTGTCAACGGTGTTGGTGATCGCCACGCTATAAACCAGCAGGATTGGATAGATAGCAAAGAAGTAGAGCAGGGTAATCAGTTTACCGGCGCCAACACCGAAATGTTCTTCAACGACTTCGGTGATGTCTTCGCCCGGGTTTTTACCAGAAAGCACAAAACGGGTCAGGCCGCGGTGTGCAAAGTAGGTCATCGGGAAGGCAATGATCGCCATGATGATCAGCGGAATTAAGCCGCCCACACCTGCGTTAATAGGAAGGAAAAGAACACCAGCGCCGATTGCTGTGCCGTACAGGCCGAGCATCCACATGGTATCTGTTTTACGCCATCCGCTTCGGGTTTCAATCGAAGCAACGGTGCTGGTTTGAGTGGTTTCCATTGTGTCTCCAGGAAGTAGCTAATGTCAGGTTTCTGGTCAAATTCGATGCAAAAAGGGCTAATCGTAATATGAAATTCGCTCAGCGACGGTTTTTATATAATTTTTCTCCGTAACTATTGGCGGGCGGAAAGATACATTTTAGTAATGGATCTATCAGTGATCCCGATCTCAAATGCGATAATCCACTTATGATGTGGGTATCTTTAGACCATTTGTCTGCTAAGAAAACGTCAGGGCGAATTTCTGGGCGCGAAGGCTACCATTAACGATATGTGGCGAGATAGATCCGCCTGAAAGATAGGAGGCATACGCTGTAAAAGCATCGGTTTATAGGATTTTTTCATGCTTTATGGCATTTGTGGCTAATAAATCACGCTCCAGGAAACAACGTAATCGTTTGCGTGGCGTTATAAAATAGCAAAAAGATAAGTAATAGTGATGTTGCAAACCAGGCCATGTGGCTGAAGGTAATAAAAAAGCCGGGAGGCGAAGGGCCATTCCCGGCGGGGGAGAGTGCCCGGCATGCGAGCCGGGCGGGTCGTTACGCAGAAATCTCGTAACAGGGGATATAGGCAGAGCCGGGAAGCTTCATACGGTGCTGAGCGACGAAGCCCTGCAGCAGATCGTCCATGCGGCGCATCATTTCGCGATCGCCATGGATTTTATAGGGGCCAAACTCTTCAATGGCCTGGATGCCCACCTCTTTCACATTACCGGCGACGATGCCCGAGAAGGCGCGACGCAGATCGGCGGCCAGCACTTCAACTGGCTGATCGGGATAGAGTTTCAGGTTGGCCATGTTTTCGTGCGACGGCTCAAACGGGATCTGTAGATCCGGTGAAATGCGGATCGACCAGTTAAAGCTATAGGCATCCCCGGTATCACGGCGGTTCTCTTTCACCAGCGGCATGGCCTTTTTCATCAGGCGCGCCACTTCCGCGGCATCGTCGATGATGATGCGATAGTGACGGCGTGCCGTCTCGCCCAGGGTATGCACGATGAATTCATCCAGCACACGGAAGTAGTCTGCGCTCTCTTTCGGCCCGGTCAGGATCAGCGGCAGGACCTGATCCTGGTTGGCCGGATGCATCAGAATACCCAGCAGATAGAGCAGCTCTTCTGCCGTACCCACGCCGCCCGGGAAGATGATGATCCCGTGTGCGATACGCACAAACGCCTCCAGACGTTTCTCAATGTCCGGCATGATGATCAGTTCGTTAACCAGCGGATTCGGCGGCTCAGCGGCAATGATTGACGGCTCAGTCATGCCGATGAAACGGCCCTCTTTATAGCGCTGCTGGGCATGACCCACCGCCGCACCCTTCATCGGCGCTTCCATCGCGCCCGGACCACAGCCGGTGCAGATGTTCAGCTCGCGCAGCCCCAGCTGGGTGCCCACGCGACGGGCGTAGAGGTATTCGGTTTCGTTAATGGAGTGACCGCCCCAGCACACCACCATGCTTGGGGCTTCGCCCACGTGCAGGGCGCGGGCGTTGCGCAGAATAGAGAACACCAGGTTGGTGATATGGGCCGAGCTTTCCAGGTTCAGATGCTGAAAACGACCGGCGTTACTGATCTGGCCATTCACAAACAGGATATCGCGCAGTACGGCAAACAGGTTGGCCTGCAGCGCGCGAATAATGCGCCCGTCAACAAAGGCATCTTCCGGTGGGTTAATCAGCTCCAGCTTCACGCCACGTTCGCGGCGCAGAACGTTAATATCAAAGCTTTCAAAGCGGGACAGCAGCTCTTTGCTGTTGTCGGTGAGGCTACCGGAGTTCAGAACGGCAAGTGAACAGTTGCGAAACAATTGATAAAGATCGCTGCTGGCCGTGCTCTTGAGCATGTCCACTTCCAGCTGCGACAACATATCCATTGAGCCAAGCGGGCTTATATGTGTAATCAAGTGAGCTCCTTACGGGACGTTTATCGTCTTTCCCTGCTGATTACAATAGCCCTGGCTTATGACCTTTCACAACCCAAAGCGCGGAACGGACCGCGCATATTGTGAATTTATTTATCTTACTGACGGACTAAACGACCGATCGCCGGAACAAAATCGCCGTTGCTGCGCCACGGATTGATATCCAGTCCGCCACGGCGGGTATAGCGGGCGTAAACGCTCAGCGTCTCTGGCTGGCAGAAATGCAGAATGTCGTTAAAGATGCGCTCCACGCACTGCTCGTGGAACTCATTGTGGTTACGGAAGGAGACCAGGTAGCGTAGCAGCTTCTCGCGATCGATTTTCGCGCCGCGATACTGGATCTGTACCGAACCCCAGTCAGGCTGATGGGTGATAAGGCAGTTGGATTTCAGCAGGTGGCTGACCAGCGTCTCTTCTACCAGGTTGCCGCTGGCGGCGTTTTCCAGCCAGGCGGTATCAAACTGGTAGTTGTCGATTTCGATCTCCTGATCGTCAATGCAGGTGCCGTGGAAGTGGGCGATCGGCTGGCCTTCCAGCTCGTCAATGCGGTAGAGGGCAACGGTTACTTTCCCCTGCGCGCAGGCGCTCAGGTCGCGTTCCAGCGTGCGCTGCACCGCTTCCCAGCTCTCAAAGCGCGTCTGGTTGAAGCTGTTGAGGTAGAGCTTGAAGCTTTTAGACTCCACCAGATTGACGCTGGTGTAATCCAGCTCAACGTGGCCCACCGCCACCTGCGGTAAGCCGCGGGCGTTAAGCCAGGAGAGCTCATACAGCGTCCAGATATCACCGCCGTGAAAGGGCAGGCTATCGGCCTTCAGCCCCAGCGGATCGCGGTTAAGACTGCGAGGTACCCCCTGTAACAGGCTGGCGTCATAGGTGTCGCGATAGGCGGTGGTTTTGCCCAGGGTTAAGCCTGATAAGGCATCATGATTTTCGTAAGACATGTTTCGTTGTCACTTTAAAGGTAAACTATGCAGCTGAGTGTATCCTGGCTTATATGAAGAGAGAAACCGGTGGATAAAGAGACTGCTGCTGCCTTAACCGCGTTTACGGCGCGTTACTGTGACGCCTGGCATGAACAGAAAGGGACATGGCCGCAAAGCGAGGCGCTGTATGGCGTCCCTTCGCCCTGTATTATCACCTCTTCCGGGGATACCGTGATCTGGCAGCCCCAGCCGTTTACCGCAGAGCAGAATGTAAAGGCGATTGAACGCGCAATGGACATTGTGGTACAACCTGCGGTCCACGCGTTCTATACCACACAGTTTGCCGGGGATATGTGCGCTCGCTTTGATAACGAGATGCTGACTCTGCTGCAAACCTGGAGTGAAGAGGATTTGCTGCGCGTGCAGGAGAACCTGATTGGGCATCTTGTGACCCAGAAGCGCCTGAAGCTATCGCCAACGCTCTTTATCGCCACCCTCGACAGCGAAATGGATATCCTCTCTGTCTGCAACCTCACGGGGAACGTGGTAAAAGAGACGCTGGGCACGCAGAAACGCCAGTTCCTCTCTGCTTCCCTTACGGATTTCCTCAAGCAACTGCATCCCGTCGTGTAATCCTGAATACTACTGCGCGTGTGAGAGATCTCTTACAAAGCTTGTAAGAGATCACCGTAATAACCGATACGCGCAACATATTATGCTGCCAGATAACTCATTAATTATCAGCTTGTTGAGTAAGAATCTGGCAGTAATAAGATGTAACATCTGTTTAATTTAGCTTACGGAGTGCCTTGTAAGACGAAGCGGAATAGGGGATTCTATGTCCGTCGACAGGAAGCCGACACGAGAAACGAACATCAGGATGATGGCGTTTCTTAACGTAGGACACGTCAGGAAGGCGTTACAGGGAAGGCTTCAGGACGAAGCAAAAGGATAACGCAGGATGCGTGAAGGACACCTCCAGGACGGAGAATGAGAGCCGGTAAGGATGTCCGGTGGGTCAGGAAGGCCAGGACGTTTCAGGATGAAACCGTCACATCAGGATGATGTGCGCAGGATGCAGTGGTCGAGGGAAGACCAGACCTTCGGGTCAGAGGAAAAGTTGTCACGGATGAGCAGGGAGCACTAAAAGTAGCTGGATTGCTGCGAAACGAACCGGGAGCACTGTTTTTACAGTGCTCCCTTTTTTTATTTCTGCGTGGTCTTTGCTATGCTGCCCGCCGTTCAGATTTTCAGTTGAGGTTTTCATGACGCATCACGACCATGTGCGCGCGCAGCTGCACGCCATCGAAGCTTTAATGCGCGATCATCAACTGTGGCAGGAGGCGGCGCCGCAGCCTGACGCGTTTGAGAGCACGCAACCTTTCTGCATGGACACCCTGGAGCCGTTTGAGTGGCTGCAATGGGTGCTTATTCCCCGCATGCATGCCCTGATTGAGGGTGGACATCCGCTGCCGCAAAACTTTGCCGTCGCGCCTTATTATGAAATGGCGCTGGACGCTGCCCATCCGTCACGCGACGCGGTGCTGGCGGCATTGCTGGCGCTGGACACGCTCTTTGGCGATGAAGCATGATTGAGATCCTTTATCAGGATGAGTGGCTGGTTGCGGTCAATAAACCTTCCGGCTGGCTGGTGCACCGGAGCTGGCTCGATCGCGATGAAAAAGTGGTGGTGATGCAGACGGTGCGCGATCAGATTGGTCAGCATGTCTTTACCGCCCACCGTCTCGACAGACCGACCTCAGGCGTGCTGCTAATGGGGCTCTCCAGCGAGGCCGGACGACGCCTGTCGCAGCAGTTCGAGCAGCATCAGATCCAGAAACGCTACCATGCGATTGTCCGGGGCTGGCTGACCGAGGCCGCGACGCTCGATTATCCGCTGGTCGAAGAGCTGGATAAAATCGCCGATAAATATGCCCGCGATGATAGAGGCCCACAGCCCGCGGTGACGGACTATCGTGGTCTGGCAACCACCGAACTGCCTGTCGCTATCAGCAAGTTCCCGACCACGCGCTACAGCCTGGTCGAACTGGAGCCAAAAACCGGGCGGAAGCACCAGCTTCGACGTCACCTTTCCCATCTGCGCCATCCGATTATCGGCGACAGCAAGCACGGCGATCTGCGGCAGAACCGCAGCGCGGCGGAGCATTTTGGCTGCAACCGTCTGATGTTGCACGCCAGCCAGCTGAGCCTGGTGCATCCGTTTACCGGCGAGCCGCTGACGATCCGGGCCGGGCTTGATCCGGTTTGGATGCAGGCGCTGTCACACTTTGGCTGGTGCGGGCAACTCCCCGAAAATGAAAGGGTTGAGTTTGATCCCGCCAACGTTCAGGATGAACGTTAATTGCATTCATTGAGGGAGTAAACCATGGCTGTAGTCGGAATTTTTGTCGGCACGATGTATGGCAATTCGCTGCTGGTGGCCGAAGAGGCCGAAGCTATTCTTGCGGGAATGGGCCATAAAGCCACGGTCTATGAAGATCCCGAACTTGCCGACTGGGAAAAATACCAGGGCCAGTATACGCTGGTGGTCACCTCGACAACCGGGCAGGGCGATCTGCCGGACAGTATCGTACCGCTGTTCCAGGGCATCAAAGACAAGCTGGGTTATCAACCGGAGATGCGCTACGGCATCATCGCGCTGGGTGACAGCACGTATGCGAACTTCTGTGGTGGCGGCAAGCAGTTCGACGCCCTGTTACAGGAGCAAAGTGCTCAGCGCGTGGGGGAAGTGCTGATGATCGATGCCTCTGAACATCCTGAGCCCGAAAGCGAAGCCAACCCCTGGGTTGAACAGTGGGGTACATTGTTAAAATAAGTTCTGGCCCTCCCTGCTGCGGAGGGCCAGAACCCGTTGCCAGTTAACAAAGCGACCTTACAGCCAGTGTAAGGGCACTGAATCGAGTAAGCATTGGGCAATCGCCCGTAATTCCGTACATTAATAGCGGGTATTGGCAGGCATTTTCACTGCGTCAAGCGACCTGTTTCACACTCCCGTCAATCCCTGCCGCCAGCGTGCCGTTTACCGGCGTGCAGTTTTCATTTCCGTGAAGTCTCTTCCATTCTCCTGGGCTTTTGCCACAAACAACCGCACAGCGGTGTACCAATGTTGTGTTGTTGCACGGTGAGAGGGGTCTTGATCCTTTCTTATACTTTTTCCGCCAGTTAATAAAAATGCAGTCGGTAAGGCAAAAGACCTCAACGTTCAAAACTGCAAAAACACATACACGTCATTCTGATTACCCTACAGGTGTGCTGTTCAGAATGAACGTAGCGGAAATGCTATGATTCAGGAGTGCAAGAATGAGTACATTAAGCCAGGCGGCGAGCAGCGCTGAAAAGCGTACCAATGCCCGCTATTGGATAGTGGTGATGCTGTTTATCGTCACATCCTTTAACTATGGCGACCGCGCCACGCTGTCGATTGCCGGTTCCGAAATGGCAAAAGATATCGGTCTGGATCCGGTCGGTATGGGGTATGTTTTCTCGGCATTTTCATGGGCCTATGTTATCGGCCAAATCCCTGGCGGTTGGTTGCTCGATCGCTTCGGTTCAAAACGCGTCTACTTCTGGTCCATCTTTATCTGGTCCATGTTTACCCTGTTACAGGGCTTCGTCGATATCTTTAACGGCTTTGGCATCATTGTCGCGCTCTTTACCCTGCGCTTCCTGGTCGGGCTGGCAGAGGCGCCTTCCTTCCCGGGTAATAGCCGCATAGTGGCAGCCTGGTTCCCGGCGCAGGAGAGGGGAACGGCGGTGTCCATTTTTAACTCCGCGCAATACTTCGCGACCGTCATCTTCGCCCCAATCATGGGCTGGCTGACCCACGAAGTGGGCTGGTCACACGTGTTCTTCTTTATGGGCGGGCTGGGTATCGTAATTAGCTTTGTCTGGCTGAAAGTGATCCATGAGCCGAACCAGCATCCGGGCGTAAACCAGAAAGAGCTGGATTACATCGCCGCAGGCGGCGCGCTGATCAACATGGATCAGGCCAAAAGCAAAGAGAAAGTACCGTTCAGCCACAAGTGGGGCCAGATTAAACAGCTGGTTGGCTCCCGTATGATGGTGGGGATCTACCTCGGTCAGTACTGCATCAACGCCTTAACCTACTTCTTTATCACCTGGTTCCCGGTCTATCTGGTTCAGGCGCGCGGCATGTCGATTCTGAAAGCCGGGTTTGTGGCCTCTGTTCCGGCGATCTGCGGCTTTGTCGGCGGCGTGTTAGGTGGGGTGATTTCCGACTGGCTGATGCGTCGTACCGGCTCTCTGAATATTGCCCGTAAAACGCCGATCGTGCTGGGTATGCTGCTCTCTATGTCGATGGTGGTGTGTAACTACGTTGATGCCGAATGGATGATTATCGGCTTTATGGCGATGGCCTTCTTCGGTAAAGGGATTGGGGCGCTGGGCTGGGCGGTGATGGCGGATACAGCGCCGAAAGAGATCAGCGGCCTGAGCGGCGGTCTGTTCAACATGTTCGGCAACATCTCCGGGATCGTCACTCCGATTGCCATTGGTTATATCGTCGGCACCACCGGGTCGTTCAACGGAGCGCTGATCTACGTAGGTGTCCACGCCCTGGTGGCGGTACTGAGCTACCTGGTGCTGGTGGGTGATATCAAACGTATCGAACTGAAACCTGTCGCGGAGCGTTCATAATGAGTATGCAATCGAGCCCTGTTGTAACCGAAATGAAGGTTATCCCGGTTGCCGGTCAGGACAGCATGCTGCTGAACATCGGCGGCGCGCATAACGCCTGGTTTACCCGCAATATCGTGGTGCTGACCGATAACGCCGGGAATACCGGCGTCGGGGAAGCCCCCGGCGGCGAGGTGATCTACCAGACCCTGGTGGATGCCATCCCGCAGGTGGTGGGTCAGGAGGTGGCGCGGCTGAATAAAGTGGTCCAGCGCGTGCACAAGGGCAACCAGTCTGCCGATTTCGATACCTTTGGCAAAGGTGCCTGGACATTTGAACTGCGGGTGAATGCCGTGGCGGCGCTGGAAGCGGCGCTGCTGGATCTGCTCGGCAAAGCGTTGAACGTGCCGGTGTGCGAACTGCTCGGCCCGGGCAAACAGCGCGATGCGGTCACCGTGCTGGGCTATCTCTTCTACCTGGGCGATCGCACCAAAACCGATCTGCCCTATCTGGAACGTTCGCCGGGTAGCCACGACTGGTATCACCTGCGCCATCAGGAGGCGCTCTCCAGCGAGGCGGTGGTGCGTCTGGCGGAAGCGGCCCAGGATCGCTACGGCTTTAAAGATTTCAAACTGAAAGGCGGCGTGCTGCCGGGCGAGCAGGAGATCGAGAGCGCCCGTGCTCTGAAAAAACGCTTCCCGGATGCGCGTATTACCGTCGACCCCAACGGCGCCTGGCTGCTGGATGAGGCCATCGCGTTGTGCAAAGGCCTGGGCGATGTCCTGACCTACGCCGAAGATCCGTGCGGCGCCGAGCAGGGCTTCTCCGGCCGTGAGGTGATGGCGGAGTTTCGCCGCGCCACCGGCCTGCCGGTCGCCACCAATATGATCGCCACCAACTGGCGCGAAATGGGCCATGCGGTGATGCTGAATTCGGTGGATATCCCGCTGGCCGATCCGCACTTCTGGACCCTCTCCGGCGCGGTTCGTGTGGCTCAGCTGTGCGACGACTGGGGCTTAACCTGGGGTTGCCACTCTAATAACCACTTCGATATCTCGCTGGCGATGTTTACCCATGTCGGCGCCGCCGCACCCGGCACGCCAACGGCTATCGACACCCACTGGATCTGGCAGGAAGGCGAAGCGCGCCTGACCAAAAATCCACTGGAAATTAAACACGGCAAGATTGCCGTACCGGATGCACCGGGGCTTGGCGTGGAGCTTGACTGGGATCAGATCCACAAAGCCCACGAAGCCTATAAGAAACTGCCTGGCGGCGCGCGTAATGACGCAGGCCCGATGCAGTACCTTATCCCCGGCTGGACATTTGACCGTAAACGCCCGGCGTTTGGTCGTCACTGATTAAAGGATTGAATTATGAGTACATTTACTACGCCTGTTGTCACTTCCATGCAGATCATTCCGGTTGCCGGCCATGACAGTATGCTGATGAACCTGAGTGGGGCCCATGCCCCGTTCTTCACCCGTAATATTGTGATTATCAAAGACAACTCAGGCCATACCGGCGTGGGTGAAATCCCGGGCGGCGAAAAGATCCGCAAAACGCTGGAGGATGCGATCCCGCTGGTGGTAGGCAAAACCCTGGGGGCCTACAAAAACATTCTCAATGCCGTACGTAATGAGTTTGCCGACCGTGATGCGAGCGGTCGCGGCCTGCAGACCTTTGACCTGCGTACCACTATTCATGTGGTCACCGGCATTGAAGCCGCAATGCTCGACCTGCTGGGCCAGCACCTTGGCGTCAACGTGGCGTCACTGCTGGGTGACGGGCAGCAGCGTACTGAAGTCGAGATGCTGGGCTACCTGTTCTTCGTCGGCAACCGCAAGCTGACCCCGCTGCCGTACCAGAGCCAGCCGGATGAGCAGTGCGACTGGTATCGTCTGCGCCATGAAGAAGCGATGACCCCGGACGCGGTTGTCCGTCTGGCAGAAGCGGCCTATGAGAAGTACGGCTTTAACGATTTCAAACTGAAAGGCGGCGTGCTGGCTGGTGAAGAGGAAGCTGAATCTATCATCGCCCTGGCGAAACGCTTCCCGCAGGCGCGCGTCACCCTCGATCCAAACGGGGCCTGGTCGCTGGAAGAGGCGATCCGCATCGGTAAGCGCCTGAAGGGCGTGCTGGCCTATGCGGAAGATCCGTGCGGCGCCGAGCAGGGCTTCTCCGGTCGTGAAGTGATGGCCGAGTTCCGCCGCGCCACCGGTCTGCCAACCGCCACCAACATGATTGCCACCGACTGGCGTCAGATGGGTCATACCCTCTCCCTGCAGTCGGTCGACATTCCGCTGGCGGATCCGCACTTCTGGACCATGCAGGGTTCGGTACGTGTGGCCCAGATGTGCCACGAGTTTGGCCTGACCTGGGGCTCGCACTCAAACAACCATTTCGATATCTCACTGGCGATGTTCACCCATGTGGCTGCGGCCGCGCCGGGCAATATCACCGCTATCGACACCCACTGGATCTGGCAGGAGGGCAACCAGCGCCTGACCAAACAGCCGTTCGAAATCAAGGGTGGGATGGTGAAGGTGCCGACCACGCCAGGCCTGGGCGTTGAACTGGACATGGATCAGGTGATGAAGGCGCACGAGCTGTATCTGCAACACGGTCTTGGCGCGCGCGACGACGCGATGGCGATGCAGTACCTGATCCCGGAGTGGACTTTCAACAACAAACGCCCTTGCATGGTGCGTTAAGTCCGGTGCCGGTTCCTGCGGGAGTCGGCATTTTCTCTTGCGTGACGGGTGTATGCTTATGGTAGTCAACATGCGTAAGGACGGCTTATGAAAATAGTTATCGCACCGGACTCTTATAAAGAGAGCCTGAGTGCCCTGGCTGTGGCGACGGCAATAGAGCAGGGATTTTGCGAGATTTTCCCCACGGCAGAGTACGTCAAACTGCCGGTCGCCGATGGCGGTGAAGGCACCGTGGAAGCAATGGTTGCTGCCACCCAGGGAGACATTATTCAGGTGCGGGTAACGGGGCCGCTCGGCGGGCATGTTGACGGTTTTTATGGCCGCTCCGGTGATGGTAAAAGCGCGTTTATCGAGATGGCGGCAGCCAGTGGTCTGGAGCTGGTGCCTCCGGCCCAGCGTAATCCGCTGAAAACCACCTCCTGGGGAACCGGGGAGCTGATCCGCCATGCGCTGGATGCGGGTGTAAAACATATCATCATTGGCATTGGCGGCAGCGCCACTAACGATGGTGGGGCAGGGATGGTGCAGGCGCTGGGCGCGAAGCTGCTGGACGAGCAGGGGAACGCCATTGGTGCTGGCGGCGGCGAGCTGGAAAAGCTGGCGCGCATCGACATCAGCGGTCTGGATAAGCGGCTGGCAGCGTGCCGCATTGAAGTGGCCTGCGACGTTACTAACCCGCTGACCGGAAACAATGGCGCAAGTGCCGTGTTTGGCCCGCAGAAAGGGGCAACGCCGGAGATGATTACGCGCCTCGACGGCGCGCTGACGCAGTATGCCCGCATCATTGCCCGCGACCTCGACGTTGACGTGCTCGGCCTGGCCGGCGGCGGTGCCGCAGGCGGTATGGGCGCGGCGTTATACGCTTTTTGCGGCGCACAGCTGCGCCAGGGCATTGAGATCGTAACCGATGCGCTCAACCTCGACAGCCAGGTGGCCGACGCCGATCTGGTGATCACCGGGGAAGGGCGAATCGACAGTCAGACCATTCATGGCAAAGTCCCGGTGGGAGTGGCAAAGATTGCGAAACGCCACAATAAACCGGTGATTGGTCTGGCAGGTAGCCTCACGGCGGATGTCGGCGTGGTGCACGATCATGGTATAGACGCGGTGTTCAGCGTGATCTACACCATCTGCACGCTTGAAGAGGCGCTGGAAGACGCCGCAGAAAACGTGCGGATGGCAGCGAGAAATATAGCGGCGGTGTTGAAGGTGGGGATGAATGTGTAGCCTCTGATGTTTATTCCCTCTCCCCTTTAGGGAGAGGGTTAGAGTGAGGGGGGGACTTACGACCCCAGCACCTTCATCGCTTCCCGTGTGACGTTATCCATCTCATCCAGCAGCTCCAGAAACTCCGGCTCAAGCTCGCTTTCCGGCGTCCCGGAACGCAGCTGCTGCTCCAGTAAATGACACAGATTTTTCAGGCGCGGCACGCCACTGTATCCGCAGCTGCCGTGCAGCTTATGGATCGCCTCGACAAGATCTTCCGGGTTTTCACCCACCAGCTGCTCTTCCACTTTATTGCGGATCTCCGGCAGGAAGGCCACCAGCATCTGCAGCATCTCCCGCGCGAGGTCATTTTTGCCCGCCGCCTGACGCAGCGCCAGCTGCCAGTCGAGGGTGGCACTGACGCTAACCTGGCTCCCGGCGGCTTCCGGAGGGGCGATCCAGTTGCCTGTCGCCGGACCGGGCTTGTAACGCAGCAGCAGGCTGTGCAGCTTCTCTTCTTCTATCGGTTTTGCCAGATAGTCGTTCATCCCGGCGCTTAATAACTTCTCTTTCTGGCCCGCCATCGCATGCGCAGTCACGGCGATCACCGGGGTTAGCTGCTGATGGGGCAGTTGGCGAATCAGCTCGCAGGCGCGGATCCCGTCCATGCCAGGCATCTGAATATCCATCATGATCAGATCAAACTGCATCTGCCTCGCCCGCTCAACGGCCTGTAGGCCACTCTCGCAAAGTTCGACATGCTGGACCTGATCCTCCAGCAGGGCGCCAATCAGCTTCAGGTTGGCTGGGTTGTCATCCACCGCCATCACGGTCATCGGCAGCTTGCTCTCATCGCTAACGATTGGTGCGGCGTAATGGTTCAGACGGCAGTATTCGGTCAGGGTTGGCAGCAGGCGCGTGGCGGTGAGCGGTTTCAGCAGACAGGCGGCCGCCCCGTCATGTTTAAGCTCTTCGGCGTTGATCTGCGCATGGCACGGCAGGGCCAGCAGCAGGTAATCGGTCATCGAGGCCGCTTTTGCCAGCCGCTCCTGCTGCATGGTCAGCTCGCCGGTAAAGGTCACCGGGATGCCCATCAGCAGAATGTCGTAATGGTCAAACGGCAGCGCGGAGAACGCCGGACTGTAGATCACCTCCAGCGGGGTGGTGCTTAACACGTCCAGCGTACTTTGCGCGGCGGCGGTATTGGCCTCCACGTACGCCAGCCGTTTACCCTGTAGACAATCCATCGCCGATCGATCGGTCAGGACATTCGGATTCAGGTCGAGGTTGATATGGAACCAGAAGGTCGATCCCCGGTTAGGCTGGCTATGGAAGGAGATATCGCCCCCCATCTCGTTAACCAGTTTCTGGGTGATCACCAGCCCCAGACCGGTGCCGCCATGGCGTCGGGAAATGCTGGCGTCGGCCTGACGGAAGGCCTGGAACAGCCGGGACTGATCGCGTTCCGGGATCCCAATACCGGTATCACGGATCTGCACTTCAAGCTGTACCTTGGTATTGCTGATGGCGCGTTTTTCGACCAGCACGTCAATGTTGCCGCTCTCGGTGAACTTGATGGCGTTGCCCACCAGGTTGGTGATCACCTGCTGCAGGCGCAGCGGGTCGCCAATCACGTTATCCGGCACATCATTCTTAATGTTCAGCGTCAGTTCCAGCCCCTTGTCGTGGGAGGAGTGTGCCAGCAGGGTGACCACCTCATCCAGCGTGTTACGCAGCGGGAACGGGATGCTCTCCAGAATCAGTTTACCCGCTTCGAGCTTGGAGAAGTCCAGCACGTCATTGATGATCGCCAGCAGGTTGTTGGCCGAACGTTCAATGGTATGCAGATGGTCGCGCTGGGTCGGGTTGAGTTCGGTCTTCAGGGTCAGGCGGGTAAAGCCAATCACGCCGTTGAGCGGGGTGCGCAGCTCATGGGACATGTTGGCCAGAAACTCCGATTTAATGCGGGCCGCTTCCTGGGCGCGCTTTTTGGCCAGATCCAGCTCGACGTTCTGGATCTCCATCTGCTCAAGGGTTTCACGCAGGTCGGAGGTGGCCTGATCGACGTTATGCTGCATCTCCTCATGGTAGGCCGCCAGCGACATGGCCATCGAGTTGATGCCATTTTTCAGCATATCCAGCTCGCCCAGCATAAAGCCTTCGACGCGGCTGTCGAGCTGGCCCCGACGGATACGGTCAACAGTATTTACCATGTTGCGGATCGGACTGGTCACGTCGCGCATCAGACGCCAGCCGAAAATAAGCGCAATGCCGATACAAAACAGCATCATCACCGTGGAGATAAAAATTTCCCTGTACTGCTGCAGCCGCACGGACTTGAGATCCAGCTCCAGCGCCACATATCCCAGCATGTTGTTATTGGGCTTGGCATCCGACCCGGCAGATTCATCCGGTGAATAGCTTTCCGAGATGATTGGCGTGCGCAGGATCATCTTCTCGTCCTGGCGGATCACGCTCAGCCGCGCCGGGAAGGGCATACCGGCCGGGAGCTTCAGCGTACCGGGGTCCTGCTGGATATTGGAGGTCACAAACAGGCGATTATGTTGGTCATAGACCGAGATCGCCCGCACAATATCCGAATGACGGCGGTGCAGGATGCTAATGAGCTGGCCAATAGACTCGCGATTTTGCAGGGTCATACCGTACTCGCTGGACACCGCCAGCGGTTCAATAATGCTGGCTCCGGCATCCTCAAGCTGGCGCTGCAGGTCGTTATAACGGTGCACCACAAAGAAGGTACTCAGCAGTAAACCAATGAGTACGGTAGGGGCGAGGATCAAAATCATCATGCGCGCACGCAGGCTGTAGTTGGTCATGGAGTTCCGTTATGGGACAATTAGAGTCAATATGTTCATTTGAGAAAATACCCGGCAATGGCGCAATTCTACTCTGCAAAGCGGCGCGTGACGACGCGTCAGATCATAACTGTTGATGTGACAGACCTCGACCCCTTCGGTCAGGGGGTGGCGCGCCATAATGGTAAGGCCTTGTTTATTCCCGGCCTGCTGCCCGACGAACGTGCGGAGATCGCCCTGACGGAAGAGAAACGTCAGTACGCGCGCGGGCAGGTAAAACGCCGCCTCAACGACAGCCCGCAACGCGAGACGCCGCGCTGTCCGCATTTTGGGGTCTGCGGCGGCTGCCAGCAGCAGCATGCCAGCATCGCGTTGCAGGAGCGCAGCAAAAGCAACGCCCTGGCGCGCTTGCTGAAGCACGACGTCAACGAGGTGATTGCCGATAAGCCGTGGGGTTACCGCCGCCGGGCGCGCCTGAGCCTGAACTATCAGCCGAAAACCGCGCGTCTGGAGATGGGCTTTCGCAAAGCCAACTCCAGCGATATCGTCGATGTGAAACAGTGCCCCATTCTGGTGCCCCGTCTTGAGGCATTGCTGCCAGAAGTGCGCAAATGCCTCTCTGACCTGCAGGGTATTCGCCACCTGGGCCACGTCGAACTGGTGCTGGCAAACAGCGGCCCGCTGATGGTACTACGTCATACTGCACCGCTTTCGGCCAAAGATCGCGAAAAACTGGAACGCTTTTCGCATTCCCATGAGCTTGACCTTTATCTCGCCCCACAAAGCGAGATACTTGAGCAACTGAGCGGTGAAACGCCCTGGTATGATTCAGACGGGCTACGCTTAACGTTCAGCCCGCGCGATTTCATTCAGGTCAATGACGGCGTTAACCAGCAGATGGTGGCGACAGCGCTGGCCTGGCTGGATATTCAGCCGGAAGATCGGGTGCTCGATCTGTTTTGCGGGATGGGCAATTTTACTTTGCCGCTGGCAAAACGGGCGCATAGCGTGGTCGGCGTGGAAGGTGTAGCGGCGCTTGTAGAGAAAGGACGCGACAACGCGATTCACAATGCGCTGCAAAACGTGACATTTTTTCACGAGAATCTGGAAGAGGATGTCACCCGGCAGCCCTGGGCGGCGCACGGCTTCGACAAGATTCTGTTGGATCCGGCACGTGCAGGCGCGCCAGGCGTGATGCAGCATATTATTAAACTCGCCCCTGAACGTGTGGTCTATGTTTCCTGTAACCCGGCGACGCTTGCCCGGGACAGCGAAGCATTACTGGCGGCGGGTTACCAGATTCAGCGTCTGGCTATGCTTGATATGTTCCCGCACACTGGACATCTGGAATCAATGGCGTTGTTTGTACACAACTGATGAATTTCGGCTTGTCGAATTCGACAGGCAAGGGTCCCTAAAGGAGAGGACAATGGTTGCGGTAAGAAGTGCACATCTCAATAAAGCTGGTGAGTTTGACCCACAAAAATGGATCGCAAGTCTGGGGATTGCCAGCCAGCAGTCGTGTGAACGCTTAACCGAAACCTGGGCCTATTGTCTGCGCACCACGAAGGGGCATCCCGATGCGGAGCTGCTGCTGTGGCGCGGGGTGGAGATGGTGGAAATCCTCTCCATGCTGAGCATGGATATCGACACCCTGCTCGCCGCCATGCTGTTCCCGCTGGCCGATGCCGAGGTCGTCTCCGAAGAAGTGCTGCGCGAAAGCGTCGGTAAATCGATCGTGTCGCTGATCCACGGCGTGCGCGACATGGCGGCGATCCGCCAGCTGAAGGCCACCCACACCGACTCCGTCTCCTCCGAACAGGTCGACAACGTTCGCCGTATGCTGCTGGCGATGGTGGATGACTTCCGCTGCGTGGTTATTAAGCTTGCCGAACGCGTCGCCCATCTGCGGGAAGTGAAGGACGCGCCGGAAGACGAACGCGTGCTGGCGGCGAAAGAGTGCACCAATATCTATGCCCCGCTGGCGAACCGGCTGGGGATCGGGCAGCTGAAATGGGAGCTGGAAGATTACTGCTTCCGCTATCTGCACCCGGCGGAATACAAACGTATCGCTAAACTGCTGCACGAGCGCCGTATCGATCGCGAACACTATATCGAGGAGTTTGTCGGCGGCTTACGTCAGTCGATGAAAGAAGAGGGCGTGAAGGCCGAAGTCTACGGTCGGCCGAAGCATATCTACAGCATCTGGCGCAAAATGCAGAAAAAGCATCTCGCCTTTGATGAGCTGTTTGATGTGCGCGCCGTGCGCATCGTGGCCGAGCGTTTGCAGGACTGCTACGCCGCGCTGGGGATTGTTCATACCCACTTCCGCCACATGCCGGATGAGTTTGACGACTACGTCGCCAATCCGAAACCGAACGGCTACCAGTCGATCCATACCGTGGTGCTGGGGCCGGGCGGTAAACCGGTCGAAATCCAGATCCGCACCAAACAGATGCACGAAGAGTCCGAGCTGGGCGTTGCCGCGCACTGGAAGTACAAAGAGGGCACCTCAGGCGGGGCGCGCTCCGGCCACGAGGATCGCATCGCCTGGCTGCGTAAGCTGATTGCGTGGCAGGAAGAGATGGCCGACTCCGGCGAGATGCTCGACGAAGTGCGCAGCCAGGTCTTTGACGACCGGGTCTACGTCTTTACGCCGAAAGGCGACGTGGTTGACCTGCCGGCAGGCTCAACGCCGCTCGACTTCGCCTACCATATCCATAGCGACGTGGGGCACCGCTGCATCGGCGCCAAAATTGGCGGGCGCATCGTGCCGTTCACCTATCAGCTGCAGATGGGCGATCAGGTGGACATCATCACCCAGAAACAGCCGAACCCGAGCCGCGACTGGCTGAACCCGAACCTGGGCTATATCACCACCAGCCGTGGACGCTCCAAGATCCACGCCTGGTTCCGCAAGCAGGATCGTGACAAGAACATCCTTGCCGGTCGCCAGATCCTTGACGACGAGCTGGAGCATCTGGGCATCCACCTGAAAGATGCGGAAAAGCAGCTGCTGCCGCGCTACAACTTCAACGAGCTGGATGAGCTGCTGGCCGCCATCGGCGGCGGGGATATTCGTCTTAACCAGATGGTGAATTTCCTGCAGGCGCAGTTCAACAAACCGAGCGCGGCGGAGCAGGATGCGGCGGCGCTGAAGCAGCTGCAGCAGAAGAGCTACACTCCGCAGCACCGCAGCAAAGAAAAAGACAACGGCAGGGTCGTGGTGGAAGGCGTCGGTAACCTGATGCACCACATTGCCCGCTGCTGCCAGCCGATCCCGGGTGACGAGATCGTCGGCTTTATTACCCAGGGGCGCGGGATCTCTATCCACCGTGCGGACTGCGATCAGCTCGAGGATTTACAGTCTCACGCGCCCGAACGTATCGTTGATGCGGTGTGGGGCGAGAGTTACTCTGCGGGCTATTCGCTGGTAGTGCGGGTTTCGGCCAACGATCGCAGCGGCCTGCTGCGCGACATTACCACCATTCTGGCGAACGAAAAGGTGAACGTGCTGGGCGTCGCCAGCCGCAGCGACACCCGTCAGCAGCTCGCCACCATCGATATGACCATCGAAATCTATAACCTGCAGGTGCTGGGCCGGGTGCTCGGCAAGCTGAACCAGGTGCCAGATGTGATCGACGCCCGTCGTCTGCACGGCGGGTAATCCATCGCACATTCTTCTCCCCGGCGGCGCGTTGCTTGCCGGGGCTACGCTTCACGTAGGCCGGGTAAGGCGCAGCCGCCACCCGGTATTACCGATTTAACAGGATAAGACATGACCCAAATCGACCGCCTGCTCGGCATTATGCAACGTCTGCGCGACCCGGAAACCGGCTGTCCGTGGGATAAAGAGCAGACTTTCGCCACCATCGCCCCCTACACCCTGGAAGAGACCTACGAGGTGCTGGATGCCATCTCCCGGGAAGATTTTGACGATCTGCGCGGCGAGCTGGGCGACCTGCTGTTCCAGGTCGTGTTCTACGCCCAGATGGCCCAGGAAGAGGGACGCTTTGATTTCAACGATATCTGTGCCGCCATCAGCGATAAGCTGGAGCGCCGCCACACGCACATTTTTGGCGATGCCACCGCTGAAAACAGTACTGAAGTGCTGGCCCGCTGGGAGCAGATCAAAAGCGCAGAACGCGCTGAAAAATCGCAGCATTCAGCGCTGGACGATATCCCGTTAAGCCTGCCGGCGCTAATGCGCGCGCACAAGATCCAGAAACGCTGCTCGACGGTCGGGTTTGACTGGACCTCATTAGGCCCGGTGCTCGATAAAGTCCATGAAGAGATCGACGAAGTGATGCACGAAGCGCAGCAGGCGGTGGTGGATCAGGAGAAGGTCGAAGAGGAGATGGGCGATCTGCTGTTTGCTACCGTCAACCTTTCACGTCATTTGGGCGTCAAAGCCGAAGTGGCGCTGCAAAAAGCCAACCTCAAATTCGAACGCCGTTTCCGGGAAGTGGAGCGCATTATCGCTGCCCGCGGCCTGGAAATGACCGGCGTGGACCTTGAGGCGATGGAAGAAGTATGGCAGGAAGTAAAACGCCAGGAATCTGATCTCTAACGAGTTTTTGCGATCAAGCGCAATTTGTGTGATTTTTTAAATGACAAGCGCTTGATTTGCGTCAAAAACATTTACCCAAAAGGGGCTATTTTCTCACTCCCAATATGAGTCAAAGCCTGAGACAGGAGACGGAGAATGAAAGTTTGTGGCGCTCGCCGTGTTCGGGTATACTACTTTCCCGTCCTGGTTATTCCATCGTTTCACCCTAACTTCTCAGGTTCAGCATGACAACGAACTATATTTTTGTGACCGGCGGGGTTGTATCCTCTCTGGGTAAAGGCATTGCCGCAGCCTCCCTCGCAGCCATTCTTGAAGCCCGTGGCCTCAATGTGACCATGATGAAGCTGGATCCGTACATCAACGTCGATCCAGGTACCATGAGCCCGATCCAACACGGGGAAGTGTTCGTTACTGAAGACGGCGCTGAAACCGACCTGGACCTGGGTCACTACGAGCGTTTCATTCGCACCAAAATGACCCGTCGTAACAACTTCACGACTGGCCGTATCTACTCCGACGTTCTGCGCAAAGAGCGCCGTGGCGACTATCTGGGCGCTACCGTTCAGGTTATCCCGCACATCACCAACGCCATTAAAGAGCGCATCATTGCCGGTGGCGAAGGCCACGACGTGGTGCTGGTCGAAATCGGCGGTACCGTAGGTGATATCGAATCCCTGCCGTTCCTTGAAGCGATTCGCCAGCTGGCGGTGGATATCGGTCGTGAACACGCGCTGTTCATGCACCTGACCCTGGTGCCGTACATGGCTGCCGCAGGTGAAGTGAAAACCAAACCGACCCAGCACTCCGTGAAAGAGCTGCTCTCCATCGGTATTCAGCCTGACATCCTGGTTTGCCGTTCCGATCGTGCCGTTCCGGCCAACGAACGTGCGAAAATTGCATTGTTCTGTAACGTGCCAGAAAAAGCCGTTATTTCAATGAAAGATGTCGATTCCATTTATAAAATCCCGGGCCTGTTGAAATCACAGGGTCTGGACGATTATATTTGTAAACGATTCAGCTTGAACTGTCCGGAAGCTAACCTGTCTGAATGGGAACAGGTTATTTATGAAGAAGCGAACCCGGCAGGCGAAGTGACTATCGGTATGGTCGGCAAGTACATTGAACTGCCGGACGCCTATAAGTCCGTTATCGAAGCGCTGAAACACGGTGGCCTGAAGAACCGCGTAACCGTCAACATCAAGCTGATTGATTCGCAGGATGTTGAAACCCGCGGTGTCGAAATTCTGAAAGATCTGGATGCTATTCTGATCCCTGGCGGCTTCGGCTACCGTGGCGTTGAAGGCAAGATCGCTACCGCACGCTATGCGCGTGAAAACAATATTCCTTACCTCGGCATTTGCCTGGGTATGCAGGTTGCGCTGATTGAATTTGCCCGCAACGTGGTGGGGATGGAAAACGCGAACTCTACGGAATTTGTGCCAGACTGTAAGTACCCTGTTGTGGCGCTTATTACCGAATGGCGCGACGAAGAAGGTAACGTCGAAGTCCGTACCGAGAAGAGCGATCTGGGTGGCACAATGCGTCTGGGTTCTCAGGCCTGTCAGCTTTCCGACGACAGCCTGGTACGCCAGATGTACGGTGCGCCGACAATCACTGAACGCCATCGTCACCGTTATGAAGTCAACAACCTGCTGTTGAAACAAATTGAAGCTGCGGGCCTGCGTATTGCGGGCCGCTCCGGGGATGATCAGTTGGTCGAGATCATCGAAGTGCCGAACCACCCATGGTTCGTCGCCTGTCAGTTCCACCCGGAATTTACTTCTACGCCGCGTGATGGACATCCGCTGTTTGCTGGCTTTGTGAAAGCCGCCAATGAGTTCCAGAAGCGTCAGGCGAAGTAAGAAAAGTTAGAACGGCAGCGCGTACCAGGGGTACGCGTTGTTTGTCTGGAGTTTTAGTTTAACTTGTACTGAGGAAAATCTAATGTCCAAAATCGTTAAAGTCATCGGTCGTGAAATCATCGACTCCCGTGGTAACCCGACTGTTGAAGCCGAAGTACACCTGGAAGGTGGTTTCGTCGGTATGGCAGCTGCGCCGTCAGGTGCATCTACTGGTTCCCGCGAAGCGCTGGAACTGCGCGATGGCGACAAATCCCGTTTCCTGGGCAAAGGCGTAACCAAAGCTGTTGGCGCGGTTAATGGCCCAATCGCACAGGCAATCCTTGGCAAAGACGCCAAAGACCAGGCTGGCATCGATAAAATCATGATCGATCTGGACGGTACTGAAAACAAATCTAACTTCGGTGCGAACGCAATCCTGGCTGTTTCCCTGGCGAACGCCAAAGCAGCTGCTGCTTCTAAAGGTCAGCCACTGTTCGAACACATCGCTGAACTGAACGGCACTCCAGGCAAATACTCTATGCCAGTTCCGATGATGAACATCATCAACGGCGGCGAGCACGCAGACAACAACGTTGATATTCAGGAATTCATGATTCAGCCAGTTGGCGCGAAAACCCTGAAAGAAGCAGTACGTATGGGTTCTGAAGTGTTCCACAACCTGGCTAAAGTTCTGAAAGCTAAAGGTATGAACACTGCTGTAGGTGACGAAGGTGGTTATGCACCTAACCTGGGTTCCAACGCCGAAGCACTGGCTGTAATCGCTGAAGCGGTTAAAGCAGCAGGCTACGAGCTGGGCACCGACATCACCCTGGCGATGGACTGTGCAGCATCTGAATTCTACAAAGACGGTAAATACGTTCTGGCTGGCGAAGGCAACAAAGCCTTCACCTCTGAAGAGTTCACTCACTTCCTGGAAGACCTGACCAAACAGTACCCAATCGTCTCTATCGAAGACGGTCTGGACGAATCTGACTGGGATGGCTTCGCATACCAGACTAAAGTACTGGGCGACAAAATCCAGCTGGTTGGTGACGATCTGTTCGTAACCAACACCAAGATCCTGAAAGAAGGTATCGAGAAAGGCATCGTTAACTCCATCCTGATCAAATTCAACCAGATCGGTTCTCTGACCGAAACTCTGGCTGCGATCAAAATGGCGAAAGACGCTGGCTACACTGCAGTTATCTCTCACCGTTCAGGCGAAACTGAAGACGCGACCATCGCTGACCTGGCTGTTGGTACCGCTGCTGGCCAGATCAAAACGGGTTCTATGAGCCGTTCTGACCGTGTTGCTAAATATAACCAGCTGATTCGTATCGAAGAAGCGCTGGGCGAAAAAGCACCATACAACGGTCGTAAAGAGATCAAAGGTCAGTAATTCATTCTGAACCTTCATCTTTAGAAAAAACCCGCTTCGGCGGGTTTTTTTTTATCATGACACCGTCGGTACGCTATGACGTGTACATACCGCCTGTTCAATAATATCGGCAGCCCGTGCTGCCCCTCCGGCGTTTCTCAGTTGAGTCTGGAGGGCGGTGATGCGCTGCGTGTACTGCTTATTTTCCAGCAGGTCGAGAAGATGCTGGCTGAGCGTGCGGCTCGGCGAAAAACGGCAAGCCTTAAGGCCAATGCCGCTGAAGACTACTCGGGCGGCGACGCCTGGCTGATCAAACGCCAGAGGCACGGCGAGGATCGGCGTGGCGGTGGCGATGGCATCCATAACCGTATTCAGCCCTGCGTGGGTGATGACGGCGCTGGCATCGCGCAATACCGCCAGCTGATCGGTAAATCCTATGGTATGCGCCCCCGCATGTGCCAGCCGGGCGGTTTGACTGGCATTTAGTCCGTCACAGTGGGCAATAAGCAAGGGCACTCCAGCCTGTCGGCAGGCGCGGGCAATCTTGCGGAACAGCCCATAGCGGTAGCCCTGGAGCGTGCCTAATGACGCAAAAACAAACGGCTTTTTATTGCCGGAAGAAACCCTTGGCGGATCGTAGCGTAGCGGGCCTACCGCATGGAAGCAGGCGGGCAAGGTGCGTGGAAAATCAAAGCCTGGGATGGTCTGGCTGATTTGCGCCAACGGAGACAGGCATTGATCCAGCCTGGTGCGCGAGGCCAGACCAAATGCCCGGGCATGACGGGCAATGACCCGCCCCTGTCTCGACATCAGCCAGTCATAAACATCCGCGCTGGAGGCGTATAATTTCCGGCTGCGATCGCTGGTGCCATAGCGAAAAGGCATCACCGGCAAGGGGATGGTGTTATCCCGGTTTACCGGCAGGGCGCAGCAGATGGAGATAAAGGGCAGGTTGAGCGCTTGAGCAACCAGCCCTCCTGCCGGCTCCATCTGATCGACAATCACGGCATCAATATTGTGCCGTTGGAAGGCGAGGGGCAGTTCACGGCACAGCATATCGGTAACGCTTGCCATACCTGATATCAGGCGAAAAAACCCCGGCTCGTTTATCGCTGACGGCGTTGGGTGACCCACTGCGATGAAGTTTGCCTGCGGTTCCCTAAGCAAGGTGCGAGCCTCTTCCTGCTGAAAAAAAGTGACCCGATGGCCGCGCACGATAAGGTGTTTTGCCAGTGCTTCCATAGCGTGCATATGGCTGTATAACGGTAGCGTTATTACCGCAAAATGGCTCATTCTGCTTGTCCAGTATTCTGATGGCTACTCAGTCAAGGGGGTTAACATCGACGCGAGCCGGGTGGGCGATATCTTAAAAGCGTAGCGTAAGTTTTCATGTTTTTAACATTGCCTTCTGACGACGGCTTTCCACCTTAAGGCTGTTAACCTGGCTATCCTTAAACTGACAGGAATAAAATCGTGGCCAGGGTTGTTTTGCCTGATTATGTGCGATCTGCAATAATGCCCACCTGTAAATCTGACCAGAGATAACTATGCAGTACCCGATTAATGAGATGTTCCAGACCCTGCAAGGCGAGGGTTACTTCACCGGCGTTCCCGCTATCTTCATTCGTTTGCAGGGATGCCCGGTTGGCTGTGCCTGGTGTGATACCAAACATACCTGGGAAACGCTTAGCGATCGGGAAGTGTCACTGTTCAGCATCCTGGCCAAAACCAAAGAGAGTGATAAATGGGGCGCGGCGAACCCGGAAGATCTGCTGGCGATTATTGGTCGTCAGGGCTGGACGGCGCGCCATGTGGTGATCACCGGCGGGGAACCCTGCATTCACGATCTCTTGCCGCTGACCACACTGCTCGAAAAAAATGGCTTTAGCTGCCAGATTGAGACCAGCGGAACGCACGAAGTGCGCTGCTCCCACACCACCTGGGTGACGGTATCGCCAAAAGTGAATATGCGTGGCGGTTACGAAGTGTTGTCCCAGGCGCTGGAGCGTGCCGACGAGATTAAGCACCCGGTAGGGCGCGTTCGTGATATTGAAGCGCTGGATGAACTGCTGGCGACGCTGACCGATGACAAACAGCGGGTGATTGCTTTACAGCCGATCAGTCAGAAAGAGGACGCCACGCGTCTGTGCATTGAAACCTGTATTGCGCGTAACTGGCGACTGTCGATGCAGACTCACAAATACCTCAATATCGCTTAGCAATGACGTAGATATTGTCGGACGGGGGCATATTGTCCGGCAATCATTACGCTTCAGGGAGAGTAATTGACATGATGTCAACTGAGCCACTCAACGCATTTTCCATGGATTTTTTCTCGCTGAAGGGAAAGACCGCCCTGGTGACCGGCGGCAACCGAGGCCTGGGGCAAGCTTTTGCTGTGGCACTGGCGAAAGCGGGGGCCAATATTTTTATCGCGGGGATTAGCGATGAGAATGCCAGCACCCGCGAGCTCATCGAATTGCAAGGCGTTGAGGTTGAATTCATGTCAGTGGATATTGCCGGTGAGGGTATGCCCGAACGGATAATCAATGCCTGCTGTCAGCGTTTTGGTACCCTGGATATTCTGGTCAACAATGCGGGCATCTGTAAGCTAAACAAGGTGCTGCGTTTTGGGCGAGATGACTGGGATCCGATGATTGAGGTTAATCTCACGGCAGCATTTGAGCTCAGCCATAAAGCGGCAAAAATAATGATCCCGCGCCGTAGCGGTAAGATTATTAATATCTGTTCGGTTTTTTCATATTTAGGCGGAAGGTGGTCTCCGGCCTATTCAGCAACCAAGCATGCGCTGGCTGGATTAACCAAATCCTATTGCGATGAGTTAGGCGAATATAATATTCAGGTGAATGGTATTGCCCCTGGCTACTATCACACCGATATCACGGCAATAACGCACAGCACCCCAAAGGAATATAAGCGGGTACTTGAGCATATTCCTGCCAACCGATGGGGGGAGCCGCAGGATTTAATGGGGGCGGTAGTATTTCTTGCCAGCCGGGCCTCAGATTATGTCAATGGCCATATCCTGGCCGTAGATGGCGGCTATCTGGTGCGTTAGCGCGTTGAAAACGGTAAAGACCCGCCAGACGGCGGATCTGATGCGGGAAAGGGGAGATTACTCTCCGCGATACACACAGCCTGCCGTGCAGGTCTCTTTGATCATCACTGCGCTCAGCAGGGGCACCAGCGGCTTAATCTCATCCCAGATCCACTTCGCCAGCACTTCGCTGGTCGGATTCTCCAGTCCTGGAATATCATTCAGATAGTAGTGATCGAGACGGTTATAGGTTGGCTTAAACGCGGCCTTCAGCTCGGCAAAATCCATGATCCAACCGGTATGCGGATCGACTTCACCCGTGATCTCCAGGCGCACCATAAAAGAGTGCCCGTGGAGGCGACCACATTTATGCCCTTCCGGGACGTGAGGGAGATGGTGGGCGGCTTCGAAGATGAAATCTTTAAACAGTGTGGTGGACATCATGAACTCTCAAAAATGCGGAAAAAACCGCCGCATAATACCGGAAAGGACATTTTTTATCATTACCTAAAACGGCCATTCATACCCGGCTGGTTTTTTGAGACCATTAAATCTGTTTTTTCCTTTAATTTTCAATGTGTTAATTAATCGTTTTTATCGTTAAGAACGATAGCAAAAACAGGTTAGTCCATTTGGTTATTTATTATTTCCATCCCGTCTTTAATTGTTATGATCCGCGCCGTTAACCTTACACTCTGTTCTGTCTTTCAGATAAAAATTCAGCTTTGCTACTGGAACATAACGACGCATGACAACACAGGCCCCACCTTCAAATTTGCTTCCCCTGAACCCGGAGCAACTGGCACGCCTGCAGGCGGCCACCACTGATTTTTCGCCTACCCAGCTTGCCTGGGTCTCCGGTTATTTCTGGGGAATGCTCAATCAACAGCCGGGTGCTGTGGTAAGTGCACCGGCTGCGGCCGTTGAGATCCCGGCAATTACGCTTATCTCCGCTTCGCAAACCGGCAATGCCCGTCGCGTGGCGGAAGCCCTGCGGGACGATCTGCTCGCGGCCAAACTGAACGTGAACCTGGTGAACGCCGGGGATTATAAATTTAAGCAAATCGCGTCAGAGAAGCTTGTCGTTGTCGTGACCTCTACCCAGGGTGAAGGTGAGCCGCCTGAAGAAGCGGTTGCGCTGCATAAGTTCCTGTTCTCCAAAAAAGCGCCAAAACTGGCGGGCACCGCCTTTGCGGTCTTCGGCCTTGGCGACTCCTCCTACGAATTCTTCTGCCAGTCGGGCAAAGATTTTGACAGCAAGCTGGCCGAGCTGGGCGGTGAGCGCCTGCTGGACCGCGTAGATACTGATGTCGAATACCAGGCCGCGGCTGCTGAATGGCGCGCGCGCATTGTCGATGTGCTGAAAGCCCGCGTGCCGAAAGAGACGCCTGCGCAGGCAACCCTCACCGCGACGGGCGTGGTCAACGATATTCACACCAGCCCGTACACCAAAGAAGCCCCGCTGACGGCGAGCCTCTCGGTTAACCAGAAAATTACCGGTCGCGACTCTGAAAAAGACGTGCGCCATATCGAAATCGATTTGGGCGACTCCGGCCTGCGCTACCAGCCGGGCGATGCCCTTGGCGTCTGGTATCAGAACGATTCGGCGCTGGTCAAAGAGCTGGTTGAGCTGCTGTGGCTGAAGGGCGATGAGCCGGTCAGCGTAGACGGCAAAACCCTGCCGCTCTCTGAAGCGCTGCAGTGGCATTTCGAGTTGACCGTCAACACCGCGAACATTGTGGAAAACTACGCCACCCTGACCCGCAGTGAATCCCTGCTGCCGCTGGTGGGTGACAAAGCCAAACTGCAACAGTATGCCGCTACCACCCCAATCGTCGATATGGTGCGTTTTGCTCCGGCACAGCTGGACGCCGACGCGCTGATTGGCCTGCTGCGCCCGCTGACGCCGCGTCTGTATTCTATTGCCTCTGCGCAAGCCGAGGTGGAGAGCGAAGTCCACGTCACCGTGGGCGTGGTGCGTTATGACATCGAAGGCCGTGCCCGTGCCGGTGGTGCCTCCAGTTTCCTGGCGGATCGCGTGGAAGAAGAGGGCGAGGTGCGGGTCTTTATCGAGCACAACGACAACTTCCGTTTGCCAGCCAACCCGGAAACTCCGGTAATTATGATTGGCCCGGGCACCGGCATTGCGCCGTTCCGCGCCTTTATGCAGCAGCGTGCCGCCGACGAAGCGCCGGGCAAAAACTGGCTGTTCTTCGGCAACCCACACTTCACCGAGGATTTCCTCTACCAGGTGGAGTGGCAGCGCTACGTGAAAGAAGGGGTTCTGAGCCGCATCGATCTGGCCTGGTCCCGGGATCAAAAACAAAAAATATACGTACAAGACAAACTGCGCGAACAGGGCGCAGAGCTGTGGCGCTGGATCAATGACGGTGCCCACATTTATGTCTGCGGCGACGCCAATCGCATGGCGAAAGACGTTGAGCAGGCGTTGCTGGAAGTGATTGCTGAATTCGGTGGCATGGATACTGAATCGGCGGATGAATTTTTAAGTGAGCTGCGCGTCGAGCGCCGTTATCAGCGAGATGTCTACTAATGAGCGAAAAACATCCTGGCCCTCTGGTGGTCGAAGGCAAACTGTCTGATGCCGAGCGCATGAAGGTTGAGAGCAACTACCTGCGCGGCACCATTGCTGAAGATTTAAACGACGGTCTGACCGGCGGTTTCAAAGGCGACAACTTCCTGCTGATCCGTTTCCACGGCATGTACCAGCAGGACGATCGCGATATCCGTGCCGAGCGTGCTGAGCAGAAGCTGGAGCCGCGTCACGCGATGCTGCTGCGTTGCCGTCTGCCGGGCGGCATCATCACCACCAAACAGTGGCAGGCGATCGACAAGTTCGCCCATGACAACACCATTTATGGCAGCATCCGTCTGACCAACCGTCAGACCTTCCAGTTCCACGGCATTCTGAAGAAGAACGTGAAGCCGGTACACCAGATGCTGCACTCCGTCGGGCTGGACGCGCTGGCGACCGCCAACGACATGAACCGTAACGTGTTGTGTACCTCCAACCCGTACGAGTCCGAGCTGCATGCCGAAGCCTACGAGTGGGCGAAGAAGATCTCCGAACATCTGCTGCCGCGCACCCGCGCCTATGCTGAGATCTGGCTGGATCAGGAGAAGGTTGCGACAACCGACGAAGAGCCGATCCTTGGTCAGACCTATCTGCCGCGTAAGTTTAAAACTACGGTGGTGATCCCACCGCAGAACGATATCGATCTGCACGCCAACGACATGAACTTCGTGGCGATTGCCGAGAACGGCAAGCTGGTGGGCTTTAACCTGCTGGTGGGCGGCGGTCTGTCGATTGAGCACGGTAACAAGAACACCTACGCCCGCACCGCGAGCGAGTTCGGCTATCTGCCGCTGGAGCACACCCTGGCGGTGGCCGAAGCGGTAGTGACCACCCAGCGTGACTGGGGCAACCGTACCGACCGTAAAAACGCGAAAACCAAATACACGCTGGAACGCGTGGGCGTGGAGACCTTTAAAGCCGAAGTGGAGCGTCGGGCCGGCATCAAGTTTGAGCCGATCCGCCCTTACGAATTTACCGGTCGCGGCGATCGCATCGGTTGGGTAAAAGGCATCGACAATAAATGGCACCTGACGCTGTTTATTGAGAACGGTCGTATTCTCGATTATCCGGGCCGTCCGCTGAAAACCGGCCTGCTGGAAATTTCGAAGATCCACAAGGGCGAGTTCCGTATCACCGCCAACCAGAACCTGATCATTGCCGGCGTGCCGGAAAGCGAGAAAGCGAAGATCGAGAAGCTGGCGCGGGATCACGCTCTGATGGACGCGGTGAAACCGCAGCGTGAAAACTCGATGGCCTGCGTCTCCTTCCCGACCTGTCCGCTGGCGATGGCTGAAGCCGAGCGCTTCCTGCCGTCGTTCACCGATAAAGTGGAAGCGGTGCTGGAAAAACACGGCATTCCTGATGAGCATATCGTGATGCGCGTAACCGGCTGCCCGAACGGCTGTGGCCGTGCGATGCTGGCAGAGCTGGGTCTGGTGGGCAAAGCGCCCGGGCGTTACAACCTGCACCTGGGCGGGAATCGCAGCGGGACGCGCATTCCGCGTATGTATCGCGAGAACATTACGGAACCAGAAATTCTAGACTCCATAGACCTGCTTGTCGGGCGCTGGGCGAAAGAGCGCGAAGCGGGTGAAGGCTTCGGCGACTTTACGGTGCGTGCGGGCATCATTCGCCCGGTGCTCGATCCCGCAAGGGATTTCTGGGAGTAACATCCCACGGGTTTATCAGTTGTAGGCCGGGCAAACGCAGTGCCGCCCGGCAAAACAGGCAAACGAGGTTCTTATGTCCGTACTCGATCTAAACGCCCTTAACGAACTGCCGAAAGTCGAACGTATTCTGGCTCTGGCGGAAACCAACGCCCAGCTGGAAAAGCTGGACGCCGAAGGCCGCATCGCCTGGGCTCTGGAAAATCTGCCAGGTGAATACGTGCTCTCGTCGAGCTTTGGTATCCAGGCGGCGGTCAGCCTGCATCTGGTGAATAAGATCCGCCCGGACATCCCGGTGATCCTCACCGATACCGGATACCTGTTCCCGGAAACCTACCAGTTTATTGACGAGCTGACGGACAAGCTCAAGCTGAATCTGAAGGTCTACCGCGCGGAGCAGAGCGCGGCCTGGCAGGAGGCGCGTTACGGCAAGCTGTGGGAGCAGGGCGTGGAGGGCATTGAGAAATACAATGCCATCAACAAAGTCGAGCCGATGAACCGGGCGTTGTCCGACCTCAACGCTAAAACCTGGTTTGCCGGTCTGCGCCGGGATCAGTCCGGTAGCCGGGCATCACTACCGGTGCTGGCCATTCAGCGCGGGGTGTTCAAGGTGCTGCCGATCATCGACTGGGATAACCGGACCGTTTACCAGTACCTGCAGCAGCATGGTCTGAAATACCATCCGCTGTGGGATCAGGGCTATCTGTCAGTGGGGGATACCCACACCACCCGCAAATGGGAGCCGGGTATGGCAGAAGAAGAGACCCGTTTCTTTGGCCTTAAGCGTGAGTGCGGATTGCACGAAGGGTAAGTTTTGTGCCCGGGGGCGCTGTGCTTACCGGGCCTACGGTTCGTGCCGTTTTGTAGGCCCGGTAAGGCTTAGCCGCCACCGGGCATGACCTTATGCCTTTCCTGCCTTCGCCAGCTCTTTCACCAGCGGCAGCATTACGCGCACCACGTCCCGGCTGCGGTGCTCGATCCGTTTTGGCAGCGCCTCGTCAATGTACTGCAGATTATCCAGCCTGACGTTATGCCAGCTGGTTCCCTGCGGGAAGGCTTTCGATTTCGCCCGCTGCTGATAACCGTCTTTCTTACCTAATGACCAGTTGGTCGCCTCGACATACAGCACCGGGATCCCGGCTTTGTCGAAAACCTCACCGTCATTGCAGCAGCCGGTCCCTTTCGGGTAGTTGGCGTTGCCGCCCGGATTGGTGGCGGCGAAGATACCCTGGGTGCGGGCAATCGCCAGCGCGCGGTCGCGGGTTAATTTGCGCACCGGGGCAGGGGTGGTTTTGCCGCTGTTAAAATAAAGCTTATCGCCCACAATAAGGTTATCGAGGTTGATCACCAGCAGCGTGTTTTTCTTCTCGGCCGCGCTCATGCGGTTAAGCACGTTCTCGGCGCCCAGGCGTCCCTCTTCTTCACCGCTGGTGGCGATAAATCGGATGCTGTACTGCGTTGGGATATTTTTCAGCTGCTCCGCCAGCTCCAGCATCACCCCGACGCCAGCGGCATTATCATCGATGCCCTGTAACGTGAGGCCGCCGAGGTTGTTATCGGCATCGCTGTCGCTCATCGGAGCGTAGGTATCCAGATGCGCCAGGATAATGATCTGCTGCGCGGCTTTACCTTCATGGGCAGCAATTACGGTGCTGCCGGTCACGTTGTGCCAGTTTTTGCTCTGGTTACGCGAAGTGTAGATATAGCGGCTCTGGAAGGTGCGGATATCGCTCTGGTAACCCATTTCGGCGAACTGCTGGCGCACATAGTCAGCGGAGAGCATCTCGGCGGGAGTGCCGGTCATACGGCCCGGGAAAAAGGTCGCTATATGACGCGCCTGCGTCGCGGCAATCTCACCCGGAAGAGGGGTTTTAGCCTGAACCGTTCCGATCAAGCAAACGCCGATCGCCAGGGCAGCGATACGGTGGCGCATTGCGGAAAACATAGTGAGTCCTTAAAAAATAGAGCAAAATTTTACCGCGCTTAGTATGAAACTGTGACCGCGCTTACACAATTTGAATTGCTCTTAAATGCCCGTAATTACGCATGTTAAGCACTTTTTGATATTTGCTTTTCCAGAGCGTTATTCCATTGAGTAACTACTCATTCCAATTCGTAATTTCATTCGCTATGAGCAGCCCCCTATAGTCCCACTATTCCTGGTTGTTAGCGAGTTGTAGCATTGTGGATTACCTTCCTTTATTTGCTGACATAAAAGACCGTCCGGTACTGGTGATCGGCAGCGGTGAAATTGCCGAGCGCAAAATTGCCTTTTTACATCGGGCAGGCGCGCGCGTGCAGGTGATTGCCGAAGCGGACTTTGATGAAGCGCAAATCGACAATGTGGTATTGGTTATTGCCGCAACCGAAAACCGTGCGCTCAACCAGCGCATCTCTGATGCCGCCCACGCCCGTCACCGTCTGGTGAACGTGGTGGACGATCAGCCGCTGTGCTCGTTTATCTTCCCGTCGATTGTCGACCGCTCGCCGCTGTTGGTGGCGATCTCCTCCGGCGGCACCGCACCGGTGCTGGCGCGCGTCCTGCGGGAAAAAATTGAAGCGTTGCTGCCAACCAGCCTTGGCCGGATGGCAGAGAAAGCCAGCTTCTGGCGCAACCACCTGAAAACCCGCCTGACCAGCGTGGCGGAACGCCGTCGCTTCTGGGAGCGGGTGTTCCGTGGCCGCTTTGCCAGCCTGATGCAGGCCGGTAATGAGACGGCGGCGCAGCAGCTTCTCGAGGACGAACTGGATAACCCGGGCAGCACCAGCGGGGAGATCATCCTCGTCGGAGCGGGGCCGGGCGATGCCGGACTACTGACGCTTCGTGGCCTGCAGGTACTCCAGGATGCGGACGTGGTGTTCTACGACCATCTGGTGACCGAGGGTATACGCGAGCTTATTCGTCGCGACGCCGAGCAGATCTGCGTCGGCAAACGCGCGGGCGGACACGCCGTACCGCAGCACGACACTAATCAGATGCTGATTGCCGCAGCGAAAGCGGGCAAGACCGTGGTGCGTCTCAAAGGCGGCGATCCCTTTATCTTTGGCCGCGGCGGCGAAGAGCTACAGGCAGCCGCCGAAGCGGGCGTACCCTTCCAGGTGGTGCCGGGGATCACCGCGGCCTCCGCGGTAACGGCCTATGCCGGTATTCCGCTGACGCACCGGGATTACGCCCAGAGCGTCACCTTTGTCACCGGTCACTACAAGGCCGACAGCACCCCGTTCGACTGGACCCATCTGGCCCAGAGTCGTCAGACGCTGGCGATCTATATGGGCACCATGAAGGCGGCGGAAATCAGTGAACAACTTATTCACCACGGGCGTGATGCAAACATGCCCGTGGCGGTGATATCCCGCGGCACGCGCGTCGATCAGCGCGTGGTGACCGGCACACTACAACACCTTGCAAGCCTGGCGAAAGACGCCCCAATGCCCGCCCTGATTGTGGTGGGTGAAGTGGTGCAGCTGCACAGCACGCTCGCCTGGTTTCAACACACTACCGACACAGAAGGGTTTGGCTCTTCTGTCGTAAATTTGGCTTAGCCCTGGAGCAACAGGCTATTTTATTTGCCATTTTTGCCCCGGGCTGTGCTCGCAATCCTCACGTACTTGAGTACGCTCCGGTTGCTGTGCGCAGGCCGTGACAAAACTGGCTGCAACAATAATGCCTGTTGCACCAGGCCTTATAAGGAACGGTTATGGATCAAAAACGACTGACTCACCTGCGGCAGCTTGAAGCGGAGAGTATTCATATCATCCGCGAAGTGGCCGCCGAGTTCGCTAACCCAGTAATGATGTACTCCATCGGGAAAGACTCCAGCGTGATGCTGCACCTGGCGCGTAAAGCGTTTTATCCGGGCACGCTGCCGTTCCCGCTGCTGCACGTGGATACCGGCTGGAAATTCCGCGAGATGTATGAGTTCCGTGACCGTACCGCCAAAGCGTATGGCTGCGAACTGCTGGTGCATAAAAACCCGGAAGGGGTGGCGATGGGTATCAACCCGTTCGTGCACGGTAGCGGCAAACACACCGACATCATGAAGACTGAAGGGCTGAAGCAGGCGCTGAACAAATACGGCTTTGATGCGGCCTTTGGTGGCGCCCGTCGCGATGAAGAGAAATCCCGCGCCAAGGAGCGTATCTACTCCTTCCGCGATCGCTTCCATCGCTGGGATCCGAAGAACCAGCGCCCGGAGCTGTGGCACAACTACAACGGCCAGATCAACAAAGGCGAAAGTATTCGCGTGTTCCCGCTCTCCAACTGGACCGAGCTGGATATCTGGCAGTACATCTATCTGGAAAATATTGAGATCGTTCCTCTGTATCTGGCGGCTGAACGTCCGGTGCTGGAGCGCGACGGCATGCTGATGATGGTGGATGACGATCGTATCGATCTCCAGCCTGGCGAAGTGATCAAAAAGCAGATGGTGCGCTTCCGTACCCTCGGCTGCTGGCCGCTGACCGGCGCGGTGGAATCCAACGCGCAGACGTTGCCGGAGATCATTGAAGAGATGCTGGTGTCGACCACCAGCGAGCGACAAGGGCGCGTGATTGACCGCGACCAGGCAGGCTCGATGGAGCTGAAGAAACGTCAGGGTTATTTCTAAGGAGCCGCCATGAATACCACTATTGCTCAACAGATTGCGGATGAAGGCGGCGTTGAAGCCTACCTGCACGCACAACAGCACAAAAGCCTGCTGCGTTTTCTGACCTGCGGCAGCGTTGATGACGGCAAAAGTACGCTGATTGGCCGTCTGCTGCACGATACCCGTCAGATCTATGAAGATCAGCTCTCCTCCCTGCATAACGACAGCAAACGTCACGGCACCCAGGGTGAGAAGCTCGATCTGGCCCTGCTGGTGGATGGCCTGCAGGCGGAGCGCGAGCAGGGCATCACCATCGACGTGGCCTATCGCTACTTCTCCACCGAGAAGCGCAAATTTATTATTGCCGACACCCCGGGGCACGAGCAGTACACCCGCAACATGGCAACAGGCGCGTCTACCTGCGACCTGGCGATCCTGCTGATCGACGCCCGTAAAGGGGTGCTGGATCAGACCCGCCGTCACAGCTTTATCTCCACGCTGCTGGGGATCAAGCACCTGGTGGTGGCGGTCAACAAGATGGACCTGGTCAACTTCAGCGAAGAGAAGTTTAACGAGATCCGCGAAAGCTACCTGACCTTTGCCGAACAGCTGCCGGGCAACCTCGATATCCGCTTCGTGCCGCTCTCGGCGCTGGAAGGGGATAACGTGGCTTCCCAGAGCGCCAGCATGCCGTGGTACAGTGGCCCGACGCTGCTGGAGGTGTTAGAGACCGTCGAGATCCAGCGCAGTGTGGAAACGCAGCCGATGCGCTTCCCGGTGCAGTACGTTAACCGCCCGAACCTCGATTTCCGCGGCTTCTCCGGCACCATTGCCTCCGGCAGCGTGCAGGTGGGGCAGCGCGTGAAGGTGCTGCCCTCAGGCGTAGAATCTGCGATTACCCGTATCGTCACCTTTGATGGCGATCTGCAGGAAGCCGGGGCAGGCGAAGCCGTTACTCTGGTGCTGAAAGACGAAATCGATATCAGCCGTGGCGACCTGCTGGTGGATGCCGCAGAAACGCTGCCTGCGGTGCAAAGCGCCTCCATTGATGTGGTGTGGATGGCCGAGCAGCCGCTGAGCCCGGGCCAGAGCTATGACATCAAAATCGCTGGCAAGAAAACCCGCGCCCGCGTGGACGGCATTCAGTATCAGGTGGATATCAACAATCTGGCGCAGCACAGCGTCACTGAACTGCCGCTGAACGGCATCGGCCTGGTCGATTTCACCTTCGACGAACCGCTGGTGCTGGATCAGTATCAGCAGAACCCGGTAACCGGGGGCTTAATCATTATCGATCGCCTGACCAACGTCACCGTGGGCGCCGGGATGGTGCGTGAGCCTAAATCGCAGGCGAACGCGGTGCCGTCAGAGTTCAGCGCCTTTGAGCTGGAGCTGAACGCGCTGGTACGCAAACACTTCCCGCACTGGGGCGCACGCGATCTGCTGGGAGGCAAGTAATGGCCCAGCATGATGAGAACGTCGTCTGGCATCCTCATCCGGTCACTGTAGCCGATCGCGAACAACTCCACGGTCACCGTGGGGTTGTGCTGTGGTTTACCGGGCTCTCGGGCTCCGGTAAGTCCACCGTCGCGGGCGCGCTGGAGGAGGCGCTGCATAAAGCGGGTGTCAGCACCTATCTGCTGGATGGCGACAACGTGCGCCACGGGCTGTGCAGCGATCTCGGCTTTAGCGATGCGGATCGCAAAGAGAACATCCGTCGGGTGGGTGAAGTGGCCAGCCTGATGGCCGATGCCGGGCTGGTGGTGTTAACGGCGTTTATTTCGCCGCACCGCGCCGAGCGGCAGTTCGTGCGCGAGCGCGTCGGCCAGAACCGCTTTATTGAAGTCTTCGTCGATACCCCGCTGGAGATCTGCGAGCAGCGTGATCCGAAGGGGCTGTATAAAAAAGCCCGCGCGGGTGAACTGAAAAATTTCACCGGCATTGACGCAGTTTATGAAACCCCCGATGCGCCCGACATCCATCTGGAAGGTCAACAATTGGTAACAAATTTAGTGAGCCAATTATTAGACCTGCTCAGACAGGGCGATATTATCAGATCCTGAGATGGTATTGATGGGGTGATTAACCCCATCGATATGTCATGGTCACAGGATCAGCTATGCGAAACAGTGAGAACTACATTATCACCGGGGCGGACAGGGTATCGACAAATGACGACACGACCTGGTCTTTCCCTGGGGCGATTGTCGGCTTCGCGTCATGGCTGATGGCACTGGGTATCCCTTTCCTGTTTTACGGCAGTAATACCCTGTTCTTTTTCCTCTATACCTGGCCTTTCTTCCTGGCGCTGATGCCCGTTGCCGTCGTGGTGGGGATTGCGCTGCACTCTCTGCTCAACGGCAAGCTGCTCTACAGTTCATTCACCACCGTAATGACGGTGGTGGCAATGGTCGGACTGTTATTTTTATGGCTCATGGGATAAGTTCAGCCATAATTCAAACCGTCACTAACTGTGTCACGTTGAAGGCTGCGCGAATCTGCAAAAAAAATGTGGTACATTTGCCCGCAATGGTGCGGCATCTCTGTAGCCCCGATGTAGAGTCGTGGGGAAAGTTATGGGATGATGATGCCGTTTTTCAGGGGGCAGGATGGGTAAACTTACGCTGCTGTTGCTGGCATTGCTGGTCTGGCTTCAGTATTCACTGTGGTTCGGTAAGAACGGCCTTCACGATTACAGTCGCGTCGGCGATGACGTGACGGCGCAGCAGGCAACAAACGGCAAACTTAAAGCGCGAAACGATCAGCTGTTTGCGGAAATTGACGATCTCAATGGCGGACAAGAAGCCATTGAAGAGCGCGCGCGCAACGAACTCAGCATGACTAAGCCGGGCGAAACCTTCTATCGTCTGGTGCCGGATGCGTCTAAACGCAACCAGGGCTCAGTACAAAACACCCGATAATCAGGCCCAGGATTATTAGCCATGGCAGTCACTTTTTCAAACGTATGCGCCGTTGTGCCAGCCGCCGGGTTTGGCCGGCGCATGCAGACAGAATGTCCTAAGCAGTACCTTTCAATTGGTGATAAAACGATCCTTGAGCACGCCGTAGCGGCGCTGCTGGCGAACCCACGCGTGACGCGGGTCGTTATCGCCATCAGCCCGGGCGACGCCCGCTTTGCCGCGCTGCCGCTTGCCCGCCATCCGCAGGTCACCGTTGTAGACGGCGGCACGGAGCGTGCCGACTCGGTACTGGCAGGTCTCCAGGCCGCCGGTGAAGCGCAGTGGGTGCTGGTGCATGACGCGGCGCGTCCGTGCCTGCATCAGGACGACCTGGCGCGTCTGCTGGCCATCAGCGAAACCAGCCGCGTCGGCGGCATACTGGCAACGCCGGTACGCGATACCATGAAGCGCGGCGAGCCGGGAATTCCGGCCATTGCCCATACGGTAGATCGCGTTGACCTCTGGCATGCGCTGACGCCGCAATTTTTCCCCCGCGAGCTGCTGCAGGCCTGCTTAACCCGTGCGCTGGATGAAGGCGCAACCATCACCGACGAAGCCTCAGCGCTGGAGTACTGCGGTTTCCACCCGGAACTGATTGAAGGGCGCGCAGATAATATAAAAGTGACGCGCCCCGAAGATTTACAGCTGGCAGAATTTTATCTTACCCGTTCGACCCATCAGGAGAAGGCATAATGCGAATTGGACATGGTTTTGATGTACACGCCTTTGGCGGCGAGGGCCCAATTATCATTGGCGGTGTACGCATCCCTTATGAAAAAGGACTGCTCGCGCATTCTGATGGCGATGTTGCCCTGCACGCGTTAACCGACGCACTGCTGGGTGCGGCGGCGCTGGGCGATATCGGCAAGCTGTTCCCGGACACCGATCCGGCCTTCAAAGGGGCCGACAGCCGCGAACTGCTGCGCGAAGCCTGGCGTCGTATTCAGGCCAAAGGTTTTACCCTCGGTAACGTGGACGTGACCATTATTGCTCAGGCACCAAAAATGCTGCCGCATATCCCGCAGATGCGGGTGTTTATTGCCGAAGATCTCGGCTGCCACATGGATGACGTCAACGTCAAAGCCACCACCACCGAAAAGCTCGGCTTTACCGGTCGCGGTGAAGGTATCGCCTGTGAAGCCGTGGCGCTGCTGGTGAAGGCGGCCAAATGACGGATTTCGATAACCTGACGTACCTGCACGGTAGACCGCAGGGCACGGGCCTGCTGAAGGCCAATCCGGAAGATTTCGTGGTGATCGAAGATCTGGGCTTTGAGCCGGACGGCGAAGGCGAACACATTCTGGTGCGGATCCTGAAAAATGGCTGCAACACCCGTTTTGTGGCCGAGGCGCTGGCTAAGTTTCTGAAAATTCACGCCCGCGAAATGAGTTTCGCCGGGCAGAAGGACAAACACGCTGTCACCGAACAGTGGCTCTGCGCCCGGGTGCCCGGTAATGCAATGCCTGATTTAAGCCAGTTCCAGCTTGAGGGCTGTAAGGTGCTCGAATACGCCCGTCACAAGCGCAAACTGCGCCTCGGCGCGTTAAAGGGCAACGCCTTTACGCTGGTGCTGCGTGAGGTAAGCAACCGCGACGAGGTCGAAAAACGTCTTACTGCCATCACCGGGCAGGGCGTGCCGAACTACTTCGGTGCCCAGCGTTTTGGTATTGGCGGCAGTAACTTACAGGGTGCGCTGTGCTGGGCGCAAAGCAATGCCCCGGTACGTGACCGCAATAAACGCAGTTTTTGGTTGTCGGCAGCCCGCAGTGCGTTGTTTAATCAAATCGTGAGCGAGCGTCTGAAAAAAACGGACGCGAATCAAGTTGTTGTTGGCGATGCGCTACAATTAGCGGGGCGCGGCAGCTGGTTCGTCGCCACCGACGAAGAAATGGGTGATTTGCAGGCGCGCGTCAATGCGAAAACGCTGCTGATCACCGCGGCCCTGCCGGGTACCGGCGAATGGGGGCCGCAGGGCGAGGCGCTGCAGGCGGAGCAGGCAGCCGTCGCCGGTGAAACAGAATTATGCTCTCTGCTGGTGCGGGAAAAAGTCGAAGCGGCACGCCGGGCGATGCTGCTCTATCCGCAACAGCTGAGCTGGAACTGGTGGGATGACGTAACCGTTGAGTTACGTTTTTGGCTACCGGCAGGTAGCTTTGCCACCAGTGTTGTCAGGGAACTTATCAACACTTCGGGTGACTATGCGAATATTGCTGAGTAACGATGACGGGATCCACGCGCCGGGCATTCAGACGCTGGCTAAGGCGCTACGTGAGTTCGCTGAGGTGCAGGTTGTGGCTCCCGATCGTAACCGCAGCGGTGCCTCTAACTCGTTAACCCTCGAGTCGTCCCTTCGCACCTTTACCTTCGACAATGGCGATATCGCCGTTCAGATGGGCACCCCGACGGACTGTGTTTTTCTCGGCGTTAACGCCCTGATGCGTCCGCGTCCGGACGTGGTGGTCTCCGGCATTAATGCCGGGCCCAATCTGGGCGATGATGTGATCTACTCCGGCACCGTGGCGGCCGCCATGGAAGGGCGCCATCTCGGTTTCCCTGCGCTGGCCGTCTCGCTCAACGGGCATCAGCATTACGACACCGCTGCCGCGGTGACCTGCTCCATTCTGCGCGCGCTGAGCCGCGAGCCGCTGCGCACCGGGCGGATACTCAATATCAACGTCCCGGACCTGCCGCTGGATCAAATTAAAGGCATTCGCGTGACGCGCTGCGGTAGCCGTCATCCGGCGGATAAAGTGATCCCGCAGGAAGATCCGCGCGGCAATACCCTGTACTGGATTGGCCCGCCGGGTGAAAAACATGATGCCGGCCCGGATACCGACTTCGCCGCGGTGGACGAAGGGTACGTTTCCGTCACGCCGCTGCATGTAGATTTGACCGCGCATAACGCGCAAGATGTGGTGTCAGGCTGGCTGGATCGCGCCGGAGTGAGCTCCCAATGGTAAGTAAACGTGTACAAACACTCCTGAATCAATTACGCACTCAGGGTATCGCTGATGAGCATGTGCTTAATGCCATTTCGCTGGTGCCGCGTGAAAAGTTCGTCGATGAGGCGTTTGAGCACAGTGCGTGGGAAAACGTCGCTTTGCCAATAGGCCAGGGGCAGACCATTTCCCAGCCCTATATGGTGGCGCGAATGACCGAGCTGCTGGAGCTGACCCCGGACTCGCGGGTGCTGGAGATCGGCACCGGGTCGGGATACCAGACCGCCATTCTGGCGCACCTGGTGCATCATGTCTGCTCGGTTGAACGTATTAAAGGCTTGCAGTGGCAGGCGCGTCGGCGCCTTAAGCAGCTTGACCTACATAATGTTTCTACCCGTCACGGCGATGGCTGGCAGGGCTGGAAGGCTCGCGGCCCGTTTGATGCCATTATCGTGACGGCCGCACCGCCGGAAATCCCGGCTGCGCTTATGGCGCAACTGGACGACGGCGGGATCCTCGTTTTACCGGTGGGCGATGAACATCAGCTGTTAAAGCGTGTTCGTCGACGGGGCGACGAGTTCATCATCGATACCGTAGAAGCCGTACGTTTTGTGCCTCTGGTAAAAGGGGAGCTGGCCTGAGACTCGGATTTTTCCAGGGTTATTCAGGCCAATTCAGCGTATGGTGTGGCGCAAAAGCGCGTGACATTACGGTTAATTTTAAGTCACTGGTAACTAATAATATTCCTGGGGGATAAATGAGCGCGGGAAGCCCAAAATTCACCATCAGCCGTGTTGCGGCACTGTCACTGGTTTCACTGTGGCTGGCAGGTTGTACATCCTCGAATAATGCCCCTGCGCCGGTGAGTTCAGTTGGCGGCAACAGCGGTACCAGCACCGGCAATTCATCCGGCGGCATGCTGATCACTCCTCCGCCAAAGATGGGCACCACAGCACAACAAACACCTCAGATTCAGCCTGTTCAGGCACCGGTAACCCAGCCAACGCAGATTCAGCCAGTGGATCAGCCTGTCCAGACGGAAAATGGCCGCATTGTGTATAACCGTAAGTATGGGAACATTCCGAAAGGGAGCTATACCGGCGGCAGCACCTACACCGTAAAACGTGGCGATACATTGTTCTATATCGCCTGGATCACCGGGAACGATTTCCGTGACCTTGCACAACGAAATAACGTTCAGGCCCCGTATGGACTGGAAGTTGGCCAAACGCTGCAGGTAGGTAACGCAACGGGCAAACCGCTTACGCCAGGCAATACCGTGTCGGTTGCTGACGTGACGGCGCAAAATAACAGTGTGACGCCTGCGCAAAAATCAAGCACAGTGGTTGCGTCGCAACCGACAATTACGTATTCTGAGGACTCAGGTGAACAGAGTGCTAACAAGATGTTGCCGAATAATAAAGGGTCTGCGGCTGTGGTCACAGCGCCCGTTACGGCACCTGTCGTTAGCTCTACCGTGCCCGTTGCCAGTAGTCAGACGTCCAGCTCGCCAATCTCTTCGTGGCGCTGGCCGACTGAAGGCAAGGTTATCGAGAACTTTTCTTCCTCCGAGGGGGGAAATAAAGGGGTCGATATCGCAGGAAGTAAGGGACAGGCTATTATCGCGACCGGAGATGGACGCGTAGTATATGCCGGTAACGCTCTGCGCGGTTACGGTAATCTTATTATCATAAAACACAACGATGATTACCTGAGTGCCTACGCCCATAACGATACGATGCTGGTCCGGGAACAACAAGAAGTTAAGGCGGGGCAAAAAATAGCTACTATGGGTAGCACCGGAACCAGTTCTACACGCTTGCATTTTGAAATTCGTTACAAGGGGAAATCCGTAAACCCGCTGCAATATTTACCGCAGCGATAATTTGGCGGGACATACCACTTCGGGTGTCTCGTTCAGGGATCACGGGTAGGAGCCACCTTTATGAGTCAGAATACGCTGAAAGTTCATGATTTAAATGAAGACGCGGAATTTGATGAGAACGGAGCTGAGGTTTTTGACGAAAAAGCCTTAGTAGAAGAGGAACCCAGTGATAACGATTTAGCTGAAGAAGAGCTGTTATCGCAGGGTGCCACTCAACGTGTGCTGGACGCGACTCAGCTTTACCTTGGAGAGATTGGATACTCTCCACTGTTAACAGCAGAAGAGGAAGTTTACTTCGCGCGTCGGGCATTGCGTGGTGATGTGGCATCACGCCGCCGTATGATTGAAAGTAACCTGCGTCTGGTGGTCAAGATTGCCCGTCGTTACAGCAATCGTGGTCTGGCTCTGCTGGATCTGATTGAAGAGGGCAACCTGGGGCTTATCCGCGCGGTAGAGAAATTTGACCCTGAACGTGGGTTCCGTTTCTCAACATACGCGACGTGGTGGATCCGACAGACTATCGAACGGGCAATCATGAACCAAACCCGTACGATCCGACTGCCTATTCACATCGTGAAAGAGCTGAACGTCTATCTGCGTACCGCACGCGAGTTGTCCCATAAGCTGGACCACGAGCCAAGCGCGGAAGAGATTGCCGAGCAGCTTGATAAACCGGTTGATGACGTAAGCCGTATGCTGCGTCTCAACGAGCGTATTACCTCCGTCGACACCCCGCTGGGTGGCGATTCCGAGAAAGCGCTGCTGGACATCCTGGCCGATGAAAAAGATAACGGCCCGGAAGACACCACGCAGGACGATGATATGAAACAGAGCATCGTCAAATGGCTGTTCGAACTGAACGCCAAACAGCGTGAAGTGCTGGCACGTCGTTTCGGTCTGCTGGGGTATGAGGCTGCAACACTGGAAGACGTCGGTCGTGAAATTGGCCTGACCCGTGAACGTGTTCGTCAGATTCAGGTAGAAGGTCTGCGTCGCCTGCGTGAAATCCTGCAGGGGCAAGGGCTGAATATCGAAGCGCTGTTCCGCGAATAAGCAACTTTTCGTCAAAAAAAGGCCCGTCGAGAGACGGGCCTTTTTCTTTTGTCTTAAGGCTGCGTGGTTTCGTGCAGCAGACGCCAGGTAATCGTATCGCCTTCCTGATTGAGTACGGCGCTGGACCAGCGCACGTTGACCGGCTGATCGGGGCGGGTTTGCGTTTCACGGTAGTGAAGCACCGCGCCGTTATCCCAGGTCTGCAACGTCGTTAATTCATCAATCACGATCTTCAGTCCAGGACGGCTGCCGCGCTGAGTCTCCAAAAAACGCGCCAGCGCGGGGTGATCCAGATGTGCGCCGCTGGGAGCAATCATCAGAAAGTCCTCGCGAAAACGGGCGAGCAGGGCGGCAAAATCGCCTTCACCCTGGCCTAACCAGTTTTCTAACGCGATGTGAGCATCAATAATTTCTGTTTCATAGCGGGTCATTCTCTCTCCTTTACCATCATTTTGCGGACCAAATCCGTAAACTGGCGACGCTCCTCGGCGGTTAAACGCCCCAGAAAAGCCTCATCGACGTTATTCCCTACCGGCTTGCAGCTCCCGAGCAGCGCTTCACCTTCCGGCGTTAAGAAGACAAACCGTCGGCGCTTATCGGCCGGATCGGCTTCGCGCGTCACCAGCCCGCGTGATTCCATGCGGCTCAGCATTTCCGCAAGGGTGGCTTTGGTACTGACAGCGGCTTCGGTCAGCGCCACCTGCTCGATACCGGGATGTTCGGCGATGGAACGCAGCACCGCATATTGCGGCTTGGTCAGCTCGGGCAAGGCCTGCTGCCAGTGCGCGGTATGCTGCTGAAAAAGCTGACGTAACAGGTGGAACGCTTCTTGTCTCAGTTCCATGAACTCTCCGGCGTAAAAATCACCTCTCTATGATAGCCGTTATCAGCCGGGAATTTAACGCGACCCTTTTTAGCATTACGTGTGATCGTATACGAACGATATTGCGAGGTGGCGTATCCAGGCGTAGGGTAAACAACACGTTCGCATACGAACAAATTAGATGAGGTACTGAATGCGATTGATTGTTGGGATGACAGGAGCGACCGGCGCGCCGCTCGGGGTGGCACTGCTACAGGCGCTGCGCGACATGCCGGAAGTGGAAACCCATCTGGTGATGTCGAAGTGGGCCAAAACGACGATTGAGCTGGAAACGCCCTACACCGCTCAGGATGTAGCCGCGCTGGCCGATGTGGTCCATAGCCCGGCCGATCAGGCCGCAACCATCTCATCCGGATCCTTTCGTACCGACGGCATGATCGTCATCCCCTGCAGCATGAAAACGCTGGCGGGTATCCGTGCAGGCTATGCAGAAGGGCTGGTGGGGCGTGCCGCCGACGTGGTGCTGAAAGAGGGCCGCAAGCTGGTGCTGGTTCCGCGGGAAACGCCGCTCAGCACTATTCATCTGGAGAACATGCTGGCTCTTTCCCGCATGGGGGTGGCGATGGTGCCGCCGATGCCCGCTTATTACAACCACCCGCAAACCGCCGATGACATCACCCAACACATTGTGACCCGGGTGCTCGACCAGTTTGGTCTGGAGCATAACAAAGCCCGTCGCTGGAAAGGCTTACAGGCGGCCAGAAATTTTTCACAGGAGAATGAACATGGCATTTGATGATTTGAGGAGCTTTTTGCAGGCGCTTGATGAGCAAGGGCAATTGCTGAAAATCACGGAGCAGGTCGATGCGGAGCCGGATCTGGCGGCAGCAGCCAACGCCACCGGGCGCATTGGCGACGGTGCGCCTGCGCTATGGTTTGACAATATTCGCGGCTTTACCGACGCCCGCGTGACGATGAATACCATTGGCTCCTGGCAGAACCACGCCATCTCAATGGGGCTGCCGCCGAATACGCCAGTTAAAAAGCAGATCGACGAGTTTATTCGCCGCTGGGATAAATTCCCGGTAGCGCCGGAGCGCCGCGACAACCCGGCATGGGCAGAGAATACCGTCGACGGCGAAGCAATAAACCTGTTCGATATTCTGCCGCTATTTCGCCTGAACGACGGTGACGGCGGGTTCTATCTGGATAAAGCCTGCGTGGTCTCCCGCGATCCGCTCGATCCGGATCATTTTGGCAAGCAGAACGTCGGCATCTACCGGATGGAGGTGAAGGGCAAACGCAAACTCGGCCTGCAGCCGGTGCCGATGCACGATATCGCCCTGCATCTGCATAAAGCGGAAGAGCGCGGACAGGATTTGCCGATTGCTATTACCCTTGGCAACGATCCGATCATCACCCTGATGGGGGCCACGCCGCTGAAGTACGATCAGTCGGAATATGAGATGGCGGGCGCGCTGCGTGAAAGTCCGTACCCGATCGCCACCGCGCCGCTGACCGGTTTTGATGTGCCCTGGGGCTCGGAAGTGATCCTCGAAGGGGTGATTGAGGGCCGCAAACGCGAAATCGAAGGGCCGTTCGGGGAGTTTACCGGACACTACTCCGGTGGCCGCAACATGACCGTAGTGCGTATCGACAAAGTCTCATACCGCACCAAACCGATTTTTGAGTCGCTCTATCTTGGCATGCCGTGGACCGAAATCGACTACCTGATGGGGCCGGCAACCTGCGTGCCGCTCTATCAGCAGCTGAAAGCCGAGTTCCCGGAAGTGCAGGCGGTAAATGCGATGTACACCCACGGTCTGCTGGCGATTATCTCCACCAAAAAACGCTACGGCGGCTTTGCCCGTGCCGTTGGCCTGCGGGCGATGACCACGCCGCACGGGTTGGGCTACGTGAAGATGGTGATCATGGTGGATGAGGATGTTGATCCGTTCAACCTGCCGCAGGTGATGTGGGCGCTGTCGTCGAAAGTGAACGCTGCAGGGGATCTGGTGCAGTTGCCGAATATGTCGGTGCTGGAGCTGGATCCGGGTTCAAGCCCGGCGGGGATCACCGACAAACTGATTATCGACGCCACCACGCCGGTTGCCCCGGATCTCCGTGGACATTACAGCCAGCCGGTGCAGGATCTGCCTGAAACCAAAGCCTGGGCTGAAAAACTGACCGCGATGCTGGCCGTACGTAAATAAGGAGGGAAAAATGATTTGTCCACGTTGTGCCGATGAACATATTGAAGTGATGGCGACGTCGCCGGTTAAAGATGTCTGGACGGTGTACCAGTGTCAGCACTGCCTGTACACATGGCGAGATACCGAGCCGCTGCGCCGCACCAGCCGCGAGCACTATCCTGAAGCGTTTCGCATGACGCAGAAAGATATCGACGATGCCCCGCAGGTGCCGACCATTCCACCGCTGCTGTAAAAAAAGCCGGGTGGCGGCTACGCCTTACCCGGCCTACGCCGTTCCAGTAGGCCCGGCAAGCGTAGCGCCGCCGGGCGATACAGGCCGCAGCGATCTACACCAGATTCTTTAAGCGATAAATCCACTCCAGCGCCTGACGTGGCGACAGGGAATCCGGATCGAGGTTCTCCAGGGCCTCCAGCGCCGGGGAGGTCTCTTCGGCTGGCATCAGCAACGACATCTGCGTCCCGTCCACCTGAGTGGCCGCCGCGTTAGGCGCGAGGCTTTCCAGCTCGCGCAGTTTTTGACGCGCACGCTTGATTACCTCTTTCGGCACCCCCGCCAGCGCTGCCACGGCCAGACCGTAGCTTTTGCTCGCCGCGCCATCCTGCACGCTGTGCATAAAGGCAATAGTATCCCCGTGCTCCAGCGCATCCAGATGCACGTTCGCCACGCCCTCCATCTTCTCTGGCAGTTGGGTCAGCTCAAAGTAGTGGGTGGCAAACAGGGTCAGCGCTTTGATTTTATTAGCCAGGCTTTCGGCGCATGCCCACGCCAGCGAGAGCCCGTCATAGGTGGAGGTTCCGCGGCCAATCTCATCCATCAGCACCAGGCTGTATTCCGTGGCGTTGTGCAGGATGTTGGCGGTTTCGGTCATCTCCACCATAAAGGTCGAACGACCGCTCGCCAGATCGTCCGCCGCGCCCACGCGGGTAAAGATACGATCGATGGGACCGATCTCCACCTTTTGCGCCGGAACGTAGCTGCCGATATAGGCCAGCAGGGCAATCAGCGCCGTCTGTCGCATATAGGTACTTTTACCGCCCATATTCGGCCCGGTAATGATCAGCATCCGCCGCTGCGGCGACAGGTTCAGCGGGTTAGCGATGAACGGTTCGTTCAGCACCTGCTCCACCACCGGATGACGGCCTTCGGTAATGCGCACGCCGGGCTTATCGCTAAAGGTCGGGCAGCAGTAGTTCAGCGTCTCGGCGCGTTCCGCCAGGTTGACCAGCACATCCAGCTCGGCCAACGCGGTGGCGCTCTGTTGCAGATCCGCCAGATGCGGCATCAGCATATCGAACAGGGCGTCATAAAGCTGTTTTTCCAGCGCCAGCGCTTTGCCTTTTGAGGTGAGAACCTTGTCTTCGTACTCTTTCAGCTCAGGAATAATGTAACGCTCGGCGTTTTTCAGCGTCTGACGGCGCACGTAGTGAATGGGTGCCAGGTGGCTCTGCCCGCGGCTGATCTGAATAAAGTAGCCGTGTACGGCGTTATAGCCAACCTTCAGGGTATCCAGCCCGAGACGCTCGCGTTCGCGGATCTCCAGCTTATCGAGATAGTCCGTTGCGCCATCGGCCAGCGCGCGCCACTCGTCCAGCTCTTCGTTATAGCCCGGGGCGATAACGCCGCCGTCACGCACCAGCACCGGCGGGGCTTCGATAATGGCGTTTTCCAGTAGTTCGCGCAGTTCGCTGAATTCGCCCATCGCCTCGCGCAGCTTCTGCACCGGCGCGCTGTCGATCTCTGCCAGCTGGCTGCGCAGTTCTGGCAGTTGCTGGAACGCGTGACGCATCCGGGCCAAATCGCGCGGGCGTGCGGTGCGCAGCGCCAGACGTGCCAGAATACGCTCCAGATCGCCCACCTGGCGTAACACCGGCTGCAGTTCGCTGTACCGATCCTGCAGAGCGCCGATGGTCTGCTGGCGTCCGGTGAGCGTAGCGGTGTCGCGAACCGGCATGTGCAGCCAGCGCTTCAGCATCCGGCTGCCCATTGGGGTGACGGTGCTGTCGAGCACCGAGGCGAGGGTGTTTTCCACGCCGCCGGCCAGGTTCTGGGTGATCTCCAGATTGCGACGGGTGGCGGCATCCATGATGATGCTGTCCTGCTGGCGTTCAATGGTAATGGAGCGGATATGCGGCAGGGCAGTGCGCTGGGTGTCTTTCACGTACTGCAGCAAACAGCCGGCAGCGCAAAGGCCACGCGGGGCGTTTTCAACCCCAAAGCCGGTCAGATCGCGGGTGCCAAACTGCAGGTTGAGCTGCTGGCGCGCGGTATCGATCTCAAACTCCCACAGCGGACGGCGACGCAGGCCGCGACGGCCTTCGAGCAGCGCCATCTCCGCAAAATCTTCGGCATACAGCAGCTCCGCCGGGTTGGTGCGTTGCAGCTCGGCGGCCATGGTTTCCCGATCGGCCGGTTCGCTCAGGCGAAAACGTCCGGAGCTGATATCCAGGGTGGCATAGCCGAAACCTTTGCTGTCCTGCCAGATGGCGGCGAGTAGATTATCCTGACGCTCCTGCAGCAACGCTTCATCGCTGATGGTGCCGGGCGTCACGATGCGCACTACTTTACGCTCGACCGGGCCTTTCGAAGTGGCCGGATCGCCAATCTGTTCGCAGATGGCAACCGACTCTCCCTGATTAACCAGCTTTGTCAGGTAGTTCTCAACCGCGTGATGCGGGATCCCGGCCATCGGGATCGGTTCCCCGGCGGAGGCGCCGCGTTTGGTCAGCGAGATGTCGAGCAGCTGTGACGCGCGTTTCGCATCGTCATAAAATAGCTCGTAAAAGTCACCCATACGGTAAAACAGCAGGATTTCCGGATGCTGAGCTTTCAGCTTCAGGTACTGCTGCATCATTGGGGTGTGGCCGTCAAAATTCCCTTGCGTGCTCATCAGGTTGTGATATCCATTGATATATATATTAATGAGTTAAAGTGATTTTTGACTCTCATTTAGTATCACTTTGTCTCATAGAATCTCATGAAATCCTATGAAAATATGTAGGTTAAAATGTAGCTTGCAAACCTACACTCCAGTTATGTAAGGTCAGTATAGTGAAAACCTACATTTTTCTCATAAGTATATGAGGATATGATAACGGAGTCTTTATGGCAGTAAAACAAGATAGGAAGCCACTTTCGTCTAAAGCTATAGAGATGATGAAGGCAAGCGACCATGATAAAGCAGATGTGGGGGAAAACCGTGGTTTGAGAGTCTCTTGTGGTAAAACTGCTGTTAAATCCTTTTTCTATCGATACACCAGTCCTCTAACTGGCAAGCTTGTCCAGATTAAGATCGGCAACTTTCCTCAAACTACTCTCGCCGTGGCTCGTACAAAACTGCATGAATTGAAACAAATCCGACAGGATGGGCGCTGTCCTGCAACAGAGTTAAAACAACAACAACTCTTAAAAGCAGAGGAAGCTGAGAGAGAGACGGTGCCAGTATTAACCATCAAGGGACTTGTTGAACTCTATCTATCCGAACGTATCGAAGATCGTAAAATGAATGATGGTAAGGTTGTTCCTGGCGCAAGAAAGAAAAAGGGGCAGAAGGAAGTACGCAGAACTCTGTACGCGGATGCTGTTGAGAAATTGGGAAACCGTAGCGCATCCGAGATCACTAGAAATGATGTCGTGCAGTTAATAAATAGCATTGTTGCTCGAGGGGCAAAGGTACAGGCGGGGAATGTATTGCGAGAATTATCACTTGCGTATGAATTCGCCATAGGACTTGGGCGATTTGAAGATAGCTTTGCGAATCCTGCGTTATTAGCAAAATCAAGCCTTAGTCAAGCACGGCTCAAATTAACTAATGACCGTGGTACACGTGTTCTTAGCAAAACAGAACTGACCAAACTCCTTCAATGGTTACCTGGATCCGCTTATTCGCCTACTGTAAAAAATGTTCTCCGCATGACGCTATGGACGGGGTGTCGTACTGGTGAAGTCTGCAATATGGCGTGGAAAGATGTCGATCTGGAAAAGGGTACAATACATCTTCGTGATACTAAAACAAATGTAGAGCGTTATGTCCAATTATCTAGACAGGCAATAGCCTTCCTGAGAATACTTCGCCTTAATTCTGACAAATATTTATTCCCCTCGACGCAGACAAAGAAGCCGATACTCCAAAAATACCTAACTGAAAACGCATGGCGTATGCGTGAGGCAGGACTAATGCTAGATATACCTCGTTGGACGCCACATGATTTGAGGAGGACAGTAAGAACAGAATTGTCACGGTTGCAGTGTCCTAATGAGGTAGGTGAAGCTATATTGGGACATACCAAGGGGGGAGTTGAAGGGGTATATAATCTTTATAAGTATGATGCTGAGTGTAAATATTGGTTGCAAAAATGGGCTGATTTTTTAGACTCAATATCTGTATCACCATCGATAATCTAGGAACCTCCGAGTTGCTGCTGGTCAGTGGGATACTTAAATGGGGCAAACATACCCATTTATTAATCCAGCATGGTCCTTGGAATGTTCCCTCTTGGCACACAGAGGACTTCGAAGTAAAGTAATGGACTGCTAAGAGCGACAAGCGGAAATTAACATATCTGTTAAAATGGCCAAATTTAGCTATCCACTACAGTGCGAAAAGTTATTTATCTGGCGATCAAGGATGCGTCAAAAAAATGGAGTATACCGATCCAATACTGGCGGCTGGCGATGAGTCGTTTTATTATCGACTTCGGTGACCGCCTGAGCGATCACCTTTAATACGGTGGCAGTTACACAGAATTATTTACAGGGTCAAATATTATAAAGCCCCCCCAAAAGTACCCCCAGAAGATTATTCCATTTCTAAACCTTGTTGAGCTTAGACCTACGAATATTATATTTTGATATAATATTATACATTAAGTGCTATGGCTGCGAAGGCATAGCACTCATATTCATTTCGTAGAATTTACTCTCCTAATTTGTATGCATAATCACCCACAATTGACGAAAACAGCTCCAACAACTCTAACTTAGTTCTTCCAGAAGCCGCTATGCTAACTAATTCATTGAAATCAATTTCAATATATTTGTTTGCTCTAGGGTTCAATAGTACACCTGTCTTCCATTCATCCGTACCACCCTCAATTGAGGATGAGAAATTCAATAGCCAATAAATTAAAATCTGCCGGTAATCAGAAGACGAAAAATTTCTATTTGTGCATTTTACTTCGATCAGTCGCTGGCCGATTGAGAAATCTCCTTGACCTTGTGCTATCCATTGAAATCCAGGAATGATGGGAGACCTAATTACATTACCATTGCCCCATTCTTCACTCAAATATCTTATTGATTTTGTTAAATTAGTAGCAGTTTGGTTAGCTATTTCAATCTCAATATCTGATAAATTATCGGGTAAAACTGCATCAAAATACCTTGATTGCCGAATCAGGGCGATAGACAAACACTCATTCCAATCTTCATTTTTTTCTTCAAGCATTTGCTCTGCTCTTACATAGGCAACTTCAAATAGCATAGCTGCATTTGTATCTATTCCTACCAACATACTTTCATCAATAATCGTACAGCCGGGTATAGGTTGTGCCTCGCGATTGAGATGTGCAACTATTGCCGGTAGCAATTGTGGAAATAACAAATCACAGATACCGGGAATATCTCGCGCTACAGTTCTGGGATCTTTGACAGGTAACCTTAAAAATCTCATTTATTCTCCGCCCCTTGGCACCAATTAATGAATATTGAACAAAATGATACTTTTCCTTTTTGTTCAATTCCTAATGACCAAGAGTTAGGTATTGCTTTTATTACTTGAGCCCTAAAATGTTTTCCGTCATCACCAAATTTATAGGATGCGAGCCAAAGTATTCTTTGTACTTCCGGTGTCAATTTTGGCCACTTATTTCTCTCGGAAACGAATGAAGGTCTATCTTTCCAGTTTCTTATACAATCAAGACACGCTCTTTTAATTGTTTCAGATGAACTTTCATTTAATAAACCATGAACATAAGCAGCTCGATTATTTGTTCTAATTACTCTTAGAGAACGTAAATAATGCAAACAGTTCGCTTCTGGTAGCAGTAGATGCTTAGAGTGCACAACAATATCATCAACCATCTTATCAAGCATTTGATAGATAGAAGAATACCGCTCATCATTCCTAATAGAAATTACACCTTTAATAATTGTAGAAAAAGAACTTCTAAAGGAATGTAAATTATCTGGAGAGAGTAATGTTATACATAACTGTAATGCTAAAGCTGGCTCATGAAGTTTCAATGTTCTACTTATTTGATTAACTAAGAAAGTATCTGGCTGACTTTTATGGATCTCTAAATCAAGTAAGGATTGTACATTTAGTTTCTCGACAGTTTCAACTAGTTCATCATAATCAGAAACAGGATTGTCTGAATAGGGGTCAAAATGTAAGTCAATTTTTTTAAGTTTACTAGATTTATCATCATCAACAAACAATTGTGTATAAACAAAGTTTTTATAGTGTTGAGCTTTTAAAATTGTTGTTTTAGTTCTGTTTAATGACAATCCATAATCTGCCAAAGCGTTCGACAGAATTGAAATAGCACGATACGCTTCAGCTTGATCACTGGCAATAATAGTAAAATCATCCACATACCTATGCCACTTAAGTTTTGATGATGTCAAAAGTTGGTCAACTGAGGTCATTAGCAACTCTGCTAAAACTCTTGAGCATTGCCCCCCGACCGGCAAGCCAAATGATCTACCAGCTGACAACTGACTTAGCAATCTATCTATTTGAGTTGCAACTGTAGAACCTTCACCAAATAAATCATTAATACAATTCTCGATACGATGATGATATATGTGCTCGTAAAAGCTTGATATATCAGTTTGGATGACAATAGCCCCATCATTATCTAATGCCGCATCATTAATTGTTGCTTCTTTATATGCCCTCCATGACTTATCTCTATCAAATAAATTTTCACCAATTTCTACGTAACGATATGAGTGTGCATTTGGACTTCTTTTTGATTCATTTATTTCTGCAATCGCGATAGCCAGACCATTAAGATATATATTCCAAAATGGATGTATCTTTGTAGAGATTCTAAAGCCGCTTGCACCAGTTGGTGAAAGCAATCTCTCCGAGTAAACCTGAATTCCATTCAAAGTATTTTTTGCATTCGTTTTGCTATCTTTTTCAAGCCTGTCAAAGAAGTCAAAAGCCATATTTGCTATCTGCGTCTTTGAATCGGAAATGAAAACTGTATCGATATCAAAAGGCAACATGTCATTGTCGCCATGAGCGCCAACATCTTCAATAGCCCTTATAAAGTGTTCACGTTTCACTGTATTCATCATCCCCACCGACTCATTAATTTATATTCAGATATAAAAAATTAACTTATGACAAGATTCATAAATAGGCAAGAAGATCTGGCCGATGAAAATTATCGCCTTAAACAGATGTTTGCGGATCTGAGTCTGGAGAACTGGGTAATGAAAGATGTTATTGAACAAAGCTTTAAAAGCTGTCTTTAAGCGTGGGCTGATGACACATCTGACAGCGACATTTGGACTCAATATGCGTCAGACCAGTAGGACGCTGAAACTGAACCGGACAGTCTGCAGGGCGTTGTTGAATAAGTCGATTTTGCTCAAAAGTGGGCTATCTTCGTATTATTCCCTAAATCAGCCATCAGGTCACAGTTTCCCATTCCCAAGTGAGAGATACATTTTGGCTTTATTTTTATGGTCATCATGTCATGAGAATATTCTACTCAAGTGGCAGAACTTTACTCCGCTCACTACACAGGATTAATCCATCTGCATCATCTTCCCTCTGAGATCCCAAATTTTTAAACATTGATGAAAAGTAACCATAGTGCTCTTTCTATTTGTTTGATCCTGCACTAATTTCTTCCATCCTCGCCTTTCTCTAATGGGACACATTTGTTAGCATATCGTGGCATAATTGGATGGATATAGTGGCATTGAGCCCATGGTCCTACTGAATGGTGGTGACACATTCAACAAACGTTAGCAACCAAAGAGGTGAAGTCATGGCGCGTCGAGTTATTTACTTACTAGCAGCACCGCTTGCCGTTGCTGTTGCAATTGCATCCTGGAACTACGTTGGTGTGCAGAAGCAGGTATCCCAAGTGATAAAAGCGGACCTTCGTAATAGTGGAATTAATGCAATTGCTCATTACCAATGGTTTGTTAACCCACAGACCGTTGTATATGACTTGAGAGGGGTATCAGAGGATAAGAGTGCATTAGATGTGACGCGCACACTACTCCAATTCTCTGAGCAAATGAAGGCTAGATCTTTCGACAGGGTTATTCTTTCTTATAAGGGCAATCCTCGCTTCATGCTCAAGGGAAACTATTTTCACACTTTAGGCACTGAATACGGTGTGCAGAATCCGATGTATACACTTCGCACTCTGCCGGAGAATATTTACAACTTAGATGGCTCGCCGGCGTTCGGTACTTGGACGGGTGGGGCGTTAGGCGTTCTAGGTAAGCAAATGGAAGATCTGACTGAATTCAACAAACGCTGGTACTTATCTGACGTTACCGGTGGCAACTAACGAGTTATGTATCTTATGCATTTCTAGATGAATTTATGATAAAGCCACTTAACTCTTTTTTTGCGCTGAGATAATAGTCTCGTGGTTATGAGCGCGTATAAAAATGTGAGTAAGTCCCAAGACTTACCTCATGACGGTCAAGTATTCAATGAGTGGATCATCATATACAAAATTCATACTTTTTTATGGAATATTATCGTTCAAGCACACGGGGTTCGTCCCTTTTGTGGACTTACGGAGTTTGTTAAAAAATTTATCAATCAACAAATTGGATGCATAACCGAAAAATGAAATTTAATTTTGCATTAGTAATTAGCGGTGTCTTATGCCTAAGTGGTTGCGTTCAGGAACGAGTCATTGAGCATTATCATTACGAACTCCAGAAAAGCCCTAATGCAATAGTATATGCTAATTGTTTTATTTTTAATAAAGATAATGAGAAAATTCCATCGGAATCATCAATTATCGATTTTGACAGTTGGTTTGTTTATAAGTCAGGGAACTCAAATTTAGTAATTAAAACGCCACCAATGGAAAAAACCTCTAAAGAAGGGGGTTATAATTATTTTGGCCCTAATGGTATATTCATCAGTAAAACAAAAACTGAAAATGGGTATCTTTATTTTTTAAATAGTGCTCTCGCTGTTTTTTGCCCATTTGATGTGGGTTCAAAAAAATATAAAGATCCCGAGTCTTTTCATACAACAGTTAATTGATTTTATATATTGAAAACTGTTTTTTTTGAAAAAATTATGCGATCCTACTGAACAATGCTGATTGTAAGTATCCCGTATAAGAGTACCGTTCACATTTAGAGTGTTTAATCAGGATAGGTTCTAAGGTGATCGCGTATTTGTAGAACATCGATCTTATAACCCGCCGCTACTGATTGACTCATTGGTGGAATGGGTGGTCACTTTGAGTAGAATTTGCTTACGCCGATGGAGACGTTACTTGGTGTAAAACGCATCTGGGTCGAGAAGAATTCAAGTCAGATGTAAACTGACAGATACCTATATAAATAATTGTTAACTGTCAGATCAGATCTGAGCTAATACACCTAATCTTTTCACGCATTTCGGCCAATGATCCCATATTTCTGCTTTGTTTAATAATGCGACTTGATGCTGTCTGATTAAATCTACATCTTTTCTGGTCAAGCGAGATGCTTTATTTTTCTGAAGAATATATTTCTTCAAATCTACTATACTAAGAATTTCTGAATATGAATCATTTTTTCCTGTTTTCTTAATTATTCTTTTAAGTCGAGATGAGTAAATTTGCAGTCTATCAAACGGATTGTCAATGTTGAGGATGTTGACTAGGAAACAATTAGTTTTAGTCTTTGATAAACTCTTCTTAGGCTTTATCCTTGCTTCAATGCGGAGGAATTGTTTGCATTCATTCAAATCTATATTCATGAGGCGTTTCTTTTTTAGTGTGTTAACTCTATCGTTTCCATAAACATCTACTTTCTCATAGCAAAGAAAGTGTAAGGCTGAGCGTGTACTTCCAATCAATAGTCCTGGTAACCCATTTGGTTTATCATAATATTTAGATTTTTCTGCCCGAACTAAACCCCATAAATAATTATTTAACTTATCACCATAAATATCATAGGCAACATCTATTCGAGTGATCCAAGACGTTGTTAATAGAGCATACAATTTTTCACTAAAACACTTGTCCAGCCAATGTAGTAATTTATTCATTTTGTTAGGTGGCATATGTTGGGGGTTAAAGTCGAAACGTATGGATCCGGTTTTTAAATTTATAGGCTTGTAGTCAATTCTTAATAGTACTGGGGATTTTTTCGCAATATATTTGATTACAATTGCTTTGATATATGGCTTTCCAAAAATGCCTCTGATGATTTGAACTCTATATCGCTTTGATTTTTGTTTATCCATGATATCTAGTTTTTTGTAAATCAAGTCTTCATCTTGTAGGTTTTCGAAGTTACTCACTAATGAAAGTTTGTCTATTCTCATTTTGGTAACCTGACCTTTATTATCTTTTCCTATTCTATTAGAGTGACAGAATTCTATGTTTTTTTTGTTTAAAAGCATGGGGAGCCTCTAGGTGTTAATAACTATCAAAGCGAGAAAATAGTGAGTTTTTGATTTATGTCTCGATTGAATCATTGTGGGTGAAAACAATATTCATGTTTTGAGGTTTGTGTAAATCTATGTCTAGATATCTATCTGGGTATCTATTTAGGTATCTATTTAGGTATGTAGGTATATAGCTATGTGTCTATAGCGTGCTATTAGAGGCACGACGCAAGGATGATCATTAAGTGGATGTTTTGTTCTATTTCAGATTTACTTTTTGGCGGTTGGCTATCCAGTCCTGAACTTCTTCCTTCCTCCATGCGACGGAACGTGAAGACTTTCCTTCAGTGAGACGAACTGGTTCTGGGAAGTAGCCTGCCTTGATCTGACGGTATAGTGTTGCACGCGAAACTGCGCACATTTCTAGGACGGTTTTGATTTTGATTAAACTTGCATTTGGCATGTTCTGAATTCGCTAGTTAAGCGTACCGGATTAGTACCTAGACTATTTACAGATTTCATGGGGTTGCATGAGGGTTCTCATTAACTTTATGAAAAATAATATGTTTTTTGAATATTTTTTCGCGAAAATTTTGAAATTTTGAAAAGTTTGAAACTTTTCGGCTTATCTCTGCATCGACTACAAAAGTTTCAAATCCAAAACTTTCTCTACAACACACCTAAAACGCATCTAAAACCAGTAACTAAAACATGCAAAATTTGCCAAAATTTTAGAGTTTTTTTTTCGAAAAATAGAGAGGATGATGGGCGATATGACGATTTTTTCACAGTATGTGTTCAGATTGAGAGTAGCATTGCTACAGATAATCTGGACACGTCTGTGCTGCTGCTGGACTGCCCGAGTGTAAGGTAGGGATGATGCTTGCTGATAGCTAAATATAATTTTTAGATAGAGTGTAGTGGGGTGAGGAAGTATGATTGATAAGTAAACCTCAATCTTATGAAATATAAAATGGAGAGTGTGGATGGAACTTACAATAAAATACAGTGAAGTTAAAAATCTAGCTTATTCCTTGAAAGTAAAAACCAATGCACTACATCATTTGCAGCCTTACAATGCTAACTTGATGGATGTGTTGGGGGCTAATGAAAATGCACATAGTGCGATTTTGGTAAAGATATTAAAATTTAAATGCAATGGTGTTAATGAGTTTTTACCTTCATTTATTAGCAGAGTGTTAAAACGTGATTTATTATTTAATCATGAATATTTAAACATTTCTGCAGAAAAATATAGAATTGATGCATTCATCCGTGATGAAAAAAATGCCATTATTATTGAAAATAAAATTCATGGGGCGGCAGATCAAAAAGAACAACTGAAAAGATATATTGATATCGCTAAGCACCTTGGCTTTTCTGCAAACAATATATATGTCCTATATCTCACAGGTGTTGACTCGGAATACGAACTATCAAAAAGCCTTGCTGAATACAGTGAGTCATTTATGGGACGTATTCAAATTTCCTCATTTAGCACGGATGTTTTAGCATGGTTAGAAAATGACGTAATTCCCAACATAAGGGATAAAGATAAAAATCTTCTTTTCTTTGTTAGTCAATATATAGATCATATTAAGGGATTATACTTTAAAAGAGATAAGGATAAAAACATGAATGAAAAAATAACTGAATATCTCATTGAGTCAATGGGCTTGAAAAGCGAAAGTCTAGAAAGGACCATAAGTGTAATGGAGGAAGAGTATAATGTGGTCAATGGATTACAAAAGCGACTGGCCAGTTTGATAATAGAGAAGAAAGAGAAGGCTTTTGATTATTGGTTTGAAAAACTAAAAATAGACTTCCCTCATTTAAGTGTTTTAAGAAATATTGACGACAGTACTCTAACTAAAGTTGGAGTGGTTTTTTACTCAGATAAAGGGAATTTTTCAGTTTTGATTGAGAAAAATAATGATTCATTGTATTTTGGAATCGGTAGACATTTTACCAAAGATACGATATTGAATGAAAAAATAAAATCTTTCAGTGATGTTTTTTTAGACAAGCCCTTTAAACTGTCTCCATGGTGGTATGGATGGAAATTTACTAATTACGAAACTGGATATCACGAACTATCTGTTCTTATACAAAAAACACAAACAGTACTTTGACGCTTTCAATCATGAAATCGTTGTTCATTGATGAGAAAGTAATTTCACGTCAAATAGGTCCCTTCTTGAAAGGAATCGCACTCTTATAGTACCCCCTCTACAAATAGAGGGGGTACCTTTTTATTTTCATGGAACTAACTCGACCTTATAGATCGACTGATGTCAATACCTGCAACATAGCGTCATCATAGCGTTCCATTTCTGACAGGCGAATCGCCTGTTTCAATAACATGGATTCAAATAAATTTCTGGCCAAACGACCATTTGCGAACTTGTCAGTGGACTTTCTGTAATTTGAGAAATTATCTAACAACGCCCTTTCCAGTTCATTATCTATTGTGTAGTCATTTCTCTCGGCCATTAACTTGACTATATTGACCAGTTCTTCATCATTGTAATCATCGAATTCAATGAAAAAGTTAAACCGAGATTTTAGGCCAGGGTTTATATTCAAAAAATCCTCCATCTCATCTTTATAACCTGCAACAATAATTACAATATCATCACGGTAATTTTCCATGGCAACCATGAGAGTTTCAATTACAATCTTGCCGAAGTCATTGCCCTTACCCGCTAAAGCATATGCCTCATCAATGAAGAGAACACCACCCTTGGCCTCTTCAAGAATTTTGCTGGTAATTTTTTCTGACTCTCCAATATGTTGCCCGACCAGATCTGATCGTCTGACTTCTCGGAATCCTCCTTGACTCACTAATCCATAAGCCTTGAAGAGCCTACCAATAATTCTGGCTACGGTTGTTTTACCTGTGCCTGGGTTACCCGTAAACACGATATGTCTACCAACTGAGACTGACTCCAGCCCCAGCTTTTTTCTTTTCTGTTGGATAGTACTGAAGGCAATGAGTTCTTTTATCTTTATTTTAACACTAGTCAAACCGATGATATTATTTAGTTCATTCTGGATGGATGTTATTTCATCATGCTTAACATTAGCGATTTGATTATTATTATCTGGTGCATTACAAAGAGCGCAGAGTTCTGCTATAGATGCCTGTTTGCCAACATACTTCATATCAAAAAATGAGCAAAGTCCTTTTATATCAGTATAGGTTAGGTAGCTTAAAGCTTGTGTGAGAGTCATCGAATCGAGCACTCGCCTAGTTAATTCATACTTGTTCCCAGTGCCGATATTGCCATTCGCTCTAAGAATAATTTGCAAGTCAGATTTATGGAGGTTTTCTAGAAAATCAAGAGGTGACATATAACTTCCTTATTAGCAAAAGTGATGATTTTAAAATCGAGGTGATATACAAACTACTGCTTGTCCGGGGGGATTACCGTCCTACGCGTTGCTGCCGCTCCTCACGTGCTGCAGGTCGGGTTTTTCGAGAGAAGACGGTTGCCGCCTAAATTTTGCACATTTAACAGTTAATGTAGGTCAATATGTTGTTTTTTATATTTTTTTTAAAAACTCATTAAAAATCAACTGAGACACACCAATGCATCATGGGGGTGTGCGCGTCGAAATTGTCAGTAGTGGTCATGGAGTGATGATGTCCATTTCTTTGAAAATAGTGCTGTTCAGGCGACGTTAGCGTCGTGTATTGCCGCTATTGTCGCATGAAAAAAACACCCGGCGCAGCAAAATGTCGCGACTTTACGAGGCCTCTTCCACAACCAGTTCGATCACTAATTTTCCCTGTTCTACCAGCACCCGTACCCGGGAATGGGTTTTAAAACCCGCCTCTTCCAGCCAGTCGCCTTTTAGACTTAGCGCGGCGTGCACGCTGTAGCGCGTTGGGATCTTGGTCTTGCGATCCTCGTGACGTTTTCTGAAATAGCCCACGGTGAGATGACGGCTGGGTCTGGAAATACACATATCCGACATAGAAACTCCTTTTTCTCAGGGAAGGATCCGGTGAAATAAACACCTGTATAAAATGCCAGTAAAAAGAGGCGGAGACAAACGCATAACTGCGAAGCGCCTTCAGAAAACGAAATGTAAAATATGAAATTTGGCTGAATATCCGGTCTGAAAAATGTATTATAAATGCAACTTATCAGTGGGTATCAGCCTATGTCAGGAAAACGTATCGCGCGCGAAAAAGAGACCATCCGCAAGATGATCGCGCTCTATGAAAAGCAGTGCCCGCAGGCATCGAAAGAGGCTGGGCATTATCCGGCACTGAATGATTATGCCGACAAGCGGCTGGATAAATGCGTGTTTGGCGAGAAAAAACCGGCCTGCAAACAGTGCCCGGTTCACTGCTATCAGCCGGCTAAACGGGAAGAGATGAAACAGGTGATGCGCTGGGCGGGGCCGCGGATGCTCTGGCGACACCCGATTTTAACGGTTCGCCACCTGATAGACGATCGCCGCCCGGTGCCGGAGCTGCCGGAAAAATACCGTCCGAAAAAATAACGCTCAGGCGCGTGGCCTGCGCATTGGCCGACAGATAACGACCATGGCGAGGGCGCTGCAAAACGGAAACACCGCCAGCACCAGCCACGGGTACATCGCCCCGACAGAGGGTGTCAGCGCCCGATCGAGCAGATCACCCAGCAATAAATTCCCCGCCAGCACCGCGCAGCCGCCTGCGGTCGCCAGCGCGCCGTAATGCGCGCCTAAGGTCGCTTCGCTGGCAAACCACGGCACCACGTCTTTGCCCGCCGGCACCAGCAGCATCTGCCCGGTGGTCAGCAGCGTGACGAAGCAGGCCGCAGGCAGCAAACGCAGCCAGCCGGCCGCTGGTTCTGATGGCGCAAAGAGCGCGACGCTCAGGAACGATACGGCAATCAGCAGAAAGCCCACCGGCAGGATCCGCACTGCGCCTATCCGGCGGGCAAAACGCGCCAGCGGCAGCTGAAAAAGGATCACCAGCCCCGACGCCAGCATAAACAGCGGGCCGAGATCTTTTTCGCTGCCTCCGGCACGCTGGATCTCGACCGGCAGCGCCAGATAGAGCTGGTTATAGCTTAACAGCCAGCTGCTCCAGGCGATGATGAACGCCACGAACCGCGGCTGGCGAAAGGTGGTCCACCACGGGGTTATCTGCAGCGGCTGGTTTCTTGCCGACCCGGCCGGCAGGCAGAAGAACAGCACGATCAGCGCCACCACGAAGACCGCGGCCCCTGCCAGCGCCACCTGGCGAAAGCCCAGGCCAGTGAGCAGGGCGCCCGCCACCGGGCCAAGCACTGCCCCCAGCTCGCCGCACACCGCAAACAGCGCGAACCACTCGGCGCGGCTGCGTTTGCCCTGCGCCTCGCTGCGGGTTCCGGCTTTTGCCAGTAAGGCTTCAATGGAGGGGGAAAATAGCGCGCCGCCGATCCCGGTGAGGCACGCTCCGGCGATGATAACGGGCAGACTGTAGCCAAAGGCCAGCAGCAGGTAGCCCACCACCCGCACCACGCAGCCGCAGAGAATAATCACGCGCGCGCCGTAGCGGTCGGAGAGGGCACCGCCGACGATAAACATCCCCTGCTGGGAGAAGGTTCTCAGCCCGAGCACCAGCCCGATAAGCCCGCCCGAGAGCAGCATATCGTCGCGTAAAAAGATCGCCAGAAAGGGGACAACGGCATAAAAACCGATGTTGAAAACAAACTGGCTGCCCAGTAAGACGGGCGGCCAGAGTTGTGTTGCGGGACGGATCGGGAACACGTCTTACCTCGCCTCAGACGAGGTAGTGGATATGTTTTTTGCCGTGAAAAGGCGACAGCTCAATGCGGGTTTTCACCCGGAACACCTCCCACAGCAGCTCTTCGGTAAGAATTTCCTGCGGCGTGCCGGTAGCAACAACGCGCCCTTTCTGCATCACAATCAGCGCATCGCAGAACATCGAGGCGTGATTAAGGTCGTGGATGGCGACGATGCTGGTGACCGGCAGCTGGCTGATCAGCTGCATCAGCTGCATCTGATGATGGATATCCAGGTGGTTGGTGGGTTCATCCAGCAGGATCTCGGTCGGCATCTGGGCCAGCGCCCGGGCGATGTGCACGCGCTGGCGTTCACCACCGGAGAGGCTCTGCCAGCCCTGATCGCTGTTATGCAGCATATCCACCGTCTTCAGTGCCGAATTGACGGTCTCGTCATCCTGCGCCGTCCAGCCGGAAAATGGGGAGTGGTGCGGAATACGCCCCAGCTTCACCACGTCCCGCACGCGCATGTTGGCATCGGTCATACCGTGCTGTTCCACAAAAGCCACCCGACGGGCGAGCTGCTTTTTGGCGATCCCGGCAATGCTTTTGCCATCCAGCGCGACGGTGCCGGTATGCGGGCGACGCAAACCGGCAAGGATCCGCAGCAGCGACGATTTACCGGAGCCGTTTGGCCCCAGCAGACCGACGGTCTGCCCCTGCGATACCGCCAGCGAGACATTATCGACGATGACCTTTTTACCCACCTTCCAGGTGATATTTTCAGCAGTGATGCTCATCACTTATTCCTTGAACGATAGATAATCATGGCAAAGAACGGGACGCCCACCAGCGCGGTGACCACGCCAACCGGCAGGCTTTGCGGGGCGATCAGAAGTCGGGAGGCGATATCCGCCAGCACCATCAGGATCGCGCCGGCCAGCGCGCTGGCGATGAGCAGCGTGCGGTGCAACGGGCCAAAGAAGAAGCGCATCACGTGCGGTACCACCAGGCCGACAAAGCCAATGGAGCCCGCCATGCTGACGATGGTCGCGGTCATTAACGCGGTGACGATAAACAGGATCAGGCGCACCCAGGGCACGGCGATCCCCAGCGAGGCGGCGGCATCGTCGCCAAAGGTGAAGGCGTCGAGCGCGCGGGCGTAATAGAGGCAGATCGCCAGACCCACCAGCACCATTACCAAGACCAGCTGGAACTCGGGCCATCTCACGCCGCTAAAGCTGCCCAGCAGCCAGAACATCACGTCGCGCGCCTGCTGGGCGCTGGCCGAGGTGCTGACGGTCCAGGCGGTGATGGCGTTAAACAGCTGCGAGGCGGCAACCCCGGCAAGAATGGTGCGTTCACTACCGCCGCGCGCGCCGTTGGTCAGCAGGGCCACAAACGCAAAGGCGGCAAAGGCTCCGGCAAAGGCCCCGGCGGAGAGGGTGACGGTGCCGCTGCCAACCCCCAGCACCACCACGGCGACCGCGCCGGTGGACGCCCCGGCAGACACGCCCAGCACGTAGGGCTCAGCGAGGGCGTTTTTCAGCAGGCTTTGCAGTACCGCGCCGCAAATCGCCAGCCCCGCGCCGCAGCAGGCCGCCACCAGCGCCCGGCTCAGGCGGAAGTCCCAGATTACGCTCTCGTAGATGCGGTTGAGCGGAACCTCGGTTAAGCCGATTTTGTTGGTAATGGCATAGAACACGCTCTGCAGGGGGATCGACAGCTCCCCCACGCTGACGCCGATGGCGATCACCAGCAGTAACGCCACTATCGCCAGAAAACCCGATGCCGGCAGCAGCCAGTTATGTCGGGTCTGTTGAACCACTGCGGTCATTAATTCAGTCCTATCTTTCTGAGCTGTTCACCGACCTGTTCCGCGCCGTAGATAGTGCGGATGGTTGGGTTCATCGCCTGGCCGTCCATGATCACAATGTGACCTTTTTTAACGGCTTCCAGCTGGCTGACGGCCGGATCGCTCTTCAGGAATTTGATTTTCTCCTGGGCATCGTCCAGCGCCCAGCGATTACGGTCGAGGCTGGAGACCACGATCACGTCCGGGTTGGCGGCAATAATGCTTTCCCAGCCGACGGTAGGCCATTCGGTTTCGGAGGTGATGGCGTTGTGGCCACCCAGCACGTTGGCAATAAAGCCGGAGGCGCTGTTTTTCCCGCCGACGTAGGCGTCAGAAGAGGGGGAAGAGCTGGAGAACCAGAAGACGAAGGAGAGGTCTTTTTTGTTTTTGCTGAACTCGCTGCGCAGATCGGCTTCGCGCTTTTTGAAGTCGGCAATCAGCGCCTGGCCGCGATCTTCCACGTTAAAGATTTTGGCGAAATCTTCGATCTCTTTGTACAGGAAGGTCATATCCCACAGCTTCTGGCGGCTGCCGTACATATCGCCAATATCTTTTTTGGTGGCGCACATGCCCGGCGACATATAGCTGTTCACGCCCACGGTCGCCAGATCTTCGCGTTTGGCGACTTTACTCTCCGGGCCCAGCAGCAGCGGCAGCTGCGCCGGAACGAAGTCCGGGTTTTGCGCCAGGATAGACTCCAGAGTGGGGATCTCGACGGTCAGCGTTTTGACTTTTTTGTTCTGTTCAGCCAGCTGCGGCAGCACTTTGGTTGGCCAGAAGGCGCTGGCGGCTACCTTATCTTCAAGGCCCAACAGCAGCAGAATTTCAACGGTATTTTGTCCCAGCGCCACGACGCGCTCCGGCGCTTTGGTGAAGGTTTCTTTATATCCGCAATTCTCAATCGTCAGAGGATATGTGGTCGCAAAAGCCGAGCCTGCTGTTGCGATCAGCAATCCTAATGCGCTGATGACCTTTTTCATGGAACGCTATCCTTCATTAATGTAGTTATGGCAGCCCGGGCACCTGGCTGAGAATGAATATCATTTATTTCGGCGGAGTTTTATACAATGATATATTCATGGTGTCAATGAACGATAATAACGCCATGAAACTATTGGGTTTGTGAGGACGTTTGTAGGCCGGGCAAGCGCAGCGCCGCCCGGCGAAGGGGGATTAATCTAAATCTGCACCGTTGCTGGCGATCACTTTCTTGTACCACCAGAACGATTTTTTGCGTTTGCGATCGAGGGTGCCGTTCCCGGCGTCATCGCGATCGACATAGATAAAGCCGTAGCGCTTGCTCATCTCGCCCGTTGAGGCGGCCACCAGATCGATGCAGCCCCAGCTGGTGTAGCCGATCAGCGGGATGCCGTCTTCAATCGCATCGCCCATGGCGCGGATGTGCTCCCGCAGGTAGCTGATGCGGTAGTCGTCGTTGATCTCGCCGTTAGCGTCAATCTCATCTTTCGCCCCCAGCCCGTTTTCCACCAGGAACAGCGGCTTCTGGTAGCGATCGTACATCATGTTCATGGTGATGCGCAGGCCCAGCGGGTCGATGCCCCAGCCCCATTCGCTCACCTCGATGTGCGGGTTGCGCAGGGACTTGACGATGTTGGCCGCGCTGGTGTTGCCCGCGTTCATATCCGCCGAGGCGCAGCGCGAGGCGTAATAGCTGAACGACACAAAATCGACGGTGTGTTTCAGCAGATCGTCATCGCCGGGATCTTTGACAATCACCACCCCTTTTTCGCGGAACACGCGGGCAGAGTAGGCCGGATAGCTGCCGCGGGCCTGTACGTCGATAAAGAACAGGTTCTCGCGGTCTTTCTCCAGCGCCATCCACACGTCTTCCGGTTTGCAGGAGTATGGGTAGAAGTTACCGCCCGCCAGCATGCAGCCGACCTGGTTTTCCGGGTTCACCTCGTGGGCAATTTTGGTCGCCAGCGCGCTCGCCACCAGCTCGTGGTGCGCCGCCTGGTACTTGACCTGGTCTTCGTTTTCGCCTTCCTCAAACACCAGCCCGGCGCCGGAGAAGGGGCTGTGCAGCATGATGTTGATCTCGTTGAAGGTCAGCCAGTACTTCACCAGTCCGTTGAACTCTTCGAAGCAGGTGCGTGCATAGCGGGCGAAGAAGTCGACCATCTTGCGGTTGCGCCAGGAGCCGTACTCGGTCACCAGATGCATCGGCACGTCGAAGTGGCACAGGGTCACCAGCGGCTCGATGTTGTACTTTTTGCACTCTTCGAACACCGCCCGGTAAAAGGCAATTCCCTCTTTATTAGGCAGCGGCTCGTCGCCGTTCGGGTAGAGACGGCTCCAGGCAATCGAGGTACGGAATACCGTGAAGCCCATCTCGGCCATTAAGGCGATATCTTCTTTATAGCGATGGTAAAAATCGATCGCGTTGTGGCTGGGATAGAACTCGTCGTCACGCAGCGAAAAGCGTTTTTCCTTGCCGACTTTTACCGCCAGGCGGTTAGCGCCGTGGGGGATCATATCGACGGTGGTCAGGCCCTTGCCGCCTTCACGGTATGCGCCTTCGCTCTGGTTAGCGGCCAGTGCGCCGCCCCATAAAAATCCTTGTGGAAAAACTGACATTGTTACCTCGCTATACATTTATGCTTGTGCTGCTTTGGCCTGAACCGGTGCGGTTTGTAGCGCGCGCGCTTTTTCCGCTTCCTCTTCTACCGGGATATCTTCAAAGCCCAGGATCAGGGTCAGCACGAAAGAGAGCACCACGGCCAGGGCCATCACCCCGAATACCCAGACGATAGACATCGGGTTAGCCGGGTCGAAGAACTGGACGCTGGTAAACAGGCCCGGCGCCGCCATTGAGTGGCTGGCCAGTCCGGCAATCCCGGCGACGGCGCCGCAAATAAAGCCGCTGATCAGGCTCGCAATCAGCGGGCGTTTCAGGCGAACCGCCACGCCGTACAGCGCCGGTTCAGAGATCCCCGCCATGATGGCAGAAGCCGCTGCGGCCAGCGCCGTCTGACGCAGTTCCGGGTTTTTGGTTTTCCACGCCACCGCCAGCGATGAACCGCCGAGTGACAGGTTGGCGCCGATTTCAGACGGCATCACCATCCCTTCTTTGCCGGTTTCGGCAATGGTCTGAATGATGGTTGGGGTAAAGACGCGGTGCATCCCGGTCATCACCAGCAGCGGCCACAGCGCGCCCATGATGGCAACGGACAACCAGCCCAGATAGCCGTGAATGGTGTAAACCAGGGAAGAGATGCCGCTACCGATCCAGATCCCCAACGGCCCAATCAGGACGATGGCGAGCGGGGCGGCAATCAGCACGATCAGCATTGGCTTAAGGAAGTTTTTGGTGACCGCCGGGGTAATTCTGTCCACCCAGCGTTCGATATACGACAGGCACCAGGTCATCACCAGCGCCGGGATCACCGTGTAGGTGTACTTCACCGCGGTGACCGGAATGAACGCGAACTCGACGTGCTCGCCCTGCGCCGCTTTGGCCATCAGCTCGATAAAGCTCGGGTGCACCAGCACGCCGGCAATGGCAATCGCCAGCGACATGTTGGTTTTGAATTTTACCGCGGCAGAGGCAGCCACCATCAGCGGCAGGAAGAAGAACGCCCCGTCACCGATCACCGTCAGAATGGTCAGCGTCGGTTCGCCTTTGGTCAGCACGCCGGTCATCTCGAGGATCATCGCCAGCAGTTTGACCATCGATCCGCCGATGATCGCCGGGATCAGCGGTGACATGGTGCCGATCAGCGCGTCGAGGATCCCGGCGCCAATGCGTTTCAGGGTCAGCTTTTGCGGCCCCTGCGGCGCGGCAGGCTGCATGTCGGCGGGCAGCAGATTCACCACCTCGCGATACGCCTGGGAAACGGTATTGCCGATGATCACCTGGCACTGGTTGTCGTTGCGCACTACCCCCAGCACGCCGCTGATGCTCTTAAGCGTGGCGCTGTCGATCAGGCTCTCGTCTTTCGCCACAAAGCGCAGTCGGGTCATACAGTGGGTGACGGCGACAATGTTATCTTTGCCGCCGAGCGCGCTGACAACGGCATTCGCCAGCGCAGCATAATTTTTGGCCATCGGGTTGTATCCTGTTTTATCAGTAAGGTACGTCTTCACCGTGTGCAACGATGAAACTTATATAGGAAACCGGTTCCACAAAATCATGAAGAGTTTCCTGAGATCAAACAAGATCATGTTTTGACCATTTTTTATATTCGTGATGACGATCACCTAACGCCATAAAAAGCGTGCGATCCACGCTGCGACAATTTTTACGCGGTGCAGTACACTGCCGCTCACTGGATTAAGACGGAACAGATTGATGACCACGATGCTGGAAGTGGCGAAGCGGGCAGGGGTCTCGAAGGCGACGGTTTCCCGGGTGCTTTCAGGCAATGGCTACGTGAGCCAGGAGACAAAAGACCGGGTTTTTCAGGCGATTGAAGAGAGCGGCTACCGCCCCAATTTACTGGCGCGCAACCTGGCCACCAAACGCACGCAAACCCTCGGGCTGGTAGTGACTAACACCCTTTATCACGGGGTCTATTTCAGCGAGCTGCTGTTCCACGCCGCCAGAATGACCGAGGAGAGAGGGCGTCAGCTGATCCTTGCTGATGGCAAGCACAGCGCCGATGAAGAGCGGGAGGCGATTCAGTATCTGCTCGATATGCGCTGTGATGCGATCATTATCTACCCGCGTTTTCTCAGCGTCGATGAGATGGATGAGATCATCCAGAAGCACGAGCAGCCGGTGATGGTGCTCAACCGTCGCCTGCGCAAAAACAGCAGCCACTGCGTCTGGTCGGATCATAAAGCCTCCAGCCAGGCGGCGGTATCGACCCTCATCGAACAGGGCCACCGCGATATCGCGTTTATCACCGGATCGCTGGACTCCCCCACCGGGATTGAACGTCTTTCCGGCTACAAGGACGCGCTTGCTGCACACCGCATTCCGCTACGCGAATCGCTGATTGTCGAGGGCAAATGGACCCCGGCCAGCGGGGCGGCAGGGGTGGCGACGCTGCTGGCGCGCGGGGAGAGTTTTACCGCGCTGGTAGCGAGCAACGACGACATGGCGATCGGCGCTATTAAGCAGCTCCACGACCGCGGGATCGCCGCGCCAAGGGCGGTTTCGGTGGTGGGTTTCGATGATATTGCCATGGCGCCCTACGTGGTGCCCGCGCTTTCCAGCGTGCGCGTGCCGGTGACGGAGATGGTGAAAGAGACCATCAGCCGCCTGATCTTTATGCTCGACGGCGGGGAGTTCACCTTCCAGCAGACCTTTGCCGGGGAGCTGATCCTGCGTGATTCGGTGATCCCCGGCCCGCACCGCCGATCATAATGCCGCCGCCGGAGGCAGCCAGGCGCGGGTAAAATCGAGCCAGCCGCCTGCGGTCAGCACCATATCCTGCACGTTTTCCAGGGCGTTGATCCGGTAGCGATAATGGAACAATGGCGTGCATCGGCCCTCCGCCAGCAGGCGCTGGAAAAAGGGCGTCAGATGGGCGTGAAAATGCGCTTCGCTGTCGCTGTTTTGCATCAGCTGCTGTTTCGCGGTCCCCCAGCCCGCCTCGCCCAGCGCCGTGGCCCAGGCGGGTTCATAGATAAACCATTCTGCCAGCGCAAAGGCTGCCATTCCGGTTGCCAGATGATCCCCCAGCAGCAGATCGGCGTCCGCCAGCGTATCGGGGGCATACCAGCCATCACGATCTTTCCACTCGGTGTGCAGCTCACAGCCGTGCGGCTGTAGCTGGTGCCGCCAGCTTTCAGCCAGCTCGCGCAGTTCAGGCGTGTTGTAGCACACCAGTTTCAGCCGGGGCGGCAGGTTGATATCAGCGGGCGCGGGCAGGCTGGGCACCTGTAGCCCGGGGAGGATTTCAGTGTGGATCTGCAGATCTTCACGCCGGCCAAAGCGCTGCTGGTTGAGGGTCAGGGCGGTCTGGCGCAGATACGCGGCCAGCGCTTTGGGCAATGTTGCATTCACCATCAGCCAGGCAAAACCGCCGCTGGTTGAGGTCACCGCTTCCTGCGGGGCGCTGCCTTTCCCTACCGTGATCCATGCCGGTTTATCGGTTACCGTGCCGGTGCGCCAGAACTCAATGGCGTGCAGCAACGGATGGGCGGCAAAGTACCAGGGCTGGCGCTCGAGGCGCAGAAAATGCGAGTGATGACGGGCAATGGCGAACGGCCCGGCGCCGACCTCCGGTTGCCGGGGGTGCGGCAGACGGCAGATCGGATGGGCGAGGCGATGGGCCAGCAGCGCATCCGGGGCATGCAGATACACCGCCAGACACCAGGGGGCGACGAGGGTGACCGTGTCGATATGCATCAGCCCGCTATTGCGCGCCGGATCGGCCAGCAGCAGCTGCATCGCACTCAGAATATCGTCGTCGCTCAGCGGCTGACCGTTGTGCCAGTGAGCGCCGCTGCGCAGGTAAAAATGCCAACGCAGTCCGTCCTCAGGGCAGGCCCAGTGGTGCGCCAGATCGGCCACCGGCTGTGCCTGACCCGGTTCATAACGGGTTAACCCGGCGTGGACCGCGCAGATAATATGCTGCTCGGCGCGCCGACGATGCAGCGCCGGATGCAGGGAGGTGAGCGGGCGATACCAGGGAATGCGCAGCGTTGGCTGATGCTTGAGCCATTTGCCGCCGAGAAACGGAGTGATGATGTGATGCAGGCTGGCCGGATCGCCGTCCGCCAGCTGGAGGGCGCTCTGATAATCACCTTTCTCCAGGCAGGCGTGCATCAGCGGGGCGCTGAGTTCGCTGGTGGTCACCAGGCAGTGCAGGGTGGCGCGATGCCCGCGCCCCGGCTGCGCCTTCCAGCTTAACCAGCCGCTTTCCGCCAGCTGGCGTAACAGCGTGCGGGCGTGGCGTTCGCTGCACAGGGCGACTTCCGCCACCTCGGCGATGGTGGTGAGTCTGGCGCTTAAACCGTAATGCACGGCGAGCCGCTGGTACTGGCGGATTTTCTGGATCTGGCGCATGGCGGCATCCCTGACAAAGGCGTTGCTAAGAGTGTAGGGCTTTTTGCGCGATAATAAACGTTTTGCCGGGTGGCGCTTCGCTTACCCGGCCTACGGGACGGGTGCCGGCTGCTTTGCCGGGTGGCGCTTCGCTTACCCGGCCTACGGGACGGGTGCTGGCTGCTTTGCCGGGTGGCGCTTCGCTTACCCGGCCTACGGGGCGCTTCGCTTACCCGGCCTACGGGACGCTGTAGGCCCGTGCAAGCGTAGCGCCGCCGGGCAATCAGTGCTTGATCTGACTGACAGGCAGCATCAATTCGCGCAACCGCTCGATGCGCGCTTCCGGGCTGAGATAGAGCCAGCGAAAGAGAATACGTTCATGTTTCTTTGCCTGTCTGAACCAGGCAGCAAGATAGTTAAGTTCCTGGGTGAAGTTTTTCATTGGCGGTCTCCGGCTGACGAGTACCGCAACAGAGTAGGCCGTAAACAGGGATTAAAACAGGACAGGGTTTGACAGCTGTTCCGCATTAAAAAAGCCCCGGGGCACCGGGGCTGCGAAAGGCAAAATCGGACAAGCATACAACGAGTAGAGCAAGAGTTTGAGGGTTAAACAGATAATGATTTCAGCAGGGCAAAGGCCTCCTTCATGCGATCTTCACTGACCACGAAGGCGCGCAAATTGCCTTCGCTGTCCGCTCCTTTCGCCACCATCCCCTGGGGTTCGATGGCGATCTGCCAGTTCAGGTCCTGGCGCTGAGTTTCGCCTGCCAGATGCAGCGGCAGTTCCGGCGTTTTCACCTTCACCAGCATCGCAGGCAGTTTCAATGGCGTGTTGGCTCCGAGCAGGTTCTTCGCCAGATACATGGCGCTTAACTGGATCGGCTGCAGGAAGGGCAGCACCTGACCGTTAATTTCGGCGCAGTCACCCAGGGCATAGATATCCGGCTGGGTGGTTTGCAGATAGCTGTCGACCTTCACGCCGCGGTGGGTTTCTGCCCCCGCACGCTGAGCCAGTCCGATCTCCGGACGCAGGCCGGTGGCGGCAATCACCACATCCACTTCGATACAGCGGTCACGATCCAGCAGGGCGCAGATGCCGGTATCGGTTTTGGTCAGGCTTTGCAGCTGGGATTTCAGCTGCAAATGCACGCCCATATCGGTCAGCCGGTGTTGTAAGCGACTGCTTACTTCGGCTGGCATCAGCGCCGACAGAATGCTGGCGGAATGGTCAACCAGGGTGACCGCTTTCCCGGCGCGGCAAAAATCCATCGCCAGTTCGCTGCCGATAAGCCCCGCGCCGACAATCATCACCCGCTGGGCGTCACGCAGCGTGGTTTCGCAGGCCCGGTACTCCATCTGGCTGTTGAGGGTAAGCATCAGCTCGCGGCCCGGAACCGGCGGCACAAAGGCTGCGGCCCCGGTGGCCAGAACCAGTTTGTCATACGACCACTGCTGGTCTTTCCCTTTAACCACGTGCGCTGCGGCATCAATGTCGGTGACCCAGGTGTAAGGGAACAGGCGCAGGTTAAACTGTTCGGCAAACTCCCCCGCCGTCTGGCGGGTGAGGTCGTCTGCATGCTGACTCTGGCTGATCACGTGGCTTAAGTCAGGCTTGTTGTATTCATCCATGCTGTCCGCGGCAATCAGCGTCAGCGGGACGTTCGCATCCTGTTTACGGATATTTTTTACCAACTGGCGGGCGGCGAAGCCCGAGCCGATAATCACAATGCCGTGGCTCATTTTGCCTCCGATGCCAGTTCGTCAAAGACGTCTTTACCGAGGGAACATTCCGGGCACAGGAAGTTATCTGGGACGTCGCTCCACGGTGTGCCCGGCTGGACATCCTGCAGCGGTTCGCCGAGGGCCGGATCGTAGATCCACTGGCAGACGCTGCACTGCATGCAAGGGCCGAGGTCGGCGGCGGCTGCGGCGGCACAGGCGCAGGCTTCCTGCTCTGGGGTGGCTTTAGCGGTCGCTTCTGGCAGAGGAGCGAGCGCCCACTGACGTGCAATGTCGCGGCCGTGCTGGCGGCAGATTTCCAGCGCGTCCAGATCCGGACGCCATTTCGCCTTCAGGCTCATCGACATTTCAAAGCCCGCGTCCTGCAGACGGGTTGAGAGACGGTCAACCGCACCGCCGCTCCAGCCGTGGGAGCCGAAGGCGCTGGCGCGTTTGTTGTGGAAGCGCAGGCCGGTCATCTCTTCCACCAGGCCGGCAATTTTCGGCATCATCACGTTGTTCATGGTGGAGGTGCCCACCAGCACGCCTTTGGAGCGGAAGACATTGGTCAGAATGTCGTTCTTGTCGCTGCGTGCCACGTTAAAGATTTTCACCGCCACATTTGGGTCCACTTCATTGATGCCCTGAGCAATCGCGTCGGCCATCATGCGGGTGTTGTTGGACATGGTGTCGTAGAAAATGGTGATGCGATCTTCCTGATAGTCCGCCGCCCACTTCAGGTACTGCTCGACGATCTGGGTTGGGTTCTCACGCCATACCACACCGTGGGAGGTCGCAATCATATCCACCGGCAGGTTGAAGCCGAGGATTTCGGTAATTTTTGGCGTAACCAGACGGCTGAACGGGGTCAGGATGTTGGCGTAGTAGCGCTGACACTGCTCGTACAGCTCGGCCTGATCCACTTCGTCGTTGAACAGTCGTTCGTCGCAGTAGTGCTGGCCGAAGGCGTCGTTACTGAACAGCACGGCGTCGCCGGTCATGTAGGTCATCATGCTGTCCGGCCAGTGCAGCATCGGGGTTTCAACGAAGATAAGCTGTTTGCCGTTGCCGATATCCAGTGAGTCGCCGGTTTTCACCACGTTGAAATTCCACTCCGGATGGTGGTGATGACCATTGATGGAGTCGATGGCGTTATTGGTGCAGTAGATCGGAGTGTCCGGGATGCAGGACATCAGCTCGGTCAGGGCACCGGCGTGATCTTCTTCAGCATGGTTAATGATGATGTAGTCGATATCGGCCAGGTCAATTTCACTGCGCAGATTTTGCACGAACTCACGGCTGAATTTATGATCAACGGTGTCGATCAGCACGTTTTTTTCTTCCCGGATGAGATAGCTGTTATAGCTGCTGCCGCGCAGCGTTTTGTATTCCGTTCCGTGAAAATCACGTACTTCCCAGTCACGTTGACCAACCCAATGAATATTGTTTTTAACCAGAATAGACATAGCAACCTCAACTTAATACAGCGAAATTAAACGAAAGATGTAATGGTAATTGCAGGTTGCGTGCCAACTTTATAACTTATTGATTTTTAATGGTTTATAAAATAATAACTCCTGATGGGTAGTCAATTTGACTGTCATTGATATAGTCAATATGACAAGATGTATTGTCAAAATGACAGTGAGGCGAGAATGAGTTTTTCTGTAGAGGTGCTGGCGAAAATCGCCATTGAATTGCAGAGCGGCATCGGGCATCAGGATCGTTTTCAGCGGCTGATCTCCACCCTGCGTCACGTCCTGGATTGCGATGCCTCGGCGCTGCTGCGCTACGAAGGGCGGCAATTTATCCCGCTGGCGATCGACGGCCTGGCGCAGGACGTGCTGGGAAGGCGCTTTACCCTGGAGGGCCACCCACGGCTGGAGACTATTGCCCGCGCCGGGGATGTGGTGCGCTTCCCGGCCGATAGCGACCTGCCCGATCCCTACGACGGGCTGATCCCCGGCCAGGAGAGCCTGAAGGTGCATGCCTGTATCGGCCTGCCGCTGTTTGCCGGGCAGAACCTGATTGGCGCTCTGACCCTTGACGGCATGTCGCCGGATCAGTTTGATACCTTCAGCGACGAAGAGCTGAGGCTGATCGCCGCTCTCGCCGCAGGGGCATTGAACAATGCCCTGCTCATTGAGCAGCTGGAGAGCCAGAACAGCCTGCCCGCGGGCCCGGCGGTGTTTGAGCAGGTGAAAAACACCGAGATGATCGGCCTGTCGCCGGGCATGATGAGTCTGAAAAAAGAGATTGAGATTGTCGCCGCCTCCGACCTGAACGTGCTGATCGAGGGCGAAACCGGGACCGGGAAAGAGCTGGTGGCGAAAGCCATCCATGAGGCCTCACCGCGGGCGGTCAATCCGCTGGTCTACCTCAACTGCGCCGCCCTGCCGGAGAGCGTGGCGGAGAGCGAGCTGTTCGGCCACGTCAAAGGGGCCTTTACCGGAGCCATCAGCAACCGCAGCGGCAAGTTTGAAATGGCCGATAACGGCACCCTGTTCCTCGATGAGATTGGCGAGCTGTCGCTGGCATTGCAGGCCAAGCTCCTGCGTGTATTGCAGTACGGGGATATCCAGCGGGTGGGCGACGACCGTAGCCTGCGGGTCGACGTGCGGGTGCTGGCGGCCACCAACCGCGACCTGCGCGAAGAGGTGCTGGCCGGGAACTTTCGTGCTGACCTGTTCCATCGTCTGAGCGTTTTCCCGCTTTCGGTGCCGCCGCTGCGCGAGCGGGGCGAGGACGTGGTGCTGCTGGCGGGCTATTTCTGCGAACAGTGTCGGCTGCGGATGGGGTTATCCCGGGTGGTGCTCAGCCCCGGCGCCCGGGCGCACCTGCTGAGCTACGGCTGGCCGGGCAACGTGCGCGAGCTGGAACATGCCATTCACCGAGCGGTAGTGCTGGCCCGGGCCGCGCGGCTCGGGGATGACGTGGTGATCCACGCGCAGCATTTTGCCCTGCATGATGAAAGCGCCCCTGCGGTGACGCCGGAAACCCCGCTGGTGGTGAATCAGAACCTGCGTGAGGCGACGGAAGCGTTCCAGCGCCAGATGATTAGCCGGGCACTGGAGCAGAACAGCCGCAGCTGGGCGGCGAGCGCGAGGGCGCTGGAGACCGACGTCGCCAACCTGCACCGGCTGGCGAAACGTCTGGGTCTGAAGGGTTAGAGGATGCCTGCCTGGTAGAAATCCTGCAGGTTGATGGCGCCGCACAGGCGGCCCGCTTCATCCACCACCGGGGCGGCGGTGATTTTGCGCTTCATCAGCAGCTCTTTGGCTTCTATGGCGCGGCTTTCAGCATTCAGCGTCAGGCCGCCAGTGGTCATGGCGCTACTGACATTAACGTCCAGTTTGCCGCCGCCCACCAGCCAGCGACGCAGGTCGCCGTCGGTGAAGACGCCTTTCACCTGGTTGTCGTCATCGCAAACCGCCACCAGGCCGAGCCCGGTACGGCTCAGCTCCAGCATCGCATCCATCACGCTGGTATTCAGCTTCACCTGCGGGATCGCCTCATTAGTGCGCATCAGGTGATGCACTTTATTCAGCAGACGCGCGCCCAACGCACCTGCCGGATGAGAGCGGGCAAAATCTTCTTCATTAAAGCCGCGGGCCTGCATTACCGCCATCGCCAGCGCATCGCCCATCATCAGGGTATTGACGGTGCTGGAGGTCGGGGCCAGATGCATCGGGCAGGCTTCGCGCTCCACCGAAATATCCAGCGTGGCTGTGGCGGCCAGCGCCAGCGGCGAGCGGGATTTTCCGGTCATCGCCAGCAGTGCAACCGATTTTTCCTGCAGGCGGGGCAGGATCAGATCCAGCTCTTTCGCCGAGCCGGAGTAGGAGATAAACAGTAGCACGTCGCGGCTTTCTATCATCCCCAGGTCGCCGTGCAGGGCCTCGGCCGGATGGACGAAAAAGGCCGGGGTGCCGGTGCTGGCCAGGGTCGCGGCAATCTTCTTGCCGATATGCCCGGACTTGCCGATGCCCGCGACGATCACTTTACCTTCGCACTGAATAATGGTGTTTGCCGCACGAACGAAATCCTCACCCAGACGTTCCGGCAGGCGGCTGGCCTCCTGCAGTTCCAGCATCAGGGTTTGACGACCCGCGTTTAACAGAAAATCACTCATCTCTCTCTCCGGTTACAATCACTTCGATTCCTTTCTCTTCCAGCGCTTTTTTGAACGCCGGATCGATACCCGCGTCGGTGATCAGCTTATCGACGCTCTCAAGGCTACAGACAATATTCGGGCTTTTACGGCCAAACTTCGACGAGTCGGCCATCAGGATCACTTCCCGGGCGGCGTTGCACATCGCTTTGCTGACGCTGAACACCTCGTTGAAGGTGGTAACACCCGCGTTGAGGTCGATACCGTCGGTGCCCATAAACAACCTGTCAAAGCTGAAATGGTCGAAGGCGTTCTCCGCCAGTTGGCCGTGAAAGGAGGCGGATTTTTTACGGAAGGTGCCGCCGGGCATCAGGATGGTTTGTTCGTTGTCGAATTCGGACAGGGCGTTGACGATATGCAGGCTGTTGGTCATTACCGTGATGTTATTAAAGCGGCTCAGCATCGGCACCATCTGCAGCACCGTACTGCCCGCATCGAGGATAATGGAGTCACCGTCATGGATATACTTTACCGCCGCGTCAGCGATTAACGCCTTCTGGTGGGTGTTGATCAGGGTTTTATGATCGATAGGCGGATCGGCCTCGTCCTTATTCAGCACCACGCCGCCATAGGTGCGGATCACCGCCCCAGAATTCTCCAGGATCACCAGATCTTTGCGGATCGTGGTGCCGGTGGTGTCAAAGTAGTGGGCCAGATCCTCAACCGAACACTTTCCCTGCTTTTGCAGATGGTCAAGAATGGCCGCCTGCCGCTGACGGGGTTTCATAGGCGTTGAGTTCCTCAGGTTGCGAAATGATAATTTCGCAAGCTTATAGCGTTCAGAACGAAATTATCCATGTTTCAATTTAAGCGCTAATGATAGTGCATCCTGACAGAGTGAATCATTGGGAAAGATCACATCAGGCTCTAATTCCTGCAGCGCCGTGCCGTTAATCGCTGCAATTTTCACCGGTCGGGCAAAGACCGTCAGCCCACGCATCATCAATGAGTCACAGACCCGGTGATTATCGTCCAGCGCAATGGCGACAATCACCCGCGGTTTAAAGCGCCCGCCGGAGCGGCCCACGCCCACGCGGCCTTTCTGGCAGAGGGCGTCGAAGGCGCGGTTAAAGCGGTGGATTTGCCAGCCGCCGAGCGCCAGCTGGCACAGCCAGGCGATAACGGCGACGGTGATGAGAGTGGTGACCATATCAGCTCCTTAATTGCCGGGCGGCGCTTCGCTTGCCCGGCCTACGATTAATCTTCCTCTCCCTGTGGGAGAGGGGAATAAACTCAGAACATCACCTGCCCGCCGGTGATGTTAATCGACTGTCCGGTGCAGTAGGAGGCTTTCGGGCTGGCATAAAACAGCAGCATATTCAGCACGTCCTGATAGTCACACCCGCGCTTCAGGGGCACTTTGTCAATGTAATACTGCTCCACTTGATCCGCCTCGATGCCCAGCTTGGTGGCATATTGTGGCAGCAGGGACTGGAACATCGGCGACTTCAGCAGGTTGCCCAGCATCAGCGAGTGCACGGTAATGCCGTACTCCGCCAGATCCAGCGCCAGAGACTGGGTCAGCCCCACGCCGCCGAACTTGGCCGCGCTGTAGCCGGAGTTGTGCTTGCTGCCCACCTTGCCGGATTTAGAGTTGATCTGAATGATGCGCCCGGCGATACCGTCGCGGATCATCAGACGCGAGAACTCCCGGGCGCAGAGGAAGTAGCCCACCAGGTTCACCTGCAATGAGCGATCGAAATCCCCCAGCTCCACGTCGCTGATAAACGCCGCTTTGGCGATCCCGGCGCTGTACACCAGCAGATCGACGCGGCCAAAGATCTCATTCACCCCGTGCGACAGCGCCATTACGCTCTGCTCACTGGTGGCGTCGGCGCCAAAGCCGTACGCCTTGCCTTCACCAAATTCCTGGTTGATCTCGCTGGCGACCCGGGCGGCTTTTTCGCTCTGAATGTCCACCACCGCCACGCGATACCCTTCTGCGGCCAGCCCGCGGCAGAGATATTCCCCTAAGGTTTGTCCCCCGCCAATGACAACTGCAACCTGTTCCATGTTTCTCTCCTTTAATTACGCCACAAATTTCAGTACACAACCGGCTGCCACCGCCTGCGGAACCGGCCCGGCAACGTGCACGGTGCCCGGGTATTCCGCTGCGGTCTGGCCATCAAAACGCAGGGTGATATGCCCCAGCTCGCGCAGGTTTTGCTCTGCGACATCACCCACCGCCGTCACCGGATAGCGCGCGTCGCCCAGCGTGAGCTGGCTGCCCGGCCGGAGCTCGCCGCTTAGCTCGCCGTGACAGTGGATAAAACAGAACTCCTCGATATCCGCCGGCGCCCCTTCACGGAAGGTGATCAGCATCTGGTCGCTCAGGGCATCCGTGGCGCTCTGGCCAATGCGGGTAATGGTGGTCTGGTAAATCACGGTCATCACGAAGTCCTCTTATTGATAAATAAAGCCAGAGACGAACCAGGCAATCAGTACGGTTGGCGCGCCGGTCAGGAAGCGGCTCACCAGCACGGAAGGAACGCCGACGCGCACGGTGTCCTGGCGCGCTTCGGCCAGCGACAGCCCCACCGGGATAAAGTCGCAGGCGGCCTGGGCATTAATGGCAAACAGCGCGGGCAGGGCGAGGTGCGGGGGAATATTGCCGAGCCCAATCTGCACGCCAATCAGCACGCCGATCACCTGGGCGATCACCGCCCCTGGGCCGAGGAACGGCGACAGCAGCGGGAAGGAGCAGATCAGCGCCAGGGTCACCAGCCCGAGCGGATGGCTGGCCAGCGGGGCGAGGCCGTGGGCGATCCAGTCTCCCAGGCCGGAGGCCATGATGATGCCGATCAGCGCCGAGACGAAGGCCATAAACGGCAGGATGGTTTTCAGCACCGTGTCGATGGTGTCGCGCCCGGACTGGAACAGTACCGCCACCGCAGAGCCCATCCCCATCCCGACTTTCGCCAGCAGGCCGTCGCTCTGCTCGGTGATCTTTTTACTGGTGTCATACTCGCGCGGCGCGCTCTTCTTCGCCGGGGCGGCACCCTCTGCCAGGGTGATGTTCTCCTCTTTCACCCCGGAGACGTAAATGTCCTCCACGATATACTGCGCCAGCGGGCCGGATTTGCCCGTTGAATGGATATTGACGGTGGGAATGCGCCGTTTCGGGTAGATGCCGCAGCGCAGGGTACCGCCGCAGTCGATCACCGCCACGCCGATCTCCGCTTCCGGCGGCTCGCCCTCCTTAAAGCCATCCACCGCGTCCCAGCCGGTGAGTTCGCGCAGCTTGTCGACAATCGCCGGACGGGTGCCTGCGGTGATATAGACGATCTTCTTCTCAGTGGTCGCGTCGAGCTCCAGCGGGCCGCCCCAGCCGCCCACGCCTTTTTCAATCCGGATACGGGTCATGCTGTGGCTCCTGCAAGCTGGACTTTCTGTTCAAGCTGGATGCCCATTTTCTTTTCGAAAATGGCGGTGGTGAGATCGGTCACCCAGCCGCGGAAGAAGTTGGTCACCAGGCCGACCAGCAGGTAACTCACCGCCAGCGGGCCGAGCGGCAGGCCGAGAGTAGTCAGCCCGCTGGCGATCCCCAGATAGACGAACAGCTCGCCGGGATTGATGTGCGGAAACAGGCCGTTCATCGAGTGGCAGCTGTAGGACGCCGCGGCGTAGTAGCTCGGCTTGTAGCGCTCGGGCATAAAGCGCCCGAGGCTCAGGGTCATCGGGTTACAAAACACGAAGGTGCCGATGCAGGGCAGCAGCAAATAGCGGGAGACCGGATTACCGGCGCAGCGCTGGGCCAGTTTTTCGATCCGATGCTGACCAATAAAGTTGATCAATGCATTCATGATCACCAGCAGGCTGATCAGCAGCGGCAGGATCCCGGTGACCATGCTGGTAAAGACCTCGCCACCTTTCTGAAACAGCCCGATAAACCACTCGGCGCCGTGGGTGATGGTTTCTATCATTGTTTTCTCCTGTAGGGTGAGTTCATCTCTGACGGGTCAATAATAATCACTTTGAAAGGTATTAAAGTGTTAAACAGATCTCACAATGAAAGAAAAATGGATTATTTTGAAAGATAATAGGAAAGGCGAGAGGGACGTGGTTGAGAAGAGGACGAATTTGTCTTTAGGCAGCGTAAAGATTTTGCCCTGCGGGTTCGCATCTCTTCCTTGAGGTGTCCCGGATGCTTTACCATACTTGCCACTTATCGAATTCGTTGAATGGATGTCTCATGCTCAAGCGTCGTTACGCAGCCATACTGCCTGCGCTTATCCTGCTCTCTGCCTGCAGCAGCAAACCTAAGACCGAAGAGGTCCAGCAACAAACGGCGGGCGTACTGTCCGGCGGCTTCCTGCTGGAACCCCAGCATAATGTGATGCAGATGGGGGGCGACTTTGCCAACAATCCCGCGGCGGAACAGTTCATCGACAAAATGGTGAGCAAGCACGGCTTTAATAAAGCCCAGCTGCAGGAGATCCTCTCCCAGGCGAAACGTCTGGATTACGTGCTGCGACTGATGGATCGTCAGGCCCCGACCACCCAGCCACCGGCCGGGCCGAACGGGGCCTGGTTACGCTATCGCAACCAGTTTATTACCCCGGACAACGTGCAGAATGGCGTGGCGTTCTGGAACCAGTATCAGGACGCGCTGACCCGCGCCCAGCAGGTTTACGGCGTGCCGCCGGAGATTATCATCGGGATTATCGGGGTAGAAACACGCTGGGGCCGCGTGATGGGCAAAACCCGCATTCTGGATGCGCTGGCGACCCTCTCCTTTAACTACCCGCGCCGGGCAGAGTACTTCTCCTCCGAGCTGGAAACGTTCCTGCTGATGGCGCGCGACGAGCAGGACGACCCGCTTGATCTGAAGGGCTCCTTTGCCGGTGCCATGGGCTACGGCCAGTTTATGCCGTCTTCCTATAAGCAGTATGCGGTTGATTTCAACGGGGACGGGCACATCAACCTGTGGGATCCGGAAGATGCGATTGGCAGCGTCGCCAACTACTTCAAAGAGCATGGCTGGACGCCAGGTCAGCCGGTGGCTGTAATGGCTAACGGCCAGGCGCCAGGGCTGGAGAACGGCTTTAAAACCAGCTATACCCCGGCACAGCTGACGGCCGTAGGGTTAATGCCGCAGCAGCCGCTGAGCGGTAACCAAAAGGTCAGCCTGCTGCGTCTGGATATCGGCACTGGCTATCAGTACTGGTACGGTCTGCCGAACTTCTACACCATCACCCGCTATAACCACAGCACGCACTACGCGATGGCGGTCTGGCAGCTGGGGCTGGCCGTGGCGCAGGCGCGGGCGGCATCGCCGTTCAGTTAATACTGTCTCTTCCTGGCGAAAAAGTGAGTGGCGTTGTTCCACTCACTTTTTATTCTTAACCGCTCGGCCTGCTTAATTTTTTTCTGAAGCGCCCTCGTAAAACCTTCACCTCACCCTCATATCTACCGACTAAAGTGCTATCTTGTGCTGCACGTTTTTAAGGAGTCAAAACGCTATGACTGACCATGAATTGATGCAGCTCAGTGAGAGGGTAGGGCAGGCGCTGAAACAGCGCGGTGCGACGGTCACTACGGCGGAGTCCTGTACCGGCGGGTGGGTGGCAAAAGCCATCACCGATATTGCCGGCAGTTCCGCCTGGTTTGAACGCGGGTTTGTCACCTACAGTAATGAAGCAAAAGCGCAGATGATTGGCGTCCGTGAACCCACCCTCATCGAACATGGCGCGGTCAGCGAACCGGTCGTCATTGAGATGGCGATTGGCGCCCTGCGTGCCGCCCGGGCGGACTATGCTATCTCTATTAGTGGCATCGCCGGGCCGGACGGCGGCAGCGCGGAAAAGCCTGTCGGGACGGTCTGGTTTGGCTTTGCGACGGCGCAGGGCGAGGGCGTTACCCGTCGGGAATGCTTCAGCGGCGACCGCGAAAGCGTGCGTCGTCAGGCCACCGTTTATGCGTTAAAAACGCTCTGGCAACAATTTCTACAAAACACTTGATACTGTATGAGCATACAGTATAATTGCTGCAACAGAACAGAAATCCAAGGTGAAGCGCAGTTGTTTCACCCGGCATGAGAGGAAAAAATGGCTATCGACGAAAACAAACAGAAAGCGTTGGCGGCAGCACTGGGCCAGATCGAAAAGCAATTCGGTAAAGGTTCCATCATGCGCCTGGGTGAAGATCGTTCCATGGATGTAGAAACTATCTCCACCGGTTCGCTTTCTCTGGATATTGCACTGGGTGCTGGCGGCCTGCCTATGGGTCGTATCGTAGAGATCTACGGGCCAGAATCCTCCGGTAAAACCACCCTGACCTTACAGGTTGTGGCGGCTGCACAGCGCGAAGGCAAAACCTGTGCCTTTATCGATGCTGAGCACGCGCTGGATCCGGTCTACGCACGTAAACTGGGTGTTGATATCGACAACCTGCTCTGCTCCCAGCCGGATACCGGTGAGCAGGCACTGGAAATCTGTGACGCGCTGGCGCGCTCTGGCGCAGTAGACGTAATCATCGTCGACTCCGTTGCAGCACTGACGCCAAAAGCAGAAATCGAAGGTGAAATCGGTGACTCTCACATGGGCCTCGCGGCACGTATGATGAGCCAGGCGATGCGTAAGCTGGCCGGTAACCTGAAGCAGTCCAACACGCTGCTGATCTTCATCAACCAGATCCGTATGAAGATTGGTGTGATGTTCGGTAACCCGGAAACCACCACCGGTGGTAACGCGCTGAAGTTCTACGCCTCCGTGCGTCTGGATATCCGCCGTATCGGTGCCGTGAAAGACGGTGAGAACGTGGTGGGTAGCGAAACCCGCGTGAAGGTTGTGAAGAACAAGATTGCTGCACCGTTTAAACAGGCTGAATTCCAGATCCTCTACGGCGAAGGTATCAACTTCTACGGCGAACTGGTTGACCTGGGCGTGAAAGAGAAGCTGATTGAAAAAGCGGGCGCTTGGTACAGCTACAACGGCGACAAGATTGGTCAGGGTAAAGCGAACGCTATCTCCTGGCTGAAAGAGAACCCGGCGGCAGCTAAAGAGATCGAGAAGAAGGTGCGTGAGCTTCTGCTCAGCAACCAGGATTCTAAACCGCAGTTCGCTGTTGATGGCGAAGGCGTTGAAGAAACCAACGAAGATTTCTGATAAACAGATGTAATAAACAAGGGTCGCTTAGTGCGGCCCTTTTTGCTTTTTAATTTTTGCTTTTATTGCAGCAGGTTTATCTATGAATGAATCCACAGCACGTCGTCCGGCTTATAACCGTCTGCTGGATCGGGCGGTACGCATTCTTGCTGTTCGTGACCACAGCGAGCAGGAACTGCGCCGCAAACTCGCCGCGCCGGTAATGAGCAAAAACGGGCCAGAGGCTATCGATGCCACGGCAGAAGATTACGATCGGGTCGTTGCCTGGTGCTATGAGCACAGCTATCTGGACGATACCCGTTTTGTCTCACGCTTCATCGCCAGCCGCAGCCGGAAAGGCTACGGTCCGGCGCGCATCCGCCAGGAGCTTAATCAAAAAGGTATCCCGCGTGAAACCAGCGAAAAGGCGATGCGTGAATGCGAGATTGACTGGTGCGAGCTGGCGCGGGAACAGGCTGTCCGGAAGTATGGGGAACCTTTGCCGCGTGAGTTTTCAGAAAAAGTCAAAATCCAGCGCTTTTTGCTTTATCGCGGCTTCCTGATGGAGGATATTCAGGATATCTGGCGTAATTTTACCGATTGAACGCATGCGGGATTTTACTTCCCTTTAAAGAAAACTTATCTTATTCCCACTTTTTTCAGTAGCTGGTCCGTCCAACAAAGATTGTGTAGTGACCGGCTGTGACATTTCGTTAGCTTGATTTCAGGATAATTATGAGCAAGAGCACCGCTGAGATCCGACAGGCGTTTCTCGATTTTTTCCATAGTAAGGGACACCAGGTTGTTGCCAGCAGCTCCCTGGTACCGAACAACGATCCAACTTTACTGTTTACCAACGCCGGGATGAACCAGTTCAAGGATGTCTTCCTGGGTCTCGACAAGCGTAATTATTCTCGCGCAACCACCTCGCAGCGCTGCGTGCGTGCGGGCGGTAAACATAACGATCTGGAAAACGTCGGTTACACCGCACGTCACCACACCTTCTTCGAAATGCTGGGTAACTTCAGCTTCGGCGACTATTTCAAACATGACGCTATCCAGTACGCATGGGAACTGCTGACCGGTGAAAACTGGTTCAACCTGCCGAAAGAGCGTCTGTGGGTTACCGTCTACGAAACCGATGACGAAGCCTATGAGATCTGGGAAAAAGAAGTGGGTATCCCGCGCGAACGCATTATTCGCATCGGCGATAACAAAGGCGCTCCGTACGCGTCTGACAACTTCTGGCAGATGGGTGACACCGGCCCATGCGGTCCGTGTACCGAAATCTTCTACGATCATGGCGATCACATCTGGGGCGGCCCTCCGGGCAGTGCAGAAGAAGACGGCGACCGTTACATTGAGATCTGGAACATCGTCTTCATGCAGTTCAACCGTCAGATCGACGGCACCATGGAGCCGCTGCCTAAGCCATCCGTGGATACCGGTATGGGTCTGGAGCGTATTGCCGCAGTACTGCAACACGTCAACTCCAACTACGACATCGATCTGTTCAGCACCCTGATTAAGTCTGTTGCCGAAGTGACCGGCGCAACCGACCTGAGCAACAAATCCTTGCGCGTTATTGCCGACCACATCCGTTCCTGTGCCTTCCTGATTGCTGACGGCGTGATCCCGTCGAATGAAAACCGTGGCTACGTGCTGCGCCGTATCATTCGTCGTGCTATCCGTCACGGCAATATGCTGGGCGCGAAGGACACCTTCTTCTACAAACTCGTTGGGCCACTGGTTGGCGTGATGGGCGCAGCTGGCGACGAACTGAAACGTCAGCAGGCGCAGGTTGAACAGGTTCTGAAAACCGAAGAAGAGCAGTTTGCCCGTACTCTGGAACGTGGTCTGGCCCTGCTGGACGACGAACTGTCGAAGCTGAAAGGCGATACCCTGGATGGCGAAACCGCCTTCCGTCTGTACGACACCTATGGCTTCCCGGTTGACCTGACGGCTGACGTCTGCCGCGAGCGCAACATTAAAGTTGACGAAGCGGGCTTCGAAGCCGCCATGGAAGAACAGCGCCGCCGCGCGCGTGAGTCCAGCGGTTTTGGTGCCGACTACAACGCGATGATCCGCGTTGATGGCAGCAGCGAATTCGAAGGTTACGAGCATCTCGAAACCAACGGCAAAGTGACTGCCCTGTTTGTTGACGGCAAGGCCGTGGACAGCATCAGCGCGGGCCAGTCTGCGGTTGTGGTTCTGGACAAAACCCCGTTCTACGCAGAATCAGGCGGCCAGGTTGGCGATAAAGGCGAGCTGAAGGGCAGTGATTTCAGCTTTACCGTGAACGACACGCAGAAATACGGTCAGGCAATCGGCCATCAGGGTACGCTGGCATCCGGCATGCTGAAAGTGGGCGAGGGCGTTCAGGCTATCGTTGACGAAGCACGCCGCGCACGTATCCGTCTGAATCACTCCGCGACGCACCTGATGCACGCCGCGCTGCGCCAGGTTCTGGGCACGCACGTTGCGCAGAAAGGCTCGCTGGTAAACGACAAAGTGCTGCGCTTTGACTTCTCCCATTTCGAAGCGATGAAACCGGCGGAAATCCGTGCGGTGGAAGATCTGGTGAATGCCCAGATCCGTCGTAACCTGCCGATCGAAACCAACATCATGGATCTCGACGCGGCGAAGAACAAAGGCGCAATGGCCCTGTTCGGTGAGAAGTATGACGAACGCGTACGCGTACTGAGCATGGGCGATTTCTCCACCGAGCTGTGTGGCGGTACGCACGCCAGCCGTACGGGTGACATCGGTCTGTTCCGCATTGTGTCCGAATCCGGTACGGCGGCAGGCGTGCGTCGTATCGAAGCGGTCACCGGCGAAGGCGCGATTGCGCTTCTGCATGCAGAGAGCGATCAGCTGCACGACATCGCGCAGCTGCTGAAGGGCGACAGCCAGAACCTGGGCGAGAAAGTGCGCAGCGTGATGGAACGTACCCGTCAGCTGGAAAAAGAGCTGCAGCAGCTGAAAGAACAGGCCGCCGTTGCCGAGAGCGCAAACCTCTCCAGCAAAGCGGTTGAGATTAACGGCGTCAAACTGCTGGTCAGCGAACTGGCTGGCGTTGAGCCGAAAATGCTTCGTACCATGGTCGACGATCTGAAGAACCAGCTCGGTTCAACCATCATCGTTCTGGCAACGGTAGCGGAAGGTAAGGTTTCTCTGATTGCGGGCGTATCTAAGGACGTGATCGATCGTGTGAAAGCAGGGGAACTGATTGGTATGGTCGCTCAGCAAGTGGGCGGTAAAGGCGGTGGTCGTCCGGACATGGCGCAAGCCGGTGGTACAGACGCAGCAGCTCTTCCAGCGGCGCTGGCCAGTGTTGAAAGCTGGGTAAGTTCTAAACTGTAATAATTACAAAGCGTACACAGACGCCATAACGACACCGTTATGGCGTACTGCGCTCTACGCTATCGATAATGATAAAGTCAGGTTGAGTTTGTGTATATCGGCTAAACTTACGTTTAACAGATTGTGATGCCGTGACTACCTACACATTACGTGTTTGTCATCGCTTACTTTTTGGCGTTATATGATGGATAATGCCGGGATACAAGAGACCCGACTCTTTTAATCTTTCAAGGAGCAAAGAATGCTGATTCTGACTCGTCGAGTTGGTGAGACCCTCATGATTGGGGATGAGGTCACCGTGACAGTTTTAGGGGTAAAGGGCAACCAGGTACGTATTGGTGTGAACGCCCCTAAAGAAGTCTCTGTTCATCGTGAAGAGATCTACCAGCGTATCCAGGCTGAAAAATCCCAGCAGTCCAGTTACTGATATTATCGCGTCTCGCTGTCTGGCGAGACGCAACCCTCCTGATATATTCCTTGTCAAAAGTTACCGTTCGATTTCAATTGCTCTCTTTTTAACCTTCTGTCACACCCTTTCTCTGTCCGCCATCCCTTTTATACCCCTACATAACTGCCAGCAGGCCTGCAAAATCCGTTTATAAAACACCCTCTTTGCGGGTTTTACATGCGAATTGCCTGTGATTTGTGCAAACGATAAAAGCTTGTGGAAAATTGTTTGACTTATAGGTCCCAGAAAGTAATATATGCGCCACGCAGCGACGAGAAGCTTTTAACGAGTTACTCGAAGCACTCGAAAGAGGCGTTGTGTGGTGAGGTGGCCGAGAGGCTGAAGGCGCTCCCCTGCTAAGGGAGTATGCGGTCAAAAGCTGCATCCGGGGTTCGAATCCCCGCCTCACCGCCATTTTGCATCCGTAGCTCAGCTGGATAGAGTACTCGGCTACGAACCGAGCGGTCGGAGGTTCGAATCCTCCCGGATGCACCATATTCTCCGAGATAGCAGTTAAACTGTTGTTTCATGTTCTGCGAGATAATCGCAAGCACCAGGGAGGATAGCGTTGCTTTAGCAACGACCCGTAGGGCGAGGCGCAGCCGAGTAATACTCCCGGATGCACCATCTATTACTTCATATTGCTTTCGAAGTGATATGAGTATCGAGTAGTACAGTAGTAAATCCTGATGCATCCGTAGCTCAGCTGGATAGAGTACTCGGCTACGAACCGAGCGGTCGGAGGTTCGAATCCTCCCGGATGCACCATCTTTTACTTTGTGTTGCTTATGAAGCAATACTGAGTATCAGCAGTAACAGCAGTAAATCTCGATGCATCCGTAGCTCAGCTGGATAGAGTACTCGGCTACGAACCGAGCGGTCGGAGGTTCGAATCCTCCCGGATGCACCATCTTTTACTTTGTGTTGCTTATGAAGCAATACTGAGTATCAGCAGTAACAGCAGTAAATCCTGATGCATCCGTAGCTCAGCTGGATAGAGTACTCGGCTACGAACCGAGCGGTCGGAGGTTCGAATCCTCCCGGATGCACCATATTCTCCGAGATAGCAGCCATACTGTTATTTCATGGTCGGCGAGATAATCGCAAGCACCAGGGAGGATAACGTTGCTTTAGCAACGGCCCGTAGGGCAAGGCGCAGCCGAGTGCATCCTCCCGGATGCACCATCTCTTCTTGTCACCCCCCTCTGATGTTTAGTTCTTAATCACTCTCATTGTTATCACTTCGCAATCAGCGACAAAAACCGCCATTTACGATAAAGTAACGTTTTGTAATCCTTCTGCGAGAGCACGATGTACGCACAGTATGACGGTTTGATCTTCGATATGGATGGCACCATCCTGGACACCGAGCCAACGCATCGTAAAGCCTGGACTGATGTCCTCGGCCGTTACGGAATGCGTTTCGACTTACAGGCGATGATTGCCCTCAACGGATCCCCCACCTGGCGTATTGCGCAGGCCGTGATTGAACTGAATCAGGCCGATCTCGACCCCCATCTGCTCGCGCGTGAAAAAACCGATGCGGTAAAAGCGATGCTGTTAGACACCGTGCGCCCTTTGCCATTAATTGAAGTGGTAAAAGAGTGGCACGGACGTCGTCCGATGTCGGTCGGGACGGGCAGTGAGAGCGCGATCGCAGAGGCACTGCTCAACCATCTTGGCCTGCGCCACTATTTTTCTGCCGTTGTCGCCGCCGATCATGTTAAAAACCACAAGCCCGCCACGGACACCTTTCTGCTGTGCGCAGAGCTTATGGGTGTGCCCGCGGCCAGGTGCGTCGTATTTGAAGATGCCGACTTCGGCATTCAGGCAGCGCACGCTGCCGGCATGGATGCGGTGGACGTTCGCTTACTGTGAGTGACCTGCTGTCACTGACCTCACTCTTCGCCAGCAGTTTTTTAAGCGCCACTCTCCTGCCGGGAAATTCGGAAGTGGTACTGGTGGCGATGCTGTTGTCCGACGTAAGTCAGCCCTGGTTGCTCGTGTTAATAGCAACAATGGGTAATAGCTTTGGAGGGCTGACTAACGTTATTCTTGGGCGATTCTTTCCGCTACGCAAAACATCGCGCTGGCAGGAAAAGGCAGTCGGCTGGCTAAAACGCTATGGGGCTGCCACGCTTTTACTAAGCTGGATGCCGGTAATCGGTGATTTACTGTGCCTGCTGGCGGGATGGATGCGCATCTCCTGGGGGCCCGTGCTCTTTTTTTTATGCCTCGGCAAGGCGCTGCGCTACGTTCTCGTGGCGGTTGTGACTTTACAGGGCATGACGTGGTGGCACTAATTGGACTGTTTGTGACCATGAACCATTACAATTATGCTAAATAAAATGATTTTGACAGGCGGGAGGTCGAATTGATCCCGGACGTATCACAGGCACTGGCCTGGCTGGAAAACCACCCTCAGGCTCTGAAGGGTATTCAGCGTGGTCTTGAGCGCGAAACGCTGCGCGTTAACGCGGATGGCAGTCTTGCAACGACGGGCCATCCACAGGCGTTGGGTTCAGCGCTGACCCATAAGTGGATCACGACTGATTTCGCTGAAGCGCTGCTTGAGTTCATCACCCCGGTCGATGGCGATATTGACCACATGCTGAAAATTATGCGTGATATTCACCGCTACAGCGCCCGCAATCTGGGTGATGAGCGTATGTGGCCACTCAGCATGCCTTGCTATATCGAGCAGGGCCAGGACATTGAACTTGCGCAGTACGGCACGTCAAATATTGGTCGTCTGAAAACGCTCTATCGCGAAGGGCTGAAAAACCGCTACGGCGCGCTGATGCAGACGATTTCTGGCGTGCATTATAACTTCTCACTGCCGATGGCATTCTGGCAGGCGAAGTGCGGCGAGACGGACAAAGAGGCGATCTCTGCGGGCTACTTCCGCCTGATCCGTAACTACTATCGCTTTGGCTGGGTCATTCCGTATCTGTTCGGCGCATCGCCGGCGATTTGCTCCTCGTTCCTGCAGGGCAAACCGACCACGTTGCCGTTCGAGAAGACCGATTGCGGCATGTATTACCTGCCGTACGCGACCTCCCTGCGCCTCAGCGATCTGGGTTATACCAATAAGTCGCAAAGCAATCTCGGAATTACCTTTAACGAATTGCACGAGTATGTGGCAGGATTGAAGCGGGCGATCAAAACGCCGTCGGAAGCGTACGACGAAATCGGGCTCGAGAAAGACGGTAAGCGCCTGCAAATCAACACTAACGTTTTGCAGATTGAGAACGAACTTTACGCGCCGATCCGTCCAAAACGTGTCACCCGCAGCGGCGAGACGCCGTCAGATGCTCTGCAACGCGGCGGTATTGAGTACATCGAAGTGCGCTCCCTGGATATCAACCCGTTCTCACCGATTGGTGTGGATGAGCAGCAGGTACGCTTCCTCGATCTGTTTATGGTCTGGTGCGTACTGGCGGATGCGCCAGAAATGAGCGCTGACGAACTGCTCTGCACCCGCACCAACTGGAACCGGGTGATCCTCGAAGGGCGCAAACCTGGCCTGACGCTGGGCATCGGTTGCCAGACGGCGCAGTTCCCGTTACAGCAGGTGGGTAAAGATCTGTTCCGCGATCTGAAGCGCGTCGCCCACACGCTGGACAGCGTTTACGGTGGGGAAGAGTATCAGCAGGTTTGCGATCGGCTGGTCGAAAGCTTTGATAATCCTGAGCTGACATTCTCGGCGCGCATTCTGCGTTCTATGATTGATCAGGGGATTGGCGGTACAGGTCGTGCGCTGGCGGCAGAGTATCGCGATATGCTGCAGCAGGAGCCGCTGGAGGTGTTAAGCGAAGCCGATTTTGCGGCGGAGCGCGACGCGTCAGTGGTGCGTCAGAGAGAGATTGAAGCGGCGGATACCGAGTCGTTTGCCGATTTCCTGGCGAAACAGGCCTGACAGAAAAGAAAAAGGCCACATCTCTGTGGCCAAAATAACATCTCTGAAGAACAGGGATGATGATAACAAATGCGCGTCTTTCATATACTCAGACTCGCGTTGAAAAGAAGAGTTCATTTTTTTTAAAAAAAAATCACTATCGGAGGTGACGTATGCCGTTATTAGATAGCTTTACTGTCGACCATACCCGTATGGAAGCACCAGCTGTACGCGTTGCGAAGACCATGCATACCCCGCACGGCGACACGATCACCGTTTTCGACCTGCGCTTCTGCGTACCTAACAAAGAAGTGATGCCGGAAAAAGGTATTCACACTCTGGAGCACCTGTTTGCCGGTTTCATGCGCGATCACCTGAACGGCAACGGCGTTGAGATCATTGATATCTCCCCAATGGGTTGCCGTACCGGTTTCTACATGAGTCTGATTGGCGTGCCTGAAGAGAAACGCGTCGCAGATGCGTGGAAAGCTGCGATGGAAGACGTGCTCAAGGTAAAAGAGCAGAACCAGATCCCTGAGCTGAACGTTTACCAGTGCGGTACGTACCAGATGCACTCTCTGGAAGAAGCCCAGGAAATTGCTCGTCATATTCTTGAGCGTGACGTTCGCGTTAACAGCAACGAAGAGCTGGCGCTGCCTAAAGATAAACTGCAGGAACTGCACATCTAGCAAATTACCCGGCCCTCAGCAAGGAGTGTGCCGGGTAATATTAGTTTCTTTATAAATTCCTAAAAGCCTATCTCTCGTTGTGCATCCTTCTCTTTCTCTCTATTATTGCAATCAACGCATGATAGTTATTTATATATATTATATTTATGGATGATATGTTGGCGCTCATTCACTGTAATTATAGATGCGTTAATATTTCATGGAATAGATAATAATTCAGAGGGATTTATGAAAGTTTATTTGACTGGCACCGCGATTCTTTTTTCCGCTCTTCTCCTGTCTGCCTGCAGCTCTAAACCCGTTACAACGCCTATCGCCAAAGCGCCCGCTGAGCGCAAGCAGGAGGTGCAGTGCTACCAGGAGTTCTCCGCGCTGCAAAAGCTCGATCCGGCGGCATATGAGTCCTATCGTAAGCAATTTGATAATATTAATAAAAACTATAAAATTTACGAATCGAATAAATCTCTGGTTGATAACAACGCTTCAGAAGTTATGCTGACCGAAATTAATAAAAAACTGTCGCTGGTATGCGTAAGGATTCGTAATACGGTTTATACCAACATGATGAACCGTGCCAATGAAATGAATAAGTTATGAATAAATACTTTAGCGCAGCATTGTACTGCGGATTGTTATTATCGGGTGGAAAAGCATTTTCAGCCGGAACGGATTTGTTGGAACGTTTAAATAACGAAAAAATTATCGGCAACGGTTCAACCAATCCTTTCATTGCCTCAGAAGCCAACACGAATCCCCCGGACGCGGCGCCGCCGAAAGCAGAGCCAGCCCGCCCGTCGGCGCGTGCCGTGCCCGATAAAAAAGACAAAGCCATTGCAGTAGACCAGGCCAAACTTTCCCGCCTCACCGAGGCGCTTCGCCAGGCTAATGCCACCATCACCGGATTAGATAAACAGCTGAGCGCGGTAGAAAGCGAAAAGTCGTTACTGGAACAGGCTGTTGCCGACGAGAAGGAGCGCGTCGCGGAAAAGGAGCAGGCAATCGCCCGATTTAAATCACAGCCGGAAGGCAGTGCACAAAAACTTGCCGTCGAAAGCCTTATCGCGACGTTGCCGAAGCCAGCTGGCGTCGATCAACAAAAATATGCCGAACTGGCAGAGCAACTGCGTAACGCCAACGTACAACGCGCCGAACTGACTAAAGCCCTGAGCGAGCTGCAGGTACAGAAAAATGCGCTGGATACGCAGTTGAGCGCTCTCAAGGCGAACAACGCCCAGGCTATCGACGTGGCGAAAGAGCTCGACGCCTTAAAAGCCCAGCTGTCGGCGCTGAATCTGCAAAAAGTCACCCTGGAAACCCGGCTGGCCGAACAGGAAAAAGTGTTCAGCAGCGAAAAGACAAAGGCTGAGATTGCCCAGAACCAGCTGGAGGACGCCAAAAAAGTTATCGCCTCGCAGGAGTCCCAGCTGGCCGCGCAGAAGAGCAGCGCCGGAAGCGACAAAGAGAAGCTGCTTCAGGAGCTGACCGACCTGCAGACGCAGAAGAAAGCGCTGGATACTCAGCTGGCCTCCCTGAAAGAAGCCACTGCGAAAAACGCGGCTCTGACCAAAGAGCTGACCGACCTGCAGGCCCAGAAGAAGGTGCTGGATACCCAGCTGGCCGGGCTGCAAGAGACCCGCGAGAAAAACGCCACCCTGACCAAAGCGCTGGCCGATCTGCAAACGCAAAAGAATGCGCTGGACGCACAGCTCGCCACGCTCAAAACAAGCAGTGACAAGAGCACTGGCGCGGTGAAAGAGCTCGACGCCTTAAAAGCCCAGCTGTCGGCGTTGAATCTGCAAAAAGCCACCCTGGAAACCCGGCTGGCCGAACAGGAAAAAGTGTTCAGCAGCGAAAAGATAAAGTCTGAGGTTGCCCAGAACCAGCTTGAGGACGCCAAAAAAGTCATCGCCTTGCAGGAGTCCCAGCTGGCCGCGCAGAAGAGCAGCGCCGGAAGCGACAAAGAGAAGCTGCTTAAAGTGCTGACCGACCTGCAGGCGCAGAAGAAAGCACTCGATACCCAGCTGGCCTCCCTGAAAGAGGCCACTGCGAAAAACGCGGCTCTGACCAAAGAGCTGACCAACCTGCAGGCCCAGAAGAAGGTGCTGGATACCCGGTTGGCCACGCTGAAAGCGGCCAATGAGAAAAGCGCCGCGCTGGCGAAGGAGATGGCTGACCTGCAGACGCAGAAAAAGGCGCTGGAAACAGAGCTGGCCGGGCTGAAAGAGACCCGCGAGAAAAACGCAACCCTGACCAAAGCCCTGGCCGATCTGCAAACGCAAAAGAATGCGCTGGACGCACAGCTCGCCACGCTCAAAACAAGCAGTGACAAGAGCACCGGCGCGGTGAAAGAGGTGGATGCCTTAAAATCCCAGCTGTCGGCATTAAACCTGCAAAAAGCCACACTGGAAACCCGGATGGCCGAGCAGGAAAAACAGCTTAAAAGCGAGAAGTTCAAGGTCGATATTGCCCAGAACCAGCTGGAGGACGCTAAAAAAGTCATCGCTTCACAGGAATCCCTGTTGGCGCTTCAGAAAAATAACGTGGGCAGCGAGAAAGACAAAAGCGGTGCGCTGGTCACCCAGCTGGCTACCGCCGGGAAAGAGACGGCGGAGCTGAAAAAGCAGCTGGCTCTGCTCCAGACGCAAAAAGCCTCGCTTGAGGAGCAGCAGAAAACACAAAGCGCCTCTCTGGCAACGCTGACAGCCGAAAACCAGAAGCTGAAAGAGAGCCAGTCTGCACCAGCAAAAGAGGGCGCGGATAAGCAGCGGATGAAGATCGATAAAGCTGCGGCAAAAGATACCCTGACCAGCTACGCCATTGGCACCTGGTATGGCGATGCGGCAGGGCGTGAGAAGAGCAAGCTCGACGGGCTGAACAAAAAGCTCGATCTCAACGCCTTTATGCAGGGCTTTGACGATAAGGTAAACAATAAGCTCCAGCTGACACCCGCTGCGCTTTCGAAGGAGCTGGCCGCGCTGGACCAGGTACAGAAAAAGCAGTTTGTCGCGACGCAAAGCGAAAATGAAAAGCAGAGTAAAGCGATCATGACTAAGGCGGCGAATGAGAAGGGGGCCAAGCGACTGCCGGATGGCGCCATCTACCGGGTGATTCAGCAGGGTGAAGCACCTCTGGTTACGGGCAAGAATGAGATCATTACCGAAATTGATGAGGTGTTGGGCACCGGAAAAGTGATGTCCAGTAAAGAGGTTCGCGCCAGCCGAGTTAAAGACTTACCGCCGCTGTTCCAGACGGTAGTGAAAAAGCTCGGGCTGGGCGGGGAGGCAAAACTGCATATTCCTGCGAAGCAGGCCTACGGTGAAGCGGGCGTTCCCGGTTTTGTACCGCCAGGCACGGTCTCGATCATTACGATTAAAATTATCGGCATTAAGTAAGCTTAATCGCTACCATAAAAAAACGGATCTGCATGCAGATCCGTTTTTCTTTTCAGCCGGTTAGTGGGCGCCACCGCCTCCGCCGCCCGCGCCGAATGGCGGTTTGGCGAACCATATTAGCCCTAATAGCACAATGAACACGCCCGCCGATAGCCAGAAAATCTCGTTAGCCGAGATGATCAGCCCCTGCGCGGTGATCTGCTGCGCTATCCAGCCCGAAGCCTGCTGCTCGGTCATGCCCATCCCCTGCAGCTGGCTGTAAACCTCCTGCGCCTGCGGATTGAACACGTTCACCGATTCAGTCAGCTGCGCATGGTGCAGCGACTCGCGGTTGGTCCACATGGTGGTGGTCATCGAGGTACCGATGGAGCCCGCCAGGGTACGCATAAAGTTCGACAGACTGGAGGCCGCCGCCATCCGTTCCGGCGGCAGGCCGGAGAGGGTGATGGTGGTCAGTGGCATAAAGAAGCAGGCTACCGCAAAGCCCTGAATGAACTGCGGCCACGCGGAGGCACCAAAGTCCATGCCCGGCTCAAAGGTATAGGCGCGCCAGTAGAAGCACACCGCATACATAATGAAGCTGAAGGTCACCAGCCGACGCATATCCAGCTTATGGGCAAAGCGGCCGATGATCGGCGACAGCAGGACCGGGATCACCCCGACTGGCGCTGACGCCAGCCCCGCCCAGGTGGCGGTATAGCCATATACCTCCTGCAACAGCTGCGGCAGCAGAACGATAGCGCCGAAGTAGAGCATGTAGGCAAGGCTGATACACAAACAGCCTATGGTGAAGTTGCGCGACTTAAACAGCGATAAATCGACTATCGGGTTGTCATCCGTCAGCTCCCAGACAATCAGGAAGCTTAGCGCCACCACCGCCACGACCGTCAGGACGATGATCTCCTGCGAGGCGAACCAGTCCAGCTCTTTCCCGCGGTCGAGCATGATCTGCAGGCTGCCGATGCCCAGCACCAGCAGCGCCAGCCCCACGCCATCAATACGCCGTTGTTCGGTGCGGGTTTCGCGGCCGCGCAGCGACTGCAGGGTCAGCAATACCACCACCGCGCCAATCGGCACGTTGATAAAGAAGATCCAGCCCCAGTGGTAGTTATCGCTGATATAGCCGCCCAGAATCGGGCCGCAGATCGGGGCGACGATCACCGTCATCGACCACAGCGCCAGCGCGATGGAGCGTTTGGCCGGCGGGTAGTTGTTGAGGAGCAGACTTTGCGACAGCGGGATCAGCGGTCCGGCGACAATCCCCTGGATCACGCGGAAGAAGATCAGCATGGTCAGGCTGCTGGACATCCCGCACGCCCAGGAGGCAATAACAAAGGCGATGGTCGACCAGAGGAAGAGTTTTACTTCCCCGACGCGCTTTGCCAGCCAGCCGGTAATCGGGATGGAGATGGCATTCGCCACCCCAAACGAGGTGATCACCCATGTCCCCTGGCTCAGGGATGAGCCAAGGTTCCCGGCGATGGTCGGGATCGCCACGTTCGCGATGGTGGAGTCCAGCACCTGCATGAATGTCGCCAGCGACAGCGCAATGGTCATGATGACCAGCTGCGCGCCTTCCAACGGTTTTTGCGGTTTTTGCTGCTGCATAACGCTCACCTTCGGATTAACCGGCGTTTGCCTTCACGATCTCATCGATCAGCTTATTCACCGGCTCAAGGCTGATCTCGCGGGCATTACTTTCGTAGGCCGGGTTAGAACGCGCCTGGTTTGCCAGCATCTGACCGTCGCGGTTGGAGGTATCGACCGTCACCAGCGTGGAGAGGCCAATACGCAGCGGATGGTCCGCCAGCTGTTTCTCATCCAGCTCAATACGCACCGGCAGACGCTGAACCACTTTGATCCAGTTCCCGGTGGCGTTCTGGGCAGGCAGCAGGGAGAAGGCGCTACCGGTACCCATATCCAGGCCGACAACTTTACCGGTGTATTTCACCTCGTCGCCGTAGATATCACTGACCACCGTCGCGCTCTGGCCGATACGCATATGCGCCAGCTGCGTCTCTTTGAAGTTAGCATCCACCCACAGGTTAGTTGCTGGCACCACCGCCATCAGCGGGGTTGAGGAGCTAATCTGCGCGCCAGGCTGCACCGAGCGACGGGATACGTAACCGGTCATCGGGCTGACAATTTTGGTTCGCTCCAGGGCCAGCCAGGCGTTGCGTACTTCGGTCGCCGCCTGTTTCACCGCAGGTTGTTGATCGAGGGTCGTGTCCAGCACCACCGCCTGGTTGGCGTTGTACTGCTGGATGGCGACATCAAGCTGGGCCTGCGCGCTGGCCACCGCATCGCGGGCATGTTGCAGCTCTTCACGGCCAATCAGATTGGCGGTGCCGAGCGGAACGCGGCGATTAAAGTCGCTCTGCGCCTGGGCGAGGGCGGTCTTCTGCACGGTGATGTTGGCCTGCAGCTGCTTGCTGTTGATCATCTGCTGGCGGGTCTGACGTACGCTCGAGGCCAGCCCGGTCTGCGCTTTTTCAAACGCCTGCTGGGCATCGGTCGGATCCAGCGTCACCAGCACGTCGCCTTTTTGCACAAAGTCGGTATTGTCAGCCCAGACTTTCGTCACGCTGCCCGACACCTGCGCCATAATCTGAACCTGGTTCCCTGCCACGTACGCATCATCCGTCTCTTCACTATGACGCAGTACTAAAAACCAATAGATCCCATATGCCACGGCAATGATAATAAAGAGCAAGGTCAGCAGCAGAAGGGCGCGCTTGCGTTTGCCTTTCTTGTTGTTGACCGGTTGCTGCGGGGTTGTGTTCTCCGCATTTGCGCTCATGATTTTCTCCACGATCTTATTATTTCACATCGGCTGAGCCGACCTGTTATCAGAAAGGCCAGCACTATGATGTGCTGGCCTGTCGGTTTTCTTATGAATCTGGATTTTTGGAGCGTGTCGTCGCGTTAGCGCAGCGCCTCAAGAACAGCGCCGTCTTCATCCATCTGGTCCAGACGGGTGAGAAGCTTGCGGGTGATATGCTCGAGCTGCTCTTTCTCGGTACCGCTTAAAGACGACCAGAGTTGATGCAGACAGTTGTGCTGAGGTGGAAGCACCTCGCGCAGGAATTCGTGACCTTTCTCGGTCAGTTGCAGGTGCAGACAGCGACGGTCATTGTCGCTTTCACGGCGTTCGATCCAGCCGCGTTTTTCCAGCTCATCGGCAATACGGGTTGCATTGGTACGAGACGAACCCAGGGCGCAGCTCAGCTCGGAAGGCTGGATGCTGTGATTCTCCTGAGACTCCAGCGTAATCAACGCCATAAATAACGTCTCGTTAATCCCTTGAGCTTTCAGCATTTTATTGCGATTTTCCAGCAGCTTGCCCTGCATATGCATGCAGAGACGGGTCAGCAGGATCTCCTGATACGGGAAATCTGCATAGCGACTGGCGCGAAATTTAAGCATTTGTTCAATGGGCGTAAACGAACTATCCATTTGGGCATAACCTCATTAATTACAGCCGATATAGTAACAACAGTGACAAATAATGTAAATGAATTATTTGTGCGGCTAAAATCCATTAGACAAATTTCACCGTCATCAAGAGCCGGGTAGATCCGTGACCCGGTAAGCACAGAAAAGAGGGGATGGCACTGGCAAAACGGGGATGGGTCTTCGGGCGTAAGCTATTCATGCGGTATTCTAATATATTACCCACATAAAAATTTCCGGAATAAATGATTACGCCACCATAACAGACTGAGGGGCTCCTTAACACCCTGAGGAGCCCCAAACTTATGTAAACCTTATTGAATTGCCTCCTGGCGATGGTAGCCGCGCCACCAGGCCAGCAGGTTAACCAGCGCCATCACCGTCCCAACCGCACACACGCCTGCCCAGCCGGCATGCTGCCACGCGTACGCCGAGATCAGTGACCCGGCGGCACCGCCGATAAAGTAGCTGGTCATGTACCCGGCCGTCAGACGGTTACGGGCGTCCGGCTTAACGCGGTAGATCACGGTCTGATTGGTGATATGCACCCCCTGCACGGTAAGGTCGAGCACCAGAATGCCGACAATCAGCGCCAGCACCGAGACATGCCCGTACCAGATCGCTGCCCAGGAGAGCAGGAGCATCACCAGCCCGACGGTGGTGGTGAGATGCGATTTACCCTTATCCGCCAGGCCACCCGCAGGTCGTGCGCCCAGCGCGCCTGCGGCGCCGGCCAGGCCGAACAGGCCGATCATCCCCTCAGAATAGTTAAACGGCGGGGAGGCCAGCAGGAAGGCCATTGAGGTCCAGAGGATGCTGAAGTTAGCAAAGGTGAAACAGCCCAGCAGCGCCCGGGTACGCAGCAGTTTATCGTGCGTGAACAGGCTGAAAACGGACCCCAGCAGCTGAGGGTAGTTGAGATGGGTTTCTGACTTCACCTTCGGCAGGCCGCGCCACAGGGCGAGAGCCATTACCACCATCAGCACCGACGCCACCCAGTACACGGTGCGCCAGCCGCCGATGCCCGCCAGCAGGCCCGCGACGGTGCGCGCCAGCAAAATCCCCAGCAGCAGGCCGCTCATAATGGTCCCCACCACCTTACCGCGTTTTTCCGGCGAGGCGAGGGTGGCGGCGAGCGGGACCAGAATCTGGGCCACTACCGAGAACAGGCCCGTCAGGGCGGTGCCGAGGATCATCATTGCCAGCGACTGGCTGGAGGCGGTGATCAGCATCCCTCCGGCGGCCAGCAGGGTCATGGAGACAATCATCGCCCGACGTTCAAACATATCCCCCAGCGGCACGAGGAACAGCAGACCCACGGCGTACCCCAGCTGGGCGGCGGTGACGATAAAACCGGCCGAGCTGGCCGAGAGCGAAAAATTGCGGGCGATGGTTTCCAGCAGCGGCTGGGCGTAATAGTTACTGGCGACCGCCAGACCGGTTGCCACTGACATCAGCAGAATAAGTGCGGGGCTCAGCCCCTGAGTGGATTTTGTCATCAGGTTTTTGAAATCATTAGTTGAGTGATTATTTTTTCAAAAAACATAATAACGGATGAATAAGGGAGGCGGGGAGATGTTGAGTGATGGATCGTGCGATCCAGGCCCCTCACCCCGGCCGGGATGAGGGGACACTGCGTGCTCTTACTTCTGCGCGGCCAGCGCCTCATTCACCCACGCATCAAACTGCTGCTGGTGGGCTTTGATCCAGCCGTCAACGTGACCCTGGACATCGGCTTCAGAGGATTTGCCCGCGTGCATCATCGCGTTCTGGGCGTTGATGTCCGCCAGCGGGAGCTTCATTACCGAGAACAGCTTCGCCGCCGCCGGGTTTTTCTCAGCCCAGGCTTTGTTGGCGACGATGTGCATGGTGTTCACCGGGAAGCCATAGTTCATGCCGTTCGGCAGCTTGGTGTCGATATCCTTCTGCTCGCCCGGCAGGGAGGAGAACGGCACCTGCAACCAGACCACATCTTTACCCGGCTTCAGCACGTCGCTCACCCAGTACGGCGTCCAGGTGTAATAGATAACCGGCTTGCCTTCCTTAAAGCGGGCGATGGTGTCGGCCATCATTGCGGAGTAGTTGCCGTGGCTGACGTCCACGGTTTTCGCCAGGTGGAAGGCTTTGTTCTGGTGGTTAATCACCGCTTCGCAGCCCCAGCCCGGGGAGCAGCCCATCATGTCGGCTTTGCCGTCACCGTTGGTATCAAACAGTTTGGCGATCTTCGGATCCTTCAGCTGTTCGATATTGGTGATGTGGTACTGGTCGGCAGTTTTCTTGTCGATCAGATAGCCCTGCGCCGCGCCCGAGACAAAGGTGCCTTCGCGGTAGAACTTCTTGTCGCCGCCCGCCGCGCTGTACATGTCGTCATGCAGCGGCTGCCAGTTTACGGCCGTAAAGGTGGCATCGCCGGAGGCAATAGAGGTATAGCCCACGTTGTAATCCACTTCGCTGGGCTTACTGACGGTATACCCCAGCTTTTCCAGCGCCCGGCTGACCAGCCCGGTCTGGAACGACTCTTCGGAGATGGTGCTCTGTACCGGTTGCACGGTAATGCCTTTGCCCGGCAGATCGGCAGCAAATGCGCTGGTGGAGGCAAGGGTGGCAAACGCTGTGGCAAAAATTACGCTATGTCGCATCGTTGTTCCTTATTTTGCTTTTGAGAAGGGACGGGTGATTAACCCGACAGGGCCGGTGGTGTACCAGCGACGGTTGCCGCGACTGCGTGAATCACGACCGACAGCCTGGGTCAGGCGGTCAAGAATAATGGCGAGGATCACGATCCCGACGCCGCCCACGGTGGCGAGTCCCATATCGAGACGACCAATCCCGCGCAGCACCATCTGACCAAGACCCCCTACGGCGATCATCGAGGCGATCACCACCATCGACAGGGCCAGCATCAGGGTCTGGTTCACACCGGCCATAATGGTCGGCATCGCCAGCGGCAGCTGCACTTTGAACAGCATCTGGCGCGGGCTGGCGCCAAACGAGCGCGAGGCTTCGATCAGATCGGCGGGTACCTGGTTGATTCCCAGAATGGTCAGACGCACAATCGGCGGCAGGGCGAAGATAATGGTCACCACCACGCCCGGCACGTTACCGATGCCAAACAGCATCACGATAGGCACCAGATAGACAAACGCCGGGGTGGTCTGCATCGCATCCAAAAGCGGCCGGATAATTTTGGCCGCCCGCGGACTGCGCGCCAGCCAGATCCCCATCGGCAGGCCAATCACCACGCAGAAGAGCAGGGCGGTTAGCACCAGCGCCAGGGTGATCATCGCCTGCGACCAGGCACCGATCGCACCGATCAGGATCAGCGAGATCAGGGTCGCGATGCCCATCCCCGCGCTGCCAAACTGCCAGGCAATCAGCGAGAACAGCACGATAGCGACCGGGGCCGGCATGCCCAGCATCAGCTGCTGGAAGCCGTTAAGGATATAATCCACCGGGACGCGGATCCCCTGAAACACCGGGCGAAAGTGCGTCACCACCCAGTCGATCCCCTCTGTCACCCAGCTGTCGAGCGGGATAAGGGTTTTATGGAACGGATCCATAATATTGAAATGTTCTGGCGCCGGCGCCGGGGCGCTGGTCAGCCAGTCGGCACTGCCGCCGTCCGCAGGAGCCGTCGCCGGAGCGGTACCCCACGCGTCGGCGGATTGTGCCGCGCTGTCGGCGGCCTCAGTGGTGCCCCACGGGTTAGATTGATCAGCCATTGTTTGCCCCCTCGCGATCTAAAGCCTGCAGCAACATGCGTTTTGAGATGATGCCGACGTACTGTTGTTCCTCTCCGACTACCGGTACCGCGCAGGGCGCCTGACCGACATGGGAGAGCAGCTCGCTGAGCGGCGTTTCGGCATCCACGGCAAGCGGAGCGTCAATTAACGCCGCATCGATTCCTGCGTTTTCGCTAAGCGCGGTTTTCAGGGAGTCGATGGAGACAACACCTACAAATTTATTACCGCGTTCAACCAGATAACCGTATTCGCGGTCTTCATCCTGCAGCAGTTTGAGCGCCGATCGCGGGCCGAAGCCTGGCGTTTTACGGATAATGCCGTTCGGCGTTCGGCGGGCAATATCTTTGGCGCTGAACACCTGGCTAATATCCACGCCGCGGAAGAAGGTACGCACATAATCATTCGCCGGATTATTGAGAATTTCATCCGGGGTTCCCACCTGCACCACTTCGCCGTTTTGCATAATGGCAATACGATCGCCAATTCGCATGGCTTCATCGAGGTCATGGGAAATAAAGACAATGGTGCGCTGATGCCGCGACTGCAGTTTTACCAGCTCATCCTGCATCTCGGTACGAATTAAGGGATCGAGCGCCGAGAAGGCTTCGTCCATTAATAATATATCGGGGTTGATCGCTAATGCGCGGGCTAATCCTACGCGCTGACGCATCCCGCCGGAAAGTTCATCCGGGTAGGCGTGAGCGTAATTTTCCAGCCCCACCTGACGCAGCGCATCCAGCGCTTTTTCCTGGCGCTCATTGGCCGCAACGCCGGCTAATTCCATACCAAAGGCGGTGTTATCTAATACCGTCATATGCGGCATCAGAGCGAACGACTGAAACACCATCGCGATCTTTTTTCTGCGCACCTCGCGGAGCTCGGCGTCCGATATTTTGGCGATATCCACGCCATCAATCAGCACCTGTCCGCGGGTGGGTTCAATCAGGCGATTGAGAAGGCGAACCATAGTGGATTTACCCGAACCGGATAACCCCATGATGACGAAAATCTCGCCTTCTTCAATGGCCAGACTGGCGTCTTTAACGCCAAGCGACAGCCCGGTTTTTTCCAGAATATGTTCTTTTGAAAGTCCTTTTTCAATATATTTGAATGCGCGCTGCGGGTGCTCGCCAAATACCTTATAAAGATTTTTAACTTCTAATTTAATTGCCATGCAATAAAGAATGCCCCGTTATTTATTTATGTCGATATCATTACCAGTGAATATAATTAACCGGCCATACCCTAACATACTCAGAATCTGAGACAACCCTGGATTGGCTTGTGGCATGATTTTTGCCGCGCGCGAATCGGCGCAATTTCCCATGAGATAAGGGCTGAGCGCGATATGAATTTTTCTTGAGAAATGTCTTATTATGGCGAAATTCGCGGAGCGAAAACAAAAATGCACAGGAATATGACAGGGGAATGACGCCGGTAAGGGCAGGGAAATAGGGTAATGACTCCAACTTACTGATAGTGTTTTATGTTCAGATAATGCCCGATGACCTTGTCATGCAGCTCCACCGATTTTGAGAACGACAGTGACTTCCGTCCCAGCCTTGCCAGATGTTGTCTCAGATTCAGGTTATGCCGCTCAATTCGCTGAGTGTAACGCTTGCTGATTACGTGCAGCTTTCCCTTCAGGCGGGATTCATACAGCGGCCAGCCATCCGTCATCCATACCACGACCTCAAAGGCCGACAGCAGGCTCAGAAGACGCTCCAGTGTGGCCAGAGTGCGTTCAGCGCCACAACCGTCCTCCGTATCCTGTCATACGCGTAAAACAGCCAGCGCTGACGTGATTTAGCACCGACGTAGCCCCACTGTTCGTCCATTTCAGCGCAGACAATCACATCACTGCCCGGCTGTATGCGCGAGGTTACCGACTGCGGCCTGAGTTTTTTAAGTGACGTAAAATCGTGTTGAGGCCAACGCCCATAATGCGGGCGGTTGCCCGGCATCCAACACCATTCATGGCCATATCAATGATTTTCTGGTGTGTACCGGGCTGAGAGGCGGTGTAAGTGAACTGTAGCTGCCATGTTTTACGGCAGTGAGAGCAGAGATAGCGCTGATGTCCGGCAGTACTTTTACCGTTACGCACCACGCCTTCAGTAGCTGAGCAGGAGGGACAACTGATGGAGATGGAAGCCACGGGAGCACCTCAAAAACACCATCGTACACTAAATCAGTAAGTTGGCACCATTACCGCAGGCGCTTACACTCATGATCTTGGCCGGTATTGGGTTTATAAGACTCTAGTCTCACAACCAGCCGTACTGCGTGCGCTAGCAGCTCGCTACCCGCAAATACTTGTCGATGAATCCCAAGATTTAGGTACAGTACATCAGGAAATCTTAGAATTATTAATAGGTGCAGGGACACAAGTAACTCTTATCGGAGATATAAACCAAGGGATTTATGGCTTCGCTGGTGCTGACGGAGAGTTCCTGAATAGCTACGAGAATCGTGCTGAGGTAACCGGCTACAAGCTTACTCGCAACTATCGTTGCCTGCCGCCAATCATTAATGTCGCCAATTCTCTCTGCGGCCGTAATGACGAGCCTGACCGGCAGAACGAAAAAGTTGGCGCATTTTTCATCGGATACAAGGAATCTGAACTGCCCACATTAACTGAAGCATTCAAGGCTCATATTGATGAGTTAGGCATGCAGGTTCAGGATTCAGTGATTCTTTGTCGCGGGGCTGAGAGAGCCGAAAAAATTGCGGGTAGAGCCTCCTCGCCAGGACAAGGTACGGTCAAAGTCTTAGCTGAAGCATGTTTGTTACGAGATCAACATGGTAACTACCATGGCTGCTTTAAACTGGTCTGTAGGGCAATTATTGGATTACTGGGCAATGCACCCCATGGGCTAAGTTCAGTACTTCAGGGACTATCACATGTAAATGGAATGAGTGGGCTGAGACGACTTCTATGGCGTTTCAGTCGCAGCGCAGAGTTAGGGCTTCCCTCGTCTGCTCTGATAGCGAAAACAGACTGGCACAGCAAGCTATTAGCGAATGTCAAAGTGCTTCTCGCAGAGATTGAAAAACAGTATGGATATAAAATCTCTGGCACGCTTGGCACCAAACTGAAGAAAACGTCACTATCGGATCTGCCATTGGCCAATGCATCTGTTACTCATGCACCCGGATTCAGAGTAGAGACAGTACACCAGGTCAAGGGGGAGTCTATCGGCGCAGTTATGTACTTGGCAAAGAAACCTCATATAGAAGCATTGCTTTCAGGTACAGGTGAGGAAGAAGGCCGGATTGGTTATGTCGCAATCACTAGAGCCAAGAACTTATTTTGGCTCGCTGTGCCACAAGCATGTCTAAAAGAATTAAAAGAGAATCTTATTAGCGCTGGTTTTCAGGAACGGATTAATCATGCCGTTATTGGTCCTACCTGAACCGGATTAAACGCAACTCTGGACTCATCGTCCGGTTTTTATCCGCCATTCCTCTTGGATGGCGGCTTTTTTAATTGTTACTGTCTTGATTACCATTGATTAATATACTTAAATATCATTTATTTACCTTCGGAATTGATGAGCTTCGAACCTCTGCTACTCGCTCTTAACAGACATTCATTGTTTCTCATATGCAACAACCAATACTGCAAGCATATAAAAAACCGAACACCAGCCCCTCAGCCCTAACCTCATTCTCAAACGCATTAAGGGGCCTGCCACAGCCCCTTCACCATCTTCGATTAGAAAGCCTTAACCGACGTCCAGCCGCACTCAATGCACCGTAATATACGGCTCCTTCACAAACTCATTAATCAGCCAGACCAGATCGTGCAGCAGTCCCGCCAGTTCTTTTTCGACACTTGCGGGCAAGGTTCCACCCAGAATTGCCTGAACCAGAGCCAGCGCATAATCCACCTGGGGAGCAGTTTCCTGCCAGCAGTCCGGCATACAGGAGGTGAGCGTTTCCCCCTGGATTAACTGGGCGATAAGGTGCGGCGGGAGTTCGGCATCACAGCGTTCACTCAACTGGCGCAGCGCGTGCAGCAGACCTTCACAGAGCGCAGTGCGGGATGCTCTGTCGTTGGTTTCGATCAATACGCTCACCAGCGCGGCGCAGCGATCGGCGACCTCGAAGAGATCGGCAGCCGCAGAAAGCGGCGTAGTCAGGGAAGCGGGAATAACCTGTTCGTCAGATTGCGGGTAAGTCAGGGTTGAAATAGTAGTCATCATGACATCCTCTACGTGTAGTCCAATTAACTACCCAGTGAGTTCTGTCAACAACGGGTAAAAAGTGATCCACTTACCGCCACCACCAACGGTTTAATATTGATCCACCTTGTTTACTCAGGATTAGCTTCAGCGATAACCCCGGCCTTTCGTTTCTGCTTCAGTCGATAGCTTTCCCCTTTTATTTGCACGACGTGTGAGTGATGTAAGATCCGGTCCAGCATCGCCGATGTCAGCGCTGCATCACCAGCGAACGTCTGATCCCACTGCCCGAACGGCAGGTTGGAGGTCAGGATCATCGCGCTCTTCTCGTAACGTTTGGCGATGACCTGGAAGAACAGCTTGGCTTCCTCCTGACTGAACGGCAGATAACCTATTTCATCGATGATAAGCAGCTTCGGGGCCATGACACCACGATTGAGAGTCGTTTTGTAACGGCCCTGACGCTGTGAAGTGGACAGCTGTAGCAGCAGGTCCGCTGCTGTTGTGAAGCGAACCTTGATGCCCGCCCGTACTGCTTCGTAGCCCATGGCTATCGCCAGATGCGTTTTTTCCCACGCCCGATGGCCCCAGCAACACGATGTTTTCATTACGCTCTATGAAGCTCAGGGATCGCAGCGACTGGATTTGCTTCTGAGGAGCGCCGGTGGCGAAGGTGAAGTCGTACTCCTCGAACGTCTTTACCGCCGGGAAGGCTGCCATCCGCGTGTACATCGCCTGTTTACGCTGATGCCGGGCCAGTTTCTCCTCATGTAACAGGTGCTCCAGGAAGTCCATGTAGCTCCATTCCTGATCCACCGCCTGTTGCGACAGCGCCGGCGCTGCGCCGATAAGACTGTCCAGCTGGAGCTGTTCGGCAAGCACCATCAGCCGTTGATGTTGCAGTTCGACCATCATGCGGCTCCTCTGCAGAACGTGTCATAGATGGAGAGCGGATGATGCAACGGCTGCCTGTCGAAGGTCATCAGGCTTTCATCAACCTGCACGTCATACTGTTTTTTCTCCGGTGGCAGTGCCAGCATGGATTGCTGTTCCTCCACCCAGCGATCGCAGGGGCGGGTCTGGATAGTTTCATGCTTACGTTGATTGGCCACATCGTACAGCCAGCGCAGGCCGTAACGGTTTGCGGTTTCAACATCGACGGTGATCCCCATCGGACGCAGGCGTGTCATTAACGGGATATAGAAGCTGTTGCGGGCGTACTGCACCATCCTCTCCACCTTGCCTTTAGTCTGCGCCCTGAAGGGACGGCACAGGCGGGGAGAGAAGCCCATCTCTTTGCCGAACTGCCACAGGGAAGGATGGAACCGGTGCTGCCCGGTCTGGTAAGCATCACGCTGCAGCACCACCGTTTTCATATTGTCGTACAGGACTTCCTGCGGTACACCGCCGAAGAAGCTGAACGCATTGCGGTGACAGGCTTCCAGCGTGTCGTAGCGCATGTTGTCGGTGAACTCGATGTAAAGCATTCTGCTGTATCCCAGAACAGCGACGAACACATGCAGGGGTGACTTGCCGTTTCGCATGGTCCCCCAGTCAACCTGCATCTGCCGTCCGGGCTCGGTTTCGAAGCGAACGACCGGTTCTGCCTGTGCTGGCAGGGTCTGTTTACGGATGAACTCTCTCAGGATAGTAAGCCCTCCACGATAGCCCAGCTCCATGATTTCCCTGGCAATAACGGTCGCCGGGATTTTGTAGGGATGCGCATCGCTGATCCGCTTAGAGATGTAATCACGGTATTCATCGAGCAGTGATGATGGTGCCGGGCGTGGTGAATACTGCGGCTTTTCAGATTTGGCTTTCAGGTGGCTGCGGACAGTATTGCGCGAAATACCCAGCTCCCTGGCAATGGCCCGGATACTCATTCCCCGCTTGTGCAGGACTTTAATTTCCATACGAATCTCAAAAGTGATCATAAGCTCCCCTGTATTCAGAGGAGCAGATTAACCCCTGGATCAATTTTCAACCGCTGGGGTGGATCAGTTTTGCACCGTTGGTAACAAGTTCCTACGCTCGGGGGGTAGCGCTGACGGAGGTAGGAATACCGCCCACATAGAAAACGGCCAGCCTTTCGGCTGCTCCGCCAGCGCCACCGCGATTTTAACGGGATACGCACTGCCGCGACATATAAATATCGCTATGTAGAATACGGGTTCCTACACCCGATTGCGGATGTGCCGCAACGCAGTCACTTTACGAGGCTGATAACGGGAATAAAAGCCTTAACCATGAATTACATAAGGTTACTTTAAAGTTTGCGAGGAGCTTTCCAGAAAGGCCATGCTGGGGGCGCTTCGCTTGCCCGGCCTACAATGCTGACGGCATTCAGACGTGTCATTGTCATCGTCACTTATGTCGATGACAGCCGCCCTACCAGATAAATCCTTTTAAATTCAAAATATTAATATCTGGCCCAATTTATGCATACCTCCGGCAAGCTAATCATCATTCCCGGAGATAAGAATGAACCGTTTCATCATTGCCGATGCCAGCAAATGCATCGGCTGTCGTACCTGTGAAGTGGCCTGCGTGGTGTCGCACCACGACACCCAGGACTGCGCCTCGCTGACCCCGCAGAACTTCCTGCCGCGCATTCACGTCATCAAAGGCGTCAACGTCTCCACGGCCACCATGTGCCGCCAGTGTGAAGACGCCCCTTGCGCCAGCGTCTGCCCGAACGGGGCCATCACCCGCGATAACGACTTTGTTCACGTCCACCAGGAGCGCTGCATCGGGTGCAAAACCTGCGTGGTGGCCTGCCCGTACGGCGCGATGGAAGTGGTGCTGCGTCCGGTTGTGCGCAGCATTGGCGCCGGGCTGAACGTGATGTCAGAGAAGGCCGAGGCCAACAAGTGCGACCTCTGCTACCACCAGCCGGACGGCCCCGCCTGCATTCAGGCCTGCCCGACCAATGCCATTGTCTGCATCGACAGGCAGAAGCTTGAGCAGTTGAGTCTCGAGAAACGCCGCCGCGCGGCGCTGGACTCCGTTTCCTCGCAGATGCTGTAAGCCTCTGCCTCTCTTTTCACTTTTAGCAGGTCTGTTACTGATGAAAAAAATCACCAGCGTCTGCCCGTACTGCGGTGCGGGCTGTAAATTAAAACTCATTGTCGACAACAATAAAATCGTTCGTGCGGAGGGCGCGCAGGGCGTCACCAACCAGAATCAGCTGTGCCTGAAAGGCTATTACGGCTGGGATTTTCTCAACGACACCCGGCTGCTAGGCTTTGTACGAAAAGTATTGCCGCATGCAACGTAGGCTGCAGGCCAAGGTGACCATGGCTGCAAAGCTCTTGGCCAGCTTGTCATAGCGAGTGCCGATCCTGCGATTTTCTTTCAGCCAGCCAAACATCCGCTCAATGATGTTCCGTTGCCGGTATTTGGGCCGGTCAAACAGTCGGGGCAAGCCAGGTCGAGGTTTGCGCGGCATAGCGCGCAATGGGATTACCGGCTGCATTCGGTAACGGTCGCAGTACTGGCGCAGGTGCTCGGCATCGTATCCCTTGTCAGCCAGCAACCACCGGCTACGTTTACGCGGTCGTCCTGGCTTGCCAGCAATTCTTACAGCATCCAGCAGCGGCTGAGCGTGGGAGACATCACTGGCTTGTCCTGGTGAAAGCCTGAAATGCAATGGCACGCCATTGGCATCGCACACCATGTGAATCTTGGTGGTCAGACCGCCTCGACTGCGCCCCAAGGCATGGTCTAACGGTTCTTCAGGCCCCCTTTTTTTCCCGGCGCCTGAAGAGGCTCGGGTTGCTCGTACTGCGGTGGAGTCGATCATCCAGGTGTCCAAGTCGATCAGTCCTTCCCGGTTCAGCCGAATATGCAGACGCTCCAGTACTCGCTCGAATGTGCCGTCGTCGCGCCAGTCACGAAAACGCTGATACACCGTTGACCAAGGCCCAAAGCGTTCAGGCAGGTCGCGCCAGGGAGCGCCCGAGCACAGGATCCACAGAATTCCGTGGAGAACCTGACGATCATTGTTGCGAGGACGGCCCATTTTCTGTTCTGGAGAAACCAAATCCTTGATCAGCTCCCATGACGCATCAGAAAGTTCGTAACGCCTTGCCATACGGGCCTCCAACCGGTCATGGCGGCAATTTTAGCCACAACGACTTTTCGTACAAAACCTAACGCCGCGCCTCACCCAGCCAATGATCCGCTACCAGAAGGGCGGTAAATTTGTGCCCGTCTCCTGGGATGAAGCCATCCGCTACACCGCCCGACGCCTGGGTGAGATCAAGGCCAGCCATGGACCGCGCGCCATCATGACCACCGGGTCATCGCGCGGCACCGGGAATGAAACCAACTACGTGATGCAGAAGTTTGCCCGCGGGGTGCTCAACACCAACAACGTCGACTGCTGCGCCCGCGTCTGCCACGGGCCGAGCGTGGCCGGGCTGCAGGAGACGCTGGGCAACGGGGCGATGAGCAACTCCATCAGCGATATCGAAAACTCAAAATGCCTGCTGATCTTCGGCTACAACTGCGCCGACTCGCACCCGATCGTCGCCCGCCGGGTGATCAAAGCCAAACAGAACGGCGCCCGGGTGATCGTCTGCGATCCGCGCAAAATTGAAACCGCGCGCATCGCCGACCGGCATTTGCAGATCCACAACGGCTGCAACATGGCGCTGGTGAACGCCTTCATCTACACCCTGCTGGACGAGAGCCTCTACAACAGCGATTACGTCGCCCGCTACACCGAAGGGCTGGACGCGCTGCGCGAAACGGTCCGCGACTACGCTCCGGAAAACGTCGAGGAAATTACCGGGGTCAGCGCCCGGCAGATCCGCGATGCGATGCGCATCTATGCCGCCGCGCCGTCCGCCACCGTGATGTGGGGGATGGGCGTCACCCAGTTCGGGCAGGCGGTGGACGTGGTGAAAGGGCTCTCCACTCTGGCGCTGCTTACCGGCAACCTCGGGCGCGAACACTGCGGCGTCGGCCCGGTGCGCGGGCAGAATAACGTCCAGGGCGCGTGCGACATGGGGGTGATCCCCAACCAGTTCCCCGGCTATCAGGACGTGACGGACCCGCAGGTGCGGGAGAAATTCGCCCGGGCGTGGGGCGTCGATCCACAACTGATTGATGACCAGGTCGGCGTGCGGATCACCGAAGTGCCGCACCTCGCGCTGGAGGGCAAGGTCAAAGCCTATTACATCATGGGGGAAGATCCGCTCCAGACCGAAGCCGACTTAGGGTTGGTACGCAAAGGCTTTGACGCCCTCGACTTCGTGGTGGTGCAGGACATCTTTATGACCAAAACCGCCGAGGCGGCGGACGTGTTGCTGCCCGCCACCTCCTGGGGCGAGCATGGCGGGGTCTTCACCTGCGCCGACCGGGGGTTCCAGCGTTTTGAAAAAGCCGTGGAGCCAAAGGGCAACGTCAAGCGCGACTGGGAGATCATCAGCCTGATCGCCACCGCGATGGGCTACCCGATGGCGTACCGCGATAACCAGCAGATCTGGGACGAAATGCGCGAGCTGTGTCCGTTGTTCTACGGCGTGACGTACGAAAAAATGGGCGAGATGGGGCACATCCAGTGGCCGTGTCCGACCCTCGATCATCCGGGCACGCCGTGGCTCTACGCGGACAACCGCTTCGACACCCCGAGCGGCAAAGGGCAGCTGTTTGCCGCGCCATGGCGCAAACCGGCGGAGATGCCGGACGCCGACTATCCGCTGGTGCTCTGCACCGTGCGCGAGGTGGGGCACTACTCCTGCCGTTCGATGACCGGCAACTGCGCGGCGCTGCAAACCCTGGCGGATGAGCCGGGCTTTGTGCAGATCAACCCGCAGGATGCGCAGCAACTCGGCATCCGCGATCGTCAGCTGGTGTGGGTCAGCTCCCGCCGCGGGAAGGTGATCAGCCGCGCCGACGTGAGCGAACGCATCAATCAAGGGGCGGTATACATGACCTATCAGTGGTGGATTGGGGCCTGCAACGAGCTGACCCAGGACAACCTCGACCCGGTCTCGAAAACGCCGGAAACCAAATACTGCGCGGTGAAGATCGACACTATTGCCGATCAAGCCTGGGCAGAAAACTATGCCCAGACCACCTACAGCGCGATGAAACAACGCCTGCGTGAGGCGGTAGAGAGTTAATTAATGTGTACAAACGGCACGCTGCTGCGCATTCGCGGCAAAGTCCAGGGGGTGGGGTTTCGCCCCTGGGTCTGGCAACTGGCCCGGCAGCTGGGGCTGAAAGGCGACGTCTGCAACGACGGAGCAGGGGTGGTGGTGCGCCTGACCGGTGAGGCGCAGGATTTTATCACCCGGCTGGCCGCCGGAGGCCCGCCGCTGGCGCGCATTGACGACATCAGCGAGCAGCCGTGGCACTGGGCCTCGTTGCCGGAGGCGTTCACCATTCTGCCAAGCGGGCAGGGGAAGATGACCACTCAGGTGGTGCCGGATGCCGCCACCTGCCCGCAATGTCTGGCCGAGATGAACGATCCGGGCGAGCGTCGCTACCGTTATCCCTTTATCAACTGTACCCACTGCGGGCCACGCTTCACCATTATTCGGGCGATGCCCTACGACCGCCCGGCCACCACCATGGCGGAGTTTGCCCTCTGTCCGGCCTGCGCGGCGGAGTACCGCAATCCGGCTGACCGGCGCTTTCACGCCCAGCCGGTGGCCTGCCCCGACTGCGGGCCACAGCTGAGCTGGGTGTGCGGCGAGTGGCGTGAAGAGAAAGATAGCGCCCTGCGGGCTGCGGTGGAGGCACTGAAGCAGGGCGGGATCGTGGCGATAAAGGGGCTGGGCGGCTTCCATCTGGCCTGCGATGCCGGCAATGCGCTGGCGGTTAACCGGCTGCGCGCGCGCAAGCGGCGTCCGGCGAAACCGCTGGCGGTGATGATCCCGCCGCGATTAGCTGTTGCACTTCCTGCAGAAGCGCAGGCGCTGCTGCGCTCCACGGCGGCACCCATTGTGCTGGTGGATAAGCGGCTCCTGGCCTGCTGCGAAGCCATCGCCCCGGGCTGAACGAGGTGGGAGTAATGCTGGCGGCGAACCCGCTCCAGCATCTGCTGATGCAGGATCTGGATCGTCCCCTGGTGATGACCTCCGGCAACCTGAACGGCTGCCCTCCGGCGCTGACCAACGACCGGGCCATGCAGGATCTGGACGGGATTGCCGACGGCTGGCTGCTGCATAACCGCGACATCGTTCAGCGCATGGACGACTCGGTGCTGCGCGCCAGCGGCGAAATGCTGCGCCGCTCCCGGGGCTTTGTCCCGGACGCGCTGCCGTTGCCGCCCGGTTTTGCCAATGTACCTTCGCTTTTATGCCTTGGCGCGGATCTGAAAAACACCTTCTGCCTGGTGCGCGGCGGGGAGGCGATCCTGAGCCAGCACCTGGGCGATCTGGGGGATGACGACGCGCTGGCCCAGTGGCAGCAAGCCCTGACCGTGCTTCAGGATCTCTGGCAGTTCAGCCCGGAAGGGGTGGTGACCGACGCCCATCCCGGCTATCGCTCCACCCGGCTCGGGGAGCAGATGCCGTATCCCCACCATCGCGTGCTGCATCACCACGCCCACGCCGCGGCCTGCCTGGCGGAACATGGCTGGCCGCGCGACGGCGGGGACGTCATCGCCCTGGTCCTTGACGGGCTGGGCCAGGGGGAAAACGGTGCCCTGTGGGGTGGGGAGTGCCTGCGGGTCAACTACCGCTGCTGTGACCGGCTCGGCGGGCTGCCTGCGGTGGCGCTGCCGGGCGGCGACCTTGCGGCACGCCAGCCGTGGCGCAACCTGCTGGCCCAGTTCCAGGCCTTTGTGCCCGGGTGGCAAGCCCGCCCCGAGGCGCGGGTGCTGCTGGATAAACCCTGGCCGCCGCTGGCCCAGGCCATCGCCCGCGGGGTGAATTCTCCGCTGGCCTCGTCTGCCGGACGGCTGTTTGATGCGGTGGCCGCCGCAACGGGCTGCGCTCCGGCGCAGCTCAGCTACGAAGGGGAGGCCGCCTGTCGGCTGGAGGCCCTGGCGCTGCACGGCGGGCCGGTCAGCCATCCGGTCACCTTGCCGGTACGCGACGGCGAGCTGGATATGGCCACCTTCTGGCACCAGTGGCTTGGCTGGCAGGCCTCTGACGCCGAGCGCGCGTGGGCGTTCCACGATGCGCTGGCCGGCGGGCTGGCGACGCTGGCGGTGCAGCATGCCCGCCGCTGCAACCTCGGCACCATCGTCTGTAGCGGCGGGGTTATGCACAACCGGCTCCTGCGGGAACGCCTGCAATTCTGGCTGGACGATTTTACCGTGCTGTTTCCCGGGCGCTTGCCCGCCGGAGACGGCGCGATTGCATTTGGACAGGCGGTGATTGCTGCCGCGTCTCTTTCTTAAATCGGGATATCACGATGTTTATCAAATACTTCAACAACCACCCCAAGGCCATGGCGCTGATGCTGGCCCTGATCGCCACCAATATTCTCGCCTGGGGAACCGCGTTCTACCTCTTTCACAACACCCCGTCGCTGATGGCGGCCAGCCTGCTGGCCTGGTGCTACGGCCTGCGGCACGCGGTGGATGCGGACCACATCGCCGCCATTGATAACGTCACCCGCAAGATGATGCAGCAGGGCAAACGCCCGTGCGGCGTGGGGGCCTGGTTCTCGCTGGGGCACTCCTCCATTGTGGTGCTGGCCTCGATTGCCATCGCCGCGACCGCTACCGCTTTCAGCCGTAACATGGAATGGTTCCACGAGACCGGCGGCACCATCGGCACGGCGGTGTCGGCCTTTTTCCTGCTGGCGATGGCGCTGGTGAACCTGGTTATTCTGCGCGACGTCTGGGGCAGCTTTAACAAAATGAAGCGCGGCGAGAAGGTGCCGGAAGAGGTCTCCTTTGCCCGCGGCGGGGTGATGAACTGGCTGTTCCGCTCGGCGTTCCGCCTGGTGACCCGCAGCTGGCATATGTATCTGGTGGGCTTTCTGTTTGGCCTCGGCTTTGATACCGCCACCGAGATCGGGGTGCTGGGGATCTCCGCAGCCGGGGCCTCCAGCGGCATGTCGGTATGGGCGATCATGGTCTTCCCGCTGCTGTTTACCAGCGGTATGGCGCTGATCGACACGCTCGACAACCTGATTATGGTGGGTGCCTACGGCTGGGCCTTCAACAAGCCGCAGCGCAAGCTCTACTACAACATGACCATTACCGGCACCTCGGTGGTGGTGGCGCTGTTTATCGGCGGGCTGGAAGCGCTGGGCCTGCTGGCGGATAAGTTTGGTCTGACGGGCGGGCTGTGGAACGACGTGGCGGCGCTGAATGACAACCTGGGCAACGCCGGGTTTATCGTGGTCGGGCTGTTTATCCTCTGCTGGATCGCCTCTCTGATTAACTACCGCTTCAAAGGCTACGACGCGCTGATCGTACGCTAACGTCATCGCTGTCCGTTCGTCATGACATTTATGACGAACGGCTGCCCCCCCGCAAAACTCTTTCTCTATTTTTCCACAATTTCAGCTACTTAACTTCAAATTTCATGCTGGCACACTTCATGCATACCGCTGAGGACATATTACTAACGGAGTAACTACCGATGAAGAAAGTCGTCACGGTTTGCCCCTATTGCGCATCGGGTTGCAAAATCAACCTGGTGGTCGATAACGGCAAAGTCGTCAAGGCTGAAGCGGCACAGGGTAAGACCAATCAGGGCGATCTCTGCCTGAAAGGCTACTACGGCTGGGATTTTATCAACGATACGCAGATCCTCACCCCGCGCCTGAAGTCACCGATGATCCGTCGCGAGCGCGGCGGCAAGCTGGAGGCCGTCTCCTGGGACGAAGCGCTGGATTACGTTGCCACTAAACTCTGTGCGATCAAAGCCGCACACGGCCCGGACGCGATCATGACCACCGGGTCATCGCGCGGCACCGGGAATGAAACCAACTACATCATGCAAAAATTTGCCCGCGCGGCAGTCGGCACCAACAATGTCGACTGCTGCGCGCGCGTCTGACACGGCCCATCGGTTGCAGGTCTGCACCAGTCGGTCGGTAACGGCGCAATGAGTAACTCCATTGTTGGCATCGAGAATGCCGATATGGTCTTTATTTTTGGCTATAACCCGGCGGATTCGCACCCTATCGTGGCGAACCGGGTGATCAAAGCCAAACGCAACGGGGCGAAGATTATCGTCTGCGATCCGCGCAAAATTGAAACCGCGCGCATTGCCGATATGCACATCGCCCTGAAAAACGGCTCCAACATCGCGCTGCTCAACGCGATGGGGCACGTGATTATCGAAGAGCAGCTGTACGACCGCGCCTTTGTGGCGGCCCGTTCCGAAGGCTTCGAGGAGTATCGCAAAATCGTTGAAGGCTACACGCCGGAATCCGTTGAAGACATCACCGGGGTCAGCGCCCAGGAGATCCGCCAGGCGGCACGGATGTATGCCGCAGCGGAAAACGCGGCCATTCTGTGGGGCATGGGCGTGACCCAGTTCTACCAGGGCGTGGAAACCGTACGTTCCCTGACCAGCCTGGCGCTGCTGACCGGCAACCTCGGCAAGCCTTACGCCGGGGTTAACCCGGTGCGCGGGCAGAACAACGTGCAGGGCGCGTGCGACATGGGTGCGCTGCCGGATACCTATCCGGGCTATCAGTACATCAACAACCCGGAAAACCGGGCTAAGTTCGCCAAAGCCCGGGGCGTGGAATCTCTGCCTGCCCATACCGGGTACCGCATCAGCGAGCTGCCGCACCGGGTCGCGCACGGCGAAGTGCGTGCCGCCTATATCATGGGGGAAGATCCGCTCCAGACCGACGCCGAGCTATCCGCGGTGCGTAAGGCCTTTGAGGAGCTGGAGCTGGTCATTGTGCAGGACATCTTTATGACCAAGACCGCCGCCGCCGCCGATGTGATCCTGCCGTCCACCTCCTGGGGTGAGCACGAGGGGGTTTACACCGCCGCCGACCGCGGTTTCCAGCGCTTCTTCAAAGCGGTAGAGCCGAAGTGGGATCTCAAAACCGACTGGCAGATCATCAGCGAGATCGCCACCCGGATGGGCTATCCGATGCACTATGACAACACCCGGCAGATCTGGGATGAACTGCGTCATCTGTGCCCGGATTTCTTCGGAGCCACCTACGAGAAGATGGGCGAGCTGGGCTATATCCAGTGGCCGTGCCGCGACGAGTCAGAGGCCGATCAGGGGACGGATTACCTGTTCGAAAAAGAGTTCTCCACCCCGAACGGGCTGGGACAGCTCTATACCTGCGACTGGGTTGCGCCGATCGACAAGCTCACCGACGAGTACCCGCTGGTGCTGTCGACGGTGCGTGAGGTTGGCCACTACTCTTGCCGTTCGATGACCGGTAACTGTGCGGCACTGGCTGCCCTGGCGGATGAACCGGGCTATGCGCAGATCAATACCGCCGACGCGAAGCGCCTCGGTATTGAAGACGAAGCCCTGGTGTGGGTCACATCGCGTAAAGGCAAAGTCATTACCCGCGCCCAGGTGAGCGATCGCCCGAACATGGGTGCGGTGTACATGACCTACCAGTGGTGGATCGGAGCCTGTAACGAGCTGGTGACGGAGAACCTGAGCCCGATTACCAAAACGCCGGAGTATAAGTATTGCGCCGTGCGCGTGGAGCCGATTGCCGACCAGCAGGGTGCCGAACAGTACGTGATTGATGAATATCACAAACTGAAAAAGCACTTAAGGGAACTGGCTAAAGTGTAAAAAGCAGCCCCGAAGGGCCGCCCGGCGGCGCTTTGCTTGCACGGGCCTACAGAAACGGTAGGCCGGGTAAGCGCAGCGCCACCCGGCAAAAATGCGGGCACTTTGTCATCATAATCAGCAGCCCCCAAGGGCTGCTTTTTTTTGCGCTCATACTTTATTTGGGAATATATTCCTCCGATCGGAAAATGTGGAAATTTAAAAGGACAGGGGATATATCAGCCATTCAGCCATCCGGGTGTTTAAACGGGTAAAATAAATAATATAAACATTGCTTAGCTAATTTTTCTATGTCTTAATAGCGCCATCGGTTTGGAAAACAGACCTTACGAAAGCAGTTTTAGTAAAGCAGTCCTCAGTTCAAGTGTTATCCACAGATACCCTTCTTCATGAGTCTCCTCCTAAGTGCCAGGTAAGTAACTCTCGCAATACAGGCCATCATCGCCGCGTTTAAGTGGCTCATCATTAAGGAATTATCTATGTCTAATAAAATGACTGGTTTAGTAAAATGGTTTAACGCAGATAAAGGTTTTGGCTTTATCACCCCTGATGACGGCAGCAAAGATGTCTTCGTACACTTCTCTGCTATCCAGAGCGACAGCTTCAAAACCCTTGAAGAAGGCCAGAAAGTCTCCTTCACCATTGAAAATGGCGCTAAAGGTCCTGCTGCCGGAAACGTCACAGTCCTGTAATCTGCGTTAATTATCAGTAGTTATTACGATAGCGATGAAGGTAATAGCCTGAGCAGTTAAGCATTGCTGATAATAAAATAAACCCGCCCTGAGCGGGTTTTTTATTAACTTAATTTCGCATGACAGCGGTTCGCTTATTTTGCCGCCTGGCTTAATAACGCATTGCTACGTTTAATCCGGACGGTATTTCCCTTTCTGCTGCAGGCCGTAAATCTGTTTCTGGCTCGTAGTCGCCAGGGTCGTTATCATCCCGGGCACTGACTCTCCAGCCACTCACCGACGACAGGCCATAATTTCTCTGCACATCGCGTACGAAAAAAGCCCATGTGGCCGACGCCTGAGAGACCGAATTCCGCGTGCCGTATCTCCTGGCGTTCAATTTTTGCGTGCTGTACCGGCTCCAGCAGGCGCGTAATGGCTTCGGGGTTAGCCCAGGGATCGTCATCAAAACCCATCACCAGTAAGGGTAACCTTATCTCGCTTGCCCGTCGGCGCGCATCCCAGTCAGGATCGTCGTAAAAGTAACCCGGCATTGCGCTCCAGCGTCCCCACTGTAGCATCACAGGCGCGGGTAAATCTTCTCCCAGCCCGAGGCGCCTGGCAGGCATATACCCAAAGATACGGCATAGCGCCGGCGCGAGAATACGCAGTAAGCACCATACGCGTACCTTTTCTGCCGTATGTTTGATGGTCCTGGTCACCCCGGCGTGTGATGCCACAATGACCGCCGCCTTCAGGGAGTGGGTGGCCGTCGAAAGCAGAACGGCGTGCCCACCAATGCTGTGACCCACTGCCAGCAGGCTAAGCCCGGGGAAACGCGCCTTAGCCCAGGCCGTTATGCAGCCTACATCCTGCTCGATCCAGTCTGACATGGAGACGCTGTAGTGACGGAGCATTCCCGACTTCGAGCGACCCGTCCCACGGTAGTCGTAAGTCAGAACGCTGAATCCCATGTTGTTAAGATACTCTGCGAAGCCTTTGTAAAACGCCTGCACAACCGCCGTAGCAGGATGAAGGATAACCAGTGCTCTTGCATCGTTTTTTTCCCATAACGTGGCAGCCAGAAATCCGCCTTCAGTGACCGGTATTATTATCGAATTCATCAGGTGAGCCTTTTTTTGTGTGGTCATACCAGTTGGAGCTGTATTGACTGTAGCTTTTACTCACTCATCTGGCGATTTTTTTTGTTCTGTATCCTGATGCCCGCTTTGCGCTCACAGCGGCCTGAACGCTCCAGGCGGCCCACCCTCATCGTTGCCGGGCAACGCTCTTCCCGGCATTGCCTGTTTTTAAAGAGGGGCTTGCGAGCAGAAACGCTATCTGAGAAGGGCATTAATGAATTATTTGCATAACTCCTGTCAGGCTCTGCCTCTTAATCGCCACCGTCTTTGTCCTTTAGAATGGCTGTTTGACAGCGCAGAGGAGTTCAATCGTGGAATATGCAGAATTAAGCAACGGCCTGAAAATGCCGATGGCCGGTTTCGGTGTTTTTCAGGTTACTGACAAAGAAGAGTGTAAACAGTCCGTGCTGAGCGCGATTCGGGCAGGCTATCGTCTGATCGATACGGCTGCGGTCTATGGCAATGAAGATGCCGTGGGCGACGCCGTTCGGGAAGCCATTGCCGGGGGCCTGTGCACCCGGGAAGAGCTGTTCATTACCTCAAAACTGTGGGTGCAGGACATGGCCAGCGACGAGACGGCCAAAGCGGGTATCGACGCGTCGTTAGAAAAATCGGGGCTGGAGTACTTTGATCTCTACTTGCTGCATCAGGCCATGCGGGACTATTTCAGCGCGTGGCGGGCGATGGAAGAGGCCTATGAAGCCGGTAAACTGAGAGCGATTGGGGTGTCCAATTTTTATCCTCACGTCTTAGCCAACTTCTGTGAAACCGTCCGAATCAGGCCGATGGTCAATCAGGTTGAACTGCATCCGTACTTTGCCCAACCTGCCGCCCTGGAAACCATGCGCTATTACAACGTGCAGCCTGAAGCCTGGGCGCCCTTGGGCGGCGGGCGACACAAGCCGTATGAAAATGCGATGCTGCAGGGCATTGCCGATGCCCATAAAAAGAGCGTTGCTCAGGTGGTCCTGCGCTGGAACGTCCAGCGCGGTGTGACCGTCATTCCAAAATCGACCCATCAGGAACGTATCGAAGAGAACGTTGCTATCTGGGATTTCTCCCTGACGGAGAGCGAAATGGCGCAGATCGACGCCCTCGATTTGGGCTACGTCGGGGATGCCGTGAAGCACTTTAACCCTGAGTTTGTTCGCGCTTGCCTGGGCGTCAACATTCACGACTGAACCGTTGCGCCACTCTTTCACCCCTTTTCGGGGTGAAATTATTAGAAATTCCAGTCCTCGTCTTCGGTCTCCACCGCTTTACCCATCACATACGACGACCCCGAGCCCGAGAAGAAGTCGTGGTTTTCGTCGGCATTCGGCGAAAGTGCGGCGAGGATGGCCGGGTTGACCTCGGCCATCTCCGGCGGGAACAGCGCCTCGTAGCCGAGGTTCATCAGCGCCTTGTTGGCGTTGTAGCAGAGGAAGGCCTTCACATCCTCCTCCCAGCCGGTTCCGGCGTACAGCTCTTCGGTATAGGCCAGCTCGTTGTCATACAGATCCATCAGCAGATCCAGCGCAAAGCCTTTTAAATCCTCGCGCTCCGCCGCGCTCACTTTCTCCAGCCCTTTTTGGAACTTATAGCCAATGTAGTACCCGTGTACCGCCTCATCGCGGATGATGAGCCGGATCAGATCCGCGGTATTGGTCAGCTTGCCCCGGCTGGACCAGTACATCGGCAGCCAGAAGCCGGAGTAGAAGAGGAACGATTCCAGAAACACGCTGGCGATCTTCTTCTTCAGCGGCTCGTCGGCGCGATACTGTTCCAGCACCCGCTGAGCTTTGCGCTGCAACGCGTCGCTCTCCTCGCTCCAGCGGTAGGCGGCATCCACGTCCCGGGTCTGACAGAGGGTGGAGAAGATCGAGCTGTAGGAGCGGGCATGCACCGCCTCCATAAAGCTGATGTTCGACATCACCGCCTCTTCGTGCGGCGTCAGCGCATCGGCGATCAGGGCCGGAGCGCCCACCGTGTTCTGCACCGTGTCGAGCAGGGTCAGGCCGGTAAAGACGCGAATGGTCAGCTGCTGCTCGGCGTGGCTCAGGGTGGCCCAGGCCTGGACGTCATTCGACAGAGGCACCTTTTCCGGTAGCCAGAAGTTGCTGGTCAGGCGGTTCCACACCTCCAGATCCTTATCATCTTCAATCTTGTTCCAGTTAACGGCGTGAACCCGTGACAGTTTCATCCTCTCTCCTTAAAGCGCGCAGGACACGCAGCCTTCTGTTTCGGTGCCTTCCAGCGCAAGCTGGCGCAGGCGAATGTAGTACAGGGTTTTGATCCCTTTCTTCCACGCGTAAATCTGCGCTCTGTTGATGTCGCGGGTGGTGGCGGTGTCCGGGAAAAACAGCGTCAGCGACAGCCCCTGGTCGACGTGCTTCGTCGCCTCGGCATAGGTATCGATAATCTTTTCCGGCCCAATCTCGTAGGCGTCCTGATACAGGGCCAGGTTCTCGTTGGTCATAAAGGGGGCAGGGTAGTAAACGCGCCCGGTTTTGCCCTCTTTGCGGATCTCGATTTTCGAGACGATAGGGTGAATGCTCGAGGTCGCATGGTTGATGTACGAGATCGACCCGGTAGGCGGCACTGCCTGCAAATTCTGGTTGTAGATGCCGAACTGCATCACGTCGTCCCGCAGCTGCTGCCACATCTCCCGCGTCGGCAGGGTAATGCCGGCCCGGGCAAAGAGCGCGCGCACCTTCTCCGTTTTCGGCTGCCAGTCGTTTTCCAGATACCGACTAAAATACTCCCCGCTGGCGTAGCGCGACTGTTCGAAGCCCGCGAAACGCCGCCCCTTTTCGCGGGCCAGCATCATCGAGGTGTTCAGGGCGTGCCAGGTGATGGTGTAGAAATAGAGATTGGTGAAATCCAGCCCCTCCGGACTGCCGTAGGCGATCCCCTCCCGCGCCAGATAGCCGTGCAGGTTCATCTGCCCGAGGCCGATGGCGTGCGAGGCGGCGTTCCCGGCCTCCACCGACGGCACGCTGCGGATGTGGCTCATGTCCGACACCGCCGACAGGCCGCGCACCGCAGTTTCGACGGTACGGCCAAAGTTGGGGGAGTCCATGGTATGGGCAATGTTCAGCGAGCCCAGATTGCAGGAGATATCGTGCCCGATCCGGGTGTAATCCAGATCCTCGTCATAGGTTGAGGCGCTGTTGACCTGCAAAATCTCCGAGCACAGGTTGCTCATGTTGATGCGCCCGGCAATGGGGTTGGCGCGGTTAACGGTATCTTCATACATGATGTACGGATAGCCGGACTCAAACTGGATCTCCGCCAGCCGCTGGAAGAAGTCGCGGGCGTTGAGAGTAGTCTTACGAATGCTCGGATCCGCCACCATCTCGTCGTACAGCTCGCTGACCGCCACATCGCCAAACGGCTTGCCGTAGATGCGCTCCACGTCATAGGGTGAGAACAGCGCCATATCGGCGTTCTCCTTCGCCAGCCGGAAGGTGATATCCGGGATCACCACCCCCAGCGACAGGGTTTTGATACGAATTTTTTCGTCGGTGTTTTCCCGTTTGGTGTCGAGGAACCGCAGAATGTCCGGGTGATGGGCATGCAGATAGACCGCCCCGGCCCCCTGGCGCGCGCCCAGCTGGTTGGCGTAGGAGAAAGCATCTTCCAGCATTTTCATCACCGGGATCACCCCCGAGGACTGGTTCTCAATGCGCTTGATCGGCGCCCCCGCTTCCCGCAGGTTCGAGAGTAAAAACGCCACGCCGCCGCCGCGTTTGGAGAGCTGCAACGCTGAGTTCACCGCCCGGCCAATGGACTCCATATTGTCTTCGATACGCAGCAGGAAGCAGGAGACCAGCTCCCCGCGCTGGGCCTTGCCGCAGTTGAGGAAGGTGGGCGTCGCGGGCTGGAAGCGTCCGGCGAGCATTTCGTCGGTAAGCTGGCGGGCAAGGGTTTCATCCCCCTGGGACAGGGTCAGGGCCACCATCACCACCCGATCCTCGAAGTGTTCGAGGTACTGCTTACCGTCGAAGGTTTTCAGCGTGTAGCTGGTATAAAACTTCCATGCGCCGAGGAAGGTCTGAAAACGAAAACCGCTGGCGTGAGCGTGGGCAAACAGCCCCAGCACGAAGGCACGATCGAAGCGTGCCAGCACCCTCGGATCGTAGTAACTCTCGCTGACCAGATAGTCGAGACGCGCCTGCGGGCTGGTAAAGGACATGCTGTTGGGGTAGACGTGGGCGTTAAAAAAGGCGTCCACCGCCTCATGATCTTTGCTGAACTGGATCTTCCCGTCCCGATCGTACAGGTTCAGCATGGCGTTCAGCGCATGGAAATCGGTTGATCTCTGCATCACGCGCTCTGCGGTTGTCGTTGCCAAAATTCGTTCACTCCTTTACGCACGTTGTCGACGTCCTGCTGGGTCCCCATCAGCTCGAAGCGATAGAGGTACGGCACGCCGCATTTTTGTGAGATGACGTCCCCGGCGCGGCCGAACGCCTCGCCGAAGTTACGGTTGCCGGCGGCAATCACCCCGCGGATAAGCGCCCGGTTGTGCGGATCGTTGAGAAAGCGGATCGCCTGCCGCGGCACCGCCCCGGCCGTTCCACCCCCGCCGTAGCTGGGCACCACCAGAATAAAGGGCTCGTCTACCTGGAGCCGCTCCCGCTCGTTAAGCGGGATCCGCACGGCGGGCAGCCCGACGCGCGCGATAAAGCGGTGCGTGTTCTCCGAACTGCTGGAGAAGTAGACGAGCAGGCTCATGCCCGGGCGGCCTGGGCTGGCTGGGGCAGACGGTTAATCAGATCCGGGCGGAAGCCGGACCAACTGGTTTCCCCGGCGATCACCACCGGCAACTGGCGGAACCCCTGGGCTTTGAGCATCTCTGCCGCGTCAGGAACCAGGTCAACATTCACCATTTCAAAGGCCACGCCGCGGCTCTCCATGGCGCGTTTGGTAGCATGGCACTGCACACAGTCGTTTTGAGTGTAAATAATAATGCGCATGATTCGTATTTCCATCTAGAATAGGATTCCGACGCCAGTTAGTGCGTCACCAGGAGTCTGTCTTGCTAAAGAGAATACTAGATGTAGTTATCGTAAGTTTCAACCATACAAGATATGGGAAAATGTCAGGGGTTCACTGTCGGTGATGCGTTCAACGGGAGAGGGAGGCGCTCGGGCTTAAAAAAGAAAAACCCCCACACCGCAGGGCATGGGGGCAAAGGAGGATAGAGCCGGATCGGAGATTATTTGCGCAGAGCAAGCAGCGCGCCGATAAAGATCCCCACCGCGGCGACGGTCCCTACCGCACACATCGGACGTTCACGGATAAAGGTGTTAGCGCAGCCAATGGCATCGCAGGCGGCCTGCTTGCCGGTCGAGCGACCCTGCAGACGCGCGCGGGTTTCACGCAGCAGCGATTTGGCTTTACGTCTGGCGTCGTCCGCTTCGCCCTTCGCATCCGATCCCCAGGATTTCAAAACGCTTTCCAGCGAATCCGCTAATTTCCTGACATCGTTATGGATATCCTGAACATCGTCGTCAACATCGTTTCGGTTCGAACGGTTAAACATATGCTTCTCCCTTGTATTTGCGGTAATTAATAGTTTAGACCACCTTTTTAATATCTGAAGCCGGTCACGGCTTATCAGGCCGTTTATGGATTTTTCTGAAAGCGCTGCTATTGCTGAATACGGTAAGGTTGCCCGGCAGGAAATGATAACGAGGAAAGAATATGTATTTACGACCCGATGAGGTTGCGCGCGAACTTGAAAAAGCGGGATTTACCGTGGATGTGGTAACCCAAAAAGCATACGGGTACCGTCGTGGCGATAATTATGTTTATGTGAACCGGGAAGCCCGTATGGGGCGCACGGCGCTGATCATTCACCCGACGCTGAAAGAGAAAAGCCTTTCCTTTGCGGACCCTGCTTCAGAGATGAAAACCAGCGACCATTATGAGCAGTTCCCGCTCTATTTAGGGGGCAATAACCAGGAACATTATGGTATTCCGCATGGCTTCAGTTCCCGCATGGCGCTGGAACGCTTTCTGAAGGGCCTGTTTGGCGACGCGCAATAATGACGCGACTGGCTTGCGCCAGTCGCCGTGCTTTACGCTTTGACCTGTTGATACTGGCTGACTTTGAACAGACGTCGGCAGTAATCGAGGAAATAGCCGTAGACCGCACCCATCATCATCGACACCACGATATTTGAACTCACCGCCGCGGCAATCTGGTGCCAGTCGGCTCCCACCGTTAACAGGATCGCGACATACACCGGCGACTGAAAGGTGACGTAGGCCACCACGTCCGCCAGATTTTTCATCCAGCCGGTGGGCGAGTAGCGACGGGCAACGCGCATCACCGCATCGCGATAGAAACCGTATGGCCATGCAATAAGGATATTCACCGGGACGGCCACCAGGCGGGAGGAAAGCGACTGCTCGAAGGTCATTCCGGAGAGGAATATTTCAATCAGCATGTTCACCACCGAACAGTAGACCACCATGGCAAAGGTATCCGCTACCGCGTGACGCAGGCGAGACTGCCGAGAGAACATGTCCTGACTCCTTAAAGGTTGTATAACAGAGAGGCTAAAGCAGGGTAGGTTAGTGCTTTAGTTTGCATTATTTTTCGTGTATAGAGTATCTCTCTGCATTGAAACCTACAATTAGCGATAAATTTTTATTTAAAGGCGTTTTGTCCGTAAAATTCTCTAAGCCAATCGGTTTTGCCAGTGCGGCGGCATTTTCTCTTCGTTCTTTGTTTTTCTTTTTGATAAACAATGGGTTGTATTTTTTATTTTCAGCGGAGGGCATCTGCTGTGTTCCGGGGCGAAAAATCCCGTGCTTTGCTTGCTGCTCATGCTGCCAGTTTGAGATTGGTTGGAGTGAAAGTCTGGAAAGAGGTTTTTTGATTTATGCGTCAGAAGTGAATGAATAGTCGTTATGCCGACAAGAGAAAAGCCCAGGCAATTCCCCTGGAAAGGTTCAGGAATTAAATAATCATTAAACAGGTTATCAGGATAAATCATACAAAAAGAGAAGCATCGCACTGACTATTTTCTTTATTTCATTTAATTTGAGATAAATTATATTTTCGTGCGCTGTTGTCTGGATGTTCATAAACAAATGAATTACCATGGCCGCTATTGTTTATTTTATCGACTTGAAAAGGTTTTCATTTTATATGACTTCGCTGTTACAGAATCTTAATAATATTCGTACCCTGCGCGCAACGGCGCGTGAATTCTCGCTGGACGTGCTGGAAGATATGCTCGAAAAGCTGCGCATTGTCACGGAAGAGAAACGTAATGAACAGGCTGAAGTTGAACAGCAGCGTGCCGAACAGAGTCAGAAAATTAACGCCCTGCTGGAGATGATGAAAGCCGACGGTATTTCGGCAGAAGATCTGCTGAGTTCCGATCTGCTGAACGCCCCGGCACAGCCGAAAAAACGTCAGGCGCGCGCGGCAAAATATCGCTTTACCGATGTCGACGGTCAGGAAAAAACCTGGACCGGTCAGGGCCGTACGCCGAAGCCTATTGCCCTTGCACTGGCAGAAGGAAAATCACTGGATGATTTCCTGATTTAAACTGTGCATATCGGGCGGAGTAATACCGCCCGGTAGCGTCTGCTTAGCAAACCCCAAAATCACCGTCTTCTTTATACAGCGTTACGTCCGCTGCCTTCAGGGTGAATTTCTCCCCTTGCTCGTTACTCGCCTGCACCGCCACAATCTGATCTTCATGCACTTCGATGACTTTAAGTTTCGGTCCGCCCATGCGCGGTTGTACGAGATCGCCAACAGAAAACATAATTACCTCCTTCAGGATTGATGTGTCCCTGAGCTTAGCCCAGGCGCAGGCCCGGGTACAGCATCCCGCGAGGATTACCCCTTAATCGCCAGACTAAACCTGTGTAAAGAGGGTAAAAGAGGGTAAAACTTCACGCGAACGCTGGCGGCTGTGCGTAGACTCACTACGCTTAAGGTAAAAGCTCTTCTTTTACAATGACCTGACTGCTTACATGGAGAATCTATGGGTTTCTGGCGTATCGTAATTACCATCATTTTACCGCCCCTTGGCGTGCTGCTGGGTAAAGGCTTCGGCTGGGCGTTTATTCTGAACATCATCCTGACCCTGTTGGGTTACATCCCCGGCCTTATCCACGCGTTCTGGGTGCAGAGCCGCAGCTAATCCCGCCACAGTAAATCGCTGTAGATCCCGGTCAGCACCCCCTGAGGCGCAAACTGCTGTTTGATCCAACGGGTGACCTGACCGGTAGCCGCATGCTGCGTGGCGAGCAGCATGCGCGAATCCTGGCGCGGGTTATTAATACGTCGCGTCACCAGCAGTCCTGCATCCACCGCCTCTCTCGCCATATGCTCCGGTAAAAAACCAATCCCTTCTCCGAGGATCTGACACTGGCACTTGGTATTGAAATCCGGAACCAGGATCGCCTCCTGGCCGTGCAGCAGCCAGCCCACTTTTTTATTGATGGTGTGCGCCGTGTCTTCAACCATGATGTTGGGATACAGCCGCAGCTGGCTCTCGGCCAGCGGCTCCGGGGCCAGCGCCAGCGGATGGTCCGGGGCGATGGCGAACACCCAGCGGATGGCGCCAATCTCGGTGTAATCAATCCCGCCGCCGTCGAGCAGGGTATCCGGAGCACCAATGGCGATATTCGCCTGGTTATTGATGATCGAATCCCAGACCCCGTTGTACACCTCGGTCGTGACCGTGATCTGGCAGGTGGGGAACTGCTTTTTCAGCACCTGTAACAGGCGAGCGGTGTGGCGCGGGGTGTAGAGCAGCTGGTTGATGCAGATCCGCACCCGGGTCTCAATGCCCTGCGAAATGGTGTCGATCCCACGCTTGATGGCGTGGAAGTCATTCAGCAGGTCTATGGATTTGCGGTAGAAGTAGAACCCCGACTCGGTCAGCTCGATGCTGCGGGTGTTACGCACAAACAGCACCACGTCGAGGCCGGTCTCCATCCGCTTGATGGTGTAGCTGATGGCTGAGGTGGTCACCCCCAGTTCGGCGGCGGCTTTGCTGAAGCTGCCAAAACGCGCCGCGGTGGTGAAGGCCAGCAGGTTCTCTTCGGTAAAGATGGAATTCATATTATGGCTCCCGGCACCCATCAGTTTTGAACATATTTTAACAAAGTGGTTACAACGCATTTGACGCCGGTCACAGTTCTGCTAATTTGCTGCGAGCCGCACGGCACAAGGGCTCAGTAAACATAAGCAGAATGCAGCTTAGGGGCTTAAAAAGCGGTAAAACATAAGGAAAAGGTTGCACAGACGCACATTTTGACTCCACTGTTAAATTTAACTCAACAATGAATTCGCTGTCGATGAATCCTTTTTAAGCGGATTCTTTTCTGACCAGGCCGTTGCTATGCTCAGTCCATCAGAAAGGAAAACCAGGAGTGTGGATATGTCCAGCAATGAGCTTGTTACTGAATTTCTGCTAGCCGCCGAACAGGGAAATGCCGACGCATTAAAAGCCTGTCTGGAAAAAGGGGTGGATATTAACGCCACCAACCGGCAGAAAAGAACCGCCATTATTATTGCCAGCCTGAATAAACATTATCCCTGCGTGGAATTACTGATTGCCGCCGGGGCCAATATCGACCAGCAGGATCAGACCTGTTTCAACCCGTTCCTCATCAGCTGCCTGACCAACGATCTCACCCTGCTGCGCCTGGTGCTGCCGGCCAACCCGGATCTCGACAGGCTGACCCGCTTTGGCGGCGTGGGCATCACCCCGGCCAGCGAGAAGGGGCATCTGGAAGTGGTGCAGGAGCTGCTGACCCACACCGACATCAACGTTAACCACACCAACTTCGTAGGCTGGACGCCGCTGCTCGAAGCCATCGTTCTCAATGATGGCGGTGCCCGCCAGCAGGCGATTGTGAAGCTGCTGCTCGACCACGGCGCCAACCCGCACATGACCGACAAGTACGGCAAATCTCCCCTCGAACTGGCGCGGGAAAAAGGCTTCAACGAGATCGCCGACCTGCTGATCGCCGCCGGCGCGTAATACCCCCGGCCAGCCGTTTCGGGCTGGCCTGAAATTAAAACCGGACCGTTTTTCCATCATGCCTTCGGGCGTGATGTGGCCCCCTTTTGCCCGCATCCAGGAGGACGTAATGCCCACCAAAATCGTAATAAAAAAGAATACTTATTTTGATTCCGTATCGCTGATGTCGGTTTCCACCAAAGCCAATAAATTGCCCGGCGTGGAACAGGCCTTTGTCGCCATGGCCACTGAAATGAATAAAGGCGTATTAAAAAATCTCGGCCTGCTGACGCCGGAATTAGAAGACGCCAAAAACGGCGACCTGATGATCGTCATTAAAGGCGAGGCCGCCAACGACGACACCCTGGCCGCCATCGAAGCCCTGTTCACCCGCAAAGAGAGCGCCGGCAGTCATGAAGCGCGATACGCCACCCTCGCCAGTGCCAAAACCCATCGCCCGGAGAGCAATCTGGCGGTGATCTCCGTCAACGGCACCTTTGCCGCCCGCGAGGCGCGCCAGGCGCTGGAGAACGGCCTCAACGTGATGCTGTTCTCTGATAACGTCTCGCTCGACGACGAGCTGGCGCTCAAGCAGCTGGCCCACGAGAAAGGGCTGCTGATGATGGGGCCGGACTGCGGCACCGCCATCATTAACGGGGCAGGGCTGTGCTTTGCCAACGCGGTGCGTCGCGGCTCGATCGGTATCGTCGGTGCCTCCGGTACCGGCAGCCAGGAGCTGAGCGCGCGCATCCACGAGTTCGGCGGCGGGATCTCCCAGCTGATCGGCACCGGCGGCCGCGATCTGAGCGAAAAAATCGGCGGGCTGATGATGCTCGACGCCATCGGCATGCTGGAAGCCGACGACGCCACCCAGGTCATCGCGCTGATCTCCAAACCGCCTGCGCCTGCGGTGGCCGAGAAAGTGCTGGCCCGCGCCCGCGCCTGCCGTAAACCTGTGGTGGTCTGCTTCCTCGGTCGCAACGAGCCACCGGCCGATGAAGACGGATTACAGTTTGCCCGCGGCACCAAAGAGGCGGCGCTGAAAGCGGTCTTGCTCACCGGGATTAAAAAAGAGTCACTGGATCTGCACCCGCTCAACTGGCCGCTGATCGAAGAGGTGCGCGCCCGTCTGACCCCGCAGCAGAAGTACATTCGCGGCCTGTTCTGCGGCGGCACCCTGTGCGACGAAGCCATGTTCGCCGCGCTGGAAAAATACGACGATGTCTACAGCAACATTCAGCCGGATCCGACCAAACGTCTGGCAGATATCAACGTCAGCCAGGCCCACACCTTCCTCGACTTTGGTGACGACGACTTCACCAACGGCAAACCGCACCCGATGATCGACCCGACCAACCGCATCAGCCGCCTGCTGCAGGAGGCGCGGGATCCCGAAGTGGGTGTGATCGTCATGGACTTCGTTCTCGGGTTCGGATCGCACGAAGATCCGGTGGGGGTGATGATCGAGGCGATCAAGGAGGCGCAGGCGATCGCCAGAGCCGACAACCGTCCGCTGGAGATCCTCGGCTATGTGCTCGGCACCGACCAGGATACCCCGTCTCTCAGCCAGCAGTGCCAGCTGCTGACCGATGCGGGCGTCATCTGGGCCAGCAGCAGTACCAATACCGGATTACTGGCACGTGAATTTGTCTGCAAAGGGGAGAAAGCCTGATGACCACCTTATTTAACCAGCCGCTTAACGTCATTAACGTCGGCATCGCCCTGTTCAGCGACGACCTGAAGAAGCAGCACGTCCCGGTTACCCACCTCGACTGGACCCCGCCGGGGCAGGGCAATATGCAGGTGGTGGAAGCGCTGGATCAGCTGGCGGATAAACCGCTGGCGGAGAAAATTGCCGCTGCCAACAAAATCGCGCTGGAGCGCATTATCCAGTCTCACCCGGTGCTGGTGGGCTACGACCAGGCCATTAACGTGGTGCCGGGGATGACCCGCACCACCATCCTGCACGCCGGCCCGCCGGTGGCCTGGGAAAACATGTGCGGAGCGATGAAAGGGGCCGTTACCGGGGCGCTGGTGTTTGAAGGGCTGGCAACAGATCTCGAGGACGCGGCACGGCTGGCGGCCTCCGGGGAGATCACCTTCTCGCCGTGTCACGAGCACGACTGCGTGGGCTCGATGGCGGGCGTTACCTCCGCGTCGATGTTTATGCACATCGTCGAGAACAAAACCTGGGGCAACCGCGCCTTCACCAACCTCAGCGAGCAGATGGCGAAGATCCTGCGCATGGGTGCCAACGACCAGAGCGTGATCGACCGTCTGAACTGGATGCGCGACGTGCTCGGCCCGATGCTGCGCGATGCCATGAAAATCATCGGCGAAATCGACCTGCGCTTAATGCTGGCTCAGGCCCTGCACATGGGCGACGAGTGCCACAACCGCAACAATGCCGGCACCACGCTGCTGATTCAGGCCCTGACCCCGGGGCTGATCCAGGCGGGCTATCCGGTGGAGCAGCAGCGCCAGGTGTTTGAGTTTGTCGCCAGCAGCGACTACTTCTCCGGCCCGACGTGGATGGCGATGTGCAAAGCCGCGCTGGATGCCGCCCACGGCATCGAGTACAGCACCGTGGTCACCACCATGGCGCGCAACGGCTACGAGTTTGGCCTGCGCATCTCCGGCCTGCCGGGGCAGTGGTTCACCGGCCCGGCGCAGCAGGTGATTGGCCCGATGTTCGCGGGCTACAAGCCGGAAGACTCCGGGCTGGATATCGGCGACAGCGCCATCACCGAAACCTACGGCATCGGCGGCTTTGCGATGGCGACGGCCCCGGCGATTGTCGCCCTGGTAGGCGGCACGGTGGAGGAAGCCATCGACTTCTCCCGCCAGATGCGCGAGATCACCCTCGGTGAAAACCCGAACGTTACCATTCCGCTGCTGTCGTTCATGGGCATCCCGACCGCCATCGACATTACCCGCGTGGCGGGCAGCGGCATCCTGCCTGTGATCAACACGGCGATTGCCCACAAAGACGCCGGGATCGGCATGATTGGGGCGGGCATCGTTCACCCGCCGTTTAGCTGTTTTGAAAAGGCGCTGTTGACCTTCCGCGATCGCTACTTCTTATAAGGTAAGCATCCATGAAAAGCATGAAACTTGAGTGGAAAAGAGGTGACTGGGCGGCGTACTTCGGGTTGATGACCAACAACCTGACGAACCTGCTGACCATGATGGGGCTGCTCATTTTTGTCGTCGGCATCCCGAAAGAGATTGTTTATGGACGTATTGCGCCGGCCTTCGGGCTGGCGGTACTGGTGGCGAGCGTCTGCTACGCGTGGTTCGGTTTACAGATGGCGCGCCAGACCGGGCGTAACGACGTGACCGCACTGCCGTCGGGGCCGAGCGCCCCGTCGATCTTCACCGTGACCTTCCTGGTGCTGATGCCGGTCTATCAGCAGACCGGCGATGCGGATTTCGCCATCCAGATTGGTCTGGTGTGGTGCTTCGTGGAGGCGATGATCCTCGCGGGCGGTTCCTTCCTCGGCGAAACCATCCGCAAGATGATCCCGCGTACCGTGCTGCTGTCGTGCCTGTCCGGTCTGGGTCTGCTGCTGCTGGCAATGAACCCGATGCTCCAGGCCTTCGAAGCGCCGACGGTCTCCTTCATCGTGCTGCTGCTGATCTTCATCAACTGGTTTGGTAAAAAGCCGATCTTCGCCCGCATCCCGACCGGTCTGCTGCTGCTGATCGCCGGTACCGCGCTGGCGTGGATCTCCGGCCTGCAAAGCCCGGAAGCGATCAAAGCCTCGATGTCCTCCTTCGGTTTCAACCCGCCGGAAGTGCATATCGACAGCTTTATGCAGGGTCTGCCGCACGCGCTGCCGTATCTGGCGTCTGCGGTTCCGCTGGGGCTGGCGAACTACATCTTTGACCTTGAGAACATCGAAAGCGCCCACGCGGCGGGGGATGAGTACCCGACCCGCAAGGTGATGCTGGCTAACGGTCTGGCCTCGATGCTCGGCTGCCTGATGGGCAACCCGTTCCCGGTGACGGTCTACGTCGGCCATGCGGGCTGGAAAGCGATGGGGGCGAGCATCGGCTACACGCTGGCCTCTGGCGTAACCATGTTCATCGTGCCGCTGTTCGGGCTGGGGGCCTTTATGCTCGCCATCATTCCAATGACCGCCATCGTGCCGATTCTGGTCTTTATCGGCGTGGTCACCGCCAACCAGGTGGTGAGGGAAACGCCCAAAGTGGAGGTGCCCGTCATCTTTATCTGCCTGTTCCCGTGGATCGCCAACTGGGCGCTGACCATGATGAACAGCGTGATGGGGGCGGCGGGGACCAACGCGGCGAAAATCGGTACCGACGTGCTGCACAGCAAAGGGATTTACTACGAAGGGCTGATGCACCTCGGCAACGGCGCACCGCTCGCCAGCATGCTGTGGGGCTGTATCGCCATCTTCGCCATCATCAATAAACCGCTGCGCGGTGCGGTCGCTGCCGCCGTCGGGGCGCTGCTGGCCCTGTTCGGGGTGATTCATGCCCCGGTGGTCGGCTTCGCCGAGGGCAGCTCGCTGACCTTCGTGCTGGCCTACCTGATGATGAGCGGCATGTTTGTGGTGAAGCATTTTCTCGATAGCCGCGAAGCCGCGAGCGTTGAACCAGCCCCTGTTGCGAAGGAAAACGTATGAAAGAACTCATGGTCGTCGCCATCGGTGGCAACAGCATTATCAAAGATAACGCCAGTCAGTCGATTGAGCACCAGGCGCAGGCGGTGAAAGCGGTCGCGGACTCGGTGCTGGAGATGCTGGCCTCCGACTATGACATCGTCCTCACCCACGGCAACGGCCCCCAGGTGGGGCTGGATCTGCGTCGGGCGGAGATCGCCCACGAGCGGGAAGGGCTGCCCCTGACCCCGCTGGCGAACTGCGTGGCCGACACTCAGGGCGGGATCGGCTACCTGATCCAGCAGGCGCTGAACAACCGTCTCGCCGCCCGCGGCGAGCAGAAGGCGGTGACGGTGGTGACTCAGGTTGAAGTGGACCAGAACGACCCGGGCTTTACCCATCCCACTAAACCGATTGGCGCTTTCTTCAGCGAGGCCCAGCGTGATGAGCTACAGCGCGCCCATCCCGACTGGCATTTCGTTGAGGATTCTGGCCGCGGATACCGCCGCGTGGTGGCCTCGCCGCAGCCGGTGCGCATCGTCGAAGCCGACGCCATCAAGGCGCTGACGCAAAAAGGCTTCGTGGTGATTGGCGCGGGCGGCGGCGGCATTCCGGTGGTGCGTACCGCACAGGGCGACTACCAGAGCGTGGATGCGGTGATCGACAAAGATCTCTCCACCGCGCTGCTGGCCCGCGAAATCCACGCCAACGTGCTGGTGATCACTACCGGCGTGGAGAAAGTGTGCATCCACTTCGGCAAGCCCAACCAGCAGGCGCTGGAGACGGTGAGCGTGGCGCAGATGACGCGCTACATGGAAGAGGGCCACTTCCCGGCGGGCAGCATGCTGCCAAAAATCGTTGCCAGCCTGGAATTCCTGCACCACGGCGGCACGCGGGTGATCATCACCTCGCCGGACTGCCTGCCTGCGGCGCTGCGTGGCGAGACGGGTACCCATATTGTGGCCTAACCCCGGCGGGCTTCCAGCCCGCCGCGAGACAATACAAGGACAAGACAATGAGTGAGAATAAAAGCCGCCGGGAGTTTCTCAGCCAGAGCGGCAAAATCGCAACCGCTGCCACCGCCTGTGCGCTGTTTGGCGCTACCGGCTCCGTCGCGTATGCTGCTGACACAGCGAAACCGACCTGCGAGACGGGCAAACCGATGAACATCACCGCCACCCACTACTATCTGGATAACGTGCTGCTGGAGGCCGGGTTTAACTTTGACGGCGACGTGGCCGTCAGCACCCGCACCGAGCTGAAAACCCTGGAGATCAAGGATGGCAAAATCGCCGCCCTGCTGGATAACAACAGCCACGCCGACGCCATGCTGCCGCACTACGATGGCGGCGGCAAGCTGCTGCTCCCGGCGATGCGCGACATGCACATCCATCTGGATAAGACCTTTTACGGCGGTCCGTGGCGCTCCCTGAATCGCCCGGCGGGGACCACCATTCAGGACATGATCCGCCTCGAGCAAAAGCTGCTTCCGGAGCTGCAACCTTACACTCAGGAGCGGGCGGAAAAGCTGATCGACCTGATCCAGTCGAAGGGCTCCACCATCGCCCGCAGCCACTGCAATATCGAGCCGACTTCGGGGCTGAAGAACCTCGAGAATTTACAGGCGGTACTGGCGCGGCGGAAGCCTGGATTCGACTGCGAGATTGTCGCTTTTCCGCAGCACGGCCTGTTGCTCTCGAACTCGGAGAAGCTGATGCGTGAGGCGATGCAGGCCGGGGCGCACTATGTCGGCGGGCTGGACCCCACCAGCGTCGACGGCGCGATGGAGAAATCCCTCGACCTGATGTTCCAGATTGCGCTGGATTACGACAAAGGGGTGGATATCCACCTGCACGAAACCAGCCCGGCGGGCGTGGCGGCGGTGAACTACATGGTGCGAACCGTGGAGAAAACGCCGGAGCTGAAGGGCAAGCTGACCATCAGCCACGCCTTTGCCCTGGCGACGCTCAGCGAGCAGGAAGTGGACGCCCTGGCCCCGCGCATGGCGGCGCAGCAGATCACCATCGCCTCTACCGTGCCGATCGGTACCCTGCATATGCCGCTCAAGCAGCTGCGCGATAAAGGGGTGTTTGTGATTACCGGCACCGACAGCGTGATCGACCACTGGTCGCCGTATGGCCTGGGGGACATGCTGGAAAAAGCCAATCTGTATGCCCAGCTCTATATCCGCCCGAACGAGCAGACGCTGTCCCACGCGTTAGGTATTGCTACCGGCGACGTGCTGCCGCTGAACGACAAAGGCGAGCGCGTGTGGCCGAAAGCGCAGGATGCCGCCAGCTTTGTGCTGGTGGACGCCTCCTGCTCCGCCGAAGCGGTGGCGCGCATTTCCCCGCGCACCGCGACCTTCCATAACGGCAACCTGGTGTGGGGGACGGTGGGCTGATGTTGTGCCGGGTGGCGGCTACGCCTTACCCGGCCTACGGTTCGCGATTTTTGTAGGCCGGGTAAGCGAAGCGCCACCCGGCAATTGCAAACGACTCAATACCCCACCTTATAGACCCGCCCGCTCTGCACCCCTTCCACGCTGCGGCGATAGGCCTGGGCAACGGTGGCGGCGGGCACGCTTTCGAAGCCCGGGAAGAAACCGTCGTAGGCTTCGGCCGATTCGGTAAGCACCGTCGGGCTAATCAGGTTGATCCGAATTCCACGCGACAGTTCGCACGCTGCGGCGCGGACAAAGCCCTCCAGCGCGGCATTGACCGTGGTGGCATTCACCCCCTGGGCAATCGGCTCGTGGGCCACAATGCCGCTGATCAGGGTTATCGACCCGCCTTCATTCAGATAGTGCTGCCCGGTCAGCGCCAGCCGCACCTGGCCCAGCAATTTATCCTGTAGCCCCTGGTTGAACTGGCTGTCGGTCATGGTCGACAGCGGGCCAAAGTGCAGCCCGCCGCTGGCGGAGACAATGGCATCAACCGGGCCGATCTTCTCGAACAGCGCCTGCACGCTGGCCTGCGAGGTGATATCCACCTGATGATCGCCTTTTGTGCGACCCACGCGAATGACTTCATGACGACGACTCAACTCTTCTGTGACTGCCTGACCGACCGTACCGCTGGCACCAATAATGACGATTTTCATAGCCGACTCCTCTGTATGTGAGCCTTGATTGTTTAACAAACCGAAGAGCGGATAAACTGGGCTAAAGTTAGATCATTATTAACCAGAGGTTTGTAATATGGATAAGCTTCGCGGCATGGAAACCTTTATCGCGGTGGTGGAGAGCGGCAGCTTTACCGGTGCCGCCGCCCGGCTCGATATGTCGGCGGTGATGGTCGGGAAGTATATCGCCTGGCTGGAAACGCAGCTCGGCACCCGGCTGCTGGAGCGCAATACCCGCCGCCAGAGCCTGACTGACGCCGGGCGGGTCTGGTTTGAGGAGGCAAAGCGGGTTATCGAGCAGGTCGCCATCGCCGAACGTTCGGTGGAGCGTCTGCGTACCGCACCCGCGGGCACGCTGCGGGTGACCGCGCCCACCTCATTCGGCGGGTGCGTGATTGCCCCGCTGACCGCCACCTTTTTGCAGCGTTTCCCGGAGGTGCGTGTCGAGCTGGATCTTACTAACCGGATGGTCGATCTGGTGGAGGAGGGGGTGGATCTGGCTATCCGCATTGGCGATATCCACACCGGGGATCTGGTAGCGAAATACCTCTGTCCTTACCGGATGGTGATCTGCGCCGCGCCGGACTATTTAGCCCGTCACGGCACACCGCAAACGCCGGACGATCTGGTGGAGCATCTTTGTCTCTCCCACACCGTCTGGACCGCGCGCAACGAGTGGCGGCTGCCGGGTGTGGAGGGGGAAGTGCGCTGGAAGCGCGATGCGATCTTGCGCTGTAACGACGGGTATGGGCTGCGGATGGCGGCGATTGCCGGGGCGGGATTGCTGTTACAACCGGAGGTGCTGGTGGCGGACGAGCTGGCGAATGGTCGGCTGATACGTGTTTTGGAAAGTTACACGCCACAACCCCGACCGGTGCATCTTTTATGGCGTCAGGATCTGCGGCCGCTGCCGAAGTTAACCCAGTTTATCGCCCATATTATGCAGGCCGGGGAATAGTGCGGTCTGTAATGCCCGGCGGCGCTGCGCTTGCCGGGCCTACAAAACCCTCGGACCGTAGGCCGGGTAAGGCGTAGCCGCCACCCGGCATCAGGGCGCACCAATCAGAAGCTGTAACCCACACCCAGGTTCCAGCCGTTGATCCCGTAGTCATCGCCCAGGTCGGCAGTGGTACCTTCGTAACCGACGTGGATCGCCAGATCAGGCGTTGCGTTGAACTGTACGCCCGCGCCGTAGGCGAAAGAGGTCGATTTGTCATCGATGCCGTTGCGCTCGGTATAGTTGTCGCCGCCGTTCACCCAGGTGGTGTGGCCGTCTGCTTTCACGCGAGCAACGCCGCCCAGCGCATACAGGGAAACGAATTCATTAAGGCGATACGCCGGGCCTGCCATCAGGGAGTAATATTTCACTTCGATGTGATTTTTAATGGAGTCGGAAGCGAGATAATAATGCTCGTCCTGATCGCCGCTCATATAGGTAAATGAACCCACCAGGCTTACCGGGGAATCCCACTCGTAGCGATACTGAACGTTCACGCCGCGGATATTTTTAAAGTCTTCAACGTTACTCTGCGCATAACCCACCGAAACGGTGTGATTATCCGCCAGAGCAGCGCCGCTTGCCAGACTCGCCGCAACGCATACCGCCAGGGTAATTTTTTTCATTTTCCGTAATCCTTGTTGTCATTTTTTATGTGTAATGCCATATATCCCCAACCATCAGGCTGGAGATATTCCACTGCAAATTAAGGCGATAAAATTGTTGGTTGTTTTGGCAGGCGATGAAATAGGGAATAATCTTAAAAGCCGGAATAGTCCTGGAATTTGCCTCCCCTATATTGGTAGGGTGTGATGCTTACTCATCATACTTAACGCTGATGCTTATTTTCTCTGCGGGTATTTCAACGGTGATATCGCAACCTGTCCAGACCGCTTTGCCGTGGGTCATATTGTTCTGAATATAATAGTCCCGTAAGTTAACTAACAGGAGCCGAAGATGATAACTGGCTAACTTATCCGGCATGAACCAGTCCTGGTTATCCTGTTGATCAACATAATCATATTCATACTCGCATGACTCGCCATCCAGCGCTAATTTTGCGCGCGCAATGATTTTCTTTGCCTCAGCAGGACCGGCATCAACCAGTAATTGACCAATTTTATTATGCAGATCGTCTAAGTCGCTCATTTATTTATCCTGAAATTTTATTTAGTGTGAGATTATTATCTGTTAATCAGCATACTTAAAATCAATCGCGATTCTGAGCGTTTCAACATCGACCGTTATTTCACAGGCGTGCCAGAACGCGGGCTGTTGTGATGAGATGTTATCAACAAAAAATTTCCTCAGCTCAACCAGAAGGTCCAGCAAATCAGCATTGGCCTGTGCGCCTGCAGTAAACCAGCTTGTCTCACCTGAGGTGCTGTCCACATAATCAAACTCACATTTGCAGTGGTCATCTTCGGGCGACAGCTCAGCGCGAGCGATGATTTTTGCGGCGTTATCGGGCGCTGCGGCTATTAAGACCGAGCCAATATCATTATAAATAGCCTGGGATTCGCGCATATTTTCTCGCCCTTACTTCGTCATAGTTGAACACTTAATTACATTTTCCAGTGGGGGCTTTGAGCGGCCCGCACTCATCGAAGCCCAGCACCACATATCCTTTATCCTGCATGCAGGCTTCCACTTTTTCTACCCGGGCAAATATTGCTTTGTGGTCTTCCCCGGATAGCTACTGCCTCTGCCCCATGCTGGACTGTCTACATCGATATTTTTATCGACGCCGCAGGCATAAAGATCGGCTTTACGCTGTACCCGATCGGTATGGCCCAATGCTGGTGACCCTGTTTATCGACATAGTCATAAGTAAACTCACCGCAGTTACTTTCAGGATCTAACGTGGCACACAGAATGATTTTTTCCCCAGTATCAGGCGCGATCGAGAGCAATACTTAACCAATGTCATTATAAATATCCTGGGATTGACGCATCATCCTCCTGAAAGATAAATTAACTCAAATGAGGCAATATTTATGCCCGTAATCTCTATACACCAATCCGGGCTAAAGTTTGATAAAAACCGTTACAAATAATGGTTTTTTAATTTTTAATCAACGTTGCGTGACACAGGTGATTATGCTCCGTGTACTGAAGATGTACTGAGTGGTTGCCGTAATCATACTTTGACCAGCCATTGATCCACCCAAGGAGCATGTCGACTTTGCCTTCGCCAGACAAAGTGGGTTTTCCAGACAATTTTGTAATAAATGCCCTGTCCATCCCTCCTTTGATTCCGGGGATAAAATTGCCTGTAAAGGGTGAATATCCATCTTCATTGCCAAAGTAAAAATGAATATGATTTAAGCAGTCTTTCCGAAACCCCATCTCGATACCAGACTGATAAAATTTATAGTGCTTCGTTTTTCCATCGGGATCGTTATATTCGCCAGCATAAGCTGATATAACCGGGGATTCACCGATAGCATGACACAGGTTGATAACTTCAACAGAATTTTCCCTTTTACCAAGAACATCTATAAAATGAGCCCATTCCACTGTCATTTTGTAACTCCTGTCTGGCGTGTACTTCTCAACAATAATATAACCTGGTTGTTAAAGAACAAATTCATAGAAACCACCTACGAAAGCGGGATTTTTATTCAGGAAAGAAGGTTAAACAGGTCGCGTCTGAGCTGAGCGAGTTCATCGTTTTCATCCATCAAAACCTTTCCGTTTCTGTACAATACGAGATCGTTCAGAGATCCCATGCCGCCATAGAAACTTAGAAAAATGTATTTTATTTCATCATAGTCGACGCGTTTTTCAGGTGATGTCCAGGGTATGAGGGCAATACCAGGACCCTGGCGTTTTTGGAGCACCGCTTCTACAGGTGCTCCAAAAATCATCTTTTATGGCTACAGGGTTTTCCAGATAAATATTTACCTTGACTTACCTTAGTTGCCATCGATCCAGACATCTTTCACCCAGGCGGCTAAATCAGGCCATTGCTCTTCACTAGCACCATCGCCAGTCCAATATTGGACACGACCTTGTTGGTCTAAACAATAATAACTACCGTTATCTTCACATATGGGTAGCCACGATTCAGGCACGCCAAGTTCTTTCGCATCATTTATAGCCGTTAACAACTCGCCATAGAGTTTTTTGTCTTCTGTGACAGATAATAGTTCGATTGTTCCATAATAGATATTGCCAACTTCCTTAAGAAGTTTCTTGTAGTCAGGTGAAAAAGAAAAGCCTGTTTCTCCTTCATATTTATAAATAATATCATCATCCGGTAAAGGAATATTACTTCTCTCGTTCCCGGACACTACCTTTAACTCTTCAATAACGTCATTCAGGCTATTAGCCATACCGTCACCTGTTAAAATTGTTTGCTCGCTGCTCCCCGGCCCCCAATTTTTCCATCTTGTTATAGAACCAGTAACCCATCATTATTTCCCTTTACCCAGGGATATTTGTTCCCTTTATGGAAGACGGCAGTATAGCAGGATAAAGACTACTACCAATATTTAAGCCCGTAATCGCTTTACATCGACCCGGGCTAAAATTTGAAAAAAACATTATAAATCAGGGTGTTCTAATATTTAATCAACGTTGCGTGACACAGATGATTATGCTCCGTGTACTGAAGATGCACTGAGTGGTTGCCGTAATCATACTTTGACCAGCCATTGATCCATCCAGGGAGCATGTCGACTTTGCCTTCGCCAGCATCAGCTGATATAACCGGGGATTCACCGATAGCCTGACACAGGTTGATAACTTCAACAGAATTTTCCTTTTATTCCTGTAGTAAATGCCAGCCTCCCGCCGGAAGGGCGGGAAGTCGCCTATTAATCCTCATACTTGAAGTCGATATTTATTTTCAGTGTTTCAATGTTTACCGTTACTACACAGCCATGCCAGAATGGCTTTTTTGTGATTTAAAGTTATCAACAAAGAAATTTCTTAATTCGACCAAAAGATCTAATAGTCTTGCACTGGCATTTGCAGTTTCAGTGACCCAATGCTGGTTTACTTGTTAATCGATAACTCTAAGAAATCATCCGAATAATGTCATGAATACCCGGATGGCAGACGCTACCATATTGGACATTCCCTGTCCTGTAATATGGAACAGCGCTGTGGTTGGTGGTGTTCATATCTGCAACCACGGAACCACTCAATACAAAACGGTGCTGGGAATAAGATGCACATCTGCGACACCATGTGAGTCATTTCCAGCACCCTGCAAAACGAACAGGCAAAATATTTTTTAATGCTTGTCAATTAACTTTAGTTGAATATTACTACCATCAGGAATATCTCTTATTTGCAATGCAATATGTGCTCTTGCTTTCATTGCAACCGTAGATTTTTCTAAATAAAGATTATCTGACTCATATTCACCACCAGCAACAAAAGGCATTTTTGGAACTAAGCGATGGCCAACTGGTATTGAACCATGCCTCTTCTGCCAGGCATTTGCTAGCGGATAGCCTGTTAATACATCATAATCTTCAAGTATTGTTTTACACCATTCGTCTATATCTTGGGCAAGATAATCAAAAGAACCTGTTTCAGGATCGAATGCGTAGATGCCATTTTCTTTTATACAAAATTGACCGCCGAAAAGATCTTCAGCAAAGAAGATGGCGTTATGAGCAAGGTTATCGTAACAATCAATCCATAAACTATTCTCATTCCAGTCAATCAATCCTATTTCATCGCCTACTGTCTCAAAAGGGAACACATGCAAAGCTGACTCAAAACCATAAAATCCGTTTCTTTTATTTAATAAATTAATTAAATCATGTGCCAAAGGGTAATTATGATAAACAGAGGGTAATTTATTCCCCTTACATAAGGAGATATCATCACTACAAATGGATAAAAGTTTTTCCAAAAAGATTGACATTTTTATTAATCCTTATTCGTTTTAATGATAACTGTTGAACCATCGGGTAAGCCCCGGCATTGTGCTCCAATACATGCTCCAGCACCTCTATTATCAGATGGAGGAATTGGCCTTACAGAAGCACCATTACCGCCTTCTTTAAACATAGCTGGCGGATATTCATCTCGATCCGCGCCCTTGACAGGCGGTGTATTTTTTAACGATTCTTTTCGTCTTTGAGCGGCACCACTGCGATCTATCGTTAAGATAGTAGCATGTCCTGCTTGTTGGGCATCTTCAATATGTTTCGCTGATTCTGGATACTTCGTTTTATCAACAATGATAACCGCTGAAATCTCATCACTGGCCTGGTTAATCAGCTTAGACGCCGCTTCCAGATCGCCTGCTTTAAGCGCCTTTTCCGCACCCTTAATGGCTTTGCCCGCAACATCCCCTGCGCCAGGAATGATGCCAATCGTTGCAGCCAGATAATCAAGCGCACTGTGCGCTTCCGCAAAGCTCTTAATGTCACCCACGACCGGGACAAAATCTACGCCAAACAACGCCATATCCTTCAGCGCTTCCCGACGCTCGGTATACATTTTAACCGCGCAGGCTTCGGCGCTCATCCCGGCACAGTTTTCGCGCTTATAGCGTTCATTTTCGGCCTTCACCTGCTCTTCGGCCACCTGCGCGGTGGTTTTACCCTCCTGCAGTGCCGCGACGATGTCGCCAACGGAGTTATTCTCAACCGTCGTTTTACCCGCCTGTGCCCCGGCAACAGTGGAAGCTGAGCTGTCGCCCACCAGCCCACCGGATAAGCCTGCCGCCAGCGTCGCCAGCGCAGAAACCGTCTGCTTCTGCGTTTCATCCAGCTTATCGGCAGATTTGCCGTACATCTCGAGGGCGATCATCCCCACCAGCTCGCCCGTGGTGGCGCCGGCGGCACCCGCCAGCGCGTTTTGCCCCTGGGCGGCGGCCAGCGCGGCGTTGACCACCGCGTGGGCGGCAACTTTGCCCTCGTTGCTCAACCCGCTGCGGTGACCAATGACATACGCTAGGTACGGTGCAGCACCGCCCGCCAGGGCGGCGCTGAGATCGCTCCCGGCCAGCCCCTGAACCGCCGCCGTCGCCGCCTGAATCGCCCGCTGATACTCCCCGCCGGTGCCAAAGCCGGAGGCATTCATCGCATCGTTGTACGCCGTCTGGTAAATCTGGCCGTTAATATCTTCCAGCGTCGCGGTTTTTCCCGGGTTGGCTTTCTCCCACGCCGCTTTCGCCTCCTGCAGATCCTGCGCGTTGACGTTTTTCAGCTTCTCTTTCGCCGCGTTGGTGGCGCGGATGCTGCCCTCGGTGCGGGCAATATCCGCCACCTGATTGCCGATCTCGCCGATCAGCTGCGCCTGCTGGAGTCGCTCCTGCTCTTTTTCCTTATCGAAGATAGGGGAGAGCGTCTGGTTGGCGTGCTCCACGTCGCGGCTGAGCTGGTTAATATCCTGCACCTGACGAGTCGGGTCGCGGACGATCAGCGTACCGTCCGATACCGCTGCGTGCGTGGTGCTGCTGTCATGTCCGTCGCGGTTGGCGCCCACCAGCAGGCCGTTAGCCATGTTGCCGGCAAACTGGCTGCCGATGCTGCCCCCGGTGCTCATGCCCACGCTCTGGTGTTCCACTTCGAAATCGGCGCGGTTTTCAATATCGCTGAAGCCGATGGTGCCGGTATCGAGACGGTTTTTATCGGCGGTCGCCGTCGAGCCAATCACCGCTCCGTTGAGCTGGGTATGCTCGCCCACGGTCACGTCATAGCCGCCTTTGCCCGCGAAGATCCCGGTCTGCTCCACCACCGAGTCGTAGTTGCTGTGCATCTTGTCGCGGCTGAGGTTGACGCTGGCCGAGCCGGTCATGGTGCCGATACTGAAGCTCCCGCCCGCGCTGGCGTTCTGCTGTTTTGAGTCGTAGCGATCGCTGTCCTGCTCGGAGGTGAGCGTCAGGTTGCGGCCAATGTCCGCTTTCACGGTTTCGCCGCTCACCTGCGCCCCGGTCAGGGTGGCGTCACGTCCGGTCAGGAGATTCACCTGGCGGCCCGCATCCACGGTGGTCTCGCTGTGGGTGGTGCCGTTGCCGCTCTCGTTGCCTTTGCCGCGGTTGACGCTGGCGGAGATGTTGATGCCCGCTCCGCCGGAGCCGTATCCGATGCCAACCCCGACGCTGCCGCCCTTGCTCTCGTTTTTACCGTCCAGCAGCTGGGTGTTTTGCGCCGAGCGCAGGTACAGATCGCGGTTGGCGGCAAGCGTGATATCGTTGCCCGCCTTCAGCTGGCTGCCTTCCATGGTCAGATCCCCATCCGCGCCGCGCGCGCCGCTGCCGGTGGCGATCACGCTGAGATCGCGCCCGGCGTTGAGGGTGCTGCCCTGAGCGGTGTTCTGCTCGCTGTACTGGGTCGATTTCGACGACTGGCTGCCGTAAGAGAGGCTAATGCCCACCGTGTTGGTGTTTGATTCGTCTGCGCCCAGCGCCTGGTCCATCCGTGCGGCCTGGGCGGCCTGCACGCCGGAGAGCGCCGCCTTCACGCCCTGCAATGCCTGCAGGCGGCCGCTGCCGGAGGATTTCGCCTGCTGCGAGGCCTCGACGGCGCTGTTCAACGCGCTGCCAACGGTACCGGAGAGCGCCAGCGTCAGCCCGGAGGTTTTCTGCTCCACCTCGTGGGTCTGCTGGCTGCGGTTGTTCACCGCCGTGATGTCGACGTTTTTACCGCTGAGGGCCATGTCCTGACCGGCCACCAGATCCGAGCCGCTCACCGTCAGGCGATCTCCCGCCCGCAGGGTCAGGTCGCCGTCAACGCTGCCGACGGTGCTGCCCGCCTGGGTGGCGTCCGCGCCGGTGTCGGTGGTTTTGATACTCTGGGTGCCGACGCTAAAGCCGATCCCGCCCGAGCTTAACAGCCCCGATTTTTTCTCCTGCTTCTGGTGCAGCTCGGTATTGCGCTCGGCCTGGGTCCCGACGGTCAGGTTGTTGCCTGCCAGCAGGGAGACATCATTGCTGCCCGCCACGTTGCTGCCGCGCACGGTGAGATCGTTTCCGGCGGTGAGGTTAACGGTGTTGCCGTTCAGCTCGCTGCTCTGCACCGTCTGACGGTCAATCTGGTCGCGGGTGGTGGTGGTGGTTTTCGACAGCCAGCCGTTACCGCCCACCACTTTATGCCGTTCGTCCAGATCCTGAGTGTTTTCGCCTGCCGTCAGGGTCAGGTTATTCCCGGCGCTGACGTTCAGCGCCTCGCCGGCGGAGAGGGCGGCGGCGCGGGCGTTGAGATCGTTCCCGGCGGCAAGGGTGACGTCGCCTTTGCCGGTCACTTCGCTGCCGACGCTGGTTGTCTGCCCCTGTTTCAGGCTGTTGTCGGCGTCCCACACCAGGTTATCGCGGCTGGCGGTTTCCACCGTGTTCAGGGTCATATCCCGCCCGGCCACCAGCTGCGCTTTGCCGTTCTCGCCGCTGGCGATCACCTGCGCCCCGGTCAGGGTCATATCCCGCCCGGACTGCAGGGCCAACTTACCGTCGTCGCCCTGCACGTAAATGCCGGAGACGCTGTCGATGGTGGTGCGGGCGAAGCTGTTCTCGCCGTTAACGCTGTCGGCGCTGGTGGTGGTGCTGATGAGATTGATGTCGCGTCCGGCGCTGGCCAGCACGCTGCCGTCGCCCACGATGGCACCGCCAAGGTTGTTGATATCGGTGCGGGCGTTCAGGTTGACGTCCGCCCCCTGAAGGGTGCCGGTCTGGTTGGTGATGTTGTCGGCATCCAGCTGCAGGACTTTGCGCCCGGCAATCGTCCCGCGGTTAAACAGGTCGCCGTTAAGCTTGATGGAGACATTGTTGCCGGCAATCAGCGCCCCGGAGCCGTCGATATCTCCCTGTTTCACTTTGGCGTAGACCTGCGGCACCAGCACGTTCTCCATCGAGCCGTCCGGCATCTTCACCCGGGTGTTAACCAGCCAGACGATATCCCCGGTCAGGAGCGCCATCTGCTCTGGCGTCAGCGCCACGCCGATCTTCAGGTCGTACTGCTTGCCGAAGGTGATGCCGCGATCCATCAGCGCCTTGTACTGCTCTTCGTCGTTGTTGTAGCCGTCCAGATAGCGCTGGCCGGTAATGCCAATCACCTGCTCGCGGATCAGGCGCTGCTCGTAATAGCCATCCCCCAGCCGTTTCTGCGTGTTGTCGCCATTGGCGGTAAAGGCGTCCTGCATATAGTCGCTGCCGAGCCACTGGCGCTCGTTGGTAAAGCGCGGGTCGGTCTCCACCAGGTACGGCACGTCCGCCGATGGGTTCACCTTGAACAGGCTGTTGTCCGGCAGGGTGGTATTCGGGCCGATAATGCGGATCGCGCCGTCGGCCGGGGTCACTTCAAACTGCTGTCCGGCCGGCGGGGTCACCGGCTCGCCCGGCGAAACGGTCTGCTGTGGCGCGGGTTTCACCCCCGCGGCCTGTCCAATGGTGACGTCCGTTCCCTGCAACACCAGCGGGGTGATGCTGAGGTTGCTCCCCTCAACGCTGCCGTTGCCGATCAGCTGGCCCGGTTTCAGGGCGATATCCTGAATGGTGGTTGGCGGGGTATATGCCGTGCGATCGCGCCCCTGTTCATCATCGCCTTTGTGGCGAATACGGTAGTAGTGGGTGACGGTGCCCTCATCGGTGGTGTAACGCTTGCCGGGCACGTCCTCGTTCTTCACGCTGCCCATCTGGTCAATCGCCAGGGTGCCGCCTGCGATAACCTGGCTCTTGTCGTTAAACAGTTTGTCGCCCGTCATCAGCAGGTTGCCGCCGGCGAGGATCTTCGCCGGGTCGCTCTCTTTAATGCGCGTTTCGTCAATCGTGCGGGTGTAGTCGTACTGGTTGAAGTTGTCGTTATTGGCGCCGGTATCTTCTGGCGTATTCAGGTTACGCAGCCCGTCTGAGGAGTTGCCATCCACCCAGACACCTTTCTCAGTCGAACTCCAGCGGTTGGTGGAACCGGAGTGCTGATAGTCGGTGAGATCTTCCTGCGACACCCGCACCACTTCGGTGGAGAAGTGGTCGTTGATGTTGTTGATCTGCCCGGCGGCAATCGCCATATCCCCGGCGGACTCAATGGTCGAGCTGTGGTTGTTAAGGGTTCCTGCGCGACCGGTGACGGCGCCCTTGTCGTCCAGCGCCCCGCCAATGGTCATGCTGCCGGCGCTGTAGATCAGGCCGTGGTCGGCGTTATTCAGGGTCTGCACGCCGAGGTTCACGCGCTCGCGCCCGGCCAGCGTCGCCGCGGTGCCGTTTTCGGCGAGGTTGTTGAAGGTATCCACATTTACCCCCACCGCATCGCCGTAGATCCGCCCGGTGCCGGTGTTGGTCAGGGTGTTGGCGTTGATGCGGGTGGCGATCCCGTCGATCAGTCCGGTATTGTGCACCGTGCCGGTGGCCGTCAGGGTGGTGCTGCCGGCGTTGATTTCGCCGCTGGCGAGGTTGGTCAGGTTGGCGGTCTGCACGTCGAGGGCGCTGCCCGCCATCAGCTGGCCGCTGTTGGTCAGATCGCCATCGGTGGTGAAGGTCAGGTTGCCGTTGGCGATCGTAGTGCCGGTGTTGTTCACGCTGCCCGTGCTGTGGAGATCCATATCCCCCAGCGACAGTAGCTGGCCGCTGGCATCCAGGGACGCCGCGTCTACGCTCAGGGTTTTACCCGCTTTCAGGGTGCCGCCCGCGTTGACCAGGTTCAGCTCGTTGCCGCTGAGATCCAGCGTGCCGCCGGAGGCCAGCGCCCCGGCGCTGTTGTTCAGCTCGCCGCCGTTATCAATATTCAGCGTGTCGTTCGCCAGGATACTGCCGCGCCGGTTATCCAGAGCTCCGGTGTTCAACGCCAGGCTCTGGCCCTCCAGCCCCTGATTTTCACCGAGCATGTCGCGGTTAATAAAGTTCAGGGCATTGAGGGTCACGCTTTTGCCGCTGCGGATCAGCCCCGAGACGTTATCCAGCACGCCCTGGGCGCTGTCGAGGAGCAGATCGCCCACCGACTGGATCTGCCCGCCGCCGTTTTGCAGGTTAGTGGTGTGCAGGGCGGTATCGGCCTCGCCAATCACCCGTCCGCCGCTGCGGTTATCCAGGTTCGTGGCCGCGACATCCGCCGCACCGCTGGCCGCCAGGGTGCCCGCCTGGTTATTAATACGTCCTGCCGAAAGGTTCAGCGTCCCCAGGCTGTTAAGGGTGCCATCGCGGTTATCGAGCGCGCCGGAGGCGACGTTCACGCCATCGCCCTGCAGCACGCCTTTATTATTGATGAGCTGCGTGGTGGTCAGGGAGAGGCTCTCTGACGCCGCCAGCTGCCCGGCGGTATTGTTCAGCGTGTCGCCGCTGAAGGCGAGGCTATCCCCGGAGAAGGTGGTGCCCTGGCTGTTATCCAGCAGGCCGCCGCTCAGGGTCATGGCCCCGACCGATTTCAGCGCGCCGCCGTTATTGCTGAGCGTGTCGAATCCGGCGGTCAACGTGCGGTTCGCACCGATCTGACCGTCGCTGTTGTCGATAGCGCCCGCGTTAAGGTTAAAATCGCCGTCGCTCGCCAGGAAGCCGCTCTGGTTGTTCAGCGCGCCGCTCTCAAGACTAAGGGAGCCCTGAGAGAGCAGGGAGCCGGAACGGTTATCAAACGCGCCGCCGTTCAGGGCCAGGGTAGCGCCGTCGGCGACAATCACCCCCTGCTGGTTGTCGAGGCTTCCGGCGCTGATGCGCTGAGTTTTCGCCGCCTCAATGCGCCCTTTGGCGTTATTCACCGCCTGGTGGCTTTGGATCTCGCCGTCGCCCGCAGCCGCAGAGATCAGCCCCTGCTGGTTGTTGAGCGCTCCGGACTCCAGGCGGGTGTTGCCCGCCACCGCCACGATCTGCCCGGCGGTGTTGTCGATTTTGTCAGCCTTGAGCCGCACGCCGTTGGCCGCGCCAATCTGTCCCTGCTGGTTATCTATATTGCCCGGCAGGTCTACCGCCAGTTCGCCGCTGCCGCTGTGGGCGATTTTGCCTTGCTGGTTACTGAGGTCGTGGGCGCTTAGGTTCATCGTCTCCGCGCTCAGCGTCCCCCCGGCGTTGTTGAGCATCTTACCGGTGCGCAGGGTCATTTCGCTGGCGTTGACCTTCGCGCTGGCGGTGCTCACATCCCCCGCGCCGCCGTCGAGCAGAACACGTTTGCCCTGGGTCTGGCTGCCGCTGACGTCCACCCCCTGGCCGCGGGCGCTGAGATTACCGCCCGCCAGGGTTTGCCCGTGGGCGCTCAGCTGGCCGCTGGTGCTGATTTCCAGATCCCCCGCGTCGGCGAGCTTGCCGTCGCTCTTCACCCCGGCGGCCAGCACGCTCTGCTGGCTCCCGGTAAGGCTGGCCGCGTTGACCCGGACGTCCCGGGCGGCGGTGATTACGCCGCTGTTGTTAAGCTCGCTGGCGGTTTGCAGGCGGGCGCTGTCGCCCGCGCGCAGGGTGCCGCTGTTCTCGATACGCCCGTCGGCAGAGAGGGTCACGCTGCCCGCCTGAGCGCCGATGGCCCCGGCGTTACGCACCCCGACGCCGGTCTCGGTGCCGACCATGCGGATTTTGCCTGCGTACATGCCGCCGAGGCTGGCCACGTCCACCGCCAGCTGCGGGCGAGTGGCGGGATCGTCGCTGCCTTTTTCGATCGCCTCGTGGGCGGCATCCACCTTGTTGCGCCCGGTGGTGACCTTCAGATCGTTAGCCCACAGCCCGGCGTTAACCTTCACCGAGCGGGCAATAATGTCGGTGTAATCCGCGCCGGAGGTGTCCATCCCCGCGCCCTCGACCACCACTTCGCCGCGCTCGACGTTAAAGCCGGTCAGCGCGCCGTCTTTCATCTGCGGCTGGCCGGTGGTGAGGGTGGCGCGGTTGGCGTTAATAAAGCCGCAGCCGCTACAGGTGATGCCCGACGGGTTGGCGATCACCACCTGGGCTTTTTTCCCCGCCACTTCGATCATGCCGTTCAGCTTGCTCGGGTCGCGGGAGCTCACCTCGTTGAGGATCACTTTGGCTTCGCCTTTCGCCAGCCACGGGTTGCCCGCCACCATGCCGCCGATATTGGTCTGCACGTTTTTGTGCGAGTTGTTGAGGATCGCCCCTTTGTTGTCCACGTCAAACTGGGTGTAGTTGTTGCGTGACACCCCGGCTGCGGACGGGGTCTGGATATTGACCTGCGGCGTGCCGTTGGCGCTGTTGATGACCGTGGGCTGCTGGTTTTTTGGAGCACCGGCGTCCGCCACGATAGTGGCCTGCGCCGTCTGCACGGCCCCCATCGCCAGCCACAGGCTCAGGCTGATGGCGCTCACCTTGCCGATAAGCTGGCCGTGGGTATGGCCGATGCCGGAAGAACGGGACGAACCGGCGCGGCCGGAGCGGGCGATATCCGCCACCACCATCAGCATGCCGCGCGCTTTGTTAAAGACAATTCGGTACAGGTTCTTATTCATGGTTCGTTCCTTTAAACGCTTCCGGCAGGCTTACGGTGAGCGGGTGATTCTGTTGCCACTCTCTGGCGTGTTGACGGCTGACGTGGCTGCCGTGGAACAGCATCACGCGCTTGCCACGCTGCGCGCCGCGGTGATAAAGCGCGCGGCAGACGTGGTCGGGGAAGATATCGCGGCGCATCAGGTTGTACATCGCGGGGGTATGGCCGAAGGGGGCGATCCAGTCGCAGAACCAGATCCGATCCCCGCTGTCCCAGTCCTCTTCTTTCATCTCGATGGCCGGGCGGGTGAGGTAGCGGGCTTCCGCCTCCTCGTTCAGCCAGGCCCAGCTGAGGAAAAAGATCGGCCGGTCGTTTTCGCTCACCAGCACGTACTGCTGGCGCTTAATGATGGGCAGCAGCAGGGTGGGGAGGGCGTGCAGCGGGGCATCCCGGTGCATCGGGGAGTGCATCCACAGCCAGACGGTGGCCCCCAGCACTTCGGCCTCGCTCTCCTGCCCGCCGAGGATCAGCGGCGCTTTGATATCCAGATGTCCGACGCGCATCACCAGCTCCAGTTCAGGTTAAAGCCGAGCGTGAGATCGCTGGTTTCAAAGCCGTCCGGCTTCGAGAACGGCGTTCCGGCGAACAGGTCGTAGCCGGTGTTAAAGGCGTTGCCGCGCAGGCCCGCCACGCCGCCCGCCAGGTGTTTACCCACCTGCAGATCCGAGCTGTAGCCGCCCACTTCGCCGTAGTCGGCACCCAGATAGAACTCCTGATTTGGCAGCGGCGTGCGCCAGGCCAGATCGTTACGCACGTACCAGCCGTGGCTGGCGCTCAGGGTGCGCTCGCCGTCAAAGCCGCGCACCGTCCAGCGGTTGCCGATGGCGAACTGATCCTGCGGCGTCAGCGGCGTGTTGCTGATCTGGCGCAGGTACTGCAAGTTGTAGCGGAAGTTCTGCGTGCCGATGGCAAACGGCAGGTCGAGCTGGGCGCTGAGCTGGGTAATTTTGCTCAGGGCAGTAGCATCGCCCCAGTACTCTTCCGGCGCAGGCTGGGCACCAAACCAGCGCGTGCCGCGCTGATAGCTGATGCCTGCATCCAGCGTCGCCTGGCCGATGTAGTGGCGGTGATCCAGCCCGATGCGCCAGCCCGCGGTCTGACGGCGCTGGACGCCCACTTCCGTATCGTCGATAAAGTTGCGGGTCTCCCGCGCCAGCACGTCGTAGCTGAAGGTGGTTTTTTGCGAGCCGCTGCGGTGCAGCACGCGGCTGAGCTGAATGTCGAGGTTTTTGCTTTTACCGCTGTAGCGATAATCCTCGTTCAGGCCGGCGACGGTCTGGTGGTAGTCGTAGTCGCTGCCGGTGATGCCCAGCATCCAGTAGCCAAAGGGCACCGAGTAGTGGGCGGTGACGTTTTTGCTGCCTTTGCCGCCCTTGTCGTTCAGATCGTGGCTGGCAGAGACATACAGCAGGTCGCTCAGGGAGAAGGGGTTATCCAGCGACAGGGTCACGCCGCCCTGGTAGCGCCCGGTGGTTTCGGTCCCGGCATCGTCCAGCGACAGGCCGATACGCCACATTTTGCTCTGTTTGCGGGCGATCACCACATCGCTCTCGCCCGGGTTTTCCCCCGGCAACAGCTCCATGCTGGCCTCCACCGTCGGCAGACGTTGCAGGTTTTCCAGCCCCTGTTCAATATCGCGCAGATCCAGCAGGTTCCCCTCGTGGGCCGGGAAAGCGCTGTAGAGCTGGATATAGTCGTCGCTCTCTTCGGTCAGCTTCACGTGGCGGATGGTGCCCGGTACGATGGCGAGTTTCAGCGTCCCGCTCTTCAGATCCTGAGACGGGGCCAGCACGCGGGTGGTGATCCAGCCGTGGTCGACGATGCGGTTCTGCATTGTACTCATCAGCAGGTTAATCCCTTTGCCGCCCAGACAGCGCCCCTGGGCCTGGTCCGCAATACGCTGGAGCGGTAGCCAGTGGGGCAGGGCCTCCTCGCCGCTCAGCTCGACGCGGTTAATCGGGAAGCAGGGGGATTCCGTCGGAAAAGCAATTTTGCCAAAGCCGGATGAGGGCTCAGAAAGACGCACATCGGGAACGGGCGGGGTTAATTGCTGCTCCAGTGCTCGCTGACGCTGCTGCTGAATAATAAATTGATTATCCGGCTCTGCCGCCTGGGCAGGGAACATTAAGGACAGGCCAGCGGCTGACGTTATTATCAGGGCGATATTGTGTGGGGCTTTCATCGGCAGATCCGTGCTGTGTAAGCAAAATGAATACAATGTGAATTTGTGTAAAATTGTTTAAGTATTGCGAGGGGAAGGAAAGAGGGATTAATCCTAAAGCCCGGAATTATCCGAGTTTTGGGCTCCTTAATTCTGGTAGGTTAGTATCGGGAGAGAATATATCGGGGCGTTTCACGTGGATGTCGGGAAATATCCACGCGAAACTTAAGTGAAATTACACGCTATTTCTGAATGCGATCGACACGAACGACTGGCGGGTTCATCTTTTTATCCAGACTGCCGTTAATGCTGATCATATTGTCAGGCTTGACTTCACGACCATCAAATACAGCCTGAGGAATAATGGTATCGATTGTGCCGGTTTTATCGCGGAATTTAAATTTATCGCCGCCGGAGCCATCAATTAAATTCCCGCGCAGGGAGATGGTCGCGCCATCGTGCATCTCTTTGGCCTGCTCCACGGTCATGGTTCGGGCATCCTCGGTGCCGCGGTAACCCTCATCCAGCGAATGCGGCGGTGGCGGGGCAGCATCTTTCTTCAGTCCACCATTATCATCGGCATATGCCGCTGAAATTAAAAGACAACACAATAAGGGTGCGACGGTTAATTTCATACTGCCTCCTTGGTTTAACCTGCTTGACAGATTAAGCCTGGTTGCTATTTTTTATTTTGCAAACAGGAACAGTCTTAATCAAATTTATCTATAAAAATCATCTGGCTGTATAATCTTAATAAACGAAGCGGTGAGGTGATATATGGCGAAAGTAAAAGAAAATTCCCCTCCTTTACCCGGCGTGAAACAAAGCCATGCCGCACTGCAGTTTGAATACGACGTCCACCGCTTCGGTTTCGTTCTGTTATTGCTGATTATTGCCGCTGCGCTGTTGGGGCTTTTTTCGGGCGGTTATTTTAGCGAAGCGACAAAAACCAACGCCGCCAAAAGCGTGCAGGTGGAATACCAGCGTTTTGGCCGTCTGCAATCTCCCCTGGAGCTGAAAATTACCCTGCCGGGGCAAAGTAATGCCCCTGTGACAGTGCGTATTGGCGGGGAATATATGGCGCGAACGCAAACCGATAATATCTGGCCGCAGCCTGACGAAATGCACAGCGAGGGTGGGGAGCTGGTGCTGGTTTATCAGGAGGCGAAACCACGTCAGGATTTTACCGTCTGGCTCTATAGCACGCCGGATCAACCCGGTAAAACCGTCACCACTGTCACGTTAAATAATCAGCCGGGTCTCTCTTTCTGGCAATTTATCTATCCGTAGGGGACCAGTATGGAAATGATACTCAGGGCGGTGGCGATTTATCTGATTTTGCTGGTGGTCTTTAAAATCGCCGGAAGGCGGGCGCTGCTGCAAATGACCAGCTTTGATTTGATCCTGTTATTGATTATTAGTGAGGCCACCCAGCAGGCGCTGCTGGGGGAAGATTTTTCGGTAACCGGGGCCATGCTCACCATTATTACGCTGGTGGTGATTGATATGCTTTTCGGCGTGGCAAAAAAATATATTTCCGGCGCGGAATCGATGCTTGATGGCTCCCCGGTTATTCTGGTTGTGCACGGTGAATTACAGAACGAAAAATTAAAAAAGGTGGATGTCTCCTGCGATGACATTCTGGTATCGGCCCGACAAAACCACGGAATATATCAGCTCGAAAAAATTAAATACGCAATCCTTGAACGCAATGGGCATATTTCGATTATTCCCGAAGAGAGTGAATCATGAAAGAAAATATCTGGAACCAGGCCAAAACCACCAAGGAACTTACCAGTCAGGTGTCGACGGTGTTAATCGATTTAGGCTGGCTGCTCACCACGGCCGAGTCCTGTACCGGCGGCAATGTGGCCTCTGCGCTCTGTGCAGAAAAGGATACCGCCTCGTTCTTTGGCACCGGCGTGGTGACCTTCAACAATGAAGCCAAGCACAAGGTGCTGGGGGTCAGTAATGCCACCCTGGAAAAGTACACCGCCGTCAGTAGCCAGACGGTGGGCGAGATGGCCGAGGGGGCGTTGAAGCTGGCCGATGCGGATGTCAGCATCGCCATCAGCGGCTACGCCGGGCCGGACGGCGGCGAGGATGGCACCCCGGCGGGTACCGTCTGGTTTGGCTGGTGCTTCCGCGGCGAGGTGACCACCGCCGTGCAGCACTTCACCGGCGAGTGTGAAGACGTGATTGAGAAAGCGGTTCGCTACGCGCTTTCTGAACTGTTGCGGCAGATCCCGCACTGGAAAAAGCAGCTGCATTAAGGAGAGGCTATGAGTTACCGGCGCAACGGCTGGGGTAGGCAAGGCCACGGCGCTGCGTTTTGCAGCGGCAGGCTACGACGTGGGCCTGATCGCCCGCGATAACCACAGCCTGGAAGCCACGCGGGCGGAGGTGGCGAACTATGGCGTCAACTGCCATGCGGTAAGCCTGGATGTGGCCGATGCCGCGGCATTAAGCGGGGCAGCGCAGACGCTGGCCGACCGGCTGGGCGCTATCGACGTGTGGATAAACAACGCCATGTGCACCACCCTGGCACCGTTTTACAGCATCACCGACGATGAGTTTCGCCGGGTGACGGAGGTGACCTATCTGGGCTGCGTCAACGGCACCCGGGCCGCGCTGGAGCAGATGATACCCCGCGACAGTGGGGTGATTATCCAGGTCGGCTCCGCGCTGGCCTACCGCTCCATTCCGCTGCAATCAGCTTACTGCGGCGCCAAGGCGGCGATCCGCGGCTTTACCGATGCGCTGCGTACCGAGCTGATGCATGAGCGCAGCGGCGTGCATCTGGCGATGGTGCAGATGCCGGGACTCAACACCCCGCAGTTTGACTGGGCGCGGAATAAGTTCGCTTACAGCATGCGCCCGGTGGCACCGGTATTTCAGCCGGAGGTCGCCGCCGAGGCCATCTTTGGCGTGGCGCAGAGACCGGTGCGCGAGCTGTGGGTGGGGCGCAGCACCATCGGAGCGATTGTTGGCCAGTTCCTGTTCCCCGGTTTTCTCGACCGGATGATGGTGAAAAAAGCCTGGGAAGGGCAGATGGACGAGGCGCTCAACCCACCTGACCGACGGGACAACCTGACCGAACCGGTCGGCGGCGAACACCGGATACACGGGCGTTTTTCCCCGGAGGCTAAACCCCACGCTGCGGCGATGACCTCCGGCGTGCCGGGCAAAGCCCTGCTCGGCACCGTCGCGCTGGCGGGGCTGCTGCTGATTGGAAAATGCCTCGGACGCCGGAAGTAGTTCGTAGGCCGGGTAAGGCGTAGCCGCCACCCGGCTTTTTTACTGCGCACCGGGCCTTATGCGGCACCGCCCGGCGGCGCTGCGCTTGCCGGGCCTACGGATGGTGCATGCTGCGGGTGTGGTAGGCCGGGTAAGGCGTAGCCGCCACCCGGCTTTTTTACTGCGCACCGGGCCTTATACGGCAACGCCCGGCGGCGCTGTGCTTGCCGGGCCTACGGCTCGTGCATGCTGCGGGGGTTGAAGGCCGGGTAAGGCGTAGCCGCCACCCGGCTTTTTATTGCGCACCGGGCCTTATGCGGTAACGCCCGGCGGCGCTGCGCTTGCCGGGCCTACGGATCGTGTATGCTGCGGGTGTGGTAGGCCGGGTCAGGCATAGCCGCCACCCGGCTTTTTATTGCGCACCGGGCCTTATGCGACAACGCCCGGCGGCGCTGTGCTTGCCGGGCCTACGGCTCGTGCATGGTGCGGGTGTGGTAGGCCGGGTAAGGCGTAGCCGCCACCCGGCTTTTTATTGCGCACCGGGCCTTATGCGACAACGCCCGGCGGCGCTGTGCTTGCCGGGCCTACGGCTCGTGCATGCGGCGTAGCCGCCACCCGGCTTTTTATCGCGCACCGGGCCTTATGCGGCAACGCCCGGCGGCGCTGTGCTTGCCGGGCCCACGGCTCGTGCATGGTGCGGGTGTGGTAGGCCGGGTAAGGCGTAGCCGCCACCCGGCGATGTTGCAGCTTAGTGGTAACCCTCGGTATCCGTCACCTTGCCGCGGAACACGTAATAGCTCCAGGCGGTGTAGACCAGGATCAGCGGGATGATCAGCAGCGTGCCCACCAGCATAAACAGCTGGCTGGAAGGCGGGGCGGCCGCGTCCCAGATGGTGATGCGTGGCGGGATAATGTTGGGCCACAGGCTGATACCCAGCCCGCTAAAACCAAGGAAAATCAGCCCTAGGGTGAGAAGGAAAGGCCGGGCGTGGCTGTGCGGGTTGCGGGTGAGCCGCCAGATCCAGATCCCAAATACCGCCACCAGCAGCGGCACCGGCATGAAGTAAAAGAAGTTAGGCAACGAGAACCAGCGTTCGGAAACATACTGCCAGCCGAGGGGCGTCCAGATGCTGACCACCGCCACGACCCCCAGCAGCGCCAGCAGCACATGGCGGGTCAGTTCCCGCATATGACGCTGTAACGCCCCTTCACTTTTCATGATAAGCCAGGTAGTGCCCAGCAGGGTATAAGCCACCATCAGCCCCAGACCGCAGAAGAGGTTGAAAGGCGTCAGCCAGTCCAGCGCGGAACCGGCAAAGCGACGGCCCTCCACGTCGAAACCGTTAATCATCGCTCCCACCACAATGCCCTGGCTGAAGGTCGCCAGCAGCGAACCGCCGGCGAAGGAGTAGTCCCAGAAGGCGCGGTGGGACGGCGTGGCTTTGAAGCGAAACTCAAAGGCCACGCCGCGGAAGATCAGGCCGATCAGCATGGCGGTCAGCGGGATCGTCAGGGCGTCGATAATGACCGCATAGGCCAGCGGGAAGGCGCCGAACAGCCCCGCGCCTCCCAGTACCAGCCAGGTTTCGTTCCCGTCCCACACCGGGGCGACGCTGTTGACCATCACGTCCCGCGCCTGCGGGTCACGCTCAAAGTAGAAGAGCATCCCGATACCTAAATCGAAACCATCCATAATGATGTACATCAGGGTGGCGAAGACGATGATGGCAAACCAGATCACTGAGATATCGACGCCCATTATGGTTTCTCCTCTTCCGGTACCGGTTCAGCCGCTGAGAGCGGACGCGCGGGCCTGCCGTCGGTATTCAACGAGAGATTGTCGGTCGGCTGCGGTCCCTTCTTAATCAACCGCACCAGATAGACATACCCCACGCCAAACACCGAGCAGTAGACAACGATAAACGCCAGCAGGCTGATGCTCATCTGCAGGGTGCTGTGCAGCGACACCGCGTCAATGGTGCGCAGATAGCCATATACCACCCACGGCTGGCGGCCCACCTCGGTAGTGATCCAGCCCGCGAGGATCGCCACCAGACCGGCGGGGCCCATGCTCAGGGCGAACCAGTGGAACGGACGGGAGTGGTACAGGCGGTGTCGGTGGCGCAGCCACAGGCTGATAACGCCCATCAGGATCATCAGCAGCCCGAGGCCCACCATCACGCGGAACGACCAGAAGACGATCAGCGAGTTGGGTCGCTCATCTTTCGGAAAATCTTTCAGCGCCGGAACCTGCTTATCCAGGCTGTGGGTAAGGATCAGGCTACCGAGCGCCGGGATCTCCAGCCCGTATTTGGTGCGTTCCTCTTCCATATCCGGTACGCCAAACAGCAGCAGCGGCGTGGCTTCACCGGGGGGATTTTCCCAGTGGCCTTCAATGGCGGCAATTTTCGCCGGCTGATGTTCCAGGGTGTTCAGGCCGTGCATATCCCCGACAAAGGCCTGAATCGGTGCGACCAGCAGCGCCATCCACAGCGCCATCGAGAACATTTTGCGCACCGCCGGGCTGTCGTTACCGCGCAGCAGATGCCAGGCTCCCGATGCGCCCACAAACAGGGCGCTACTCAGGAAGGCGGCGATGGACATATGAATCAGGCGGTAGGGGAAGGAGGGGTTAAAGATAATGGCGAACCAGTCCTCGGGGATCACCTGGCCGTTCTCGATGCTGAAGCCCTGGGGGGTGTGCATCCAGCTGTTGGAAGCGAGGATCCAGAAGGTGGACATCAGGGTGCCGAGCGCCACCATGCAGGTGGCAAAAAAGTGCAGGCCGGGCCCGACCTTGTTCCAGCCAAACAGCATCACGCCGAGGAAACCCGCTTCGAGGAAGAAGGCGGTTAACACTTCATAGGTGAGCAGCGGGCCGGTGATGCTCCCGGCAAACTGGGAAAAGCCGCTCCAGTTGGTGCCGAACTGGTAGGCCATCACCAGACCGGAGACCACGCCCATGCCGAAGTTAACGGCGAAGATTTTTAACCAGAAGTGATACAGCGAGCGCCAGACGTCATTCTTCGTCTTCAGCCACATGCCCTCGAGCACCACCAGATAGCTGGCGAGGCCGATGGTTAAGGCCGGGAAGATAATGTGAAACGACACTGTGAAGGCGAACTGAAGCCTGGCGAGATGGAATGCATCGAGTTCGAACATCGTACTCTACCCCTGTCAGCGAAATGCCCCGTAAGAAACGGGGCATCGTGGTACAGCATTTACCTCGGCGCGGGGTTACGGTTTTTTCTTACCGGCCCCCAGCTCCGCGCCAGTCAACGGATTGGCCTTCGGATCCGACTCGGTGCGCGATGCCATCGCTTTCAACAGAGCGGCCTGCTCTTTCGAAAGCGAGACCTGAGCGCTCCCGTCGCCACCGTCAACGGCAGGTTGCGGATCGGCAACGTACTCGAAGTTTTCGTCGCTGTTCCAGCTACCGCGAAGATCGTCACCCGCAGACATATTGTAGTAGGTGGTTGAATATTGTTCGATAGGCGGCAGTTTCCCCGGTGGGAAATTATTGCGAATCGACTGCAGCGCCTTCTCAAACGAGAGCTGGTGCGCCGCTTCACGGGTCATCAGGAACGCGAGGGCATCTTTTACCCCGACATCGTCAGTGACGTTGATTAGGCGTTCATAGATGATCTTGGCGCGCGCTTCCGCTGCGATATTCGAGCGCAGGTCAGCGGTGGGTTCGCCAATGGTGTCGATATAGGCCGCGGTCCAGGGCACGCCGCCGGAGTTGGTCAGCGGTGGCCCACCCCCGTACAGCAGGGAGGTGATATGGCTGTCGTTACCGTTGGCCGTCAGGGAGCGATAGAGCTCCGCTTCCTGTTCGGTGCCTTCTGCCAGCTCGCCTTTAGCACCTTTATTCAGCATACCGACCAGCGTCCCGATGATTTCAAGGTGGCTCAGCTCTTCGGTAGCGATATCCATCAGCATCTCTCTGCGACCTGCATCGTCATCCCCCAGACCCTGAGTGAAGTAACGGCAGGCGGCAGCCAGCTCGCCCTGAGGGCCGCCGAACTGCTCGAGCAGCAGGTTCGCGAGGCCGGGATTTGGCTCAGCGACGCGAACGGTGTATTGCAACTGTTTTACGTGTCGAAACATAGGCTCACTCCTGGGTTATTTTTTCGCTTCAACGCCTTCGGCGTCAGAGCGCAGGAGGAATTGTTCCGTGGTATCCGGGATATGCTGGATAAGCCAGTCGGCCATGCGCTGCTCTTCCGCGAGGATAGATTCGATGGCAGGGATCGAAGCCACGTCTCCGGCTTTTTTCGCCGCAGCCAGCAGGGAGGTGTAGCAGGCGATTTCGAACTGCTCGAAAACGTAGCCGCTAATCGAGCCTTTCACGATCTCATCCGACGCGGCCATGCCACCCATCGATTGGCCGAACGCCATCATTTTGCTCATGGAGTCTTTTAAAACCGAGCGGGAAATATCGTTACGATCGAGGATCTCTTCCAGCAGGGTAATCTGGTGCTTGGTTTCAGAAATATGCTGTTCAATTCGGGCGCGTACATCAGGGTAATTATCGATGCGGCTGGCCATTGATTCGAGCATTGATTCGGCTTGCTTTTCCATGGCGTGAGCATCGCGTAGCCAGTCATGGTAGTGTTCTACGTGATTCATATTTTCTTCCTCGGGTTCGGTTAATTCAGGCTTACTTTTCCGCTTTCTGATTAATATTACCGACGGCCAAATCGGTGAGTTTAAGATCGGTGGATTTCTCTTCTTCCAGCGTCTCGGCTAATAATTTCACCGCCTGGGTATAGCCTAATTGCTCGGCCAGGGTGGCGAGCGTGCCATAGCTGGCAATTTCGTAGTGCTCGACTTTTTGCGCCGCCGCGATCAAGGCTGCATCGCGTACTTCATTTTTTTCTGTGCTTTCAAGGACTTCATTGGCTTCTTCAATTAAGCCTTCCATTGCCACGCACTTCATTCTTTTCAGTTTAATATTGGGCGTTTTCTCCACGATCTGATCGATACGCTCAATCTGGCCGTGGGTCTCTTCCAGGTGCGCTTTAAACGCAGCGCTCAGATCCGGGCTGGAGGCTTCGCGGGACAACTTTGCCAGCGCACGGGTTAGCTGTTTTTCTGCACTGTAGGTGTCAGATAGCAAGTGAATAAACACATCTTCTATGCTTTTCATATTCATACGCTTTTCTCCAGTGACATAAAAATTCTGCGAGCCCGCGGACCCGCAGAGTACCGATTAAAGTGAATAACAGGCTTTAATAATGAGATGAATTAAGAGTTGTCAGATTTACGTCCGCCACCATGGCTATGCTGACCCCCCTTTTTGCCTGCTTCAGAAGCGCGCTGCGGATCATTTTTGAAATTACCGCCGCTTTGCTGTCCACCTTTTTTCCCTGCTTCAGAAGCCTTTTCACGATCCTGTGCGAAATTACCTGAACCACCACGTTGCTCTGCCATATTATGTTTCCTCATATACATCGTTTATGTCAGTAAGATACGTTTTCATTCGTATCCGTTGTCGTTCAGAATTAAATTTAGCCGCTATTTTTGAAGAGTCAAACGAGAATTTTGGAATAATTTCCAGTCCATCTGATGAGTTGGAGGAAATATCGGTTCGCTTGTTTTTAGAATATTTTCCTTCAAGGTGATGTTATCAAACGACCTTCCGGGATAACGGCTTAACGCGTTTTTCTCTGTCTCGTTGAAACGCGCGATGCCAGGCGTGGCGGGGCTCTTTACTGAAGTTTACAATTAGGGTAAGCGATGCATAGCGCATAAAAAATAAAAATACGTGGGATTAGTCTTAATTGATTTCCTATATTATTCGCAGCGCGGAAGAGTGACTAAAAAATAATCTAGCGAAGCGGTTGAGTATATTATGCATGGATTACAGTGATTCATGGAAAATGCTACTTCATAAAGAGTAAACGAAGGGCAGGATTAAATACCCTGATAAAGTATGATGGTGAATCGGGTACGTTGGTCAATACTGAGCCGGAGCGGTGACGCGGTGTCATCCTGCTAGCTGCAACGGTGAGCCATATGATTGATTTCGTTTCGGGTGTCCTGATCCACACTCCCTTCTGGGTCTATCTCATCCTGCTGTTTCTGATAAGCCGGGGCATCAAGGCGCGCAGGCCCGCGACCGTGGCGCTGGAGAAGCTGGCCATCATCCCGGCTATTTTTCTGCTCTGGGATATCTACGATCTGCTGGTTTTCCGCAAGCTGACGCTGGCGACCGGCTCCCTGTGGCTGGTGGGATTACTCAGCGGCGCGGCAATGGGCTACATCCTGATCAAACGCACGGCGGTGGCCCGCGCCGCCGCCCCGCGCAGCATCTATCGTGAGGCGGATTATTCGGCCCTGCCTTTTATGATGCTCGCCTTTGCGGTGAAGTATGTGCTGGGGGTGATGAGCGCCATCGCGCCCGACGTGCTGCTGCGCCCTGGAGTGAGTGCGTTCGCCATCATCACCGGAGGGCTGTTCGCCGGGGTGTTTGTCGGCAAGTTTGTGCGCTATGTGCGGGTGTATCTGGCGGCGGAGATGCGGGAAGTGGGGTGAGAGGGATCCCCTCTCCCTGGAGGAAGAGGGCTGGGATGAACGTGCCGCGTAGTGGGATACTCCGTTAGCCGACGTTAACGAGTTCAGCTTTCTTTGTTGGCCCAACGAGGTCCATCTCTTTTTCCCGCTGGCCCACTTGTGCAAGTTTGTTGCCGTCAATAGTTGCCCAGAAGTCTGCGGCGCGTTTGGCAGCAGCAGTCGCTTTAACAGAATCGATTTTTTTGTTTTGCTTGATCATAACGTCTCCCGGTTGGTTTTTAACCATTTCATCAGAGTTTACAGCGGTCGCGTTTGCCTGACAAACAGTCGATTTTTATCTCAGTGGATACCCATCACTTTGCGTCGAATCGTTGTCTGAATATCAGCGACTGCAGAGGACATTTTGTTGGGGGCGTAAAACACTTGTGAGAATCCATACGATCGATAGCGTGGTTTCATCTCCTCCAGGGGGTCATGTATCACCACATCATCAAGTTCCATCATGCTGCAAAATGTTGTCGAATAGATCAGAGCAATAATAAAGACGTTACCTGTAAGCGCACTCTTTTTGTGAGCTCTCAGATTTTCCAGCATGCAAATGGCGAACTCCTTCCTGCGAGCATCATATTTGCAAATTATTGCTGCATGCAGGACAGCATAATCATATCCCTTCGTACTTTTTAGTCTGATATCTAAGATACCGTTATCGTTGGCATTTCCACGATAATGCTCTATTGCCCAGCGCCAGTTAAGAACCGCGTTATCGTTCTCATTCCAAAGGTAAGTTTTGTCTTCCTCGCTTAACGAACCTACGATGATGCTATCCCAACCGAAGCTCTGAATGATTTTTTGAGTAGTATGAAGGCAGTGTTCATGTATTTCCTGGAGCGATAAATTGCTCATGTCATCAGCCATCCTTAGCTGTCATCTTCCCCTCACGCTATCGTGAGGGGAAACATTCACATTAGTTAATCCACTCCACTCCCGCATCGGTTGTCAGCCAGCGTGGCGCCTTCAGGCGCTCGGCAAAATAGCCGGTTAACTCTGCCAGTAGATCGCTCATGGTGCGGGCGGTATCCGGTGCCAGCGTATTGCTGATTAACAGCCGGGCGATCGCTTCACAATAACCGCACAGCGCATCGGATTCCGGGGCAAACTCCGGCTGATGCAGGGGCAGGGAATCAACGGTGAGATACGCCTCAAGATCCCGGGGAATGGGCTCATGCAGCGTCGGTTTCAGCAGCGCCAGGCAGGCGGCGAGGCGGCCGCACAGGGCGATTTTCATTGTCGGATCCTCTTCGTACAGCATCGCTTCGCAGAAGCGTTCGCAGTTATCGGCCAGTTCGGTGAAGTCGGTATTGTGGTCGAAGGGGGCGGTAATGAGCGGGTTGATAGTAGCCATATTTATGTTCCATTAAGTGGTTTATTTACCGCCACCCGGAAATGCCAATTTCACGGGTGGCAGAACTGAACGGAGTTGGCATTACCGGCCTTAATGGATACCGGCGCGTCTAACGACGCCCCCGTCCAGCCCACCATAGAAGTGTTGCCAGACGCGCGGTGCGTTACAGCCCCGCTCACCATTAAGTTTAACCGGGATGCCAATCCCGACGCCAGATGTTGCTGACGTACCGACACCCTACGCCGCAAATAGCCACTGTTAAAGAAGGGAGATAAGGCAGATTTCATTCCTGCGAGGCGTCTTCAGGAAAAGATGTGAATGCGATGAATTGTTGCAGTTCAGCGGGAAGAAGGAGCGCAACAATGATGTTGCACGTCATTATCCTGGTTTGTTGTTCGCGGTGCTCTTGTCACACTTCGTCTCTGTAAGGATCAGAGATAATTAGGGTCGATACACTTCACAGGAGAGGAAAATGGTATATATCAGCAACATCATGATGATTCAGGGGCAACCGGCCATCATCACCTTTGAAGCTGAAATCGGTGCGTTTCGCGGTAAGTTCCTGAATGTCTCTGGTTACTGTGATTTTGTCGCGGACAGTATCGCCGGTCTGCATAAAGAGGGAGAAATCTCTTTGGCAGAATATTTACAGGATTGTCGTGAAGAAGGTATTCAGCCGTTTCGTGAAGAACAACAGGAACGGCTGACTGTTCGGGTATCTGGACGCCTGGGTGCCCGCCTGACGGCAGTTGCTAAACAGCATTCAATCTCTAAAAACCAGTTAATCGTTGAAGTGTTAGAGCGGGAACTGGCGTTGGTCTAACCGCGGCCGAAAAAACGAGTATTCCATTGCGGGCCAATACAGGGCCCGCATTCATAAGTTTATGCTGTCTTAGAATTACGCTACAGACTGCTGCGCTTTCTTCCTCTCAACCATCTCCGCCGCAGTAATGATCTGCTGATGTTCTGCCTGCATGCGCTCGTCGTGCTGAATTTCCCAGATATCCACGTTCAGCTGCAAGTTCAGCCAAAACTCAATGGTGGTATCAAAAGCCCGGGCTAGCCGTACGGCCATGTCCGTGGTCAGTTTTCGGTTGTTATTGACCAGCGCGCTGACGCTGTTTCTGTGCACGTTAAGCATCTCGGCCAGATCGGCAATTTTTAAATGCAGCGGCTCAAGAAACTCGTGAAGCAGAATATCGCCGGGTGTGGTCGGTTTACGGGTGCTGTTTGTGAATGCCATTTTATGACCTGCCTTGTTTAGCGGATGTCCCCATACGCATCGCTCATCGGTGAGCATTGTAGGTATGAGGATCAAGATAAATCCCTTTCGCCTTACCGCCTGACCAGATGAAAATCAGTCGGTATTGCCTGTTCACGCGTATCGAATAACAACCCAGAAGCGGCGAGCTCAACGCTTCAAGCTTGTTGCCGGGTGGGCTACGCAGATCCCGATACGAGGTCGCTGCGTTGATGATGTCGAGTTTTCGCATCAGAGCTGACGCTATCTCTGCCGGGATTTTTCCATGTGGACGTCCATATAGAAAAAAGTCCTCAAGCCAGGTATCGCGAAAGTCAGAGATGCTCCTTAACGTAAGTGGTGTGGTCATTCTCCATCCTGGTGAACGTAGGTCAGTTTAATGCACTTATGCACTGTGCGCAAGTGCGTTTATTTACATGTTCTGTAATGGCAAATTAACCTGGAGTTTTAGCGTGGGGAAGCGTAGCGCTGGGGAGAATGTAAGGTTTGCGAGGCGTCTTCAGAAAAGGGGAAGTGCGTAGGCCGGGTAAGGCGTAGCCGCCACCCGGCGATGTTGCAGCGTTAAAGCGTAAACGCCCCTTCCATGGTAATGACACAGCTGCCGCCCACCCGAACAACGGGTTTTCCTGACGAGGCGTCATACCCTGAATAAAGTACACTGGCCCGGCCCATATCAACGCCCTGGCTCACCTGTAGCGACAGCGTGGTTTTATCCCGATGCAGCGCCAGCAGGGCGGTCACCGCGGCGGTGGCGCTGCCGGTGGCCGGATCTTCCGTCATGCGCGGGGTCAACATCCGCGCCTGGAGATCGCCCTGTTCACCGGCATCTTTATCAAGGGTATAGGCATACACAGAGACCGCGCCATCCAGCGGCAGCACCGCGCGGAACCCCTGCAAATTCGGCACGCAGCGGCGAAGCGCGTCCCGGGAGGCGAGTTCCACCACCAGAAACGGCAGGCCAACCGAGGCGACAAGCGGGTTATGCACCTCGGTGCGGATATCCTCTGCGGTCAGGGACAGGCAGGCGGCGACCTGTTCCGGGCTGACTTCCGAGCGACAGGATAAGGCTTCCGGCGTGACCAGTTCGGCACCAGTCACCGTGCCGTTGTCTTTTAACAGCCTGACGGGAACCAGACCTGCAATTTCCTCGAGCAGCAGCGTCTCAGGCAGAGGCGTGTCATTCATCTCCGCATAGGTTGCCAGCACGTAAGCGGTGCCGACGTTGGGATGGCCCGCGAACGGAATTTCACGCGAGGGGGTAAAAATCCGCACCCGCGCCGTATGGGCAGCATCGTCCGGCGGAAGCACAAAGGTCGTTTCACTGTAGCCAAACTCAACGGCAATCCGCTGCATCTGCTCGGTGCTCAGATCCTCTGCATCTAAAACCACGGCGACGGGATTGCCCAGAAAGGGGGTATCAGTAAAAACATCAGCCACAACATAACGTCTTTTCATTTACTGTCCTGAATGAAGTGATTAAAAGCAATCCATGGATGGTACTTCCTTAGCGTGCAAATTAACAAAGACACTCACGGGAAAATGAAAAACGTCAGGGCAGATAGACTAAGGCGCATTGACGAACCTTCCACAGGAGAGCGCCGGATGTTCACCCATATGCGAATTGCCAGACCCGTTACCGACCCCGAACGATCGTTTCAGATGTACAGCCAGGGACTGGGCCTGCAAAAGATTGCTGACTTCCAGGATCATCAGGGATTCATCGGGATTATGGCAGGCAAGGAAGCGTTGTCCTGGCACCTCGAGTTTACGGTGTGTCACCATCATCCCGTCCAGCCCTCCCATACCGAAGAGGACCTGTTCGTTCTCTATTATCCCGATAAAGCGGAGTGGGAGCAGGCCTGCGCCCGGATGATCGACGCAGGTTTTACTGGCGTGGATTCCTTTAACCCCTACTGGGACGTTAACGGACGGACGTTCGTGGATCACGATGGCTACCGGGTCGTTTTGCAGAACCGGGCATGGTGATTTGACGCAGGGCTTATCACCTTCAGAACGGGCTGGCATGGCGGGCGACGATCGGCTCCCCGCTGACGGGATGGGCAAAATGCAGCTCGCTGGCGTGCAGCATCAGCCGTGGCGTCCGTTCGGTGCCGGGCGGCAGGAGCCCGCCATACAGATCGCAGCCCAGGATCGGGTGGCCCAGCTGCTGGCAGTGAATGCGCAGCTGGTGGGTGCGCCCGGTCTCCGGGGTGAGTTCAACCCGCGTCACCGGCACCGTCCCTTCGTGATAAAAACGCTCCACCACACGATAGCGGGAGCGGGCAGGTTTGCCGTTGATAGCGCAAATCGACATCAGCGGAAACAGAGCCGGATCTTTCGCAATGGGCGCATCTATCACCCCTTCGTCATCGGCCAGATGGCCGCAGAGCAGGGCGGTGTAGATCTTGGTCACGCTGCGCTGGCTGAACTGCTGGCAGAGGGCGGCATTGATCGCCTTGTTACGGGCAATCACCATCAGCCCGGAGGTACCAAAATCCAGGCGATGCACCAGGGTGCAGCCGGGAAAAGTCTGCACCAGCCGGTAATGCACGGAATCGAGATTTTGCGGATTCTTCCCCGACAGGCTCAGTAGCCCGCTGGGTTTATTGATCAGCACCAGATGATCGTCCTGCCACAGCGTCTCTATCGGGTCGTGGCACGGCGGGGCAATAAAGGTATCGATAATGGCAGACATCAGGCTGACCGGCGGATAAAAGAGGCGAGGATAATAACCAATTTGCCGCGGGCTGGCGAATCGGCTCTATTTGCCGGGTGGCGCTACGCTTACCCGACCTACAACACCCTCGTAGGCCCGTGCAAGCGCAGCGCCGCCGGGCATTATGTTGCCTGCGCAGGTTCTTCTTTCGTTTCCGGCGTTCGGCTGCTGGAGTAGATAAAGAACAACGCGATCCCCAGACAGACGATGGCCCCCAGACGGCTCATCGAAAACGGAATCGCCGCATTACCCAGCCAGCCGAAATTGTCGATCAGCATGCTCATGGTTAGCTGACCGAAAATCACCGCCACGGTAGCGACCGCCGTACCGATACGCTGCACGGCCAGCACCATGATCACGATGTACGGCACGCCGAACATCGCCCCCAGCAGCTGCCATTTGGGCACGTCCAGCAGGGTCACGGCCTGTTTCGGTTCAAAGAAGAAGATCAGCAGGGCGGTGATCAGCGCGCCGACGGAAAAGGTCAGGAACGCACTTTTAAAGACGCCTACTTTGCTGCCCAGCTGGCCGTTGATGGCGGCCTGAATGCTCAGCGTCGCACCGCCGATAACCGCCAGAATAATCATGATAAATGTCATACTGTTACCCCTGTGCAACCAGAACCAGCGCGGCGATGATGAACCCCAGCGCGATGATGCGTTTACTGTCAATTTTGCGGTGTGGCGTGCCCAGCAGGCCGTAGTGATCGATGATCAGGCTTTTAAAGACCTGGCCCGCCAGGATGCCAATCATGGTCATGGCGATGCCGATTGCCGGCGTGGCGATGGTCAGAATGATGACGTACACCGGGCCGAGCACCCCGCCCAGCAGCTGCCATGAGGGCTGGGCGAAAAACGACGGACTGTTGCGCGGGCTGAAAAACAGCATCAGCAAAAACGTCAGGGCGGCACCGACGCCAAACACGCTGAACGTTGCCCACAGATCGCCCACCTCGCCGCCGAGCGGCCCCAGCAGTCCTGCCTCGACGGACAGCCCCATGCCGCCCGCGATCGTGAATAAAATCAATATAAGTTGCATACCACGCCGTCTCTCCGTTGTTGAGGCCGGGAAGCGTACGCCTGTTTATCCGTGAGAAAAATGCCATAATGCAATAAACACCTGTGCAGGAAATGCATTAATGTACGATGCCGCAAACATCAATATTCGCTGGCTGCAGATCTTTATTGCGGTCTATGAAACACAGAATTTTTCGGTGGTGGCGCGTCGGGAGGGGATTTCGGCGTCGCAGGTTTCCCGCGTTATTCATCAGCTGGAAGATGCGCTCGGCCAGCAGCTGTTCTACCGCAATACGCGGGCGATTATCCCGACCGAGAGCGGCCATCTGTTTATTCGTTTTGCCCGCCAGATGCTCGGCAATCTTGACGAGGCGCGCCGGGAGCTGGACGAACGCAAGCGGGAGCCTTCTGGCATTATCCGCATCAACACCCCGGTCTTTTTCGGCCAGCGGCACATCGCCCCCGGCCTTCCCGGCCTGACGGAACGCTATCCCCGGCTCAGCATCGAGCTGACGTTGACCGATGATTATATCGATCCTCACCGGGATGCCGCCGACGTGATCTTTCGCATCGGCGCGCTGACCGACTCCTCTTTTCACGCCCGGGTGCTGGGCCAGCAGTTTTATCACCTCGCCGCCGCTCCGGCGTACCTGCGCAAATACGGCACGCCGAAAACGCCGGACGACATTATGGGGCATAAATGCCTGGTCTACCGCGGCTCGTCCGGCCCCAACCGCTGGCTGCTGCGTCAGCCCGGCGAGGCGTGGATCCACTATCCCGTTACGCCGCTGATGTCCTCCAATAACGCCGAAACCCTGCTTATTGCGGCGCTGGGCGGGATGGGGATTGTGCTGTTTCCGGACTGGCTGATTGGCGACCGGTTCCACAGCGGTGAGCTGGTGAAGCTGCTGCCGGACCACGAGACCTCCATTAATACCGAGCCCCTCAACATTGCGGCGATCTACCCCCATACGCGCCACCCGCCGCTGAACGTGCGGGCGGTCATTGATTACTACGTGGAAGTGTTTGGGTCGCCGCTTTACTGGCAGTCTGGGGCGAAGGGGGCATAACAGGAATCAAGCATGTCTGAACAGAATTTATCCAGAATGGGTGCGGCGAACGTCACGCTGATCGGCGATGAAGTGGAGCGTCGGGTCATCGAGAAATATCCCGTCAGTGAGGTGGAGTTTGCGTTTTATCACTCCGCTGCGCCGCGACTCCGCCATGCGGGTATCGCTTCTCCTGCGCTGCTGTTCGCTGATGCCTCCCGGCGCAAAATAAGGCTGGAATATATTCCCCACCCGGTGGAGCAGGACGCTGTAGCAGGCGATGAGGTGCTGTTGATGCTGGCCCGTCTGCACGATCATCCGCCGGATCCTTCATGGACTTATCATCCCCACGGCTGGTCAGCCGCCGCGCTTGAGGCCTCCCTCGCGCTGTTGGTTTTACCAGAAAGGGCTGCACAGCAGATGCGCCGTTTTCATCAGCACAGCGAGGCGCTGTTTCAGCATCCGGGTTTAATTTCCGGCGACAGTAATGCGGGTAACTGGGGCCGAAGAGATAACGGCGAGTGGGTGCTTTTTGACTGGGAACGGTTTGGCACGGGAAGTCCGGCTATCGACCTCGCCCCCCTGATTAAGGGAATGGGCACCCTTCAGGCATTCAATACGCTGGCCGATCGTTATAGTCTTATTGCCTGTTATCCCGGCGTTCGTGACTTCGCCAAGGAGATCGCCATAGCGAAAGCCTGGATTGTGACGGAGGTGGTTTTACTGCTGCATGCGCGGCAGAAAAGCGATTTTCAGGCCTACCTCAGCTGGTACAGAGAGCATCTTCCTGGCTGGTTAGCGCGCACCGTCAACATACTCTGAATACCTGCATGGGGAATAGTAATGCGTCAACTGTCTGTCCTGTTCTGTCTGCTGTTACTCACCGGCTGCGTCGTCAGTTCGCCGCAGAAAGCGCAATTTAATGCGGAGTATCCGAACCGCCAGGATATTCGCAGCCACACGGTGTACCGCTTTATGACGAAACCGCTTCAGCCGGGCGGGGGAAAATACTACGGCGCAAACGATCTGGCCGAGACTCTGTATGTCAGAGCCGACAACGCGGCGATGGTGGAGTTACGCTTCAACTATCCTGGCAGATCGCTGCAGGTGAAATCGCTGGATGCGCAAAACAGAACGCTGCGGGAGGAGACCTACGCGCTGCTGGATGAGTCGGCGGCAAAACCGTCCGATGCCGAAAGCCGGTACTTCTTCCTGAGCAAAGAGGGCGTGCTGTTAACGAAGTTTAAAAATTGCACCCCGGATATGAGCGTCGGTTGCCGCTGGCAGGATCGGACGCTGTTTATTACCCGCAGCGGCGATATGGCGGTGCAGTTAGCCAGCGGAACGGCGGGCATGGCGTTTCTGGTGATCCCGTTTTATGGCTCGGAGAAATATCTGGAGATTTTCCCGAAGGTTTCGGGTACGTAGCGCTTGTGCGACAACGCCGGGTGGCGGCTACGCCTTGCCCGGCCTACAAAACTCATCAATTGTTATTATTGTTTTTACTCATGGAGCTAATAAGACTGTAACTACGTTCATTATCTTCCAGGGTTACGCACATGTTTGTGTCATGGTGGTTAATTGTTCCTGTCGTTACAGGGGTCGCGATACTCTTCATTATGGTTTCCCGTCTCTCCAATGAAGTGGATAAACTTGAAACGGCGTTAGAAGAGAGCCGGGGACAGCTGAAGTCCCTCGGCCATAACGCTGAGGCGTTCAAACAGGCGAATCGACGCGTGTCTGAAAATTTGCTGCGGGCAAAAAGTTAAACACGGCAGACGGTTCAACCCCCTTAAATAAATCATCTTCTATACTCTGATACGTTTAGTGGAATATGCCGCTGTTCTTCATACTGCGCTGTTTTTTTAGCGTGTACGAGAATGAAAATAGCTGCAACTGCCCATGAAAACGCCGTTTGAGTGACTTGTTTATTTTATAAGGGGACTTCCTGGTATGTTGCACTCTCAACCCTCCCGCGTCGGCAGCATATTGCTGTTGCTGGCCGCGGTCATTGGCTTCGCGGTGGCGTTATATGCCTGGCTGACACCGCTTACAGGCGTCACCGGCACTATTGGTGCGCTGGGCGTGGCCATCGCCTGCGTATTTCTGGCAATACTGAGCTTTATTTTGCGTGCCGCATCCCGTCGCGGCGGGCGCATTTTCCTGATTATTGTCACCCTCGTGTTCTTGTTTGGGATTGGTTTTGCAGCCGCGCTGCTGCACCAGTACATCATTACGGCAGCTATGGTGGTCGGCCTGATTGGTCTGATTATGCTGAGCAGCAATTCCGTTCGTCACAATCCCCGCGTCAGAGCCTGAGGAGCCACCCGTGCATAACGATAAACACTATTCCGTCTTTAAGGTCAGCATGACAGCGCTGGCGCTGCTGGTTACTCCACTCTCGCTGCAGGCGCAGGATAAAGCCGCTGAAGCCTCTCAGGGGACTCAGGAAGAGCTTAATGTGGACGCGGCCGATCAGCAGGCGCCGGGCACCACAAAAACCACTGACGAGGCATCCACCGGTCAGGAAGGCGGAGAGAAAGCCGCGTCGGTCAAGCAACCTGCGTCCCCGCTGGTGCCCTCTGCGGCCACCTGGGACAGTTTCCATGGGCAGCTTAACGCGCAGAAATACAGTCCGCTGACGCAGATTACGGCGGATAACGTCGGTAAATTAACAAAAGTCTGGGAGTTCCATACCGGCGACGTCTCGGATGGTAAAGGCGACACCCCGGCTACCGTCTGGTCCGCCACGCCCATCTTCGCAAATGAGACGCTCTACATCGGTACCCCTTTCGATCGCCTGATTGCGCTGGATCCGGGCACGGGTAAAGAGAAGTGGCACTATGACACCAAATCGTCACGCAAGGCGCTGACCCAGCCGGTGCTGAAAAACCGCGGCGTCTCTTACTGGCAGGCAAAAAATCCGGTCGCCGGAGAGGCGTGTCAGAAGATGGTTTATATGGGCACCGTTGACGGCAAGCTCTTCGCGCTGGATGCCGATTCCGGCAAGCCGTGCAGCAGCTTTGCGGACAATGGCGTGCTGGACATCAATCAGTGGAACACGGTTAATGCCAAGTACCCGCTATCTATCCTGCAGCCGCCGACCGTCGTGGGCGACCATCTGATTGTGGGCTGGGCCGGTAAAGACTGGGCCTATGCCGAAGCGCCTCCGGGCAGCGTATTTTCCATCAATGCCCGCACCGGCGAGCGCGAATGGACCTTTGATGCGATCCCGGCTGAGATCCGCCAACGTACCGGGACGGCCAACGTCTGGACGCACATGTCCGCCGATGAGGCCAACGGCCTGGTCTATCTCCCGGTTTCATCTCCGTCCCCCAACTACTGGGGTGGCAACCGCGTCGATCCTATTCCACTCGGCACCTCTACCACCGCGCTGGACATCAACACCGGTAAAGTCGTCTGGTCTCGTCAGTGGGTGCACCACGACGTGTGGGATTACGATATCAACTCTGCGCCGACGCTGATGGATATCACCGTAAACGGTAAGCAGATCCCGGCGCTGATTCAGGCCACCAAGCAGGGCTTTTTGTTTGTGGTTAACCGTCTGACGGGCGAAGACGTCTGGCCTATCGAAGAGCGTCCGGTACCGCAGGGCGATGGTTCGGTGCAGGGCGAAGTTCTCTCGCCAACGCAACCTTTCCCGACGAAACCTGCGCCGCTGCTCGATCAGTCGAAAAAACCAGAGATCTGGAAGCTGGCGGATGTCGTCGGTGCCGGGCAGTGTACTCGCCTGTGGGACAATCTCACCTATGACGGCATGTACACGCCGCCTGTCACCAAAGGCGAAGGCACGCTCACCTATCCGGACAGCGCCGGCGGCGTGCAGTGGGGCGGGGTGGCGTTCGATCCACACAAGCAGATTGCGATCGTTAACACCTCTCATATCGTGCAGTACGTGAAGCTCTACAGCCGTGAAGATTACGATAAAGCGGATAAAAGCGCCGGGAATGAGAGCGGTTTTGCGCCTCAGGAAGGGGCACCTTATGGTCTGCGCCTGATGGTGGCGAATAACTGGCTGGGTATGCCGTGCTGGAAGCCGCCGTTTGGTGAAATCGTGGCGCTGGATATGCATACCGGTGATGTGAAGTGGCGTCGTCCTGTTGGCGCATCGCAGCAGTATGGCTTCTTTATGCCGGAAAGCTGGGGTTCACCCACCATTGGCGGCCCGGCGGTGACGGCGGGGGGCGTGATCTTTATCGGTGCCTCGATGGATGCCAAAGTGCGCGCCTACTCGGTGGAGAGCGGTGAAGAGCTGTGGGCCGATCAGGTTGAAGCCCCTGCGGTAGCGAACCCGTCGGTCTATGAGTACAAAGGCCGTCAGTATGTGGCGTTCGTCGCAGGCGGGAATACTATCCTGAAGGACCAGGTGGGCGATCAGGTGGTGGTGTACGCATTGCCTGAATAATGCCGTTCACATACCCCAAGGGCTGAATTATCCCCGGTAATTTTATTGCTTTTAACGCAATGGAATAACTCAATGATAATAAATGGCCTACAGCGGCGCCCTGGTTCGGCTGAACCTCGCCAAAGCGTTTTCGGAAGGCCGGGGCGAAGCGCAGGGACGCGCCGGGAGGGCATAGCCTGCAGGGATGCAGGCTGGTGAACAGCTTACCGGGGATCCCACGCCCCGGTGGGCGAGGGCATCGACCGTGCAACCCCGAAACTCATCAAAGGTTAACGACCCGATTTGCCGCGTCGCTTTGGCTCTGAACGCTTCACCGCAGAATATCAGCGCTTCGGTACCATATTTGGCAGGTGAACAACGATAGATACTATGAAAGGATAAATATGAAGGTTAGCCTTTATATCCTGGACGCTCAGGGACGCTACTTCACCGGATGGCGTCCTTTTTTTGATTCATAGAATATGCATGAGCCTGATAGCGGATTAAGCAAGACTCAATGCTTTCCTCGACATGGAGGCGCGGATGAAAATCTACTGGACGTTAAAAAGCATTCCTGAACTTTCACATCTTACGTTTCAGGAGCGCGGCAAGCGCTGGCGAAGCGCGTATAAACTCATTTTTCGTCACTGGCAAACATGGTGTGGACTGCTGATCTGTGGTCTGTGCGTGGGGGCAGGCTCTTCTTATTATGGTACGCCGGGCCTGATAATATCAGGCGGGTTGGGCGGCTTCATATACGGGAATATCGCGGTTTATGTTGCTCGCCGCTATTATCGGGATAAGTTTATCCGCTAATAAGTATGACCCTGCATTCTATCTCCTGCGGCAAACCCATTAATTCTTTCCTCTCTACTTACCTGAAGCTATCCAGCGCAAATGCACCCAGGATTCGCTACAGTTCGACCCTCGATTTGGCGCAGGACAGGATGTTTTCAAAGCGCTTACGCGACTGATTGAGCACGCAGATCCATCCTGGCGCACATAGCTGATACCGTGGAGCGTTGGACTGTGTTGTTTCAGGCCGGGTGAGGCGCAGCCGCCACCCGGCAATACTTCCCGTTCACACCAGCCCTCTCCCAAAAGGAGAGGGTAAACACTATCTTTCCCTCAGCGCCTCTTTCGCCCGGTTGAACGGCTTAATCATATAATCCATCACCGATTTCTCTCCGGTCTTGATATCCACCGTGGCAATCATCCCCGGCACGATGGAGAAGTGCCTGCCCGCTTTGTTGACCAGGTAATCCTGGCTGGTGCGGATAAACACCCGGTAGTAGAACACTTCCGGTTTGGCCTCATCCTGGATGGTGTCCGGCGAAATGGTCTCCACCACGCCGTCCAGCCCGCCGTAAATGGCGTAGTCGTAGGCGGTGATCTTCACCAGCGCCTTCTGGCCGGGGTGGATAAAGGCGATATCGCGCGGCGACAGGCGAGTCTCAATCAGCAGGTGGTCGTCCACCGGCACAATCTCCATCATCTCGCCGTTCGGCGGGATCACGCCGCCGATGGTGGTCACCTTGATGTTCTTCACGATGCCGCGCACCGGAGAGGTTACCGTCAGGCGGGTGACCGAGTCCTCACGCCCCTTCAGCACCGCCGAGACCATATCCACTTCGGCATTGGATTTGGACAGCGCCTCCCGGGCCTGGACGTAATACTGCGAGCGCAGGTCGGTGAGTTTCAGCTCCAGGTCGCTCTTCTGACGCTGCAGGCGCAGAGCTTCGACGTGGCTGGCGGCGCCGGTTTTCACCAGTCGCTGGGTGATGGCGAGTTCCGCGTTAACCAGCTCCAGCGCCTGGCGCAGCTCGCGGCGCGAGTCTTCCAGCTGCTGGCGGCGGGAGTTGTAGAGCCGGGTTTCGGCGGCGATCAGGTCGGTCCATTTCGCCAGCTCGGGTGGGAAAGTAAGCGGCAGATCGTTCACCTCCGCATGCAGACGGGCGCTGGAGGCCAGCGACGCCCGGTAGCGGGCGGCGCTTTCACCAACGTTGGATTCGGAGCGGGTCGGGTCGAGGCGCGCCAGCACCTGGCCGGCCTGCACCTGATCCCCCTCGTGAACCTTCAGCTCGGCGAGGATCCCGCCGTCGAGGGACTGTAACACCTGCTCGCGGGAGCTGGGGATCACCTTCCCGGTGCCGGTGGAGACCTCATCGAGAATGCTGTACCACGCCCACACCCCGGCGACGACAAACAGCAGCAGGCTGAAGATCACAATGCTTCTGGCCCCGGTATAGCCGCTCTCGGAGCCGAGGGCGTTATCCAGGTCGTCCATCGCGGCGGCATCATGCTGATTGATTTTCATTTTTCCACTCCCGGCCATTCGCCTGCTGTTGCTGCTGCATCCGGCTGTTGCTCAGCGCCTGGGCTTTCGGCGCATCCATCACCAGCATTCCCTCTTTCAGCACCACCACGCGCTCCACCAGCTCCAGCATCGGCACCCGGTGGGTGGCGACGATCAGGGTCCGGTTGCCCAGCCACTGGCTCAGGCGCTGGATAAACTCGCGTTCGGTATGCTCATCCAGCGAGGCGGTAGGTTCGTCCAGCAGGACGACGTTGGGATCGCGCAGGAACATACGTGCCAGCAAAATCGACTGGCGCTGGCCGCCGGAGAGCCCAACGCCGTTCTCCATGATCGGATGGTCCAGTCCCTTCGCCAGCTTCTGCACAAAGGTGGCCGCCCCGCACATCTCCAGCACGGCAAAAATCTCTTCGTCGGTGGCGCGCGGCATCCCGAGGGTGATGTTTTCGCGCAGGGTGCCGTAAAACAGCCGCGCGTTCTGGCTCATCAGGCCGACGTTGCGGCGCACGTCCGCCATGTCGAGATGGGGCAGGCTGAGGTTGTCGAGCCGCAGCTCGCCGCCGACCAGATCCATACCGCCCACCATCGCCTGCAGCAGGGTCGATTTGCCCGCGCCGTTACGGCCGAGGATCGCCACGTGCTCGCCGGGTTTGATCTCCAGCCGGTTGATGCGCAGGGCCGGGTTTTGCGCGTCGCCCGCGTAGGCAAACTGCGCCTGATCGAACAGGTAGTGGCCGCGCAGCACGTCCTGGCGGATCGGCGTCTCTTCACGCTGGTTCTCGGTCGGCAGCTGCATGATGTTGTCCAGCCCCTCTTTGGCGGCCTTGACCTGCTGCCAGCGGGCCAGCACACCGCACAGGGTTGCCATCGGGGCGATCATCCGCGAGGCCAGCATCGAGGCGGCCACCACCGCACCGGTGGTCATCTCGCCTTCGATCACCATCGGGGCGCCCACCACAATCACCGCGGTGTAGACCAGGCTCTGAATGGTCATCCCCCAGCTGATGAGGCCCTGGGTCAGCTCGCGGGTCTTCAGGCCCGACTCGGCGGTGATCTGAACGTAGCTGTTCCACTGTTGCAGGAAGCGGTTCTCCGCCTGCATCAGCTTGATGTCCTCCAGCCCCTGCACGCTCTCCACCAGCACGGCGTTGCGCAGGGTCGATTCATGAGCCGCCTGCTTTGCCAGCGCCGCCAGCTTTTTCTGCAGCAGCAGGCCCGGGAGGACCATCAGCACCGCCGCCACCGGGGCGATCCACGCCAGCGACGGGGCGATGATCGCCAGTACCCCCACAAAGAGGAAGAAGAAGGGCAGGTCGACAATGGTTGAGATGGTCGAGGAGGTCACCATCTCGCGGATCTGCTCCAGCTCGCGCAGCTGGGAGATAAAGCTGCCGGTAGAGCGGGGCACCGCGCTGTTGCGCAGGCGCAGGGCATGGCCGAACACCCGGTCCGATACGCGCAGGTCAGCGCGTTTTCCCAGCAGGTCCATAATGTGGCTGCGGGCGAGACGCAGGATAAAGCCGAACAGGGTGGCGATCAGCACCCCGATGGTCAGCACGTACAGGGTAGGGTAGGACTGAGCCGGGATCACCCGGTCATAGACCTGCATCGAGAACAAAATTCCGGCCAGCGACAGCAGGTTGATGAACAGCGCCGCCAGCATCACGTAGGTGTAGGGGCGCAGGTCGCGCATCACCAGGCGGTAGAGCCAGTCCGGGCGGTACTTTGAGATATAGGCATCCACGCGGCTGTCTTTCAACGCCGCCAGCGGGCGCAGGGCCACCACCTGATGAATGGCCGGCAGCAGCTTCGCCAGCGAGATGCGGTTGGTCTGCGCCTTGCCGTCAAAGAAGCAGACGTCGAGCATGTCTTCGCCGTCGAAATGTTCAATCACCCCGATCTTGCCGTCGTTCAGCTCCACCACCACCGGCAGACGCCAGCTGTTGATGGACTCTTCGCCGTTGCTCAGCAGCCGAAAGGAGAGCCCTGCCTCGCGGGCCAGCCCGGTGAGGGCCGGGGTTTTGCTTTTCCCCTGCAGCCAGGGGGCACCGGCCACCAGCGCGCCCGGGGAGCAGGCCACCCGGTAGCGGGTGGCGACATAGCCAAACGCCTGCGCCCAGTGCTCCAGCGCCTCCTGCGTCAGTGGCTCCTCGTGAAGGATATCGTCTCGCGTCATGGCTGGATCTCCACTGACTGAATGGTGTGGTTTTCAAGGTCGAAGGCGTTGCGCATCCGCCCGGTGTTATACAGGCAGTTGATCTGCAACTGATGCAGCTGTCCGGCGGTTTGCCACTGGGTAAAGCGAGTCTGGAAGACCTCCTGCTCGGCGTTCAGCACGTCCAGCAGCGGGCGGGAGCCGAGATCCAGATACTGCTGCTGATAGAGTTCGCGGGTGCGCTGGCTGAGGGTCTCCTGGCGGGACTGAATTTGCAGGGTGCTCATCAGGCTCATCACCTGGCTTTTGGACTCCAGCAGTTTCTGCCGCACATCCAGCCGGGTGCGCTGCACGTTGGACTGGGCCGCCTCCACCGCGTGGCTGGCGGCGTTGCGCCGGGCGCTCAGGCCGCCGCCCTGGTAGATGGGCATCTCGACGTTGACCGACACGTTGTACTGGGTTTTATCCAGGGTGTCGTGACCGGGGTAGCGATTGTTTATGTAGTGGCGAACCTCCGGCTCCAGCGAGACGGTGGGGGTCATCTGGGCGTTGGCGTAGTCGAGATTCGCCTGGGCCACGTTGGCCTGTGCCCAGGAAGAAAGCACCGCGGGCACCAGCCGGTCATCCGGCTCCTTGATGTCGCAGCTTTGGGCCAGTTTAGCCGGGAAGGCGTTGCTGACCGCGTTGAGGTTGCTCCAGCCGAGGTTGCTCATCAGCGTGGCGCGGGCGCTGTCGAGATTCGCCTGATACTGCATCAGCTGCGAGCGCGCCCCTTCGATACGGGCGTCGGTCTGCACCACGTCGGAGAGCGAGGTGGCCCCTTCGTCATTACGCTGGCGCGTCAGCGTGCCGATGCTGCTCAGCGCCTCAAGCTGCTCTTCGGCGGTCTCCACCATCTGCTGCCACATCTGCACCTGCACCAGCGCGGTGGCGGTATCCCGGGCGATGGTATCAATGCTCAGCAACACGTTGGCCTGCTGCTGGACCACGCCCGCGTCTTCGGCCCGCACCTGGCTGGCGACCTTGCCGAAGTCATAGAGCATCTGGGAGAGGGAGAGCACCACGGAGGGGGTAAAACCGGTGTCGCTGGAGTTATTGCTGTAGCCGTTGTTGATGCCGGCGCTGATCTGCGGGTAGTACTTCGATTTGGCGACGTCGACCTGCTGGATCTGTTCGTAGAGTTTGCCCACCGCTTCGCGAATGGTGGGGTGCCAGTTAACGGCGCGTGTCACCGCATCGCCCAGGGTTAAGGTGCCGGGCGCGGCCTGGCTTGTCGGCAGGGCGACCCGTCCATTCAGAGAGGGCAGCTCCTGGTTTTCGCTTAATTGCCCAAAATTAATGACCGCAGGCGAGTCGGCCGCCAGGGCGTGCCCGGACAACAGGCAGCACCCCAGCCACCAGCAAGGTACTTTGTTCATGGCATTATCCCTAAAAAACTGAACAACTTTATAATGTTAAGCCCGGGCGACGTGCGCCCGGGTCTTGTTATTAGCGCTATCCGGTGATGATGTGTTGTTGGTTAACCAGCTCCTCGTAGGTTGTCTGAACGTTATCCAATGTTACAAGTGTAGTATTGGTGTAAATATTTGCCGCTCCGTCTCGGTCGACGGAGATCACGGTATTGCCATTGCTGTTAGTGACATGCAGATAGTTACCCAGCGTTGCGCTGCTACCGTTCCAGCCCACCAGCAGATCGCTGATGTCGATCTTGTCTCCCTGCGCCAGGGAGAAGTTGGTCCAGTGGTCGTTGCTGCCGTTGCCCGCCGTACCGTTACCCGCCGTGTTGTTCAGCACCTCGTAAATCAGCGTGTCGCCATAGGCGCTACCGGTGAAGGTATCGCTATGCTCGGAGCTGACAAACTTCGGTGCCATGTCGATGGTCAGGGTCGCGGTATCGGTGGTGCCGTTGTCGCCGGTCAGTTTGTAGGTAAAGGTCTCCTTCGTGGTCATCGAGGCCAGCGAGACGCCGCTGTTCAGGGTGTAGGTGTAATGCCCATCCACCCCGATGTTCAGCACGCCGTAATGCCCCTGAATGTTGGCGGTGGCCGTGGCGGTGGTGTACGGATCCAGGGTGGTGACGGTGCCGGTATAGCTGGTGATGCTCAGACGGCTGTCCACCGAATGGAGCTGATCCAGCACGCCGCCCGAATCCGAGCCGTCAAAGATATTGCCGGTGACGGTGTGGCCCGCGGTGGTCAGCTCACTGTTCAGGAACACGGTGGTACCCGTGACGTAAGGGGTGATGGAGATCTGGCCTAACCCCAGCGGGCCCATAGATCCGGTAAAGTTCAGGGTGTAGGTCCCGGCATTCAGATCCAGATCCGGCAGGTTAATGGTGGCAGTGCCCCCCAGCAGCAGGCCGCCGTTGAAGGAACCGGTTCTGGTCACTCCTGGCCCGGTAATGGTCCAGTTCACGCTCAGGCCGCCCAACGACAGCAGGGAGGCGACGTTAAAGTGGAGCACGACGTCGTGCAGGGCGGTGTTGGCCGCCACCACAAACGTGCCGCTGCCGCTGCCGGAGGTCGGAGCCAGCAGGGCAGCGAACCAGGAGGCGTTACCCACCGTATCATCACGATAGGCTGCGACCTGCGAGGTGGTTTCGAAGACCAGCGCATCGCTGACGTCACTGACCGCATCCAGCGCCACCGGCGTTGGGGTGATGTTCAGCGAGGCGGTGTCCTTATCGCCATTCGGTGCCGTCACGGTATAGACGAAGGTGTCCGGCGTGCTGATCAGGTCTGCGCCCACCCCGTTGCGCAGGGTATAGGTATATTTCCCCTGAGCGTCGATCTCCAGTTCGCCGTACTGCCCTTCGATACGCGTGGTGCCGGTGGCGTTAACGTTAATACCGTTCACCTGGGTGACGAGCGTGCCGGCCGGCACCACGTCACTCTGCAACACGTCGCCGGTCGTGGCGGCGGCGATGCTGGAAACGGCATAAACATGATCTTCCAGGATGTTGATACTGTAGCCGGTCAGCACCGTGATCCCCGCCGCGGTGTTCATCAGGAACAGGTATTCACCGGCCGGCAGGGTCAGCGTCAGCGGTGCCGAGGTGCCGCCCAGCAGCGGCGCCCGCAGCCAGCCTGCCTCGGTGCGCATCCGCTCATAGCTCTGGGTCGCCGGGTTGAACTTGTAGATATACAGGTCAAACACCGACGCCAGCGCTACCCCACCAACGCTTCCCTGGATGGTCATGGTGCGGGTGGTGCCTTCCTCCACGCTGTACTTCATGGTCTCGCTGCGATCGTCCAGCAGGTTGAGGTTCAGCACGTTACCCAGGTTGACGCCCACCACGGTAAAGCCGCTCTGGCTCGATGGACCGTAGTCGATGGCCTGTACCTGCGTGTTGAAGGTCAGCGAGGCGGTGTCGTCCACCGCCGTGACGCTGTTTCGCACCGTGTTTTCACCGAGGGTGATGATCAGTCGGGCGTCGTCCGTGGCCCCTTTCCCGGCGATGTTGTAGGTGAAGGTATCGGTCCGGCCCAGCACCGTGGCGCGGGTGTCGGTCAGGGTGTAGGTGTAGCTCCCGTCAGCGTGCAGGGTCAGGGTGCCGTACAGCCCGTTGATGGTGGTGCCCGCTGCGCCCGACGCCACGTTGGTGGTGATGCCGTTGGCGTTGGTGACGCTGGTGACTACCGTGCCGTTCGGGGCGCTGTCGCTGCCGCTTACCGGATCGGTATCGGTGATGACGTTGCCGTTTTGCACCAGGGTACCGGTCAGGGTGCCCGCGGTGGTTTGCGTGACGTCCACATCAAGGCTGGTGTACGACCCGGTCGCCAGCAGGTTGGTGTTGTAGCTGAGGACGCGATACTGCCCGCCCGGCAGGCCGGTCAGGTTCAGGGTCACGCCGCTGGCGCCGAGGGTCAGCAGGTTAGCGAACTGCGGCAGGCCGGTATCCACCTCGGTGGTCCAGGTGGTGCCGTTCCAGCGTTGAACAACGATCTCCAGGGTGTTGAGCAGGGAGAGCACAATACCGGTGGCGCTGGCGTTGATCTCCATATCCGCGCTGCCGCCGGTAGGTACGGTGAAGGTCACCTGGGCGGAGTTATCCCCCAGCAGCGACAGCACGTTGCCGACGCCGCCTACCAGCTGGACGCCATAGTCGCTGTACTGGGCGGTGCTGACGGTGGCGTTAGTGGTCAGGTCCAGCCCCACCACGTTGTCGCTGGCCGACAGCGGCAGGTTTGGCGCAATCACCGTCCCGGTGGCGGAGGTGTTACCCGCCGCATCGGTGGCAGAGAGGGTGATCCGCTCCCCTTCGGACTGCTTGTCGAGGAAGGTGTAGCTCCAGTTGCCCTGGGCGTTGGCGGTGGTGGTCACCACGCTGTTATCGCTCAGGAGCAGGGTGATGGTGCTGCCCGCTTCGGCGGTCCCGCTCAGCACGCTGCCGTCGGCGTTAAAGGTCCCCTGCGGCGTGCCCGGGGCGACGGTATCCACCACAATCGAGCTCAGCGGCGTGGCCGGGCTGGTGCCGACCGCGTTGCCCGCGGTGGCGGTAAAGGCGTGATTGCCATTACCCAGCGGCACGGTTGGGGTATACGTCCAGATCCCCGCGCTGTTGGTGGTCACCGTGGCTAACAGCACGTTGTTGTCATACAGGGTGATGGTGGAGAGCGGCTGCGCGGTCCCGGTCAGGGTTGGGGTGGTGTCGTCCGTGACTTGCCCGTTCAGCAGGTTGCCGATGATGCTGCCCGCGTTGTCGTTGACGCTGGTGATGACCGGTGGGTTCGGCACCAGTGAGTACGGCATTCTCAGGTCCACCGCCAGACCTGCGTTTCCGGCCCGGTCGGTGGCAAAGACGTGCAGCAGCTCGGCGTTAACCTGCGGCGTGGAGAGCGCAATGCTGAACCTCCCGCTGGCGTCGGCGATGCCGGTACCCAGCACCGTCACGTTGTCGGTGCCGAGGATGGTCACGGTGCTGCCCGCCTCGGCGGTACCGTTAACCCGGCCGCCGCTCTCGAGCACGGTGAAGGCGCCAGGCGCCCCCGGGGCGACGGTATCCACGGTGACCGACGCGATCGGTGAGGCCGCGCTGAGGTTGCCCGCCGCATCGGTGGCGGTAGCGGTGAAGTTATGCACCCCGTCGGTAAGAACGGTGGTGGTCTGCGGCAGGGTCCACTGACCCTGGGCATTGGCCGTCACCTGGCCCACGAGGGTGGTGCCGTCGTAGATGCGCACCACGGCGTTGGCTTCGGCGGTGCCGTTAAGGGTCAGACGGTTGTCGTTGGTCGGATTGCCGCCGATCACCGGGCCCTGGATCGTGCCGACGTCATCCACCACCGAGGTGATGACCGGCGCGCCCGGAGCGGTGGCATCGAGGTTAAGGTTAAAGGCCGCAGTCGACAGACTGACGTTGCCCACCGCGTCGGTGGCGGTCACCGTAAGGGCGTGCTGGCCGTCGGCCAACGGCGTGGTTGGGGTAAAGCTCCAGGCGCTGTTGGCGTCGGCTACCACGCTGCCCAGCAGCAGATTGCCGTCATAGATGTTCACCGTCGAGCCCGCTTCCGCCGTGCCGTTGAGGGTCGGTCTGGCGTCGTTGGTCAGCTGGCCGCTGGTGAGCGACACCACCGTGCCGACATCATCCACCACCGAGACCAGCACCGGTACCGCTGGCGGCAGGGTATCCACCGTCAGGGTGAAGGTGGCAGACGGATCGCTGATGTTGCCTGCCGCATCCGTCGCCACCGCGGTGAAGTTGTGGGTGGCGTTGGTGAGCGGCGTGGTGAGCGGAATCGACCAGTTGCCGCTGCTGTCTGCGGTGGCGGTGCCCAGCAGCGTCTCGCCTTCAAAGATCTGCACCCGGGCATTCGGTTCGCTGGTGCCGGTGAGCACCGGCAGGGTGTCATCGGTGCGCTGACCGCTGGTCAGGGCGCCGGTGAGGGTGCCAGCGTCGTCCTGGGCCAGGGTGATGACCGGGGCGAGCGGTTTGAGGCTATCGACAATCACCGTGAAGCCCGCCGAGACCTCGCTGAGGTTGCCTGCCGCATCGCTGGCGCTGGCGGTGAAGATGTGGCTGCCGTTGCTCAGCGCGTTTTCCGGCGTGAAGTTCCACTCGCCAGCGGCGCTGGCCTGCACGCTGCCGAGGAAGACGCCATTGTCATAGACGGTGACCGTGGCGTTGGCGGCAGCGCTGCCCGACAGGGTTGGGGTGGTGTCGTCGGTGACCTGGCCGGAGACGGTGAGCGGGGTCTGGATCGGGCCCACGTTGTCGGCGGCCGCGAGGATGGTCGGTACGGCTGGTGCCTGGGTATCCACCGTCAGGGTAAAGGCCCCGCTGACAGGGCCGGTATTTCCGGCGAGATCGGTAGCGGTCAGGGTCACGCTGCGCAGCCCGTCCTCAAGGGCGGTTTCCGGCGTGAAGGTCCAGCTGCCCGTGGCGTTGACCACCGCGGTGCCGATCTCCTGTCCGTCAACGAGGATGCGAACCGTGGAGCCTGCTTCGCCGGTGCCGTTAAAGGTTGGACGGTTGTCGTCGGTGACGCCACCGTTGTTCACCGCACCGGTGAGAGTCCCGACATCATCCACCACGCCTGTCAGTACCGGAGCCAGCGGGGCGACGGTATCAACGTTCAGCGAGAAGGCCGGAGAGGTGCCCGAGACGTTACCTGCGGCATCGGTGGCGCTGACGCGCAGTTCGTGCGGCCCCTGGGCCAGATCGCCGGTCGGGGTAAAGCGCCAGTTACCGCTGTCGTCCACCCGCGCGGTGCCGATCTCCTGGCCGTTATCCAGGATATGCACGGTGCTGCCCGCCACGCCGGTGCCGGTCAGTGCCGGACGGGCATCGTTGGTGAGCTGGCCGCTGGTCAGCGGGCCGGTATTGCCCGCCACGTCGTCATTAACGCTGACCAGCACCGGAGTGGCCGGTGGCGTCATGTCGACGGTCAGGGTGTACGCCCCGGATGCCTGGCTGAGGTTGCCTGCGGTGTCGGTGGCGATAGCGGTAAAGCTGTGTTCGCCCTCTGCCAGTACCACCGTTGGGGTGAAGCTCCAGATCCCGCTGGCGTTGGCCAGCACGGTGCCGAGCAGTCTGCTGCCTTCATAGATGGCGACGCTGCTGCCTGCTTCCGCGCTGCCCGTCAGGGTCGGGGTGTTGTCGTTGGTGACGCCGCCGCTGACCACGTTGCCGATGACCGGGCCCACGTCATCGTTGGCTCCGGTGATAACCGGCGCAGCGGCCACGGTATCCACCACCAGCGAGAACGGATCCGAGCGCAGGCTTTCGTTGCCGGCCGGATCGGTGGCGCTGAGGGTCAGGGTGTAAGTGCCGTCATCCAGCGCCTGAGGCAGGGTAAAGCTCCAGGCCCCGGTGGCGCTTACCGTGACGTTCCCCAGCAGGGTATCGCCGGAATACACATTAATCACATCCCCCGGCGTTGCCGTGCCGTTCAGGACCGGCTGGCTGTCATTGGTTGGTCTGCCGCTGACCACGGCCCCGGTGACGGTACCCACGTCATCCACCAGGGTGCCAAATACAGGCGCAGCCGGTGGCGTGAGATCGATATTTACCGTCGCCTCTGGCGACTGGCCGCTGGTCTGGCCGTCGACGGTGGCGGTCACGCTGAAGCTGTGGCTGCCTTCCCCGAGGGCGGAGACCGGGAACGACCAGGCGCCGGTGGTGGCATCGGCGGTGACGCTGCCCAGCGCCGTGGTGCTGCCGTCCAGATAAATCGTGACCAGGCTGCCCGGTATCGCCGTACCGGTCAGGGTTGGGGTGGCATCGTTGGAGCTGCCGCCTTTGACGTTGACGCTGCCGCCGGTGCCGTTGTCATCCAGGATGGCGACGATAACCGGCACGTCCGGCAGCGCAGGCGTCGCCGGAACCTCAAAGGTGCCCGGGAGGCTGGTGTTGCCCGCCACGTCGCTGGCGGTCAGGCTGAGGGTCACCTCGCTGCTTTGCGGCGGGGTCAGGGCCACGGAGAACTGCCCCTGGGCGTTGGTGACGCCGGTACCCAGCACCACGTTGTCCGTGCCACGTACTGTGATGAGGGAGCCCGCCTCGGCGGTGCCGGTCAGTGGCGTACCGCCGGAGACGATGTCGGTCACCGCTGGCGTACCCGGCGCCTGGGTGTCAACGATCAGGTTCACCGGCGCGCTTTGGCTGGTATTGCCCGCGGCATCGTTCGCCACCAGGGTGACGGTGTGCGGGCTATCGGACAGCGGCGTACCGCCCGGGATCGGCAGCGTCCACTGTCCCTGGGCGTTGGTCTGTACCTGACCCAGAGACTGGCCGTCGACCAGGACGGTAATGGTGCTCAGCGGCTCGCCGGAGCCGCTGAGGGTCGGGGTGCTGCTGTTGGCGTAGAGCTGGCCCCCGGCCAGGGTACTGTTGGAGATATCCAGCAGCTGCGGGATCGCTGGCGGCACGGTATCGATGGTGAAGGCAAAGTTACTGCCCGCCTCGCTGACGTTCCCGGCGGCATCCATCGCCGCCACGGTCAGGGTGGTCGCGCCATCCCTCAGTACCGGCGTGGTGATGGTCCAGCTGCCGTTGCTGACGAGGCCGCGGCCCACTTCGATGCCATTGCTGTAGAGGATCACGGTGGTGCCGTTCTCCCCGGTGCCGGTGCCGGTGCCGGTGACGGTCGGGGTGGTATCGTTGGTGCTGCCGCCCGCCGCGATGTTGCCGGTGACCGGCCCGACGTTGTCATTCACGCTACTGATAACCGGGATCGCCGGCACGAGGCTGTCGACGGTCACGGTCATGGCGTCCGACACGTCCGAGACGTTGCCGGCCCGGTCGGTGGCGGTGAGGGTAAAGCTGTGCGACCCCTCCGCCAGCGGCGTCTCTGAACGCCACGTCCAGTTGCCGTTGATGTCCACTACCGCTTCGCCTACCAGCACGTTGCCGGTGGTGGTCTGGTCGTAGATGCTGATGGTGTCATCCGGGGTGCCTGTACCCGTCAGTACCGGACGGGTGTCGTTGGTGGCACCGTTGTTGCCTACCGGGCCGGTAATGTCGCTGACGTTATCGGTCACCACCGGCAGCCCCGGCGCGTCCGGGGCCTCGGTATCGATGATGATGGTTACGGGATTCGACGGGGCGCTCTCGTTGCCCGCGCCGTCGCTGCTGGTCACGATCAGGACGAGGTTATAGGTCCCATTCGGCAGATCCGCTGGCGGCGTCCAGGTCCAGGTTCCGCCAGGCTGAACGGTGGTTTCGCCGATTGGGGTGGTGCCGTCGTAGATGGTGACAAGATCGCCCTCATTCCCGGTGCCGCTCAGGGTTGGCCGGGTATCGCGGGTGCTGTCCCCGCCGGTAAGGGCCGTCTCTCCCTCGCCGTCAGGGTTGACGGTGATGTCCGGGATACCCGGTGTGGCAGGAGGAACGTTATCCACCACCAGGTTAAAGGTGCCGGAGGTAGCGGTGTTGCCTGCCGCATCGCTGACCGTCGCGGTCAGGGCGTGCGTGCCGTTACCCAGCGGAGTCGTCAGCTGCACGCTCCATGCCCCCGTCGGGCTGGTAGTGGCGGTGCCGAGCAGGGTGGTGCCTTCATAGAGGCTAATCTGCGCGTTGGCCGGGCCTGTCCCCTGGATCAGCGGCAGGGTTTCGTCTGTCGGCTGGTTGCTGACCACGTCGCCTGTGACGGTGCCGGTGTTGTCCACGGCCATGGTGATGACCGGGGCGGCCGGCGGTACGGTATCAATGGTGACGTTAAAGGCCGCAGACGGCAGGCCGGTATTACCGGCGGCATCCGTCGCCACCACGGTGATGGCGCGTAGCCCTTCGGCGAGGGCGGTCTCTGGCGTGAAGGTCCACGCGCCACCCGCGCCCACCACGGCGGTGCCCACTTCCACGCCATCCACCCGAATGCTGAGGGTGGCGCCCGCTTCCCCGGTGCCGTTCAGGGTCGGACGGCTGTCGTTGGTGGCGGTGTTGTTAGCGATGGCTACCGGGCTGCCGGAGAGATCGTTGATCGCGTTGACGATCGTCGGGGCGTCCGGGGCGGTGGCATCGACCACGATGCTCCAGCTGTTGGACGCGGCGCTGTTATTGCCCGCGGTGTCCACGGATTGTGCCGTCAGGACGTGGCCGCCGTCAGGCAGGGCGGTGGTGAGCTGGATCTCCCAGGCGCCTTCCGCGCTGACCTGCGTGGTGCCGACCAGATCCGAGCCGCTGTAAAGCTGGATAGTGGCATTGGCAGGGCCGGTGCCGCGGATCAGCGGGGTCGCATCGTTGGTGGTCTGTCCGTCGGTGATGGTGCCGGTGACGGCGGTCACGTTATCCACCACGTCGGTAATGACCGGAACGGCCGGAGGCGTGGTGTCAGGCGCCACGAACTGGCCTTCTGCGCCACTATTCCCGGCGCTGTCGGTAGCGGTGGCCGTCAGCAGTTCGCCGTTCGCTTTCGGCGTGGTGAGGGTAATGGAGAAGCTGCCGGTGTCATTGACGACCCCGGTGCCGATCACCGTGTTGCCATCGCGCACGGTGATGGTGCTGCCCGCTTCCCCGCGGCCGGTAAGGGTATTGCCGTTATTGAGGATAGTGAAGCTGTCCGGGGCCCCCGGGGCGATAGTGTCGACGGTAATCGAGGTCACCGGCGACGCCGCGCTGAGGTTGCCCGCCGCATCGGTGGCGGTAGCGGTGAAGTTATGCTCCCCGTCTTCGAGGGCGATGCTGGTTTGATCCAGCGTCCACTGGCCCTCGGCGTTAGCGGTTGTCTCGCCCACCAGGGTCTCGCCGTCGTAGATGCGAACAGTTGCGCCTGCTTCGGCGGTACCGTTGAGGGTTGGACAGGTGTCGTTGGTCGGGTTGCCGTTGAGCACTGGCCCCTGCACCGAACCGGTGTCATCCACCACCGAGGTGATGGCTGGCGCGACCGGGGCGGTGGCATCGACGTTGATCACGAAACCGCTGGTTGCCGGGCTGACGTTGCCCGCCGCGTCGGTAGTGGTCACCGTCAGGGTATGTTCCCCGTCGGCCAGCGGGCTCTGCGGGGTAAAGGTCCAGGCGTTGTTCGCCCCGACGGTGGCGCTGCCCAGCAGGGTAGTACCGTCGTACACGTTCACCGTGGTGCCCGCTTCCGCCGTGCCGCTGAGGGTCGGCCTGGCGTCGTTGGTCAGCTGGCCGCTGGTGAGGGCCACTTCGGTGCCGACATCGTCAAGAACCGTGATCAGCACCGGGGCGACAGGTACCAGCGTATCCACCGTCAGGGTGAAGGTGGCGGACGGATCGCTGGCGTTGCCTGCGGCATCGATCGCCACGGCCGTGAAGCTGTGCAGGGCATCGCTGAGCTGCGTGTCCAGCTCGATCGACCAGTTACCGTTGCTGTCTGCCTGGCCTTCGCCAAGCAGGGTCTCACCTTCAAAAATCCGCACAAGGGCGTTCGGTTCGCTGGTGCCGGTGAGCACCAGCTGCGGGTCGTTGGTGGTGCGGCCGCTGGTGAGCGGGCCGGTCACCGGGCCGACGTCGTCAATCGCCAGGGCGATCGTCGGCGGGGTTGGTTTCAGGGTATCGACGATCAGGGTGAAGCCCGGCGAGGTTTCGCTGAGGTTGCCCGCCGCATCACGGGCGGTGGTGGTGAAGGTGTGGCTGCCGCCGGTCAGGGCGTTGTCCGGCGTCCAGCTCCAGCTGCCGGTTTCGGTGGCCTGTACGGTGCCGACGAGGGCTCCGTTGTCGTAAATCGCCACCCTGGCGTTGGCTTCGGCCTGGCCGGTCAGCGTTGGCGTAGCGTCATCGGTAGCCTGGCCGGAGGTGGTGATCGGATCCTGAAGGGGGCCCACGTTATCACTGATGGCGGTCAGCGTTGGTGCCGCCGGGGCCAGGGTATCCACCGTCAGGATAAACGGATCGCTGGCAGGCCCGGTGTTCCCGGCGGTGTCGGTGGCGGTAAAGCGGATGCTGCGGGTGCCTTCATCCAGCGCCGTTTCCGGGGTGAAGGTCCAGCTGCCCGAGGCGTTAACCACCGCGGTGCCGATCTCCAGCTCGTCGACAATGATGTGGATGGTGGCCCCAACTTCGCCGCTGCCGGTCAGGGTTGGCTGCGCGTCGTTGGTGGTATCGCCGCTGTTCAGGGTGGTAGTCGCGGTGCCGACATCATCCACCGCAGTAAGCAGGATCGGTGCCTGCGGGGCGGTGGTGTCGATATTCAGCGAGAACGCTGGCGAGGTGCCGGAGACGTTGCCCGCGGCATCGGTGGCGCTGACGCGCAGATCGTGCGGCCCCTGAGCCAGATCGCTGGTCGGGATAAAGCTCCAGCTGCCGCTGGCGCTGACCAGCGCGGTGCCGATCTCGATACCGTTATCCAGGATGTGGACAGTGCTACCCGCCACGCCGGTACCGGTCAGTTCCGGACGCACATCGTTAGTCACTTGCCCGTTGGTGAGCGGGCCGGTATTGCCCGCCACGTCGTCGTTGATGCTGCTGATCACCGGGATGGCCGGTGGGGTCATGTCGACGGTCAGGATATACGCCCCGGAGATCGGGCTGACGTTGCCTGCGCTATCGGTGGCGACGGCGGTAAAGACGTGCTGACCTTCCGCCAGCACGGTGGTCGGGGTGAAGCTCCAGGCACCCGTGTCGCTGGCGGTGACGGTGCCAATCAGCTTAATGCCGTCGTAGATAGCGACGCTGCTGTTGGCTTCTGCGGTGCCCGACAGGGTCGGGGTGTTGTCGTTGGTGCTGCCGCCGTTGGCGACGTTGCCGGTGACCGGGCCCGCATCATCGTTGGCTCCGGTGATGACCGCTTCGCCCGCGGTGGTATCCACCACCAGAGAGAACGGCGCCGAACGCGGGCTTTCGTTCCCGGCCGGATCGGTGGCGCTGAGGGTCAGGGCGTAGGTGCCATCATCCAGCGGTTCGGTCAGGGTAATGCTCCAGGCCCCGGTGTTGCCCACCGTGGCGGTGCCGATCAGGGTATCGTCCGCGTAAAGGCGGATCACATCTCCCGGCGTGGCCGTGCCGCTGAAGGTTGGCTGGTCATCGTTGGTCGGGCTGCCGCTGACCACCGTACCGGTCAGCGGGCCCACGTCGTCCACCACGGCACCAAAGGCCGGAGCCTGCGGCGGGGTGAGATCGATATTGACCGTCGCCGCCGGTGACTGGCCGCTGGTCTGGTCCTGGAAGGTGGCGGTCACGCTGAAGCTGTGGCTGCCTTCAGCCAGGGCGGCTACCGGGTACGACCAGGCACCGGTCGTAGCGTCGGCGGTGACGCTGCCCAGCACCGTGGTGCTGCCGTCCAGGTAAATCGTGACCAGACTGCCCGGGATTGCCGTACCGGTGAGGGTGGGGGTGGTGTCGTTAGAGCTGCCGCCTTTGACGTTGACGTTGCCGTCAGTGCCGTTGTCATCAAGGATGGCGTCGATTGTCGGCACGGCTGGCAGCGCAGGCGTCTGCGGAACCTCGTACGTCGTCGCCGGGTCGCTGGCGTTGCCCGCCGGATCGCTGGCGGTCAGTGTGAGGGTGACCGCATCGCTTTGCGGCGGGGTCAGGGCGATGGAGAACTGCCCCTGGGCGTTGGTCACGCCGGTCCCCAGCACCACGTCACCCGGGCCACGGACCGTAATGGTGGAGCCCGGTTCGGCGGTGCCGTTCAGCGGCGTGCCGCCGGAGACGACCCCGGTGACCAGTGGTGCATCCGGTGCGTCAGTGTCGATCACCACGCTAACCGGGCTGCTTTCGCTGGTATTACCCGCCGCGTCGCTCGCCACCAGGGTGATGGTGTGGGTGTCATCCGGCAGTTCAGTGCCGGCCGGCAGCGGGAAGGTCCACAGCCCTTGCTCGTCGACCTGCACCTGGCCGAGCGAATTGCCGTCAACGGAGACGGTGATGGTGCTCAGCGGCTCGCCGGTGCCGCTCAGGGTCGGGGTGCTGCTGTTGGCGTACAGCGTGCCGTTGGCGAAGGTGCTGTCAGAGATCCCCAGCAGCTGCGGGTTGCCCGGCGGCACGGTATCGATGGTGAGGGCAAAGTCGCTTCCGGTGCCGCTGACGTTCCCGGCGGCATCCAGCGCCGCCACCGTCAGGGTGGTCGGGCCGTCATTCAGCGCTGGCGTGGTGATGGACCAGCTGCCGTTGGTGACCAGCCCGCGGCCCACTTCAACCCCATTGCTGTAGAGGATCACCGTGGTGCCGTTTTCGCCGGTCCCGGTGACGGTTGGGGTGGTGTCGTTGGTGCTGCTGCCCGCAGTAAGGGTGTCATTCACGCTGGCGATCGTCGGGATCTCCGGCGCCTGGCTATCAACGGTCACGGTGATGGTGTCCGAGACCACCGAGGCGTTGCCCGCCGGGTCGGTGGCGACAACGGTAAAGCCGTGCGTCCCCTGGGCCAGCGGCTCATCGGCGCGCCAGGTCCAGTTGCCGTTGATGTCGACCACCACTTCGCCCACCAGTACGTTACCGGTCGCGGTCTGGTCGTAGATGCCGATCACGTCATCCGGCGTGCCTGTACCGCTCAATACCGGACGGGTGTCGTTGGTGGCACCGTTGTTGCCCACCGGGCCGGTGATTTCGCTGACGTTATCGGTGACGATCGGGGCGGCTGGCTGGTCCGGCGCTTCGGTATCAATGGTGATGGAGACCGGCTGCGATGGGGCGCTTTCGTTGCCCGCGCCGTCTTTGTTGGTCACGGTCAGGCTGAGATCGTAAGTGCCATTTGGCAGACCTGCTGGCGGGGTCCAGGTCCAGTTGCCGCCCGGCGGAATAGTGGTTTCCCCGATTTTGGTGGTGCCGTCGTAGATGGTGACGATATCGCCTTCCGTACCGGTACCGCTCAGGGTTGGGGTGGTGTCGCGGGTGCTGCCCCCGGAGGTGAGGGTCTCTTCCGTGCCGCCCTCAGGATTAACGGTGATGGCCGGGATGCCCGGCGTGCCCGGGGCCAGGGTATCGACCACCAGATTAAAGCTGTCAGAGGTGGCGATGTTGCCCACCGCATCGCTGACGGAGGCGGTCAGGACATGGGTGCCGTTACCGAGCGGGGTGCCGAGCTGAAGGCTCCAGGCGCCATCCCCATTGCTGATGGTGGTGCCGAGCAGGGTGGTGCCTTCGTAGATGCTGATCTGCGAATTCGCCGGACCCGTCCCCTCGATCACCGGCCGGGTTTCGTCGGTTGGCACATTGCTGGTGACGTCGCCTGTGATGCTGCCGGTGTTGTCCACGACCCGGGTAATCACCGGGACATCCGGTGCCACGGTATCAATGGTCAGGGTAAAGGTTCCGGAGGCGAGGCTGCTGTTACCGGCTGCATCCTTCGCCACCGTGGTGATCTCATGCAAACCATCCTCGAGGGCGGCGTCAGGCGTGAAGATCCACTCCCCGCCGATGCCGACCTGCGCGGTGCCGACCTCCACGCCATCCACCAGAATGCTGATGGTCGAACCTGCTTCACCCGTGCCGTACAGGGTCGGGCGGTTGTCATTGGTGGTGCTGTTGTCAGCGATGACTACCGCGGTCTCAGGCAGATCGTTGATCGCCTGGACGATCGCCGGGGTGGCCGGTGGGGTGGCATCAAGAATGAAGCTCCAGCTGTTGGAAGATTCGCTGAGGTTGCCTTTGCCGTCCACGGCTTGTGCCGTCAGGACATAGCCGCCGTCGCCGCTCAGTTCCACTTCGGTGGACCAGTTGCCGTCGGCATCCACTTCGGCGGAACCCACCAGGATCTCGCCGTTGTAGATATTAATGGTCGCACCCGGCTCGCCGGTACCGGTGATTAGCGGCCGGGTGTCATTGGTAACCTGCCCGTCAAGGATCGCGCCGGTGCCAGCCTCCACGTCATCCACCATGCTGGTGATGACCGGGGCCTGCGGCGGGGTCACGTCCGGAGCGATAACGTTGGCTTCCGGCCCGGTATTGCCCGCTGGGTCGGTGGCGGTAACCGCCAGGTCTTCCCCGTTCCGGCGCGGGGTGGTGAGGATAATTTCGAAGCTGCCGTCAGGGCCGGCGACGCCTCCGCCGATCACGTCGTCGCCATCGCGAACGGTAACGGTGCTGCCCGCTTCCGCCTTCCCGGTGACGGTGGCGCCGTCCGCAGAGATCTGAAGATCGGTTGGCGCATCAGGCGGGGTGATATCACTCACCACGGCGGTTGCTGGCTGGCTCGGGTTCCCGGCAGCATCAGAGGCGACCACGGTGAAGGTATCCCCCACGGCTTGCGCTTCCTTGAGGTCAACGCTGAACTGGCCGCGAGCGTCGGCCGTGCCGCTGCCAATCACCGTGCCGAGCGAGTTGAAGATGGTGATGGTGCTGCCTGGCTCGGCGGTGCCGATGACCTGGTTGCCGTTAGGGATTTGAGTGATGGTCGGCTGGTCCGGCGGCGTGCGGTCAATGGTAAAGTCAAATGAGGCGGAAGGCGCGCTGGTGTTGCCCGCCAGATCGGTCTCCGTCAGGGTGATGGCGTGTGCGCCATCGGCAAGCGGCGTCTCTGGCGTAAAGGACCATTTGCCGTCGGTGCCGACGGTTGCCTGGCCCACGGGCTGGCCGTTGTCATAAATCGTGATGGTGCTGCCCACTTCGCCCGTGCCGCTGAGGGCAGGGCGGTTGTCATCGGTGCTTTGCCCGGCGGTCACCACGCCCTGTTGCGTGCCGGTGGTGTCACTGACCGTCACGCCGGAAGGGGCGTTCGGAGCAGTGGTATCGACGGTGATGTTGAATGCCGGGGATGCCGGTCCGGTGTTGCCCGCGCCGTCGGTGGCCCGGGTGGTGATTTGGTGCGCCCCTTCGCCCAGCGCGGTGGCCGGGGTGAAGCTCCAGCTGCCGTCGCCGTTGACCTGCGCGGTGCCAATGGCGGTGCCGTTGTCGTAAATCGTGATGGTGCTGCCTGCCTCGCCGCTGCCGCTAAAGGTTGGGCGGGCGTCATCGGTCGTCTGGCCGCTGGTGAGCGACCCGGTTACGCTGCCCACATCGTCGGCAACGGTATTGATGACCGGGGCCTCCGGCGGGGTGGTATCGGCGGCGGTCACCGGGGTGCCTGGACCGACGTTGCCGGCACCGTCGGTGGGTGTCGCGGTCAGGGTTTCACCGTTGGTGTACGGCGTGCCCAAATCGATGGTGAACTCACCGTTGCTGTTGGTCTGGCCTCTGCCGACCACGTTGCCGTTGGCATCGGTGATGGTGATGCTGCTGTTGGCTTCGGCGCTCCCGCTAAGTTGCGTACCATCTGCTGAGAATTTGAGGTTGCCGGGCGCGCCCGGAGGAGTGGTGTCGTTCGGGTCGGTGCCCGGCAGCGGCGGGTTAGTACCATTGCCGCCGTCACTGCCGCCGTCACTACCGCCGTTACCGCTCCCGTCACCACCACCGCCATTGCTGCTGTCCCCGTCGCTCCCGCCACCGCCACCGCCGCCACCTGCGGCCAGCGCAATGCCGCCTGCCACCGCCACGCCACCCAGGGCCCACGGCCAGATCGCCGCCTCACCTGCCGACGCGGTAGTGGTGCCTGCCAGCAGGACATCAAGAGAGGCGATTGACTGGTAGCTCTCTGCCGCGATGGGATCGGCAATCCACCACAAGGCGCCGTTATCCTCCTGCAGCACCAGCTGGCTGATACCCTGCTCACCGCTGACGAAGAAATTTTTGAGTGTCAGGGTTTCGCCGTCGGCCAGCTTAACGATCAGGTCGTTACCGCTGCGTTCATAGTCGAGAATGTCGGCGCGTTCGGCGTTGATCTTAACGATGGAGGAGTCATTCAGCGTAACCTGAGACCCGTCTGTTACCGTTTCCTTGTGCGTCAGTTTGGAGATGACAGTGATTTTACTCATGTGTATTACTCCCGGCAGAGTGCAATGAAATGGCGAGCGATTCAGGCCATTTCTATTGAGCGGATTGAGCGCCACCCGTAGGGAAACTGTTTATTTACAACAATGACCTAGGGTAATTATTTAAAAGTTATTAATAGCTGCCGATAAAGCGATGGTGGCAGCGACATTTTGCCCTTGGTATTCAGGGGGGGTAAGGCGATAGGGAATATATTTCTCGGCGGTAAAATCCTTGTCTTTAATATTGGTAACAATTTCGGATTGACTAAATTTGATATAGCCAGAAAGTACTAAAAGTGCAAATTAAGCACCGGTTAATAAAGGGTTAGCGTTGTTGAAGAGGTTATTTCTGCGCGGGTGTTGTTCGTGGGTCCAGGCGGGGTGCGGGCTGGCAGGGGTGGCGAAGCGCGGGGTACAGGCGTTTATTTTAGCGTTAATTTAATGGGTTAGGAATAATCTGGATGTGCAAAACGGGCGGATTTATATTTTAGCGGCGCTGTGTAAATAATTAAGTCACAGTAAAAGAGATATTGAATATGATATATTCCTTGCTGCTTTTTAATATTAATATACTGGTTTGCATTATTAAGATGATCTGCTATTTAGAGCATCGTTTAAGTTAAGGCAATAATGGTATTTGGTAGAAAAAATATTATGATGGGAAGGTCACAATATTAATGGCATTAAGTTTGGGGTTATTTCAGGTATTTTGACGTTGTAGGCCGGGTAAGGCGTAGCCGCCACCCGGCGATGTTGCAGGCGTGCGGTCTGATTGCCCGGCGGCGCTACGCTTGCCGGGCCTACAAGGTTAAAGGCCGTGCCTGGCTAACCGGTAATGATGTGGTTCTGGTTTACCAGCTCCTCCCAGGTGGTCTGAACGTCATCCAGCGTCACCAGTGTCGCTGGCGTATAACCGGTGTCAGCCCCGTCCCGGTCGATGCCGATCACCGTGTTGCCATCACTGTTGCTGACCTGGATATAATCCCCCAGCGTGGCGCGATCGCCGTTCCAGCCCATCAGCAGTTCGCTGATGTCGATTTTATCTCCCGCCGTCAGCGAGAAGTTGCTGACGTGGTCGCCGCCGGTTTCACTGAGCACGTTATAGATCAAGGTTTCGCCCGTGGTACTCAGGGTGCTGACTACCGGCTCCTCGCTCTGGGCGAATGCCGCGGTTGCCACCGTTGCGGGTGGCGGGTTCGGGGCAGCCGGGTCGACGTTAATCGACCAGATATCGGACTTATCACTGTGATTGTTGCGACGGTCAACGGCGTCTGCGGTCAGGGTGTGAGGTCCGTCCGTCAGACTGGCCGGAACCTGGAACGACCAATGGCCCGTAGAATCGACCTGCGTCATCCCGATCTGGATATTCTGGCTGTAGATAAAGATGGTCGTGTCCAGTTCACCGGTGCCGGAGATAAGCGGGGTGCGGTCGTCGGTAAGCGACCCGCTGGCGATAGTGCCGACAGTGGAGGGGACGTCATCCCTCACGTCGGTAATGATCGGTATGGCCGGAGGAGTAACATCCCTGGCTTCTATCGAACTGACATCGCTGGTGTTGCCCGCGTGATCGGTGGCGGTCAGGCTCATGAGCTCACCGTTCAGCCTGGCGGTGGCCATCGTGAAGGAGAAGCGGCCTGATTCGCCAACCACCACTTGATCGAGCTTGGTGGTGCCTTCCATAAGGACCACGGTGCTGCCCACTTCCGCGGCGCCGGTGAGCGTCACGTCATCGGCCGCGATCGCCAGTTCCGCAGGGGCGTCCGGAGGCGTGGAGTCCGTGGCAGTGGCCTGGCCTGGCTCGCTTTTGTTCTCCGAAGCATCAGTGGCATACACCGTCAGCACTTCACCGTTGAGCTGGTTGGGGGTGATGCTGACGGTAAACTTACCGTCGAGGCCCACGGTGCCGGTGCCGAGAGTCGCACCCGTAGCGTCTAAAACGGTGATTTGCGCCCCAGCTTCGGCTGTACCGCTTACGCTGCCGCCCGTTGTGGCCACCACAAGGTCGGCCGGTGCCGCCGGTGCGGTGACGTCCCGGGCAATCACTTCGGCCGCAGGGCCTTCGTTACCCGCTCTGTCGGTGGCCGCCGCGCTCAGCGTCTCGCCGTTAAGCTGAGCCGCGTTCAGGGTAACGGAAAACGCCCCACTGGCATCCGCGACTGCCGTGCCTAAGGTGACGCCCAGATCGTTGCTGACCGTGACGGTCGAGTTGGCTTCCGCCGTACCGGTGAGGAGGGTCCCTTCGGTATTGAGCACCAGACCGGTGGGGGCAGGCGGTGGCGTACGGTCGATGGTAAATTCAAACGGCGCGGAGACGGCGCTCAGGTTACCCGCCAGATCGGTCTCCGTCAGGGTGATGCTGTGCAGCCCATCCGTCAGGGCCACTGGCGGGGTGTAGCTCCAGGTGCCTTTGTCGTCGACGACCACTTCCGTCACCAGCAGGCCGTTGTCATAGATCGCGATGGTGCTGCCCGGATCGCCTGAGCCGCCAAGCTCAGGCTTGTTATCATCGGTAAAGCCACCGTTAGTGAGCAGACCCTGAAGGGTGCCTTCGTCGTCCGTCACTTCCAGCACCGGCGCATTCGGGGCGAGGGTGTCAATGGTGAGGTTAAACTCCTCCGAGTCCGGGCTGACGTTGCCCGCGGCGTCGGTGGAGGTGGCGGTGAACTGGTGGAAGCCGTCAGCGAGATTGGCGCTGGGGGTGAAGGTCCAGCTGCCGTCGCTGTTCACCACCGTGGTGCCGATGGACTTACCGTTGTCGTAAAGAGTGACGGTGGTCCCGGCCTCGCCGCTGCCGCTGAAGACCGGGCGGGGATCGTCGGTGGTCTGGTCGCTGTTGAGCGCGCCGGTCAGGCTGCCGACAGCATCGTCCGCGAGAATAATCATCGGCGTATCCGGCGCGGTGGTATCCGCAGCGGTAATGCTATTCGACGGGCTGACGTTGCCGGAGCTGTCGTTGGCGACAGCCGTCAGGGTCTCGCCGTTGGTATAGGGAATGCCCAGCTCAACGGTAAAGTCGCCATTGCCGTTGGTTTTCGCCTTGCCCACCACGTTACCGCTGGCATCGGTGATGGTAACCGTGCTGTTGGCCTCGGCATTACCGAGCAGCTGAGTACTGTCTGAGGAGAATCGCAGATTGGTTGGGGCGGCTGGTGGCGTGGTATCGAGCGGTACCGGGCCGGGATCGATACGGTCGCTACCCCCGCCGCCGCCACCGCCGCCACCGCCAGCCGCCAGGGCAATGCCGCCTGCCGCCGCCACGCCACCCAGCACCCACGGCCAGATTGGGGTATCCCCGGATGAATTACTGACGTTGCCCGCAATCAGGGCATCGGTTGAGGGGATCGACTGATAACGTTCCACCGCGAGCGGATCGTCAATCCACCACAGGGCGCCGTTTTCATCCAGCACCAGCTGGTGGTTGTTGGCGAAGTAGTTTTTCAGCGTCACGGTTTCGCCGTTGGTCATCCTGACCAGCAGATCGCTGTTGCTGCGGGAATAGCTGGCGATATCACCCCGGCCGGCCTGAAGCTTCACGACGGAATCTTCGCCCAGTATGATCTGGTTTCCTTCGGCTACCGTTTCTTTATGCGTCAGTCTGGAGATGACAGTGAATTTACTCATGTGTATTACTCCCAACAGAGTGAAAGAAATGCTGTGTGTTTAAATTCATTTGTTATCAGCAGATTTTAAGCGCCCCGAAAGAGGCACTATTTGTCAGAAATAGTGACCTGCTGAAATGTTTTTAAAGCGGCTCATGCCAGGCGTGATGTTTGCCATCCCTGTTATTAATATTACGATCGTCTCATTAATGCTTAAAAATGATATAGCCAGAAAGCACTATAAGCGCAAATGACGAAGCGGTGAAATGAATTATAAGCGAGAAATAACGGCTTGTAGTCTGATTAAAAGTGCCTGGCAGGAGGTGGTTTGAGGCGGGGCCTTATGGTATGCGGGATGGCGACCTGCTTGGCCTGTTTATTATGGCTGGGTAAAGGTTATGGAAATTGAGGTCTGTCACAATTTATCGCGATAAACGTGCTGCCGGGTGATGTTTATTAACTGCGTATTATGAAATATGAATATTTATTATTTTTCGGGATTGTGTTTTTTGTTGTGGGGTTTATTAGTTCAGATAGTGTGAATGAGAATAATACAAAAGCATGATTTTTTAGCTTTATAAATGGCCGATCCGAAAATAGCGCTACGACACAGGTACTATTTTCTGCAGGACATATTATCCTGCGGGGGAGGGCTTCGCCTGGATCTCAATGGCAATGGCGATCCGATCGTCCACCACCAGCGCAAAGCGATCCATTTTATAGGCCGACCGGGAGATGGCGGTGGTGGCATGCAGGGCGATCGTTTCTCCCGTCAGACGATCGAGCCGGGCATCGAGGATCACCGGACGGCTGAGATCCCGGACGGTGAGCGTACCGAAAGCGCGGTAGTGATCCGGGCCGAGCTTCACCACCCGGGTGCTGGAAAAGGTGATGGTCGGGTAGCGGGCGGCGTCAAAAAACATATCGCTTTTCAGCTGCCAGGTGAGCAGGTTATTGGAGGCCTGTAGCGTCGCCACCGGAACGGTGACGTTGATGCGGTCATCAAATTCATTTTCCGGGTTCAGCGTGACCGTTCCCGTTACCCCCTTCAGATGCGCCCACGACGGTATACCGCCAAAGGCGCGCCACGACAGCTTGATCGCGGTTTTGTCCGTGTCGATGGTATGGGCGACCGGCACGGCAAAAAGCGGCGGGCAAACGAGCGTGACCACCAGCAGGAGAAGAAGGCGCAGCATAAGGTCTCCCTTTCACAGAGCGCAGGTTTATTCGATGTAAGGCCCTGCGTGAGATAAGCGTAGAAAGACGAAAGCGCGTCGGCAAGGAGGCCGATCAAATCGTGCTACAGTGAGCGATTAAAATAGGATCTGAAAGGATTTTGCGATGGATTTTGTTGATAGCTTAAAACTGAAATATCCGGGTGCCCGGGCATGGGCTTTCGGGGACAGTCCTGAGATGGCCAACGAACTTGCGGATCTGGTCGTCAAAGGGGTGAAGACCGCCTCCTGCTGCTCGCTGGCCTCCTTTAATGCCGATGATTCCGCCTCCTTGCCCGGGAGTTACCATATTATTCTTAACTGCCAGGACGCGCCGGTCTGCGTCATCAGAATGGTTTCTCTGCGCCTGATGCGCTTCTCTGAGGTTACGGAAGCCTTTGCCCGCCGGGAAGGGGAAGGGGATTTGAGTCTGGACTACTGGCGCGAGGAGCATAAGGCGTTTTTCACCCGGGAAGGGGTTTATGCGGATGATATGGAGCTGGTGGCTGAGGAATTTGTGGTGGTTGAGGTGCTGTGAGGGATTGCAACACCGGGTGGCGGCTACGCCTTACCCGGCCTACGAACAGTAGGCCCGGCAAGCGAAGCGCCGCCGGGCAGAAAGGCCGCACCGCGGTGACAACACCGGCATGTGACCTTATCAAATCTCTTTAAACGCCAGCTCCAGACGGGCCATCAGCGGTTTGAACAGGTAGCTCAGGAAGGTGCGCTCCCCGGTTTTGATGGTCACGCTGGCGGGCATCCCGGCTTTAATCTTGTGATCGCGCAGCAAACGCACCCCCTCGGGGGAGACCTGCACTTCGGCCAGGTAATAGGGCTGCTGGGTCACTTTGTCGGTCAGACGATCTGCCGAGACGGTGAGCACCCGGGCAGGGACCGACGGTAGCAGGGCGTGGTTCAGGGCCGGGAACATCACGTCCACGGTCAGCCCCGGGGCCATTTTATCGATGGCCTGCACCGGAATTTTGGCGTCGATTTGCAGCGGCTGTCCGGCGGCCACGATATCCATCAGGTGTTCTCCGGGCTGGATCACCCCGCCCACGGTGCTGACTTTGACATCCAGCACAATGCCGTCGATGGGCGAGCGGATCACGGTGTTATCCAGCTCGTGGCGGGTCGACTGTAACTCATCCTCCAGCATCGCCACCTCTTTTTGCTTATCCGTTAACTCGGACTCCACCTCCCGCTGGTACTGGTGCTGCACCTGGTACGCTTTGATCCGCAGTTCGTTCTGCTGCGACTTGAGTTTGGCGATGTTGAGAATATCCTCCGAGACGGTGCTGGAGATCTCCGCCGCCTCACGCTCCAGCACCATCAGCTGGGCTTTGGGATAGTAGTTCTTCTCGCTCAGCGCCCGGATGGCCCCCAGCTCTCTGTTGATTAGCGTGAACTGATGCTCGCGGTAGCCTTTAATCTTATTGAGGTTCTCCGTCTGCCCGACCAGCCCGTCGAGAGACTCGTCGATCATCGACAGCTCATCCTGAATATTTTTCCGCCGGGTCTCAAAGAGTTTGGCCTGGAGCTGCTGGCTCTCCGCCAGGCGTTTATTGTTGGCGAAGTTTTTGAGCAGGGTTTCGCTGAAGGTGATGGTCTCTGCGCCGTTTCGCTCTGCCAGCAGCCGGTCTTCGCTGGTTTTGGCGGAGATATACTGGGCACTTAACGCGCTGTAGCGCATATCCAGCTGCAGGGTGTCGAGGCGCATTAACACCTGGTTCTTTTTCACCGCTTCCCCTTCCTTCATAAAGATATCGGTCACCCGGCCGCCGCTTAAGTGCTGGATGGTTTTGCGGTTGCTAGAGACCGTCACCGTGCCGTCGGCCACCACCCCGGCATCCAGCGGCGCTTTCACTGCCCAGAGTAAAAACCCGCCGACGGCAATGAGGATCACCGCCAGGCCGCGAATCAACGGCGGCCAGATATTGATATCGACGAGGTCGGCGTCTGGTATCTCAGGGCCTTTATTCTTCTTGTTCATGATAATGCCTCACGTGGGGATGGTTGGGTTTCAACCGCGGCCTGGCTCACGGCTGCGGGTGCGACGGGGACCGATTTCAGCATGTTGGCCTGGCGCAGGTTGGCAAACACCTGCTCCCGCGGGCCGAAGGCCTGAACGGCACCTTCATTAATCAGCAGCACTTTATTCACTACCCCCAGCAGGGTCGGACGATGGGAGATCAGCACCACCGTCTGCCCCTGAGCGCGCAGGGCATTGATCGCCTTGATCAGGGCCATCTCTCCGGCGTCGTCGAGGTTGGCGTTGGGCTCATCAAGGACGATAAAGGCGGGGTTGTTGTACACCGCCCGCGCCAGGCCGATGCGCTGACGCTGCCCGCCGGAGAGCTGATGGCCGCTGGCGCCAAGCGGGGTGTCGTAGCCCTGCGGCAGCCGCAATATCATCTCGTGAACCCCGGCCAGTTGCGCCGCGGCCACGATAAGCTCGCTGTTGGCCTCGCCAAAGCGGGCGATGTTCTGGGCGATACTGCCGTCAAACAGCTCCACGTCCTGCGGCAGATAGCCCATCGACGGGCCGAGCAGGGTTTTATCCCACTGGCAGATGTCGGCGCCATCCAGCCGCACTTTACCGGCCATGGGCTGCCACACCCCCACCAGCAGCTTCGCCAGCGAGCTCTTGCCGGAGGCGGAAGGGCCGATGATCCCCAGCACTTCGCCCTGTTCGAGCTGGAACGAGACGTTGCGCAGGGTGGCGACTTTCTGTCCCGGAGGGGCGGCAAACACTGCTTCGACGCTGATGACGCCTTTCGGGGTCGGCAGGGTGAGGATCGCTTTTGGCGCCGGGTACTCTTCCAGCAGGCGGGTGAGCTGCTGCCAGCTGCTGCGGAACTGCACGAACTGCTTCCAGCTGCCGATGATCTGCTCCACCGGACTCAGCACGCGTCCGAGGATGATCGAGGCGGCAATCATCAGCCCGGGGGTGATTTCACCGGCGATCACCAGCAGGGCACCGGCTCCCAGCGACACGGACTGTAGCAGCACGCGGACAAACCGGCTCAGGCTGCTGTAGACTGCCGATTTATCGGCAATGTGGGTCTGGATCACCATCACTTTGGTATGGCCTTCCAGCCAGTGCTTTTTCAGGGTGGCGAGCATCCCCATCGCTTCGATGGTGTCGGAGTTCTGCAGCTGCTTGTTAAGGATGATGGAATTGCTGACGCTCAGCATCTGCGCCTGTTGAATCGGCGTTTTGGTGGAGAGCTCCGTGAGCAGCGTCAGGCAGAGTAAAATCAGGATCCCGCCGAGGGACAAATAACCCAGCAGGGGATGGACCAGGAACGCCACTAATAAATAGAAGGGCGTCCAGGGAATATCGAGCAGGGCAAACAGACTGTTGCCGGAGAGGATCTGGCGGATCTGCGCCAGCTCGTTCAGCGCCTGCGCCGGGTTATTATCGCCCGTCGCAATTTTGCGCTTAAAGGCGGCATTAAAGACCAGCTGATTTAACTTCACGTCGAGACGGTTGCCCAGCCGGGTCATCACGCTGGAACGGGCGAACTCAATCATTCCGATGACGGTATATAACCCGATAATCAGTAACGTGAGCATCAGCAGGGTGGTGGTGTTCTGGCTGGCCAGAACCCGGTCGTACACCTGTAGCATATAAATTGCCGGCACCAGCATAAGCATATTTATCACGCTGCCAAAAAACAGCAGGGTAATAAATGCAGGCCTGGTCCCCTTGAGGGCTTTTTTCAGTTCTGTTGACTTATACTGGCGCGGCATAGGGTGCTCCTTATTAAATCAATGAGGTCTGTCTGCTATTTATTGACGTCGTGAGTTAACTGAACTGGAAATCAGTTCCTGTTATTGAGCTCACCGCCGTATTCAGTAAGGTGATTCGTTCACCACTCGCGAAGCTCAGAACCGTCGACGTCCCATTGGCCGTTACCGAGATGCTGTTAAGGTAATTGCCCGCAGTAAGACCCCTGCCTGCCAGGTTAATGACGTCCTGGCCCCCGGCCGCGTTACTGTCGAAATCGGTAATGATGTCCTGCCCGAAAGAGGCGCCGAAGATAAAGACATCGTTGCCGCCTGCGCCGGTGAGGGTGTCATTTCCGCCCGCGCCGTTCAGCCGATCCACGCCCGTACCGCCGGTGATAGTGTTCGCCAGGGCGTTACCGGTCCCGGTGAAGCCACCGTTGCCGGTAAAGGTCAACACTTCGACGTCCTGGCTCAGGGTAAAGGTGTTGAGACTGACCCGGACGGTATCGGTCCCGCCGTTGACCCCTTCCACCACCGTATCGCCCGCGTTATCCACGGTATAGAGATCGTTTCCGAGTCCGCCGGTCATGGCGTCGGCACCCTGGCCGCCGTCAAGGCTGTCGTTACCGTTCCCACCGATCAGGGTGTCGTTCCCGGCCAGACCGAACAGGGTATCGTCGCCATCCATCCCGTTCAGGGTGTCGTTCCCTCTGCCGCCGGTCATGGTGTTGGCCAGCGCGTTGCCGGTACCGTTGAAGTTGCCTGTTCCGGTATAGGTCAGGTTTTCAAGGTTATCGGCCATCACGTAGCTGGCGGCGGTGACCTCGACCAGATCGGTCCCGGCGTTGGCCCCCTCCGTGATAACGTCGCCTGCGTTATCCACGTGATAGGTGTCGTTGCCGACGCCGCCCGCCATCTGGTCAGCACCCTCGCCGCCGTCCAGATCGTCATTGCCCGTCCCGCCGATCAGCACGTCGTCCCCCGCCAGGCCGAGTAGGGTATCGTTACCCGCGCCGCCGTCGATGTAGTCACTGCCGGATGTGCCGAACAGGGTGTTGGCCCCGTTGTTACCGGTCAGCAGATTACCGACCAGCTGGGTCGGGGCTGAGGTCAGGGTCACCGACGGGTTGCCCTCATCGTCGGTCACGGTGACGATCACCCGCAGCTGCCGCTCTACCGTCGCCTGGGTCGGAATAAAGGTGGCCGCCGTGGCCCCGGCAATGTTGATGAAGCCCAGACCGGCACTCATCTGCCACTGGTAACGGAAGTTGTTGCCGTTGGTCAGGCCATCGCCATCGGTAATGCCCGAGACGTCAGCCGTCAGGGCCAGGGTGCGGGTCGGCGTCAGGTCGCTGACCACCGGCACGCCGCGAGTCGGTTGATCCCGTGGTCCTACCGTGCCAGTGATCGCCGACACCAGGGATTCGGCATCGCCCATCCGGTCGGTGAAGCTGGCGGTCACCCGCAGCTGCGACCCAAAGAGGTTATTGCCCACCCGGAACTCGGTGCCGGTGGCCTGGTCGAGCCACTGGCCGCCAATCAGCGCCTGCCAGGTGTAGGTGATCGGCAGGTTGTCCGCCAGGCCGTTGCCATCCGCCAGGTTAGCGGTGCTGACCCGCAGCAGATCGCCCACCCCAGGCGCCTTATTGCTGATATTGACGTCGCCGGTGGCCTTTTGCGCCGTCACCCACAGCTGGGTGTTGTCGCCAAACTCCAGTTTTTCGATGTTCAGCAGGCGGTCGGTGCCGTCACCTAAAGGCAGGTTGGCGGAGACGGTGGCGTGGTTGACCGTCAGGCTGCCGTCGGCGTTGCGGGTAAAGTTGTAGTTACCGTTAACGTCGCGGTAGAGCGCAACGTCGGTTTCGCCATTGTTACCGTCATTGAGGATCTCACGCACGATGTGCAGCTGCCCCGGGTTGATCACGCGGTTCAGCATGTCGGCGTTGAGTTCTTTCATGCTGTCGACGCTCTTGATGACCCCGCCCTGTGCGTCACGCACTTCGATCCGCACGTTCAGCCAGGCGTCGCCATCGATGATGTCATTCCCCGCTTTACCCATGATGCGGTCGCTGCCGCCGCCGCCGAGAATAATGTCCGCGCCGTTGTCCGGGTTCAGCACCACGCCATCCACGGCGCCGTTGATCAGATTGCTGCCGACCACCTTATCGAGGCCGTTGATCCGCGCCACCCCTTCCAGGGTGAGGTTGTTGGAGAGCGGCGTTCCCTGAACCGGGGCGGTACCAAGCGGCTGATCGGTGCCGGTGAGCACGTCATCAAATTTCCAGCCCGACAGCCCTTCTACCAGGTCGAAGCGGTCCCGCAGGATAAACTCCTGCTGGTTAACGAAGATCGGAATGCCGAGGTCAGAGTTGGCGCCGACAACGTCGCCCTTATGGATTGCCCAGTCGAAGCCCGCCATCCCGTTATTACGCTGGATGCCCGCCCCCTGGACCATGATGTCATCGCCCGCTTCGCCGTCGTAGTCAGTGTCGTTCCCCTGACCGTTCAGCACGTCGTGACCGACAATGGTACTGTTGAAGAACAGTTCGGAGTTTTCACCCGTCAGGGAGTCAAAGCCGTCGCCGCCTTCAAGCCAGTCATCACCTTCGTTCCCCAGCAGCGCGTCGGCACCGGAGCCACCCATGATGAAGTCATTGCCCAGACCGCCAAACACCTCCTGCGCATCCTCGCCCACCATAATAAAGTCCTGGCCGCTGCCGCCGAAGCTCAGGTCGTTACCGTTGCCGGAGAAGATGACGTCGTTTCCGGCATCGCCGTGCAGGAAGTCCGCTCCGCCAACCGGCGTACCGGTGTCGGTGATGATGTCGTCCCCGTCGCCGCCGTGCACGGTATCGGCTTCATCGCCGCCGTCGAGACGGTCGTTGCCGCCGTCGCCCCACAGGCTGTCGATCCCTTTACCGCCGATTAAGGTGTCGTTACCGGCAGAGCCCCCCAGTACTACGTGCCCGTCGCCGATGTATTTCAGGTAAGCGCCATCCGCCTTGCCATCGCCGTCAACGTCCGCCCCGGCCGCTTTGCGTACCACCAGCGGGGTGAGCAGGTCTTTCAGCGCATTACCCCATTTAGGATCGGCGCCAATCTGTACCCCGGTGTTCACTTCCAGAATATGATCCGGGGTCATGAACAGTTTCGCATGCACGTGAGAGGAGCCTTCATTGCCGAGGTCGCTGTTACGCATCACCAGGGCGGCAAAGGAGTTGGCCTCCAGCTGGGTCAGCATGTTCAGGCCCTGGGTACGGCTCAGGTAGTAGAAGCGGTCCCCGTCCTGCAGCATCTCCATCTGCGTCTCAAAGACGAAGTTGAAGGTGGATCCGAGCATGCCGCCGAACTCATTTTTCCGCTCTGCCAGGCCGCCAATCCAGAAGTCGACCATGTTCAGGCCCGTTTCTTTGTTAGCCCATGCGCCCGTGCTGTTGAAGAAGTCAAACGCATCGGCGCGCCGTGGATCGTTGGCATCACCAAACAGCAGGAAATCTACCGCTGCGCGTTTACCTTCGATGGTCTGTGCATCCAGGATCAACTGATGCTGTCCGTAGGCGGCCATAAAGTTGAGGATCGAGGCGGTATTTTTCAGGTAAACAGCAAAGTCAGCCCAGCTCTCGTAGGGTTTCAATTCGCTGTTGCCCGTCAGTTCGAAGAACTGCGCACGGGCCTGATTGAGGGTGGGCATAAAGGTGTCGCGGCCGCGGGCGATGTTAAGTGCGCCGAGATCCAGCGGCAGACCGACCAGGTTATTGCGCAGGGCACCGGTCAGGAACTCATCGATTTCGTTGCCCACCTGACGGGTCATCCCGCGCACAATCGCGCCGATAGCGGCATGACTTTCCATCGAGCCGTCGTTATCGAAGGCCAGTGGGTTAAGGAAGGCCTGAATAAGCCCCAGGTCGTCACTTGCCATATCCATGCCGATACGATCGACGCTCTCGGTGAGCATCGAGTGGCCGAAGCGGTAGACCACGTGGGCGAACTCGGCGAAGATCGCCGGGTTGATGTCGGCGGTGTTCGAGAAGACAAAGGGGTCGACCGCCGGCTGGACGGCGCGGGCAAACTCTTCAAATACCAGGTGCTGGTATTCCATCTCGGTCGTGAAGCGACCGGCCTGGAACAGGTATTCGCCGTTCCACACCAGGGTGCTGGTATCCGCCGGGATCTCGGTGATCTGGTGGTTCGGCATCAGCCACTGGTTGATCACGCTGATATCGCCGGAGCCCAGAATGGTGGCTTTGTACTGCTCCACCAGACGGTTATGTTCGTCGTGGAACACCGAGTGCACCGCGGTTAAGCCGATGTTCTCGTTGCCGCGGCCGTCACCGGTAATGAAGTGGCGATCGAGCAGTTCGTTGTCGTAGGTGCCAGCTTCCGGTGCGCCGCCAATCACATCGTTGGCATCGGCCAGCAGGACGCCGTTGGCGTCAACTTTCGGCACGGCGGTGTGGGCGATGTCATCGAGGAAGGCATGGCCGGTACGCAGGGTGTCAGAAGGCAGCAAGCCGCCGTTGGCCTCAACCAGCCCGTGGAGGGTGACAATCTGCACCTTGCCGTTGGCGCTTAACATCAGGTTGCCGTAGCGGTCGGTCGCCAGCAGCGGCACGTTGAAAATATCCGCATCGGTCAGCTGAATGCCGAGGAACTGCAGGGCATGAGCTTTGACCTCCCCCCAGGTGGCGATCCCGTGCGCGCCATCCAGCAGATTACCGGTGGGCTCAGGCTTGCCATCAATGATGGTGAATTCGCGCAGGAAGATCTGGTGCGACGGATGGGAGGTGTAGGTCTGGTTCTGATCGATCCACGGGGTGGTGGTGTTCACCGTATTATGGGTGGCATCCACTTTAGCCCGGGTGAGGATCATGAAGTTCGTCGGGGAGCCCTCTTTGTACAGCGGATCGTCAGGCATCAGCGGAATAAACACGATCCCGTTGCCCTCTTTGGGGATCAGATCCAGACCGTGGTCAAAGAACTGGCCGAAGAAGGTCATCCAGCCGTTGAAGGCGGGCGATAACCCGACATCCGGGGAGAGGTTAGGGATGGACAGACTGCCGTTCTCGCTGGTGCCGCCCCCGGGGGCGTCTTTGAGTCCTTCCGCCGCATCCACTGCCGCCGGGTTATTGGCGGTCTGGTCGGAAATAATATTACTGATGGTGCGCGAGTCGGAATCGGTCACCACGCCGTTAGGGCCGGAGGTACTCAGATATTTAGCCAGCTCTGGATTGTTCTGAATGGCTTCCAGATCCAGCGGCACCAGCCTTGGCATGGTCTGGTCGGCAGAGCCGTACATCTCCTGACCCGGTAACAGGTTGTTCCAGGAGCCGTCCACGGTACGTATGCCGTACGGGAGCAGCGGGTCACCTACCGCGTCACGCAGCGCGTCGCCGTTGACGGTGCCATCGGCATTCGTGGCGGATTCGGAGATCTTGATCTGCTTGAGAATAAATTCGAGGTCATGCAGCGTGACAGTAAAATCATATTGTTCGGCCATAATTAATTACCTCAATCTTGAATCGCTATCATCATTGCTTTTCGCTGTTTAAAAATTATGCGAAAAGAACGTGCCGGGTCGTGCGGGATTAATCCGGGGTCGGTGATTGCATTAATGCGCTCCGTGTTAAGTCGTTAATGACAGTGCCCTTTCTCCGTTATTACCGGGGTTGCAGGGGTAAATTTTGGGTAAGTTTATTTATCCCTCCTGTGGAGAGATAAATAAAATCACTGACGGACTCGACGCTTCGAATGTGCAAACACATTCAAAAGGTTAGGGCCACAGACATGACAAGGTTTTAGCGGGGCTTAACGAATGTTTAAAAGTGTTATCACATGTTACTGTCTCGCTATTGAGATAACTATGAAGGGTCTTTATCTTCCCACAATAATACTTTTTTATGAGCGCTCAGAGGCGCGGTTATTATTTTTTCTACGCCATTTTTGTAGAGTTGTACAAATTGAATGATGCTGTCTATATTTTCGAAATTATTTTCCCGGCTATTTCCGTGAAATGTTAAAGTTATTTAGCAGGCGAATTTATTTTTTTAAATTCCTGGGGCGATAACAACAATATTACCCTGCGAAGGAATATTTGAACGGTTGGTCAAATTTAATAATAGCCAGTGAATATCAGTGAATATTTCATCGTTTCTGTAATTGATAATTATTCAGGGTGTATTGCTTCCGTTCACCTATCACCTGGCAGGAAGGCCTGTGTTATGATAAAGAACTCTTTAACTCAACTTCTTACGATGTAACGTCTATGACTTTGTCCCGCGAAAAACAGGCAGAAACCTCCCCGGAAACCATTGGGCGTGCATTACGCCGTCGTCCGCTGGCGCGCAAGAAATTGTCCGAGATGGTGGAAGAAGAGCTGGAGCAGATGATCCGTCGCCGGGAGTTCGCCGAAGGGGAGCAGCTTCCTTCCGAGCGTGAGCTGATGGCCTTTTTTAACGTGGGTCGGCCCTCGGTCCGCGAAGCGCTGGCCGCGTTAAAACGCAAAGGGCTGGTGCAGATCCAGAACGGCGAGCGCGCCCGCATTTCGCGGCCGTCTGCGGATACCATCATCAGCGAGCTTTCCGGCATGGCGAAGGATTTTCTGGCCCATCCGGGCGGAATTGCCCACTTCGAGCAGCTGCGCCTGTTCTTTGAATCCAGCCTGGTGCGCCATGCCGCCCAGCATGCCAGCGAGGCGCAGATCGCCCTGCTGGAAAAAGCGCTGGAGCTGAACAGCCAGTCGCTGGATGACAACGCGCTCTTTATCCGCTCTGACGTCGAGTTTCACCGCGTGCTGGCGGAGATCCCCAATAACCCTATCTTTATGGCCATCCACGTGGCCCTGATCGACTGGCTGATCGCCGCCCGTCCTGCGGTGCCTGAGCAGGCGCTGCGCGAGCATAATAACACTAGCTATCAGCAACATATCGCCATTTTTAAGGCGATCCGCAGCCAGGATCCCGATGCGGCTGAACAGGCCCTGCAGGCGCACCTCACCAGCGTTTTCGCCACCTGGCACGCCTTCGATCAGAACAAGAAGCCTCGCAAGTAGTCCCCACGATCGTTTAGTGAACTGGATCGCGTTCTGCGCATTTCGATGATCTTTGTTTCGGTCTTACTGGTATAACAGGTATAAAGGTCTACAGTCATAACATCATCACCACACACTCGAGGTTTGTATGTCAGTTACGCTGAAAGGGGTTATGCCCGCGCTTCTTACACCGTTTAATGACCAGCAGCAGCTGGATACCCAAAGCCTGCGCCAGCTGGTGCGGTTCAATATTGCCCAGGGGATGGACGGTCTCTACGTCGGGGGTTCCACCGGCGAAGCCTTTGTGCAGAGCATTGCGGAACGTCAGGAGGTGCTTGAAATCGTGGCCGAAGAGGCGAAAGGGAAAATTACCCTGATTGCTCACGTCGGCACCGTCAGCACCCATGAAAGCCAGCAGCTCGCCCAGGCCGCCAGCCGTTTTGGCTATGACGCCGTCTCTGCCGTGACGCCGTTCTACTATCCGTTCAGCTTTGAAGAGCACTGCGATCACTACCGCGGGATCGTTGATTCTGCTGAAGGGCTGCCAATGGTGGTGTACAACATTCCGGCCCTCAGCGGGGTGAAGCTCTCTCTGGATCAGATCAACACCCTGATCACTCTGCCGGGCGTGGGCGCCCTGAAGCAGACCTCCGGCGATCTTTTCCAGATGGAGCAGATCCGCCGGGCACACCCGGATCTGGTGCTCTACAACGGTTACGATGAGATCTTCGCATCCGGCCTGCTGGCGGGGGCAGACGGCGGGATCGGCAGCACCTATAACATCATGGGCTGGCGTTATCAGGGGATCGTGAAAGCCCTGAAAGAGGGGGATATCGCCACCGCCCAGGCGCTGCAGACAAAATGTAATGAGGTTATCGACCTGCTGATCAAGGTCGGCGTGTTCCGCGGCCTGAAAACCGTTCTGCACTACATGGGCGTGATTGAGGTTCCGCTGTGCCGCAAGCCGTTTGCGCCGGTTGATGAAAAATATCTGCCCGCGCTGCGGACATTAGCGCAACAACTTCAACAAGAAAAAGAACAAGATTAAGACAACGCCTGATGCCGGGCCTGTCCGGCATCACTGAAGCTGTACCCTACAAAAACAGCGTATGGGTTTACCCATTGCGGAGACTGACATGAATACAATGACACAAAATGTCCCGTGGTATCGTTGCCTCAACCGTCAACAGTGGCGTGCCTTTTCTGCCGCCTGGGTTGGCTATGTTCTGGATGGTTTTGATTTTGTTCTGATCGCCCTCGTCCTCACCGATATAAAAACCGAATTCGGCCTGACCACCCTGCACGCCGCGAGCCTGATCTCCGCCGCCTTTATCTCCCGCTGGTTCGGCGGCCTGATGCTGGGCGCGATGGGGGACCGCTACGGTCGCCGCCTGGCGATGGTGAGCAGTATCGTCCTCTTCTCCGTGGGCACTCTGGCGTGCGGCCTGGCCCAGGGGTACACCACCATGTTCATTGCCCGTCTGGTGATCGGCATGGGGATGGCGGGGGAGTACGGCTCCAGCGCGACCTACGTGATCGAAAGCTGGCCAAAGCACCTGCGCAATAAAGCCAGCGGTTTTTTGATTTCTGGCTTCTCCGTCGGGGCGGTAGTGGCGGCCCAAGTTTACAGCCAGGTGGTGCCGGAGTGGGGCTGGCGGGCGCTGTTCTTCATCGGCATTCTGCCGATTATCTTTGCCCTGTGGCTGCGTAAAAACATCCCGGAAGCGGAAGACTGGAAGGAGAAACAGCAGAGCAAAACCCCGGTCAAAACCATGGTGGATATTCTTTATCGCGGCGAACATCGGGTCATTAATATCGCCATGACGCTGGTGGCGGCTGTCTCGCTGTGGTTCTGCTTCGCCGGCCAACTGGACAGCGCCGCCATTGTCGCCGTGCTCGGCCTGCTGTGCGCGGGGATCTTTATCAGCTTTATGGTGCAGAGCAACGGCAAACGCTGGCCGACCGGCGTCACCCTGATGGTGGTGGTGCTGTTTGCTTTCTTATACTCCTGGCCTATCCAGGCGCTGTTACCCACGTATCTGAAAACCGATCTGGCTTACGATCCCGCCACCGTCGCCCAGGTGCTGTTCTTCAGCGGCTTTGGATCTGCGGCAGGCTGCTGTGCCGGCGGCTTCCTCGGGGACTGGTTAGGCACGCGGAAAGCCTATGTCTGGAGCCTGCTGGCCTCGCAGCTGCTGATAATTCCGGTATTCACCATCGGCGGCAGCAGCGTCTGGGTGCTGGGCCTGCTGCTCTTCTTCCAGCAGATGTTCGGTCAGGGGATCTCCGGGATCCTGCCTAAACTGATCGGAGGCTATTTTGATACCGAGCAGCGCGCGGCCGGGCTCGGCTTTACCTACAACGTCGGCGCATTAGGTGGCGCGTTAGCCCCGGTGCTGGGGGCGTTTATTGCCCAGCGTCTGGATCTGGGTACCGCGCTCTGTTCGCTCTCGTTTGGCCTGACCTTTGTCGTCATCCTGCTGATTGGCTTTGATATGCCGTCCCGCGTGCAGCGCTGGCTCCATCCGGAGGCCCTGCGTACCCATGATGCTATCGACGGTAAACCTTTTAGCGGCGCTCTGATTGCTGGCGAAAGGGCCAGCCAGTTTGTCAAAAACAAAGGCTGAAGCTGAATTTCTTAATGGAGGTGTTATGTCATTCCTTGACGAGTTGGATGCAAAAGTGAAAGCCCAGGGCGGGCTGATTGTCTCCTGCCAGCCGGTGCCGGATAGCCCGCTGGATAAACCGGAGATTATCGCGGCGATGGCGCTGGCGGCCGAACAGGCGGGGGCCGTGGCGCTGCGCATCGAAGGGGTTGAGAACCTGCGTGCCGTACGCGCCGTGGTGACAATCCCGATTATCGGCATTGTGAAACGCGATCTGCCCGACTCCCCGGTGCGTATCACCCCCTGGCTGGAGGACGTGGATGCTTTAGCCGAAGCGGGGGCCAGCATCATCGCCTTTGACGGTACGCAACGCCCGCGCCCGGTACCCGTTGAGGCACTGCTGGCGCGCATTCAGCACCATCAGCTGATCGCCATGGCCGACTGCTCCTCGCAGGAAGAGGGGCTGTATTGTCACCAGCTGGGGACGCAGCTGATTGGCACCACGCTGTCGGGTTACACCTCAACGGAGACGCCTGATGAGCCGGATCTGGCTCTGGTGGCCTCGCTGAGTCAGGCCGGTTGTCGGGTGGTGGCCGAGGGGCGCTATAACTCGCCGGCCCTGGCGGCACAGGCCATCGGGCAGGGGGCATGGACCGTCACGGTCGGCTCGGCGATCACCCGGCTGGAGCATATCTGCCAGTGGTATCGGGATGCCTTACTGGGAGCGACAAAATGATCGTCCTGGCGATAGATATCGGCGGGACCAAGCTCGCCGCGGCGCTGGTGGACAGCGCCCTGCAAATTATCGCCCGCCGGGAGATCCCCACTCCCGCCAGCCAGACGCCGGATGCGCTGGAGGCCGCGCTGCGCGACCTGGTGACGCCGCTCTTTTCACGGGCGCAGCGCTTTGCCATCGCCTCGACCGGGATTATTCAAAACGGAGTATTAACCTCGATCAACCCGTCCAACCTCGGGGGGCTTTCGCACTTTCCTCTGGTGGACTATTTATCTGCCCTGACCGGGCTCCCCGGCGTGGCCTTAAACGATGCCCAGGCCGCGGCGCTGGCCGAGTATCAGCAGGTGCCGCGCGCCATCCGCGACATGGTGTTTATCACCGTCTCGACCGGGGTAGGGGGAGGCGTGATCCTTAACGGCAGGCTGGTGACCGGATCCGGTGGGCTGACCGGCCACTGCGGCCACACCCTGGCCGACCCGAACGGGCCGCGCTGCGGCTGCGGGCGAATCGGCTGCGTGGAGGCGATCGCCTCGGGGCGGGGGATCGCCGCGGCGGCGGAAGGAGAGTTGGCCGGGCTGGATGCAAAAGCCATTTTCGCTCACGCCACCCAGGGCCATGAACAGGCGGTAGCGCTGGTTGCGCGTTCCGCCAGAACGCTGGCGCGGTTAATTGCGGATCTGAAAGCCCTGACCGACTGCCAGCGGGTGGTGATTGGCGGCAGCATCGGCCTGGCCGACGGCTATCTCCCGCAGGTGCAACACTACCTGGCGCAGGAACCCTCTGCGTACCAGACCGAACTCTGTTCAGCCAGCCATAAGAGTAATGCCGGGCTGCTGGGCGCGGCATTATGGGCACAAGGAACTTTGTCATGATTGTGGGTGATATCAGGCAACTTCAGGCCGCAGGCCTGCCGGCGGCGTTTTGTCAGGCGATCGACCAGGCGCTGAGCGCCGGGATTGCGAATCTGGCACCGGGAAGCTATCCGCTGCAGGGGGATAAGGTGTTTGTCAACGTGATGGCGTTTGCGACGCAACGCGCGGAGGAGAAACGCGCCGAACTGCACCGCGGCTACATTGACATCCAGATCCTGCTGGAAGGGGAAGAGCATATTTATTACGGCCTGGCGGGGAGCGCCCGGGAGTGTGATGCGTGGCACGAGGAGGAAGATTATCAGCTCTGCCAGCACATAGAGAATGAACAATCCGTGACGTTAAAGCCGGGGATGTTTGCCGTCTTTATGCCGGGAGAGCCGCATAAACCCGGCTGCTATCGCACCCGATCGGGCATGGTCAAAAAAGCGGTGATTAAGGTGCATCGCAGCGTGGTGCTTTAAGCGCTGAAACACAAAGCCCGCCGGGGATACCGTGCGGGCTTGCTGGACGTTAATCCTCTTCGCGCTCTCTGATGGCGCGCTGGCGTTCGTAATACTCATCTTCGGCCGAAACGATCTCATCCAGCAGGGAATCCATATCCACATCATGAACGTCTTCGACAAACAGCCCGGTGAGCGGGGTTTCCGGGGTTAATTTCCCGTCTTCATAGAGCATCCAGATCTCTTTCCCGTAGCGCGTTTTCAACAGCTGCGGGGCGAACTGACCGTAATACTCGGTGATGTTATTCACATCGCGTTCGAACATGGACTGGGCATGGTTGTTCGCCGCGGCATCCACCGCTTGCGGCAGGTCGATAATGACCGGCCCCTGGGCATCAAGCAGCACGTTAAACTCTGACAGGTCACCGTGGACAATACCGGCGCACAGCATGCGCACGATGTTGCGGATCATGGTGTCGAAATCTTTTACGGCTTCTGCTTCAGTTAAGGACACATCGCTCAGGCGTGGCGCAACGGCGCCATCACCGTCCGTGACCAGCTCCATCAGCAGCACGCCGTCCAGACACATGTAGGGCTGCGGCACGCGTACCCCGGCGTTCGCCAGGCGGAATAACGCATCAACCTCTGCCGTGTGCCAGACTTCTTCTTGCTGTTTACGGCCAAATTTAGAGCCTTTTTGCATGGCGCGGGCATCACGCGTATTCCGCACCTTACGGCCTTCCTGATACTGCACGGCCTGCTTAAAGCTGCGCTGTGACGCTTCCTTGTACACTTTGGCACACTGGATTTGGTCCCCGCATAGCACGGTGTAAACGTCAGCTTCTTTGCCGCTTTTCAGGCGTTGAAGCACGTTGTCTATCAGGCCGTCATCGACCAGGGGCTGGAGTCTGTTTGGGATTTTCATGCGGCTTTTATAGCGCATTTTTGCCGCTTTTCGTATCAAAAAAGCAGGCAAATATCGTCTTCCAGAGGATTAACGTGTTGCCTGCCCCTCACAGCAGGCTTTGACCGCCTCATACAGTAACCTGACGCCTGTGGAGAGCTGTTGGCGGTGCGGGCAGATCATGTTCAGCGGCACGCTTTCGCCCTCATAGTCTTTCATTAAAACCCGCAGCCGACCGGCGCGGACATCCTCTGCGACATCCAGCCAGGATTTGTACGCGACCCCCGCTCCGGCGACCGCCAGGCGGCGGATCACCTCGGCATCATCACTCATCATGCTGCCGCTGACGTTCACGCTGTGCGTTTCGCCGTCGCGGAAAAAGGTCCAGCGATCGTGCAGGCGTCCGCGCAGGACAAAGGTGAGGGCGTTGACCCGGCTTAACGCCTCGGGATGCGGCAGATCGCCGTGGCGGGCGACCCACCCGGGCGATGCCACCAGCACGCGGCGGTTGTCGGGAGCGACGGGGAGGGCGATATAGGAGGCATCTTCCGGTGTGCCGTAGCGAAAGGCGATATCGACCGGATCCTTAAAAACATCCGCCACCTGGTCGGAGAAAAAAATGCGCAGCCGTAATGCGGGATAGCGTTCGTCGAACGCCTGAAACACCGGCAGCAGCAAATTGCGGCCTAAATCCGACGGGACGGCGATCTGCAGGGTGCCGGAGATCTCCTGTTCCGGGGCCTGGATTTTTTGCATCCCGGCGTACATGGCATCCAGCATCTGTCGCGCGTAGGGAAGCCAGGCCTCGCCCTCTGGCGTTAAGCGCAGGCTACGGGTGGAGCGCGCAAACAGCCGGATAGCCAGCGACGACTCCAGCCGTTTGATAGCGGCGCTGACCTGCGCTGGCTGGACGCCCGCCTCTCGTGCCGCATCGCTGAAGCTGCTCAGGGCAGCGACGCGTACGAACAGTATCAGATCCTCAAGCCGCACCATTTTCATCTCCCGAGTATAAGTCTTGTCTCTGCGAGGCTATTTTTCCCGTCACTGCTTCGCTTTACCATCAAATTATTGCGACACAGTGGATAAAACGCCGGAGAGATTATGAAAGCCATTGCTATTACCCGTTCTGCACCAGACAACATCGATTTCCTGCACGAGATTGAGCTGCCGCAGCCGACGGCAACAGGGCACGACCTGCTGATTGAAGTGAAAGCTATCTCCGTCAACCCGGTGGATACCAAGGTCCGCGCCGGGTTTAGCGGGGATACGCCGCGGGTTCTCGGCTGGGATGCGGTGGGGACTGTTACCGCCGTCGGTGAGGCGGTGACCCTTTTCTCGCCGGGTGACGAGGTCTGGTATGCCGGGGCGCTGGGCCGGGCGGGCAGTAACAGCGAGTATCAGCTGGTGGATGAGCGCATTGTGGCCCTGAAGCCAAAAACGCTGGACAACGCCGCCGCCGCCGCGATGCCGTTAACGGCGATCACCGCCTGGGAAATGCTTTTCGATCGGCTGGGCGTTCAGGAGCAGGGCAACGAAGGGGATACGCTGCTGATCGTCGGCGCCGCAGGCGGGGTGGGGTCGATCCTCGTTCAGCTGGCACGCAAGCTGACGAAAATGACCGTGATCGGCACGGCGTCGCGCCCGGAAAGCCAGCAGTGGGTACGAGAGGCGGGGGCGCATTATGTTATCGATCACAGCAAGCCGCTGTCGGAAGAGCTTGCTGCCCTGGGGATCAACGAGGTGACCCACGTCGCCAGCCTGAACCACACCGCCGCGCATTATGCGGAAATTATTAAGGCCCTGGCGCCGCAGGGCAAACTGGCGCTGATTGACGATCCCGAAACGTTGGATGCCCGTCCGCTGAAGGCGAAGAGCATCTCCCTGCACTGGGAGTTTATGTTCACCCGCTCGATGTTTGAAACCCGGGATATGATCGCTCAGCACCAGCTTTTGACCCGCGTTGCAACGCTGATTGATGAGCAGGTGATCGCTACCACGCTGGGTGAGCACTACGGGGCGATTACAACGGCGAATGTGCAGAAAGCTCATGCTCAACTTGAAACAGGGCGTGCGGTCGGGAAGATTGTGCTGGAAGGGTTCTGACGGGGCTAATGGCTTTCGCTGGATAAATTGAGGATACAAAAAAGCCCGCAGGCTTGCGCCGTGCGGGCTTTCAGGACTTCGCATCAGGCTCTGGTGACCATCTACAAAGAATTTTGGTGGCTGGCGTCCCTGTGTTTTATTTTACACTTATATGATTTTTATGGTTATTTTTGTATCGTTATTAATTAAGGGTTCATTAAAGGGTCCTAAAAAAGGCGTCATCACTGATTTTACTTATTCCAGAGCTAAAATCTTAGATACTGCACGTTTAGGAGTTGAACTCACGAAACATAGCCTTTCCTCTCCAGAGGCTATTTCCCGTATGCAAAATCTTACCTCCAACTAAGTCTTCTCAAAGTGCTAAACAAGGATTATAAAGAGGAATAGTACAGAATTAAATCATGAATAATTTAAATCATTGATAAATAACTATTTATTAAAAAAACTTAAATAGACCAGAAAAATAGCACTTTTTGCAAAAGTCCTCCTAAGCCTATGCTGGCTTGCTTTCAAAATACTCTTCATAAATCTGACTAAAAAAACACCACCCCTTGATCAATTCGTGCTTTTTGATAGTTGATCGCCATAAGCGATCTGAAGATACTGCATCCATCAAAACAACAATGGAGAAATGTATGACAGAAAGAAAAAGATTTATCCGTATGCCTGAAGTGTTGGAAAGAACCGGATTTTGTAAAGCTTGGATTTATCGATTGATTAGTCGTGGTCAATTCCCTGCACCTATAAAACTAGGTGATCGAGCAATCAGGTTCGTAGAAAGTGAAGTTGATGAGTGGATCGACCAAATGATTTACGCGTCACGTAATAAAGCAGCATGATAATATTTTTATAAATGAAGTTAGGAGGTCATATGTAATAAATATATAGGCCTGTGTTTGAATATAACGATCCCTTTAATAAAAATACATGAAAGTGTGGGGGGATATTTACTTAACGATTAAATAAGGAACCAAAAATGAAAAAAGAAAATAAATGTAATAGTCAGAACTCAGCAGAACTTACAGCATTGCTAGAATACTCTCGCTTTACCAAGAAAGTGCTTGCGAAGCCTGCTAATGAAGTATTCGATCTATTTACCGATAAATATTATATGGAAACAGTTTACGATGATATTATCGATAAAACGAAGAAGAGTATTGATCAAAGTCAGCATAGATACATAGATTTTGAAGAGGTTAGAATAAATATAATGTGCATGCATACAGAGGCCATTATGATTTGTTATATGTGAAAATAAAATAGCTCAAAATGGATTGTATAGCGTTTAGAGATTTTATATGAATAGTATTGATATCTTAAGCAAAAGGTCAGATATATTTCTGACCTTTATTAGGTTTTGCTATCATTAATCAATAATGATTTTGTGAAATATTTTATTTGTTTCTCTTGACTATTAAAATATAAGTCTTATAAAAAATAAAGATACAAAAAAAGCCAGATGATAAATCTGACTTTTTAAGGACTAAAAAAGTCAGCGAAAACTTTTTAAGTCTTGTAATCAGTTAGAGGATTAACGTGATTACAAATATAATAAAGTATTAAATAATATTTTCATATTTGTCAAATCTAAATCTGAGCTTTCTACAAGTCTTTTAAATATCACTTCCAGAAGCTTTAATGTCCTCGAAAGCAATCAAATTATAAACCTTTGTATCAGGTCTGCATATGTGGAGCAATTGAGCGCGAGTCGCTAATAAGAGATGTCCGTATGTTTTGTTGGTTGTAGGTATAGAAGGGGAAGCGACGTAATACCAACCCGAAGCGAAGTTCTAAACAGATAAGTGAAGTTGTATATGGAATAGCTATGAGAAAGCCCTACCTTTGTTGACAGCATAAATAGGGGATAACAATACATTAATCTGCATGAACGAATCTGGGGGTGTCGTAGGGTGTCCTACATTGGAAACGATGTAGAGCTTTAAGCCAGATCAACTTGGGTGAAGTCATATTTTTCATCTTGGTTTTCGCCAATCTTGATAGATTTTCAACAAAATAAGTTGAAAATTTCAGGAGGCGAAGCCTTGGATGAAGTCCCCTTTTCGGGGGCGAACACAAGGCAGTATATAACTCTCAGTAAGGCTGTTTTTATTTATAGCAAAGGTGCCTTGTTTTATGGCACCAATAAAATATAAAGTAGAACTAGATCTAAAAAAGATATAGGGCGAAGCCTAATAAAATAAAAAGAAAACCATATCTAAAAAATATAAGAAAAAAGTCTCGCGCCAGATATCCCGCCATAGAACTTTTCACGTCGTTATCCCTTCAAGATCCAAATCCTAAACAGAAAATGATCGGTATAAAAGATCGATATGTAAATATCGATATGTTTTATCAATCAAAAGGTGCTAAATCGATCGTTGTTAATTGTTTTAAACGATCGATTGTCATAGTGTGATAGTTTTAAACTATCATGGTGCATTTTTTCGATCGGTACAAACGATATGACTAGACATAAAAATAATTGAATTCTAAGGCGTTTACAGATCAATCGTAGGTCTGTGCTATTGGTGAAGGAAAAGTTATGCGCAAATTTATGTTAGTGGCAGGTCTTGCCGTCCTGCTGTCGGGTTGTGGCGATGATGGCATCTATGGCAGCTACGTTAATCAACAATACGGTGTCAGGCTTGATGTTCAGAAAGATGTGATCAAGTTCAGAAATGGCGTTTTTACTGTTAAAAGCTGGGATGAAAGCCAAAAGCCTGTTTATATCGCAAGAACTCAAAACAAAGATCTTGGTTCTTGGACTTTTAAAATAGAAAAAGTCAAAGGCGGTGTAGTTTACCAAGGTGCGGTTTTTAAGAAAGATTAGAGGATTAGGAAATGGAAAACAATATCATTCAATGTCCCTACTGTCTAAAAGAAAGTCAGAAAGGGGTTCACGTATGCACGGGATGTCAAGCAACTATATTATACGGTGCTCCTCCGGGTTGGTGTGTTTTTTTAGTTATACTTGGCACTTTTATAATGTCTATTTTGATCGGGCTGAGTGCAGGGATAGTTGCATTTAATATAAGTTTGTTTGTCATTGCAATTTTTGGATTTATTATTAGCAAGTTGGCTTTTTCTGAACGGATTTCTTTTAGACGAAGGATGTAAAACTGCCCTGTCTTTCAAGGTGATGGCTCGCAGTGCGAACCATCACCTATCTAAAGTTTATTTCCTTCATTGCGTCATCAAGTAATAAATCGGAACCCACTGACATATAAGCCGTCAGCGGGACCCCGCGATCTATTACTTAACGACCTGACCCTCGCTGCAAATTTTACGCAAAGCTACCTATTACGCACAGATACCAGAAAGACAATATATTATTCATCCTATCTTTTATTTGCATTTAATTTGTCGTGCAGTGTATTTATTTATGTAGCCGCTATTGACTAGATCTTATTATCGGTTATTTATTTAAATATAGGTGTAGTTCAGCTTTGTTTTTTTGTTTTTCGGAAACTGAGGCAAGGTGTAATAGCGTATCCGCTATTTACCCAATCCTTCGGATTGCCCTATCTCGCTTTGCTCGTAGGGTTGAAAAAGATCTACCCTTCCGCCTATTCCCCTTGTCAAAGGGGAGGCGGTAAATAGTTTTACAATTCACTTCAAAACAAAAAGGAATAAATATGAAAATAGTTTTATCAGTATCAAAATGTTTATACATAAACGATTTAGATCGCTTACTTCCCTGTAATCGTTTTTTTGTTCATTTAGATTATAAGGATATTAGCAAAAAGGAGTCATTTGAGATGAATAGACACGACAAAGAAAGCTACAAAATTATCTTTGATAAGATTGTAGGTAATGACGTAATGCTTGCTATTGATGAAGACATCTACAGCGAAGTTATCGAAAACTTACTTTATTATTCAAATAAGAAATAAGGAGTTATATATATGATTATAGCAATAGCAATGATGCTTCTTTGTATTATGCTTGGCGGTTTTATGATTAGAAGCTGTATGGGAAAAACAAACTCTTCAAGTGAAGCAAAGCAATCAATATCAGATGTTAGAAAAATAATCGATAAAAAAGCACTGATTAAATATAAGAGGAGTAATAGAATATGATTGATGATGACATAGAGGAACAGATAAGTTTAAAAATGAAGTTTGAGTTATTAGCAAGGTTTTTTTATTACATAGAACAAGATAAAGATATACCTTTTTGTGAAATAAATAGTGATGAACAAAGATTATGTTATTTTGTGTCCCATAGATATATACAAGAAAATAAAGCTGATGATCTTCTAAAATCTTTGATTGATGAAAATGATGAAGACTATATAAAAGCTATAAGAGATTATATGTTTACTACAGGTGGATAATAAAATATGGATACAGACAGAAAAAGAGGTCGTATAGAATTAAATCACGAAGAACGCAGAGATATATCTATACAGTTCAGAGTAAACAAAGCAGAATTTGAATATTTAAAAGAACTTGTTGAAGCATCTGGTTTAGAAAGAGGACATTATATACGAAAAGAGATTTTAAACGCTGAACCAGTTATTAAAAGGAAAATGCCTGAAGTAAACCAGAAGACCTATATACAACTTTCAGGTATAGGCAACAACATAAACCAAGCTGTTAAAAAATTAAATGGCAATGAGTATTTTGATAAAAATGAAGTTGATAAGCTTAATTTTAACATAAAGCAAGTTAGCAGAAGGATAATAGAGGTAAATAAGGATTTAAATTATATATGAAAGGGAATGTAGCCAAAACAGGTAGATCATTTAAAAATAGAGTTGATTACATATTAAAAGATGATCACAGTTTTATTTGTAGCAATATGTCAGCAGATAAAAATAATGTTAGTGATTTAACTGATGAGTTCAAAGCTGTAAGCAGCTTTAGACAAGATATAAAAAAACCAGTCTTTCATGCGTTTTTATCTCTTCCAAAAAATGAACATTTAACCGATCAGCAATGGGAAGAGATAGCAAAAGACTATTTGAAAGAAATGAATATTGATATAGAAAAACATCAATATATTTGTGTGCGTCATAACGATACTGATAAAGAACATATCCATATAGTGGCTAACCGGATCGGCCTTGATGGTTCTGTATGGCACGGTCAGCACTCAGCATTTAATACAATAGCAGCTTGTGAACGTTTAGAAGCAAAGCACGGCTTAACCATTACACAGGGGCTTAAAGGTCAAAAATCAGATGTATCAGCACCAACCAAAGCTGAAATTGAGATGGCACTTAGAACAGGAGAAAAGCCAGCCCGTTTGGTGCTTCAAGCCTCTTTACAAGCGGCTATGACAGGAAAACCAGATCTTGAGACGTTCGTAGAACGTCTGCAGGCCGTAGGCATTGAACCGAGGTTCAATGTTGCCAGCACTGGCAACGTGGCGGGTTGTTCTTTCAGTGTGGGAGATGTGGCATTCAAGGGATCTCAGTTAGGCAAAAAATTTAGTTGGAACACTATAAAAAGTAAGGTGAAATATGACAAAAATAGAGATGATGAGCTCGTTAGAAGATTCGCAGCAAGAAAAACAGATGACGAAAATAGTATTGGACGATCACTTATTGAATCAGATTTCAATGACAGTAGAACCTCTGACGGAATCAATGATGATATTATCGGAGTCGGTCAGTACAGCATTAAACCAGACACAACAGACACTAACAAGAGTGAACAACTCACTAGAAGCAACAACAACCGCTTTAAACTCAGCGAAAAATATAATAGACCAACAAACAAAAAGATTGGAAGAGCAACACATAAAGCTGCACAAGTACTCAACAGAGTTAAAAAACAATACCATAAAGAACCAATCAAAACTTATAATAAAAGTAGCTTTAATCGTGGGAGCAATACATTTAGCGGCAGTTCTATCAGTAGGATACTTGATCATGCAGAAACAGCCACAACAGCCACGAATAACTTTAGACTCAAAAGCCGTGGCAAAATCAATAGTAGAGCAACAAAGATCGAAAAGATAAGAGAAAAGTTAAATATAAAGAAATCTATTATTCAACCTAAAAATAAAGGAAAAATAGTTAAAGAAGAAATAAAGAAAAAGCCTTTGGGGTTGAGTATGGATGAATATAGATTTAAATCGAAGTTAAAAGAAGCTCTTAAAAAAGAAAAGATGACATTACATTTCGAAGAGGTAAATGAAATAGAGAACCGCCGATTTGAGATAAAATAAAAGAGGCGTTGAACCTCTTTTATATGGTGTTTATTAGTATAATTTTTTGTTCTACTTCTTCAATTTATTTATTGTTTCCCTACCGTATTTTTTTTCCATTGTAGCTATAAATGAAGGTTCTATGTAATATGCGAAAGCTAACAAGCCCTTCAACTTATCGACGGCTTCCTGATCTAATTTTCCATAAGAAAAACGATGTATCGCTGACGATATTAATCTTTTTCTTTCTCGCCCAAGTGAGATGTTATCATTATTAGAGATTGTTATACCCGTAATATGTCGATTATGAGCTTTCGAAGAAAGAATGGTTTTATCTTGGTTCAAAGAAATAGCCCCTTTGAAAAGATCGAATAAAACCTTTTTTATTAACTCATCAAAGCCAATAAGAGTATTCTTTATGCTTGTCGAAAATGTCATATCATCAGCATATCTTGTGAATGTTATCTCTCTTTTCCGACATTCTGTTTCAATAATTTGATCAAATGAGTACATTATTACATTGGAAATGAATGGAGAACTGGGTGCTCCAACACTTAATTTTAAACTGGATTTCCTATGCTCTCGATAGAACAAACAGTTTGATATAATAGAAGCATTGTCTTTATCAAAATCAATATTGTTTCTTCTACACTCAGCAAAAAATATTTCAGGTGTCAACGAATTGAAAAAATTGGATAGATCCAGTTTCAATAAATAACTATTTTTTGAGTGAATGAGCGCATTTTCTTTGATTCCTCTTCCAGTTCTATAAGCATAAGCGCAATCATGTACAGGCAACATATTAGATAATTCTTTAACTATGATTCGTTGAATTAACTTCAGTTCCTTTGAAGGATGAGCGATTTTACGCTTTTCATCAGAGCTTCTTTTATCAATCTCATAAATTTTATATCTATAAGGAGCAGTGGTAATAAAAATATTAATGAGGTCATCACTTAAGAAAAGTGTGCTTTGTAAAAGCTTGCGTAATGATTTTAGATTATTGGTCATTTTCTTCACCATACTTGGCTAATACACTGAGGCGTCTTTGTTCTTTATCCCTTAAATTCAAAGCGAGTTCTTGTTTTAAATGTATTTTATTTTTTGTTTTGTCAAATTGTTTTTTGTCTGAGTAAGAGCCAAATTTTATATAATTGTCATTTGCGAGTTTTTTTGGTGGAAAAAAGTATGTATTGGAACTTCTTTTCTTTTTTTGTATTAGCTCTAGTGTTAATAGTAAGTAGATTAATTGAGAAAGACGTTTTTGCGGTATTTTAATTTGAAAGGATGAAAGAACTGATTCAATTTCAGAAAGTTGAACAGGGAAACTGATATTTATTATCTCAAGTATCAGCATGCATAGATGACCATCATCATTTTTTCTAAATTTTTCAACCTTAACTTTACTGTCCACTCTTGTAAATATATCTTCGCATATTTGACCCCATACAGCTTTGTCAAATTTTCCATTTTCGGCATCATACGGATAAGTGAGTACTGCTTCGTTTACATGAGTAGATATTCTTTTTAACGGGCCTAAAAAAATAAACGAGTCCTCACTCTCAACATGATCCTCTGGTGCGATAACACAAATCTTATCATAGAGATTTTCGAAAGAAGAAAATATCCCTAATTCAACCAGTGAGCCGGGGCTTTCAAGAAATAAAAGAACTTGCGAGGATATCTTAGCAATATCGTGTTCAAAATGAAGCAAATCTTCATACTGGCCAGTCTCAATATAGTCCTTGAAGGATTCAGCCATCCGAAGGCAATTATGAAAATCTTCATGTTCAGTGGCAGTATAAGCGTAAAGCTGCCCGCGCATACTTGTAGGTATGGCTTCTTTTACATCAACAAGCCCCCCGCAAACAAATATTAAATTTAAACTGTTATTAATCACAGTAAAATTTTCGACATCAAGATTTTTAAATGTATCTTTTATGATTTGTTCGTACATCTAAATTTCCAAATAAAAAAAGAGACCTGTTAGTCTCTTTTTAACTCTTTACTAAAGGATGCGGCGGATGCAAATCGGCCGATCGTGTGAGTGAGCGAGCAGGATCGGCCGATTTGCATCTGACGCAACCCTAAATGTAAACAATAAGTTCGTGTCTGGCGAAACGCCCGACAAGGCTATATAACTAAAGCCCATACGCTAAAGAGTGTTTTTTTTATAGCATGATGAATGGAAATTTTCAATTATTTTTGCCTGATTTTGCTTTTTCCTGCGATGCAACTATATCTGTGAAATCCATAGTGTTGGCTGTCGGGGATGTGCTGCTTGATGCTCTATGCATAGCTTTGTTAGCAAGTGCAATCCTTCACGCAGCAATTGCTTTAACCTTCTGAGCTTGAACGTAATCTCCCCACCACTGCATCAGCTCTGTTCTTTCGGCAAGATACTCAGCACGGTTGTAAGCGGCTATGATTTCATCTTTCTTGGTATGAGCTAAGGCGGATTCAAGCACCTCTGTTCTAAATTTACCGCTTTCTTCAGCAGCCGTTCTTGCTATAGAACGCATTCCGTGGGCTACCAGTTCACCACCGAATCCCATACGGATGATTGCAGCATTAGCTGTTTGCTCATGCATGTGGTTAAGCGGGGCCTTAATGCTTGGGAAAACCCACTCTCTATGACCACTGATTGGTCTGATTAACTCAAGTATACGCATAGCCTCTTTACTCAGCGGAATCTTGTGTGATGTAGCCCCCTGAAACACCAGACAGTAGCTGTATCTCCAGATAAGAGATAGGCTTGAATATATGTCTAACACTAACGCCAATTTTGAGATGACCGGGATCCTGTTAGGACAAGAAGTCCGTAAACGTAAAACTCCTCAGGAGAAGATCGCCATTATCCAGCAGACGATGGAGCCGGGCATGAATGTCTCCCATGTCGCCCGCCTGCATGGCATCCAGCCCAGCCTGCTGTTTAAGTGGAAGAAGCAATATCAGGAAGGCAGCCTCACCGCCGTTGCGGCCGGAGAAGAAGTTGTTCCAGCTTCTGAGCTTACTGCTGCTCTGAAGCAGGTCCGGGAGCTTCAGCGCCTGCTGGGCAAGAAGACGATGGAAGTTGAGATCCTGAAAGAAGCCGTGGAGTACGCTCAGTCGCGAAAATGGATAGCGCACGCGCCCTTGTTGCCAAAGGACGGGGAATAGCCCCTGGTCAGCCGCACCATGGGCGTAGTCGCGTGCGCAGCTGTCACTGCGAATTAACCGTTCTGCCGACTGGCAGGACAGGCGCTGTAACCGGCGTGATGACGAAGCAGACGCTGAAATACTGTCAGAGATCCTCGATATCATCAGCGATATGCCCAGTTACGGCTATCGCCGTGTGTGGGGCATCCTGCGTACGCAACGTCGTACAGAGGGACTGCCCCCCGTGAACGCCAAACGGCTTTACCGGCTTATGAGCGAGCATAATCTGCTGTTACTGCATGACAAACCAGAGCGGTCGAAGCGTGAACATAAGGGCAAAATCGCGGTGGCAGAAAGCGATATGCGCTGGTGTTCAGATGGCTTCGAGTTCGGCTGCGACAACGGTGAGAAGCTGCGGGTCACGTTCGCGCTGGACTGCTGCGACAGAGAAGCCATAGACTGGGCAGCGAGCACAGGAGGCTACGACAGTTCGACGGTGCAGGATGTGATGCTGAGGTCGGTGGAAAAGCGCTTCGGCGACGGGCTGCCGACCACACCGGTTCAATGGCTGACGGATAACGGTTCAGCATATACCGCGCATGAAACGCGGAGGTTCGCCAGAGAGCTGAATCTGGAGCCGTGTACAACAGCGGTGAGCAGCCCGCAGAGCAATGGCATGGCCGAACGGTTCGTGAAGACGATGAAGGAAGACTATATCGCGTTCATGGCAAAACCAGATGTGAGAACAGCCCTGCGAAACCTTGCAGCAGCGTTCACACATTACAATGAAAACCACCCGCACAGCGCGCTGGGATATCACTCCCCGAGGGAATATCGGCGGCAGCGGACATCGTTAACTTAAGATACAAAAGCTGTCCGGAGATGGCGGGTCAAGATCACAGCGGAATCTTGTGAGGGCGTTTCATCTTCATAAACTCAGCGGGGATGTTCCAGAATCGATTATCTTCGTCTATATCACTCCACCGAGCACGGACAGCTTCTCCCGGACGAACCCACGTAAGGAGTTGCCACTCAATTAGAAGACGAGTTTCGAGTCGTATAGAAGCGTTAGATAGAGCAATTAAGAATCGGGGTAAATCATCTGGTGGTAAAGCGGGCATGTTTTGCTTCTTAGGCTTACTGAATCGCTGACCGAGGTTATCAGCAGGGTTAAATTCAATAAGCTCTTCTGTAGCAGCCCAACGAAAAATTTCATTTAAACGTGAAATGATACGGCGTAGGGTTTCCAATACGCCTCGTTGTTCTATGGGGTCAAGGTGTTGTTTTAAGAGCTTGGGACGGATCTCTTTGATCGGAACGTTGCCTAAACCGGGGAAGATATTTCGTTCAAGGCTCCGCCAGATATCTTCTGCGTGGTCTGGAGAGATACCAGAAGTCTTGACCTTCTCATCTAACCATTTCCTAGCAACCGCCTGTAGCGTGTGCTCAGTGGCATCTTTAAGGGCATTGGCTTTATCGTTGTTGTGAATCTGCGGATCGATACCATTTGCAAGCAACGACAAGTATTCATCACGTAAAGCCCGAGCTTTGGCAAGTGTGAGATGAGGGTAGGTTCCTAAGCTCATCTTTGTTCGCTTCTTACTTACTGGCACTGCATACCTGAAATACCAATTTTTCTTACCACCCTTTGATAGGGGAGCGATTCGTAGCATCAGGCCGTCACCATCAAAAAGGTTGATCTCCTTTTCTGCTGGCTTGGTATTTTTGATTTCAGTGTCAGTGAGTTTCTTAGCGATCTTTGCCATTTTTAGGACCCTCGATTTTGGGACCCTTTGCGTTGGGTCCCAAAAAGGGTGCCATAAGGAGTAGCTTCTAGCAAATTTCAGTAGACTTCTGTAGACGTAAAAAAGCCCGCAAGGCTAGTTCCATGCGGGCTTGGTAGACTTCAGTATACTTCAAACAACTAAAAAGTGGTGGAGCTGGCGGGAGTTGAACCCGCGTCCGAAATTTCTACATCCTCGGTACTACATGCTTAGTCAGTCTTTACATTCGCACGCCAGCTGCGGACAGACACGCCACTAACGAACTAGCCTGATTAGTTTTAACACTTCAGCCCCAGGCAGGACATCCATGCGATCTCTTTTGGGTTTGACCTCTCTTTGATCCCCGTCTTAAGAGCGGAAGCTAGGGAGAGAGGGCTCTTAGCAGGTTATTAAGCTGCTAAAGCGTAGTTTTCGTCGTTTGCGACTATTTTTTTGCGGCTTTTTACGAGGCAAACCGCCCCTCGGCATGCACCTTGGGTTTCGCAAATCCCGTCGAATCCAGAATCAGCCCCAATAGTGTTACAGCAAGTATACCAGAATTATCAGCCCGGATACCAGTCCGGAACGCTAACTTATTGAATCGCTCAATAAGTATCCGGAAATTAACGGCCTGCGTGCTTCATGATGCGCGCTTTATCGACCTGCCACTCGCGATCCTTGGCATCGTTACGTTTGTCGTGCTGCTTCTTACCTTTCGCCACGCCGATTTTCACTTTGCACCAGGCGTTCTTCCAGTACAGCGACAGGGCGAGCACGGTATAACCTTCGCGATTGATTCGTCCGAAGAGGGAATCCAGCTCGCGCTTGTTCAGCAGTAGCTTACGGGTGCGGGTAGGATCGCAAACGTAGTGAGAAGAGGCGACCGTCAGCGGCTGAAAGTTTGCGCCAAACAAAAAGGCTTCGCCGTCTTTGAAGATCACGTAGCTGTCACCGATGTTGGCTTTTCCTGCACGCAGCGATTTAACTTCCCAGCCCTGCAGCGCAAGGCCAGCTTCGAATTCTTCTTCAATGAAATACTCGTGGCGGGCACGCTTGTTGAGCGCAATGGTTGCCGAGCCAGGTTTATGTGCTTTTTTCTTCGTCATAAGTGTCGTGAAGCCGTAGGTAATCTGATGTCAAAAAGTCACCTCATTGCGTCCTGTGAGGTCTAACGCGCTATATTAGCACGAGATGAGGCTCAGCGTTTTTTTAACAGGTGATAAATGTTATTATTTGTTGGTTGTTTGATCAGGAAAAATGTTATGCCTCAGATTAGTCGTACTGCGCTTGTCCCCTACAGTGTGGAACAGATGTACCAGTTAGTGAATGACGTTCAGTCATATCCGCAGTTTATCCCGGGATGTACCGGGAGCCGCGTGCTGGACTCAGGCCCGACGCAAATGACGGCAGCGGTGGATGTCTCCAAAGCCGGGATCAGCAAAACCTTTACCACCCGCAATACGCTGACCGATAACCAGAGTATTCTGATGCATCTGGTGGATGGGCCCTTCAAGAAACTGATGGGCGGATGGAAGTTTGTCCCGCTCAGTGCCGATGCCTGCCGGATCGAGTTTCATCTCGACTTTGAGTTTACCAACGCCCTGATTGAGCTGGCGTTTGGACGCGTATTTAAAGAACTGGCGGCGAATATGGTTCAGGCCTTCACGGTGCGCGCTAAAGAGGTTTACAGTGCCGGCTAACATCGTGGTGGAAGTAGCCTACGCGCTGCCGGAAAAGCAGTATCTGCAGCGCGTAACCCTGGAAGAGGGCGCCACCGTTGAAGAGGCGATCCGTGCCTCTGGCCTGCTGACGCTGCGCAGCGATATCGATCTGGCGAAAAACAAAGTCGGGATTTACAGTCGTCCGGTCAAACTGGGAGACAGCGTCAAGGACGGCGATCGGGTTGAGATCTATCGCCCGCTGATTGCCGACCCGAAAGAGCTACGTCGCCAGCGTGCGGAGAAGTCCGCAAAATAAACTGGCTACTGATAAAAGAAAAAAGGTGCTCAATGAGCACCTTTTTGCGTTTCTGAAACCTTACTCTTTGGTGAGCGCCGGTTTGTTGTCGATGTTGGTCAGCACGCCGCTGCTGTTGAAGGTCAGCGTCAGGGTCTGCTGGGACACGTCTTCATGGCCAGGCTTCTGGCGGAACACGTAGAACCAGGTGTTAGTGCCGAACGGATCGGACATCATCGGCGTGCCCAGGGCATAGGCAACCTGCTGCTGCGTCATACCGACACGGATTTTAGACACATCGTTAGGAGCGAGATAGTTCCCCTGGTTGATGTCAGGGCGGTAAACCACTTTTTCCAGAGTGGAGCAGCCTGCGGTCATCATCAGAAGAACCGCTGCGGCAGCGGTCAGCGTTTTACAGCGCATAGTGATTTGATTCCTTTTCGGGCCCGGGCAATACGCGACGGCTCATATGTAATATGCCGATGATAATAGACCTTTCACCACATTAAAACCTCTGGCGTCCGGTCTGTCGGCGTTTTTATTGTTCTGTATGACCCTGAGATACCGAAAAAGTTTAGGCAGCCAACAGTTCTTTCGCATTCGCCAGCGTGTTGCGGGTGACTTCGCTGCCACCCAGCAGACGGGCCAGCTCCTGCAGACGGGCGCGTTTGTCCAGCGGCTGCATGTGCGTTTCGGTCATCTCACCGTCGGTTTCTTTGCTGACAAAGAAGTGATGATGGCCACATCCGGCAACCTGCGGCAGGTGGGTCACACACATGACCTGGGTGGATTCGCCAAGCTGACGCAGCAGTTTACCCACTACCGCCGCGGTCGGGCCGCTGATACCGACATCCACTTCATCGAAGATCAGCGCCGGGGTTTCCATTTTCTTCGCGGTGATCACCTGAATCGCCAGGGCGATACGCGATAGCTCACCGCCGGACGCAACGCGGGAGATAGCCTGCAGCGGCTGGCCCGGGTTGGTGGTCACGCGGAATTCAATGCGGTCTGCGCCCTCTGCCGTCAGATGGTTGGCCTCAAACTTCACGTCAATGGTGAAAACGCCGTGCGGCATCGACAGCAGATGCATGCTCTCCGTGATGTGCTGGCTGAGTTCCTGAGCGTAACGCTGACGAACATTGTGCAGCTGCGTGGCGGTTTGTATCGCCTGCTGATGATGCACGCTAACGGCCAGAGAGAGGGTCTCCAGCGAGTCGGCCTGATCGTCGAGTTGATGCTGCTCATCAAGCAGGGACTGGTGGAAGGCAGGCAGTTCTTCCGGCGAAACGTGGTGCTTACGCGCCAGGGAGATCTGGCGCGAAATACGCTGTTCCAGCTCAAACAGGCGGTTTGGATCGAGATCAAGACGCTCGCAGTAGTGGCGCAGCTCGTCACTGGCTTCAGAGATTTGAATCGCCGCCTCTTCCAGCATATCCAGCATGCCGGACACTTTGCTGTCCATACCCGCCAGTTCGGTCACGAGCTGGCGCACGGTGTAGAGCTGGCTTTGCAGATTCACATCCTCGCCGTCTGCCATTAAGTTCAGCGCCTGCTGGCTGGTGGAGAGCAGCTGACCGCTGTTGGCGAGGCGTTTGTACTCTTCGTCGATCTGCTCAAACTCGCCCGGCTGCGGGCTAAATTCGTTCAGCTCTTTCAACTGATAGGCCAGCAGTTCGGCGCGAGCCGCCCGCTCCTGGCTCTGCTGTTGATGCAGCGCCAGCTCACGGCAGCTTTGATGCCACTGACGATAGTGCGCTGCCATCAGCTGCATAAGGTCAGACTCACCGGCATAGCCGTCGAGTAATGACTTCTGCTGCTCAGGCTTGATCAGCTGCTGATGAGCGTGCTGCCCGTGGATCTGAATTAACAGCTGACCCAGCTCGCGCAGCTGGGAGAGCGGTACCGCGGTGCCGTTGATAAAGCCGCGGGAGCGGCCGTCGCTGCTAAGAACCCGGCGAAGTAAGCACTCACGTCCATCTTCGAGCTGGTTCTGTTCAAGCCAGCGCAGGGCGGCAGGCGTATCTTTCAGGGAGAAACGGGCGCAGAGATCGGCGCGGCTGGCGCCAGCGCGAACCATGTTGCCATCAGCACGACCGCCAAGGCACAGCCCGAGCGCATCAATCGCAATAGATTTACCGGCCCCGGTTTCTCCGGTGATAGCCGTCATGCCGCTGTTGAAATCAATTTCGAGCTCACGAACGATGGCGAAGTTGCTGATGGTCAGTTGTGCCAGCATAAACGTTTTCCTGTATGAAAAACCATAACTGTGTTTGTGTACAGTATAAACTGGTTTTTTATCCAGTAAAGTGCTGGATGCTATTTCAGAACAATTTTTTCGACCAGCCGAGCTTGGAGCTTAATGTGTTGAAATAGCTGTAGTCTTTCGGGTGGATTAAATTGAGGTGATAATCGCAGCGGCGGATCAGCACGTCTTCCCCTTCCTGGATCGGCAGCGCGATTTGGCTGTCGCAGCTGATCTCCAGGTCGTTACGGCGGTGAGAGAAGCGCAGACGAATGGTGCTGCTGCTGTTGATCACCAGTGGGCGAGCCGAGAGGGTATGCGGGAACATTGGCACCAACGTGATGGCATCCAGCGACGGAGTCAGGATCGGGCCGCCCGCCGAGAGCGAGTAGGCCGTGGAGCCGGTAGGGGTAGAGATAATCAGGCCATCGGAGCGCTGCGAGAAGGCGAAAATTTCGTCGATATAGACCTCGAACTCAATCATATGCGCCACTTTTCCCGGGTGCAGTACCACTTCGTTAATGGCGGTGCTGATCCGTTTCTGGCAATCCTGCTGGCACACCTGGGCTTCCAGCAAAAAGCGTTTTTCACTGATGTAGTGGCCTTCCAGCACGTCTGCGAGCTGCTGCTGGGCGTTATCCGGGTCAAGGTCGGTCAAAAAGCCCAGGTTGCCACGGTTGATGCCGATGACTTTAATGTCGTAACGGGCGAGGGTTCGCGCGGCACCAAGCATATTCCCGTCGCCCCCGACCACCACTGCCAGGTCAGCCTGCTGACCGATTTCCGCCAGCGTGCCGGTTTTTACGTTTGTTAGCTGCAGTTCCTGGGCAATCTGCTGTTCAACAATCACATCGTAGTTTTTCGCACACAGCCAGCGATAGAGCATTTCATGTGTCGTCAACGCTGTAGGGTGACGTGGATGACCGACAATCCCAATACACTTGAAATGGTTGCTCATTTTCTGAAGGTCCTTGTGCGATTGAATGATGACAATGTGGCTTGTTCCCTTGAATCCCGGAAACTGATCCCCATAATAAGCGAAGTTAGGGAGTTGAATGCAGAAAAACGCGGAGAAATTCATGAGTAGTAAAGAACAGAAAACGCCTGAGGGGCAAGCCCCGGAAGAAATTATCACGGAGCAGCACGAAGAGGTTGAGGCTACAGAGCCTGAGGCTGGTGCTGAGCAGGTGGATCCGCGCGATGAAAAAATTGCGAATCTGGAAGCTCAGGTCACTGAAGCCCAGAATCGCGAGCGCGATGGCATCCTGCGTATCAAAGCGGAAATGGAAAACCTGCGTCGCCGTACCGAGCTGGACGTTGAAAAGGCGCATAAATTTGCGCTGGAGAAATTCGTCAACGAACTGCTGCCGGTGATCGACAGCCTGGATCGCGCGCTGGAAGTAGCGGATAAAGCGAACCCGGACATGGCTCCAATGGTTGAAGGGATCGAACTGACGCTGAAATCCATGCTCGACGTGGTGAAGAAGTTTGGCGTCGAAGTGGTTGCTGATACCAACGTGCCGATGGATCCGAACGTGCACCAGGCGATTGCGATGGTAGAGTCTGAGGACGTTGCTGCCGGTAACGTGCTGATGGTAATGCAAAAAGGCTATACCCTGAACGGTCGTACTATTCGCGCGGCGATGGTCTCCGTAGCGAAAGCAAAGGCGTAATTCGCCTCCCGTAGTGCCGGGCGGCGGCTTCGCCTGACCCGGCCTACAACAGCTTACTCCGCGACGCTCTCCCTGAGCGGTTTCACCGGCAATACTTTTACCTGCTTAATCATATTGTCCTGCACGTCCAGAATATCAATATCGTACTGGCCAATACGCACCCGCGTACCTGCTGCCGGGATCTCCTCCAGCGCTTCCAGAATCATGCCGTTAATGGTACGAGCCTCGTCTTCCGGCATCTGCCAGTTAAAGGCTTTGTTGAGTTCACGGACGTTCGCGCTGCCGTCAATCAGCACCGAGCCGTCATTTTGCGGCGTGACCTCTTCTGCGAGGGAAGGGGACATGGAGGTGGTGAAGTCGCCTACAATCTCTTCCAGAATATCCTCAACCGTTACCAGCCCCTGGATATCGCCATACTCATCGACCACCAGCCCCACTTTCTTTTTATTGCGCTGAAACTTGATCAGCTGGGTGCTGAGCGGGGTGCCTTCCGGGATGTAGTAAATCTCATCCGCTGCGCGCAGCATCACCTCTTTGGTGAACTCTTTCTTCTCGGTCATCAGCCGATAGGCTTCGCGCACGCGCAGCATGCTGATGGTGTCATCCAGGGAATCACGGTACAGAACGATGCGGCCATGCGGGGAGTGGGTCAGCTGGCGAACAATGGCTTTCCAGTCATCATTGATGTCAATACCGACGATCTCATTGCGCGGCACCATGATGTCGTCGACGCTGACCTTTTCCAGGTCCAGCACCGACAGCAGCATATCCTGATTGCGGCGGGAGATTTGCGAGCGCGACTCATGCACGATGGTGCGCAGTTCATCTTTGCTCAGCGCGCTGCTGATCACCACATCCGCTTTAATGCCCATCATACGCATCAGCACTCGCGTCACGCCGTTTAACAGCCAGACCAGCGGCATCATCAGAATGAGTAACGGCGCCAGCAGGAAGCTGCTGGGATAGGCGACCTTCTCGGGGTAAAGCGCGGCAACGGTCTTCGGCAACACTTCGGCAAAGACCAGTACTACAAAGGTCAGCACCCCGGTGGCGATAGCGACCCCGGCGTTGCCGTACAGGCGCATGCCGACAATGGTTCCCAGCGCGGAAGCGAGAATGTTGACCAGGTTATTGCCGATAAGCACCAGGCTTATCAGGCGATCCGGTTTACGCAGCAGTTTTTCCACGCGACGTGCGGCCCGGTTACCCTGTTTGGCGCGATGACGTAACCTGTAGCGGTTCAGCGTCATCATGCCGGTTTCCGAGCCGGAGAAATAGGCAGAGATAACCACCATGACGATCAGGGTGACGATCAGCGTGGTGGTAGAGATGTGTTCCAGGGGGAACTCCTTGGTTACTTAGCCGGCGAGTTGCTGGATGACGCGGCTACCAAAATAAGCCATTGTCAGGAGGCCTGCTCCCGCAACGTTGAACCAGACCACGCGGCGACCGCGCCAGCCTTCATGATAATGGCCCCATAACAGGACAATATAGACAAACCACGCGATGATGGAGAGTACGGCCTTATCGATATTCTCCATGCTGAAGAGATTGTGCATGTAAAACAGGCCGGTACTCAGCGTCAGCGTCAGCAGCACAACCCCGACCTGGGTGATGTGAAACATCTTGCGTTCGATGGTCATCAGCGGCGGCATCTCGTTACTGAAGACCAGCTTTTTGTTTTTGAGCTGGTAGTCAATCCAGGCCAGCTGGAGCGCGTACAGTGCGGCAATGATCAGCGTCGCATACGAGAACAGCGACAGGCCAATATGCACCATCATACCCGGCGTGGTTTCCAGATGGGTGATGAACTCATTCGGTACGAAAGTGGCAAAGGCGAGGTTGATCAGCGCAAAAGCGTAGACAATCGGCAACAGCAGCCAGCCGCGGTTTTTCGAGGCCACGATAGTCATTACCGTACAGATCATCAGGCTGACCAGCGACCCGACGTTGAGCAGGCTCAGGTTTTGTCCGCTGCCGTCGCCCGGCAGAATGCGCGCTTCGAGCGCAAAGGCGTGACTTATCAACGCGATGACAGCCGACAAAATAGCCATTCGCCGCCAGCCGCTGTTTTTTTGTAGCAGGCCAGGGATAATCAGCGCGAGGCTGACAGAGTACGCCACAAGAGCGATCAGTGCGAAAACAGGCATATAGGTGTCGACAGTTGTCCTGATGAGAAAGAGAGGCAGTATAACGTTACGTGAGGCGTGCTCCAACCGTTGCATAACAACAAAGGCGCCTTCATGTTATACTGCGGCAAAATTCTGTGTACGTGTCGCGCCAGCGACCTAACGTTTCTACCCCAGGCGAGAGACAATGTTTGATAATTTAACCGATCGTTTGTCGCGCACGCTGCGCAACATCAGCGGCCGTGGACGCCTTACTGAAGACAATATTAAAGAGACGCTGCGTGAAGTGCGCATGGCGCTGCTTGAAGCAGACGTTGCGTTGCCGGTCGTGCGTGACTTCATCAACCGCGTTAAAGAAAAAGCGGTTGGTCATGAAGTCAACAAGAGCCTGACCCCGGGTCAGGAGTTCGTCAAAATCGTTCGGAACGAACTGGTTTCGGCGATGGGCGAAGAGAACCAGAGCCTGAACCTGGCGGCGCAACCGCCAGCGGTAGTGCTGATGGCCGGTCTGCAGGGTGCGGGTAAAACCACCAGCGTCGCTAAGCTGGGTAAATTCCTGCGCGAAAAGCACAAGAAGAAAGTGCTGGTCGTCTCTGCCGACGTCTATCGCCCGGCGGCGATCAGACAGCTGGAGACCCTGGCTGAACAGGTTAGCGTCGACTTCTTCCCGTCTGACGTGTCGCAGAAGCCGATCGATATCGTTAACGCGGCGCTGAAAGAAGCGAAGCTGAAGTTCTTCGACGTGCTGCTGGTGGATACCGCCGGTCGTCTGCACGTTGACGAAGCGATGATGGACGAAATCAAACAGGTTCATGCCGCGATCAATCCGGTAGAAACCCTGTTCGTCGTCGATGCCATGACCGGTCAGGATGCGGCAAACACCGCGAAAGCGTTTAATGAAGCGCTGCCGTTAACCGGTGTGGTACTGACCAAAGTGGACGGTGACGCCCGCGGCGGTGCGGCACTCTCTATTCGTCATATCACCGGCAAGCCAATCAAGTTCCTCGGCGTCGGCGAGAAGACCGAAGCGCTGGAGCCGTTCCACCCGGATCGTATCGCCTCCCGTATTCTCGGCATGGGCGACGTGCTGTCGCTGATCGAAGATATCGAGAGCAAGGTTGACCGCGCGCAGGCCGAGAAGCTCGCCACCAAACTGAAAAAAGGCGACGGTTTCGATCTGACCGACTTCCTGGAGCAGCTGCGCCAGATGAAGAACATGGGCGGTATGGCGAGCCTGATGGGCAAGCTGCCGGGCATGGGTCAAATCCCGGACAACGTCAAATCGCAAATGGATGACAAAGTGCTGGTGCGTATGGAAGCGATCATCAACTCGATGACGCTGAAAGAGCGTGCCAAGCCGGAAATCATTAAAGGCTCCCGTAAGCGCCGTATCGCGGCGGGCTGCGGGATGCAGGTTCAGGACGTTAACCGCCTTCTGAAGCAGTTCGACGACATGCAGCGCATGATGAAGAAAATGAAGAAAGGCGGCATGGCGAAGATGATGCGCGGCATGAAAGGCATGATGCCACCAGGATTCCCTGGCAGATAAATCGTGTTTAATGCTCAGCATCAAGATGCTGATTGCATTTTCCCCAGAAATCAGTAAAATTTTCGGGCTTTTAATATGACACCGGGCTCCTTCCCTCGATGGGGCCCGGTGTTTTATTCACACAAGAGGATGTTATGGTAACTATTCGTTTAGCACGTCACGGCGCGAAAAAGCGTCCGTTCTACCAGGTTGTTGTTACTGACAGCCGTAATGCACGTAACGGTCGCTTCATCGAGCGCGTTGGTTTCTTTAACCCACTGGCCGCTGGCGCAGAAGAAGAAACCCGTCTGGATCTGGATCGTATCGCTCACTGGGTTGGCCAGGGCGCTACCGTTTCCGATCGCGTTGCTACGCTGATCAAAGCAGCAAACAAAGCAGCTTAATCTGTCACGGTGGTCATGATGAGCAAAAAAGCACCTGTTGAACCGATTGTATTGGGCAAAATGGGTTCTTGCTACGGTATCCGTGGTTGGCTCAGAGTGTTTTCCTCCACCGAAGACGCCGAAAGCATTTTTGACTATCAGCCCTGGTTTATCCAGAAGGCGGGTCAGTGGCAAGAGGTCGAGCTGGAAAGCTGGCGTCACCACAATCAGGACATCGTTATCAAGCTGAAAGGCATTGACGATCGCGATGCCGCGAATGCACTGACTAATTGTGAAATTGTCGTGGATTCGTCGCAGTTGCCTGAACTGGAAGAGGGCTACTACTGGAAAGACCTTATTGGTTGCCAGGTAGTGACTACTGAAGGTTACGGTCTGGGGAAAGTCATCGATATGATGGAAACCGGATCCAATGACGTTCTCGTCATTAAGGCAAACCTGAAAGATGCGTTTGGCATCAAGGAGCGGCTGGTTCCGTTCCTCGATGGGCAGGTTATCAAGAAAGTCGATCTCGCTACTCGTACTATCGAAGTAGATTGGGATCCTGGTTTTTAAATTCTCCTGAAAACGGTAAAAGACGGCGCTATGTGGATTGGCATTATTAGCCTGTTTCCTGAAATGTTCCGCGCGATTACTGATTACGGGGTAACTGGCCGGGCAGTAAAAAATGGCCTGCTGAGCATCGAGAGCTGGAGTCCACGTGACTTCACTCATGACCGGCACCGTACCGTGGACGAACGTCCTTACGGCGGCGGACCGGGGATGCTTATGATGGTACAACCCTTACGGGATGCCATCGCAGCAGCAAAAGCCGCGGCAGGTGAAGGCGCAAAGGTGATTTATCTGTCACCTCAGGGACGCAAGCTTGATCAAGCGGGCGTCAGCGAACTGGCAACGAATCAGAAATTGATTCTGGTGTGCGGTCGCTACGAAGGGATAGATGAGCGCGTAATTCAAACCGAGATTGACGAAGAATGGTCTATCGGCGATTACGTTCTCAGCGGTGGTGAGTTACCGGCAATGACGCTGATTGACTCCGTTTCCCGGTTCATTCCGGGGGTACTGGGCCATGAAGCATCAGCAACAGAAGACTCTTTTGCTGATGGATTGCTGGACTGCCCACACTATACCCGTCCTGAAGTGTTAGAAGGGATGGAGGTTCCGCCAGTATTACTGTCGGGAAACCATGCCGAGATTCGTCGCTGGCGCCTGAAGCAGTCGCTGGGCCGTACCTGGCTTAGAAGACCTGAACTTCTGGAAAACCTGGCTCTGACTGAAGAGCAAGCAAAGTTGCTGGCCGAGTTCAAAAAAGAACACGCGCACCAGCAGCAGAAACATGATGGGATGGCCTGAGGCCCCCGAATATCAGTTTACCCAGGATAAGAGATTAAATTATGAGCAACATTATTAAGCAACTTGAACAAGAGCAGATGAAGCAGGACGTACCTTCCTTCCGTCCGGGTGATACCGTGGAAGTGAAAGTATGGGTTGTTGAAGGTTCCAAAAAACGTCTGCAGGCATTCGAGGGCGTGGTTATCGCTATTCGTAACCGCGGTCTGCACTCTGCATTCACTGTTCGTAAAATTTCCAACGGCGAAGGCGTTGAGCGTGTCTTCCAGACTCACTCTCCGGTAGTTGACAGCATTGCTGTTAAACGTCGTGGTGCTGTACGTAAAGCTAAACTGTACTACCTGCGTGAGCGTACTGGTAAGTCTGCTCGTATTAAAGAGCGTCTGAACTAAGATTCGCAATAACGCGGCATCCAAAGCGTGTTAAAAAACAAGGGGTTAGCATAATGCTAACCCCTTTTTTATTGCCTGTGTCCAAAATTTTCCCAAGATAAATATTAAGTTCAGAAACAATAACTATTCGGAATATAGCTACAAATTGGATATAGGAGGCTTTTTAGGTAGAGATAATGTGTCGCGTTTGCCAGAAAATAAAGTTAGAGTTGAAAGTATGGTAGTTCTTTTAAATGTTTAATGGACGCGGTAGAAGTTATGGAATTGTTAGGGCTACAATAACAATTAATTAAGGTAAGATGCTATGACTATAGACAGTGCGTATAACTATGTTCGAAACAAAGATAAGTTACTTGCAAATCTAATTAATATCATCGAAGGCTTAACTTGTGATGGCAGGTTGAGTGAAAGCGAAGTTCTCTTCTTAGATACCTGGCTTCTGGAATCGCAGTCATTATCTGAAAATTATTATGTGCAGTGCATACGCTCAAAGATTTTCGACATACTAACTGATGGATGCGCAGACGAGCAAGAATTGACAGAGTTCAAAGCTAACTTGCTCGATATCCAGCGTGGGTTAATGGACACACCAAAACTTGATTTGTTCTCTGAAGACTCAGATAAACATTTGCTGGAAGGGCTATGTAAGGGCATGGCTGCTGATTATCATCTTAGCGATGATGAAATTTATTATCTGAAATGGTTCCTTTCTGTTAACTCAGCATTGAAGAAAAATTATCCTGGCAAGCATTTATATGGGCTTGTTCAAAGCATTTTGAGTGATGGCGTTATTACCAATGATGAACGCGCTCAGCTATTAAATGAAGTAATTGCATTTACAGGCTCAAACATTAGTGAAGGCATTGTGGATGGCTTGTCCACCACACTTCCCAATGACTTAATTAATAAGTGCGACTTTAACGGAAAAAACGTGTGTTTAACTGGAAAGTTTCTTTGCGGTTCTCGTAGGCAATGCTCCTCTGATATAGAAAAGTTAGGGGGTAAGATTGTTGATAGTGTAACGCAAAAATTAGATGTTCTCATTGTTGGCGCTCTAAGCTCTAAAGACTGGAAGTTTCAAAGTTTTGGCCGCAAAATAGAGATGGCTGTTGATTTAAGGGATAACAAGAATATTCCCCTGATAATCATCAGTGGTAATGACTCCAACTTATTGATAGTGTTTTATGTTCAGATAATGCCCGATGACTTTGTCATGCAGCTCCACCGATTTTGAGAACGACAGCGACTTCCGTCCCAGCCGTGCCAGGTGCTGCCTCAGATTCAGGTTATGCCGCTCAATTCGCTGCGTATATCGCTTGCTGATTACGTGCAGCTTTCCCTTCAGGCGGGATTCATACAGCGGCCAGCCATCCGTCATCCATATCACCACGTCAAAGGGTGACAGCAGGCTCATAAGACGCCCCAGCGTCGCCATAGTGCGTTCACCGAATACGTGCGCAACAACCGTCTTCCGGAGCCTGTCATACGCGTAAAACAGCCAGCGCTGGCGCGATTTAGCCCCGACATAGCCCCACTGTTCGTCCATTTCCGCGCAGACGATGACGTCACTGCCCGGCTGTATGCGCGAGGTTACCGACTGCGGCCTGAGTTTTTAAGTGACGTAAAATCGTGTTGAGGCCAACGCCCATAATGCGGGCGGTTGCCCGGCATCCAACGCCATTCATGGCCATATCAATGATTTTTCTGGTGCGTACCGGGTTGAGAAGCGGTGTAAGTGAACTGCAGTTGCCATGTTTTACGGCAGTGAGAGCAGAGATAGCGCTGATGTCCGGCAGTGCTTTTGCCGTTACGCACCACCCCGTCAGTAGCTGAACAGGAGGGACAGCTGATAGAAACAGAAGCCACTGGAGCACCTCAAAAACACCATCATACACTAAATCAGTAAGTTGGCAGCATCACCATCATCAGTGAAGAACAATGGCAGTCATTAATTCATGCTTAATCACATGCCTGTAAAGAAATTGGCTACAGGTGAAGGGTTGAGTGATTTCCGTGTTGATGGCGCGGAAAGTAGACGTGTCCGTAAAAAACTCGCTACCAAGAGCGAGGCTTTGGCTTATGAGCAACATTTTAAAGACGCAGCGCAGAGCAAACCCTGGCTTGGGGAGAAAGAAGACCGCAGGCGCTTAAGCGAACTCATTGAGCTTTGGCTTGACCTGCACGGTCAGTCTCTCGAGGCCAGTAAGTCACGCCTGGCGAAACTTCATATCATATGCCGAGAGCTCGGGGACCCGATAGCCTCGCAACTAACGGCTAAGGACTTCGCCCATTATCGTGATCAACTCTAAAAGGGGAAATCGATAATGGTTACCATGCTGACCCTAAAAAGTGGATTGCTAAGCCAATAACTGTCAATCGGGAACAGAACTATCTAAAGGCCGTTTTCAACGAGCTGAAACGTCTCGGGGAGTGGTTACTGCCTAACCCGCTGGAAAGCATACGTACGTTTAAAGAAGTAGAGAAAGAAATGTCCTGGCTGACTGAGCCGCAGATACAGGAGTTGCTCCGCGCTTGCGATGCTTACGGCAAAATTTTTCTGACCCGTATTGTTAAGGTATGTCTGGCTACCGGTGCGCGATGGAGCGAAGCGGAACGGCTAACCCGTTCGCAGCTTTCGCCTTACAAACTTACATTTACAAAAACTAAAGGTGGGAAAAACCGGACAGTACCGATTCCGCGCTGGTTATACGATGAACTCGCTCCGTTACAGGGGAGATTGTTTCAGCCTTGCTACCAAGAGTTCAAGAAGATGCTTGCATTGACCAACATAGAACTAGCGGAGGGTCAAAAAACCCATGTGTTACGTCATACCTTTGCCAGTCATTTTATGATGAATGGCGGTAACATCCTCGTACTTCAACGAATTCTTGGCCATGCTAATATTCGAGAAACGATGCGTTATGCTCACTTTGCACCTGAACACTTAGAAGACGCTGCGGAATTAAACCCTATCGCTAAATTATACACTTCGCTAACTTAAAATTATCATATAGGAGGTTTTATGATTGATATTATTGAATCTTTTATTTTTACATATCGTAAAGAATTCGACTTTTATGAAAAGCTTGCTCAGCTAGTCGGCCAGAAATTAGAAACAGCACTTAATGAATCAGGTGTGCGAGCTATTGTTTCATATAGAGCGAAGGGAGTCGAAAGTTTACATCGGAAGTTAGAAAAACGAGATTCAGAAGATAATTACGAAAAATATAAGTCTGTTGATAGTATTTATAGTGATATTGTTGATTTGGCAGGTGTAAGGGTGGCGTTATATTTCCCAGCGGATATTGATATTGTCTCAAAAATTATTACAGAAATGTTTGTTGAGTTATACAACAAGGTTTTCCCTTCTGGAGTGAAGGGGAATGAAGCTGGAAGTTATACAAAAAGATTTGATGGTTATCATGCGAAACATTATAGGGTAAAGTTGGGCGATGGTTCTCGCTATTCTGAAACACCAGTAGAAATTCAAATAGCTTCTGTTCTTATGCATGCATGGTCAGAAGTCGAACATGATCTCGTGTACAAGCCAATGAGTGGCGGGGCATCTAAAGAAGAGTTAATGATTCTAGATGAAATAAATGGAATGGTCATTGCAGGCAATATAGCATTAGAGAGACGGTAATGACTCCAACTTACTGATAGTGTTTTATGTTCAGATAATGCCCGATGACCTTGTCATGCAGCTCCACCGATTTTGAGAACGACAGTGACTTCCGTCCCAGCCTTGCCAGATGTTGTCTCAGATTCAGGTTATGCCGCTCAATTCGCTGAGTGTAACGCTTGCTGATTACGTGCAGCTTTCCCTTCAGGCGGGATTCATACAGCGGCCAGCCATCCGTCATCCATACCACGACCTCAAAGGCCGACAGCAGGCTCAGAAGACGCTCCAGTGTGGCCAGAGTGCGTTCACCGAAGACGTGCGCCACAACCGTCCTCCGTATCCTGTCATACGCGTAAAACAGCCAGCGCTGACGTGATTTAGCACCGACGTAGCCCCACTGTTCGTCCATTTCAGCGCAGACAATCACATCACTGCCCGGCTGTATGCGCGAGGTTACCGACTGCGGCCTGAGTTTTTTAAGTGACGTAAAATCGTGTTGAGGCCAACGCCCATAATGCGGGCGGTTGCCCGGCATCCAACACCATTCATGGCCATATCAATGATTTTCTGGTGTGTACCGGGCTGAGAGGCGGTGTAAGTGAACTGTAGCTGCCATGTTTTACGGCAGTGAGAGCAGAGATGGCGCTGATGTCCGGCAGTACTTTTACCGTTACGCACCACGCCTTCAGTAGCTGAGCAGGAGGGACAACTGATGGAGATGGAAGCCACGGGAGCACCTCAAAAACACCATCGTACACTAAATCAGTAAGTTGGCACCATTACCTAGAGAGACTTCAATCGGCTATTATTGAAAGGGTTAATGGTTCAAATTATAATTTTCAAAATCATTATGAATTAGCGGCTTATATAACTAAAAAGATCGGGGCTGCCGAGATAATTAATACTAGAGGATTGTTTGATTTATTTGAAAAACTTGATTTATTATCAAAAGACAAGATTGAAGAGGTTTTATCAATTGTTAAGAATGCTCTAGATAAAGCTACTGAAGACCTTGAAGAACTGAAAAAGCATGAGGACGAATACTATAAAGGTGGTTATATGATGGGTTCCATCTTCGATGCTATAGCACAACTCCATAATTCAAAAGTTGCATCTTTAATTTGTTCTGGGTATATCCCTTTCGATAGCCCTAGATTCAAGCAAGAGCTTTTGACATCTGCAATGTCCTATCATGAAGATGCTTATGTTCAAGAGGCAGCACTGATTTCGGAGCTATTGTGCACGAGAGCATCCAATTTGGTTGATCCTTCAACATATAGTATTGAAAGAGTGGATAATGTGTGCTCATCGAGAAGCAATCATACAAATGCGAATGATAAGAAAATCATAGTACAAAGTTTTCTGCACGCGATAGCCGCAATTCCCCGAGATGACTTTGATGATGAGGCCTACAAAAATCTTCTTGAACTTGCTCATAAAGTAGGAAGTGTCTGCAAACTAAAATTCAATAATATTTGAGTGATTGAGTGTCCATATAGTGCCCATGTAGCATGTTTTGGATTGCACTTTACTGCACTAATGATGCACTTAACTTACTGTTAAATATATAATTTGTAGGTTAATCAATAGGTTTAAATAAAAGCGTCTGAACTAAGATTCGCTTAAGCGACATCCTGTAAAAAGGGCTGGCCGAAAGGCTGGCCCTTTTTTTATCTCTCTGTGCTCTGCACGTTAACGTATCCGTCATAAATCGTTTACAATGCCCCGCTCTGACGGAGGGGAAGTGACGACTAAACAGCATCAGGCACAGTGGCAACGTATCGCGGCAGGTCTCGCGCTATTTGCGATCCTGATGATCGTCTTCGCGCCGCTGGTCTCTGTCTCGTTGCAAAAAGATCCCATGAGCGCGATGCCCGGCATGCATCATGACATGAGCATGATGGCGGAGCACCACCACGCACCGTCTGAAAGTGTGCCTGTCGACCATGCCGAAGCCTGCGGTTACTGCGTCCTGCTGGCCCACGTTCCGGGCGTCATCCTGGCGCTGGTGCTGCTGTTATGCGCAGTCTTACTCAGACAGCGCCTTACGCCGCAGCGACCCGTCGTACACCACTGGCATTTCTTCCTCTGGCTCTGTCCCGATACCCGCGCGCCGCCGCACCTGTCTGCTTAATCCATGTAAAAAAACGTGCACCCCGGTGTACCGATAACTTTTTGCCTTAAAAAGGGAAAGCATGACTACCTGCACTCCGCGCGCAGCATGGGGCCACCTGCTGCGTCGTCTTCACTTCTATATTGGTCTGTTTGTCGGGCCGTTTATCTTTATCGCCGCGCTCTCCGGAACGTTGTATGTCGCCACGCCGCAGCTGGAAAACGCGCTTTATCATCATGCGCTGTTCAGCGAGACCGGGGGCACAATACGTCCTCTTGCTGAGCAAATTGCGGTAGCGGAAAAGATCACCGGCGGGGAGCTACGGCTACAGGCGGTACGTCCGGGCCTGACATCAGGAGAAACCACCCGGGTGATGTACATTGACCCGGCGCTGAAAGCCTCGGAGAACCGTGCCATCTTTATCGATCCGGTCAGTCTGGAGGTGCGCGGGGATATGACCGTCTACGGCACCAGCGGTATCCTGCCGTTACGCCAGAAAATCGATTATCTGCACCAGTCTTTGCTGCTGGGGGATGTGGGGCGAATTTACAGCGAGCTGGCCGCGTCCTGGATGTGGATCGCCGCGCTGGGAGGGATTGCCCTGTGGTTCTATACCCGGCCAAAACGGCGCATCAATAACCGCTTCCAGAACCGCCGTCGTCTGCACGTTTCCCTCGGCTGGAGCCTGCTGCTGGGTATGCTGCTCTTCTCTGCGACCGGCCTGACCTGGTCCCAGTGGGCGGGCAGTAATGTGGATAAACTGCGGGCAGAGATGAACTGGCTCACGCCGCAGGTGAATACGCAGCTGCATGGCCCGGCGGAAGCCGCAGATCCGCATGCTGAGCACCACGGTCATCACATGACCATGCCGATGCCGGAGATGAAACCTGACCTGTCCCTGTATGATGGCGTGCTTCAGGCGGCAAACACGGCGGGGATTGATGCGACGAAGCTGGAGATACGTCCGGCGAAGAGTGCCTCAACGGCGTGGACGGTGACGGAGATCGATCGCAGCTGGCCTACTCAGGTCGATGCGGTTGCCGTTGATCCCACCACCCTGAAGGTTATCGATCGCACCCGGTTTGGGGATTACCCGCTGATGGCTAAACTGACCCGCTGGGGCGTGGATTTCCATATGGGCGTGCTGTTTGGCCTGCCAAATCAGCTGGTGCTGATCGCCTTTGGTATCGCGCTGTGCGTCATGATTGTGTGGGGCTACCGGATGTGGTGGATGCGCCGGCCCCGGCAGACGGCAACGGATCCTGCGCAGACCCTGTGTCAGAGCTGGCTGGCATTGCCGCTGGGGGGACGCGTGGTCTCTTTAACCATCAGCGTAGTACTGGGGCTCATAATGCCGGTAATGGGCTGTAGCCTGGTGCTGTTTGTGGTTATTGACTGGCTGCGCTGGCGCGCGGCAGTGCGTGTGTCTCTGACCGAATCGCGGGAATAACGCTTCAGGGCGTGCTGATCACCACCGCCACGCGGCGGTTTTCGGCACGTCCCTGGCCGGTTTTATTATCCGCGACAGGATATTGCTGACCCAGGCCCTGGGTCGTCAGATTACTGCGTGGAATAGTGGCACCCTGCGCCCAGGCATCGGCAACCACGTTGGCCCGCTTCAGGGATAACGCTTTGTTGTAGCTCACTTCACCGTAGTTATCGGTATGGCCGTCCATCCGGGCGTGTTTCAGGCCGGTCGCGGCAAGGCGCGCTGCCATGCTTTTAATCTGCTGCTCGCTTTCCGGCTGCAGCTTATACTCGTTTTTACCAAACAGGATCTTTGCCGAAAGACCAAGCGACCAGTCCCCGTTTATCTCATTAAAGCCGTAAGACTTCATGGCGGCGACCTGCTCAGCGGTAAATTTGCCCTGTGGCGTCTGGCATCCAGCCAGCAGCATTGATGCCATAAAGAGCGGTGCGACGTATCGCCTTAACATAATGTGTTCCTTTCTACGGTGTGATTTTTTGAACGTTGATGCTTCACCAGATACATATTCCGGTCGGCTTGCTCCAGTAAGGCTTCAACGGAGTGATGCTGCCAGCTCAGCGCGAAGCCAATACTGAGCGACATTCGGGAGGAGAACCCGTTGTGCAGGTCATAGGACGGGCTAAATTGTTGCGTCAGCGCGGCGCAGAGACGCAGCACTTCGTGTTCTGAATGGACGCCATACAGAATGATGGCAAACTCATCCCCACCCAGACGGTAAGATTGATGTTGTTCGCCGCCAAACTCGACCATTCTGCGGGCTACTTCAATCAGTACACAATCGCCTGCGGCATGGCCCCAGGTATCGTTAATACGCTTAAAGTCATCTCCGTCCAGGAAGAGCAGGGCGGAGTTGGTCCGCGCGGAGGAATCACTCATCAGCGCGGCGATGCGGGTGCGAAAAGCGGCCCGGTTAGCCAGTCCGGTGAGCGGATCGTGCATGGCGGTGCGCATCAGCTGGGCGTTTTTAGCCTGCAACTTTAGCTGCCACTCTTCCATTTCATCCAGCAGGCTGTTGAAGTCCTGACCGAAGCGATGAAATTCATCAATGCGCTCCTCGGATACCCGGCGGGAGAAGTTCCGGTTTGTACGTACGTCATGCACCACATCGGTAATGTTTTGCAGGGCGGTCACCACGCCATTGTGCAGTGCACGGGTGATGGTTATTGCCACCAGGGAGGCAAACAGAAGACAGCCGGTTAATACCGCCAGCGAGGTCCAGAGAAAGTGGCCGATCAGGCTATCCCGTGCGGTGAGATGTAACTCGCCGATCGGTAAATTGTTGTGCCAGATGCGCTGTCTGATGGGATGGGGGAATAACCACTGGCTGGCCAACTGGCTGAGCGGATCCGCTTTGTCGTTCGGCCCCATCGACCAGCTGGCAAAGCGATGATCGTAGCGATCCAGCAGTTCCGCTGCTGAGAACTGCCCTTGCTTGCCAAGAGAGACCAGCGCTTCGTTAGCAGCGGTAGCATCATTGAAGACCAGCGCTGCCTCCAGACTGCGGCTCATGGTGGCGCTGGTTAATTCAAGGTTGCGTTGCGCATACTGTTTCAGCGTCACCACAGAAGCAATGCACAATAATAACCAGATGAGCGTCATAGTAATTAGGACGCTAATTATACTGATGCGCCGCAGAGTCCTTTTGAATGTTGGACGCGGCGCTGAAGTAATTTCCTTATTCATGCTTAGTATTCCGTGCGAGCATTAACACATCAGGATTAACTCTGACTCCGCTGCGCGACAGCATATCCAGATTGACGGAAAATCTTACTCTGGCGCTGTCTATTATCAGGCAGAAAGCACTACCTATAAGGCACCGCGGGTTTTGCTCCGCAATTAATAGTAACGGTCTGGCATGAAACGCCTGACTTAATTCAAGCTGGTGGGTCGGGGATTCGCTGCCGAAATAGAGCGCGTGACATTCTGCACTCAATGCTTCCTGGTCGTCATGAATAATGACCGGGGTGTAGGGCAGCGCGTCCGGACCCTCGGCACTGAGCGCCTCAACATAATGGGAGGAGGCGAAAATACACAGGTTCGGCTTGCCGGAAAGCGCAGGCCAACGGGTGTAACTGACGATCCCGGAGACAATAGAACGTACCGATTTATCCGTTTCGGATAAGGTTCCGCCAATAGCGAGCCCACAGGGCATTGATAACATCAGTACTAATGCCGCACGGTGCCAGGAGATAAGAAAAAAGTTACACACCAGAATCCGCCATACCACTCTGGAAATAGTAGTCCTTGAGTTTCGCTGGCAGAATACCATTTTTTGCCCGTACAGTCATTATGCCAACAGCATATTCAGGTACTTAAGTAAAATCTCACGCTCTTAATTAACAGAAATGGCGTTGACAGAATTAATTTAAACGGTTGGCTTTTGTTCCTTCATTCATTCCCTGTTGCCAGGCGGTGCGAAGGGTGGTCGCGTTTTCCGCGGTGTCACAGCTGGCCGGGAATATTCGGCCAGCTAATCCCCAGGCGTAAACAAAATTTTCCTGACATATTTTCTGTTGGCCGTCTTTATATCCGCTGAGATAGTCAGGGCGATCCACTTTAGGGTCGTTAAAATTAGCGGCAAGGGTTTCATTGGATTTTACCCCCACGCCATTCATGGCGTCTTCTTTACCGGCATCATACCAGTCGGTTCCCGTCCAGTGGGGCTGATGGGTATAAGGATCGATCTGACAGGCGGTTAAAAACAGGCACAGTAGCGGGGTAACAATCAGGCGCATAAGACATTCTCCCTTTTCCATTGAGCATAGCCTGGCGGCAAGAATGCAGACTGTAATTTTTACGTTACATGATAATCGAATGTATTTTGCTTTAAAATGGGTGATGTAAAGTATTATTTACGTATTTTGGATTGAAATCTTTACTCGGTGTGGTATCGTTGGGCTTCCTCATCGAGGAAACAACTATCGCAAACGAGCTTCCAGGATCGCAATCATGCAAAAAGACGCGCTGAATAACGTACATATTAGTGATGAACATGTTCTGATCACCCCGGATCAACTGAAAGCGGAATTCCCGCTGAGCGTTGAGCAAGAGGCGCAAATTGCGCACTCCCGCCAGACCATCTCCGACATTATTGCCGGGCGCGATCCGCGTCTGCTGGTGGTATGTGGTCCGTGCTCCATCCATGATCCAGAAACTGCCATCGAATATGCGCACCGTTTTAAAGCCCTGGCCGAGGAGGTCAGCGATAGCCTCTACCTGGTCATGCGCGTCTATTTTGAAAAACCCCGTACCACCGTCGGCTGGAAAGGGTTAATTAACGATCCGCACATGGATGGCTCGTTTGATGTGGAAGCTGGCCTGAAGATTGCGCGTAATCTTCTGGTGGAGCTGGTTAACATGGGACTGCCGCTGGCAACTGAAGCGCTGGATCCGAACAGCCCGCAATATCTGGGCGATCTGTTCAGCTGGTCCGCCATTGGCGCGCGTACCACTGAATCGCAGACGCACCGTGAGATGGCCTCAGGCCTCTCCATGCCGGTCGGCTTCAAAAACGGTACCGACGGTAGCCTGGCAACAGCTATCAACGCCATGCGTGCCGCAGCGATGCCGCACCGTTTTGTCGGCATCAACCAGGCCGGCCAGGTCTGTCTGCTGCAGACCCAGGGCAACCCGGATGGCCACGTTATTCTGCGCGGCGGCAAGGCGCCAAACTACAGCCCGGCAGATGTGGCCCAGTGTGAAAAAGAGATGGAACAGGCAGGACTGCGCCCGGCACTGATGGTAGATTGCAGTCATGGTAATTCGAATAAAGATTATCGTCGTCAGCCGGCGGTGGCGGAATCCGTCGTCGCGCAGATTAAAGATGGCAACCGTTCGATTATTGGCCTGATGATTGAAAGCAATATCCATGAAGGCAATCAGTCATCCGAACAGCCGCGCAGCGCCATGAAGCATGGAGTTTCCGTCACCGATGCCTGCATTAGCTGGGAAACCACCGACGCGCTGCTGCGTGAGATCCACAAAGATTTGAACGGCCAGCTGGCGACGCGTCTGGCTTAAGAGGTTTGTTATGGTTGCTGAATTGACCGCTTTGCGCGATCAAATTGACGAGGTGGATAAGGCGCTGCTGGATTTGCTGGCGCGCCGCATGGCACTGGTTGCTGAAGTTGGCGAAGTGAAAAGTAAATACGGTTTACCGATTTACGTACCGGAGCGTGAAGCCTCCATGCTGGCATCCCGACGCAAAGAGGCCCAGGCGCTGGGCGTCTCGCCGGATCTGATTGAAGATGTGCTGCGCCGCGTGATGCGAGAGTCCTACTCAAGCGAAAACGACAAAGGCTTTAAAACCCTTTGTCCGACGCTGCGCCCGGTGGTGATTGTTGGGGGCGGTGGGCAGATGGGGCGTCTGTTTGAGAAGATGCTGACGCTCTCTGGCTACCAGGTGCGCATCCTCGAAAAAGAGGACTGGGCGCGGGCGCAGACGATGGTTGCCGATGCGGGTATGGTCATTGTCAGCGTGCCGATCCACGTCACCGAAGAGATTATTGCCAAACTGCCACCGCTGCCGGAAGACTGCATTCTGGTCGATCTGGCCTCGGTGAAGAATGGCCCACTGCAGGCGATGCTGGCCGCGCATAATGGCCCGGTGCTGGGGCTGCACCCGATGTTCGGCCCGGACAGCGGCAGCCTGGCGAAGCAGGTGGTCGTCTACTGCGATGGCCGTCAGCCAGAAGCCTATCAGTGGTTCCTGGAGCAGATACAGGTGTGGGGCGCGCGGTTGCACCGGATCAGCGCCGTCGAACATGACCAGAACATGGCCTTTATCCAGGCGCTGCGCCACTTCGCGACCTTCGCGTATGGCCTGCATCTGGCGGAAGAGAATGTTCAGCTTGAGCAGTTGCTGTCGCTGTCTTCACCTATCTATCGCCTCGAACTGGCGATGGTCGGTCGACTCTTTGCCCAGGATCCGCAGCTGTATGCAGATATTATTATGTCTTCGGGCAATAACCTGGCGCTGATCAAGCGTTACTACCAGCGTTTTGGTGAGGCGATCACTCTGCTGGAGCACGGCGATAAACAGGCGTTTATCGACAGCTTCCGTAAGGTTGAACACTGGTTTGGCGATTATGCCCAGCGCTTCCAGAGCGAGAGTCGCATTCTGCTGCGGCAGGCGAATGACAGTCGCCAGTAATCTGATGATGTATATACTGAAAGCCAGCACTGCTGGCTTTTTTTATTTTGGGGATCTGTCATGGCTGAACCACGCGTTTTGTTTGACTATACGGGGCACTTACCGGAGTGCCCGACCTGGAGCGAAGCGGAAAGCGCCCTTTACTGGGCGGATATTCTGGAAGGTGAGATCCATCGCTATCACCTCTCCACGGGTGAACATACGATTTTATCCTTCCACGAAGAGGTAGGTTGCTTCGCATTGCGCGAGGGCGGGGGATTTATCGTCGCCATGCGCACGGGCATCTGGCTGGCGGACAAGCATGGCCTGCTGCAACGGAAAGTCTGTGATAATCCGTCGAACCCGCAGCTGGCGCGTTTTAATGACGGGGGAACCGATCATTTTGGCCGCTTCTATGCGGGCACCTTCTGGGCACCGGGCGACTACAACGGCGCCCTGCTGATGCGGATCGATAACGACCTGACGCCTGAGGTCATCCAGTGTGATATCCACGGGCATAACGGTCTGGCCTTCAGTGACGACAAGCGCTGGATGTATACCTCCGATACCCCTAATGCGGTGATCTACCGCACGCCGCTGGATGAGCAGGGCGAGCCGGGTAAACGGGAAGTTTTTCGTCGGTTCCAGCCGGGGGAGGGGATCCCGGATGGTGCGGCAGTGGATGTGGAAGGCTGTTACTGGAGCGCACTGTTTGACGGCTGGCGTATCGCACGCTTTTCACCGCAGGGTGAACAGCTGGAAGAGTATCGGTTGCCGGTGCGCTGTCCAACGATGGTCTGTTTCGGTGGTGATGATATGCAGACGCTGTTTATCACCACCACCCGTGAGAACATGGAGCCGCAGGAAGTGGCGGCATATCCTCTGTCGGGCGCCATTTTCACCCTGCCCGTCAGCGTGGCAGGGGTGAAGAAAGGGCCATTTATTGCGCGTTAAACCGGATCAACCGGGACCACGTTTTCGCTCGGATAGCAGCCCAGCACCTTCATCGAACGGGTGATCTCACCCAATTCACGCAGGGCTTTCTGCAGGGATGCAGATTCCAGGTTGGCCTGGATATCGAGATAAAACATCTCTTCCCACGGGTTGCCGTGAATCGGGCGCGATTCCAGTTTGGTCATAATCAGATTGTGATTGCGCAGCACAAGCAGGGCTTCTACCAGCGCACCGGCCTGCTGACCGGTCGCCATCAGCAGAGTGGTTTTGGCCGGAACCTGATCGGAGACGTTTATCGCCTTACGCGCCAGCACGATGAAGCGGGTAATGTTTTGCGTCTGGTTTGCCAGGTCACGCTCCAGCACCTGTAAACCATACAGCGCGCCGCCCGCTTCGCTGCCCAGCGCGGCCACTGTAGGGGAGTTGGCCTGCGCGACCTTTTCCATGGCCGCCGAGGTGCTCTCGGTATACTCAATTTTCCAGCCCGGATAACGGTTCAGGAACTGACTGCACTGCTGGAAAGGTTGCGGGTGGCTGTAGACCGTCTCGATTTTGTCGAGGTCGGTGGTGCCGGAAACCAGCACGCAGTGGTCGATAGGGATCGTCATCTCGCCAACCAGCGACAGGGTCGTGTGCTGGAGCAAATCGTAAACGTCATTGATCGCGCCGGAACTGGTGTTCTCGATCGGCACGACGGCGTAATCCGCTTGTCCGGTCTCCACCTGGTTGAAGATATCCGCGAACTTCGCGCAGCCGCTCTCAATAAACTCTTCGAAGTGACGGGCCGCATACTGACGTGCGGCGAGGTGGGAATAGGATCCTTTCGGCCCCAGGAAGGCAATTCGCGCCGAGTGCGGGTTGGTCTTGTTCAGGTGCTGTTGCAGCAAGGCCTGCTGCGTCAGGACGGAATCTTCAATGATCAGCTGGAACAGGCGGGTGATGTAATGCGCATCCAGATGGTGCGTTTTGCCAAGGTTAATCAGGCGTTCCAGCAGATCGCGCTCCCGATCGATATCGCGTACCGGACGATGCGACGCCAGCTTTGCCTTTCCTACCTCAACGGCCAGCGCACGGCGTTCGGCCAGCAATGATAGTAACTTTTCATCCAGAGCGCTGATCTTGTCTCGCAGATCCAGTAATGGGTTTTCCGGTGTCATAGCGTTGCCTTAATCATATTATCGTTATCAATAAAAAAGGCCCCCCGGTGTGGGAGGCCTTGTTGTTCGTCTTCGCATTCTTTATCACACGACGAAACGCCTCCCAATCAGGGGAAGGTAAAAAAGAATGCGAAGAAAAACGGCTTAACGGTCATGAATGATTCCTTCAGAAGACAGACTTAAAGTACCCGTACTGTTTTCACCCTGTCAATAAAAAACAAAAAACGCGCCCGAAGGCGCGTTGGCGATAGACTCAATGTAAAGGATTATTCATCTTCAGCTTCAACTTCTTCTGCGAAGCTAGCGTCTTTCACCGATGTTGTGGCGCGACGGGCTTCACCTTTGTGTTGCACTTTATTGAGCTGCCGTTCCAGCTTGTTAATCAAATCGTTGATTGCGGTGTACATATCCTCATGTTTCGCGCTGGCGACCAGGTGGCCGTTTGGAGTATTGATAGTTGCGTCAGCGATGAAACCTTGTGGCTCCTTAGAGAGAATGATATGCGGGTTAATCAAGTGTGTTTGCCATTTATCCAGTTTGGCGAGACGGTCTGCGACGTGCTGGCGAATTGCCGGAGTAATTTCCATTTGTTTACTGGTAATGTTCATTGTCATAAATTTTACCTCTTGTCTTTCCCGTCTTGGTGATTCCAGCATACCGTTCTCAATGTCAATTTGTGTGATCTAAATCACATTTTAATGTCCATTTTTGTCAACGGATTCTTTTTGTGAGGCAGGACAGGAAGAAGTAACTTTTACCTTGTCGCCGGAAGAAATTGCGGCCATAGTTGATAGGATTGGTGCGGGCTAAACCGCTTCAGCTTAGTTCGAAAATGGATAAAAAAACGGCAGCCCCTGGGCTGCCGTTTTGCATCTTACTCAAGGATCAGGAGCTGCTGCTGTTAGCGGCGATGATCTTCGCGACTTTGTCAGCCTGCGAGTTCATCTGCAGTTCACGATAAGCATTTTCCATCAGCTTCAGGCCATCACGCGTTGCCTGAGTATCAGGGTAATCACGCAGCATGCCTTCAACACGGTTCACTACGGCAACGTATGCGCCACGGCGGGTATAGTATTCCGCAACAGAGTATTCGTATTTCGCCAGACGGTCTTTCAGGAACACCAGACGTTTGCTGGCATCCGTCACGTACTGGCTGTTCGGATAGCCGCGTACCAGTTTGGAGAAGTCATTGAACGCATCGCGGGCGTGCTGAGGATCGCGGTCAGAACGGTCAACCCCAAAGAAGCCCTGCAGAGCGCTGTCGTCCAGCGCCATGTTGGTCAGGCCGCGCATATACATGACGTAATCAATATTGGGATGAGTCGGGTTCAGACGCATGAAGCGATCAATCGTCGCCTGGGCCAGTGGCAGATCGGCATTTTTATAGTAGGCGTAGATCATATCCAACTGTACCTGCTGGGAATACGGGCCAAATGGATAACGATTATCCAGCGCTTCCAGTTGCGTTATCGCCTGTTTCCAGTTACCGTCCTGCAGCTTTTGCTGAGCAGTCGCATAGATTTCATTCGGCGGATTGTCAGGGACCTGTTCATTCGAACCGGAGCAGCCCACCAAAGCCAGGCTCAACGTGGCCGCTGCCACCAGATATTTCATGCGCGTCATGACGTTTTGACTTTCCTCAAATGTTTGTCCGGGAGAATCTCTTTCCTGCTCCCGATTAAGACCAGCTACAATAGCACACTATATTAAACGGCAAAGCCGTAAAACCCAACGTTAAACGAAGAAGCAGTCTATGGCACAACGAGTAGAACTCACCGCAACAGTCTCCGAAAAACAGCTCGGACAACGCTTAGATCAGGCTTTGGCCGAAATGTTCCCTGATTATTCGCGTTCACGTATAAAAGAATGGATTCTTGACCAGCGCGTGCTGGTAAACGGCAAGATCTGGGACAAGCCAAAAGAGAAAGTGTTGGGTGGGGAAGTGGTCGCCATCAATGCTGACATCGAAGAAGAAGTCCGTTTCGAACCTCAGGATATCCCCCTGAATATCGTCTACGAAGATGACGACATTCTGGTGATCAACAAGCCACGTGACTTTGTTGTACACCCTGGCGCAGGCAACCCTGATGGCACAGTGCTGAATGCGCTGCTGCACTATTATCCGCCAATCGCTGACGTCCCGCGTGCCGGGATTGTTCACCGTCTGGATAAAGACACCACCGGCCTGATGGTCGTTGCGAAGACCATTCCGGCGCAAACGCGTCTGGTTGAGTCACTGCAGCTGCGTGAAATTACCCGTGAGTACGAAGCTGTCGCGATTGGTCATATGACCTCTGGCGGCACGGTAGAACAGCCTATCAGCCGCCATCCAACCAAGCGTACCCATATGTCCGTTCATCCGATGGGCAAACCGGCGGTCACGCACTATCGCATCATGGAACATTTCCGCATTCATACGCGCCTGCGTCTGCGTCTGGAAACCGGCCGTACTCACCAGATCCGTGTGCATATGTCGCACATCACCCATCCGCTGGTGGGCGATCAGCTGTACGGTGGTCGTCCGCGCCCACCGAAAGGGGCCTCCGAGGAATTTATCGCCATGCTGCGTAAATTCGATCGTCAGGCTCTGCATGCGACCATGCTGCGTCTCTATCATCCGATCACCGGCATTGAGATGGAGTGGCATGCGCCAATCCCACAGGACATGGTGGATCTTATCGACGCCATGCGCGCCGATTTTGAAGAGCATAAGGACGACGTGGACTGGTTATGACCAAACTGATTGTCCCGGAGTGGCCAGCGCCAGAAGGCGTAGCGGCCTGCAGTTCCACCCGCATAGGTGGCGTGAGTGAGGGAGCCTGGGAGTCATTAAACCTGGGCGCGCACTGCGGCGATAATCTCAATCATGTGGAAGAGAATCGTAAGCGGTTGTTTGCAGCAGGGCAGTTGCCGTCGAAACCGGTCTGGCTTGAGCAGGTTCATGGTACGGCTGTTCTCAGTCTTACCGGCGAACCCTATGCCTCGAAACGCGCCGATGCCTCTTACAGCAATACTCCGGGTACAGTCTGCGCCGTTATGACCGCCGACTGCCTGCCGGTACTTTTCTGCAACCGTGCAGGCACCGAAGTGGCTGCCGCCCATGCGGGCTGGCGTGGATTGTGTGCCGGCGTGCTGGAAGAGACCGTTGCCTGTTTTGCTGACAGCGCGGATAACATTCTCGCCTGGCTCGGCCCGGCGATTGGCCCGCAGGCCTTTGAAGTGGGTCCGGAAGTTCGTGAGGCCTTTATGGCGCATGACCCGCAGGCGGAGAGTGCTTTTTGTCCGGCGGGGGAGAAGTACATGGCGGATATTTATCAGCTTGCCCGTCAACGCCTGACCCATCTCGGTATCAGCCAGATCTATGGCGGCGATCGCTGCACTTTCACCGAAAAGGGTGATTTCTTTTCCTATCGCCGCGACAAGACGACCGGGCGTATGGCAAGTTTCATTTGGCTGATATAACCTATAGAATCAAGACGATCCGGTACGCGCCGTTTTCTTTTCGCATAATTCAGGTCATTCACCTTGAATAATTGAGGGATGACCTCATTTAATCTCCAGTAGCAATTTTGACCTGTTATGGGAGGAGTTATGCGTCTGGATCGTCTTACTAATAAATTCCAGCTTGCTCTCGCTGATGCCCAGTCACTCGCACTGGGGCACGACAACCAATTTATCGAACCTCTTCATCTCATGAGCGCCTTACTGAATCAGGAAGGGGGATCGGTTCGTCCTTTACTCACGTCTGCCGGCGTTAATGCGGGCCAGTTACGTACCGCCATCGATCAGGCATTAAGCCGTTTACCCCAGGTAGAGGGCACGGGCTGGGATGTACAACCGTCCCAGGATCTGGTTCGCGTATTAAACCTTTGTGACAAACTGGCGCAGAAACGCGGCGACAACTTTATTTCGTCAGAGCTCTTTGTTCTGGCGGCGCTTGAATCACGCGGCACCTTGACCGACCTGCTGAAAACGGCCGGCGCAACTACCGCCAACGTGACGCAGGCGATTGCACAGATGCGCGGAGGGGAAAGCGTGAACGACCAGGGTGCTGAAGACCAGCGTCAGGCATTGAAGAAATATACGGTCGACCTGACCGAGCGCGCCGAGCAGGGCAAGCTTGACCCGGTCATTGGCCGTGACGAAGAGATCCGCCGTACGATTCAGGTCCTGCAGCGCCGGACCAAAAATAACCCTGTACTGATCGGTGAGCCGGGTGTCGGTAAAACCGCCATTGTTGAAGGGCTGGCGCAGCGCATTGTTAATGGTGAAGTCCCGGAAGGTTTGAAAGGCCGTCGCGTGCTCGCGCTGGATATGGGCGCGCTGGTGGCGGGGGCAAAATACAGGGGCGAATTCGAAGAGCGCTTAAAAGGTGTACTCAACGACCTGGCGAAACAGGAAGGCAACGTCATTCTGTTTATTGACGAGCTGCACACCATGGTCGGTGCCGGTAAAGCGGACGGCGCCATGGATGCCGGGAACATGCTGAAACCAGCGCTGGCACGCGGTGAGCTGCACTGTGTCGGGGCCACCACGCTCGATGAGTATCGTCAGTACATTGAAAAAGATGCCGCACTGGAACGCCGCTTCCAGAAAGTGTTTGTGGCTGAACCGACAGTGGAAGACACCATCGCCATTCTGCGTGGTCTGAAAGAACGCTATGAGCTGCATCACCACGTGCAGATCACCGATCCGGCCATCGTGGCGGCAGCGACCTTGTCACATCGTTATATTGCTGACCGACAGCTACCGGACAAAGCGATCGACCTTATTGACGAAGCCGCTTCCAGCATTCGTATGCAGATTGACTCGAAACCGGAAGAGCTGGACAGGCTCGATCGGCGAATCATTCAGCTCAAGCTTGAACAGCAGGCGCTGAAGAAAGAGTCTGATGAGGCGAGTAAGAAGCGCCTGGATATGCTTAATGAAGAGCTGGAAGACAAAGAGCGTCAATATTCTGGCTTAGAAGAGGAGTGGAAGGCGGAGAAAGCCTCCCTTTCCGGTACTCAGACGATTAAAGCCGAGCTTGAGCAGGCGAAGATTGCCATCGAGCAGGCACGTCGCGTGGGCGATCTGGCGCAGATGTCTGAGCTCCAGTACGGCAAAATTCCGGAGCTGGAAAAACAGCTGGCGGCGGCAACCCAGCTGGAAGGCAAAACCATGCGTCTGTTACGCAATAAAGTGACGGAAACAGAAATCGCCGACGTGCTGGCGCGCTGGACCGGTATTCCGGTCGCCAGAATGATGGAGAGCGAGCGCGACAAGTTACTGCGTATGGAGGAAGACCTTCACCATCGGGTTATTGGCCAGGATGAAGCGGTGGAAGCGGTATCGAACGCCATTCGCCGTAGCCGTGCGGGTTTGTCCGATCCTAACCGTCCGATTGGCTCCTTCCTGTTCCTCGGGCCGACCGGGGTAGGTAAGACGGAGCTTTGTAAGGCGCTGGCAAACTTCATGTTCGACAGTGATGATGCAATGGTGCGCATTGACATGTCCGAGTTTATGGAAAAACATTCCGTGTCGCGTCTCGTAGGGGCACCTCCGGGCTATGTTGGTTATGAAGAGGGCGGGTATCTGACAGAAGCGGTTCGCCGTCGTCCGTATTCCGTTATCCTGCTGGATGAAGTTGAAAAGGCGCATCCGGATGTGTTCAACATCCTGCTGCAGGTGCTGGATGATGGTCGCCTGACGGACGGGCAGGGGAGAACGGTCGATTTCCGTAATACGGTCGTCATTATGACCTCGAACCTCGGTTCCGATCTGATTCAGGAACGCTTTGGTGAGCTGGATTATGGTCATATGAAGGATCTGGTGCTGGGCGTGGTGAGCCACAGCTTCCGTCCTGAGTTCATCAACCGTATCGATGAAGTGGTGGTCTTCCATCCGCTGGGTGAGAAACACATTGCCTCGATTGCCCGTATTCAGCTGCAACGTTTGTATAAACGTCTGGAAGAGCGTGGATATGAAATGCAGATTGCGGATGACGCGCTGCAGCTGCTGAGTGCGAACGGGTACGATCCGGTGTACGGCGCTCGTCCTTTAAAACGCGCTATTCAGCAACAGATAGAAAATCCGCTGGCTCAGCAAATCCTTTCCGGGAAACTAATCCCGGGCAAAACGATACAGCTGGTGAAAAAAGACGACCAGATTGTGGCAGTGCAGTAAGTCACAAAAAGGCAAAAACGAGCCCCCAGGGGCTCGTTTTTGTTTAAAAACCAGGCAAGAATACAGGTCTGGATACAGAGTTGCCTGGAAAGTGAGCGGTCAGTAAATAATTTTCACTTTATACTTGCCAGCCCAGAAGAACTGCCTATAATGCGCCTCCACTGACACGGAACAACGGCAAACAAGCCGCCGGGTCAGCAGAGAAAAGCGTGAAATTATCGCTTGACTCTGAAAGAGGAAAATGTATTATACGGGACCTCGCAACGGTGAGCGAAAGCCGCGTTGCACTGCTCTTTAACAATTTATCAGACAATCTGTGTGGGCACTCAAAGTGACATGGATTCTTAATGTCTCCGGACAATAAATGAATATCAAAGTCTCTGAGTGAACATACGTAATTCATTACGAAGTTTAATTCACGAGCATCAAACTTAAATTGAAGAGTTTGATCATGGCTCAGATTGAACGCTGGCGGCAGGCCTAACACATGCAAGTCGAGCGGTAACACAGGGAGCTTGCTCCCGGGTGACGAGCGGCGGACGGGTGAGTAATGTCTGGGAAACTGCCTGATGGAGGGGGATAACTACTGGAAACGGTAGCTAATACCGCATAATGTCGCAAGACCAAAGAGGGGGACCTTCGGGCCTCTTGCCATCAGATGTGCCCAGATGGGATTAGCTAGTAGGTGGGGTAATGGCTCACCTAGGCGACGATCCCTAGCTGGTCTGAGAGGATGACCAGCCACACTGGAACTGAGACACGGTCCAGACTCCTACGGGAGGCAGCAGTGGGGAATATTGCACAATGGGCGCAAGCCTGATGCAGCCATGCCGCGTGTATGAAGAAGGCCTTCGGGTTGTAAAGTACTTTCAGCGAGGAGGAAGGCATTGTGGTTAATAACCACAGTGATTGACGTTACTCGCAGAAGAAGCACCGGCTAACTCCGTGCCAGCAGCCGCGGTAATACGGAGGGTGCAAGCGTTAATCGGAATTACTGGGCGTAAAGCGCACGCAGGCGGTCTGTCAAGTCGGATGTGAAATCCCCGGGCTCAACCTGGGAACTGCATTCGAAACTGGCAGGCTAGAGTCTTGTAGAGGGGGTAGAATTCCAGGTGTAGCGGTGAAATGCGTAGAGATCTGGAGGAATACCGGTGGCGAAGGCGGCCCCTGGACAAAGACTGACGCTCAGGTGCGAAAGCGTGGGGAGCAAACAGGATTAGATACCCTGGTAGTCCACGCCGTAAACGATGTCGACTTGGAGGTTGTTCCCTTGAGGAGTGGCTTCCGGAGCTAACGCGTTAAGTCGACCGCCTGGGGAGTACGGCCGCAAGGTTAAAACTCAAATGAATTGACGGGGGCCCGCACAAGCGGTGGAGCATGTGGTTTAATTCGATGCAACGCGAAGAACCTTACCTACTCTTGACATCCAGAGAACTTAGCAGAGATGCTTTGGTGCCTTCGGGAACTCTGAGACAGGTGCTGCATGGCTGTCGTCAGCTCGTGTTGTGAAATGTTGGGTTAAGTCCCGCAACGAGCGCAACCCTTATCCTTTGTTGCCAGCGGTCCGGCCGGGAACTCAAAGGAGACTGCCAGTGATAAACTGGAGGAAGGTGGGGATGACGTCAAGTCATCATGGCCCCTACGAGTAGGGCTACACACGTGCTACAATGGCGCATACAAAGAGAAGCGACCTCGCGAGAGCAAGCGGACCTCATAAAGTGCGTCGTAGTCCGGATTGGAGTCTGCAACTCGACTCCATGAAGTCGGAATCGCTAGTAATCGTAGATCAGAATGCTACGGTGAATACGTTCCCGGGCCTTGTACACACCGCCCGTCACACCATGGGAGTGGGTTGCAAAAGAAGTAGGTAGCTTAACCTTCGGGAGGGCGCTTACCACTTTGTGATTCATGACTGGGGTGAAGTCGTAACAAGGTAACCGTAGGGGAACCTGCGGTTGGATCACCTCCTTACCTTAAAGAACCTGCCTTTGTAGTGTCCACACAGATTGTCTGATGAAAAGTAACGAGCAAGACGGCTGCGAAGTCGCGACACATCGTGTCCCCTTCGTCTAGCGGTTAGGACTCCGCCCTTTCACGGCGGCAACAGGGGTTCGAATCCCCTAGGGGACGCCACTTGCTGGGTGTGAGTGAAAGGCACAACCAATCAGTATCTCAAAACTGACTGTTAAGTCATGTTTGAGATATTTGCTCTTTAAAAATCTGGATCAAGCTGAAAATTGAAACGACACGCCGTGTCTGTTCTCCGTAATAAGAGCAGATGAGCGGTGTGTCAGAGTCTCTCAAATTTTCGCAAGTCGATGATGAATCGAAAGAAACATCTTCGGGTTGTGAGGTTAAGCGACCAAGCGTACACGGTGGATGCCTAGGCAGTCAGAGGCGATGAAGGACGTGCTAATCTGCGATAAGCGTCGGTAAGGTGATATGAACCGTTATAACCGACGATTTCCGAATGGGGAAACCCAGTGTGACTCGTCACACTATCGTTAAGTGAATACATAGCTTAACGAAGCGAACCAGGGGAACTGAAACATCTAAGTACCCTGAGGAAAAGAAATCAACCGAGATTCCCCCAGTAGCGGCGAGCGAACGGGGAGCAGCCCGGAGTCTGAATCAGCATGTGTGTCAGTGGAAGCGTCTGGAAAGTCGCAGGGTACAGGGTGATACTCCCGTACACGAAGATACACTTGCTGTGAACTCGAAGAGTAGGGCGGGACACGTGGTATCCTGTCTGAATATGGGGGGACCATCCTCCAAGGCTAAATACTCCTGACTGACCGATAGTGAACCAGTACCGTGAGGGAAAGGCGAAAAGAACCCCGGCGAGGGGAGTGAAAAAGAACCTGAAACCGTGTACGTACAAGCAGTGGGAGCACCCTTGTGGTGTGACTGCGTACCTTTTGTATAATGGGTCAGCGACTTATATTCTGTAGCAAGGTTAACCGTATAGGGGAGCCGAAGGGAAACCGAGTCTTAACTGGGCGTTAAGTTGCAGGGTATAGACCCGAAACCCGGTGATCTCAGCCATGGGCAGGTTGAAGGTTGGGTAACACTAACTGGAGGACCGAACCGACTAATGTTGAAAAAAATTAGCGGATGACCTGTGGCTGGGGGTGAAAGGCCAATCAAACCGGGAGATAGCTGGTTCTCCCCGAAAGCTATTTAGGTAGCGCCTCGTGAATTCATCTCCGGGGGTAGAGCACTGTTTCGGCTAGGGGGCCATCCCGGCTTACCAACCCGATGCAAACTGCGAATACCGGAGAATGTTATCACGGGAGACACACGGCGGGTGCTAACGTCCGTCGTGAAGAGGGAAACAACCCAGACCGCCAGCTAAGGTCCCAAAGTCATGGTTAAGTGGGAAACGATGTGGGAAGGCACAGACAGCCAGGATGTTGGCTTAGAAGCAGCCATCATTTAAAGAAAGCGTAATAGCTCACTGGTCGAGTCGGCCTGCGCGGAAGATGTAACGGGGCTAAACCATGCACCGAAGCTGCGGCAGCGACACTATGTGTTGTTGGGTAGGGGAGCGTTCTGTAAGCCGTTGAAGGTGTGCTGTGAGGCATGCTGGAGGTATCAGAAGTGCGAATGCTGACATAAGTAACGATAAAGCGGGTGAAAAACCCGCTCGCCGGAAGACCAAGGGTTCCTGTCCAACGTTAATCGGGGCAGGGTGAGTCGACCCCTAAGGCGAGGCCGAAAGGCGTAGTCGATGGGAAACAGGTTAATATTCCTGTACTCGGTGTTACTGCGAAGGGGGGGACGGAGAAGGCTATGTTGGCCGGGCGACGGTTGTCCCGGTTTAAGCATGTAGGCGGAGGTTCCGGTAAATCCGGAGCCTTGTTAACGCTGAGGTGTGATGACGAGGCACTACGGTGCTGAAGCAACAAATGCCCTGCTTCCAGGAAAAGCCTCTAAGCATCAGGTAACATCAAATCGTACCCCAAACCGACACAGGTGGTCAGGTAGAGAATACCAAGGCGCTTGAGAGAACTCGGGTGAAGGAACTAGGCAAAATGGTGCCGTAACTTCGGGAGAAGGCACGCTGATGTGTAGGTGAAGCCCCTGCGGGTGGAGCTGAAATCAGTCGAAGATACCAGCTGGCTGCAACTGTTTATTAAAAAAACACAGCACTGTGCAAACACGAAAGTGGACGTATACGGTGTGACGCCTGCCCGGTGCCGGAAGGTTAATTGATGGGGTTAGCGGCAACGCGAAGCTCTTGATCGAAGCCCCGGTAAACGGCGGCCGTAACTATAACGGTCCTAAGGTAGCGAAATTCCTTGTCGGGTAAGTTCCGACCTGCACGAATGGCGTAATGATGGCCAGGCTGTCTCCACCCGAGACTCAGTGAAATTGAAATCGCTGTGAAGATGCAGTGTACCCGCGGCAAGACGGAAAGACCCCGTGAACCTTTACTATAGCTTGACACTGAACACTGGTCCTTGATGTGTAGGATAGGTGGGAGGCTTTGAAGCGTGGACGCCAGTCTGCGTGGAGCCATCCTTGAAATACCACCCTTTAATGGCTGGTGTTCTAACGTAGACCCGTAATCCGGGTTGCGGACAGTGTCTGGTGGGTAGTTTGACTGGGGCGGTCTCCTCCTAAAGAGTAACGGAGGAGCACGAAGGTTAGCTAATCCCTGGTCGGACATCAGGAGGTTAGTGCAATGGCATAAGCTAGCTTGACTGCGAGAGTGACGGCTCGAGCAGGTGCGAAAGCAGGTCATAGTGATCCGGTGGTTCTGTATGGAAGGGCCATCGCTCAACGGATAAAAGGTACTCCGGGGATAACAGGCTGATACCGCCCAAGAGTTCATATCGACGGCGGTGTTTGGCACCTCGATGTCGGCTCATCACATCCTGGGGCTGAAGTAGGTCCCAAAGGGTACGGCTGTTCGCCGTTTAAAGTGGTACGCGAGCTGGGTTTAGAACGTCGTGAGACAGTTCGGTCCCTATCTCGCCGTGGGGCGCTGGAGAATTGAGGGGGCTGCTCCTAGTACGAGAGGACCGGAGTGGACGCATCACTGGTGTTCGGGTTGTCATGCCAATGGCACTGCCCGGTAGCTAAATGCGGAAGAGATAAGTGCTGAAAGCATCTAAGCACGAAACTTGCCCCGAGATGAGTTCTCCCTGAGCCTTTAAGGCTCCTGAAGGAACGTTGAAGACGACGACGTTGATAGGTCGGGTGTGTAAGCGCAGCGATGCGTTGAGCTAACCGATACTAATGAACCGTGAGGCTTAACCTTACAACGCCGAAGCTGTTTCGGCGGATTTGAGAGATTTTCAGCTGATACAGATTAGTCACTGCGCCTGCGGGCGGGGTGAACAACAGAATTTGCCTGGCGGCTGTAGCGCGGTGGTCCCACCTGACCCCATGCCGAACTCAGAAGTGAAACGCCGTAGCGCCGATGGTAGTGTGGGGTCTCCCCATGCGAGAGTAGGGAACTGCCAGGCATCAATTAAAGAAACCCCGTACCGCAAGGTACGGGGTTTTTTGCTTTTCCCTCGGTCCGGGCAAAATCAACAATCTCTGGCTAAAATAACAAGATACGCATTGTCAGCGAGGTTATTTTGCCGAACCCCCCCTTTAACTACGACCAAGATTTTGCCAACACCAACTTTCGTGACCACCCCGAACTTTATCAGGTAGGACGGGGAGAGCAGGGTGTTCTGCTGGTTGAACCTTACAAAAGTGAAATCCTGCCCCACTGGCGATACAAAAATGCTGAAGTTGCGACCAAATCTGCTCAGGAGATTTACGCGCTGTTTGAGCAGTACCGTCAGCAAAACGATTTTGTGGGTATGGATATGGCGAGAAAATTTATTCAAATGGGATATACCCGCGCCAGGCGCTACGCCAACCACAAAGGCGGGAAAAAGTACGATGATGAACGCAATGTTCGTCCGTTAGATCACGATCCTGTTAAAGCCGAAGCGGCAAAAATCTTTAAAGGATGGTGGGATAAAATTCGCGCCGACGAAGATTATTTGCAAAGAAAACAAGCGCATCAAAAAAAGTGGGGATAATGATATAACTCGCGGTAGCGCCCGTTTTATGATTTGTCTCACAAAATGAAATGAAACATAAAAGAAACAATTTTTTTACCTAACGTTAAATTTTAAATCTGGTTTTACTGGAATGGGTGCAATGGCCCGCAATGTAAGACAGGGGATTTAAAATGACAGAAACCGTAGCAAGTACAGATACGGATAGTAAAAAAGCAGCAGACGGCGATACTCGCCGCAGGATCTGGGCAATCGTCGGCGCCTCTTCAGGTAATCTGGTTGAGTGGTTCGACTTTTACGTTTACTCGTTTTGCTCACTCTATTTTGCCCATATCTTCTTCCCATCCGGCAACACTACTACTCAACTGCTGCAAACCGCAGGTGTCTTCGCCGCTGGCTTTTTAATGCGTCCGATTGGCGGCTGGCTGTTTGGCCGCATTGCCGATCGAAAAGGGCGAAAAGCCTCCATGTTGATCTCCGTCTGCATGATGTGTTTCGGCTCTTTGGTAATCGCATGTCTGCCCGGCTATGACGCGATTGGCACATGGGCACCGGCCTTACTGTTGCTGGCGCGTTTGTTCCAGGGGCTCTCAGTCGGTGGAGAATATGGCACAAGCGCGACCTATATGAGTGAAGTTGCAGTGGAAGGGCGTAAAGGCTTTTATGCCTCATTTCAGTACGTGACGCTGATAGGCGGTCAGCTGTTGGCTATCCTGGCGGTGGTGATCCTGCAGCAGGTATTGAGTGATGAAGATCTCCGTGCATGGGGATGGCGTATTCCTTTTGCGCTCGGCGCGGTACTTGCCGTGGTGGCGTTGTGGTTACGCCGCCAGCTGGATGAAACCTCCCGAAAAGAGGTGAGAGCGTTAAAAGAGGCAGGCTCATTTAAAGGTTTGTGGCGTAACCGAAAGGCATTTTTGATGGTGCTCGGCTTTACGGCAGGGGGTTCACTCACCTTCTATACCTTCACGACCTACATGCAGAAGTATCTGGTTAATACCACAGGTATGCATGCTAACGTAGCGAGTATGGTCATGACGGTGGCGCTATTTGTCTTTATGCTCATTCAGCCCATCATCGGCGCGCTGTCGGATAAAATCGGACGGCGTAGCTCTATGCTAATTTTTGGCGGGTTGTCGACGTTGTGCACTGTGCCCATTCTCACGGCACTTCAGCATGTCTCCTCTCCTTATGCCGCTTTTGCTCTGGTGATGGTAGCGCTGGTCATTGCCGGTTTTTACACCTCTATCAGCGGCATTCTTAAGGCAGAGATGTTTCCGGCGCAGGTACGTGCATTGGGCGTTGGGTTGTCTTATGCGGTGGCTAATGCCCTGTTTGGCGGCTCAGCGGAGTACGTCGCGCTGTCACTAAAATCGGCAGGCAGTGAGACCGTCTTCTTCTGGTACGTCACGCTGATGGGTGCGCTGGCATTTATTGTCTCGTTGATGCTGCACCGAAAAGGGAAAGGGGTCCGCCTTTAGTGCTCTGCCAGTTGCCACAGGGTATAGCCGGTCGTAGCCCCGGCGATATCCCAGGCAAAATCTTTCCAGCTCCAGCCGCTCCCCGCCGGGCGGCTGTCCCACAGCTCCTTCGATGCTCCCAGGCTTACCGAAAACATCAGGCCGTATGCCGCGCTGCGATCGCGACTAAAACCCTGGCGTTGAGCGTATTCATTGCCCGCCGCCGATAGCATCGCCGAGGCTAAAAAGTGTTGCGCTTTATCCTGACCAGACCAGCTATCCTGAGCCATATGGCTGCAGCCAGACAGTACCAGACAGCCCATTAACAGGAAATAACGCACAACGACCTCCATAAAAAAGCCCCGTCGAGGACAGGGCTGAAGATTACAAAATGCGGCTAATCAGGCGATCGATTCGGATCCTGCGCAGGCGGCGGATCAACTTTCTGACCTTGACCGGGTAATCAGCAATGCTCTGCAGATCGCGGTAGTGGTTAACCACAGTGGTGTGGGTGCGGATCAGCTCCAGCTCGCGATCGCGCTGAGCGGCCAGCTCGTGACGAGGGTCGTGGATCAGAATGGCATTCTCCAGATCCAGTCGCCATGCGCGCGGGTTGAGGTTATTCCCCGTCAGCAGCATCCACTCATCATCAACCCACATCCCTTTCAGGTGATAGCTGTTGTCTTCATCTTTCCAGAGACGCACCACCAGCTGATCAGTATTTACATAATACTGCAGGCGACTGAGGAAGCGGCGAAGGTTGATCTCATACAGATAAGGCAGGGCGCCGATAATCTTAAACGGCTGATCTTCCGGGATGAAGAAATCGTTCGCGGTTTTATCGCCGACGATAATCTCAACCTTTTTACCGTCGCGTAAAAGCTGAATGATATTACGCACCAGCACGGCCGGCAGGTTGAAGTACGGCGTACAGATGGTCAGCTTATGCTCGGTGCACGGCATAAGATGGAAGATGGTTTTGTTGAGCAGGCTGGATTTGCCCAGACCCACCAGCGGGGTCACCGCAAGCTGTTCGTTATCTGCATCGCCCTGGAAATGGAACATGGCATCGCGCAGTTCCTGACGGAAAAGGCGAATATCATTTTTAATCTCCGGGCTTTTTGGACGATGAGGATCGTCAAGGCGATTCACGCCGCGACCGTGCACCAGATGCTGATCCACCCACTCGAACATAACGTCTGCCATGCGGGCATTACGCACCAGGTGATAGCGATCGTAACGGTATTTATCGAGCTGATGCAGATAGACATCATTCAGGCTCGCGCCGCTATACAGCACGCTGTCATCAATAATGAAGCCTTTGAAATGGAGGACACCGAGTGCTTCGCGGGTGTTAACCGGAACACCATAAACCGCGACTTCTACGCCAGGGTTCTCCTGCGCCATGCGGCAATACCAGTCGGCATTGGTGTTGGATGCGGCCGCACCAATACGGCCGCGCTGGGCGCGGTGCCAGTCAACCAAGATGCGTACATCCAGTTCCGGGCGCTGACGTTTGGCCTCGTATACCGCACGTAAAATGGCGCTGCCGCCTTCATCCTGTTCCAGATAAAGCGCGATAATGCAGATACGATGCGTTGCGCTGGCAATTTTTTCCAGTAGCGTCTCCCGAAAATCGGCGGGAGCATAAAAGAACTCTACATCATCAACTGACTGAGAAATCTTCGGTAGTTGAGCAAGGTGTTGTTGATGTTTATTACGCTTAAATTTGGACAACATCACAGTGCGTTTCTTCTCTGTTCATTGAAGGATTATATGGACTATGCAGACAACAGAAGCGGGCAATCATACCATCAGTGCCGTTTAATGTGGTCAACATTTCCAGTACCTTACTCTTGTTTACCTGCCGACATCAGCGCCAGCGTCAACCCGACAATGCCGTCTTCCAGCTGAACATCAACGGTAAAGCCTAATTTTCGCGCCAGGGCGATCATGCCACGGTTGTTGGGCATAGTAATCCCATTGAGGCGGATAAGTCCGTGATCGCGCGTATAACCGATCAGCTTTTCCATTAACCGTCTTCCTAACCCCAGGCCTTTTAGATCGGAGCGAACCAGCACCGCAAACTCCGCATCGACGTTATCGGGATCGGAGATCGCACGCGTGACGCCAAGGATCTCATCGCCCTGATCCGTGCGGCGGACGGCAACAAAAGCCATTTCCCGATCGTAGTCGATCTGCGTCATATTGGCTAAATCTTCGTGGGTAAATTCGTTGATTTCACTAAAGTAGCGATAGTACAGATCTTCTTTTGTTACCTGATCGATAAAGCGCTGCAACTGGGGTTCATCTTCCGGAAGGATGGGGCGAAACAGCGACTGCTCGCCGTTTTTCATCTCCACCCACTCTTCAAGCTGATGGGGATAAGGGCGGATCGCGAGACGGCTTTCGCGATCGCCGGTAAAGGCAGCCACATCCATTGTCACATCCAGCGCCGTCAGCTCGCTGCCGGATGCCAGCAGAGGATGAATATCCAGACGCTGGATTTCCGGGCTGTCGACAATCAGGTTCGATACCTGGACCAAGAACTGGCTCAGGGCGGCGATATCCAGTGGTCGCAGGGCGCTGCGCCCGCGGATCTTCTTACTCTTGATCGCCTGGATCACGAGATAACGTGCGAGGTTCATGTTCAGGGGAGGCAGGGCCACCACCGCCTGATCTTCAGGGCGCCACTCCACGCCCCCTTCACCCAGCATGATCAGCGGGCCGAAGACCGGATCGTGTTCGACCACAACCCGTAACTCCTGCGCCCCCGCGCGGTTGGCCATGCTTTGCACCAGCAGGCCGTGAATGCGCGCCTGGGGCCAGGTCATTTTGACGCGATCGATAATCGCTTCCGCCGCCTGCTGCACTTCCGCCGCGGTGCGCAGGTACAGCATTACCCCCTGAACTTCTGACTTATGCGGGATATCGGGGGAGCGCAGTTTCAGCGCCACCGGATAACCAATCTGCTCGGCGATATGTACCGCTTCCGCGCTGTCGCTGGCGATCCAGGTCGGCAGGGTATGCATGCCGAAGGCATTCAGGATCGGCTGCACCTCATGGGTATCCAGCGAGCGCGCGCCCTCATCAATAGCGCGTTGCAGCAGGGCCCGGGCATGTCCGGTATTGGCCGTCAGATTTCCGGGGAGCGCCGGTGTTTCCCGCAGCTGTTTCTGGTTACGCCGGTACTCCACCATATGCATAAAGGCGGTGATTGTGCCTTCCGGGGTGCGGTATGTCGGCAAACCTGCCTCGCTGAACAGGCGCCGCGCCTCCTGCGAAGAAAACTCCCCGCACCAGTTAGTCAGAAGCGACACATATTTCCCCCGCGGATGCTTTTTCACGGCCTCAATCAGCGAACGGGCGCTTTCGCTACCCGGTGCCGCGGCGCTCGGAGAGTGAATGACCATCAGGGCATCAAAATCCTGGCTTTCCAGCAGGATGTTGAGGGCGCTGATATAGCGATCGCTGCTGGCATCATCGCGCAAATCAAGGGGATTACCCGGCTCCACGCCAGGCGGTAGCGCATCACGTAGGCGCTGAAGCGTCTCTTCACTGAGCGCGGCCAGCTTCCCGTTGCGCAGCCAGAGTTCGTCCAGAGCCAGCGCGGCCGGGGCGGCGCCGTTGCTGATGATCATCAGCCGCTCTCCCCGCAGCGGGCGCATATGGCTCAACGTTTCGACAGCGGAAAAGAGTTCGTGGGTGTCCTGAACGCGCAGTAAACCGGCGCGCTGGATGGCGGCATCCCATGCCGGATCCATCCCGGAATGCGAGTGCAAAAGACGCTGGGCGGCAGGGCTGCGTCCGCTTTTGATCACCAGAATCGGTTTATTACGCGAGGCGCTACGGGCCGCCGACACAAAGCGTCGCGCGTCGCTGAGATGTTCAAGATAGAGCAGAATAGCGCTGGTTTTGGTGTCACGCGCCAGGAAATCCAGCAGCTCGTCGACATCGATGTCCAGCCCATCACCCAGCGCGATAAAGTAGGAGAACCCCATCTCGCGCTGCTGGGCCCAGTCGAGGATCGTATTGGAGACCGCTGCCGACTGGGAGATGAAGGCAAGTTTGCCTTTCCGTATCGGAACGGGGGAGAAACTGGCATTCAGCCCCTGCCAGGGTGCCAGCAGGCCAAGGCTGTTTGGCCCCAGCAGCCGCATCTGGTATCGCGCCGCGCAGGCCAGCAGCTCTGCCTGTTGTTCCGGCGGCGAGGAGAGAATAATGCAGGTTTTACAGCCTTTTTTCCCCAGCGCCTCAAGTAGGGCGATATTGCGTCGGGCGTGGGTACACAACACCGCGAGATCGGGGATAAAGGGCAGACTGTCCACGTCTGGCCAGGCCAGGACGCCCAGCACCGCTTTATAAGCAGGTGTTACCGGCAGGATCGGGCCGTTAAAACCGCCTGCGAGCAGGTTTCGCATCATCAGGTAACCGGCGCGTTCGGGTTTCATCGACGCGCCAATCACGGCGATGGATTTAGGGCGGAGTAAGGCTTCTAACCCGCGCTGGCTCATACAAGTCTCCTGAAAAGGCGAGTGACCTGATGATTTTAAACGCTTTCCGGCTCCGCTGCTGTGATGCTTCCCTTATGAATGGTTTTTCCGGCCAGATAGCGTTCGCGAAAACGAGTGAAGTGATCGCCCAGCGCGCTTGCCGCCTGAACATCTCCCGCCAGATCCAGCAGGGCAATCGCCACTTCGGCGGTGCAGTACTGGCCTTCCGCGTGGGCTTCGCGGAGGCGGTAAGCGGAAACGCGCGACAAATCGACGGAGATAACCGGCAGGGCATCCAGGTAAGGACTCTTGCGAAACATTTTGCGCGCCTCGGTCCAGGTGCCATCCAGCATGATAAACAGCGGCGGCTTACCGGATGGTGGGGCGGCAAGAACCGGACGGGTATCTCCCGCATAGGAGGCAGGGAATACCACCATCGGTTGATAGTCGGGGCTGGCGACCAGATCGAGCAGCGCCTGCGGTGGCTCAGTGCGTGACCACTGGAAGGCGGCGGTATCCGGTAAAATATCGGCAATCAGCCGCCCGGTATTACTGGGTTTCATCGGTTCGGTATCAAACATCACCAGACAGAAACGGCTATGGGCATGGCTGGGGGCCAGGGTCGCGCACAGGCACTGCTTAAGCGGCAGCAGGCAGCGCTGACAGCGACGAATACGGTTACCACGGGCAAGAAAGGGGCGGGTCGCACGCGCCAGGCGTTCGGCGCGCAATTGCAGTACGGCGTTATCAGTCATGGGGGAGTGCGCAGAAAAAACGCCATTCTCGCAGAGGGGAGAACGGGGCACAAGTTACATGCCCCGGAATATCAGAGGGATTCGTTCAGCCAGCTGTCAAACGGAGCTTTTGGAACGGCACCGTTCAGCATATCGACAACTTCACCATTCTTGAAAATCATGATGGTCGGGATACTGCGGATGCGGAAGCGGGCGCTTAGCTCGCGTTCGGCCTCAGTGTTCACTTTCACGAAACGCATTTTACCGCTACGCTCTTCTGCGACATCTTCAAAGATCGGCGCAAAGTTACGGCACGGGCCGCACCACGGCGCCCAGAAATCGACCACTACCGGCAGATCGTCCTTCAGCAGTTTATCCAGAGTTGCGCCGGTAGCATTAATGACATCACCATCGAACAATTCATGACCGCAGCGTCCGCATTTTGCTCCATCATCAATTCGATCATCCGGAATGCGGTTAAGAGCCTGGCAGTTGGCACATACGGTATTCATAACTAACCTCAGGTAGAGCAGGGGGACAAAGCGGCACTATGCCGGTTATGTTTCCAATATGTTACATATTATCAACGACCCTGTTTGAAACGACAATGCGTTTTATTCAATGAGAACAATAGTCACAGGCTTTTATACGAAGTAATGGCTATGCGCGGGTACATCGGGTAATCTGCGCGCTTCGCGCAGCGCTGGTGGAGAAAAGCATGAACGACGAACTGAAAAACAAAAGCGGCAAGGTCAAAGTGATGTATGTCCGCAGTGATGATGACTCTGATAAACGCACCGAAAATCCGCGTACCGGAAAAGGTGGCGGGCGTCCAGGGCCATCTCGTGCAGACGGTGGCCGTCGCCCCGCCCGCGATGAGAGAAACAGCCGCGGTGATGACCGCAAACGTGACGACCGTAAGCGTGACGATTTCAAACGCGACGATTTTAACCGCGACGCTTCCCCGTGGCGCACCGTTTCCCGCGCGCCGGGCGATGAGTCAAAGGCTCCGGTCGATCACGGCAGCATGGCCGGTAAAACGGTTATTGATCCAGCAGTGATCCGTCGTCAGCGCGCGGAAGAGACCCGCGTCTACGGTGAGAACGCTTGTCAGGCCCTGTTCCAGAGCCGCCCTGATTGCATCGTTCGCGCCTGGTTTATCCAGAGCGTTACGCCGCGTTTCAAAGAAGCGCTGCGCTGGATGGCGGCTAACCGCAAAGCCTACCACGTTGTAGACGATGCTGAGATCACCAAAGCCTCTGGCACCGAACACCACGGTGGCGTTTGCTTCCTGATTAAGAAACGTAACGGGACTACCGTTAAGCAGTGGGTTAGCCAGGCGGGTGAAGATGACTGCGTACTGGCCCTGGAAGACGTGGGTAACCCGCACAACCTCGGCGCGATGATGCGCAGCTGCGCCCATTTCGGCGTGAAAGGGGTACTGTTGCAGGATGCGGCTCTGCTGGAGTCCGGTGCGGCAATCCGTACGGCGGAAGGCGGCGCAGAGCACATTCAGCCGATCACCGGCGACAGCGTTCTGGAAGCGATTGAGCAGTTCCGTAAAGCGGGCTACGCCATTGTAACCACCTCCAGCCACAAGGGCACCACGCCGCTATTTAAAGCGACACTGCCGCGTAAAATGGTGCTGGTGTTGGGTCAGGAGCGTGATGGTCTGACCGATGCGGCACTGTCGAGCGCCGATCTGAGCGTCTCCATTGATGGCACCGGCAACGTAGAAAGCCTCAACGTATCCGTTGCGACCGGCGTTCTGCTGGCGGAGTGGTGGCGTCAGAACAAAGCGTAATCCCGCTTTGCCTGTAGGCCGGGTAAGGCGAAGCCGCCACCCGGCAATATGCCCGGTGGCGCTACGCTTACCGGGCCTACATATTTTATCTATTCACTTTCAGCCGGTAACTCTGGCATCCAGTCAATCGGCGTTTCGCCCTGTTTCTCCAGCCACTCATTTGCCAGCACGAAATGATTGCAGCCAAAAAAGCCGCGATGCGCTGACAGCGGTGACGGGTGCGGTGCTTTCAGCACATGATGGCGCTGGGTATCAATGATCGCCCCTTTCTTCTGCGCGTGCGAGCCCCACAGTAAAAACACCACCCCTTCCCGATGCTGGTTAATCAGGCTGATAACTTTATCCGTAAAGGTCTCCCAGCCGAGGCTGGCATGGGAGTGCGCCTGCCCGGCTCGAACCGTCAGCACGGTGTTCAGCAGCAGGACCCCCTGACGCGCCCAGCTTTCCAGATAGCCATGTGCAGGCCGGGTAAAGCCAGGTACCGAGGCTTCCAGCTCCTTATACATATTCAGCAGGGAAGGAGGGGTAGCCACGCCCGGACGCACGGAAAAGGCCAGACCGTGCGCCTGACCCGGCCCGTGATAGGGATCCTGGCCCAGGATCACCACTTTGACATCGGCCAGTTCGGTAAAACGAAAGGCGTTAAAGACGTCTTTCTGTGGCGGATAGATGGTGACGCCATCCTGACGTTCGGCGGCTACCGTGTTCAGGGTGTTGACGAAGTAGGGCTGTTTTTTCTCATCGGCCAGTACATCGTGCCAGGTTAAAGGTGTTGTCATCTCGCTCTCCTGCGAATTTTCTCTGCCTCTAGCTTAACTGCTTATGACGAGGGAGCAAAATTGCCGGGGGAAAAAGGTCATCTAATTGAAAAATATTTAAAAATTGCGAGATTTTTTGAAGTCTGCTTTTGAGGAAAATTGATATAAAACAATAATCTCCCTCTATCACCCTTTTACTGGTGTGGTTTTTATTGATTTAAGTCAATGAATGACGGGGGTTTGACTGATATATATACACTCAAGCAACAATGGTTTTACCAATTGCCCTAAACAATGGGCGACACCCAATAGTGTAGTTTAAGGGAGACATCACATGATTACTGGTATCCAGATTACTAAAGCTGCAAACGACGACCTGCTGAACTCTTTCTGGCTGCTGGACAGCGAAAAAGGCGAAGCGCGCTGCGTATGTGCAAAAGCAGGCTTTGCGGAAGACGAAGTTGTCCAGGTTAATGCGCTGGGTGAATTCGAATATCGCGAAATCCCAATGGAAATCAAACCGGAAGTCCGTGTGGAAGGCGGTCAGCATCTGAACGTTAACGTACTGCGTCGCGAAACGCTGGAAGATGCCGTCAAGCACCCGGAAAAATATCCGCAGCTGACCATCCGCGTTTCTGGCTATGCCGTTCGTTTCAACTCACTGACTGCAGAACAGCAGCGTGACGTTATTGCGCGTACCTTTACTGCCAGCCTGTAATCGTAGTCAGTACGCAGATAACAAAACGCCGGGTTAACCCCGGCGTTTTTTTTACTCTTCTTTCTGTGAGGCCGGTGCGCTTCCGCTCGGCTTACGGCGCTTGCCCACGTTTTTGGAATCACGGTGGCGTTCCTTAACGCGCGGTTTCTCTTTTTCTTTCGCTTTTTTCTCTGCGCGTTTGGCGAGCACTTTCTTGGACGGTTTACCCGTCATTTTTTCACTTGGTGGACGTGTAGTCGGGCGCAGTTCATCAATCACGCGCGCTTTCACCGGCTCGTCGATGTAGCGGCCCACTTTCTGCAGCAGCAGATAGTCATGCGCCTCTACCAGAGAGATCGCCGTGCCTTTAAGGCCGGCACGTCCGGTACGACCGATACGGTGGAGGTAGACATCCCCGCTGCGCGGCATGTCGAAGTTAATCACATGGCTCACTTCAGGAATATCGATACCACGCGCTGCCACGTCGGTAGCAACCAGCACGTTTACGCGACCTTCGGTCAGGCGTTTAATCCCTTCGGTACGTTTAACTTGCGCCATCTCGCCTTCGAGATAACAGTTGTTAATCCCTGCGGCACGGAGTTGTTCAGCCAGCTCGTGCACACGCTCGCGTTTACGTACAAAGACGATGGTACGCGTCGTATCATCTTGTTTTAACAGGTGCTTAAGTAACTCGAGTTTATGCTCGTAGTTATCGGCACGATAATACCACTGGTGAATTTTTTTGCGCTCACGGGTGGACGGCGTGGCAGAGACCTCTGCCGGATCGTCAAGCAGACGCTCAGCGAAGTCCTTAATGGCATCGCCTTCAAGCGTCGCGGAAAACAGCATTGTCTGTTTGCGCCAGCGTGTTTCGCCCGCGATATGTTCAATATCCTGCGCGAAGCCCAGTTCCAGCATGCGGTCCGCTTCATCCAGAATCAGCGTTTCAACAGCACGACAGTCAAAGTTTTCTTCTTTGATGTACTGCATTAATCGCCCGGTCGTGGCGACCACGATATCCTGGTTCTCGCTGAACACTTCGGCGTGGTTCATGTAGGCTACGCCACCGGTGATTGTCGCAATATCCAGATGGGTATTGGCAGCCAGTTCACGCGCATGCTCCGCAACCTGAACGGCTAACTCACGTGTCGGGGTCAGAATAAGGATGCGCGGCGGCCCGGATTTCTTACGTGGGAAATCAATAAGGTGCTGCAAGACGGGCAGCAGGTACGCCGCTGTTTTACCGGTGCCTGTCGGCGCTGAACCGAGTACGTCGCGGCCTTCTAACGCAGGCGGAATGGCTGCCGCCTGGATGGCAGTCGGGCGTGTGAAGCCTTTATTCTGGAGTGCTTCCAGAAGGCTTTCGTCGAGTTCAAGTTCGGAAAAAGTCGTTACAGTCATGTTCTACCTCTGTGTGGGGCGCTGATTATAGACGTTATGGCTGCGATCTTCATCTGTTTGTGTGGATATCCCTTTTCCCTCGTTGCGCTTTCACCTATGCTACTCCCGTTTCATTTTGAAGGTTGCTCTGACATGTCTCAACTCAAAGCGCAGCTGCGCCGCGATGGTTTTACCTTTAAGCAGTTCTTTGTCGCTCACGATCGCTGTGCGATGAAAGTCGGCACTGATGGCATTTTACTGGGGGCATGGGCACCGGTTGCAGGCGTTAAACGTATCCTCGACATTGGCAGCGGCAGCGGGTTATTAGCCCTGATGCTGGCCCAGCGTACCGGGGAATCTGTCACCCTGGATGCGGTAGAGCTGGATCCGCAGGCGGCCGAACAGGCGGCGGAAAACGTGGCTGAATCACCCTGGGCTTCTCGTATTACTCTCCATTGTGCTGATGTTCTCACCTGGGCGCCAGAGCAAACGGCTCGCTATGACTTAATTGTCAGCAATCCTCCCTATTATGAACCCGGCGTCGGATGCGCAACGCCCGAGCGCGAGCAAGCACGTTCAACCGGCTCGCTCGATCACAGCGCACTGTTAGCCTGTGCGGCAGCGTTGATCACCGAAGAGGGTTTTTTCTGCGTGGTATTACCGGAAAGCGCGGGCAGTGCGCTTATCAATAACGCACTGGAGATGGGTTGGTATTTACGTCTGCGCACCGATATTGCTGACACGGACGGCAGGCTTCCGCACCGGGTGCTGGTGGCACTGTCGCCGAAAGAAGGGGAGTGCTTCAGCGACAGGATGGTGATCCGTGGGCCGGATCAGCGTTATTCCGAGGATTACACGGCGCTGACCCATCCGTTCTATCTGTTTATGTGAGTCAGCGGAGAGAGCACCGACGGCCCGGAGTGCTCAAGTTGTTCCGGGTAGTCGAGCGTATAGTGCAGCCCGCGGCTCTCTTTACGCATCATGGCGCAGCGCACAATCAGCTCGGCTACCTGGACCAGATTACGTAACTCCAGCAGGTTGTTCGAGACGCGGAAGTGGGCGTAATACTCGTCAATCTCCTGCTGTAGCATGGTAATGCGGCGCAGGGCGCGCTCCAGCCGCTTGGTGGTGCGCACAATCCCAACGTAATCCCACATAAAGAGGCGCAGCTCGTGCCAGTTATGCTGGATCACCACCAGCTCATCCGGGTTTTCCACGCGGCTCTCATCCCAGGCAGGCAGGTTTTCTGCCTGGCGGGCATAAGGCATGCGTTTGGTAATATCTTCCGCTGCCGACCAGCCGTAAACAAGACACTCCAGCAGGGAGTTCGAAGCCATACGGTTGGCGCCATGCAGGCCGGTATAGCTCACCTCTCCGATGGCATACAGGCCGTCGACATCGGTCCGGCCATGATCGTCCACCATCACCCCGCCGCAGGTATAGTGCGCTGCGGGCACTACAGGCATCGGCTCTTTAGTGATATCGATGCCTAGCCCCAACAGTTTTTCATAGATGGTCGGGAAGTGCTGGCGCACAAATTCTGCCGGTTTGTGGCTGATATCCAGATACATGCAGTCCACGCCCAGGCGCTTCATTTCATGATCGATAGCGCGGGCCACGACATCGCGCGGAGCCAGTTCGCCGCGCTCGTCGAAGTCCGGCATAAAGCGCGTGCCGTCCGGGCGTTTCAGGTGCGCACCTTCACCGCGCAGGGCTTCGGTCAGTAAGAAATTGCGGGCCTGAGGATGGAACAGGGCGGTGGGGTGGAACTGGTTAAATTCCAGGTTGGCCACGCGACAGCCCGCACGCCAGGCCATGGCAATCCCGTCGCCTGAGGAGATATCCGGGTTAGTGGTGTACTGATACACCTTGGAGGCACCGCCTGTTGCCAGCACCACGGATTTGGCCCGGCAGGTTTCAACCGTCTCTTTATTCCGGTTCCAGACCCAGGCACCCACAACGCGGCGCGTGCCAGGCAGGCCAATCTTGTCGGAAATGATCAGGTCCACCGCATTGCTGCGTTCCAGCACCTGGATATTCGGATGGCTCAACGCCTGGCTGACCAGCGTCGTTTCCACCTCTTTACCGGTGGCATCCGCAGCGTGCAGGATGCGGCGATGACTATGCCCGCCTTCCCGCGTCAGGTGATAGCTCTCTTCACCGTTGGCCTGCACATGCGTATCAAACAACACACCCTGATCGATAAGCCACTGTACGCAGTGGCGAGCATTACTGGCGACAAACTCCGCGGCGTGTTTATCCACGATACCGCCACCGGCAATCAGGGTATCTTCTACATGCGAGTCGATACTGTCCGTTTCATCAAACACAGCGGCAATCCCGCCCTGTGCATAAAAGGTTGAGCCTTCGCTGATGGGACCTTTGCTGAGGACAATCACTTTCTGGTGTGGGGCGAGTCGCAGCGCCAGTGAAAGGCCGGCGGCACCGCTACCGATAATCAGTACATCACAGGAAAGTTCAGAAATTGCGTTCATGATATGTGTTTAATTTACTAAACAGTGTTTGGTCAGCATAGCACCCGAATGCGATGAATCGCACGTTTTTTTTGCGGCTTGTTGCAATGACTAAACAGCCAGCGTGGCGGAGAAGAAACATAAAAAGGGCGAAAATATTTTGCGAAGCAGGTCGTTAGCTTCAGATTTTGTGGTGAAATAAAGCCCGTCTTGCGGTACCCTGCAAGCGGTAAAATGCCAATTCTTATCAGAAACTGGGTGCGTTTCAGTATCAGACTTATAATGATAGAAAATGAACAGTCTGCGACGCGATTAACAAAAACAAAGGCGTGACGGAACTTTTTGAAAAAAAGACCCTCAAAGCAACTGCTTGCTCACAGTGCAGTGTTTGGAGTGGCGTTTCGATAACGCGTGGATTTTAGGTTTGGGGAGACATTACCTCGGATGAGCGAGCAGTTAACGGACCAGATTCTGGTTGAACGGGTCCAGAAGGGAGATCAGAAAGCCTTTAACTTACTGGTGGTGCGCTACCAGCATAAAGTGGCGAGTCTGGTGTCCCGCTATGTACCGTCAGGGGATGTTCCTGATGTGGTGCAGGAGTCTTTTATCAAAGCCTATCGCGCGCTGGAATCTTTCCGGGGAGATAGTGCTTTTTATACCTGGCTGTATCGTATTGCTGTCAATACTGCCAAGAACTACCTCGTCGCTCAGGGGCGTCGTCCGCCTTCAAGCGATGTTGACGCAATCGACGCCGAAAATTTTGAAAGCGGCGGTGCGTTAAAAGAAATTTCGAACCCTGAGAACTTAATGTTGTCAGAAGAACTGAGACAAATAGTTTTTCGCACCATCGAGTCGCTCCCGGAAGATTTACGCATGGCAATTACGTTACGGGAGTTAGATGGCCTGAGCTATGAAGAGATAGCCGCTATCATGGATTGCCCGGTCGGTACGGTTCGCTCACGAATTTTTCGTGCGCGAGAAGCTATTGATAATAAAGTTCAACCGCTAATCAGGCGTTGACGATAGCGGGATACTGGAAAAGGTATTAGGCATGCAGAAAGAACAACTTTCCGCTTTAATGGATGGTGAAACGCTGGACAGTGAGATGCTCAACGAGCTCTCTCGCTCTCCCGAGATGCAAAAAACCTGGGAGAGTTATCATCTCATCCGCGATACCCTGCGCGGCGATACCGGCGAGCTCCTCCATTTTGATATCTCATCTCGCGTAATGGCTGCCATCGAGAATGAACCTGTTTCTCAGGCCACTCCGCTGATTCCTGAAGCCCAACCGGCGCCGCACCTGTGGCAGAAGATGCCTTTCTGGAAAAAAGTGCGTCCCTGGGCGAGTCAACTGACGCAAATCGGCGTCGCTGCTTGCGTATCGCTTGCAGTTATTGTTGGCGTCCAGCACTATAACACCCAATCTGAAGTCAACCAGCAACCAGAAGCGCCAGTGTTCAATACGCTGCCGATGATGGGCAAAGCCAGCCCGGTAAGCCTGGGTATTCCTTCTGATGCATCGGCAGGCGCCGGTCAGCAGCAGCAGGTACAAGAGCAACGCCGTCGTATCAATGCGATGTTGCAGGACTACGAATTGCAGCGTCGTCTGCATTCCGAACAGCTTCAGTTTGAGCAGGCGCAAACCCAGCAGGCTGCTGTGCAAGTGCCCGGAAACCAAACTTTAGGAACGCAATCGCAGTAATGAAGCAACTTTGGTGCGCCATGTCTCTGATGGCGGGTAGCCTGTTGTTCACTGTCAACGCCTCGGCTGATGTATCGTCCGGGGCGTTGTTACAGCAAATGAACCAGGCCAGCCAGTCACTCAACTACGAGCTGGCTTTTATCAGTATCAATAAGCAGGGTGTAGAGTCGTTGCGCTATCGCCATGCCCGTCTTGATAAACAGCCGCTTGCCCAGCTTTTGCAGATGGATGGTCCGCGCCGCGAAGTCGTGCAGCGTGGCAATGAAATCAGCTACTTTGAGCCGGGTCTTGAACCCTTTACGTTGAACGGCGATTACATCGTTGATTCGCTGCCTTCGCTCATCTATACCGACTTCAAACGGCTTGCGCCTTACTATGATTTTATCTCCGTAGGGCGTACCCGCATCGCCGACCGGCTCTGTGAAGTGCTGCGTGTGGTCGCAAGAGACGGGACGCGTTACAGCTATATCGTCTGGATGGATGCGGAGACCAAGCTACCTATGCGGGTCGATCTGCTCGATCGTGATGGCGAGACGCTGGAACAGTTCCGGGTGATCTCCTTTACCATTGACGATCAGGTCGGCAACAGCATGCAGAATCTGGCAAAAGCTAACCTGCCGCCGCTGCTCTCTGTACCGGCGGGCGATCCTGTCAGCTTCAACTGGGCGCCAAACTGGATCCCGCAGGGCTTCAGTGAAGTCTCCAGCAGCCGCCGCCAGCTACCGACGATTGATACCCCGGTCGAATCCCGACTTTATTCCGACGGTTTGTTCAGCTTCTCGGTTAACATCAACCGTGCAACGCCGGTGAGCGCCGATCAGATGCTGCGTACCGGACGCCGGACCGTGAGTACCACCGTGCGTGATAGCGCCGAGATCACCGTCGTGGGCGAACTGCCGCCGCAAACGGCTAAACGCATCGCAGACAGCATTAAATTCAGGGCCGGACAATGATCAAAGAGTGGGCAACTGTCGTTTCATGGCAGGAGGGCGTTGCGCTGGTTAGCTGTGACGTGAAAGCGTCCTGTAACAGCTGCGCCTCCCGCGCCGGTTGCGGAAGCCGGGTGCTTAACAAACTCGGGCCGCAGACGTCGCACACCATCAGCGTCCCCAGTGCAGAGCCGCTGGTGACAGGACAAAAAGTCGAGTTAGGGATCGCTGAAGGCAGCCTGCTGGGCTCGGCGATGCTGGTCTATCTCTCTCCGCTGGTGGGGCTGTTTGCTCTGGGCGGCGTATTCCAGGTGCTGTTCGGCACCGATCTGGCCGCGATGTGCGGCGCAGCCCTGGGTGGCGTGGGTGGCTTTTTACTGGCCCGCGGCTTTTCATCGAGGCTTGCCGTTCGCGAGGAGTGGCAGCCTGTTATTCTCAGCGTCGGGTTGCCCCCCGATGAGCTTCGCGTTGAAATGCTCTCTTCTGAAGCCCGGTGATGTCACCGGGCTTTGCTTTATTTACATCTCATAAAAGAAAACGCTGAATCTTCACGCTAAGCTTGCTGGAAGAGCATTTCCCGGTTAAGGAGATGTAGTGTAGAATGCTGCGTTTTCGCACTGAAAAACGTCAGGCTAAGAACAGCGGCCTCCAGGAATTCGTAAGGCATAATTATTTAACTATATGAAGAACATACGTAACTTTTCGATCATTGCTCACATTGACCACGGTAAGTCGACGCTGTCTGACCGTATTATCCAGATTTGCGGTGGCCTGTCTGATCGTGAAATGGCAGCCCAGGTTCTGGACTCCATGGACCTGGAACGCGAACGCGGTATCACCATTAAAGCGCAGAGCGTGACGCTCGACTATAAAGCGTCTGATGGCGAAACCTACCAACTTAACTTTATCGACACCCCAGGCCACGTAGACTTCTCCTATGAAGTTTCCCGTTCGCTGGCCGCCTGTGAAGGCGCGCTGCTGGTGGTTGATGCCGGGCAGGGCGTAGAAGCCCAGACGCTGGCCAACTGCTATACCGCGATGGAAATGGATCTCGAAGTGGTGCCGGTACTGAACAAAATCGACCTGCCAGCCGCCGATCCTGAGCGCGTAGCGGAAGAGATTGAAGATATCGTCGGTATCGACGCGACGGACGCAGTGCGCTGCTCCGCCAAAACCGGCGTAGGTGTAACCGACGTGCTGGAACGTCTGGTGCGTGACATTCCGGCCCCGGAAGGTGACGCTGATGCGCCGCTGCAGGCGCTGATCATCGACTCCTGGTTCGATAACTATCTCGGCGTTGTCTCGCTGGTGCGTATTAAAAACGGCACCATGCGCAAAGGCGACAAGATTAAAGTGATGAGCACCGGACAGGTCTATAACGCCGACCGTCTGGGGATCTTCACGCCAAAACAGGTTGACCGTACCGAGCTGAAATGCGGCGAAGTAGGCTGGCTGGTTTGTGCCATCAAAGACATCCTCGGCGCGCCGGTTGGCGATACTCTGACCCAGGCACGTAACCCGGCAGATAAAGCGCTGCCAGGCTTCAAAAAGGTGAAACCGCAGGTTTACGCGGGTCTGTTCCCGGTCAGCTCCGATGATTACGAGAACTTCCGTGACGCGCTCGGCAAGCTGAGCCTCAACGATGCTTCCCTGTTCTATGAGCCAGAAAGCTCAACGGCGCTGGGCTTCGGCTTCCGCTGTGGCTTCCTCGGCCTGCTGCACATGGAGATCATTCAGGAGCGTCTGGAGCGTGAATACGATCTGGATCTGATCACCACTGCACCGACGGTAGTTTACGAAGTTGAGACCACCTCGAAAGAGGTTATCTACGTCGACAGCCCGTCCAAGCTGCCGCCGCTGAACAATATTCATGAGCTGCGTGAGCCGATTGCAGAGTGTCACATGCTGCTGCCGCAGGAGTTCCTGGGTAACGTCATCACGCTGTGTATCGAAAAACGCGGCGTGCAGACCAACATGGTTTACCACGGTAACCAGGTTGCGCTGACTTATGAAATCCCGATGGCGGAAGTGGTGCTCGACTTCTTCGACCGCCTGAAGTCAACCTCCCGCGGCTATGCGTCGCTGGACTACAACTTCAAACGCTTCCAGGCCTCCAACATGGTTCGTGTGGACGTGCTGATCAACAGCGAGCGCGTCGATGCGCTGGCGCTGATCACCCACAACGACAATGCTCCGTATCGCGGTCGCGAACTGGTCGAGAAGATGAAAGAGCTCATCCCTCGCCAGCAGTTCGATATTGCGATTCAGGCGGCCATTGGCAACCACATCATCGCCCGTTCGACGGTGAAACAGTTGCGTAAAAACGTTCTGGCAAAATGCTATGGCGGCGACGTCAGCCGTAAGAAAAAGCTGCTCCAGAAGCAGAAAGAAGGTAAGAAGCGTATGAAGCAGGTCGGTAACGTCGAGCTGCCGCAGGAAGCGTTCCTCGCCATTCTGCACGTGGGTAAAGACGGAAAATAATCCTATAAGGAGTTGGCATGGCGAACATGTTTGCCCTGATCCTGGTGATTGCCACCCTGGTGACGGGGCTGTTGTGGTGTCTGGATAAGTTTATCTTTGCCCCGAAACGTCACGAACGTCAGGCCGCCGCACAGGCTGCCACGGGCGACCAGTTGGATGCGAAAACCCTGAAAAAAGTCAGCCCGAAGCCGGGCTGGCTGGAAACGGGCGCTTCGGTCTTTCCGGTGCTGGCGATTGTGCTGGTGGTGCGTTCGTTTATCTATGAACCTTTCCAGATCCCATCCGGTTCGATGATGCCAACGCTGCTGATCGGTGATTTTATTCTGGTGGAGAAGTTTGCTTACGGCATTAAAGATCCGATCTACCAGAAAACGCTGATCGAAACCGGTCATCCAAAACGTGGCGATATCGTGGTGTTTAAATATCCGGACGATCCGCGTCTGGATTACATCAAACGCACCGTTGGCGTACCGGGCGATAAGGTAACCTATAACCCGGTCTCCAAAGAGGTGACGGTTCAGCCTGGATGCAGTTCCGGTACGGCCTGCGGAAGTGCGCTGGCGGTAACCTATTCCGGCGTTGAGCCAAGCGACTTTGTGCAGACCTTTGCCCGTCGTAACGGCGGCGAAGCCACCAGCGGATTCTTCCAGCTGCCGAAAGGCGAGACCAAAGAGAACGGTATTCGTCTGAACGAGCGCAAAGAGACGCTGGGCGATGTGACGCACCGTATCCTGACCGTCTCCATCGCTCAGGATCAACTGGGGATGTACTATCAGCAGCAGGGGCAGCAGTTGGCAACCTGGATTGTGCCGCCGGGACACTACTTCATGATGGGTGATAACCGCGACAACAGCGCGGACAGCCGTTACTGGGGCTTTGTGCCGGAAGCGAATCTGGTTGGCAAAGCGACCACTATCTGGATGAGCTTTGAGAAACAGGAAGGCGAGTGGCCGACCGGCGTACGGTTAAATCGTATTGGCGGCATCCATTAATTCCTGATAAATGAGCACGTAGTCTCTTTAATCAGAGGCTACGTGAATTATTTAAGGGATAAATCTCTTCTGACTAACGACAACCCCTGTCGTTGCGTATAGAATATTCCCCCGAAGTTTAAGGTTGGCGCTGATTCAGTGCCACGGCACACGAAACCGCGTTGGCTCCCTCAGGACGGTTTCGTGTGCTGCATTTTTGACGCATTTATTCTATTGGTATCGCATGAACCCCATCGTAATTAATCGGCTTCAACGGAAGCTGGGCTACACTTTTCAGCATCAGGAGTTGTTGCAACAGGCATTAACCCATCGCAGTGCCAGCAGCAAACACAATGAGCGACTCGAATTTCTGGGCGACTCCATTTTAAGTTTTGTTATTGCGAATGCGCTTTATCACCGTTTCCCGCGCGTGGACGAAGGTGATATGAGCCGCATGCGCGCAACGCTGGTACGTGGCAATACGCTTGCCGAAATTGCCCGTGAATTTGAACTGGGTGAGTGCCTGCGACTCGGGCCTGGGGAACTGAAAAGCGGCGGCTTCCGTCGTGAATCTATTCTCGCGGATACCGTCGAAGCGTTAATCGGTGGCGTTTTCCTCGACAGCGATATCCAGACGGTTGAGCAGCTGATCCTGAACTGGTATCAGTCGCGTCTGGATGAAATCAGCCCGGGTGATAAACAGAAAGATCCAAAAACCCGTTTGCAGGAGTACCTGCAGGGTCGCCATCTGCCGCTGCCATCCTATCTGGTGGTACAGGTTCGTGGCGAAGCACACGATCAGGAATTTACCATCCATTGCCAGGTCAGTGGCCTGAGTGAACCGGTGGTTGGCACAGGTTCAAGCCGTCGCAAGGCGGAACAGGCTGCCGCCGAACAGGCGTTAAAAATGCTGGAGCTGGAATGAGCGAAGAAAAGAGTTACTGCGGTTTTATTGCCATCGTCGGACGTCCGAACGTTGGCAAATCGACCCTGCTGAATAATCTGCTGGGTCAGAAGATTTCCATCACCTCCCGTAAGGCGCAGACCACCCGTCACCGCATCGTCGGTATCCATACCGAAGGGGCGTATCAGGCTATTTATGTCGATACCCCGGGTCTGCATATGGAAGAGAAACGCGCCATTAACCGCCTGATGAACAAGGCGGCGAGCAGCTCTATCGGTGACGTTGAGCTGGTGATTTTCGTTGTCGAAGGCACCCGCTGGACTGCCGACGACGAGATGGTGCTGAACAAGCTGCGCGACGGCAAAGTGCCGGTGATCCTCGCGGTCAACAAAGTTGATAACGTGCAGGAAAAAGCCGATCTGCTGCCGCATCTGCAGTGGCTGGGTAGCCAGATGAACTTCCTCGATATCGTTCCGCTCTCTGCCGAGACCGGTCTGAACGTGGATACCATCGCGGGCATCGTGCGTAAGCATCTGCCGGAAGCGATTCATCACTTCCCGGAAGATTACATCACTGACCGTTCTCAGCGCTTTATGGCGTCTGAAATCATCCGTGAGAAATTGATGCGTTTCCTCGGCGCTGAACTGCCGTACTCCGTGACCGTGGAAATCGAGCGTTTCCAGACCAACGAGCGCGGCGGATATGACATCAACGGGCTGATCCTCGTTGAGCGCGAAGGGCAGAAGAAGATGGTGATTGGCAATAAAGGCGCCAAAATCAAAACCATCGGTATTGAAGCCCGTAAGGACATGCAGGAGATGTTTGAAGCTCCGGTTCACCTGGAACTGTGGGTGAAAGTGAAATCTGGCTGGGCCGATGACGAACGCGCGCTGCGCAGTCTTGGTTACGGCGACGACGTATAAGTCACTAAAACGTGGATGGATGGCAAAGAGCCTTTGTCCTTCACAGCCGTCCGTGGAGCGAAACCAGCCTGATGCTGGACGTCTTCACGGAAGAGTCAGGCCGCGTGCGCCTTGTTGCTAAAGGCGCACGTTCCAAACGTTCTAACCTGAAGGGCGCTCTGCAACCCTTCACACCGCTGCTGGTGCGCTTTAGCGGACGTGGGGAAGTAAAAACCCTGCGCAATGCCGAAGCCGTCTCTCTGGCGCTCCCCCTCTCTGGTATTACGCTGTACAGTGGTCTGTATGTGAACGAGCTCATCACGCGCGTTCTTGAACATGAGACCCGCTTCTCTGAACTCTTTTTCGACTATCTGCACTGTCTCCAGGCGCTGGCAGGCGCAACCGGCTCGCCGGAACCGGCGCTGCGTCGCTTTGAGCTGGCGTTGCTCGGGCATCTGGGATACGGCGTCGATTTTCTGCACTGTGCGGGCAGCGGCGAGCCGGTCGAAGACTCCATGACCTACCGCTATCGCGAAGAGAAGGGCTTTATCGCCAGCATTGTCATCGACAACAGCACCTTCACCGGACGGGATCTGCGGGCGCTGGCGGAACGTGAGTTTCCCGACGTCAGCACCCTGCGGGCGGCAAAACGCTTTACCCGCATTGCGCTCAAGCCTTATCTTGGTGGCAAGCCCCTAAAGAGCCGCGAATTATTCCGGCAGTTTATGCCGAAACGTTAGACTACAGAACAAAAGAAATCCGAGGATTGTCATGGCTGAATTACTGTTAGGCATCAACATCGACCACATTGCTACCCTGCGCAACGCGCGCGGTACGGCATATCCTGATCCGGTTCAGGCGGCATTCATCGCCGAGCAGGCGGGGGCCGATGGCATTACCGTGCATTTGCGCGAAGATCGCCGTCATATCACCGATCGTGACGTTCGTGTCCTGCGTCAGACCCTGGACACCCGCATGAATCTGGAGATGGCCGTCACCGAAGAGATGCTGGCGATCGCCGTTGAGACCAAACCGCACTTCTGCTGTCTGGTACCGGAAAAGCGTCAGGAAGTGACCACCGAGGGTGGGCTGGACGTGGCCGGTCAGCTGGATAAGATGCGTGACGCCTGCAAACGCCTGGCGGACGCCGGGATCCTGGTGTCGCTGTTTATCGATGCCGATGAAGCGCAGATCAAAGCCGCAGCCGACGTGGGCGCGCCGTACATCGAGATCCACACCGGCTGCTATGCCGATGCTGAAGACGATGCCACCCGGGCGAAAGAGCTGGATCGCATCGCCAAAGCAGCCACCTATGCGGCAGGTCTGGGTCTCAAGGTTAATGCCGGCCACGGCCTGACCTACCATAACGTTAAAGCCATTGCCGCCATCCCGGAGATGCATGAGCTGAACATCGGCCATGCGATTATCGGTCGCGCGGTGATGAGCGGCCTGAAAGAGGCGGTGGCAGAGATGAAGCGGCTAATGCAGGAAGCCCGCAAGTAATGGCCATCCTCGGCTTAGGCACGGATATCGTCGAGATTGACCGTATCGAAGCGGTGATTGCCCGTAGCGGCGATCGCCTTGCCCGCCGGGTGCTCAGCGATAACGAATGGGCCATCTGGGAGACGCACCAGCAGCCGGTGCGTTTTCTTGCCAAACGTTTTGCGGTGAAGGAGGCTGCGGCGAAAGCCTTCGGCACCGGGATCCGCAACGGTCTGGCCTTTAATCAGTTCGAAGTGTTTAACGATGAGCTGGGCAAACCGCGCCTCAGGCTATGGGGCGAGGCGTTAAAGCTGGCGGAAAAGCTGGGCGTGGCGCATATACACGTGACGCTGGCCGATGAACGTCATTACGCCTGCGCCACGGTGATTATCGAAAGTTAAATCTTATCCGCGTGGTGCATCAGGACAAACTTGTCCCACAGCTGCTCTTCGGATTCTGAATGTGCCGGATCCTTCAGGATGGTATTGGGGATCGGGCACACCTTCTGGCAGGTTGGCGTCTCGTAATGGCCAATGCATTCGGTGCAGCGGTCGCTGTTAATCTCATAAATGCTGTCCCCCATCGAAATCGCCTGGTTCGGGCATTCAGGTTCGCACATATCGCAATTGATGCATTTTTTGGTGATTAACAGCGCCATCAGGAAATTCTCAGAAACAACACAAACAGGGCGGGCATTATACGCTCGGTCATTCCCTGCTCAAACCAGTTTTTTTACCAGCGCCTCGCTGTGGCGAATGCGTTCCGGAGCCCGCTCCAGATCCTGCTGAACCAGCGCCATAAACAGCAGGTCGGTCAGCATCATCTGCGCGCTGGTGGAGGAGATGGCCGCGCTGCGGGTGGCCTGCTCTTCGGCAATGGTGTACAGACAGCGGGTGGCCCGCTGCTGCAGGGCATTGGGGGTAAAGCCGGTGATAGCCAGAATTTTCCCGCCCACGCGCAGGGCTTCATCGGCGGCCAGGTTAATCTCCCGGCGCTCGCCGGTATAGGAGATAGCCAGCAGCAGATCGTCAGGTGCCATCGCCTGCACGGTAGCCAGCAGGGCGTGCATATCCTGTTCGACAATGGCGATCAGGCCGATCTTGTTCAGCTTCCAGCCAAAATTACGTGCCACCAGGCCTGAAGCGCCGATCCCGGTGAGGATCACCCGCCGTGCCGCGTGCAGCATGGCGACGCTTTCCAGCAGTTTCTCTTCGCTGTTGACGTCCAGCGTGGCGTGCATCGCTGCGACGTTCTCCTTGATCAGCTTTTCCCCCACCAGACGCATCGGATCGTCGCCGCGGATCTGGTTGTGCACCGGCATGGATTGCGGATTCGGGTTGCTGGCCAGGGCTTCGCTCAGCGCCAGTTTTAGCGCCGGAAAGCCTTTAAAACCAATTTTTTGCGCGAACTTAACCACGCTGGACTGGCTCACGCCCGCCTCGCTTGCCAGCTGCTGGGAGCTGAGATGGCGGGCACGGTCGGGTTGGGTGAGTAAAAAGTCCGCCAGTTTTTTATCGCTCTGGGCAAAGCCGGCGTAGCGCTGGCGGATTCGAATTAAACAGTTCATAAGGACTCCTGGCGAAATGTGATGACTGCAGCAAATGCGAATTCTGCTCGCCTGAATGAATTTTATATTCCATTATAATGCGACTATTATGAATTAAAAATTCTTGAGGCACAAAAAAATGAATCTCGGCTCACTGGTATCAGAATCCCGCAATCCACAAACCCTGGATCTCGACGCGCTCTCCACGCTTGACCTGGTTAATCGCTTTAACCAACAGGATACGCTGGTCGCGCAGGCAGTGAAAGAGACATTGCCCGAGGTGGCAAAAGCCGTGGATGCGGCAGCCGACGCGCTGAAGGCGGGCGGGCGCATCATCTACATGGGGGCGGGCACCAGCGGGCGTCTTGGGGTGCTGGACGCCTCAGAATGTCCGCCGACCTTTGGCGTGCCGCATGGCCTTGTCATCGGCCTGATTGCCGGGGGGCCGGGGGCGCTGCTGAAGGCGGTGGAAGGGGCCGAAGACAGTAAGGAGCTCGGTGAAGAGGATCTCAAAGCCCTCAACCTGACCGCGCAGGATCTGGTGGTCGGGCTGGCGGCCTCCGGACGCACGCCGTACGTGATTGGCGGCCTCGAGTATGCGAACCAGACCGGCTGCACCACCGTGGCGATCTCCTGTAATCCGGGCTCACCCATTGCCCAGGTTGCCACCATCGCCATCTCGCCGGTTGTCGGCCCGGAGGCGCTGACCGGCTCCACTCGTCTGAAATCCGGCACTGCGCAAAAGCTGGTGCTGAACATGATCTCCACTGGCGCGATGGTGAAGTTTGGCAAGGTCTACCAGAACCTGATGGTGGACATGAAAGCCACCAACGTGAAGCTTATCGACCGGGCCTGCCGCATGGTGGTGGAAGCCACCGGTACCACGCGGGAAGAGGCGGAAGAGGTCTTGAAACAGACCGGATATGACGTCAAACCGGCCATTCTGATGATCTTAAGCGGGCTGGATGCCGCGGCGGCGCGCGCCAGACTCGACGCGCATCAGGGATTCTTACGTGCGGCATTAGAGAACTAAAAGAGGCGTACATGGAAAAAACAGCAGCTCTCGCCAGCGATATCCTTGCGGGTATTGGCGGGGAGAACAATATCCGGCGTCTGGAAAACTGCATGACGCGGGTCCGGGTGGAAGTTCAGGATGATAACAAGCTCGATCTGGCGCGGCTGAAAAAACTGCCCGGGGTCAGCGGCTATGTGAAGCAGGGGGAGCAGCATCAGCTGATCGTCGGCCCCGGCAAGGCTGCGCAGGTGGTGGATGCCATGCGTTCGCTGATGGGCGGGGCGGTGATGGATGACGCCGAGCGCACCAAAGCCCAGGTGAAGGCCAAATACAAAGCCCCGATGAGCGACGCATTGCGCCAGCTGGCCAACGTCTTTATTCCGCTGATCCCGGCCTTTATTGCCTCGGGGCTGATCACCGGGATCATCAATATCCTGAAACGCCCGGACATTGTCGGTGACTTCGCGACCCACTATCCCAATCTGCTGGGGATCCTCGGCATTTTCGGCAGCGCGGTCTTTGCCATCATGAACATTCTGGTGGGGGTTAACACCGCCAAAGTGTTCGGCGGCTCGCTGGCAATGGGCGGGGTGATGGCGGGGATCCTCTCCAGCCCACAGCTGGCGCAGATCACCCTGTTTGGTGAAGCGCTGCAGCCGGGGCGGGGCGGGGTGATCGCCGTGCTGCTGGTGGTGGTGTTGATGTGCTGGATCGAGAAACGGCTGCGCAATATCCTGCCGGGCTCGCTGGAGCTGATCTTCAATCCGCTGCTGACCACCTTAATCACCGGCAGCGTGGCGATTATCGCCCTGCAGCCGCTGGGGGGCGTGATCTCCGAATCCATCGCCCACGGTGCCTCCTGGGCTATCGATCGCGGAGGATTCCTGGTGGGCGGGGTTCTCTCGGGCACCTTCCTGCCGCTGGTATTGACCGGCTTACATCAGGGCCTGGTGCCAATCCACGTTGAGCTGGTGCAGGCCCATGGTTACAACGCGCTGTTGCCTATTCTGGCGATGGCCGGTGTCGGACAGATCGGCGCGGCGATTGCGGTGCTGATGAAAACCCGTAATGAACGCCTGAAAAAGGTCATCAAAGGGGCGCTGCCGGTCGGGCTGCTGGGGATCGGTGAACCGCTGATCTTCGGCGTCACCCTGCCGCTGGGCAAGCCGTTTATCGGCGCCTGTCTTGGCGGCGCGGTCGGCGGGGCGCTCATCAGTTACTGGAAAGTGGCAACCGTTATCACCTTTGGTATTTCCGGATTACCGCTGGCATTAACCATCGTGACCGGAAAAGTCATGCTCTATCTGTTAGGCTATCTGGTAGCGGTGATCGCCGGGTTCCTGTTTACCTGGCTGTTAGGGTTCAACGATCCAGAGGAGTAAGGTTTGGTCAATCACGAGCGTCGCGTAGTCTTTTTCGATCTGGACGGAACGCTGCATCAGCAGGATATGTTCGGCACCTTTATGCGCTATTTGCTGCGCCGACAGCCCCTGAATGCCCTGCTCGTGTTACCCCTGCTTCCCATCATCGGCGGCGCGTTGCTGATTAAAGGCCGCGCCGCCCGCTGGCCGATGAGCCTGCTGCTGTGGGGCTGCACCTTCGGTCACAGCGAAGCGCGGCTCAAACAGCTGGAGAAAGAGTTTGTCACCTGGTTTCGCGGGCATGTCACCGCCTTCCCGGTGGTGCAGGAGCGGCTCACCAACTACCTCAACGCCAACGATGCTGACATCTGGCTGATCACCGGCTCGCCGCAGCCGCTGGTCGAGCAGGTCTATTTCGATACCCCCTGGCTGCCGCGCGTCAACCTGATTGCCACTCAGATGGGGCGCGCGTACGGTGGCTGGGTGCTGACCATGCGCTGCCTCGGCCACGAGAAGGTGGTGCAGCTGGAGAAAAAAATCGGCACCCCGCTGCGGCTCTACAGCGGCTACAGCGACAGCAAGCAGGACAACCCCCTCCTTTACTTCTGCCAGCACCGCTGGCGCGTCACGCCCCTTGGTGAACTTCAGCAACTGGAATGATTTTGTGATTATGCATAGCGGGTGTGTATAATGCGCCCGCTTTTCAGACTGGAGTATGCTGCGTTGTCCGACCTTGAACTCAATCATGAATACTGGATGCGCCATGCGCTCCAGCTTGCCAAACGCGCCTGGGAAGAGGGTGAAGTCCCGGTGGGCGCCGTGCTGGTCCACAATAACCAGGTGATTGGCGAAGGCTGGAACCGCCCGATTGGGCGTCACGACCCGACCGCCCATGCCGAAATCATGGCCCTGCGCCAGGGCGGAATGGTGCTGCAAAACTACCGCCTGCTGGACACCACGCTCTACGTTACCCTCGAACCCTGCGTCATGTGCTCCGGTGCCATGATCCACAGCCGGATCGGCACGGTGGTGTTTGGTGCGCGGGATGAAAAAACCGGGGCGGCAGGTTCGCTGCTGGACGTGCTCAGACATCCCGGCATGAACCATCAGGTCAATGTGTTGGGAGGGGTGCTGGCACCAGCGTGTTCGGAGATGCTAAGTGAGTTCTTTCGAATGCGGCGTCAGCAGAAAAAGAGACAAAAGGCAGAATTGAAGTTATCGGGCGAGTAAGCTCATCCGGCGATACTACCGGATAACTTTGCGCCAGCTGCTGTGCCGCCTGCGCCTCTCTCTCTTTCTCCATCAGATACCCCACCAGGCTTATCTGGTATTTGCGGATATTCTCCACGTAGGTGTACGCCTCGTGGCCGCGCGCATAGCCATAGGTTAACTTGCTGTAATACGGCTTCTGACTCAGCAGCGGCAGGCGCTGTTTGACGTCAGACCAGCTGTCGGGATTGCCTTTGGTTTTTGCCGTCAGGGCGCGGGCATCAATCATATGGGCGTATCCCATGTTGTAGGCCGCCAGCGCAAACCAGATCCGTTCCTCTTCCGGCACCGTCTCCGGCACCTTAGCCATCATATCCTGCAGATAACGTGCGCCACCGCTGATGCTCTGCTCGGCATCGGTGCGGTCGGTCAGGCCCAGGCTCTGGGCGGTGTTTTTGGTCAGCATCATCAGGCCGCGCACGCCGGTAGGTGAGGTAGCCTGTGCGTCCCAGTGCGACTCCTGATACGAGATAGCGGCCAGCAGACGCCAGTCAATCTCCTGCGCATATTTCTCAAACAGCGGCTTCAGATCCGGCAGCACGTTATCCACGGCGCGCAGGAAGCTGCGGGTATCGACATAGTCAAAGTCATCCCCGTGGCCGAGGTATTTCTCCTCCAGCCGCGCAAGGGTGCCGTCCTCATTCATCCCGTTGAAGAAATCGAGCATCGCGGCAGAGAGCGTCTGGTCGGCATCAAGGGGGCTGAACCAGGTGACGGGCTGCTCGTCAGTGACGTCCAGCGCCACCGCCAGCTCCGGGTGGACACGCTGGAACAGGCTAATGGCCACCGAATCAGCGATGGTGTAAGGCAGTTTGCCGTCGGTGACCTGCTCCAGCAGCGCCGTGGTGCCCTGCTTCTCATCCACCGTCCAGTTGAGGTTAGGGTACTTCTTCTCTTTCAGCGCCCGCAGGTCGTCGATTACCACATGCCCCGGTGCGACGGTGAGCTGTTCTGCTGTCAGACCGGCAAGGGTGCGCGGGCGCAGGCTGCCCACGCGATAGACCAGCTGCTGTGAGACAGAGTAATAGGTGGGGCCCGGCTGATAGTTCTTGCTACGTTCGCTGTTATAGACCAGCCCGGCGGCCAGCAAATCGGCATCGCCATTATCCAGGTCGTCAAACAGCTGACTGATGTTCTGGCGTACGGTCACTTTGAGCTTTACGCCCAGGTAGTCTGCAAAGTGCTGCGCCAGTTCGTAATCCAGGCCAATCACTTTATTGTTGATCGCGCTATAGGTCAGCGGTGAGGACAAGGTACTGACGCGCAGCTCCCCCCGCGCCTGAATAGCGGCGATGCGGTTTTCGGCTTTGCTGAACCAGGGGATTGAAGGCCACAGGGCCGCTGCCAGCAGCAAGGTCACTATGCCGATGAACAGATAATTAATCTTTAATTTTTTCAATAAGTTGATTCTATGTGCTGTGTATTGTTCTGGTTTATGTGGGCCATAGTAAAAACAAGTATTACCAAAGATTTCGCGGCATTTTGCGCAAAGTAACGCCACTTGGCAACTTATTAGCGGGAGCTGCAACATCTCCTGCTAAATGACAACGTCGATTTTATTACGACGCAAACGGTTTCGTCGGCGCGCAGGATCCACTATAATGGCGCCCGTTTTCCCCCCTTGCGCACACTGTAAGCGCCTCCGGCGCTTCGAAGACGAGAGACTTATGATGGAAATTCTGCGTGGTTCGCCTGCACTGTCTGCCTTCCGTATCAACAAACTGCTGGCACGTTTTCAGGCGGCCGACCTTCCGGTAAGCAATATTTACGCTGAGTATGTCCATTTTGCTGACCTGAATGCTCCCTTAACGGCAGAGGATTTAGTCCGGCTTGAGCGCCTGCTGAAGTACGGCCCAAGCCTGAGCAGCCATACCCCGAACGGTAAACTTCTGCTGGTTACGCCTCGTCCGGGCACCATCTCCCCCTGGTCTTCTAAAGCAACCGACATCGCCCGCAACTGTGGTCTGAGCCAGATTGATCGTCTGGAGCGCGGCGTGGCGTATTACGTTGAAGCCTCCACTCTGACCGACGCCCAGTGGGCCGTTGTGGCAAGCGAACTGCACGACCGCATGATGGAGAGCGTGTTTGCCTCTCTGGATGACGCACAGCAGCTCTTCTCCCACCATCAGCCTGCGCCAGTCCAGAGCGTGGACCTGCTGGGTGAGGGCCGTCAGGCGCTGATTGACGCCAACCTGCGTCTGGGCCTGGCGCTTGCCGAAGATGAAATCGACTACCTGCAGGACGCGTTCGTTAAGCTGAACCGCAACCCGAACGACATCGAACTTTATATGTTCGCGCAGGCCAACTCCGAACACTGCCGCCATAAGATTTTCAACGCTGACTGGGTTATCGACGGCGAGCAGCAGCCGAAGTCGCTGTTCAAAATGATCAAAAACACCATGGAGAAAACCCCTGACCACGTGCTGTCTGCATACAAAGACAACGCCGCGGTAATGGAAGGTTCCGAGGTGGGCCGCTTCTTCGCCGATCGCGAAGCAGGGCGCTATGACTTCCACCAGGAGCCTGCGCATATCCTGATGAAAGTCGAAACGCATAACCACCCGACGGCGATCTCGCCATGGCCGGGTGCCGCAACCGGCTCCGGCGGCGAAATCCGTGACGAAGGTGCCACCGGACGCGGGGCTAAACCAAAAGCGGGGCTGGTGGGCTTCTCCGTCTCCAACCTGCGTATCCCGGGCTTTGAACAGCCGTGGGAAGAGGACTTCGGTAAGCCGGAGCGCATTGTTACCGCCCTGGACATCATGACCGACGGCCCGCTGGGCGGCGCGGCATTTAACAACGAATTTGGTCGTCCGGCCCTGAACGGTTACTTCCGTACCTACGAAGAGAAAGTGGACAGCCACAACGGCGAAGAGCTGCGCGGCTACCACAAACCGATCATGCTGGCGGGCGGGATCGGCAACATCCGCGCCGATCACGTGCAAAAAGGCGAGATCGTCGTCGGTGCTAAGCTGATCGTGCTGGGTGGCCCGGCGATGAACATCGGCCTGGGCGGCGGGGCGGCTTCGTCGATGGCCTCCGGTCAGTCTGATGCGGATCTCGATTTTGCCTCCGTACAGCGCGACAACCCGGAGATGGAACGTCGTTGCCAGGAGGTGATCGACCGCTGCTGGCAGCTGGGCGATGCCAACCCAATTCTCTTTATTCACGACGTGGGCGCGGGCGGTCTCTCCAACGCCATGCCGGAGCTGGTGAGCGATGGCAACCGCGGCGGCCGCTTCAACCTGCGCGACATCCTGAGCGATGAGCCAGGCATGAGCCCGCTGGAGATCTGGTGTAACGAATCCCAGGAGCGCTACGTGCTGGCCGTTGCACCGGATCAGCTGCCGCTGTTCGACGAGCTGTGCCGCCGCGAACGTGCGCCGTACGCGGTGATCGGTGAAGCCACCGAAGAGATGCATCTCTCCTTAAGCGATACCCACTTTGACAACCAGCCGATCGATCTGCCGCTGGACGTGCTGCTGGGCAAAACGCCGAAGATGACCCGCGACGTACAGACCCGTAAAGCCAGCGGCAAAGCCCTCGACCTGCAGGGTGTGACCGTTGCCGAGGCGGTTAACCGCGTTCTGCATCTGCCGGCCGTGGCGGAAAAAACTTTCCTCGTCACCATCGGCGACCGCACCGTGACCGGCATGGTTGCCCGCGATCAGATGGTAGGTCCGTGGCAGGTGCCGGTGGCGAACTGCGCGGTAACCACCGCCAGCCTCGACAGCTACTACGGTGAAGCGATGGCCTTGGGCGAACGTTCCCCGGTTGCGCTGCTGGACTTCGCGGCCTCTGCCCGCCTGGCGGTGGGTGAAGCGCTGACCAACATCGCCGCCACCCAGATTGGCGATATCAAACGCATCAAGCTCTCCGCCAACTGGATGGCCGCAGCCGGTCACCCGGGCGAAGACGCCGGGCTGTATGAAGCGGTGAAAGCGGTGGGGGAAGAACTCTGCCCGGCGCTGGGCCTGACCATTCCGGTGGGCAAAGACTCCATGTCGATGAAAACCCGCTGGCAGGAAGGCAGCGAGCAGCGTGAGATGACCTCGCCGCTGTCGCTGGTGATCACCGCCTTCGCTCGCGTGGAAGATGTGCGTCACACCATCACCCCGCAGCTTTCCACCGAAGACAACGCCCTGCTGCTGATTGACCTGGGTAAAGGTCATAACGCGCTGGGTGCCACCGCGCTGGCACAGGTTTACCGCCAGCTGGGCGACAAGGCTGCTGACGTGCGCGACGTGGCGCAGCTGAAAGGGTTCTACGACGCCATTCAGGCGCTGGTAGCCCAACGTAAACTGCTGGCCTACCACGACCGTTCCGACGGCGGCCTGCTGGTTACCCTGGCCGAGATGGCCTTCACCGGCCACTGCGGCGTGGAAGCCAACATTGCCAGCCTGGGCGACGATCGTCTGGCGGCGCTGTTCAACGAAGAGCTGGGTGCTGTGATTCAGGTACGTGCGGCCGATCGCGAAGCGGTGGAAGCGCTGCTGGCCCAGCACGGTCTGGGCGACTGCGTACACTACCTGGGTAAAGCGGTGACCGGGGATCGCTTTGTTATCGAGGCCAACGGTCAGACCGTCTTTGCCGAAAGCCGCTCTACGCTGCGCATGTGGTGGGCAGAAACCACCTGGCAGATGCAGCGTCTGCGCGACAACCCGGCGTGTGCCGATCAGGAGCACGAGGCGAAAGCTAACGACCAGGATCCGGGCCTGAACGTGAAGCTGTCGTTCGACATCAATGAAGACATTGCCGCACCGTATATCGCGAAGGGTGCCCGTCCGAAAGTCGCGGTTCTGCGCGAGCAGGGCGTGAACTCCCACGTGGAGATGGCGGCCGCCTTCCACCGTGCGGGCTTCGATGCCATCGACGTCCATATGAGCGACCTGCTGGCAGGCCGTACCGGTCTGGCCGATTTCCAGGCGCTGGTGGCGTGCGGCGGCTTCTCTTACGGTGACGTGTTGGGTGCGGGCGAGGGCTGGGCGAAATCCATCCTCTTTAACGACCGCGTTCGCGACGAGTTCGAAACCTTCTTCCACCGTCCGCAGACTCTGGCCCTGGGCGTCTGCAACGGCTGCCAGATGATGTCGAACCTGCGCGAGCTGATCCCGGGCAGCGAAGCCTGGCCGCGCTTTGTGCGTAACCAGTCCGATCGCTTCGAAGCGCGTTTCAGCCTGGTGGAAGTGACCCAGAGCCCTTCTCTGCTGCTGCAGGGCATGGTGGGTTCCCAAATGCCAATTGCGGTATCTCACGGTGAAGGGCAGGTGGAAGTACGTAACGCCGCGCATCTGGCGGAGCTGGAGAGCAAAGGTCTGGTGGCGCTGCGCTTTGTCGATAACTTCGGTAAAGTCACGCAAACCTATCCGGCGAACCCGAACGGTTCAGCCAATGGCATCACCGCAGTGACCAGCGAAAGCGGTCGCGTTACGGTGATGATGCCGCACCCTGAGCGCGTATTCCGTACCGTCAGCAACTCCTGGCACCCGGAGAACTGGGGCGAGGATAGCCCGTGGATGCGTATCTTCCGCAACGCGCGTAAGCAGTTGGGTTAAGAGATCGTTGTTGTGCCCGGTGGCGCTTCGCTTACCGGGCCTACAAAGCCGAGTGAGGTTTTGTAGGCCGGGCAAACGCAGTGCCGCCCGGCAATTCCCCAGTGTCGCAAATGTGCGACAACCCTCACATTGTTATGTCGCCAATTGGCGACATTTAACCTGTTGATTTTTATAGTACGCAGAATAACCCTGCAAAGGTGTTGCTAATAAGCGACAGATAGCCTGAAAATCATCCCATCCGAAATTACCGCTGGTATCTATAAAAAATCATATAAATTAACACTTTAATATTTTTATTTGCATTATGGCACATCTGTTGCATAATAGTAGCCAGTGGCTCATTCACCCTCTTATGTCAGCCCCTTCGGGACGCGCTACATAAACTTCGAATGACGCACAAAAAGGTGCCTGCCGTCCAACTGCTGATCATAGCTCTGCTTTATCAGACCCGGGGCGAAACGTCGAGTTAGGCACCGCCTCATTCCATAACAAAGCCGGGTTTTTAACCCGGCTTTGTTGTATCTGAAGGGCTGTCCAGCTAGCATCCTCTTACCCCCTCGCAAAAAAGAGTAATGCGTTGAAACGCTGGTCTGTTTTCCCTCGCTCCTTGCGACAGTTAGTCATGATGGCATTCCTGCTGATCCTGCTGCCTTTGCTGGTCCTGGCATGGCAGGCATGGCAGAGCCTGAACGCCCTCAGCGCCCAGGCAGCGCTCACCAACCGTACCACCCTGATTGATGCCCGCCGCAGCGAGGCGATGACCAATGCCGCGCTGGAGATGGAGCGCAGCTACCGGCAGTATTGCGTGCTCGACGACAGGACGCTGGCAAACGTGTATCAAAATCAGCGTAAGCGCTACAGCGAAATGCTTGATGCCCATGCAGGGGTGTTGCCGGACGACAAGCTGTATCAGGCGTTGCGTCAGGATATCAATGCGCTGGCGCAGTTGCAGTGCCTCAACAGCGGCCCCGATACGATGTCCGCCCTCCGGCTGGAGGCCTTCGCCAACGCCAATACCGAAATGGTCCAGGCGACCCGGGCGGTGATCTTCTCCCGCGGGCAGCAGCTCCAGCAGGAGATTGCCGAGCGCGGCCAGTTCTTTGGCTGGCAGGCGCTGGTGCTGTTTCTGGTTAGCCTGGTGCTGGTCCTGCTCTTCACCCGCATGATCATCGGCCCGGTGAAGGGTATTGAGCGGATGATCAACCGGCTGGGGGAGGGGCGCTCGCTGGGCAATACCGTGGTCTTTACCGGCCCGCGCGAGTTGCGCTCGGTCGGACAACGCATCATCTGGCTCTCCGAACGGCTGGCGTGGCTCGAATCCCAGCGTCATCAGTTTTTACGCCACATCTCCCATGAACTGAAAACCCCGCTCGCCAGCATGCGCGAGGGAACCGAGCTGCTGGCCGATGAGGTCGCCGGGCCGCTGACGCCTGAGCAAGGAGAAATTGTTGAGATCCTCGATGCCAGCAGCCGTAATCTGCAAAAGCTGATTGAGCAACTGCTCGACTACAACCGCAAACTGGCCGACGGGATACCCGAGCTGGAGCGGGTGGAGCTTGCACCGCTGGTGGATTTGGTGCTCTCCGCCCACAGCCTGCCTGCGCGGGCTAAAATGATGCATACTGAACTGGCACTTTCGACGCCCGCCTGTTTAGCCGAACCTATGCTGCTGATGAGCGTGCTGGATAATCTTTATTCCAACGCGGTGCACTATGGCATTGAATCCGGTACCATTTATATTCGCAGTTTTACGCACGGCTCGCGTGTCTGTATCGATGTCGCTAACACCGGAAACCCGATCCCCGACGATGAAAAAACGATGATCTTCGAACCCTTTTTCCAGGGTAGTCATCAACGCAAAGGGGCGGTTAAGGGAAGCGGTCTGGGGCTGAGCATCGCCCGCGACTGCATTCGTCGTATGCAGGGAGAGCTTAATCTTGTCACTGACGACCGTACCGATGTCTGTTTTCGCATCGAACTGCCGCTTGAGTCGGAAAAATCACTGAAATGAATCTAAGTCTGGTGAGTATGTCACACGTCTTTTCCCGCGCCATTAACGCGGTATTTTCCGGCCACTTTATCCGCCTGAGCCTTCCCTGCCTGCTGCTGGCCGGATGCGTCACCCACGCGCCGACGCCTGCCATCAGCGACAAGCAGGATGAAAAATTGCCTGAACATCAGCTGGCGGACTTCCTTTCTACCGACTGCAATAATATCTGGCAGCTGCATGGTCAGGAAACCGACAGCAACCCGCTCTACTGGCTGCGCGGCATGGACTGTGCGGATCGCCTCTCACCCGCCGCCGCGCGTGCAGAGGCGCGGACCTGGAGCGATGACACCTGGCAGGAGAGCTTTAAACGCGGGCTCCTGCTGGCAAATGCCAAAATTAACCCGGTGGAGCGGCGGGTGTTGACCACCCGGCTGGATGCGCTGAGCCCGCAGATCCCGGCCCAGGTGCGCCCGCTCTATCAGCTATGGCGACACGGGCAGGTGCTGCAGCTGCAGCTGGCGGAGGAGCGTTCACGCTACGGCAAGTTACAGCAGACGACCGACGGTGAGCTGGATAACCTGCGCCAGCAGCAGCAATATTTACGCTCGCAGCTGGACACCACTACCCGGAAGCTGGAAAACCTGACCGATATTGAACGGCAACTCTCCACCCGTAAGCCGGTCAGCAACTATCTGCCGGATGCGCCAAAGAGTGCGACGCCGCCCGCTGACGGCGACGCGGCGGATACCCCGAAACAAGAGGACGGAAAGCCATGACAAGCCGAAAACCTGCGCATCTTTTGCTGGTGGATGACGACCCCGGCTTGCTGAAGCTGCTGGGCATGCGTCTGGTAAGCGAGGGCTACAGCGTGGTGACTGCCGAAAGCGGTCAGGAAGGGCTGAAGGTGCTGGGGCGCGAGAAGGTCGATCTGGTCATCAGCGATCTGCGGATGGATGAGATGGACGGCATGCAGCTGTTTACCGAGATCCAGAAGCTGCAACCCGGTATGCCGGTGATTATCCTCACCGCCCACGGCTCAATCCCGGATGCCGTGGCGGCCACCCAGCAGGGGGTCTTTAGCTTCCTCACCAAGCCGGTGGACAAAGACGCGCTCTATAAGGCGATCGACGATGCGCTGGAGCACGCCGCGCCGTCAGGCGATGAGACGTGGCGGGAGACGATTGTCACCCGCAGTCCGATCATGCTGCGGCTGCTGGAGCAGGCGCGGATGGTGGCGCAGTCCGACGTCAGCGTGCTGATTAACGGCCAGAGCGGCACCGGGAAAGAGATCCTCGCCCAGGCGATCCACAACGCCAGCCCGCGCGGCAAAAACGCCTTTATCGCCATCAACTGCGGGGCGCTGCCCGAGCAACTGCTGGAGTCGGAGCTGTTTGGGCACGCGCGCGGGGCCTTTACCGGCGCGGTCAGCAGCCGGGAAGGGCTCTTCCAGGCCGCAGAAGGCGGTACGCTGTTCCTCGATGAAATTGGCGATATGCCGGCACCGCTGCAGGTCAAACTGCTGCGCGTGCTGCAGGAGCGCAAGGTCAGGCCGCTCGGCAGCAACCGCGATATCGACATCAACGTGCGCATTATCTCCGCCACTCACCGGGATCTGCCCAAGGCGATGGCGCGCAACGAGTTTCGTGAAGACCTGTTCTATCGCCTCAACGTCGTCAACCTGAAGATCCCGGCGCTGGCGGAGCGGGCGGAAGATATTCCGCTGCTGGCGACGCAGCTGCTGCGCCAGTCCGCCGAGCGGCATAAGCCGTTTGTGCGGGCTTTCTCCACCGATGCCATGAAGCGGCTGATGACCGCCAGCTGGCCCGGTAACGTGCGCCAGCTGGTGAACGTGATTGAGCAGTGCGTGGCGCTCACCTCCTCGCCGGTGATCGGCGATGCGCTGGTGGACCAGGCGCTGGAGGGGGAAAATACCGCTCTGCCGACCTTCGTCGAGGCCCGCAATCAGTTTGAGCTCAACTATCTGCGTAAATTACTGCAGATCACCAAAGGTAACGTGACCCATGCGGCGCGCATGGCCGGACGTAACCGCACCGAGTTTTATAAGCTGCTGTCGCGCCATGAGCTGGAAGCAAACGATTTTAAAGAGTGATACCCTAAAATCCGCCTGAATATGATACTGTGAGCAACCGATTACGAGGCAGCTGACAGGCATAAGTTTAAGGACCACCATGAAAAAGATTGATGCGATTATTAAACCTTTCAAACTGGATGATGTACGCGAAGCGCTGGCGGAAGTCGGCATCACCGGCATGACGGTGACAGAGGTGAAAGGCTTTGGTCGTCAGAAGGGCCACACTGAACTGTACCGTGGCGCGGAATACATGGTTGATTTCCTGCCGAAGGTAAAAATTGAAATCGTGGTGTCGGACGACATCGTGGAGACCTGCGTGGATACCATTATCCGCACCGCGCAGACCGGCAAAATCGGTGACGGCAAGATCTTCGTCTTTGACGTGTCGCGCGTGATCCGTATCCGTACCGGCGAAGAAGACGACGCCGCGATTTAACGCCGGACTTCAACCCGTAGGCCCGCGCAAGCGCAGCGCCGCCGGGCAAAAAAAAAGCCCCTCGTGAGAGGGGCTTTTTGCATTACAGCACCTTATGCGGGCCGAAGCATTCGTAATGAATATTATCTTTATTCACGCCCAGCTCAAGGAGCTGCGCCGCGGCGTACTGCATAAAGGCTACCGGGCCACAGACGTAGAACTGCATCTCCGGTGCGTGGAACTGCTCTTTATGCTGGCTTAACGCCATCAGACCTTCGCTGTCGAAGCGTGCTGCGGCACGGTCGTCATCCGACGGCAGGCGATACCAGGTGTGGGCGGTAAAGTGCGGCAGACCGGCAGCCAGCGTTTTCACTTCATCAGAAAACGCATGTACTTCGCCATTCTCTGCGGCGTGGAACCAGTTAACCTGCGCCTGATGCTGCGATTTCGCCAGGGTATCCAGCATCGCCAGCATCGGGGTCTGACCGACACCGGCGGAGATCAGCGTCACCGGAGTATTGGCATCCACCGCCATAAAGAAATCGCCCGCTGGCGCGGCCAGATGCACCACATCACCGACGCTAGCTTCGTCGTGCAGCCAGGTGGAGACCTGACCACCGTCCTCGCGTTTCACCGCAATGCGGTAGCCTTTTCCGTTTGGCTTACGGGTCAGGGAGTACTGGCGGATCTCCTGATGCGGGAAGCCTTCCGGCTTCAGCCACACGCCCAGGTACTGGCCCGGCTGGTAATCGGCCACCGGCTGGCCGTCCACCGGCTCAAATTCAAAGCTGGTAATCAGCGCGCTGCGCGGGGTTTTTTCCACGATACGGAACGCACGCGTACCTTCCCATCCACCACTCTTGCTGGCGTTTTCGCTGTAGATCTGCGCTTCACGGTTGATAAAGACGTTAGCCAGCACGCCGTAGGCTTTGCCCCATGCGTCCAGCACTTCCTGACCCGGGCTGAACATCTCATCCAGGGTGGCCAGCAGATGGCTGCCAACAATGTTGTACTGCTCGGGTTTGATCTGGAAGCTGGTGTGTTTCTGGGCGATTTTTTCCACCGCTGGCAGCAGCGCCGGCAGGTTCTCGATGTTGCTGGCGTACGCGGCAATGGCGTTAAATAACGCTTCGCGCTGGTCGCCGTTGCGCTGGTTGCTCATGTTGAAAATCTCTTTGAGCTCCGGGTTGTGCGCGAACATGCGATCGTAAAAATGGGCGGTAAGTTTAGGACCGGTTTCGACCAGCAGGGGAATAGTGGCTTTAACGGTAGCGATGGTTTGAGCGTCTAACATAGCAGCTTCCTTCAAATGTTACTTTAATGATGTATTTTAGATGCATCTTATAAAAAATAACCCTGCGTTGTAAATGGTTCTTTGCAACTTGAATTAACTGCATCACAAACCTGAAAAGAAATCCACTTTACAGGGCGAGAGCGTTATTCCTCAAACCCTTGCGTGGCGGGAAGGTAAACGTTTGCGTAAAATCGTTTGTCAAGACCTGTTATCACTCTGCTAATCAGTTATACTGTTGCCCGTCGTCCAACTGGACTGCCTTTTTCAGGCAAAAATTTACTTGTTAGCTGAGTCAGGAGATGCGGATGTTAAAGCGTGAAATGAACATTGCCGATTATGATGCCGAACTGTGGCAGGCTATGGAGCAGGAAAAAGTACGTCAGGAAGAGCACATCGAACTGATCGCCTCCGAAAACTATACCAGCCCGCGCGTTATGCAGGCGCAGGGCTCTCAGCTGACCAACAAATACGCTGAAGGTTACCCGGGCAAGCGCTACTACGGCGGTTGCGAGTATGTGGATATCGTTGAGCAGCTGGCGATCGACCGTGCCAAAGAGCTGTTTGGCGCAGACTACGCTAACGTGCAGCCGCACTCCGGCTCTCAGGCTAACTTCGCAGTCTACACCGCGCTGCTGCAGCCGGGCGATACCGTTCTGGGTATGAACCTGGCGCAGGGCGGTCACCTGACTCACGGCTCCCCGGTTAACTTCTCCGGTAAACTGTACAACATCATCCCTTACGGTATTGATGAGTCCGGTAAAATTGACTACGAAGACATGGCGAAGCAGGCCAAAGAGCACAAGCCGAAGATGATCATCGGTGGCTTCTCCGCTTACTCCGGCGTGGTTGACTGGGCAAAAATGCGTGAAATCGCAGACAGCATCGGCGCATACCTGTTCGTCGACATGGCGCACGTTGCCGGTCTGATCGCCGCAGGCGTTTACCCGAACCCGGTTCCACATGCTCACGTGGTCACCACCACCACCCACAAAACCCTGGCGGGTCCACGCGGTGGCCTGATCCTGGCGAAGGGCGGTGACGAAGACCTGTATAAAAAACTGAACTCTGCCGTGTTCCCAAGCGCGCAGGGTGGCCCGCTGATGCACGTGATCGCGGCGAAAGCCGTGGCGCTTAAAGAAGCGATGGAGCCTGAGTTCAAAGTTTACCAGCAGCAGGTTGCTAAGAACGCGAAAGCGATGGTGGAAGTGTTCCTGAACCGTGGCTACAAAGTGGTCTCCGGCGGGACTGAAAACCACCTGTTCCTGCTGGATCTGGTTGATAAAAACCTGACCGGTAAAGAAGCTGACGCTGCCCTGGGGCGCGCCAACATCACCGTCAACAAAAACAGCGTACCAAACGATCCGAAGAGCCCGTTCGTTACCTCCGGTATCCGTATCGGTTCCCCGGCAGTGACTCGCCGCGGCTTCAAAGAAGCGGAAGTGAAAGAGCTGGCTGGCTGGATGTGTGACGTGCTGGACAACATCAATGACGAAGCCGTTATCGAACGCGTGAAAGCCAAAGTACTGGATATCTGTGCGCGCTTCCCGGTTTACGCATAAGTCTGCTTCGCAGAACAAAAAGGCCGCGTATGCGGCCTTTTTTTATGGCTAACGGCGGTCGATGGAGATAGCGCCCGGCCCGGCCACCGCCAGCAGCAGAAACCCGCCGGCGATACTGATGTTTTTGAAGAAGTTAATCATATTGGGCATCACCGCATCGCCACTCATGTCCCAGTAGTGGTGACCAATCACCGCCGTACCCAGAGTATAAAAGACGAACAGCACCGCCAGCGGGCGGGTAAAAAAGCCGAGCACGATCAGAATCGCGGCGGGCACCTCCATGATCACCGCCATAATGGCCGCCAGCATCGGCATCGGGGCGCCCAGCTTCGCCATATATTGCACCGTGCCGTCGAAACCGAACATTTTTGGCACGCCGAAAATGATAAACAGGAGGATAAGGGCGAGACGGGCGATTAACAGGATCAGCGCCCGGGACTGACCGAAATCGAAATACCGTATAGCGTTCATAGCGGCATGACCTATGTGAGCAGGATAATTAAACCCTAATACAGATTTGTGCCGCTTGCCATGAGCCATTCGGGTCACTTTTTTTGTTAAGCAACAGTTAATTTATAGCAGGCTATCTGCTTGCTTAATTAGCGCTTTATCGCCAGACTATCGCCTCCAAAACGGGAGGGATTCATGGTTTTGCATTCCACACGCTGGCTGGCGCTCAGCTACTTCACCTACTTTTTTAGCTACGGTATTTTTCTGCCTTTCTGGAGCGTCTGGCTCAAGGGAATCGGCCTCACTCCGGAGATGATTGGCGTTCTGCTCGGCTCGGGTCTGGTGGCGCGTTTTCTCGGTAGCCTGCTTATTGCGCCGCGCGTCAGCGATCCCTCCCTGTTAATCAAAGCCGTGCGCGTGCTGGCCCTGCTCACCCTGGTATTTATGGCTGGCTTCTGGGTCAGCCAGCAGTTTGCCTGGCTGGTGGTGGTGATGGTGGGCTTCAACCTCTTCTTCTCGCCGCTGGTGCCGCTGACCGACGCGCTGGCCAATACCTGGCAGAAGCAGATCACCATGGATTATGGCCGGGTGCGGCTGTGGGGCTCGATCGCCTTTGTGATTGGCTCGGCGCTGGTGGGCAAGCTGGTGAGCCTGTACGACTATCGCGCCATTCTGGCTCTGTTGAGCCTGGGCATTATGTCGATGCTGCTCGGGATGCTGCTGCGCCCATCGGTGATGCCGCAGGGCGAAAGCCGTCAGCAGGAGAGCGCAGGCTGGCCGGCATGGCGCTCGCTGGTGGCGCAGAGCTGGCGTTTCCTCGCCTGCGTCTGCCTGTTGCAGGGGGCGCATGCCGCCTACTACGGCTTCAGCGCGATTTACTGGCAGGGGGCCGGGTATTCGGCTTCGGCGGTCGGCTATCTCTGGTCGCTGGGCGTGGTGGCAGAAGTAATCATCTTTGCCCTCAGTAACCGGCTGTTCCGCCGCTTTGGCGCCCGGGAACTGCTCCTGCTCTCCGCCGTCTGCGGTATCGCCCGCTGGGGGATCATGGGCTGGACCACCGAACTGCCGTGGCTGATTGTCGCCCAGATCCTGCACTGCGGCACCTTCACGGTGTGCCATCTGGCGGCGATGCGCTATATCTCGGCGCGCGAGGGCAGCGATGTGATCCGCCTCCAGGCGGTCTACTCGGCGGTGGCAATGGGGGGCAGTATTGCGATCATGACCGTCTTCGCCGGCTTCCTGTACCAGCATCTCGGTCACGGGGTTTTCTGGGTGATGGCGCTGGTGGCGCTGCCCGCGGTTCTGCTGCGTCCGCGGGTAGCAGCGCGCTAAGATTCCAGCATGGCGCGAATATGTTCCTGCTGCTGCGCATTCAACGCCTCGACGGCGTGAATGAGCGGCGGCGAGAACAGGGGCAGGGCGGTGGTATAGGGCGTGACCACCAGGGCGGCCTCGCGCGGGGCCCCCTCCTTCTGAAAGGCCTGTAGCGTCACATAGCGAATGTTCAGCGGCAGCAGGGTCAGCTCCCGCAGCTGCTGTTCAATCAACTCCTCGCAGGCTTTATCCTCCCCGGTCAGCAACACCACCTGCTTTTCATGCAGATCGTTCTCCTGCATCAGCCAGGCGCCAAAGATCACCGCCACCAGGCTCGACTCCTCCTCAGAAAACCGCAGGCCAAACTCCGCCTCCAGCTCGAACAGCACCTCGCGGGTGGTACGCATCAGGCGCGGATAGAGGCGGTGGATCTCTTCGGGCAGGCTGTTGTCGATACCGATGCCAAACAGCGAGCGGTCCAGAGCCTGCGCCAGATGAATATAGAGCTGATCGATAAGCCCCTGCTCGTCGCTGAACTGCATGCCGGTTTGCCCATGAAAGCGGGCGATCATGCGGGTGATGGTGCGACGCAGACGGTCATCTTCCTGGTGCGTATCGCGAAGGGGATCCGGCGTGCGGAGCATCATAAACAGCAGCGCCAGAAAAGGTTGCTCATCGGCGTGAGGCGCCTGCGCCACGCGGCGCTGCCAGTGGCGGATAATCTCCTGCGCCATCAGATATTCGCTGCGCGACTGGGTCCAGTTACGCTGAACCACCGAAAATTCGGGGCTCTGGCCCAGCTGGTGCTGGAGCAGACAGTACTGCAAATAGAGCTGCAAAAACTGCGTGTCCCGGCATTCAAACTGGCGCTGCAGGCGGCGGGAGCAAAAGTTAATCAGCGCCCGCAGGTTGGTATCGTCATATAAAGTGCGGGCGATGCCGAGCTGCTTTAGCGCGATTTTCAGAGATGGGGTAAACTGCTGCGCGACGAAGTGGGGGCAGAGGCGTAACGCCCGGCGCAACCAGTGCAGCAGGCACAAGCGTTGGTTCAGGTGGCTACCTTCCAGCAGGTAGCAGCCATCATGCTGTGTCGCAATGTCGAGCTGGTGATAGCGCTGGATCTCCATGCGCATCTCGTCGATATCCTGCCGGCAGAGGGCATCATCGACACCGTTGATTTCACCGATGCTTTGCAGGGTGGCGCGAAAGCCTGGCACATAGAGCATCAACAGAACCTGGCAGCGGCGCTGCGAACTGGAAAGTGCAGATGGCATTTCGAGAGTCGTCATCATCTGTCGGGTTCCAGTGAGTGTGTTTGATAAGAATAGCTAAAGGATGTACGCCATAGCACGTGATGCCGGGCTTTCCTTCAGGAATGCGGGTGAACATCACAGAATTTTTGACGTGAGGATGAGATGCAAACAGTGAAACGCAGCGCAACGACGCTTTTTTTGGCGGTTTTGTCTTTTACCGCCGCCGCGCACCCTCACAGCTTTATCACCCTGAAAACGCAGATCATGGTGAAAGACAACCAGCTTACCGGGCTGAAGATGCGCTGGGCGATGGATGAGCTGACCTCCGCCGATCTGCTTTACGATGCCGAAAACGCAAAGCCGGGGGATGAGATCTGGAAAAAACTGGCGGCGGAAGTCATGGCCAACGTGCTCGGTCAGCACTACTTTACCGAGTTCTGGCATAACGGGCAGAAGGTGAAATTCCTCAACCGGCCGACCCAGTACGGCATGACCCGTCAGGAGCATCAGGCGGTGCTGACCTTTATTTTGCCGCTGGCGGAGCCTCAGCCGCTGGCCGGACAAAAATATACCTTCTCCACCTTCGATCCCTCCTATTACGTGGACATGAGCTACGCCGAGGATGACGATGTGTCGCTGCCTGCTGAGCTGCAAAAAAGCTGTTCCGTCAGCGTGGACACCCCGGAGCCCAGCGACGAGACGCTGAACTTTGCCAGCTCGCTGGATAAAGACGATGCGCCCCCGGAGGATATGGATCTCGGCAAACAGTTTGCCCAGACGGTGACCCTGCAATGTCAGTAGTACGCGCGCGACGCGGGTGGGATCTCTGGCCGCTGGGGCTGTTTCTGGTAGCGGCGGTGGCGGGCGCTGTCTGGCTCTGGCAGGCGTGGCCGCAGGTGATGCGCCAGAGCATTCTCTGGCAGCGGGACGTCAACCAGCAGATGAGCGGCCTGCTGAACGCGGTGGCCGACAATCCGACGGCGGCAGGCGGGTCGCTGCTGCTATTCAGCTTTGTATACGGCGTGTTGCATGCCCTGGGGCCGGGCCACGGCAAAATTGTCATCGCCACCTGGCTTGCCACCCATCCCTCAAAACTGAAATCGAGTATCGGCTTAACCCTGGCCTCCTCTTTATTACAGGGAGTGGTGGCGATCGCCCTGGTGGTAGGCGTGTTAACGCTGCTGCAGCTCCCGGCGCGGGATCTGCACATGAGCAGCTTCTGGCTGGAGAAGGGAAGCTATGCCCTGGTGGGCGTGCTGGGGCTGATGCTCTGCTGGCGGGCGCTGAAAAAACTGCGCGGCCTGCTGCGTAAACCGACCTTCAAAGCCTTTACTCCGCATCACGTCCACGATGCAAACTGCGGCTGCGGCCATCAGCATCTGCCGAGCCCGACGCAGATCCAGCGCGCTGACGACTGGCGGGCGCGGATGATGATTATCCTGTCCATGGGCATGCGACCCTGTTCCGGGGCGATTATGGTGCTGCTGTTCAGTAAGGTGATCGGCGTGTTCAGCTGGGGCGTGGCTTCGGCGCTGGCGATGGCGGCGGGAACGGGATTAACCATCTCTTCGCTGGCGCTGCTGGTGCACGGCTTTCGTCAGCTGGCGGTCAGGCTTAGCGGCAACAAAGCGCCGGTACTGTGGCGACAGATCGGATGGACAACGCTGGCATTAGCGGGTGGAGTGGTATTGCTGGTAGCGGCGGTGATGATGTGGATCAGTGCGGTGCCGGTGGGCAGGGGAATGCGGCCGTTTTAAAATGCCGGGCGGCACTTCGTTGGCCCGGCCTACGGTCTTGTAGGCCCGGTAAGCGCGAGCGCCACCGGGCAAGACAACCAGAATTAACGCTTCAGCGCTTCACTCAGTTCGTCACGCATGTTCGCCAGCATCGCTTTCACAACGCGTGGGTTACCTGCAACGATGTTGCCGGACAGCATGTAGTTGTGGCCACCGGTGAAATCGCACACCAGGGCACCCGCTTCACGGGCAATCAGTTCGCCAGCAGCGAAGTCCCACGGCTTCAGGCCAATTTCAAAGTAACCGTCCACGCGGCCAGCGGCAACGTAGGCCAGGTCCAGCGCAGCGGAACCGGTGCGGCGGAAGTCAGCGCACTCGGTAAACAGTTTGCCCAGAATTTTCATGTAGGCAGGTGCGTGCTGTTTGGCTTTGAACGGGAAACCGGTCGCCAGAATGGTGCCGTCGAGGTCGCGAGCGTTGGTGCCGCGCAGACGGTAGCCGTTCAGCTGTGCGCCCTGACCACGGGTTGCGGTGAAGAGTTCGTTACGCATTGGATCGTAAACCACAGCCACTTCAGTACGGCCTTTGATGCGTACGGCGATAGAGACAGCGAAGTGTGGCAGACGTTTAACGAAGTTGGTGGTGCCATCCAGAGGATCGATAACCCACTGAACATCCTGATCTTCGCCTGCATGCTCACCGCTTTCTTCGGTGATGATGGTGTGCTGCGGGTAAGATTTGCGAATGGTTTCGATAATAATCGCTTCTGCGGCTTTATCGACGTTAGTCACAAAGTCATTGCTGCCTTTCTGGCTGGTTTCTACGGAATCTGGGGTCTCGTAGTGTTTGGCAATTACATTACCCGCCTTGCGCGCTGCGCGCACGGCGATGGTCAACATAGGATGTTGCATCGGTTACTCTCACTGGATGTTAAAGAACGGGGATACGAAAACGGCGCAGAGTATAGCAGCGGGATCGGAATATGTCTTCCGTTTATGATAACATCACCGAATATTCTCCAGACTCAGAAAAATTATGCTGCAAAATATCCGAATCGTGCTGGTCGAAACATCGCATACCGGCAATATGGGCTCCGTGGCCCGTGCTATGAAAACCATGGGCTTAACCAATCTCTGGCTGGTTAACCCGCTGGTCAAACCCGACTCGCAGGCCATTGCGCTCGCCGCAGGTGCCAGCGACGTGATTGGCAATGCGCAGATCGTCGATACCCTGGATGAAGCCTTAGCCGGTTGCAGTCTGGTAGTCGGAACCAGCGCGCGTTCACGCACCCTGCCGTGGCCGATGCTCGATCCGCGTGAATGCGGGCTGAAAAGCGTTTCCGAAGGCCAGCATGCGCCGGTGGCGCTGGTGTTTGGCCGTGAGCGCGTGGGGCTGACCAACGACGAGCTGCAGAAGTGTCATTATCACGTCGCCATTGCCGCTAACCCGGAATACAGCTCGCTGAACCTGGCGATGGCCGTGCAGGTTATTGCCTACGAAGTGCGGATGGCGTGGCTGGCAACGCAGGAGAAAGAGACTTACGCTGCGCCGGAAGAGACCCCGTATCCGCTGGTGGATGACCTGGAGCGTTTCTATGGCCATCTGGAGCAGACCCTGCTCGCCACCGGCTTTATCCGCGCCGGGCATCCGGGGCAGGTGATGAACCGACTGCGCCGCCTCTTTACCCGCGCGCGTCCGGAGAGCCAGGAGCTGAACATCCTGCGCGGTATTCTGGCGTCGATTGAGCAGAAGAATAAAGAGTAGTGCCGTTTGCTTGCCAGGTGGCGCTGCGCTTACCCGGCCTACAAGACCGTAGGCCCGTGCAAGCGAAGCGCCGCCGGGCAAAACTAATGAGCGCACAGAAGGTTAAATACCTGACTAAAACAGTCAAGTAAATAGTTGACCAAATTAGTCGGGAATGTCAGACTTGGCCCTGCTATGCAATACCCCCACTTTACAATAAAAATCCCCGGGCAGGGGCGAGTTTGAGGTTAAGTAAGACATGAGACTGACATCTAAAGGGCGTTATGCCGTGACCGCGATGCTGGACGTTGCGCTCAACTCCGAATCGGGCCCGGTTCCGTTGGCTGATATTTCTGAACGTCAGGGAATTTCCCTCTCTTATCTGGAACAGCTGTTCTCCCGACTGCGTAAAAATGGCCTGGTTTCCAGCGTCCGCGGTCCTGGCGGCGGATATCTGTTAGGTAAAGACGCGGGCAGTATTGCCGTTGGCGAAGTCATTAGCGCAGTTGACGAATCCGTCGACGCGACCCGTTGCCAGGGTAAAGGCGGCTGTCAGGGCGGCGATAAATGTCTGACTCACGCGCTGTGGCGCGATCTGAGCGACCGTCTGACCGGCTTCCTGAATAACATCACCATCGGTGAACTGGTTAACAACCAGGAAGTGCTGGACGTCTCAGGTCGTCAGCACTCGCACGAGTCCCATCGTAATACCCGCACGCAAGACGCTATCGACGTTAAACTGCGCGCGTAATAAAAAACGATAAGTATTTTAGAATCAGGCCGGGGCGTTCGCGCGCCCCGATGACCCGGTCGTACATCCAGCCGGTTGCCTGATTCCTTGCATTGAAGCGATGTACGGAGTTTAAAGAGCAATGAAATTACCTATCTATCTCGATTACTCCGCAACCACGCCGGTGGACCCGCGTGTTGCCGAGAAAATGATGCAGTGTCTGACCCTGGACGGAAACTTCGGTAACCCGGCTTCCCGCTCCCACCGTTTTGGCTGGCATGCTGAAGAGGCGGTAGATATCGCCCGTAATCAGATTGCCGAGCTGGTTGGCGCCGATCCGCGTGAAATTGTTTTCACCTCAGGCGCGACCGAATCCGATAACCTGGCGATCAAAGGTGCGGCCAATTTCTATCAGAAAAAAGGCAAGCACATCATCACCAGCAAAACCGAACACAAAGCCGTGCTGGACACCTGTCGCCAGCTGGAGCGTGAAGGGTTTGAAGTGACCTACCTCGCGCCGCAGCGCAACGGTATCATCGACCTGAAAGAGCTCGAAGCGGCAATGCGTGATGACACCATTCTGGTCTCCATCATGCACGTCAACAACGAAATCGGCGTGGTGCAGGATATCGCCACTATCGGCGAACTGTGCCGTGCGCGCGGTATCATCTACCACGTTGATGCGACCCAGAGCGTGGGCAAACTGCCTATCGACCTGAGCCAGCTGAAAGTGGACCTGATGTCCTTCTCCGGCCACAAAATCTATGGCCCGAAAGGCATTGGCGCGCTGTACGTGCGTCGTAAGCCACGTATCCGTATCGAATCCCAGATGCACGGCGGCGGTCACGAGCGCGGCATGCGTTCTGGTACTCTGCCTGTTCACCAGATCGTGGGTATGGGTGAAGCCTACCGTATCGCCAAAGAAGAGATGGAAACCGAGATGGCGCGCCTGCGTACGCTGCGCAACCGTCTGTGGGAAGGCGTAAAGGATATGGAAGAGGTCTACCTGAACGGCGATCTCGAGCAGGGCGCACCGAACATTCTTAACGTCAGCTTCAACTATGTTGAAGGCGAGTCGCTGATCATGGCCCTGAAAGATCTGGCCGTCTCTTCCGGTTCTGCGTGTACTTCCGCAAGCCTGGAGCCGTCCTACGTACTGCGTGCGCTGGGCATGACCGACGAACTGGCACACAGCTCTATCCGCTTCTCTTTAGGTCGTTTCACTACCGATGAAGAGATTGACTACACCATCAAACTGGTTCGCAACTCCATTGGCCGTCTGCGTGAACTCTCTCCACTGTGGGAAATGTTCAAAGAAGGCGTGGATCTGAACAGCATTGAATGGTCACATCACTAATCGGTTTGTAAGGAGAATTCAACATGGCATACAGCGAAAAAGTTATCGATCATTACGAGAATCCACGTAACGTGGGCTCCTTCGACAACAGCGACGACAGCGTAGGCAGCGGCATGGTGGGTGCACCGGCCTGTGGCGACGTGATGAAGTTGCAGATTAAAGTCAACAATGAAGGTATCATTGAAGACGCGCGCTTCAAGACTTACGGTTGCGGTTCCGCAATCGCCTCCAGCTCCCTGGTCACCGAGTGGGTGAAGGGCAAATCTCTGGACGAAGCGCAGGCGATTAAAAATACCGATATTGCTGACGAACTCGAACTGCCGCCGGTGAAAATTCACTGCTCTATCCTGGCGGAAGATGCGATTAAAGCTGCAATCGCGGATTACAAAAGCAAACGTGAAGCAAAATAATTAGTTGAGGTTGTTATGTCGATTACCCTTAGCGACAGCGCTGCCGCGCGAGTAAGCTCCTTCCTGGCAAACCGTGGCAAAGGCTTCGGCCTGCGACTGGGTGTACGCACCTCCGGCTGTTCCGGTATGGCGTATGTACTGGAATTTGTTGACGAACCTGCGGCGGAAGATACCGTATTCGAAGACAAAGGCGTGAAGGTGGTGGTCGATGGTAAAAGCCTGCAGTTCCTGAACGGCACTCAGCTGGACTTTGTAAAAGAAGGCCTTAACGAAGGGTTTAAATTTACTAACCCGAACGTTAAAGACGAGTGCGGCTGCGGCGAAAGCTTCCACGTTTAATTGCGTATCACCTGCTAACCCCACCGCAGCCAGACTGTGTGTGGGGTTTGTTTTAATCAGCTAACCCTGAGATTGTTATGGATTACTTCACCCTCTTTGGGTTACCAGCCGGGTATGAAATTGATACTCAGGCGCTGGCGGCCCGTTTCCAGGATCTGCAACGTCAGTATCACCCGGATAAGTTCGCCAGCGGCACGCAGGCGGAACAGCTGGCGGCGGTGCAGCACTCTGCGACCATCAATCAGGCGTGGCAAACCCTGCGCAATCCGCTGAGTCGGGCAGAATATCTGCTTTCGCGCCACGGGTTTGATCTCTCCAGCGAGCAACACACCGTCCGCGACACCGCCTTCCTGATGGAACAGCTGGAGCTGCGTGAAGAGCTGGATGAGATCGAACAGGCCAAAGACGAAGCCCGTCTTGAGCGCTTTATTAAGCGCGTAAAAGGGATGTTCGATACCCGCCATCAGCAGATGGTTGACCAATTGAATAACGAGACGTGGGACGTGGCGGCGGACAGCGTTCGCAAGCTGCGTTTTCTCGATAAACTGCGAAGCAGTGCTGAACAACTCGAAGAAAAGCTGCTCGATTTTTAATTTCGGAAGCAATTATGGCCTTATTACAAATTAGTGAGCCGGGCTTAAGTGCCGCACCGCACCAGCGTCGTCTGGCGGTAGGCATCGACTTAGGCACCACCAACTCGCTGGTGGCGACCGTGCGCAGCGGCCAGGCTGAGACGCTGGCGGATGCGCAGGGTCAACACCTGCTGCCCTCTGTGGTCCACTATCAGCCCCAGGGCCACAGCGTGGGCTTTGATGCACGGGCCAACGCAGCCCAGGATCCGGCCAACACCATCAGCTCGGTAAAACGCATGATGGGCCGCTCGCTGGCAGACATCCAGAGCCGTTATCCGCATCTGCCGTATCAGCTGCAGGCAAGTGAAAATGGCCTGCCGATGATCGCCACCGCCGCGGGTTTACTGAACCCGATCCGCGTCTCTGCCGATATCCTTAAGGCGCTGGCCGCCCGCGCAACCGCGACCCTGGAAGGCGAGCTGGATGGCGTAGTGATCACTGTTCCGGCCTATTTCGATGACGCCCAGCGTCAGGGCACCAAAGACGCGGCGCGTCTGGCGGGCCTGCACGTGCTGCGTCTGCTTAACGAGCCGACGGCTGCCGCCATTGCCTACGGCCTCGACTCCGGTCAGGAAGGGGTGATTGCGGTCTTCGATCTCGGCGGCGGGACCTTTGATATTTCGATTCTGCGCTTAAGCCGCGGGGTGTTTGAAGTGCTGGCGACCGGCGGCGACTCTGCCCTCGGCGGCGACGACTTTGACCATCTGCTGGCGGATCACATCTGTGAGCAGGCGGGGATATCCGATCGCAGCGACGCGCGTCTGCAACGTCAGCTGCTGGACGCGGCCATTGCCGCCAAAATCGCCCTCAGCGATGCTGCCTCCGTGACCGTTGAGGTCGCGGGCTGGAAAGGCGACATCAGCCGTGAACAGTTCAATGCGCTGATCGCCCCGCTGGTGAAACGCACCCTGCTGGCCTGCCGTCGCGCGCTGAAAGATGCGGGCGTGGAAGCAGAAGAGGTGCTGGACGTTGTCATGGTCGGCGGTTCGACCCGCGTTCCACTGGTACGCGAGCGCGTGGGCGAATTCTTTGGCCGCACGCCATTAACCTCTATCGATCCGGATAAAGTGGTCGCCATTGGTGCCGCTATCCAGGCCGATATCCTGGTCGGCAACAAGCCGGACAGCGAAATGCTGCTGCTGGACGTGATCCCGCTGTCCCTCGGGTTAGAAACCATGGGCGGCCTGGTGGAGAAAGTGATCCCGCGTAACACCACCATTCCGGTGGCGCGCGCGCAGGAGTTCACCACCTTTAAAGACGGCCAGACCGCGATGTCGATCCACGTGCTTCAGGGCGAGCGCGAGCTGGTCCAGGACTGCCGTTCGCTGGCGCGTTTCGCGCTGCGCGGGATCCCGGCACTGCCTGCGGGCGGGGCGCATATCCGCGTCACCTTCCAGGTGGATGCAGACGGCCTGCTGAGCGTCACGGCGATGGAAAAATCGACCGGTGTCGAATCCTCCATCCAGGTGAAACCGTCCTACGGTCTGACCGATGGCGAAATCGCCACCATGATTCAGGACTCAATGAGTTTTGCTGCGCAGGATGTGAAGGCGCGTATGCTGGCGGAACAGAAAGTTGAAGCCGCACGCGTGCTGGAAAGCCTGAACAGCGCACTCACTGCTGATGCCGCGCTGTTAAGCGCCGCAGAACGTCAGGCCATTGACGACGCCGTCGCGCAACTGAGCGCGGTGGCGGTTGGCAATGACGCTGACGCCATAGAACAAGCGATTAAAAACGTTGATAAGCAAACCCAGGAGTTCGCCGCTCGCCGCATGGACCAGTCTGTCCGTACCGCGCTGAAAGGCCACTCCGTGGACGAGGTTTAATATGCCAAAGATTGTTATTTTGCCTCATGCGGACCTCTGTCCGGATGGCGCAGTTCTGGAAGCTGAGACCGGCGAAACCATCCTTAACGTTGCCCTGCGTAACGGTATCGAAGTGGAACACGCCTGTGAAAAATCCTGTGCCTGCACGACCTGCCACTGCATCGTCCGCGAGGGTTTTGACTCTCTTGCGGAGAGCACAGAAGATGAAGACGACATGCTGGATAAAGCATGGGGTCTGGAGCCGGAAAGCCGTCTGAGCTGTCAGGCGCGCGTCACCGATGAAGATCTGGTGGTCGAACTTCCGCGTTATACGCTTAACCACGCACGCGAGCATTGATATGGGACTGAAGTGGACTGACAGCCGTGAAATCGGCGAGGCGCTGTACGACGCTAACCCGGATCTCGATCCGAAGACCGTACGCTTCACCGATATGCATCAGTGGATTTGCGATCTGGAAGAGTTTGACGACGATCCCAACGCATCCAATGAAAAAATTCTGGAGGCGATTCTGTTAGTCTGGCTGGACGAAGCAGAATAAAAACGTAACGGGCTGCCTTCAGGCGGCCCGTTTGCTTGTTGCTAATAAGGATAAATAAAAATGACCGAAGCGATGAAGATTACGCTCTCTACTCAGCCTGCCGATGCGCGCTGGGGTGAAAAAGCCACTTACAGCATCAACAATGACGGTATTACCCTGCACCTGAACGGCAGCGACGATGTCGGTCTGATCCAGCGCGCGGCGCGGAAAATCGACGGCCTGGGCATTAAACATGTGTGTCTCGACGGCGAAGGCTGGGACACCGATCGCAGCTGGGCATTCTGGGCGGGCTATAAAGGTCCAAAAGGCACCCGTAAAATTGAGTGGGCGAACCTCGACGACGCAGGAAAGACAGAGCTGGAAAGCCGTCTGACCATCATCGACTGGGTGCGCGATACCATCAACGCCCCGGCGGAAGAGTTAGGCCCGGAACAGCTGGCGCAGCGCGCGGTGGATCTGCTGAGCAAAGTCGCTGGCGACAAGATGTCTTACCGCATCACCAAAGGCGAAGATCTGCGCGAGCAGAACTACATGGGCATCCACACCGTTGGCCGCGGCTCCGAACGTCCTCCTGTACTGCTGGCGCTGGATTACAACCCAACCGGTGATAAAGCGGCACCGGTATTCGCCTGCCTGGTCGGGAAAGGTATCACTTTCGATACCGGCGGTTACAGCCTGAAGCAGAGCGCGTTCATGGACTCCATGAAGTCCGACATGGGCGGCGCGGCCACCATTACCGGCGCGCTGGCCTTTGCCATCACCCGCGGCCTGAATAAACGCGTGAAGCTGTACCTGTGCTGCGCCGACAACATGGTCAGCGGTAACGCCTTCAAGCTGGGCGACATCATTCGCTACCGCAACGGCAAGAACGTCGAAGTGATGAACACCGACGCCGAAGGCCGTCTGGTGCTGGCCGATGGCCTGATTGACGCTTGCGCGCAAAAACCAGAGCTGATCATCGATATGGCAACCCTGACCGGCGCGGCGAAAACCGCGCTGGGCAACGACTACCACGCGCTGTTCAGCTTTGACGACAAGCTGGCGAACCGTGTGCTGGCAAGCGCTGCCGCCGAGAACGAACCGTTCTGGCGTCTGCCGCTGGCCGAGTTCCACCGCAGCCAGCTGCCGTCGAACTTCGCCGAACTGAACAACACTGCCAGCGCGGCCTACCCGGCAGGGGCGAGCACCGCCGCCGGTTTCCTGTCGCACTTCGTTGAGAACTATCGTGAAGGCTGGCTGCATATCGACTGCTCCGCTACCTACCGCAAAGCGGCGGTTGAGCAGTGGTCCGCCGGTGCGACCGGTCTGGGTGTGCGGACCATCGCGAACCTGTTGACCGCAGAGTAATTGACTTGCCCGGCGGCGCTGCGCTTGCCGGGCCGACAGATTACCGTCTTGCCGGGTGGCGCTGCGCTTACCCGGCCTACAAAACCCGTAGGCCCGTGCAAGCATAGCGCCGCCGGGCGATTTTGAAGTAACGAAACTATGTCAGAAATCAAAAACGAATTAGAAACTTTGCTGGAAAAAGCGGCCACCGAGCCTGCCCATCGTCCGGCATTTTTCCGCACGCTGCTGGAGTCCACCGTCTGGGTGCCTGGCACCGCCGCGGAAGGTGAGCAGGTTGTTGAGGACAGCGCCCTGGATCTGCTGCACTGGGAAAAAGATGACGGCACCTCGGTGATCCCGTTCTTCTCCTCCCTTGAAGCCTTACAGGCAGCGGTTGAAGATGAGCAGGCGTTCGTGGTGATGCCGGTGCGCACCCTGTTTGAGATGACGCTGGGCGAAACCCTGTTTCTGAACGCCAAACTGCCGACCGGGAAAGAGTTCACCCCGCGCGAAATCAGCCACCTGATTGGCGAAGAGGGTAACCCGCTCAGCACACAGGAGGTGCTGGAGGGCGGTGAGTCGCTGCTGCTGTCGGAAGTGGCCGAGCCACCGGCACAGATGATCGACTCCCTGACCACCCTGTTCAAAACCATCAAACCGGTCAAGCGGGCGTTTCTCTGCTCGATCAAAGAGCAGGCCGACGAACAGCCGGTACTGCTGATTGGCATTGAGGCAGATGGCGAGATCGACGACATCATCCAGGCCGCGGGCAGCGTGGCGACCGACACCCTGCCGGGCGACGAGCCCATCGATATCTGCCGGGTCGTAAAAGGCGAGAAGGGCATCAGCCACTTTATCACCGAGCACATCACGCCCTTCTATGAGCGCCGCTGGGGTGGCTTCCTGCGCGATTTCAAAAACAACCGTATTATCTGAGCCCTTGCGGGGTGAACACTCACCCCGTTGCCTCCAGCAGCAGTAAATCCATCAGCAGCACCAGGTTCGACTCAAACGATGTCACTCCTGCGGCCTCGGCAGCGAAATGCACCGCTTCGTCGTATAAGGCAAAATGCAGATCCGCCATCCCCGCCAGGGTATTCGCCGACGCCCGGGTAAAAGCCACCACCGTCATCCCCACGTTCTGCGCGATCCGCGCCTTATCCAGCACCTGCTCCGTTTCCCCGCTGCGCGAGACCGCGATGAACACCTGATAGCGCGAGGCGTTGCTGAGAAAGATGTTGCGGCTGTCGCCAGGGCCGGAGATAAATGCCGTCTTGCCCAGCACCTGCAGTTTCTTGGTCAGGTACTCGGCAAACAGATAGGAGAAGCCCGCGCCGTAGAGGAAAAAGCTCTCCTTGTCGCGCAGCAGCCCGGCAAACCGGCGGCGTTTCTCCGCCGTTGCCCACTGAAAGGTCTGCTGATAATTGGCGATAAACTGATTAAACAGGGCGGGTAATTCCGCAGGTTGCCGGGTTTCGGCGGCAATGTGCGGGGTATCGCTTAACAGCTGCTTGCAGTGCCAGATAAACTCGCTAAAGCCGCTGAACCCCAGCTTGCGGCACAGGCGCATAATAGTAGCGGTGGAGACAAAGGTCGCCTGCGCCAGCTCCCGTACGGTGATCTGGCCCACCAGCAGCGGATGCTCGGTGAGATGGGCCAGCACGCGATACTCTGCGCGGGTCAGAGACTCCCCGCGCGTTAACAGTGTCGCCAGACGGTTATCCATTACCGGGACGGTTCAACCGGCAGATCGTCCCGGGCACCCCATTCACTCCACGCGCCGTCGTACAGCGTGACGTCGGTTTTGCCGAGGGTCGCCAGCGCCAGAATAACGACACAGGCGGTGACGCCGGAGCCGCAGCTGGCAACGACCGGCTGATGCAGATCCACGCCCTGGCGAGAGAAAATTTCACGCAGCTCGTCGGTGGTTTTCAGTTCACCCTCAAACACCAGATCGCCCCAGGGCACGTTACGCGCGCCAGGGATATGGCCGCGCTTAAGGCCCGGACGCGGCTCGTCGGCTTCCGCGTTAAAGCGCGGGGCCGGGCGGGCATCGACAATCTGCGCGGTCTGCTCGTGGCTTGCCAGCAGCACGTCGGTGACACGCTTGATCGCCCCGGCATCGAAGGTGGCTTCAAAGTCGCCGTCCGGCAGGGAGACATCGCCCTGCTGGAGAGGTAACTCGGCCCGCTGCCAGCCGGCAAGACCGCCCGCCAGAATCGACACCTTTTCCACGCCGAAGGTTTTCAGCATCCACCACGCCCGTGGAGCGGAGAAGAGATTCCCTTCATCGTAAATCACCAGATGCTTGTCGTGGCTGACGCCCAGCTCGCGCATTGCCACCGCAAAAGCTTCCGGGCGCGGCATCATGTGCGGCAGGGGAGAGGTATGATCGGAGAGGGCTTCAACATCAAAAAATACCGCCCCCGGCAGATGCCCGGCGCGGTATTCGGCAGAAACGTCACGATGCTCCTGGCCAGGCGGCGCCATGCGCGCGTCGAGGATCTGGACTTCAGGGTCATCACTGTGCTCAATCAGCCAGTCGGCTGCGACAAAATATGAGGTGGACATGGTTGCCTCCATAAATGAATCCATTAATGGATTGTCGGTGTTTTTTCTGACACCGACAAGCGAACCACGTTCAACTCGCGAGCAAGCCCTTATTTTTTCACCGCTTCCCCATCCTGCCAGGCTTTTTGCAGCGCAGGCCAGTATTCCCAGTTGGCCTCAATCATCTCATCCAGAATCGCTTTGGCATGTTCCATGGTTGGCACGGTGCGGTTCAGGGTGAACGCCTGCAAGGCTTTCTCATAGCTGCCTTCGATGGTGGCTTCCACCAGCAGCTGCTCTGAGGCCAGCTGCTGTTGCAGCAGGGTCTGATGGAACAATGGCACCCGGCCGATGCGGATCGGCTCTGGACCTTCGCTTGTAATATAGGCCGGGACCTCAACCATCGCGTCGTACGGCAGGTTGACGATCGCCCCCCGGTTTTCCACCATCACCAGATGGCGCTGGCGCAGGTTAAACGCCAGCGAGCGGGCCACATCCACGATAAACTCGCCGTGCACCCCCACGTGGAATGCATCCGGCAGGATCCCGGTCTGTTTATACTCTTGTGCGGCGGCAAACAGCTTTTTCTCGCGACCGTTCATCACTTCGTTGGCGCGGGTATAGTCCGGATTCTGGTGATCCACGATCTGATTCGGCATCAGGTAGTACTGCAGATACGGGTTCGGCAGATACTCCGGGAAGTTATCCATGATCGGTTTGATGTTGCGCCAGGTTTTCACCCACGACGGATCCGAGTGCTGCGGGTCAGTTTTGGCCGCATCTTCGGTCAGCAGACCAAATTTTGCGACATGGCGACGCAGCTCCGGCAGTTTATCCTCGCCGTCCACCAGCACGCGGGTAAACCAGCCGAAATGGTTCAGACCGAAGTAGTCCACCTCCAGCTTGTGGCGATCCACACCCAGAATGGCCCCCATGTTACGCATCGCCGCTACCGGCATATCGCAAATGTTCAGTACCCGGGCGTCCGGACGCAGGCGACGTACGCCCTCGGCGACGATGGCCGCCGGGTTGGAGTAGTTGACGATCCACGCCTTCTCATGGGCATAGCGGTCAACCATGTCGATCAGCTCAACCATCGGCAGGATAGTACGCAGGCCATAGGCCAGCCCGCCCGGGCCGCAGGTCTCCTGACCGACCACCCCATGACGCAGGGGGATCTTCTCATCCTGCTCGCGCATTTTGTACTGGCCGACGCGCATCTGGGCGAAGACGAAATGGGCCCCGCTGAACGCCACTTCCGGGTCGCTGGTAACGGTAAATTTGATGCTCTGGCTGTGATCGCGAATGACCTTCTCCACCACCGGCGCGATGGTGTTTTGCCGCGCGGCATCAATGTCGTAGAGGCGAATTTCCGCCAGCGGGAATTTATCCAGCTGTACCATCAGGCTTTTCACAATCCCGGGCGTATAGGTGCTGCCGCCACCGGCGATAGAGAGAATAAATGGGGGTGTAATCATGTTTATCTCCTTCAGAGAACCGTCTCGACCGCTTCTCGCATTTTTTTGACATGCAGCCCGTAGACCACCTGAACGTTGTTACCTTGCTTGATAATGCCTTTCGCGCCCGTCGCCTTAAGCCGTGGCTCGTCGATGATGGCAACGTCTTTCACCGTGACGCGAAGACGGGTGTAGCAGTTATCCACCACCTCGATGTTTTCGCGTCCGCCGAGGCCGACCACAATCGCCTCGCCCAGACCATCATTGCTGCCTTTCGCCTGGTACTCCTGCTTGCTGTACAGACGGGTCTCCTGATCCTCTTCTTCGCGTCCCGGCGTCTTCATGCGGAAATGCAGGATCAGGAAGCGGAAGATCGCGAAGTAGAGGGCGAACATGATCAGCCCGACCAGGATGTACATCGGCCAGTTGGATTTTTCGGTGCCCAGCGGCAGGTTATAAAGAATGAAATCGATAATGCCGTTGGCCCCGATGGCGTGCACCCCCAGCAGATAAAAGAGCATCATGCCGATCCCGGTCAGCACCGCGTGCACCACAAACAGCAGCGGGGCGACGAACAGGAAGGAGAACTCGATCGGCTCGGTCACCCCCACCAGCAGGGAGGTGAGCGCCGCCGGGATCAGAATCGCTTTCGCTGCGGCTTTACGCTCCGGTTTGGCGGTGACATACATCGCCAGCGCCGCGGCAGGCAGGCCAAACATCTTGCTGATGCCGCGGGCATCCCACACCGCGGTGCTGCTGAGCTGCTTCACCTCCGGGCAGGCCATCTCGGCAAAGTAGATATTGCGCGCGCCCTGATAGGTGGCACCGCAGACCTCCTGGGTGCCGCCCAGTTCGGTATAGAGGAAAGGGGTATAGACCAGATGGTGCAGGCCGGTGGGCACCAGGATGCGCTCAAGGAAGCCGTAAATCGCTACCCCAAACGCCCCGGAGCCTTTAATGGCTAAGGCCATGGCGCTGATCCCGTTCTGGGCAAACGGCCACAGCTCGCTCATCACCACCCCCAGCAGCATGGAGACCGGGAGCATAATGATGGCGACGAAGCAGTGCCCCGAGTAGATCGCCATCGCGCCGTTAAACTGCACGCCGGAGTATTTGTTATACAGATAGCCCGACAGCGCCCCGGTGAGGATCCCGGCAAACACGCCCATCTCCAGCACCTGCACGCCCAACACCATGCTCTGTCCGGCCGCTTTCATCTGGTCCGCCGGGGCCAGCGCGCCCTGCAGATTCAGGGTCACGTTCATGGCGTTAATAAACACCACGAAGGTCACCAGGCCTATCAGCGCCGCGTAACCTTTGTCACGCGTTGCCAGACCGATGGGGATACCCACGGCAAACACCAGCGCCAGGTTCACCAGCACCGAGACGGCGGATTTTGAAATCAGCTGGCCGATGCTCTGGATCAGCGGATGGCCGAGGAACGGCAGATAACCGGCAAGGGCGCCGTTACCCAACACATTACCAAAAGCAATGAAAAGACCGACAATAGGCAGGATAAGTACCGGTCCGTACAGTGATTTTCCGAAATTTTGTAGGGCGTTCACGGCTCGTTTCATGACGTTCTCTCTTATTGAACCGCGCACTCAGGGTGCGTCATAACGTTAAAATTAGCAGGGCAAACGCGAACTTAGCCAGCTATCTTGTTGTTTTAAAAACAAATGACGTTAAAGGTTACATGTAACCTTTAACGCTGTGATCGCGCCAGCAGCCAGAATGTTATCCACGCAGAAAACTTTGCGAGACGCTGTCCAGAATTGAAATCGACACTTTTGTATTAATGAAACTTGCGGATAATACTTATCCCGACGACGACCAACAGGCCCGCAAGGCCAGGGATAAAGGATGAAACCGTTTCGCCTTGCCGCGCTGTCATTAGCGCTGCTTACCACCATCACGCTTGTCGGCTGTGATGACAGTGACGACAAGACCTCTTCAGCGGCACCCGCCACAGCTACCGCTTCCACCTCTACGCCAGCGCCTGCCTCTGCGCCGGCAAAGCCGGACAACGCCACGCTGGAGAAACTGGCCGCGCAAAGCATGGGTAAAACGCTGACCCTGCTGGATGCGTCTGAGATCCAGCTGGACGGGGCCGCTGCCCTGGTGCTGACCTTCTCGGTGCCGCTCGATCCATCGCAGGATTTCGCCCGGACGGTGCACGTGGTCGACAAAAAAAGCGGCAAGGTTGATGGCGCCTGGGAGCTGGCGCCGAATCTGAAAGAGCTGCGCCTGCGCCATCTGGAGCCGAACCGCAACCTGGTGGTCACCGTCGAGCGCGATCTGCTGGCGCTGAACAAAAACACCTTTGGCAGCGACGTCGAAAAAGCCATTACCACCCGCGACATTGAGCCGAGCGTCGGTTTTGCCAGCCGCGGCTCGCTGCTGCCGGGTAAGGTGGTGGAAGGGCTGCCGGTGATGGCGCTGAACGTGAATAACGTCGATGTGAATTTCTACCGGGTTAAACCTGAATCATTAGCCGCCTTTGTCAGCCAGTGGGAGTACCGCAACTCGCTCACCAACTGGGAGTCCGACAATCTGCTGAAGATGGCGGATCTGGTCTACACCGGCCGTTTCGACCTTAACCCGGCGCGTAATACCCGTGAAAAACTGCTCCTGCCGCTGGCGGATATCAAGCCGTTACAGCAGGCGGGCGTCTATATCGCGGTGATGAATCAGGCCGGGCATTACAACTACAGTAACGCCGCCACCCTGTTTACCCTCAGCGATATTGGTCTCTCCGCACACCGCTACCATAACCGGCTGGATATCTTTACCCAGAGCCTGGAGAACGGTGCGGCGCAATCGGCAATCGAAGTGCAGCTCCTTAACGATAAAGGGCAGACGCTGGCGCAGGCCACCAGTGACGCTGACGGCCACGCGACGCTGCAGACCGACAAAGAGGCGGCGCTGCTCCTCGCCCGCAAGGACGGGCAGACCACGCTGCTGGATCTCACTCTTCCGGCGCTGGATCTGGCGGAGTTTGCCATCTCCGGCGCGCCTGGCTTCACTAAACAGTTCTTTATGTTTGGCCCGCGGGATCTCTACCGCCCGGGCGAAACGGTGATCCTCAACGGCCTGCTGCGCGACAGCGACGGCAAACCGCTCCCCGACCAGCCGGTGAAGCTGGAGGTGCTGCGCCCGGACGGCCAGGTGGCGCGCACCCTGGTCAGCCAGCCTGCAAATGGCCTCTACCGCTTTGACTACCCGCTTGAGAGCGGGGCGCAAACCGGGATGTGGCATGTCCGCGCCAGCACCGGGGATAACCAGCAGCGGATGTGGGATTTCCACGTCGAAGACTTTATGCCAGAGCGCATGGCGCTCAATATTGCCGGGCAAAAAACGCCGGTTTCACCGCAGGATCCTGTCGCGTTCGATGTGACGGGGTATTACCTGTACGGTGCGCCCGCCAACGGCAACAGCCTGCAGGGGCAGCTCTTCCTGCGTCCGCTACGGGAAGCCGTGGCCGCCCTGCCGGGCTTCCAGTTCGGGGATATTGCCGAAGAGAACCTGAGCCGCAGCCTCGATGAAGTGCAGCTGACCCTCAACGATCGGGGGCGCGGGCAGGTGAGCAGCGACAGCCAGTGGAAAGAGACTCACTCCCCGTTGCAGGTGGTTTTGCAGGCCAGCCTGCTGGAGTCCGGCGGCCGACCTGTCACCCGACGGGCGGAGCAGGCCGTCTGGCCAGCGGCGACCCTGCCGGGCATCCGTCCGCAGTTCGCCAGCAAAGCGGTCTATGACTACCGCACCGATACCACCGTCAACCAGCCGATTGTCGAGGAGAACAGCCAGGCCGGGTTCGATATTGTTTATGCCGATGCCAGCGGGGCGAAAAAAGCGGTCTCTGGCCTGCAGGTGCGCCTGATCCGTGAGCGCCGCGACTACTCCTGGAACTGGTCCGAGAGCGACGGTTGGCAGTCGCAGTTTGATCAAAAAGATCTGATTGAGGGCGAACAGGCGCTGGACCTGGCCGCCGACGAGACCGGAAAAGTGAGCTTCCCGGTGGAGTGGGGCTCCTATCGTCTGGAGGTGAAAGCCCCGGATGAGGCGATCAGCAGCGTGCGCTTCTGGGCAGGCTACAGCTGGCAGGACAACAGTGACGGCACCGGGGCGGCACGTCCGGACCGGGTGACGATGAAGCTGGATAAACCGGCCTATCAGCCCGGGGAGACCATCAAGCTGCACATTGCCGCTCCGGCGGCAGGGAAAGGCTATGCGATGATCGAATCCAGCGAAGGGCCGCTGTGGTGGAAGGAGATCGACGTCCCGACTGAGGGGCTGGATATGACCATCCCGGTGGATAAAGCCTGGAAACGTCACGATCTCTATCTTTCCACGCTGGTGGTTCGCCCTGGCGATAAATCCAAATCGGCCACGCCAAAACGGGCGGTGGGCCTGCTGCATCTGCCGATGGGCGATGAGAGCCGTCGCCTGAGCATTGCGCTGGACAACCCGCAAAAAATGCGGCCAAACCAGACCCTGGCGGTCAAAGTGAAAGCCAGCGTGAAAGAGGGTGCCACCCCGCAGAAAGTTAACGTGCTGGTCTCGGCGGTGGACAGCGGCGTACTCAACATTACCGATTACGTCACCCCCGATCCGTGGCAGGCATTCTTTGGTCAGAAGCGCTATGGCGCGGACATCTACGATATCTACGGCCAGGTAATTGAAGGCCAGGGGCGGCTGGCATCGCTGCGCTTTGGCGGTGATGGCGATGAGCTCAAACGTGGCGGTAAACCGCCGGTCAACCATGTGACCATCATCGCCCAGCAGGCGCAGCCGGTGGAGCTGGACGCCAACGGCGAGGGCACCGTTTCGTTGCCGATTGGCGACTTTAACGGCGAGCTGCGTCTGATGGCCCAGGCCTGGACCGATGACGATTTCGGCAGCAGTGAGAGCAAAGTGGTCGTTGCCGCACCCGTGATTACCGAGCTGAATACCCCGCGCTTCCTTGCCAGCGGCGATAACGCCCGGCTGACGCTGGATCTGACCAACCTCACCGATCGTCCTCAGACCCTGAACGTGGCGCTGACCGCCGGCGGCAATCTGGCGCTGGAAGGCGCCCAGCCGCAGCCGGTGCAGCTGGCGGCCGGTGAACGCACGACGCTGTTTATTCCGGTGCGGGCGCTGGAGGGTTACGGCGAGGGCGAAGTCGCCGCCCAGGTCAGCGGCCTGACGCTCCCGGGTGAAACCTTTGCGCCACAGCAGAAGAGCTGGAAAATCGGCGTGCGTCCGGCGTTCCCGGCGCAAACGGTGAATACCGGTACGATGCTCAAACCGGGTGAAAGCTGGCACGCGCCGGAACAGCACATCGCTAATTTCTCACCGGTGACGTTACAGGGGCAACTTCTGCTCAGCGGCAAGCCGCCGCTCAACCTGGCCCGTTACATTCGTGAACTGCAGGCCTATCCGTATGGCTGTCTGGAGCAGACCGCCAGCGGCCTGTTCCCGTCGCTCTATACCAGTGCCGCACAGCTGAACGCGCTGGGTATTAAGGGCGACAGCGACGAGAAGCGTCGGGCAGCCATTGAGATCGGCATATCCCGCCTGCTGCAGATGCAGCGTAACGACGGCGGATTCGCCCTTTGGGATAAAGAGGGGCCGGAAGAGTACTGGCTCACCGCCTACGTCACCGATTTCCTGGTGCGCGCGGGTGAGCAGGGCTACAGCGTGCCGGCGGATGCCGTTAACAATGCCAACAACCGCCTGCTGCGCTACCTGCAGGATCCGGGCATGATGGCGGTCCGCTACAGCGACGATATTCAGGGCAGCAAGTTTGCGATCCAGGCCTATGCTGCGCTGGTGCTGGCACGTCAGCAGAAAGCCCCTCTCGGGGCATTGCGCGAAATCTGGGAGCGTCGTGCGCAGGCAAAATCGGGCCTGCCGCTGATGCAGCTGGGGCTGGCGCTGAAGCTGATGGGCGATGCGCCGCGCAGCCAGCAGGCGCTGGATCTGGCCCTCAAAACACCGCGCAGCGAAACGCAGAGCTGGATGGCCGATTATGGTAGCCCACTGCGTGATAACGCAATGATGCTGAGCCTGCTGGAAGAGTACAACCTGCTGCCGGATGCGCAGAGCACGCTGCTGAACGTCCTGTCTCAGCATGCGTTCAGCCAGCGTTGGCTCTCTACCCAGGAGAGCAATGCCCTGTTCCTGGCGGGTCGTTCCCTGCAGACCCTTTCCGGGGCGTGGCAGGCCACTACCACGCTGGCGGAAGGCAACGTCCGTGGTGACAAACCGCAGGTGCAGAACCTCGATGCCGATCGGCTGGCCGCCCTGCAGGTTACCAATACCGGCACTGCGCCGCTGTGGGTGCGCCTGGACAGCAGCGGCTATCCACAATACGCGCCGCAGCCTGCTTCTAACGTGCTGAGAATTGAACGTCAGATTCTGGCGACCGATGGCAGCAGTAAATCCCTCTCCTCCCTGAAGAGCGGCGAGCTGGTGCTGGTCTGGCTGAATGTGACCGCCAGCCAGAACGTGCCGGATGCCCTGGTAGTTGACCTGTTGCCTGCCGGGCTGGAGCTGGAAAACCAGAACCTGGCCAGCAGCAGCGCCAGCCTGCAGGAGAGCGGCAGCGAGGTGCAAAACCTGCTCAGCCAGATGCAGCAGGCCGACATTCAGCATATGGAGTTCCGCGACGATCGCTTTGTCGCCGCCGTGCCGGTCAATGAAGGCCAGCCGGTGACGCTGGTCTATCTGGCCCGCGCCGTCACGCCGGGAACCTATGCGGTGCCCGTGCCGCTGGTGGAATCGATGTACGTGCCGCAGTGGCGGGCAACGGGTGCGGCCAGCGGCCCGCTGATCGTCGTTCCGTAACGTGCAGTATCGGAAATGGACAGGCTCCCGCTGGCTATGGCTGGCGGGGGCGATACTTCTGCTGTGGGGCGGCGTCATTGCTGCCGATCGCCTGTGGCCACTGCCGCTACACGAGGTCAATCCCGCCCGGGTGGTAGTGGATGAAAAGGGGATCCCGCTGTGGCGATTTGCCGATCGCGACGGGATCTGGCGCTATCCGGTCACCATCGAAGAGGTCTCGCCGCGCTATCTCGAGGCCCTGATCCAGTATGAAGATCGCTGGTTCTGGGATCATCCTGGCGTTAACCCGTTCTCGGTGCTGCGTGCCGCCTGGCAGGATCTGACTGCCGGGAAGGTGGTGTCGGGCGGCAGTACGCTGACCATGCAGGTAGCCCGCCTGCTGGATCCCCATCCCCGCACCCTGGGCGGCAAAGTGCGTCAGCTCTGGCGCGCGCTTCAGCTGGAGTGGCACCTCTCCAAACGTGAAATCCTGACCCTCTATCTGAACCGCGCCCCCTTTGGCGGCACGCTGCAGGGGGTGGGAGCCGCCAGCTGGGCCTACCTGGGGAAAGCCCCTGCGCAGCTGAGCTATTCCGAAGCCGCGCTGCTTGCCGTCCTGCCGCAGGCCCCGAGCCGTTTGCGCCCGGATCGCTGGCCGGAGCGCGCCGAGGCGGCACGTAATAAAGTCCTCAAACGCATGGCCTCGCAGGGCGTCTGGCCCGCGCGTCAGGTAAGCGAGTCGCAGGAGGAGCCGGTATGGCTGGCCCCCCGGCAAATGCCGCAGCTGGCGCCGCTGTTCTCACGCATGATGCTCGGCAAAAGCCGTGACACCAAAGTGGTGACAACCCTTGATGCCACGCTGCAGCGCCAACTGGAGGAGCTGGCGCTGAACTGGAAATCCCGGCTACCGCCCCGCAGTTCGCTGGCAATGATCGTTGTCGATCACAGCGATATGAAGGTGCGCGGCTGGGTTGGATCAGTCGACATTACCGACGACAGCCGTTTCAGCCATGTGGATATGATCTCGGCGATCCGATCTCCGGGATCGGTGCTTAAGCCTTTTGTCTACGGCCTGGCGATGGACGATGGGCTGATCCACCCGGCCTCGCTGCTGCAGGATGTTCCGCGCCGCACCGGCGATTATCGTCCCGGGAATTTTGACAGCGGTTTTCATGGCCCGATCAGCATGAGCGAGGCGCTGGTGCGATCCCTTAACCTGCCCGCCGTGCAGGTGCTGGAAGCCTACGGGCCGAAAAAGTTTGCCGGAATGTTGCGCAATGCCGGATTACCGCTGCTGCTTCCCGCAGGCGCTCAGCCGAACCTCTCCCTGATCCTGGGCGGCGCCGGGGCACGTCTGGAAGATATCGCCGCGGCATACAGCGCCTTTGCCTGTCAGGGACGGGCAGGAAGACTGCGCATGCAGCCGGGCGACCCGCTGGTTGAACGGCCCCTGCTGTCGCCCGGTGCGGCGTGGATCATCCGCCGTATTCTGGCCAACGAGGCACAGCCGCTGCCGGACAGCGCGCTTGCCCAGGTGGTGCCTCTGGCGATAAAAACCGGTACCAGCTATGGCTACCGCGATGCCTGGGCGATAGGGCTGAATGCGCGCTACGTGATCGGGATCTGGACCGGCAGACCGGACGGCACGCCGGTGGCTGGGCAGTTTGGTTTTGCCAGCGCGGTTCCGGTGTTAAATCAGGTCAACAACCTGCTGCAGTCGCGCTCGGCGCTGGATGAGGCGCGCCTGCCGCGCGATCCGCGTCCGGCCTCGGTGAGCCGCGGCGTGATTTGCTGGCCGGGCGGGCAGTCCCTGCCTGACGGGGACAGCAACTGTCGCCGCCGCCTCGCGACCTGGCTGCTTGAGGGGAGCCAGCCGCCGACGCTGTTGCTGCCGGAGCAGGAGGGCATCCGCGGGATTCGTTTCCCTGTCTGGCTGGATAACAGCGGTCAACGCGTGGCGGCGGATTGCCCGCAGGCACAGGAACGCACCCTCGACGTCTGGCCGCTGCCGCTGGAGCCGTGGCTACCGCAGGCGGAACGGCGGTCTGCGCGTATCCCGGCGGCATCTGCAACCTGCCCGCCGCTCGGCCAGGCCTTCCCGGCACCGCTGATCCTTTCAGGCATTCGTCAGGGAGCGGTGATTAAGCGTCTGCCGGGGGAGGCGCGCGTGTCCTTACCGCTGCAGGCCAGCGGAAGCGACGGGGCCCGCTGGTGGTTCCTGAATGGTGAACCGCTGAATGCGCAGGGGCGGACGTACACACTTCATCTTGAAAATGAAGGTGATTATCAACTGCTGGTGATGGATGAGGCGGGGCAGGTGGCAACCGTAGATTTTACGTTGCAGTAAATAAAACAGGTTTTAGCCACGATCTGTTGTTAAAACTCGTCTTATTTTAAAAAAATGTTACATGCATCCATAGGCAATGGCGTGAATGCTCATTATAATCCGCGCCATATATTTCGCATGAATGCAAAACAACAGAACAAATCACAGAGGTAATCATGGCTATTGAACGTACTTTTTCCATCATCAAACCAAACGCGGTGGCAAAAAACGTTATTGGCAGCATCTTTGCTCGCTTTGAAGCGGCAGGGTTCAAAATCGTTGGTACTAAAATGCTGCATCTGACCGTTGAGCAAGCTCGCGGTTTCTATGCTGAGCACGAAGGTCGCCCATTCTTCGACGGCCTGGTTGAGTTCATGACCTCTGGCCCAATCGTGGTTTCCGTACTGGAAGGCGAAAATGCCGTTCAGCGTCACCGCGATCTGCTGGGTGCAACCAACCCGGACAACGCTCTGGCGGGTACTCTGCGCGCCGATTACGCTGACAGCTTCACCGAGAACGGCACCCACGGTTCCGACTCCGTAGAATCTGCTGCACGTGAAATCGCTTTCTTCTTCGCAGAAGGCGAAGTGTGTCCGCGTACCCGTTAATTTAACGGTTTCGTTTACACATTATTTTCGTAAATGCCGCGTGCAGACGTGGCATCCCTGCGCCAGACTTTGTACAATGCAACGCCCCGGATGAGCAGACTGCTTGCCGGGGCGTTTCTTTTTAACCCTCCACGGGCCATAACGTGTAACAACGAGGCCGGAATATATTATGTCTGAATTAGTTAATACCTCCGAAGTCGCCGTTCCTGCGGTTCCAAATAAAAATGGAAAAATCAACCTGCTGGACCTGAACCGTCAGCAGATGCGCGAGTTCTTCAAAGAGATGGGCGAGAAGCCGTTTCGTGCCGACCAGGTTATGAAATGGATGTATCACTATTGCAGCGATAACTTTGATGACATGACAGACATCAACAAGGTCCTGCGCAACAAACTCAAAGAAGTAGCCGAAATCCGCGCCCCGGAAGTGGTGGAAGAGCAGCGTTCAGCTGACGGCACCATCAAATGGGCGATTGCCGTAGGCGATCAGCGCGTTGAAACGGTCTATATCCCGGAAGATGACCGCGCCACGCTGTGCGTCTCTTCCCAGGTCGGTTGTGCGCTGGAGTGCAAGTTCTGCTCCACGGCGCAGCAGGGCTTTAACCGTAACCTGCGCGTGTCGGAAATCATCGGCCAGGTCTGGCGTGCGGCGAAGATCGTCGGCGCGGCAAAAGTGACCGGCACCCGTCCTATCACTAACGTGGTGATGATGGGGATGGGCGAACCGCTGCTGAACCTCACTAATGTGGTTCCGGCGATGGAAATCATGCTCGATGACTTCGGTTTTGGCCTGTCCAAACGTCGCGTGACGCTCTCCACCTCAGGTGTTGTACCTGCGCTGGACAAGCTCGGCGATATGATTGACGTTGCGCTGGCGATTTCGCTGCATGCGCCGAACGATGCCATCCGTGATGAGATCGTGCCAATCAACAAGAAGTACAATATCGAAACCTTCCTGAACTCGGTGCGGGGCTACATTTCGAAGTCCAACGCTAACCAGGGACGCGTCACCATTGAGTACGTCATGCTGGACCACGTCAACGACGGTACCGAGCATGCGCACGAGCTGGCGGCACTGCTGAAAGATACGCCGTGCAAGATCAACCTGATCCCATGGAACCCGTTCCCGGGCGCGCCGTATGGCCGTAGCTCAAACAGCCGTATCGACCGTTTCTCCAAGGTACTGATGGAGTACGGCTTCACCACTATCGTGCGTAAAACCCGCGGTGACGATATTGATGCCGCCTGTGGTCAGCTGGCCGGTGATGTTATCGACCGCACCAAGCGCACGCTGCGTAAACGTATGCAGGGCGAAGCTATCGACGTCAAGGCCGTGTAATTATTACGCTGCCGCGGCGCATTATCTGCGCCGTGGCAGCGTAAGATGCGAATAAACAGTCATTGCACCGGTGTATGGGTAATAATTACGGTGCGTTTTATATGACTTTAAGGCAGTATGTAACGACGCAACAACAGTTTAGCCTCACTGACAAGCCGCTTCTGTCAACGAAAACCTGACAGTATTGTGCTGTCTTACTAAGGTTAACTGACCAGAAGTTTCGCGGTGCGGGTGGCATTGTGACACCGGCGCCAGGATCCTCAATTTTCACGTACCAGTAGTTGTAGCGAATGAATACTGAAGCCACTCACGACCAAAATGCAGCACTTTCCACTGGCGTTCGTCTTCGCAACGCCCGTGAACAACTCGGACTAAGCCAGCAAACCGTTGCGGAACGCTTATGTCTGAAGGTTTCCACGGTCCGCGATATTGAAGAAGATAAGGCACCTGCCGATCTTGCTTCAACGTTTCTGCGTGGTTATATCCGCTCCTATGCGAAACTGGTGCATATCCCTGAAGACGAACTGCTGCCGATGATGGAAAAACAGGCACCGGTCAGAGCGGCGAAAGTCGCGCCGATGCAGAGTTTTTCGCTGGGCAAACGTCGTAAAAAACGTGATGGCTGGCTGATGAGCTTTACCTGGCTGGTCTTGTTTGTGGTTATCGGCCTGACGGGCGCCTGGTGGTGGCAGAACCACAAAGCGCAGCAGGAAGAGATCACCACCATGGCCGATCAGTCCTCCGCCGAGCTGAATAACTCAGCGGGCGAGGGCGCTCAGAGCATCCCACTGAATACCGACGCCTCAGCAAACGCCAGCGAACCGCAGGCCCCTGCTGCTGGCACCACGGATGTGGCAACGGCGCAGGCAACTGCGCCAGTGGCTAATCAAACAGCCCAGGCTCCGGCTGACAGTGCCGTCGTTTCGCCTTCCCAGGCGAACGTCGAGACTGCCCTGGCAGCCACCGCGGATAACGCGGTTCAGCCCCTGCCATCCGATCCGGCTGGCGTCGCGGCGGCACCGGCCGACCCAAACGCGCTGGTGATGAACTTCAGCGCCGACTGCTGGCTGGAAGTGACCGACGCGACCGGCAAAAAGCTGTTCAGCGGACTGCAGCGTAAGGACGGCACGTTAAATCTGGCAGGCCAGGCGCCCTATAAGCTCAAGATTGGTGCTCCGGCAGCGGTCCAGATCCAGTTCCAGGGTAAACCTGTCGATCTGAGCCGTTTTATCAGAACTAACCAGGTTGCGCGTCTGACCCTCAATGCCGAACAATCAGCAGCACAGTAAGTAACAGACAGGCAACGCGGGAGATTTTCCATGCATAACCAGGCTCCTATTCCACGTAGAAAATCGAAACGTATTTACGTCGGGAATGTGCCAATTGGCGATGGTGCTCCCATCGCCGTTCAGTCGATGACCAACACCCGTACCACCGATGTGGCGGCAACGGTCAATCAGATCAAAGCGTTAGAACGTGTGGGCGCAGACATTGTCCGCGTTTCCGTGCCGACAATGGATGCGGCAGAAGCGTTTAAACTCATCAAACAGCAGGTCTCCGTTCCGCTGGTTGCCGATATTCACTTCGATTACCGTATCGCGCTGAAAGTAGCGGAATACGGCGTCGATTGCCTGCGTATCAACCCTGGCAACATCGGTAGCGAAGAGCGCATCCGCGCGGTCGTTGATTGCGCCCGCGACAAAAACATCCCCATCCGTATCGGCGTGAATGCCGGTTCGCTGGAAAAAGATCTGCAGGAAAAATACGGTGAACCGACCCCGCAGGCGCTGCTCGAATCGGCCATGCGTCATGTGGACCATCTCGATCGTCTGAACTTCGATCAGTTCAAAGTCAGCGTGAAAGCCTCGGACGTTTTCCTCGCCGTTGAATCCTATCGTCTGCTGGCGAAGCAGATCGATCAGCCGCTGCACCTCGGGATCACCGAAGCCGGCGGCGCGCGCAGCGGTGCGGTAAAATCAGCGATTGGCCTTGGTCTGCTGCTGAACGAAGGCATTGGCGACACTCTGCGTGTCTCGCTGGCCGCCGATCCGGTGGAAGAGATCAAAGTCGGTTTCGATATCCTGAAGTCACTGCGTATTCGTTCCCGCGGCATCAACTTTATCGCCTGTCCGACCTGTTCGCGTCAGGAGTTCGACGTCATCGGTACGGTGAATGCGCTCGAGCAGCGTCTGGAAGATATCATCACCCCGATGGACGTTTCGATTATCGGTTGTGTGGTGAACGGTCCGGGTGAGGCGCTGGTGTCGACGTTGGGCGTTACGGGTGGTAACAAGAAAAGTGGTCTCTATGAAGATGGCGTCCGCAAAGATCGTCTGGATAATAACGACATGATCGATCAGCTTGAAGCCCGCATCCGCGCCAAAGCCACCATGCTGGATGAAGCGCAGCGCATTAGCGTGCTACAGGTAGAAAAATAACGAGATGGGAAGCGGTTCGCTTCCTGTGTATGATTGAACCCTTCGGTTATGAACCCCAGGGTTCATTTTTGTCTATAGAAAGAGAACAAACGTGGCAAAGAACATTCAAGCCATTCGCGGCATGAACGATTATCTGCCTGCCGAGACCGCCATCTGGCAGCGCATTGAAGGCACCCTCAAGCAGGTGCTCGGCAGCTACGGTTACAGTGAAATCCGTTTGCCGATTGTAGAGCAGACCCCGTTATTCAAACGCGCTATCGGTGAAGTCACCGATGTGGTTGAAAAAGAGATGTACACCTTTGAGGATCGTAACGGCGACAGCCTGACCTTACGTCCGGAAGGTACGGCGGGATGTGTACGCGCCGGCATCGAGCATGGTCTCCTGTACAATCAGGAGCAGCGCCTGTGGTATATCGGCCCAATGTTCCGTCACGAACGTCCTCAGAAAGGTCGCTACCGTCAGTTTAACCAGCTGGGTGTCGAAGCCTTTGGTCTGCAGGGCCCGGATATCGATGCGGAGCTGATTATGCTCACCGCCCGCTGGTGGCGCGCGCTGGGTATTGCCGATCACGTCTCCCTGGAGCTGAACTCCATCGGTTCTCTTGAAGCGCGTGCAAACTACCGCGATGCGCTGGTGGCCTTCCTCGAGCAGCATAAAGAGAAGCTGGACGAAGACTGCAAGCGTCGTATGTACAGCAACCCGCTGCGCGTGCTGGATTCCAAAAACCCGGACGTGCAGGCCCTGCTGAACGACGCGCCTGCCCTGGGCGATTATCTGGACGAAGATTCCCGCGAACACTTTGCCGGTCTGTGCAAACTGCTGGAAGCTGCCGGTATTGCTTACACCGTTAACCAGCGCCTGGTACGCGGTCTGGACTACTACAACCGTACCGTGTTTGAGTGGGTTACCACCAGCCTCGGTTCACAGGGAACGGTCTGTGCGGGCGGTCGTTACGACGGTCTGGTGGAGCAGTTAGGTGGTCGTCCTGCACCGGCAGTAGGCTTCGCCATGGGTCTTGAGCGACTTGTTTTGTTAGTTCAGGCAGTTAATCCGGAATTTAAAGCCGATCCTGTTGTCGATATATACCTGGTGGCCTCAGGCGCGGAAACGCAGTCTGCGGCAATGCAGCTTGCCGAACGCGTGCGCGATGCGCTGCCAGCGGCTAAGCTGATGACCAACCACGGCGGCGGCAACTTTAAGAAACAGTTCGCCCGTGCCGATAAGTGGGGCGCGCGTATTGCACTGGTACTTGGCGAGTCAGAAGTGGCTAACGGCGAAGTGGTGGTGAAGGATCTGCGCTCTGGTGAGCAAACAACGGTAACGCAGGACGGCGTTGCGGCGCACTTGCGCACTCTACTGGGCTAAGGAGAAGGACTGCGTGGAAATGTACGAGAACGAAAACGACCAGGTCGATGCGATTAAACGCTTCTTTGCTGAAAACGGCAAAGCGCTGGCTGTTGGGGTCATTTTAGGGGTTGGTGCCCTGGTGGGCTGGCGTTACTGGAACAATCATCAGGTCGATTCCGCGCGTGGCTCCTCCTTACAGTATGAAAATACCGTGAGCGCCATTCAGGCCGATCGGCCACAAACCCTGGCGGCAGCAGAGAAATTTGCCGCCGACAATAAAAATACCTATGGCGCGCTGGCGTCATTGGAAGTGGCTCAGCAGTTCGTTGATAAAGGCGAGCTGGACAAAGCGGCAGCTCAGCTGCAGCAGGGTCTGGCAGCCGCAGGCAACGATAACCTGAAAGCGCTCATCAATCTGCGTCTTGCCCGTATTCAGGTGCAGCAGAAGAAAACAGACGAAGCGCTGAAAACCCTCGACTCTGTTAAGGGTGAAGGTTTTGCCTCGATTGTTGCCGACCTGCGTGGTGAAGCACTGCTGAGTAAAGGTGACAAACAAGGCGCGCGCAGCGCATGGGAAGCGGGCGTGAAAAGCAACGCCTCGCCAGCGCTGAGCGAAATGATGCAGATGAAAATAAATAATTTGTCCGTCTGAGAGGGACCCGATGCAATTGCGTAAATTACTTCTGCCAGGACTGCTTTCCGTTACGTTATTGAGCGGCTGTTCACTGTTCAGCGGCGAAGAAGATGTTGTCACCATGTCTCCACTGCCAACGGTTGAAAACCAGTTTGCGCCGTCTACCGCATGGAGCACTTCCGTCGGTGACGGTATTGGCGACTTCTACTCCAACCTGCATCCGGCTTCTGCGGACGGCGTTGTCTATGCGGCTGACCGCAAAGGCATCGTCAAAGCCGTAAACGCCGATGATGGCAAAGAGGTGTGGTCGATTAATCTGGCAGAAAAAAGCGGCTGGCTGTCACGCACGCCGGCTCTGCTGTCAGGCGGTGTGACGGTTGCCGGTGGTCATGTCTATATCGGCAGCGAGAAGGCCCAGGTCTACGCCCTTAATGCCAGCGACGGCTCCATCGCATGGCAGACCCGCGTCGCGGGCGAAGCGCTCTCCCGTCCGGTGGTCAGCGATGGCATGGTGCTGGTGCATACCGCCAACGGTCAGCTGCAGGCGCTGAATGAAGCTGACGGTGCGGTGAAATGGACGGTTAACCTCGATATGCCTGCGCTCTCCCTGCGCGGTGAATCTGCGCCAGCCACTGCCTTTGGCGCGGCTATTGTCGGCGGTGATAACGGTCGCGTTAGTGCCGTATTGATGCAGCAGGGCCAGATGATTTGGCAGCAGCGTATCTCTCAGGCAACCGGTCCGACCGAAATCGACCGCCTGAGCGATGTGGACACCACGCCGGTCATCGTCAATGGCGTGGTTTACGCTCTGGCCTATAACGGCAACCTGACTGCGATGGATCTGCGTAGCGGCCAGGTGATGTGGAAACGCGAGCTGGGCTCCGTGAATGATTTCGTGGTGGACGGCAACCGCATCTACCTGGTCGATCAGAACGATCGCCTGCTGGCGCTGAGCACCGAGGGTGGCGTGACGCTGTGGACGCAGAGCGATCTGCTGCACCGTCTGCTGACCGCACCGGCGCTGTATAACGGCAGCTTGGTGGTAGGTGATAGCGAAGGCTATATGCACTGGATTGACCCGAGCAACGGTCGTTTTGTCGCCCAGGAGAAAGTCGACGGTTCCGGTTTCCTGACCGAGCCGGTGGTGGCTGACGGCAAACTGCTGATCCAGGCAAAAGACGGTACGCTGTACGCGATCACGCGTTAATCACCGCGGTTGTAGTATACTCAACGGCTCCTGTTGCTTCAGGGGCCGTTTTGATTTTTTAAAAAACGCCGCAAACGCGACGTGATATCGAATTTTATGAGGCTTTAAACATGGTACCTGTGGTCGCGCTTGTCGGGCGCCCGAACGTTGGAAAATCCACTCTTTTTAACCGTTTAACACGCACCCGTGATGCGCTGGTTGCGGATTTCCCGGGGCTCACGCGTGACCGTAAGTACGGTCGTGCAGAAGTGGAAGGTCGTGAGTTTATCTGTATCGATACCGGTGGTATCGACGGGACAGAAGACGGCGTTGAAACTCGCATGGCGGAACAATCTCTGCTGGCGATTGAAGAAGCGGACATCGTGCTGTTTATGGTTGATGCGCGCGCGGGCCTGATGCCTGCCGACGTTGCCATCGCTAAGCACCTGCGCTCACGTGAAAAATCCACCTTCCTGGTGGCGAACAAAACGGACGGTATCGATCCCGATCAGGCGATGGCCGATTTCTGGTCATTAGGTCTGGGCGATATCTACCCGATCGCCGCCTCTCACGGCCGTGGCGTGACCAGCCTGCTGGAAACCGCGCTGCTGCCGTACGTTGACGAGATCAACCCGCCGGAAGAGGTCGACGAAGACGCCGAGTACTGGGCGCAGTTCGAAGAAGGCGAAGAGGGTGAAGAGGAGCCGGAAGACGACTTTAACCCGCAGGATCTGCCGATCAAGCTGGCCATTGTCGGTCGTCCGAACGTCGGTAAGTCAACGCTTACTAACCGTATCCTCGGTGAAGACCGCGTGGTGGTGTACGACATGCCGGGCACCACCCGCGACAGCATCTACATCCCGATGCAGCGTGACGAGCGTGAATACGTTCTGATCGACACCGCGGGCGTGCGCAAGCGCGGGAAAATCACCGATGTGGTGGAAAAGTTCTCGGTAATCAAAACTCTGCAGGCGATTGAAGACGCCAACGTGGTGATGCTGGTTATCGATGCCCGTGAAGGCATCTCCGATCAGGATCTCTCCCTGCTCGGCTTTATCCTCAATAGTGGGCGCTCGCTGGTTATCGTCGTCAACAAGTGGGACGGCCTGAGCAACGAAGTGCGTGAGCAGGTCAAAGAGATGCTGGACTTCCGTCTGGGCTTTATCGACTTCGCTCGCGTCCACTTCATCTCAGCCCTGCACGGCAGCGGCGTTGGCAACCTGTTTGAATCGGTGCGTGAAGCCTACGACAGCTCTACCCGTCGTGTCGGTACCGCAATGCTGACCCGTATCATGACCATGGCGGCAGAAGACCATCAGCCACCGCTGGTGCGCGGTCGCCGCGTGAAGCTGAAATATGCTCACGCCGGTGGTTATAACCCGCCTATCGTGGTTATCCACGGTAACCAGGTAAAAGATCTGCCGGATTCTTACAAACGCTACCTGATGAACTACTTCCGCAAATCGCTGGACGTAATGGGTACGCCGATCCGTATTCAGTTCAAGGAAGGGGATAACCCGTTTGCCAACAAACGTAACACCCTGACGCCGAACCAGATGCGTAAGCGTAAGCGTTTGATTAAACACATTAAGAAAAGCAAATAATCTTTGCTGCTCTGCCGAAAAACCCGCGCCTGTCGCGGGTTTTTTTATGCCTGAAAGGAACGAATAATTATTGATGTGATGTCAATCACTATTCATGTTTATTCAACATAAAATCTAAGAAATAAGACGATTGTCGAACTTTCATCTTTTGGTGGCGGGGTGGGGGCTGGACAAAAGTTGCCTCAGGTTATCAAATGGTTAAATAACATTTCGCCGGATGTAAAAAAGCCGCCCGATTGCTAACCGGGCGGCGGGCTTCCGGTGTTTACAAGTAAGACGACACATCATCTCGGGAGAATTATGCAATCCTCTGTTAATAAAAACGAAAGCCGAACTTTCTTCGGCCATCCTTATCCACTCGGCGCGCTGTTCTTCACGGAGATGTGGGAGCGCTTCTCGTTTTACGGTATTCGTCCACTCCTGATCCTGTTTATGGCGGCCACGGTGTATGACGGCGGCATGGGGCTGGCGCGTGAAAATGCCTCCGCTATTGTCGGTATCTTCGCCGGAACTATGTATCTGGCGGCGCTGCCGGGTGGCTGGCTGGCGGATAACTGGCTCGGCCAGCAGAAAGCGGTCTGGTACGGTTCGATTCTGATTGCACTGGGCCACCTGTCAATTGCGCTGTCGGCGGTGATGGGTAACAACCTGTTCTTTATCGGTCTGATGTTTATCGTCCTGGGCTCGGGCCTGTTCAAAACCTGTATCTCGGTGATGGTGGGCACGCTGTATAAGAAAGGCGATGCGCGTCGCGACGGCGGCTTCTCGCTGTTCTATATGGGCATCAACATGGGGTCCTTTATCGCGCCGCTGATCTCCGGCTGGCTGATTAAATCCCACGGCTGGCACTGGGGCTTTGGTATCGGCGGTATCGGGATGCTGGTGGCGCTGGTCATCTTCCGCCTGTTTGCCGTGCCGTCGATGAAGCGCTATGACAGCGAAGTGGGGCTGGATTCCACCTGGAACAGCCCGGTCGCGAAGAAAAACGGCGTCGGCGGCTGGTTACTGGCGCTGGCGGCGGGTATCGCCATTATCGTTACCCTGATCGCGCAGGGCGTGATTGTCATTAACCCGGTCGCGGTGGCCAGCGTGCTGGTATACGTGATTGCCGCCTCGGTGGCGCTCTACTTCATCTGGCTGTTTATGTTTGCCGGCCTGAACCGCAAAGAGCGCGCCAGACTGCTGGTCTGCTTTATCCTGCTGGTGTCTGCGGCCTTCTTCTGGTCTGCATTTGAACAAAAGCCAACCTCGTTCAACCTGTTTGCCAACGATTACACCAACCGCATGATCGGTGATTTTGAAATCCCGGCGGTATGGTTCCAGTCAATTAACGCCCTGTTTATTATCCTGCTGGCACCGGTCTTTAGCTGGGCCTGGCCGAAGCTGGCGAGCAACAACATTCGCCCGAGCAGCATCACCAAGTTCGTGATCGGCATTCTGTGTGCGGCAGGGGGCTTTGGCCTGATGATGCTGGCGGCGCAGAATGTCCTGAGTAACGGCGGGGCGGGCGTGTCACCGTTCTGGCTGGTGGGCAGTATCCTGATGCTGACCCTCGGCGAACTGTGCCTGAGCCCGATTGGTCTGGCGACCATGACGCTGCTGGCCCCGGAAAGAATGCGCGGCCAGATGATGGGCCTGTGGTTCTGCGCCAGTGCCCTCGGCAACCTGGCGGCGGGTCTGATTGGCGGTCATGTGAAGGCCGATCAGCTGGATATGCTGCCGGATCTCTTCGCACGCTGCTCCATCGCGCTGCTGATTTGTGCCGCCGTTCTGACGGTGCTCATTGTTCCGGTGCGTCGTATGCTGGAAAATACGCAGACGAAAAACGAGCCGAAACCGGTAACCAACGCCTGATATCAGCCTGAGCTGGCCGGAGCGTGCGTTACGCTCCGGCCTTGCCAAAACAGAGGTGATATATGCAGATTGGGTTTGTTGGACTTGGCGCGGTGGTTGAAACCGCCTACTTACCCGCACTACAAAACACCTTCGGCGCTTCTCTCCGCTGTCTGGGCTTTGATATCCAGGCGACAAGAACACTGGATGGAATCACCCGCTGCTCAACGCTTGCCGATCTCCTCGCCCAACCCCTCGATACGCTGTTTATCACCACCGCATCGCTGCATCACCTTGAGGTGCTTGAGCTGGCGCTGGCGTCCTCCATCCCGCGCATTGTGGTTGAAAAGCCGATTGTCGCCACCCTTGCCCAAATCGCCAGGCTGAAAACGCTGATGGCGAAACCGGAGGCGGCCGCCCGGGTGCTGGCGCTCGATCACTGGATGGCACGCATTAACCTGGTGTCGCTGGGGTTGTTCGGGGCCTTTTCGGATATCGTCCGCATTGAGGGCTTTTTACAGGAGCCGAGCGGGTTTAACGCGGCGGGGGAGCCCATCGCGCTCAACTTTGCCACCGGGGAACCCGATACCCGAACGCTGCGTCATCCTGACGGGGTGATCCTGGATATCGGCACGCACGTGCTGGCGATGATGCGCGAAACGGTGCGCTACCTGGGAGGCAATGGCGATATTGCCTTGCAGGTTGTAACGGCTAAAGACCGTCTGGGGCGCGATATCGCCAAAGGCGATCTGACCACGGCGGAAGGCGAGGCGCATCTTCAGGGGCAGCTCGGCGGTGTGCCGGTGAATATCTGGCTCAACAAATATGCCGGGCCGTCCGGGGGGCAAAAAGGGCTGCGGCTGCATCTGCGGGACGGTCGCGTCATCAGCCACGACCGGCGTGGGGCAGAGGATGTGCTTGACCTGATCGATGGCGATAAAATTCAGTCCTGGCGTTTTGGCGGCACGATCTACGAACGCTGTCTGGCGGAGCATATTCTGGGGGAGCAAAGCCTGTTTACACGCGATCCGTACGAGGTGAGCCGCACGACGCAGCGCAGGCTGGAAGAGGTGGAGATCCTGCTGACGTTACAGCAACAGCTACGTGGCCCCCACTAAACGCATCGTGTTAATATCAGGGCAGAACTGAATGTCCTTTGAAGGAGTCATCATGTCGATTACCTGCCCGGATTGCCATGCGGAGATTGAACCGCAAAACGGTGTGGCGCACTGCGAGAATTGCCACAAAGATATCGCCCTGGAAGCGCGCTGCCCGGAATGCCATCAGCCACTCCAGGTGTTAAAAGCCTGCGGTGCGGTGGACTATTTCTGCCAGAACGGCCACGGTCTGATCTCGAAAAAGCGCGTGGAGTTCGTCAGGACTGACGCTTAATCGCATACGCAGCCTTCGCCTTTTTGCCAGAGCTCGACCAGCGACTCTGGCGCTTCCTGCTCGGGAACCAGCACAATGATGTCGGTGTATTGCGCCTGATTGTGCCGGGTCCAGATTATCTGGATGCGAAAATAGCGCTGGTCGCCGCCGCCGGGTGACGACCGCTGGCCGGGCGGCTCTCCCCGCGGAATAGCCTGCTCCAGTATATTTACCACGCGCTGGCGCTGGGCGCTGTTAAGCGTCGAGAGCGCAATTCGCCGCAACCCGCTGAGATGGGGAATATAGGCCACGCCGCCTTCACGCGCCAGCTCGACCACCGCGTCATCCGTCAGTTCCGGAACCTGCATTTACAACACTCCCACCTGTTTCCAGGCTTGCTCAATGGCTGCTGCGACGTCACCACCCGATCGTTTTTCACCGTGCGACACCGTCAGTTTCGCAAAGGCGTCAAAATCTGCATCTTGCGCCAGCTGTCGATCGCAAACCGTGTCATACCAGGCATAACCGGCTTTCTCCCAGGCATGGCCGCCAATGGCCGTCGCGGCAAGATAAAAGGCGCGATTAGGAATACCCGAATTAAGATGCACGCCGCCGTTATCTTCGCGCGTTTTGATAAAGTCTTTCATATGCCCGGGCTGCGGATCTTTGCCGAGCAGGGGATCGTCATAGGCGGTTCCGGGTTCTGACATCGATCGCAGCCCTTTGCCATTAATCCCCTTAGCCAGCAGCCCTTCACCAATCAGCCAGTCGGCTTTGTCGGCCGTTTGCTTCAGGTGATACTGTTTCACCAGCGAGCCGAAAACGTCAGATAAAGACTCATTCAGCGCACCCGATTGTTCAAAGTAGATAAGCCCGGCTTCGGTATCGGTCACCCCATGGCTAAGTTCATGTGCCACAACGTCAATGGCAATAGTGAAGCGGTTAAATATCTCGCCGTCACCATCGCCAAATACCATCTGCTGGCCATTCCAGAAAGCGTTCTGATATTCCCGCCCATAATGAACGGTGCCCGTCAGTATCAGCCCTTTATTATCCAGCGAGTCGCGATGATAATTTTTCAAGAAAAAATCATGGGTGATACCTAAATAATCATAGGCTTCATCAACAGCAATATCCCTGTTTGACGCCTGTCCCTCATAACGCACCTGGGTGCCCGGCAGTTCCTGGGTCTGTTTTGCATCATAAATATCGCGCTCCAGCTGCCCGGCTTTATTAACGTGCGGCGCAGCGGGTTTACCTGGCATATGTGCCATAAGCGTCTGTACATGCGTCAGCGTCTGGCGGGCGCAACGCTGCTGCGGCTCAGAGCCACTCTCAATAATACGACGAAGAATATAGGGCGGGATCACGCTGTGAATTCGGGCCATGCGTCTCTCCTGTTATGGCAATGCCGAAAAAAGCAACAGCTTAAGTGTAAGCCATAGCGGCGAAACGGCAGGCATGCCGGAGAAATCGCAGGGTAAAAAGGAGGCGCGAAGGCTGCTCAGGCTTTTTTGCGGGCGCGGGTTTTCCTGGCTATCGTCACGCCTTTCACTTCGCTTTCCACCCAGCCGTCTGACAACCGGGTGGTGAGCACATCCCCGGCTTTGACCTGTTTGGCCTGCTTCAGCACTTTGCCATCGTTCGCGGTGGTCACGCTGTAACCGCGAGCCAGCGTCGAGAGCGGACTGACGGCTTCCAGATGGGTGACCGCCTTACCGAAGCGCTCGCGGGTGCTGCTCAGTTGCGCGCGCAGGTTTTCCGCGAGGCGATACTCCAGCTGCTGAATACGCGTTTGCGCGCGCCAGATGCGCGGCTGCGGGTTGTGCTGGTTCAGGCGCTGAGTAGTGCGCTGCTGGCGCTGCACCGCCCGTTTAAGCTGACTGTCCACCGCGAGGTTCATCTGCTGGCGCAGACGTTCCAGTACGGTTTGCTGACGGGCCAGACGCAGCTGCGGGTGCTGCTGCTGCAGGCGATGATGCAGCTGGGTAAAACGACGGGTGCGGTTGGCGAGGAAATAGTCCATCGCCATCTCGAGGCGCTGTTGGCCGTTTTGCATCTGGCGCAGCAGCTCGAGCTGGTTACGGCTCACCACTTCTGCCGCGGCAGACGGCGTCGGCGCCCGCAGGTCGGCGACAAAATCCGCAATGGTGACGTCGGTTTCGTGCCCGACGGCGCTAACCACCGGGATCTGGCTGGCAAAAATTGCCCGCGCCACGCGTTCGTCGTTAAAACTCCAGAGATCTTCCAGCGAACCGCCTCCGCGCCCGACGATCAGCACATCACACTCCTGACGGGCGTTGGCAAGCTGAATGGCGCGGACAATCTGCCCGGGCGCATCGTCACCCTGCACCGCGGTCGGGTAGATAATGACCGGCAGGGAAGGGTCGCGGCGTTTCAGGACGTGCAGAATGTCATGCAGCGCGGCGCCGGTTTTCGAGGTAATCACCCCTACGCAGTGGGCAGGGGAGGGGAGCGGCTGTTTATATTGCTGATCGAACAGCCCTTCCGCCGAAAGCGTGGCTTTCAGCTGCTCATATTTCTGCTGGAGAAGCCCTTCACCCGCTGGCTGCATGCTCTCAACGATAACCTGATAATCACCGCGCGGCTCGTACAGGGTGATACTGGCGCGAACCAGCACCTGCTGCCCGTGCTGCGGCCGGAAGGTCACCCGACGGTTGCTGTTGCGGAACATCGCGCAGCGCACCTGAGCGGTATTGTCCTTCAGGGTGAAGTACCAGTGACCGGATGCCGGCTGGGTGAAATTGGAGATCTCTCCGCTAATCCACACCTGGCCAATTTCCTGCTCAAGCAGCAAACGGACCGTCTGATTCAGGCGGCTAACGGTATAAATTGAGGGGGATTGAGAGGATAACATGTGAGCGGGATCAAATTCTAAATCAGCAAGTTATTCAGTCGATAGTAACCTGATAAGAGGCAATCGCAAGCATTTTTTATAAAAAAGTGTAGATGCAATCGGTTACGCTCTGTATAATGCCACGGCAATATTTAACCACCCAGGTCAGAGATATTGCCCATGCTACGTATCGCTAAAGAAGCACTGACGTTTGACGACGTCCTCCTCGTTCCCGCTCATTCCACCGTTCTGCCGAATACTGCCGACCTCAGCACGCAGTTGACCAAAACCATTCGCCTGAACATTCCTATGCTCTCCGCGGCAATGGACACCGTGACTGAAGCGCGCCTGGCTATCGCCCTGGCTCAGGAAGGCGGCATTGGCTTTATTCATAAAAACATGTCTATCGAGCGTCAGGCGGAAGAAGTTCGCCGCGTGAAGAAACATGAATCTGGCATCGTTACCGATCCACAGAGCGTTCTCCCAACCACCACCCTGCACGAAGTGAAAGCGCTGACCGAGCGTAACGGCTTTGCAGGCTACCCAGTTGTGACCTCCGATAACGAACTGGTGGGTATCATCACCGGTCGTGACGTGCGTTTCGTCACCGACCTGAACCAGCCGGTCAGCGTCTACATGACCCCGAAAGAGCGTCTGGTTACCGTGCGTGAAGGCGAGTCCCGCGACGTGGTCTTCGCAAAAATGCACGAAAAACGCGTTGAAAAAGCGCTGGTTGTGGACGACAGCTTCCACCTGCTCGGCATGATCACCGTTAAAGACTTCCAGAAAGCAGAACGTAAACCGAACGCCTGTAAAGACGAGCATGGCCGTCTGCGCGTCGGTGCTGCGGTTGGCGCGGGCGCGGGCAACGAAGAGCGCGTTGATGCGCTGGTTGCAGCCGGCGTTGACGTGCTGCTGATTGACTCCTCTCACGGCCACTCCGAAGGCGTACTGCAGCGTATTCGCGAAACCCGTGCAAAATATCCTGATCTGCAAATTATTGGTGGCAACGTGGCCACCGGCGCAGGCGCTCGTGCCCTGGCTGAAGCGGGTTGCAGCGCGGTGAAAGTGGGCATTGGCCCAGGCTCCATCTGTACCACCCGTATCGTCACCGGCGTGGGTGTTCCGCAGATCACCGCGGTATCCGACGCGGTAGAAGCGCTGGAAGGTACCGGTATTCCGGTTATCGCTGACGGCGGTATCCGCTTCTCCGGCGACATCGCCAAAGCCATCGCGGCCGGTGCGGCAGCGGTCATGGTTGGCTCCATGCTGGCCGGTACCGAAGAGTCCCCGGGCGAAATCGAACTGTTCCAGGGCCGTTCTTATAAATCTTACCGCGGCATGGGTTCTCTGGGCGCGATGTCCAAAGGCTCCTCCGACCGTTACTTCCAGACCGATAACGCTGCCGACAAACTGGTGCCGGAAGGTATCGAAGGTCGCGTGGCCTATAAAGGCTACCTGAAAGAGATCATTCACCAGCAGATGGGCGGCCTGCGCTCCTGTATGGGTCTGACCGGCTGTGGTACCATTGATCTGCTGCGTACTAAAGCGGAATTCGTGCGTATCAGCGGTGCAGGTATCCAGGAAAGCCACGTTCACGACGTGACGATCACCAAAGAGTCTCCGAACTACCGTATGGGCTCCTGATTAATTTCCGCGCCCGGCTTTGAGCCGGGCGCTCTGTTTTTGTTTCACTTGCCTCGGAATTAGCGTCAATGACGGAAAACATTCATAAACATCGCATTCTCATCCTCGATTTCGGTTCTCAATACACTCAGCTGGTGGCGCGTCGCGTGCGTGAGCTGGGCGTTTACTGCGAACTGTGGGCGTGGGATGTTACGGAAGCTCAGATTCGCGAGTTCAACCCAAGCGGTATCATCCTTTCCGGTGGTCCGGAAAGCACCACCGAAGATAACAGCCCGCGTGCACCGCAGTACGTGTTCGAAGCCGGCGTGCCGGTGTTCGGCGTCTGCTACGGCATGCAGACCATGGCGATGCAGCTGGGTGGTCACGTTGAAGGTTCTAACGAGCGTGAATTCGGCTACGCGCAGGTTGAAGTGCAGACCGACAGCGCCCTGATCCGCGGTATCGAAGACTCCCTGACCGCCGACGGCAAAGCGCTGCTCGACGTCTGGATGAGCCATGGCGACAAAGTCACCGCTATCCCGTCCGACTTCGTGACCGTTGCCAGCACCGAGAGCTGCCCGTTCGCCATCATGGCTAACGAAGAAAAACGCTTCTACGGCGTGCAGTTCCACCCGGAAGTGACCCACACCCGTCAGGGCCTGCGCATGCTGGAGCGTTTTGTCATCGACATCTGCCAGTGTGAAGCCCTGTGGACGCCAGCAAAAATCATCGACGATGCGGTTGAGCGTATTCGCCAGCAGGTCGGTGATGACAAAGTGATCCTCGGCCTGTCCGGCGGCGTGGACTCCTCCGTGACCGCAATGCTGCTGCACCGTGCCATCGGCAAAAACCTCACCTGTGTCTTCGTGGACAACGGTCTGCTGCGTCTGAACGAAGCCCAGCAGGTTATGGACATGTTCGGTGACCACTTCGGTCTGAACATTGTTCACGTGGAAGGCGAGAAGCGCTTCCTGGACGCGCTGGAAGGCGAAAACGATCCAGAAGCAAAACGTAAAATCATCGGCCGCGTCTTCGTAGAAGTTTTCGATGAAGAAGCGCTGAAGCTGGAAGACGTTAAGTGGCTGGCGCAGGGCACCATCTACCCTGACGTGATCGAGTCCGCGGCTTCTGCCACCGGTAAAGCACACGTCATCAAATCTCACCACAACGTGGGCGGCCTGCCGAAAGAGATGAAGATGGGTCTCGTTGAACCGCTGCGTGAGCTGTTCAAAGACGAAGTGCGTAAGATCGGTCTGGAGCTGGGTCTGCCGTACGATATGCTCTACCGTCACCCGTTCCCGGGTCCGGGTCTGGGCGTACGCGTGCTGGGCGAAGTGAAGAAAGAGTACTGCGATCTGCTGCGTCGTGCCGATGCGATCTTCATCGAAGAGCTGCACAAAGCGGATCTGTACAACAAAGTGAGCCAGGCGTTCACCGTCTTCCTGCCGGTTCGCTCTGTCGGCGTAATGGGCGATGGCCGCAAGTACGACTGGGTTGTCTCCCTGCGTGCGGTGGAAACCATCGACTTTATGACTGCCCACTGGGCACATCTGCCGTATGACTTCTTAGGCCGCGTGTCTAACCGCATCATCAACGAAGTTAACGGTATTTCTCGCGTGGTGTATGACATCAGCGGGAAGCCACCGGCTACGATTGAGTGGGAATAATCCCCGCCCGTTAATCGTTCTCTATTCAAGCCCGCATCCTGCGGGCTTTTTATTGCCTGTTTTACTTCACCGCTTGCTCAATCACCCGGGCAATCTCCTCCGGCTGGCTCACCATCGACACATGGCTTGCCGCTACCTCTGTTGACTTGGCACCAATCTTCTTCGCCATCGCACGCTCAAGATCCGGGTTGATCATCCGGTCATTCTTGCTGACCACATACCAGCTTGGCTTATCACGCCAGGCCGCATGGGTGACCTTTTGCGCAAAGGCGTCGGCGCGGATCGGGCCCTGGGTCACGGTCAGCGTGTTCTGCTCGCCAGCCTTAATGTCCGGCGCAAAGTCCTGGCGTACCGATTTGCCTGGCAGATAGAGAAAACCGTCTGCGGTTTTGGAGATACCTGCGCTGCCCGGCGGGGCGGGATAGCTCCCCGCCAGATCCGCCGTTGACTGGCCCGAGTCCGGGGCAAACGCCGCCACGTAAACCAGCGATTTTACCCGCGCATCGTTGCCCGCCTCGCTAATCACCGTCCCGCCCCAGGAGTGGCCCACCAGCACCACATCCCCGTGAGCCCGGGCGATGGCGCGCTGAGTCGCGGCGACATCCTCTTTTAACGAGGTGAGCGGCAGCTGAACGGCAATAACCTCGGTATGCTGGCGTTGCAGTTTGTCGATCACCCGGTTCCAGCTGCTGCCGTCGGCAAAAGCGCCGTGCACCACTACCACGGTTTTACTGTTCGCCAGCGCCGTGCCGCTGGCGGCGGCCAGCAGCAGGCCCGGCGCTAAGGTATTGATAGACAGTTTTTTCATGATTACGCCTCAACGATAAATATCCGCAGTGCCTGACAGGGTGTTATTTCCCCCGGCGGAGGTAATGCGAAACGCGCTGGCTCCCGCTTCGGCGGCTTTGGCCTGCAGTTTCGCCTCCAGATCCGCGAGCGACTTCGTGCCGCTGCTGTCGGAAACGGTGCCAATTTTTTGCATCCTCTGAGGCTGGTTAACTTCCTGGGCGGCGAAAGCGGAAGAGGCCATTGCAGCAGTAAAGGTCAGTACAGCAATCAGTAATGTTTTCATGGTTTAAATCCTTAAAAATAAGTGAGTGGACGCGTTCAGTGCATAACCGCAGCATGCGGCGGCACGGTGAATTCGATGGTTTTACGGTCAACAGGTTTATGGGTTGGGTCGGCGAGAATAAGAGTCACTTTGTGAGGGCCTGTGGGCAGCCCCACCAGAATGACCGGCTCGCCGCTGGCATCGGCCCAGTGCCAGGGATTGTCATCCACGATGACGTGGATATGGCCGATGCGCGGCGTTACTTTGAGCGCCTTGGGCCCGAATACGGGTTCAATGCGCATGTTCTCGGTGCGGTATTGAATAAAGACTGCGCCTTTACTCAGCGGGCCCGCCAGCGGCGGATCCACAATCAGCCTGGCCGGGGGTTGAGGCTGATCGAGCGGTGCAACGGCGGCCGGGCCGTTAACATCTGCGGCACTGAGCCCGCTTAACGGTGCGGCCCAGGTGCAGCCAGATGTCAGCGCGAACAGAGTGAGCAGTAAATTTCGACGCATCATTCGGGTATCTCCTCTTCAGGTCATCAATGGCGACAGATACAGAAAACCATTTTTATGTATCGGGTCTGTTTGCTGCGGGTGGCTTTTTTGTATGGCTGCGTAAGCAGGGCGGCGTGGATACAGTGCGATACATTCCACGAATGCGCGGGGCTGTTTCTGCTGGCAGTGTGTATGCCATGAGTAAAGCGGCAGTCGCCTCGATGGTGCAAAATCTCGCGCTGGACCTGGCGCCACGCCGCATCACCATTAACAACATTCAGCCAGGACCCATCGCCACCGATATGACTGCCGGCATGGCGGAGCAGATCGTCGGTAGCATTCCGCTGCAGCGGATGGGCGAGCCGGATGAAATCGCCTCGCTGGCGGCATGGCTTGCCGGTGAATCGTCTGGCTATATGACGGGTTCAAGCCTGACCATTGACGGCGGATTCGTACTTTAGTCGCTAAGGGCAGGGATGCCCTGACTGTGATGCGAAGCCTGACCCTTCGCGATAGCTACCGCCAGCCCGGCAATCACCAGCGTCAGCCCCCACGACAGCCACATCGCACCGAGGGTCCCGAACGCCCGGTTTAACCACGCATAGGCCAGCGGGGAGGCCGCCGCCATCAGCTGGGCCGGGATCAGCAGTACCCCGGTGCGCCTGGCGTACTCTTCAGGGGCAAACAGTTGCAAGGGCAGGGTGGCTTTCACGATGGTCACCAGCCCGTTTATCGCCCCGTAGCCCAGCACAAAACCGGCGGCGGACCAGAGGAAGAGCGAACTGCTCAGCCCGAGCATAAAGCACACCGGCATGGCAAGGGCGGTGAGCAGCGTCAGGCGCAGCGGGGTGAGTCTCGCCCCGGCAACTACCTCCAGGAACCGCGCCCCGGTCTGCCCAATCCCCCATAGCATGCCGATGGTAACCGGCAGGCCGACGCTGGCGATAAATTCCGGCAGGTGCGTGGAGGTGCCGTTAGAGACAAAGGTGATCAGCGCAATAAAGGCGGCATACAGCCAGCCGTTGCGGCGATCCTGTCCACCGGCAGGCGGGTTGGGTTGCTTTACTGGCGGGAGGGTTTGATTGGGTAATGACAGGGTTAACGCGGCGCTCAGCAAGCCGAACAGAGCATAAACCAGCAGCGCGCTCCGCCAGGTCATAATCGTCAGCAACGCCTCTCCCAGCGGCCAGAACACCACCGAGGCCAGCCCGCCCGCCAGCGTCACGCGGGAAATGGTTCCCCGCGCCTGCTGGCCGTAGAGATTGACCAGCGCCGCGAACAGCGCGTCGTACAGCGACAGGCGCATGCCGATGCCGGTCACCATCCATGCGGCATACCAGACGACAAGCGATTGGGCATAAGCCATCACCACGCAGCTGGCGGAAATCAGCAGCGATCCGAGCATCACCACCCGTTGCCCACCCGCCCGCGCCAGCAGCTTAGCGACAAACGGCGAGAGGGCGGCCATCACCAGCATGGCCAGCGTCAGGCCCGAATAGATCGCCGGTGAAGACCAGCCGCTGTCCGCCGTGATTGCCCGGGCGAACGTGCCCGGCATATAAAAGGAGATCCCCCAGTTGATAAGCTGGTTACAGCCGGTAGTCAGGGGGAGCGCGCGGGGCATGGCCAGGTTTTTCATTATCATTCATTCCTTCAGACAGTTATCCTGAGCATATCCCGCGCATCAGGATGCTGGCAGGCCGGTGCGTTTATGGCTTCTATAAGAGAAACTTTGTGATGACGACGCTGAATCTGGGACAGCTGGCAACCTTTCGACTGGTCGTGCAGCGGGGCAGTTTTTCTGCGGCAGCGGACGTGCTTGGGCTTTCACAGCCCGCAGTAAGTTTGCAGATCCGCCAGCTGGAGCAGTTTCTTCAGGCGCGATTAATCGAGCGTACCGGAAGGGGCGTCAAAGCCACGCCGGCCGGGCTGGCGTTGTTGATCCACGGCGAGCGGATAGAGCAGGCGGTAGACGAGACGATCCGGGCGGTGGCCGCGTTCAGCCATGAGGTGAGCGGAACGATCACTGTCGGGATGGGGGCTACGGCCTGTATCCATCTTTTGCCGCCGCTGTTGCAGCAGCTACGTCAGGATCACCCCCTGCTGCGGGTCGGCGTCACCACCGGCAATACCCTGGAGATTGTTCGCGCCATAGAAGAGAACCGTCTCGACCTGGGACTGGTGACCTTACCCGCTGCGGGCTCGGCGCTGGCGATCGCGCCGGTGCTGGATGAAGAGTTTGTGTTTATTGCCGCAGAGGATCAGCAGGGGCTGTTTACCACGCTGACCGCCACTGCGCTACAGGCCCACCCCTTTATCGCCTTTGGTGCCGGGAGCAGCACCAGGGCGGTGATCGACGCCTGGTTCCAGGCCAGCGGTGTGGACGTTGAGCCGGTAATGCAGTCGGGCAGTATCGAAGCCATCAAACGTATGGTTCGCGTCGGGCTGGGGTACAGTATTATTCCCCGCATGGCGGTGGATTGTACGGAAGACAGGCAGGGGTTATGCGTGCGATCGCTTACGCCGGTTTTACAGCGTCAGCTGGCCATCGCTATGCGTCAGGATAAAGTGCTGAGTAAAGGCATCAGCGAAATTATTCGATTATTACAAACGGCGAAATAATTTAATTAACCCATAAAAACAACAGGATTAATTAATTGTTGTGGAGGAACGTTCGACGTATTCGCCAGAGAGGCTGGATTGTTGCGCCTGCTTTTTTTCCTGGTGGTGATACCAGGCACCAATGGAGGAGTAAACGAATCGGCCCACAAAAAAGAATAAGCTGATAAGGAGTATGATACGCGTCATCCGAGTGTTAAACCGATGTCGTTTTCGCATACGTGTAGCCTGACTCACTGTCGTTTTCCTGAAAATACCCTGCGGGCGATGTGCCATTAAGGCATACGGGGCAACAGGGGTCAATTATTCGGAATGTAAAATTCTGTCAACGATTAAGCCGCCAGATGTTATATATAATAATTAGTTTATTTACGCCATTGATAATTAGCACAAAAGTAGGGTTAAAAAATGTGAATATTCTTTTCTGGAATTAATCTGTTTGATTTAAGTCAAATCTTGCTCGCCATGGCTTACTAAAATCTTTGCTCCTTTCGTGCAAACGTTATTTCGTCTGCACGGCAACGTCGTCAGGTTGGATGCCTGTCAGAACTGCCCCTGGATGAGCGGGTTAACCATGGCATCTATGACTATTTTCTCGTTATACAAAAAATATAAAGACCGCTGGTGGGCGCTGCCGTTGATTTTGCCGGTCGTTCTGCTGCCCGTCGCGCGCCTTGCCACTACCTACACCCAGGTTCAGGGGAATATGGTGGTGCTCTATTACATGCCGCTGGCTTTTTTATTATCGCTGATGCTCTTTTACGGCATGGCGGCGGTGCCGGGCATTGTGCTTGCGCTCTTTGTTCGCTACTACCCTTCGGTGGGCGGTTACGAGACCGCCGTGGCGATTGGCCATTTTTTGATCCCGATAACCCTCAGCTGGGGCGGATATCGGGTTTTTGCCCCTCGCCGCAATAAAGTCTCCTATGGTGACGCACGGTTAATGGCGCAACGGATGTTCTGGCAGATGTTCTGTCCAGCCACGATTTTCCTGCTGCTGTTCCAGTTTGCCATCTATCTTGGCGTCTATAAGACACGCTTTGACCTGGCGGGTATCAGCATCCCCGAGATCCGCTCGCTGATTAACTATCAGGGATTACTGGTCGGGTGCCTGACGGGCGTGCCGTTCTGCTACCTGATCATCCGTACCCTCCGCCATCCCCGCTATTTACGAAGCCTGCTGTCGCAGATTCGGTGCCAGATCGACCGTAAAGTGACGGCGTCGGAGGTGGCTATCTGGCTGGTAGCAACCAGCGCATTGCTGGCTTTGCTTCTGTGGCCCATCACCGAAAACAGCACCATCTTCAGCACTAACTACACGCTGTCGCTGTTGATGCCGGTGATGCTATGGGGATCGATGCGCTTCGGCTATAAGCTGATGTCCCTGATCTGGACCCCGGTGCTGATTGTCTCTATTCACTTTTTTGACAGCTACATCCCCCGGGCGCAGGGCTATGACATTCAGCTCACCATCACCTCCTCCAGTTATCTGGTCTTTACCTTCGTGGTGGTTTACATGTCGATGCTGGCGACGCGTCAGCGGGCAATCAATATTCGCGCCAGACGACTGGCATTTCTCGATCCGGTGGTGCATATCCCCAACCTGCGGGCGCTCAACCGCGCCCTGGGGAAAAAACCCTGGTCGGTGCTCTGTTTCCTGCGTATCCCGGAGCTGGAAGTGCTGGGGCGTAACTACGGCGTCTTGCTGCGTATCCAGTACAAACAGAAACTGGCCGCGTGGATTAACGGCTATTTGCAGCCGGATGAGTGTGTGTATCAGCTGTCCGGGCACGATCTGGTGCTGCGTCTGAATACCGAGTCGCATCAGTCCCGGATTGACGAGCTGGATTTGCATATCAAGCGCTTTCGCTTCCTCTGGGACGGGATGCCGCTCCAGCCGCAGGTGGGGGGCAGCTATTGCTATGTGCGCTCACCGGTAGTGCATCTTTATCTGCTGCTGGGCGAGCTGAGTACCATCGCCGATCTCTCCCTGGCGACCAATCACCCGGAAAACCTGCAGCAGCGGGGCGCCATCAATCTGCAACGCGGCCTGAAAGACAAAGTCGCGATGATGAACCGCCTGCAGCGTGCGCTTGAAAAAGATGAATTTACTCTGCTGGCGCAGCCCGTGCAGGGGATCCGTGGCGATGACTATCACGAGGTACTGCTCCGGCTACAAAACGATGGCGCCGAGCTGATTTCGCCCGATGAATTTCTGCCCGTCGCGCAGGAGTTTGGCCTCTCCTCGCGTATTGATCTGCTGGTGCTGGAGAAGACGCTGCAGTTTATGGCCGACAACCGGGAGAGTCTGCCGGGACAGCGGTTTGCTATCAACCTGTCGCCCTCATCCGTTTGCCGTGCGCAGCTGCCGCTTGAGGTGAGCCACATGCTGCAAACCTATGCTATTGAGAGCTGGCAGCTCATATTCGAGATCACCGAGAGCAGCAGTTTTGGCAACGCCGGGCTGGCCATGCAGACCATGAACCATTTGCAGGAGATGGGATGCCGGGTCGCCATTGATGATTTTGGCACTGGCTATGCCAGTTACGCTCGTTTAAAAAGCGTGGATGCCGACATCCTTAAGATCGACGGCAGCTTTATTCGTAACATCGTCAGCAACAGCCTGGATTATCAGATAGTGGCCTCGATTTGCCATCTGGCGCGGATGAAGAAAATGCTGGTGGTAGCGGAATATGTCGAGAGCGAAGAGATTCGTTGTGCCGCAGAGGCGCTGGGGATTGATTATTTCCAGGGTTATTTAATCGGTAAACCCGTACCGCTGGACGCTTTACTGCCTCTTCAGGCGCTCACGAAGAGCGCCTGAAGAGGAGATTACGCGGCAACGTTTGGAGAGTGCTCTTCCTCAATTTTCAGGCACCAGCCGGTGACGGCACTCCAGTACTGCTGCTCTCTTTCCAGATCCAGCAGCACCAGCGCGTTCTGGCTAAACCAGTCGTGCGGGAAGCTCAGCGTCCAGTGGTTATCGTCCGTGGTGAGCGTCAGCGTTGGCGGCGTGGTTGTCGCCTGACGCTGGTTGTTGAGCAGCACACCCAGACGTAACAGCTGGATCAGCGGCAGGAACTGTTTTTTCTTGAACAGCGTAAAGCGCGGCAACTCGTCCAGCTTAACGGCTTTGCGATGATAGCGTACCAGCGAAGCCATCATGGTCTGCTGCTCCTGATTAAAGCCTGGCAGATCGCTGTTTTGCAGAATGTAGGCCGAATGGCGGTGCATCCCGCTGTGATTGATGTTCAGCCCGACTTCGTGCAGCATCGCCGCCCACTTCAGCAGGGCCGCCAGCTGCGGATGCGCCAGTTTGGGGTTCTGGGTTTCCCACTGCTCATACATATGGGTAGTGGTTTCCAGGACCCGCTTCGCCTGCTCGCGGTCGATGTTGTACTGATTCGCCAGGCTCTGTGCGGTACGGCTGCGAATATCCTGGTGGCGGAATCGGCCTTCCATCTCATACAGCACGCCTTCGCGCAGCGCACCGTCAGACAGGCGCAGCTCGCGAATGGCCAGCGCATCGAACACGCCGCACAGGATCGCCAGACCCGGAACAAACACCGCTTTGCGCTCTTCGGACAGGCCAGGCAGGCTCAGAGCTTCAAAGCTCTTATGCTTGATCACCTCTTCCATCAGCATCGACAGACGCTCCGGGGTGATAAAGCCATCTTTTTCGCCCATCTCCACCAGCACTTCATGTGCGGCTTTAATCGTACCCGAGGCGCCAAGCGCCACGTTCCAGCCCTGCAGTCGGTACTGCCAGGCGAGCGACTCCAGCTTCTGCACCGCGGCCATGCGCGCACGCTGGAAGTTTTCCCGGCTGATTGTTCCGCCCGGGAAGTAGATCTGGGCGAAACTGACGCAGCCCATCCGGCGGCTTTCGACCAGATGCGGCTCAAAGTTTTCGCCAATCACCAGTTCGGTAGAGCCACCGCCGATATCGATCACCAGCTTACGGCCTTTTTCCGGCTGAGTATGTTCCACACCCATGAAGATCAGACGGGCTTCTTCATTCCCCGAAATGATCTCGATAGGGTAGGGGATCACCTGCTCCGCACGCTTTAAAAAGTCCGTGGCGTTCGCCGCCTGGCGAAGGGTGTGGGTTCCGACAATGCAGACGCTCGACGGGGTGAAGCCCTGCAGGCGTTCGGCAAACAGCGACAGGCAGTTCAGCCCGCGCTCCATCGCCTCTTCGCTGAGCATGTTGTCGGCGCCCAGGCCGTCAGCCAGGTGGACGCGCTGTTTCAGTCGACCGATGATCTGCATTGCGCCATCAACCTCACGGGCAATGACCATGTGGAAGCTGTTAGAACCAAGGTCGACCGCAGCAAACTCCTGCGGTCGTGGGGTCTTATCGTTTATCGGCATAGGTTAATCGGGTTGCTCGAGTGATTTGATATAGTCGTAAATCGCCAGCTGTGACCGCACCTTACGGCGATTGCCGCGCGGCACATAGCGGTTACTCAGTTCTTTATCGATATAGCGTGCTTTTACGGTATCGTTTAACAGTAAGTCAATAATATCAAGTACTTGTTGCTTAAGCCGCGGATCGAGCAGCGGCGTCGCTACCTCGATGCGATAGTCGATGTTGCGCGTCATCCAGTCGGCGGAAGAGAGGTAGACCTGTTTATCGCCACCGTTCTCAAAAATATAGGTGCGATCGTGCTCGAGGTAACGGTCCACGATGCTGATGACGCGAATATTTTCGCTGATACCCTCAAGCTCGGGGATCAGGGAGCACATGCCGCGGATCAGCAGATTGACCGGAACGCCTGAGCCGGAGGCGGCATACAGGCGATCCACCAGCCCTTTATCGACCAGGTTGTTGAGCTTCAGCGTAATGCCGGAAGGCAGGCCTTTCTGCGCATTAGCGATCTCACGGTCGATCATGTCATACAGCAGGCGACGGGAGTTCTGCGGCGACACCAGCAGATAGTCGAAGCTGACCGGACGGTACGGGTTCTCAATGAAGTTGAATACCCGGCGTACCTCATTGGTGATGCGCGCATCGGCGGTGAGCAGCGAGTAGTCGGTGTAAATTCGCGCGGTCTTCTCGTTGAAGTTGCCGGTGCCGATATGGGCATAACGCACCACGTCATCACCCTCTTTACGGGAGATGAGGAACAGCTTGGCGTGGATCTTCAGCCCCGGGGCCGAGAAGATCACGTGTACGCCCGCCTCGGTCAGACGGCGGGCCCAGTGGATGTTCGCCTCTTCGTCGAAACGCGCCTGCAGCTCTACCACCACGGTCACTTTCTTGCCGTTATGGGCGGCATGGATCATCGCATCGATAATGCGGGAGTCTTTCGCCACGCGGTAGATGTTGATTTTGATCGCCAGCACGTTAGGGTCGAACGACGCCTGACGCATCAGCTCCAGTACGTGCTCAAAGGTGTGGTACGGATAGTAGAGCAGGACGTCGCGCTCGCGGATTGCGTCGAAGCCGTTGCGGAACTTATCGAACCAGATATGGCGCAGACGCGGCAGCGGCTTGTTCACCAGGTTGGCCTTGCCGACGTTCGGGAAGCCGATAAAGTCTTTGAAGTTGTGATAGCGACCGCCCGGCACGATGGAGTCGTAGCGGGAGATGGTCAGCTTTTCACGCAGCATCTCGACCATCGCGTCCGGCATATCGCGCTGATAGACAAAGCGCACCGGCTCGGCGGTCAGACGCTGCTTAAGGCTGGAGGACATCAGCTCCATCAGGCTGGCCTCCATCTCGTGCACCAGGTCGTACTCGGCGTCACGGGTCATCTTCATCGAATAGGCGTTCAGGGCATCATAATCGAAGAAGCCCTTGAAGATGTCGTCCAGGCAGTAGCGCAGGATGTTATCCAGCAGGATCATCGGCTTGCGACGGCGCGGCGTTTCCGGCGGCAGGTTGACGAAGCGCGGCACCTTGTCGGACGGGATCTCCAGCAGCGCATAGCGAATGCTGTCGCCGCGGATAATCTCCACCGCCAGATAGGTGTAGTCGTCCTTCAGGAACTGCACCAGATCGGTTTCACGGTTAATCAGAATAGGGGTGATGTGCTGGCGCAGATACTGTTTGAAATAGTGGCGCAGCCAGCTCTGCTGGTTGACCGAGAGCTGTCGCTCGTTGATCAGGAAGATTTGGTTGCGCGCCATCTCCAGCAGCAGTTCGTTATACAGGCTGTCAAATTCCTGATCGGCTTTCAGGACCCGGGACTGGATCTTGCCCAGCAGATGACGCGAATTCGAGTTTAAACCCTGCTCTTCGCTAATGATGATTCGACGCTTCAGTTCAGCAAAGCGAACTTTATAGAACTCGTCCAGGTTATTGGAGTAAATCCCCAGAAAACGCATGCGCTCAATCAGCGGGTTACTTTTATCCGCCGCTTCCTGAAGCACGCGCTCGTTGAATGCTAACCAGCTTAGCTCTTTCTCGATGTATAACTTTTCCTGACCCATTACTACTCACACTCCAGTTCAATCACAGGACGTGGTAAATCCGTCTCGCCTTTATTATGGCGAGCATTTCCACTATATGTCCAACTGTGTCAGAAAAGTATGACAGTTAAATTTATTCTTGAGGGATAATAGAGGGTTGAAGCGATGGTGCAACGGCTGTCGGGTGGCGCTATCGCTTACCCGACCTACGTACCGTAGGCCCGTGCAAGCGTAGCGCCGCCGGGCAAAAAACTACTCTTCCGCCGCATGTCCTTGCGGAGGTAACGGCGCGCCGTCCAGCCAGGCGGCGCCGTCGCGCATTTCCAGACGGCCATCAACAAACCAGCTCACCACCAGCGGGTAGATGGCATGCTCCTGAGCCTGAACCCGGGCGGTGACGTCATCTTCGCTGTCGCCTGCAAACACCGGCACTTTCGCCTGCAGGATCACCGGGCCGCCGTCCAGTTCGTCGGTGACGAAATGGACCGAGGTGCCGTGCTCCTCGTCGCCGTTATCCAGCACCTGACGGTGGGTATTCAGGCCGGGATATTTTGGCAGCAGGGAAGGGTGGATGTTCAGCAGACGTCCGGCATAGTGCGCCACAAACGCCGGGCTGAGGATCCGCATATAGCCCGCCAGCACCACCACATCCGGGGCGTAGGCGTCGATCTCCTGCACCAGCTCGCGGTCAAAGGCCTCGCGGCTGGCAAACTGGGAGGCGCTGAGCGCATGGGCGGCAATGCCCGCCTCGCGGGCACGCTCAAGGCCGAAAGCGTCGGCCTTGTTACTGAATACTGCGCGGAGGGTGCCGTTGATTTTCTTCTGTTTGCAGGCATCGATGATAGCCTGCAAATTACTTCCGTTACCGGAAATGAGCACCACTATGTTTTTCATTCAATGACCACACGCTGTTCGGAATCAGACGCTTTGATGATACCGATTTTCCACGCGTTTTCACCTTTCGCCTGCAGCAGCGCCAGGGCATTGTCCACTTCGCTGGCCGGCAGGGCGATCAGCATCCCTACGCCGCAGTTGAAGGTGCGATACATTTCGTGATCGCTGACGTTACCGGCATCCTGCAGCCAGTTGAACACCGCCGGCCACTGCCAGGATGACTCATCGATCACGGCCTGGGTGTTGTCCGGCAGCACGCGCGGAATGTTTTCCCAGAAACCGCCGCCGGTCAGGTGGGCGATAGCGTGAACGTCCACGTTCTCGATCAGTTCCAGAATGGATTTCACATAGATGCGGGTCGGTTCGAGCAGATGATCGGCCAGCGGTTTGCCTTCCAGCTCGGTCGTCAGCGGGTCACAGCCGCTCACTTCGACAATTTTACGCACCAGTGAATAACCGTTGGAGTGCGGACCGCTGGAACCCAGTGCAATCAGCACGTCGCCGTCGGTCACTTTGCTGCCGTCAATGATCTCTGATTTTTCGACAACGCCCACGCAGAAGCCGGCGACGTCGTAATCTTCGCCGTGATACATCCCCGGCATTTCAGCGGTTTCACCGCCGACCAGCGCACAGCCAGACTGCAGGCAGCCTTCCGCGATACCGCTGATCACGCTGGCTGCGGTGTCGACGTCCAGCTTGCCGGTCGCGTAGTAGTCGAGGAAGAACAGCGGCTCAGCGCCCTGAACCACCAGGTCGTTAACGCACATGGCGACAAGGTCAACACCGATGGTGTCGTGGCGTTTCAGATCCATTGCCAGACGCAGCTTGGTGCCCACGCCGTCAGTGCCCGAGACCAGAACCGGTTCACGGTATTTTTGCGGCAGCGCGCACAGGGCGCTGAATCCTCCCAGCCCACCCATGACTTCAGGGCGGCGGGTTTTTTTAACTACCCCTTTGATACGGTCAACCAGCGCATTACCTGCGTCAATATCCACACCGGCATCTTTGTAGCTGAGAGAAGTTTTGTTGGTCACGGCTCAAGTCCCCACGCGATTGCATTGCGATAGTAAGAAAAATCGGCGCAATTCTAACAGTCCAGGCAAACGTTTGCGAGCCCATTCTGCAACAGAAAAAAGCGCCTCTGAAAATCCAGAGAAAATCGCACTCTGGCGCACAAACTTGAACCCGTTCACGAAAATGAAACCGGGTACATTCTTATTCTTGCAACCCCTTCGCTGAATGCACATCATTTCACTGAAACCGGTTTCTGTACTCTTTTTTGCCGATAATTAACGCTGAATGAGGGATATCGCATGTCAGGATTCAAAGAGGGTTTTCTGTGGGGCGGCGCGGTGGCGGCGCATCAACTTGAAGGCGGCTGGCAGGAGGGCGGGAAGGGCCCGAGCGTCGCAGACGTAATGACCGCAGGCGCGCACGGCGTTCCGCGCGAAATCACCGACGGCGTGCTGCCGGGCAAAAATTACCCCAACCATGAAGCCATCGATTTCTATCACCGGTACAAAGAAGATATCCAGCTGTTCGCGGAAATGGGCTTTAAATGCTTCCGTACCTCGATAGCCTGGACGCGGATTTTCCCCAAAGGCGACGAACAGCAGCCCAACGAAGCGGGCCTGCAGTTTTACGACGATCTGTTTGACGAGTGCCTGAAGCACGGCATCGAGCCGGTTATTACCCTCTCGCATTTCGAAATGCCTTATCACCTGGTGAGCGAATTCGGCGGCTGGCGTAACCGCAAACTGATCGACTTCTTTGTGCGCTTTGCCAGCGTGGTGTTTAAGCGTTATCAGCACAAAGTGAAGTACTGGATGACCTTCAACGAGATCAACAACCAGGCCAACTTCCACGAAGATTTCGCCCCGTTCACCAACTCCGGCCTGAAATATCAGCTGGGCGAAGATCGCGAGCCGGTGATGTTCCAGGCGGCGCACTACGAGCTGGTAGCCAGTGCTCTGGCGGTAAAAGCCGGGCGTGATATTAATCCGTCCCTGCGAATCGGCTGCATGATTGCCATGTGCCCGATCTACCCGCTGACCTGCGCCCCGGACGACATGATGATGGCGATGAACGCCATGCATCGCCGCTACTGGTTCACCGACGTACACGTCCGCGGCGCCTATCCGCAGCACCTGCTGAACTACTTCGCCCGTCGCGGTTTTGATCTTGATATCACCGAAGAGGATAAAGCGGCGCTGAAACAGGGCTGTGTGGATTACATCGGCTTCAGCTACTACATGTCGTTTGCCACCAAAGCGACGGCGGATAATCCGCAGCTGGATTACGACGAAAGCAAAAGCCTGGTCTCCAACCCGTATGTGCAGAAATCGGACTGGGGCTGGCAGATTGACCCCGTTGGGCTGCGCTACTCCCTGAACTGGTTCTGGGATCACTATCAGCTGCCGCTGTTTATTGTTGAGAACGGTTTTGGCGCCATCGACGTGCAGGAGAGCGACGGCACGGTGAACGACCAGTACCGCATCGACTATCTCAGCGCCCATATCCGTGAGATGAAGAAAGCGGTGGTGGAAGACGGCGTGGATCTGATGGGCTACACCCCATGGGGTTGTATCGATCTGGTCTCTGCCGGCACCGGCGAAATGAAAAAACGCTATGGCTTTATCTATGTTGATAAAGATAACGAAGGCAACGGTACGCTGAATCGCAGCAAGAAAAAGTCGTTCGTCTGGTATCAGAAGGTGATCGCCAGTAACGGCGAGTCGCTTTAATTTCTTATTGCCGGGTGGCGGCTTCGCCTTACCCGGCCTACAAAATCGTAGGCCCGTGCAAGCGCAGCGCCGCCGGGCACAAAATCCGCCGCTCCCCCTCCAGATTTATTTGTCTGTTTTATAATCTGTAACGGTCTGTTATTCACTTTGGTTGATCCCGGTCAAGCAAGATGGGTATGGCGCTGTCCGAAAAAAGCGGTATAATCCGGCGATTTTTTTTGTGGCTGCCACCCGAAGGAGAAAGAGAATGAAGATTGTGGAAGTGAAACACCCACTCGTTAAACACAAGCTGGGCCTGATGCGTGAGCATGACATCAGCACTAAGCGCTTTCGTGAACTTGCCTCTGAAGTTGGCAGCTTACTGACCTATGAAGCAACCTCCGATCTGGAAACTGAAACTGTCACCATTGAAGGCTGGAACGGCCCGGTACAGGTTGAGCAGATCAAAGGTAAAAAAATTACCGTTGTGCCAATCCTGCGTGCGGGTCTGGGCATGATGGAAGGCGTGCTGGAGCACGTTCCGAGCGCGCGTATCAGCGTGGTCGGTATCTACCGTAACGAAGAAACTCTGGAGCCAGTACCGTACTTCCAGAAGCTGGTGTCCAACATCGACGAGCGTATGGCGCTGGTCGTTGACCCGATGCTGGCGACCGGTGGTTCGATGATCGCCACTATCGACCTGCTGAAAAATGCCGGCTGCAGCAGCATCAAGGTGCTGGTACTGGTTGCCGCGCCTGAAGGCATCGCCGCGCTGGAAAAAGCGCACCCGGACGTTGAGCTGTACACCGCCTCTGTCGATCAGGGGCTGAACGAGCACGGGTATATCATCCCGGGCCTCGGCGATGCCGGCGATAAGATTTTTGGTACTAAGTAATCGCATAACGATAAAGAAGCCGACTTTGATAGTCGGCTTTTTTTTGAATAAAACACACACAACCAATAATACTCAGAGGAAAACACTATGACGCGCCGTGCTATCGGGGTGAGTGAAAGACCGCCGCTTTTACAGACTATCCCGCTTAGTTTGCAGCACCTGTTTGCGATGTTTGGCGCAACCGTGCTGGTGCCAATCCTGTTCCACATTAACCCGGCCACCGTGCTGCTGTTTAACGGTATCGGGACGCTACTGTACCTCTTCATCTGTAAAGGTAAAATCCCGGCCTATCTGGGCTCAAGCTTTGCCTTTATCTCCCCGGTACTGCTGCTGCTGCCGTTAGGCTACGAAGTGGCGCTGGGCGGTTTTATTATGTGCGGCGTGCTGTTCTGCCTAGTGGCTTTCATTGTGAAGAAAGCGGGTACCGGCTGGCTGGATGTGATGTTCCCGCCTGCGGCAATGGGCGCAATCGTTGCCGTTATCGGTCTTGAGTTAGCCGGTGTTGCGGCGAACATGGCGGGCCTGCTGCCTGCCGACGGTCAGTCGCCGGATACCAAAACCATTATCATCTCGCTGGTAACGCTGGGCGTGACGGTCTTTGGCTCCGTGCTGTTCCGTGGCTTTATGGCGATTATCCCGATCCTGATTGGCGTGCTGGCGGGCTATGCGCTCTCCTTCGCGATGGGCGTTGTCGATACTACCCCGATCGCGCAGGCCCACTGGTTTGCCCTGCCAACCTTCTATACCCCGCGCTTTGAGTGGTTTGCGATTTTCACCATCCTGCCTGCGGCACTGGTGGTGATTGCCGAGCACGTCGGCCATCTGGTCGTCACCGCGAACATCGTCAAGCGCGACCTGATCCGTGACCCGGGTCTGCACCGCTCGATGTTTGCTAACGGCTTCTCGACCATTATCTCCGGTTTCTTTGGCTCCACTCCAAACACCACCTACGGTGAGAACATCGGCGTGATGGCGATTACCCGCGTTTACAGTACCTGGGTTATCGGCGGCGCAGCGATTATCGCTATCCTGCTCTCCTGCGTCGGTAAACTGGCGGCAGCCATCCAGATCATCCCGGTGCCGGTGATGGGCGGCGTTTCGCTGCTGCTGTACGGGGTGATCGGTGCTTCCGGTATCCGCGTCCTGATCGAATCAAAAGTCGATTACAGCAAAGCGCAGAACCTGATCCTGACCTCGGTGATCCTGATTATCGGCGTCAGCGGCGCCAAAGTTCATATTGGCGCAGCAGAGCTGAAAGGCATGGCGCTGGCGACCATCGTTGGTGTCGGCCTGGCGCTGATATTTAAACTGATCTCTGTCCTGCGTCCGGAAGAAGTTGTGCTGGACGCCGAAGAGAGCGAAAAAATCTCGCATTGATCGTCCAACCGGGCGGTCGATCCGCCCGGTTCTCTCCCCGCTTGTTCCGTGTTAAACTCTGGGCCGATTCTGAGTAAGACCTGGTTGAGGTATTTCTGAACGCACCGGCACAGCTCTCTTTGCCACTCTATCTTCCCGACGACGAAACTTTCGCGAGTTTCTGGCCGGGTGATAACCCCTCTTTACTGGCTGCACTGCAAAACGTGTTGCGCCAGGAGCACAGCGGTTACATCTATATCTGGTCACGCGAGGGCGCGGGGCGTAGCCATCTGCTCCATGCTGCCTGCGCCGAACTCTCACTGCGCGGGGATGCGGTCGGCTATGTGCCGCTGGACAAGCGCACCTGGTTTGTGCCGGAAGTACTCGATGGGATGGAACAGCTGTCGTTGGTCTGCATCGACAATATCGAATGCGTGGCAGGGGATGAGCTGTGGGAAATGGCGATTTTTGATCTCTATAACCGCATTCTGGAGTCCGGTAAAACCCGGCTGCTGATCACCGGCGATCGTCCACCGCGCCAGCTGAATCTGGGGCTTGCCGATCTGGCTTCACGTCTCGACTGGGGACAAATCTACAAGTTACAGCCGCTTTCCGATGAAGATAAACTCCAGGCTTTGCAGCTGCGGGCGCGGTTGCGGGGGTTTGAACTGCCGGAAGACGTGGGGCGCTTTCTGTTAAAGCGGCTGGATCGCGAGATGCGCACGCTGTTTATGACTCTCGATCAGCTGGATCGGGCATCCATCACCGCCCAGCGGAAACTCACCATTCCCTTTGTAAAAGATATTCTTAATCTTTAGGCCCGGCACAGGCAGACTACCGGGCCACTTCACGCTTACTTCACAATCTCCAGCACCTGTTCAGGCGGACGGCCAATACGCGCTTTGCCGTTTGCCACCACAATCGGGCGCTCGATCAGCTTCGGATTATCCACCATCGCCTGAATTAACGCGTCTTCACCGAGCGCGCTGTCAGCCAGGCCCAATTCTTTGTAAAGCTCTTCTTTCTGGCGCATTAACTCTCTGGCGCTGGCCATTCCCAGCTGGCCTAACAGCGTGCGAAGGGTGTCCGCATCCGGCGGCGTATCCAGATAGAGCACCACCTGCGGCTCAATGCCGTTGGTTTTCAGCAGGGTCAGGGTTTCGCGGCTCTTTGAGCAGCGAGGGTTATGGTAGATCGTAACCGCGTCAGACATCTCTTCTCCTTTTACATCTTTTCATACGGGCGGTAGCGCTGCTGCAGCTGGCGCAGCTGATCGATGCGGGCATCGTAACGGGCCTGCTGCAGGCTACCGAGTTTCACCTGCGAGCTGGCGCTGCTCAGCAGGGAGATGGCCTGGTCCAGGCGTCCGGCCAGGGCATAGCCTTCGGCGCGGGCCGCCAGCTCCTGATCGCGATGGCCAAGCGCGGCTTCTACCTGGGCCAGCAGATCCCAGCCGTTAGGATCATCTTTATTATTAAAGGTGTAGCGGTTGAGAATGGGGGCGGCCTCCTGCGGCTGTCCACTTTGTAAGTAAGCATTCGCCAGGTTGAGTTGCAGAACCGGATTGGTGCGCAATTCCCGGGCACCTTTCAGACGGTTGATCGCATCCTGGCCTTTTTTCTGGCCTAAATCGATGTCGGTGGCCAGATCGAGATACCAGGCATTGTTCGCCTCTGCGGTCAGCAGCGGCTGCAGATTTTTTCGGGCCTCATCATAGTTGCTGGCCTCCATCGCCTGTAACGCCCGGCCATACTGGGCCGCACGCTGTTCACGCACGTTGCCTTTGGCCAGCGCGTCCAGCAGATCGTTGGTCAGCTGGTTGCGCCCGGAATTGTACATGCCGAGGGTTCTGACCTTCGCCATATAGAAATCTTCTGAGGACTGCACCACCACCGGACGCATCTGGTTGGCGCGGTTGCGGGCATCCGAGAGGCGGCTTTCCGGCAGGGGGTGAGTCAGCAGAATTTCCGGCGGACGCGAAGAGTAGCGCGCCCGGTCGAGTAACTTTTCGAGGAAGTTCGGCATCGCCTGCGGGTCGAACCCGGAGCGTTGCAGCACTTGAATCCCGATGCGGTCGGCTTCCTGTTCGTTTTGCTGGGTAAAGCTGATCATCCCCTGACGCGTGCCCGCCAGCGTACCGGTCAGCGCCGCCATGCCCGCCTGCGGACTGGCCATCGCCAGCAGAATGGAGCCCAGTGCGCCCACCCAGGTCAGCGGGGCGCTGCGCTTCTGATCTTCCATTGCCCGCGCCAGATGTCGCTGGGTGACGTGAGAAATCTCGTGCGCCATCACCGAGGCAAGCTGGCTTTCGTTATCGGCATAGCGGAATAACGCCGAGTGCAACACCACATTGCCGCCGAAGAAGGCGAAGGCGTTGATCTCATCGTTATTGATTAAAAAGAAGTGGAAAGGGGTCTTCACCGAATCTGCATGGGAGACAAGACGCATCCCCAGGGAATTGATGTACTGCACCAGCAGCGGATCGTTAATCAGCGGCGCACTGCCGCGCAGCTGGCGCACATAATAGTCGCCCATTTGCATCTCCTGACCAATGGAGAGCGTGCTGCCTGCCGAGGTGCCCATGTCCGGCAATGATTCTGCAGAGTCAGCGAACGCGGGCATCATCTGGCCGGCGGTCAGCGCAGCGATGAGCGTCGCAACCAACGTTTTTTTCAACTGCCTGAACATAACCTCTGTCCTGTCTGGTGAGTGTGCTAATTTGACCGAAGAACCCGCATATCGTTCATCTGCGGCTGCTCTGCGAGTGTAGCCGCGTCAGGGCGATAAGAAAATCCCTCTTTTCAGGCTTTTGCGTTTTGTGACAGAGCAAGAAAAAGCGAAAGTCTTTTCATTGACTCTCCGATACAATTCACCCTTTACGTCCAGCCATCATCTTCAGGGAAGGGTTGCATGCTCGAGTTATTAATGCAGTGGTACCGCCGACGCTTTAGCGATCCCGAGGCCATTGCTTTGCTGGTTATTCTGGTTGCCGGTTTTGGCATCCTCTTCTTCTTTAGCGGGCTGCTGGCCCCGCTGCTGGTGGCGATTGTGCTCGCCTATCTGCTGGAGTGGCCGACGGTCCGGCTGGAAAATATCGGCTGTTCCCGCCGCTGGGCCAGCATCATCGTGCTGGTCTTTTTTGTCGGTATCCTGCTGGTGATGTCCTTTGTGGTGCTGCCGATCGCCTGGCAGCAGGGGATCTACCTGATTCGCGACATGCCCGGCATGCTCAGCAAGCTCTCTGATTTTGCCGCTACCCTGCCGCGCCGTTATCCGGCCCTGATGGATGCGGGCATTATTGATGCGATGGCGGAAAACATGCGTACCCGCATCATGACCATGGGGGACACGGTGGTGAAATTCTCCCTCGCATCGCTGGTGGGTCTGCTGACGCTGGCGGTTTATCTGGTGCTGGTGCCGCTGATGGTCTTCTTCCTGGTCAAGGACAAAGAGCAGATGCTGAACGCGGTGCGCCGCGTGCTGCCGCGTAACCGTGGCCTGGCAGGGCAGGTGTGGAAGGAGATGAACCAGCAGATCACCAACTATATCCGTGGCAAAGTGCTGGAGATGATCGTCGTCGGGGTCGCCACCTGGATTGGCTTCTTTATCTTCGGCCTGAACTATTCGCTACTGCTGGCGGTCCTGGTGGGCTTCTCGGTGCTGATCCCCTACATCGGGGCCTTTGTGGTCACCATTCCGGTGGTGTGCGTGGCGCTGTTCCAGTTTGGACTGGGCACCGAGTTCTGGAGCTGTTTTGTCGTCTATCTGATTATTCAGGGGCTGGACGGTAACCTGCTGGTGCCGGTGCTGTTCTCGGAAGCGGTGAACCTGCACCCCATCGTCATTATTCTGTCGGTGGTGATTTTTGGCGGGTTATGGGGATTCTGGGGCGTGTTCTTTGCCATCCCGCTGGCCACGCTGATTAAAGCGGTGGTGCATGCCTGGCCGGATGTGCCGGCGGTTGAGGAGTAATGTTTTCGCCGGGTGGCGCTTCGCTTACCCGGCCTACAAATCCTGTAGGCCCGTGCAAGCGTAGCGCCGCCGGGCGGCAAGCCGAATCAGGCGTTCTCTTTCACCCAGTTCAATACCACGTCGTGGTGATTGCTGGTTTTGAAGTCGTCAAACACGTGTTCAACCTTACCTTCGGCATCGATCAGGAAACTGATGCGGTGGATACCGTCGTAGGTTTTGCCCATAAAGGTTTTTTCACCCCAGATGCCAAACTCGCTGCAGACCTGATGGTCTTCGTCGGAGAGCAACGTGAAGTTGAGCAGCTCTTTTTCGGCAAAACGAGACAGCTTTTCAGGCTTATCGGTACTGATACCCAGCACTTCTACACCTGCGTTTTTCAACTCGTCCATGTTATCGCGTAGACCGCACGCTTGTACGGTACAGCCTGGCGTCATGGCTTTCGGGTAGAAATAGACCAGAACACGCTGTCCCTGGAAGTCGGTTAAATTTACTTGCTCACCGTCTTGATCGGGCAAGCTAAATTTCGGTGCGATGTCACCGGCTTTCAGTGGATTCATTACTCAACTCCGTCTTGTTCATGCTGGGAATAATTGACGACGTTTATACTGCCTTGCGCATTTAATTCTGTACAGAGGGCTTTGAACGCTTGCTCGATATTTGACGCATCCTGAGAGGCCGGGCTGTGCGCGGTGATCTGGATGAACAGTTTAGGGATGGTGTCGCCTTCACCCGGCTGGGTACGGGAGACCAGTTCGGCAATGTTCATCTGATGGCTATCAAACAGGGCGGTAAAGCGTTCGATTAAGTGCGGGGAGTCAGTCACTTCCACCTGAACCCAGACGGTTGCCGGCAGGGCCGGCTGCGGGCGCGCGGTGGTGCGCTTCATCACGATCAGCAGATCCAGCTCCGCGCCTTTTAACGGCAGGGTCGATTCAATTAAGGTAATCGCATTCCACGACCCGGAAAGCAGCATGATGAAGGTGAACTCTTCTCCGAGCATCGCCAGGCGGCTGTCTTCAATGTTGCAGCCGCAGCTACTGACGTGGCGGGTGATGGTATTCACGATCCCCGGCCTGTCGGCACCCAGCGCAGTGATAACCAGGTAATGTTGTGATGAGGTTGTCAAACCTGTTCTTCCTTTGCGTGGTTTAGTCTTTCTAAGGAAAGCATAAAAAAAACCGGCATACAATAACCTGGAGGCCTCATGTCCCTTGCTTTTATTACAGCACCAAACGTACCATTGAGACTCTTGTACGCACAGAGGATGGCCCATGTTCACGGGAAGTATTGTCGCGCTTGTTACACCGATGGATGAGAAAGGTAATGTCTGCCGGTCAAGCCTGAAGAAACTGATTGATTATCATGTCGCCAGCGGAACCTCGGCGATTGTTTCGGTAGGGACTACCGGTGAATCTGCTACGCTGAGCCATGAAGAGCATGGTGAAGTGGTCATGATGACCCTCGAACTGGCTGACGGGCGTATCCCGGTTATCGCCGGTACGGGCGCCAATGCGACCGCGGAAGCCATCAGTCTGACCCAGCGTTTTAACGATAGCGGCGTAGTGGGTTGCCTGACGGTAACGCCGTACTACAACCGTCCGACCCAGGAAGGTCTGTTCCAGCATTTCAAAGCCATCGCTGAACATACTGACTTGCCACAAATCCTGTATAATGTGCCGTCGCGCACTGGCTGCGATATGCTGCCAGAAACGGTTGGCCGCCTCGAGAAAGTAAAAAATATTATCGGTATTAAAGAGGCGACCGGGAACTTAAGCCGTGTTCATCAGATCAAAGAGCTGGTTTCAGACGACTTTATTCTGCTGAGCGGTGATGATGCGACCTCGCTGGACTTCATGCAGCTCGGCGGCCACGGCGTAATTTCCGTGACCTCCAACGTTGCAGCCCGCGATATGGCTGAAATGTGTAAACTGGCAGCTGCCGGTCACTACCGGGAAGCGCGCGTGATTAACCAGCGTCTGATGCCGCTGCACAACAAATTATTTGTCGAACCCAATCCGATCCCAGTGAAATGGGCATGTAAGGAGTTGGGACTTGTAGCGACCGATACGCTGCGTCTGCCGATGACCCCGATTACCGACCACGGTCGCGAAACGGTCACCAGCGCGCTGAAGCATGCCGGTCTGCTGTAAAGTTTAGGGAGATTTGATGGCTTACTCAGTACAGAAGTCGCGCCTGGTGAAGGTTGCGGGTGTTTCGCTTGTTATGCTGCTCGCGGCCTGTAGCTCAGATTCACGCTACAAGCGCCAGGTGAGCGGTGACGAATCCTATCTGGATGCTGCGCCGCTTGCTGAACTTCATGCGCCCGCTGGCATGATCCTGCCGATTCAGAATGGCGACTACAATATTCCGGTCACCAACGGGAGCGGCGCGGTAGGCAAAGCGCTTGATATCCGTCCACCAGCACAGCCTCTGGCGCTGGTGAGCGGGGCGCGTACTCAGTTCACCGGCGATACCGCGACGCTGCAGGTTGAGAGCGCGCGTAATGCCACGCTGTGGCCGCAGGTTGTCAGCGTGATTCAGTCGAAGAACTATACAATCACGCAACGCGACGACGCCAGCCAGACGCTGTCGACAGACTGGATCGAATGGACCCGTCTGGATGAAGATCAACAGTACCGTGGACGTTATCAAGTCTCTGTTAAACCTCAGGGTTACCAGCAGGCGGTCGTGGTTAAGCTGCTGAACCTGGAGCAGGCGGGCAAGCCAGTCTCAGATGCCGCGTCCTTGCAGCGTTACAGCACCGAGATGCTTAACACCATCGCTGCGGGCCTCGACAAAAACGCAACCGACGCTGCCAATGCTGCCCAGAGCCGCAATGGCGCAACCTTCGACGTGCAGAGCGCTGCCGACGATACCGGTCTGCCAATGCTTGTCGTACGTGGTCCGTTCAACCAGGTCTGGCAGCGTCTGCCTGCAACGCTTGAGCGCGTCGGCATGAAAGTGACCGACAGCACCCGCTCAACCGGCAGCATGGCGGTGACCTACAAGCCGCTGTCTGACAGCAGCTGGGAAGAGCTGGGCGCACGCGACCCGGGTCTGGCTTCCGGCGACTACAAACTTCAGGTCGGCGACCTGGACAACCGTAGCAGCCTGCAGTTTATCGATCCGAAAGGTCACACCCTGACCCAGTCGCAGAACGATGCGCTGGTGGCTGTCTTCCAGGCAGCATTCAGCAAATAAAAAAGAGGGCTGGTTAATCCAGCCCTTTTTATTTTAGTGCTACGCAAACGTGTGCGTGGCATAATATCTCCAGTTTTGAACACAAATCATCACACCAGGAGTAATGAAGATGCAGAAGCAAGCTGAGTTGTATCGTGGCAAAGCGAAAACCGTATACAGCACGGAAAACCCGGATCTGTTGGTGCTCGAGTTCCGCAATGATACGTCAGCAGGAGATGGCGCGCGCATTGAACAGTTTGATCGTAAAGGGATGGTGAACAACAAGTTCAACCACTTCATTATGAGCAAGCTGGAAGAAGCGGGTATCCCGACGCAGATGGAAGCGTTGCTGTCCGATACCGAATGTCTGGTGAAAAAGCTGGATATGGTGCCGGTGGAATGTGTCGTCCGTAACCGCGCCGCAGGCTCCCTGGTGAAGCGTCTGGGTATTGAAGAGGGCATCGAGCTCAACCCGCCGCTGTTCGACCTGTTCCTGAAAAACGACGCCATGCACGATCCGATGGTCAACGAATCTTACTGCGAAACCTTTGGCTGGGTAAGCAAAGAGAACCTGGCGCGTATGCAGGAGCTGACCTTTAAAGCCAACGACGTGCTGAAGAAGCTGTTTGATGACGCGGGCCTGATCCTGGTCGACTTCAAACTGGAATTCGGATTGTTTAAAGGTGAGGTGGTTCTGGGTGATGAATTCTCCCCGGACGGCAGCCGCCTGTGGGACAAAGAGACGCTGGATAAAATGGACAAAGACCGCTTCCGCCAAAGCCTGGGCGGTCTGATCGAAGCGTACGAAGCCGTAGCCCACCGTCTGGGCGTCAAACTCGATTAATCCCGCCTTACCGCCAGGGGAACCTCTGTTCCTCTGGCATCTCACCCCTGTTTGCAGTGGTAATCTTGCCCCGAACCGCCTACGATCATACTTATTATCAAGATGATATTTTCGAGGTGGTTATGCGCTGGCAAGGGCGTCGTGAAAGTGACAATGTGGATGACAGACGCAGTAGCGGGGGCCCATCGATGGGCGGCCCGGGATTTCGCCTGCCGGGAGGCAAGGGCGGCATCATTATTCTGCTGGTAGTGGTGGTGGCCGGCTACTACGGCGTCGACCTGAGCGGATTGCTGACCGGGCAACCGATGCAGCAGCAGCAGTATCAGTCGCCGCGCTCCATCAGCCCGAATGAAGATGAAGCGGCGAAATTTACCTCAGTGATCCTCGCCACCACGGAAGATACCTGGGGCCAGCTGTTTGATAAAATGGGCCGGACCTACCAACAGCCGAAGCTGGTGATGTACCGCGGCGCCACGCGTACCGGCTGCGGGACCGGGCAGTCGGTAATGGGACCGTTCTACTGTCCTGCCGATTCGACCGTCTATATCGATCTCTCCTTCTACGATGACATGAAACGCAAGCTGGGCGCCGATGGCGACTTTGCTCAGGGCTACGTTATCGCCCATGAAGTGGGCCACCACGTACAGAAACTGCTTGGCATCGAGCCTAAAGTCCGTCAGCTGCAGCAGAACGCCAGCGAGAAAGAGGTCAATGCGCTGTCGGTGCGTATGGAGTTACAGGCCGACTGCTTTGCCGGCGTCTGGGGCCACAATATGCAGCAGGAAGGCGTGCTGGAAGCAGGCGATCTGGAAGAGGCCCTCAACGCCGCCCACGCCATTGGCGATGACCGTTTGCAACAGCAAAGCCAGGGGCACGTCGTACCGGACAGCTTTACACACGGAACTTCGGAACAGCGCTATAGCTGGTTCAAAAAAGGTTTTGACGGCGGCGATCCGGCACAATGCAACACCTTCGGTAAGGCCATGTAATTCTCAATGTCAGGGATGAATTTATCAGGATTGCCTGAAAAACTGGCGCGAAAAGGGCACCGGCGATTGCTGGTGCTGAGCGGTGACGAGGCGTGGACACAGCAGCAGGCGCTGCTGCTGAAGGGGAATTATCCTGGCGACTGGCTGTGGGTAGGCGACGATGCCCCACAGCTCCCCTCATGTTCGCCTCAGGCGCTGAATCAGCTGCTGGGCCGCGAGTTTCTCCATGTTATTTTCGATGCCCGTCACGGCTTCGACGTCTCGGCCTTTGCGGCCGTAGGCGGCACGCTGCGTGCCGGAAGCCTGCTGGTATTACTTACGCCAGCCCTGGAACATTGGCCGGAGAAAGCCGACCAGGATTCGCTGCGCTGGAGCGACAGCCCAGACCCGATCCCCACGCCACGCTTTATCGAACATTTTTGCCGCCACGTTTCGCGCGATCCGCAGGTTATACGCTGGCAGCAGGGCGCTCCTTTTCCTCATCTGCACAATGCATGCGCCCCCGACTGGCACCCGGCCAGCGGTGAGCCGCAGCGCGAGCAGGCCGGGATTCTCCATTATCTGACAACGATGCCAGAAGGGGTGGCCGCCGTGACCGCAGCGCGCGGACGCGGAAAGTCGGCGCTGGCGGGCATGCTGCTGCAACGCATTACCGGTCATGCCATTGTGACGGCCCCCGCCAGAGCGGCGACGGAGGTTATCGCCCGCTTCGGGGGTGACCGCTATCACTTTATGGCTCCTGACGCGCTGCTGGCCTCTGACCAGCGCGCCGACTGGCTGATCGTCGATGAGGCGGCGGCGATCCCCGGCCCGCTGCTGGCGCGGCTGGTAACGCGCTTCCCCCGGGTGCTGCTGACCACCACCGTGCAGGGGTATGAGGGCACCGGCAGAGGATTTCTGCTGAAATTCTGCGCCCGTTTTAGCGGGCTGCGATACTTTACCCTCAGCGAACCGGCGCGCTGGGCGGCGGGCTGTCCGCTGGAGCGCATTATCGCAGAGGTACTGCTGTTTGATGATGCGCCCGACGACAGCCTCCCGCAGGGGGAGATCGTGTGTACGCCGCTTGAGCAGGAGGCCTGGAGCCGCGACCCTGAACTGCCGTCGGCGGTCTACAAACTGCTCTGCGCCGCTCACTACCGGACCTCACCCCTCGACCTGCGGCGCATGATGGACGCTCCCGGGCAGCATTTTTCCGTTGCCCGGGCCGGCGAGCGCGTCTGCGGCGCGCTGTGGCTGGTGGAGGAGGGCGGTCTGAGCCCGGCGCTCAGTCAGGCGGTGTGGGCGGGCTATCGCCGCCCACGCGGCAATCTGGTGGCGCAGTCGCTGGCGGCCCACGGCGGCTCACCGCAGGCCGCCACCCTTACCGCCCGACGGGTAACCCGCGTTGCTGTCCATCCTGCCCGCCAGCGCGAAGGCATTGGCCTGGCGCTGGTTGCCGCTGCCAGCCAGCAGGTGAACATTGACTACCTTTCCGTCAGCTTCGGCTACACCGAAGAGCTCTGGCGCTTCTGGCAGCGCTGTGGCTTTGTGCTGGTGCGCATGGGAAGCCATCGCGAGGCCAGCAGCGGCTGCTACACGGCGATGGCGATCCTGCCCCTCAGCGCGGCGGGGCAGGCGCTGTGCCAGCGCGAGCATCAGCGGCTCTGTCGTGATGCGCCGATCGTTGAACGCTGGAACGGTGAAAAGATCCCGGTAGTGCCAGCAGGTGGGGCTACCCTTAATGATGATGACTGGCTGGATCTGGGCGGGTTTGCCTTTGCGCATCGCCCTTTTCCTGCGGCGATGGCCAGCCTGACGCGGCTGCTGCAGGCGACGGATCTGCCGCTGGCAGGACTGCGGGGCAGGATTGAGCAGGGGCTGGACGATAGCGCCCTGAGCCGCGCGTTGTGTCTTAGCGGGCGCAAAGCCTTGCTGAGCCATCTGCGTACCGAGACGGGCCAGGCGCTGACGCAGCTGGACAACGAACGTTGTCAGAGGCTGAAGCACCGCGTTTTGCAATGGCAATTTTTTCAATGACTTCATCAGTAAACCGGCATGTTCATTCTGCCTGTCAGGCGTAGAATCCCGCTTATCAATCAAGGAGACTGCCATGAAACATGACCATTTTGTTGTCCAGAGCCCCGATCGCCCGGCTAAACAGCTGCTGCTGCTGTTTCATGGCGTCGGCGATAACCCGGCTAATATGGCGCAGATTGGCAGCTGGTTTGCGCCTCTTTTTCCCGATGCCCTGGTGGTGAGCGTGGGCGGCGTTGAGCCGTGCGGTCCGAATGGCCGTCAGTGGTTTTCGGTGCAGGGCGTGACCGAAGAGAACCGTCAGGAGCGTGTGGATGCGATCATGCCGTCCTTTGTTGACAGGGTGCGTTACTGGCAGCAGCAAAGCGGTGTCGGGGCAAATGCCACCGCGCTGATCGGTTTTTCTCAGGGCGCGATCATGGCGCTGGAGAGCGTGAAGGCCGAGGCGGGATTAGCCTCCCGGGTGATTGCATTCAATGGCCGCTATGCGACCCTGCCCGAGCGGGCGACCACCGAGACCACTATCCATCTTATCCACGGCGGAGAAGATCGCGTAATTGAGCTGTCTCATGCGGTTGCCGGTCAGGAGGCGCTGATCCGCGCAGGCGGCGATGTGACGCTGGATATTGTCGACGATCTGGGACACGCCATTGACGACCGCAGCATTCAGTTCGCGCTGGACCATCTGCGTTTTACCGTGCCGAAACACTATTTCGATGAAGCGCTCAGCGGCGGCAAGCCGAACGACGACGGTATTGTCGAGTTTTTCTGAGGATAACCCTCTCCCCGTAAGGAGAGGGTAAAAGCGTTACTTCTTCTGGTCCTTTTTCGGCCAGTCGTCTTCGTCGTCCCACTTGTCGTTAAAGTCACGATGCGGAGGGAGGTCAGGTTTGTTGGCGAGGAATTTCTTGTGGTCAACGCGCTTGAGATCCTTGATCACGTTCAGCAGCACGCCTACCAGAAAAACCAGTACCAGGATCCACCAATATTTAGCCAGCCAGTCCATTCGCTTATCCTTCTTGGGGCAACCGTCAGGCGACGAGCTGCTCCATGATTCGTTGATACATACGGGCCAGTAGCTGCAAATCAGCGGCATTCACGCATTCATTGATTTTATGAATCGTGGCATTTACCGGCCCAAGTTCCACCACCTGCGCACCCATACGGGCAATAAAACGTCCGTCGGATGTGCCGCCCGTGGTCAGCAGTTGCGGTTTAATTTCATTATAGTGCGCGATAGCGTTAACCACCGCATCCACCAGCTTACCGCGCCCGGTCAGGAACGGCTGACCGGAGATCCACCAGTCCACGCTATAGCGCAGCTGGTGTTTCTCCAGCAGTGCCGCGACGCGGGCTTTAATCATCTCGTCCGTCAGCTCGGTGCTGAAGCGGAAGTTAAACTGCACAAACAGATCGCCGGGGATGACGTTGTTGCTGCCAGTGCCGGCCCGGATATTGGCAATCTGCATACTGGTTGGCGGGAAATAGTCGTTGCCCTTGTCCCACTCGATACCCACCAGCTCGTTGAGCATCGGGGCGGCGCGGTGCACAGGGTTATCGGCCAGATGCGGATAGGCTACGTGGCCCTGAACGCCGTGAATAGTGAGGTTACAGGTCATGGAGCCGCGACGGCCATTTTTGACCACGTCACCCACCACTTCGGTGCTGGACGGTTCGCCCACCAGGCAGTAATCCAGGCGTTCGTTACGCGCCATCAGCGTTTCTACCACCTTCACGGTGCCGTTTTTGGCACTGGCCTCTTCATCAGAGGTGATCAAAAACGCCAGACGGCCTTTATGATTCGGGTATTGCGCCACGAAACGTTCGGCGGCAACCACCATCGCTGCCAGAGAACCTTTCATGTCCGCCGCGCCGCGACCAAACAGCATGCCGTCGCGGATCGTCGGTTCGAAAGGAGGATTGATCCAGCGGTCAGCGTCACCGGCTGGCACCACATCAGTATGTCCGGCAAACGCCAGCGTTTCGCCCTGACCACGCCAGGCCCAGAAATTTTGCGTATCGCCAAAATCCATAGGTTCGACGGTAAAACCAATCGCCCGCAGGCGTTCGATCATCAGCGCCTGACAACCCGCATCGTCCGGGCTCAGGGAGGGGCGGCGAATAAGCTGCTGAGTCAGCTCAATGACCGGGCATGACATAGACTACACCTCAATAAAATAGGTTTGGTATTGGTTTTCGTTGAAACCCAGCAGCATAGGCTTACCGGGCGCCCAGAGCAATGGGCGTTTAATGATTGCTGGCATTTCAACCATTAAGGCGGCGGCGCTGGCGGCATTGTCGATGCTGGCGCGCAGGCTCTCATCCAGTTTGCGCCAGGTGGTACCGCGGGTGTTCAGCAGGGCTTCCCAGCCCAATTCCGCGATGAATTTCTGCATTAAATCCGCATCAAGACCGTCGGCGCGATAGTCGTGAAAACGGTAATCAACCTTGTTTGCCTCCAGCCAGCGGCGGGCCTTTTTGATGGTGTCGCAATTTTTGATGCCGTAAAGGGTAATCATGGTGAATCCTTTTGTCTTAACAGGGAGCAATTGCTCAGTATTTTCGATGTTTAAGCGATTGCGAAAATATAACACATTTGTTTTATTACTTAATTTTATATTGAGGAGTGGTATAAATAATGTACAGCGCATGAATATTATTTCACCTTTATCGCATAGAAGTCCAGGTGCTAAAAAGTCGTGTAAGAACAGCCGCTAATTAATTTTTTCGTCGTTAATTAAGGTTATTTCAAAATATTGCAGTTGGTCACATAAAATTTATCGGACTGGACCCATATTATCTACAAACCAGTAGTACCAACGGGGGTAGAGCAGTATCACTGATTAAAAAGTCTTCACAATGATGATATATTCTCGTAGAATGGCCATAATAATAAGAGAGGTAGTTATGATTGAACGTGAACTGGGGAACTGGAAAGATTTTATCGAAGGCATGCTTCGTAAATGACATTCAGGAAGAACTGCAAGAGCACTTAATTAGCTAAATAACAATAATGTGAAAATAAACACATAAAAAAGGCGGCCGGTAAGGACGCCTTTTTCATTTTCAATATCTTATTTCTGTCGTTCCTTTAGCGGGAAACGTCGGCGGACCAGCACAAAGAACAGCGGAACAAAGTAAATGGCGAGGATGGTGGCGGAGATCATCCCGCCCATTACCCCGGTTCCCACCGCGTGCTGGCTGCTCGATCCCGCCCCAGAGCTGGTGGCCATCGGCAGCACGCCGAAGACAAACGCCAGCGAGGTCATCAGGATCGGACGCAGGCGCTGGCGACAGGCGTCAAGGGTCGCAGCCATCAGCTCCTGGCCTTTCTCATTCATCTCGTTAGCAAACTCGACGATGAGAATGGCGTTCTTCGCGGAGAGGCCAATGACCGTTAACAGCCCGACCTGGAAGTAGACGTCATTCTCCAGCCCGCGCATCCAGGTGGCGAGCAGGGCACCGATTACCCCCAGCGGCACCACCAGCATGACCGAGAACGGCACTGACCAGCTCTCATACAGGGCGGCCAGACAGAGGAACACCACCAGCAGCGACAACGCATAGAGCGCCGGCGCCTGGGCACCGGAGAGGCGCTCCTGATAGGACATCGCGGTCCACTCAAGGCCAAACCCGGCAGGCAGCTGCTGCACCAGATTTTCCATCACGTCCATGGCGGTGCCGGTACTGACCCCCGGCGCGGCCTCACCGACAATCTCTACCGCTGAATAGCCGTTGTAGCGTTCCATACGCGGAGATCCGGTCTCCCAGCGCGAGGTGGCGAAGGCCGAGAAGGGCACCATGCCGCCGTCTTTGTTGCGCACGTACCACATGTTGATATCGTCCGGCAGCATGCGGTATTTGGCTGCCGCCTGCACGTAGACCTTTTTCACGCGGCCCCGATCCATAAAGTCGTTCACGTAGCTCGAGCCCCAGGCGGTTTGCAGGGTGTCATTGATATCGTCAATGTCCACGCCCAGCGCCTGCGCCTTACGCTGGTCAATATCAATCTGCAGCTGCGGGCTGTCGTCCAGACCGTTGTGGCGCACGCGCGTGAGGGAAGGATCCTCCCCGGCCAGCTCCAGCAGTCGGTCGCGGGCGGCCATCAGCGCCACATGCCCGGCTCCGGCGTGATCCTGCAGCTCCATATCAAAACCTGCCGAACTGCCGAGCCCGCTGATGGCCGGTGGGCTGCTGGCGAAGACCCGCGCCTCTTTGATGTGGCTGAAGGCTTTGGTGGCGCGCTCGATGATGGCGAACGAACTGCCGGTTTTGGCATCGCGCTCATCCCAGTCTTTCAGGCGCACGAACATACGCGCCACGTTCTGCCCGTTCCCGCCAGGGCCAGAGCCCACGGTAGCAAAGACCGACAGCACGTTGTCTTTCTCTTTGTTGAAGAAGTAGGACTCCACCTGCTGAACCACCTTCAGGGTCTGCTGCTGGGTAGAGCCGCTGGGCAACTGCACCGAGGTGATAAACATGCCCCGGTCTTCAAGGGGCAGGAACGAGGTCGGCAGACGCAGGAACAGGAACACCATACCGCCCAGCAGAAGGACGTAGATCAGCACCCAGCGCAGGCTGCGGTGCAGGATCCGCCCGACGCCCGCCTCATAGCGCGCGGCGTTGCGGTTAAACATGCGGTTGAACCAGCCAAAGAACCCTTTCTGGCCGTGCTGTTCGCCCTTATGCAGCGGTTTAAGCAGAGTGGCGCAGAGGGCCGGGGTGAGGATCATCGCCACCAGTACCGACAGCACCATGGCTGAGACGATGGTGATCGAGAACTGGCGGTAGATTGCGCCGGTGGTACCGCCAAAGAAGGCCATCGGCACGAATACCGCAGACAGCACCATGGCAATACCTACCAGCGCCCCCTGAATCTGTTTCATCGATTTTCGCGTCGCTTCGCGCGGGGAAAGCCCCTCTTCGCTCATGATACGCTCGACGTTCTCCACCACCACGATGGCATCATCCACCAGCAGGCCTATCGCCAGCACCATGGCAAACATGGTGAGGGTGTTGATGCTATAGCCAAAGGCGTAGAGCACCGTAAAGGTGCCCATCAGTACCACCGGCACGGCGATGGTCGGGATCAGCGTGGCGCGGAAATTTTGCAGGAACAGGTACATCACCAGGAACACCAAAGCGATGGCTTCCAGCAGGGTTTTCACCACATCTTCAATCGAGGCCTTCACGAAGGAGGTGGTTTCATAGGCGATTTTGTACTCGAGCCCGTGAGGGAAATAGTGCGACAGCTCGTCGAGGCGGTTAATGACCAGTTCTGCCGTGGCCATTTCGTTGGCGCCGGAGGCCAGCTTTACCCCAAGCCCAGAGGCCGCTTTGCCGTTAAAGCGGCTCAGGTAATCGTACTTCTCGGCACCCATTTCGACGGTGGCGACATCGCCCAGCCGCACTTCCGAACCATCCTGGTTGACGCGCAGGGTGATATCGCGGAACTGCTCCGGGGTCTGCAACAGCGACTGGGAGTTAATGGTGGCGTTCAGCGCCTGCTTATCAATGGACGGCGTACCGCCCAGCTGGCCGACCGCAATCTGCGCATTTTGTGATTCGATGGCGTCGGTAACATCTTTCGCCGTCATCTGAAAACTGTTCAGCTTCGCCGGGTCGAGCCAGATGCGCATCGAGTATTGTGAGCCGTAGGCGTCGATATCCCCCACGCCGTTGATGCGGCTGAGCGGATCCTGAATATTACTGGCGACATAGTCAGCGATATCCTGCTTATCCATCGATCCGTCATTGGAGACAAAGGCGATGGTCAGAATGTTGGTATCACCGGTTTTACGCACCGTCACGCCCTGATTCTGCACCGCCTGCGGCAGCTTACGCAGCGCGGACTGCAGCTGGTTTTGCACCTGCTGCACCGCTTCATCCGGGTCAGCGCCCGCGGTAAAGCTCAGCGTGACCGTCGCCTGCCCGGTGGCGCTGCTCTGGGAAGACATGTACATCAGGTTGTCGAGGCCGGTCATGTTCTGCTCGATCACCTGGGTGACGGTGTTCTCCAGAGTTTGCGCGGATGCCCCCGGATAGTTAGCCGTGATCCGCACGTTAGGCGGGGCCAGATCCGGGTACTGTTCAACAGGAAGGGAAAAAATGGCCAGCGTGCCGGTCAGGCACAACAAAATTGCCAGCACCCAGGCAAAAATGGGGCGATCGATGAAAAAATTCGCCATTAAAATAAGACCTCGTTTTGCTGCGCGTCGTCATTGTACATTGCCCGCATAACTCTAGCGGCAAGGCGGATGCCAAACGTGGAGAAATAAAGGAGATAATGTAAATTATCATGCGCTTTATTCGCGTCGTTGCCCGTTGTGAAGCGGTGAGTATTGTCTATCCGCATGGCTGACTGGTGACATTCCCCCCGTTTTTACCGTTATTTACCCTCGGTAGCGGCTGACGAGCGGAAACAGACGCTGACCTGCGTCCCTCCGCCGGGCGGCTGCGAGAAGTGCAGGGTACCCCCCAGCCTGTCGGCGCGCTCGCGCATGATGTTCAGACCGTAGTGACCCGGCGGCTCGCTGGCGTCGCCAATCCCGATACCGTTGTCGCAAATGTTCACCCTATGGCTGCCGTCCGGGGCGGTAACGCAACTGACCTCAATGTCGCTGGCCTGGGCGTGCTTGATGGCGTTTAGCACCGCCTCGCGCACAATTTGCAGCAGGTGGACCTGCATCTGGGCGTCCAGCGCCAGCGAGGAGAGCTGGCAGTCGAGGCGCAGTGTTGCGCCGGTCTGCTTCTGGAGATCCTCCAGCGTCTCCTGTAGCGCAGCGGGCAGGTTGGCCTGGTTCAGCGTCAGGCGGAAGGTGGTAAGCAGCTCGCGCAGCTGGCGGTATGCGGCATTCAGCGCCCGGGAGAAATCGGTAATGATCGCCTGCGCTGCCTGGTTCTCCTCCGGCACCGCATGTTTAAGCAGCGTCAACTGAATGCGCAGATACGACAGCACCTGCGCCAGCGAGTCGTGCAGCTCGCGGGCGATGGTGGCGCGCTCCTCCATCAGCAGCAGCTGGTGGTAGTGCTTTTGCGCCTGGTTGGAAAAGAGGCCGCGCCCGAGCATGGTGGCGACGCTTTTCATCAGCGGGATCGGCACGGCGCGCTGCTCGCTTTGCCAGCGTAGCTCACCGAACCGGGTCTCCAGCATAATGACCGGCAGCACCTGCGTCTCCAGGTGCTCGGCGGCCTCGCCCTCCTGCATTTTCCAGCCGTCGCTGGTATGCAGCGCCAGCCAGGCGATCCCGGTGTATTCGCGCACGGTCTGCAGGATATGACGGAAGCAGTGGCTGTCGATCTTGCTGGTGTTCATCTCCTGCGAGCAGGTAAACAGCATCTCCAGCTGCTGGTGGGCCTCGTGCAGATGGTGCGTCTTCTCTTCAACCGAAATTTCCAGAGAGCGGTACAGGGTGTGCAGCTCGGCGGCCATATGGTTAAAGGTGCGGGAAAGCAGGCCAAGCTCGTTCGGCAGATCGGTATCCGGCACCGGGGTATCAAACCGGCCCTGTTCGATGTGCAGGCTGGAGGCGACCAGGCGATTGAGCGGGGCGACCACCTGCTGGCGGATCCGCCGCAGCGTGCTGAGCGCCAGCAGAATGATGCCGATCGCGCCGGCAAAGGAGATGGCGAACACCAGCTGGATTTTATGTTCGGCGTAATGCTGCAGGGAGAGAACAAAGGCGTCGATACGCGCCACATACTCATCCATATGGTTCTGATACCAGGCGTAATCACCCTGATCGAGTTTCTCGTTAACACCCTGCCACGCCAGCTGCAGCAGGTGATAACGCTGTTGAACCTCATCCGGCACGTACCAGCTTTTCAGGGTGAGCAGGGCGGGGGCATTCAGCGTTTGCTGCCAGGCCTGTCGATGGGGCAGCAGATCGGCGCTGCCCCGTTGTATATCGTAACCCAGGCGATAGCTCTGCATCCGCAGTGACCCCGCCAGGTTGATCGCTTCGGCGTCGCGCTGGCTGCTGGCGAGGGTAAACAGCGCAATGGCGCTCGTCAGCAGCGACAGGGCAATGATGGCGAAAAAGGCCAGGGCAAGGCTGCGTGAAACCGGTTGTTTAACTATCACAAATCGCGTCCTGAGCTAATACGAAACAGACCTGAACAACGTTTCCGTAGGGGGAATGAAACGTAATTTCATCAGGAATGAAATTAATTGATCTGACACAGGTTCAGGCGAAATAGTTCGCGTTCCTGGGCAATTGAACATTGCCTCAACCCGTTGCGGTGGGTAAATACATTATTCATACAAAGAATAAGGTTATTTGGGCCAGCAGGGGAACCGTGATGAATCATTTTATTATGGCTAATAGCCAGTTATGCATTGGATGTCGAGCCTGCGAAGTGGCGTGCGTCATGGCGCATCATAATGAACAGCATGCCCTCAGCGCGCGCCATTTTACCCCCCGTATCACCGTGGTGAAAGAGGGCAATAAGCACAGCGCTGTTACCTGCCACCACTGTGAAAACGCCCCCTGTCTACAAAGCTGCCCGAATGGCGCCATCAGTCGGATGCGCGACAGCGTGCAGGTTGATGAGCAGAAGTGTATCGGCTGTAAAGCCTGCGTAGTGGCTTGCCCGTTTGGCACTATGGAGGTGGTCACCGGGGCGCAGTCGGCCACCGCGCAGAAGTGCGATCTCTGCCTGGATCGCCCCGAGGGGCCAGCCTGCGTGGCGAACTGCCCGGCGGATGCCTTATCGAGGGTCACGCCCGATACCCTGAATCAGCTGACCCGTACGCGGCAGGTGCGCACGGCGCGCCATGAGGCGCAGCCGTGGCAGACCGGGGCGGCGAGCCGGATAAACTCTCCCCCGAGGCGCGGGCGGGTAATTTCGACGAAATCTATCTGCCGTTCCGTCCGGCGCAGGCGCAGCGTGAAGCCGACCGCTGCCTGACCTGCGGGGAACATTCGGTATGCGAATGGACCTGCCCGCTGCACAACCACATTCCCCAGTGGATCGAACGGGTGAAGGCCGGGGATATCGACGCTGCGGTGGAGTTATCCCATCAGACCAACTGCCTGCCGGAGATAACCGGCCGGGTCTGTCCCCAGGACAAACTGTGTGAAGGGGCGTGCACGGTGCGCGACGTTGCCGGGTCGGTGACCATCGGCAACATCGAACGCTATATCTCCGACCAGGCGCTGGCCAAAGGCTGGCGGCCCGATCTGAGCCAGGTCACGCCCGTCAATAAGCAGGTCGCCATCATCGGGGCCGGGCCCGCCGGACTGGCCTGCGCCGATGCGTTAATCCGCCGCGGCGTTAGCGTCACGGTCTTTGACCGCCACCCGGAGATTGGCGGCCTGCTTACCTTCGGTATTCCGGCCTTTAAGCTGGATAAATCGCTGCTGGCCCGCCGTCGGGAGATCTTCACGGCGATGGGCATCCGCTTCGAGCTGAACTGCGAGGTGGGTAAAGATCTCCCGCTGGCGCAGCTGCTTAGCGAATACGATGCTCTGTTTGTTGGCGTGGGCACTTACCGTTCGATGAAGGCGGGCATTCCCCATGAGGATGCGCCCGGGGTCTACGATGCCCTGCCGTTCCTGGTGGGCAACACCCGGCAGCTGATGGGGCTGGCCCCGTCGGTAGAGGAGCCCTTTGTCGATACCGCCGGGCTGAACGTGGTGGTGCTGGGCGGCGGCGATACGGCGATGGACTGCGTGCGCACCGCGCTGCGTCACGGGGCCGCCAGCGTCACCTGCGCCTACCGCCGGGATGAAGCCAACATGCCGGGCTCGAAAAAAGAGGTCAAAAACGCCCGGGAAGAGGGGGCCGCCTTTGAGTTTAACGTGCAGCCGGTGGAGCTGACCCTCGACGAGACCGGGCGGGTTAACGGCATTCGCCTCCTGCGCACCCGGCTGGGCGAGCCTGATGCCCAGGGCCGCCGCCGTCCGGTGCCTGTCGAAGGTAGCGAGTTTGTCATGCCTGCCGATGCGGTGATCATGGCCTTTGGCTTCAACCCGCATGCCATGCCCTGGCTACAGGCGCAGGGGGTCGAGGTGGATGACTGGGGGCGGATCGCCGCCAGCGTCGAGACGCGCTACCGCTATCAGACCAGCAACCCGCAGATCTTTGCCGGTGGCGACGCGGTGCGCGGCGCCGATCTGGTGGTCACGGCAATGGCGGAAGGGCGGCATGCCGCCCAGGGCATCGCCGACTGGCTTGGGGTCGAGGCACCCGCCCCGCATTAACCCGACGGACGACAACGCGGGCTTCTCAGCGTAGTATGACCAGCATGACGCGTAACGGAGCCCGTATAAACTTGAAAATTGAACTGATTAAAGACAAGTGCCTCTCAGATAACTATTTCATTCTGCGCAACCTGACCTACGATCTGACGCGGCGTAACGGCGAAGTGGTGCGCCACAAACGTGAAGTCTACGATCGGGGTAACGGCGCTACTGTCCTGCTCTACAACACTGAGAAGCAGAGCGTGGTGCTGATCCGCCAGTTCCGCATCGCCACCTGGGTGAACGGCAATCCCGACGGGCGACTGATCGAAACCTGCGCCGGGCTGCTGGATAACGATGAGCCGGAAGTCTGCATTCGCAAAGAGGCGATCGAAGAGACCGGTTTTGTCGTCGGTAACGCGCGCAAGGTGTTTGAGCTGTACATGTCCCCCGGCGGCGTGACGGAAATCGTCCATTTCTTCGTGGCGGAATACAGTGACGCCCAGCGCGCAGGCAAGGGCGGCGGGATAGAGGACGAAGAGATCGAGGTCCTGGAGCTGCCCTTCAGCGAGGCGTTATTGATGATTCAATCGGGTGAAATACGGGACGGCAAAACGGTGATACTCTTACAGTATTTGCGCAGCTCCGGGTTAATGGATTGATATTATTATTCTTAATAAGATGTATTTCATATAAATCTATCCGATAAATCTGATTGAGTAACCCCGGCCTGAGCAGGAAGATACGGTCTGTTTGTCTGTCTTTGCTTCCGGGATCCTGCTATTCATGCGTCACAGCCTTTTTCTTATCTTTATGCTCAGCGTGCTGCCCGCGGCTCTGGTTCAGGCGGCACCTGCACAGCAGTCGTTTACTGACTGGCAGGTGACCTGCAACAACCAGAACTTTTGTATCGCGCGCAATACCGGTGAGCATAACGGGCTGGTGATGACGCTGAGCCGCAGCGCCGGGGCAAAAACCGATGCGGTGCTGCGCATCGATCTCGGCGGGCTGGCCACGCCCGACCCTAAACAGCCCGCTATCGCGCCCCGCCTGCTGCTTGACGGCGAGCCGCTGCAGCTTGCTCCACCGCACTGGCAGGTGACTCCCTGGCGTCTGACCACCGATCATGCCGCCACTATTACTGCTCTGTTGACCACGCTTCAGCAGAAAAAGGCCATCACCCTGGCGGATGGCAAGCAGGTCATCTCCCTGGATGGGCTGAAAGAGGCCCTGCAGTTTATCGATGCCCAGCAAAAGCGTGGCGGGAGTGAAACCGCGTGGATCAACAAAGGCGCGCAACCGCCGCTGAGCGTACCGCCCGCGCCGGCGCTGAAAGAGGTTGCCGTAGTCAACCCGACCCCCACGCCGTTAACCCGCGAAGAGCGCAGCGATCTGACCGACTATGGCACCTGGCGCATCAACAACAGCCAGTGCTCACTCGACCCGGCGCGTCGTGAAGTGCGGGTCACCGCCTTAACCGATGACAAAGCGCTGCTGATGATCAGCTGTGAGGCCGGGGCCTATAACACCGTCGATCTGGCCTGGCTGGTGTCGCGTAAGAAGCCGTTTGCCTCCCATGCGGTGCGCCTGCGCCTGCCGTTTGTGCCGTCGAGCGACAGCAGCGAGATGGAGTTGATGAACGCCAGCTTCGATGAGAAGAGCCGCGAGCTGACCACCCTCGCGCTGGGACGCGGCATTGCCGATTGCGGGATCCAGACGCGCTGGCGCTTTACCGGACAGCGTTTCCGTCTGGTGCGTTATGCGGAAGAGCCGAGCTGCGATAACTGGCATGGACCCGATTCCTGGCCCACCTTGTGGATCACAAGATAAAAGAAAAACGGTAACCATAAGGTTACCGTTTTTTGGTTTTGTAGGCCCGTGCAAGCGTAGCGCCGCCGGGCAAGGCACTTACAGTAAGGCCTGCGCCTTCTCTACCACGTTCTCAACCGTAAAGCCGAAGAACGGGAATAGCTTGTCGGCAGGCGCCGATTCACCATAGCCGGTCATCCCGACAATCTTCCCTTTCAGCCCGACATACTTGTACCAGTAGTCCGCAATACCCGCTTCGACCGCCACGCGCGCCGTAACGTCCGACGGCAGCACCGACTCGCGGTACGCCTCATCCTGAGCATCAAAGATATCCGTTGAAGGCAGGGACACCACTCGCACCGCGTGGCCTTCCGCGGTCAGCTTCTCCGCCGCCTTGACGGTGATCTCCATCTCCGATCCGGTGGCAATCAGAATAATATCCGGCTTGCCGCCGCTGTCTTTCAGGATGTATCCCCCGCGGGCAATATTTTTTACCTGGTCCGGGGTACGCTCGATCTGCGCCAGGTTCTGACGGGAGAGGATCAGCGCCGTCGGGCCGTTGTGGCGCTCTATCGCCAGCTTCCAGCCCACCGCGGCTTCAACCTGATCGCACGGACGCCAGGTGCTGAAATTCGGCGTCAGACGCAGGCTGGCCAGCTGCTCCACCGCCTGGTGGGTCGGGCCATCTTCCCCCAGCCCGATGGAGTCGTGGGTATAGACCATGATCTGCCGGGCCTTCATCAGCGCCGCCATACGCGCGGCGTTACGCGCATACTCCACGAACATCAGGAAGGTGGCGGTGTAAGGCACAAATCCGCCGTGATGGGCGATGCCGTTGGCAATGGCGGTCATGCCGAACTCGCGCACCCCGTAGTGGATGTAGTTCCCGGCGATATCTTCTTTAAGCGAGGTTGAGCCCGACCAGATGGTCAGGTTGCTCGGGGCCAGATCCGCCGAGCCGCCCAGCAGCTCCGGCAGGATCGGGCCAATGGCGTTGAGGGTATTCTGAGAGGCCTTACGGGTGGCGATCTTCGCCGGGTTGGCCTGCAGGTTTTCGATCAGCGCCTGGGTGGTCTCTTCCCAGTTCTCGGGAAGCCCGCCGCTCATGCGACGGCTGAACTCGGCCGCCAGCTCCGGGTGCGCTTTCTGGTAGGCAGCAAATTTGTCGTTCCAGGCCGCCTGCGCTTTTTCGCCCTCTTCGCGGGCATCCCAGGCTTTGTAGATCTCTTTCGGGATCTCAAAAGCCGGGTATTTCCAGCCCAGCTTCTGGCGGGTCAGAGCCACTTCCTCTTCGCCCAGCGCCGCGCCGTGAGACTCCTCTTTACCGGCTTTGTTCGGGGAACCAAATCCGATGACCGTGCGACAGATAATCAGCGACGGTTTATCGGTCACGCTTTGCGCTTCCTGGATGGCCGCCTTCAGCGCCTCAGGATCGTGACCGTCAATCTCATGCACCACATGCCAGTGGTAGGCTTCAAAGCGTTTTGCCGTGTCGTCAGTGAACCAGCCCTCGGTCTCGCCGTCGATGGAGATACCGTTGTGATCGTAGAAACCAATCAGCTTGCCCAGTCCCAGCGTGCCCGCCAGGGAGCAGACCTCGTGGGAGATCCCCTCCATCAGACAGCCGTCGCCCATAAACACATAAGTATTGTGATCGACAATCTCATGTCCCGGCTGGTTAAACTGCGCCGCCAGCGTGCGCTCGGCAATCGCCAGCCCGACCGCATTCGCCAGCCCCTGACCCAGCGGGCCGGTAGTGGTCTCCACCCCAGGGGTGTAACCCAGCTCCGGGTGACCCGGGGTTTTCGAGTGCAGCTGGCGGAAGTTTTTCAGCTCCTCAAGCGGCAGGTTATAGCCGGAGAGGTGCAGCAGGCTGTAGAGCAGCATCGACGCGTGACCGTTAGAGAGAATAAAACGGTCGCGGTCGTACCACGTCGGATCGTTGGGGTTGTGCTTCAGGAAATCATTCCACAACACTTCTGCGATATCGGCCATACCCATTGGTGCGCCTGGATGACCGGAATTGGCTTTTTGCACGGCATCCATGCTGAGGGCGCGAATGGCATTGGCTAACTCTTTACGGGACATAGTTCACTCCATGGCAAGGTTACAGTTTGGCGGCGAGCAGATCTTCGAGTTTGCGTTGGTCGACCGCGAAAAGACGGATCCCTTCTGACAGCTTATCGACCGCCATGGCGTCCTGATTATGCTCCCAGCGGAATTCAGCTTCGGTCATTGGTTTTGGTTTTGGCAACACCGTTGAAGAAGGCACCAGGCGACGGACCACCTCTTCCTCTTTCTCCTGTAACTCCTGCAGCAGGTTAGGGGAGATGGTCAGGCGGTCGCAGCCGGTAAGGGCAAGGATCTGCTCGGTGCGGCGGAAGCTGGCGCCCATCACGATGGTTTCGTAGCGGTGCTGCTTATAGTAGTCGTAGATATTGCGAACGGATTTTACGCCCGGATCTTCCTCTACCACGTAGGGGTCCATCGGCTGGCGGGCCTGATACCAGTCGTAAATACGCCCGACGAACGGTGACACCAGGAACACCCCGGCTTCGGCGCAGGCGCGTGCCTGAGCAAAGGAGAACAGCAGCGTCAGGTTGCAGTTAATTCCCTCTTTCTCCAGCACTTCGGCGGCGCGGATCCCCTCCCAGGTGGAGGCCAGCTTGATCAGAATGCGCGATTTTTCGACATCCTGCTCCTCGTAGAGCTTCACCAGATGGCGCGCTTTGGCGATGCTTTTCTCCTGGTCAAAGGAGAGGCGTGCGTCCACTTCGGTAGAGACCCGTCCCGGAATGCTTTTCAGAATTTCGCTACCAATATTGACCGCCAGCTTATCGCTGGCTTCAGCGACCTGTTGCTCTTTGGTTTTCCCCCGTCCTTTACCGTACGTAATGGCGTCGTCAATCAGGTGCGAGAAGTGCGAGAGCCCGGCGGCTTTCAGCAGCAGCGATGGGTTGGTGGTCGCATCCTGTGGCTGGTAGTGGCGGATGGATTCGATATCACCGCTGTCAGCAACGACCGTGGTGAATTGTTTGATGCCGTCTAGTTGGTTCATAAGTAATGACTCCTTGAAAATAAAAGAGTTGGTGGAGTGTGTTAGATCACACTTCTGTGAAATTCGCGATGTACTTAACAAAAAAGCATAGCAGACGGACATGGTCTTGCTTTGATGGGCAGGTAACATGATTGTTATAAATTGATAACAATTTTTGTTTTTTGATGGTGAGAGTTTGGCAGCCTTCAAAGTTTGAGCGGCGGGCAGCAGCGATACTATCCGCCATCCAGGGTGAACTCAGACCATAACAACATCACCCATTTTGAACGATACGTGAAAGGAACCTTACAATGGACGAGCAGTTAAGACAGAGTGCCCTCGATTTTCATGAATTTCCCGTACCTGGCAAAATTCAGGTCTCTCCGACCAAACCCCTCGCCACCCAGCGCGACCTGGCGTTAGCCTATTCGCCGGGCGTGGCCGCGCCCTGTCTCGAAATCGAAAAAGATCCGCTGGCGGCCTACAAATACACCGCCCGCGGCAATCTGGTGGCGGTGATCTCCAACGGCACTGCGGTGCTGGGGCTGGGCAATATCGGGGCGCTGGCCGGTAAACCGGTAATGGAAGGCAAGGGCGTGCTGTTCAAGAAATTCGCCGGTATCGACGTGTTTGATATTGAAGTGGATGAGCTGGACCCGGACAAATTCATCAACGTGGTGGCCGCGCTGGAGCCGACCTTTGGCGGCATCAACCTCGAAGACATTAAAGCGCCAGAATGTTTCTATATCGAGCAGAAGCTGCGCGAGCGGATGAACATTCCGGTGTTCCACGACGACCAGCACGGAACGGCGATCATCAGCACCGCCGCTATTCTGAACGGCCTGCGGGTGGTGGAGAAGAACCTTTCTGACGTGCGGATGGTGGTCTCCGGCGCGGGCGCGGCAGCCATCGCCTGTATGAACCTGCTGGTGGCGCTGGGGATGCAGAAGCACAACATCGTGGTCTGCGACTCCAAAGGGGTGATTTATAAAGGCCGCGAAGCCAATATGGCGGAGACCAAAGCTGCCTACGCCGTGGACGACGACGGCAAGCGCAGCCTGGCGGATGTGATGGACGGCGCGGATATCTTCCTCGGCTGTTCGGGCCCGAAAGTGCTGAACGAAGAGATGGTGATGAAGATGGCGCGCGCGCCGCTGATCCTCGCCCTGGCGAACCCGGAGCCTGAGATCCTGCCGCCGCTGGCAAAAGCGGTCCGCCCGGATGCGATTATCTGTACCGGCCGTTCCGATTACCCGAACCAGGTGAACAACGTCCTCTGCTTCCCGTTCATTTTCCGCGGAGCGCTGGACGTCGGCGCGACCGCCATTAACGAAGAGATGAAGCTGGCGGCGGTTCACGCCATTGCCGAGCTGGCCCATGCCGAGCAGAGCGAAGTGGTGGCTTCCGCCTATGGCGATCAGGATCTGAGCTTCGGCCCGGACTACATTATTCCGAAACCGTTCGATCCGCGTCTGATTGTCAAAATCGCTCCGGCGGTCGCCAAAGCGGCGATGGACTCCGGCGTGGCGACGCGGCCTATCACCGACTTCGATGCCTATGTCGATAAGCTGACCGAGTTTGTCTATAAAACCAACCTGTTCATGAAGCCGATCTTCTCCCAGGCGCGCACGGACGCCAAACGTGTGGTGATGGCAGAAGGGGAGGAGGCGCGCGTCCTGCACGCCACTCAGGAGCTGGTGAGCCTGGGGCTGGCGAAGCCGATCCTGATTGGTCGTCCGAGCGTGATCGAGATGCGTATCCAGAAGCTGGGGCTGCAAATTAAGCCGGGCGTGGACTTCGAGATCGTCAACAATGAGTCCGATCCGCGCTTTAAGGAGTACTGGAACGAATACTACGCCATCATGAAGCGCCGGGGGATCACCCAGGAGCAGGCCCAGCGGGCGGTGATCGGCAACACCACGGTGATCGGGGCGATCATGGTTCACCGCGGTGAAGCCGACGCGCTGATCTGCGGCACCATTGGCGACTATCACGAGCACTTCAGCGTGGTGCAGGAGATCTTCGGCTATCGCGAGGGGGTACATACCGCCGGGGCGATGAATGCCCTGCTGCTGCCAAGCGGCAACACCTTTATTGCCGATACCTACGTCAACGACGATCCTACCCCGGAGCAGCTGGCGGAGATCACGGTGATGGCAGCGGAAACGGTGCGTCGCTTCGGTATCGAACCGAAGGTGGCGCTACTGTCGCACTCCAACTTTGGCTCCTCCAAATCGGCGGCCGCGTGCAAAATGCGCCAGACCCTGGAGCTGGTGCGCGAGCGCGCGCCGGAGCTGATGATCGACGGAGAGATGCACGGCGACGCCGCGCTGGTGGAGAGCATTCGTAACGAGCGGATGCCGGACAGCCCGCTGAAAGGCTCTGCCAACGTGCTGATCATGCCGAACGTCGAAGCGGCGCGTATCAGCTACAACCTGCTGCGCGTCTCCAGTTCGGAAGGGGTGACCGTTGGGCCGGTACTGATGGGCGTGGCGAAACCGGTGCATGTGTTAACCCCGATTGCGTCCGTGCGTCGTATTGTGAACATGGTGGCGCTGGCGGTGGTAGAGGCGCAGACGCAGCCGCTGTAATGGGGATGTGTCGGGTGGCGCTTTCGCTTACCCGACCTACAGGTTTTGTAGGCCGGGCAAGCGAATGCGCCGCCCGGCAATCAAATCCAGTTCCGAACCTTAATAAACTCCTTCAGGGCAGCCTCGCGGCTGCCTTCTTTCGGATCAAAGTTATACTCCCAGCGCACCAGCGGCGGCATCGACATCAGAATCGACTCCGTGCGCCCGCCGGTCTGCAGGCCGAACAGCGTGCCGCGGTCCCACACCAGATTGAACTCCACGTAACGCCCCCGACGATAGAGCTGGAACTCGCGCTCGCGCACGCCGTAATCGTGGCTTTTACGCCGCTCGACAATGGGTAAATAAGCGTCGGTATAGCCGTTGCCCACCGCCTGCATAAAGCTAAAGGCGGTATCAAAATCCGGGGTGTTCAGATCGTCAAAGAACAGCCCGCCAATGCCGCGCTGCTCGTCACGGTGCTTCAGATAAAAGTACTCATCGCACCATTTCTTGTATTTCGCGTAGACGTCCTCACCAAAGGGCTGGCACAGGTCGTGCGCGGTCTGGTGCCAGTGGATTGCGTCTTCCTCAAACCCGTAGAAAGGCGTTAAGTCGAAGCCGCCGCCAAACCACCACACCGGATCGGCACCCGGTTTTTCGGCGATAAAAAAGCGCACGTTGGCATGGCTGGTGGGCACGTACGGATTATGCGGATGCACCACCAGCGAGACCCCCATCGCTTCGAAGCTGCGGCCCGCCAGCTCCGGGCGGTGCGCGGTGGCCGAAGCGGGCATGGCGTCGCCATGAACGTGGGAAAAGTTAACCCCGGCCTGCTCGAACACGCCGCCGTTACGCAGCACGCGGCTGCGCCCGCCGCCGCCGGCTTCGCGCTGCCACTCATCCTGCTGAAATTCACCGCCATCGACGGCGCTCAGTTTCTGGCAAATTTCATCCTGCAACTGCAGCAGAAAGGTTTTGACCAGCTGTGCATTGGGTTTCATTAACGTTTCCTGGAGTGCGCTTTCTGGTTATCGAACCACTTGAAGTAACTGATGATCCCGGAGGCGATGGCGTTGGCGATCTTCTGGCGAAACGCCCTGGTGCCCAGCAATCGCTCTTCTTCCGGGTTGGTGATAAAGGAGGTTTCCACCAGCACAGAGGGAATCGACGGGGATTTCAGCACCACAAACGCCGCCTGCTCGGTACCCTTGCTGTGCAGACGGTGCACCGGCTTAATCTTCTTCAGAATATGCGAGCCGAGGGTCAGGCTATTCTTGATGGTGTCGGTTTGCACCAGGTCAAACAGCACCTGCTGGAGCAGATGATCTTTGTCGGTGGTCTTCTTTCCGGCCACTTCATCCGCACGGTTTTCACGGTCGGAGAGGTATTTTGCCATGGCGCTACTGGCGCCACGATTGGAAAGGGCAAATACCGAAGCACCCGCCGCCGAGGGGTTAGTAAAGCCGTCAGCGTGGATCGACATAAACAGATCGGCGCCGTGCTGGTGGGCAATCTCCACCCGGTCGTACAGCGGAATAAAGGTGTCGCCGGAGCGGGTCAGGCGGGCGTCAATGCCGTTGCTGCGTAAAATCGCCCGGACGTTTTTTGCAATCGCCAGCACGACATGTTTTTCTTTAGAGCCGTTACGGCCTATGGCGCCGGTATCGATGCCGCCATGGCCCGGATCGAGCATTACCAGACGCTTCGCACCGGGCTTTTTAGTTTTCGGCTTGCTGTGTCCGTTACTGGTTTTAAGGGTGCTTTCGTCTTTTGCCTGAGCCTGCTTTGCAATGCCCGTTAACGTTAAGGCCGCCAGCCCCGCTTTGAGAACCTGACGACGCGATGTGAGTGCTTTTAATGGTTTGAATGTGCTCATGCGGCCTGAATTGTAAAAATTGGGGTCCTGGTGTTATATCGTATCGTCTTTTCCGTTACGACAGTCCATGTGGCGAATTGTTTTACTTTTCATTTCAATACGTGACAAAGTGCCATTATGCCAAATTTCCTGACCTTTTTCGCTGGATATTGGCGAAAGAGGGCGTTCGCGTCATAATCACTGTTTTTAAACCCAAAAAGGCGGTTAATACCATGGAGATACGCGTTTTTCGCCAGGCAGACTTCGAAGAGGTGATCACCCTTTGGGAGCGCTGCGATCTACTGCGACCGTGGAACGATCCGGAGATGGACATCGAGCGCAAGCTCAACCATGACGTCAGTCTGTTTCTGGTCGCGGAAGTGAATGGCGAAGTAGTGGGCACGGTGATGGGCGGCTACGACGGGCATCGTGGTTCGGCGTACTACCTGGGGGTTCACCCGGAGTTTCGCGGGCGTGGCATTGCCAACGCGCTGCTCAATCGTCTGGAAAAGAAACTGATCGCCCGGGGCTGTCCGAAGATTCAGATCATGGTGCGTGAAGATAATGACGTGGTGCTGGGTATGTACGAGCGTCTCAACTATGAACATGCCGACGTGCTGACGCTGGGCAAACGCCTGATAGAAGATGAAGAGTATTGATTTTCACCCCGGGGACTATGACAGCCACGGTCGGGTTCGCCTGCCGTTTCTGTTCTGGTGCGTGCTGCTGCTTCAGGCGCGCACCTGGGTATTGTTCGTGCTGGCCGGGGCTTCCCGCGATCAGGGCAATACCCTGCTGAACCTGTTTTATCCGGACCACGATAACTTCTGGCTCGGGCTGCTGCCGGGGATCCCGGCGGTGCTGGCCTTTTTACTGAGCGGGCGGCGCCATCTCGTGCCGCGCCTGTGGCGCGCGCTGCGCTGGCTGTTGATCCTCGCCCAGGGCGTGCTGCTGGGCTGGCAACCCCTGCTGTGGCTCAACGGTGAGGCCGTGAGTGGGCCGGGCATTGCGCTGCTGGTAGCCGATATCGTGGCGCTGCTGTGGCTGCTGACCCACCCCCGCCTGCGCGCCTGTTTTACGCCTGAAAAAGATTAAACGGCACTTTTTAGCGATGCTGCACTCCAACAAGCGTCAAATTAACCAGAAAGGATCTCCCGATGAAATCGCTGCGTTTACTGTTATGCGCGCTCCCCGTTGTCCTGACGGGCTGTTCAACGCTCTCCGCCGTGAACTGGTCTGCGGCCTACCCCTGGAACTGGTTCGGTTCATCCACGGAGGTGACCGAGCAGGGCGTGGGGAATCTCACTGCCGCTACGGCGCTGGAACAGAGCGCCATCGAATCGGCGTTAGGCGGCGATTACCGTCTGCGCAGCGGCATGAAAACGCAGAACGGTACCATCGTGCACTACTTTGAAGCGATGAAAGATGACCAGCTGGCGCTGGTGATTAACGGTGATAAATCCACTGTCGGGCGCATTGAGGTGCTGGACAGCGAGCTCGAAACCGACAATGGCGTGAAGATCGGGACCCCGTTCAGCGACCTGTATCAGAAAGCCTACGGCAACTGCGTCAGCGTGCCGGGTGATGACAGCGTGACGGTGGAGTGTAAGGCCGACGGCAGCCAGCATATCAGCTACCAGTTCAGCGGAACCTGGAGCGGCCCGGAGGGGTTGATGCCGTCTGACGACACGCTGAAGAACTGGAAAATCAGCAAAATTATCTGGCAGCAGTAAATTGCGCCTGGACAAGCCGCCTCGCTGAAAAAGCGGGTATAATCGCCGCCAACAATGCCACGACGTCGTGGCATCTTTTTTTTCAGGAGGAGCGATGTCTCAGGTTCAGAGTGGCATTTTGCCAGAACATTGCCGCGCGGCGATTTGGATCGAAGCCAATGTCAAAGGGGATATTGATGCCCTGCGTGCGGCCAGCAAAGTTTTTATCGATAAACTGGCCACCTTCCAGGTCAAATTCCCGGATGCCCACTGCGGCGCGGTGGTGGCGTTCGGCCACAACGTCTGGCGTAAGCTGAGCGGTGGGGAAGGGGCCGAAGAGCTGAAAGACTTTGTCCCTTACGGCAAAGGTCTGGCCCCGGCCACCCAGTATGACGTGCTGATCCATATTCTCTCCCTGCGTCACGATGTGAACTTCTCCATTGCCCAGGCCGCAATGGCCGCCTTTGGCGATTGCGTCGAAGTGACAGAAGAGATCCACGGTTTCCGCTGGGTGGAAGAGCGCGATCTGAGCGGCTTCGTTGACGGCACCGAAAACCCGGCAGGGGATGAGGTCCGTCGTGACGTGGCGGTCATCAAAGAGGGCGTGGACGCGGGCGGCAGCTACGTGTTCGTCCAGCGCTGGGAGCACAACCTCAAACAGCTTAACCGTATGAGCGTACACGATCAGGAGATGATGATTGGCCGCACCAAAGAGGCCAACGAGGAGATTGACGGCGATGACCGTCCGGCGACCTCGCACCTGAGCCGTGTGGATCTGAAAGAAGACGGCAAAGGGCTGAAGATTGTGCGCCAGAGCCTGCCGTACGGCACCGCCAGCGGTACGCACGGTCTCTACTTCTGCGCCTACTGTGCGCGTCTGTATAACATCGAACAGCAGCTGCTGAGCATGTTCGGGGATACCGACGGCAAGCGTGACGCCATGCTGCGCTTCACTAAGCCGGTCACCGGCGGCTACTACTTTGCGCCGTCCGTTGAGCGTCTGCTTGCACTGTAATTCCCTCAGCCTGACCCTCTCCCCACAGGGGAGAGGGGAGTAATGCCTTATTCCCTTTTCTGCTTCTAAATCACCAAACGGTATATAAAACCGTTACTCCTTTAGTACTCGTTATAAATATGATGACCCTAAGAAAATCATCACAACTCTTAGGGTGCGCAATGGCCGTTACTGTACTGAAAAAAGGATCTCTGGTGCTGGCAGCTTCAGTGTTGCTGGTCGCTCAGGCGCAGGCAACCGAGCTGCTGAACAGCTCTTACGACGTCTCCCGCGAGCTGTTTGCCGCCCTGAACCCGCCGTTTGAACAGCAGTGGGCGAAGGATAATAACGGCGACAAGCTGACCATCAAACAGTCTCACGCCGGTTCGTCCAAACAGGCGCTGGCGATCCTGCAGGGGCTGAAAGCAGATGTGGTGACCTACAACCAGATTACCGACGTGCAGATCCTGCACGACAAAGGCAAGCTGCTCCCGGCCGACTGGCAGAGCCGTCTGCCCAATAACAGCTCGCCGTTCTACTCCACCATGGGCTTCCTGGTGCGTAAGGGAAACCCGAAGAACATTCATGACTGGAACGACCTCGTGCGTTCTGACGTGAAGCTGATTTTCCCGAACCCGAAAACCTCCGGCAACGCCCGCTATACCTATCTGGCCGCCTGGGGGGCTGCGGATAAAGCTGACGGTGATGATAAGGCCAAAACCGAGCAGTTCATGACCCAGTTCCTGAAAAACGTCGAAGTGTTTGATACCGGCGGACGCGGCGCGACCACCACCTTCGCCGAGCGCGGTCTGGGCGATGTGCTGATCAGCTTTGAATCGGAAGTGAACAACATTCGCAAACAGTATGAAGCGCAGGGCTTCGAAGTGGTTATCCCAAAAACCAACGTGCTGGCGGAGTTCCCGGTCGCCTGGGTGGATAAAAACGTGCAGGCAAACGACACTGAGAAGGCGGCAAAAGCCTATCTCAACTATCTCTACAGCCCGCAGGCGCAGACCGTGATCACCGATTACTACTATCGCGTGAATAACCCGGACGTGATGAACAAGCTGAAAGATAAGTTCCCGCAGACCGAGCTGTTCCGCGTGGAAGACCATTTTGGCTCCTGGCCTGAGGTGATGAAAACGCACTTCGCCAGCGGCGGTGAGTTGGACAAATTGTTGGCGGCGGGGCGTAAGTAATGTTTGCAGTTTCCTCCAGACGTGTGCTGCCGGGCTTTACCTTAAGCCTCGGGACCAGCCTGCTGTTCGTCTGTCTGATTTTGTTGTTACCGCTCAGTGCGCTGGTGGTCCAGCTCTCTGAGATGAGCTGGTCCCAGTACTGGGAGGTGATCAGCAACCCGCAGGTGGTGGCGGCCTATAAGGTGACGCTGCTGTCGGCGTTTGTCGCCTCCATCTTCAACGGCGTGTTCGGCCTGCTGATGGCGTGGATCTTAACCCGCTACCGCTTCCCGGGCCGCACGCTGCTGGATGCGCTGATGGATCTGCCGTTTGCGCTGCCTACCGCCGTGGCCGGTTTAACCCTGGCCTCGCTGTTCTCGGTGAACGGGCTTTACGGCGAGTGGCTGGCGAAGTTTGATATCAAAGTGACCTATACCTGGCTTGGCATTGCGGTGGCGATGGCCTTTACCAGCATCCCGTTTGTGGTGCGTACCGTGCAGCCGGTGCTGGAGGAGTTGGGTCCGGAATACGAAGAGGCGGCAGAAACCCTCGGCGCGACGCGCTGGCAGAGCTTCTGCAAAGTGGTCATGCCGGAGCTCTCTCCCGCGCTGCTGGCGGGCGTAGCGCTGTCGTTTACCCGCAGCCTCGGTGAATTTGGCGCGGTGATTTTTATCGCCGGTAATATCGCGTGGAAAACGGAAGTCACCTCGTTGATGATTTTTATCCGGTTGCAGGAGTTTGATTACCCGGCGGCAAGCGCGATTGCCTCGGTGATCCTGGCGGCCTCGCTGCTGCTGCTGTTCTCAATTAACACTCTGCAAAGTCGCTTTGGTCGACGCGTGGTAGGTCACTGATGGCGGAAGTTACTGAATTGAAACGCTACGACGCGCCCCGTATTAACTGGGGGAAATGGTTCCTGATAGGGACGGGCGTGCTGGTGTCCGCCTTTATTCTCGTTGTGCCTATGGTGTACATCTTTGTCCAGGCGTTCAGCAAAGGGATCATGCCCGCGCTGCAAAATCTGGCCGATCCGGACATGCTGCATGCCATCTGGCTGACGGTAATGATTGCCCTGATTACCGTGCCGGTGAACCTGGTTTTCGGCGTTTTGCTGGCCTGGCTGGTGACGCGCTTTAACTTCCCGGGCCGCCAGCTGCTGCTGACCCTGCTGGATATTCCGTTTGCGGTGTCGCCGGTGGTGGCCGGTCTGGTCTATCTGCTGTTCTACGGCTCCAACGGCCCGCTGGGCGGCTGGCTGGATGAACATAACTTACAGATCATGTTCGCCTGGCCGGGCATGGTGCTGGTGACGGTGTTTGTGACCTGTCCGTTTGTGGTGCGCGAGCTGGTGCCGGTGATGCTCAGCCAGGGCAGCCATGAAGACGAAGCGGCGGTACTGCTGGGCGCATCCGGCTGGCAGATGTTCCGTCGCGTGACGCTGCCCAACATCCGCTGGGCGCTGCTGTATGGCGTGGTGCTGACCAACGCCCGCGCGATTGGTGAGTTTGGCGCGGTGTCGGTGGTTTCCGGCTCGATCCGCGGCGAAACCCTGTCGCTGCCGTTACAAATTGAATTGCTGGAGCAGGACTATAACACCGTCGGTTCCTTTACCGCCGCAGCCCTGCTGACGCTGATGGCTATTTTGACCCTGTTTTTAAAGAGTATGGTGCAGTGGCGTTTAGAAAATCAGGCCAAACGCCAGCATCAGGAGGGAAATCATGAGCATTGAGATTGCCAATATTAAGAAGTCCTTTGGTCGCACCCAGGTGCTGAACGATATCTCGCTGGATATCCCTTCCGGACAAATGGTGGCGCTGCTGGGGCCGTCTGGCTCCGGTAAAACCACGCTGCTGCGTATTATTGCCGGTCTGGAGCATCAGACCAGCGGGCATATTCGCTTCCACGGTACCGACGTCAGCCGCCTGCATGCACGCGATCGTAAGGTGGGCTTCGTGTTCCAGCATTACGCCCTGTTCCGCCATATGACGGTGTTCGACAACATCGCCTTCGGCCTGACGGTACTGCCGCGTCGTGAACGCCCAAACGCCGCTACCATCAAAGCGAAAGTGACCAAACTGTTGGAGATGGTGCAGTTGGCACACCTGGCGGACCGTTATCCGGCCCAGCTCTCCGGTGGACAGAAACAGCGCGTGGCGCTGGCCCGTGCCCTGGCGGTTGAGCCGCAGATCCTGCTGCTGGATGAACCCTTCGGCGCGCTGGATGCGCAGGTGCGTAAAGAGCTGCGTCGCTGGCTGCGTCAGCTGCATGAAGAGCTGAAATTCACCAGCGTCTTCGTCACCCACGATCAGGAAGAAGCGATGGAAGTGGCCGACCGGGTAGTGGTGATGAGCCAGGGGAATATCGAGCAGGTTGATGAGCCAGAGCACCTCTGGCGCGAACCGGCTACCCGCTTTGTGCTGGAGTTTATGGGCGAAGTGAACCGTCTGCACGGCCATATTCGCGGCGGTCAGTTCCACGTTGGCGCCCATCGCTGGCCGCTGGGTTACACGCCTGGCTATCAGGGGCCGGTGGATCTCTTCCTGCGCCCGTGGGAAGTGGACGTCAGCCGTCGCACCAGTCTGGATTCCCCGCTGCCGGTACAGGTGCTGGAAGCCAGTCCAAAAGGCCACTACACCCAGCTGGTCGTGCAGCCGCTGGGCTGGTACAACGAACCGTTGACGGTGGTCATGCGCGACGAGGAGCCGCCATACCGCGGCGAACGTCTGTTTGTCGGGCTGCAACATGCGCGCATTTATCACGATAAGGATCGTATCGAGACGCGTGGAGATCTTGCTCTGGCGGAATCTGCCTGATAGGTTAAGCCCACGTAGTTTTGCCGGGTGGCGCTGCGCTTACCCGGCCTACCATATGCTCTCTGTAGGCCCGGTAAGCGTAAGCGCCACCGGGCTTTTTATTGGACAGCGATCATGAACACATTAGAACAAACCATCGGCAACACCCCTCTGATCAAACTGCAGCGCATGGGACCGGACAACGGCAGCGAAATCTGGATCAAACTGGAAGGCAATAATCCGGCGGGATCGGTCAAAGACCGCGCCGCGCTGTCGATGATCGTTCAGGCGGAAAAGCGCGGCGAAATCAAACCCGGCGATGTGCTGATCGAGGCGACCAGCGGTAACACCGGCATTGCGCTGGCGATGATTGCTGCTCTCAAAGGCTATCGCATGAAGCTGCTGATGCCGGATAACATGAGCCAGGAGCGCCGTGCCGCAATGCTGGCCTATGGCGCCGAGTTAATTCTGGTCAGTAAAGAGCAGGGGATGGAAGGGGCCCGCGATCTGGCCCTCGAGATGGCGAACCGGGGAGAAGGCAGGCTGCTGGATCAGTTCAACAACCCCGATAACCCTTATGCGCACTACACCACCACCGGCCCGGAAATCTGGCAGCAGACCGGGGGCCGCATCACCCATTTCGTCTCCAGTATGGGCACCACCGGCACCATCAGCGGCGTCTCCCGCTTTCTGCGCGAGCAGGATAAGGCGGTTACCATTGTTGGTTTGCAGCCCGAAGAGGGCAGCAGCATTCCGGGTATTCGCCGCTGGCCTGCGGAGTACATGCCGGGCATTTTTAATGCCTCGCTTGTGGATCAGGTGCTGGATATTCATCAGCGCGAGGCGGAAAATACCATGCGTGAACTGGCCGTGCGCGAAGGGGTTTTCTGCGGCGTCAGTTCTGGCGGCGCGGTAGCCGGCGCTCTGCGGGTAGCCGCGGCAACGCCGGGGGCGGTGGTGGTGGCGATTATTTGCGATCGCGGCGATCGCTATCTGTCTACCGGCGTGTTTGGTGAGGAGAGCTATGCGCAGGGCGCAGGGATCTAAACGCTATGGAAATGATTTTATTCCGGGACAAAACCCGGGCGCAGCAGACCGACATTGTGGCGGTGCAGTCGCAGGTGGTGTACGGCAGCGTCGGTAACAGCATTGCGGTGCCCAATATTCGCCAGCATCACCTCAACGTGACGGCGATACCGACGGTGCTGTTCAGCAATACCCCGCACTACGACACTTTTTATGGCGGGGTGATCCCCGACGAGTGGTTCATCGGCTACCTGAAAGCGCTGGGCGAGCGCGATGTGCTGCGTGAGCTGAAAGCAGTCACTACCGGCTATATGGGCAGCGCGAGCCAGATTGCCCTGCTGGCGGAGTGGCTGGGTGCGGTCAAGGCGCAGCATCCCGATCTGCTGATCCTAGTGGACCCGGTGATTGGTGACACCGACAGCGGAACCTACGTCAAACCAGAGATCCCGGAAGCTTACCGGCAGCACCTGCTACCGCTGGCGCAGGGAATTACGCCGAACGTCTACGAACTGGAAGTTCTCAGCGGTAAGTCGTGCCGGGACAATGCCAGCGCCATTGCCGCCGCCAAAGGCCTGTTATCCGATACGTTACAGTGGGTGGCGATCACCAGCGCGCCGGTTGCCGGTGATGCTGACAGCATCCACGTGGTGCTGGTTTCACACGACAACGTGACGGTCAGCGCCCACCCGCGCATTAAAGCCGATCTGAAAGGTACCGGGGATCTGTTCTGCTCTGAGCTGGTGAGCGCCCTGGTGCAGCGCGAAAGCGTGGCCGCAGCGATAAGCCGGGCAGGGGATCGGGTAACGCAGGTGATGCAGCACACCCAGGAGAAAGGGTACGACGAGCTGGTTCTGCCGGCCTGACAAACAAAAATGGCGCCCGAAGGCGCCATTTTTCTGTGCGGCAAGAAATTACTTCTTGATGCGGATAACCGGGGTTTCACCCACGGTAACGCTGCCGGACAGTTTGATCAGTTCTTTGATTTCGTCCATGTTGGAGATAACAACCGGAGTCAGGGTAGACTTGGCTTTCTCTTCCAGCAGTGGCAGATCGAATTCAATAACCGGGTCGCCAACTTTAACGCGCTGGCCTTCTTCAGCGATACGCTTGAAGCCTTCGCCTTTCAGCTCGACGGTGTCGATACCGAAGTGAACGAACAGCTCAATACCGCTATCAGATTCGATAGAAAATGCGTGGTTGGTTTCAAAAATCTTACCGATGGTACCATCAACCGGCGCAACCATTTTGTTACCGGTCGGTTTGATAGCAATGCCATCACCAACAATTTTCTCTGCAAACACGACATCCGGCACGTCTTCGATGTTGACGATTTCACCAGACAGCGGAGCAACAATCTCAATAGTTCCGGTGCCGCTGTTGCCTTTGTCACCGAACAGTTTACTAAATAACCCCATTAGCCATCTCTCCTAAGCAGTAAATTGGGCCGCATCTCGTGGATTAGCAGATTGTTTTTTCTTCAATGAACTTGTTAACCAGCGTCATTAACTCGTCCGTTGTCGGTTGAGCAAGAGCCTGCTCTGCTAATACCTTCGCATCTTCGAAGTTCGTGTTACGGATAATCTTCTTGATGCGCGGGATGGAAATGGCGCTCATAGAGAACTCGTCCAGACCCATACCCAGCAACAGAAGTGTAGCACGTTCGTCGCCTGCAAGCTCACCACACATGCCAGTCCATTTGCCTTCGGCATGAGAAGCATCAATAACTTGCTTGATAAGCGTCAGCACGGACGGTGACATTGGCTGGTAAAGATGTGAAATCATATCATTACCACGGTCAACTGCCAGAGTGTACTGGGTTAAATCGTTGGTACCAATACTAAAGAAATCGACTTCTTTCGCTAAGTGACGGGCAATCGTCGCTGCGGCTGGGGTTTCCACCATGACGCCAACTTCGATAGCTTCGTCGAAGGCTTTACCTTCGTCGCGCAGTTCCTGTTTGTAGATTTCGATCTCTTTCTTCAGTGCACGCACTTCTTCAACAGAGATGATCATCGGGAACATGATGCGCAGTTTACCGAAAGCGGAAGCACGCAGGATGGCGCGAACCTGGTCGCGCAGGATCTCTTTACGATCCATGGCGATACGCACCGCACGCCAGCCCAGGAACGGGTTCTCTTCTTTCGGGAAGTTCATGTACGGCAGCTCTTTGTCTCCACCGATGTCCATGGTACGGACGATAACCGCCTGTGAGCCACAGGCTTCAGCTACCGCTTTGTAAGCAGCAAACTGCTCTTCTTCGGTTGGCAGGGCGTCACGGTCCATGAACAGGAATTCGGTACGGTACAGGCCTACACCTTCCGCGCCGTTGCGCTCTGCGCCATCAACGTCGCGTACGGTGCCGATGTTGGCACAAACTTCAACCTGATGACCATCCAGCGTAATTGCCGGCAGATCTTTCAGTTTTGCCAGTTCGGCTTTCTCGGTCGCAACCTGTTCCTGAACGGCACGCAGCTGTTCAATTTGGTCGTTGGTTGGGTTGACGTAAACCAGATTGTTTACGGCATCCAGAATCAGATAGTCGTCGTTTTTAACCTGTGCGGTCACGCTACCGGTACCCACGATGGCAGGCAGTTCCAGAGAACGCGCCATGATAGAGGTGTGGGAGGTACGTCCGCCGGCGTCAGTGATGAAACCTAGCACCTTGTTCAGGTTCAGCTGTGCGGTTTCTGACGGGGTCAGGTCAGCAGCAACCAGGATCACTTCGTCCTGAATCGCGCTCAGATCGATGATGGCCAGGCCGAGGATGTTGCGCAGCAGGCGCTTACCGATATCACGCACGTCAGCCGCACGTTCTTTCAGGTACTCATCGTCCAGCTCTTCCAGGGCAGTCGCTTGACCTTCGATAACTTCATGTGCAGCCGCATCGGCCGTCATGCCTTTATCTTTAATCAGGGCTATGATTTCCTGCTCCAGCTCCTCATCTTCGAGCAACATGATGTGCCCTTCGAAGATGGCTTCTTTTTCTTCACCGAAAGTTTCGCCAGCTTTAGTTTTGATCGTTTCCAGCTGCGCAGATGCTTTTGCACGGCCACTCAGAAAACGCTCAACTTCCTGATTTACCTTATCAGCAGAAATTTTTTTCCGGTCGATGACGATCTCGTCTTCTTTCAGCAGCAGTGCTTTGCCGAAAGCGATACCCGGGGATGCTAAAATGCCTGAAATCATAACCCTACCTTACTTGTGACTGATTTTTACAAAGAACCCGGAAACTTACTCGAGCTCAGCCATCAGTTTTACCAGATGCTCAACTGCTTTCTGCTCGTCTTCGCCTTCAGCGGAGATGGTCACAACAGTGCCCTGAGTCAGACCCAGAGTCTGCAGTTTGAACAGGCTTTTTGCGCTGGCGCTTTTGCCGTTGGAAGTCACAGTGATCTCAGAAGTGAAGCCTTTCGCTTCTTTAACAAACTGAGCAGCAGGGCGGGTGTGCAGACCGTTCGGAGCGGTAATGGTAACTTCTTGCTGGAACATTGTATTTCCCCAACTTATTGGTTTAGTGTTGTGGAACTAAAGTCTAGCCTGGCGGCAGGACTTTAGCCTGTATTGTTAGCACCGGCTTAACGGCACGAGGCACAGATGTGTCAAACGTATTTCCGGTACTGGCATGTCAGGCTGCTGACGTCTCGTTCGACATTAAACATTATGCCGCGAAAGCAAGACTTGAACCAAATCATAAAATCGATTCAGCAGCGGGAATTCGTGTATCGATTAATTTCGAGCTTCAAAATAATTGTCAGCTTAAATACCAGAGCTAACAGGGTGAAGCAATGCCAGACGAGATAAAACTTTGAAGCAGGCCACAAAAAAGCACCCGAATGGGTGCTTTTTTACGCGATATTTACATTCTGGCACTACTGTTGCAGTTCTTTCTCTGTGAAGAGATCGGCAAACAGTGCAGTACTTAAATAACGCTCACCCGACGATGGAAGAATAACCACGATATTCTTATTGGTAAAGGTTTCATCTTCGAGTAATTGCAGCGCCGCGGCTACAGCAGCACCGGAAGAGATACCGGCCAGAATACCTTCTTCTTCCATCAGACGACGGGCGGTAGAGATGGCTTCATCGTTGGTGATAGCCACCACTTTATCAATCAGTTTCAGATCCAGGTTGCCCGGAATGAAGCCTGCGCCGATACCCTGAATTTTATGCGGGCCTGGTTTCAGCTCTTCACCTGCCAGCGCCTGGGCAATCACCGGGGAGTCTGTTGGCTCAACGGCAACGGTAATCAGATCTTTTTTACCTTTTGTGCCTTTAATATAGCGAGACACGCCGGTGAGCGTACCGCCGGTACCCACACCTGAAATAAAGACATCAACCTGACCGTCAGTATCTTCCCAGATCTCCGGGCCGGTGGTCTTCTCGTGAATTTCCGGGTTAGCCGGGTTGCTGAACTGCTGGAGCAGCAGATATTTAGCCGGATCGCTGGCAACAATCTCTTCAGCTTTCTGGATAGCGCCCTTCATCCCTTTTGCGCCTTCAGTTAACACCAGGTTCGCACCCAGCGCCTTCAGCAGCTTGCGACGTTCAATACTCATGGTTTCCGGCATGGTCAGCGTCAGCTTGTAACCGCGCGCGGCGGCCACGTAGGCCAGAGCAATACCGGTGTTACCGCTGGTTGGCTCAACCAGCTCAACGCCAGGTCTCAACACGCCACGCTTTTCCGCATCCCAAATCATATTGGCACCGATACGGCATTTTACGCTGAAGCTTGGGTTACGAGATTCTACCTTCGCCAGGATGCGTCCATTACCGATACGGTTCAGTCGAACCAGGGGCGTGTGACCGATAGTCAGCGAGTTGTCTTCAAAAATCTTACTCATGGCCTGTCCTTAACTGTTTGAAATTGGGATACCGACCCAGCATACCTGTTGAATAAGTATGGGGAAGTAAGGAATTCGCATATCTATATGCTGCGTGGAAATAATGGGGATCAGTATGGAATAAGGGATGGCATAAGCCATCCCTCGTTTACACATTTTTGCATTATTTCCATAACGCGTGTTTATCACGGTAACAGTCAACCCACATCGCCGTTGCGCCGCAAACCGCAACCGGCATGATGAACAGGTTCAGGAACGGGATCATGGTGAACAGGCTGGTCAGCGTGCCAAACTGCATATTGGTCATTTTGCGGGCACGCAGGGCGGTACGCATCTCTTTAAACGGGACTTTGTGGTTATCGAACGGGTAGTCGCAATACTGGATCGCCAGCATCCACGCGCTGAACAGGAACCATAGCACCGGGGCAACCGTCTGCCCGATCCCCGGAATAAAGTAGAGGATCAGCAGCACGATAGCGCGGGGCAGGTACCAGGCGAACTTCTGCCATTCACGTTTCATAATGCGCGGCAGATCTTTCATGATGCCCAGAACGCCGGTGTCCGGCGGCGTAGCGCCCGTCAGCCGCGCTTCCAGCTGTTCAGCCAGCAGGCCGTTAAAGGGCGCGGCTATCCAGTTAGCCAGGGTTGAGAAAAAGTAGCCAAACACCAGCAGCACCGAAACGATCGCCACGGGCCACAGCAGATAGCTCAGCCACTGCAGCCAGTCGGGAACGTGGCTCATGAGCGCCGGGATCCAGGTGTCCAGGCGGGTAAACAGCCACCAGAAGGCACCCCCCATCAGCAAAATGTTAATCAGCAGCGGGAGGATCACAAAGCGCCGGATACCCGGCAGCGAAACCAGTTTCCAGCCCTGAGAAAAGTACCAGACGCCGCTGCGGGGAGGGGAAGATGTTGATGAAACCATAACCAGGTTGGGCTCCTTTTATCACAACCAGTGAAATTGCCTGCCTATATTAGCCAGTTGCGGCGCGTTGACCAGTTCGGAAATGTTCGAAAAAACAGCAAAAAGCACGATTTAGTTCATCTTTATGCTGCGAATGCTCCCCATACACTTGCACTTGACGTAATCGGCAAATACTCTTAGTGAGTAAATGTTTGCCGTGGTGGCAAGGTGTTAGAACAACAGAGAATATAATGATGCAGGATTTGCGTCTGATATTAATCATTGTTGGCGCGATCGCCATAATCGCTTTACTGGTACATGGTTTCTGGACCAGCCGTAAAGAGCGCTCTTCTATGTTTCGCGATCGCCCACTGAAGCGCATGAAGTCTACTCGTGACGACGATAGCGATGACGATATCGAAGAAACGGAAGACGAGGGTGTGGGTGAAGTACGCGTTCATCGGGCCAATACTGCGCCCGGCGCAGGCCATGGGGAGCAAGAAGCGCCTCGTCAGCCTCCGCAGCATCAGTACCAGCCGCCTTACGCATCTGCTCAGCCACGTCCTGCTGCACCGCAGCCGGTGGTCGAGCCGGTACACCAGCCGCAACCGCAGCAGCATGAGCCTGTGCGCCAGCAACCTGTGCAGCAACCCCAGTATGCCGCTCAGCCTGAACCGCAGCCGGTGGTGCAGCAGGCACCTCAGCCTGTCGCACCAGCGCCGCAACCGCAGCCGGCCCCTGCACCTGCACCTGTTGTCGAGCCGGAACCGGTAGTTGAAGCTGCGCCAGTGGTTGAAAAGCCGCAGCGCAAAGAGACGGTTATTGTCATGAGCGTGGCGGCCCACCAGGGCACGACCATCAATGGCGAAGTGCTGCTTAACAGCATCCACCAGGCGGGCTTCAAATATGGCGATATGAACATCTTCCATCGCCATCTGAGCCCGGACGGAAGCGGCCCATCGCTGTTCAGCCTGGCGAATATGGTTAACCCTGGAACCTTTGATCCGGAGATGACCGGTGATTTCACTACCCCGGGCATTACCATCTTTATGCAGGTGCCGTCTTATGGCGATGAACTGCAAAACTTCAAGCTGATGCTGCAGTCTGCCCAGCATATCGCGGACGAAGTCGGTGGTATGGTGCTCGACGATCAGCGTCGAATGATGACGCCGCAGAAACTGCGCGAGTATCAGGACCGCATCCGCGAAGTTAAAGAAGCTAACGCGTAAATTTCCGCGTTTTGTTTCACACCTCTTCAACCCCCGCATGTCGGGGGTTTTTCTCATTAATGGTGCGACACATGGACTCAATCGAACAACAACTTACCGAACTGCGAACCACGCTTCGCCACCATGAATATCTTTATCATGTGATGGATGCGCCCGAAGTGCCGGACGCGGAATATGACCGTTTGATGCGTGAACTGCGCGAGCTTGAAGCGCAGCGTCCCGATTTAATTACCCCGGACTCACCGACTCAGCGTGTCGGCGCCGCGCCGCTGGCCTTTTTCAGCCAGGTGCGTCATGAAGTGCCGATGCTGTCGCTGGATAACGTGTTCGACGAAGAGAGCTTCCTCGCCTTCAACAAACGCGTCCAGGATCGCCTGAAGCAGACCGATGCCCTGAGCTGGTGCTGCGAGCTGAAGCTGGATGGTCTTGCCGTCAGCATTCTGTATGAAAACGGTGTGATGACCCGGGCCGCCACTCGCGGCGACGGCACCACCGGCGAGGACATTACCACCAACGTGCGCACCATCCGCGCTATCCCGCTTAAGCTGCATGGTGAGAACATTCCGGCACGTCTGGAAGTGCGCGGGGAAGTGTTCCTGCCGCAGGCGGGCTTTGAAAAAATTAACGAAGAGGCGCGCCGCACCGGTGGCAAAATCTTCGCCAACCCACGCAATGCTGCGGCAGGGTCGTTGCGCCAGCTGGATCCCCGCATTACCGCAAAACGCCCGCTGACCTTCTTCTGCTATGGCGTAGGTATCCTGGAGGGGGGTGAGCTGCCCGATACCCATCTGGGCCGCCTGCTGCAGTTTAAGGCGTGGGGGCTGCCGGTGAGTAACCGTGTGCAGTTGTGCGACTCACCGGAAGCGGTACTGGCGTTTTATCGGCAGGTCGAAGCAGATCGTCCGACGCTGGGCTTTGATATCGACGGGGTGGTGATCAAAGTTAACTCCCTCGCGCTTCAGGAACAGCTGGGCTTTGTCGCCCGTGCACCGCGCTGGGCGGTAGCCTTTAAGTTCCCGGCGCAGGAGCAGATGACCTTTGTGCGCGACGTGGAGTTCCAGGTGGGTCGTACCGGGGCAATAACGCCGGTTGCGCGTCTGGAGCCCGTTCAGGTGGCAGGGGTGCTGGTCAGCAACGCGACCCTGCATAACGCCGATGAGATCGACCGTCTGGGGCTGCGTATTGGCGATAAGGTGGTTATCCGCCGTGCCGGGGACGTGATCCCGCAGGTGGTGAACGTGGTGGAGTCAGAACGTCCTGAAGATACGCGCGCGGTTGAATTTCCAACCCACTGTCCGGTGTGCGGCTCAGACGTTGAACGCGTTGAAGGCGAGGCTGTGGCCCGCTGTACCGGCGGTTTAGTCTGCGGCGCTCAGCGCAAAGAGTCGCTGAAGCACTTCGTCTCTCGTCGGGCGATGGACGTTGACGGCATGGGTGACAAAATCATCGATCAGCTGGTTGAGAAAGAGTACGTTCATACGCCGGCTGACCTGTTCCGCCTGACGCCGGGTAAGCTGACCGGACTGGATCGGATGGGGCCGAAATCCGCGCAGAACGTGGCCGACGCGCTGGAAAAATCCAAAGACACCACCTTTGCCCGTTTCCTCTATGCACTGGGTATCCGTGAAGTGGGCGAGGCGACCGCGGCGGGGCTGGCAGCGTATTTTGGTACGCTGGAGGCGCTTGAAAAGGCCACGATTGACGAGCTGCAAAAGGTGCCGGACGTCGGCATTGTGGTCGCCACTCACGTCTTTAATTTCTTCTCGGAAGAGAGCAACCGCGAGGTGATCGGTCAGCTGCTTAACGAAGGCATTCGCTGGCCGGCGCCGCAGGTGATCAATGCCGAAGAGATCGACAGCCCGTTCGCCGGGAAAACCGTCGTGCTGACCGGTAGCCTGAGCCAGCTTTCACGCGATGATGCCAAAGCGCGTCTGACGGCGCTGGGGGCTAAAGTGGCCGGCAGCGTGTCGAAGAAAACTGACCTGGTGATTGCCGGGGAAGCGGCGGGCTCCAAGCTGGCAAAGGCTCAGGAGCTGGGTATTGACGTGATTGATGAAGCAGAGATGCTGCGTCTGTTGGGAGAGTAAAGTGGATAAAGCGCAGCTTATCGAGATAGCCAATACCGAAATGCCCTTCGGGAAGTATAAAGGCCGTCGATTGATTGATGTGCCGGAAGAGTATCTGCTGTGGTTTGCCCGTAAGGATGAGTTTCCTGCCGGGCATCCTGGCGAGCTGATGGCGCTCACGTTGCTGATTAAAACCGAAGGGCTGACCCAGCTGGTTCAGCCCCTGCGTCGTCCTTAAACTTTTGCCGTGCGGGCCTGCTCCTGGGCCTGCAACTCGTCGGTCTGGCGTTTGTAGCGACGCGCCATGACCGCGCAAATCATCAGCTGTAGCTGGTGGAAGATCATCAGCGGCAGCACCATCATCCCAATCACCGAGGTTGGAAACAGAATGTTGGCCATCGGGATCCCGTTTGCCAGGCTCTTTTTCGAACCGCAGAAGACAATGGTGATCTCATCGGCTTTGTTAAACCCGAAGCGGCGCGCGGCAAACACGTTGATACCAATAATAATTGCCAGCAGCACCAGGCTGACCACCACGATAAACAGCAGCGATCCGATCCCGACTTTATGCCAGATGCCATTGACTACGGCTTCGCTGAAGGCGGAGTAAACCACCAGCAGAATCGATGACTGATCGGTTTTGGCAATCCACTTCTTATGCTTCGCCACAAAGGCTCCGATCCACGGACGGGAAAGATGTCCCAGCACAAACGGCAGCAGCAGCTGCAGCATGATTTTGCCCACCTGCTCCAGACTCCCTTCCGCCCCGTGCATATCCATCACCAGGCCAACCAGCAGCGGCGAGAGGAAAATCCCCAGCAGGCTGGAGGCGGACGCCGAGCAGACGGCCGCCGCCACGTTGCCACCCGCCATTGAGGTAAAGGCGATGGCTGACTGCACCGTAGCCGGCAAAATACAGAGATACAGGAAGCCGGTATACAGTGCCGGATCGACATTGACCGGCGCCCACCAGGCAAAGAGCACGCCCAGCACCGGGAAAACGACAAAGGTGCTGCACATTACCCACAGATGCAGTCGCCAGTGGCTACCGCCGGAGATAATTGCTTCCCGGGAGAGCTTTGCCCCGTGCATAAAAAACAGCAGCGCGATGGCGGCGGTGGTAAGGCCTTCAAAAAACGGCACAAAGCCACCCTCGGCGGGGAAGAAGGAGGCGAGCAGGACAACCACGATAAGGGTGATGGTGAACGGATCGAGAATGCGGAAAAGTTTCATAAACACTCCTGAAAACAGATAGCGCTATTGTGCTTTCTTCCTTTTGAGAAATAAAATTGATTTATTGCATCAATTCATGAGTAAAACAGATGAATTACTCGTTACGACAGTTGCGTGTTTTTGTTACCGTCGCGCAGGCGAAAAGTTTTAGCCGTGCAGGGGAAATTATCGGCCTGAGCCAGTCGGCGGTCAGCCACAGCGTGAAAGAGCTGGAGCAGCAGACCGGGGTGCGGCTGATCGACAGAACCACCCGGGAAGTGATGCTGACCGAGGCGGGTCATCAGCTGGCGGCCCGGCTGGAAAGGATCCTCGATGAGCTCTCCAGCACTTTGCGGGACGTGGGCCGGGTAGGGCAGCAGCTCTCCGGGACGGTGCGCGTCGCCGCCAGCCAGACCATTTCGGCACATCTCATTCCTCACTGCATCGCGCAGAGTAATCAGCAATATCCGGATATCAATTTTGTGCTGCACGACCGACCGCAGCAGTGGGTACTGGAGAGCATCCGTCAGGGGGAAGTAGATTTCGGCATCGTTATCGATCCGGGGCCGGTCAGCGACCTCGAGTGCGAAGAGGTGCTCTCGGAGCCCTTCTTACTGCTCTGCCGTGACGACGATCCTCTTGCCGCTCATGAGCAGGTCACCTGGCAGGCGCTGCAGGGGGCAAAGCTGGTGTTACAGGATTACGCCTCTGGCAGCCGGCCCCTTATTGATGCAGCCCTTGCAGAACAGCAGGTAAAGGCGACGATTGTGCAGGAGATCGGCCATCCCGCCACGCTCTTTCCGATGGTGGAAGCCGGGATTGGCATCAGCGTACTTCCTGCACTGGCGCTGCCGTTGCCCCAGGGGAGCCGGTTAACGGTCAAACGTTTCACGCCGATCGTCGAGCGTAAGCTGATGCTGGTACGGCGTAAGAACCGTTCTTTGTCAGGGGCGGCACAGGCACTGTGGGAGGTGGTTCGTATGCAGGCGCAGCGGCTGACCGAGGCCCGCATACGGGATCCACTGTTTACGGCTGGGGAGCATTAAACGTAGATATCAATCTGGTGATCGGCAGAAGGGGTATTAATCCCTTCCGCTTTGGCCTGATTTTGTTCTTGTTTCTGTTGTGCTTCTTCAGCCTGACGATGTTGCAGTTGGGCCAGCTGCGCCTCCAGCATGGCGATCTGATTCTGAATAAGCTCTTGCTGTTTCTTTTTTTCCTCAGCGCTACCGCTTCCATCGGCAAGTTCTTTGAGCTGCTGGGTCAGTTTAGTTATCTGGGCCGTGATGCGGCTGATCTGAGAAGCGATATCGTTGCCGCCGGAACTGCTGCTGCCACTGCTTTGAGTTTGTATGGAAGGTGTGGAGGCCTGGATGGTGGTCATGCGTATTTCCTCTGCCAAAGAAAGAGATATCGGCAGGGAATATAGACTGGCCCCCTGAATCTCCAGACAGTTGGTATCACTTAAGTTAGTGATAGTCTTAATACTAGTTTTTAGACTAGTCGTTGGAGTCCGAATGATTGATGTTTTAGGTCCAGAGAAGCGCAGACGGCGAAGTGTTCAGGAAAAAATCGCCATTGTTCAGCAGAGTTTTGAGCCCGGAATGACCGTGTCGCTGGTCGCCCGTCGGCATGGCGTTGCTGCCAGTCAGCTGTTCCTGTGGCGTAAGCAGTATCAGGAAGGCAGCCTTACAGCCGTTGCCGCAGGAGAACAGGTTGTGCCCGCGTCGGAGCTGGCATCTGCGATGAAGCAAATTAAAGAGCTGCAGCGCCTGTTGGGCAAGAAAAACCATGGAAAACGAGCTGCTAAAAGAAGCCGTTGAATATGGCCGACAAAAAGTGGATAGCGCACGTGCCCTTGTTGCCGGAGGATGGCGAATAAGCCTTGTCAGTCGTTGCCTCCGGGTGTCACGTGCGCAACTGCATGCCATGGCCCGTCGGTCGAAGGACTGGCAGGATCGTCGGTGCAAGCGCAAGCCTGATGATACTGACGCGCTGGCCCGTATCCATACCGTTATCGGCGATCTGCCCACCCTATGGTTATCGTCGGGTATGGGCACTGCTGCGCAGACAATCAGAAACTGACGACATGGCGGTGATCAATGCCAAACGCGTATACCGCATCATGCGTCAGAATGCGCTGCTGCTTGAGCGTAAACCGGAAATACCGCCATCGAAGCGGGCGCATACAGGGAAAGTGGCCGTTGGAGAAAGTAACCAGCGGTGGTGCTCTGACGGCTTCGAGTTCAGCTGTGATAACGGTGAAAAAAACTGCGGGTCACGTTCGCTCTGGACTGTTGCGATCGCGAGGCACTTTACTGGGCGGCCAGTAACGGTGGATATGACAGTGAAACCGTGCAGGACGTCATGCTGGGTGCCGTGGAGCGTCGCTTCGGTGACAGCCTGCCGACATCCCCCGTTGAGTGGCTGACAGACAACGGTTCAGCCTACCGTTCTTATCAGACGCGTCAGTTCGCCAGAATGGTAGGACTGGAGCCTAAACATACGGCGGTACGTAGCCCGGAAAGCAACGGGATGGCAGAGAGCTTCGTGAAAACGATGAAGCGCGATTACATCAGCATCATGCCGAAACCCGACGGGTTAACAGCGGTAAAGAACCTTGCGGAGGCCTTCGAACATTACAACGAATGGCATCCGCATAGTGCACTGGGGTATCGTTCGCCACGGGAATATCTGCGGCGGCGAACCAGTAATGGGTTAAGTGATAAAAAGTGTATGGAAATATAGGGGCCAATCCAGAATAGAAGGACTTGAGTGAAACTACCTGTATTGGCAGAAATCGCAGACAGCAAAAAAGCGCCTTTAGGGCGCTTTTTTACATTGGTGGGTCGTGCAGGATTCGAACCTGCGACCAATTGATTAAAAGTCAACTGCTCTACCAACTGAGCTAACGACCCGAAATGGTGGGCGATGACGGGCTCGAACCGCCGACCCCCTCCGTGTAAAGGAGATGCTCTACCAACTGAGCTAATCGCCCATTTCGGAACTGCTATCGATAAGGTGAGAATGGTGGGCGATGACGGGCTCGAACCGCCGACCCCCTCCGTGTAAAGGAGATGCTCTACCAACTGAGCTAATCGCCCATTCTCAATTCTTATCTACACTGCGGCATCTATCGAAGTAGATGGTGGGTGATGACGGGCTCGAACCGCCGACCCCCTCCGTGTAAAGGAGATGCTCTACCAACTGAGCTAATCACCCCCGCTGTGTGGAGTCGCATTATAGGGAGAGTTGAAAATGAGTCAACGGCTTTTCTAAAGATTTTGTTCGTTCGTCGTAAAATTAAACAAAACGATCGCGAAACCACCAGTGATGCATGATTTCTAAACAAAAACGGCTATGAATACGGATCTGACAGCAACAAGATTGAGGAATCAGGCGGGAGTGATAGAATATTGCCCACTTTAGTTTCCAGGATATGCCGGTTGTCGGCATCTTTATCACTGTAAGGCCACTTCATGAAAATCAAAACTCGCTTCGCGCCAAGCCCGACCGGCTATCTGCACGTCGGCGGCGCGCGTACTGCTCTCTATTCCTGGCTGTTTGCTCGCAACCAGGGCGGTGAGTTTGTGCTGCGTATCGAAGACACCGATCTCGAACGCTCCACGCCGGAAGCAATCGAAGCCATTATGGATGGTATGAACTGGCTTAACCTGGAGTGGGATGAAGGCCCATATTTCCAGACCAAACGTTTTGATCGCTATAACGCGGTTATTGATGAGATGCTTGAAGCGGGCACGGCGTATAAGTGCTACTGCTCGAAAGAGCGTCTGGAAGCCCTGCGTGAAGAGCAGATGGCAAATAATGAAAAGCCACGTTACGACGGTCGCTGCCGCCACGATCATCAACATCACGCCGCGGACGAGCCGTGCGTGGTACGTTTCGCAAACCCGCAGGAAGGTTCGGTCATTTTTGACGATCAGATCCGCGGCCCGATCGAATTCAGCAACCAGGAGCTGGACGATCTGATTATCCGCCGTACCGACGGTTCTCCAACCTATAACTTCTGCGTCGTGGTCGATGACTGGGATATGGCGATCACCCACGTGGTACGTGGCGAAGACCATATCAACAACACCCCACGTCAGATCAACATCCTTAAAGCGCTGAATGCCCCGGTTCCGGTTTACGCGCACGTGTCGATGATCAACGGCGACGACGGTAAAAAACTGTCCAAACGCCATGGTGCAGTCAGCGTGATGCAGTACCGTGACGACGGCTATCTGCCGGAAGCCCTGCTCAACTATCTGGTGCGTCTGGGCTGGTCCCACGGCGATCAGGAGATCTTCAGCCGTGAAGAGATGATCCAGCTCTTCACCCTGAGTGCGGTGGGTAAGTCTGCCAGTGCGTTCAATACCGATAAACTGCTGTGGCTGAACCATCACTACATCAATACTCTGCCACCAGAGTACGTTGCGACCCAGCTGCAGTGGCACATCGAGCAGGCAAACATCGATACCCGCAACGGTCCTCAACTGGCCGACCTGATTAAACTGCTGGGTGAACGTTGTAAGACCCTGAAAGAGATCGCGGAAAACTGCCGCTACTTCTATGAAGAGTATGACGAGTTCGATGCCGACGCCGCGAAGAAACACCTGCGTCCGGTTGCGCGTCAGCCGCTGGAAGTGGTTCGCGACAAGCTGGCCGCCATTACCGACTGGAGCGCTGAGAATGTGCATCATGCTATTCAGGCGACAGCGGATGAGCTGGAAGTCGGAATGGGTAAAGTTGGCATGCCGCTGCGCGTAGCCGTTACCGGTACCGGTCAGTCTCCTGCTCTGGACGTTACGGTACACGCGATTGGTAAAACCCGCAGCGTGGCGCGTATCAACAGAGCGCTCGACTTTATTGCTGAGCGCGAAAGCCAGCAGTAATCAGGAAGTCAAAAAATAAAACGGCAGGTTTCCCTGCCGTTTTTTAATTCTCAGGCTGATGAATGCTCAGCCGCACGAGAAAACCTTGTATCCCTTCCCGTGTAAGCAGCGTTTCAAGCCGCTCCTGTTCCGTTAAGGTCATATTCTCCAGCGCGTTGATGATCCCAGGAAGCACGGCAACCGGCTTGGCGTCACCGTAGCTGGCCGTGCTCTCTGCCAGCTGGTAGAGGGCCTGTCGTTTACGAATGGCGGGAATATTCATGATGTGCGCACGCACCTGCGCATCAATATAGATAAGGCGCGCCCGCCCACCTTTTACGCCATTGATCCCTTCCGTCTTCCAGCCATTTTTGCGCACCCAGCGGTTTACGGTCTGTCTGGCGACGCCCAGCGTATCCGCCAGCTCCTCGGTGGTCATTTTGCTACGTAATCTTTTCATATCAGTTCTGATCGCGAATCCCTAAGCGTTGCAACAATCCGGTGATCCCTTCCCGGAGTAATAAAGAGGTAAGTTGTTTCTGTTCTGTCGGTGTCATTTCGTTGGCCAGCGTGATCAGCAGGGCCTGCAGCGAGTTATCCGGGGTTGCTTCCAGTAAGGTCGCCACATCCGGGGCTCGACGCGCATTGCGAATAAATTCCCGTACTTTCTCATTAACATGGACCAGACGCGCTTTACCGCCCTGAACACCAGGTTTTGGCGATGTGGACCATCCCTCTTTACGCACCCATTTATTGATGGTCTGTCGGCTATAGCCAGTGAGCCGGGCCAACTCTTCTGGCGTCATTCGTTCCTTGATCATGCAATTTCCTGAGTAAGAGTGTGGGTAATGAGTGGTTCATTTTATAACACCGTTTTACTGGAAAACGTGACAAGATTAACTCATGACTGCGAGCATTCTCGCAATGTGATTCATTTGCATGAATTTTCAGCGGTTGAACGCCAGAGTGATAATTTGCCGTTGACACTCAGCAAGGGAATTCATATTATGCCGCCCGTCAACACGACACGCTTTACGCGATGGGGCTATAGCTCAGCTGGGAGAGCGCTTGCATGGCATGCAAGAGGTCAGCGGTTCGATCCCGCTTAGCTCCACCAAACTCTGAACCCAACAGAGTCTGGCGCGTAAACAAAATTGTGGGGCTATAGCTCAGCTGGGAGAGCGCTTGCATGGCATGCAAGAGGTCAGCGGTTCGATCCCGCTTAGCTCCACCAAAATTTGAACCCTCGCCGAATGGCGGGGGTTTTTTTATGCCTGCAATAGGTAATGACTCCAACTTACTGATAGTGTTTTATGTTCAGATAATGCCCGATGACCTTGTCATGCAGCTCCACCGATTTTGAGAACGACAGTGACTTCCGTCCCAGCCTTGCCAGATGTTGTCTCAGATTCAGGTTATGCCGCTCAATTCGCTGAGTGTAACGCTTGCTGATTACGTGCAGCTTTCCCTTCAGGCGGGATTCATACAGCGGCCAGCCATCCGTCATCCATACCACGACCTCAAAGGCCGACAGCAGGCTCAGAAGACGCTCCAGTGTGGCCAGAGTGCGTTCACCGAAGACGTGCGCCACAACCGTCCTCCGTATCCTGTCATACGCGTAAAACAGCCAGCGCTGACGTGATTTAGCACCGACGTAGCCCCACTGTTCGTCCATTTCAGCGCAGACAATCACATCACTGCCCGGCTGTATGCGCGAGGTTACCGACTGCGGCCTGAGTTTTTTAAGTGACGTAAAAATCGTGTTGAGGCCAACGCCCATAATGCGGGCGGTTGCCCGGCATCCAACACCATTCATGGCCATATCAATGATTTTCTGGTGTGTACCGGGCTGAGAGGCGGTGTAAGTGAACTGTAGCTGCCATGTTTTACGGCAGTGAGAGCAGAGATAGCGCTGATGTCCGGCAGTACTTTTACCGTTACGCACCACGCCTTCAGTAGCTGAGCAGGAGGGACAACTGATGGAGATGGAAGCCACGGGAGCACCTCAAAAACACCATCGTACACTAAATCAGTAAGTTGGCACCATTACCCCTGCAATAAATCCTTTACTATCACCACGTTGACAAATACATCGCTTTTTTGGGTTAAAAACTTTACTTTATGTAATGACTTTTCCTGGCCTGGAATGTTGAATCACGGTTTTAAAGAATCTATTATTAATATGGATTTAATTTCGCCAGGTAAACAGTTAAATAAAATTAATGAAAAACATAATTGATATTAACGGAAAGAGCTTCCTGCTTGCTCTGGCGTTATGCATGATTGTCGTGCCTTTTTCCCGCCTTATTTCACCCAAATCTGTTGTCGATGGCTTTGAGGTTTATCTTGCTTGGATGCCGCTGAGCGTCATGCTGGCGATCGTATTATTATTTGGTCGTCAGGCCATCCTGCCGATTATTATCAGCTTTGCCATCCTTAACGAATGGAATTTACAGCTGTCGGCAAAGCAGGATCTTATCCTGCTTTTTTGCCAGGTATTTAGTACTTTAGCGGTATGCGCCATACTCCGCTGGCAGGTGGGGTCGCGCTGGCGCTACCATGTTCCCAGCCGGTTCATGGCGGCGCGCATTGCGTGGCTGGGGTTTGTTCTGCCGCTGGCAATAAAACTGTCGATGTACCTGGCAGGCTATATTTGCGATTTTCCCGTTACCCTCGCCAATTTCACCGACCGGGGCTCAGTAATATATCATGTTGTCGATGTTCAGAGCCTGGTTTGCGCCGTTATCATCTTTACCATGCTGTTCTATTATCCGTTAAGAATGATTATTAATCCGAATTATGCGCGCGCCTTCTGGCGAAGAAATATACATAATTCCTTTTCGTCCCGAAACCAGTTATTTACATCTGCATTACTTATTTGCCTTATTGTTGGGCTTCTTCTGCTCTGTTTACCCTTTACGTCAGATATTATTGCCGGCTATCTGGTGCCAGTTATTTTCATTTTATTTACAATTGGCATCAGTCGATTTCGCTATCCGCTGATAATCCTGGGTTGGGCGTTGAGCGCATTGATGCTGCTGACCTATAACAGCAATTTTTTGCAGGGCGTGCAGAATGGTTACTCGCTGGCGTTTGTGCTGTCGGTACTTATCTCATTCGCCATCTGTCTGGCTTATATGTCGCGCATTTATCAGCGCAGCGAATGGCTTAAGCGTGGCTGGCAGGAGAGGGCGCTGGTCGATCCGCTGACCGGCTTGCGTAACCTGCGCGCCCTGGAGTCCTTTCTGACCGACAACAAGGGCATCACCCTCTGCTGTTTGCGAATGGATAACCTGGAGTTTCTGAGTCGTCATTATGGCCTGATGATGCGGGTGCAGTGTAAACGCGCCATCATTCGTGAGTTGCAGCCGTTGCTGATGCCTAATGAATATGTTTTCCAGATCCCCGGTAATGAACTGGTGGTGGTGCTCAGCGGCCCGGAAACGGGGGCGCGGTTACAGCACATTGTTGATCATCTGAATAGCCGTAAAATCTACTGGAACAACACCGGGCTGGATATTGAGTTTGGCGGCGCCTGGGGAGGCGTGGAGTACAAATGCGGTGAAAGTCTTTACCATACGCTGGGTCAGCTCAGCTGGCTGGCCGAAAAGTCCTGCCCGGCGCATCAGGTTCTGTCGCTGAATAACAGTCTGGAGACGGTCTCAGGGCAGACGACGGAGCGCGTGCTAATGCTCAGCCGGGTCAAACGGGCGCTGGATGAGGGCGACTTACGCCTGTATGCGCAGCCCATCCAGAGAGGCGATGGCGTGGGCTACCACGAAATCCTTTCGCGTCTGGAGAGCGAAGGGGAGATCCTGACCCCCGATAAGTTTCTGCCGCTGGTGGCGCAATTTAACCTGAGTCGGCGCTTCGATATCAGCGTGGTGGAGGCGTTGCTGGCATGGCTGCGGGATCATCCCTCGGAAAATTGCTGTGCGCGTTTCTCGGTGAACCTGATGCCCTTGACGCTGATGCAGAAAGAGGTCGCGACGGAGATCATTGCCCTGTTTGAACGCTACGGGATAAGGCCGCAGACGGTGATCATCGAGGTGACCGAAGAGCAGGCGTTCTCTAATTCGGAAGTCAGTATCGCCAACATTCAGCAGCTGCGTCACTACGGCTTCAAGCTTGCCATCGACGATTTCGGTACCGGTTACGCCAATTATGAACGTCTCAAGCGCCTGCAGGCGGATGTCATCAAAATTGATGGCTGCTTCGTGAAGGATATTTGTAGTGACAGTATGGATGCGATGATCGTGAAGTCCATCTGTAACCTGGCGAAGACCCGGTCCCTGTGTGTGGTGGCGGAGTATGTTGAAACGGAGGAGCAGCGCGAGATGTTGCTCGCCTCGGGGGTAGATTATCTTCAGGGGTATTTAGTGGGCAAACCGCGCCCGCTCAATGAATTACAGGCGTAAAAAAACCGGGGAGGATAAGTCCCCGGTTTTTTTTAGCTGATTACAGAACCAGTGCAGCGATAGACGCAGACAGGACGCTGACCAGCGTGGAGCCGTAAACCAGTTTCAGACCGAAGCGGGAAACCACGTTACCCTGCTCTTCATTCAGGCCTTTAATCGCACCGGCGATAATACCGATAGAAGAGAAGTTGGCGAAGGAGACCAGGAAGACGGAGAGAATGCCTTCGGCGCGCGGGGAGAGGGAACCGGCGATTTTCTGCAGATCCATCATCGCGACGAATTCGTTAGAAACCAGTTTGGTTGCCATAATACTGCCCACCTGCAGCGCTTCGCTTGCCGGCACACCCATTACCCAGGCTACCGGGTAGAAGATGTAACCCAGAATGCCCTGGAAGGAGATGCCCAGCACGGCAGCAAACAGGGCGTTCAGCGCGGAGATCAGGGCGATAAAGCCGATCAGCATCGCCGCAACGATAACCGCTACCTTGAAGCCTGCCAGGATGTATTCACCCAGCATTTCGAAGAAGCTCTGACCTTCATGCAGGTTAGCCATCTGCAGGTTCTCTTCACTCTCATCCACGCGGTACGGGTTGATCAGTGACAGAACGATAAAGGTGCTGAACATGTTCAGAACCAGCGCAGCAACCACGTATTTTGGCTCAAGCATGGTCATGTACGCGCCCACGATAGACATGGAAACGGTGGACATTGCCGTGGCCGCCATGGTGTACATGCGATTGCGGGACATTTTGCCGAGGATGTCTTTATAGGCGATAAAGTTCTCAGACTGACCCAGGATCAGGGAACTTACGGCGTTGAAAGATTCCAGTTTGCCCATGCCGTTCACTTTAGACAGCACGGTACCGATAGCGCGGATCACAATTGGCAGAATGCGAATGTGCTGCAAAATACCGATCAGGGCAGAGATGAAGACGATAGGGCACAGCACCTTCAGGAAGAAGAATGCCAGACCTTCATCGTTCATTTTACCGAACACGAAGTTGGTCCCTTCGTTAGCGAATCCGAGCAGTTTTTCGAACATCTCGGAGAAGCCTTTCACAAAGCCCAGCCCCACGTCTGAGTTCAGGAAGAACCAGGCGAGCAATACTTCAATAACCAGTAACTGAACAACATAGCGAATGCGGATCTTTTTGCGATCGCTGCTGACCAGCAACGCAAGCACGGCAACAACAACGAGTGCCAGGACAAAATGTAGGACGCGGTCCATATTTGCTCCAAATATGAGGCAGGTTTAATTTCGCTGCACATTCTATGAAACAAGCGTAAAGAAAACGAGATCAAAGCCACACTATAGTCACGTCCTGTGACGAGACTCAAAAATAGTGACATACGATACATTTTCGTTATGTTGTGTAAATGAATTAAAAGTTAAGTTTCTGTGCTACGCTTCACAAAGGTTGCGTGCACTTTTTGCCCGGCAGCCTATCCACGAGTCCAGCCTGCTTATTGTTCTTCGCTATCACTGTAATCAATACAAACAAACTAAATGAACTTGATAAGCATTCGCATTTTGATAGCATTAAACATAGCAAAGGCTATATTTCTGAGGCAAAAATGACCAATAGTCGCGTTGATGAGAGTAGCAGTGGCAGAGCAGCACGCAAAATGCGGTTTGCATTAATGGGACCTGCGTTTATTGCCGCCATTGGCTATATCGATCCCGGTAATTTTGCGACCAACATCCAGGCCGGGGCCAGCTTCGGCTATAAGCTGCTGTGGGTGGTGGTGTGGGCCAACCTGATGGCGATGATGATCCAGGTGCTGTCGGCCAAACTGGGCATTGCCACCGGTAAAAACCTCGCAGAACAGATCCGCGACCACTATCCGCGTCCGCTGGTCTGGTTTTACTGGGTGCAGGCCGAGATAATCGCCATGGCGACCGACCTTGCAGAATTCATCGGAGCCGCGATCGGCTTTAAGCTGATTCTGGGCGTATCGCTGCTGCAGGGCGCGGTTTTAACCGGTATCGCCACCTTCCTGATCCTGATGCTGCAACGACGCGGGCAGAAGCCGCTCGAAAAAGTGATTGGTGGCCTGCTGCTGTTCGTGGCAGCGGCCTATATTGTTGAGCTGATTTTCTCCCAGCCTGACTTCGTACAGTTAGGTAAAGGGATGGCGATCCCGAGCCTGCCCACCACCGAAGCGGTCTTCCTGGCGGCCGGGGTTCTGGGGGCGACGATTATGCCGCACGTGATTTACCTGCACTCCTCGCTGACCCAAAACCTGCACGAAGGGTCGCGCCATGAACGTTACTCTGCAACCAAATGGGACGTGGCGATCGCCATGACTATCGCCGGTTTTGTTAACCTGGCGATGATGGCCACCGCCGCGGCGGCATTCCACTTCAACGGCCATACCGGTGTTGCCGATCTCGATCAGGCCTATCTGACGCTGGAACCTTTACTCAGCCACGCGGCGGCCACCATTTTTGGCCTGAGCCTGGTGGCGGCGGGACTCTCGTCGACGGTGGTCGGAACCCTGGCGGGGCAGGTTGTGATGCAGGGATTTGTGCGCTTCCATATTCCCTTATGGGTGCGTCGCGCCGTCACTATGCTGCCGTCCTTTATTGTGATCCTGATGGGGCTGGATCCAACCCGCATTCTGGTAATGAGTCAGGTGCTGCTGAGTTTTGGTATTGCGCTGGCGCTGGTGCCGCTGCTGGTGTTTACCAGCGACAAGACGTTGATGGGCGATCTGGTGAACAGTGCATTGGTCAAACGGGCAGGGTGGGCGATAGTGGTGCTGGTGGTTGCGCTGAATCTGTGGCTGCTTATCGGCACGGCGTTGGGGTTATAAAAAAAGGCGCCGCGAGGCGCCTTTCTGATATTAGTGACGATGTCCGTGTCCGTGACCTTTGCGGCCGCGATGGTCATCACGATCGCGCCAGCCTTCGCGGTAGCCGCGCTCATAGGCGTTACGTTTATCCCATCCACGATGGTAGCCGTTGTCATGTTTGTGCCAGCGTTTGCCACGCCATTCATAATTACGATGCCAGTAGCCGCGGTCACGCCAGCCGCCACCGTCCCAGTAGTTACCGTAATTATCGCGATCGCCAATTTGTAATTTTACTGATGGCAACAGGGTGATTTCGCCAGCATTAGCGACCAGCGGAGCTGAAGCCATTAATACTGCTGCCAGAATCAGGGACCTGAACATTATTATTCTCCTTCACGATCGGAGCCGTAATCGGCTTGTTAACGCAATATTAAGGGGCGGTAAAGCCCCGGATAATCGCTTTAACTCCTAATTCAGAAGGCATAGCACTTTTTGCTAAAAGTGCTTTTAATTCGCGCTGAACAGGATAGATTCTATTTCGTTCAGTTCCTCAGGCGTGAAGTGACGATTCGCCAGCATACCTACGGCGTCGTCGATTTGCGCCGTTTTGCTGGCACCAATCAGCACTGAGGTGATAGCTTCGTGATGTAATACCCAGGCCAGCGCCATCTGCGACAATTTCTGATTACGGCGTTCGGCCAGCGCATTGAGTTTACGGACCTTCACCAGCTTCTCTTCCGTGATCTGATCCGGGTTCAGGAAGCGGCTGCCGCTGGCCGCGCGGGAATCTGCCGGGATCCCGTTCAGATAACGGTCGGTCAGCTGGCCACCCGCGAGCGGCGAGAATGCGATGCATCCCACCCCTTTCTGCTTAAGCACATCCAGTAATCCCTCCTCAGGGGCGCGTTCCAGCATCGAAAATTTAGGCTGGTGGATCAGGCAGGGGGTGCCTAAATCATCGAGGATCTCGATAGCCTGTTGGGCCAGCTCTGCCGGGTAGTTGGACAGCCCGACATACAGCGCCTTGCCCTGACGCACGACGTGGTCCAACGCTTTCATCGTCTCCTGCAACGGCGTTTCCGGATCCGGGCGATGATGATAGAAGATGTCGACATACTCCAGTCCCATCCGTTTCAGGCTTTGGTCGAGGCTGGCAATCAGGTATTTACGCGAGCCCCAGTCGCCGTAAGGCCCGTCCCACATGGTATATCCCGCTTTGCTCGAGATGATCAGCTCATCGCGCAGGGCGCTGAAATCTTCCTGCAGGATCCGCCCGAAGTTACGCTCTGCCGATCCCGGCGGCGGACCGTAGTTGTTGGCAAGGTCGAAATGGGTAATGCCCAGATCGAAGGCACGATGTAAAAGTTGACGGCTGTTTTCAATCAGGGTGGCGTCGCCAAAGTTGTGCCACAGCCCGAGGGAGATGGCGGGCAGCTTAAGGCCACTTTGCCCACATCTTTGATACACCATTGATTGATAACGGTTTTGATCTGCCTGGTAACCCATGAGTTTTTCCCTCTGCGTCAGAAAGTCATTCAGTGTATACGTTTACACCACGACCGAGGCAAACAGATTACCGCGCAAAAATACGTAAAGCATGGTTTCCACGCTCTGATTATTACCAATCCTGGACAGCTATCACGCTTCTTCAATACTCAAAGTGAAGTCAACATTATAAGGATAATAGTCATGCTTACCCCCTACACCGTCGCCGATTACCTGCTGGACCGCCTTACAGATTGTGGTGCCGATCATCTGTTTGGTGTGCCAGGCGACTACAACTTACAGTTCCTCGATAACGTTATCGCCAGCCCGGATATTGGCTGGGTGGGTTGTGCTAACGAATTGAACGCCGCCTACGCCGCGGATGGCTACGCGCGCTGCAAAGGGTTTGCCGCGCTGCTGACCACCTTTGGAGTGGGCGAGCTTAGCGCCATGAACGGTATCGCGGGCAGTTTCGCCGAGCATGTACCGGTTCTGCATATCGTGGGTGCACCGGGAAGCGCCTCGCAAAAAAGAGGGGAGTTGCTGCACCATACCCTCGGTGACGGCGAGTTTCGTCACTTCTATAAAATGAGTGAGCCCGTGACCGTCGCGCAGGCGCACCTCACCGAACAAAATGCCTGCTATGAAATCGACCGGGTATTGACCGAAATGCTCCGGGAGCGCCGTCCCGGCTACATCATGCTGCCTGCTGATGTGGCCAAAAAACCTGCCAGTCCGCCTGTAAGCGCTCTCATTGACCGTCTTTATGAAAGCGACAGCTTCCGCCTCGATGCCTTCCGCCAGGCGGCAGAGAAACGGCTGGCTGCGAGCGACCGCACCGCGCTGTTGGCCGATTTCCTGGTCCTGCGCTACGGTCTGAAAAACCAGCTCCAGCGCTGGGTGGAGCAGACGCCAATGGCGCACGCCACCCTGCTGATGGGTAAAGGAATTTTTGACGAGCGCAAACCGGGCTTCGCGGGCACCTATAGCGGTTCTGCCAGTGCGGGCGACGTCAACGAGGCCATTGAGGGCGCCGATACGGTGATCTGCGTGGGGACCCGATTTACCGATACGCTTACCGCCGGGTTCACCCATAAGCTTACGCATCAGCAGACAATTGACGTTCAGCCCCACGCCTCGCGGATCGGGGATGTCTGGTACACCGGGATCCCAATGTCCCAGGCGATTGAGGTGCTCTCCAGCCTGTGCCATCAGTACGTCAGCGCCACCGCGGCGAACCGTCCGGCACGGCAGCTGCATGCGGTCCATCCCGGCACGCTGACGCAGGATAGTTTCTGGAAAACGCTGCAAACCTATATTCGCCCCGGGGATATTATTCTCGCCGATCAGGGCACCTCGGCCTTTGGTGCCGGCGCGCTGCGGTTACCCGAAGACGTGAATTTTATCGTTCAGCCGATCTGGGGCTCGATTGGCTATACCCTTGCCGCCGCCTATGGCGCGCAGACGGCCTGCCCGGATCGCCGCGTGATTGCCATCACCGGCGACGGTGCGGCGCAGCTCACGATTCAGGAGCTGGGCTCGATGCTGCGGGATAAACAGCGCCCGGTGATCATGGTCCTGAACAACGAAGGCTACACGGTGGAGCGTGCCATTCATGGCCCGAATCAGCGCTATAACGATATTGCGCTGTGGAACTGGACGCAGATCCCGCAGGCCCTCAGCCTGGATTGTCAGGCCGAGTGCTGGCGGGTGAGTGAAACGGTGCAGCTGGAAGAGGTGCTGGAGAGAGTGGCGCACCCGGAACGGCTTTCGCTGATTGAGGTTATGCTGCCGAAAGCCGATGTTCCGCCGCTGTTGAGCGGCATCATCCAGGCGCTGGAAGCGCGTAAAAGCGCCTGATTACTTATCTTCGCGCCAGGCAATCATCATCGGTCTGCCCGCCAGCAACAGCCAGGCGGGCAGCATCACGATACAGAGCAATGGCAGCAGGGTGGTGTCTGGCACCACCACTGCCGCCATAAACAGGCTCAGCCAGGCATCCCGGGTAACAACCAGCACCAGCCCCAGAATTGAACAGGAGATGGTGATCGCCGCCGGTACCGCCTCGACGTGCTCATGCAGCATCAACCCCAGGGCGACGCCGATAAACACCGCCGGGAAAATGCGCCCCCCGCGAAAACCGCAGGCCGCTGCCACCACCAGCGCCGCCAGTTTGATCAGCGCAAAGAGCAGATAATCTGAGACGCTGAACAGCTGGCCGAACGCCATCTGCTGCATCTCATCCAGTCCTTTGAACAGAGTAATGTTGCCCCCGATAGCGCCGAGGATCCCCAGTATCAGCCCACCCACACCAAGAATAAGTACCGGGTGCTTCAGGCGATGCATCAGCCGGTGCAGGCGCGGCAGACACCAGACCGCCACCATCCCCAGCGCGATGGCAATGGCGGCGACAATCGCCCCGCTAAAGATATCCACCAGCTGCATCTGGCTGTAGTGGGCGAGGGGCAAGGAGAAGTGGGGATGGAAAAACAGGCTGGTGGTCAGAGCGCCGGCGGCCGCAGACAGCAGCGGGGCGAACAGGCGATCCCAGAGGGGGATCTCGGCGTTGCCGCTCAGGGTCTGGGAGAATATCAGGGCCGCTGCGACGGGCGTGCCGAACAGCGCGCCTATGGTGCCCGCCGAGGCGAGGATGGTCCAGTCCAGGGCGTTAACCCGGGGAAAGACACGCGAACCCACGGCAACGGCGAGGGCGATATTCACCGCCATCACCGGATGCTCTGGCCCGAGGCTGACGCCCCCCGCGAGTCCGATAATCAGGGCGATAATCAGCCCGGGCAGGGCTGCGGCGTCCACCGGCGCGCCAATCAGCGGTTCTGTCGCCGGGTCCGGCCCGGCGTGGCCCGGGCTGTAGCGGATCACCAGCCCTACGGCGATACCGGTCAGGGTCAGGGTCAAAATCACCCAGGTCGGGGAACTCGCGCTGAGGCCGACCGTGGAAGGCAGTGACGTCCACAGAATTGACTGTAATACTGAGGCGACTTTCATAATCACAATCAGAATCAGGCTGGAGGCGACGCCAATAATCAGCGCGGGAGGGGCCAACAGCAGCATCGTTCTGGCTCGCGGATGGAGCATGATGATTTCCTTGTAAAAATTGGCGGTCTTTACTTTGCACGCTCAGACTGATGCTAATAGTGCAAATGGTGCTGAAACGGTAAAGTGAATCTGTGACGAAGATCGATAATCCTGGGGTGCTTTTATTCAGGTCGTTGTTGTTATCGGGCCTTGAATTTAGAGTGTGCCAAAGAGTTATTTTGACTTTAGCGGAGCAGTAGAAGAATGACAAAGTATGCTTTGGTAGGTGATGTAGGAGGCACTAACGCGCGTCTGGCGTTATGTGACGTCAACTCGGGGGAGATCTCCCGCGCCAAAACCTATTCCGGGCTGGATTATCCCAGCCTTGAAGCGGTGGTTCGTGTCTATCTGACCGAGCATGATGTCAGCGTTGAGGATGGCAGTATCGCCATTGCCTGCCCGATTACCGGTGACTGGGTGGCGATGACCAACCACACCTGGGCGTTTTCCACGGCGGAGATGAAAGCCAACCTTGGCTTTGCGCATCTGGAAATTATTAACGACTTTACCGCGGTGTCGATGGCGATCCCGATGTTAAAACCGGAACATCTGATCCAGTTCGGCGGTACCCAGCCGGTGGAAGGTAAGCCGATCGCCGTTTACGGTGCCGGCACCGGTCTTGGCGTCTCGCATCTGGTACACGTCGACAAGCGCTGGATCAGCCTGCCAGGCGAAGGCGGCCACGTGGATTTCGCGCCTAACAGCGAAGAAGAGGGCATTATCCTCGAAGAGCTGCGCGCAGAGCTCGGCCACGTGTCGGCGGAGCGCGTGCTCTCGGGCCCGGGGCTGGTGAATCTCTACCGGGCGATCGTCAAGTCTGACGGGCGTCTGCCGGAAAACCTGCAGCCGAAGGACGTAACCGAACGCGCGCTGGAAGATAGCTGTACCGACTGCCGTCGTGCGCTGTCGCTGTTCTGCGTCATCATGGGGCGTTTTGGCGGCAACCTGGCGCTGAATCTGAGCACCTTTGGCGGGGTCTACATCGCGGGCGGGATCGTACCGCGCTTCCTCGACTTCTTTAAATCCTCCGGCTTCCGCGGCGGGTTTGAAGACAAAGGCCGCTTCCGCGACTACGTTCGGGACATCCCGGTATACTTGATCGTGCATGACAACCCGGGCCTGCTGGGTGCCGGGGCGCATCTGCGCCAGACCCTCGGCCAGGTGCTGTAATCCTTCCTCCCCGGTGAACGTCCGTTCACCGGGGATCGCCTTCACAGGTGCATCAGCTGGCGAAAATCTTTCACCTTGCTGCGACTTACCGGCACCTGAAAATCCAGATCCTTCAGCCGCAAAATGTAGGTATTGTTAAACCAGGGCTCGATCTCGCGGATCTTGTGCAGGTTTACGCAGAACGAACGGTGGCAGCGGAAAAAATGGCTCGTCGGCAGCTTGCTGCAGAATTCGGTGATGTTCATCGGCATCACGAACGACTCGCGACGGGTATAGACAAACGTCATCTTCTCGTGCGCTTCGGCGTAATAGATATCGTCCACCGGCGTCACGATGATGCGCTCGTCCTTGATCAAATTGATGGTGTCGTTTTCACGCGTGACCGGCGAGGCTGCGACCTGTCCCGCGCCCGACTGCTGGTGCCAGGCTTGCTCAAGCTTTTGCAGCATGCTGACGATCCGCGACTCCTGATACGGCTTCAGAATATAGTCGAAGGCTTCCAGCTCGAACGCCTCCACCGCATGCTCTTTCCATGCGGTAACAAAGACGATAAAAGGCTTACTGGCAAACTGGCTGATGTTTTGCGCCAGCAGCACGCCGTCCAGCGACGGAATATTGATATCCAGAAAAATGGCGTCGACCCTGTTGTGCTGAAGGTATTTCAGCACGTCCAGCCCGTCCTCAAAGGTGCCGACAATCTCCATCTGGCTATGTTCTTTGATAAGCCAGCTCAGCTCCTGTTGAGCGAGTATTTCATCTTCCACAATGATGACTTTCATGGGCACTCTCTCTACGACAATAACAACGTCTGCGCATGAACGGCGGAGCGTTCATTAGGCACATAAAAGGCGATCTCGGTACCCGGCTCAAGGCGGCGAATGTGCAGCCCTTCACCATAGAGCAACTTCACGCGGTGGTGAACATTCAGCAGGCCAATTTTATTGCCGGGCATTTCGTTCGACTCCACCCGCTCAATCACTTTCGGATCGATACCGTGGCCGGTGTCGCGTACCGCCACCCGCACGCGGTTACCGCACTCCGCCACGCTTATCGTCACTACGCCTTTACCCTTACGCGGCTGAATACCGTGGACAATGGCGTTCTCCACCAGCGGCTGGATCAGCAAACTCGGGATCACACAGTTCACTTCCTCATCGATGTCGTAGATGACGGTGAGCTTATCGCCAAACCGCGCCTGCTCGATGGCGATGTAATCCTTAATCTGGTAGAGCTCTTTTTTGATGTCGATCTGCTCATCATCCTTCAGCTCAATGTTGTAGCGCAGGTAGCGCGACAGATTAAAGATCAGCTGACGGGCGGTGTCCGGATTCAGGCGGATCGACGAGGAGATGGCGTTCAGGGCGTTGAACAGGAAATGGGGATTAATTTTACTCTGCAGGGCGCGTAGCTCGGCCTTGTTAGCCATCTCCCGCAGCTGCTCGGCACGGGACACCTCCAGCTGGGTGGAGATAATCTGCGACAGCCCGACCGCCATCTCCTGCAAGGATGAGGTGATCTGGTGCGCGTGGCAGTAGTAAATTTTTAGCGTGCCGGTGACGATCCCTTTCTCCCACAGCGGGATCACCAGCATGGAGTGGATCTCCGGGGTGCGGTGGGCTTCATCGTTATTCTTGATGATGATTTTGCCGTCGCTGATGGCCTGGCGGGTGGTGGGGCTAACGGTATCGTCATTATCCCGGTAGTTATGCTCGCCCACGCCCACGTAGGCCAGCACCCGGTCAATATTGGTAATGGCCACCGCATCGGCGTGAATATCGCTGCGGATGATGTCGCACACCTGACGCAGGGATTCGGCATTAATATCGCGAAACAGCGGCAGGGTTTTATTGGCAATATCCAGCGCCAGCTTGGCCTGCCGGGCGGCGCTGGCCTCTTTTTCCCCCTCCACGCTCTGCACCAGCAGCACGATAAAGCCGATGCAGACGGTGCCGAGGATCATCGGGATGCCGATTTTCGACACAATATCCAGCCCCAGTTCGGCGGTCGGCGCCCAGGCCACCACCAGAATCATGGTCATCGTTTCACAGACCATCCCGCCGATAATGCCCGCCCGCCAGTGCTGCTTTTTGGGGAATTTGCGGTTGATCCAGCCCGACATCGCGCCCGCGATGACGCAGGTGATAAGGCAGGGAACAGCCGTCACGCCGCCGATATCGATCAGGTAACGGTGAAGCCCGGCGATGACGCCGGTGATAATCCCCACCCAGGGGCCAAACAGGATCCCGCCTGACATCACGGCAATAATACGCACGTTGACCAGGGAGCCTTCCACCGGCACCCCGGACCAGGTGCTGAACAGGGCAAACATCGAAAAGATGACGGTGACCGCCAGCAGCTCGCGCGGCGAGTGGGCTGATTTATGCAACAGCTCGCGGAACAGGCGGATACGGATCAGGAAGAACAGGCAAATCAGCATTAATGCCGCGCGATCGAAGACCGCCAGCAGCATATTGAATATTTCGTGCACGGGTAAACCTGGGAAAACGGGAAAGACCCATGATAAAAAACCTGACGCCCAATGACCAGCCATCCGTAGAATTTATGAAATGAGGATAAACCATGCAGTTCAAAGGGGATAAATTGAGGTTCACCTGAAAGTTATACTTGTGAGAAAAACCACCCAAAAGTCGTAAATCCATTGATATTAAAATGTTAAGAAAAAGGCATCAGAGATGCCTCTTTTTATTATCACTTCCTGTTTTAGCTGCAGCAGTGTTCCCGTTTTAGCGCTACGTTTTTTTTTATTTTTGCCTCTCGACAAGTCGATTTTTTTCAGGTTATTTTCTAAGCACGCCACACATCGTGGCGACGTCGCTCGGACGGTCCGGGCGCTAACGTTATCTGAGGTAGGTATGGCTGATTCCAGTCCTGAACGCCGTTTTTCGCGTATCGATCGTCTCCCCCCGTATGTGTTTAATATTACCGCTGAACTGAAAATGGCTGCGCGTCGGCGCGGCGAAGACATTATTGATTTCAGTATGGGCAACCCGGACGGCGCCACGCCGCCGCATATCGTGGAAAAACTCTGCACGGTCGCCCAGCGCCCGGATACGCATGGCTACTCCACCTCCAAAGGGATCCCGCGTTTACGCCGTGCCATCTCGCGCTGGTATCAGGACCGCTATCAGGTTGATATCGATCCCGAGAGCGAAGCCATCGTTACCATCGGCTCGAAAGAGGGGCTGGCGCACCTGATGCTGGCGACGCTGGATCATGGCGACACGGTGCTGGTGCCGAACCCCAGCTACCCGATCCACATTTACGGCGCGGTCATTGCCGGCGCGCAGGTACGCTCCGTGCCGCTGGTGGAAGGCGTCGACTTTTTCAACGAGCTGGAACGCGCTATCCGCGAAAGCTATCCGAAGCCGAAGATGATGATCCTCGGTTTCCCCTCCAACCCGACCGCCCAGTGTGTCGAACTCGATTTCTTTGAAAAGGTAGTGGCCCTGGCGAAGCGTTACGACGTGCTGGTGGTCCATGACCTGGCCTACGCCGATATCGTCTATGACGGCTGGAAAGCCCCGTCGATTATGCAGGTTCCCGGCGCACGCGACGTGGCGGTGGAGTTCTTCACCCTGTCGAAAAGCTACAACATGGCGGGCTGGCGTATCGGCTTTATGGTCGGCAACAAAACGCTGGTGAACGCTCTGGCGCGCATTAAAAGCTATCACGACTACGGCACCTTTACCCCGCTGCAGGTGGCGGCCATTGCTGCCCTGGAAGGGGATCAGCAGTGCGTGAAGGATATCGCCGCCCAGTACAAACGCCGTCGCGATGTGCTGGTTAAAGGGCTGCATGAGGCGGGCTGGATGGTCGAGATGCCGAAAGCCTCGATGTACGTCTGGGCAAAAATCCCGGACGCCTACGCCGGAATGGGCTCGCTGGAGTTCGCCAAGAAACTGCTGCAGGACGCGAAGGTCTGCGTCTCACCGGGCGTGGGCTTTGGCGAGTACGGCGATACGCACGTGCGTTTCGCGCTGATTGAGAATAGCGATCGTATTCGTCAGGCGGTGAGGGGGATCAAGAGCATGTTCCGTGCCGACGGGCTGTTGCCCCAGGCGACAAAAACCTCGCCAGAGCAGGCCGGCCAGTAAGCGCCAAAAAAAACAGGAGCCAGTGGCTCCTGTTTTTTTAACTGCATTTTCTTCGCTCAGTTCATCATCAGGGCAAAAGTGCCGACCCAGGCGAACACAATAACCGAAAAACCCATAAAGAAATATTTCACGTTCATCGCTCCGCGTATATCGTGATACGCATTAAATACAGAGTCCAACTGAGTATAGAGAGGTGAAGTCAGGCCAGGACGGAAATGAGAATTATCCCCGTTATGGCGTCAACTCCAGCTCAGAATTCTGCGCTTCCCGCTGCCAGACGGCGCTAATGTACGCCTAAATTTCAGGGGTGACAAGAGGCATTTTTTTAAATAATTTCCGCGACTTACGAGTGTCGTGGAACGGCGACAGTTTAATTTCGTGGGGTAATAAATCGCGCTTGAGCAACATAGCGTGCTAACGATAAAGCGGGGTGATTACAGGTGATTGAAAAGGTTAGTCTCAAGGCGAAACTAACCTTCGGCAGAGGCTTAACGATAGAGGGACGCCTCGCCCTCGGGACGAGTTTTGAAGCGGCGATGCACCCACAGATACTGTTCTGGCGCACGCATGATCTCTTTCTCGATCACCTTGTTGATCCAGGCTGCGGCAGCAACCTCTTCCTGCGGATAGTTTTCCAGTTCCGGCATGATAAACAGGCGATAACCGCTATTATCCGTTTTTCTCACCATTGTGACGGTCAGCATCGTAGCTTTGGACAGGCGTGAAATCACGAAGGTTCCGTTAGTCGTCGCGACATCTTTCACCGCAAAGAACGGGGCGAAGCTGCTGCCATTGCGGCCATAATCCTGGTCCGGGGCAAACCATACCGCTTCCCCTTTTTTCAGAGCGCTGACCAGTCCGCGTAAATTATTACGGCTGATCATCGCCTTATTAGAACGCATACGACCGCGGGTCTGTACCCACTCCATCAGCGCGCTGTTGTGCGGCCGATAGGTGGCCATCATCGGCTGGCACAGCCCCATCACGCGACCGCCCAGTTCCAACGACATAAAGTGCACGCCGATCACCATCACTCCACGGTTTTTGGCCTGCGCACGCTGTAAATTTTCCAGACCTTCGACATCGAACCACTTGCGTACCCGTTTGTCCGGCCAGAACCAGGCCATCCCCGTTTCCAGTAACGCCATGCCGATGGATTTAAAGTTTTCAGTAATCAGATGTTCGCGCTCTTCGGGCGATAAGGCCGGAAAACAGAGCTCGAGGTTTCTGCGGCCAATGGATTCCCGACGTTTCAGAAAACGACGCGAGAGACTACCGAGGGTGGCACCCAACCAGAGCAGCACCGGGTAGGGAAGTTGTACGAGCAGCCACAGAACACCCAGACCAAACCACGTAAACCAGTAACGGGGATGCAGAAGGGTGAGTGTGAATTTGCATTGAGACAAGATAAGACAACCTTTATGAAGAGTGTGGAGGTAGCGCCAGACGGGCGATACGCCGTACTGCTTTTATGACCCGTATTAATACTAACGGTTCCGGGCTGTTACCGTACAGGTCGACTGGTCTGATAATGCGAGTTGCCGTTGGGCGGCGTAATGTAGCACTGAATATATCTTAACTGCTATCACTACTTTGTGCTCAAAAAACAGCAGTAAAAGGCGTCGAAAACGGGCCGATTCATTGTCCCAAAAAAGACATTAATTTTCATGTGTTTCATAGCCAAAATCAAAGCCCATCAGCAGGTTCTGGCGCAGGGCGTGATTCAACGGATAGCTGTAACTTTGCCCGATGCTGACCGCATGAATAACCCGTAACAGTGTCCCGCCGCCCAGCCTCGAGGGTTCGTCGGTGATCGCTACCTCCGCCCCCTGCAAGCCATGACGTAAGGCGTGATAAGCCGGAGAGGCCGTGATGCTGTTATTCATCATGCTAAACACGCCCGGCAGCAGGCAAATCAACAGCACCGGGAAGGTCAGCGGATGGCGATTGAGCAGGCGAACCGGCCGCCAGGAGGTGATATAGAGCAGGGCCGCGCTCAGGGGGAGCAGCAGCAGATAGAGCAGTTTTGCCAGATGGGTGAGGGCACCGAGCAGCGAGAACATTAACGCAATCGGCGGGACAATCACCGCCCGCGCCGCATCCTCTCCCTGCTTTTCATTCGCGCCGCCCGCGCCGTAGCTTGCCAGCTCGGCCTGCAGGCGCGGGATCTGCTGTTGCACAGCGTAATCAAGATGGGGTGCCTGTAGCTCAAGCGCAAACAGTTTCAGGGCGTCGTCTTTGGGGTACTCAGAAAGGATCCTGCTCTGGCGGGGGAGGGACAGCTTGTCACGCAGCGTTTTCTGCACCACCTCCAGCATGAAAAACGCCTCCCAGTCGAGACGGGCAGGGATTATCTCCCCCTGATAACGCACCTCTTTCTGTGAAACATCGTAGTAGTCGAGATAGTCCCTGTAAATTTCCGCGCGCGCCGCCAGCCAGGCTTTGTAATAGCCGAGGAGCCCCCCCTCCTGGACGCTGATGCTGTCACGCAGGTTCTGCGCCGCCTCGCTTTCGAGCAGGTCGTGATAGCGGCTGACCGAGCTCATCAGAAGCGGCAGCATAGCTAAAAACGCTTTCCCCGACGGGCTGGTCCAGGTCTGCCGCTGCCCGCCGTCGGGATCCAGCGGGATCCCCTCCAGCGTCTGATGCCCGTCAATTAAGGATTGCTGGTAGAGCTGCGCCAGCAGCGCCTTATGCCGAAATTCGCCGGTGCTTTGCGCAACCTGATGCTCAATCACCCGTTCCACCGTCTGCCAGGTCACCACGCCGGCCAGCAGGCAGAGCGAAAACACCATGCTTGCCACATACAGCGCAGGAAAATCGATGCCACGTTTTTTCAGCCAGGCGTTGCCGCCCAGCACCAGCTGCAGTACCAGCAGGGACGCGGCGATGGCGGTTAACGCCCGGCCGTAGCGTTCCATACTGTGGATTTCATCGGGCGTGGAGAGACTTCCTACCAGATCCAGCAGGCGCGAGTTGAATGCCAGCTCGCAGATGAGATAGGTGAGGGTGAGGATAATTACCAGGACGTTCTGCCAGAGAGGCAGCGTCGGGCGTTTGATCTCAGGGCGGCTGCTCAGTTCACCGATGACGCGTTCCGTCATGATTTCAGCTCCAGACTCGTCTGACGGGTTATCGCCGGTTGCCAGATCTGCTCGGGCAACGAATTGTCCAGCACCGGCATTGCCCTGGGCTGTGGTTGGTCTGCGGCTTTGATCTGCGGCCGTTTTTTCACTTTCACGGGTGGCGGCTCGTCCTCTGGCATTTCGCTGAACGATTCCTGCACGCGCTGCACGGGCATCACCGGGGGATGAACGTACCCAGGGCGATAGTATTTTTGTACCGGCCGTGCCCGGCTGGAGGCATTTTCATGGGAAGAGCACCCGCTTACGCCCAGGAGTAGCGCTAACAGCATCAGCCCGCAGCGGGGTATTTTTTGCAGTGGCACGCTCATCAGTTTGTCCTGACCCTGTTCACAGCGGAGGGATGTCTCCTTAACTGTAATCGGGAATTTTAAATCAGGCAGTTGTATCGCCTGAAAATTCGCCATTTTCGCCGCTTCGGTGAGGCGGCGACATGGTCAGTATGTATTCAACGCCAACATTTATTCCTCATGATTTTTTATTATTCATTTCAGGACCATCAGCCTGGGTGATGAGACAAAAGCTCATGGTCAGCCTGCGTTTATCACTACCACGGGCGGGGGCGCAGGGTTGTATCCTCAGGATTTTGGGGTATGTCCGCGCTGCGGACAAAGACGAATGGCGTTGACCGCGGCATTACCCAGCAGATTGTGGTACATCGGCGGGGCGGCGGGGCGTTCCAGCAGTTCCACCCGGTGGCCATGTTCCCGCAGCGCAGCGGCAAAGCGCGCCTGCAGATCGAACGGCGTATTGCGATCCTGTGGGCTGCCGATCACCATGATCAGCCGCAGAGGATCGGCGGCGATCCCGTCAAGATGATCGAGCGGATCCCACGGGTGCGGGAGCCCGGTGGTGTCCAGTGCCGGTGTCAGAGCTTTGCCCTGGCGCAGACGTAAACGCTGCGCCCGCTCAAGCAATCCCCAGGCGCCGGAGGAAAGTACCGCGCAGTCGATATCGCGACGGCCGGTGGTCAGCAGCGCCGAGGCGGCGGTTGAGCCGCCGCTGTGACCGCTGAGGATAAAACGCTGAATACCGTAGCGGGCTTTGATGGCGTCAAGGGCGGCCGCGATCGCCTGAAACTCTTCCAACTGACGACGACGGTAGTGGTTGCCGCTGGAGCCGTAGGTGCCGGGGCGGGCGATAACAATCGTCGGCAGCCCGGTCTGGCGCAGCATGGTGCGGGCCAGTCGGCGCTGGGCACCGGCAGTGTTGCCGGGGATGGCGTCGGGTGAACGCTTTATCTGTGAGACCCGGTCGCCTTTCAACACCACCAGCGCCAGCGGGGCGTCACGCAGATTTCCGGCGCTGAAATAGCGCATGCAGGCCTCGCCGCTCGGGTACTGCACCCAGGCGGCGTCGTTGCTGGAGGGGCAGTGTTGTCGGCTGGCCGGTTGGTTCCACAGCAGCGGCTCTTCAGCGTGAGCGAAAGCGCTTATCAGCAGCAGAAACCCTACCCTGGAACATCGACTCACAATACCTCCCCGGCAGAAACAATAGACATACAGAATACACAACGCATCACACATAATGTTATCATCGGTTAGGATTTTTCTGACAGGATTCCTCTGGCGTTATCAGGAGTTAACATGCCGCTCAGTGACTTACTTGCGCAGACCCGCCCGGCGATGGAATTGCTGGACGTTGCGCCTAAACCGCCCGTTTGCCCCTCCTGGGCGATCTTTTTTAGTGCTTCCGACAGTCAAAACCGTGCGCACATTGTGCAGGGTCATGGCGATACCTTTGATCAGGCCTGGCAGCAGGGCGCCGGGGCGCTACAACAGTGGCAACAGCAGAGCGGAACTGACGTCCGCTGGCTGCGGGTTGACCTCGTCGATAAAGTGAAAGCGCTGCGCTGGGACACGCTGCAAGCCCAGTTAGCCAAAACCAAACGTAACTATTTTCGCTATGGCCTGAGCTTCGATCCGGCGTTTCGCTACGCCATGCTGGAACAGGAAATTGCCGCCAACGCGCTGCTCTATCACGGCGATCACGGCGTCGCCACGCCGAATGCCAACAACCTGGCCCATTTTACCCGTCGTCGTTTTGGGGCGGTGCTGAGCTGGCCCGGACAGCCTGACCAGGCACTCTGGCGTTTCACCACCCGGGCCTTGTTCTGCGATGGCGAGCAGCTGTTGCCTGTCGAGTCGATCGGGCGTAACAGCGGTTACCGCCAGCTACCCGACTGGCAGGCGACGGCGCTGGATCCGATGATCGCCTCGGCCACTGATTATCTGGCGCGCCAGATTACCTCTTCCGGGCGCTACCAGTACGGCTGGTTCCCCTGCTTCGATCGCGCCATTCCGACCTATAACGCCCTGCGCCACGCCAGCTCAACCTATGCGCTGCTCGAAGGCTGGGAGGTGACGCGACAGCCTGCGCAGTTCGCGGCCATCGAGCGGGCGCTGGCCGATCTCTGCACCAGCTTTATTCGCACTTATACCCTGCCGGATGGCAGCGAAGCCGATTTCCTGGTGGATACCGGGGATGAGATCAAGCTGGGCGGCAACGCGGTATGCATCCTGGCGATGGCGAAATACAGCGAGCTGACCGGCGATCCCCGCTACCTGGAGCAGATGGCGCGGCTGGCGAACGGGATTGGCTTTATGCAGGATCCGCAGACGGGTGGGTTTGTGCATGTGCTGAACGGCCGGGATCTCTCCCTGAAGGCGGCGCACCGCATTATCTATTACGACGGTGAAGCGGCTTTCGCGCTGATGCGTCTCTACGGGCTGACAAAGGCGCCGCGCTGGCTGGCAATGGTCGAGCGGGCAATGGATCACTTTATCGAACAGAAGCACTGGCAGGCCCACGATCACTGGCTCAGCTACTGCGTGAACGAACTGACGCTGTACCGGCCGCTGGAGCGTTATTACCAGTTTGGGCTGGATAACGTGCGCGACCACCTCGATTTTGTCCAGAACCGGGTTACCACCTATCCCACGCTGCTGGAGCTGATGATGGCCGCATCGCGGATGATCGCGCGGCTTGAAACCTCCCCGCATAAACATCTGCTGGCGGGCTTCGACATGGCGGTATTCAATCAGGCGCTGGAGACCCGCGCCCGCTACCTGGCTAATGGCTTTTTCTGGCCGGAGCTGGCGATGTTCTTTAAAAACCCGCCACGTATCGTCGGCAGTTTTTTTATTCGCCACCATAGCTACCGGGTGCGGATCGACGATGTTGAGCACTACCTGTCTGGCTATGTCGCGTATCGTCAACGCTGGCGCGCCCGGTCAGGCGAGCAGTAAGCCGCTCCCATGCGACCTCTGCGTTCCTTCATCTCAGTGCAGTGTCGACGTTGGTTGTCGCTCTGGCTGGTGGCATTGCTGGTTATCTCCCCCGGGCTCGGCGCCGGGTGGGATTTCAGTGCCATCAGCACCCGCACCGAGCGGCTGTATGGCCCGGCCACCCCCGCCGCGCGGCAGCGGATCGATGAGTGGGCGGCCTTGCTTAACAACCCAGCGCAGGGCACGATCCAGGACAAGTTAAAGCAGGTTAATCAGTTTTTTAACGCCAGAATGGCCTTCCGGGATGATATCGTCGTCTGGAAGCAGCAGGATTACTGGGCAACGCCGATTGAATTTCTCCGTAAAGGGGCAGGGGACTGCGAGGATTTTGCGCTGGCGAAATATTTTACCCTGCGCGAAATGGGCGTTCCTGCGAACCAGTTACGTATTACCTATGTAAAAGCACTCGAACTGAATCAGGCGCATATGGTGGTGACATGGTATTCCACCCCCACGGCGATCCCGCTGGTTCTGGATAATCTTAAAACCGCCATCCTGCCGGCCACCCAGCGTACTGACCTGCTTCCGGTGTACGCGTTTAACGGCGAAGGGCTCTGGCTGCCGCAGTCCGGCGGCAACAAACGCGTGGGCGACAGCAAAAGGCTCTCCCGCTGGCAGGATCTTCTCACCCGAATGCGTGCAGAAGGATTTGTAATTAATGAATAGGATAGGGCCATGTCTCTTTATAAACAGCTACTGATTGGCATCTGTTTATTTACGTTCGTCATTTTCTGCGGGAACTTCGTGGTGACCCTGGAAAGCTCACGGGAGCAGTACCGCAACCAGCTCAGCGCCCACGCGCAGGATGCGGCGACGGCGCTGGGGCTGTCGCTGACCACCCATATCGACGACCCGACCATGACCGAGCTGATGGTGAACTCCATCTTCGACAGCGGCTATTTCTATCGCATTCGCGTGATCGACATTAAGACCAATAAACCGATCATCGAGCGCAGCGATGTGCCCCAGGATACCCGCGTCCCGCAGTGGTTCGTGCGGCTGGTGCACCTTAGCCCCGGCGAAGGCGATGCCATCGTGATGCGCGGCTGGACCCAGGTCGCCCGGGTCGAAGTGGTCAGCCATCCGATGTTTGCCCTGGCGCGCCTGTGGAACGGCATTGTCGCCAGCTTTTTGTGGCTGACCGGCTGTAGCCTGCTGTTCCTGCTCGCCGCCACCCTGCTATTACGCCGCAGGCTGCGCCCGCTTAACTATATTGTCGACCAGGCGATGGCCATCTGCCGCCGCGAGTTCCTCAATGTGCCGGCCCTGCCGAAGACCCCGGAGCTGCGCCGGGTCGTTGAGGCCACCAACATGATGGTGACCCAGCTTAAAGCGTTATTCAGCGAGCAGGCCCGGCGCACCGAGTCCCTGCGTCAGGAGGCCTATCATGACAGCCTGACCGGTCTGAGCAACCGCCGCGCGTTTGATATGCAGCTACAGTCGCGCCTGAGCGATGAAGAGAACGCCGGCGGCCACATCCTGCTGCTGCGGGTCCAGGATTTGATGGGCCTCAACCAGCGTCTTGGCGGAGCGAAATCCGATCGGCTGCTGGTGGCGGTGGCGGATATTCTGACCGGCCTGCAGCGCAACTATTTTCACAATGAAGGCTTTGTCGCCCGCGTGCGCGGTGGGGAGTTCGCCATTATCGCCCCGCAGATCCTCGGGCAGGATCTCGACAATCTGAGCAACACCCTCAGCACCCAGCTGAAGGCGCTGTCTGAGACCGGCATGAGCGACGTGACGCCGGTCGCCCACTTCGCGCTGGTTCCTTTTAACGTGGGCGATACCCCCCAGGCGGTGCTGGCGCAGGCGGACCAGGCGCTGGCGAGAGCGGAAACCGAGATGCGCTTCTTTGCCAGCTCCGATACCGTACCGACCGGAGAGCGCGAAGAGGATCATCACAGCTGGTACACTCGCCTGGATACCGTGCTGACCAATGGCACCTTTGAGCTGTTCTCGCAGCCGGTGTATGAGTGCAACAACGCGCATGTGGTGCTGCACCATAAGATCCTTGCCCGCATTAAAACCCGTGAGGGTGAGCTGGTGCCGGCAGGGCGCTTTATGCCGTGGATCCACCGTCTCGATCTCAGCCGTCGCATGGACATCGTGATGCTGCAACAGACCCTGCAAGAGCTGGCAAAATCGCCGCGCCCGCTGGCGCTCAGTATCAGCGGCGCCAGCGTCGGAGACGACCAGAGCCTGAACGCTCTGCTGCAACCGCTGAAAGGTGCACCGCAGCTGGCAACATGGCTGACTCTTGAGCTGGATGAAAATGAGCTTCCCGATGTTGAGCGCGTAAACGTGCTGGTCAGTCGTCTGAAGGCATTGGGTTGTCGTCTGGGGATCCAGCATTTTGGTGGTCGTTTCCACCTTATCGGCAATTTACCGCAGTGGGGTCTGGCCTGGATTAAAGTTGATGGCAGTTATATTCGCGATATAGACAGCGAGGACGATAAAAAACTGTTTATTGAGGCAATTTACTGGGCAACACGCCAGATTAACCTGCCGCTTATTGCCGAACGTGTGGAAACAGCTGGTGAACTGACGATTCTGGAAAAAATTGGCCTTCATGGCGCGATGGGTCGCTATTTCGCTGACGCCAGTACGCTGGGCGGAAATTAACCTCACAGGCTGAACGGAGGCTGAAAATGTATTACGTAGAACGCGATACGGAAAGACGAATTATTCGGGTGGAGCTGACCCCTTTTTCCACGATGACGGAAAAGCATGACCTGTGCACACCCGAGATTGACGAGTGGATGCGTCAGCGAGAGATCCGCGAAGCCACGCTGTATCAACTGCGGCAGAGCGACCTTGAAATGGTGCGCGTGCTTGAAGACTTGATCGAGGTGCTGATGAGCAAAGGCGTGATCACCATTACCGATCTGCCGCCAGCTGCGCAGGCGAAACTCACCAGCCGTGCGCAGGCGCGCCGCTCGCTGAGCGGTCTGGAAGGGTTAATCGCAGAGGATGATGAAGGGCTTATTTAATCCCTATCGTTACGTGAAGGGATTAATCAACAATGACCAGGGGGCGATGGCCTGGCTCCCTGTTTTGATAGGCATACCTTTTAAAATTTCTTTTCATTCATGTCATCTATTAATATAAGGCCCTGACTCGGGCCTGCATCAATAAATTTGTTGCTGAAAGGCGTATCGTAGTCAGAGTTGCACAGCAAATTACTAATACAGATTTAATTCTCTTTTAGCATTCTAAGCCTGAGCAATGGATGAATTGGGCGTGAAAAGGATTGAGGGATAAATATATGAGCGGCGTATCCGGGATCGTCAAAGCAGTAATAGGGCAGGTATTCGCAGTCAGTCCTGATGGCAGCACGCGGTTGCTGACGGAAGGTGACAGGGTCCTCGACGGGGAACAAGTCCAGACGGGAGCAACTGGTGCGATTACCTTATCGCTGGCAAACGGCAAACAGTTAGATCTGGGCCGTGACAGCCACTGGGACAGCGCAGGGCATGTGGCCACCGACGCCACAGCGGCCCAGCAGCAGGACGTTGCAGCTATTCAGCAGGCCATTGCCGACGGGCAGGACCCGACGCAAACCCTGGAGGCGCCGGCCGCAGGTCCTCAGCCCGGTGATTCTGGGGGTGAGCCAGGCGGCAGCGGCGGAGGGTCGCATACCCACGTCGTGCTCGATTTAACCGCTGAGATTGTCGACCCTAATGCAGGTTACCCGACGATCGGCCTTGATTTTCCTGATGATGAGCCCCCGGAAGAATTAACGCTGCTCGATACTGACGATTCGGATGCTGATGCGGATTCTGACGCGGATGCGGACGCTGATGCGGATTCCGATGCGGACGCAGACGCCGACGCGGATGCGGACGCCGACGCTGATGCAGATGCTGATTCCGATGCAGATGCAGATGCTGATTCGGATGCAGATGCGGACGCCGACGCTGATGCGGATTCGGATTCGGATGCAGATGCGGATGCAGATGCAGATGCAGACTCTGACGCCGACGCCGACGCCGACGCTGATTCCGATGCCGATGCCGATGCGGACGCTGATGCAGATGCCGACGCTGATGCAGATGCAGATGCCGACGCTGATGCTGATGCTGATGCTGATGCTGATGCTGATGCTGATGCAGATGCCGACGCGGATGCGGATGCCGATGCGGATGCGGATGCGGATGCCGACGCAGATTCCGATTCTGACGCTGACGCTGATGCGGATTCTGATGCGGACGCCGATGCCGACTCTGACGCGGATGCTGACGCAGATGCCGATTCTGACGCTGATGCAGATGCAGATGCAGATGCGGATGCGGATGCAGACTCTGACGCCGACGCTGATTCCGATGCTGATGCTGATGCTGATGCTGATGCTGATTCTGATGCCGATGCCGATGCGGACGCCGACGCCGATGCCGATGCGGACGCGGATTCGGATGCAGATGCCGATGCTGATGCTGATGCGGACTCCGATGCGGATTCTGATGCGGACGCCGATGCGGATGCAGATTCCGATTCTGACGCTGATGCGGATGCGGATGCCGATGCCGACGCCGACGCAGATGCCGATGCCGATGCCGATTCCGATTCTGATGCTGATGCTGATGCTGATGCTGATGCTGATGCTGATGCTGATGCGGACGCCGATGCCGATGCGGACGCCGATGCGGACGCCGACGCCGACGCAGATGCCGATGCTGATGCAGATGCGGATGCTGATGCGGACTCCGATGCGGATTCTGACGCTGACGCTGACGCGGATTCTGACGCGGATGCGGATTCTGATGCCGATGCCGACGCAGATGCCGATTCTGACGCTGATGCGGATGCAGATTCTGACGCCGACGCCGACGCGGATGCAGATGCCGATGCCGATGCTGATGCGGATGCAGATGCTGATGCTGATGCGGATTCCGATTCTGACGCTGATGCGGATGCGGATGCTGATGCCGACGCTGATGCTGATGCGGATTCTGATGCTGATGCGGATGCGGACGCCGATTCTGATGCGGATGCCGACGCTGATGCAGATGCAGATGCAGATTCTGACGCTGATGCAGATGCCGATGCCGACGCGGATGCAGACGCTGATGCCGATGCCGATGCGGATTCTGACGCTGACGCAGATGCCGATGCTGATGCGGACGCTGACGCAGATGCCGACGCGGATGCGGATGCGGATGCAGATTCCGACGCGGATGCGGACGCCGATGCCGACGCAGACTCTGACGCGGATGCAGATGCAGACGCGGATTCTGATGCGGATGCCGATGCGGACGCTGATGCAGACGCAGATGCAGATGCAGATTCTGACGCCGATGCTGACGCTGATGCAGATGCAGACGCGGATTCTGATGCGGATGCCGACGCAGACGCGGATTCTGATGCGGATGCCGACGCAGATGCAGATTCTGACGCCGATGCTGACGCTGATGCAGATTCTGATGCGGATGCCGATGCGGACGCTGATGCAGACGCAGATGCGGACGCCGATGCAGATTCTGACGCAGATGCAGATGCAGATGCGGATGCAGATTCTGACGCCGACGCCGACGCTGATGCAGACGCAGATGCCGATGCGGATGCAGATGCAGATGCAGATTCCGATGCAGATGCCGACGCGGATGCCGATGCCGATTCTGATGCGGATGCCGATGCGGACGCTGATGCCGATGCGGACGCTGATGCCGACGCCGACGCGGATTCGGATGCAGATGCCGATGCGGACTCCGATGCGGATTCTGATGCGGACGCCGATGCGGATGCAGATTCCGATTCTGACGCTGACGCCGACGCCGATGCAGATGCGGATGCAGATTCCGATTCTGATGCTGATGCTGATGCTGATGCTGATGCTGATGCTGATGCGGATGCGGATGCAGACGCCGATGCCGATGCCGATGCGGATTCCGATGCGGACGCCGATGCAGACGCTGACGCCGATGCAGACGCTGACGCCGATTCCGATGCCGATGCCGACGCAGACTCTGACGCGGATGCAGATGCAGATGCAGATGCCGATGCGGACGCTGATGCCGACGCGGACGCCGACGCGGATGCCGATGCGGATGCGGACGCCGATGCGGACGCTGACGCAGATGCCGACGCCGACGCGGATGCTGATGCCGATGCCGACGCGGATGCCGATGCGGACGCAGACGCCGATGCAGATGCAGACGCGGATGCCGACGCGGATGCTGACGCCGACGCAGATGCAGATGCAGACGCAGATGCCGATGCCGATGCCGATGCCGATGCCGATGCCGATGCCGATGCCGATGCCGATGCCGACGCGGATGCGGATGCGGACGCTGATGCCGATGCTGATTCTGACGCCGACGCCGATGCTGATGCGGACGCTGATGCCGATGCGGACGCTGACGCAGATGCCGATGCCGATGCGGACGCCGATGCGGACGCCGACGCGGATTCGGATGCCGATGCCGATGCGGACGCTGATGCCGATTCGGATGCGGACGCCGATGCGGATGCCGACGCTGATGCCGATGCTGATTCTGACGCCGACGCCGATGCCGATGCTGATGCAGATGCGGATGCGGATGCCGATTCTGACGCTGATGCGGACGCTGATGCGGACGCTGATGCGGATGCGGACGCTGATGCCGACGCGGATGCCGATGCGGACGCTGACGCAGATGCCGATGCGGATGCTGATGCTGATGCGGATTCTGATGCCGATTCCGATGCGGACGCAGACGCCGACGCGGATGCTGATGCGGACGCAGATTCTGACGCCGATGCGGACGCAGACTCTGACGCGGATGCTGACGCTGATGCGGATGCAGACGCTGACGCTGACGCTGATGCCGATGCCGATTCTGATGCCGACGCCGATGCTGATGCCGATGCGGATGCGGATGCGGATGCGGATGCGGATGCAGATTCCGATTCTGACGCTGACGCGGATGCGGATGCCGACGCTGATGCCGATGCTGATTCTGACGCCGACGCCGACGCCGACGCCGATGCCGATGCCGATGCCGATGCCGATGCCGATGCGGATGCGGATGCGGACTCTGATGCTGATGCTGATGCCGATGCGGATGCGGATGCGGACTCTGATGCCGATGCCGATGCCGATGCGGATGCGGACTCTGATGCTGATGCGGATTCCGATGCCGACGCAGATGCAGACTCTGACGCGGATGCCGATGCCGATGCGGACGCTGACGCGGATGCCGATGCTGATGCGGACGCCGACGCGGATGCCGATGCTGATGCGGACGCCGACGCGGATGCCGACGCAGACTCTGACGCGGATGCAGACGCCGATGCGGATGCAGACTCTGACGCTGATGCGGATGCCGATGCAGACGCTGATGCCGATGCGGACGCGGACGCAGACGCCGACGCGGATGCGGACGCTGACGCAGATGCCGACGCAGACTCTGACGCGGATGCAGATGCAGATGCAGATGCAGATTCTGACGCCGATGCTGACGCTGATGCGGATTCCGATGCGGATGCGGACGCCGATGCCGATTCGGATGCGGACGCTGATGCAGATGCAGATTCTGACGCTGATGCGGATGCTGATGCAGACGCTGATGCTGATGCGGACGCCGACGCCGATGCGGATGCAGATTCCGATTCTGACGCTGACGCGGATGCGGATGCGGATGCCGATTCTGACGCTGATGCGGATGCGGATGCGGACGCCGACGCCGATGCAGATTCTGACGCTGACGCTGATGCGGATGCAGATTCTGACGCTGATGCGGATGCGGATGCGGATGCCGATGCCGATGCGGACGCCGATGCGGATGCAGATGCTGATGCTGATGCCGATGCCGACGCTGACGCGGATGCCGATGCAGATGCTGATGCAGATGCAGATGCTGATGCAGATGCAGATTCTGACGCTGACGCTGACGCTGACGCTGACGCCGACGCCGATGCAGATTCCGACGCCGATGCGGATGCGGATGCGGATGCCGACGCGGACGCCGATGCAGACGCAGATGCCGATTCTGACGCTGATGCCGATGCGGACTCCGATGCGGATGCTGATGCAGATGCAGATTCCGATGCAGATGCCGATGCGGACTCCGATGCGGATGCTGATGCAGATGCAGATTCCGATGCAGATGCCGATGCGGACTCCGATGCCGATGCGGACGCCGATGCCGATGCTGATGCCGATGCCGATGCTGATGCCGATGCCGATGCGGACGCCGACGCCGACGCGGATGCAGATGCAGATGCAGATGCCGATTCCGATGCGGACGCCGACGCGGATGCGGATGCGGACGCTGATGCCGATGCTGATTCTGACGCCGACGCCGACGCCGATGCTGATGCGGACGCTGATGCCGATGCGGACGCTGACGCAGATGCCGATGCCGATGCGGACGCCGATGCGGACGCCGACGCGGATTCGGATGCCGATGCCGATGCGGACGCTGATGCCGATTCGGATGCCGACGCTGATGCCGATGCTGATTCTGACGCCGACGCCGATGCTGATGCTGATGCAGATGCGGATGCGGATGCGGATGCCGATTCTGACGCTGATGCGGACGCTGATGCGGACGCTGATGCCGATGCGGATGCGGACGCTGATGCCGACGCGGATGCCGATGCGGACGCTGACGCAGATGCCGATGCGGATGCTGATGCTGATGCTGATGCGGATTCTGATGCCGATTCCGATGCGGACGCAGACGCCGACGCGGATGCTGATGCGGACGCAGATTCTGACGCCGATGCGGACGCAGACTCTGACGCGGATGCTGACGCTGATGCGGATGCAGACGCTGACGCTGACGCTGACGCTGATGCCGATGCCGATTCTGATGCCGACGCCGATGCGGATGCGGATGCGGATGCGGATGCAGATTCCGATTCTGACGCTGACGCGGATGCCGATGCAGATGCTGATGCAGATGCAGATGCAGATTCTGACGCTGACGCTGACGCTGACGCTGACGCTGACGCCGACGCCGATGCAGATTCCGACGCCGATGCGGATGCGGATGCGGATGCGGATGCCGACGCGGACGCCGATGCAGACGCAGATGCCGATTCTGACGCTGATGCCGATGCGGACTCCGATGCGGATGCTGATGCAGATGCAGATTCCGATGCAGATGCCGATGCGGACTCCGATGCGGATGCTGATGCAGATGCAGATTCCGATGCAGATGCCGATGCGGACTCCGATGCCGATGCGGACGTCGATGCCGATGCTGATGCCGATGCCGACGCCGATGCTGATGCTGATGCAGATGCGGATGCGGATGCGGATGCCGATTCTGACGCTGATGCGGACGCTGATGCGGACGCTGATGCCGATGCGGATGCGGACGCTGATGCCGACGCGGATGCCGATGCGGACGCAGACGCCGACGCGGATGCTGATGCGGACGCAGATTCTGACGCCGATGCGGACGCAGACTCTGACGCGGATGCTGACGCTGATGCGGATGCGGATGCCGACGCTGATGCCGATGCTGATTCTGACGCCGACGCCGATGCCGATGCCGATGCGGACTCTGATGCTGATGCTGATGCTGATGCTGATGCCGATGCGGATGCGGATGCGGACTCTGATGCCGATGCCGATGCCGATGCGGATGCGGACTCTGATGCTGATGCGGATTCCGATGCCGACGCAGATGCAGACTCTGACGCGGATGCCGATGCCGATGCGGACGCTGACGCGGATGCCGATGCTGATGCGGACGCCGACGCGGATGCCGATGCTGATGCGGACGCCGACGCCGACGCGGATGCCGACGCAGACTCTGACGCGGATGCAGACGCCGATGCGGATGCAGACTCTGACGCTGATGCGGATGCCGATGCAGACGCTGATGCCGATGCGGACGCGGACGCAGACGCCGACGCGGATGCGGACGCTGACGCAGATGCCGACGCAGACTCTGACGCGGATGCAGATGCAGATGCAGATGCAGATTCTGACGCCGATGCTGACGCTGATGCGGATGCTGATGCTGATGCTGATGCAGATGCGGATGCGGATGCAGATTCCGATTCTGACGCTGACGCTGATGCGGATTCCGATGCGGATGCGGACGCCGATGCCGATTCGGATGCGGACGCTGATGCAGATGCAGATTCTGACGCTGATGCGGATGCGGATGCGGATGCGGATGCCGATTCTGACGCTGATGCGGATGCGGACGCCGACGCCGATGCAGATTCTGACGCTGACGCTGATGCGGATGCAGATTCTGACGCTGATGCGGATGCGGATGCGGATGCCGATGCCGATGCGGACGCCGATGCGGATGCGGATGCAGATGCTGATGCTGATGCCGATGCCGACGCTGACGCGGATGCCGATGCAGATGCTGATGCAGATGCAGATGCAGATTCTGACGCTGACGCTGACGCTGACGCTGACGCCGACGCCGATGCAGATTCCGACGCCGATGCGGATGCGGATGCGGATGCGGATGCCGACGCGGACGCCGATGCAGACGCAGATGCCGATTCTGACGCTGATGCCGATGCGGACTCCGATGCGGATGCTGATGCAGATGCAGATTCCGATGCAGATGCCGATGCGGACTCCGATGCGGATGCTGATGCAGATGCAGATTCCGATGCAGATGCCGATGCGGACTCCGATGCCGATGCGGACGCCGATGCCGATGCTGATGCCGATGCCGATGCTGATGCCGATGCCGATGCGGACGCCGACGCCGACGCGGATTCGGATGCAGATGCAGATGCCGATGCCGATGCTGATGCTGATGCTGATGCTGATGCTGATGCTGATGCTGATGCTGACGCTGACGCTGACGCGGATGCTGATGCTGATGCTGATGCAGATTCTGACGCTGACGCTGATGCGGATGCAGATTCTGACGCGGATTCTGATGCGGACGCCGACGCCGATGCGGATGCAGATTCCGATTCTGATGCTGATGCAGATGCAGATGCGGATGCGGATGCTGATGCGGACGCAGATTCTGACGCCGATGCGGACGCAGACTCTGACGCGGATGCAGACGCTGATGCCGATGCCGATGCCGATGCCGATGCCGATTCTGACGCCGACGCCGACGCCGACGCAGATGCCGATGCCGATGCTGATTCTGACGCGGATGCCGATGCAGACTCTGACGCCGATGCCGATGCCGATGCCGATGCCGATGCGGATTCTGATGCGGACGCCGACGCCGACGCCGATGCTGATGCCGATGCTGATGCAGACGCGGATACTGATGCCGATGCCGATGCCGATGCGGATTCTGATGCGGACGCCGACGCCGATGCGGATGCGGATGCAGATACGGACGCCGACGCAGATGTGGATGCGGATGCTGATGCAGACGCAGACGCTGACGCCGATGCCGACGCAGATGCAGATGCAGATTCCGACATCAAACTGACCGTTACCGTCACGCCAGGCAGTAAAACGACCGAGACGTCAGATGACAAGATCATCCACATTAACGGCGGCAGCGGCGATCCGAACGGTTACGATATTCAGAACGGCGTGATCGTGGCGATCGGCAGTAATGTGCACGTCTGGCTGACCCCGGATAGCCCGGACGGCAAGGTGCAGGGCGACTTCGTGCCGAAGGCTGACAGCGCGGATCAGATCCACTACTACAACAGCCAGGGTAACGCCAACGCCAATAACGGTGATAAGACCCATACCGATATCTTTGTGGTCGGTGACCATACGGGTGGCTACTACCAGCAGAGCGACTGGCCGCAGGATCGCTATGACTTCCGGCCGCTCAACGGCATTACCGGCAACCAGGGCTTACCGCAGAGCAGCGTAGGTAAGGACTATATCTTTGTTCAGGGTAATGAGGCTGACTACACCGTCACCGGGGTCGATCATCCACAGAACGGCAAAAACAACGACATAGATAACCTGCATGTGGTTGATAATGAGACCGGGAAGTCGCCGTTCCAGAACGCCAACGGCATTGAGGGCGTTATTTTTGGTGACGGGCCATCCTCTTCGCACGGGGGCAGTACCACCGTTACCACAACGGCTACCCTGAACCTCGACGTGAATCTCGAAAGCTCAGACAGCACCGACCACCTGAAGAGCATCACGCTGGAAGGCATTCCTGAAGGTGCGACCTTTACGGGTAACCACACCAGCGTCACTTACGATGCGGACAGCAAGGTCTACATCCTGACTTTTGATAACGATACCTCGCACTATACTGGCCAGGTCAGCGTCGAACTTCCGGCCGGTAGCAGCGATTTTGGTAAGGTCACGCTGGAAGTGGACTCTACCGCTGTCGAACAGCACGAAACCGAATTCACGGTTGACGGCAAAGAGGGCGGAACCTTCGTCAGCGAAAGCCACGGTGGGGAAGAGCATGCCGATGACGCTGTTGACGACGATCGTTCTCTGATGGCCAGCCACAGCGTTGAGGAGAGTCATTCCGATCATAACGGTGAGGAGAGCGATAAGCAGACGCACACCAGCAGCCTGGATGCTGACGATCGCGCCGCCTCGTTAATCGATGACGACAATCTGATGCTCAACACCACGAACGCAGAGCACAGCGAGACGCCGACGGCATCGGCCGATCATGCCAGTGATGCGTTGTTGGGCGATGCGCAGAGCGAGTCCCTCGCCACGCTGCAAAGCGCCAGCCCGGGTCAGGAGGAACAGCTGAACTTCAGCGATCTCATCCACGACGAGGAGCATAACGATCTCAGCAATCTGATTCAGGCCGGTCCGCAGAGCGATGCGGCAGAGGGACCGGCGGAGGTCGAACATGTTCCCGCTGAAGGCGGTGAGATAGCCGGAGCGGACGGTTACGATGCCGGTAACGACGCGATGCTGGATAATCTGATCGCGAAACCGGAAGAGCACGTCTGATCCGCCGCCGCGCAGGGTGCAGTTGGGCTCTGCGCGGCAACAAAAATGAGATGAATTCAGGTCAGACGAGGGATCCCGTCCGATCATAAACTCGCAGGATGCATTTTTTCCCTCGGTCTAATGGGATTTTCTCTGGTGGGTATTGACCAACAATCAAGGGATATGAAGGAAAAACAGCAAGATGAAACAGTATAGTCAGATTGTGATGGGTGCGGCGCTGGTGTTGAGCGCCACGCAGAGCCAGGCCACTACCCTGGAGCAGGCCGTAAAAGATAGCCTGTTATGGCACCCGGAAGTTAACGCGTCGGTCAACAGCCGCTATTCCGCAGATCAGGATCTCCGCGCCGCCAAAGGCGGTTATCTGCCGACGCTGGATCTCACGGCCGGTACCGGCTGGGAGCAAACCGATAACGCCAGCACCCGTGCGGCAGGGGATCATCTGCGTGATTTGCGCCGCAGCGAGTCCGCCATCAACCTGCGACAGAACGTATTCAATGGATTTGCGACCACCAGCGAAGTGGGCCGCCAGAAAGCGACGGTCAACTCGCGTGCCTGGACGGTGCTGAATACCAGCGAATCTACCGCCCTGCAGGCGATCCAGAGCTATCTCGATGTCCTGATGCGCCAGCAGATGGTGGCGCTGGCAGAAGATAACCTGAAGAATCACGAGCGGGTGTTCGATCAGATCCGCCTGCGTACCGAGCAGGGCGTGGGCCGTCAGGCAGACTTCGATCAAGCGGAAGCACGCCTGGCGCAGGCGCGCAACAACCTGCTGACCGAGCAAACTAACCTCGAAGACTCCCGGGCCAACTACCAGAGCATTACCGGCAAAGAGCCTGATACGCTGGTGATGCCCACTAAAATCGTGGTTCCTGCCTCGCTGGACGCCGCGCGTTCGGTGATGCTGGAAAATAACCCGCTGCTGAAGCAGGCCGATGCCGATGTGGAAGCGACCCGCCAGCAGTACGAGGCGGCAAAATCGCGCTTCTACCCGGATGTGAACGTTGAAGTCGGACGTACCATGGATAACAACATCGATGGCACCCGCGGGCACAGCCAGGAGTGGCAGGCGATGCTGCGTATGCGCTACAACCTGTACAACGGCGGCAGCGACCAGGCCACGCTCACCTCTTACGCCTACAAAATGAAAGAGGCGCAGGATGTGAAAAATAACGCCCAGCGTCAGCTGAACGAAGAGCTGCGTCTGGCCTGGAACGCCCTGAAAAACGCCAGGCAACAGGTGCCTATCGCCAAAGACTATGCCGATCGCAGCGTGAAGGTGCGGAGCGCCTATCAGGAGCAGTTCAGCCTGGGCGACCGTACCTTGCTCGATATGCTGGACAGCGAAAACGAAGTGTTCAGCGCCCAGCGCCGTTACGTCGAGCTGCAGTTTGTGGACATGTTTACCACCTACCGCATCAACGCCCGAACCGGCGAACTGCTTAAGAGCCTGAATATTCAGGCGCCGTCGGCAGCGCAACCGCTCGATCAGGCACAGCGTTCACAGACGGAGCTGCCTGAATTAAAATAAGCCGCCCTTAAAGGCTGACGGGGTTATTGCCGACACAACGACCGGTAATAACCCTCTTTTTTTTACCTGCGGCAGACGTCTGCAGAACACTGAGGCAGAGAATGACGCCTGACATTGACTCCCCCGATCGCATCGAGATGACCCCGCAGGCGCAGGGCAGACAGGATCCGCGGCAAAGCCATGACGATCCGCTGCTGGATGCGCTGATGATCGTCTGTAAACTGCATAACATTGCCACCAGCCGCAACGTCCTGACCACCGGTCTGCCGCTGGAAGCCCACACCCTGACGATTGAGAGCTTTCCGCGCGCCGCCGGGCGGGCAGGGCTCAAGGCGCGGGTGGTGCAACGTCCGCTGGAAAACATCACCGCGATGTCACTGCCCGCCGTTCTGCTGCTGAAAAACAATCAGACCGCGGTGTTGATTGGCTGGGATCAACAGCAGCGCGCGCGTCTGCTGCCCAGTGAAACGGAAGGCGGTGAGATTACCGTCTCGCCCGAGACGCTGGCGGAGAACTACAGTGGCCGGGTGATTTTCATCTCCCCGGAACATGAGTTTGATGCGCAACCGACGGCCACGCTGCCGCGCACCAAAGCCTGGTTCCAGGACACGCTCAAACTGTCGAAATTCCTCTACCTGGATGCGGTGGTCGCCAGCTTCCTCGTTAACCTGGTGGCACTTGCCGCCCCGCTGTTCGTGATGAACGTCTATGATCGGGTGGTGCCCAACCAGGCCACCGCTACCCTGTGGGTGCTGGCGATCGGCATCAGCATCGCGTTTGTGTTCGACTTTGTGCTGAAGATCCTGCGGGGCATTTGCCTCGACCTGGCGGGTAAAAAGACCGACCTGGTGGTCTCCTCGGCGCTGTTCGAGCGGCTGCTGGGGATGAAGATGAAGCTCCGCCCGCAGCGGGTGGGGAGCTTCGCGCAGAACTTTCAGGAGTTCCAGTCGATCCGAGACTTCCTGTCATCGCTGACGCTGACCGCCTTTATCGACCTGCCGTTTACCCTGCTGATCCTGCTGGTTATAGGCATTATCGGGGGGCCGCTGGTCTTTATCCCGCTGCTCTGCTATCCGCTGGCGCTGCTGGTGAACTGGCTGATCCAGCGCCCGCTGATGTCGCGGGTCAAGAAAACCTATCAGCTCTCCAACGAACGCCAGGCGATGCTGGTGGAGACGCTCACTGGCCTGGATGCCATCAAGATCAACAACGCCCAGAGCGAGCGCCAGTATCAGTGGGAACACCTCACCGGTCAGCTCAGCAAGCTGGAGTTAAGGGTGAAGTCGCTCTCCTATGTGGCGGTGAACTTTACCGCCTGGCTGCAGCAGTTCAGCGGGGTGGCCATTATCGTGGCCGGGGTCTACATCATTATTGGCGGCAACCTGAGTATGGGTGGGCTGATTGCCTGCTACCTGCTGCACCGTCGCGCCATGATGCCCATCGGCCAGCTTTGTAGCCTGATCACTCGCTATCAGCGGGCAAGAATGACCAAAGGCACCATTGACCGGATGATGGGCCTCGAGCAGGAGGTGCAGGACAACGAGGTGCCGCTGAAGCGGGAAACCCTCTCCGGTGCCATTGAGCTGCGCGACGTCACCTTTATCTACCCGGGCAATCAGTATGCCTCGCTCAGCAATGTCTCGCTGACGATCCAGCCCGGCGAGAAGGTAGGGATCATCGGCCGCAGTGGGTCGGGCAAAAGCTCGCTGGCGAAACTGCTGGTCGGCTTTTATCAGCCGGACAGCGGCAACGTGCTGATCGACGGCATTGATGCCCGCCAGATAGACGTCCACGATCTACGCCATAACATCGGCTATGCCCCTCAGGATATCCACCTGTTCAGCGGTACCCTGCGGGAGAATCTGGTCTACGGCGCCAGCTACGTTGACGACGAGACCATGCTGCGGGTCGCCACCCTGACCGGGGTACATGAGTTCGCCCGTCGCCATCCGTCCGGTTACAACATGCAGGTGGGCGAGCGGGGGATGAGCCTCTCCGGCGGCCAGCGGCAGGCGGTGGCGCTGGCGCGCGCGCTGCTGCTCGATCCCCCGGTGCTGCTGATGGATGAACCTACCAGTTCGATGGATAACACCAGCGAAGATCTGATTAAAAAAGCGCTGATACCGGTCATCAGCAACAAAACGCTGCTGATGGTAACGCATCGTGCCTCGCTGCTGACGCTGGTGGATCGTCTGATTATCGTCGACAACGGCAAAATCATTGCCGACGGTCCGAAAGAGAGCGTTATGAGTGCGCTGAAGAAGGGACAAATTCATGCGAATCGTTGAGTCGCTTAGCCGTCTGATGAGCTGGCTGTCAGGAGATAAACAGCCGGCACCGTTCACCACCAATGAGGTGAACAAAGCCTTGCTGGATGATGCCCCGCGGGTGGTACGCGTGACGCTGTGGGCAATTCTCGTCTTCTTTATCGCTATGATCCTCTGGGCCTCGCTGGCCAGTATTGATGAAGTGACGCGTGGGGAAGGGCGGGCTATTCCCTCCTCCCGTTTGCAAAAAGTGCAGAACCTCGAAGGGGGGATCGTGGCCGAGGTCTTTGTGCATGAAGGCGAGGTGGTGAAAGCCGGTGCGCCGCTGCTGCGTCTGGATGATACCCAGTTTCGCTCCAACGCCGGGGAAACCGATGCCGATCGGCTGGCGCTGCAGGCGCGGATCCAGCGTCTGACCGCGCAGCTTAACGATGCCACCACCCTGACCCTGGCGCCGGAAATTGTTCAGCAGGCACCGGATATCGCCAGTGGCGAGATGGAGCTGTTCACCAGCGTTAACAAACGCATTCAGAGCGAGCTGGCCGGGCTTAACGAACAGCTGGTACAGAAGAAGCAGGAGCTGCTCGACTTCCAGGGCAAGGTCAGCCAGTACCGCCGTAGCCTGGGGTTGCAGCAGCAGGAGGTCAGCATGTCTGAACCGCTGGTGGCCAAAGGGGCAATCTCAAAAGTAGAAGTGCTCCGTCTGCGTCGTGGCGTGGTGGAAACCCAGGGGCAGCTGGACTCGGTGCTGCTTGCCATCCCCCGGGCGGAAGCGGCCATCAAGGAGATTGAGAGCAAGGTCAGCGAAACGCGGGGCCGTTACCGCAGCGAGGCGCTGGGGCAGCTCAACGAGGCGCGAACCGATCTCAGCAAAATAGAGGCTTCGGGTAAGGCGATTACCGACCGGGTGAATCGCACCCTGGTGACGTCTCCGGTGCGCGGCGTCGTCCAGCAGCTGCTGGTGAACACCATCGGCGGCGTGATCCAGCCGGGTAACGACCTGGTGGAGATTGTACCGCTGGACGACAAGCTGCTGGTGGAGGCCAAAATCCGTCCGCAGGACATCGCGTTTTTGCGTCCGGGTCAGGAGGCGACGGTGAAGTTCACCGCCTACGACTATACGATCTATGGCGGGCTGAAGGGCACGCTGGAGCAGATCAGCCCCGATACGGTGACCGACAAAGACGGGAAGAGTTTTTATATCATTCGTCTGCGCACCGACAAAAACCATCTCGGCACGGATGAGAAGCCGCTGCTGATTATTCCGGGGATGGTGGCCTCGGTGGATATCATTACCGGCAAGAAAACGGTGATGGCCTATCTGCTGAAACCGATCCTGCGGGCGAAAGCGGAGGCGTTCCGCGAGCGTTAAGAAGGGAGACAGACCACCTCTCCGGGAGGTGGTCTGTCAGGGTTACCACATCAAATCATCAGGCACGACAAAATCAGCATAGGGATCGTCTTCGTCCTTCGCTTCCTGAGTCAGCTCGCTGCTTAATACGATATAGCTCGCATCTCGCTGGGAAATTTTCTCGGCAACGATGGCGGGGATAATTGCATATTCGCTCTCACGGTCCGCTTCGGCAACCAGTCGCGCAATGGCGAGACGGCCATTGATCAGCTGCGCCTGGGTGGTCTTATCGACATAGATTTTTTTAATCAGATTATTGTCGGTGAAGTTAAAACCGATATCGCCTTTTGCCACTACGACCCGGTTCATCTCAATTAACTGCTTAATCTGCGCCTTATACTCTTTCGCAAGCGTGGCCTGCTTCTGCTGCTCGCTCAACTCTTTATCGCGTTCAAGTTGCGCCTGCTTGTTTACTTCCACCGCTTCGCGCGCCTCGCGGGCCTGCACGCGGGATTTTTTGGCGGTGCGCTGCACTTTCGCCATTTTTTTGCTGGAGACTAAGCCAGCTTTAAGCATCTGCTCTTGTAGTGTGAGTTTGGTCATGTTCGTTTCTGAAATCTGTCAAATGATTGGCAGATTATACCCTGGAGGACGGCACAGGGCACAGTATTCAGGACAGCTGCAACGCGGTGGCGTCGGTAACCTGCGCAAAACCAGCCTCAAGCAGCGCCAGAGTGACATCATGAATGGCCTTCGCGCTGAGCTGAGATTTTTCCAGCTCAAAGCTGAGCACCGCATCTTTTAGCACCGTCATCTTTAACCCAAGGTCGGCACCCATTCTGACGGTGGAGTTAACACAAAATCCTGCAACGGCACCGATAACGACCACCTCTGAAATATTTGCCTCCTGGAGATGAGCCAGTAATCCCGTTGAGCTGAACGCGGAGGAGGTGTGTTTGATAAATACCGGCTCGCCCGGGCGTTCCTCAAATGAGGCAAGGGGCTGGCTTGAGGGGGAACCGTGATGAAGAGGCGAACCTTGCTCAGGCGTCTGGTGTCGCACATGGATGACAGGTCGGCCAGAGGTTCTGAATTGTTCAATTACAGAGGTCATGTTTTCAATGCTGTTCTGAGGGAAGTAATCCACACCCTGTTGAATTCTTTCCGTTACAAAATTCTGCATATCGATAATCAGTAGTGCTTTTGACATGATACTTTCCTTAAACCGTGCCGTTGGCAGGGCTAATCGCCGTTGAAAGGCCTCACCGTAACCCTGAAGCCAATTAACATATCCGGTGTTAAGTAAGGTGCGCGCCTACTAAATTTGGTTAAGGCCCAAAAAAATCATCAACTAATCCAGAGTATGACCGATAACAACTCCAGAGAAACCTGAACGGGTACATGGGAATGTTAAGCCTGAATACCAATTTAACTGCGTTAACGATCCAGGGGAAATCCTCACAAAATACGTCTGCCCTCTCGCAGGTGATCTTGACCCGCCATCTCCGGACAGCTTTTGTATCTTAAGTTAACGATGTCCGCTGCCGCCGATATTCCCTCGGGGAGTGATATCCCAGCGCGCTGTGCGGGTGGTTTTCATTGTAATGTGTGAACGCTGCTGCAAGGTTTCGCAGGGCTGTTCTCACATCTGGTTTTGCCATGAACGCGATATAGTCTTCCTTCATCGTCTTCACGAACCGTTCGGCCATGCCATTGCTCTGCGGGCTGCTCACCGCTGTTGTACACGGCTCCAGATTCAGCTCTCTGGCGAACCTCCGCGTTTCATGCGCGGTATATGCTGAACCGTTATCCGTCAGCCATTGAACCGGTGTGGTCGGCAGCCCGTCGCCGAAGCGCTTTTCCACCGACCTCAGCATCACATCCTGCACCGTCGAACTGTCGTAGCCTCCCTGTGCTCGCTGCCCAGTCTATGGCTTCTCTGTCGCAGCAGTCCAGCGCGAACGTGACCCGCAGCTTCTCACCGTTGTCGCAGCCGAACTCGAAGCCATCTGAACACCAGCGCATATCGCTTTCTGCCACCGCGATTTTGCCCCTTATGTTCACGCTTCGACCGCTCTGGTTTGTCATGCAGTAACAGCAGATTATGCTCGCTCATAAGCCGGTAAAGCCGTTTGGCGTTCACGGGGGCAGTCCCTCTGTACGACGTTGCGTACGCAGGATGCCCCACACACGGCGATAGCCGTAACTGGGCATATCGCTGATGATATCGAGGATCTCTGACAGTATTTCAGCGTCTGCTTCGTCATCACGCCGGTTACAGCGCCTGTCCTGCCAGTCGGCAGAACGGTTAATTCGCAGTGACAGCTGCGCACGCGACACGCCCATGGTGCGGCTGACCAGGGCTATTCCCCGTCCTTTGGCAACAAGGGCGCGTGCGCTATCCATTTTCGCGACTGAGCGTACTCCACGGCTTCTTTCAGGATCTCAACTTCCATCGTCTTCTTGCCCAGCAGGCGCTGAAGCTCCCGGACCTGCTTCAGAGCAGCAGTAAGCTCAGAAGCTGGAACAACTTCTTCTCCGGCCGCAACGGCGGTGAGGCTGCCTTCCTGATATTGCTTCTTCCACTTAAACAGCAGGCTGGGCTGGATGCCATGCAGGCGGGCGACATGGGAGACATTCATGCCCGGCTCCATCGTCTGCTGGATAATGGCGATCTTCTCCTGAGGAGTTTTACGTTTACGGACTTCTTGTCCTAACAGGATCCCGGTCATCTCAAAATTGGCGTTAGTGTTAGACATATATTCAAGCCTATCTCTTATCTGGAGATACAGCTACTGTCTGGTGTTTCAGGGGGCTACATCATCTGCCCTCTCGCAGGCCATCCGCAATCTTTCTTCTGGCATGCGTATCAACAGTGCTAAGGATAATGCGGCTGGTCAGGCGGTGGCTAACCGTATGACCAGCGAGCAGAATGCGCTGCAACAGACGCAGCGTAACGCCGGGGATGGTTTGTCGCTGGTGCAGACTGCCGAAGGTGCGATGAGTGAAATTAATAACAGACTGCAGCGCATCCGGGAGCTTACGGTAAAAGGGCTAAGTGAAACCAACAACCTGGTGGATGCGGATGCTATTCAGGCTGAAATTAATTTAAACCTGAAAGAGATCGATCGGTTAAATACGTCCGTCGACTTTAACGGTATTAATCTGCTGGACGGCAGTGCGGGCACGGTCGGTTTTCAGGTCGGCTCCCGTGATAATGAAAAAATCTTCCTCGATTTATCGAAAAACTTCAGCGTGGAGAATATCGGGCTGAAAGATTTGGTTATTCGGGGTATCAGCGGGTCGGTATCCGATATTAACAAGGTTACGGGCGTTGCTAATAATATCGACCTTACCAGCAGCAATGTGAGCGTAACCTGGTCTCCGACAGGCACCTTTAATTTGCCGCAGCTGGTGCACAACGGCATGAACGGGCAGACGTATATTCAGGATACGGGAGGCGATGGCAAGCCTGTTTATTATCAGGCCACGTATAACGCTAGCTGGGATACTGCCAGCGGAACCGGCAGCGTGAGTATTGGCGCGACCACTGGAACACCGCTCTACAGCGATGTGCCTCAGTACAGCGGCCTACCGATAACTTCCGTGAACTATCTTGATACGAACGGCGGTGCATTAAGTAACAGCCCGGTGCCATCGCTGAGAGAATCCAACGGCCAGTATTATATTGAGCAGGATGAATTGTATTATCCTGCCGTCCTGACATACGGTTCAACCGGTGCGGTTAGTGCGCAAATGACCAGTACCAGTTGGGTAACGGATACAAGTTTCTCTGTTATCCCTGCGGTCGTAGCGTCTACACCCAATATTGATACCACGACGGCAACGCTGAGCTTTGTGGACTCCAGTAATAATTCGGTCTCAGAAGATAAAGCCAGGCTGCTGAAATCCGGTAGCCAGTACATTATGGAGGTGGACGACGGCAGCGGTAATTTTCGCTACTACAATGCCTCGGTGTCTGTAACGACCGATGGCAACGACAGTTCGCTTGTCGTCAAGGCGAATAGCGCCACCAGCCTGAATAATTTCTCTGCCGTTACCCTTGTGGATGGAACATCAACCGTCACGATGGATCCCGCAAAGGTCAATGTGCGTTATACCGATGCTGAGGGCAATGTATCGGATGATGTATTGCGCAAGGATTCAGACGGCAATTACTACATGGACGTGGTGAAGGGCACGGACTCAAAAAGAGTCACCCTGGTTGTGCCCGATGATAACGTCAGCCAGATCATGCTAAAAACGCAGAACGGCGTGGGCGATCTCCTGCTCTATTATAACGCTTCTCATGGGGCGTCTACGGATACCGAAACCAACTATACGACCTTGAATATTTTTGAAGTCGGTAATGAAATACGGCTGAAAAAACCGGAAAATCCCCTGGCGGCAATCGACAATGCCATCAAGCAGGTTGATACCAGTCGCAGTACGCTGGGTGCCATGGCCAACCGTCTGGCGTCAACGCAAAATCAACAGGCGACTATGTCAGTCGCGGTCAACGCTTCCCGCTCACGTATTGAAGATGCTGATTACGCCCTCGAAATGTCAAATATGGTACGGGCGCAGATATTCCAGGAATCACTTGGCTCGATGTTGTCGAAAGCCAATCAGATGCCACAGGTCGTGTTGTCATTACTGAATGGTGCGATCAAATAAGATCCTCAGAGATGAAATCGAGCTCCGGTATTCCGGAGCCCTGTACTTCTTATCGAATCACGTTACCGTGCTGTACGCAGCGTCCATCGTTGCAGTTAACGGCATCCACTCTGGCGGCACGGTGGTTTCTTGCCTGCGCGGTGACCGTCGCGGCAGCAACGGGGTGATCGGAATTCGCTACCACGGCAGCGCGCTCAACCGGGTGAAAGATAACCCCGGCAAAGGCTGAGCAAGGGGCGATTAATGCCATAACGATGAGGATTCTTTTCATTCCATTTCTCCGTTGTTTTTTTTGAGGCGTGAATGCGTTTAACGGCGGGAGAGTACAGCACAGCGGCACATAACGTTGTGTGTATGGGTGCTATTGGTTGGAAAGGGGATATAAAGCCGGTAAGGAAGGTAGGCAAATGTCCCCTGCAGGAATCGAACCTGCAACTAGCCCTTAGGAGGGGCTCGTTATATCCATTTAACTAAGGGGACGAAGCGGCACGAGTATAACGCCATTTGTACCAGGCGTTAAGCACGCCGCCGCCTGACTGCTTAAAGTGTCGCCATTCAGGCCGAATTTTTATTTTCTTCCGCTTCCTCCTGCTGGGCCTGCTCTTTTGCTTTTAGCTCGGCTTTGCGCTTATTCGACATATCGTTACGGATTTGCGCATGGCTCAGCAGGGCAAATATAAAGGTGCCGCCGCAGATGTTACCAACCAGGGTAGGGATGGCGAAGGGCCAGAAAAACTCGCTCCAGTGAATGGTGCCGTTAAAGACCAGATATAAAATCTCCACCGTGCCCACCACGATATGGGTGGTATCGGCCAGTGCGATAAGCCAGGTCATCAGGATGATAACCACGATTTTGGCCGAACCGGCAGCCGGGAACATCCATACCATGGTGGCGACGATCCAGCCGGAGATAATGGCGTTGGAGAACATTTCGAGAGGGCTGTTTTCCATCACCCCCGTCCCGATTTTTACAAACGCGTCGCGGGTAGCCTCGTCAAAAATCGGCATATATTCAAACGCCCAGGCTGCGACGCCGGTTCCGATAATATTCCCGAACAACACCACGCTCCACAGGCGCATCAGCAGGCCGAAATTGCCCCATGTCGGGCTCTGCATCACCGGCAATACCGCGGTGACGGTATTCTCGGTAAACAGCTGCTGGCGCGCCATGATCACGATAATAAAGCCAAAGGTATAACCCAGGTTTTCCAGTACCATCCCGCCGGGGATACCTTCAAACTGAACGTGAAAAATCCCTTTGGCCAGAAAAGAGGCGCTCATTGATAACCCGGCAGCGATAGCCGACCACAGCAGGGCCATGGCATCGCGTTCCAGCTCTTTTTCACCGTCCTGGCGAATATGTTCGTGGATGGCCATCGCGCGCGAGGGGAGCTGGTCCTCATCGACCTCAATCTTCTTTCCCCGGCGATTCTCCTCGCTTTCAACTTCCAGTTCTTCGGTATGGTTATCTATTTTCTCTTCTTTGAGTTCGTCCATTATGGTGCTCCAGAGGTGGCTGATACCTTTAAGCGTAGCGGTTTTTGTCCTAACGCCCGTGGGTATGCTCTTAAATTCCTGCAATGACAATAAAGGCGATACATCGTCGGCAAAGGCCGTATAAAATTGCCAGCCAAACGAAACTGCAAAGCCAGGCTATTCTGAGATCATAAAGAGGGTGTTTATTGCCCTGATTTGTGGTCGTAGACATCAGTAAGCGTGCTGATACAATCACTTGCACATCTACAGACGGAGCGCGAAAGCTCCAGTACGGATGGCTTTCGAAGATAGCCATACTTAACAGGGAGAAAGATATGAAACTTCAGCTGTCGGCGGTTGCGCTGGGCACCACGTTGCTGATGGGCTGCGCCAGCTCTGGCGAGCAGCAGGGGCGCTCCGATCCTCTGGAAGGATTTAACCGCACCATGTACAACTTCAACTATAACGTGCTGGATCCCTATCTGGTGCGTCCGGTTGCGGTAGCATGGCGTGATTATATTCCACAACCTGCCCGTAACGGGCTGAGCAACTTCACCAGCAACCTTGAAGAGCCTGCGGTGATGGCGAACTACTTCCTGCAGGGCAATCCCTATCAGGGGATGGTCCACTTCACCCGCTTCTTCCTGAACACCCTGTTAGGGATGGGCGGCTTTATAGACGTTGCCGGGATGGCGAATCCGAAGCTGCAACGCGAGCAGCCCCACCGTTTTGGTAGTACTCTGGGTCATTACAATGTGGGTTATGGCCCGTATGTGCATTTACCGTTCTACGGCAGCTTCACCCTGCGTGATGATGGTGGTGATGCGGTCGATACCCTCTATCCGGTACTGTCCTGGCTGACCTGGCCGCTGTCGGTGGGTAAATGGACGCTGGAAGGTGTCGAGTCGCGCGCGCAGCTGCTGGATTCAGACGGACTGCTGCGTCAGTCTTCCGATCCGTACATCATGGTGCGTGAAGCCTACTTCCAGAACCATGACTTTATTGCTAACGGCGGCAAGCTGAAACCGGAAGATAACCCGAACGCGAAAGCGATCGAGAATGAACTCTCCGAGATTGATGCGGAATAAAAAAGAAAAGGTGAGCGCGAAGCTCACCTTTTTTTATCGCTACGTGATTAGAACGCGTAGTTGAAGTTCATGCCATACAGCCAGGCTTTACCTTCAGAAGAGAACTCATACGGACCTTCCTGGAACGTCACTTTCTGACCATGCATATAAGAGACACCCGCATCGATTGAGGCATCTTTGTTGAATGCATAGGTCGCGCCGGCGCTCAGCCAGAAGCGATCCTGATCCGGAATGGAGATAGAACGTTTGTCTGCCGGAACCGGGCTGTCATCGAAGGCAATACCGGTACGGAACGTCCAGTTATCGTCCATATAGTAGGTGGTACCCAGAGCGATGCGGTAAGCGTCACGGAAGCTTTCGTCTTTAAAGAACAGCGTATCACCGCCGCTGTTGGTCGCTTTCAGCTCCTGGAACTGGCTCCAGCTCGTGTAGGTCAGGCTATAGTGGATGGCCCATTGCGGCGCGACTCTGTTGTAACCGGACAGTTCCCACATCTCAGGTAAGTTCAGGGTCAGAGAACCGCCAGTGGTGCGGCCATCCGTCCCCATTGGCAGACCAAAGTTGCCGAGGATCTGGTTGTAGGCTGAAGGCAGGCTGCTCTTATAGTCGCCATCGAAATCGATTTTTACTTCAGAACGGTAGGTAAAGCCATAGCGGTTGTTCTTGTCGATTTCATACAGAATACCGGCGTTCCAGCCAAAGCCCCACTCATCACCCTTCAGGTAGGCAATCTGGGTATCTCCAGGGATCCCCGCGACCGGTCGTGCCAGGGCTGGAGGTAGTGCGCCGGAGCCTGCGACGATTCGACCCAGGTCACCCGCGTAGCGCTCAATTTTCGCTTTCGCATACACCGCATCAAAGCCAACACCGAAACTCCAGTGATTATCCAGGCGATAAGCACCGCTCAGGTTCAGGTTGAGGGTTTCCAGGTCGGTTTTACCGCCGTATGCCCCTGCTGCGTAGTTGTTATTGAACTCGGTCGCCAGTCCGTAGTTAGAGGTAACGGACGCGCCCCAGCCAAATTGTTCATTGATTGGCGCGACAAAGTGCAGGTTTGGAACCCATGCTGTTGGCGCGATGTTATCCGCGTTCAGGCTTGCGCCCGTTGGTGAACGTCCGGTGATATCTACGCCAGGGTCAACAAAAATGGCACCCGCGGAGAAGGTTGGACGATCAAACATCATGATCAGGGCAGGGTTACGGCTCGCATTTCCTGCGTCATCAGCGATAGCGCCTTCCCCGGAATAGGCACGGCCCAGGCCTGAGGAAGAAAACTCGTTAAGCTGAAAGCCCGCAGACCAGGCGGAGGTGGAGACGATTGCCACTGCGACTGCCAGCGCAGTTTTGTTGAACAGGGTTTTCTGGCTCATGACCATAACCTCATTGAGTTATTTTTATTCAATATTTGTTACATACCGTAACAGGAGCGCGAAGTGTAGGGTCTGTCGTAACACTTAGAAATCAGACCAGTGGCGAGAGTATAGGTCTGACCAGATAGAATGTTGCAAGTCTGTTTATTAATATTTACTGATATGTTTTTCGAAACGGGATCTGGTTGGCAAAATTGTGACCAGTTCGCTTACTCCAAACGGGTGATTTTTGTTTTAGATCATTTTTACGTGTGATATTGCTCACTTACCCGCGTTTAGGCCATTAACGACTGGAGCCGCTCCCGAGCGGGGCGTAAAATATCAGCATTGTGTCTATTTCGCGCCGTGCGCGACTACAGAGGAAATCTACTATGAGTAAATGCAGTGCTGATGAAACCCCGGTTTGCTGCTGTATGGATGTGGGTACCATCGTGGATAACACGGATTGCACCGCCTCTTACAGCCGTGAGTTCGCCAGCCGTGCCGAAGCCGAAGAGACGCTGGCCGCACTGACTGCCAAAGCCCGCGGCGTTGAGTCTGAACCGTGCGACATCACCTCCACCTTCACTGAAGTGAACGGCGGGGTGCGCCTGGACATCGATTTTGTGTTCAGCTGCGAAGCTGAGTCCCTGATTTTCCAGCTCGGTCTGCGTTAATTTCCCTTCAATGCCCCCATTCATGGGGGCGTTTCGTTTGTGCTCTGTGGCTTCGCTCGCAATTTTTCTTCTCTCCGATTGGCTAATGTAAAAATTTGGTTAAGACTGTTATCAGGTCAGACCACTTTGCGCATTTGTTATTCACAGGGGAGCGTTATGAGTCAGGCATTACCGCTAATCACCCGTCAGGGCGATCGCATTGCCATTGTCAGTGGATTACGTACGCCATTTGCCCGTCAGGCGACGGCGTTTCATGGCATTCCTGCCGTCGATCTGGGAAAAATGGTGGTGGGGGAGTTGCTGGCTCGCAGCGAAATACCTCCTGAGGTGATTGAACAGCTGGTCTTCGGCCAGGTGGTGCAGATGCCGGAAGCGCCGAATATTGCCCGTGAGATCGTGCTGGGCACCGGAATGAATGTCCACACCGATGCCTACAGCGTCAGCCGCGCCTGCGCCACCAGCTTTCAGGCGGTGGCGAACGTTGCGGAAAGCCTGATAACGGGCACCATTCGCGCCGGAATTGCCGGGGGGGCCGACTCATCCTCTGTCCTGCCGATCGGCGTCAGCAAAAAGCTTGCCCGCGTGCTGGTGGACGTCAATAAGGCCCGCACCACCGGGCAGCGCTTATCCCTCTTCTCGCGTCTGCGTTTGCGCGATCTCCTCCCCGTGCCGCCTGCGGTCGCGGAATACTCCACCGGCCTGCGGATGGGTGATACCGCCGAACAGATGGCGAAGACCTACGGCATTACCCGCGAACAGCAGGATGCGCTGGCGCACCGCTCGCACCAGCGCGCCGCTCAGGCCTGGGCGGAGGGCAAGCTGGCGCAAGAGGTGATGACCGCCTACACCCCGCCGTACCGTGAGCCCTTAAGCGAAGATAACAATATCCGGGGCACTTCGACGCTGGCGGATTACGCGAAACTGCGTCCGGCATTCGACCGTAAGCACGGCACCGTGACCGCCGCCAACAGCACGCCATTAACCGATGGCGCGGCGGCAGTGATCCTGATGACCGAATCCCGGGCCAAAGAGCTGGGCCTCACCCCGCTCGGCTACCTGCGCAGCTATGCCTTTACCGCCATTGATGTCTGGCAGGACATGCTGCTGGGGCCGGCTTGGTCCACGCCGCTGGCGCTGGAGCGTGCCGGGCTCACTATGAACGACCTGACGCTTATCGACATGCATGAAGCCTTTGCCGCCCAGACCCTGGCCAACCTGCAGCTGCTGGCCAGCGAACGCTTTGCCCGCGACGTGTTAGGGCGTGCCCATGCCACGGGCGAGGTGGATGAAAGCAAATTTAACGTGCTGGGGGGCTCCATTGCCTACGGCCACCCCTTTGCGGCAACCGGGGCGAGGATGATCACCCAGACGCTGCACGAGTTGCGCCGTCGCGGCGGCGGGTTTGGCCTGGTCACCGCCTGTGCGGCGGGTGGCCTGGGCGCCGCAATGGTTCTGGAGGCAGAATAATGGAGATGACAACGGCGTTTACCCTCAATGTGCGTCCGGACAACGTGGCGGTGGTCACCATCGATGCGCCAGACGAAAAGATGAATACCCTGAAAGCCGAGTTTAGCGGTCAGGTCCGCGCGATCCTGAAGCAGGTGCGGGAAAACAAAACCCTGCGCGGGCTGGTATTTATCTCGGCCAAGCCGGACAACTTTATCGCCGGGGCCGATATCAACATGATTGCCCGCGCCAACAGCGCGCAAGAGGCGGAAGATCTTGCCCGTCAGGGGCAGCAGATCATGGCCGAAATTCATGCTCTGCCGATCCCGGTGATTGCGGCGATCCACGGCGCCTGCCTCGGTGGGGGTCTGGAGCTGGCTCTGGCCTGTCACGGACGAATTTGTACCGACGACGGCAAAACGGTGCTGGGTCTGCCGGAAGTGCAGCTCGGCTTACTGCCCGGCTCAGGTGGCACCCAGCGTCTGCCGCGGCTGGTGGGCGTCAGCACGGCGCTGGAGATGATCCTCACCGGCAAGCAGCTGAGTCCGCGTCAGGCCCTGAAGGTGGGGCTGGTGGACGAGGTGGTCCCGCATGCCATCCTGCTGGAGGCCGCAGTAGCGCTGGCTCTGAAAGACAAACCGGCCGGTCGTCAATTACCGGTGCGCGAGCGCGTGCTGGCAGGCCCGCTGGGCCGCACGCTGCTATTTAAGATGGTAGCGAACAAAACCGAACAAAAAACGCAGGGGAATTACCCGGCGGCAAAACGTATTCTCGAAGTTATCCATACCGTTCTGACGCAGGGCAGCAGCAGCGGCTATGCCGCAGAAGCCAAAGCCTTTGGCGAGCTGGCGATGACCCCGCAGTCACAGGCGCTACGCAGCCTCTTTTTTGCCAGCACCGAGGTCAAAAAAGACCCGGGTAGCGAGGCAGATCCTGCCCCGCTCGACGCCGTCGGCGTGCTGGGTGGCGGGCTGATGGGGGGCGGTATCGCCTTCGTAAGCGCCAGCAAGGGCAAATTACCGGTGCGGATCAAGGACATCAACCCGAAGGGGATCAACCATGCCCTGCAGTACAGCTGGCAGCTGCTTGATAAGAAGGTCAAACGCCGCCATATCAAAGCCAGTGAGCGCGATCGCGAGCTGGCGCTGATCTCCGGCACCACCGATTACAGTGGCTTTCGCCATCGCGATGTGGTGATTGAGGCGGTATTTGAGGATCTGGCGCTGAAACAGCAGATGGTGGCTGAGGTTGAAGCGCACTGCGCGCCGCACACCATCTTTGCTTCTAACACCTCGTCGCTGCCGATTGGCGATATTGCAGCGCAGGCTGCGCGTCCTGAACAGGTGATCGGGCTGCATTTCTTTAGCCCGGTTGAAAAAATGCCGCTGGTGGAGGTCATTCCGCACGCTGGCACCAGCCCGCAGACCGTTGCCACCATTGTTAAGCTGGCAAAAATGCAGGGCAAAACGCCGGTGGTGGTGGCCGATAAAGCCGGGTTCTACGTCAATCGCATCCTGGCACCCTATATCAATGAAGCCATGCGCCTGCTAACCGAAGGGGAGAAGGTGGATCACATTGATAATGCGCTGGTGAAGTTTGGTTTCCCGGTCGGCCCAATCCAACTTTTGGATGAGGTGGGAATAGATACCGGCACTAAAATTATACCTGTGCTGGAAAGGGCTTACGGGGAACGATTTAGCGCCCCTGCAAACATTGTTTCTGCAATTTTGAATGACGATCGCAAAGGCAGAAAAAATGGACGCGGTTTCTATCTTTACGATCCAAAAGGGCGTAAAAGCAAGAAGCAGGTAGACCCGGCGGTTTATGGGCTTATTAAGCCCACCGGCGAGGGCAAACTCTCTGCACAGCAGTGTGCAGAACGTTGCGTCATGATGATGCTCAACGAGGCGGCGCGCTGCTTTGATGAGCGGGTAATCAGAAACGCTCGCGACGGCGACATTGGCGCGGTGTTTGGCATTGGTTTTCCACCTTTCCTGGGTGGCCCGTTCCGCTATATGGATAGCATTGGCGCGGGTGAAGTTGTTGCGATTTTACAACGACTGGCTGTGCGATATGGGCCGCGGTTTACACCGTGTGACACATTGTTGCAAATGGCGGATCAGGGGCTGCGATTTTGGCCAGCAAAGGAAACTGACCCGGTAAATTAAGGTCAAATAAGAGTAAATCCGCCGTTGAAGGGTCTGGTCCTGTCTAATTTGTAAACTGACATTGACTATACTTACGCCGTTGAGGTAAAAAACAGCGTTTCATTCAACGGATGGATCAGGCACAATGCCCGGCCATCGGGTTTTCTACCTCGTGATGTGTTCACGCGGGGTGTTAACGCCGGTGATCCTGGTCAACAAAAGCGGTGCAATATGCAAGTTTTTATCATGCGTCACGGTGACGCGGCACTCGATGCTGCCAGTGACTCTGTTCGTCCTCTTACGCCTTGCGGCTGTGACGAGTCCCGTCAAATGGCAACCTGGCTGAAAGGGCAAAAAGTGGATATTGAACGTGTCCTCGTCAGCCCGTTCCTGCGTGCTGAGCAGACACTGGAAGTGGTAGGGGAGTGTATGAACCTGCCTGCCGGTGTCGATGTTCTGCCCGAGCTGACCCCCTGTGGTGATGTGGGTTTGGTCAGTGGCTATCTTCAGGTGCTGTGCAATGAAGGCGTCGCCTCTGCGCTGGTGATTTCCCATCTGCCGTTAGTCGGCTACCTGGTATCTGAACTCTGTCCGGGCGAAACGCCGCCGATGTTCAGCACTTCCGCCATTGCCAACGTCACTCTCGATGAAAAAGGTGTCGGCGTGTTCAACTGGCAAATGAGCCCCTGCAATCTGAAGATGGCGAAAGCTATCTGACGTAAACCACATCCAGGCGGGTAGCCTCAGCCACCCGCCTGCCTGTCAGGGCAGCTCAGGCGGTTGCCACTCTTCCACTTCAATCAGCACCAGTAAGGCGGCATCACCGCCGTACTCTTTGGGTGCCTGATGAAAAGCCATCACGTGCGGATGCTGGGCAAGCCACAGTGGGGTTTGCTGCTTGAGGATATGCTTTCCGTGGCCGTGCATCACGCAGGCGCAAAAGACATGTTCCCGGCGGCAGGCCGCAATCAGCGCGCCCAGCTCCTGTTTGGCCTGCATCTGCGTTAAGCCGTGCAGATCGAGAAACAGTTCCGGCGAATAATCCCCACGACGTAATTTTTTCAGCTCGAAATGGCTGACGTCCGATCGCACATACTTTACCGCGCCCTCGGTGTTCAGCAGCGGCTGGAACTCATCGGAAAAATAGTGGCTGGCGTCTGCCTGTTCCTGGATCAGCCGTTTTACCGGAACTTCACTCACTTTTTTGCGTAATGGAGGGTGGACGATGGTGTCCTGCTTGATTTTACGCGTGCCGGTCATCAGCTGACGAAACAGCGTTTGATCCTCCTCGCTCAGCGATGTTTTCTTTTTCATGGGTCCGTCTCATCTCTTATTTCCCACAGTGTACCTGACTCGCCGCGCGGCAAAACGCATTTTTTACCCGCAAGGCGTTAGCGACAGTGCTGATTTATCGCCGTCTTCGTGGCACACTAGCCGCCGAAAATTTAGCGAGCATGCCCTGGAGAATATAGTGGATAAAATTTTTGTCGATGAAGCGGTGAATGAGCTGCAAACCATTCAGGACATGTTGCGTTGGGCGGTCAGCCGTTTCAGCGCGGCCAATATCTGGTACGGTCACGGTACCGATAACCCGTGGGATGAGGCGGTGCAGCTGGTTCTGCCGTCCCTCTATCTGCCGCTGGATATCCCGGAAGATATGCGCTCTGCGCGCCTGACCTCCAGCGAGAAACACCGCATCGTTGAGCGCGTGATCCGCCGCGTTAACGAACGTATCCCGGTGGCCTACCTCACCAATAAAGCCTGGTTCTGCGGCCATGAGTTCTTTGTCGATGAACGCGTGCTGGTGCCGCGCTCGCCGATCGGAGAGCTGATCAACAACCATTTCGCCGGCCTGATTGACCATCAGCCGGAGCACATTCTGGATATGTGTACCGGCAGCGGCTGCATCGCCATTGCCTGCGCCTACTCCTTCCCGGAGGCGGAAGTGGACGCGGTGGACATCTCACCTGATGCGCTGGCGGTAGCGGAACATAATATTGAAGAGCACGGCCTGATCCATCACGTGACGCCGATTCGTTCCGATCTGTTCCGTGACCTGCCAAAAGTGCAGTACGACCTGATCGTCACCAACCCGCCATACGTTGACGCAGAAGATATGTCCGACCTGCCAAACGAGTATCGCCATGAACCTGAGCTGGGTCTGGCGTCCGGCTCCGACGGCCTGAAGCTGACCCGCCGCATCCTTGCCTGTGCACCGGATTATCTGACCGACAACGGCATTCTGATTTGTGAAGTGGGTAACAGCATGGTACATCTGATGGAGCAATATCCGGATGTGCCGTTCACCTGGCTCGAGTTCGACAACGGTGGCGACGGCGTCTTCATGCTGACCAAAGCGCAGCTTCTCGCCGCGCGCGAACACTTCAGCATCTACAAAGATTAATCCAACGGGCTTCGGCCCGTTTCACATTGCGCAAACACAGAAAGCTCAAACACATAACAACGAAAACGGAGCCGTGATGGCAGGAAACAGTATTGGACAATTATTCCGCGTGACCACCTTTGGTGAGTCGCATGGTCTGGCGCTGGGTTGCATCGTTGATGGCGTACCGCCAGGCATCGAACTGACCGAAGCCGATTTACAACATGATCTCGACAGACGTCGTCCAGGGACATCGCGCTACACCACCCAGCGCCGCGAGCCGGATCAAGTCAAAATCCTGTCAGGCGTCTTTGAAGGACGCACCACCGGCACCAGCATTGGCCTGCTGATTGAGAATACCGATCAGCGTTCGCAGGACTACGGCGCCATCAAGGACGTGTTCCGTCCGGGCCATGCCGACTACACCTACGAGCAAAAATACGGTTTTCGCGACTATCGCGGCGGCGGACGCTCCTCCGCCCGTGAAACTGCCATGCGCGTTGCCGCAGGCGCTATCGCCAAAAAATATCTGGCGCAGAAATTTGGCATCACTATTCGCGGCTGTCTGACCCAGATGGGCGATATCCCGCTGGCGATCGCAGACTGGGATCAGGTCGAGCAGAACCCGTTCTTTTGCGCGGATGCGTCAAAGCTGGAGGCGCTGGACGAACTGATGCGCGGCCTGAAGAAAGAGGGCGACTCCATCGGCGCCAAAGTCACGGTCGTGGCTGACGGTGTACCGCCGGGCTGGGGTGAGCCGGTCTTTGACCGCCTCGACGCCGACATCGCCCATGCAATGATGAGCATCAACGCGGTGAAAGGGGTAGAGATTGGCGACGGTTTTGACGTTGTGGCCCTGCGCGGCAGCCAGAACCGCGACGAGATTACGAAAGAGGGCTTCCAGAGCAACCACGCGGGCGGCGTGCTCGGCGGGATCAGCAGCGGGCAGCAGATTGTCACCCATATTGCGCTGAAACCGACCTCCAGCATTACCGTACCGGGGCGCACCCTTAACCGTGCGGGCGAGGAAGTCGAGATGATCACCAAAGGACGTCACGATCCGTGCGTCGGGATCCGCGCGGTGCCGATCGCAGAAGCGATGCTGGCAATCGTGCTGATGGATCACTTCCTGCGCCAGCGTGCGCAGAATGCGGATGTGACGACCCCACTTCCACGCTGGTAACCATGAAAAAAACCGCAATTGCTCTGCTGGCGCTGCTTGCCAGCGGGGCCTCGCTGGCGGCAACGCCGTGGCAGAAAATCACCCACCCGGTCGCGGGGAGCGCCCAGTCGATTGGTGCGTTTTCCAATGGCTGCATCGTCGGCGCCCAGGCGCTGCCGCAACAGTCCAGCACCTACCAGGTGATGCGTACCGATCAGCGCCGCTATTTTGGCCATCCGGATCTGGTGCTGTTTATTCAGCGGCTGGGCAATCAGGTGCATAACCTGGGGCTGGGCACGATGCTGATTGGCGATATGGGGATGCCAGCAGGCGGTCGCTTCAACGGCGGCCACGCCAGCCATCAGACCGGGCTGGATGTCGATATCTTCCTCCAGCTGCCGAAAACGCGCTGGAGTTCAGCACAGCTGATGAAACCGCAGGCGCTGGATCTGGTGGCGCGGGACGGCAAAAACGTCGTGCCGTCCCTCTGGTCACAGGATGTCTCCAGCATGATCAAACTGGCGGCAGAAGATAACGACGTCACGCGCATCTTCGTCAACCCGGCCATCAAGCAGCAGCTCTGCCAGGATGCAGGCACCGACCGCGACTGGCTGCGCAAAGTGCGACCGTGGTTCCAGCATCGCGCGCATATGCACGTGCGTCTGCGCTGTCCGGCAAACAGCCTCGAGTGTGAAGATCAACCGTTACCGCCGCCAGGTGATGGCTGCGGCGCGGAATTACAAAGCTGGTTTGAGCCAGCAAAACCTGGACCCAAGCCTGAGAAGAAGACACCGCCTCCGTTGCCGCCTTCCTGCCAGGCGCTACTGGATGAACATGCCCTGTGATGGACCAATTTACTGAGTTGTTTATGGTGTCGCCGCTGCTGCTGCTGGCGCTGTTTTTTATCGCCATGCTGGCCGGTTTTATTGATGCTCTGGCCGGCGGCGGCGGGCTCCTGACCGTTCCGGCGCTGCTGGCGGCAGGGATGAGCCCGGCGCAGGCGCTGGCGACTAACAAGCTACAGGCCTGCGGTGGTTCGTTATCGGCGTCGATCTACTTTATCCGCCGCAAGGTAGTGAGCCTGGCCGATCAGAAGCTCAATATTCTGATGACCTTTATCGGGTCGACCTCCGGCGCGCTGCTGGTTCAGCACGTGCAGTCCGACATACTGCGCCAGATTTTGCCGATCCTTGTGATCTGTATTGGTCTCTACTTTTTGCTGATGCCCAGGCTCGGGGAAGAGGACCGTCAGCGCCGCCTGCACGGTCTGCCGTTTGCCCTGATCGCTGGCGGCTGCGTCGGCTTCTATGACGGCTTTTTCGGTCCCGGCGCCGGGTCGTTCTATGCCCTGGCCTTTGTGACGCTGGCCGGGTTTAACCTCGCCAAATCCACCGCCCACGCCAAGGTGCTGAACGCCACCTCTAACCTGGGCGGCCTGCTGCTGTTTATCATCGGCGGGAAGGTGATCTGGGCAACCGGCTTTGTGATGATGGCCGGCCAGTTCCTGGGCGCACGGGTAGGATCGCGCCTGGTGTTAAGCAAAGGGCAACAGCTCATCCGTCCGATGATTGTCATTGTCTCGGCCGTCATGAGTGCCAAACTTCTTTATGACAGCCACGGACAGGAGATCCTCCACTGGTTGGGGATGAACTAATGAACAGTACGCATAAATATGAACAGCTGATCGCGATTTTCGACGGCTGTTTTGCCGATGATTTTAATACCCGTCTGATTAAAGGCGACGACGAACCGATCTATCTTCCTGCAGATGCTGAGCTTCCGTTCAACCGGATCGTTTTCGCACACGGATTTTATGCCAGCGGTTTGCATGAAATATCGCACTGGTGTATTGCCGGAAAAGCGCGTCGCGAGCTGGTGGACTTTGGCTACTGGTACTGCCCGGACGGGCGAGACGCAGCGACCCAGGGGCAGTTTGAAGATGTGGAAGTGAAACCCCAGGCGCTGGAGTGGCTGTTCTGCGTGGCGGCAGGATTTCCGTTCAACGTCAGCTGTGACAACCTCGAAGGGGACTTCGAGCCAGACCGTATTGTCTTCCAGCGCCGCGTTCACGCGCAGGTGATGGACTATCTTGAGAACGGCATCCCGGAACGTCCGGCGCGCTTGATCAAGGCTTTACAGAATTATTACCACACGCCGGAGATCACGGCGGAATGCTTCCCGTGGCCGGAAGATCTTTAATAGAGGAAAGAAGATGATCGCAGAGTTTGAATCACGCATTCTGGCGTTAATTGATGACATGGTAGAACACGCCAGTGACGATGAGCTGTTCGCCAGCGGTTATCTGCGTGGACACCTGACGCTGGCCGTTGCCGAGCTGGAAGCCGGTGATGACCATTCACCACAGGCGGTGCACGCTGAAGTGTCCCGCAGCCTGGAAAAAGCCATTCTGGCGGGCGAGCTCTCTCCGCGCGACCAGTCGCTCGTGCTGGGGATGTGGGAAACCTTGTTTCAGAAAGCCAGCCTGACGTCATAAGTTAGCGCCTGTAGGCCGGGCAAGCGCATGCGCCGCCCGGCGTGAAAACGGCTCCTCTGCCAGACGCCCGATGGCGCTACGCTTACCGGGCCTACGCTTTCACCATCTTCCCTTTCAACAACTTCCTTACCCATAACCGGTTCGGATTCAGCGCCGCCAGCGTATGCGCATCCAGCGGGATCGGCTCGTGGCTCATCTGCGCGGCGAGTATTTCCGCCGTCAGCGGTGCCGTACAGAGCCCGCGTGAACCCAGTCCGCCCAGCATAAACAGATTGCGGAATTCCGGGGCATTCACTGCCCGGTCCTTGTTGTGGGCTAAATCCTGATACGCCGCCAGGGTGGCGTCATAGTCCGGCACCGCCCCGGTCATCGGCAGGTGATCGCGGGTGGCGCAGCGAATACCGTTGCGCGCCTCTCCGGCGCTGACGTCTACCTCTTGTGCCCATGTCGCCTGGGGTAAACAGTCGATCAACCGCTGGCGGTTATGCTGCTGATCCTCGTCGCTGTACTGCGGCTCCGTCTGTCCACGGTGATAGCTCGCACCGATACAATGGTGGCCGTTGGTCGGATTTTGCGGCGTCAGATACCCGTCGTAGCAGAGTACCTGACGCAGCTGGCTCAGCTGCGGGGCGGCCGGGATATGGCTCACCTGACCACCTACCGGATAAACCGGCAGCTGTGCGGTCTGGCTGAACTGGCTGATGCCATGTCCGTTGGCCAGCACCACGCTGCCGTGTTGCACGTGCTCGCCCCCGGCGAAGTGCAGCGTCCAGCGAGCGTCGGTCTGCTCAAGCGACGTCACCTTGCGACCGTACTGCACCTGCAGGCCGAGCGTTTGCGCCTCGGCAATCACCGCCGCGGTAAGCTGCGCCGGACACAGCCAGCCGCCGAGCGGGTACTGGATCCCGCCGCAGCCGGTCGGCACCCCGATACTCTCTTCCACCTGTTGGGCGTTGACCGCAACGGCGATCTGCTCGGGCAGGCCCAGGGCAAGCATCTGGTTGATTTTGTGCTGACTCTTCTCGTCCCAGCCAAGCTGGGTGACGCCGCACCAGGCATGATCAAACGCGACCGGCAGGGCATCGTACAGACGACGGGCAAAGGTAAATGCCGTCGGGAAAAACTGGCTGAGTGCCGCATCGTGCGCGCTCAGCAGGGGATAGAGCGCGCCCTGGCGATTGCCGGAGGCACCCGTCGCCGGGGCCAGGTCGGCGCAGTAGAGCGTCACCTGCCAGCCGCGGCGCAACAGCGCCAGCGACAGCAGGGCGCTGGCGATCCCGCCGCCCACCACGGCGGTTTCCCGTCCGTCGCTGGCCGTACGGGCAAACCACGGCGTGCGGGCAGGGGAGGGGCGATCCTGCTCCATCACCCCGACGAGCATTTCGCGCTTGCGGCCAAAGCCTTTGGTTTTTTGCATGGTGAAGCCAGCTTCCTGCAGGCCACGACGGACAAATCCGGCGCAGGTGAAGGTGGCAAGCGTAGCCCCGGGGCGGGCCAGGCGGGCCATTGCGGCAAACAGCTCCGGGCTCCACATATCCGGGTTTTTGGCCGGGGCAAAGCCGTCGAGGAACCAGGCGTCAACCTGCTGATTGAGGGAGTCATCCAGCTTGTCAGTCAGCTCGTTGATATCACCCAGCCAGATATCGAGGGTGACACGCCCGTCGTCCAGCAGCAGGCGATGGCAGCCCGCGATGGGCAGCGGCCACTGGGCCTGGAGCTGCTCTGCCCAGGGCGCTAATTCCGGCCAGTGCTGATGGGCGAGACGCAGGTCGGCGGCGGCCAGCGGGAATTTCTCAAAACTGATGAAATGTAACCTTTGCAGCGTAGCGTCAGGGTGAGCCGCACGGAAGCGATCGAAGGCCTGCCAGAGGGTAAGAAAGTTCAGGCCGGTGCCAAAACCGCTCTCCGCCACCACGAACAGATCGCGGGGATGTACCGGGAAACGGGCGTTCAGCTGATTTCCATCGAGGAAAACATAACGTGTCTCTTCCAGTCCGTTATCATTAGAGAAGTAGACATCATCAAAATCTCGGGAAACAGGTGTACCCTCAGCGTTGAATTCGAGGTTGGCAGGTTGTATGGCGTTTTGTTTCACGTAAGTTACTCGTCTGACAGGCTGTGCCGCGATCTTAACGATGTGCGTCTGTTGGTGCAAATTTCCGCAGAAATTGGCTGATCGGACTTGTTCGGCGTACAAGTGTACGCTATTGTGCGACTCGAAACTTAAAATAGTGCGACTTACAGAGGTATTGAATGAAACGTGCAGTGATTACTGGCTTGGGCATCGTTTCCAGCATCGGTAATAACCAGCAGGAAGTCCTGGCATCTCTGCGTGAAGGACGCTCCGGGATCACCTTCTCTGAAGAGTTTAAAGATTCTGGCATGCGCAGCCACGTCTGGGGTAATGTCAAACTGGACACCACGGGCATGATCGATCGCAAAGTGGTCCGTTTCATGAACGATGCCTCTATCTACGCTTACCTCTCCATGCAGGAAGCCATTGCTGATGCTGGCCTGAGCGAAGATGTTTATCAGAACAACCCACGCGTGGGTCTGATTGCTGGCTCCGGCGGTTCGTCAAAAGCGCAGGTCTTCGGTGCTGACGCTATGCGTAGCCCGCGCGGCCTGAAAGCGGTGGGTCCATACGTGGTGACCAAAGCGATGGGCTCAGCGGTATCCGCCTGCCTTGCCACCCCGTTCAAAATTCACGGCGTAAACTACTCCATCAGCTCCGCATGTGCCACCTCCGCACACTGTATCGGTAACGCGGTAGAGCAGATCCAGCTGGGCAAACAGGACATCGTGTTTGCTGGCGGCGGCGAAGAGCTGGGCTGGGAAATGGCCTGTGAGTTCGACGCGATGGGCGCACTGTCCACCAAATATAACGAAACGCCAGAAAAAGCCTCCCGTACTTACGATGCAAGCCGCGACGGCTTCGTTATCGCCGGCGGCGGCGGTATGGTTGTGGTTGAAGAGCTGGAACACGCTCTGGCCCGTGGCGCGCACATCTATGCTGAGATCGTGGGCTACGGCGCAACCTCCGACGGTGCAGACATGGTTGCTCCATCCGGTGAAGGCGCAGTGCGCTGCATGAAGATGGCGATGCACGGCCTGGATACCCCAATCGACTACCTGAACTCCCACGGCACCTCTACTCCGGTAGGCGACGTGAAAGAGCTGGGTGCTATCCGCGAAGTGTTTGGCGACAACAGCCCGGCCATCTCCGCGACCAAAGCCATGACCGGTCACTCTCTGGGTGCGGCTGGCGTGCAGGAAGCTATCTACTCCCTGCTGATGCTGGAACACGGCTTCATCGCCCCAAGCATCAACGTGGAAGAGCTGGACGAGCAGGCTGCTGGCCTGAACATCGTTACCGCGACAACCGAGCGCGAGCTGAATACCGTGATGTCCAACAGCTTCGGTTTCGGCGGCACCAACGCCACGCTGGTCATGCGTAAGCTGAAAGCATAAGCGTTTGATGTATAGTAAGAGGGAGCCTGTGGCTCCCTTTTTTTATGCCTGAACATGGAGTTATGCATGACGGCCGTTACATCAGATAAAAACGCCTCCTCCGGAAACGTCTCGCTGTTTCGTATCGCCTTTGCGGTATTCCTGACCTATATGACCGTTGGCCTGCCGCTGCCGGTGATCCCGCTGTTTGTTCACCAGGAGCTGGGCTATGGCAATACCATGGTGGGTATCGCCGTGGGTATTCAGTTCTTAGCCACGGTGTTAACCCGCGGCTACGCCGGACGGCTGGCGGATCAGCATGGTGCCAAACGCTCGGCGCTGCAGGGTATGTTTGCCTGCGGGCTGGCGGGCGGCGCATGGCTACTGGCCACGCTGCTGCCGGTGGATGCTGCCTGGAAATTCGCGCTGCTGGTGGTGGGACGCTTAATCCTTGGTTTTGGTGAAAGTCAGCTGCTGACCGGCACCCTGACCTGGGGGATGGGGCTGGTAGGGCCCGCACGTTCCGGCAAAGTGATGTCCTGGAACGGGATGGCCATCTATGGGGCGCTGGCCGCTGGCGCACCGCTGGGTCTGTTGATTAACAGCCAGTTTGGCTTTGCGGCACTGGCCGCTACCACCATGGCTCTGCCGCTGCTGGCATGGGCGTTTAACGGCACGGTGCGTAAAGTTCCGGCCCATAAAGGCGAACGACCTTCCCTGTGGAGCGTTGTGGGGCAAATCTGGCAACCGGGTCTGGGCCTTGCCCTGCAGGGTGTCGGCTTTGCGGTGATTGGTACCTTCGTCTCGCTCTACTTTATGAGCCGCGGCTGGGCGATGGCAGGGTTTACGCTTACCGCCTTTGGCGGCGCGTTTGTTCTGATGCGGGTGCTGTTCGGCTGGATGCCGGATCGTTATGGTGGCGTGAAGGTGGCGGTGGCCTCGCTGGTGATTGAAACCCTTGGCCTTGTGCTGCTCTGGCAGGCTCCAGACGAGCCGGTAGCCCTGCTGGGCGCAGCCCTGACCGGCTGCGGCTGTTCGCTGATCTTCCCGGCACTCGGTGTCGAGGTTGTTAAACGCGTTGCCCCGCAGGTACGCGGCACGGCGCTGGGCGGTTATGCCGCGTTTCAGGATATCTCATACGGGGTCACCGCGCCGCTGGCAGGGCTGGTAGCCACTTCGTTCGGCTATCCGTCGGTCTTTCTGGCGGGGGCGGTTTCTGCGGTGGTGGGAATAGTGGTGACGCTGGTGGCGTTTCGTAAATCTTAGCGGTTTGTTGCCGGGTGGCGGCTACGCCTTACCCGGCCTACAGGTTGTGTTTTTGTAGGCCCGGTAAGCGTAGCGCCACCGGGCAAAATATCAGACGACCAACCAGAAAATCGCCAGCGCAATGATTAACGCAATTAACATCTGTCCCGGACGGGCAGAGAGTGTTCTGAAGGTTTCCACCACCGGGGCAAACAGCGGGCTGTAGATCGGCTGGATATTGCGCACTTCAATTACGCCAGCTTCACGCTCGGTGCGGCGGGTAAAGATCGCATTAAGCAGATCCTGAACCTGCGCGGTGGTCAGCACCGTCTGCGGCGTCGCCTGCCAGTTCTGGTGGGCATAATCCTGAATGCTGTTCCACTCCTGCGGCTCCAGCGGCTGTTTCAGCGCTGCCTGCAGGGTGTGCAGGGTTGGCGCGCTCTGGCTGCTCAGGGTCTGGCGTGCCTGTAGCCAGGTGGCAAGATGGGTAAACTGTCTGGCCGGGATCAACTCTCCCGCTTTTACACCGGACAACTCCAGCATCGACTGCCAGATCAGTTTGGTCGGCTCACCCGTGGCGGCGGCCAGCTTGGTCACCATCTGCTTGAGCGTATTGTGTTCAGCAGGCAGCAGCGGGCGCTCAGTGGCCGGACGCTGTTGCGGCTGCGGAATGGCGAGCTGGTTATTTTGCAGCAGCGTCAGCACCGTCTTAAGCTGCTCGGGCGTCAGTTGGCTAAGTGCCGTCTGACCGTACTGCTGACGAATAAAATCGCTGGTCGCCTGACGGTTATTCCCCTGGCTTAACAGCTCCGTCAGCTGCGAGACCATCTGTCGGGTGGTGTGGTTTTGCTGCGCGGTATTCAGGCGCTGGTTCAGGTTTTGCTCTGCAGCAGGAAAGTGACGCGACAGCATGGGCGCATCGCCCTTCAGGCCCAGATCGTGTTTGACCCCAGCCCACACTTCCGCATTTTGCTGCGACGTCAGGGCAATCAGCCGGGTGATCAGGCGTTCCAGTACGGTGCGCTGCTGTGTGGAGAGGGGCTGTTCGCCTGCGACATGAGACGGACGCGGGCCGTCACCCGGAGGTTGCGGCGGCGTACCTGAAATGGGCTGCATCGTCAAAAAATCCTTAAGGTCGTTACTCTGCGTAAACCAGGTTACGTATATGCCTGGCGGCCAGATTATGGCACACTTGACCGGTTAACTTCCTCTCAAACAGGTACTCAGACGTGAAAATCCTCGTTGATGAAAATATGCCTTACGCCCGCGAGCTGTTCAGCCGCCTGGGTGAGGTTAAGGCCGTTCCCGGACGCCCGATCCCGCTCGCTGAGCTGGATGATGCCGACGCGCTGATGGTGCGCTCAGTGACCAAAGTGAATGAGGCGCTGTTGTCTGGTAAAGCGGTGAAGTTTGTCGGTACGGCAACCGCGGGAACCGATCATGTGGATGACGCGTGGCTGAAGCAGGCGGGGATCGGTTTTTCCGCCGCGCCGGGCTGTAACGCCATCGCCGTCGTGGAGTATGTTTTCTCTTCCCTGCTGATGCTGGCCGAGCGTGACGGGTTTAGCCTGGCCGATCGCACTGTCGGTATTGTCGGAGTGGGTAACGTCGGTAGTCGCCTGCAAAAGCGCCTCGAGGCGTTAGGTATCCGCACGCTGCTGTGCGATCCCCCGCGTGCCGATCGTGGCGATGAGGGCGATTTCCGCAGCCTGGACGAGCTGGTGGCGGAATGTGACGTCCTCACCTTCCATACTCCGCTGTTTAAAGACGGGCCGTATAAATCCCTGCATCTGGCCGATGAGGCGCTGATGAGCCGCCTGAAGCCGGGCACTATCCTGATCAACGCCTGTCGTGGCCCGGTGGTGGACAACGCCGCGCTGCTGAAGCGTCTGGACGCCGGTCAGGATCTCAGCGTGGTGCTGGACGTCTGGGAGCCGGAGCCGGATCTCAACGTGGCCCTGCTGAATAAAGTGGATATTGGCACCGCGCACATCGCCGGCTACACCCTGGAAGGCAAAGCGCGCGGCACCACCCAGGTGTTTGAGGCTTACAGCGCCTTTATTGGCAAATCGCAGCAGGTGGCGCTGGATACCCTACTGCCGACGCCGGAATTTGGCCGCATTACCCTGCATGGCCCGCTGGATCAGGCAACGCTGAAAAGGCTGGTGCATTTAGTGTATGATGTGCGCCGCGATGACGCGCTGCTGCGAAAAGTAGCGGGTATGCCGGGTGAGTTCGACAAGCTGCGCAAGCACTATGTGGAGCGCCGCGAATGGTCTTCCCTGTATGTGATGTGTGATGACGCAGCGGCGGCATCACTGTTGCATAAGCTGGGTTTCAACGCCACTCATCATCCGGTTCGTTAATGTCTTCTTAATGCTCCCTGGCGGATAACCCGCCGGGGACGCTTTTTTATTTCTGGAGTAAACCACCATGTCTGAAGGCTGGAACATTGCCATACTGGGCGCAACGGGCGCCGTGGGCGAAGCCCTGCTCGAAACCCTTGCCGAGCGTCAGTTCCCGGTGGGGGAGATCTTTGCCCTGGCGCGTAATGAGAGCGCAGGTGAGCATCTGCGTTATGAGGGCAAATCGGTTCGCGTTCAGGATGCGGCTGAATTTGACTGGACCCAGGCGCAGCTGGCCTTTTTCGTCGCCGGTGCTGAAGCTTCCGCAACCTATATTGAAGACGCCACCAATGCGGGCTGTCTGGTGATTGACTCCAGCGGCCTGTTCGCCCTTGAGCCGGACGTGCCGCTGGTGGTGCCGGACGTCAACCCGTTCGTGCTGGCCGACTACCGCAACCGTAACGTTGTCGCCGTCCCGGACAGCCTGACCAGCCAGCTGCTGACCGCCCTGAAACCGCTGATCGATGATGGCGGCTTATCCCGTATCACCGTCACCAGCCTGCTGTCGGCCTCCGCTCACGGTAAAAAAGCGGTGGATGCGCTGGCCGGGCAGAGCGCGAAGTTGCTGAACGGTATTCCGGTAGACGAAGAGGACTTCTTTGGTCGTCAGCTGGCCTTCAACATGCTGCCACTATTGCCGGATCGCGAAGGCAGCGTTCGTGAAGAGCGCCGTATCGTCGATCAGGTACGCAAGATCCTACAGGATGAAGGGCTGATGATCTCCGCCAACTGCGTGCAGTCGCCGGTGTTTTACGGCCATGCCCAGATGGTGAGCTTCGAAGCGATGCGCCCGCTGGCGGCGGAAGAGGCGCGCGACGCCTTTGCCCGCGGTGAAGATATCGAACTGTCCGAAGAGAGCGAGTTTCCGACCCAGGTGGGCGACGCAACGGGCAACGCCCGCCTCTCCATCGGCTGCGTTCGCAACGATTACGGTATGCCGGAGCAGATCCAGTTCTGGTCGGTGGCCGATAACGTTCGTTTCGGCGGTGCGCTGATGGCGGTGAAAATTGCCGAGAAACTGGTGCAGGAGTATCTGTACTGATGTCAGAAGTGGAACAAAAGCCGGTCCATAAAATTGCTCTCGGGATTGAGTACGATGGCAGTAAATATTATGGCTGGCAGCGTCAGAACGAGGTGCGCAGCGTCCAGGAGAAACTGGAGAAAGCGCTCTCTCAGGTGGCGAATGAGCCCATAAATGTCCTGTGCGCGGGGCGTACCGACGCCGGAGTCCATGGTACGGGGCAGGTGGTTCATTTTGAAACCACCGCGGTGCGTAAAGACGCGGCCTGGACGCTGGGAGTAAATGCGAATTTGCCTGGTGACATCGCAGTGCGTTGGGTCAAAACTGTGCCGGACGATTTTCACGCCCGCTTCAGTGCCACCGCGCGCCGGTACCGTTACATCATCTATAACCAGCGTCTGCGGCCGGCGGTGTTAGGCCAGGGCGTAACGCATTTCTACGAGCCGCTGGATGCCGGGCGCATGCATCGCGCAGCGCAGGCGCTGATTGGCGAAAACGACTTTACCTCGTTTCGTGCGGTGCAGTGCCAGTCGCGCACCCCGTGGCGCAACGTGATGCACATTAACGTCAGCCGGTATGGCGCGTATGTGGTGGTGGATATCAAGGCCAACGCCTTTGTACATCATATGGTGCGGAATATTGTTGGCAGCCTGATGGAAGTGGGCGCCGGACACCAGCCGGAGAGCTGGATTGCAGAGTTGCTGGCAGCGAAGGACAGAACCCTGGCAGCAGCAACGGCGAAAGCGGAAGGGCTGTATCTGGTCTCGGTCGATTACCCGGATCGTTTTGACCTTCCGAAACCGCCAATGGGCCCGCTGTTTTTAGCGGACTGATAGCCGTGCAATAAAGGTTTAGACAATATGGATTTTATTCGCTTTCTGATTGATTTCATTCTGCATATTGATGTTCACCTGGCAGAGCTGGTCGCTGATTATGGCGTCTGGGTGTATGCCATTCTGTTCCTGATCCTGTTTTGTGAAACCGGACTGGTGGTGACCCCGTTCTTACCGGGCGATTCGCTGCTGTTCGTGGCGGGGGCGCTGGCCTCCCTGGAAACCAACGACATCAACGTTCACCTGATGGTGGTTCTGATGCTCATCGCCGCGATCCTTGGCGATGCGGTGAACTACACTATAGGGCGGCTGTTTGGCGAGCGGTTATTCAGTAATCCGGACTCGAAGATTTTCCGTCGCAGCTATCTCGATAAAACCCATGCGTTTTATGAGAAACACGGCGGTAAAACCATTATCCTCGCGCGTTTCGTGCCGATCGTCAGAACCTTTGCCCCCTTTGTTGCGGGAATGGGACACATGTCGTACCGTCATTTCGCACTCTATAACGTGACGGGCGCGCTGTTATGGGTGCTCAGCTTTACCTACGCGGGATATTTCTTCGGTACCATTCCTATGATTCAGGAAAACCTCAAGCTACTGATCGTAGGGATTATTGTGGTCTCCATCCTGCCGGGCGTGATCGAAATTATTCGTCACCGGCGCACGGCGGCAAAACAAGCAAAATAAAAGCACGACTGCGGTTCGACCACTTTTTTATCCAAAGTTTCGGGCTGTTATGTTTTAATGTGCAACATTCATGGTCTGTCGGGGGCAAAAATGGCATTATGCGCCCCTTACAGCAAACCTGGTTCAGGCAGAAAGGTTATCAATGAGCTGGATTGAACGAATTAAAAGCAATATCACCCCAACCCGCAAAGCGAGTATTCCTGAAGGGGTATGGACCAAATGTGACAGCTGTGGTCAGGTTCTGTACCGCGCCGAGCTGGAGCGTAATCTGGAAGTTTGTCCTAAGTGCGATCACCACATGCGTATGTCGGCGCGTAACCGCCTGCATAGCCTGCTGGATGAAGGTTCTCTGGTTGAACTGGGCAGCGAGCTTGAGCCGAAAGATGTGCTGAAGTTCCGCGACTCCAAGAAATACAAAGACCGTCTGGCCTCTGCGCAGAAAGAGACCGGCGAGAAAGACGCTCTGGTGGTGATGAAAGGCACCCTGCACGCGATGCCGGTTGTCGCAGCGGCATTTGAGTTCTCCTTTATGGGCGGCTCAATGGGTTCCGTGGTTGGCGCGCGCTTCGTGCGTGCGGTTGAGCAGGCGCTGGAAGACAACTGTCCGCTGATCTGCTTCTCCGCCTCCGGCGGTGCCCGTATGCAGGAAGCGCTGATGTCGCTGATGCAGATGGCAAAAACCTCCGCAGCGCTGGCGAAAATGCAGGAACGCGGTCTGCCGTACATCTCCGTACTGACCGACCCGACCATGGGCGGCGTATCGGCGAGCTTCGCGATGCTGGGCGATCTGAACATCGCTGAACCGAAAGCGCTGATCGGCTTTGCCGGCCCGCGCGTTATCGAACAAACGGTACGTGAGAAACTGCCGCCGGGCTTCCAGCGCAGTGAGTTCCTTATTGAGAAAGGCGCTATCGACATGATCGTTCGCCGTCCGGAGATGCGCCTGAAGCTGGCAAGCATCCTGGCGAAGCTGATGAACCTGCCGTCGCCGAGCCCGGATGAACCGCGCGAAGGCGTGGTAGTACCGGATCAGGAACCCGAGGCCTGATAACTGAAAAGGGCAGGGCCAATGGCGCTGCCCTTTTGCTTTCTAACCGTAACTGAAAAGCGCGCAACATGGAAAATATCACTCTTCCCCAAGCCACGTCGCCTCTGGCCGCGTGGCTTTCTTATCTGGAAAGCCTGCACAGTAAAGCCATCGACATGGGACTTGAGCGCGTCAGCCAGGTCGCGGCGCGCCTTGACGTTCTGAAACCGGCCCCCTTTGTCTTCACCGTGGCGGGTACTAACGGCAAAGGCACCACCTGCCGCACGCTGGAGTCCATGCTGATGGCGGCGGGCTACAAGGTGGGTGTCTACAGCTCGCCGCATCTGGTGCGCTACACCGAGCGCGTGCGGGTGCAGAACGCAGAGTTAGCCGAATCAGCACATACTGCCTCGTTCGCAGAGATCGAAGCCGCGCGCGGCGACATTTCGCTGACCTATTTCGAATATGGCACCCTGTCGGCGCTGTGGTTGTTCAAGCAGGCGCAGCTGGACGTGGTGATCCTTGAAGTCGGCTTAGGCGGGCGTCTGGACGCCACCAACATTGTGGATCCGGATGTCGCCGTGGTGACCAGCATCGCGCTGGATCATACCGACTGGCTGGGGCCCGATCGCGAAAGCATCGGCCGTGAAAAAGCCGGTATTTTCCGCGCGGGTAAACCGGCGATTGTCGGTGAGCCGGAGATGCCGCATACCATCGCTGACGTGGCGCAGGAGAAAGGGGCGCTGTTGCAGCGTCGCGATGTCGACTGGCGCTACAGCGTGACCCAGAGCGGCTGGCGCTTTGAAGATGCCAAAGGCGCGCTGGAAAACCTGCCGCTGCCGCAGGTGCCGCAGCCGAACGCCGCGACGGCGCTGGCCGCCCTGCGCGCCAGCGGTCTGGCCGTGAACGAGCAGGCCATTCGTGACGGCATTCAGCAGGCGATCCTCGCCGGGCGTTTCCAGATTGTCAGCGAATCACCGCGTCTGATTCTGGATGTGGCGCATAACCCCCATGCCGCGGCTTACCTCGCCGGACGTCTCAAATCATTGCCAAAAACCGGGCGCGTGCTGGCGGTAATCGGTATGCTTCATGATAAAGATATCGGCGGCACGCTGGCCTGCATGGAGACTGTGGTCGATAGCTGGTATTGTGCACCTCTGGAAGGCCCGCGCGGGGCAACGGCTGAACAGCTGATGGAACACCTCGGCCAGGGCCAGACCTTTGCCAGCGTGGAGCAGGCATGGCGCGAGGCGATGGCGGACGCCAGACCAGAAGATACCGTGCTGGTGTGTGGATCCTTCCACACGGTGGCACATGTCATGGACGTAATGGATGCGGGGAGAACCGGTGGCAAGTAAGTTTCAGAACCGTTTAGCAGGCACCATTGTGCTGGTAGCGCTGGGGGTGATTATTCTCCCCGGGCTGCTTGATGGACAGAAAAAGCATTACCAGGATGAGTTTGCGGCGATCCCGCTGGTGCCTAAACCCGGCGACCGGGATGAGCCGGACATGCTGCCGGCTGCGACCCAGGCATTACCTGCTCAACCGCCTGAAGGGGCGGCTGAAGAGGTGCGGGCTGGCGATGCCGCGGCGCCATCTTTAGATCCGTCGCGTCTGGCGGCCGGAAATAACAACGAGCTGGATCCAGCCCCGGTCGAGCAGTATGCGCCGAAACCGGTGCAAAAACCGAAACCGGTTGAGAAACCGCAGCCGAAACCGCAGCGCGACAACACCAGCCAGCAGCTGGCGGCGGCTACGGAAACCCCGCCGGCCAAACCGGCTGCAGAAGAGAAGCCGGCCCCGACCGGTAAAGCCTACGTTGTGCAGCTTGGTGCGTTGAAAAATGCCGATAAGGTCAACGAAGTGGTGGCCAAACTCCGTGGCGCGGGGTATCGCGTTTACACTTCGCCTTCGACGCCGGTACAGGGTAAAATCACCCGTATTCTCGTGGGCCCGGATGCATCAAAAGATAAGCTGAAGGGGTCGCTTGGGGAGCTGAATCAGCTCTCCGGCCTGAGCGGCGTAGTGATGAACTACAGCGTGAATTAATGTACGTATTATTCTCCTCCTACCGACGTTTTTCCTGAAAGGAGAAGGCCGGGGGAGGGCGAGGCAGGCGTCCGAAGAGACGTAACGGCCAGGGGCGTTGATTATTTTTTCAGCGCCTTTTTTATTTACGCGCGGGAAGGAAATCCCTACGCAAACGTTTTCTTTTTCTGTTAGAATTCGCCCCGAACTGGATGACAGGGCGTTTAATCGTGGGACGTATATGGTCTGGATTGATTACGCCATCATTGCGGTGATAGGTTTTTCCTGTCTGGTTAGCCTGATCCGTGGCTTTGTTCGTGAAGCGTTATCGCTGGTAACCTGGGGCTGTGCCTTCTTTGTTGCCAGTCATTACTACACTTACCTGTCTGTCTGGTTCACGGGCTTTGAAGATGAACTGGTTCGAAACGGAATCGCCATCGCGGTGCTGTTTATCGCGACGCTGATTGTCGGCGCCATTGTTAACTACGTGATAGGCCAGCTGGTTGAAAAAACCGGTTTGTCGGGAACGGACAGGGTGCTTGGGATCTGCTTCGGTGCATTGCGCGGGGTGTTGATTGTCGCCGCGATACTGTTCTTCCTTGATACCTTTACCGGGTTCTCAAAAAGTGAAGACTGGCAGAAATCGCAGCTGATCCCGCAGTTCAGCTTCATCATCAGATGGTTCTTTGACTATCTGCAAAGCTCGTCGAGTTTTTTGCCCAGGGCATAAACCCTGAGATGTGGCTTAACGAGGAAATGACGAATGTGCGGTATTGTCGGTATCGCCGGTTTCATGCCGGTAAACCAGTCTATTTATGACGCATTATCGGTGCTTCAGCACCGTGGGCAGGATGCTGCGGGTATCATCACCATTGATGCACACAACTGCTTCCGTTTACGTAAGGCTAACGGCCTGGTAAACGATGTGTTTGAAGCCCGCCATATGCAGCGTCTGCAGGGTAACATGGGTATTGGTCACGTTCGTTACCCTACCGCAGGCAGTTCCAGCGCCTCTGAAGCGCAGCCTTTCTACGTTAACTCCCCGTATGGCATCACGCTTGCCCACAACGGCAACCTGACCAACGCCCACGAGTTACGTAAAAAGCTGTTTGAAGAGAAGCGTCGCCACATTAACACCACTTCTGACTCTGAAATTCTGCTTAACATCTTTGCCAGCGAACTGGATAACTTCCGTCACTATCCGCTGGAAGCTGACAACATTTTTGCTGCCGTGGCGGCCACTAACCGTCTGATTCGTGGGGCCTATGCCTGCGTCGCGATGATTATCGGCCACGGTATGGTCGCGTTCCGCGATCCGAACGGGATTCGCCCGCTGGTGCTGGGTAAACGCGATATTGGCGATGGCCGCACCGAATATATGGTGGCCTCCGAAAGCGTGGCCCTGGACACCCTGGGTTTTGAGTTCCTGCGTGACGTTGCTCCGGGCGAAGCGGTTTACATCACCGAAAAAGGCCAGCTGTTTACCCGTCAGTGTGCGGAAAACCCGGTCAGCAACCCGTGCCTGTTCGAGTACGTCTACTTTGCCCGTCCGGACTCCTTCATCGACAAGATCTCCGTCTACAGCGCCCGTGTGAATATGGGCACCAAGCTCGGCGAGAAGATTGCCCGCGAGTGGGAAGATCTGGATATCGATGTGGTCATCCCGATCCCGGAAACCTCCTGCGATATCGCGCTGGAGATGGCGCGCATCCTGGGTAAACCCTATCGCCAGGGCTTCGTGAAGAACCGCTATGTTGGCCGCACCTTTATCATGCCAGGCCAGCAGCTGCGCCGTAAATCGGTGCGCCGCAAGCTGAACGCCAACCGCGCTGAGTTCCGCGATAAGAACGTGCTGCTGGTGGATGACTCCATCGTGCGTGGCACCACCTCTGAGCAGATTATCGAGATGGCCCGTGAAGCGGGTGCGAAGAAGGTCTATCTGGCCTCTGCAGCACCGGAAATTCGCTTCCCGAACGTCTACGGTATCGACATGCCGACCGCCAACGAGCTGATCGCTCACGGTCGTGAAGTGGATGAGATCCGCCAGATCATCGGCGCCGATGGCCTGATTTTCCAGGATCTGAACGATCTGATCGACGCGGTGCGCGCAGAGAACCCGGATATCCAGCAGTTCGAGTGCTCGGTGTTCAACGGTATCTACGTCACCAAAGATGTGGACCAGAAGTATCTGGACTACCTCGACTCTCTGCGTAACGACGATGCGAAAGCCGTGCAGATGGCGAACGATCTCGAAAGCTTAGAGATGCACAACGAAGGTTAATCCTTTTCACAGGCGAGGGCATCTGCCCTCGCTTGCAACTCCCGCCAAAATCCTGCACAGTCTGCCCTGTTACAGCAAGGGCGATAATCATGAAACGATTGATAGTAGGGATCTCAGGGGCCAGCGGCGCGATTTACGGTGTCCGTTTGCTGCAGGTATTACGCGACGTCGCTGACGTTGAAACCCATCTGGTGATGAGCCAGGCCGCGCGTCAGACTCTCTCTCTCGAAACTGATTATTCCCTGCGCGACGTTCAGGCCCTGGCCGACGTGGTGCATGATGCCCGCGATATCGCCGCCAGCATCTCCTCCGGGTCGTTTAAGACTTCGGGTATGGTGATCCTGCCCTGTTCCATTAAAACCCTCTCCGGCATTGTTAACAGCTATACCGATACCCTGGTGACCCGCGCCGCCGACGTGGTGCTAAAAGAGCGCCGCCCGCTGGTGCTCTGCGTGCGCGAAACTCCGCTTCATCTGGGTCACCTGCGCCTGATGACTCAGGCTGCTGAGCTGGGCGCGGTGATCATGCCGCCGGTCCCGGCGTTTTACCACCGTCCGCAAAGCCTGGACGATGTCATTAATCAAACCGTAAACCGGGTTATTGACCAGTTCGACATTGAACTGCCGGACGATCTCTTCGCCCGCTGGCAGGGCGTCTGACGGGAAAGGTGTCCTGCCCTGAAGCAGGTCAGCGCAACGTGCCCTGTTTCAGGGCAATTCTGCAACCGCGATCATATCCTCAACATTTAATTCCTTTTTTCCATTCTTCCCACTGCGGTTCGTTTGGCAGACCTGCTATCTTTCACCATTAAGGCAATCTTGCAACCTTTCGTTAACATATTTAACGCCGTAATTTTGCGCCATACGCAATCTGGCACAAGACCTGCAAGGGATCGCCTGCAACAACACACAACATCATCTATTACAAAATAAAATCACGACACTTGAGGGTAATGTATGAAGAAGACGGTTCTGGCTCTGTCTTTGCTGGTGGGATTAAGCGCAGCGGCAAGCAGCTATGCAGCGCTCCCACAGACCGTACGTATCGGTACTGACGCGACCTATGCGCCATTCTCATCGAAAGATGCGAAGGGCGACTTTGTCGGGTTTGATATCGACCTGGGGAATGAGATGTGCAAACGCATGTCCGTGAAATGCACCTGGGTGGGCAGCGACTTTGATGCGCTGATCCCATCGCTGAAAGCCAAGAAAATCGATGCGATTATCTCTTCGCTCTCCATCACTGAGAAACGCCAGCAGGAGATCGCCTTCTCTGAGAAGCTGTACGCAGCAGACTCGCGCCTGATTGCGGCGAAAGGCTCGCCTGTCCAGCCCACTATTGATTCGCTGAAAGGCAAACACGTTGGCGTCCTGCAGGGCTCCACGCAGGAAGGCTTTGCCAATGCCAACTGGCGCGAGAAGGGCGTCGATGTCGTGGCTTACCAGAACCAGGATCTGATCTATTCCGATCTGGCGGCAGGGCGCCTGGATGCAGCTTTCCAGGATGAAGTTGCGGCAAGCGAAGGCTTCCTGAAACAGCCGGCAGGGAAAGAGTTTGCCTTTGCGGGCCCGTCGGTTAAAGACAAAAAATACTTTGGCGACGGTACCGGGATTGGCCTGCGCAAGGACGACGCCGAGCTGAAAGCGGCCTTTGATAAAGCCTTTACCGAACTGCGTAAAGACGGCACCTACGACAAACTGGCGAAGAAATATTTCGACTTCAATGTCTACGGCGACTAACTCTAACTGACGGTGCGCACCATAATGGTTCACCGTTATGGTGCGCTGATTGCCTTTGCGAACCACGATGGTGCAAATCCTGCGCCGCGTTGGTTATAAAGTGAATAGTTAAGCACTGATAATGCACTTTTTCGCGTCAGCCGGGCATAATCTTTTGCCTTGCCGCGGCGATTAATGGCACATTAAAGGCAACCCCCGTCGGCGTTAAAATCCCGTAAGAAGACAGTCTGTTGAGGATAGATATGAAAAAACTGGTGTTGTCACTTTCCCTGGCTCTGGCATTTTCCAGCGCTACTGCGGCATTCGCAGCAATTCCGCAAAAAGTACGTATTGGTACTGACCCGACTTATGCCCCCTTCGAATCGAAGAATGCACAGGGTGAACTGGTAGGATTTGATATCGATTTGGCAAAAGAACTGTGCAAACGTATCAAAACAGAGTGTACCTTCGTTGAAAACCCTCTGGATGCGCTGATCCCTTCGCTGAAAGCAAAAAAAATCGACGCTATTATGTCTTCACTCTCTATCACCGAAAAACGCCAGCAGGAGATTGCCTTCACCGACAAACTTTATGCAGCGGATTCCCGTCTGGTGGTAGCAAAATCCTCTGATATCCAGCCGACCCTGGAGTCACTGAAAGGCAAACGCGTAGGCGTGCTGCAGGGCACCACCCAGGAGACCTTCGGTAACGAGCACTGGGCACCGAAGGGGATCGAAATCGTCTCTTATCAGGGTCAGGAGAATATCTACGCTGACCTGACCGCAGGCCGTATCGATGCCGCTTTCCAGGACGAAGTCGCAGCCAGCGAAGGCTTCCTGAAGCAGCCGGTAGGTAAAGATTACAAGTTCGGCGGTCCATCCATTAAGGACGAGAAACTCTTCGGCGTGGGCACCGGTATGGGGCTGCGTAAAGAGGACAACGAACTGCGCGAAGCGCTGAACAAAGCCTTTGCCGAGATGCGCGCGGACGGTACTTACGAAAAAATGGCGAAGAAATACTTCGACTTTGATGTCTACGGTGGCTGAACACCCCACTGAATAACGTGCGGCCCCTCCCGCTACGGGAGGGGAAAAGACACGGCGTCACCACTCACGACACGACAGGGCAGGCGGTATGCTGTACGGATTTTCTGGCGTAATTTTACAAGGCGCACTCGTCACCCTTGAACTGGCTCTCAGTTCGGTGGTGCTGGCGGTGTTAATAGGCCTGGCGGGCGCGGGCGCGAAGCTGTCGACCAATCGGGCAATGGTTCTGCTGTTTGAAGGCTATACCACCCTGATCCGTGGTGTGCCTGACCTGGTGCTGATGTTGCTGATTTTCTACGGTCTGCAAATCGCGCTGAATGGCGTCACGGATGCCATCGGTATGGCGCAGATTGATATCGATCCTATGGTGGCCGGTATCATTACCCTGGGCTTTATCTACGGTGCCTACTTTACGGAAACCTTCCGCGGAGCCTATCTCGCGGTGCCGAAAGGGCATATCGAAGCGGCCACGGCATTCGGTTTTACCTCCTCTCAAACATTCCGCCGTATTATGTTTCCGGCCATGATGCGCTTTGCGCTGCCGGGCATCGGCAACAACTGGCAGGTTATCCTCAAAGCGACGGCGCTGGTCTCGTTATTGGGACTGGAAGATGTGGTGAAAGCCACGCAGCTGGCGGGCAAAAGCACCTGGGAACCGTTCTACTTCGCCATCGTGTGCGGGGTCATTTATCTGGTGTTTACCACCGTCTCCAATGGTGTGCTGCTGCTGCTCGAGCGTCGCTACTCCGTGGGTGTGAAGAGGGCTGACCTGTGATCGAGATTATTCAGGAATACTGGAAATCGCTGCTGTGGACCGACGGATACCGTTTTACCGGTGTGGCGATCACCCTCTGGCTGTTGATTGCATCCGTGGTGATGGGCGGCATTCTGGCGATATTTCTTGCCATTGGCCGCGTGTCGAACAACAAATACATTCGCTTTCCCATCTGGCTGTTTACCTATATTTTCCGCGGTACGCCGCTCTATGTGCAGCTGCTGGTCTTCTACTCCGGGATGTACACCCTGGAGATCGTGAAAGGCACCGAGATGCTGAACGCCTTCTTCCGCAGCGGGCTGAACTGTACCGTCCTGGCGTTGACGCTGAACACCTGCGCCTATACCACCGAGATTTTCGCGGGGGCGATCCGTTCCGTTCCCTATGGCGAGATTGAGGCGGCGCGGGCCTATGGCTTCTCCTCCGTGAAGCTCTACCGCTGCATTATTCTGCCGTCGGCGCTGCGCATTGCGCTGCCTGCCTACAGCAACGAAGTGATTTTAATGCTGCACTCCACCGCGCTGGCCTTTACCGCCACCGTGCCGGATCTGCTGAAGATTGCCCGCGACATCAACTCGGCAACCTACCAGCCGTTTACCGCCTTCGGGATCGCGGCGGTGCTCTATTTAATCATTTCTTACGTCCTGATTAGCCTGTTCCGTAAAGCGGAAAAACGCTGGTTGCAGCACATAAAACCTTCTTCGACGCACTGAGAATTAAGATGGCTGAGAACAAATTAAACGTTATCGATTTGCACAAACGCTACGGCGAACATGAAGTGCTGAAAGGGGTGTCGCTGCAGGCAAATGCAGGCGATGTGATCAGTATTATCGGCTCGTCAGGGTCGGGTAAAAGTACCTTCCTGCGCTGCATTAACTTCCTCGAAAAACCGAGTGCCGGCAAGATTGTGGTCAGCGGCGAGAACATCAATCTGGTGCAGGACAAAGACGGACAGCTCAAGGTGGCGGATAAGCACCAGCTGCGGATGTTGCGTACCCGTCTGACGATGGTGTTCCAGCACTTCAACCTCTGGAGCCACATGACGGTGCTGGAGAACGTGATGGAAGCCCCGGTGCAGGTTCTGGGCTTAAGCAAGCAGGAAGCCCGCGCCCGTGCGGAGAAATACCTGGCGAAGGTGGGTATCGACGCGCGTCAGCAGATTAAATATCCGGTGCATCTCTCCGGCGGCCAGCAGCAGCGCGTCTCCATCGCCCGTGCGCTGGCGATGGAGCCGGAAGTGCTGCTGTTCGACGAACCGACCTCCGCGCTCGATCCCGAGCTGGTGGGTGAAGTACTGCGCATCATGCAGCAGCTGGCCGAAGAGGGGAAAACGATGGTGGTGGTCACCCACGAGATGGGCTTCGCCCGTAACGTCTCCAACCACGTGATTTTCCTGCATCAGGGGGTAATCGAAGAGCAGGGCCACCCGGATGAGGTGCTGGCGAATCCGAAGAGCCCGCGCCTGCAGCAGTTCCTGAAAGGGTCGTTAAAGTAGTTTTTGCCCGGCGGCACGACGCTTTCCGGGCCTACGGGTTTTGTAGGCCGGGCAAACGCAGTGCTGCCCGGCATTCAGGCCGCACCCAACTCCAGCCGGTACACCCAGTCGTCATACCGCACGCCGTTAATCTCATACGCCTGTTCCAGCACCTGGGTGCGCACAAAGCCCGCTTTTTCTAATACCCGCACCGAACCGCCGTTATCCGCCAGCACATAGGCATTAACCGCCTTTATTCCCATCCGGATAAAGGCATATTCACACACGGCATACAGCGCCTCGCTGGCAATCCCCCGGCCCTGCGCGGCAGGGATCACCGTGTATCCAATATCGGCCTCTTCAGGATACTGAGCGCTGATTTGCAACCCAATATCCCCCAGCGGGGTGTCATCATCGTGGGTGCGGATCACAAAGGTATGCGGGGTCGTCAGGCGGGCGGCAAACAGGCGTCGGGTCTCTTTTTCCGGGGCGATAGCGGCCATATAGCGCATGATCTCGGGCGATTCGCGAAGCCGCAGAAAGAAGGGCCAGTCGGAGGGCTCAAAAGGGGAGAGCGTCAGCCTGGAAGTGGTGATTGTGGCCATCGTAACGCCTTAAACGGGGATCGGGCATAGTAATTTAACACAGCCGACCGGGCAGATTTAACCTACCACATCTCCCAGGGCTTCTTCTAAATCGTACCACCGGAAGGCAAACCCGGCCGCCTCCAGACGCTTCGGCAGCGCGCGCTGGCCGCCCAGCACCAGCACGGCGGACTCTCCCATCAGCAGGCGAATTGCGGTGGCCGGAGCGCGAACCACGGCGGGGCGATGCACCGCATGCCCCAGGGCATGGGCGAACTGTTCGTTGCGAACCGGGTAGGGAGAGACCATGTTGAACGGGCCCCGCAGGTCGTTATCCAGCAGCCAGATAATGCCATTCACCATATCGTCGATATGGATCCACGCCAGATACTGACGGCCATTGCCGACCGGCCCGCCGAGACCCAGCTTAAACACCGGCAGCATCTTCCCCAGAATCCCGCCTTTCGGCGCCAGCACCACGCCGGTGCGCAGCAGGCAAACGCGGGTCCGATCGCTCTGCGCTCCGCAGGCAATCTGTTCCCAGCGGGCGCACAGCTTATGGGTAAATTCGTTGTGCGGCGGCTCCTCTTCGGTGACCACCACTTCGCCTAAATCGCCGTAATAGCCCGATGCTGAACCGGAGATAAACACCGACGGCGGATTGTCGCTGGCTTTGCACATATCCACCAGCCGCTGGGTGATAGTCCAGCGGCTGTTGCACAGCCGCTGCTTATGTTCTTCCGTCCAGCGTTTATCGGCGATGGGTTCCCCCGCCAGATTGATAACGGCATCAAAGCCGTTGAGATCCTGATGCTCGGTGAGCCCTTTCCAGATATCGATGCCGGAGCCGAGTGTCTGACGCGCTTTCTCGGGACTGCGCGTCACCACCGTCAGCTCATGGCCCAGCGTCTGCAAGCGGGGGATCAGATGCCGGCCAATCAGGCCGGTACCGCCGGTTACCAGGATCTTCATACAACCTCCGGGGGTTGCGCTTAGCGTTGCCAGCTTAACGTCATTGAGACGGAGTCGGCATAGCGCAGCGCGTGAAGTTTATCGATCTCTACTTCAGCATAGGTGACCCAGTGATGTTCGCGTGCGATATCCAGCACATCCTGAGTTAATTTTTCCAGCAAAGAGAAGCGGTTACTCTCGACATGTTGAATGATGCTTTTGGTGACGGTGCGATAGTTCAGGGCGTCATTGATATCCTCACTGTCCCGCGCCTTATCGGCCGGGTAGTGGATCACCACATTAACCACGATATCCTGACGGTTAGCGCGCTCCTCCTCTTTGATGCCGATATAGGTGCGCAGGCGTAAATTTTTAATACGAATAATCGCGTCTTGCTGGGACATTGCAGGCTTCCTCCGTGTCATTATCGCCACCATAATACATGAGGAAACCGTTTATAGCTGCTGCGCTTTTTGCATGGCGCGCTCGGTTGCCGGACGGGTACGAATGCGCTCAAACCAGTTGTTTACTGCGGGCCACGACGCCAGGTCGACGCGATGGTTTTCATGAGTATTGACCCACGGCCAGCAGGCGATATCCGCAATGCTGTAGTGATCGCCACCCAGCCACGGCGATTTTTCCAGCCGCTTGTTCAGCACGTTATAGAGCCGCTGCGTCTCGACCTGGAAGCGTTCGATGGCGTAGGGGATCGGCTGCGGCGCAAAGTGGTTAAAATGGGTGTTCTGGCCGATCATCGGCCCCAGTCCGCCCACCTGCCAGAAGAGCCACTGCAGGGTGATGTGGCGTTCCCGTAATTCGCCGCTCAGCAGCTTGCCGCTTTTTTCCGCCAGATAGAGCAGGATCTCGCCGGACTCAAACATGCTCAGCGGCGCACCGCCATCGTCCGGCTCATGATCGACGATAGCCGGGATTTTATTGTTGGGAGAAATGGCGAGAAACTCAGGGCGAAACTGTTCGCCTTTGCTGATATCCACCGGCAGGATGCGGTAATCCAGCTGGGCCTCCTCCAGAAAAAGCGTGATCTTATGCCCGTTGGGGGTAGGGGCGTAGTAAAGGTCAATCATCGCAACTCCTGTCATAACGATTATCGCGGCATAGGATCGAGTATAGGTGGTGATGATAAATCGTGAGTTTTCATCAAGTGACAGCCGGGGCCGGAGGTTATATTTTGGATATAAACCCATCCCCTGAAGCGTTACGAGGATCTTATGAGCGAACCTGCAATTACCCTGTGGTCAGATGCTGATTATTACTCCCCTTACGTCATGAGCGTGTATGTTGCGCTGGCCGAGAAAGGATTGCCCTTTACCCTGAAGACCGTGGATCTCAGCCGGGGTGAAAACCGGCAGCCGCAGTGGCGAGGCTATGCTCTGACCCGTCGCGTACCGGTGCTGGAAATCGACGGCTTTGAACTCAGCGAATCCTCCGCCATTACGGAATTTCTGGAGGAGAAATTTGCGCCGCCGGAGTGGGAGCGGATCTACCCCCTGGATCTGCAAAAACGCGCCCGCGCGCGCCAGATCCAGGCGTGGCTGCGCAGCGATCTGGTCCCGATCCGCACGGAGCGCTCTACCGACGTGGTGTTCGCCGGGGTGAGAAAACCGGCCCTGAGCGAAACCGCGCAGCGGGCGGCAAACCAGCTCTACGATACTGCCTCCTCGTTGCTTGTCCACGGCCAGCAAAACCTGTTCGGGGAGTGGTGTATTGCCGATGCGGATCTGGCCCTGATGCTCAACCGTCTGGTGCTCAATGGCGATGACGTGCCGCAGCAGCTGGTGGATTACGCAAACTTCCAGTGGCAGCGTGCCTCCGTGCAGCGCTACGTGGCGCTGTCGGCGAAGCGGACGGGCTGATATTCCGGTATGATGGGGCCGCTTTTCGACATAAGGAGTCTCTGATGAAGTTAATGTTTGCATCGGACATCCACGGCTCGCTGCCGGCGACCGAACGGGTGCTTTCGCTGTTTGACCAGAGCGGGGCAAAATGGCTGGTGATCCTCGGGGATGTGCTGAACCACGGCCCGCGCAACGCACTGCCCGAAGGCTATGCGCCTGCTGAGGTCGCCGATCGGCTCAACGCTTACGCGTCGCGAATTATCGCCGTGCGCGGCAACTGCGACAGCGAAGTTGACCAGATGCTGCTGCACTTTCCCATCACCGCCCCCTGGCAGCAGATCCTGCTGGAGAACAGCCGCCTGTTTGTGACCCACGGCCATCTGTATGGACCGGATAAGCTGCCCGCGCTGAATGCTGGCGATGTGCTGGTTTACGGTCATACTCATATTCCGGTAGCCGGGAAACGGGGCGACCTTATACATTTTAATCCTGGCTCGGTCAGCCTGCCCAAAGGCGGCTTTCCCCCCAGCTACGGCATGCTGGAAGGAAACCATTTGTGCGTTATGACGCTGAATGACGGCCAGGTTATTGCGCAGTCAGAGATTAATCCGTAATTTACTCCTCAACAGTAAACGCGCCGCGAGAGCGCTTTAAAGAGAAGGTTTCCCGATGGTGGAGCACAGTCATTTGGCAAGTACGGAATGGGTGGATATTGTCAACGAAGACAATGAGGTAATCGCACAGGCGAGCCGCGAGCAGATGCGGGCGCAGCGCCTGCGTCATCGCGCGACCTATATCGTAGTGCATGATGGGATGGGCAATATTCTGGTTCAGCGCCGTACCGAAACGAAAGACTTCATGCCCGGCATGCTCGATGCGACCGCCGGTGGCGTGGTGCAGGCCGATGAGCTGTTGCTCGATTCCGCCCGCCGTGAAGCGGAAGAGGAGCTGGGGATCGCCGGCGTGCCGTTTGCCGAACATGGCCAGTTCTATTTCGAAGATAGCCACTGTCGCGTCTGGGGAGGCCTTTTCAGCTGCGTCTCCCACGGTCCGTTTGCGCTGCAGGAGGAAGAGGTGAGTGAAGTCTGCTGGATGACCCCGGCTGAGATCACCGCCCGTTGCGACGACTTCACGCCAGATTCGCTGAAAGCGCTGGCTCTGTGGATGAGCCGCAATGCCAGCAACGAGCCGGTGAAGCACGAAGAAGCGTAACGAAGCGAATAAAAAAAGGCGACCCGAGGGTCGCCTTTTTACGTTGGGGTGCTGCTTACTGCTGGGAAGACTGGATCGCGGTCAGCGCGATGGTGTAGACGATATCGTCTACCAGCGCGCCACGAGACAGGTCGTTCACTGGCTTGCGCATACCCTGCAGCATCGGCCCGATGGAGATCAGGTCGGCTGAACGCTGTACCGCTTTGTAGGTGGTGTTACCGGTGTTCAGATCCGGGAAGATGAACACGGTAGCACGACCGGCAACCGGGGAGTTAGGCGCTTTGGATTTAGCAACGTCAGCCATCACTGCGGCGTCATACTGCAGCGGGCCATCGATAACCAGATCCGGGCGTTTTTCCTGGGCAATACGGGTCGCTTCACGCACTTTCTCTACGTCGCTACCTGCACCAGAGGTACCGGTGGAGTAGGAGAGCATCGCTACGCGCGGTTCAATACCGAAGGCAATCGCAGAGTCAGCAGACTGGATCGCGATCTCGGCCAGCTGTTCAGCGGTTGGATCCGGGTTGATCGCACAGTCACCGTAAACGTAAACCTGTTCCGGCAGCAGCATGAAGAACACAGAAGAGACCAGGGAGCTGCCTGGTGCTGTTTTGATCAGCTGCAGCGGCGGACGGATGGTGTTCGCGGTGGTGTGAACAGCGCCGGAAACCAGACCGTCAACTTCATCCTGCTCCAGCATCAGGGTACCGAGAACCACGTTGTCTTCCAGCTGTTCGCGGGCAACGGCTTCAGTCATGCCTTTGCTCTTACGCAGCTCGACCAGACGGGCAACGTAGCTTTCACGCACCACTTCCGGGTCAACGATTTCGATACCAGAACCCAGCTCAACGCCCTGAGAGGCGGCTACACGGGTGATCTCATCCGGGTTACCCAGCAGCACGCAGGTCGCGATACCGCGCTCGGCACAGATGGCGGCGGCTTTAACGGTACGCGGTTCGTCGCCTTCTGGCAGCACAACGCGTTTGCCCGCTTTACGCGCCAGCTCGGTGAGCTGATAACGGAAGGCTGGAGGAGAGAGGCGACGGCTGCGCTCGGAGGTTGCGGTCAGGGATTCAATCCACTCAGGATTGATGCAACCGGCAACGTATTCCTGCACTTTCTCGATACGCTGATGGTCATCAACCGGTACTTCCAGGTTGAAGCTCTGCAGGCTCAGAGAGGTCTGCCAGGTGTTGGTGTTCACCATGAAGACCGGCAGGCCGGTAGCAAATGCACGTTCGCACAGCTTGCTGACGCGTGGGTCCATTTCATAGGCACCGGTCAGCAGGATCGCACCGATTTCCACGCCGTTCATCGCCGCCAGACAGGCTGCAACCAGCACGTCTGGACGGTCAGCGGAGGTCACCAGCAGGGAACCTGCACGGAAGTGCTCCAGCATGTGCGGAATGCTGCGCGCACAGAAGGTCACAGACTTCACGCGACGGGTGTTGATATCGCCTTCGTTGACGATGGTCGCGTTCAGGTGACGCGCCATGTCGATCGCACGGGTCGCGATCAGGTCGAAGCTCCAGGTCACCGCGCCCAGTACTGGCAGAGAACTGTATTCCTGCAGCTTAGCCGGATCGATTTTCACCACTTTCGCTTTGGAAGAGTCGTCGAAAATTTCAGACAGGTCAGGGCGGGTACGGCCTTGCTCATCCACCGGAGCGTTCAGTTTGTTGACGATAACGCCGGTGATGTTGGCATTTTTCGCGCCGCCGAAGCTGCTGCGGGTCAGCTCAATACGCTCTTTCAGCTGTTCCGGGGTGTCGGTACCCTGGGACATCACGAACACGATTTCCGCGTTCAGCGTTTTGGCGATTTCGAAGTTCAGGGACTGGGCAAACTGATGCTTGCGCGTTGGAACCAGGCCTTCAACCAGCACCACTTCCGCATCCTGTGCGTTAGCGTGATAGTTAGCGATGATCTCTTCCATCAGCACGTCTTTCTGGTTGCTGGAGAGCAGAGACTCAACGTGGCTCATCTTCAGCGGTTCAGCGGCTGGCAGATTGGAGTTCGCACGAACGATAGTGGTGGTCTGGTCTGGGGCATCGCCACCAGCACGTGGTTGAGCGATTGGCTTAAACACGCTCAGACGAACGCCTTTGCGTTCCATCGCACGGATCACACCGAGGCTGACGCTGGTCAGGCCTACGCTGGTTCCGGTCGGGATCAGCATAATAGTACGGGACACGATTTATCCTCTTTCGTTACCGCCGACATCAGGCGGGCTACAAAACAGCACCGCCAGCATTGCTGGCGGTGTGGAATCAGGCAGTCAGACGGCTCGCGTCTTGTGCGATAACCAGCTCTTCGTTGGTTGGGATAACCATCGCAAGACGGGTGCCTTCTTTGTTGATGAAGCCAGACTTACCGAAGCGCGCGGCCAGGTTACGTTCATGGTCAACGTCAAAGCCCAGCACGCCCAGTTTGCCCAGGGACAGTTCGCGCACCATTGCCGCGTTCTCACCGATACCGCCGGTGAAGACCACGCCGTCCAGACGACCGTCCATCAGCGCAGTGTAAGAACCGATGTACTTCGCCAGACGGTGGCAGTAAACGTCCATTGCACGTTTAGCGTCTTCTTTCTCTGCGTAGTTGTCTTCAACGTAACGGCAGTCGCTGGTGACTTCGGTCAGACCCAGCAGGCCAGACTCTTTGGTCAGCATTTTGTTGATATCTTCAACGCTCATGCCCAGGGTATCGTGCAGGTGGAAGATGATCGCCGGGTCGATATCACCGGAGCGAGTACCCATCACCAGACCTTCCAGCGGGGTCAGACCCATAGAGGTATCAACGCATTTGCCGTTACGGATAGCAGAAACGGAACCGCCGTTGCCCAGGTGGCAAGTGATGATGTTCACTTCTTCAACCGGCTTGTTCAGCATTTTCGCGGCTTCTTGCGTCACGTAGAAATGGCTGGTGCCGTGGGCGCCGTAGCGGCGAACGCCGTGCTCTTTGTACAGTTTGTACGGCAGGGCATAGAGGTAAGACTCTTCCGGCATGGTCTGGTGGAACGCGGTGTCGAATACGGCCACGTTTTTGTCTTTCAGATGCGGGAAGGATTTCAGCGCTTCAGCGATACCGATCAGGTGAGCCGGGTTATGCAGCGGTGCAAAAGAAGCGGAGTCTTTAATGCCCTGAATAACGGAGTCATCAATAACCACAGACTTGGTGTACTTCTCGCCACCATGAACGATACGGTGACCGATAGCGGTCAACTGAGCGGACAGTTCTGGTTTTTGTGCCAGAATAGTGTTAACGATAAAGTTCAGCGCTTCGCTGTGAGCGGCGCCTGCACCTAAAGCCGCTTCCTGTTTGCTGCCGTCCATTTTCCACTTAAGACGTGCTTCTGGAAGATGGAAACATTCGGCCAAACCAGAAAGGTACTCTTCACCGTTGATCGCATCGATGATGGCGAATTTAAGTGAGGAGCTACCGCAGTTCAGAACCAGTACTAACTTACTCGACATGGAAGTACCTATTATTGATACGTGGCTAAAAAAACGTCAGTGAGTCAAGGATCGTAGCGCAAGATATCGCTGACATTTATGATTAACATCATGCCCGAAGTACATTTCGGCATGACGAAAGGAATACATATGATTTTATGCCATTTTGCGCATTTTTCCGGCAATGGCATAATGTGCGATAATTTGACGAGTGAACGTTCCTCGTCTAAGGCCTTTGCAGGCCGGCACAGGATACCTGATACTGGGTAGTGCTGACAAAAGTTTTTGAACGTTGTCATGACCAGTTGTGGTTTTGCACGAATTTTTTAATCTTTATATGTGAAGTTGAGGTAAGCCATGTCGACACCCGTGAACCCTTCCGTGAGCTTTTTCAGCCTGTTTCGCCGGGGACAGCATTATTCGAAGACGTGGCCACTGGAAAAGCGCCTGGCGCCCGTCTTTATTGAAAACCGCGTGATCCGCGCCACCCGGCACGCGATCCGTCTGATGCCGCCCATTGCGGTCTTCACCCTGTGCTGGCAGATTGCGCTGGGCGGGCAACTCGGGCCTGCGGTGGCTACCGCCCTGTTTGCCCTGAGCCTGCCGATGCAGGGATTGTGGTGGCTGGGCAAACGCTCGGTCACGCCGTTGCCGCCGTCGGTGTTGTCCTGGTTCTATGAAGTTCGCGGCAAGCTGCAGGATGCCGGTCAGGCGCTGGCGCCGGTCGAGGGCAAACCCGACTATCAGGCGCTGGCAGATACTCTGAAGCGGGCATTCAAGCAACTTGATAAAACATTCCTCGATGACTTGTGATTGATCATCGAAACGATGACTAAAAGAAGGCACAGTAACTGACCGTTACCGTGTCTTTTTTTTAAAGCTGCCATGTGCAACAGGAGTCGAAAGATGGAAATGACCCACGCTCAGCGTCTGATTTTGTCCAATCAGTACAAAATGATGACGATGCTTGATCCCGACAACGCCGAGCGCTATCGCCGCTTGCAGACTATCGTCGAACGTGGTTTCGGTTTACAGATGCGCGAGCTGGATCGCGAGTTTGGCGAACTTAAGGAAGAGACCTGTCGTACCGTTATCGACATCATGGAGATGTACCACGCCCTGCATGTCTCCTGGACTAACCTGAAAGATGCCCAGACCATCGACGAACGTCGTGTCACTTTCCTGGGCTATGATGCGGCCACCGAATCCCGTTATCTGAGCTATGTCCGCTTTATGGTCAATGTGGAAGGGCGCTACACCCATTTCGATGCCGGTACCCATGGCTTTAACGCCCAGACCCCGATGTGGGAAAAGTATCAGCGCATGCTCAGCGTGTGGCACGCCTGCCCACGTCAGTACCATCTGAGCAGCAATGAGATTCAACAAATTATTAACGCCTGACGGAGGTTGATGTGCAGTGTAAAGGTTTTCTGTTTGATCTGGACGGTACGCTGGTAGATTCATTACCGGTGGTGGAGCGCTCCTGGTGTCGCTGGGCCGACAGGCACGGCATTGACCATCAGGAGGTGCTGAATTTTATCCATGGCAAACAGGCCATAACCTCTTTACGGCACTTCCTCCAGGGAAGAAGCGAAGCAGATATTCAGGCCGAGTTTACCTGGCTTGAGCAGGTCGAGGCCACCGATACCGAGGGCATCACCGCGCTGCCGGGGGCGCTCGAGCTGCTCAGACATCTGAATGAAGCGGGGATCCCGTGGGCTATCGTCACCTCCGGCTCTGTTCCTGTGGCCCATGCGCGCCATAAAGCGGCAGGGTTGCCGGTGCCGGAGGTATTTATCACTGCGGAGCGGGTGACGCGCGGCAAGCCGGAGCCCGATGCCTTTTTACTGGGCGCGAAGCTGCTGGGGCTGGCGCCGGAAACGTGCGTGGTGGTGGAAGATGCTGCCGCCGGCGTGCTGGCGGGCCTCAACGCTGGCTGTCACGTCATCGCCGTCAATGTTCCGGCCAACTCGCCGCGTCTGGACGAGGCGGATCTGGTGCTTAACACGCTGGAGTCCGTTGCTGTCAGCCGCACCGCCGACGGGAATGTAACAGTCTCACGAAAAATGTAATCCCATGATATAGCCCCACATTGTTGGGGCTTTTTTATGGCACTATCGGCTTCACTCTCTTCTGACAAGGATCTGTTTTGAACGGTGAACTTATTTGGGTCTTAAGCCTGCTCCTTATCGCGATTATTCTGTTTGCGACCGGCAAAGTCCGCATGGATGCCGTGGCCCTGCTGGTGATTGTGGCCTTTGTGCTCAGCGGCACCTTAACCCTCCCGGAAGCCTTTTCAGGCTTTAGCGATCCCAACGTTATCCTGATTGCCGCCCTGTTTATTATCGGCGACGGCCTGGTGCGCACCGGCGTGGCGACCAGTATGGGCTCCTGGCTGGTCAGCGTGGCGGGCAACAGCGAAACCAAAATGCTGGTCTTTTTAATGCTCACCGTTGCCGGGCTGGGGGCATTTATGAGCTCCACCGGGGTGGTGGCGATCTTTATTCCGGTGGTGCTGAGCGTCTCGATGCGCATGCAGATCTCGCCCTCGCGCCTGATGATGCCGCTCAGCTTCGCCGGGCTGATCAGCGGCATGATGACGCTGGTGGCGACGCCGCCGAACCTGGTGGTTAACAGTGAACTGCTGCGTGAGGGCCTGGAGGGCTTCGGCTTCTTTAGCGTCACGCCGCTGGGGCTGGTGATCCTGGTGCTCGGTATTGTTTATATGTTGCTGACCCGCTTTGCCCTGAAGAGCGATAAGCAGGATAAACCCCGCGACGGCTGGAAGCGCCGTACCTTCCGCGATCTGATCAAAGAGTATCGTCTCACCGGACGGGCCCGCCGCCTGGCGATCCGCCCGGGCTCACCGCTGATCGGGCAGCGTCTGGACGATCTGAAACTTCGTGAGCGCTACGGCGCCAACGTTATCGGGGTGGAGCGCTGGCGCCGTTTTCGCCGGGTCATCGTTAACGTTAACGGCGTATCGGAGTTCCGCGCCCGGGACGTGCTGCTGATCGATATGTCCTCGGCGGATGTCGACCTGCGCGACTTTTGCAGCGAGCAGCTGCTGGAGCCGATGGTTCTGCGCGGCGAGTATTTTTCCGATCAGGCGCTGGACGTGGGGATGGCGGAAGTGTCGCTGATCCCCGAGTCGGAGCTGCTCGGCAAAACCATCCGCGAAATCGGTTTTCGTACCCGTTACGGTTTAAACGTGGTGGGCTTAAAACGCGACGGCGTAGCGATGGACGGTTCGGTGGTGGACGAACCTCTGGAGCTGGGGGATATCTTCCTGGTGGTGGGCAACTGGAAGCTGATCACCCAGCTGGGCCAGCGAGGCCGTGACTTTGTGGTGCTGAACTTACCCATCGAGGTCAGCGATGCCTCTCCCGCCCACAGTCAGGCGCCGCACGCCATTTTTTGTCTGGTGCTGATGGTCGCCCTGATGCTGACCGACGAGATCCCGAACCCGGTGGCGGCGATCGTTGCCTGTCTGCTGATGGGCAAGTTCCGCTGCATTGACGCTGAAAGCGCTTACAAAGCGATCCACTGGCCGAGCATCATTTTAATTGTCGGCATGATGCCCTTCGCGCTGGCGCTGCAAAAAACCGGCGGTGTGGATCTGGTGGTGAAAGGGCTGATGGAGCTGGGGGGCGGCTATGGCCCCTATATGATGCTGATGTGCCTGTTTATCATGTGCGCCACTATCGGGCTTTTTATCTCCAACACCGCGACCGCCGTACTCATGGCGCCTATTGCGCTGGCGATGGCGAAATCGATGGGCGTATCGCCTTATCCGTTTGCGATGATGGTGGCGATGGCCGCCTCCGCCGCCTTTATGACTCCAGTCTCGTCACCGGTGAATACCCTGGTGCTTGGGCCGGGTAAATACAGCTTCAGCGACTTCGTGAAGCTCGGCGTGCCCTTCACGATCCTGGTGATGGTGGTGTGCGTGGTGATGATCCCGGTCTTGTTCCCGTTCTGACAGTTTTGCCCGGCGGCGCTACGCTTGCCGGGCCTACGGTTTGGTAGGCCGGGTAAGGCGCAGCCGCCACCCGGCAAAAAACTCACAAGGGGGAATCCTGGCTGATCTCATCCAGCGACAGCTGGAAGCTAGGGACAAAGACTTCCATAAAGTAGTCCATCTCCTGGCTACGGCGCGCCTCGAGCGTCTTTTCCAGCCGGGTTTTCGCCAGTAAAAATTCGTGATTACCGGCAGACAACTCTTCCAGACACTTCAGGTAGGCGCAGAGCGCGTCGGCCTGCTTGACGATCGATCGCTCTTCTTCGCTGTAGCTCTGCTCGTCAATCAGCGGCTCGAAGATATCCCGCAGCTCATCCGGCACCATATCGACCAGTTTTTGCTGGGCGATTTTCTCGATCGCTTTGTACTCCTGGGCGATTTGCGAATTGAAGTACTTCACCGGCGTCGGCAGATCGCCTGTCAGCACTTCGGAGGCATCATGGTACATCGACAGCAGGGCGATACGTTCGGCATTGACCTGGCCGTTGAACTTGCGGTTCTTGATGGCGGCCAGCGCGTGGGCGACCATGGCAACCTGCAGGCTGTGCTCGGAGACGTTCTCGGTGCGGACGTTACGCATCAGCGGCCAGCGGTTAATCAGTTTCAGACGGGAAAGATGGGCGAAGAAATGACTCTGACTCATAAGTTACCTTTTGTCTTGCACTGCGACAGGTTTCATTGTGAGGGGAGGGGCGATGAGATGCAAATGCAGGTTTTTGTAGGCCGGGTAAGCGAAGCGCCACCCGGCATTAAAGTCGTTACTGATGGTATCCGCCGAGGAAACGCCCGAAGCGGCTGATGGCCATCTCCAGCTCATCCTCACGCGGCAGCGTAACGATGCGCACATGGTCCGGCCACGGCCAGTTAAACGCGGTACCCTGTACCAGCAACACTTTTTCCTGCAGCAGGAAGTCGAGCACCATCTTCTGGTCGTCAAAGATGTTGAAGCGTTTAATATCGATTTTCGGGAACATATAGAGCGCGCCGTTTGGCTTCACGCAGGAGACGCCCGGAATATCGTTAATCAGCTCCCAGGCGCGCTGACGCTGCTCGTAGAGACGCCCACCAGGCACGATAAATTCACTGATGCTCTGATAGCCGCCCAGCGCCGTCTGGATCGCGTGCTGAGCCGGTACGTTGGCGCACAGACGCATCGAGGCCAGCATCTCCAGACCTTCGATATAGCCTTTGGCGTGTTTTTTCGGCCCGTTCAGCACCATCCAGCCCTGACGGAAACCGGCAACACGGTAGGTTTTCGACAGGCCGTTAAAGGTGACGGTCAGTAGATCCGGCGCCAGTGCGGCAATGGAGTGGTGCTGCGCCGCGTCGTACAGAATTTTGTCGTAGATCTCGTCCGCGAAGATGATCAGATTATGCTGGCGGGCCAGCTCGACAATCTCCAGCAGCAGTTCTTTAGAATAGACGGCACCGGTCGGGTTGTTCGGGTTGATGATGACGATCCCGCGGGTGCGCGGCGTAATTTTGGCGCGAATGTCATCCAGATCCGGGAACCAGTCAGCCGATTCATCACACAGATAATGCACCGCTTTACCGCTGGAGAGCGATACCGCTGCCGTCCAGAGCGGGTAATCCGGGGCCGGAACCAGCATTTCGTCACCGCTGTTCAGCAGGGCCTGCATCGCCTGGACGATTAGTTCGGAAACACCGTTACCAATATAGATATCTTCTACGGTCACATCGCGCATGCCCTGCGCCTGATAGTGCTGCATGATGGCTTTACGCGCAGAGTAGAGACCTTTGGAGTCGCTGTAGCCTTGCGCCGTCGGCAGGTTGCGGATCACATCAACCAGAATTTCATCCGGTGCATCAAAACCAAATGGCGCCGGGTTGCCGATATTGAGCTTAAGTACTTTATTACCTTCTTCTTCGAGACGCTTTGCCTCTTTAAGAACCGGGCCACGAATGTCGTAACAAACGTTATCTAACTTGCTGGATTTTTCGATGGGTGACATGAATCTTTAACCTTTTCACTGTTATTGCTACTTCCTGCCGTGGAAGTCAGCACGAAACAATGTACTCCTCGCTTGGCCAATTTTGAAGCGTCGACAGAAGAAGATTTTGTTCATGCCCGAAAAGCCAAGTTGAAGTTTTTAACTGTTTTAAAGGTTTGGTTACATTTTATGGTCCATATTTATGTTGTTATTTGGTGATTTATTTTGGTTGTTGCATATTAAAATGGATTTTACGCTGTAAAAAAGCCGCATGTTGAGAGGCTTACGGTGGTAGTGCTACAGTTTCCTTGAGGAACATTTCGTAAAAGCTGAATGAAATTGAGTAGCGTTTGCGGTCCGGCCTCTTTATATAAAGGTTGCCCGTGTGAAATTAATGTTAAGTATAATTAATCATTAAGTCCTGGTTGAATTATTAGTTATTTCCAAATAATGGCGAAATCGCAACTTTCGTTAATATAAATAAAATTAGTTTAGCGAGTTATCAATCAGGTTAAATGCCTGGAAACACGATAAGGCTTATAAATAAAAAGGTTTTAGGGTAAGATGTCACCGGGTTTAGCGATAAAAGATAACAGGCCACCAGAGGTCTTGATGCCTGGACCTTTAATAGTTTATTGTTATTGTTAGAATTATCTCTGCCTTGAGAAGTTAAGTGACATCATTGCTGCTTAACCTGTACTGCGATAAAGTTGACGCTGGAAATGCATCTTCTTTAATGGATACATCATCCGACAATCATCTATATATCTCGATCGCTTTTGAGAATAAAAATATCGTCAGATAAGTTGTTTCTGACCACTGATATACCCAGCACAATTACATTATGCAGGCACACTGCCAGACCGGGACGTCAGAGGATTTTGTTCAGAAGGAACTGTATTACTTTTACGCACACAGCTTAAACCCGGGGCAGCTCCGTACGAGCAACCTGTAAGTGAAAAGATATGATTAATGCAAATCGTCCGATACTGAATCTCGACCTCGATCTGCTGAGAACCTTTGTGGCGGTCGCCGATCTGAACACCTTTGCTGCTGCCGCGGCCGCAGTTTGCCGTACCCAGTCCGCGGTCAGTCAACAAATGCAACGACTGGAGCAGCTGGTGGGTAAAGAGCTTTTTGCCCGTCATGGTCGCAATAAGCTGTTAACGGAACACGGTATTCAGCTGCTGGGTTACGCCAGAAAAATCCTGCGCTTCAATGATGAAGCATGTACATCATTAATGTTTAGTAACCTGCAGGGAGTCTTAACCTTAGGCGCGTCTGATGAATCGGCCGATACCATTCTGCCGTTCCTGCTTAACCGGATTAGTTCGGTTTATCCGAAGCTTGCGCTGGACGTCAGGGTAAAACGCAATGCCTTTATGGTCGATATGCTGCAGGAGCAGGAGGTCGATCTGGTGGTTACAACCCACCGCACCGGCCTGTTTGAGAGCCTGACGCTGCGTACATCGCCAACGCACTGGTACTGCGCCGCAGAATTTTCTCTGCAGCGCGGCGAGCCGGTTCCGCTGGTGCTGCTGGACGATCCCAGCCCGTTCCGCGACATCGTGCTGGCCACGCTTAACGCCGCCAATGTGCCATGGCGACTCGCCTATGTGGCCTCCACGCTGCCTGCGGTTCGCGCAGCGGTGAAAGCAGGGCTTGGCGTGACGGCACGCCCGGTTGAGATGATGAGCCCGGATTTACGGGTGCTAGGCAAAGCGGATGGTTTGCCTGGCCTGCCGGATACGGAGTATATGCTGTGTCATAACCCACTCAGCAACAACGAGCTGGCGCAGACCATTTTTAACGCGATGGAAAATTACGACAACCCTTGGCAGTACAACAATGTTACTCCGGAAGGGGGGGATGACTCCCTGGTGATTGAGAGCGATTTCGAGTAAACGAATCTCTAATGATCTGATAACAAATTCGTCCCGGTAAAAAAGAACCACGGAGGCTGATGACCAGCAAAGTGGTTCTTTTTTTGCATTGGGATCGGTGCAGTTTACCTTAGGTGTTTTACAATCCTCTTCTTTATCAACTTGATAGTCATTAATCCTCCCCTGCCTACCCCGCTCACGCGCTTCTTTCCAATGTCAATGGGCATGTTAAAAAAGCAGCAAAGATGTTGCCGTTTTTTTGATTGAATTAACAAAAGCGTGTCACAGATCAAGAAAATACTCCTCTTTGGGGGGAGGAATCAGCGGCAAATCCTGTCAAAATAGACGGGTAATCTTTGTATTAGTTCATTACGGACTCGATTCAACACCCCTACGCAGGAACGCGCCTCACAGTTTTTGAGGGTAAAGGGCATTAAATGTTAATGAAGTTCGAACGATGTAATTTAATGTGAAGAAACTTTTGTTAAAGTTGACAAAAGGTTATAGAAAGGAGTAAAAAACCACATCATTTTGCTGTCTATGTCTCATTTTTCGACAGTTAGTGTACGGTTATTTGTTCCTCCCCATGAATCGATGTGATGCCCATCTGCCAGAAAGAGCAGGGTTTACAGGTATCACTTTTGATGAGTAAGCAATGAGTATGTCAACATCCACAGAAGTCATCGCTCATCACTGGGCATTCGCAATCTTTCTTATCGTTGCCATTGGCCTGTGCTGCCTGATGTTAGTCGGCGGCTGGTTCCTCGGCGGTCGCGCCCGGGCAAGGCACAAAAACACGCCATTTGAATCGGGTATCGATTCGGTAGGGACCGCGCGTTTACGCCTGTCCGCCAAGTTCTATCTGGTGGCCATGTTCTTCGTCATCTTTGACGTGGAAGCGCTTTACCTGTTCGCATGGTCGACCTCCATTCGCGAGAGTGGCTGGGTAGGCTTTGTCGAGGCCGCAATTTTCATTTTAGTGTTACTGGCCGGTCTGGTTTATCTGGTGCGTATTGGCGCGCTGGACTGGACACCTGCACGTTCACGCCGTGAACGTATCAACCCGGAAAACAGTATCTCTAATCGTCAGCAGTAACAGCGAGGCAATAAGATGGATTATACGCTCACCCGCATAGATCCTAACGGTGAGAATGACCGTTACCCCCTGCAAAAGCAGGAGATCGTAACCGACCCCCTGGAGCAAGAAGTCAACAAAAGCGTGTACATGGGCAAGCTCGAAAATGCCATGCACGATATGGTCAACTGGGGTCGTAAGAACTCCATCTGGCCATATAACTTTGGCCTTTCTTGCTGCTACGTTGAAATGGTGACGTCATTCACTGCGGTGCATGACGTTGCGCGTTTTGGTGCAGAAGTACTGCGTGCCTCTCCGCGTCAGGCTGACCTGATGGTGGTGGCGGGTACCTGCTTTACCAAAATGGCGCCGGTCATTCAGCGTCTGTACGACCAGATGCTCGAGCCAAAATGGGTTATCTCCATGGGTGCTTGTGCAAACTCTGGCGGCATGTACGACATTTATTCTGTCGTGCAAGGTGTAGATAAGTTCATCCCGGTGGACGTTTACATCCCGGGCTGTCCACCGCGTCCAGAAGCCTACATGCAGGCTCTGATGCTGTTGCAGGAGTCGATTGGCAAAGAACGCCGTCCGCTCTCCTGGGTTGTGGGCGACCAGGGTGTTTACCGCGCTAACATGCAGTCCGAGCGCGAGCGTAAACGCGGCGAACGTATTGCAGTGACCAATCTGCGTACACCAGACGAAATTTAATTTGCGCCTGTGGGCATGGAGATAACCTTCGCATATCACTATTCAAATAGCGCGAAGCCACGCCCGACAGTCACCACGGACCTTTTGCAATGGTGAACACTATGACCGACTTAACCGCGCAAGACGCCGCCTGGCAAACACGGGATCATCTGGATGACCCGGTCATTGGCGAACTGCGCAACCGTTTTGGGCCGGATGCCTTTACTGTTCAGGCCACCCGCACCGGGGTACCCGTTGTTTGGGTGAAGCGTGAGCAGTTACTGGAAGTGGTTGATTTCCTCAAGAAACTGCCTAAACCTTACGTCATGCTGTTTGACTTACACGGCATGGACGAACGTCTGCGAACTCACCGCCAGGGTCTCCCTGCTGCGGATTTTTCCGTTTTCTACCACCTGATCTCAATAGACCGCAACACGGATATCATGCTCAAGGTGGCATTGTCTGAAAACGACATGCATCTGCCGACCATCACTAAACTTTTCCCGAACGCCAACTGGTATGAGCGTGAGACCTGGGAAATGTTTGGCATGACTTTCGACGGTCACCCGCACCTGACGCGCATCATGATGCCGCCAACCTGGACCGGTCACCCGCTGCGTAAAGACTACCCGGCGCGTGCCACCGAATTCGACCCGTTTGAGCTGACTAAAGCCAAACAGGATCTGGAGATGGAAGCGCTGACCTTCAAGCCGGAAGACTGGGGCATGAAACGCGGTACCGACAATGAGGACTTCATGTTCCTCAACCTGGGTCCAAACCACCCGTCTGCGCACGGTGCATTCCGTATTATTCTTCAGCTTGATGGCGAAGAGATTGTCGACTGCGTACCTGACATCGGCTACCACCACCGTGGTGCTGAGAAGATGGGCGAGCGTCAGTCCTGGCACAGCTACATTCCGTATACCGATCGTATCGAGTACCTCGGCGGCTGCGTAAACGAAATGCCATACGTGCTGGCCGTTGAGAAACTGGCAGGTATCACCACGCCGGATCGCGTTAACGTGATTCGCGTTATGCTGTCAGAACTGTTCCGTATTAACAGCCACCTGCTGTACATCTCCACGTTCATTCAGGACGTCGGCGCGATGACCCCGGTCTTCTTCGCCTTTACCGATCGTCAGAAAATATACGATCTGGTGGAAGCGATTACCGGTTTCCGTATGCACCCGGCCTGGTTCCGTATCGGCGGTGTGGCACACGATCTGCCGCGCGGCTGGGACCGCTTGCTGCGTGAATTCCTCGACTGGATGCCGAAACGTCTGGCCTCCTACGAGAAAGCCGCACTGCGTAACACCATTCTGATTGGTCGTTCTAAGGGCGTTGCGGCCTATGGCGCGAAAGAGGCGCTGGAGTGGGGTACAACAGGTGCAGGTCTGCGTGCCACCGGTATTGATTTCGACGTGCGTAAAGCCCGTCCTTACTCTGGCTATGAGAACTTCGACTTTGAGGTCCCGGTTGGCGGCGGTGTTTCCGACTGCTATACCCGCGTGATGCTGAAAGTGGAAGAGCTGCGCCAGAGCCTGCGCATCCTTGAGCAGTGCCTCAACAATATGCCGGAAGGCCCGTTCAAGGCGGATCACCCGCTGACCACGCCGCCACCGAAAGAGCGCACGCTGCAGCATATCGAAACCCTGATTACGCACTTCCTGCAGGTTTCCTGGGGCCCGGTCATGCCGGCGCAAGAATCCTTCCAGATGATCGAAGCGACCAAGGGTATCAACAGTTACTACCTGACCAGCGACGGCAGCACCATGAGCTATCGTACCCGTGTACGTACGCCAAGCTTCCCGCACCTGCAGCAGATCCCGGCCGCCATTCGCGGCAGTCTGGTCTCCGACCTGATTGTGTATCTGGGTAGTATCGATTTTGTTATGTCAGATGTGGACCGCTAATTATGCACGAGAATCAACAACCACAAACCGAGGCTTTTGAGCTGAGTGAAGCAGAGCGTGCCGCTATTGAGCACGAGATGCACCACTACGAAGACCCGCGTGCGGCGTCCATTGAAGCGCTGAAAATCGTACAGAAACAGCGTGGTTGGGTGCCGGATGGGGCGATCTATGAGATCGCAAAAGTGCTGGGTATCCCGGCAAGTGACGTAGAAGGCGTGGCGACGTTCTACAGCCAGATCTTCCGTCAGCCAGTGGGCCGCCATGTGATCCGCTACTGTGACAGCGTCGTTTGTCACATCACCGGTTATCAGGGCATCCAGGCCGCTATCGAGAAAAAACTCGATATCAAGCCAGGGCAGACAACCTTCGATGGGCGCTTTACCCTGCTGCCAACCTGCTGCCTGGGCAACTGCGACAAGGGGCCGACCATGATGATTGATGAGGATACTCACAGCTATCTGACGCCGGAAGCCATTCCTGACCTGCTGGAGCAGTACAAATGAAAACTGTAATTCGTACTGCTGAGACTCATCCGCTGACCTGGCGTCTGCGTGATGACAAACAGCCGGTATGGCTTGAAGAATACGAAAGCAAAAACGGCTATGCCGGGGCGCGTAAAGCCCTGAGCGGTATGGCGCCGGATGAAATTGTTAATGCGGTAAAAGACGCTGGCCTGAAAGGGCGCGGCGGCGCAGGTTTTTCCACCGGTCTGAAGTGGAGCCTGATGCCGAAAGACGAATCCATGAACATCCGTTACCTGCTGTGTAACGCCGATGAAATGGAGCCGGGCACCTATAAAGACCGCCTGCTGATGGAGCAGCTGCCGCACCTGCTGGTGGAAGGCATGCTGATCTCCGCCTTCGCGCTGAAAGCCTACCGCGGCTACATCTTCCTGCGCGGCGAGTATATCGAAGCGGCAGAGAACCTGCGTCGCGCGATTGCCGAAGCCACCGAAGCGGGCCTGCTTGGCAAAAACATTCTCGGCACCGGTTTTGACTTCGAACTGTTCGTGCATACCGGTGCAGGGCGTTATATCTGCGGTGAAGAGACCGCGCTGATTAACTCCCTCGAAGGTCGCCGTGCGAACCCGCGTTCCAAGCCACCGTTCCCGGCAAGCTCCGGCGTGTGGGGTAAACCGACCTGCGTAAACAACGTCGAAACCCTGTGTAACGTCCCGGCTATCCTCGCTAACGGCGTGGAGTGGTATCAGGGCATCTCTTCAAGCAAAGATGCCGGTACCAAGCTGATGGGCTTCTCCGGTCGCGTGAAGAACCCGGGCGTCTGGGAGCTGCCGTTTGGCACCACCGCACGTGAAATTCTGGAAGACTATGCCGGCGGCATGCGCGATGGTCTGAAATTCAAAGCCTGGCAGCCGGGCGGGGCAGGGACTGACTTCCTGACCGAAGCCCACCTCGATCTGCCAATGGAATTCGAAAGCATTGGTAAAGCAGGCAGCCGTCTGGGTACGGCGCTGGCGATGGCCGTCGACCACGAGATCGGCATGGTACCGCTGGTGCGTAACCTGGAAGAGTTCTTCGCCCGTGAGTCCTGCGGCTGGTGTACACCGTGCCGTGACGGTCTCCCGTGGAGCGTGAAGATCCTGCGTGCTATCGAGCGTGGCGAAGGCCAGCCTGGCGATATCGAGACACTTGAGCAACTGTGTCGATTCCTGGGCCCAGGTAAAACCTTCTGTGCGCATGCGCCAGGTGCGGTCGAGCCACTGCAAAGCGCGATTAAATATTTCCGCGAAGAATTCGAAGCAGGCATCAAGCAGCCGTTCAGCAATACCCATTCAATCAATGGTATTCAGCCGAACCTGCTGAAAGCGCGCTGGTAAAAACAGAATTTTGATTAACGCTCGGTTTCGACCGAGACAACTGGAAGCATGCTAATGGCTACGATTCATGTAGACGGCAAAGAATACGAGGTCAACGGCGCGGACAACCTGCTGGAAGCTTGTCTGTCCCTCGGCCTTGATATTCCGTATTTTTGCTGGCATCCGGCGCTGGGGAGCGTCGGTGCTTGCCGCCAGTGTGCGGTGAAGCAATATCAAAACGCGGAAGACACGCGTGGTCGCCTGGTGATGTCCTGTATGACGCCAGCCACCGAAGGTACCTTTATTTCTATCGACGACGCGGAAGCTAAACAGTTCCGCGAAAGCGTGGTGGAGTGGTTGATGACCAACCACCCGCACGATTGTCCGGTCTGTGAAGAGGGCGGTAACTGCCACCTTCAGGATATGACCGTGATGACCGGGCACAGCTTCCGTCGTTACCGTTTCACCAAACGTACCCACCGTAACCAGGATCTGGGGCCGTTCATTTCTCACGAAATGAACCGCTGCATCGCCTGCTACCGCTGCGTGCGTTACTACAAAGATTACGCCGACGGCGAAGATCTGGGCGTCTATGGCGCGCATGACAACGTCTACTTCGGTCGTCCGGAAGATGGCACCCTGGAGAGCGAGTTCTCCGGTAACCTGGTTGAAATCTGCCCGACCGGCGTCTTCACGGATAAAACGCACTCCGAGCGTTACAACCGTAAGTGGGACATGCAGTTTGCGCCAAGCATCTGCCAGCAGTGCTCCCTCGGCTGTAACACCAGCCCGGGTGAACGCTATGGCGAACTGCGTCGTATCGAAAACCGTTACAACGGCACCGTTAACCACTACTTCCTCTGCGACCGCGGTCGTTTCGGCTATGGCTATGTGAACCTGAAAGACCGTCCGCGTCAGCCGGTTCAACGTCGCGGCGACGACTTCATCACCCTGAACGCTGAACAGGCGATGCAGGGCGCAGCAGATATTCTGCGCCAGTCGAAGAAAGTGATCGGTATCGGCTCCCCGCGCGCCAGCATCGAAAGCAACTTCGCGCTGCGTGAGCTGGTGGGTGCGGATAACTTCTATACCGGTATCGCTCAGGGCGAGCAGGAACGTCTGCAGCTGGTGCTGAAAGTGCTGCGCGAAGGCGGAGTCCATACTCCGGCGCTGCGCGAAATCGAATCTTATGATGCGGTTCTGGTATTGGGTGAAGATTTAACCCAGACCGGCGCTCGCGCTGCCCTGGCGGTTCGTCAGGCGGTGAAAGGTAAAGCGCGTGAAATGGCCGCAGCCCAGAAAGTGGCTGACTGGCAGATCGCGGCGATCCTCAACATCGGTCAGCGCGCCAAGCATCCGCTGTTTGTGACTAACGTCGACAACACCCGTCTGGACGACATCGCGGCCTGGACCTACCGTGCCCCGGTTGAAGATCAGGCGCGCCTCGGTTTTGCTATCGCTCACGCGCTGGACAACAGCGCCCCGGCCGTTGAAGGCATGGATCGCGATCTGCAGAACAAAGTTGACGTGATCGTGCAGGCTTTGGCCGGTGCGAAGAAACCCCTGATTATTTCCGGTACTAACGCCGGTAGCGCAGAGATCATTGAAGCGGCAGCCAACGTGGCTAAAGCGCTGAAAGGTCGCGGTGCTGACGTTGGCGTGACCATGATTGCCCGTGCGGTAAACAGCATCGGTCTGGGCATGATTGGCGGCGGCTCTCTGGAAGAAGCGTTAAGCGAACTGGAATCCGGTTCCGCTGACGCGGTTGTGGTGCTGGAAAACGACCTCCATCGTCATGCTTCCGCTGCCCGCGTGGACGCAGCCCTGTCTAAAGCGCCGCTGGTGATGGTTATCGACCATCAGCGTACGGCGATCATGGACAAAGCGCATCTGGTGCTCTCTGCGGCAAGCTTCGCAGAAAGCGACGGTACCGTTGTGAACAACGAAGGCCGTGCCCAGCGCTTCTTCCAGGTTTATGACCCGGCGTACTACGACAACAGCATCGTGATGCTGGAAAGCTGGCGCTGGCTGCACTCCCTGCACAGCACCGTGCTGAGCCGTGAAGTGGACTGGACCCAGCTCGACCACGTGATCGACGCTGCCGTGGCAAAACTGCCGCAGCTGGCAGGCATTAAAGATGCGGCACCGGAAGCGAGCTTCCGTATTCGCGGCCAGAAACTGGCCCGTGAACCGCACCGCTACAGCGGTCGTACCGCAATGCGTGCCAACATCAGCGTGCACGAACCGCGTCAGCCGCAGGATAAAGACACCATGTTCGCCTTCTCAATGGAAGGGAACAACCAGCCGTCTGCGCCGCGTTCACAGATCCCGTTTGCATGGGCGCCAGGCTGGAACTCCCCGCAGGCATGGAACAAGTTCCAGGCTGAAGTGGGCGGTTCTCTGCGTCACGGCGATCCGGGCGTGCGTCTGATTGAAGCAAGCGAAACCGGTCTGGCGTTCTTCTCCACCGTTCCGGCAAGCTTCCAGGCGGAAGAGGGCAACTGGCGTATTGCGCCGTACTACCATCTGTTCGGTAGCGACGAAATGTCCCAGCGTTCCCCGGTCTTCCAGACCCGTATGCCGCTGCCTTACATCAAGCTCAACCCGGCGGATGCCGCTAAGCTTGGCGTGAACGCAGGCGCGAACATCAGCTTTAGCTATGAAGGCCAGACCATCAGCCTGCCGCTGATTATCTCTGAAGGTCTGACAGCAGGGCAGGTGGGTCTGCCGATGGGTATGCCTGGCATCGCGCCGGTACTGGCGGGTGCGCGTCTTGATAACCTGCAGGAGGCAAAAGCATGAGTTGGTTTACGCCCGATCTTATCGACATCCTGCTGAGCATCCTGAAAGCGGTTGTTATTCTGCTGGTGGTGGTCACCTGCGGCGCGTTCATGAGCTTCGGTGAACGTCGTCTGCTCGGTCTGTTCCAGAACCGTTACGGACCGAACCGCGTGGGCTGGGGTGGTTCACTCCAGCTGGTCGCGGACATGATCAAGATGTTCTTCAAAGAGGACTGGGTCCCGCGCTTCTCGGATCGCGTGATCTTTACTCTGGCACCGATGATCGCCTTTACCTCGCTGCTGCTGGCGTTTGCTATCGTTCCGGTCAGCCCGACCTGGGTTGTGGCGGATCTGAACATCGGGATCCTGTTCTTCCTGATGATGGCAGGCCTCGCGGTCTACGCGGTGCTGTTCGCCGGCTGGTCCAGTAACAACAAATACTCGCTGCTGGGTGCGATGCGTGCGTCTGCGCAGACCCTGAGCTACGAAGTGTTCCTGGGTCTTTCCCTGATGGGCGTGGTGGCGCAGGCCGGTTCATTTAACATGACCGACATCGTCAACAACCAGGCCGATATCTGGAACGTGATCCCGCAGTTCTTTGGTTTTGTTACCTTTGCTATCGCGGGCGTGGCGGTGTGTCACCGTCACCCGTTTGACCAGCCAGAAGCCGAACAGGAACTGGCCGACGGTTACCACATTGAATATTCCGGTATGAAATTCGGTCTGTTCTTCGTGGGCGAGTACATCGGTATCGTCACCATTTCCGCGTTGATGGTAACGCTGTTCTTTGGTGGCTGGCATGGCCCGTTCTTACCGCCGTTCATCTGGTTCGCGCTGAAAACCGCGTTCTTCATGATGATGTTCATTTTGATTCGCGCAGCGTTACCGCGTCCGCGTTATGACCAGGTAATGTCCTTCGGCTGGAAAGTGTGCCTGCCGCTGACGCTCGTCAACTTGTTGGTAACGGCGGCTGTCATTCTCTGGCAGCAGCCATAAGGGGCTTTGAGATCATGACCTTGAAAGAATTATTGGTAGGTTTCGGCACCCAGGTACGCAGTATCTGGATGATCGGCCTGCACGCGTTTGCCAAACGCGAAACCCGGATGTACCCGGAAGAGCCGGTATATCTGCCGCCGCGCTACCGTGGCCGTATCGTGCTGACGCGCGATCCGGACGGTTCGGAGCGCTGCGTTGCCTGTAACCTGTGTGCGGTAGCCTGTCCGGTAGGCTGTATCTCTCTGCAAAAAGCCGAGACGGTAGACGGTCGCTGGTACCCGGAGTTCTTCCGCATCAACTTCTCACGCTGCATCTTCTGCGGTCTGTGTGAAGAAGCGTGCCCGACCACGGCGATTCAGTTGACCCCGGACTTCGAGCTGGGCGAATACAAGCGTCAGGACCTGGTGTACGAAAAAGAGGATCTGCTGATTTCCGGTCCGGGCAAATACCCGGAATATAACTTCTACCGGATGGCGGGTATGGCAATCGACGGCAAAGATAAGGGCGAAGCAGAGAACGAAGCCAAGCCTATCGACGTCAAGAGCCTGTTACCGTAAGGAGAGGGGCAATGGAATTCGCTTTTTATATCTGTGGCCTGATCGCCATCCTGGCTACGCTGCGAGTGATTACGCACACCAACCCGGTGCATGCGCTGCTCTATTTAATCATTTCGCTGCTGGCTATTTCCGGGGTGTTCTTTGCGCTGGGCGCACACTTTGCGGGTGCGCTTGAAATCATCGTTTACGCCGGGGCCATCATGGTTCTGTTCGTCTTCGTGGTGATGATGCTGAACCTGGGCGGCTCGGAAATCGAACAGGAACGTCAGTGGCTGAAGCCGCAGGTGTGGATTGGTCCGGCGATTCTGTCGGCCATCATGCTGGCGGTGATCGTTTACGCCATTCTGGGTGTGAACGATCAGGGTATCGACGGTACGCCAATCAGCGCCAAAGCGGTGGGTATCACCCTGTTTGGGCCATACGTACTGGCGGTTGAACTGGCCTCGATGCTGCTGCTGGCAGGCCTGGTCGTGGCATTCCACGTCGGTCGCGAAGAGCGTGCCGGCGAGGTCCTGAGCAACCGCAAGGACGACAGCGCGAAAAGAAAAACGGAGGAACGCGCATGATCCCTTTACAACACGGACTGATCCTCGCAGCGATTTTATTCGTGCTGGGCTTAACCGGTCTGGTTATCCGCCGCAATCTGCTGTTTATGCTGATTGGCCTGGAGATCATGATCAACGCTGCCGCGCTGGCCTTTGTGGTCGCCGGTAGCTACTGGGGCCAGACCGATGGTCAGGTGATGTACATTCTCGCCATCAGCCTTGCGGCTGCCGAAGCGAGTATTGGCCTGGCGCTGTTACTGCAGCTCCACCGTCGCCGCCAGAACCTGAACATCGATTCAGTAAGTGAGTTGCGTGGATGAACATGCTTGCCTTAACCATTATTTTTCCGCTGATCGGCTTCCTGCTGCTGGCGTTTTCTCGCGGCCGCTGGTCTGAGAATCTGTCTGCCACCGTCGGCATGGGCTCTATCGGTCTTGCTGCGCTGGTTACGGCGTATGCGGGTATCGACTTCTTCAGTAACGGACGTCAGGCTTACAGCGTGCCGCTGTGGACCTGGATGTCGGTCGGTGATTTCAACATCGGTTTCAACCTGGTGCTGGATGGTCTTTCCCTGACCATGCTCTCCGTGGTGACCGGTGTGGGCTTCCTGATCCACATGTTCGCCTCCTGGTATATGCGCGGTGAAGAGGGTTACTCCCGCTTCTTCGCCTACACCAACCTGTTTATCGCCAGCATGGTGGTTCTGGTGCTGGCCGATAACCTGCTGCTGATGTATCTGGGCTGGGAAGGCGTAGGTCTCTGTTCTTACCTGCTGATCGGTTTCTACTACACCGATCCGAAGAATGGCGCAGCGGCCATGAAAGCGTTCGTCGTGACCCGTGTGGGTGACGTCTTCCTCGCCTTCGCGCTGTTCATTCTCTACAACGAACTGGGCACGCTGAACTTCCGCGAAATGGTGGAACTGGCGCCGGCGCACTTCGAAGCAGGCAACAACATGCTGTGGTGGGCAACGCTGATGCTGCTGGGCGGTGCTGTGGGGAAATCCGCGCAGCTGCCGTTGCAGACCTGGCTTGCCGACGCGATGGCGGGTCCAACCCCTGTCTCCGCGCTGATCCACGCCGCGACCATGGTGACCGCCGGTGTTTACCTGATTGCGCGTACCCACGGTCTGTTCCTGATGACTCCGGAAATCCTGCACCTGGTCGGTATCGTTGGTGCGGTGACGCTGGTGCTGGCAGGCTTTGCCGCACTGGTGCAAACCGACATCAAACGCGTTCTCGCTTACTCCACCATGAGCCAGATTGGCTACATGTTCCTGGCGCTGGGCGTACAGGCGTGGGACGCGGCGATTTTCCATCTGATGACGCACGCGTTCTTTAAAGCGCTGCTGTTCCTCTCGTCCGGTTCGGTGATCCTCGCCTGCCATCACGAGCAGAACATCTTCAAGATGGGCGGTCTGCGCAAATCCATTCCGCTGGTTTACGTCTGCTTCCTGGTCGGCGGCGCGGCGCTGGCGGCACTGCCGCTGATTACCGCTGGCTTCTTCAGTAAGGACGAAATCCTTGCGGGCGCCATGGCGAATGGCCATATCAATCTGATGGTTGCGGGCCTGGTCGGTGCATTCATGACCTCCCTGTATACCTTCCGTATGATTTTCATCGTCTTCCACGGTAAAGAACAAATTCACGCTCACGCAGGGAAGGGGATCACCCACCACCTGCCGCTGATTGTGCTGCTGGTACTCTCCACCTTCGTTGGCGCGATGATTGTGCCACCGCTGCAGGGCGTACTGCCGGACACCACTGAGCTTGAGCACGGTCGCGTTCTGACGCTTGAAATCACCTCCGGTGTGGTCGCGATTGCGGGCATCCTGATTGCTGCATGGCTGTGGCTGGGCAAACGTACGCTGGTGACTGCCGTTGCCAACAGTGCGCCAGGCCGTCTGCTGGGCACATGGTGGTACAACGCGTGGGGCTTCGACTGGCTGTACGACATGATCTTCGTGAAACCCTTCCTCGGTATTGCGTGGCTGATTAAACGCGATCCGCTGAACTCACTGATGAACACCCCGGCGATCCTCTCCCGCTTTGCAGGTAAAGGCCTGCTGTTCAGCGAGAACGGGTACCTGCGCTGGTACGTGGCCTCCATGAGCATCGGTGCGGTTGTGGTGCTGGCGCTGCTGATGGTGTTGCGTTGATCGTCGTTAAGTGAATTTTATTCGAATTCGTTGAAAATCAGGCCCCTGCTGGGGGCCTTAAAAAGGAATGCAAATCGCCATGTTACTACCCTGGCTAATATTAATTCCCTTTATCGGTGGGTTCCTGTGCTGGCAGACCGAACGCTTTGGCGTGAAGATGCCGCGCTGGATTGCGCTGATCACCATGGGATTGACGCTTGCGCTTGGCCTGCAACTCTGGTTGCAGGGCGGCTACTCTCTGACCCAGTCCGCTGGGATCCCACAGTGGCAGTCTGAATTCATTCTGCCGTGGATCCCGCGTTTCGGTATTACCATTCACCTGGCGATTGACGGTCTGTCGCTGCTGATGGTGGTGCTGACCGGTCTGCTCGGCGTTCTGGCGGTACTGTGCTCCTGGCGAGAAATCGAAAAATACCAGGGCTTCTTCCACCTGAACCTGATGTGGATCCTGGGCGGCGTGATCGGCGTGTTCCTTGCCATCGACATGTTCCTGTTCTTCTTCTTCTGGGAGATGATGCTGGTGCCGATGTACTTCCTGATCGCGCTGTGGGGCCATAAGGCGTCCGACGGTAAAACGCGTATCACGGCGGCAACCAAGTTCTTCATCTACACCCAGGCGAGTGGTCTGGTGATGTTGATTGCCATCCTGGCGCTGGTATTCGTGCACTACAACGCGACCGGTGTCTGGACCTTCAACTATCAGGACCTGCTGAAGACGCCGATGTCCCACGGTGTTGAATACCTGCTGATGCTGGGCTTCTTCATTGCCTTTGCGGTGAAAATGCCGGTGGTTCCACTGCACGGCTGGTTGCCGGATGCGCACTCCCAGGCACCAACGGCGGGTTCCGTTGACCTGGCGGGCATCCTGCTGAAAACCGCGGCCTACGGCCTGCTGCGTTTCGCACTGCCGCTGTTCCCGAATGCCTCCGCAGAGTTCGCGCCAATTGCCATGTGGCTGGGTGTGATCGGTATCTTCTACGGTGCATGGATGGCCTTCACGCAGTACGACATCAAACGTCTGATTGCTTACACCTCCGTTTCCCACATGGGCTTTGTGCTGATTGCGATCTACACCGGCAGCCAGCTGGCGTACCAGGGCGCGGTGATCCAGATGATTGCCCACGGTCTGTCCGCAGCCGGTCTCTTCATCCTGTGTGGCCAGCTGTATGAACGTCTGCACACCCGTGACATGCGTCAGATGGGTGGTCTGTGGGGCAAAATGAAATGGCTGCCAGCGATGTCGATGTTCTTCGCGGTTGCTACCCTGGGGATGCCGGGCACCGGTAACTTCGTTGGCGAATTCATGATCCTGTTCGGCAGCTTCAAAGTGGTTCCGATGATTACCGTCATCTCCACCTTTGGTCTGGTGTTCGCTTCCGTGTACTCGCTGGCGATGCTGCACCGCGCCTACTTCGGTAAAGCGAAGAGCGAAATCGCTGCCAAAGAGCTGCCGGGGATGTCGCTGCGCGAGCTGTTCATCATCCTGCTGCTGGTCGTACTGCTGGTGCTGCTGGGCTTCTATCCGCAGCCGATTCTGGATACCTCGCACTCCGCGATGGGTAACATCCAGCAGTGGTTTGTTAATTCTGCTTCTACTACAAGGCCGTAAATCGCCATGACAATAACTCCACAACAACTGATTGCGCTGCTACCGCTGCTGATCGTCGGATTGACGGTGGTGGTTGTGATGCTCTCCATTGCGTGGCGACGCAATCACTTCCTGAATGCCACGCTGGCGGTTCTGGGTCTGAACGCTGCGTTAGTCTCCCTCTGGTTTGTTGGCCAGGCGGGTGCGATGGATGTCACTCCGCTGATGCGCGTTGATGGCTTCGCCATGCTGTACACCGGGCTGGTGCTGTTAGCCAGCCTGGCGACCTGTACCTTTGCTTACCCGTGGCTGGAAGGCTACAACGACAACAGAGAAGAGTTTTACCTGCTGGTTCTGATTGCTGCCCTCGGCGGTATTCTGCTGGCGAATGCTAACCATCTGGCGGCGCTGTTCCTCGGCATTGAGCTGATCTCTCTGCCGCTGTTCGGCCTGATTGGTTATGCCTTCCGTCAGAAGCGCTCTCTGGAAGCGAGTATCAAGTATACGATCCTGTCTGCTGCTGCTTCGTCCTTCCTGCTGTTTGGTATTGCGCTGATCTACGCTCAGTCCGGTAACCTCTCCTTCATGGCGCTCGGCAAGAGCCTCGGCGACGGCATGCTGCATGAGCCGCTGCTGCTGGCGGGTCTGGGCATGATGATTGTTGGCCTCGGCTTTAAACTCTCTCTGGTGCCGTTCCATCTGTGGACGCCAGACGTTTACCAGGGTGCTCCGGCGCCGGTATCCACCTTCCTGGCGACGGCGAGCAAAATCGCTATCTTCGGCGTGGTGATGCGTCTGTTCCTGTACGCACCGGTAGGCGAGAGCGAAGCGGTGCGCGTGGTGCTGGGTATTATTGCCTTCGTCTCCATCATCTTCGGTAACCTGATGGCGCTGAGCCAGACCAACATCAAGCGTCTGCTCGGTTACTCCTCCATCTCGCACCTGGGCTATCTGCTGGTAGCGCTGATTGCGCTGCAGAGCGGCTCCATGTCGATGGAAACCGTGGGTGTCTACCTGGCCGGTTACCTGTTCAGCAGCCTCGGCGCGTTCGGCGTGGTGAGCCTGATGTCCAGCCCGTACCGTGGCCCGGATGCAGATTCCCTGTTCTCCTACCGTGGTCTGTTCTGGCACCGTCCGATCCTGTCTGCGGTCATGACCGTGATGATGCTGTCGCTGGCGGGTATCCCGATGACGCTCGGCTTTATCGGTAAGTTCTACGTGCTGGCTGTCGGTGTGCAGGCCGGTCTGTGGTGGCTGACGGCGGGTGTCGTTATCGGCTCCGCGATTGGTCTCTACTACTACCTGCGCGTTGCCGTGAGCCTGTACCTGAGCGCGCCTCAGCAGCTCAACCGCGATGCGCCAGGCAACTGGCAATACAGCGCTGGTGGTATTGTTGTGCTGATCTCGGCCCTGCTGGTACTGATCTTCGGTATCTATCCGCAGCCGCTGATCACCATCGTGCAGCACGCGATGCCGCTGATGTAAAAACAAAAAACCCGCTTCGGCGGGTTTTTTTTATTGCCCAGCGGCGCTGCGCTTGCAGGGCCTACGGGTATTGTAGGCCCTGCAAGCGCAGCGCCACCCGGCAAAAGAGCGCCAATCAGGCCAACTGCTTACGGCTAATCAACGGCCCATCAATCTTCTTCGTTGCCCGATCCAGTACCTCTTCAATCACCGATGACAGCTCGTTCAGCTCAAACTTCGCCACATAGCCATCGGCTTTCACCTTGCGGATATGATCTTCGTTGGCGTTGCCGGAAAGGGAAGAGTGGATTACTACCGGAATGTCCTTCAGGATGGCGTCGGTTTTGATCTTGCGCGTCAGGGTAAAGCCGTCCATCTCCGGCATCTCAAGGTCGGTCAGCACCAGCGCAATCTTATCGGTGATCGGCACGCCTTCCGCCTGGGCCTGGGCCGACAGGACGTTAATCTTCTCCCACGCCTCTTTGCCGGTGATGTGCATCAGCGCCGGGATCTGCATTGCCTGCAGCCCTTTCTCCAGCATCGAGCGCGCCACTTTGGAGTCTTCCGCCACAATCGCCACGGCACCCGGCTTGATATTGAATTTGGTGGTCTTCAGGTCGGTGGCATGCAGGTCGTGGTTGGCCGGGGTGATGTCATACAGGATCTGCTCAACGTCCAGTACCATCGCCAGATCGTTGGTATCGGTCTTCTCGTCCAGGCAGGCAATGCTGGTGATATAGCGTCCGCTGACGGCGGTTTCTGCCGCGTGCACCTGTTTCCAGTCCAGTCGCATAATGTTTTCGACCGACTCCACGGCAAAAGCCTGCACGCTACGGGCATACTCGGTTATCAGCAGAATATTCAGCCCCGTCGTCGGCTTGCAGCCTGCGACGGCCGCGAGGTCGATAACCGGGATCACCTGGTCACGAATATTGACCATTCCCATCAGGGGTGATTTCATCCCCGCCGGTTTGGTGAAGGCTGGCATGGGCACAATCTCGCGAAGCTTAAAGACGTTGATGCCGAACAGCTCAGATTTATTTTCATTCAAAGATGTGCCGAGACGAAACAGCAGCAGCTCAAAACGGTTCGACAGGGTCAGATTTGCCCTGTCATCAATGTCTTTCTGGAAGTTATCCATTTTTGCCCCTAAGTGAAAAATACCTGCATGGTAGGGTTATCGGCAGAGTCGGGGAAAAATAGAGCGTTAAACGCGCACCGTAGCAAAATCTTCTGCCAGCTGGCTGTTGGCAAACAGGGCGCGGCACTCGGCCAGCAGCATGGCGCAGCCTTCGGCGTCATAGCGGGAGCTGACGTGGGTGACGAGCAGCCTTTTTACCTGCGCATCGCAGGCAAGCCTGGCCGCCTGACGCGTTGAGCTGTGGCCGCGGCTGTTGGCTTTCTCCTCCATCGCCGCCTCAAGCGTGGCCTCATGCACCAGCAGATCGACGCCCTGAGCCAGCACGAGGGCGCTTTCGCAGGGGGCGGTATCCCCGAAGATGGCCAGCTTCTTACCGGGGCGGGGCGGGGAGAGATAGTCTGCGCCATCGATTATCCGGCCATCGTCCAGGGTGACGCGCTCCCCGCGCTTGAGCTGCTGGAACAGCGGGCCGAAGGGAACCCCGGCGGCAACAAGCGCTGCGCCATCCAGAGCGCCGGGCTTATCCTGCTCCTCCACGCGATAGCCGTAACACTCTACCGGGTGATTCATCGCCGCTGCGGTCACGGTCCAGGCGTCATCGCTGAACACCACCCCGGCGCTAATCTCGACAATCTCTAGGGGGTAATCGGTCCAGGAGCCGCTGATCCGCAGGCTGGTTTCAACAAACTCACGAATGCCGGGCGGGCCGTAAATGGTCAGCGGGTGGATGTTGCCCGCCATCGAGCGGCTGCACAGCAGGCCCGGCAGGCCAAAAAGGTGATCGCCATGCAGGTGGGTAATGAAGATTTTATCCAGCTTGCCGGGATGGCTGGTGGTGCGCAGCAGCTGGTGCTGCGTGCCTTCGCCGCAGTCAAACATCCACAAACCGCCGCGGGTCGGGTGCTGTAAATCCAGCAGAATTGAGGTGACGTTGCGCGTACGGGTGGGCACGCCAGCGGATGTTCCTAAAAAAAGCAGCTCCATAATGCACTCAGCCTCTGTGCCGGGGACGAAAAGTCATTAGTATAACGGCTACCGACACGATAAGGAGACCCCAATGATCCAGTGGCAAGATCTGCACCATAGCGAGCTGACCGTTCCCGCGCTTTACGCGTTACTCCAGCTACGCTGCGACGTCTTTGTCGCCGAACAAACCTGTCCCTATCAGGACATCGACGGCGAGGATCTGGTGGGGGAAAACCGGCACATCCTCGGCTGGAAAGATAGTCAGCTGGTGGCGTATGCGAGGATTCTGAAAAGCGACGACGATTTTTCCCCCGTTGTGATTGGCCGGGTGATTGTCAGCAGCCAGGCGCGTGGCGAAAAACTTGGATACGCCCTGATGGAGCAGACGCTGCGTTCCTGCGAAAAACAGTGGCCTGACAAGGCGTTATACCTGGGTGCGCAGGCGCATTTGCAGACATTTTATGCCCATTTTGGCTTTGTTCCGGTGACCGACATCTACGATGAAGATGGCATCCCGCATATCGGCATGGCGAAAGAGATACAACAAGCGTAGCAGGCAGAATCGGCAGGTATTGTCTATAGTTAGCGAACTGATGCAACCACAAGGAGAAAACTATGTCCTTCCAATCTTCGGAAACGCATGTTGATGACGATCTGACGCTGTTAAGTGAAACGCTGGAAGAGGTCCTCCGTTCTTCAGGCGATCCGGCCGATCAAAAGTACATTGAGCTGAAGGCGCGTGCCGAACAGGCACTGCACGACGTGAAAACACGCGTCAGCCAGGCGTCGGACACTTACTATTATCGGGCTAAAAAAGCGGTCTATCGTGCAGACGATTATGTCCGTGAAAAACCCTGGCAGGGTATTGGGGTAGGTGCCGCCGCCGGTCTGGTGCTCGGTATTCTTCTCGCCCGCCGTTAACGCTACACACGCACGCTTCTCCCTGCCAAATAGGGGGTACTGCTTTTTCAGGCAACTACCCCGTATAATGTGAGGTTTTTGAGCTGGGAGAAGTTCGCGTGCACTCGATTTCCACCGCGCTGGCAGGCCTTTGCCACCAGTTAGCCGCCGATTTTCCTGATGCACCCGGTCTGCATCATCTCGATGTCTCCTTTGCGCTCAACGATGCGTTTGACCCGCTCGCCTGGCTGAATGCCCAGCATTTTTTCCCCCATTTCTACTGGCAACAGCGTAACGGCGACGAAGAGTACGCCGCGCTGGGAGCGACCCAACACTTCTCCTCTCTCTCTGCCGCCCGTCATTTTTTACAGGGTTATCCGCAGTTCCCTGACCTTCGGGTCGTGGGCATTAATGCGTTCGAGCCTGTGCAGGGCGACCTGTTCCTGCCGCGTCTGCTGTGGCAACGCAACGGCGGAACCGCGACGCTGCGGCTGGTTCTCTGCAGCGCCACCTCGCTGAAAAACGATGCCCGGCGCGCGCGCGAATTTATTGGCGCCCTTAAAGAGAGCCAGCCTGTTGACGCTGTTGTCCAGACGGTGACGAGCGAAACCCAGCGGCCGGAGAAATCCGGCTGGCTGGCGTTAGTCCGCCGCGCAACCGACGCTATTGCTCAGGGGGACTTTGACAAAGTGGTGCTGGCCCGGGCAACGGACCTGCACTTCAGCCTGCCGGTCAATCCTGCCGCCCTGATGGCCGCCAGCCGTCGGGTGAACTTCCAGTGCTACCACTTTTTGATGCGCCTTGATGCCACTCATGCCTTTCTCGGTTCGTCGCCGGAACGGCTGTGGCGGCGGCGCGGAACCCTGCTGCGCACCGAAGCGCTGGCCGGTACGGTCGCCAGCCATTCGGATGAGGTGCAGGCCGCTCACCTGGGCGACTGGCTGATGAATGACGATAAGAACCAGCGTGAAAATATGCTGGTGGTCGAGGACATCTGTCAGCGCCTGCAGCGCGAGGGTGGGGTGCTTGACGTCCTGCCGCCGCAGGTCGTGCGCTTGCGCAAGGTCCAGCATTTACGCCGCTGCATCTGGACCACGCTGCAACAGCCGGACGATGAACAGTGCCTGACGCTGCTCCAGCCCACCGCGGCGGTCGCCGGTCTGCCGCGTCAGGCGGCACGGGAGTTTATCGCCCGCAATGAACCCTTTGATCGGGAGTGGTATGCCGGTGCCGCCGGCTATCTGTCATTAGCGCAAAGCGAGTTTTGCGTGGCGTTGCGCTCGGCCAGGGTGCAGGAGACCTGCGTGCGCCTGTACGCCGGGGCGGGGATCGTCAGCGGTTCCGATCCCGAGCAGGAGTGGCAGGAGATTGAAAATAAAGCCGCCGGGCTGCGCTCTCTGCTCCTAAAGGATTAATACTGAGTCGTACATACCCGATTCATATCAAAATTACATCTTTTCCTATTATTTATACTAAGTCGCAATATTGATACCGGACAATTCCATGTCAGTGAGTTCTTTTAACCGGCGCTGGGCGGCGGTGATCCTTGAAGCCCTGACCCGCCATGGCGTCAGGCACATTTGCATCGCACCCGGCTCGCGTTCGACGCCGCTGACCCTGGCCGCTGCGGAAAACCGCGCCTTTATTCATCACACCCATTTTGATGAGCGCGGTCTCGGGCATCTGGCGCTGGGGCTGGCCAAAGCCAGTAACGCCCCGGTGGCGGTGATTGTCACCTCCGGTACCGCGGTGGCGAACCTCTATCCGGCGCTGATTGAAGCCGGGCTGACCGGCGAAAAACTGGTGCTACTGACGGCGGATCGTCCCCCGGAGCTGATCGACTGTGGTGCAAACCAGGCCATTCGCCAGCCGGGGATCTTTGCCTCTCATCCCACGGAAACGCTGTCATTGCCGCGTCCGACCCGGGATATTCCCGCCCGCTGGCTGGTGTCGACGGTGGATAACGCGCTGGGTGCGCTGCGTGCGGGCGCGCTGCACATCAACTGTCCTTTTGCCGAGCCGCTGTATGGCGAAATGGATGATACCGATCTTGACTGGCAGCAGGCGCTGGGCGACTGGTGGCAGAGCGATAAACCCTGGCTGAGCGCTCCCGCAGAGCTTTCAAGCCCCAAACAGCGCGACTGGTTCTTCTGGCGGCAAAAACGCGGGGTGGTGCTCGCGGGCAGAATGAGCGCTGCGGAAGGGAAAAAGGTGGCGGAGTGGGCGCAAACCCTGGGCTGGCCGCTGATTGGCGACGTGCTCTCCCAGACCGGGCAGCCGCTGCCGTGCGCCGATCTGTGGCTGGGCAATGCGAAAGCCGTGACCGAACTGGAGCAGGCGCAGATTGTGGTCCAGCTGGGCGGCAGCCTGACGGGTAAACGACTGCTGCAATGGCAAACCACCTGCACACCAGAAGAGTACTGGCTGGTGGATCCACGGGAAGGACGGCTTGATCCGGCGCATCATCGCGGTCGTCGGCTGATCTCGAATGTGGCCGACTGGCTGGAACTCCATCCGGCGGAAAAACGCGCCCCCTGGGCCGCGGCGATCCCGGAACTCTCCCGTCAGGCCTGGGAGCTGGGGGCGCAGCATAGTGAAGAATTTGGCGAGGCGCAGCTGGCGCACCGTATTCGTCACTATCTCCCCGAGCAGGGGCAGCTGTTTGTCGGCAACAGTCTGGTGGTACGTCTGATTGATGCCTTTTCCCGCCTGCCAGCAGGTTATCCGGTGTTCAGTAATCGCGGCGCCAGCGGCATTGACGGGCTGATCTCCACTGCTGCCGGGGTCCAGCGCGCCAACGCCCGCCCGACGCTGGCGATCGTTGGCGATCTCTCGGCGCTGTACGATCTCAACGCGCTGGCGCTGTTACGCCAGGCCTCTGCACCCTTTGTCCTGCTGGTGATCAACAATAACGGCGGACAGATTTTCTCCCTGCTGCCGACGCCCCAGAGTGAGCGTGAACGCTTCTATCTGATGCCGCAAAACGTGCAGTTTGAGCATGCGGCGGCGATGTTCAGCCTCCACTATCAGCGCCCGACCAACTGGACGGAGCTGGAGAGCGCTCTGAATACGGCGTGGAGCAAACCCCGCGCAACGCTGATCGAAGTAGTGGTTAACGACAGCGACGGGGCGCAGATGCTGCAGAACCTGCTGGCGCAGGTAAGCCACCTGTGATCCTGCAGGGGACGCACTGCGCCGGCTCGGCAGGAAAACCCTGGCTGGTGTTCCTGCACGGCTTTTCCGGCGATCGCCGCGAATGGCAGCTGCCCGGAGAAGGGCTGGGCGATTTTCCCCGGCTGTATCTCGATCTGCCGGGACACGGCGACTCGGCGCATATTGCGGGGCGTGATTTCAGGGACGTAAGCGGTTTGCTGAATCGCACCCTTATTAGTTACAACATACTTAACTACTGGCTGATAGGGTACTCCCTCGGCGGCCGCATTGCGATGTATCACGCCTGCCAGCGCCCGGAAGGGTTGCAGGGGCTGATCGTTGAGGGGGCGCATCCGGGGCTGCGTGATGACCATGAACGCGCAAGCCGCCGTGCCTCCGATGCCCACTGGGCCGCGCGTTTTCGCCATGAACCCTTAGAGGCGGTGTTTGCCGACTGGTATCAACAGCCGGTATTTGCTTCGTTAACCGAAGCGCAGCGTCAGGCGCTGGTTGCCCTGCGCAGCCGCAATAACGGCGCAACGCTGGCCGCAATGTTGCAGGCGACGTCCCTGGCCGAACAACCCGATTTACGGGCTGCGCTCGCTGAGTGCGTGGTCCCTTTTTTCTATCTGTATGGCGAGCGGGATGACAAGTTCAGGGCGATTGCCCGGGAACTTCCCGCGATCGGCCATCAAATACCCCAAGCCGGACATAACGCCCATCGGGAAAACCCCGGTGCGGTGGCTGAGCGTCTGGCTCAGATACTCCGTCAATCCATAAAGGACACTCTATGATCTACCCTGATGAAAACATGCTCTACGCACCGGTGGAATGGCAGGACTGCTCCGAAGGCTACACCGACATTCGTTACCATAAATCGGCGGACGGGATCGCCAAAATCACCATTAACCGTCCCGAGGTGCGTAACGCGTTTCGTCCGGTTACCGTCAAGGAGATGATCAATGCCCTGGCGGATGCGCGTTATGACGATAATATCGGCGTGATTGTTCTGACCGGGGAGGGTGAAAAAGCCTTCTGCGCCGGTGGCGATCAGAAAGTGCGCGGCGACTACGGCGGATACCAGGACGACTCTGGCGTACACCACCTGAACGTGCTCGACTTCCAGCGCCAGATCCGCACCTGTCCGAAACCGGTAGTGGCGATGGTTGCCGGTTACTCCATCGGCGGGGGCCACGTGCTGCACATGATGTGCGACCTGACGATTGCCGCAGAGAACGCCATCTTCGGCCAGACCGGCCCGAAAGTGGGCTCCTTCGACGGCGGCTGGGGTGCATCCTACATGGCCCGCATCGTCGGTCAGAAAAAAGCGCGTGAGATCTGGTTCCTGTGCCGTCAGTACAACGCCCAGGAAGCGCTGGACATGGGCCTGGTTAACACCGTGGTGCCAGTTGCCGATCTGGAAAAAGAGACCGTGCGCTGGTGCCGTGAAATGCTGCAAAACAGCCCGATGGCGCTGCGCTGCCTGAAGGCGGCCCTGAACGCCGACTGTGATGGGCAGGCGGGGCTGCAGGAGCTGGCGGGTAACGCCACCATGCTGTTCTACATGACCGAAGAGGGTCAGGAAGGACGTAACGCCTTTAACGAGAAGCGCCAGCCGGACTTCAGTAAATACAAACGGAATCCGTAATGCGCGGCGTACAGATCTACCGCTGGCAGGTACCGATGGACGCGGGTGTGGTACTGCGCGAACGGCGGTTAAAAACCCGCGAGGGTCTGTTCGTGCATCTGCAGCAGGGCGATCGGCACGGGTGGGGAGAAGTTTCCCCCCTGCCGGGCTTCAGCCGCGAATCGCTGGAGGAGGCTGAAGCCTCGCTGCGGGCGTGGAGTATCGCCTGGCGTGAAGGGGCAGCGCCTCTGTTGCCCGGCCTGCCTGCGGTGGATTTTGGCATCAGCTGTGCGCTGGCGGAGCTCGACGGCTCCCTGCCGGAAGAGGCCGACTATCGTGCGGCCCCGCTCTGTACCGGGGATCCTGACGAACTCTTTGCCGTACTGGCCGCCATGCCGGGCGAAAAAGTGGCGAAGATCAAGGTTGGTCTCTATGAAGCGGTGCGCGACGGCATGGTGGCGAATCTGCTGCTGGAGGCTATCCCGGATTTGCGTCTGCGCCTCGATGCTAACCGAGCCTGGACTCCGCTGAAAGCGCAGCAGTTTGCGAAGTACGTTAACCCGGCCTACCGGGATCGTATTGCCTTTCTGGAAGAACCCTGTAAAACGCGCGCGGACTCGCTGGCGTTTGCCCGGGAGACGGGGATTGCCATCGCCTGGGATGAAAGCCTGCGCGAGGACGATTTCGAATGGGTTGCCGAGCCGGGCGTTCGGGCGGTGGTGATCAAACCCACGCTCACCGGCAGCATCGCGAAGGTGCGTGAGCAGGTGACGGCGGCCCACGCCCTCGGGCTGACGGCGGTGATCAGCTCGTCGATTGAGTCGAGCCTCGGTCTGACCCAGCTGGCGCGCATTGCTGCTCAGCTCACGCCGGATACCGTTCCCGGCCTGGATACCCTGAACCTGATGCAGGCGCAACTGCTGCGGCCCTGGCCGGGCAACACCTTGCCGTGTCTGGAACGCGAGGCGCTGGAGCCGCTGCTATGATCTTTTCCGACTGGCCGTGGCGGCACTGGTGCGCGCGCAAAGCTGAACAACCGGCTCTGCGGCTTAACGGTGCATGCCTGACCTGGCGCGAACTCTGCCAACGTACCGATGCCCTGGCGAGCGGCTTTGTGCAGCAGGGGGTAAGGGAAGGGGACGGGGTGATGCTGCAGGCGCATAATCATCCCGACACGCTGCTGGCGTGGCTGGCGCTGCTCCAGTGCGGGGCGCGGATCCTGCCGGTGAACCCGCAACTGCCGCAGTCCGTACTGAAGATCATGCTCCCGCCTCTGACGCTGCGCTTTGCGCTGGTACTCAACGGCGATGGCGGTTATTCGGGCCTCTCAGCCCTGTCGCTGGAGCCGCTGCAGGGGAGTGCGGGCGCGGAGTGGCAGCCGGACCGGCTGGCGACCATGACCTTAACCTCGGGCTCGACGGGGCTGCCGAAAGCGGCCGTGCACACCTGTGCCGCCCACCTTGCCAGCGCCGAAGGCGTGCTGGCCCTTCTGCCCTATGCCGGAGAAGACGACTGGCTGCTCTCGCTGCCGCTGTTCCATGTCTCCGGGCAAGGGATCCTGTGGCGCTGGTTGCTGGCAGGTGCCCGCCTGACCGTCTGCGAAAAACAGCCCCTGGAACAGATGCTCCAGGGGTGCACCCACGCCTCGCTGGTGCCGACCCAGCTCTGGCGGCTGCTTAACGGCGGAGACGAGGTGGCGTTAAAAGCGGTGCTGCTGGGCGGCGCGGCGATCCCCGGAGAGTTAACCCTGCGGGCTGCCAGCCGGGGCATTCGCAGCTGGTGCGGGTATGGCCTGACGGAGTTCGCCTCCACGGTCTGCGCCAAAGAGGCGGATGGCCTGGCGGATGTCGGCTATCCGCTGCCGGGCCGGGAAGTGAAGCTGGTGGAGGGTGAAGTGTGGTTAAAGGCTGCCAGCATGGCCAGCGGCTACTGGCGTGACGGTCAGCTTGTCACCGTCGCTAACGCGCAGGGCTGGTTCGCCACCCGCGATCGCGGTGAGATTGTTGACGGACGCCTGACGATCCTTGGTCGCATGGATAACCTGTTTTTCAGCGGCGGAGAGGGGATCCAGCCCGAGGAACTGGAGCGAGTGATCGGCACTCATCCTCAGGTCAGCCAGGTGTATGTGGTTCCCCTCGATGATGCCGAGTTTGGTCAGAGGCCGGTGGCGGTCGTCGAGTGCGAAGCGGAGGCAGATATCGCGCAGCTGCCGCACTGGGTCGCTGATAAGCTGGCGCGCTTTCAGCAGCCGGTGCACTGGCTGGTCCTTCCCGCTGAACTCAAAAATGGCGGGATTAAGATCTCCCGACGCGCCCTGCAACAGTGGGTTCATCAGTCGCTAAGAGGGTGATTTGCGAGCCTGCTCGGGAAAGAAACTCAACAAGCTTACCTGCAACACGCGCTGTGCTATTTTCCGGCGAAAGGAACTGACGCAAGGGATAATATGCACAGCCCATCAACACCCACACCGCATGACGCGGTGTTTCGTCATATTCTGTCGCAGGCAGAGACGGCGCGTGATTTTTTAGCGATTCACCTACCTGAAAAATTACGCGCACTCTGTGATTTGTCGTCGTTGCGGCTGGAGTCTGGCAGCTTTGTCGAAGAGGATCTTCGTCTCAGCTACGCCGATCTCCTCTGGTCCGTGAAAACCGCTTCCGGCGCCGGGTATATTTATGTGCTGATCGAGCATCAAAGCTCCCCGGATCGGCACATGGCCTTTCGCCTGATGCGCTATGCGATTGCCGCCATGCAGCGGCATCTCGACAAAGGGCACCGGGAGCTACCGCTGGTGATCCCAATGCTGTTTTATCATGGCCGGATCTCGCCTTACCCATGGTCGCTGCGCTGGCTTGATGGCTTTCAGGTGCCTGAACAGGCGGAATCGCTCTACACCGGGGCCTTTCCCCTGATTGACATCACCTGTCTACCCGACGAAAGCATCATGCAACACCGGCGGATTGCGATGCTGGAACTGCTGCAAAAGCATGTCCGGCAGCGGGACATGCTGGAACTCCATGAGCAACTGGTCAGGCTCCTGGCGCTGGGATACACTGGCAACGCCCAGCTTAAAACGTTGCTCAACTATCTTCTTCAGGCCGGCCATACCGCCGATCCTGCAGCGTTTTTGCAGGCATTAGCACACAGGACGAAGGATCATCAGCATAAGGAGACGTTAATGAATATTGCGCAATTTCTCCGGGAAGAGGGCATGGCTCAGGGATTAAGTCAGGGGTTAAGTCAGGGCAGAGCGGAAGGCATTGAACAGGAGGCGCTTCGCATCGCGAAGGCTATGCTGGAAAAGGGCCTGCCGCCCGAGACCGTCACCCAACTGACCGGGCTGGCACCCGAGATTGTCGAGCAGGCCAGACATTAGTCATGCAATAAAAAACGGGAGCCTGAGCTCCCGTTCTGTTTTTACTTCTCTTCGGCTAAGCGCATCAGTGCCGCCTGGACACCCGCTCCGTAGTCAGGATGAACCTCACTGAACAGGGCAATCTGGCGTGCCTGAATAAACGCCGGTACATCCTGCATATCCCCGGCGATACGTTCAAACATTCGCTGGTGCTCGTCCGGGCTCAGCAGTTCAAACAGCTTGCGCGGCTGGCTGAAATAGTCGGCATCTTCACGATGGTTCCAGTGGTCTGCGGCACCCTCAAGCGACAATGGTGGCTCGCTAAAGTCCGGCTGTTCCTGGAACACGCCAAAGCTGTTTGGCTCATAGGTGGCGCCGTTGCCGCTGTTGCCATCCACGCGCATCGCGCCGTCGCGATGGTAGTTATGGAACGGGCAGCGCGGGGCGTTTACCGGGATCTGGTGATGGTTTACCCCTAAACGGTAGCGGTGGGCATCGCCGTAGGAGAAGAGGCGCCCCTGCAGCATGCGATCCGGCGAGAAGCCAATCCCCGGCACCACGTTAGCAGGCGACATCGCCACCTGCTCAACTTCCGCAAAGTAGTTATCCGGGTTACGGTTCAGCTCCAGCACACCCACCTCCATCAGCGGATAGTCGCCGTGCGGCCAGACTTTGGTCAAATCGAACGGATTGTAAGGCACCTTCGCGGCATCGCTTTCCGGCATGATCTGCACGTAAAACGTCCAGCGCGGGAAGTTGCCTTTTTCAATAGAGGTAAACAGATCCCGCTGTGAGCTCTCGCGATCTTCTGCAACCAGGCGTTTGGCTTCATCGTCCTGCAGGTTAGCAATACCCTGCTGGGACTTGAGGTGGAATTTCACCCAGAAGCGTTCGTTGTTGTGGTTAATAAAGCTGAACGCATGGCTGCCAAAGCCGTGCATGGTGCGATAGGAGCACGGCAGGCCGCGATCGCTGAAGTCAATGGTCAGCTGGTGCAGCGTTTCCGGCAGTTGAGAGAAGAAATCCCATTTGTAAGTCGGATTACGCAGGTTGGTACGCGGATCGCGTTTCACCACGTGGTTAAGATCCGGGAACTTCAGCGGATCGCGCAGATAGAAAATAGGGGTATTATTGCCGACCAGATCCCAGTTACCTTCCTCGGTGTAAAACTTGATGGAGAAGCCGCGGATATCACGTTCCGCATCGGCGGCGCCGCGTTCACCGGCCACGGTGGAGAAGCGCACAAAGAGATCGGTTTTTTTACCGACAGCGGAGAACAGCTTTGCACGGGTAAAGGCGGTGATGTCCCGGGTAACGGTAAAGGTGCCGTAGGCGCCTGAGCCTTTGGCATGCATCCGACGCTCCGGGATCACCTCTCTGTCGAAATGCGCCAGTTTTTCCAGGAACCAGACATCCTGCAGCAGCATCGGTCCGCGTGGGCCCGCGGTGGCAACATTATTGTTGTGAACAACGGGGCAGCCGGATGCGGTGGTTAAACCTTTCTTGCTCATATTTTCTCTCTGATGTGTGAGTATTAGTCGGTAAATTTCCGTTTTGAGCAAAAGTTAATCTAAAGAAATGCGTCAGGGCAGGTATTGATCGGACGCAAGGTAACCGGGCGTAACCTGTTTCTCAGGATTTAACATTGTTAAATCCTGTAAGTATCAACTCGTTACAAACTTATTTTTTTATTATCTCACCACAGCGTTGATCGCAGGCTGACTCACGTTAAAATCACGCGTTTTTGGAAGTTATCTAAATAATTGTGCGGGATCACGACAATGAAAAAAGTGGCATTACTGGGCCTCGGCGGCCTGATGTTCGTTTCTGCGGCAGCGAACGCAATTTCCATCAGCGGCCAGGCCGGTGAGGACTACACCAACGTTGGCGTCGGTTTTGGCACCGAAACGTCGGGTCTGGCCGCGAGCGGCAACTGGACCAATAACGACGATGAGGGTGACGTGGCCAGCATCGGTCTGGGTCTGAACGTGCCTCTCGGTCCGTTCCTTGCCACCGTGGGCGGTAAAGGCATCTACACCAACCCGAAAGACAGCGATGAAGGCTATGCGGCAGCGGTAGGCGGTGGTCTGCAGTGGAAAATTGGCAACAGCTTTGGTCTGTTTGGCGAGTACTACTACTCTCCGGACTCCCTCTCCAGCGGTATCGATAGCTACGAAGAGGCCAACGCGGGTGCGCGCTGGACCATCATGCGTCCTGTCACCATTGAAGCGGGCTACCGTTACCTTAACCTGGCGGGCAAAGACGGCAACCGCGACAACGCCGTCGCTGATGGCCCGTACGTGGGCGTAAGCGCAGGCTTCTGATCTCCCGGCGCGGCGTTCTGCCGCGCCTGTTTCTCTCTTCCCCCCACAGCCGATTGCGCTATAGTGTTTTCACCACAAATGCGGGAGAACACAATGATAAACGTGGAGATGCTGTCCACTGGCGATGAAGTGCTGTATGGACAAATCACTGATACCAATGCGGCCTGGCTGGCGGATATTTTCTTTGAGCAAGGATTACCCCTAACGCGGCGTAACACGGTGGGCGACTCGCTGGAGTCGCTGGTCAACGTCCTGCGTGAACGTAGCGAACAGGCGGATGTGCTGATTGTAAATGGGGGCCTCGGCCCCACCAGCGATGACCTGAGCGCGCTGGCCGCCGCCACGGCGAAAGGCGAAGAGCTGGTGCTGCATACCGAGTGGCTCAGCCATATGGAGCATTTCTTCAGCGATCGCGGCAAAGTGATGGCTCCCAGCAACCGCAAACAGGCAGAAATTCCGGCCAGCGCGGAGTTGGTTGATAACCCTGTCGGTACCGCCTGCGGCTTTGCCGTTCAGCTTAATCGCTGCCTGATGTTCTTCACCCCCGGCGTTCCGTCCGAATTTAAGGTGATGGTGGAAAAAGAGATCCTGCCGCGTCTGCGGCAGCGTTTTACCTTACCGGAACCCCCGATCTGTTTACGACTCACCACTTTTGGCCGCTCGGAGAGCGACCTGGCGCAGAGTCTCGATCATCTGGTGTTACCGCCAGGCGTGACGATGGGCTACCGCTCCTCCATGCCGATTATCGAACTGAAATTAACCGGCCCGGCCACCGAGAAGGCCGCAATGCTGGCCCTGTGGCCTGAGGTGCAGCGCGTGGCGGGTGAGAACCTGATCTTCGAAGGCACCGAAGGACTCCCGGCGCAAATCGCCCGCAATCTACAGGCCCGCCAGCTGAGCCTGACCCTGAGCGAGCAATTTACCGGTGGCCTGCTGGCGTTACAGCTCTCGCGGGTAAGCGCTCCACTGCTGGCAAGCGAGGTGGTGCCTTCCCAGGAGGAGACCCTGGCGCAAACTGCCCACTGGGTGGCCGAGCGGCGCGTGAAACATTTTGCCGGTCTGGCGTTAGCGGTGTCGGGTGCGGAAGAAGATCATCTCAACTTTGCCCTGGCTACCCCGGAAGGCACCCACGCCCTGCGGGTGAAGATGAGCACAACGCGCTACAGCCTGGCAGTCCGTCAGGAGGTCTGCGCGATGATGGCGCTTAACATGCTGCGTCGCTGGCTGAACGGCAAGCCGGTGGCCACTGAACATGGCTGGATCAACGTCGTCGAGACGCTGTTCCTGCCGTGATTTTTGCGCGCCGGGCTCCCGTCCGGCGCGTTGTTGTCCAACCTGTTGTACTCGCTCTGTTTTTTTCTGCGCTGTTCGTCACAATTTTATCCTGCTGTTTGTCCAGCTGGCTGGAACCCTCCGGCGATTTGAACTCGCTCACAAATAAACCCGCCCTCAGCCGCAACACTGATTCCAGTATTCAGGACTGGAGTCCAGCATGTTGGAATCAACCAAAGTACCGGCGCTGACCCGCGCCATCGATATTCTCGACACCATTGCCCGTCTGGGGCCCTGTAGCGCCGCGACTATTATCGACGCGCTGGGGATCCCGAAAAGCACTGCCTATCTGTTGCTGGGTGAACTGAGAAGACAGCGTTTTCTCAGCCTCGACAGCCAGGACAACTACTGCCTGTGGACCCGGCTGGTGGAGCTGGCGGGCCATGCGGTCAGCCGGATGGATCTGTGTGAGATGGCGCGCCCGCGCCTGACGCAGCTGATGGACGAGAGCGGCCTGCTGTGCCATCTCGGCATTATCGATAACGGCAGCGCTTACTACATCCTCAAAATCGAGTCGCCCGCAACCATCAGCGTGCGTTCCCACGAGGGGAAAAGCCTGTCGCTCTCCCGCTCGGGGATTGGCAAATGCCTGCTCGCCTGGCAGCCCGAGCGGGTGCAGGAGGCCATTATTGCCAGCCTGGACTGGGAGCGGGTCACCCCTACCACTATCACCAGCGCCGGGCAGATGCGCGACGAGCTGGCACGCATTCGCGCCAGAGGCTGGAGCTTTGACAACGGGGAAGACTACCCCGACGTGCGCTGCGTGGCGGCGCCGGTCTTTAACGCCAGCAACGACCTTACCGCGGCAATCTCGGTGGTGGGTACCCGGCTGCAGATCAACGAGGACAACCGCGATTACCTGGCCGGTAAAGCGATTGCCTGCGCGAAAGATATTTCCCGTTTACTGGGCTGGAAAAGCCCCTTCGATCAAGCCTTATAATATGGAGAACATCATGACCCTACCGAAGATTAAACAGATCCGTGCCTGGTTTACCGGCGGCGCTACGGCAGAGAAGGGCGCAGGCGGTGGTGATTATCACGACCAGGGGGCCAACCACTGGATCGACGACCACATTGCCACCCCAATGAGTAAATATCCGCAGTATGAACAGTCGCGTCAGTCCTTCGGCATTAACGTCCTCGGCACGCTGGTTGTCGAAGTGGAGGCCGACAACGGCCAGACCGGTTTTGCGGTCTCCACCGCCGGAGAGATGGGCTGCTTTATCGTTGAGAAGCACCTCAGCCGCTTTATTGAAGGCAAGTGCGTCAGCGACATCAAGCTTATTCACGACCAGATGCTCGGGGCGACCATGTATTACGCTGGATCCGGCGGGCTGGTGTTGAACACCATCTCCTGCATCGACCTGGCGCTATGGGATCTGTTCGGCAAGGTGGTCGGCTTGCCGGTCTACAAGCTGCTCGGCGGTGCGGTACGGGATGAGATCCGCTTTTATGCTACCGGCACGCGGCCGGACCTGGCGAAAGAGATGGGCTTTATCGGCGGCAAAATGCCGACCCACCGGGGGCCGCACGATGGCGACGCCGGGATCCGCCAGGACGCGGCAATGGTGGCGGAGTACCGCGAGAAATGCGGTCCGGACTTCTGGCTGATGCTCGACTGCTGGATGAGCCAGGACGTGAATTACGCCACCAGACTGGCCCACGCCTGCGCGCCCTATAACCTGAAGTGGATTGAGGAGTGCCTCCCGCCGCAGCAGTACGAAGGCTATCGCGAACTGAAGCGCAATGCCCCGCCGGGAATGATGGTGACCAGCGGCGAGCACCACGGCACCCTGCAATCCTTCCGCACGCTCTCCGAAACCGGGATCGATATCATGCAGCCGGACGTTGGCTGGTGCGGCGGCTTAACCACCCTGGTGGAGATCGCCGCTATCGCTAAAGCGCGGGGACAGCTGGTGGTGCCGCACGGCTCGTCGGTTTACTCCCACCATGCGGTGATCACTTTCACCAACACGCCGTTCAGCGAGTTCCTGATGACCAGCCCGGACTGCGCGACGCTGCGTCCGCAGTTTGATCCGATCCTGCTTGATGAACCGGTGCCGGTGAATGGCCGCATCCACAAATCGGTGCTGGATAAACCCGGCTTCGGCGTCGAGCTGAACCGCGATTGTGCCCTGAAGCGTCCTTACAGCCACTAATCCGTCGCGCCGCGCTTCGGCGTGGCGTCACCTTTTACTGAGGATTGTCCATGAGTATGACTCTGCTCGACAGCGTGGTCAGGAAAAACCGCGCCCGCCTGATCCCGTTCATGCTGGCGCTCTACGTGCTGGCATTTCTGGATCGCTCTAATATCGGCTTCGCCAAAGAGAGCTACCAGATTGATACCGGGCTCAGTAACGAAGCCTATGCCCTGGGCGCCGGGATCTTCTTTGTGGTTTACGCCCTGCTGGGGGTGCCCGCTAACCTGCTGATGCGCAAGTTTGGCGCACGGACATGGATTGGCACCACCACGCTGCTGTGGGGGTTCCTCTCCGCGGCGATGGCGTGGGCCGACACGGAAAGTAAGTTTCTGCTGATCCGCACCCTGCTGGGGGCAGCGGAGGCAGGCTTCTTCCCCGGCATGATCTACCTCACCTCCCAGTGGTTCCCCCAGCGCAACCGCGCCAGCATCATGGGGCTGTTTTACATGGGCGCGCCGCTGGCGTTGTCGCTCGGATCGCCGCTCTCCGGGGCGCTGCTGGAAATGCACGGCTTTATGGGCCATCCCGGCTGGTTCTGGATGTTTATTATCGAAGGGCTGATTGCCGTGGGGGCAGGGGTCTTTACCTTCTTCTGGCTGGACGATACCCCGCAGCAGGCGCGGTTCCTCACTGCTCAGGAGAAGCAGGTGCTGATTAATCAGCTGGCGGGGGAGGAACAGAGCAAGGCCACGTCCCGGCTGAGCGATGCCCTGCGCAACGGTCGGGTCTGGCAGCTGGCGTTTATTTACATGACTATCCAGATCGCCGTCTACGGGCTGATCTTCTTCCTGCCGACCCAGGTGGCGGCCCTGCTCGGCACCAAAGTGGGCTTCACCGCCTCGGTGGTGACCGCTATTCCGTGGGTTGCGGCGCTGTTTGGCACCTGGCTCATCCCGCGCTACTCCGACCGCACCGGCGAGCGGCGCAACATCGCCACGCTGACTTTGCTGGCCGCCGGTATTGGAGTGGGCGTCTCAGGGCTGGTATCGCCGTGGCTTGCGATGGTGGCGCTGTGCGTGGCTGCGGTCGGGTTTATCGCCGTGCAGCCGGTCTTCTGGACCATGCCGACGCAGCTGCTCTCCGGCACCGCGCTGGCGGCGGGGATTGGCTTCGTCAATCTGTTTGGCGCAGTGGGTGGTTTTCTCGCTCCGCTTATCCGGGTGAAAGCCCAGACCGTATTTGGCAGCGATGCAGCCGGGCTGCTGGCGCTGGCCGGGATTGCGATCCTCGGCGCACTGGCGATTCTGGTGCTGGGCGTGACCCGCAGCGTGCCGCAGGCCGATCGCGTACATCATTAATATCAGGGAGTTATTATGCAAAACGTTCTTTCCAACCCCTTTAAGCAGGCTCTGCGTAACGGTGAAACGCAGATCGGGCTGTGGCTGAGCTCCACCTCATCTTATATGGCGGAGATCGCGGCGACCTCTGGCTACGACTGGCTGTTAATCGACGGGGAGCATGCGCCCAACACGGTGCAGGATCTCTACCACCAGCTGCAGGCGATTGCCCCTTATGCCAGCCAGCCGGTGATACGCCCGGTTGACGGTGACCGCAGCCTGATCAAACAGGTGCTGGATATTGGGGCCAGGACGCTGCTGATCCCAATGGTCGACAGCGCCGAACAGGCCCGGGAGATCGTCTCCGCTACGCGCTATCCGCCGCTGGGCGTACGCGGCGTGGGGGCCGGCGTGGCGCGGGCTGCGCGCTGGGGACGGGTGGAGAACTACATGGCCCGGGCCAACGACGAGCTGTGCCTGCTTATTCAGGTGGAGAGCAAAACCGCACTGGATAATCTGGATGCGATTCTGGAAGTTGAAGGAATTGACGGGGTGTTTATCGGTCCGGCCGATCTGTCGGCTTCGCTGGGCTATCCCGACAACGCCGGTCATCCGCAGGTGCAGGCCATTATCGAGCAGGCGATCCGCCGGATCCGACACGCGGGTAAAGCCGCGGGCTTCCTGGCGGTGGAGCCTGAGATGGCGACGCGTTGTCTGGCGTGGGGGGCGAACTTTGTTGCCGTCGGGGTCGATACCATGCTCTATACCGGAGCGCTGGACGAGCGGCTGGCGCTGTTCAGATCCGGCAGCGCCCGGGCCAGTAAAAGCAGCTACTGACCGGGTTACATTTCGATTTCGATATCACCTTTTGCCCGGCAGCAGCAGGGCAAAATTTCCCCTTCGTTGATGAAGGCCAGCGGTTCGGTGATCCAGTCGACCTGACCGGTCACCAGGCGGCAGCGGCAGGAGCCGCAGTAGCCTTCACGACACTGGTATTCGACCTCAATCTGGTGGGATTCCAGCGCAACGAGCAGGGAAGGGTGTTCTTCCTGGCACAGGAGTTCTGTGCCAGTAAGACGAAGCGTCACGCGGCTCATCAGAGCTGGAAGTCGCTCAAATCGTCGGTGTTGACTTCGGAGTCAATCTGACCGACCAGGTAGGAGCTGACTTCCACTTCCTGCGGTGCCACCTGAACGTTATCGGACACCAGCCAGGTGTTGATCCACGGGATTGGGTTGGAGCGGGTCTGGAACGGCAGGTCGAGGCCCACAGCCTGCATGCGGATGTTGGTGATGTACTCCACGTACTGGCAGAGAATATCTTTGTTCAGGCCAATCATGGAGCCGCCCTGGAACAGGTATTCCGCCCACTCTTTTTCCTGCTGTGCCGCCTGGACAAACAGGTCATAGCTCTCCTGCTTGCACTCTTCAGCAACCTCGGCCATCTCCGGATCGTCCACGCCGCTGCGCAACAGGTTCAGCATATGCTGGGTGCCGGTCAGGTGCAGGGCTTCATCACGGGCGATCAGACGGATGATTTTGGCGTTGCCTTCCATCAGCTCGCGTTCCGCGAAGGCGAAGGAGCAGGCGAAGCTGACGTAGAAGCGGATCGCTTCCAGGGCGTTAACGCTCATCAGGCACAGGTAGAGCTTTTTCTTCAGCTCACGCAGGTTCACGGTGACGGTTTTACCGTTCACGGTGTGGGTGCCTTCACCCAGCAGATGCCAGTAGCTGGTCATCTCGATCAGGTCGTCATAGAAGTGGGCAATACCCTGCGCGCGCTTCAGGATCTGATCGTTGGTAACGATATCATCGAACACAATCGCCGGATCGTTGACGATATTACGGATGATATGGGTGTAGGAGCGGGAGTGGATCGTCTCGGAGAACGCCCAGGTCTCGACCCAGGTTTCCAGCTCAGGGATAGAGATCAGCGGCAGCAGCGCCACGTTCGGGCTACGACCCTGGATGGAGTCCAGCAGCGTCTGATACTTCAGGTTGCTGAGGAAGATGTGCTTTTCATGTTCCGGCAGGGCCTGGAAGTCGATGCGGTCGCGGGAAACGTCAACTTCTTCCGGACGCCAGAAGAAGGAGAGTTGCTTTTCAATCAGCTTTTCGAAGATGTCATATTTTTGCTGATCGTAGCGTGCCACGTTGACCGGCTGGCCGAAGAACATCGGCTCTTTGAGCTGGTCGTTTTTCGTCTGTGAAAAGGTGGTGTATGCCATGAGTGTGTCCTGTGAGAGATTTTGTAGGTCGGGCAAACAAAATCGTAGGCCGGGTAAGCGTAGCGCCACCCGGCATTTACATTAAATCTTACATGCGCCGCTTTCGCAGCCATCATCCTGAATGGACGGGGCCAGATCGTCCTGCGCATCTTCCGCACCGTCACGGGTGTTTTGATAGTACAGGGTCTTCACGCCGAATTTATAGGCGGTAAGCAGGTCTTTCAGCAGCTGCTGCATCGGCACTTTCCCGGACGGGAAGCGTGACGGATCGTAGTTGGTGTTCGCAGAGATCGACTGGTCGATAAACTTCTGCATGATGCCCACCAGCTGCAGGTAGCCGTCGTTATTTGGCATTTCCCACAGCAGCTCGTAGTTGTTTTTCAGCAGCTCGTAGTCCGGCACCACCTGACGCAGGATCCCGTCTTTCGAGGCTTTGATGCTCACGTGGCCGCGCGGCGGCTCGATGCCGTTGGTGGCGTTGGAGATCTGCGAGGAGGTCTCGGACGGCATCAGGGCAGAGAGCGTGGAGTTACGCAGGCCGTGGGTTTTAATGGACTCACGGAGCGCTTCCCAGTCCAGGTGCAGCGGCTCGTTGGCGATCGCGTCCAGGTCTTTCTTATAGGTGTCGATCGGCAGAATGCCTTTGGCGTAGGTGGTTTCGTTGAACCACGGGCAGGCACCCTGTTCGATAGCCAGATCGTTGGAAGCCTTCAGCAGGTAATACTGAATGGCTTCGAAGGTCTGGTGCGTCAGGTTGTTGGCGCTGCCGTCGGAATAACGCTTGCCGTTTTTCGCCAGCCAGTAGGCATAGTTGATCACGCCAATGCCGAGGGTACGACGACCCATTGCACCGCGTTTTGCCGCCGGGATTGGGTAATCCTGATAATCCAGCAGCGCATCCAGGGCACGTACCGCCAGCACCGCCAGCTCTTCCAGCTCGTCGAGGCTGTTAATCGCACCCAGGTTGAACGCGGAGAGCGTACAGAGGGCGATCTCGCCGTTTTCGTCGTTCACATCTTCCAGCGGTTTGGTCGGCAGGGCGATCTCCAGGCACAGGTTGGACTGGCGCACTGGGGCAACGACCGGATCGAACGGGCTGTGGGTGTTGCAGTGGTCAACGTTCTGGATGTAGATACGGCCAGTGGAGGCACGCTCCTGCATCATCAGCGAGAACAGCTCAACCGCCTTCACGCGCTGCTTGCGGATGCTGTCGTCGTTTTCGTATTGAACGTACAGGCGCTCAAACTCATCCTGATCGGCAAAGAAGGCGTCATACAGGCCCGGAACGTCGGATGGGCTGAACAGGGTGATGTCGCCGCCTTTCAGCAGACGGGTGTACATCAGCTTGTTGATCTGAACGCCGTAGTCCATGTGACGCACGCGGTTTCCTTCCACGCCACGGTTGTTTTTCAGTACCAGCAGGCTTTCAACTTCCAGGTGCCACATCGGATAGAACAGGGTCGCTGCACCACCGCGCACGCCGCCCTGAGAGCAGGATTTCACCGCGGTCTGGAAGTATTTGTAGAACGGAATACAGCCGGTGTGGAACGCTTCACCGCCGCGAATTGGGCTGCCCAGCGCGCGAATGCGACCGGCGTTGATGCCGATACCGGCGCGCTGGGAAACGTATTTCACGATGGCGCTGGAGGTGGCGTTAATGGAGTCCAGGCTGTCGCCGCACTCGATCAGCACACAGGAGCTGAACTGGCGGGTTGGGGTGCGCACGCCGGACATAATTGGCGTAGGCAGAGAAATCTTGAACGTGGAGACCGCGTCGTAGAAACGCTTCACGTATTCCAGACGGGTTGCACGCGGGTAGTTAGAGAACAGGCAGGCGGCGACCAGAATGTAGAGGAACTGGGCGCTCTCGTAGATTTCGCCGGTCACACGGTTCTGGACCAGGTATTTACCTTCCAGCTGTTTTACCGCGGCGTAGGAGAAGTTCATATCACGCCAGTGATCGATAAACCCGTCCATCTGCTTGAACTCTTCTTCCGTGTAGTCTTCCAGCAGATGCGTGTCGTATTTGCCCAGCTCAACCATCTTCACCACATGATCGAACAGCGCTGGCGGCTCAAACTGGCCGTAGGCTTTTTTACGCAGGTGGAAAATGGCCAGACGGGCAGCGAGGTACTGATAATCCGGTGCTTCGCGGGAGATGAGATCCGCTGCCGCTTTGATGATGGTTTCGTGGATATCAGAGGTCTTGATGCCGTCGTAGAACTGGATGTGGGAGCGCAGTTCAACCTGGGAGATAGATACGTTGTTCAGTCCTTCTGCTGCCCAGTCGAGAACACGATGGATTTTGTCCAGATTGATACGCTCGGTAGCACCGTCGCGCTTTGTCACCAGCAGACTCTGATTCATGTGGGTTTTTACCTGTCCGTGAAAAAAAGAAATATCCCCCGTTTATCCACAGGTTGTTGTGGATAAATACTATATATAGGGGTTTCGCATTAAGCATAACGCAAGATGGTGAGTATTCTAGTAAGGATTCTTTTCAGTACAAGAGTTGATTTTGAGGTTAAATTGAGGTTGTCAAAGCGTAAAAAAGCGTAAGTCCTCGTACCGTAAGGCCTGGACGTGATGTCAATAATTTAGAAAAAAAAATGAAAATTTGATCGACTGCTGATTTCTTCAACGGGTGGTCAAAAATGCGCAACGGGGGGTTGCGCATTCGTTAGAAAAAGAGTGGATATTCTTAGTCTTTTTTTGCGGTGGTATGGAGCATGTAGTTCACGTCCACGCCCGGCGCCAGTTTGAACTTGTCGGTCAGAGGATTGTAATGCAGACCGGTCATGTGCTGCTCTTTCAGCCACGTGCCGTCAACCCAGCTCAGTAATTCGGCCGGTTTGATGAATTTTTTCACGTCATGCGTACCTTTTGGCACCATCCGCAGCACGTACTCCGCGCCGACCACCGCCATCAGCCACGCCTTACCGTTGCGGTTGATAGTGGAGAAGAACACCTGACCGCCCGGCTTCACCAGCGCCGCACAGGCTTTGACTACCGATTGCGGGTCGGGAACGTGCTCCAGCATCTCCATGCAGGTGACGACGTCATACTGATGGGCATGCTTTGCGGCGTGCTCCTCAACCGTTTCCTGCACATACTCTACCTGAATGCCGCTTTCCAGCGCATGCAGTCGCGCCACCTGCAGCGGCTCGAAGCCCATATCCAGTCCGGTCACCGTGGCGCCTTCGCGCGCCATGCTCTCGGCGAGAATGCCGCCGCCGCAGCCCACATCGAGCACCTTTTTACCGAACAGGCCGCCGGAACGCTCCGCGATATAGCCCAGACGCAGGGGGTTAATGCGGTGCAGGGGTTTGAACTCACCTTCAAGATCCCACCAGCGCGAGGCGACGGCTTCGAATTTAGCGATCTCTTCATGGTCAACGTTGGGAGCCACCGGGGATTTTTCCGCATTCATGGACGCTTTTACTCCGTAATTTAAAGACGAGGAAGTATATCAGGATAACAAAGCAAATTAGTTTAAACCTGAGCGGGTGTGTTATAATTTCCGACCTTTGAATCCGGGATACAGTAGAGGGATAGCGGTTAGATGAGCGACCTTGCGAGAGAAATTACACCGGTTAACATCGAGGAAGAGCTGAAGAGCTCCTATCTGGATTATGCGATGTCGGTCATTGTTGGCCGTGCGCTGCCGGATGTCCGCGATGGACTTAAGCCGGTACACCGTCGCGTACTATACGCCATGAACGTATTGGGCAATGACTGGAATAAAGCCTACAAAAAATCAGCCCGTGTCGTTGGTGACGTAATCGGTAAATATCACCCCCATGGTGATACTGCAGTTTATGACACCATCGTCCGTATGGCACAGCCATTCTCACTGCGTTACATGCTGGTTGATGGTCAGGGTAACTTCGGTTCTGTCGACGGCGACTCCGCCGCGGCGATGCGTTATACGGAAATCCGTATGTCGAAAATCGCCCATGAGCTGATGGCCGATCTGGAAAAAGAAACCGTTGATTTCGTCGATAACTACGACGGCACCGAGCGCATTCCTGATGTGATGCCAACCAAGATCCCTAACCTGCTGGTAAACGGTTCTTCCGGTATCGCCGTAGGTATGGCCACCAACATTCCACCGCACAACATCACGGAAGTGATCAACGGCTGTCTGGCCTATATTGACGATGAAGAGATCAGCGTTGAAGGGCTGATGGAACACATCCCGGGCCCGGACTTCCCGACCGCCGCCATCATTAATGGCCGTCGCGGTATTGAAGAAGCGTACCGTACCGGTCGCGGCAAGATCTATATTCGTGCCCGCGCCGAAGTCGAAGCCGACGCGAAAACCGGCCGTGAGACTATTATCGTCCACGAAATTCCGTATCAGGTGAACAAAGCGCGCCTGATCGAGAAGGTTGCCGAGCTGGTTAAAGAGAAACGTATTGAAGGGATCAGCGCGCTGCGTGATGAGTCTGACAAAGACGGCATGCGCATCGTGATTGAGATCAAACGTGACGCGGTAGGGGAAGTGGTTCTTAACAACCTGTACTCCCTGACTCAGCTTCAGGTCTCCTTCGGCATCAACATGGTTGCGCTGCACCATGGTCAGCCGAAGATCATGAACCTGAAAGACATTCTGAGCGCGTTCGTGCGTCACCGCCGTGAAGTGGTGACCCGTCGTACCATTTTCGAACTGCGTAAAGCCCGCGATCGCGCGCACATCCTTGAAGCGCTGGCGGTTGCGCTGGCGAACATCGATCCGATCATCGAGCTGATTCGTCGTGCACCAACCCCTGCCGAAGCGAAAGCGGGCCTGATCGCGCAGCCGTGGGATCTGGGCAACGTCTCTTCCATGCTGGAACGTGCCGGTGACGACGCCGCGCGTCCTGAGTGGCTGGAGCCGCAGTACGGTATTCGCGATGGCAAATACTGGCTGACCGAGCAGCAGGCTCAGGCGATTCTGGATCTGCGTCTGCAGAAACTGACCGGCCTTGAGCACGAAAAACTGCTCGACGAGTACAAAGAGCTGCTGGCACAGATTGCTGAACTGCTGCATATCCTGGGCAGCGCCGATCGTCTGATGGAAGTGATCCGTGAAGAGCTGGAGCTGGTCCGCGATCAGTTCGGCGATGAGCGTCGCACCGAAATTACGGCGAACAGTGCTGATATCAACATCGAAGACCTGATCAACCAGGAAGACGTTGTTGTGACCCTGTCTCACCAGGGCTACGTGAAGTACCAGCCGTTAACCGACTACGAAGCACAGCGTCGTGGCGGTAAAGGCAAATCAGCGGCACGTATTAAAGAAGAAGACTTTATTGACCGCCTGCTGGTGGCCAACACCCACGACACCATCCTCTGCTTCTCCAGCCGGGGTCGTCTGTACTGGATGAAGGTTTATCAGCTGCCGGAAGCGAGCCGTGGCGCGCGTGGACGTCCAATCGTCAACCTGCTGCCGCTGGAGCAGAACGAGCGTATCACCGCTATTCTGCCGGTTCGCGAGTACGCGGAAGGCGTGAACGTGTTTATGGCGACCGCCAGCGGCACGGTGAAGAAGACCGCCCTGACCGAATTCAGCCGTCCGCGTTCTGCCGGCATTATTGCCGTCAACCTGAACGAAGGCGACGAACTGATTGGTGTGGATCTGACCTCCGGTTCCGACGAAGTGATGCTGTTCTCTGCCGCCGGTAAAGTCGTGCGCTTCAAAGAGAGCGCAGTGCGCGCCATGGGTCGTACCGCGACCGGCGTGCGCGGCATCAAACTGGCGGGCGAAGACAGCGTCGTCTCCCTGATTGTTCCGCGCGGCGAGGGAGCGATCCTGACCGTTACGCAGAATGGCTACGGTAAACGTACTGCCCAGGACGAGTATCCAACCAAGTCCCGCGGCACGCAGGGCGTTATCTCGATCAAAGTGACCGAGCGTAACGGCTCCGTTGTTGGTGCGGTGCAGGTTGATGATACCGACCAGATCATGATGATCACCGATGCCGGTACGCTGGTGCGTACCCGCGTGTCAGAGATCAGCGTGGTGGGCCGTAACACCCAGGGCGTGATCCTCATCCGTACCGCGGAAGATGAAAACGTGGTGGGTCTGCAGCGCGTTGCTGAGCCGGTGGATGACGAAGAGCTCGACTCTATCGACGGCAGCGTAGCGGAAGGTGATGATGAGATCGCACCCGAAGCCGACACCGACGACGATGTAGCGGATGACGCTGAAGAGTAATGTCTCCTGACGATAAAGGGCCGGTCTCCGGCCCTTTTCTTTTGCAGCTACACGCAATTGCAGACAACCGAACATTGCGACCGCGCCCGTTTACCGCTACCTTAAGCCATTCCTTTTGACCCTGATGGCGGAGCCTCGCCCCCTTGAAATACCTCGTCTCCTTTCGAACCACGCTGAAAGTCTCTCGCTATCTATTTCGGGCGCTGGCGCTCCTGATCTGGGTGCTGATCGCCCTGTTTTCGGTGTTTTACATCGTCAACGCGCTGCACCAGAAGGAGTCGGAGATCCGTCAGGAGTTCAACCTCAGTTACGATCAGTCCCAGCGCTATATTCAGCGCACCGCCGACGTCATGAAGGAGCTCAAGTATATCGCTGAGAACCGTCTGACGGCAGAAAATGGCGTACTGGCCAGCCGCGGGCGCGACAGCAAAACCGAGGTGCCCAATTTTGAGCCGCTGTTCCCCGATTCTGACTGCTCGGCGATGGGTTCAGCATGGCGAGGTTCGCTGGAGTCGCTGGCCTGGTTTATGCGCTACTGGCGCGACAACTTCTCGGCAGCCTACGATCTGAACCGGGTCTTTCTGATTGGCAGCGAAAACCTCTGTATGGCCAACTTTGGCCTGCGTGACGTGCCGGTGGATCGTGACAACGCCCTGAAAAGCCTGCACGAGCGGATCATGAAATACCGTAATGCCCCGCAGGATGAGCGCAGCAATAATCTGTTCTGGATCAGCCAGGGCCCACGTCCAGGAGTAGGGTACTTCTACGCGATGACGCCGGTCTACCTGGCTAACCGTCTGCAGGCGATGCTCGGCACCGAGCAGACTATCCGCATGGAAAACTTTTTCACCCCTGGCAATTTGCCAATGGGCGTGACCATTCTTGATGAAAACGGCCATGCGCTTATCTCGCTGGCGGGTCCGGAAACCCGCCTCAAGGTTGACCCTCGCTGGATGCAGGAGCGTTCATGGTTTGGTTATACCTCCGGTTTCCGCGACCTGGTGCTGAAAAAGAGCCTGCCGCCTTCGTCGCTGAGCATCGTCTATTCCGTGCCGGTGGATCTGGTGCTGGAGCGTATCCGCATGCTGATCCTCAACTCGGTGTTGCTGAACGTGCTGGTGGGGATTGCCTTGTTTACTCTCGCGCGGATGTACGAGCGCAAAATCTTTATCCCGGCGGAAATCGACGCCCAGCGCCTCGAAGAGCATGAGCAGTTTAACCGCAAGATTGTTGCTTCTGCGCCGGTAGGGATCTGTATTCTGCGCACCCTGGACGGCACCAATATCCTCAGTAACGAGCTGGCGCATAACTATCTGAATATGTTGACCCACGAGGACCGGCAGCGCCTGACGCAAATTATCTGCGGGCAGCAGGTCAACTTCGTCGACGTGCTGACCAGCAACAACACCAACCTGCAGATCAGCTTTGTGCACTCGCGCTATCGCAATGAGAACGTCGCCATCTGCGTGCTGGTGGATGTCTCCGCGCGCGTCAAAATGGAAGAGTCGTTGCAAGATATGGCTCAGTCGGCCGAACAGGCCAGCCAGTCGAAATCGATGTTCCTCGCCACCGTCAGCCACGAGCTGCGCACCCCGCTATACGGGATTATCGGTAACCTCGATCTGCTGCAGACCAAAGAGCTGCCGCGGGGCGTTGACCGTCTGGTGACGGCGATGAATAACTCCTCCAGCCTGCTGCTGAAAATCATCAGCGATATTCTCGACTTTTCCAAGATCGAGTCCGAGCAGCTGAAAATTGAACCGCGTGAATTCTCCCCACGCGAGGTGATGAACCATATCAGCGCTAACTACCTGCCGCTGGTGGTGCGTAAGCAGCTGGGGCTGTACTGCTTTATTGAACCGGACGTGCCGGTATCGCTGCAGGGCGATCCAATGCGCCTGCAACAGGTGATCTCCAACCTGCTCAGCAATGCCATTAAGTTCACCGACATGGGCTGCATTGTAATGCATGTCTCCAGGGCAGGGGACTACCTGAGCATTCGCGTGCGTGACACCGGGGTAGGTATTCCGGCCAAAGAGGTTGTCAAACTCTTCGACCCGTTCTTCCAGGTGGGGACGGGAGTTCAGCGAAACTTCCAGGGTACAGGGCTGGGGCTGGCGATTTGTGAAAAACTGATCAGCATGATGGACGGCGATATCTCGGTGGATACTGAGCCGGGTATGGGCAGCCAGTTCACCATCCGCATTCCGCTCTATGCGGCGCAGTCACCGACCACTGGGCTGGTGGATGGATTAAGCGACAAACGCTGCTGGCTGGCGGTCAATAACGCCTCGCTGTATGCCTACCTGGAATCCCTTCTGACGCCGCACGGCATTCGCGTGGCGCGCTACGCCGGACAAACGCCGGACGCGGAAGATATGCTCATCACCGACGATGAGCTGAAGCAGCCGTGGCAGGGCAAAGCAGCGGTGATCTTCTGCCGTCGCCATATCGGTATTGCCCAGGAGCGCGCCCATGGTGAGTGGGTGAACAGCGTAGCCTCGCCGCACGAACTGATTGCGCTGCTGGCGCGGATCTACCGCGTGGAAATGGATGCAGGCGATGGCTCGGCGGCGCTGCCGTCGCCGGAATCGGCGCAGTCGCTGAATGAAGACATGATGATTCTGGTGGTAGATGACCATCCAATTAACCGTCGTCTGCTGGCCGATCAACTGGGCTCGTTGGGCTATCAGTGCAAAACCGCCAATGATGGTGTGGACGCGCTGAACGTTCTGAGTAAAAACCACATCGACATCGTTCTGAGCGATGTGAACATGCCGAACATGGACGGCTATCGCCTGACCCAGCGTATTCGCCAACTGGGCCTGACCCTGCCGGTGGTGGGCGTCACCGCTAACGCGCTGGCGGAAGAGAAGCAGCGTTGCCTGGAGTCGGGAATGGATAGCTGTCTTTCCAAGCCGGTAACGCTGGACGTGCTCAAACAGACGCTGTCGGTGTATGCGGAGCGGGTGAGGAAGACGCGGGGATAAAAAAAAGCCCATTTCCGGGCTTTTTTTATTGCCCGGCGGCGCTTCGCTTGCGCGGGCCTACGGGCAGTGTAGGCCGGGTAAGCGTCAGCGCCACCCGGCGTTTTGCACAACTACTCTTTATCAGCAGGACTCAGCGTCACGGAAGAGAGGTAGTTCAGCAGGGCGATATCGTTTTCTACGCCCAGTTTCATCATCGCGGATTTTTTCTGGCTACTGATGGTCTTGATGCTGCGGTTCAGCTTCTTGGCAATCTCGGTAACCAGGAAACCTTCGGCGAACAGACGCAACACTTCGCTCTCTTTCGGTGACAGACGTTTGTCGCCGTAGCCGCCAGCGCTGATTTTCTCCAGCAGGCGGGAGACGCTTTCCGGGGTAAATTTCTTCCCTTTCTGCAGCGCGGCCAGCGCTTTTGGCAGATCGGTTGGTGCGCCCTGTTTCAGGACAATCCCTTCAATATCGAGATCCAGAACGGCACTTAAAATTGCCGGGTTGTTGTTCATGGTCAGCACGATGATCGAAATACTTGGGAAGTGACGCTTGATGTATTTGATAAGCGTAATCCCGTCACCGTATTTATCTCCAGGCATGGAAAGGTCGGTGATGAGCACGTGCGCATCAAGTTTTGGCAGGTTATTAATCAGTGCTGTGGAATCTTCAAATTCGCCGACTACATTCACCCACTCGATCTGTTCAAGTGATTTGCGAATACCGAACAGTACAATCGGATGGTCATCGGCAATAATTACGTTCATATTGTTCATGTATAGGGCTACCTTGCTACAGCAAGCTTTTGACATAGTCGTCAATGTCGCTGATGTATTTTTCTATGCTGGCGGCATCTTTCTCACGAATAAGATGTTCCAGCGTTTCACATAATTGCTTGCCTGGAACCAGATTAAGCATGGCAAACACCCCTTTGAGCCGGTGTGCTGTCTGAGCCAGCGCTGCGAAGTCGTTCGCAGCGGATTCAGTATACAACCTCTTAACATCATCTGGTACTGTGTCTACGAAGAGAGAATAATAGCCGCTGGCCTGCAGTTCGGCATTTTCATTGCCGCCCAGTGGGGATTCCGGGATCGTTTCCTGCGCCAGCTGCTCCTCTATTAGTTGTAGTACAGCTTCCTGCATCGCATTGCTCATATTAAAGTTGACGCGCACCTGGCCGGGGCCAATTTTTCGCACGCCAGGCTCATCATCGCTTAAAAGCAAGCCTGAGGCAGTAAGATTAGACGGATTATCCGTTAAAAAGAGATCATATTCTTGACTTGCCAGCCTTTCGTCCGGGGAAATACAGGTCGCACCCCAGTTTTCCAGCTGGCGAACCACGATACTGCGGATCTCATTTGACGTCACATCCACCATGATCACTACCTCGTCCAGCAGGCCCTCATCATCCTCTGCTTCCTGCGGCGTGGCCGGCATTTTGACGTGCAGTGAATAACGGGTGCCCAGCGATTCACGGGCTTTAATATTCAGGTGGCCGCCAAGCTTACGCGCCAGCTGATCGCACAGCCAGAAGGTGAGGGCGTTGGCTTTGCCGTAATTATCGCTCTGAGTATCATTCAGGAACGGGAAGTGCAGGTTGTCGATTTCACTGGCCGTAACCCCTTCACCGGTATCAAGGATACGGAAGGTGAGACGGTCATCGGCTGATTCATCGCTGCTCACTTCAAGCGTAATTTTGCCGATCTGGGTGGTGGTCACAGCGTACTGGATCAGCATCAGCAGAATACGACGCAGCGCGTCACGGTCGCCGTGGCGTTCATCATTGGCCCGCAGCGGGTTGTTAATCAGCAGCTGCAGCCCCTTACGCTTGATCACCGGCAGCACTTCCGGCACCACTTCATCAATCAGATCCTGAATCGAGAATAGCGTTGTGGTGCTCTTCCAGCTGTCATTTTCCAGCATATTGGCGAGCTGGATCTCATCCACCAGCCGCACCAGCGTATCGGCATGCCCCGACAGCTGCAGGCTTTCCGGGCTGGTTAACTGGGCCGCTTCGCTGGCCAGCGCCTTCAGAGGCAGTTTAAAGGCATCGCCAATATTCTGCATAAAGGCCGCGCGGCCCTGCTGGTTCTTCTCATACAGCCTTTGCGCCTGTTTGAGCTTTTTATTCACCAGCACCTCGCGATCCTGATCGCGAATGATAAAGATCTGCGTGCGTGACGCCACCTGGCTGCGGAACTGGCGGATCTCATACAGCTCATTATTAATGGTGGCCTGAATCACGCCCTGATGCTGATCGGCCATGCTGGTGATGTTCTGCAGATTCAGGTGTGGCAGCAGGTGATCGGCGATTTTGTTGCTGATCACCGTGCGGTTGGCTTCCTGGTCGTGTACCAGCAGGCCGAGCGGCAGCACCGAGACAATCTCTTCATTGAGCGCGCGCAGCACGCGCAGCTCGTTGCTGGTACCTGCGGCGACGGGGGCATCGCTCTGGCGGCCTGGCTGCGAGCGGAAGGTGGTGTAACCAAACAGCGCCAGCGCCAGCAGGCCGATATTAAGCAGCAGCGGCAGCAGGATATTTTGCAGGGTGTCCAGCAACAGGGTACCAAAAGGGACCTGCCAGACCAGGCGCATACCGGTCGTGTTCAGCGAGGAGGCAATCTCGATTTTCGATCCGTTAAAGGAGATCGAGACGCTTTCGGGGCTCTCTTTGTCCGTCGGCGCGCGCAGGTTTTGCCCCGAGGAATCCTGTTCCAGGCGGAAGCTCTCAAGCGGCATATCCGGAGGGATCAGATCGTTGATCGGCAGATCGAAGGCCACCACCGTTGCCAGATGACCTGGCTGATTGAAGGTGGTACGCAGGGTAAAGTAGTAGCCATTTTGCCAGGCCAGGCGGCGCAGGGAAGAGAAACTTTCACGCTCATCCAGGGCATTGGCCTGCTGCAGCATCTCTGCGCGACGGGAGTCGACAACGGTGCCCACCGACGACTCTTTAAAACCGGAGGAGAGATCTTTTAGCGGCAGGGTGGAGATCAGGATCATGCTGTTGTCCTGACCGTTGAGATAGTACATCGACCAGGGAACGGTCTCCGCTCCCCATAGCGTATCAAGATAGGTCGACATGCGCTGGGTCATCTCCAGCGTGGCGCTGTCGTGGGAACCGAAAATCAGGGCTTCGGTTTTGCGCCGCGTTTTCTCCAGATAGTAGACATCCTGCTTCAGCCGCGTCTCCTGCAGCCCTTCTGCGGATGCGGTTGTCGGCGTGGCGGCGATGTTGTCGTAAATCTGCCAGGTTGCGTAGCGCCAGGTGTCGATACGTTTATGCAGCGCGTGGCTGATATCGACAATCTGATAGCTTTTATCTTTTAACCAGGTGTTCACCGCGCTCTGCACCATCACGCCCATGGTCACTAACAGCACAACGATCAATAGAAGAAAGAAACGGGTAATGCTGCCCGGAAGCAGGGAGAATTTGTTCGCGGCTGTGGTTTCAGACTGACTCATTGATGTGGTTAACCCGTTATGGCTGCGCTTCAGGCGAATAGGGCAGTATAAAGCGTAATAATCGAATTTCCAGCCTCACGCTACTTCCGGGGCTGACTTTTTCGTCCTGTTGCGCAAGACGAAAAGGATTGTCTTAAATCTGTACGGTTAAACCATAATTGTACAAATAACTAACAATATAGTGGAAAAATAGCACGAATAAACAAGAAATTAAATTACCCGTTCAATTTTCAGGACTAAAAATAGCACCCTAAGATTTAATTAATAGTCGTTATAGTTTCGGGTGGGTAGCACAGATATTTTAAATTTGCGTAAAGAAGGGTAAAAAAAAACCGAATGCATTGCATTCGGTTCAATTCGGGATAAACAGACATTCAAATTTGAATGACGGTAATAAATAAAGTTAATGATGATAGCGAGAGATATTTTAGTAGCCGGCTGCCTTTTTGTTTTGGCAATCAGTGCTATAATAAATTTTTTGTTAAATTATTGATTTTAAATGATAATTTTAAAATTTTGATTTATGGTGCTTTATTTTTTAACTTATTGTGCGGCAAAAAAGCTCCCTCAAATTTACAAAATGAAACATCTATACGGTAATATGAAATATCTTAAAAGTTTTCGTATCATATTCTTGTTGGATTATTCTGTATTTTTGCGGAGAATGAACTTGCCGACTGGTTAAGAGGGTTAATCAGTAAGCAGTGGTAATAAAAGACATATAACAGAGGGTTAAAATAATGAAAGTTAAAGTACTGTCCCTCCTGGTACCAGCACTGCTGGTAGCAGGCGCAGCAAATGCGGCTGAAATTTATAACAAAGACGGCAACAAATTAGATCTCTACGGCAAAGTAGACGGTCTGCACTATTTCTCTGATGACGATAGCGCTGATGGCGATCAGACCTACATGCGTCTCGGCTTCAAAGGCGAAACTCAGGTTAACGATCAGATCACTGGTTACGGTCAGTGGGAATACCAGATTCAGGGCAACACCACCGAGAGCGAAAACCAGTCCTGGACGCGTGTGGCCTTCGCTGGTCTGAAATTCGCTGAAGCAGGTTCTTTCGACTACGGTCGTAACTACGGCGTCATCTACGACGTCACTTCCTGGACCGACGTGCTGCCAGAATTCGGCGGCGACACCTACGGTTCTGACAACTTCCTGCAATCCCGTGGTAACGGTGTTGCTACCTACCGTAACCAGGACTTCTTCGGTCTGGTTGATGGCCTGAACTTTGCTCTGCAGTACCAGGGTAAAAACGGCAGCGTCAGCGGTGAAAACGAAGGCGGTCGTAGCCTGCTGAAACAGAACGGCGACGGCTTCGGCGGCTCCCTGACCTATGATCTGGGCGAAGGCTTCAGCGTAGGTGCGGCAGCAGCCTCTTCCAAACGTACCGCAGACCAGAACGGTGCTGGCGTTTATGGCCACGGCGACCGTGCTGAAGTGTACAGCGGCGGCCTGAAATACGACGCGAACAACCTCTATCTGGCAGCGCAGTACTCCCAGACTTACAACGCGACCCGTTTCGGTGACTCTCAGAGCGATGCCCCTAACGCGGTTTACGGCTTTGCTAACAAAGCCCAGAACTTCGAAGTGGTTGCGCAGTACCAGTTCGACTTCGGTCTGCGTCCATCCGTGGCTTACCTGCAGTCCAAAGGTAAGGACATCGAAGGTAACGGCGATCAGGATCTGCTGAAATATGTTGATGTTGGCGCGACTTACTACTTCAACAAAAACATGTCCACCTATGTTGATTACAAAATCAACCTGCTGGATGACAATGCCTTCACCGACCGTGCAGGCATCAGCACTGATGACATCGTAGCCCTGGGTCTGGTTTACCAGTTCTAAGTCTTACGCAGTATTGCAAAAGGGGCCAACTGGCCCCTTTTTTTGGTCTTACTATCAGCCCCTTACAAAGCCTGCTTTTTAGTGTACTCTTGCCGGTCTCAGGCTTGAGGATAATAACGAATGGAAATTACTTTTCTGCGTGTCGGCTTTCTGGCGACACTGTTTATGTTGTCTGCGTGCGATGCCCCCGCTCCTCCGGCTAAGGCCGACACCGCCGCAACGGTGCTGGAAGGGAAAACCATGGGTACCTTCTGGCGCGTCAGCGTGATTGATCTCTCTGCTGCCCGGGCTGAAGAGCTACGCGGCAAGATCCAGTCCCAGCTGGATGGCGACGACCAGCTGATGTCCACCTATAAAAATGACTCTGCCCTGATGCGTTTTAACCAGTCCCAGAGCACCTCCCCCTGGCCGGTGAGCGAAGCGATGGCGGATATTGTCACCGAGTCGCTGCGGGTGGGCTATAAAACTAACGGCGCGATGGATATCACCGTCGGCCCGCTGGTTAACCTGTGGGGCTTTGGCCCGAACAAGCAGCCGGTGAAAACCCCCGACCAGGCGCAGATTGACGATGCCCGGGCGCAAACGGGCCTGCAGCATCTGACGGTGATAAATCAGTCCGGCAAGCAATACCTCGAAAAAGATATCCCCGATCTGTTTGTCGATCTCTCAACGGTGGGTGAGGGCTATGCTGCCGATCACCTGGCCCGGCTGATGGCCGAAGAGGGGATCTCGCGCTATCTGGTGTCAGTTGGCGGGGCGCTGGTCAGCCGCGGCATGAACGCCAGCGATAAGCCCTGGCGCGTGGCGATCCAGAAGCCCACCGATCGGCAAAATGCCGTCCAGGCCATTGTCGATATCAACGGCCACGGCATCAGCACCTCCGGCAGCTACCGTAACTATTATGAGCTGGACGGAAAACGCATCTCCCACGTCATTGATCCCCAGACCGGTCGCCCGATTACGCACAATCTGGTGTCGGTGACGGTGATCGCCCCTACGGCGCTGGAAGCCGATGCCTGGGATACCGGTCTGATGGTGCTGGGGGCTGAGAAAGCCAAAGAGATCGCACGTGAGCAGGGGCTGGCGATCTATATGATCGTCCGCGAAGGGGAGGGCTTCAAAACCTGGATGTCTCCGCAGTTCTCCAGCTTCCTCGTCAACGGGGCGAATTAAAAAGCAAGGTTGCGGGTTTTTGTCGGGTGGCGTTCAGGCAGGCTAGGCGTATGCTTATATAAGGAGCCGATCATGAAAAAGCCGAACCTGATGAATGACGATCAACGCTGGCTGGCGGTGCTGGCCCGCGATGGCCATGCCGATGGTCAGTTTGTGTTTGCCGTACAGACCACCGGCATCTTCTGCCGTCCCTCCTGCCGGGCGCGCCACGCCCTACGTGAAAACGTTCACTTTTACCCCGATGCCCGCCAGGCAGTGCAGGCGGGTTTTCGCCCCTGCAAACGCTGCCGCCCGGATCAACCGGATCCCCAGGCGCAGCGGATCGCCACCATCGAAAAAGCCTGCCGGTTACTGGAGCAGGAGCAGCCCCTGACCCTTGAGAGGCTGGCGCAGGAGGTGGCGATGAGCCCCTGGCATCTTCATCGTCTGTTCAAATCCTTCACCGGGATGACGCCGAAAGCCTGGCAGCAGGCGGCCAGGGCGAAACGGCTGCGCGACGCCCTGGCGCAGGGTGAAAGTATTACTGACTCCGTGCTGGCAGCAGGTTTCCCCGACAGCAGCAGCTATTACCGCAACGCCGATGCCACCCTGGGAATGACCGCGAAGCAGTACCGCAGCGGCGGGGAGGAAACCACCGTGCGCTATGCTTTGAGCAACTGCACGCTGGGACGTTGCCTGGTGGCGGAGAGCACGCGGGGCGTCTGTGCCATTCTACCCGGGGATGATGACAGCGCCCTGATTGCCGAGCTGGAAACGATCTTTCCTCACGCCCGGCGAGAACAGGCGGATGCCGCCTTCGCCGCGCGCGTCGCCCAGGTGATCGCCAGCGTGGATAACCACGCCGTGGCGCTCGCCCTGCCGCTGGATATTCGCGGCACCGCCTTTCAGCGTCAGGTCTGGCAGGCCCTGCGCGCTATACGTAGCGGAGAGACGGCAAGCTATCAGCAGGTGGCCAACGCCATTGGTCATCCCGGTGCGGTGCGGGCGGTGGCCCGGGCCTGCGCCGCCAACAAGCTGGCGATTATTATTCCCTGTCACCGGGTGGTACGGAGCGACGGCGGGCTGTCGGGCTACCGCTGGGGTACGGCCCGTAAAGCGGCACTGCTGCGTCGCGAAGCCAAAAAAGAGGAGGTGTGATGCTCGATTTGTTTGCAGATGCTGAGCCCTGGCAGGAGCCGCTGGCGCCGGGGGCAGTGATCCTGCGCCGCTTTGCCCTGACGCGGGCCACCGCCTTAATGCAGGGGATCGAACAGGTCGCCAGCGCCTCGCCGTTCCGCCAGATGGTCACCCCCGGGGGATACACCATGTCGGTGGCGATGACCAACTGCGGCGGGCTGGGCTGGACCACTAACCGGCACGGCTACCTCTATTCAGCGGACGATCCGATCACAAATGCGCACTGGCCGCCGATGCCGGACGCTTTTGCTGCCCTGTGCCACGATGCCGCCTGCGCGGCGGGTTATCCCGACTTTCAGCCGGATGCCTGTCTTATCAATCGCTACGCCGTCGGGGCTAAACTGTCGCTGCATCAGGATAAGGATGAGGCCGACCTGCGGGCGCCGATTGTCTCGGTCTCGCTCGGCCTGCCCGCGGTGTTTCAGTTTGGCGGATTACGCCGCAACGATCCGCTTCAGCGCCTGCTGCTGGAGCATGGTGACGTGGTGGTGTGGGGTGGACCATCCCGCCTGTTTTATCATGGCATTCAGCCGCTTAAACCCGGAGAGCACCCTCTGACCGGCGACTGTCGCTACAACCTCACCTTCCGCCAGGCGGCGAATAACGAATAAAAATAAGAATTATTCTTGATGTAAGTGGCGAGCAGTTTACACTGCTGGCTGATTTTTCTTGTCTGGATTGCTCTGCATGGAACTCCTGTTACTGGTCTGGCGCCAATACCGCTGGCCGTTTATCGCGGTGATGGCGCTCAGCCTGCTCAGCGCCGCGCTGGGTATTGGGCTTATTGCCTTTATTAACCTGCGCTTAATTGAAACGGTGGACACCACCCTGATGGTGCTGCCGGAATTTCTCGGCCTGCTGGTGCTGCTGATGGCCGTCACCCTGGGTTCGCAGCTGGCGCTCACTACCCTCGGCCACCACTTCGTCTACCGCCTGCGCAGCGAGTTCATCAAGCGTATTCTGGATACCCAGGTTGAACGCGTCGAGCAGCTGGGCAGCGCCTCGCTGCTAGCCGGGTTGACCAGCGATGTACGCTCAATCACCATCGCCTTTGTGCGTCTGCCGGAGCTGGTGCAGGGGATTATTCTGACCTTCGGATCGGCCGCCTATCTGGCCTGGCTCTCCACCAAAATGCTGGCGATCACCGCTCTGTGGATTGCGATCACCATCTGGGGCGGCTACCTGCTGGTGTCGCGCGTCTACAAGCACATGGCGGTGCTGCGCGAAACCGAAGATAAGCTCTATAACGACTATCAGACAGTGCTGGAAGGGCGCAAAGAGCTGACCCTTAACCGCGAGCGCGCCGAGCACATCTTCAATAACCTCTATATCCCGGATGCCCGCGAATATCGCCACCACATTGTGCGGGCCGATACCTTCCACCTGAGCGCGGTCAACTGGTCCAATATCATGATGCTGGGGGCGATTGGCCTGGTCTTCTGGATGGCCAACAGCCTGGGCTGGGCAGATACCAACGTCGCCGCGACCTACTCGCTGACCCTGCTGTTCCTGCGCACGCCGTTGCTCTCCGCCGTCGGCGCGCTGCCGACCCTGCTCAGCGCCCAGGTAGCCTTTAACAAGCTGCGCAAGTTTGCTCTCGCACCGTACAAAGCCGAGTTCCCGCGACCTGAAGCCTTCCCGGACTGGCAGACCCTGGAGTTGCGCAACGTCACCTTCAAATATCAGGACAACGACTTCTCCGTCGGGCCGGTGAACTTAACCCTTAACCGCGGCGAACTGCTGTTCCTGATTGGCGGTAACGGCAGCGGGAAATCGACGCTGGCAATGTTGCTGACCGGCCTGTATCAGCCCCAGTCGGGCGAGATCCTGCTGGACGGTAAGCCGCTGAGCGCCGAGAAACCGGAAGATTACCGCAAGCTGTTCTCTGCGGTGTTTACCGACGTCTGGTTGTTCGATCAGCTGCTGGGCCCGGAAGGCAAGCAGGCCGATCCGGCGCTGGTGGAGAAGTGGCTGGCGCATCTGCAAATGTCGCACAAGCTGGAGTTGCAGGATGGCAAGATCCTCAACCTGAAGCTGTCGAAAGGGCAGAAGAAGCGCGTGGCGCTGCTGCTGGCGCTGGCGGAAGAGCGCGACATCATTCTGCTGGATGAGTGGGCCGCCGATCAGGACCCGCATTTCCGCCGCGAGTTCTACCAGGTGCTGCTGCCGCTGATGCAGCAGATGGGCAAAACCATTTTTGCCATCAGCCATGACGATCACTATTTCATCCATGCCGACCGCCTGCTGGAGATGCGCAGTGGACAGCTGACCGAGCTGACCGGCGCCGAGCGTGATGCCGCGTCGCGTGATGCGGTGGCACGTACCGCCTGAGTGTCAAAATGCCGGGTGGCGGCTTTGCCGCCCCCCGGTCTGCAACTGCCGATTTTTTGCTCTTCCCGCCGATTCGTTTATTAAAATTTACACAACCCCGCGCTATGCTTAATGCCAACTCATTTAATGGATTTATGATTAATGTCTGCATTAAGCAAAAACAGCGCACGGCTGCGCGATGAAGAGCGTGCGCGCCTGATCTGGCTGATGACCACCGACAAAGCGCTCACCTCCACCCTGCTGGGTAAACTGACCCTGGCTGAGCAATATGATGTCGGGACCTTAGCCGACGATATTGCTGAGGTAGGGGCGCTGGTGGCGCATTTGCCGCCGCCGGATCTGGCCGACACCCTCGAAGCCTTACCCTCGGAAGAGCGCCATGCCCTGTGGCGGCTAGTGCAGGATCACGAGCGCGGTCAGGTGCTGGTGGAGGCGTCCGAGAACGTCTGGGAAGATCTGATCGATGAGATGAGCGACAACGCGATCCTCGACGCGCTGCGTACCCTGGATATCGACGATCAGATTTACCTGGTTCAGCACCTGCCGCGCAACCTGACCGGACGCCTGCTGGCGTCGCTGCCGCCTCAGGATCGCGCCCGCGTCCACCAGGTCATGCATTATGAGCAGGATCGCGTCGGGGCGATCATGGAGTTCAGCGTGATCACCGTGCGCCCGGACGTAACCCTGGGCACGGTCCAGCGCTACCTGCGTCGGCTCGGCAAAATGCCGAAGAACACCGACAAACTCTTTGTCACCTCCCGGGATAAAACCCTGCTCGGCGAGCTGAAGCTGCAGACCATCCTGCTCAACAGCGCCCAGAGCAAGGTCAGCGAGGTGATGGACCCCCAGCCGATGCTCTTCTCCCCGGAAGATGATGCCGAGAAAGCCGCCCGCACCTTTGAGCGTGACAACCTGCTCAGCGCCGCGGTGGTGGACGCGGTGGGCAAGCTGTTGGGGCGACTGACCATCGATGAGATCGTCGATGTGGTCTATAAAGAGACCGATAACGATATGCGCGCCCTCGGGGGACTCAGCGCGGAAGAGGATGTTTATGCTCCGGTGAGCAAGGCGGTGAAAACCCGCTGGGCGTGGCTGGCGATCAACCTCTGCACCGCCTTTATCGCCTCGCGGGTGATTGACGGCTTCGAACACACCATCTCGCAGCTGGTGGCGCTGGCTTCCCTGATGCCCATCGTGGCCGGCATTGGCGGCAATACCGGCAACCAGACCATCACCATGATCGTGCGCGCCCTGGCGTTGCAGCATATTCAGCCGGGCAACTTTACCTTCCTGATTTTGCGTGAGCTGGGCGTGGCGCTGATCAACGGCCTGGTGTGGGGCGGGATTATGGGGGGCGTCACCTGGTGGCTGTACGACGATATGGCGCTGGGCGGGGTAATGACCCTGGCGATGGTACTAAACCTGCTGGTGGCGGCGCTGATGGGAGTGATCATTCCGATGGTGATGACCCGCCTCGGGCGCGACCCCGCAGTGGGGTCGAGCGTGATGATCACCGCCATCACCGATACCGGCGGGTTCTTTATTTTTCTTGGGCTGGCGACGCTGTTTCTGCTGTAGCGGCGCTGCTGCGTCGCAGGCGGGCAGGGAGGATCGCCATGACGATAATCCCGCCCAGCACGCCAATTGCCAGATTGCCGGTTGAGACGGTGGCCGCAACGGTCACCAGCATGACCAGGGTTTCCGCGACGGGCGCGCCTTTCACCGCGGCAGGGCGAATGCTCTGCCAGTTGAAGGTCTTAATGGCAACAATCGCCATGATCCCCGCCAGCACCGCCATCGGGATTTTAGCCATCACGTCGCTCAGGGCAGTGACCAACAGCAGCAGCACCAGCCCGGCGGCGAAAGTGGAGACGCGGCTGCGCCCCTTGCCCATTTCAACGTTAACGATGGTCTGACCGATCATCGCGCATCCGGCGATCCCGCCGAAGAAGCCGGCCATGATATTGGCCACGCCCAGCCCCATGCTCTCGCGGCGCTTGCTGGACGGGGTAGCGGTCAGCTCATCCACCAGTTTTGCCGTCAGCAGCGACTCCATCAGGCCGACGAAAGCAATACTTAGCGCGCAGGGCCAGATAATGCTCAGGGTTTGCAGATTGAGGGGCACCAGCATCTGGGTGATCCCCGGCAGGCCGCCGCCGATAGAGCCTTCGTCGCCGACGGTCGGCAGCAGCTGGCCGTTGGTGACGGTAAACAGGGTCAGAACCACAATCGCAATCAGCGGGGAAGGAATACTTTTAATGTAGCGGGGCGCCCACAGCACAATCAGCAGGGTCAGAACAAACAGGCCGACAATCAGCGGACTTTTGCTCCAGAAGTGGGGCACCTGGGCAAAGAAAATTAAAATCCCCAGCGCGTTTACAAACCCGGTCATCACCGCCTGAGGAATAAAGCGCATCAGGCGCGCCATCCCCAGCGCGCCGAACAGGATCTGGATCAGCCCCGCCAGCAGCACCGCCGGCAGAATATACTGCGCGCCATGCTGATGAACCATCGGCCCAATCACCAGCGCCACTGAACCCGCGGCGGCGGTCACCATCGCCGGACGTCCGCCCATTACCGACAGCGCCAGACACAGCACCACCGACGCGAACAGGCTCACTTTCGGATCGACGCCCGCCACCACGGAGAAGGAGATCACCTCCGGAATAAGCGCCAGGGCGGTGATCACACCGGCCAGGATTTCACGCGTCAACAGCGACGGAGAACGCAGAACGGCAAGAGTATGGGGAGAAGCGTGTGTTGGAGACATAGTTTTTCGCAGGTTAGTGGCGGTGGGCAGGATCTGTGCGGCCGATCACAAAGGGCAGCATAGTAGCGGGAAAACGCGCGCGTTTCCAGCGCAGCACGTGCCATGTCCCTACAAATACCGCGACATTAATTATCATAATTACAATAATTATTTAACCTTTAAACAATATTTAAATATTGCTACCGTGGCGCCGCACTCGACTTCATCTGCATAAATAGCGAACAATACGCTTATTACGAAGGCATTAATTATGAAAAAAATGACTGCCCTGTTGCTGGCTGCGGCGGCAAGCCTTAGTGCTGCCCCGATGGCGGCGAAGGCTCAGGCATCGCAGGATCAGGAAACGGACGTTCTGTTAATTGGCGGCGGGATCATGAGCGCCACGCTCGGAACCTATCTGCAGGAGCTTCAGCCGGACTGGTCCATGACCATGGTGGAACGTCTGGACGGCGTGGCGCAGGAGAGCTCCAACGGCTGGAATAACGCCGGGACCGGTCACTCGGCCTTAATGGAGCTGAACTACACCCCGCAGAAGAAAGACGGCTCCATCAGTATTGAGAAAGCCGTGGAGATCAACGAAGCGTTCCAGATCTCCCGTCAGTTCTGGTCTCACCAGGTGAACAGCGGCGTGATGCACGATCCGCATAGCTTTATTAACACCGTGCCGCACATGAGCTTTGTCTGGGGCGACGACAACGTTAACTTCCTGCGCGGCCGTTATGCTGCCCTGCAGCAAAGCTCGCTGTTCCGCGGGATGAAGTACTCCGAAGATCACGCCCAGATCAAGGCGTGGGCACCGCTGGTCATGGAAGGGCGTGACCCGAACCAGAAAGTGGCCGCGACCCGTACCGAAATCGGTACCGACGTTAACTACGGCGAAATCACCCGCCAGCTGGTGGGCTCTCTGCAGAAAAAAGAGAACTTCAACCTGTCGCTGAACAGCGAAGTGCGCGGCTTTAAGCGTAACGCGGACAACTCATGGAGCGTGACCGTTGCCGATCTGAAGCACAATGAAGAAGAGCACGTCATCAAGGCGAAGTTCGTCTTTATCGGTGCGGGCGGCGCGGCGCTGAAGCTGCTGCAGGAGACCGGCATTCCGGAAGCGGATAACTATGCGGGCTTCCCGGTTGGCGGCCAGTTCCTGGTGTCGGAAAACCCGGAAGTGGTGAACCGCCATCTGGCGAAAGTGTATGGCCAGGCCTCCGTGGGCGCGCCGCCGATGTCGGTCCCGCACATCGATACCCGTATCCTTGACGGCAAGCGCGTGGTGCTGTTCGGGCCGTTCGCCACCTTCTCGACCAAGTTCCTGAAGAACGGCTCGCTGTGGGATCTGCTGAGCTCAACCACCACCTCGAACGTGGGGCCAATGGTCGATGTTGGTCTGGATAACTTCGATCTGGTGAAGTACCTGATTAGCCAGGTGATGCTCTCCGATGACGATCGCTTCGAGGCGCTGAAAGAGTACTACCCGGACGCGAAGAAAGCGGACTGGCGTCTGTGGCAGGCGGGTCAGCGTGTGCAGATCATCAAGCGTGACGAAGAGAAAGGCGGCGTGCTGCGTCTGGGCACCGAAGTGGTCAGCGATAAAGAGGGCACCGTAGCCGCGCTGCTGGGGGCATCCCCGGGCGCATCCACTGCGGCACCTATTATGCTGCATCTGATGGAAAAAGTGTTCAAAGACAAAGTCGCCAGCCCGGAATGGCAGGCGAAACTGAAGACCATTATTCCGTCTTACGGTACGGCGCTGAACGGTAACGTTGACGCCACCGAGCAGGAGCTGGAGTACACCAGCCGCGTGCTGCAGCTGAAGTATGAAAAGCCGCAGGCACCGGATGCGGCGCCTCAGGCTCAGCCGCAGGCGACGTCCCAGCCGGAAAGCAAACCGGTCGCGGATATCGCGCTCTGATGCAAAAAAGCCGGGTTAACTAACCCGGCTTTTTTTTAACGCACAACGGCGTTTTCGACCTTCTCATCTGCCTGCCAGACGCGGTATTTCACCTCAACGTTGTCCGGCGTATAGACCACAATCGGCAGCTTACTGTTGTAGCGCAGCAGGCTATGCTCACCCAGATTCGCGGTCACAAATTTGGCGGTCTTTTTCCCTTCCGGGCAGGCCATCATGGTGGAGACCGGCGAGGTAACCTTATCAAAGACGTAATAGTCATAGCCCCAGCCTTCCAGCGTCTTGCTGGTTAACTGCCCGCCGAGGCGGTGCACGTTGCAGTCCACTTCCAGCGTCTGGCCGATCAGCAGCTCAACTTTATAATTCGCTTCATCTTTCTGCGCGGGCAGGTCGATAACCTGGCGCTTCATCCCATGCTCCGCCTGCGGATAAGGGGCCGTTTTCTCAAGCGATTGAGCGGCAGGGGCGGCATATGCGCTGGCGCAGGCCAGTGCCATCAGGGCGACGATGCTTTTAGATGCGTTTTTCACAGTCATTCCTTTTTATGTCAAACGGGTCATGCCTACACTATCATATCTGGTGTTTTTTGCCTGTATTTTATTTTTATCTGGTGTATATCACTGACAATTTGCCTTTGTTGTGGTTTTAAATTCTGGGTTGGTGCCGGAGGGCCGATCGTGGTAGGGTGAGCGGCAATCATTGTTATTCATCTGTGAAGGAATAAATGCATGGTACGCCAAAAACTTAACACCCCGGCGGGGAAAAAATTTCTGCTGGCACTGCTGACGGTGTTTCTGATTGCGGTGATTGGGGTGGGGCGTGTGACGATCGTCGGCGTGGTTGAGCAGTACAACATTCCGTTGACGGAGTGGACCACCAGCATGTTCGTTCTGCAATCGGCGATGGTGCTGGTCTACAGCACGGTCTTTACCGTTCTGCTGGCTATCCCGCTGGGGATCTTTTTCCTCGGGGACAGCGAGAAGCACTGAGTTTTCCCGCTTCGATATTAACGATATTTATTCGCATTCCCTCCTGCACCGTTTTCGGGTTAAATACCTGTTTTCCCGATAGCAGGAGTGGAGCATGGACTCCCGGTTTTCCACGCTGAGCCGGATCCCAAAAGGGGTCTGGGTCGTTGGCGGCGTCAGCATGTTGATGGATATCTCCTCGGAGATCATCCATAGCTTATTACCGCTGTTTATGGTGACCACGCTGGGCGCCAGCGTCATCTTTATTGGTCTTATCGAAGGGCTGGCGGAAGCCACGGCGCTGATCGTCAAGGTCTTCTCCGGCGCCATCAGCGACTATCTGGGGAAACGCAAAGGTCTGGCGCTGCTGGGCTACGGGCTGGGTGCCGCCAGCAAGCCGCTGTTTGCGCTCGCCTCCTCGTCGGGCATGATCCTCGGGGCACGCTTAATCGACCGGGTGGGGAAGGGGATCCGCGGTGCCCCCCGTGACGCGCTGGTGGCCGACGTGACGCCGCCTGAACTGCGCGGTGCAGCCTACGGGCTGCGGCAGTCGATGGACACCCTCGGCGCTTTCCTTGGCCCGCTGCTGGCCGTGGGCATGATGCTGTTGTGGAACGACGATTTCCGCACTATTTTCTGGATCGCCGTTATTCCCGGCGTGCTTGCCGTCGCGCTGCTCTTTTTTGGTCTCCATGAACCCGCCTCTCCGATTGCGCACAAGCGTACCAATCCGATTAAAAAAGAGAACCTGAAGCGCCTCGGCGCCAGCTGCTGGTGGGTGATTGGCCTGGGCGCGGTCTTTACCCTGGCCCGCTTCAGCGAGGCATTTCTGGTGCTCCGGGCCCAGCAATCCGGTATTCCGCTGGCGCTCATCCCGCTGGTGATGGTCGCCATGAACCTGCTTTACGCCTTTTCGGCCTATCCGTTCGGCAAACTCTCCGATGCCATGAGCCACACCCGTTTGCTGCAGTGGGGGCTGGCGGTGTTGATCGCGGCGGATATTGTACTGGCGCTGAGCACCCACTGGGCGGGGATCATCATCGGCGTGGCGCTGTGGGGCATCCATATGGGAATGACTCAGGGGCTGCTGACCGCGATGATTGCAAAAACGGCACCCGCCGACCTGCGCGGTACCGCCTTTGGCCTCTTCAGCATGGTGAGCGGCGTGGCGCTGCTGATTGCCAGCCTGGGGGCGGGCATTATCTGGGAGACGTGGGGCGCGGAATACACCTTCTATGCCGGAGCGGCGATTTGCATCGTGACGCTGGCGTACCTGCTCAGGCGTCCGGCGACCTTGTAAAGCGCACAATAGCGGAAAAGTATTCAGTAAAAAATTCGGCGAGTTAGCACCGTTTTGTTACCAATGTGGTCCTTTCTTTCAGGAGATTTTTATGAAAAGGACCACACTTTATACTGCGCTGGCGTCAGCCCTGCTGCTGCCATCACTATACGCCCATGCCGGCCCGCAGGCGCACGTCGTCTGCGCTTACAACCACACCCTGGGCGATGACGCCATCATGATGTTTGGCAAAGTCAATCAGGCGATGTGGCACGACTTTTTCGGTAATACCCGCACCGATGCTTACTCCTCTTATGATTAGCTGCGCCAGCAGCCAGAAACCACCTGTGATAACAAAGCCGACAGCTCGGCTTACTGGGTGCCCTCCCTGCGTCTCCCGGACGGCACGGTAGTGAAGCCGGCGTATCAGAAAACCTATTATCAGGCCAATAACGTCGATCAGTATCCGCTCAGCCCATTCCCCGCCGGGCTGGAGATGCTTGCAGGCGATCACCATGGTACGAAACCCAACTTGCGGATCACCTTTTTATGCGCCAACGGTAAAGGTTACACAAATACAGTGGGTGAAGTCTGTGGGCTGAGAAAAGCCAATGATGCCGTGCAGTTTAATATCGGGATCCAGTTCCCCAACTGCTGGGACGGCATCAACCTGAAGCCGCACCACGGGATGGCCAATGCCGTTTACGATGTGAAAGGGCAGTGTCCTTCCGGCTTCCCGGTGAAGCTCCCGACGGTGAACATGAACGTGGCCTGGGTGCTGCACGGCATCACCTCTCTGGATACGGCGAAAGCGCAGCTGTCGCTTGATCCCACCATGAATGGCGATGCGCGCGAGGAGCACTGGGGCAGTCTCTATACCGCTCATGCCGACTTTATGAACGGCTGGACTGAAGATGCGGCGCGCTTTATGACCGAGATGTGCATGAATCAGGGCATGGATTGCGGCACCAACGTGCCTTACGGCTATTCGAAGGCGCTGGCGAATGTCTGGGTGAGCAGCGAGACGCCGACCACGCCGGTTCCGACGGCGCAGACCCTGTTAATCCAGGATAACTGGAAAAACGGCGGCCGTACCCGTAACGTGGAGACCATGAGCCTGGTGAAATTTAAGATCCCTGCGCTGCCGGCCGGCCAGGATCCCGCCCTCTTCAAATACAAGATCCGCATCTATGGCGGGAAAGTCGAAGCCAACGGCGCGGATCAGATCTTCTTCTATCCGGCCAGCAACGACTGGGATCCGGCTACCGTCACCTGGAAAACCCGGCCTTCCTGCAACTACAGCTCGGATGCTGTCCTGTATCTCAACAACAAGCGTGAGTACCGGATGGTGGATGTCGATAAGGCGGTGCGTAAAGCCCTGGCCGCAGGCAAGACGGAAATCTCCTGGTACATCGGTGGCGACCGTCAGGGCAACCACTATCAGTTCAGCCCGGCAGATTCAAAAGAGAGCCTGCTGCTGATGCTGACCGGATACAAACATACCCCGGAAATCTAACCAGCAGGATGCCATGCAGCAGCCGGCCCGCTGACGGGCCGGCTTTGTCTTCCTTTACAAATGATTACACTTATCGCGAGGGTAAGCAAAAGACATTCAATTCAGTTGGTTACAAATACGACCGGCTCACGCTTATTTCATTTGAAACACCCATCAAACGCGTTGAAATCAAAAAATACTCTTTAATCATCAACGGCCTGGCATCTCTCCCTGATTCATATCAATAACTTATTAGTTTCCCTTTAATACAATTTCGTTTGTGAATCACAGCACGCAATGCTAATTTTCATCGCGAATTAACACTGTGTGGTTTTTAAGCAGCGTAAAGCACTGTTCAGAGTGCGGCTGACTCTCTGTTTTTCAGCATCTTTCTTTATATTTGGTGGGTACGGGTATGGTTAAAAAATTACTGATCGCTGTTGTGCTTTCCTCGTTAGTTTCCGGGCCAGCAATGGCAATTAACGCCAGTTTCCGCGAGCAGCTTATCCGCTCCGGGTGTAATCAGCAGACTGAGATGGACGGCAGCTGTGATGTTCATAAAACCAAAGCGGAGAACCAGAAATCCGCAGAGCTGAACAACTTTCTGCGCGACAGCGTTCGAGGGCAAAAGGTTGATGCAGCTTACAGCGCGCTTGAGGGATATGGTTTTAAAAATACGCAGCCTTTGACCTGGGTAAAGGGTAAGCAAAAGGTGATCCTGAAAATCGATAACGCTGATGTGGTGACCAGCGCCACCGTCGCGCACTGATTCAGTCTGAAAAATTGAATGCCCTCACAGCCCATTTAGGGCTGTTGCTCAGGCATAAAAAAACCAACCGCAACGGGTTGGTTTTGTTTGGGATTTTTGGTCGGCACGGAGAGATTTGAACTCTCGACCCTCGCCACCCCATGACGATGCGCTACCAGGCTGCGCTACGTGCCGACAGGTAAAATTTATACTACCCATTTCCGCGTTTAATGCAAGGCCAGTTCAGGCTAACTGATTAATTTTAAATCAATTAGCAATAAACCGTTTTTCATCCGTCAGCACCTGTAACAGCAGGCTGAGCTGTGGCGTCTGGTCGTTAAGTTTCTCACCCTGCGGGTTATAGGTTTTGTAGCTGCCGTTGCTGTTCAGTACCAGCGTCAGGGCTGGCGTCGTGACGGCCAGCGTATTGTTGCTGGCGGCCGTCACCCAGTTATGGCGACGTGTGGCGCTGAACAGATCCTGACCCTGGGAATACTCGTTGGCAGGCGTGCTGACGTGGAGCAGACGCTGCATCAGAGTGGTCATCACATCTTTGTGATCGGTCAGCATGTTAATGCGCTGCGATGGTGTGCCAGGCCAGTGGATCACCAGCGGAACATGCAGACGAGGGCGGGACCAGTCGACATCGTTGCGCTCGTTGCCCAGCGGCACGCCGTGACCCGCGGTGATCACCACCACCGTATTCTCCAGCTTGCCGGATTCACGCAGGGCGTTCAGCACGCGCGCAATCTGGGCATCCACATCGCCGGCAGCCTGAGCGTAGCGGCGGGCAAAGGTTTTCTGGTTGCTGTCATCCAGCGTGGTGCCGTTGAAGGCAACCCAGGAGAACCAGCGGTTATCGTCCTGGGCATAGCGGTTCAGCCAGCTGATCCACTGTCCGGCGGTCTGAGCGTCGGACTGGCTGCGGGTGGCCGGCAGCGAGAAGTCGGACAGCAGCGCCTGACGGAAGAGCGGGCTGCTGAAGCCATCAGACGAGAACAGCCCCAGTTGGTAACCCTGCTGATTCAGGCCGGTGATCAGCGCCGCAGGAATACGCGACGACAGCACGCCGTCCATATAGCCCGGCGAAATACCGTAGAACAGGCCGAAGATCCCGGTATCGGTGGCGTTACCGGAACTCATATGCTGGGTAAAGTTGATGTTCTTATCGGCAAACTCCGCCAGCGTCGGCATCTGCTTCTCAAAGCGCGAGTAGTTCAGGCCGTCAACGGTGATCAGCAGGACGTTCTGACCCTGGCCCATATCACGGTAGCGCAGATCGCTGAGCGGATACTGCACCGATACCGCTTCGGGATCGCCTTGCTCAATCAGGCGGCGCTGATACTCCTGCGCATCCAGCAGGCCGTGTTTCTCGAGGAAGCGGCGGGCGGTCATCGGATAGGAGAGCGGCAGGTTCGCGCGCTGCATGGTGATCGGCCGATAGAAGTTGGCATCTGCCCAGATATACATGAAATGCGAGCCGATAAAGGCCACAAAAAACAGGGCGGCAACCGGTTTGGCGTAGCGACGACGGCGCGTCAGGCTGCGCAGCTTTTGCCAGCTCCAGGTAGCAAACAGCATCTCAATCAGCAAGATAATCGGCACGCTGATAAACATCAGCTGCCAGTCACGAGCCGTTTCGTTCTGGTCGGGGTTAATCACCAGTTCCCAGACGACAGGATTAAGATGGAGATGGAAACGGGTAAAGACCTCACTGTCGATCAGTAACAGCGTCATGCCCGCGGTGGCGAGGATGGCGGAGACAAACCGCATCAGCCGCTGCGACATGACGACAAACGTCAGCGGGAACAGGATCAGAAGATAGGTCGAGAACACCAGAAAGCTGAAATGGCCAATGACGCTCATCCAGGAGTAGATACGCCCGGCAAGCGTGGTTGGCCAGTCGGCGACAAACAGATAACGACTGCCAAGCACCATCGCCAACAGAATGTTGAACAGGGCAAACCAGTGCCCCCAGCTAACCATCTGGGAGACTTTTTCACGGTAGCGCTGACGATTCGTCACCATAAACTGTCGTTCGTTTCCCTTAGTGCGCCTGGTCGTCGTTAACCGAGGACTGTAAGGCCTGGGCGAAAGATTTCGCGATCGCCTGGCGCTGGGCCGGCGCAACGCTGGTATTGATAAGGTTCGTCACCATATTTCCCAGAACCATCAGGGAAAGGTCGGTTGGCGCCTTATGTTTTTCCAGTACGTTGAGCAGCTCACTGAGCATTTGTTCAACGTGTTCATCACTATAGCGGGAGAGTTGTGGCATAAATCGAAATCTGTTTGTGGAGGAAAGGGCAACATATTACCGTAGCAACAGCTTTTTTTCCCCTTTTTTATCTTCGGTTGCATACATGACTGGCGGGTGGTTGAATACGGCCCGGTCTAAAAGGAGAGTTTATCATGAGTCTGGATATCAACCAGATTGCCCTGCACCAGCTTATCAAGCGTGATGAGCAAACCCTTGAGCTGGTGCTGCGCGATTCGTTACTGGAACCTACGCCTACTGCGGTTGACATGATCGCGGAGCTGCACCGGGTTTACAGCGCCAAAAACAAAGCCTATGGCCTGTTCAGCGAAGAGAGTGAACTGGCGCAGACGCTGCGCCTGCAGCGTCAGGGCGAAGAGGATTTCCTCGCCTTCAGCCGGGCCGCTACCGGTCGCCTGCGCGATGAGCTGGCTAAATACCCGTTTGCCGATGGCGGGATCGTCCTGTTCTGCCACTATCGCTACCTGGCGGTGGAGTATCTGCTGGTGGCGGTGCTGAACAACCTGAGCAGCATGCGCGTCAATGAGCAGCTGGATATCAGCTCCACCCACTATCTGGACATCAACCACGCGGATATCGTGGCGCGGATCGATTTGACCGAATGGGAAACCAATCCGGAATCGACCCGCTATCTGACCTTCCTGAAAGGGCGGGTAGGGCGCAAGGTTGCCGACTTCTTTATGGATTTCCTCGGCGCCAGCGAAGGTCTGAACGCCAAAGCGCAAAACAAAGGCCTGCTGCAGGCGGTGGATGACTTCACTGCCGAAGCCGAGCTGGACAAGTCCGAGCGCCAGAACGTGCGTCAGCAGGTGTACGCCTACTGCAACGAGCAGCTGCAGGCAGGGGAAGAGATCGAGCTGGAGTCGCTGTCAAAAGAGCTGGCAGGCGTCAGCGAGGTGAGTTTCCAGGAATTTACGGCGGAGAAGGGCTACGAGCTGGAAGAGAGCTTCCCGGCGGATCGCAGCACCCTGCGTCAGCTCACTAAGTTTGCCGGCAGCGGCGGTGGGTTAACCATAAACTTTGATGCCATGCTGCTGGGCGAGCGCATCTTCTGGGATCCGGCGACCGACACGCTGACCATTAAAGGCACCCCGCCGAACCTGCGCGACCAGCTACAGCGTCGCACGTCCGGCGGTAAATAACGGCCATAAAAAAACCCCGCAATGCGGGGTTTTTTCTCAACCTGTTAGCGATTACGCGCGAACGAAGTCGATGTGAGACAGTTTTGGCTTGAACGGGTGACGCTGAACAGCCTGAACCTTCACTTTTTCTTCTTTACCGTCAACAACCAGGGTCAGAACTTCGCCGTAAAAACCAGGCTTGTCCTGCAGGTTCCACACTTTGTCGTGGTCCAGTTCGATTGCGATCGGAGCAGCTTCGCCGCCATAGATGATGGCAGGGAATTTGTTTGCTACGCGCAGGCGGCGGCTCGCACCCTTGCCCTGCTCTTTACGTGCTTCTACATTGATAGTTAACATTGATTTCTCTCTGTACATATTATTCCTGCTACAGGCGACCCAGCAGCAGGTAAGTGTTCTGCCTCACGGATGTGAAGCGGGCGGCATTTTATACTCAAATGGCCCGCACATCAATGAAAAGTCCCTTTATCCACGTAATTCGTTGGCCCGGCGATAGCGGCCTTCATAATCGAAAACCTTCTCGCGTACCTGCCAGAACTGCCCTTTTTTGCGCGCAACCACAAAGTCAGGGTGGCGCAACAACGGCTGCTGATGGACGATGTCCGCCGCGGTGATCCAGCGCAGCGGCACCCCCGGCGTGCGGGTATGCGGGCGGATAAACAGCTGCTCAAAGGCGGTACGCTGGGCGGGCGTCTGCAGACGGAAGCGCTCACTCACATCGGCTCCATCCTCATCGTAATAGGTGATTTTCAGCCATTCGCCTTTCTCATCCGCGCCCTGAGCCAGCACCATCCCGCTGCAGCGCAGCACCAGCGCATCCTTCAGCTTCAGGGCCGCTTTCAGCATATCGTCGGGATCGACCAGCACCGTATCGCAGGCGCGACAGCGGCGAGCGGCAATATCGTTTTCGGCGTTACACTGCGGGCAGTTTTTGAAGCGGAAGCGGTAGTCGCACTGCTCGCGATGGCCCTCGTCATCTTCAAACCAGCCCTGACAGCGGCGGCCAAAGTGCTCAATCAGGGTGCCGTCAGCGGTGGTTTTGCCCCAGAAGGTGTTGGCAAACCCGCAGCCGGGACAAAATACCTGCACGGGAACGTTGTCACTTTTTCCCTTCGGCGCGCCCACTTCCGGGGCGTACAGGTCGTGAGGGTTACCGGCGTAATCCAGAATCAGGCAGTCGGTTTTGCCGGGGGCTAAGCGCAGGCCGCGGCCCACGATCTGCTGATACAGGCTGACGGATTCGGTCGGACGCAGAATAGCGATCAGATCGACGTGCGGAGCGTCAAAGCCGGTCGTCAGCACTGACACATTGACCAGATAGCGGAACTGCTGCGCCTTAAAATCTTCTATCAACCGGTCGCGCTCGCTGCCCGGCGTTTCGCCGGTGATAAGCCGGGCCTCGCTGGCGGGCAGAAGGCCGGTGATTTCCCGGGCGTGCTCGACGGTGGCGGCAAAAATCATCACCCCTTTGCGTTCGGCGGCAAACTCCATAATCTGGCTGATGATGTGTGGGGTAATGCGATCCTGCTTTTTCAGCTCGCGGTTGAGATCCGCCTCGCTGAACAGGCCGTTGCTCTGCACCTGTAAACGACTGAAGTCGTACTGCACCACCGGCATGTCCAGCCGCTCCGGCGGCGTCAGGTAGCCGTGTTTGATCATGTAGCGCAGCGGCAGCTCGTAAATGCAGTCGCGGAACAGCGCCTTTTCATTGCCGCGCACCATGCCGTGATAGTGAAAGCGGTAGATCCAGCCTTTGCCGAGGCGGAACGGGGTGGCGGTGAGACCCAGCAGACGGATTTGCGGATTCACGCTCTTCAGGTGAGTCAGGATCTGCTGGTACTGGCTGTCGTCGTCGTCGCTGATGCGATGGCACTCGTCCACGATCAGTAGCGAGAACTCGCTCTGAAATTTGTCCAGATTGCGCGCCACCGACTGCACGCTGCCAAACACCACCTTGCCGTGGCTCTCTTTACGCTGTAAACCGGCGGCAAAAATATCGGCCTCCAGGCCCAGCGCCAGATACTTGGCATGGTTCTGCGCCACCAGCTCTTTGACGTGCGCCAGCACCAGCACGCGGCCGCGCGCCAGGCGTGCCAGTTCAGCGATCACCAGGCTTTTTCCCGCACCCGTGGGCAGGACGATGGCGGCCGGTTCTTTATGCTGGCGAAAGTGGGCGAGGGTGGCGTCCACGGCTTCCTGTTGATAGGGGCGAAGTGTAAAGGTCATGGTTACTCAGCTTTGTTATCTCGCACATAGTATGCCACGAAACTTTTTCCCTTGAGTGGCGCACAGAGCCCGTTATACTGGGCTGTTGTTAACTGCTTCTTTTCCGGGCGCCCCGTCCGGCTCCCGGCACCTTTAAGGCTAAAATTATTTCATGCGACTTGATAAGTTTATCGCTCAGCAACTCGGCGTAAGCCGCGCTATTGCTGCGCGTCTGATTCGCGGCAGCCACGTTACCGTGGATGACGACATTGTGCGAGACAGCGCGTTCAAACTCCAGCCTGAGCATCAGGTGGAATATGAAGGCAATTCACTGACCCAGCAGAACGGCCCGCGCTACTTCATGCTCAATAAGCCGCAAGGCTATGTCTGCTCGACCGATGATCCCGATCATCCGACCGTGCTCTATTTCCTCGACGAACCCGTGGCGCACAAGCTGCACGCTGCCGGGCGTCTGGACATCGACACCACCGGCCTGGTGCTGATGACCGACGACGGCCAGTGGTCGCATCGTATTACCTCCCCGCGTCACCACTGCGAGAAAACCTACCTGGTGACTCTTGAATCCCCGGTAAGCGACAGCACGGCAGAACAATTCGCCCATGGCGTCCAGCTGCATAATGAAAAAGATCTGACCAGGCCCGCCGTGCTGGAAGTGATCACCCCTACCGAAGTGCGTCTGACCATCAGCGAAGGGCGCTACCACCAGGTAAAACGCATGTTTGCTGCCGTGGGAAACCACGTTGTTGGTCTGCATCGCGAACGGATCGGAGAGATTGCTCTCGACCCGGAACTTGAGCCAGGCGAATACCGCCCGTTGACGGAAGAAGAAATTGCCAGCGTTGGCCTCTCTTCTCGCTAATTTCAGGAGCTAACTGTGACCACCAGGCCACACTCGTCGTTCAGCATTGTCTTTATCCTTGGCCTGCTGGCCATGCTGATGCCGCTGTCCATCGACATGTATCTGCCCGCGCTGCCGGTGATCGCTGAGCAATTTGGCGTACCGGCCGGTAGCGCCCAGATGACCCTCAGCACCTATATCCTCGGCTTTGCCCTCGGCCAGCTGCTGTACGGACCGATGGCCGACAGCCTGGGCCGCAAACCGGTAATACTGGGCGGGACGCTGGTGTTTGCCGGCGCGGCGGCGGCCTGTGCGATGTCGCAGTCCATCGATCACCTGATTGTGATGCGTTTCTTCCACGGCCTGGCGGCAGCGGCGGCCAGCGTGGTCATCAATGCCCTGATGCGTGATATCTACCCGAAAGAAGAGTTCTCCCGCATGATGTCCTTCGTCATGCTGGTCACCACCGTTGCGCCGCTGGTGGCGCCGATGGTCGGGGGCGCGGTGCTGGTGTGGTTCAGCTGGCATGCGATTTTCTGGATCCTGGCGCTGGCGGCCCTGCTGGCCTCGGCGATGATCTTCTTCTTTATAAAGGAAACCCTGCCCGCTGAGCATCGGCAGAAGTTTCATATCCGCACCACGCTCGGCAACTTTGCGTCACTGTTTCGCCACAAGCGCGTGCTGAGCTATATGCTGGCCAGCGGCTTCAGCTTTGCCGGGATGTTCTCCTTCCTCAGCGCCGGGCCTTTTGTCTACATCGAGCTTAACCACGTCTCACCGCAGCATTTTGGCTACTACTTTGCGCTGAACGTGGTGTTCATCTTTGTGCTGACGATGATTAACAGCCGCTTCGTTCGCCGGGTAGGGGCGCTGAACATGTTCCGCATCGGGCTGTGGATCCAGTTCGTGATGGCGATGTGGATGGTGGTGACCGCCTTCTTCGACGTGGGCTTCTGGACCCTGGTAGTGGGTATCGCGGCCTTTGTCGGCTGTATATCGATGGTGTCGTCCAACGCGATGGCGGTGATCCTCGATGAGTTCCCGCATATGGCCGGGACCGCCTCTTCCCTTGCGGGTACTTTCCGCTTCGGCATCGGGGCCATTGTCGGGGCGCTGCTCTCCCTGGCGACCTTTACCAGCGCCTGGCCGATGCTGTGGTCAATTGCCCTGTGCGCTACCGGTTCAATTCTTTTCTGCCTCTACGCCAGCCGACCACGAAAAGCGGTCAAATAAGGCACAAAAAAGGTCCCGCCGGGGCCCTTTTTTGATGCCGGTCAACCAAAACAGGTTTCGTTGACGCCATGTTTGTTTCTTTTATGTAAAATATATTTGTGTAAATAGTCACAGCTTTGTACCTAAAAAGGTTGTGTTAGATCACAGAAACGGGTACATATAGCGCCGCCATCGATCTGAAACACTGACAAAAAGCCCTGAGAAATAAGACGCCAGAGCCCGTGGGAACTGGGTGTAAGCGTTTTCTTACTCAAAATAGAGCAAGTGTTTAATGATGTGTTACTATAAATGTAAATAGATTGTGAAGTATATTTTGCTTCCGGGGAACAAACGTGAATACATTACAGCTCTCCATTATCCATCGCTTGCCGCAGAGCTATCGCTGGTCGGCGGGTTTTGCAGGCTCGAAGGTTGAACCGATTCCGCAAAACGCTGCGAACAGTGACAACTGTCTGGTGGCGCTCAAGCTGCTGGGGCCGGAAGAGGGCAACGCATGGCCAGTGATGGAAAAGCTGAGCCAGGCGCTGACGGATATTGAGCTTTACAGCTCGGTCCTGGAGTGCGAAGGCGAGCCGTGCCTGTTCGTGAAAAGCCAGGACGAATTTGCGGCAACCTGCCGTCTGAAAAACTTCGGTGTGGCGATTGCCGAATCCGTAGCAGGACAGGATCCTGTCTGAGCGTCAGCGTAACGCTAATAGCTGACGCGTGTACTCCTGCGTCGGCGCGGCAAACACGCGCTGACACTCTCCTTGCTCGACCACCTCTCCCTGCCGTAACACAATCACCTGGTGACAAAGCGCCCGTACCACCTGTAAATCGTGGCTGATAAAGATATAGGCCAGCCGGTGCTTTTGCTGGAGCTCCTTCAGCAGCGCCAGAATCTGCGCCTGCACGGTTTTATCCAGCGATGAGGTGGGTTCATCCAGAATAATCAGCTCCGGGCGCAGGATCAGCGCGCGGGCAATGGCGATGCGCTGGCGCTGGCCACCGGAGAAGGCGGCAGGATAGCGATGCCGGGTCTGTGGATCCAGCCCCACTTCGCCCATTACCCGAATCACTTCCTCTTCCCGCGCCTTAAGGCTGAGCTCGGGTTGATGCACCCGCAGACCCTCTTCAATAATTTGCTGCACGTTGAGACGTGGATTCAGGGAGGAGTTCGGATCCTGAAACACCACCTGCATCCGGTGGCGGACGGGCAGCATCTGTCGGCGATCCCAGCGTTGCAGCGGCCGGTCGTCAAACACAATCTCCCCTTTCGAGGCGATCAGGCGCAGCAGCGCCAGCCCGGTGGTGCTCTTGCCGGATCCGGATTCGCCCACCAGTCCCAGAGTTTCGCCGGGGCGTAACGTGAAGCTGACGTTGTTCAGCACCTGCTTGTTGTCCACCACCCGCCGCAGGAGGCCTTTGCGCACCGGAAACGCTACCGAGAGATCTTTTACGCTCAATAGCGGTTGCGCAGCGTCCGGCAGCGGAACGGGATCCCCGGCGGGCTCGCTGTTGAGCAGCCGCTGGGTATAGGGGTGCTGGGGTGCGGCAAGCAGCGTCGCGGCCCGGTTCTGTTCCACGCAGCGGCCGTTTTGCATCACCGCCACCCGGTCGGCCAGCTTTTTCACGATGCTGAGGTTGTGGGTGATAAACAGCAGGCTCATGTTCAGCTCGTCGCGCAGCTCGCGTAACAGCTGCAGGATCTGCGCCTGCACCGTGACGTCCAGCGCGGTAGTCGGTTCATCGGCAATCAGCAATTCCGGGCGGGTCAGCAGCGCCATGGCGATCATCACCCGCTGGCGTTCACCGCCGGAGAGCTGATGCGGAAAATCACCGAGCCGTTTTGCAGCATTGCGGATCCCGGTGCGTTCGAGGCAGTCGAGCATTTCCCCGCGCGCCGCCTCTTTACGCATCCCGCGGTGCAGGGAGAGCACCTCATAGAGCTGTTTTTCCAGGGTATGCAGCGGGTTAAGCGATACCATTGGCTCCTGGAAAATCATGGCGATCTTGTTGCCCCGCACCCCGCGCAGGGTACGCTCGTCGGCATGCAGCAGCGACTGGCCATGGAACAGGATATCGCCCTGGGGATAGACCACCGGCGGGGCGGGGAGCAGGCGCAGAACCGAGAGGGCGGTGACGCTCTTCCCGGAGCCCGATTCCCCCACCAGCGCCAGCGTTTCCCCTGCATCTATTTGCAGGGAGATATCGTTGACCACGGTGCGCAGCTCGCCCTGCTGGCGAAAAGCGATGGAGAGAGCGTCGATGTGAAGCAGAGGCTGGGTCATCTTAAACCGCCTTATTCGGATCAAAGGCATCGCGGACCGCTTCGCCAATGAAAATCAGCAAAGAGAGCAGCACGGCGACGGAGAGAAAGGCGGCGATCCCGAGCCACGGCGCCTGAAGATTGTTTTTGCCCTGTAACAGCAGCTCGCCCAGCGACGGTGACCCCAGCGGCAGGCCGAAGCCGAGGAAATCGAGCGAGGTGAGGGTGGTGATGGAGCTGCACAGAATAAACGGCAGGAAGGTCAGGGTTGCCACCATAGCGTTCGGCAACATATGGCGGAAGATGATCCCGCGATCGCTCACCCCCAGCGCCTGAGCGGCGCGGATGTAGTCGAAGTTGCGGGTGCGCAGGAATTCCGCCCGCACGACGCCCACCAGCGCCATCCAGCCAAAGAGCACCGTAATAGCCAGCAGCCACCAGAAGTTGGGCTGAACCACGCTGGAGAGCAGAATAATTAAGAACAGCGTCGGCATCCCGGACCAGACTTCGATAAACCGCTGCCCCCAGAGGTCAATCTTCCCGCCGTAATAACCCTGAATCGCTCCGGCCAGTACGCCCATCACGCTGGAAAACAGGGTCAGCAGCAGGCCAAACAGAATGGAGATCCGCGTCCCGTAGAGAATGCGCGCCAGCACATCCCCACCGTTGGCATCGGTGCCGAGCCAGTTTTGCGCCGAGGGCGGAGACGGGAACGGCATGGTGGTGGCAAAGTTAATGCTGGTGGCGCCAAAGCGGACCGGCGTCCACAGCACCCAGCCGTGCTCGCTAAGCTGCGCCTGCAACCACGGGTCCTGATAATCCGCTGCGGTGGCAAAAGGACCGCCAAAATCGCTTTCGCTGTACTCTTTCACCACCGGAACGTACCAGCGATCGTTAAAGTGCACCAGCAGCGGCTTGTCGTTGGCAATGAGTTCCGAACAGAGGCTCAGGGCGAAAAACAGGGCGAAAATCCACAGCGACCAGTAGCCGCGGCGATTGTCACGAAAGCGAGCCCAGCGGGCCTGGTTGATGGGGCTTAAGCGCGGCATCAGCGACCCTCAAAATCAATACGCGGATCGACCAGCGTATAGCAGATATCGCTGAGGATATTCAGCAGCAGGCCAATCAGGGTGAAAATATAGAGCGTGCCAAACATCACCGGATAATCCCGCGAGACGGTGGCCTCGTAGCCCAGCAGCCCCAGGCCATTGAGCGAGAACATCACCTCAATGAGCAGGGAGCCGGTAAAGAACATGCTGATAAAGGTGGCAGGAAAACCGGCGATCACCAGCAGCATGGCATTGCGAAAAATGTGTTTCCACAGGATGCGTCGCTCGCTCACCCCTTTGGCGCGGGCGGTGACCACGTACTGCTTGCGGATCTCGTCGAGGAAAGCGTTTTTGGTCAACATGGTCAGGGCCGCAAAGCCGCCGATCACCGTCGCCAGCACCGGCAGGGTGATGTGCCACAGATAGTCGGTGATCTTCTTGTACCACGGCAGGCTGCTGAAATCGGTCGACACCAGCCCGCGCAGCGGGAAGATATCGAAGTAGCTCCCGCCGGCAAAGAAGACGATCAGCAGCACGGCAAACAGGAACGCCGGGATCGCATAGCCAACAATAATGAAGGTGCTGCTCCAGATATCGAACCGGCTGCCGTTATCCATCGCTTTGCGGATGCCGAGCGGGATCGAGACCAGATAGATAATCAGGGTGCCCCATAGCCCCAGGGTGATGGAAACCGGCAGGCTCTCTTTAATCAGATGCAGCACCGAGGCGCTACGGAACAGGCTGTCGCCAAAATCAAAGCGCAGATAGTCCCCCAGCATTTTGAAGTAACGTTCGTGGATCGGCTTATCAAAGCCGTAGCGCTGGGTGATCTCGGCGATCACCTCCGGATCCAGGCCGCGCCCGCCGCGATAGTGGCTCTCATTGATATTGCCGACCCCGGTGCGGGCGTGGCTGGCGCGCATGCCTTCATCGCCCCCGCCGGGCATCGTCCCGCTGTTACCGAATTCGATGGCGGCAATCGCCTGATCCACCGGGCCGCCCGGGGCGATCTGCACGATAAAAAAGTTGATGGTGATGATCGCCCACAGGGTGGGGATCACCAGCAGTAAACGACGAAGTAAATAAGCGCCCATTGCGTATCCTTAACGCCGTTCGGCGGGTAATTTCGCCGCTCTGTTAACGTCATACCACCAGTTTTCAAACCCGAGAGCATAGACCGGGCGCTGGGCAGGAAGGGCGAACTTATCCCAGCGGGCCACCCGGTCCTGGCCCATAAACCACATTGGCAGCATGTAATAGTTCCAGGTCAGGACCCGATCCAGCGCCCGCCCGAGGGGTAGCAGCTTCTCTTTATCGCCCTGCGCGGCAACGATCTGCGCAATCAGGGCATCGACCGCCGGGTTTTTCACCCCCGGCGCATTATAGGTTGAGTCAATGTATTCTGAGGACCATGAGATCTGCAGGTCAGTCCCGGGCCAGGGCATCGCCCGCCACAGGCGCGGCATCATATCGTAATCGCGGTTGCGCATCCGGTTGGTGGCTTGAGAATTATCCACCTGGCGGATGTTCATGGTAATGCCCAGCCGTTCAAGGTTGTGCTGGAACGGCAGCACCCACTGGTTATTGCCGCCGGAGGCCAGCAGCAGTTCAAAGCTGAGCGGTTTACCGGTTTGCTTGTTGACCCGCTGCTTATTTTTGATTTCCCATCCGGCCTCATCCAGCAGCTGGCTGGCCTTCAGCAGGTTGTTGCGATCGTAGCCGTCGCCTCCAGAGACGGGAGGCCGGAAGACGCGGGTAAAGACCTCCGGTAGAATAGCGCTTTTCAACGGCGCGAGAAGCGTCAGTTCTGCGGCATCCGGATAGCCCTTCGCCGCATACTCCGTGTTCTGGAAATAGCTGTTAACCCTGCTGTATGCACCGTAGAACAGCGCCTTGTTCATCCACTCAAAATCAAAGGCGAGGGTAATGGCCTCGCGGACGCGGCGATCGCTGAATACCGGGCGCTGAATATTAAACGCCAGCCAGCGCGTGTCCTGAGCGGAGTCGTTTTTCAGCGCCTCTTTCACGATAAAGCCGCGGTCAAAGTTTTTCCCGGTGTAGCGCGTGGCCCAATTTTTGGCGCTGCTTTCGACCCGCATATCAAAGGCACCCGCTTTAAAGGCTTCGAAGGCCACGTTGTCGTCCAGATAGTAGTCGTAGCGCAGGGTGTCAAAATTCCAGCGGCCCCGGTTCACCGGCAGATTGGCCGCCCAGTAATCTTTCACCCGGGAGTAGATCAGATACTGTCCCATCCGCCAGTGGGTGATGCGATACGGCCCACCCGCCAGCGGTGGGGTGGCGAGCGGATCGCTGAGCTTGTGGTCTTTCCAGAACTTTTCGGGCATCACCGGCAGGGTCAACAGGCTCAGCATGTCCTCTTTATTGGGTTTAGGCAGCGTGATGCGTACCGTCAGCGGGGCGATGGCCGTCACCATCGCCCCTTTATAGACCAGCCGGAACTGCGGCACTCCTTCGGTCATAAATTTATGGAAGGTGAAGGCCACGTCGCTGGCCTTCACCGGCGTGCCGTCATGAAAGCGCGCCAGCGGGTTGATGGTCAGCTCCATCCAGGAAAAATCATCGGCGTAGCGTGCCTGCTCTGCCACCAGCGGATAGTAGCTGCCGGGCTCATCGTCAGAGGTGGTAAAGAGGGTATCGTAGAGGGCGTCGGTGCGCTCGGCCGCCACGCTGCGCAGGGCGTAGCGGTTGAAGTTGTCGAAGGTGCCAATGGCTGCAAGAGTAACGCTGCCCCCTTTGGGCGCGGCAGGGTTGACGTAGTCGTAGCGATCGAAATTGATGGCATATTTCGGCTCGCCAATCACCGCGAACGCGTAGCTCTCTTTGATGGTTTGCGCCTGGCCGAGTCCACTCATCATCGCCATCAGCAGCACTACTATGCGCACAATCATTCCGCTACGTTTTCCTCTTACAGTCTGGCCGGGCCGGATACCTGAATAATAAGTGACGTAGCGGTGGTTGGGAAATTATTCGCGGTCCAGGTGAACATCAGGCTGCCAGATCTGTAGCTGCTCCAGGCGCATCGGGCGGCTGATCCAGTAGCCCTGCAGCATATTGACGCCGTGATCGCGCAGCCACTTCGCCTGCTCGGGGGTCTCGACCCCTTCGGCGATGGTCACCATGTTGAGTCGTTGGGCGAGGGTCAGCACCGTGTCCAGCACCGGGGAGGTGACGGTTTCCATGCCGATGGCGTTAACGAAGCCCCGATCGATTTTGAGATAGTCCATGGTAAAACGCTCAAGGTAGATCAGGGCGCTGTGCCCGGTGCCAAAGTCATCCACCGCGATTTCAAACCCTTCCAGGTGCAGCCACTCAAACAGCTTTGTTGCTTCCCGCTGATTCAGCATATCGCGCTCGGTAATTTCGAGCACAAGCTGGAAATGATCCGGTGGCAGCGAGGCGGCAAACTTACGCATATCGTCCTTGAAGCTGTCGGCGTGCAGGTGACCCGGGGAGATATTAATCCCCAGCTTCGAACCCGGGGGAAGGCGTTTTTTCAGCGCCGGGGCGTCGCGCAGGATCAGGTCGAAGAGATGCAGGGTCAGCGGCACAATTAATTTCTGCGCTTCCGCAAAGCTAATAAAGGCATCCGGCGGGATCTCGCCAGCGCCTGGATGGTGCCAGCGCATCAGGACCTCCACGCCGCCCATTTGCATGTTAGTCGCGTCCACGACCGGCTGATAGACGACGTAAAACTGATTCTGCTTAATGCCGGTGAGGATCTCTTTACGCGGGTTGGCGCGGTTCATCAGCCCGTAGAAACAGAGCACCCCAATGCTTGAGCCGCACATCAGTCCAAACAGCAGCGCAAATTGCAGATCGGCCAGCGTCCAGGTTTCGGCGTACAGATGAATGGTCAGCGGCAGCCCCTCAATCTGGCTGGCGCGTGCAGGGTGTTCCTTCAGGTCCGAAACAGGGATTAACTGGTTTGAATAGGTCGAAAAAGCGGTCTTGCCGATAATAAGGGCAATACCCGCAAATTCATCCTGGCGGGCGGTATATAACAGATAAGGGGTCAGGTTGAGATTAATAGAGGTAAATACCCCGCCGTTATTCAACAGCGGATTTCGGTGCCATAACACAATGGCCGGTTTTTTCGGCATCATCGGGGTACCGGGCAGCAGGGCCATATCGACCTCTTTATCGACGTCGATATCCGGCACCAGATCGCTGAGCGGGACATGCATCGGCCCGGTTGCTGACGAGCAGAAGGCGATTTTATCTTTTACCAGCAGGAAGGCTCGGACGTTAAGACTGAATGCGGCGCGGGAGGTTAATTCGGCGCTGACCTCGTGGCACTGGCTTAAGGTCAACGGCTGCAGTTCATCAACGGAGACGCGCAGCTCTTTGAAATAATCCGCCATGTAGTCATGGAGGTCGGTAATCAGGTTATCGAATTTCACTTCCCGTTTGTGATAACTGAAAAAAAACTGCATACCGCCGCAGAGCAGGGCGACAATAAGACCGACAAGCACGCTGAGCATCAGCACTTTGCGGCGGGTTGATAAACGGCGGGTAAATATAAATGGTATCGGATCCTGATGTGCCGCCCGCGTTATCATGACGGCTAAACTCACGCAACTATCAGACTATAGCCTGGAACGACCAGACCTGATTTCAATGTTGAGGTACAAAAAAAAGCACTGCATAAGCAGTGCTTTTTTACCATGCTGTCAGCCAAGGGAAACGGACAGCACAGGCGGTTAACTGCGAGTCAGTACACGACGCGCTTCATTGTAGCGCTTCTTCCAGTAGGGCTCGTTCATACTGGAGATCGTTACACCACTGCTGGTGGACGCGTGGACAAACTGGTCGTTACCAATATAGATGCCGACATGACGGCCGGTTGAACCCGCACGGAACAGAACTAAATCGCCGGTGCGTAAGCTGCTACGCGAAATCGATTTGCCCATTTCCTGTTGTTCATAGGTTGAACGCGGAAGTTCTAAACCAAACTGTTCGCGGAAAGTACGCTGTACGAAACCGGAACAATCAATCCCTTTACGTGTTTCGCCGCCAAGGCGATAGCGCACGCCTTTCCAGCTAGCATACTGGTCCATTAATCGGGATTTAATATCCAGATTGCTGACCATTTTTTCAAATTCATCCTGAGAAGCTTGCAGTGAAGAGGCGTCTTCCGACCCCACAACACGCGTCTCAGGATGCATATTCTTTGCGGTATTCGATGCGCTACAAGCTGAAAGCAGAACCGCTACTGCAATCGCCGGGATCACCCGTGAGAAGTATCTCAAAATCGGTTGAGATTTGACCATGTTGTTTATTATCCCTTGAAGTCCTTAACGACAAATATCGTTATAAAAAATGCCAAGCGAGACGAGACTAAATACCTGCGCACTATCAGACAATTCTTTATGGTCAAATCTGTGGCGAATCGCACAAATTTATTTACAACGATAATAATTGTAGCGCTGAGGTAAAACGATTCTGAGAGTACCCGATCGGGCCAGCCATTGCGAGCAAAAATATCCAATTTTTTATAAGAAAATGTGATACCGAAAGTTTGCTGCCGGGATAGCAATATCAGGGAGTAATTTAGGTTAAGGATTGTACAACGCGTTAATTTCTAACGTGATTAATATGACAGGAAGATGACAAGAGCGGGGAGAGCAAGCCGATAATCCATCAGAGATCGGCAATGATCCCTGATGGATACTGTTAATTTCGGTGAGTAACTTGTTTTAAGATTGTTGAATTACCCGGGGCAGGTAGCGATCAAAAAAGGTTATTAAGCGCTCACTCAATGGGGTCATCAGACACCATGGAAGCCCAATCAACGCCACCGAAAGGGATCCGACGGCAATATCGCTGAACCAGTGCGCGCCAATCATTACCCGTGGGAAAGAGAAAACCATAAAAATAATCAGGGCTAATGCGAAAGTCTTATGACCAAAATAGCGCCACATAAACGCGGTGAAAATAAGCAGCATCATCCCGTGATCGCCCGGGAAACTGTCCTTCGAAGCGTCCTTTGTCGAAATATGCAGCAATTCACTGACGCGGTAGATATCCGGGAAAAATAGCGTCGGACTCGCGCGTTTTACCGGAATAAGGGCCTGCGCCAGCTGGTTCAGAACCACCGCGGTCAGCAGCATTACCAGGCCAATCATCAGAATGCGTCGCCGTCCGGCAGCGCTTTCGTTGCGCCAGAAGGTGAGCATCAGGTAGCCCATCGCCAGCAGGGAGCAGACGTCAAAGGCGCGGTTGTTGGTGATCGCCACCAGCCACAGGAAGGCGCGACTCTCCACCAGCTGGTGGTTGAAGAAGTGAAATATCCCGCTGTCCAGCGGGAACCAGAAACCGTGGTTGGCCGGCAGATACCAGGTTAAAAAGAGGGCCAGGCCAGCCAGGTTGAGTAATAAAATGGGTAATAGTCGGGTTTTCATTATCATGCCGTCAGCAGTTAAATCAGGGCAACGTTAGTTGCCCGAACTTAAACGAAGCTTCAACAAGCTCGACTGTAAGGCGTTCCAGTCGGTGTTAACCGCACTAATTAACTCTATTCGGCTATCCGGCGGCGCCACGCCCTGCGTCTCGATGTGAAAATCGGCCCCCTGACGATTGACCTGTAAGAGCCCCTCGGGAATACGCATTACCCCTTTCACGCGCTCAACCGGTGCCAGCCGCACCCACTCGAGCAAACCGATAGTGTCGAAGCAGGTGTCGGCGTCGAACACCCAGCCGCAGGCCTGATGCCCCTGGCCGCTGTTCAGGCTGCGACGCCAGCGCTGATGCGCAGGCAGGCTTAGCGCGGCCAGCCCCTGTTTTTCGCCGTGGCTGTGGGTATGGGCAGCGCTGGCGGGCAACGCATTCAGATTACGCCGCGGCAGGTCAAGCAAGGTATTGTTGATATTCCCCTGAGTGGTATACGCGAGCTGACGTTCACCGCCGAAGTGCTGCCACCAGATATCCAGCGCGGCGCGGCTTTCCGCGGTGGCACGATCCTCTTTATTGGCGATGATGACGTCGGCGGCGGCAAGCTGATCGCGGAAATTCTCGTTCTGGACATATTTCTCGTCCAGCAGCTGACGCGGGTCGAGCAGACACAGGGTAGCGCGCAAATCGATCCAGGGCTCATAGACCGGGGCGGTGAGCAGGTCGAGGATCTGCTTCGGATGGCCCAGCCCGGTGGGTTCAATCAGCAGCCGGTCGGGCTTGCCCTGACGCAGTAGGGTGTTCAGCCCCACCTGCATCGGCAGGCCGTTCACGCAGCACATGCATCCCCCCGGGATCTCCTTCACCAGCGCCCCGTTATCGGCCAGCAGCGCGCCATCAATGCCGATCTCGCCAAACTCATTGACCAGTACGGCCCATTTTTCAGCAGGATCTTTATTCGCCAGCAGGTGTAGTATCGACGTGGTTTTCCCGCTGCCGAGAAAGCCAGTAATGAGATTGGTTTTAGTCACAGGTGCTCCAGGGGTGATAAATGTAATGCTATAACAATTATCAGTAATCCTGACGCAAAAGAACAGCCATGGGAAGGGGGAGGGCGAACGGGAGGCTTCCCGCTCGCCTGCAACGCACCGGTTAAAACTGGAGCGTATCGATAATAGCCTGGCGCGCGCCCGTCTGGCGGATGCGCTGGTAAGCCCCGGTGACAGCCGCCACGAACTGCGGATCCTGCGGCAGGTCGGTGCCGAAAATTTCAGTGAGCGTCAGCAGGGCCGCGACGCGCTCCTCTTCGCTGCTGGTTTCGACGATGGTGCGAATTTTATCGCTCAGCGGATCGCGGACATCAATGGCGTTACCCGCATCGTCCACGCCGCTAACATAGCGCATCCAGCCTGCCACACCGAGCGCCAGCAGCGGCCAGGCGGTGTCGCGCTGGCGGTGAAGACGGATACTCTCCAGCATGCGCTGAGGCAGTTTCTGGCTGCCGTCCATCGCAATCTGCCAGGTGCGGTGCTGCAGCGCCGGGTTGGCGAAGCGGTCAATCAGGCTGTCGGCGTAGGCGGTGAGATCCACCCCGGTGATGCGCAGCGTCGGGGCCTGTTCATCGAGCATCAGGCGACGGGCAGCGTCACGCAGCGCGCTGTCCGCCATGCAGTCGTTGATATGGGCGAAACCGGCCAGATAGCCGAGATACGCCAGGAACGAATGGCTGCCGTTGAGCATGCGCAGCTTCATCTGCTCCCACGGCAGGACGTCCTGCACCATCTGTACTCCGGCTACTTCCCACTCCGGGCGGCCAGCGACAAAGTTGTCCTCGATCACCCACTGGATAAAGGGCTCGCAGCTGATGGCGCACGGATCCTCGACACCCACCTCACGGGCGATTTCTGCAAGAGAGTCGTCTGTGGCGGCGGGGACGATCCTGTCCACCATGGTGCCCGGGAAGCTGACGTTAGCGGCGATCCACTCCGCCAGCTCAGGCGAACGCTTGTGGGCCATGCCCAGCACCGCATTTTTCACCACATGGCCGTTATCGGGAATGTTATCGCAGGAAAGGACGCTGAACGGCGAAAGACCCCGCTCGCGACGGCGATGCAACGCTTCGACCAGGATCCCCGGCGCGGAGTGCGGTTCATCGGGATAGTCCAGATCGTGAATGATGCGTTCATTACGGGTATCCAGCTTGCCGGTGGCCGGATCGATGCAGTAGCCCTTTTCGGTAATGGTCAGGGAGACAATCGCCACCTGCGGCTCGCAAAACTTCTCAATAATTGCCGCCAGCGAATCCAGCTTTGCGTTCAGGCATTCATGCACCGCCCCCACGATAATCGGCTGATTACCTTCAGCGCCTTTTTCCAGCACCGTAAACAGATGATCCTGCGCGCGCAGCTGGCTCATCAGCGTATCGCCGCTAAACAGGCTAATCTCACATATCCCCCAGTCGCCGCCTTTGGCGTTCAGCACCCGATCGGTCAGGAGCGCCTGATGGGCGCGATGAAAGGCACCAAAGCCGAAATGGACGATACGGGAGCGTAACGCCTGACGATCGTACTGCGGCTGTAATACATTAGCGGGTAGCGTGGTGGAGGCAATTGTCTTCATGAAATACACACCTGATTAACCATTAATTAACAATGCCAGTGTAAAGTTATATGACAACAAATTGAATTGGTGAGCCGTAATTATCCGGGAACTGTGAGATGGATCAATCAATATAGCGAGACACGTTGACCTCTCTGGTCAGGCATGTATGGTAGTCGTCATCTCGATAGATAATATTGGTATAACAACTTTAGAGGGTGAATCAATGGAACAAACCTGGCGTTGGTACGGGCCGAAAGACCCGGTTTCTCTTGATGATGTGCGTCAGGCTGGCGCAACGGGCGTCGTCACCGCACTGCACCATATTCCCAACGGTCAGGTGTGGCCGGTGGAAGAGATCAAAGCGCGTCAGGCGCTGCTGGCAGAGAAAGGGCTGACCTGGTCGGTGGTCGAAAGTATTCCGGTTCACGAAGAGATCAAAACCCACTCCGGTGATTACCAGACCTGGATTGCCAACTACCAGCAGAGTATCCGCAACCTGGCGGCCTGCGGTATTGATACCGTGTGCTACAACTTTATGCCAATCCTCGACTGGACGCGTACCGACCTCGAATACGAAATGCCGGATGGCTCAAAAGCGCTGCGCTTTGACCAGATCGCCTTTGCCGCCTTCGAGCTGCACATTCTGAAGCGCGAAGGCGCAGCGGCAGATTACACCGCACAAGAGCAGCAGCAGGCGCAGGAATGGTTCAACAATGCCAGCGATGCCGAGATTGAAAAACTGACCCGCAACATTATCGCCGGCCTGCCGGGTGCAGAAGAGGGTTATACCCTCGACCAGTTCCGCGCGCGTCTGGCGGAGTATGGCAACATCGATAAAGCCCAGCTGCGGGAAAACATGGCCGTCTTCCTGCGCGCTATCGTGCCGGTGGCGGAAGAGGTGGGCGTGCGTCTGGCGGTCCACCCGGACGATCCACCGCGTCCGATCCTCGGCCTGCCGCGTATCGTCTCCACCATTGAGGATATGCAGTGGCTGAAAGAGACGGTCGACAGCATCTATAACGGCTTCACGATGTGTACCGGTTCCTACGGCGTGCGTGCCGATAACGACCTGGTGCAGATGATCGAGACCTTCGGCGACCGGATCCACTTTACCCACCTGCGCGCCACCTGCCGGGAAGATAACCCGAAAACCTTCCACGAAGCGGCGCATCTTGGCGGCGACGTGAACATGGTGGCGGTGGTCGATGCGATTCTGGGGGAAGAGCAGCGTCGCAAGCGGGCGGGCGATCTGCGTCCGATTCCGTTCCGCCCGGATCACGGGCACCAGATGCTGGACGATCTGCGTAAGAAAACCAACCCGGGTTATTCCGCGATTGGGCGTCTGAAAGGGATGGCGGAAGTGCGCGGCGTAGAGCTGGCGTTGAAGATGACGAAGTATCCAGAACTCCTGTAGGTTCAGCTGCCGGGTGGCGGCTTCGCCTTACCCGGCCTACAACAGCACGAATAAAAAAACCGGCTCAATGGCCGGTTTTTTTGTAGGCCCGGTAAGCGCAGCGCCACCGGGCAAATGCCACATTAGTCAGCGCGACCCATATAGCGTTTTTCTTCGATATGGATGCGGATTTTCTCGCCTGCGGAGAGGTATTCCGGCACCTGTACGACCAGACCGGTGGTCAGGGTCGCCGGTTTGTTACGCGCGGAAGCGGACGCACCTTTGATGCCCGGTGCCGTTTCCACGATCTCCAGATCGACGGTCTGCGGCAGCTCCAGCGCCAGCAGGACGCCGTCCCAGGTCAGGACTTGCATATCCGGCATCCCGCCTTCCGGGATAAACAGCAGCTCTTCTTCAATCTGATCTTTGGTGAAGATGTACGGGGTGTAGTCTTCTTTATCCATAAAGACGTATTCGTTGCCGTCAACGTAGGAGAAATCGACATAGCGACGGGTCAGGGTAACGGTATCCACGATATCGTCGCCTTTGAAACGCTCTTCAACTTTCAGACCGGTACGCACATCAGCAAAACGCATTTTGTACAGCGTTGCTGCGCCACGGGCGCTTGGTGCCTGAATATCGATGTCTTTCACAATCAGCAGCTTGCCGTTGTAATTCAGCACCATACCTTTCTTAATTTCGTTCGCTCTTGGCATTGCAGTCATCCTGTTTACGGGAAGGTCAAAAATATCGCGTCAAAGTACTCGCGCGCGGCATTTCAGGCAAGTGGATTTCGTGGCTTTTGCTATCAATACGCAAAAGGTGTTACTGTGCGCGTCACGCCCGCGGGAGCGGCTTTCTTTCAGGTAAAGTACGTTTATGGATTGCCGTCCGGACTGCGGCGCATGTTGCACTGCGCCTTCCATCTCCAGCCCCATTCCCGGGATGCCCAACGGCAAGCCTGCCAATACGCCTTGCGTCCAGCTGGACGCACAGCAGCGCTGCAAAATCTTCGGCTCGAGCTCGCGGCCCAAAGTCTGTGCCGGGCTTCAGCCTTCGCTCGAGATGTGCAGCACCTCGCGCGGGCAGGCCATGACCTGGCTGCTCGAACTCGAGGCGCTCACCGCGCCTTAAATGTCCTTAATGCGCGTCAGGCAGAGCGTGGTGAGGATGCACATCCCCAGCGCAATCCAGAATACCGCGTGATAGCTCCAGAACTCGGCCACCACCCCGGCCACAGAACCGGCGATAATCCAGCCCACACGGGTGGTATTGGTGTACAGCGTCGTCGCGGCACCCGCCTGGCCCGGCATCAGATCCTGGAAGTAGAGCATGCCGATCCCGGCGAGAATGCCAATATAAATGGCGTTCAGCAGCTGTAATCCCAGCAGCACCACCGGTGAGTGAGCGGTAAGCATTCCGACGTAAAACAGCAGGCCCGCGACGGCGGCAACGCGCATCAGGAAACGTTTACCGAAGCGTTTTGCGTAGTAGCCCGCAATCAGCATCGTCGGGATCTCCAGCCCGGCGGCGGTTCCCATCATTACCCCCGCCAGCTTCTCGGACAGATGCAGCTCATTAATGATAAACAGCGGCATATTGATGATGTACAGGCTGTTGGTGCCCCACATTAAGGTGCAAACCGTAAACAGCAGCAGGGCATCGCGCCGGTTGCGGCGAGGGGATTCCAGCACTCCGGTCGCCAGCTTCGGCTCTTTGCGCATCGTCGGCAGGAAAAACCACACCATCGCGCCACAGACCACAAAGGCCACGGCGGCGCTGAGATACATCGCCGTGAAACCAAACCCCATCGCCAGGGCGTAGGCCAGCGGCGGCCCGACCACCCATGCCAGGGAGACCTGGGCGCGCAGGATCGAGCTGAACATCACCGCCTCTCGGCCGGTATGGTCGGCATGCTCCCGGGCGAGGGCGAACAGCTGGGGGTTGGCGGTGGAGCCGAAGCTGCTGAGAAACACGCCGACAAACAACAACACGAAATAGTTACGGTTCCAGGCGAACAGCAGGCAGGCAAACACGCCCATCAGGCAGCAAAAGACGATCAGGGATTTGCGGTCGCCTTTCTTGTCCGAACGCCCGGCCAGAAACTGGCTGACCAGGATGCCGATGATGGCGCTTCCGGTAAAGAAGAAACCGACCATGGCCGGACGGGCATGAACCTCGTTAGTAAGGAACAGGCTCAGGGTTGGAGTTTGTAACGCACCGGCAATCCCGGTAAGGAAGGCAACAATCAAAAACGCCGATGAGGTCAAATCAAATGACTTTGGCGAGGCGGCGGCGGGGGTCGTATGCATGTTTCTGTATCAGTGATATGAAGAGAGGCGGAGTTTACGCCGCTTGTCAGAAAATAGACAGCGCGCAAGGCCACTCATCCCACGAAAAATCAAAATCCCCTTTCAGATTGTTATATGCGTTTGCTGAAGTAGCTGAAACACAGCGGTGAAATTCAAAACAGATAAGAAAAAATGCTTTGTCTGGCAATAAAATGTGCTGCACATCTAAATTTTGTATGCTGAATTGTAACTTTACTTGCAAGCTTTTGTAGAAAGAGCAAGACTTCTTGAAACGTTTCAGCGCTATCGGGTACCTCTGATTCAACCGGAATAGCGTATTTTTTTTCATGTTAGCTGAAACGATTCAATTTCAGCAGGAGTGGAGAACCATGTTCCAGTTATCCGTGCAGGACATTCATCCCGGCGAACAGGCCGGTACTAAAGAAGAGGCCATCCGGCAGATCGCTGCCGCGCTGGTGCAGGCGGGCAACGTCGCCAACGGCTACGTTGACGGCATGCTGGCGCGCGAGCTACAGACCTCAACCTTCCTTGGCAATGGCATCGCCATTCCGCATGGCACCACAGATACCCGCGACCAGGTGCTGAAAACCGGCGTTCAGGTTTATCAGTTCCCGCAGGGCGTGCTCTGGGGCGAAGGCCAGGTGGCTTATGTCGCCATCGGGATTGCCGCCAGCAGCGATGAACACCTCGGCCTGCTGCGTCAGCTGACGCACGTCCTGAGCGACGACGCGGTGGCTGAACAGCTGAAATCCGCCACCACTGCCGAAGAGCTGCGCGCGCTGCTGATGGGTGAAAAGCAGAGCGAAGCCCTGAAGCTGGATAACGACACGCTGACCCTCGACGTAGTGGCATCCGATCTGGTGACCCTGCAGGCGTTGAACGCCGGTCGCCTGAAAGAGGCCGGTGCGGTGGATACCGCCTTCGTGGCCCACGCCGTTAACGATAAGCCGCTGAACCTCGGTCAGGGCGTCTGGCTGAACGACTGTGCTGAAGGCAACCTGCGCAGCGCTATCGCGGTCAGCCGTGCGGCCACCGCTTTTGACACCGCCGGGGAAACCACGGCCCTGCTGGTCACCGTCGCCATGGCGGATGACCAGCCGGTTGAGGTGCTGAAGCGCCTCGGCGATCTGCTGCTGAACAAAAAAGCTGAACAACTGCTGAAAGCCGATGCCGCAACCCTGCTGGCGCTGCTGACCAGCGATGATGTGAATACCGATGAACTGCTGAGCGCCGAATTTGTGGTGCGTAACGAACATGGTCTGCACGCTCGTCCGGGCACCATGCTGGTCAATACCATTAAGCAGTTCAACAGCGACGTCACCGTCACCAACCTCGACGGCAGTGGCAAACCGGCCAACGGTCGCAGCCTGATGAAGGTTGTCGCGCTGGGCGTGAAAAAAGGCCATCGCCTGCGTTTTACCGCGCAGGGTGCAGATGCTGAACAGGCGCTGAAAGCGATTGGCGAGGCCATCGCGGCCGGTCTGGGGGAGGGCGCATAATGAGCAGACGTGTTGCCACCATTACGCTGAACCCGGCTTACGACCTCGTGGGCTTTTGCCCGGAAATTGAACGCGGCGAAGTTAACCTCGTGCGTACCACTGGCCTGCACGCGGCAGGTAAAGGGATTAACGTTGCGAAAGTGCTGAAGGATCTCGGGATCGACGTCACCGTCGGCGGCTTCCTCGGCAAAGATAACCAGGATGGTTTCCAGCAGCTGTTCAGCGAGCTGGGGATCGCCAACCGTTTTCAGGTGGTGCAGGGCCGTACCCGCATCAACGTGAAAATGACTGAAAAAGATGGCGAAGTGACCGATCTCAACTTCTCCGGTTTTGAAGTCACCCAGGCCGACTGGGAGCGTTTTGTGAATGACTCCCTGACCTGGCTGGGTCAGTTCGACATGGTCTGCGTCAGCGGCAGCCTGCCGTCCGGCGTCAGCCCGGAAGCCTTTACCGACTGGATGACGCGCCTGCGCAGCCAGTGCCCATGCATCATCTTTGACAGCAGCCGCGATGCGCTGGTGGCGGGTCTGAAAGCCGCGCCGTGGCTGGTGAAACCGAATCGTCGCGAACTTGAGATCTGGGCTGGCCGTAAGCTGCCAGACTTAAAGGATGTCATTGATGCCGCCCATGCCTTACGTGAGCAAGGTATCGCGCATGTGGTGATCTCGCTGGGTGCAGAGGGCGCGCTGTGGGTTAACGCCTCCGGCGAATGGATCGCCAAACCGCCGTCGATGGAAGTGGTCAGCACCGTGGGTGCAGGCGATTCGATGGTGGGCGGGTTGATTTACGGCCTGCTGATGCGTGAATCCAGTGAACACACGTTACGTCTTGCCACCGCCGTTGCTGCCCTGGCCGTCAGCCAGAGCAATGTCGGGATCACCGATCGTACCCAGTTAGCCGCGATGATGGCGCGCGTTGACTTGAAACCCTTTAACTGACAGCAGGAGAGGCATAATGAAAACGCTGCTGATTATTGACTCTGCACTCGGACAGGCCCGCGCCTATATGGCGAAAACCTTGCTGGGTTCGGCGGGACATAAAGCACACCTTGATTTCATCGACAACCCGGGCGATGCCGAACTGGTTATCGTCCTGGGCGACAAGATCCCGGCCGACAGCTCGCTGAACGGCAAAAAAGTGTGGCTGGGCGATATCAATCGCGCGGTCGCTCACCCGGAACTGTTCCTGAGCGAAGCGAAAGGCCATGCGGCGCTGTATACCGCTCCTGTCGCAGAAGCGGCGGCAACGACTGTTACCAGCGGTCCGAAACGCGTGGTGGCGGTGACCGCCTGCCCGACCGGCGTGGCGCACACCTTTATGGCCGCAGAAGCCATTGAAACCGAAGCCAAAAAACGCGGCTGGTGGGTGAAGGTTGAAACCCGCGGCTCGGTGGGCGCAGGCAATGCCATCACCCCGGAAGAGGTGGCGGCAGCGGACCTGGTGATCGTGGCCGCGGATATCGAAGTGGATCTGGCGAAGTTTGCCGGTAAGCCGATGTACCGCACCTCAACCGGTCTGGCGCTGAAGAAAACTGCCCAGGAGCTGGACAAAGCCCAGGCGGAAGCGAAAACCTTCCAGCCGGCGGGCAACACCGCCTCCTCGGCCTCTGAAGGCAAGAAAGAGTCCGCCGGGGCTTACCGTCACCTGCTGACGGGCGTCTCCTATATGCTGCCGATGGTGGTGGCGGGCGGTCTCTGTATCGCGCTCTCCTTCGCGTTTGGTATCGAGGCCTTTAAAGAGCCGGGTACCCTGGCGGCGGCATTGATGCAGATTGGCGGCGGCTCGGCGTTCGCGCTGATGGTGCCGGTGCTGGCAGGTTACATTGCGTTCTCCGTCGCTGACCGTCCGGGTCTGACCCCGGGCCTGATCGGCGGTATGCTGGCCGTAAGCACCGGCTCTGGCTTTATCGGCGGGATCATCGCCGGCTTCCTCGCCGGCTACGTGGCGAAGCTGATCAGCTCGAAGCTGAAACTGCCGCAGAGTATGGAAGCGCTGAAACCGATCCTGATCATTCCGCTGTTCTCCAGCCTGGTTGTTGGTCTGGCTATGATCTACCTGATCGGTAAGCCGGTCGCAGGTATCCTCGAAGGCCTGACCCACTGGCTGCAGACCATGGGCACCGCCAATGCGGTCCTGCTGGGTGCGATCCTCGGCGCCATGATGTGTACCGATATGGGTGGTCCGGTGAACAAAGCGGCTTATGCGTTCGGCGTTGGCCTGCTGAGTACCCAGACTTATGCTCCGATGGCGGCGATTATGGCTGCAGGAATGGTGCCACCGCTGGCGCTGGGCCTGGCGACTATTATTGCTCGTCGTAAGTTCGACAAGGCGCAGCAGGAAGGCGGTAAAGCGGCGCTGGTTCTGGGCCTGTGCTTTATCACCGAAGGGGCGATTCCGTTCGCTGCCCGTGACCCGATGCGCGTTCTGCCGTGCTGTATCGTCGGCGGTGCGGTGACCGGTGCTATCTCCATGGCGGTGGGCGCAAAACTGATGGCGCCGCATGGCGGTCTGTTTGTTCTGCTGATCCCGGGTGCGATTACGCCGGTGCTGGGTTACCTGTTCGCGATTATCGCCGGTACGCTGGTGGCAGGTCTCTCTTACGCGGTGGTAAAACGCCCGGAAGCTGAAGCGATCGCCGCGAAAGCAGCATAATTTCTCTTAAAGATAAAAGGCAGAGGAAACTCTGCCTTTTTATTGTAATAAGACAATCGCCGCGAAAGCGGCGATTTTTTTATACCGTTACTTCTGCCGTCTGCTGTGCCTTCAGCCAGGCGATCTCTTCCGCCCAGATATCCGGGTTGATGGTTTCCAGCACCAGCGGAATGCCGTCGAAACGCGGGTTCTGCATGATAAAGCGGAACGCGTCGTGGCCGATGTTGCCTTCACCCAGGCTGTGATGGCGGTCAACGCGGCTGCCAAAAGCGCTTTTCGCATCGTTGAGGTGCATGCCGCGCAGGTACTTGAAGCCCACAATGTGCTCGAATTCCGCGAAGGTTTTGGCACACTCTTCACTGCTGCGCAGGTCGTAACCCGCCGCAAAGGCATGGCAGGTATCAATGCAGACGCCGACGCGGGTTTTATCTTCCACGCCATCGATAATGGCCGCCAGATGCTCAAAGCGGAAACCGAGGTTGCTGCCCTGTCCGGCGGTATTCTCAATCACCGCCGTTACCCCTTGAGTCTGTTCCAGCACGATATTGATCGACTCGGCGATCCGTGCCAGACAGGCGTCTTCGTCGATCTGCGTCAGATGGCTGCCAGGGTGGAAGTTCAGCAGCGTCAGGCCGAGCTGCTCGCAGCGCTGCATCTCATCCAGGAAGGCCTCGCGGGATTTATCCAGCGCCTCCTGAACCGGGTGACCGAGGTTAATCAGGTAGCTGTCGTGGGGCAGGATCTGGCCGGGGGTGAAATGGTATTTTTCGCAGGCCGCTTTGAACTCATCAATCACCTGAGTCGTTAAGGGTGCGGCGCGCCACTGGCGCTGATTTTTGGTGAACAGGGCGAAGGCGGTCGCCTCGATTTCGGCGGCACGAATGGCGGCATTCGCCAGACCGCCAGCAGCGCTGACGTGCGCTCCAACATATTTCATAAAGGGACTCCTGTTAACCCGCAAACGCTTATGATAGCGGGTTAACAGGAGAAGTTTGAAGTGGTTTATGCCAGCAGGCTATGAACCGCCAGGTTAATGGCACCACCGCCAACAATCAGCCAGACAAAGAGCAGCAGCGCCATCAGCAGCGGTTTCGCCCCGGCTTTTTTCAGGGCGCTGACGTGGGTGGTTAAGCCCAGCGCCGCCATCGCCATCGCCAGCAGCACCGTATCCAGCGTCACCAGCATATCGACGACTGTTTTGGGCAGCAGATGGAACGAGTTAAACACCGCCACCACAATAAACAGGATCGCAAACCACGGAATGGTAATTTTGCTCTTCTCGCCGTTGCCCGCCGGAGCGAGCTGTTTCACCCGCGCCGCCAGGATCAGCAGGAAGGGCGCCAGCATCATTACTCGCAGCATTTTGGCGATCACCGCCGCATTCTCCGCGTCCGGGCTGATGGCATGACCGGCTGCTACCACCTGAGCGACCTCATGCATCGTCGAGCCAATATAAATCCCGTAGGTTTCCGGGCTAAACCAGTGCGCCACCAGGGGATACATCGCCGGATAGAGGAAGATCGCCAGGGTACCGAAGATCACCACCGTCGCGACGGCAACCGTCACCTTGCTGGCCTCGGCCTTGACTACCGGCTCGGTCGCCAGTACCGCCGCGGCACCGCAAATGCTGCTGCCCGCGCCAATCAGCCAACTGGTCTGTTTGTCGAGCCCGAACACCTTCTGGCCGATAAAGCAGGCCAGCAAGAAGGTGCTGGTCAGGGTTAACACGTCGATGGCGATCCCGCTGACCCCAACGTCAGCAATCTGCGCAAAGGTCAGGCGAAAGCCATACAGGATGATCCCGAGGCGCAGCAGGTGCTGCTTAGCGAAGATCACGCCGCTATCGCAGGGCTTGTAGATGTGTGGATAGACCGTATTCCCGACGACCATCCCCAGCAGGATGGCCAGCGTCAGGGCACTGAAGCCCGCCCCGGCTACCGCCGGAATACTGCCGCCCCATAATGCCACGCCGGTGACCAGCGCGCTCAGCGCCAGGCCGGGAATGTAGTGCCACACTGTACGATGATGCTGCAGGGTGAGTGTTGTCATAACCTTCTCCTTTTCTCTGGCTAAAGGTTACGGCGTGCTGGCTTAAAAATAAAATTGATTATATATTTATAATTAATCTTTATAAGTGGTAAGCAGAGTGCTTACCGTACCGGATGGCAACTATGCACATTACGTTACGCCAGCTTGAAGTCTTTGCCGAAGTGCTGAAAAGCGGGTCGACTACCCAGGCTTCCCAGATGCTGGCGCTATCCCAGTCCGCGGTCAGCGCCGCGCTGACCGATCTTGAAGGCCAGCTGGGGGTTCAGCTCTTTGACAGGGTAGGGAAGCGGCTGGTGGTTAACGAGCACGGGCGCTTGCTCTATCCCCGCGCGCTGGCGCTGCTGGAGCAGACCGTCGAGATCGAACAGCTGTTTCGCGAGGATAACGGCGCTATTCGCGTCTATGCCAGCAGCACCATCGGCAACTATATCCTGCCGGAGGTGATTGCCCGCTACCGCCGCGATTTCCCGTCTCTGCCGCTGGAGATGAGCGTCGGCAACAGCCAGGACGTGATCACCGCGGTGATCGACTTTCGGGTGGATATTGGCCTTATCGAAGGGCCGTGCCACAACGCCGACATCATTGCCGAACCCTGGCTGGAGGATGAGCTGGTAGTCTTCGCCTCGCCGGCCTCTTCTTTATTGCAGCAGGAGGTGACGCTGGAGCGGCTGGCGCAGGCACCGTGGATTTTGCGCGAGCAGGGGTCGGGCACGCGGGAGATCGTCGATTATCTGCTGCTTTCGCATCTGCCGCAGTTTCATATGGGCATGGAGCTGGGCAATTCGGAGGCGATCAAACATGCGGTGCGCCACGGTCTTGGCATCAGCTGCCTGTCACGCCGGGTGATTGCTGAACAGCTGGAGAGCGGCACGCTTGTGGAGATCCCCGTTCCGCTGCCGACTAAGCTGGTGCGTACCCTGTGGCGCATCCATCATCGCCAGAAGCACCTCTCCAACTCCCTGCAGCGTTTTCTGCGCTACTGCGAAATGTAAGCCCGCCCGGCGGCGATTTACCCGCCGGGATCTGTTTCGCACACCGGTGTCATTCTCTGCTTTACTTATAATCCCGGCCCGGTCATGAAGCTCTCTTATAACAGGGCATTTGTGCCGGAAGAGCTGGCGATCGTCTGCTACAATCGCGCCTCATTTTTTGAATGGACAGCATTTTCATATGGTTTCCGAAAATAAAACCACAGAAGCGCCCGCGCTACGTCGCGAACTCAAGGCGCGTCACCTGACGATGATTGCCATTGGCGGTTCTATCGGTACAGGTTTGTTTGTCGCCTCTGGAGCGACCATTTCTGCAGCGGGCCCTGGCGGCGCGCTCTTTTCCTATATCCTGATCGGTTTGATGGTCTACTTCCTGATGACCAGCCTGGGCGAACTGGCGGCGTACATGCCGGTTTCCGGTTCTTTCTCCACCTACGGTCAGAAATATGTGGAAGAAGGCTTCGGCTTCGCGCTGGGCTGGAACTACTGGTACAACTGGGCGGTCACCATCGCCGTGGATCTCGTGGCCTCGCAGCTGGTGATGACCTGGTGGTTCCCGGATACGCCGGGCTGGATCTGGAGCGCCATCTTCCTCGGGCTGATCTTCCTGCTGAACTACATCTCCGTGCGCGGTTTTGGCGAAGCGGAATACTGGTTCTCGCTGATCAAAGTCGCCACGGTGATCATCTTTATCGCCGTGGGCGTGGCGATGATCTTCGGTATCTTCAAAGGCACCGAACCGGCGGGCTGGAGCAACTGGGGGATTGGCGATGCGCCCTTTGCCGGGGGCTTCTCGGCGATGATTGGCGTGGCGATGATCGTCGGCTTCTCCTTCCAGGGAACGGAGCTTATCGGTATTGCCGCCGGTGAATCCGAAAACCCGGAGAAGAACATTCCGCGCGCGGTGCGGCAGGTCTTCTGGCGTATCCTGCTGTTCTATGTGTTCGCAATCCTGATTATTAGCCTGATCATTCCGTATACCGATCCGAGCCTGCTGCGTAACGATGTGAAAGACATCAGCGTCAGCCCGTTCACCCTGGTGTTCCAGCATGCCGGCCTGCTCTCTGCGGCAGCGGTGATGAATGCGGTGATCCTGACGGCGGTACTGTCGGCGGGTAACTCCGGGATGTACGCCTCTACCCGTATGCTCTACTCCCTGGCCTGCGACGGCAAAGCGCCGCGTATTTTCGCGAAGCTGTCCCGGGGCGGCGTGCCGCGTAACGCGCTGTATGCCACCACCGTGATTGCCTGCCTGTGCTTCCTGACCTCAATGTTTGGCAACCAGACGGTCTACCTGTGGCTGCTGAACACCTCCGGGATGACGGGCTTTATCGCCTGGCTCGGTATCGCCATCAGCCACTACCGTTTCCGTCGCGGCTACGTGAAGCAGGGTTATGACATTAGCAACCTGCCGTACCGCTCCGGGTTCTTCCCGCTGGGGCCGATCTTCGCCTTTGTGCTGTGTCTGATCATCACTCTGGGTCAGAACTACGAAGCCTTCCTCGCCGACACCATTGACTGGGGCGGCGTGGCAGCGACCTATATCGGTATCCCGCTGTTCCTGATCATCTGGTTTGGCTACAAGCTGGCGAAGGGAACGAAATTTGTCAGCTATAGCGAAATGGAATTCCCGAATAGCTTTAAAAAATAACCGCAACGCTTCTCTTTAACCCGCTCACCCGAGCGGGTTTTTTTATTTCTCCACACTATGCACTCTTGACATAACTTTTAACAATTGAATTGATAATAGTTATCGTTTGCTTTATCATTAGCAAAGTAATCAAAGGGATGAAGGAGTCAGCATCGTCGCCCTGGTCAGGGGAGGATGTTGTGCCCACACCTGCAAAGAATTACCCGGCCGACCTGCCAGAGAAGCGGGCGGCATGCAATGCAATTGTGAGCAGTACATATTTGATTTTGCTGTGTTTACCTCATGGAGATAGGAAATGTTTAGGTTGAATCCCTTCGTTCGGGGAGGGCTGTGCGCGTCTGCTCTGTCCCTGGCCCTGCCGGTTGTTGCGGCGGAATCTGGCGACACCATGGTGGTGACCGCCTCGGCCAACGAGCAAAACCTGAAGGATGCCCCGGCCAGTATCAGCGTCATCACTCAGCAGGATCTGCAGCGCAAGCCGGTGCAGAACCTGAAAGATGTGTTAAAGGATGTGCCGGGCGTGCAATTAACTGACGAAGGGGACAACCGTAAGGGCGTCAGTATTCGCGGTCTGGACAGCAGCTACACGCTGATCCTGGTTGACGGTAAACGCGTCAACTCGCGCAATGCCGTTTTCCGCCATAACGACTTCGACCTCAACTGGGTTCCGGTTGACGCCATCGAACGCATTGAAGTGGTGCGCGGTCCGATGTCCTCCCTCTACGGCTCCGATGCCCTGGGCGGCGTGGTCAACATCATCACCAAAAAGATCGGCCAGAAATGGACCGGCACCCTCACCGCCGATACCACGATTCAGGAGCACCGCGATCGTGGCGACACCTATGGCGGCCAGTTCTATACCAGCGGCCCGCTGGTGGATGGCGTCCTCGGCCTGAAGGCCTTCGGCAGCCTGTCTAAACGCGACAAAGACGATCCGCAGGATTCAACGACCAGCGCTACCGGAGAAACCCCGCGCATTGAAGGCTTTACCAGCCGCGATGCCAACGTGGAATTTGCCTGGACCCCGAACGAGAACCACGATTTCACCGCGGGCTACGGTTTTGACCGTCAGGATCGTGACTCCGACTCGCTGGATCAGAACCGCCTTGAGCGCCAGAACTACTCCCTGAGCCACAACGGCCGCTGGGGCGTGGGCAACAGCGAGCTAAAATTCTACGGCGAGAAGGTTGATAACAAAAACCCGGGCAACAGCAACCCAATTACCTCCGAAAGCAACTCCATTGACGGCAAATACGTCCTGCCGCTGGGGGAGATTAACCAGCTCCTGACCTTTGGCGGGGAATGGCGTCACGACAAGCTGAAAGATCCGGTTAACATCACCGGCGGCAGCAGCAGTAATACCTCGGCCAGCCAGTATGCGCTGTTCCTGGAAGACGAATGGCGGATCTTCGAGCCGCTGGCGCTGACCACCGGCATGCGTATGGATGACCACGAAACCTACGGCGACCACTGGAGCCCGCGTGCTTATCTGGTCTATAACGCCACCGATACCCTGACGGTAAAAGGCGGCTGGGCGACGGCATTTAAAGCGCCATCCCTGCTGCAACTGAGCCCGGACTGGACCACCGGCTCCTGCCGTGGTGCCTGTGAAATTGTCGGTAGCCCGGATCTGAAGCCGGAAACCAGCGAAAGCATCGAGCTGGGTCTCTACTATAACGGGGAAGAGGGCTGGTTAGAGGGCGTGCAGGGCAGCATTACCGCCTTCCAGAACGACGTTGATGACCGCATCAGCATTCTGCGTACCGCGAACGTCAATCAGGCGCAGGGCTACCCGAACTACGTCGGGCTGAATGCCGATGGCGAACCGGTGTTCCGTTACTACAACGTCAATAAAGCGCGTATCCGTGGTCTGGAGACGGAAGTTAAGTTCCCGATTGCCGAAGACTGGCGCATGACGCTGAATTACACCTATAACGACGGGCGTGATATCAGCAACGGCGAGAACAAGCCGCTCTCTGAGCTGCCGTTCCATACCGCGAACGGCACGCTGGACTGGCAGGCAACCCAGGCGTGGTCCTTCTACGTGCAGGGTAATTATACGGGTGAGAAACGCACCGTTACCGATGGCGCCGCAACGCCGGGCGGTTACGTGGTGTGGAACACCGGTGGTGCATGGCAGGCAACCAAAAACGTCAAGCTGCGTGCGGGGGTCATGAACCTGCTGGATAAAGATCTCAGCCGCGACGACTACAGCTATACCGAAGAAGGACGCCGTTACTTTATGGCGGTGGATTACCAGTTCTGATCGAGGGATCGCCGGAGCGGTGCGGTCTGTTTGCCGGGGGCGCTGCGCTTGCCCGGCCTACGGGCTGGTGCGGTCTGTTTGCCGGGGGCGCTGCGCTTGCCCGGCCTACGGGCTGGTGCGGTCTGTTTGCCGGGCGGCGCTGCGCTTGCCCGGCTTACGGGCTGGTGCTATCTGTTTGCCGGGGCGCTGCGCTTGCCCGGCCTACGGGCTGGTGCGGTCTGTTTGCGGGGCGCTGCGCTTGCCCGGCCTACGGGCTGGTGCGGTCTGTTTGCCGGGCGGCGCTGCGCTTGCCCGGCCTACGGGCTGGTGCGATCTGTTTGCCGGGGGCGTTGTGCTTGCCTGGCCTACGGGCTGGTGCGGTCTGTTTGCGGGGGCGCTGCGCTTGCCCGGCCTACAGGCTGGTGCGGTCTGTTTACCGGGGGCGTTGTGCTTGCCTGGCCTACGGGTTGGTGCGGTCTGTTTGCCGGGGGCGCTGCGCTTGCCCGGCCTAGGGGCTGGTGCGGTCTGTTTGCCGGGGGCGCTGCGCTTGCCAGGCCTACGGGCTGGTGCGGTCTGTTTGCCGGGCGGCGCTGCGCTTGCCCGGCCTACGGGCTGGTGTGGGTTTTGTAGGCCCGGTAAGCGAAGCGCCACCGGGCATGAAGGCTGCACTTACTTCAACAACTGCTGCGCATGGAAGCGCAGATGATCTTCAATAAAGGACGCAATAAAGAAATAGCTGTGATCGTAGCCCGGCTGGATACGCAATGTCAGCGGCCAGGCCTTCTGGCGCGCGGCTTCCGCCAGCACCGCCGGTTGTAACTGGCTCGCCAGGAACTGATCGGCATCCCCCTGATCGATAAGCGTCGGGATCGCCTGTTCCGGCTGGCTGGCCAGCATCAGCGCACAGCTGTCCCACGCCTGCCAGGCCTCTGCATCCTCACCCAAGTAATGGGTGAACGCTTTTTGCCCCCACGGCACCTGGGACGGGTTCACGATCGGCGAAAATGCCGATACGCTGACGTATTTACCCGGATTTTTCAGCGCCATCACCAGCGCACCGTGACCGCCCATCGAATGGCCGCTGATTGCACTGCGATCGGATACCGCAAATTCCGCCTGGATCAGCGCCGGGAGTTCATCGCGCAGGTAATCATACATCCGGTAATGACGCGCCCAGGGTTCCTGGGTGGCATTCAGGTAGAATCCGGCGCCTTTGCCCAGGTCGTAACCGGCATCGTCCGCCACCTCGTCACCGCGCGGGCTGGTATCAGGCATCACCAGGGCGATCCCCAGCTCCGCCGCCACCCGCTGGGCGCCCGCTTTGGTCGTGAAGTTCTCATCGTTGCAGGTCAGGCCGGAGAGCCAGTACAGCACCGGCGGTTTTGCTGCGCCGTTAGACGGGGGCAGAAAGATGCTGAACGTCATCGCACAGTTCAGCACCGCGGAGTCATGACGCCAGCGCTGCTGTCGACCTTCAAAACAGTGGTGCTCTTCGAGCAGTTCCATGCAGGGCTCCTTCAGGAAGGTTGTATAGAGAGATGAAGGTCATAATACAGATAATTCAATAACGAGTGAGTAACTTTCACTTCCGCATTAACGACATATCCTGCATCATGAATTTACGAAACTTTAACAACTGGAGTGGTCATGGCGCTGCGTATCGCGCTCAGCGGATTTGTGGTTCTGGTGGTGGCGATGGGAATAGGGCGTTTTGCCTTTACCCCACAGGTACCGCTGATGATTGCGGCAGGGCAACTCACGCTGACCAGCGCCGGGCTGGTGGCTGCCATGAACTATCTCGGCTATCTGGTGGGGGCATGGGATGCCATGCGCGCGCACCGGTTTGTCGAAGGTCGGCTGTGGCTGGGGATTATTGGCGCGGTGGCGCTGACCCTACTTTCGGCGGCCGCAGATAACGCCCTGGTCCACGGGCTGCTGCGCTTTGTGATTGGCTGCATGAGCGGCTGGTCAATGGTGCTGGTGGCCGCCTGGACCAACGAGCGGCTGGCCCATTTCGGCAAACCTGGCCTGAGTGCTGCGGTCTTCGCCGGGCCCGGAGCGGGTATTACCATCAGCGGTCTGCTGGCGGTGTGGATCCAGGCGCACGGGTTATCAGCCGGCGCCGCGTGGCAAATCTACGGCGTGCTGGCGCTGGTGCTGATCGCGCTGGTGGCCCGCTACCTGCCGCGGGCCGGGCAGCTGCATCGTCCGGGCACCACGCCGGAGCCGCTGACGCTGACCCGCGATCTGCGTCGTCTGGTCTGGAGCTACAGCCTCGCCGGGTTTGGCTACATCCTCCCGGCGACATTTTTGTCGCAGATGGCGGCGCTGCGCTTTCCCGGCAGCGCGTTTGCCCAGTTTGTCTGGCCGGTGTTCGGCGTCGCCTCGGTGCTGGGCATTGCGCTAAGTATCGCCCTGCGCCATGTCTCTACCACCCATCGCAGGCTGGCGCTGGTGCTCTGGCTGCAGGCGGTGGGGGTGATTGCCGCCTGGCTGATGCCGGGGATGGCCGGTCTGGTGACCGGTGCGCTGCTGGTGGGCGGCGGATTTTTATGTGCGGTCCAGCTCTCGTTGCTCTACGGGCGTGAACTGGCACCGAATCACACGCGTTATATGGCCGGGTTACTGACGACCGGCTATGCGGTCGGGCAGTTGATTGGCCCGATGACCTCGGCGCTGTCGAGCTGGCTCACCCACCAGCTGGAGCCCGCTCTGGGCCTTGCTGGTATCGCCCTTTTCGTGGCGGGTGGGCTGGTCTGGCAGCGTCAGGTTGAAAGGTAACGGCAATTGGAATAATTATCGCGGTGAATACTGGATTATGCTCGCCGCCTCGCGCACAATGAGTGCACATTTTGCCCCACGGAGGGCAGAAGAGCACCGCACCTGCAGGAGAAAAGAATGTCATCAATGAGTAAAGAAGCAGCTCTCGTCCACGAAGCGCTGGTCGCACACGGTCTCGAAACCCCGCTGCGTCCGCCGGTTCAGGATCTGGACAACGAAACGCGTAAACGTCTTATTTCCGGGCATATGACCGAAATCATGCAGCTGCTGAATCTCGATTTGAGCGATGACAGTCTGATGGAGACCCCACGTCGCATCGCCAAAATGTATGTCGATGAGATTTTCTCCGGGCTTGATTACGCTAATTTCCCGAAAATCACCGTCATCGAAAACAAAATGAAGGTAGATGAGATGGTGACGGTGCGTGATATCACCCTGACCAGCACCTGTGAACACCACTTTGTGACCATCGACGGCAAAGCGACCGTGGCCTATATTCCGAAAGACTCGGTGATTGGCCTGTCGAAGATTAACCGTATCGTGCAGTTCTTTGCCCAGCGTCCGCAGGTGCAGGAGCGTTTAACCCAGCAGATCCTCATCGCGCTGCAAACGCTGCTTGGCACCAACAACGTGGCGGTTTCCATTGACGCGGTGCATTACTGCGTGAAAGCGCGCGGCATTCGTGATGCCACCAGCGCCACCACGACCACCTCGCTAGGCGGCCTGTTTAAATCAAGCCAGAACACCCGTCAGGAGTTCCTGCGCGCCGTACGTCACCACAACTGATCATCAGGGCAGGATACATGGAAAGAAATGTCACGCTGGATTTCGTTCGTGGCGTCGCTATTCTGGGTATTCTGCTGCTCAATATCAGCGGCTTCGGTCTGCCGAAAGCCGCTTACCTCAATCCCGCCTGGTATGGCGATATTACCCTCAGTGATGCCTGGACATGGGCGGTGCTGGATCTCTTCGCCCAGGTCAAATTCCTCACCCTGTTTGCCCTGCTGTTCGGCGCCGGACTTCAGCTACTGCTGAAGCGCGGAAAGCGCTGGATCCAGGCCCGCCTCTCGCTGCTGGTGCTGCTCGGGTTTATTCACGGGCTGCTGTTCTGGGACGGTGACATTCTGCTGGCCTACGGGCTGGTGGGGCTGATCTGCTGGCGCATCATCCGCGATGCCCACGATGTCAAAAACCTCTTTAATACCGGGGTGGTGCTTTTTCTCATCGGCGTTGCCATCCTGCTGCTACTGGGGGTTATCTCGGGCGGCTCTACCAATCGTTCCTGGGTGCCGGATGCGGCCAGTCTCCAGTATGAGCAGTACTGGAAACTGGGCGGCGGAATGGAGGCCATCAGCAACCGGGCCGATATGATTGGCAACAGCCTGCTGGCGCTTGGAGCGCAGTACGGCTGGCAGCTGGCGGGGATGATGCTGATCGGCGCCGCGCTGATGCGTACCGGCTGGCTGAAAGGCGAGTTTAGCCTGCGTCACTATCGGCGTACCGGGCTGTGGCTGGTGCTGGCCGGTTTGGCGATTAATCTCCCGGCGGTGATCGCCCAGTGGTATCTGAACTGGGATTACCGCTGGTGTGCGTTTCTGTTACAGGCACCGCGCGAACTTAGCGCGCCGCTGCAGACGATAGGCTATGCCGCGCTGATGTATGGCTTCTGGCCGCAGCTCTGTCGTTTCCGGCTGGTGATGGCGGTGGCCTGCGTGGGGCGGATGGCGCTTAGCAACTATCTTCTCCAGACCCTTATCTGCACGACCCTGTTCTATCAGTTAGGCCTGTTTATGCATTTTGATCGCCTGCAGCTGCTGGGTTTTGTCCTGCCAGTCTGGCTGGTGAACATCCTGTTCTCGGTTTTCTGGCTGCGCCATTTCCGCCAGGGGCCGCTGGAATGGCTGTGGCGGCAATTGACCGCACGTGCTGCAGGGGTTTCATTAAGTAATACATCCGGATAACGATCTGGATCACAATCATTAACAAAACGGATGTAACCGTTTTCATCCTTGTGAGCTTCTTCACGTAGTCCTCCCTTTCTCGCTGCCAGAATAGTCACCTTGCTAAACACAGGGGGTGTCTGTGAGTTGCTGCAATCTAAATAAGGATGGTGAATATGATCACCATTCGTGACGTCGCGCGTCAGGCGGGCGTTTCTGTCGCCACCGTTTCCCGGGTTCTCAATAACAGCGCGCTGGTCAGTCCGGAGACCCGCGAGTGCGTGATGAAAGCCGTCACGGCGCTCGGCTACCGGCCGAACGCCAACGCCCAGGCGCTGGCGACCCAGGTCAGCGACACCATCGGCGTGGTGGTGATGGACGTGTCGGATGCCTTCTTTGGCGCACTGGTGAAAGCCGTGGACATGGTTGCCCAGGAGCACCAGAAAAATGTGCTGATCGGTAACAGCTATCACGAGGCGGAAAAAGAGCGTAATGCCATTGAGGTGTTGATCCGTCAGCGCTGTAACGCCCTGATTGTCCACTCAAAAGCCTTAAGCGATGAGGAGCTGTCTTCTCTGATGGAGCAGATCCCCGGCATGGTGCTGATCAACCGCATCGTGCCTGGCTATGCCCACCGCTGCGTCTGCCTTGATAACGTCAGCGGAGCGATGATGGCGACGCGGATGCTGGTGAACAACGGACATCAGCGCATCGGCTATCTTGCGTCAAGCCACCGCATTGAGGATGACGAAATGCGTCGTGAAGGCTGGCAGAAAGCGTTGCTGGAGCAGGGCATTACCGCATCGGACAGCTGGATTGGTACAGGCGCGCCTGACATGCAGGGCGGAGAGGCGGCCATGGTGGAGCTGCTCGGGCGCAACCTGCAGCTGACCGCCGTCTTTGCCTACAACGATAGCATGGCCGCAGGCGCGCTAACGGCGCTGAAGGACAACGGCATTGCGGTGCCACAGCATCTGTCATTGATTGGTTTCGATGATATTCCGATTGCCCGTTACACGGACCCTCAGCTGACCACGGTGCGCTACCCTATTGCCTCTATGGCACGGCTGGCCACGGAGCTGGCGTTGCAGGGGGCCGCAGGGAAACTGGATATCACCGCAACACACTGTTTTATGCCGACTTTAGTGCGTCGTCACTCGGTAGCCCTGCGGCAAATTGTGGCACCGATCACTAACTAATAATTCGCCGTGATGTAACCGTTTTCAATTTGTGAGTAAATTCACAGTAAGTTAACAATGCGCTGTCTATGATGTCAGCGTTTTAGTGACTGAAACGCTATGTAACGGTGAATAATCACTTTCACTATAGCCAGGGCACATTAAACATCCAAAAAAACGCATTCTGGAGCGTTACCGACCAAGGAAGATAGAAATTTTATAAGTGGACTTCGGCCGGCATTAACGTTTCATTAACATTTGCCCGCCGATCGTTATTCACACGAACTACCCTGCATAAAAAAAACCGGAGATATCATGAATAAGAAGGTGTTGACTCTGTCTGCTGTTATGGCAAGCATGCTTTTTGGTGCAACCGCGCACGCTGCAGATAGCCGTATTGGTGTGACTATCTATAAATACGACGACAACTTTATGTCTGTTGTGCGTAAAGCCATCGAGAAAGAGGGTAAATCAGCTCCAGAAGTGCAGCTGCTGATGAATGACTCCCAGAATGACCAGTCAAAACAGAACGACCAGATCGACGTACTGCTGGCAAAAGGCGTGAAAGCACTGGCAATCAACCTTGTTGACCCGGCGGCTGCAGGCACCGTTATTGAGAAAGCGCGTGGCCAGAATGTGCCAGTGGTGTTCTTCAACAAAGAACCTTCCCGTAAAGCGCTGGATAGCTACGACAAAGCCTTCTACGTGGGCACCGACTCCAAAGAATCCGGCATCATTCAGGGCGACCTGATTGCTAAACACTGGGCTGCTAACCCGAACTGGGATCTGAACAAAGACGGTCAGGTTCAGTTTGTGCTGCTGAAAGGCGAGCCAGGCCACCCGGATGCTGAAGCACGTACCACTTACGTGATCAAAGAGCTGAACGACAAGGGCCTGAAAACCCAGCAGCTGGCATTAGATACCGCCATGTGGGACACCGCACAGGCGAAAGACAAGATGGACGCATGGCTGTCTGGCCCGAACGCTAACAAAATCGAAGTGGTTATCGCCAACAACGATGCGATGGCAATGGGTGCTGTAGAAGCCCTGAAAGCACACAACAAATCCTCTATCCCGGTATTTGGCGTGGATGCTCTGCCAGAAGCGCTGGCCCTGGTTAAATCTGGCGCAATGGCCGGTACCGTGCTGAACGATGCCAACAACCAGGCGAAAGCCACCTTCGACCTGGCGAAAAACCTGGCAGAAGGCAAAGGCGCAGCTGACGGCACCAACTGGAAAATCGACAACAAAGTTGTTCGCGTACCGTACGTTGGCGTAGATCAGGAAAACCTGGCGCAGTTCACCGGTAAATAAGTTAAAGCATTCCACTGGGCGCAGTTTCTGCGCCCTTTTATCACGCGACGCGAGGCCGAGAAGGTATAATTATGGTCAGCACAACGACTCAGTCGTCCGGTGAATACTTGTTGGAAATGAGCGGTATCAACAAGTCGTTTCCCGGGGTTAAAGCACTGGATAATGTTAATTTAAAAGTACGGCCTCACTCCATTCACGCCTTAATGGGTGAAAACGGTGCGGGTAAATCAACATTATTGAAATGCTTATTTGGGATCTATCAAAAAGATTCTGGCAGCATTCTTTTTCAGGGGAAAGAGATCGATTTCCATTCCGCCAAAGAGGCACTGGAAAACGGTATTTCGATGGTTCACCAGGAACTTAACCTGGTACTTCAGCGTTCTGTTATGGACAATATGTGGTTGGGGCGTTATCCGACCAAAGGCGTATTTGTCGATCAGGACAAAATGTATCGCGACACCAAAGCAATTTTTGATGAACTGGATATTGATATCGATCCGCGTGCGCGCGTCGGTACATTATCGGTTTCACAGATGCAGATGATCGAAATCGCCAAGGCCTTCTCCTATAACGCGAAAATCGTGATTATGGATGAGCCTACCTCTTCGTTAACGGAAAAAGAGGTGAACCATTTGTTCACCATTATCCGTAAGCTGAAGGATCGCGGCTGCGGCATCGTCTATATCTCGCACAAAATGGAAGAGATCTTCCAGCTGTGTGATGAGATTACGGTACTGCGCGACGGCCAGTGGATCGCCACCCAGCCGCTGGAAGGGCTGGACATGGACAAGATCATCGCCATGATGGTGGGGCGCTCCCTGAACCAACGTTTCCCGAACAAAGAGAACAAGCCGGGCGAAGTGATTCTGGAGGTGCGCAACCTGACTTCACTGCGTCAGCCCTCCATTCGCGACATCTCCTTCGACCTGCATAAAGGGGAGATCCTCGGGATTGCCGGTCTGGTGGGGGCCAAGCGTACCGATATCGTGGAGACCCTGTTCGGTATTCGCGAGAAATCCGGCGGGACCATCACCCTGCACGGGAAAAAGATCAATAACCATAACGCCAACGAAGCCATTAACCACGGCTTTGCGCTGGTGACGGAAGAGCGTCGCTCGACCGGTATTTACGCCTATCTGGATATTAACTTTAACTCCTTAATTTCTAATATTCATAATTACAAAAACAAGATCGGCCTGTTGGATAATTCCCGCATGAAGAGCGATACCCAGTGGGTAATTGACTCGATGCGCGTAAAAACCCCAGGACATCGCACGCAAATTGGTTCGCTCTCCGGTGGTAACCAGCAAAAGGTAATTATTGGACGCTGGTTATTAACCCAGCCTGAAATTCTGATGCTGGATGAACCAACCCGTGGTATCGACGTTGGTGCAAAATTTGAAATTTATCAGCTGATTGCTGAATTAGCCAAGAAAGATAAAGGGATTATTATTATTTCGTCCGAAATGCCGGAATTGTTAGGGATCACAGATCGTATTCTGGTTATGAGCAATGGTCTCGTTGCCGGAATTGTTGAAACCAAAACGACAACGCAAAACGAAATTTTGCGTCTTGCGTCTTTGCACCTTTAAGATTAGGGGCTCCTCATGAGTGCGTTAAATAAGAAAAGTTTTCTTACTTATCTGAAAGAAGGCGGTATTTACGTTGTTCTTTTAGTCTTGCTGGCCATTATTATTTTCCAGGATCCGACATTCTTAAGTCTGCTGAACTTAAGTAACATTCTGACTCAGTCTTCTGTACGTATTATTATCGCCCTGGGCGTGGCGGGCCTGATCGTTACCCAGGGTACCGACCTGTCAGCCGGTCGTCAGGTTGGCCTGGCGGCGGTTGTCGCGGCAACGCTTCTGCAATCCATGGAAAACGCCAACAAGGTGTTCCCGGAAATGGCGACCATGCCCATCATCCTGGTGGTCCTGATTGTCTGTGCTATCGGTGCGATTATTGGTCTGATTAACGGCATCATCATCGCTTACCTGAACGTAACGCCGTTCATCACCACCCTGGGTACGATGATCATCGTTTACGGTATCAACTCCCTGTACTACGACTTCGTGGGTGCATCGCCGATTTCCGGTTTCGACAGCGGCTTCTCCACCTTTGCGCAGGGCTTTATCGCGCTGGGTAGCTTCCGCCTCTCTTACATCACCTTCTATGCCCTGATTGCGGTGGCCTTTGTCTGGGTGCTGTGGAACAAAACCCGCTTCGGTAAGAACATCTTCGCTATCGGCGGTAACCCGGAAGCGGCGAAAGTCTCCGGTGTTAACGTGGCGCTGAACCTGCTGGTGATCTATGCCCTGTCCGGCGTGTTCTACGCGTTCGGTGGTTTGCTGGAAGCGGGCCGTATCGGCTCTGCCACCAACAACCTCGGCTTTATGTATGAGCTGGATGCGATTGCCGCGTGCGTCGTCGGTGGCGTGTCGTTCAGCGGTGGTGTGGGTACCGTACTGGGCGTGGTAACCGGTGTTATCATCTTCACCGTTATCAACTACGGTCTGACCTATATCGGCGTGAACCCGTACTGGCAGTACATCATCAAGGGCGCGATCATTATCTTCGCCGTTGCGCTGGACTCCCTGAAGTACGCGCGTAAGAAATAAGATTGCTGATAACAAAAAAACCCGCGTAATGCGGGTTTTTTTATGCCCGGCGGCGCTGCGCTTGCCGGGCCTACGGTATTGCAGGGTTTTGTAGGCCGGGTAAGGCGAAGCCGCCACCCGGCGATGTGGCAGAGGTGCGGCTGATGCCCGGCGGCGCTACGCTTGCCGGGCCTACGGTATTGCGGGGTTTTGTAGGCCGGGTAAGGCGAAGCCGCCACCCGGCGATATGGCCGCGGTGCGGCTGATGCCCGGCGGCGCTGCGCTTGCACGGGCCTACGGTATTGCGGGGTTTTGTAGGCCGGGTAAGGCGAAGCCGCCACCCGGCGATATGGCAGCGGTGCGGCTGATGCCCGGCGGCGCTACGCTTGCCGGACCTACGGTATTGCGGGGTTTTGTAGGCCGGGTAAGGCGAAGCCGCCACCCGGCGAGGTTTATTTCTTCTTCTGCATCTCCAGCAGCTGCTCCGGCGTCACTGCCGGATAACCCTGGGCATCTTCCGGCACTTCCAGCATCGCCGGGATCGGCACCAGCGGGCCTAAGAAGCGCGGTTCGCGTTTGAAGACATAGAGATCGGCCAGCGCCCCCAGACGGGCACCAAATTCACGCACCCGCACGGTGAGCATGTCTTTTGGTGACGGGACGGCATAGCACTGCGCCTGAATGCCCATATGCAGGGCAATAAACAGCGCGCGCTCGCAGTGGAAGCGCTGGGTGATGATGATGAAATCGTTGGTATCAAACACCTTACGGGTGCGGACAATGGAATCGAGGGTCCTGAAACCGGCGTAGTCGAGCACGATATCCGCCGGGTCCACGCCTGCGGCAATCAAGTCTTTACGCATGGTGACCGGCTCATTGTAGCTCTGCAGAGCGTTGTCGCCACTCAGCAGCAGGTAGTTGACCTTGCCGCTGTTGTAGGCGTTGAGCGCACCCTGAATGCGGTAGCGGTAATACTGGTTGATCACCCCGGTGCGGTAATACTTGGCGGTGCCAAGCACCACGCCAACCTGACGGTAGGGCAGATCCTGAAGGTCATCAAAGATATAGGGGGCTGTTTTCCAGCTCATCCAGCGGTCGAGGCCCAGCGCAGTCAACAGCACGATGGCGATCAGGGCAACCAGGCTGTATAACACGCGCTTTAACATACAGATGACTCTTACCAAAGGTGAAATTTCACTCAGGCTACTTTACCCGTCTGGTAAGCGCAAGAAACGGCGGTTTAATTGGGGGGATTTTCATCAATTATGCGGGCATTGCTGCCCGCATCAGAGGCTTACGCCAGCAATACGCGGTCGATGCTGGTGCAACCCAGCGCGCGCAGCGTCGCCGCGGTGGCATCCCACTGGATCAGCGGAGCATCGGCTTTTTCCGCCAGAATGGCGCGCTGAATATCCGGGTAGTCGTAACCGTTGAGGCTGAGGAGGTTGAGTGCGCCCTGCAGCGGCGGCAACGTCGGGTTAAAGGCGGCGTTCTCGGCATAGCTGCCGGTGAAGATGCGGCCATCGCGACACTCCAGCGCCACTCCGCTCGGGGAGTTGCTGTAGGGGGCGTGCGACTGGTTGGCGGCGCGGATAGCGGCCTGGGCCAGCTCGTCCCCGCTCACGGCGTAGCCATGATCCTGCTCATCCATCAGCAGGGATTTTATCTCCAGATCCTTCGGCCCGAAGGCGTCCGGCAGGTAATCCGCCAGCGTATGCGGATCGCGGCCCGGCAGGTTGATGCGCAGCTGCAAACCGCTGTTAAGCTCGTTCATAAACTGACGGCAGTGGCCGCACGGCGTGTAGTTCACGGTGATGGCCTGCAGGGATTTTTCGCCGCGCAGCCAGGCGTGGCTGATGGCGCTCTGTTCGGCATGCACGGTCTGCTGCATGGTCGCCCCGAGAAACTCCATATTGCCGCCGAAGTACCAGGTGCCGCTTACGCCGCGCGCAATGGCACCCACGTTGAAATGGGACAGGTCGGCGCGGGCGCAGGCCGCCGCCAGCGGCAGAAGCGCAAAGGCCAGCGCGTCATCATCCAGATCGGTGGCACGTTTCAGTGCGGTGACCTGTTCAGCCGTCAGCAGGGCGGGGAAGTGTGCATCCGCCAGAACCGGGGCCAGGGCTGACTGCAAATTCTCTGCAAGCTGAGCGAAAGCTGATTGAAAACGTGGATGCATGGCGTTGCCTCATAAAGGTTAATGGATCGGTAGTGTACGGAGCCGCCGAGGCTTTATATGTGACTCAGATCTCATTATGTGTGCAACTTATGAAACTCAAATGAAAAATGCGCGACGCGTCGCAAATTTTAGCCCATTACCGCCAGAATAATCGGGAACAGGAACGGCGCAATCAGCGAGGTCATGATCCCGCAGATCACCAGCGCCAGGGAGCTGAACGCCCCTTCCTGATAATCCAGCTCCGCGCAGCGGGCGGTGCCGAGGGCGTGAGATGCGGTCCCCATCGCCAGACCACGCGCAGATTTGGTGCGAATACGCATGGCGTTCAGCAGCGTATGGCCTAATACCGCCCCGAGAATACCGACATAAATCACGCACACGGCACTGATTGCCGGGATGCCACCGAGGCTGCCGCCCACCGCCATCGCGATCGGTGTGGTGACGGATTTAGGTAATATAGAGGCCGCGATTTCCGGGGTTGCCCCCATCAGCAGCGCCACCGAGGTGCCGGTGATCATCGCCACCACGCTGCCCACCAAGCAGATGGTAATGATTGACTTCCAGCGGGCGCGGATCTGGTGCAGTTGCTCATACAGCGGAAACGCCAGCGCCACCACCGCAGGTTGCAGCAGATCGTTGAGGACCTTGCTGCCCTGGAAATATTTTGCGTAGGGGATGCCGGTCAACAGCAGGAACGGAATAATCACTACCATCGCCACCAGCAGGGGGTTAAGCAGCGGGAACTTCAGGCGCACCGCCAGCTTGCGGGCGGCGAAGAATACCGCCACGGTGAGCGGCAGGGACCACCAGATATTGACCATCATTTTTTCTGTCCTTTTTGCCCAACCACGTTACGTTCCCCGTGCACCAGATGCGTGCTCCAGCTCACCACTAAAAACGCCACCAGCGTACTGATGGTGCAGGAGACAAATATCGGGCCGAACTGCGCGCTCAGCAGGTCGTAATATTGCATTACCCCCACACCGATCGGCACAAACAGCAGCGCCATATAGCGGATCAGCACCGAGCAGCCGGGCTTAACCCATTTTGCCGGAAGGATTTGCAGCGCGAGCAGTACAAACAGGATCAGCATGCCAATAATGCTGCCGGGAATGGTGATCGGCAGCAGGGAGGCGAGAAAAATACCCGCATACAGGCAGGCATAAATCAGGATGAAGGCGCGCAGGTATTGCCAGACAACGATCAGTGATTTCTTCATGGTGAAAGTCCTTAATGGAACGCATTCATCATACAATTAAAACCGGAAACGTGCTACGGATCACATCATGACTTTTGAGCATACCAGACATTACTTTCTGGAACGTTGGGCAATTCCCCAAACCGCAGGAGACAACGCGGCGCTGACAATATACGATCGGCAGATAAAGATAATGATGCCCAAATCCGGCCCTAACCCTTTACTGGAGGTAATCAATGCCATCAATTGTCATTAAAACCGCCGACGAGCTGGCCCGCCAGCGCCACGCGGGTGAACTGCTGGCCTCGGTGTTCACCATGCTGGACGAATTTATTAAGCCTGGCGTATCAACCATGGAGATCAACAATCGCGCCGAGGCGTTTATCGTCGAGGAGCTTAAGTCCCGTCCGGCCAGCAAAGGGCAGTATGACTACCCCTACGTGCTGAACACCTCGGTCAACGACGTGGTCTGCCACGGTATCCCGAAGGAGTCGGAGCATCTCAAATCGGGTGCCATCGTCAACGTCGACATCACCCTCGAAAACGCGGGCATGATCGCCGACTCCAGTAAAATGTATCTTATCGGCGAGGTTTCGCCCCTGGCCCGCAGGCTGGTGAAAGCGACCTACGAGGGGATGTGGAAGGGGATTAAGGCCGTCAAACCGGGCGCCACGCTGGGCGACATTGGCCACGCTATTCAGTCATACGTTGAAAGCCAGGGCTACAGCGTAGTGCGCGAGTACTGCGGGCACGGCATTGGTAAAGAGATGCACGAAGAGCCGCAGATCCTGCACTACGGCAAACCCGGCGAAGGGCCGGTGTTGCAGGAGGGGATGGTCTTCACTATCGAACCGATGATCAATCAGGGCGACAGCCGGATCAAAACGAAGAAGGACGGCTGGACGGTGGTGACCCGTGACAAAAAGCTGTCTGCACAATGGGAACACACTATCGCCGTAACGGCAGACGGTTTTGAGGTGCTAACCCTGCGCCCTGAAGAGACGCTCCCTGAATAAGACCGCAGCCCCACACGCATATCTTCCCTGACGCTTCCCACCTCTCGCGGGAGCGGCTACTATAGCGCGTCTTTTTTTACGGGTACTGATATGCGTGTATTACTGGCACCGATGGAAGGCGTGCTCGATTCGCTGGTGCGTGAGCTGCTGACCGACGTTAACGACTATGACCTCTGCATCACCGAGTTCCTGCGGGTGGTGGATATGTTATTGCCGGTAAAATCGTTTTACAGACTTTGCCCGGAGCTGCATCACCAGAGCCGCACCCCCTCAGGCACTCTGGTGCGCGTACAGCTGCTGGGACAATATCCCGAGTGGCTGGCGGAAAACGCCGCCCGCGCCGTCGAGCTGGGCTCCTGGGGCGTGGATCTGAACTGTGGCTGTCCGTCGAAAATGGTTAACGGCAGCGGCGGCGGGGCCACGCTGCTCAAAGATCCCGAGCTGATCTACCGCGGCGCGAAAGCGATGCGCGAGGCGGTGCCCTCCCATCTGCCGGTCACGGTGAAGGTGCGTCTGGGGTGGGACAGCGGCGACAGGCAGTTTGAAATTGCCGACGCGGTGCAGCAGGCGGGTGCCAGCGAGCTGGTGGTTCATGGCCGTACCAAAGAGGACGGCTATAAAGCCGAGCGCATTAACTGGCAGGCCATCGGCGAGATCCGCCAACGGCTGACCATACCGGTGGTGGCCAACGGCGAGATCTGGGATCGCGAGAGCGCGCTGGCCTGTATGAAAGAGACCGGCTGCGATTCCATCATGATCGGGCGCGGAGCGCTCAACGTGCCCAACCTCAGCCGGGTGATCAAATACAACGAGCCGCGCATGCCCTGGCCGGAAGTGGTGACGCTGATGAAGAAGTACTCCCGCCTCGAAAAGCAGGGCGACACCGGTCTGTACCATGTAGCGCGTATCAAGCAGTGGCTGAGCTACCTGCGGAAAGAGTACGACGATGCCCTGGGCCTGTTTCAGGAGATCCGCACCCTGCAAACCTCGGCGGAGATCGCCCGGGTTATTCAGTCAAAATAGGCCAACGTCGATCTGCGTCACGTTTTTTAGCGGGGCGCATTGTGGCATCGAACGAAACTGGTAAAGTGCGCTAACTGGATTGTTACTGCTGCGGCAGGCAAAACCTGATTTTCTGGCATCTGCCGGAGGTCAGGTTTTTTTGTTTCTGGGGCATGAAATGAAAATCGCCAAAATACTGAATAATAATGTGGTGGTTGTTCTGGATGAACAGGGGCGCGAACAGGTCGTGATGGGCCGTGGGCTGGCCTTTCAAAAGCACCCTGGCGACCTGGTCCCGAAAGCGAATATCGAGAAAGTGTTTGCCCTGCAAAGCGACGAGCTGGTGCAACGGCTGGGGGAGTTACTCAGCCAGATCCCGCTGGAAGTGATGACCACCTGCGACCGCATCATCGGGCTGGCGGCGCAGCGGTTGGGGAAACTGCAGGAGAGTTTGTACATCACCTTAACCGACCACTGCTACTTTGCGATTGAGCGGCAGAAGAAAGGGCTGGCGATCAAAAACGTGCTGCTGTGGGACATTAAGCGGCTCTACCCGAAAGAGTTTGAGCTGGGCCAGCAGGCGCGGGCCATCATCGCTCAACGGCTGGGCGTGGAGCTGGGCGAAGATGAAGCCGGATTTATCGCGCTCCATCTGGTCACCGCCCAGCTGCATAGCGAGATGCCGGAGGTCATGCACGTTACCCGGGTAATGCAGGAGATCCTGCAGCTGGTGAAATACAGCTTACAGCTGGAGTATGACGAGGAGTCGCTAAGCTATCAGCGCTTCGTCACCCATCTGAAGTTTTTTGCCCAGCGGATGCTGACCCGCACCGTGGTCGCGGATGACGACGCCTCGCTGCACTCGGCGGTAAAAGATAACTACGCGAAGGCGTGGATGTGTGCCGAAAAGATTGCCCGGCATCTGCAAAAGAGTTATCAGCGCGAGCTGACCACCGAAGAGATTATGTTTCTCACCATTCATATTGAGCGCGTGAGAAAAGAGGGGCGCTAAGCCCCCGCTACAAACGGATTGTTACTGCACTATGCAGGCAAAACCTGAGCGCGGCTCCCGAAAGGGCGTCGTTCTCGGGTTTTTTTATTTTTACGACTCGGTCAAACCCTGCCTGCGGGCAGTGAAGAAGGAAAAAGAGATGGAATATCAAGCACTGGCGAAGGATATTCTCGGCCACGTTGGCGGCAAAGAGAACATCGTCAGCCTGGTTCATTGCGCCACCCGGCTGCGTTTCAAACTGAAAGATTCTCAACGTGCGGATGCTGAAGGGCTGAAGATCAATCCCGGGGTGATCATGGTTGTCGAAAGCGGCGGCCAGTTCCAGGTGGTGATTGGCAACCACGTTCATGACGTCTGGCAGGCCGTTAGTCAGGAGGCGGGGCTGGCTGATGACGCGGTACTCGCCGCAGAGGATAAAGGCGAAAAAACCAGCCTCGGCGGCCAGCTTATCGATATTGTCTCCGGCATTTTTACTCCCTTTATCGGCGTCCTCGCCGCCTCGGGGATCCTGAAGGGATTGCTGGCGCTGGCGGTGGTGTGCGGCTGGCTGACCACCGACAGCGGCACCTACAAAATCTGGTTTGCCACCAGTGACGCGCTGTTCTTCTTCTTCCCGCTGGTGCTGGGCTACACCGCCGGTAAAAAGTTTGGCGGTAACCCGTTTATCACCATGGTGATTGGCGGGGCGCTGGTGCATCCGACCATGATTCAGGCCTTTGAGGCCAGTCAGCAGGCGGGCGCGGCGGCCAATGCCTTCCTCGCCATTCCGGTGACCTGGTTTAACTACAGCTCGTCGGTCATTCCGATCATTCTTGCCGCCTGGGTCAGCTGCTGGCTGGAGAAGCAGGGCAACAAACGCCTGCCGTCGGCGATGAAAAATTTCTTCACGCCGCTGATCTGTCTCGGCGTCACGGTGCCGCTGACCTTTCTGGTTATCGGCCCGGTGGCCACCTGGCTCAGCCAGATGCTGGCGAACAGCTATCAGTGGATCTACGTGCTTGCCCCCTGGCTGGCTGGCGCGGCGATGGGCGCGGTATGGCAGATATGCGTCATTTTCGGTCTGCACTGGGGGCTGGTGCCGCTGATGATCAATAACCTCGCCGTGTTGGGTCACGATTCGATGCTGCCGATGTTACTGCCGGCGGTGATGGGGCAGGTAGGTGCCGCGTTCGGCGTGTTCCTGCGTACCCGTGACACAAAGCTGAAGATGCTGGCGGGCTCGTCGGTAACGGCCGGGATTTTCGGTATCACCGAACCGGCGGTCTATGGCGTGAACCTGCCGCTGCGTCGTCCCTTCATCTTCGGCTGCGTGGCCGGGGCGGTCGGCGGCGCGATTGTCGGTTTCTTTGACACTCACGTTTACTCCTTTGGCTTCGGTAATATCTTCACCATCGCGCAGATGATCCCTCCTGGCGGGGTGGACGCCACGCTGTGGGGCGGGATTGCGGGCATGGTGGTGGCGCTGGTGCTGAGCTGTGCCCTGACCCTGATTGCCGGAATGCCTGCCAGCCCGGCCGACGCTTCCCCGGTGGTCGCTAACGTCGATGGCGACACGGTGCTCTCCCCGATGCGCGGCACGGTACTGGCGCTGGACCAGGTGCCGGACGCCACCTTTGCCAGCGGCCTGCTCGGTCAGGGCGCAGCTATCGTTCCTGCCGATAACAAAGTGATTGCCCCCTTTGCGGGGGAAGTGGCCTCGATATTTGCCACTAAGCATGCCATTGGCCTGTTGAGCGACAGCGGCATCGAAGTGCTGATCCACGTCGGGATCGACACCGTGAAGCTCGACGGCAAGCCGTTTACCGCCCACGTGAAGGTGGGTGACAAAGTACAGCCAGGCGATCTGCTGCTGGAGTTCGATCGTCAGGCGATTCTCGATGCCGGATACGATCTGGCGACCCCGATTATTATCAGCAATAGCGACGACTACCGTGATGTCGCGACCGTGGCGGCGACTGCCGTTCAGGCCGGCGCGCCGTTGCTTTGCGTAAGCCATCAATAACAGGAGAACCGAATGAAAACTTTCCCGGACGATTTCTTATGGGGCGGCGCGGTTGCCGCGAATCAGGTAGAAGGCGCTTACCTGGACGATGGCAAAGGATTGTCCACCTCTGACGTTCAGCCGCAGGGGGTATTTGGCCCGGTGGTGGAGCGCGTGGCGGGCGACAGCGGCATCAAAGACGTGGCGATCGATTTCTATCATCGTTATCCGCAGGACATCACACTGTTCGCCGAGATGGGCTTCAGCTGCCTGCGCGTCTCCATTGCCTGGACGCGCATCTTCCCGAGAGGCGATGAGCAGGAGCCGAACGAGGCCGGACTGGCCTTTTACGACAAGCTGTTTGACGAGCTGGCGGCCCACAACATCACCCCGCTGGTAACCCTCTCGCACTACGAGATGCCGTGGGGGCTGGTGAAGCAGTACGGCGGCTGGGGCAGCCGTCAGGTGATCGGTTTCTTCGAGCGCTATGCCCGCACCGTCTTTGCCCGCTATCAACACAAGGTGAAGCTGTGGCTCACCTTTAACGAGATCAACATGTCCCTGCACGCGCCGATGACCGGCGTCGGTCTGCCGGAAACCAGCAGCAAGGCGGAGGTCTATCAGGCGATCCACCATCAGCTGGTGGCGAGCGCCCTGGCGGTGAAAGCCTGCCACGCGATGATCCCGGACGCCAAAATCGGCAATATGCTGCTGGGCGGCCTGGTCTATCCGCTGACCTGCAAGCCGGACGACGTGCTGGAAGCCCTGCAGGAAAACCGCGCGTGGCAGTTTTTCGGCGATGTGCAGTGCCGCGGGGCGTACCCGGGCTATATGCTGCGCTTCTTCCGCGATAACGGCATTACGCTTGAAATTACCGACGCCGATCGCGAGGCGCTGAAATCGACCATCGACTTTATCTCCTTCAGCTACTACATGACCGGCTGTGTCACCACCGATGAAGAACTGAACCAGCAGGCGCGCGGCAACATCCTGAGCATGGTGCCTAACCCGCATCTGGCAAGCTCTGAATGGGGCTGGCAGATCGACCCGGTTGGCCTGCGCACCCTGCTGAACGTGCTCTGGGATCGCTATCAGAAACCGCTGTTTATTGTGGAGAACGGCCTGGGAGCAAAGGACAAGCCGGACGCCGACGGTGTGGTGCAGGATGATTACCGCATCAGCTACCTCAACGACCATCTGGTGCAGGTGCGCGAGGCGATTGAGGACGGCGTGGAGGTGATGGGCTACACCAGCTGGGGCCCGATCGATCTGGTGAGCGCCTCCAAAGCGGAGCTCTCCAAGCGCTACGGTTTTATCTATGTCGATCGTGATGACAGCGGTGCAGGCACGCTGGCGCGCAGCCGTAAGAAGAGTTTTTACTGGTATCAGGAAGTGATTGCGACGAAGGGCGCTTCGCTGAAAGCCTGATGACCGCAGGGGCGCCCGGCGGCATATCGGGCGCCTTTTCTGAATATGTAAAGGTATGACAAATTGTGGATTGCCACCGATTCCTAAAAAAATGAAGCGCAGCGGGCGTATTTTGCCCCCTTCTTTTTTATGTGAATAACCTGATGAAACCTTCACGTTTTTACTGTTTCTGCCTGCCTCTTTCTCTTTTTCTGGTTGCCTGCGCCCCTCAACACGATACGGCGGCATCGCTTAATCAACAGCTCCCCGTCGCGAACATAGAGTCCGGACTGGCGACCGGCCAGTGGCCGAAAAATGCATGGTGGGAAGCGTTTCACGATCCGCAGCTGACTGCCCTGATCGTCAAAGCGCAGGCCGACGCGCCGGATATGCAAATTGCCCGTCAGCGCATTGCCCTTGCCGAAGCCCAGGCCAAAATGGCGATGGCCGCCGACGGCCCGGAGGTGGATTTCTCTGCCGATGCCGAGCGGCAAAAAATGTCCGCAGAAGGGCTGATGGGCCCCTTTGCGATTACCGATCCGGCGGCCGGTACCACCGGCCCTTGGTATACCAACGGCACCTTTGGCTTAACCGCTGGCTGGGATCTGGATTTATGGGGCAAAAACCGCGCCCAGGTTGAGGCCCGCATCGGCAAGGTCAACGCCCAACAGGCGGAGCTGCAACAGACCCGCCAGCTGCTCGCCACCAGCGTCGCGCGTCTCTACTGGGAGTGGCAGACTCAGGCTGCGGTCGGGAAGGTATTAACCGCCATCAAGCAGGAGCAGGGGAATATTATTCGTACCGACCGGGAGCTGTACCAGCATGGGATCACTTCGTCCGTGGAAGGGGTCGAAACCGACATCAATGCCAGTAAAACCGAGGAGCGGCTGGCGGAGGTGAGCGGCAATATGAAAGCCATTGCCGCGCGCCTGGAAGCCCTCACCAATACCCCGTCGATAACCCTCACCCCGCAGGCCTTACCCGCCGTCGAGACGAAGTTGCCTGCCTCGCTGGGCTACGAACTGCTGGCCCGACGCCCCGATCTGCAGGAAGCCCACTGGTACATCGAAGCGTCTCTGCATGAGGTCGATGCGGCGAAAGCAGCGTTCTATCCCGATGTGAATCTGATGGCGTTTCTGCAACAGGATGCGCTGCACTTAAGCGATCTGTTCCGCTCCTCGGCGCAGCAGATGGGCGTCACCGCCGGCCTGACCCTGCCGATTTTTGACAGCGGACGCCTGAATGCCAACCTCGATATTGCCCAGGCGCAGAGCAATCTGTCGATAGCGAACTACAACAAAGCGGTGGTGGAGGCGGTGAATCAGGTGACCCGGACCGCAAGTGAAGTCGAAACGCTAATGGCGAAAAACCAGCATCAGCAGAGCGTTGAGGCCGATGCCGCGCGGGTGGTAGCTCTGGCGCAGGCGCGTTACAGAGCGGGGATTATCGCCGGTACCCGCGTCAGCGAGGCCAGAATACCCGCCCTGCAGGAACACCTCGCCGGACTCACGCTGCAGGGGCAGTATATCGATGCCACCCTGCAACTCACCTCGGCGCTGGGTGGCGGCTATCAGCAGGGGTAGAAAACGAGAATTATCTATACTTACCTCTTTGTGGTTTCAGGAGGTGAGTATGGGTTCAACCAATCGTGTGGCTATTGTGACGGCATCGGATTCGGGGATCGGCAAAACCACGGCGCTGATGCTGGCGGAGCGTGGGTTTGATATCGGCGTAACCTGGCATTCGGATGAAGAAGGGGCGATGAAAACCTGTCGTGAGATCGAGGCGCGGGGGCAGCGGGCAGAGGCCATCCAGCTGGATCTCAGCCAGCTGCCGGACGGGGCTAAGGCGATCGAGAGGTTAATTGAGCGCTTCGGACGTATCGACGTGCTGGTCAATAACGCCGGGGCGATGGTCAAAGCGTCGTTTCTGGAGATGGAGTACGACCAGTGGCGATCCATTTTTAGCGTCGATGTGGATGGCGCTTTTCTCTGCTCGCAGATTGCCGCCCGGCAGATGGTTAAGCAGGGCGAGGGGGGACGGATCGTCAACATCACCTCGGTACATGAGCATACCCCGCTGCCGGATGCCAGCGCTTACACTTCGGCCAAGCATGCCCTCGGCGGCCTGACCAAGTCGATGGCGATGGAGCTGGTGCATCACAATATTCTGGTCAACGCCGTCGCACCCGGGGCCATCGCTACGCCAATGAACGACATGGATGACAGCGAAGTGGAGCCGGGATCCATGCCGAATATCCCGCTGGCAAGGCCCGGGCACACCAAAGAGATCGCCAGCCTGGTGGCCTGGCTGTGCGACAGCGACGCCAGCTACGCCACCGGACAATCCTTTATCGTCGATGGCGGTTTTATGCTGGGCAATCCGCAGTTTAAGCCGGCGGAGTAAGTCAGCTGCGATCCCGGCGTTTGAGCCACCAGCGTATCGCGACGACCAGCACCAGCACCAGGATCAGCCAGATCCAGTGGCGCAGGTGCTGGTTGAGCGAATGCAGCCACGGCTCCAGCACTTCACCACCGACGTAGCCTAAGGTGGTGAAGATCAGCGCCCAGGCGATAGCGCCAACAATGTTCAGCGGCAGGAAAATTTTCGGCGGCAGGCGACTGGCGCCGATCAGCAGCGGGCCAATGATACGGAAACCGTACATAAAGCGGGTGCCAATGACAAACAGGTAAGGGTGACGCTGGATCAGCTGTTGGGCGCGGTCGATTTTCTTCTGATGGCGGGAAAAACGGCGCAGGATCGTCGGACCAAACCGCACCCCAACCAGGTAGAGCAGCTGGTCACCGATCATCCCGCCCAGCGCCACGGCGGCCACCACCAGCGGAAAACGTAATAATCCCTGATGCGCCGCCACGCCACCCAGCAGGGTGATGGTTTCGCCTTCCGCTATGCTGCCAATGACCAACGCGGCATAGCCATACTGTGCAATGAGAGTATTGATATCCATAGGTTAAGCGTAGCGCAGGATACACTATTTCAAAAACAGGTAGCCGATAAGCCCCAGAACGGGGACGATCAGTACCGTAAACACAGCCCCTGTCGCCCAGGCAAGAGGGGCAATCTCTTCTTCTTTTTTGATATCGGCCAAACGGGCCAGTGCGCGCTGGCTGTCCGGGGCAATAATCTCTTCAAACTGCTTTTTATAACCCTGTTCGCACAACAGCGACGCCCCCTGCACGTCGGACTTATCAAGTGCAATGATTTTGGTGCCTTTTTGGAAAAAAATGTACTCCGGCATCAGAGACTCCCTCCTGTAAAACCCTGTTTAACATACCAGAACCCCGAACGTTCAGCGGCATTTTTGTACTGTACAAAAAATAATCTCGGGCCTGCATTATACTTGAGTTATCGCTAGCGGGCCGACAACAAGGGGGCGTTATGAACCATGTCTGGGGACTCTTTTCCCATCCCGATCGTGAAATGCATGTGATCAGAGGCGAAAACGAAACGGTCAGTCATCACTATACCCACCACGTGTTGCTGATGGCCGCCGTGCCGGTGATTTGCGCGTTTATTGGTACCACGCAAATTGGCTGGGATTTTGACGACGGCAACATCGTAAAACTCTCGTGGATGACCGGCCTGGCGCTGGCGGTCGTGTTTTATGCCCTGATGCTGGCAGGTGTGGCGGTGATGGGCCGGGTGATTTACTGGATGGCGCGCCGGTATCCGCAGCGGCCTTCGCTGACGCACTGCATGGTGTTCGCCGGTTACGTGGCGACGCCGCTGTTTCTGAGCGGGATTGTGGCGCTTTATCCGATAGTCTGGCTGTGCGCGCTGGTGGGGACGCTGGCACTCTTTTATACCGGCTATCTGCTCTATATCGGTATTCCTACCTTCCTGAGTATCAACAAAGAAGAGGGCCGAAGCTTCTCCGGCTCGACGCTCGCCATCGGCGTGCTGTTGCTGGAAGTGCTGCTGGCGCTGACGGTTATTCTTTGGGGTTATGGATACCGTCTCTTCTGACGTCACTGCATTGCTGGCGTAATTGCCAGCAATGCAGCATCTGTTCACGATTAACTACTGGTAGCAAGGCATCCGGACGGCTATGATGCCTTAGCCAGCCCGCGTTCGCGCCATGACCCGGGCGGTGTACGTTATTACGTGCATGAATAATTATCAGAAATCTCACCATGCTGAAATTCCGCGTTTCTTTACTGAGTCTTGCGCTGTTGCTGGCTGTGCCAGTGGCGACCCCGGCGATCGCCAAACCTGCCGCTGTGGCTACGGCGGCACAGCCGGAGATTGCCTCCGGTAGCGCTATGATCGTCGATCTGAATACCAACAAAGTGATCTATTCCAGCCACCCGAATCTGGTGCGCCCGATCGCTTCGATTACCAAATTAATGACCGCGATGGTGGTGCTGGATGCCCGACTGCCGCTGGATGAAAAACTGCGCGTCGATATCAGCCATACGCCGGAGATGAAAGGGATCTACTCCCGCGTGCGTCTGAACAGTGAAATCAGCCGCAAAAATATGCTGCTGCTGGCGCTGATGTCCTCGGAAAACCGCGCCGCGGCAAGCCTCGCGCACCACTATCCGGGCGGCTATGACGCGTTTATCCGGGCGATGAATGCGAAGGCGAAGGCGCTGGGGATGGTGCAGACGCACTTTGTGGAGCCAACCGGCCTGTCGATTCATAACGTCTCGACGGCGCAGGATCTGACGAGACTGCTGATTGCCACCAAACAGTATCCGCTGCTCGGTCAGCTCAGCACCACCCGCGAAGAGATGGCAACCTTCTCGAACCCGGCGTATACCCTGCCGTTTCGTAATACCAACCATCTGGTCTACCGCGACAACTGGAATATCCAGCTGACCAAAACCGGCTTTACCAATGCCGCGGGCCACTGTCTGGTGATGCGTACGGTCTTTAATGGCAAGCCGGTGGCGCTGGTGGTGATGGATGCCTTTGGCAAATATACCCACTTTGCCGATGCCAGCCGTCTGCGTACCTGGATTGAAACCGGGAAGGTGCAGCCGGTACCGGCCGCGGCCCTGAGCTATAAAAAGCAGAAGGCCGCCCAGATGGCGACCGCGCAAAACGATTGAGTCGTTTGTAATCGCCCGGCGGCGCTTTGCTTGCACGTGCCTACGGGTTGTGTAGGCCGGGTAAGCGCAGCGCCACCCGGCACATACCACATGTTACTCCGGCAGCGTCCAGTCACCGTCGTTGAGGGGGCGCTGCAAAATCAGCGTATCGCGCCAGTCACCTTTCTTGTATCCCACGCTTCTTAGCTGTCCCGCCACTTCGAATCCGTGCTTTTTATGCAGGCGTAAGGAACCGGCATTGTTGGGCCCGTCCCCGACGATAGCGATCATCTGCCGCCACGGCCCCTCTTCACTGCGGGCAATCAGGGCGCTCAGCAGCGCGCTGCCAAAGCCGCGCCCGGGCGTGCTGGCCTCGACGTAAATCGACTCCTCAATGGTGTAACGGTACCCGGGACGGGGGCGATAGTGGGTGGCATAACAGTAGCCCACCACAATCCCCCGATAGAGCGCCACCAGCCACGGCAAACCCTGGCTGGTCACCGCGTTCATACGCTGGCGCATTTCGTCTACGGTAGGGGGAACCTCTTCAAAGGATGCGCGACCGTGAAGGACGTGCCAGGCGTAAATACCAGCAATGGCATGCGCGTCCTCCGCCTCAGCATCGCGAACCTGTACGTCAGTTTCAGAGAAAGTTTCAACAGCCGACATAATATGTCCGCTCCTCATCAAAAAAAGCCAGAGAAAAAGTTTCTCTGGCGACCCGTGGCTACTCTAGTACGATTTGTATGGGCTTAACAGCGGGCCCAATCTGGCTAACTGGTTTGATCAGTAGCTTGCAGGTCATTACTCACTGTTTCAGGTTCCCCTTCCCAGTTTTTATGCTTGGTTGTTTTGCCAATGCCCGGGTTCATGCTGTTTGTCGGGTCGTTGGCGCGATAAAACTGCTTTAATGCGGGCGGGGCTTCGTAAATGTGACCGACATTATGTTCCGCCGGATATTGCGCGCCGCGCGCCTGTAGCAAGGCCAGCATCTGCGCCTTCAGGGCGTGTGCATCGACCCCTTTTTTGACGATGTAATCCTGATGGAAGACGTAACACATAAAGTGGCCGTAATAGAGCTTATGCACCAGCTGGCTGTCGATCTCCGGCGGCAGCTTCTCGAACCAGTCGGTGTCGTTGCGGCGCAGGGCGATGTCCAGGGCCAGAATGTCCTCCACCTCGTCGGCGTGCACCGCCTGATAGCGGATCGCGGCCCCGGCAGCGGCAAAGCGGTGTAAAAAGGCCTTGCTGCCCTCTTCAGGCGTACAGGCGAAGAAATCGCCCTCGGCGCTTTTAAAGAATTCGCTCAGCCAGCTCTGCGCTTCGGCAATACCGTCGCCCGCCATCTTCAACAGCAGGTGATGCTCGTACTTATCCCGCCAGCTTTTCATCCGCGGCGGCAGGTGCGCCGGGAAGGCGTTGCCCAGCTTTTGCATAAAGCGGTCGGTAAAGTGCGGCTTAAACAGCGACACCTTCTCCAGCATCGCATCGGTGCGTCCCTTCATGGTGAAGAAGAAAGGCATCTTGTCGGTGCCGAGCTTGTCGATCATCAGGAAGGTATCTTTGCCGTAGCGTTCGGCAATGTCGTAAATATCCCGGTGCATATACTCACCCGCGACCGGCAGGTGGGTAAACTCCCCGAGAATATGGCGACGGATGGTGGTCAGCACTTCAGGCTGGTTGGTGCCGATGTAGAACACCTGCTGGCGTTTCTCGGCCGGGAAGGTGTCGAGGCGCACGGCGAAAACTGCCAGCTTGCCCGCGCAGCCGGACGATTCAAACAGGCGATCCGGGTCGGCGTTATAGCGCGCCGGGGTGTCGGCGTCGATTTCGCGCACGCGGGTAATGTAGTCATGGTCGTGGGCGTGGCGTCCATCGTGCAGCACATCGCTGTCCTTGACGCGATCGTCATCCAGCTTGCTGAGGATCTGCTCCGGCGTGACGCCCAGATCGATACCCAGATGGTTCACTAAAGTCAGCTTGCCCTGCTCATCAATGCGGGCGAACAGCGACATTTCAGTGTAGGCCGGGCCGCGCTGTACCAGCGAGCCGCCGGAGTTGTTGCAGATCCCGCCGATCACCGAGGCGCCAATACAGGACGAGCCAATCACCGAATGCGGCTCCCGGCCCAGCGGCTTCAGCGCCTTCTCCAGGGAGTAGAGCGTGGTGCCCGGATAGGCCAGCACCTGCTCGCCCTTGTCCAGCAGATGCAGCTTGTCGAGGCGCAGGGTGCTGATAATCACAATGTCGCGGTCGTAATCGTTGCCGTTCGGCGTGGAGCCTTCGGTCAGGCCGGTATTCGCCGCCTGCATCAGAATAATTTTGTCCGCCGCCACGCAGGCGCTGAGCACCCGCCACAGCTCCAGCAGGGTGCCCGGGAACACCACCGCCAGCGCGTCTCCTTGTCCGGAGCGAAAGCCCTTGCGGTAGCGGGCGGTTTTCGCGGCGTCGGTCAGCAGGTGCGCAGGCCCCACCAGTCGCGTCAGGTCATTAATAAAGTCGGTGTTATTGTGCGGTTGTTCAAAAGACATCATCCACCCCTTGTGGTCAGTCGAATACGTCGTCCAAAATCATAGCGCGATTAATGTTTAAGCGAACCAGTATTCACCAGAAAAATCAGAGAATAAACCCTGCAAGGTTCACAGGGTTTATGGCACACTGCGCTTTTCGTACGGTCTGGCCGCGACTATCCGGCGGTTATTGATGAGAGAGTAAACGAGATGAAATGGCTTTGTTCTGTAGGTGTAGCTGTGAGTCTGGCGCTGCAACCCGCGCTGGCTGACGACCTGTTTGGCAATCATCCGCTGACGCCGGAAGCCCGCGACGCCTTTGTCACCGATCTGCTTACGAAGATGTCGGTCGATGAGAAAATCGGCCAGCTGCGTCTGATCAGCGTCGGGCCGGATAATCCGAAAGAAGCCATTCGCGAGATGATTAAAAACGGGCAGGTGGGGGCGATCTTCAACACCGTCACCCGTCAGGACATCCGCAAAATGCAGGATCAGGTGATGGAACTCAGCCACCTGAAAATCCCGTTATTCTTCGCCTATGACGTGGTCCACGGCCAGCGTACCGTCTTCCCGATTAGCCTTGGCCTGGCCTCCTCCTTTAACCTCGAGGCGGTGAAAACCGTCGGCCGCGTTTCAGCCTATGAAGCGGCGGACGACGGTCTGAACATGACCTGGGCGCCAATGGTAGACGTCTCCCGCGATCCGCGCTGGGGCCGCGCCTCGGAAGGCTTCGGGGAAGATACTTACCTGACCTCGACCATGGGTAAAACCATGGTTGAAGCGATGCAGGGCAAAAGCCCGGCCGATCGCTACTCGGTGATGACCAGCGTTAAGCACTTCGCCGCCTATGGCGCAGTGGAGGGCGGGAAGGAGTACAACACCGTCGACATGAGCCCGCAGCGCCTGTTTAACGACTACATGCCGCCGTACAAAGCCGGTCTTGATGCCGGGAGCGGCGCGGTGATGGTGGCCCTGAACTCCCTGAACGGCACGCCTGCGACCTCGGATTCCTGGCTGCTGAAAGACGTGCTGCGCGACCAGTGGGGCTTTAAGGGCATCACCGTTTCCGACCACGGGGCGATTAAAGAGCTGATCAAGCACGGCACGGCCTCTGACCCGGAAGACGCGGTGCGGGTGGCGCTGAAGTCCGGCATCAACATGAGCATGAGCGACGAATACTACAGCAAGTACCTGCCGGGTCTGGTGAAGAGCGGTAAGGTCACTATGGCCGAGCTGGACGACGCCACGCGCCACGTGCTGAACGTGAAGTATGACATGGGGCTGTTTAACGATCCGTACAGCCACCTGGGGCCAAAAGAGTCCGACCCGGCAGACACCAACGCCGAAAGCCGTTTACATCGTAAAGAAGCCCGCGACGTGGCGCGCGAAAGTCTGGTGCTGTTGAAAAACCGTCTGGACACGCTGCCGCTGGCAAAATCCGGTACCGTGGCAGTGGTTGGGCCGCTGGCTGACAGCAAGCGCGACGTGATGGGCAGCTGGTCTGCGGCCGGCGTGGCCGATCAGTCCGTGACCGTGTTGACCGGCATTAAAGACGCGCTGGGCGACAAGGGCAAAGTGATTTACGCCAAAGGCGCTAACGTCACCAGCGACAACGACATCGTCACCTTCCTCAACCAGTATGAAGAGGCGGTGAAGGTCGATCCGCGCCCGGCGCAGGAGATGATCGACGAGGCAGTTAACGCCGCGAAGCAGTCCGACGTGGTAGTGGCCGTAGTGGGTGAAGCCCAGGGCATGGCCCATGAGGCCTCCAGCCGCACCGATATTACCCTGCCGCAGAGCCAGAAGGCGCTGATTGCCGCACTGAAAGCCACCGGGAAACCGCTGGTGCTGGTGCTGATGAACGGTCGCCCGCTGGCGCTGGTTGACGAGAACCAGCAGGCTGACGCGATTCTTGAGACCTGGTTCGCCGGTACCGAAGGCGGTAACGCCATTGCCGACGTGCTGTTTGGCGATTACAACCCGTCGGGCAAACTGCCGATGTCCTTCCCGCGCTCTGTCGGGCAGATCCCGGTGTACTACAGCCACCTCAACACTGGGCGTCCGTACAATGCGGATAAACCGAACAAGTACACCTCGCGCTATTTCGACGAAGCGAATGGCCCGCTCTATCCGTTTGGCTATGGCCTGAGCTACACCACCTTCACCGTTTCCGACGTGAAAATGTCGGCTCCGACGATGAAAGCGGACGGTAACGTCACCGCCAGCGTCGAAGTGACCAACAGCGGCAAACGCGAAGGGGATACGGTGATCCAGATGTACGTTCAGGATGTTACCGCCTCCATGAGCCGCCCGGTGAAACAGCTGCGTGGCTTCGAGAAGGTGCACCTGAAACCCGGCGAAACCAAAACCGTCAGCTTCCCGATTGACGTGGATGCGCTCAAGTTCTGGAATCAGCAGATGAAATACGCTGCCGAGCCAGGCAAGTTCAACGTCTTTATCGGCGTCGACTCTGCCCGGGTGAACAAGGGCGAGTTCGAGCTGCTGTAAATAACGTCCGGCAGTAAGGTAAAAGCACAGCGGTAACCTCCGGGTTACCGCTTTTTTTGTAAGCCCCAAAGGTACATCTCCACCCGGCAATACGCTAATACGCCTCGCACCGCGCTAAAACCCCGCTTATCGACTACGCTTTTCTCTCAAGCCACTGAAAACGGCGGCAAAATAATGAGGAAAGTGGGATGACTATCTTAAAGGGGATTGTTGGCTCAACGGCGCTGCTGGCGGCGTTGAGCCTGCCTTTGCAGGCAGCAGAGCCGGTAAAGGTCGGGTCAAAAATTGATACGGAAGGCGCGCTGCTCGGCAACATCATTTTGCAGGTGCTGGAAAGTCACGGCGTAAAAACCGTTAATAAAGTGCAGCTGGGCACCACCCCGGTGGTCCGCGGGGCTATCACCTCCGGCGAGCTGGATATCTACCCGGAATACACCGGCAACGGGGCCTTCTTCTTTAAAGATGAAAATGACCCGGCGTGGAAAAATGCAAAGAACGGGTATGAGAAAGTCAAAAAGCTCGACGCCGAGCAGAACAAGCTGATATGGCTTACCCCGGCGCCGGCCAATAACACCTGGACCATCGCGGTACGCAAGGACGTGGCGGAGAAAGGTAAACTCACTTCCCTCGACGATCTCAGCCGCTACCTGAAAGAGAAGGGCGATTTCAAACTGGCCGCCTCGGCGGAGTTTATTGAGCGCGCGGACGCGCTTCCGGCCTTTGAAAAAGCCTACGACTTCAAGCTTGACCAAAGCCAGCTGCTGTCGCTGGCCGGCGGCGATACCGCGGTCACCATCAAAGCAGCAGCCCAGCAAACTTCGGGCGTGAATGCCGCGATGGCCTATGGCACCGACGGCCCGGTAGCGGCGCTGGGTCTGCAAACCCTCACCGATCCAAAAGGCGTTCAGCCGATCTATGCGCCGACGCCGGTCGTGCGCGAAGCGGTGCTGAAGGCTTACCCGGAGCTGGACGCGTGGCTGAAGCCGGTATTTGCAAGTCTGGATGAGAAAACCCTGCAACAGCTGAATGCCAGCATTGCGGTGGAGGGGCTGGATGCCAAAAAAGTGGCGGCAGATTACCTGAAGCAAAAGGGGCTGGTGAAGTAGCCCCGGGATAGCGCTGTGCCGATAAGATGCCATAACCGCGTCCTGCTGCTGCTGACGATGATTGCCCTGGCAGCGGGCGCGTTACCTTTCGTCAATTTCGCCCCTAACCGGCTGGTGTCCGGGGAGGGGCGCGCCCTCTGGCAGGTGTGGACGTTTTCTCCTGCGCTGCTGCTGTTACCGCTGTGCCTGCTGATTGGGTTAACCGTTGCCCGCGGACGCTGGGCGCTGGCGGCGACGCTGGTGGCGTGCGAACTGCTGTTCGCCGCGCTGGTCTGGAGCGCCGGGCTGGCGGCATCCCACCTTGCCAGCAGCGAAAGTCCGCTGGCGCGCACTGCGGTGGGCAGCGGCCTGTGGTTGTGGCTGGCGCTCTGCCTGCTGGCCTGCAGCGATGCCATCCGTCGTCTCAGCCCGCAGCCGCTCTGGCGCTGGCTGCTACAGGTGCAAATCTGGATCCTGCCGCTGCTGCTGTTATTCAGCGGCGAGCTCAACAGCCTCTCCCTGTTGAAAGAGTATGCCAACCGCCAGGATGTCTTTAACGCGGCCCTTGCGCAACATCTGACCCTGCTGGTAGGTACCCTGGTTCCGGCGCTGCTGATCGGCGTGCCGCTGGGGATCCTCTGTTATCGTCGCCCGCCGACGCAGGGGGCGGTGTTTGCGGTATTGAACGTCATTCAGACCGTGCCCTCCGTGGCGCTGTTCGGCCTGCTGATTGCCCCGCTCGCCGGGCTGACCCGCGCCTGGCCATGGCTGTCGTCGCTGGGGATTGCCGGGACCGGCATGACTCCGGCGCTGATCGCGCTGGTGCTCTATGCCTTGCTGCCGCTGGCGCGCGGGGTAGTGGCAGGGCTGAGCCAGGTTCCCACCGAGGTGCTGGAGAGCGCCGATGCGATGGGGATGAATGCCCGGCAGCGCTTCTGGCAGATCCAGCTCCCGCTGGCGCTACCGGTGCTGCTGCGTGGCCTGCGGGTGGTGGCGGTACAGACGGTAGGGATGGCTGTCATTGCAGCATTAATCGGTGCCGGGGGCTTTGGCGCGCTGGTGTTCCAGGGGCTGCTGAGCAGCGCGCTGGATCTGGTGCTGCTGGGCGTGATCCCGACCATCGTGCTGGCAGTGGTAGTGGATGCGCTCTTTGCCCTGTGGATCGCCCTGCTGCGAAGGAGAACCGATGATTGAATTTCATGATGTAAACAAAACCTTTGCCGGGGAGCCTGCGGTCAGCGATCTGAACCTGACCTTTGCCGAGGGGGCTTTTTCGGTGCTGATAGGCACCTCGGGGTCGGGCAAATCGACCACCCTGAAGATGATCAACCGGCTAGTGGAGCACGACAGCGGCCTGATCCGCTTTGCCGGACAGGAGATCCGCAGCCTGCCGGTGCTGGAACTGCGTCGGCGGATGGGCTATGCCATTCAGTCCATCGGACTGTTTCCGCACTGGACGGTGGCGCGCAATATCGCCACCGTGCCGCAGCTGCAAAAATGGCCCCGGCAAAAAATCAACGATCGGGTGGATGAGCTGATGGCGCTACTCGGGCTGGAGCCGGCGCTGCGCGAACGCTACCCGCATCAGCTCTCCGGCGGACAGCAGCAGCGGGTGGGGGTGGCTCGCGCCCTGGCCGCTAACCCGGAGGTGCTGCTGATGGATGAACCCTTTGGCGCCCTCGATCCGGTGACCCGCAGCGCGTTGCAGCTGGAGATGACTCGCATCCACCGCATCCTGGGCCGCACCATTATTCTGGTCACCCACGATATCGACGAGGCCCTGCGGCTGGCGGACCAGCTGGTGCTGATGGATCACGGCAGGGTGGTGCAGCAGGGAACACCGCTGACCCTGCTGACCCAGCCCGCGAATGGGTTCGTGCGCGAGTTTTTTGGCCGCAGCGAGCTGGGCGTGCGCCTGCTGTCGCTGCGCACGGTGGGTGAATCGATGCGCCGGGAAATCGCACCGGGTGAGGAAACCCCGTTGCGGGCGTCCATGAGCCTGCGGGATGCGCTCTCGGCCTTTGTCAGCAGCGGCTGTGAAAGCCTGCCGGTGGTGGACGACCAGGGCAGGCCCTGCGGCACGCTCTGGTTTCGCGATCTGCTGGCCCGGGAGGCGTCATGAGGCGATTACGCGATCCGCTCCTGTGGCTGGTATTGTTGTTCGTGGCGCTGCTGCTGGTGATGCCCTACAGCGCGCCGCTGTTCAGCGCGCTGTTTCCCGAACTGCCGCGCCCGGTCTATCAGCAGGAGAGTTTCGTTAGCCTGACTCTGTCCCATTTCTGGCTGGTGGGAATATCGAGCCTGATAGCGATCGTGCTGGGTGCCGGGGCCGGGATTGCCGTCACGCGTCCGGCTGGCCGCGAGTTTCGCCCGCTGGTGGAGACAATCGCCGCGGTCGGGCAGACCTTTCCGCCGGTGGCGGTGCTGGCGATTGCGGTGCCGGTGATGGGGTTTGGACAACAGCCCGCGATTATCGCGCTGATCCTCTACGGAGTGTTGCCGATTTTGCAGGCGACGCTGGCGGGGCTGGCGTCAGTGCCCGCAGCGGCCATCAGCGTGGCGGAGGGGATGGGGATGAGCGGCTGGCAGCGGCTGCGTAACGTTGAGCTGCCGCTCGCCGCGCCGGTCATGCTGGCCGGGATCCGCACCTCGGTAATCATTAATATCGGGACGGCGGCCATTGCCTCGACGGTAGGCGCCAACACGCTGGGGACGCCGATCATCATCGGCTTAAGCGGTTTTAATACGGCCTATATTATCCAGGGTGCGCTGCTGGTGGCGCTGGCGGCGATTGTGGTGGATCGCGCGTTTGAGCGGCTGGCGCGGAGCCTCAGCCGACACCGCCACGGACAATAAACGAATATCCGGCCAGCATCACGCCCCCAATACCGCTAACGGCCATGAGAAAGAACAGGGTGATAACCGCGACTTTGGTTGCCTTCATAATGTGCTCCTGATGTTAACAGAGCGATTATACGGTGAAGCACGGCTGTTAATGAACCATTAATTGCCTTTTAACGGGAACACGGGATAGCCATGCGCCTGCCACTGGGTAAGCTGCTGCTCCTGCGCCGCCGTCGGTGACTCGCCGCACCAGACCAGCAGCGTCTGTCCATCAAACAGCTCCGGGCGCAGCTGCACCAGCGAGTGCGCCAGCACGTCGACGCGCCAGCCATCCTGCGCGGCAATCCACGCCTCCAGCCAAAGGCGGGTAGTATCCTGCACGTTCCAGCCAACAACCAGCGCATCCTTGCTGTTCTTCTTTCGCGCGGTGGCCAGACAGATGCAGATGTAGTTGATCAGCACCCCATCGAGTGCACTCAGCAGCGCCTGCAGGGTAGGCTGCTGCGACTGTAAACGTCGGCGTAACGGAATAAACAGGTGCGAAATTAACGTTTGCGCAGGGTATTCGCTCCCGCGCTCCTTGAGCCAGACGCGCAGGCGATGCAGATGGCCGGACTGCAGGTAACGCAGCAGCACCTCCTGCTGTTCGCGCCAGATGTCCTGCTCCTCCTGACCCTCCGGGCTCAGTAGCGTTTTAACCTTACCGACCTGAACGCCGTTATCGATCCAGCCCTTGATCTCACGGATGCGGTCGATATCCGCATCGGTAAACAGCCGGTGTCCGCCGTCGGTTCGCTGTGGTTTGAGTAATCCGTAACGTCGTTGCCATGCGCGTAACGTTACAGGATTGATATCACACAGGAGTGCCACTTCCCCAATCGTGTAGAGCGCCATGTTATCCCCCGGCTTGCACATACCCAGATTAACTGTAGACGCAGAATGCCGAACCAGGAAGGATCCCTCTTTTTTTGCCCTGTGAATGTGAATTTCAGATTACATTGGGCGAAAGGTGTGATGCCTGGCACGAAAACACATTTTTATCCTTATGCTGCCAGGAAAGTTAACGCGCTTCGGTGTATGTTACGCTGTTTTACAGTTGTGGTTTGTGGGCATGTACGAATTTAATCTGGTGTTGCTGCTGCTTCAGCAGATGTGTGTGTTTCTGGTCATCGCGTGGCTGATGAGTAAAACACGTCTGTTCATCCCCCTGATGCAGGTCACCGTTCGCCTGCCGCACAAGCTGCTCTGCTACATCACCTTCTCCATCTTCTGCATTCTTGGCACCTATCTGGGCCTGCATATTGAAGACTCCATCGCCAACACCCGTGCGATTGGCGCGGTGATGGGCGGCCTGCTCGGCGGCCCGGTGGTCGGCGGGCTGGTGGGGCTGACCGGGGGGCTGCACCGCTACTCGATGGGCGGAATGACGGCCCTGAGCTGTATGATCTCGACCATCGTCGAAGGGCTGCTCGGCGGTCTGATCCACAGCGTGATGGTCAGGCGCGGTCGCCCGGATAAAGTCTTTAGCCCGCTCACCGCGGGGATGGTCACCCTGGTTGCCGAGCTGGTGCAGATGCTGATCATTTTGCTGATCGCCCGTCCGTTCGAGGATGCCCTGCATCTGGTCAGCAGCATTGCCGCGCCGATGATGGTCACCAACACCGTGGGTGCCGCGCTGTTCATGCGCATTCTGCTCGACAAGCGGGCCATGTTTGAAAAGTACACCTCCGCCTTTTCCGCCACCGCGCTGAAGGTCGCAGCCTCGACGGAGGGGATCCTGCGCCAGGGCTTCAATGAAGAGAACAGCATGAAGGTGGCCCAGGTGCTGCATCAGGAGCTGGATATCAGCGCCGTCGCTATTACCGATCGCGAAAAACTGCTGGCCTTTACCGGCACCGGGGACGATCACCATCTTCCCGGCAGGCCCATTTCGTCCACCTATACGCTTCGCGCCATTGAGACTGGCGAGGTCGTCTACGCCGACGGTAACGAAGTGCCGTACCGCTGCTCGCTGCACCCGCAGTGTAAGCTGGGTTCGACGCTGGTGATCCCGCTGCGCGGTGAAAATCAGCGGGTGATGGGCACCATCAAACTGTACGAAGCGAAAAACCGCCTGTTCAGCTCCATCAACCGTACCCTGGGGGAGGGGATCGCCCAGCTGCTCTCCGCGCAGATCCTTGCCGGGCAGTACGAGCGGCAGAAGGCGCTGCTGACCCAGTCGGAGATCAAGCTCCTGCACGCCCAGGTCAACCCGCATTTTCTGTTTAACGCGCTGAACACCCTGAAGGCGGTGATCCGCCGTGACAGCGAGCAGGCGACGCAGCTGGTGCAGTTTCTCTCGACCTTTTTCCGCAAGAACCTGAAACGGCCGTCGGAAATCGTCACCCTTGCCGATGAGATCGAGCATGTGAACGCCTATCTGCAAATTGAACAGGCCCGGTTCCAGTCGCGCCTGCATGTCACGCTCTCGGTACCGGATGAACTGGCGTGGCAGCAGCTTCCGGCCTTTACCCTGCAGCCAATCGTAGAGAATGCGATCAAGCACGGTACCTCGCAGCTGCTGGGCACCGGAGAAATTGCCATTACCGCCAGCCGCTTCAACCGCTATCTGGTGCTGGATATTGAAGACAACGCCGGGCTTTATACCTCGGCAAAAGAGGGCGGCGGCCTGGGGATGGGGCTGGTGGATAAACGGCTGCGCGCCCATTTTGGTGAGGACTGCGGCATTACCGTCGCCTGTGAGCCCGACAGCTTTACCCGCATAACCTTAAGACTGCCTCTGGAGGAACCCGCATGATGAACGTGCTGATTGTCGATGATGAGCCTTTGGCGCGGGAAAACCTGCGGTTTTTGCTGCAGGAGCAGAGCGATATCGAGATTGTGGGCGAGTGCGCCAACGCCATCGAAGCCATCGGGGCGGTGCACAAGCTGCGCCCCGACGTGCTGTTTCTGGATATTCAGATGCCGCGCATCAGCGGCCTGGAGATGGTAGGGATGCTCGACCCGGAACATCGCCCCTACATCGTGTTTCTCACCGCCTTTGACGAATATGCGGTCAAAGCCTTTGAAGAGCATGCGTTTGACTATCTGTTGAAACCCATCGAAGAGCAGCGGCTGGAAAAGACACTGAATCGCCTGCGCCAGGAGCGCAACGTGCAGGACGTGTCCCTGCTGGCGGAACACCAGCAGCCGCTGAAGTTTATCCCCTGTACCGGCCACAGCCGCATTTATCTGCTGCAGATGGACGATGTGGCCTTTGTCAGCAGCCGGATGAGCGGGGTGTTTGTCACCAGCGGTGAAGGCAAAGAGGGCTTTACCGAGCTGACGCTGCGCACCCTGGAGAGCCGCACGCCGCTGCTGCGCTGCCATCGCCAGTATCTGGTGAACATGGCGCACCTGAAAGAGATCCGCCTGGAAGAGAACGGTCAGGCCGAGCTGGTGCTGCGGGCCGGGCAGACGGTGCCGGTCAGTCGTCGCTACCTGAAGAGTTTGAAGGAGGCGATAGGGCTGTAAAACTGCTACACTGCGCGCCATAGCATCATCGACAGTTAAAGGCACACATGATTAGCAATGACATTCTTCGTAGCCTGCGCTACACCCTGAAAGCAAACAATAACGACATGGTGCGCATTCTTGCGCTTTCCGATATGGAATCCACGTCGGCAGGTTTCGATACCTGGATGACCAAAGAGGATGAGGAGGGTTTTGTTCGCTGCCCGGACATTATCCTGTCAGGCTTCCTGAACGGTCTTATCTATGACAAGCGTGGCAAAGATGAGTCCGCGCCTGAACTGGCGCTTGAGCGCCGGGTGAACAACAACACGGTGCTGAAAAAGCTGCGTATCGCCTTTTCCCTGAAGACCGATGATATTCTGGCCATTATGACCGAGCAGAAATACCGCGTCTCGATGCCGGAAATCACCGCCATGATGCGCGCGCCGGATCATAAAAATTACCGCGAGTGCGGGGACCAGTTCCTGCGTAACTTCCTGCGCGGGCTGACCCATCGAGTGCATCACCCGAAAGCGTGATTTGTTTGCCCGGCGGCGCTGCGCTTGCACGGGCCAACGGGTTATGTAGGCCGGGTAAGGCGAAGCCGCCACCCGGCAAAAAGGCATAAAAAAAGCCGGATTTTAATCCGGCTTTTTCGTTATTTCACCTGCTGACCCGGCTTCGCGCCTTCGTCAGGGCTTAACAGGAAGATATCCTTCCCGCCAGGGCCTGCGGCCATCACCATCCCTTCCGAGATGCCGAAGCGCATTTTACGCGGGGCCAGGTTGGCAACCATCACGGTCTGACGACCAATCAGCACCTGCGGGTCCGGATACGCGGAACGGATGCCGGAGAAGACGTTACGCTTCTCGCCGCCCAGATCCAGCGTCAGGCGCAGCAGCTTGTCAGAGCCTTCCACAAACTCAGCGTTTTCGATCAGCGCCACGCGCAGGTCGACTTTAGCGAAATCGTCGAAGCTGATGGTCTCCTGAATCGGATCGTCCGCCAGCGGGCCAGTTACCGGCGCTGCTGCGGCCTTCACTTCTTCTTTAGAGGCGTCAACCAGAGCTTCAACCTGCTTCATCTCGATGCGGTTGTACAGCGCCTTGAAGGCGTTCAGCTTATGGCCGAGCAGCGGTTGGTTAATGCTGTCCCAGCTCAGTTCGGTATTCAGGAACGCTTCGGTACGCGCGGCCAGCTGCGGCAGAACCGGCTTCAGATAAGACATCAGTACGCGGAACAGGTTGATACCCATGGAGCAGATTGCCTGCAGGTCGGCATCGCGGCCTTCCTGTTTCGCCACAACCCACGGGGCCTGCTCGTCAACGTAGCGGTTAGCCAGATCGGCCAGGGCCATGATCTCACGTACCGCTTTGCCGAACTCGCGGCTTTCCCAGGCTTCGCCAATCACGGTAGCCGCGTCGGTGAAGGTTTTGTACAGGGCTGGATCTGCCAGTTCAGCCGCCATCACCCCGTCAAAACGTTTGGCGATAAAGCCCGCGTTACGGGAGGCCAGGTTCACCACTTTGTTAACGATGTCGGCGTTGACACGCTGGACGAAATCTTCCAGGTTCAGGTCGATGTCGTCAATGCGGGAAGAGAGCTTCGCCGCGTAGTAGTAGCGCAGGCTGTCGGCGTCAAAGTGGTTCAGCCAGGTGCTGGCCTTGATGAAGGTGCCGCGTGATTTGGACATCTTCGCGCCGTTCACCGTTACATAGCCGTGCACGAACAGGTTGGTTGGCTTGCGGAAGCCGCTGCCTTCCAGCATCGCAGGCCAGAACAGGCTGTGGAAGTAGACAATGTCTTTGCCGATGAAGTGATACAGCTCGGCGTCGGAATCTTTTTTCCAGTATTCGTCGAAGCTGGTGGTGTCGCCGCGCTTGTCGCACAGGTTCTTGAAGGAGCCCATGTAACCGATAGGCGCATCCAGCCAGACGTAGAAGTATTTACCCGGCGCGTTCGGAATTTCAAAGCCGAAGTACGGCGCATCGCGGGAGATATCCCACTGCTGCAGACCGGACTCAAACCACTCCTGCATCTTGTTCGCCACCTGCTCCTGCAGCGCACCGCTGCGGGTCCACGCCTGCAGCATTTCGCTGAACGACGGCAGGTCGAAGAAGAAGTGCTCGGAGTCACGCATCACAGGGGTTGCGCCGGATACCACGGACTTCGGCTCAATCAGCTCGGTCGGGCTGTAGGTCGCGCCGCACACTTCGCAGTTATCGCCATACTGATCCGGAGATTTACATTTCGGGCAGGTGCCTTTCACAAAACGGTCCGGCAGGAACATGCCTTTTTCCGGATCGTAGAGCTGAGAGATGGTGCGGTTTTTAATAAAACCGTTCTCTTTCAGACGGGTGTAGATCAGCTCCGACAGCTCGCGGTTCTCGTCGCTGTGCGTGGAGTGATAGTTGTCGTAGCTGATGTCGAAGCCAGCAAAGTCCGTCTGATGCTCCTGACTCATATCAGCAATCATCTGCTCCGGGCTGATACCAAGCTGCTGTGCTTTCAGCATGATTGGCGTGCCGTGTGCATCGTCTGCACAGATGAAGTTTACCTGATGGCCGCGCATTCGCTGGTAACGGACCCAGACATCAGCCTGGATATGCTCCAGCATGTGGCCGAGGTGGATTGAGCCGTTAGCGTACGGCAGAGCGCACGTCACCAGAATTTTTTTCGCGACTTGAGTCATAGTAGGTATTACTTCTTTTATCTGTAAAAAGGGTTTTTGATGTTACCCGAAAGGTAATAACTACGCCAAGTGATAAGGGCATTAATCCGTAAATGAATAATTGCTGTCTCTGGGGTAAACTTTGTAGTTACATGTCTTTTTCAGAACAACTACAAAGGAGTCGGGATGAGTTCTCAATCCCAGGCCAAATCACCGGAAGCCTTGCGTGCAATGGTCGCCGGGACGCTGGCTAATTTTCAGCACCCCACCCTGAAGCACAATCTCACCACGCTGAAAGCGTTACATCATGTGGCGTGGCTGGATGACACTCTGCATGTCGAACTGCAGATGCCGTTCGTCTGGAACCACGCGTTCGAGACGCTGAAAGAGGAAACCAGCGCTGAGTTGCTGCGCATCACCGGGGCGAAGGCGATTGACTGGAAATTGTCCCACGCCATCGCCACCCTGAAGCGGGTGAAGAACCACCCGGGCATTAACGGCGTGAAGAATATTATTGCCATCAGCTCCGGCAAGGGTGGGGTGGGTAAATCCTCCACCGCCGTGAACCTGGCGCTGGCACTGGCCGCCGAAGGGGCGAAGGTCGGTATTCTGGATGCCGATATCTACGGTCCGTCGATCCCGAACATGCTGGGCGCGGAAAATCAGCGTCCGACCTCGCCGGATGGCACCCATATGGCGCCGATCATGGCCTATGGTCTGGCGACCAACTCGATTGGTTATCTGGTGACAGATGACAACGCCATGGTGTGGCGCGGGCCGATGGCCAGCAAAGCGCTGATGCAGATGTTGCAGGAGACCATGTGGCCGGATCTCGATTATCTGGTGCTGGATATGCCGCCGGGTACCGGTGACATTCAGCTGACGCTGGCGCAGAACATCCCGGTGACCGGGGCGGTAGTGGTCACCACGCCGCAGGACATCGCGCTGATCGATGCCAAAAAAGGCATCGTGATGTTCGAGAAGGTTGAAGTGCCGGTGCTGGGCGTGGTCGAAAACATGAGCATGCACATCTGCAGCAACTGTGGTCATCACGAGGCGATCTTTGGCGCAGGCGGGGCGGAGAAGCTGGCGGCGCAATATCACACCCAGCTGCTGGGCCAGATGCCTCTGCACATTACGCTGCGTGAAGATCTCGACAGCGGGAAGCCGACCGTAGTTAACCGTCCTGAAAGTGAGTTTGCTGAGATGTACCGCCAGCTGGCGGATCGCGTCGCGGCACAGCTTTACTGGCAGGGGGAAGTGATCCCGGCCGACATCGCGTTCCGCGCGGTGTAACACGTGCCCGGCGGCGCTTCGCTTGCGCGGGCCTGAAGGTAGGGTAGGCCGGGTAAGCGCAACGCTACCCGGCACAACAAGCGATTAACGGTGGTAGAAGATATCGCCGTTATACGCTTTGTAGATCTTGCCGTCGGTGTCGCCGACCAGCACGTAGTTCTCACCCATATAGGTCCAGTGCGTGCCAGCCTGCGGTTCAGGCAGGTTGCGCAGTTTAAATTGCTTGATGGTGTACTCAGGTGTCAGATACTGCGCCGGCGCGAAATCACCAATCTTGAATTTCGTAAAATCGGCTACAAACTCCTGTTCCTCATAGGCCTGGATGCCAGAGGGTGCCGCTGCGGCTTGTGGTGCAGCAAAGGCCGCGCTCGCCAGTGACATCAGTACGCCCAGAAGTAGAATTTTACCTTTCGTCATTTTTTCTCCAGATTAACCATGGCCATCACTCTTGGTCTGCTGTTTCGTGACCGAGCAACAGATAGACATATTTTATGTTTTGCCGGCTGGCTGGGTGCGTAAAAAATGTAACAAATCAACACATCCCTTCACCTGTTGGGGCGGCTTTAATTATTTTTACCATGAATATAATATTATTTAAACGTTATATTATCGATGGTTTCTTTTATAAAATCCGAAACAAACCTCCACTGCTAATATAGTCGTATCCGGACTATGTTATTTCTTTCCGGGAATGATTATGATACGGCTTAATTCATTGATGCTGTTTTTGTTTTTCTCCAATTTAAAGAAGTGACCAGACAATGTTCAGCCCGGCTGGTGCGTTTCTTCTGTCAGGTTATTTTTATTATAACTTTCTGATGTTGCTCTGTATTTTTAATATTGAGTACCTGTGGTTATTATTGGAAGTTATCCAGAAATTAATGGGCTATTAACAAAATTCATAGAGTATTATTTATTAATGACCATATCATTCCGCACCGGAGCGGGGTTTTTTGTCGCCCTGTTATTGGCAGGTTGCACAATTACGCCCGGCCAACATATAAATACTTCTGGAAAAAATAACGTTGCTGTTGCCGACAATCCGCTTGATTTGGATAAAAAAGTGGATGTCTGGCCGTTAACGCCGTCCGTCATTGAACAGCTGCGGGGCGAACGCGAGAAATCTCAGGCAAATCCGAATCTGGATGAAGAATTAAAGCGCTGGGAATACCGGATTGGCCCCGGGGACGTGCTGATGATCACCGTCTGGGATCACCCGGAACTGACCACCCCAGCGGGTCAGTACCGCAGCGCCAGCGACACCGGTAACTGGGTGGGCGCGGACGGTACGCTCTTCTATCCCTATGTCGGTAAACTCCATGTTGCAGGTAAAACTCTGGCCCAGGTGCGCAAAGAGATCACCGCCCGGCTGGACAGGGTGATTGAAAGCCCGCAGGTCGATGTCACTATTGCGGCGTTCCGGTCGCAAAAAGCGTACGTAACCGGCGAAGTGGTGAAATCGGGACAACAGCCGATTACCAATATTCCGCTGACCATTATGGATGCCATTAACGCGGCGGGTGGTCTTTCGCCAGATGCAGACTGGCGCAACGTGGTGCTGACCCATGATGGCAAAGATACGCGGATTTCGCTGTATGCCCTGATGCAGCACGGCGATCTGACACAAAACAGGCTGCTCTGGCCGGGCGACATTCTGTTTATCCCGCGCAACGACGCCCTGAAAGTCTTTGTTATGGGCGAGGTGGTAAAACAGAGTACCCTCAAGATGGATCGCAGCGGCATGACGCTGGCAGAAGCGTTAGCCAGCGCCGGCGGTCTGAATCAGGACATGGCTGATGCATCCGGCATCTTCGTGATCCGCTCCACCTCCGGTAAAAGCCGTGACGGCAAAATTGCGCGTATCTGGCAGCTGAACGCCCGCGACGCGTCTGCCATGGTGCTCGGCACGGAATTTCAGCTCCAGCCCTACGATATTGTTTACGTGACCACGGCGCCAGTCTCGCGCTGGAATCGGGTGGTGGCACAGCTGGTTCCGACCATCAGCGGCGTGCACGATCTGACGGAAACCGTGCGCTTTATTAAGTCGTGGCCCGAATAATGATTCAATCCATTCTGGTCGTTTGCACAGGAAATATTTGCCGCTCACCCATTGGTGAGCGGCTTTTACAGCAGAAGCTACCCACCTTTACCATCGCCTCGGCGGGCATCTGCGGCCTCGCCGGACGCCCGGCAGATGCCCATGCGCAGAAAATTGCAGCCATGTATGGCGTATCGCTGGCGGATCACGTTGCACGCCCGCTGACGGCGGCAATGATGCGGGAATACGATCTCATCCTTGCCATGGAGTCAGCACAGATTAATCGGATCTCGCTCATTGCACCGGAGGTGCGCGGCAAAGCCTTACTGTTTAGGCAATGGCTAAGGGAGCAGGACATTCCCGATCCGTACGGTAAAAGCATGGAAGCGTTTGAATATGTTTTTCGCCTGCTTGGCGAAGCGAGTCAGGAATGGGCCAACCGACTTACAGTTAAGGGATTATGTACATGTCGTCGAAAAGCGTAAATGCACAGGGTTATTCAGTGGATAATCATGAGCTGGATCTGGCGCGTCTTCTGGGAGAGTTAATCGATCATCGCGTATGTATTTTTAGCTGTACGCTACTTTTTACGTTGTGTGGGGTGTTGTACGCGTTATTTGCCTCACCGTTATATATCGCTGATGCGATGGTGCAAATTGAAGATAAGCAGCAGAACAGCCTGCTTAAATCGTTAAACCAACTTTCGCCCACCTTATCATCCGATTCGTCCGCCGAAATTCCGCTACTGAAATCCCGCATGATCCTCGGTGAAACCGTGGAGGCGTTGCGCTTGCGGGATGAGGTAACCCCGATCCGTTTTCCCTTGATTGGGGAGGGCTGGGCCAGGCTGACCGGCCAGCAACCCGCTATCCTGAGGCTGGACAGGTTGACGCTGCCTCCCGGGCAGGGCAAAGCGATGTCGCTTACGATCACCGCCGAAGACAACGGAAAATATCTGCTGGAAGGAGCAGGGTTGAGCCTCCAGGGGACGGTCGGCACGTTGGTACAACGTGCCGGGGTGACGATACGGGTCAGTGAAATGTCGGCTCCCCCCGGAACACGCTTCCGGGTGCAACAGCGCACGCAGCTTGAGGCCATCAATGCCCTGAGCCGTCAGTTTAGCGTCACGGCGCAGGGTAAAGAGAGTGGCATGCTGACGTTGAGCCTGACGGGTACCGATCCCGTCCGGATCGCCAGCACGCTGAACCACATTGCTGAGAGCTATCTGCATCAGAACATTGCCCGACAGGCTGCACAGGACTCACAAAGCCTGGACTTTCTCCAGCGTCAGATGCCGCAGGTGCGCGGTGAACTGGAGCAGGCAGAGGAACGGCTGAACAGCTATCGCAAACAGCGCGATTCGGTGGATTTATCGCTGGAGGCCAAAGCCGTGCTGGAGCAGATCGTCAATGTCGACAACCAGCTGAATGAGCTGACCTTCCGCGAAGCTGAAGTGTCGCAGCACTTTAAAAAAGACCACCCGACCTATCGGGCGCTGCGTGAAAAACGCCAGACGTTAGAGAGCGAGCGGGAGCGGCTGAATAAACGGATAGGGACGATGCCGTCCACACAGCAGGAGATCCTGCGTCTCAGCCGTGACGTCGATTCTGGCCGGGCGGTTTACCTTCAGCTTCTTACCCGGCAGCAGGAGCTCAACATCTCCCGCTCCAGCGCGATCGGCAACGTGCGCATTATCGATTCGGCGGTGACGCAGCCTGCGCCGATCAAACCACGCAAGGCGCTGATCGTGATTATCACGACCCTGTTTGGCTTCTGCGTCTCGGCAGGCGGAGTGCTGGCAAGATCGGCATTGCGGCACGGCATCAACGCTCCGGAACAGCTGGAAAAAGAAGGGATTAGCGTCTATGCCACTTTGCCCCATTCGGAATGGCTGCACGCTAAAACCCGGGTGGGGAACCGCTATTTCTTCCACTACTGCAAACGGCACAAAACCCGCGACGTGCCCTTTTTACCGATAGACAGGCCGCTGGATAATTTTGTCGAAGCGGTGCGCGGGTTACGTACCAGCCTGCATTTCGCCATGATGGATGCCGAAAATAACATTCTGATGTTCAGTGGTCCTTCACAGGACTGTGGCAAAACGCTGGTCAGCACCTCGCTCGCGGCGCTGGTGACCCAGGTCGATCGGCGAGTGCTGTTTATCGATGCCGATATGCGTAAAGGCTACGTGCACAATATTTTTGGTCTGCGTAATGACGCCGGTCTGTCGGACGTCCTGTCAGGGAAAGCGTCCTTCACTGAGGCGGTTCAGACTTACGCCAGCGGCCAGTTTGATGTAGTGACCTGCGGGCAATATCCACCTAACCCATCTGAGCTGCTGATGCATGACCGTTTTCGGGCGTTTATGACCTGGGCCAGCGAGCAGTACGACATGGTGATTGTTGATACCCCGCCTATTCTGGCGGTCACGGATGCCGCGCTGGTGGGCCGGATTGCAGCCTCCACGCTGCTGGTAGCACGGTTCAACGTTACCAGCGTCCGGGAGATGGCCGTCAGCCAGGGGCGCTTGCAGCAGATGGGGGTCAACATTAAAGGGGCAATCCTGAACGACGTCGTGAAGTCGGCGGCCAGCTATTATACTTTTGGTTACGATGCGTATGGCTATTCCGCTGCGCAGAGCGAAAACGCGAAGAAAAAAGCGGGATAACGAGGGGATAAAGACCCGGCAGCGAACGCTGCCGGGTTGAACAACTTACTTCGCCAGCAGCTCGTGCGCCGTGCGTTCCACCAGTGACAGCAGGACTTTGACATCCTCCAGCGTCACGATTGGGTTCAGCAGGGTCAGCTTCAGGCAGGTGATACCGTTATGCTCGGTTACACCGACGTTGGCACGCCCCGATTCCAGCAGCGCATCACCAATTTTCTGGTTGAGCAGCGCAATGCCCGCATCGTCCAGATTCAGTTCAGGACGGAAGCGGAACAGCACGCTCGCCAGCTGCGGCGGCATCACCAGCTCCAGCTGTGGCTGTTCGGTAACATACGCGGCAACCTGCTGCGCCATGGTCACACCGTGATCGATGATCTCAGCGTATTTCTTCTGACCCAGCGCTTCCAGGCTCATCCACAGCTTCAGCGCGTCAAAGCGACGGGTGGTTTGCAGGGATTTGGATACCAGGTTCGGTACGCCAGCCTCTTCGTCAAACTCAGAGTTCAGGTACGCCGCCTGATAGCGCATCAGCTCATAGTGACGCGCCTCTTTCAGCAGGAACGCGCCGCAGCTGATGGTCTGGAAGAACTGCTTGTGGAAGTCCAGGGTTACGGAATCCACCAGCTCGATACCGTCGAGGTAATCGCGATACTTCTCAGACATCAGCAGCGCGCCGCCCCAGGCCGCATCCACGTGAACCCAGATATTCTGCTTCGCCGCCAGCTCCGCAATGGCACGCAGCGGATCGATAGCGCCCGCGTCGGTGGTCCCTGCGGTGGCAACGATCGCCAGAATCTGTTCGCCGTTGGCATTGCACTGCTCGATTTTCGCCGCCAGATCGGTCAGATCCATACGCGAACATTCGTCAGTTTTTACCTGAATAACGGACTGATAGCCGAGGCCCATCAGCGCCATGTTCTTCTGCACGGAGAAGTGCGCGCTGTCGGAGCACAGCACCCGGATCTTACGCAGATCGCCCACCAGACCATCCTGCTGGACGGAGTGGCCCTGACGCGCGAAGAAAGCATCGCGCGCCAGCATCAGTCCCATCATGTTGCTCTGGGTGCCGCCGCTGGTGAAGACGCCGGCGTCGCCAGGCTGGTAACCCAGACGAGTACGCAGCCACTCGATCAGTTTTATCTCGATAATGGTCGCAGACGGGCTTTGATCCCAGGAGTCCATGCTCTGGTTAGTGGCGTTGATCATCACTTCCGCCGCCTGGCTTACCACCAGGCTTGGGCAGTGGAGGTGCGCCACACACTGCGGATGATGCACCGCCAGGCTGTCTTTCAGGAAATATTCAACGGCACGCTCGATGGCGGTCTCGTTGCCCAGCCCTTCCGGGCTGAACTCCAGGTTGATGCGCTCGCGCAGCTCGGCGACCGTTTTACCCTGGTACATTTCCGGCTGTTTCAGCCACTGCATAACCGCCTGAGTGCTCTGCTCGATGGCCTGCTGATAGGCTTCGATGCTTTGCGCCGACGACGACAAAATCGGGTTTAAATCTGACATTGTATCCATTGTCTCCGGTTAGACTGGGCGAACGCCCGCAGCAAGCAGCGCCTGCTCAAATTTGTCCAGGAACACGTTCAGCTCCTGATCGCTGATCAGCAGGGAAGGCAGCAGACGCACCACGTTACCGTTACGGCCGCCACGCTCCAGAATCAGACCGGCTTCGAAGCATTTCTTCTGGATCAGCGCGGACAGCTCGCCGTCGCCCGGGAAGCAGCCCATATGGTCGGCAGCTTCGTGCGGTTTAACAATCTCGATACCAATCATCATGCCCAGACCGCGCACGTGACCAATAACCGGATAGCGTTTCTGCAGCTCAACCAGCTTCGCCTTCAGCCACTCGCCCTGGGCGGCAACTTTATCGGCAATGTTCTGCTCTTTGAGGATCTGCAGGGTGGTGAGGCCGGTCGCCATCGCCAGTTGGTTGCCACGGAAAGTACCGGTATGGTGACCCGGAGACCAGGCATCGAACTGCTTTTTGATACCGAGAACGGCCAGCGGCAGACCGCCACCGACAGCTTTGGACATCACCACGATGTCTGGCTGGATACCCGCGTGTTCGAAGGCGAAGAATTTACCGGTACGGGCAAAGCCAGCCTGCACTTCGTCGAGGATCAGCAGGATGCCGTGCTCTTCGGTCACTTTACGGATGCGCTGCAGCCACTCAACCGGTGCCGGGTTCACGCCGCCTTCGCCCTGGACTGCTTCCAGGATCACGGCAGCAGGTTTACGCACGCCGCTCTCAACGTCGTTGATCAGGTTTTCGAAGTAGTAGGTCAGGGCTTTCACGCCTGCTTCACCGCCGATACCCAGCGGGCAGCGGTACTCGTGCGGGTAAGGCATGAACTGCACTTCCGGCATCATGCCGTCAACCGCTTCTTTCGGAGACAGGTTGCCGGTCACGGACAGCGCGCCGTGGGTCATGCCGTGATAGGCACCGGAGAAGCTGATAATGCCGCTGCGGCCGGTCACTTTTTTCGCCAGCTTCAGCGCGGCTTCAACAGCGTCCGCACCGGATGGGCCGGTAAACTGCAGGCAGTACTCTTTGCCCTGACCTGGCAGCATGGAGAGCAGGTATTCTGAGAACGCGTCTTTCAACGGCGTGGTCAGATCCAGGGTATGTAACGGCAAGCCGCTGGTAATGACACTTTGGATGCTTTTCAGCACATCAGGATGGTTATGACCCAGCGCCAGCGTTCCCGCTCCGGCCAGGCAATCAAGATACTCTTTGTTATCCGCATCGGTGATCCACACCCCATCCGCCTTAGTAATGGCTAAAGGCAGCTTGCGCGGATAACTCCTGACATTGGATTCCATTTCGGCCTGACGGGCCAGATAGGTTTCGTTGGTTTTGAAAGAAGAGGCATTCAAAGTATCAATACGGACTTTATCCGTCATCATATCACTCCTACAACCGCAGCTCAGCACGTGGCCACGATTGAATAATTAATTAAGAAAATGAGAAGGGCATCAAAAATCGCGGCCAATATAGAGCCTTTTTGCGCGGGGCTCAATGGTTAATTGTTTATCGTTTTGTTACGCGCGTTGAAACAACGCGCGTAAGCCGTAACCCCGCATGGCTACTGAGGTTTCCTGGGGAGCGCTCTGCGGAAAAAAGTGGGGTATTTTAGAATGCTTTAGGAGTATTTTGAACGACGTTCAGAATCCCATGATCGCGACCCCTGGTTTTATTCCATGACGCATCGGTGATGCCGTCGATATCAAGGGAGATCGACAGAACGTAACCGGCCCCTTTAATTTCGTAGAAGTTCGCATTCGAACGCTTTACCGTGGCTTTTTTGCCATTGATGGTGGCCTGAGTGAAACCATTGTTGATGGTGGCTTTGATGCCGTTGGCGCTAAAAGAGGCTTTACGCAGCGGGTCGCCAATACGCGCTGCCTGCGCATGCTGTATGGCGGCATGAGCATTCTCCAGGGCCTGTTTCTCAGCGGCGGCATTGATGGTGGCCTGACGGTTCTGGTCGGCGATATAGCACGCATCACGGCTGACGCCTTTTGCCTCACACTGTGCTAACCGCTGTTCTTCAGAGACGCAGCCCGCGAGAAGCGCTGCAACCACACCCACCAACAGAATCTTTTTCATACATTAACCTTTATCTTTGTTCTGGAATTTCGTATCCGGTTTCTATATTAGTAACGCAGTCATTGCGCAGGGTTACTATCCCGGAAGGCAAGTGTCCTCAGGTTGATGAAGATCACATTTAGCACGAATAGCTAAAGTTATGGGCGTAATCCTGGTGAGGCATCGCGGTAGCAGAAAGGTTCTTGCTATTGCCAGACGCATCCTCTACGCTGCCGTGATTACATCATCTTATGTAATTTGACTCGGGGTGCCCTTCCTTGTGAAGGCTGAGAAATACCCGTACCACCTGATCTGGATAATGCCAGCGTAGGGGGCCAAGATTCCGATTAGTATTCATGAGATTGCATTTCTTTTTGTCCGTGCTGAATGCACTTGAGGTACAAAAAGGGCTTGATCATGAGGTACAAAACTCTTCCATACACGTTTCAACGAAACGGCAATTACTATCTGCAAATCCGGCTTTCAAATGGCAGGATGTATAAAAAATCTCTTCTCACTGATAGTTATCGTGAAGCATCTACTTTGATGGTTAGCATCACTGCACATGTTCCTTTTGTTAAATCATTAGCTACCCCGATCCCGATGTTTGATGCCTTTGTGTCAAACCTGATTGTGTCAGAACGTAAGACTGTGAAAGTTCCGCTCCTACTCAGCCAACCGATTGTTGTACCTGATGCAATCGTTGATCCAGCATCACGAGTCGAACCGGAAAAAGTGTTAGCCCTTTCTGATGCTTGGGCTTTGTACAAAGATGAAAAAGGGCGTAACTGGACAAAATCGATCTCAATGGCAAATGAACGTTACATGGCAGTGTTGCTAACTGTCTTGGGAGGGGAAACTGATGTAACGGCGATCACCAAGCAGGACATAAAACAGGTGATGGAAGTTGTTGAGAACCTCCCTAAGCGTGTTGTTCAGCCCTATAGGTCAATGACTATTCAGCAACTGGTAAATTGCGATGATGTTCCACCTGATGAGTTAGTTGGTGTTGAGGCAATCCATAAGCATCTCAAGCTGTATAAATCACTTTTTAAAACGTTTCTCACAGGAAACAAAGATATTTTAATGAAGTCGCCAACTGATGGTGTAGTTGCAGCACCTTCTAAAGCAAGGTTTGGTGCATACAGTCTGGCGGAGATGAAGAAGATTGTAGAGTGGGCACTTAAGCAGTCTGATGGCTGGCAGAAGTGGATTATATTGCTGTTGGCGTATACTGGAGCCAGGAGAGGTGAAATTGCAAAATTGGAAAAATCACAGATCAAATATGATGAGGATAGCCAGCGATATTACTTCTTGATAGCGGAAGGAGGGCAAGGGAAAACCGAAAACGCCACCCGGCAAGTAGTGATCCACCCTAAGCTTATCGAATGGGGGTTTATGGATTATGTTGATCGGCAATGGAAAGAGCGGGTTTTTTCAGAAGTGGCGGGTACTAACATGACAAAGATCGGCAAAGAATTTGCGGATGTGCGTAATCGGCTTGGAATTCCATACTTAGATGACTTTGGGCAGCGTAGGCTTCTGCATAGCATTCGTCACTCTGTCTGCTCTGCTGCGATGTCAGGATGGGTAACGAACATCTTGCATTTGCAACAAACGGTAGGTCATGAAAAAAGTGGAGGAATCACGAAACGCTATCTGCATACCTTCCCTCTATCGTCAATTTGTTACGTAATTGATGGGATTTTTTGGATTTAAGTTTATGTTTATATTAAGGATTTAATGAGGCTCTTTAACCATGATTTAGTTTTGAAGGTTTCGAGAGTATTTGTCAACAAATGACAATCCGTGGGTAAACTGCCATTTGAAGTACGGAGACTTGTGTGTAGTAACTAAGATATTTTGATAACACTGATGATGTGATCTAACTCGCATTTTTATGAGATAACCTGATTGTTTTAGAAGTTTGGATTCTGCTATGCTTGCGATAACTAACAGCTTGAAAACAATACAAATAAGGTAAGGGATTCTAATGGCGTTGAAAGTTTTTATTAGTTACTCGCACAGAGATGAAACATATAAAGAAACTTTAGATGAACATTTATCTTTGCTTAAACGTAATGAAATAATCGATACATGGAATGATAGAAGGTTAATTGCTGGACAAAAATGGGAGAATGAGATATCTGAAAATCTTTTGGAGTCAGATGTAATTATTTTCCTTGTAAGCTCAAGCTTTATTTCATCAGACTATTGTTATGGTATTGAGATGAAAAAGGCATTAGAACTACATAATAGTGGTAATAGTATCGTTGTACCATTAATTATTCGCCCTTGTGATTGGACATCGGCAGAATTCGGAAGTATACAAGGTTTGCCAAAAGATGCTCTCCCTGTTTCTAAATGGGAGAATGAAGATGATGCGTGGTTAAACGCAGTTAACGGTATCAAGAGGTTAATTGGTAGCATTAGTGAAAAAAAAAACTAACCACTTCATCATCTTCACAGATTTTAGTAAGCAAAGATACTTTAAAATGGTTGGATGACACAGAGGTAGTTCTAACACATAGAGCTGTAACAAAGGTCACGCTACGTGATATCTATGTGTCTTGTGACATGAAAAATGCTACAGCCGTTGATGTGGTTAAAAGTAATGAAGTTGGGTAATGACTCCAACTTACTGATAGTGTTTTATGTTCAGATAATGCCCGATGACCTTGTCATGCAGCTCCACCGATTTTGAGAACGACAGTGACTTCCGTCCCAGCCTTGCCAGATGTTGTCTCAGATTCAGGTTATGCCGCTCAATTCGCTGAGTGTAACGCTTGCTGATTACGTGCAGCTTTCCCTTCAGGCGGGATTCATACAGCGGCCAGCCATCCGTCATCCATACCACGACCTCAAAGGCCGACAGCAGGCTCAGAAGACGCTCCAGTGTGGCCAGAGTGCGTTCACCGAAGACGTGCGCCACAACCGTCCTCCGTATCCTGTCATACGCGTAAAACAGCCAGCGCTGACGTGATTTAGCACCGACGTAGCCCCACTGTTCGTCCATTTCAGCGCAGACAATCACATCACTGCCCGGCTGTATGCGCGAGGTTACCGACTGCGGCCTGAGTTTTTTAAGTGACGTAAAATCGTGTTGAGGCCAACGCCCATAATGCGGGCGGTTGCCCGGCATCCAACACCATTCATGGCCATATCAATGATTTTCTGGTGTGTACCGGGCTGAGAGGCGGTGTAAGTGAACTGTAGCTGCCATGTTTTACGGCAGTGAGAGCAGAGATAGCGCTGATGTCCGGCAGTACTTTTACCGTTACGCACCACGCCTTCAGTAGCTGAGCAGGAGGGACAACTGATGGAGATGGAAGCCACGGGAGCACCTCAAAAACACCATCGTACACTAAATCAGTAAGTTGGCACCATTACCATGAAGTTGAATACATAAATTCTGATTTGATTATTGGTGATCCAAAATATTATTTGATTACTGGGGAGGAACAGCAGGGGAAAACATCTCTTCTTAAAAATACTTTTAGAAAATTAGCTGAAAGTGGTTTTCCAGTAATTTATATTGATGCAAGAAATATCAAAACATCTGACATTAACATTGTTATTGGAAGTGAACTTAAGAAACAATATGATAATTTCGCTCTTGACAGTTTCTTGCAATCAGATGAAAAAGTCATTCTAATTGATGGAATAGACTTTATAGGCTTGAATAATAAATATCGCGAGCTTTTTCTCTCGAATGTGAAGAGTCAATTTCAGCACATAATAATTACTTGTAATACTTCCTATTCATATATCTATCCAGAAGTGTACGAATTAAATGACTTTACTGTCTATGACCTATTAGGGCTTGGTCATGCTAAACGTACCGAATTAATAGAGAAATGGATTTCATTAGGTAAAGAGGAGTCTATTGACGAATCGACACTGTATGAACAATGTGATGAGTTTAAACTCAAGTTAGATACTATTATTAGGAAAAACATTGTTCCGCCAAAACCAATTTATGTTTTGATTTTGTTACAGATGTTCGAAGCGTATTCTCAGCAAAATCTGGAAATGACTTCATATGGACACTGTTATCAGCAATTGGTTTATCAGTCCTTTGATCACGCAAAAATCCCTAAAAAAGACGGGTAATGACTCCAACTTACTGATAGTGTTTTATGTTCAGATAATGCCCGATGACCTTGTCATGCAGCTCCACCGATTTTGAGAACGACAGTGACTTCCGTCCCAGCCTTGCCAGATGTTGTCTCAGATTCAGGTTATGCCGCTCAATTCGCTGAGTGTAACGCTTGCTGATTACGTGCAGCTTTCCCTTCAGGCGGGATTCATACAGCGGCCAGCCATCCGTCATCCATACCACGACCTCAAAGGCCGACAGCAGGCTCAGAAGACGCTCCAGTGTGGCCAGAGTGCGTTCACCGAAGACGTGCGCCACAACCGTCCTCCGTATCCTGTCATACGCGTAAAACAGCCAGCGCTGACGTGATTTAGCACCGACGTAGCCCCACTGTTCGTCCATTTCAGCGCAGACAATCACATCACTGCCCGGCTGTATGCGCGAGGTTACCGACTGCGGCCTGAGTTTTTTAAGTGACGTAAAATCGTGTTGAGGCCAACGCCCATAATGCGGGCGGTTGCCCGGCATCCAACACCATTCATGGCCATATCAATGATTTTCTGGTGTGTACCGGGCTGAGAGGCGGTGTAAGTGAACTGTAGCTGCCATGTTTTACGGCAGTGAGAGCAGAGATAGCGCTGATGTCCGGCAGTACTTTTACCGTTACGCACCACGCCTTCAGTAGCTGAGCAGGAGGGACAACTGATGGAGATGGAAGCCACGGGAGCACCTCAAAAACACCATCGTACACTAAATCAGTAAGTTGGCACCATTACCAAAAAGACGTTGAAAAATATCTTAATGTTTTGACAGAATTAGCTTGGAAAATGCACACAAATAATGGTCAGATTCTTGAATCTGAGCTGCCATTATTTTTCAAAGACTATGGGAATGTTTATCTAACAGTAAATGGTGAAGAAATAATTAAGACACTTAGAAATAACTCTATACTCTATTCTGATGGATTTAATATAAAATTTAAGTACCCTTATCTATTCTATTTCTTCGCTGCAAAGAAAATTGCGGAACAGTATGTACAAGACGAACAGGTTCGCAATGATTTCCGCAATCTTTTGTCATCATTGCATAGAGAGGATTATGCAAATATTTTGGTTTTTGTAACCCATCATACAAAAGATTCTTGGGTATTAACTGAAATTAAAAACACTCTTTCTGAGCTTTTTCACGAACAGCAACCTGCGACTCTTGATAAAGAGCAGCTCATCTTTATGAGTGAGTTTATTGCACAAATTCCTGACTTAATTTTAGAACAAAGGGAAATCAAAACTGAACGTGAAAAGCATGATCAGCAGCTTGATAAAATCGAAAAAGCACATTCTGAAGTAAGCGATTCAGATGATGATTACGAGCAACCAGATATATTGGCAAAAATAAATAAAACCTTCAAAGGGATGGAGGTTTCAGGGCAAATTATTCGTAATAGATATGCAACTCTAACAAGACAAGATTTATATGAGTTAGCATCCAATGGTGCTGAAACTGGCTTGAGATTTTTAGATTACTTCATCCAGCTTTCAAATACTGCGAAGAGTGAAATTGTATCACTTATTGAGAATACGCTTAAAGAACATCCAAATCTAACTGATGAACAAATAAACAAGCAAGCCAAGCATGTATTCTTACAAATGACATATGGAGTAATTAATGGAGTTATCCGTAAAATAGCCTCGTCAATAGGTTCCAGAGAGGCTTCAGAAATTTATTCATCACTTAAATATAAGAACTCTGAATCTCCTGCTATTATCCTGCTTAATCAAGCCATTGAACTACAATTTATGCGAACAATTAATATTCCAAAACTTTCTGATACTACTCAAAAGTTAAAGGGTAATCCTGTCTTCATTAGAATACTAAAGGAGATGGTCATTCAGCATACCTATATGTTCCCGGTAGGATATAAAGAAAAACAACAAATAGCCGAGTTGCTCGACTTAAGTGTCAAGCAACAACGCATAATGGATTCGAAAAAAATAGGGAAGGCTTAATTTATACTAATGACTCATTTGTTCTATTGGTGCATTATTTTCCAATAGTTCTACTCTCATATTATGTAGCGATTTAGAATGCTTAATCGCTACATATCGACTATGCTTTTAACACTTGATTAACTGTTGCGAAATGCCTTGGTTGTTCATTATTACACTTTATAATTAAGTGCAATAGACTAATCAATACAAAGTGGGGCATTACACCGAATTAATTTCAGGCTCATAATGGATATCGAAAGGATTCGAATAGTATTAAACTGCAAGCCCGTTTAATTTATCCCATCCCACTATATTGGCGTTTAACGCTGCTAATATTAGCGAGCATTTCTTTCTTAACGCGAAACACTGTAGCTCTGCCACAATCACAAAGTTTTGCGATCTCGTCAGGTGTGTTCTTGTTGGCTTGAAGCATAGCAATAATCTTGCTGTGAAGCTCTTTGTTCTTTTGTTTGCCCTTGTACTTTTTAGCCTCTTTAGCGATGGCGATCCCCTCATTGCGTCTTGAGGCAATCATTCCCCTCTCAAATTCTGCTACCGCTCCCATCATGGTTAGAATCAGTCGAGATTGCTGGGAGTTGTCAAAGTTCATCGAGTTCGTATGAAAGCGAATGACAATTCCACGCTCAACAAGGCTATCAATCATTTCCAGTAAATCGCGAGTATTTCGTGCAAGTCTATCTATGGAGTGGACAATAAGTGTATCACCTTTGCGGAGGTGGGAAAGCAGGTTCAATAGTTCAGGTCTTTCGCTGGTGGTCTTCCCGGACTCTTTTTCTATGACGATTTTATCGCAGATAGGTTCCAGTGCTGCTAACTGACGCTCAAGGTTTTGATCTTTTGTTGACACCCTCGCGTATCCAAAAATCATTCGTCTGTCCTCGATTATCTTTAGTATCATTTAAATTAACTTAATGGTACTGTATCATTTGAATCCTTTCAACAAATAAATGATACTGAGTAAGACGAGAAAACCGAGTATCGATAGGTAGTACCCTAAAGAGATTCTTGATCGTTCCGTTTTTAGGCAATATAAGTTTAGTGGGAAGTTCGGCACTGAGAACTGAGCACACAGCATTTTATTGGCGGGGTAGAACATGATCAGGCGAACGAGATTTTAAATCAGGTAGATTTAAACTGATTGTACTTTTTTCTAAGTAAAAGATTACTTAAATTTTTTTGTCAAAAATTGATGGGCTGTGTTTCGATTATTTTTCACACTAAAGTCTGGTAACTTTAGCGAGAGAGGAAAAAGCTTTAAAAAAGTAAGAAATATCATTTTACATCCATTAAAAAAGGCCGCTTTGCGACCTCTTTTATTGCATTTAAAATTTGAATGCTACTTATAAGGCTGCATTAATTCTTCGTCTGACATACTTTGAACGTATTTGCTATTTAAATTAAAACATTCATCTGCATTTTTGGACCTTTTTTTATAATTAGCTTTACTTGCCCATATTTTTAACCCTTCTTTTTTTCCATCATTAAACTCTTGACTGTTCATACTCCCTAATTTATTCACTTCAATTTGAAAGTGCTTATATGACTCTTTAGCCTCTTTGCCTATTCCTGAAAAAGGTTGAGACTCATTTATACCGCTATAAAAACCAGAGCAAAATGAATTAATATTTAAATCATTACCAGCATATGCACTTACTGATAATGATAGAATAAAACATAAAAATAAAACATGAAATTTATTCATCGCTGATTCCTTATTATATATAAAATAAATGTTTCTTTATTGCATATCAACACTTAATACTTCACCTGTATCAGCGTTGTATGTGCAGGAGTACTGTATATTTTTGAACGCACCGAAACCGTTTTGAGCTTGTGCCCGATGCCCGTAAAGAGTTACTAATCTCCTATTTTTATCGTACCAACTTAGAGAGGAAAATTTTGGTTCTGTAATTCCATCAGTCCATTTAAATTCGTACTTAGCTGAATCCTCAACAGCTTTCGCACACATATAATCTCCACGCTCATGTTTCGATATATAGCATTCGGGATTATCAAGGCGTAGGCATTCAGCTTCTTCCTCTTTTGCTCTTTGTTCTTTTTGGGCTGCAAGCAATTCCTCGTGAGCGGCCTTTTCTGCCGCTTTAGTTTTCTGTTCAGCTAAGAATTTTACGTAATCAGCAGTATTTGTAATGTTATTTTCACGGGCGTGTGAAAACTCTCTGCCGTCCTTAAAACCAAGTTTTTGTGCTCTCGCTTCATCGCTTGAGGAACGGGCTGCACTTGCCGCAATAGCAAGTCCGATGATCAGTACTGGCACCGTATAATTATTAACGAATTTATAAGGTAAGTACTTCGCTTTAAGCGTACCGGAACCCAAAACAGCCCAGCCTATCGCGGTAGTACTTGCCAGTAGCTGGCACAATCCAGCGACGGAAAGCATCACTACCGACCAGATCCCCGTACCGATTGCGAAAAGATCACCAAATTTCTCCATTGACGCAAGGAATAAAAATACTCCCCAAATACCATAGATTCCTATTTTTAAATATTTACTCACCGCAATTATCCTTTAAGAATATTCCAAACCGATGGTTCATTCCATTTGAATTATCGGCAAGAATTCGTTTACCTTTAGGAATTTCCATTAAAAAGGGATCCCGCCAAAGTCCATAGATTATCAGTTGTACAACTCTCACAGCTTTATCACTCCCGTTAGCTTCTTTCAGGCCAAAAGTACGGACTTAAGGCCGTCCGTATTTAGGTACTCAAGAGTAACATGCACGCCAATATTGATCGATATTAACGATCAAAATTTCAGAAATTGATCGTTAAAAACTATCAAAATCTATTAATTCAATACAAATCAATAGGTAAAATCGATCAAGCGGATTCTTCATCCATGTAAGTGGTTATGTACCTGATTTCAATACGGAGAGTATTTGAGATACCATCACGCAAACGCTCTTTAAGCGTCGCTACGCCGTTTTATGGGGTCGGGAATGTCGATAATGAACATCGCATTCAGGGGCTTCCTGTCCGTTTTGTCCAAAACACCACCATGAAGGGGGATAGATCGGATCGGGGTCGCTTCGCTCTGGTCAGTACTGATAGGGCTTTTCCAGTAACTGAAACAGCAGATACCCCGCTAAGTACTTAAAGGAATTATTAGTAGAATAAGTAAGGAAATAACAGGCAGTTATGTACTTACTGACAGAACAATAAAACGCGATTGGGTTCGCTCTGTAAGTGACCGAAGGGAACGCAGCAGTAGAACCGAATCCAGCGAACAGTACTCGCTTGCGGGTACTGTTTAATCGTTTTATATGTATAACAATAAGATAAGCTATCAAGTACTCACTCCGCGAGTACTCTTACTAACTACCCGAAACAGTTCGCTTGCTTCGCCGCGTCTGCTTTCAGGTAGTTAATTCGCTTTCGCTCGTTGTTATGTCCGAAATTTATTAACTAAAGGTTTATAAGGTATTATTTTTCGGACATTTATCCGTTTATATGGTGGGGTTTTGGGCTTCAATTTCTGCTTGTTTTTTTGTATTTCATTTTCGTATTTTTCCCACATAGCCTTTTTTTCTTCAGTGCTGAGATCTGCATTGGTAGAACTGGCAAGAAACGCCCTGAACACTTTTAAATCAAGCCCTGGATTGCTGCGTTTCCAACGGCGAAAACGCTTTGCTTTGGTATCATCAAGAGTGAAACGCTTTTCCTTGTTCATGGAGCCTTGCGGTCTGCCTCTCTGCCCTTGCTCGTCGTCATCAATACCGAGATCTATGTACTCAATATTATCCGTAAGTGATCTGGCCTGCCATTCATCAAAAACATAAACGGTCTGGGTTTCAGTACTTTCAAAATTCCTCGAAATCCCTCGTAGTACGAACTGGTGTAAACTTTCATACTCCCTCGCAAGGTGAATCGCCTCGCCGTCAATCTCAAAGAACAATTCACACTGTTTAGCCTCTGTTTCAGAGGGACGCATACAAGCCAACCAGACGCACGTCATAAGGTTATGGTACTGGTTCAATCCTCTGGCATCCGGGCTTATCTCTTTGCCATTTTTAAGACTCTGAGAATCGCTTTTGTTCTTTGTCCAGTAGAATTCCTTCTTCTCAAGCTTTTTATCAATATAAGTGTATATTTTTTGTGCTTTATCAGGGTTGTTAGTTTTCCATGTCCTTGATAGTTTGAATTTTTTCGAGAAGTAATAAACTTTTAATCTGTCTTTAAGTTCTGTGTTGCGTTTCAGTAATCCTTCAAGTTCAGTACTTTTAAATAATTCTTTATTTCCTTTATAGATCAAGGAGTTTTCAAAATTAGCCCCCAGAAAGGTAATTGATACATCTTTGTACTTATTGAGATCTTTCCATGCCGTGATATTAAGCTGTACTTTTTCAGGATTAGTAAAGTATTCATTATTCATGATAAAAATATCGTTATCATTCAAAACGGAAAATTCTTTGTTAACTATATTTTTCATTATGTCCCCCTGTACATCAGGGTTCCTTTTTGCGGCAATATACATATTATTATCATCTAACGACCGTATACCTTTAATGAATGCCTCGTATATTATTTTTTTAATTTCAGTATTTCCATCATTGATGCTCTGGAAAGAGTGGAAATTAGTCACATCATCTATGTAAACAATTCTGTCGGATAGAAGTTCTACAGGTATTTTGAAAAATGTTTTATCTGTTATGATTAGTGTTTTTTTGCATCCCGATGAAAGAAAGTTAATGACAGAACTAATAACACTTTCCTCTCTTGAGACTGTATCAGTAATAATATACATACAATTATTAATTTTCTTTGCTGTCTGCTTAATAAGTTCTTGTGTATTTTGTACTACAAGATATTTTTCGGTACTGTTATTGATTATATTACATATGGCGGTAGTTTTACCTGAACCACATTCAGCAGATACGTACTTAAATTTGGTAAGGATAGATGTAGGATTAATCATTTGTACATGCTCCATATTGATTAATTTAGAAAGGCCGATTCATGTGAGTGAGTCAGCCTTTCATTTTTTTTGGTTTAGATTATTTTTTTAACTGGGGGGTTGTGTAAATGCTTAAGTTTTACTTTTTGATACCAGTTTTTGTATTTCGTGAGTTTGTTATTCCTTAGCTTCCCTATGTATCCTTTGGGTAATCGCACTTTTAATATGTTACATATTCGTGCTGAGGTCATATCGCTACATAGAATGTTTTCATATTGATCAAAAGTTAGTGATATTCCTGATGCAATTCTTTTTTTACGAACTGATTTATTCAGCGTCTTTCTATTGGTACGTATCCCATTTATCTTCATATATTATTCTCCATCATCTGTTTTTTTATTTCTCTTTGAGGTTCTTTTTTTAACCCATTCTGCTGCAATAGTTGAGGTGTCTAATGGAAAATTGTTAGTGTAAACCATTAGTTCATATTCTTCTTCTAATGCTTTTAATTTGGATAGTATTTCATTTTCATAATGATTTTTCATTTTCATTTGATTACCTATTTTATGATTTGCCTGTCACTGCAAATATAGGTCATTTTTGGTTTGCGTTTCGCAGAATTTTATACAATTTCATTACTGATGAGAGAGTTGTTTTTTATATGAAGTAATTACATGATAATACTTAAATGAAAAGAACCGGTATCTGGTAATGACTCCAACTTATTGATAGTGTTTTATGTTCAGATAATGCCCGATGACTTTGTCATGCAGCTCCACCGATTTTGAGAACGACAGCGACTTCCGTCCCAGCCGTGCCAGGTGCTGCCTCAGATTCAGGTTATGCCGCTCAATTCGCTGCGTATATCGCTTGCTGATTACGTGCAGCTTTCCCTTCAGGCGGGATTCATACAGCGGCCAGCCATCCGTCATCCATATCACCACGTCAAAGGGTGACAGCAGGCTCATAAGACGCCCCAGCGTCGCCATAGTGCGTTCACCGAATACGTGCGCAACAACCGTCTTCCGGAGCCTGTCATACGCGTAAAACAGCCAGCGCTGGCGCGATTTAGCCCCGACGTATCCCCACTGTTCGTCCATTTCCGCGCAGACGATGACGTCACTGCCCGGCTGTATGCGCGAGGTTACCGACTGCGGCCTGAGTTTTTTAAGTGACGTAAAATCGTGTTGAGGCCAACGCCCATAATGCGGGCGGTTGCCCGGCATCCAACGCCATTCATGGCCATATCAATGATTTTCTGGTGCGTACCGGGTTGAGAAGCGGTGTAAGTGAACTGCAGTTGCCATGTTTTACGGCAGTGAGAGCAGAGATAGCGCTGATGTCCGGCAGTGCTTTTGCCGTTACGCACCACCCCGTCAGTAGCTGAACAGGAGGGACAGCTGATAGAAACAGAAGCCACTGGAGCACCTCAAAAACACCATCATACACTAAATCAGTAAGTTGGCAGCATCACCCGGTATCTGCTTCATCATTTTTTAAATATGATTTAATACTCCATTTATTGATAGTTGCGGTCAATCCTTCTCGCACATTTTGCTTGAGGTGGTTTATATGAATCTGGATTGACATTGAATATGGAGATTTTAATAGATTAAGTAGGTTAGAAGTAGACTTAAAAGGTATTAAGTTCTTTTGTTTTTCTGTGGGGTACAAAATGGGGTACAAGGTGAGGTACAGCGTAAAATGTAATATTCATAAGTTCAATCTTGTATCAGCACGAGACTTGGCGTAACCTACTAATTGATAAAGAAATGTAATCAACATGACTCGGGGTGCCCTTCCTTGTGAAGGCTGAGAAATACCCGTACCACCTGATCTGGATAATGCCAGCGTAGGGAAGTCAGATGCCCTCCGGGCAATCGCTTCTTCGCGCAAGGCAGGAGCGATACCATGCAGCCTGACCTGCTCAATTTACACGCCTTACACCACTTCCGAACCCGTTCCCCGCTGACCCACTGCATGACCAACGACGTGGTGCAGACCTTTACCGCTAACGTACTGCTGGCCCTCGGGGCCTCTCCGGCGATGGTGATTGAAGCCGAAGAGGCCGAACAGTTCTCCGCTATTGCCGATGCGCTGCTGATTAACGTCGGGACCCTGACCTCCTCGCGCGCTCAGGCGATGCGCCGGGCGATTGAAAGCGCGGTGGCGGCGGGTAAACCCTGGACCCTCGATCCGGTGGCCGTGGGCGCCCTGGCGTACCGGACCCGTTTTTGCCAGCACATCCTCGCCCTGAAACCGGCGGCCATTCGCGGCAACGCCTCTGAAATCCTCGCCCTCGCCGGGATGAGCGCAGGCGGGCGCGGGGTGGACACCACCGACACGGCGGCCAGCGCGCTGCCTGCGGCACAGGCGCTGGCGCGGCAGACCAATGCCATTGTGGTGGTGACCGGGGAGGTGGATTACGTCACTGACGGACTGCGTACCCAGACAATTACCGGCGGCGATCCGCTGATGGCCCGGGTAGTGGGCACCGGCTGCGCCCTGTCGGCGGTAGTGGCGGCCAGCTGCTCGCTGCCCGGGGACCGGCTGGATAACATCGCCGAGGCCTGCGGCTGGATGAAGCGGGCCGGCACGCTGGCGGCGGCGCTTAGTCGCGGCCCGGGCAGTTTTGCCCCGGCGTTTCTGGATGCACTGTGGGAACTGGGGGCGCAACGATGAAACGGATTAACGCGCTTACCATCGCAGGCACCGACCCCAGCGGCGGGGCCGGGATCCAGGCCGACCTGAAGACCTTCTCCGCGCTCGGTGCGTACGGTTGCTCGGTGATCACCGCCCTGGTGGCGCAGAACACCCGCGGGGTGCAGTCGGTCTACCGCATCGAACCTGATTTCGTGGCGGCGCAGCTGGAGTCGGTGTTCAGCGATGTACGCATCGACACCACCAAGATCGGCATGCTGGCCGAAACCGATATCGTCGAGGCGGTGGCGGAGCAGCTCCTGCGTCATCAGGTGAAAAACGTGGTGCTGGATACGGTAATGCTGGCGAAAAGCGGCGACCCGCTGCTGTCACACGCCGCTGTCGACACGCTGCGTAAAAAGCTGCTGCCGCAGGTGGCGCTCATCACCCCCAACCTGCCCGAAGCGGCGGCGTTGCTGGATGCCCCCCATGCCCGTAACGAACAGGAGATGAAAGCGCAGGGTTATGCATTGCTGGCGATGGGGTGCGAGGCGGTGCTGATGAAGGGCGGACATCTGGACGATCCCGAGAGCCCCGACTGGCTGTTTACCCGCGACGGGGCCACGCGCTTTACTGCTCCTCGGGTGAATACCAAAAACACCCACGGCACTGGCTGCACCCTGTCGGCCGCGCTGGCCGCGCTGCGTCCGCGGCACGATAGCTGGGCGGATACCGTCCGCGAGGCCAAAGCCTGGCTCTCCTGCGCACTGGCGCAGGCGGACACGCTGGAAGTGGGGCAGGGCATTGGCCCGGTACATCATTTTCATGCATGGTGGTAGACGGCTGGCAATTTGACGACCCGCAGACCAGGCTTAGGGGGCTTACAATCCTGTGAGCCTGGATAAAACACGCCGACGCTTTGTCGGCACTGACGGGAGGAAAACCATGACTGATATTACGCAATTGCTTGGCAAAGACGCCGACAGCCTGTTACAGCATCGTTGTATGACCATTCCAGCCGACCATCTCTACCTGCCTGGCCACGACTACGTTGACCGCGTGATGGTGGACAACAACCGTCCGCCGGCGGTGCTGCGAAATATGCAGACGCTGTATAACACCGGGCGTCTGGGCGGGACCGGCTATCTGTCGATCCTGCCGGTGGACCAGGGTGTGGAGCACTCGGCGGGTGCCTCCTTTGCCGCCAACCCACTCTATTTTGATCCGAAGAATATCGTGGAACTGGCAATTGAGGCGGGTTGTAACTGCGTGGCGTCCACCTACGGCGTGCTGGCGTCGGTCTCCCGCCGTTACGCGCACCGTATTCCGTTCCTGGTTAAGCTTAACCACAACGAAACCCTGAGCTATCCCACCGAATATGACCAGACCCTGTACGCCAGCGTTGAGCAGGCCTTCAATCTCGGCGCGGTCGCGGTAGGGGCCACCATCTATTTCGGCTCAGAGCAGTCGCGCCGTCAGATAGAGGAGATCTCCGCCGCCTTCGAGCGTGCCCATGAGCTGGGCCTGGTGACCGTGCTGTGGGCGTACCTGCGTAACCCGGCCTTCAACAAAGACGGCACCGATTACCACGTTTCCGCCGATCTCACCGGTCAGGCCAACCATCTGGCGGCCACCATCGGAGCGGATATCGTCAAGCAGAAAATGGCCGAAAACAACGGCGGCTACAAGGCGGTCAAATTTGGTTATACCGACGATCGGGTTTACAGCAAACTGACCAGCGATAACCCCATCGACCTGGTGCGCTACCAGCTGGCGAACTGCTATATGGGCCGCGCCGGGTTGATCAACTCCGGCGGTGCAGCAGGCGGCGAAACCGATCTCACCGATGCGGTGCGCACGGCGGTGATCAATAAACGCGCGGGCGGCATGGGGCTGATCCTTGGTCGCAAGGCGTTTAAAAAGTCGATGGCCGACGGCGTGAAGCTGATTAACGCCGTGCAGGATGTTTATCTGGATAAGAAAGTTACGATCGCGTAACCGTACTCGCAGCATGCACAATACGTCGGCCCGGCAAGCGTAGCGCCGCCGGGCATTGCCGCATCTGGTGCGGTGCGGCAAAAAAGCCGGGTGGCGACTGCGTCTTACCTGGCCTAAAAACTTCATTCAAAGATCCCTCCCGATCCACTTCACACTTCCCCGGTCTTTTGTGAAAAGTGTCACTTCCCCCCGTGCAGATGCACAAGAAATGGTCAGCGCTTAGCGGAATTTGTCTAAGGCAGTGGATGAATTTTGCGCTTACAGTTAGTTTCGAAACAGCTTTTCAAAATGACAGAACATGCTGAACCTACGTTGTTTTAAGGACTGAAAATGAAAATCGAATCTGTAAACGTCACCGTCTTTCAGTATCCCACGCGCCGGGTCTCCGACACCGCCGGACACTCCCACCCGGGACCGGAAGGTCTGGCAAAAATGGCGATGCTGACCCTTACCGCAGACGATGGCACCAAAGGGTATTCATTTGCACCGCCGGAAGTGGTGCGCCCTTTTGTGGTCAACACCTTCTTTCGTAAAGTGATGGTCGGCCAGGACGCGTTTAATCGCGAGAAGATCTGGCAGGAGCTGGCCCACTGGCAGCGCGGCAGCGCTCACCAGCTGACCGAACGCGCGCTGGGTTTTGTTGAGCAGGCGCTGTGGGATCTGATTGGCCGTAAGCTCAATATGCCGGTGTGGAAACTGCTCGGCGGCTACCGCGACAAAGTCCCGGCCTACGGCAGCACCATGTGCGGGGATGACCTGCCCGGTGGCCTCTCGACGCCGGAAGAGTACGCCAGCTTCGCCGAGACGCTGGTGGCCCGCGGCTATAAGGCGATCAAGCTGCACACCTGGATGCCGCCGGTCTCCTTCGCCCCTAACCCGAAGATGGACGTCAAAGCCTGCGCCGCAGTGCGTGAAGCGGTCGGCCCGAACATTGACCTGATGATCGACGGCTACCACTGGTACAGCCGCACCGAGGCGCTGTACATCGGCAAGGAGCTGGAGAAGCTTAACTTCGCGTGGTTTGAAGAGCCGATGGAAGAGGAGAGCATGTCCTCCTACGCCTGGCTGGCGGAAAACCTCTCCATTCCGATTATCGGGCCGGAAAGCCTGGGCGGTAAGCACCACAGCCGCGCCGACTGGATCAAAGCCGGGGCCTGCGACATCCTGCGCGCCGGATCGAACGGCGTCGGCGGTATCTCGCCGACCCTGAAAGTAGCGAATCTCGCGGAGTCGTTCGGCATGGACTGCGAAGTGCACGGCAACGGCGCGGCGAGCCTGGCGGTGATTGGCGCCATCAAGAACTGCCGCTGGTACGAGCGCGGCCTGCTGCACCCGTTCCTCGATTACGACGAACCAGCGGCCTATCTGCACAGCCTGATCGACCCGATGGATGACGAGGGCATGGTCAGCCTACCGACGCGCCCGGGACTCGGCGAAGACATTAATTTTGCGTATATCGAAGCCAATACCGTCAGCCACGACTGACAGATAAAAACGTACCCTACAGGCGATATATACATGAAACGAACCTCTCTGGCTGGAGCGTGCTTACTCGCGCTCTCGCTGATGATGGGGAGCGGTGCGGCGTACGCGAAAACGCCGCCCGATCAGCTCATCATCGGTATGAACATGAACAACCTGCTGACCCTCGATCCGGCCGCGATGACCGGTAACGAAGTGGTCGGCATTGTGGTCAATCTCTACGATTCGCTGGTGGAACTGGATCCCAATACTCTCACCAACGTCAAACCGGCGCTGGCCAAGTCCTGGGACATATCACCGGACGGCAAAACCCTGACCTTCCACCTGCGCGACAACGTGACCTTCCACTCCGGCAACCCGCTCACCGCCGAGGATGTGGTCTGGTCGATGCGCCGCCTGCTGCACCTGAACCTCGCCCAGGCCTCGGTGTGGAAATCTTATGGGTTTTCTAAAAAGAACATCGACCAGCAGATTAAAGCCCTCGATGACTACACCGTGCAGCTCACCCTGCCGAAGGCCAACGATCCGCAGCTGGTGATCTACTCCCTCGGCGCGCTGGGCAACCTCGGCGTGCTGGACCGCAAAACGGTGCTCAGCCACGAGGTCAACAGCGACTGGGGCAACCGCTGGCTGACCACCAACGAAGCCGGTTCTGGGCCGTTTATGCTGGAGACCTGGCAGGCAAAAGACGTGCTGCGCATGCAGCGTAACCCGAAATACTGGCGCGAAGCGCCGAAGATGAACCGCGTGGTCCTGCGCCATTTCCAGGAGTCGCAAACCCTGCGCCTGATGGTGGAGAAGGGCGATCTGGATATTGCCAGCAATATGGCGGTGGCGGACATCAACGCCCTGCGTAAGGATCCGCAGCTGACGGTGGAAGCCGTGCAGAAGGGTACGGTCTACTACGTGGCGATGAGCATGAAGGAGGCGCACTTCGCCAACCCGAAAGTGCGCGAAGCGGTGCGCTACCTGATCGACTATCAGGGCATCAACAAGGCGCTGATGCCGGGCTACGGCGTGCTGCACCAGCGGCCTATCAAGGCGGGGATGCCGTCGACCCTGCCGGACCCCGGTTACAAGCTCGACATCCCCCGCGCCAAAAAGCTGCTGGCGGAAGCGGGCTACCCGGACGGCTTCGACACCACCCTGCGGGTGCTGGCGGATCAGCCGTTCCTTAATATCGCCATCGCCGTGCAGTCCACTCTGATGCAGGCGGGCATCAACGCCAAAATCATCACCGGCACCGGGAACCAGATCTACGGCGCGATGCGCGAGCGTAAGTTCGACATGCTGGTCGGGCGCGGCGGCAGCGGCGTGGAGCCGCATCCGCACTCCAGCCTGCGCGCGCTGGTCTACAACCCGGACAACAGCGACGAGGCCCGGCTGACCAACTTCCAGGGCTGGCGCACCGGTTTTTACGACAAGCCGCTGAACGAGATGATCGACAAAGCCCTGCTGGAGCGCGATCCGCAGAAACAGATCGCCGACTATCAGCAGATCCAGATGCGTTATGACCAGCTGATCCCGGCCCTGCTCCCGCTGTCGCAGATGGTCGACTCGGTGGTGGTGCGTAACGAAGTGAAAAACTTCCAGTCGCATCCGTCGGCCACCACCTTCCTGCGGGAAGTGTACAAAACCGGAGGTGAAAAATGAGCGTTGCGATCCTCGCCCCGGGCTCCCGCACCCGGCGTTTCTCGAAACGATTAACCCAGGTGCTGGTGACCCTGTTCGGCCTGCTGGTGCTGACCTTCTTTATCGGCCGGGTGATGCCGGTGGATCCGGTGCTGGCGATTGTCGGCCCGGATGCCGACCACAGCACCTATCAGCAGGTTTATCACCAGCTGGGCTTTGATAAATCGTTGCTGACCCAGTTCGGTATCTACCTGAACAACCTGCTGCACGGCGATTTCGGCAATGCCCTGCTGACCGGCAAACCGGTGCTGGACGACATTATGCGCGTCTTCCCGGCGACCCTGGAGCTGGCGACGATGGCGATTATTGTCGGGGCCGGGTTAGGCATTCCGCTGGGGATGCTGGCCGCCGCGCGTCGTAACAGCGTCTCAGATTATGTAGTGCGCATCATCAGCCTCGCCGGTTACTCCACGCCGATCTTCTGGGTCGGGATGATGGGGCTGCTGCTGTTCTACGCCTGGCTCGGCTGGGTGGGCGGCGCCGGACGGCTGGATCTGGGTCTGGATGGCCTGGTGCCGCGTCGCACCGGACTGATGACCGTCGATGCCCTGCTGGCAGGCAATAGTGCGGTGTTCTGGAACGCCATTAACCACCTGGTGTTGCCGGCTTCGCTGCTGGGCTTCCACTCCCTGGCCTACATCAGCCGCATGACCCGCAGCTTTATGCTGGCCCAGCTGTCGCAGGAGTTCATCATCACTGCCCGGGTGAAAGGTTTAACCGAGCGGCAGGTGATCTGGAACCACGCGTTTCGCAACATCCTGGTGCAGCTGCTCACCGTGGTGGCGCTGGCCTACGGCTCGCTGCTGGAAGGGGCGGTGCTGATTGAAACCGTCTTCTCCTGGCCGGGCTTTGGCTCCTATCTCACCGGCAGCCTGCTGCTGGGGGACATGAACGCGGTGATGGGCTGCGTCCTGCTGGTGGGGATGATCTTCGTGATGCTCAACCTGCTCTCCGACATGCTGTATCAACTCTTTGACCCGAGGACGAAATCATGACCGTTTCTCTGGATACACCGCTGCAGCCCGTTCGCAGCGAAGGACGCCAGCGCCTGGCGCGGATGGCCCGTCGCAGCTTCGGCTTTGTCGGGCAGATGGCGCGCAACCCGCTGACGGCCATTGGCGGCGGCATCATCCTGCTGCTGTTGATTGTTGCGGCCTTCGCGCCCTGGATCGCACCGTACAACCCGCTGGTGCAGGATCTGAATAACGCCCTGGTGGCGCCGAACGCGCAGCACTGGTTTGGCACCGACGAGTTTGGCCGGGATATCTTCAGCCGCCTGGTGTACGGCTCGCGCATCACGCTCTATATCGTGCTGCTGGTGTCGGTCACCGTCGGTCCGCTGGGGCTGCTGCTGGGGGTTACCGCCGGGTACTTTGGCGGCAAGGTCGACGCAGTGCTGATGCGCGTCACCGATATCTTTATCTCCTTCCCGAGCCTGGTGCTGGCGCTGGCCTTTGTCGCCGCCCTCGGTCCGGGGCTGGAGCACGTGGTGATTGCGATTACCATCACCGCCTGGTCGCCGATTGCCCGCCTGGCCCGCGCCGAAACCCTGTCGTTGCGCCAGGCCGATTTTATCTCCGCCGTGCGTCTGCAGGGGGCCTCCCCGGTGCGGGTGCTGTGGCGTCACATTGTGCCGCTGTGCCTGCCGTCGGTGATTATCCGCATCACCATGAACATGGCGGGGATCATCCTGACCGCCGCCGGTCTCGGCTTCCTCGGTCTCGGCGCACAGCCGCCGGAGCCGGAGTGGGGGGCGATGATCTCCAGCGGGCGTACCTACATGATGGAGTGCTGGTGGGTAGTGACTATTCCGGGGCTGGCAATTCTGATTAACAGCCTGGCGTTCAACTTCTTAGGAGATGGCTTACGTGACATCCTCGATCCTCGCAGCAACTGATGCGCCACTGCTGGACGTGCGCGATCTGCACGTCGACTTTATCAACGGACGCGCGGTGACCAACGCGGTGCGCGGCGTCTCCTTTCAGCTCGGGCGCGAGAAGCTGGCGATTGTCGGCGAGTCGGGCTCGGGGAAATCCACCGTCGGGCGGGCGCTGCTGCGCCTGCACCCGGCAAAGGCGCAGATCGCCGCCACCCGGATGCACTTCGGCGACGTCGATCTGCGCAGCGTCAGCGAAGCGCAGATGCGCGGCATTCGCGGCAAGCGCATCTCGATGATCATGCAGGATCCGAAATACTCCCTGAACCCGGTGGTCTGCGTCGGGGATCAGATCGCCGAGGCCTGGCTGACCCACCATCCGGGGCGCAAGGCGGAGGCGAAAGCCAAAGTGCTGGAGATGCTGGATGTGGTGCGTATTCGCCAGCCGGAACGGGTGTATCAGCTCTATCCGCATGAGATCTCGGGCGGGCAGGGGCAGCGCATCATGATCGCCATGATGTTAATCACCGACCCGGAGCTGGTGATCGCCGATGAACCGACCTCGGCGCTGGACGTCTCGGTGCGGTTGCAGGTGCTGGGATTGCTGGACGATTTAGTTCAGTCCCGCGGGCTGGGGCTGATCTTTATCAGCCACGATATCAACCTGGTGCGCAGGGAAAATTCATGAACATGCCCGTATTTACAGGCTTCGTAGTGTAGCAGGTTCTCAAATTTTGAACTTTATGAGTTAGCGCTATCACACAACAATCAATTATCCGATGATCGATTTGTAGATCATTTTCAGTGTTTTCTAATACCTCCATAGACAAATTGGAGGTCCAACGATGAGTAACCAGCACCCATTTATGCATTTCGATGCCATCCCAGATTATCGCCAACAAGGTAAAGTCGAGCACAAGTTAACTGATATCATTTTGTTAACAATTTGCGCGGTGCTTTCCGGTCAAGATGACTGGAAAGCTATCCATCTTTACGGCACTAGATGGTTAGATTTTCTCAAACGCTTTGGTGATTTTAGTCATGGTGTTCCCTCTGCCATTACCATTGCAAGAGTGATGGGAATGATTAGCGCGACACGCTTACAAAAGTGTTTTATCGAATGGATGAAATCCTGCTGTGAACTGACGGACGGTGAAGTGATCGCCATAGACGGTAAAACCGTGCGTGGCTCTTATGATGATTCCCGTGGGCTTGGTGCTATCCATATGGTTAATGCGTTTTGCGACAGAGAATGGCGTGTGCCTTGGACAACATAAAGTTTACGAGAAGTCCAATGAGATAACCGCTATCCCTGAGTTGCTTCAACTGCTTGATATATCGGGTTGTTTAGTCACAATTGATGCGATGGGATGCCAAAAGAAAATCGCGCAAAAGATCCTTGAAAAAAACGCTGATTACTTGCTGGCCGTGAAAGGAAATCAAGGCCGACTTGAGCAAGCTTTTGATAACTATTTTGATATGAGCATGCTGCAAAAACATGATGGTGATTCTTACAGTACCCAAGAAAAATCGCGAGGCAGACAGGAAACACGACTGGCTTTAGTGAATGAAGATTTAAGTGTTTTGGGCGATCTTGAGTTTGATTGGCCAGGGCTAAAAACGATGGGAATTGTGGTATCGATTAGACAAGAATCAGCAGTGGCCCAAGAGTCAGAAGTAACGGTGCGATATTATATTAGTTCGAAAGCGCTCAGTGCTAAAGAATTGTTAAATGCTTCACGCTCGCACTGGTTAGTCGAGTCGATGCATTGGATGTTGGATACTGCATTTGGTGAAGATGCTTGCCGTAAACGAGCGGAAGAACGAGCAGAGAATTTCGCAAGGATCAGACAGATGTGTTTAAACATGCTAAAAAGTGAAACGACACTAAAAGCGAGTATTAAACACAAAAGAGCGATGTGCGCGATGGATCCGGAGTACCTTTTGAAGGTTCTGGGAAGCCTTTATTTACGGGAATGTTCATGATTTTTCCGTGACCTGGTGCGCAGCTTCTGCGACCGGGTACTGGTGATGTACGCCGGGCGGGTGGTGGAGTCGATTGCCGCCTGTGACCTGCACAACGCAAAACATCCCTATACGCAGGGGCTGATCAATGCCCTGCCGGAGATGAACCACCGCCGTCCGGTGCTGCCGGTGTTGCAGCGCCAGGCCAGCTGGCTGACCGAATAAGGAGCGAAGATGATCGAGGTAAAAAACCTGAATCTGGCATTCGGCGAAGGCGAGAAACGCAGCCAGGTTCTGTATGACGTCAATATTAACGTCCAGCCGGGGGAGATTTACGGCCTGGTGGGGGAGTCGGGCTCGGGCAAAACCACGGTGCTGAAGTGCCTGGCCGGGCTGTTCACCCACTGGGACGGGGCGCTGGCGATCAACGGCCAGCCGCTGGAGCGGCGCATCAGCCCCCAGCGCTGTCGGCTGGTACAGATGGTGTTTCAGGATCCCTACGGTTCGCTGCACCCGCGGCATACCATCGGCGATATTCTGGAAGAGCCGCTGCAAATCCACGGCATCAACGACCGGGATCGCCGTATTTATGCCCTGCTGGATAAAGTCGGCCTCAACCGTGCCTTCCGCGATCGCTATCCCCATCAGCTTTCAGGCGGCCAGCGCCAGCGCGTGGCGATTGCCCGGGCGCTGATCCTTGAGCCGCAGGTGCTGCTGCTCGACGAACCCACCTCGGCGCTGGATGTCTCGGTGCAGGCGGAGATTTTAAACCTGCTGGCGGAACTGCAGCGCGAGTCGAAGCTCACCTACCTGATGGTGACCCACGATTTGGGCGTGATCGCCCATCTGTGCCAGAAGGTGGCGGTGATGCAGTACGGGAAAATCCTTGAAACGCTGACGGTAGATGATCTGGTGGCGGGGCAGGCGCAAACCGATTACACCCGGATGCTGGTCAACGCCAGCCAGCAGTACTCCCATGAGATGGCCAGGGAGGTGGCGGTGTATTAGTGCGGTTTGTTTGCCGGGTGGCGGCTTCGCCTTACCCGGCCTACGAAACCCGTAGGCCCGCGCAAGCGCAGCGCCGCCGGGCAAAACTCAGCGCAGAAGGGGACAATCCGGCGGTAGCCGGCACCGGATCGCGCCCGGTAACAGGGCGATGCGGAAATGGTCGCCACTCAGCGGCTCGCCGTCCAGGTTAAAGGTCATCCCGTGCGGAGCGACGACCTCGAACCAGGCGGACTGTCCGTCAATCACGTTCGGGCTCTCCTCCGGTTTAGTCAGGGTGGTCAGCAGGGCCGGGAGCAGTTCATTGGCAGAAAAAATTCGCAGCTGTAGTTGCCCGTCGTTAATCAGCGCATCCGGACAGAGCTGCTGCCCACCGCCCGCCTGACGGCCATTGCCAATACCGATCACCAGCGCATCACCCTGCCAGCGAAAGTTCTCGCCGCGAATTTCACAGGTGTCGGGTTTGAGCAAATCCATGCGTGCCAGACCGTGGATCAGGTACGAAACGCCGCCCAGCGCGGCTTTCAATTTTTCCGGGGTTTCGCTGGTAATACGGGTGCCAAACCCGCCCGTTGCCATATTGATAAAGCAGGTTTCATTGTTCACCCGGGCGATATCCACCGCCGTGGCTTTACCGGCGATTGCCAGCTGCAGGGCTTTATCGAGCGCCTCCGGGATCCCGGCGCTGGTAGCAAAATCGTTGGCGGTGCCCAGCGGCAGAATGCCCAGCGCCGGACGCTGCGCCTCTGGCAGGTCAATCAGCGCTGTCGCCACTTCATTTATGGTGCCGTCGCCGCCACCCGCAATGACGGTCTCCACCCCGAGGTCGCAGGCTTCCTGAATATAACGGGCTGCATCACCTTTCTCCCATGTCACGCGGACATGGATCACCACCCCTTCTTCACGAAGAAGCGTCACGGCCTCGCGCAACAGATCGTTGCCTGTTCCTTTGCCGTTCAGAATTAATAAACTTGCCGGATAGGTCGTCATCCACATTGCTCCTGTGCTGATCTTTCAAAAGTGTATCGCAGCGCGGGAAAAAGCGGGTAAGAAGAGGATGAAAGGAAAAAAATAAATGAGTGGCGAGCCGAAACGTGCGCCACTCGGACCGTAACTTTTATGATGCAATGGCGCCATACGGGCATAACGCGAAAACACAGTCGGGGTGATGTTTGCAGCGGGTCACCAGGGTGCCATCGTTACCGGGGCATCCCGAATTTGCGACAAATGATGACCAAAAGGTGGCGTTATAAGGAAAGGTTCGCAGGATGTGTAGCTTTCTGAGTGTGCCATCAACGGCAATGCCGAAGGGACTGGTAATAAGAACCGAGCCGGTGCTGATAAAGTAATCGCCTTTATACCAGATTATCAATCTAAGATTTTTAACAGTCAGAACGTGAATGAATATTGTTCCGGTACGAGGGCACACCATCCTGTTTTCAACCACCCAGTACATAGATTTCTCCTTCTCCTTAAGTGAAATTTCATTCATAAGAAGAATAGCATTCTGGATGTCTATGAATACCCTACCTTTAATAAATTGATGATTTCAGTTACTTCTCGTTGTAAATAAAGAAAAATTTACGTTAGGGACGCTAATGGTTGTATTGCGACAGCAGAGAGTGAAAGGGGGATGAGAGGAATTTCAGGCAAAAAAATTAGCCTGCGTAAGGGAGATTACACAGGCTAAGGAGGTGGTTCCTGGTACAGCTAGCATTTATGGGTTATGTTTTTCAGCGTCATAGATAATACCCGTATCAAACGCAGCGGTATGTGATCGGATTCTAAGAATCATCTCATACCAAAAATAACCCTTAATCTTAACCGGCGTGAGGATTACGGGTATTTTCCCCGATGAAGTTACGCATCAGCAGGGCATAGTCCAGCGAGATATCTTCCGGCACCGGCAGCCAGACGGTATGTCCGTCTCCCGGCGCGACCGATACCGCTTCCCCTTTACCATTCTCCATATGTTCGAGGGTGAAATTGACGTTGCCCTGCGGGGTCATCAACTCCAGGCTGTTGCCCACGAGGAATTTGTTTTTCACCGCTACCGCCGCAAGAGGACCCTTGCGCTCGCCGGTGAACTCACCGACAAACTGCTGGCGCTCGGAAAGCGAGTGACCGTAGTCGTAGTTCTGGTAATCGTCATGAGTATGACGACGCAGGAAGCCTTCGGTATAGCCGCGGTGCGCCAGCCCTTCCAGCGTTTCCAGCAGGGTCGGGTCGAACGGTTTACCCGCAGCCGCGTCGTCGATCGCCTTGCGATAGACCTGGGCGGTACGTGCGCAGTAGTAATAGGATTTGGTGCGGCCTTCAATCTTCAGGGAGTGCACGCCCATCTGGGTCAGGCGCTCAACGTGGGCGATGGCGCGCAGATCTTTGGAGTTCATGATGTAGGTACCGTGCTCGTCTTCGAACGCGGTCATGTACTCGCCCGGACGCTGGGCCTCTTCAATCATAAACACGCTGTCGGTCGGCGCACCGATGCCCAGCGTCGGCTCAATGGTCTGCACCGGAATAGGCTCGTGTTTATGCACGATGTTGCCCACCTCATCCTGCTTACCTTCCTGGACCTTATATTCCCAGCGGCAGGCGTTGGTGCAGGTGCCCTGATTCGGGTCACGCTTGTTGATGTAGCCAGAGAGCAGGCAGCGGCCGGAGTAGGCCATGCACAGCGCGCCGTGGACGAAAATCTCCAGCTCCATTTCCGGCACCTGGCTGCGGATCTCTTCGATCTCTTCCAGCGACAGCTCGCGGGATAAAATCACACGGGTCAGCCCCATCTGCTGCCAGAATTTCACCGTTGCCCAGTTAACGGCATTGGCCTGCACCGAGAGGTGAATGTCCATCTCCGGGAAGTTCTCCCGCACCAGCATGATTAAACCCGGATCCGACATAATCAGCGCATCCGGCCCCATCTCCACCACCGGTTTCAGGTCGCGGATAAAGGTTTTCAGCTTGGCGTTATGCGGCGCGATGTTGACCACCACGTAGAATTTTTTCCCCTGCGCGTGGGCTTCGTTGATGCCGAGCTGCAGATTCTCGTGGTTGAATTCGTTATTACGCACGCGCAGCGAGTAACGCGGCTGGCCCGCATAGACGGCATCGGCGCCATAGGCGAAGGCGTAACGCATATTTTTCAGCGTTCCCGCCGGGGAGAGGAGTTCCGGTTTAAACATGATTGTTCTCGTTCTGATGACAGGTCAGATGCGCACACCAGGTGGGCGCCGGGAGGAGATCCCATACTTTAAGGGCGGGCATTGTAACGCTGCGGGGCAGGGAGGTAAATCCTTCAGATAACAAAACGCCGACGGCAGGACAGTACCGTCGGCGTTTCATTCACCGGGGCGATTAGAGATCGTCCTGGGTATGATCGACAATAATTTCCAGCGTTTTACGGATGATATCGGCTTTGACGACGTCGCGCGTGGACTCAATCTGCTGGATCAATCGTAAAATAATCGCTTTGTTGGTCAGCGGTTCCTTCGCATCCAGAATTGCGCTCATGACAGATTCCAGCAACGCCCACTCTTCGGCTAACAAACCGCCGGCGCTGCGAAAATAGTTAGACAACGCGTCGTTTGGCAGTTCTTCATAAAAGTCTGATTTCTGGAGCATAGCCTGGCTCATAGGTGTCACACCGGTTTAGTTAATAAATTAATGTTACAGCTAGTGTTTTTTGCTGTTGGCTTGCTGGCTATTGCCAAACAGGGGATACACATTACTGTTGTTTCGACCATCCGTGTCCCAATCCTGCTGTTCACTTTTAGGTTCGCGCCGGGAGCCACCCTTGCCGTCGCTGGAAATTTCCAGAATGATTTGGGAAAGCACATTCCGACGCTGGCCGTCTCGCTCTGCCGATAACATCTGTTGCAGCCTCTGCAGCAAGAGCTTCATGCTGATAGGGCCGTTTTCCTTAAGCAGAGAAAGGGTGGCTTCGCCAATAAGTTCATCAGTAAGTCGTTCATGGTCACTTCTGTTCATAACTACGTCTCTGTTGCCACGTCCACCTGCAGGGGGAATCGCGGCATTAAGTCAGTCTGTAGCGACAGTATAAAAAACCTGGCCTGAAGAAAAAACTGACTTGAAAACAATTCAATTAGCGGCTGTGGGCGTACGTCTCTTAACGATCGAACAGCAGGCCAATCAGCGTTTGGTAACGGCTCTCCTCTTCCCGATCCGATGCCTGTTCCATCCGGTAAAGCAGTCGGGTGCAGATGGCTTTTCGGTTGAGGATTTTTCCTTCCCGAAGGATCTCCACCACAATTTGTCCCAGCGTCTCCTGCTGGGAAGGCTGGTTTGCTTTATTAAAATATTGGGCAATGGCATTGGCTGTATTCGGTGCAAACCCGTTCTCGCGCATATGTCACTCCTGAAATTTGCATAGCTAAAAAATGGTTAATGTCTTGTTAACTGGTAAATACTGTACATACTAATTGTACAACTTAACAAATATATTTTGATCATTATGTGCTAACTTATAATTATCAATGTGTTAACTGTAAAAAATTTGGTAAAAAAGAAAAGAAATATTGTACATTTTCGGCGATTTTCGCCATTACTCCCGAAACAGAAAAAGGGCGCGATAGCCCCCGGGTCGGTTAACAAGACGTAGCGCCAACCATCTGATACTGTGGACTTTCATTCACCTCCTCTATTGGAAACCCTATGCTCACTACCATCATTTACCGTAGTCACTTTCGTGACCACGTGCCGGTTACTGTGCTGGAAGACATGGTTGTTGCAGCAAACAAAAAGAACAGCGAAGCCGGGGTCAGCGGCATTCTTCTGTTTAACGGCAAGCTCTTTTTTCAGCTGCTCGAAGGGCCTGAGGAGAACGTAAGAGCCATTTACCGCGCGATATGTGAAGACCCGCGCCACCACAACGTAGTGGAACTGCTGTGTGATTACTCCCCTGCGCGGCGTTTCGGCAAGTGCGGTATGGAACTCTTTGATTTACGCAAATATATTCGGCATGAGGTACTGCAAAGCGTGCTGGATAAAGGCACGACCAGGTACCAGCTTACCTATAACGACAGGGCACTGCAGTTCTTCAGAACCTTCGTCGAGGAGAGTGAAAAAGAGAACTATTTTGAGCTGCCGTCAGGGGATCACTGGGAGTTTATTGCCGATACCGACGCCCCCAGCGTTCGCTCCCTGAAGCAGCGCTACAGCGAGGTGTGCAGCTTCGCCTTTCAGCCGATTATCGATCCGCTGGCACGGGAAATTGTCTCACTGGAAGCCCTGATCCGCACTGCGGAAGGGGAGGAGTCCCGCCACTGGTTCGAGGGGCTGGTGGGAGATGAACTCTACGAAGCCGACCTCAAAAGTAAGAGCGTTGCCTTTGCAATGGCCAGCGCGCTGGGGCTGGGGGATCAGAGCCTCTCTGTTAACCTGCTCCCGATGACCCTGGTCAAGGTGCCCAATGCGGTGAGCTATCTGATTCAGGAGATAGAGGCCCATGGGCTGGTGGCCGAGCAGATCGTCGTGGAGTTTACGGAGAACGAAGTTATCTCCCGTCTCGATGAGTTTACCGGCGCGGTGCGTGAGTTGAAGGCGGCGGGCATCGGCGTGGCGATTGACCACTTCGGCGGTGGGTTTGCCGGGCTACTGCTGCTGGCACAGTTCCAGCCAGACCGGATTAAGATCAACCGCGACCTGATCCGCGACGTACACAAGAGCGGCCCGCGTCAGGCTATCGTGCTGGCTATCATCAAATGTTGTACAGCTTTGGAAATTCTGATCTCGGCGGTGGGTATTGAGCAGCCCGAGGAGTGGATGTGGCTCGAATCGGCCGGCGTTTCTCACTTCCAGGGACACCTGTTTGCCCACCCTGAACTGGCCGGGGTCCCGCCAGTTTGCTGGCCTGAGCCGCGCGATACCTTCTGAAAGTGATACACCCCAGGCAGTGATACAATTCTGTTGTACAATATAACGGGTTGTACAGCCCGATGAGATTCGTTACTTTGTTTACAGAATATATCGGTCAGGCATGGGGAATTGATGGCCTTTTACAGTATTGGCGACGTGGCAGAACGCTGCGGTATCAACCCCGTCACACTACGCGCATGGCAGCGCCGGTATGGTCTGCTCAAGCCGCAGCGCAGTGAAGGCGGGCATCGACAATTTGACGACGACGACATCCTGCGCATTGAGGAGATCAAGCGCTGGATTGAACGTGGCGTGCCTGTCGGTAAGGTTAAAGCCCTGCTCGATCAGGACAAAGCCCCCGAGCCGGGGGACTGGGGCACGCTGCAAGATGAGATGATGGGCACGTTGCGTCAGGTCAGTCCGGGAAAATGCCGTGCCCAGATCGTGACGTTTTGCCAGCATCATCCTGTGGATGCGCTGATCGACCAGGTATTTATTCCTGTCCGGGAAACCCTCAGCCTCGATCAAAATACCGCGGGCATAATGTGCAGCATGCTGGACGGTATTCTGATTGAGCAGGCGGTCACCAGCCTGAGCGAATCACGCGCCAAAGCGGGCAGGGATGCATTGCTGATTGGCTGGAGCGTTGAGGACCGTACCCGCCTCTGGCTGGAGGCGTGGCGTCTTTCGCAGCGTGGCTGGCGTATTAACGTGTTCGCTGAACCACTGGAGTTACCCCATCCGGAGTTCTTCCCCGGACAGCATATCCTCGTCTGGGCCGGGCAAACGTTATCGCCGCAACAGCGCCTGCAGCTGGAGCACTGGCAAAAGCAGGGTTATAGCATTACCGCCCACGGGGCAGCCGAAGCTGCCTGAAAGATTACCCGCCGTAGCGGGTCACTTTTCACCTGTCACGCGCCGATCCGGCACGCATCCGCTTCCCAGCGATAACCCACACCGTATACCGCACGAATAAACGACTGATCCGCGTCGAGGGATTCCAGCTTGCGACGCAGGTTTTTGATATGGCTGTCGATAGTACGGTCGGTCACCACCCGGTAGTCATCATACAGATGGTTCAGCAGCTGCTCGCGGGAGAAGACCTTGCCCGGCTCGTGCGACAGGGTTTTCAGCAGGCGGAACTCGGCGGGGGTCAGGTCCAGCAGCTTGCTGCGCCAGCTGGCCTGGAAACGGCTTTCGTCGATGATTAACGGACTTTCGGCATCCAGCGCCTGCAGCTCGCGCTGCGGCTTGCAGCGACGCAGAATGGTTTTCACCCGGGCCACCACTTCGCGCGGGCTGTAGGGCTTGCAGATGTAATCATCAGCACCGATCTCCAGCCCCAGCAGGCGGTCGATCTCTTCGATTTTAGCGGTCACCATCACAATCGGCACTTCGGAGAAGCGGCGGATCTCGCGGCACAGGGTCAGGCCGTCGGTGCCGGGCAGCATCAGGTCCAGTAGGATCAGATCCGGCGGGGTCTGGCGCACGTAGGGCAGGACCCGATCGCCGTGGCTGATTAGCGACGGGGCATAACTCGCCGCCCGCAGATAGTCGATTAATAACTGCCCAAGCTTAGGCTCATCCTCCACGATCAGGATGCGGGGTGTGTTTTCGTCAATGGGTAACTCAGTCATGCTTCTCTCGATAAATCGCGTTCCAGCGGTAGCTCTACTGTAATGCTAACCCCGCCAAAAGGCGAATGGGCGGCGCGGAGGGTTCCCCCGTGGGCCTCGACGATATTCACGCAGATTGCCAGCCCCAGGCCGGATCCGCCGCTGGCACGGTTGCGTGAGCCTTCGGTGCGATAAAAACGTTCAAACAGCTTGCTGAGCTGTTCGTCAGAGACACCGGGCGCAGTGTCGGCAAAGGTTAGCGCAAAGCGGTGATCTTCGCATTTGCCGGAAATACGCAGCGCGCCGCCCGCGTCGGTATAGCGCAGGCAGTTTTCCAGCAGGTTGTTGAAGAGCTGCATCAGCCGGTCGCGATCGCCAAACACCACCGCGTTCTCCGGCAGCGACAGCTCGATGCGCAGGTCGCGGCTGGCAAAGCGTTCGCGGAAGGCGCCGCTGGCGACTTCCAGAATATTAATCACATCGACAGGCGCTTTCTGATAGGCTAGCGCCCCCTCGTCGGACATCGACAGCTGATGCAGGTCCTCCACCAGCTTGGTGAGGGTGCCCACTTCCGCCTGCAGTGAGGTGACGGATTCAGGGGTGAATTTGCGCACGCCGTCCTGGATCGCCTCCAGCTCGCCGCGCAGCACCGCCAGCGGGGTGCGCAGCTCGTGGGAGATATCGGCCATAAAATCCCGGCGCATCTGCTGATTTTTCTCCAGGGTGCTGGCGAGCTGGTTAAAGTCCTGCGCCAGCTTGCCCAGCTCGTCCTCGCTGCAGGTATCCACCCGGGTGGAGAAATTGCCCGCCGCCAGCTGATGGGTGCCGTCCACCAACCGTTTGACCGGGGCCAGCAGGCCGCGCGCCAGCGGGAAGGTCGCCAGCGCCGCCAGCAGGGTTGAGAGGGCGACAATCAGCCAGCTGGTCTGGCGCTGCTGCCGGTCGAAGTTGATGTCGGTATTGCGCGTCAAGCGTTCTACCGGGGAGGCGATCACCCAGCCGACGGCAGCGCCATTCACGGTGATGGCGCGCTTCGTGCCGTCCGGCGGCACCGGGGCGCGCGGGCCGACCAGCACCCGCATATCCTGGTCGATCACCCAGAACTGGGTACGCCAGCCGTGGGGCGGCATGCCGGGGCCGGGGCGATCGTCGTCGGTGTCGTGCTCCAGCGAGCGCAGGATCTGGAAAATAAAGCGGTCATTATTGCGTAAAAAACGCCAGTTGCCGTGCAGGGCGTACTGCTCGGCCAGGGCATCGCTTAAGCCCTGTAAACGCTGCTCATTACCGTGTTTGATGTAGTCGATAAAGCCGCGCTCAAAGCTGACCCGCACCGCCCAGTGCATAGTGATCAGCAGTACGATGCAGGTAGCAAAGATGGCCAGAAACAGCTTACCGGTAATGCCGGGCCGCCAGAACTTCATGGTTCACTCCTTTTGCGCCGCCTGATGACGACATTCTTGCTGGTATCATCCGGGACCCGGGCGAAAACAAAGGCCGGCAGGGCGATAATCACCGCCATGCTCAGGTAGGTGTAGAGGAACACCTGATGGACAACGGGGCTGTCCGCCGTCAGGTGATGCTGGCCGTACATGCCCAGCAGCAGCCCGGCAATGGTGACGCCGACGCTCATCGACAGCTGCATGATCATCGACAGCAGGCTGTTGCCGCTGCTCGCCTGCTCGTCGGGCAGATCCTTCAGGGTCAGGGTGTTCATGGAGGAGAAGCGGATGGAGTTAATCATCCCCTGGCAGAACAGCACCAGCGGCAGGACGTAGTACCAGCCGAGCAGCGCGACGCCCATAAACAGCAGGCTCACCAGCGCCAGCCCGAGGGTTGAGGCCACCAGCACCCGGCGATAGCCGAGAGCGTTCACCACCTGGACCACAATGCGCTTCATCCCCATGCTGCCGAGCACCATCGGGATCATCATTAGCCCGGCGTGGAACGGCGAGAAGCCGAGGCCAATCTGTAAAAATACCGGGGTCATAAACGGCAGCATCCCGCTGCCGATGCGTCCGACAAAGCTGCCGAGCAGCCCCAGCCGGTAAGTGGTATTGCGAAACAGGCTCAGGCTGAACAGGGCGCGATCGTTATCCCGGGCATGCCACAGATACCAGAGAATGGAAATCACCCCGATGGCGACCAGCCCGGCCAGCGACAGGGTGGAGATCCCCAGCCCCTTTTGACCGTCAAGGGCTAACGTCAGGGTCGCCATCCCTGCCGCCAGCAGGAAGAACCCCACCAGATCGAAACGCCGGGTCTGCATTTTGTAGTTTGGCATCAGCCAGAGGGTGGCTATCGCCCCGATAATGCCCACCGGCAGGTTGATCAGGAAGATCCAGTGCCAGGAAGCATACTCCACCAGCATCCCGCCAAGGGCCGGGCCGAGCAGCGGCCCCACCTGGCCGGGCAGGGTGACGAAGGTCATTGCCGCCATGTACTGCTCACGCGGAACGATCTTCATCACCGTCAGCCTGCCGACCGGGACCATCATCGCCCCGCCGACGCCCTGCAACACCCGGGACATCACCAGCTCGTTCAGCGTTTCCGCCCGGGCGCAGAACAGCGACCCGGCGGTAAACAGCACGATGGCGGTAAAGAAGATATTGCGCACCCCGACCTTGTCCGCCAGCCAGCCGCTGGCGGGCAGCATTACCGCCACCGTCAGCACATAGGCGACGATCACCATATGCATATGCAGCGGGCTCTCCCCCAGGCTCTGCGCCATTGAGGGGAGGGCGGTGTTAACGATGGTCGTATCCAGGGCCTGCATAAAAAAGCCAAAGGCGACAATCCATAGCTGCCAGCGAACGTTGCCGGGGAGATCAGTCATTAGCCGGTTACCGTCTCTTTCTGTTTACGTGAAAAACGCACCCGTAAGCGATCAAAGAACAGATAGACCACCGGGGTGGTGTACAGGGTCAGCAGCTGGCTCATCACCAGCCCGCCGACAATGGTGATCCCCAGGGGCTGACGCAGCTCTGCGCCATCACCGCTGGAGATTACCAGCGGCAGCGCGCCAAACAGCGCCGCCAGGGTAGTCATCATGATCGGGCGAAAACGCAGCAGGCAGGCCTGGAAGATCGCCTCCTGCGGAGTCATGTTGCCGTTGCGCTGTGCCTCCAGCGCAAAGTCGACCATCATGATGGCGTTTTTCTTCACGATCCCGATTAACAGCATAATGCCAATCAGCGCAATCAGGCTGAACGGGGCGCCAAACAGCTCCAGCGCCAGCAACGCCCCCACGCCCGCCGAGGGCAGGGTGGAGAGGATGGTCAGCGGATGGACGTAGCTCTCGTACAGCACGCCGAGAACGATATAGACCGTGGCGATCGCCGCCAGAATCAGGATCATCTGCGAGTTCATGGTCTCCTGGAACACCTGGGCGGTGCCGGCGAAGCTGCCGCGCACCGTTGACGGCACCCCGAGCTGGGTCATGGCGCGGGTGATGGCCTCGCTGGCTTCCGAGAGTGATTTGCCGGTCGGCAGGTTATACGACACGGTCGACGCCGCCGACAGCCCCTGGTGATTGACCGACAGCGGCGCGTTAGCGGGCTGCCAGCTGGCGAAGTAGGAGAGCGGGATCGCCTTGCCGTCGCTATTAATCACAAACATCTTATCCAGGGCGCTGATGTCCTGGGTATAGCGCGGATCGACCTCCATCACCACCTTGTACTGGTTCATCGGCTGATAGATGGTCGAGATCTGCCGCTGGCCGAAGGCGTTGTTCAGCAGGCTGTTGGCGGCGTTGACATCGATGCCCAGCTGGGACATGGTTTCGCGGTCGTAGGTCAGGGCCATCTCGGCGCCGTTGTCCTGCTGGTCGGAGTTAACGTCCGCCAGCTCCGGCAGGGCCGCCAGCGCCTTGCGGATCTTCGGCTCCCACTCCCTGAGGGCCGCGAGATCGTCCGACAGCAGGGTATACTGGTAGCTGGCGTTCGACTGACGCCCGCCGACGCGGATATCCTGCACCGCCACCAGGAACATGTTCGCCCCGGGCTCTTTGGCGAGCTTCACCCTCAGGCGGTCGATCACCTGCTGGGCGGTTTCGTTACGCTCGTCGCGGGCTTTGAGAGTGATAAACATCATCCCGCTGTTGACCCGCGACCCACCGGTAAAGCCGGTGACGTTATCCACCGCCGGATCTTCGCGGATGATCTTCATGAAGTCCTGCAGCTTGCCGCGCATCGCCTGGAAGGAGATGCTCTGGTCGGCCTGAATGCCGCCCATCAGCACCCCGGTGTCCTGCTCCGGGAAGAAGGTTTTCGGGATGGTGATGTACATCCAGACGTTAAGCGCAATGGTACCGACCAGCACCAGGCCGACGATCCGGGTGTGGTTCAGCACCCATTTGAGCGATTTGCCGTAGCCCGCCTGCAGCGCCATCAGCATCCGGCCAAAGCCTTTCTTGCGCGGCTGCGACTGGGGCGGGCTGCGCTTGAGCATCCAGCCGCACATCATCGGGGTCAGGGTTAAGGATACGAGCAGCGAAATGCCGATCGCCACCGACAGGGTGACGGCGAACTCTCTGAGCAGACGCCCCGGCAGACCGTCCATCAGCAGCAGCGGCAGGAACACCGCCACCAGCGACAGGCTCATGGAGAGCACCGTAAAGCCCACCTCCCGGCTGCCCTGCAACGCCGCCTGGAGCGGTTTCATCCCCGCTTCGAGGTGGCGGGAGATGTTCTCCAGCACCACGATGGCGTCATCCACCACAAAGCCGGTGGCGATGGTCAGGGCCATCAGCGACAGGTTGTTGAGGCTAAAGCCGCACAGGTACATGGCGGCGAAGGTGCCGATCAGCGACACCGGGACCGCCACCGCCGGGATCAGCGTCGCGCGCCCGGAGCGCAGGAACAGGAACACCACCAGGATCACCAGCGCCACCGAGATAATCAGCGACTGCTCCACCTCCTCCAGCGAGGCGCGAATGGTGGGGGAGCGGTCCTGGGCGATCTGCAGGTCAATGGCCGCCGGAATAGTCTCCTGCAGCTCCGGCAGCCGGGCGCGGATGCTGTTCACCGTCTCAATAATGTTGGCTTCCGGCAGCTTGCGGATCATCAGCAAAATGGCCGGTTTGGCGTTGGTCATCCCGGCGTTACGCACGTCCTGCACCGAGTCGGTGACGCTCGCCACGTCGCTTAAGCGCACCGCCGCGCCGTTGTTGTAGTGGATGATTAAGGGCTGATATTCCGCCGCGGTTTTCAGCTCGTCGTTGGTCTGGATCTGCCAGCGGTGGCTGCCGTCCTCCACCGACCCCTGGGGTTTACGCACGTTGGCGTTGCTGATGGCGCTGCGCACGTCGTCCAGCGACACGCCCTGGTTAAACAGCGCCTGCGGGTTGAGCCCCACGCGCACCGCGGGCAGGGAGCTGCCGCCGACGTCGACATCGCCCACGCCGTCGATCTGGGCGATGGTTTGCGCCAGCTGGGTGGAGGCGAAGTCGTACAGCTGCCCCTGGGAGTAGGTTTCCGAGGTGAGCGTCAGGATCATGATCGGCGCATCGGACGGGTTGGCCTTGCGATAGGTCGGCCGGCTCGGCATCCCGCTCGGGAGCAGGCTTTGCGCGGCGTTGATCGCCGCCTGCACGTCCCGCGCCGCGCCGTTGATGTCGCGGTTAAACTTGAATTCCAGAATGATGCGCGTGCTGCCGAGGGAGCTGCTGGAGGTCATCTCGTTGACCCCGGCAATGCGTCCCAGGGAGCGCTCCAGCGGCGTCGCCACCGATGAGGCCATGGTCTCCGGCGAGGCCCCGGGGAGTGAGGCGCTGACCATAATCACCGGGAAATCCACCTGCGGCAGCGGGGCCACCGGCAGCAGCCGGAAGCCGAGCACGCCGCAGAGGGTGATGGCGAGCGAAATTAAAATCGTCGCCACCGGGCGGTAAATGAAGAGGGCAAAAAACTTCACTTACGCCTCCTCTTCTTCACGTTTCGGGAAGCGGCTTTTGCTCCACAAGGCCAGGCGGTCAAACAGCAGATAGATCACCGGGGTGGTGAAGAGGGTTAACACCTGGCTCACCAGCAGACCGCCGACCATACCGATGCCTAACGGACGACGCAGCTCTGCCCCGACCCCGGTGCTGAGCATCAGCGGCAGGGCGCCGAGCAGCGCGGCCAGGGTAGTCATCAGGATCGGACGGAAACGCAGCAGGCAGGCCTGATAGATCGCCTCCCGCGGCGGCATGCCCTGCTCGCGCTCGGCGGCGAGAGCAAAGTCGATCATCATGATGGCGTTCTTCTTGACGATACCGATCAGCAGGATGATGCCGATAATCGCAATCACGTCCAGCTCGCTGCCCGCCAGCATCAGGGCCAGCAGGGCCCCCACGCCCGCGGTCGGCAGGGTTGAGAGAATGGTGATCGGATGGATAAAGCTCTCGTACAGCACCCCCAGCACGATGTACATCGCCACCACCGCGGCCACGATCAGCCAGATGGTACTCCCGAGCGCCGCCTGGAATGCCAGGGTACTGCCCTGGAATTTAGTCTGGATGTCGGTCGGGAAGCTGAGGTTTTTCTCCGCGTCGGTAATTGCCTGCACCGCTTCGCCCAGCGAGTAATCATCCGGGACGTTAAACGAGATGGTGGTGGATGGGAACTGATCCAAATGGTTCACCGCCAGCGGCGTATAGCGCTCCTCCACTTTGGCAATCGCGCTCAGGGGCACAACCCCGCCGTCTTTGCTGGTCAGGCGTACCGAATCCAGTGCCGCCAGGCCTGGCGTCTGCCGGGTGTCGTGCTCGAGCACTACCCGGTACTGGTTGGCCTGGGTGTAGATGGTGGAGATCAGGCGCTGACCGAAGGCGTTGTACAGCGCATTATCCACATCCGCCATGGAGATCCCCAGACGGCTGGCGCTGTCGCGGTCGACGTTGATGTACGCCGCCAGCCCTTTGTCCTGCCAGTCGCTGCTGACGTCGGAGAGCTGCGGCAGCTGCTGTAGCTCATCCACCAGCTGCGGCACCCAGGTGCTGAGGGCGTCGAGGCTGGTGGCCTGCAGAGTGAACTGATACTGGGTGCGGCTCACCGTAGTGTCGATGGTCAGGTCCTGAGTCGGCTGCAGATAGAGCGCCACGCCCGGCACTTTCGCCACCGCGCTCTGCAATCGTTCGATCACCGTGTTGACCCGATCGTCACGATCGTCCAGCGGCTTGAGGTTGATCTGCAGGCGGGCGCTGTTCAGCGACGGGTTGGTGCCATCGACGCCGACAAACGACGTCAGGCTCTCCACCGCCGGATCTTTCATGATCGCTTCCGAGACCGCCTGCTGGCGCTGGGCCATGCTGGCAAACGACACCGACTGCGGGGCCTGCAATGTGCCCTGAATAATGCCGTTATCCTGAACAGGGAAGAAGCCTTTCGGGATCATCACCCACAGCAGCACGCTCACGGCCAGGGTGCCCAGCGCCACGCCGAGGATGGCCCACGGGTGGTTCAGCACTTTCGTCAGCATGCGGCCGTAGGCGGCAATAATGCGCTCGAACATACGTTCCGAGGCGCGGGAGAAGCGGTTCTGCTTGCGCAGGGACTCATGGCTCAGCATGCGGGCGCACATCATCGGCGTCAGGGTGAGCGACACCACCGCCGAGATTAAAATCGCCACCGCTAGGGTCACCGCAAACTCGCGGAATAGTCGCCCGACGATATCGCCCATAAACAGCAGCGGGATCAGCACCGCAATTAACGAGAAGGTGAGGGAGATGATGGTGAAGCCGATCTCGCCGGCCCCTTTCAGCGCCGCCGCCAGCGGCTTTTCCCCTTTCTCGATATAGCGGGAGATGTTCTCGATCACCACGATGGCGTCATCCACCACAAAGCCGGTGGCGATGGTCAGGGCCATCAACGTCAGGTTGTTGATCGAGAAGTCGAGGAACACCATCACCGCGAAGGTGCCGACCAGCGACAGGGGGACCGCCACGGCGGGAATAATGGTCGCCGGAACGTTGCGCAGGAACAGGTAGATGATCATCACCACCAGCGCGATGGCCAGCATCAGTTCAAACTGGGTGTCGCTAACCGAGGCGCGAATGTTGGTGGTGCGATCCGACAGCACCTTGACGCTGACCGATTTCGGCAGGCTGTCGATAAGCGTTGGCAGCATGGTGCGAATGCTGTCGGCGGTATCGATGATGTTCGCCCCCGGCTGGCGCTGAACGTTCATCACGATCGCCTGCTGCTTGTTGGCCCATGCGCCGAGCCAGCTATTTTCAGCCCCTTGTTCGACGGTGGCGACATCCCCTAAGCGGATCGCCGCTCCGTTCTGATACGCGACAATCAGCTGACGATATTCGTCGGCAGACTGCATCTGGTCGTTGGCGGAAAGCGTCACTGCCCGGGTCGGGCCATCGAGCGAGCCTTTCGCAGAGTTGACGTTGGCGTTGCTGATGGCGGTGCGGATGGTTTCGCTGGTCAGCCCGAGGGAGGCGATCGCCTGGGCGTTCAGCTTCACGCGAACCGCCGGGCGCTGGCCGCCGGACAGGGTCACCAGCCCGACGCCGGAGACCTGAGAGATCTTCTGCGCCACGCGGGTTTCCACCATGTCTTCGACCTGGGTCATCGGCATGGCGGAGGAGGTGACGGCGAGGGTCATGATCGGCGGATCCGCCGGGTTGACCTTGCTGTAGACCGGCGGGTTAGGCAGGTCGGAGGGCAGCAGGTTGGTGGCGGCGTTGATCGCGGCCTGCACCTCCTGCTCGGCGACGTCCAGCGACAGGCTGAGCTGGAACTGCAACGTCACCACCGACGCGCCGCCGGAACTCTGGGAGGACATCTGCTTCAGGCCCGACATCTGCCCAAACTGGCGCTCCAGCGGGGCGGTAATGGCCGAGGTCACTACATCCGGGCTGGCGCCGGGGTAGAGCGTGACCACCTGAATGGTGGGGTAATCCACTTCCGGCAGAGCGGAGACCGGCAGGAAGCGGTAGCCGATGATCCCCGCCAGCAGGATCGCCACCATCAACAGGGTGGTGGCGACAGGGCGCAGGATAAACAGACGTGACGGCCCGCCTGTAGAGCTCGGGGGCATCACCTGCATCAGGCGTTCTCTCCCTGTTTTTTATGTTCGCGTTTTGCAGGCCCGGCAGGGGTGTCGGCGTGGGCTTCCACCACTTCCACTTTCGCCCCTTCGGTCAGACGGTCGATGCCGTCGGTTACCACGCGGTCGCCTGCCGATAATCCGGCGGCAATCACCACGCTCTGGCTGTCCTGAATCCCCGGTTTCACCAGGTGCTTGCTGACTTTGTTGTCGCTATTCAGCACCCAGACAAAGTTGCCTTCGTTACCCATCTGCAATGCCGCGGTCGGGATCACCACCGCGTTCTCTTCGGTGGCAACCAGCATCCGGGCGTTAACGAACTGGTTAGGGAACAGGGCATCGTCCTGATTGTTAAAACGCGCTTTCAGCTTGATGGTGCCGGTGGTGGTGTCGATCTGGTTGTCGAGGCTCAGCAGGGTGCCGTCGCTCAGCTTCTGCTTGTTGGCCCGGTCCCAGGCTTCCACGGTTAAGCTCTGACCCGCTTTCTGCGCCTGGATCACGGTAGCGATATCGCTCTCCGGCAGGGTAAACACCAGATCGATAGGGTGGGTCTGAGTCAGCACCACGATCCCGGTGGTATCTCCGCTGGAGATCTGATTACCGATATCCACCTGCTTCAAGCCGACGCGCCCGTCGATAGGGGCGGTGATGCGGCTCCAGTCGAGCTGGAGTTGCGCGCTGGCAACAGCGGCCTGATCGGCTTTAATGGTCCCCATGCTTTCGCTGACCAGCGCCTGCTGGGCATCAAGCTCCTGGCGGGAGACGAGATTGGTTTTCACCAGCTGTTGATAACGGGCCAGATCGCGGCGGGCATTGGCGAGGGTGGCGGTGTCTTTCGCCAGCTGGCCCTGGGCCTGAGCCAGCGCCACTTTGAACTGGCTGGGATCGACTTCCGCCAGCAGATCGCCGGCTTTCACCTGTTGCCCTTCCTGGAAGTGCAGGGCGATCAGCTGCCCGTCGACGCGGCTGCGCACGGTCACGGTATTGGCGGCGGTAATGGTGCCAAGCCCGGAGAGGTAGCGCGGCACGGATTTGCTGACCGCGGTCGCGGCCTGCACCGGCGCCAGCGCACCGCCACGCATCCCGTGGCGTCCACCGCCCGCCGGGCGCTGCGCCTGGCTGGTCGCACCGGCAGGGGCCGAAGAGTGTTGATGCCAGTACCACGCGGCGGCAAGGGCCACCACAATGATGCCAGCGGCGATTACCCAGCGGGATTTATTGCGGCCTTTCATCGTTATACGTACTCATCCTGAAACTGTGCGGAAAATAATACTAGTTTAGTGAGGCAATGGAGCAGAAAAATGGAGGAAATATGGAAGACTGTCGGGAATTGTCTGAATGGCGCGGGGCGCGGACGGTGCGGTCTGCATGCCGGGTGGCGGCGTTGCCTTACCCGGCCGACGTGTTGGTGCGGATTTTGTAGGCCGGGCAAGCGCAGCGCCGCCCGGCATTTCCACACTAGCTAAAGACCACCTGCGCCCAGCGGGCCAGCCCGGCGGTGACGGAGCCGAAATCATCGCCCCCGGCAATCGGGATGCCCGGCAATTGCTGCGCCAGCGCTTTTTTAATCAGCGGTGAGCGGGCGCTGCCCCCGGTGAGGTAGATCACGTCCGGCTTTTCGTTGCCGTTATCCAGCGCCAGCTGCACCTGTTCCAGAATGCGCTGTAACGGCTGAGCAAGCGCGGCTTCCAGCCCCTGCTGGCTGATGGCGGTCGCCAGCTCGTCGCTGATAAACGGCAGCGTCACGGCGTGCTCTGCGGCCCCGGAGAGCGCAATTTTGCTCTCTTCCGCGCTGCGCACCATCCGGTAGCTCAGGCGCTGGCGCCAGACTTTATGCAGCAGCGCTACTTTGTCGCCGTCCTGGGCGTCGCGCACCAGATCGTTAAGAAAACGCCCGTTGGCGACGCTGTAGAAATCGCTCTGGGCCGGCACGTCGTTGATCGCCACGGCGTTCCACCACGGCAGAATGGGCAGGGCGGTGCCTTTTTCAGTTTGTCCGCCCATGCCGAGCAGCGGCATCAGGCTTTTGAAGGCCAGGGCGATATCCAGGTCGTTACCGCCGATACGGCAGCCGCTGTGCCCGAGCAGGCTGGTTTCGCGATCGCGACGCTGGCGCCACTGCGGGCCCATCAGCAGCAGCGAGCAGTCGGTGGTCCCGCCGCCGATATCCACCACCAGCACCCGTTTTTCACTACTCAGGGTCGCTTCAAAATCCAGACCGGCGGCAACCGGCTCATACTGGAACACCACGTCGCGGAACCCGGCGCGCTGTGCGGCACGCTCGAGGATCCCCTGCGCCTGCTGGTTCGCCTCATCGCCCCCCAGCCCCTGGAAGTTGATAGGACGACCAATCACCGCCTGGGCGATCTCCTCCGTCAGCTGGGACTGCGCCTGCTGGCGAATATGCAGCATCATGGCGCAGACCAGATCTTCAAACAGCGCCACCTGCTGCGGCTTCAGGCCGCTGGCCCCGAGGAAGGATTTCGGTGACTTAACGAAGTACACCTCCTCCGGATCTTCAACGTAGTGACTCAGTGACGACAGGCCAAACTGCACGCTCCCCGGGGTGACGTCGATGTCTTCCTCGCGGTTAAAGTTGACCGCGCGGCGCAGCAGCGCCTGGGTTTCCGTACCGGTGGCCGGAACCTGGTGATGGCGGTACAGCCACTCGCTTACCGCCTCGCGGGTCGGTGCGCAGAGCATCGACGGCAGCAGCGTGCTGTTGTTTTCCATTTTCAGCAGCTGCGGCTGCCCGTTCTGCATTACCGCAACTGAGCAGTTGGCGGTGCCATAGTCAAATCCGATAAACACTTCAACGTCCCCATGCCATTGAGAAGGGGCGAGACTTTAGCGAAATGTCAGGCTGGCGACAACAGGAATATGAAAGCAAGGCGCAACCCGCCATCTCCGTTTATGCTGAGACAGGACAAAATAAGGAGCGACAATGTTTACCCTGACCTGGCAGCCGCCCTATGACTGGCAATGGATGTTGAAATTTCTTGGCGATCGTGCGGTCGCCGGGATTGAAATCGTGACCCCCACCTCCTACACCCGCAGTTTTGCCTGCGAAGGATACCGGGGGGTGATCCACGTGACGCCGCAACCCAGGGGCACGCTGGAGGTGGTGCTCAGCGACGGACTGTTGCCGATTGCCGATCTCTGCCTGGCGCGCATCACCCGCCTGTTCGATCTGCACTGCGATCCGCAGCAGATCGCCGCTGCGCTGGGCACTCTGGGAGCCGCACGGCCTGGCCTGCGCCTGCCGGGCTCCGTTGATACCTGGGAGCAGGGCGTGCGCGCGATCCTCGGGCAACTGGTCAGCGTGGCGATGGCCGCGAAGCTGACGGCTAAGCTGGTGGCGCTCTGCGGCGAACCCCTGCCTGAGGCACCGGGCTATCGTTGTTTCCCGACGCCTGCCGCGGTGGCGGGTGCCGATCCGCTGGCGTTGAAAGCGCTGGGCATGCCGCTGAAGCGCGCGGAAGCGCTGATTCATCTTGCGCAGTCGGTGGTGGCGGGGGATTTCCCCCAGGAGACCCCGGAGGATATCGACAGCGCGATAAAAGCCCTCCAGACCCGACCGGGGATCGGCCGCTGGACGGCGAACTACTTCGCCCTGCGCGGCTGGCAGGCCAAAGATGTCTTTCTGGCGGATGATTATGCGATTAAGCAGCGCTTTGCCGGGATGACCCCGGCGCAAATACGCCGCTATGCCGAACGCTGGCAGCCGTGGCGTTCGTACGCCCTGCTGCACATCTGGTATACCGAGGGCTGGACGCCATCAATTGATGGCGAAATAAGTGGTATTTAGCAGGAGTTCCAGCGGCTGCGGCTCACCGATGGTATTGCCGAAGATATAGTCAATACCAATGCCGGAGAGGGTATCCATCATGATCGGCTGATTGCTCGGCCCGGCAATGGTCTTGATGCCCAGACGGCGGGCATGACCCTGAATAATGGTCACCAGCATCTCATCCATCAGATTACCGTGGACGTTAATCACCAGCTCCGGATCGAGGAGCAGATAATCGGCCATCTGCGCGCTCAGGTGGTTGAACACCTCCATATCGCGGCCCACGTGGCTCAGGATAATCTGGCATCCGGCCTGACGCAGCTTGTCCAGGTTGTTGCGGCTGTGCTCATCCTCCAGCGTCAGCACGCTGACGTGCACCACTAGATGCAGCAGACGCGGCTGCAGCGGGCTGGCGCTCAGCATCTCCAGCAGTTCATCCACCAGCGTGGCGCTGGCGAGACCGGCCATCGACAGCGGCAGGGCGACCCCGGTGCCTTTGCTGGTCAGTGGCGTGGCGAAATTGCGGAAAAACTCCTGCAAAATACGTCTGTCGAGGGCGTGTACCAGCTCAGGCTCTGCCAGCCCGGCCCGGAAGGCTTGCTCTTCCAGCATCTCGCCGTCGTTGGTCCACAGTCGCAGGGCCAGCATACAGAAGGTGCTGCTTTCAGGGATCCGCGGCGACGCGACGCTGCGGGCGATCATCAACAGATGGTTGTCTTTGATCATGTGCCACTGTTCGTCGAGCGAGATGGTGCCCGGCGCGTCAAGCATCCGTTCCTGCTGCGGTTCATACACCGTCACTACGCCGCGACCGTTGTTTTTCGAGGAGTAGCAGGCGATATCGGCCTGCGACATCACCTCTGAGGCCTGATTGTTGCGCTCGTCGATCTGGGTGATCCCGGCGCTGGCGCCAATCCGGTGCAGGCGGTCTTCCCACATAAAGTGATACTCGTTGATAGCGTCAATGATGCGACCGGCAATGTAGCGCGCGCTTTCGGTATTGCAGTCCGGCAGCAGCAGGCCGAACTCATCCCCGCCGAGGCGCGCCAGCATGTCGGTGGAGCGCAGCATACTGAGCATCAGCGACGACAGCTCCCGGAGCAGCGCATCCCCCGCCGCGTGGCCTGCCGTGTCGTTGACCGCCTTAAAGCGGTCGAGATCGATAAACACCAGCGCATGACGCTGACGGGTATCCTGCACGGTGTGTAACATCCGCTTGAGATAGGCTTCAAAGCTGACGCGGTTCGCCAGGTGGGTAAGGGCATCGTGAGAGGCGTTATAGCTCAGCTCGCGCAGCATTTTGCGCGACTCGGTGACGTCCTGAATGACCAGCACCGAGCCAATGTTTTGCCCGTCGAGGGTGCTCAGCGGGGTAATGCTGTAGTGGATGTCGTAGCTGCCGCCGTTGCGGCTGTGCAGCACCACATCCTGTTCAATATCCGTCCGGGACATATCCCCGCTATGAATATTCTCCATCAGCGGGCCGTTATCCCCGAAGGTAATATGCAGCACCGAGAGGATCGGTTGCCCCAGCGCATCCTGCTGCAGCCAGCCGCTCATTTTCTCCGCCACCGGGTTCATAAAAGTGACGTTCATATTCACATCGGTACAGAGCACCGCTTCACCGATGGAGTCGAGGGTAATATGCAGACGCTCTTTTTCCTGGAACAGCGCCTCATTCAGCTCTTTGACCTCGGTCATATCCATATTGATGCCGAGCAGGCGTTCCACTTCCCCCTGCTTATTGAGAACCCGGTTCGCCAGGGCGCGGATATGGCGAATGCCATCCTTCACCCGGATGCGGAACTCCAGCTTGAACGGAATGCGGGCTGCCAGCGAATCACGTACCACCTGTTCTGCCAGGGCGCGATCTTCCGGCAGCATGCACTCGTGCCACAGCTGCCAGGTAGGTTTGACGTGCGCTGGCACTTCGTACATCTCGAACATGCGTTTGTCCCAGCTGATGACGTTAGGTTTAACGTCCCACTCCCAGATGCCGATACCGCCCGCTTCGTTGGCCAGGGTAATACGCTCCATCAGGCGCTTATTGACCCATTCGGTATGCTTGAGATCGTTAATGTCTTCGATCTGGGCGATAAAATAGAGTGGCGTGCCGTCGGCGTGACGCACCAGCGACACCGCCAGCAGCGCCCAGACCACCTCACCGTTACGGGTGTAATAGCGTTTCTCCAGCGAGTAACTGTTGATTTCGCCGTTCAACAGCTGCTCAAGCTGCTCCAGATCGCTTTCAAGATCTTCCGGCCAGGTTAATTGCTGGAAGTTAAGGGAGCGCAGCTCTGACTGGCTGTAGCCGAGGAACTGACACAGCGCCTTGTTGGCCTGTAGCCATTGGCCGTCGGTGCTGACCAGCGCCATGCCGATAACGGAATATTCCATCGCATTACGGAAACGCTCTTCGCTCTCGGTGATGTGCTTACGCTCTGCGCGAAACGCATACATCACCATGGTCATGATGTTAGCGGGGAGCAGCATCATCAGGAACGGCAGCCAGGGGGCGTTGATCATCGCGCTGGCATATTGTGTCGCCAGCGGGGTGGGGTTTTTGGCGATCATCAACGACACCATCATCACCGTGACCAGGAAGACCAGGAAGGCTTCCAGGCGCGGCAGCCGCACGGCGCTCCACATCAGCAGAACGATAATGGCCGTAAACGGCCACGGCAGAAACTGCAGGGAGATCCAGCTCAGAACCAGCGTTACCGCCATGGTCAGCAGGGTTTCAAACAATAACCGCGGATTGCGGTGACGCAGAAGATAGTGCGGCTTGAACAGCAGGCCTAAAGGCACCAGCGCCAGCGAGCCGATGGACTCCGACAGCACCCAGACCAGGAAACTGCGCAGCGGCTCGTCGCCCGGCACCAGCAGATAAATCAGCACCCCGCCCAGCAGGGGAGGGAGCACGGCGCTGCCGATCGCCAGACGGATCCAGTCGGCCAGATTCTGCAGCGGATTGTAGCTGGGCAGCAGTTTACGCAGCAGCAAGGCCCCAACGAAGGCCTCCGCGATGTTAACGCCGGCATACCAGAAGTTGATCGACGCCCAGGAGAAGATCAGCCAGGAGGCCAGGATGTTACCGAGGGTGCAGGCGAAGGCGATCCCGGGCCACATCTTTCCGGCGTGGCGGTAAAACGCCACCATCATAATGGAGGTCGGGAACCATAAAGGTGCCAGAAATGTTCCGAAACGGGTTAGTTCGAGCGAGAAAAGAGTGAAGATGAAGGTAACCAGACCAAGACTGACAAGCCGTAGTAAAGGATGTGGCGTAGTTACCAAAACGCGCTGGTATTTTTTATTCATTACCGCTTTATCCGAAGACGCCATGCCGCCAGGAGCCAACTCCGGACGAGTTCATTTTCTAATTTGGATCATGCTAGTACAAACAATTTACAATTAATATGGTATGTGCTCATAATTTGACATCACAGAGTTATTAAATACTTATCCTGCAAAAATTTCACCTTTGACGCTGGAAAAGTAACCGGGAAAATTTACCAGAGGGACGATCGGCACGGACTTTGAACGCGTCTCGCATAACATTTCTATTCGACTGGTATCAGGCCCGTGAAATCCCTATAATTGCCGCGTTTGACGCTCAGGCGTCGTCCTTCCTTACATCCAGGTTACTCAGGTCGCAAAAATTTATGACTGATAAGTCTCATCAGTGCGTCATTATAGGCATCGCCGGCGCATCGGCTTCAGGTAAAAGTCTCATTGCCAGTACACTTTACCGTGAATTACGTGAACAGGTCGGTGATGAGCACATCGGTGTGATTCCAGAAGACAGCTATTACAAAGATCAAAGCCATCTGTCGATGGAAGAGCGTGTTAAGACCAATTATGACCATCCAAGCGCGATGGATCACAGCCTGTTATTCCAGCACCTCCAGGCCCTGAAGAACGGCACCGCCATTGAGTTGCCGGTCTATAGCTATGTCGAACACACCCGTCTGCAGGAAACCGTGCGCATCGCCCCGAAAAAGGTCATCATCCTCGAAGGGATCCTGCTGCTGACCGACGCCCGTCTGCGCGAGTCGATGAATTTCTCGATTTTTGTCGATACGCCGCTGGATATCTGCCTGATGCGCCGCATCAAACGCGACGTGAACGAACGCGGCCGCTCCATGGATTCGGTGATGGCGCAGTACCAGAAAACGGTACGCCCAATGTTCCTGCAGTTCATTGAGCCCTCCAAACAGTATGCCGATATCATCGTGCCGCGCGGGGGTAAAAACCGCATTGCCATTGATATCCTGAAAGCGAAAATCAGCCAGTTTTTTGAATAACACGCGCGAATTGTGTACCGTTCAAAGATAATCGGGTTCGCCCTCCGGCTTTATCGGCCTGAGGGCGCGATGCACGAAAGGAGAAAGTGGCATGCGTCTTTGTGACCGAGATATTGAAGCCTGGCTGGACGAAGGCCGTCTGACCATCACCCCGCGCCCGCCGGTCGAGCGGATTAACGGCGTCACTGTTGATGTGCGTCTGGGGAATAAGTTTCGTACCTTCAGCGGACATACCGCGCCCTTTATCGACCTCAGCGGGCCGAAAGATGAAGTCAGCGCCGCGCTCGATCGGGTGATGAGTGATGAAATCGTGCTGGACGACGGCGACGCGTTTTACCTGCACCCGGGTGAACTGGCGCTGGCGGTCACTTTTGAGTCCGTCACCCTGCCGGCGGATCTGGTCGGCTGGCTCGACGGCCGTTCCTCTCTGGCGCGTCTGGGGCTGATGGTGCACGTCACCGCGCACCGTATCGATCCAGGCTGGTCCGGGCGGATTGTGCTGGAGTTTTTCAACGCCGGTAAGCTGCCGCTGGCGCTGCGCCCGGGCATGATGATCGGCGCGTTGAGTTTTGAGCCGTTAACCGGCCCGGCGGCACGTCCTTATAACGCCCGTCAGGACGCCAAATATCGCGACCAGCAGGGTGCGGTCGCCAGTCGTATTGATAAAGATTGAGCTTAAACCCGGTCCATTGAGGAAGCCATGAGAAGAGTTCTGACAACGCTGATGATTTTGCTGGTGGTGCTGGTTGCTGGCCTGTCAGCGTTGGTTCTGCTGGTCAACCCCAATGACTTCCGCGCCTACATGGTGCGTCAGGTCGAGGCGCGCAGCGGTTACGCTCTGAAGCTGGAGGGGCCGCTGCGCTGGCACGTCTGGCCGCAGCTCAGCATCCTGTCCGGGCGTATGTCGCTGACCGCACCGGGGGCGACAGTGCCTTTGGTTGCCGCCGACAACATGCGCCTCGACGTGGCGTTGATGCCGCTCTTTTCGCATCAGCTACAGGTCAATCAGGTGATGCTTAAAGGGGCAGTGATCCAGCTGACCCCGCAGTCTGAAGCGGTACGTAATGCCGATGCGCCGGTGGCCCCGCGTGAAAACACGCTCCCGGATAAAGCGGACGATGCCGGCTGGTCATTCGATATTGGCCGCCTGAAGGTGGCAGACAGCCTGCTGGTATTTCAGCATGAGGGTGACGAGCAGGTCACGGTGCGCAATATCAACCTGCATATGGAGCAGGATGAACATCACAAAGGCAAGATTGACTTTAGCGGCCGCGTTAACCGCAATCAGCGCGATCTGACCCTCTCCTTTGCAGCAAATGTCAACGCCTCTGATTATCCCCACCTGCTCAGCGCCGACATTCAGCAGCTGAGCTGGCAACTGACCGGTGTTGATCTGCCTGCGCAGGGCATCAGCGGGGAGGGTACGCTGCAGGCGCAGTGGCGCGAAGAGCAGAAGCAGCTTGAGCTTAACCAGCTCAGCTTACAGGCCAATGACAGCGCGCTCACCGGACAGGCGAGCGTGATCCTGGGCAAGGAACCGCAGTGGAACATGAACCTGCAGTTCGACAAGCTCAATCTTGAAAACCTCCTTCCGGCGCAGGACGCCGCAGCCGCCGACGGCGAGGTGGTACAGCAGGGGCAAACTCAGGCTAAACCGCAGCGCCCGGTGATCGCCTCCAGTCTGGAGCAGCCCGATTACAACGGCCTGCGCGGTTTTAGCGCCGATATTCTGCTGAAAGCCAATACCGTTCACTGGCGAGGGATGGATTTTACCCAAGTCTCCAGCCAGATGAGCAACAAAAACGGTCTTCTGACCATTGCTGAACTGAGCGGTAAGCTGGGGGAAGGGCATATCTCCTTACCCGGTACGCTCGATGTGCGTAAAGCCGTTGCCCGGTCGATGTTCCAGCCGCGTCTGGACAACATTGAGATCGGCACCATCCTGAAGGCCTTTAACTACCCGATTTCGCTGACCGGTAGCCTGACCATGGCGGGTGATTTCTCTGGCAGCAAGATTGACGCCGACGCCTTCCGTCACCACTGGCAGGGTCAGGCCCATCTGGAAATGCAGAATACCCGGATGGAAGGGCTTAACTTCCAGCAGCTGGTGCAGCAGGCCGTAGAACGCAGCAGCAATGTGAAGGTGAAAGAGAACGTCGATAACGCGACCCGTCTGGATAGCTTTGTCACCGATCTGCGCCTCGATGAAGGTCAGGTGACGCTGGATGATATGCAGGGCGCCTCGCCAATGCTGACGCTCGAAGGTAACGGCACCCTGGATCTGATCAAGGAGACGGCCGACACCCGCTTCAAAATCCGCGTGCTGGAGGGCTGGCTGGGTGAAGGTAAGCTGATCGATTTCCTCAAAACGACGCCGATCCCGCTGAACGTCTATGGCAACTGGCAGGCGCTGAACTACAGCCTGCAGGTGGATCAGCTGCTGCGTAAACATCTTCAGGATGAGGCGAAACGCCGTCTGAGCGGTTGGGCGGATAAGAATAAAGACTCGCAGAACGGCAAAGATGTGAAGAAGTTACTGGAGAAGCTTCAGTAAGCGCTCATTTCTCTCACACCCCGCCCGGGAAGGCGGGGTGAAAGTATCACAACTCGTAATCCACATCATCCTGCGTCATTAGCGGGATCAGCTGCACCTTCTGCACCCGGTGGTTTTCCACCTCCAGCGTTTTCAGCGCATAATCCCCCACCTGAACCTCTTCGCCCGGCTGCGGGATCCGCTGCAGGTTCTCCATCAACAGACCGGCAATGGTGTGATATTCCCGCTTATCGTCCAGCGGCAGCGGCACATACTGGACCAGATCTTCCAGCGGCATATGGCCGTTGGCAGTCCAGCTGCCGTCAGCATTCTTCTGAATATCGTGCCGGGCGTCGATCTCCTCCACTTCGTTCGGCAGGTTCCCGGCGATGGTTTCCATCACGTCGCTGAGGGTCACGAGCCCCTCTACGGAACCAAACTCATCCACCACGAAGGCGAAATGGGTACGCGCATTACGGAACTGCTCCAGCGCCTGCAGCAGCGGCAGCATCTCCGGGAACACCAGCGGCTGACGGATCAGCACCCGCAGGTTAAGCGGCTCGCCGCGCAGCTGCTGATTGAGCAGGTCGATAACGTGTACCACCCCCAGTAGCTCCTCTTCCTTTTCGCCACCTGTAACCACGATGCGGGTGTGCTGGTTTTTATCCAGCAGCGCACGAATGCTGCTCTCGGGTGTGTTGAGGTCGATATGCTCAATATCGTGGCGCGAGGTCATGATGCTGCTGACGGAGCGCTGGTTAAGGTGCAGCACCCGCTCAATCATCCGCCGCTCCTGCGGGGCAAAGATCGGGCTGTCGTCGTGGTCGGCCAGCAGCGAGGCGGCCTGCGCATCCAGTTCGGCATCCTCTTTTTTACCGCTCAGCAGACGAATAACCGTGTCGGCGGTACGCTGGCGCAGCGTCTGATTAGCGGAGAGGAAGCGGCGGCGGTTGAAGATCGCCAGCTGGTTCAGGGCCTCGATAATCACCGAGAAGCCAATCGCGGCATACAGATAGCCTTTCGGAATATGGAAGCCAAAACCGTCGGCCACCAGGCTAAAGCCGATCATCAGCAGGAAGCTGAGACATAAAATCACAATCGTCGGATGGTCATTCACAAAGCGCGTGAGCGCCTTGCTGGCCATCACCATCAGCGCAATGGCGATAATAACCGCAGCCATCATCACCGCCAGGTGATCGACCATTCCCACGGCGGTGATCACCGAATCCAGTGAGAAAACGGCGTCCAGCACCACGATTTGTGCGACCACGGCCCAGAATTTGGCTCCGCGCCGCTGGGTGGGGTTCTCGCTGTCCTTGCCTTCAAGCCTTTCGTTGAGTTCGACGGTGGCTTTGAAAATCAGGAAAAAACCACCAAACAGCATGATCAGATCGCGGGCGCTAAAGCCAAAACCGTGGACGGTAAACAGCGGGCGGGTGAGCGTCACCAGCCAGGAGATAGAGGCCAACAGCAGCAGGCGCATCACCATCGCCATTAACAGGCCGGTGATGCGGGCGCGGTCGCGCTGAGCAGGGGGCAGTTTTTCGGCGAGAATAGCGATAAAGACCAGGTTATCGATACCGAGCACGAGTTCCAGCACCACCAGGGTGACCAGACCGGCCCATATTGATGGATCTGCTATCCATTCCATAGTGTGAGTAATACCTTTCGTTATATGACAATTGTCACATTTCGATCATGGATACTGCGCCTGAAAAATGCAATGCCAGCCGGGCATTTATCTGCACAGATTTTCCTGAATCATGGGGGAAATAAACCCCGCACTCTGTAGGTTAATATTGTGAATAGTCTGTATTCTCGCAAAATAAGAAATATCGCAGGTCGAAGAGGGCTATTGAATAAAGTCAATATAAAGCTATTCCTAAAAATGCAGAAATGTCGGCGTTAATATTAATCTTAAAAGCCACGCCTTCGTTGATGTTTCCTTGCCTGCTATTCCGTTAGCTGCAACAATTCTTTCAGCATCAAATTGCGCTGCTTCCTGATGCTATTTCTGTGTCGGTTTAATGACGTGAAAAACTTATATCGGGTTCGGAATTTTCCTGCCTTTTATATTTTTCCGTTATGCCATATCAAAGAGGGTGTTTATCCCTAAATTACTGTTTATGCAGTGAATTGGTAACTGAAAGCCAAGGGCGGTAGCGTGCCTGAAGGCGTGATGATCAGCCTCGATTATTCTGTCAATAGCCTTAAGGTGAATAAGCTTCTTTTAGGACTGATGCCAGTTATATTTCTCTTTTATTAACTGCATGCTAAAACTAATACGCCTTTAGCTTATTTAAACGCACAGGGTAATTACCTGCCAAAGTGATAAATAATCAATGATGAAATCCAAAATGAAATTGATGCCATTATTGGTATCTGTGACCTTGATGAGTGGTTGTACAATCTTCCCCGGCAGCAATATCTCAACTTCCGGTAAGGATGTGATTAAACAGCAGGATGCTGATTTTGATATCAACCGCATGGTGAATGTTTATCCAATGACTCCGCAGCTGGTTGAACAATTACGCCCTCGTCCGGTCGTGGCGCGACCTAACAACAGCCTCGACCAGGAGATCGCCAACTACCAGTACCGCGTCGGGCCCGGGGATGTCATTAACGTCACCGTCTGGGATCACCCGGAGCTGACCACCCCGGCGGGGCAGTATCGTAGCTCCAGCGATACCGGCAACTGGGTTCAGGCGGATGGCACCATGTTCTATCCCTATGTCGGCAAACTTCGCGTGGCGGGCAAAACGCTCGCGCAGATCCGTAGTGATATTACCGGCCGTTTAGCGCAATACATCGCTGACCCGCAGGTGGACGTTAATATCGCCGCATTCCGTTCGCAGAAAGTCTATGTCTCCGGCCAGGTGAATAAATCCGGCCAGCAGCCGATCACCAACGTGCCGCTGACGGTGCTTGACGCTATCAACGCCGCGGGCGGCCTTACCGATGGCGCCGACTGGCGCAACGTGGTGCTGACCCATAAGGGCAAAGAGGAGCGTATCTCCCTGCAGGCGCTGATGCAGAACGGCGATCTGAGCCAGAACCGTCTGCTCTATCCGAGCGATATCCTGTTTGTGCCGCGTAACGACGACCTGAAAGTGTTCGTGATGGGTGAAGTGAAGAAACAGAGCACTCTTAAGATGGACTTGAGCGGTATGACCCTGACCGAAGCGCTCGGCAACGCGGAAGGGCTGGATATGAGCACCTCCGACGCCAGCGGTATCTTCGTGATCCGTCCGATTACAGGAAACGCTGGGAAGGGCAAGATCGCCAACGTCTACCAGCTGGATATGTCTGATGCCACCTCGCTGGTGATGGCAACCGGGTTCCGCCTGCAGCCGTACGACGTGGTCTACGTCACCACCGCGCCGATAACGCGCTGGAACCGTGTGATGAACCAGCTGATGCCGACCATCAACAATATCCATACCATGACCGACACGGTACATCAGTACCACAACTGGTGATAACGATGTTTAACAAAATACTGGTGGTTTGTGTGGGGAATATTTGCCGTTCCCCCACCGCTGAGCGGCTTTTGAAACAGTACCAGCCACAGCTGACCGTCGCGTCAGCCGGGCTGGGGGCACTGGTAGGTAAAGGTGCTGACGAGCGCGCAAGTCAGGTCGCGGCAGAGCATCAGCTTTCGCTCGATGGGCATTGCGCCCGTCAGGTGTCAGCCAGCCTGTGCCGTGACTATGACTTGATCCTCGCCATGGAAAAACGCCACATCCACGCCCTGTGCGATATCGCACCGGAGATGCGCGGCAAGGTGATGCTCTTTGGTCACTGGGATAACGAGCGTGAGATCCCCGATCCGTATCGCAAAAGCCATGAAGCGTTTGAGGCGGTTTACACCTTACTCGACCAGTCTGCCCGCCAGTGGGCACAGGCACTGAACGTTCAGCAGGGATAATAATGACAGCAAACGTAAAACCTTCTGCCGCCCCGAGTGCGGGCAGTGATGAAATTGATATTGGTCGTCTGATCGGCACCGTGGTTGAGGCGCGCTGGTGGGTGATAGGGATCACCGCGGTATTTGCCGTTGCGGCGGTGATTTACACCCTCTTTGCCACCCCGATCTACAGCGCCGACGCGCTGGTGCAAATTGAGCAGAACAGCGGCAGTTCGCTGGTGCAGGACATTGGTTCGGCGCTGGCGAACAAGCCGCCCGCCTCGCAGGCGGAAATCGAGCTGATTCAGTCCCGCCTGGTGTTGGGTAAAACCGTGGACGATCTGGATCTCGATATCGGCGTCAGCAAAAACACCTTCCCGGTGTTTGGCGCAGGCTGGGATCGGCTGATGGGCCGTCAGAACGATACCGTCAAAGTGACCACCTTTACGCTGCCAGCCGGGGGGGCCAGCCAGGTCTTCACCCTCGAGGTGCTGGGCAAAGATCAGTATCAGCTCACCAGCGACGCCGGGTTCAGCGCCCGCGGCAAGGTGGGTGAAATGTTGACGAAAGACGGCGTGAGCATGATGGTCAGCGCCATTCATGCCGAGAGCGGCAGCGAATTTACCGTCAGCAAATTCTCAATGCTGGGGATGATCAATAACCTGCAGGGCAACCTGACGGTCACCGAAACCGGGAAAGATACCGGGGTGCTGAGGCTGAACTTTACCGGGGAAGACAAGGATAAGATCCGCGACATTCTCAACAGCATCACCCGCAACTACCAGGCACAAAACGTGAAGCGCAAGTCGGAAGAGGCGTCAAAAAGTCTCGACTTCCTTGCCAAACAGCTCCCGGAGGTGCGCGGTCATCTGGATGAGGCCGAGAACAAGCTCAACGCCTTCCGCCAGGATAAAGATTCCGTCGACCTGCCGCTGGAGGCTAAGTCAGTGCTGGATTCGATGGTCAACATCGACGCCCAGCTCAACGAGCTGACCTTTAAAGAGGCGGAAATTTCCAAACTCTACACCAAACGCCATCCTGCCTACCGCACGCTGCTGGAAAAACGCCAGACGCTGGAAGAGGAAAAAGCGAAACTCAACGGTCGCGTCACCGCGATGCCAAAAACCCAGCAGGAAATCCTGCGTCTGACCCGCGATGTGGAGTCCGGTCAGCAGGTCTATATGCAGCTGCTGAACAAACAGCAGGAGCTGAAGATCACCGAAGCGAGCACCGTTGGCGACGTGCGGATTGTCGATCCGGCCATCACCCAGCCCGGCGTGCTGAAGCCGAAGAAGGCGCTGATTATTCTCGGCAGCATCATTCTCGGCCTGATGCTCTCTATCGTTGGGGTCCTGCTGCGCTCCCTGTTTAACCGTGGGATCGAAAGCCCGCAGGTGCTGGAAGAGCACGGCATCAATGTCTACGCCAGCATCCCGCTGTCGGAATGGCAGAAAACCCGTGACAACGTCAAAACCACGAACGGGGTTAAACGTTACAAACAGAGCCAACTGCTGGCGGTGGGTAACCCGACGGATCTGGCCATCGAAGCCATTCGTAGCCTGCGCACCAGCCTGCACTTCGCCATGATGCAGGCCAGCAACAACGTGCTGATGCTCTCGGGGGTCAGCCCGTCGATCGGTAAAACCTTCGTCTGCGCCAACCTGGCGGCGGTGGTCAGTCAGACCAACAAGCGTGTGCTGTTGATCGACTGCGATATGCGTAAGGGCTACACCCACGAACTGCTGGGCACCAACAACGTAAACGGGCTGTCGGACATCCTGCTTGGCAAGGGGGATATCAGCCAGTGCGCGATACCGACCTCCATCCCTAACTTTGACCTCGTCTCGCGTGGGCAGGTGCCACCGAACCCGTCGGAACTGCTGATGAGCGAGCGTTTCACCCAGCTGGTGAAATGGGCCAGCGAGAATTATGACCTGGTGCTGATCGATACCCCGCCAATCCTTGCGGTGACCGATGCGGCGATTGTTGGTCGCCACGCGGGTACCACTCTGATGGTGGCGCGTTATGCGGTGAACACCCTGAAAGAGGTCGAGACCAGCCTCAGCCGCTTTGAGCAGAACGGCATTGCGGTGAAAGGGGTGATCCTCAACTCCATCTTCCGCCGCGCTACCGGGTATCAGGATTACGGATATTACGAGTACGAATATAAATCGGACAGCAAGTAATGAGCCATTCGGGGAATACCATGACACCACGCCCTTTGATTTCTATTTATATGCCGACATGGAACCGTCAGCAGCTGGCGATCCGTGCGATAAAGTCGGTATTGCGCCAGGATTACGACCACTGGGAATTGATCATCGTTGACGACTGCTCCTCCTCCTGGGAACAGCTGCAGCAGTTTGTTACTGACCTCAACGATCCGCGCGTAGTCTATACCCACAACGCCATCAACTCTGGCGCCTGTGCGGTACGCAACCAGGCGATCCTACAGGCCAACGGCCAGTACCTGACCGGCATTGACGATGACGACGAATGGACGCCGAACCGGCTCTCTACCTTCCTGGCGCATCAGCACCATCTGGTGACCCATGCGTTCCTCTATGCCAACGACTATGTCTGCGAAGGGGAGGTCTACTCCCAGCCCGCCAGCCTGCCGCTCTACCCGAAATCGCCATACTCGCGCCACCTGTTCTACAAGCGCAACATCATCGGCAATCAGGTCTTTACCTGGGCATGGCGCTTTAAGGAGTGCCTGTTCGATACCGAACTGAAGGCCGCTCAGGACTACGACATCTTCCTGCGGATGGTGATGGAGTATGGCGAGCCCTGGAAGGTGGACGAGGCGACGCAGATCCTGCACATCAACCACGGGGAGATGCAGATCACCTCCTCGCCGAAAAAGTTCTCCGGCTACTTCCACTTCTACCGCAAGCACCGGGACAAGTTCGACCGCGCCAGCCGTAAGTATCAGCTGTTTACCCTGTATCAGATCCGCAACAAGCGCATGAACTGGCGCACGCTGCTGACGCTGATCTCGGTGCGTAACGGCAAGCGCCTGGCTGACGGACTGCGGGGGAAATAATGGTGCTGGAAGATTGTCGCGCAAACAGCTGGAGCCTGCGCCCCTGCTGCATGGTGCTGGCCTACCGGGTGGCACATTTCTGCTCCGTCTGGCGCAAAAAGAACGTCCTCAACAATCTGTGGGCGGCCCCGGTGCTGGTGCTGTACCGCATCATCACCGAGTGCTTCTTCGGCTACGAAATCCAGGCCGCGGCCACCATCGGACGGCGCTTTACCATTCACCACGGCTATGCCGTGGTGATCAATAAGTTCGTGGTCGCCGGGGATGATTTTACCATCCGTCACGGCGTAACCCTCGGCAACCGCGGCCCGGACAGCCTGGCCTGCCCGGTGATCGGCAATAACGTTGAGCTGGGCGCCAACGTGGTGATGATCGGCGATATCACCGTGGGCAATAACGTCACCGTGGGAGCGGGAAGCGTGGTGCTCGATAGCATCCCGGACAACGCGCTGGTGGTGGGCGAGAAGGCCCGGGTGAAGGTAATAAAATGAATATTCTGCAATTTAACGTGCGTCTCGCCGAGGGCGGGGCGGCAGGGGTGGCGCTGGATCTGCACCAGCGCGCGCTGCAAAAAGGGCTCCAGTCGCGCTTTATCTACGGCTACGGCAAGGGCGGCAAGAAGAGCGTCAGCCACGACCGCTACCCGCAGGTGGTGAAACACACCCCGCGGCTGACCTCGGTGGCGAATATTGCGCTGTTCCGTCTGTTTAACCGCGATCTTTTCGGCAACCTTAACAACCTGTATCGCACCGTGACCCGCACGCCGGGCCCGGTAGTGCTGCATTTTCACGTGCTGCACAGCTACTGGTTGAAGCTGGAGGAGGTGGTGGCCTTCTGTCAAAAGGTGCAGGCGCATAAGCCCGATACCACCTTCGTCTGGACCCTGCACGATCACTGGAGCGTCACCGGCCGCTGTGCCTTTACCGACGGCTGCGAAGGTTGGAAAGACAATTGCCAGAAGTGCCCGACGCTCGGCAACTATCCCCCGGTGAAGGTGGATCGCGCCCACCAGCTGGTGGCGGGTAAACGCCAGCTGTTCCGCGACATGCTGGCGCTCGGCTGCCAGTTTATCTCCCCCAGCCAGCATGTGGCCGACGCCTTTAACAGCCTGTACGGAGCAGGGCGCTGCCGCATCATCAACAACGGTATCGACGTGGCGACGGAAGCCATTCTGGCGGAGCTGACGCCGGTCGCCGTCACGCCGGGCAAACCGAAAATCGCGGTGGTGGCCCACGACCTGCGCTACGACGGTAAGACCAACCAGCAGCTGGTGCGCCAGATCATGGCCCTTGGCGATAAGGTCGAACTGCACACCTTCGGCAAGTTTTCGCCCTTTGACGGCGCCAACGTGATCAACCACGGCTTCGAAACCGACAAGCGCAAGCTGATGAGCGCCCTGAACGGTATGGACGCGCTGGTGTTCAGTTCCCGGGTTGATAACTACCCGCTGATCCTGTGCGAGGCGCTCTCCATCGGGGTGCCGGTGATCGCTACCCACAGTGACGCCGCCCGGGAAGTGCTGGAGAAATCAGGGGGCAAAACCTTCAGTGAAAACGAGGTGCTGCCGCTGGTGCAGCTGTCGAAGGCGGAGATCGCCCAGGCGGTTTTTGGCACTGACCTGGAATCGTTCCGCACCCGCAGCCGCCAGGCCTACAGTGGACAACAGATGCTGGAGGAGTATGTCTCGTTCTATCAGAATCTGTAGCTATCTGCTGCTGCCGCTGATCTACCTGCTGGTCAACGTCAAAATTGCCCAGCTGGGTGAGAGCTTCCCCATCACCATCGTCACTTTTTTACCGCTGCTGCTGTTGCTGTTCGTCGACAAGATTAGCGTGAAAAAGTTGATGATTGCGCTGGGATTGGGCGTCGGGCTGACGACCTTTAACTACATCTTTGGTCAGTCGCTGGACGCCAGCAAATATGTCACCTCTACCATGCTGTTCGTCTATATCGTGATCATTATCGGTATGGTATGGAGTATTCGTTTTAAAACTATCTCGCCGCACAATTATCGGAAGATCCTCAGGTTCTTTTATCTGGTCATCGGCATCATTGTTATGATAGCGGCGCTGGAGATGGCGCAAATTATTTTGACGGGCGGCAGTAGCCTGATGGAAATAATTTCGAAATATCTTATTTACAGTAATAGCTATGTACTGAATTTCATTAAATTTGGCGGCAAGCGTACCACGGCACTCTATTTCGAACCGGCATTCTTCGCTCTGGCGTTAATCTCAATTTGGCTCAGCATCAAACAGTTTGGTATCAAAACGCCCAAGAGCGATGCTATGATTCTTGCAGGAATAGTCCTGTCTGGATCGTTCTCCGGGGTAATGACCTTTATTCTTTTTTACCTCCTGGAGTGGGCGTTCCAGTATCTGAATAAAGAGGCCATCAAGAAAAAGTTACCTTTGGCGATCATTTCATTGTCAGTGTTTCTGGTCGGGGTGGTATTCGCCTTCCCGTATATTTCCGAGCGTCTGGGTGATTTAGGAACCGAAGGATCGTCATCCTATTACCGTATTATCGGTCCACTGGTGATGGTGGGTTACTCTTTAACCCATATTGATGGCGTTGTCAGATTTGGCTCACTTTATGAATATGTCGCATCATTCGGAATCTTTAACGGTGCGGATGTCGGAAAAACCATAGACAATGGCTTGTATCTGCTGATTATTTATTTTTCCTGGTTCGCAGTGTTATTAACGGCGTGGTATCTGTTCAAAGTTTTCAAAATGACGATCAGCGCCTTTGGTGATAATCAGAATTTTCGCGTACAGCTTTATCTTTTTACGCCGGTGTCGCTGTTTTTTACCGGGTCAATATTTAGCCCGGAGTACGCATTCTTAATTGTTTGCCCGTTTATTTTGCGCAAGGCGCTTAATATTACGCATTCATAACGAGGTGGTTTATGTTACTCAGCGTTATTACTGTTGCCTTCCGTAACCTTGACGGCGTGGTAAAAACCTGGCGGTCGCTGCGCAATCTGGCCCGCGATCCCAGCCTCAGCTTTGAATGGATTGTGGTGGATGGCGGTTCGAACGACGGCACGGCGGAGTTTCTCGAAAAACTGAACGGGGAGTTCAACTTACGTTACGTCAGCGAGAAGGACCGCGGTATCTACGATGCGATGAATAAAGGCATCGATATGGCCCAGGGGCGCTACGCTATCTTCCTCAACTCCGGCGATATTTTTCATGACGACGTGGCGCAGTTTGTACGCCAGCTCAACCGGGTGCAGGGTAACGCCATGGTCATGGGCGACGCCTTACTCGATTTTGGCGACGGCAATAAAGTCCGCAGGGCAGCGAAGCCGGGCTGGTATATTTACCACAGCCTGCCGGCCAGCCATCAGGCGATTTTCTTTCCCCTGAGTGGATTAAAAACGTACCCCTACGATCTGCAGTATCGCGTCTCGTCAGATTACGCCCTGACCGCCAGAATGTATAAAGCCGGTTATCCGTTTAAACGACTGCCGGGCCTGGTCTCTGAATTTTCGATGGGCGGGGTGTCAACCTCGAATAATCTTGAATTATGCCAGGATGCAAAAAAAGTGCAGCGCCAGATATTGCGCATGCCGGGCGTGCTCGCGGAATTATCTTATTTATTACGTCTGAAAACGACGGGTAAAACCAAAGCCTTATATAACAAAGCCTGAATATAAGGAAACACAATGCAGGAATTAAGTGGCTTCTCTGTGCCAAAAGGTTTTCGTGGCGCAGGCGGTATTAAGGTGCAGTTATGGTGGGCAGTGCAGGCAACGTTATTTGCCTGGTCACCACAAATAATGTACCGCTGGCGCGCCTTTTTATTACGCCTGTTTGGCGCAAAAATCGGAAAAAACGCAGTGATTCGACCGTCGGTAAAAATTACCTACCCGTGGAAATTAACCTTAGGGGATAACGCCTGGGTGGGCGACGACGCGGTGTTATATACGCTGGGTGATATTTCGATTGGTGCCAATTCGGTGGTGTCGCAAAAGTGTTATCTCTGTACCGGCAGTCACGATTATATGAGTCAACATTTTGATATTAATGCGCAGCCCATCACCCTGGGTGAGAAATGCTGGCTGGCGACCGACGTCTTTGTCGCGCCCGGCGTTTCCATCGGCGATGGCACCGTTGTAGGTGCGCGCAGCAGTGTTTTTAAATCGCTACCGGCAAATAAGCTTTGCCGTGGCAATCCCGCAGTGGCGATACGCGAACGCGTTGAAACTGAATAACTTCTGATAAGTCTGGAGAAAATAAACATGTCTAAAGTCGCTCTCATCACCGGCGTTACCGGACAGGATGGTTCTTATCTGGCGGAACTCCTGCTGGAAAAAGGCTACGAAGTGCACGGAATCAAACGTCGTGCCTCCTCGTTTAACACCGAGCGCGTGGATCATATCTACCAGGATCCGCATGCAGCAAACCCGAAATTCCACCTGCATTACGGTGACCTGACCGACAGCTCCAACCTGACCCGTATTCTGCAGGAAGTGCAGCCGGATGAGGTCTACAACCTGGGCGCGATGAGCCACGTAGCGGTCTCCTTCGAATCCCCGGAATACACCGCCGACGTGGATGCGATGGGTACCCTGCGTCTGCTGGAAGCCATTCGCTTCCTTGGTCTGGAGAAGAAAACCCGTTTCTACCAGGCGTCCACCTCCGAGCTGTATGGCCTGGTGCAGGAGATCCCGCAGAAAGAGACGACCCCGTTCTACCCGCGCTCGCCGTATGCCGTGGCTAAAATGTACGCCTACTGGATCACCGTGAACTACCGTGAGTCCTACGGCATCTACGCCTGTAACGGCATTCTGTTCAACCACGAATCCCCGCGCCGCGGCGAAACCTTCGTCACCCGTAAGATCACCCGCGCTATCGCCAACATTGCCCAGGGTCTGGAATCCTGCCTGCACCTCGGCAACATGGACTCCCTGCGTGACTGGGGCCATGCCAAAGACTACGTGAAAATGCAGTGGATGATGCTGCAGCAGGAAAAACCAGAAGACTTCGTTATCGCCACCGGCGTGCAGTACTCCGTACGTCAGTTCGTTGAGATGGCGGCAGCCCAGCTGGGTATCAAACTGCGCTTTGAAGGCACCGGCGTGGAAGAGAAAGGTATCGTCGTTTCCGTCACCGGTCATGACGCACCGGGCGTGAAGCCGGGCGATGTGATTGTTCAGGTTGACCCGCGCTACTTCCGTCCTGCTGAAGTGGAAACCCTGCTCGGCGACCCAAGCAAAGCGCACGAAAAACTGGGCTGGAAGCCGGAAATCACCCTCCAGGAGATGGTGTCAGAGATGGTGGCCCACGATCTTGAAGCGGCGAAGAAACACTCCCTGCTCAAGTCCCATGGCTACGAGGTTGCCATCGCGCTGGAGTCCTGAGTATGAGCAAACAACGAATTTTTGTTGCCGGTCATCGCGGGATGGTGGGTTCCGCGATTGTCCGCCAGCTGGAACAGCGCGGCAACGTTCAACTGGTGCTGCGCAATCGTGATGAACTGAACCTGCTGGATGCGGGCGCGGTACAGGCCTTCTTTGCCGAACAGCGTATCGATCAGGTCTATCTGGCGGCGGCAAAAGTGGGCGGTATTGTTGCAAACAATACCTACCCGGCGGACTTCATCTACGAAAACATGATGATCGAGAGCAACATCATTCACGCTGCGCATCTGCATAACGTGAACAAGCTGCTGTTCCTCGGATCCTCCTGTATCTATCCGAAGATGGCGAAACAGCCGATCGCCGAGAGCGAGCTGCTGCAGGGCACCCTTGAAGCCACCAACGAGCCCTACGCCATCGCCAAGATTGCCGGGATCAAGCTGTGCGAATCTTATAACCGCCAGTACGGTCGCGACTATCGCTCGGTGATGCCGACCAACCTGTACGGCCCGAACGATAACTTCCACCCGAGCAACTCGCACGTGATCCCGGCGCTGCTGCGTCGTTTTCACGAGGCGACCGTCAGCAACGCGCCGGAAGTGGTGGTGTGGGGCAGCGGCACGCCGATGCGCGAGTTCTTGCACGTGGATGATATGGCTGCCGCCAGCATTCACGTGATGGAGCTGGCTCGCGAGGTGTGGCAGGAGAACACCGAGCCGATGCTGTCGCATATCAACGTCGGCACCGGGGTGGACTGCACCATTCGCGAGCTGGCCGAGACCATCGCTCAGGTGGTGGGATACAAGGGGCGCGTGGCCTTCGACGCCAGCAAACCCGACGGCACGCCGCGTAAGCTGCTGGATGTGACCCGTCTGCATCAGCTGGGCTGGTTCCATGAGGTGACGCTGGCCGCAGGGCTGGCCAGCACTTACCAGTGGTTCCTGGAAAACCAGCAGCGCTTCCGGGGGTAGATATGTTTTTAAGTCAGGAAGATTTTGCCACTGTGGTGCGTTCCACGCCGCTGATCTCCATCGATCTGGTTGTGGAGAACGAGCGGGGCGAGTTCCTGCTCGGACAGCGTACCAACCGTCCGGCGCAGGGCTACTGGTTCGTGCCGGGGGGGCGGGTGCAGAAAGACGAGACGCTGGAAAATGCTTTCGCGCGTCTCACTGAGGCGGAGCTGGGGCTGCGCCTGCCGATGACGGCGGGGCAGTTCTACGGGGTCTGGCAGCACTTCTATGACGACAACTTTTCCGGCACCGGTTTCACCACCCACTACGTGGTGATCGGGTATCGCCTGCAGGTGAATCAGGCAGACCTGCGTCTGCCTGATTCCCAGCACGACGACTACCGCTGGCTGAAACCGGACGCCCTGCTGGCAAGCGATAACGTGCATGACAACAGCCGGGCCTATTTTCTGGATCAGGTTGGGGTACCGGGACTATGAAGATCCTCGTGTACGGCATTAACTACTCTCCCGAACTGACCGGTATCGGCAAATACACCGGCGAGATGGTGGAGTGGATGGCCAGCCAGGGTCATGAGGTGCGGGTCATTACGGCCCCGCCTTACTACCCGGAATGGAAAGTGGGCGAGCGCTATTCAAGCTGGCGCTACCGCCGTGAAGAGGGGGCTGCCACCGTCTGGCGCTGCCCGCTGTACGTGCCTAAGCAGCCCTCAACCTTAAAGCGTTTGATTCACCTGGGCAGCTTTGCCCTGAGCAGTTTCTTCCCGCTGATGGCGCAACGTCGCTGGAAGCCGGATCGCATTATCGGCGTGGTGCCGACCCTGTTTTGTACCCCGGGCATGCGCCTGCTGGGCAAACTCTCCGGGGCCCGCACCCTGCTGCACATTCAGGATTATGAAGTGGACGCCATGCTCGGTCTGGGCATGGCGGGCAAAGGCAAGGGCGGCAAAGTCGCGAAACTGGCCAGCGCCTTCGAGCGCAGCGGCCTGCACAACGTGGATTATGTCTCAACCATCTCCCGCTCAATGATGAACAAGGCGCAGGAGAAGGGCGTGGCGGCAGAGAAGGTGATCTTCTTCCCTAACTGGTCTGAAGTGGCGCGTTTTCGCGACATCACGCCTGAAGACGTGGCGGCGCTGCGCGCGCAGCTGGGTCTGGCTGAAGCGCAAAAGATTGTGCTCTATTCCGGCAATATCGGTGAGAAGCAGGGGCTGGAGAACGTCATCGACGCCGCCGCAGCGCTCAGCGATAAGCCCTGGCAGTTTGTGATTGTCGGCCAGGGAGGCGGTAAAGCGCGGCTGGAGAAAATGGCCCGCGAGCGCGGCCTGCAGAATGTTCAGTTTTTCCCGCTGCAGTCTTACGACGCCTTACCGGCGCTGCTGAAGATGGCCGACTGCCATCTGGTGGTGCAGAAGCGCGGCGCGGCGGATGCGGTTCTGCCCTCAAAGCTGACCAACATTCTGGCGGTAGGCGGCAACGCCGTGATCACCGCCGAAGCCCACACCGAGCTGGGCCAGCTGTGCGACACCCTGCCGGGGATCGCCGTGTGCGTGGAGCCCGAGTCGGTGCCCGCGCTGGTGGCCGGGATCGAACAGGCGCTGACGATGCCCAAAGAGAACAGGGTCGCCCGTGACTATGCCGAACGCACGCTCGAGAAAGAGAACGTGCTGAGCCAGTTTATTGCAGATATTCGGGGATAAATCATGAGTAAAAATACGTTGTACCCGGTGGTAATGGCAGGTGGCTCTGGCAGCCGGTTGTGGCCGCTCTCCCGCGTGCTCTATCCAAAACAGTTCCTCTGCCTGAAAGGGGAACTCACCATGCTGCAGACGACGGTTAATCGTCTGAATGGCGTGAATTGTGAAAGCCCGGTGGTGATCTGTAATGAACAGCACCGCTTTATCGTCGCCGAGCAGCTGCGTCAACTGAACAAGCTGACCGAAAACATCATTCTTGAGCCTGCCGGGCGCAACACCGCCCCGGCCATCGCCCTGGCGGCGCTGGCGGCGCAACGCAGCAGCCCGGATTGCGATCCGCTGATGCTGGTGCTGGCGGCGGATCACGTGATCCAGCAGGAAGAGGCCTTCCGCGATGCCGTGCGTTCAGCCATTCCCTATGCCGAAAGCGGCAAGCTGGTGACCTTCGGCATCGTGCCGGATCTGCCGGAAACCGGCTATGGCTACATTCGCCGCGGCAACGTCACGCCGGGCGAGGGCGACAGCCTGGCCTTTGACGTGGCGCAGTTTGTCGAAAAGCCGAATATGGAAACCGCCCAGGCCTACGTCGCCAGCGGTGAATATTACTGGAACAGCGGCATGTTCCTGTTCCGCGCTGGTCGTTATCTGGAAGAGCTGGCAAAGTTCCGTCCGGATATCCTGGATGCCTGCGAAAAAGCCATGGCAACCGTCGACCCGGATCTGGACTTTATTCGCGTCGATGAAGCCGCGTTCCTCGCCTGTCCGGAAGAGTCGGTGGATTATGCGGTAATGGAACGTACCGCTGATGCGGTAGTGGTCCCGATGGATGCGGGCTGGAGCGACGTTGGCTCCTGGTCATCGCTCTGGGAGATCAGCGCCCAGACCCCGGAAGGCAACGTCCATCACGGGGATGTGATCAGCCATAAAACCGAGAACAGCTACGTTTATGCCGAATCCGGGCTGGTGACCACCGTCGGCGTCAAAGATCTGGTGGTGGTGCAGACCAAAGACGCGGTGCTGATTGCCGATCGCAACGCGGTGCAGGACGTCAAAAAAGTGGTGGAGCAGATTAAGGCCGATGGCCGCCATGAACACCACATTCACCGCGAAGTCTACCGTCCATGGGGCAAATACGACTCCATCGACGAGGGCGATCGCTACCAGGTCAAACGCATCACCGTTAAACCGGGCGAGGGGCTGTCGGTGCAGATGCACCATCACCGCGCCGAGCACTGGGTGGTGGTGGCGGGTACCGCCAAAGTGACCATCGACGAGGTGGTGACGCTGCTGGGGGAAAACGAATCGATCTACATCCCACTGGGCGCGACCCACTGCCTGGAAAACCCGGGGAAAATCCCGCTCGACCTGATTGAAGTGCGCTCCGGCTCGTACCTGGAAGAGGACGATATTGTCCGCTTTGAGGATCGTTACGGGCGCGTATAGCGCTTACGCATTTGCCCGGTGGCGCTGCGCTTACCGGGCCTACGAAAAGATAAAAATTTAATTGGCCCTGTCCGGGTCGGGCCAACTGTTGCCTGAATAAGGGGTAATGATGCAAAAATTAACCTGTTTTAAAGCCTACGATATTCGCGGCAAGCTCGGTGAAGAGCTGAATGAGGACATTGCGTGGCGCATTGGCCGCGCGTACGGCGAATACTTAAAGCCGAAAACCATTGTGCTGGGCGGCGACGTGCGTCTGACCAGCGAATCCCTGAAGCTGGCGCTGGCGAAAGGGCTGCAGGACGCGGGCGTCGACGTGCTGGACATCGGTTTGTCCGGTACCGAAGAGATCTACTTTGCCACCTTCCATTTAGGCGTCGACGGCGGTATCGAAGTCACCGCCAGCCACAACCCGATGGACTACAACGGCATGAAGCTGGTGCGCGAAGGGGCTCGTCCGATCAGCGGCGACACCGGCCTGCGCGACGTGCAGCGTCTGGCGGAAGCCAACGATTTCCCGCCGGTGAACGAGGCGAAGCGCGGCAGCTATAAAACTATCGATCTGCGTGAGGCCTATATCGACCACCTGCTGGGCTACATCAATCTGGCGAACCTCAAGCCGCTCACGCTTGTGATCAACTCCGGTAACGGCGCGGCAGGCCCGGTGGTGGATGCCCTGGAAGCCCGCTTTAAGGCGCTTAACGTGCCGGTGACCTTTATCAAAGTTCACAACACCCCGGACGGTACCTTCCCGAACGGTATTCCGAACCCGCTGCTGCCGGAGTGCCGGGCCGACACCCGCAACGCGGTAATTGAGCACGGCGCGGACATGGGCATCGCCTTTGACGGCGATTTCGACCGCTGCTTCCTGTTCGACGAGAAAGGGCAGTTTATCGAGGGGTACTACATCGTCGGCCTGCTGGCGGAAGCCTTCCTCGAGAAAAACCCCGGCTCGCGCATTATTCACGACCCGCGTCTCTCCTGGAACACGGTGGATGTGGTCGCGGCGGCGGGCGGTACCCCGGTGATGTCGAAGACCGGCCATGCGTTTATCAAAGAGCGGATGCGCGAAGAAGACGCGATTTACGGCGGCGAGATGAGCGCCCATCACTACTTCCGCGATTTTGCCTACTGCGACAGCGGGATGATCCCGTGGCTGCTGGTCACCGAACTGCTGTGCCTGAAGGGCCAGTCGCTGGGTGAGCTGGTGCGTGACCGCATGGCGGCCTTCCCGGCGAGCGGGGAGATCAACAGCACCCTCGCGGCCCCGGCCGAAGCGATTGCCCGGGTGGAGAACCACTTCGCTCTGCACGCGCTGGAGATCGACCGTACCGACGGCATCAGCATGACCTTCCCCCAGTGGCGCTTCAATTTACGCTCGTCGAATACCGAGCCGGTGGTGCGCCTGAACGTGGAATCCCGCGCCGATGCGGCGCTGATGGCGGCGCGAACGCAGGACATTATGGCGCTGTTGAATCAGTAATCCTTGCCCCTCTCCCGACGGGGGAGGGGACCCTGAAACAGGAACAACGATGACAAATCTAAAAAAGCGCGAGCGAGCCAAAACGAATGCATCGTTAATCTCTATGGTGCAGCGTTTTTCTGATATCACCATCATGTTCGGTGGCTTGTGGATGGTGTGTAAACTCAGCGGGCTGCCTTTCCTCTACATGCACCTGCTGATGGCGCTGATCGCGCTGGTGGTCTTCCAGATGATCGGCGGGATGACCGACTTCTACCGTTCATGGCGTGGCGTCAAGATCGCCACCGAGCTCCTGCTGCTGTTGCAGAACTGGACCTTAAGCCTGGTCTTCAGCTTCGGGCTGGTGGCGTTTAACAACGACTTTGATAATCGCTTTGCAACCTATTTTGCCTGGTACCTGCTCACCAGCGTGGGGATGGTGGTCTGCCGATCGCTTATCCGCTATGGCGCGGGCTGGCTGCGTAACCGCGGCTACAACACTCGCCGGGTGGCGGTGGCCGGGAGTATGCCCGCGGGACTGGCGTTGCTGGACGGTTTTCGCAAGGAGCCGTGGCTGGGATTTGACGTGGTCGGGGTCTATCACGACGCGCAGCCCGGCGGTGTCTCTGCTGACTGGGCCGGTAATTATTCCCAGCTGATTGACGATGCCAAAGCCGGCAAGATCCACAACGTCTACATCGCCATGCCGATGAGCGACGAAGCCCGAATCAAAACCCTGATGCGCAAACTGGCGGATACTACCTGCTCGGTGATCCTGATCCCTGATGTCTTCACCTTTAACATCCTGCATTCCCGCATTGAAGAGGTAAACGGCGTGCCGGTGGTGCCGCTGTATGACACGCCGCTCTCCGGGCTCAACCGGGTGCTGAAGCGCGCGGAGGACATCGTCCTCTCCTCGATGATCCTGCTGCTGATCTCCCCGGTGCTCTGCGCCATTGCCCTGGCGGTGAAACTCACCTCAAAAGGGCCGGTGATCTTCCGCCAGACCCGCTACGGCATGGACGGTAAGCCGATCATGGTGTGGAAATTCCGCTCCATGAAGGTGATGGAAAACGACGAGGTGGTGACCCAGGCGACGCAGAACGACCCGCGCGTCACCCGCGTCGGTAACTTCCTGCGCCGCACCTCCCTCGACGAACTGCCGCAGTTTATTAATGTGTTAACCGGGGGCATGTCGATTGTCGGCCCGCGTCCGCACGCCGTGGCACATAACGAGCAGTATCGCGCCCTGATTGAAGGCTACATGCTGCGCCATAAAGTGAAACCGGGCATCACCGGCTGGGCGCAGATCAACGGCTGGCGCGGTGAAACCGACACCCTGGAGAAGATGGAAAAACGCATTGAGTTCGATCTGGAGTACATCCGTGAGTGGAGCCTCTGGTTCGATATCAAAATCGTTTTTCTCACCGTCTTCAAGGGCTTCGTGAATAAAGCGGCGTACTAACATGAGCTTACGTGAAAAAACCCTCAGCGGAGCAAAGTGGTCGGCTATCGCCACGGTGATCATCATCGGCCTCGGGCTGGTGCAGATGACGGTGCTGGCGCGCATTATTGATAACCACCAGTTTGGCCTGTTGACCGTCTCGCTGGTGATCATCGCTCTGGCCGATACGCTGTCGGACTTCGGCATCGCCAACTCGATTATTCAGCGTAAGGAGATCAGCCAGCTGGAGCTGACTACCCTTTACTGGCTAAACGTTGGCCTTGGGGTGCTGGTATTTGTCGCACTTTTCCTGCTCAGTGATGTTATTGCTGACGCGCTGAATAACCCGGAGCTGGCCCCGCTGATGCGCGCCCTGTCGTTTGCGTTTGTGGTGATCCCCCACGGGCAGCAGTTCCGCGCCCTGATGCAAAAGGAGCTGGAGTTCAGCAAAATCGGCATGATCGAGACCAGCGCGGTGCTGGCCGGGTTTACCTTTACCGTGGTGAGCGCCCATTTCTGGCCGCTGGCAATGACCGCGATCCTCGGGTATCTGGTGAACTCTGCCGTACGCACCCTGCTGTTCGGCTACTTTGGCCGCAAGATTTACCGTCCTGGCTTCCACTTCTCGCTCTCTTCGGTATCGTCCAACCTGCGCTTCGGTGCCTGGCTGACCGCCGACAGCATCATCAATTACGTCAACACCAACCTTTCCACTTTAGTACTGGCGCGCATCCTCGGGGCCAGCGTGGCGGGGGGCTATAACCTGGCGTACAACGTGGCGGTGGTGCCGCCGATGAAGCTTAACCCGATCATCACCCGCGTGCTGTTCCCGGCTTTTGCCAAAATTCAGGACGACACTGAAAAGTTGCGGATCAACTTCTACAAGCTGCTGTCGGTGGTGGGGATCATTAACTTCCCGACCCTGCTGGGGCTGATGGTGGTTTCCGGAAATCTGGTGCCGCTGGTGTTCGGTGAAAAGTGGGTCAGCATTGTGCCGATCCTGCAGCTGCTGTGCGTGGTGGGGCTGCTGCGCTCGGTTGGTAACCCGATTGGTTCCCTGCTAATGGCCAAAGCCCGCGTCGATATCAGCTTCAAATTCAATGTGTTTAAAACATTCCTGTTTATCCCGGCGATCGTCATCGGCGGCCATCAGGCCGGCGCGATGGGGGTAACGCTGGGCTTCCTGCTGGTGCAGATAATCAATACCGTGCTGAGCTACTTCGTAATGATTAAGCCGGTGCTGGGCTCCAGCTATCGTCAGTACATCCTGAGCCTGTGGCTGCCGTTTTACCTGTCGCTGCCGACGCTGGCGGTGAGCTATGGCCTGGGTATCGCCCTTAACGGCCAACTGCCGCTGGCGGCGCTGCTGGCGGTGCAGGTGGCAGCCGGTGCGCTGGCCTTCGCGGTGATGATCGTGCTGTCGCGTAATGCGCTGGTGGTGGAGATCAAGCGTCAGTTCTGCCGCAACGAAAAGATTAAAATGCTGCTTCGCGCAGGCTAATTATTTCCTCCCCCTCACCCTCACCCTTTGGGGAGGGGAATCTTTTAAGAGGTTATTATGAAATTACTGATTCTGGGCAACCATACCTGTGGTAACCGTGGTGACAGCGCCATTCTGCGCGGCCTGCTGGATGCCATTTACGCTCTGTCGCCGGAGACCGAAGTTGATGTGATGAGCCGCTACCCGGTGAGCTCCTCCTGGCTGCTGAACCGTCCGGTGATGGGCGATCCGCTCTACAGCCAGATGAAACAGCATAACAATGCCGCAGGCGTGATGGGGCGGGTGAAAAAGGTCCTTCGCCGCCGCTATCAGCACCAGGTGCTGCTGTCCCGCGTGACCGACACCGGCAAGCTGCGCAACATTGCTATCGCCCAGGGCTTTACTGATTTTGTCCGTCTGCTCTCCGGCTACGACGCCATCATCCAGGTGGGCGGCTCCTTCTTCGTTGACCTCTACGGCGTGCCGCAGTTTGAGCATGCGCTCTGTACCTTTATGGCGAAAAAGCCGCTGTTTATGGTCGGCCACAGCGTCGGGCCGTTCCAGGATCCGCAGTTCAACCAGCTGGCTAACTATGTATTTGGCCACTGCGATGCCCTGATCCTGCGTGAGTCGGTAAGTCTGAATCTGATGCAGCGCAGCGAGATCGATACCACCAAAGTGGAGCAGGGTGTGGACACCGCCTGGCTGGTGGATCATCAGGAGGCAAATTTTACCCCGAGCTATGCCGTGCAGCACTGGCTGAACGTGGTGGGGCAGCAAAAAACCGTCGCCATTACCCTGCGCGAACTGGCCCCGTTCGACAAACGTCTGGGCACCACCCAGGCGGCCTACGAAAAGGCCTTTGCTGAGGTGGTCAACCGGGTACTGGACAGTGGTTATCAGGTGCTGGCGCTCTCCACCTGTACCGGGATCGACAGCTACAACAAAGATGACCGCATGGTGGCGCTCAACCTGCGCCAGCACGTCAGCGATCCGTCCCGTTATCACGTGGTGATGGACGAACTGAACGACCTCGAGATGGGCAAACTGCTGGGGGCCTGCGATCTGACCGTCGGCACCCGTCTGCATTCCGCGATCATCTCCATGAACTTTGGCACCCCGGCCATTGCCATTAACTATGAACACAAGTCTGCCGGGATCATGCAGCAGCTGGGGATGCCGGAGATGGCGGTGGATATTCGCCATCTGCTGGATGGCTCCTTGGGCGCGATGGTGGGCGACACCCTCGGCCAGTTGCCGGCCATCAACGAACGCCTCGCGGTGGCGGTGAAAGCCGAACGTGAGAACGGCATCAGGATGGTGAAATCGGTGCTGGATCGGGTCGGGGAGGGCAAATGAAGGTTGGTTTCTTCTTGCTGAAATTCCCGCTCTCGTCAGAAACTTTTGTGCTGAACCAGATCACCGCGTTTATTGATATGGGTTATGACGTGGAGATCGTCGCCCTGCAAAAGGGCGATACGCAAAATACCCACGCCGCCTGGACGCAGTACGACCTGGCCAGCAAAACCCGCTGGTTGCAGGACGAGCCGCAGGGCAAGCTGGAAAAACTGGGCTACCGCGCCCGCCAGACCCTGCGCGGGCTGCATCGCCCCGGCACCTGGAGGGCGTTGAATGTTTCCCGCTATGGCGCCGAATCGCGCAACCTGATCCTCTCCGCTATCTGCGGCCAGACGGCACGGCCCTGGCGCGCCGATGTGTTTATCGCCCACTTTGGTCCGGCGGGCGTAACGGCCGCCAAACTGCGCGAGCTGGGGGTTATAGAGGGGAAAATTGCTACCGTCTTCCACGGGATCGACATCTCCAGCCGGGAGGTACTGGCGCACTACACCCCGGAGTATCAACGCCTGTTTCAGCGTGGCGATATGATGCTGCCGATAAGCGATCTCTGGGCTGGACGGCTCAAAAATATGGGCTGCCCGCCCGAAAAAATCACCGTCTCGCGCATGGGCGTGGATATGGATCGCTTTACCCAACGACCGGTGAAGGCCCCGGGAACTCCGCTGGAGATTATCTCAGTGGCACGCCTGACCGAGAAAAAAGGGCTGCACGTGGCGATCGAGGCCTGCCGGCAGCTAAAAGCGCGCGGGGTAGCTTTTCGCTATCGTATTCTCGGCATTGGCCCCTGGGAGCGCCGCCTGCGCACCCTGATCGAACAGTACGAGCTGGAGGAGTATGTCGAGATGCCGGGGTTCAAGCCCAGCCATGAGGTCAAAGCCATGCTCGATGCCGCCGATATCTTCTTACTGCCGTCGGTCACCGGCACGGATGGCGATATGGAAGGCATCCCGGTGGCGCTGATGGAGGCGATGGCGGTGGGGATCCCGGTGGTTTCCACGGTACACAGCGGCATTCCTGAACTGATCGAACCCGGCCACTCCGGCTGGCTGGTGGAAGAGAACAACCCCGAGGCGCTGGCCACGCAGCTGGAGCGCTTCGCCGCGCTGGATCACCATGAGCTCTCGCCCGTGCTGCACAATGCGCGCCGGAAAGTCGAGAACGATTTTAATCAACACCTGATCAACCGGCAGTTAGCCACTCTGCTACAGACGCTTTAAAAAGGGAGGCGATATGCCGAAAGAGATGACGCGACGCGCCTTTGTCGCCACCTGTTCCGTACTGGCCGCCGCATCCATGACAGGCGTGCGTGCCGCCGCGAGCGGCGCCACGGTGGATATCAGCCGGTATAACCATCGTGACTGGATCGCAGCCTTCAAAAAGGCCTTTACCGACGGCGACACCGTGGTGGTACCCGCCGGGCTCACCTGCGACAACATCAACACCGCCATCTTTATCCCCGAGGGCAAAACCCTGCGCATCCGCGGCGCGCTGACCGGCAACGGACGGGGGCGGCTGGTATTGCAGGATGGCAGTAAAGTGATTGGGGAAGGGGAGGGGCGCAGCGAAAACATCACCCTCGACGTTCGCGGCTCCGACTGCGTGATCCAGGGGCTGGCCATGAGCGGCTATGGCCCGGTAACCCAGATTTACATCGGCGGTAAAAAACCGCGGGTGATGCGCAACCTGCTGATCGACAATCTGCGGGTCACGAAGGCGAACTATGCGATCCTGCGTCAGGGGTTCCACAACCAGGTAGATGGCGCCAGAATTACCAACTGCCACTTCAGCTATCTACAGGGCGATGCCATTGAGTGGAACGTGGCGATCAACGACCAGAACATCCTGATCTCAGACCACGTTATCGACCATATCGACTGCACCAACGGTAAAATTAACTGGGGGATCGGCATTGGCCTGGCCGGAAGCACCTATGACAATGCCTACCCGGAAGACCAGGCGGTGAAGAACTTTGTGGTGGCCAATATCACCGGCAGCAACTGCCGCCAGTTAGTGCACGTTGAGAATGGTAAACACTTTGTTATCCGTAATGTTAAAGCCCGAAATATCACTCCGGACTTCAGCAAAAAAGCGGGGATCGATAACGCAACGGTAGCGATATATGGCTGCGATAATTTTGTCATCGATAATGTTGAAATGGTCGAGAGCGCGGGGATGTTAATTGGCTACGGGGTGATCAAAGGCGATTATTTGTCGATACCGCAGAATTTTCGCCTGAACAATATTCACCTCGACAATCATAACCTTGCACGAAAATTGCGCGGAATACAGATCTCCTCCGGCAATGCCACTTCGTTCGTGGCGATCACCAATCTCGAGATGAAGCGCGCCACGCTTGAGTTACATAATAAACCGCAGCATCTTTTTATGCGTAATATCAACGTGATGCAGGACGCAGACAGAGGGCCGGCCCTGAAGCTGAATTTCGATCTGCGCAAGGATGTGCGCGGGAAATTTATGGCTCGCGAAGAGACGCTGCTCTCGCTGGCGAACATTAAGGCGATTAATGAGAAGGGGCAGAGCTCGGTGGATATCGACCGCATCGATCAGCATACGATTAATACGGAGCGGCTGAATTTTAGTCTGCCGAAGCGTTAAATATTAACCAGACGGCATTTTGCGAGGATTCCTGGAATTAAAGCGCGCGGATTCAGACTGCATCCACTGGTATTCGTAAGGCACCGGCGTAACATCTACGCCTGATTTGTAGCAAATCGTGCTGGCGAAACCAGGCTAAAGAGCTATAATTCGGCAACCATTTTAAGGTGGAAGAAATATGATTAATTTGAAAGCGGTTATTCCGGTAGCCGGTCTGGGCATGCATATGCTCCCGGCCACAAAAGCCATTCCTAAAGAGATGCTGCCGATCGTTGACAAGCCGATGATTCAGTACATCGTCGACGAGATTGTTGCTGCAGGGATCAAAGAAATCGTTCTGGTGACCCATTCTTCGAAGAATGCGGTAGAAAACCACTTCGACACCTCCTATGAACTTGAAGCCCTTCTGGAGCAGCGCGTGAAGCGTCAGCTGCTGGCGGAAGTGCAGTCCATCTGCCCGCCAGGTGTGACCATCATGAACGTGCGTCAGGCGCAGCCGCTGGGGCTTGGCCACTCTATCCTGTGCGCACGCCCTGTCGTTGGCGATAACCCGTTTGTGGTCGTTCTGCCGGACATTATTCTGGACAACGCCTCTGCCGATCCGCTGCGCTACAACCTTGCTGCTATGGTTGCACGCTTCAACGAGACCGGTCGCAGCCAGGTGCTGGCGAAGCGTATGAAAGGCGATCTGTCCGAATACTCTGTCATTCAGACCAAAGAGCCGCTGGATTCAGAAGGTAAAGTCAGCCGTATCGTTGAGTTTATCGAGAAACCCGATCAGCCGCAGACTCTCGACTCCGATCTGATGGCCGTCGGCCGCTATGTGCTCAATGCTGAAATCTGGGCCGAACTGGAACGTACCGAGCCAGGCGCCTGGGATCGTATTCAACTGACGGATGCTATCGCGGAACTGGCGAAGAAGCAGTCTGTCGATGCCATGCTGATGACCGGTTACAGCTACGACTGTGGTAAAAAAATGGGCTACATGCAAGCCTTTGTACAGTATGGCCTGCGTAACCTGAAAGAAGGGCAGAAGTTCCGGGAAAGCATGAAGAAACTTTTAACCAACGACTAACATCTGATTGGTTGTTGACTAAACGGCAGTGGATCATTCCAGGCTTTCATAAGCTGTAAGAATGACACTGCCGTTTTCTTTTTTAAATATATTCTTAAGTTTCAGTGGGTTAATTGCTGTTTTTTTGTATTGGCAGACAGCTTTTTCCCCTTGTTTCTGCAAGCATTTAAGACGACAATTATTAATTGACTTATACGCCACCCTGCCGAGAGTTTGCCAGGGAATGGTGACAAAATACCTCTAAATTATGTCACGATCAGTGCACTGGTAGCTGTAAAGCCAGGGGCGGTAGCGTGTCTGATTTCTGAATTTTTTCTTCAAATTTTCAGATTTCCAAAATCCCAATGAATTCATTTAACGGAAAATAACGCGTGAAAATTCTTGTTACTGGTGGTGCCGGTTTTATCGGCTCTGCGGTTGTCCGACATATTATTCAAAATACACAGGATGACGTGGTTAATGTCGATAAATTGACCTACGCCGGTAACCTGGAATCTCTGGCTGAGGTTAGCGCCAGTTCACGTTACGCCTTTGAGCATGCCGATATTTGCGACAAAGCAGCGATGGATCGCATTTTTGCCGAGCACAAGCCTGAAGCCGTTATGCATCTGGCAGCAGAGAGTCACGTTGACCGTTCGATTACCGGTCCGTCTGCATTTATTGAGACCAACATCGTCGGTACTTACGTGCTGCTGGAAGCGGCCCGTGCATACTGGTCCACACTTGGCGAAGAGGTGAAACAAGCCTTCCGTTTCCACCATATCTCCACTGACGAAGTGTATGGCGATCTGCCGCACCCGGATGAACACCCTGCATCTGCTGAGCTGCCGCTGTTTACCGAGACTACGGCATATGCACCAAGCAGCCCGTATTCAGCCTCGAAGGCCTCCAGCGATCATCTCGTGCGCGCCTGGTTGCGAACCTACGGTTTCCCGACCATCGTGACCAACTGCTCCAATAACTACGGTCCTTATCACTTCCCGGAAAAACTGATCCCGCTGGTGATCCTGAACGCCCTGGACGGAAAAGCACTACCGATTTACGGCAAGGGCGATCAGATCCGCGACTGGCTGTATGTCGAAGATCACGCCCGTGCACTCTATACCGTGGTAACCCAGGGTAAGCCAGGCGAGACCTACAACATCGGCGGGCATAACGAGAAACAAAACCTGGATGTAGTTCATACCATTTGCGATCTGCTTGATGAAATTGTGCCGAAAGAGAACTCTTATCGCGATCAAATCACCTGGGTGACCGATCGCCCAGGCCATGACCGTCGTTATGCCATCGATGCCGATAAGATTAGCCAGACGTTAGGCTGGAAGCCGCAGGAAACGTTCGAGAGCGGGATCCGCAAAACGGTGGAGTGGTATCTGGCCAATATCCAGTGGGTTGAGAATGTGAAAAGCGGCAACTATCAATCCTGGATTGAACAGAACTACGGGGAACGCCAGTAATGAATATCCTTTTGTTCGGCAAAACAGGACAGGTGGGTTGGGAGCTGCAGCGCTCGCTTGCGCCGCTAGGTAACCTGATTGCCGTCGATGTTCATTCTAGCGAATATTGCGGTGATTTCAGTAATCCAGAAGGCATTGCTGAAACAGTACGACGCATTAAACCTGATGTGATTGTGAACGCGGCGGCCCATACCGCTGTGGATAAAGCCGAGTCAGAAGCAGAATTCGCGCAGTTGCTGAATGCCACGAGCGTCGAAGCCATTGCCAAAGAAGCCGCTAAAATCGGTGCCTGGGTAGTTCACTACTCTACCGACTACGTCTTCCCCGGACATGGAGATACTCCCTGGCAGGAAACAGATGCCACCGCACCTCTGAATGTGTACGGCGAAACCAAGCTGGCCGGTGAGAAAGCGCTACAGAATTACTGCGCGCGCCATTTAATTTTTCGCACCAGTTGGGTTTATGCGGGTAAGGGGAATAATTTTGCGAAAATCATGCTGCGCCTCGCAAAAGAGCGTAGCGAACTGTCGGTAATCAACGATCAATTCGGCGCGCCTACTGGTGCCGAACTTTTAGCTGATTGCACCGCACACGCTATCCGCACGGCACTGATAAAACCGGAAGTTGCGGGGTTGTATCATCTGGTCGCTGGCGGAACCACCACATGGCATGATTATGCAGCGCTGGTATTCGACGAGGCCCGTAAGGCGGGCATTACGCTGGCACTGACCCAGTTAAAGGCGGTACCGACAAGTCATTACCCTACACCGGCGCGTCGACCTAATAACTCCAGACTGGATACCACTAAATTTAAGCAAAATTTCGGGATGGTCCTTCCCCAGTGGGAGACCGGTGTCAAACGCATGCTGGCAGAATTGTTTACAACCACCGCCGTTTGACGAGAACGATGCTCCATAACAGGCATCTGGAAAGAGATAACGATATGAAAACGCGTAAAGGCATTATTCTGGCGGGTGGTTCGGGAACACGTCTTTATCCCGTGACGATGGCCGTCAGCAAACAGCTGCTTCCGGTTTATGATAAACCGATGATTTATTATCCGCTGTCCACGCTAATGCTTGCAGGGATCCGCGACATCCTCATCATTAGCACACCGCAGGATACACCGCGTTTTGAGCAACTGCTTGGTGACGGGAGCCAGTGGGGTCTGAACTTACAGTATCAGGCTCAGGCGAGCCCGGATGGTCTGGCGCAGGCTTTCATTATTGGCGAAGCCTTTATTGGAAACGATGATTGTGCCTTGGTGCTGGGCGACAATATTTTTTATGGTCACGATCTGCCAAAACTGATGGAGACCGCTGTTAATAAAGAGGGCGGGGCAACCGTATTTGCCTATCACGTTACCGATCCTGAGCGGTACGGTGTTGTTGAGTTCGATAAAGAAGGCACTGCCATCAGCCTGGAGGAAAAACCCATCGAACCACAAAGTAACTACGCCGTCACGGGACTCTATTTCTACGACAACAGTGTTGTAGAGATGGCGAAGAGCCTGAAGCCGTCCGCGCGTGGCGAACTTGAAATTACCGATATTAACCGCATCTACATGGAGCAAGGGCGCTTGTCCGTTGCCATGATGGGACGCGGATTTGCCTGGCTGGATACGGGCACCCATCATAGCCTGATCGAAGCCAGTAATTACATTTCGACCATTGAACAGCGTCAGGGGCTTAAAGTAGCTTGTCCGGAAGAGATTGCCTATCGCAAAGGGTTTATTGACGCTGAACAGGTGAAGCAACTAGCTAAACCATTGTCAAAAAATGCATATGGGAAATACCTATTAAATATGATAAAACAATCGAGCAAATAAGATGTTTAAAAATATTTTAATAAAAAATAGTTTTTTTAATTTAGCTGGCTATGTAATTCCTTCAGTAATTGCCATACCAGCACTTGGTTTATTAGCTAGGAAACTTGGATTAGAACTGTTTGGTGTATTTACGTTAGCAATGGCGCTGATTGGATATGCTAGCGTATTTGATTTCGGTTTGACTAGGGCCATTATAAGAGAAATCGCAATTTATCGTAATGATGAGAAAGAAAAAAACAGAATCATATCTACATCAACGGTATTTATACTGGTGACAGCAATCATAATATCCATAATTATATATGCTAATGTTGAAAGGATTATTGAATTAATTAGCGTAAGCGACAAAAACAAATTAGATGTGGAAATGTCTATTAAGTTAATAACGATGTCATTGCCATTTTTTTTGTTGAACCAGTTATGGATTTCAATATTGGAGGGCGAAGAGAAATTTGCCACGCTTAATATACAAAAAACTATTTCTAACACTTTTTTAGCTGGCTTTCCTGCTTTAATGATATTTATTAAGGTAAACTTATTTTATGCGGTAATGGGATTGGTTATCGCTAGGGTTATATCATTAGTTATTTCATTTATTTGTATTAGAAAAGATATTGTTTCCGCTGGGCTGGACTTCCATTTTGACTGCTTTAAACGACTTCTGTTATTTGGTGGATGGATGACAGTAAGTAACCTAATAAGTCCTATGATGGTGTATTTTGATCGATTTATTATTTCACATTTAATGGGGGCTAAGAATGTTGGTTATTATACAGCCCCAGCTGAAATTATATCAAGGATGAGTATCCTTCCTACCTCAATATCGCGGACATTATTTCCGCGATTAAGTAGCTTATCAGACGCTAAAGAATTCTTTAAAGAATTGAAAATTTCATACATTATAATGCTTGCTGTTTGTCTACCTTTAATAATCTTGTTGATGATATTGTCTAATCAAATAATGTTTTACTGGTTAGGGTCGGAGTATTATTTACAGTCTTCCATGATATTTAAGGTATTGCTTTTAGGTTTTTTCTTTAATGCATTGGCGCAGATTCCCTTTGCTTCAATTCAGGCGCTTGGCTTTTCAAAAATCACAGCTCTCTTGCATTGTGCTGAGGTGCTTCCTTATTTGATGTTGCTTTATTACCTAACTAATCAATTTGGATTGTTAGGGGCAGCATATGCATGGTCTATCAGAGTTGTTATTGACTGTTTTTGTCTCTTTTTATTTGCTAAACTATTAACTAAAAAAAGATTATGTATGTAATCGTTAGAAATGAGTAATAATTAATATTTTCGTTGAGAGTAATATTTATTAATAAAGCTCATAGAGGGGCCGAAAAAGGCTATTTAAAATAGTACATATCTGCAAAATAATCTTGAAAATTTAAGGCGTATATGTGAGATCGGTAAATAATTTAGCAGAGTTTATTATTATAACATGTTTTTGTATGTTCCTTTTTGATGTCACCTTACTGGGTTCAGGCGCGTGGAGTATTAACGTAATTGGTGTATCAATACGAAAGATAGAGTATGCATTTATTCTATTATTTGTTTTATTTACGCTGAGAGGTGTTTATAATTTCATATATGTTATAGAAGCGCTTGTTTTTTCTCTGGTATTCGGCCTTGCGGTGCCAATGCTGAATGGAGTTAATCTTAATTATTCATTAGCAGAACTAATGCCCTTTTTAGGGGTATTATTTTGCCCTTTGATTGTAACTAATAAATATATATTAAATAACTGGCAGTTTTTGAAACGATGCATGTTATCCTTTTGTTTGTTAAGTGCAGTTGGGCATATACTAATTTGGTGTTTTGGGCTTCTGCATTTGCCTTATGCTGATATTACTAAAGCCATGTTAACTAATGCATTAACATCGGGCACTGAAGACGCAATAGATAATATTATCATTGCTGACACACCAGACGGATTATTTAGAGTTTTATTGCCTAATAGTTCTTTGCTCGTTGTTGGTTTTTATTTAGCTATTCAAAGATATTTAGAATTCAAAACGATCAAGCATCTTTTATACGTGGTGATAATCTTTGTGGCTTTATATAGTACTTGGACTAGAGCTTTATATTTGTCCCCAGTTATTGTTATGCTTGGCTTGTTTGCTTACAAATTATGTCCACTTGCTATAAAGCTCAAAAGTTATTTGACATATTATATACTTTCTTTAGCTATAGTGATGTTTATAATTATAACTGGGCTGATAATTCACCCTAAAGTACTTTCAGTTCTAGGTATAGCAAGTGTTAGCAGTGATGATGTGCGATTTGAACAGGTAACATGGATACTTAACACCTTTATTGAAAATCCATTATTCGGTACTGGATTAGGCGGTAATGCCCAATACTTGCGATCAGATATAGCACCATGGACTTACGAAATGAGTTTAATGTCCTTAATTATGAAAATTGGGATAATAGGCTGCATGCTATTTTTCATAATACAGCTGACAATAATTCCAGGTTTTTTTAAGAATTTCTTTGATGGGCATAGGCTTTCGTCAAATAAGGTGCTTTGGTTGCTATTTTCATTTTCAATATTAGTTATGTTCTCAACTAATCCGTTTATGTTGTCATTCCCGGGGGTGACTATAACAGTTTTTATTCTCGGTGAATTACTTGTGATTAATAAAAGGAAAGTGGTGTTTTGAAAATGATAAAAATAGCCGTAATCATTATTTGCTATTATCCGGATAATCAAAAGTTAAGTAATCTCATTAATGCATGTTCACATGAAAATGGCATGATATATATTGCTAATAACGGCGGTATTAATGAGGAGGAAGTAAGTGCTTTCTCATCGAATAACGTTAAAGTAATATCGTTTAATCAAAACCTAGGGTTGGGTAAAGCAATTAACACTATTGCTTCTTCCCTTGATGACTCAGTAGAGGTTATTTTTACCTTTGATCAAGATAGCGCACCTCCGTTAAATTATATTGATGACGTATGGCATCATTATCTTGAGCTTATGGAGCTCAAGGTCAAATTAGGTGTATTAACTCCAAGATTCATCGATGCCAGATCGGGAGAGGAATATAATCTTAAGCCTCTGAGTTCTGGGGGGGGGTATACTGAATTACTTATTACATTACAGTCAGGCATGTGTATACCTAGAAATACATGGGAGCAACAAAGATTTAACTCGGAATTATTCATAGAGTTTGTTGATACAGAGTGGTGTTATCGAATTGCAAGTAAAGGATTTAAAATATTACAGATGAATGATGTTATTATGCATCATGAAGTATCTGAAAAAGCACCTGTCAATTTTTTAGGCTTTAAATTGCTTAAATATAAACCTATAAGAAGATATTATTTCTATAGAAATGCTGTTTTTTTAATAAAGCAAGAATATGTTCCTACTTATAACAAAGCAAGATTAATCACCGGAGCAATTAATAGATTGCTATCTATTTTTCTATTGGATGACAACAAAGGTAAGTCTTTGCGAGAGGCGAGTCGCGGTATAATTGACGGCTTTAAAATGAGCAAAAGAAAATAAAATGGAAAAAATATTAATTATTTGTACTAAATATCCTCTTGAACTTAATAATACTTGGTTGACAAGAGAGTTAGCCGAGGAATTAGCATCAAGGAAGAAAGAGGTTCATGTGTTATGTATGGATTGGAATGGTAAGAATAAACCTTTGACAGTAAAGATAAATAATATTAATGTTTCTTATTTTCCTGCGTTGAAATACTCAAAGTCAGGATTCTTTAATTTTATTGTAAAATGGATGTTCTCATCCGTAATTGCTTCGATTAAATATTGTAAAATAATAACTAGAAATTACGATTTAGTAATATGTTTTTCTCCTTGCGCTTCTACATGGTTTCCAATCTTATTAGGGAAAGTGTTCAGTAAAAAAAACCTACTAATATACTGGGATTTCTTTCCAATTCATCAGGTTAAAATTAACTTGATAAAAGGAAAGTTCAAGGAGAAAATACTTTATACATTTGAGCGCTCTTTAGTACGTTTATTTGATTATGTTGGTTGCATGTCTGAAATGAATTGTGAGTTTTACAAAAACTATTTTGGAAGCAAAGCCAGTAATGTTGTTTTTGAATTGCCTATCTGGAGCGAGCAGATAGATAAAAATGTAGTACTAAATAATAAAAAAAATGTTAGTAATCTAATTGATGACAATTCAATCTATTTTGTTTTTGGTGGTCAAATTGATTATGGGCGTGGTGTTGAATGCATCTTAGAAGCTGCTGCTATTGCCCATGGAAAAAACAGTAAAATAAAAACAATAATTATTGGTAAAGGTAGGTTAGTGGGATTGGTCAAAAAAACATCAGAAGACGCCGGCTCAGGTATAATTTACTCGGATTATATACCAAGAGATGAATACATGAATCTACTGTCTTTTTGTCGAGCCGGGATTGTTGCTACTGTCCCAAATGTACCAGTACCGACTTACCCCTCAAAAAGCCTCGATTACATGAAATTGAGTTTACCTGTAATTGCATCTGTAGAGGAAAGTACAGACTTTGGTGATATAATTGTAGACGCTCAGGCTGGTCTAAAATGTACAGCCGGTGATGCAGAATCATTATCCAACGCAATAATTAAACTTGCTGAGGATGCAGGTACAGCTATTGAAATGGGTAAAAAAGCTAATGCTTTGTTTGCTAAGAAACATGAAATAAAAAAAGTTGTTGATGAGTTCATGTTGTTTATTAAAGAGGACTAAAATGTTTAAAGATAAAATTCTATTGATTACTGGTGGTACAGGTTCATTTGGTAATGCTGTACTTAATCGTTTTCTTGAAACTAATATTAAAGAAATTCGTATTTTTTCACGCGATGAGAAAAAACAAGATGACATGCGTAAAAAATATAATAACCCTAAGCTGAAGTTTTATATTGGAGATGTCCGCGATTATACAAGCATTTTAAATGCAACTCGTGGTGTTGACTATATCTATCATGCAGCAGCGCTTAAGCAAGTTCCATCCTGTGAGTTTCATCCTATGGAAGCGGTGAAAACCAACGTTCTTGGGACAGAAAATGTACTTGAAGCTGCTATTTCCAATAAAGTAAAACGTGTGGTATGTTTAAGCACAGATAAAGCTGTTTATCCAATCAACGCCATGGGCATTTCTAAGGCAATGATGGAAAAAGTTATGGTTGCTAAATCCCGCAATGTTGACAGTAGTAAGACTGTTATTTGCGGAACTCGCTATGGTAACGTCATGGCTTCCCGTGGGTCAGTAATACCTTTATTTGTAGATTTAATAAAAGAAGGCAAGTCCTTAACGATTACCGATCCTAATATGACTCGTTTTATGATGACCCTAGAAGATGCTGTTGATTTAGTATTGTATGCATTTGAGCATGGTAACAATGGTGATATTTTCGTTCAGAAAGCACCCGCTGCAACTATTGAGACTCTGGCCATTGCGCTCAAAGAATTGTTGAATGTCGAAAATCATCCAATCAATGTGATTGGGACGAGACATGGCGAAAAATTATTTGAGGCTTTATTAAGTCGTGAGGAAATGATTGCTGCAATAGATATGGGTGATTATTATCGTGTGCCACCAGATTTGCGCGATTTGAATTACGGTAAATATGTTGAACAGGGTGATCGCCGTATATCTGAAGTAGAAGATTACAATTCGCACAACACCCAACGTCTTGATGTTGAAGGTATGAAAACATTGCTTCTTAAACTTCCTTTTATCCGTGCGCTTTGTGCTGGTGAACAATACGATTTGGATGCCTGATATGAAAATTTTGATTACTGGAGCCGATGGCTTTATCGGGCGTAACTTATGTTTGCGTCTTCAGGAGATGGGGGAGCATGAGCTTACCCGAATTGATCGACATTCATCTTCGGAAGAGCTCGATAATGCCATACAGAAAGCGGACTTTATATACCATCTTGCTGGCATCAATCGCCCTAAGACAGAACATGAATTTGCTGAAGGCAACAGTAATCTAACAAAATACATTGCTGATGCTCTATTAGCTAGCGGTAAAAAAACGCCTGTAATGCTCAGCTCTTCTATACAAGCTGAACAGGATAACGCTTACGGTCAAAGCAAAGCAGCCGCTGAAAAACATATCGAGCATTATGCGGAACAGAGCGGGGCATCAGTTTATATTTACCGATACCCTAATGTTTTTGGCAAGTGGTGCAAACCAAATTACAATTCATTTGTTGCAACCTTTTGCCATAACATTGCACATGGTTTGGATATTGTTATCAATAATCCGACAGCTGCTGTTAATCTCATTTATATTGATGATATTTGTGACGAAGCGATAACATTACTTGCAGGGGACGTTCAGACTGGATATAAATCTGTTGATCCTGTTTATTCTACAACCGTTGGTGAAGTTGCAGAGTTAATTAATCGTTTCAAAAACAGCCGTTCTACTTTAATTACAGAGAATGTCGGTACGGGCTTCGTTAGGGCTTTATACTCCACTTGGTTAAGTTATCTCCCGAAAGAGGAATTCGCCTATACGGTTCCGTCTTATGGTGATGCCCGCGGTGTTTTTTGCGAAATGCTGAAAACACCGGATGCAGGTCAGTTTTCCTTTTTTACCGCTCATCCTGGCATAACACGTGGCGGGCATTATCATCATACCAAAAATGAGAAATTCTTGGTTATCCGTGGCGTCGCCTGCTTCAAATTCGAACATGTAATAACGGGTCAGCGTTATGAGCTCAATGTTTCCTCGGATGAGTTTAAAATTGTAGAAACAGTGCCAGGTTGGACGCATGATATTACTAATACCGGTAATGACGAACTTATTGTCATGCTTTGGGCTAACGAAATTTTTGACCGTGAAAAACCTGACACTATAGCGAGACCTTTATAATGAAAAAATTAAAAGTGATGTCCGTGGTGGGTACCCGCCCTGAGATTATTCGTTTATCGCGTGTTCTTGCTGCGCTGGATAAGCACTGTGAGCATATACTTGTCCATACGGGACAAAACTACGATTACGAACTAAATGAAGTCTTTTTTAATGATCTGGGCGTACGCAAACCTGACTATTTTTTAAATGCTGCAGGTAAAAATGCTGCGGAAACCATTGGTCAGGTGATTATTAAAGTGGACGAAGTTTTAGAGATTGAAAAACCTGAGTCTATGCTCGTTTTAGGTGATACCAACTCTTGCATTTCAGCAATTCCCGCGAAAAGACGTAAGATTCCTATTTTCCATATGGAAGCAGGTAACCGCTGTTTCGATCAACGTGTTCCAGAAGAGACTAATCGGCGTATAGTTGACCATACAGCTGATATCAACATGACATACAGCGATATTGCGCGCGAATACCTTCTTGCAGAAGGCATACCTGCTGACCGTATTATTAAAACTGGTAGCCCGATGTTTGAGGTTCTATCTTATTACATGCCTCAAATTGATGCTTCAGATGTGTTGTCGCGTTTAAATTTACAGCCAGGTGAGTTTTTTGTTGTGAGTGCTCATAGAGAGGAAAATGTCGACTCTCCTAAACAGTTGGTTAAACTCGCGACTATTCTCAACACCATCGCTGAAAAATATGACATACCTGTAATTGTTTCAACGCATCCACGTACTCGCAACCGTATTAATGAACAGGGCATTGAATTCCACCCTAACATTAACTTATTGAAACCTCTTGGTTTTCATGACTATAACCATTTACAGAAAAACTCCCGAGCTGTTTTATCGGACAGTGGTACAATCACTGAAGAATCTTCAATCATGAACTTCCCGGCATTAAATATACGTGAAGCCCATGAACGGCCGGAAGGTTTCGAGGAAGCCTCAGTAATGATGGTTGGACTGGAATGTGCACGAGTGATTCAGGCCTTAGATATTTTAGCTACCCAGCCGCGTGGTGAAGAGCGTTTATTACGCCAGGTGAGCGATTACAGTATGCCTAATGTCTCTGATAAAGTAGTTAGAATCGTACATTCTTATACAGATTACGTTAAGAGAGTCGTCTGGAAAGAATATTAATGAAACTTGCTCTGATCATTGATGATTATTTGCCTGATAGCACTCGGGTTGGTGCTAAAATGTTTCATGAGTTGGCAAAGGAATTTATAGCTCGTGGACATGAAGTAACCGTTATTACACCTTCTGCTGATTTGCCACAAAAACTGAATGTCGACAATTTTGAGAAGGTTAAAGTATGGCGTTTTAAAAGTGGCGCACTAAAGGATGTAAGTAAATTTCAGCGTGCCGTTAATGAAACCATGTTATCCTGGAAGGCATGGGGTGCTGTAAAGCACCTCATCAAGGAAGATACTTTTGAAGGCGTTGTTTATTATTCCCCTTCTATTTTCTGGGGGGGGTTAGTAAATAAAATAAAAAGTCGCTGTCAATGCCCCGCTTATCTGGTTTTGAGAGATATGTTTCCTCAATGGGTAATTGATGCAGGTATGATAAAATCTGGTTCTGCGATTGAAAGATATTTTCGCATCTTTGAGAAAAAATCATATATTCAAGCCAATCGTATCGGATTTATGTCAGAAAAAAACATTGAGTCGTTCCAGATAACGCATAAAGGCTATCCTTGTGAAGTTTTGCGTAATTGGGCTTCACTGGCACCTGTTTCCTTGCCATCAGACTACGTGCCGCTACGCCAGCGTCTTAGTTTAGAAAACAAAGTTATCTTTTTCTATGGTGGTAACATAGGCCATGCTCAGGACATGGCCAACCTTATGCGTCTGGCGCGCCGTATGAATCAACATGCGGATGCTCACTTCCTTTTTGTTGGGCAGGGCGATGAGGTTACATTAATTAATGCATTGGCGACTGAGTGGGGTTTGACAAATTTCAGTTATTTGCCTTCGGTTAACCAAACTGAATTTAAATGCATTTTATCTGAAATCGATGTGGGTTTATTCTCACTTTCTGCCAAACATTCTTCCCATAACTTCCCTGGTAAAATATTGGGGTATATGGTGCAGTCAATTCCTATATTAGGTAGCGTTAATGTCGGGAATGACCTTCTGGGAATAATCAACAATAACAATGCCGGTGTGATTCATATCAATGGTGAGGATGATAACCTTTATCAATCTGCCCTGTTGATGATGGAAGATATCGAATTTAGAAAGCAGTTAGGTATGAGTGCAAATCAACTATTAGAAAAAGAATTTTCAGTTGAGTCTGCGGCACAAACAATTGAAATGAGACTGGAGGCGAGTCGATGCGTTTGATTGATACTGAACAGCTGGACAGTTTGTATAAAGAAGCTGAACAATCTGAACGATTGCGTTCTCACCTTTTATTGCATGATTCTCATCAGGATAAAGTTCAGCGCTTGTTAATAGCGATGAAAAAGGGCAGTTACGTCGATCCTCATTTCCATATTCTTAAACATCAATGGGAAATGTTCACTATTATCGAGGGGCAATTACAGGTTTGCTTATATAGTGATGAAGGCAAGGTAATTAAGCGCTTTACCGCTGGGCAAAATACAGGCATTACGGTGGTGGAATTTGCCCCTGGTGATATTCATAGTGTTGAATGTTTAACTGAACAAGCATTGCTCCTAGAAGTTAAAGAGGGCCCGTTCGATCCGGCTTATGCAAAGTCATCACCCCAATGGTAAGTTGAATCGCATCTTACGCTATCAACGTTAGCACTTCCTGAGTTAACATCTAAGCCACATTTCAAGCCGCGTGCATGACGCGGTGACCACACCTGACAGGAGTATGTAATGTCCAAACAACAGATCGGCGTCGTCGGTATGGCAGTGATGGGGCGCAACCTGGCGCTGAACATCGAAAGCCGTGGTTATACCGTCTCCGTTTTCAACCGCTCCCGTGATAAAACCGAAGAAGTGATTGCCGAGAACCCAGGGAAAAAACTGGTTCCTTTCTATACGGTTCAGGAGTTCGTTGAATCTCTGGAAACGCCTCGTCGTATCCTGTTAATGGTGAAAGCAGGCGCTGGCACAGATGCGGCCATCGACTCCTTGAAACCTTATCTGGAAAAAGGCGATATCATTATCGATGGCGGTAACACCTTCTTCCATGACACCATTCGTCGTAACCGTGAACTTTCTGCAGAAGGCTTCAACTTCATCGGTACCGGTGTATCCGGCGGTGAAGAGGGCGCACTGAAAGGCCCATCCATCATGCCTGGCGGCCAAAAAGATGCTTATGAGCTTGTTGCGCCTATCCTGACAAAAATCGCTGCCGTGGCTGAAGACGGTGAGCCATGCGTGACCTATATCGGTCCTGACGGCGCGGGTCACTATGTGAAGATGGTTCACAACGGTATTGAATACGGTGACATGCAGCTGATCGCAGAAGCCTATTCTCTCCTGAAAGGCGGCCTGAACCTCTCCAACGATGAACTTGCGCAAACCTTCACCGACTGGAACAACGGCGAGCTGAGCAGCTACCTGATCGACATCACCAAAGATATCTTCACCAAGAAAGATGAAGAGGGTAAATACCTGGTCGATGTGATTCTGGATGAAGCGGCGAACAAAGGTACCGGTAAATGGACCAGCCAGAGTTCACTGGATCTGGGCGAGCCACTGTCACTGATCACCGAATCGGTCTTTGCACGTTACATCTCTTCTCTGAAAGAGCAGCGTGTTGCAGCATCTAAAGTGCTGACCGGTCCACAGGCGAAGCTGGCAGGTGATAAAGCAGAATTTATCGAGAAAGTCCGTCGCGCACTGTACCTGGGTAAAATCGTCTCCTACGCGCAGGGCTTCTCTCAGCTGCGTGCCGCGTCTGATGAGAACAACTGGGATCTGAACTACGGTGAAATCGCGAAGATTTTCCGTGCCGGTTGCATCATCCGTGCTCAGTTCCTGCAGAAAATTACCGATGCGTACGCCGAAAATGCGAACATCGCTAACCTGCTGCTGGCTCCATACTTCAAGCAGATTGCTGATGATTACCAGCAGGCGCTGCGTGACGTTGTGGCTTACGCAGTGCAGAACGGCATTCCGGTGCCAACCTTCTCTGCTGCAGTCGCTTATTACGACAGCTACCGTGCTGCCGTTCTGCCTGCTAACCTGATTCAGGCGCAGCGCGACTACTTCGGCGCGCACACTTATAAGCGTACCGATAAAGAAGGTGTGTTCCACACCGAGTGGCTGGATTAATCTGATTTAACTCAGTCATGTAGCGAGACCCGGTGAACGTCACCGGGTTTTTTTACCTGTAATATCCCCGTGTTGCCTCAACTGATTCATCCGACAGGTTATAGTGCAGCATAAATCACTATAATTGTTCCTTTCTGCAGCCAGCCATTCGCCTTGACAGCAACTCAGCATACGCGGTAAAAACCCCAAAAGTTGCTTATTGCGGTGGGGCGGTTGTCGCTCCCGACACTTAACTTAAAGAAGTTAATTCAATGAAAATAACAATCTCCGGAACAGGTTATGTAGGTCTCTCTAACGGGATCCTGATTGCACAACACCATGAAGTAGTGGCCCTGGATATCGTGCAGGCCAAGGTTGATATGCTTAACCAGAAGATCTCGCCGATTGTGGATAAAGAGATCCAGGACTATCTGACCAATAAGCCGTTGAATTTCCGTGCCACGACAGACAAAGTTGACGCCTACAGCGGTGCGGATTATGTGATCATTGCGACGCCAACTGACTACGATCCGAAAACCAACTATTTCAACACTTCAAGTGTAGAAGCGGTGATTAAGGACGTGACGGCAATTAACCCGAACGCCGTGATGATCATTAAATCGACCATTCCTGTCGGCTTTACCCAATCCATCAAAGAAGAGCTGGGTATCGATAATGTCATTTTCTCACCGGAGTTTCTGCGTGAGGGCAGGGCATTGTACGATAACCTGCACCCGTCACGTATCGTCATTGGTGAGCGCTCGGAGCGCGCGGAACGTTTTGCTGCCCTGCTGCAGGAAGGCGCCATTAAAAAAGACATCAATGTCCTGTTTACCGATGCGACTGAAGCTGAAGCCATCAAACTCTTTGCCAATACCTATCTGGCAATGCGTGTCGCCTACTTTAACGAGCTGGACAGCTACGCAGAGAGCCTGGGGTTGAATACCCGTCAGATCATCGAAGGCGTCTGCCTTGACCCGCGTATCGGCAACCACTATAACAACCCTTCCTTTGGATACGGTGGTTACTGTTTGCCGAAAGATACCAAGCAGCTGCTGGCCAACTACCAGGCCGTACCGAACAACATAATTTCTGCGATTGTGGATGCTAACCGCACGCGTAAGGATTTTATCTCCGATTCCATCCTGGCGCGTCAGCCGAAAGTAGTGGGCGTATACCGTCTGATCATGAAGAGCGGTTCGGATAACTTCCGTGCCTCCTCAATTCAGGGGATTATGAAGCGTATTAAGGCGAAGGGCGTTCAGGTCATCATTTATGAACCGGTAATGAAAGAAGATGAATTTTTCCATTCACGTGTGGTTCGCGATCTGGATGCCTTCAAGAAAGAAGCGGACGTGATCATCTCCAACCGGATGGCGGAAGAGCTGTCTGACGTGGCGGATAAGGTCTATACCCGCGATCTTTTTGGCAGTGACTGATTGCTCTGTAGCATGAAAAAGCCCGGCGACGCCGGGCTTTATTTTTTTTAATGACCCGTCCTGAATAGCGTTGACACGTTCCTGACTTAAATCCGGAGAACGTGATGATGACTGACTTCAAACGTACCCAACGTGATTATCCTCTATCCTTTAAAATAGCCGTTGTCGGGCAGGTCGAAAAAGGCGAGATGACCTATAAACAGGCCCAGCAGCGATACGGCATTCAGGGGCGCTCCACCGTTCTTGTCTGGCTGCGTAAATATGGCAGGCTTGACTGGAGCCCCGGACTTCCTGAGCTGGTGAAGAGGAGACTGCCTGTGGCTCAGACAAATATCCCACTCACACCCGAGCAAAGGATCAGAGAGCTTGAAAAACAGCTTGAACTGGCGAACCAGAAAGCCGAGTTTTTCGAATCTGTTATCAACGTTCTGAAAAACGATTACGGGGTGAGTGTCGTAAAAAATCGGCCCGGCAAGTCCTCACGCAAAGTCAAACAACAAAAATAACGGTAACGCGTGCATGCCAGTTCCCGGGACACAGCAGACAGGCATGGTATCAGGACAATGCAAGGTGCAGAAAACGACAGGAACATAATGCTCAGGTTCTTGATTTTGTTGCCCGAGTCCGGTGCCGCCAGCCACGAATGGGGACATGTAAACTGCACTATCTGCTGAACAGTCAGGCGGATGAAATACTGAATATCGGGCGTGACCGCCTGTTCAGTCTGCTGGATGAACACCGGCTTCTGGTGCCTGTGAAACGCGCATATCACAAAACCACCAACAGCCACCATCGCTTTCACCGGCATCCTAATCTGCTGAAGCCCGGCCCCGGACAGGTGGCCGCCCTTGAGCCGGAGCAGGTCTGGGTCGCCGATATTACTTACCTTGCGCTGCGCAGTGGCACCGCTTATCTGAGTCTGGTCACGGATGCCTGTTCCAGGAAAATCATGGGCTACCATGTGGGGGAAAATCTGCAGACGGAGAATGTGGTAAAAGCGTTCAGGCAGGCACTGAAACAAAGAAAAGCGACAAGCCCCCGGATACATCATTCTGACAGAGGGCTACAATACTGTTCAGCGCTTTACCAGTCAGTACATGAGAACAACGGTATAACCTGTTCAATGACTGACGGGTATGACTGCTACCAGAATGCGCTGGCAGAGCGAATAAACGGGATCCTGAAAAATGAGTTTTTACTCTCGCGCCCGGTTGATCTTGAGCAAGCCAGGAAGATGGTAAAAGAATCTGTGGCGATCTATAACCATGAGCGGCCACATCTGGCCCTGAAATATAAAACGCCCGATGAGGTTCATCAGGCGTTTTACAGGCAGAAAACTGTCAACCTATATCAGGACTAGTCACTTTGTAAAATTCGCGATACCAGTCCACGAAGTTCTTCACACCCTCTTTAACCGAGGTCTGAGGCTTAAACCCGATAACCTCATACAGCGCCGTAGTATCCGCGCTGGTTTCCAGCACATCACCCGGCTGAATTGGCATCATGTTTTTCTCGGCTTCAATGCCTAACGCCTCTTCCAGTGCGGTTATGTAATCCATCAGCTCAACAGGCGAGCTATTACCAATGTTATAGACTCGATAAGGGGCGGAGCTGGTCGCAGGGGAACCCGTCTCAACCGTCCAGTTGCTGTCCGCGTGCGGAATAACATCCTGCAGGCGAACAATCGCTTCGGCAATATCATCGATATAGGTAAAGTCGCGCTTCATCTTACCAAAGTTATAAACGTCAATGCTTTTTCCTTCCACCATGGCTTTGGTGAATTTAAACAGCGCCATGTCGGGACGGCCCCAGGGGCCATATACGGTAAAGAAGCGCAGGCCGGTCGTTGGCAGTCCATACAGATGCGAGTAGGTGTGCGACATCAGTTCGTTAGCTTTTTTAGTCGCGGCATACAGCGATACCGGATGATCAACGGAATCGTCGGTAGAGAAAGGCATCTTACGGTTTAGTCCGTAAACGGAGCTTGAAGATGCGTAAAGCAAGTGTTGCACCTTATTATGACGACAGCCTTCCAGCACGTTCAGATGACCTACCAGATTGGCTTCGGCATAGGCATGTGGGTTGTCCAGGGAATAACGTACACCCGCCTGAGCGGCGAGATGGATCACGCGATCAAATTTTTCCGCAGCGAAGAGAGCAGCCATACCTTCTCGATCTGCCAGATCAAGCTTATGGAAAGTAAAGTTCGCGGATGTTAGCAGATCAAGACGCGCCTGCTTCAGGTTCACATCGTAATAGTCATTGAGGTTGTCAATACCTACAACCTGATGCCCGGCGTCCAGCAGCCGCTTGCTGACATGTGCGCCGATAAAGCCTGCTGCGCCAGTGACCAGAAATTTCATAACTGTCCTCATCTGTTACTTATCATGCCCGGTGCGTTAAATACCGGATTTAAGGTATGATAACGCGATGCGCAGGGTTCCCAAACATCATATTTTCGATATGGCTAATCGGATTCCTATAGAAAATCCGTCAACAATCGATAAACTATATCTGAAACTTTATTATTTGCGCTTTTTCGCCTTCGAAGGATTATATGACGCAGAACAACAATAACGTGGTCACGCGAAGCAGTGACCCTGAGCAGATTGATTTGATTGATCTTTTGGTGCAGCTGTGGCGTGGGAAATGGTTAATCGCTGCGTTTATCGCCATTGCTCTTGTGATTGCCGGCGCGTACCTGGCCTTTGCCAAAGAGAAGTGGACATCTACCGCGATCATTACTCAACCTGATGCCGCCCAAATTGGCGGTTTCAGCAATGCGATGAATATCCTTTATGGTAGTAACGCGCCGAAATTAACGGATATCCAGGAGAGCGTGATCACTCGCTATAACGCCTCTTTCTCTGCATTGTCCCAGACGCTGGAAAACAAGGTTGACGCGGAAAAGCTGACAATCGAGCCTACAGTAAAAGGACAAAACTTCCCTCTGAGTATCAAATATGTAAGTTCTTCGGCCGAAGCGGCACAAAAGCAGGTGGCGCAATATATTCAGCAGGTAGATGAGCTGATTCAAAAAGAGCTTCAGGTTGACCTTAACGATAACATCAAGCAGCAGGTCACAAGTTTGAACGATGTGCTGAGTAACCAGGAAACCATCGCTCAGGAGCAAAAAGATCTGCGGATCAAACAGATCACGGAAGCATTGAAATATGCTGAGGCAGCAAACGTTACAACCCCAAAAATTCAGCAGACACAAGATGTTACGCAAGAATCAATGTTTCTGTTAGGTACCGAAGCGTTGCAATCCATGATTGCTCATGAATCTTCACGTCCGCTGACGCTGTCCGACAGCTACTATCAAAACAAACAGAAACTGCTCGATATTCAGAAACTGAAAATCGATCCGACCACCATCCATGCGTATCGTTACGTAATGAAGCCAGATCTGCCGATTCGCCGTGACAGCCCGAAACGTTCAATCGTACTGATCCTCGCGGTACTGTTGGGTGGGATTATTGGCTCTGGCGTCGTCTTAGGTCGTAACGCTCTGCGCAACTACCAGACCAGAGCCTGATACAGGCCTGCAAGCTGAAAAAAAACCGGGTTTCCCCGGTTTTTTATTTGTGTCGCTGACGCAGATTCTCAATTACGGCGGTCAAATCTAACTCCTGATCCTGCAGCAGCACCAGCAGGTGATACATCAGGTCAGAGGCTTCATTCGTCAGCTCAGCCCGGTCGTTAACGGTCGCGGCCAGGGCTGTCTCTACGCCTTCTTCGCCCACTTTCTGCGCAATGCGCTTGGTGCCGCTGGCATAGAGCTTCGCAGTGTAGGAGCTTTGCGGGTCGGCAGTTTTGCGCTCGGCCAGAAGTTGTTCCAGCTGATACAGGAACAGCCACTGGTGGCTGGCATCGCCAAAGCAGCTGCTGGTGCCCAGATGGCAGGTCGGCCCGATTGGGTTCACCAGTACCAGCAAGGTATCGTTATCGCAGTCCGGGGTGATGCTGACCACGTTCAGAAAATGGCCGGAGGTTTCGCCCTTGGTCCACAGACGCTGTTTAGTGCGCGAGAAAAAGGTCACTTTACCGCTGTCGATGGTCTTCGCCAGCGCGTCCTGATTCATATAACCCAGCATCAGCACTTCACCGGATACTGCGTGCTGCACGACCACCGGCATTAAGCCGTCAGTTTTTTCCCAGTCCAGCTGCGCACGTTGTTGCTCTGTTAACATACCCTGATCTCCACGCCCTGATTTGCCAGGAACGTTTTTAACTCACCAATATTAATAATCTGCTTGTGGAACACCGAGGCCGCTAGCGCGCCGTCAACGTCGGCATCGCGGAAGGCTTCAAGGAAGTGCTCCATCGTACCCGCGCCGCCAGAGGCGATCAGCGGCACATGGCATACCTCGCGCACTTTTTTCAGCTGCGCCAGGTCATAGCCGTTACGTACGCCATCCTGGTTCATCATGTTCAGCACGATCTCACCCGCGCCGCGCTTCTGCACTTCCTGCACCCAGTCCAGCGTCTCCCACTGGGTGACGCGGGTACGGCTCTCATCGCCGGTATACTGATTGACGTGATATTTGCCGGTGGCGTCGTCAAACCAGGTATCAATCCCGACCACGATACACTGTACGCCAAAACGATCGGCCAGACGGGTGATGAGCTCAGGATCGGCCAGGGCAGGGGAGTTAATGGAAATTTTGTCGGCGCCGAAGGAGAGGATCTTTGACGCGTCGTCTGCCGATTTAATCCCACCCGCTACGCAGAAAGGAATATCAATCACTTCCGCAACGCGCGCGACCCAGCTTTTATCCACCACACGGCCATCGCTGGAGGCGGTGATATCGTAGAAGACCAGCTCATCCGCACCTTCCTCCGCATAGCGTTTTGCCAGGGGAACAATATCGCCGATAATCTCGTGGTTGCGAAACTGCACACCTTTTACGACCTGACCATCACGCACGTCGAGACAAGGAATTATCCGTTTTGCCAGCATTGAATCGCCTCCTTAACCGTAAATTTTTCTTCCAGCAGGGCGCGCCCAACGATGACCCCACGTACACCAGTCCCGCGCAGGGCGGCAATATCGTTCAAATCACCAATGCCGCCGGATGACTGAAACGCCACCTGAGGATAACGGGCACAGATCTCTTCATACAGCGACACGTTAGAACCGGCCAGCGTGCCGTCGCGGGAGATATCAGTGCACAAAACATGCTTCAGACCCACCGGCAGATAGCGCTCCACCAGCGCTTCCAGGGTCACGCCGGAGTTCTCCTGCCAGCCGCTGACCGCGACCTGTTTGTTACCCTGTTCGTCGATACGCACGTCCAGCGCAAGCACCAGCGCGTCGGCGCCAAAGCGCTTGAACCAGCCCTGTACCGTCTCAGGATCTTTTACCGCCGTAGAGCCCACCACCACGCGCGCCACGCCGGCTTCCAGCAGCGCCGCTACGTCCTCTTCGGTGCGCACGCCGCCGCCAACCTGGACCGGAACGTTCATGCCCGCGACCAGTTTTTTCAGCAGTGGGATCTGGCGTTTGGCCGGATCTTTCGCGCCGGTCAGGTCAACCAGGTGCAGCACCTCGGCTCCCTGCGCGGCATAGTCCTGCAGACGCGGCAGCGGATCGTTGCCGTAGTCGCGTTGCTGACCGTAATCGCCCTGGTGCAGACGAACAACCGTGCCGTCAATTAAATCTAAAGCGGGAATAATCATTACATCTCCAGGAAGTTTTTCAGCAACTGCGCGCCAGCGGCCCCGGAACGCTCCGGGTGAAACTGCACGCCGTAGAAATTGTCTTTCTGCACGGCGGCGGTGAAGGGCTCGCCGTAATGGCACTGGGCGATGGTATTCGCGTTTACCGGCATCGCGTAGCTGTGAACAAAATAGAAATACGCTCCGTCCTCAATACCGCGGAACAGTCGATCGCCCGCTTTGGGATAGACCCGGTTCCAGCCCATGTGTGGCAGTGGCAGGCCGTGGTCGGTCATTTTCGGCACGTCCTCGTCGATGATGCCCAGCAGATCCACGCCGTTGGACTCTTCACTACGACGCCCCAGCAGCTGCATGCCCAGACAGATACCCAGCACCGGCTGGGTACAGGCTTTAATCAGATCAACCAGCTCACGCTGGTGGATCTGATCCATCGCCGCCTGCGCCGTACCGACGCCCGGTAAAAAGAGTTTGCTTGCGTGCAGCACCACATCCGGATCGCGGCTGACCAGCGGGTCGTAACCGTGGCGGGCAATCGCGGATTTCACCGAATTGAGGTTGGCGCAGCCGGTATCGAGGATCACCACGTTCATTACAGCACTCCTTTCGACGACGGCAGGGTATCGCCTTCCACGCGAATGGCCTGGCGCAGGGTGCGGCCGAAGGCCTTAAACAGGCTCTCCACTCGGTGGTGATCGTTCTTACCTTTGGTTTTCAGGTGCAGCGTCAGGCCCATGGTGTAGGAGAGGGAGCGGAAAAAGTGCTCAACCATCTCGGTGCTCAGGTCGCCCACGCGCTGATAGGTAAAGTCGGCTTTATATTCCAGGTGCGGACGGCCGGAGATATCCAGCGCACAGCGAGCCAGGCACTCATCCATCGGCAGTACAAAGCCAAAACGGCTGATGCCGCGCTTGTCACCCAGCGCCAGCTTCAGCGCTTCGCCCAGCGCCAGGCCGGTATCTTCCACGGTGTGGTGATCGTCAATGTAGAGATCGCCCTTAACGCCGATCTCCATGCGGAAGCCCCCGTGGGTGGCGATCTGATCCAGCATATGATCGAAGAAGCCCACGCCGGTGTGGATCTTGCTGCCGCCTTCGCGATCCAGCCACACCTTGACGTCAATCTGCGTCTCTTTGGTATTGCGCTCGACGTGGGAGTAGCGGTCCCGTTTGGTCAGCTGATCGCCAATCATCGCCCAGTTCAGACCCTCACGCTGATAGCGCAGGCCGGTGATGCCCATGTTGGTCGCCAGCTCGATATCCGTAGCGCGATCGCCGATGACATAGCTGTTGGCTTTATCCAGCGCCGTGTCTGCCAGGTACTGCTCAACCAGCTTCACTTTCGGCTTACGGCAGTCGCAGTTGTCGGCAGGCAGATGCGGACAAATCAACACCTCATCAAACACCACGCCCTGAGAGGTGAGGATCTGCATCATCAGGTCGTGCGGGCCGTCAAAATCAGCCTGCGGGAAGCTGTCGGTGCCGAGGCCGTCCTGATTAGTGATCATCACCAGCTTAAAACCGGCTTTCTGCAGTTTCAGCAGCACCGGAATAACGTCGGCTTCAAAGGCCAGCTTGTCGAAACGATCGACCTGATAATCACTGGGTGGTTCCGAAATGATAGTGCCGTCACGATCGATAAAGAGGTACTTCTGGCTCATACTTTCTCCGCATTCAGGGCGTCGATAACGCGCTGGCTCTCTTCCCGGGTGCCCACGGTAATGCGTAAGCAGCCACTCAAAGAGGGTTGTTTGTTCTGGTCTCGTAAGATAATGCCCTGATCCCATAAAGATTTAAACACTGCACTCGAGGCGGTAAAACGCGCCAGAATATAGTTGGTTTCCGAGTCGAAAACCTGCTCCACGCAGGGGATAGTTTTTAACTGGCTGACTAGATACGTACGCTCGTCGACGATCTGCGCCACACGACGCCGCATGGCGGTGATGCCGTCTGGCGACAGCGCCTGGGCGGCGATATCCGCTACCGGCGTCGAGAGCGGATAAGGCGCAATCACCTTCATCAGCAGATCGATCACCTCTTTATTCGCCAGCGTAAAACCGCAGCGCAGCCCGGCCAGGGCGAAGGCTTTTGACAGGGTACGCAGGATCACCAGGTGCGGATATTCCGCCAGCCAGCCGGCGAGCGTCGCCTGCGGGCAAAACTCGATATAGGCTTCATCGGCCACCACCAGCGCTTTACCGTGGGTCATCTCCAGCAGCGTGCGGATATCCTGCGGGTTAATCAGCTGGCCGGTGGGGTTGTTCGGGCTGCAGACAAACACCACCTTCACGCCGTCGAGATTGTCGGCAATGCCCTGCAAATCGAGCTGCCAGTTTTCCAGAGCAGGCACTTTACGCAGCTCAACGTTAAAGGTTTCGGCGCTGACGCTGTACATCCCATAGGTCGGCGGGCAGTAGAGCACCGCGTCTTTACCCGGCTCGCAGAAGGCGCGGATCAGCAGTTCGATGCCTTCATCCGCTCCGCGGCTGACCAGCACCTGCTCCGGCTGTACACCGGCATAGGCGGCATAGTTTTCAATTACCGCTTTCGGCTGACACTCCGGGTAGCGGTTCAGCGTCTGCTGGGTCAGCTCGAAGCTGACGGCAGTGGGGAATTCATTGGCATTCAGCCAGACATCGCCATTACCACCCAGACGGCGGGCAGACTGATATGGGGTCAGGGCGCGAACGTTGTCGCGGGCTAACTCTTCAATACTCATGCTTGCTCCTTCAGGGCGGCAACGCGCAGCGTCACGGCATTTTTGTGGGCGGTCAGACGTTCGGCGGCGGCCAGCGTTTCGATGGTAGAGGCCAGTGAGGCAAAGCCCTCGCGGGAAAGTTCCTGCACGGTCATGCGCTTCTGGAAATCCGCCAGTCCCAGACTGGAACAGGTGGCGGTATAGCCGTAGGTCGGCAGCACGTGGTTGGTTCCGGAGGCGTAATCGCCTGCGGATTCCGGGGACCAGTCACCAAGGAACACCGAACCGGCGCTGGTGATGCTGTCCACCAGCTCACGGGCGTTGCGGGTCTGGATGATCAGGTGCTCAGGGCCGTAGAGGTTGGAGATAGCGATGCATTGGGCCAGATCCCGGGCCACGATCAGGCGGCTGGCGGAGAGCGCCTGGCGGGCGGTTTCTGCACGCGGCAGATCGGCCAGCTGACGTTCAACCGCTTCGCCCACGCGTTTTGCCATACCGGCATCCGGCGTCAGCAGGATCACCTGCGAGTCCGGGCCGTGCTCTGCCTGGGAGAGCAAATCGGAGGCCACGAAATCCGGCGTCGCGCCGCTGTCGGCGATAACCAGCACTTCCGACGGGCCGGCCGGCATATCGATGGCCGCGCCGTCCAGCCGCTGGCTGACCTGACGCTTGGCTTCGGTCACAAAGGCGTTGCCCGGCCCGAAGATTTTATCCACCCGCGGCACAGATTCGGTGCCCAGCGCCAGCGCCGCGATAGCCTGCGCCCCGCCGACGTTGAAAATCTCCTGCACGCCGCACAGCTGCGCGGCATACAGAATTTCATCGGCAATCGGCGGCGGAGAGCAGAGCACCACTTTGCGACAGCCGGCGATACGGGCAGGGGTCGCCAGCATCAATACGGTTGAGAAGAGGGGGGCGGAGCCACCCGGAATATACAAGCCCACCGAGTCGACCGGACGGGTCACCTGCTGGCAGCGCACGCCGGGGAGGGTTTCCACATCGACGGTTTGCAGCTTCTGCGCGGTGTGGAAGGTATCAATGTTCTGCACCGCGACGGCCATCGCCTGCTTTAACTCATCGCTCAGACGCGCGGCGGCTTCGGCAATCGTCTGCTCGCTCACCTTCAGCGCGCCGACATCGGTTTTGTCGAATTTCGCGCTGTACTCCCGCAGGGCATCGTCGCCACGGGTTTTCACATTTTCCAGAATTTCCGCCACGGTGCGGGTAATGCTTTCCGACGCAGAGATGGCCGGGCGCATCAGCAATTCACGCTGCTGTTCTGCGCTACAGGTGTTCCAGTCGATAACGGTGTTAAAGGTCATGGTTGTTACTCCATCATCTTCTCAATCGGCAACACCAGGATTGAGCTGGCGCCCAGCGCTTTCAGTTTTTCCATAGTTTCCCAGAACAGGGTTTCGCTGCTGACCATATGCATCGCCACGCGCTGCTGATCCCCTGCCAGCGGCAGAATGGTTGGACGTTCAGCGCCCGGCAACAGGGCAATGACTTCATCCAGACGCTCGGTCGGGGCGTGCATCATGATGTATTTCGATTCGCGGGCCTGGATCACCCCCTGAATACGGGTCAGCAGGCGGTCAATCAGCTGCTGTTTGGCTTCCGGCATCTCGCCGTCGCGCTGGATCAGGCAGGCTTTGGAGCGGTAGATCACTTCCACTTCGCGCAGGCCGTTGGCTTCCAGGGTGGCGCCAGTGGAGACCAGGTCACAAATCGCGTCAGCCAGGCCGGCACGCGGGGCCACTTCGACAGAGCCGTTCAGCAGGCAGGATTTGAACTGCACCCCTTTCTGATCGAGGTAACGCTTCAGCAGGTGAGGGTAGGAAGTCGCGATACGCTTGCCGTTCAGGGAAGCCGGACCGTCCCAGGGTTCGTCTGCCGCGGTCGCCAGCGACAGGCGGCAGCCGCCAAAGTCCAGGCGACGCAGGGTAAAGTAGCGCGGGTCTTCTCCCTGCGCGCGGCGGGTCAGGAGCTCTTCTTCCAGCACGTTTTCGCCAATGATGCCCAGATCCACTACGCCGTCCATGACCAGGCCCGGAATGTCGTCGTCACGCACGCGCAGAATATCAATTGGCATGTTCTCTGCCAGCGCAATCAGGCGCTGAGTGTGCAGGTTAATTTTAATGCCGCAGCGGGCCAGCAGTTCGCGGGAATCGTCGCTAAGACGACCTGATTTCTGCATAGCTATGCGTAAACGTGAATTATCTAACATTTTCGGTTCCTCATGATCCTGTTGTAACTTGCCTGAATACGGTCCAAAAAAAAGCCCCCGGAAGATGATCTTCCGGGGGGCTTTTTCTTGCGTTCATGCACCGCTGGAAGATCTAACTGTCTTCCAGCACACATCGCCTGAAAGACTAGTCAGGATGATGGTGATGATGGTGGTGTTTAAATTGAACGCGTGTCATAAAATTCTCGATGAATGCTTATTCATGTGATGTCGTTTAACCTAAACCACTTGCGCTACATAAAGCAAGGGCTTTTTTCAATCATTAAATGATTTCATATTGGTGCTATCAATTGTCAGTTGCGTATGGCTGGCGTAGCCTTAAAGCAGAGGCGTAAACGTCAGGAGAAAACGCATGAAAAAGGTCGCAATTGTCGGTCTGGGATGGCTTGGAATGCCGCTGGCCATGTCGCTACTGGCGCGGGGCTGGGAGGTCACCGGCAGTAAAACCACAGCGGATGGGGTCGAAGCGGCGCGAATGTGCGGCATCGAAAGCGTTGAATTGCGCCTGGAGCCAGAGCTGGTGTGCAACACCGACGATCTGGATACGCTGATGAGTGATGTGGATGCGCTGGTGATCACGCTGCCGGCGCGTCGCACCGGGCCGGGGGAGTCTTATTATCTGCAGGCAGTCCAGGAAATTGTCGACAGCGCCCTGGCGTACCATATTCCCCGCATTATTTTCACCAGTTCCACGTCGGTATATGGCGATGTGGAAGGCGCGGTGAAAGAGAATATGCCGCGCCAGCCGGTAACGGCCAGCGGGCGGGTATTAAAAGAGCTGGAAGACTGGCTGCATAATTTACCCGGCACCCAGGTGGATATATTACGCCTGGCGGGGCTGGTGGGGCCCGGTCGTCATCCCGGTCGTTTTTTTGCCGGAAAATCAGCGCCTGATGGACAACATGGCGTCAATCTGGTGCATCTTGAAGACGTGATCGGCGCAATTACCCTGCTATTACAGGCCCCGAAGGGCGGGCACATCTATAATATATGTGCGCCCTCTCATCCAACACGCAGTACATTTTATCCGGTGATGTCGCGTCAGCTCGGCCTGGCACCGCCGCACTTCCACGATGCCCCCGGAGAGGGGAAGGGCAAATTGATTGATGGGAACCGCATCTGTCATGAACTGGGATTTGAGTATCTCTTTCCCGATCCGCTGGTTATGCCTATGGAGTAACGCCGCTGGCGGAGCGTAAGCGCACCACAAGGGGGTGAGCATGAAACCGCTGCTGGATGTCCTTATTATCCTTGATGCACTGGAAAAGGAGGGGAGCTTTGCTGCGGCCTCGGCGAAGCTCTTTAAAACCCCCTCAGCGCTCAGCTACACCGTTCACAAGCTCGAAAGCGATCTTAATATTCAGATCCTGGACCGCTCCGGCCACCGGGCGCGCTTTACCCGCACCGGGCAAATGCTGCTGGAGAAAGGGCGGGACGTACTGCATACGGTACGTGAGCTGGAAAAGCAGGCCGTTAAACTGCATCAGGGCTGGGAAAACGAGCTGATTATCGGAGTCGATGATACCTTTCCGTTTTCCCTGCTGGCACCGCTTATCGAGGCCTTCTACGAGCGACACAGCGTTACCCGTCTCAAGTTTATCAATGGCGTGCTGGCCGGCTCCTGGGAGTCGCTGGTGCAGGGGCGGGCGGATATTGTCGTCGGCGCACTGCATGAGCCGCCGCAGCTCAGCGATTTTGGCTTTGCCTGTCTCGGACAACTGGAACAGGTATTTGTCATCGCTCCACACCATCCGCTGGCCCAGGAGCCGGAGCCGGTGAATCGCCGGACGATCAAAAATTATCGCGCTATCGTGGTGGGTGACAGTTCCTTACCCGGCTGCGCGGTCTCTTCCCAGCTACTGGACGATCAGGAAGCCATTACCGTATTTGATTATAAAACCAAGCTGGAGCTGCAAATTAGCGGCTTAGGCTGCGGCTATCTGCCACGTTATTTAGCCCAGCGCTTTATTGAAAGCGGTGCGCTGGTAGAGAAACAGGTCATAGCGCAATCCAGCTATGATTCCGTATGGATTGGCTGGAATGAGCAGACTGCGGGGCTTGCCAGTGCATGGTGGCGACAAGAAATTTTAGCAAATAGTGCTATCGCTGCCGTTTATGCACAGGGCGCCGCTGAGAAATCAGGCGATTAAATAAAAATTTAACTTTAGGATGCCTTTCGATCTCTTGCATTTTCACTATCATTTAGGGAAAATGCGCCGCAGCAAACATGGAATAATCGACGATATAAAAGGCGTCGGTTATTTTTTTTTGCATGTAAGAAAACCATTAAATCCAAGAGGCCGGGCTTCGTACCGGATAGATATTTACTAAAATCCGACAGTTGTTGTCGCTGAGGAAGAAAGAAATGGGGCAATCATTCGCTTACGTGGCGGTATTCACCGTAAAGGAGAATAACTATGTCGCATAACGCAACTCCAAAAACCTCTCGCGTGGAATTACGTAAAACGCTTACGTTGATTCCGGTTGTTATGATGGGCCTTGCCTATATGCAGCCGATGACGCTGTTCGATACGTTTGGTATCGTCTCAGGCCTCACTGACGGTCACGTTGCAACGGCATATGCCTTTGCGCTGATCGCGATCCTCTTTACCGCGCTGAGCTACGGCAAGCTGGTTCGCCGCTTCCCGTCCGCAGGCTCTGCGTACACCTATGCTCAGAAGTCCATTAGCCCGGCTGTCGGCTTTATGGTGGGCTGGTCATCCCTGCTGGACTACCTGTTCATGCCGATGATCAACATCCTTCTGGCCAAAATTTACTTCGAAGCGCTGATGCCTTCCGTACCGTCGTGGATCTTCGTTGTGGCGCTGGTGGCCTTTATGACCATCTCTAACCTGCGCAGCATCAAGACCGTTGCCAACTTCAACACCCTGATTGTTATCCTGCAGATGGGGATTGTTGCGGTGATCGTGGGTCTGATCATTTACGGCGTTTCTCACGGTGAAGGCGCAGGTACGCTGACCAGCACCCGTCCATTCTGGTCTGAAGGCGCGCATGTGGTGCCGATGATCACCGGTGCGACTATCCTGTGCTTCTCGTTCCTCGGCTTCGACGGTATCTCTTCTCTGTCTGAAGAGACCAAAGACGCTGAGCGTGTGATTCCGCGCGCTATCTTCCTGACGGCATTGATTGGCGGCATCATCTTTATCGGTGCTTCTTACTTCCTGCAGCTGTACTTCCCGGATATCTCTCGCTTCAAAGATCCGGACGCGTCACAGCCAGAAATCATGCTGTATGTTGCCGGTAAAACCTTCCAGTGGGGCGTGCTGATCTTCTCCAGCGTCACCGTACTGGCATCCGGTATGGCGGCACACGCAGGCGTTTCCCGTCTGATGTACGTGATGGGCCGTGATGGCGTGTTCCCGACTCGCTTCTTCGGTTATGTTCATCCGAAATGGCGTACCCCGGCATGGAACGTGCTGCTGGTGGGTGCCATTGCGCTGCTGGCGATTAACTTCGACCTGGTTACCGCGACTGCGCTGATCAACTTCGGTGCGCTGGTTGCCTTTACCTTTGTTAACCTCTCCGTGATCTCTCAGTTCTGGATCCGTGAGAAGCGCAACAAAACGCTGAAAGACCACTTCAACTACCTGCTGCTGCCGGTATGTGGCGCGCTGACTGTAGGTGCGCTGTGGATCAACCTGGAAGAGAGCTCAATGGTTCTGGGTCTGATCTGGGGTGGTATCGGCCTGATTTACCTGGCATGCGTAACCAAAAGCTTCCGCAACCCGGTTCCTCAGTACGAAGACGTAGCATAACAAACCTCCAGGTCCGGCAAGCGTAGCGCCGCCGGGCAAAGCAAAAAAAACCGGAGAACATCGCCTCCGGTTTTTTTATATCCTGCGCTTACACAATCTCCTGCGCATACTGATACAGCGCCTTCAACAGCGCCTGCTTTTCAGCATTGCCTTCATACTCGCCGTAGAGCATCTCCAGCTCCTGGGCGTAAGCCTGCAAATACTCCGGCGTAAACACATTGCGGCGATGCTGCAACCACCGTTCCTGCTCGGCCTCATCCAGCGTGCCGGGGAAATTACGCGCCCGGTAGTTAAAGATCAGCTTGTTGATGCGCTGGTCGGCAAAGGTGATATCCAGTGCGGGCAGGTTACGGGGATCGGTCTGCAAAACAATATTCATGGCAGAGCGGTCAGCATCGCTGAAAAAGCCGTTATAGAGCTGGGCATCAACGTTCTCTGACGGGACAAACGGCTCCGCCTCGGCAAAAATCGCCACCACCTTTTCGCGCACCTGCGGGTTCTCACGCAGCCGTTTCAGGTTGTCCAGGCAGTGCTGACGGTCGATACCCAGCCGTTCGGCATCTTCCGGACGCAGGGTATTGGCGGGGGCCAATACCGGGCACTTGTTAATATGCACCAGCTTCACCGGCACGGCAGCATCGTCGCCCAGCGCCTCTTTCGGCGTGTACAGCCGCTCGCGCAGGGCGTCGCTTTCAAGCGTCAGCAGGGGGGTAATATCCCCGGCCAAATCCACCATAATCACCGCGTTGCGGTTTTCCGGGTGCCAGGCCAGCGGGGCCACCCAGCTGGTATTCCCGCGCCAGGCGCCAAACATCCCGGAGATGTGCATCAGCGGCTTCATCTGCGGCACGTCTATCAGGGTGGTGAGTTTCTGTTTACTGCGATGGCTGAGCAGGTACTCGAACAGCTTCGGCTGCCGGGTCTTCACCAGCTTCGCCATGGCGATAGTGGCGTAGACGTCCGCCATCGCGTCATGGGCGTTGCTGTGTTCAATGCCGTTCGCGCGGGTCAGATGTTCCAGGCGGAAGCTGGGTAGCCCGTCTTCATTATCAGGCCAGACGATCCCCTCCGGGCGCAGGGCATAGCAGGCGCGCATCACGTCCAACAGATCCCAGCGCGAGTTCTTATTTTGCCAGCTCCAGGCATAGGGATCGTAGAAGTTGCGGTAAAAAATATGCCGGGTCACTTCGTCATCGAAGCGCACGTTGTTGTAGCCCACCACGCAGGTGTTGGGCACGGTAAACAGGTCGTGAATGCGACGGGCAAACTCCGCTTCATTCACCCCTTTCTCCCGGGCTTCCTGCGGCGTAATGCCGGTGACCATCACCGCACCGGGCTGGGGCAGATAGTCATCTGCGGGTTTACAAAAGAACACCTCCGGCTCGCCGATGATATTGAAATCGGCATCGGTGCGGATCGCGGCAAACTGAGCAGGGCGATCCAGCGAGGGGCTGGTGCCAAAGGTTTCGTAATCGTGGAATAAAAATGTAGGCAGCGCGGCGGAGTCAGACACCAGTAATACCATCCTGTTTATGAGTGACACCACTATGGTAAACCATCCGGCCTGGCACGCCGAAGGAAAAGCGCCCTCAGCTTGCAAATTTGCGAGGCATCGTCCGGGAAAAACCTGCGTGCTGTCACATTTTTTTGCAATTATTCCAGGTATCCAGCGGAAAACTTCCGTAAAAAGGGCAACGATTTTAAATGACCTGAGGATATACCGTTGAAACGCCGTCTGTTTATTGCTGTTTCTTTACTCACTTTGAGCATTTCTTCCGCGCTGGCTGCCGATCCAATTAATTATGCGCCGCAGCCGCCAGCCATCCAGGCAGGCTCCTGGGTGCTGATGGATTATACGACGGGGCAGATTTTAACGGCGGGCAACGAACATCAGCAGCGTAATCCGGCCAGCCTGACCAAGCTCATGACCGGCTACGTGGTGGATCGCGCCATCGACAGCCATCGCATCACCCCGGACGATATGGTCACGGTTGGACAGGATGCCTGGGCCAAAGGCAATCCGGTGTTTGACGGCTCCTCGCTGATGTTCCTGAAGGCGGGCGAGCAGGTGTCGGTGCGCGATCTTAGCCGCGGTTTGATTGTCGACTCCGGCAACGACGCCTGCGTGGCGCTGGCCGATTACGTGGCGGGCGGACAGCCTCAGTTCGTCACCATGATGAACGACTACGTTAAAAAGCTGAATCTGCGCGATACCCATTTTGAAACGGTTCACGGTCTGGACGCCCCGGGCCAGCACAGCTCGGCGTACGACCTGGCGGTGCTTTCCCGTGCCATCATTCACGGTGAGCCGGCGTTTTATCACATGTACAGCGAGAAGAGCCTGACCTGGAACGGCATCACCCAGCAGAACCGTAACGGCCTGCTGTGGGATAAGTCCCTCAGCGTTGATGGCCTGAAAACTGGTCACACTTCCGGTGCCGGCTTTAATCTGATCGCCTCTGCCGTGGACGGTCAGCGCCGCCTGATTGCCGTCATTATGGGGGCCGAGAGTCCAAAAGGTCGTGAGGATCAGGCGCGCAAGCTCCTGCACTGGGGACAGCAGAACTTCGATACCGTGCAGATCCTGCGTAACGGTAAGCAGGTAGGCATCGAGCGTATCTGGTACGGCGATAAAGAGCAGATTTCGCTGGGCACCGATCAGGACTTCTGGCTGGCGCTGCCGAAGGCGGAGCTGCCGAACATTAAAGCCAAATATGTGCTGGATAAAAAAGAGCTGGAAGCGCCGATTGCCGCGCATCAGCGGGTCGGGGAGATTGAGCTGTACGATCGCGATAAAGTGGTCGCCCACTGGCCGCTGGTGACCCTAGAAGGGGTGGGTAAAGGTGGGATGTTCTCACGCCTGAGCGACTATCTGCACCACAAAGCCTGACGGCAGGATGAGCAGGCTGGCGACTGTGCGAGCCTGCTCGCATAATAGACAGATCATCATTGTTAAACCGCTTTTCTCTGCATTACAGTGTATGTATATACAGTAACCAATCGGAGGCAGCATGGACTACAGCATCAAGCACCAGAACAAACGCAAAATCGCCGGTTTTCATATGGTTGGCCCCTGGGAGCAAACGGTTAAGCAGGGTTTTGAGCAACTGGTGATGTGGGTAGACGGCAAGCATATTCAGCCGCTGGAGTGGGTGGCCGTCTATTATGATAATCCGGATGAAGTGCCCGCTGAAAAGTTACGCTGCGACACGGTGGTCACCGTGCCGGACGATTTTGTCATCCCCACCAACAGTGAAGGGGTGATCCTCACTGAAGTAGCCGAAGGCGAGTACGCGGTAGCCACCGCCCGCGTTGAGAATTATGACTTCGCCACCCCCTGGAACCTGTTTTTCGACAGCCTGCTTGAAGATGGCGATTACCAGATCGCACCGAAACCCTGCTTCGAACGTTACCTGAACGACGGTAACGCCGACGGCTACTGGGATATCGAGATGTTTATTCCGGTACAAAACCGGGTCGCGTAACGCTGCAGGTATGCTCACGCTTCACAGGGTTTTTCTGCCGGGTGCCACCACTCCGGCAGAAAACGCAGTACAATCAGGGTTTGCCGTAATGCTGGAGAGCGTGTGCGCCCCGACAAAACTCTGACGCCTTTTGAAATTCGACTATATCGCCATTACCGCACCGTACACGGGTGCCGTATCGCGCTGGCGTTTGTCCTTACCTTTTTACTGGTGCGTCTGCTGGACGTGCCGGAAGGGACATGGCCGCTGATTACCCTGGTAGTCATCATGGGGCCCATCTCCTTCTGGGGCAACGTGGTGCCGCGCGCGTTTGAGCGCATTGGCGGCACCATTCTGGGTTCGGCACTGGGGTTGATTGCCCTGAAGCTGGAGCTAATCTCTCTGCCGCTGATGCTGCTGTGGTGCGCGGCGGCGATGTTCCTCTGCGGCTGGCTGGCGCTGGGTAAGCGGCCCTATCAGTCGTTGCTTATCGGGATCACCCTTGCGGTGGTAATAGGCGCGCCCACCGGGGATATGCATACCGCCCTGTGGCGAAGCGGCGACGTGATCCTCGGTTCTCTGCTGGCGATGCTGTTTACCGGTATCTGGCCGCAGCGGGCGTTCCTGCACTGGCGTATCCAGATGGCGAACTATGTCACCGCCTTCAATCGGGTCTATCAGGCGGGCTTTTCCCCAAACCTGGTGGAACGTCCGCGGCTGGAAAAACATCTGCAAATCATCCTCAACGACGTGGTCAAAATGCGCGGACTGATTACTCCTGCCAGCAAAGAAACCCATATCCAGAAATCCATTTTCGAAGCTATCCAGACCGTCAGCCGCAATCTGGTCTGCATGCTGGAGCTGCAAATCAACGCCCACTGGGCCTCCCGGGCCAGCCATTTTGTGATGCTGAATGCCCGGACCTTAAAAGAGACGCAGCAGATGACGCAGCAGACGCTGCTCACCATCGCTCATGCGCTCTACGAAGGTAATCCGCAGCCGATTCTGGCCAATACCGAGCGGCTGAACGAAATCGTTGCCGAGCTGCGCCAGCTGATCAAGGATCAGTCCAGTGAAAACGTGGCGGAAACGCCCATTCACGGCTATGTATGGTTGAGCATGGAGCTTGCGCGTCAGCTGGAACTGTTGTCACATCTTATCTGCCGTGCATTGCGCAAATAAAAAGCGGCTATGCGTGGTTGTGTTGCCTGCTGCTTCGATTCAGCAGAAATTGAGGTTATGATAGGGACAAAGGAAAAATTATTGTCATCAGCAATCGCTGTCAGTAAGGTTAACGGCATCGCGGTTGTTTAAACGAATCCGAATCTCACATTATCAGGGGTGTAAAAATGGAAACTACCAAGCCTTCTTTCCAGGATGTTCTGGAATTCGTCCGCCTGTTCCGCCGCAAGAACAAACTGCAACGTGAAATCCAGGACGTTGAGAAAAAGATCCGTGACAACCAGAAGCGTGTTCTGCTGCTGGACAACCTGAGCGATTACATCAAACCAGGCATGAGCGTTGAAGCTATCCAGGGCATTATCGCCAGCATGAAAAGCGACTACGAAGACCGCGTAGACGACTACATCATCAAAAATGCTGAGATCTCTAAAGAGCGTCGTGAAATCTCGAAAAAGCTGAAAGTCATGGGCGAGATGAAGCACGCTGAAGCCAAAGGCGAATAAGCGTCGCTGAACAAACTAAGCCCTCCGACTTGTCGGGGGGCTTTTTTTTGTCCGCGGTTTGCCGAACCCGGAAAAGCAAAAAGCCTGCTCGAAAGCAGGCTTCTTAAATGTGGCTCCTCTGACTGGACTCGAACCAGTGACATACGGATTAACAGTCCGCCGTTCTACCGACTGAACTACAGAGGAATCGTTGTGGAGCGTTATCTTAGCGGCGAAAAAACTTTTGTCAAACCTGATCTTACCTGATTTCGATCAACTGCTGATTCCGTCGTCAGTTTGACGTAATTACCAACATATTTTTGTGGGAAATACTTTGCAGGATCTGCATTTCTCCCTCATCATTTGAAATGGAGTTTCAACTTTTCTCGCTAAGGTCCATTTTGAACGTCACCTCCGCTTTACGCCAGGCCGTGATGCGCACGCCCTGGTATACCAAACGTAAGAGCTACAAGGTTCTCTTCTGGCGCGAAATCACCCCCCTTGCCGTGCCTATCTTCCTGGAAAACACCTGTGTCCTGCTGATGGGGGTGCTTAGCACCTTCCTTGTCAGCTGGCTCGGCAAAGAGGCGATGGCGGGGGTTGGGCTGGCCGACAGCTTTAACATGGTGATCATTTCATTCTTTGCGGCGATCGATCTCGGGACCACGGTAGTGGTGGCCTTTAGCCTGGGGAAACGCGATCCGCGACGGGCGAGGGCCGCTGCCAGGCAGTCGCTGGTGATCATGACCCTGTTCTCCATTGTGCTGGCGGCGGTGATCCACTATTTCGGTGAAGAGATCATCAACGTGGTGGCTGGCGAGGCCACCGGCGAGGTGAAAGCGCTGGCGCTGTCGTATCTCGAGATGACGGTGCTGAGCTATCCGGCCGCGGCGATTGCGCTGATTGGCAGCGGGGCACTGCGCGGAGCGGGGAACACCAAAATCCCGCTGCTGATTAACGGCGGGATGAACATCCTGAACATTATCATCAGCAGCGTGCTGATTTACGGCCTCTTCTCCTGGGACGGGCTCGGCTTTGTCGGGGCGGGTCTGGGGCTGACAATCTCGCGCTATATCGGTGCCATCGCCATCATCGTAGTGCTGGCGGTCGGTTTTAACCCGTCGCTGCGCATCAGCATTAAGAGCTATTTCAAACCGCTCAACTTCGCCATTATCTGGGAAGTGATGGGCATCGGCGTGCCTGCCAGCATTGAATCTGTACTGTTTAACGGCGGCAAACTGCTGACCCAGATGTTCGTAGCAGGAATGGGTACCGACGTGATTGCCGGTAACTTTATCGCCTTCTCCATCGCGGCACTGATCAACCTGCCGGGCAACGCCCTCGGCTCGGCCTCCACCATTATCACCGGTAAACGACTTGGGAAGGGCCAGATCGGCCAGGCGGAGCGTCAGCTGCGCCACGTCTTCTGGCTCTCGACCATCGGCCTGACCGCTATTGCCTGGGGAACCGCGCCGTTCGCCAGCCTGATGGCCTCGTTCTACACCCATGAGCAGGACGTTAAGGATGTGGTAGTGATCCTCATCTGGCTGAACGCCGCCTTTATGCCGATCTGGGCCGCCTCGTGGGTATTGCCTGCCGGGCTGAAAGGGGCGCGCGATGCCCGCTTTGCGATGTGGGTCTCGATGCTTGGGATGTGGGGCTGCCGCGTTGTGGCGGGTTACACCCTGGGGATCATGCTGGGGATGGGCGTCGTCGGGGTCTGGCTGGGGATGTTCCTCGACTGGGCGGTACGCGGAGCGCTGTTCTACTGGCGAATGGTCAGCGGCCGCTGGCTGAAGAAATACCCACGACCGCAGCGTGACAATGTGGCGGTTGTAGCCTCAGAACGGGTAGCAAATGCGCAAAGTGGGGAATAAATCGGCAAACGATGCAAAATCTGCATTCTGCCTTTGACAACGCCAGGTGGCATCGCTAATATTCGCCCCGTTCACACGATTCCTCTGTAGTTCAGTCGGTAGAACGGCGGACTGTTAATCCGTATGTCACTGGTTCGAGTCCAGTCAGAGGAGCCATATTTAGTATTAAGATGTCTGAGTGAGTCTTGATACGTTATAAAACAAGCAGTTAGATTGACCCGGTTGTCCTGGTAAGGATTGCCGGGTTTTTTGACATCTGTAGTTTTTGGGGGCTTAATCGGGGGCCTCACGGTTCGCTGAACGAATGGAGCCCCCCACTATGGCACTCACTGATACCGCTATCCGATAATTTATTTCACCATACCCGCGATGTTATTGCGTTTTTCACCCGGACATGGAACATCATTTTCAGCATTCCGGGGATGAATAAGTGGCTGCATCGTAATAGTTTCACTTACAAAAAACCGTCAGGCGTCCCCCATAAATTCAGTGAAGAGAAAAAAAAGGCAATTCATTGAATATTATGAGGAACTGAAAATAACTGTGGGTGATGAACCGGTTCTTTTTATTGATGCAGTCCATCCTACTCAGGCCACTAAAATCAGCTATGGATGGATACGCAAAGACCAGAAAAAAGCAGTAAAAACAACAGGCAGCCGCACACGCCTGGATATCATGGGGGCGCTGAATCTTAAAGCACTGACGTCACCGCTAATCTGCGAATATAAAACCATTAATGAATATAATGTATCCATTTTTTTTCAATGAGATACGAAAGGTTTATCCTGATTATAACCAGAAAATCCACGTCATTCTGGATGGAGCAGGTTACCACCGTTCACAGTTAGTGAAAGACTAGACGGAGGTGGTAAATATCAGGCTGCATTACCATCCCCCTTTCAGTCCAAACCTGGGTAATGACTCCAACTTACTGATAGTGTTTTATGTTCAGATAATGCCCGATGACCTTGTCATGCAGCTCCACCGATTTTGAGAACGACAGTGACTTCCGTCCCAGCCTTGCCAGATGTTGTCTCAGATTCAGGTTATGCCGCTCAATTCGCTGAGTGTAACGCTTGCTGATTACGTGCAGCTTTCCCTTCAGGCGGGATTCATACAGCGGCCAGCCATCCGTCATCCATACCACGACCTCAAAGGCCGACAGCAGGCTCAGAAGACGCTCCAGTGTGGCCAGAGTGCGTTCACCGAAGACGTGCGCCACAACCGTCCTCCGTATCCTGTCATACGCGTAAAACAGCCAGCGCTGACGTGATTTAGCACCGACGTAGCCCCACTGTTCGTCCATTTCAGCGCAGACAATCACATCACTGCCCGGCTGTATGCGCGAGGTTACCGACTGCGGCCTGAGTTTTTTAAGTGACGTAAAATCGTGTTGAGGCCAACGCCCATAATGCGGGCGGTTGCCCGGCATCCAACACCATTCATGGCCATATCAATGATTTTCTGGTGTGTACCGGGCTGAGAGGCGGTGTAAGTGAACTGTAGCTGCCATGTTTTACGGCAGTGAGAGCAGAGATAGCGCTGATGTCCGGCAGTACTTTTACCGTTACGCACCACGCCTTCAGTAGCTGAGCAGGAGGGACAACTGATGGAGATGGAAGCCACGGGAGCACCTCAAAAACACCATCGTACACTAAATCAGTAAGTTGGCACCATTACCAAGAGGGCAAACTCCTTTCTAAAGCGGCCTATAAAAATGGCAAACAGCTTTCTGCTCAGAGCTGGTATGGAAATGGGCATCCCAAAGAAGAATCCTCTTTTGATAGTGAAGGCCGTAAACATGGTGCGGTCAAAGAATGGTTCAGCAACGGAAAGCCTGCCTCATCCAAAATGTATAAACATGATGTGTTAGACGGGGATTCCGAAAAGTGGTACGAAAATGGTCACCGTGAATCAGTCTATCCCTATAAAAACGGTATGCTAAATGGGGACGCTAAGCACTGGAATGAACAGGGAAAACTCACCTATACCACCGAATATAAAGACGATAAAAAGCAGGGAGCCGATCGCCGCTGGAGCGAACGTACCGGCAAACTTGTTGAAGAGGGTAATGACTCCAACTTACTGATAGTGTTTTATGTTCAGATAATGCCCGATGACCTTGTCATGCAGCTCCACCGATTTTGAGAACGACAGTGACTTCCGTCCCAGCCTTGCCAGATGTTGTCTCAGATTCAGGTTATGCCGCTCAATTCGCTGAGTGTAACGCTTGCTGATTACGTGCAGCTTTCCCTTCAGGCGGGATTCATACAGCGGCCAGCCATCCGTCATCCATACCACGACCTCAAAGGCCGACAGCAGGCTCAGAAGACGCTCCAGTGTGGCCAGAGTGCGTTCACCGAAGACGTGCGCCACAACCGTCCTCCGTATCCTGTCATACGCGTAAAACAGCCAGCGCTGACGTGATTTAGCACCGACGTAGCCCCACTGTTCGTCCATTTCAGCGCAGACAATCACATCACTGCCCGGCTGTATGCGCGAGGTTACCGACTGCGGCCTGAGTTTTTTAAGTGACGTAAAATCGTGTTGAGGCCAACGCCCATAATGCGGGCGGTTGCCCGGCATCCAACACCATTCATGGCCATATCAATGATTTTCTGGTGTGTACCGGGCTGAGAGGCGGTGTAAGTGAACTGTAGCTGCCATGTTTTACGGCAGTGAGAGCAGAGATAGCGCTGATGTCCGGCAGTACTTTTACCGTTACGCACCACGCCTTCAGTAGCTGAGCAGGAGGGACAACTGATGGAGATGGAAGCCACGGGAGCACCTCAAAAACACCATCGTACACTAAATCAGTAAGTTGGCACCATTACCGTTGAAGAGGTTATGTTTGCTAATGATGAAAGAAACGGCCTGAAAAGAGAGTTTAACGATCGTACGGGTAAGGTCTTAAGTGCGCTGCCCTATGTCGATGGCGACAAGGAAGGTACAGAAGAAGCCTATGATGAAGACGGCATAAAATACATTCGTTGTTACCACAACGATGAAGAGCTTTCAGAGCTATATGCGCCGACTGACGTCACTAATAAGGCAAAGCAGGGTGACAGCACTGCGCAATATCATTTAGGTAAGTATGAGTTTGAATGCACAAACTACGATGCGGCGATGAAATGGTTAACTCAGTCCGCAGAGCAAAATCATCCCGGCGCGCTTCTCTTTTTGGCCTATGCGTACAACGACGGTGATGGCGTAGCGCAAGACAGAAAAAAATATCTCTCCTATTTATTCAAAGCGGCAGAGCTTGGCGAAAGTGATGCGCAGTTAGAAGTGGGATATTTAAATCTTATCGGCGAAGGAATGCCGAAAAACCTGCCGGAAGCCTATAAGTGGATTAAAAAATCCGCTGACCAGGGAAATGCTCAGGCGCACTATAACCTTGGACTCATGTACAGGAATGGTGATGGCGTTGAGAAAGACCTCAACAAAGCCAAACTTCATCTTACAGCGGCGGTAAAAGGCGGCGTCAAACCTGCACTGGCAGCCTTAAAGGAATTAACGCCTCAAACTAAGTAAATATGACTTTGCTGTAAAGAGGCTATTCAAACGGAACTGAAAGGATACACGTTGCTATGAAATTTAAATTCGCCACATTACTCACAGCCGCCACGGTTTTTTACTCTTATCAGAGCCTTGCACAAAGTCAGCAATCGCCTGATGTCTGGTCAGTTGTCGAACAGAAACTGCAAAATGCCGTCCCTTTAAATGAAAACACCACTTTTAAATCGCAGGCAGCCTGGTTTGAATTACACAGGGAACTGTTTATGTACGGCCCGATGAGCCGTGCGGATGCATTACTGAAAAAGCTGGACACACAATCGAATGATGCGAAGTTTTCGCTAAACCGTGAGGCCTCGTGGATCGCTGAAAATAATAGCCCGGATGCCGCGATGGTTTTCCTGTCCAAAATTGGTCTCGATAAACCGTCGAGCATTACCGCCTACGAGAGCTACGTTGATGGCTGGGTTAATCGCAAACAGCCTGAAAAAGCCTTAGCCCTTCTTAGCAAAAATCCCGACGCGAGGAATTTTTATTTAGCCACGTTTTTAGAATCCTGGCACTCAGAGCCTGATAAAACCGCCGCTATTTATAATGAAAATTACGCTGATAAAATTGTTGTTCCTTATACTCAGCTAAAAATGCTGGTTATTATTGCGAAGCAGTACCATGCCAAGGGCGACACCGCAAAGGCGTTGGTTTACGCAGATAGCGCGCTGAAAATGTTTGATACGGCTATTGCTCAACAACCGAGTGCTGAAGCCTACCGTTATCAGGAGTATCTCGACCTGATGGAGATCTATTACGCCACGGGTAATAAAGAGAAGGCGATGGCGTTGTCTGCGAGATTGCGCAAAGCAACCGGCAATAAAGGAAACTATTTCCAGTATTCATTACCGGGATTGCTCTCTTTTTATAAGAAAAACGAGCTGACACAGAATTATCAGGAGACGCTTTCAACCTATGTGACGCAGGTCGATAAAATATTCAATTTTGCCCCTTCGCCGCGCATTGAAATGGAGCTGATTGATTTATTAAGCAAGCTTGATGATGTCGCGCTGATGAATAAGCGTATCGATTTGCTGATGAGCGCGCCGGAATATACCTGCTACGACGACAGGTATTGCTACGAGTACAAAATCAAAGCGCTGAAGAATCTCTTTCAGCATAAGCAGAATGCTGTGGCAGAAAAGCATATCGCAACTCTCTCCGCCGAGGCGCAAACCCTGACGTTCGCCGAATGGGAAGATGCAACAAATGAAATGGGTGAAGTGCTCGAAGAAATTGGTCATCCTGAGGCAGCGCAAACATTAGCCGTCAGCGCCGAGGCGATTTACATCAGCCAAGCAAAAGCCTGGCCTGATGAAGATATGTCGCGTTCCTTTCAAAGACTTGCGGAGCTTTACGGCTATGGCAACGACACGGTGAATGCCAAACGGGTGTTACATCAGCACGTTCCCTCTCTAGAAGAGGAGGCGATGATCGACCACTACATGAATGCAAAACAGTGGAGTCAGGCAAGAGAATTGATGATTAACGCAGATAGGGTCGATAATAAAAACCTGATGCTGTTACACCAGATTTGTGCTGAAAACACGCCCGAGTGTCAGGAACATATTACCTTTACGCTGAAAAAATTAACCACGCAGGCGTCGATTACCCGCCAGGACGACACCGGTAATCAGCAGCTTTATCAGATTGGGAATATTTTTCACAGATTGGGTATCACGCCGGGAGCGGAACAGCAGGCGCTGATTCAGGCGTTGTATAACAAGGCCGCAGAGCCTAAAAAAGCCACGCCTTAATGGATTTACCCGCCCGGCCACCTTTCTCACATGCGGGAAGGCGGCGGGCGGGAAAAATCAATCGCGGAAGTTTTTGAACTGGAACGGCTGGCCCAGATTGCCGCCGCGCACCAGCTGCATCGCTGCCTGCAGATCGTCGCGGGATTTACCGGTCACACGCACTAACGTAAATCCGAATCCAAACCCACAGAGATTACCGCAAGATATTAATGTTGACCCAATACCGCCTGCCGGAAGACCCGCGCTGGAACGCCCTGCAAGAGGAGTTCAGCTTTGACGGCGACGACAACCTGCTGTGCATGAACATGCCGCCCGAAGGTGGCGAGCATCAGGCGAAAGTCAAAGGCGACCGCCTGCTACTACAGGGCAGACCACCACTATGAGTACGACGAGTTCGGCAATCTCATCGCTGACCGTTGGGGCAAGGCGCAGTGCCGCGAGCACCGATTTGAATGGAACTGCGAGCACCGGCTGGTGCGCTTTACCGATGTGCGCCACTATGATGATGAAGGCTTTCCGCGCCACACCCTCACCCACTCGTGGCGCTATGAGTATGACGTCTTCGACAGGCGCATCCGCAAGACCAACGAGGAAACCGGCAAATCCACCCTGTTCTTCTGGCAGGACGGCCGAATGGTCACCGAGTGTGACGAAGCGCACGCGCATTTTACCCGCAGCCTCATGTTTAAACGGCACACGAAAGCCACCGACTTTGACTGCACCAGCTACCTGTACGAGCCGGGCGGCAGCTTCCGCCCGCTGGCTCAGCTTAAAGGACGCGGCGTCGGCAGCACCGTCAGCTACTACATCAACGACCATATCGGTACACCGCAGGAGCTGCTGGACGAGGACGGCAACGTACTGTGGAGTGCCATTTATCACACCTACGGCCATACAGAAATGCAGGCGGGTATCTGCCAGCCACTGCGTTTGCAGGGGCAGTATGCCGATGAAGAATCAGGGCTGCATTTTAACCGCTACCGGTACTTTAATCCGTTAGCGGGGAGGTATATCAGTAAGGATCCGATTTCGATTCGGTTTGAATACCTATAGTTATGTACATGATCCGCTGGGGTGGGTGGATCCACTGGGATTGGATGGGTGTCCGGGAACAGAAGGCCCTTAAACACAAGACCCAAAGAAAGACCATACATGATTATGTCCCCTAAGACCTCAGTGACGGTCACAATGGGTGTGATAAGATCTTTCCAGTCAAACGGCATGGCCTGTATTTCCTGATACAACGATGAATTTCCTGGGAGATGGCATCCGAGGTTGCAAAACGGCTGCAGCCAGCGCTTGGCGGGCAGCGGACACACTATAGCTGGCAAGGTGGCTGCGGTTAAGGCGGTAAATGCTGTTTTTACGGAGGGATTGGTCTGTCGTCCTCCTGGCACAGAGCCAACCGCCATATCTACCTACGGTCAGAACAACAATCACAAACGTGATATATATCACATTTAATAACAGCAATAACATTTGGGGCCTTATTGAGGCCCTCGTTTTAATATTTAAAACTAAATTAATTAAAATTCAAAGAGATATATTAGATATCGCATCCAGTCAGAGGAGCCATATTTAAGAAGCCCGCTTAAGGAAACTTAAGCGGGCTTTTTGCTTTTGCAGGTTCGCCCTCACCCGGTGGGTGAGGGCGTCAGCCAGACTACCTCTGTACCGGTGCCGTCGCGGCAACCAGCCACGGTAGCGCATCGCTGTTAACATGCGGCGAGAGCGTCTCGCGTACCTGCTGGTGATACGCATCCAGCCACTGGATCTCTTTTTCGCTCAGCAGATGCAGCTCCACCTGGCTCAGGTCAATCGGCGCCAGCGTCAGGGACGCGAAGCGGCAGAAACCCGGCAGGCTCTCCACAATCTCCACCTGATTTTCAATGCGGATCCCATACGCATCGGCCAGATAATAGCCCGGCTCGATGGTGATGATATTGCCTGCCACCAGCGGCCACGGATTGACCTTCTTAGCAATACGCTGCGGATTCTCATGGATCAGCAGCTGATGGCCTACGCCGTGTCCGGTGCCATGATCAAAATCGAGCCCCAGCTCCCACAGCCCACGCCGTGCGAAGGCATCTATCTGATGTCCGCAGGTCCCGGACGGGAACTGCAGGGAGATGAGCGATAAAAAGCCTTTCAGCACCGCGGTGTAGTGCAGACGACACTGGGCGCTCAGCGGACCGAAGGCCAGCGTTCGCGTGGCATCGGTGGTGCCGTTATGGTACTGGCCGCCGGAATCGTTCAGATAAAAGTTGTCGCGGGTAATGGCGGCATTGGTCTGCTCGCTGGAGTGGTAATGACACATCGCCGCATTGCTGGCCGAGGCGGAAATGGTGGCAAAACTCTGCTCGATAAAGCCTGGTCTCTGCTGGCGGAATGCCAGCTGCTGGGCCTGCGCTTCCAGCTCCGTAAGGGGATTGCCCGCGGCCTCGCGGCGGGGCACCTCGTGCGCCAGCCAGGCCAGGAAGTTGACCCACGCCACGCCGTCCTGCTGATGGCTGTCGCGGTAGCCCGCCAGCTCGGTCGGGTTTTTATGGGCTTTCATGGCGGTGATCGGGTCGGCGTGCCAGACGATCTCTCCCTGCGGTTCGACGGCAAAACGCAGGGCCACAGGCGCTGAATCGGCGTCCACCATTATGCGTTTCCCCGCACACAGCAGCTGGCTGCGCGGCAGAAAATCGGCTTCAGGAGCCAGCACCAGGCTCTCCTGCAGCGATGCTGACAGACCCTGCGTTTTCTCCGGGATGACAAACCACTCCACCGCGCCCTCGCGGCTCAGCAGGGCAAACGAGTTAGGCACCGGACTGGTCGGAATATCGCTGCCGCGCACGTTCAGCAGCCAGGCAATGTTGTCCGGCTGGGTGATGGCCAGATAATCAGCATTCTGCCCGGCGAGAATGGCGGCGACGCGCTGGCGCTTGTCAGCGCGGCTCTCGCCGCTGATTTCCACCGGCATCTCGCGGATCGCGCCGACGGGCGGAGCCGGGCGATCCTGCCACAGGCTGTCGAACGGTGAATCATTCAGAGCAATCAATTCGCAATGGCTGGCGTTCAGCGCCTCATACTGGGCATTGGTCATCAGCAGCGCTTCAAAGGCAATACGGGAGCCTGCTTCAACATGTCGATCCAGCCACTCCGCGAGCGGATCGTTGTGCAGATGCAGGATCTCAATCTCAGCCAGATCCACCTGTTCGCGGGCCTGTACCTGATAGCGTCCGTCGACAAACAGCAGGGCGCGATCGCGCAGGATCAGGGCGTGGCCCGCCGAGCCGTCAAAGCCGGTCAGCCAGGCGAGAACATCGTCATGCGGGTGGCAATATTCGCTCTGAAAGGCATCGGTACGCGGAACGATAATGCCATCCAGCGCCTGGGTTTCCAGCCACTGGCGCAGGGCAGAGAGCGGGGATGTGGTTTGCATAACTTTCCTTTTTTATGATTAGCGGAACGGCGGCTCGTTAAAGGTACGCAGTTTGCGTGAATGCAACTTATCGCCTTCGGCACGCAGCAGGTCGATGGCGCGAATGCCAATCTGCAGATGCTCAGAGATCGCCCCCTCGTAAAAACGGTTCGCCTGGCCGGGGAGTTTAATTTCACCGTGCAGCGGCTTATCAGAGACGCACAGCAGGGTGCCGTAAGGCACACGGAAGCGGTAGCCCTGGGCGGCGATGGTGGCGCTCTCCATGTCGATAGCCACCGCGCGGCTTAAGTTAAAGCGTAGCGCCGAGGCCGAGTAGCGCAGCTCCCAGTTCCGGTCGTCGGTCGTGACCACCGTTCCGGTGCGCAGTCGCTGCTTAACTTCTTCGCCCGGCATGCCGCTCACCTCTTTGGTGGCGTCGTACAGCGCCCGCTGCACTTCAGCAATGCTCGGGATCGGAATGTCCGGCGGCAGTACCGCATCCAGGACATGATCGTCACGCAGGTAGGCGTGGGCCAGCACGTAATCGCCAATCAGCTGGCTTTCACGCAGCCCGCCGCAGTGGCCAATCATCAGCCAGACGTCAGGGCGCAGCACCGCGAGATGATCGCAGATGGTTTTGGCGTTCGAGGGGCCAACGCCGATGTTGATCAGGGTAATGCCCTGACCATCGGCGGTCACCAGGTGCCAGGCCGGCATCTGATGCTTCTTCCACGCCAGGTCGGAGATGGCCTGCTCCGGGGCTTCGGTTTCAGCGGTGATCCAGATCCCACCCGCGCAGGAGAGGGCGATGTACGGGCTGTCAGGATCGAGGATCTGGCTGCAACCCCAGCGCACAAACTCATCCACATAGCGGGTGTAGTTGGTGAACAGCACGAACGGCTGGAAATGTTCCGCCGGGGTGCCGGTGTAGTGACGCAGGCGCGCCAGGGAAAAATCGACGCGGCGGGCGTCAAAGTGCGAAAGCGGGGAAAACTCCGCCGGATGGTAGATCCCGTCGGCGGTCTCATCCCCGATCTGCGACAGCTCGGTGGTCGGGAAGTGGCGCGTCAGGCCCGCGCTCATGGAGCGGTCCAGCGTCAGCTCTGAGCCGTCGATAACATACGGATAGGGGATCTCATGGCGCGACGGCTCCACGGTGATATGGGCGCCGTAATCCTGATACAGCAGCGTCAGCTGCTCCTCCAGATACGGGCGAAACAGCGTCGGGCGGGTAATGGTGGTGGAGTAGCATCCCGCGTGGGTGAATCGCGCATAGGCGCGGGTCTTCGGCGTATTGGTGGCGCTACCATCCCAGGTCACTGAAAGCGATGGATAAACAAAGAGGCCATTGATTCTGGCCTCTGCATCGGGGAGCGTTCCGTCTTGAATATAGTCGCTGATGGCGCTGCGCAGGGCGTTGACCGCCTGGTCGTACAGCGCATCCAGCGTTTCCAGTGCCTGAGCCGGGGTCAGGCTGGAGCCCTTATTATTCATCTCTGTCTCCTTGTTCCACAGGTGTACGGCTTTCACCGATAGTATGTCACCTGGATGTGAAACTAAAGTATCAGGATGAAGCCTGTTTCATCAGCAGGGCCGTGGCGGCAGAAAGCAGACAACCGGCCAGCAGATAGATCGCCACGCTGTGCCAGTCGCCACCGGAGAAGGTCACCAGCGCGGCGGCGATAAATGGCGTAAACCCGCCGCCCACCACGCTCGCTACCTGATAGCCAACGCCCGCGCCGCTGTAGCGGTAGCTCGCGCCAAACATCTCGGTGAACATCGGCTGCTGGACGCAGACCACCATGTCATGGGCGATATTCGCCAGCAGGATAGCGAATACCACAATCCAGACTATCGACTGGGCTTCGAGCGCCATAAAGAACGGGAAAGTGCTCAGGGCGCCGGTGAGCGCACCGGTGATATAGACCCGGCGGCGACCAAAGCGGTCCGCCAGCCAGGCGAAACAGGGGATGGTCAGGCAGCTGATACCGCCCACCAGCAGACCAATATTGAGGAACAGCTCGCGGGGCAGGCCGAGATTCTGGGTGGAGTAGCTCAGGGCAAAGGCCGTGACGATGTACATGGTCAGCAGCTCGCACAGGCGCAGGGCGATGATTTTTAAAAAGGCGCCCGGATGGCGGATCAACGCGTCCATCACCGGCAGGCGGCGCTTCTCAGCGGGCTGCTGACGCTGCTGCTCGAATTCGGCGGACTCGTCCATCCCCTTACGCACCCATAAAGCACCCAGCACCAGCACGATGCTGAACAGGAACGGGATCCGCCAGCCCCAGCTCAGGAACTGCTCGTCGGTAGTAAGCGTGCTGATCAGCGATACCAGCCCGGTGGAGAGCAGCAGGCCAACGCCATATCCCACCTGCACGCCGCTGCTGTAGAACGCTTTTTTTCGTGCCGGGGCGCTTTCCACCGACAGCAGCGCTGCGCCGCCCCATTCGCCGCCGACGGCGAAGCCCTGAACGGCGCGCAGGGTGACCAGCAGAACCGGTGCCCACCAGCCAATCGTAGCAAAGGAGGGCAGGATACCAATCAGCGCGGTGGCGATGCCCATCATCCACACCGTCAGCATCAGCATCCGTTTGCGTCCCAGCTTGTCGCCAAAATGGCCAAAGATCACCCCGCCGAGCGGGCGGAACAGAAAGCCGACGCCAAAGGTGGCAAAGGCAGCGAGCGTACCCATTGCCGGGCTAATCTGCGGGAAAAATTCGTGGTTAAAGACCAGCGCGGCGGTAATGCCGTACAGCAGAAAATCGTACCAGTCGACTACCGCACCGGCAAAACTGCCGAGGGCCGCGCGGCGCGCACGATTTAGCGATGGTGTTGCCCCGTCGGGGGACGAGGATGCGAGGGTGGTGTCCATAGTGGTCCTGTCTGACGTTATTTTTTTATTGGTATAGGAAGAAGATCACTCACAATGCGGTCGCCTGAAAATAGCGACGGGTATGAGACTACCCCGACAGCGGGCAGGTGAAAACGTTTTTATCCCCGAGTGGGCTAAACGGGTGATATTTATCGACATGATGATTTGTTATCTGGCGATAAACGCAGCAACAAGGCTATGCTTGTCTGATACGTGGAGCGACAGAGGAAGGGAATGATGCGTCGTAGTACTATTTTGGGCTGTTTTGCAGCATTACTGGTCAGTCAGAGCGCGCTGGCGGTGAGCTACCCGTTGCCGCCTGAAGGCAGTCGTCTGGTGGGAAGCCCACAAACGATCACCGTTCCGGCTGACAACAGGTTGCCGCTCGAAGCCTTTGCGGCGCAGTACGGGCAGGGGCTGAGCAATATGCTGGAGGCCAACCCGGGAGCCGATCCGTTTTTACCTAAATCAGGCTCGCAGCTGATCGTCCCACAGCAGATCATCTTACCGCCGACCGTGCGGGAGGGGATTGTGGTGAACGTGGCGGAAATGCGCCTGTACTACTACCCCAAAGAGGGCAATACCGTTGAGATCTTCCCTATCGGCATAGGCGAGGCCGGACGGGAAACGCCGCGTAACTGGGTCACTGCCGTCGAGCGTAAGCAGGACGGGCCAACCTGGTCGCCAACGCCAAACACCCGTCGCGCCTACGCCAAAGAGGGCAAGACCCTGCCCGCATTTGTTCCCGCGGGCCCGGACAATCCGATGGGGCTGTATGCTCTCTATATCGGCAGGCTGTATGCCATTCATGGCACCAATGCGAACTTTGGCATCGGGCTGCGCGTCAGCCAGGGCTGTATTCGTCTGCGGAACGACGATATTAAGTATCTGTTCGATAATGTCCCGGTCGGAACCCGTGTCCAGCTGATCGATCAGCCGGTGAAAGTCACCACCGAGCCGGACGGCAGTCGCTGGGTGGAGGTCCACGAACCGCTGTCGCGTAATCGTGCAGAGTTTGAATCGACGAATAAAGTGCCGCTGCCGATGACGCCAGGATTACGCGCGCAGATTAACGGTGGGGATGTGGACGCCGTGCGCGTTAGCGAGGCGCTGGAGCGCCGGTCGGGAATGCCGGTGAATATCAGTTGGGGTGCCCGGAGTGCGCCACTGGTGATGACGTCCAGCCAGTAAGCTGGACAGAGAAAGCAAAAAGCCCGCTTAAGTTTACTTAAGCGGGCTTCTTAAATATGGCTCCTCTGACTGGACTCGAACCAGTGACATACGGATTAACAGTCCGCCGTTCTACCGACTGAACTACAGAGGAATCGTGTGAACGGGGCGAATATTAGCGGCGTCACCTGCACTTGTCAAAGGGTGATCCCGCCTGGGTGGATCGTTTGCTGACAAAACCAGCAAGGTGGCGGTTTAAGCAACAAATTGCACGTTTTTGGTGCGCCTATACCCCGAATGGGGCAGATCATAAACCGTTGTTTCATGTTTGAAACCGACGGCAGTGATTAGATTTCCTTATTTTCCGCCGCTTAGCGCACATATCGGACCTCTTCGCAAAACTGGCAAGCATCTTGCAAAACCCTCAGTACACTCGCGCCGGAACCGGCAACGCATTTCGTACAGGGGGCAAAATGAACTTAAGACGACTGAAATACTTCGTAAAAATCGTCGATATCGGTAGCCTGACCCAGGCCGCTGAGGTGTTGCATATCGCACAGCCGGCACTGAGCCAGCAGGTGGCCACTCTGGAAGGTGAGCTGGATCAGCAGCTGTTGATCCGCACGAAACGCGGCGTGACTCCTACCGAAGCGGGCAAGATCCTCTACACCCACGCACGTACCATTCTGCGCCAGTGCGAACAGGCGCAGCTGGCGGTGGGTAATGTCGGGCAGACGCTGAGCGGGCAGGTGTCGATCGGACTGGCACCGGGCACGGCAGCCTCGTCAGTCACCATGCCGCTGCTGCAGGCGGTGCGCGCGGAGCTGCCGGAGGTGCTGGTCTATCTGCACGAGAACAGCGGTTCGGCGCTGAACGATAAATTGCTCGGTGGGCAACTGGATATGGCGGTGCTCTACGATCGCTCGCCCGTGGCGGGGATCACCAGCCAGCCGCTGCTGAAGGAAGATCTCTTCCTGGTGGGAACGCGCGACTGCCCGGGGCAGAGCGTGGATTTGACCGCGGTGGCCGAGATGAATCTGTTTCTGCCTCGCGATTACAGCGCCGTGCGGTTACGCGTCGATGAAGCTTTCTCCCTGCGCCGTCTGACGGCCAAAATCATTGGTGAGATTGACTCTATCTCCACGCTGACCGCCGCTATCGCCAGCGGGATGGGCGTGACTGTCCTGCCTGAATCGGCAGCCCGATCGCTCTCCAGCGCCGCAAACGGCTGGATGGCAAGGATCTCCTCGCCGTCGATGAGCCTGCCGCTGTCGCTGAACGTCTCTGCACGCGGCGCGCTGTCACCGCAGGCGCAGGCGGTAAAAGAGATCCTGATGTCGCTGGTAAGTCGTCCATCGCTGGAGAACCGTGAGCTACAACTGGTCAGCTGATATTCCATAAAGGTATAAGTTGCGGGTTTTTATTATTTGTTCTCACGACGAGCACACTCTAACAATAGCGTTATGTCAGATGCGCCGGAGTGAACCGTGAATTTCCAGCAACTTAAAATTATTCGTGAGGCGGCCCGTCGGGATTACAACCTGACCGAGGTCGCCAACATGCTCTATACCTCCCAGTCGGGCGTCAGCCGTCATATCCGCGAGCTGGAGGAAGAGCTGGGCATTGAGATCTTCATTCGTCGTGGCAAGCGCCTGCTGGGGATGACCGAGCCCGGCAAGGCGCTGTTGACCATTGCCGAACGCATTCTCAATGAAGCCAGCAACGTGCGTCGGCTGGCCGATCTCTTTACCAATGATGCCTCCGGTGTATTGACCATCGCCACCACTCACACTCAGGCCCGCTACAGCCTGCCGCCGGTGATAAAGGCGTTCCGCGAGCTGTTCCCGGACGTGCGTCTGGAGCTGATCCAGGGTACGCCCCAGGAGATTGAAGTCCTGCTGCAAAACGGCGGGGCGGATATCGGCATCGCCAGTGAGCGCTTAAGCAACGACCCGCTGCTGGCCGCGTTCCCGTGGTTCCGCTGGCATCACAGCCTGCTGCTGCCGGTCGACCATCCGCTGACCCAGGTCTCCCCGCTGACGCTGGACGCTATCGCCAAATGGCCGCTCATTACCTATCGTCAGGGCATTACCGGGCGTTCCCGCATTGATGAGGCCTTTAACCGTAAAGGCCTGACGCCGGATGTGGTGCTCAGCGCGCAGGACTCCGACGTGATCCGCACCTACGTCGAGCTGGGGCTGGGGATTGGGCTGGTGGCGGAACAGTCCGGCGGCGAGCGCGAGCAGGGGAGCCTGGTGCGCCTTGATACCCGTCATCTGTTTGATGCCAATACCGTCTGGCTCGGGCTTAAGCGCGGCCAGCTGCAGCGCAACTATGTCTGGCGCTTTATCGAACTCTGCAACGCCGGGCTCTCGGTGGATGAGATCAAACGCCAGGTCATGGAGCCGGAAGAAGTGGCGATTGACTACCAGATTTAGGCCAACCAACCCCGCATCGCGGGGTTTTTTCTCTGAAGCGTTTTCGCATTTCTTGTAAAACCTGATTCTGCCTGGAAAATGTACATCATTAAATTCCAATGTTATATTTAAATATAATATCTGGAGGAGTTCTATGTACATAACACGTCTGAAAAAAGTGGGCGGCTCTGTCATGCTGGCAGTCCCTCCAGCGATTTTGAAAACGCTCGACCTGCAACCAGACAGCGAGGTCAGCGTCACTATCGACAACGGCTGCCTGATAGTTGAACCGCAAAAACTCCCGCATTATTCACTTGCTGAACTGCTGGCGCAGTGCGATCCGCACGCCGAACTCAGTGAAGAAGATCGAGAATGGGTTGATGCGCCAGCTGCAGGCAAGGAGATCCTGTAAATGGATAGAGGGGAAATCTGGCTCGTTTCACTTGATCCTATTGCCGGGCATGAGCAAAGCGGAAAACGTCCGGTGCTTATCGTATCGAAGGCTGCGTTCAATCATCTCACCCGCCTGCCTGTTGTGGTTCCTGTCACCACTGGCGGCAAGTTTGCCCGTACTGCGGGTTTTGCCGTATCCCTGGATGAAGCGGGCTCAAAAACCAGGGGCGTGATTCGCTGCGATCAGCCTCGTACCATAGATATGGGAGCACGGCATGGCATAAAGTTGGAGCGTGTGCCGGATAGCGTAATGAATGAGGTACTTGCGAAGTTGGGTGCTTTGTTAACCTGATGTCGTGCTTAGAAATATCCAGAATAGCAAAAAGCCCGCTTAAGTTTCCTTAAGCGGGCTTCTTAAATATGGCTCCTCTGACTGGACTCGAACCAGTGACATACGGATTAACAGTCCGCCGTTCTACCGACTGAACTACAGAGGAATCGTGTGAACGAGGCGCATGTTAATGGCCCCGCTAGTTTGTGTCAACACTAAATTCAACGCGCTGATTCAATTGATTAATTAAGCCTCAGAGTGCTGATTTAGTGTACTTGCGTGGCAGGATCATCGCCCTGGCCGTCATTTTCACGTAACCGTTGCAGCGGGTCCTGCTGGTAAAACTGACAAAAACGCTGCCAAAGCGCCGGGAAGCGGGGGGCGAAAAGCTCGGGTGCGCTGAAGAAATATTCTGATAACACCGCAAAGCACTCAGCAGGATCGGTGGCAGCATAGGCATCAATGCTGGCTGCGCTTTCGCCCACCAGATCGATCTCATCCTGGATGTTGTTCATCGCAGCGTGCAAATCGTGTTCCCAGCCCGCCACTTCACGCAGGGGGATAAACGGCACGCCGCTGGCGCGATCGCCGTTGCGGGTGTCCAGCTTATGCGCCACTTCATGAATGATGAGGTTAAAACCGGAGGCGTCGAACGAGTCCTGAATGTCCAGCCAGTTAAGAATGATCGGTCCCTGCTGCCAGCTTTGACCGGACTGCACCATTCGCTGACTGTGCACCAGCCCAATGTCGTCCTCCCATTCGTCGTCCACCACAAACGGCGCCGGGTAGATCAGCACTTCATGGAAACCGTCCAGCCATTCGATACCCAGTTCCAGAACCGGCAGGCAGAAGAGCAGGGCAATGCGGGTGCTCTTGCGATCGTCGAGTTCAAAACCCTGCAGCGGGACCAGGCGTTTTTGCTGTAGGAATCGCACGGCAAGCTGCACCAGACGCGATTTATCCTCATCCGATAAAGTGGACAGGACGGGGATCGCCAGCGCCTCTTCCCACGGCAGCGCCGCGCTTCGGGCGGATTCATTCGATTTCCAGGGCCACTTAATCATCGCTTTGCTCGCAAACTCGTCACTTGAACAAAATTGACCGGTTATGGTCTGTTAAAATGCCAAATTACCCGGCATGATGGCAACCATCAAAACGGAGAGATGCCGGAGCGGCTGAACGGACTGGTCTCGAAAACCAGAGTAGGGGCAACTCTACCGGGGGTTCAAATCCCCCTCTCTCCGCCACTTCATCTCTTCAGTCAGTCTTCCTGCTAGCTTTCTCGTCAGACATCCTGTGCGCTGGGTACCTTATCATTCCACTTACGGGAAGTAACAGCCCTTTACCGCTTCAAAACAATATATGTGAACTAAATCAGGATGTTTACCTGAAGAGGTTGTATTGCGGGCGTTACTCCTGGTGGCAATATTGCCGAAGCAGGGCAACCTGCTCGGGCCGCAGACGATAGCGATACACGGGCCGGCCGGTGGCGCCATAGTGAATGCTGGTGTGCAGAATGTTGACCTGCGCCAGCCAAATCAGGTATTTGCGGCAGGACACCCGGGAAATATTGACTGCGCTAGCCAGATCGTCGGTCGAAAATTCCGTCCCCGGATGGGCGTCAATCCACAGGCACAGCGTGCGCAGCGTCTGCGGGGTGAGCCCTTTCGGCAGGCGTCGACTGTCCGCCAGCCCTGGCGCGCCGCCGCGCAGCAGCCGGTCAACATCGGCCTGGTCATGATACTGATGCGATCCCATCAGGGCTTTTTTCTCACGCCAGCCGTTCAACGCCTCTTCGAAGCGCGGGAACTGGAACGGTTTGATCAAATAGTCCACCACCCCGTAATGCATGGCGGTCTGAATAGTCGCGGCATCGGAAGCCGAGGTGATCATGATGACATCGGTGTCACGGCCGGATGCCCGGATAACCGGTAGCAGGCTCAGGCCATTGTCACGCTGCATGTAGACATCCAGCAGGATCAGATCGACCTGCCGGGCGGGGGCGTTCAGCACGGCCCCCGCCTCTGCCAGTGACGTGGCAATACCGCAGCAGCAAAAGCCGTCGACCCGGTTAACGTACTGGCGGTTAAGATCGGCCACCATGGCATCATCATCGACAATCAAAACATGTATCACGCGCTTTTCCTTTCACTGTCCCAGGGGAGCTGAACAAAAAACTGGGTAAATACGCCCGGCTCAGATTCAACGGCGATCTCCCCGCCCAGGTTTTCAAGTTGCTGGCGGGCGAGAAATAACCCCACCCCCCGGTTTTCCCCTTTCGTGGAATACCCTTTGTTAAAAATGGCCTGTAGATGGTCGGGGGCAATGCCCGGTCCATCATCACTGACTTCCGCACTGAGCCAGCCCTGCTGATAGTGCAGCAGCAGGCTGATTTCCCCCTCGGGCTGCGCGGCCATGGCATCCAGCGCATTTTCGATCAGATTACCGAGCACGGTGACCAGGCCTGCAACCTGCTGTTCATTGGGATTATCCGGGACCTGGCTGGCGTCGGAAAGCGTCAGGCTAAACCCCAGCTCTCTGGCGCGGTTGATCTTACCCAGCAGAAACCCGGCCACTACCGGCGATTTGACGTTGCGCTGCAGCGTGCCGACGTCGGTCTGCCAGGCGTTGGCGGTCTGGAGGACGTACTCTTCCAGTTTGGCATAGTGCTTCATATGCAGCAGGCCGAGGATCACATGTAGCTTATTCATAAACTCGTGGGAATGGCTGCGCAGCACATCCAGATAGCTCACCATCCCGTCCAGCCGCTGCAACAGCTGGCTGATCTCGGTCTTATCGCGGAAGGTAGTGATGGCACCCATCAGCTGATTCTCACTTTTGACGGGCAGGGTGTTGCAGAGCAATAGCCGCCCATGGCAGTTGATCTCCTGATCCTGACGCGGCAGCCCGGTTTGCAGTACCTCGCGCAGGTTTGCCAGCAGCGGCGTCTCGCGCAGGGCAGGGTTGCTGGGGCTCGCATTCAGGATCTGCCGGGCTGCATGGTTTATCATCGTCACATGCCCCTGCTGATCCACTGCGATCACGCCCTCGCGAAGGGATTGCAGCATCGCCTGGCGCTGCTCCAGCAAGGCTGAAATTTGATACGGTTCGAGGCCAAACAGCACCCGCTTCAGCATCCGCACCAGCCCCCATGCGCCGAGCGCGCCCATCAGGGCGCTGAACAGCACCAGCCAGATGGCATCCCAGCGGTTGCGGGCGATCTGCTGCTCTACTTTAATCAGGGAGATCCCCACCGCAACCACGCCAATCTGCTGATGCTGTGCGTTATAGACAGGCGTAAACACCCGCAGCGCCTCGTCGAGTACCCCGTGGTTGACAGCAACATTCTCTTTATCTTCCAGCGCAGGCCGAAGGTCGTCCCCAATAAAGGCTTTGCCGAGCAGGGCGCTGTTGGGATGCGAATAGCGGCTCCCCCGCATGTCGGTGACAACGGCAAACAGCAGGTTGTTGCGCTGCATCACCGCCCGGGCGACAGGCTGGATGATGTTACTGTCCGGGGGCAGGGACAAGCCGCGGGTCACCTCCGGGCTATCAGCCAGGGTTCTGGCGACCGCCAGGGCGGTATCCCGCACGCCATCGCGCGTAGCCCGGGTGATTTGCGCAAAATAGAGGACAAAAATCACCAGCAGAATCGCGCCCGTCACGCTGTAGACCATCAGCGTGACCAGGGTGTTCAGTTTCATTGGGCGCTTGCGCGTAGGAGGGAGGGGCGGCAAATCGCGCATTGAAACTCCAGGACATACAGAAAGTGGGCATTATGGCTGATGGCGCTAATTTGTTAAAGCTATGTAAATCTGGTGGCGGTTAAAAAGCAAAAAGCCCGCTTCGTAGCGGGCTTAACAGAGTCTTGCCGGACAATCAGAACTGGTAAACGATACCCAGCGCGAACTGGTCGTCAGCAGGCATGCCGGTACGGGCCGCGTCATCATCATCCAGCAGGTTGAATTTATACGCAGTGTAGACGTTCATGTTCTTGTTGAAGTAGTACCAGGTACCCAGTTCAACATAGTTCACGAGGTCGGCATTCACGCCGCGAACGCCGTTGCGTTCACCCAGATCTTTGCCTGTGGAGTAGACGTAGCCCAGGGAGGGACGCAGGCCAAAGTCAAACTGGTACTGCACCACGGCTTCAACGTTCTGCGTTTTGTTGGCAAAACCTTTATTGCTCACATAGGTCATGTTGCGGGTTTCACCGTACATCACCGCAGCGTAGAGGTTGTTGGCATCATACTTCGCGGCCAGCGACCAGACTTCAGCGGTATCGCCAAAGCCGTCCAGGGACTGTTTGTTGGTACGGTCAGACTTGCCGTAGACGCCGACGAAGCCAAAGCCATCGAAGTTGTAGGCGAGGGAGGTGCTGTAACCGTCACCGTTGGCTTTTTTCACCTTGCTATCGTGGTTTTTACCCTGGTACTGCAGCGCAAAATCCAGCCCTTCAACCGCGCCGAAGAAGTCCGTGTTGCGATAAGTCGCCACGCCGGTGGTACGGCCAGTCATAAAGTTATCGGTGTGAACCCAGGAATCGCCACCCCATTCCACGAGCATATCGGTGTACGCCCCGGCGTCGTAAGCCACACCGTAGTTGCGGCCATAGTCAAACGAACCGTAGTCACCGAATCTCAGACCTGCGAACGCCAGACGGCTACTTTCATCCTGTTCGCCCTCCGGGGCGCTGGCACCCATGTTGTACTCAAACTGACCGAAACCGGTCAGGTCGTTGTTGATTTGTGTTTCGCCTTTAATGCCGAAACGGGCGTAGGAGTCATCAAAGTTTTCGCTGTTGCTATCGTCGGTATTGTTCCAGATGCGCTTTCCGACCATTTTTCCGTAAAGATCGAATTTATTGCCGTCCTTGTTGTAGATTTCAGCCGCATTTACCGCGCCAGCGCTCAACAAAACAGGGACGAGAACTGCCAGAACTTTTCTTTTCATTATATATTCCCTTGAATGTATTTTTTTAATGAATATACGCAACCCCCTCCGGGTTACGGGCTCAATACTATTTCAGGGTGGGTTTTTACTGTTTAAAAATAAATGTAACTAAATCATTTAGATTATTTCAAAATATTGATTACGGTGTCATTATATTTTATATTTATGGTTCTGGAAAATGTATTATTGCTTTTTATTGATATGTATTTCAAGTAGTTATTGATTTTCACGGATCTATTGATGAAGAAGGGGCCCTGCGGAAAAGACAATAAAAAGCCCGATAATAGTATCGGGCAAAAATAAAGGGGTAATTTAAGAGTATTTAATAGTGAAGCGATAAAAAAGCACATAACCCCGTCATCATTGCACAGTTATCCGCTTTGGAAAATATGTTCCTTGAATAATAAGAGTGAAATAACGCATTTACAGCCTTGCATTAGGCTATGACATTTTCGGTAATGGTGCCAACTTACTGATTTAGTGTACGATGGTGTTTTTGAGGTGCTCCCGTGGCTTCCATCTCCATCAGTTGTCCCTCCTGCTCAGCTACTGAAGGCGTGGTGCGTAACGGTAAAAGTACTGCCGGACATCAGCGCTATCTCTGCTCTCACTGCCGTAAAACATGGCAGCTACAGTTCACTTACACCGCCTCTCAGCCCGGTACACACCAGAAAATCATTGATATGGCCATGAATGGTGTTGGATGCCGGGCAACCGCCCGCATTATGGGCGTTGGCCTCAACACGATTTTACGTCACTTAAAAAACTCAGGCCGCAGTCGGTAACCTCGCGCATACAGCCGGGCAGTGATGTGATTGTCTGCGCTGAAATGGACGAACAGTGGGGCTACGTCGGTGCTAAATCACGTCAGCGCTGGCTGTTTTACGCGTATGACAGGATACGGAGGACGGTTGTGGCGCACGTCTTCGGTGAACGCACTCTGGCCACACTGGAGCGTCTTCTGAGCCTGCTGTCGGCCTTTGAGGTCGTGGTATGGATGACGGATGGCTGGCCGCTGTATGAATCCCGCCTGAAGGGAAAGCTGCACGTAATCAGCAAGCGTTACACTCAGCGAATTGAGCGGCATAACCTGAATCTGAGACAACATCTGGCAAGGCTGGGACGGAAGTCACTGTCGTTCTCAAAATCGGTGGAGCTGCATGACAAGGTCATCGGGCATTATCTGAACATAAAACACTATCAGTAAGTTGGAGTCATTACCACATTTTCCTGACTGCATCAATACTGTGGAATTATAATTATAATCAATACAAAATTGCGAAAGATCAACTTAACGCAAATCGACAGGGGAAAGTTTTACAGGTAGCGTGTTTTTTATCAGAAAAGGTGATTTATTTACCGGTTCGAATTGGCGATGTGAATGCGACGGCCAGCGTGCCGTGAAAAAGGAAAGGACAACATGGAACAAAAACACGATCGCAGCCTGGGAGGCAAGCTGGCCCTGTGGGTTTTTTACGCCTTTTGCGGCTATTTCATCTGGGCGATGGCGCGCTATTTGTGGATCGTCAGCAAAGTCACCTCGGTATCAGGGCCGCTGATTGAGGACGATCTCGGCTCAACGTCCGGGAAATGGCTCAGTGCCCTGTGCGGTTTTCTGCTTTTAAGCGCGGTGGGGGGAATCCTGGGCGCGATTGCCTGGTACACCCGGCCGCGTGATGTGTCAGAAGAGTAAATAATTGCTATTGTACGGCTTTTCACTTTCTGGAAAGCCGATATGGAACTCGTGCAGTGGCAGCAACGTTTTGAAAACTGGCTGAAGGCGCATCATGCCACCGATGATACCGCCCATGATATCTCCCATTTCCGTCGTGTCTGGAATACCGCACAGCGGTTGATGAAAGATTTGCCGGTCGATCCCCTGGTCATCCTGACGGCCTGTTATTTTCACGATATCGTCAGCCTGCCGAAAAACCATCCGCAGCGCGGCCGCTCGTCGCAGTTGGCCGCCGAAAGAACGATGGCCATCCTGCGCGACGACTTTGCCGATTTTCCTGCCCATCACTATGCCGCGATCCAGCATGCCATCGAGGCGCACAGCTTCAGCGCGGGCATTACGCCGCTTACCGATGAAGCCAAAATCGTGCAGGACGCCGACCGGCTGGAGGCCCTGGGCGCGATTGGTCTGGCGCGCGTCTTTGCCGTGTCCGGCGCGCTGGGGGTTCCGCTGTTCGACCCGGAGGATCCCTTTGCTGATGCGCGCGAGCTGAACGACCGGGCATACGCCCTGGACCATTTCCAGAGCAAACTGCTCCGCCTGCCCGGGACGATGCAGACCGCCGCTGGTCGGCAGCTTGCGCGACAGAGTGCCGATGTGCTGATTCAATTTATGGCCCGGCTCAGCGCCGAGCTACGCGGCGATTACGAGGGTATTGACGCCGCGGTAGTGCAGCGTTTCCGCGACAGTCTGTAATGCCTTTCTGTGTTACTCTCTCTTAAGTCTTTTTTGGCCCGGTTAAATGTATGCAGGAAAATGTATCAGTGACGGAGTCGGCGCTTGTGCTGGCAGATAAATCAACGGCGTCAGTTCAGGCGTTATTGAGCCAGCTTCTGGAAATTTACGATGCCAGAACGCTGGCTCATCTTCTGGTTGCTCAGGGTGACAGCCACTGGAGCCCGGCGATCCTCAAACGACTGGTGACCAGCGAGCGGGCAGGGCATCGCCTCAGCGATGGTGAATACCGCTTCCTGCAAAACCTGCTGCCGCGCCCTCCGGCCTGTCATCCTCACTATGCGTTCCGCTTTGTCGATCTGTTCGCCGGGATCGGCGGCATCCGTCATGGATTTGAGGCGATTGGCGGCCAGTGCGTATTTACCAGTGAGTGGAACAAACATGCGGTACGCACCTACAAGGCCAACTGGTACTGCGATCCGGATGCGCACCAGTTTAATGATGACATCCGCGAAGTGACGCTCAGCCACCAGAGCGGCGTGACGGACGACGAGGCGGCGCAGCACATCCGCAACGCCATTCCGGCGCACGACGTGCTGCTCGCAGGCTTCCCGTGCCAGCCGTTTTCGCTGGCTGGCGTATCAAAGAAGAACGCTCTGGGTCGCGCGCACGGTTTTGCCTGCGACACTCAGGGCACGTTGTTCTTTGACGTGGCGCGCATTATTGACGCCCGCCGCCCGGCAATCTTTGTGCTGGAGAACGTGAAAAACCTGAAGAGCCATGACGGCGGTAAAACGTTCCGTATCATCATGCAGACCCTGGACGACCTGGGGTATGACGTGGCGGATGCCGCGGAGAGCGGGCCAGACGATCCGAAGATTATCGATGGTAAACACTTCCTGCCCCAGCACCGCGAGCGCATTGTGCTGGTGGGCTTTCGCCGCGATCTCAACCTGCGGGGCAACTTCACCCTGCGCGATCTCCCGGGGCTGTGGCCGGCACGGCGACCCACAATTGCCGATCTGCTCGAGCCCGTCGTGGACGCAAAATTCATTCTCACCCCGGTGCTGTGGAAGTATCTCTATCGCTATGCGCAGAAGCATCAGGCGAAGGGTAACGGGTTTGGCTTCGGGATGGTCGATCCGACGAACCCGAACAGCGTCGCCCGCACCCTGTCGGCACGCTATTACAAAGATGGCGCGGAGATCCTTATCGACCGGGGCTGGGACAAAGCCCTTGGCGAGCGGGATTTCGACGATCCTGAAAACCAGCGTCATCGGCCGCGCCGTCTGACGCCGCGCGAATGTGCTCGTCTGATGGGCTTTGAAACCCCGCAGGGCTACCAATTCCGCATCCCGGTATCTGACACCCAGGCCTACCGCCAGTTTGGCAATTCGGTAGTGGTACCGGCGTTTGCCGCCGTCGCCCGACTGCTGGAGTCGCGTATTCTGCAGGCGGTAGCGCAACGTAAGGCTGAGACTGTCAATGGCGGACGTACATAATAAGGCCACCCGCAGCAAAAACATGCGCGCCATCGGCACGCGGGATACGGCCATTGAAAAACGGCTGGCTGGCCTGCTGGCGCAGGTCGGCTTTGAGTTCCGCGTGCAGGATGCCAGCCTTGCCGGACGGCCCGATTTTGTGGTGGATAGCCACCAGTGCGTGATCTTCACGCATGGCTGTTTCTGGCATCGCCACGACTGTTATCTGTTTAAGGTCCCGGCGACCCGCACCGACTTCTGGCTGGAGAAGATTGGTAAAAACATTATTCGCGACAACCGCGATATCGCGCTGTTACAGCAGCAGGGCTGGCGGGTGCTGGTAGTGTGGGAATGCGCGCTGCGCGGCAGGCTGAAGCTGGATGACAGGGCGCTTACTGAGCGTCTGGAAGAGTGGATCTGCGGCGGCGGCGAGACCGCGCAGATCGACACCCTGGGCATTCGCCCGCTTAGGGTTTCTCCGCCTGACACGGCGTAACCACCGGTTTGGCCGGGAACAGATACTTGCCTAAGGTCACCAGCACCACCGCCATAATAATGATCCCCAGCGCCATCCACTCAACCGGGGAGAGCGATTCCCCACCGAGACCCGTACCCAGCAGCACGGCGACCACCGGGTTCACGTAGGCATAGCTGGTGGCAACCGCCGGAGAGACATTGCGGATCAGGAACATATAGGCATTAATCGCGATCACCGAGCCGAATATCGCCAGATAGCCCACCGCCAGGAAGCCTGACAGGTCGGGAAGGGCAGTCAGCTTCTCGCCGGAAAGCATTGACGCTACCAGCAGCACAATCCCCGCGGTGACCATCTCAATGGCCCCGGCCATCATCCCGGTGGGTAATTCAATGCTCGAGCCGTACACCGAACCAAACGCCCAGCTCATCGACCCGATCAGGATGAGCAGCGCACCCCACGGATTGCCGCTCAGGTTTCCGCCGCTGTTGAGCAGAATAATGCCTGCCATCCCGATGGCGATCCCCAGCCACTCCAGCTTGCGCGTTTTGATGCCAAACAGGCGGCTGAAGCAGAGGGTGAACAGCGGAACGGTCGCCACCACCACAGCCGCGATCCCGGAGGGCACGTTTTGATGTTCCGCGACGGTAACAAAGCCGTTCCCGACAGCCAGCAGCAGGACGCCGATCAGAGCGGCGTTGAGAAGCGGGCGCAGCGGCGGCAGCTTATGGCCACGCAGGAATAAAAACGCCAGCAGCAGCACGCCCGCAGAAAGAAAACGCACTCCGGCCATCATCAGGGGTGGCCAGCTCTCCACGCCGATACGGATCACGAAATAGGTGGAACCCCAGATGATATAGAGCGCAAACAGCGCGCCCGCTAATGGTAAAACGTGCCTGAAACGCATACTCCCTCACAATGAAATAATTCGGTCGCATAGAGTTAACGTGAAAACTATCGCGCTGGCGAGCGCTTTAATTGTGTTACATAAGTGAATTATTTGTTGACTTAAACGGGATAGTTTCGGGGTTCCGGGTTTTACTCCATACTGTTCAGGTTATTAACAAAAAAGAAGGAACGTTATTTTGGCGGGAAGTAGCTTATTAACACTGCTGGATGATATTGCCACGCTGCTGGACGATATTTCGCTGATGGGAAAACTGGCGGCCAAGAAAACCGCGGGCGTGCTGGGGGACGATCTCTCTCTCAATGCCCAACAGGTCTCGGGCGTGCGCGCCAATCGCGAGCTGCCCGTAGTTTGGGCCGTGGCGAAGGGTTCACTGCTCAATAAAGTGATCCTCGTGCCGCTGGCGTTGCTGATCAGCGCCTTTATTCCGTGGGCCATTACGCCGCTGCTGATGGTTGGCGGGGCATTTCTCTGCTTTGAAGGGGCAGAGAAAATATTGCACTCCCTCGAATCGCGTAAAAATAAAGGGAAGGAGAGCCCGGAAGCGCGGCAACAGCGTCTGGAAGCGCTGGCCGCACAAGATCCTGTCACCTTTGAGCGGGATAAAATCAAGGGCGCGATCCGTACCGACTTTATCCTGTCGGCGGAAATTGTGGCTATTACTCTGGGGATTGTGGCGGATGCGCCGCTGCTGAACCAGGTGCTGGTGCTGTCCGGGATCGCCTTTGTGGTCACCCTGGGCGTCTACGGCCTGGTGGGCATCATCGTCAAACTGGATGACGTCGGCTACTGGCTGAGTGATAAAACCAGCGCGCTGGCGAAGATGACGGGTAAAGCCCTGCTGGTGATAGCCCCCTGGCTGATGAAGTCCCTGTCGGTAATCGGCACCCTGGCCATGTTCCTCGTCGGCGGCGGGATTGTGGTGCATGGCATTGCGCCGCTGCATCATGCCATCGAGCATTTTTCTGAGGCTCAAGGTGCTGTTATTGCAACTGTTTTACCCACCTTACTGAATCTGGTGCTCGGGTTGATTATTGGCCTCGTGGTGGTCGCGGTGGTGAAACTCGTGGAAAAAATGCGAGGTCGCTCACATTAATAACTTCTGGCTATACCAGGCATAACTGTTATTCCTCGACTAAATTGATACAGTTTCACACTGATAAAGGAGGCGGTTATGGTCTTTCTGGTCAGCGATGAAGTTAAGCCAAAAAACGGCGGTCCACGTATGGTCGTCACCGGCTATGCAAGCGGAATGGTGGAGTGTCGCTGGTACGACGGTTACGGCATCAAGCAGGAAGCGTTTCGTGAAGAAGAGCTTCAGCATGGTGACGGCACCCGGCGACAGGACAAGGCTTAAGTCACGCTACGCCCGGCAATGCCGGGCGTTTTTGTGCGCTATAATCGCTTACAGGCAGTAACATTGCCGTCCCCGCCCATGCGGATGGCGCAGGTGGCTTTCAGGGAGTGTGTGTGCAGCCCGACGATATTGTAAGAAAAGAGGTTTTTTCGGCACGTCATCGTTTTCATCCGGGCCGGGTTGTAAATATTTGCTTTATTGCTGTCCTCATCGTCTCCACGTTACTGACCTGGCGCGAGGCTGTGGTGCTGGAAGACGCCTACGCCGCGACTCAGCACACCCATCTTGAGAACGTGGTCAACTCGCTGGATCGCCAGCTGGAGTTCAGCGTCGAAAAGCTGCTCTTCTTTCGTAACGGCATGCAGGATGCCCTTGAAACTCCGCTGGCCGCGCCTGTGCTGCACGACACGGTCTCCCGTTTCAATGACCTGCGAAACAAACCTTTCTGGCAGTTGGCCTTCGACGAGCGGCGTACTTTACCGCTGAACGGCATTTCCGATGCGTTTGTACAGCAGACCACCAGCCTGATACGCGACGACGAACGGCTCGAAAAGGAGATGAGCGCTGCCTTTGAAATGGGCTATTTGCTGCGGATTAATGCCCCGGCGGCGCACGCGAAGCGCATCGTTTATGTCTCGCGTGCGGGGTTTTATGTCTCGACCGATCCAATCGATACCGTACGCGACATTCCCACCCGCTATTATCAGCTGGTGACCAGCCCGTGGTTTACCCAACAATCAGAGCGCGATAATCGGTCCCGCAGCGTGCGTTGGCTTACGCTGATAAATGAAAAAATCGTTAACGTCAGCGTGCCGGTCGACTATCAACGTGACTGGTACGGCGTGCTGGCGATTGATTTTACCTTCCAGGGGCTTAAGAAACTGCTCCAGGATGCGGTAGGGGATAACGGCGAAGGGGAGTTCCAGCTCTACGACAACAGTTTTACTCTGCTCGCCACCTCGGAGAGCGTCGCCAGTCATGTGAACCATTTTGACGAGCGTGAGCGGGCGCAAATTGCCAGCACGCTTGAGAACGATACCGTAGGAGAGATCCGGCTGGGGAGCCGTTACGTTAACTGGCAGCATCTGGACCACTTCGACGGTGTTCTGCTGCGCATTCACACCTTACGGGAAGGGGCGCGCGGCGATTTTGGCAGCATTACGATTGCCCTGACGCTGCTGTGGCTGCTGTTCACCGCGATGCTGATTGGCTCATGGTTTGTGATCCGCCGGATGGTCAGCAACATGTACCGGCTGCAACACTCGCTCCAGTGGCAGGCATGGCACGACCCTCTGACGCGGATCAATAACCGCGGCGCGCTGTTTGAGCGGGCGAAAGCGCTGGCGAAAAGATGCGAACAGCAGCATCAGCCCTACTCGGTAATGCAGTTGGATCTTGACCATTTTAAAAGCGTTAACGACAGGTATGGTCATCAGGCGGGCGACAAGGTGCTCACCCATGCGGCCAGGTTAATCACCAGCACGATACGGGAGGCTGACGTCGCCGGGCGCGTGGGGGGCGAAGAGTTTTGCGTCGTCCTGCCGGGGGCCGGGCCTGAAGAGGCGATGCGGATTGCAGAGCGGATCCGCGCGCGCATCAACGACCGCGAAATCCTGGTGAAAAAGAGCCAGACGGCGCGGATCAGCGTGTCGATCGGCGTCAGCAGCGCCCGTGAAAGCGATAATTATGACTTTGAGCAGCTGCAGTCCATCGCTGACGCCCGTCTCTACCAGGCGAAACAGCGAGGACGCAACCAGGTTGTTGGTCAGGACGAGAAGAAGTGATCCAGCCCTTCACGCCAGCCCGCAGGGCCGGGCTGTTGGGTATGGTAAACCCGCTCAGGGTCGTCGTTTTTCAGCTGTACGCCCTGGCGGTTAATCCCTTTGACCACCACCGCCAGGTCCACGCTGTCCAGCAGAGGGGCATCGTTTGGCCCGTCACCCAGGCCTAAGGTTGTAGGAAGCATGCCGTCGCGCTGCAGGTACTGCTCGTTGAGCCAGCTGATGGCCTGATCTTTACCGCCCCGGGCATCGAGGATGTGCCAGAAGCGCGCGCCCTGAACAAACTTCAGCCCCAGTTCTAGCAGCGCCGCCTCAAAGGCCGCCATTTTTTCGTCGCTGTCGCGCCAGATCAGCGTTACCGAGGCTTCGTGCAGCCGCGCCAGCATCGCGCGTTCGCGGCTGAGCCCGGTCCACTCGCTAATCACCCGATCGTCGACATCATCGAAGGTAGTGAACCTGTAGCCTGCATCGTCGCGCAGCTGATTGATTACCTGGACGATGTCGGTATGGGGAACGCCGTTGATCAGCCGGGGGGCGTCGGGATGGTCGTTCCAGCGTACATCCAGCTGGATCACCGCGCCGTTTTCGGCAATAAAGGGCAGGCCATCCAGCCCGAGATCGCTCTGGATCTCCAGCATTTCAGCCGCCGTTTTGCTGCTGCAGAGAACGATCGGGATTTGATGGTCCTGCAACCTCTCCAGCCAGCCGGCCGCAGGCTGCCAGTCGTAGGTATGAATATCCAGTAGCGTGCCATCCAGATCGCTATAGATGAGCAGCGGGTCCTCAAGTGAAGGCATAGCATCTCCCGTAACAGATGAAGGTTGCAGATAAGATTTATCTTAAAAAAACAGAGCGGAAAAGTTTCTCTTATGGAACCGATCCCGTTCAGGCCGCGTCCCAGGCTTGTTGGCAACCATAACTAAAACTTTAATTTCGTGTAGTAACTATAAATGTGAAAAATATATCCTTGTCTTACAAAAATTTTGCAGATAATGTCATCACGACATCAGATTTCCTGGTGTAACGAATTTACAAGTGCTTCTTGCATAAGCAAGTTTGATCCCGGTCACCCCATGACCGGGATTTTTTTCGCCTCAGCGATTAACTTCCGTCACGCTAAAATCATGGATATCGAGCTCGAACGCCTCAGCCAGCTCGCGCCAGGTGTGATAATCCCGGTCATTCACTCTCACGCGGGTAGGGTCATCCTCGATCCGTTTTACCTCACTCTCGCTGATTTCATTGATCGCGGCGAGCAGGGCATCAACGTCAACGTTCACTTCGCGTTTTGCCGTTTCGCTGTACTCTTTTGCGGTCTTCATCACTTACTCCTCATTTCACGGGGTGAAGTTATTAGTATAGACCGCCGATAAAAGCGCCAATCACGCGGCAACACGCTGCCAGTTTTCACGTTTTGTTCTACACTGGCTCAAAACCAGAGGAGGATTCTATGAAGGTTAACGATCGGGTGACAGTCAAAACGGACGGCGGGCCGCGCCGCCCGGGTGTTGTCCTGGCAGTTGAGCAGTTTAATGAAGGCACGATGTATCTGGTCTCACTGGAAGATTATCCGCTTGGGATCTGGTTCTTTAACGAGCTTGGCCACCCTGACGGTATTTTCGTCGAAAGCCAGGAGTAAGGCCCGTGTCGGGTAGCGCGGGCTGGCCCGACCCGTTTACAGCAGGGAAAAATCTCTGGCATAGCCAGAGATCGGGGAATAATTGAAAAGGGGAGGGGGTTAACGCAGGTTAACGTAGATTCCGTTGGTCACATTGTCTGTCAGACGGACGACATGATAGATCACTTGCTTATTATGCGTTTTTATCTTCCTTTTAATATTTCCTTTATGTGACGAAACGGTCTTGGCTTTGATATTCATCTGATCGGATATCTGAATGGTTCCCTGTCCTGCCATCCACATTCGCAGCATACTGGATTCAGTCCGGCTTAATGATAAAGTCGGAAAATTAAATTCCGCTACATTCTTTATCTCTTTGCTTAAATAATCCCCCACCAGGTCATCCAGTGACTCGGGCTTAATGGATTTCGAACTAATCAGAAGATTCTGACGTACCCGTAAATATTCGTCGAAATGAAGATTGGCAATTGCCATAAATACAATAAACAGCGTGCCGGGATGTTGATTAATGATGTGCTTTATTTGCTGACTGTTGGCAGGATCGTGAATGAAACAGTCCTCATTAATAAACACCACACCTGGCGCCAGGGCCTCACACGCGGCGGCAAGTTCGTCAACGTTATGTACGTCGTTGATGTCTTTTTTCTTTACCCCTCTGCTGGCCAGATACCCGGTTAACCCTAGCCGGGTGTAACTGCATAAATCCATAATGATCGTTGACATGGCATACCCTCACTCAATGCATAACGATAATTTACCATCGGCCTGAGAGCTCTATAACAGCCATACGGGATGGAATAAATAATTACCTGTGAGCATTACAAGGACTTTCAGGCGAACTCACTATCCCGTAAAGTTACGTATAATTTGCCAGGAAACATCTTAAAGTAAAGTAAATGTTTAATATTGTGAGGTGGGTAAAAACATTCAGGCCGCACCAGATATATCCTGGCAGATGTTTCTCAATTCTTATTTTAGGAATATCCTCAAAGAGACAATATAAAACACAGGGGTTATTACTTTGTCGACAGTTCGCTCAGGATATTGCTCAGCAGATTAAATACCTCACTGAATAAGCGTTCGCAGAAAGGTGCAATAAGGGGCATTAACAGGGAAATAAGCAAAAGACCGACGGTCAGGGTGATCGGGAAACCAATAACAAACACCGAGAGCTGGGGAGCCATACGGTTCAGTAAACCCAGCGCGAGGTTGACGGTCAGTAGCAGGGTGATAACAGGTAGCGCCAGCATCAGGCCATTGAGGAAGATCATTCCGGCCGCGCGGGTCAGGGCCATAAAGGCGTTGCTGTTCACCGGCTCGCCGCCAATCGGCAGGCTATGGAATGTGTCCACCAGTATTGAAATCAGCCACAGATGACCATCAAAGGCCAGAAATAGCAGCATTGCCAGCAGGTCGATAATACGTGCGATGATCGGCATGTTGAGCCTGCTGCCCGGGTCGAAGAAGGTGGCGAACGACAGGCCCATCTGCAAACCGATCAGCTCTCCGGCAGTACGCACGGCGGCAAAGGCAAACTGCATGGTAAAGCCGATGGCCACGCCAATCAGGATCTGCTGCAGCCCAACCCACAGCGCAGGGGCCGAAAAAATCGGCACGTTCACCGGCGGCAGGCTCGGGGCAACGATGATGGTAATAAGAATGCCAAGGCCGATTTTTACCCGCTTGGGGATCGCCCGTTCACTGAAGATCGGCGCGGTGGAGATCAGGGCCAGAATGCGCAGCAGGGGCCAGAAGTAGAGGCCGAGCCACTCAAGCCATTGATCGCTGGTGATTTGCAGCATAGCTAGCCGATGATGTACGGCAGGTTGGTAAACAGATTACGCATGTAATCCAGCATCAGGTTCAGCATCCACGGCCCGGCAACAATGATCGCCACGAACACGGCGATGATTTTCGGGATAAATGACAGGGTCATTTCGTTAATCTGCGTGGCGGCCTGCAGGATACTGATAATCAGACCGGTGACCAGGGCCACCAGCAGCAGGGGAGCGGCAACGGAGATCGCGACCTTCATCGCTTCCGTGCCCATCATCATGACCGATTCTGGCGTCATTGCGCGCTCCTTAACTGTAGAAACTTTGCGCCAGCGAGCCGACCAGCAGCTGCCAGCCGTCCACCAGCACAAACAGCATCAGCTTGAAGGGCAGGGCAATGGTTGCCGGAGGCACCATCATCATCCCCAGCGCCATCAGCACGCTGGCGATCACCAGGTCGATAATCAAAAACGGAATGAAGATCGTAAAACCAATCTGGAAGGCGGTTTTCAGCTCGCTGGTGACGTAGGCGGGCAGCAGAATGCGCATCGGCACCGCTTCCGGACCCTGAATCGGCCCGGCGTTGGCCAGACGGGCAAACAGGGCCAGGTCTGATTCGCGGGTCTGACGCAGCATAAATTCTCGCAGCGGCTGCGCCCCTTTCTCCAGCGCCACCTGCATTGAGATCTTGTCTTCGCTGAACGGCTGATACGCATCGACATAAATCTTGTCGATCACCGGCGACATAATGAAGAAGGTCAAAAACAGGGACAGACCGAGCAGAACCTGGTTCGGCGGTGCCGAAGGGGTGCCCAGGGCATTACGCAGCAGACCAAAGACGATGATGATGCGGGTGAAGCTGGTCATCATCAGCAGGATTGCCGGGATAAAGGTGAGCGAGGTGATAAACACCAGCGTCTGAACCGGCAGGGTCCAGCTCTGGCCGCCCCCGGCCATCGGCGTGGAGATCAGGCCTGGCAACTGGGCGTACACGGCGGGAGCAAACAGGCCAAGGCCTGCAAGCGCAAGGGATAAAACAGGGCGCATCACGATCTCCCGGAACGCTTAAGCAAACTCTTCATCACGGACTGAAAATCCGGTGGAACCTCTGGGCTGCTCCCTTCAGAGACCGGCGCAGGCGGCAATGTATGCAGGATATTGATTTGCGAGGCGGTCACACCCAGCACGAGCCGGGCGTCTTCCACTTCCACGATCACCACGCGTTCGCGCGGCCCCAGCGAGGTGCTGGCCGTAAGCTTCAGCCCGCGCGCACCGGCGGTTTTACCCGCCAGGCCGACGCGTTTTGCCAGCCAGGCGACGATCAAAATAAAGGCAATGATCCCCAGCAGCGCACCGCTGACCTGCAGCAGCGGCGAACCGGGCACTGCAGAGGGTTGAGAGACGGTGGCCTGGGTCTTCATGTTTAGCGGCTCAGACGACGCATACGTTCGGATGGGGTGATGATGTCGGTGATACGCACGCCGTATTTATCGGCGACAACCACGACTTCACCCTGGGCAATCAGGTAGCCGTTGATCAGAATATCCAGCGGCTCACCGGCCAGACCATCCAGCGCCACCACGGAACCCTGCGTCAGGCGCAGCAGCTCTTTGATGGTCATTCGGGTACGACCCAGCTCCACGGTCAGCTTGACCGGGATATCCATAATCAGATCGATATCCTGCAGCGTGCCGCTGACGTCACCGCCGCCCAGCTGCTGGAACACCGCATCGGCAACGCTTTTGCTGGCCGGTGCTTTTTGTTCGTTTAACGCCTCAGCCCACAGATCGTCCAGTGCTCCGTTGTTGTCATCGGACGGATTGTTCATATCACTCATTTGGGCTGTTCCTCATTCAGAGAATTCAACATCGGGTTAATCAGGTGCTCAACGCGTAACGCGTATTGATTGTTCACGGTGCCATACTGGCTGGTCAGCACGGGCACGCCATCCACATGGGCAATGATGCGATCGGGTTTTTCGATCGGCAGCACATCGCCGGGTTTTAATTTTAAGATCTGCGATAAACGCAGCGGGACGTCGGCAAAGTTCGCTACCAGTTCCAGCTGGGAGTGCTGTACCTGGCGCACCAGGTTCTCGCGCCAGTTCTGATCTTCATGGCGGGAGTTTTCCAGCGGCGGGTTCACCAGCACTTCGCGCAGCGGTTCAATCATGCTGAACGGCAGGCAGATATTGAACTCACCGGTCAGGTTGCCGATCTCCACGTGGAACGGGGTGTTAACCACGATGTCGTTTGGCGAGGTGGTGATGTTGGTGAACTTCACCTGCATCTCGGAACGGACATACTCCACGTCCAGCGGATGAATCGCTTTCCACGCGTCGCTATAGCCTTCAAGGGCCAGCTTCAGCATGCGGTTGATGACGCGCTGTTCGGTATGGGTAAACTCGCGGCCTTCCACTTTGGTCGGGAAACGTCCGTCGCCGCCGAACAGGTTATCCACGGCGATAAACACCAGGCTTGGCGAGAAGACGAACAGACCCGTGCCGCGCAGGGGTTTCAGATGGATCAGGTTGAGGTTCGTCGGTACCGGCAGGTTACGGGCGAACTCATGATACGGCTGAATGCGGATCGCGCCGACGGTGATATCCGGGCTACGACGCAGCAGGTTAAACAGCCCCATACGGAACTGACGGGCAAAACGTTCGTTGATGATCTCCAGCGCCTGCAGACGCTCGCGCACCACGCGACGCTGGGTATTGGGATCGTAGGGGCGAATGTCACTTTCGCCCACTTTACCCGGTTTTGGATCGTCGGTCTTATCGCTGTCGCCGTTAAGCAGCGCATCGATTTCCGCCTGAGAAAGAATACTGTCGCCCATGTCGTTACCGCAGAATGAAAGCTGTATACAGAACGTCAGTGACTTCCTGCTTAGGTTGACCGCTTATCAGAGGCGCGGCCAGCGTTTGCTTAATGTCTACCACCAGTTTTTGTTTACCTTCATCGGTAGACAACTGCGCGGCATCCTGACGCGAGAACAGCAGCAGCAGACGGCTGCGCACTTCCGGCAGATATTCACTCAGACGTGCGCGCGTGGCCTCGTCTTTCAGACGCAGCGTAATGCCCACGTAGAACACGTGCTCGGCATCACCCAGATTAACGGTAAAAGTATCCAGTGCGAAAAAGACCGGGGCCGCCGGCGGTGGTGGCTCCGCTTTGGCTGCGGCTGACGGTGCTTTATTCATGCGCCAGTAGCTGTAACCTGCGGTAGCGCAGGCGGCGAGCGTAATTAACACCAGAAGCGGGATCCAGATGGAACGCTTACTTTTCTTGGTGATGGCGGAGTCAGTCATCTGATTCGTGCTTCCTGTTTCGGGACTGCTAATGGGGTGATTATCCCGTGTCCGCTCGCCGTCAAAGGGTCGAAAAGACGGGGATAATCACGCTACCTCTGGCGTTTAGGTTTAGGCGAAGATATCGACAGCGTTGTTTCCACGTGCCGCGGACTGCAGGGAGGCAGGCACTGCCAGCAGCTCATCGCTCTCTTCATCAAATCCACCCGGCGCCCCGGAGCGGGATGTTTGCTGCTGATGCTGAGAGGAGGCCTGCTGTTGGCCATTAAAGTTTTCACCGCTGATGCTGCTTTGCGTCAGCTCAATGCCGTTTTCCGCCAGCTGGGTACGCAGCACCGGCAGGGCCGCTTCCAGCGCCGCACGAACGTGGCTATGGCCTGACACCATCTGCAGCTGCGCCTGGTTATCATCCAGCTTGAGCGTAATTTGTACCTGACCCAGATCCTCCGGATGCAGACGCAGCTCGGCGCTCTGCTGGCCCTGGCGGGTGAACAGGGTGATGTGCTGGCTGATGGTCTGCTGCCACTCGTTGCTGCCCAACTGGGCGCTGACCACGGGCGCTGCGGCAAAGGTCGGTTGCGCCGAGGTAAGATTGCTGACAATCGGCCCCATAGTGACGGTTGGCCCGGTCGGGGACGGCGCGCTCTCTGCCGCCTGCTTTGTGGTGGACGCGGCAACGGCTGGCGTCAGCTGAGAGTCGGAGGCTAATGCCGCATCTTTATCCTGGGCTACGGCTTTGGCGCTGCGCAGGGCATCGGTATCCAGCGCAGGCTGACGGCCACGATCGCTGGTCAGGGCGGCATCAACGTCCAGGCCCCCGGCGCTCACCGGTTGAGGTGCGGCGGCGGTGGCCGTCTGCTGGTGAGGCAGCATTGCCATCAGGGCGCTTAATCCCGCCAGCTCGTCATCGCTAAGCTCGGTTTTGCTGTCGGCCTCTTTGGCCGCCTGGGTCAGGCTCTTCAGTACGTCGCCTTTAAGCGCGGGCAGCAGGCCGGTGCTCAGACCGGGCTGGGTGACGCCCTCGTCGGTGACGCTGAGCTCCTGATGCGCCAGCAGTTCGGCCAGCTTTCCGGCGTCGGTATCAGCATCGATGGCGTCGGCTTTCAGCGCCACGCTTGCCCGCTTGTCGCCCGCTGTCTGCAGATCGTTCAGCGTCAGCCCGGCCTCTTTGCCCTGGCCTTTGGCATCGCTTAACGCGCCCGCCAGCAGGGCAAGAAAGTCCTGCGCGCCGTCGGCCGCTTTTCCGCCCCGGACCCCGCCCGTAAGGTCGGTGTCGCCCGAAAGCAGTTGTTGAAGGGTGATCATTCCGGTGTCCTCATTGTTGCGCGCTGGGCAAATTCATCCATTTTTTTCTGATCGAGACGGCTTTCCGCCAGGGTTGCTGCGGCAAGCTGGCGATCCTGCAAGGTTTGCCAGGCCTGTAAACGCTGTTTCTTCTCACGCCAGAAGTTCAGGGCCCGGTCAACCTTCTCGGTCCACAGAAACACCTGCTGGCGATGCTGATCTATGGCTTTCTCCAGCGTCTGGATGAACTGTTGATAGTTAATCCAGCGCTGGCTGCCGATACCCTGGGCCATGTCCGTGTTGAGGTTGGTGCGATACTCATGCTGGTAGTCGATCAACATCTTCAGCTGCTCTTCCGCCTGTTGATGCCCGCGGCGCATCGTGCCAAGCTGCTGTGCGGCATTATCAACGTCTTTCTCGGCCAGATCTTTCAGCGTGGCTAATGCGCCGTGTTGTGCCATGACATTTCCCCTCTATTCTGTTACACCTGCGGGAAAATCATCTCCAGAGCCTGGATCGAGCTTTCCCAGTCGGCTTTTTCAAAAATACCCTGTTGCAGATACGCCTCAAGGTGCGGCCACAGGGCTATTGCCTTGTCGAGCATCGGGTCGCTGCCTTTGGCATAGGCGCCGACGCTGACCAGATCGCGGTTGCGCTGGAAGCTGGAGAGCAGCTGCTTAAAGTTACGCACGCGGGCATAGTGCTTCTCGCTAATCAGCGCCGTCATTGCGCGGCTGATCGAGGCTTCGATATCAATCGCCGGGTAGTGGCCTGCTTCGGCCAGACGGCGCGACAGGACGATGTGACCGTCGAGGATCGCCCGCGCCGAGTCGGCAATCGGATCCTGCTGATCGTCGCCTTCGGTCAGAACCGTATAAAACGCGGTAATCGAGCCGCCGCCGCTGATGCCGTTACCGGCGCGTTCAACCAGCGCCGGTAATTTGGCAAATACCGAAGGCGGATAGCCTTTGGTCGCCGGCGGTTCACCGATCGCCAGGGCGATTTCACGCTGCGCCATCGCATAACGGGTCAGGGAGTCCATGATCAGCAGGACATGCTGACCCCGATCGCGGAAATCTTCCGCGATGCGCGTGGCGTAGGCGGCACCCTGCATACGCAGCAGGGGAGAGACATCCGCCGGGGCGGCAATCACCACCGACCGGGCGCGCCCTTCGGCACCGAGGATGTTCTCGATAAAATCTTTGACTTCACGGCCACGCTCGCCAATCAGCCCCACCACGATAACGTCGGCCTGGGTGTAGCGGGCCATCATCCCGAGCAGCACCGATTTGCCGACGCCGGAGCCGGCAAACAGGCCCATACGCTGGCCGCGACCGACGGTCAGCAAGGCGTTGATCGGGCGCACGCCGGTATCCAGCACGTGCTCGATCGGCGTACGTTGCAACGGGTTAAAGGGTTGCGTGATCAGCGCCCCGGTTTCGGCGGTATCGGGGGAGGGCAGACCATCCAGCGGTTTACCGCCGCCGTCCAGCACCCGCCCGAGCAGCGCCGGGCCGAGCGGCAACTGCTTGCCGCTGTGCAGTCCGTCGGCGGATAGGTTTTTGGCGTAAACGCGCGCGCCGGGCAGAACGCCTTCCACCTCTTCCAGCGGCATCAGGAACAGACGCTGGCCGTTAAAGCCAACCACTTCGCTCTCGACTTCGCGGATCTCGTTCCCGTCCTGGCGTTCGATAATGCAGGTGGCCCCCAGCGGCAGTTGCAGGCCGGTCGCCTCCAGCACCAGGCCGGTGGCGCGGGTTAAGCGGCCATAACGGCGAACGGACGGCAGCTGCGCCATCTTCGCTTCAAAATTGTCGAGACTGTTGAGCCAGCGGGTGAGGCGTGCGGTCATCAGATGACTCCCGGTGCTGCCAGGCGGCACAGTTCCTGCCAGCGGGTTGCCACGCTGGCGTCCAGATCCCCTTCATCGGCAGAGACTTTGCAGCCGCCGTGATGCAGGGTCGGATCGCCGCGCAGGCGCCAGCCGTGCAGGCTCAGGGTCGCGCCGAGCATCTCTTCCACTCGCTGCAGATCGTCCGGGTGGACGCGCAGCTGTGGTTTGCCGCTGAACAGCGGCTCCTGCTGCAGCAGACCCTGGATCTGTTTAATCAGCGACGAGTTATCTACCGGCGGGGTATGGCCGATCACCTGACGTGCCGCCTCGAGCGCCATCTGCATCAGGCGCGAGGCGATAACGCTGTCCAGCGCGTCCAGCGTATTCTGGAACTCGCTGACCAGCTGCTGCATCCGGGCATGGATCGGCGCCTGCTGTGAGCGCGCCTGCTCTAACCCTTGCGCCATCCCCTGGGCCAGCCCTTCCTGATAGCCCTGGTCGTGACCTTTCTGCCGGCCTTCGTTTACGCCGGCGGTGTAGCCCTGATCGTGGGCCTGCATCTGGATCTGCGCCAGCTGCTGCGCGCGCAGCTCCTCTTCGCTCAGTTCAGGCTCTGCGTTCTCCTCATCCATCCCGTCGGAGTCGAGGTTGGCAGGGACAAATTCCGCGCGAGGAGGGGAGAGGTCATCCGGCGTCCAGACCTTCCACGGCAGTTCATCAGACATAGGTATCCTCGCCGCTGCCTACCACCATCTCGCCGGTTTCGGCCAGACGACGCACAATAAGGAGGATCGCTTTCTGTTCGTTTTCCACCTGAGACAGACGCACCGGGCCACGGTTGGCAAGGTCGTCGCGCAGGATATCCGCCGCACGCTGGGACATGTTGCGCAGGAACTTCTCGCGCAGCGGCTGTTCGGCACCTTTGAGGGCGATAAGCAGCGATTCGGAGTCCACTTCCTGCAGCAGGCGCTGGATACTGCGGTCGTCCACGTCGACCAGGTTTTCGAACAGGAACATCTCGTCGATAATTTTCTGCGCCAGTTCGCCGTCGAACTCGCGCACCGCGGTAATGACGGCCTCTTCCTGCTGCGTTTTCATCAGGTTGATAATTTCTGCTGCCGTTCTCACGCCGCCCATTTTGCTGCGCTTGAGGTTCTGGCCGTCGAGCAGACCGTTCAGTACTTCGGTCAGTTCCGCCAGCGCCGCCGGCTGGACGCCGCCGAAGGTGGCGATACGCAGCATCACATCGTGACGCAGGCGTTCGTCGAACAGCGCCAGAATATCGGCCGCCTGGCCACGCTTGAGGTGGACCAGGATAGTGGCGATGATCTGCGGATGCTCGTCGCGAATAAGGTCTGCGGCGGTCTGCGGCTCCATAAAGTTGAGCGTTTCGATACCGCTGGCGGTATCGCGGGTCTCGAGAATATCCTCCAGCAGGCTGGCGGCGCGCTCTTCCCCGAGCGCCTTGACCAGCACTGAACGCAGGTATTCGTTGGCGTTGACGTTGAGCGCCGCAAACTGTTCGGCTTCCTGTTCAAACTCCGCCAGCACTTCGGTCAGCTGCTTGTTGGAGATCTGACGCACGTTGGCCATCGCCGAGCTGAGAACCTGCACTTCACGCTGGGAGAGGTGTTTGAACACCTCTGCCGCCCGGTCCTCGCCAATGGTCATCAGCAGGATGACGCTTTTATCCGTTCCGGTAAGGTTACTCATTTTCGTTACTCATCCACTGGCGAATGACCAGCGCCACGACGCGCGGATCGTTATCTGACATTTCGCGAATACGCTGGCTCATTACTTCAGCGCCCATGCGCTGGTTAGCACGGCGTTGCTGCATTTGTTCGTCTTTGCTGAGGCGCACTTCCACCGCTTCCTGCGTCTCTTCGCGCAGCAGGGTTCTCTCTTGCAGCGCTTTGGCCTCTTCTGCGCGGCGTACAAGCTGCGGACGTACCGCTTTACGCCACAGCAGCCAGGCAACAATCACCACCAGCAGCCAGCGACCGGCTTCAATCAGCAGCTCGATAAATGCCTGCTTCTGCCAGAACGGCAGTTCACCGCTGGTATCGTCAACGGCGCTGAACGGCGAGTTCACGACGTTAAGGGTATCGCCCCGTTTCTCTGAATAACCCATGGCTTCACGGGTCAGGTCTTCGATCTGCTTCATCTGCTCGGTGGTCAGCGGCAGGGGCTTACCATCCGGCAGGGTTTTGTAGTTGACGACTACCGCCACGGAGAGACGCTGCACATCACCGGTGTTCATTTTGGTGTGACGGATGGTGCGATCGACTTCGTAGTTAGTGGTTTCGTTGCGGCTGCTGGTCCGCGGGCCAGCGTTGGCCGCCGCTGCGGTTTGCTGCTGCTGCGCGCCCTGCTGTCCGTTCTGCTGGTTCTGCGCCGGGGCATTAATCGGCGCGGTATTGGCCGGGGCTGGCTGGTTAGAGAGCGCACCCGGTACGCCGCCCGCGTTCGGGCCGCCGATTTGTAAGTTTTCATTCACCTGACGCGAACGCATCACGGCCTGAGCGGCATCGCCGTTCGGACGATACTGCTCTTCCGTCTGCTCTTTATCCGCAAAATCGATCTGCGCGGTGACCTGGGCATGAACGTTGCTGGTCCCGACAATCGGGCCGAGGATGGCTTCGATACGGCTCTGAACGCGGTTTTCCACGTCGGTGGCATATTTCAGCTGCGCATCATTCAGATCGCGATCGCTGGTGTTGGATTTGGTTAACAGGCGACCCATCTGATCCACCAGGGTCACGTTACCCGGCGGTAAACCCGCTACGGCGCTGGAGACCAGATGGACCACGGCGCTGATCTGCCCTTCATCCAGCGCACGGCCAGGCTGCAGATTGACGGTAACGGAGGCCGAAGGTGCTTTCTGTTCGCGGACAAACAGGGTCGGTTTTGGCATTGCCAGGTGCACGCGGGCACTTTTCAGCGGGCCGAGGGTTTCGATGGTGCGGGCCAGTTCGCCCTCCAGCGCGCGCTGGTAGTTAACCTGCTCGCTGAACTGGCTGATACCGAATTTTTCCTGATCCAGCAGTTCAAAGCCTACCGCGCCGCCTTTCGGCAGACCTTGCTGGGCAAGACGTAAGCGAAGTTCGTGAACTTTATCGGCAGGGACTTCCAGCGCGCCGCCATTATCCGAGAAACGGTAGGGGACGTTCATCTGGGTTAACTGGGTGACGATAGCGCCGCCATCCTGGTCCGAGAGGTTGCTGAACAGCGTGCGATAGTCAGGCTGTTTGGCCCATAAGACCATCGCGACAACAATAGCGATAGCGGCGGCACCTGCCACGATCAACGGCACTTTAGGGTTCGCGCGCAGGCGGCTCATCCATTCGAGAGATTTAGTTTGAGGGCTGGATGTTGCTGACGCACTCATAGCGCACCTCGTGGCTCATCGTGGATTTCATTATTCGTGTGGAGAAACAAAACAGACTCCCGGGTCGGCAAACACAACAAAAATTCCATAATCATGGCTGTGCCATTATTTGATGAAACGGGAATTTCTATGGGTCAAATAACCTGGTTTTTTAACGCTATTTAGCGCCTTTATCTCATTGACAGACTGGTACTCTTGAGCGCGTAAAAATCCATCAGGGGAAAGTCATGGCAATACAGGGGATTGAAGGCGTCATTAGCCAGTTGCAGGCAACGGCAATGACCGCCCGTAATCAGAACGTGGCTGACGTGCAGTCGACGGTCAGCTTCGCGGGTCAACTGCATGCGGCGCTGGACCGGATCAGCGACACGCAAACCGCGGCGCGCGTGCAGGGCGAAAAATTCACCATGGGCGTGCCGGGCATTGGTCTCAACGATGTGATGACCGATTTGCAAAAAGCGTCGGTATCGATGCAGATGGGCATTCAGGTGCGTAATAAGCTGATGCAGGCGTATCAGGACGTCATGTCGATGCAGGTTTAGTTCCTCTGGTGCTGGCACCAGTCTCGCTTTAATGCCACACTGTTTTTTTCTGCATAAATGGAAAAATGATGAAAAAAATAGCAATGATGGCGGGGCTGCTGGCGTTAACTGGCTGTGTGCAGGTCGACAGATATCAGGACGTGATCAAGCATCCCGTTCCGGCTGAGCTGGCAGGGTACTGGCAGTCGAAAGGGCCGCAAAGCAGAATGGTCAGCCCGGAAGCGATCGCTACGCTGGTGGTGACGCAAGAGGGGGATACCCTCGACTGCCGCCAGTGGCAGCGCGTGGTGGCCGTGCCGGGTAAAATCATGCTGCGCTCGGATGATTTTTATAACGTCACCAGCAAACTGGATATCTACCCGCTGGAAAGGGAAGGCTCCGCCATTGAGTATGACGGAATGATTCTGCAGCGCGTCGAGCGGCCCACCGTTGAGTGCACAAATTATCTGAGTAAAAACCCGCTGGAAAGTAAGCTGCCATAAGCGATATGTAGGCCGGGCAAGCGTAGCGCCGCCCGGCTTCCCATAGCTTAGAGTACGTCCTCTATCACCCAGACGCTGACGCTGCCCCCGTTGCAGGTAAACACGCCAGTGCCGGTTTCGTCGGTGGTGACGATCTCCTCCCGGTTGCCGAGAAAATCTTTCCATCTTCTGTTGCCGTAGTTCTCACCCAGCGTCAGGGTCTTTTCACCCTCATCGCCGTTCGAGAGCACGACCACGCAGCCCGGATCCTCATCGGTGCCGCTGCGGCTGAAGGCAATGCAGTTAGGGTGATCGAACCACAGGGTCTGAACGCCGTGGGCAAAACGCTGGCGGGCGAGGATCAGCTGGTCGAGCTGTTCAATCACCGGCATCTCGATATGGTACATCTCGCCGTCACCGCCGGTGTCGTCATAGCTTGCACCGTACAGATCGGGATAGAAGACGCTCGGCACTCCGTTCTCCCGGAGCAAAATCAACGCGTAGGCCAACGGTTTAAACCAGGCTTCGACCGGAGCCTCCAGCGCCTGTAGCGGCTGAGTGTCGTGGTTAGCTACCAGCGTCACCGCGTGGAAGGGATCGACTTCTACCAGCGTGCCGGTAAAGATCTGGCTCATGTCGTAATCACGTCCCTGCAGCGAGGCTTCGTGAAACTTCATGTGCAGCGGGGCGTCAAACAGCATGGTTTGTCCATCCACCTGATCGATATAGTGCTGCAATTTATCGACATCTTTAGACCAGTATTCCGCCACGATAAATAGCGGTTTCGGCGCGACTTCCTGCACGTGCTCGATCCACTCTTTATAGAACCATGCCGGAATATGTTTCACCGCATCCAGACGGAAGCCGTCGCACTGGGTCTGCTCCATCAACCAGCGCGCCCAGTATTTGATCTCCTCGGTCACCGCACGGTTACGAAAATCGATGTTTTCGCCCATCAGGTAATCAAAGTTCCCCATCTCGTTATCGACCTGATCGTTCCAGCCATCACCCGTGTAATCATTAACGATCTTGAAGATGCCGTCTTCATCGGGATTTTCGATATGATCGATGCCGCTGAAGCATTTGTAATCCCAGACGAATTCCGAGTACTGTCCGGCGCGCACCGGGAAGGTGTAGCGGGTCCAGGCTTCACACTCGACGATCTCGTCGTGGATCTGATTGCGATCGTCGGCGTTGACCCGCTGGACGCGGATGGCCTCTTTCTCGTCGGCGCCCATCTTGTGGTTGACCACCACGTCCATCAGCACCGCGATGTCGTTGCGCTTTAAAGCCCCGATAGCGGCCAGCAGCTGGGCTTTGTCGCCGTATTTGGTGGGAACCGATCCTTTTTGATCGAACTCGCCGAGATCGAAGAGATCGTAGCAGTCGTAACCGACGGAGTAACCACCGGACGCCCCTTTGTAAGCTGGGGGCAGCCAGACCATGTTAATACCGATATCGTTGAGAAGATCGGCGCGCTCGGCGACTTCCGGCCAGAGTTGACTGCCGTCAGGGTAATACCAGTGGAAAAATTGTAAGAGAGTGGGGTTTTTCATGAACCGTTTCCATGAGATCGCGGATCTCTAGTATGGAATACAGTTTGCAGAAATGCCTGACGTACGAAGCGAAACCTTTTCGTACGTCAGGATAATCGCTATTCCTGAGTCGCCTGGGGCACCAGAATGTGGCCACCCTGTTTGCCGTAGGCGGAGAGAACTGATTTTTGGATGGACGTTTGGCCCACCATTTTTGACAGTTCATCCATCCGGCTCTGCAATAGCGCTTTGACCTGGCTTTCGTTATCCAGGATCCCACGCAGGGTGGGCCTGAGCTGCTCCTGTAACTGCAGAGAGAGTTCAGATTCCTGAGTGACACGTGCCAGCGTATGCACCGCATTAACATAATCGGTTTCACAGGCGATCAGTTCATCCCACAAGCCATTACTGGCGAGCCGCAGCATTAACTTGCTGTGATCAAGTAACTGCTGATAAAGGGTGTAGAGTTGCGGTGCTGTGGTCATTAGACGGCGTCCTGAATCAGATGTGGCGAGCCGGCCGCTTCCTTCCAGCCGTCTGCGATATTGCGCAGCAGGTTTTCCACTTCTTCGATGGCGCTGACATCATTGCGCACATTCGCCTGCAGAAGACGGCGGACCATATAGGCATAAAGGCCAATCAGGTTTTGTGTTAACTCATCGCCACTCTCTTCATCCAGGCCCAGTTTCAGCCCGTTTTCGATAATGTTAATGGCTTTGGAAAGCGCCTGGCCTTTTGCCGGGATGTTACCGTCCTGCAGGAACAGACGCGCACGGACCAGCGCGCTGAGCGCACCATCAAACAGCATGATAATCAGCTGCTGCTGGCTGGCACTCATCACCGCACTTTCAACCTCAATTTTTGCGTAGGCTTGCGTGCCTTTTGCGCCGTACATGTTAATCCCCTCGGTTCAGATTAATTTTTGCTGCTGGTGTTTTCGAACTGCTGAGTCAGATAGCTGCTGGTGGAGTTCAGCGAGTTCATCATCACGTCAAGCTGGGTAAACTGCTCTTTGTAGCGCGCGACCATCGTATCGATTCGTGCGCTGGCTGCGTTGTACTGCGTTGTTAAGTTGTTCAGCGTTTTGCTGACGCCATCTTTTGCGGCCTGGATAATGCCTGTACTGGAGAGCCAGCTGGTGGCGCTTTTACCAATAGTGGTGGTGATACCGGTCGTTTTACCGTCACCAATCAGCAGATCTTTGATCCCTGAGGCGCTGGTTTTCATCGCCGCACTCAGTTTGTCTGCATTCACTTCAAGCTTGCCGCTATCCGGATCGGTGGTGATGCCTACCTGCGACAGCGTTTTAATGGTGGAACCGCCTACAGAGCTGCTCAGCAGGCTCTTTAATTGGGTCTGGATGGTGCGTAACGTGGTATCACCCAGCAAGGCGCCATTGCTGCTGCTCTGGGCATCGGCCCCGGCATCGACGGCGGTATATTTGGTCAGGCTGCTGAAGGTGTCCTGCAGCGCGTTATAGGCCGTCACCCAGTCATTAATCGCTTTTGTCGCTTTGGTGTTGTCGGTAGCAATCGTTAAGGTCTGGTTACCGGTCGTGACGTCGCTCAGGTTCAGGGTAATATCTTCCAGCGCATCGCTGATGGTATTGCTGCTGTTTACGATATCAACGTTATTGACCTTCAGCTCGGCATTCAGCGCGGTCACGCTCTCTTCCATGCCATTGCTGCTGTCGCCTTTAGTGCCGTTGTAGCCCATAAAGGACTGCAGCGCGGTGTCTCCGCTGACGCTAATCTTCATCGCGTTGGCTTCACCGGTCTCTTTCGAGGTGATAGACAGGCGATATTCACCGTTCCCGACGTTAATGATACTGGCGCTGACGCCGGCATCGGCTTTGTTGATCGCGTCGCGGATCCCGGTCAGCGAGGAGTTCGCCGCGCTGATATCAATGGTGACCGGTTTTTTATCGCCGCCTTGCTGAATCGTGATCTTGCTGTCGCTGGTGGCGAGGGCCGCTTTATTGTCTTTCTGTATGCCACTTGTCAGGGTTTGCGCCTTGGCAAGCTGCGTGACTTCAATGGTGTATTTCCCGGGCAGCGCGCTGCCTGTGGTGGTCGCGCTGAATGCCGTGCTGCTGCTGGTCGTCGTCGTGGCCGTAAACAGATCGGCTTTACTTAATGCGGTATTGGCGGTCTGAAAAGATTCCAGGGCGCTTTTCATCGTGCCGTAAGCGCTAAGTTTTGACGTATAGGAAGACTGCTGATTAGAGATCGGGGTCAACTGCGCTTTTTGTGCGGCGGTCAGACTATCCAGAATATCACCTAACTTCAGACCAGAGCCGACTCCCAACGAAGAAATACTTGCCATTTTAGTTCCTTAAAGTAACGACACGTAAAACGAATAAAGGGGTTATCGGCGTTAACGGAACAAAGTTTACGGTTTATTTCTTTTTTTAATGGCGAGAAAAGCGGGAATAGAGAGGAGTATTTCCGTGACTAAAAAAAATCATGAGATTCGTAAAAAAATTCTAAAGGTTGTTTTGGACCAGACGATAACACTCTTGACGGCGAAGAAGCCGAAGGGTGGAAACCCAAATCTAACTCAAGATTTGATGAACAACAGGAAACGAAATCATGGCACAAGTCATTAATACCAACAGCCTCTCGCTGATCACTCAGAACAACATCAACAAAAACCAGTCTTCAATGTCTACTGCCATTGAGCGTCTGTCTTCCGGTCTGCGTATCAACAGCGCAAAAGATGACGCTGCTGGCCAGGCGATTGCCAACCGCTTCACCTCTAACATCAAAGGTCTGACTCAGGCAGCTCGTAACGCCAACGACGGTATCTCCGTTGCACAGACCACTGAAGGCGCACTGTCTGAAATCAACAACAACCTGCAGCGTATCCGTGAGCTGACTGTTCAGTCTCAGAACGGTACTAACTCCCAGCAGGACCAGGACTCCATCCAGGACGAAATCAAATCCCGTCTGGACGAAATTGACCGCGTATCTGGTCAGACCCAGTTCAACGGCGTGAACGTGCTGGCAAAAGACGGCACCATGAAAATTCAGGTTGGCGCGAATGACGGTCAGACTATTTCTATCGATCTGAAAAAGATTGACTCTTCTACGCTGAAATTGACTGGCTTCAATGTCAATGGAAAAGGTGAAACTGCTAATACTGCTGCTACGTTGAAAGATATGGCGGGACTTACTGCAGGAACCCCGCCAGGCAACACCGTAGGTGTTACCATGTATACTGACACTGCAGCAGTTGCATCCAGCGCTGATATCCTTAATGCGGTTGTTGGTGATAAAAATAACACTATTACCACTACTGCAGATGTTGGCTTTGGTACACCAGCTGCGTCAGTAACATATACTTACGATAAAGATAATAACAATTTCACTGCTGCTTCTGATGATATTAAGGCTGCAGATTTAGTTTCATTCTTAAACCCAGTAGCTGGTGATTCTACCAAAGCATCAATTACTATTGGTGGTCAAAAGCAAGATGTTAACATTGATAAAGCTGGTAATATCACTGCCGCAGATGATAATGCTGTGCTTTACCTTGACTCTACTGGCAACTTGACCAAAAACAAAGCCGGCACAATTAACCAAGCAACGTTAACAAATTTAGCTGGCGGTACAGGTGCTACAGCTGCAACCATTAAAACTGACAAAGGTACCTTCACTAGTGATGGTACTAAGTTTGATGGTACAAACATTAAAGTTGACGCATCAACTATCGAGAATGCAGTTAAAAATGGAACCTACAATGCGAAAGTAGGTGCCAATACTTATATTGTTACCAATGGTACTTCTACTGCAGCATATATCAACAATGGTACATTGAGTAAGACTGCACCTACTTACTTCGCTCAGAAAGATGGTTCTATCACCACTACTGAAGATGCGTCTTTAGGTAAAGTTGTTTATAAAGATGCTAATAATAAGTTAACAACAGAAGCGACAAGTAAAGCACAAACCACAGCTGACCCGCTGAAAGCACTGGATGACGCTCTGAGCACCATCGACAAATTCCGTTCTTCACTGGGTGCTATCCAGAACCGTCTGGATTCTGCGGTAACCAACCTGAACAACACCACCACCAACCTGTCTGAAGCGCAGTCCCGTATTCAGGACGCCGACTATGCGACCGAAGTGTCAAATATGTCTAAAGCGCAGATCATCCAGCAGGCCGGTAACTCCGTGTTGGCTAAAGCTAACCAGGTTCCTCAGCAGGTTCTGTCTCTGCTGCAGGGCTAATTGCCTGACGATGCTCAAACCCCGCTCCGGCGGGGTTTTTTACTTTCCAGAAAACCAATAACCCCCAAATAACCCCCCATTCCCCCCCCTATTCACACGATTAAAAACCCTCCAGAAACGGATAATCATGCCGATAACTCAACTAACGCAGGGCTGTTTATCGTGAATTCACTCTATACCGCTGAAGGTGTAATGGATAAACACTCGCTGTGGCAGCGTTATGTTCCGCTGGTGCGTCATGAAGCATTGCGGCTTCAGGTGCGGCTACCGGCGAGTGTGGAACTGGACGATCTGCTACAAGCGGGCGGTATCGGGTTATTGAATGCAGTTGACCGGTACGACGCTCTGCAAGGAACGGCATTTACGACTTACGCAGTACAGCGTATTCGTGGTGCGATGCTCGACGAACTGCGCAGCCGGGATTGGGTGCCGCGCAGCGTTCGACGCAATGCACGCGAAGTCGCGCAAGCAATGGGGCAGCTGGAGCAAGAGCTCGGACGTAACGCAACGGAAACGGAAGTTTCGGAGCGTCTGGGGATCTCAACGGCTGACTATCGCCAGATGTTGCTCGATACCAACAACAGCCAACTCTTCTCCTATGACGAGTGGCGCGAAGAGCATGGCGATAGCATCGAACTGGTGACGGACGATCATCAGCAGGAAAACCCATTGCACCAGTTAATGGAAGGCAATGTACGCCAGCGCGTGATGGAAGCCATCGAAGCTTTACCGGAACGCGAGCAGCTGGTGCTGACGCTCTATTACCAGGAGGAGCTCAATCTTAAGGAGATTGGGGCCGTACTGGAAGTAGGGGAGTCGCGGGTTAGCCAGCTGCACAGCCAGGCCATTAAACGCTTACGTACCAAGCTGGGTAAGTTATAGGTGATTTATATCACCCGTTAAGTGCCGCACAACGTATTGACAACCAGGAGTTATCATGACGGTGCAGCAATCAAAAAGACGGCCATTAAGCCGCTACCTGAAAGATTTTAAACACAGCCAGACGCATTGCGCCCATTGCCATAAGCTGCTCGATCGCATCACGCTGGTTCGTCGCGGCGAAATCGTCAATAAAATTGCGATTTCCCGTCTCGACACCCTGCTGGATGAGGCCGGATGGCAGCAAGAGCAACAGGAGTGGGTGGCGTTATGCCGTTTTTGTGGCGATCTTCACTGCAAAGAGCAGAGCGACTTTTTCGATATCATCGGCTTTAAGCAATTCCTGTTTGAGCAAACAGAGATGAGCCATGGCACGGTGCGCGAATATGTCGTGCGTCTGCGTCGTCTGGGCCAGCATCTGACCACGCTGCGGATCTCCCGTGAGTTACTGACCAGCGGCTATCTGGATGAGAATCTCGAGCCGTGGCTGCCTGCGACCAGCACCAACAACTACCGGATTGCGCTGCGCAAGTATGCGCAATTTAAAACGCAAATGCCGGTGACGCCAAAGCAGAAAGTCCACCGTGAAACAACTTCTGATATATATTAAAAATGAATAACATGTAGCGTAGTCGTGTTTGACCTTGCGGCCGAACGCCCTACACTACAATCAAAATTCCAATGATATCGGGGTAAGTATGAAATTTGCACTTCTGGGTCGTCAGGCGCTGATGGGTGTAATGGCCGTTGCGCTGGTAGCCGGTATGAGCGTGAAAACGTTCGCGGCAGAAGGTCTGTTAAATAAAGTCAAAGAGCGCGGCACGCTGCTGGTTGGGCTGGAAGGCACTTATCCTCCGTTCAGCTTCCAGGGTGACGACGGTAAACTGACCGGGTTTGAAGTGGAGTTCGCTGAAGAGCTGGCGAAACACCTCGGCGTGAAAGCGTCGCTGAAGCCGACCAAATGGGACGGCATGCTCGCTTCGCTGGACTCCAAACGTATTGATGTGGTGATTAACCAGGTCACCATCTCTGACGAGCGTAAGAAAAAGTATGATTTCTCCACCCCGTATACCGTCTCCGGTATCCAGGCGCTGGTGAAGAAAGGCAACGAAGGCACCATTAAATCTGCTGCCGATCTGAAAGGCAAAAAAGTCGGTGTCGGTCTGGGAACCAACTACGAAGAGTGGCTGCGCCAGAACGTGCAGGGCGTCGATATTCGTACCTATGATGATGACCCGACCAAATACCAGGATCTGCGCGTAGGCCGTATCGACGCCATTCTGGTTGACCGCCTGGCGGCGCTGGATCTGGTGAAGAAAACCAAAGACACCCTGGCGGTTGCCGGTGATGCCTTCTCCCGTCAGGAAGCTGGCGTTGCGATCCGCAAAGACAACGACGACCTGGTGAAAGCCGTCGACGGTGCGATTGCTGAGATGCAGAAAGACGGCAGCCTGAAGGCGCTCTCCGAGAAATGGTTCGGGGCAGACGTCACAAAGTAAGCAGTTGAATGCAAAAAAAGGCGCTTTGATAAGCGCCTTTTTTATTTCCTCGCCAGCAACGTGCATAATAAAAAAAGACAGACTTAGACAGGGTTATGGAGGTTTTCATGTCATTACAGAATCTAACGCGTTTTCCGCGCCTTGAATTTATTGGCGCCCCGACGCCACTGGAGTATTTGCCGCGCTTATCGGACTACCTCGGGCGCGACATCCTTATCAAACGTGATGACGTGACGCCGATGGCGATGGGTGGCAACAAACTGCGCAAGCTGGAGTTCCTCGCGGCGGATGCCCTGCGTGAAGGGGCCGACACGCTGATTACCGCGGGGGCAATCCAGTCCAACCACGTGCGCCAGACGGCGGCCGTTGCGGCAAAACTGGGCCTGCACTGTATCGCCCTGCTGGAAAACCCGATTGGTACAAAGGCAGAAAACTACCTCAGCAACGGCAACCGTCTGCTGCTGGACCTGTTCAACGTGCAGATTGAAATGTGCGATGCGCTGACCGACCCGGTGGCGCAGCTGAGTGAACTGGCCACCCGCGTGGAAGCTCAGGGCTTTCGCCCGTATGTGATCCCGGTTGGCGGCTCGAACGCCCTGGGGGCATTGGGCTACGTCGAAAGCGCGCTGGAGATCGCCCAGCAGTGCGAAGGGGCCGTGGGCCTCTCCTCGGTGGTGGTCGCCTCCGGTAGCGCAGGCACGCATGCCGGGCTGGCGGTAGGGCTGGAGCAGTTGATGCCGGACGTCGAGCTGATTGGCGTTACCGTGTCGCGCAGCGTAGCTGACCAGAAACCAAAAGTGGTCACGTTACAGCAGGCGGTGGCCCGGCAGCTGGAGGTGAGCGCCAGCGCCGATATTATCCTGTGGGATGACTACTTCGCACCGGGTTACGGCACCCCAAATGACGAAGGCACCGAGGCGGTCAAACTGCTGGCACGTCTGGAGGGGATCCTGCTGGATCCGGTCTATACCGGTAAAGCGATGGCGGGTCTGATCGACGGCATCAGCCAGAAGCGCTTTAAGGATGAAGGGCCGATTCTGTTTATTCATACTGGCGGGGCGCCGGCTCTCTTTGCCTACCATCCTCACGTCTAAATCACAGGCAGAAAAATCATAATGCAAGAAAGTATTCAACTGGTGATGGATTCGTTGCCTTACCTGCTGAAAGGTGCGGTGTTTACGCTGCAACTGAGTATTGGCGGGATGTTCTTTGGGCTGCTGCTGGGCTTTGTTTTAGCGCTGATGCGCCTGTCGCCTCTGCTGCCCGTGCGCTGGCTGGCGCGTTTTTATATTTCCATCTTCCGCGGCACGCCGCTGATTGCCCAGCTTTTCATGATTTACTACGGCCTGCCGCAGTTTGGCATTGAGCTGGATCCCATCCCGGCGGCAATGATCGGTCTGTCGCTCAATACTGCTGCCTATGCGGCGGAAACCCTGCGCGCGGCAATCTCCTCTATTGAAAAAGGGCAGTGGGAAGCTGCAGCCAGTATCGGCATGACCCCATGGCAAACCCTGCGCCGGGCAATCCTGCCCCAGGCCGCACGGGTGGCGCTGCCGCCGCTGAGCAACAGCTTTATCAGCCTGGTGAAAGACACCTCGCTGGCGGCTACCATTCAGGTGCCGGAGCTGTTCCGCCAGGCGCAGCTGATCACCTCGCGCACGCTGGAGGTTTTCACCATGTACCTGGCCGCCTCGCTCATTTACTGGGTGATGGCGACGGTGCTGTCGGCGCTGCAAAACTATTTTGAAAACCAGCTTAATCGCCAGGAGCGTGATCCGAAATGAGTGCTATCGACGTTAAAAACCTGGTGAAAAAGTTTCACGGCCAGACGGTGTTGCACGGGATCGACCTGGAAGTGCAGGAGGGCGAAGTGGTGGCGATCATCGGGCCAAGCGGCTCCGGTAAAACCACGCTGCTGCGCAGTATCAACCTGCTGGAACACCCGGAAGGCGGCACCATCCGCGTGGGGGAGATCACCATCGATACCGGCAGGTCGCTGAGCCAGCAAAAGGGACTGATCCGCCGTCTGCGTCAGCACGTTGGCTTCGTCTTCCAGAGCTTTAATCTGTTTCCCCATCGCACGGTGCTGGAGAACATCATTGAAGGGCCGGTGATTGTCAAAGGCGAACCGAAAGAGGAAGCTACCGCCCGCGCCCGCGAGCTGCTGGCGAAGGTAGGGCTTTCCGGCAAGGAGAGCAGCTACCCGCGTCGTCTTTCCGGCGGGCAGCAGCAGCGGGTGGCGATTGCCCGCGCGCTGGCGATGCGTCCTGACGTGATCCTCTTTGATGAACCGACGTCGGCGCTGGATCCGGAGCTGGTGGGGGAAGTGCTGAACACCATTCGTCAGCTGGCGCAGGAAAAGCGTACCCTGGTGATCGTCACCCACGAGATGAGTTTTGCCCGCGACGTGGCGGACAGGGCCATATTTATGGATCAGGGGCGTATCGTTGAGCAGGGGCCGGCAAAATCATTGTTTGCCGATCCTCAGCAGCCGCGCACCCGGCAATTCCTCGAAAAATTCCTCATGCAGTAGCATATTTGTTCTCAATTGCTCCGGAATTAAACGCCGGAGCAATATATTCACCCACGCTATGAATGCCATCCTGATTTTATCCCGTCTTAACCGCCCTAAGTGTATAAAATGTGTAGATAATTATCGTTGGGTCGATATTTTATACATATAAATAAGATTTATGTGTTAGTTTAAGAATCCATAATAATGATTATCTTTTACAGGGGCTTAATTCGGTCAGTATGAAGGATTTAGATTTTTTCACATGGCGACGGGAATGCTTCCTCCGTTTTCAGGAGATGACTTCTGCCGACGAGGTATATCCCGAACTTCAGCGACAAACTCAGAACCTGGGGTACGATTTCTTTTCCCTCTGCGTTCGTCATCCGGTACCTTTCACGCGGCCTAAAGTCTCGGTACATTCGACCTATCCGCAACAGTGGATGGCCCAGTATCACGCAGAAAATTTCTTTACCATCGATCCGGTGCTCAAACCCGAGAATTTCGTTCACGGGCATTTACCCTGGAACGATGCCTTATTTGCAGAGGCGCAACCTTTATGGGACGGCGCGCGCGACCACGGGCTGCGTAAAGGGATCACCCAGTGCCTGATGCTGCCTAATCATGCGATGGGCTTTCTGTCGGTCTCCAGTACCAGTCTGTCCGTGAACCTTATGGCGGGTGAAGTGGTTGAATTGCGTCTGCAAATTCTGGTGCAACTGGCGTTGACCACGCTGCTACGGCTGGAACATGAAATGGTGATGCCACCGGAGATGAAATTCAGCAAGCGCGAGAAAGAGATTCTGAAATGGACGGCGGAAGGGAAAACATCGGCAGAAATAGCCATCATTCTTTCTATTTCTGAAAATACGGTGAACTTCCATCAGAAAAATATGCAGAAGAAATTCAATGCGCCGAACAAGACGCAGATAGCGTGCTATGCGGCAGCGACGGGGATTATCTGACTACACTTCTGTTCTGCGTGGCAGGCGAGTAAACGGCTGAATGCACTGCGTTCAGCCGTTTTTGTTTTATTGACGGTAAGCTTGCTTGATCTGCTTAACGGTGCTGGAAAATACCTCGGCCTGAGCCTGGTCTTCCATCTGGGCAATCTGGCGTTCCATCTTAATGATCACACGGCCGGCGTCCGCCTGACCCATCGCCTGCAGCATCAGGGTCAGCAGGGATTTCAGACAGGAGACTTCCTGTGCCAGTTCTTGATTATTCTCCGCAGTGGCGAAATCAGGTGTGCTCATTTATTTTCCTCGTGATAAAAACAGCGCTTAAGCGCATAGATCAAAGTTAAGGCGGCGGAGTATATCACAAGCCGTCAGGAAAAACGCAGTGCTTGTTTTTTGTACTTTCTCCCATTTTGTTTATTCAAATGAACAAACATTAACGCTGAATTTTCTAAGACTTTAGTGTGGGTTAATTGTTTAACAAAGGTAGGAGGGAAGTTAATTATTGTTACAAATTTAAAAGGTGTATTCTAACAGCATTAATAGAGTGCTTAAAGTTTGTAAGTTTTTGAAAACATCCGCCTAAAAAAAGTGGCCGAAGGCGCATCGCGCAAGGCTTCCGTTTCCAGTTGATGTACAACTTAATTTCCAAAAAAGAGAGCATTGTCGAAGCCATGCTTTTTTTAACGTTTTCAGTTTCGGATAAAAACCGTTAATATATGCCGAATTAACTGTCTGTAGCCGTTATCCCTATTCTGGAGAGTTTCCTTTGATCAACGTCCTTCTTGTTGATGACCACGAACTGGTGCGCGCAGGGATACGACGCATTCTTGAAGATATAAAAGGTATTAAAGTCGCTGGTGAGGCCTGCTGCGGTGAAGATGCCGTAAAATGGTGCCGGTCGAATAGCGCTGACGTTGTCCTGATGGACATGAACATGCCCGGCATCGGCGGCCTGGAAGCGACGCGCAAAATCGCGCGATCCTTTGTTGATACCAAAGTGATCATGCTGACGGTTCATACTGAAAATCCCCTTCCTGCAAAAGTAATGCAGGCCGGCGCTGCTGGCTATTTAAGCAAAGGCGCAGCTCCCCAGGAGATGGTCAATGCGATCCGCTCCGTATTTTCCGGGCAGCGCTATATCGCTTCTGATATCGCACAGCAGATGGCACTCAGCCAGATTGAGCCAGAAAAGACCGAATCACCCTTTGCCAGTTTGTCTGAGCGCGAATTGCAGATTATGCTGATGATTACCAAAGGCCAAAAGGTGAATGAGATCTCCGAGCAGCTTAATCTCAGCCCGAAAACGGTGAACAGCTACCGCTACCGTATGTTCAGTAAACTGAACATACATGGCGACGTTGAACTCACTCACCTGGCCATCCGTCATGGTCTGTGCAATGCCGAGACCCTAATTAGTCAGTGAGTGATGTGTTTGAATCCAGTGCTTTCCTGAAAACTGTTACCAGCCAGCCAGGCGTCTACCGGATGTATGACGCCGGCGGGACGGTTATCTACGTCGGAAAAGCGAAAGATCTCAAAAAGCGACTTTCCAGCTATTTCCGCAGCAATCTTGCCTCCCGCAAAACAGAAGCGCTGGTCGCCCAGATCCAGCAGATCGATGTCACTGTGACCCACACGGAGACCGAAGCGCTGTTGCTGGAGCATAACTACATCAAGCTCTATCAGCCGCGTTACAACGTGCTGCTGCGCGATGACAAATCCTATCCGTTTATCTTTCTCAGCAGCGATACCCATCCGCGTCTGGCGACCCATCGCGGCGCTAAACATGCGAAAGGCGAGTACTTCGGCCCGTTCCCTAACGGTTATGCCGTGCGGGAAACGCTGGCGCTGCTGCAAAAGATCTTCCCGATTCGCCAGTGCGAAAACAGCGTCTACCGCAACCGCTCCCGCCCTTGTCTGCAGTATCAGATTGGTCGTTGCCTCGGGCCCTGTGTGGAAGGGCTGGTCAGCGAAGAGGAGTATGCGCAGCAGGTAGAATATGTGCGCCTGTTCCTCGCCGGTAAAGACGATCAGGTCCTGACCCAGCTGATTGCCCGCATGGAGAAGGCCAGCCAGGCGCTGAACTTTGAAGAGGCGGCGCGGATCCGCGATCAGATCCAGGCCGTACGTCGGGTCACGGAAAAACAGTTTGTCTCCAATACCGGCGATGACCTGGACGTGATTGGCGTCTCCTTTGATGCAGGCATGGCCTGTGTGCATGTGCTGTTTATCCGTCAGGGCAAGGTGCTGGGCAGCCGCAGCTACTTCCCGAAAGTGCCGGGCGGCACCGAGCTGGGCGAAGTGGTGGAGACCTTTGTCGGCCAGTTCTATTTGCAGGGCAGCCAGATGCGAACCCTGCCGTCGGAAATTTTGCTCGATTTTAATTTGAGCGATAAGACGCTGCTGTCCGATTCCCTGTCGGAGCTGGCAGGTCGTCGGGTGAACGTTCAGACCAAACCGCGTGGCGATCGGGCTCGTTACCTTAAGCTGGCGCGCACGAACGCGGCGACGGCACTGAGCACCAAACTGTCTCAGCAGTCCACCGTTCATCAGCGTCTTGCCGCGCTGGCGACGACGCTGCAGCTGCCAGAAGTGAAACGGATGGAGTGTTTCGACATCAGCCACACGATGGGTGAGCAGACCGTTGCCTCCTGCGTGGTGTTCGATGCCAACGGGCCGCTGCGCGCGGAGTACCGTCGCTACAACATTACCGGCATCACCCCCGGGGATGACTACGCCGCAATGAATCAGGTGTTACGCCGCCGCTACGGCAAAGCCATTGAAGAGAGTAAGATCCCGGACGTTATCGTCATTGACGGTGGTAAAGGGCAGCTCGGCCAGGCAAAATCGGTATTTGCCGAGCTGGATGTCCCCTGGGATAAGCATCATCCGCTATTGCTGGGCGTGGCCAAAGGCACCGACCGTAAAGCCGGGCTGGAAACACTGTTCCTGGAACCGGAAGGGGAGGGCTTTAGCCTGCCGCCGGATTCACCCGCGCTGCATGTGATCCAGCATATTCGCGACGAGTCGCACGATCATGCGATCGGCGGCCATCGTAAGAAACGGGCAAAGGTCAAAAACACCAGTACGCTGGAAACGATCGAAGGGGTCGGGCCAAAGCGTCGCCAGATGCTGCTGAAATACATGGGCGGTTTGCAAGGATTACTCAACGCCAGCGTGGAGGAAATTGCAAAAGTGCCGGGTATTTCGCAGGGGCTGGCAGAAAAGATCTACTACTCGTTGAAACATTGAGGGCTCTGTAGCAACATAGGGCTAATAATTACTGACAACAAACAGTTACCGTCACTATGCGATTAAACATCCCTACGTTGTTAACGCTTTTCCGCGTCGTCCTTATCCCTTTCTTTGTGCTGGCGTTTTACCTGCCTTTCGTCTGGGCGCCTTTTGCCTGTGCTCTGATCTTTTTTGTCGCGGCCGTGACCGACTGGTTTGACGGCTATCTGGCGCGTCGCTGGAACCAAAGCACCCGTTTCGGTGCCTTCCTCGACCCGGTAGCCGATAAGGTGATGGTCGCCATCGCCATGGTGCTGGTGGTGGAGCATTATCACAGCTGGTGGGTGACACTGCCTGCCGCCACTATGATTGCCCGTGAAATTATCATCTCGGCCCTGCGCGAGTGGATGGCCGAGCTGGGTAAACGCAGCAGCGTGGCGGTCTCCTGGATCGGCAAGGTGAAAACCACCGCGCAGATGGCGGCGCTGGTGTGGATGCTGTGGCGTCCGAACGAGTGGGTGGAGTGGGCTGGTATCGGCTTGTTTATGGTCGCCGCAGTGCTGACGCTCTGGTCAATGTTGCAATATTTGAACGCTGCGCGCAGCGATTTGCTTGATCAGTGATCGTTTCGCCGTAATTTTCAGCAAACGATCTTGAGTTAAGAAAAATAACGTTGACTCAAAGCGTCAGGTAAGTAGAATGCAACGCATCGAACGACGGCACGGTTCGTTAGTCGATAACAAAATCAAGTGATTAGCACAATGACTTGATGATTGCGGGAATAGCTCAGTTGGTAGAGCACGACCTTGCCAAGGTCGGGGTCGCGAGTTCGAGTCTCGTTTCCCGCTCCAAATTTAAGACAGTCGCAATAGCGGGTGTCAGTCGCAAGACAAAAGATTTAAGGCGCGTTAGCAAAGCGGTTATGTAGCGGATTGCAAATCCGTCTAGTCCGGTTCGACTCCGGAACGCGCCTCCAATTTCTTCCCGAGGCCGGATGGTGGAATCGGTAGACACAAGGGATTTAAAATCCCTCGGCGTTCGCGCTGTGTGGGTTCAAGTCCCACTCCGGCTACCATGGGAAAAAGTAGAATAATCAAAGCAATAAGCAGTGTCGTGAAACCACCTTCGGGTGGTTTTTTTGTGCATGCAATTCACGCCCTGTGCATATCCTGTGCTCACGGGGTGCAATGAGCTGCAATCTACAGCCTGGCAATGCCGAATTGAACGTGTCGCCTCCAGCATAGAGAACCAGGCCGCTTTGCCTGTTTTCCGGTACACTTCCGGGAAGGGGGGCCTGCTGAGAAAACTGTAATGTTCTAGCCACCCTGAGTACAAAGTTGCTTAATTCGTGCAATCACCTCTTCCTGTACTTCTGGTGTCCGCGCATAGCCCTTGGATGGGCAATTCTGAAACAGATTGTATTATCTGTTTTGAACTCCCATAGCTTCCCCAAAATGACTGAAGAAGTCTCATAGCCGCCCAGTTCAGTAAGCACCTGTTTTATGATGTAGTCTGTTCTCCGTGCTCCGGATGCAAAGATGATGAAATCAGGCTCAAGGTGTTTAATTTGTACCGCCAGAAGTTTCAGCGAGGCTAATATGACTTCCTGCACTTCATTTTGAGGGCGATTGAGAGGGGTCAGTCCGTCGTAATCCCACGCCAGTAGATTGGCATACACGATAGCCTGAGGAGGAAAATTAAGCTCCCGGGCCAGTCGGAAATGATATTGCGTGAAGTGGCTACGTGATTTGAGGTTGGTGGTGCCTTCATTTTGTACCGGAAGATGATTCCTGTAACGAGCTACAGCCTCTTCAACCACTTGCCCGATGGTGACGTCAGGTATAAGTCCCAGCACCCGTGACATCGTATTCTTACCATTCAGCGTATTCCAGCCAGCGGTTTCACGTCCAACCAGCATGATTTTTACCGGTGAATGCAAGTATTCTTCAAAGGGTACAGGTAAAAAGACGCCTGAGTATTTATCCTCACTCAGGTTAAATTACCGGGCGTCAACCTCCTGTAATATCCGTTTGTACGCGTCTAATAGCTTTTCCATTCTCCAATCACGCCCCGTAATAAATACACCTTCAGATATATATTATTTTCATGATATCAGTAAGATACATGAGGATAATCATGCAGAAATCCTTCCGATTCACCAATTCATCCATCAAAGCCCTTCCGGCAAACACAGATACCCGATCTACAGAGCTTGAGGTATCTGATACCGAAGTCATCGGCCTTAAGTGTCTCTCAGGCCGAACAGGTAACAAACGTTTCCTCCTGCGCTACACATTCCACGGTACCAAAAAAAGTATCAGTATTGGCAGATTCCCTGAAATTGATGTGGGGACAGCTCGCCAGATAGCTCGCCGTCATAAGGAGGCGATTGCACTGGGAAATGACCCCAAGGCAGAGCGCGATAATTATCGTGCGATGCCAACGCTTAGTGAGTTTTTTCACCAGACCTATGTTCCGTTCATCAAGCGCCATAAAAAGTCCTGGCATAAGGATGTTCAGCGTTTCACGCAATACATTGAACCTCGTCTGGGGAAGATTCGTTACTGTGACCTTCGGGCCCGGGAAATCCAGCAGGTGCTTTTCGACATGCTTGAAGGTCGTATTCACGGCCAGCAGTATGCACCGTCTACCTGTAACAGGGCACTGGCTATTCTGAAAACTATGGGGCGTTATGCGCTACGACAGGATGTCCTGGAGAAGAATGAAGCCGATAAGATCCCTTTGCTGAAGGAGAATAATCAGCGGACGCGCTTTTTTGACGCCGATGAGATCAGAAGGATCCTCGACGCTGCGGTACGATACCCCAATAAGGCAGCCGGGGGACTGATAGCCATGCTGCTGTTAACCGGTACACGCAAATCAGAAATGCTGAACGTCATGCACAAACATATTGATCGGGATAACAGGTCGTTATTCATTCCTTATACTAAGAATGGTCGCAGCAGAACTGTGTATCTCAGTGATATTGCATTATCCATTATTGATTCGATCCCACGGGCTGGCAGCAACCCCTATCTGTTTGCCGTAAAAGATAATGGAAAACCGATATCAGAACCCCGGTGGGCCTATGAAAAAATACTGACAGAGTGCGGGATAGATAAAAGTGAAGTCTGTTTCCACACTACGCGCCATTCCGTCGCATCATTACTTGTCTCCAGTGGTCAGTACAGTTTGTATGACGTTAAAGCCCAACTGGCCCATGCCAGCATTCAGAGTACTGAACGCTACGCAAAATTGACACCAGAGCGTATGCGTCAGACCGGGCAGGGCGTAACCGATCTTCTATTGAACACCGTTACAACCGGTAAAGAACATTGATTTTAGCATCCCTAAAACGTGGAGAATGATTATGTCGTTAAAATGTCCTAAGTGCGGTGGCCGAAACACAGTGACAGAAACAGCCGGAAAGATAGCTGAGTTGACTCGCGATGATCGGTTCCTGACAACGTCTGCTGGTTATATTAGCCCGGAGCAATTATCTGAATTGCTCAAAAACATCATCACGGCAATAAAACGTTTCTTTGGATTTCTGAAGCAACGAGAAAGAAATAATGCACCAGTGCTGATCTGTAAATCGTGTGGATATTATGAGAGAATATAGATGACCACGGAAGGAAATTTCAGATTATTAACCCTGTCTATGTAACCCCGATACTTAAAACGTATCGGGGTTTGTGTTTATGAGGATTATTCAATGAAATTTGTCTCGAGCTGGAAAGACCTGCCATCGCTCCTTCTTCCCGATTCAGTTATGACTGTCCTGAGAAAAGAACTGATACTTCCATTTGATGATGAATTCTCCGCAAGAAATTTCTGGTGTGAGGTTGGCGTAACATTAATGTACATTGAACCTGATGATGTTCCCGAAGATTTTAAACGGCACCTGTTAGATGTAATTCATCATTTAATTGCAAACCCTGAGTTCGTGGTCCGTCTGACAGATGAATATTACTTGATGCTAACCATTACAGAGGATAACGGGAATGGTATTTATTTGTTATTTCACCCCAATTGTTCTCTTGGTGGGATTGATACATTAATGTCTATGGCGGAATTGCGTCTGTAAATCGGATTAAAATCAGGAGAAGAAAATGAGAAAATCAAAGGCAGGGAAAAACAATAATGAACACGATGAGCTGGAGTTAAATAATGATTTAAGTGATGTTGAAAAAGGTATCACTGAAGATGAGCGAATATTACCTGAAGAGAGTTATAAGCTGCTCATTGAATCAGGACAGGCGGAAAAAATCAGTCCTAAAGCCAGTGGTATGCTGACATGGCAACTGGCAATGTCTGAAACGGATAATGAACTTTACCTGCGTCTCATGGCAAATGGTAGCGGAGGATTGTTCTCTAAAGACTGGATCGCACTTTCTAAGATTGAAAGTGTACTCGAAGTTCAACCGACAACGGGCTTCACATCTGGCGTATTCAGACCATTATTTAAAGGGGCTAGTGCCAATAATGCTGGTTTTCTGGCTGCTGTTTTACGCTCCCCGGATATATGTCTGCTTGAGGCGCACCCTGAGAAGTTGTTTACGCATGTTTTATATGCTGACTGGCGGGCGCGTCTTAAAACACTCGGTAAGGTTGGCGATTAAGAAAGGATTGCGAAGAATTAATTCTTTACCAGAACTGTTATACAACCAGAAACTACTACACACCTCTACTCACCTTTTACAGGAAAATCTATTATGCAAACCCAGTATGTCTTAAAACAGGCAGGATTAACGCTGCCTGTCACTAAATTATTTCAGCAGCACATCGTTACGCTTCTGGCAGAACAATCTCAGCAAACATCGGTCAGGGCAGTAGTCATTAATTTTCGTGACCCGGACTACAGTGCAGAATCCGGCGGATTTCATCCGGTTGAAATGCGGTTCATCCGACAGGATAACGAATGGTATTTCGATTATGTCACAGACTTTAGTTACATGGGGCGAGTTTACCCGGAGCTGGAAAAGGAAATGGACTTTTGCTGGTCGGGTCATTACGTCTCCCATTATCTGATTGGAGATATTTCATTGGCATCTGAGAAGAATGAACTCTGGTCCCTGTGGGAGAGTAATTTTATGGAATATCTCTCTATGGGGATTTACCGGGTAACGGTAACTGTGGAAAGTTGTTGACCCGTTATGAACAGGAAGAAAGCGGGCGGCTTTGTAATCTTCTGCATGTGGCGTGCATCACAGCATGGGGATGATGTTTATTTTACCAGGCTGTTCGCAAAAACATGTGCAGACACGGGGGATCTCAGATCCCTCGTGGTTCAGGCCCAAATGGCGCATTCCTCAGTGACAGGGTGATAACGAAGAGTTCATTACCCCAACGGCTGTTTTACACCGCATAAATAACATCGATATTACAGTGTGTTAGAGCCAATTTTGGCCGATGGACTGTTAAAACAAAACTAGACAGGTACCCATGATGCGTCAGTCACGAGGCGAGAAGATCGCTGAAAGACTGGGGTGGATATTGCTCCAGCTCTATACTGGCAATTCTCTGTCGGTTAATGATATTTGCCAGCAGTTTTCTGTTTCCCGTCGGACAGGACGACGGGACTTATTGAGGGTGGAAACAGTAACGGAGGTTATTTCTCCCGGGAAAGTGCGGTTGGCTCCTCTGATAAGAGAGCGAGTCAGGCAAGGAATATTCAAATAATTTTCTCTACATGGACATAACCTGTCCTCGCATTGCATTAGGCTCTGCAATGAACCAAAAAAATCACCTTAATGAAGGATGTAAGATGAAAAGAATGATAATAGCAGCTCTGTTATTCACGGGTTTTTTGTCACAGGCGCATGCCGGGCTTGTTCAGGTAAATAACCGTGTAGCCTGTTACCTTGCGATGGACAGTATAAACAGGCAACTCATGGAGACAGATAAAAAGGTCACTGCTGAAATTTACAAATATCTGGAGGGAGAACTACAACGTTATGGCGTTGACGAAGAATCGATTAATGAAAACACCACCGCCCTGGATAATGAACTTCCTCGGGCATACCAGCAGGCAGCATTTGCAGATAAGTGTGTGACATTTTACCGCAAATCATCGAACAGACAGTAGTAAGAACAGATAATCTTTCTCACCCAATTGGATAATAATGATATGAAAAAGATAATTACTGCATGTATCGTGGCCATCGTGCCTGTCACCTCAATAGCCGCTTCTGTTTCGCTTGATACAGCAGGACGATGTTATGAAGCAACTCGTCAGTCGACTCAAATGGCGATGTTACTGGATCCAAACGCAGCAGAATACAAAAATCTTAACAGTAATGCCAAAGAACTATTTGGCACACTCTCCGGTGGCGTCGGCGAAAAGGACTCAAAGAAAATTCGGGATGCCTGGAAGGCCATTCTGGATAATGCCGGAATGGAAGGCCGCATGGCTAAATCTGATGGTTATCGGGAAATGAACAGATATCCCCAGGACGTCATTATGCAGGAGGCCAATAAATGTGTCCGTCTGGCAATTAAATCAGGGCTGGTGAAATTATAATGATTAATGGGATATGAATATTACGGGAGCAGTTGCTCCCGTTATTTTTTTATCCAAAGATCCAGTTCCAGGCTTTTTTCAGCCCATTGACTACAGCTTTTTTGGCAGCTTTCACCACCACGCGCAAAGGTGCTGGCAGGGTATTATCAATAATATCATCAAGAACGCGATCAACGGTATCACCAAATCCTTCCGTTGCCTCTTCTGTAACTGTACGGGTTTTGTGCTCGTCTCTCACCTGAGAAGCAACGCCGCTTTGAGCGTGCTTTGGGAGCGCACGAACCATTGCCTCCACCAAATGGGTCACATTGTATCCCTCACTGGCGGCGACAGCGATCACCGGATGGTCAGTAAACCCAAATCGCTGTGTGATATATGCTTCTTTATCGAGGATATTTTGCATCTGGGATGGAGAAGGCCGGGCGTTGACAACATCCCATTCACGGAATGGCTCAATTTTGTCGACCTGATTAAGCACAAACAGTGTTTTAGCCTCACCGCCAGCAGGGGCCAGCACATTTTTGTAGAAATGTTCATCCGCAGAAAAGGCGCGGTCATCGCCTTTAATCACCCAGAGAACCAGATCCAGTTGTGGTAACAGGTCACGATAAAGTTGTTCATATTCAGCGTCACGCTCAGCATTTTCTCCCACACCCGGAATATCAATCAACCGCACTGAGCGTTTGCCAAACTGGATGCGCATTTCCTGCGTTTCACGGGTACAGGCGGCGACATCGCTGACTGCACAAATATCACCCTTAAAAATCGCATTACATAAGCTGGACTTCCCGGCTCCGGTCTTTCCCATAATGCCAATGACCGGCTCATAACTGATAACGTCATTGATGCGTCGGGCAATACTTTCCCTGATATTTTCAGGTAATATTTCAAGAGCATCCTTCACAGGATTTCGATTTTTAGTTTCTGTATTATTCATCATGAGCACCATTCTCCATTTTCGCTTTAATTAACGCACACTCGTAATAAGAAATAATTACTTTTAGCAAGGCATTCACTTTTTCCAGATCACGGGGTGCCGCGTAACCGACGATCCCTTTTTTCATAGGGCTGAAGCGCTCCTTGCGGGAAAGGTTCATTGCGGCCAGTTGATCATCAATACCGTGCATTAACAAATGACCGTTTTCACCGGCACTGAAGTGATTGCAAATCATCTCGGCATGCTGGAGAAGGCGTTCGGGAACCACATTGAATGGCGCGTCAAGCCAGGCTTTGAGATGCGCATTCTCTTCATTATCATTGGCGTCAAGAAGGCCGCTGAGTAAATCCGTTGCTATGGTTTCGAAAAAATTCTCGAGCGCTTTTTCATCTTTATTCATTAGAGGTATCTCCGGTTGATTCCGTACTTTCATTCTGCTCGTATAGTTCCAGAGCAAGGCGTATGTCTTGCGTAACCTGATTACGAATCGATGCTGGTTTTAGAACTTCAACCTCGGGCATCCAGTATTTGATGAGTGGGATAATTTGGCCGAAGTGAGCCACCCGTGAAATTACGAGCAAATCACCGCTTGCGGAAGTGTGAATAATTTCCTGACCGGGCAACAGAGCGCGGCGCAAGAACCACGGGGCTACACGTGCAGAAACTGACATCAGTACTTCAGTAAGCTCTGCGCCATACCAGATACTTTCCGCATTCTCGATTTGCAGATGAATCTCCGTCGACATGGTAAACGACACGTTACTGGGGAGAACCTTTTTCATCTCTGAAATGACGAAACTCTTCAGCACTCCTCCCTCAATCGCAGCGAGATACCAGATCCCTCTGTCACTGACGAGACGGTAGGGCTCAATGGCGCCGTAGCTTTTCGCTTTATATATGAAGCTTATTTTTTTACTGCCGCGAATTGCATCTGACAATGTATTCAACGTAGACATAAAAATCCCACAATCTTCGTAGGGACGTTGTTTGATCAGAAACGGATTATTTTCGGCATTGCCCAGCAATATGCCTAACAGACGGTCATCCCAGCGTGGAAATAACCCCTCAATACCCAGAATACGCGTAAAGCGGCGCAAGTCCGTATTGCTGCGCTGTCCCAGAACGCCAACGGGAAGGTGATATTTCTTACCACTGCGAAGAAGGTTGAGATAAGCCAACCGCTGCGTGAGGTCACGCCGGATGGTTTTATCACAGACATTAAATTCTTCAGCGAGCCCACTCACCGTGACCGATTCACCGTTGTTAAGGCGAGTCAGTATCAATCCAAGGCGATACCCAAGTTTGTCATGCTTATCCATTCAGGCATCCAATCAATTGAAGCTGGAAGGATATTTTCAGTAGGGTGCTGGACAAGATGAGTCCAGGTTGAAAGGGAATTTCTAAAAAATAAAATCCTTAAAATACAGTGGTATATTTTCAATGCAGTCTTTGTGGACTCAACCTGTCCTGAATGTGGGGGGAAGCGGCTTTATTACAGGAGTTTCATTATCTACCAGGCAGTAAAGCCCACGACAGGGAGCGTGGGCTCAGCAAACAGATATTCAGCGTGAAGGATTTACAACACTGCCGAGGGCAATACGAAGCCAGGATATTTCAGCTTTATATGGTCCATCAGGCGAGTCATTCGGGGAGTCACAGGATCAAAGATAATGGGTGGGAGCTTAGCCCGACCTGCATTTTTTACATCGCTGGGTGTCACAGAGTAGCCTGCCTCGACCAGCCATGCAGCTATCTCCACACTGGTTTGTCGCTTTCTGTCGTCCGGCGTGAGCCCCCATTGATGTTGAGCCAGGGCCCGCAGGAAAAGGCGAACAAGGACATCATCGCTTCGATTTTGTCCTACTTTTAGTTTCAGTGGGGTAAAAACGTTTCTGCAATAGAGGAAATCACACCAGTCTTCCCAGTCGGCTTCATCTTTCAAAGCATGTGTCTGCCGCCAGTCATCGAATAGCTGGCGTTGCTTAAGTGCCTGTGACATATCATCCCACGGACGGGAATGCATTAACAAATGCCCTTCATTCATAGTGGGTGTTATCAATTGGCGTTTGAAGTCGAATTCCAGGTTTAACCTGATCTCGGACTCAACAGCGACCAGATCGCTTTCATTCAACCACATATCACGGGTTGAAATGAGAGACCCTCTGCGTAGTTTCTGACCCGGAGCCCTGTTTATATAGAGGTCTACCATATAGCGGTTATAATCGTCGCGTGGAATATCGGCAGGGGGTTTAACGCCTGCACGTGCGTGGACGATTGGGAAGCCTTCTGATTCCTTATAGGTCAACTGCCCCCGGGTTTTCATGGCAACAAGTTGTCGGACCTGATGTTTACAGGTCAGCATGGACGAGCCCGGATCAGCAATGTCACATAACGCCTGAAAACGTGACGATAACGGCCCAGACATATCGATATCCTCGATAGAAGCATCCGTCAGAAAACCATCTGTAGTCACACTGACCACGATTGCATTCGGCGGAAGTGCATTCATCAACTCGCCCACCACCGCGCGGACAAATCCCGTGACATGTGCAGCAAAAAATGGCTGGGTGACTGACGAAGGCGGCAGAGGGCTGTTCAGCCCACGGGCGGTATCAAATGCAGTCTTTGCGTGAAGACCCTGAGCGAGTTTTCCGTATAGTGAATTTCCGATCTCTTTCCAGAATTTCTCCTCCAGAGATCCTTTATCATGGCGATTACGATTTTCGCGTACCTGTTGCACAAAGGGTAAAAACACGGAGCATGCTGGTTCTGTCGGGGACGAGGCATTATCAGATTTATACTGACGCCATGGGATGATAATACCGTGCTGAATAGTTATTTCCGCACCCAAAGACAGAGCGAGGGCTATTTCCGGGGCGGTCGCCCATGACTCACCTGTCAAAGGGAAAAACAATCCGTACTGGTCGGTTCTGACGGGCAGGCAGGGGTAGCGTACCGTGTCGGGAAACCGAAAACTGACCAGCGCAAATCCCATGGTATGTCCGCAAAATTCCTCAGGATTTTGGCTCGTATAAAGATTGTCATAATCGGGTTGCAAAACATCTAACAGGCCTGTGGTGTATGCGCCTGCCAAATCGTAGTCATACCATTGGCTTTCAGGGGTGATACCCATCATAAAGCACTCATTTCGACCGCCGTGATAGCAGTTTATGGCGAACGTCTCATAGAGTTCCCTTGAGGGTATACTCTGCGTCGATTTTAACGTTCTGAATCCATGAGTATCCGGGTTCCAGCACTGTCGCGATATTGTCCTGGTACCCATACAGACTTCAGGAGACTGGCCGCTTTCCTTAATGGTCTTAAGAAACCGGGAAACAGCCATAGCACCAATCGTAGTGGGGACGCGCTCAATCATCAGACTTTCAGTGCAGAACGATTTCACCTGTAAGGCATAGCGCACGGCAATTTCGGCATCACGAACTGCATAAGCTTCGAAACCGCGTCGATCGCCTTTTAAATACTGGCGCATATCGTTGATTGAATAAGGGGCTGGAACGGTTAGTTTCGGCAGACCAAGTAATTGGCCACATTCCGCCAGCCCCATCCCACCCGGAGTGATCAACAACGTATCGGTGAACGTCACATTGCTACAACGGGGCGGGCTGGTCCGTTTATCAAACGTGATGAGGCTATTTTTTTCACGACGATTTTCGACTTCATCAAAATCAATACCGTAGCGGTTTTTAAAACTGCTAACTGTACTGCGAATTCCTTTCAGCAATATTTTGTGATCGCTCCAGAAATCGGAAAACGAGGCAACATCAGCCCGCAGGAAATGAGCATACAGCGTCATCGAACCCGGCCATTCGGTAATCTGCTCATTCTTCAATAGCGGCGTCAGGGTTTTCGCGAGAAAGTTTTTCAGCGACAGGCGATCTTTTTTGTGGGCGCTGGCGGGGTACAGGATTCCGGGAACACCCGTTCCATCAGGCAGCACGACATAGCTCTGATAAGACAGAATGTCGTTTTGCTTTGTATGTGGGTTATAGACATATTCAGTATCAAAGCCGATATCAAGATGTAGCTCGCTGCTGACGTCCAGTCGTTTTTTGGATTTTTGCGGTATTAACGGAAAGTTATCAAGCGTTCTAGCAGAGCGGGCGTCAGGTTGCGTCACACCCGCCGCATTCGCGAGCAGTGCATTCATGTCAATCATTGGGGGTTCTCTTATTCAGGTGAACGGTGCCATTACTGGCACCGAGAAGAAAGGGGGAAATCAGACGAGGGCTGTACGAATTTCAGTAAACAATTGTTCTTTTTGTTCTTCGTCCTTCGTTGCCAGGAAAGATACGAACTTATCGTTTACTTTGATGACGACGCCGTTGGGGGTTTTTTCAACCATTGGGAGGAGTCGCGATGAAAGCAGGCAATTAGCATGTAACCAACGGAAGCGCATCGCTTCATATGCGCGACCATCAAGAGCGGTAGCCAGCTCCTGAAATGCTTCATCAAGAGTGTCAGGTTTCGCTGATTCATTGACGAGTGTTCCACCATAACGGTTAATGAGCATCAGGATAGCCTGCTCATCGTTCTGGAACAGGCTGATGCCGTGGACGTACTTCAGTCTGGCAATGCAGTTATTACCCCTGTAGACAACCTCTTCAGGTAGGTTACTTTCGAAGATGCGGGCATAGGTGTTAAACGTAGTTTTCGCAGCGTCATTCGTATCAAAAGACTCGGTGTGCAGCAGGCGGCACGCCGGACTAATAAAGTTCAGACGGTTTTCAATGAGACTGAAGCCACTGACATCAGAGACAGGGATGATCTTATCGCTTGAGTTCACCAGGTAATCAGAGCTGAGTGTTGTTGCGGTTGTCATGATTTCTTCGCCTTATCAGAAATTAATGTGATTAACGTGGAATTTGGATGTTCGTGAGTTGCTGCTTTTCCCAGGCTTCCACCTCAGCCACTGGAAAACGGATCGCACGTCCCAGCCGGATGAACGGAGGGAGCTTGGCCGGGTTACGGGTGATATCGCTGGCAATGGTGCTGGGTGAAACGCCCCAGCGGAGAGCAAGCTGTTTGCTATTTATGTACATATCAGGGCTCCTCTGAGCTAAAAGTCGTTAGGGTTTTATCAGTCACTGCCGGGCCCTGCAGTGGTGTGCTCTAACCATACGAGCCGCGCAGTTTGATGACACGCCAAAAAACTCACAGCTCATTCCGTCAGATTTTTTATTTATATGCATCAACAACTTGTGATACGACCGCCTGAGAGTCCGCTGCATTATGAAATGCATAGCGGCGGGTCGCAGTGAGTGAATGGTGATTCAGTAAACGGGAAGCCATGGCGATATCGCTGGTTGCCTGTAGCACACGGGTGGCAAACGTCCGGCGAAGGTCATGCATGCGCAGGTTTTCTATATGGGCGTCCCGACAGATACGGGCAAAGGTTTCACGCGGATAGCTCAACTGACGAGTGGTGTCGGTCAGGCGAGGAAAAATCCAGGTCGTGCTGAGTGCCAGTTGTGCCTGTCGCTGAATAATGGTCACTGCGGGATTTGCAAGCGGACAGGTGAATGGGTGCCCTGATTTCGTATCCGGGAGAAGTAACTGCTGTACATCGGGATGCCAGTAATCCCATTTCAGCGTACAAACTTCACCAATACGCATACCGGTATAGAGTGCGAGCAATATGGCATCAGCAGCGGGCGTATTCAGGGCTTCAGCGGCAGCAATAAATAATGGAATTTCAGTGGCAGAAAGTGTGCGATACCGGACGTTACTCTCTTTCAGATAACGAACGTGGGTCATCGGAGAATGATTTATCCATTCAGCACGTACAGCCAGAGAGCATATCTTTGAGAGCAGTGCCAGAAGGCGGTTTATGGTTGCCGGGCGTAATGTTGAACGCAGGTCAGCCGCGAATTTTTCGATTTCACCGGCAGTAATATCGCGCAGGTGACGCTGTCCCCAGAAGGGGCGGATATAGCGATTGAGTTTTGAGAGCTCAGACTGTGGGCTTTTTTTATATAACCGCATGTCAGGTAGCCACAAGTCGTTGATAGCCTGTTCGACGGTATATCGGCGGGATTGTATGGCAAGGCGTTTTTTATTGCCAAGAAGAATCATGGTGTGCAGGCGGGCATCTTCCACACCGAGAAGTGGAAAAGAGCCCAGTGTTTCATAAATGCGCTGATTGTTGATGGTCGCCCGAAACGCCAGCGTGATTTGATTGGGATAGACCAGCGCCCTCAGATGGGGGCAGTGAATATCACGGTATTCCTGACAACCAGTCGTCGGATGCGGCAGTTGCTGAAGTGATTTAGTGCTGAAACGCAGATCAATAATGGACATCGTAGTTCTCCTGTGAATGTTTGCCAGGAAAAAATACGATGTCAGGTGAGCTAATTACGAGTTGACGTTTTCACAGTTCATCATTTCAATTTAAAACTGAGCTTTTTATCTACAGAGGCCATTCTCTGTGGATTGTGACGCTATGGGTTCATTTAGTCTGAGCAAGTGATAGTAATCGGATGACATATTCCTCTTTGCTGAGACGGCCTACATCGTTAATCTGTGAACTTAGTCCCAGTGCTGTCGATTTTAGATCTAACAATCCCTTAACAGTTTTACTCTTACCTTCAAGGAAAAGGATGATTTCTTTGGCTGTGGGTTTCCATTTGGGAAATAAAAGTAGTGCAATGTAAATATAGGTCTTGTGTAAAATCTGGTTTATGTTTTTTTGTATTCCTGTCATGTTTTCTTTGTTGCGGGGAATGGTTTCATCAATAACAAATCGGTCGGGGCTGGTTAATGTAATTGCATCGTCTTTTTCATTAATAAAGTGTTGCATGACCTCATGGGGTAACATTGCAAGAGTAATCAATTGAAACATGGCGGGGTGGTTGAGGTAATTATCTTTGATAAGCCCGGAGTTTTTCATCTTGTCTAATATTTGCAATAAAAAGTGAAAATAAAATTCATCACAAAATCTTGCAAAGAAAAGGAGGGCGGTGTCCTGGGCTTCCAGATTTGAAACTTTCGGGAGTGAATTAGTGAAATCCGATGATTTGATATAGGTTATGATTCTTCTGTGGGCAATTTTGAGTGCTGTATTATGAATGGATATTGAAAACTTACCATTCCGGATGTAGGGTTTGTTATTTTGATATGTATTTTCATCCGCAAGTGTATCAAGAATATTTAGTAATGTGAGAATCGGATGTGTCGGGTCTTTGGATGCCTTATCAATAAATATCTCCAGGAATTCGTCAATTTCCTTTAGGGTTTTAGCTGGGATTTTATTTTGTTTAATCGATTTACGGCCATAGATATTAATAGCCAATGTCTCGAACTCCTTGCGTTGTAGCGCACACCATTTCTCAAGGTAATCGGTATGCTGAAAAAAATTAATCTGATTGGACATTAATGCGGATGGCGAGAATATCTCGATAGAGGATAATGACGGGCGCATCTTACGCGTTCCATCCGGTTGTTCTTGTGTCATCAGGTGTAGTAAATCATCCTCAGTGAAAATATCGGATAATTTATCAATGTCATTCTGATATTTAGCGAGAAGGTTAGCGTTTTTTTGTTCTCGTTTAGGGTGTTCAAGATAGTTTTCAAACATAATGTGCCTCGTTTATTTAGGGCTGATACCCTTTACTGATGGAGGTTTGCAAGGTAATGCTTTGATTACAAGAGCATGAGTAGGGTATTTACCCCAACGGCAGTTTTACACCATAGCTTACATTGAGTCTATCCTGCTAATATCATTAGAATTTACAAGCTTGTAAGTATAAGGGCATCCGTAAGTCATCTGTCGGTATCAGGTTGACAATTCCCGTAAAGATACTGTGATTCAGGTGTGTCCAGGGGTGTTTCTTGAGGTATCATTTACCACAATTTTTTACGATGCAAAGCCCTGCATCGCTAGCTTTTCTTCATACCAGGATGACTCATGAACGACAAAATCAGTCAGGATACAATCAACAGAGCCCTGTGGGCCGCGTGTGATACCTTCCGTGGCACCATCAATGCTGGTACGTACCAGGATTTTCTCCTTACTATGCTGTTCCTCAAGTACATTTCGGATGTCTGGCAGGATCATTACGATGAATATAAAAAACAGTATGGTGATGCACCAGAACTCATTGAAGCCATGATGGCGAATGAACGTTTCGTATTGCCGAAAAGCGCCAGTTTCTATGCGCTGTATGAACGTCGTCATGAACCGGGTAACGGTGAGCGTATCGACCAGGCTCTGCATGCGATTGAAGAAGTTAATGGCACCAAACTGAAAGACGCCGGGAAAAGCGTGTTCCAGGATATTTCGTTTAACACCGATCGCCTAGGTGAAGAAAAACAGAAGAACACCATCCTGCGCCAGCTGCTGGAAGACTTTGCGGGTGAAGATCTTAACTTGAAGCCGAGTCGTGTAGGTACGCTGGATGTCATCGGTAATGCTTACGAATATCTGATTAAAAACTTTGCCGCCAGCGGTGGGCAGAAAGCGGGGGAATTCTATACCCCGCCGGAAGTCTCAGACCTGATTGCTGAACTGCTCGATCCGCAGCCCGGAGATACCATCTGCGATCCGGCCTGTGGTTCCGGTTCGTTGTTGATGAAGTGCGGACGTAAAATTGTCTCCGGGCATGACAGCCGTAACTATGCCTTGTTCGGTCAGGAAGCGATTGGATCTACATGGTCGCTAGCGAAAATGAATATGTTCCTTCACGGCGAAGATAACCACAAAATCGAGTGGGGCGATACCATTCGTAACCCGAAGCTGCTCGATAAAAATGGCGACCTGATGCTGTTTGATATCGTGACCGCAAACCCACCGTTCAGCCTGGACAAGTGGGGCCATGATGAGGCTGAAAACGATAAGTTTGGTCGTTTCCGTCGCGGTGTACCGCCGAAGACTAAAGGAGATTACGCCTTTATCTCGCATATGATAGAAACCCTGAAACCGGGAACGGGTCGGATGGGCGTGGTGGTACCACACGGTGTGCTGTTCCGTGGCTCCAGCGAAGGCAAAATTCGCCAGAAACTGATTGATGAAAATCTGCTGGATGCGGTGATTGGTCTGCCTGAAAAACTGTTCTATGGTACGGGAATTCCAGCTGCGATTCTGATTTTCAAAAAGCAGAAAGTTGATGACAAGGTGCTGTTTATCGATGCCAGCCGTGAATTCAAGGCAGGTAAAAACCAGAACCAGCTTAGCGAAGAAAACATTAAGAAAATCGTCAAGACCTACCGTGATGGCGATAACGTCGAGAAATACGCCTATCTTGCCAGCCTGAAGGAAATTCAGGACAACGATTACAACCTCAATATTCCGCGCTATGTCGATACCTTTGAAGAAGAGGATGAGATTGACCTGGTGGCGGTGCGAGTAGAGCGTGAGCAACTGAAGGTGGAACTGGCGAAGCTGGAAGTTGAGATGGCGGGTTATCTGAAGGAGTTGGGTTATGGTGCCTAAGGGGTGGACGCTTCTCCAAGTGTCAGATATTTGTAAGTTACAAAATGGTAATAGTTTCAAGCCACATGAGTGGGATACACAAGGTCTCCCTATCATTCGAATTCAAAATTTGAATGGAAGCGATAATTATAACTATTTTTCAGGTGTTCCTCAGGATAAATGGTTGGTTGAACCAGGGCAGTTACTATTTTCCTGGGCAGGTACAAAAGGTGTATCCTTCGGTCCTTTCATTTGGAATGGGCCAAAAGGTGTTTTGAATCAGCATATCTACAAGGTATTTGCAAATGAAAATGTTCATGGACACTGGCTGTATTTAGCTTTATTGCATATAACTCAAAAAATTGAAGCGCAGGCTCATGGTTTCAAATCAACATTATTACATGTTCAAAAAAAAGACATTGATAATCAATTTGTGCTTACCCCGCCTGTTGCTGAACAAAAGAAAATAGCCCAAATCCTATCAACCTGGGATAAGGCGATTTCGGTGACGGAAAAGATTCTAGCCAACAGTCAGCAGCAGAAAAAAGCCCTAATGCAGCAATTGCTTACTGGAAAGAAGCGCTTACTGGATGAGAATGGGGCAAGGTTTTCTGAAACTTGGAAATTATATGCCTTATCGAAATTATTTCAGAGAGTTACGACTAAAAACAATGGAAAAAGCAACAATGTTGTAACCATTTCTGGACAACATGGTTTGATTAAACAGGAAGACTTTTTCAAGAAAACAGTCGCATCAGATACCCTTGATGGTTATTTCTTATTAAAAAAAGGGCAGTTTGCTTACAATAAAAGTTACTCTAATGGTTATCCGATGGGTGCAATAAAAAGATTAAATCGATATCCAGAGGGAGTAGTAACAACTCTGTATATATGTTTTGAACTTACTACACCCAAAAAATCATGTGGTGACTATTGGGAGCATTATTTTGAGTCAGGGCTTTTGAATAACAGTTTGTCTCAAATTGCTCATGAAGGTGGACGGGCTCATGGCTTGCTAAATGTAAAACCTTCGGACTTCTTTTCATTAAAAGTTGCGGTTCCTGGCTTTGAAGAGCAACAAAAAATCGCATCAGTTCTGTCCGCTGCCGACACCGAAATCTCCACACTGGAGAAAAAGCTCGCCTGCCTGAAAGACGAGAAGAAAGCCTTGATGCAGCAACTGCTGACCGGGAAACGTCGGGTGAAAGTGGATGAGGCGGTTGCCGTATGAAACTGACGAAAAGCGGTCCACTGACTGACCGGGAAATCGACTGGCTGGAAGAAATATTAATGAAGTATGGAATGGATGATTCTGTACTCTGTTTCTCTGAGCTGGATGGATTGCTGACGGCGATTTTATCAGGTCCAAATATGGTTTCACCCAATATCTGGCTGAGTGCTATTTGGGGAGGAGGCGATTATCATCCGAAATGGTCATCTGAGAGAGAGATGGAGCGTTTTGTCAGTCTGTGTTTTCAGCATATGAACGATATCGCTGGTTGCCTTTATGACGCCCCTGAACTGTTTGAGCCGATTTTCAATGAGCGTGAGGTAAAGGGGGAAAAATATACCATTGTGGAAGAGTGGTGTTTTGGTTATATGAAAGGAAAGTCACTGGATGACTGGTCTGGTCTTCCCGGTGAGTTACGGCCTTCTCTGGAAGCGATCGCTCTTCATGGCGTGGAGAAGAATTTTCCTGTACTTGAGAAAATGACCGGAGAGCAGTTTGAGAAAAGTATCTCCCTTATTCAGCCTGCTGCACTGGCGCTTTATCAGTACTGGTTGTCAGTGAGAATGTCAGAGGCATCATCCCGGCCTGTTCCAGTGAAGGGGGCAGAAAACATGCCCGGGCGAAATGACCCGTGTCCGTGTGGCAGCGGTAAAAAATTTAAGAAGTGCTGTCTGCATTGATGAATCTTCATGTGACCAGTAGCGAGTAGCGCCAGAAAGAAAAGGATTAATGATGAACCAGACGTACACGCCAAAATTCCAGGAAGAATACAGCGCCAAAATCCCGGCACTGACGTTACTGACCAGCCTTGGCTGGACGTTTTTATCCCCGAAAAAAATTATGGATTACAGGGGCTATAAACAGGATGAGGTGGTGCTGCGTCCGGTTCTGCGTGAGGCGTTGTCGAAGCGTTCCTTTATGGCGGGCGGTAAAACTTGCCAGTTATCGGAAAAGGCACTGGATAACCTGATATCGCAGGTCTGTTCTCCGGCGCTGAATGAAGGGCTGCTGAAAGCCAATGAGCGGATGTATAACCACCTGCTTTATGGAATCGCCGTCACGGAATTTATCGACGGCAAGAAGGTGAACCCCACCATTGCGCTGATTGACTGGGAACATCCGGAAAATAACCAGTTCCACTTTACTGAAGAGTTTACGGTATTGCGGTCAGGCGGTGTCGAAACCCGCAGACCGGATATTGTGTGTTTTGTGAATGGTATCCCGCTGGCCGTCATTGAAGCGAAAAGCCCGGCGGGTCACGGCAAGAAAGGGCCAACCATTGACGAAGGGATATCCCAGAGTATCCGCAATCAGCTCAACGACGAAATCCCGCAGCTGTTTGCTTACAGCCAGATATTACTGTCGATTAACGGGCATGACGGGCGCTACGGTACCTGTCATACACCAATGAAATTCTGGGCGGCATGGCGCGAAGAAGATATTACTTACGCGCAGATGTATGCGCTGCGCAACCATAAGTTATCGACTGAACAAATTCATGCGTTGTTTGATCATCGTCCTTCAGCCGATCTCGACTGGTACCAACAGTTAATAGCTGCTGGTGAACTGGCCGTCAGCGGGCAGGATAAGCTGCTCATCAGCCTGCTTTCACCGGAACGTCTGCTGGAGATGACCCGCTTTTTCACCCTGTTTGATAAAAAGACCGGGAAAATTGTCGCCCGCTATCAGCAGGTGTTCGGGATTAAAAGGCTGTTGGAACGCATAAGCACTCGCAGACCGGACGGGGGCAGAGAAGGTGGTGTGATCTGGCATACCACGGGGTCCGGTAAATCGTACACCATGGTGTTCCTCAGTAAGGCGCTGATTCTTCATGACAGCCTGAAGCAGTGTCGCATTGTGGTGGTGACGGACCGTGTCGATCTTGAAGGGCAGCTCAGCGGCACTTTCGCTTCTGGTGGCGAACTGGCCGGAAAGGATGATAAGGCCAAAGCAATGGCGACCTCTGGCCAGAAACTGGCACAGCAGATTGGCTCTGGTAAAGAACGCATTATCTTCACCCTTATCCAGAAATTTAACTCAGCGACAAAATTGCCTGAATGCGTCAATACCAGCCCCGACATCATCGTTCTGATTGATGAAGGACACCGTAGCCAGGGGGGTGAGAACCATGTTCGTATGAAACTGGCTCTGCCGAACGCCGCCTTTGTTGCGTTTACCGGTACGCCATTGCTGAAAGAAGATAAGACCACCAATAAATTCGGGCCGATTGTCCACGCTTATACCATGCAGCGGGCGGTAGAAGATCAGGCCGTGACGCCTCTGCTCTATGAGGAACGTATTCCTGATCTTGAGGTAAACGACCGGGCAATAGATGCCTGGTTTGACCGTATTACCGATGGATTAAGCGAAGCGCAAAGAGCCGATCTTAAGCGTAAATATGCCCGAAAGGGTGAGGTTTACAGTGCAGATGACCGCATCCGGCTGATCGCACTCGATATCGCCACACACTTCTCGAAGAATATTGATGAGGGGCTGAAAGGCCAGCTTGCCTGCGACAGCAAGATTTCCGCCATCAAATATAAAAAGTATCTTGATGAAGCCGGGTTGTTTGAGTCAGCAGTAGTTATCAGCCCGCCGGATACCAGGGAAGGGAATACCGAAGTGGATGAAAGCAAACTGCCGGAAGTGACGAAATGGTGGAAGGATAATGTCGGCACGCAGGATGAGTCCGCGTATACCCGCAATATCATCAGTCGTTTCGATACCGATGATAAGCTCAAATTGCTGATTGTTGTTGATAAACTTCTCACCGGGTTTGATGAACCGAAAAATACCGTGCTGTATATCGACAAGCCGCTTAAATCCCATAACCTTATCCAGGCGATTGCCCGGGTAAACCGACTGCATCCACTGAAAAAGTTTGGCCTGCTGATAGATTATCGCGGCATTCTGGCTGAACTGGACACGACTATCGGCAAATATCAGGACCTCGCCTCCCGAACTCAGGGCGGATACGACATCAAAGATATTGACGGGCTGTACAGCGCCATGAGCTCTGAATACAAGCGTCTACCGCATCTGTATAACCAGCTGTGGGCCATATTTGCCGGTGTTAAAAACAAAAATGATACTGAGCAGTTACGTGCGGTACTGGTGCCTAAAATGGAAGAACGTGACGGAGAGATGGTCGATATCCATCAGAAAACCCGTGATGATTTCTTCGAGGCGTTAACGGCCTTTGCCGGATGCCTGAAAGTGGCACTGCAGTCCGCTACCTTCTTCACCGACAAGAGCTTTACGGAACAAGACCGAAATCTCTATAAAGAAACCGTAAAACAGATGTCCAGCCTTCGCCAGTGGGCAATGCAGGTAAGTGGAGAGCAGGTCAATTATGACGACTACGCCGAGCAGGTGAAAAAACTGCTGGATAAGCATGTCACTGGCGTTGAGGTTCGTGAACCGGATGGCGTGTATGAAGTCGGTAAAATGGGCAAGAGCGAAAAACCCGAAGAGTGGGATAACAATAAAACCCGCAATGAAACCGACATCATTAAAACCCGTGTGACGAAGATGATTGAGCAGGAGCTGCGTGATGACCCGTATGCTCAGGAGGCCTTTTCCAGACTCCTGCGTATGGCAATCGAAGAGGCTGAAAAACTGTTCGACCATCCACTGAAGCAGTACCTCTTATTCCGTGAGTTTGAAGAGCAGGTTGAAGCCCGTAAGCTCAGTGATATCCCGGATGCACTAGCGGTAAACAAACATGCTCAGGCATATTACGGCGTATTTAAAAAAGAGCTGCCTGAGGTTTTTGCGGTCAACGACGTTCAGGTGCAGGAGAAGTGGACGAAGCTGGCTTTTGAAGTGGACAATATCATCGTCAAAGCAGTGGCAGAAAACTCCCTGAACCCTCAGGATATCGAGAAAGCAGTCAAGACAAATCTCTTACCGCTGCTGTTTACGGCCTGCCGGGAAATAGGGGCCGGAATGAACCAGGTAAACCGTATTGTGGAAACTATCATCCAGATACTGCGCGTTGGTTTGATGAAATCATGAGTGAAAAAGAATCGCCATCAATGAAAGCGTTACGCATTGTCTATGGTGATGAGGTCATCGTCGTACAGTGTGTTCCGCGTCAGGTCGTAAAGGGCAGGGTGCTCATCAAGGTGCATCCGGACTGCCGGGTTATTGTCTCTGTACCTCCAGAAACACCGGAGCACGAGCTGTTGTCTGCGCTGAAAAAAAGAAGTCGCTGGATATACCAGCAACTGCGTGATTTCAGGGAGCAACAGACACACATTGTTCCGCGTCAGTATGTCAGCGGAGAAAGCCATTATTATCTCGGTAAGCAATATCAGTTGAAAGTTACAGAAGACGCTACTGTACCGCAACGAGTGAAAATGTTGCGTGGGCGTCTGGAAGTGACTGTCAGACACAAATCGGCAGAAAAGGTAAAAGCGTTGCTGGCCGAATGGTATCGGGAACGTGCCAGAGATGTATTTCAACGCAGGCTTGATTTATTGATACCCCAGACCCTTTGGGTCAGTGAGCGTCCTCCGATACGTCTGCGGGCGATGCAAACGCAATGGGGCAACTGTTCAGCAAAAGGCTGTCTGACCCTGAATCCATGGCTGGTTAAGGCATCCTCAGAATGTATCGATTATGTTTTGCTACATGAGTTATGCCATGTTGCTGAGCACAACCACAGTGAAGAGTTTTACCGCCTGATGGGGCAGGTTATGCCTGGGTGGGAAAAGGTCAAGAAACGGCTGGATGGCATGGCTGGGATGTTGTTGGCTGATATGTAGTAAGAGCCCAGCTAAATTAAAATATTACAGAACTATATAAGAAGGGGTTTTATGTTTTTCAAAATTGTTAGAAACTTTAAAGCCAAGATTGGACCGTTCTTATTAACCCTGTTTTTGGCTCCAGGTTATGTTCATGCCAATACGTGGGAAATAAATGTCACAAGAAAAGATAGTAATTTATATCAAATTACTGGGAAGGATTCTTTTGTTAATACTAAATATTGTTATGTTTATGCTTATTCTGAAGACGCATATCTCAGGGTTGATGGCTATGATAAAAAAATAATTTTTACAGATAGCAAGGATTCATGTGATGTAGATAATGTATTTAGCATGGTTAATATTGACTCAGGAAAGTATGAGGTAGAGGTTTCTAAAAAAGAAGATAACTGGTATGAGGTTTATGGTACAGATAATATGATAAAAACATCAATGTGCCTTAGTCTGGCTCTCAATGAAAAGGCTATTTTATCCATGGATGGTTATAGTGCAGGAGAGTTGATTTTTGATGACGGAGATAGCTGTAATGTAGAAGGGATCTACTCTCCTGTTCGTTTGTGAATTGGATCTGGGATCAGTATGATCTGTGGTGTTCATCCAGCTATGTAAGGATATAAAATGAAAATAGAAGCCGATGTAAAAAATATATCAAAATTAAGCGATTATTATTTTTTAGTTCCCGATTATCAACGTGAGTATGTATGGAAGGTTGATGATCAGGTTGAACAGTTTATCATGGATTTAGACAATGAATACCAACCAGAGCAGAAAGATCAAAATGGTTATTTTCTCGGTTCTGTTATTATCGTAAAGAATGGGGAAAAGCATGATGTTATTGACGGACAGCAGCGGTTGACCACTATTGTCATCACTATGTGTGCCTTACGGGATCTATTAAAAGATAGATTGGATACACTTGACAAAAAAGGGCTGGAATATCTGAAAACTATTGAGGAATGGCTCTCTAGTTATGATATTAATAGTGAGGAAAATCTAATTAGACTAGATCTTCAATATGAAGAAAGTCGAGGATTTATTTCGCGGTTAATTGAAGGGCAAACCAATACCTTTGCGGAAACAGCTTCAGTAAAAAAAATGGCTGACGCGTATGATCACATTCGTGATTATCTTAAATACCAATTGCAAGATAGCTTGAATGGATTAATCTCCTTCGCTCGCTTTTTTTTAACAAAAGTTGAGCTGGTTGTCATTGAATCAGAGAACTTAAGTAGCGCATTAAAGATCTTCGAAACGATCAATCAGCGTGGTGCCAGCCTTAATGCTATGGATCTTGTTAAGAATTTGATTTTCAGTCAGATAAAAGAAGAACAGTTTTCGGCAATAAAGACAACATGGAAATCCATCACTAATAACCTTGAGTCTTGCGGCGAAAGTGATAACCCGCTTCGTTTTTTACGTTACTTTCTGATGGCACGATATCATCACGGGATTTTGCGTGAAGATGATATATATAAATGGATCATTTCAGCTGAGGGGGAACTGTCGTTGCAGTATAAGACCCGCCCTATGGTCCTCGTCAAAGAATTGGAAAAATTATCAGAACGATACGCTAACCTGGTCAATGCAACAAATGAAGCAGCCTACTGGCGTGAAAATATCCGTTTTCCAAACGTAAGTAACATTGGATATATTAATAAATATCGCTCACGTCAGCATTTGGTTTTACTAATGGCATTGGACATTAGTTGTTCTGATGATGTAATGGATTTCTTAGGTGCTCAACTTGAGAGCTTTTTATTCTTTACAAATACAATGGCTATTCAATCGAAGACATATGAGCAACGCTTTACTCAATGGGCTGTAAAGCTTCGGGATGTGAAAACGAAAGCAGAGGTTGCAAATGTTGTTTCAGCAACACTTATACCTTTTGTTGTGGAGCGTTTAGATGAATTTAAAGAACGATTCTCAATTATTAATGACTATAATTTTACGCCTCAGTATCGCCAACGTTATGTATTGGGTAGATTAGAGAATCATATCCGCCATCTTTGCGGTTTTCCGGAAAAGAGCCAGCAGGCTATTCAGCAGATGCAAATTGAGCATATTCTTCCTCAGACGGTACGAAACGCCCCTGAAAACGGGGAGTTCTCTGATGCAAATCGAACAAGTTATCTCTACAAGATTGGTAATGTAACATTATTAGAGGGTACAATTAACCAGTCCGTCAATAACTGCAATGATTTGAGTGAAGACTGGTTTTTGAAAAAACAAACAGAATATTTAAACTCTGAAATCATCATGACTCGATTACTCCATTCCCAGTACTCAATTGGTGATAACACTGCATTAAATCGCTTTAAGCTGAAATATGGTTATGAATATCAAGACTGGTCCGCGGAAAGCATCACAGCAAGGCAACGCCTGCTGATGGATCTTGCCATTGACTGCTGGCGATTTAATGATCAGAGAATAGATGCTTATATAGTAAATAACCTGGGCACTGGACCCGGAAACGAATTTACGCTGTAAAAATATCCTTCATCGCAAAGTACCCCCTGGAACGTTATGTTTACCAGGGGCTGGGTATTCAACCTCTAAAGGTAGCGCTGATTATGAATGGATCACATTCAGAGAGCGGTTCACAGAACAGATATTACTAACTGACAGTTGTACCGAATACTGGGGGCAGGTCAAGCGCTTTAGCTTGTGTGGCAACAACCTCCTTTACAGGACCAGGTAGACGATTACCCTGTGCTGTTTCTGTGCTCAACGCAATCTACGGCTATCCATTTTCTGCCAGTGGTTGCAATGACGACCATTCAACGTCAGCAAAGTTTCGCAATGCACTGCTATGTAACTCATTGATCCTACGTAGAATTTAAAATCCCTCGGCGTTCGCGCTGTGTGGGTTCAAGTCCCACTCCGGCTACCATGGGAAAGCAAAGAATAATCAAAGCAATAAGCAGTGTCGTGAAACCACCGAAAGGTGGTTTTTTTGTGCCTGAAATTTGGCTTATCTGACATCATTTCGCGATGGGTGACCGCTTTCCGATTAGCTCCTCTGACGATCAGGATCGGCTGAAAAGGCGCGACAAATTAGCCCCCTTCAGGAAAATAAACGCCAGCAGCAGGCCGCCCCACAGGGCCATGGTGATATAGCTACTCACCCCAAGAATGTTCAGACCACTCTCCAGCATCTGCAGCAGGATCAGCGCCATCACCATGCCAAAGACCTTGCCGAAGCCGCCGTCGGGGTTTACCCCGCCCAGCACCGCCGCCAGAATCGATACCAGCAGATAAGATTCACCGTAAGAGGCCTTGGCCGAGTTGAGCTTGGACATCATCAGCAGCGCGGCAATCACGCACAGTACCGATGAAAGTATATAAACCCAGATAAGGGTCTTACGGGTGTTGATCCCGGCGTAGTGGGTCGCCTGTTCATTCGAGCCGATGAGGTAGATCGTGCGCCCAAAGGCGGATTTTTCGAGGATCACCCACAGCACCGCCACCACAGCCAGAAACACCAGTAACGGCAGCGGGATGCCGAGGATATTGGTGCTGTTAATCGCCAGAATGGTGTCGGGGAAGTTCGAGATCGACGAGCCTTTAGAGATCAGAATATTTATCCCCTTCAGCAGGGTCATGATCCCGAGCGTCGCCAGAATGGGCGAGACCCGCACCACAGCAACCAAAAATCCAATAACCGATCCAATCACGATAGCCATGGCCATTCCGGCAGCCAGCACCAGCAGCATACTGCTCAGGGTCGGGGGATAATGCGTGGCGACCCAGGCCATCACCAGCCCACAGGCGTTCATGGTGGCGATGATGGACAGATTGATCCCACCGGTAAGGATGGTGACCGCCATGGCTAACGCCAGTACCCCGAGGATCGGCATCTGCGAGGCGACAGACTGGAAGTTGGCTGACGACCAGAAGACAGAGGGGATAAGGCAGCTAAACGCAATCACGACGACGGCGATTAACACACTCAGGTAAATCTCAACGCGATCCTGGGTTTTTCTGGCGTTCATGCTACTACTCCCTGACCTTTGCGCTGACTCCATGCCGTCATGCTGATGCTGGTGACGATCACCACACCGGTAACGACCGTATGCCAGTAAGAGGAGACCCCTGTCAGATTGAGGCCGTTTTGTATCACGGCCAGTAAAATCACCCCCAACAGGGTGCCGAGTAAGGTCCCGCGCCCGCCGACAATACTGGTTCCGCCTAACACCACCGCCGCGAGCACCGTCAGCTCATAGCCCAGCAGGGAGTCGGGGGCGACGGTTAAGACGGTCGCGGACTGGACCACGCCGGCCACGCCGGACATCAGCCCCATATAGCCGTAAACAAACAGCTGCATTTTAAAGATGCCGAATCCCATCCGGGAGGCCGCTTCGCGGTTGCCGCCCATGGTGTAAATCATCCGGCCAATGCTGGTTTTGTTCATGATAAAGCCGGTTAACGCCACCACTAGCAGCAGGGTAAGGATTGGCAGGCTTAAACCGTAATCGTAGCCATCGGCAGCGGTGAATTTAAACAGTATCACCCCCTGTTCAAACCACTCCGGATAGCTGTACAGCCAGACTCCTTTGGTCAGGTACAGCAGCAGGCCGTAAAAAATATTGAGGGTTGAAATGGTAATGATGATGGAGGGCACCTTTAGCCGGTTAACCAGCGTGGCGTTGACCAGGCCGAGCAGTAAACCCAGCCCGCCTGACAGCGCAAACGCCAGGGCAAAGTTGCCGCTGGTGCCCTGTATCAGGGTGACCATAACGTACTGGGAGATGATGGTCATGGCCGGGAATGAGATATGGATCCCGCCAGAGATCAGGACGATGAACAGGCCGCAGGCCAGGATGGTTAACATGGCGTAGTTGTTGATCAGGTCGTAGATATTGCCGAGGGTCATAAAATCGGCGCTGGCAAACGACAGATAGCCGCCAATCAAAATAATGGTCAGCCCGAGGAACAGCTCATGGGTTTTCACCCCGATTTTCTTAACCATTGACGACCTCTGCCAGCGCGGCCTCTGTGGTCTTTTCCGGGAGGATCTCCGCGACGATCTCGCCCTTGCGCATCACTAAAATCCGATGGCTGTTAAAGAAGGCTTCGTCGATCTCATCGGTGATCATCAGCACCGCGATCCCCTTGCGTGACAGGGCTGAGATGATCTGGTAGATCCCGGCTTTATTGGCAATGTCGACGCCGACGGTGGGCGAGTCAAGGATCAGTACTTTAGGGTTGATGGCCAGCCATTTGGCAATCGCCACGCGCTGGGCATTGCCGCCGGAGAGGGTGTTAACGGGCAGATCCACGCTGCCAATTTTTATGCTCAGCTGCTCGACGAGTTCCGCGACGATGCGGTCCGATTTAGACCTTTCCAACAGCCTGAAGGGCGTTTTTAGCCGCTTCAGTATGGTCGAAATAATATTGTCATTGATCGACTGATCCATCACCAGGCCGGTGCTCATCCGGTCCTCCGGGACATAGCCAATTCCGGCTTTCACCGCATCCCGGTTGCTGGCGAAATGAACCACTTTGCCCTCCAGTACTATCTCACCGGAATCGGGTTTTGTGAGACCGAACAGGCTGAGGCAGAGCTCCGTGCGCCCGGCACCCAGCAGCCCGGTTATGGCGAGGATCTCCCCCTGATGGATCTGAAAAGAGATATCTTTATATTGCTGAGCTTTGGTGAGGTTATTAACCTTTAGCGCCACCTCGCCAATTTTCTCAATCGGCGGCAGCACCGCATACGAGAACTCTTTGCCGGTCATCAGGAACGCCAGTTTTTTATTATTGATCTCGCTGGCGGGGAAGGTGCCGATCAGGCTGCCGTTTTTCAGTACGCTGATACGGTCGGAGATTTCCAGCACCTCATCCAGCCGGTGGCTGACAAAAACCACGCAGATATTTCTTTTCTTCAGGTCGCCGATCACCCGCAGCAGCCCCTTTACCTCCTGGATGGTCAGCGAGGCGGTGGGTTCATCCATAATGATTAGCCTGGCTTCCTGGGCCAGCGCCCGGCAGATGGCCACGAGCTGACGTTGGGCGATGGGCAGGGAGTCCACGTTGGCATCCAGATCTAATTTCGCATCGATACTCTTCATCGTCAGCGCTGCGATACGGCGGATCTCGCGCTTGTTGACCAGCAGATGGTGGTGGTGCTGGTGAATACCGATATTTTCCGCAACGGTTAAATTGGGGAATAAGGAGAGATCCTGATAGATAACCTGAATTCCGGCTTTAACGGAGTCGATGGGTGAAAGATGGGCGTAAGGTTTACCCTCGATGGCGAGCTCAAAACCGGGATCGGGTTTATAGACGCCGGAGATGATTTTAATCAGCGTCGATTTACCGCAACCGTTCTGCCCGGCCAGACAGTGAACTTCTCCGGGAACCAGCGTCAGGTTGATGTTATCCAGCGCTTTCACACCGTAGAAGGTTTTGCTGATCTTACCCAGTGAAATAAAGGGCGCCATATCTACCTCTCAGGGGCTCATGCCGCACGCCCTGACAGGGCGTGCGGGTTCAACCGATTAATACAGGCTATCAATATTCTCTTTGGTGACGCGCAGGACTTTGTGGAACTTGATAATGCGTTTATCGCTATCGACGTCCGCTTTACCGAGGTTGGGGATCTCCAGACCCTGGGTAATCTCTTCCCCTTTCAGGACCTTGTCGGCGATGGCGGTGATGGCATAACCCGCAGAAGCCGGATCGTAGGTGATCCCCATGGCAATATCGCCGCTTTTAATCAGCGAGGCGGCCTGGGATGGGATCATCATGCCGTAGACAAAGACTTTGCCTTTCGCTCGTTTCTCTTTCACCGCGCGGCCCGCACCGATAGGCCCCTGAGAACCAAATGAGACAATCCCTTTCATGTCGGGATGGGCTTTCATCAGATCGATGGTGGTGCGGCGGGCGTCGTCGATGTTTTCAGCCACCGGCATCCGGTTGGTGACTTCATGCATTTCCGGGTAATGCTCTTTCTGGTATTTCACGAACAGATCCGCCCACAGGTTATGCTGCGGCACGGTCAGGCTGCCAACATAGATGACATAGCCCCCTTTACCGCCAATGGCTTTCGCCATCTCTTCAACGTTGTCGGCGGCAAATTTCTGGTTATCGATAATTTCCACATCCCAGTTGGCGCTGGGTTGCCCCGGGGATTCATTGGTTAATACCACGATGCCCGCCTCACGCGCCTTTTTAAATACCGGCTCGAGAACATCGGCGTCATTAGGCACGATACCGATCGCGGAAACTTTTTTAGCGATTAAGTCCTCAATGATTTTTACCTGTTGTGGCGCATCGGTACTGGATGGCCCCACCTGAGAAGCTTTAATCCCGAGGTCGCTTCCCGCTTTAGTGACCCCTTCACCCATGCGATTAAACCAGGGCATGCCATCTATTTTTGAGATATTAACCACTTCAATTTCTTTCGCCATTGCAGAGGTTGAGAAAACCATCAACCCGAGCAAGCTCGCAGACAATAATTTTGTTAAGCTTATTTTACTCATCTCATACCTCTGTAGGGTGGTAAAAAATTAAAATGACTATCTGGATTTGTTGTTAGAGATAGCGGTGTTCATTTTTAATATTAGGTGAGAATAATCATTCCCTCATGCTGTATATCTCTGGTCAGGAAATGGGGAATATATTTTTAAATCCGGCCCTTAAAGAATTAACAGTAGGGTTTTCATATTTATAATGTTATGGAGTTACCAGCTTATAGCATGGACTATTATGCCAATACTCTATTTTGGGAGATGTATCACAAATATTTGTCGATGAATTAAATACATAGCACAGACGATCCCCTCGCCCCTGCGAGGAGAGGGCGAGGGGCCGCAGGCTTTTCGGGCGCGACTATGAACGCCTTATCATCACGCGAGGGTATCCCCGCAAAGATGATGCCTCACGCTGTCTGGTGATGCCGTATGACGGGTTCGAGATAAAAACCATCACACATAAGCACTTTGGTTCGGATCTGGTGAAAGTCTTCGCGGTAAAAATCAGTCTCTGAACCATCTAGCCCACACCAGCGGGCTTTTTTATGCGCCGCTTCGGTTGACGGGCCGCCTTCAGCAAAGATCTGTATATATACAGTATTAATTTTAAAGGAGGGGGACTATGGGCAAAGACGGCAACTACAACATCATCTATCGCGGCGAACAACGAGACTACATTGCGCTGGGCAGGAGGATATTCGTTGAGCGCGCTAAAGAGGTGGGCGGTGGTTTCTGGCTTGGCCGGACATGGCCAGATTATTTTTTGAGTTTGGCCTGGAGCAGCCGACGTCGCTATCAAACGGACTGGCGTTCCTGAACGCTGCCGGTAGGGTTGCAGCCCTTCCTGATTGGGATTACGATTTTAAGCTGGAGGGATAAATGACCTTCCCGTCCCCCGCGACCGACTATGTAGGGGTCGGTTTGGGAAACGGGAATTATTGTGTGTCAGGAGCGCTTTTTAACCTAAACGGGTAAGTAACGACACCCTATTGCGATAGCATAAGCCTGTTCAAAAAATAGGCTTGCGTTCGACTGAGCATCAAGCCCCTTATGCTACTGCGCGGTGATTCCATGCATCAGTAAACACGATATTGCCGTCGCAATGCTTCCGTGTGATTTTTTCATATTGAATCTCGATTGACTCCGTGTGTGTGCCTGTTTGATTGCCCGGGTACAAATTAGGAGTAATTGATACAACCTTTATATTTTCAAGAATAATATTGAAATATTCTGTTTCCATTCCAGAATCAAGAACTCGATACATTTTTAACGTTGCTGATTTCAATGTCATATTCTGACTAATTGCTCGATAGAGTTAAGGTGTAGTCTTATCAAACTCTTTTTGCATTATCATCGGGGTATGAATACGCGTTCCCGTTAAACGCCCAGTATTTGGGCATGACGGAATATTCATATTATGCGTAAGTGCTTTTATCTCAATGGCTCCCAGTCTCCCAGGGATTAAACAGGAGCCTATAATTGGTGAGCCGTTTTCGTCAGTTAACCATAAATAAGCAGGGTTTGACATTTTTTTATTCCTTGTCTTTAAATTTATAAAAGCGGTCTGCTAGTTTTGCTAATAGCAGCCCAGTTATAATTGTAATGACTATGAAAAACAATGTTACAGACCATGAATCAAAATAAGAAAGATAGAATATGCAAAGGCAGGTAATAACCCACGAAACCATATCCGCAAGCCATCCGACCACGCTATCAACGATTCTTTTAATATCCATTTATTTTTTTATTCGCCAAATCAATCAAATGATCAAACGCCGACTCTCCTGACTCACGTCGCACTTGCAAAGCCTGAGCAAATGGAGTAATTGACGACTCAAAAAGGAAATATAATAAATCATAATCGCAAGGACGTAAAACTTCGTATATTTCAGGATTATTAATAGCAAGTTGTTGCGATGTTCTTATGCTGCGTTCCGCCATTCCACCAAGGAGTAACAAGTTTCCTAAAAAAATACTATTCCGCATTTTTACGAAGAAGGTCACTCGCTCAATAATGGCTGCTGTTATTTTTGTAGTAATATATGAATTGGCAGAGGCTCGCCCGATAAGTGAAAATACTGTTTTGCTATAGGCCCCATCCTTTTTCTTTTTGGTCAGGCGCTTTTCAAATTCTGTAAGCGCTAAAGCGATAGCCTCTTTTAATTTTTCATAATTTAGGAACCCTCGCCGAACAGCAGCAAGTAGTCTTATTCGTTCTGTTTCACGGTGATAGCGAGAATCGGTATCAAACACCCCCCAACCAGATAACCAAAATCCAGAGGGACAGATAAAGCCCCCTCTGCAAAACCGATAGCTGAGTTTGGATTTATCATTATGTCGGCTAAACGTTCAACTATTTCCTTAATGCTATTCATTTCTGTGATATTTCCCATTCCTTCTCCCTCGGCAAAACCATCCCTTCCTCATGGTTTTATCATGCAATGCTCAACTGAGCAACGGTATGGAAAACAAACAACTTTGCTTGCTTCTGTTTAACAGAAAACTTGTTGCGCCTGACGGGCAGCATATGAGCGTATTTGAGGGGTATCTAAGCCAGTCTTTTAACCCAGCAATCAGTTGGCATAGAAGCAGTACGCGAAAAGTGTCTTTTCGCTATTGTTCATACTGCATATACTATGCCTCCGGCGAAAAGCCGGAGGAGTTAACTTAGAGGAGCGAAGCGACGACTATCCCATCGGTCGGTGTGGTGACCAACCAGAGTTGGCAAAGTGGTTCAGGGATGACGATCGTCGTCCGCGTACCTGTTTTCTTTCTCACATAGTTGAGTTTCATTGCCGTGATTCGCCTTGTTTGGAGACAGGCATTTTAACCGCAATAACGTAATGAGTAAGTATTTACTCAAAAGTGTTGACTCCATTACCTTATGTTGCGGTTATTGTAGTTTTTTGCCTTCATGCCTGTACAACCCCGCCAGAATGCCGCCTAATAACGGCGCTTAATCTTTTATTCACAGTTAACAGGTCTGTTATTGATGAATCATCTCTATCACTCCGCGCCAGCCCCTGTCTGCTGTGATGAACATTCATTTACAAGGGACAGATAGCCATGCAGCGTCGACAATTTCTTAAATCCAGCGTTCTTCTTTCTGCCGTAGGCTTAGTAGGCCCGGTCGTTGCCAGCCAGACGGTGGCGCAAAACAGCGCTCCGCTCGCCGCGCCGGTGATGCGCCGTCGTTTTGTCCTGTCACAAACCTATAAACTGGCACCGCCGCAGGGCTCCAGCGGGACAGTCAAACTCTGGATCCCGTTACCGGTGGATACCGCCTTTCAGCAGATGACCGGCCTGACGTTCAGCGGTAACTACCAGCAGGCGTATATCACCACCAACAACGCCTATGGGGCTAAAACGCTGTTCGCGACCTGGCCAAAATCCGACGGCGATCTGCTGCTCCAGCTCGATCTGGAGATCGAAACGGCAGACTGGGAGCCGCTGAAGCATGAGGCTCTGAAACACTGGCAGGCACCGGAACAGATCGTCTATCCGCTGGCGGTGAAGCCGTACCTGCTGCCGACAACCCATACCCCGGTTGATGGACTGGTGCGCGAAACGGCGCAAAAAATCACCGCCGGCGAAACCGATCCGCTGAAGAAAGCGCGTCTCATCTACGAGTGGGTCAGCAGCCATATGGAGCGCGATAACGACGTGATTGGCTGTGGCACCGGCGATGTGGCCACCATTTTGCAAAGCGGCAAGCTCAGCGGCAAATGCACCGACATCAGCTCGGTGTTTGTCGCCCTGGCGCGGGCCAGCGGCATTCCGGCGCGGGAGCTGTTCGGCATCCGCCTGGGCCGGGCCAATAAACTGGAGCGTTACTCCGCCAGCGCCTTCGGCAAGGCCGACAGCGCGGGCGTCTCCGACGTCAGCGGCGGGCAGCACTGCCGGGCGGAATTTTATCTGGCGGGATACGGCTGGCTGCCGTGCGATCCGGCGGACGTCACCAAAATGCGTCTGGCGGAGAAAAAAGCCCATCAGGATCCCGATGTGCAGGCGGTGAATACGTACCTGTTTGGCAACTGGGAGATGAACTGGGTGGGCTTCAACTACGGGCGCGATTTCGAGCTGTACCCGGCGACGGAGCAGGGCGCGGTGAATAACTTTGGCTACCCTTATGCCGAGGTGGACGGCGACCCACTCAATTTTTACGATCCAAAGGTGTTTACGTACCACTATGTCTCAACAGAACAACGCTAAGGGTGCAGGGCTGACCCTGCTGACGGCGGCCGCGGCGGCCGTCACCGCCGGGCTGTGCTGCGTCGGGCCGCTGCTCTATCTGCTGTTTGGTATCTCGGCCGCCGGTTTTGCCGGCCTCAGCCAGCTTGATTTCCTGCGGGTGCCGATGATCCTGCTCTCGTCAGCACTGATGCTGCGGGTGTTCTGGCGGCTCTATTTTTCAACGCGGCCGTGGTGTACCGGGCGGATGACGCTGGGGCAAATGCGTCTGCTGTTCTGGCTCTCGCTGCCGGTACTGTTGCTGGTACTGTTCTACCCCACGGTGGTGGCCTGGTATTATGAGGTGATGGAATGAAACGACTGCTGATAACCGCGAGTCTGTTACTGCCCCTGTGCGCGCAGGCTGCAAATGAAAAAGTGGTGCTGGATGTGCAGGGCATGACCTGCTCGCTGTGCGTGATTTCGGTCAACCAAGCCCTGCGTGAAACGGAAGGGGTGGTAAAAGCGAAAGCGTCGTTGAAGACGCGGCAAACTGACGTCATCGTCCCGGAGGGATTCCCGACGGAGACGTTATTACAGGCGGTGGCAAAAACCGGCTATACGGCAACCGTGAACCGCATTGAAAAACCGTAAAACTAATAATAATTGATGATGGTTTAATTCATATTATCGCCTTTGCGTCTTTCTTAAATTGTGAGAAAGACGCGCTACCACACAATTATTAATAAATTATGATGATATTGCTTCAATTTGCTGAAGATGAGATGACAAAACGTTGATTTTCCCATCCCCGCGCTCTATCTTTGGATAAGTTTCTCCCTAAAATGCTCCATTTTTATCCCTAGATCGCCTTTCCGGCGGTTTTTTTTGATCCTTGGCGCCAGCATTTTGCTGCGGCTTATTGTGGATTACGGTCAATATGAATATAACCGCGAGTAAATATACCCTCTGGATGCGCGATATTACGCTTAATCCATGGACAGCTTTTTATTTTCTCCAGTCCGTGCTGATTAATTATTCGTTTGGGTATTCTTTCAGCCTGATCTATTCGGTGGCCTTTAGCTGCGTATTATTTGTTCTCTGGCGGATCGCGCCGCGCGTGCAGAAAGGGTTTATTGCCCTGTGCAGCCTGCTGGCGGCAATGTACTTCCCGTTTCAACAGGCCTATGGCGCGCCGAATTTTAATACGTTGCTGGCGCTACACTCCACCAACGTGACTGAATCCGTTGAGATCCTGACGATATTCCCCTGGCACAGCTATCTTGTTTCATTAATTATTCTGGCACTAGGCGGGGTAGCGCTACGGCGTAAAATTACGCCGCATATGGCGTGGCGCCGCGTGGATATGCTCTGTCTGGCCTTCAGCGTCGCCTGTTTCTTTATGACGCCGATGAAAAACCTGGTCCACTGGGGAAGCTTTACCCTGCTGGATGTGGGCTATCCGGTGTTCCGCTTCGTGAAGGACGTGGCGATCAACAACCACGAGGTGGTGCAGGAAAAAGCACACATGCTGGAGCTGGCTAAAATGAAGGACAACTGGACCGTGCTGGCGGTGAAGCCCCGCTACCACAACTACGTGGTGGTGATCGGTGAAAGTGCGCGTCGGGATGCCCTGGGGGCTTTTGGCGGGCAGTGGAATAACACCCCCTTTGCCAGCACGGTTAACGGCACTTTGTTCACGGATTTTGTCTCCTCCAGCGCCTCCACCCAAACCTCACTGGGCCTGTCCATGACCCGGGTGAACGGGGGGAATCCGGAGTATCAGAATAACTTCGTCACGCTGGCAAACCGCGCCGGATTCCAGACCTGGTGGTTCTCCAATCAGGGACAAATTGGGGAAAACGATACCGCTGTCGCCAGTATTGCGAAGCGTGCGAATAACGTGCAGTTTTTGCGCAAAGGGTATTATGAAGATGAAAATAATCCCCGGGATGAAGCCCTATTGCAGATGACGCAGCAGGTGCTCTCTACCCGCCACAGCCAAACGCAGCTGATCGTCCTGCATTTAATGGGCTCGCATCCCCAGGCCTGCGAGCGCACCCAGGGAAAATATACCGAATTTGTACAGTCGAAAGAGACCTCCTGCTACATCTACAGCATCACCCAGACCGACACCCTGTTAAAACAGCTTTATCAGCAGCTACAAAATACCGGCGACAGCTTCTCGATGGTCTATTTCTCCGATCACGGTCTGACCTATAAATCCCGTCTGACCGGGGGCCAGTATATGGGGCATGGTGATGCCTTCCAGCAAAACTATCAGGTGCCCTTTATGATCATGTCGAGTGACGACAAAGAGCATCGCCTGATTAAAGCCCGCCGCTCTGCCAACGATTTTCTCGATTTCTTCTCCGTCTGGACCGGGATCGAGGCCAAAGAGTTAAGCCCGAAATACCCCTTTGTCTCGGAGCAGGATGTGGGCTCCCCCTCGGTGACCAACTTTAAGCAGCAGAAAGTGGCGTACGCGCAGCTTCCTGACGATCTCCACGAGTGACGCCAGTCAGGGAGAGCTGACTGGCGGGATCGTCCTGGCTACACGCCGCCCAGATAGGCCTTTCTGACGTCTTGATTGCCGAGCAGCTCCTCGCCGCTGCCGCTCAGGCGGATCTGGCCGTTGACCATCACATATCCACGATCGGAGAGCTTTAGCGCATGGTGCGCGTTCTGTTCCACGAGAAATATCGTCATCCCGTTGCGCGCCAGCTCGCGCAGGGTCTGGAAGATCTGCTTCACCACTATCGGCGCTAACCCTAAGCTCGGCTCATCAAGCAGTAGCAGTTTTGGCCGGCTCATTAAGGCGCGGGCGATAGCCAACATCTGCTGCTCGCCGCCGGACATGGTCATCGCCCGCTGTTTACGCCGCTCTTTCAGACGCGGAAAGAGGTCAAACATGCTCTGGAGATCCTCTGTCGCATACTGGTTGCCGATGGGGATGGTGCCCATCAGCAGGTTCTCTTCGACGGTCATATCGGGGAAGATGCGCCGTCCTTCCGGGGCCTGGGCGATGCCGCCCGAGGCCACGTAGTGGGTCGATTTATGGCTGATGTCTTCGCCGCAAAACAGAATTTGCCCGTCGCGTACCCTGGGCTGCCCGAAAATGGACATCAGCAGGGTCGATTTGCCCGCCCCGTTCGCGCCGATCAGCGCCACGGTTTCGCCGGGGTTGACCTGCAATGAAACCTGCTTCAGCGCCTGGATCACCCCGTAATAGACATCCACCTGACGAAACTCCAGCATTGCCTCACTCATACGCTGACCTCGCTTTCATCGGTGCCCAGATAGGCGGCAATGACTTTTTCATCGTGCTGGATCTGCTCCGGTTTGCCCTGAGCAATCACATCCCCGTGGTCGAGGACGATGATGTGATCCGATATCTCCATCACCATCCCCATATCGTGTTCGATCAGCAGGACGGTAATGTCGTGGCGATCGCGCAGGAAACGGATGATGTTACTCAGCGTGTGGGTCTCCACCGGATTGAGCCCGGCGGCCGGTTCATCGAGACAGATCATCTCCGGCCCGGTACACATGGCGCGGGCAATCTCGAGCCGCCGCTGTTGGCCGTAGGACATTTCGCCTGCGAGGCGGTTAGCGCAGTCCACCAGATCCACCACCTCCAGCCAGTAAAAGGCCCGGTCCAGGGCGTCGCTCTCCGCCCGGCGGTAGGCGGGGGTGTTCAACACCCCGGCCAGCAGGTTGCGGTTCACCTGCATATGCTGCGCCACCAGCAGGTTCTCCACCACCGACATCTCGCGGAACAGGCGGATGTTCTGGAAGGTACGCGCCAGCCCCGCGCGGTTGACCAGATGGGTGCCGCCAAACATTTTATAAAACAGACGCTGGCCGAACTGTGCCGGGTTGATCCAGTCCCCCGGCTGGAATTTCTGCCCGAGGATCTGAATCACGTTGGTCGTTTTGCTGCGGGTATTGAACAAAATATTGCCGCCGGAGGCTTTATAAAACCCGGTCAGGCAGTTGAACACCGTGGTTTTCCCCGCACCGTTCGGCCCGATCAGGGCGGTGATAGAGCCGCGCTGCACCTCAAGATTCACGTCGTTAAGCGCCTTGATGCCGCCAAAGTGCATCATCAGATGCTCCACGCTTAAAATGGTCCCGTTCATGGTGCCACTCCTTTTCGCACCGCGAAGCCGCTACGGTTGATGCGAATCAGCCCCCGCGGTCGCCAGATCATCATCACCACCATCAGGACGCCGAACAGCAGCACGCGGTACTCGGCGAAGGTGCGCAGCAGCTCGGGGGTGACGGTGAGCACAAAGGCCGCCAGCACCACCCCGAGGGCGGAACCCATCCCGCCTAGCACCACAATGGCGAGGATCAGGGCCGACTCAAAGAAGGTGAACGAGGTAGGGTTAACAAACCCCTGATAGGTGGCGAAAAACACGCCGGCAATGCCCGCGGTTGAGGCCCCGAGGGTAAAGGCCGACAGCTTGACCAGCACATGGTTGAGGCCCATGGAGCGGCAGGCAATCTCGTCTTCACGCAGCGCCTCCCAGGCACGGCCAATCGGCATCCGCGTCAGGCGGTGCTTGATGTACAGCACCAGCAGCACCACCAGCAGCAGAATGGCGTAGATGAAGATGAACTTCAGATTGGGGTTGAAGGTCAGGTTGAAGAACTCGTGGAAGGGCACGCCGCCATCTTTCGCCCGTCGGCCAAACTCCAGCCCGAACAGGGTAGGGGGTGGGGCGGAGATACCGTTCGGCCCGCCGGTGAAGGTGAGCCAGTTGTTCAGCACCAGGCGGATGATCTCCCCGAAGCCGAGAGTCACAATCGCCAGATAGTCGCCGTGCATGCGCAGCACCGGGAAGCCGAGCAGAGCCCCGGCCGCAGCGGCCATCAGCGCCGCCAGCGGCAGCATAGTCCAGAAGCCGAGCCCCAGATACTGATAGCCCAGCGCCAGGCCGTAGGCGCCGATAGCGTAAAAGGCGACATAGCCGAGGTCCAGCAGGCCCGCGAGCCCCACCACGATGTTCAGCCCGAGGCCGAGCAGGACGTAGATCAGGCCGAGGATTGCCACCGTCAGCACGTACTTGGTGGCGACGAACGGAAAACAGACCGCCAGGGCGATAATCAGCGGCAGGATCCAGCGCATCCGGCTTTTGTACTCTGGCGGGCGGACGTAGACCCCTGAGTTATCGTTGTCGAAGCGGGCCATCACCCGTCGGCCCGGCGCGGTGGTTAAAAAGGCGCTCAGTAAGAAACGGCCCGTCATCACCGTGGCAATGATCCACGCCAGCCGCCGCCCTTCGAAGTTAAAGCTGTAGCCATCCAGCACCACGCCGGCGATGGGACCAAAAACGATCAGCGCCACCATGCCGGCAAAAATGGCGTCGAGAAGACAGCGCTTAAGCGAAAACCCCTCGTGGGATGCGGGTTGCGAAACGATTTGTGCAGTCATCTTTTTTCCCTCACACCTTGGCCACAACAGGGCGGCCAAGCAGTCCCTGAGGACGGAAAATCAGGATCACCACCAGCAATCCAAAGGAGAACACATCCTTATAGTCGGAGTTCACCATGCCGGAGAATTGCGCCTCGGCAATGCCGAGGATCAGGCCCCCCAGCATCGCGCCGGGCAGGGAGCCGATCCCCCCGAGAACGGCGGCGGTAAAGGCTTTAATCCCGATGATAAAACCGGCGTAAAAATCAAAGGTGCCGTAGTTCATGGTGATCAACACTCCTGCCAGCCCGGCCATCGCCGCGCCAATCACGAACACCAGGGAGATGATCCGGTCGGTATTGATACCCAGAATCGACGCCATCTTGCGATCCTGCTGCACGGCGCGGCACATCCGCCCGAGCCGGGTATTGCTGATTATCCAGGTGAGCAGCAGCATCCCGGTGAACGAGGCGATCAGAATGAAGACTTTGGTGTAGGTGATCTGCACAAAGCCCTCGCCAATATGAAAACGCAGCACCCCGTCGAGCATGGTGGGGACCCCCTGCTGGCGCGGCCCCTGGCTGATTTGGGCGTAGTTTTGCAGGATCAGCGACATGCCGATGGCGGAGATCAGCGGGGCCAGGCGCGTGGAGTTACGCAGCGGTTTATAGGCGATCCGCTCGATGGTCCAGCCATAGACCCCCGTCACCACGATGGTGAACACCAGCGTACCGAGGATCAGCAGCGGAAAGGATTCCAGCCCGAAGAAGGAGAGGAGCGCCAGGCCGATGGCGCAGAGATAGGCGGAGATCATATACACTTCGCCGTGGGCGAAATTAATCATGCCGATAATGCCGTAGACCATGGTGTAGCCGATGGCGATCAAACCGTAGACCGACCCCAGCGTTAAGCCATTGATTAACTGCTGCAGAAAGAAAGTTTCCATCATCGCGCGCTCGTGTTTTAGGCCGCCCGTTCAGGGCGCGGCCCGATGTTTATACTGCGTCGGTATGTCGCCATACCGACGTTGAGCGTGATTCCGTCCCGTTACTGCACTTCCTTATATTTTCCCTTGTCGTCCCACTCGTACACCACGTAGTCGGAGACTTTCAGGTCGCCTTTGCTGTCCCAGGATTTTTTGCCCATCACGGTATCCACCGAATTAGCCTTCAGCCATTCGCTGGCTTTGGCCGGATCGGCACCGCCCGCAGCTTTAAAGGCCGCAGCAATGGCCTGGATAGAGGCGTAGGAGTAGAGGGTGTAGCCTTCCGGCTCGAATTTACTGGCGCGGAATTTGTCGATCACTGCTTTGCCTTCCGGGATCAGGCGCGGGTCTTTGCCGAAGGTCATATAGATGCCGTTGGTGTATTGCGCGCCCCCGGCGGCGGTAACCATCTCTTCGTTGACGATACAGTCGCCGGAGAAGAATTTGGCCTGCACGCCCTGCTCACGCATCTGGCGCACCAGCGGGCCCGCTTCCGGGTGGCAGCCGCCGAAGAAGACCACATCCGGCTTCTGGGCGCCGATTTTGGTCACCAGCGCGTTAAAGTCTTTTTCGCCCCGCGACAGGCCTTCGTACATCACATCCTTAACGTCGCGTTTCGCCAGCGCCGCTTTGGTGGCATCCGCCAGCCCCTGGCCGTAGGTGTCTTTGTCGTGAATGATCACCACCCGTTTGGCTTTCAGCTTATCGATAATGAAATCAGCGGCGACCTGGCCCTGCTGGTCGTCACGACCGCACATGCGGAACATGTCGCTCATGCCGCGCTCGGTGATGAGCGGGTTGGTGGAGCCCGGGGTGATCGCCAGTACGCCGGCGTCGTTATAGACCTCGGAGGCCGGCATGGTGGAGGAGGAGCAGAAGTGGCCGACCACGGCTTTGACCTTATCCTGGTCAACCAGACGGTTAGCGACCGAGACGGCCTGTTTCGGTTCACAGGCATCATCGCCCTGCACCAGTTTGATCTTCTCGCCATTAATGCCGCCCGCGGCGTTAATGTCTTCCGCGGCCTGGGTCGCGCCGTGCCAGTACTGGTCCCCATAGGTGGCGTTCGGCCCGGTGAAGGGACCCGCCACGCCAATGACGATATCAGCCTGGGCGGAAAACGCCGTCACCAGACACCCTGCCAGCACGATAGAGAGAGGACTTCTGATCAATTTCAGCGACATTATTATGTACCTTTTCTGAGTGGTTTTTGGCACAACCCTGTGTAGTCGAACGCCGGAGGCGTGCCCAATCCAAAACGTGTTCAAAACGTAATGCACTAAACGGACGACATACCGCAGAAACAGGCGAGATTGCCTGAGGGTTTTACCCTCAGCACAACAGTAAGCAAAATGGTTGCCAGAACGGCAGCAGATTGCCTGTGTTTCGACAATTTTCAGTATAGAGCGCCGTTTTAAGCCACCCGGCACCACGCAGTGAAATTACAGCGGGGATCACATCTCATTAACAACAAAGCACATAAGTTGTGCAACGGTCACGATTCAAACGCATTTGCACCAGTAAAGCGCCCGGGATAAGCAGGGGAAGGGGACAGTTCAACACGCTTTCTGTGTTACCCTGCACGCAATTCAATTCTGCAGGAGATTTACCATGAGCGAAGGCCCGTTAAACGAAACCGAAATGGAGTGGCTGGAAGAGACCTTAATGACCTACGGTCATGACGGCGAGTCCGTTATAGACGTCTCGGAGCTCGACGGGATGCTGACCGCGGTGCTGTCTGGCCCGGTGGTGGTTGAGCCGGACCGCTGGCTGGTGGCGGTATGGGGCGGCGAGAAAAACATTCCGCGCTGGAAGAACGATCGTGAGATGAACCGCTTTATCGATCTCTGCTTCAAGCACATGAACGATATCGCCGAGCGCCTGAGCGACTACCCGGAACAGTTTGAACCGATGTTCGGCATGAACGACGTCGAGGGCGAAACTTATACCGTGGTAGAGGAGTGGTGCTTCGGCTATATGCGCGGCGTGGCGTTGACCGACTGGTCATCCCTGCCGGGATCCCTGCGTGCCGATCTGGATTTGATTGCCCTGCACGGCTCCGAAGAGAACTTTGAGCGTCTGGACAGCTTCAGCGAAGAGGAGTTCCAGCAGAGCATCGAGAACATTCGTCCGGCGGCGCTGCGTCTGTATAACTACTGGATTGCCAACCCGCAGGAGCCGGTCACCCAGCAGCCGGTGATCAACGGCACCAAAGTCGGCCGCAACGATCCCTGCCCGTGCGGCAGCGGTAAAAAATTCAAGAACTGCTGTCTGCATTAACAGCGCCCGGCGGCGCTTCGCTTGCACGCGCCTACAGCTATCGTAGGCCGGGTAAGCGCAGCGCCACCCGGCACAACTGCTTATCCCACTTCCGGTAACAACCCCGCCGCAATGCCAAACTGCACAAGGATTATCGCAATCCCGCAGGCGAAGACCAGACACAGCGCCGGTTTACCGCCGGGTACCCGGTAGTCGCCGGTGGCATGCTGCTTACGGCTCTGCCAGACCAGCAGCGACGGCAGCAGCAGCGCCAGCACCGCCAGCGCCACCCCGGCATACCCCAGCGCCATCACAAACCCGCGCGGATAGAACAGGGCGAACGCCAGCGGCGGCAGGAAGGTGATCGCCCCGGTCTGCATCCGCCCGCTCAGGGTGCGGCTGCGCTGGAACAGATCGGCAAGGTAATCGAACAGGCCCAGCGCCACGCCGAGGAACGAGGTTGCCAGGGCGAGGTCGGCAAACAGGTGCACCGCCAGCTCCACATGCGGCGACGCAACCACTTCACGCAGGGCCTGCAACAGCCCGTTCAGGCCGGTGTGGCTCGCCAGCATCCCCATAAAGGTCGAAGAGTTGATACTGCCGAGGGTGACCAGCTGCCAGAAGATATAGGCCACCAGCGGGATGGCGCTGCCGGTAATAAAAATCCAGCGCAGCTTGCGCACGTTGCCATTCATATAGCTGACGATGCTCGGCACGCTGCCGTGAAAACCGAACGAGGTAAAAATCACCGGGATGGCCGACAACGCCAGCCCTTTCTCCAGCGGCAGGGTCAGTAAGTTGACCTTATGAATATGCGGTGCCAGCAGGGCCAGCATCACGACCAGGAAGAGGATTTTTGCCGAGAACAGGAAGCGGTTGAAGAGATCCACCAGCGAGGTGCCCACGCAGACCACGCCGCCGCCAATCAGGGTAAAGAAGATCACCCCGGTGGCAGGGGTAATATCGGCGTTGAACCAGTCGTTAACGCTGGAGGCGATGAGCTCCCCCGCGCCGCTAATATAGGCCGCGGTCAGAGCATACATCAGGAACATCATGCTGAAGCCGGTGATCCACTGGCCGAAGCGGCCCAGATAGAGGCCGGCCAGCGACCCCAGCCCGGTATCGGCGGGAACGTGCTGATACACTTCGAGCAGCAGCAGGGCGGTGTAACACATCAGCGCCCAAAGTACGCCCAGCAATACCAGCGTGACGCCAAACCCGACGCCCGCGGCCGCCAGCGGCATCGCCAGCATTCCAGCTCCAATCGTCGTTCCGGCGACGATAAAAATACTTCCCAGCGTTCTGTTCTTCACGTTTTCCTCTACGGCCTTGCTGTATCACGACAAAATCTGCGGCGCAGAGTAAGGGAAAAGCGCAGGTTCGTCAAACCGACGTTACAACGACTGTAAAACAATGTTTACGGAAATAACCCGGAGCGACGGCCTGGTCGTATGCCCATGAAAGTGGGGGTATTCGCCTACTTCATAAGGACAATGTTTTCGCCCGATAATCAGGCGTAACGTAAACGTTTCTTATAAATAATCAAAAAAAGTGAGACGGCGATGACCGGCAGTAACCCCTTCAGTGCAAAATGGAGTCGCTCAGGCAATTTATTGTGTCATGGGCACTGGATCATCACCTGGCAGGGGCAGGCGTTAGCCCTGCCGGAGGCGCGGCAGGAAAAGGACATGGGTACCTGGGCGATTTACTCGATTATCGATCCTGAGGATGAAACTTTCGCCCAGGGCTTACAGGAAGATGAGTGGATCATTGAGAACGTCGAGTGGCTGACCGACCTCTTTTTCGACCACGCCATCCCGCTGGAAACCGATAGCTATCGTCAGTTTTATCAGGCGGTGAATAAACAGGACTGGCGCTGTACCAGCTGTGCCGGCTGTATGTAAACCTGCGCCAGCGCAACGCGGGCAGAGGAGGAACGTGTCAGGCTGCGCCTTTCATTCTGGAGGGTTTATGGCATCCATACATGGGCACGACGTGCTGACGATGATGATTGATTCCGGTGAACAGTACACCGAAGCGAGCCTGGTGGCGGCAATTACCGCACGCTTTGGTGAGGCGGCACGTTTTCATACCTGTTCGGCGGCGGAAATGACCGCGACGGAGCTGGTGGCGTTTCTGGCGGCACGCGGGAAATTTATTCCGCTGGATACCGGTTTTTCAACGCACGAAAGTAAAATTTGTCGTCATTAAAAATAACGCGGCGCCGGAAGGCGCCGCAGTAATATTAATTTTGAGCGTCGAGCGTCGACAGCTCTTTATCAATAAAGTATAACCCTTCACCCGATTTACCCGCCAGCGACAGTTTATCGAGCACGGATTTAAACAGCTTTTCTTCTTCATGCTGTTCTGCCACATACCACTGCAGGAAATTAAAGGTGCCATAATCCTGGCTGGTCATGGCCGCATGAACCAGTTCGTTAATTTTCTGGGTGATCAGCTGCTCGTGCTCATAAGTGGCGCGGAACAGTTCGTCCAGCGATGCGTACTCTGCAAAGGGGGATGCCACCGGGTTGATGCGCGGCAGGCTGCCGGTATCGGTAAGATAATCAAAGAGACGCTGCATGTGGCTCATCTCTTCCTGCGCGTGACGGCGCATAAATGCCGCCGCGCCTTCAAAACTGTGATAGCTACACCAGGCGCTCATCTGCTGATAGAGCAGGGATGAGTACAGCTCCAGATTCATTTGCTCATTAAGCTTGTCGATCATTTCAGTTTTAAGCATGGTGTAGCTCCGTTTTATTATTAACTGGTCAACGTGAGCGTCACTATAATTTGTTATTTATTTATTTGCAAAAAGTAAAATAAATATTTAAGCGATCATAATACGAATGGGAATAAAACGCATTGCGGGTAATTTAAATATATTAATGAGAATTATTCTGTTTCGTGTTTAAAATATTATTGCCAGCGGGAGCGCTGGCAATGGCATTATTACCAGGCGGACGTCGTGACGACGAGCGGCGGAGCATAACCATAACACTTATACTGGATGGTCATGGTCTCATTGAGGCACAGCGAGCCGCTGATGAGGCTACAGGTTTTGACCGGCTGACCGTAGGCCATGGCCGTGTTGTACCCCATCGCCTGGCATTCACGGGTCGCGGTGCCGCTGGTGACGTAGTCGTCATAGCGGGCGTTCTGCAACATGGCCTGATCGTAATTGAGCATGACGACACCTGACGTGACGTCGACGCTGCTGACTTCTGCTTGCCGGGTAACGCCACAGCCTGCCAGTAACAGGAGCAGGCCGCCAGTGCATAATCTCTTCATAGAACACTCTGAATGCGTTGAAATAATCTATACTAGCGGCTGATGTGCGCCGCAATGCCAGGATTAAACGCCTGTTCTGCCTCTTCTCTTTGCCACGAGCCCCGGCTCCTTCAATCTTATGCCATCCTTTTATCCATCGGTGGCAAAAACGCCTCTGAGTACAAAATTGTGAGCGCATCTTTGTTTTTTGAAACTATTTTTCACTTAATTTGAAAGTGTGTTTGCTTAGTAGTAAGGTTGAACAGGTAAGCTATTCACAGCGGGATGCCCCGCATCGCATTCAGGAGACGAAGAATGAAAATTGCACTGATGATGGAAAACAGCCAGGCGCCAAAAAACGCCATCATCCTCAAGGAATTGAACGCCGTTGCTGAAGAGAAAGGTTTCCCGGTCTACAACGTTGGGATGAGCGACGAAAACGATCACCACCTGACCTATATTCACCTGGGGATCATGGCGAGCATTCTGCTGAACTCGAAAGCGGTTGATTTCGTGGTAACCGGTTGCGGTACCGGCCAGGGCGCGCTGATGTCCCTGAACATCCATCCGGGCGTGGTGTGCGGCTACTGCATCGATCCGGCGGATGCTTTCCTGTTCGCCCAGATCAACAACGGTAACGCGCTCTCCCTGCCGTTTGCCAAAGGCTTCGGCTGGGGCGCAGAGCTGAACGTCCGCTTCATCTTTGAAAAAGCCTTCACCGGCCGTAATGGCGAAGGTTATCCGCCAGAGCGTAAAGAGCCGCAGGTTCGCAACGCCGGCATTCTGAACCAGGTTAAGGCCGCGGTGGTTAAAGAGAACTATCTCGACACCCTGCGCGCTATCGATCCAGAGCTGGTTAAAACGGCAGTGACCGGTCAGCGTTTCCAGCAGTGCTTCTTTGAGAACTGCCAGGATAAAGAGATCGAAGCTTTTGTCCGCGGCATTATCGGCTAAGTTGCCAACACCAGGAAAAAGCCAGCTTGCGCTGGCTTTTTTTATGCCTGCTTGTTGGATACCGCACTGCCGGCATCTTTCACCAGCCGCAGGGTATCAAACATCCCCAGCAGACAGACCAGCGCAATCGCCACAAATGCCAGCCGGAAACCGATCCCCGGTAGCGCTTCAATCCCCAGCATCTCGCTGCACAGTTCGCCAATACGGATCCCGATAGCGCCGAGGGTGATCCCCAGCCCCACCGCCAGCTGGGTGGCGGTCGAAAACAGGGTGTTGGCATAGCTCATCTGCGGGGAAGGGACGTCGGCAAAGGCGAGGGTGCTGATGGCGGTAAACTGAATGGAACGAAATACGCCGCCCAGATAGAGCACCAGCATGATGACCCACACCGGGGTTTGCGGCGTCAGGAACGCGCAGGCCAGCAGGGCCAGCACGTTCAGCGCCCCGTTGATCAGCAGCAGCTTTTTAAACCCCAGCCCGCGAATCAGCGGGGTGGTCGCCGGTTTGATGGTCAGGTTGCCGACAAACACCGCCAGCACCAGCAGACCGGAGTGGAACGCATCCATGCCGAATCCCACCTGAAACAGCAGCGGCAGCAAAAAGGGTACGGCGCTGATGGAGGCGCGGAACAGCGACCCGCCGTACATCGTCACGCGAAAGGTGGGCACCTGCAGGGCATCCAGGCGGATCATCGGCCATTCAGCGCGCCGGAAATGCCGCAGCGCATAGATCATCGTGACCACCCCGATAGCCAGCAGCGCCAGGGTGATCCCCGTATTGACCTGCTGCGCCCCCATCATCTCCATGGCGCAGACCAGGCTGACCATCGCCACCGAGGTGGCGATAAAGCCCGGTGTGTCGAACGGGCGACGGCTCTCTTCATAGATATCCGGGATAATGCGCAGCGCCAGCACGATGGCAATCAGCCCCAGCGGCACGTTAATAAAGAAAATCCAGCGCCAGTTGGCATAGCTGGTAATAAAGCCGCCCAGCGGCGGGCCGATTATCGGCGCTACCAGCGCGGGCCAGGTGAAGGTGGCGATGGCGGCGATCAGCAGATGTTTTGGCGTGGTGCGCAGCACCGCCAGCCGCCCAACCGGCACCATCAGCGCGCCGCCCATCCCCTGCAGGACGCGCATGGCGACGAACTGATCGACGCTGGTGGCAAGGCCGCACAGCACCGAAGCGAGGGTAAAAATGGCCAGCGCAAGGGTGAAAACTTTACGCGCCCCAAAACGGTCAGCGATCCAGCCGCTGGCGGGAATAAGTACCGCCAGGGTGATGAGATACGCACTGATGCCGATGTTGAGATCCACCGCCTGCACGCCAAAGCTTCTCGCCATATCGGGCAGCGCGGTGGCGATCACCGTGCCGTCGAGAAACTCCATAAAGAACGCGCCCGCGACTAACAGCGCAGCGGGAGAGATCCCGCTGGACGCTTTACCGGAGATGTTTTCGGTCATTTTTCCTCTGCCACTTCAAAATTTTTTTAAAAATTTACAGGAACAAATACGCTGCTAATCACCTGATTTGTTATTGTTTTTAACAGGAACGCTGTTTTATTTTAAATAAACTGCCGTGATGAATATCACAAAATCATTGATTTTTGTGATGAAGGTCATATTATAGGCGCATCAACAATAACACCTGCATAACATTTAGCCGGAGCATAATGATGAAATTGCGCAAAATCCTGAAAAGCATGTTCGAATCCTACTGCAAGACCTTCAAGGACGTACCGCCAGGCGCGATGTTCTGATAAAAAAACCTGCTTCGGCAGGTTTTTTTGTGCCTGCAGGCCGCATCAGGGCAGGCGTTTTGCTACTATGGCGGCCTTTCAAACAGGAGAAGCCTATGTCTCAAAACCTGAGTGCCGATCAGGAACTGATCTCTGACGTTGTTGCATGCCAGCTGGTTATCAAACAAATTCTTGATGTGATTGAAATCATCGCCCCGGCTGAGGTGCGCGAGAAGATGTCCAGCCAGCTCAAAAATATCGATTTCGCCAGCAATCCTGCCTCGGCCGACCCCGTCACGCTGCGCGCGGTTCAGAAAGCCATTGCGCTGATTGAACTGAAGTTCACGCCGCAGGGCGAGTCTCACTAAAATAAACCGACGCTTTGAATTTAGAAATGATTTTGTGAGAATAAAGTGAACGGGCGACCCGCGGTCGCCCGGTATGATGATTACAGGAAGGTCTGCACCAGCAGATAACTCACCGCACAGGCACAGCTCACCCCGATGAGCCCTGGCAGAATAAAGCTGTGGTTGATAATAAACTTGCCGATACGCGTGGTGCCCGAGCGGTCAAAGCCAATGCAGGCGAGGTCGCTGGGGTAGGTCGGCAGAACGAAATAGCCGTACGACGCGGGGAAGAAAGCAATCAGCATCTTCGGGTCAATCCCCAGCATTAACCCCATCGGCGCAACTGCCGTCAGCGCTGCCGCCTGGCTATTGACCAGCTTCGAAACTAGAAACAGCACAATGGCGTAGGTCCAGGGGTGGCTTTTCACCACGCCTTCAAGGGCCATCTTCAGCTCATCCAGATGCGCCTGGAAAAAGGTATCGCTCATCCATGCCACGCCAAAGACCGAGAAAATAGCCACCATCCCGGCCTTAAACACCGCCCCGTTTGAGATCGCCGCTGCATTCACTTTGCAGAGCATCAGCATTACCGCCCCGGCAATCAGCATCATCATCTGGATCACCAGGTTCATCGACAGCGCCGTCAGCTTGCCTTTCACCTCAAAGGCCGGACGCAGCTCGGGCAGGGCGCCCAGCAGCACCACGACGGCAATCCCGGCGAAGAAGATCCAGGTGGACCAGTACGCCTGCTTCGGGAAACGCTGATTCATCAAGGTATCGGTGCTGCCATAGATGAACTTACGCTGCTCAGGATCCTGCAACCGGGCCTGAAATTCCGCGTCGTCGGCCAGATCCTTGCCACGGCGTAGACTCCAGAGCGCGGCAATCGCCACTCCCGCCAGCGAGGCCGGGACCGAAATCGCGAGGATCTCAAGAATGCCAAATGCCTGACCCACGCCGTGCTGCGCGGCAAGAATAGACACCAGCGACACGACGGCAACCGACACCGGAGAGGCGGTAATCGCCATCTGTGAAGCAATGGACGCCACCGCCATCGGACGCTCGGGACGGATCCCTTTTTTCAGCGCGATATCGGCAATAATCGGGAACATGGTATAGACCACATGGCCTGTACCGCACAGAAAGGTCAGCATCCAGGTCGTGAAAGGGGCGAGCAGGGTAATGTGTTGCGGATGCCGCCGCAGCAGCCGTTCGGCAAACTGCATCATTACATTCAGCCCCCCGGCGGTCTGAAGCGTGGCCGCACAGCCAATGACCGCAAGGATCGTCAGCATGACATCCACCGGGGGCTTACCGGGCTGGAGCCCAAAGACAAAGCTGAGAATAAAAAGGCCAATGCCGCTTATCAGCCCCAGCCCCATTCCTCCAAACCGGGTGCCTATTAACAGGCACAGAATAATGACAATAAATTCAACGCTAATCATACGTATCCCTCGTCTGTGAAAATAAAATTTTCGCAAATCATTACACGGAGAAGGGGTATTCGGTGGGAGCCAGATCGGATTTGTTAAAGGTTAATAAAAGCAAGGGGTTGGTTGCGTTTTTGTAACAAAATTACCCGGCACAGGCCGGGTAATGAACGTGAAGTGCAGAATCAGTGGTGCTGGCAGTTGACGACGTTAAGCAGGTGGCGATCGGTCTGTTCCATACCCATGCCGGTGCGACGTGCCTGACGAACTTCATCAAGGACAGTTTTCAGTAACAACCCATCCTGCTGCTGTTCCTTTTCAATATCATGCAGGAAGTTGAGCGTGGAGATATCCTGCATCTTCCGCGCTTCATCCGTTAATTGAGTCAGGGTCAGACAGCGTTGCTCATACTCTTCCAGCGTGCGCTGGAAAACGGCTTCCAGACCATTACAGTCTTCGTCCGTCATATCCACGGGCTTCAGAACCGGCATGGCGCCTGAGGCTTTCAGAAAATCAAAAACGCGCATCATCTGCGTGACGTTGCTCTGCGCCTGGGTGCGCAGGAAGGTCGCGGAACCGGTAAGCTGATGTTCTGAACACCACTCGCTGAGGTGCAAAGAGAGATTTGACGCGTGAAACTCCAGGTTCATCTGCGTATTGAGCTTGGTAATCATATCCGAGACAGCGGTAATGCTGCCAACTTACTGATTTAGTGTATGATGGTGATTTTAAGGTGCTTGCGTGGCTTCCATTTCCATCAGATGTCCTTCCTGCTCCGCTACTGAAGGCGTGGTGCGTAACGGCAAAAGCACTGCCGGACATCAGCGCTATCTCTGCTCTCATTGCCGTAAAACATGGCAACTACAGTTCACTTACACCGCCTCTCAGCCCGGTACGCACCAGAAAATCATTGATATGGCCATGAATGGCGTCGGATGTCGCGCCAGTGCCCGCATTATGGGCGTTGGCCTCAACACGATTTTACGTCACTTAAAAAACTCAGGCCGCAGTCGGTAACCTCGCGCATACAACCGGGCAGTGATGTGATTGTCTGCGCTGAAATGGACGAACAGTGGGGCTACGTCGGTGCTAAATCACGTCAGCGCTGGCTGTTTTACGCGTATGACAGGATACGGAGGACGGTTGTGGCGCACGTCTTCGGTGAACGCACTCTGGCCACACTGGAGCGTCTTCTGAGCCTGCTGTCGGCCTTTGAGGTCGTGGTATGGATGACGGATGGCTGGCCGCTGTACGAATCACGCCTGAAGGGAAAGCTGCACGTTATCAGCAAGCGTTACACTCAGCGCATTGAGCGACATAACCTGAATCTGAGACAACATCTGGCAAGGCTGGGACGGAAGTCACTGTCGTTCTCAAAATCGGTGGAGCTGCATGACAAGGTCATCGGGCATTATCTGAACATAAAACACTATCAGTAAGTTGGAGTCATTACCCGAGACAGCCATATCCATTCCCTTTTCTTCGTTTATGTAACCTAAAAAATAATCATCATTAACGATAGTTCACTACAGAATAAAAGCATTCTGTTTTCCCTGTATGTGATCCCATATTCATTTCAGGCATCGGGTAAAAATCATCATAACAGCGGTTGGTTTATAAGAAAATCCTTATAAATATATTCTTACTAAACCTTACTTCCCATCGGCAATTTAAAACAGTGAAAGGTTTAGTGAGGAATAACGGGAATATGGTGATTCATAAGCTAATGATATTTAAGCTTATGTATAAATATAAGGCAGGTTGACCGATAACGCCGTTTAATGTTTTATTCGGTAGCACTAGAATATGCGCTTAGCAAGTAAATTAATAATTATTCCCGTAAGACGGGATAGAGATAATTCTTGCTATTAATCTTTTTTTACACCTGACGAAAATTGAGCAGGATCATTTTTGCAATAAATAGCGTGTTATGTGATCCAGCAGGAAGTTTGCCGCCCCGCACTCTGTGAAAATGAAACGTTGTTTTATGTTTTTATCTAACGGAGTTCACTATGGCAAACGTTGCGGTGCTGCTGGCACCCGGATTTGAAGAGGCGGAAGCGATCATCACCATTGATATCCTGCGCCGTCTCAACATTGAGGTAGAAACCCTGGCCTGCGCCGAATCGCGCGCGGTGGTGAGCTACCATAATATCCCGATGGTCGCGGACAGCACCCTGAGTGAGAAAATCGACTGTTACTACGACGCCGTTGTTTTACCGGGCGGGCCGCAGGGCAGTGTGAACCTCGCTGCCAGCGCCGGGGTGCTGCGTTTTATTGCCGCCCATGACGAAGCGGGCAGGATTATCGCGCCCATCTGTTCCGCGGCCGCGCGTGTGCTGGGCGGGAACGGTTTATTAAAAGGCCGTCGCTATGTCTGTTCAGGCGATCTCTGGCAGGCCGTGCAGGACGGCGTGTATGTTGATGCCCCGGTGGTGGAAGACGGCAACCTCATCAGCGGCAAAGGTCTGGGCCATGCCTTCGACTTCGCGCTGACCCTCTCTGCCCGCCTGTTAGGCGACGAAGCGCCGGTGCGCGACCACGCCGACCACATCTACTATCCCTGGTAAGATCTCCGGGCGCGCGTGCGCCCGTCTAACAAGGATATCTTAGCTGATCTTATGGACTAATCTGCTTTATCCCTTTCTATTTGTCTGACAAATACCACCGTATTTATGTCATTTTTCGCTGAATGTATGTACGCAATTACTGTAATTCTGCGGTGTGATGGCGCTCTCTTATGGATGATTAATTTCCCGCTAAAACTATCTCAAGCAAATGCGCTTTAAACACGGTTGGCGCTAATGCCTTGTTTTAAGTCCGATTAAACAGAATTGAGATGTTGTTTCCCCTACATATTAGAACGCTAAAGCTGGAGTTAACCATGCACAAATTTACTAAAGCGCTGGCGGCCATCGGTCTGGCTGCCGTTATGTCACAATCCGCTATGGCGGAGAACTTAAAGCTCGGTTTCCTGGTGAAGCAGCCGGAAGAGCCATGGTTCCAGACGGAGTGGAAATTCGCTGACAAAGCCGGGAAAGATTTGGGCTTTGAAGTGATTAAAATTGCCGTGCCGGACGGTGAAAAAACGCTGAACGCCATCGATAGCCTGGCGGCCAGCGGCGCGAAAGGGTTTGTCATTTGTACTCCGGATCCGAAACTGGGCTCCGCCATCGTGGCGAAAGCGCGCGGCTATGACATGAAGGTCATTGCGGTGGACGATCAGTTCGTCAACGCCAAAGGCAATCCAATGGATACCGTGCCGCTGGTGATGATGGCGGCGACCAAAATCGGCGAACGTCAGGGCCAGGAGCTGTATAAAGAGATGCAAAAACGCGGCTGGGATGTAAAAGACACCGCCGTGATGGCCATTACCGCCGACGAGCTTGATACCGCGCGCCGTCGCACCACCGGCTCAATGGATGCCCTGAAAGCCGCCGGCTTCCCGGAAAAACAGATCTACAAAGTACCCACCAAATCTAACGATATCCCGGGCGCCTTCGATGCGGCCAACTCCATGCTGGTCCAGCACTCTGAAGTGAAACACTGGCTGGTGGTCGGGATGAACGACAACACCGTGCTCGGCGGCGTGCGCGCCACCGAAGGCCAGGGCTTCAAAGCGGCAGACGTGATCGGCATCGGCATCAACGGCGTGGATGCGGTGAGCGAACTCTCCAAAGCACAGGCTACTGGCTTCTACGGCTCCCTGCTGCCAAGCCCGGACGTACACGGCTACAAATCCAGCGAAATGCTCTACAACTGGGTGACCAAAGGGGCAGAACCGGCGAAATTTACTGAAGTAACCGACGTGGTGCTGATCACCCGTGACAACTTCAAAGCCGAGCTGGAGAAAAAAGGACTGGGCGGTAAGTAATTTACTGTGATTGCGCCCCCCGCAAGCCAGGGGGGCAGACGTTCACTACTCGATCCTCGGAGACGTTATGCAACAGTCTGAACCGTATCTCTCTTTTCGCGGCATCGGCAAAACCTTCCCCGGTGTCAACGCGCTGACCGACATCAGCTTTGACTGCTACCCGGGTCAGGTTCATGCCCTGATGGGGGAGAACGGCGCCGGAAAATCCACGCTGCTGAAGATCCTCAGCGGCAACTACGCCCCCACAACGGGTACCCTGGCGATACAGGGCAAAGAGGTGGCGTTTGCGGACACCACCGCCGCGCTGAATGCCGGCGTCGCCATCATCTACCAGGAACTGCATCTGGTGCCGGAGATGACGGTCGCGGAAAACATCTACCTTGGGCAGCTTCCGCACAAGGGCGGTTTTGTGAACCGTTCGCTGCTCAACTATGAAGCCGGTCTGCAGCTGAAGCATCTCGGGCTGGATATTGACCCGCAGACCCCGCTCAAATATCTCTCCATCGGCCAGTGGCAGATGGTGGAGATCGCCAAAGCGCTGGCGCGCAATGCCAAAGTCATTGCCTTTGATGAACCGACCAGCTCCCTGTCGGCGCGTGAAATCGACAACCTGTTCCGGGTGATCCGCGAGCTGCGTAAAGAGGGTCGTATCATTCTGTACGTGTCGCACCGTATGGAAGAGATCTTCGCTCTCAGCGATGCCATCACCGTGTTTAAAGATGGCCGTTATGTTCGCACCTTCACCGATATGCAGCAGGTTAACCACGACCAGCTGGTGCAGGCGATGGTGGGGCGCGAGCTGGGGGATATCTATCACTGGGAGCCGCGCCAGTACGGCGGTGAGCTGCTGCGTCTGGAAGAGGTAAAAGCCCCGGGCGTACGCTTGCCGGTCAGCCTTACCGTGCGCAGCGGAGAAATCGTCGGCCTGTTCGGGCTGGTGGGGGCAGGGCGCAGCGAGCTGATGAAAGGGCTCTTTGGCGGGACCCGTATCACCGGCGGTCAGGTCTTTATCGACGGACAACCGGTCGATATCCAGAAACCGGCGCACGCCATTCGCGCAGGGATGATGCTCTGCCCGGAAGACCGTAAAGCCGAGGGGATTATCCCGGTGCACTCGGTGCGGGACAACATCAACATCTCGGCGCGCCGCAAGACCATTCGCGCCGGGTGCCTGATTAACGATACGTGGGAGGTCAGCAATGCCGATCACCACATTCGCGCGCTGAACATTAAAACCCCGGGCGCGGAACAGCTGATCATGAACCTCTCGGGCGGTAACCAGCAGAAGGCGATCCTTGGCCGCTGGCTGTCGGAAGAGATGAAGGTGATCCTGCTGGATGAACCGACCCGCGGTATCGACGTGGGGGCGAAGCACGAAATTTATAACGTGATATACGCCCTGGCAAAACGCGGCGTGGCGGTGCTCTTCGCCTCCAGCGATCTGCCGGAAGTGCTGGGTGTGGCCGACCGTATCCTGGTGATGCGTGAAGGGGCCATTGCCGGTGAATTGCTACATGAACAGGCGAACGAACAGCAGGCCTTAAGCCTCGCCATGCCTAAAGTCAGCCAGGCTGTCGCCTGAGTAAGGAGAATAAGATGTCCTCTGTCACTACATCCGGAGCGCCGAAATCGGCCTTCAGCTTTGGGCGGATCTGGGATCAATACGGCATGCTGGTGGTCTTCGCCGTACTGTTCCTCGGCTGCGCCATCTTTGTGCCTAACTTTGCCACCTTCATTAATATGAAGGGGCTGGGGCTGGCGATCTCCATGTCCGGGATGGTCGCCTGCGGGATGCTGTTCTGTCTGGCGTCTGGCGATTTTGACCTGTCGGTCGCCTCGGTTATCGCCTGCGCCGGGGTCACCACCGCGGTGGTCATCAACATGACCGAGAGCCTGTGGATTGGCGTCGCGGCCGGGCTGCTGCTCGGGGTACTCAGCGGGCTGGTGAACGGCTTTGTTATTGCGCGTCTGAAAATCAACGCCCTGATCACCACCCTTGCCACCATGCAGATCGTACGCGGGCTGGCCTATATCATCTCTGACGGTAAAGCGGTGGGGATTGAAGACGAGCGCTTCTTTACCCTCGGCTACGCCAACTGGCTCGGTCTGCCTGCGCCTATCTGGCTGACGGTGGGCTGCCTGATTATCTTTGGTTTCCTGCTGAACAGAACCACCTTTGGCCGTAATACCCTGGCGATTGGCGGTAATGAAGAGGCGGCACGTCTGGCCGGTGTCCCGGTGGTACGCACCAAGATCATCATCTTCGTGCTCTCCGGTCTGGTGTCGGCGGCGGCGGGGATTATCCTGGCCTCGCGCATGACCAGCGGCCAGCCGATGACCTCCATCGGTTATGAGCTGATTGTTATCTCTGCCTGCGTTTTAGGTGGCGTATCGCTGAAAGGCGGCATCGGAAAAATCTCATATGTGGTGGCGGGGATCCTGATTCTTGGGACGGTAGAGAACGCCATGAACCTGTTGAACATCTCCCCGTTCTCGCAGTACGTGGTACGTGGCCTGATCCTGCTTGCAGCGGTGATCTTCGACCGTTACAAACAAAAAGCCAAGCGCACCCTTTAACCCGTTTTCCTGCCTTCCACGACCTAACTTTTAAGTGTAGTCGCGACCTTAACCCCCTTTCCAGCCGCAGCGGGAAGGGGGTTGTCAAATGGCGAGCGCCGTCACACTGTCTATACTTACATGGCTACTGAGATGTTAACAGTTTTTCATCTCGCCAACTGTAAGGAGGATCAGGGTGGCCGATACGTTAACTTCACCGCCGTTACTAACTGAAAACTATGCGTACTTTTTTGACCTCGACGGGACCCTGGCAACCATCAAGCCGCACCCCGATGAGGTGGCAGTTCCCGTCGAAGTGTTAGAGGCGCTGAATCAGCTCGCGCAGCTGAACCAGGGGGCACTGGCATTGATATCAGGGCGTTCAATCGCCGAGCTGGATCAGCTCGCCGGACCTTACCGTTTTCCGCTTGCCGGTGTACACGGGGCGGAGCGCCGCGACATCCATGGTCATCTGCAAACCGTTACCCTTCCTCCGGATCTGGTCCAGACGCTGCATGCGCAGCTGACGACGGCGCTTTTATATCTGCCTGGCACCGAGCTGGAGGCTAAAGGGATGGCGTTTGCGCTCCACTATCGCCAGGCGCCCCAGTATGAGAAGGAAGTGTTTAACCTGGCGGAACAGGTGGTCCATGACAACCCGCAGCTGTCACTTCAGCCGGGTAAATGCGTGGTCGAAATCAAACCGAGGGGCATCCACAAAGGCGAAGCCATTTCTGCCTTTATGCATGAAGCGCCTTTCCTCGGCAGAACGCCGGTGTTCTTTGGCGATGACCTGACCGACGAGCATGGCTTTGAGGTAGTTAACCAGCTTAAAGGGATATCAGTGAAAGTCGGCGCGGGTGAGACCAAAGCCAGCTGGCGGCTGGCAACGGTACCCGATGTCTGGCAATGGGTAATAAAAGCCGCTAATCATCAACAAGAAAAAGAAATAGCGCAAATTAACAGGAGAAAACCTTATGGGTCGCTTGATCGTAGTTTCTAATCGCATCGCTCCCCCGGACGACAAAAAAGCCAGCGCAGGTGGCCTGGCGGTAGGGGTGCTGGGGGCGTTAAAAAGTACGGGGGGGCTCTGGTTTGGCTGGAGTGGAGAGATTGGTAATGAGGAAAAACCGCTAAAAAAGGTGACACGCGGGAACATCACCTGGGCCTCGTTTAATCTCAGTGAACAGAATTACGATGAGTATTACAGCCAGTTCTCCAACGCCGTACTGTGGCCGGCCTTTCACTATCGCCTGGACCTGGTGAAGTTTAAGCGCGAGGCCTGGGAAGGATACTCGCGGGTGAATAGCCTGCTGGCCGATAAGTTACAGCCGTTAGTCCAGCAGGACGACACGGTGTGGGTGCATGATTACCATCTGCTGCCGTTTGCCAGCGAGCTGCGTAAGCGCGGCGTCAACAACCGCATCGGCTTCTTCCTGCATATTCCTTTCCCGACGCCGGAGATCTTCAACGCGCTACCGCCCAGCGATGAACTGCTGGAAGATCTTTGTGATTACGATCTGCTGGGCTTCCAGACCGAAAACGACCGCCAGGCCTTCCTCGACAGCGTGGCCAGCAAAACGCGGCTGACGGCCCATGACGATGATTCGCACTCTGCCTGGGGCAAGCGCTTCCGCACCGAGGTCTATCCTATCGGCATTGAGCCGGACGAGATTGTTGATCAAGCCTCCGGGCCGCTGCCGCCTAAGCTGGCGCAGCTGAAAGAGGAGCTCAAGAACGTTAAAAACATCTTTTCCGTTGAGCGTCTGGATTATTCAAAAGGGCTGCCGGAACGTTTTCAGGCCTATGAGACCCTGCTGGAGAAATATCCCGAGCACCACGGTAAGATCCGCTATACCCAAATCGCGCCGACCTCGCGTGGCGAGGTCCAGGCCTATCAGGACATTCGACACCAGCTTGAAAACGAAGCCGGGCGCATCAATGGCCGCTACGGCCAGCTGGGCTGGACTCCGCTGTTCTACCTCAACCAGCATTTTGAACGCAAAATTCTGATGAAAGTGTTCCGCTATGCTGATGTCGGGCTGGTGACGCCGCTGCGTGACGGTATGAACCTGGTGGCGAAGGAGTACGTTGCCGCGCAGGATCCGACCGACCCCGGGGTTCTGGTGCTGTCGCAGTTTGCCGGTGCCGCCAATGAGCTCACCTCAGCGCTGATCGTCAATCCTTACGATCGGGATGATGTGGCCAACGCCCTGCACCGGGCGCTGAATATGCCGCTCACGGAGCGTATCTCACGCCATGCGGAAATGATGAAAGTCATTCGCGAGAATGATATTGACCGCTGGCAGGCGCGTTTTATTGACGATCTGAATCAGATCACGCCCCGCAGCGTGGAGAGCAACCTGCAAAAAAAGGTCGCAACCTTCCCTAAACTTGCCTGAATAATATTCCACTCAGCGCATTAAACTGCGCTGAGTGGAATTAACAGCACATCCACTTTACTGTTGCTAACTATTGTTTTTGCGGAACAGGCTGCACGCGAAAAAAAGCTGTGGTTATGATTTCCGCATATCACCAGGTCTACGTTCTGTTTTTGACATATATCAAATATCTGCTCGCTTAGTTCGCCTGTCGCACAGAGTGTTTGCGCAATGGGATATTCTGCGCGGGCAATAAGATCGGCCAGAAATTGCTGGGTTTCCTCCTGAATAACGCCACGAATATCTTCCAGCATCGGTGCGGCCAGTTGGTTGTACATCTCAGGATCGGCAGAAAGGGTGACCAGAGTGATGCGTGCCTGGGTCGGACGAGCAATCGCGACCGCTTTGGCGACCAGTTGATGGCTTTCAGGGGAAACAGAAACAGAAACAAGGATATGGGAGTAACTCATCGTACCCTCCAGACGTATCTGTACATTAGCGATTCCTCAGCTTTAGCGCGATTTTTTTACTGGCGCAAGAGCATAAAATGACATTCATGTGATGCTTATCATAATTATTCATTAAATATTCTTATGTAATGAATAGCGCTAACCCCTCCTACTGGGGGTAAAACAGGGTTCTTAACGTAAATCATACAATTGAAACCCTCGCAAAAACAAGGGGATTAACGCCCCTGCAACAACCACTCAGCCGTAAACGAAAGAAATTACTTACGTATTTACCCTAGTTTTATTTATTATATTTCAATAAGTTATATTGCTGTTTCTATCTTAGATATACGTATGGTTTTTGCAAATTTGTAAGTTGTCAACCCCCGGCAAGTAACGTGCCGGGTTTGTTCATACTTCTGCATGAATATTCGTCCATACAGAATATATCCTGGTGCTATTTGCTCATAAAACAGACAATTTAGAAGTGATGCTGATGGATTTTTGGTTCCAATTCACTTAAATTATGTGACGTAGATCACATTTATTTTAAATTTCGGGCGAGGCCGCATTGTATGTCCTACACCGGACGGGTAGAGTTGCACCGAATTAGGAAAAATCTTAGTTAATTGTAAGAAGTGATAACTGTCAGGAAGCAATTATTGTTTTTTTACGTGATTAATCAATACAGAACTTAATTCAACTATGCGTTTTAGCCTTTTCTTCTTTTTTTACCGGGGTTTTCCCGGCGACATCACGGGGTGCGGTCTACCGCACAAGAATATAGTGTTATTCGGGAAGGGATAAATGAACACATCCGAATTGCTAAAACACATCTATGACATCAACCTGTCATATTTATTGCTTGCACAACGTTTGATTAGCCAGGACAAAGCCTTGGCGATGTTCCGTCTGGGTATTCATGAAGAGATGGCGACAACACTTGGCGGTTTAACGCTGCCACAGATGGTTAAACTGGCCGAAACTAATCAGTTAGTTTGTCAGTTCCGTTTCGATAATCACCAGACGGTGACGCAGCTGACTCAGGAGTCCCGCGTGGACGATCTGCAGCAGGTTCACACCGGTATTTTGCTTTCTACCCGTTTGCTTAACGAAATCAGCCAGCCTGATGACGCAGCCCGTAAGAAAAGGGCATAACAATGAGTGAGAAGAGCATTGTTCAGGAAGCGCGTGACATTCAATTGGCGATGGAACTGATTACGCTTGGTGCTCGTTTACAGATGCTTGAAAGCGAGACACAGCTGAGCCGTGGTCGTCTTATCAAACTCTATAAAGAATTACGTGGTAGCCCGCCGCCAAAAGGCATGCTGCCATTTTCCACCGACTGGTTTATGACGTGGGAGCAGAATATTCATGCTTCCATGTTCTGTAATGCCTGGCAGTACCTGCTCAAGACCGGCTTATGCAGCGGCGTTGATGCGGTGATTAAAGCGTACAAACTTTACCTCGAGCAGTGCCCGCAGCCTGAAGAAGGCCCTTTGCTGGCACTGACCCGCGCATGGACGCTGGTGCGTTTTGTTGAAAGCGGATTGCTTGAGTTATCGCGCTGCAACTGCTGCAGCGGTAACTTTATCACCCACGCACATCAGCCCGCTGGCAGCTTTGCCTGCAGTTTGTGCCAACCACCGTCTCGCGCGGTAAAAAGACGTAAACTTTCCCGGGATGTTGCCGATAGTAATCCACAACTGCTGGATGAACAGATCGAACAGGCTGTTTAACCCGAACGTATGGGCAAGATTCCAGCAGCGGTAAGCAATTACCGCTGCTTTTTTTTGCCCCGCGGACGGGTAAACCCCGAACTGTGTATCCTGGCTAAAGTCACTAGCGGAAGGATGATGTCGTGCTTATCGTATTAGGTTACCTGGTAGTTCTCGGTACAGTTTTCGGCGGTTATATGATGACCGGCGGGCACCTTGGGGCACTCTATCAACCGGCCGAACTGATCATAATCGGTGGTGCAGGGGTGGGTGCATTTATCGTTGGCAACAACGGCAAGGCGATCAAGGGAACGTTAAAAGCGTTGCCGTTACTGTTCCGTCGTTCGAAATACACTAAAAGTATGTATATGGACCTGCTGGCGCTGCTCTATCGCCTGATGGCCAAGTCGCGTCAACAGGGGATGTTCTCCCTGGAACGTGATATTGAGAATCCGAAAGAGAGCGAGATCTTCGCCAGCTATCCGCGGATCCTCGCCGACTCGATGATGCTCGAGTTTATCGTCGACTATCTGCGCCTGATCATCAGCGGCAACATGAACACCTTCGAAATCGAAGCGTTGATGGACGAAGAGATCGAAACCCACGAAAACGAAGCGGAAGTGCCGGCCAACAGCCTGGCGATGGTGGGCGATTCTCTGCCAGCGTTCGGTATCGTAGCAGCGGTAATGGGGGTGGTTCACGCCCTGGCCTCTGCGGATCGCCCGGCGGCAGAGCTGGGGGCGCTGATCGCCCACGCCATGGTGGGGACCTTCCTCGGCATCCTGCTGGCATACGGTTTTATCTCCCCGCTGGCGACCGTATTACGCCAGAAGAGCGCTGAAACCACCAAAATGATGCAGTGCGTCAAAATCACGCTGCTCTCCAACCTCAACGGTTATGCGCCGCCGATCGCGGTAGAGTTTGGCCGTAAAACCCTTTACTCCAGCGAGCGTCCATCGTTTGTCGAACTCGAAGAGCACGTGCGCGCGGTGAAGAATCCAAACCAGCAGACGAGCAATGAGGACGCATGAAAAACCAGTCCCATCCCATCGTCATAGTCAAAAAGCGCAAGCATAAAGGGCATGGGGGAGGCTCCCATGGCTCCTGGAAGATCGCCTATGCGGACTTTATGACCGCGATGATGGCGTTCTTTCTGGTGATGTGGCTGATCTCTATCTCCAGCCCGAAAGAGCTGATTCAGATAGCAGAATATTTCCGCACTCCGCTGGCGACGGCGGTGTCGACGGGTCCGCGTATCTCCAACAGTGAAAGCCCGATCCCGGGCGGCGGCGATGATTACACCCAGCAGCAGGGTGAAGTGAAACGCGAGCCCAACGTTGACGAACTGAAAAGACGTATGGAACAGGCGCGCCTGAAGAAACTGCGCGGCGATCTGGATCAGCTGATCGAAGCGGATCCAAAGCTGCGCGCCCTGCGTCCGCACCTGAAGATTGACCTCGTTCAGGAGGGGCTGCGCATTCAGATTATCGACAGCCAGAACCGACCAATGTTTAAAACCGGCAGCGCCGAAGTAGAACCCTATATGCGCGACATCCTGCGCGGGATTGCCCCGGTGTTGAACGGCATCCCAAACCGAATCAGTCTTTCCGGTCACACCGATGACTTCCCTTACGCCGGTGGCGAAAAAGGGTACAGCAACTGGGAGCTCTCTGCGGATCGTGCTAACGCATCCCGTCGTGAGCTGGTGATCGGCGGGCTGGACGATGGCAAGGTGCTGCGGGTCGTCGGCATGGCCGCAACCATGCGCATGACTGACCGCGGGCCGGAAGATGCCATCAACCGTCGTATTAGTCTCTTAGTGCTCAACAAGCAGGCGGAGCAGGCCATCCTGCATGAAAACGCCGAAAGTCAGAATGAGTCACTGGATGATTTAAAACAGCCAGGCCCTGTGCCGTCGGCTGCCGTTCCAACATCGCCACCAGCCAATCCGAGGTGATAGCGTGAGCATGGATATTAGCGATTTTTACCAGACGTTTTTTGATGAAGCCGACGAACTGTTGGCGGATATGGAGCAACATCTGCTGGACCTGGTGCCCGAGGCACCGGATTCAGAGCAGCTCAACGCCATATTTCGTGCAGCCCACTCCATAAAAGGAGGCGCCGGTACGTTTGGCTTTACCATTCTGCAGGAGACGACCCATCTGATGGAGAACCTGCTGGATGAGGCCAGACGCGGTGAGATGCAGCTCAATACCGACATTATTAACCTGTTTTTGGAAACGAAAGATATTATGCAGGAACAGCTCGATGCCTATAAAAGCTCGCAAGAGCCGGACGCTGCCAGCTTTGAATATATCTGCCACGCCCTGCGTCAGTTAGCGCTGGAAGCCAAAGGCGAGACGGCAGCCGTTGCCGTCAGCCCGGCGAAACTGAGCGTCGTGGACGCCGCCCCGGCGGCGGCACCCGCCGCAGATGACCGCGTGCGCGTGGTGCTCTCCGGCCTGAAAGAGAGCGAAGTGAATCTGCTGGAAGAGGAGCTGAGCAATCTGGCGACGCTGAGCAACGTGGTGAAGGGCAAGGACACCCTGGCCGCCACCCTCGATGGCGGCATCAGCAAAGATGACGTGGTCGCGGTGCTCTGTTTTGTGATTGAGCCTGAACAGATCGACTTTGAAGCGGTAGCGGATGCACCGGCTGCCGGATCGGCTGAAGTGGCTGAGGTTGTTGAAGCTGCACCGGCGGTACCGGCTGTCGCACCTGCTGCGCCGGCGCTGAAAGCCGTCCCGGGCGAACCTGCCGCGCCAAACCGTGGCGAACGTGAGAAGCCGGCTGCCCGCTCCAGCGAATCGACCAGTATCCGCGTGGCCGTTGAGAAGGTGGATCAGCTGATCAACCTGGTCGGCGAACTGGTGATCACCCAGTCGATGCTGGCCCAACGTTCTAACGAACTGGACCCGGTGAACCACGGCGATCTGATCACCAGCATGGGCCAGCTGCAGCGCAACGCCCGCGATCTGCAGGAATCGGTGATGTCCATCCGTATGATGCCGATGGAGTACGTCTTCAGCCGCTTCCCGCGTCTGGTCCGCGACCTGGCCGGTAAGCTGAATAAGCAAATCGAACTGACGCTGATGGGCAGCTCCACCGAGCTGGATAAGAGCCTGATTGAGCGCATTATCGACCCGTTAACGCACCTGGTGCGTAACAGCCTCGACCACGGGATCGAGCTGCCGGAAAACCGCGTTGCCGCAGGGAAATCCCCGGTCGGGAACCTGATCCTGTCGGCGGAACATCAGGGCGGGAACATCTGTATCGAAGTGACCGACGATGGCGCAGGCCTGAATCGCGAGCGTATCCTGGCGAAGGCGATCTCGCAGGGGATGGCGGTCAACGAAAATATGACCGACGAAGAAGTAGGTATGCTGATCTTCGCCCCGGGCTTCTCTACCGCCGAGCAGGTGACGGACGTCTCCGGCCGTGGCGTGGGCATGGACGTGGTGAAACGTAACATCCAGGAGATGGGCGGCCACGTTGAGATCAAGTCTAAGCAGGGCTCAGGTACCACCATCCGTATCCTGCTGCCGCTGACGCTGGCGATCCTTGACGGCATGTCGGTCAAAGTGGCGGACGAAGTCTTTATCCTGCCGCTGAACGCGGTGATGGAATCGCTGCAGCCGCGTGAAGAAGATCTGCATCCGCTGGCGGGCGGGGAGCGCGTACTGGAAGTGCGTGGTGAATACCTGCCGCTGGTGGAGCTGTGGAAAGTGTTCGACGTGGACGGTGCCAAAACCGAAGCCACGCAAGGGATCGTGGTGATCCTGCAAAGCGCGGGCCGCCGCTATGCCCTGCTGGTCGATCAGCTGATTGGTCAGCATCAGGTGGTGGTGAAGAACCTCGAGAGCAACTACCGCAAGGTGCCAGGCATTTCAGCCGCCACCATCCTGGGTGATGGTAGCGTGGCGCTGATCGTCGATGTTTCGGCGCTTCAGGGATTAAATCGTGAACAACGTATGGCGCACACAGCCGCCTGATTCAGTTAAGAAGGTAAAAAAATGACCGGTATGAGTAATGTAACCAAGCTGGCCGGCGAGCCATCAGGGCAGGAATTCCTGGTTTTCACTTTAGGTGACGAAGAATACGGTATCGATATTCTTAAAGTGCAGGAAATCCGTGGCTATGATCAGGTGACCCGCATCGCCAACACGCCAGATTTCATCAAAGGCGTGACTAACCTGCGTGGCGTTATCGTGCCTATCGTCGACCTGCGCGTGAAGTTCAGCCAGGGCGACGTCGAGTATGATGACAACACCGTGGTGATCGTGCTCAATCTGGGCCAGCGTGTGGTCGGGATCGTGGTTGACGGGGTGTCTGACGTGCTCTCCCTGACTGCCGAGCAGATTCGCCCGGCACCGGAATTTGCCGTCACGCTCTCCACCGAATACCTGACCGGTCTGGGCGCGCTCGGTGACCGGATGCTGATTCTGGTGAATATCGAGAAGCTGCTGAACAGCGACGAGATGGCGCTGCTGGATGTGGCGGCGAGTCATGTAGCCTAAGTAAACGCAAAACGGCAGCTATGTTGCCAGTTTGTAGGCCGGGTAAGGCGTAGCCGCCACCCGGCTTTTTTATTGCCGCACCGTGCCTGATGCGGCAACGCCCGGCGGCGCTGCGCTTGCCGGGCCTACGGATCCTGCATGCGGTTGGCTTTGTAGGCCGGGTAAGGCGAAGCCGTCACCCGGCGTTTTATTGTCGCATCAAGCCCGGTGCTCAACCAACACCGGCTCGTCTTCCAGCAACCCTTCATTCTGCGCCAGCATCGCCGTCGCCACGCCGTTCCCCAGCACGTTAATCGCGGACCGCCCCATATCCAGGAAGTGATCGATCCCCATCAGCAGCAAAATCCCCGCCACCGGAATATGGAAACTCGGGATAGTGGCAGCCAGCACCACCAGCGCCGAGCGCGGCACCCCGGCAATCCCTTTTGAGGCCAGCATCAGGGTCAACATCAGCACCGTGATTTCCGAAAACGTCAGCTGAATATTGTACGCCTGGGCGATAAACATCGAGGCAAACGAACAGTAGACCATCGAGCCCACCAGGTTAAACGAATACCCAATCGGCAGTACGAACGAGACGATATTGCGCGAGCAGCCAAAGCGGCTCAGCTGCTCCAGGGTTTTCGGGTAGGCGGCTTCGGAGCTGCTGGTGGTAAAGGCCACCAGCACCGGATCTTTCAGCATGCTCACCAGGCGGAAGATCTCGTTTTTCAGCACCATATAGCCTACCGCCACCAGCACCATGCAGGTCAGGACGATTGCCAGATAGTAGCCGCCAATAAACGAGGCGTAGTTAAGCAGGATCCCCAGCCCCTGGGTGGCGATCACCGAGGAGATAGCGGCGAAGATCGCCAGCGGCGCAACGTACATCACGTAGCCAGTCACTTTCAGCATAATGTGGGAAACCACGTCCAGCGCGGCCACCAGCGGGGCATTAAATTTCTCCCCCAGCGACGCGCCGCCAATGCCGAAGAACATCGAGAACACCACAATCTGCAGGATCTCGTTATTGGCCATCGCCCCGGCAATGCTGGTGGGGATGGTATGGGAAAGGAAACCTTTCAGCGACATGCCGCTGGTCGCCAGCCCCGTATCCACCGTGCCGGCCGGGATGGCCAGATTCAGGCCGCTGCCCGGGTGTAACAGGGTAACGATAAACAATCCGACCAGAATGGAGAGTACTGAGGAGCTGATAAACCAGACCATCGCTTTACCGCCCACGCGGCCAATGGTGGCGGTCTCGCCCAGGCGCATAATTCCCACCGTCAGGGTGCTGAACACCAGCGGTGCGATCACCATTTTGATCAGGCGTAAAAAGATATCGGTCAGTAAAGTGATGTTGTCTGACCAGGCTGCGATCGCGTCAGCTGACGCATACTCATGAATGACTGCCCCGGACAGAATGCCCGCCAGCATAAAGACCACGATAAAGATCGTGAGTCGGTTTGCACTTGCCACCAAAGTACCTCATTAACAGAAAGATGAAATTAATCAGCTGATGTATCTAATTTTTATTATTCAGCGCGTGAATGATTCATAACCTAAATTGAAGTAAAAAAGCGTGCTTTTCAATATTTTTTTAATATTTATTAATTTTGTTAATAACTCCGTGGCGATATATTGTGATTCAGATCACATTTTCACCAATATATCTTCCAGTCAGGCTTAAAATACGGCGAATGACATTTCTTATCTGATTGTTTTTATTTGTAAATAGGTGTCAATACGGTAAAAGCATGAGTCAAAGGGTGAAAAGTGGTTGAGAACGAAACCTTAAACTAAATTTCACAATAACCACCCGGCAGCGGCATGAAGGGTGCTAGGTTTTGTACGAAAAGTCGTTGTGGCTAAAATTGCCGCCATGACCGGTTGGAGGCCCGTATGGCAAGGCGTTACGAACTTTCTGATGCGTCATGGGAGCTGATCAAGGATTTGGTTTCTCCAGAACAGAAAATGGGCCGTCCTCGCAACAATGATCGTCAGGTTCTCCACGGAATTCTGTGGATCCTGTGCTCGGGCGCTCCCTGGCGCGACCTGCCTGAACGCTTTGGGCCTTGGTCAACGGTGTATCAGCGTTTTCGTGACTGGCGCGACGACGGCACATTCGAGCGAGTACTGGAGCGTCTGCATATTCGGCTGAACCGGGAAGGACTGATCGACTTGGACACCTGGATGATCGACTCCACCGCAGTACGAGCAACCCGAGCCTCTTCAGGCGCCGGGAAAAAGGGGGCCTGAAGAACCGTTAGACCATGCCTTGGGGCGCAGTCGAGGCGGTCTGACCACCAAGATTCACATGGTGTGCGATGCCAATGGCGTGCCATTGCATTTCAGGCTTTCACCAGGACAAGCCAGTGATGTCTCCCACGCTCAGCCGCTGCTGGATGCTGTAAGAATTGCTGGCAAGCCAGGACGACCGCGTAAACGTAGCCGGTGGTTGCTGGCTGACAAGGGATACGATGCCGAGCACCTGCGCCAGTACTGCGACCGTTACCGAATGCAGCCGGTAATCCCATTGCGCGCTATGCCGCGCAAACCTCGACCTGGCTTGCCCCGACTGTTTGACCGGCCCAAATACCGGCAACGGAACATCATTGAGCGGATGTTTGGCTGGCTGAAAGAAAATCGCAGGATCGGCACTCGCTATGACAAGCTGGCCAAGAGCTTTGCAGCCATGGTCACCTTGGCCTGCAGCCTACGTTGCATGCGGCAATACTTTTCGTACAAAGCCTAACAGACTGAGTGTTATCACAAAAAATGATAACCCCATGTGACATTTTCTGGAGGGTGGAAAATGAACAAAAAGCTCCTGATGCTGTTTACCGGTGGACTTATGGCGATGGCCGCCAGCAATAGCCAGGCTGTCACCAGCAGCGGCACTATTGGCGCGACCCTGACGTTGACCAACGGGTGTCTGATTAACGGTTCGCCTACGCAGGACGGCATTAACTTCGGTACTCTCGATTTCGGTACCCATCCGGCGACCTTCTCCACGCTGACCACCCAGTTGACCGGGGCCAGCGGCGGCAACACCTTCACCATTCAATGTACCACCGCCAGCTACACGGTGGCGATCACCGGTAACACCAATTCCACGGCCCCCGGCACCGTAGTCGGCACCCCGGGAACCCCTGCACGCTATCTGGTCAATACCGCCAACACCAGCCAGGGCGTGGCTTACAGCCTGTTCAGCGACGGCGGGTTTAACAACATCATCGCCAACAACGCCCCGCTGCCGGTGACCTCTACCGCCGGGGGCGTCGACAGCTACACCCTGTATGGCCGCATTACCGGCGGGGGCAACAGCGTCACCGTGGTGCCCGGCACCTACACCGACACCATTAACGTCAGCGTCACCTATTAGCGCCAGCACGTTTCAATGAGCGTGGATAAACAAACGCTCCGACATACGGGAGAGGGCAGGCTGCGCGCTTTTTTTGTCCTGAGCATGCTGCTGCTTGCGGCGGGAAACGGCCATGCGGTGACGACGCAATCCTTTCAGGTGAGCGCCACCATCACCCCCGGCTGTTCGGTCGCCGCAGGCAGCGGTGGTCTTCTGGGTACCCTGGACTTTGGCACCCGTAACGGGGTGGAGCGGGGAGCGGTGAATACCAGCTTTGTGCCGAACGGCGCGCTGTCCATCGCCTGTACGCCCGGCGTGGCGCTGAGCATGAGTATCGACGGCGGTCAGCACTACACCTCGGTGCGCAATATGCAGCGGGCCGGCGGGACAAATCAGGTGCCGTACCGCCTGTACAGCAGCAGTTCCCTGGCGGCCAACAGTGAGATCGGGGTTAACCAGGCGGTGTCTGTGGCTTACACCAACAGCAACAACATTGCGCTACCGCTTTTTGGTGTGGCGCTTCTGACCGGGTTCAGCCCGGCCGGAAATTATTCCGATCAACTCACCGTGACCCTGTCGTGGTGACAAAGGGAGAAGGACAATGAAGGCATTTTCGGGATATCGCACGCTCTGTCTGCTGATGGCGCTGGGCGCGACGCTCAATACCGCCCACGGGGGGGCCACCATTCTGCTGTGGCCCATCGACCCGTGGCTGTCGGCGGATACCAAAGCCACGGAGCTGTGGGTGCAGAACCAGGGCACCAGCGCCACCACCATGCAGGTGCGGATTGTGCGCTGGCGGCAGGAAAACGGTCTCGAACGCTACACCGCCCAGCAGGAGGTGGTGGCCAGCCCGCCGATTGTCACTATCGCTAAGGGCAGCAAGCAGTTAATCCGCCTGATTAAACAGAGCGAGGTGCCGATGGGGGTGGAGCAAGCCTACCGCATCATCGTGGATGAGATCCCCCAGCCGCAGGATAAGGAGACCCCGCAGATGGGGTTGAAGCTGCAGATGCGTTACTCCATTCCGCTGTTTGTCTACGGGCAGGGAATTGCCACCATTAAGGACGGCGCGCACCATGCGCTGGTCGAGACGCGGGATCTCAACTGGCGGGTGGTCCGCGAGAATGGCCAGCCGGCCTTGCAGGTCCGTAATCAGGGCGATGTGCATGTCCGACTCAGTCAGGTGACGCTGCAACAGGGGGGGCAGCGTCGCACTCTGGCAGATGGCCTGCTGGGTTACGTGCTGCCGGGCAGCGCCCGCAGCTGGCCGCTACCGTCAGGGATGGACCACCCGGGCCAGATGCGTGCGCAAATTAATGCCCGGGACACGCAATGGCAGTCGGCCCCCGTCAACTGAAGCCGTCGATGCTAATCCTGCTCTGCGTCAGTTCCGCAAGCTGGGCCGATCCCGGTGACGATATGTTGCCTCCGCCGCCGGTGCCGCAGTCGATGAGTGACGAGGCCGTATTCCAGCTGGTGCTGATCGTCAACCATTACGATACCGGGCTGGTGGTGCCCGTCACCCGGCGGCAGGAGGAGTATCTGGTCGCCAGCGCCGATCTGCGCCGCGCCGGAGTGGATTGGCGCGCGCGTCACCCCCTTCAGCGGCCAGATGGCGCGCAGCACCCCCCATTTTGGTAAAGGGGCGCTGCTCAACTACGACTTCTATACCAACCACACCGAACACAGCGGCGGCCAGGCCTCCCTGTGGCATGAGTTTCGCTATTTTGACGACCGGGGATCGTTATCCTCCACCGGCTATGTGCGGAAAAACTTGTCCGGCGGCAGCGGTCAGGAAGAAGGGTACGTGCGCTACGACACCACCCTGACGATCACCGATGAAGAAGACGCCACCACCTGGACCGCCGGGGATGTGATCAGCGATGCCCTGAGCTGGAGCAGCAGCGTGCGCATGGGCGGCATCAGCTACGGCCGCGATTTCTCCCTGCGCCCGGACCTCGTCACCTGGCCGCTGCCCGAATTCTCGGGTGAAGCGGCGGTGCCCACCTCGGTGGATCTGTTCGTCAACGGCTATCGGGCGGGCTCCACCCGTTTGCAGCCGGGGCCGTTCACCCTCACCAATTTGCCCTACATCAACGGCGCGGGGGATGCGGTGCTGGTCACTACCGATGCGCTGGGCCGCCAGGTGAGTACCACCATGCCGTTCTACGTCACCAGCGATCTGCTTCGCCAGGGGCTTAGCGACGGGGCCATGACCCTCGGCAGTCTGCGCCGCAACTACGGCATCAAGAATTTTGACTACGGCCCGGCGGCGGGCAGCGGCTCATACCGCTACGGGCTGACCGACTGGCTGACGCTGGAAGGCCACGTTGAAGGGGCGGAGGAGCTGGCGCTGGGCGGGGCCGGAACCATCGTCAAGCTGGGGCGTCTGGGGGTGGTGAACAGCGCCTGGACGCAAAGCAAGATACGCGGCGAAACCGGCGGGCAGGTCAACTGGGGCTACCAGTACAGCACCAACGCCTTCAGCATTGCCACCCAGCACAGCCGTCGCGATCGCGGCTTCGGCAACCTCGCGCTCTACGACCAGCCGACCGTCTACGATGAACACGACCAGCCCATCGCCAGCCTGAGCCGCAATACCGATCAGTATTCCCTGACCTTTAACCTTGGCGACTATGGCAATATCGGCGCGGCATGGATCGGCGTACAGAGTTTCGACGATAAGAAAACCGAGCTGCTGAACCTCTCCTGGAGCCGTAATCTATGGGGCAGCAGCAGTATTTATCTCGCCGCCAGCCGGGATCGACAGCAGGGCGACTGGACGGTGGCCCTGTCGCTGCAGATCCCGCTGGGGGAGCGCGACAGCGCCGCAATCACCCTGGAAAACACCCCGGATGCCGGCAGCACCCAGCGGCTCAACTATAACCACTCCATGCCCACCGACGGTGGCTTCAGCTGGAATATGGCGTGGGCGCGCCAGTCGCAGGCCAGCAACTATCAGCAGGCCACCCTGGGGTGGCGTAACAACAATATTGAGCTGCAGGGCGGCGGCTACGGCGAGCGCGACATGATGACCTGGTGGGGCGAGGCGATGGGCGCGGTAGTGCTGATGGACGGGGAGCTGTTTGCCGCCAACAAAATCAACGACGCCTTTGTGGTCGTCAGCACCGACGGGCAGCCGGACGTGCCGGTCAGCTATGAGAACCAGCCGGTGGGCAAAACCAACCGCAACGGTTATCTGCTGATCAGCGGCGTATCCGCCTATTACCCGGCCAGCTACAGCATTAACACCCTTAATTTACCCGCCGATACCCGCCTGAAGGAGACCGAACGCCGCATCGCCCTGCGGCGTAACAGCGGCTATCTGGTGGATTTCCCGATGGAGCAGGAGCGGGTCGCCAGCGTGATCCTCCACGACGGGGCAGGGGAGGCGATCCCGCTGGGCAGCCAGGTGCGACGCCAGGGGCGCAAGCCGGTGGTGGTGGGCTATGATGGCATCGCCTGGCTGGAAGATCTGGCGGACGTCAACCCGCTCGACGTCATCACGCCGGAGGGCAAAGGCTGCCATGTCACCCTGACGCTGGCGGCGAACCCGGAGCATAAGCTGCAAACTTACGGTCCGCTGACCTGCCGGGTGCAGCCATGAAACGCCTGCTTCTGTTGGTAGGATTGCTTCTCTTTTCGGCGACCAGCTGGGGAGCCTGCCGGGTCAGCACCGTCAATGCCAGCTTTGGCAGCGTGACCTCGTTTGCCCTCAGCGGCAGCAATGAAGTGGCAACCACCGGCACGCTGGTGGTGAACTGCGATAAGGTGCTCAGTTTGTTGACCAACGATTCGGTGACCCTCACCTTCACCGGAGCCACGATTGCCGCCAACAGCCGCGGCACGATGAAGCGCACCGATAACGCCGCTATCACCGATGCGATCCCTATCCGTCTGTGCGGCCAGTCTACGTGCAACAGCAGCAGCGAAGTGCTGACAGGCAAGAGCTAGACCTGGAACGGTACGTCGCTGTTAACTCTGCTCGGTTCAAACCAGTACAACATCCCGCTCTATTTTCGCACCCTCGCCGGACAGAACGTCAGCGCCGGGCCCTATCAGGTGACCCTCAACTTCAGCGTAAGCTACAACGTATGCTTTTTGGGCGCGCTGGGATTATGTACCACGCCGCAAACCGGCACCGTGCTGACCAGCATCACCCTCAACATGACGGTCACCAACGACTGCAGCGCCATGACCACCCCGAACGTCAACTTCAACAGCGCGCCGCTGGTGCAGAATTTCCCCACCGTCTCGCAGGCCATCTCGGTGACCTGCACCAAAGGCAGCGTCTATACCATCGGCATCAATAACGGTGCTAACGCCAGCAATAACGTGCGCCGGATGGCCAGCGGCAATAACCGCATGAGCTATGAGATCTATAAAGAAGCGACCGCCAATCGCTGGGGAAGCAGCGGCAGCGAACGCTGGTCCAGCAGTGCCTCTTCGCAGGTGAGCGCCGACGGGCTGTTACGCAGCTACAACTACACCGCCCGCGTCCTGACGAATCAGGCCACTCCTCCCGCCGGTAGCTATAGCGACACCCTGGTCGTCGACGTCGCGTTCTGACCCACGCTTTTCCCTTTCGCAAATGTAAAGTTCCCGTCAGTTGTGCCGATAACACCGAGAACAAATTCATAAGAAGGTGTTGTATGTTGAACCGTATGCGCGTTGTTACAATGCTGATGTTGGTGCTGGCTGTCTTCGCTCTGTTACAGCTCGTTTCCGGCAGTCTGTTTTTCTCTTCTATTAAAGCCAACCAGGACAGTTTTGCGGTTTCTAACGAATTCCGCGTTCAACAAAGCGAAATCACCTCCACCTGGGATTACCTGCTGCAAACGCGCATCAACCTGAGCCGCGCCTCCGCGCGCATGGCGACGGATCCCGCTAAGCCGCAACCTGAACTGATCAACAGCGCCCGCACGACGCTGGCGGAAGCGGACAAACACTTCAAGGCTTACAGCGCCATCACGCCACAGCCGTCGATGGCGCAGGTTAGTCAGACCATCAATGACAAATACCAGGAGTATGCCGCGGCGCTGACGGAGCTGATCCAGTTCCTCGAGAGCGGCAATATGGACGCCTATTTCGCCCAGGCCACCCAGTCAAAGCAGAACGCGCTGGGCACCGCCCTGCGGGATTATGTTACCGCGTCCGATGCGCGTAACCAGGAAGCATTCAACGCCAGCGTGAAAGATTACACCTTTGCCAAATGGCAGATGGGGATCCTCGCCCTGGCGCTGGCGATCGTGCTGGTAGGGGTCTGGTACGGCATTCGCCATACCCTGCTCAATCCGTTAAATCGCGTTATCGACCATATTCGCCAGATTGCCAGCGGCGATCTGACCCAGAGCCTGACCATCGCCGGGCGCAGCGAAATCACCCAGCTGGCTGTCACCGTTGACCATATGCAGCGCTCCCTGAGCGAGACGGTTGCCAACGTGCGCCAGGGCTCGGATGCCATCTACACCGGCACCAGCGAAATCGCGATGGGCAACAACGATCTCTCCTCCCGCACCGAGCAGCAGGCATCGGCGCTGGAAGAGACCGCGGCGAGCATGGAGCAGCTCACTGCTACCGTGAAGCAGAACGCCGATAACGCCCGTCAGGCGTCACAGCTGGCGAACAGCGCCTCGGAAACCGCACAGCGCGGCGGCAAGGTGGTGGATGGCGTGGTGAAAACCATGCACGACATCGCCGGCAGCTCGAAGAAGATCGCTGACATCATCAGCGTGATCGACGGTATCGCTTTCCAGACCAACATCCTGGCGCTGAACGCCGCGGTGGAAGCCGCGCGTGCCGGCGAGCAGGGTCGTGGATTTGCGGTAGTGGCCGGAGAAGTACGTAACCTCGCCAGCCGCAGCGCCAACGCGGCCAAAGAGATCAAAGCCCTGATTGAAGATTCTGTCGCGCGCGTGGATACCGGCTCGGTGCTGGTGGAAAGCGCGGGAGAAACCATGAATGACATCGTCAACGCGGTAACGCGCGTGACCGACATCATGGGTGAAATCGTCTCGGCCTCTGATGAGCAGAGTCGTGGTATCGACCAGGTCGCCCTGGCGGTATCGGAAATGGATCGTGTCACACAACAAAACGCCGCGCTGGTTCAGGAGTCCGCTACCGCTGCGGCGCAACTGGAAGAGCAGGCGAGCCGTCTGAAGATGGCCGTTTCGGCGTTTCGTCTTACTTCTGCACTTGGAAAAACGGTGTCATCGCGTGCCAGCCAGCAACCGGCAGCGCCGGTCAATGCACCGGCCCACGTACGCGCGCTGACCACCGGGAAAGATGATAACTGGGAAACATTTTGATCGATCGTTAAATCGCGGCTGCTGGCCGCTAAATGGGAGCGTGGATGTTAAATCGTATTCGTATCTCGACCACCCTGTTTTTGATTTTGATTGTCTGTGGGGTGTTGCAGGTTGGCAGTAACGGCTTGTCGTTTTGGGCTTTTCGCGATGGTTATCAGAACTTGCAGGAGATGCAGAGCAGCAACCAACAGCGCGCGCTACTGACGCAGAGCCGCGCCGTTCTGCTGCAGGCCAGCACGGCGCTGAATAAAGCGGGCACCCTGACCGCGCTGAGTTATCCGCCTGATGACATCAAGGCGCTGATGACCACCGCGCGCAGCAGCCTGAAGCAGGCTGACGGCATGTTCAAATCCTTTAACGAACAGCCAGCGATCGGCGCGAAAGACAGCGAACTGAAAAAAGCGATGCAGGGTGCGTTCAGTCAGTGGTACAGCGATCTGGAACATCAGGCGACCTGGCTGGAAAACAACCAGCTTTCGGATTTTCTCACCGCACCGGTACAGGAGTCGCAGGCGGCGTTTGACGCCAGCACCGAGGCCTGGCAGCAGGAGATAAATCAGTTTGTGCAGGCCGCGGGTAACGACAGCCGCACCAGCTACCACATGTCCGGCGTGATTTTCGCCACCATGATTGTGCTGACCGCGATACTGACCAGCGCCGCGCTGTGGTGGTCTCGCAGGATGATCGTTCAGCCGCTGGCGATCATCAGCAGCCATTTCGACAGCATTGCGAAGGGCGATCTGGCGCGGCCGGTGGCGGTGTACGGCAAAAACGAAATTTCGGCTATTTTCGCCAGCCTGAAAGCGATGCAGGGCTCGCTGCGCGAAACGGTAACCGAGGTGCGTCAGGGCAGCTATGCCATGCACACCGGGATCTCGGAGATTGCCGAAGGCAATAACGATCTCTCGTCGCGCACCGAACAGCAGGCCGCGTCGCTGGCACAAACGGCCGCCAGCATGGAGCAGTTGACCGCCACCGTCGGGCAGAATGCCGACAACGCCCGTCAGGCTTCCGGTCTGGCGAAGAGCGCGGCCCAGACGGCGAAGAAGGGGGGCGAACAGGCTTCCCGCGTGGCGAACACCATGAATCAGATCACCACCAGTTCACAGAAGATTGGCGACATCATCAGCGTCATCGACGGCATTGCGTTCCAGACCAACATTCTGGCGCTGAACGCCGCGGTGGAAGCCGCCCGTGCGGGCGAGCAGGGGCGTGGTTTTGCGGTGGTGGCGGGCGAAGTGCGCAACCTGGCGAGCCGCAGCGCCAATGCGGCAAAAGAGATCAAGGTGCTGATTGAAGAGTCGGTGTCGCGGGTGCAGCAGGGGTCGGAGCTGGTGGATACCGCAGCGAAAACCATGACCGAGATCGTCAGCTCGGTCACTCAGGTCAACGACATCATGGGCGAAATCGCCTCGGCATCCGATGAACAGCGTCGCGGGATCGAGCAGGTAGCGCTGGCAGTCAGCCAGATGGATCAGGTGACGCAGCAGAACGCCGCGCTGGTAGAAGAAGCCGCGGCCGCTACCGACCAGTTAGCCGGACAGGCGCATCATCTGACCTCGCTGGTCGCGGTATTTAATGTGAATGAACGTGTTGAAGCAGTTACAGAAGTCGGGCGGTCGCAGGCCGTTCCAGTCGGAACCTGAACGTGATTAAGAAGGCGCTATGACATCACCACTGCCCTCAGGGCAATCGTCATTATTGTTACAGATGACACAGCGCCTCGCGCTGTCCGATGCGCATTTCCGTCGGATATGTCAGTTAATCTACCAGCGCGCGGGGATTGTGCTTGCCGATCACAAGCGGGACATGGTCTACAACCGTCTTGTGCGTCGCTTGCGCACGCTCGAGCTGGATGATTTTGGTCGCTACCTCGGCATGCTGGAAGCGAACCCGAACAGCGCGGAGTGGCAGGCGTTTATCAACTCGCTGACCACCAACCTGACCGCCTTTTTCCGGGAAGCTCACCACTTCCCGGTGCTGGCGGAGCATGCCCGCCGCCGCAGCGGCGGCGAGTATCGCGTCTGGAGTGCGGCGGCCTCGACCGGTGAAGAGCCTTACTCGCTCGCCATCACCCTGGCCGATACCCTGGGTACCGCGCCGGGCCGCTGGAAGGTGGTCGCCAGCGACATCGATACCGAAGTGCTGCAAAAAGCGCAGAGCGGTATCTATCGCCAGGACGAGCTGAAAACCTTGTCGCCACAGCAGCTTCAGCGCTACTTCATGCGCGGCACCGGCCCGCACGATGGGCTGGTGCGGGTGCGCAGCGAACTGGCGAATGCGGTGGAGTTCTCCATGGTCAATCTGCTGGAGAAACAGTACAACGTAGCGGGGCCGTTTGACGCCATTTTCTGCCGTAATGTGATGATCTATTTCGACAAAACGACGCAGCAGGAGATCCTGCGCCGCTTTGTACCGTTGCTCAAGCCGGACGGATTACTGTTTGCCGGGCACTCGGAGAATTTCAGCAATCTCGTGCGCGAGTTTAGCCTGCGTGGGCAGACGGTATATGCGCTGAGTAAGGATAAAGCATGAGTAAAATCAGGGTCTTGTCAGTTGATGATTCGGCGTTGATGCGCCAGATCATGACGGAGATTATCAACAGCCACAGCGACATGGAGATGGTGGCGACGGCCCCCGATCCGTTGGTAGCCCGGGATTTAATCAAAAAATATAACCCCGACGTGCTGACTCTCGATGTCGAAATGCCGCGTATGGACGGCATCGACTTCCTTGAGAAGTTAATGCGTCTGCGGCCGATGCCGGTGGTGATGGTCTCTTCGCTGACCGGCAAAGGCTCCGAGATCACCCTGCGGGCGCTGGAGCTGGGGGCGGTGGATTTCGTCACCAAACCGCAGCTCGGCATTCGTGAAGGGATGCTGGCGTACAGCGAGATGATCGCGGAAAAAATTCGTACCGCCGCACGGGCGCAGGTGGCCATGCACAAGCCGATGGCCGCGCCGGTGACCCTGAAGGCGGGCCCGCTGTTAAGCTCGGAAAAACTGCTGGTGATTGGGGCATCCACCGGGGGAACAGAGGCAATTCGCCATGTACTCCAGCCATTGCCGCTCTCAAGCCCCGGTATTCTGATTACCCAGCATATGCCGCCAGGCTTTACCCGTTCGTTCGCCGAGCGTCTGAACAAATTGTGTCAGATCAGCGTGAAAGAGGCGGAAGACGGCGAGCGCGTTCTGCCAGGGCATGCCTATATCGCCCCGGGTGACAAGCATATGGAGCTGGCGCGCAGCGGTGCAAACTATCAAATCAAAATTCATGACGGGCCGCCGGTTAACCGGCACCGTCCGTCGGTGGATGTGCTGTTTCATTCGGTGGCGAAACACGCGGGGCGCAACGCCGTTGGGGTGATCCTGACGGGGATGGGCAACGACGGCGCCGCCGGAATGCTTGCGATGCACCAGGCTGGCGCCTGGACCATCGCGCAGAATGAAGCAAGTTGTGTAGTGTTCGGCATGCCGCGCGAGGCCATCAATATGGGTGGCGTCAGCGAAGTGGTCGATCTCAGTCAGGTTAGTCAGCAGATGCTGGCAAAAATCAGTGCCGGACAGGCAATACGTATTTAACGAGGAGTGTAGTTTTATGGCGGACAAAGAGCTCAAGTTTTTGGTTGTGGATGACTTTTCCACCATGCGTCGCATCGTGCGCAACCTGCTGAAAGAGCTGGGTTTTAATAATGTTGAAGAAGCGGAAGACGGTGTCGATGCGCTGAACAAACTGAATGCCGGCGGCTTTGGTTTTGTCATTTCCGACTGGAACATGCCGAACATGGATGGTCTGGAACTGCTGAAAACCATTCGTGCAAATGGCGCGATGGCCTCTCTGCCTGTGCTGATGGTGACGGCCGAAGCCAAGAAAGAGAACATTATTGCTGCGGCACAGGCTGGCGCAAGCGGGTATGTGGTGAAGCCATTCACCGCTGCAACTTTGGAAGAAAAACTCGGTAAGATCTTCGAGAAACTCGGCATGTGAGGTACGGGAGATGATGCAGCCTTCGATTAAACCCACGGATGAGCATTCACCCGGCGACATAATTGCCCGGATCGGCAGCCTGACGCGCATGCTGCGCGACAGCCTGCGTGAGCTGGGACTGGATCAGGCGATTGCAGAAGCGGCGGAAGCGATTCCCGATGCCCGCGATCGTCTTGATTATGTTGTGCAAATGACTGCCCAGGCGGCAGAGCGTGCGCTGAACAGTGTTGAAGCGTCGCAGCCGCATCAGGATGAGATGGAAAAAGGCGCGAAAGCGCTGACCAAACGCTGGGATGAGTGGTTCGAAAATCCAATCGAACTCTCCGACGCCCGCGAACTGGTCACCGATACTCGTCAGTACCTTGGCGATGTGCCGGGCCATACCAGCTTCACCAACGCGCAGCTGCTGGAGATCATGATGGCGCAGGATTTCCAGGACCTTACCGGTCAGGTGATCAAGCGCATGATGGATGTGATCCAGGAGATTGAACGTCAGCTGTTGATGGTGCTGCTGGAGAACATGCCGGAACCTTCCGCGCGTCCACAACGCGAAAACGAAAGCCTGTTGAATGGCCCGCAGCTCGATACCACCAAAGCCGGTGTCGTGGCAAGCCAGGATCAGGTCGACGACCTGCTGGACAGCTTAGGGTTCTGATAGCCTGAGCCCGGCTGGAATCGCCTGGCGGCGCTTCGCTTGCACAGGCCTACAAAGACCGCACATATTTCGATATTGCAGGGTGTTGTAGGCCGGGTAAGCGCAGCGCCACCCGGCAGAAATGCCACCTGTAAAGGTGGCATTTTTCTTTGTGCATCTGTTTCATCCTTTATTACGACAATCCTTCCAGAATCAGTAACCTGCCGCGACTTACGTTATTTCAAATTCAGCCATTCTGATAGTCTCACCAGGGTCATTGCTGACCCTAGGCAACAAACGGTCGAGTGATAAAATCATCGTTGACAGATGTCAACAGTCATAATAGCATCTTAATAACGGAGGCTAATGAAGAAACATCCGAACAAGCATATTCAGGAGGCAATTGAATATGCCCTCCGGAGAGGCTGGATTTGGGTTCCTCCCGGTCATTCAGCGCACTGTTTCTGCAAGTTACGCTGTGGTAATCCAGAAGGTGAACATCGCGATTGCCAAATGAGCGTATGGTCGACGCCGAAAAACGCAGAAAGCCATGCGATGCAAATCATCCGCAACGTAAAACGCTGTCCTTGATTTTGCCCGGTAAAGGGCAGCAACAGCTGCTCTTTACCGAATAAGAGAAAATGTCTGAAGATAAAACAAAGAGGTATTATGGCGCTTTATAACTTCATTCTGACCCTATCAGGCGTAACTTACGAGACTGAAGGACTGGAAGATGCGCTGTACGCAAGCGGCTGCGACGATGCACTGATTTGCGCATATGGCCGCTCCGTCTACGTTGAGTTTGACCGTGAAGCTGAATCCCTGGATGCAGCCATCTCCTCAGCGGTCGACAATATCGAATCAGCGGGCATCGGCGCTATCGTAGGATCTGTCGACTCCGCCCTTGTCGGTTTGAGCGACATAGCCGAAATGACCAACATGTCGCGCCAGGCAATCGCCATGCTAAAAGACGGCACCCGCGGAAGCGGCGATTTTCCTTGCCCTATCCAGCGCATTAAAGGTCAGTCTCCGCTGTGGGACTGGGGCGACGTGGCGCACTGGCTTTCATCGAACGGCCGCTTAAAACAGGACAGCGAGCTGGTCGTTAACGCACACGTCCTCAGTAAGTGGAACCTGGTGCTCAGAAATAGCGCCTCAAAAGACTCTGAAAAAATTGCGTCTCTTGCCGCATCCCTGGTGGCTCGCCGTTGTAAACAGGCTGTACAGGCATAAATTAACGCGCTGACCCAACCGAAAGCCCTAAATCAGCCCTTTTATCGCCGCTAATTAGCCCATTGTTCAGCCCCCGCTTTGGCATCATAGCGTCCGGACCTCTACCTGCGAGATGCTTGCCGTGGCAGAAGATAGCGACGACAAAACAGAAGCCCCCACACCCCACCGACTTGAAAAAGCGCGTGAGGACGGGCAAATACCCCGATCACGAGAACTCACCTCGCTGCTGATTTTACTGGTTGGCGTGTGCATTATCTGGATCGGCGGGGAATCCCTTGCCCGCAGACTGGCCGGCATGCTCTCGGCCGGGTTGCGCTTCGATCACAGCATGGTCAACGACCCTAACCTGATCCTCAGCCAGATTATCCTGCTGATCAAAAGCGCGATGGTCGCGCTGCTGCCGCTGATTACCGGCGTCGTACTGGTGGCGCTCGTATCGCCGATCATGCTGGGCGGGCTGGTGTTTAGCGGAAAGTCGTTGCAGTTTAAATTCTCAAAACTGAACCCGCTGCCCGGGATTGCGAAGATGTTCTCGGCGCAAACCGCCGCTGAGCTGGTGAAAGCGTTGATGAAAGCCACGCTGATGGGTAGCGTGGCCGGATTTTTTATCTGGCACAACTGGCCGGAGATGATGCGCCTGATCAGCGAGTCTCCGCTGACCGCGATGAGCAACGCGCTCGATCTGGTGGGGCTCTGTTCGCTGCTGGTGGTGCTGAGCATTATCCCGATGGTGGGATTTGACGTTTTCTTCCAGATCTACAGCCACATCAAAAAACTGCGGATGTCTAAACAGGACCTTCGCGATGAACATAAGCAGATGGAAGGCGACCCGCACGTTAAAGGGCGTATCCGCCAGATGCAGCGTGCCGCCGCGCGACGCCGGATGATGGAGGATGTGCCGAAAGCGGACGTCATCGTCACCAACCCGACCCACTACTCCGTTGCGCTGCAGTATGACGAAGACAAAATGAGCGCGCCGAAGGTGGTGGCGAAAGGGGCAGGGCTGATTGCCCTGCGGATCCGCGAAATTGGTAATGAAAATCGCATTCCGATGCTGGAGGCCCCGCCGCTGGCGCGTGCGCTTTACCGCCATGCGGAAATTGGACAACAGATCCCAGGCCAGCTGTATGCCGCTGTGGCGGAAGTGCTGGCATGGGTATGGCAGTTGAAACGCTGGCGTCTGGCCGGTGGTCAACGGCCTGTGAAACCTGAGAATCTCCCGGTGCCTGCTGCGCTGGATTTTATGAACGAGAAGGACACTGATGGCTAATCTGGTGGCAATGTTGCGCCTCCCCGGCAACCTGAAATCGACTCAATGGCAGATTATGGCCGGGCCGATCCTCATCCTGCTAATTCTGTCGATGATGGTGTTGCCGCTTCCGGCATTCATCCTCGACCTGCTTTTTACCTTCAACATTGCGCTCTCGATCATGGTGCTGCTGGTGGCGATGTTCACCCAGCGCACGCTGGAGTTCGCCGCATTCCCGACCATTCTGCTGTTTACCACGCTGCTACGTCTGGCGCTGAACGTGGCCTCCACCCGTATCATTCTGATGGATGGCCATACCGGCGGCGCGGCGGCAGGTAAGGTGGTTGAGGCCTTCGGCCACTTCCTGGTGGGCGGCAACTTCGCCATCGGTATTGTGGTGTTTATCATCCTCGTGATCATCAACTTTATGGTTATCACCAAAGGTGCGGGACGTATCGCGGAAGTGGGCGCGCGTTTCGTACTGGACGGGATGCCGGGCAAACAGATGGCGATTGACGCCGATCTCAACGCCGGGCTGATTGGCGAAGATGAAGCGAAAAAACGCCGTGCAGAAGTGACCCAGGAGGCCGACTTTTACGGCTCGATGGACGGTGCGAGTAAGTTCGTTCGCGGCGATGCCATCGCCGGTATTCTGATCATGGTGATCAACGTGGTGGGCGGCCTGCTGGTCGGGGTTCTGCAGCACGGGATGAGCATGGGCCATGCGGCGGAAAGCTATACCCTGCTGACCATCGGTGACGGTCTTGTGGCCCAGATCCCGGCGCTGGTGATCTCCACCGCGGCCGGTGTGATCGTGACCCGCGTCGCCACCGATCAGGACGTTGGCGAGCAAATGGTAACTCAGCTGTTCAGTAACCCGAACGTGCTGATGCTGTCGGCGGCGGTACTGGGGTTGCTGGGCCTGGTGCCGGGGATGCCGAACTTCGTCTTCCTGCTGTTCACCGCCGCGCTGCTGGGACTGGCCTGGTGGCTGCGCGGGCGTGAAGCCAAACCGAAGGCCGAGCCTGCGCCGATTAAGATGCCGGAAAACACCCAGGCGGTGGAAGCCACCTGGAATGACGTCCAGCTGGAAGATTCGCTGGGGATGGAGGTGGGCTATCGCCTGATCCCGATGGTTGATGCCCAACAGGACGGTGAACTGCTGGGGCGTATCCGCAGTATCCGTAAAAAATTCGCGCAGGACATGGGCTTCCTGCCGCCGGTGGTGCATATCCGCGACAATATGGATCTGCCCCCTGCACGCTACCGCATCCTGATGAAAGGGGTGGAGATCGGCAGCGGGGACGCCTATCCGGGGCGCTGGCTGGCGATCAACCCGGGTACGGCGGCGGGAACGCTGCCGGGGGAACAAACTATCGACCCGGCCTTCGGGCTGGCGGCCATCTGGATCGAAAGCGCCCTGAAAGAGCAGGCGCAAATCCAGGGCTATACCGTGGTGGAGGCCAGTACCGTGGTAGCCACCCACCTGAACCACCTGATCGGTCAGTTCTCGGCGGAGCTGTTTGGTCGTCAGGAGGCGCAGCAGTTGCTGGACCGCGTGACCCAGGAGATGCCGAAGTTGACCGAAGATCTGGTCCCGGGCGTATTGACCCTGACCACGTTGCACAAAGTGCTGCAAAATCTGCTCGACGAGAAAGTGCCGATCCGCGATATGCGTACCATTCTGGAAACCTTGGCCGAACATGCGCCGCTGCAAAACGATCCGCACGAGCTGACGGCGGTGGTGCGCGTGGCGCTGGGCCGCGCCATTACCCAGCAGTGGTTCCCGGGTACTGGCGAGGTGCAGGTGATTGGGCTGGATACGCCGCTTGAGCGTCTGTTGCTGCAGGCGTTGCAGGGCGGCGGCGGGCTGGAGCCAGGGCTGGCGGATCGTCTGCTGGCGCAAACCCAGGAGGCGTTGCAGCGTCAGGAGATGCTCGGCGCACCGCCGGTACTGCTGGTGAACCACGCGCTGCGTCCGCTGCTGTCACGCTTCCTGCGTCGCAGCCTGACGCAACTGGTGGTCCTGTCGAATATGGAGCTGTCGGACAATCGCCACATCCGCATGACTGCCAGCATTGGAGGGCAATAATAATGCGTAAACTACTCTGGTTACTGGCGCTGCCGATGATGGCGCAGGCCGCAGGCGAGGGGGCCTGGCAGGACAGCAGTATCGGCCTGACCCTTAACAATCGCGGCGTAGCGGCTTCGTCCCGTCCGCTGTCGGCGAAGCAGCCGGTATCCGGTCTGATGACCCTGGTGGTCTGGCGCTACGAGCTGAATGGCCCAATCCCCGCCGGGCTGCGGGTGCGGTTATGCTCCCAGGCGCGCTGCACCGAACTGGACGGCGCCAGCGGCAGCACCAATGCCTTCAACAATGTGCCCGCCGCCGAACCGCTGCGCTTTATCTGGGAAGTACCCGGCGGGGGCCGTCTGATCCCTGCCCTGAAGGTGCAGCGTAACGAGGTGATCGTTAACTACCGTTAAACCCCCAACGCCGTTCCGTTCACCCGAACCGAACGGCGTTGTCATTTATCAGGCTTTGTTATTTCCTTCCTGCTATTCCTTCCCCTCGCGGTTCTTATTTATAGGCTACACGTTGAGATACGTAGATATTTAAATCAATAATGGAAAGGAAGCAGATATGAAATTGAACTTCAGGCAAGTATGCATGTTCTGGGGGAGCATGGATGTTTTATATCTGGCCAATTATCTCTGGCAAAGTATTGCCGAGGGTCGTATTCCTTTAATTGATGATATTTTTAGTTTTAATCAGCTTTATACAGAACAGGGTGGCGGTTACTGGCTTATTTTAATATTTACCCTGTCAATGATAACAACTCTGTCCATTTTCTTTTCAGCTGTGTTGCTCCTTACCGCATGGGATAAGGCCATCTACCTGGTGGCTGCGCAAACCCCTTTGCGCTTGCTGTTGGTTATGCCCTCACTCTCTTTTTTGCCCTGGATCCTGAAAGGTATTAACCCAGGAGGAATAGGGCTGGCACTCGTTTTATTGCTAACGTCAGAGACACTGAAGGTCTGGTCATTGATAATCTCAAGAAAACGCAATAAGTGATTTTTTAATAACGTCAGGGACAGGGATTGTAAAAGGATGAACGTATGAACAAAAGCATCAAGGATGGTTATTATGACGGCTGGAAAAAGACTTTTGTATATAAGGGCCGAACTACGCGGAAAGCGTTTTGGTCATTCATAGTGATGAATATAATGATTGTTCTGTTTATTGCGGCGCTGAGCTATTTCCTTCTGGTCGTTTCAGTTGCCGATAGTACCAGCCGGGGCGGGATGATGCTGGTCTGGGCCTGGTATGTCTGGCTTCCCCTCAGCACGCTGGCCCCGATAATATTGCTCGTGCCCGTCGTCTCACTGGGCATCCGCAGGCTGCACGATGGCGGAAAATCAGGCTGGTGGTTTGGCGGGGCGCTGCTGATGAACATGCTGATCCTGCCGCTTATTCTGACCGGTATTCATCAGGTTATGCTTATCCTGGTAGAAGTAAACCACACAGATCAGGCGATGAAAATCATCAGCATCACACTCAGTACATTAGCGGCGCTTTATCTCCTCTGGCTATGCTGTTTGCCGTCAAAACCGGCAGCAGAGAACGCCGGCTGATCGCTTTTTCGCCAGTTATCAGTCCATTCTGATGACTGGCTCGCATAATTGACCCTGCCTTTTGAAGCAAAAGAAACGATGTTTTATAAAAGAGTGACGCGCGTAGTAAATCTCTTTGCATTTTTGCCAGTTGCCGCCGGGCGTTGGCAGAAACAGAAAGGTATCCGCGTAGGGATACTCTTACTGTAACCCTGTAGTCACTCCCGTTCCCTCCGGGCTAACCGGGAGTCATCTGAAACTTACAGGGTCGACGGTAATGAAAACACGTAAAATTGGACTCGCAAACTATCTGGCCTACGGATCGGGCGATTTTCTCGGGGCGGGAACCACAGCGCTAACCGCTGCCTGGCTGTTATATTTTTATACTACCTTCTGCGGTCTCTCTCCGATTGAGGCCACTTTCATCTTTGCTGCGGCAAGGGTGCTGGATGCCGTCGTCAGTCCGCTGATGGGCTTCCTGACCGATAACTTTGGTACCACCTGGCTTGGCAAACGCTTTGGCCGTCGTAAGTTCTTTATTCTGCTCGGCATCCCTTGCGTCTTCAGCTACTCGCTGATGTGGGTCGGGGATATGGGCTTCTGGTACTACCTGCTGACCTATCTGATCTTTGATATCGTCTACACCATGATCCTGGTACCGTACGAAACCCTGGTACCGGAGATGACCGACGATTTTAAACAGAAAACCAAATTCTCCGGCGCGCGTATCTCCATGGCGCAAATGTCGGCGATTCTGGCCTCCTTCCTGCCGGGTATTCTGTTGACCCACTTCGGGAAAGACAACGCCATCTCCTTCTTCTATGCCAGCCTGGTGTTCTCAGTGCTCTGCGCCCTGATGCTGACCTTCGTCTGGTTCTTTACCTGGGAGCGTCCGCGTGAAGAGTGGACCGAAGCCGCGCTGCGTGCCGAAGAAGAGAAGAAAAAACTGACGCTCGGGCAGAGCCTGAACCGTCTGTTCGTTGAGCTGAGCTCTACCCTGCGAATCAAAATTTTCCGTCAGCATCTGGGGATGTACCTCGGAGGCTACATCGCGCAGGACGTGTTTAACGCCGTCTTCACCTACTACGTGGTCTTTGTCCTGATGCAGGAAGCCTCCATGGCCTCTAACCTGCTCGGCACCATGGCTATCTTCCAGTTCCTTGCCGTTATCGCCATGATCCCGCTGTGCATCCGGTTTGGACCGGCGCCGTCGTATCGCATGGTGGTGGTGCTGTTTGGTCTGGCATCCATCTCCTATGCCGCGCTCTATTACGCCGGCATGAGCGATATCTACGCGCTGCTGCTGCTGGTTTCTGCTCTGGCGGGGCTGGGTCGCGGCGGGATCAACTACGTGCCGTGGAACACCTACACCTATATCGCTGACGTCGATGAAGTCATCACCGGTCAACGCCGCGAGGGCATCTTCGCCGGCATCATGACCCTGACCCGTAAAGCGTCGCAGGCGGGAGCCATCATGCTGGTGGGTATCGTCATGCAGATGTCCGGTTTTGTCAGCGGCCAGAAAGTGCAGCCGGAAGGGGTAAGCCACACCATTCTGATGATCCTGAGCGTGGGGACGATTCTGGTCCTGTGCTGCGGCTTCCTCGTCTCACTGCGCTTTAAGCTGAACTTACAAACGCACAGCACGCTGCGCGAAGAGACGGCCAAAATGCGTGAGTCCGGCCGTGCGATACCGGAGGCCGCTACGCCGCAGGCCCGCGCCACGGTCGAAATGCTGGCCGGTATGCCGTACGACTGCCTGTGGGGCAATAACAACATCGGCTATCTGAATCGCAATAAACCCGCTGCACCGTCCGTGAAAGAACGTGCTTTACTGAATTCGACATACAACAGAGGTTAAGATTATGAAGGTTTGGCCTGTCAAACATAGCCCGTTACTGCGTCAGCCAGAGCGTTTTATCGCCAGAGATGAGCTGAAAGCGCTGATCCAGAAAGTGACGCATAACCTGGTGAACATTCACGATAAAACCGGCGAGTTTTTACTGCGGCTGGACGACGGGCGCGTGATCGACACCAAAGGCTGGGCGGGCTGGGAGTGGACGCACGGGGTCGGTCTCTACGGCATCTGGCAGTATTACTGCCAGACCGGGGATGAAGGGATGCGCGATATCATCGACAGCTGGTTTGCCGAGCGCTTCGCCGAAGGGGCCACCACCAAGAACGTCAACACCATGTCGCCGTTTTTGACCCTTGCGTATCGTTATGAAGAGACGCGTAACCCGGCCTGGCTGCCGTGGCTGGAGAGCTGGGCCGAGTGGGCAATGGTTGAGATGCCGCTCACCGATCACGGCGGCATGCAGCACATCACCCTGGCGGAAGAGAACCACCAGCAGATGTGGGACGACACCCTGATGATGACCGTCCTGCCGCTGGCGAAGATTGGCAAACTACTTAATAAACCTGAATACGTGGAAGAGGCGGTCTATCAGTTCCTGCTGCACGTGCAGAACCTGATGGATCGGGAGACCGGGCTGTGGTTCCACGGCTGGAACTACGACGGTCAGCACAACTTTGCCAACGCCCGCTGGGCGCGCGGCAACAGCTGGCTGACAATCGTTATTCCTGATTTCCTTGAGCTGGTGGACCTGCCGGAAAACAATGCCGTGCGCCGTTATCTGGTGCAGGTGCTGAATGCGCAGATTGCTGCCCTGGCGAAGTATCAGGACGAGAGCGGTCTGTGGCATACGCTGCTCGACGATCCGAACTCTTATCTGGAGGCCTCCGCCACCGCCGGATTCAGCTACGGGATCCTGAAAGCGGTGCGCAAACGCTACGTGGCGGCGGAGTATGCGGAGGTGGCCGAGAAAGCCATCCGCGGGATCGTGAAGAATATCTCGCCGGAAGGTGAACTGCTGCAAACGTCATTTGGTACCGGGATGGGCAGCGATCTGGAGTTCTATCGCCAGATCCCGTTGACCTCGATGCCGTACGGTCAGGCGATGGCGATATTGTGTCTGACGGAATATCTGCGGAAATATTTCTGATAGCGGCAGGTATCCCCCGGTGGCGCTGCGCTTACCGGGGCTACAAAACAATAAACCCGGCTTGCGCCGGGTTTTTGTTATTTCGATACCCGGTTTTGTAGGCCTGATAAGCGAAGCGCCATCAGGCATTAACCGGACACCGATGTTACATGCGTTCGACGGTTTCAATACCCAGGGTATCCAGACCCAGCTTCAGGGTCTTCGCCGTCAGCTGCGCCAGCTTCAGGCGGCTGTTGCGTACCGCTTCACTCTCGGCGGAGAGAATAGGGCAGTGCTCATAGAAGCCGGAGAACAGGCCAGCCAGATCGTACAGGTAGGCGCACATCACGTGCGGCGTACCGTCGCGGGCCACCACAGACAGCGTCTCTTCGAACTGCAGCAGACGGGCCGCCAGCTGCGCTTCGCGATCTTCGCTGATGGTTACCTGCGCCTGCGCCAGCACGGCTTCGTCAATCTCTGCCTTGCGGAATACAGACAGCACGCGGGTGTAGGCATACTGCATGTATGGCGCGGTGTTGCCTTCGAAGGCCAGCATGTTATCCCAGTCGAATACGTAGTCGGTGGTACGGTTCTTGGAGAGATCCGCATATTTCACCGCACCGATACCGACGGCGTTCGCCAGTTTTTCCAGCTCGTCTGCAGGCATGTCCGGGTTTTTCTCTGCCACCAGACGGCGGGCACGCTCCAGCGCCTCGTCCAGCAGATCCGCCAGCTTCACGGTACCGCCCGCACGGGTTTTAAACGGTTTGCCGTCTTTACCCAGCATCATGCCGAACATGTGGTGTTCCAGCGGCACGGAATCCGGCACATAGCCCGCTTTACGCACGATGGTCCACGCCTGCATCAGGTGCTGGTGCTGACGGGAGTCGATGTAATAGAGGACGCGATCCGCATGCAGCGTTTCGTAGCGATATTTGGCGCAGGCGATATCGGTGGTGGTGTAGAGGTAGCCGCCATCCTTTTTCTGGATGATGACGCCCATCGGTTCGCCTTCCTTGTTTTTGTACTCATCAAGGAAGACCACCGTTGCGCCTTCGCTTTCGACCGCCAGCCCTTTGGCTTTCAGGTCGGCCACGATCCCGGCCAGCATCGGGTTGTACAGGCTCTCGCCCATCACGTCTTTACGGGTCAGGGTCACGTTCAGACGATCGTAGGTGAGCTGGTTCTGGGACATGGTGATGTCCACCAGCTGGCGCCACATCTGACGGAAGTACTCGTCGCCGCCCTGCAGTTTCACCACGTAGCTACGCGCGCGCTCGGCAAAGGCTTCGTCTTCGTCGTAGTGCTTTTTCGCATCGCGGTAGAAGCCTTCCAGGTCCGCCAGCGCCATCTCACCGGCATTATCCTGCTGCTGTTTTTCCAGCCAGGCGATCAGCATGCCGAACTGGGTGCCCCAGTCGCCGACGTGGTTCGCACGGATCACGTTGTGGCCGAGGAACTCCAGGGTGCGCACGGAGGCATCACCGATGATGGTGGAGCGCAGGTGGCCGACGTGCATCTCTTTCGCCACGTTCGGGGCGGAGTAGTCGACGACGATGGTTTGCGCTTGCGGCTGTGCCACGCCCAGACGGTCGGATTTCAGGGCCGCATCTACGTTTTGCGCCAGGAAGGCAGGGTCGAGGAAGATATTGATAAAGCCCGGCCCGGCGATTTCGGTTTTGCTGGCGATACCCTGCAGATCCAGGTGCGTCAGGACCTGCTCTGCGAGTTGTCGCGGCGCCATGCCCAGTTTTTTAGCCACTGCCATCACGCCATTGGCCTGATAGTCGCCAAACTGTACTTTCGCTGACTGACGAACCTGCGGTTCACAGTCTGCAGGTGCGCCTGCAGCAATCAGTGCCTGACTGACTTTTTCTGAGAGAAGAGCCTGAATATTCACCGGGATACCTTACATTTTTGACGCGACCATCATGCTGCCGCGTCAGTTAAAGAAATTAGGCCGGGAGTATACTGCAATTGCCCGTTGCCGTCAGCACTGGCTCAAATCAGCGGTTGGTCGCAGGCGGGCAACAGAGTAAATTAACGCTTTTGCATGACGATAAGAGTATCAATGATGGCGAACTGGCAATCTGTTGACGAGCTGCAGGACATTGCAGCTGATTTACCGCGTTTCACCGCGGCCTTTACGGCGCTTGCCGAACGCCTGGGTCTGGAGATCGCTCCGCTCGCGGCGGACCATATCTCCCTGCGCTGCCATCAGAACGCCACCGCCGATCGCTGGCGGCGCGGGTTTGAGCAGTGCGGCGAGCTGCTCTCTGAAAACATCATCAATGGCCGTCCGATCTGCCTGTTCAAGCTGCACGAGCCGGTCTGCGTCGCCCACTGGCGCTTTGAGGTAGTTGAACTGCCGTGGCCGGGTGAGAAACGCTATCCCCACGAAGGCTGGGAGCACATCGAAATCGTGCTGCCTGGTGACCCCGACACCCTCAATGCCCGCGCGCTGGCGCTGCTGTCCGACGAGGGCTTAAGCCAGCCCGGGATTTTTGTTAAAACCAGCTCGCCAAAAGGGGATCGCGAACGTCTGCCGAATCCGACCCTGGCAGTTACCGACGGCAGCGTGACGGTGAAGTTTCATCCCTGGACCATCGAACAGATTGTCGCCAGCGAAGAATAAACCCGACACTTTGTGAGCTGACGCCGTGTCGCGGGTATGGCGGCATGGCATGATGCAAAACCCAACTGAAGATAAGGAGGTTTCGTGGCATTGCTGGAGATCTGTTGTTACAGCATGGCGTGTGCCGTGACCGCGCAGGAACGCGGCGCCGATCGCATTGAACTCTGTGCGGCCCCGAAAGAGGGCGGGCTGACCCCGTCTTATGGCGTGCTGAAATCGGTGCGTCAGGCGGTGACCATCCCGGTTCACCCGATTATCCGCCCGCGCGGCGGGGATTTTTGCTACAGCACGGGCGAATTTGACGCCATGCTGGAGGATATCGCCCTTGTGAACCAGCTGGGTTTCCCGGGGCTGGTGACCGGCCTGCTGAATGAGGACGGCCATATCGATATGCCGCGCATGCGCCAGATTATGACCGCCGCGCAGGGGATGGCGGTAACTTTTCATCGCGCCTTTGATATGTGCATAAATCCGCAGCAAGCCTTTGAAAAGCTGGCGGAACTGGGGGTTGCACGCGTGCTCACTTCCGGCCAGCAGTCTTCCGCCGGAAAAGGTATTTCATTAATTAAGGAACTAAAAGCGCAATCAGGTGTTCCAATAATAATGGCTGGTGCTGGCGTTCGCGCCGCCAACCTGGAAATGTTTTTACAGGCAGGGGTATTCGAGCTTCACAGCTCGGCAGGCAAATGGTTGCCGTCACCCATGCGCTATCGCAACACAGGCTTGTCGATGTCGACGGATGCTGAGGCGGACGAATATTCCCGCTATGGCGTGGACGGCGAGTCGGTTGCAGAGATGAAGGCGATAATCGAAAGGTATCATCGCTAATACAGTTTTTACCGCGCATCATGTCGCCCAATATGATGCTTGTTTGTACCAGGCCCCTGCAATTTCAACAGGGGCCTTTTTTTGTCCATTTATCCTTCATATTTCAAGCTGCAGCTGCGTTGGCAGCCTCGCTCACCCCGGTCACTTACTGATGTAAGCTCCCGGGGATTCGCTGCGTTGCCGCCTGGCTGCAACTTGAAATATTTTGGATAAAGCGTGCCACCCGGCTAAACGCTACGGTTTGGTGGCAATCAACACCGCGCGTACTGGTGCCGGATAACCTTCAATCGTTTTGCTGCTGTCATTCGGGTCGAGGAATTCGGCCAGCGACTCGGTGGTCATCCACTCGGTGCGGCGCTGCTCTTCGGTAGTGGTAACGCAGACGTCCGCGATACGGATATCAACAAACCCACACTTCGCCAGCCAGTTTTTCAGCGCCAGCGCCGACGGGATAAAGTAGACGTTACGCATCTGGGCGTAACGATCGCCCGGCACCAGCACCGCATTTTCATCGCCCTCAATCACCAGCGTCTCCAGCACCAGCTCACCGCCGCTGACCAGCTGATCTTTCAGCTGCCAGAGGTGTTCCAGCGGTGAACGGCGGTGATAAAGCACGCCCATCGAGAAGACGGTATCAAACGCCGCCAGCGCGGGAAGTTGCTCAATGCCCAGCGGCAGCAGGTGCGCGCGCTGGTCGTTGCCCAACAGTTTGCGTACCGCTTCGAACTGGCAGAGGAACAGCTGCATCGGATCAATCCCGACCGCCAGATGGGCGCCTGCGCCGATCATGCGCCACAGGTGATAGCCGCTACCGCAGCCGACATCCAGAATGGTGCGTCCGGTTAAATCGGACAGGTGCGGTAACACGCGATCCCATTTCCAGTCCGAATGCCATTCGGTATCGATATTCATGCCGTACAGGGAGAACGGCCCTTTACGCCACGGCATCAGATTGCGCATCAGCTTGTCGAGACGCAGCATCTGACCTTCGCTCAGGGGCGTTTCGCTTTCGGCGGTGACGCTGTGCAGGAGATCCAGTTTGTACGGGGTCATCTCCGGCAGAAACTCGACCGCGTTGCTCCACTGCTTAAACTGGCCGTGCAAAGACTCGCGCTGCCAGGCGGCGATCTGCCCTGGCAGAGTTTCCAGCCAGTGGGAGAGGTGATTTTTAGCAATCAGCTGATAAAAGTTACCGAAATCGATCATGCGTTACCGCCTTTCAGCGCCACCAGAGAGCCAAAGTTAAAGCACTGGAACCACAGCTCACTGTGCTCGAATCCGGCCTTGCGCAGGCGGGCTTTGTGGGCTTCAACCGAGTCGGTCAGCATCACGTTCTCCAGCATGCTGCGCTTCTGGCTGATCTCCAGCTCGCTGTAGCCGTTAGCCCGTTTGAAATCGTGGTGCATGTTGAACAGCAGCTCGCCGACAGTGGCATCTTCGAAGCTGAACTTCTCCGACAGCACCAGCGCGCCGCCAGGGTTCAGCCCCTGATAAATTTTGTCCAGCAACAGCTGACGATCGTCGGGCTCGAGGAACTGCAGGGTAAAGTTCAACACCACCATTGAGGCGTTTTTAATCTCGATATGGCGGATATCACCTTCGATCACCTCTACCGGGGTAGGCGCTTTCCAGGCGTCGATATGGCGGCGGCAGCGTTCAACCATGGCCGGGGAGTTGTCGACGGCGATTATGTTGCAGCCGTCGTGCTTGATGTTACGACGAACCGACAGCGTAGCCGCGCCCAGTGAGCATCCCAGATCGTAGACCTGCGTGTCGGGCTGAACAAAACGTTCCGCCAGCATGCCGATCATGGAGATGATATTGGAGTAGCCGGGGACCGAGCGCTGGATCATATCCGGGAAGACTTCAGCTACCCGTTCATCGAAGGTCCAGTCGCCCAGACTGGCGATAGGCGCAGAAAAAAGCGTGTCGCGATCTGACATAACGTAAAAATCCGGGAAAAATAAAGGGGCGTATTGTGCGCTAATGCAATGAGAAAACCAACTCCCACGGCATATACCACAGGTTAGCCAGCACCATTAGCACAAGCGAACACCAGGTGGCGCTCATGCCGGAGCGGCGCCAGCGGAACAGGCGCTGATGGAGGCCATAGTAATGCATCAGGCGCCCAAGGATCAGCAGCAGGCCGCAGACATGCACCATCCAGGTTTCGGCGCCGTTCATTTCCATAAACAACAGCAGGATCAGCGCCGCCGGGATGTACTCCACCGCATTGCCATGAATGCGGATCGCGGTTTGCAGCTCCGAAAACCCACCGTCGCCATAAGAGACGCGGTACAACATCCGCAGGCGCGCAACATCGAACGAAAACTTAATTAACAGTAACGCACCCAGCACTGCATACAGCGCGCAGACCATACAAACTCCCTGTTTTTTGGCAGATGGCACTTCTATGATAGGGGCTGGGATCAGAAAAGAGAAGATTGCTGCGGAATGGTGGGGGCGTCGCCAATGGACGGAGCCACGGCCTGCAAGGCTTGCCAGAGAGCATCGACCAGTTGCGGGGCCTGGGCGATATCGGGAGTATGTAAAAAAAGGTACGGTGTGGCGGTCTGTTCCCACTTCGCCAGTGTTTGTAGCCAGACGGCAAACAGCGCCTGGTTTTGCGGCATATTGTCGCTGCCGATAAAGCGCACCATCGGATTGCCGGCGGTCATCACCGCATGTACCGGCACCTTCGGCTTTTTGCGCTGGGCGTCGATGATAGCCTCGTTGTGCGGCACGGCAGCATGCACCGGACGGCTGTCGAGGATCGTTCGATTGACGCCGCGCTCGTGCAGACCGCGATTGAGCGCTTTCTCCGCGTCGCCCTTCATGAAGAACTCAGGGTGACGAACCTCCACGCCGTAGGTAAATTCCCGGGGCAGGGCGTCGAGGAACTGCCACAGCGCGGGCAAATCACGCGGGCCAAAGGTGGCGGGGAGCTGAACCCAGTACTGGCCGATGCGGCTGGCCAGCGGTGACATTCGGGTGAAAAACGCTTCGGTGAGATCGTCGCAGTTTCGCAGCGCGGCCTGATGGGAGATGGTGGCCGGGAATTTAAAGCAGAAGCGAAAGTCGTCGCTGGTCTGCTCCCGCCAGCGCGCCACCACCTCGGCCTTCGGCAGGGCGTACAGCGTGGTGTTACCCTCCACACAGTTAACATGTCGGGCATTCGTATTTAACTTACTGATTTCAATAATTCTCTGGTGCTGCTTTGCAGGCTTTGGGGCATCTGTGGGGCAAAACTCGCAAGCCTCTGATTCAGCATTGCGATCTGCTCACTGCTGCTGTCAGCCATCCACGCCCCGTACACATTGAAGACCATCTGGGCGCTCGCATGGCCCATCTGGCTGGCAATGAAGCTGGGGTTGGCGCCAGCTGACAGTGACCAGCACGCATACGTGTGACGCGACTGATAAGCTTTCCTGTGCCTTATCCCTGCTCGCTTCTCCGCTGCATCCCACAAATCACCTATCGAGTCGACTTTGTAGATGAACCCGACATGCTGACATCTTCTGACCAGTTGAGGGTTGAAGACAAATGTACAGTCGTGGCTCTCCGTTCTGCCGTACTCGCGCAGCTGCACATCAATGTGATGCTGCTTTCCAAGCCTGGTCATTTCCGCCTGATTCCTCAGGACGCTGATCGCGGGCTGGATAAGGTGTATGACCCTGTTTGTACTCGCCTCAGTTTTCGGTAGAGTGAATTCGCCCAGTTTTGTATAATTACGCCTGATTGTTATTGTTCCAGCTTCAAGATCGATATCCTCCCAAGCCAGGGAGGTCAGCTCCCCGTGACGTACCCCTGTGTAAACTGCAAGTGACCACAGGTTTTTCGTCTGCTGATGCCGGCATGCATCGATCAGGCGAATAAATTCGTCACGAGTTAGCGGATCTGGCTCTGCCCTGGCTTTTTTAAGAGGCTTGATCCCTTCGAAGGGGTTTGCCTCTACGTAGCCGTGATCTGCGGCAAACTGAAACATTCCGGCAATGGTTGTCATGTAATAATTCACGGTGACAACACTTCTTCCCTTCGCCGGGGCCTTCCCCTTCACTGGCGTCTGGTGACCGGTCAGTAAATCTTTCCTGATATACAGCAGTTCCTCTTTGGTCACCGCCGACACCAGCCGATTACCCCCGATCCTGGGCACCACATTCCTTGCGACTGACTCATAACGGTTGAGTGCGTTCGCGCAGATTTCCATCCTCTTCAGATCCAGCCACTTTTCTGCAAGTTCTAACACTGTAATTTCTTTTTTACCCACCCCAAAAGTCTTGAGGTTAGGGGAATCCGGAAACTGTGCCGCATACTCAAATGTGCCTGTGCGGATGGCAAAACATACCGACGTCCGCAGTTCCCCGGCGATCTTCCTGTTCTTAGCGGTGTCAGGGACACCGAGACTTTCCCTGACACGCTTACCTTTAAAATTAAACCAGATGCGCAATGTGCCACCGTGGTTTTCGACGCCTGTTGGATATGTAACTTTATCCATTGACTCCTCCAGACGCCCAAGAGCGATATGAGATTACCTTTTTCATGGCATCAAATCACCCTGGCTGTTTGTTTTTCATCGAGGCGACCCATGCATCAACCGCTTTCCGGTTATACATGCACTCGCTGGATGGCTTAGGAGTTCCGTCCGGAGAGACGTGAAGATATTCCCGCCCGACCATCCAGCACTCTTTTCTGGCCCGGAGGATGGTTCCGGGCTTTAGCCCGGTAACCGCGATAAGAACATTTTCACAAACCCAGTCATTCGGTACCAAAAGAACAACATCGCTCATACTCACCTCACATCACACTCAGACCACGGCGGTGGCACCAGACCTCAAACATCCGCCTGACTACCTCCCGACAGTAAAACCCTTCAATGTCGCGTGTCAGGTCATAGCGGTTTCCATACCGCTGGCGCATATGCATCTCAAATGCCTTGTTCAATGGCTGCCTCCATTTTTCCGTTTGCCTGACGAACGCAGCGTTCGAAAGAAGAAGGGGTGACTATGTTTTTCAATTCCTGAACGAGGTAATCGTTGCGCTGCTGGTGGAGCTGCAGCGTGCGCTCTTTCTCTTCCTGGCGAAGTATGGCCAGCCGCGCTGTGATAACGCGTCGCTTTGCTTTAACAACCCGCAGCGCGTTTTCAGCCTTTTTACGCCACGCGCTCCAGTCGCTGCTGCTTTTAGAGCTGGCCAGCTGATCCTCAATGCTGAGCTGTACTTCTTCAGCGCCGCGTTCTCCGAAGACAATGCTGAAGCAACAGCACGAGTTCCAAGAAGCTCCAGAACAGCTACTTGGACTGCATAAGCGAAGTTTGCTGAGGGGAAGTTACGTACAACTTCAGCATCACGTTGCATACGAACTGCAACGATCATCAATTCATCCAGCTGTTCGCCGGTCATTAATTTATTGGTTGTCATGATTCACTTCCTGCAGAAGTTTGTGCTGCTTAACGAAGTGGGCCACTGCCTTTGACTGGCTGGTAACGACACCGTTGAGGCTCACGTTCTTGCCGCGATAGATAGGGGCCGACCCGATCTCTTCGCCATCGAGTGAAACGTAAAGGATTTTCCCGCGCACCTCAGCGGAAGGGATTGGCTGAGACAGTCGGTATGTTTCACGCGCTTCAGCAATCGCTTTGTGTTCGTCGATAATGGATAGAGCTTCAGCCAGCGCAGCACCCTGGATGGTGAACACACCTTCGTCACTGATCTCCGCCTGGGCCATCAGTTCCACGAAACGCCGCGCATTCTTGATGCTGAGTTCTGGGGCGATAGCGCTGCGGGTAACCTTCGTTTTCCCTTGGGCAGCCGCAACAGCTTTATCGTGCTGCAGTACCTCGCCAGCTTTTTCGCCGTACTCTTTTACGCGATCAACAGCAACATCAACGGAGACAGCCCCGGATTTAACTTCCTGCTGAACGTCATAATTCGCGGTGCTGAGCGTCAGTAACTTTTCAACCGTACCGACTGACTTATTAACCAGCTTCGCAATCTCGCTGGTAGTCTGGTTAAACGCGTTGTGCAGCTCCTGAATAACCGCAGCCTGCTCAATATCGGAAAGGGGCAACTGGTTATTGCTGGTCATGATCCTCGCCAGGCGCTGCACATCGTTACCGTTAAACGGCATGATGTGAATGCGGTCAACCGGCTTACCAGCTGCACGGCAACGCTCATAGCAGCGGCGACGGCGGTGGCCTTCAACAACCCAAACACCACCCTCATCACGTGCGATAACTTCCAGTGGAGGAACAGAACCGCCGTTCATCAGGTAGGTAAACAGTTCGTCGTCTGCCTGGATAGTGCGTTCATCGTCGTCATGACGCTTGTTGAAACCTGCGCGAACGTGGATATCGTCGAGGCTGATGAACATCCCGGTATCAGTGCGCTTGATAGTCCCGTCGCGGGACATCTGCTTGAATGAGTTAGACATCAATGGTCACCTTCTGAATGAGCGTTAAGCATTTGATCCGTTGCTGTGCAACCCAATGACGAACATTCAGAACCACCACAGCACTTACACACTTGCTTAGGGCCAATTCGCAGGTTATATGCAAAGCTCTCAGCTTCATTTTCAGCCATTGCCAGGGCCTCACGGACTTCGCCATAACCAAAAATTTCTGGTGAAAGTTTGGCTCTATCCTCGCCAAATTTACGCGCCAACTCTTCAACGCCTGCGGCTTTAATTTCGAGTTCTACCTTATCGGTAGCTGGCGTAAGTTCGCGCAGCTCTCGCTGGGCTTCCAGCAGATGCATATTGGTGCGCTTCTTGGTGTGACGCTCGACAATGCGATCACACTCTTTAGCCCAGCAGGTAACATCATCACGAAGAATGGTGTTTTCGATGGCGAGAACTGATCGCTGCTGCATGGACTCACACAGCGCAACGCTGGTTACGTCGAGTCTGGTTGCCAACTCGTTCATCAGCTGAGCTGAAGCAACTGGGAGGTACTTAGCGGCAATGCGAGCGGCGTCTACCAACTGCTCTCTGGTCATGCGTGGTTGTAACTCGGTGACGGTCTGTGCGTTAGTCATGGTTAGTTTCTCCGTTATATAAGCGTCCTGCACGACGCTGAATTTTTGGCCTTACAACTTAAAAGAGGCCGCCTTGGTCTTTTGGGGAGATGCGTTTTCGTTTAGTGATTTCAGCTTTTGTTACCTGTTTGTCTGCCCAGGCTTTCGCATGCCGCATCACATCATCGAAAATTGCTCCTTTCTTGCTGGCTTGCGACATACGCTTATATAAATCAATCGCTTGCCATGCCCCCCCTGAGCCACCGAAGAGGAAAAGCCTTGTTTAATCAGCAGTTCCTTAACGTTTTTCTCAATAAATTCGAGGTGGTTCATCAGTCCTCCAGTGGAAATATCCGCTGAATTTTGGTTGCACGAATCCCGCGCCTTACGGCGAAAAATTATTTGGGTTCGCTTTAATAAGCACCCAGGGTAGGGCGCTTAATGAAGCGGGCGACTGCCATCGCCGGTTAGTTCTCCACACAGCTGGAAGCGCACTCCAACGTTTCACACCTGTCACCCATAACTGATGGATTAAGGAATGCGCTTTCAGCTGTGAAAATGGGCGGTCGGCATTAAGGACATTCACAACTACCGACCGCCAAGACTACACACAGCTTTCGTTACTACGGGTTACCACGCTGGCTACGTGATATTGGCGCAGCATGCAGGATTCGAACCTGCGACCCACGGCTTAGAAGGCCGTTGCTCTATCCAACTGAGCTAACGCCACAACAAAAAGAGCACTACCGCGTTCTGCCGTTCCATCCTGGCTTTTGGTACTGCAACGGCTGCGAGATGTTTTTTGCATGCCAGCGCTCTTTTGGTTATGGCCTCGTCTCTTCCGAGGTGTCACACCTAACCGCCACGCTGGTGAAACGTCTCTGACTGTCGTTCGTGCCTGGCTTGCACATTACGGCTACCCGGCATGGAAAGTAGCTTGAAGGAACCCTGCCGGACCGCTGCGACACATGTGCCATATGCCGCACTGCAAAAGTGCCTGTCTTTTCACCACATCAGGCTCGGTGGTTCTCGTGTACCCCTACAGCGAGAAATCGGTTAAAATCTTCTCACCCCTACAGAGAGTTATGGATTCCGCCGATGGACAACAAATGGTTGCAGGACTTACTGCCCTCGATCCTGCGTGACATAGACATTAGGCGTTTAATGCACATGCTAATTATCTTCGTCATTCTCACTATATTTTTGCCAGACTCTCTAAAGCAGTCTGTAGGCTCTCATAATCCAGAATTTCTTCCGGCGTTCAGTCTTTATTATCTGCTGATCCTATGCGTCAGCTTTTTTATTTCGTCGCTGACCTGCTTCACGACTAAATCGGCTTTTGGTGCACTTCACACGCTGGCTTTGCGTTTTAAAATCAAGATACTCTCAGTACCTGAGAAGCAGTGTTTGCTGGATTTCATAAAAACCGGCAACCATGTTGTGTATGCAAAAAACCATAATCCGGTCGTTGAGCAGTTGGTTCATAAAGGCATTCTTAGGAAGACCTATTCACTTAACTGCGGCCCTGACATGGAAGGTTACGTGATAGAAACCAAGTATCATTTCCACATACTGAGGCACTTATCTGCCAGCCTTTGACCAAAACGCTTAATCCTTAACGACATCTTTTTACCAGCAACATAAATCAGTTTTTCCATTCGCGTTCTATTGCGACGCTCTTTCCTGATCAGCTCATCGAACGTATCCGGTAGAACCGCAAAATCCGCAGGCAACTTTGTAAGGTCACAACCGCATCTAGGACACTCAGAGTAGAGTGGCTCAATCTTCACGCCTCTCGGCAGAGCGACCATCTTTCTGTTTGCGCTTGTGCTCATCACCACTCCAGTTAGGTGCCGTGCTGCATTTTTGTTTCGATGGCTAAAATCTAAAATAACTTAGAATGAAGGTCAAGCAGAAAACCTAAAATAATTTAGATTTTCTGTAAGGGAGGGGGGATCTACTTGCGGCGCATCATTCGGCGATGCTCAACAACCACACCAACGATATGAATTTTTTCCTTTGCAGAATTGCGAATGGCGTAATCGTCGTTCAAAGGAACGAGCTCGAATATCTCTTCGCCATATTCACTGATACCACGAGCGCGGTATTTCTTAAATGTCGCCTCATCACCACCATTTTTGGCGACAACGTAATCACCGGGACCTGGATGTAGCTCTGGATCTACAATGATGACATCACCCTCAACAAATTCAGGCTCCATAGATTTTCCTTTTACCTTCAAGGCAAAAGTTGAATGTGAGTGAAGCTCTGAAGTCAAAATATAGTCCACCGTTCCTTCAAGGTTTCTGGCGTCACATTCAGGTGTCCAGGCACCGGCTTGAACGTAGCTAATTATCGGAACCTGCTGCGCTGCAACTGGCGCAGCGCTCACGTTAGATTCGTCTTCTCTGCCGTACAAAAGGAAACCTTCACTAACCCCCAGGTATCGAGCCAGATTTGTTAGTGACTTCCCGCCAGGAACATTAAAATCTCTTTCCCAATAGCCAATGGTTACATCTGAAACCCCCACAGCCTTTCCTAGCTGGCCTTGAGTTAGCTTCCTCTGCTTCCTTAACTCCTTTAAACGCGTGCCAAGTGTTCCCACAGTTCAGATCCTTAGAAATTATAACCTAAGTAATCTTAGTTTTTATTGACCTAAAAAAGGTTAGGTAATACTATCTAAATATTCTTAGGAGGACATCATGACTACGACTGAACTTGAGCAGTATTTCGGCTCACCAAACAAAGCTGCAGAATTTTTTGGAGTTTCCCCAGAGGCTTTTTACCAGTGGCGCGCTCGCCCTGGTCAGTTAATCCCGAAAGGACGTGCAGCCGAGGCGGCGGCACGAACTAAGGGGAAGCTTAAGTTCGACGCATCGCTTTACCTAAAGCGTAACCAAAAAGCTGCATAGCAGTAACCACAGATAAAAGGGGTAAGCCGTGGGTATAGAACCTAAATGGAAAGTTGAAAAGCAGCCTGCATGGTTAGTTTCAGCGATCAGAAAGACGATCGCCGCATTGCCTGGTGGGTACGCTGAGGCCGCAGATATTCTTGATGAAACTCAGAATTCACTCTTTAACCGGCTTCGCGCTGGTGGGGATCAAATATTCCCAATGGGGTGGGCGATGGTTTTACAGAGCGCTGCTGGTGTGAGTTACATCGCTGACGCGTTTTCACGTGAAACCGATAACGGAATTCATGTTCCTGGTGCCGTGCCAGATGATGAAAACGAAGAGATTGGACTGAAACTGGCTGAGCTTGTGGGTCGACTTGGCGAGTTAGTCAATGCATACCGGCATTACATTGAAGACGGCGTAGTTGATAAAGGCGAATGGCAGAGCCTTAATGATATCGCATATCAATTCAGGGTCACTCTCATGACGTTCCTGAATCTTATTTCCCGTGTTTATTGCCTTCCAGAAATGGGTGAGGCCCGCGAGTGTGCAGCTCCGGGCCCCTTGGCGTGTCGTATCAGTGGAGAAACTAACGCATGAACAGTTTAACGGTAAATCACCGTCTGCCGCAACTACGTGGCGTTCCAGTGCATGGGGCCTCGTCGTTTCGGTATGAGCGCATGGTATCAGGCCGCTGGGTTCCGTGTAACCACAGTCGGGCAGTGGCAATCGTGGGGGTATGGCGTCGCAAAGCGGAGGTCTTATGCCAGAGCTTGATCGCAGGTTCAGGGACCACTACGGCGTCCCGGTTCGGGTTATCCGGTGGGAGCCAGAGAGTCGACGCGTTATATACCTGCGCGACGGGTACGATCATGAGTGCTTCAGCCCTCTTGAGCAATTCCAGCGCAAATTTACAGAGTTAAAGGACTGCCATGAGCCTGTTAATGCCATCCCGGCCAATAGTGATAAACCCTGACCTTGCGTACAGCATTGGCCTCAATGAGGCGATTGCGTTGCAGCAGGTGAACTACTGGCTGAAAGAGACAAACTCCGGCCTGGAGCGCGACGGCGTGCGCTGGATCTATAACACTAACGAGCAGTGGCTGGAGCAGTTCCCGTTCTGGTCAGAGTCCACTCTCAAGCGCACTTTCACCCGCCTGAAGACTCTCGGCGTACTCAAAATTGAGCAGCTGAACAAGTCCCAGCGCGACATGACGAACTACTACACGATCAACTACGAAAGCGAGCTTTTAGATGAGGTCAAAGTGACTAAATCGAAGAGTTCAAAATGCGCTCATCCATCAGGTCAAAATGAACCGATGGAACAGGTCAGTGTGAAACGCTCCATCGGGTCAAAACGAACCGCTGTCATCAGGTCAAAATGCACTGATGTTCTTACAGAGAATACAACAGAGAGTACTACAGAGAATAAAACCCCTTCTTGTCCGGTTGCGTCGCAACCCGACCGTGATGTGTTGATCACCGATCAGGCGAAAGAGGTTTTGGTTCACCTGAACCAGGTCACCAACTCCCGTTATCAGGTTTCAACCACCTCGCTGCAGAACATCCGTGCCCGTATTGGCGAAGGGTTCACCGTGGAAGAACTATCGCTGGTGGTGGACTACTGCAACGCCAAGTGGAGTGACGACCTGAAAATGTCCGACTACCTCCGTCCGCAGACGCTGTTTCAGCCGTCCAAGTTCCCAGGCTACCTGAAGTCAGCGAACAGCTGGGACAACGCTGGACGACCTCAGAGGATTAATGGCGAGTGGGCTCGCGAAGATGGAATCTTCAAGTCCAGCTTCAACAAAACCGACTACAGCCAGATTCCGCACGGCTTCAGGGGGTACAAGTCATGAGCCTGATGAAAACACTCGAAATGTTTATTGCCGATAACCCCGGCTTAACCAGTCGTGAGATTGCAGACGCTTTCGCAGATTACAGCATCGACTCTGTTCAACGCACTGTCTGCCGGCTGCATGATTTCAACTTCACCACCCGCGAACTGGTTGGTTCTCAGTACCGCTACTACGCAGTGAATGCTTCAGCTGGATGTGGTCAGCCAATTCAGCGCGTAGACACTGGGGCATCAGATTTGATGAAGAACGCCAAAGCTCTTCAGGAAAAGGGTCTGTATCGTCGGGCCGCCACTCTCTGGCTTGAGGCATTCCAGTGTTCAGACCTCATCGCCGAGCGCGAACGTTGCTTGAAAGAACGCCAGCGCTGCCTGCGTCAGGCGAAATCAACCTTAAAGCCAGAGGGCCAGTGGTTCCTGGCTGGTCAGTTCAATGGTGGCCACTGATGAAATATTCACTGATTTATGCCGATCCAGCCTGGGAATACGGGAACACCATCAGCAACGGCGCTGCCACGAACCACTACGGGACCATGAAGCTGATCGACATGAAGCGCCTGCCTGTCTGGGAGCTGGCTGCCGAGGATGCTGTTCTGGCTATGTGGTTCACCGGCACCCATACCCGCGAGGCCATCAAACTGGCTGAGGCGTGGGGATTTAAGGTCCGAACCATGAAGGGATTTACCTGGGTGAAGTTCAACCCTCTGGCAGAACAGCACATCAACAAAGCGCTGGCATCCGGCAATGTTGAGGACTTTTACGACTTCCTCGATCTGCTGAATGGTCAGACGAAGATGAACGGCGGCAACTACACCCGAGCCAACACCGAGGACCTGCTTATCGCCACCCGTGGTAAAGGGCTGGAACGGCTGAACGCGAGCGTGAAGCAGGTTATCTATAGCCCTCTGGGTGAGCATAGCGCGAAACCGGAGGAGGCCCGCTTCCGTCTGGAGAAGCTTTACGGTGACGTTCCACGCATTGAGCTGTTCAGCCGTTGCGGCGCACCTGGCTGGCACCACTGGGGAAATCAGGCCGAATCATCTGATGTTGAGCTTTTACCAGGCTGGGTGGCGTCGATCATCAAACCGGAGGAACGCGCAGTATGAAACTTTCAGCCGAGCAGGAGAATGCAGTCCGTGATGTTGCACGACGCCGCATCCGGGAGATAAGGGAAGCGCTGAAACAGAAGCCCAAACCAAGCTGGAACACTGCTGTTCCGCCGATCCTGAAGAAGTATCACGAGCTGGTGAAGCCGATGGGCGTAACCCTGGTGAAGTTTAACAGTGAAATTGGTCGCCTGAATGGGCGCTATGGAGTGGAGTCATGATCGGATTAACCCCACGTCAGAGTGAAGTTCTGGCTGCCATCAACCTCTACAAAGATCGTACAGGGTTCCCGCCAACGATATCAGAGCTTACCGGGCTGATAGGATGCTCATCTGGAAACACCGCTGCAGGCCATGTGAAATCACTTCAGAAGAAAGGCTACATCTCCGTTGCACCTGGCGCGGCGCGGGGAATAACCGTCCTCAAATCTGAATGCGATATGGATGCTGCTTCGATCATCAGGGCGCTTGTTAACGGTGAACAGGGTGCCAGAGAGAACGCCGTCGCCTGGCTGGAAGAACGCGGAGTGAAACCATGAAATTAACTCTGCCGTTCCCGCCGAGTGTGAACACGTACTGGCGCGCGCCGAACAGCGGCCCGCTTAAAGGTCGGCATCTTATCAGCGCAAAGGGCAGGGCATGCCAGAGCGCAGCATGTGCCGCCATCATTGAACAGCTTCGCCGCCTGCCAAAACCGTCAGCGGCAGCTGCAGCGGTAGAGATCGTCCTCTATCCGCCGGATGCTCGTCGCCGTGACATAGACAACTACAACAAGGCGCTGTTCGACGCTCTCACTCATGCTGGCATCTGGGAGGATGACTGTCAGGTAAGACGCATGCTGGTGGAGTGGGGGCCTCAGGTACCAGGTGGAAAGGTAGATATCACGATCACCAAACATGAACCATTGGCGGGTGCAGCCGCCTGATAAGTGGAGATACGTATGAACCAGACAAATGTATTCAACCTTTGCACTACACATCACGCGGCAGCCGCCAGCCAGATGATAACGATGTCCAGCCGGGACATAGCCGCGCTTGTCGGATCACGCCACCCTGATGTGTGCATTACGATTGAGCGACTGATGAACAAAGGAGTCATTGGGGGGTATACGGCATTGCCGTACACCCATCCGCAGAACGGCCAGGAGTATCACCACTACCAGGTGAATAAGCGTGACAGTTATGTGATTGTTGCGCAGCTCTGCCCAGAATTCACTGCCCGCCTGGTTGATCGCTGGCAGGAACTGGAAAGCGGACAACAGATGAGTGTTCCTCAGTCCTTGCCAGAGGCGCTGCGGCTTGCTGCTGATCTTGCCGAGCAGAAAGAGAGGTTGACGCTTGCACTCGCCGAAGCAGCACCAAAAGTCGAATTCGTAGATCGTTACTGTACCGCCAGCGGCTCACTCTCATTCCGCCAAGTGGCGAAACTGCTTAAAGCCAAAGAGACTGAATTTCGCCTTTTCCTGATCGAGAACGAAATCATGTACCGTCTTGGCGGAACGCTGACGCCGCGGCATCAGCACATCGACGCTGGACGATTTGAAGTTAAAACAGGAACATCAGTGGCTTCAAACCACGCATTCAGCCAGGCGCGATTTACCGCGAAGGGTGTGCGCTGGGTAGGTGGCCTCTGGGCGGAGCATATCGCTAAGGGGCAGATGGCGTGAGAGCTTTACTGACACCTGAGATTGCACCTATTGCCGGGGTTGTGCTCTTCCGGCCCGGAAGCGAGTTGATGTGGCTGTTCCGTCAGGGACGCGTTGTGATCGAAACTCCCGGCGAACAGCTGGCAGACATGCCTTCCGGAGCCTTACCACAATCCCATCAGCCGCTGGCTGAGGATGCCAGTTTGCAGCCTGTTTTTGAAAGCCCCAGGGTGATCCAGCGTGCTGGTGGCCTGTCTGTTCTTGATGCATGGCTGATGAAAAAACGTGAATGTCAGTGGCCTCATAACGACTGGCACGCGGACGACTTCACTATCATGCGGCACGAACCTGGCAGCATTCTCCTTTGCTGGGGATGTGATAACCAGTTGCGTGATCAATCCACTGAAAGGCTGGCAGGCATTGCCCGTAAAAACCTGGTATCCTGGCTGTTGAAGACCGTAAGCGGTCAACTTGGCTTCAGTGAGGACCACGTGCTTACACTGCCGGAGTTCTGCTGGTGGCTGGTGAAGAACGGCCTGGCAGATGTTATCCCGGAAAGCATGGCCAATAAGGCTCTGAGGCTACAGCCAGAACCCATGCAATCAGTAATGCGCGAAAGTGACATTACTCCGTCGTTACCAGCGGTGGAACTGCTGCAGGAGAAAGCAAAAAAGATAGTGGCGGTGAAGGTTGATCCAGATACCCCGGAATCCTTCATGCTGAAACCCAAGCGCCGCCGCTGGGAAAATGAGAAGTACACCCGTTGGGTGAAGTCGCAGCAGTGCATGTGCTGTAACAAACCGGCAGACGATCCCCACCACCTGATAGGTCACGGGCAGGGTGGAATGGGTACCAAAGCGCATGACCTGTTTGTGATACCTCTGTGCAGAGAGCATCACGACGAGTTGCACGCTGGCCCTGTGGCATTTGAAGCGAAATACGGCGACCAGTTAACGCTGCTGTTTCGGTTTTTAGATCGTGCGCTGGCTATCGGCGTACTGGCGTAGTGGAGACGCAAAATGATTAACCCTTCTGAAGTTGGCAAGGCGGGCGAAATGGTTCGCCTGCGCACTCTCGAAAGCATCTGGATTCAGGGAAAGCTCCGCATGTGGGGCCGCTGGTCTTATATCGGTGGCGGTTCTGGCGGCAACATGTTCAACCAGCTGCTGGCATCCGGAAAAATCACCAAGACGGCTATCAACGATGCGCTCCGCCGCATCAAGAAATCCGGCATCAGTAAACCTGAGCTTGAAGCGTACCTGCGTGAAATCCTCAAGAGCAAAAATAAAAGTGGCCTGGCGTTCTGCGCGGATGAAGAGGGCCTGTTAGTGGACAAGACCATTGCATCTGTACTTATGAACGATGAATACCGGGGACTATACGGTGTCATTGTTGACCGCCATAGACTACGCAAGAGCAAGTTCCAGATGGCAAATGAACTGCATGCCAAACACCCTGACTGGACCCTTATCACTTGCCGCCGCCGCATTGACACATGGTTAAGTCTTGCAGAATCGATCCTGTACGCTCCAGTTTGTGACGCGTTCGGCACAAATAGCGACAGATTCATGTTGCAGGGTGAGCAAAAAAGTGCTTAAATTGTGGTAGGCTCGGGACGTTAAAGCGAACTGAGCAGTAACACAATCAGAAACCCGCCATCAGTGCGGGTTTTTTCGTCTCCAGGGGCTGCCATATGGCGGCCTTTCTTGTATCTGCGCCTCGCTCGGCGCACATCAACCGCAGAGTCTTTCAGGGTGAGCCTTAGCAGTGGGCAGTGTGACTACATCTGCGGGCTGTTCCACTCTGAGCGTAAGGCTCACCACTAAAGGAAAGTCACTATGTTCGGTATCTTCAAAAAGAAAGCACGTAAAGCGATCGTCGAAGTGAAGAAGATGGAAAACCGCGATGCAGTAGAGGCGACCGTTTGGGGCTGTTACTCAGTCGCATATGCTGACGGCACCTGCGATGCATCAGAGATTGCAACGCTGGAAAAAACCATTCAGGCGAAACCGGCGTTCTCTGCCTTTGCAGGTGAGATCGCCAGCATGAGCAGCAATATCCGCGCCCAGTATGAAGCGTCACCACGTTCTGCCAATGCGCAGGCAATGCGTGAACTCGGTGATGTGGCGGGAACGCCAGATGCGGTGGATGTTCTCTGTCTGTGCCTTGATGTCGCCGACAACGACGGTATTGGTGAAGACGAAGAGAAGCAGCTGAAAAAGATTGCTCAGGCTCTCCAACTCCCTCTGGATCAGTATCTGTGATCGGTAATCTCCGCTGGGTCGCTGCCGGGGTTCTGTTGTTCCTGGTGGTGGCTATCGACTTTACCAGCAAAATGATGTCCATCCTTGCTGATGGTGTGCTGGTGATCGGGGTGATTGCGCTGCTCTGGCCGCTGATTAAATCCAGTAAATAACACTGTGCAAAAGGTCATTCCGATGGCCTTTGACAGAGTGTCTGCTATTGACGATAAGAGTGATTGCGACCTACATTATCGAAGTGGTGAATCTCCCTAAGCGGCGGGGCAATCCAGTTAACTGCTGAGTGCAGATATGCTTGCGGCTCGTATAACTGGTAACGAGTCACCGGGAGGCACCCGGCACCTGTATTTAAGTAGCCTGTATATTTGCGCTTATTTCACTCGCCTGCTTTTTTAGCAGGCTTTTTTTTACCGTTTCGAAATCAGTGCTATCTTTAAATCGTGAACCCAACCATTGTCACTTTCTGGATATCCTGACCGGGAAGTAACGCTGCTCGACACAGACGTTATACGGATGATGGCAAGGTAACACGACTACCTACTTAGATTGTCTACTCAGTTAGGCCTGCTGAATAAGCGGGCCTTTTTTTATTTCAGGCTCCCGGAACCTCCCATCAAGGTTTGTCGTTAATTCGTTCGGAGAGCCTGAACCCTGCCCACCAAGCACCCGCGCACAGCGAGGTGAGAGATATGTCCCGTATGAGCAAACTAGTCACCGGAGTCGCCCTCGGCACCTCAGGAGGAACCATCCTGAACGGCGTCCTCACAAAACTGAGCCCTGACGAATGGAGCGCCATCGGCGTACTGGCTGGTATTGCCGGGATCATCGTTACAGGACTTATCAACTGGTATTTCAAACGTAAGGTCGCCAATGCACAGGTAAAGGCGCTTGAGAAGTATGGCCCAGCAGTCAAAGTCGGAGATGAATAAATGCCAATGACCAGTAGCCTGCGTAACAAACTCATCGCCGCTGCTGGTGGCGGTGCAATGCTGATCGCCTCGCTGTTTCTCGGTGGACAGGATGGTGTAGAAGGGCGGAAGTATGAAGCTTATAAAGACGTCGCCGGGGTGTGGACTGTCTGCGACGGCCATACGGGCCGGGATATCGTGAGAGGGAAGAAGTATACCGATCGCGAATGTGACCAGTTGCTATGGAAAGACCTTCAGCCAGCAAAGCGTACGGTAGACAATCTGGTGAAGGTGCCGCTGGGGGAATATCAGCGCGCCGCACTTTACAGCTTTGTTTTTAACGTTGGTCCTGACGCGTTCTCAAAGTCCACGCTGCTGCGCAAGCTGAATAAAGGCGATCACGACGGAGCGTGCGAAGAGATGCGGCGCTGGGTTTACGCTGGTGGCATGAAGTGGAAAGGCCTCCAGAACCGACGAGAGATGGAGTGTTCGATGTGCCTGGCGGAGAGTAAAAATGACCTCTAAAGCCTGGCTGATAATCGGCATCGAGCTGATTTTATCCTTTCTGATTATTTATCTTCTGCTCGGTCAGGTACTTGATGAGAAGAAGCGTGCTGACGACGCAGAGCGAAACCTGAAACTGGCAAACGCCACCATCAACGATATGCAGGTGCGCCAGCGTGATGTCGCTGCGCTGGATGCCAAATACACCGGAGAACTGCAGGATGCAAAAGCCACTATTGATCAGCTTGAGCGCGATGTTGCTACTGGCAAGCGTCGGCTGCAGCTCAACGCCAGATACACCACGAACGGAGCGACCAGCACCACCAGCCTGGATGATGGCAGCACCCCCAGACTTACTGACTCCGCTGAACGGGATTATTTCACCCTCAGAGAGCGAATAGAAACCGTCACAAAGCAACTGACTGGCCTGCAGGAGTATATTAAAACTCAGTGCACAAATTGAAAGATGCAGATTTCACAGTGCTATCGTTCATCAAGTAATATTGGGTTTCTTTAATTTAAGGAGAGACTTATGGGCTGGAAAAGAAATCCGTGGGCACATCTTTATCAATGGATAAGGTTCTTGGATGAGCAAGGTTATAGTGAACAACAGATACTTGAAACTTTTGGGAAAAACTCAGCAACACGTGCTGTAAACTTCGATGATCCGCAGGATGTGGAGTTCTGCACAACGTTAGTGCGAGATGCCCTTGGGCTGCTGCCTTCAGGTGAAATTGACAAATTTATTGAACCATCAGCCGTGACTGGGTTTACTTTCGTGAAGGTTGCAGATGAAGGGTATCTGTATCTTGCTCATACCCCTGCGGAAGAAGAAGATTTTTTGTTTTTGGTTAACTTTGACGTTTTCCCAGAAGCTAAAGCCCAAGGTGACATCGATAAAATCCTCCTGTCTAAGCACCAAGAGGTCTGTGAGCTTCTACTGCGTAAATATCATACACAAAGACCTTATGGTATGAATGGAATGGATAAATTAGCTTCCGCACGCATTTTCAAAAGAGATCTTTGATAGATATTAAGATATTTGATGAAGCCCCGCTCTGCCGGGGCTTTTTTATAGCCATCACCATGGGCAGACCCATCGTAATGGCTATAGGGGATAAATTATAAATATACCCTATAGGGGATAAAGCACAGCCTCGCTCACGCGGGGTTTTTTTATGCGCCACGTACGCGCTTCAAAGAGAGTCTTTCAGCCGTGAGCTTGGGGACCCGCTTCTCTCGGGCGGCTGTCCCGTACGACAGGCTCACATCTAAAAGGAAACAATCATGGAAAATATAAAGTCGGAGCCTTTGGCGGGCTTATCGTTTGGCTATATCTTGCGTATGCAGGACGCTATCGCTGACCAGCTTGACCACTTCAAAAACACCTGGGAACAAAGTCTTGGTGCATCTTCAGAAGGTAAGTTGCCCGTTATCTTTCTGGGCAGTCGTTATACCGTGATTACTGGCGGGTATACGCCTGAAGAGATTAGAGAAGCAATCCAGCACATTCAGTCCAGTCGCAAAAAGAAAGCGGATAATAAGCTGGTGGGCGAAACTGTTCTCAATGATGCGCATGTTCAGCCTGGTACCATTCAAAGTGAGAGGCTGGGTAACGCAACCACCAGCAGCTGTTACAGCATCCGTGTAAATGACAGCGAGAGCGAGAAGCGACGTGTTGCCGGGATGATCTCAGTTAAGGGCAGTCTATTCCTGGCGCAGGCAGTTGCAACCAGGATTGAGCTCTCAGACGACATGCGTGAAGCGGTGGTGGACGCTGTGCGCAACAGCGATCTGTTTGTATCCCTCAGGACTGAGATGATCGGGCAGGCGGCATCAATCGACAGCATGAAATCGGCTGTTCATGATGCTATCCGCAACGCAACACAGCCCGGTGGCCTGCTCTATGGTAAGCGCTAATGCCCGCCGCAATCCCTCGCGCCTGTCGTAAGCGCGGGTGCTCTGGCACCACCACTGACCGTTCCGGCTACTGCGAAACCCACCGTAATGAAGGATGGCAGCAGCATCAGCGCGGCCTGAGCCGCCACCAGCGTGGCTACGGCAGTAAGTGGGACATTATCCGCGTCCGCATCCTCAAGCGTGATCGACACATCTGCCAGCAGTGCCTGCGCAACAGCAGACCTCGCCCAGCTGAAACGGTCGACCACATTATCCCGAAAGCTCACGGCGGCACAAATGACGACAGCAACCTCGAATCGCTGTGTTGGCCATGCCACAAGCGTAAGACCGCTACGGAGAGAACCCGATGAGCTATACGCGCTGCACCTACTGCGGCTCGACGCTGCACACCGTAGCGAATTGCCCTAAGACATGGGGAGGCTCAGCCCGCCGTGCGAACCTGCGCTGTGGTTACTGCGGTCAGTCAGGCCATAATTCCAGCGCCTGCCCGCACAATGCCAGCAGCGCGCGGCGCCGCAACCTCAGTGATGACTTCCATCTCGACTGATGAAACGCAAAATGATTTCAAATGCAATCATTTTGATGTGAATGATATCGGTTATCACTACCGGGGGAGGGCGGGTCAAAAGTTCAGGCTCCTGCCTGCTAAGGACCGCCGCCTAACCTTTTTTCACACCGCCGCAGGTTAGAAAACTTTTTTATGGGGATCCCCACCATCGATTAATAGGAGTTTTCGATTATGCCAGGACCACCGAAAACCCCGACACATCTGGCTTTGGTGAAGGGGAACCCATCAAAACGAGCTGTCAATAAAGAAGAGCCAAAACCCGCTTCTGGGGTACCCCCAGTTCCGAAGCATTTCGACAAGATGGGGAAGTACTGGTTTAAGCGAATTGGCGAAGAGCTTGATGCTGTCGGGGTGATGACGACCCTGGACGGTAAAGCACTTGAACTGCTGATCGAGGCTTACACAGAGTACCGGAATCACTGCGAGACGTTAGAGCGGGAAGGTTACACCTACGCCGTCTACAGCGAGGATGAGCCGGACGAAGGGAAAGAGCGGGAAATCAGGATGATTAAGCCGCACCCGGCGGCAGTGATGAAAGCCGATGCGTGGAAGCGCATCAGGGCAATGCTCGCTGAATTCGGCATGACCCCGGCCAGCCGGTCCAAGGTTGGCGCTAAAGGCCCGGCTGAGGCCGATCCACTGGATGAATTTCTTAAAAAGCGCAAATGATGAATGGCAACGGTTTCGGAAGGTATTCAGTACGCCGAGCGCGTGCTGTCTGGCGAGATTGTTGCTGGCGAACTGGTGCGCCTGGCGTGCCAGCGATTTCTTAATGATTTAGAGCATGGGCCTGGGCGCGGCATCTACTTCAGTGAGGAACGCGCCCAGCACATCCTCGATTTTTATAATTTCGTCCCACACGTTAAAGGGGCGCTGGCAGGCAAGCCGATCACGCTGATGGCCTGGCACGTTTTTATCCTGATCAACATTTTTGGTTTCGTCGTTCCGCTGATTGATGAGATGACAGGCCTGGCTGTGATCGATGATGACGGTGATACGGTCATGGTGCGCCGCTTCCGTACGGCTTATGACGAGGTGGCGCGTAAAAACGCCAAATCCACACTTTCGTCTGGCATTGGGTTGTACATGACCGGTGCCGACGGCGAGGGAGGCGCTGAGGTTTACTCAGCCGCCACGACCCGCGACCAGGCGCGGATTGTTTTTGATGATGCCAAGAACATGATCAAGAAAGCCCCCCGCACGCTGGGGCGTCTTTTTGGTCACGTAAAGCTCAACATTCACCAGGAGCGTTCGGCCTCTAAGTTTGAACCGCTCTCCAGCGATGCGAATAACCTCGACGGCCTGAATATACATTGCGGCATTGTCGACGAGCTGCACGCTCACCGTACCCGTGATGTCTGGGACGTTCTGGAAACAGCTACCGGTGCGCGCCTTCAGTCCCTGCTATTCGCAATAACGACGGCGGGTACCAATAAAGAGGGCATCTGTTACGAGCAGCGGGATTACGCCATCAAGGTGCTGCGCGGCGTGGTGGAGGATGACACCTATTTTGCCCTGATTTATACCCTCGACGAAGGCGACGATCCCTTTGACGAGTCCAACTGGCCGAAAGCTAACCCCGGCCTCGGTATCTGTAAGCGCTGGGACGACATGCGCCGCCTTGCCAAAAAGGCAAAGGAGCAGGTCGCGGCGCGGCCGAACTTCTTTACCAAGCACCTGAACATCTGGGTAACTGCCGAGAGCGCCTGGATGGACATGGACCGCTGGGCAAAAATGCCGGGTATTGCTTCGGAAGCTGAGCGTAAGGCGTGGCCACTGTGGGTGGGGGTCGACCTCGCCAACAAAATCGATATTTGTGCAGCGGTGAAAGCCTGGCGCGATCCTGCAGGTGAAACTCATATGCAGCCACGTTTCTGGATCCCGGAAGGGCGACTGGAAACAGCGCCAGCCCATATTGCAGAGCTTTACAGGAAGTGGTCCGACGCCGGATATCTTGAGCTGACTGACGGGGACGTTATCGATCACGGCATGATTAAAGCCGACATTGTGGAGTGGGTGAAGGGCGAGAACATCAAGGAGATTGCTTTCGATCCCTGGAGCGCAGTGCAGTTCAGTCTGTCACTTGCGGAGGAAGGCTTGCCGCTGGTGGAAGTCGCACAGACGGTCAAAAACCTTTCTGAGTCCATGAAATCAGTGCAGGCGGAGATTTACGGCAACAAGTTCCACCATGACGACAACCCCGTAATGCGGTGGATGATGTCAAACGTCACGGTTAAGCCCGACAAAAACGACAACATCTTCCCGAACAAGTCCACACCTGAAAACAAAATTGACGGACCGGTTGCACTGTTTACGGCTAAAAGCCGGATGCTGGTCAATGGTGGTAATGATGCTCAGGATCTGAGCGGCTTCTTTGAAAATCCAATCATGGTAGGTTTCTGATGAAGAAAAGTAAGCAGCCGGGCAAGGTAAAAAGTGCCTTGCTCAACTGGCTGGGCGTGCCCATCAGCCTGACTACCGGATCGTTCTGGCAGGAGTGGTACGGCACGAGCAGCAGCGGCAAGGTCGTCACGGCAGATCGGGCGATCCAGCTTTCGGCAGTCTGGGCCTGCGTCCGGCTTCTGAGCGAGTCGGTGTCCACGCTGCCGGTTAAGATTTACAGCCGGCAGGCTGATGGCTCGCGCAAGCTGGCGCAGAACCATCCGGTTTATCAGGTGCTTTGTCGCCGTCCCAATCTGGAAATGACGCCGTCCCGGTTCATGCTCATGGTGGTGGCCAGCATCTGTCTGCGCGGTAATGCATTTGTCGAGAAGCTGTTTATCGGCAATAAGCTGGTGTCGCTGGTGCCACTGCTGCCCCAGAATATGGTGGTGAAGCGGCTGGATACCGGGAGGCTGGAATACACCTACACCGAGGACGGCAAGAAACGCGTTATCTCCGAAAAGAACCTGATGCACATCCGGGGATTTGGCCTTGATGGTGTCTGCGGCATGATGCCAATGATGACGGGTCGTGACGTGATCGGCGCGGCGATGGCCGTCGAAGAGTCAGCTGCAAAGATTTTCGAAAATGGCCTGCAAAGCTCGGGCTTTCTTTCAGCTGACCAGGCGCTTGATAAGGATCAAAGAGAGCGACTTCGGGGCTATATGCAGGCTTTTACCGGGTCTAAAAACGCCGGAAAAATTATGGTTCTTGAGGGCGGGCTGAAATATCAGAACGTCACCATGAACCCGGAAGCGGCGCAGATGCTGGAAAGTCGCTCATTCAGCATTGAGGAAATCTGCCGCTGGTTCCGCGTGCCGCCGTTTATGGTCGGCCACACCTCGAAGCAAAGCAGTTGGGCGTCGAGCCTGGAGGGGATGAATCTTCAGTTCCTGACCCACACGCTGCGCCCGCTGCTGGTGAATATCGAGCAGGAGATCTCCCGCTGTCTGCTGAATGGGGAAGAGGACCTCTTTGCCGAGTTCTCGGTAGAGGGCCTGCTGCGCGCCGACAGTGCTGGCCGGGCGGCGTACTACACCAGCGCGCTGCAGAACGGCTGGATGTCCCGTAACGACGTGCGTCGCCTTGAGAACATGCCACCGATTGAGGGCGGCGATCTTTATACGGTGCAGCTCAACCTGACGCCGCTTGAAGACCTGAAGCAAAACAGCCAGGCAGCACAGGCTTTCGCGCTGCGACAGGTCCATAACCACGTATTCCCCGACATCCCCTTCGAACAGTCCCCGCTGAAACAGGCGGCTTAGGAGTATCCATGACGATTAAAAGCCTTCCGGCTGCGCCGGAGGGGCGACCTTTTGCGCGCGAAAAACCCGATCTGCCAGCTGCGGCAATGGAGCGCTGGAACGGTGGCATCCGTGCTGCCCGGGACGGTGACAACAGCATTTCTATCTTCGACGTGATCGGCGCTGATTTCTGGGGGGAGGGGGTGACAGCTAGCCGCATTGCTGGTGCGCTGCGCTCCCTTAATGGCGCTGACGTAACGGTCAACATCAACAGCCCCGGCGGCGACATGTTCGAGGGCCTTGCGATTTATAACCTGCTGCGCGAGTACGAAGGCAGGGTCACTGTGAAGGTGCTGGGCCTGGCAGCGTCGGCGGCGTCGGTCATCGCGATGGCCGGTGACGACGTGCAGATCGGGCGCGGTGCATTCCTGATGATCCACAACTGCTGGGTCTATGCGATGGGTAACCGTCACGACCTGGCGCAGATCGCCGCTGACATGGAGCCGTTTGATAAAGCGATGAGCGATATCTACCAGGCACGCAGCGGTCTTGATGCCGCCACCGTCGAAAAGATGATGGACGGCGAAACCTATATTGGCGGCAGTGACGCGGTGGCGAAAGGATTTGCTGACAGCCTCCTCTCCGCTGATGAAATTGCTGACGACGACGACAGCCCGGCGGCGGCGCTGCGCAAGCTTGATGCGCTGCTGGCCAAAACCGATACGCCGCGCTCTGAGCGTCGAAAACTTCTTAAAGCCTTATCCGGCAGCAAGCCAGGCGCTGCTGCCATCCCTGAAGGTACGCCGGGCGCTACCGAAGAAATCAACCCTGACAATATCAAACAACTTGAAGACGCCCTGGCGGCGTTCGGCCAATAAGGAAAGACCATGTCTGAAGTTAACGAATTACTGAAAAAAGTTTCTGCGAAGCTGGAAGAAGTTTCCGGCACTTTCAGCCAGAAAGCCGAGGACGCGCTGAAGGAGGCTAAAAGCTCTGGTCAGCTGTCCGCGCAAACCAAAGAGGCAGTGGATAAAATTGCCACTGAACACAATGCGCTGAACGATGCGCTTAAGTCGCTGAAATCTTCAGTAGGTGAAATTGAGCAGCAGGTAGCTCAGATGCCGCTGGCCAGCGCTACAAAAATTATCGAGACCGTCGGCCAGACCGTTATCAGCAGTGAAGCGCTAAAAGCTTTCGCGGCAAGCGTTGAAGGCGGCAAGCGCGTCAGTGTTCCGGTTAATGCTGCGCTGATCTCCACTGACGTGGCAACCGGCGTGGTCGAGCCGCAGCGCCTGCCGGGTATTGATACCGCGCCGAAGCAGCGCCTCTTCATCCGGGATCTGATTGCTCCGGGGCGCACCTCGGCGCCAGCCATCTTCTGGGTGCAGCAGACCGGATTCACCAATGCGGCGAAAGTCGTGCCGGAAGGCACCGCCAAGCCGTACAGCGATATCCAGTTCGCCACGCAGATCACTCCGGTGACCACCATCGCGCATATGTTCAAAGCGTCCAAACAGATCCTGGATGATTTTGCACAGCTGCAGTCCACTATCGACGCTGAAATGCGTTACGGCCTGAAATATGTCGAAGAGCAGGAGATTCTCTTCGGCGATGGTACCGGCGCGCACCTGAAAGGCATCGTCCCACAGGCATCTGCTTATGACGCTGCCTTTACCGTTGAGCAGCAGAACGGCATCGATGATCTCCGCCTCGCAATGCTGCAGGCGCAGCTGGCGCGCTTCCCGGCTTCCGGCCACGTCCTGCACTTCATCGACTGGGCGAAGATTGAGCTCACCAAAGACACGCTGGGTCGCTACATTCTGGCGAACCCGGCGGCGCTGACCGGCCCTACTCTCTGGGGCCTGCCGGTTGTGGCCACTGAGGCCGCAGCATTCCAGGGCAAGTTCCTGACTGGTGCGTTTAACGCCGCGGCGCAGCTGTTCGATCGTGAAGATGCCAACGTGGTTATCTCCACCGAGAACGCCGACGACTTCGAGAAGAACATGATCTCGATTCGTTGCGAAGAGCGCCTGGCGCTGGCGGTGAAACGGCCGGAAGCGTTTATTTACGGAGCCTTCACTGCGCCTGCTACAGGTGGCGGTGCGTAATCCTTAATGGCGGCCTGCGGGCCGCTTTTCTTTTTTCCTTTAAGGAGACAGCCATGAAGCTGATCGCCATCAAGCCCATTTACTTTGAAGGCAGCGTGCTCACTGAAGGCACCGAGTTTGAGACGCTGGAACAGCATGGTCGCGAGCTGGTGGCAAGCGGTTACGCTCAGGTGCCTGGCGAGAAAAAGCCGGAACCTGATAAAGACCTGAAGCCGAAAGGAAATGGCAAGGCAAAATAAGGAGCGGGCATGCTGACCAAAGAGCAGGTTAAAACACACTGCCGGATCGATACCGACAATAATGCGGAAGATGACTGGATTGAAATCAGCATCAAAGGTGCGGCGCGGTACGTTCAGAAGTGGACCCGTCGCCAGCTTTATGAAAAGGATGATGATCCGCGGTATCTGTCTGATCCTGACGCGCTGCTTTATGGCGAAGATATTGAGATCGCCATGCTGATGCTTATTGCGCACTGGTATTCAAACCGTGAAGCAGTAATTACCAGCGGCACCTCATCCACTGTTGATTTGGCTGTTGAATCGCTGCTTCAGCCATACCGTATTTATGGCCTATGAGCTGTTTACGTGCTGGCGAGCTGAATAAACGCATAATTTTAGGTGTTGTTGAAATACAGCGTGGGTTGTTGGGGGAGCCTCTCTCATCTGCTCAGGAAACTATTGCAACTGTCTGGGCGAAAGCTGAGAACGTTTCAAACCGAAAAATCCGCACTATAGACCAGCTGCAGGTGGTTGAAACCTGGCAGTTTACGATCCGATTCCGCCAAGACGTTCAGATCGACTGGAAAGTTTCATTAAATGGCGAAGTGTATACCGTACGTGCTGTTGACCGTAGCCAGTCGGATCGATGCGTCATTACTGCTGAGCGAGACATCCGACATGATAGAAATAGCAATTAAAACCTCGCTGGAGCGTCTGACTGGCATGCCGGTTTACCCACTTTTACTGCCAGACAGCGAACAAAACGGCGTAACTTTCCAGCGTATCTCTGACCCACAGGTCGGGGATGGCCTGGTGCGTACCGGGTTGAGTGATGTCCGCATGCAGATCAGCCTGTACCTAGTGGATGACTACACCCGCGCGCTGCAGCTGGATGCGGCGTTGTGGGCAGAGTGGCAAACGCTCGTTCATGGCCAGCTGGAAGGTCATCCCGTTCAGTACGTTGAACGCGGCGGCATTCAGCAGGATAAGGCAACGATCACCAGTGGTCGTGTGCAGTACCGCATTGTCCGCGATTTCATTTTCACCGTCCCGGAGTAACCCCATGGAGATGGAAATCAAATTCCCCAGCGGGAAGGATTTCGATCGCCTGCTGGAAACGATCGACAAAAAAGTCGGCGTGAAATTGCTGCGTGACGCCGGGCGTGCCGCGCTTGATGTTGTCCAGCAGGACATGTACCGGAACGCGGGTTTTGATGAGGAAAACGTCGGGGCGCACATGCGCGACAGCATCAAAATCCGCAGTACCAACGTCGCCGAAAAATCCCGCTACGCCACAATCGTTACGCTGCGCGTAGGCCCCAGCAAAGCCCATCACATGAAAGCCCTGGCGCAGGAGTTCGGTACCGTTAAACAGGTGGCCCAACCCTTTATCCGCCCGGCGCTGGATTACAACATCCAGAAGGTCCTGCAGGTCCTGGCGACAGAGATCCGCATCGGGCTGGAAGGCCAATAAACAGGAGTAAAAAATGACAGATCCAGTTATCAAATCGCCGTCGGAGTATGCATCCCTCCCGGCAGGTACGCGTGTTTCTTACGGCGCGGTGGGGGCAACGATCGCCACCGCAAAACTTCTGCAGTCTGCAACGGCGATCGGCGCCACCGGCAACAAAGGGACGTTTATTGACGTCACCCGCCTGATCGATACCCAGCCGAAATACATGGCAGATATGGGTGAAGGCGAGGACAAAACGCTGGTCTTTATCGACGACCCGGATGATGCCGAACAAATGGCGCTGCTGACCTCGGCAGACAACAAAGAAACGGTGGTCTTCTTTATGCAGTACCCGAACCGTCGCGTAGCCGAGCTGGAGCTCGTGCTGGCCGGCTGGAGCATGCAGACCGTCGATTCCCCGAAAGGCAAAGTGCTGCAGGTCGAGGTTTACGGCAAACAGAACAAGCTCAAGTGGACCACCGCAGCTGCGCCTGTGACCCCTTAAGAACTCAGCACCATAACGCCCTTTAACCCATTACCAGGATCACCGTCATGAATTACAAATCCCTGCTGAACCCTCTCAACACCACGACTGAGCAAACGCTCCTCGGCCAGAAGGTCTTTATCCGCCGCCTGACCAGCACTGAGCTGGATAACTATACCGAAACCCTCACTGCAGGAAGAGCAGCTGGACTCCCGGATCGTCAGCTGTCGGTCATGGGCGTTAACCTGTTCCTGGATGCGCTGGTTAACGAAGATGGTTCCCGCCCGAAGAAAACAGACCTGCCGACGGCGGACGAACTGCTGGATGCCCATGCCTCGGCGGATCTGCTGGAAGCCGTGACCCGCGTCCAGCGCCATTCGTACGGCACGCTTGAGGAAGCGGAAAAAAACTAACAACCTCGCCCCGGCTCAGGCTGCTGTTCATGCTGGCAGACCGCTGGGGCGAGCCTGACCCGCGTAAAATTGGCGACCTGCCGGCGAATATCCTGACCCACTGGGAGGCGTATTTTAACCTTCTCAAGGCAGATGCCGGCACGCCGCCATCCCCGCAACCTCCGCCTGCTGTTGAACCGTCTGAGGGCGATCAGCAGTTCGCTGATTGTCTGAGGATTTTAGGAAATGGGTGCTGATGTTGCATCGTTAGCCGTTGCGCTCCACCTCAACTCGGCCAGTTTCAAATCCCAGTTCGCGGATGCGATGAAGTCGGCTGAAAGTGGTTCGCAACAGTTCAACCAAAAGGCGCAGGCGGGCGCCAAACAAACCCGCCAGGCTTTCGAAGGCATCAGCGCCGGCATCACCGGGCTGGATGCCGATTTTGCCCGGGTCGGGCGTGCGGTCGATAAGCGGCTGACCGGTCTGGATGAGATGCGCAACCTGCTGGCGAACGTGGCCGCCGGCAGTGGGGCATCCGGTGGTTCAATCGCGACGGCGCTGGTCTCCGCTCTCAGCGAAGGGATGAGCACGGCGCTGGATAACAGCGTAAGTGGCCTGAAGAACCAGCGGCAGGCCCAGATTGAGTTTAACGAAGCGCAGATCAACGCCGCCCAGACCGTCATCGCTAACGCCAGGGGGCTGCGTGAAGAGGCTATCGCCAAGCAGAACATCGCTGTCAAGACGATGGAAGCGGCGAAAGCCGATCGCGAGCGGGCGATCGCGCTCGATGAGCATTTTGCTAAGCAGGCCGAGGTTAACAAGCAGTTTGGGCTGGCGGTCAGCTATCAGGACGAACACGTCAAAAATGCCCGGGCCATTCAGGAAGCGAACCTGGCTGAGGCCAAAGCGAAAGGCAGTCTGGCGGAAGCGACAAAAACCGTTCTGGCCACGGATCTTGCCGAATCCAATGCCAGGCAGCAGCTGACAACCTCGACCCGTAATCTGGCGGTGGCCAGCCGTGAGCTTTCGCTGGGACAACGTGCAGCTGCAGCTGGCGCCGGGCTGTTACGCGGCGCGCTGGCGATGATTGGCGGTCCTGTCGGGCTGGCAGTGATGTCGCTCGCCGGCATCGGCACGCTGGCGTACACCGCCTTTTCGAACAGTAAAGCGGAGGTTGATGGTTTCACGAAAGCGCTGCAGAAGTCCGGGCAGCAATCTCTGATGAATGTGGCGTACCTGCAGAACCTGGTATCCCGCCTCGGTGATACTGACGGTGCAGTGAAATCCGTTACCTCAGCGGTCGGCGCCGGGTTCGGCGGCGATATGCTGGATAAGGTGGCGGGCCTCGGCACGCGAATGGAGGAGATTGGCCAGAGTTCTGATGACCTTGTGGCGATGCTATCCAGTCTCAGCGGCGATCCACTACAGGCGCTGCAAAAGCTCACTGACCAGGGGATCATGCTGAACGGGAGCATGATCGATCAGGTCATCACGCTCACCCGCCAGGGTAAGGAGAGCGAGGCCACGGCGCTGCTGCAGAAGGAGGCAATGGACAGCGTTGCCAAAAAGGTCAAGGAGCAGGAAGAGCAGGTCGGTATGCTGGGTGACGCTTGGGCATCCCTGAAAGGGTTCGTTAACGACTATTTTAAATCCGTTGGCGATGCGCATATCGCTACCGCGAAAGTGATAGCCGCCGAAAAAGGTATCGACCCGACGACCTTCGGTGAGCAGGCTGCGGCTAAAGAGCGGGAAGAGGCTGAAAAGCGCTACCAGCAGCAGAAGAAAGAGCGCGAAGAGCTGGCCAAACGGCTTAAGAACGAAAACACCCTGGCTGGCTTCATGGAGGCGGGCGTATCACGCGAGAAAAAGCGCGCCGAGGCTGTTGCTTTGGTTAACGCCAGTTATGAAAAAGGGACAGCACAGTACGCGCAGGCGATGGCCGGCGTGAACAAGATGTACGCCGAGCAGAAGCAGAAGCGGGACAAAGCGTATTCCGATGATATGGCGACGCGCCGGCTGCAGGAGCTGAAACAGGAAGAAGCTGTCCTGCGCACGCAGAACGACCAGACGGAAGAGCTGACAGCCAGCGAACGTAAGCTGCTGCAGTTCAACCAGGAAGTGGCCGACCTGAAAGAGAAGCGTATTCTTACAGCTGGCCAGCGCAGTCTGCTGGCGCAGGAAACGGAGATTCGCAACCAGCTGCAGATCAACGCCAGCCTGGACCGCGCCAACGAGCAGCGGAAAATCGGCCTGCAGATGCAGGAACAGAACCAGGAGTTGTACCGATCCACACTGCAGCTGCAGGAGGAGTACAGCAACCGGGTTGCGCAGATGAGCATGAGCTCAGAAGCGTATGACCAGATGGTTGCGGAGCAACAGGTACGGCAGCGATTTGCGAAGGAGCGCGAAGAACTTGATACACGGCAAAGAGATAGGACATCGACTATCTACAAAGAACAATCTTCCATTCTGGATGAGGAAGAGAAGAAACAGCTTGAGATCGTCCGTATAGGAGCCCTGAAGAAAAAAGAGGTTGAGGGATCCTGGATTGATGGCATGAAAAATGGCCTGCGAGAATGGCGAGAAGATGCCGAGAACCAGTTCGGTATGACGCGCGATATCGCGATCAATGCGATGGACGGTATGGGCAATGCGCTATGGAACTTCGCCTCCAAAGGTAAAGGTGACTTTAAGTCCTTTGCGGTTTCGGTCATTGATGACATCGGCCAGATGATCACCAAGATGATGTTAATGAACGCCATTAAAACTGGCTCGACAGCCATGGGGATCGAGAGCTGGTTTGGCTGGGCGGACGGTGGCTATACCGGTGACGGTGGAAAGCATGACGTGGCCGGTGTCGTTCACAAAGGGGAATGGGTTGTCCCTCAAAGTGTTGTTCAGAAGCCCGGGATGCTGAGCTTCCTCAACCATTTAACATATGGGAAAGGCTACGCTGATGGGGGCCTGGTCGGTGGGAATGTTGCCCGACCGTCAGGCAACACGGAGAAATCAGGAGCTGCCAGCGGCATTAACCTGACGATCAGTATTCCTCTGCAGGTGATTAAGCAGGGTGGAACGTCAAGCCAGCCGGCCGGCCCCGGCAAAGGAAGTGATGAGGCGTTTACTCAGGAAGCTAAGGCGAAGATTCTGCAGTGCACGTATGAGGTGTTGGAGCGTGAACTGGGCAATAACGGCATGATCTCCAATGCATTTAAAGGAGTCTGATTATGGCGCTTGAAACCTTTTCGTGGTCGCCGTTGAACGGTCCCACGGCGGACATTCAAAACCGTACCCGCTCAGCGCAGTATGGCGATGGTTATGAGCAGGTTGTTGGTGATGGCATTAACACCGAATACCAGTCGTGGCCGCTGACCTTTACCGGAATGAAGTCAGAAATTCTGCCCATACTGGCGTTCGTCAGATCACACAGGGAGCTAAGGGCTTTCAAATGGGTTAACCCGCTGGGCGAGCTGGGCTTGTATCGCGCAACCCAGATAAAACCCACCGTGATCGATTTTGCCAGGATGTCGCTATCTGTTACGTTTGTGACGGCTTATCGGGCCGAATCAATATAGAGGGACTCATGAAACCGAAAAAAGGCGGGGTGATTATTCCCTTTCTTGCGATGGTTGTGGCATCAGGAGCCACCGCACGCGAACTATCGACAAGCGAGAAAGGTGTGATTACACAGGCGGCTAAGCAGCAGCTAAAGGATCCAGATAGCGCCAAGTTTTACTGGCAGGATTATAAAGGCGGTGATGTTTATTGCGCTCATGTGAATGCTAAAAACTCATACGGTGGGTTTGCAGGTAAGGCTCTGCTGCTGGTAGGTGTTAAAACTGACAGCAAGGGTAATATCACATCAGCTGACGTATCGATTCGAAGCGACAACATGATGGATAAAATTTGCACTAAGCGCGGCTATAGCGTTTAAACACCACTTCACACCCACCCAAACCCCGCTCTGCGGGGTTTTTTGTTTTTGGGATCATAGACCTATTCAGGAGAACCCATGGGTATCGCAGCTGACGATCAAAAACTGGAGCCCGGTAGTAAAGTCGTCCTGATTGAGGTCGACGGAACCGCGTTCGGCGCCGACGTCCTGTACTTTCACAACCACGCCACACCGTACACCGAGGCGGAAATTCTGGCCGCCGGCGACGACGCCAGCAAGCTGCCCGGGAAACCCATTTTCTGGCAGGGCGTTCGCTACGACGCGTGGCCATGCCTCATTGAAGATATGGAGTCCAACGGCGACGGCTCACCTGCCAGCCCGAAATTGTCCGTAGCCAATCTCGACGGCTCGATCTCCGCGCTGTGCGGCATGTTCCAGGACATGAAGCAGGCGAAGGTGACGATCCACCGCACCTATGCCCACTATCTTGATGCCGTGAATTTTCCGGGGGGCAACCCCAGCGCGGATCCGACAGCTGACAGCATTGATGTCTGGTACATCGACAGCAAAACGGCGGATAACGAAACCACCGTCCAGTTCAAACTGTCCTCGCCAGTGGATGTTACCGGGCAGAAGCTACCGGGGCGCCAGATGACCAGCCGCTGCGCCTGGTGTATGCAGGGGCAGTATCGCGGCGCCGACTGCGGCTACACCGGTACCAGATATTTCGACAAGTTTGGCAACCCGGTCGACAACCCGGCGCTGGATGAATGCCCGGGCACGGTAGCCGGCTGCAAACTCCGGCAGGGTGAAGCGGCAGAGCTCACGTTTGGTGGGTTCCCGTCCATTGCACTGATAAGGATGTGACCATGTTAAGCCAGCGACTTATAACCGCTATCCAGAAACATGCGGATGAGGTGTACCCGGCTGAGTGCTGCGGCCTGATCGTCCGGGCCGGGCGGCAGCGGCGATACATTGCCTGCGAAAACACCCACGACCAGCCCACCGAATTTTTCAGGATCAGCGGCGAAGCCTGGGCAGATGCCGAGGACGCCGGCGAGGTTCTGGCGGTGGTGCATTCGCACCCGGACGCGGGGCCGCATGCCTCTGCAGAAGACCTGAAAGGGTGCCATGAGTCCGGCCTGCCCTGGGTGATTATGTCGTGGCCAGAGGGCGATCACACCGTCACTACCCCGGCTGACAGACCGCCGCTGCTAAAGCGCCCGTTTATCCACGGCAGCTGGGACTGTTACGGGCTGGTTCGTGACTGGTACGCGCAGGAGCGCGGTATCGAACTTCCGGACTTTGAGCGTACCGACAACTGGTGGACGCGTGGCGAAAACCTGTATGTGCGCCATTACGCGGAAGCCGGATTCTATTCCCACGCCAGCGAGCTGCAGACCGGGGACGTGATCCTGATGCAGGTTAAAGCCGACGAGATCAACCATGCCGGCATCTACCTGGGCGACGGAAAACTGTTGCACCACATGTACGGCAAGCTGAGCGAAGTTGTCCCGTATGGCGGCATGTGGCGCGAGCGTACGCTGTTAACGTTGAGGTACCGCAATGAATCCCGTTGAGAAAATCGTACTGGTGCGGCTGTACGGCAAGCTCGGTGCCCACTTCGGGCGCGAGCATCGTCTGTCCGTATCATCCGTGCGCGAGGCCATCCGGGCGCTCTGCATCATGATCCCCGGCTTTGAGCTGATGCTGGAAACCAGCCAGGAACGCGGCATCACGTATGCCGTCTTTAATGGCAATAAAAATATCGACGAGCAGGCCCTGCAGCTGTCGGGCGTGCATGAGGTTATCCGTATCGCGCCGGTAATCATCGGCAGCAAGAAGGCTGGCATGTTCCAGACCATTTTTGGTGCCGTCCTTGTTGCAGCAGGGTTCATCGCCAGCTTTACGCCGGCAGCGGCAGCATCGCCATTTCTGTACAAAATGGGCGCAGCAATGATGCTCGGCGGCATAGCCCAGATGCTTGTGCCGTCCGGTACGCAGGGGATGACGAATACCGAATCAGAGACGCGAAAAAGCTACTCGTTTGGCTCGCCGGTGAACCAGGCAGCGGCAGGTAGCCCGGTGCCGCTTCTGTACGGCGAGCGTGAAATCGGCGGTGTCCTGATTAGCGGCGGCATCTACGCAGAGCAGCAACAATAAAACCTGAATTAACACCCTCCCGCTTCGGCGGGATTTTTTTGCCTGGAGCAAGCATGGATATGACGATCACTGGTGCTAAAGGTGGCGGCGGGAGCAGCGATAAAGGCGGAAACCGTGGGACTGAGATTTCATCCGTAGCCTATATGAAGCTGCTGCTTGCCCTCACGGAAGGCGAAGCAGCAGGCGGGTTCACAGGCAAAGAAATCTATCTCGACGGTACACCATTGCTCGATGACAACGGGGCTGAAAACTTCCCGGGCGTTACCTGGGAATGGCGCAGCGGGACAGCGGATCAGGCTTATATTCAGGGCTTTCCATCCGTTGAGAACGAGCTCAATGTCGGTACCGAGCTGAAGTACGGCACGCCGTGGGTGAAGTCGATCAACAATACCCAGCTTTCGGCTGTTCGCCTGCGCCTGAAATTTCCGAATGGCCTGTATGTGCTGCGCGACAGCGGCGGCAAAAGCGGGTACCAGGTGGAATATGCGGTCGATATCTCGACGGATGGCTCAACCTATGTCGAATACGGTCGGGATGAGGCGGACGGTATTGCCAACACAGGTTATGAGCGCAGCTACCGTATCAATCTGCCGCCGGCGACGTCGGGCTGGCAGATCCGGGTTCGGCGGCTAACCAGTAACAGTAACGATGGGCGCCATGCCGATACGACGCGCATTGAGTCGATGACCGAGATCGTCGACGCCAAATTGCGCTATCCGCACACAGCGCTGCTGTTCATCCAGTTTGACGCGAAGCTGTTCGACGGGCGCACCCCGACCGTTACGGTCAAAATGAAGGGCATAATTTGCCGGGTGCCGGCGAACTACGATCCGAACACCCGGACATACACCGGCAACTGGGACGGGACGTTTAAATGGGCCTGGACGAACAACCCCGCTTGGATTTTTTACGACATCATCACCCGGGCACGCTATGGCCTCGGCCAGCGAATCACGCAGAACCTGGTCGACAAGTGGACGCTGTACCAGATTGGCCAGTATTGTGATGTTCACGTTTCAGACGGCGCCGGCGGCAAAGAGGCCCGCCACCTGTGTGACCTCTACATTTCCCAGCGAACGGATGCCTGGACGGTACTGATGGACCTGGCGTCGATCTTCCGTGGGATGATCAGCTGGTCGAATAACCTGCTTTCTGTCGACGCAGATATGCCCCGCGAACTCGACCCGGATTTCGTGTTTAACAAATCGAATATCGTGGGCGCGTTCAACTTCTCCAGCACCTCAGAAAAGACGAACTACTCTGCGGCCATCGTGACCTACAGCAACCCGGCCAACGGTTACGCCGATGACCAGGCGTCCGCTCATGTGCAGAGAATCTCTGCCCGCTTCGGGTTTAACACCCTGGAAAAAACGGCGGTCGGTTGTACCCGTGCAAGCGAGGCGCAGCGTGCCGGCTTATGGGCGATCGAGACGAACGACGACGATAACGCCGTCGAGTTCAAGACCGGGATGGAAGGGCGAATCCCGCGCGTCGGTAAGATCATCGGCATCAACAACGCCCCACTGGCGGGGCGTAATAACGGCGGCCGCGTAGCAGCTGCCAGCGGAACCAAAATTACGCTCGACCGGATTGTTGCCGCTAAAGCCGGCGATGCCCTGATTATCAACCTGCCAACGGGCCGTGCGGAAAGTCGTAAAGTGGTATCCGTCAGCGGACGCGCTGTGACTGTTGACCGTGCTTACAGCACCACGCCGAATGCGGAATCAGGCTGGGTACTAGACCAGGCGGATCTGGCCATCCAGCTGTTTCGCGTGAAGCGCATCGCGATTAACTCAGACGACACTGTCACGATTAACGGACTGCCGTTCAATCCGACGAAGTTTGCGCGCATCGATGATGGTGCGATCGTGGAAGAGCGGCCTGTGACCGTGGTCCCACCTCGCGGTCAGGCAGCGCCGGCAAACGTCACCATCAGCAGCGCCTACCGTGTGGAGCAGGGGATTGGTATTACCACGCTGATTGCGACCTGGGATTCGATGGCCAGCGCAATCGCATACGAGGCGCAGTGGCGCCAGAATAATGGCGACTGGATTAACGTCCCGCGAACCGGCAACACGCGCTTTGAGGTCGATGGTATCTATACGGGGCGCTACGTTGTGCGCGTTCGCGCTATCAATGCGCTGGATATTGCCTCGGTGTGGTCCACGTCGACAGAAGTTCAGCTCACCGGGAAAGTGGGTCAGCCGCCGGCACCAATAAACTTCCGCACGACCCCACTGGTCTGGGGATGCCAGATTGACTGGGATTTTCCGGCAGGAACCGCCGATACCATGCAGACTGAGGTCCATTATGCCACGGATGCTGCTGGCTCCAGCCCGCTGCTGTTGAGCGATATCCCTTATCCGCAGCATTCGTATCAGCAGATGGGTTTACGAGCTGGAACGGAGTTCTGGTATCGGGCACGGTTGATTGACCGTATAGGCAATAAAAGTCCATGGACAGCCTGGATAATAGGTGGTTCCAGCTCGAGCGCGAGCGATTATTTGCCTGAACTCGACAACCAGATTAAGCAGACGGAGACGTATGAGAAGCTGACCTCAGAAATGGCCGATCTCAGCGATGATATTCAGTCTGCCCGCGATGACATCAGCAAAGTCTCAACAGAGTCGGCGGCGACCAAAGCAGGCCTGGCACAGGAGGTCACGGACCGTAAGAAAGCCATCACCGATGAGGCGACGGCCCGGGGCCAGGCGCTGTTGACCGAGAAGAACGAGCGCGTCGCGGATATCAGCAACGTCAACCAGACGATTCAGACCACCACCGAATCGCTGGCGCAGCAGATTGCGCAGGTGTCGGCGGGGACCGGTTCTCAGTTTGATCCGGCCAAAATCTGGTACTTCGATTCGACTGTAGAGGGCTGGTCCGGCAACGGCACGCCGACCATTGTTAACGGCTGGCTGCGTCCTGCCAACCACGCATCGGACCCGTACGTTACTTCTCCTGCGACGCTGGGCATAACAGCAGCTGCGTATCGCTTTCTGAAGCTACGCATCAGGAAAGTGGGATCGCCTGCATGGGCGGGGGAAATCCGCTGGCGCAATGCGGCCAGTTTCAACGAAACCAACCGCTTCGTGGTGGCCGAACCGGCGTATAACGCCGACGGCGTTGCCACGCTGGAATGCGACGATATCCCCTGGCTGGCCGAGACGACGATTAACCAGATTCGGCTGGACCTTTCCAGTAAACAGGACGCGACAAACTACTTCCTGATTGACTGGGTGGCGATCGGGCGGCCAACGCCGAGCGCCGGGATGGCGGCGCTGCAGCAGGAAACGACAGCCCGTGTTACCGGCGACCAGGCGGAAGCCACGGCGCGCGAGACGCTGGCGACGCAGATCCGGGGCGGTTATACCGGTGACGACCCGTCAAAACTGGCCTCGGGTCTGCTGTACGCCGAACGCCAGGCGCGCATCACGGCGCAGGAGGCGGAGGTGACAGAGCGTAAGAAGCTGGAATCGACCGTTAACGCTAACCAGGCTTCCGTTACTCAGGAGCTGGCGACGCTGACAACTGAGCAGGAGGCTCAGGCCACCACGCTTTCGGGCCTGCAGGTTACCGTCGGCAAAAACACCGCAGATATCACCACAGTCACCAAAACCGTCGCTGATAACAACAAGGCGCAGACCACCGCGCTGGCTGCGGTTAAGGCCACGACCGACCAGAACACTTCGGACATCAGCACGGAAACCACGGCCCGCACGAATGCTGACAGCGCGCTCGGCCGCCGCATCGATACGCTGAAAGTGGATGTGGACGGCAACACGGCCAGCCGGGACGCCGGTATTGTCGGCAACGTCACCAATGCGCTCGCCAGCTTCACCGCGTTCTCTGAACAGCGCGTGACGTATGCTGTTGGCGAAACGAAAACGATGGCTGAAATCATCGAAAGCCGGAAGACCGCCGCGGATGCCACGAGTGCCGTGGCGGAGCAGGTCACCACGCTTAAGGCGACGGTTGAGGAAAACGGTCAGACCAACGCCGCCGCCATTACGCGCATTGATAAAGCCGTTACGGATCTGGAAAGCGCCACAGCGACCAGCATTGAGCAGGTTACGGCTGCGATCGGCGATACCAATACCAGTGTCCAGACGACCAGTAAAGCTGTTGCTGATATCAACGGAAAGCTGAGCGCGCAGTGGGGCGTTAAAGTTCAGGTAGAGGCGAACGGTGTTAAACGCATCGCGGGTATTCAGCTGGGCATTGATGCCTCGGGCTCCTCAAACTTCCTGATCTCTGCCGATACGTTCGCGGTTTATAACCCGGCATCCAATGGGCAGGAGCTGGTGTTTGCCGCAACCGGTGGCCAGATGTTCCTGCGATCGGTGTTCATCCAGGATGGTTCTATGGATAACGCCAAGATCGGCAATTACATCCAGTCCAGTAACTGGGACGGGACCGGGAATGTCGGCTGGCATATCAATAAATCCGGGTATGCCACGCTTAACGGTGTGACGGTCAGGGGGACGATATACGCAACCAGTGGGGAATTCAGAGGGACAGTTTACGCGACGGATGGAGACTTCAAAGGCACAGTTTACGCGAACAAAATCGTAGGCGATGTCGTTAATATGTTCTCCTTCCCTGGTGGAAGGTTTCAGGGAGACCCGGGCAAACAAAAAGACTTCTTTCGACAGGTTACCTGGGCGGGAGGGGTCCCGTATGACGTCACTATCGCTGTTCCGACATTTGTCGTCTGGAATGAAAGTGAAGCTTATAATGGTGCTCTGGAAGCATATATCAATATTAACGGGAGAGATATTACAGTAGTGTCTCTTGGCTTTAAGCTATCGTATAACGACACCAATAGTGTCAGTCGTCAGGTTAACAGTTATGTACCCGTTACAGGTAGTCTGGATATTCCCGCAAACTCAGGCCCTGTGACTATACGTATTGGCCTTAGAGGGATTACCAGTGCGACTACTCATATGGATATGCAGCCATCAATGGCGTTAATTACCAAAAGAAATTCCCCTAACTTCTCCGGTTATTCAGGTAATTAATTCCGGCCAGGTGGATGCTGGCGATTTGGCTTAAACGGGCTGGGAATAAAAATCCGATATAAGTATTTCGGCTGCGCACACGTTGTTTCTTCTGAATTCAATAATCACACCCTTATAACCCAGCTCCGGCTGGGTTTTTCATTTTAAGGACATCACGAATGGCCACACTTGATGACGATTTAGCGAACGCCGTCACGGAAGGTTTTCGCCTGGCGCAAAGCAGTATTATCAACCAGGACCTGATTTTATCGGGCACTGGTGACGTCACCGTTACTCTGGCAAATGGTTCGAAAAAAACGGGCCCCAGCTGGTCGAAGCTGATCACCGCCGCGAACGCAGCAGGGACCAGCGCGACCGCTGCCAAAACCAGTGAGACGAATGCACTGGCTTCCAAAAACGCTGCGGCAACCAGCGCAACGAACGCGGCAACGTCAGAGGGGAATGCCCTCGCTTCGAAGAACGCTGCGAAGACCTCAGAAACCAATGCGAAAACATCTGAGACGAATGCCAGGACGTCAGAGAACAACGCAGGGGCCAGCGCCAGTAGTGCCGCAGCATCGCTGGCCGCTGCCCAGCAGCTGACGTCCGCACCCTATGAGGCGGCGCCATATCCTGATGTGTGGGCACCGCTTAACGACGACTTGCGCCTGCTGGCGGGTATTGCTCCATATGATAGAATCGCCATTTCTGGTCAGGTATTAGAACTAGCGTCAAAATCAGTGACATTCTCCCGTTCTACTACCGCCACCTACATTGACAAATCGGGTTTAATGGTAACTGCGGAGATTAATGAGCCTCGTTTTGAAAAGCAGGGTTTGTTACTCGAATCTAGTTCTACAAATCTATACATCTACTCGGAAACCATTGGGGCAGGTAGTGGCGTAACAGCCACGAGTAACGCAAGTACATCTCCGACAGGTGAAAACACTATGTCGCTTATTACTGAAAATACAGCAGGTGGTGAACACTACGCAGGAGATAGAAACATAGCTTTAACAGCAGGCACGAGTTATTGTTTCTCTACTTATGTAAAGGCGAGTCAAGGAAATCGTTGGTTGTACTTACGTACCGCATCAGGGACAACAAGTGGTACATTTTTTGATGTAACTAATGGTAAATGGGGTAGCGACAACTTCTCTGCCCCTATTACTGACAGAGGTTTTGAGAGTTTAGGTAATGGTATCTATCGTGTATGGATGGTTTTTACTGCTACAAACACTCAATCAACAGTGATTCGTCTTCAATTAAGTCAACCAGGCCAAGTTGCAACCTATACCGGAGATGGAGCATCAGGACTTTACTTGTGGGGTGCTCAGCTTGAAGAATCAACATTCCCGTCTTCATACATCAAAACAGTAGCTTCTACAGTTACTCGTTCCCCTGACTTATGGAGTATTGTTAACACCAATACTGGCTATCAAACTTTGGCGGATAAATTTAAACGTACCGTGGCGTTTGAATTCATGCCTAAGTATACAATAACCACGGGTTACGCCGATGTTGTGCGTGTACCAGGTGCGACGAACGACATTATCTGTAGAGTCATTGCAGCTAATAGAATTCAATCGTTCAGGGATGGTAGTGGAACACCATCAATACCAGTTACACCAGGTGTTTTAGCTATGGTTGTTCATGTGACGAGTGTGGATGATTGCACAATGTATTACGATGGTAATCCATCCTACAGAGCACAGCTTCCGTCAAACACCACTACAAAACCAACGAATATTTCAAACTCAGTAGGTTCTGCAAATGGTAAATTCGTATATTACATTCGTAATTTCCGTATATGGCATCGTGAACTAACTGTAAATCAAATCAAAGGACTTAGATAATGAGAGACTTATATCTGCGCTTTGCTGACGCCGATGAAATGCGCACGCAATTAACCGCGGCGGGGTTTGTGGATGATGAGGAGCAGGGCGGGTTATATCACCCGGATATCAGCCTGGATGTCATCGGGGTTATTACCATCGTCAGCGATATTGAAAATCCGGGGCAGGAAAACGAGTTAATAAAATATTCCGGGGAACCCGGTTATCACGCCAATATCCGGGTAATGAATGACGGGCTTGATTTATCACCGCTGGATGAATTCATCGTGACACCCAAAACGCCTGCTCGTGTCTGGGCATAAGGAAATTACATGGCAAACCGAATTGACAGCATTGAACTGACGCAGGCCAATGGTACATGGATATCATTAATCAACAGCGCATCAGTGCCAGGTAATAGCACGTCTACTTTAGGTGGTCAGATACGCTCTCAATTTAATATCGCAGGAGCCGAGGCCGCTTCTGCTTTGTTTGAAGCATTGTATTTTAAGGACGCTACCGGGGCTATTACCCGTCGGGGCCGTATCACTGTCAAAGGGGGAACCCCTCCGGCTGACGCCGATGTCGTAGAGATTGGGCAAAATGGGCAGATATTCTGTAACGGCGCAGTATTTAAGGGACAGACCGGAATATCACCCTCATTGCAACTGTTCGGGAATACTAACGCGGGCGTTTTCGTGAACAGTTATCCCTACAATAAAGCGGGTGAGCCCTATACGCGCAGGATTATGAGAATAGGTGCTTCAAGTTCCGCCAGTCAGGACATCGCGTCTATATCCGTGGCTGGCGGGTATACCTGTCGGGCCGGGACAGGTGGGGTTGATAATCATGATAACGCCTTCAATTTCAACTGGTTGAATAGCACGCTAATAGCCTACATTGACTCATCAAACGTAGGTACTATCCAGATGCAAAGTACCTGTGATGCCGAACTTAAAAAGAACAAAGTATACGTTACTGACAAAATGGCTGCGCTGACGGAGGTTTTGCAGTGGAAGCCGGCTACCTTTAAGTACAAAGCGCGTGGCATCCTGCCGGAGAGTGAAACTAAACTCAGCTTCATTGCAAACGACCTGGCTGAGACTTCACCAGAAACTGTCAAGGGTGAGGGCATCTCTCCTGGAGAGGATATTCATGACAATGCGGTATTTGCAAAAAGTTACATTCTGGATAAAGACGCCATGATCGCTAAGCTGACATTAGCGCTACAGGCGACAAACCAGAAGTTAGACAAGCTGCAGGCTGAGGTTCAGGCGCTGAAAGCGTAACGGCACCAGGATGTTCATCAGTAATTATCATCAGCAGCATTTCGATGTCTTTGAAGAAAAAAAAGCCCGCACGGGAGCGGGCACAACTCCCTTAGCTTTGTTATTAATCCTGCGTTCATGACGCAGGTAGTTAACATATCGGCGGCATTAGCCATTACTTTAGGTAGGAAGCATTAGCGCTTCGTTTAAAATCATCTAAATTTAATGAAGGTGAATCCCCCTATGCGGCGGGGCAATCCAGTTCTGTAGGTGTAAATATGCTTGCGGCTCGTATGACTGGTAACGAGTCACCGGGAGGCACCCGGCACCTGTATCAGAGTAAGCTGTTTGTTTGTGCTGGTTTCTTTTGCCTGCTTAATAGGCAGGCTTTTTTTTGCGATGTTGATAAGGAGTCTCGGATGGCGAGTGTTGCTTTGTTAGCCGTTTTGTTTGTGCTTATCGTGTCGGGGCTTATCGGCCTCTTAGGGACGTTATTAAATATTTGGTGCGATAAGGAGCAAGTTTAAATACCGCTTAAAATGATGCCTGGTCCGACCATGACTACCAGAACATTAAGGATTATTAAACTATCCTTTAGCTAACATGATGAGGTGTAGTGGATCAGCTAACAGCCTGGAGGCATCATACCTGCTATGAAATTCATTTGTCCTGTTTGCAAAAGTAATCGGTTCTTTTTCACCTCCTTCAATCCCGAGCAAAATCTGCCACACGGCGCGGTATGTTCCGTATGCGGAACCCGGCTTACTAAGCGCTCCATCCTTCCAACTCCGCGCAGAAGGCGATGGCCTAAACAGGTGGTTTAATCATTTGTGACACGAAGCGGCTTGCGATGATCGATGCAGTCCTTAGGGGTTTACATGACTTATTCCGAAACCAGCCACATATTGGCTTCTTCGAAAACTTCTCCCAGTATGCCCGGCATCGGCTTAACCTCTGTCTCTGAAAAATTTCTATGCACTCGCTTGGTTAATTCGGCAGTACAACCAGATGTTCAGCAGTAATTATCAATAGGCACAGCCTCCTTGCCCTGGCCCCCCTCTTAAAACTACTGTATAAACACACAGTAATAATAATTGAGAGGTCACCATGCCCCGCCGTTCCGACATTCACGCCGCATTTGTGGCTGCAGTACAACAAAACCCAAAAGGATCTTGGGTAATTTACGCCGCGTACTTGTTAATGCGCGGTGCTTTTTAAGTTAAATATTAAAACCGGAAGTATCGTTAATTTTCTTTTTTATAATCGACAATAAAAATATTGTGAATTGTTGAGTTGTCATTTCATTGTTTTTTATTTCTTTAAGGGAAATGACATTAGGCATATTTTTGAATGGTTTTTTGTCATCCATAGTAACCACATAAGCATTGGATCTGTTTGCGAATGCTAATATGTTTTTATCCGCAAAACCCTGAGGAAATGGTACATTCCTCTTAATTTCTTTATGTTCGGAACCTATGAATTCCATATCGCTTTCATCAGCCATGAAGCCTTGCCCAAAGCCAGAACTGGCTGGTTGATCTGCGAAACCAAAATGTGATGGGGAATAATAGTCCATTGCTTCTAATTGCTCATCTTTATATTTTTTTACTTCAGGTGGAGTATTAACGTGGTCATGCTCAACACCTACCACCTTAGGATATATTTTTTCGAAATGTTCGGAAAAATACGAACTGTGTAATTTTATATCCCATTTGCATAAAAGGTCCCATACGTTATTATCGAAAATGATCTTTATTTTAGGCAGGTGTTTATTCATATAAACCTCTTATGAAGTACATGTATCGATGAGGAGAGGGGAAGCCAACGCATTGCCATTCTTTACACCATGCAGAACTTGCTCATATAATTTTACCAAGAGAGAGGTACTGATACTACTGTAGCACCCTAAGAAATTTGTCAATGCTAAATATGCATTCCTTTCAAGACGTGAAGCGAACTAAAAAGATGACTGGATCTTTCCAGTACTTAATACGTCACTCTGAACTCATCCACATATCGGCTTCTTCAAACATCTCCTCCAGCATGCGGTTCAGCTTTTCCCGATCACTTTTGCTGGCATCGCTGTTCAAGCCGTTAGCCTGCATCGGCTTAACCTTCACTTCGGCATCAGGAAAGATCCGGTGCACGCGCTTAGTTAATTCCTCCAGGATAATTTCCCTGGCACCTGCGAGTCCCGCAACATTTCGTTTGTCATAAACCAGTTCGACGAACATACCGCCTCCAAAGCAACAATGATTTAGCACGCAATTTATACTGTTTTTTTATACAGTGTCAACGGAGGGTGCGCAGCTTTTTAAGGGGGGTTTTTGGGGCAGGGATGGGGCAAAGATGCCCGTTTTGGGGCATGGGTGGGACATTTTAACACATATGAACTTTACCGAGTTTCATATGATGGATGTTTTTAATGCATTGATTAGGCTAAAGAAAACACATGCTCTTGGGCGTTCTTTAGTGATTTAAAATATTACCGCGTCACGCAGTTAAAGTGGCGGGCGTACTCTTCAAGACCGTTGATACCCAGCCGCACCCATTTCGGGTGCGACCATTGGGGTAAACCCAGATAGATCATAGTGCGTTGATAATCTCGTCGGTGCTGCGCACGCGGCTGATGCGCGGGAAGATATGCGTCACGCTGGCCTGATGCTGCTCGGCGGTGGCCGTGCTGCACGCATCTTCGGCGATCACCAGATTAAAGCCCAGCTCCCAGGCGTTACGCGCGGTGGATTCCACGCCAATGTTGGTGGCGATCCCACACAGAATAATAGTCTCAATGCCGCGACGGCGCAGCTGCAGCTCCAGGTCGGTGCCGTAGAAGGCACCCCACTGGCGTTTGGTCACTTCGATATCGCTGTCGCGTTTACCGAGTGACGCGGGATAGGTCCACCAGTTGTCCGGCAGGGCATGGGCCGCGCCCTGAGCGTCGACAGGCTGCTTCAGCGCCTCGGCAAAGTCCGCAGACCAGCCCACGCGCACCATCACCACCGGCGAGCCGCTGGCGCGGCATTTTTCTGCCAGACGTGCGCTGCGGCTGACCACCTCATCCGCCGTGTGTGGGCCACCGGCAAAGGGCAGGATCCCTTCCTGTAAATCAATGACCACGAGGGCGGTACGGGCAGCGTCGAGTGTAAGCATGGTTGTTCCTGTTAAAAAGTTAGCGTCCGGAATACCTTACGCGTCCAGGCATGTTGTGGGTCTGATATTTTTGTTAATTTTTGTGAGAATATGCAAGATGCGAGCAGCAATCGTGCGTCTGGCGTGCTTCTCTCTTATCGTCTGGCGGAATTTCCAGTATAATAGCCGCCTTTTTTCATCCAGTTTGACATACAGAAAGCTGCGACCTTGTAGCCTGCGGCTAAGTTAAGGGATATCTCATGCGTACAGAATATTGCGGGCAGCTGCGTCAGTCCCACGTCGGACAGCAGGTGACCCTGTGTGGTTGGGTCAACCGTCGTCGTGATCTTGGCAGCCTTATCTTTATCGATATGCGCGACCGTGAAGGCATCGTGCAGGTATTTTTCGATCCGGATCGTGCCGATGCGTTAAAGCTGGCGTCTGAGCTGCGTAATGAGTTCTGCATCCAGGTGACCGGCACCGTGCGTGCGCGTGACGAAAAGAACATCAACAGCGACATGGCGACCGGCGAAATCGAAGTGCTGGCAACCGATCTGACCATCATTAACCGTTCAGAATCACTGCCGCTGGACTTCAACCACGTCAATACCGAAGAAGCGCGTCTGAAATATCGCTATCTCGACCTGCGTCGCCCGGAAATGGCCGATCGCCTGAAAACCCGTGCGAAAATCACCAGCCTGGTGCGCCGCTTTATGGACGATCACGGTTTCCTCGATATCGAAACCCCGATGCTGACCAAAGCGACCCCGGAAGGCGCACGTGACTACCTCGTGCCATCCCGTGTACATAAAGGCAAATTCTACGCGCTGCCGCAGTCTCCTCAGCTGTTCAAACAGCTGCTGATGATGTCCGGCTTTGACCGTTACTACCAGATCGTTAAATGCTTCCGCGACGAAGATCTGCGTGCTGACCGCCAGCCTGAATTTACCCAGATCGACGTCGAGACCTCCTTCATGACCGCCGAGCAGGTGCGTGAAGTGATGGAAGCACTGGTGCGCAGCCTGTGGCTGGACGTGAAGGGTGTGGATCTGGGCGACTTCCCGATCATGACCTTCGCCGAAGCCGAGCGTCGCTACGGATCCGACAAACCAGACCTGCGTAACCCGATGGAGCTGGTGGACGTTGCTGACCTGGTGAAAGACGTTGAATTCGCCGTCTTCTCCGGCCCGGCGAACGATCCGAAAGGCCGCGTGGCTGCCCTGCGCGTGCCGGGTGGTGCGAGCCTGAGCCGCAAGCAGATCGACGACTACGGCAACTTCATTAAGATCTATGGCGCGAAAGGCCTGGCTTACATCAAAGTCACCGAGCGTGCGAAAGGCATTGAAGGCATCACCAGCCCGGTCGCCAAATTCCTCAACGCTGAGATCGTCGAATCCATTCTGGCGCGCACTGAAGCCCAGGACGGGGACATGATCTTCTTCGGCGCGGACAACAAGAAAGTGGTTGCCGATTCAATGGGCGCACTGCGCCTGAAACTGGGTAAAGACCTGAACCTGACCGACGAAGCCAAATGGGCGCCGCTGTGGGTGATCGACTTCCCGATGTTCGAAGACGACGGCGAAGGCGGTCTGACCGCAATGCACCACCCGTTCACCTCGGCAAAAGAGATGAGCGCGGCAGAACTGAAAGCGGCACCGGAAGACGCGGTCGCTAACGCCTATGATATGGTCATCAACGGCTACGAAGTGGGCGGCGGTTCCGTGCGTATTCACAGCATGGAAATGCAGCAGACGGTGTTCGGTATTCTGGGTATCAACGAACAGGAACAGCGCGAGAAGTTCGGCTTCCTGCTGGATGCCCTGAAGTACGGTACGCCTCCGCACGCAGGCCTGGCCTTTGGTCTGGATCGCCTGACCATGCTGCTGACCGGTACCGACAACATTCGTGACGTTATCGCTTTCCCGAAAACCACCGCCGCTGCCTGTCTGATGACCGAAGCGCCAAGCTTTGCTAACCCAACCTCACTGAGCGAGCTGGGTATCGAAGTGGTGAAAAAGGAAGAGAAAAACTGATATGACATATAAGCTTCCCGTTTCTGTCTTAGTTGTCATTTATGCCCAGGACACGAAGCGGGTGCTGATGTTGCAGCGGCGCGACGATCCCGCGTTCTGGCAGTCGGTTACCGGCAGCCTGGAAGAGGGTGAAACCGCGCTGCAGGCCGCCGCGCGCGAAGTAAAGGAAGAGGTCGCCATTGACGTTGCTCGCGAGCAACTGACCCTGAAGGACTGTCAGCGCACGGTGGATTTTGAAATTTTTAGCCATTTACGTCATCGCTACGCGCCGGGGACTGAACGCAATACGGAATCCTGGTTCTGCCTTGCGCTTCCTCACGAGCGGGAGATCGTGTTCACCGAACACCTGACCTACCGCTGGGTTAACGCGGCCGAGGCCGCGTCGTTAACCAAGTCGTGGAGCAACCGGCAGGCGATTGAAGAATTTGTAATTAACGCCGCCTGAGAGGGCGCGCTTTTTGGAGAACTTTTTATGGCAGGTCATAGTAAGTGGGCCAACACTAAACACCGCAAAGCGGCACAGGATGCCAAACGCGGTAAGATCTTTACCAAAATCATTCGTGAACTGGTTACCGCGGCCCGTCTGGGCGGCGGCGATGCCGGCTCCAACCCACGTCTGCGCGCAGCGATCGATAAAGCGCTGAGCAACAACATGACGCGTGACACCCTGAACCGTGCTATCGCCCGTGGCGTAGGCGGCGACGATGACACCAACATGGAAACCATCATCTATGAAGGTTACGGTCCAGGCGGCACGGCGGTGATGATTGAGTGTCTGTCCGACAACCGTAACCGTACCGTTGCGGAAGTGCGTCACGCCTTCACCAAAACCGGTGGCAACCTGGGTACCGACGGTTCCGTGGCCTACCTGTTCAGCAAAAAAGGGGTGATCTCCTTCGAGAAAGGCGACGAAGACGTGATCATGGAAGCGGCGCTGGAAGCCGGTGCCGAAGATGTTGTGACCTATGACGACGGCGCGATTGACGTCTATACCGCATGGGAAGAGATGGGTGCGGTGCGTGATGCGCTGGAAGCGGCAGGTCTGAAAGCCGACGCCGCTGAAGTCACCATGATCCCGTCCACCAAAGCGGACATGGATGCGGAAACCGCACCAAAACTGCTGCGTCTGATCGACATGCTCGAAGACTGCGACGATGTGCAGGAAGTTTACCACAACGGTGAAATCTCCGACGAGGTTGCGGCTACGCTGTAATGGCCCAACGTAAACCGACAACCGGAGAGGCGTGATGGCGATTATTCTCGGTATTGACCCGGGCTCACGCATCACCGGTTATGGCGTAATCCGCCAGGTCGGGCGTCAGTTGACCTACCTTGGCAGCGGTTGTATCCGTACCAAAGTGGACGATCTGCCGTCGCGTCTGAAGCTCATCTACGCGGGCGTGACGGAGATCATTACCCAGTTCCAGCCGGACTATTTCGCCATCGAACAGGTGTTTATGGCGAAGAACGCCGACTCGGCGCTGAAGCTCGGTCAGGCACGCGGCGTGGCGATTGTCGCGGCGGTAAATCAGGATCTGCCGGTGTTTGAATACGCCGCGCGGCAGGTCAAGCAAACCGTGGTGGGGAACGGTGGAGCAGACAAAAGCCAGGTGCAGCACATGGTGCGAACCTTGTTAAAACTGCCCGCCAATCCGCAGGCGGATGCCGCCGATGCCCTGGCGATCGCCATTACCCACTGCCACGTCAGCCAGAACGCGATGCAGATAAGCGAGTCGCGGCTCAATCTGGCGCGCGGTCGATTGTGCTAAATATGAAATCAGGCTGGATGTTTATCCAGCCTTTTTTTATTATGGCAGCGGTAACTTTTAGCCCTTAACGCAGGAGCGTCACGTGATAGGCAGACTCAGAGGCATCATCTTAGAAAAACAACCCCCGATAGTGCTGCTTGAGGCCGGAGGCGTGGGCTACGAAGTGCATATGCCGATGACCTGCTTCTATGAATTGCCGGACGCGGGCAAAGAGGCGATTGTCTTCACCCACTTTGTCGTGCGTGAAGATGCCCAGCTGCTGTTTGGCTTTAACAATAAGCAGGAACGCACCCTGTTTAAAGAGCTGATCAAAACTAACGGCGTAGGGCCAAAGCTGGCGCTGGCGATCCTCTCCGGGATGTCGGCTCCACAGTTTGTTAACGCCGTTGAGCGCGAAGACCCCGCCGCACTGATTAAACTTCCCGGCATCGGCAAGAAAACGGCCGAGCGCCTGATTGTTGAGATGAAAGATCGCTTTAAAGGTCTGCACGGCGATCTGTTTACCCCTGCTGCTGACCTGGTGCTGACGTCACCTGCCGGCCCGACAGCAGACGATGCGGAACAGGAAGCGGTTGCCGCGCTGGTGGCGCTGGGCTATAAACCTCAGGAAGCGAGCCGGATGGTCAGCAAGATTGCTAAACCGGACGCGACCAGTGAAACCCTGATTCGTGAAGCGCTGCGCGCTGCATTGTGAGGTAAAGGATGATTGAAGCAGACCGACTGGTCTCGGCAGGCAGCGTTCAGACAGAAGATCTGGTGGACCGTGCGATCCGCCCGAAGCTGCTGGATGAGTATATTGGCCAGCCGCAGGTGCGCTCGCAGATGGAAATCTTTATCCAGGCGGCGAAACTTCGTGGCGACGCCCTCGACCACCTGCTGATTTTTGGCCCGCCAGGGCTCGGGAAAACCACGCTTGCCAACATTGTCGCCAACGAGATGGGCGTCAATCTGCGCACCACCTCCGGCCCGGTGCTGGAGAAAGCGGGCGATCTGGCAGCAATGCTGACCAACCTCGAACCTCACGATGTGCTGTTTATCGATGAGATCCACCGCCTGTCACCGGTGGTGGAAGAGGTGCTCTATCCGGCGATGGAAGATTACCAGCTGGATATCATGATTGGCGAAGGTCCGGCGGCGCGCTCGATTAAGATCGATCTCCCGCCCTTCACCCTGATTGGCGCCACCACCCGCGCGGGCTCGTTAACCTCGCCGCTGCGCGACCGTTTCGGTATCGTGCAGCGCCTCGAGTTTTATCAGGTGCCCGACCTCCAGCATATCGTCAGCCGCAGCGCGCGCTACATGGGGCTGGAGATGAGCGAAGAGGGGGCTTTTGAAGTGGCGAAGCGCTCCCGCGGTACGCCGCGTATTGCGAACCGACTGCTGCGCAGGGTGCGTGATTTCGCCGAGGTGAAGCACGACGGCTCCATTTCGCATGAGATCGCCGCTCAGGCGCTGGATATGCTGAACGTGGATGCCGAAGGGTTTGACTATATGGACCGCAAGCTGCTGCTGGCGGTGCTGGACAAATTCTTTGGCGGGCCGGTCGGGCTGGATAACCTGGCGGCAGCGATTGGTGAAGAGCGGGAAACCATTGAAGATGTGCTGGAGCCGTACCTGATCCAGCAGGGCTTTTTGCAGCGTACGCCACGCGGGCGCATGGCGACGGTGCGTGCCTGGGATCACTTTGGCATTACGCCGCCGGAGATGCCTTAACCTCTGCGGAAATTGCCGGAGGCCGGCTGCGCCTTATCCGGCCTGGATAAGCGCGATCCTGTAGGCCCGGTAAGCATAGCGCCACCGGGCAATTAATTACCTCAGCTGGCCGGTTTCTTCATCATGCTGAAGATAAACAGCGCTGCCGCGCACAGCACCACCGACGGTCCGGCAGGGGTGTCGTAAAACGCTGAGAAGGTTAACCCTCCGGTCACGGCAATCATCCCGACACCCACGGCTACGCTGGCCATCTGCTCCGGCGTGCGGGCAAAACGACGCGCGGTGGCGGCGGGAATGATCAGCAGCGACGTAATGATTAACGCCCCGACAAACTTCATCGCCACGCCAATGGTCAGGGCGGTCACCAGCATCAGCAGCAGCTTGACGCGTTGCAGCTTCACGCCATCAACAAAGGCTAAATCCGGGCTGATGGTCATCGCCAGCAGGTTACGCCACTGCCACAGCAGGATAGCCAGCACGATTACCACCCCGATGGCGATAGCAATCAGATCGTCCGGCGTCACCGCCAGCAGGTCGCCGAAGAGATAGGCCATCAGATCCACGCGAATGTTGGACATCAGGCTGACCACCACCAGACCCAGCGACAGGGCGCTGTGCGCCATGATCCCGAGCAGCGTATCCACCGCCAGGTGCGGGCGCTTCTCCAGCCACACCAGACCGGCGGCCAGCAGCAGCGTCACCGCAATCACTGCATAGAACGGATTAACATCCAGCAGTAAGCCAAACGCCACGCCCAGCAGGGAGGCGTGGGCGAGGGTATCGCCAAAGTAAGACATCCGACGCCAGACGACAAACGAGCCCAGTGGACCCGCCGCGCAGGCGAGCATCATCCCGGCCAGCCAGCCGGGCAATAATAATTCAATCATGAGTTACCGTTTCCCCGGCGCAGGACAATGCGTCCCTGCAAATCATGGCGGTGGTTGTGATGGTGGCGATAAATGCCCAGCTGCTCGGCGCCGCGTGGGCCAAACATCGAGATAAACTCAGGGTGCATGGAGACCACTTCCGGTGTGCCAGAACAGCAGATGTGATGGTTCAGACAGAGCACTTCGTCCGTTTTTGCCATCACCAGATGCAGATCGTGTGACACCATCAGCACGGCGCAGTCCAGCTCTTTGCGCAGCTGATCGATCAGGTCATACAGCGCCACCTGACCGTTGACGTCCACCCCCTGGGTAGGCTCGTCGAGCACCAGCAGCTGCGGCTTGTTGAGCAGGGCGCGGGCCAGCAGCACGCGCTGGGTCTCGCCCCCGGAGAGCTTTTGCAGGGGCGCGTCGATCAGATGCCCGGCCTGTACCCGCTTGAGCGCCGGAAGTATGTCCTCTTTGCGCGTATCGGGACGCAGACGCAGAAAACGGCTGACCGTCAGCGGCAGGGTGGCGTCCAGGTGCAGCTTCTGCGGTACATAGCCGATGCGCAGCTGCCGGTCACGCTTGATAAGGCCGCTGTCGGGTGCTACCAGGCCCAGCACCACGCGCACCAGCGTCGATTTACCCGCGCCATTGGGGCCAAGCAGCGTCAAAATTTTACCGGGTTTCAAATCCAGCGAAACGTCAGAGAGGACGCGGCGCTGACCGAATGAAACCGAAATGTTTTCGAGAGTTACCAGATTCGTCATGTCAATTTTATGCTTGCAGAAGTCATAGAATGTTATAATATCACATTCCACCCACTCATTACGATGAATAGTCGCATTATGTTACAGAAAAATACGCTTCTTTTCGCAGCATTATCCGCTGCCCTTTGGGGTTCAACAGCACAAGATGTTAACGCCGCCGTTGTCGCTTCGCTTAAGCCGCTCGGTTTTATCGCTTCCGCTATTGCAGATGGCGTGACGGAAACCCAGGTGTTACTGCCTGATGGTGCCTCTGAACACGACTATTCCCTGCGCCCTTCGGATGTAAAACGCTTACAAAACGCAGACTTAGTGGTCTGGATTGGGCCAGAGATGGAAGCCTTCATGCAGAAGTCTGCAAGCCAGCTGCCGGATGCTAAACAGGTTAACATTTCTAATCTTACGGGTGTGAAACCGCTGCTCATGAAAGGGGCTGATGATGACGATCATGACCACGATCACGGGAGTGCTGAAGGGGAAAAAGGTGACGAGCATCACCATCACGGTGAGTACAATATGCACCTTTGGCTTTCCCCAGAGATAGCACGCCTTTCGGCGGTTGCAATCCATGAAAAATTAGTGGAACTTATGCCGCAAAGTCGAGCCAAACTTGACGCCAACCTGAAGGATTTTGAGGCACAACTTGCCGCAACCGACAAGCAGGTGGGTACCGAGCTCGCACCACTGAAAGGTAAAGGATATTTCGTTTTTCATGATGCCTATGGCTACTATGAAAAACATTACGGTCTCACGCCGCTTGGCCATTTCACCGTCAATCCAGAAATTCAACCCGGTGCGCAGCGTTTACATGAAATCAGAACACAGTTGGTTGAGCAGAAAGCGTCCTGCGTTTTTGCTGAGCCACAGTTCAGGCCAGCGGTCGTTGAAGCCGTGGCAAGGGGTACGTCCGTGCGTATGGGCACCCTTGACCCACTTGGAACCTCTATCCAGTTGAGCAAAGCGAGCTATTCGCAGTTCCTCAGCCAACTGGCGAACCAGTATGCGAGCTGCCTGAAAGGAGATTAACGAGGAAGTGAATACGTGCAACAGATAGCCCGCTCTGTCGCCCTGGCATTTAATAATCTGCCCCGGCCCCACCGCGTCATGCTGGGGTCGCTTACTGTTCTCACTTTAGCGGTCGCCGTCTGGCGGCCCTATATTTACCACCCAAATTCCACGCCAGTTATCAAGACCATCGAACTGGAAAGAAACGAAATCCGCTCACTGTTGCCCGAAGCCAGTGAACCTATCGACCAGGCCCCGCAGGAAGAAGAAGCTATTCCGCAGGATGAACTGGATGACAAAATCGCCCCTGAAAGCGGCGTCCATGAATATGTGGTTTCAACTGGCGATACCTTAAGCAGCGTGCTTAACCAGTACGGTATCGATATGGGCGAAATCAGCCGGCTTGCTGCCGCGGATAAAGATCTGCGTAACCTGAAAATTGGTCAGCAGCTTTCATGGACCCTGACCGACAGCGGCGATTTACAGCGCCTGACCTGGGAAGTCTCCCGTCGTGAAACCCGCACCTACGATCGTGCTGAAAACGGTTTCAAGATGAGCAGCGAAATGCAGCAGGGCGACTGGGTTAACAGCCCTATCAAAGGCACCTTAGGCGGCGGCAGTTTCGTTGCCAGCGCGCGTGAAGCGGGTCTGACCAGCGGTGAAATCAGTTCAGTGATCAAAGCCATGCAGTGGCAGATGGACTTTCGTAAGCTGAGAAAAGGCGATGCCTGGTCGGTGCTGATGTCTCGCGAAATGCTGGACGGCAAGCGCGAGCAGAGCCAGCTGCTCGGGGTTCGTTTACGCTCTGACGGGAAAGATTATTATGCGATCCGCGCCGAAGACGGCAAATTCTACGATCGCAACGGGACCGGTCTGGCGAAAGGCTTCTTGCGCTTCCCGACCTCGAAACAGTTCCGCGTCTCCTCGAACTTTAACCCGCGTCGTCTGAACCCAGTTACCGGCCGCGTGGCCCCGCACCGCGGTGTGGACTTTGCTATGCCGCAGGGGACACCTGTTCTGGCAGTCGGTGATGGCGAAGTGGTGATGGCAAAACGCAGCGGTGCCGCCGGCTATTACGTTGCCGTGCGTCATGGACGTACCTACACCACCCGCTATATGCACCTGCGTAAGCTGCTGGTGAAGCCGGGGCAGAAGGTGAAGCGTGGCGATCGCATCGCGCTATCGGGCAATACCGGGCGTTCTACCGGCCCGCACCTGCACTATGAAGTGTGGATCAACCAGCAGGCGGTCAACCCGTTAACGGCGAAACTGCCGCGTACTGAAGGGTTGACCGGTAAGGACCGTAGCGATTATCTGGCGCAGGTCAAAGAGGTTATGCCGCAGCTCAGTATTAATTAATACTGCAGCGATAAAAGCCGGTGCGTTACTGCACCGGCTTTTTCTTTTGTGCCTTGCGCACTGCCTCGCTAAACTAACGCATTACTCTTTTAAGCATCACCCGCCCTGGAAAAAGCATGGAAACCCAAAAAAACAACAGTGAATACATTCCTGAATTTGAGAAATCCTTTCGTCATCCGCGCTTCTGGGGCGCCTGGCTGGGTGTTTATGCCTTTGCCGGTATTGCAATGCTTCCGGCATCCGTGCGCGACCCACTGCTTGGTAAAGTGGGACGTCTGGCGGGCAAGCTGGGTAAAAGCGCCCGCCGCCGCGCGCAGATAAACCTCTTCTACTGCTTCCCGGAGAAGAGTGAGGCGGAGCGCGAAGCGATCATTGACGAGATGTTCACCACCGCGCCACAGGCGATGGCGATGATGGGCGAGCTGGCGTTACGTGGGCCGGAAAAGGTCGCCGGCCGCGTTGACTGGAAAGGTCTGGAAATCATCGAGGAGATGCGTCGCAACGACGAAAAGGTGATCTTCCTGGTGCCGCACGGCTGGGGCGTGGATATTCCGGCGATGCTGATGGCGTCGCAGGGACAAAAAATGGCGGCGATGTTCCACAACCAGGGGAACAAGGTTTTCGATTATGTATGGAATACGGTGCGTCGTCGCTTTGGCGGCCGCCTGCATGCCCGCAACGACGGCATCAAACCCTTTATCAAATCCGTGCGCCAGGGCTACTGGGGCTATTATCTGCCGGACCAGGATCACGGGCCGGAACATAGCGAGTTTGTCGATTTCTTTGCCACCTATAAGGCCACGCTACCGGCGATTGGCCGGTTGATGAAGGTATGCCAGGCGCGGGTGATCCCGCTCTTCCCGATTTACGATGGCAAAACCCATCGCCTGACGATTGAAGTCCGCCCGCCGATGGACGATCTGCTCACCGCCGACGACAACACCATTGCGCGTCGGATGAACGAAGAGGTGGAGATTCTGGTGGGACCGCATGTAGAGCAGTACACCTGGATCCTGAAACTGCTGAAGACGCGCAAGCCGGGCGAGAAAGAGCCTTACAAGCGCAAAGAGCTGTATCCCAAGAAATAAAAAATCCCCCATCTCGGGGGATTTTTTTTGCCCGGCGGCGCTTCGCTTGCACGGGCCTACGAACCTGTAGGCCGGGTAAGCGCAGCGCCACCCGGCAAAACCGCCGTATTATTCGACGGTCATCACGCGGGTGGTGTTAGTTGAGCCAATGGTGCTCATCACATCGCCCTGGGTCACGATGACGATATCCCCGGAAACCAGATAGCCTTTGTCGCGCAGCAGATTCACGGCATCGTTCGCCGCCGCCACGCCGTCGCTGTTGCTGTCGAAGAACACCGGCGTCACGCCGCGGTACAGCGCGGTCAGATTCAGGGTGCGCTCATGACGGGACATAGCGAAAATCGGCAGGCCGGAGCTGATACGCGAGGTCATCAGCGCGGTACGGCCGGATTCGGTCATGGTGATGATCGCGGTTACGCCCTTCAGGTGGTTAGCCGCGTACATCGCTGACATCGCAATGGCTTCTTCCACGTTGTCGAACTGAATGTCCAGACGGTGCTTGGAGACGTTGATGCTTGGGATCTTCTCTGCCCCCAGGCAGACGCGCGCCATCGCGGCCACGGTTTCCGCCGGATACTGGCCGGCAGCGGTTTCGGCTGACAGCATCACCGCATCGGTACCGTCGAGCACGGCGTTCGCCACGTCCATGACTTCCGCACGGGTCGGCATTGGGTTGGTGATCATCGACTCCATCATCTGGGTGGCGGTGATCACGGAGCGGTTCAGCTGACGGGCACGGCGGATCAGCGCCTTCTGGATCCCGACCAGTTCCGGGTCGCCAATCTCAACGCCCAGGTCACCACGGGCCACCATCACCACGTCAGAGGCGAGGATAATGTCATCCATCGCGTCCTGGCTGCAGACCGCTTCCGCACGTTCCACTTTGGCGACGATTTTGGCATCGCAACCTGCGTCGCGCGCCAGACGGCGGGCGTAGTTCAGATCTTCGCCACAGCGCGGGAAGGAGACGGCGAGGTAGTCAACGCCAATCTCAGCCGCGGTGAGGATGTCGGCTTTGTCTTTTTCGGTCAGAGCTTCAGCAGAGAGACCGCCGCCCAGTTTGTTGATGCCTTTATTGTTGGAGAGCGGGCCGCCAACGGTTACTTCGGTGAACACCTTCATGCCCTGAACTTCCAGCACTTTCAGCTGAACGCGACCGTCGTCGAGCAGCAGGATATCGCCCGGCACCACGTCAGCAGGCAGGCCTTTATAGTCGATCCCCACTTTCTCTTTGTCGCCTTCGCCTTTGCTCAGGTTGGCGTCGAGGAGGAACTTGTCACCGATATTGAGGAAAACTTTGCCTTCTTTGAAGGTCGATACGCGGATTTTGGGACCCTGAAGGTCACCGAGGATAGCTACATGACGTCCCAGTTTTGCCGCGATCTCACGGACCTTATCTGCACGTAATTTATGATCTTCCGGTGTCCCGTGAGAAAAGTTCATACGTACCACGTTGGCACCTGCAGCGATGATTTTCTCGAGGTTATTATCGCGGTCAGTAGCCGGGCCTAAGGTGGTAACGATCTTGGTTCTGCGAAGCCTTCTGGACATGTAATACTCCGTTGTCTGAAACAACCTGGTGTTGCGTGAACGATGATTCGGCACGTTGTCCGCCGTAATACCAACAGGAAACTTACCGAATGCCGAAAAAAGTAACAACTTTATAATTGACGATCAGGGAACTTCACCCTTGATGAACAATTCTTTATCAAAACGCGATTCCTTGAGCGCTTCTTTGACGCGCTTCAAGTTATCTCTGAATTTCGCCCCGCGGCGCAGGGTAAAGCCGGTAGCCAGCACGTCGATGACGGTTAACTGCGCCAGACGCGACACCATCGGCATGTAGATGTCGGTGTCTTCCGGCACGTCGAGAGTGATCGCCAGCGTCGCTTCATGCGCCAGCGGCGTACCGGTGGTGGTGAGAGCAATTACCATGGCATCGTTTTCACGCGCCAGCTGGGCCAGCTCAACCAGACTTTTGGTACGACCAGTATGCGATATCAGCACCACCACGTCATCTTCGTTACAATTCATACAGCTCATGCGTTGCAGCACGATGTCGTCGGAATAGATAACCGGGACATTAAAGCGAAAAAATTTGTTCATTGCATCGTGAGCGACGGCTGCTGACGACCCGAGACCAAAGAAGGCAATTTTCTTCGCCTGAGTCAGTAGATCGACGGCCCGGTTAACCGACCCCATATCCAGCGACTGGCGGACCTGGTCCAGCGTCGCCATTGCCGATTCAAAAATTTTGCCGGTATAGGCCTCCACGCTGTCGTCTTCATCGACATTGCGGTTTACATAGGGGGTACCGTTAGCCAGACTCTGCGCCAGATGCAGTTTAAAATCAGGAAAGCCACGCGTCTCCATACTGCGGCAGAAGCGGTTGACGGTCGGTTCGCTGACCCCCGACTCCTGGGCCAGAGTGGCGATGCTGGAATGAATGGCCTGAGCGGGGGCGGCGAGAATTACTTCAGCCACTTTTCGCTCGGATTTGCTAAGGTGTTCCAGTTGAAACTGGATTTTTTCCAGCATGTTCATTATTAACACGGCGCTCATCGGTGGAAACGATTTCATTAAGGGGTGAAATCGCGATTCGAATTAGCAAGAATATACGCCTGTGATTTGCCGAAAAGGGCAAACCCCGAAAAAAATGTTGTTGTTTTTTTTCATTACTTGATCGCTGTCGGATTTTAGCAACGGCCTGACAGAACAAAGTTTCGCCCGTTTCACCGTTATTACCCCGCGCGGCGCGATCCCCTGACGAAATATCGCCGTATCGCACGCGAGGATAAGTGCAAATGGTTTCGGGAATGACATAAAAGCAGTAGAGTGCATGTAATAAAATTACAACGATATTCTGGCAAAAGCACCAGGATATCCAACTGAGGAGAATGACATGGCGGTAACGCAAACAGCCCAGGCATGTGACCTGGTCATTTTCGGCGCGAAAGGCGATCTTGCACGCCGGAAATTGCTGCCTTCCCTGTATCAACTGGAAAAAGCGGGTCAGATCCACCCGGAGACGCGCATCCTGGGCGTGGGCCGTGCCGACTGGGATAAAGACGCGTATACCAAAGTGGTGCGCGAAGCGCTGGAAACTTTCATGAAGGAGAAGATCGATGAAAGTTTGTGGGATACGCTGAGTGGACGTCTCGATTTCTGCAACCTCGACGTGAACGACACGTCGGCCTTTGCCGATCTGGGCGCGATGCTCGATCAAAAAAATCGCGTCACCATCAACTATTTCGCCATGCCGCCAAGCACCTTCGGCGCCATCTGCAAAGGGCTCGGCGAAGCAAAACTGAACGCCAAGCCGGCACGCGTGGTCATGGAAAAACCGCTGGGTACCTCGCTGGCGACCTCCCGTGAAATTAACGACCAGGTCGGGGAATACTTTGAAGAGTGCCAGGTTTATCGTATCGACCACTACCTCGGTAAAGAGACGGTGCTCAACCTGCTGGCGCTGCGTTTTGCCAACTCCCTGTTTGTGAATAACTGGGATAACCGCACTATCGACCACGTGGAGATCACCGTGGCGGAAGAGGTGGGGATTGAAGGGCGCTGGGGTTACTTTGACCAGGCCGGTCAGATGCGCGACATGATCCAGAACCACCTGCTGCAAATCCTCTGCATGATCGCCATGGCACCGCCGTCAGATCTCTCTGCAGACAGCATTCGCGATGAGAAGGTGAAAGTGCTGAAGTCCCTGCGACGCATCGATCGCTCCAACGTGCGTGAGAAAACCGTCCGCGGTCAGTACACCGCCGGTTTCGCCCAGGGTAAAAAAGTGCCGGGCTATCTGGAAGAAGAGGGCGCGAATAAAACCAGCAGCACCGAAACTTTCGTCGCCATCCGCGTGGATATCGACAACTGGCGTTGGGCGGGAGTGCCTTTCTACCTGCGCACCGGTAAACGTCTGCCGGCCAAATGCTCTGAAGTGGTTGTCTACTTCAAAAATCCGGAACTGAACCTGTTCAAAGAGTCCTGGCAGGAGCTGCCGCAGAACAAACTGACCATCCGTCTGCAGCCGGACGAGGGCGTGGATATTCAGGTGCTGAACAAGGTGCCGGGCCTGGATCACAAACACAACCTGCAGACCACCAAGCTGGATCTGAGCTACTCCGAAACCTTCAACCAGAACCATCTGGCGGATGCGTACGAACGTCTGCTTCTGGAAACCATGCGTGGGATCCAGGCCCTGTTTGTGCGTCGTGACGAAGTGGAAGAGGCGTGGAAATGGGTCGACTCCATCACCGAAGCCTGGGCTGCGGATCAGGATGCACCGAAACCTTATCAGGCGGGTACCTGGGGACCGGTTGCCTCTGTGGCGATGATCACCCGTGACGGCCGCTCCTGGAACGAGTTTGAGTAAATTAACCGCTAATCCTTAGGGGTTATTTTACCGGTAACATGATCTGGCTCAGGCCAGCGCACAATAAATAACCATTTAAGCTCCGTGTGGATTTCCACCCGGAGCTTTTTTTATTACACTGCCGGAAGCGATTTTGCCCCAGAGCTCCGGCAATCAAGCGTTTCAGCGATGTTATAGCCTGCTAAACACTTTGTTAATTCCAGAGCGCGGACAGATAAATGACAGGAGCTTCTATGAATTCGACTTTGTTACGGGTAACACAGCGCATTGTTGAGCGCTCGAAAAAGACCCGTTCAGCCTACCTCGCGCGCATTCAGCAGGCGAAGACCGATACGGTCCATCGTTCGCAGCTGGCCTGCGGTAACCTGGCGCATGGTTTTGCCGCCTGCCAGCCAGAAGATAAAGCCTCGCTGAAAAGCATGCTGCGTAACAATATCGGCATCATCACCTCCTACAACGACATGCTCTCGGCGCATCAGCCGTATGAGACCTACCCGGACATCATTCGGAAAGCGCTGCACCAGGCCAATGCCGTGGGCCAGGTCGCGGGCGGGGTGCCTGCGATGTGCGACGGCGTGACCCAGGGTCAGGACGGGATGGAACTCTCGCTGCTGAGCCGGGAAGTGATCGCCATGTCCGCCGCGGTCGGCCTGTCGCATAACATGTTTGATGGCGCGCTGTACCTCGGCGTGTGCGACAAGATTGTTCCGGGGCTGGCGATGGCGGCCCTGTCGTTTGGTCATCTTCCTGCGCTGTTCGTGCCGTCAGGCCCGATGGCCAGCGGTCTGGCTAATAAAGAGAAAGTGCGCATTCGCCAGCTGTATGCCGAAGGCAAAGTGGATCGCATGGCGCTGCTGGAGTCGGAAGCGGCGTCCTATCACGCGCCGGGCACCTGTACGTTTTACGGTACCGCCAACACCAACCAGATGGTGGTGGAATTTATGGGAATGCAGCTGCCGGGCTCGTCGTTTGTCCACCCGGATGCACCGCTGCGTGAAGCCCTGACCGCCGCAGCGGCGCGGCAGGTGACCCGCCTGACCGGTAACGGCAACGAGTGGATGCCGCTCGGTAAAATGGTTGATGAAAAAGTGGTGGTCAACGGTATCGTGGCTCTGCTGGCGACCGGCGGCTCCACCAACCACACCATGCACATGGTGGCGATGGCCCGTGCTGCGGGCATTCTCATCAACTGGGACGATTTCTCCGATCTGTCTGAAGCGGTGCCGCTGATGACCCGTCTCTACCCGAACGGCCCGGCAGACATTAACCACTTCCAGGCGGCGGGCGGCGTACCGGTGCTGATGCGCGAGCTGATGAAGGGCGGTCTGCTGCATGAAGACGTCAACACGGTGGCCGGTTTTGGCCTGCAGCGTTACACCCTGGAGCCGTGGCTGAACGATGGCGAGCTGGACTGGCGTGAAGGGGCTCAGGCTTCGCTGGATGAGAGCGTGATCGCCACCTTCGACAAGCCATTCTCTCACCACGGCGGCACCAAAGTGCTGAACGGCAACCTGGGTCGGGCGGTAATGAAGACCTCTGCGGTGCCGGTGGAAAACCAGGTTATTGAGGCCCCGGCGATTGTGTTCGAGAGTCAGCATGACGTGCTGCCGGCATTTGAAGCCGGTCTGCTGGACAAAGATTGCGTGGTTGTGGTCCGTCATCAGGGACCAAAAGCGAACGGCATGCCAGAATTACATAAACTAATGCCGCCACTTGGTGTATTATTGGACCGCTGTTTCAAAATTGCGTTAGTAACCGATGGACGCCTCTCCGGCGCATCAGGTAAAGTGCCTTCTGCCATCCATGTCACCCCGGAAGCTTACGACGGTGGATTGCTGGCAAAAGTGTACGATGGCGACATCATCCGCGTTAACGGTCAGACCGGCGAGTTGACCTTACTGGTGGATGAGGCGGTACTTGCCGCACGTAAGCCACATATTCCTGACCTGAGCGCATCGCGCGTGGGCACGGGGCGCGAAATGTTCAGTGCGCTGCGCGAGAACCTCTCGGGCGCAGAGCAGGGCGCGACCTGTATTACGTTTTAAGACGACAAGAATTATCGATCTGGCGAGAGAAAAACTCTGATGAAAAACTGGAATACAAGTGCAGAAGCAATCCTGAAAACTGGCCCGGTAGTGCCGGTGATCGTGGTTAACAAGCTGGAACACGCTGTGCCGATGGCGAAAGCGCTGGTTGCCGGTGGCGTTCGCGTCCTGGAAGTGACCCTGCGTACCGCCTGTGCAATGGATGCGATTCGCGCCATCGCCAAAGAAGTGCCGGAAGCCATCATCGGCGCAGGTACCGTACTGAACCCTCAGCAGCTGGCTGAAGTCACCGAAGCCGGTGCGCAGTTCGCCATCAGCCCGGGTCTGACCGAGCCGCTGCTGAAAGCGGCAACCGAAGGCTCCATTCCACTGATCCCGGGTATCAGCACCGTATCTGAGCTGATGCTGGGTCTGGACTACGGCCTGAAAGAGTTCAAATTCTTCCCGGCGGAAGCCAACGGCGGCACCAAAGCGCTGCAGGCTATCGCAGGTCCGTTCGCCAACGTGCGTTTCTGCCCGACTGGCGGCATCTCCCCGGCGAACTACCGTGACTATCTGGCGCTGAAAAGCGTGCTGTGCATCGGTGGCTCCTGGCTGGTTCCAGCGGATGCGCTGGAAGCGGGCGACTGGGATCGCATCACTAAGCTGGCGCGCGAAGCGGTTGAAGGCGCGCAGCAGTAAGCTTTAGGTATTGTGCGCGTTTTTTGCCGGGAGGCGCTGCGCTTACCCGGCCTACGATAAACGTCAAATGTCTAAAAAAAACGGGCCTAGTGGCCCGTTTTTTTATCCTGCTACCTGCACGCTGGCGGCGGCCTGTTTCGCCCGCTCTATTGCGGTTTCCACATCTTCGCCCGTTGCCAGCGCCACGCCTAAGCGACGCGAACCTTCGATTTCTGGCTTACCGAACAGACGCAGCTGCAGGCCCGCGCCCACTGCCGCATCAACGTTATCAAAGGTGACGTTCTGGCTGGTCAGCTGGGGCAGGATCACCGCCGATGCCGCGGGACCATACTGACGCACGCCACCTACCGGCAGGCCGAGGAAGGCACGGACGTGCAGGGCAAACTCGGAGAGGTCCTGCGAGATCAGGGTCACCATGCCGGTATCGTGCGGACGTGGGGAGACTTCGCTGAAAATTACCTCGTCGCCACAGACGAACAGCTCGACGCCAAACAGCCCGTGGCCGCCCAGGGCCAGCACCACTTTGCGGGAGATCTCCTCGGCGCGCGCCCGGGCCAGCGGGCTCATCCGCTGCGGCTGCCAGGATTCACGGTAGTCGCCATCTTCCTGACGATGGCCAATCGGATCGCAGAAGTGCACCCCATCGACGGCGCTGACGGTCAGGAGGGTAATCTCAAAATCAAACTGCACCACCCCCTCAACGATGACCCGGCCGGCACCGGCGCGGCCCCCCTGTTGGGCGTAATCCCAGGCCTGATCCAGCTGGTCGGCGCTGCGCACAAAGCTCTGTCCTTTGCCGGAGGAGCTCATCACCGGCTTAATGATGCACGGGTAGCCAATGTCGTTCACCGCCTGCAGAAAATCGCTCTTGCTATCGGCAAAACGGTAGCGGGAGGTAGGCAAAGCCAGCTCTTCCGCGGCCAGGCGGCGAATACCTTCCCGGTTCATGGTCAGCTTCGCGGCGCGGGCACAGGGCACCACGTGCTGGCCTTCGGCTTCCAGCGCCAGCAGGGTATCGGTGGCGATGGCTTCGATTTCCGGCACCACGAAGTGCGGTTTTTCTGCGGCAATCACCGCGCGCAGGGCGTCGCCATCGAGCATATTAATGACGTGCGAGCGATGGGCAACGTGCATGGCCGGGGCATCGGCATAGCGATCGACGGCGATCACTTCAATCCCTAAGCGCTGGCACTCGATGGCCACTTCTTTGCCCAGTTCACCGGATCCGAGCAACATTACGCGCGTCGCTGCCGGGCGCAGCGCAGTTCCTAAACGAGTCATAATCATCCCCCTGAAAAAGTTGCGCGCAGTATAAACGAAAACGTTTGCGTCTGTCTTGTTTCGCGAAAATCCGCCGTGCCGACAGGCGGTTATTTGCATCGTCATATTTTTCGACCATGCTTTTGGGGAGCCAATACAGGAGATCGTGATGAACAAAACAGGGGTCGTGATGGCGCTGGCGCTGCTGGGTGCCAGCCTGACGGCGCAGGCCGCCGATGAGAAAACCGTGAAGTTTCCGACCTGTGAAGGTCAGGATGCCGAGGGGATTGCCGCCAGCGTGAAGCGGGACTATCTGCAAAACCGCATCGTGCGCTGGGCGGACGATCAAAAGACGCTGGGGATGGCCGACCCGGTAGCGTGGATCAACCCGAAGGAGGTGAAGGGTGAAAAAGATCGCTGGACCGTGCCGCTGACGGTGCGGGGCAAAAACACCGATATCCATTATCAGGTGAAGGTGGACTGTAACGCGGGCAGCGCGCAGTACCTGTCAGCGAAAAAGTGAATTTTCGCTTCTTTTGTCGCCGCAGACATTTCCTGACATCCCCTCGCTTAGGCTGTGAGATTCATGCACCGTTAAGTGAGGGAAATCATGTCAAACTGGTTGAATCAATTACAGTCGCTGCTGGGGCAGAAAGCGGGGTCATCCTCGGGAGAAGGGCTGAGCAAAATGCTGGCGCCAGGGGCGCTTGGCGGCCTTGCCGGACTGCTGGTGGCGAATAAATCTTCGCGTAAGCTGCTGGCGAAATACGGCACCGGTGCCCTGCTGGCGGGCGGCGGGGCCATTGCCGGCACCGTGCTATGGAATAAGTACAAGGACAAGGTGCGTTCTGCCCATCAGGATGAACCGCAGTTTGGTCAGCAGGCCTCTGCACTGGATGTGCGCAGCGAAAGGCTGATCCTGGCCCTGGTCTTTGCGGCGAAGAGCGACGGGCACATTGACGATCGAGAGCGCGCCGCCATTGAGCAGCAGCTGCGGGAAGCGGGCGTGGAGGAGCAGGGCAGGGCGCTGGTGGCCCAGGCCATCGAGCAGCCGCTGGATCCGCAACGACTGGCGCAGGGGATAAAAAATGAAGAGGAAGCGTTGGAGCTCTATTTCCTGAGCTGCGCGGCGATCGATATCGATCACTTTATGGAACGCAGCTATCTCAATGCGCTGGGCGATGCGCTGAAAATCCCGACCGAGGTCCGGGAAGGCATTGAGCAGGATATTCGTCAGCAAAAACAGGCGCTCCCCGGCTAACTTTTTACCCCCGGGTATCCCGTTTCGCTTGCATCGTGCGCATGTTTTGCCAACCTTATAGGGTGTTAAACGTAAAAGAATCATACTGACATGCCACCTAAAGCCCAACGCATACCGCACGCTCTCACCGCGCACGGTGACACGCGTATCGACAACTATTACTGGTTGCGCGACGATACCCGCTCACAGGCGGAGGTGCTGGATTACCTCCACGATGAAAATGACTATGGCCGCAGGGTCATGTCGACGCAGCAGGCGCTGCAGGACCGTCTGCTTAACGAAATGGTAGAGCGCGTTCCGCAGCGTGACGTCTCGGCGCCCTGGAGTCGCAACGGCTATCGATACCGACACGTCTATGAGCCCGGTAACGAATACGCCATCTATCAGCGGCAGTCGGTGCTCTGCGCCGAGTGGGAGGAGTGGGAAACGCTGCTGGATGCCAACCAGCGGGCGTCGCACAGCGAGTTTTATACCCTGGGCGGCATGGCGGTGTCGCCGGATAACGCCATTATGGCCCTGACCGAAGACTACCTCTCCCGACGGCAGTACGGCTTACGGTTCCGCAATCTGGAGTCCGGGAACTGGTATCCCGAGATGCTCGACAACGTCTCCCCCGATTTTATCTGGGCCAACGACTCGGAGACCGTCTATTACATCAAAAAGCATGCCACCACGCTGCACCCTTTTCAGGTCTGGCGGCATACGGTAGGCACCGCGTCCACCAGCGACGAGCTGGTTTATGAGGAGAAAGACGAAACCTTTTACGTCAGCCTGCACAAGACCACGTCGAAACACTACGTGATTATCTTCCTCGCCAGCGCCACCACTACCGAGGTGCTGCTGCTGGATGCCGAACTGCCGGACGCCCAGCCGCTGTGCTTTATGCCGCGCCGCAAGGATCACGAGTACAGTCTCGACCACTTCCAGCACACCTTCTATCTGCGCTCCAACCGGGAGGGCAAAAACTTTGGCCTTTACAAAACCAAAGTGCGCGACGAACGCAAATGGGAAGTGCTGATCCCGCCGCGCGAGCAGGTGATGCTTGAAGGCTTTACCCTCTTTACCGACTGGCTGGTGGTGGAAGAGCGCCAGCGCGGGCTGACCAGCCTGCGGCAGATAAACCGCAAAACCCGGGAGGTGATCGGTATCGCCTTCGACGATCCCGCCTACGTAACCTGGATTGGCTATAACCCGGAGCCGGAAACGTCGCGCCTGCGCTACGGTTACTCCTCCATGACCACTCCCGATACCCTGTTCGAGCTGGATATGGACACCGGGCAGCGCAAGGTGCTGAAGCAGGCCGAGGTCAAAGGCTTTAATGCTGAACTCTACCGCAGCGAGCACGTCTGGATTGTAGCTCGCGACGGCACCGAAGTGCCGGTTTCGCTGGTCTACCATAAGCACCATTTCCGCAAGGGCAAAAACCCGATCCTCATCTACGGCTACGGTTCTTATGGTTCCAGCATCGACGCCGATTTCAGCAGCAGCCGCTTAAGCCTGCTCGACCGGGGCTTCGTCTTTGCTATCGCCCATATTCGCGGCGGCGGCGAGCTGGGGCAGAAGTGGTATGAGGACGGCAAATTCCTGAAAAAGAAAAACACCTTCAACGACTATCTCGATGTCTGCGATGGGCTGCTGGAGCTGGGGTATGGCGACAGGAAACAGTGCTTCGCGATGGGGGGCAGCGCGGGCGGCATGCTGATGGGTACCGTGATCAACGAACGCCCGGGGCTGTTTAAAGGCGTGGTGGCGCAGGTGCCCTTTGTCGATGTGCTGACCACCATGCTCGACGAGTCCATCCCGTTGACCATTGGAGAGTATGAGGAGTGGGGCAACCCGCAGGATCCGACCTACTACCGCTACATGAAAGCCTACAGCCCTTATGACAATGTGGAGGCGAAGGCCTATCCGCACATGCTGGTCACCACCGGCCTGCATGACTCCCAGGTGCAGTACTGGGAGCCCGCGAAGTGGGTGGCGAAACTGCGTGAGATGAAGACCGACGATAATTTATTGCTGCTCTGTACCGACATGGATGCCGGACACGGCGGGAAATCCGGGCGCTTTAAATCCTATGAAGGGGTGGCGCTGGAGTATGCGTTTATCGTCGGCCTGGCGCAGGAGACACTGACCGCCCGGTCTGGAGAGGCGGATCAGGATCCGCCCAGATAGTGCTTCAGGGTGAGGCGCAGCTCGGGGCTCATTCTGTCGAGGTTGTTATACAGCCAGCGCAGATAGCCCGGATCTTTGTCTGCCACCTCCGCTACCGCTTTCCCGCGATATTTACCGAAGGTAAAGGTGGTCAACAGCGCCGGCCGTCCGGTGATGTCGGCCATCTCATCCGGGGTCCAGCCGGTGGTGTTCATGATATCAATCAGCAACGCGGCGGTAATATAGCAGTCGTACAGGGCGCGGTGATGATGCAGCCCTTCCGGCGTCCTGACGCTGAGTTTGCGCGACTTATAGAGCGCCATATTGCTGTATTTGATCCCCGGCCATACGCGCCGGGCCAGCTTCATGGTACAGATCCATTCTCCCGGCATCTCGGGCAGAACGCGGCGATCGAAGCTGGCGTTATGCGCCACATACCACTGGCTGCCGTGATAGTGCGGGATCACCTCTTCAATCCAGGGTTTGTCGGCCACCATCGCCTCGGTGATGCGGTGAATCGCCATCGCCTGCGGGCTGATGGGGCGATCCGGACGCACCAGATGGCTGCATGGGTTAACGATCTGCCCGTTCACAACATCGACAGACGCCACTTCCACAATCCCTCCCTGCAGATCGCAGGTTTCGGTGTCGATGACACGTAGCATGGCTCTCTCCTGGCCGTAAAAGGTTTAGCGTAATGGAATGATCTCACCTTGCCAACTCTGCTCTACATAGCGACCCGTTAATAACAGCTCGCCGGGATCGGCGCGAAGGATTAACTGCCCGCGCGCATCCCACAGGGCGCTACCGCCGTCGTGATTGGCCACCAGCACCGCAATCCCGTAGCGATGGGCAAAACGCTGCCACTGTGCAAAGGAGGCGGGCCTTTCAGCTTCACTCACCGCCATGCCGCGGGTAAACAGCGTGGCGTTGGGGGTGATATTGGGCGGCTCGGCGTGAGCATCGACTAGAGACAGGCCGCTGCTGTGTCGACTCTCCAGACAGGCACCTGCGCCATGCGGGTAGAGAATGGCCTGGGGCCGTTCCGGGCTAAACCACGCCAGCCCACGCTGACGCTGGCCGTTATCGTCCACCGTGATCCCGGCAATAACCGAGAGGTTACACGCCTGAACGGCCTCATGCAGCGGCGCGAGCTGCTGGCGAGCAGGTGGGGCAGGGAGTTGGCTGTCTGGTAAGACCGGGCCGGTTAACGAGAGTTCCGGAAAGAGCAGCAAATTGCACTGCTGGCGTGCGGCGGCGGTGATAAAACGCAGATGGTGTGATACGTGGTCGTCCACGCAGTGATGGGTCGGCTGGTACTGAGCAGCCGCAATAGTCCAGTGAGACATCGTGATTTCCTTATGCACGGAGTCGCAGAGATTCATAAAGCCCCTAAATGAATCAGGGCTTTTTATCCTGGCATAATCTGTGTAAGGAACTGTAACAGCGGGTAAGGTTACTTAACTTTCGGCTCCCACGGCAGGCGCGAGAGGTTAACAGAGGTTAATCGATGCGCAATCAGTCGCTCGCGAAACCAGTCGCGCAGGTGCGCCGGTTGTTCCCGCTCTACCACCTCAGCGATAACCGGCATGTTATAGCGCTCTTTAAAAGCTACGCCCGCAGCGGCCAAATCTACATTCACTTTGTCCATCTCCTCCTGGGGGAGGGTGGCGAGATTAGTCTTCATAAGGGTCTCCTTCAATTGCGGGCCAACGTTACCCAAACGGCGGCGCATTGACAAGCCCGGGCAGGATGATCCTCGACTGGATCATTATACAGAGTTATCCTCTGACAATCAGGCATAACAAAAAGGAATGTATGTGATGGCGATACCCCTTTCCCGTGCTCTCTGCACGCTGACTCTGTTATTGACTACGTTGACGACGCCGGTTGTCTTTGCTCATGCCCATTTGCAGCATCAATACCCCGCGGCTGATGCCGCCGTTGACGCGGCGCCCCAGGCATTAACGCTCAACTTCTCCGAGGGGATCGAGCCGCGGTTTAGCGGGGTTTCCGTCACGGATGATAAACAGCAGCCCGCTGAAACCGGTGCGGTAAAACGCAATGAGAAGGACCCGACCCAGCTGATCGTGCCATTAAACTCTCCGCTGACGGCAGGCACCTACCGGGTGGACTGGCATGTGGTCTCCGTGGATGGTCATAAAACCCAGGGTAGCTACCGTTTTAGCGTGAAGTAAAATGCTGGCGTTCTGCTACGTTACGCTGCGTTTTGTCCATTTTTCCGCCCTGATGGTGCTTTTCGGCAACGCCCTTTACGGCGCCTGGCTGGCACCTGTCTCGCTGCGGCGTCTGCTGGCGCGCCGTTTTCGTCGCCAGCAAAAAGCGATCGCTTCTGTTGCCCTGCTCTCAGCAGTGATGATGCTGGCGCTACAGGGCGGGATGATGGGCGATGGCTGGCAGGATGTTATTAGCGCGCCAACCTGGCTTGCAGTACTCACCACCCAGTTTGGCCGGATCTGGCTATGGCAGATTATCCTGGCCCTGATGACCTTCTTGATTGCCTGGCTGGAACCGCGAAAAGCCGTTCCGCTGATCCTGCTGTTTACCGCCGCGCAGTTTATCCTGCTGGCGGGCGTCGGGCATGCGGCGATGCATGAGGGCATTCTGGGGAGAGTGCAGCGCAGCAATCATGGCCTGCATCTGCTGTGTGCGGCCGTCTGGCTGGGTGGCTTATTGCCGCTGCTCTTTTGCCTGCGCCTGTCGCGCGGACGCTGGCGGGAGGCCGCCATCTATACCATGATGCGCTTCTCGCGCTATGGTCATCTGGCCGTCGCCGGGGTGGTACTCACCGGGGCGATCAATACCCTGCTGATCCAGGGCTGGGTTGCGCCGTGGCAGTCGGCATGGGGGCGGCTGCTGTTGTTGAAATGTGCGCTGGTGGCAATGATGGTGGTAATTGCGCTGGTGAATCGGTATGTTCTGGTGCCGCGATTTCGTTCTGGCGACGGACGTGAGCAACGTTATTTTATCAGGATGACGCAGACTGAGGTTGTGCTGGGGGCGCTGGTTCTGGCGGCAGTCAGCCTGTTCGCGACCTGGGAACCCTTCTGACGAGGTGGAACACAATGAAAAAAACAGTACTTTCTCTCTTATTGCTGGCCTGTTCCGGCACGGCGCTGGCGGCACCGCAGGTGATCACCGTTAGCCGGTTTGAAATGGGTAAAGATAAATGGGCGTTTAACCGGGAAGAGGTGATGCTGACCTGCCGTCCAGGCCATGCGCTGTATGCCATCAACCCAAGCACGCTGGTGCAGTATCCCCTGAACGACGTGGCACAGCAGCAGGTCGACAGCGGTAAGAGCAACGGCCAGCCGATTTCCATAATCCAGGTTGATGACCCGGCTAACCCAGGGCAGAAGATGAGTCTGGCGCCGTTTATTGAGCGCGCCAATACGCTCTGCTAGCTTCCCGCTTCCAATAAAAAAACCGCAGGCTTCTCTTCGGAAGCATTGCGGTTTTTGTGTTTAAGGACAGGCTAACGCTTTTTTTCAGGCCACTTTTGCTGCGGACTGGAAAACCTGGCGTCGTCATCTATTCTTAAAGTGCAAGGCGACTTAGCCTGCATTAATGCCAACTTTTAGCGCACGGCTCTCTCCCAAGAGCCATTTCCCTGGACCGAATACAGGAATCGTATTCGGTCTCTTTTTATCTGTTGAAAGTAAACGCATTTTCCTGTTGCGGACTTTAACAGTTGGGCAACATCCTCTGTTATTCCTTAAACCATACCACACTACGCCCGGCGGAAGTCCAGCGCTTTTTAGCGCTTGTGTTAAATTTTTGCCTGTCACCGATGAAAGCAGATATTAGCGGCAAAACCGGACGCGGATGGCCTGCTCAATCTCATCCAGCAGCTGAAAACGACGACGGTATTCGGCGCGTTTTTTACTGGCAATGCTCTCCAGTGATTTGCGTTCCATGCCGGCTGGCAGGGCCCAGCGGAAGGCATTGTCCTGCTTACCGCCCAGTGACGCCCAGAATTCATCGTAGCTGGCGTGCAGATGGCGCCCTTTGCTCAGACGGTAACGCAGGGCGCGAAAAACATGGCCCTCATCGCTGACGCCGTAAATGGCGCTGATATCTGACTGCTTCGCCAGGTTGAAGACGGCTTCCAGCAGAATACGTTTCGGAAACAGGCCATAACAGGCCCGTGTGGCGTTTTTAATCGTCTCCCGGCCGACATCCCGGCGTGGCCCCTGCAGGCCGCCAATCACCAGCGCGCTGCGCCCGTTCTCTCCGACGACGCTGAAGGTCAGACTCGCCAGCAGGGTATTATCCCCGGCGCGTAACCAGAGAGTGGTTTCGCCCTCGCGCTCGGCCTTCACCGCGGAAGTGGCGTAGATCGTATAGCAGGCGTCCTCTTTGGTGGCGAACTGCAGCAGCGGAAGCGGCGACGGGCTGGTAAAAAGATGCGCCAGGCTACTATCCGGTAGCGCATCAATCCAGGCGTAGTGGTGCAGGATCGCCGCCGCGCGCTCACCGGCCGTCAGCCCGCGGGTGAGGTACTGGCGCTGGGTTTTCACCGGCAGCGTTGGCTGTGCCTTCAGCAAGGTTGAGAAATCATCGCGACGGGCGATCGTCTCCAGCATGCGGGTGGTCGAAGACCAGAACAGCAGGGTGCGCAGGAAAAATTTCAGCCGGTAATCGCGTTTTTGCCACAGCGGCCCGGGCGTAAGATCGCCTTTCGTCAGGGCGAGAATCACGGAAGAACGGTGCGCGTATGGCACCTCAGCAGGCAGGATAGTATTTGACACGATGAAGACCTCTTTATAATTCTGCAATTATCTTAAAGGTCATCGGATAATCATTTAACCGTTGCTAAACCTTTATTTCCGCTTCGTTTAATAACGATTGAGGTTATTAAACAGGGTGCCTTCCTCTCCTCACCAGTGCTCCATTCCGCAGGGGCTATACTGATCCTGAGGAGGCGCTATGTATCTAAAACTTGATGGTCACAACTGGCGACACGTCTGGGTGGTAAGCGATCTTCACGGCTGTTATCAACTGCTTATGGATGAAATAAAGCAGCGGCATTTTAATCCGTATGAGGATTTACTTATTTGCGTCGGCGATCTTATCGACCGCGGGCCGGACAGCGTCAAATGCCTGCAGTTATTAAATGAAAACTGGTTTTATGCGGTGCGCGGCAATCATGAGCAGATGGCGCTGGATGCCCTGCATAATAAGAGCTTCGGGCTGTGGTTGATGAACGGCGGCGTCTGGTTTGCCGAATTAAAGGGCGACCAGCAGCAGGCTCTCGACCTGTTCAGGCGCTGCGAAACGCTGCCGTGGATTATCGAAATCACCTGCGCCAACGGCGTGAACGTGATTGCCCATGCCGATTACCCGTCATCGCAGTATGAATGGGATAAACCGGTCGCGAAGCAGCGCATTCTGTGGGACAGGGATCGCCTGCGGGCTCTAATGAACGGTCATGAGGAGGGGATCGCCGGGGCCGATCACTTCTGGTTTGGCCATACGCCGCTAAGTCAGCGGTTTGATTGCCAGAACCTGCACTATATCGATACCGGGGCGGTGTTTGGCGGGTCGTTGACTCTGGCGCAGCTACAGTGATTAGAGGTCGGCATACTCCTGAGCCGGACGCCAGAAGCCGTCGATAAAGTCTTCGACCGGATAGCAGCCGCCGTGACGGATCCGCTGATCGTCCATCGAAGCCTCGCACTGCAGTTCGGTGCGATAAACGTCCACGACCAGGTCTTCGCAACCCGCGTCCAGATAACAGATAAACAGAACCAGTGCGTACATCATGCCCCTTAGCATTCACTATCGTATTAATATTGTAGGGGATGATTCAGGGAAGGGGAAAATACGCTGACAAATAACCCGCCTGCGGGCGGGTTCTCTCCAAATCATGCAAGGCGCATGATCCAGGCATCGGAACCTTGATCGTAATGCTCACGGTATAGTACGGAGTGTTCGCCATCGAGGAGTGCCGGGACGCTGGTATCTGCATCCCAGGCATCGAGCTGCATGCACAGGTCAGGGTCAGACTTGCAGGGGATGGTTAACGTTCGTTCGCCCTGCGTATCGCCGTTTAACTCGGCATCATCGATTTCGAATGCGCCAATGCGCACATTGGTTTTCGTCATAATGCTCTCCAGAATCTCGCTGTGGTCTGGTACGACCAGTATAGTCGCCCACTTTTCAGCCTGGTCAATGGAGAGCAAAAGCGCCAGTAAAAAAGTGCCTTTTTTTAGCCCGCGTCACCGTTACCGGTAAACAAACGACCATCGCGAACCAGCTCGCGCGGGTAGCTATTCTTCAGACGTGAGCCCACTTTTTTCGCCAGTCCAATGGGGAAACCCTGGTATGTCACTACCGCATCATCTCCGGTAGGGGTCGCCTGCGGCCAGACATCGCGGCCGCGATACCACTCTTCCGCTTCCTGCTGGGTTAAGGCAAAGGCGTTGTCCTGGCCGGCCAGCGCAATTACCGCTTCATGCTGCCAGCGGTAACCTTTGTTGTGGGTTTCTGCCAGCCGTATGCCGAGACGGGAGAAACGCACTTTACCGATCAGCGGCTCAATCTCCGTCGGGAATAACCACACCTCTTTGTCGCGCTGCCACAGTCGCAGGTTATCGCCCCAGTGCAGACCCGCCAGATGTGCAGCTGCGGTAATCTGCGCGGCTTCGCGGGTTTTAAGCGGCGTAAACGGGAAATTGCCCACCTTGAATTTAGGGGCTGGCAGCGGGGCGATGGCGGCCGTTTTGCGCAGCCGCGCCACGAAGAAGCCTTCGCAGTCGTAGATGTGCGGGAAGACGTGCAGGAAGCCTTCCGGCGTGACGCATTCACTGGCGCTGGCGAACAGGTCGTTCAGCGGCAGAAACTCCACGGCGTCGGGATACAGCTCTTTTAACCACAGGCAGACCGTCTCGTTCTCGTCGCGGTTGAGGGTGCAGGTGGAGTACACAAGGGTGCCGCCGGGACGCAGGGCATGGAAGGCGCTGTCGATCAGCTCGCGCTGGGTGGCGGCGATCTCCAGATTGCTGGCCACGGACCAGTTCTTCAGCGCATCGGGATCTTTGCGCACCACCCCTTCGCCGGAGCAGGGGGCGTCCAGCAGGATCGCATCAAAGGCTTCCGGTAGCGCAGCGCCAAACACGCGGCCATCAAAATGGGTTAACGCCACGTTGCTGATCCCGCAGCGGCTAATATTGGCATGCAGCACCTTAACGCGGCTGGCGGAAAACTCATTGGCGAGGATCGCCCCCTGATTATTCATCCGCGCGGCGATTTGGGTAGTTTTGGAGCCCGGGGCTGCCGCCACGTCCATCACGCGGGATGGCGTATTGTCGTCAGCAAAGAGTGCGGCAACCGGCAGCATGGAGCTGGCTTCCTGAATGTAAAACAGCCCGCTCAGATGCTCGGCGGTACTGCCCAACGGCAGGGCTTCCTCGTCGTCACGTTCGATCCAGAATCCCTCTTCGCACCACGGAACCGGCGTCAGTTGCCAGCCGTACGGTGCGACCAGGGTGAGGAAATCCGCCACGCTGATTTTCAGGGTATTGACGCGCAGGCTGCGGCGCAGCGGGCGCTGGCAGGCGGCGATAAACGCATCGAGAGCGAGAGAGTCAGGCAGAGCCTGGCGCATTTGCGCCAGAAATTCATCTGGCAGATAGACGGGACGTTGAGACACGAGCGCACCACAGGGAGTAAAAAGAGGCGCGCAGTGTACCACAAAGGCTCCGGTGGGTTGACACCGGAGCGCAGGCATTAACGTGGCAGGGCGGTTCCCCAGGTGCGCCACTCTTTCGGCTCGCTCTCCTGCAACAGGAAGTGCTTGCCGGGCTGAGATTTCGGTGCCAGCGGCGTGCCCGGTGGCGTCGCGAAGGCGATCCCCCCACGGATAAACTGGTTGAAGGTCCCGGTTTTCACTACCCCGCCGGTCAGGCCGAAATCGAGCGAGTAGCCGGAGGCCAGCCAGAAGACCGAGTTGTTCCGCACCAGATGCTGATAACGATCGCTGATGCGCAGGGCCACCATCACCCTGTCGGAAAGCGTCCCCAACGTCAGGCCAGTGACCGTGCCCACTTCCATTCCGCGGAACAGCACCGGCGTACCGATATCGAGCGATGCCGCATCCGGCACTTCCACCACAATGCTCAGGCCATCGAGATAGCGTGAGTCGGTGATGGTCGCTTCCTGCAACTCAAAATCGCGGCGCGGTTTGCCCTGTCCGGGCTCGACGTTGATATAGGGCTGGAGGATAGTATCCAGATGCTCGACCCCCGCGGCGGAAATCTGCGGGGTGATCACCGAGAAACGCGTTCCGGCGCGGGCGAAGTTATCGACATATTCCGGATACAGCACCGCCGTGGCCTGCACTTCATTGCGGGCGGTAATCAGCTTCAGGCTCTGGACCTGACCAATATCAATCCCCAGATAGCGCACCGGCATCCCTTCCGCGAGCTTGCCGGCATCAAAGGCGTGCAGGGTGATCTGACCGCCCACCGCGCGGGCGGCAGTTTCAGACGGATAGAGGATCCGCTTGTCACCCTTACGCTGGCTGGCGCTGGCGCCGCTAAGGTTGTCAAAGCTGATGGCGCCACGCAGGGCACGGGAGAGTGGGGAGGCCTGCACCGTCAGACCGCTGCCGTTAAGCTGCACTTTGGCCCCGCCTTCGGCCCAGAACACGCTGTTGCTGGTCAGCAGCTTGCGGTACTCCGGTTTGATATGCAGTTCGATATCAAAGGCATTTGCGCGCGGGCGCACGAGGATCACCTCACCCACTTCGAATTTGCGATACAGCACCACCGAGCCCGCCTGCACGTCCGGCAGGGTGTCGGCTACCAGCGTGAGGGTGGTGGTCGGCAGATCGCTCAGGCTGTTTTCGAGGGCTTTGTCCAGGTTGGCATACAGCGGGTAGCTGTCGCGCATGGCGCCTTTCTCACCCGGCAGGATACGGATCCCGCCGCTGATCCACTCGCTGGCGCTGGCCGCCAGGAACTCGACCCCGTCGAGCCCGACTTTGACATCCACCCGGCTGTTGACCACGAATTTGCTGTCGCCATGCACCAGCTCGCGGTACTGCGGATCGATCGCCACCTCAAAGGTAACCCCTTTGCTGGTTAACGACCGCTCAAGCACCTGACCAATCTGCACGCCGTGCAGAATCAGCGGCTGACCGGCGTCGATACCGTAGCTTTCCGGCGCGCTAAGGCTTACGGTCAGGACACCTGGTTTTTGTAACAGCGCCTTATCGGCAGGGGCGATAGTAAACTGGTTGACCGGTTCGCCGCCGCCGGGGATCAGCTCAAAGGTACTGCCGGTGAGCAGGCTGCTGACGCTGGGGTTGCTGAGGGACAGCTTAGGGCTACGCATTTCGATACGCGTTTTTTCCCGCAGCAGATCGACCACGCTGGGATCAACGGTCATCTCACCGGTCACCAGGCCGCCAGGATTCAGCGTCATTTTGGTGAGCTGACCTACCTGTAGCCCCTGATACATCAGCGGCGTGGAGTCGGCCTTGAGGCCATCCGCAGAGGGGAGGGTGAGCTTGACGATCACGCCGCGCTGGCTGTGGGCCAGATCTTTGTACAGACCGAAATCATCTTCCTGTGTGGCAGGCTCGGAGCCTTCCGGCGAATCGAAGGCGATGGCTCCATTCACCAGCGCCGCGAGGCTTTCCAGCTTCACTTTGGCCCCGCTCAGGCTCAGGTCGGCATCGACGCCAGAGACGTTCCAGAAGCGGCTGCCTTTTTTCACCAGCGAGGTGAAGCGTCGTTCAATCAGCACGTCGATGGTCACCCCCTGCTTATTGGGGGTGATGGCGTAGTCGTAGACGCGGCCCACGGGGATCTTGCGGAAATAGACCAGCGACCCGCTGTTCAGTGAGCCCAGATCCGGGGCGTGGAGATGGATCATCAGATCGCCGTTGTTGAGCCGGTACTTCGGCTGCGTATCCAGGGCGGTAAAGTGATCCTTTGGCTCACCTTTGCCCGGCATCATGCCGATGTAGTTGCCGCCGACCAGCGCATCCAGCCCGGAAACGCCCGCCAGCGAGGCTTTTGGCGTCACAAGCCAGAACTGCGTCTCTTCCCGCAGGGCGTCTTTCATATCGGACTTGATGCTGGCGCGAACCTCAATTTTATTCAGGTTCTTGTCCAGAGAAATATCCTGGACGGTGCCCACCTCCACCCCCTGGAAACGCACGGGCGTACGGCCCGCAACGATACCGTCGGCGCTCTGGAAATCAATGGTAATGGTATTGCCGCGATCTTCGTAACTGGTCCAGATTAACCAGCCGGCGATCATCAGAGCGATAACCGGCAGTAACCAGAAAGGCGAAATACGACGTTTTGTTTTAACTCGCGCTTCAGTCGGCGAAGCTGGCGTTTCCTGACTCATGTGCATCCCAAAGTAAGCGGCTATCCAGCCATTCCACTGCAAGAATAGTCAATATCACCGCAGTACCGAAATAGAGCGCCGCGGGTCCCATAGTAAAAGCAAGGAGCTGATCGCGATTGATCAGCGACATCATCAACGAAATAACAAACAGATCCAGCATTGACCAGCGGCCAATCCAGGTAACGAAACGCAACAGCAATATGCGGGTTCTTAGCCCCTGTTCACATTTAAAATGAATGCTGACGAGCAGGGTAAACATCACCACGACTTTGGTAAAGGGCACAAGAATACTGGCGATGAACACCACGGCCGCGACGGCGATGTTGCTCTGCGCCAGCGAGACGATGCCCGACATAATGGTATCTTCCTGGCGTGCACCGTTGACGTAAATCACCGAGATGGGCAGCAGGTTAGCCGGTAACAGCAGTATTAGCGAGGCGATCAGCGCCGCCCAGCATTTTTGCAGACTGTTATGGCGGCGCAGGCGCAGCGGAATATGGCAGCGCGGGCAGCGACCGCGCGCGTCGGGTAGCCCGGTATAGTGACAGCCCAGACAGACCCGCAAATCGGTGTTGTAGCGGGTGGCAGGGCGCTGGGGGTAAAACCGCTCCCAGAGCTGCTCCACGTTCAGGTGGATCATTGTGAGAATGCTGAGGATCACCAGCGCGATAAAGGCGAACAGACCACTGCCGGGCTGCAGCCAGGCGTAATCCTGCACCTTGATTGACGCCACGACGATCCCCACCAGGTAGATATCCAGCATCAGCCACTCCTTAAGCCTCTCGAGCATCAGAAGCACCGGGCGCAGGTTCATCCCCAGAATATTGCCAAACCACAGGTAGGCGATGGCGGCCACCAGCACTACCGGCGCGCCGACGGTGCAGAACAGTACCATCGAGGCGGTGAGGGGATCGCCCTGGCGGGTCATCTGCCAGATCCCCTCCAGCAGGTTGGCGTCAATACGCACACCCAGCAGGTGCAAACTGAGCAGCGGTTCGCTCCAGGCAAAGGGCATCAGCAGCATCATGGTGACGGCCATCGCGGCCAGTCGCGTCAGGGACCAGTCGCGGCCATCGCGGATTTTTGCGTTGCAGCGCGGGCAGAAAGCACTTTGGTATGATTTCATCTTTGGCAACGTAAAAAGCGTATCGCATTGCGGACAACGCTGATAATGTGCACGGGGCAGCGCATCGCCAACCGCATGCACAGTAATCTTTTTCGCCGGTGTTATTTTCGGTGTTTTAAGAGCCATCGGTCGCGCTAAAAAAGGATAGTTAATAGTTATCTTAACTCATGAATGGATTCATCTTGAGCATGAACGTAAATAATGCGTATTTTAATAGGCTATGCTGTAATTTTGTAAGACAACCAAGTGATTGAATAATGAACAAAACAGAATTCTACGCGGATTTGAACCGTGACTTTCAGGCATTGATGGCAGGTGAAACCAGTTTTTTAGCCACGCTGGCGAATACCAGCGCGTTGCTTTTCGAACGTCTGTCTGATGTGAACTGGGCCGGTTTCTATCTGCTGGAAGGCGAGACGCTGGTGCTGGGACCCTTCCAGGGCAAGCTGGCCTGCGTACGTATTCCGGTCGGGCGCGGCGTGTGTGGTACCGCGGTGGCGCAGGACCAGGTGCAGCGTGTTGATGATGTCCACGCGTTCGACGGGCATATCGCCTGCGACAGCGCCAGCAATGCTGAAATCGTACTTCCTCTGAAAGTGAATAATCAGATTATTGGTGTACTGGATATCGACAGCACGGTCTTCAACCGCTTTACCCACGAGGATGAGCAGAGGCTGCGCGAGCTGGTGGCGAACCTTGAAAACGTCCTCGCCGCGACCGATTATCATAAATTCTTTGCGAGCGTCGCAGGATAATCAACGGATAACGTAGCATTTACCGATGGCGTCATTATAATGACGCCTGTTCATGCCTGCGGCTTGTCGGCAACGTCCGTTGTAATCAGGAAATTTCATGGAAAATCAACCTAAGTTGAATAGCAGTAAAGAAGTTATCGCGTTTTTGGCCGAACGTTTTCCTCAATGTTTTAGTGCCGAAGGCGAAGCTCGTCCCCTGAAAATTGGTATTTTTCAGGATCTGGTAGAGCGTGTTGAAGGTGAGATGAACCTCAGCAAAACCCAACTCCGCTCCGCCTTACGTCTTTATACTTCGAGCTGGCGTTACCTGTACGGTATCAAAGCGGGCGCAACGCGTGTGGATCTCGACGGCAACCCTTGCGGTGTGCTGGATGAGCAGCACGTTGAGCACGCCCGTAAGCAGCTCGAAGAAGCCAAAGCGCGAGTTCAGGCTCAGCGTGCTGAACAGCAGGCGAAGAAGCGCGAAGCTGCCGCGGCCAATGGCCAGGAAGAAGCCCCTCGCCGTGAACGCAAGCCACGTCCTGCACCGCGTCGCAAAGAGAACACCGAGCGTAAGCCACGTGCTGAGCAACCGGCGGCAAAAGCCCCGCGTGCGCCTCGTGAAGAGCCGCGCCACACTCCGGTTTCTGACATTAGCGTCCTGAGCGTTGGTCAGTCTCTGAAGGTGAAAGCGGGTAACAATGCTATGGATGCCACCGTACTGGAAATCACCAAAGATGGCGTTCGTGTACAGCTGACTTCTGGTCTGTCAATGATTGTACGCGCAGAACACTTGTTGTTCTAAAACGGAGGCCAAGCCCGGCATGAACACATTTTTTAAGCTCACCGCGCTGGCTGGCCTGTTTGCGATAACAGGCCACGCCTTCGCTGTGGACGAGATTACGCGTGTCGATCAAATTCCGATTTTGAAGGAAGAGACCCAGCACGCAACGGTCAGTGAGCGCGTTACCTCGCGCTTCACCCGTTCGCACTATCGTCAGTTCGACCTTGACCAGGCCTTTTCGACAAAAATTTTCGACCGCTATCTGAACCTGCTGGACTACAGTCACAACGTCCTGCTGGCCAGCGATGTCGAACAGTTTGCCAAAAAGCAGTCTGAGGTGGGTGACGAGTTACGCAGCGGCAAGCTGGACCTGTTCTACGATCTGTATAACCTGTCGCAGAAACGCCGTTTCGAGCGCTATCAGTACGCGCTTAAGGTGCTTGAACGTCCGATGGACTTCACGGGTAACGACACCTTTAATCTTGACCGCAGTAAGTCGCCGTGGCCGAAAGATGAAGCCGAGCTGAATGCCCTGTGGGACAGCAAAGTGAAGTACGACGAGCTGAGCCTCAAACTCACCGGTAAAGATGAGAAAGAGATCCGCGAAACGCTGACCCGCCGCTACAAATTTGCCATTCGTCGCCTGGCGCAGACCAACAGTGAAGATGTGTTCTCGCTGGCGATGACCGCCTTCGCGCACGAAATCGATCCACACACCAACTATCTCTCTCCGCGCAACACCGAGCAGTTCAACACCGAAATGAGCCTCTCCCTTGAAGGGATCGGTGCGGTGCTGCAGATGGACGACGATTACACCGTCATCAACTCCATGGTTGCCGGGGGCCCGGCTGCCAAAAGCAAGGCGATTAGCGTAGGCGATCGCATTGTGGGTGTCGGCCAGGTTGGCCAGAACATGGTCGATGTGATCGGCTGGCGTCTGGATGATGTCGTTGCTCTGATCAAAGGGCCAAAAGGCAGCAAGGTCCGTCTGGAAATCCTGCCTGCCGGTAAAGGCACCAAGACCCGTATCGTTACCCTGACCCGCGAGCGTATCCGTCTGGAAGATCGCGCGGTGAAGATGTCGGTGAAAACCGTGGGTAAAGACAAAGTCGGCGTGCTGGATATTCCTGGCTTCTATGTGGGCCTGACGGACGACGTCAAGGTTCAGCTGCAGAAGCTTGAAAAACAAAACGTTAAGAGCGTAATTATCGATCTGCGTACCAACGGCGGCGGCGCCCTGACCGAGGCGGTTTCGCTTTCGGGTCTGTTTATCCCGTCCGGCCCGGTGGTACAGGTACGCGACAACAACGGTAAAGTGCGTGAAGATGCCGATACCGATGGCGTTGTTTACTATAAAGGCCCGCTGGTGGTGCTGGTCGATCGCTTCAGTGCGTCGGCATCGGAGATCTTTGCTGCGGCAATGCAGGACTACAGCCGCGCACTGATTGTTGGCGAACCGACCTTCGGGAAAGGCACGGTGCAGCAGTATCGTTCCCTGAACCGCATTTACGATCAGATGCTGCGTCCGGAATGGCCGGCGCTGGGCTCGGTACAGTACACCATTCAGAAGTTCTATCGCGTGAATGGCGGCAGTACCCAGCGTAAAGGCGTGACCCCGGATATCATCATGCCGACTGGCACTGAAGAGACGGAAACCGGCGAGAAGTTCGAAGATAACGCGCTGCCGTGGGATAGCGTTAACGCTGCTACCTACGTGAAGTCGGGAGATATGACTCAGTTTGGTCCGGCGCTGTTGAAGCAGCACGACGATCGCATCGCCAAAGATCCTGAGTTCCAGTACATCGTGAAGGATATTGCCCGTTTCAATGCCCTGAAAGCGAAACGCAATATCGTCTCTCTGAACTACGCTCAGCGTCTGAAAGAGAACGAAGAGGATGATGCAACACGTCTGGCGCGTATCAATGACCGCTTTAAACGTGAAGGCAAGCCTCTCCTCAAAAAACTGGACGACCTGCCGAAGGATTACCAGGAGCCCGATCCGTATCTTGATGAGACGGTGAAGATCGCCATTGACCTGGCGCAACTGGAAAAAGATCATCCTGCCGGGAATCCCGCCCCGGCGAAATAATCTTCCCTGACAGGCACAAGAAATTGTGCCTGTTTTTTTGTTAACCGCATCCAGCCGTCAGGCAGTCATTTCATTGTGTAAAGTTGTGTCTTTCTGGTGACTTACGCCGCTGCAATCCTTGAAAATATGCGGAATACCCATACGATGTGGGTAATCGCATAGTGCGTTTTGTTAAACTGAGGTTAAAAGAATATTATGATGCGAATCGCGCTCTTCCTGCTCACCAACCTTGCGGTCATGGTGGTCTTCGGGCTGGTGCTCAGCCTGACAGGAATTCAGTCGAGTAGCGTTCAGGGCTTGTTAATCATGGCGCTGCTGTTTGGTTTTGGTGGCTCCTTTGTCTCGCTGCTGATGTCCAAGTGGATGGCGCTCAAGTCCGTGGGCGGCGAGGTTATTGAGCAACCGCGTAACGACATGGAACAGTGGTTGATGACCACCGTTGCCAACCAGGCCCGCCAGGCGGGTATTGCTATGCCGCAGGTCGCGATCTATCACGCGCCGGACATCAACGCCTTCGCCACCGGCGCGCGTCGCGACGCGTCTCTGGTTGCGGTCAGTACCGGCCTGTTGCAGAACATGAGCCGTGACGAAGCCGAGGCGGTTATCGCCCATGAGATCAGCCACATTGCCAACGGCGATATGGTGACCATGACCCTGGTTCAGGGTGTGGTGAACACCTTCGTTATCTTTATCTCGCGTATTATCGCGCAGATTGCCGCAGGCTTTATGGGCGGCGATCGGGAGGAAGGCGAGGCGAGTAACGGCAACCCGCTGATTTATTTTGCGGTCTCAATGGTGCTGGAACTGGTGTTTGGTATCCTGGCGAGCATTATCACCATGTGGTTCTCCCGTCACCGTGAGTTCCATGCGGATGCCGGCTCAGCCAAACTGGTAGGTCGCGAGAAGATGATTGCCGCGCTGCAGCGTCTGAAGACCAGCTACGAGCCGCAGGAAGCTTCCAGCATGATGGCGTTTTGCATCAACGGTAAATCGAAATCGCTGAGCGAACTGTTCATGTCCCACCCGCCGCTGGACAAGCGTATCGAAGCGCTGCGTAGCGGCGAGTACCTGAAATAACGATTTCGGGTCGGAAATAAAAAAGCGCGTCCCCGGACGCGCTTTTTTTATGCCTGCGAACGTGGCTGCGTCACCCTTAGCCCGCTGATAATGGCCGCGACGGTGGCGAGCGTGCCGGCGGTCAGCAGCGCCAGATGGGTCCCGCTTTGCCCGGCCAGGTTAAACATCAAGGCCACCAGCGCCGCCCCGGTACTTTGTCCCAGCAGGCGGGCGGTACCCAGCATGCCGCTGGCGCCGCCGCTGCGATGGCGAGGGGCGGCGGTAATAATGGTATGGTTATTTGGCGACTGGAACAGACCAAAGCCCGCCCCGCACAGCATCATCCGCCAGATAATATCCAGATCGTGCGGTGCCGCCGGCAGCAGGGCGAGGGCGAAAAGACCGACCGCCATTATCACCAGCCCCAGCGCCCCCAGTAAGCCCGCATGCACCCGTTCAATCAGATAGCCTGCCAGCGGCGCCATCACCATGGTCGCCAGCGGCCAGGGGGTTAACAGCAGACCCGTTTCCACTTCCGAGCGACCAATCACGCTCTGCAGGAAGAAGGGCAGAGAAACCAGGGCCAGCATCTGCGCGCAGAAGGAGCATATTGACGTACCGATAGAGAGCGAAAAGAGCGGAATACGCAGCAGATCCACCGGCAGTAATGGTACCGGCAGGGCCAGCTGACGCCGCACGAAGAAGAAGCCGACTACCAGCAGCGCCACAACTTCGCCGGCAATTAACGTCAGCGACTGTCCCTGGGCGAAACCGCTGAGGGCGGTGATCAGCAGGCCAAAGGTGAGGGCGTTCATCACCGCGCTCGGCAGATCGAATTTAGGCATACTGCTTTTCGGGCCGTTGGCGGGCAAGTAGCGCAGGGCGAACAGCAGCGCCACGATCCCCAGCGGAACATTGATCAGGAACAGCCACTGCCAGGAGGCTACCGAGAGGATCGCCGCCGCAATTGTCGGGCCTGCCGCCGAGGAGACGGCGACAATAAAGGAGTTAATGCCCATCCCTCGTCCCAGATGCCGCTGCGGGTAGATAAGACGAATCAGCGCGGTATTGACGCTCATCAGCGCCGCGCCGCCAAACCCCTGAACGATGCGCGCCAGCGTCAGGGTGTGCAATGTGTCTGAAAGGGCGCAGAACAGGGAGGTCAGGGTAAAAACCACCAGTCCGCACTGATAGACCCGGCGGTAGCCAAACATGTCTCCGAGGAAAGAGAACGAGAGTAGCGAGATGACAATCGCTATCTGGTAGGCGTTGACGATCCAGATCGAACTGGCAGGCGAGGCATTCAGGTCGCTGGCGATGGTCGGCAGGGCAACGTTGGCGATGGCACCATCCAGCACTGCCATGGAAATACCGATAATAATGGTCGCAATGGCACCATAGCGCTGCGGTAACGGCAGGCCATCTGTGAGGGTTTTTGTCATGAGAATGAATGAGCAATACAGGTTATTATTAACAGGGTAACGATATTATCACTGTTATTTCGGTTATATGTCGCAGATTTGTAACCAGGTTAGCCAGGATTGATTGCAGCAATGCGGTCGCGAATTTATAATAAAAACCGGTTCTAAATTTTATAAAACACTTGCGTTGAGGTGATTAATGGCAATCGCGGATTTGGATAAACAGCCAGATTCTGTTTCTTCTGTGTTAAAGGTGTTCGGCATCCTGCAGGCGCTTGGCGAAGAGCGCGAAATTGGTATTACTGAGCTGTCCCAGCGTGTGATGATGTCAAAAAGCACCGTTTACCGCTTTTTGCAGACCATGAAATCACTGGGTTATGTTGCACAGGAAGGCGAGTCTGAAAAGTACTCCCTGACTCTGAAGTTATTCGAACTGGGCGCACGCGCGCTGCAGAACGTCGATCTGATCCGTAGCGCGGATATTCAGATGCGTGAACTCTCTCGTCTGACGAAAGAGACGGTGCACCTGGGTGCGCTGGATGAAGACAGCATTGTCTACATCCATAAGATCGACTCCATGTATAACCTGCGCATGTATTCACGCATTGGCCGCCGCAACCCGCTGTACAGTACCGCCATCGGTAAAGTCCTGCTGGCATGGCGCGACCGTGAAGAAGTGAAGCAGATCCTCGAGAACGTCGAGTACAAACGCAGCACTGAACGTACCATCACCACCACCGATGAACTGTTAGCGGTGCTGGATAAGGTGCGTGAGCAGGGTTATGGCGAAGATAACCAGGAGCAGGAAGAGGGCTTGCGCTGCATCGGCGTACCGGTATTTGACCGCTTCGGCGTGGTGATTGCAGGCCTGAGTATCTCCTTCCCGACGCTGCGTTTCTCTGAAGAGCATCTGCACGAATACGTGGAAATGCTGCACACGGCGGCGCGGAAGATCTCTGAGCAGATGGGTTATAACGACTATCCGTTCTGAGTTGTTCCTGCATAAAAAAACGCTGCCTGATAGCAGCGTTTTTTATGGATGGGATCAGCCGTTATCGACTACTGTCTCGCTCTTTCGCAGCAGCGGGCAGCGGGAGAGTCCAATAATTCCGCTGTCAGAATGAATATACTGCGCCGTGCTGAAGCCGCGTGCGGTGAGGTACTGACACTGAATACCCAGTCCGCCAGCGTTCTCTTTACTGCCCGTCAGCACGCCGTAGCCTGCGAGCAGTAAACCTGTCCAGATCAGGGCTATAACAATCAGTGTGCGAATAAAAAAGCGCATTATTGCCTCATTTTTTTTAATGACTGCCGTCTAGCGTAACCGATAAAGTCGCGTAAACAAGCCTATGATTCCGAAAGGCTCGTCTTCACGTTACAGTTAGGCATGGTTTAAGTTGCGCATGATAACCTGGCATCAGGCAGTTATGGGACGGAGAGTGGAGTGAAAAAAATACGCTGGGTAATTCTGGTGCTGGTTCTGGTGGCCTGTGTGTTGCTCTGGACGCAGACCATCAATGTGATGTGTGACCAGGATGTACAGTTTTTTAGCGGTATTTGTTCTATCAATAAGTTTATCCCCTGGTAACAGGCATTTTTATCGCAAATGATTTCCTTCCGTAACGCGAGTGCTAGAATGAGCGTTTTTATTGGGGGGTGAAATGGGTGAGTTAGTGAATTCCGGGATGCTTAGTGTGGCATCTCTGGCGATTTCGGGAATATTGCTGATCGTGGGTCTGGTGCTGTGGTTTTTCGTCAACCGTGCAAGCTCCCGTACCAATGAGCAAATCGAGCTGCTGGAAACATTAGTTGATTTGCAAAAACGTCAGAACGCGCTGCTGCGCCGCCTGTGCGAAGCCAATGAACCGGAAGAGAAAGTAGCACCAAAAGCGGCAGAAGATACGGCTAACAGCCAGGACGATGACTTTATTCGTCTGGTAGCCGAACGCTAACCAGTCAGGGGAGGTGAGTATGGCCTGGAGCAATCCCTGGTATAACGCCTCCCTCGCGCATCATACCCCGCAGGGTTTTCGCAACACCGATGGAGCTGAGCACCAACCCGGCGATGTCGAACGCTGGCAGAAAGAACGAAAGGCCGCCGGTCTGCCGAAACCGCCCGAACAGGGCTACGACCAGTTTATCCGCCAGTGGTGGCAACCTGTCACACTCAATACCCTTGAAGAAGACGGCGTCTGGTGGCTGGGACATGCCAGCCTGCTGCTGCGCCTGAACGGGAAATACATTCTCACCGATCCGGCGTTTTCCCGTCGCGCCTCCCCGGTACCCTTTGCCGGGCCGATCAGAAAAACGCCCCCGGTGATGAGCGTCGCGGCGCTTCCACCCCTTGATGCGCTGGTCATTTCCCATAACCACTTTGATCATCTGGATTCCGCCACCTTCCGCCAGCTTCTGCGGCGTTTTCCGCAGCTGACCATTTTCGTGCCTTTAGGCCTGGGGGAGTGGTGCCGCCGGCGTGGGGCAAAGCAGGTCGTCGAGCTGGACTGGTGGCAAAGCTATACCTTCGAAGGGTTGGGGTTCACCGCCGTCCCGGCGCAGCACTGGAGTATGCGCACCCTGTGGGATCGCAACCGCTCGCTCTGGTGTGGCTGGGTCTTTGAGGGGCAAAACAAGCGCTTCTGGTTCAGCGGCGATACCGGTTTTACGCCGGAGTTACTGACCATCCCGCAGCGGCTGGGAAAACTGGATACCATTGCGATACCCGTTGGCGCGTATGCACCACGTTGGTTCATGTCTGTTCATCATATGGATCCGCAGGCGGCGGTAGCGCTCTGGCAACAACTGGGAATGCCGACGGCGATCCCGATCCACTGGGGGGTGTTTGAGCTGGCGGATGAATCGCTGGATGAGCCTGTAAAAGAACTCTCTTTGGCCCTGAATGATTTATTGCTGCCGGTGGCTAACTTTCAGCCTCTACGCATTGGTCAATATTTATCCATATAAACTATTCTCTGTTCAGTTAGCACTTATTCCGTATTAAACCGACGCATGTCATATTTTATTTTAATCGAAACGTTTTGATTGCCTTTTTTTGATGCAGGTTCATAAAAATATCATTATTTTGGTGCATGGCAACAATCAGCGTTGCGGTGTATATAAGTTAAACAAGCGAAGCGACCCGAAGTGTTTTTTTTCAAGGAAACAAATGCCTGCCGTTACGATTAAATCAGCATAACTTCTTACCAATTGTTCTAAAGGAAATAACCGCCGCACGAAATCGGCCACGCTTGCTGGACGATATGAAGTTCTTGGTCTAAGTTAAAAAAGTCTTTGATAACAGCGTCTACCCTGACGGTTACTGATCGAGCAACAGACGGGCTATGTATACACGTAAGTGCATTACTGTGCAGATTGTGGCAAATCAGTCCCTGAATTTGTGCGGCTGATCGAGACACGTTTAAAAATGGCTTGCCATTATTTAAGTTGTGTGTGATAACACGGTTTGGGTCAAACGAGGTACAGTTCTGTTTATGTGTGGCATTTTCAGTAAAGAAGTCCTGAGTAAACACGTTGTCGTTGAATACCGCTTCTCTGCCGAACCTTATATTAGTGCCTCATGCAGTAATGTCTCAGTTTTATCTCAGTGAATGCCCGCGGGCTAAGAAAATATTCTAAGGAATTTTGCAAATGGCAAAGATTAAAGGTCAAGTTAAGTGGTTCAACGAGTCTAAAGGTTTTGGTTTCATTACTCCTGCTGACGGCAGCAAAGATGTGTTCGTACACTTCTCTGCAATCCAGGGTAACGGCTTCAAAACTCTGGCTGAAGGCCAGAACGTTGAGTTCGAAATTCAGGACGGCCAGAAAGGTCCGGCTGCTGTTAACGTAACCGCTATCTGATCGAACCCCTGCCTAATCTGAAGCGTTCCGACGTTTCAGTTGCAGAGATAAAGCCTCGCGTATGCGGGGCTTTTTAATGCATTTTTTTCAAAGTGTTACCACCTGCGTCTCTGTTTGCAGTTTGTTGCAAAGCTGCGAGAGTATTAGCATTGTTTTCCCCCTCAGGGTGCAAATTTGCCGTTAAATCAGGGCGTTGTTAATCAGCCCTGGAGCCCTGGTGAAAAAGAAACCCGTCAATCCCGCAGCAAACTTCACCCCGTTACGTTTTGCCCTTCTCTGCCTGGCCATTCTTGGCAGCCTGGTTTTCCTGCTGGGGCGCGTCGCCTGGCTGCAGATTGTAAAACCGGATCCGCTGGTCAAGCAGGAGGATATGCGCTCGCTGCGTGAGGTGGCTATTAACGCCCCGCGAGGGATGATCGTCGACAGGGAAGGGCGGCCGCTGGCGGTGAGCGTGCCGGTGCAGGCGGTGTGGGCCGATCCGAAAACGGTGCTGGCGAAAGGCGGTGTCGGGTTTGACGATCGCTGGCAGGCGTTAGCCAGCGCCCTGCATCTGTCGCTCACCAACCTTGCCGCGCGGATCAACAGTAATCCGCAGGGGCGTTTTATCTATCTGGCCCGCCAGGTCGATCCCGCTCAGGCCCAGTGGATCGACAAACTCCATCTACCGGGTATCAGCCTGCGGGATGAGTCACGACGTTTTTACCCGGCCGGACACGTGGCGGCTAACCTGATTGGCTTTACCAATATTGACGGGCAGGGCATCGAAGGGATCGAGAAAAGCTTTAATGCGCAGCTCACCGGCAAACCCGGCCTGCGCCGAGTGCGCGAAGATCGCTACGGGCATGTGATTGAGAATATTACCGAGGTCCCGCCAGTGCCGGCGCACAATATCCAGCTGAGCATTGATGAGCGGCTACAGACTATTACGGAAGATGCGCTGGACAACGCTGTGGCATGGAACAAAGCGGAGTCGGGGGCCGCGGTGCTGATCAACATTCAGACCGGCGAGATTCTGGCGATGGCCAGCTTCCCGGACTTCAATCCCAATAACCGTGACGGCGCCACGCTGAATGATTTTCGTAATCGTGCCATCAGCGATACCTTTGAGCCGGGCTCTACCGTCAAGCCGCTGGTGTTGATGACCGCGCTGCAGCAAGGGCTGGTGCAGCCGGACAGCGTCATCGACACCCATCCCTACACCCTGGCCGGGCACCGCATTCGCGACGTCGGTTACTACCCGGAGCTGACGCTGACCGGCATCCTGCAAAAATCGAGCGATACCGGCGTGTCCCGCCTCTCGCTGGCGATGCCGATCCAGCGACTGCTGGATACCTATCACGGGTTTGGCTTTGGCCGCTCCACCGGCCTCGGGTTAACCGGGGAGAGCAGCGGCCTGCTGCCCGAGCGTAAATTCTGGAGCCAGCTCGATCGCGCTACCTTTGCGTTTGGCTATGGCCTGATGGTCACTCCGCTCCAGCTGGCGCACGTTTACGCCACCATTGGCAGCTATGGTCTGGAGCGTCCGCTCTCTATCACCCGCATTGACCCGCCGGTCATCGGCACCCAGGTAATGCCCGTTCCGATTGTGCAGGAGGTAGAGCATATGATGGAGAGCGTGGCGCTGCCCGGCGGCGGCGGGGTCAAAGCGGCGGTACGTGATTACCGGGTGGCAGTGAAAACCGGCACCGCGAAGAAAATCGATGACGGCGGCAACTATGTTGATAAATATGTGGCCTATACCGCCGGCGTCGCGCCGGCCAGCCGTCCGGTATTTGCCCTCGCGGTGGTGATCAACGATCCGCAAAATGGAGCCTACTACGGCGGGGCGGTCTCGGCACCGGTGTTCAGCCAGATTATGGGTGACGTGCTGCGTATCGAAAACATCAAGCCGGATGGCTTACCGGCCGATTCCAGCCATCTCATCGTAATGCGTTAAGGCCGTTTTATAGCGGGGCGATTAGCGGTACACTTTCGCCCTTTATGATTGCCCGGAGTTACCATGACATTCTGCTGTCCTCTTTGCCACGCGCCTCTGGCGCACACGGATAAAAGTTACGCCTGCCCGCAGGGGCATCGGTACGATATGGCGAAAGAGGGCTATGTTAATCTGCTCCCGGTGCAGCATAAGCGTTCCCGGGATCCGGGCGACAGTGCGGAGATGATGCAGGCCCGCAGAGCCTTTCTCGATGCCGGCCATTATCAGCCCCTGCGCGACGAGGTCGCCGGTAAGCTGGCAGCGTTATTGCCTGAAGGGGCGACATCGATCCTCGATATCGGCTGTGGAGAAGGATATTACACCGCCGCCTTTGCCGATACTGCCCAGAAAAAGGGCGCCGCAACCTTTGGGCTGGATGTCTCTAAATCCGCCATCCGTGCCGCAGCCAAACGCTATTCGCAGGTGACCTTTTGCGTGGCGTCCAGCCACCGTCTGCCGTTTGAAGAGAGCAGCATGGATGCGGTGATCCGCATCTACGCTCCCTGCAAAGGCGAAGAGCTGGCCCGGGTGGTGAAAGAGGGAGGCTGGGTTATCACCGTCACGCCAGGTCCGCGTCACCTGATGGAGCTGAAGGGGCTGATTTACAGCGAGGTTCTGCTGCATGCCCCGCATTCGGAGCAGCTGGCAGGCTTTGCGCTCCGGGAGGAGCAGTCCCTGGCCTATAATATGTCCCTGAGCGGAACAGAAGCGGTGGCGCTGTTGCAGATGACGCCTTTTGCGTGGCGGGCAAAACCGGAGGTGTGGGAGACGCTGGCAAAACAGGCACTATTCAGCTGCCAGACAGATTTTAGCATCCACTGCTGGCAGCGCATCGCTTAACCGGCGAAGTGGCTCCACATAATTTGAGCGCCGATACCGATTAATACAATACCGCCGAGGATCTCGGCGCGTTTCCCTAACAGCGGGCCGATAAACCGGCCGATCATCATCCCCAGGGTGGACATGATTAAGGTCGCGCAGCCAATCGCCAGCGCGGTAGCGATAATGTTCACCTGCAGGAACGCCAGCCCCACGCCGACGGCCATCGCATCAAGGCTGGTGGCGATCGCCGTGGTCACCAGCAGCCAGAAGCCGTGGCGGTGAACGGGCTCATCTTCATCAACGTCATTACGAATGCCTTCAATAACCATACGTCCGCCGAGGAAGGTCAGCAGGATAAAGGCGATCCAGTGATTCCACTCCAGCACGAACTGGCTGGCGAGCATCCCCAGACCCCAGCCAATTAGCGGCGTCAGGGTTTCGATAGCACCAAAGATCAGACCGGTACGCAGGGCTTCAGAGAATTTAGGTTTGTGGAGCGTGGCGCCTTTTCCCATGGAAGCAGCAAATGCATCCATAGACATACCAAAGGCCAGAAGAAGTGTTGCAGAGAGGTTCATCAGCGCGTCCAGACCGGGATATCCATATGACACATCACTGCCCCCAGTAAACAGCAGTTGATGCGTCTATGGTCTCGCCTGATTGGTCTGCCTGACGCAGAAACAATCCGTACGTGCCACGTTTTGCAACGAGTATGTTGACACGTACATTTCCGGCATACCGGAAATCGGCTACTCCCCAACGACGGGCGCAACCTTAACATATTTTGAGAAGTTAAAACAACAACCGGAAAGTATTATTCTCCCGGCTGGTTGATAACGATTTTCATTTAGATTTTGATGTGAAAATAACGTTAATAATATGGCGTGTATTCACCCAGAAAATATAGCTTTGGCTATATGACAGGATAATTTTTTTGTCAAAATATAGCCAGTGCTATTATTTTATCTTACTGAGTTTTAACGAGTAATTTGTATATCTTCTCCAGGTCGTCAATATTCTTCACCCGGATAAGCAGGCGTCGCTGTTCCAGTTGCATCACCAATACGCCGTCTTCCGATAAATTCATCTCTTTAATACGGTTATATTCTATCCAGACATTGGCGAAAAAGAATCCACTGGATTTGAAGATTATTTTTGGCACCCGCATCCAGAACAGATAAAACGCCATTAATGCCAGGGCACATAATAACCATGTGGTTAATAACGCACCCTGGCTCATGACGTTGTTATAAATCAGGATCATCAGCAGGCCGGCGAAGATCACGGCATCGACGCGACCGCGACGCAGCAGGGGGATAGTGAGCAAGGTAGGGCCGTTGCGGCGCGGCATGATCAATTCGTCGTAGATGGCATACGCCAGAAGGGCAACAATAAAGACAACCAGTACGATGTCCGTGACCGTCATTCATCCTCCGGATAAAAAAACGGGGGCATACATGCCCCCGGTGTATTCAGTGAAAACTTACAGACCCAGCAGACCGATAGCGTAACCCACGATACCGATAACGAAGAAGCCGACGATAATCCACAGCGCATTCACTTTCTTACGCAGCAGCCACATACAGGCGAAGGTCAACAGCAGCGGCACCAGGCCCGGCATCAGCTGGTCAAGGATGGTTTGCACGGTGGTTACGCGAGTCTGACCATCCTGGCCGGTGATGGTTGACACCACCAGCGGGATGTTGACGTGCGTCCACTTGTTTACCAGCGCCCCCATCACAAACAGGCCGAGGATTGACGCCCCCTCAGTCAGTTTCTGCAGGAAGCCGCCGCCCATATCCTGAACGATATCCACGCCCTTACGGTAGCCGTAAGCGACGCCGTAGTAACGGGTCGCCAGACGCACCACGTTAAACAGGATAAAGAACAGCAGAGGACCGAGCAGGCTGCCGCTCATGGCGATACCTGCACCCAGCGCCGCGAAGACCGGACGCACGGTACCCCAGAAGATCGGGTCACCGACACCTGCCAGCGGTCCCATCAGACCGACTTTGATACCGTTAATAGCGCCATCGTCGATTTCGGCACCGTTCGCACGCTGCTCCTCCATCGCCAGCGTAACGCCCAGTACCGGGGCCGCAACGTAAGGGTGGGTGTTGAAGAATTCCAGGTGACGCTTAATCGCCTGGCGACGCGCTTCGTTATTTTCCGGGTACAGACGTTTGATCGCCGGTACCATTGAGAAGCAGAAGCCCAGCGCCTGCATACGTTCGAAGTTCCATGAACCCTGGAACAGGTTTGAACGGATGAACACGCCACGAATATCCCCTGGGGTCAGTTTTTTCTGAGGGGTAGTTTTAGTCATATCAACCATGTCGCTCACCTGCTAGTCCAGTTCGTTATCGAGATCGTTATTACCAGCAACCTGTGCACCACCGGCTACGCGGTTATATTTCGGGCTCAGCTGGATGTAGAGGATAGCCATGACCGCACCAATCACGCCCAGTGCTACCAGGTTGAAGTTGGTAAATGCCGCGGTAACAAAGCCGAGGTAGAAGAACGGCATCAGGTAGCCTGCGCGCATCATGTTAATGACCATCGCATAACCAACCACCACGATCATGCCGCCGGCGATGTTCAGACCACCGGTAACGACCTCTGGAATGGCGTTCAGCATGCTCTGGACTTCGCTGGTGCCGACAGAAATTGCCACGATAACCGCCGGGATAGCAATACGCATCGCCTGCAGGAACAGGGACGAGACGTGGAGCCACGAGAGCGCCGTCAGGTTGCCATTCTCCGCCGCCTTATCAGCCGCATGCTGGAAGGCAACGGTAATGGTACGCACGATAATGGTCAGAACCTGGCCCGCAGCCGCCAGCGGGATAGCCAGCGCGATACCGGCACCGATATTTTGATGGCCGGCGATAACCAGCACGGTAGAGATAATGGAGGCGAGCGCCGCATCCGGTGCAACCGCAGCACCGATGTTCATCCAGCCGAGGGCGATCATTTCCAGGGTACCACCGATGATGATACCGGTTTTCATATCCCCGAGAACGGCGCCGATTAACGTACAGGCAACCAGCGGACGGTGAAACTGAAATTCATCAAGTACGGATTCCATACCCGCTATACAAGCGACGATGAACACCAGCACAATCTGAAGAGTGGTAATCTCCATTGTACTTCTCCTATGACATAAGCTTTATGTGAAAAATCAGCGCGGGGTTATTTCCCGACTTTGCCGATCAAATCCATCATTTTCAGTTTCTGGTCGGTGGAAACCTTACGGGCCTCCAGTTCAATGCCGCGTGCATTCAGCTTGTTAAAGGCTTCAATATCCTTCTCATCGACTGAAATCGCGTTGTTCACCTGAGTTTTACCCTGGCGGAACGCCATACCCCCAATGTTGACGGACTTGATGTTCACGCCGCCTTCGACAACGCGTTCCACGTCTGTCGGATTGGTAAACAGCAGCATGATGCGTTCACCCGCATATTTCGGGTTGTTATAAACGCGGATCATTTTGGCGACGTCTACCACGTGGGCGGTTACGCCCGGTGGGGCCACCTGGGTAAGGAGGGTTTTACGGACCGTATCGGCGGCCACTTCATCGCTGACCACGATGATGCGCTGGACGTTGGTCTCTTTGGTCCAGCGCGTCGCGACCTGACCGTGGATCAGACGGTCGTCGATACGGGCAAGGCCAATCTGCATGTAATCGTTCGGGCCCATTGGCTTAAGCGGGGCGGCGGGTTTAGCAGCGGCTGCGGCAACCGGCGCGGGTTTCGCGACTTCGACCGGTTTCGCTTTCAGCGCTTTCACGCCTTCGCGACCGGTTTCAACCGCCAACGCAACCAGTTCGTCAAAGCTCGGGTTGTCGTCGCGTGCCATCAGGGTTTCAACCAGCATCGGAATATTGACCCCGGCGACCACCTCATACTGCTCTTTATCGACCACAATGCGGCTGGCGGCGTTAAACGGGCTGCCACCCCATGTGTCAACAAGGAACAATACGCCGCTGCGGGTGTCCAGTCTGGACAGTTGAGCCGTGTATTTCTCTATCAGTGTCTCGGCGTTTTCACCGGGAACGAAATCGATCCAGCCGACGTTTTCCTGTTCGCCTAAAAGCATTTCTGCGGTTTTAAGTAACTGCTCTGCAGCCCAACCATGTGTGCCTATAACAATAGCAATAGTCACTTGCTACCTCCTTTTATTATCGTTAATGCCCAAAACGCGTCAGGACATTAGTGATCTTCTTCGAAAGAACGAATCGATTCAGATAAGGGTTAGAGTTCAACTCACTCAGTCTTACGCGATTTATTTTAGACAGTGAAAAAATAATTTATGTGATGAAGATCCGTAATTTAGCCTAAGCCAATGAGATATTTCTGTGATCAAAAAAAGCGCTGAAACATCTGTTTGCAAAGGAAAGTAAATCTTTGCCATAAAGCCCATGTCTCTGATATGTTTAGCGTCCGTTTACTTGTCAGGAGTATTGGGCAGCAGCCCACTGTATGGACCGTCACCGACGCCAGTCACACACCCGGCCAATTCTGGCCAGCCTTACCGGCGATTCGCGCCACTCACTGTTTACGCCTTTTACCGCTTCGCCCGTATCTATCGCGGCGCCGTTTTGCCATTCCTTTAGCAGGAGCTTGTCATGGAATTCTTAATGGACCCGCAGATCTGGGTGGGATTGCTCACACTGGTGGTGCTTGAGATCGTACTCGGCATCGATAACCTGGTGTTTATTGCCATCCTTGCGGACAAACTTCCGCCTAAACAACGGGATAAAGCACGCTTAATCGGTCTGTCACTGGCGCTGATCATGCGTCTTGCGCTGCTGTCGGTCATCTCCTGGATGGTGACGCTGACGCAACCGCTGTTCACCACATTCGATTTCACCTTCTCAGGGCGTGACCTGATCATGCTGCTGGGGGGTATATTCCTGCTCTTCAAGGCCACAACCGAACTCCATGAACGGCTGGAAAATCGCCAGCATGACGACGGACACGGTAAAGGCTACGCCAGCTTCTGGGTGGTGGTTCTGCAAATTGTAGTGCTGGACGCCGTCTTCTCCCTCGACGCGGTGATTACCGCTGTCGGCATGGTGAACCATCTGCCGGTGATGATGGCCGCCGTGGTCATTGCGATGGCGGTGATGTTGCTCGCCTCGAAGCCGTTGACACGATTCGTCAACCAGCATCCGACCGTGGTGGTGCTCTGTCTGAGCTTCCTGCTGATGATTGGTCTGAGCCTGGTGGCAGAAGGTTTCGGCTTCCATATTCCGAAAGGCTATCTGTACGCTGCAATTGGTTTCTCGATCATTATAGAGATGTTTAACCAGATTGCCCGCCGCAACTTTATTCGCCAGCAGTCGAACCAGCCGCTACGTGCCCGTACTGCTGATGCGATTCTGCGTCTGATGGGCGGCCGTCGTGAAGCCAAAGCGCAGCAGGACAGCGACAACCATGCTCCGGTGCCGGTACCCGAAGGTGCCTTTGTGGAAGAAGAGCGTTATATGATCAACGGCGTGCTGTCGCTGGCCTCGCGCTCCCTGCGCGGGATCATGACCCCGCGCGGCGAGATCAGCTGGGTCGATGCCAGCCTGAGTGTGGAAGAAATCCGCCAGCAGCTGCTCTCCTCCCCGCACAGTCTGTTCCCGGTCTGTCGCGGTGAGCTGGATGAGATCATCGGCATTGTGCGTGCCAAAGAGATGCTGGTGGCGCTGGAAGAGGGTGCCAATGTGGAAGCTATCGCTGCTGCGTCGCCTGCCATCGTGGTGCCGGAAACCCTCGACCCGATCAACCTGCTTGGCGTGCTGCGCCGTGCCCGGGGTAGCTTTGTTATCGTGACCAACGAGTTTGGCGTGGTGCAGGGCCTGGTGACGCCGCTGGACGTACTGGAAGCCATTGCCGGTGAGTTCCCGGATGCCGACGAAACGCCGGAAATCATCAATGATGGTGACGGCTGGCTGGTAAAAGGCACCACCGACCTGCATGCGCTGCAACATACGCTCGGTCTGGAACATCTGACCAATCACGACGATGATATCGCGACGGTAGCCGGTCTGGTGATCGCCGTTAACGGTCAGATCCCGCGTAGCGGTGATGTGCTTGAATTACCGCCGCTGAAGATCACGATCGTGACCGCCAATGATTACCGCGTTGACCTGGTGCGCATTGTTAAAGAGCAGTCTGCCCACGACGAAGAAGAGTAATCAGGGTAGTGACGGCATCATGTTCCCGCTGTGAGGGGGTGGCGGAGGTGAACTCTCCGCCAGCCACTGCGGGAAATCCCGCAGCGGCATGGGCCGCGCATACAGGAACCCCTGCAGAATTTCGACACCGTGCAGGCGAAGATGCTTCGCCTGGTCGCAGGTTTCCACCCCTTCGGCCACCAGCTCAATGTTCAGACGCTGGGCCAGGGCAATAATAATATCCGTCACCGTCGAGTTAACGGCATCGGTGCCAATCGCGGCGGTGAAGGATTTATCAATTTTCAACACTTCTGGATTGAGTTTCTCCAGCCACGACAGCGAGCTGTTGCCGGTGCCGAAATCATCGATCGCCAGCTTGACCCCTTTCTGATGCAGTGCCTCCACGATGTTGTAATCCATCTCCAGCAGGGTATCGCGCTCGGTGAGCTCTATCACCAGCTGCTGCGGGGGGGCGGCGCTGAACCAGACGTGATTCAGATCGTGGAGAAGCACCCCGTCGCGAAAATGTTTGGCCGCCACGTTGATGCCAATATGAAATCCCGGCGCGGGCGGAAATATTGCCAGCTGGCTGACGGTTTCGATCAGCACGTAGCGGGTCAGGGGGACAATCAGGTTATGCTCCTCCGCCAGCGGGATAAAAATATCCGGGGCGATCCATCCCTGCCGCGGATTATTCCAGCGCAGAAGGATCTCAACCCCGACGCAATCCTGTTTTTTGGCATCGATCAGCGGCTGGCAAAACAGCTCAAACTCCCCGGCAGCAAGCCCGTAATTAATCTCCCGGGTGAAGCTCATGCGACTGGCGGTGGCAAGCCAGGCGATATAGCCCACCAGCATGGTGAATATCACCGCCAGCGGCAGCTGCGACGGGAGGTTTTTCAGCGCCAGATCCGTCGGGCCAGGGCCGTTAACGGTAATGGTGAACGGGAAATTGCCGGAGGCCTGCTGATACACCGTTTCGTCACTGTCAAATACCAGCGCGTCTGAGAGCTGGCGCTCATGGTTCAGATGTTTACCGCCCACGCTGAGATTGACGTCGTTGATGATCGGCAGCTGGGGCTCCAGAAGTAGCCTGGCAATAAGATCGATATTCACAATCTCCATCACCCCGTCGTCGCTCTGGCCGGGCACCGGATACCACTGGATAAGCACCGGGCTGCCTTTCAGCAGGGCGTGGTCGGAGGTGAGAAGCAATAAAGGCTGAGACGCGGGCAGCCGGGGCTGGAGCTGGCTGATGGGAATGTCGCGGTTACCGAACATGCTGGAGCAGTAGAGGATACCGTCCTTAATCAGGCCAATCGAGCGTACGGTTTGCAGGGAAGCGGCCTGTTTGCGCAATAAGAAATTGACCTCCACGCAGGGCAGGCCGATCAGCGGCTGTACCACGTCGCGCCCGGTCTCCAGCGGCTGGAGGATCTTATCCAGCGTCTCGACAGCATGCGATACGAAGGCGGCGGTAGACTGCTGATTTAAATTGCGCTGCGAAATAAAGCCGATAGTTAGCGTGCAAACAAGGGTGGAAAGTGACAGCACCAGGCAGACGATGATCCGTTTGCGGCGATAATTTTTAATTATCCTGTGAGCTGTTTGCATGCCACGGCCACCCGAAGAGCCACGCGGATGCCCGTGGCAACTCAGGTAGTGTAGTGGGCATTATTTCAGGTAACGAGAAAAGTGCATAAAATTCGCCCATCCGTATCAGATGGGCGAAGGAGGTATGAAAGACAAAAGTCGCAGTGGCGCCGTCAGAGGATTAGTCGCACTGCACCTTGATGGCCAGGCCGCCGCGGGAGGTCTCACGGTATTTGGCGTTCATGTCTTTGCCGGTTTCATACATGGTTTCGATCACCTTATCCAGCGAAACGCGCGGTTCGCTGGTGCGGCGCATCGCCATCCGCGAGGCGTTGATCGCTTTCACCGAAGCAATGGCGTTACGTTCGATACAAGGTACCTGTACCTGACCTGCAACCGGGTCGCAGGTCAGACCGAGGTTATGCTCCATGCCAATCTCAGCAGCCACGCACACCTGTTCCGGGCTGGCGCCCAGCAGCTCTGCCAGACCGGCCGCCGCCATTGAGCAGGCCACGCCCACTTCACCCTGACATCCCACTTCTGCACCGGAGATGGAGGCGTTCATCTTATAGAGCGCGCCCACCGCGCCCGCGGCGAGGAAGTAGCGAATATAGATATCCGGGCTCACCGATTCGATAAAGTGATCGTAGTAGGCCAGTACCGCCGGAACGATACCGCAGGCACCGTTGGTGGGAGCCGTTACCACGCGGCCACCGGCGGCGTTCTCTTCGTTTACCGCCAGGGCAAACATGTTCACCCAGTCGATGACGTTCATCGGATCGTTGGAATATTTGTCGGTGGTGACCAGCATCCGGCGCAGGGCAGAGGCGCGACGCGGTACGCGCAGCGGGCCCGGCAACACGCCTTCGGTATTGATACCGCGATCGATACAGGCGCGCATGGTCTGCCAGACGTTAGCAAAATAGTCTTCAATCTCTTTCTTGCTGTGCAGCGCCAGTTCGTTCTGCATCACCATGCCGGAGAGGGACAGGCCGGTCTCGTGGCAGTAATCCAGCATCTCTTTCGCTGACTTGAACGGGTAAGGCACGTTTACGTCGCCCGTCGCGTCCTGGCCGAAATGCTCTTCGTCGACAATAAAGCCGCCGCCGATGGAGTAATAGGTTTTGCTGTAGACCACTTTGTCGCCGCTGAAGGCGTGGATCTGCATCCCGTTTTCATGCAACGAGAGGTTGTCGCTGCGAAAACGCATGCCGTCATCCTGTGGGAAGTCCACTTCCTGCCGGCCATTCGCCAGCAGCAGACGACCGCGCGTTTCCACGTCGCGGATAAACGCCGGAATGGCGTCAATATCTACGGTGTCCGGCATATTTCCGGCCAGACCCATAATAATGGCGATATCGGTGTGGTGGCCTTTACCCGTTAACGACAGTGAACCGTAAACGTCCACGGCCACGCGGGTAATGCTGTCCAGTAATCCTTTTTCGACCAGGTCATCGACGAACTGTTTACCGGCCTTCATCGGCCCTACAGTGTGGGAAGAAGAGGGACCAATCCCCACTTTGAACATGTCGAATATACTAATCACTTTAACACTCCTGACAGGGTTACCGGGTTTCCAGTAACGATGTAATAACTTCGCATAGTGTAAGAGGGAAGCCCGCCGTCAGCTCAACTATTCACATGAATTAAACTAATGCCTGAGGCGGGATAAACTAATAGCGGGAGGCGGATCGCAAAGGTACAAAAAAAGGGCGAATGTAAAGTATAGTCAAGGTTTCAGGCCGATCTGCAGCGCCAGCTCACGAATAATTCCTGCCGTCATGCCCCAGACAAAATAATGCTCATACCAGGATAACCACACCCGATGATCGTGGCCACGACGATGAATATCGAGCGGATGATAACGGCCCAGACGCAGGGCTTCCGCCAGCGGCATTTCGAACACCGACTCCACTTCGTCTTCGCTGGCGTGATAGTGCAGATCCGGCGGGATAATGCCCACTACCGGGGTCACCTGAAAACCGGTCACGCTGTCTACCGGCGGCAGGACGCCAATCACCTCGACCTTGTGCGGCGGAATAGCCACCTCTTCCTCGGCTTCACGCAGGGCGGCGGCAATTAACGAGGCGTCGGTGCTGTCCACCGCGCCGCCGGGAAAGGCCACCTGACCGGCATGCTTGCGCAGCTTCGCCGAGCGCCGGGTCAACAGCAGGCCCGGCTGCTCCCGGCGCACCACCGGGATCAATACCGCCGCCTGACGCTGGTTCAGCGACGTGCTGTTCACCTGCGGGCGCAGAAGCTGAAAACGCGATAAAAAATTGTCGAGGGTCAGGTCGTGGGTATTCACCAGTTAGCGCTCCAGTTGTTGCAGAATACGATTCACTTTATCAAAGGTTTCCTGATATTCCGCCGCGGCCTGGCTGTCAGCCACGATCCCGCCGCCTGCGGAACAGTAGATCTGCCCGGCCACCGCCGTCAGGGTGCGAATAGTGATGCTGGTGTCCATGCCGCCGCACAGGCTGAGATAGCCGATGCTGCCGCACCAGGCGTTACGACGATGGGGCTCCAGCTCGTCGATGATCTCCATTGCCCGCACTTTTGGCGCGCCGGTGATCGAGCCGCCCGGGAAGGCGGCGCGCAGCAGATCGCACGCGGTCTGCGCTGGCGGCAGCCGGGCGGTAATGGTGCTCACCAGGTGATGCACGGCCGGGAAGGGCTCAACCACGAACAGCTCCGGCACCCGCACGCTCCCCGGCTCCGCTACCCGGCCAATGTCGTTGCGCATCAGATCGACAATCATCAGGTTTTCGGCTCTGTCTTTCGGCGAGGCGGCGAGCTTCTCCGCCTGCTGGCGATCGGCATCCGCATCCGCGAGGCGTGGCAGGGTGCCTTTGATCGGGCGGGTCTGGATAGTGCCATCCGCCAGATGGATAAAACGCTCCGGCGACAGGCTGAGGATCGCCCCCTCGTCGAGGCGCAAAAAGGCGCTGAACGGAGCGCGGTTGCTCGCATTCAGTCGGGTAAAGGCCTGCCATTCGTCCCCTTCATAGCGGGCCTGGAAACGCTGGGCCAGATTGACCTGATAGCAGTCGCCGCTGTGCAGAAACGCCTGCACACGATCGAATTTTTCATGATACTCCGCCGCGGTCATATTGGCCTGCCAGCCGGAGGTCAGCCGGAACGCGGGCACATTCGCGGGCGCGCGTTGCGATTCAAGCCACGCCAGGCGGGCTTCAGCATCGCCATGACAGACCAGCGACACCTGCTGGCGGTGATGATCGACCAGGATCGCCCAGTCGTAAAGACCCACGGCCATGTCCGCCAGGGTGATATCGCGCCCGGCCCGTTCCGGCAGCTGCTCAAAGCGGCGGCCGAGGTCGTAGCCGAACAACCCCAGCGCGCCGCCCTGGAAGGGCAGGTCCGGGTCCGGCGTGCAGGGCAGGCCCATCTCATCAATGGCCTGCTGAAGCAGACTCAGCGGGCAGGCGTCAGAGTGAACCCCGTCGATCAGCGTATCCGCCCCGTGGGTCACCAGCGTGGTGCGCGGGTCGGCCACCAGAATGTCAAAGCGGCTGTAGGGATGATCCGCATGACCGGAGTGCAGCAGCATCGCCCACGGCAGATGACTTATTGGCGCAAACCAGAATTCTGCGGCGTCAGGACGCCAGGGTAATGTCAAAACAGTGGGGGATAACGGGTTCATGGGTGGTAGACTACCGGGCAGCGTGAAATAATTAGCGCTGATAATTTAGCAGGAGTTGACGATGTTTGCAGGTTTACCTTCACTGAGCCACGACCAGCAGCAAAAGGCCGTCGAGCGTATTCAGGAGCTGATGTCCCAGGGGATGAGCAGCGGACAGGCTATTTCCCAGGTGGCAGAAGAGCTGCGCGCCACCCATACCGGCGAGCGGATCGTGGCGCGTTTTGAAGATGAGGATGAAGAAGAGTAACGCCCTTACACCGCGGCGATAATCTTAATTTCAACCTTATACTGCGGTTTCATCAGCGCCGCCTGTACCGTGCAGCGTACAGGCGCGTGACCTGCCACCACCCACTCATCCCAGGCTTTGTTCATCGCCGCAAAATCGTCTTTATTGGCCAGGAAGATAGTCGCATCCAGAATGCGGGACTTATCGCTGCCCTGTTTTTCCAGCACCGCGTCGATCTGCGCCAGGGTATTGGCGGTCTGCTCATACGCGTCGGCGTCGAGATTCGCCGGTACGCCGGTGTAGTACAGGGTCTGGTTGTGGATCACTACATCTGACCAGCGGGCTTCGGCATCAATGCGCACAATTGTCATATACGTTTCCTCGTGAGTGTCTGTTTCAGCAGGCAAGACTGCCATATTGTTTTGCCTGCGTCACTCTCGACTGGCGCCAGGGCGAGCGGCCTGACATAATCCCCTGTGCAAAAATACAGGGGGCAGAGTGGCAGACGATTTCGCAGCAGACGGACAGTTAGCAAAGGCAATTCCCGGCTTTAAGCCGCGCGAGCCGCAGCGTCAGATGGCGCACGCGGTGGCCGATGCGATCGACAGCGCCCAGCCGCTGGTGGTGGAAGCGGGCACCGGCACCGGTAAAACCTATGCCTACCTCGCGCCCGCGCTGCGCGCCAAAAAGAAAGTGATCATCTCCACCGGCTCAAAGGCGTTGCAGGATCAGCTCTACAGCCGCGATCTGCCCACCGTAGCTAAGGCCCTGAAATATAAAGGCCGTCTGGCCCTGCTGAAAGGGCGCTCCAACTACCTCTGTATTGAACGTCTCGAACAGCAGGTGCTGGCGGGGGGCGATCTGCCGGTACAGACCCTCAGCGACGTGATCATCCTGCGCAGCTGGGCCAACCAGACCCTCGACGGGGATATCAGCACCTGCGCCAGCGTGGCCGAAGACTCCGCCGCCTGGCCGCTGGTCACCAGCACTAACGACAACTGCCTCGGCAGCGACTGCCCGCTGTACAAAGACTGTTTCGTGGTCAAAGCGCGTAAAACGGCGATGGATGCCGACGTAGTGGTGGTCAACCACCACCTGTTCCTGGCGGATATGGTGGTGAAAGAGAGCGGCTTTGGCGAGCTGATCCCCGAGGCCGACGTCCTGATCTTCGATGAAGCCCATCAGCTCCCGGATATCGCCAGCCAGTACTTCGGCCAGTCCCTCTCCAGCCGTCAGCTGCTGGACCTGGCGAAAGATTTTACCATCGCTTACCGCACTGAACTGAAAGATACCCAGCAGCTGCAGAAGTGCGCCGACCGACTGGCGCAAAGCACGCAGGATTTCCGCATGCAGCTCGGGGAGCCAGGCTATCGCGGCAATCTGCGCGAACTGCTTGCCGATCAGCATATCCAGCGCGCGCTGCTGCTGCTCGATGATGCCCTTGAGCTCTGCTACGACGTGGCGAAGCTCTCCCTGGGGCGCTCGGCGCTGCTGGATGCCGCCTTCGAGCGCGCCACCCTGTACCGCGCCCGCCTGAAACGGCTGAAGGCGTTTAACCAGCCGGGCTACAGCTACTGGTACGAATGCAACTCGCGCCATTTTACCCTCGCGCTGACGCCGCTCACCGTGGCCGATAAGTTCCAGGAAGTGATGGCGCAGAAGCCGGGCAGCTGGATTTTTACCTCCGCCACGCTGTCGGTAAACGACGATCTGCACCACTTCACCGAACGTCTTGGTATCGCAGAGGCCAAATCCCTGCTGTTGCCGAGCCCGTTTGATTATGCCACCCAGGCGCTGCTCTGCGTCCCGCGCAATCTGCCGCTGCCTAATCAGCCCGGCGCCGCCCGTCATCTGGCGGCCATGCTCAAGCCGATGATCGAGGCCAACAACGGCCGCTGCTTTATGCTCTGCACCTCCCACGCCATGATGCGCGATCTGGCGGAGCAGTTCCGCGCCACCATGACCCTGCCGGTGCTGTTGCAGGGTGAAACCAGCAAAGGCCAGCTGCTGCAGCAGTTTGTCACCGCGGGGAATGCCCTGCTGGTGGCGACCAGCAGCTTCTGGGAAGGGGTGGACGTGCGCGGCGACGCTCTGTCGCTGGTGATCATCGACAAGCTGCCCTTCACTTCGCCGGACGATCCGCTGCTGAAGGCGCGGATGGAAGATTGCCGCCTGCGCGGTGGGGATCCCTTCGACGAGGTGCAGCTCCCGGACGCGGTCATCACCCTCAAACAGGGCGTGGGCCGTCTGATCCGCGACGTGGACGATCGCGGGGTGCTGGTGATCTGCGATAACCGTCTGGTGATGCGTCCTTACGGGGCCACCTTCATCGCCAGCCTGCCGCCGGCACCGCGCACCCGGGATATCGATCGCGCGGTGCGCTTCCTGGCGGCGTCTCAGTCGGAGTAATTTGCTGACGGGTGTGTTAAAATGCGCGCCTTTTTGTGACTGACCCTTGCGAGAGCGCGACAACACATGCGAATTCTGGCTATTGATACCGCCACAGAGGCCTGCTCTGTTGCCCTGTGGAACGACGGTAAACTCTGTGCTCATTTCGAAGAGTGCCCCCGGGAACATACCCAACGTATCCTGCCTTTGGTGAAGATGATCCTCACCGAGGGCAACACCTCCCTGAATAACCTCGATGCTCTGGCTTATGGCCGCGGCCCCGGCAGCTTTACCGGCGTGCGCATCGGTATTGGCATTGCTCAGGGGCTGGCGCTGGGCGCCGAACTGCCGATGATTGGCGTTTCGACCCTCGCCACCATGGCTGAGGGTGCCTGGCGCAACACCGGTGCCACCCGCGTGCTGGCCGCCATTGACGCCCGGATGGGCGAAGTCTACTGGGCGGAGTACACCCGCGATGAGCAGGGCGTCTGGCACGGTGAAGAGAGCGAAGCCGTGCTCACGCCGGAAGCGGCAGGCGAGCGCATGAAGCAGCTTTCCGGTGAGTGGGCGACCGTCGGGACCGGCTGGCCGGCGTGGCCAGCGATGGCAAACGACAGCGGTCTGACCCTGGTGGACGGCAAGGTGCTACTGCCTGCCGCCGAAGATATGCTGCCTATCGCACGTCAGCTGCTGGCCGCAGGAAACACCGTGGCGGTCGAGAAGGCCGAGCCGGTTTATTTGCGAAACACCGTAGCGTGGAAGAAACTTCCGGGCCGGGAGTGAATCTCAGTATCAGAGCCTGAGAAAAAGGAGTCGCATCATGGCGGTTCAAAAATATGTCGTTCGTCTGCTGACCGTCGGGGCGCTGGCCCTGGCATTAACAGGATGTGTCTCTGTCCCTGATGCGATCAAGGGCAGCAGCCCGACGCCGCAGCAGGATCTGGTCCGGGTGATGAACGCCCCGGAACTGTACGTCGGCCAGGAAGCACGCTTTGGCGGCAAAGTGGTGGAGGTGATGAACCAGCAGGGGAAAACCCGTCTGGAAATTGCCACCGTTCCGCTGGACAGCGGCGCGCGGCCGATGTTGGGTGAAGCCTCACGCGGGCGCATCTATGCCGATGTGAACGGTTTCCTCGACCCGGTAGACTTCCGTGGCCAGCTGGTCACCGTCGTCGGCACCATCACCGGCGCGGAGCAGGGCAAAATTGGTAATACGCCGTATAAATTTATGACCCTGCAGGCCAACGGCTATAAACGCTGGCGGGTAGTGCAGCAGGTAGTGATGCCGCCGCAGCCTATCGATCCCTGGTACTGGGGCCCGCATCCGTGGCGCTATGGATATGGCTACGGCTATGGCGGCTGGCCAGGTTATGGTCCCGGACCGGCTCAGGTTCGGACGGTGGTAACAGAGTAAATATCTGTTATGACTGAAGAAGAAACAGCGGCCCTGCCGCTGTTTCGTTTTTTTTATCGCTATAACAAAAATAAATAGTGACGCGCTTCGCAACCTTAAATCCGGACAATTAATAAACTGGTACGCTGAGTTAATATTATGTTAACGACTTGTTTATTAACCGGGGCTGTGATGACGACGAACACGCATTTCAGAGGTGATGTAGTGAAGAAGGTTTGGCTTAACCGTTATCCTGCGGATGTGCCTGCAGAGATCAATCCTGACCGTTATCAATCCCTGGTTGAACTGTTTGAAAACTCCGTGACGCGCTACGCCGATCAGCCTGCGTTTGTGAACATGGGTGAGGTGATGACCTTCCGTAAGCTGGAAGAGCGCAGCCGGGCGTTTGCGGCCTACCTGCAACAGGGTTTAGGTCTGAAAAAAGGTGACCGGGTCGCGCTGATGATGCCGAACCTGCTGCAATATCCGGTGGCGCTGTTTGGCATTCTGCGCGCCGGGATGATCGTGGTTAACGTTAACCCGCTGTATACCCCGCGCGAGCTGGAGCATCAGCTGAACGACAGCGGCGCAGCGGCAATTGTGATTGTCTCGAACTTCGCGCACACCCTCGAGAAAGTGGTCGACAAAACCCAAGTGAAACACGTCATTCTGACGCGGATGGGCGATCAGCTCTCCACCGCCAAAGGGACGCTGGTGAACTTCGTCGTCAAGTATGTCAAACGTCTGGTGCCTAAATATCATCTGCCGGACGCCATCTCCTTCCGCCGGGCGCTGCACAACGGCTACCGCATGCAGTACGTGAAACCGGAACTGGTGCCACAGGATCTGGCCTTCCTGCAGTACACCGGGGGGACCACCGGGGTGGCGAAAGGGGCGATGCTGACCCACCGCAACATGCTGGCGAACCTCGAACAGGTGAACGCCACCTACGGGCCGCTGCTGCATCGTGGCAAAGAGCTGGTGATCACCGCGCTGCCGCTCTATCACATCTTCGCCCTGACCATGAACTGCCTGCTGTTTATCGAGCTTGGCGGGCAGAATGTGCTGATCACCAACCCGCGCGATATTCCGGGGCTGGTCAAAGAGCTGGCGAAATATCCTTTCACCGCCATGACCGGGGTGAACACCCTGTTTAACGCGCTGTTGAATAACAAAGAATTCCAACAGCTCGACTTCTCCACCCTGCATCTGTCGGCGGGCGGTGGGATGCCGGTGCAGCAGGCGGTGGCCGAGCGTTGGGTCAAACTTACCGGGCAGTATCTGCTGGAGGGCTATGGCCTGACCGAGTGCGCCCCGCTGGTGAGCGTGAACCCGCACGATATCGACTACCACAGCGGCAGCATCGGCCTGCCGGTGCCCTCCACCGAAGCCAAACTGGTGGATGATGAAGATAACGAAGTGGCGCATGGTGAACCGGGTGAACTGTGCGTGAAAGGGCCGCAGGTGATGCTGGGCTACTGGCAGCGTCCGGATGCTACCGATGAAATCATCAAGGACGGCTGGCTGCACACCGGGGATATCGCGGTGATGGATGACGAAGGTTTCCTGCGCATCGTCGATCGCAAGAAAGACATGATCCTGGTCTCCGGGTTCAACGTCTATCCGAACGAGATCGAAGACGTGGTGATGCAGCACAACGGCGTGCTGGAAGTGGCTGCGGTAGGTGTTCCGGCGGGCAGCAGCGGTGAAACGGTTAAAATCTTTGTGGTGAAAAAAGATCCGTCCCTGAGTGAAGAGGCGCTGATCACCTTCTGCCGTCGCCAGCTGACCGGCTACAAAGTGCCGAAACTGGTGGAGTTTCGCGACGAACTGCCCAAATCGAACGTCGGGAAGATATTACGACGAGAATTACGTGACGAAGCGCGCGGCAAAGTAGACAATAAAGCCTGAGCTTCGTGTTAGTCACCCAAAGACGCTGGCCATGCCGGCGTTTTTTTATGGGCGCAAACCAAAGAGAATATGATTTGAATTACCAGATGATCACCACCAACGACGAGCTGGCTTCGCTGTGCGATGTCACCCGTGACGCACCCGCCATTGCGCTGGATACCGAGTTTGTGCGGACCCGCACCTATTACCCGCAGCTGGGTCTGATCCAGATGTATGACGGAAAAAATGTGTCGCTTATCGACCCGCTGGGGATCACCGACTGGGCGCCGATGCGCGAGTTGCTGCTGAATACCGCCATCACCAAATATCTGCATGCCGGCAGTGAAGATCTGGAAGTTTTCCTCAATACCTTCGGCATCATGCCGGAGCCGCTGATCGACACCCAGATCCTCGCCGCCTTTGCCGGTCGTCCGCTGTCCTGGGGCTTTGCCGCCATGGTTGAAGAGTACACCGGGCTGGCGATCGACAAGAGCGAGTCCCGCACCGACTGGCTGGCTCGCCCGCTGACGGAACGCCAGCTCGACTACGCGGCGGCGGATGTGTTCTACCTGCTGCCGATCGCCGGTCAGCTGATGAAAGAGGCCGAAGCCTCCGGCTGGCTGCCTGCCGCCCTGAATGAGTGCCGGATGACGCAGCTGCGTCGTCAGGAGATCACCGATCCGAAAGAGGCGTGGCGCGACATCAGCAACGCCTGGCAGCTGCGCACCCGCCAGCTGGCCTGTCTGCAGCTGCTGGCCGACTGGCGTCTGCGTAAGGCGCGCGAGCGCGATCTGGCGGTGAATTTTGTGGTGCGTGAAGAGCATCTGTGGGCCGTGGCGCGTTACATGCCGGGTAGCCTGGGCGAGCTGGACAGCATCGGGCTTTCCGGTTCGGAGATCCGCTTCCACGGTAAAACCCTGCTGGCGCTGGTGGCCAAAGCGCAGGCGTTGCCGGAAGAGGCATTGCCGCAGCCGCTGTTAAACCTGATGGATATGCCGGGTTATCGTAAAGCGTTTAAGGCGATCAAAGCCCTGGTGCAGGAAGTGGCGGCAGAAAGTAAAGTCAGCGCCGAGCTGCTGGCCTCACGTCGTCAGATCAACCAGCTGCTGAATGCGCACTGGAAGCTGAAACCGCAGAACGGTACGCCGGAACTGATGGCAGGCTGGCGCGGAGAACTGATGGCCGATCGCCTGAATGCGTTGCTGGAAGAATATCCGCAGTAACTGGGCTCTTTAACCCCCGGCGGCGCGATGCTTGCCGGGGCTACAAATCCGTAGGCCGGGCAAACACCGTGCCGCCCGGCAATCTCCCCGACGGCGCAATGCTTGCCAGGGCTACGGTTAAGAACGCGACTCTTCCGCTTCCGGCAGGGTCACGTTGAGCTCCAGAATCGAGATATCCCCGTCCTTTTGCTCCAGCTGTACGGTCACCATTTCCGGGTCAATCTGCACATACTTACAGATCACTTCCAGAATGTCTTTACGCAGCTGCGGCAGGTAGTGCGGTTCCGCGTCGCTGCGGCGGCGTTCTGCCACGATGATCTGCAGACGCTCTTTTGCGATGTTAGCGGTGCTTTTTTTCCGCGAGAGAAAAAAGTCCAGTAATGCCATAACTTATCCTCCGAACAGGCGTTTGAGGAAACCTTTCTTCTCTTCTTCTATGAAGCGGAAAGGACGTTCTTCTCCGAGCAGACGATCTACCGTGTCCGCATACGCTTTACCGGCGTCTGCGTTAGCGTCGAGGATAACCGGTTCACCCTGGTTAGACGCGCGCAGCACGGATTGATCTTCCGGGATGACGCCAACCAGTTTGATGCGCAGGATCTCCAGCACGTCTTCCATACTCAGCATATCACCTTTATTGACACGACCCGGATTATAACGGGTCAGCAACAGGTGCTCTTTAATCGGTTCTTCGCCATTTTCCGCACGGCGGGATTTCGAGGCGAGGATCCCTAAAATACGGTCGGAGTCGCGCACGGACGACACTTCCGGGTTGGTGGTGATAATGGCTTCATCGGCGAAGTAGAGCGCCATCAGCGCGCCGGTTTCGATACCCGCAGGTGAATCGCAGACCACGAAATCGAAATCCATTTTTTTCAGCTCATCGAGCACTTTTTCCACACCTTCACGGGTCAGCGCATCCTTGTCGCGCGTCTGTGAGGCGGGAAGAATATAAAGGTTGTCGGTACGTTTATCTTTAATCATTGCCTGATTCAGCGTGGCGTCACCCTGAATCACGTTCACAAAATCGTACACCACGCGACGTTCACAACCCATGATCAGGTCAAGGTTACGCAGGCCGATATCGAAATCGATAACGACGGTTTTCTTTCCCTTCTGGGCCAAACCAGTAGCGATGGCCGCGCTGGAGGTGGTCTTGCCAACGCCTCCTTTACCCGAAGTAACAACAATAATGCGTGCCATAGAAATTCCTTGTTAAAAAGGGATCAATTCAACGGTTGAACGGTCAAAGCGTTGTCTGCCAGGCGCAGACGTGCCGCTTTGCCAGAAAATTCGGCCGGGATGTTATCACTCAGCCAGTAAACACCTGCGATGGAAACCAGCTCCGCCTCCAGGTGGGTACAAAAAATTTGCGCATCGCGATCGCCGCTGGCACCCGCCAGCGCACGGCCTCGCATTGAGCCATAAATATGGATATTGCCATCCGCAATCAGCTCCGCCCCCGCGCTGACGTGGTTGGTCACAATCAGGTCACAGTTTGGCGCATAAATGCGCTGACCGGAACGCACCGGCAGATCAATCAATCGCGTTTTTGTGACAGGAGTAACAGGGACTTCAGGTGGGGCAGGGGGCTCTGCGCGTGGGGCTTTATCTTTGCCTTCGTTCAGCAGCGGAAGACCCGCCCGATCGATTTCGGCTTTCAGTTCAGCGTCTTTGCAGCCGCTAATGCCCACAATTCGCAGGCCGGTGGCGGTGACCGCCTGTTGCAAATGGTGCCAGTTAACCGGCGCTTCGAGGCCGCTTACGTTGATGACCACGGGCGCATGTTTCAGAAATGCGGGCGCCTGGGCGATTTTGTCTTCTAACGCCTGACGAATAACCTCGGGTTTTGCTTCATGCAAATGAACCACTGATAAGGTGAAGCTACTGCCTTTAAGCTCGATGGGCGTGTTTGACATCCTGGCCTTACTCAATTTGCTTTTACCACGACGTGCGCGCCGTGATATTCCGAAGAGTATCAGGCATGTTATAGTCACAATTATATTGAGGCAAGTCACCCTCCCGCTTAATTCAGAGTAAATATATGTTTTGTGTGATCTACAGAAGTACCCAGCGCGACCAGACCTACCTGTATGTCGAAAAAAAGGACGATTTCTCCCGCGTGCCTGAGGCACTGCTGAAAAGCTTCGGTAAGCCGCAGCTGGTGATGCTCATGCCCCTCGACGGGCGTAAGCAGCTGAGCAACGCCGATCTGGAAAAAGTAAAAACCGCATTGACCGAACAGGGCTATTATTTACAACTCCCTCCACCGCAAGAGAATTTACTCAAACAGCATCTCGAGGCGCAGGGGAAAAAATAGTTTAAGAATTATCTGTCAGCGTCACATTAACCGTTCAGGGGACGTATATGTATCAACATCATAACTGGCAAGGAGCCTTACTGGATTATCCGGTAAGTAAAGTCGTCTGCGTAGGAAGTAATTACGCAAAGCATATTCAGGAAATGGGAAGCGCGATTCCGGACGAGCCGGTGCTGTTCATTAAACCGGAAACGGCGCTCTGTGATATCCGCCAGCCGCTGGCATTACCCCAGGGGCTTGGCTCGGTTCACCACGAAGTGGAGCTGGCGGTGCTGATCGGCGCCACGCTGCGTCAGGCTTCTGAAGATCATGTGCAGAAGGCGATTGCCGGTTATGGTGTGGCGCTGGATCTGACCCTGCGCGATGTGCAGGGCAAAATGAAGAAAGCGGGCCAGCCGTGGGAAAAAGCCAAAGGTTTTGATAACTCGTGCCCGATCTCCGGATTTGTCCCGGTATCGGAGTTTCAGGACGATCCGCAGAACACCACCCTGAGCCTGAAGGTGAACGGCGAGGTGCGTCAGCAGGGCACCACCGCCGACATGATCCATAAGATTGTGCCGCTGATTGCCTATATGAGTCGTTATTTCACCCTCAAACCGGGCGATGTGATCCTCACCGGCACCCCGGAAGGGGTGGGTCCACTCTCCGGCGGCGACGAGCTGGAAGTGGCCGTTAACGGCCTGTCGCTGAAAACCCGCGTGCTGTAATCCCCGCTTGCCGCCCCTTTTGGGCGGCAAAACTTGCATCGAGGTGCCAGACTGGTTATAAGGTGCGCTTTATTTTGACGTGTGGACATCCTTATGAGCGAAATCCCTTTCTGGCAAAGCAAAACTCTCGACAACATGACCGACGCCGAGTGGGAATCGCTGTGCGATGGCTGCGGGCAGTGCTGTCTGCATAAGCTGATGGATGAAGACTCGGACGAAATCTATTTCACCAACGTCGCCTGCAATCAGCTGAACATTAAAACCTGCCAGTGCCGAAACTACGAGCGACGCTTCGAGTTAGAGCCGGACTGCATCAAGTTGACCCGCGATAACCTGCCGACCTTTGAATGGCTGCCGCCGACCTGCGCCTATCGTCTGCTGGCGGAAGGGAAAGACCTGCCGAAGTGGCACCCGCTGCTGGCCGGTTCTAAAGCGGCGATGCACGGCGAGCGAATTTCTGTGCGCCACATTGCGGTGCGGGAATCAGAGGTGCGCGACTGGGAAGACCATATTATGAATCACCCCAACCGCGCATAATAAAAAACCCGCCTCGGCGGGTTTTTTATTGCCGGGTGGCGCTGCGCTTACCCGGCCTACAACACCGTAGGCCCGCGCAAGCGAAGCGCCGCCGGGCATTAGCGCCCAAACAGATCGCGTTTTTTCGGTTTAAACGGCTGGGCAATCAGCACCAGCAGCGCTACGACCAGATAGGCGGCGAAAATGCCCACCAGCCACTGCGGCATCTCAAGGGTCAGGAACTCCCACTGACGCACGGAGCAGTCACCGCTTGCCACGAATACCTGCGGCAGCCACTTATCCAGCGGCAGCCAGCTCGGGAAGCGGGCGGCAAAATCGCAGGTCTGAAACGGCGACGGATGCAGCTGGATCATGGTGTGCTCCCAGGCCAGCTGCAGGCCTTTTCCGGCGCTGTAGAGCCAGATGGCAATCGCGCCGTAGCGCAGCGGGCTTTTCGGCGCGATGGCACCGACCAGGCCTGCGCCCATCACGCCAAACAGCGCGCTGCGTTCATAGATACACAACACACAGGGCTTCAGCAACATCACATGCTGGAACCACAATGCCACCATTTCGAGCGCGAAGGCGGTCAGGGCCAACAGCAACCACGCTCCGCGTCCACGCGAGCACTGGTTCAAAAATTTCAACATAATCATTTCCCTGGAACAGGTATAGAAAGCGCAGTGTAAACGAAAACAATTTGCGCGCCAGCCTCGGCACGCAAAATATAACGTAATCGGATATTTATCATTCGTCAGTGCAGCCGGGTAATAAATTACCCGCCTGACTCACTTAATGCGTCGCCAGTATACCCGTCTGTAACATCCATTGGGTAAAAGGAATGAGGGTAATTTTGACGCACAACAAACCGATGCAGGTTAATACCACCGTATAGGGCAGAGCCATCCACACCATCCGGCCATAAGAGAGTCTTATCAGCGGCGCCAGCGCCGAGGTGAGCAGGAACAGGAACGCCGCCTGGCCGTTTGGCGTGGCGACGGAGGGCAGGTTGGTCCCGGTGTTGATCGCTACCGCCAGCAGTTCAAACTGTTGCTGGTTTATCGCCCCGCCCTGTAACGCGGTTTTGGCCTCATTGATATAGACCGAGCCGACAAACACGTTGTCGGAGATAGCCGACAGCAGGCCGTTAAACAGATAGAAGAGCGACAGCTGGGCATCTTGCTCGGCCTGTAGCACGTAGCGGATGATCGGCGCAAACAGCTGCTGGTCGACTATTACCGCCACCACCGCGAAAAAGACCGCCAGCAGGGCAGTAAAGGGCAGCGCTTCGGTAAAGGCTTTGCCGATAGCGTGCTCGTCGGTCACGCCGGTGAAGGAGGTCGCCAGGATGATCACCGACAGGCCAATCAACCCCACCTCCGCCAGATGAAACGCCAGGGCGATAATCAGCCAGACGCCAATCATCCCCTGAAAAATCAACGCCAGCTTCTGTTGACGGGTCCGCTGGCTGCGGCTCTCATCATCGTAACGCTGCAATACTTCGCGAACCTGAGTCGGGAGCAGGGTGCCGTAACCAAACCATCTGAATTTCTCCACCAGCCAGCAGGTCAGCAGGCCGCACACCAGCACCGGCACGCTGACCGGGGCCACCCGCAGGAAAAACTCGGTAAAGTTCCAGCCCACGGCTTTGGCGATGATCAGGTTCTGCGGCTCGCCGACCATGGTCATCACCCCACCCAGCGCGGTGCCCACGCCGGCGTGCATCATCAGGCTGCGCAGGAAGGCGCGAAACTGCTCCAGCACCTCGCGCTGTTTGTTATCAACCTTGCTGTCATCATGCAGGTTATCTTCCGGCTGGGCGGAGGCCACCCGGTGATAGATCCCGTAGAAGCCGACGGCGACGCTGATCACCACCGCCACCACCGTCAGGGCATCGAGGAAGGCCGATAAAAAAGCGGCCGCGATGCAGAAGGCCAGCGACAGCATCGTTTTTGAGGGGATACTCAGCAGCAGGCGGGTGAAGATAAACAGCAGCAGCTGCTTCATAAAGTAGATCCCGGCCACCATAAACATCAGCAGCAGGAGCACTTCCAGATTCGACGCCAGCTCCTCTTTCACATGCTCTGCGCTGGTCATGCCGATCGCCACCGCCTCAATGGCCAGCAGGCCGCCCGGCAGCAGGGGATAACATTTCAGCGCCATCGCCAGGGTAAAGATGAACTCGGCCACCAGTAACCAGCCTGCGGCAAACGGGCTCACGAGAAAGATAAGAGGATTGATAACCAGAAAAATAATAAGGGTCAGTTTGTACCAGTCAGGCGACTGGCCTAAAAAATTGCGCCAGAAGGCGCGGCTATAAGACATTTCCACAACAGATTTCCTTGCCCGTCACATAATTACGTTTTAAGTATACGCAAACTGACACATGGAGGGGGCGTCAGGCCTGACTTTTAAATGATAAAAATAAAACGGCGATCCCTTTTTTCTCGCCTCGCTGCGCTATCTGCCTCTGCCTGCCTCTGGTATGATGAGTGAATTTTGTAAAAAGCAGTTAATGGAAAACTCACTATGGTCATAAAGGCGCAAAGCCCGGCGGGTTTTGCGGAAGAGTACATTATCGAGAGCATCTGGAATAACCGATTCCCCCCTGGCTCGATACTTCCCGCAGAACGCGAACTCTCTGAACTGATTGGCGTCACACGTACCACCTTACGTGAAGTGTTGCAGCGACTGGCCCGCGATGGCTGGCTGACGATCCAACACGGCAAACCGACCAAAGTGAATAACTTCTGGGAAACGTCGGGCCTGAATATTCTTGAAACGCTGGCGCGCCTCGATCACGAGAGCGTACCGCAGCTGATCGATAATCTGCTCTCAGTGCGTACCAACATCGCCACCATCTTTATCCGTACGGCGTTTCGCCAGCATCCGGATAAGGCGCTGGAAGTGCTGGCCCGTGCTACCGCCGTGGAAGATCACGCCGATGCCTTCGCCCTGCTGGATTACAACGTCTTCCGCGGCCTGGCTTTTGCCTCCGGCAACCCGATCTACGGCCTGATCCTCAACGGCATGAAAGGGCTCTATACCCGCATCGGTCGTCACTACTTCGCCAACCCGGAAGCCCGCAGCCTGGCGCTCGGCTTCTACCATAAGCTGAGCGAGCTGTGCTCTGAAGGGTTGCACGACCAGGTGTACGAAACCGTGCGTCGCTACGGTCGTGACAGCGGCGAGATCTGGCACCGGATGCAGAAGTCCCTGCCGGGCGACCTGGTGATCCAGGGGCGCTAAAATAAAAAACCTCTCGCTTGAGAGGTTTTTTTTCGCCCGATGTCTGGATTTCGTAGGCCGGGTAAGGCGTAGCCGCCACCCGGCAAAACAGGCCGCACCGAACTACAACATATTGCCTTTAACCGGGCACCGCTCCAGCAGCTCCACGCTGCCGTCTTCGTTCTGTTGCTCAAGCATAATGTCAAAGCCCCACAGGCGGTGCACATGCTTCAGCACTTCCTTGCGCCCTTTATCCAGCGGCGCGCGGTTGTGCGGAATATAGCGCAGCGTCAGGGAGCGATCCCCGCGCAGATCCACATTCCAGACCTGAATATTCGGCTCAAGGTTGCTTAAGTTGTACTGGGCCGAGAGGCGGGAGCGGATCTCACGATACCCCTCTTCATTGTGGATCGCCGAAATCTCCAGGTAGTTGTTGTGATCGTCATCCAGCACCGTAAACAGGCGGAAATCACGCATCACCTTCGGCGACAGGAACTGACTGATAAAGCTCTCATCCTTGAAGTCGCGCATCGCGAAATGGAGCGTCTCCAGCCAGTCGGACCCGGCGATATCCGGGAACCAGTATTTATCCTCTTCCGTCGGGTTCTGACAGATACGCTTGATGTCCTGGAACATGGCAAAGCCCAGCGCATACGGGTTAATGCCGCTGTACCACGGGCTGTTGTAAGGCGGCTGGAACACCACGTTGGTGTGGCTGTGCAGGAACTCCAGCATAAAGCGTTCTGTCACTTTGCCTTCGTCATACAGGTGGTTAAGGATGGTGTAGTGCCAGAAGGTCGCCCAGCCTTCGTTCATCACCTGAGTCTGTTTTTGCGGATAGAAGTACTGGCTCACCTTACGCACGATGCGCAGGATCTCACGCTGCCACGGCTCCAGCAGCGGGGCGTTCTTCTCCATAAAGTAGAGCAGGTTCTCCTGCGGCTCGGAAGGGTAGCGGCGCGCTTCCACTACCGTTTTCTCTTCTTCACGTTTCGGCAGGGTACGCCACAGCGTATTCACCTGGCTTTGCAGATACTCTTCGCGGCTTTTCTGCCGGGCTTTCTCCTCCTGCAGGGAGATCTTCTGCGGACGTTTGTAGCGATCCACGCCGTAGTTCATCAGCGCATGGCAGGAGTCCAGCAGCTTTTCGACCTCATCCACGCCGTAGCGCTCTTCACACTGGGTGATGTAGTTACGGGCAAAGATCAGGTAGTCGACAATCGAACTGGCATCGGTCCAGCTGCGGAACAGGTAGTTATTTTTGAAAAACGAGTTATGTCCGTAGCAGGCGTGCGCCATCACCAGCGCCTGCATGGTGATGGTGTTCTCTTCCATCAGGTAGGCAATGCAGGGGTTGGAGTTGATAACGATCTCATACGCCAGCCCCTGCTGACCGTGTTTATACAGCCGTTCGGTTTCAATGAATTTTTTGCCAAACGACCAGTGGGTATAGTTAATGGGCATCCCGACGCTGGAGTAAGCGTCCATCATCTGTTCGGAGGTAATGACTTCAATCTGATGGGGATAGGCATCCAGACGGTAGAGTTTCGCCACCCGGTCAATTTCCGCCAGATAGGTGTCCAGCAGCTCGAATGTCCAGTCGGGTCCATCGCTCAGACGTGTGGTGTCCTTATTCATGGAATCAATAGTAGCCATTAGCGCGCCCTCATTGTTGGTAGCTCTCTCTGTCTGGAGAACCTCTTTTCAAGCATAGAACACGCCATTCAAAAGCGTGCTGGCACGCTATTTTTTTCTTTGCGATTTCCCGTTTTCCACATGACGAAAAAGGGGTGTCTCGCAGAATAATATGCTGGTTAAAAATGCCGCGCAGCAGGAGATGCCAAAACCGCGCTACCCGCGTCAGCAGGGGAAGGTGTGAGTTATGTCACCATAAAAAAGGCCTATGTTGAATAATATTTTCAGCTGGGTTATCAATATGTAATCAGAAGATTGTTCTTTTGCTTATTAAGGGAGTGGCTATGCGTGTTGTCATACTGGGAAGTGGCGTCGTTGGCGTAACCAGCGCCTGGTACCTGAGTCAGGCCGGGCACGACGTGACCGTCATCGATCGTGAGCCGGGTCCGGCGCTGGAGACCAGCGCCGCCAATGCCGGGCAAATTTCTCCGGGCTATGCGGCGCCCTGGGCGGCCCCGGGTGTGCCGCTGAAGGCGATTAAATGGATGTTCCAGCGCCATGCGCCGCTGGCGATCAGTCTCGACGGCACCCAGTTTCAGCTCAAGTGGATGTGGCAGATGCTGCGCAACTGCGACACCTCACACTATATGGAAAACAAAGGGCGGATGGTGCGTCTGGCGGAGTACAGCCGCGACTGCCTGAAAGCGCTGCGCGCCACCACCGGCATTCAGTATGAAGGCCGCCAGGGGGGCACGCTGCAGCTGTTCCGCACCGCCCAGCAGTACGAAAACGCCACCCGCGATATCGCCGTTCTTGAGGATGCCGGGGTGCCGTATCAGCTGCTGGAAGCCAGCCAGCTGGCGCAGGTCGAACCGGCGCTGGCGGAGGTCGCCCACAAGCTCACCGGCGGCCTGCGTCTGCCCAATGACGAAACCGGCGACTGCCAGCTCTTCACCCAGAATCTGGCCCAGATGGCCGAGCAGGCGGGGGTTAAATTCCGCTACAACACCTCAGTCGATAAGCTGCTGTACGAAGGGGAGAATATCTACGGCGTGCTGTGCGGCGACGAGGTGGTAAAAGCCGACGCCTACGTGATGGCGTTTGGCTCTTACTCCACGGCGATGCTGAAGGGCATCGTCGATATTCCGGTCTACCCGCTGAAGGGTTACTCGCTGACGATCCCGGTGAAAGAGGACAGCGGTGCCCCGGTTTCAACTATCCTTGATGAAACATACAAAATCGCGATCACCCGTTTTGACAATCGGATCCGCGTGGGAGGAATGGCGGAAATCGTCGGCTTTAACACCGAGCTGCTGCAGCCGCGTCGGGAAACGCTGGAGATGGTCGTGGGCGACCTCTTCCCGCGGGGCGGTTATATCGAACAGGCGACCTTCTGGACCGGGCTGCGCCCGATGACCCCGGACGGTACGCCGGTGGTGGGCCGCACCCCGTTTAAGAACCTGTGGCTCAACACCGGACACGGTACGCTGGGCTGGACGATGGCCTGCGGTTCAGGGCAGTTGCTCAGTGATTTGATCTCCGGGCGCACACCGGCTATTCCGTTTGATGATTTAAGCGTCGCGCGCTACCGTCCGGGGTTCACTCCGTCACGTCCACAGCATTTACACGGCGCGCATAACTAACAAGGAGTCGTCATGTCACGTCCTGTTGTGGCTCAGCTGGATCTGCAGGCCCTGAAAGATAACCTGCACATTGTCCGTCGCGCTGCGCCAGCTTCCCGGGTCTGGGCGGTAGTCAAAGCCAATGCTTACGGCCACGGTCTGGATCGCATCTGGAGCGCATTAAGCGCGACCGATGGCTTTGCGATGCTGAATCTGGAAGAGGCGATCCTGCTGCGCGAGCGCGGCTGGAAAGGGCCGATCCTGATGCTCGAAGGCTTCTTTAACAGCGATGAACTGCCGCTGTTCGATAAGTACCGCCTGACCACCAGCGTGCACAGCAACTGGCAGGTCAAGGCGTTGCAGAATGCAAAGCTGCACGCTCCGCTCGATATCTACCTGAAAGTGAACAGCGGCATGAACCGTCTCGGTTTCCCGCCGGATCGGGTTCACAGCGTCTGGCAGCAGCTGCGGGCGGTGAAAAACGTCGGCGAAATGACGCTGATGGCCCATTTTGCCGATGCGGAAAAGCCGGACGGCATCACGGAGCCGATGATGCGCATTGAACAGGCGGCGGAAGGGCTGAACTGTCCGCGTTCGCTCTCTAACTCAGCGGCGACCCTCTGGCACCCGGAAGCGCATTTTGACTGGGTGCGACCGGGGATTATTCTCTACGGCGCGTCACCTTCCGGCCAGTGGCAGGATATCGCCAACAGCGGCCTGAAGCCGGTGATGACCCTGCGCAGTGAAATCATTGGCGTCCAGACCCTGAAAGCGGGGGATACCGTGGGCTACGGCAGCCGCTATCGTGCCTCGGGCGAGCAGCGCATCGGCATTGTCGCCGGGGGCTATGCCGACGGCTATCCGCGCATTGCCCCTTCCGGTACCCCGGTCTGGGTGGACGGCGTGCGCACCGGCACGGTGGGCACCGTGTCGATGGATATGCTGGCGATCGATCTCACCCCCTGCCCGCAGGCCGGGATCGGCACGCCGGTTGAGCTGTGGGGAAATGAGGTGAAAGTGGATGATGTCGCCGCCGCGGCGGGCACAATAGGCTACGAGTTGTTAACCGCGTTAGCCCCGCGGGTGCCCGTCATTACGGTGTAAAGTCGTTGTAGGCCGGGTAAGGCGTAGCCGCCACCCGGCATGAACGCCGGAGCCAAACGCCGGGTGGCGCTTACGCTTACCCGGCCTACTCCTCGATATCCTCCGCCACGCGCACGCCCACTTTCCGCACCCTGTTATCTTCTTTCTCCGCCACCGTCCAGATCATCCCGGCAAACTCCACCTGATCACCCACGACCGGCGCGGCACCGAGCAGCTTCTGGATAATTTCGCCCAGGGTCTGCTGGTTATCCCGATACTCCAGCCCTTCATCCAGGCCGTAGATCAACGCCACGTCGGCAAATTTGGCGCTGGCTTCGAGAATAAAATCCCCAAAGAAGCGCTGATCCAGCGCCACCGGCGGTGACTGGCTGAACAGCTTACCGAGGGCAGGGAGGTCGCGCTCGCGGCCAATTACGCAGAGAATATCCCCCTCGCGCAGCCGGGTGCTCCCGGTCGGGTGCAGCAGGGCATTATCGCGGAACAGGGCGGCAATGCGCGTCTCTTCAGGCATATGCAGATCCCGCAGCGAAGCCCCCACGCACCACTTGTCGGCGCTGAGCTGGTAGACAAACTGTTCCCACGGATTCTCCGGATGCAGATCCAGCCCGACGCGTGAGACCGGCCAGCCCACCGGCGGGATCACCACTTTGGCCTTTTTCGCTGCCCACGACAGGGAAGTCCCCTGGAACAGCAGCGACACCAGCACCACGAAGAAGGCCACGTTGAAGAACAGGCGGGCGTTGTCCAGCCCGGCCATCATCGGGAACACCGCGAGGATAATAGGGACCGCGCCGCGCAGCCCCACCCAGCTGATAAACACCCGCTCGCGCAGGTTAAATCCCTTAAACGGCAGCAGGCCGGCAAACACCGACAGCGGACGGGCAAAGAAGATCATCCATATCGACAGCAGCAGCGCCGGAATGGCAATCGGCAGCAGATCCGACGGCGTCACCAGCAGCCCCAGCACCAGGAACATGCCGATTTGCGCCAGCCAGGCGAGGCCGTCAAAGTTCTGCAGAATGCCAAAGCGGTTGCGGATCGGCCGGTTCCCGAGAAGGAAGCCACACAGGTAGACCGCCAGAATGCCGCTGCCGTCCATCGCGGTGGTGAGAGCGAAAATCAAAATCCCGCCGCTCAGGGCCAGCAGCGGGTAAAGCCCGGCAGGCAGCGAGATACGGTTGATCATCTGTTGCAGCAGGTAGCCGCCGGCGAGACCAATGATGATCCCGAGGCCAAACTGCTGAATGATGTGCCAGGCGAACATCCAGCTCAGGCTGGTTTCATGCTGCTGGATCATCTCAATCAGGGTGATGGTAAGAAACACCGCCATCGGGTCGTTGCTGCCGGACTCAATCTCCAGCGTCGAGCCGACACGTTCGTTCAGCCCTTTGCCGCCCAGCAGCGAAAAGACCGCCGCGGCATCGGTCGAGCCGACAATGGCGCCAATCAGCAGGCCTTCCATGATATCCAGCTTAAACAGCCACGCTGCCATCATCCCGGTCAGGCCGGAGGTGATGAGCACCCCGACCGTCGCCAGCGACAGGGCCGGCCCCAGCGCCACGCGAAACGAGCTGGCCTGGGTGCGCATCCCGCCATCCAGCAGGATCACCGCCAGCGCGAGGTTACTGATCATGTAGGCAAAGGGGTAGTTATCGAAGGGGATCCCCCCGACGCCATCAACGCCCGCCAGCATGCCGATGGCGAGGAAAATAACCAGAATGGGGATGCCGAGACGAGAAGAAAACGAACTCAATAATATACTGCAGGTTACAAGAACTGAACCCAGGATAAAAAGACTGATTATTGCTGCGGCATCCAATGTGTGCGTACTCCCTGCGTGACGCGATGACTGTTATTAAAACCCTAACATATTAATGCCCCTTACAGCGTGCTAATCCGGCGCTTAAGAGGCTTTTTTTATGCCTTAATCACCGGATGTCCGCTCAGGGTTAAACAGGTCTTACCTGCGGCGTGAACAAGCGTAGCCTGCGCACCCAGCGGCAGAGTGACGGTCTTCTGTTCGTGGCCGAAATCGAGCCCGCTGATGATCGGCACCGACACCCGGGCGCGCAGATAATCGATCATGGTCGCCAGATCGTAGCCGGCATCGTAATCATTGGCAGTCGCGCCGCTAAAACTGCCGAGCACAATCGCCTGCTGACGGTCGAGAATGCCCGCGTGATGCAGCTGCAGCAGCATGCGCTCAACGCGGAACGGGTGCTCGTTGATATCTTCCAGCACCAGAATGCCGTTCTCAATGGCGGGCAGCCAGCGGGTGCCGATCAGCGACACGACCATCGCCAGATTGCCGCCCCACAGCTGGCCTGCGCGTTCACACGCCGGGCCCTCGCCCTGCCACTCCACGGAATAAGTGCTGTTTTGCAGCGCGCGCCAGAAGTGATCCAGGGTAAAAGCGTTCAGCTCCGGTGCGCCAAAGTTGCCCGCCAGCATCGGGCCGCTGAAGGTGATGACGTTATGCAACGCCAGCAGGCCGAGCTGGATGACGGTGAAATCGCTGTGGCCGCAAATCAGCAGCGGGTCCTGCTGCTGGCGTTCGGCCAGCCCCTGCCAGTCGATCTGCTCCAGCAGGCGGCTGGCGCCGTACCCCCCGCGCACCGCCAGTACAATCTGGTTGGCACCCGGCAGGCGAGCGAGGGCGTTTATGTCGCTCAGGCGCTGCGCCTCGGTTCCGGCAAATCGCTGCTGACGGCGGGGTATAATTATCTGATTTTGCACCTGATGCCCGTCGTCCAGTAAACGCGCAACGCCCCGGTGGGCCGCTTCCTGATTAATGCAGTAACCTGATGGTGCGATGAGATGAAACTGAGACATGGCATTTCCTTGCTGACTTATAAATCTAAATGTATATATCATGCCGCCTGAGCGCGTCCTTCATCAAGCGGAGGATAGGGTAACAGCGATGAATGACCATAAGGACAGATGACGTGAAATTGAGATGGTTTGCTTTTTTGATTGTGTTGCTTGCAGGCTGTAGTTCAAAGCAGGATTACAAAAAACAGGAATGGAACCCGGAAGTCCCGGTGAAACGGGCGATGCAGTGGATGCCGATCACTGAAAAAGCCGGTGCTGCTTGGGGCGTCAGCCCGCGTCTGGTGACCGCCATCATTGCGGTTGAGTCGGGCGGGAACCCGAATCTGGTCAGTAAATCGAACGCGGTGGGCCTGATGCAGCTGAAAGCCTCCACCGCCGGGCGGGAAGTCTACCGCCATATGGGCTGGAGCGGACAGCCATCCACCAGCGAGCTGAAGAACCCGGAGCGCAATATTTCGATGGGTACTGCCTATCTGAGTATTCTGGAGCACGGGATCCTGCAGGGAATTGAGGACCCGGAAGTGATGCAGTATGCGCTGGTGGTTTCCTACGTTAACGGGGCAGGCGCGCTGCTGCGCACCTTCTCCTCGGATCGCAAAAAGGCGATTGCCGAGATCAACGACCTGGACAAAGACGAGTTCTTTGAGCACGTTGTCAACAATCACCCCGCTCCGCAGGCGCCGCGCTATATCTGGAAAGTGCAGAAGGCGATGGACGCCATGTAATCCGTTGCCGGGCCGCCACGCGCTGCCCGGCCGCGATTAACGCACCTTGTTGGCGCGCTCCCGCGCTTCACGCTCCAGCGAGTAGATAATCCGCTGCAGTTCCCGCTCCGGGCCTGGCCCGACATTGAGAAAACGGAAGCTCAGACGCGGCGTGGTGATGGTTTCGTTTTTGCTGTCCACCACTTTACGTTCGCTCACCGTGATCAGCTGCGCATCGAAGAAAAAGCGACCCCAACCGCCCATATCCAGTTCGATTTGCGAAAAGCGCATCCCTTCGACCAGAGCGTCGGGTTTAGCGCTATCCATCAATGCCCCCATGCCGCCCAGGGAGAGATCGTGCAGGCGAAAACGGATCACGCTCTTGTCCGGCATTTTGGCTTTACAGAAGTAGGCCGGATGCAGCGGAGCATTGATGCGGAAATATTCCCGTCGCTGGATACACCATACCGATGCCGGCAGCGAGGTGATAAAGGCGGGCAGCCCCTGCCAGGTTCCCTGTTCCAGCCGCGGCAGCTCGAACTCCACTTTCGCCCCCTGGGTGTCGGCGGCCACGGTGATGGTTTCTGCGCGCAGCACCGCACGGTTTTCGTACTCCTGGCTGCCTAAATCCATCACCAGCCGCTCTGGCGTTGCATCCAGAATTTTGCTGATGAACTGGTTGTTCCCCCAGCTGATACGCACGGGAACATTCTGTTTTTGCAGATCGCGTAATACCCCTAATACAGCCAGCGGATTAGTTTTCAGGAACTGCTCACTGTAATTACTCACGCCCCAGGGCTCCTCGATAAATGACAGTCTGTGGTTGCGTTATCGGCAGGCAACGGCGGAACTTAATACAAACCAGCAATTATTTTTTTTCGCCACAGCCGCAATTAAGTCAGTGTCCTCAATATGGTTTTCCGGCTATTGCCTATACTTATATGACTTGCGCGGGCGGGTGTTCTGCGCAAGCTTAACTCTGCAAGAGGGCATCACTATGGGTATTATCGCCTGGATTGTATTTGGTCTGATTGCTGGTGTTATCGCAAAATTCATCATGCCGGGACGGGATGGTGGCGGTTTTATTGTGACCTGTATCCTTGGGGTCGTAGGTGCGGTTGTCGGCGGCTGGCTGGCAACGATGTTTGGCATCGGCGGCAATGTATCCGGATTTAACCTGCAAAGTTTTCTGGTCGCCGTGGTGGGCGCTATTCTCGTGCTACTGGTTTACAGGATGGTACGACGCGCCTGACACACGTAAAAACGGCTCTTTTGTAAGAGCCGTTTTTTTGTGCGGTTTTCCCTGCAATATCGCCGGGTGGCGGCTGCGCCTTACCCGGCCTACGACACTTTACTGCCCGACACTCTTCTGCGTTTCCGCCGGTTCATCGTTAGCGGCTGGCTGCGACGTGGCGTTGCCGCTGGTCGCCGGTGGCGTCGTTACCGAGGGTTGATCGCTTGTTGCCGCAGGTTGGTTACTGGTGGCCGGTGCGGGAGTGGCTGCTGGTTGATTACCGGTCGCCACTGGGGTGGTGGCCGCCGGTTCATCATTAGCCGCAGGCTGCTGGGCTGGCAGTTTGTCGCAAGGGTTGGCCTGCGGGCAAACCAGATCCAGCATCTTCAGCGTTACGCCGTTGGTCCAGCCAAAGCCGTCCTGCAACGGATATTCGCCGCCACCGCCGCCCGTACCGGTGGTGGACACATCATATTTCTCCACCAGCTTCTGCTCGCGATCGTAGGTGTGCTGGACGTTGGTAAGGAAGCGCCAGGTAACGTCCATCGCCACTTTTTTATGCCCGTAGTTCTGCAGGCCTTCGGTGGCGACCCACTGCAGCGGTGCCCAGCCGTTTGGCGCATCCCACTGCTGGCCGCTGTTGACGTTGGTCGTCGCGATCCCGCCGGCTTTCAGCAGCTGGGCCTCGGCGGCCGTGGCCGTTTTGTCCGCACGCTCCTGCGAGGCTGCCTGCACGTACAGCGGGAACAGCGCCGCGGCGGTCAGCTGATCGCGCACCTGTTTGGTTTTCAGATCGTAATCCGCATACCAGCCCTGTTTGTCGTTCCACAGATAGCGCTCCATCGCTTTCTGGCGATCGGCTGCCAGACCCTCGTAACGGCTGGCCGCCGCGCTGTCCCCGCCGTCCTGACTGGCCTTCGCCAGCAGTTTTTCCATCTTGAACATCAGGGCATTCAGATCCACCGGCACGATGCTGGTGGTGCGGATCGTCCCCAGCTGCTGCGGATCGTCCATCCAGCGTGAGCTAAAGTCCCAGCCGGAGGCGGCGGCGGAACGCAGATCGCGGTAGATCTCGGTCGCCGGGCGGTTGGGGTATTTTTTCGCCGTGTTGATATCATCCAGCCAGGATTCCGGGCGTGGGGTATCGCGATTGTCCCAGTAGCGGTTCAGCACGGCACCATCGTCCAGCTTCACCACCCGCTGGCTGGCCTGCCCCGGCTGGAGGGCATCCACCCCTTCCATCCAGTAGGCGTACTCTTTTTCCATCTGCGGACGGTATTTCTTCAGCGCCTCGCTGTCGTGGGTCGCCAGCAGCTCGACCATCAGGGAGAAGAACGGCGGCTGGGAGCGGCTCAGGTAGTAACTGCGGTTGCCGTTGGGGATATGGCCCCAGCTGTCCAGCTCATAAGCGAAGTTCGCCACCATATCGGCGACTTTGTCCCAGTGGCCGCTCTCGGCCAGACCCAGCATGGTGAAGTAGCTGTCCCAGTAGTAGATCTCGCGGAAACGCCCGCCCGGCACCACGTAAGGTTTCGGCAGCGGCAGCAGCGAATCCCACTTCCCGGCGCTGGAGGTGGTGCGCGTCAGCACCGGCCACAGGCCGTCGATATGCGCGCGCAGGCTCTGTCCGGCAGGCGGAACGTACTTTTCCTTTTCCGTCGGCAGGGTAAAGTTCATGTCAACAAAGTGACGCAGGTCGAAGCCGGACTGTTTGCGCTGCATGTGGTAATCGGCAAGGATCGCCTGGGGATCGTTTTTCGGTACGGCATCGGCAAAGGTTTTTTGATCGGGGAAGAGCTTGGCGCTTTGCACGTCGTTAAACAGCGGCCCGAACAAAATGTCCGGGGGTTGTTTCTGGGCGCTGGACGAGTCGTCCGCATAGCTGAAGGCGGTGATCCCAAGCAGGATGCCGCCAATCGCCAGCCGCAGTGTGGCGGGGCGTTGAGGTCTCATCATGGTTGTTCTCCTAAGTTCGCTGGGCAGCGTGGCCGCTGTCATCAATCACCTGAAAACCTTAGACGAATCTTAGCCATTTCGCGTGTCGGATAGCGCATTTTGCGCATATCCAGACAATTTACCGTTGCGGATGGATCGGAGCGAAGCCGCTGTTTTTTCACATATATGCCGGAACAATCCTCACATCTGCACTACCTTCATAACCAGGCTAAGTGAAAGGGAGTGCCAATGAAATCTTTACCTTTGATCGTTCCAGCCATCCTGCTTCTTGTCTGCTGCGGGGCAAACAACTCACCGCCGCAGGCCCCCATCCCCGGTGAAAGCACCTCCGCCAAAATGCGCACCCTGGAAACGGGCGCCCAGGTGATTCAGTCCCGCCCGCCGGTGGAGGCCATCAGCGCGTATCTCGACGGCTTTCATTTTTACAGCGGGGATAAAAACGGACAGATGGAGGCCCATCACTACGTGACGGTGCTCAATGAAGACGTGATGCAGGCGGTTATTTATGACGGTAATACGAAGGATGCCCGGCTGATGGGCGTCGAGTACATCATCAGCGAGCACCTGTTTAATACCCTGCCGCCGGAGGAGAAAAAGCTCTGGCACAGCCATCAGTACGAAGTGAAATCGGGCAGCCTGGTGGCCCCCGGCCTGCCGGCGGTGGCGGACAAGGCGCTGATGAGCAAAATCGTCAACACCTACGGCAAAACCTGGCATACCTGGCATACGGATCGCGACAAAACCCTGCCGCTCGGCATTCCGGCCCTGATGATGGGCTTTACCGGGGAAGGGCAGCTCGACCCGGCGCTGCTGGCGGATCGCGATCGGCGTCTGGGGATCGATACGCAGGAGATTAAACGTCAGCGTGCCGATATCGTTGCCCACCCGGTGGCGAAGGGCGCCAATGCCTGGCAGCAGGGCGAGGTCATCCAGCTCCGGCGCGTGCAGGGCAGCGGTGAACACGGTCACGGCGACACTACGCATTTTGGCACGTCCGAACAGAGTCAGCAGACGCAATCACGTTGATGAGGAGGCGATATGAAGATCCATCACCTTAACTGCGGGTGCATGTGCCCGCTGGGCGGCGCGTTTTACGACGGTTTCAGCAAGGGGCTGCATGCGCACCTGGTCTGCCACTGCCTGCTGATCGAAACCGAGCGCGACGGGCTGGTGCTGGTGGATACCGGCTTCGGCCAGGGGGACGTGCGCGAGCCCTCCAGGCTGTCGGGCTTTTTCCGGGTGCTGAATAACATCCAGCGCCGGGAGTCGCTCACGGCCCGCGCCCGGGTCGAGGCGCTGGGCTTCAGCGTGGCGGACGTCCGCCATATCATTCTGACGCACCTGGATTTCGATCATGCGGGCGGGCTGACCGATTTCCCCCACGCGCGCATCCACTTAATGCAGCAGGAGATCGACACCGCGCAGCAGCGCCACAGCTGGCTGCAGCGGGAGCGCTATCGCCCCGGGCAGTGGAGCGCCACCTCTGGCTGGGACGGCTATCAGGTGCAGGGCGAGCGCTGGTTTGGCTTCGACGCGGTAACGGCCCTGAACGGACTGCCGCCGGAGATCCTGCTGGTGCCGCTGGCCGGGCACACGCCGGGGCACGCCGGGATTGCCATCCAGCAGCCGCAGGGGTGGCTGCTCCACGGCGGCGACGCCTGGTTTTACCGGGATGAGATGCGCCAGCCGCAGCGCCACTGTACTCCCGGGCTGCGTTTTTACCAGTGGATGATGGCAATGGACAACGATGCCCGGCGGCGCAACCAGCAGCGGCTGCGCGAGCTCTCCTGCACCCATGCCCACGACATCACTTTTTTCTGTAGCCATGATGCGCGGGAGCTGGAAAGTCTGGCGACGCAGCCAAAACCGTCCTGATTACCGGAACTTAGGCGTGGCCTGCTTTTGCGGGGATACGCTTAAAAATTATACTGGATATTTGAACAGGTATTTGTATACTATTAGAGCAAATTACCCGAGTAATGTATGAGTGAGGGGTGAAACCTATGGTAATTCCTGTTCAAAATTTCCAGTCCAACAACCAGCTTGCCACCATCAGCAGCCGTGAGATCGCAAAAATGACCGGCATTGCCCATACCGAGGTGAAGCGCATGGTGAAGAGTCTGGAAACAGCGCAGCGTCTTTCGCAGCCGGTAACGGCCAGTCTGTACGAGCGCGAAGGTGAAACGCGGCAGGAGTTTTTGCTGAACAAACGCGACTCCCTGCTGACGGTTTCACGCATCTCCCCGGGCTTCACGGCTGCCATGCTGGATCGCTGGCAGGAGCGTGAGAGAAACGCCAATATCCCGGACTTTACCAACCCGGCGGCGGCGGCACGCGCCTGGGCCGAGCAGTATGAAAAATGCCACCGGGCGGAGGAGCAGCTTGCGCTCTGGGCCCCAAAGGCGGTCTTTTTTGACCAGTTCGTCAGAGTGAAAGAGGCGATGGGTTTTCGTCAGCTCTGTAAGATGCTCAAGGCTAAAGAGCCGCAGTTCCGCGAGTTCCTGCTGGAGCGCAATATCATGCAGCGCGTCGGCGGCAATCTGGTGCCGCCGCAGCACCATATCGACGCGGGCTATTTTACGCTGCACAGCGGCGTGGGCGAAAACCAGCACACCTGGTCTCAGGCGCGCTTTACCGCGCGCGGCGTGAAATGGGTGGCCGATCTGTGGTCAAAACATCTCTCCACGCTCACCATCGAACTGCCCCGCGAGGAGCGCAGCGAAGGCACACCGTCGCAGCAGAGCTGGCTTTAACCGCTAATCGAACCGGTCAGATCTCCTGTGGGGTGTGGCCGGCTTCGCGTAATGCCCCCGGCGACTGGCCGACAATCCGCTTAAACGCCCGGCTGAAGGCCGCCAGCGAGCCGTAGCCGAGGCGCAGGGCCACGGTCTCAATCGCCTGATTCTCCTGGCCGATATACTGGATCGCCAGCCGCATCCGCAGCTCGGTCAGGTATTTCGCCGGGGTCGTGCCGGTAGCCGAGAGAAACCGCTCGGCAAACACCGACCGCGACGTTCCTGCCTCTTTTGCCAGCTCCGCCACGCTCCAGTTAACTCCCGGCTGCTGGTGCATGGCGTAGATCGCCCGGCTGAGGCGCGGATCGCGCAGCACCTGGATCCAGCCGGTGGCTTTTCCGCACCCGGCCTCGACCCAGCCGCGCACAATCAGCGCCGCCACCACGTCCGCCAGCCGGGCGAGGATCCCGGCAAATCCCACCTGACGGGTCATCGACTCGCGCTCCATCGCCTCCAGCAGAGGATGGATCTCCGGCCAGGTGGTCATCAAACGGCTGACCATCATCACCTCCGGCATCGCCTTGATCAGCGGCTGCATCCCGCCGAGATCGAAATCCATACACCCGCTAAATATCACCACGTTGTCGCTGTCCGGGCAGGGCTCGCAGTGGATATCGCAGACGCTGTTGCAGATCGGCTCGCTGGGAAAGGCCGAGACCGGGGTCACCGTCGCGTCGTCTCCGGAGAGCAGGGCATGAGCATCGCCGTTGGGGATAAACACCGCGTCGCCGCTGTTCAGCGCGAAGCGCGCTCCGCTGTGCATCCGCAAGACCGCCGGACCGCGGCTGATAAAGTGGAACTGGGCTTTTCCCGCGGCCGCGCTGAAGGCCACGCCAAAGGGCATGCTGGCCTCAATCCGGCGGTACTTCACCCCCGACAGGCGCATTCCGCGCAGTAACTCACTGATCAAATCAGGCGACTGGAGCGTCATTTCTCGATTCCCGGACGAATAATCAATAAGTGGAGATTATATGTCATAGATCGTCCGCGGTGAACTGCCTATGCTTTGCGACATACATCACATTTTCCTGACGGGAGTAGTACAAATGCATTCATCCATCGCCGCAAATGATACCAGCGCCCCGGCCAGACCCGCCTGGCGCGCGGTCTGGTCGCTGGGGCTGGGGGTATTCGGCCTGATTGTCGCCGAGTTTCTGCCTGCCAGCCTGCTGACGCCCATGGCTGCCAGTCTCGGCGTCAGCGAAGGGGTGGCCGGGCAGTCAGTGACCGCCACCGCGCTGGTGGCGCTGGTCACCGGCCTGCTGATCACCTCCGCCACCAAAAGCATCGACCGCCGCTGGGTGCTGATGTTCTTCTCGGTCCTGCAAATTATCTCCAGTCTGATGGTCGCCTTCGCGCCGACGCTGCACGTCCTGCTGATGGGCCGCTTGCTGCTCGGCGTGGCGATTGGCGGCTTCTGGGCAATGTCCACCGCCACCGCGATGCGTCTCGTGCCCGCCAGCGACGTGCCAAAGGCGCTGGCCATTATCTTCTCCGGGGTGTCGATTGCCACCGTGGTGGCCGCGCCGCTGGGTAGCTATCTCGGCAGCCTGATCGGCTGGCGTAACGTCTTTATCCTCTGCGTGGTGCCCAGCGCGCTGGCCCTGCTGTGGCAGCTGTGGGTACTGCCGTCGATGCGTCCGGAGAACAGCGGTAGCCTCAGCACGCTGTGGCGGGTTCTGCGTCGTCCGGGGATGATCGGTGGCCTGCTGGCGACTATTTTGATCTTCAGCGGCCATTTCGCCTTCTTTACCTATTTGCGTCCGTTCCTCGAGACGGTGGGGCAGGCGAGCGTGGAAACCATTTCCCTGATCCTGCTTGGCTTTGGCGTGGCAAACTTCGTCGGCACCTCTATTGCCGGGCATCTGCTGGCGCGCAACCTGCGCCTTACCCTGGCGCTGGTGCCGTTCGCGATGGGGATCCTGGCGTTGCTGATGGTGGCCTTTGGGCATCTGGCGCTGGTCGACGGCCTGCTGGTGAGCCTGTGGGGCTTCGCCTTCGGTCTGGTACCGGTAGGCTGGTCAACCTGGCTGGCGACCACCGTCACTGACGAGGCCGAAAGCGCGGGCGGACTCATGGTCGCCGCGATCCAGCTGGCGATCGGCGCCGGTGCGGCAGGGGGCGGGGCGGTGTTCGATCTCAACGGGGCCAGCGGGGTATTTACCGCCAGCGGCGTGCTGCTGGTCGCAGCGATGGTGATGGTGTTTGCCGGGGTAAGGGTGAAACCGGTCGCGGCGGAGTAAGTTTGCATGCCCGGCGGCGCTGCGCTTGCCGGGCCTACAAAAACCGTAGGCCGGGTAAGGCGTAGCCGCCACCCGGCGATGCCACTACTGCTGCGCGGTATTTTTCATTGGAATCAACGAAATCACCACCGCGCCCAGCACCAGGAAACCAGCCACCATAAAGATCCCGGCGTTGAAGTTGCCGGTGACATCCTTCATCCAGCCCATCAGCAGCGGCCCCAGCGCGGCACCGGTCATCCCGGTGGCGTTGATCACCGCAATCCCCAGGGCACGGGCGCGCAGCGAAATAGAACGGTCCGGCGTGGTCCAGAAGATCACCATCGCCGCAAAGGCACCGGATGAAGCCATCACGATCCCGGTGAACTGCAACATCGGATCGCTGCTGGTGGCGGTCAGGATCCAGCCTGCGGCGGCAAACAGGTACGGCAGCAGGGTGTGAACTTTACGCTCGTTGCGCTTATCGGAACGTTTACTCCACCAGACCATCGCCACTATGGTACAGACCTGCGGGATGGCGCTCAGGATCCCGATGGTCACGTTGCTGCTCTCCTCGCTGATGCTGCGCAGGATCAGCGGCGTCCAGACGCTGAGGGCGCTCAGGGTGTTGGTCAGGCAGAAGTAGGCGAGGGTGTAGAGCATGATGGTCGGGGTGAACAGCTCCCGCATCAGGCTGCCCTGTTTCGGCGCCAGCGCGGCCCGCTCCCGCTGCTGGGTGCTCTCAGCATTCAGGCGATCCGCCTCCAGCATCTCCTTCAGGCAGGCCTTGTCATCCTGGGTCAGCCAGCGGGCTTTGTCCGGGCTATCGTCCAGCCAGAACCAGACCACGAAGCCCAGAATCACTGACGGGAAGCCTTCCAGCAGGAACAGCCACTGCCAGCCCTTCAGGTTCATCACCCCATCGAGGTTCAGAATGTACCCCGAGGCCAGCGAGCCCAGCGCCATCGTCACCGGCATGGCAATCATAAACAGGGCGTTAGCGCGGGCGCGGTAGTGGGCCGGGAACCAGAAGGTTAAATAGAGCAGCAGGCCCGGCAGGAAGCCGGCTTCAGCGATCCCCACCAGCATGCGCAGCACGTACAGGCTACCAGGGCCGGTGGCGAACATGGTGGCGGTGGATGCAATCCCCCAGACCACCATCAGAATGGCGATCCAGCGCCGGGCGCCCACGATACTCAGCATTACATTGCTGGGGATCCCGCAGATAACATACATCACGTAAAACAGGGTGGTCGCCAGGCCAAACATGGTGCTGGTGAGGCCCAGATCTTTGCCCATCGTCAGCCCGGCAAAGCCGATGTTGATCCGATCCAGGTACGAGAAGACGAACAGGATGAACAAAAAAGTGATTAGCCTGCGGAATAACTTTTTGATCACCCGCTGTTGACGCGGATCGAGCGCGGCGTCAGCAGGCGAAGGTGGAGCCAGCACGTCAGCGCGTGTCTGTTCCAGCGATGGACTCTCGTTCATGAAAAGCTCCACATTGCGGTTATAGGTATTGTTGTTTCGTGCAACCTGAACACGTGCGCTAACGTATAGGAAATCGCACACATAAACGTCAATGTTATGTTTGAAAAATGATACGCAATTGTTTATCACGTAGCGTTTTCGAATCATATTGCGATGTCGATCGGCTTTCGTGGCGCGCAGGTAATAAGAGAAGGCATTGCCGGGCGTGAAGAGGCTATAGCGGGCGGACAATAGCGGGTATAATTGCGGCCATTGCATCACTTCTGGAACGTCATTTCATGAGTCAAACCACACCATCGTCAGACACCGGCTCCTCTTTTCATCGCGAAGAGTTCCCGTTCTACTGGATCGTTAATGTCTATGCGCGCTACACGCAAGTTATGGAAATCACACTGAAAAAGGTGCAGCTCGATGTTTCCCGCTTTCGGGTGCTGATGATTACCGAGCAGTACGGTAAGGCCAGCATCTCGCAGATCTCCGAATATGCGATGACCAAGATGCCGACCGTCACCAAAATTGTTGGTCGCCTGCGTGATGACGGCCTGGTGACCACCGCCAGCAGCGCGCAGGACGCCAGGGTGACCGAGGTGATGCTCACTGATGCCGGACGTGAAAAAGTGGCCGAGGCGCACCGCCTTACCAGCAAGGTTTTTGAGAAGGGTTTTAAAGGGATGACCGCCGCCCAGATGGAAAAAATGAACCTCTCGCTGGCGAAGGTACTCGATAACCTGAACGAGCTTTGAAGCGGCCGCAGGGAGAATTGCGGATTTGTGACAGCCTTAAAAATTTCAGATAATCTAATTTAAAACAATGAGTTAATAAAAAGCCGCGCTGAGTCCCAGCGCGGCTTTTTTTTCATTTCCGTGCAGTTTTAATTGTTATTAATCATCATCATACCCCTCTCGCCTGCAAGTGTTATAAAAATGTTTCCATGTTATTTTTACGTAAAATTAACGTGAAAAATTACTTGAATATTCATCTAAATATTCCATCATTGACCTGAGTTCACGTGGGTCGAATCGCAGCGAAGACTGCCCCGTCCGAATATGATTCGTTTTTCTGTCTAAGGTGCGAATTATGCAGCCTGTTACTGAGAGCAATGGTTACGTAGCACGGTTTACCCTCGGCGAGGGCGACCTCAGCTTCGCGGTGAAAGACACCCTCGACATCGCAGGCTTCCCGACCCGCGCCGGCTGTCCGGCACTGGCGTCCAACCCGGCGGCGGAACAGCATGCCGAGGTGGTGGCGACCCTGCTCGGACAGGGCTGCGTCCTGACCGGAAAAACCACCCTGCATGAGCTGGCGTTTGGCGTCACCGGGGTTAACCCCTGGGGCGGCACGCCGATTAACCCGCGTTTCCCTGACTTGATACCCGGCGGCTCCTCCAGCGGCTCGGCCGCGGTGGTGGCTGCCGGAGGGGTGGATTTCGCCCTCGGCACCGATACCGGCGGCTCGGTGCGGATGCCCGCCGCCTGCTGCGGGATCCTTGGCTTAAAACCCACCTACGGCCGGCTTAGCCGGGCAGGGGTGATGCCCGCTCACAGCTCGCTGGACTGCGTGGGCATCTTTGCCCGCAGCAGCAGCGTCCTGCGCCAGGTGCTGACCCGTCTTGCCCTTCCGGTCGACGCGCCCGTGACCACGCTGCCCGCGATGGGCTTTATCCCGACGGCCACGAGCGACATAGACGCGCTGCTGCTGAATTTCCTCGCGCAGTGGGACCTGCGCCCGCAGCAGGTTGATCTCCCCCTGCTGGGCGATGCTCATCGCGCCGGGCTGACCCTCATCAGTCGCGAAAACTGGCAGGCCTTTAATCCCTTACTGAGCGACGACAGAGTGTCTGCCGACGTGGCAACCCGCATTCGCGCCGGAGCCAGTATCGATGTTAATGCCCTGAATGGCGCTGAAGATATCCGCCGGGCATTCACCGCCCAGGTCGATGCCCGGCTGGCGAACACCCCGCTGCTGGCGCTGGCAACCCTGCCGGAACTGCCCCCGACCCTGGACGAGGCGAAAGACCCGCTGAGCGTGGTCAACCTCACCCGGCTGGTGCGCCCGTTCAACCTCAGCGGCCATCCGGCGCTGACCCTGCCTGCGGGCACGCTTGGTGGCCGTCCGGTGGCGTTGCAGCTGATCGCCGCCAAAGGGCAGGAGGGCCTGCTGATCCAGGCCGCCGAATGGCTGGCTGAACGACGACGCCGCTAACCATCCCGTTTTACCGCGCCCGGTTTTAACAATAACTCAGTGAGTACCACTCATTGCGGCAGCGCTCGTCTCTCTGCGGGCCGCACACTCTTTTCGGGAGGAAGCTATGTCAGCCATTCATGTTCGTGAGGAGCTCGTTCCACTGCTGAATGACGTTGCGGCCCGCAGCGCCGATTTTGAGCAGCAGCGTCATATCTCTGACGACATCATCGCCCGGTTTAAGCAGGTCGGCGTCTACCGCGCGCTGGTCCCCAAAATCTATGGCGGCAAGGAGTGCTCTCCGGCGCAGTTCTGTGAGCTGATCGAGCAGATCGCCACCGCCGATGGCTCCGCAGGCTGGGTCGCCAGCTTCGGCATGAGCCCGTTTTATCTCGGGGCGTTGCCAACGGACACCCTGAAAGCGCTCTACCGCGACGGCCCGGACGTGGTCTTCGCTGGCGGTATCTTCCCGCCGCAGAAGGCGGTGCTGGCCGACGGCGGCTACCGCGTCAGCGGCCGCTGGGGCTTTGCCAGCGGCAGCATGGGCGCCTCGGTGTTTGGCGTCGGCATCCTGCCGGAAAGCGGCGAACCTCTGCCGCGGATGGCGGTTCTGCCGCGTGATTGCGTGCAGATCGACCCGGTGTGGAACACCGTCGGTCTGGCCGGAACCGGCAGCCACGATCTGGTGGTTAACGATGCCTTTGTGCCCCAGGAGTGGACCTTCGTGCGCGGCGGCGCCCTTAACCTCGACGGGGCGCTCTATCGCTATCCGGTGCTGTCTCTCGCCACTCAGGTGCTCTCGGTGGTGGCGCTCGGCGTGGCCCGCGCCGCCCTGAATGAAATCTATGCCATAGCTCATCGTCAGCAGTCGGTGACCGGTGCCCCACGGCTGGCCGACCGCCCGCAGGCGCAGATGCAGATTGCCCGCTGCGAAGCGGATCTGCGCTCCGCCCGGGCCTGGTTCTACGACGCCATCGACGATGTCTGGCAGTGCATTCTCGCCGGGGATGAGCCCGTCAGCGAGCAGATCAACGCCCTGCGGCTCTCCTCTACCCACGTCACCCGCGTGGCCGCCGAGGTCACCCGCCAGGCGCTGGCGCTGAACGGCATGGGCGGCATCACCATGAAAAGCCCGCTGCAACGCTACGTGCGCGACACCATGGTGATCACCCAGCACGCCTTTATGGGCGACCTCTCTTATCTCAACGCCGGTACGGTCTATTTCGGTGGCCAGCCTCTGCCGGGTTATTTGTAATTTTGACGAAAGGAGCAACAGATGAGCCAGACAACAACCTTACGCGTGCTGTTTTGCATCGGCGTGAACCAGAACTTCTTTGATGCCACCCCGGCGGAAGCCAAACAGGTGTGGGGCGCGTTCGGCGTGATGATGAAAGGCATCGACGAAACCCAGGGCATCCGGGTGATCGGCAACATGGACGACGACCGTCTGATGGTTGGCCCGTCTACGACCTCCCCGTGGACCACCTACGTGCTGGCCGATGCCGACAACCTCGACAGCGTGGTGGCCGCCTGCAACCTGTTCCGCACCACCCCGGTGGGCGACGGCGAGAGCAAGCTGTGGAAGTACTGCAAGATCGAAGCCCGCGTCGGGCGTGAACTGATCATTCAGTAACGGAGCCCATCATGAGCCCACAGGATGCGCTGCGTTTACAGCAGCTTGAGGATCAGCAGGCAGCCCGGGTCTGTATCAGCAACTACATGCGGCTGTGCGATCGGCTGGACAGCATGGAGACGGTACAGGCCATCGGGGCGCTGTTCAGCGCAGACGCCTGCTGGGAAGGGGTGGGGGAGCCCTACGCCACCCGGCTGGGCAGGCATCAGGGGCGTGCGGCGATTGAGGCGATGATGGCGAGCTACGTCCGCCACCCGGCGCACTTCGCCCTCAATGCCCACTTTCTCTGTTCCGAAGCCCTTTATCAGGATGCCGACGGCGAGCTGCACGGCCGTTGGCTGATGCTGCAAACCTCCGCCTTTACCGCCGGAGGGGCGCACCTGAACGCGGCCGAGTTGCAGATTATTTTCCGTCGCGAGGCGGGGGAGATGACCATCCACCATTTCACCACCCGCAACCTGTTCAGCAGGCCGGTAAGCCACTGGCAGGCGGCGGATGCGCTCCCGGTACCAGACAACAATCAGACCCCCGACGACGAGCAGGAGACAGATTATGCAGTGTGACCACATCATCAATGTCAAAAATATCGATACCACGGCGCAGCCCCTCCCGACCAGAGAAGAGATTGCGGCCCTGGTGAAGGCGGACCGCGTCCACACCTCGCTCTATACCTCAGACGAGCTCTTCCAGCTGGAGCTGGACCGTATTTTCACGAAAACCTGGGTCTGGGTGGCGCACGTCAGCGAGATCCCGGAGACCGGCAGCTTTAAAACCACCGAGATCGGCACCCAGCCGGTGATTGTGGTGCGCGACCGCAAAGGCACCGTCCACACCCTGCTGAACCGCTGCCGACACCGCGCGGCCACCGTCTGCGAACACCGCACCGGCAAAACCAACAGCTTCGTCTGCCCGTACCACGGCTGGGGCTACGCCCTCGACGGCAGCCTGCGCGGCGTGCCGCACCCGGAAAGCTACGCCGACAGGCTTGAGAAGAACGAACTGGGGCTGGTGTCGCTGCGTACCGAGCAGTACGCGGGCATGGTGTTCGCCACCTTTAACGAGCAGATCGAACCTCTGGAGGATTTCCTCGGCGCGGCGAAGAAGTGGATGGATCTGTTTATGAAGCAGGGGGCGGGCTACCCGGTCAAGACCGGGCCTGCGCACCGCTTCCGCTTCCCGGGCAACTGGAAGATCCAGCTGGAGAACACCACCGACGGCTACCACTTCCCGGTGGTGCACCGCTCCTTCCTCAGTTCGGTCGATAAGCAGACCGAAGAGATGCTCAATTTTGTGGACGGCAGCGGCTATGTCGAAGATCTGGGTAACGGCCACAGCGTGATGGTGATGATCCCCGAGCTGGTGGATCTGGAAGCCAACCTCGATGCGCCGATCCCGGAACGCTTTATCGGGCTGGCAGACGAACTGCGCAAAGAGCACGACGAAGAGCAGGTCCGCCGCATCGTGCGGGCGGTGGGCGGCTCTGGCTTCAACCTCAACCTGTTCCCGAACATCGCCTGCTCGATGGCCTTCTTCCGCGTTCTGCAGCCGATCTCGGTGATGGAAACCGAAATTCACCACGCGGTGATCACCATGGACGGCGGGCCGGAGATTGCCAACCAGGCACGTCTGCGTCTGCACGAACACTTCCAGGGCCCGATGGGCTTTGGCACCCCGGATGACTCCGAGGCCTGGGAACGCGTCCAGCGCGGGGCCACCGCGGGGGACGACCTGTGGATCATGCTTAACCGCGGCCTGGCCGGGGAGTACCGCACTGACGACGGCCTGCGCAGCGACGTCAGCGCCGAAACCGGGATGCGTGCGGCCTACCAGCAGTGGAAAAAGTTAATGACGGAGAGCGAAAAATGATGACGCCAGATTCTGTGCTGTTTGCGGCGATGTCCGTAATTAACCTCGAAGGCGATCTGCTGGACCAGGGCGAGTTCAACGCCTGGCTGGATCTGTGGCAGCACGACGGCCTGTACGTGGTGCCGATCGACCCGAATGAGAACGATTTCAAAAACACCCTTAACTACGCCTGCGACGATCATCACATGCGCGAGCGCCGGGTGAAGCGCCTCTACAGCGGGGAGTCAATCTCCACTACGCCGCGGGCCAGAACGCTGCGCACCCTGTCGCGCTTCCGCCTGCTGGAGTCCAGCGAGGATCTGATCGTGGTGCGCGGGGCGCAATCCCTGTGGGAGCACCGCAAAGGCCACAGCCGCCACTACGCGGCGGACATCACCTGGCACCTCAAGCCGCAGGACGGCAGGTTGCTGATTACGCAGAAGGTGATCCGCCTGGTCAACAGCGACGATGTGCTGCACAGCATCGGCTACATCCTCTGAGGAGCCGTCCATGACGCAAACCGTATTAGTGACCGGCGCCGCCGCCGGTCTGGGCAACGCCATTGCCGCTCATCTGCTGAAGCAGGGTTATCAGGTGGTGCTGACCGATGTCGATGTGGATCGCGCCCGGGAGGCCGCAGATCGGCTCGATGACGGTCAGGGCAGGGTGCTGGCGCTGGGGCTGGATATCTGCCAGCCGCAGGATTTTACGCAGGCGCTGGAGGCCAGCGTTGAACGCTTCGGCAGCCTGGAGGTGCTGGTCAACAACGCCGCCCTGACCCTCGCCACCCCGGTGATGGAGATTAACGTTGAGGAGTTCGACCGGGTGATCGCCACCAACCTGCGCGGCACCTTTGTCGGCTGTCAGACCTTTGGGCGTTACTTCGCCACCCGCGGCTACGGTCGCATCATTAACCTGGCCTCGCTGGCCGGGCAGAACGGCGGCACTGCCTCCGGGGCCCACTACGCGGCCTCGAAGGGCGGCATTCTGACCCTGACCAAAATCTTTGCCCGCGAGCTGAGCAAATCCGGCGTAACGGTCAATGCCATCGCCCCGGGCCCGCTGGATCTGCCCATGGTTCACGCCTTGGTGCCGGAAGAGAAGATGGCCGGGCTGCTGCAAACGATCCCGGTGGGCCAGCTAGGGGAAGCAGAGTTTGTCGCCCAGGCCGTGGCCTTGCTGGCATCCGAACAGGCGTCGTTTGTCACCGGGGCGACCTGGGACATCAACGGCGGTCTGTTTATGCGTTAAGGAGTCAACATGCTGACATTACAGGTTATCAGGCGGGAGTTGCAGGGCGAAGTGGTCCTGCTGACGCTGGCGCATGCTGAGGGTATCGACCTCCCGGCCTTCAGCGCGGGGGCGCATATCGATCTGCATCTGGCAGACGACCTGGTGCGACCGTACTCCCTGTGCGGCGACCCTGAAGATCGCCAGCACTACCAGCTCGGCATTCTGAAAGATACCCAATCCCAGGGGGGCTCCCTTGCCGCCCACGCCCTCAACGTGGGGGATCGGATCCCGGTCAGCGAACCGCGCAACCTGTTTGCGCTGGATGCGTCAGCCAGCCACAGCCTGCTGATTGGCGGAGGGATTGGCATCACCCCGATGCTGGCGATGGCCGCCGAGCTGCACGCCTGCGGGCGCTCCTTCAGCCTGCACTACTGCGCCCGTACCCGCGATGGGGCGGCCTTTATAACGCAGCTGGAACAGGCGGCTTGGGCCGACCGCGTTCAGCTGCACTTCAGCGACACCCGGCGGCTGAACCTGGCGGCAGTGCTGACCGACGTCCCGGCCAATACCCACGTCTACACCTGCGGCCCGACGCGGCTGATGGATGCCGTTACTGAACAGGCCGCGGCCCTGGGTTACTGCCCGGAGCAGGTGCATCTGGAGTGTTTCAGCGTCGAAGTCGAAACCGGCGGCGCGGCATTCGAAGTCTTCGCCGCAGCCAGCGGCATCACCGTGCAGGTGCTGGAGAGCCAGACCATCGTCGAGGCGCTGGCGCTTGCCGGGCTGAAGGTGTGCGTCTCCTGCAAACAGGGGATCTGCGGCAGCTGCCTGACCGACGTGCTGGAGGGCGAGCCGGACCATCGCGACAGCTACCTGACCGACGAAGAGAAAGCCGACGGCGACCAGATTTTGTTGTGTTGTTCCCGGGCGAAAAGCGCCCGTTTAGTCATCGATCTGTGAGGAAACCCTTATGACACTGCAAACCGAATTTCGTAATGCGATGGCACAGCTGGGAAGTGCGGTCTCGGTGATCACCACCGACGGCCCGGCGGGCAAGTTTGGCTTTACCGCCTCCGCCGTGTGCAGCGTTACGGACTCGCCGCCGACGCTGCTGGTCTGCATGAACCGCAACTCCTTTGCGCACGCGCCCTTCAGGCAGAACGGGGCCCTCTGCGTCAACGTGCTCTCCAGCGACCATCAGGATCTCTCCGGGGTGTTCGCCAACGCCAGCCTGCGATCCGAGCAGCGCTTTGCGTATGACTCCTGGCAGGTGCTGGCCAGCGGCGCACCGGTGCTCAGCTCATCCGTCGCCAGCTTCGACTGCCTGATCGACACCTGCCATGAAGTGGGCAGCCACTCGGTTTTCTACTGCCAGGTGCAGGCGATACGCATTAGCGAAACGCCGCGCGGCCTCGTTTACTTTAACCGTCGCTACCATGCCGTCGGGCATGACCTGGAAGCGTAACACCCACAATAAAAGGTAACGCGGATGAGCCATGTTGAAACTCAAACAACTGCTGCCCCGGCTGCGGGCGCACAGGATGCCGGACAGCTGCGCAAGCTGGTGATCGCCTCGGTGCTGGGCAATGCCCTGGAATGGTATGACTTCTTCCTCTACGGCACCGCCGCGGCGCTGGTCTTCGGGCCACTGTTCTTCCCGGTGGGCGGCGACCCGATGCAGGGCACGCTGCTGGCCTTCTCCGGCTTTGCGGTGGGTTTCCTTGCCCGTCCGCTGGGCGGGATCGTCTTCGGCCATATCGGGGATCGTTACAGCCGCAAGATGACGCTGATCATGACCCTGACCCTGATGGGAGCCACCACCTTTGTGATCGGCCTGCTGCCGGTCTATGCCCAGATTGGCATCTGGGCGCCAATCTCGCTCATCACCCTGCGCTTTTTACAGGGCGTGGCGTCCGGCGGCGAGTGGGGCGGCGGGGTGCTGATGTTGAGCGAGAACGCCCCGGCGTCGCGTCGCGGCTACTTTACCGCCTGGAGCCAGATGGGGGTGTCCGGCGGGTTTGTCCTCTCCGCCTTCGCCTTTTATCTGGTGCAGAAGCTGCCGGAAGACGACCTGATGAGCTGGGGCTGGCGCGTGCCTTTCCTGCTCAGCATCGTGATTTTCCTGGTCGGGGTCTATATCCGCAAAAACATCCGCGAGAGCAAGGCTTTCAGCCAGGCAAAACCGGAGGCGAAGCACGAGAAGATCCCGCTGATGGTGCTGATCCGCGAGCACCCGAAGGCGCTGCTCCAGGCCATCGCCCTGCGTCTGCCGGAGAACGGGGCCTCCTATATCTTCTTTACCTTCTCGGTGGTCTACGCCAAACACATTGGCATTGGCACCGGGGAGATCATCAGTGCCGTGACCCTGGCGATGCTGGTGGAGTTCTTCTCGATCCTGTTCTGGGGCGCGCTCTCGGATCGCATCGGCCTGAAGCCGGTCTACTACATCGGCGTCATCGGCCTGCTGGTGATGGCCTTCCCGTTCTTCTGGCTGCTCTCCACCGGGGACTACGGCTGGATCATGGTGGCGATGCTGCTCGGCCTGCCGTTCTGCCACGGGGCGATGATCGGCACTCAGCCCTGCATCATGAGCGACCTGTTCCCGGTGCGCGTGCGCTACTCCGGCCTGGCGCTGGGGCATGAGGTGGGCTCGATCTTCTCCGGCGGTCTGGGACCGATGCTGGCGGTGGCGCTGCTGATGCATTTTGACGCCTCCTGGCCGGTCTCCCTGCTGCTGATGGCCTATGCGCTGCTGGCGTGGATCGCCCTGCGCAGCCTGCCGTCCACGAATAAAAACAACGAGGTAAGCAAATGATTGATAAACGGATTGCCGCCGCCGATGCCGCCGTGGCCGATATTTTCGACGGCGCGGTGGTGATGGTGGGCGGCTTTGGCGCGGCCGGACAGCCCGCCGAGCTGCTGGACGTCCTGATCCGCCGCCAGCCGCGGGATCTGACCCTGATCAGCAACAACGCTGGCAACGGCGATTATGGCCTGGCGGCGCTGCTGAAGGCCGGCTGCGTGAAGAAGGTGATCTGCTCCTTCCCGCGCCAGACCGACTCCTGGGTGTTTGACGACCTCTACCGCCGAGGCGAAGTCGAGCTGGAGCTGGTGCCGCAGGGCAACCTTGCGGCACGCATTCAGGCGGGCGGCTCCGGACTGGGGGCAATTTTCACCCCCACCGGATTTGGCACCGAGCTGGCGGCGGGCAAAGAGACTCGTCACATCGACGGCAAAGATTATGTCCTCGAGTACCCGCTCAAAGCCGATTTCGCCCTGATCAAAGCCCTGAAGGCCGACCGCTGGGGCAACCTGGTGTATGACAAAACCGGGCGCAACTTCGGGCCGATCATGGCTGCGGCAGCCAGCTGCACCATTGCCCAGGTGAGCGAGATGGTCGCCCTCGGCGAACTCGACCCGGAAGCGGTGGTGACGCCGGGGATTTTTGTTCAACGCGTGGTGACGGTCGCACCCGTTCGCCTGCCGCAGACGGCATAAGGAGATCCCGTGAATAAACTGACCCATCAACAGCTGGCCGAGCGCATTGCGCGGGACATCCCGGAAGGGGCCTACGTGAACCTCGGCATCGGCCTTCCAACCCGGATCGCCAACTACCTCCCGGCGGATCGCGAGATCTTCCTGCACAGCGAAAACGGCATTCTCGGCATGGGGCCTGCGCCTGCGCCGGGAGAAGAAGATCCGGAGCTGATTAACGCCGGGAAACAGCCGGTGACCCTGCTTCAGGGCGGCTGCTATTTCCACCACGGCGACTCCTTCACCATGATGCGCGGCGGCCACCTCGATATCTGCGTGCTGGGGGCCTATCAGGTCTCCGAGCGCGGCGACCTGGCCAACTGGAGCACCGGCGAACCGTCCTCCATTCCCGCCGTCGGCGGGGCGATGGACCTGGCGATTGGCGCGAAGCGCGTCTATGTGATGACCGAACATCTGACCCGTCAGGGCGAGTGCAAGATCGTTAAAACCTGCACCTATCCGCTGACCGGCATGGCCTGCATCGACCGGATCTACACCGACATGGCGGTGATGGATATCACAGCGGACGGCATTGTGGTGCGCGAGCTGTTTGGCGACGTGACGGCGGAGTATCTCCAGTCCGTCACCCCGGTGGCGCTGACCTTTGCCCTCAACGCCGAAACCGAGGAGGCGTAAATGGATCTGGAATATCGCCTCGATGGCCCGGAAGAGGCTCCGGTGCTGGTGCTCTCCAACTCGCTGGGCACCACCTGGCAGATGTGGCAGCCGCAGATGGCTGACTTTACTCAACACTTCCGCGTGCTGCGCTACAACACCCGCGGGCACGGTCGCTCTCCGGTTCCGGCAGAGGGCATCACCCTTGATTTGCTGGGGCAGGACGCGATCGCTCTGCTGGATCATCTGGATATTGAGCGCGCCTTTTACTGCGGCATCTCTCTCGGCGGGATGACCGGGATGTGGCTCAACCGCCACGCCCCGTCGCGTTTTCCGCGCATCGTGGTCGCCAATACCGCGGCAAAAATCGGCGAGTCCAGAGGCTGGTTGCAGCGTGCGGCCACCGTGCGCCAGCAGGGGATGGCCCCGGTCGCCAGCACCGCGGCGGAGCGCTGGTTTACTCCGGCGTATCGCCAGCAGAACCCCGGGATGGTCCAGCTGCTGATCGACGATCTCGCCGATACCCCAACCGAAGGCTATGCCGCCTGCTGCGAAGCGCTGGCAACGGCGGATCTGCGCGATGAGGTCGCCGCCATGCTGCGCCCGATGCTGGTGATTACCGGTACTGAAGATCCGGTCACTACCGTGCAGGACGCCGAATGGCTTGCCGCCCAGGCGAAGCAGACTGAATGCGTCGCCTTGCCCGCCTCACACCTGTCGAACGTGGCTTGCCCATCCGGGTTCAACCACCACGTCGTGAGCTTTTTAACCGCAGGAGCTGTACATGACCATCACCATTGAATCCCTGGCCTGCTGGCTGGTGGATATCCCGACCATTCGCCCGCACAAGCTGTCGATGGCGACCATGGGCTGCCAGACGCTGACCATTGTCCGCATGGAGTGCGCGAACGGCATCACCGGCTGGGGCGAAGCCACCACCATCGGCGGCCTGAGCTACGGCGCCGAAAGCCCGGAGGCGATCAAATCCGCCATTGAAACCTATCTGGACCCACTCCTTTGCGGCCAGTCGTTCCACGGCGTGGCCGACCTGGCGGAGAAGATGAACGCCAGCGTGAAGGGCAACACCTTCGCTAAATCCGCCCTCGAAACCGCGTTTCTCGATGCCCAGGGTAAAGCGCTGGGTCTGCCAGTGAGCTCCTTGCTGGGCGGGGCATTGACTCAACGCCTGCCGGTGCTGTGGACCCTGGCGAGCGGCGACACGCAAAAAGACATTGAAGAGGGTAAACGCCTGCTGGCGGAAGGGCGGCACAACACCTTCAAGCTGAAGATCGGCGCCCGCGGGCTGGATGTGGACATTCGACACGCCCTGGCGATCAAAGCCGCGCTGGGGGATGAGGTGAGCGTGCGGGTCGACGTTAACCAGGCCTGGGATCTGACCACCGCCATCAAAGGGATGACCCGGCTGCAGGACGGCGGGATCGACCTGGTGGAACAGCCGATCCCGCTCTGGGATCGACAGGGGCTTATCACTCTCAGCCAGCGTTTTGCGGTATCGATCCTCGCCGACGAAGCGGTGGCAACCAGCCATGACGGCTACGCCCTTGCAAGCGGCGGCTTTACCGGCGCGTATGCCCTGAAGATCGCCAAAGCGGGCGGCCCGGCGCAGGCCCTGAAGCTGGCGCACGTGGCGCAGGCGGCGGGCGTGGCGCTGTACGGCGGCACCATGCTGGAAGGGACGCTCGGCACGGTGGCCTCATTGCATGCCTGGTCGACGGTAAACATGCAGTGGGGCACCGAGATGTTCGGCCCGCTGCTGCTGAAGGATGACATCGTGGTACGTCCGCTGGAATTCAGCCAGGGAGAGGTGACGTTACCGCAGGGGCCAGGACTGGGCGTCGAGATCGACGAAGACAAGCTGCGTCATTACGCACGTAACTAAAGGAAAACGCAATGCTTTTTAAAGTGGAAATGACGGTCAACATCCCGTCGTCGCTGCCTTCAGCAGAGGTTGAAGCGATCAAAGCGAAAGAGAAAGCCTACTCCCAGCGCTTACAGCGGGAGGGCAAATGGCCGCACATCTGGCGCGTGGTCGGGCAGTACGCCAACGTCAGCATTTTTGACGTGGCGGACAACCAGGAGCTACACGACATTCTGACCGCGCTACCGCTCTACCCGTGGATGGACATCAGCGTGCAGCCTCTGTGCATGCATCCGTCCTCCATTCATAACGAACAGTAGTCGTCGACATAACAACAAACTGAACCCTACAAAGAGGAAGATGCAATGTCCGTGAATCCTGCACATCAAACCGAACTGGAATCCTTACTGGCGATCAGCAGCGGCTTAAACGCCACCGGCGGTAACGATCGTCTGAAAAACATCATGCACCAGCTGCTGAGCGACCTGTGCAAAACCATCAAGCAGTTCGACGTCACCGACGAAGAGTTCTGGGTGGCGGTGAACTACCTCAACGAGCTGGGCGGTCGCCAGGAAGCGGCGCTGCTGGCGGCTGGCCTGGGCCTGGAGCACTATCTGGATATGCGTGCCGACGAGAAAGAGGCCGCATCCGGCGAGAACCAGGGAACCCCGCGCACCATCGAAGGCCCGCTGTACGTGGCGAATGCGCCGCTGAGCGATGGCTTTGCCCGCATGGACGACGGCAAGGAGCAGGCGGAAACCATGTGGCTGCAGGGCCAGGTGACCGATCTGCAGGGTAAGCCGGTGGCGGGCGCGATTGTCGATATCTGGCACGCTAACACCCTCGGCGGCTACTCGTTCTTCGACCAGTCCCAGAGCGAATATAACCTGCGCCGCCGCATCTGTACCGGTGAAGACGGCCGCTATGCGGTGCGCAGCATCGTGCCGTGCGGCTACGGCTGTCCGCCGGATGGCCCGACCCAGAAGCTGCTGACAGCCATTGGCCGCCACGGTAACCGCCCGGCGCACGTGCACTTCTTTGTGTCGGCACCGGGGTATAAGCACCTGACCACGCAGATCAACCTGAACGGGGATGAGTATCTGTGGGATGACTTTGCCTTTGCGACGAGGGCGGAGCTGATTGCGGATCCGGTAAAGATTACGGACAGTGCCGTAGCTAAACAGCGGGATCTTGATGGGGAGCATACGGAGGTGAACTTTAGTTTTGCGCTGGTGGAAACTGCTGAAAGTAATGAAGAGCAGCGAGGGAAGCGGGCGCGGGTTAAGGAATAGGTCCGAAAGGTTAGAACACCGGGGCCGGAATGTGGCCCCGGTGTTCTATTGTATGGAGATATCACGTTTATGGCTGGGTATATTGATGCCTCGCTTGAATGACTGTTAAGTGCCAAAAGCGGACGTTGCTAACACTTGAATGTACTCATCCGCGGGGCCCGGTCAGTGCAATATGGCAACCTAAGGCGCTGTCGTGACATCAGCTTGTAAAGTAGTATGTGTTCTTCTGCTGTTCACACTTTGGATACTCAATGACATTGCAAGCGACTTGGCTTGAACAGCCTAAGCCCGGTGATGAAAGGGAAGGTGTTTCGATCATCGACGTCAATCCCTTTGGCGCTAATGGAGAAAAGGATCGACGACTGTTAATCAGTAAGGGCGGTGAGCCCATTGTGATTTTACAGTTATATATACGTGCCGACGAGGATGGCTGGCTGATTTCCAGCGCCTTTTGTGATTTCCTACTGAATGAATCCCAAGTGGCAATCATTTGTGGCGACCACTTTCATGTTGTTGAGATGACCACACACTCGTTCAGAAGCCATCCACTAGGTGATTACGTTGGCCATATTTATTCGGTTCCTGACATCCATTCTGACAGGCTACATAATCGGGTTCTGGTCACCACTTACTGCCACGTTTTTCTGTTGGATATTGCTGCGGGCATTCTCTGGAAATCTAGGCAGTGCGCCATTGATGGCGTGATCATTACATCGATAGAGAATGAGACGGTGCTGGGCCTGGGAGAATGGGACCCGCCAGGAGGTTGGGAACCTTTTAAGCTCGATCTTAAAACGGGCATCCCGATTTGAAGAAGGGGGCCCCTCACAGTCTTCGGCCGGCGCGGACGTTGCATTCCAGCAATTATTGCCTTAAGAGTTAATGTTCGATTGTGATGAGGACAAACACTATGCTCCTGGAGACGCTAAAAAGACTTGAATGCTCTCTTCATAGCAGCAGGCGGAAAGATCGGGTCAGGCTTGAACAGATACTCCACGAAAGATTTAGCGAAATAACACGCTCAGGTGTAGTCGTTGATCGTACTCAGACTATTGAAGCGCTTTTAAGTGAAGATAATGTTCCGGTTATTCTTAGTCGTGATTACCGGCTTATCAGCGTTGGAAATAATTTCGCAATATTGCACTACAGAACTGTTAATCCAGATGGCAGTCGTGCAACCCTACGTTCTTCATACTGGGAATTCTCTGCGAACGGGCAATGGAAATTGGTATTCCACCAGGGAACGCCAGAGGCAGGGAGCGTATAGATGCCAGATACAATGTCCGCTCCTCGCTCTTAACAGACATCCATTTATTCTTAACTTGTAAATACGGATGTCATAGCGTTGATTGAACCTTATAACTATCAACAACCCGGTCTTTTTGACCGGGTTACTTGTTATGAGAAAGCGTTCATCAACTGTCAGCCGTACTTAATGGGTTGCGATATAAGGCTCCTTCACAAACTCCGCCAACAACCACACCATATCATGCAGCAAACCCGTCAATTCCTTCGCCACGCCCAGCGGTAGCATGCCTGCCAGCAGCGCCTGCGTTAACGCCTGCGCATAGTCCACCTGTAGCGCAGTTTCCTGCCAGCACTCCGGTACGCAGGAGGTAACTTTCTCCCCCACGATAAGCTGTGTGACCAGGTACGGCGGCAGGTCGGCATCGCAGAGTTCTCGCAGCTGGCGCAGGCCATGCAGCAGACGTTCACAGAGCGCAGTACATGTTTCGCTATCGTCAGTTTCAAGCAACATGCTCATCAGCGCAGCGAAGTAGTAGCGCTGACGGAGGTAGGAATGCCGTACACGACAAAAACGGCCAGCCTTGCGGCTGCTCCGCCAGCGCCACCGTGATTTTCACGGGATGAGCGCTGTCGCGACAAAAAATGTCGTGTCGTGAAAGTACAGGTTCCTGGGCCCGATTGCGGATGTGCCGCAACGCCGTCACTCTATGACGCCGATCCCCTGAAAAAAGAGTTCACCCCGAATTACATCAGGTTGCTTAAGGCTTTGCGAGGCGGCTTCCAGAAAGGTCATACCGGGTGATTTGCTTGCCCTGCGCGGCTAACTACACTCCCTTTTAGCCAAATAAAAAGAGGGAGAAGATCGTGAACATCAGCTTTCATTCACCGACCGCTCAACTCAAACAGTGGCTAAATCGTCTGGTCGCAGTAACGCTGAAAGAGATATTCGCGATTCAGGTTATCGCTGCCGTGCTGGTGTCGGTGCTGTTGTCCGATCTGGCGGGTTTTGATTACCCTGGCTGGGCAGCACTCAGTAGCTACGCGGTCATGAATACGTCAGTCAAGGCCTCGACGGTCCGGGCTTTCAACCGGGTGACAGGGACGGTACTTGGCGGTGTGCTGGCACTCCTGCTTACCACGTATCTTATCCAGGATGCGGCGTTTCTGGTCCTGTTCTGCGCAATTGTCGGGGGCGTGGCGGTATGGCGGGCGGACGTCTCCCGCTGGTCATACTCCTGGGTACTGGGGGCGGTCACATCCATGATGGTGATGGCGGAAGCGCAGAAGAACAGTGAATTTCGCCATCTGCTACGTTTTACGTTTAACCGCATCGAAGAGGTGGTGCTGGGTTGTGCAGTCTGTATTGCGATTACGATACTCTTTTACCCGTTGAACCGTCGCAGACAGGTTGCAACGCCGCAGCAAAATAGTCACCCTGAGCCGCCCCGCCGACCGCTGTTGCCCCTGCAGGCCGGGATCACCTTGTTACTGGTGACGCCGATACTGCTTGTTTTCCAGCTGACGGGATTCTGGCAGGCGATGGTTTCCGTGCTGGCGGTCTTTATTCTTCCGGCCTCAACTCAGCCCGTACAGCAGCAGGTCAGCCAGCGAATGCAGCAACGTTTATACGGCTGCATGGCCGCTACATTGCTGAGTTTGATCCTTTTACCCGTCACGCACCATTATCCCCCGATTTATATTGCTACGCTGGTTGCGGGGTTATGGCTGGGGTGTCACCTGCAACAGGGAAAGCCGTCCATCAGTTATTTTGGTCGGCAGTTTACCGTGGCCTGGATCATCGTTTATATCCAGGAGTCGTTGTGGCAGACCGAGCCGATTCAGGCGGTCATGCGCTCTGTCAGCATCCTGATCGCCATTATTATGATTGGCATGGTGATGGCGGTGTTTCGCGCGTTAAAACTGAGTGTCTAAAATAGTGCGCATCGTGGCGGGGTGGAGCAATGCCGGGGGCGCTTCGCTTGCCCGGCCTACAAACCAGATCTCATTTTTACTCTGGCTTTTGGTGTTGATTCTTAAGATAGTTATCGCACTAAGCAATACAAGGGAAGCAATAATGTTAACGAAGATAAATACCGGGCACCCCGCGTCCGCGACGGGCGAATTTCGGGCCGGTATTGCCGCCTGTATCCCGACCATTGCGGGCTACTGGAGCATTGGCTTTGCCGCCGGGGCGATCGGCACGCTCTCGGGTTTTACCACCGGACAAATTGCCCTGCTGGCCAGTGCCCTCTACGCCGGGTCGGCGCAGTTTCTGTTTTACTCTCTGTGGGCGGCGGGCGCCGAAATGGCATCCGTGGTGCTGAGCGTGCTGCTGGTGAACCTGCGCTACCTGCTGATGAGCTCCTCCATGAGCGTCTTTTTTCGCGACTACACCACGCTGCAAAAAGTGGTCAGCGGGCTGCTGCTGACGGACGAAACCTTTGGCGTGGCGGTTCAGCGCGCCAGCCCACAGGGCAACATCAGCTATGCCTGGATGCTGGGCCTGAACGTGACTGCCTGGCTGAACTGGATCATCGCCTGCGTGACCGGTGCCTGGCTGGCGACCACGCTGCCTGTATCGCTGATGGAGGGGCTGGGCTTTAGCCTGGTGTCGATGTTTATCGGCCTGATCCTGATGATGTGGTTCGCCAGCCGCAGAAAGGTACTCGAAACCATCAATATCGCTGTCGCGGTGGTCATTACGCTGTTAACTGCCGGGAATGGCTCGCTCAGTCTGGTGGTGATTGTGGCCGCCTCCCTTGCCGCGACCCTGGCGACGCTGCTGTTACGCACCCGGAAAGGAAAATAAGATGGAACGACATATTCTGCTGACCATTCTCGCCTCGGCGCTGGTCACCGCCCTGATGCGTACCGTGCCGGTGTTATTGCTGTCCCGCTTCCGTCTGCCGGATGTGCTATTACAGTGGCTGAGCTTTATCCCCACCGCCATCATGGCCGCCCTGGTCGCCGCTGAACTGCTGAGCAAGCCCGCGATGACCGATTCCGGGATCAGCATTTCGCTGCTGGCGGCGGGATTTGCCACGCTGGTGGGCATTCTGACCCGCGGGTTATTTGCCACGGTCATTGCCGGGGTAGTGGCGTTTTGCGCGGCGGGGTATTTATTGGCGCATTAATCTTTGAATAGTAAAGGCATGCCGGGGGCGCTTCGCTTGCCCGGCCTACACATTGCGCCGTCTGATGATAGAGTGAATACAGGCAGCCACTCACCAGGAGAAAAGCACATGAACGAACATCCGCTTCGCCAGATCATTAAGGCCTGTGACAGGGCGATCACAGCCAAAGATTTCGATTCGTTGATGGAGTATTACGCTGAAGACGCCGTGCTGGTGGTTAAGCCCGGTACGATCGTTAAGGGCAAAAACAATATCCGCAGCGCGTTTATCTCTATCTCGGACTATTTTCAGGATCGGCTCATCGTCAAACAGGGCGAAATGCAGATCATCGAAGGCGGCGGAGATGCGCTGGTGATCATGGAAACCCAGCTTTTTTATCCGGATGAACTGGGTGGAACTGCTGAGATAACGCGTCGGGCAACCTATGTCTTCCGCCTGGAAAATGACCGTTGGCTCTGCACCATCGACAACTCTTACGGCACTTCGCTTTTAGATGGTGATAATGCCTGAATATTGCTCTTACGTAGGCGTCACCAGCCCGACGCTGACCATGCCTTTGTCCCAGATGATTTGGTGCAGGGAGGTCTGAATAATGCTGGTGATAGGTTTCGGGGTTAGCAGTGCCCAGCAAATACCTTCCCGGTGGCGAACCGAGCGGTATGTTATGCCGGTCTCACCCGCGACGCGCAGGCTTGCGCCCAGCTGTTGCGGTGCGCGGTAGTCCGTTGGATGGTACCAGGGGTGCGTATCCGGCAGGCCGGTGATATCGGCAAAGGACGAGCCGCTCAGCTCCGTTTCCAGACAGCGGTACTCGAATCGTTCGAACTTCAGTTCAGGCACGTTCCGCCAGTAGCACTGGCAGTGGTAGACCACTTCCGCCAGCGCCGTTTCCCGGCTGTCGCCAAGGTAATAGACGCCAAAATCGCCATTCGAAAAGCGGCTGCCGTCGGGGTTGATATGGGTGAAAGCCGCCATCGCATAATGCGCGCCGCGGATCCCCAGCACCCACTCTTTGCGGGGCAACAGATCCAGATTACCCACTTCCTGCGTCAGGCGCGGGTTGGTTAATTTCTGAATGTCATAGAGAACGTCAAACTCCTCCGGGGTGGCAACGTCCTCGAATACGTAAATGGCAGGGTACTTGGTATGGAGCAGGCGGTAGCCTTTGATGGGAGTTTGTGCCGTTCTGGGGATCTCAGGATGGATCATCCGGACAGGCCTCCGCGCAGGACATCAACCCGCTTGGCGACTTCATGCAGGTTGCCGAACTCCCCCCCCTCAATCAGGGACAATGGCGTTGCTCCATTGAAGTAAGCATTGTGATTTGCCATGGACATAAACCCGTAGACGTTCTCGGGGTTGCTGAACACGATCCGCAGCGCCGAGTGCATATTCAGCAGGTAGCTGATCCGGGTTAACTGATCGTGAGTCAGCGAGGCCGTCTTCGTCTCTTTCTGGCGGTATTTGTAGAGCGCCGCTCTGGAGAGTTGCAGAATGTTCTGCTGTTGCTCTGTCGTGCAGCCCCATTTATCCAGAATGTTCATTGCAGCTCTGATGGCGATGAGATCGCGATCGCCGCGGGCTTCAGAGTTAAGGTTCAGGTGCTTCGTCATGTGATCGCTCCCTCAGCTCAGCGTGACTGATATAGTCTTAGCATGAACTAAATAAGACAATCTGTCTACGCGAAGACACCTTTGCCTGATTAATGCGCATGGCGCGCTATAGCGTCCTCATCTCTTTTGAACGCAGGGTGATACGTACCGGCACCGATTTATACGATGGCGTGCCGCTCTCCTTATCAAGATAATTGAGCGGAACCAGCACGTTAGCCTCCGGGTAGTAGGCAGCCACCGTGCCCGGCGCGATGCTGTAGGCCACCAGGGTGATGTCGTCGAGGCGCTGCCGACTGTCGGGCAGGGCGGTGGTGATATCCACCCGGTCGCCATGCTCCAGCCCCAGCTGCTGCATATCCTCTTCATTCATAAACAACACGTCGCGGCGACCAAACACCCCACGATAGCGATCGTCCAGGGCGTAGATGGTGGTGTTGTACTGGTCGTGACTGCGCAGGGTGACCAGGCGCAGCACGTTTTCACCTTCCCCCGGGCTGTTCTCCGTTACGCCGTCAAACAGGGAGAACATCGCCTTGCCGCTGGCGGTAGGCCAGACGCGCTCGGTAGGCGGCAGCGGCATGCGGAATCCGCCGGGAATACGGATCCGTTCATTGAAGTTCTCAAAGCCGGGAAGAGTCTGTTCGATCCGGTCGCGGATGCGATCGTAATCGGCCACCAGCGCCAGCCAGTCGGTTTTACTGTTCGTCAGGGTGGCGTGGGCTATCCCGGCGACAATGGCCGGCTCCGAGCGCAGCCACGGCGAGGCCGGTTTCAGCTTCCCGCTGGAGGCATGCACCATCGACATGGAATCTTCCACGGTGATCGACTGCTGGCCGCTGCGCTGTATGTCCAGCTCGGTGCGCCCGAGGCAGGGCAGCAGATACGTCTCTTTGCCGACAAGCAGGTGGGTGCGGTTCAGCTTGGTGGCAACATGTACGCTGAGATCGAGGCTTTTTAACGCCGGGAAAGCCTTGTCATGATCGGGCATCGCTACGGCAAAATTGCCCCCGAGGCAGAGCAGCGCTTTGGCCTCGCCGTCGATCATCGCCTGGGCGGCCTGCACCGCGTCGTGGCCGTGGGCGGCCGGCGGCGTAAAGCCAAACACCTCGCCCAGCCGGTTGAGGAAGGCGGTGGTCGGTTTTTCGGTGATCCCCACCGTGCGGTTACCCTGCACGTTGGAGTGGCCGCGCAGCGGGCAAATACCTGCTCCGGGCTTGCCGATATTGCCGCGCAGCAACAGCAGGTCGGCAATCAGGCGTACGTTGGCGGTGCCCTTGTTGTGCTGGGTGATCCCCATGCCGTAGGTGATGATGGTGGCGTGGGATTTGGCGTAGATCTGCGCCACGTTCTCCAGATCGGCGCGGCTGAGCCCGGACTCGCGTTCGATAGCCTCCCAGGTGGTGGCGGCGATGTCGGCGGCAAACTCCGCGAACCCCTGGGTCTGGGTGGCGATAAAGTCGCGATCCAGCGCGTCCAGCACCAGCAAGTGTTTGGCGATCCCTTTTAACGCGGCGGCGTCACCCCCGGCTTTCACCTGATAGTAGGTTGAGGCGATATCGGTGGCGCTGTACGTCGCCATCTCGCGGACGCTTTGCGGATCGGCGAAGCGCTCAAGGGCGGTTTCGCGCAGCGGGTTAAAGACGATAATCGGCACGCCACGGCGGGCAAGCTCGTGCAGGGTACCCATCATCCGCGGGTGGTTAGTGCCCGGGTTATGGCCGATGGAGATCACCAGCTCGGTGTGGTCAAAATCCTCCAGCGAGACGGTGCCTTTACCAATGCCGATGGAGCGGGGCAGACCGACGCTGGTGGCCTGATGGCACATGTTGGAGCAGTCGGGGAAGTTATTGGTGCCCAGTTCGCGGGCAAACAGCTGATACAGGAACGCGGCTTCGTTCGAGGCGCGCCCGGAGGTGTAAAACTCCACCTGATTCGGCGCCAGGCTGCGCAGCACCTCCCCGATACGGGTAAAGGCCTCGTCCCACTCTACCGGGCGAAAGGTGTCGCTCTGCGGATCGTACTTCATGGGATGGGTCAGACGGCCATAGCCCTCCAGCTCAAAATCGCTTTTCGCCCACAGGGTGCTGACGGTGTGCTCCGCGAAAAATTCAGGAGTAACGCGCTTCGTGGTCGCTTCCCAGGTCACCGCCTTGGCGCCGTTCTCGCAAAACTGAAAGGTGGACTTGTGCTCTTTGTCCGGCCAGGCGCAGCCCGGGCAGTCAAAGCCGTCGGGCTGGTTGGTGCGCAGCAGGGTCGCAGGGGCGTCAAAGGCATCCATCTGCGTGCGCACGGCAATGGCCGTGGCTTTTAAGGCTCCCCAACCGCCCGCCGGCCCGGCGTAATGGCGGATCCCGGGAACCGCTCGTCTGTTGTTACTCATCTGCACTCCTGTCTGTTCTCTCATCATGACGGCGGATCTCCGCCAGCAGCAGCGACGCCTCCTCTGAGTGTGGCACAAGCTCACCCGGCGTCTCCCCCTGCCACCAGATCCCGCTGGCAGGCGAACAATGATTTCCGGCTAACTGCCAGTGACCGTTCAGCACATATGCGATGCCCTCCGCCCCGGGTCGCAGGGCGTGGCTTGCGATCGTCACCTGCGCGCGGGCCCGGCTGCGCTGGGTCATGACGTTAAAATCCAGGCCCGGCCCGGTGACACCCTCGCTGGCAAGCGGCCACTCGCCAGGAAAGGCCCAGGGCACGCCGGGCTCAAGGCGGTGCAGCAGGTCGTCGCCGCGCAGCCACAGCCCGGAACCGCCGAGCAGCATAATCACCCGGTCGACACCGGGGAAGAGGGAGAAAGGTCCATCCTGGCCGAGCGTAGCGATGCTGGCTCGCCACAGAAAGGGGGCATCCGCCGAGGGAATACTGACAATTTCCCGGGTTTCCCCCGCCCCGTTTTTCCACGGGGTGACCGGCAGGGAAGCAAGCGTAAAGGGGGTAATCATGTCCGTCTGACCCTGATTGTGGTGGTTAATGATTCATATGTGCTACAGATAATTTTCAAAATAATTACAAATTATTCACAGTTCAGTTCACAAATCCATCATCAGATTCGTGTCGGCAGATGTCAATGGTTGTATATACATGATCTGTCATGTGGCATTGCCCCTACGCAGGCAGGGTGTCTGGCGGTCATTCATCATCCATTCAGAGAGGAAGCTATGTCGTCTTTTTCGTCTTCAGAAACGCAGTCAAAGAAAAACGGGACGCGGTTGTCGGAAACGCGCTCCATCGATTACATCCCGGATAATGAACGTCATGGTCACCCCTTCAGTCAGTTCACGCTGTGGTTTGGCGGCAACCTGCAGATCACGGCCATTGTGACCGGCGCGCTGGCGGTGGTGCTGGGCGGCGATGTGGTGTGGTCCATTATTGGTCTGCTGGTGGGGCAGGTGCTCGGGGCGACGGTGATGTCATTCCATGCCCTGCAGGGGCCACGTCTGGGCCTGCCGCAGATGATCATCAGCCGCGCTCAGTTTGGCGTGCTGGGGGCGGTGATCCCGCTGGTGCTGGTATGCGTGATGTACGTTGGCTTCTCCGCCAGCGGAACGGTGCTGGCCGGACAGGCGATGGCGAAACTGCTGTCGGTATCGAACGTGGCGGGGATGATCCTGTTCAGCGCGATCATTATCGTGATTGCTGTGCTGTGCTGGGCTATCGCGTGATCCACAAGCTCGGCAAGGTGGCGAGCGTGGTGGGCGTACTGGCGTTTGTGTACCTGTTTATCGCCCTGCTGATGTCCAGCGACCTGGGGGCGATTGTGCAGAACAACCACTTCTCGATGCCGATGTTCCTGCTGGCGGTGTCGCTCTCTTCATCCTGGCAGATCGCCTTTTGCCCCTACGTGTCGGACTATTCGCGCTATCTGCCGCGAGACGTCTCCGGTGTGAAAACCTTCTTCTCTGTCTTCAGCGGCACGGTGCTGGGCACCCAGGCCTCGATGACCCTCGGGGTGATCACCGCGGCGATTGCCGGCAGCGCTTTCAAGGGGCATGAGGTGAGCTACATTGTCGGGCTGGGCAAAAGCGAGGCGATGGCGATGGTGATCTATTTTGCGATCTGCTTCGGCAAAATCACCTTCACCACCCTGAACGCCTACGGCAGCTTTATGTCGTTGACCACCATCGTGTCGGGTTTCCGCAACCAGACCACGCTGAGCCAGAGAAGCCGGGTGATCTTTGTGGTGCTGATGGTGGCTATCTCCTGCGTGATTGCGCTGCTCAGCGAACCGGCATTCCTGAAACACTTCACCCATTTCCTGCTGTTCCTGCTGGCGTTTTTCGTGCCGTGGAGCGCCATCAGCCTGACCGACTACTTTATTATTTCCCGTAAAGCGGTGGATATTCCGGCGCTGTTCGATCCGCGTGAACGCTACGGATACTGGAATATGTTTGGAATTAGCGTGTATGCCGTTGGTGTCCTGATCCAGCTGCCGTTCATTGAAAACCCGCTCTATCACGGCTCCCTGACGTGGATCTTCGCCGATAATGACTTGTCGTGGATCATCGGCTGGTTCTGTACGGCGGCGCTGTACTATGCGTTCAGACGTTTTGATCGCCGGGTGCTGCCGGAGCAGACCATCTATCCGGCGACGGGCAGGTAAGGGGAGTGCCAGCGACCCCGCAGATGATACGGGGTCGCTGTTGCTTTACCGGTCGTTAAAAGCAAAACCTTCGTCGGCCCACCCGGTCATGCCACCAATCATAATTTTCACCGGGCGACCCAGCTGCGCCAGCTTCAGCGCCGCGCGATCGGCACCGTTGCAGTGCGGCCCGGCGCAGTAGACCACAAACAGGGTATCCGCTGGCCATTCCGCCATCCGCTGGGCGGTGATCTCCCGATGGGGCAGATGCAGGGCGCCCGGAATATGGCGCCGGGCAAAGATCTCCGGGCTACCCACCACGTGCAGCAACACAAAATCGGTATCCCCCTCTTTGAAGGCGCTCCAGACATCGGCACAATCTGTCTCCACGCTCAGTCGCTGTAAAAAATGGTTCACCGCGTTTTCTGCCGCCGCGGCAGGGTAATCAGTCACATAGCTCATACTTTCCTCCAGGATTGAGACTTTACTCTACGGCGGCAGCGCGCTTTTGACAGCTGGCAGAAATGCCATATACCATCGAGATCATGACAAAAATACCCTGAGTGCGGTGATGAAAAATCCTCTGGTGGTTGCGCTGGCCTATGACGGCTTGTGTACGTTTGAATTCGGCATCGCTGTGGAAATTTTTGGCCTTGCCCGCCCTGAAATGGGGGATCACTGGTATCGCTTTGCGGTGGCGGGTGTCGAACCGGGGGAGCTGCGCGCCACGGGCGGCATCCGGCTGGTGGTCGACGGCGGGCTGGAGCTGCTGGCGGAGGCCGGGACCATTATCGTTCCTGGCTGGCGGGGCGCCGATGTCCCGGTACCCGCCGCGCTGTGTGAGCAGCTGGTCGCCGCCCATCAGCGTGGGGCGAGAATTTTATCCATTTGTTCTGGCGTCTTTGTGCTGGCCGCCGCAGGGTTGCTCGAAAACCGTCAGGCCACCACCCACTGGCGTTACACCGACCTGCTGCAGCAGCGTTATCCCGCCATTCAGGTGACCCCTGACGTACTGTATATCGACAGCGGCGATGTGCTGACCTCCGCCGGCAGCGCCGCGGGTATCGACCTGTGTCTGCACCTGGTGCGCCGGGATTATGGCAGCGTGGCGGCTAACCAGGTGGCGCGTCGGCTGGTGGTGTCGCCGCATCGTGATGGCGGCCAGGCGCAGTTTATCCAGCAGGCGGTGCCTGTCGCCTATGAGGGCAACCGGTTTGGCGCGCTCTTTGATTACCTGCTTGAAAACCTTGCCGCTCCGCACAGCGTCGATTCGCTGGCGAAATTTGTCGGCATGAGTCCCCGTACCTTTCTGCGCCGTTTTGCGGCGACCACCGGCAAAACGCCTGCCCAGTGGTTGCTTCATGCTCGCCTGACTCGTAGCCAGGATCTACTGGAGAACACCCAGCTGTCGATAGAGCAGATTGCCGAGCAGGTGGGGTTTGGCAGCGTAGCGACCATGCGCCATCACTTCCGCAATCAGCTGTCGACCACGCCTGCGGCGTACCGGAGAGGGTTTGCGGAGCCAGCGCGGTGATTCATTCAGGAGGACAGCCGCTTGCGCGGCTTTGTTATCCCTTTTAATTTACCGCAATCGAATCACGCAAAATAAATTCCGCAGGCAGAATGCAACTGTCGGGAGCGCTTTCCGGTGCTGCTGCGAGCACTCTGGCTACCGCCTCCTTTCCCTGCGCGTCTAAATCGAGGCGCACCGTGGTAAGGGAAGGAATGAAGAAGGCGCTTTCATAACTGTCATCATAGCCAATAATGGAAACCTGGCGGGGTACCGCGATGCCGGCTTTGTTCAATGCGCTCAATGCGCCCAGCGCCATCTGGTCGTTACCCACCAGCAGAGCGCTGAATTCCACCTTATTGTCGATAAGCTGTCGCGCTCCGTCGTGGCCGCTTTGGGCATCCCAGGTACCATAGATAATCGCCGCGGGCGTTTTGCCAAATGCGGCCAGGCTGCTTAACCAGTTTTCCAGGCGCAATTTTGCCGCAACAGAATTCTGCGGACCCGGCATCAGCGCGATGTCGTTATGCCCCTGGTCACATAAGCGCTTAACGCTCTCCTGGGTACCGTTAGCCGGGTCGAAGATAACGTGAAACACGTCGCTGTCCGGGGCGACGTCGAGAAACAGGCAGGTCACATCGGCGTTGTGTTCTGCCAGCTCCCGGGCGAGGGGCGTCTCCAGCGGGACGTTAATCAGGATTTTTTCGATAAACTGGGATTTAAAGTCGTTGATCGACTGCTGGATCGCCGTGGCGTCGCGCTCATCAATCATGGATATCAATACCTGGTAGCCCGCTTCACGGGCATGTTTTTTCACCGATGCGGCGATTTGCGACGGCGCGTGCAGCGCCAGGGAGGTGGTGATTAATCCCAGCGCCTGGGTACGTTTCCCGACCAGCTGTTGTGCCAGACGGTTAGGAACGTAGCGCAGATCCTCAATCGCCTGCTCAACGCGAATCCGCGTTTTCTCGGCGACATTCACAGATTTATTGAGCACCCGGGAGACGGTCTGGTAGGAGACGCCCGCCTGGCGAGCAACATCTTCCAGCGTCGCATTTCTGTTTTTATTCACCCTCGATCCTTTCTTTCACGTGGCTAAAAATACGCGTTTCTCCGCAGTCTGAAGGCAACATTATATCAAAATGTCATACGTTCACATGTTGGAATTTAGCGATCTTGCTCACCTTTTCCCGCTTAAAAAATTGTGTTCTGTGATGGCAGTTGCAGTTTTCATCAGCGGGGGTTGTTTGCGACTTTTGTCAGGTATTGTATGTAACACATTGATGTGAACGTCATACATTTTCAGGCTGCGGACAATTATCCTGGCCCAGTCGTTCCAACGTGACCCAAAAGAACGCTATTCGCTGCACGCTCAGCGAAGCAACAACCCTGTTCCTTGATGAGGAAGAAAAATATGGTTACCAGTAAAAGGAACTACATCCTTTTAAGTATTTTCGATTTTCTCTATCTGTTTGCCTGGTCCTCGACGATGGCCTTTTTTGTTATCTGGACGACGCAACATCTGGGGATCAGCGCGACGAAAACAGGGTGGTTGTATGCCATAAATGCCTTTATTGCGCTAACCATGCAGCCGTTCTTCGGTTTTATCTCTGATAAATTCGGCACTAAAAAATCGCTCATCTTTTTAATTATTGCGCTGCTACTGCCGGTCGGACCCTTCTTTATTTATATTTATGCGCCTTTGCTGGTCAGCTCCTTCTGGTTGGGGGCGATTCTTGGCGGGATTTATCTGGGGGTGATTTTTAACTCCGGGTGTGGCGTTATTGATTCCTATATCGACAAAATATCGCGCCGTTATTCTTTCGAATATGGACGGGTGAGAATGTGGGGCTCTTTGGGATGGGCAGCTGCGGCGTATATTGTCGGGCGTAATATTAACGATAATCCAAATCTCTCATTCTGGCTGGCCAGCATTGCCATCGTGTTAGCGGCTGTGTGCTTTATGCTGACGAAAATCACGGTCACGCTGGAAGAAGAAAAAATGACCTCGTCATTAAAAGCGGGGCATGTTTTTGAATTGATGAAAGACAAGCAGTTCTGGATGCTGATTATTTTTACCTTGTTCGTCACGCAAATCTATGACACCTACGATCAACAGTTCGCACAGTACTTCTCTTTACAGTTCCCAAGCGTTGACGAAGGGAATAAATGGTACGGCACCCTGGCGTCGATTCAGGTGTGCGGCGAGACCTTATTCCTTGGGCTGATGCCGTGGTTTGTTAACCGTGTCGGCGCGAAGTGGGCGCTGGTGATTGCCGGAACCATTATGTCGGTGCGTATTCTGGGCTCTGCGGTTCCGCTGGGTCCGGTATGGATCGCTGCGGTGAAGATGATGCACGCCATTGAAAAACCTTTAATCCTGATCTCTGTCTTTAAGTTTATTGCGCAGAATTTTGACCATAAATTATCATCCACGATCTATTTACTGGTGCTGTTTGCGGCGTCCATCGCCACGACGATCTACTCCCCGGTGGTCGGCCATTTATATGACACCATTGGGTTTGCCAATACCTATATCATTCTTGGCGTTATTTCAGGACTCTTTACGCTGTTCTCGGTGTTCTCTCTGAGGAACAAAAAAGACAAAGTTATTGCTCTTTCTCAAGAGAGAGAATCTTTAGCATAAGGGAGGTGGTTATGAGCAAGTTATTTACGCAACTCAATTTCTTACACGGTGCGGATTATAATCCTGATCAGTGGCTCAGTCAGCCCGATATTCTTGAGAAAGATATTGCCCTGATGAAAGAGACGAAATGCAACGTGATGTCGGTGGGGATATTCAGCTGGGCTAAACTGGAGCCCGCCGAAGGTGAATACCAGTTTGAGTGGCTGGATGCGGTTCTGGACAGACTATATGCCAACGGGATTTTTGTTTTTCTGGCAACTCCGAGTGGGGCAAGGCCGGCATGGGTATCAGAAAATTACCCGGAGGTATTGCGGACCAATAAAGACCAGACCAGGAACCTGCATGGAGAGCGGCATAATCATTGTGTTTCTTCCCCGGATTATTTACGGCTGACCGGGAATATTAATCAGCAGCTTGCCAGACGCTATGCGAACCACCCGGCAGTCCTGGCCTGGCATATCTCTAATGAGTATGGCGGCGAGTGCCACTGTGATATTTGCCAGCAGGCCTTCCGCGACTGGCTGAAGCAGAAGTACCAGACCTTAAAGAACCTGAATGAGCGCTGGTGGAGTGCATTCTGGAGTCACGAATATTCAAGCTGGAGCCAGATCCATTCGCCGGGGCCGCTGGGTGAACAGTCCGTTCATGGGCTGAATCTCGACTGGCGACGTTTTGTGAGCGAGCAGGTCGCGCTCTTTTGCCGCCATGAAATACAGGCGGTGAAAGCCTTTAATCCTGCGTTGCCCGCGACCACTAACTTCCATGGCGTATTCAGCGATTACGATTACTGGCGTCTGGCGCAGGAGGTGGATTTTATCTCCTGGGACAGTTACCCGGAGTGGCATAAACCCCGACAGCAGCAGGAGGTCGCCGCGTACACGGCCTTTACGTTTGATCTGATGCGAAGCCTGAAACCGGGTCTGCCGTTCCTGCTGATGGAGTCCACACCCGGCACCACCAACTGGCAGGCGGTCAGCAAGCTGAAACGGCCGGGAATGCACCTGCTTTCGGCTCTGCAGGCGTTGGCCCATGGGTCTGACTCGGTGCAGTATTTTCAGTGGCGAAAAAGCCGCGGTTCGGTCGAAAAATTACACGGCGCAGTGGTAGATCACGTCGGTCATCTCAATACCCGCGTCGGGCAGGACGTAAAGCAGGTCGGTGCAGCCCTGGAAAAACTGGCACCTGCGGCGGGAGCGGATTACCAGGCTGAAGTGGCGATAGTCTATGACTGGGATAATCGCTGGGCAGTAAACGACGCTGCCGGGCCCCGTAATTGTGGCATCAAGTTTGAAGAGACAGTGCAGAAGCATTATCAGGCGCTCTGGCAGCAGAGTATCCCGGTGGATATCGTGTCTCAGCAGTCAGATCTCAGCGCCTACCGGGTCATCATCGCCCCAATGCTCTATATGGTGGATGAAGCTTTTGCCGCACGCGTTAATCAGTTTGTCGCGGCAGGAGGCATTTTTATTGCGACCTACTGGACGGGGATCGTCAATCCAGATGACCTGTGCTTCACAACCGGTTTCCCGGGACCGTTGCGCGACGTATTGGGTATCTGGTCGGAAGAGATCGACGCTCTGTACGATGGCGAAACCAATCATATCAGCATGACGTCATCAGGGTGGAGCAGTCCGGAGCATGGGTACGAATGTCGGGAACTCTGCGATCTTATTCACGCGGAAACGGCAGAGGTACTTGGTGTTTATCAGGATGATTTCTACGCCGGAAGGCCCGCGGTAACCCGTAATGCCTGGGGCAAAGGGCAGGCGTATTATCTGGCGGCAAGAACCGGAAGCGATTTCCTGCAGGATTTTTACCAGATGATTGCGTATCAACATGGCGTGACCGCCAGCACGGCGATGCAGCTGCCGGAGGGGGTGGTCGCCACGGCAAGACAAAGCGGGGAGAGGACCTACATTTTCGTGCAGAACTATGGTGACCAGGCCGTTACGCTGGATCTGACGGAAGAAAGCCGGGCGCTGAAACCGTTACTGAATGGCGACGTGCTTAACGGGTACCACTACCCGCTGCCAGCGTTCGGCGTTGAGGTGTTTTTAGCGGGAAATTAATAATCTGATGTTCCTTAATCAAAAAAAATCCACGCATTGGCGTGGATTTTAAGTGGGGTAGTTTAACCTTAAACGTTAAACAGGAAGTTCATCACATCGCCATCTTTAACGATGTAATCTTTCCCTTCAGCACGCATCTTACCGGCTTCTTTCGCGCCTTGCTCACCCTTATAGGTGATGAAGTCTTCAAACGCGATTGTCTGCGCACGGATAAAGCCCTTCTCGAAGTCGGTGTGGATCTTACCCGCAGCCTGAGGAGCGGTCGCGCCAACAGGGATAGTCCATGCACGCACTTCTTTCACGCCAGCGGTGAAGTAAGTTTGCAGGTTCAGCAGTTCGTAACCGGCGCGGATCACACGGTTCAGACCTGGCTCTTCCAGACCCAGCTCGGCCATGAACTCTTCACGGTCGGCATCGTCCAACTCGGCGATATCAGATTCCACCGCAGCACAGACAGCCACAACCACAGAGCCTTCGGCCGCCGCGATTTCGCGCACTTTGTCGAGGTATGGGTTGTTTTCGAAACCGTCTTCATTGACGTTAGCGATGTACATGGTTGGCTTCAGGGTCAGGAAGCTCAGGTATTTGATCGCCGCTTTGTCTTCTTCGGTCAGGTTTTTCAGCGCGCGCAGCATGCCGGCGTTTTCCAGCTGTGGCAGACATTTTTCCAGCGCAGCCTGTTCCGCTTTCGCGTCTTTGTCGCCGCCTTTGGCTTTCTTCTGCACGCGGTGCAGGGCGCGCTCGCAGGTGTCGAGGTCAGACAGCGCCAGCTCGGTGTTGATGACTTCGATATCGTCAGCTGGATCCACTTTGTTGTTCACGTGGATGATGTTGTCGTTTTCAAAGCAACGCACCACGTGACCGATGGCTTCGGTTTCACGGATGTTGGTCAGGAACTGATTGCCCAGGCCTTCACCTTTGGATGCGCCTTTAACCAGACCAGCGATGTCCACGAACTCCATGGTGGTTGGCAGAATGCGCTGCGGCTTAACGATCTCAGCCAGCTGGTCCAGACGCGGATCGGGCATTGGCACGACACCGGTGTTTGGCTCGATGGTGCAGAACGGGAAGTTAGCTGCTTCGATGCCCGCTTTAGTCAGCGCGTTAAACAGGGTGGATTTGCCAACGTTAGGCAGACCAACGATACCGCATTTGAATCCCATTTCTGAATCACCTTAATATCTTGATATTCAACACGTTAACATTAACGAGTCGAAGAAAAGTAAATAACTTTGCCTATTATACACGTAACCCGCAGCCTGCGGGGCAAAAAAGGCGTCTCGCGCCGGTTATTGCGCTTTGAAAGCGTGCAGACGGTTGGTGGCCTTGGTTAAGCCATCCTGCAGCCAGATTTCGGTACAACGCACCGCTTCGTCTACCGCCTCGTCGATCAGCTTCTGTTCTGAAGCCGGGGGTTTACCGAGGACAAAGCCGACAACTTTGTTTTTATCGCCCGGATGACCAATACCGACGCGCAAACGGTGAAAATTGGGGTTATTGCCCAGTTTGCTGATGATGTCTTTTAAGCCGTTATGCCCGCCGTGACCGCCGCCGAGTTTGAATTTCGCCACGCCCGGCGGCAGATCCAGCTCGTCGTGGGCCACCAGGATCTCATCCGGGTTAATACGGTAGAAGGTCGCCAGCGCGGCAACGGCTTTGCCGCTTAAGTTCATAAACGTGGTCGGCACCAGCAGACGCACATCGGCTCCGGCCAGATTCACGCGTGAGGTATAGCCGAAGAATTTCGGTTCCTCGCGCAGGGGAGCGCGCAACCGCTCGGCCAGCAGATCAACATACCAGGCGCCCGCATTGTGGCGGGTGGCCGCATATTCCGCGCCGGGGTTGGCCAGGCCGACAATCAGTTTAATCGTCACGTTTTGGTTCCTGAAAGTGCTAAGTCTGGCGCGTAGTGTACTGTCTGCCGCGTCGCTTGACAAAATTCTGCGCGCCGTCACGGTGAATCAGAATAATACCGTCTCTGAACCATTAGAATTTCATGCTACACAAAGGCTTATTTGTAAAGTTTTGTTGCTCCGATGTGCGTAAATGTGATCCCTCACGCAATCAGCAAAAGGGGTGTTGTCTATACTTTACACACAAGGATTAGGGAGATTATTTCCCTGCAACCCAAAAGTTCCGGAGGTGACATATGAAACGCAGCAACGCTTCGTTACTCGGTAACGTGCTAATGGGGTTGGGATTGGTGGTCATGGTTGTTGGCGTCGGTTATTCCATTTTAAACCAGCTGCCGCAACTTGACCTGCCGCAATATTTTGCACATGGTGCGGTGCTGAGCATCTTTCTGGGTGCTGTATTGTGGCTGGCGGGTGCCCGCGTCAGCGGTCATGAGCAGGTCTGCGACAGATACTGGTGGGTGCGCCACTACGATAAGCGCTGCCGTCGCGATCAGCATAAGCACAGCTAATGTGCGAACCCAATGAATACCGAAACGGCTCCCTCTGGAGTCGTTTTTTTTTGCATCATCTATTGACCCTCACGTAACGTAAGGCTCCAGAGTGACGCCACTGGCACAAGAAGGAGCCGTTATGTTAATTCAGGTCGGGGAACTGGCGAAACGCGCCGGGATCACCGTGCGCACCTTGCACCATTATGAGCAAACAGGGTTGTTGCTGCCTTCTGCCAGAAGCGCGGCAGGGTACCGGCTCTATAATCTGGCCGATGTTCAGCGTCTGCATATGATTCAGGCGCTGGCAAAGGCAGGGCTGGAACTTGCTGAAATCAGGGACTTTCTGGAGAAAGATTCACTCTCGCTATCGGAACTGCTCGAGGCGCAAATACACCTGCTGGACAAGCAGGTGCGCAGCATCACCACGCTGCGCGACCGGCTTGTGGCGTTGCGCACCGGGCTCGATGCCCATGAGGATCTCGATCTGGAGTCCTGGCTACAGACTCTGGAGTTGATGAATATGTACGATCGCTGGTTTAGCAAAGACGAGTTGCAGCAGTTACCTTTTGCGCAGCACAAGGAGGCGCTGGCGGATATCTGGGCCGCTCTGGTTGTGGAGGTGAAAAACCTGCTGGAGAACGACGTTACGGTTTCCGATCCCCGGGCGAGGGATCTGGCTACGCGTTGGATGGTTCGCCTCGAACAGGATACGGCGGGCAAACCGGAGTTTCTCACCCGTCTCAACGAGATGCACAGCGTTGAGCCGCAGATGCGCGAACAAACGGGCATCACGGCGGAGATGACGGATTACATTACGCGGGCGTTTGCCGAATCAAAGCTCATCATCTGGGAAAACTATCTCACGCCGGAGGAGATGGCCTTCACCCGGGCACACTATTTTGATCGCATGATGGAGTGGCCACCGCTGGTGGCGAAGCTGCACCGGGCCCGGTCGGAGGCGTTAGATCCCGCATCCGACGCCGCGCAACAGCTGGCCGAAAACTGGCTGGCGCTGTTCCAGTCTTACGCCGGAACTGACCCAGTGACGCAGCAAAAATTCCGCCAGGCGATGCAGCAGGAGCCGCATCTGATGAAGGGCACCTGGATGACGCCTGCTGTGCTTGAGTGGCTCCAGCAGGCGATTGGCATCATGATGCAGCGGCGGATGTCACAGATCCGCTAACGCTGCCTCGCGGTTCGGATAGAACGCCAGACGACCGGCAATGGGTTGCACCCCTGCGCGCGCCATGGTGCGCAGGGGCTGGAACTCGAGATTGCTCACCCGCAGTTCACAGCCTTCCGGCAGGCGTTGCACAAACCGCTGGAAAGCGTCCAGCCCGCCCGCATCCATTACCGGAACCGCATCCCATTTCAGTACCACAATTCGTTTCCCCGCGATGCGCGACTCGAGATCGCTGAACAGGCCCTCGGCGGCGGCAAAGAACAGTGGGCCGATCACCCGCAATACCAGCACGTCGTCAGGCACCGTCACGTTGACCGTCGCCAGGCGGGTCATACGGGCAATGCGGCGCATAAACAGCAGCGAGGCCAGCACAATCCCGACGCTTATCGCAATTACCATGTCAAAGAGCACGGTCAGCGACATGCAGATAAGCATCACGATGATGTCGTCCTTCGGCGCGCGGCGCAGCAGGTTCACCACTTTATGCGCCTCGCTCATATTCCATGCCACCATCAGCAGCAGGGCCGCCATCGCCGACAGCGGCAGCCACGAGAGCAGGGGAGCCAGCACCAGCAGGGCGAGGATCACCAGTATCGAGTGGATCACCGCCGAGACCGGGGAGGTTGCGCCGGCGCGCACGTTCGCTGCCGAGCGGGCGATGGCTGCGGTGGCGGTGATCCCGCCGAAGAACGGCGCGATGATATTGCCCAGCCCCTGGCCGACCAGCTCGCTGTTGGCTTTGTGTTTGGTGCCGGTCATGCCGTCCAGTACGACCGCGCAGAGCAGGGACTCAATCGCCCCCAGCATCGCCATCGAAAAGGCGGCAGGCAACAGGGCGCGCAGAGAGTCCCAGCTCAGGGTGAAGCTGGATCCGGGCATATCCCACGGCAGCACCAGCTGCGGCAGAAGCTGCGGGATACCGTTACCCTGCGAGCCATCTGCCAGCACATAGTGGAACTGCGAGCCGATGGTGGCGACGTGTCCGCCCAGCAGATTAACTACCCCCATCACCGCACAACCCAGCAGCAGGGCGGGCAGATGTCCCGGCAGGCGGATGCCCAGTCGCGGCCAGAGGATCAGCGTGCCCAGCGTTACCACGCCGATCGCCGCATCGCCCAGGTTTGCTGTCGGCAGCGCCATGATGAGCGCCCCCACTTTTTGCAGGTAATGCTCCGGCACGTGGGCCATCTGCAGGCCGAGGAAATCCTTGATCTGCATGGTGCCGATGGTGATGCCGATCCCGGAGGTAAAGCCCAGGGTCACGGAAAGTGGAATGTACTCAATCAGCCTGCCAAAACGCGCCAGGCCGAACAAAATCAAAAATACCCCGGACATCAGGGTCGCCACCAGCAACCCGGCGAGGCCAAACTGCTGGGAAACCGGATAGAGGATCACCACAAAGGCGGCGGTCGGCCCGGAGACGCTGAACCGCGACCCGCCGGTCAGGGCGATGACAATCCCGGCGACGGCAGCGGTGTACAGGCCGTATTGCGGTGCCACGCCGCTGCCAATCGCCAGCGCCATCGCCAGCGGAATGGCAATGATACCGACGGTGATCCCGGCAATCAGGTCACGGGTAAAGCGTGACAGGGTGTATTTCTCTTTCCAGCAGGCGTCGATGAGGGCGCGGAAGGGCAGAACATGAGAGGAAGCGTTTTTCACAATCATCATCCATGTGCGCATCATCTGTCATATCAATGGCAGGTGAAGGAGGCATTAATCATACAAATAAATACCACAGACAAAAAAACCCGCCGTAGCGGGTTTTCAGACTGCGTCCGATTAGTGTTCGAACATTGCAGAGATGGATTCTTCGTTGCTGATACGACGAATCGCTTCGGCCAGCATCCCGGACAGGGTCAAAGTACGCACGTTTGGCAGCGCTTTGATTTCGTCGCTCAGTGGGATGGTGTCACACACCACAACTTCATCAATGACGGAGTTGCGCAGGTTGTTCACTGCATTGCCGGAGAAGATCGGGTGAGTTGCGTAAGCGAATACGCGTTTTGCACCACGCTCTTTCAGCGCTTCGGCGGCTTTGCACAGAGTGCCGCCGGTGTCGATCATGTCGTCAACCAGCACGCAGTCACGGCCAGCGACGTCACCGATGATATGCATCACCTGAGAAACGTTAGCGCGTGGACGACGTTTGTCGATGATCGCCATGTCGGTATCGTTAAGCAGTTTGGCGATAGCGCGTGCGCGAACCACGCCGCCGATGTCCGGAGAAACCACAATCGGGTTGTCCAGGTTCAGCTGCAGCATGTCTTCCAGCAGGATTGGGCTGCCGAATACGTTATCAACCGGAACGTCGAAGAAGCCCTGGATCTGCTCGGCATGCAGGTCAACCGTCAGAACGCGGTCAACGCCAACACTGGAGAGGAAGTCAGCAACAACTTTAGCGGTAATTGGCACACGTGCGGAACGGACGCGACGGTCCTGACGGGCATAACCAAAGTAAGGAATAACAGCAGTGATACGGCCAGCGGAAGCACGGCGCAGGGCATCGACCATGACAACCAGTTCCATCAGGTTATCGTTAGTTGGAGCACAGGTGGACTGGATGATGAAAATATCACCACCGCGTACATTTTCGTTAATTTGTACGCTGACTTCGCCATCGCTAAAGCGACCTACGGCGGCGTCGCCAAGAGAAGTGTACAGGCGGTTGGCAATACGTTGTGCTAGTTCCGGGGTGGCGTTACCAGCAAAAAGCTTCATATCAGGCACGAGAAGAACCTCAGGCATGCGTCCAGTGGTGGATAGTTCGCCGTAAACTGTGCGGGCCAGGCGAATGCTATCCAGGCGGTGTATTAAAGAGCGCGATGCAACGTCTGGAACAGGGTGACGTTGTCACCGAAACTCAGATTGCGCCAGAATGGCCTGCTGCAGCGGGGAGATGTTCATACCACGCGCTACGAAACCATGCAGCCACTCTGGAGCCAGCTCGAGCACCTGACGTGCAGCGGATTCCGTATCAAATTCAGCAAAGACACAGGCCCCTGTGCCAGTCAGGCGCGACGGCGCGTATTCTAACAGCCAGGAAAGCGCGACATCAACCTCGCGAAAACGTTTTCTTGCGATATCCTCGCAATCGTTGCTGAATTCACAGTTTAATAACGTTTCTATTGACCTTATTGGCGTATCGCGCGGAAGGTCCGGATCTTTAAAGATAACCGGGGTCGGAATGCTGACCCCCGGGTGGGCCACCAGATACCATTTTTCCGCGGGTTCTGCCGGGGAGAGGATCTCGCCCACCCCTTCAGCAAAGGCCGCATGTCCGCGGACAAACACCGGCACGTCGGCCCCGAGCGTCAGCCCGAGCGCGGCCAGTTCATCCACCGTGAGATCGCAGCCCCACAGGTGGTTGAGCACCACCAGCACGGTGGCGGCGTTAGATGATCCGCCGCCGAGCCCGCCGCCCATCGGCAGCCGTTTCTCAACGCTGATATCCGCGCCGCTGCCCGCAGGCAGACGTCCGGATTGTTGCGCGGCGCGCATCAGCAGACGGGCGGCGCGCACGATCAGGTTATCCTCATCGGCCACGCCTTCGACCGGCGTCAGCAGACGGATTTCTCCGTCCTGACGCAGTTCAATGGAAATCGTGTCGCCATAGTCAACAAACTGAAACAACGTCTGCAGAGTGTGATACCCGTCAGCACGCTGGCCGGTAATGTATAAAAACAGGTTCAGTTTTGCGGGCGACGGCCAGTGGGTCATCATTTGACAATCCAGTTATCCATTTTCAGCTTGATGCGCTGGCTGCCTTCGGTCAGTTCCAGGCTGGACGGCAGGGCCGGTTTGCTGTTGCTGTCGTAGCCGCCGTACACCACTTTCCAGGTTTTGCCGTTCTGGCTGTAGTTCACCTCGCTCAGGCGATACTGGTCGTCGAGCTTATAGTCGGTGGCGTCGCCCGGCAGGCCGAGGATCCACTGGCGCAGGCTGGTGATCGGAATCGGCATCCCGGTCAGCTTGCCGATCATCTCTTCGGCATCGGTACCGGTATATTTCTGCCCTTTATTGTCGGTGACCTGGGCGCTGCCAGGCTGGGCAATCAGCTCCATCTCCGTGCTGCCAAGCGGGTTCAGCAGCAGCAGACGATAGCGATCCTGGCCGGTTTGCTGCCAGAAGAAGCGGGCGTAGACCTTCTGCTGATCCGACAGATAAGCAAAGGCGCCGCGGGTCTGATATTGGCTTAATGTGCGCACTTCCTGTTGATGCTGGCGCCACTGCGGTGAGTCCGGGCTTTTACCTGGCCCTTTAGGCGGCGTAATGGAACATGCGGTCAGCACCAGCGCGGCCAGGGGCAGCAGGCGAATCAGTCTGGTCATAATGAGGACAAATCCTTGAGATACGTGGCAGTTATAGTTCTTAATGCTAGCGCCCGGTAGCGGGAGCGTCTACGCTCAAGTTGTCCTAAATCATCAAATTAACGGTTAATAACAACTAATAACCTATTACTCCGAAAGGGTGCAGTCTCTTTTATTGATCTCGCGCATCCTGTATGATGCGGCCTGCTAACCTTATTAACGCTGGTACTACTCCCGCTCATATGACCCTTTTAGCACTCGGTATTAACCACAAAACAGCCCCGGTATCACTGCGAGAACGTGTGACGTTTTCGCCGGACACGCTCGACCAGGCGCTGGACAGTCTGCTTGCCCAGCCGATGGTGCAGGGGGGCGTGGTGTTGTCAACGTGCAACCGTACTGAGCTCTATCTCAGCGTTGAAGAGCAGGACAACCTGCACGAAGCGCTGGTCCGCTGGTTATGCGAGTACCACAACCTGAACGAAGAAGAGCTGCGCAACAGCCTGTACTGGCATCAGGATAACGATGCGGTCAGCCATTTGATGCGCGTGGCCAGCGGGCTCGATTCGCTGGTGCTGGGCGAGCCGCAGATCCTCGGTCAGGTGAAAAAAGCCTTTGCCGATTCGCAAAAAGGCCACCTTAAGGCCAGCGAGCTGGAACGCATGTTCCAGAAATCCTTCTCCGTCGCCAAGCGAGTGCGAACCGAAACCGACATTGGCGCCAGTGCCGTTTCGGTTGCTTTCGCCGCCTGTACCCTGGCGCGACAAATCTTTGAATCGCTCTCCACGGTCTCTGTGCTGCTGGTGGGCGCGGGCGAAACCATCGAGCTGGTGGCGCGCCATCTGCGTGAACACAAAGTTAAAAAGATGATGATCGCCAACCGCACCCGCGAACGCGCTCAGGTGCTGGCGGATGAAGTGGGGGCAGAAGTGATCGCCCTCAGCGACATCGACGCCCGTCTGAGCGAAGCGGATATCATCATCAGCTCCACCGCCAGCCCGCTGCCGATCATCGGTAAAGGCATGGTGGAGCGCGCCCTGAAGTCCCGCCGTAATCAGCCGATGCTGCTGGTGGATATCGCCGTTCCGCGCGATGTCGAGCCCGACGTCGGCAAGCTGGCGAATGCCTATCTGTACAGCGTGGACGATCTGCAAAGCATCATTTCGCACAACCTTGCCCAGCGTAAAGCGGCAGCGGTGCAGGCGGAAACGATCGTTGAGCAGGAAACCAGCGAATTTATGGCCTGGCTGCGCGCGCAAAGCGTCAGCGAGACCATTCGCGAGTACCGCGGTCAGGCGGAACAGGTCCGTAATGAACTGACTGCCAAAGCGATGGCGGCCCTCGAGCAGGGCGGCGATCCGCAGGTCATCATGCAGGAACTGGCATGGAAACTGACCAATCGCCTGATCCATGCCCCAACCAAATCACTTCAACAGGCCGCCCGTGACGGGGACGACGAACGCCTGAACATTCTGCGCGACAGCCTCGGGCTGGAATAGCGCGCCATACCCATTTTATTATTATAAGGTGCACTTACGCCTATGAAGCCCTCTATCGTCGCCAAACTGGAAGCATTGCACGAGCGCCATGAAGAAGTTCAGGCGCTGCTTGGCGATGCCGCAACCATTGCCGACCAGGAACGTTTTCGCGCCCTGTCGCGTGAATACGCGCAATTAAGCGATGTTTCAAAATGCTTTACCGACTGGCAACAGGTTCAGGAAGATATCGAAACCGCGCAGATGATGCTCGACGACCCGGAAATGCGCGAGATGGCGCAGGAAGAGTTGCAGGACGCCAAAGTCCGCGCGGAAGAGATGGAGCAACAGCTGCAGGTTCTGCTGCTGCCGAAAGATCCGGACGATGAACGCAACGCCTTCGTCGAAGTCCGCGCCGGAACCGGCGGGGATGAAGCGGCCCTGTTTGCCGGGGATCTGTTCCGCATGTACAGCCGCTATGCCGAATCCCGCCGCTGGCGCGTGGAGATCATGAGCGCCAACGAAGGCGAACATGGCGGCTATAAAGAGGTGATCGCCAAAATCAGCGGTGACGGCGTGTACGGTCGCCTGAAGTTTGAATCCGGCGGTCATCGCGTGCAGCGCGTACCGGCCACCGAATCACAGGGGCGTATCCACACCTCCGCCTGCACCGTGGCGGTGATGCCTGAGCTGCCGGAAGCCGAACTGCCGGATATCAACCCGGCGGATCTGCGTATCGACACCTTCCGCTCCTCCGGGGCCGGCGGTCAGCACGTTAACACCACCGATTCCGCGATCCGTATTACCCACCTGCCAACCGGCATTGTGGTTGAGTGCCAGGACGAACGTTCCCAGCACAAAAACAAAGCCAAAGCGCTGTCGGTGCTGGGGGCGCGTATTCATGCGGCAGAGATGGCAAAACGTCAGCAGGCCGAAGCCTCTACCCGTCGCAACCTGCTGGGCAGCGGCGATCGCAGCGATCGCAACCGTACCTACAACTTCCCGCAGGGCCGCGTGACCGATCACCGCATCAACCTGACCCTCTACCGTCTGGATGAGACCATGGAAGGCAAGCTGGATTCCCTGATCGAACCTATCGTGCAGGAGTACCAGGCCGATCAGCTGGCGGCGCTGGCAGAGCAGGATTAATGGATTTTCAGCACTGGCTACAGCAGGCGATTAGCGGGCTGGCGGGCGGTGAGAGCCCCCGTCGCGATGCGGAGATCCTGCTGGAGCATGTGACGGGCAAAGCACGCACGTATATACTCGCCTTTGGCGAAACGCAGCTTACTGCCGATCAGCAGACTCAGCTTCACGACCTCCTGGCCCGCCGCAAGGCCGGCGAGCCTGTGGCCCACCTGGTGGGTGAGCGTGAGTTCTGGTCGCTGCCGCTGTATGTCTCCGCGGCGACTCTGATCCCCCGTCCCGACACCGAGTGTCTGGTGGAGCAGGCACTGGCGAGACTGCCCGCCACGCCCGCGCGCATTCTGGATTTAGGCACCGGCACCGGAGCCATCGCTCTGGCGCTGGCCAGTGAACGCCCGGATTGTCAGGTCACCGCCGTGGATGTCATGCCCGATGCGGTGGCGCTGGCACAGCGTAATCTTGCGCGTCTGGCGCTGCCAAACGTCACGGTGCTGCACAGCAGCTGGTTCACCGCCCTCGACGATCGGCAGTTTGAGACCATCGTCAGCAACCCGCCCTACATCGATGAAGCCGATCCGCATCTCGCTGAAGGCGATGTGCGCTTCGAGCCGCGCAGCGCGCTGGTCGCTGCCGATCATGGCCTGGCCGATCTCAGCCATATCATTACTCAGTCCCGTCAGCATCTGGTGACCGGCGGCTGGCTTCTGCTGGAACACGGCTGGACGCAGGGCGAAGCGGTGCGGGCACTCTTCCTGCAGGCCGGTTTTGAACGCGTCGAAACCTGTCGCGATTATGGCGGCAATGAGCGTCTGACCGTGGGCAAACTGCCATGAATAGCTTCTCCGTGCTGATCGCCCTGCATCTGACCGCCGTCACCCTGACCATCAGCTTTTTCGCGCTGCGTTACTGGTGGCGTTACAGCAATAATCAGCTGATTAACGCCCGCTGGGTGCGGGTGCTGCCGCACTGCATCGACACCGTACTCTTTGTGTCGGGCGCGGGGCTGATGTGGGTGACTGGCTATCTGCCGTTCACCGATGACGGCGCATGGCTGACTGAGAAGCTGTTTGGCGTTATCATCTACATCGTTTTGGGTTTTATTGCGCTGGGACGTCATCGTCCGCGCAGCCAGCAGGTGGGGTTTATCGCCTTTCTGCTGGGGCTGGTGGTGCTGTACATCATCATTAAACTCGCCACCACAAGAATACCGTTACTGGGGTAAGTCATGGAGTCCTTGGCCGATTTCGAATTTAACAAAGTGCCGTTGTGCGATGGAATGATCAAAGTATCAGAGATGATCCGTGATGATTTCATTTCACAATACGTCTACGACGAGCTGGAGAATCTGGTGAGTCTGGCGCGTGAAGAGATAAGTCAGGCGCGCCCGCAGGACTGGCAACTGGAGAAACTGATTGAGCTGTTCTACGGCGAATGGGGCTTTAGCGACACGCGTGGCGTGTATCGCCTCTCCGATGCGCTGTGGCTCGATCAGGTACTGAAAAACCGTCAGGGTAGCGCTGTCTCCCTGGGGGCCATTTTATTATGGGTGGCGCACCGCCTGGATATCCCGCTGGTGCCGGTCATCTTCCCGACGCAGATGCTGCTGCGCGCCGAGTGGCTGGACGGTGAAATGTGGTTAATTAACCCGTTCAACGGCGACACCCTTGACGATCACACGCTGGACGTCTGGCTGAAGGGCAATATCAGCCCGATGGCCGAGCTGTACAATGAAGATCTGGACGAAGCGGATAACGCTGAAGTGGTGCGCAAGCTGCTGGACACCTTAAAATCGGCGCTGATGGAAGAGCGGCAGATGGAGCTGGCGCTGCGTGCCAGCGAGGTGCTGTTGCAGTTTAACCCGGAAGACCCGTATGAGATCCGCGATCGCGGTCTGATCTACGTCCAGCTCGAGTGCGACCACGTCGCGCTGACGGATTTGAGTTATTTCGTTGAGCAGTGCCCGGAAGATCCGATCAGCGAGATGATCCGCGCGCAGATTAATTCCATCGCGCATAAACAGATTACACTGCATTAATCTTAACTCCGATTCACCCTGAATAAGGCGATCCTATGAAACAAAAAGTGGTTAGCATTGGCGATATCAACGTGGCGAACGACCTGCCGTTCGTGCTGTTCGGCGGCATGAACGTTCTGGAATCCCGCGATCTCGCGATGCGTATCTGCGAACATTACGTGACCGTGACCCAGAAGCTGGGTATCCCGTATGTGTTCAAAGCCTCTTTTGACAAAGCCAACCGCTCCTCTATTCACTCTTACCGTGGCCCCGGTCTGGAAGAGGGGATGAAGATTTTCCAGGAGCTGAAGCAGACTTTTGGCGTGAAAGTGATCACCGACGTGCATGAAGCCAGCCAGGCGCAGCCTGTGGCTGACGTTGTTGACGTGATCCAGCTGCCGGCGTTCCTCGCCCGTCAGACCGACCTGGTTGAAGCGATGGCGAAAACCGGCGCGGTCATCAACGTGAAAAAACCGCAGTTTGTAAGCCCTGGCCAGATGGGGAACATCGTCGACAAGTTTATCGAAGGCGGTAACGATCAGGTGATCCTGTGCGACCGTGGCGCTAACTTCGGTTATGACAACCTGGTGGTCGACATGCTGGGCTTCAGCGTGATGAAGAACGTCTCTAACCAGTCGCCGGTGATCTTCGACGTAACCCACGCTCTGCAGTGCCGCGACCCGTTTGGCGCCGCCTCCGGTGGCCGTCGTGCACAGGTGACCGAACTGGCGCGCGCCGGTATGGCAACCGGTCTGGCGGGTCTGTTTATCGAAGCGCACCCGGATCCAGCCAACGCGAAATGCGACGGCCCATCCGCACTGCCGCTGGATAAGCTGGAGCCGTTCCTGAAACAGATCAAAGCGATTGACGACCTGGTTAAGAACTTTGAAGTGCTGGATACCAGCAACTAAGCCAGAAAATAAAAAAACCCGCCTCGGCGGGTTTTTTTATGCCCGGCGGCGCTGCGCTTGCGCGGGCCTACGGGTTCAGTTGTAGGCCGGGTAAGGCGTAGCCGCCACCCGGCATTACCGCATCACGCAAATATCGTCATCAGATAGGCCGCAAACAACGCCATATGCGCCGCGCCGTTGAGCACATTGGTGCGCCCGGTTGAAAACGAAATCTGGCACAGCAACAGCGACGCCACCATCACAATCATCTCCGGTGCCCCCAGGCTAAACACCAGTTCATTGCCGGTGATGAAGGCAATCAGCGTCACCACCGGAACCGTCAGGGAGATGGTCGCCAGTACCGACCCAAAGAACAGGTTCATCGCGCGCTGCACCTGATTGTTCAGCACCGCACGCAGCGCTCCCAGCCCTTCCGGGGAGAGGATTAACAGCGCCACCAGGAAGCCGGTAAAGGCTACCGGCGCGTTCAGCTCGGTCAGCAGCGTTTCGAGCGGGTTCGCATTCATTTTGGTGACCGCGATAACCGCAATCAGATGCACGATCAGCCAGACGGTATGCCACAGGCTGCTGTGCGCGGACGGCTTGCCGTGGTGCGGATCGTCGTCGTCGCTCTCGTCTTCGTGCTCATACACGAACAGGCTCTGGTGCGTTTTGGTCTGAATGAGAAGGAAAACGCCGTACATCGCCGCAGAAATCAGCGCCACCAGCAGGGCCTGGCCGGTAGTGAAGTTAGCGCCCGGCAGCGCCATCGGGAACACCAGCACGATAATCGCCAGCGGGAAGAGGGCGATCAGATACTGCTTAATACCAAACAGATTCATGTACTGGGTGGCGAATTTGCGTCCGCCCAGCAGCAGCGAAAAGCCGACCAGCCCCCCGGTCACAATCATAATGATGGAGTAGAGCGTATCACGCATCAGGGTGGGAGCCGCATCACCGGTCGCCATCAGTGCGGAAATAAGGCTCACTTCGAGAATAACGACGGAAAGACTTAAAATCAGCGAGCCGTAGGGCTCTCCCAGACGGTGGGCCAGCACGTCGGCATGGCGAACAACGCTGAAGGCGCTACTGAGAATACCAACAAGTGCCAGGACATTAATCCCGATAACCACTGGCAGTGACTGACTACTTCCCCAGAAGAGCAGCACGGCCAGTGCCAGCACCGGGAAAATGAGAGAGGTCTCCTTATGACGGGTTTTCACCGTCTCGTGTGCGGTTGTCATGTAGTTCTCCAGAGTTGCAGGTGCTTGTCATTATAGATAGAAAAAGAGGACGTTAAATTAACAGATTGCCACAGGTTACTGATTGTATTTTACTTAATTTTACGGTTTGAGGTGATTTTAAGTCGAAAACGACATAATAAGATATTTCTGTTAAATATATCCTTAATAACAGTAAATTAAATAAAACCATTATCCGATTATTAATTTGACTGGAAGCCTCCGGCATTGTCTACCACACTTATTAATTGATTAAAAATAGGGGGTTGATATGCCATACAAATCGAAAACTGATTTACCGGACAATGTTCAGCACGTGCTGCCGGCCCACGCGCAGGATATTTATAAAGAAGCTTTCAACAGCGCCTGGGATCAATACAAGGATGAAGAGGACCGCCGGGGCGATGCCAGTCGGGAGGAGACCGCGCACCGCGTGGCCTGGGCGGCAGTGAAGAATGATTACGAGAAGGGCGATGATGACAAGTGGCACAAGAAGAAATAGCGCCTGCCTGATTGCCTGTGCTTAATAGTTTGCACCCTGCGCTTTGACTTTTAAGGCGGTTGCGCTGTCCATCTGTTGCACCCGGCAAAATTATTGCATATCGTCACGGTACTGCTTTCTAATTGAGCAGTAAAAAGACCTGGAAGGTTCATAAAAGTGTGGGCAGGGAAGCAGGCAGTGGCGGAGGTGCACTATGTTAACGCGTGATTTTCTTATGAAGGCCGACTGTAAAACGGCCTTTGGTGCGATTGAAGAATCGCTTCTGTGGTCAGCCGAACAACGGGCGGCATCGCTGGCAGCAACGCTTGCCTGCCGTCCCGACAACGGTCCGGTGTGGCTCTTCGGCTACGGCTCGCTGATGTGGAACCCGGCGCTGGAGTTTGTCGAATCGGCAACCGGAACCCTGCCGGGCTGGCACCGCGCCTTCTGTCTGCGCCTGACCGCCGGTCGCGGTAGCGCCTGCCAGCCGGGGCGCATGCTTGCACTGAAAGAGGGCGGACGCACCACGGGGGTGGCCTATCGCCTGCCGGATACCACGCTGGAAGAGGAGCTGGCCCTGCTGTGGAAGCGCGAGATGATCACCGGCTGCTATATGCCGAGCTGGTGCAAGCTGGAACTCGATGACGGACGCACCGTCAATGCGCTGGTGTTCATTATGGATCCGCGCCATCCGCTGTTTGAAGCCGATACCCGGGCGCAGGTGATTGCCCCGCTGATTGCGGCGGCCAGCGGCCCGCTTGGCACTAACGCGCAGTACCTGTTCTCGCTCGATCAGGAGCTGACGCGGCTGGGCATGCGGGATGACTGTCTGAATGAGCTGGTGTCGCGCGTGCGGGCCTTGCTTGATGGCGCCCAGCCCGATAACCCGCTGAATGCGAGCTTCGCCTGAAAAAACGCCCGGTGGCTTTGCAGCGTACCGGGCGATTGCTCATCAGGCGGCGACGTAGCTGATGGAGTGCTCAAGCGACTGGCTGTGGCTGTCGATGAGCACCTCCCAGGTGCCGGTGTAGGGCACCGTGAGCCAGGCGCTGTCCCTGTTCTGCACGCTCAGAATATCCGCCTGCGTTTTACGTGCTGCTTTGTTACTCATCAGATGAATATGACAGCGCTCCGAGCAGCGCACCACCACCGTATCCCCGCCAAACAACTTCAGACTTGCTTTTACCAGTGCCATTTTTTACCCCGTATCTCAAAACAACGCTCTCCTTGCGGCCAATCCTGAGCGTGATGTTGTTCACAATTCACTCATGGCATAACACCAAAGGGGAAGGTCGGGGGTGCTGATTTTGATCAAAAAATGGCATAACCCTTAAACAAAAATGACAATATGCCTGAAAGCTTTCAGCGGACACCGCTTTACACCGCTTTCAGGCAGCGGATTAACATTAAATGCGGAAATGTCCGGCGGTTTCAGCCAGCTCGCCTGCCTGACCCTGCAGGGCGCTTGCCGCGGCGGCCGACTGCACCACCAGTTCGGCGTTCTGCTGCACCATGCTGTCCAGATGCGTCACCGCCCGGTTGATCTCCTGAATGCCTTTCATCTGCTCGCTGGTAGCGACGGTGATCTCCCGCATGATCCCCGACATACTGCCGATGCTGGTGACGATCTCATCCATGCTCTGGCCCGCCAGATGCACATAGCGTGAACCGGTCGCCACGCTGTCGGTGGTGGAGTCGATCAGGCTTTTGATCTCTTTTGCCGCCTGGGCGCTGCGGCTGGCGAGATTACGCACTTCACCTGCCACCACCGCAAAACCACGACCCTGTTCACCTGCACGCGCGGCTTCAACCGAGGCATTCAATGCCAGGATATTGGTCTGGAAGGCGATACCGTCGATCACGCTGGTGATATCGCCAATTTTAGTCGAGGCGGCTTCGATGGACTGCATGGTGGTGATCGCCTGGGAGACCACGCTGCCGCCGCGGGTTGCTGCCTCTGAGGCTTTGCCCGCCTGCTCGTTGGCGATGGCGGCCGATTCGGTCGACTGGGCGACGGAGGCAGTGATCTGCTCCACGGCGCTGGCGGTTTCGCGCAGGCTGGAGGCGGCCCGCTCGGTGCGGCCAGAGAGATCCTGGTTACCGGCGGCGATCTCCTGGGCGGCGTTTTTCACCGAGGCGCTGGCGTCGCGAAGCTGTACCATTACCACCGAAAGTTTGTCGCTGAAGGCGTTAAAGGCATGGGCGATCTGCGCTACCTCATCCTCGCCTTTCTCAGGCAGACGCTGAGAGAGATCGTTGGTGCCGTTGGCGATGGCGTGCATCGCATCGCGAATATCCGACAGGCGTTTAAGCAGACGGGCAATCACGAAGTGAACCACGACGGCGCTGAGCAGAACCAGGATCACCAGCGACAGGGAGGAGGCCTTCAGCAGGGTGCGCATCCCGGAGGTGGCATCATTGCTGTCGAGGGCGACAATCAGCTGCCACTGGGTGCCGGCAATCGGGGTGGCGGCAAAGGTTTTGGTCGCGTCGTTGAACTGACCTTCGGCGCTCTTACCGCTCCTGAGGACATTCAGATCGACGCCGCTGATGACATCGGTAAAGGCTTTCAGGGTCAGGGCAGGGTCGTTGGCGGCGATCACCGTCCCGTCGCTGTCAATCAACAGCCCGCTGCTGGCCGGGGTCGGATGAATACCGCGCACGTTGGCGATCACGCTGTCCATCGCTACGTCACCCGCCAGCACCCCTTTCAGCTCGCCATTCTCTTTCACCGGCACGGCAAAAGTGACCACCAGCTTTTTGGTGCCGGTATCGACATAAGGCGCGGTGACGATGGCACGATCTTCTTTCACCGCCTGCTGATACCAGGGACGTATGGTGGGATCGTAGTCGGCAGGTACGCCGTCAGGATTGGAGAACTTCGCGGTTTTACTGGCATAACCCACATAGACGTTGATAAACCCGCCCGCCTGCGCCAGCTGTTTGAACATCGGCACCGGATCGTCGCTCAGGGCGACGTTCTGCAGGGAGTTGATTACCGCGGTTTTGCTGTTGACCCAGTCACCAATCGCCAGGCTGTGGCTGGCGCTGGTGCTGGCCAGCATGTCGCGTTGCGACTGTTGATTGTCCTGACGCGTGACCTGGAAATTAATCACGGTGTTCAGAAGGAGCGCGGCGATCAGACATCCGACCGTCGCCGCAATAATACGAGCGCGAATTGACCTGAACATAAATGTAATACCTGCTGTGTTGTTGTAAGAAGCCTATCGGCATCGGGCAGGCAAACTTGATGCTGGAACCGCGCTCATAAGAAAAAAATATTTTAGTTAAATCATTATTAGAAAGTTAATAGTTTATCTGCGGATAGTGTCCACTGCGCCAGCTCCACCAGAGTGCCGATTTCCACCCCCTCAATCAGCGGCAGGGCGCTGATACCGCGGCCGTCGGTGCAGGTCTTGCACAGCTTCACCGGCACGTTTTGTGCGGTGAGGATCTCCAGCATCTGCTGAATGTTATAGCCCTCGGCAGGCTTCTGGCCGCGCAGCCCGGCGGTCACCGCGTCGGACATCAAAAACAGGCGCAGATCCAGCTCGCTCTCCTGCTCGCGCAAGGCAATCGCCAGCCGCAGGCTGTTAAACAGGGATTCACTGCCATAGGCCGCGCCGTTGGCGACAATCACGATCTTCTGCATCTTGACTCCTGAAAAGTATAAAAGGCATGAAAATTGCTTCTCTCTGTCAAACACTGACCCGGGAGAGAAAGCATGACGAACATCACCGGCGCCACCGAATGGTTTCAGCACGCCAGGCTGATGCGTAAACAACAGCTATGCAAACTGGCGCAGCTGGGCACGCTTGTCAGCCGAATCAGTCATCTTGCGCACATGCTACAGTGCGAGCGCGGAGCTTCCAACATCTGGCTCTGCTCCCGGGGCATGCTGTATGCCCTCGAATGTAAAGCCAGCCGCGCGCTGGTGGACGAACATCTCCAGGCGCTGCACCAGGTGCTCGGCACGCCGCTGATGGCCAGCGGCGCCCTTAGCGAGCGGGTGGCGAACGCCCTGCAGAGCCTGGAACAGCTGCCCGCATTACGCGAGGTCATCACCGCCTGTACGCTGCCCGCCGACGTGGCGATGGAGCGCTACAGTCGCACCCTGCGCAACCTGCTCAGTATCGTACCCCAGCTCAACGACAGCATTGACGATCCGCAACTCGCCGGCAGGTTTGTTGCACTTTATAGCCTGATGCAGGGTAAAGAGCTGGTCGGCCAGGAGCGGGCGCTGGGGGCGATCGGCTTTACCCAGGGCTTTTTCAGCGATGAGATGCGCCAGACCCTGGTGGACCGCATCGACGGGCAGCAGGCCTGCTTCGAGGTCTTTCTCTCCCTGACCCCCGCCAGCGTGCACGACCATTTCGCCCTCAGCGTGCCGGGAGCCGAAACCGAACAGCTGCGGCGGCTGGCCTGTACCCGCCAGCCCGCAGCGGATAAGGGCGTGCTGGCGCTGCACTGGTTCTCGCTGCAAACCGAACGTCTCGAACACCTGCGCGCCCTGGAAGAGATGCAAATTGCCGATCTGATGCTGGCGGTGGAGGCGCTGATTGGCCGGGCCGACGACGACCTGCCGGAGGAGCCATCCTCCGAAGAGCCGCTGGCCCTCTATCCGCAAAAGCCGCTCCTGCCGCTGGTGCGCCAGCAGGCGCGGGAGATAGAGCAGCTCTCCCGCCAGCTGGCCTCGATGCGCGACACTCTCGAGGAGCGCAAGGTGATCGATAAAGCCAAAAGCGTGCTGATGACCCATCAGCAGATGAGCGAGGAGCAGGCCTGGTGTCAGCTGCGCAAGATGGCGATGGACAAGAACCAGCGGATGGTGGATATCGCCCGGGCCTTGCTCACCGTCAAGGCACTCTGGCAGCAGTAGCTGCACCTCAGGCGGGCAACCTGTGCATGGTTGAGGTGCGTTCTGGCTGCGGGATGGCGGAAAAGGCCCGTAAACCAGGGCCTTAAAAGCTGGCATCCCCTTTGCATTAGTTAAATCACAATTTGAGACCACGCGCCAACGGCGGTGCGACGGTCTTCAGGATAAAGGCGTCCTGCAGTGCTTCGGCACTGCCGGGCGCTTTTTTTTGGCTTTTTTTCAGGAGTGAGCATGGTGGAATGGACAAGGCGGCGTTTTTTACAGGCCAGCGCGCTGGCAGGCGGGGCGCTGATGTTGCCGGGCGTGATGCAGGGCGCATGGGCTGCAGGCTCCGATAAACCGGAACTCGAGACGGTGCGCGTAGGTTTCATCCCGCTCACTGACTGCGCGCCCCTGGCGATCGCGGCGTATAAGGGCTTCGATAAAAAATACGGCTTCACCCTGGTGCCCACCAAAGAGGCCAGCTGGGCGGCGGTGCGCGACAAGCTGGTGGCCGGAGAGCTGGATGCCGCGCACATTCTCTATGGCCTGCTGTACGGCCTGGAGCTGGGCATCGCCGGTAAGCCCAAGCCAATGGCTAACCTGATGACCCTCAACCAGAACGGACAGGCGATCACCCTGTCGAGCGATCTGGCCCAGCAGGGCGTGCGTGACGGCGAGGGGCTGAAGAAGCTGATCGGCCAACAGGCGCCGGGCAGCTACACCTTCGCCCACACCTTTCCTACCGGCACTCACGCCATGTGGCTCTACTACTGGCTGGCTAGCGCGGGCATTAACCCCTTTGACGACGTGCGCACCGTAGTGGTGCCGCCGCCGCAGATGGTGATGAACATGCGCATCGGCAATATGGTCGGCTTCTGCGTCGGCGAGCCGTGGAACGCCCGCGCCATCAACGATCGCATCGGCTTTACCGCCGCCACCTCCCAGTCCATCTGGCCGGAACACCCGGAGAAGATCCTCGGCACCCGCCGGGAGTGGGTTGATGCCCACCCCAACACCGCCCGGGCGCTGGTCAGCGCATTGCTGGAGGCCCAGCGCTGGATCGATGCCTCGCCGCAGAACAAAGAAGAGACCGCCCGACTGCTGGCCCGTCGCGCCTGGCTCAACACCAAAGAGCAGTACCTCACCGGCCGGATGCTGGGTGAGTACGACAACGGGGTGGGGCAACGCTGGCAGGACGCTCACCCGATCCGCTTCTTTGAGGACGGAGCGGTCAGCTACCCGTGGCACTCCGACGGGATGTGGTTCTTAACCCAGTTCCGTCGCTGGGGGTTGCTGAAAACCGACCCGGACTACGCCGCCATCGCTCAACGCATCAACCGCACCGACGTCTGGCAGGACGCCGCCACGGCGGTGGGCGGCATTCGCGCACCATCGTCACCGCTGCGCAGCAGCACCCTGATGGACGGCACCGTCTGGAACGGCACCGATCCACAGGGTTACGCCAACCGTTTCGCCATTCACCGTACAGGGGCCTGATATGAAAAAAGTTAACACCAAAGCGGCACCCGCCGCGCCGGTCAGCGGGGAAGTGATTGCCCTGCCGCCGGTGCAGGTGCGCCGCCGCTCACCCGCGTTTGCCCGCCGGTTCAACGACCTGTTGCAGCGCCTTATTCCGGCCCTGCTCGGCCTCGGGCTGCTGGTCATCGCCGGGCAGCTGGCGGCCATCAACAGCAAAGGCTTCCCGACGCCGCTCAGCACCCTGGATTCGGCCATCACCCTGTTTGCCGACCCGTTCTACCGCGACGGCCCGAACGACATGGGGGTGGGCTGGAACGTGCTGGCCTCGCTGCAGCGCGTGGCCATTGGCTTTGGCCTGGCGGCGCTGGTGGGGATCCCGCTGGGCTTTATGATTGGCCGCTTCACCTTCCTGGCGCGCATGTTTAACCCGCTGATCGCGCTGCTGCGCCCGGTCAGCCCCCTGGCCTGGCTGCCGATTGGCCTGCTGCTGTTCCAGAAGGCGGAGCCCGCCTCCAGCTGGACCATTTTCATCTGCTCCATCTGGCCGATGGTCATCAACACCGCCGAAGGGGTGCGCCGCATCCCCGAGGATTACCTCAACGTGGCGCGGGTGTTGCAACTCTCCGAGTGGACGGTAATGCGCCGCATTCTGTTTCCCGCCGTGCTGCCTGCGGTCCTGACCGGGGTCCGCCTCTCCATCGGCATCGCCTGGCTGGTGATTGTCGCCGCCGAGATGCTCACCGGGGGCCTGGGGATCGGCTTCTGGATCTGGAACGAGTGGAACAACCTCAACGTCGAAAACATTCTCATTGCCATCGTCATTATCGGCGTGGTGGGTTTGCTGCTGGAGCAGGGGTTGATGCTGATCGCCCGTCGTTTCAGCTGGCAGGAAAAATAAGGAGCGCACATGAAACCATTAATTCAGGTCCAGGCCGTCAGCCAGCGTTTTTCCACCGCCAGCGGCGAGTTTCTGGCGCTGCAAAACGTCTCTTTTGATATTCACGAGGGCGAGACCGTCAGCCTGATCGGCCACTCCGGCTGCGGTAAATCGACGCTGCTGAACCTGATCGCCGGTATCACCTTGCCCACCGAAGGCGGGCTGATCTGCGACAACCGCGAGATCGCCGGGCCGGGCCCGGAGCGGGCGGTGGTGTTCCAGAACCACTCCCTGCTGCCCTGGCTCACCTGCTTCGACAACGTGGCCCTGGCGGTGGATCAGGTGTTCCGCCGCAGCATGAGCAAGGCCGAGCGCCGGGAGTGGATCGAGCACAACCTCGATCGGGTGCAGATGGGACACGCCATCCACAAGCGTCCGGGGGAGATCTCCGGCGGGATGAAGCAGCGGGTCGGCATTGCCCGCGCCCTGGCGATGAAGCCGAAAGTGCTGCTGATGGACGAGCCGTTCGGCGCGCTGGATGCCCTGACCCGCGCCCATCTCCAGGATTCGGTGATGAAAATTCAGCAGGAGCTGAACACCACCATCGTGCTGATCACCCACGACGTCGACGAGGCGGTGCTGCTCTCGGATCGGGTCCTGATGATGACCAACGGCCCGGCGGCGACGGTGGGGGAGATCCTGCGCGTCGACCTGCCGCGCCCGCGTAACCGGGTGCAGCTGGCGGAGGAGAGCCGCTATCACCATATGCGCCAGCAGATCCTCCATTTCCTCTACGAAAAACAGCCGAAAGCGGCCTGAGGAGCGCCACTATGCGCCTGGTCATCATTGGAAACGGTATGGCGGCAACGCGGCTGATTGAGTCGTTGACCGACCGCGCGCCCGGGCGCTTCGTCATCACCGTCATCGGTGACGAGCAGGCACCGGCCTATAACCGCATACAGCTCTCCCCGGTACTCGGCGGCGAGAAACAGGCCGCCGCCACGCAGCTGCACGATGACGCCTGGTATCGTGCGCGCGGCGTCACGGTGCTTTGCGGCGAGCGGGTGCTGGCGGTAGAGGGCGCGGCGCGGATGTTGCGCACCGATAAACGTCTGATGGGGTGGGATGAGCTGGTGTTTGCCACCGGATCCCAGCCCTTTGTGCCGCCGATCCCCGGAGTGGGTCTGCCGTACGTCTTTACCTTCCGCACCCTCGATGACGTCAACGCCATTCTGGCGACCCCCGGCCCGGCGGTGGTGTTGGGGGGCGGGGTGCTCGGCGTGGAAGCCGCTGCGGCGTTACGGTTGAGAGGTGACAACGTCACTTTAGTGCATCGTGGCCCCTGGTTGATGGAGCAGCAGCTGGATCAGCAGGCCGGGCTACTGCTGGAGCAGGCGCTGAGCGAGCGGGGCATCGGCTGCGAGCTGAACGGCGGCCTGACGGCGATTGCTGCCGACAGCGTCACCCTCAGTAGCGGACGCACTCTGGCCGCCACGCGGGTGGTGCTGGCGACCGGCGTGACGCCCAACATCGCCCTGGCGCAGGAAGGCGGCGTGCCGTGCGGGCGCGGCATTCTGGTGGATGACCAGATGCGCACCGCCCTGGATGGCATCAGCGCCATCGGCGAGTGCTGCGAAATTGACGGCCAGACCTGGGGGCTGGTGGCCCCGTGCCTGGCCCAGGCGGAGATCCTCGCCGCCCGTCTGGCCGGGGAAAACGTCACCCCCTTTACCCCGATGCAAAACGGCATGCGCCTGAAGGTGACCGGCGTTGAGCTGTTCAGCGTCGGGGAGGTGACCGCGCAACAACATGATTCGGTGTGGACCAGCTGGGATCCGCTGACCCGCCACTACCGCCGCTTACTGGTTCGCAACGGCACGCTGGCAGGCGTGCTGCTGATGGGGGAGTGTCGCAGCGCGGCCACCCTCACCGATTTACTGGCTACGTCAGAACCCGCCCAGGCGGACTGGCTGTTCGATCGATTCACTACGCAGCCGCAGGTTGCAGGACAAAACGCGATGACAAAACCTACTCTGATTGTGGTTGGGCACGGTATGGTCGGCCACCATTTTCTTGAAGACTGCGTGAACCGCGGTTTGCATCAGCAATACCAGATTGTGGTCTTCGGTGAAGAGCGCTATGCCGCCTATGACCGCGTCCATCTGTCGGAATACTTTGCCGGACGCAGCGCCGACTCGTTGTCAATGGTGGCCGGGGATTTCTTTGCCGATAACGGCATTGAGCTGCGCCTGTCCCAGCAGATTGTCGCCATCGATCGCGACGCCCGGGTGGTGCGCACCGCAGGCGGGCATGAAACCCACTGGGATAAACTGGTGCTGGCGACCGGATCCTATCCGTTTGTACCCCCGGTACCGGGGCGCGACCTGCCGGGCTGCTTTGTCTACCGCACCCTTGACGATTTGGACCAGATTGCTGCCCATGCCAAAGGCTCCCGCACTGGGGTAGTGATTGGCGGCGGGCTGCTGGGGCTGGAGGCGGCCAACGCCCTGAAACAGCTCGGACTGGAGACCCACGTGGTGGAGTTCGCCCCGAACCTGATGGCGGTACAGCTGGATAATGACGGGGCCGCCATGCTGCGGCGCAAAATTGAAGCCCTTGGCGTGGGGGTGCATACCAGCAAAGCCACCACCGAAATTGCCGATACCGACGCGGGCAAAGTGCTGCGCTTCGCCGACGGCAGCGAGCTGGCCACCGACATGGTGGTCTTCTCTGCCGGGATCCGCCCGCAGGATGCGCTGGCCCGGGACTGCGGTCTGGTGCTGGGGGAGCGCGGCGGGATCAATATCGACAACCAGTGCCGCACCTCTGACGAGGACATCTTTGCCATCGGGGAGTGCGCCCTCTGGGAGGGGAAAATCTATGGCCTGGTGGCCCCGGGCTATCAGATGGCGCGGGTAGCCAGCGCCGCGCTGGCCGGGGAGGCGAACGCCTTCACCGGGGCGGATATGAGCACCAAACTCAAGCTGCTGGGGGTGGACGTGGCCTCGTTTGGCGATGCCCACGCCCGCACGCCGGGAGCGCAGAGCTACCAGTGGACCCACGGCCCGCAGCAGATCTACAAGAAGATCGTGGTCAGCGCCGACAACAAAACCCTGCTCGGCGGGGTGCTGGTGGGGGATGCCAGCGAATACGCCACCCTGGTGCAGATGATGCTCAACGATATCCGCCTGCCGAAGGATCCCGAGACCCTGATCCTGCCCGCGGTGGCGGGCAGCGCCCCGAAAGCGCTGGGCGTGGCGGCCCTGCCGGAGAGCGCGCAGATCTGCTCCTGCCACAACGTCAGCAAGGGCGATATCTGCCAGGCGGTGAGCAACGGTGCTACCGACATCGGGGCGGTAAAACAGTGCACCAAAGCGGCCACCGGCTGCGGGGGGTGCAGCGCGCTGGTGAAGCAGGTGATGGAGTTCCAGCTGGCGGCCCAGGGCGTGGAGGTGAAGAAGGATATCTGCGAGCACTTCGCGTACTCGCGCCAGGAGATCTACCACCTGGTGCGCGTCAACCGCATCCACACTTTTGACCAGCTCATCAGCCGCTACGGCCAGGGCCACGGGTGCGAGATCTGTAAGCCGCTGGTGGGCTCGGTGCTGGCCTCCTGCTGGAACGAATACCTGCTAAAACCGGCCCATTTGCCGCTGCAGGACACCAACGACCGCTACTTCGCCAACATCCAGAAAGACGGCACTTACTCGATTGTGCCGAGGATGGCCGCCGGGGAGGTGACCGCCGACGGGCTGATTGCCATCGGCCAGATCGCCAAACGCTACCAGCTGTACAGCAAAATCACCGGCGGACAGCGTATCGACCTGTTTGGCGCCCGGCTGGAGCAGCTCCCGGAGATCTGGCAGCAGCTGATCGACGCCGGGTTTGAAACCGGCCACGCCTACGGCAAATCCCTGCGCACCGTGAAATCCTGCGTCGGCTCCACCTGGTGCCGCTACGGTGTGCAGGACTCCACCGGCCTGGCGGTGACGCTGGAGAACCGCTACAAGGGGCTGCGCGCCCCGCACAAAATCAAGATGGCCGTCTCGGGCTGCACCCGCGAGTGCGCCGAAGCCCAGAGCAAGGACGTGGGGGTGATCGCCACCGACAAGGGCTGGAACCTCTATCTGTGCGGCAACGGTGGGATGAAGCCGCGCCACGCGGATCTTTTTGCCAGCGATCTCGATGACGCCACCCTCCTGCGCTACGTCGATCGCTTCCTGATGTTCTACATCCGCACCGCCGATCGCCTGCAGCGCACCAGCACCTGGCGGGATAACCTCGAGGGCGGGCTGGAGTACCTGCGGGAGGTGATCATCGATGACAGCCTCGGCATTGCCGACGAGCTGGAGCAGGAGATGCAGCGGGTGGTGGATACGTACCAGTGCGAATGGCAGACCACCCTGCAGGATCCGGGTCGGCTGGCGCAGTTCCGCACCCTCGATGCCGCGCCGGTGACATCAAAGCGCTGGCAGGCGGTCTGTACCCTGGAGGAGATCCCCGAGCAGGCCGGGATCGGTGCCCGTCTGGGTGAGCAGCCCATTGCGCTGTTCCGCTTCGGCAAGTCGGTCTACGCCCTGGAGGACAGGGAGCCGGGCGGCAGCGTCAGCGTGCTGTCGCGCGGTATTCTGGGCGATGCCGGGGGGGAGCCGGTGGTGATCTCCCCGCTGTTTAAGACGCGGATCCGCCTGCGCGACGGGCGGCAGGTCGACACCGGCGAAGTGGCGGTGCGCGCCTGGCCGGTGAAGGTTGACGGCAATCAGGTCATGGTAGGCAGCCAAGAGCTGGTGATGCGTGCGGAGGCCTCATGAGTGAAACCCAGACGACCTGTCCTTACTGCGGCGTGGGCTGCGGCGTAATCGCCCGCGTCGACAACGGCGAGGTGAGCGTGCGCGGCGACGACAGCCATCCGGCCAACTTTGGGCGGCTGTGCGTCAAAGGTTCGTCGCTCGGGGAGACCACCGGGTTAGCGGGACGACTCCTGCATCCGGAGGTGGACGATCGGCCGGTGAGCTGGGAGCAGGCGCTGGAGGCGGCGGGTAGCCGTCTCCAGGCGATCGTCGACACCTACGGGCCGCAGGCGGTGGCCTTTTATGCCTCCGGCCAGCTGCTGACCGAGGATTACTACGCCGCCAACAAGCTGATGAAAGGCTTTATCGGGGCGGCCAATATCGACACCAACTCCCGGCTCTGCATGTCCTCGGCGGTGGTGGGTTACAAGCGCGCCTTCGGGGAGGACATTGTTCCGTGCAGCTACGAGGACGTTGAGCATACCGACCTGGTGGTGCTGGTGGGCTCCAACGCCGCCTGGACCCATCCGGTGCTCTATCAGCGCCTGGTGCAGGCGAAAATTGATAATCCGGCGCTGAAGGTGGTGGTGATCGACCCCCGGCGCACCGCGACCTGCGACATTGCCGACCTGCATCTGGCCCTGACGCCGGGGAGCGATGCCGGGCTGTTTGTCGGCCTGCTGAACGCCATTGACCCTGAGCAGGCCAGCGACTGGTCGACTGAACGCGTGGCGGCGTTTTGCAGCCTGCCGCCCGAGCATGTCGCTGCCTTTTACGCCTGGTTTATCGCCGCCCCGCGGGCGGTGACGCTCTACACCATGGGGATCAACCAGTCCACCAGCGGCAGCGACAAGTGCAATGCCATTATCAATGTCCACCTGGCGAGCGGCAAAATAGGCCGCGAAGGCTGCGGGCCGTTTTCGCTGACCGGTCAGCCCAATGCGATGGGCGGGCGCGAGGTGGGCGGGCTGGCGAATCAGCTGGCGGCGCATATGAACTTCACGCCGGACGATCTCAGCCGGGTGGCGCGCTTCTGGGGGACGGAGCGGCTGGCCCAGACGCCAGGGCTGATGGCGGTAGAGCTATTCGACGCCATTGCCCGCGGCGAGGTGAAGGCGGTGTGGATCATGGGCACCAACCCGGCGGTGTCGCTCCCGGACAGCCATGCGGTCTGTCAGGCGCTGGCGGCCTGCCCGCTGGTGATGATCTCGGAAGTAATGCGCGACACCGATACCAGCCGCTTCGCCCACATTCGCTTTCCGGCGCTCGGCTGGGGAGAGAAAGAGGGGACGGTGACTAACTCCGAACGCCGCATCTCGCGCCAGCGCGCTTTTCTGCCCGCGCCCGGCGAGGCGAAACCGGACTGGTGGATCATCGCCCGACTCGCTGAAAAGCTGGGCTACGGCGCGGCCTTTGCCTGGGATCATCCCCACGCCATCTTTACCGAACACGCCGCGCTGACCGCCTTTGAAAACCAGGGCGAGCGGCAGCTGAACCTCGCGGCGCTGGCGCAGCTCACCCGCGCGCAGTGGAATCAACTGACCCCCTGGCAGTGGCCGATTAACCGGGAGGCGTTAACCCACGCCCGGCGGGTGCCGGTCACCCCACAGCCGCACGCCGCCGCGCCGAATCTGCTCTATCCCTTACTGCTCAACAGCGGTCGACTCCGCGACCAGTGGCATACAATGACCCGCACCGGCTATGTCCAGCGCCTGATGCAGCACCGGGATGAGCCGACGGTGGATATTTCCCCCCAGGATGCCGCCCGGCTGGGAGTTCAGGACGGACAGCTGACGCGCATCAGCGCCCCGCGCGGGCTGATGGTGGCCCGGGCGCGGATCGGTGACGGGCAGCGCGCCGGGGAGCTGTTCGTCCCGATGCACTGGAACAGCTGTTTTTCGCGCCAGGGCAAGGTCAATGCGCTGGTGGAGGGGCGCTGCGATCCCCATTCCGGTCAGCCCGAAAGCAAGCAAACCGCGGTGCGGCTGATGCCGTGGCAGCCCGCCTGGCAGGGGGAGCTTTACAACCGGGAGGAACTGGCGCTGCCAGTGCATGTCCACTGGTGGCGCAAGGCGACGGCCGGGGTGACGCGGCTGACCCTGGCGGGGGACAAACCGCTGCTGGAATGGCTGATGCATCACTGCACTGGGCAGGGCTGGCAGCTGCAAATCGCGCAAACCGGCGATCGCCGCAGCGTGCTGGCCTGGCATGACGGGACACTGATGCTGGGATTCTGGCAAGGCACCGGGTTGCCGGCGCTGGCGCACAGCTTTATCGAAGAAGCGTTTCGCATCGCGCCCGTACAGCTGGCCGAACGTCACGCTCTGCTGAACGGGCAGCATCCCGGCGAGCGCGTTGATCCCGGGCGCATTATCTGCAGCTGTTTCAGCATCGGTGAAAACGCGATCCGCGAGGCGATTGCGCAAGGATGCGACTCCGCGGCGGCGCTGGGGGCAAAACTGCGCTGCGGCACCAACTGCGGCTCCTGCGTGCCGGAACTGAAAGCGATGCTTTCTGTGCGGGTGTAAACGCCTGATGGCGCTAACGCTTATCAGGCCTACGTCCCGTAGGCCGGGTAAGCGCAGCGCCACCCGGCAAGCAGGCCCCACAGGTCGGTAAGCGCAGCGCCACCCGGCAATCAGGCTTCAGGATATTCCTGAAATTTCCCTTAGGGCTGAAATTTTTCCTCAATCACGCTAAGGTGTTAACTCTGTTTTCCATCAACACAGGCGCCCTTTCACGACGGTGATGGTTGTTTCCCCCCGCATTCGTTGGCTGTTTTTCCTCCTCTGTTCTGCCGGAGCCGTTCAGGCTGCTCCGAATTCCTTTCTCCAGCAGGCGCAAAATCCCTTTGATAATAACGGCGACAGCCTGCCGGATTTAGGCATGGCGACCCCGACGGGCGAGGGTGAAAAGCATCTGGCGGAGATGGCGAAAGCCTTTGGGGAGGCCAGCATGACCGACAACGGCCTGACCACCGAGGAGCAGGCCCGGCAGTTCGCCCTCGGCCAGGTGCGGGACGCGGTCAGCCAGGAGGTCAATCAGCATATCGAATCGTGGCTCTCCCCCTGGGGAAACGCCAGCGTCGATCTGCTGGTTAACGACGAGGGGCGCTTTACCGGCAGCAAGGGCCGCTGGTTTATCCCCTGGCAGGATAACAATCACTACCTGACCTGGAGCCAGCTTGGGCTCACCCAGCAGGAAGACGGCCTGGTCAGCAACGCGGGGATCGGCCAGCGCTGGGTGGCGGGCAAATGGCTGCTGGGTTACAACACTTTTTACGACAATCTGCTGGATGAGAACCTGCAGCGTGCCGGTCTTGGCGCTGAAGCCTGGGGCGAATACCTGCGCCTGTCGGCCAACTACTATCAGCCCTTTGCCAGCTGGCGTGACAGCTCGGCGGTGGAGGAGCAGCGCATGGCCCGCGGCTACGACGTCACCGCCAAAGCCTGGCTGCCGTTTTATCATCACCTCAATACCAGCGTCAGTTTTGAACAATACTATGGCGACAACGTCGATCTGTTTCACACCGGTACCGGCTATCGCAACCCGCTGGCGGTTAATCTGGGGCTCGATTACACCCCGGTGCCGCTGGTGACCTTCTCCGCCGCCCACAAGCAGGGGGAGAGCGGGGTGAGCCAGAATAACCTCGGCCTGAAGCTCAACTATCGCTTCGGGGTGCCGCTGAAAAAACAGCTCTCCGCCAGCGAAGTGATGGACAGCCGCTCCCTGCGGGGCAGTCGTTACGATCCGCCGGAACGCGAGAGCCTGCCGGTGCTGGAGTTCCGCCAGCGGAAAACGCTATCGGTATGGCTGGCGACGCCGCCGTGGGATCTCAAGCCGGGTGAAACGGTGGTGCTGAAGCTGGATATTCGCAGCCGTCACGGGGTGCGGACGCTGCACTGGCAGGGGGATACCCAGGCGCTGAGTCTGACCTCACCGGCGCAGGCCAGTGATAGCGACGGGTGGAGTATTATTCTGCCGGCGTGGGATAACCGCGAGGGGGCGAGCAACCGCTGGAAACTGTCGGTGGTGGTGGAAGATAAAGCCGGGCAGCGTGTCTCTTCCAATGAGATCACGCTGGCACTGACGCAGCCGCTCCTGGCCCTGCCAGAAGAGGATCCGCGCTGGACGCTGCTGCCGGACGAGTAAACTCAGAAAATGCGTTCCTGATGTACCCACACCGCGGCTTCCACCCGTGATTTCAGCTTCATCTTCTTCAGCATATGTTTCACGTGCACTTTGACCGTGCTTTCGGTGATATCGAGACGGCGGGCGATCATCTTGTTCGGCAGACCCTGGGCAATCAGCTTGAGGATATCGCGCTCACGCGGGGTCAGTTGGCTGACGTCGCGGTCGGAGGTGGCGCGGTTGGCGCGCAGGCTGGCCGCCAGCACCGGGGTCAGGGCTTCGCTCAGCACCATGTCACCGGCCGCCGCCTGCTGCAGGGATTTCAGCAACTCTTCCGGCTCCATGTCTTTTAACAGGTAGCCATCGGCGCCGCGTTTCAGGGCGGTGACCACGTCCTCTTCATGATTGGAGACGCTGAACACCACCACCCGCCCGGAAAGCGATTTTTCGCGCAGCCTGTCCAGGGTTTCGAGGCCGTTCATGCCGGGCATATTGAGGTCGAGCAGGATCAAATCAGGATCGAGAGCCTCGGCCAGTTCAATGCCCTGTTCCCCGTTGCTTGCCTCGCCCACGACGGTGATATCCGACGCCATGCTGATAAGTTGTTTTACGCCGGTGCGCAGCATCGGATGGTCGTCGATCAACAGGATTGTTGCCGGCTCCTGATTAGACATGGTGTTCTCCTTGGGCAGTGAAAAGAGGCTTTTCGGGAATAAAGGTGACGATAACGTCCGTTCCGCCAGATTCACCTGGGCGAACCTGACAATCTCCACGCAGACTTTGTGCGCGGTCGCGCATAATAATCAGACCGTAGTGGTTACTTCTTTCGGCGTTTGCCGGTATGCCGCAGCCGTTGTCGCGCACCACCAGTTTGACCTGATTATCGTGTTGGCTCACGGTGAGTGAGACCGCCGTCGCTCCGGAATGCTTCAGCGCGTTGCTCAACGCTTCGCGGGCGATCTGCAGCAGATGGATGGCCTGGTGCGAGGGCACAAACCGCGGCGGCAGCTGGTAGTCCAGCGACACGGTAAAGCCGAGTCGGGCGCTGAACTCCTGGCAACTGGCCTCCAGCGCAGGCCGCAAGCCGGGCTCCGTCAGCTGCAGGCGGAAGGTGGTCAGCAGTTCACGCAGCTGCACCCAGGAGGTGTTCAGCTCGTTGCGGATCTGGCTTAACAGCTGTTTGCTGCTCTCCGGCAGGTCGGTATCCTGCATCTGCAGACAGCTGACCTGCATCTTCATGCAGGAGAGCGACTGGGCGATGGAGTCGTGCAGCTCCCGGGCAATGGTGGCGCGCTCTTCCATCACAATCAGCTGCTGCTGTTTTTCCTGATGGCGATCGAGCGCCAGGGTGGCGGTCAGCTGCTCCACAAGGGTGTCGACCAGCTGCTGCTGATCGTGGCTCAGATGGCGTCCGGCGGGCAGGGTCGCCAGTAAAATGCCGTACTGCGTCAGGTTATCCGCCAGCCGCCACTTCAGGGTCGTGCCGCTGGTGGTCAGCGGCGGCAGGCCGCGCGGACAGAGATGGCAGCCGATTTCATCGCAGCTCATATCTGACTGACAGGTAAATTCCTGATGATTCTCTTCATCTTCCAGGTCATACACCCGCAGCTCGATATCGTGCAGCAGGGTCAGATTTTGCAACCCGTTGAGCACCGGCGAGAGCCGCTCGCACATCGGCACCTGCGAGTGCAGACGGCGGTTAGCCTGCCAGAGGAAGGAGAGGATCTCGTTTTTCTGCTCCAGCCCGGCGGTTTTTTCCCGCACCCGCTGTTCCAGCACCGCGTAGCTTTCAGCCAGCTCGCCGGACATGGTGTTCAGCGCTTCGCCGAGCATGGCCATTTCGTTGCGCCCGTTGATGTGCGCGCGCTGGGTAAAATCGCGCTGGGTGACGGCGCGGGCTACCGCCAGCAGTTGCCGCCAGGGGTGCAGCAGCCTGGCGCGTAGCCAGAGAATGGTGAATATCAGCAGCAGCGCCATAAACAGCACCATCAGCCGCTGCATCAGTACCACCCGCTCAATACGTTGTTCGGTGCTGCGATCGAAGGCGGTGACCAGATTATCGAGGCGGCTGACAAAACCGGAGACATCACTGGCGACCGCGTCGGGGTTTTGCGCCTGACGGAGCCCCGGGGCCAGCTGATTTTGCCAGTAATCCTGCAGGGCTTTCAGCTGCGCCTGCTGGTTATCGCGCTGTGCCGCGCTTTGCAGTTCCGGGCTGAACGCCGTGGCGTTCATTTCATCGAGTAACGTCTGGTCTTTGGCTTCCAGCGGGATCGCCGCCAGCAGGCGGTAGCTCTGCATGCGCAGTGAACCGGCCTTGTTAATGGCGTGCGCGCTGCCCTGTACGCCCTGAACCAGCCAGCCGGAAATTGCCATTCCCGTCACCCCGATTGCGGTAGACAGCATGACAATAAGTACCAGTTGATTAACCAGCGTCAGCGGTGAAAAACAGCGTTTAAACATAGGGTAGTCTGGCTCCTGACAATGCCTGGACTCGGCAAGGGCTCTATTCTCAGGCATACCCTGGAGTATACCCATACCTAAAAAGGATTACCTACTAATTGCCATTTGTCGGACGAATGGGAGGAGGGGGTAAGCCGGGAGTAGCAGCACCGTGAAAAACCACACCTTTTTTAGCGGAATGCGCTACTCACGAGGGAGTAGCACAACTTTTCTTCGCGGAATTTGCCCACCTTCTCCTTGATTTATATCAACTTACCGCCAGCTTAAAACCCTGATCTTTGTAGCATCTTTTAAGAATCAGAGGTGTCTATGAGTCACTCAACTACCCCCGAAAGGGATTCTGGCCCGGTTATTACGGAGTGGCGTCCGGAAGATCCGGCGTTCTGGCAACAGCGCGGCCAACGTATAGCCAGTCGTAATCTTTGGATTTCCGTTCCCTGCCTGCTGCTGGCGTTTTGCGTCTGGATGTTGTTCAGCGCCGTCGCGGTTAACCTGCCAAAAGTGGGCTTCAAATTTACCACCGACCAGCTGTTTATGTTAACGGCGCTGCCGGCACTCTCCGGTGCGCTGCTGCGTGTGCCTTATGCCTTTATGGTGCCGCTGTTCGGCGGTCGCCGCTGGACCGCGTTCAGTACCGGGATCATGATTATTCCGTGTGTGTGGCTGGGCTTTGCGGTACAGGATACCTCTACTCCGTTTAGCGTCTTTGTGATTATCTCCCTGCTGTGCGGTTTTGCCGGGGCTAACTTTGCCTCCAGCATGGCCAACATCAGCTTTTTCTTCCCGAAACAGAAGCAGGGCGGGGCGCTGGGGATCAACGGCGGTCTGGGCAACATGGGCGTCAGCGTGATGCAGCTGATTGCGCCGCTGGCGATCTCGGTCTCTGTCTTTGCGGCCTTTGGCGGTGCGGGCGTTGAGCAGGCTGATGGCTCTTACCTGTTCCTGCAGAATGCCGCGTGGATCTGGGTGCCGTTCCTGGTGGTCTTAACCCTGGCCGCATGGTTCGGCATGAACGATCTGGCGGCGTCGAAAGCCTCCCTCAGCGAACAGCTGCCGGTGCTGAAGCGTGCCCACCTGTGGATCATGGCGCTGCTCTATCTGGCGACCTTCGGCTCCTTTATCGGCTTCTCCGCCGGGTTTGCGATGCTGTCAAAAACCCAGTTCCCGGACGTGCAGATCCTGCACTACGCCTTCTTCGGTCCGTTCATTGGCGCACTGGCGCGCTCCACCGGGGGGATGATCTCCGACCGTCTGGGTGGTACCCGCGTAACCCTGGTGAACTTTGTGGTGATGGCGATCTTCTGCGCCCTGCTGTTCATGACCCTGCCGGTAAACGGCGTGGGCGGTAATTTTGGCGCCTTCTTCGCGGTGTTTATGGTGCTGTTCCTGACGGCCGGGCTGGGCAGTGCTTCCACCTTCCAGATGATTTCGGTGATCTTCCGTAAGCTGACGATGGATCGCGTTAAAGCGCAGGGCGGCAACGAACAGCAGGCGATGCGTGAAGCGGCCACCGACACCGCAGCCGCGCTGGGCTTCATCTCTGCGATTGGCGCGATTGGCGGGTTCTTTATCCCTAAAGCGTTCGGCATTTCGCTGGATCTGACCGGCTCTCCGGCGGGTGCCATGAAAGTGTTCCTCGTTTTCTATATCGTCTGCGTGTTTGTCACCTGGCTGGTATATGGACGTAATTCTAATAAAAAGTAAGTAAGTGATTATCCGTTTGCGCGGCCTGGTGCCGCGCTTTTTTTATCCTGTATTTAGTTACAACATACTAAAGGCGGTACCCTCTGCCGCCGGGCAGCCACTGTGATCGCCATCGCTAATCAGGACGCTCTACCCCTTAATACCACTCTGTAAAACTTCCAGGCATACTTTTGTACGATAAATCACAAATAGACATATAAAACAGCAACTTGATGTGTTTCCTTCTGTACCGCTTTAGGGGTAGGAGAGAATTAGCCCCTCATAACATCCCCCGTTCCTCTTGATCGTTATCAATTCCCGCCATCTTTCATAGCGTTACCTTCGCTGCAAATCAGCAATGTCGATTTAGAGAGCCACAGGCTCCACACAGGAGATACCCGATGAGCAAATTTTTGGACCGGTTTCGCTACTTCAAACAGAAGGGTGAAACTTTTGCCGATGGGCACGGCCAGGTTCTGGAGACCAACCGGGACTGGGAAGACGGTTACCGTCAGCGCTGGCAGCATGACAAAGTTGTCCGTTCCACCCACGGCGTAAACTGCACCGGCTCATGCAGCTGGAAGATTTTCGTGAAAAACGGTCTGGTGACCTGGGAAATGCAGCAGACCGACTACCCGCGCACCCGCCCGGATATGCCAAACCACGAACCGCGTGGCTGCCCGCGTGGCGCCAGCTACTCCTGGTATCTCTACAGCGCTAACCGCCTGAAATATCCGCTGATGCGTAAACGCCTGATGAAAATGTGGCGTGAAGCGAAAGTGCAGCACAGCGATCCGGTTGAGGCCTGGGCCTCTATTATCGAAGACGCCGACAAAGCGAAAAGCTTCAAGCAGGCGCGCGGTCGCGGCGGTTTTGTCCGCTCCTCCTGGCAGGAAGTGAATGAGCTGATTGCCGCCTCTAACGTTTATACCGTTAAAACCTACGGCCCGGACCGTGTCGCGGGCTTCTCGCCGATCCCGGCGATGTCGATGGTCTCCTATGCGTCCGGCGCGCGTTATCTCTCCCTGATTGGCGGTACCTGCCTGAGCTTCTACGACTGGTACTGCGACCTGCCGCCTGCGTCTCCGCAGACCTGGGGCGAGCAGACCGATGTGCCAGAATCCGCTGACTGGTACAACTCCAGCTACATCATCGCCTGGGGCTCTAACGTTCCGCAGACCCGTACCCCGGACGCCCACTTCTTTACCGAAGTGCGTTACAAAGGCACCAAAACCGTTGCCGTGACCCCGGACTACGCCGAAATCGCCAAGCTGTGCGACCTGTGGCTGGCACCGAAGCAGGGTACCGATGCCGCGATGGCGCTGGCGATGGGCCACGTTATGCTGCGTGAGTTCCACCTAGACAAGCCAAGCCAGTACTTCACCGACTACGTGCGCAAATATACCGACATGCCGATGCTGGTGATGCTGGAAGAGCGTGACGGTTATTACGCCGCGGGTCGTATGCTGCGTGCCGCCGACCTGGTGGATGCGCTGGGCCAGGAAAATAATCCGGAGTGGAAAACCGTTGCCTACAACAGCAATGGCGACATGATTGCGCCGAACGGCTCTATCGGTTTCCGCTGGGGCGAGAAGGGCAAATGGAACCTTGAGCAGCGCGATGGCACGTCCGGCGAAGAGACCGAACTGCGCCTGAGCATGCTGGGCAGCCAGGACGAGATCGCCGATGTCGGCTTCCCGTACTTTGGCGGCGAAGGTTCAGAGCACTTCAACAAGGTTGAGCTGCAGAACATCCTGATGCACAAACTGCCGGTGAAACGCCTGCAGCTGGCCGATGGTACTACCGCGCTGGTGACCACCGTTTACGACCTGACCCTGGCCAACTACGGCCTGGAGCGCGGTCTGAATGATGAAAACTGCGCCACTCACTATGACGACGTAAAAGCCTACACCCCGGCATGGGCGGAGCAGATCACCGGCGTACCGCGGGCGCACATCATCCGTACCGCACGTGAATTTGCCGATAACGCCGACAAGACTCACGGTCGTTCAATGATCATCGTCGGTGCCGGTCTGAACCACTGGTATCACCTCGATATGAACTATCGCGGCCTGATCAACATGCTGATCTTCTGCGGCTGCGTCGGTCAGAGCGGCGGCGGCTGGGCACACTATGTCGGCCAGGAAAAACTGCGTCCGCAGACCGGCTGGCAGCCGCTGGCGTTTGCCCTCGACTGGCAGCGTCCGGCACGCCACATGAACAGCACCTCCTACTTCTATAACCACTCCAGCCAGTGGCGCTACGAGACGGTGACTGCCCAGGAGCTGCTGTCGCCGATGGCGGATAAATCCCGCTACAGCGGCCACCTGATCGACTTCAACGTGCGCGCAGAGCGTATGGGCTGGCTACCGTCTGCACCTCAGCTGGGAACCAACCCGCTGCGTATCGCGGAAGAGGCGAAGAAGGCGGGCATGACGCCGGTGGACTACACCGTCAAATCCCTGAAAGAGGGCTCGATTCGCTTTGCGGCGGAACAGCCTGAGAACGGTAAAAACCACCCGCGCAACCTGTTTATCTGGCGCTCAAACCTGCTGGGTTCGTCCGGTAAAGGCCACGAGTACATGCTGAAATACCTGCTCGGTACCGAAAACGGTATCCAGGGTAAAGATCTCGGCAAGCAGGGCGGCGTGAAGCCGGAAGAGGTGGAGTGGAAAGACAACGGTCTCGACGGCAAGCTGGACCTGGTGGTGACCCTGGACTTCCGTCTCTCCAGCACCTGCCTGTATTCCGACATCGTGCTGCCAACCGCCACCTGGTATGAAAAAGACGACATGAATACCTCGGATATGCATCCGTTTATTCATCCGCTGTCTGCCGCCGTTGACCCGGCCTGGGAATCGAAAAGCGACTGGGATATCTACAAAGATATCGCGAAGAAATTCTCCGAAGTCTGCGTGGGGCACCTCGGCAAAGAGACTGACGTAGTGACGCTGCCCATCCAGCACGACTCCGCTGCCGAACTGGCGCAGCCGCTGGACGTGAAGGACTGGAAAAAAGGCGAATGTGACCTGATCCCGGGCGTAACGGCGCCGCACATCATTCCGGTTGAACGTGACTATCCGGCAACCTATGAGCGCTTTACCTCTATCGGCCCGCTGATGGAAAAAATCGGTAACGGCGGGAAAGGGATTGGCTGGAACACCCAGACCGAAATGGACCTGCTGCGTAAGCTCAACTACACCAAAGCGGACGGCCCGGCCAAAGGTCAGCCAATGCTGAACACCGCGATTGATGCGGCAGAGATGATCCTGACCCTGGCCCCGGAAACCAACGGCCACGTGGCCGTGAAAGCCTGGGCAGCGCTGAGTGAATTTACCGGCCGTGACCACACGCATCTGGCGACGAATAAAGAGGAAGAGAAAATCCGCTTCCGCGATATTCAGGCCCAGCCGCGCAAAATCATCTCCAGCCCGACCTGGTCTGGTCTGGAAGATGAGCACGTCTCCTATAACGCCGGCTACACCAACGTTCACGAGCTGATCCCATGGCGTACCCTGACCGGTCGTCAGTCTCTGTATCAGGATCACCAATGGATGCGCGACTTCGGTGAAAGCCTGCTGGTTTACCGTCCGCCAATCGACACCCGTTCGGTAAAAGCCGTAATGGGCGCGAAATCCAACGGCAACCCTGAGAAGGCGCTGAACTTCCTGACGCCGCACCAGAAGTGGGGTATCCACTCCACCTACAGCGACAACCTGCTGATGCTGACCCTGTCGCGCGGTGGTCCGATTGTCTGGATGAGCGAAGCGGACGCCAAAGATCTGGGTATTGAAGATAACGACTGGATCGAAGTGTTTAACAGCAACGGTGCCCTGACGGCGCGTGCGGTAGTGAGCCAGCGTGTCCCGGCCGGGATGACCATGATGTACCACGCCCAGGAACGTATCGTTAACCTGCCGGGTTCAGAGATCACCGAGCAGCGCGGCGGGATCCACAACTCCGTGACCCGTATTACGCCGAAACCGACCCATATGATCGGCGGCTATGCGCAGCTGGCCTACGGCTTTAACTACTACGGCACCGTAGGATCGAACCGCGATGAGTTCGTGGTGGTACGTAAGATGAAGAATATTAACTGGTTAGACGGCGAAGGTAATGACCAGGTACAGGAGAGCGTAAAATGAAAATTCGTTCACAAGTCGGCATGGTGCTGAATCTGGATAAATGCATCGGCTGTCACACCTGCTCAGTCACCTGTAAAAACGTCTGGACCAGCCGGGAAGGTATGGAGTACGCCTGGTTCAACAACGTGGAAAGCAAGCCGGGCACCGGCTTCCCGACCGACTGGGAAAACCAGGAGAAGTGGAAGGGCGGCTGGATCCGTAAAATCAACGGTAAGCTGCAGCCACGCATGGGTAACCGCGCGTTGCTGCTGGGTAAAATCTTCGCAAACCCGCATCTGCCGGGCATCGACGATTACTACGAGCCGTTTGATTTTGACTACCAGAACCTGCACAACGCGCCGGAGAGTAAACACCAGCCGATTGCCCGTCCACGCTCGCTGATCACCGGTCAGCGCATGGACAAGATCACCAGCGGGCCAAACTGGGAAGAGATTCTGGGCGGCGAGTTCGAAAAACGCGCCAAAGACCAGAACTTCGACAACATGCAGAAGGCGATGTACGGCCAGTTCGAAAACACCTTCATGATGTATTTGCCGCGCCTGTGCGAACACTGCCTTAACCCGGCGTGTGTGGCGACCTGCCCGAGCGGTGCCATCTACAAGCGTGAAGAAGACGGTATCGTGCTGATCGACCAGGACAAGTGCCGCGGCTGGCGTATGTGCATTACCGGCTGCCCGTACAAAAAGATCTACTTCAACTGGAAGAGCGGTAAGTCCGAGAAGTGCATCTTCTGCTACCCGCGTATCGAAGCCGGGATGCCGACCGTCTGTTCTGAAAGCTGCGTAGGCCGTATCCGCTACCTCGGCGTGCTGCTGTACGACGCGGATGCGATTGAGAACGCGGCGAGCACCGAGAACGAGAAAGATCTCTATCAGCGTCAGCTGGACGTGTTCCTCGATCCGAACGATCCGAAAGTGATCGCTCAGGCGCTGGCAGACGGCATTCCGCAGAGCGTGATCGACGCGGCGCAGCAGTCGCCGGTCTACAAAATGGCGATGGACTGGAAGCTAGCCCTGCCGCTGCACCCGGAATACCGCACATTGCCAATGGTCTGGTACGTGCCGCCGCTGTCTCCAATTCAGTCCGCGGCGGATGCGGGCGAGCTGGGCAGCAACGGTATCCTGCCGGATGTCGAAAGCCTGCGTATCCCGGTTCAGTATCTGGCGAACCTGCTGACCGCAGGTGACACCCAGCCGGTACTGCTGGCCCTGAAACGCATGCTGGCGATGCGCCACTTCAAACGCACCGAAACCGTTGATGGCGTGATTGATACCCGTGCGCTGGAAGAGGTGGGTCTGAGCGAAGCCCAGGCCCAGGAGATGTACCGCTATCTGGCAATTGCCAACTACGAAGATCGTTTCGTGGTGCCAAGCAGCCACCGTGAGCTGGCGCGTGAAGCCTTCCCGGAGAAAAGCGGGTGTGGCTTTACCTTCGGCGATGGTTGCCACGGTTCAGACAACAAATTCAACCTGTTCAACAGCCGCCGCATCGATGCGATGGATGTGACCAGCAAAACGGAGCCGCACCAATGATTGAACTCGTCATTGTTTCGCGTCTGCTCGAGTACCCGGATGCTGCGCTTGTGCAGCATCAACAGGAACTCTTCGATGCACTCGCGTCATCGGAAAACCTGGATAAAGAGGATGCCCAGACACTGGGCGTTTTCCTCCGCGACCTGCTGGCGCGCGATCTTCTGGATGCCCAGTCTGACTACAGCCAGCTGTTCGATCGCGGCCGTGCCACGTCGCTGCTGCTGTTTGAACATGTACACGGCGAATCCCGCGATCGCGGTCAGGCGATGGTCGATCTGATGGCCCAGTACGAGCAGCACGGTTTGCATCTCGACAGCCGCGAGCTGCCGGATCACCTCCCGCTGTATCTGGAATATCTGGCGCAGTTGCCGAAAGAAGAGGCGCTGGGCGGTTTGCAGGATATCGCGCCGATCCTGGCGTTACTGGGTGCGCGTCTTCAGCAGCGTGAAAGCCGCTATGCGGTGCTGTTCGATCTGCTGGTGAAGCTGGCCAACGCCTCGGTCGACAGTGAAAAAGTGGCGGAGAAAATCGCGGATGAAGCCCGGGATGACACCCCACAGGCGCTGGATGCGGTCTGGGAAGAGGAGCAGGTGAAGTTCTTTGCTGACCAGAGCTGCGGCGAGTCGGAAATCTCTGCTCACCAGCGTCGTTTTGCCGGTGCCGTTGCCCCGCAATATTTGAATATCTCTAACGGAGGACAGCAATAATGCACTTCCTGAATATGTTCTTCTTCGATATCTATCCGTACATTGCGGGTTCGGTATTTCTGATTGGTAGCTGGCTGCGTTACGACTACGGCCAGTACACCTGGCGCGCCGCCTCAAGCCAGATGCTGGATCGCAAAGGGATGAACATGGCGTCGAACCTGTTCCACATCGGGATTCTGGGTATCTTTGCCGGCCACTTCCTGGGCATGCTGACCCCGCACTGGATGTATGAATCCTTCCTGCCGATGGACGTGAAGCAGAAGATGGCGATGATTGCCGGGGGGGCCTGCGGCGTGATGACCCTGGTGGGCGGCCTGATGCTGCTGAAGCGTCGTCTGTTCAGCCCGCGCGTGCGCGCCACCACTACCGGGGCGGATATTCTGATCCTCTCCCTGCTGATGGTGCAGTGTGCGCTGGGCCTGCTGACTATTCCGTTCTCCGCACAACACATGGACGGGAGTGAAATGCTGAAGCTGGTGGGTTGGGCGCAGTCGGTGGTGACCTTCCACGGCGGTGCGTCTGAGCATCTGGACGGCGTGGCCTTTGTTTTCCGCGTGCACCTGGTGCTGGGTATGACCCTGTTCCTGCTGTTCCCGTTCTCCCGTCTGGTGCATATCTGGAGCGCGCCTGTGGAGTACCTGACGCGCAGATATCAGATTGTGCGTGCCCGTCGCTAATCCGCTGTTTTAATCTGAACCCCGCTCTGGCGGGGTTTTTTTCGCCCCAACCCAGGTTGTTGCCCGCTGCGGCCAGCAGAATCAAGGCCCCACCGGCCAGCTGAGTGAGGCTCAGCGAGTGGCCAAACACCAGATTATCGACAATCAGCGCAACCACCGGATAGATAAACGACAGCGAGCCGATAACAGGGGTAGGGAGCTTCTGAATGGCGCTGTAGAGCAGCTGATACATGATCCCGGTGTGGACAATGCCCAGCGTCAATAAAATCCCCCACGGGAAATCGGTGGAGAAGCTCGGCATATGCGCCAGCGGCAGAAGCATCACCACGCCGGTCAGGACCTGAATAAAGGCGATATGCTGCGGCGCGAGAGTCTTTAACTTCCGCGTGATGATGGCGGTGAGGGCATAGAAGAAAGCTGCGCCCAGCGCCAGGCCGATACCGGCCAGCCATCCCGCTTCATGCCCGCCGGTCAGTTCGCTGGAGAGCAAAATAACCACGCCGCCAAAGGCGAGGAATAACCAACCCCACTTCACCAGACTCACCCGTTCGCCCAGTAGCATGCCCATCAGCACCAGCATAAAGGGCTGGGTGTTATAAACCACCGTCGACAGGCCGATAGAGATACGCTCAAAGGCGGCGAACAGCAGCAGCCAGTTCACCACCAGCGCGACGCCGCCAAAAATGGCGAGGGCCAGCGTGACTTTGGTTAACGGGCTGAAAGGCTGTTTACTGAATCGAATAAAGAGAAACAGCGCAATGGCGCCAATCAGACAGCGCCAGAACACCACTTCCGTCACCGGTAAGCCCGAGAGTAAAACAAAAGCGCCGATAGAGCCGGATATCAGCATCGCCAGGCTCATTTGCCAGGCGCCCTGTTGAATGTCACGCATCATACACCTCCTGATTAATGCCCTTATTGTTGAAAAAAAGTGTCCGGTTTTACAGCGCTGAATTAAGGTGGTAGGGGTGATTTGCTTTTATAAATTAGGTGGAAGTTATGGAATACCTTATCGATGAGATCGACCGCCGGATTCTGGCCTGTCTGGTGGAGGATGCGCGCATGTCGCTGAAGGTGTTGAGCGGTCGGGTGGGGCTCACGTCACCCAGCACGGCAGAGCGGTTAAAAAGGCTGGAGGAGCGGGGCGTCGTTCAGGGATACGGCGCCCGGGTGAACCTGGCGGCGTTAGGCTATACCCTGCAAGCGCTGGTGCGCGTGCGCCCGTTGCCGGGATTACTGCATAAGGTAGATAAATATATTCAGGCGATGCCGGAGTGTATTGAAAGCGACAAAGTGACCGGCGAGGACTGTTTTGTCATCAGGCTGGTGGTGCGCTCGATCGCGCAGCTGGATATGCTGCTGGATGGGCTGGCGGAACATGCCCAGTGCAATACGTCGATTGTGAAGAGTTCACCGGTCACCCGTCGGTTGCCACCGTTGTAGGTGGATGTCGCCGGGTGGCGGCTGCGCCTTACCCGGCCTACGGGTATGGTGCGGTTTTGTATTTTTGTAGCCCCGGTAAGCGCAGCGCCACCGGGGAAAACAGGTGTGCAGAAGCCGGATAATGGCGTTGATTTGGTTTTTTTTCAGAGAAGTGATGGTGGTGGGGGAAGGATAACTCGGCTGCGCCTCGCCCTTCGGGTCGTTGCCTGCGGCAACGCTTTCTCGCTGCGCTCGAATCGAACCTTAGTCGAAGCTTCTCATCCTTCCCTGCATCGGAAGAATATGAGGCATGGTGCGAATTTGAGGTTGAGTGCAATTTAGAAGTGATGGTGGTGGGGGAAGGATTCGAACCTTCGAAGTCGATGACGGCAGATTTACAGTCTGCTCCCTTTGGCCGCTCGGGAACCCCACCAGGGGCAATTCACATTTTGAGGTAAAGCTTGAAGATGGTGGTGGGGGAAGGATTCGAACCTTCGAAGTCGATGACGGCAGATTTACAGTCTGCTCCCTTTGGCCGCTCGGGAACCCCACCACGGGGTAATGCTTTTAATGGCCTGCTTCCTTGCGGGAAGCGGGGCGCATCATATCAAATGACGCGCCCCTGTAAAGACTTCCTTTGCTAAATTGAATCGTTTGCCTGATTTTTATGCATAAAGCCGCAAAGCTAATCAATTCATTTTATAAAGGATTAAAGAATTATCGTTCTGTTACCGTACACAAAGACACGCTGCGCCAGCACCTGATACAGCGCCCGGCTTAACACATTTTTCTCAACGTCGCGTCCGGCACGCATCATATCTTCTGCCGTGTAGGTGTGATCGACATGAATCACGTCCTGCATGATGATTGGGCCTTCATCCAGGTTGTCATTCACGTAGTGCGCCGTGGCGCCAATGATCTTCACGCCGCGTTCATACGCCTGGTGATAAGGACGCGCCCCAATAAAGGCCGGCAGGAACGAGTGGTGAATATTGATGATCTTATTCGGGAACCGCGCGACGAAGGATGGCGTCAGCACGCGCATGTATTTTGCCAGCACCACGTAATCCGGGTTATGCGCTTCGATGGCCTGCGCCATTAAATTGTCATGCTCTTCGCGGGTGTGGCCCTCATGGCTGACCAGCTCAAACGGAATATCAAAGCGCTCAACCAGGGTGCGCAGCGTCTCGTGGTTGCCAATGACCGCGGCGATCTCCACATCCAGACCGCCGTAGTTGGCTTTCATCAGCAGATCGCCCAGACAGTGGGCCTCTTTAGTGACCAGAATCACCACACGGCGACGACCGGCGGGAGTCAGCTCGCGCACGGAACCCTCCGGCAGCGCGCCGTCCAGATCGGCTAGCAGCGTCACGTCATTGAAAATCCCTTCCAGCTCGGTACGCATAAAGAAGCGGCCGGTACGGTGATCAACAAACTCGTTGTTCTGCACGATGTTAAGTTCATGCTTATAGCAGATGTTGGTAATACGGGCGATCAGCCCTTTCTGGTCGGGACAAATGGTGCGCAGCACTTTGCGTTGTGTTGATTGCATTGCCGGAAAATCCTTTGCATGTTTGCTGAAACGGTGTCGTCAGGCCTTATTGCCCGCAACACTTTTTAAATTTTTTACCTGAACCACAGGGGCAGGGGTCATTACGACCGAACTGCGGACGCGTACCATCAATATAGTACCACCGTCCGCCTTCCTTTAAGAAACGCGAGCGTTCGATGATGGCGCCCGCTTTCCCCTGCTCGGTAAAGCGGGCAACAAAACTGACAAATCCCTCGTTTTCGTCCTTGCCTACTGCCGTTTCGTACTGGGTCAGACCGGCCCATTGCGTATTCGCAAAACCGGCCTCGATCTCCTGACGAAAATCAACAGCATGGCACGATGGGTGCCAGGTCTTAACCAGGTAGTCTGCGTCCCGCATCACAAAAGCGGTATATCGGGACCGCATAAGTGAGGCCGGGTCCGGTGCAACCTGTTCACCAGTAAGATATCGCTGGCAACATAGGCTATACTCGTGAGCGCTACCGCAGGGACAGAGTTGAGACACGATGCTCTTCCTGAAACTAAAAATGAATGGCGCATTACGCCAGGGTGGCACTATGTTAACTGAGCGGTTGCAATGACGCTATGCCAGGAATCCAGGGGACGTTAAACAGGGCTAATGAGAAAAGTTAAAATCGGACTGGCGTTGGGCTCGGGAGCAGCCCGGGGCTGGTCACATATTGGTGTGATCAACGCCTTACAACGTTTAGGTATCGAAATTGATATTGTCGCAGGCTGTTCAATAGGTTCTCTGGTGGGGGCCGCTTATTCGTGTGGCAAACTCCCCGAGCTGGAAACCTGGGTACGATCCTTTAGCTACTGGGACGTCCTGCGCCTGATGGATCTCTCCTGGCAACGTGGTGGGTTATTACGCGGTGAGCGCGTCTTCAACCGTTTCCGCCAGGTTATGCCCCTGACCGAATTCTCCAGCTGCCGGATGCCTTTCGGTGCGGTTGCGACCAACCTCAGCACCGGCCGTGAAATCTGGTTCACCGAAGGCGATATCCATCTTGCCGTACGCGCCTCCTGCAGCATGCCGGGCCTGATGGCGCCGGTTCCGCACAATGGCTACTGGCTGGTGGACGGCGGCGTTGTTAATCCTGTACCGATTTCACTGACCCGCGCGATGGGGGCCGACATCGTGATTGCGGTCGATCTCCAGCATGATGCCCACCTGATGCAGCAGGACCTGATGCCGGTAAATACCCAAACGGATGATGGTGCACTTGACGATCTCGCCTGGCATGAACGCCTGCGCGGACGTCTGAGCCGTGTGGCGACGCGTAAACGGGTTGCCGCGCCAACGGCGATGGAGATTATGACCACCTCGATTCAGGTGCTGGAAAATCGCCTGAAACGCAATCGAATGGCGGGTGACCCGCCGGATATATTGATTCAACCTTTTTGTCCACAAATTTCAACGCTCGATTTCCATCGTGCAGAGGCGGCAATAACCGCTGGCGCACAGGCAGTCGAAAAGAAAATGGATGAATTATTACCTTTGGTGCGGGCTTCTGCCTGAGCACGCTTTTTTTGATTACTTCAGCAAAATCTGACAGGCGATAGTACCGATAGCATGCCACTATTGATCTATTGTCAGCGCCGGGAGAGACCATGACACAACCATTAGCCGGGAAACAAATTCTTATAGTTGAAGACGAGCCTGTTTTCCGCTCACTACTGGATTCGTGGCTTTCATCACTGGGAGCAACAACAGCACTTGCAGGGGATGGCGTCGACGCCCTGGAAAAAATGGCAGGGCTGAAGCCCGATCTTATGATTTGTGATATCGCCATGCCGCGGATGAACGGCCTGAAGCTGGTGGAACATTTACGTAACGCGGGGGATCAGATCCCCATCCTCGTTATTTCCGCGACCGAGAATATGGCCGACATCGCCAAAGCGTTGCGTCTGGGGGTGCAGGATGTCCTGCTCAAGCCGGTGAAAGATCTTAATCGCCTGCGTGAAACTGTCCTCGCGTGCCTCTATCCCAATATGTTTAATTCGCGGGTAGAAGAAGAAGAGCGACTCTTTCAGGACTGGGATGCGCTGGTTAATAACCCCACTGCGGCGGCAAAGCTTTTACAGGAATTGCAGCCTCCGGTGCAACAGAACATCTCCGGGTGCAAAGTGAATTACCGTCAGCTGATGGCCGCCGATCAACCTGGACTGGTGCTGGATATCGCCCCGTTATCCGATAACGATCTGGCATTTTATTGTCTGGATGTTACCCGGGCGGGGGATAATGGCGTGCTGGCTGCGTTATTATTACGCGCCCTGTTTAATGGCTTGCTCCAGGAACAACTTTCTCATCAGGGACAACGCCTGCCAGAGTTGGGGAGTTTACTTAAACAGGTTAACCAGCTGCTGCGTCAGGCAAGTTTACCCGGACAATTTCCGTTACTGGTCGGTTATTACCACAGCGGCCTGAAAAATTTGATTCTGGTTTCTGCCGGTCTTAATGCCACGCTTAATACTGGCGAACATCATATTCAGGTCAGCAACGGCGTTCCGTTAGGAACCTTAGGCAATACCTATCTCAATCAAATAAGCCACCGCTGCACCTCATGGCAATGTCAAATTTGGGGAACAGGAGGGCGGTTACGCTTAATGTTGTCCACGGAATAATCAGTTGGAATTTAAACGGTAGATAGCTTTACCGCCGTTTCATTGGCAATGCTACTATCGGTGCAAGTTATCATTCGTATTTATCCTAATTAAGCGGTAGCGCGTCCTTTTCAGACCCGGACTTCACCCTCCGACTGATATACTGAACGCGTTATTAATGCAGACTAAAGTTCAAAACATGAACAGTTCAGGAGAGTTTCAATGGCTGCCGTAAATTCGAAAGTGACAAAGGCCGTTATCCCGGTTGCCGGGTTGGGAACCAGGATGCTGCCAGCAACGAAGGCAATTCCAAAAGAGATGCTGCCACTCGTTGATAAGCCATTAATCCAGTATGTGGTCAACGAATGTATTGCCGCCGGCATTACTGAAATTGTGCTGGTAACACATTCATCCAAAAACTCTATCGAAAACCATTTCGATACCAGTTTTGAACTCGAAGCCATGCTGGAAAAACGTGTTAAGCGTCAGCTTCTGCAGGAAGTGCAGTCTATTTGCCCGCCGCACGTTACTATTATGCAGGTTCGTCAGGGGCTGGCAAAAGGTCTGGGCCATGCGGTGCTGTGTGCTCATCCGGTTGTAGGTAACGAGCCGGTGGCGGTTATTTTACCGGACGTTATTCTCGACGAGTTTGAATCCGATCTGTCTCAGGATAACCTGGCAGAAATGATTAAGCGTTTCGATGAAACCGGCAGCAGCCAGATTATGGTTGAGCCGGTTGAAGATGTGACCGCATACGGCGTTGTAGACTGCAAAGGCGTGGAGATGAACCCGGGCGACAGCGTGCCTATGGTGGGCGTGGTTGAGAAGCCAAAAGCCGACGTAGCGCCATCTAATCTGGCTGTGGTGGGGCGTTATGTCCTGAGCGCAGAGATTTGGCCGCTGCTGGCGAAAACGCCTCCAGGCGCCGGAGATGAGATCCAGCTGACCGACGGCATCGACATGCTGATCGAAAAAGAGACCGTTGAAGCCTACCATATGAAAGGTAAGAGCCATGACTGCGGTAATAAACTCGGTTACATGCAGGCCTTTGTTGAATATGGTATTCGCCACCAGTCACTGGGTGAGGAATTTAAAGACTGGCTGAAAGATACGCTGGACATTAAAAACTAACCAGGCGCTGATGCGCTAAGCAAAAACCGGTGATAGCCTGGCTACACCGGTTTTTTTATGCGCTTTTGAAAGGGGCTCGGGCTCAGAGGAATAGTAGAGGCTAAAATTTATATGACAGCATGTAACCGAATGTCACACCGTATAAAATACAGGCATAAAAAATCCCGCATTAAGCGGGATTTTTCGGACAACTTGCTAACTTATTCCTGAATCAGGAAGTCGTCCAGTTGTTTACCTTGCTCGTCCATGGCTTTTTTGATAACAGCTGGAGTACGACCCTGGCCAGTCCAGGTTTTAGATTCGCCGTTCTCATCGATGTAGCTATATTTAGCCGGGCGTGCAGCACGTTTAGCTTTGGTGCCTGTTTTAGCGGCAGCCATGCTGTTCAGCAATTCGTTTGGATCAATACCATCAGCGATCAGCATTTCACGATATTGCTGCAGTTTACGAGTACGTTCTTCGATCTCAGCAGCCGCGGCGTTTTCTTCTTCACGACGCTCATTAACCACGACTTCTAATTTCTCCAGCATTTCTTCAAGCGTTTCCAGAGTACATTCTCTCGCCTGGGCACGAAGAGTACGGATGTTGTTCAGAATTTTAAGTGCTTCGCTCATTGTAGTAATCTCAAACTTATAATGTGGGGGGGTTGTTGAAGTAATAATAGAGGCATAAATTGATATATGCAATAGGTCAGAATGTAAGGAATTCAAAAAACACCTAATATTTGTCACTATTATTAATATCGTTAACTTAAATTCCAGCGGCGAAAAGAGGGCTACGTTATCAACAGATGTGTAGTAAACCTGACGGCTAACTCTTTTTTTGTGGGTAATTTTATCTGCGATTATTGTTACTCAGGATAAATATCAACCTTTCGTATTAGTACTGGAAACACGGTTGACCGCTCAAACAGTTAATTATTCCTGCCGCATTTTTGACTCTGTTAGTCCATTAAAATAATATATTTTTCCTGAACTTACCGATTTTAAAGCCGTTATTCATTTGATGTTTTAACCTGCCTTTGCCGCTGCCTGTTGTATATCCAGGCAGGGAAACAATGCCCCGAACTGCCGACAAAGCGCGCTGTAGCACGGAAGACCAGGTGATGCTGCCAACTTACTGATTTAGTGTATGATGGTGTTTTTGAGGTGCTCCAGTGGCTTCTGTTTCTATCAGCTGTCCCTCCTGTTCAGCTACTGACGGGGTGGTGCGTAACGGCAAAAGCACTGCCGGACATCAGCGCTATCTCTGCTCTCACTGCCGTAAAACATGGCAACTGCAGTTCACTTACACCGCTTCTCAACCCGGTACGCACCAGAAAATCATTGATATGGCCATGAATGGCGTTGGATGCCGGGCAACCGCCCGCATTATGGGCGTTGGCCTCAACACGATTTTCCGCCATTTAAAAAACTCAGGCCGCAGTCGGTAACCTCGCGCATACAGCCGGGCAGTGACGTCATCGTCTGCGCGGAAATGGACGAACAGTGGGGATACGTCGGGGCTAAATCGCGCCAGCGCTGGCTGTTTTACGCGTATGACAGGCTCCGGAAGACGGTTGTTGCGCACGTATTCGGTGAACGCACTATGGCGACGCTGGGGCGTCTTATGAGCCTGCTGTCACCCTTTGACGTGGTGATATGGATGACGGATGGCTGGCCGCTGTATGAATCCCGCCTGAAGGGAAAGCTGCACGTAATCAGCAAGCGATATACGCAGCGAATTGAGCGGCATAACCTGAATCTGAGGCAGCACCTGGCACGGCTGGGACGGAAGTCGCTGTCGTTCTCAAAATCGGTGGAGCTGCATGACAAAGTCATCGGGCATTATCTGAACATAAAACACTATCAATAAGTTGGAGTCATTACCGAAGACCAGACAAAATATGGTACAATCGCGCATCGGTAATAATACACATTGATTAGGGTTTAACGGCCAATGGCACAACTGTATTTCTACTATTCAGCAATGAACGCAGGTAAGTCGACCGCATTACTGCAATCCTCCTACAATTACCAGGAGCGCGGGATGCAGACCCTGGTATACACCGCAGAGATTGACGATCGTTTCGGTAGCGGAAAGGTTAGCTCGCGAATTGGTCTCTCGTCACCGGCAAAGCTATATAACCCACAAACCAATCTGCTGGAAGAGATCCGCGCAGAGGTTGCTACTCAGGCTGTGCATTGTGTGCTGGTGGATGAGAGCCAGTTTTTAACGCGCCAGCAGGTGCGTGAGTTATCAGAAGTGGTCGACGAACTGGATATTCCGGTGCTCTGTTATGGCCTGCGTACTGATTTTCGCGGCGAGCTGTTTATTGGCAGTCAGTATTTACTGGCCTGGTCGGATAAACTGGTTGAATTGAAAACCATCTGTTTCTGCGGCCGTAAAGCGAGTATGGTGCTGCGTCTCGATCAGGCTGGCAAACCCTACGCGGAAGGCGAGCAGGTAGTGATTGGCGGCAATGAGCGCTATGTCTCCGTGTGCCGTAAGCATTATAAAGAAGCGCTGGTTGTAGGCTCTCTGACGGCCATTCAGGATGCCTGTCGTCGTTAACGACGCTATTTCATCTCTCTGTTATCCCTGGAGCACAGACATAAAAAAACCCGCCGGAGCGGGTTTTTTATTTAGCGATTAATTAAGCGCTTTTCTTCGCTTTCTTTTCCGCTTTGACTACGACGTCTACAGCAGGTGCAGCCGATGCCGGTACGCCTTCAGAGTATTCACGGCCGTAGTAAGTATCCAGCAGGATCTGTTTCAGCTCTGCGATCAGTGGGTAGCGCGGGTTCGCACCAGTACACTGGTCATCAAAGGCATCTTCAGACAGCTTGTCAACGTGTGCCAGGAAGTCAGCTTCCTGAACGCCCGCTTCACGGATAGACTTAGGAATACCCAGTTCCGCTTTGATGCTATCCAGCCATGCCAGCAGCTTCTCGATCTTCGCAGCAGTGCGGTCACCAGGTGCGCTCAGGCCCAGGTGGTCAGCGATTTCTGCATAGCGACGACGAGCCTGCGGACGGTCGTACTGGCTGAATGCGGTCTGCTTAGTCGGGTTGTCGTTAGCGTTGTAACGGATAACGTTAGAAATCAGCAGGGCGTTCGCCAGACCGTGAGGAATGTGGAACTGAGAGCCCAGCTTGTGCGCCATGGAGTGACACACACCCAAGAAGGCGTTAGCAAACGCGATACCGGCAATGGTGGCAGCACTGTGTACACGCTCACGGGCAACCGGGTTTTTAGAGCCTTCGTTGTAAGACGCTGGCAGGTTCTCTTTCAGCAGTTTAAGCGCCTGCAGAGCCTGGCCGTCAGAGAACTCAGAGGCCAGTACGGAAACGTAAGCTTCCAGGGCGTGAGTTACTGCATCCAGACCACCGAACGCACAGAGTGATTTCGGCATATCCATAACCAGGTTGGCGTCAACAATCGCCATATCCGGGGTCAGCGCATAGTCTGCCAGTGGGTATTTCTGACCGGTTGCATCGTCGGTTACAACGGCAAACGGCGTCACTTCAGAACCGGTACCGGAAGTGGTGGTGACGGCGATCATTTTCGCTTTCACGCCCATTTTCGGGAACTTGTAGATACGTTTACGGATATCCATAAAGCGCAGCGCCAGCTCTTCGAAGTGCGTTTCCGGGTGTTCGTACATGACCCACATGATTTTGGCTGCATCCATTGGGGAGCCGCCGCCCAGCGCGATGATCACGTCTGGTTTGAAGGAGTTTGCCAGCTCTGCACCTTTGCGAACAACGGTCAGGGTTGGGTCAGCTTCTACTTCGAAGAACACTTCAGTTTCCACACCAGCAGCTTTCAGCACAGAGGTGATCTGGTCTGCGTAGCCGTTGTTGAACAGGAAACGGTCGGTCACGATGAGCGCACGTTTGTGGCCATCAGTAATCACTTCATCCAGCGCGATTGGCAGAGAGCCGCGGCGGAAGTAGATAGATTTCGGAAGTTTATGCCACAACATGTTTTCAGCTCGCTTAGCAACGGTTTTCTTGTTGATCAGGTGCTTAGGACCAACGTTCTCAGAGATGGAGTTACCACCCCATGAACCACAACCCAGAGTCAGGGAAGGCGCGAGTTTAAAGTTATACAGATCACCGATACCACCCTGAGAAGCAGGGGTGTTGATCAGGATACGTGCAGTTTTCATCATCTGGCCGAAGTGCGCGACACGTTCAGGCTGGTTATCCTGGTCGGTGTACAGGCAGGAGGTATGACCGATACCGCCCATGGCGACCAGTTTCTCTGCTTTAACGACCGCGTCTTCGAAATCTTTCGCGCGGTACATTGCCAGCGTCGGAGACAGTTTTTCGTGAGCAAACGGCTCGCTCTCGTCAACGACACTCACTTCACCAATCAGGATCTTAGTGGTAGCCGGAACGGTGAAGCCTGCCAGTTCAGCGATTTTGTACGCTGGCTGACCTACGATGGCGGCGTTCAGTGCGCCATTTTTCAGAATGATATCCTGAACGGCTTTCAGCTCTTTGCCCTGCAGCAGATAGCCGCCGTGGCTGGCGAAACGTTCGCGAACGGCATCGTATGCGGAGTCAACAACCACAACGGACTGCTCGGAAGCACAGATAACGCCGTTGTCGAAGGTTTTAGACATCAGTACGGATGCAACAGCACGTTTGATATCGGCGGTTTCGTCGATAACAACCGGGGTGTTACCTGCACCTACGCCGATAGCCGGTTTACCGGAGCTATACGCGGCTTTAACCATGCCTGGACCACCGGTCGCAAGGATCAGGTTAATGTCAGGGTGGTGCATCAGTGCGTTAGACAGCTCCACAGAAGGTTGATCGATCCAGCCGATCAGATCTTTCGGTGCACCTGCAGCGATCGCCGCTTGCAGAACGATATCGGCCGCTTTGTTGGTCGCATCTTTAGCACGTGGGTGTGGAGAGAAAATGATTGCGTTACGCGTCTTCAGGCTGATGAGCGATTTGAAGATAGCAGTAGAAGTTGGGTTGGTTGTCGGAACGATACCGCAGATGATACCGATAGGTTCTGCAATGGTGATGGTACCGAAAGTGTCATCTTCAGACAGGACGCCGCAAGTCTTCTCATCTTTATAGGCGTTGTAGATATACTCAGAAGCGAAGTGGTTTTTAATCACTTTATCTTCAACGATACCCATACCGGATTCGGCAACGGCCATTTTAGCGAGAGGGATTCGAGCATCTGCAGCAGCCAGAGCGGCGGCGCGGAAGATTTTATCAACCTGTTCTTGGGTGAAATTGGCATATTCACGCTGGGCTTTTTTTACGCGCTCTACAAGTGCGTTAAGCTCTGCGACATTAGTAACAGCCATAATGCTCTCCTGATAATGTTAAACTCTTTTAGTAAATCAGCTGCTCGACACGAAAACAGTATAGTCAGCGCCTTTGCCACTTGCTTAACTTACATAAAAACAAGGTGTTAACGTTTTTATCGTTCCCCTGATTTACTAAAAGAGCCTCCCATCAGTAGCCTACGTTCAGATACTGAATCTCCGTGGTGGCGTAATCAAGATTACTCACTTCTGAGTACGGAAAACATGATCTGTATCAATTTATCCATAAGCTGATACCTTTCAGCAGGGGTATTTTGGGGCGTTTTATCAGATGTTAAATAATTGCAAAAGCAATTGAACCACAGGAATGCATTTAGTACACAAATATTTTACAGCGTCAAACCACTATAATTCGCAATATTGTGATGAAGTGCATGCGCAAAAAGCGTATCTTCTGCGCGGTTATTGGTGTTGCCACCTCTTTATCTTGAGTCTTGCTTATCAGCGGAGCTAACTGTGAGCCTATCGCTCTTTGATTTTCCTACCTATTTTAAGTTTTTTATCGGTCTGTTCGCGCTGGTTAACCCGGTGGGCATTATTCCTGTATTTATCAGTATGACCAGCTACCAGACCGCGCTTGCCAGAAATAAGACCAACCTGACGGCAAACCTGTCGGTTGCGATCATCCTGCTGACCTCTCTTTATCTTGGCGACTCTATATTGCAGATTTTTGGGTAATGACTCCAACTTACTGATAGTGTTTTATGTTCAGATAATGCCCGATGACCTTGTCATGCAGCTCCACCGATTTTGAGAACGACAGTGACTTCCGTCCCAGCCTTGCCAGATGTTGTCTCAGATTCAGGTTATGCCGCTCAATTCGCTGAGTGTAACGCTTGCTGATTACGTGCAGCTTTCCCTTCAGGCGGGATTCATACAGCGGCCAGCCATCCGTCATCCATACCACGACCTCAAAGGCCGACAGCAGGCTCAGAAGACGCTCCAGTGTGGCCAGAGTGCGTTCACCGAAGACGTGCGCCACAACCGTCCTCCGTATCCTGTCATACGCGTAAAACAGCCAGCGCTGACGTGATTTAGCACCGACGTAGCCCCACTGTTCGTCCATTTCAGCGCAGACAATCACATCACTGCCCGGCTGTATGCGCGAGGTTACCGACTGCGGCCTGAGTTTTTTAAGTGACGTAAAATCGTGTTGAGGCCAACGCCCATAATGCGGGCGGTTGCCCGGCATCCAACACCATTCATGGCCATATCAATGATTTTCTGGTGTGTACCGGGCTGAGAGGCGGTGTAAGTGAACTGTAGCTGCCATGTTTTACGGCAGTGAGAGCAGAGATAGCGCTGATGTCCGGCAGTACTTTTACCGTTACGCACCACGCCTTCAGTAGCTGAGCAGGAGGGACAACTGATGGAGATGGAAGCCACGGGAGCACCTCAAAAACACCATCGTACACTAAATCAGTAAGTTGGCACCATTACCGATTTTTGGCATCTCTATTGATTCGTTCCGGATTGCCGGCGGGATCCTGGTGGTGACCATCGCGATGTCGATGATCAGCGGCAAATTGGGTGAAGACAAACAAAACAAACAAGAAAAATCAGAGACTGCTATCCGCGAAAGTATTGGCGTGGTGCCGCTGGCGTTGCCCTTAATGGCGGGGCCGGGTGCCATCAGTTCCACCATCGTCTGGGGAACGCGCTACCACAATCTAATGCATCTGATTGGCTTCTCGATTGCCATTGCGCTGTTTGCGTTCTGCTGTTGGGGCGTATTCCGTATTGCCCCCTGGCTGGTGCGGCTGCTTGGTCAGACCGGCATTAACGTTATCACCCGTATTATGGGTCTTCTGCTGATGGCGCTGGGGATTGAATTTATTGTTACCGGGCTGAAATCAATATTTCCGGGCTTATTGAGTTAACCATTTCAAATGAAAGCGCGGCGCCAGTGGCGCCGTTTTTTTTGTCATTATCAGCAAATCATATAATGAAAGTTGAAAATCGCTTTAACTATAATAAATTTTACTAATAATTTTGTTTTGTTAACTATCAACCACTTGTCTCCCACCCCGACCCTGTACTGGTCACATTCCGCGCAATAAGACTGTTATTTTACTCACACGATACTCTGGGGCTTGCTGCGGGATAACTGAGATGATATTAGTAATTTGATGAATGAATTAGATGAATGTGCTAAATAATAGACAGTTGTTAATTTTTTGTACAAACAACACCTCGTCTTCAGCACTGCGACGCCACCGTCGAGCACACTTTCTACATCCCATTGAAAAGCGAAGGTTTTCTGGGCTTTTGATGCGCGGCAGGGTAGCCCACAACTTAACGGTAACTTCCGTAAAAGAGAATTGGTTAACAAATTTGCAAAATGTATTGGCACCCGGGAAAGCCATTTGGTACTTTCCGGCCTTATATTTTCCGCAGAAATCTTTTAGATGAGAATCTTTTTCATTAACGATTCTGATCTAAAAGAATTAAGACAGGCCTCGACAGGGGAGGCCTGTTAAGAATCGACGCAAGGCGGCCAGACGAGCCGTTAGTAATAGTAAAGTCGGTGATAGCGAGAAGTAAAAACGCCTGACAGCAGCATAAACTCCTACGTTGTCAGGGAACCCCAAAAAAGGGGAATTAAACAGGCTGGTAAAAAACCAGTAATTATAAAGAGTGGAGTATCAACACAATGTCCAACATCACAAAAAAAAGTCTGGTCGCGGCGGGGATCTTAACTGCGCTAATCGCGGGCAACGTTGCAATGGCTGCTGACGTACCTGCTGGGGTTCAGCTGGCGGAAAAGCAAACGCTGGTGCGTAACAACGGTGCTGAGGTTCAGTCTCTGGATCCGCACAAAATTGAAGGTGTACCGGAGTCTAACATTAACCGCGATCTGTTCGAAGGTCTGCTGGTTACTGACGTAGACGGTCACCCGGTTGCCGGGGTTGCTGAAAAATGGGAAAACAAAGACTTTAAAGTCTGGACCTTCCACCTGCGCAAAGACGCAAAATGGTCTGACGGTTCTCCGGTTACCGCACAAGATTTCGTTTATAGCTGGCAGCGCCTGGCGGATCCAAATACCGCCTCTCCGTATGCGAGCTATCTGCAGTATGGCCATATCGCCAATATCGATGACATCATCACCGGCAAAAAACCGATTACCGACCTCGGCGTAAAAGCGATCGATGACAATACCTTCGAAGTGACCCTGAGCGAGCCAGTCCCGTATTTCTACAAACTGCTGGTTCACCCGTCCGTTTCCCCTGTTCCAAAAGCAGCGGTTGAAAAATTCGGCGAGAAGTGGACCCAGCCTGCCAATATCGTTACCAACGGCGCCTACAAGCTGAAAGCCTGGGTTGTTAACGAACGTATCGACCTGGAGCGGAATACCAATTACTGGGATAACGCGAAAACCGTTATCAATCAGGTCACCTACCTGCCAATCTCTTCTGAAGTGACTGACGTTAACCGCTACCGCAGCGGTGAAATCGACATGACCTATAACAACATGCCGATCGAACTGTTCCAAAAGCTGAAAAAAGAGATCCCGGCTGAAGTTCACGTTGACCCGTATCTGTGTACCTATTACTACGAAATCAACAACCAGAAAGCGCCATTCACCGACGTTCGCGTGCGTACCGCGCTTAAGCTGGCACTGGATCGCGATATCATCGTGAATAAAGTGAAAAACCAGGGCGACCTGCCGGCTTATAGCTACACCCCGCCGTATACCGATGGCGCGAAGCTGACCGAGCCAGAATGGTTCAAAATGACCCAGGAACAGCGTAATGCTGAAGCGAAGAAACTGCTGGCCGAAGCCGGTTATACCTCTGACAAGCCGCTGACCTTTAGCCTGCTGTACAACACCTCCGATCTGCATAAAAAACTGGCTATCGCCGTCTCCTCCATCTGGAAGAAAAACCTGGGTGCGAACGTGAAGCTGGAAAACCAGGAGTGGAAAACCTTCCTGGACAGCCGTCATCAGGGCACCTTTGATGTGGCGCGTGCAGGCTGGTGTGCGGACTATAACGAACCAACCTCCTTCCTGAACACCATGCTGAGCGACAGCTCGAACAACACCGCGCACTATAAGAGCGCAGAGTTCGATAAGCTGATCGGCGATACCCTGAAAGTCACTGACGAAGCGCAGCGCGCTGAGCTGTATTCGAAAGCAGAACAGCAGCTTGATAAAGACTCTGCGATCGTGCCGGTTTACTACTACGTGAACGCCCGTCTGGTGAAACCGTGGGTAGGTGGTTATACCGGTAAAGACCCGATGGATAATATCTACGTTAAAAACTTGTATATCATCAAGCATTAATGGCAATGAGTGGGGCGGGCGATGCCTGCCCCACGGTGTCTACTCATCGTAATACTATATAGGCACACGCCAGAAGGTATGGGCAATGTTGAAATTTATCCTACGTCGCTGTCTTGAAGCGATCCCAACGCTTTTTATTCTCATAACGATCTCCTTCTTTATGATGCGTCTCGCGCCGGGCAGTCCATTTACCGGTGAACGTACGCTGCCGCCTGAAGTCATGGCGAATATCGAAGCGAAATACCATTTAAACGATCCGATCTCCACCCAGTATTTCAATTATCTGAAGCAGCTGGCGCACGGCGATTTTGGACCGTCATTTAAATATAAAGACTATTCCGTAAACGATCTGGTGGCGTCCAGCTTCCCCGTTTCGGCTAAATTAGGCGCCGCGGCATTTTTACTGGCCGTTATTCTTGGCGTCACGGCGGGCGTGATTGCCGCGCTGAATCAAAATACCAAATGGGACTACGCCGTAATGGGGGTGGCAATGACCGGGGTCGTCATACCGAGTTTTGTCGTCGCACCCTTGCTGGTCATGATATTCGCTATCACCCTTAAATGGTTGCCCGGCGGCGGCTGGAATGGCGGGGCGCTGCAGTACATGATTCTGCCGATGGTGGCGCTGTCACTGGCCTATATTGCCAGCATTGCGCGTATTACCCGTGGTTCGATGATTGAAGTGCTGCACTCCAACTTCATCCGTACCGCACGCGCGAAAGGGCTGCCAATGCGCCGGATTATTTTCCGTCATGCGTTGAAACCTGCGTTATTGCCGGTTCTCTCTTATTTAGGCCCAGCGTTCGTCGGTATCATTACCGGTTCAATGGTTATCGAGACCATCTATGGTCTGCCTGGTATCGGCCAGCTGTTCGTTAACGGCGCCCTTAACCGCGACTACTCTCTGGTATTGAGTCTGACCATCCTCGTCGGTGCGCTGACCATTTTCTTTAACGCGATTGTTGATGTGCTGTATGCCGTCATCGATCCGAAAATCCGCTACTGACACTGGAGCTCGCCATGATGTTAAGTAAGAAAAATAGCGAGGCGCTGGAAAACTTCAGTGAAAAACTGGAAGTCGAAGGACGCAGTCTCTGGCAGGATGCCCGCCGTCGCTTTATGCACAACCGCGCGGCGGTTGCCAGCCTGATTGTGCTGGTGATTATCGCCCTGTTTATGACCTTAGCGCCGATGCTGTCGCAGTTCACCTACTTCGATACCGACTGGGGCATGATGTCCAGCGCACCGGATAGCGAATCGGGCCACTACTTCGGCACCGACTCCTCCGGGCGTGACCTGCTGGTCCGTGTGGCCATCGGCGGGCGTATCTCGCTGATGGTGGGGATTGCCGCGGCCTTCGTGGCGGTGATTCTGGGTACCCTGTACGGATCGCTGTCCGGCTATCTCGGCGGTAAAGTCGATTCGGTGATGATGCGTATCCTTGAGATCCTCAACTCCTTCCCGTTCATGTTCTTCGTGATCCTGCTGGTGACCTTCTTCGGTCAGAACATCCTGCTGATCTTCGTTGCTATCGGTATGGTCTCCTGGCTGGACATGGCACGTATCGTGCGCGGCCAGACCCTGAGCCTGAAGCGCAAAGAGTTTATCGAAGCGGCGCAGGTGGGTGGGGTCTCTACCGGCAATATCGTGGTCCGTCATATCGTCCCGAACGTGCTGGGCGTGGTGGTGGTGTATGCCTCCCTGCTGGTGCCGAGCATGATCCTGTTTGAGTCCTTCCTCAGCTTCCTTGGTCTGGGTACTCAGGAGCCGCTGAGCAGCTGGGGTGCATTGCTCAGCGATGGCGCGAACTCGATGGAAGTATCACCGTGGCTGCTGCTGTTCCCGGCAGGTTTCCTGGTCGTGACACTGTTTTGTTTCAACTTTATCGGCGATGGCCTGCGTGATGCCCTCGATCCGAAAGACCGTTAAGGAGCGCCGCCATGACCATTATTGAAACGGCATCTGCGCCACAAACCCAACAGCAGGGCAATGCGCTGCTGGATGTGAAAGATCTGCGCGTCACCTTTAAAACGCCGGATGGCGATGTCACCGCGGTAAACGATCTCAACTTCAGCCTGCGGGCGGGTGAGACGCTGGGGATCGTGGGTGAATCCGGTTCCGGTAAATCCCAGACGGCCTTCGCGCTGATGGGGCTACTGGCGCAAAATGGCGTCATCGGGGGGTCTGCCACCTTTAACGGCAAACAGATCCTCAACCTGCCGGAAAACGAGCTGAACAAGCTGCGCGCCGAGCAGATCTCGATGATTTTCCAGGATCCGATGACCTCCCTGAACCCGTACATGCGGGTGGGCGAGCAGCTGATGGAAGTGCTGATGCTGCATAAAGGGCTGGGCAAAGCCGAAGCCTTTGAAGAGTCGGTGAAAATGCTGGATGCGGTGAAAATGCCTGAAGCGCGTAAGCGTATGCGCATGTTCCCGCATGAGTTTTCCGGCGGGATGCGCCAGCGTGTGATGATCGCCATGGCCCTGCTGTGCCGGCCAAAACTGCTGATTGCCGATGAACCGACCACCGCGCTGGACGTGACCGTTCAGGCGCAGATCATGACCCTGCTGAACGAGCTGAAGCGCGAGTTCAATACGGCGATCATCATGATTACCCACGATCTGGGCGTGGTCGCCGGGATCTGCGACAAAGTGCTGGTGATGTATGCCGGTCGCACCATGGAGTACGGCAAAGCGCGGGATGTGTTCTACAACCCGGCACACCCGTACTCTATCGGCCTGCTGAACGCCGTTCCGCGTCTCGATGCGGAAGGGGAGTCACTGCTGACTATTCCGGGCAACCCGCCAAACCTGCTGCGTCTGCCGAAAGGCTGTCCGTTCCAGCCGCGTTGTCCGCACGCGATGGAGATCTGCAACAGCGCGCCACCGCTGGAAGAGTTTGCCCCAGGCCGTCTGCGTGCCTGCTTTAAGCCGTACGAGGAGCTGGTATGACTGTCATTGACGAAAAACGTAATGTCCTGCTCGAAATCGCGGATCTGAAAGTCCACTTTGATATCAAGGATGGCAAGCAGTGGTTCTGGCAGCTAGCCAAAACCCTGAAAGCGGTGGATGGTGTCACCCTGCGTCTGTATGAAGGGGAGACCCTGGGCGTGGTGGGTGAATCGGGCTGCGGCAAATCTACCTTCGCGCGCGCGATTATTGGTCTGGTTAAAGCGACGGACGGCAAGGTGGCCTGGCTGGGCAAAGATCTGCTGGGGATGAAACCTGAAGAGTGGCGCGCCGTGCGTAGCGACATTCAGATGATTTTCCAGGATCCGCTGGCATCCCTGAACCCGCGTATGACCATCGGGGAGATCATCGCCGAGCCGCTGCGCACCTATCATCCGAAAATGCCACGTACTGAAGTGCGTGACCGCGTCAAAGCGATGATGATGAAAGTGGGCCTGCTGCCGAACCTTATCAACCGCTATCCGCACGAGTTCTCAGGCGGTCAGTGTCAGCGTATCGGGATTGCCCGCGCGCTGATCCTCGAGCCGAAACTGATTATCTGTGACGAACCGGTTTCGGCGCTGGACGTGTCGATCCAGGCGCAGGTGGTTAACCTGCTGCAAAAACTGCAGCGTGAGATGGGCCTGTCGCTGATCTTTATCGCCCACGATCTGGCGGTGGTGAAGCACATCTCCGATCGCGTGCTGGTGATGTACCTGGGTCATGCGGTAGAGCTGGGCACCTACGATGAGGTCTACCACAACCCGCTGCACCCTTATACCAAAGCCCTGATGTCTGCGGTGCCGGTCCCGGATCCGGATCTGGAGAAGAATAAAACTATTCAGCTTCTGGAAGGGGAACTGCCGTCGCCGATCAATCCGCCATCGGGCTGTGTGTTCCGTACCCGCTGCCCGATTGCCGGGCCGGAGTGCGCGAAAACACGTCCGGTGCTCGAAGGCAGCTTCCGCCATGCGGTTTCGTGCCTGAAGGTCGACCCGCTCTGAGTGGATAACAGGTATTAAAAAAGGCTGCATTCGCAGCCTTTTTTTATTCGCGCCAGATTTTATTCACGCCAGAGTATGTGGCACAGCTTATGGTCTTTCTCGCGGCACAGCAGAACGCGGGCAAAGATGTCGTTAATCTCACCGCCATCTTCATCAGCCAGGCCAATCACCACCTCAGCGAAGAAGTCCGGGTTCAGGTCATAATCGACGTGCTCTTCCCAGTCTTCAGACGGGTCGAACAGCTCTGCGCCGCCGCGCTCTTCAAACTGTAGATTGAAGAGGATCACATCTGCCGGGTCGAGATTATCGACGGCCAGTTCAAGAAAGATATCGTAGGCCTGCTCAAGCGTTTCGTCTTCGGTCAGGCGATTGTTCAGATCCATTTCCATGATGACTACCTGTTTAACATCGTTGGTTGGGCACGTTTTACAGCAACGGACTAAAGAAGTAAAACAGTCGTTCGGTAATTCGCTGCCACAGCGGTCTTTTCACCCACAAACGCGCGTCCAGCAAGCGGGAGCGGGAGATATAGTCGTCCTGGACGGCGGCCAAATCGCCGCCAAAACCGGCGTCATCGATCACCAGGGTGATCTCAAAATTGAGCCACAGGCTGCGCATGTCCAGGTTAACCGTGCCCACCAGGCTAAGTTCGCCATCCACCAGCACGCTTTTAGTGTGCAGCAGGCCACCTTCGAACTGGTAAATCTTCACCCCGGCGGCCAGCAGTTCGCTAAAGAAGGCCCGGCTGGCCCAGCCCACCAGCACCGAATCGTTCTTGCGCGGCAGGATGATGCTGACGTCGACTCCACGCTGGGCGGCGGTACAGATGGCGTGCAGCAGATCGTCGCTCGGCACGAAGTAGGGGGTGGTCATGATCAGGTATTCGCGGGCGGAATAGGCCGCAGTCAGCAGCGCCTGATGAATGAGATCTTCCGGGAAGCCCGGGCCGGAGGCAATGGTATGGATGGTATGCCCGCTGGCCTGCTCAAACGGCATGATGTTGGCATCCGGGGGCGGAGGCAGAATGCGTTTGCCGGTTTCGATCTCCCAGTCGCAGGAGTAGACAACCCCCATCGCGGTGGCGACCGGGCCCTCCATACGCGCCATCAGATCCACCCACTGGCCCACGCCGGCATCCTGTTTAAAGAAGCGAGGGTCAACCATATTCATGCTGCCGGTATAGGCGATGTAGTTGTCGATCAGCACCATTTTGCGGTGCTGGCGCAGGTCCATCCGGCGCAGGAACACACGCAGCAGATTGACCTTCAACGCCTCAACCACCTCCACCCCGGCATTGCGCATCATCGACGCCCAGTTGCTGCGGAAAAACGTCACGCTGCCGGCGGAGTCGAGCATCAGACGGCAGTGAATGCCCCGGCGCGCGGCGGCCATCAGGGATTCCGCAACCTGGTCGGCCATGCCACCCGGCTGCCAGATATAAAACACCATCTCAATGTTATGCCGCGCCAGCTGAATATCGCGGATCAAAGCATGCATAACGTCATCGGAGGTGGTCATCAGCTGCAGCTGATTGCCCTTGACCCCGGCAATGCCCTGGCGGCGCTCGCAGAGCTGAAACAGGGAGGCGGCGACGTCGCTGTTCTCTTCGGCAAAGATATGTTTGCAGGATTTCAGGTCGTTAAGCCATTTTGCCGTTGAGGGCCACATGGCGCGGGCGCGTTCCGCCCGGCGTTTACCGAGGTGCAGCTCGCCAAAGGATAAATACGCAATAATACCAACCAGCGGGAGGATAAAAATAATCAACAGCCATGCCATGGCGGAGGGGACGGCTCTGCGCTTCATCAGGATGCGTAATGTTACACCTGCGATAATCAGCCAGTACCCCAGAATGAGCAGCCAACTCACCACGGTGTAGAAGGTTGTCATAATAAAAAATCCTTTTGAAAGCGTATTGTTAAGAGTTTACGCGTCAGGATTTTTCTGGCAAATAAAAACGGCAGATAAAAGCGCTGGTTTGCCGCAGGCAAGGGTCTATAATGAGCGCTCTGTTTTGGGAAGAGTTGTTAACATGAAGCGCAGTAGAACAGAAGTAGGGCGCTGGCGCATGTTGCGACAGACAGGTCGTCGCAAAGCGCGTTGGCTGGAAGCACAATCCCGCCGTAATATGCGTATCCACGCCATCAGAAAATGCAGTATGAACCGTCATCGCAATGCGTTGCTGTTCGCCGTTCAGGATTACTGAACGACACAAGGGCACCCTCTGAGGTGCCCGATGTTTTTTAAAGATTCGCTATTTCGAAAAGGAGGATGAAGTGTTTGCGGATTTTGGTGTGCTTAATTTCTGGACCTACGTTGTTGGAGCCATTTTTATCGTTCTGGTTCCGGGCCCAAATACCTTATTCGTCTTAAAAACCGGTATTGGTCACGGCGTGAAAAAGGGCTATCTGGCCGCCAGCGGCGTGTTTATCGGCGATGCGGTGCTGATGTTCCTGGCATGGGCCGGGGTTGCTGCACTGATCCAGACCACCCCGGTACTGTTTAATGTCGTGCGCTATCTCGGGGCGTTCTATCTGTTATGGCTGGGCGGCAAGATGCTCTGGTCGGTGATGCGGCATAAACAGCAGGGCGAAGCCGGTGGTATCGAGCCGGCAAAAACCATCATGAAACGCTCGCTGGTGCTAAGTATGACCAACCCGAAAGCGATCCTGTTTTATGTCTCGTTCTTTGTGCAGTTTATTGATGTTCAGGCGAAAAACACCGGTGTCGCCTTTATGATCCTCGCGGTCACGCTGGAGGTCATCAGCTTTATCTACATGAGCTTCCTGATTTTCTCCGGGGCGTTTGTCACCCGCTACCTGAAGACTAAGAAGAAACTGGCGAAGCTGGGGAATGGCTTGATAGGTTTGCTGTTTGTGGGCTTCGCGGCGCGACTGGCGTCGCTGCACTAACGAGAAAAGGCTCCTGATAAGGAGCCTTTTTTATCCTAGAAAACTTTTTTAAACGGCTTCACCACAACGTTATCGTACACCCCAGCGGCCACATACGGATCGTCCTGCGCCCAGGCCTGCGCTGCTTCCAGCGATTCAAACTCGGCAATCACCGTCGAGCCGGTAAAGCCGGCCGCACCCGGATCGTTGCTGTCCACAGCGGGCATCGGCCCTGCGGTGAGTAATCTGCCTTCGTCATGCAGCAGCTGTAAGCGCGCAAGATGGGCAGGGCGCACGGAGAGACGTTTTTCAAGAGAATCAGCAACATCTGCAGCAAAAATCACATAAAGCACGGCGGAGCTCCTAAACCAATAAAAGTGTGAATTACGTTATGTGAAAGTGCAGGGGACTGCAATGCAAAGATAGCGACATTGTTAAAACCCTGCTCACTACGTGCCTTTTTTCGCCAGCTGAACGGTTAATTCGGGCGAAGTTTAACTGGCTTATTGAATATGATTGCTATTTGCATTTAAAATCAGGGCCTGGCTTTTTAACTGAAACGATTATGACTTCAATGACCCTTGAACTCCCTCGCCGCTTTCCCTGGCCGACGCTATTGTCCGTCGGTATTCACGGAGCCGTCGTGGCGGGTCTGCTTTACACATCGGTACATCAGGTTATTGAAATGCCAGCGCCCGCGCAGCCGATTTCTGTGACCATGGTAACACCTGCGGAGCTGGAGCCCGTGCAGGTCGCACCACCACCGGAACCTGTTGCAGAACCCGAGCCGGAACCGGAACCCGAAATCGTTCCTGAACCGCCCAAAGAAGCGCCAGTGGTGATCCATAAGCCGGAACCCAAGCCAAAACCAAAACCAAAACCGAAACCAAAACCGGTGAAAAAGGTGGAAGAGCGTCCGAAGCGTGAAGAGCGCCCGGTTGAACCGCGCACCACCCAGCCGCTGACGAACGCGGCTCCGGCTCGCCCGGTGATGAATTCTTCGCCAGCTACCGCTAAGCCGGTCGCCACGGCCCCTTCCGGCCCGCGTGCGCTGAGCCGTAATCAGCCGGTATATCCGGCGCGGGCGCAGGCGTTACGCATTGAAGGACGCGTTCGCGTGAAGTTTGACGTGACCGCAGACGGGCGGGTGGATAATGTCCAAATCCTTTCCGCACAGCCATCGAATATGTTTGAACGAGATGTGAAAACCGCGATGCGCAAATGGCGCTACGAAACCGGTAAGCCAGGCAGCGGTCTGATCGTGAATATCGTTTTCCGCCTCAACGGCGGGGCACAGATGGAATAAATAAAAAAGCCTCCTGACGGAGGCTTTTTTTTGGCCTGATTGTCAGACCTGCGGCAGAGGGCGCGGTTTCCCGTCGTTATCCACCGCGACATAAATAAACAGCGCTTCGGTCGCTTTATAACGCTGGCCGATAGGCTCAGAAGAGACCTTTTTCACCCACACCTCAATGTTGATCGATACCGAGGTATTCCCACGTTTTACGCAACGCGCGTAACAGCAGACGACATCCCCGACCGCTACAGGGCGCAGAAAAGTCATGCCATCGACCCGGACCGTCACCACGCGGCCATGCGCAATCTCTTTGGCGAGGATCGCCCCACCCATATCCATCTGCGACATCAGCCAGCCGCCAAAAATATCGCCGTTGGCATTGGTGTCGGCGGGCATTGCAAGTGTGCGTAAAACCAGTTCGCCCTGTGGGGCGTTCGTTGTTGTCATTATGGACTCTACTCATTACGGAGGACTTCAGGCGGGATGCTACTATGATTTAAAGCCAGAGAGAACAGAAGAAAACGCCAGGCTGTTAAAGCCTGGCGGGAGGATTACTGCTTGTCGTCCTGCGGCATATGGCGATAGATGTAGATACCGCTCAACAGGGTGAAAATCAGCGTTAAGGCGGTCAGACCAAAGACTTTGAAGTTGACCCAGATATTCTGCGGCAGCCAGAAGGCGATATAGATATTCGCCAGACCGCAGAGAATAAAGAATACCGCCCAGGCGATATTCAGACGCGACCAGACGCTCTGCGGCAGGGCCAGCTCTTTACCCAGCATGCGCTGGATGAGCGGCTTTTTCATCACCCACTGGCTGAACAGCAGGGCACCGGCAAACAGCACGTAGATGACGGTCACTTTCCACTTGATGAACTCATCGTTGTGGAAAAAGACGGTCAACCCGCCGAAAAAGGCCACCAGCACAAAGGTGATCAAGGCCATCTTTTCGACCTTGCGGTAGCGCACCCAGCTGTAGATCAGCACTATCGCGGTGGCGACGATCAGGGCGGTGGTTGCCGCATAGATGTCATACAGCTTGTAGAAGGCAAAAAAGACAACCAGGGGTAAAAAATCAAGAAACTGCTTCATTCTTCGATTCCATCATCTGCGACGGCCCGCGCGTGTTGCCCGGGCCGTCAGAAAAATTACTGGCGAATTAACGTATACAGGCGGAACAAGTAGACGAGCAATACCGCTGAAATCAGGTTGCTCACCGTATTTGCCACTATAGCGCCGACGTTTGGGGTCAGTACGGCCAGGTTCGGGGCAAACAGCAGCAGCAAGGTTTTAGCCAGCAGCCAGCTCATCACCGCCGGAGCAACCAGACGCATATTAGACCATGCCAGACGAATGCTGCTACGCATGGCGACAAAAATGCCCATTCTGTCCTGTACCACCATAATCGGCGCAAAGGCGAGAACAATCGCCAACAGTACCCCCGGCACCACAACCAGCATAATTCCTAATTGCACCAGCATGGTGGTTAAAAAGATCAGGATAAACAGTTTTGGCAGCAGCGGTGCGCTGGCACCAATCGCCCGCAGGGCGCTGACGCGTTGTCCGGCAGAAACCAGCTGGATCATTAAGAGTACGCCACCTGCGAGAATGGCATTGCCAATCAAACCGGAAAAGGTGGTCGCGGCAGAGGCGCGCAACAGGATCTGCTGCTGCTCTGGCGTCATATTCTGCACCATCTCAAACAGCCCGACGCTGCTGGCAATCTGATCGCCCTGACTCAGGCTGGCAATCTGCTCCTCACTCGGCGAAAAGGCGTGACCAAGTACCACCGTGATTAATGCGCACAACAAGGCGATCAGTAAAAAGGTAATGAACTGATTGCGGAAGAAATTCCCCGTGTCACGGTAGACAGACTTCGCCGTGATAGACATGCACTCTCCTTGAGTATTGCAGGTGTTAATTAGCGGGCAATTGTACCCTGGATAACTGCCCGGTGGCAGTATCAAGGCTTGTATGGAAAAGCATATCTTTGTAAAGCGCCCGTAATGCGTCGCTCTAATTTTGCGCGGTTGATATCACGCTGCGCTTTATTCGCCTGAAACGACAAAATTGATCCAGGCGCTAACTACCAATTTTTGCCAGAAGTTGAAAAAATTAATTTAGATCAATGAATGTTAAATCACTGAATCTAATGTGATCTGAGTGAGATCACTTAGTAATCATTTATGGGTATATTCCGTTCTCCAATAAAACCATAACGAGGGAATGGATATGAAAAAAGCAGCGGTGGCAGCACTGATTCTGAGCAGTTTATCCGGCGGCGCAGTTGCCCACGAAGCAGGCGAGTTCTTTTTCCGCCTGGGGTCCGCCACGGTACGTCCGACGGAAGGCTCGGACAATGTTCTGGGTTTGGGCGGCTTTAACGTCAGTAACAATACCCAGGCTGGGATGACCTTTACCTGGATGGCTACCGACAACGTCGGCGTTGAACTGCTGGCGGCGACGCCGTTTCGCCACAAGGTAGGTACAGGCCCAACCGGGAATATCGCCACGGTTCACCACCTGCCGCCCACCCTGATGGCCCAGTGGTATTTCGGCGATGCCGGTAGCAAGGTTCGCCCCTATGTTGGCGCCGGGGTTAACTACACCACCTTCTTTGATGAGAAGTTTAACGACACGGGTAAAGCGGCGGGCCTTTCCGACCTGAGCCTGAAAGACTCATGGGGCGCGGCGGGGCAGGTAGGGTTGGATTACCTCATCAACCGCGACTGGCTGATTAACATGTCGGTCTGGTATATGGACATTGACACCGAAGTGCGCTTTAAGGCGGGCGATCAGCAGCAGAATATCAGCACCCGTCTGGACCCGTGGGTGTTTATGTTCTCGGCGGGATATCGTTTCTGAAGAGAAGAAGGCCCCGCAGGGCCTTCATTATTTATTTACGACCCAGCAACAGGCCGAGGACAATACCCACCGCACCTGCGGCAATGAGGCCGGTAAGGGGATTATTTTTAACCGCGTCGGTAACGTCAGTAACAACGTCACTGGCCTGAGCAGCATATTTACGCCCGGCACCCTTCAACTGATGTTTTGGCGAATCAACGGCCTCGCCAAACTGCTGCTGTGCAGCACCGGCGAATTCATCCAGTTTGTTCTTCGCTTTTTCACCTGCATATTGTGCATCATTATCAAGATTTTGGTCTGACATAACGTTCTCCTTTTGTAGTCAATGTAAAGCATAAACTCCTTGGGGATATCCTGAAGAAAATGGGATTAATACTTAAAAAAAGGGGTGGCCTGTCGCCACCCCCTTATTATTTTTGAATCAAATAACGGATGGTCGGCCCATCCTGTTGAATATCCAGCACCGTATAACCGTGGTTTTTGGCATCCAGTGGAATATTGTTGATGGATTGCGGACAGTCGCTCACCACCTCGAGGATCTCGCCTTTTTTCAGCTGCGGCATCGCTTCAAGGGTAGCTACAGCCGGGTAGGGGCAAGGCTCACCTACCATATCGAGGCGGTAATCGGGAACGATCTCTTTCATGCGGCTTCCTCACGTAATTCAGTTTTCACGGCAGCGCGACGGAAGAAGCGTTTCTCCTGCGCCAGTACCAGTAAAAAGGCGATCAACAGCATCAGATAGGTCACCAGCAACCCGCCGAGCGGACCAAAGGTGTTGAGAAGATTGACCTTGTCCCAGTTGGTCGCCAGCGCTGGCGCAAAATCATCCCAGTAGTAAGCCAGCAGGGTGGAGCCCAGCACGTTACCCAGACCGACCCACCAGTAGTGGACCTGGCCTTCCACCGCGCGGTACATCCAGCCCGTTTCGCAGCCGCCCGCCAGCACGATACCGAAGCCAAACAGCAGCCCGCCGATAATAGCGTTCGGTCCTGCCCACATGATTTTGGGTGCCACGCCCAGCTGAACGTAGCTGAAAATGCCGATGGCGCTTACCGCCATCCCGGCGATGATCGCTTTTGCCATCATCGTGCGTCCGGTTATCCACATGTCGCGAAATGCCGAGGTAAAACAGATCTGTGCCCGCTCAATCAGCAGGCCAAAGCCGACGCCGAAAAGCATCGCCAGCCCGAGTTTGGGCTGATCCAGCGCGGTACAGAGCGCCCAGGCCAGCATGCCGAAGAAGACCAGCATCCCGAGGCGAAAGCGGCGGCGGGCCTGATCCGGCTTCTGCGTCAGCGGCGAAGCGGAACTTACCTTTTGCATTTTGATCGGAATACGGAACAGGGGCAGCAGCGTAAAGCGTGCGCCAAAGTACGAGCCCACGGCGGTGGCCAGGGCAAAGAACCAGGCGTGGAGTGAGAACTGCGGAATGCCGGTGAAAAAGGCGGCCAGATTACAGCCCATCGCCAGTCGCGCGCCAAACCCGGCGATGATACCCCCGACAACCGCCTGGGCGATGCGGATCCGGCTCTGCGGCATGCGCAGTTTCACGTTATTGGCCCACAGCGCCGCGGCAAAACAGCCCCCGAACATGCCAATGATCATCATGCCGTCGATACGGGTGAGCGGGGTCCCTTCAAGGTGAATCAGTTTAAAGTAGCCCCACTCTTCGGTGTGAACCCCCGCCAGCTGCAGGAGCTGACCGCCCCAGCGGGTGAATTCGCCGGTCACGGCCCAGAAGGTGCCGGTGATGCCGAAATAGTAGGTGGAGAGAATACCTGCTGCGATAACCGCAGGAACGGGAGACCAGAACTTAATTAAATAAGCCTGTTTAAAGTGTTGCCACGACATAGATAAGCCTCTGAACTCAGAAGGTTTAAGAAGGAAGAACTACAGGACGGGGGGATAATACGCCGGGAAACACATTTGACCAGCGTTAAATGCACTAAAGCTCGAAGGGATCAATTTACGCAGGATGCCGTCTGGCAAAACCAGACGGCATTACTGTTATTGTGGACGGGTCGCCGCCTTCATGGCGCTGGCGAAGCTTTTCAGCTCGCTCAGCATTTTGTCAGGCGTATTGACGTTGTTCTCGATAATTTTCACGATCGCCGAACCGGAAATCGCACCGGCAGCACCGGCACCCAGCGCCGCAGAGACCTGCTCCGGGGCCGAAATGCCAAAGCCCTGCAGCGGCGGTGCAGCATTATACTCCGCCAGCTTCTCCACCAGATGATGCAGCGGCAGGGCGGCTTTGTTCTCCGCACCCGTCACTCCAGCGCGCGACAGCAGGTAGGTATATCCGCGACCGTGGGAGGCGATCTGGCGCAGCAGTTCGTCGTCGGCGTTCGGCGGGCAGATAAAGATTGGCGCGACGTTATGACGCATCGCCGCCTGGCGGAACGGGGCTGACTCTTCGACCGGCACATCGGCCACCAGCACCGAATCCACCCCCACGCGCGCGCACTCGGCGTAGAACTCGTCGATGCCGCGGTTAAACACCAGGTTGGCGTACATCAGCAGGCCGATGGGAATGGTCGGGTATTTCTGGCGAATCGTCGCCAGCAGCTCAAAGCACTGGGTCGGGGTCACGCCTGCGGCGAAGGCGCGCAGCGTAGCGGCCTGGATGGTCGGGCCATCGGCCAGCGGATCGGAGAAGGGAATGCCCAGCTCCAGCGCATCAGCACCGGCTTCTATCAGGGTGTCGATAATTTTCAGCGACTGCTCAGGAGAGGGATCCCCCAGGGTGACGAAGGGAACAAAGGCGCCTTCCTTGCGGGCTTTCAGCTCAGCAAACACGTTATCGTAACGTTCCATCAAATTTCCCCTCGTGCTTTCAGAATATCGTGAACGGTAAAGATGTCTTTATCACCGCGACCGGAAAGGTTCACCACCAGCAGCTGCTCTTTTTCCGGGTTGTCTTTGATCATTTTCAGGGCATGGGCCAGCGCGTGAGAGGACTCCAGCGCCGGGATAATCCCCTCTTTACGGCACAGGGTTTTGAATGCTTCCAGCGCTTCGTCATCGGTGATCGACACATACTCGGCGCGACCGATGCTGTTCAGGTACGCATGCTGTGGCCCGACGGACGGGAAATCCAGCCCGGCAGAGATGGAGTACGACTCTTCAATCTGCCCTTCGTCGGTCTGCATCATCGGCGCTTTCATGCCGAAATAGATCCCCACGCGGCCATGCTTCAGCGGCGCACCGTGCTCGCCAGTTTCAATCCCATGACCGGCAGGCTCAACGCCAATCAGCCCTACGCTGGTGTCGTCGATGAAATCGGCAAACATACCGATGGCGTTAGAGCCGCCGCCCACGCAGGCGATCACCGCATCCGGCAGACGTCCCTCTTTTTCAAGGATCTGCGCTTTGGTCTCTTCGCCGATCATGCGCTGGAATTCGCGCACGATGGTCGGGAACGGGTGCGGGCCCGCGGCGGTACCCAGCATATAGTGGGCATTTTCATAGTTACCGGACCAGTCGCGCAGCGCCTCGTTACAGGCATCTTTCAGGGTGGCTGAGCCGCTGTGTACCGGGATCACTTCCGCGCCCATCAGACGCATACGGAAGACGTTCGGCGACTGACGCTCAACGTCTTTGGCACCCATGTAGATGCGGCATTTCAGGCCGAGCAGGGCGCTGGCCAACGCTGAGGCCACGCCGTGCTGGCCGGCACCGGTTTCGGCGATAATTTCGGTTTTACCCATCCGTTTTGCCAGCAGTGCCTGACCCAGTACCTGGTTGGTCTTATGCGCACCGCCGTGGAGCAGATCTTCACGCTTCAGATACAGCGTGGTGTTCGTGCCTTCGGTCAGGTTACGGCATTTGGTCAGGGCCGTCGGACGGCCGGCATAGTTTTTCAGCAGGTCGGTAAATTCAGCCTGGAAGAGCGGATCTTTTTGCGCGCTCACGAACGCCTCTTCCAGCTGGCGCAGGGCGGGCATCAGGATCTGCGGCACATACATACCGCCGAATTCGCCAAAGTAAGGGTTTAATAATGTGGTCATTTTCTCTTCCTTAATATGCACGCAGCGTTTTGAACACCGAAGCCAGCTTGCCGGCATCTTTGATGCCCGGCTGCGACTCAACGCCTGAATTGAAATCAAGACCTGCGCAGCCTGATTTGGCGGCTTCAACGCAGTTATCCGGGCTTAAGCCCCCGGCGAGCAGGACGTTGTCCAGCTTCTCGCCGTTGAGCAGCGACCAGTCAAAACGCTGCCCGGTCCCGCCCTGGCCATTATCCAGAACATATTTATCGATATGTTGCAGCGTGCGCGGCGGCAGGGTCTCGCCCACGCTCAGCGCTTTCCAGATTTGCACCTGCGGGTTCAGTGTTTCACGCAGGGCATCGATATAGTTCTGATCTTCGCTGCCATGCAGCTGAACGGCAGCGAGCGAAAGCTGACCAGCAAGGGCTACCACATTCTCAATGGCCGCATTACGGAATACGCCCACATATTGCAGTGGCGCGGCGGCGATCACCTCCCGCGCCTGGGTTTCGCTGACGTTGCGTGGGGAAGACGCAACGAAAATCAGCCCGCCGTAAATCGCGCCCGCTTCATGGGCCGCAGCGGCATCCTGAGGACGCGTCAGGCCGCAGACCTTGTTCTCACCCAGCAGGACGCGACGCACCGCCGCGCTGAGATCGGCCTGCTCCATCATCGCCGAACCAATCAGGAAGCCGTTGGCGAAGTGGCTCAGCTCGCGGACCTGGGCATAACTGTTGATGCCGGACTCGCTGATCACCGTCACGCCAGCCCCCAGACGCGGCGCTAGCTGGCGGGTACGGTTGAGGTCGATAGAGAGATCGCGCAGGTCGCGGTTATTTATACCTACCACTTTCGCCTCCAGGGCGATGGCGCGCTCCAGCTCCTCTTCGTTGCTCACTTCGGTCAGCACGCCCATGTTCAGGCTGTGCGCCACCGCGGCAAGCTGACGGTACTGCTCATCATCCAGCACCGAGAGCATCAGCAGGCAGGCGTCGGCCTGATAAAAGCGCGCCAGCCAGATTTGGTACGGGTCGATAATAAAGTCTTTGCACAAAATCGGCTGCGGGGCGATCCCGCTGACGATCGGCAGAAAATCAAAGCTGCCCTGAAAATATTTCTCATCGGTCAGCACCGAAATGGCCGAAGCGTGGTGCTTATAGATGGCGGCGATCTGTGCCGGGTCGAAATCATCGCGGATCACCCCTTTCGACGGGGAGGCCTTTTTGCACTCCAGGATAAACGCGGTGCGCGCACCCCGCAGGGCGTCATAAAAACGACGGCTGCTCGGCACCACCTCATTCTGGAAACTGGCGAGCGGTTGCTGCTCTTTACGGGCTTCAACCCAGATGGCCTTATCGGCAACGATTTTCGCTAATACGGTCTGCATTGTTTACCCTCTTGCCGCAAGTGCGGTCACTCGGTCGTAGGCTGCGCCAGAGCGCAGCACATCCATCACTTTTTGCACGTTGACCTGGAGATCTTCGTCGCCGTGCAGACGCATTAGCATGGCGACGTTAGCGGCCACAGCGGCCTCATGCGCAGGCTCACCTTTACCTTGTAACAGGCGCGTCAGAATGTCACGGTTTTCTTCCGGGGTGCCGCCTGCCAGCTGCTCCTGGTGATACGGCGTTAAGCCAAAGTCCGCCGCTTCAAGCTGATAGCTTTTGATTTCGCCGTTATTCAGCTCTGCCACCAGCGTTGGCGCATGCAGGGAGACTTCATCCATCCCGCCGCTGTGCACCACCGCGGCGCGCTGATAACCGAGCACGCGCAGGGTTTCGGCAATCGGCAGCACCAGCTCCGGACTGTAGACACCAATCAGCGCCAGCGGCGGATGCGCCGGGTTGATCAGCGGGCCCAGCACGTTAAACAGGGTGCGGGTTTTCAGCTGCTGACGCACCGGCATCGCGTGACGGAATCCGGTGTGATACTTAGGCGCGAAGAGGAAGCAGACGCCCAGTTCGTCCAGCGCATCACGGGATTTCTCCGCGTTCATGTCCAGGTTGATGCCGAAGGCGGCCAGCAGATCCGACGAACCGGAACGGCTGGAGACGCTGCGATTGCCGTGCTTCGCCACCTTCAGCCCACAGGCTGCGGCCACAAAAGCGCTGGCGGTGGAGATATTGATACTGTTGCTGCCGTCGCCGCCGGTTCCGACGATATCCGCGAACAGATAGTCCGGGCGCGGGAAGGGGGCGGCATTTTCCAGCAGGGCAGTTGCGGCACCGGCGATCTCCTGCGGCTGCTCGCCGCGCACTTTCATGCTCACCAGCGCGGCGGCCAGTTGCTCGGGCTTCAGCTCCCCGCGCACCACGGCGGAGAACAACTGGTGGCTCTCCTGCTGGCTCAGGGTCTGCGCCTGATAGAGTTTTTCCAGAATCGGCTGCAGGCTGTTGGTCTGCTCCAGCTTCTGCAGCGCCCAGTTGAGTGTCTGTTCCAGCAGGCGTGCGCCCTGGGAAGTCAGAATGGATTCCGGGTGGAACTGCATGCCGCACACCCGGTCTGCATCGTGACGTACCGCCATCACCATCCCGTTGTAATGGGCGTTGATGGTCAGGCCCGCCGGGATATTGCTCCCCACCAGCGAGTGATAGCGCGCCACCGGCAGCGGGTTCATCAGTCCGGCAAACATCGCCTGGCCGTCATGTTCAATGCTGGAAGCTTTCCCGTGCAGGATCTCACCGGCCTGGCCGACGTAACCGCCGTAGGCCTCAACAATCGCCTGATGACCCAGACAGATGCCGATGATGGGCAGCTTGCCGCGCATACGGGTTAACAGCTCCGGCATACAGCCCGCTTCACTCGGCGCACCAGGGCCAGGGGAGAGCATCAGCACCGGGTTTTGCATGGTGGCCAGACGGTCGATTAAGGTCTGGGCCGGGACATGGTTACGGTAAATGACCACGTTGTGACCGTTAGCACGCAGCTGATCCGCCAAGTTATAGGTAAATGAGTCGATATTATCGAGCAGCAGAATGTCAGCCATCAGAAAATCTCCTGTGCGTGATGGGCGGTCGCAATCGCGCGCAGTACCGCGCGGGCCTTATTGCGGGTTTCGTCAGCTTCAGACTGCGGAACCGAGTCGAGCACAATGCCTGCGCCGGCCTGGACGGTGGCGATGCCTTCTTCAACGTAGGCGGAGCGGATCACGATGCAGGTATCCAGATCGCCGTGGGCGGTGAAGTAACCCACCGCACCGCCGTAGCTGCCGCGACGGCGACCTTCGGCCTGGGCGATAAGCTGCATGGCACGGACTTTCGGCGCCCCGCTGAGGGTGCCCATGTTCATGCAGGCGCGGTAGGCGTGCAGCACATCCAAATCCTGACGCAGCTCGCCGACCACGCGGGAGACAAGGTGCATAACGAAAGAGTAGCGGTCCACTTTGGTTAAGTCGGCTACGTAGCGACTGCCCGGGGTGCAGATGCGCGCCAGGTCGTTACGCGCCAGATCCACCAGCATCAGGTGCTCGGACATCTCTTTCTGGTCGGTGCGCATCTCCAGCTCGATACGGCTGTCGAGATCGCGATCCAGAGAACCGTCGGCGCGACGACCGCGTGGGCGGGTACCGGCAATCGGATAGATTTCAATCTGGCGGCTGGTGGCGTCGTACTTCAGGGAGCTCTCCGGCGAAGCGCCGAACAGCGTAAAATCGTTATCCTGCATAAAGAACATGTACGGGCTGGGATTGCTCTTCTTCAGCACGTCGTAGGCGGCCAGCGGAGACGGGCAGGGCAGGGAGAAGCGACGGGAGGGCACCACCTGGAAAATTTCACCCGCGCGAATCGCTTTCTGCATCTGGCGAACCACCACGCCGTACTCATCGTCCGTCTGGCTGACATCACAATGCATCTGCTCCACGCGCTGCACCGGCAGCTCCGGTGGGGCTTCATTCATTTGCTCCTGCAGCTGGGCGATACGCTGTTCAAGGCGCTGTTTCTCCGCCAGTAACGGCGTAAACAGGCTGGCCTGAATGCGGGTGTATTTTTTCTGGTGGTCGATCACCAGTAGGGTTTCTGCCAGGTAGAAGCAGTAGTCCGGGCAGCGGTTGCCTTGTTCAAGCTCCGGCAGCTCCTCGAAACCGGCGACCAGGTCATAGGCAAACAGCCCGCCGAAGAACATCGCTTCGCGCTCGTGTTCCGGCACGTTCACCAGATTTTGCAGCAGGCGGAAGGCATCAAACACCGACAGCGAGCAGAGGCGGGCATCTTCGTCCAGCAGCTGGCTGACCGGTGGAAAGTGCAGGATCCGCTGGTCCGGGCGATGTTCATTCTCGATGCCTGCCGGCAGCACGTCATCCAGCAAACAGAGCAGCGCTGCGCCGTTTTCAGAGAGCGCCTGCAGGGTGACGGTGTTGCCCAGGGCGGTGATGCGCAGCGCGCTGTCGACCAGCAGCAGGCTTTTCAGGTCATCCTTACTGTCGATATCCGCAGACTCCAGCAGCAGCGTGGCAGGGCGCGCGCCGCAGACCTGATGGAACAGGGCGGTAGGATTGTGGCGATACGCCGCCTCACGGGTCAGCAGTTCGAGGGTCGGTTTGGCTGTTTGCATTATGTTGTTCTCTTTATTCTTTTCATAAAAAAGCCCGCTCAGTGGCGGGCCAGGTATCTGTTTGCATGACGCAGACGTACGACACTACCCGATAATCAGGAAGTGCGCCACCAGCCATGCAGAGTAAAATGTGCGGTCATTTTCAGATACCTCGTTGAGTGAACTTGCGTACTAGTTAACTAGTTCGATGGCGTAATGTCAACCCCCGGATTTCAGAATTTCACCACATACCGCTATTATGGCGGCGCAGATATTGAAGATGAGTGACGGGAGCCGCTTTGAGCGACACGAATTACGCAGTGATTTACGACTTACACAGCCACACCCAGGCCTCTGACGGCCTGCTTACGCCCGAAGATCTTGTCCATCGCGCCCATGAGATGCGCGTCGGTACGCTGGCAATCACCGATCACGATACCACCGAGGCCATTGCGGCCGCGCGGGCGGAAATTGCCCGCAGTGAATTGCCGCTTACACTGATAGCAGGCGTGGAAATTTCTACCGTCTGGGAAAATCATGAGATCCATATTGTCGGGCTGAATATCGATATTGAGAACCCGGCTATGCGCACGTTTCTGGATGAACAGAAGGCGCGTCGCGTGCTGCGCGCAGAACTGATCGCCGAAAGGCTGGATAAAGCCCATATTCCCGGCGCCTGGGAAGGCGCGCTGCGTCTGGCCAAAGGCGGCGCGGTGACCCGGGCGCACTTTGCCCGTTTTCTGGTTGAGGCCGGGAAGGCAAATAATATTGCGGATGTGTTTAAAAAATATCTTGCACGGGGGAAAACCGGATACGTTCCTCCCCAGTGGTGTACAATAGAACAAGCTATTGATGTCATTCATCATTCTGGCGGTAAGGCGGTGCTGGCCCATCCTGGGCGGTACGATCTTTCCGCCAAATGGCTGAAACGTCTGCTGGCCTACTTTGCCGAACACGGCGGGGACGCGATGGAAGTCGCGCAGTGTCAGCAGGCGCCCAACGAGCGCAGTCAACTGGCTGAGTATGCCCGCCAGTACGGCCTCCTTGGCTCCCAGGGTTCTGATTTTCATCAGCCTTGTCCCTGGATCGAGCTGGGACGCAAGCTCTGGTTACCCGCAGGCGTCGAGCCGGTGTGGCAACTCTGGGAGCAGCCAACGCCAATTGAAGAGAGGGAAGTATGAGCCAATTTTTTTATATCCATCCTGACAATCCGCAGCCGCGTTTGATTAATCAGGCCGTGGAGATCGTGCGTAAGGGCGGGGTTATCGTCTATCCAACCGATTCAGGTTACGCGCTGGGCTGTAAGATTGAAGACAAAAACGCGATGGAACGCATTTGCCGGATCCGTCACATCCCCAACGGGCATAACTTCACCCTGATGTGTCGCGATCTTTCGGAGCTGTCGACTTACTCCTACGTCGATAACGTGGCGTTTCGGTTGATCAAAAATAATACTCCGGGCAACTACACCTTTATCCTTAAAGGGACGAAAGAGGTGCCGCGTCGCCTGCTACAGGAAAAACGCAAAACCATCGGGATGCGCGTGCCGTCGAACCCGATTGCGCAGGCGCTGCTGGAGACCTTGGGCGAGCCGATGCTCTCGACCTCACTGATGCTGCCAGGCAGCGACTTTACCGAATCCGATCCGGATGAGATCAAAGACCGCCTGGAAAAACAGGTGGAGCTGATTATTCACGGCGGTTATCTCGGTCAACAGCCGACCACGGTGATCGATTTAACGGAAGATGCCCCGGTTGTGCTGCGTGAAGGGGTGGGGGACGTTAAACCTTTTCTGTAATGATGTAGTTTCCTTTCTTATGGGGCCATTTTATTAGCTGATATAATGGCCCTGATATTAACGCTTCGTTTCTTCCCCTCTGTATTAAAAATCTTATTATTATCTGAAAATTATTCTTTTGCCGGAATAGTCTCACCCTGTCTGAATATGCGGATGTACGATAATAGAACACATATTTACAGATAAAGCGGATTATCTATGGCGCTACAAGGGACGTTAATCCTGAACGGGGCAGACTATGCGCCGTTTAATTTGTACGGCGTGGGTGTTTTTATGGCGCACTCGGGTAAAGGAATATGCCGTAACAATGGGGGGTGTCGAAATATTCCTGACAATGGCCCACTTCCTCCCGGCAAATACTGGATTGTGGATCGGCAGGAGGGGAACTGGTTTTCGCAAAAGAAACGCGAAATTATTGATTCAACCCGGAGAGCAATTAGTATCAGCGCATTTGGTAGATCGGATTGGTTTGCGTTGTGGCGAGATGATTGGGGAATCGACGATGAAACATGGATAGACGGTGTTAAGCGCGGTAGCTTCCGGCTGCATCCAGGCACTTCTTCAAAAGGCTGTATAACAATCGCTCATGCTTCTGATTTTGCAATGATTCATAATGCGCTTATGAATACATCTCTTGTTCAGGTGCCCTGTATGCGGTCGTTGATGGCGCGAGGATGGGTGGAGGTAGTAGCTGGTGACTATAAAAACATTTGTACGTAGGATAATTAAAACCATTTACTTTATTACACTATTTGTGGTTGTAGGCCGCATGATAGGTGATCCTGAACTCTGGATTAACGATAATGTGGCAACACGTATTGCTCATATTATTTATGGACCTGACGAAATTGGTGCAGATAATTTTTATGACCTTTATTTTTACATTCATATAATCACTATATTGCCTATCGTTATATTTATCTATGTTATAACAATGAAGTTACTCAAAAAATTAAGGAGCAAATAAAATGCCAATCCCTCCGTATATGTGGTTGAAAGACGATGGCGGCGCAGATATTAAAGGATCTGTTGACGTTGAAGATCGCGAAGGAAGTATAGAGATAATCGGGTTAAGTCACGGAATTAACCTGCCTGTAGACAGTGCCAACGGTAAAATTACCGGTACGCGCCAGCACTCCTCCATGATGATTGAAAAGGAAGTGGATAGCTCTACGCCCTACCTTTATAAAGCAGCATCTACAGGCCAGACGCTGAAAAGTGCGGAAATCAAGTTTTATCATATCAACGATGCCGGGCAGGAAGTCTGCTATTACACGGTGTTGATGGAAAACGTGAAGATCACCGGGGTTAATTGCGTTGTACCTAACGTTAAACTGTCGGGAAACGATAAAATGAACCACGTAGAAAGCATCAGTATCCAATATGAGAAGATCACCTGGCGCATAGTGGATGGCAACATTCAGCATACCGACGCCTGGAATGAACGCCCTACAGCATAACGAAATCTGACGGCCCCATCTGTACGAGAGAGCCGATCCGATGGGTTTGCTTCAGGTTATCCATGCCAGAACGCTGCTGCAAAAACTTGTTGAATCATTTAGTCTAAAATTCATGTAGTATGTGCGGCCATGAATCACTGGGTGTGACACATTGTCCGCCATTATGTGTGCTATGAAAGAGTTGCAGATCAGTGAGTTAAGGTCTAACTAAACTTAACTCGTTGTTTTTGAAAGTATCCCAGACGCCTGTGAAGGCGAAAAACCATCTAAGTAAATCAAAGTGTTGGCGTTAACCTTATGATATGTAAAACAAAAGGGTCAACGCAATGAGGAACAGAGTGTACAACAAGACTCCTCGATTCACGACGAAGCGCGGTAACGTCTACTACATCAACTTTCGACTTCCCGACGGAACATTTTTCCGTCGTAGCCTCGGCACAGATTCATTGCAAGCGGTCGAGGTTACAATGTCACGCCTGAGCGCTTACATCCCCCTTGTTCAAAATGGTTCGCTGTCCGTCGAACAGTTCAAAATGCACATTGACGGTTTCAGAGAGGCCACTCAGCGCGATTTCGATACTTATTTGTTGGATTGGTTGCGGATGGGCGTTGATGAGGCTAAACGAATGCCTGAGCTTGGACGGCTCCAGCGCCAGATTGATTCTGATGATGCAATCTCTCCAACTGCCAGTGTTACTGAGGCGAAAGGCCGTGCGGATGTGCATCTGAATCGGGTGTACAGCGGTGATGATTCAACGGCGCGTATGCTGCTTGCTACTCTCTACAGGAAGAAAGTATCTTTTGATCAAAACAATGTAGAACAGGCTTACGATGTGGCAGGGCAGATTGATTTACATCAGGCTATGCTCCATCAAGCCTACGATGCTTTCTATTCTGGTGATCTAGTTCGATATCGCTCCTTGGTCGAGGAAATGCAATTTAAGCTAACCGAAGCGGAACGCTTGAAAAAACCAGCGGCTAAACAAGCCGTAGCATCTGCGGCTGAGTCTGCAAGTGACGATACACCTTTGCTCTCTGTTGCATGGAAAATGTTTACCACTGAGAAAGGAAAGGGGTGGGCGGCGGCTGTCGCCAACGAAAACCAGCGCTTTTATGATGTGTTGATGCATGTTATCGGTGATCTTCCTGTCGGAGCGATCACGAAGCCGCACATACGGCAAACTATAACCGTTATTGAAAATCTTCCCCGTCGAAATAAAAAACCTTATTCCGAAATGACGCTTGCGGAGTGCATTGATTTTGATGTGCCGGAAGAGGATTTGATGAGCAGCGCCAACGTCAAAAAGCACCTCAAGATTTACTCCTCATTCTTCAAAGTCTTTCTGAAAGATGAAAAGGACCTTTTAGAGAAAGCCCCTACAGAAGGGATCAAATACGAGGTAACGGAAAACAAGGGCGGCTCTTACTCAAAACCTGAAATGCAGCGCCTTGTGGAGCACCTGAAATCTTGCGCCGATTGGCGGCGTGATTATTTTCTGACTCTGATTTATACAGGAGCACGTCGAGGTGAAATTGCTGCTATCCGTAAAGAGCACCTTCGAAAAGATGAGGAAACACGGCGCTGGTATATATTCATTGATGGAGGGAAAACTGATCAGGCTGTGCGGCAGATACCATTAAACAAAGCCTTAGAAAAGTTATTGTTGGCTCGTACTAAGTTGCTCAAATCTACTGATCCTGTTTTCGGTGATTTGCCGACGTATGAACAGATCGGGCTTGAGTGGAACAGCATTATGGCTGATTGCAAAATACAAAAGTTTAATGAATTTGGACAGAAGAGGGTGATCCATGCTCTTCGTCACACTTTCATTTCAGAGGCAATGACAAAAGTCTTGCCCGTAATGGTGCAATTTGTAGTTGGGCACTCCCGAACCCAATCGTTAGGTATCACAGCAAGGTATACACATAGGCCACCGTTGAGAGACTTACTTCCGGTGGTCGATTGCATAAGTTGGTAACACGGCCTTACCGACAGTCTATTGTGGTTCCGTCCGAAAAATGCCCCATTTCCTTGTTGATTTACGAGGCTGGGTTTTTATATTGTTCCAGACTTCACCATTGATATGTTTATCCAGTCTGCAAAAGCCGGAAGATGGTTGTACGAATGAGGGGGCAAACTGCCTCCTCTGCTTATGCATTCTGGTACCAATCCCAGCGGTTGCTGTACAGATCCTCAAACACAGCCACCGTTCCGCACTTAGCGCAGCGTCCCGTTACAGCCTGTCGTGATGATATGCCTCTGGCGCTTGATGTTGCTATGCTCGGCACGGCGCAGTAAACTTTTTTATCTAACTTGCTCATGAAACTTGCAGTTTATAAAACTATGAGTATCATTAAGGGTGTGGAGGCATTATGAAAACATCTTTTTTAACAATACTAGCTTTTCATATGCGAGACTTACGTGAAGAGAAAGGGGTGACCCAAGCAGAAATTGCTGAAAAACTCGGAATGACAAGTGCTGGATGGGGAAAAGTTGAAAATGGGAAATCAACTCTTTCAGTAGAAAATTTGATGAAATTTTGCAAGTTAATAGATATCGATGCTCAAAAAATATTAACAATAGCGCAAAAAACGGCAAAGGATTTAATCCAAAATGGTTGGGCAGTTTCATATTCTCAAGTTGAAAATGATGGTCTTATAGAAGCACGGGGTTTCTCTGTATTAGCTAACAGCAAAGTAGATTCTGTTTTGCAAAAAGCGATAAAAGAGGGTGTGGATAAAAGTATTACAGACAATGCTAAAAATAATATCCTCAAATATGCATCTATCTACGCAAGTATAAGTAATATTTTACCTATCAAATTTAAACGTTAAAAAGGAAAAAATTATGGCTTATCGTTATGACGAAGATCTTGAGTTTTTATCAAAATGCTCTGATGAAGATCTTAATGGCTTGGTTGATTGCTTAATTTACGACAAGGATGGTGAAACTCGTTGGACTGAAGAGCTTTCTAGCAATGAAAATTATAAGAAATATAAACCTCAGCATAGCAAGTATTGGCAGGATATAGCAGCCGAAATCCAATGCTTTGGAGGCAATACATTTGCTACCATGCTTAGGGGCGGAAAAGGGGTTGAATACAGAGAAGTTCTTACTGATGCTTGTGATAAAATGAAGGTTAATTACAACAGCAAAAGTACTGTTGAAAATATAGAACAATGCCTCATGCTTAAAGTATTAAACGATGCCTTTGAAAAAATGAGCCCTGAGGAGTTAAAAGAATTTGCTCGCGAGATAGGTGTTAAAAAACTTGAGGGGCTTACAGCAAAAGGACTCGTCACTGCATTTCAAGTGATTTTTAAAGCAGGCGGGTTTAAATCTTATAAATTAACATTGATTATAGCAAATGCTATTTTAAAAGCTTTAATCGGACGAGGTTTGAGCTTTGGTGGTAATATTGTACTAACAAGATCTATGGCTATTCTTACTGGTCCTATTGGATGGGCTATCACAGCTCTCTGGACACTTATTGATATTGGTGGTACTGCTTACAGAGTCACGATTCCGGCAGTTATTCAAGTGGCTGCCTTGCGCAGTAAAATTGCGAATGCTGGCGCTGAGGAGTTAGCAGCAGAAATTACCTTAGATTGATAAAAATATTTCGCACCAAGGTGGATTGAGTCTGAAAGGATTATCAGTCCGCTTTTAATTTTATTACATAGAAAAGGTCATAACGCTGTTATGGTGTTTTGTCCTGCATGAGTCGCCAGCGGCAGCACCAGATGTTTCATACGCATCTCTTTATAAGTCCATTTCATTGATCACCCTGCTAACGGCTTGCTTGTCTAAGTCCAGATAGCGCCTGGTATCGGTGATGTTGCTGTGATTAAGCACGGTCATAGCTAAAGCGATGTTGTTTGCAGAGCGCTTGTAAATGGCATTCCCGCCAGCCTTTCGAAAGCTGTGTGCCGATACAGTGCCATGAATCCCGATAGCTTTAGCGGCTTCTGCGATCTGCTTACTCACTTCTTCACGGCGTACAGGCGCTTGTTTGTTCATCGAGCGGTTACGCTGACTCCTGAACACATGCAGATCATTTGGAAACTCAGCACGGCGACGTGCGATCATCTGCACCACTGGAGCAGGGAGGGTGAGGGCTTTACGCTTCCCTGTCTTCTGTTCTTCTATGTCTATCTCACCGTTGATCACTTCGTCGAAGCGTAAAGCGACGGCATCCCCCACACGCAGTACGGCAGCTTGCATCATTAACGTAACGTCAGCTACCAGGCTTTTGTTATGAGCGTTTAGCCACTCCCTGATCGCTTTGGCTTGCTGTTCGTCTAACACTACTGCTCTGTTCAATTTATCCCTCTCTTAAGAACACACATCTAAACTAATTAAATGAATATTATGATCAATTTCAGTTAGTTGCAATAACAATGATCAGAAAATGATCTGTGTTGTGTGTGGTAAATGGCGCGATTGTGTCGAGTGTTCAGCGCGAAGATCAGGTACACCCAGATCGAAATCTGCACAATTTCCAAATATCTTAAATAAAATCAATAGCTTGGCATTTATAAACATGTGTTTGAACATTGCCAAATCCTCAACTCTGCACGAAGAACAGCGGCAACACCAGAACATCACACTACCAATGCTTGTGTGTGGTTGTTATCTATCTCATTGATTTAATAATGATAAATGTAGAGTCGTTAGGCGAGGGCGGCGCTAACCTGCCTGTATGCACAGATTATGCGGAGTTTATGCACTTGAAAATGGTTGCGTGTCGAAATGATTATAATGCTAATTAATTGGCGGGTTTTGGTATGAAAAAATCGATGTTAAAATAAATTTGATGAAACACAAAAAGTCTTTAAGCAAATGGCACCTATCATAAAAGTGTACATTGTCCACAATGACCGCTGTGCGCCTTGAGCGGTACGGCTTCCGCATAAGTGATGAAAGATACTTTGAAAGTGAGAAAGGCGATTATAGAGCGTTACAAGCGGGTTATTTAGGATAGATTAATCTTGGATTAAGCATTACTTTATTAGCCTATTGAATAAGAATTATCTTGGGATTATTGATTAGAATGATTAGTGTCGCTTTGGCACTGATCTATTTTTAAAGTAACTAAATGGTACTTTTGAAAATACCTCAAATTGAGGTATGTTAGCACTTGGAATAATCGGATACACATCAAATTGAGGTATCACCCCTATCAAGATTGAAGAGGGTAGGTCATGGTGAGCTATTGGCGAAAGTGCAGAAATTGCACTTTTAAATCACTTTGAAGAATTACCGGAAATAACAAAAGTGCATTTTTTGCACCTAGATTTTATTGAAGGTGCATTTTTTGCACTTTTAAAGTGTCATAATTGCACACTATAAGATTAATATAATACTATTAATATAAGACTATCTTTTATTCTTTTGCGCTTGTCGCAAAGATCTTTTGCCTGGCGTCTATCGCCGTCACTCAAGGGCAAGCTCACTGGTACGCCTTTAGGTGGCTCCCCGTTCGGCCTCGTTCCGCTCACGACGCTACGCAAGTTACACCCTACATTGTGCCAGGCTTTGGCCTTGACGTGAGTCAGGCACAAAGAATTATTGCCGTAGGCAAATTACCTTTGCGCTGTGCGCGTGATGTAACCATATATTAACCATCATATGATGATTAATACATGCTAACTCTACCTAACTCTTATTATCACTCTAATAACTATTGTTATTCTCGTGCTAATTCTCGAAGGTAGAGCTGATGGCTAAAGTTCACTCTCCCTCGTACCTCGTGCAAGTTCACTAAGCCTCAATCCAATACCATCACCTACTATCCTAATAACACTAATTTAATTACTGTTATTATTCTGTAGTTGTGCTATTGGTTTCGGGAATAAGTGCCAGAGGTGCGTCCGTATATCTTCAGGCTGCACAGGAAGCCCGTAGAGCGTTTTTTAGAGGGAAGGTAATGCAGATGCACTGCCATGGGCTTAGAATCGCTTACAGAGTGTCTGGTGACGTTATAGAAGGTTGATGTATAAATAGCACATTATGTTAATCAAATTTTTAACTTATTGAAAATGATCAATTTATTTTCTCTAGGGGGTTGACAAAAGCTCTCATTCATGATAAATTAGTATTAGAAGCAGAGAAAACCTCTTCTCTACCCATCAAATTCAACAATTCAATGCACTATTAGCCTTAAGGCTGAATGGTGTTTTTCTATTTATAAGGAGAAATAAAATAATGAAATGGTTTACTGTTAAAGATGTAGTGGACGCTTTTAAACGTGGTGATATCACTCGCTATCAAATTCGAATGAATCGTAATACAGCCCGCCGCCGTGGATATCCAGAACGCGCAGCAGTGTTTGACGAGGCACTACGTATTATTGATAAAGAAAAAACAGCATTAGAAAAAGATACAAAATAATAAAGCCAGCCCTTACAGGCCTTAGTAGCTGCAATAGCGGTGATATATTAGGAGAAAACAACATGAAAATCAATTTCCCACCTGAAACTTACGAGGCCTTGATCAATCGTGCTAATTCAGAAGACAAACCCGCTGCCGCTCTGGTATCGGAACTCATAACAGCGATCCTTAGCAAAGAGGAAAATAATGAACTTAAATCAACTAAAGCAGAAGTATCAGTACGTAGATAAAGACGGTGTAACGCGAGATCGAACTCTCAACATTCCCCACTATTTCGAAGAAATCCCATTTATCTATTCTCCACACCTTGATGGAGGTAGAATTAAATTTAGTGCTGAGATGCAAAAACTTTATTGCTACGTAGCTGACTGGGAGAAATCCGGTAGTGTTTGTTACGAGGAACAAAGCGAACTTGCAAATGTGTGTGGCTTAAAACGCCGACAGACGATAAATCTGATTAATACACTTGAGTTAATTGGACTCATTACCAGAACTAAAATACCTGGTAGGAGAAATAGAGAATTACGAGCACTTCCGCTAACTGATGCTCACGTTACCCCACCAGAAGCACTGACAGCGCAGCCTGTAACAGTGTCTGACGATGTGCAATACCAATCAGCACCCACAACAGAGCTTGAGCCTGACAATCCAGCAGAGGAGCATTCAACCTCTTATTGGGATGATATTCCTTGCGTATGGGATGACCCGGCTTATCAAGCTAAGCCAAAGATGACGGATCAGCAGGGCAAGCCAGAGCTTCCCTGGGGCGGTGTAGTTTTTAGTAAAACGAATGGCGATCCTATTGAGGCCGCTGTGGAATGGGCGCTAACAGAGACAATGGGCGATGAGGAAGAAGCCTACAAACTTATTTCTAAAGTGGTTTCTGAACGTACTGGAAGAACAGAAGTATTTATTCCACGAGCACCGGAAGTCTACGACGATTTTGACCCAATACCATTTTGATCTAACACTCAGTGGCATAACTAATAAGAGGAATAAATGAGCAAAAAGAGAACTTTTGAAGTGAGCATTAACAACCTACCAGCAGCATTAAAACGATTAGATCTCCCCGCAGAACAAGTAGAAATAATTGAAGAATATAAGAAGCAATTCCCCTTCCTGTTAGAAGAAGGTGAGAATGTTTTAATTAGTCTAGATCAACTTTGGGAAGCATTAAATACCCCTTATTATTCACCGCCCGGAACGATACCCGAACTTTCGGGTAGCGTAAAATTACGTTCGCCACGGCAAGAAAATCAATATAGGCGTAACAAATTTAACCAGTGGATAGACTCAGTATTAAAAGAAATTGATGGTGAGCCTTTTTGTCGAATGGTGCCAACTGGCAAAACTAAAAAAAAGGAAACTTTTGTCTCTATTGAGGATGCTAAAACTATTGCAATGATGACACCCGGTGAACAAGGTAAAAAAATCCGCCGTTATTTTATTACTGTCGAGAGGGTTTGCAAGATTTTATGGCAGTACAATTTTCAGAGAAACCAGATTGAAGGTAAATATAACGAGGTTTATAAATTTCGTTTAGCTGAATCTGGATTTAAAGGTTTCGACGTGGCTGCTAAAGATAAAATCAGATTTAACTCCTTAGTGAAACAAATAGCAGGGGCAAGGAATGTTAGAGAAACTGATTTAGAAAACTATCACCATATTCAGCATGAAGTTTTTAATGCCATGAAGAGAGGAAGAACAGATGAACAAATTCTATCTTTTTATATTAATGATCAGGCAGCATAGAGGATTTAATGGGAAAAAAGAAAACTAACAGCATTATCCGGATTCAAAAGGCAGTACGAGCAAGCAAACGTAAATACACATCCTCTCTACATGACCTCTCACAAGAATCTGTTCCTGGTGAGATGGTGACAACGATTATAGAACACCCTCCCTCTGTACCCTGTGGAGATGAATACAACGCTTTGCAAGAAATACTCTCTACAACACCCGGCGTATTCTGGAAACCACGTAGAAAAAAGGAATATATTATCGATAGTAGCCAGCTTAAACCCTGGCAAATTATCGGGTTTGAACATTACGCTGATTATATCGGGTATTTGGGAACTAATGCCCTCAGCAATCATACTGCCGATTTAGATTTTTTATTTAATGACGATAAGGAAAATTATAATGACTAATAAAACTATGAACACCGTGAACACCATGCTTAATTCTTTCCACGAAAATTGGCATGTCCCTATCCTTGAACTGGCTAATGCCGCGTGGCGTGACAGGACGACAGAGACACTTTTACAGGCTGCTAAACAGACAGAGCAGGGGATAGAAGCACTGGAGCAGTTAGAACGCGCCATAGCGCTTCTGATGCGCCCTCAGAACAGTACAATCACAGAAGATGAGGTATGGCATGTGATCGATGAGTGGCAAGAGCTTGCATGTTCTCTACAGTATGTTGCTCAGGAGCTTTCCGAGCTAGCCTTAGAGATTGCTGAAGAATACGAGGTTGCATAATTTATAGTTAATGTCAACAAAAATGTTACGAAATTTATTGACATTTTGTGCTATCTGTGTAATAATAAGAAGTAGGGATATGTTTAAATCACTTCGTCCTGAATGCCGCTTCACGTAGGCGGCAATTCTTTTAAGAGTTTCCCCTGAAAACCTCGCTTTGTTTTCCTTGTCTTTATTGGTATTCCAGAGGATCGCGCGGATGCAATATCCTATTGTGGTGGTGGTGTTGCATACAATCACCGCGCGTCTCCTTCTCTGAATATTAAGACGTTTTCAGAGGAAGCTTTTACTAGCTTCTATACTGTTGAAAGTACAGTGTTCTATTAAGCAATAAATATTAGATATTGGTGTATCTAAGATAATTGTTACGTAAAATCTGTTATTGCCAGGCGTGAAGGGCTTCACGTTTTAACAGATGCAAAGCACCCCCGATCTTATTAAATCTCCTAAGATAATAAACGGGGGCACTTTTTAAGCGAAGTATTCTTAGCCACATTTATTCTGCAAGTGTGGACTAATAATGCCTCTCTAGCACAAAGGCATCCTCCAGGCGACTCCGGTCGCCTTTCTTTTACGCATTGCGTAAAAGAAAAGTTAAAAATAAAACGCGAGGAAACGAAATAAATGTTTCTATTAAATGATCGCGACCGAATCCTAAAATACAAAAATGAAGTGATTGAAATCAATCCTGGATTAATAGCTAAAGTGGCTGAAATGGCAGGATGCACCGTAGAAGAAATTGAAAAAGCTGTAGAGCGTTATTTCCCTTCGGAGGATACACCTCAATTAAGTATTCAGGAACGGATCGCCAATAAAGTAAGGAATTTAAATAATGGTTATTGATCTTGATACGCTGTTTCCACAGCGAAAATCACTAACAGATGTGATCAGTTATTCAACTGATAATTTTGCATCAATAGACAGTAAAGTGTTCGCTTCTCTTCCTGCTGATGTGCAGTGCGGCGATGTACTCGATAGCACTGGCGCTCTCTACACCTCCGGCGCTGATGCCTTTGTAGTGGTGAGCGAATTTGTTACCGCTGGCTCTAATAAAGCTGTGAATGTCCTACGCGCTCCTAACGTTGGATCATACGTTGCCCTCAAGAGCGACAATCTCAACGCAGTTAACCACGCAGCAGCGATCAGCGCATTACAGGCGCAAGGTTTCGCCACTCGTGAATTTTTCACCTCTTAAGCAAGGAAGATAATAATGATTATTGGAAACGAGCGTATCGACCTTTCCCCATTATTCCAGCTAACCAGCACCAGAAATTTCCTACTCAGTTCTCTAAATCTCTTTGATGGAGTTGGCGTATCATCTCATAAAGTGAGTGTGTCCCGTTTACTGGAAGATAACACCAGCCTGTTCAACCAGCCCACGGCGCGTTTCTCAAACGAGCATAACGTAACATCCCGTCAGAGCGGCAAAGAATGGCTGATCGAGCTTCCCTTCTTTATGAGGGAAGATCTTATTGTTCCGGCAGACATCCAGGGCAAGCGTAAACCTGGAAGCGACATTCAAGAAACCGTGACTGACATTTACAGCGATTACATGAATAAACACGCTGTAGCGTTTATGAGAACCCGCGAAAGCTACCTCGCGCGATCACTCTTCTCTGGGACTGTTCACACACCTAAGACGGATGATGTGCTGATCGACTTTGGCGACCTGTTCGGCGTAGCCCCGATGAATGCCACTCTTGATCTGTCAGCTACAGATAGCAGCACTCTACGTGCGATTGACGACATGGTGAGTCAAATCACCGAAGCGGCACAAAGCCAGGCGTCGGCAGTGGAACGAGTCATTGTATTTGCTAAGGGCTCATTCTATAGCGATCTGCGTTTCAGCCCTGCAATGGAAGCGGCTTTCCGCTATGTCAGCCCACTTGATGAAGGGAACGTAGTGTTCCAGCGTCGTGACCTGCTACCAGGTGTTAGCACATTCAGCATTCCTGGCACGAATTGCGATGTTGTGAAAGTAACTGATCCGCTGCTACTTGCACAAATGGGTGATTCTGACGCTATCGCTATCCCGCAATTCGCTAAAGGAAGTGTTATTTACACCAACATTTACGGCGCAGCCAGCAGCACATTTGAACTTCTTAATGCAGCACCTGCGGAAGTGTATAGCTGGAGCTATGAGAGCGAGCGCGGAAACGCGATTAACGTGATCTCGGAAAACTCGGCGTTGCCTGTGAATCACGGGTTGGGCTTCTCCGTTCACATCAAAGCCTCAGAATAAGAGCGATAGACGGTAGCTCTTCCCGTCTTGGAAAATAAAGAAGAGCTTATGAATAGGGCGTGTGAACGTTGGGAACTATGAGAGCGCAAATCTCCCCAGTGTTCCCGCCCTTTTTTATTTTCAGATGAGGACAAAATGCAATTAATTTTAAAATCAGCCAAAGGGCTGCATGTTCAATTATCAGCCTCTGATGCCGAAGGGCTTTTAAATGTTGCTGCAATGTGCAGATTATTAGATGTTGACTATAACGGCGTGAGACAGCGTATTTTTCGTGGGGAAACAGTGGAGCAAGCATTACACCACTACTTAGATCAGAAAGGCGGTGAATAATCATGCTTCAGATTAATACAAGTAAGATTGTTAATACCATAACTTTCACTGTAGATAAAAGTAGTATTGCCCTCGCTAAAGCCGCAGCCGACGATCTTCAACGTCATTTTTCTAAGATTAAAGATCCTAAGATTCGTTTTCAGGCTCAAAAGCAACGTAGAACTAAAGCGCGGGAACAAGTGGCTGATGCAAAATCTGCTTCGCCTAAAACGCCCAGTGACTTGAAGCAGCAACAACGCCAGGCAGAAAAGGCTGGGAAAGCGCAAGCCAGGGAAGCGGCTAAGATAGCCAAAAGGGATGAGACAGCTTCGTTAAAATTTAGGTCAGCTAACCTTCAAATGAAAGGCATCGCTGGGAAATACGGCATTGATCCGGCTAAACAATACCAGTTTGCCAAATTCGCTAAAGAACAGACTGAGCTTTTCCGCACCCAGCAGATCAGTAGCCAGAAGCTTTCGTATGAACTTCGTGAAAGATTGGCCTTGATGCGGAGAGAGGCAGCGTTACAAGCCCGTATAACCGCCAGTACCCAACAACAAGCGGCAGCACTCAAACACGCCAAACGCACAGACTACAAAGGCGCGGCGGCTGGTATCAAAGAGAAGGGGCTGAATGTGATCGGCGGCGGTGCTGGTTTTATTGGTGCTACTGCTACACTAGCGGGTGCGGCTTCCATCCTGGGGCGTATACGCGAGACTGCTGACGACAATTTGAACCTGATCCGCAAAAGTAAAGCTGTGGCGGTGAATCCCAACGCTATAAAAACTATTGTCACCGCAAACCGTCAGCGCGGGATTGACTCAAATTACGATACTATCACCGATAATTTCAAAGATGTGCGTGAACGTCTGGGCGAGTCCGTCACTAACACCACTTTCGATCAGAAGTCTGGGAAATTTAAAGGTGGTAATGGGGCGATTGACAATATCATGAACCTGTTCGGCTGGGACAAAGCCGATATTGCTAAGTATCAGGATAATCCTCTCGACTTCGTGCAAGCCGTCACCAACGAAGGGCAGAGTAGAGGGATGAGTGATGCGTCTATTGGACACCTCCTGGAAGACCTCGGTAATGATATGTCTTATCTTGTGCCAGTGCTGAAAAATAACGGTGAGGCATATAAAAAAACGCTGGATCAATTAATTGCTTCCGGTCAGACGCTGAATGATGAGCAGATCCGCCAAACATACGCATACGGCGACCTGTTTACCACGCTGAAAGCCCTGAACAACGGGATTAACCAGAATCTTACTTCCGGCTTCCTCGAAGGGTTCGGTAACGCTGGTAAGGATTTAGCAGACAATGCGAAAGCGTTTAATGACGTTGCAAACGGCTTAGGCTATGAGCTTGGTAATCTCACCGCTCAGATCACCGGCTTTGCAGGTGAAATAAGCGGCGGTTTATCCCAATTGCACGATTTCTTTAAAACGAAATTCCCAGATTGGTTTGCTGATCCTACTAAGACGGTTCCAGATGCTCTCTACGATGGTGCTGTTACAGGAAGTGCTAACGGTGCTGCCGATTGGATTCAACAACAAACCGGATTTGATACCCGTAGTATTGGTCATGCTGTTAAAGGTTTGTTAGGAATAGATGACCAGCCTACAGGGACAGCGGTAGAACAATACAGTCTGAATGGTCAAACCTTACGTGATAACACTATATCATCCCTAACTAGCACCAGTAGTAACGCGCCAGCGTACAACCTTGCACCTGTATTAAATCTCAATCTTGAAGCGTCCGTACCGCTGACAATCGCCAGCGATGCGAGCAGGCTTGCGGATTATGTGGATTTCACGGCGAAAGCCTCACAAGCCAGCTTCATGCAATCGCTAACCTTGTCAACCTTGAGCGGTCAAAGCAGTACAGGCGGTTAAAACTTCAAAGGAGCTTAGGCTCCTTTTTTTTTGCTTAAAGCTTAATCAGAGGCTAAGTTTTAGGTGATGAACATGCTGTACAACAAAGTAGGTTACAACGTGGTGAACATCGCGTATAATGGCATTCAGTAAAACATGCTAACGCATTGATTTATATAGATTTGTTAGTACCCATTCGACGCCTGTGAAGGCGACACCTGAAGGAAGCTCAATGAGCGAGAAATTACAGAAAGTGCTGGCCCGCGCCGGCCACGGTTCACGCCGTGAAATCGAAACCATTATCGAAGCAGGTCGTGTCAGTGTGGACGGTAAAATCGCCACCCTGGGTGACCGTGTGGAAATCGTGCCAGGCCTGAAAATTCGTATCGACGGCCACCTGATCTCAGTGAAAGAGTCTGCCGAGCAAATTTGCCGCGTGCTGGCCTATTACAAGCCGGAAGGCGAGCTTTGCACCCGTAACGATCCGGAAGGCCGTCCGACCGTGTTCGACCGCCTGCCAAAACTGCGCGGTGCGCGCTGGATCGCTGTAGGTCGTCTGGATGTGAACACCTGCGGTCTGCTGCTGTTCACCACCGACGGTGAGCTGGCAAACCGTCTGATGCACCCAAGCCGTGAAGTGGAGCGTGAATATGCGGTTCGCGTGTTTGGCGAAGTTGACGATAACAAAATTCGCGATCTGTCCCGCGGCGTACAGCTCGAAGATGGCCCGGCCGCCTTTAAAACCATCAAGTTTACCGGTGGTGAGGGCATTAACCAGTGGTACAACGTGACCCTAACCGAAGGCCGTAACCGCGAGGTACGTCGTCTGTGGGAAGCCGTTGGCGTGCAGGTTAGCCGTCTGATCCGCGTGCGTTACGGTGACATCCTGCTGCCGAAAGGGCTTCCTCGTGGCGGCTATACCGAGCTGGATTTAACCCAGACCAACTACCTGCGTGAGCTGGTGCAGCTGACGCCGGAAACCACCTCGAAAGTGGCGGTGGAAAAAGATCGTCGTCGCATGAAAGCGAATCAGATCCGTCGGGCGGTCAAACGTCACAGCCAGGTCAGCGGCAATAATCGTCGCTCTGGCAGCCGTAACAACAACGGCTAAAAAACAAAACCCGGCATCGCCGGGTTTTTTCTTAATAGTCGATACCGATTTGCGCTTTAACGCCGGCATCAAAGGCGTGTTTGACCGGGCGTAACTCGCTGACCGTATCCGCCATTTCCAGAATATCCCGATGACAGCCGCGTCCGGTGACGATCACCGTCTGGTGCGCCGGACGGTTGTTCAGCGCATCCACGACCTCCTGCAAGGGCAGGTAGTCGTAGGCCACCATGTAGGTGATCTCGTCCAGCAGCACCATGTTGAGTGCAGGGTCCGCCAGCATGAGTTTCGCCTGCTCCCAGACGGCCAGACAGGCGGCGGTGTCGGTATCGCGATTCTGGGTATCCCAGGTAAACCCGGTCGCCATTACCTGAAACTCCACCCCGTGAGGCTCTAGCAGATTACGCTCGCCGTTCGGCCACTCTCCTTTGATGAACTGGATCACGCCCACCTTTTGTCCGTGACCGACGGCGCGGGTCGCCGTACCAAAGGCCGCAGTGGTTTTGCCTTTACCGTTGCCGGTGAAGACAATAATAATCCCGCGTTCATCCTGAGCTGCGGCAACGCGGGCGTCGACCTGTTCTTTCAGACGCTGCTGGCGCTGCTGATGACGTTCATCACTCATTGCGATATTCCTGGTTTACGGCCGGGTTGGGCATCAAAGGTCATGCCGGTTTTGCGGCGACTGTCGTCGCCCATCAGCCACAGATAGAGCGGCATGATGTCGGCAGGGGTTTTCAGTTTAAGCGGATCTTCCGTCGGGAACGCGCTGGCGCGCATGCCGGTGCGTGTGCCGCCGGGGTTGATACAATTTACGCGCAGGTGGCGGCTTTGATACTCCTCCGCCAGCACCTGCATCATCCCTTCGGTGGCAAACTTCGAAGCGGCATAGGCGCCCCAGTTGGCTCGCCCCTGGCGCCCGACGCTGGATGAGGTGAATACCAGCGAGCCGGAATCGGACTGCAGTAATAAAGGAAGCAATGCCTGAGTGAGGAAAAAGGTGCCATTGACGTTCACCTGCATTACCTGCTGCCAGATCTCCGGGGTTTGCTCGTCCATCGGGCGCACTTCACCGAGAAAACCCGCATTATGTAATACCCCGTCCAGACGCGGATAATCCTCGGCGATACGCCGGGCAAGCTGCTGGCACTCCTCTGGGGTACAGGTTAACAGGTCAAGCGTATATTCGTGCGTCGGTGCGCCACCCTCGCTGGCGATCGCCTGCGCCACGTCGTGCAGTTTTCCTTCATTACGTCCTAACAGAATGACGCGTGCGCCGTGGCGGGCGTAGGTCAGCGCCGCCTCACGGCCAATACCGTCGCTGGCGCCGGTGACCAGAATAATACGGTTTTGCAGTAGATCTTTTTTGGGTTGATAGTGCAAAGTCACTCCTCTGGCGCGCGTTGGCGCGGCCCATGCTGTGCGTTCTCTTTTCGGCTTTATGCCCGAAAGTGAACAGGATATCAATCAGTCATCCGGAGAGTTCACTGTAAAATTAACAATTTGCAAATATTTTTCCGCGAAATTCAAATTCCTGAAGACGCCTCGCAAGGGTATCGTCAGGTGCGAGACGCCTGGCGAAGGCTGTTGTACACTGGGTGTGAAAACAAGTGGTTAAACCAAGGTGGACGCGTGGAATTACTTTCTGAATACGGTTTATTTCTGGCCAAAATTGCAACGGTGGTGATTGCCATTGCGGTGATCGCCGTTCTGATTGTCAACCTGACGCAGCGAAAACGTCAGCGCGGCGAGTTGCGGATTACCCGGTTAAGCGAGCAGTACACGGAGATGCAGGAAGAGATGTCGGTGGCGTTGCTCGACGCGCATCAGCAAAAACTGTGGCACAAGGCGCAGAAGAAAAAGCACAAGCTTGACGCGAAAGCGGCTAAGCAAAAAGCAAAGCTGGAGCAGCGCCCGGAAGCGGCAAAACCGCGGGTCTATGTTCTGGATTTTAAAGGCAGTATGGATGCGCATGAGGTTACCTCCCTGCGCGAAGAGATCACCGCGGTGCTGGCAGTGGCCAGACCCGAAGACCAGGTTGTCCTGCGTCTCGAAAGTCCGGGTGGGGTGGTCCACGGTTACGGGCTGGCCTCCTCGCAGCTGCAACGCCTGCGCGACAAGAAGATCCCGCTGACGGTGGCGGTAGATAAGGTCGCCGCCAGCGGTGGCTATATGATGGCCTGCGTGGCCGATAAAATCGTCGCCGCACCTTTCTCTATTATTGGTTCGATTGGCGTAGTGGCGCAGATCCCCAACTTCAATCGTTTCCTGAAAAACAAAGACATTGACGTTGAGTTGCATACGGCGGGTCAGTACAAGCGCACCCTGACGCTGCTGGGCGAAAATACCGAAGAGGGTCGACAGAAATTCCGCGAAGATCTTAATGACACCCATCAGCTGTTTAAAAGCTTTGTGCAGCAGATGCGGCCTTCGCTTGATATCGAGCAGGTGGCGACCGGTGAACACTGGTACGGCACTCAGGCGCTGGATAAAGGGCTTGTGGACCAGGTGGGCACCAGCGACGATCTGCTGCTGGGGCTGATGGAGGGCCGCGAGCTGGTGGGCGTGCGCTATACCCGGCGGAAAAAACTGATGGACCGGTTTACCAACAGCGCCGCAGAGAGTGCGGACCGACTGTTGCTACGCTGGCTGCAGCGTGGACAGAAACCCCTGCTATAAATAAAAACGCGAGGCCAGTGCCTCGCGTTTTGCATCAATCGACCAGGTGATACTTATCCGAGAGGGCATGGGCCAGGTATTTAAACATGTTAAATACCGCGGTGCTGCGTGGGGTAGGTAACCCCTGCTCATCGAGAAAGTAATCGCCGCTGAAGACCAGCACGCCATTACGCTGCTCCACACCTGTGGCTTCGATCCCTGCCAGAGTGTCGTCATGTTCACGAATGAGTTTATTTGCTTCGGCAAGCAAGGTTGCGCGGTCAATTGGTTGGGTAGTTTGCTGCATTATCCCCTCCTTAAACAGTGACATTAGTCTACGCCGCCGCGGTCCCGGGAGCAAATTTTCCCCGTTTTCAGGCATGCAGGGCAAGACGGACAGCGCTGGCGTGATTTGCTTTTGCATGCTAATAAAGTTGCGTAACGGATTTTATCAGGTAGAGTGTGCGCTTTCGTCATTCTGGCAATAGATTTGCTTGACATTCGACCTAAATCTCGTCGTGCAGTCACACCGGAGCGAGAAAAAGCCCGTAAACTCAACCACCTGGGTGAGGTCGTTTTTGGCGGCTGGTCCGAAAGGGGGTTGATATCCACTGATGACGTCGTTATATAGATGTCTCGTCGCCAGTGGAAGGTGAACTCACGCGACGTATTCCTGGAAGAAACAAATTAGGTAAAGGTGAATATGGGTAAAGCTCTCGTTATCGTTGAGTCCCCGGCAAAAGCCAAAACGATCAATAAGTATCTGGGTAGCGACTACGTGGTTAAGTCCAGCGTCGGTCATATCCGCGATCTGCCGACCAGTGGCTCAGCCAAGAAGAGCGCCGACTCTACCTCCACCAAAGGGGCCAAAAAGCCTAAAAAGGATGAACGTAGCGCGCTCGTAAATCGCATGGGTGTTAACCCGTGGGATAGCTGGCAGGCACAGTACGAAGTGCTGCCGGGTAAAGAGAAAGTCGTCTCCGAGCTGAAACAGCTGGCGGAAAAAGCCGACCACATCTATCTCGCAACCGACCTTGACCGCGAAGGGGAGGCCATTGCATGGCACCTGCGGGAAGTGATCGGAGGAGATGACACCCGCTACAGCCGCGTGGTGTTTAACGAAATTACTAAAAACGCGATCCGTCAGGCCTTTGAAAAGCCGGGCGAGCTGAATATCGACCGCGTTAACGCTCAGCAGGCGCGCCGCTTTATGGACCGCGTCGTGGGTTACATGGTCTCTCCACTGCTGTGGAAAAAGATTGCCCGTGGCCTGTCAGCGGGCCGCGTCCAGTCTGTTGCCGTGCGTCTGGTGGTTGAACGTGAACGCGAAATCAAAGCGTTTGTGCCAGAAGAATTCTGGGAAATTGACGCCAGCGTGACCACGCCGGGCGGCGATACGCTGCCGCTGGAAGTGTCGCACCAGAACGATAAGCCGTTCCGCCCTGAAAACCGCGATCAGACGATGGCCGCGGTCGCGCTGCTGGAGAAAGCCCGCTATCAGGTGCTGGATCGTGAAGACAAACCGACCAGCAGTAAGCCGGGCGCGCCGTTTATCACCTCCACGCTGCAGCAGGCGGCAAGTACCCGACTGGGTTACGGCGTGAAGAAAACCATGATGATGGCTCAGCGTCTGTATGAAGCGGGTCACATTACCTACATGCGTACTGACTCCACCAACCTGAGCCAGGACGCAGTCAACATGGTGCGTGATTACATCGGCGATAACTTTGGTAAGAAGTATCTGCCGGAGAGCGCCAACCAGTACAACAGCAAGGAGAACTCTCAGGAAGCGCACGAAGCGATTCGTCCTTCTGACGTTGCTGTTCTGGCTGAATCCCTGAAGGATATGGAAGCCGACGCGCAGAAACTGTATCAGCTGATCTGGCGCCAGTTTGTCGCCTGTCAGATGACGCCTGCGCAATACGACTCCACTACGCTCACCGTCGGTGCGGGTGATTTCCGCCTGAAAGCGCGTGGTCGTATTCTGCGTTTCGATGGCTGGACCAAAGTGATGCCTGCGCTGCGTAAGGGTGATGAAGACAAAACCCTGCCAGCGGTCAACGCCGGGGATGAACTTTCCCTGGTTGAGCTGACGCCGGCTCAGCACTTCACCAAGCCACCGGCTCGCTTCAGCGAAGCCTCGCTGGTGAAAGAGCTGGAAAAACGCGGCATTGGTCGTCCGTCTACCTATGCGTCGATCATTTCGACCATTCAGGATCGCGGCTATGTGCGTACGGAAAACCGCCGTTTCTATGCAGAAAAAATGGGTGAAATCGTCACCGATCGTCTGGAAGCTAACTTCCGCGATCTGATGAACTACGACTTTACCGCGCAGATGGAAAACAGTCTTGACCAGGTGGCGAACCACGAAGCCGAGTGGAAGAAGGTACTTGACAGCTTCTTCGGCGACTTCACCAACCAGCTGGAAAAAGCGGAAAAAGACCCTGAAGAGGGTGGCATGCAGCCGAACCAGATGGTGCTGACCAGCATCGACTGTCCGACCTGCGGTCGCAAAATGGGGATCCGTACCGCCACCACCGGCGTGTTCCTCGGCTGTTCAGGCTATGCCCTGTCGCCGAAAGAGCGCTGCAAAACCACCATCAACCTGGTGCCGGAAAACGAAGTGCTGAACGTGCTGGAAGGCGACGATGCGGAAACCAACGCATTACGCGCTAAGCGCCGCTGTAATAAGTGCGGCACGGCGATGGACAGCTACCTGATCGATCCGAAACGTAAACTGCACGTCTGCGGTAACAACCCGACCTGCGACGGTTACGAGATCGAAGAGGGTGAGTTCCGCATTAAAGGCTATGACGGTCCGATCGTGGAGTGTGAAAAATGTGGTTCTGAAATGCACCTGAAGATGGGGCGTTTTGGTAAGTACATGGCCTGCACCAACGATGACTGTAAAAACACGCGTAAGATCCTGCGTAATGGTGAAGTGGCACCGCCGAAGGAAGATCCGGTGCCGTTGCCGGAGCTGCCGTGCGAGAAGTCCGACGCTTACTTCGTCCTGCGTGACGGTGCGGCGGGCGTCTTCCTGGCGGCCAACACCTTCCCGAAATCACGCGAAACCCGTGCGCCGCTGGTGGAAGAGCTGTTCCGCTTCCGCGATCGTCTGGCTGAGAAGCTGCGCTATCTGGCCGATGCGCCACAGCAGGATCCTGAAGGTAATAAGACGATCGTGCGTTTTAGCCGTAAGACCAAGCAGCAGTATGTTGCTTCTGAGAAAGACGGTAAAGCGACCGGCTGGTCAGCATTTTATGTTGACGGAAAATGGGTTGAAGGCAAGAAATAAGCCTTAATTACCGTTACTTACCTTTGAAAGGGCCGGACTTCCGGCCCTTTTTTATTGGCGGGTTATTATTTTTTGTTACGGGCTATACAGCAATGATATAAATGATATAGTGGTTATAGTTAACCCTTTTCTTATTATCAAATCGTCTTAAGCGATTGCCCGTGTGCGCTCAATCGGATGGTCCGGCATGAAACTACAGCAGCTTCGCTATATCGTTGAGGTGGTCAACCACAACCTTAACGTCTCCTCGACCGCAGAAGGTCTTTATACCTCGCAACCCGGTATCAGTAAGCAGGTCCGTATGCTTGAAGATGAGCTGGGGATCCAGATTTTCGCCCGCAGCGGTAAACACCTTACTCAGGTTACGCCGGCGGGGCAGGAAATTATCCGTATTGCCCGCGAAGTGCTGTCGAAGGTCGATGCCATTAAATCCGTGGCGGGCGAGCACACATGGCCTGACAAAGGCTCCCTGTATATCGCCACAACCCACACCCAGGCGCGCTACGCTCTGCCGGGCGTGATTAAAGGCTTCATTGAGCGCTATCCTCGCGTTTCGTTGCATATGCATCAGGGCTCACCGACTCAGATTGCCGAAGCAGTATCTAAAGGCAATGCAGATTTCGCCATCGCCACCGAAGCGCTGCATCTTTACGACGATTTAGTGATGCTGCCTTGCTATCACTGGAACCGCTCGATTGTGGTGACGCCTGAACACCCGCTGGCGGCCAAAACCTCGGTATCGATCGAGGAACTCGCCCAGTATCCGCTGGTGACCTACACCTTTGGCTTTACCGGCCGTTCGGAACTGGACACCGCATTCAATCGCGCAGGCTTAACGCCACGGATCGTCTTTACCGCCACCGATGCCGACGTGATCAAGACCTACGTGCGGCTGGGGCTGGGGGTAGGGGTGATTGCCAGCATGGCGGTAGATCCGATAGCCGATCCCGATTTAGTCCGCCTGGATACCCAGGGCGTATTCGGCCACAGCACCACCAAAATTGGTTTCCGCCGCAGCACCTTCCTGCGCAGCTATATGTATGATTTTATTCAGCGATTCGCACCACATTTGACCCGCGACGTGGTGGATACGGCGGTTGCGCTGCGTTCTAATGAAGACATCGAAGCGATGTTTAAAGACATTAAGCTGCCAGAAAAATAATACCCTGCGGTATCTTTCCTGCGGGAAAGATACCGTTATTCCCGTTTATAATCTGAATTAGAATCCTTCTCTTTTAACCATTCGTTTAACACAGTAACCATAGGGTTACAGCGCTTTGTGTCCGCGCCTGTCTCAAAAAGCCAACAAAAATAGAAAATAAATAGCCGCTACGCAAACTCCACGTTTCATTTATATATTTCCGCTCAAAAGATTAAATATTTCACCGTACAGGATTCGTAAATTCACTGGATTTTCAACTAAAGTTTCTTTAGGATTTATCTCAGTGATGATTACTTATACCAATTGTTTGGTAGCCAAATGATAAGCAAAGTCGATTGTACGAGGTTAGCAATGCCGTCAGGAAGTCATGAGCCGCAACGGGATCCAGGGCTCAAGCGCAAAGCCTGGCTGGCGGTATTTCTCGGTTCCACGCTGTTTTGGATCGTGGTGGCGTTACTGGTCTGGAAATTCTGGGGTTAACTATGACGGTACAGGGGCGCAGTGAAGCAGTGAAACCTATGTGTCAGCAACGTGACACTCGCCGCAAAGTCCGTAAAGAAGTGACAAGCCAGGTTCCTGCTTCCTGGACGCTGTCGCCGCAGCAGCAAGCCTTCATCGATTCGTTCGCAGAAGACGATGCCAAAAAACAATAATTCTGCCGCTCAGGCGTAGTGCATTAATAATCCGGTGCGCTTTTGTACTCTTTAATAAATACACTTCAGCAATACCGAACTGAGCCTGACTCAGTCGTAAACAAATAAATAAAGACGGGTGTCACAATGATGAATAATATATCCGGAGTCAAATACTGGTCGTGGATCGCCGCGTTCTCTCTGTCGATTCTCTTCTGGTCCCAGCTTATCTGGCTCTCCCTACACTAAAAAATAAAGCCTCGCTCAAGCGGGGCTTTTTCTTTTTGACCTCTCCTTTTCTCTGCAAATTTGTCCATTTGGGTTGTTATCAAATCGTTACGGTGACGATGTGTTATCTTTAATTACGGCCCTGATAAAGGTCAGGGTATCGCAATCCCGGTAATTAAGGAGGAGCTTATGTCGTTAACCTTACGCGAAGCCAGTAAGGACACACTGCAGGCCGAGAACAAAACCTATCACTACTACAGCCTGCCGCTGGCCGCCAGGGAGCTTGGGGACATCGACCGTTTACCCAAGTCGCTTAAAGTGTTACTGGAAAATCTCCTGCGCTGGCAGGATGAGGTCTCTGTCACCTCCGAAGACATCCACGCCCTCGCCGGGTGGCTGCAAAATGCCCATGCCGACCGGGAAATAGCCTATCGCCCGGCCAGGGTCCTGATGCAGGACTTTACCGGCGTTCCGGCGGTGGTCGATCTGGCGGCGATGCGCGAAGCCGTCAAACGTCTTGGCGGCGATACTGCCAAAGTGAATCCGCTTTCCCCTGTGGATCTGGTGATTGACCACTCGGTGACCGTGGACCACTTTGGTGACGATGAGGCGTTTGAAGAAAACGTACGCCTGGAGATGGAGCGTAACCACGAGCGTTATGTGTTTCTGAAATGGGGCCAGCAGGCCTTCAGCCGCTTCAGCGTTGTTCCACCCGGCACCGGCATCTGCCATCAGGTCAATCTCGAATACCTCGGCAAGGCGGTGTGGAGTGAACTGCAGGATAAAGAGTGGGTGGCCTACCCGGATACGCTGGTCGGCACCGACTCGCACACCACCATGATCAACGGCCTTGGCGTGCTGGGCTGGGGGGTAGGGGGGATCGAAGCCGAGGCCGCTATGCTCGGTCAGCCAGTGTCGATGCTGATCCCTGACGTGGTCGGTTTTAAGCTGACCGGCAAACTGCGTGAAGGCATCACCGCCACCGATCTGGTGCTCACCGTGACCCAGATGCTACGTAAGCACGGGGTGGTGGGCAAATTTGTTGAATTCTACGGTGACGGACTCGACTCATTGCCGCTGGCGGACCGGGCCACCATCGCCAACATGGCGCCGGAATACGGCGCGACCTGTGGCTTCTTCCCGATAGACGGCGTCACGCTGGAGTATATGCGCCTCAGCGGGCGCAGCAGCGAGCAGGTTGAGCTGGTTGAGGCCTATGCCAAAGCGCAAGGGATGTGGCGTAATCCGGGAGATGAACCGGTGTTTACCAGCACCCTGGCGCTGGATATGGGCGAGGTCGAAGCCAGCCTCGCCGGGCCGAAGCGTCCTCAGGATCGGGTCGCGCTGGCGGATGTGCCAAAGGCGTTTGCTGCCAGCAATGAACTGGAAGTTAATACCGCGCAGAAGGATCGTCGACCCATTGATTACGTCATGAACGGCCATCAGTATCAGCTTCCGGATGGCGCGGTAGCGATCGCGGCCATCACCTCCTGTACGAACACCTCAAACCCCAGCGTGCTGATGGCGGCGGGACTACTGGCGAAAAAAGCCGTTACCCTTGGCTTGAAACGCCAGCCGTGGGTAAAAGCCTCGCTGGCTCCGGGCTCCAAAGTGGTCTCCGATTACCTGGCCCAGGCCCGGCTGACGCCGTACCTGGATGAACTGGGTTTCAACCTGGTCGGCTACGGGTGTACCACCTGTATTGGTAACTCCGGGCCGCTACCGGAACCTATCGAGACGGCGATCAAGCAGGGGGATCTGACGGTCGGGGCGGTGCTCTCGGGCAACCGCAACTTCGAAGGCCGTATCCACCCGCTGGTGAAAACCAACTGGCTGGCCTCACCGCCGCTGGTGGTAGCCTATGCCCTGGCCGGGAATATGAATATTAACCTCGCGACCGAGCCTCTGGGGCACGACCGCAAAGGGGATCCGGTTTATCTGAAAGATATCTGGCCGTCAGCGCAGGAGATCGCCCTTGCGGTAGAAAAAGTCTCCACCGACATGTTCCGCAAGGAGTATGCCGAAGTGTTCGAAGGCACGGCGGAGTGGAAAAGCATTGAGGTGGCGCGCTCGGATACCTACAGCTGGCAGGATGATTCCACCTACATCCGCCTGTCGCCTTTCTTTGACGAGATGCTGGCGGAGCCTAAACCGCTGGAAGATATCCACGGCGCACGGGTGTTAGCCATCCTTGGCGACTCGGTCACCACCGACCACATTTCTCCGGCGGGCAGCATTAAAGCGGATAGCCCGGCAGGGCGGTATCTGCAGAGTCGTGGCGTGGAGCGACGTGACTTCAACTCTTACGGGTCCCGTCGCGGTAACCATGAGGTGATGATGCGCGGCACCTTCGCCAATATCCGCATCCGCAACGAGATGGTGCCTGGCGTTGAGGGCGGGATGACCCGACATCTGCCGGGTACGGAAGTGATCTCGATTTACGATGCTGCTATGAAGTATCAGCAGGAAGGTACGTCGCTGGCGGTGATCGCCGGGAAAGAGTACGGTTCCGGCTCCAGTCGTGACTGGGCAGCAAAAGGGCCACGGCTGCTTGGCGTACGCGTGGTGATCGCTGAGTCCTTTGAACGTATCCACCGTTCAAACCTGATCGGGATGGGGATTTTACCGCTGGAGTTCCCGCAGGGGACATCGCGTAAAACGCTGGGGCTGACCGGGGAGGAGCGCATTGATATTGCGGATCTGCAAAGTCTGACGCCTGGCGCCACCGTGCCGGTCAAGCTGACGCGAGCGGATGGACAAACCGAGGTGGTGGACTGCCGCTGCCGAATTGACACAGCTACCGAGCTGACCTACTACAAGAACGACGGTATCCTGCACTATGTGATCCGTAATATGCTGAATTAACACACAGTGACCAGCCCGGCGCGCATCGCGCTGCCGGGCTGTTTTTTTTACTCGCTGAGCAGATGTCCAAGCTTCGCCGCTTTGGTATCCAGATAGTGTTCGTTGTTCGGGTTACGGCCAACGATCAGCGGCACACGTTCAACGATGTTGATGCCGGCTTCGGTCAGGATCTCGACCTTACGCGGGTTATTGGTCAGCAAACGCACTTCATCCACGCCCAGCAGCTTGAACATATCGGCGCACAGGGTGAAATCACGCTCGTCTGCTGCAAAGCCTAACTGATGGTTCGCTTCCACGGTATCGTATCCCTGATCCTGCAGGGCATAGGCGCGGATCTTGTTCAGCAGACCGATATTACGCCCCTCCTGGCGGTGATACAGCAGGATGCCGCGGCCTTCTTCCGCGATGTGCGACAGGGCGGCTTCCAGTTGAAAACCACAATCGCAGCGCAGGCTAAACAGGGCGTCACCCGTCAAACACTCGGAATGGACGCGAGCAAGCACTGGCGTCTGCCCGGAGGTATCCCCGAACACTAACGCAACGTGATCCTGCCCGGTTGCCAGTTCTTCAAAACCCACCATCAGGAAATCGCCCCAGGGGGTTGGCAGATTGGCTTCTGCCACACGTTTAAGCTGCATTTGATTCTCCAAAAAATGCTGACACGCCTTGTGTCTGTTGCCTGTTTGGCTGTCGGTATTGTCTTATTTTGCCACAAGCTCCACACGTTCACCTAATCACCGCCAGCTTAACGAACGTTAAACGCACAATCCGACATTTTTACGCAGCTCTCATTTTTCAGTTATGATTGTGAGGCTTATCGAAAAAAGGAGACGACATGCTTTCAATTGCCCGCCGTACGGCGGTTGGCGCAGGGATATTGCTTATTATGCCTGTGGCTGTATGGATATCCGGCTGGCAGTGGCAGCCTGGCACGAACAGCGGATGGTTAAAGGCGCTGTTCTGGATCACGGAGACGGTCACCCAACCCTGGGGCATTATTACGCACGCGCTGCTATGCGGCTGGTTTTTATGGTGCCTGCGTTTTCGTCTGCGGGCCGCCATCATGCTCTTTGCCATTCTTGCCGGCGTGATCCTTATCGGCCAGGGGCTTAAATCCTGGGTGAAAGATCGGGTTCAGGAGCCGCGTCCGTTTGTCGTCTGGCTGGAAAAAACTCACCATGTCCCGGTCAACGACTTCTACAATTTAAAGCGTAAAGAACGCGGTGAGCTGGTGAAAGAACAGCTTACTGAACAACAGGCTGTTCCGACATTTTTACGCAAACACTGGCAAAAAGAGACCGGATTTGCCTTCCCGTCCGGACACACGATGTTCGCCGCAAGCTGGGCATTGCTGGGGGTAGGGCTGCTGTGGCCGCGCCGGCGCACGCTGACCATCGCCTTCCTGCTGGTCTGGGCGACGGGGGTAATGGGCAGCCGCCTGCTGCTCGGCATGCACTGGCCGCGGGATCTGGTGGTTGCCACTCTGATGTCGTGGCTGCTGATCACCTGCGCCACCTGGCTTGCCCAGCGCGTTTGTGGCCCACTCACGCCGCCGGCAGAAGAGAAGCGGGAAATAGCCGACAGGGACCAGGAAAGCTGACTGCGGTTGAAATTCTCATATTTAGCCGCAGATCCAGTCGTGGCGCGATGCTTTTTCCGTTTCGCGCCCGTCCTGAAAATGGTAGTTTATAAGGCTGGTTACGCTATGGTGAACACTCTTTATTCGCTCAAACCACATAACGGGAAGTAATGTGAAATATTTACTCATTTTCTTACTGGTGTTGGCGATTTTTGTCATTTCCGTCACATTAGGTGCGCAAAACGATCAACAGGTAACGTTCAATTATCTGCTGGCGCAAGGCGAATATCGGATTTCCAGCCTGCTGGCGGTACTCTTTGCGGCAGGATTTGCGATCGGCTGGCTTATTTGCGGCCTGTTCTGGCTAAAAGTTCGGGTTTCACTTGCCCGCGCCGAACGTAAAATTAAACGTCTTGAATACCAAATTGCGCCCACGACCGACGTTCCGGTAAGTTCAGGTGTGCCGGTAGCGAAGGAATAATCGAAGATGCTGGAGTTGTTGTTTCTGCTTTTGCCTGTAGCCGCAGCCTATGGCTGGTATATGGGCCGCAGAAGTGCGCAACAAACAAAACAGGATGAAGCCAACCGTCTTTCACGCGACTATGTCGCCGGGGTTAACTTCCTTCTGAGCAATCAACAGGATAAAGCGGTAGACCTGTTCCTTGAGATGTTGAAAGAGGATACCGGCACCGTTGAGGCCCACCTTACTCTCGGCAATCTGTTCCGTTCCCGGGGCGAAGTTGATCGCGCCATCCGCATCCACCAGACCTTAATGGAAAGCGCCTCATTAACCTATGAGCAGCGTCTGCTGGCCGTACAGCAGTTGGGACGCGACTACATGGCGGCAGGGTTGTACGATCGCGCCGAAGAGATGTTCAATCAGCTGGTGGATGAAACCGATTTTCGCATCAGCGCTCTGCAACAACTCCTGCAAATTTACCAGGCCACCAGCGAATGGCAGAAAGCTATTGATGTTGCGGAACGTTTGGTGAAGCTGGGTAAAGACAAACAGCGCGTAGAAATCGCCCATTTCTATTGCGAACTCGCCCTGCAGCAGATGGGCAATGAAGACATGGACAAAGCCATGGCGCTTCTCCGGAAGGGCGCTGCCGCGGATCGCAGCAGCGCGCGCGTCTCTATCATGATGGGGCGCGTGTACATGGCGAAAGGCGATTACCAGAAAGCGGTAGAGAGCCTGCTGCGGGTCATCGACCAGGATAAAGAGCTGGTCAGCGAAACCCTGGAGATGCTGCAAACCTGCTATCAGCAACTGGGTATGGCCGAAGAGTGGGTGGCCTTCCTGCGCCGTTGCGTGGAAGAGAACACCGGGGCCTATGCCGAGCTGATGCTGGCGGATGTCGTCCAGGAGCACGAGGGCAGCGACACCGCACAGATTTACATTACCCGTCAGCTGCAGCGTCATCCCACCATGCGCGTGTTCCACAAACTGATGGATTACCACCTCAACGATGCGGAAGAGGGGCGCGCCAAAGAGAGCCTGATGGTGCTGCGCGACATGGTCGGCGAGCAGATCCGCAGCAAGCCGCGCTATCGCTGCCAGAAGTGCGGTTTTACTGCCTACACCCTGTACTGGCACTGTCCGTCGTGTCGCGCCTGGTCAACCATTAAGCCGATTCGCGGCCTCGATGGGCAGTAATTTTTAAAAAAATCCTTTTTTAGTTACAACATACTTTGACGCCTTTTCAGTCTGAACAGTGCGCGCTGCAGTCTGGCAGGAATGAAAATGGAACCTGTTCATTTTCGTGATGCACAGGTAGAATGCACGCCGTTTAACATTCCCGCGCCGATGCGGCGCCCATCGACGAGAAGGTCCGGTCATGACGTCTGTAGCTCCCTCTTCATCCCGCGCAGTTACTGAATCTCCTGTTGTTGTCGCTCTCGATTACAACAATCGCGATAACGCGCTTGCGTTCGTTGATCGTATTGACCCGCGCGACTGCCGCCTGAAAATCGGCAAAGAGATGTTTACGCTCTTTGGCCCGCAAATTGTGCGTGACATGCAGCAGCGCGGTTTTGATGTCTTTCTGGATCTGAAATTCCACGATATTCCTAACACCACCGCCCATGCGGTAGCGGCAGCTGCCGAGCTGGGCGTCTGGATGGTTAACGTGCACGCCTCAGGCGGTGCGCGGATGATGACCGCGGCTCGTGAAGCTCTCCAGCCCTTTGGCAAAGACGCGCCGTTACTGATTGCCGTTACCGTGTTGACCAGCATGGAGTCCAGCGACCTGCTGGATCTTGGCGTGACACTGTCACCAGCAGAGCATGCCGAGCGTCTGGCGCGCCTGACGCACAGCTGTGGGTTGGACGGGGTGGTTTGCTCAGCTCAGGAAGCCGTGCGCTTCAAAAGCGCTATTGGCCAGGACTTTAAGCTGGTAACGCCAGGTATTCGTCCTCAGGGCAGCGATGCCGGCGACCAGCGCCGCATTATGACCCCGGAGCAGGCGCTGGCGGCGGGCGTAGACTATATGGTTATTGGTCGTCCGGTAACCCAGTCTGCTGACCCGGCACAAACTCTGAAAGCCATCAACGCATCACTTCACAAGGGGGCGTAATGCGCGATAACAACAGTCGCCTGGTCTATTCGACCGATACCGGGCGCATAGATGAACCGAAAGCGGTAGCTGAGCGTCCGAAAGGCGACGGCATTGTACGAATTCAACGCCAGACCAGCGGGCGTAAAGGAAAGGGCGTATGCCTCGTGACCGGCATTGATGCTGACGATGCCACCCTGGCAGCTATTGCCGCTGAACTGAAGAAAAAATGCGGCTGCGGCGGGGCAGTTAAGGATGGCGTAATTGAGATCCAGGGCGACAAGCGGGATCTGATTAAATCCCTGCTGGAAGCAAAAGGGATGAAAGTGAAATTAGCGGGTGGTTGACGCTTGCCAGAAACAAATAAGCCACGGTCGAGACCGTGGCTTATTATTTTTATTTTGAGATAGCGCCAGAAACAAAAGGGCATTATCAAATGACTGCGGTGGAAATCGGTTAGTTATTTAACCTGATGACCGATGATACCACCCACTGCGGCACCACCCAGGGTCCCCAGCGTGCTTCCGTCAGTTAAGACGGAACCACCGATTGCGCCTGCACCCGCACCAATCGCGGTATTACGGTCTTGTCTGCTCATGCCGGAGCATGCGCTCAGGGACAATGCCAGCGTAACGGCTAGCATAGCAGCGGATAATTTTTTGCTGTTAATAGACATAACTCATTCTCCTGAAGTAGTGGTCCACGGAAATAGCTCTGCTTAATTAAGTGTAAAACTCTTAAGCGTGTTTTCCATGAAACTGTTCGCGCAGGCGTTACAAAATCACGCAGGTGATAGTCACTTCCTGTTATATCGCTAACATTAATTTTACGTCTTTATCACTGATCCAACAGGTAAATAGTCTTAAAGGCTGCGTCAGAATAATCTCAGAGCGAAAGGGCAGGTAAACGCCCGGCGAACCGGGCGTTGGAGGGGAGTCAGGCTGGCTTTTTCACGATATCGACGATGAGCCCGTCGTGCTGCAGCTTCTCGCTGTGGGCCGCTTTGAGGCCTTCGTCAGTAATAACCCGGCTGAAGCGGGAGACCGGGCCCATGGTGTAGGGATGCACCGCGCCAAATTTGGTGCTGTCGGTCAGCACAATAGCCTCACCGCCTTTCTCAAGCACCGCATTAACCACGTCTGAACGCATCATATCCCGCCCGGTAAAGCCGGTTTCAGGCTGCCAGCCATCGATGCCGATAAAGGCCTTGCTGAAATGAACCTGCTGAACATACTGACGTGTAAGAGGGCCAACCATGCTTTCGCTTTTTTTCTGATAGATTCCGCCCAACAAAATAACCTCGCTGCGCGTCTCTTTCAGAAGATGAGCAATGTAGCTGCTCACCGTCACGATGGTGACTTCCTCTTTCTGCTCGGCCAGGGTACGCGCCAGCAGGGCATTACAGCTGCCGTTCTCGATAAACACCGTTTCGCCGTTGTTGACCAGAGAAGCGGCAAACTCCGCCAGTTCACGTTTCAGGGCATAGTTGTTCATCATGCGCGTTTCGACATCTTCGCTGTCGAGCGGCACGGCATAGCCATGCGCGCGGCGCAGATAGCTCATTTTTTCCAGAAGATTGAGATCCTGGCGGATGGTGACTTCAGACACGCCGGTACTTTTAGCCAGATCAACGACGCTCACACGTCCTGTGTCGATCACCATCTGTAATATTATTTGTTGTCGGGAATTCATAGCATCCATATTAAAACGGCTGAGCCGTTAGTTGAAAACTGACATAACCACGGGAGCTGCTGCGACCCTTAAACTTCCCACGGCGATTTAGGCTGTGCGGCGTCGCCGTTTTTCTGCGCGCCCGCCTGGGTCAGTAATTCTGATTTTAATATCTCGAGATTACGCAGAGCAGAGTTCACATCACCTGCAACCAGAATATCCAGCACAGTATCAATACGTTGGGCAACTTTCAGTGCATCGATATCAGACATAATCTCATCCCTAAATGAAAAGTGAATAAATTCAATGATGCAGAAATTAACGGCAAAAGAGAAGGGAAAAAGTGTGCTAACGAAAGTACATTAATAGTAGTGATATTTTCATACATCTTTATACAGAGGACTTTGGTAGTGGATTAGTCTAATTCTGCGCGCAAGGCGCTTTTTTCTATGAGGAATTAGACTATGACAATTATCAATCAGGCTACCTGTAAACTGTTCACTGATTCTGTACGATTCACCCAACTCGCAGCTTACTACGAAGAGGAAAGACGCACCGTGTGGATGATGCTGCGAGCTCAGCCACGCCCATGCTTCAATCATGCCCTGATTGAGGAGATCATGAACCTGTCCTGGCTGGTAAGGCAGTCCGGGTTTGAGGTCGATTTTTGGGTGACCGGATCGCTGGTGCCAGAGATGTACAACACCGGCGGCGATCTACGTTTCTTTGTTGAGTGCATCGAGAATGGACGTCGCGAAGCGCTTCGGGCGTATGCCCGCGCGTGCGTGGACTGTGTCCATGCTGCGTCGCGTGGCTTCGATACCGGGGCAATCACCCTGTCGATGGTGGAGGGCAGTGCGCTTGGCGGCGGATTTGAGGCCGCGCTGGCGCACCACTTCCTGCTGGCACAGCGGGATGCGCGTTTAGGCTTCCCGGAGATCGCCTTCAATCTCTTTCCCGGCATGGGCGGCTACTCGCTGGTGGCACGCCGTTCAGGCATGAAACTGGCAGAAGAGCTGATCTACAAAGGGGAGTCACACACTGCAGAGTGGTATCAGCAGCAGGGGCTGGTGGACGTGCTGTTCGAACCCGGTCAGGGCTACGTTGCGACACGGACCTTCATCGACACGTTACAGCCTAAAATGAACGGCGTCAGAGCCATGCTCCGCGCCCGTCAGCGGGTGTTGCAGCTGCCGCGCAGCGAGCTTATGGATATCACGGAAGACTGGGTGGATGCTGCATTTTGTCTGCAGCAGAAGGACGTGGCCTATATGCAGCGGCTGGTTCAGCTCCAGGATCGCCACACCGCATCAGGCCTGCGTAAAGCCAGCTAACGCGCGTTGCGTGACTGATATCGTTTAAACCATCGCTCGAATGCGACAGCGGGCATGGGCTTAGCAAAGAGAAAACCCTGTCGTTCGTTGACGCCATTCTTTGTCAGAAAGGCGTCTTCTTTTGCGCTCTCCACCCCTTCGGCAATCACCTGCAAATTCAGCGCCTGGGCGACGGCAACAATCGCCCGCACCAGTGACTGCGAGACCGACTGCTTATGGATATCCCGGACAAAGGCCTGATCGAGCTTAATAGCATCGATGGGGAAGCGGGCCAGCTGCGACAGCGACGAATAACCGGTGCCGAAGTCATCGAGATGGATCTGCGCCCCCAGCTGGCTGAACTGCTGGATAACCGACAGCGCCAGCTCTTCGTTTTCAATCAGGCAACTTTCCGTCAGCTCCACATCTATCGGGCAATATTCAAAATTGAGATCCTTCAGCGCCTGTTTCAGATCGCTGAATATGGTCTGATCCGCCAGCTGGCGGGCCGAGACGTTGACCGCTACGCGCAAATTAATGCCTTTATCGCGCCATTTGGCGACCTGGCGGACCACATCGAGCATCACCCAACGGCCCAGCGGCACGATGAGCCCCGACTCTTCGGCATAGGAGATAAACTCCAGCGGCGGGATCAGGCCGCGCTCTGGCGACTGCCAGCGAACCAGCGCTTCGAGGGTTCTGACCTCGCCTCGCCAGGTGATCTTCGGCTGGTAGTGGATCACCAGTTGGTCATTATCCAGCGCCTTGCGCAGGTTAGTGTCCAGCCACAGATATTCAAAGACGCGCTGATTCATCTCCGGTGAGAAGACGCAAAACGTGCCGCGTCCGTTCTCTTTGGCGGTGTACATGGCGGTGTCGGCATTGCGGATCACGCTTTCACGATCGGTCCCATGCTGCGGGGCAAGGGAGATGCCCAGCGAGCAGCCGGTATAGACTTCAATCAAACCAATCCGGAAAGGCTGGCGCAGCCGGGTCAGGATCCGCGACGCCATCGCTTCCAGCGCACCCTGGGAAGTCCCGGTGGCCAGCACGATGAACTCATCGCCGCCCAGACGAGCCAGTACCTGGCCATCTTCCAGGCAGCTGAGGATCGCCAGCGCCACGGCCTGTAAAAGTTGGTCGCCAAACATATGCCCGTAGGCATCATTCACTTTTTTGAAATTATCGAGGTCAAGGTAGACCACGCCCACCTGGGTGTCGCCGCGCTTATCGATCGCTTCGCTGATCATATCGTGAATGGCATTGCGGTTTGGCAGGCCGGTAATGGTATCGGTATTGGCGAGTACCCGGAGCCGCTCCTGGGCACGACGCTCTTCAGTGATATCCGTACCGGAGCAGATAAGGAAAATTTCGTTTTTGCCGCTGCCGCTGTGCACAAATTTATTACGAAACAGGAACAGACGTTGCCCTTTGCGGGTTTTGATCCAGCGCTCAACTTCATAAGAGCTACCGTCACGGAAAAAACCGCTGATATTACGGCGGGAGGCAGCGGCTTCGCTGCGGCTCATAAACAGCTTAAAAACGTTCTGACCAATGACTTCGTGCTCTTTCATCCCGGTGTATTCTTCGCTCAGGCGGTTGAAGCGTTGAATATTGCCGTGCCGATCGAGAATGACGATGACCGAGTTGGCTTCAGAAACCACCTGTTCGGCAAAGGAGAGACCCTGCGCCAGATCGCGGGCGACAGCGGAGGTATCATGCCAGGCGGAGGCGGAGGCGGTGCCGGCCCACTCTTTTTTATTGATTTTGCGGCCTACCAGGTGCACTGGCACATCGGTACCGTACAGGGAGAGCGTCATGGTAATGCTGGAGGTGATCACCGTCATCTGGCGAATATGACTGGCCTGTTCATCGGTCAACGCGACAACCTGTGTAGTATCTGCGCTTTCACTGGCCGCAAGATGGAGCGCATTACTGTCCGCCGTCAGCCGCCACCAGGGACTGTGGGTGCCCATGTAACGAAACAGCAAATTTTGCTCCAGATCGTCAATCATGCTCTCTCCCAGGCGCACTTAATTGCACAGATTGTGCATTTCCAGTCGGTTTAATCGCAATAAAACGGCGGTAATACCGAACTAAACCTATTGTTTTTTCCCAGTATTCTTATATTAGAACGAGAATGGCGAAAAAGGATACAGTCGAATGAATATTCCTGTAGCGCATTAAGACGTGAACCCGCCCGCCGCTAATAATTGTGATCGCTTTTTGCAATTTGTGGGAGGGAAAGGTACGTAAAAATGATGAGTATGAGGTTTTAGAGGTAATAAAAAAGTCGGATCACCCGGCGTGGGTGGATCCGACTTTTCAGCAGGCGACAATCAGACGGCAGGGCGGGCAATAACGCTGCGTGTTTCCATGCGTACTTCAGCGATAGTGACGTCGATAACCTCAGTCACCTTATAGGCCACTTCACCTTTAATCTGAACGGTGCCGTTCTCCTGGCTGCAAACCAGTTCGTCACGCACGGCGTGCAGGAACGGGGCCGGAATAAAAGCCACGGCGCCGTTATCCACCAGACGAACACGCATGCCGCCGCGGCTGATATCGATGATTTCGGCCGCAAAACGGGCATCAGTCCCGGCTTTGTCTTTCAGGAAGCGGGCATACAGCCAGTCACCGACGTCGCGCTCCGCCATGCGGTTAAGACGACGACGCTCTGCCATCTGCACGGTGGTTTCGTCCTGCGGACGGGCGATGGTTTCCCCTTTAACGATCGCTTTCAGCAGGCGGTGGTTAACCATATCGCCATACTTACGGATCGGGGATGTCCAGGTCGCATAGGCTTCCAGACCCAGGCCAAAATGCGGGCCAGGTTCGGTGCTGATCTCAGCGAAAGACTGGAAACGACGGATGCGGCTATCGAGGAAGCCGGACGGCTGTGCATCCAGCTCACGACGCAGCTTGCAGAAGCCGTTCAGCGTCAGGACTTCCTGCGGGTCGACGTGTACGTCATGAGTCTTCAGCAGGGCGGCCAGCGCCTCGCTGTTCGCCGGGTCGAAGCCGGTGTGCACGTTATAAATACCGAAACCGAGTTTGTCGTGCAGTACGCGGGCCGCACAGATGTTGGCCGCAATCATCGACTCTTCAACAATGCGGTTAGCAATGCGACGCGGTTCGGCAACAATATTCAGCACTTCACCTTTTTCACCGAGAATGAAGCGGTAGTCAGGGCGATCCTTGAACACCAGCGCGTGGGTCTTACGCCACTCGCTGCGGCTCAGGCAGACGCGCTGTAACAGACGGATCTGTTCAGCAATGGCGTCATTTGCAGGCTGCCAGCTGCCGCTGTTTTCCAGCCAGTCAGACACTTCGTCATACACCAGCTTGGCTTTTGACTCGATGGTGGCTGCAAAGAATTCGATGTTCTCTTCGATGGTGCCATCGGTGGCGATGGTCATGCGGCAGGCGAGAACCGGACGGACTTCGTTAGCGCGCAGTGAGCACAAGTCGTCAGACAGTTCGCGCGGAAGCATCGGGATGTTGAAGCCCGGCAGATAGTTGGTGAAGGCGCGAATTTTAGCAGAGTCATCCAGCGGCGTGCCTTCAGCAATCCAGGCCGTAGGATCGGCAATGGCCACGGTTAACAGCAGCTTGCCGTCAGCCTGCTCTTCCACATACAGCGCATCGTCCATATCTTCGGTGCTGGCGCTGTCGATGGTCACAAAATTGAGGGCGGTGAGATCGCGACGCGTCAGACCTTCGTCCAGCATCTCCGTCGCTGCACCTTCTGGCGCTTCTTTTTCCAGATTATGGCGTGCCAGCGTGACCCACCATGGCACGAAATGGTCGTCGCCGAAGGTAATAAACTGGGTCAGCTCGGCATAAAAACCGCGGTCGCCCTTGAGAGGGTGACGGCGCATTTCAGCCACGGCCCAGTCACCTTCTTTAAAATCATGTGCGACCCCGCGCTCGGCGCGGCAAGGGATGGCGTCTTTCAGCAGGGGATGGTCCGGAATGATGGACAGACGGTCATCTTTACGCAGCACCTTACCCACAAAGCGGGTCAGGAACGGTTCGATCAACGCTTCAGGCTCGGCAGATTCACGATCCTTTTCGCTATGGATCACGGCAGTAATACGATCGCCGTGCATCACTTTCTTCATCTGCGGAGGCGGAATGAAGTAACTTTTCTGTGCATCGACTTCAAGGAAGCCAAAGCCTTTTTCCGTGGCTTTTACGACCCCTTCAGCACGTGGCGTCTGGGAATGCAGTTGCTGTTTAAGCTGCGCTAGCAGCGGGTTGTCCTGGAGCATAGTGATCTATTTTCGTAGCCATTGAGCGGCTGACAGTTTTACGCGAATCTCACTGTTACGGCAAGCGCTCTTTAGGTAATGAGTAGGGTTATTCGCCTTTGCCGATGGCGATTTTCAGACGGCTCAACCAACCGCAAAAAGCGCTCCAGGTCAGCAGGTTGATAGCCTGAGCCGGGGAAAGACCCTCGTCCGTCAGCGGGGTAAACTGCGCGGCGCTGAACCGATCCGGGGAGCGCGCCAGCTGTTCTACGGCGCGTTTTACCGCCTCATCTGGCGCATCGGCTGGTTGCGCATTATGGATGCCGCTGACCAGAATTTCCCCCGTGTAATCGAGGATCGCCGGCTCATGGCACAGCACCGGCGTAAGCTGCTGCAATAGCGGCTCGGCCTGCCAGCGTTCAAGGGATGCCAGCTGCTGCGCGCTGGCGTTCCGTTGCTCAACGCCTGGCACGACAGACTCCCAGGCGTCCATGTTCAGCTCATTATCATCAATCAGGGCATGCGGGGGGATGTGGTGTCCGGGTAGCCAGCGGACAGGGTGCCCGAGCAGGGCCTGAAACACTGCGACAACCCGCGCCTGAAAACCGACAAAGCCGATAATCTGGTTGATGGTCACGATGTCATACACCGTCAGGCCCACCTCATCGAGCTCCTGCTGCGCCTTGGCGTCGATCACGTCAGGCGAGCTGGCAAGCTGGCGGGCATACTGGGTGATCTGGGCGAGGCGGCGATTACTTTCACGAGAGGAGTCAGGACCGGAGAGCGGGGCGAGAAGCGCAGCGTAGTGATTACACAGACGCTGCACGCCGCACACCTGCGCCACGGTCAGCGCGGTGCTGAATCGGTCGTACGCGCTCAGCGTGCGCAGGCGATTTACCGGCACGGCGCGCGGGAAAAAGAGGTCACACAGCGCCCGGGCCGGGGTTAACCAGCGTTCGCAGGCCGCCAGCAGCGTTGTCGGTAAAGTGAGGTTCAGCAAAAAACGATCCGCGACCTGTGCGGCTTCGGGAACCAAAGGCAGGACTTCCGTCGGGCTGCTACTGGACTGGGTCTCGTGATACCAGTGGCCTTTGCCAGAAATACGGCGTTGTTCCATGTGCGTTCCTTGATCTCAAAATGGCGATCAATATCCTGGCGTAAGGCGGATAAGCGGAAAAATATTGTTAGGTGATAACAAATAGCGGAACGGAATAACGAGAGGGAAAACGGGATGGAACGGCAGGCAAACCTTCCCGCCGCAGCGGGAAGGTGACGAACTTATTTGATTTCCAGCTCGTTCATTGCAGCGATGTTGAAACCGCCGTCAACGTGAACCACTTCGCCGGAGATGCCAGCCGAGAGGTCAGAGCACAGGAACGCCGCGGAGTTACCCACGTCTTCGATGGTGACGGTGCGACGGATTGGGGTAACCGCTTCGCAATGCGCCAGCATTTTACGGAAGTCTTTGATGCCGGAAGCGGCCAGGGTACGGATTGGACCCGCAGAGATACCATTCACGCGCACGCCTTCAGGACCCATCGCGTTCGCCATATAGCGCACGTTTGCTTCCAGAGAGGCTTTTGCCAGGCCCATTACGTTGTAGTTCGGGATAGCGCGCTCAGCACCCAGGTAGGAGAGCGTCAGCAGGGCTGCGCCCGGGTTCAGCATGGTGCGGCAGGATTTTGCCATCGCCACAAAGCTGTAGGAGCTGATGTCGTGAGCAATTTTGAAGCCTTCACGGGTGACCGCGTTCACGTAGTCGCCATCCAGCTGGTCGCCCGGTGCAAAACCGATGGAGTGAACGAAACCGTCAAATTTCGGCCAGGTTTTTGCCAGCTCAGCGAACATGCCGTCGATGCTTTCATCTTGTGCAACGTCGCATTCCAGAATAATGCTGGAACCCAGCTGCGCGGCAAACTCTTCTACGCGGCCTTTCAGCTTGTCGTTCTGGTAGGTGAATGCCAGCTCAGCGCCTTCGCGATGCATCGCCTGTGCGATACCGTATGCGATGGACAGTTTGCTGGCAACGCCAGTCACCAGAATGCGCTTACCGGAAAGAAAACCCATAGCTCTAATCCTTATATTCATTGTTGTGGCGGCTGTCATCTGTTGGACAACCGTCGTTAAAACGCGGCGATAATAGCATGTGTCGCGTACAGTGTTAATCCGACCACTCCATACAGGGGCAGGTCAGCGATCTTTTCGCCAGGCATCGGCGGTTAAGGCTTCGCCAAAATGCCCGGCAATTAAACGTTTTGTCAGATCGTGAAGCGGCGAGGCCAGCACCGATGCGGTACTGCCGCGCTCCACCACCGAGCCTTCATGCATCACCAGCACCTGATCGCTGATGTGCTTCATCATCCCCAGATGCTGGGTCACGTAGATATACGAAATACCCTGTTTCTCCTGTAACTCCAGCATCAGGTTGATTAACTGTGAACGCATCGACATATCCAGCGAGGCCAGCGCTTCGTCAGCAATGATCACCTTTGGCCGCAGGATCAACGCGCGGGCAAGGCCGAGACGCTGTTTCTGCCCCGGTGCCAGCATGTGTGGATAGTAACTGACGTGATCCGGCAGCAGCCCGACCATTCGCAGGGTTTCAATAATCTGCTTACGCCGCGCTTCAAACTCAAGATCGGTATTCAGACGTAGCGGAAAATCGAGGATCTGCGAGATACGCTGGCGCGGGTTCAGCGACGTCGACGGATCCTGAAAAATCATGCGGATCCGCTGACTGCGGAACGAGTAATCACCAAATTTCAGCAAATGGTCGTCAATCAATACTTCACCATCGGAGGGTTCGATCATCCCGGCCAGCATTTTCGCCAGCGTCGATTTCCCTGAACCGTTCTCACCGATGATGGCCAGGGTCTGCTTTTCCCGCAGGGTAAAGCTCAGCGGTTTCACCGCTTCGACGGTCTGACGGCGGAACAAACCGGTACGGTAGCGAAAGGTCTTACTCAGGTTGCGCACTTCCAGCAAGGTTTCGACCATGTCACTCTTTCTCCATGTTCAGCGGGAAATGGCAGGCAAACAGATGGTTCCGCGGCCCGGCGAGGCGCGGGGTTTCAATACATTTCCGCTGCGCATAGGGGCAGCGTGGCCCGAGGCGACAGCCGATCGGCAAATGTTCCAGCAGCGGGATCGCCCCCGGCAGGGTATTGAGGCGGCTTTTATGCGGCATGGAGTTGCCGAAATCGGGGATCGCGCGGATCAGCGCCTGGGTATAGGGGTGATGCGGCATGGTCACCAGCTCCTCGCTACCGGCGGTTTCCACGGTCTGACCGCAGTACATCACGTCAATCTTATCCGCCCATTTGCTCAGCATCTGCAGGTCATGGCTGATCAGCAAAATGGTGGTGTTGTTGTTCTGGTTAAGCCGAGTGAGCAGGCGGAAAATTTGCGCCTGGGTAGTCGGCTCCATCGCGTTGGTCGGTTCGTCAGCAATCAGCAGGCGCGGCTGGTTGGCCAGCGCAATGGCGATCATCACCTTCTGGCACTCGCCGTCGGTCAGCTCATAGGGGAAGCTGCGCATGGCGTCTTTATGATCCTTGATCCCCACCCGGTGCAGCAGCTCGATGGCCCGGCGTTTACGCCAGCCAAAACGTTGCCACCAGCGGCCTTTATAGGTCCAGGCGGGAATGTTCTGCATCAGCTGTTTGCCTACCCGTTCCGACGGATCGAGACAGGACTGCGGCTCCTGAAAAATCATCGACACGTTGTGGCCCACTAGCTTGCGTCGCTCGCGAACGGAGAGGCGCAGCAGGTCGATATCGTCAAAGCGCATACGGTCGGCGGTGACGCGCCAGTTATCTTTCGCCACGCCGCAAATGGCCTTGGCAATTAAGCTCTTGCCCGAACCCGACTCGCCCACCAGGCCGCGGATCTCGCCTTCGCTCAGGGTAATGCTGACCCGATCCACCGCTTTCACCCAGCCTTCGCCGGTTTTAAATTCAATCGTCAGATTGCGAATATCCAGTAACGGCATTATTCCACCCCCGCCACTATGGCGCGGCGTATGCCGTCGCCAAGCAGGTTCACCAGCAGCACGCTAATCATGATCGCCGCGCCCGGCAGCATCACCGTCCACGGGGCTACGTAGATCAGCTCCAGCGCGTCGCCCAGCATTGCCCCCCATTCCGGAGAAGGGAGCTGCGCGCCCAGATCGAGAAACCCGAGCGCAGCGATATCGAGGATCGCCATCGACAGGGCGCGAGTGATTTCGGTGACCATCCCGGAGGCGATATTGGGCAGCACTGCGAACCACAGAATGTTTAAGGTGGTGGCGCCATCCAGACGAGCGGCAACCACGTACTCTTTTTCCAGCTCATCGTGAACCAGGCTGTAGACCGAGCGCACCATGCGCGGCAGCAGCGCCAGCCACACCGCAAACATGGCGTGGATCAGGTGCGGCCCCGAGAACGCCACCACGATGATTGCCAGCAGCAGCGACGGAATCGACAGCAGGGTATCGAGAATATGGTTAGTGACCGCCGAACGCAGGCCGTGGGTCGCCCCGGCGACAATGCCCAGCCCCAGACCGCACAGGGTGGCCGCCAGGGTGACCACAAAGGCGCCGCCCACCGTTGGTGCCGCGCCGCTCAGCAGGCGGCTTAAAACATCGCGGCCGAGGTCATCGGTACCGAGGAAGAAGGAGACTTCGCCGTAACGCGACCAGGAGGGGGGTAACAGCTGATAGCCAAGAAACTGCTGGTCGATGCCGTAGGGGGCAAACCAGGATCCCAGGATGCAGAGCAGCACCAGGCCGCCGCAGCCGTACAGGCCGATCATTGCCGTGGCGTCGCCGTAAAAATTACGCCACGCGGTGCGCAACGCGCCTGGCGTGCGCTTTTCACTGTATACGCTATCGTAAGGCATACCATTCCTTATGTTTCAGCGGGTTAGCCATAGCGCCCAAAATATCGGATATCACGTTAACAATAATCACCAGGGCGCCAATCACCATCACCCCAGCGGAGATGGCGGCGTAGTCCTGCTGGCGGATGGCGTTGATCAGCCAGCGCCCCAGACCCGGCCAGCTAAAGACCATCTCGGTAATCATCGCCAGCGTCAACATGGTGGAGAACTGCAGGCCAAGACGCGGGATCACCGGCGGCAGGGCGTTATGCAGGACATGGCGGCGTAAAATCGTCAGCCGCGACAGCCCGCGCGTGGCAGCGGCTTTAACATAGTTCTGATCAAACACCTCAATGGTGCTGATGCGCATCAGGCGAATGACCTCAGTCGTCGGCGCCACGGCCAGCGCCAGCACCGGCAACACCATGTGGCGCACGGCGCTGATAATCATCTCATGCCGCCAGACCGAATCTGAGAGCCAGGCGTCAATAATCGCGAAACCGGTGACCGTCTTCACCTCATACAGCAGGTCGAAACGCCCGGACACCGGCAACCAGCCAAGCGTGAGTGAGAAAAAGAGCGTCAGCAACAAGGCCAGCCAGAATACCGGTACTGAAAAGCCGAGCAGGGCGATGGCGCTGATAAGTTTATCCTGCCACTTGTTGCGGGTGATCCCGGCCAGCATCCCGACCGGGATCCCGACCACCAGCGCAAAGCCGAATGCCAGAATGCACAGCTCCATGGTCGCAGGGAACACCTCTTTCAGCTGCTCGGCGATCGGCTGGCCGTTGATGCTGGAGACACCGAAGTCCCAGTGCAACACGCCTTCAAACCAGAACCACCATGCATTCCACAGAGAGGCTCCCTGCAGCGGTGCATGGGGGGTGAAATAGCTCAGGCTGAAGCCGACAAAAGTCAGAAAGAAGAGGGTGATCAGCAGCAACAGCAGCCGACGTAAGGTAAAAATAATCACGGTTTTTTCACCTCTTCTTGATTCTCACGGGAAACGCCGGCAAAGGACGCGTTACCAAACGGACTGAGCACCAGGCCTTTAATATCGTAACGGTACGCCTGCAGACGCAGGGAAGAGGCCAGCGGCAGCACCGGCAGCTCTTTAGCCAGAATCATTTGCGCTTCATCATAAGCATCGATTCGCGCCGCCAGCTGCTGAGTAGACAGCGCTTTGCGCAGAATGTCGTCAAACTCGCGGTGGCACCAGTGGGCGTAGTTGGTCTGCGAATCGATCGCCGCGCAGCTCAGCAGCGGCCGGAAGAAACTGTCCGGGTCGTTACTGTCGGTTGCCCAGCCGGCAAGGGTTAAATCGTGGTTCATGTCCATCAGGCGCGCCTCCTGAAAACGGCCTTCCACCGGGATAATCACCACCTTGACCCCCACCTGGGCGAGGTCTGCCTGCAGCAGCTCGGCGGTTTTCAGCGGACTCGGGTTCCATGCCTGGGAGCTGGTGGGCACCCACAGTTGCAGGGTGAGGTTCTCCGCCCCCAGCGCCTTGAGCTGCTCGCGTGATTTATCCGGGTTGTATTCAGTAATTTTAGCCTCGCTATCGTAAGCCCACGAGGCGCGGGGCAGGATTGATGCGGCGGTCTCTGCGGTACCGTAATAGATGGACTGCATCAGACGCTGGTTATTGATCGCCAGCGCCAGGGCGTGACGCACCGCCGGGTTGTTCAGCGGCGGCTTATTGGTATTAAACGCCAGATAGGCAATGTTCATTCCCGGGCGCAGCGTCAGGCGCAGACGCGGATCGTCGCGCAGGATGGTCAGCTGGCTGGCAGCAGGCCAGGCCAGCACATCGCACTCGCCGGTGAGAAGTTTCGATAAACGGCCTGTTCCGCCGGAGCCTAAATCCACCACCACCTGGGGCATCAGCGGTTTGCCGCGCCAGAATTTCTCATGGCGTTGCAGGCGCACATACTGCCCGGCGCGATATTCTGCGATCTGGAACGGTCCGGTGCCCACCGGCTGGCGGTCCATCTGCTCCTGTTTGTCCTGCAGGGTCAGCTGGGTGGCATATTCGGAGGACATCACCGAGGCGTAGTGCGTTGCCAGATGCCACAGGAAGGAGGCATCCGGACGGGCGAGGGTGAACTCCACCGTGCGGTTATCCAGCTTGCGTACGTTTTTCACCGTATCGGCAAACTGCAGGCTGTCGAAGTAGGGGAAGCTGCCGCCGTTGACGTAGTGCCACGCATGGTCGCGGTTAAAAATGCGCTGGAAGGTAAAGACCACGTCATCCGCATTGAGTTTGCGGGTGGGTTTAAACCACGGCGTGGTCTGGAAGTTCACATCGTCGCGCAGACGAAAACGGTAGGTTGCGCCGTTGTCTAAAACTTCCCAGCTCTCGGCCAGCTCCGGCACCAGGCGGTAGGTATAGGGATCGACATCCAGCAGGCGGTCATACAGCTGCGCGGCGAGAGTGTCGACGATCAAACCGCTACTCGCTTTTTGCGGGTTGAAGGTGTTGACCTGCCCACTGACGCAGTAGACAAAGCCGCTGTCGCGAATATCGGCGCGATCCGCAGGCACGGGGGCAGCAAAAGCCTGGCTACTTAACAGACCGAGCGCAATCAGGGACGAGAAAACCAGACGCATAATTTTTAAGGTTTTTAGTGACGATCTGCAAAGTGTATCGCACTTACACCTGCTTCGTAAAAATGTCTGCGGATAAGTGCTGATATTGTCAGCGCATTTGATGCTTTTTGAGCAACGCCCTGAGTTGATGGTAGGTAAGACCCAGCAGCTCAGCCGCGCGTTTCTGATTAAATTTTGCCTGCCGCAGGCTCTGCTCCAGCAGCTGCTTTTCCTGCGTCTGCTGGAACTGCCGCAAATCCAGCGGCAGGGTGGGCGAAGCCGCGGCGTGGGGCTGAGCGACAGGGGATGGTGTGGAACGATTGAAGGGATCGATCACAATCTCATCGAGCTCGGTTTCGCTGCTGCCGTGGCGATAGACGGAACGCTCAACCACGTTCTTCAGCTCACGGATATTGCCCGGCCAGCGGTAATCGAGCAGCGTTTCGCGTGCGCGCTGGCTAAAGCCAGGGAACAGCGGTAGCCCCAGCTCACGACACATCTGGATGGCAAACTGCTCCGCCAGCAGCATGATATCGCTGCGCCGCTCGCGCAGCGGGGGCAGGTTGACGACGTCAAACGCCAGCCGATCCAGCAGGTCGGCGCGAAACCGCTCCTGCTCCACCATCTCCGGCAAATTAGCGTTGGTAGCGCACACCAGCCGCACATTCACCTGTAGCGGCTGATTGCCTCCCACGCGCTCCAGCTCGCCATACTCTATGACGCGCAGCAGCTTTTCCTGCACCAGCATCGGGGCGGTAGCCAGCTCATCAAGGAACAGCGTGCCGCCGTCTGCGCGCTCGAAGCGGCCGGGATGACGACGTTGCGCCCCGGTAAAAGCGCCAGCCTCGTGACCGAACAGTTCGGTATCGAGCAGATTTTCATTCAGCGCGGCGCAGTTCAGGGAGATGAAAGGCCCGTCCCAGCGCCCGGATAAATAGTGCAGGCGGTTGGCTATCAGCTCTTTCCCGGTGCCGCGCTCGCCGATGATCAACACCGGTTTGTTCAGCGGTGCCAGCCTTGAAACCTGCTCCAGCACTTCGAGAAAGCTGTTGGCTTCCCCTAATAAGGTATCTTTAAATTCAGCCATGATGAAATTAACCAGTTATTGGTGTGATTCACTAAGCGAGAGTAGGGTGGAACGGGCGAAAAAGCAATCACCTTGCGTAAAATCAATAAGATAAAAAGTTGGCACGGGATTTGTATTAGCTAAGCAGCAGGGCTTAGCCCGATAACAGAAAATGTGAGGATTCAATTATGGGTATTTTTTCTCGTTTTGCCGACATCGTGAACGCCAACATCAACTCGCTGCTGGAAAAGGCAGAAGATCCGCAGAAGCTGGTGCGTCTGATGATTCAGGAGATGGAAGATACGCTGGTCGAAGTGCGCTCCACCTCTGCCCGTGCGCTGGCTGAGAAGAAGCAGCTCTCACGCCGCATTGAACAGGCCACTGCCCAGCAGAACGAATGGCAGGAAAAAGCCGAACTGGCGCTGCGTAAAGACAAAGACGATCTGGCCCGCTCTGCGCTAATCGAAAAGCAGAAGCTGACCGAGATCGTGGCCACGCTGGAGCAGGAAGTCACGCTGGTGGACGAAACCCTGGCCCGCATGAAAAAAGAGATTGCGGAGCTGGAGAACAAACTGAGCGAAACCCGCGCCCGCCAGCAGGCTCTGGCGCTGCGTCACCAGGCCGCCAGCTCTTCACGCGACGTGCGCCGTCAGCTTGATAGCGGCAAGATTGACGAAGCCATGGCCCGTTTCGAGTCGTTTGAGCGCCGTATCGATCAGATGGAAGCCGAAGCAGAAAGCCACAGCTTTGGCAAACAGAAGACGCTGGATCAGCAGTTTGCCGATCTGAAAGCCGATGATGAAATCAGCGAGCAACTGGCCGCGCTGAAGGCCAGAATGAAACAAGACAATCAATAATAATACCTGCGGCGCCGGCTGGCGCCGCCACTCATCGTAAGACAAGGAGTAGACATGAGCGCGCTTTTTCTTGCCATTCCGCTGACCATTTTCGTGCTGTTTGTGTTGCCGATCTGGCTGTGGCTGCATTACAGCAACCGTTCCTCCCGGAGTGAGCTGTCGCAAAGTGAACAACAGCGCCTGGCGCAGTTAACCCAGGACGCAAATAAAATGCGTGAACGTATTCAGGCGCTGGAAGCCATCCTGGATGCGGAACATCCGAACTGGAGGGATCGCTAATGGCTGGACTGAACCTGAACAAAAAATTGTGGCGTATCCCCCAGCAGGGGATGGTGCGCGGCGTCTGCGCCGGGCTGGCGCACTACCTCGACGTGCCGGTGAAGCTGGTGCGCGTGGTAACGGTGCTCTCCATCTTCTTTGGCCTGGCGTTTATTACCCTGGTGGCCTACATCATTTTATCCTTTGTGCTGGATCCGATGCCGGACAGCGCGATGGGCGATGAAAATGCCCCCACCAGCAGTGAACTGCTGGACGCGGTGGATGCCCAACTGTCGGCAGGTGAACAACGCCTGCGTGAGATGGAGCGGTATGTCACCTCTGATACCTTCTCGCTGCGAAGCCGTTTTCGTCAGCTTTAACTGAGAGACCTGATATGAATCAACGCTGGCAACGTGCCGGGCAGCAGGTTAAGCCGGGCCTGAAATTTGCAGGGAAGCTGGTTTTACTGACCGCACTGCGGTACGGCCCGGCGGGCGTGGCGGGGTGGGCGATCAAATCTGTCGCCCGCAAACCCGTCCGCATGCTGCTTGCGGTGGCGCTGGAACCGATGCTGAAAAAGCTCGCCAACCGTCTTTCCGGTAAACTGAAATAGACCGCAACGGCACAGCGCTGGACGTGCCGTTGCGGCACTTTTATTCCCTTCTCCTTGTCCCCATGTCATATTTCTCAGAACAATAATTCCTTCAGGCAGAACAGGATGGCGATGAAGCGACTTAAAAATGAACTCAATTCTCTGGTTAATCGTGGGGTTGACCGTCATTTGCGCCTGGCGGTCACCGGACTGAGCCGCAGCGGCAAAACCGCCTTTATCACGGCAATGGTCAACCAACTGCTTAATCTGCATGCCGGGGCGCGTTTACCCCTGCTGAGCGCCGTGCGCGAAGAGCGCCTGCTTGGTGTGAAGCGCGTGCCGCAGCGCGATTTTGGCATTCCTCGTTTTACTTACGATGAAGGGCTGGCCCAGCTGTATGGCTCGCCGCCCACCTGGCCGACGCCGACCCGCGGGGTGAGCGAGATCCGCCTGGCGCTGCGCTATCGCTCCAACGATTCGCTGCTGCGCCACTTTAAAGAGACTTCCACCCTCTATCTGGAGATTGTCGATTATCCTGGCGAATGGCTGCTCGATCTGCCGATGCTGACTCAGGATTACCTCAGCTGGTCGAGGCAGATGACCGGCCTGCTGCAGGGGCAACGCGCAGAGTGGTCAGCCCACTGGCGCACGCTGTGCGAGGGGCTGGATCCGCTGGCACCCGCCGACGAAAACCGGCTGGCGGCCATCTCGGAGGCCTGGACCGATTATCTGCATCAATGCAAAAAAGAGGGGCTGCACTTTATCCAGCCGGGCCGCTTTGTGCTCCCGGGAGATATGGCAGGTGCCCCGGCGCTGCAATTCTTCCCCTGGCCGGACGTGGAGGCCTTTGGGGAATCGAAGTTGGCCCAGGCGGATAAACACACTAACGCCGGGATGCTGCGCGAGCGTTTCAACTACTACTGCGAAAAAGTGGTGAAGGGGTTTTACACCAACCACTTTTTACGCTTCGACCGCCAGATCGTGCTGGTGGATTGCCTGCAGCCGCTCAACAGCGGCCCGCAGGCCTTCAACGACATGCGTCTCGCGCTTACCCAACTGATGCAGAGCTTCCACTACGGGCAGCGCACGCTGTTCCGCCGTCTGTTCTCCCCGGTGATCGATAAACTGCTCTTTGCCGCGACCAAGGCGGATCACGTCACGGTGGATCAGCACGCCAATATGGTGTCGCTCCTGCAACAGCTGGTTCAGGATGCCTGGCAGAACGCGGCGTTTGAAGGCATCAGCATGGACTGTCTGGGGCTGGCATCGGTGCAGGCTACCCAGAGCGGCTTGATAGACGTCAATGGCGATAAAATCCCGGCGCTGCGCGGCCATCGACTGAGCGATGGCTCTCCGCTGACGGTCTATCCCGGCGAGGTGCCCGCCCGGCTGCCCGGCCAGGCGTTCTGGCAAAAGCAGGGCTTCCAGTTCGAAGCTTTCCGTCCCCAGACAATGAATGTTGACCAGCCGCTGCCGCACATTCGCCTTGATGCCGCGCTGGAGTTTTTAATTGGAGATAAATTGCGATGACCGAACCCTTAAAACCGCGCATGGATTTTAACGGTACGCTGGAGCAGGAACAGCATGAGGCCTTTAAGGCGGCGCAGACTTTTGATACGACTCAGGCAGAACAGTTTGCCCCGGTGGTAACCGATATGCTCCCCGCCGAAGAGGGGCAAGCCGAGGCCGTGGTGGAGGCTGCCCTGCGGCCTAAACGCAGCCTGTGGCGTAAAATGGTCAGCGCCGGATTGCTACTGACCGGCGTCACGGTGGTGGGGCAGGGCGTGCAGTGGGCGATCAATGCCTGGCAGACCCAGGACTGGGTGGCGCTGGGTGGATGTGCGGCCGGGGCGCTGATCGTCGGGGCGGGCGTGGGTTCTGTCGCTACCGAATGGCGACGCTTGTGGCGACTGCGCCAGCGCGCGCACGAGCGTGACGAAGCCCGGGATCTGCTCCACAGCCACGGCACCGGCAACGGACGGGCGTTTTGCGAAAAACTGGCGAAGCAGGCCGGGCTCGATCAGTCGCATCCGGCGCTGCAGCGCTGGTATGCCGCGATCCATGAAACCCAGAACGACCGGGAGGTGGTCTCGCTGTATGCCCATCTGGTCCAGCCGGTACTCGACAGCCAGGCGCGACGGGAGATCAGCCGCTCGGCGGCAGAATCGACCCTGATGATTGCCGTCAGCCCGCTGGCGCTGGTGGACATGGCCTTTATCGCCTGGCGCAACCTGCGCCTGATTAACCGCATCGCCACCCTGTACGGCATTGAGCTGGGCTATTACAGCCGCCTGCGTCTGTTCCGCCTGGTGCTGCTTAATATGGCCTTCGCCGGTGCCAGCGAGGTGGTGCGCGAGGTGGGAATGGACTGGATGTCGCAGGATCTGGCCGCACGTCTGTCGGCCCGCGCAGCCCAGGGGATTGGCGCCGGACTGCTGACCGCACGGCTGGGGATTAAAGCGATGGAGCTGTGCCGTCCTCTGCCGTGGACAGCGGACGATAAACCACGGCTGGGCGATTTCCGCCGGGAATTAATCGGCCAGCTGAAAGAAACGCTCAACAAAAAACCGCAGTAGCTCTTCCTTCTCGCACATAATTCCGCCACTCGCTTCACAGGCTGTCAATATTTGTTGACAGCCTTCTTCCCGATCGCCGATATCTGGCTTATCATTTCAGGGTTACTGGCTTATAGAGTGATTTTCCCATGCGTCTGGAAGTGTTTTGTAAGGACCGTCTCGGCCTGACTCGCGAGTTACTCGATCTCCTTGTTTTGCGTAGCATTGATCTGCGCGGCATTGAGATCGACCCTATCGGGAAGATTTACCTGAACTTTGCCGAAATTGCATTCGATACATTCAGCAGCTTAATGGCTGAAATCCGCCGTATCGCTGGCGTTACGGACGTGCGCACCGTGCCGTGGATGCCCTCCGAGCGCGAGCATCTGGCCCTGAGCGCGCTGCTGGAAGCGATGCCTGAGCCGTTCTTATCTCTGGATCTGAAAGGTAAAATTGACCGGGCCAACCTGGCAAGCTGTCAGCTGTTTGCCCAGGAGCAGGACAAGCTGAGCAGTCACAATGCCGCCCAGCTGATCCCCGGCTTCAACTTCCAGCGCTGGCTGGAGAGCAATCCGCGGTCAACCCACAGCGAGCATGTGATCATCAACGGGCAGAATTTCCTGATGGAGATCACCCCGGTTTACCTGCAGGGCGATAACGACGACCGCACCCTGACCGGCTCGGTGATTATGCTGCGCTCCACCGTGCGCATGGGACGTCAGCTGCAAAACCTGTCGAGTCAGGATGTCGGCGCTTTCAGCCAGATTATTGCCGTCAGCCCGAAAATGCGTCACGTGGTAGAGCATGCCCGCAAGCTGGCCAATCTGGCGGCACCTTTGCTTATCACCGGTGATACCGGAACCGGCAAAGATCTGCTGGCCCATGCGGTACATCAGGCGGGGCCGCGCGCGGCTAAACCTTATCTGGCGCTGAACTGCGCCTCTATCCCGGAGGATGCCGTCGAAAGCGAGCTGTTCGGCCACGCCCCGGAGGGCAAAAAAGGCTTCTTTGAGCAGGCCAACGGCGGCTCGGTGCTGCTGGATGAGATTGGCGAAATGTCGCCGCGGATGCAGGCCAAGCTGCTGCGTTTCCTTAACGACGGCACTTTCCGTCGCGTGGGTGAAGATCATGAGGTGCATGTGGATGTACGCGTGATCTGCGCTACCCAGAAGAACCTGGTAGAGCTGGTGCAGAAGGGCCTCTTCCGCGAAGATCTCTACTATCGCCTCAACGTGCTGACGCTGAATATCCCGCCGCTGCGCGACTGTCCGCAGGACATCATGCCGCTGACCGAACTCTTTGTGGCGCGCTTTGCCGATGAGCAGGGCATTCCTCGACCGAAGTTTTCGGCCGATCTCAATACGGTGCTTACCCGTTACGGTTGGCCGGGGAATATCCGCCAGCTGAAAAATGCTATCTATCGGGCGCTGACCCAGCTTGAAGGCTATGAGCTGCGGCCGCAGGATATTTTACTGCCCGATTACGACGCCGGTACGGTGGCGGTGGGCGAAGAGGCGATGGAAGGGTCGCTGGATGACATTACCAGCCGCTTTGAACGCTCGGTCCTGACGCAGCTCTATCGTAACTATCCCAGCACGCGTAAGCTGGCGAAACGGCTGGGCGTTTCTCATACCGCCATCGCCAATAAGTTGCGCGAGTATGGTCTGAGCCAGAAGAAAGGCGACGAGTAATCTGCCTCTGAACCGAACTGACGTGGCAGGCATAATGCCTGCCACGCGGGTAGTTATGGCTCCACGTTAACAATAACTCGCTTGTAACGGGTTAAGCGCGGCGTGCCATGATCGGTGACCGCCAGAATGATATGCATCGTACCGGTTCCCGGTGGCATCACCCGGGCGTCGGTCACATCGAACCAGGCTTTCGGCTGGTCGGCATTTTTAATGTCTAACATAATGCCGGTTGCCGCGTTCGACAGCACCCGCGTTCCTGCCTCTGCGTAGGCAAACCACTCATATGAGAGGGCATCCCCGTCGGGATCGCTTGAACCTACCGCGCTGAGTTGCACGCGTTCGCCTTTTTTCACCGTTAGGGTGGCAGGATGATCGAGCTTCGGCACCGGCGGGTGATTCGCCTCACTGTAGGGCTTAACGGTCCAGTCCATTCGGGCGGCAAAATCATTTTGATACGCGCCGCGCCAGCGCCAGATTGTCGCATGGTTGGTGGTATGCCAGCGGTTATCAAACCCCAGCACTTCATCCTGCGTATTGGTCCAGATCGGGCGTGTCTCCTGCGCCATAAACCATCTCTCTTTATGTGGCGTATAAAGTTCGTAGCGACCACCCCAGCCACCCCACTCCGGATGCTCAGGATCCGATAAGCCATTATTGATGAGGTTTAAAAATGAAGGCGTGTCGCCCTCCATCATAAACTTCCAGCGCGGATATTCTGCGCCTAACGGCCCTTTGCTGCGCACGTTTTTATCCAGCCATTCGTTGGTCACCAACTGATAATCGGCTCCGGCAAAACGACCATGAAAATAGTCGCCGCCAATGCCTATCCAGGTTGCGTGGTGGAAGCCGCCTCCGGCGTTCTGACCCGGTGAGACGATATAAAACAGCGACGGGAATTCTTTGCGTATCCACGGGCCGCTGTCATCCTGATCGGAGATGGCATAGACACGAAGTTTGGCAACAAATTGTTCGAGTTGCTCAGCTGTGCGAGTGTGACGTACTTTCCAGAGCGCCTGCGCGAGAACGTTCGGGCCGCCCCAGACCGCAACCCACAAAGGACGATCGTCCTGGCGATCAACGGCCTTAATCAGCAGCTCGGATCCCGTCGAGTCTTTGCCTTCGCCCACCGCAGCCATATTGTGGATGGGTAATCCCTGGGCAACGGTTTTAAGCAGCGCCTCCGCTGACGGGAAACCTGGCTCGTGACGCTCCAGGTTGTCACGAACCTGGCCGTAGCCCTTAACGATGGCGACGATGCGTTCAGGCTCAACCTGATCTTTATTTTTGCCTGTCGAGGTGGCGACCAGCCCTTCGATGTTCATCTGGTTGGCGTAGGTCATCAAACGCACCATTGACATCTGGTCATCCGGATCGTCACCAATGTCTGTCAACACGAACAGGCGTTGTTTGGCCTCTTTTGCTGCAGAGGATGAAGGCAGCAGCCGGTCGGCACGTGCTGCAAAGTCGGCCAGATAGGTCGCTCGCCACTGGTTTATGGTCTTAATCCCGTGCTGAGGGCCAAAGGGGGCCACGTCCTCGCTCAGGGCGGGATCGGGATTGTCTGTCCACCAGTTTGGATAGCGGGCGGAGGGCTGCGTCGCCCGGGAAGCCGCAGGAGGAACTGAAGTGAAGCTGCCGCCAATCGTGTCTGCAAGGCTGGGCCAGTTTGACGCAATGGTGTATTTCCACGTTTGCGAGGCTTTGGAGACAAAACGGAAGTGCCAGCTTCCATCCGCTGCCGCAAAGCCAGGGAAGCGATCGCTTGCCGAGGCGGAGGTGGGTACTACCAGCTCTGCCTTAGTCCCCGCAGGCGCACGGCCGTCGGGATGAACGATCAGCTCAACCAGACCGTAGGTTTCCACCACATCGGCAGCGGTGGGCGTGGCGTTAAAACTGTACATCGGGCGATCCCATGCCCGCACGAACCGTCCTCCACCTTTGCTTTCCTGGGTGGGTTCTTCAGGGTTGGGGCCAAGAACATAAGCCACCGACGGGGTATCGCCCATTTTGAGCTGGCCATCGCCATAAGCGTTAAAGAAATCGCCAAGCGCGCCGTGGCCTTTCAGATGTTTTGCCACGAAAGTGGCACCATCGACGCCATTGCGTTGATCCCCTCCCGTGAACCAGCCGCGGTAGGTGGCGTTGTTTTCAATGATGTGCAGATCCGGGTGATGCCGGACGATGTAATTATACGCAGAAGTAGACCATTTCTTGTTCGGGCCGCCGATATAGTAGACGCGAATCTTCTGCTTGATGGTCGGGTCGTCGTGCAGGGCCTGCGCCAGATCGTCAATTCCTCCCCAGATCAGGATCCAGAGGGGACGGGGGTCAGGGCGCTTTGCCGCTTCAATAATGAGCTTCGAGCCATCGGTGGGCTGGCTAAAACCGTCGGGAGGCGCAGAGTCCATCCCGCCCTGACGGGTAATTGACCGCAGATAATCCGGAGTCGGATAATCGGCAGACCAGGTTTTCAGGTTCGGGTAATCCTGTGCGTACCGATCGATTGTCTTCAGGATTTCAGTCACGCGATTACGCACCGGGCCCCAGGGCGAAGAGATTAGCCCCTCCAGCTGCATGGCGTCCGCATACAGGAGCAGGTGAACAAGCGACTGATAATCGTCGAAATCCGTCCCGCCAATATCCGTGGAGACGATCACTCGCGGTTTGGGCGTTACGATGCTGGCTGACGAGCCAACCGCGGCGCTGGCCTGGCCGTGCGCATCATAAACGACGACCATTAAGGGCATCACCAGCGACATAAAAATACGCCGTCCTTTTGTTTTCAGTTTCAGAGCAGCCACATTTCCTCCAGAGGTTTTTATAGTTATGGCACTTCAGGGATGAAAAGCAGCCTGGCATAAGTCCGGTGCAAAACCGGTTTATGATTTTTCTAAATTGCTCATTTAATTTTTAATTACATGAAGTTAACGGCAAGAATACCTGTTCAGCCGTCGATCGGCTTGTGATAGGGTGGTGTTTCGCTCACTGTTCAGAGATCACGCCATGGCGTCGCGAAAACATGACATGTTTCGGGTTGCACTCATGCTGAAGGCCAAAGGGCGCTATGGCAGGAGCATTATTGAGGGCATCTGCGAGTACATGAAATCGACGCGGATCCACTGGGATTTCCTCCTTGAGGAAGATTTTCGCTCTTCGCCAGCCAGTCTGCTCGAATGGAAGGGGGATGGCGTCATCGCTGATTTCGACGACCCGATGCTCACCTCACTGCTGACGAAAGTGGATATGCCGGTGGTCGGTATTGGCGGCACCTGGCAGATGAACAGTCCTGCGATCCGCTCCCTTTCCTATGTGGCCTCTGATAACGTTGAACTGGTAAGGCTTGCCTATCAGCATTTGATCGACATGGGGCTGCCGCGATTTGCCTGTTACTCCATCGAGTCGACGATTATGAATCCCTGGGCGGTGGAGCGGGCCCGCGCCTTTCGCCAGTTTGTGGAGGCGGATGGACACCAGGCGGAGATTTTTGAAGGGATCCCGACACACGCCCTGGTGTGGCAAAACATTCTTGAAGATTTAGCACGCTGGCTGGACAGGCTACCTAAACCCATTGGCATTATTGCGGTGACTGACTCCCGGGCCAGGCAGGTGCTGCAGGCGTGTTCTATAGCAGGCTACGCCGTGCCGGAAGAAGTCGCCATTATCGGTATTGATGACGATCCGCTGCTGCGTAGCCTCAGCCGTATTGCCATTAGCTCGGTCGCTCAGGGCACCCACCAGATGGGGCGTACCGCCGCGAAGATGCTGCACCGACAGCTGACGGGCACCCCGCTGCGCGAAAGGCATGTGGTGGTGCGACCCGAGGGGGTGAATGCCCAGGCGTCTACCCGGCATAGCTCTATAATGAATACCTATATTTTGCGTGCACGCTATTTTATCCGCCAGTTCGGCAGCCTGGGGATTAAGGCGGCTCAAGTCGCAGAGCATGTGGGCTGTTCCCGTGCGACGCTGGACATGCACTTTATGCGTACACTCGGAAAGACTTTGCACGACGAATTACTGAGCTTCAGGCTTGAACGCTCTCAACATTTGCTGAGTGAGACTAACCTGAGTTATTCAGATGTGGCTATGCAAAGCGGCTTTACGTCGCTTCAGTACATGTATTCTGTTTATCGCCGGGAAATGGGATGTACGCCGGTGGAGTATCGAAAGGCGCGTTGTGCAGGGTTGCTGTAGAGTTATATTGCCAGATGAATGGCATGAGCCCATGCTTCTCCGGGCTCATGCCATGTCGCTTTGTGCTGAGCTGGCTCGCGTGTGGAGTCAGCGCCGCAGAAGGCTTTTTTTATGCTTTCAGCACTTCCAGCGCAGCAGAATAGTCCGGCTCGGTGGTGATTTCATTCACCAGGTGGCTGAACACGACGGTGTCGTTTTCGTCGATCACGACAACTGCGCGAGCAGCGAGGCCTTTCAGGGCGCCTTCAGCGATGCCCACACCGTACTGCTCCAGGAATTCCGGGTTACGCAGGGTGGAAAGGGTAATAACGTTGCTCAGGCCTTCGGCACCGCAGAAACGGGACTGGGCGAACGGCAGGTCGGCGGAGATGCACAGCACAACGGTGTTGTCCATTTCTGTCGCCAGCTGGTTGAATTTACGCACAGATGCGGCACACACGCCGGTATCGATGCTTGGGAAAATGTTCAGCACTTTACGCTTGCCGGCAAACTGGCTCAGCACGACGTCAGACAGATCTTTTGCCACGAGCGTAAACGCCTGCGCTTTGCTGCCAGTCTGAGGAATGGATCCTGCAACAGAAACCGGGTTGCCCTGGTAATGAACGAGTTGTGACATAGTTATCTTCCTGTTTACATATAGTTAACGTCGCCGCTAGTGTATGTCATCAGCCAATAACACAGCAAACCCTATTTACGCGAAGCCGCTATACAGGAGTGAGTGATGAGAACCCTCAAGGTTTATGAAGAAGCCTGGCCACTGCATACACCCTTTGTGATCTCCCGGGGAACCCGGAGCGAGGCCTGCGTGGTGGTGGTCGAAATAGAGGAAGAGGGTGTCAAAGGGGTGGGGGAATGTACCCCTTATCCGCGGTATGGTGAAAGTATCGCCTCGGTGATGGCGCAGATCATGGCGCTGGCGCCGGAGCTGGAGCGGGGGCTCAGCCGGGAAGCGCTACAGGCCCTGTTGCCGCCCGGTGCGGCGCGCAATGCCATTGACTGCGCCCTGTGGGATTTGGCCGCGCGCCAGCAGGGGATCCCGCTGGCCGCCCTTGCCGGGATGACGATGCCGCAAACGCTGGTGACCGCCCAGACGGTAGTGATTGGCGAACCCGCGCAGATGGCCGCCAGCGCCAAAGCCCTGTATGCCGCCGGGGCGCGCCTGCTGAAAGTGAAGCTGGACGATCATCTCATCAGCGAGCGGATGGTTGCCATTCGCGCCGCCGTACCAGAAGCCACGCTGATTGTCGATGCTAACGAATCCTGGCGCAGCGAAGGACTGGCTGCCCGCTGTCAGCTACTGGCGGATCTGGATGTTGCCATGCTCGAGCAACCCCTGGCTGCGGGTGACGATGCCGCGCTGGCAAATTTCATTCACCCGCTACCCATCTGCGCCGACGAAAGCTGCCATACACGTGAGAGTCTTCCCGCCCTGAAAGGACGCTACGAGATGGTGAATGTGAAGCTGGATAAAACCGGGGGGATCACCGAAGCGCTGGCGCTGGCTGCCGAGGCGCGTCAGCAGGGTTTTGCGCTGATGCTCGGCTGTATGCTCTGCACCTCACGCGCCATTAATGCGGCTTTGCCGCTGGCGGGCGAGGTGCAGTTTGCCGATCTTGACGGTCCGACCTGGCTGGCGGTGGACGTATCACCGGCGCTGCATTACACCACCGGCATGGTTCATCTCTGAGGTTCCCAGCGCAGCAGATCGGTCATCGCTCTCAGGTACTTCTCGCTGGCCTCGTCGGACGAGATCGGCGGGAACTCGGCGGTGATGCAGTGCAGGCTTAAATCAGCGCACCAGCTACCGAAAGAGCCCGGCGTTTCATAGCCGACGCTGGTCACCAACGGCAGCGAAAAGGCATCCGCCAGCCAGCTTCCCAGCGCGCTGTGCGCGGGATCTTCAATGCAGGCCAGCGGATCGTGAAATGACACCACCCAGGCCGGATGCAGTTTGTGGATCAGGTGACATAGCGCCTCTGTTTCCGGTTCCGAACCGGGCTTTTCGCCGGTCAGCAATACCACATCCCGATCCTGTGCCGCACTGTTCCAGCGGTAGACCGTCTCGCCTTCCCGCCAGTTGGCCGCCGGGAAGTTACGGTTCAGGTCCACTCCGCGAGCGTTGGCGCGCAGTCCCAACTGACAGCCGTCCGGGTTGACGGTTAACACCACATGGTGGCGACGCAACTCCGGGGCCAAGGTGCGCAGGGCGCAGGAGAGGGTCACAATTGATGAGTTTTCATCCCCGTGAGTTCCGGCGATGATCAGGCCGCTGTGGCGATCGGCCTGTGGCGCAGGGAACCAGATCAAGGGCGCGCCGAGGAATGAACGGCCATAGTGTTCGGTTCCCGGCGGGAAAGCGCCACGTTCCGTTCTTGGACGAGTAAGGGACATAGACGTTCCTGAATCAGAGTTATACTACTGGCAGTGTTGTGCAAAACACACGGTTAATCAAATAGTTTCAGCTCCAGGGCAAAACCGGCAGATATCAACTTTCCGATGGAAGTTGTTTGCATTTCCCTGTTCAGAAACAAATAATTACGCATCTGCTCGTTACCCATCATTTCAAAGGGGATCTCATGAAGCATCCGGTTTCGTTGATTTGTTCTGCCTTGTGGTTGTGTGGCCTCTCTTCTTATTCCTTTGCTGCGGATGTTCCCTCCGGGACGACGCTGGCATCAAAGCAGGAGCTGGTGCGTCATATTAAAGATGAACCGGCGTCACTGGATCCCGCCAAAGCGGTGGGACTGCCCGAAATTCAGGTGATCCGCGATCTGTTCGAAGGTCTCGTCAACCAGAATGAAAAAGGGGAGCTGGTGCCGGGCGTTGCCACCCGCTGGCAGAGTAACGATAACCGTGCCTGGACCTTTACCCTGCGTGAGAATGCCCAATGGTCTGACGGCACCCCCGTCACCGCACAGGATTTTGTCTACAGCTGGCAGCGTCTGGTCGATCCGAAAACCACGTCGCCGTTTGCCTGGTTTGCGGCGCTGGCCGGGATCAACAATGCCCAGGCCATTATCGACGGCAAGGCCACGCCGGATAAGCTCGGCGTGACTGCGGTAGATAGCCGAACTCTGCGCATCCAGCTGGATAAACCGCTGCCGTGGTTTGCCAATCTCACTGCAAGCTTCGCCTTCTATCCGGTACAAAAAGCCAACGTTGAGAGCAGCGCGGAGTGGACCCGTCCGGGTACGCTGGTGGGCAATGGCGCATACATTCTGAAAGACCGGGTGGTCAACGAGAAGCTGGTCGTCGAGCGCAACACCCATTACTGGGATAACGATAAAACGGTGCTGCAGAAAGTGACCTTTATCCCGATCAACCAGGAGTCGTCTGCCACCAAGCGCTACCTGGCGGACGATATCGATATCACCGAATCATTCCCGAAAAACCTCTACCAGAAGCTGTTGAAGGACATTCCGGGGCAGGTTTATACCCCGCCGCAGCTGGGCACCTACTATTACGCCTTTAATACCCAGAAAGGCCCGACGGCGGATGCCCGGGTGCGCCTGGCGCTGAGCATGACCATCGACCGGCGGATCATGGCCGAGAAAGTGTTGGGCACCGGCGAAAAACCGGCATGGCACTTCACCCCGGACGTGACCGCAGGCTTTACGCCGGAGCCATCACCCTTTGAGCAGATGAGCCAGGAGGAGATGAACGCGCAGGCCAAAACGCTCCTGCAGGCAGCGGGCTACAATGCACAGAAACCACTGAAACTGACGCTGCTGTACAACACCTCGGAAAACCACCAGAAGATCGCCATCGCGGTGGCGTCGATGTGGAAAAAGAATCTCGGCGTCGATGTGAAGCTGCAAAACCAGGAGTGGAAAACCTATATCGACAGTCGTAACACCGGCAATTTCGATGTGATCCGCGCCTCGTGGGTGGGAGATTACAATGAACCCTCGACCTTCCTCTCGTTGCTGACCTCCACGCATACCGGCAATATTTCCCGCTTCAACGATCCGGCGTATGACAAAGTCATCAATCAGGCGTCGCTGGAGACCACCGCGAAGGCCCGCAACGCGGATTACAATACGGCGGAGAAAATCCTCGCGGAAAAAGCGCCGATTGCGCCGATCTATCAGTACACCAACGGGCGCTTAATCAAACCCTGGGTGAAAGGGTATCCGATTAACAACCCGGAAGATGTGGCATACAGTCGCACCATCTATATCGAGAAGCATTGATAGAGTATGTTTTCCTTATAACGGATGCTATAACCGGAACTGGCGCGAATTGTAGCGCCAGTTTTGATCTGATTTAGAATTATGCAAGAATCTACCGTAGCTCTAATTTTACGTTATTATCCCTTCTGTAAAACCATAATTACCCATCGATATTTGTTAAAGCATAGATTGAGTATTAATATGTTATTCGCCTCGCAAATACATAATTATTGTTTAATATTACTCACTGACAGGAATTAAAGTTAACTGTTTGATGGAAGTCTACTTTTGGACCAAGAGTTAGTTGATTACATGTAATTACTTGTTCTAATATCGCCTCTGCAAACAAATGTAGTTTTACTTAATAACTATTCCTTAAGGAAAAGGGACTGCTATGGCTGATACATTTCAGAATGAAGTGCCCAGGGCACGTATAAATCTCAAGCTGGCTCTCCATACGGGGGGCGCGCAAAAGAAAGTTGAACTGCCGCTTAAGCTCCTTACCGTTGGTGATTTCAGTAATGGCAAAGAAAAACGGCCGTTATCAGAGAGGGAAAAGGTTAACGTTAATAAAAATAATTTCGACAGTGTACTTTCAGAATTTAACCCGGAAATTAACCTGGCTGTACAGAATACGCTGGCTGGCGAGGGTTCAGAAGAAAATATCCAACTGCAATTTTCATGTATAAAAGATTTCGAGCCCGAACAGGTTGCCCGTCAAATTCCTCAGCTTCGCGCCGTGCTGGCGATGCGTAATCTATTACGCGATCTAAAATCCAATCTGCTTGATAACGCCACTTTCAGAAAAGAGCTCGAGAAAATTCTTAAGGATCCGGCGCTGTCTCAGGAATTACGCGACGAAATGAGCGCGCTTGCCCCGAAATAAAACGTGGGTATCTCTTTTAATGGATTAACCGGGAATATGCTGATGTCTGTAAATACTGAAACTGGCTCTGCTCAAGGGCAAACCACCGTACTTGAAAAAGAGGGCGTTTACGCCTCCCTGTTTGAAAAAATCAACCTCACCCCGGCGTCCAGCCTTGGGGATATTAATGCATTTCTGGACGATGCCGCGCTGGCGGATGCGCCTGCGGGCGAGCGCCTGACGGCTGCGATGCAGGTGTTTATGGACTGCATCCGTAAATCAGGCCAGCAGGTGGAAAAGCTCGATAAAACGCTGATCGATTACCATATCGCAGAGCTGGATTTTCAAATCAGCCGCCAGCTGGATGCGGTGATGCACCATGAAGAATTCCAGAAGGTAGAATCCCTGTGGCGCGGCCTGAAACAGCTGGTGGACAATACCGACTATCGCCAGAACGTAAAAACCGAAATTCTTGACGTCTCCAAAGATGACCTGCGCCAGGACTTCGAAGATGCGCCGGAGCTTATCCAGAGCGGACTTTACTGGCACACCTACACTGCCGAATACGACAACCCGGGCGGGGAGCCGATTGGCTCGGTGATTTCTTCTTACGAATTTGACGCCAGCCCGCAGGATATGGCGTTGCTGCGCAACATCTCCAAAGTCTCCGCCGCGGCACATATGCCGTTTATCGGATCCGTCGGGCCGAAATTCTTCCTGAAGGAGTCGATGGAAGAGGTGGCGGCCATTAAAGATATCGGCAACTACTTCGACCGTGCCGAGTACATCAAATGGAAATCCTTCCGCGACACCGACGACTCCCGCTATATCGGTCTGGTGATGCCGCGCGTGCTGGGGCGTCTGCCGTACGGCCCGGATACCGTGCCGGTGCGCAGCTTCAACTATGTTGAACAGGTGAAAGGCCCGGATCATGAGAAATACCTCTGGACCAGCGCGTCATTCTCTTTCGCCTCCAATATGGTGAAGAGCTTTATCAACAACGGTTGGTGCGTGCAGATCCGTGGCCCGCAGGCCGGTGGCGCAGTGAAAGACCTGCCGATCCATCTGTACGATCTGGGGACCGGCAACCAGGTGAAGATCCCGTCCGAGGTGATGATCCCGGAAACCCGGGAGTTTGAGTTCGCGAATCTGGGTTTTATCCCGCTGTCGTACTACAAAAACCGCGATTACGCCTGCTTCTTCTCGGCCAACTCTACACAGAAACCGGCGCTGTACGACACCGCCGATGCAACGGCCAACAGCCGCATTAACGCGCGCCTGCCTTATATCTTCCTGCTGTCCCGTATTGCTCACTACCTGAAGCTTATTCAGCGTGAAAACATCGGTACCACCAAGGACCGTCGCCTGCTGGAGCTGGAGCTCAACACCTGGGTTCGCGGTCTGGTGACCGAAATGACCGACCCGGGCGATGAATTGCAGGCTTCCCATCCGCTGCGCGACGCGAAGGTGATCGTGGAAGATATCGAGGATAACCCGGGCTTCTTCCGTGTGCGGCTCTATGCAGTGCCGCACTTCCAGGTGGAAGGGATGGATGTGAATCTGTCGCTGGTTAGCCAGATGCCAAAAGCGAAAGCGTAAGGCGGGCGCAGGGATGAAAATTTATCGTCCGTTATGGAGCGACGGGGCTTTTCTGGCCCCCCAACAGTTTCAGCAGCAGGCCCGCTGGGATGCGCACGTTGCTGATACCGTTGCACGGATGGCGCTGGCTCACCCCTGGGGTGTGCTGTGTGCTGAGTTTGACGACAGCGCACTGGCGCTTTCCCGGCTCAATGCCACTCGTCTGATGGTACGCTTTGCCGACGGGACGCTGGTAGATACGGACCTGGCGGATAATTTGCCGCCGGTTTGCGATTTATCCGCGTTAGGGCAGGAGAGTGTTGAGGTGCTTTTATGCCTGCCATTGCTCAACGCGAACGGCGGTAATCTTGATGACGGGCACGACAGTGCCCGTCCGCGCCGCTGGCAGGCGGAGCGGGTGACGGTGCAGGAGCTGGCCGGCCATGAGCGTAGCGATCTGGCCGTGTTGCGCCATTCGCTGACGCTGCGTCTGTCCACTCAGGAAAACAGTGCTTACCTCACCTGCCCGGTGGCGAGGCTGACCCGTAACGCGCAGGGACAGTGGATCCGCGAACCAGGTTTTATTCCGCCGCTGATGTCGCTGGCTGCAAGTCCTGTGCTGATCGATGAACTGAAGGATCTTCTGCACCGCCTGGCGGCACGGCGTAAGCGTCTGATGTCGATGCGTCGTTAAAGCAACGAAAGGATGGCAGACTTTGCTGTGGCAGATGTTTCCCTTTTCTGGCTGCTTAATGCCCTGAACAGCGCCGAACCTGTGTTGACAGAACTGCATCAGACGCCGTCACGCCATCCTGAGCTGCTGTACCGAGAGCTGGCAAGGCTTACCGGAAGTCTTTTGACTTTCTCCCTTGAACTCAACGCTGAGGATATTCCCCCTTACCGGCATGACATGCCGGAACTGGTGTTTCCCCCTTTGTTTACCCTGCTTGAGCAACTTCTGGAGGCTAGCCTGCCGTCGCGGGTTATCGTCATTGCCCTCGAACAGGGCGTAGACCGGGAGATTTGGCGCGGGAGACTGCACGATGCGCGATTACGTGAAGGGGCGGATTTCTATCTTTCCGTGCGTTCCACCATGCCAAACCATGAACTGCAGACACGCTTCCCACAGCTTTGTAAAGCCGGCAGCCATGACGATGTTTCCGAGGTGGTCAATATCGCTCTGAGCGGCATGGTGATTAAACCATTAAGCCATGTTCCTGCTGCCATACCGCTACGTCTGGAGAACCAGTATTTTGCACTGGACCTGTCCACCGATGCAGCTCGCGCCATGCTGGAGGCCGGAAACTGCACCTTCTACACCCCAGAATCACTCGGTGAAGTGAAACTCGAACTGTTTGCGGTGCTGCGCTCATGAATACCTCAGATATTAACCTGATAAATAAAACGTTTTATCCGGGCTGGCTGATGGTCAGCCAGTTACGCAGTGGCCAGGAGATAAAGGACGGGGAGGTACTTTACCGCCGCGCCTGCCGGTGGGTGAATGACGCCCGTAAGTCACTAACCGAAGCCGGGTTCAGCGAAAAGAGCTGTGAAAATATGCTGTATACGTATTGCGCCCTGCTGGATGAGAGCGTAATGAACCGCGACAGACAGGATGATGGCTATCGTAAATGGCGGAAGGATCCACTGCAGGCCCGTTTTTTCAGTACCCTGAACGCTGGGGAAGATCTATGGGAACGAATTCGTACCATACTGCGCGAGCCTGCGCCGGATGTGGCTGTTCTGACCTGCCTGTACCGAACCCTGCAGTTGGGTTTTGTTGGCCAGTATCGGGCTCAGGACGATGAGCGTCGTGAGGACGTAGTTCGCGCGCTCAGTGAGCGGGTGCCGCCTTTCACCCTGGCTCAGGACGCACCTGTGGTAGTCAGGGCATCTCGCCTGCGTAGTGGACGTCGGATGTACTGGCTGGGCTGGACGGCTGGAGTTGTGGTGCTGGCGGCGCTGTGGTTTACCTTCTCCTCTTTACTCTCGCAGATGGTAGCGCAGATAGCAGGGCAGGGATAAGGCATGCGTGATTACACACGTGGTTTTCTCACGATACTTACCACCATTCTTGCCCTGTGGCTGGTGTTGGGTTTCTGGCCTGGTTCTGCCGCAACTCGGTTTGTGCTCAGCTTTTGCATCTTACTGATTTGCGGTGCGGTGCTCTGGCGTCAGCGGCGGCTGTTCCGGAACCGCCAGTCAGCCAGTGGGCGGATAGAAGAAAACAGTCTGCCGCCTGAGGATTTTCAGGGTGCGGTGGTGCTGGTTTGCGGCGATACCGCACAGCTATTTTCTGCGGATATGGCGCACCGTGAAACCCGTCAGGGCTGGTATCTACGGGCAGAGGACGCCGAACAGTTACCGTTACTGGCACAGCATCTGGCTTCCGTACGTCCGGCGCTGGTGTCACAGATTTCTGTACTGCTTTCTCTACTTCCGGAGCAACAAACGAGCGAAGAAGCCCTGGCGCAGACGCTTCGGGGATGGCGACGCAGCATTATGCAGTGTCGGACCTGGCTGAATGGTGTGCCTCCCGTCTGGAACGTGGCCTGGGTCAACCCTCTGGATGCGAGGCATCATCTTCAGGAAGATACCCTTTGGTTTACCCTGACGCCTGATCTGCCGGGTGTCATGGTGAGACAGCATGGACATGTTGCGCTACCCGTTGCCGACTGGCTGCGAGAGATCGGTAGTCATGCTTCACGTCTTTATCATGCCCTCTGGCTGGACAGCGTTCTTGCTCTGACGGAAAGGTATCTTTCACGACCACTCAGTACGCGTCAGGGGGAGCTGACCCCACTGAAACCTTGTGCAACGGGTATATGTCTGACGACGGTCGCTGCGGTTGCAGAGAATCTCTGGCAGCAGCAGATAGCCGGTGTGACCACGCTGCGACCCGACGCTGTCTCTGCGTCTGAGATGCTGCCTCTTCCGGATATTCTTCTGCCATATCTGCCGCGCTGCCACGGTATTAGCCGCCGGATGGAAGATGCACGTCTGGCCGGTGGTGTTTGTTTCCTCTTTCTTGTGCTGGCGATGCTGGCTTCCTTTGTTAACAACCAGCGCCTGATTCGAAGTATTGGTGACCATCTTGCGGTGTACCACCGACTTAGCGGTACGCCGCCGGCGCCGAAATTGCAGGCACAGCAGCGCCTTCGTGCCGATAGCCGTCAGCTTGATGACTGGCTGCGTCGGGGAGAGCCGCTGCGTTATGGGATGGGGCTGTATCAGGGGATGCGTCTGATCCCCCCTGTGGAAGCCGCTATTAATGACTGGACGCCACCGCCGCCGCCTCGTCCTGTGGTTAAACAAATTTTGCAGGGACCACAGACTATCCGCCTCGACAGCATGTCTCTTTTTGACACCGGGAAATGGGCGCTGAAACCCGGCTCCACCCGGCTGCTGGTGAACTCGCTGGTGGGTATCAAGGCGAAGCCCGGCTGGCTGATTGTAGTGGCGGGGCATACCGACAGCGTGGGTGATGACAAATCCAATCAGGTGCTCTCCCTGAAACGTGCCGAATCCGTGCGCAACTGGATGCGTGATACCGGCGACGTCCCGGAGATCTGTTTTGCGGTGCAGGGTTATGGCGAAAGCCGTCCTGTTGCCACCAACGACACGGCTGAAGGCCGGACGCTTAACCGCCGTGTCGAAATCAGTCTGGTGCCGCAGGCGAATGCCTGTCAGTCACCGGGTAACACCCCCGCGTCATCGCAGGATGATGACGCTTTTTAAAATGATACACACAGTCATTCGGTCTGCATCGCGGCGGCAACTGAATGCGTCCCCGGGAGCATAGTTCACTATGTGACCGGGGCAAATGAGGGCAGCCAACAAAGAGGCAGCCTGAAGGACGACGTGTATAAATGGAGTAATTAACATGGCAATTCCCGTTTATCTGTGGCTGAAGGACGACGGCGGCGCAGACATCAAAGGTTCCGTGGATGTGAAGGACCGCGAAGGCAGCATCGAAGTGGTGGCTCAGGAACACAACCTGTATATCCCGACCGACAACAACACCGGCAAGCTGACCGGAACGCGTATCCACACGCCGTTCCTGTTCACCAAGGAAATCGACTCCTCCAGCCCGTACCTGTACAAGGCGGTCACCACTGGCCAGACCCTGAAATCTGCAGAATTCAAGTGGTACAAAATCAACGATGCCGGTCAGGAAGTGGAGTACTTCAACACCAAGCTTGAGAACGTGAAGGTGGTGAAGGTCAATCCGCTGATGCACGACATCAAGGATCCCTCCAAAGAGAAGCACAACCATCTGGAACAGATTGAGCTGCGCTACGAAAAAATTACCTGGACCTATAAAGACGGCAACATCATTCATTCCGATTCCTGGAATGAACGCGCTACTGCCTGATCCCTGTAGCAGACGGTTCTCCGTCTGCTTTTTTTACTGAGCACCTGTGACTACGGGCGCTCAGCAAAGAAAAACACAATCTGCCTGCCTGACCTGATGCGCTTTGGGTTCCCTGGATGAGGAAAAGCGACGGGCGGTAGCGTGTCCGGAACCGATAAAGAGAGAGTCTCATGGAAAATCCAGCCATCCTGTTACGCCGTCTTAATCCTTACTGCGCCCGCGCGATGGAAGGCGCAGCCTCCCTGTGCCAGACCCGTGCTCATGCGGAAATCCTGCCCGAGCACTGGCTGCTGAAACTGCTGGAGCAGGGCGAGGGCGACCTGACGGTGCTGGCTCGCCGTTATGAGTGGGATATGGATGCGATATGGCAGGATTTACTGACGCATATGGATACACTTCCTCGCTCCGTTCGTAGCCGCCCTCAGCTTTCGGAAAGCATACAGGTGCTGATGCAGGATGCGTGGCTACACGCCTCGCTCGCGGGCGAAGAACAGATCCGCAGCATTCACCTGCTGATGGCACTAATTGAAAAGCCGAAACAGGTGCGCTGCGATGGGTTATGGCCGCTGTTGACCCTGGGTCAGAGCCAGCTTGAACGCCTGCGCCCGCTGCTGGATGCGCAGTCTGATGAACGCCCGGAGATGCAGCAGGAGGTAGCACTGGCGCAAGGGTCCGGCGGAGAAGTGGAGTTTATAGGCCGCCCGGTAAATGCAGAGATCAAAGAGGGCGAACTGACCCCGGCGCTGCAGAACGCGCTGGATAAGTTCACCCTCGACGTCACCGCCCGCGTCCGTGATGGCAAAATTGATCCCGTATTTGGCCGCGACAATGAAATCCGCCAGATGGTGGATGTTCTCTCCCGTCGTCGCAAGAACAACCCCATTCTGGTCGGTGAACCGGGCGTCGGCAAAACTGCCCTGGTGGAAGGGCTGGCTCTGCGTATTGCCGAAGGTAACGTGCCGGACAGCCTGAAGCCAGTGAGCGTCCGCACCCTTGATCTCGGGCTGCTTCAGGCAGGTGCAGGGGGGAAGGGGGAGTTTGAACAGCGGCTGAAAAACATTATCGAAGCGGTGCAGCAGTCGCCACTGCCGATTCTCCTTTTCATTGATGAAGCGCACACCATTATTGGCGCAGGCAACCAGGCGGGCGGCGCGGATGCGGCCAATCTGCTGAAGCCCGCGCTCGCCCGCGGCGAGCTCAGGACCATCGCCGCCACTACCTGGAGCGAGTATAAGCAATATTTTGAGCGTGATGCCGCACTGGAACGCCGCTTCCAGATGGTTAAGGTGGATGAGCCGGATGACGACACCGCCTGCCTGATGCTGCGCGGCCTGAAATCCCGCTACGCAGAGCACCACGGCGTGCACATCACCGATGAGGCCGTTAAGGCCGCGGTCACGCTTTCAAGGCGTTACCTCACCGGACGCCAACTGCCGGACAAGGCGGTGGACCTGCTGGACACCGCCTCTGCCCGGGTCCGCATGAGCCTTGATACCGTACCGGAACAATTAACCCGTATGAAGGCGCAGCTGACTGCGCTGGATATGGAGAAGCAGGCGTTGCGGAAAGATATTGCAGTAGGTAACAGTACTCACGGCGAACGTCTGCCGACCATCGAGCAGGAAGAAATCCGCATTATTCTGGCGCTGGATACTCTGGAAACCCAGTATGGCCAGGAGTTGAAGCTGATCGGAGAACTGTTAGCCTGTCGTACCGACATTTCCCGCCAGGCAGAAATTGCTTCCCTGCAGAGCCGGCTTACCGCCGTGCAGCAGGGTAATCCGCTGCTGGGCCTTGACGTGGATGCGCGCACTGTCGCCACCGTTATCGCCGACTGGACCGGGGTGCCGCTCTCTTCATTAATGAAGGATGAGCAGACGGAACTGCTGAGCCTGGAAGCCAGCCTCGGTAAACGCGTGGTGGGCCAGGACGCGGCACTGAATGCCATTGCACAGCGTCTCCGAGCCAGCAAGACCGGCCTTGCGCCGGAGAACGGCCCGCAGGGGGTGTTTCTGCTCACCGGCCCGAGCGGCACCGGTAAAACCGAAACTGCGCTGGCCCTTGCAGACGAACTGTTTGGCGGCGAAAAATCCCTTATCACCATCAACCTCTCCGAATACCAGGAGCCGCACACCGTCTCTCAGCTCAAGGGTTCGCCGCCGGGGTACGTCGGCTACGGCCAGGGCGGTATCCTCACCGAAGCGGTGCGCAAACGCCCCTACAGCGTGGTGCTGCTGGATGAAGTAGAAAAGGCCCATCGCGATGTGATGAACCTGTTCTATCAGGTCTTTGACCGCGGCTTTATACGCGACGGCGAAGGGCGTGAAATCGACTTCCGTAACACCGTTATCCTGATGACCTCCAACCTCGGCAGCGACCAAATCATGCATTTGCTGGAGGAACAGTCGGAAGCCACCGAGCCGGACCTGCATGAACTATTGCGCCCGGTACTGCGCGACCACTTCCAGCCGGCGCTACTGGCGCGTTTCCAGACGGTGATTTACCGGCCGCTGGCACAAGACGCGATGCGCACTATTGTCGGGATGAAGCTGAACCAGGTGAGTAAACGACTGGCTCGCCACTACGGTATAACGACGGAGCTCGGCGAAAGCCTGTATGACGCGCTGACTGATGCCTGCCTGCTGCCGGACACCGGGGCGCGCAACGTCGATAGCCTGCTTAACCAGCAAATTTTACCGGTACTGAGCCAGCAGTTGCTGACTCATATGGCTGCGGAACGAAAGCCGCAGCGCCTGACATTGGGCTGGAATGAGGGAGAAGGGGTCGTCATTGAGTTACAACAGGAGGATCAGTAATGACCATCCATGATAAGGATAAGGAAGATAAAAAAGAGGAAGAGAAGGATGGTTCAACGCGACAACTGACAACCGGGGAGATTGCATTGGCGAAGTCGGTATTCAGGTCGACGATCTCATACCATAAGGTCTGGATCCATCATGACAGCTACCTTCCCTTTGGACTGCAGGACAAAAACACGGCGATGGCCCCAAACGGCGAGCTTTATTTTCGTCACTGGTACAGGGATGATTACTCGTTAGTTGTTCCTTTTCTGCAACATCTTTTTATACACGAAATGAGTCATGTCTGGCAGCGTGAAAAGGGAATGAATGTCATTGGAAGGGGCCTAATTAGCTGGGCAGTAAGTTACCGCTATGTCCTGGATGGGCGTCTGCTAAGTGAATACCCCATGGAGCAGCAGGCACAGATCATTGCCGACCATTTTTATTTGCAGGTTGAAGGATACGAGACGTGGCGTGATCTGAGGGAAGCGGGTGATATCACACTTGATGGCAACATTTCTGAATCCGTGATCCGCCATCTGTATACCAGCGCATTGCGAGGATTCCCATGGTGAAAATAATAACTTTTCGCTGTAGGTATACTTTTTTATTTAGTCTGATCTTACTGACCGGATGCCCTGGAAGCGGAGATTACCTTCAGCCTGATGAAGTAACAACGGTCAGTTCAAGAGGCGACAACGTGTGTTTCAGCATTCCCGATCCACAGGACTACCAGCCTGTTAGTATTTCTATCGACCCAAGAGGGACACGATTCAGGGATCGGAACATTACGTTTGATCCCACACTTCGTATTGTGAACAGCCAGCTATGTATCCCACCTTCATTCCATCATTTTCCTGATAAAGGCCAGTTTATTGTCAGATATGTTCTTCAATCTGAGCGCCATAAGGATACGCCACGCAGAATGGTCGCCGGGATTGAGATTGGCAACGATTGTGTTTTTGATATTCCGCTTACTGACATGGAGGCAGTAAGACCTTATGGCGAGTTGAAAAGCAGTAATGATCGGTCTGTTCAAAGCGAACGTAGTGGTTCCTGCAAATATCCCTTTAAATCTTTTCATGGAGTGAAAAAGAATGAATCTGACTGACTCGCTGCATAACATTTTAAAAGGGACAGGAAACCTGAACCGATACCGACTGGATATTCCTTCCTGTCCGTCGCCACTGGATGTTGAAGATTTTAGCGGTATTGAAGGCATGAGCAGGATTTACCGGTATGACATCGTTTTCACCAGTACGGATAACCATCTTGATGCTGCGTGGTTCCTGCGGAAACCGGCAAGCCTGACGATGGGAACGGGCCTGCTGGTAGTATTAACTGAGCAGAAAAAAGTACACGGTGTTGGTAATGACTCCAACTTATTGATAGTGTTTTATGTTCAGATAATGCCCGATGACTTTGTCATGCAGCTCCACCGATTTTGAGAACGACAGCGACTTCCGTCCCAGCCGTGCCAGGTGCTGCCTCAGATTCAGGTTATGCCGCTCAATTCGCTGCGTATATCGCTTGCTGATTACGTGCAGCTTTCCCTTCAGGCGGGATTCATACAGCGGCCAGCCATCCGTCATCCATATCACCACGTCAAAGGGTGACAGCAGGCTCATAAGACGCCCCAGCGTCGCCATAGTGCGTTCACCGAATACGTGCGCAACAACCGTCTTCCGGAGCCTGTCATACGCGTAAAACAGCCAGCGCTGGCGCGATTTAGCCCCGACGTATCCCCACTGTTCGTCCATTTCCGCGCAGACGATGACGTCACTGCCCGGCTGTATGCGCGAGGTTACCGACTGCGGCCTGAGTTTTTTAAATGGCGGAAAATCGTGTTGAGGCCAACGCCCATAATGCGGGCGGTTGCCCGGCATCCAACGCCATTCATGGCCATATCAATGATTTTCTGGTGCGTACCGGGTTGAGAAGCGGTGTAAGTGAACTGCAGTTGCCATGTTTTACGGCAGTGAGAGCAGAGATAGCGCTGATGTCCGGCAGTGCTTTTGCCGTTACGCACCACCCCGTCAGTAGCTGAACAGGAGGGACAGCTGATAGAAACAGAAGCCACTGGAGCACCTCAAAAACACCATCATACACTAAATCAGTAAGTTGGCAGCATCACCCACGGTGTTATCACTGATTTCAGGCGAATATCCGGCTCTGCCGACCAGACATTATATAGGATTACCCTGAGACCTTTTTTATCCCTGCTGGATAAACAATTCCGTTCCCATCGTTTCTTTGTCAATAAATCTGTGCCCGACGTGGTGGCGTTGATATTGCAGGAGCACGGCCTGCATGGCTGGGAATATGAATTTAATCTCAAACAAAACTACCCGAAGCGCGAGCAGATAAACCAGTATCAGGAGAGCGATCTGACATTTATTCAGCGCCTGCTGGCTGAGGTGGGGATTTTTTATTTTTTCACCTTACAGGAAGATGCGCAGAGCGAAGTGGTGCATTTTGCCGATGCGCAGCGGCCGCTGATGTTTGGTAAAACGCTGCCGGTGAACAGTCCGTCCGGGATGAGCGACAGCGGGACAGAGTCCATATGGGGGTTGGACGTCACCCATAACGTGGTGGAGGCAAACGTCACCACCCGGGATTACAACCACCGTGACGCCCAGAGTGTGCTGCAGTCTTCCCCGGCGGATATGACCCGGGGAGATGGTGAGGGCAAGTCTTATGGGGAGGTGTATCACTATAAGCTGCGTCATCTGGAGCGCGGGGAAAAAATCGACCCGCAGGCGGAAACCGCCAATTTTTATGCCCGCCTCGATCATGAGCGTTTTCTGGCAGACCAGACGCGGATTACAGGAGTCAGCAACGATGCGACCCTTGCAGCCGCGCAGGTGCTGACTATCACCGACAGCCTGCTGCCGACTCTGCCTGTGCCCTTGCAGGATCCGGTATTAATCACCGGACTGGAGTTTACCGCCAGCCGTAAAGCGGCCCTGCGCGTGAGCCTGCAGGCAGTCCCCTACAGCGAAACGGTGTGCTGGCGTCCGCCGCTTCTGCCGCGCCCGAAGGTGACCGGTACCATGACGGCCCGAGTGACCAGCGCAAAGGCTAATGATATTTACGCCTGGCAGGATGCATCCGGTCTTTACCGGGTGAAATTCGACGCTGACCGGGACGGTAAGGTACAGGGGCAGGAGAGTATGCCGGTGCGACTGGCCAAACCTTACGGCGGGGATGTATATGGTTTTCACTTCCCGCTTGTCCAGGGAACGGAGGTGGCGATCGCTTTTCACGAAGGGGATCCGGACCGGCCGTACATCGCCCATGCCCTGCATGATTCACGGCATGTGGATCATGTCACGGAAAAGAACAGTACGCGCAATGTTATTCGTACTGCCGGATTAAATAAGCTGCGGATGGAGGACAAACGGGGTGAGGAACATATCAAGCTCAGTACCGAGTACGGCAAAACGCAGCTTAATTTAGGTCACAATGTCAACGCCTCCCGGGCGCTTCGGGGGGAGGGTGCTGAGCTTCGGACGGATGACTGGGTAAGTATCCGGGGCGGGAAAGGGGTGTTTATCAGTGCGGACATACAGCCTCAGGCGCAAGGACAGATGCTGGAGATGGATGACGCTATCCTGCAACTGGAGCAGGCATTAACGTTGGCTCGAAGTATGGCAAAGGCTGCCATCTCTGCAAAGGCCACTCAGGGGGATGTCGGTAGTCAGCAACGATTGAATGCCTCTTTAAGTGACCTCACCGCACCGGGAATGCTGCTGCATGCCCCAGAGGGAATTGGAATGGTGAGTGCCAGGACGCTGCGGATAGCTTCGGGAAGTGAAAGTGTGGGTATCATGTCGGGAGACAACACCGATATCAGTGCTGGCCAGTCGTTCACCGTTGCAGCAGGAGAAGCTGTTAGTCTGTTGGCAAATAACCAGGGTATGCAGTTGCTGGCAGCAAAAGGCGAGGTAAATATTCAGGCGCAGAGTGACGCGTTATCGGTTAGCGCTCAACAGGGTCTTGAGATTCAAAGTTCTGAAGGGACAGTGACTGTCTCCGCTCATCAGGAACTAGTCCTTGCGTGTGGTGGGGCCTATATCAAACTAAGCGGTGGAAATATCGAACTGGGTTGTCCGGGAAATATTCTGCTGAAAAGCGCGAATGTACAAAAGATGGGCGCAGCCAGTCTTGATATCACGCCAATCGAAATGCCGGTAGGATTTGGTGGTGGTTTTATTCTTACCGATGATAAAGGTATTCCGCAGTCGTCAACGCCTTATCGAATAACAACGGCAGAGGGTGATGTGTTACAGGGAATTACTGATGAAAATGGCAAAACAGCGCCAGTCAATACATCAATTCCGTCATCGGTAAAAGCTGAGTTCGGTAAGGTAAAAACTAACGGAGAGGCGGAATGACACAATACCAGGGGTATGACGTAACAGATGCCACCCATAAAACCAGTATTCATAATGACTGGAAAACGGTTGTCGCACAGAAAAAGCCAGTGCGCGGTGTGACCTTAACCATCGGTGTGTTTTTCGATGGTACAGGGAATAATCGTGAAAATACCGCATCTCGCCTGCTGAAATTTAATGAGTGCAGTGCTCCCAGCCAGGGTGTGAATCAAAAAGATGCGCAAAGCTGTGAAGACTTTCTTGAAGCCATCAATAAAGATAGTCTCTCGAATGGCAGCTACAGAGGATATTATTCAAATATTCACTGGCTAAATACTCTCTACTTACCAGATCAGGCACTAAAGGAAGAGCAGACGTCAGCTCAAATCAAAACCTACATTTCAGGGATAGGTACCGCGGCGGGGGAATCAGACTCGGCCATCGGCATGGGGCTGGGCACCAGTATTCTGGATATATTTGAAGGCGTGGTGACGAAAACTGACGAGGCAATGGAAGGGATCGCCAGCGAACTTTTAGCTTTTATGAAGCGAAATGTCCAACAGAATTTCTGTATTGCAAAAATTCAGTTTGATGTCTTTGGTTTTAGCCGTGGGGCGGCGGCGGCGCGGCACTTTGCCAACCGAGTTATGGAACAGGATCCTGCCATAGCCAGTGCGATTGCGAAAGGGCTCAGAGGGGATTATTACGACGGCAAACCTTCCGGTGAAGTCCGCTTCCTGGGACTTTTCGATACCGTGGCGGCCATTGGCGGGATCAGTAACTTCTTCGATATTAATGGCCGCAGCAATCCGAGAGTGAAACTGGAATTGCGTCCTTCTGTTGCGAAGAAAGTTTTCCAGATCACCGCGATGAATGAATACCGGTATAACTTCAGCCTGAACAGTATTCAGAGTATGTGGCCCGAGCTTGCGCTGCCGGGAGCGCATTCAGACATTGGCGGGGGTTACAATCCGGTGGGCTCACCTCTGCAGGAAAATGAAAGTCTGTTTCTGAGCTGCCCTGAATTTGAAATCGTCAGCGACGATACCAGAGAAACCGATACGCGAGTCTATCGTAAGGCGGAGAAAGCGAGAGAAATGCTGATGTCTTTGCCTGCCTTAAAGCACATTTTGCCTCAAGGGAAAATCACCACTAAAACCCGCTCCGTTGGTGTGATAAACAGCAATCAACATCGGAATGGCATAATACAAAAACAGGTGGGGGCCGCCGTGTTTTTTGAGCGTATGGCCGTTCCCAATGAATGGGCCAACGTCTGCCTGCGAGTGATGCTAGATGCGGCTCAGGAAGCCGGGGTATTGTTCTATGAAATTGGTAATGACTCCAACTTACTGATAGTGTTTTATGTTCAGATAATGCCCGATGACCTTGTCATGCAGCTCCACCGATTTTGAGAACGACAGTGACTTCCGTCCCAGCCTTGCCAGATGTTGTCTCAGATTCAGGTTATGCCGCTCAATTCGCTGAGTGTAACGCTTGCTGATTACGTGCAGCTTTCCCTTCAGGCGGGATTCATACAGCGGCCAGCCATCCGTCATCCATACCACGACCTCAAAGGCCGACAGCAGGCTCAGAAGACGCTCCAGTGTGGCCAGAGTGCGTTCACCGAAGACGTGCGCCACAACCGTCCTCCGTATCCTGTCATACGCGTAAAACAGCCAGCGCTGACGTGATTTAGCACCGACGTAGCCCCACTGTTCGTCCATTTCAGCGCAGACAATCACATCACTGCCCGGCTGTATGCGCGAGGTTACCGACTGCGGCCTGAGTTTTTTAAGTGACGTAAAATCGTGTTGAGGCCAACGCCCATAATGCGGGCGGTTGCCCGGCATCCAACACCATTCATGGCCATATCAATGATTTTCTGGTGTGTACCGGGCTGAGAGGCGGTGTAAGTGAACTGTAGCTGCCATGTTTTACGGCAGTGAGAGCAGAGATAGCGCTGATGTCCGGCAGTACTTTTACCGTTACGCACCACGCCTTCAGTAGCTGAGCAGGAGGGACAACTGATGGAGATGGAAGCCACGGGAGCACCTCAAAAACACCATCGTACACTAAATCAGTAAGTTGGCACCATTACCGTCAGAACGTTCTGCTCGCGAATGGATGAACTTGCGCAGCAAATCAGCCAGTGGTTCGCGGGTTCCGGAATCGAGGTGACGCTATCCACCAGACATCTCCATGACCTGAGCGCGGTGGGCTACAGCCTGAACAGCGGCATATGCCGTTATGACATCACCGCCATCCGGTTGCAGAACGGCGACCGTAGCGTCCGACTTCTTCCAGAGCAGCTCTGGAATGGCGCTGAGACAGGCATTGTGACCCTGCATGTCGATGCGCCCGGTATCCGCCAGACGTTTTATCTGAGCATGGCGCCGGAAACGGGCTGGTTTATCCGGCGTCAGTATCAGAGCGCAAAAGACAACGTCATCATGACCGAAGAGCGCTTTTTTGAGACTGTAGACAGGCTGGCCTGAAACCACCTGCCTTACTTCTGCAACACTTCAGCAAACTTCGCCAGCCACTGCGGATGCGCAGGCCAGGCCGGAGCGGTAACCAGATTGTCATCGACATACGCCTCATCGATACCAATATCAGCGTAGTATCCGCCGGCGAGTCGGACTTCCGGCGCGCAGGCCGGGTAGGCGCTGCAGGTCCGTCCTTTCAGGACATCAGCGGCGGCCAGGAGCTGAGCCCCGTGACATACGGCGGCAATCGGCTTACGCGCCTGGTCAAAGGCCTGCACCAGTTTGATCACCTGCTCAATGAGGCGCAGATATTCCGGCGCCCGTCCGCCCGGAATTAACAGGGCGTCATAATCCTCTTCTTGCACCTCAGCAAAATCGGCGTTGAGAATAAAACGGTGGCCAGGTTTCTCGCTGTAGGTCTGGGCGCCGTCAAAATCATGTATCGCCGTCATGATAAAGTCGCCTTTGGCTTTGTCAGGACAGACCGCGTCAACCTGATGGCCAATCATCTGTAATGCCTGAAACGGCACCATGGTTTCGTAATCTTCTGCATAATCCCCGACCAGCATCAGGATCTTTTTGCTCATCTTAACCACTCCTCAAGGAATACATTGAAAGACAGATGGCGACATCACGCCGCCAACACTTTATTACGACCATCATTCTTGGCGCGATACAGCGCATCGTCCACGCGCTTAAACAGATCGTCGATATTTTCCTCCGGGTTATGCCGCGCCACTCCGATGCTGACGGTAAAGCGGGGCAGGCCGGAGATAGCAATGCGGGCAACCGCGGCGCGCAGGGTTTCTGCGATCTGCATCGCCGCGTCCAGCGACGTGCGGGGCAGCAACAGCACAAACTCCTCGCCGCCCCAGCGGAAAACGTAATCATCTTTTCGACAACAGCTTTCCAGCATTCGCGAGAGGGCAATCAACACCTCATCGCCTTTCTGATGTCCAAACACATCGTTGATGCGCTTGAAGTGGTCCGTATCCACCAGCAGCAGGCTGAACTCCTGCTGGGCCGGAAGATGATTCGGTGAGGCTTGATCGGTGAGGTTATAAAACTGACGGCGATTGAGCAGGCCGGTTAACGAGTCGCGCAGCGCGGCGTGTTCGAGCTCCTGTTCAAGTCGTTTTTGCTCGGTTATATCGTGAATGATGCACAGCATCAGTTTATCGCCGTAAATCTCAATCGGGCCGGCATAGGTCTGTACGTGACGGGTGGTGCCGTCAGCCAGTCGATGGACAAAGTTGAGCGGCTTATGGCCGCCGGGCAGGCGCGCGATCTCGGTCATTACCGGCAGAATATTGCGCCCGAGGGTGTTGATCTCCCAGGTGTGCTTGCTGCACATCTGTTCATGGGAGTAGCCATAAAAATTGAGTGCCGCGAGATTGGCATCCACCACCTGACCGTCCCGAGCGGGATCGATTAACAGCATTGGCGCACTGTTGGTCAGGAAAAAACGTGCGTAGAACCCCTGCTTTTTGCGCTGGTAAGTCCCGGAGCTGGTGGCTTTAAGACCCGTTACCGGTTGCCGGGCGATGCCCTCAAAAACAATCACCTCGCCGCAGGTATCAAAAAAGGCCAGCGACAGTCGGCAGCTGAGGCTGATCTGCTGGTTATTTACCAGCACGCTCCAGATTTCAATAATCTCTTGTTGGGTCTTTAAATCGGGCACATACATCGCAAGCGTTGCCTGCGCATGTGCCGAGCAGACTCCTTTGCGCAGGCTGTCCAGCGTCGCGTCCTGCATGATCTTTTTTGCTGCCGTATTGGCGAACAGAACATCCTCCGTGACCGGGGATACTACCCACACGGGCGTTTTAAGCATATCCAGCGCAGCAAACCCTGAAAGCGACATAGGCCAGTCTCAGTTATCAGCACGTCACGTGCCTGAGATCCACGACGGAGCGGCACGCGTGGGCTTCTCTGAAACATACTCTACTTCATCCGATCGGGCAGGATTTTTTTGTGATATCCGTGTGAAATTTGTATTAATTATACCAGCTGGAACAGTTTTATTTTCCGCCGATGTTAGTGCATTAAAAAAAGCTCACTTTTCCATTCGTTAATGACCTGCAAAATATATAGCGTTCCAGGGCGCAGGCATATTTTTGTCAGGCTTCAGCCCAAACCGGCACTATATTCTGTTGCTCACATCCCCGGATGGTAAACCGTCCAGCCATTGCGTCTCTCATTCCTGGCGTTAAACAACGCCATATCCGCTTTCAGTTTAAGCTCATGCAGGGTCAGGCCGTGTTCAGGGTAGAGACTTATCCCGGCGCTGAGGGATATATTCAACGCATGATCGCTAAGGTAAAAAGGCTGGGCAATATCACTCACCAGCGTTGTACAGAGTGCTGACATCTGGGCTTCGTCACAGTCTGGCCCCGAAATCACAAACTCATCCCCGCCCATACGGGCAAGGGTCATGGCGGGGTGCAATCTGGCCTTGATGCGTTTAACGACATTGATCAGCAATGCATCCCCGACAAAATGGCCCCAGGTGTCATTAATACTCCTGAAGCGGTCGAGATTGAGAAAAATAAGCGCAAAAGGGCGGTTGTTTTCATCTGCCAGGCGCAGACCATCCAGCAGCATGAGGTCCATTTGATGGCGGTTCGCCAGTCCGGTGAGGGCGTCGTAGCGCGCCTGGATCTCCAGCTGGTTGTTCAGCTGGCGCAGGTTCTCGGTCAGTTGGTGGGCGCGGTTATGTGAATCGATGTGAGAGATAATTAACATAATGCCGAGCAATAACAGCGTTGTGGCTGAAACCCAGACAGAGAGTCTCATTTCGCCGATCCCGGCGGATATGGCATGTGCGCCCGAATGGAAATCCGCGGCGGCCATGCCGGTATAGTGCATCGCGCACACGGCCGCACCCAGCACCCCGGCGGCGATAATCCGCTTCTTCACCACACCTTTATGTTGATGGCGAAAATGAAAGGCCAGTCGCAAGCCGGTGCCAGAAGCGATGAGCGAAATCACCCCCGACAGCAGCACAACGGGAATATTCCAGCGGATCGCGCTATGGGCCAGCAGGGCAGACATCCCCACATAATGCATCGAGACGATGCCCGCACTGAGGATGACGGTGGCCAGCAGCAGGCGGGGCAGGGAGAGCGAACCCCCTGACACGGCAGTATTGATAGCCAGCGTTGCCGCGACCAGCGAGATGCCGAATGAGGTGAGGGTGAGCTCCGGATCGTAACTCATCATTACCGGCATGCGCATCGCCAGCATGCCGATAAAATGCATCGACCAGATCCCCGTGCCCAGCGTTACGCCGCCAGCGAAGCGCCAGAACAGCGAGGCTCGCGAGTTGGCGAGCCGTATTTTCCCTGCACTGTCCAGCGCGACAAATGCGGCGAAAAACGCGACCAGGCAGGAAACGCCTATGAGGATGGGATCCCACGCGATGTACATCATCAAAATTCTCACGCTTAACAGTCACAGAAAAACACTGGCGGCGTTAAAACGAACCGCACAGGTATACGAGGGTATCTATTTAATTCAGTATCGGATTAGCGCTGGGAAAACATTAATGTTTTTTTCAGTAAAAACGTAAAATATGTTCCTTAATGCGTTAGTTAAGCGTGGCTAAATTGCCATCATCTGGAGTGGGAATAGGGCTTAAGTATGAAGGTCTGAATAGCTGCATTATCGCTCACCGCTTTGACATTCCCTGGTTACGGCAACATCAGTGTATAGTACTTTAATTATTGCTTTGGTGGGCGCATTTGTTCTACCTAACGCAAATAGCAAGAGGTATACCATTTATGAGTTGTCTCTACGAAATGAAGATGAAAAATTAAAAAGGCAATGCTATATATTCCTTATCATCTAAAAATTCCGTTGTGGGATATATTATGCTCAGGAACATTAGCGTAAGGACTTTTATTCTTTCTTATCTGATGGTTGTCTTTCTCTTAATTGATGGGTTGGTCATTTCTTTAGCACCGCAAACATCTCTGTTAATTTCACTTAATATTCTATTTATCGTCGCGTTCATGTTCCTCCGGGTTTACATGACCCGGTACCTGGTTGTGCCCATCAATACGGTAAAAAGAAGCATCGAAGAAGTTGTCTCCGGCAATCTGGGCGTTACTATTCCTGAATTTGGTAATAACTGCGCGGGGCGATTGATCCCGGGCATTAACACCCTGTCGGGCAACATCGCCACGCTGGTGCGTGAGATCCGCTCCTCCTCCGCAACCGCAATGAGTCTGTCTGAACAGCTGGCCGCCCGCAGTTCGGCACTGGCAGCGAAAACGGAGCTGCAGTCCGCGTCGCTGATCCAGACCTCTGCCAGCATGGAACAGATGGCAGCCACCACTAAAAACACCGCTGATAACACTCGCCTCGCCAATGAAAAGGCAAACGTGGCGACTCTGCAGGCAAAGAGAGGAGGCGAGCTGATGGGGCAGGTTGCCAACAATATGCACTCCATTACTGAATGCGCCCAGCAGATGACCGAGATCATCACCATGATTGACGGTATCGCGTTCCAGACCAATATCCTGGCGCTCAATGCCGCGGTTGAAGCTGCCCGGGCCGGCGATCATGGCAAGGGCTTCTCCGTGGTGGCGGGGGAAGTGCGCAGCCTGGCGCATCGTAGTGCCGAGGCGGCAAAAAGCATTAAATCCCTGATTGCCGTGACCAGCAGCAACGTCAGTCAGGGGGCGATGGTGGTGGCCGAAGCCGAAAAGAACATGCATGAAATCGTCAGCGGCTCAGGACAGGTCAGCAAGCTGATGGATGAGATTTCCACCTCGACCTATGAACAGGAGAAGGGCATCGCGCAAATCACTCAGGCCCTGACCGATCTGGAAAACGTCACCCAGAGTAACGTGGGGATGGTGGAAGAGCTGTCCGGCTCCTCGACGGTGCTAAAAAATCAGGTGGTTGAGTTGCAGGCCCGTACGCGAAATTTCCATCTGGAACCGGCATCCTCTGCGCCATTATTCGATGGGCAACATCACCCCGCGCGTGCCTGACACGCCATCTGATATAAAAGCCTGGTTCGCCAGGCTTTTTTGTCCGCCGCAGTTGATTCAGGAATAGTCTCTTTTATGAATAAATTCAGCGCGATGGCGGGGTAAATGGTTGCTTAACTTGCCGGTGTGGCTAGACTGACAGCAAAGAACAGCTACTGGCGGAGGCGCTGTGGAAGGCTTAAAAGGATCGGAAGTTAACGTTCCTGACGCAGTTTTTGCGTGGTTACTCGATGGGAAAGGTGGGGCGAGACCGCTCACCGATAACGATATTATCGATCGGCAACATCCCTGCTGGCTGCACCTGAATTATACCCAGCCGGAGAGCGCTCACTGGCTGGCTTCAACCCCGTTATTGCCCAACAACGTGCGCGACGCGCTGGCGGGGGAAAGCCTGCGCCCGCGCGTGACCCGTATGGGCGAGGGGACACTCATTACCCTGCGCTGTATTAATGGCAGCACCGATGAGCGGCCGGATCAGCTGGTGGCGATGCGCCTTTATATGGATGAGCGACTGATTGTCTCGACCCGGCAGCGAAAAGTGCTGGCGCTGGACGATGTCGTCGGAGATTTAAAAGAGGGCACCGGCCCGGAGGATTGCGGGAGCTGGCTGGTGGATGTCTGCGACGCGCTCACCGATCATGCCAGCGAGTTTATCGAAGAGCTGCACGATAAGATCATCGATCTGGAAGATAATCTGATCGATCAGGTTATTCCGCCTCGCGGATTTCTGGCGCTGCTGCGTAAACAGCTGATCGTGATGCGCCGCTACATGGCCCCGCAGCGCGATGTTTATGCCCGGCTGGCAAGTGAACGACTGCCCTGGATGAATGACGATCAGCGTCGCAGAATGCAGGATATTGCCGACCGCCTCGGACGCGGCCTCGATGAAATCGACGCCTGTATTGCCCGTACGGCGATACTGACAGACGAAATCGCGCAGGTCATGCAGGAGTCGCTCTCCCGCAGAACCTACACCATGTCGCTGATGGCGATGGTCTTTCTGCCCAGCACCTTCTTAACCGGGCTATTTGGCGTCAACCTCGGAGGGATCCCCGGCGGGGAGTTCCGCTTCGGCTTTTCACTGTTTTGCATCATGTTAGTCGTTTTAATTGGTGGTGTTGCGTGGTGGTTACATCGCAGTAAATGGTTGTAAATTTACACTATTCTGGCGTTCAGATGCGCCTGAAACGCTATTTTAATTGAGCGAGGTCAATAAACCTTTTACCCATAAGGTGCACTATCTCTCCCGCAGGTGAATGCAACGTCAAGCGATGGGCGTTGCGCTCCATATTGTCTTACTTCCTTTTTTGAATTACTGCATAGCAAAATTGATTCGTACGACGCCGACTTAAATAAGTCGGCTTTTTTTTGCCTGCAACCCCGCAGCGACTACCCTAAAAGAGACAATCCATTCTTCTGGAGGGTAATATGGCTATGCTCTTGACACTGCTGCTGCAACAAACCCGGCAATCGGATCCGATACCCGTCGATCCAGTGCCCGTTCCTGAACCGATCCCACGCCCGCAGCCGATGCCGGATCCGCCACCGGATGAAGTCCCGATTAAAATGTCGCATCAAAGGCGGAGATCTGCGAGGATACGCGCCTGCTGACTGTGAGTTTTTTACCGCGAGAATAACTGTGACTGCTTTTTCAACGCTGAACGTACTGCCTGCCGCCCAACTCGATAATCTTAACGAGTTGGGTTACCTGACGATGACCCCTGTACAAGCTGCCGCGCTGCCAGCGATCCTGGAAGGACGCGATGTCCGCGTACAGGCGAAAACCGGCAGTGGCAAAACGGCGACATTTGGTCTTGGCCTGTTACAGCATATTGATGCCAGCCTTTATAAGACGCAGTCGCTGGTGCTTTGTCCAACGCGCGAGCTGGCGGATCAAGTGGGGGCAGAGTTACGTCGCCTGGCGCGTTTTCTGCCAAACACCAAAATTTTAACCCTCTGCGGTGGCCAGCCGTTTGGCGCCCAGCGCGATTCTTTACAGCATGCGCCGCACATCATCGTCGCCACTCCGGGGCGTTTGCTTGATCATCTGCAGAAAGGTACGGTCTCCCTCGACGCGCTCCAGACCCTGGTGCTGGACGAAGCCGACCGGATGCTGGATATGGGCTTTAGCGAAGCCATCGACGAGGTGACGCGTTTTGCCCCGCCGTCGCGCCAGACCATGCTCTTTTCGGCCACCTGGCCCGAGGCGATTGCCGCCATCAGCGGGCGCGTACAGCAAAACCCGATCGCCATCGAAATTGATACCGTCGACGCCCTCCCGGCGATTGAACAGCATTTCTTCGATACCACCCAGCGGGGAAAAATCCCGCTGCTGCAAAAGCTGCTCAGCGTGCATCAGCCCGCCTCCTGCGTGGTGTTCTGTAACACCAAAAAAGATTGTCAGGCGGTCTGTGATGCCCTGACCGAGGCCGGACAGAGCGCATTGTCGCTGCATGGCGACCTTGAGCAGCGCGACCGCGATCAGACCCTGGTACGTTTTGCCAACGGCAGCGCCCGCGTGCTGGTGGCGACAGACGTAGCCGCCCGCGGTCTGGACATCAAATCTCTGGAGCTGGTGGTGAACTACGAGCTGGCCTGGGATCCTGAGGTGCACGTACACCGCATCGGCCGTACTGCCCGTGCGGGTAATAGCGGTCTGGCGATCAGCTTCTGTGCCCCGGAAGAGGCGCAGCGGGCTAACATCCTGGCAGAAATGCTGCAAATCAAGCTGAACTGGGTCGATGCTCCGGCAAACGTCGGTATTGTGCCGCTGGCCGCCGAAATGGCGACGCTCTGTATCGACGGCGGGAAAAAAGCCAAAATGCGTCCAGGTGATGTGTTGGGCGCGCTGACCGGTGATATTGGCCTCGACGGCGCTGATATTGGCAAAATCGCGGTGCACCCGGCACATGTGTACGTGGCGGTACGTCAGTCGGTGGCGCAAAAAGCGTGGAAACAGCTGCAAAACGGCAAGATCAAAGGCAAAAACTGCAAGGTTCGTCTGCTGAAATAAGCGGGCGGAAGAGCGTCTCAGCGGTAGCGCTGAGACGCTTAAAGATTACTTCACTTCAATAACGTTCAGACGCATCTCATCCAGCTGAGTGTCATCCTCTTCCGGCTGCCAGCCCGCGGGCTGCATCGGGATCTCTTCGCGATCGAATGCCAGATCGCCGCCGTTCACCATTTCTGAACCGTGCTTAATCCCTTTGAAATCAAACAGGTTGATATCGCTCAGGTGCGAAGGCACCACGTTCTGCATCGCGCTGAACATGGTCTCGATGCGGCCCGGGTAGCGTTTGTCCCAGTCGCGCAGCATATCGCCAATCACCTGACGCTGCAGGTTCGGCTGGGAGCCGCACAGATTGCACGGAATGATCGGGAAGGCTTTGGCCTCGGAAAAACGCTCGATGTCCTTTTCGCGGCAGTAGGCAAGGGGACGGATCACAATGTGCTTCCCGTCGTCGCTCATCAGCTTCGGTGGCATGCCTTTCATTTTGCCGCCGTAGAACATGTTCAGGAACAGCGTCTGTAAAATGTCATCGCGGTGGTGGCCGAGGGCAATTTTGGTCGCGCCGAGCTCGGTGGCGGTACGATACAGAATGCCGCGACGCAGACGCGAGCAGAGCGAGCAGGTGGTTTTCCCTTCCGGGATCTTCTCTTTAACGATACCGTAAGTGTTCTCTTCGACAATTTTGTACTCAACGCCCAGCTGCTCCAGGTATTCCGGCAGGATATGCTCCGGGAAGCCCGGCTGCTTCTGATCCAGGTTGACGGCCACTAACGAAAAATTGACCGGCGCGCTTTGCTGAAGGTTGCGCAGGATTTCCAGCAAGGTATAGCTGTCTTTACCGCCAGACAGGCAGACCATAATGCGGTCGCCTTCTTCAATCATGTTGTAATCTGCAATGGCTTCACCGACGTTGCGGCGCAGACGCTTTTGCAGTTTGTTGAGGTTGTACTGGTCTTTCTTGGTAATTTCTTGATTCTTTTGCATTTATTCTTTACTCAAATATCAAATGGGGCACCAGTGGGGCAAAACGCTTTTAAAGCGCCAACTTCGCGTTCAGCATGGCCACCTGTTCACTGTTCTTTTCTTCTATCCATGTAGCATAGATTTCATACACCATCTGCGCATTTTCGTGCCCCATCTGATTAGCAATAAAAGACGGGTTAGCGCCTGCCGATAACAACCAGCATGCGAAAGTGTGCCGTGTATGGTACGGATTGCGGCGGCGAATACCAGCACGTTTTACAGCAGAGTCCCAGCACGCGGCAATACTGCCCACTAAGTAGTGCGCTTTCTGTGCGCCGTTTCTTACGCGTGGCATGAAAACAAAATGCATGTTCTGCTTTTTAGTCAGCCCATATTCACGATGGTGATAGGCGATCTCCGTTTTTGAGAACTGGGCCGTCAATTCGCTTTGAGCCTTAAGCGCGTCGATCGCCGGTTGAAGTAACGTGACAGTTCTGAAGCCTGCCTCTGTTTTAGGCGGGCCGAACCTACCGAGAGTATTCAGATTCCTCTTTACGCTAAGGGTACCAGCAACCACATCGATACCCTCCCAGGCAAGCGCCGCCAGCTCTACATGTCTAAGCCCCGAATAAACAGCAAACTGCCACAAATTTCGCTTTTGCCCATGATTTGCTGCCATGAGCAGATCAAATTCAGCCTGGGAAAGCTGATCGGGTTTAGGGAGGCTTTACGCGGCTGCTGGCATCAGCATCAAGAGGGAGTAGATGGCAAAGTAAAAACTTTGGACATGTGCTGCGGCGGCTACATGTTTCGGTTTAAAAAATCAGCATGAACTTAGAGCAATATAGCTAAGTTGCAGACAAGCTGTAGACTCATTATCATTCCTGGCTAATGAATAAGCTACCGGAAGGTAGCTTATTCATAGTTACAAAGTCATCGGCAAGCTATTTATGTCGATTTTTTAATTATGGATAAATTATATTTTTGCTTTGTTATCCATTACATATATTTGAGTGCAATAGTTTCCTGTTTGAGTATACATTTTTAATATCCCTCCTTTGTTTTTAGACCAAAGGACGCCTGCGCTGTCTGCCACATATTTAAAATGACCATCTTGATTAAGCAGGCCGGCACAATTTCCCTCTTGCGCGATAATAGACGTAGAAGATGCATAGCAATAACCGCCGCTTTGGGAAAAGTGTACGGACTGAATAATTGTATCTCCGACACTACCATAAGTTATATCAATATCAATGTTATCTCTTGATTTTTCAGGGAAATACCGTACATTTGTACGACTCTCTTTGGCAGAAGTAGAGTTATCAAAAGTTGCCTTAATTAATGCATTGCATTTAGTAAATCCAACATCATTTGCCATTTTTACGGCATCTACATTCACTGCTGCGTGGGTAGAGAAGGATGCCAGAAAAACTGATGAGATAATTAGCCTATTCAATTTTTGAGTCCTTTTTTCGAATGGTCCCAATCTTATCGGCAGCGAATACAGAAACTTAAGCATTAATTCACTCTTTACTGATAGTTCCCTTAATGCTTTTTAGTGTCTTAGAAGGTTCGAAAAACCAGAGTTTCCGCCGTTCGTCAAGGTTCTGGTGAGGGCAAAGCTGTCGTAGATGTGCGTTCAGCAGGGCATGAGCGCCAGGCATGTGAATTCAAGATGGGTGAATTTTAGCGTGAGGTAAATTACGCTGAAAGCTGCACACGTCATATCTGGGAGGTATGGACAGAAAGCCGCGCCACCATGCTCGATTCTGAACCGGTGAGTCGGCTAGATATAGGTTAGTTATAACACATCGGACAAATTGGCGATTAAAGGGAACTGGGATATTTTTCCGATTCACATTTTTCATAAGGAAATTTCAAATACTCCATATCACTTTTAATATCGGCTGTGCGCACCCAGTCCCACCATTTGCTCTTGGATTCATCAGTGTTACGTTCATTTCTTTTGGACTGAATTATATCTAAAATATGTTCTTACATTTCCGGGTGTTTGTTGTACAGCTTCTCAAGAGAGGCTATAAGAACGTTCGATCTTAAGCAAAGCTTAAAAAGCTTTACGCATTTCCAAAATATCGGCTTCATATTTTTTTTGAGCTGGCCTTCATACTTTGCTTGCATCGCATTTTTTTGAATCCTCAGTCTCGAAAGATCGGCATCAGCGTCCAAACGCTGATTTTGTAAATCAAACTCGTGAGCTAGTTTTTCTTTATGTGCAGTCTCGCTTGATCTGTGTGCTTCTCTATCCCTTTGCGCGGCATCAAAGTCGTGGTTAAAGAATGGATTATTGCTTTTCCCCAGAAACCCATAAGCATATCCTCAATTTAATTTGCATGAACCCACCGAGAATTTCAGACTCATCTTCCCAAAACCAGAAGTATATGGTAATGCAAGCTACTTTCGTTCGCGGAAGCGCTGGTGCGGCAAACCTTCAGGAGGTTTGCCATCAGCAGGGGCAGGGCGCATAATCTACCATACAAGCAATATGGGAATCCCCATCTCGACAGCCAGGGCCTCTCCGGAAGCCTTTTCTTGCGTTGATTATTCGAACTTAACCAGCCATAATTACCGTGTCATAGGAGTTGAACGCCCTACGGTGCAGGCGCGTCATATTGGGGACAATATGACGACAAACACTTTGGGGTTAATCCCCAAAATTATTTACTTATCCGTTACCTGTGTCTTTTGTTTAAGTATCGTCATGTTCTTAGCTGCGTTTGTTTTCCTTGGGCTAGGTGCTAGTGATATGAGTGATACAGTTGTAGGCGCACTTGTTAGTGTGATAATTGCTCTTAGCAGATTAATGATTGTGATTGTTAAGCTGGTTGGGCAGGGTGCGTTACACGGAAGCTAAAAACCTCCTTAATGGGAGGTTTTTTTTCGACTGAATTCAGCCTTCACATATAAATACTGACTTGTACGGCTGTGCGTATTGGTCGGTTTATCCACCCTAACTACACCTGATCGATAATACCGATCGATGTCGCCAGCAAGTTGCCGAAGGAGAACTGGCATTTCAGCCGGGCCGACGCCAACCAGTGGATAAAGTACTATCAGCCCGACTTCGCCGACAAGACGACAGATGCCAGCGATAACCGATACTGGATCCTCCTCAACATGGGGAGGATGTTCTGATGGGCTTCGTATTCCCGGCTATCGATTATGTCGGGCAGTATTTGCATCACAAATGTAAGCCGTATCCTCGCGACTTCAACGGGTTTTGCATTTATCGATGATGTAGCCCCCTGAAACACCAGACAGTAGCTGTATCTCCAGATAAGAGATAGGCTTGAATATATGTCTAACACTAACGCCAATTTTGAGATGACCGGGATCCTGTTAGGACAAGAAGTCCGTAAACGTAAAACTCCTCAGGAGAAGATCGCCATTATCCAGCAGACGATGGAGCCGGGCATGAATGTCTCCCATGTCGCCCGCCTGCATGGCATCCAGCCCAGCCTGCTGTTTAAGTGGAAGAAGCAATATCAGGAAGGCAGCCTCACCGCCGTTGCGGCCGGAGAAGAAGTTGTTCCAGCTTCTGAGCTTACTGCTGCTCTGAAGCAGGTCCGGGAGCTTCAGCGCCTGCTGGGCAAGAAGACGATGGAAGTTGAGATCCTGAAAGAAGCCGTGGAGTACGCTCAGTCGCGAAAATGGATAGCGCACGCGCCCTTGTTGCCAAAGGACGGGGAATAGCCCTGGTCAGCCGCACCATGGGCGTGTCGCGTGCGCAGCTGTCACTGCGAATTAACCGTTCTGCCGACTGGCAGGACAGGCGCTGTAACCGGCGTGATGACGAAGCAGACGCTGAAATACTGTCAGAGATCCTCGATATCATCAGCGATATGCCCAGTTACGGCTATCGCCGTGTGTGGGGCATCCTGCGTACGCAACGTCGTACAGAGGGACTGCCCCCGTGAACGCCAAACGGCTTTACCGGCTTATGAGCGAGCATAATCTGCTGTTACTGCATGACAAACCAGAGCGGTCGAAGCGTGAACATAAGGGCAAAATCGCGGTGGCAGAAAGCGATATGCGCTGGTGTTCAGATGGCTTCGAGTTCGGCTGCGACAACGGTGAGAAGCTGCGGGTCACGTTCGCGCTGGACTGCTGCGACAGAGAAGCCATAGACTGGGCAGCGAGCACAGGAGGCTACGACAGTTCGACGGTGCAGGATGTGATGCTGAGGTCGGTGGAAAAGCGCTTCGGCGACGGGCTGCCGACCACACCGGTTCAATGGCTGACGGATAACGGTTCAGCATATACCGCGCATGAAACGCGGAGGTTCGCCAGAGAGCTGAATCTGGAGCCGTGTACAACAGCGGTGAGCAGCCCGCAGAGCAATGGCATGGCCGAACGGTTCGTGAAGACGATGAAGGAAGACTATATCGCGTTCATGGCAAAACCAGATGTGAGAACAGCCCTGCGAAACCTTGCAGCAGCGTTCACACATTACAATGAAAACCACCCGCACAGCGCGCTGGGATATCACTCCCCGAGGGAATATCGGCGGCAGCGGACATCGTTAACTTAAGATACAAAAGCTGTCCGGAGATGGCGGGTCAAGATCACCGACAGAATATGAAAACCAGTATTATCAACGGCTAGGAAGTGTCTAGATTATCCGTGGCGATTCATATTGTGAGTAAGATATTTTCGACAATGGTATCAGCGGACTTACAGGACTTAACATAAATTAAAATGTGTCAATGTACACGTCCGCACTTACCTTTAACGAATAATTAATAGCACAGCACTTCTCTGAGGGTTGTTACAGAAATGGAAGAACTTAAATCAAATTCAGTTTCAGACCGCGATTATCATCCTCTCTATGCACCTGCCTCTGCCGGTGATATTGATGCTCAAATCGAACTCGGACTTAAGTACCGTGATGGCGATGGTGTTGAGCAAGACGGCAACAAAGCCGTCGAGTGGTTAACCAAGGCCGCTAACCAGGGAAGCACTCAAGCCAAATTTAATCTGGGCTATATGTACAAGGATGGCGACGGTGTCCCTTTAAATTATTCGAAGGCGATTGAGTGGTTCACGTTAGCTGCTGACGAGGGGGACATGAATTCTTTGGTATGGATTGGGATTCTACATCAAAGGGGCCATGGGTTTACACAAGCCTTCTCTAAGGCGGCTGAGTGTTACTCCGTGGCCGCATCGAAGGGAGACAGTTACGGGCAATATAATCTCGGAACCTTATATCGGGATGGAAAGGGTGTGCCTCGTGATAGTCATAAAGCCTTAGGACTTTTTACTCTGTCTGCTGAACAGGGAAACGAACTTGCTCTGGAGGCACTGGGTGAGTTGTACATTGCACAGCGTGACTATGAAAAGGGTAAGGAATATCTTCGCCAGGCAGGTGAGAAGGGCAAGCAAAGTGCCCTTGAAACGCTAAAAAAAATTGAAGCGGTTCAAGAAAAACACAGGATCGAAGACAGTATCAAAAAAATCACCTGTCCTTTCTGCGGCAAGCAAAGCGTTTGGAAGGCAAAATTTTGCCACGGCTGCACAGCCCGGATTACGTACGAACCGATAAGAGAATATGAATGGATAGGTATAGGTCTCGGTATTATTTTCGCTGTAGTTGGTATTGCAATCGATCCGAATCATATCGGTATGGTACTGTTTTATGCCTTCATTATATGGTGTCTATCCATAATCCTCGGTAAATTGTTCGGTAAGCAAAGAGCTATGTTCAGCAGGAACTAAGTCTTCAGCCTCACAAATTGATTTTATTTTCCTCTGAATTGGGCAGTGAGTTGCAGGTTGGCAAAATTCCGAAGTAAAGTTTGTTGATCTAAGACGATAAGTAAAAACTTACCGAGCGTAAACTGCGCCTCGTTTTTTGTCTTCACTGTCAAGGCCCGGTGACTACTCATAGTGTTCCACTGCCCGGTTTTTACGCCGTTTGCCGCCTGGCTGTTTTTAACCAACCAACGCTATAGTTGTAGTCCATCTACAAAAACGGGAGGTAGTCATGCAGTATGTCGAAAAAGATGACCCGCGCGAGGCCCCGGAATCGGGCGATAAAAAGCCCCAACCCGTCAAAAAATAGCTGACCGTAGGTCATGCCCACGCCACCGGCATTTGCTGGTGGCTTTTTTATGCCTGCGCCCCGGCACGTTCCACCCTAACAACCTTCTACCCTGGCTCAGTAACTAGTGCTGTATCGGCCTTGCGCACTCATCAAAAAGGCCCATGTGTTGTTGAAGATCAATTCTGTACGATAGAGAAGAGACAGGTACTGAAGGCGATGGTCAGCAAAAACACGACTGATACGATGAGGTGCTAACGATGGGTAAACAGTGGCAATTACTATTGGGCTTGTTTGTTTTAATAGCAGTGTTTTCATCCGCAAAGGCGAACACGACGGCGATGGGGCTGACGTTAGGTAAAACCACGCTGCAGCAGTTCATCAAAGCCTATCCCACCGCCCAGCACGAGGGGCGCAGTAAGTGGAGCGACGGCGATATTTTCTCTATTCCGAATAACGAGCTGGGATTAGAGGGCGCCAAAAATAATGCAGTTATCTTCAATAAGTCGGGGCGGATCACCGCCATTATGCTTGAGCTGGATAAGCACCGGTTTGATGAAGTTGAGAGTATGCTCGAGCATAAATACGTGGCGGTGAAAAAACAGATCTCCTTTGCCGGGGACAAATATGCCAAATACCAGAATGAAAATGATTTAATTGAGCTTGATGCGCCCTATTTATCCTCCGTCATGAAACTTACCTATTCAGAACAACTCTTTCAGGAAGCCTGGCTGAAAAAGAGTGCGGAGGAGTTCAGCCGCCGGTGACGGCTGCGCAAACGTGGAGGCTGACTTACACTTAGCCGGTACGCGGCGTTCCGTCACGCCACCTGTGTGGGTCATGCTTACCTGAGAGGAGTCTGTTATGGCGAACAAAGTCTCTGCCCAGTGCCACTGCGGAGCGGTCAGGTTTACCGTTGAACTTTCGGACGGGTTCAACACCATCCGGCGCTGCAACTGCTCATTCTGCCGGATGCGCGGGGCCATTGCCGTCTCCGCGCCCTTATCGGGTATCGAGATTGTTCAGGGCGAATCACTGCTGACCGAGTACCGTTTTAACACCCAGGCGGCGGTACACTATTTTTGTTCGGTCTGTGGGATCTACACCTTCCACCAGCGGCGCTCTAATCCGGAGCAGTATGGCGTCAACGTTGCCTGCATTGAAGGCGTCTCGCCGTTTGATTTCCCGGAGGTGCTGGTAATGGAGGGAAGGCATCATCCCAATGATGGCGGCGGCGGTGTGGCTGGCGTGCTGAGCTACCGCACTGCCGACAGCTAGCGTAGCTATTCATCTGGAAAGGTCATGGGCACAGGGGATGTGCGCTCAGGCAATTTTTCTCTCTTTGAATTTGCCTTTTACCACGCCGTCATAGAAACGCCCTTTTGAAACCACATGCAGAAAATCATTAAAAATGCGCGCAGGTACGGGCTGATATTGCCAGGCACTGTGATCCCGAAAACGGACTTCCAGCGTTTCGTTGCATTTATCGTAGGCAATCGAGGCGATGCGCGAAGATTTAACAGCATGATGGTTCATAATAGCGAGTCCTCTACAGCCCGGCAGACATGAGATTTATCTTGTATCAGAAAGGCCGAATGGCGCAACAAGATTTGAACGTAATGCTGAAAGGGATATAAAGCGTTAGCCCGCGTCGTAACGCGGGCTAATTTCATCAGAACTGGTAAACCAGACCGACGGCGACGATGTCATCGGTGCCGATGCCATTGTCTTTGTAGAACCGATCGTCTTCGTCCAGCAGGTTGATTTTATAATCAACGTAGGTGGACATATTTTTGTTGAAGTAGTAAGTCGCCCCCACTTCAGCATATTTAACCAGATCCTGATCGCCCTGACCGTTGTCCAGGTCTTTACCTTTAGACTGCAGGTAAGATACCACCGGACGCAGACCGGAATCGAACTGGTACTGAGCGGTCACTTCAAAGTTCTGGGTTTTTTCTGCAACGGTATTTCCGTTGTCACCGTTACCGTATGGGGTCATGTTACGGGTTTCAGAGTACATGGCCGCCAGATAGATATTGTTGGCGTCATACTTCAGACCGGTGGTCCAGGCGTCAGCTTTGTCGCCGCCCGCAGTGGTATTTTTCACCTGATCGTTAGTACGGTCAGAAGAGGTATAGGCCGCTGCTGCGCTGATACCCATGCCGAAGTCGTAAGAGGTAGAGATACCGAAGCCGTCACCGTTTTCATTACGTACGCCACGGTCTTTACTGTTGTTGGTGCCTTCGTTACCGTTACCGGTGCCTTCGTTATTGCCCTGGTACTGCAGGGCGAAGTTCAGGCCTTCAACCATGCCGAAGAAATCGGTATTACGGTAGGTCGCCACGCCGTTCGCACGGCCGGTCATGAAGTTATCTGCTTTGGTGTAGGAGTCGCCGCCAAACTCTGGCAGCATATCGGTCCAGCCTTCCACGTCGTACAGGACGCCGTAGTTACGGCCGTAATCGAATGAACCATAGTCACCGAATTTCAGGCCAGCGAATGCCAGACGCGTCCAGGACTGGTTAGAAGAACCTTCGGTATTGTTTGCCTGAATATTATATTCCCACTGGGCGTAGCCGGTGAGCGTATCGTTGATCTGGGTTTCGCCTTTAAAGCCGAGACGCATATATGTCTGGTCGCCGTCAGCAGTGCTGTCGTCTGAGAAATAATGCAGACCGTCTACTTTACCGTAGAGATCTAATTTATTGCCGTCTTTATTATAAATTTCAGCTGCATTTGCTGCGCCAGCCATTAACAAGGCTGGGATCATCAGAGCCAGTACTTTTATTTGCATTGTGACTATTCCTTATGCTGTTTTTATAGTTAATAATTTTTTAACTTTCCATGGAACTTTCTGTGTTGGAAAGAGGTCTCATGCTAAATCACTCTCTCTTATCCGCGATAAAACATAATTGTTACTAAGTAAGTAAATTCTCAAGCATTTGCTGCCGAAGAAATAGTGATAATTCTCGTGAATGTATTTAATAAAACCATATAAAATAAAAATTATTTCTCATTGCGATGACGCGCTAAACTTGGCTGCGTTATATGTCTTAAAACCTCTTGTCCGTTATTTATTGAATCCACGTTAAATAGATAAACTATTATTTATTTGTGAACAGGATCGCCCGTCAGTATATGACTGGCGGGTTTTTTTATGCCCAAAGAAAAGCCCGGACATGCCGGGCTATAAAGTTTATTCGCTTACCGATTTCTCGGCTTTTCCGGCTAACTGCGCCAGGAAGTCGTAGCGTTTTTGTAGATCGGCGGCGGCATCTTTCCACAGCTGCTCTGCCACTTCGGGCTGTTGGGCGTTAAGGCGACGGAAGCGTTGCTCCTGCATCAGCGTTTCTGCCAGCGCATCTGACGGTGGACGGGAATCCAGCGCCAGCGGCAGTTTGCCCTCATCGGCCCGACGTGGGTCGAAGCGGTACAGCGGCCAGAAGCCGGTTGCCGTCAGCTGGCGCATCTGATCGTGGCTTAATGCCAGGTCGTAGCCATGCTCCTCGCAAGGGCTGTAGGCGATGATCAGCGACGGACCAGGATAAGCTTCCGCCTCCTGAATGGCTTTTACCGTCTGGTTCAGCTGTGCTCCCAGCGAGATTTGCGCCACATACACATGACCGTACATCATCATGCTGACCCCCAAATCTTTGCGTGCCTTGCGTTTGCCGTGCTCGCCAAACTTGGTCACCGCCCCCAGCGGGGTCGCTTTCGAGGCCTGGCCGCCGGTGTTGGAGTAACACTGAGTATCCAGCACCAGAATATTGACGTTCTCGGTCAGGCTCAGGACATGATCCAGCCCGCCAAAGCCGATGTCATACGCCCAGCCGTCGCCGCCAATCAGCCAGATCGATTTCTCGACCAGCGCATCGGCATCGGTTAACAGCTGTTCTGCCCCTTCAACGCCCGCCAGCTGCTGACGCAGCTCCGCCACCTGCTGACGACGCACGTCCGGCGTGGCCTCGCTGTGCAGGGCGCTGTTCAGCTCTGCCGGGATCTTATCGGCAAACTGCTCCAGCAGGCGCATCACGCGCACCCGGTGCTGATCCACCGTTAAGCGGAAGCCCAGACCAAACTCAGCGTTATCTTCGAACAGTGAGTTCGCCCACGCCGGGCCGCGGCCATTAGCGTCGGTGGTGTAGGGCGTTGACGGCAGGTTGCCGCCGTAGATGGATGAACAGCCGGTGGCGTTGGCGATCAGCATCCGATCGCCATACAGCTGGGTCAGCAGCTTGATGTACGGCGTTTCGCCGCAGCCGGAGCAGGCGCCCGAGTATTCAAACAGCGGGGTGATCAGCTGCGAGGTACGAATATCGATGCGCTCAAGGCTGTTGCGATCGATTTCCGGCAGGTCGAGGAAGAAGTCGTAATTTACTTTCTCTTCCTCCACATGCTCAAGGCGCGACATCATATTGATGGCTTTGATCTCCGGGTTCTGGCGATCTTTCGCCGGGCAGACCTCGACGCAGAGGTTACAGCCTGTGCAGTCTTCCGGCGCTACCTGCAGGACATATTTCTGACCGCGCATGTCGCGAGATTTCACATCCAGCGAGTGCAGGCTGGCCGGAGCGCTCTCCATCGCCTCAGGCGAGACAACTTTGGCGCGGATCGCGGAGTGCGGGCAGGCCGCCACGCAGTGGTTACACTGGGTGCACAGCTCCTCTTTCCAGATCGGGATCGCTTCGGCGATATTGCGTTTTTCCCAGCGGGTGGTGCCCATCGGCCAGGTGCCATCCGGCGGCAGGGCGGAGACGGGCAGGGCATCGCCGAGACCGGCCAGCATCGCGGCGGTAACGGTTTTGACAAAGTCCGGGGCGGCATCAGAGACCACTGGCGGGCGGTTCGGGCTGTGGGCATTCACCGGCTGCAGCGGCACTTCGGCAAGGGACTCCCGGGCCAGCGCCAGGGCCTGCCAGTTGCGTTCCACCAGCTCCTGGCCTTTGCTGCTGTAGCTTTTGGCGATCGCGCCCTGCAGCTCCATCAGGGCGCTGTCGCCCGGCAGGATCTGCGTCAGGTGGAAAAACGCCATCTGCATGACGGTATTGATACGTGCCGCCAGGCCGCATTCACGGGCGATTTTTGCCGCGTTAACGATATAGAACTTCGCTTTTTTCTGGTTCAGTACCGCCTGCACTTCCTGCGGCAGGCGCCCCCAGACCTCATCGGCGCTGTACGGAGTATTGAGCAGGAAAATCCCGCCCGGCTTCAGGCGCTCGGCCATCTGGTATTTGTCGATAAACTGCAGCTGGTGGCAGCCCACGAAATCGGCCTGCGACACCAGATACGCCGAGCGGATCGGCTGCTCGCTGACGCGCAGATGGGAAACCGTCAGGCCACCGGCCTTTTTCGAGTCATAGACGAAATAGCCCTGGGCATACCACGGCGTGGAGTTACCGATAATCTTGATGTTGTTCTTGGTGGCCGACACGCTGCCATCGCTGCCCAGACCGTAAAACAGCGCTTCGAGTTTGGCGGTGGAGGGCAGGGTGTTTTCCGGCAGCGACAGGGAAAGGTTGGTCACGTCGTCATAGATGCCGACGGTAAAGCGCGGCTTCGGCTTCGCGGCGCTCAGCTCGTTAAAGATGGCCAGCACGCACTCGGGGCCAAACTCTTTTGACGAGAGGCCATAGCGTCCGCCAATCACCCGCGGCAGCGTTTCGCGCTCGCCGCCGTTAAAGGCCTCGGCCAGAGCGGTCATCACGTCCAGATAGAGCGGTTCGGCCTGGGCACCCGGCTCTTTAGTACGATCCAGCACCGCCACCGACCGCACACTCTCCGGCAATACCGCCAGCAGGTGTTTCGCGGAGAACGGGCGATACAGGCGCACTTTCAGCACGCCCACTTTCTCGCCCCGGCTCAGCAGCTCATCCACCACCTCTTCACAGGTGCCGATGGCGGAACCCATGATCACAATCACGCGCTCCGCCTGCGGATGGCCGTAATACTCGAACGGTTTGTACTCGCGTCCGGTGGCGGCGGCAAAATCGGCCATCGCCTGCTCCACGTGGTCATAGACCGCGTTGTACCACGGATTAGTGGCCTCCCGGGACTGGAAATAGGTATCCGGGTTGGCGGAGGTGCCGCGGATCACCGGATGTTCCGGGTTCAGCGCGCGGGCGCGGTGGGCGTCGATCTCTGCCTGCGGGAGCAGGTTACGGATGGTGTCGTCGGAAATCGGCACAATCTTGTTAATTTCGTGCGAGGTGCGGAAACCGTCGAAGAAGTGGATAAACGGCACCCGGCTTTTCAGCGTCGCCATGTGGGAGATCAGGGCAAAATCCTGTGCCTCCTGCACGCTGCCGGAACAGAGCAGGGCGCAGCCGGTCTGGCGCACGGCCATCACGTCAGAGTGATCGCCAAAAATCGACAGGGCGTGGGTGGCGATGGTGCGCGCCGCGACGTGCAGCACGAAGGGAGTCAGTTGGCCCGCCAGCTTATACAGCGTCGGGATCATCAGCAGCAGCCCCTGCGACGAGGTAAAGGAGGTGGAGAGCGCCCCGGTCTGCAGCGCGCCGTGAACAGTAGCAATCGCCCCGGCTTCAGACTGCATTTCGACCACGCGAGGAACATCACCCCAGACGTTTTTCAGCCCGTTACCGGCCCAGGCATCGGCCTGTTCAGCCATCGTCGAGCTGGGTGTAATGGGATAGATGGCGATCACTTCACTGGTGCGAAACGCGACGGACGCGACTGCGCCATTCCCGTCAATAGTTTGCATATGACACCCTTACATTGCGCAAAGAAAGAGAGACCCGTGACACATCGACAAGTCCTGTAGTTATCTTTTTATTTTAGCAAAGGGCCGCTGAAACGATTTTCGCTTTTGTGTCCTGCTTATTAGTGCCATTAATGGTTTGATCAAACTTTTGCCTGAAAATAGTCTGCAATTGTTTTGACAGCGCAGAAAACCGCGCTTCGGCTCTCGACGGCAGGCTTTGGGGTGCCTATTATGCATAGGTTTTGCAATTCAATATGGGGAGAGATTATGCGCGCAGCATTTTGGGTTGGGTGTGCCGCTTTGTTACTGTCGGCCTGTAGCAATGAACCTGTACAGCAGGCTACCGCCGCGCATGTCGCGCCGGGGATGAGGGCGGCGATGTCCAGTTCCGGTCAGGCAAACTGCGCCATGATTGGCGGGGCGCTGTCCGTTGCGCGTCAGCTGGATGGCTCGGCCATCGGCATGTGCGCGCTGCCGAACGGCAAACGCTGCAGTGAACAGTCGCTTGCCGTCGGATCCTGCGGCGCGTACTGATTACTCTGCGCGTTTAAAGACCAGCGTCGTCTCCGCCGTCGCTAGGGTTAACACGTCTTCCGTCAGATCGACCTGGGTGCCGTTGCGCAGCATGGTGCCGATGGCGTGATCCAGGTCATTGAGCTGCGGCTCGGTACAGAGCTTACGCGTCATAGCGAGCGTTTTGACCTTGAGTTCGCCATCAGACAGCTTGCCCTGGCCGTTGAAGCGGTTACACATCACGCCTGACACCGCCATGTCTTCACCAAAGGCGATCTCCGGGGGTGTATTGGCCGGGTTGATGGCGGCGCCGTTAATACTTTGCAGCACAAAGCGGTGCTGCTGAAGCTGTTCTTCCTGAACAGAGGCTTTCCCTGGATTGACACAGCCTGCCAGCGCCATGCTGAGGATCGTTACCGCGACGAGCGTTTTCATGGTTATTCTCAATCTATTCACTTCATAAATAGCTAATGCATAGTCTATTGCGCTGGCGGGAATTGTCTTGCGGGATAATCTGAAAACAGGGCGGGAAGGTGTTTCCTCTCCCCGAAGGGAGAGGGGGATGTTCACTCAGAACAGCGCGTTCGGACTCGCTTCGCCTTTCTCAAGCTGGCTCAGGTTACCCAACGTGGTCTCTGAAATACTGATCAGCGCCTCGGCGGTTAAAAACGCCTGATGACCGGTAAACAGCACGTTGTGGCAGGCGGAAAGACGGCGGAACACGTCATCCTGGATCACGTCGTTAGACTTGTCTTCAAAGAACAGATCGCGTTCGTTTTCGTACACGTCCATCCCCAGCGCACCAATTTTCTGCGTTTTCAGCGCCTCAATGGCGGCCTGAGAATCCACCAGGCCACCGCGGCTGGTGTTAACAATCATCACGCCATCTTTCATCTGGTCGAACGCGCTCTGGTTCAGCAGATGGTAATTGTCTGCGGTCAGCGGGCAGTGCAGGGAGATGACGTCTGACTCCGCATACAGGGTCGACAGATCGACATACTCCACGCCGAGCTCCAGCGCGGCGGCGCTCGGATACGGATCGAACGCCAGCAGGCGCATACCGAAGCCTTTCAGGATCCGCAGCGCCGCGACGCCGATCTTACCGGTGCCGATCACCCCGGCAGTTTTGCCGTACATGGTGAAACCGGTCAGCCCTTCCAGCGAGAAGTTGGCATCACGGGTACGTTGATAAGCGCGGTGAATACGTCGGTTCAGCGACATCATCAGACCAATGGCATGTTCAGCCACCGCTTCCGGGGAGTAGGCCGGGACGCGCACGACCTGAAGGCCCAGCTCTTTGGCCGCCTCAAGATCGACATTGTTGAAGCCTGCGCAGCGGAGAGCGATGTACTTCACGCCCTGTTTTTTTAACTCCTCCAGCACTGGACGACTGCCATCGTCGTTAACGAAAATACAGACCGCATCGCAGCCGTGCGCGGTTTTGGCCGTCTTTTCGTTAAGCAGAAAGTCGAAAAATTCAAGTTCGAATCCATATCCCTCGTTAACATGTTGCAGATACTTTTTGTCGTACTGCTTTGTGCTATATACCGCGAGTTTCATAAGACTTTCTCCAGTGATTTTGGAACTACGTTAGCATGATTAAAATAATCATACAAATTTTAAAATATTATTGAATTCAATAAGTTCTGATAATGATTTTACAACATCTCTGCACAATAACCCTATGATCTTCAAACTGAACCGCTTTTTTGTGCAGCGCCATCCCGCGACAACCCGTGATGGGGGAGGTGAATTCTCTTTTTCTCTCGATAAAGCAATTAAAAACAGGTGGTTAAATCTAATTGTCTGCCGTCGCGCTCGATATAAATATAAGCGTAACTTATAGTTTTAGGGTGGCGACTTGCTGCATCTACAACTGGAGTTTCAAAATGAAATCCACCGTACAACATGTTTCTAAAGAACAACCTAAGCAGCCGCAAAAGAATCAAGACGAAAAGAGCAAACAGAAACCGGGTAAATCGAAATAACCTTTCATAGCACAGTTTGACGGAGGCTTTATGGCTGATCGTCCAGATTATATTGATCCTGTTCCTGATGATGAACCGCTTCCCGGCGGAAGCGATCCGCTTTTTGATGAAGACGAAGATGAAGATGATCCCCTGACGGGTGATGACATACCTGACGTCAATGACCCGCTGGATCCTGATGACCCGGATGTGATCAGAAGATAGCTTCATACACCGCTTTTCTAAACCGCCTCCGGGCGGTTTTTTATTTTCCTGAACGGGTTTGCGCGAAGCGTAAAAACGCTCACATTCAGGGTTATCACATCTATCCTTAAGCAGGCCTTCGCTTCACCTGCCTGACGAAACATGCCACAATATTCGATACTGTCGGCTAATTTTTTTGCTAAATCAGGATATTAACTGCCCATGAGGGGTAAATATAAAGCCGCAATCGCGCTACTGCTGCTGATCGTTCTCTTGCCGCTGACGCTGCTGCTGACCCTTGCGCAGTGGCTACCTACGCTTGCCGGCATCTGGCTGCCCGCCGGTACCCGGATAGCCTTTGAAAAAAGCCCGCGCCTGACCCGCAACGCGCTGGTGATTGCCGATCTGCGCTATCTGGTTGACGACTGCGAAATCGCCCGTGTCGAAGACGCTACGCTCAGCCACCCGAGCCGCTGGAAAATCGACATCGCCGGGCTGGATCTCAACAGCGCCTGCCTGAGCAAAATCCCCGCCAGCGAGCCTGCACCCGCCGCACCGCGAACCCTGGCCGAATGGCAGTCGCTACTGCCGAATACCTGGCTGAATATCGATCGTCTTACGCTCTCTCCCTGGCAACAATGGCAGGGGAAATTAACCGCCTCGTTGACCCCGTCGCGACAGGATATTACTTACCACGGGGATCGGTTTAGCCTGCGTGGCACTCTCCGTGGACGTTCCCTGACCGTCAGCGACGTCACGCTCAATTTGCCCGATAATCCGCAGCCGGTGACCCTGGTGGGGGAATTTACCCTGCCGCTGGTGCCGGACGGCCTGCCGGTGCAGGGACATGCGGCTGCGACCTTCTCGGTGCCGCAGCTCCCGTCGCTGGTGGATGCCGATCTGGCATGGCAGGACAATCAGGGCCAGCTGGTACTGGTTGAGCGGGAGAGCCGCGAGCCGCTGCTGGATCTCCCCTGGCAGATCACTCCCGAACAGCTGACCATCAGCGACGGGCGCTGGCGCTGGGACCAAGCCGGAATACCTCTGAGCGGTCGCCTGGGGCTTAAAATCGATAACTGGCAGCAGGGCACGGAAAACGCCGTTATCAGCGGCCGGATGAACGTTCTGACCCAGGGCGATGCCGGTAAAGGCAACGCGGTTCTCACCTTTGGTCCCGGCAAGCTGAGCGTCGACAACAGTGCCATGCCGCTACAGCTTACCGGCGTGGCTAAACAAAATGACCTCATTCTGTATGCCATGCTGCCCGCCATGCTGAGCGGCAGCCTGGCCGAGCCCCGTCTGGCGTTTGCGCCGGGGGCGCTGCTGCGCTCCCGCGGCAGGATCATCGACTCCCTCAATATCGACGAAGTACGCTGGCCGCTGGCCGGCGTGGCGCTGACCCGCAACGGCATAGACGGTCGCCTGCAGGCCATTTTACGCGCCCACGAGCAGGAGATGGGGGATTTCACCCTGCACCTTGATGGCCGGGCGAATGACTTTCTGCCGGATCGCGGCCTGTGGCAGTGGCGCTACTGGGGCGAGGGCAACTTTACCCCGATGCAGGCCCGCTGGGACGTGGCGGGCAGAGGCGAGTGGCGCGACAGTATGATTGAACTGCGCGAACTCTCAACCGGGTTCGACCAGCTGAAGTACGGCTCCATGCATGCCAGCGCGCCGCGCATGGTGCTGGAGAGTCCGATCCGCTGGCAGCGCGATCCCGCCCGGCCGCACTTCAGCGGTGCGTTAGCCTTTGAGGCCGGGGAAACCACCTTCACCGGCGGCAGCGTGCTACCGCCGTCGACGGTCAAATTCAGCGTCGATGGCAGCGACCCGACCCTGTTCCAGTTCAAAGGCACCCTCAACGCCGAAGCGATCGGCCCGGTACAGCTGAACGGGCGCTGGGACGGGGAGCGTCTGCGTGGCCAGGCCTGGTGGCCGAAGCAGTCCCTGACCGTCTTCCAGCCGCTGGTCCCGCCGGACTGGAAAATGACCCTGCGCGAAGGGGAGCTGTATGCTCAGGTAGCGTTCTCCGCCGCGGCCGATCAGGGCTTTGAGGCCGGAGGCCACGGGGTAGTGAAAAGCGGCAGCGTCTGGATGCCGGATAACAAGGTGAATGGCGTCGATTTTGTCCTGCCGTTCCGCTTCAGTCAGGGCACCTGGTCGCTGGGTACTCATGGCCCGGTGACGCTGCGCATTGGCGAAGTGATCAATCAGGTCACGGCCCGCAACATCACCGCCGATCTGCAGGGAGACTACCCCTGGAGCGAGGCAAATCCGCTGCTGTTGACTGACGTGAGCGTGGATCTGCTGGGCGGCAAAGTGACTATGCAGCAGCTGCGGATGCCGCAGCACGACGCGGCCCTGTTGCGGGTGAATAATATCTCCTCCAGCGAGCTGATTAGCGCCGTTAACCCGAAACAGTTTGCGATGTCCGGGCCGTTCAGCGGGGCGCTGCCGTTCTGGCTGGACAACGACAGGTGGATCATCAAAGATGGCTGGCTGACCAATTCAGGCCCGATGACCCTGCGTCTTGATAAAGACACCGCCGATGCTCTGGTCAAAGACAATGGGGCGGCGGGGGCGATTAACTGGCTTCGCTATATGGAAATTTCGCAGTCGTGGACAAAACTCAATGTAGATAACCTGGGTGAATTAACCCTGGCGTCGACCCTCCGTGGCGCCAGCCGCTCCGGGGGCCAGACGCAAGCCGTCAACCTCAACTACACCCATCAGGAGAACCTGTTTACCCTCTGGCGCAGCCTGCGTTTTGGCGACAATCTGCAGACCTGGCTGGAGCAACACGCAGCATTACCGGATAACCGCTGCCCGACAGGCAAGGAATGTAAGGAACAACCATGAAAAAGCTGGCCGGTGGGTTCACCGCGATTGTGATACTGACGCTGACAGGCTGCACGCCGAGGATCGAAGTCGCGGCGTCGAAAGAGCCGATCACCATCAACATGAACGTCAAAATTGAACATGAAATCCACATCAAAGTGGATAAAGACGTGGAGACGCTGCTGAAATCACGCAGCGATCTGTTCTGAGGCTGCCATGAGAAAACTGATTGCGCTGATGATGTTAACCCTGGGGCTCTGCGCGCCCGCGCTGGCGCTGACCCTCAACGAAGCCCGCAGTGCCGGGCGGGTCGGTGAAACCCTGAGCGGCTATATCGCGCCGCGGAGTCAGGATCGCGAGACGCTGGCGCTGGTGGAGCAGATTAACAAGGCCCGCACCGACAGCTATCAGAAACTGGCCGACAGCAATAATATTCCGGTGGATGAAGTGGCGAAAATGGCTGGGACAAAACTGGTCGCGCGCGCCAACCCCGGCGAATATGTCCAGGGGATTAACGGCAAGTGGTTGCAGAAGTGATCAGCGGTGGCGTTTGCGGTATTCGCCGGGCGAAATACCAAAACGCTGCTTAAAGGCCGTGGAGAAGTGGCTGTGGTCGGTAAACCCCCAGCTGTAGCCAATGCCCGCCAGTTTTTCATCGTCCCGGGCGCCGCGCAGCATCTGCGCGCACAGATCCAGACGACGATTTTTAATGTACTGCGCTACCACCAGCCCTTTCTCGGCAAACATCCGGTACAGGCTCCGCACCGACATTCCACACTCCGAAGCGATCCACTCCGGGCGCAGGTGTTCGGCCTGAATATGATCGTCGATCAGGGTCAGCACGTTCGTAAACTGGCGCTCTTTGCGCGGCTGTACGCTTTCACGCTGCTGCAAGACCGGCCGCAGCAGGCAGACCATCGCCTCCAGCGCGGCTTCGATTTCGGTTTCGCTCAACGCCGGGTTGCTCATGCTGTCCTGCAGCAGGCGGTAGCTGAGCTGGACGGTAGGCAGGCTGTGGGAGAGCTTTTGCGCGCAGGTCACCTCCTGAAAACGAAAGTGCTGTTCGAGGATCTGACGCGGCAGCAGGAGCGAAATCTGGCGTGATTTTTCCGGCCAGTAGATTGAGCAGGGGCGGGAGGCGTCAATCAGGGTGATGTCCCCGGCGTTGAGCACAATCTGGCGATCGTCCTGCTCCAGTCCCGCTTCACCTTCCAGCTGAAAGACGGTGTAGAACCAGGCGTCGTTGCTGGTTTTGATCTCCTGACGGGTGCGAAAGAGGTTCACGCCGCCGGCGGTGACGGTGCTCAGTTTCAGGTTGCCGGTCCAGGTCGATTCCAGCTCGCCATAAAACTCGCCGCTCATCGGCCGGGCGGCAAAACTGCCGCACACCTGATTAATTTGCGCCAGCCAGCGCTGGTAGTTGTCCTGTTCGTTTGCACATGCCATCGTCTTACCCGCTACGTCGTCAATGTTTAAACATTGTTGCATTTATGTTGCTAATTGCCCGTGACCTGGGGCGAAATCCTGCAAAAAACTCCGCCGCATAACAGAACGAAACGGCGATATTGTCGCGTTTTGCGGTGCCTGTCACAGCGGGCAAAGCGAATGTCACAGAGATAAAAGCGCATTCGCCAAAGCCATCTTAGACTGCGTTGACACCCTGCGAATAATAAGGAATCGCTATGTCTGATACTCAGGTCGCCGTACTGCACAGCGTGCAGAAATTTTTGGATCGCCAACATGGCCTCTGGATTGAGGGACGCCAGTCCGCCTCCGACAGCGAAAAGCGTCTGGAGATCTTTAACCCGGCCACCGGCCAGGTGATTGCCTCGACGGCCGATGCCAGCGCGCAGGATGTGGACCGCGCGGTGATGTCCGGCTGGCGTGCCTTCGTGGCCCGCAGCTGGTCAGGCAAACTGCCTGCGGAACGTGAACGTATTCTGCTGCGCTTTGCCGATCTGGTGGAGCAGCACACCGAAGAGCTGGCCCAGCTTGAAACCCTGGAGCAGGGTAAATCCATTAACATCTCCCGCGCTTTTGAAGTGGGCTGCACCCTGAACTGGATGCGCTACACCGCCGGGCTGACCACTAAAATTTCCGGTAAAACGCTGGATCTTTCTATTCCGATGCCGCAGGGGGCCCGCTATCAGGCGTGGACCCGCAAAGAGCCGATTGGCGTGGTGGCCGGGATTGTGCCGTGGAACTTCCCGCTGCTGATCGGCATGTGGAAGGTGATGCCCGCCCTGGCCGCGGGTTGCTCTATCGTTATCAAGCCGTCAGAGACCACGCCGCTGACCCTGCTGCGCGTGGCGGAGCTGGCAAGCGAAGCCGGGATTCCGGACGGCGTTTTCAACGTGGTAACCGGCAGTGGGGCGGTGTGTGGCGCTGCGCTGACCAACCATCCGCATATCGCCAAAGTGAGCTTTACCGGCTCAACCGCCACCGGCAAACAGATTGCGCGCTCCGCCGCCGACCGCCTGATGGGCGTGACCCTGGAGCTGGGCGGTAAAAACCCGGCCATCGTCCTGAAAGATGCGGATCCGTCATGGGTTATCGAAGGGCTGATGACCGGCAGCTTCCTGAACCAGGGGCAGGTCTGTGCGGCAAGTTCGCGCATCTACATCGAAGCGCCGCTGTTTGATACCGTGGTGAGCGGCTTTGAGCAAGCGGTGAAATCCCTGAGCGTCGGGCCGGGTATGTCCCAGGAGGCGCACATCAACCCGCTGGTGTCCCGTGCCCACTGCGACAAAGTGCAGAGCTTCCTCGACGAAGCGCAGTCGCGTCAGGCCGAGCTGATCGCCGGTAACCGCGGCCCGAATGGCGAGGGGTACTACGTCTCGCCGACCCTGGTAGTCAACCCGGACGCCAGCCTGCGTCTGACCCGCGAAGAGGTGTTTGGCCCGGTAGTGAACCTGGTGCGCGTCGCCGACGGTGAAGAGGCCCTGCGCCTGGCAAATGACACCGAATACGGCCTGACCGCCAGCGTCTGGACGCAAAACATCAGTAAAGCGCTGGAGTACAGCGATCGCCTGCAGGCCGGCACGGTGTGGATCAACAGCCACACCCTGATCGACGCCAACCTGCCGTTCGGCGGCATGAAGCAGTCCGGCACCGGCCGCGATTTCGGCCCGGACTGGCTGGACGGCTGGTGTGAAACTAAATCGGTGTGCGTGCGTTATTGATGCCCGGCGGCGTCGCGCTTGCACGGGCCTACGGTTTCGTAGGCCGGGTAAGGCGAAGCCGCCACCCGGCAACAGACCGCACAATCCGTACGCCGGGTGAGCGCAGCGCCACCCGGCAATAAGTTACGGTGTCACAATATTGAACCAGAACTCAAACTTATCCATATAGCCCAGCATGGTATCCAGTTTCGCGCTGTCGCCGGTCACCTTCACCGCACCGCTCTCTTCAGCCTGTTTCAGGGTCGTCTCCTTGAGGATGATTTTATTCAGCGTGTCGCGATTAAGCGTAATGGTGGCATCCGCATTGGTCGCTTCGGCATTGGCGGTGTGGTTCAGCACGCCGTTTTCAAGCTCCAGCTTGTATTTCCCGCCGTCGCTGCCCAAATCGATGTTGAACACCGCTTTGTCTGATCCCGCTTTTTCACCGTTAATGTGCACCGCCAGATAGTCAAAGAACATCTCCGGGGTCATCGCCCGCACCGTATCCGGGCTGGCGGTGTTTGGCGTTGGGCCTTTCACCACGCCGTTACGCAGCTCCTGCGCGCCGGTGAGATAGAAGTTACGCCACGGGCCGGATTCTGCCTGATAGCCCAGCTGCTCCAGCGCATCCGCCTCCAGGTTGCGGGCTGCCTGGTTGTTCGGATCGGCGAACACCACTTTACTCACCACCTGCGCCACCCAGCGATAGTTCCCCTGGTCGAAGTCGGTTTTCGCCTTCTGCAGAATGGCGTCCGCGCCGCCCATGTACTCGACAAATTTCTTCGCCGCGTCTTCCGGCGGCAGCTCATCCAGGGTCGCCGGGTTGCCGTCGAACCAGCCGAGATAGAGCACGTAGGTCGCTTTCACGTCGTGGCTCACCGAGCCGTAGTAACCGCGGTTCGCCCAGGTGTGCGCCAGCGAGTCCGGCAGCTTGAAGTTGGCGGCGATCTCATCCCGGGTCAGCCCCTGATTAGCCATGCGCAGGGTCTGATCGTTGATATATCGGTACAGATCGCGCTGGCTTTTCAGCAGGTTATTGACGTTCTCTTTGCCCCAGGTCGGCCAGTGGTGCTGGGCCATCAGCACCTCGGCCTTATCACCCCAGCGCACAATGGCTTCGTTGATGTATTTCGACCACGGCAGCGGCTCGCGGATCTTCGCCCCGCGCAGGGAGTAGGTATTGTGCAGGGTGTGGGTCACGTCTTCGGCCGATTCGATCAGCTTTTTCTCTTCGATAAACCACAGCATTTCCGACGGCGCTTCCGAGCCCGGCGCCAGCATAAAATCATAGGTCAGACCGTCGATGGTCTCCTTCTGACCGTCTTTTTCGATGATATTGGTCGGGGCAATCAGGGTGACGGTCCCGGCGGAAGTGGTGGTGCCCAGTCCGGCGCCGACCTGACCTTTGGCATCCGGCTTCAGCAGGTTGCCGTACATGTAGCTGGCGCGGCGGCTCATCACGTTACCGGCCATAATGTTCTCTGCCACCGCGGCTTCCATAAAGCCGGCCGGGGCGTAGATTTTCACCTTCCCGGCTTTAACATCGGCTTCGTCCACCACACCGCGCACGCCGCCGTAATGGTCCACGTGGCTGTGGGTGTAGATCACCGCCACCACCGGCTTCTGCCCGCGGTTTTTAAAATAGAGATCCATCCCGACTTTCGCCGTTTCCGCCGACACCAGCGGGTCAACGACGGTGACGCCGGTAGTGCCTTCGATAATGGTCATATTCGACAGATCGAGGTTACGGATCTGATACACCCCGTCCGTCACCTCAAACAGGCCGCTGATGTTAATCAGCTGCGCCTGACGCCATAAGCTGGGGTTCACGGTGTCCGGCGCTTTATCGCCCTCTTTAATAAACGCGTATTGCTGCGGATCCCAGACCACGTTGCCCTGTTCGCCTCTGATCACCTCCGTGGGAAGCGGGGCAATAAAGCCTTTATGGGCATCGGTAAAGTCGGTGTTATCGGAGAAGGGCAGTTGACTAAAGAGGGCGTTATTGGCTTGTTGGGTGGCGGCGGCGGCTTCTTTGGGCGCTTCTGCGGCAAATGCAGGAATGCCAACAGAAATAAAAAGCCCGGCGAGCGCAAGGCTTCTTGCTATCAAGTTGAATCTCATCCTGAAAACCTCTCAATGTGCATACAACGGCGTAGGGGAAAACTTCGCGTGATGTCCAGAAAAACGTTTTAAGAAAGGCAACCCAGGCGGAAAGGGGTTGATTAACTATAAGCAAGAATATCTGTTCAGAAAATAAACTACTTAACGGAAATTTAATGTCTGTCCTGGTCGGCAAACATAGTGCCGCCCGGCATTGCCCGGCGTCGCTGCGCTTGCACGGGCCTACGGGATCGCATATTCCGTAGGCCGGGTAAGGCATAGCCGCCACCCGGCAGCAGGCCGGACAAAAAAGCCGGGCAATATGCCCGGCTTGTTAACCCCTTACTGCGCCTCTTTCTTCTTGCCCAAAGACGGGGTTTCGTCGAAGAAGTTCCAGGGTTTAAGCAGGGTATGCACCCACTCGGTCGGCATGATGGGCCACTCTTCCGCACGCGCCACGTGGGTGGTGCCGGTGGTCATCCACACCACGTTATCCTGATTATCCAGCGACTCGTTGTCTTTGCTGAACTGGCCCAGACCGGTGTCCTGGGTAGAGCGGTTCGGGAATTTCCCTTCCGGGTACATCTCGTTTGGATGGTAGCGGGTCACCCACAGCTGCTTATCCATAAAGCTCAGGCGGTGATAGATCCACTCGTCCGGGGCGAATTTCGCGCCGGTGGCGACCGGGTGCGTACCGCCCGCGTACGGAATGATCTGGTAAGAGACCGGGTTGCCCATGCGGTTCTCTTTGCTGGTGTTGCTCAGCAGACGAATGGTGCCCGGGTCAAACTTCTGCGCCGCCTGCTGCTCGGTATCAATGTTGTACTGATTGATCTGCAGGGTACTGGTACGTGGGCCGCCGGCGGTGTTCGGCTTCACCTCCGGATCCATCGCCACCAGGCTGTTGTTCGTGCCATCCACGTCCATATCCAGACGGAAGTTATAGATATGCTGGTGGGTGGTGCCGACGATATTGTGGTCGATCAGGGTGCCGTACTTCGTATCCTCTTTCGCGCTCGGGTCGTGCATGGTTTTCGCCGTCACGCCTTTCACCGCTTCGATGCCGGTTGCCCCGGCATCAATGCCGATGGTGCCGTTTTCATGGAAGATCCAGTCGAAGATGTAGTCGTAGTTCCCCACGGTGCTGATCCAGCGCACCACCAGCTCACGACGTTCGGTGCTGACGTTCGGCTGGTTCATCTCCTGGTGCTTATACTCCGGCCCGGCGTAGCGTTCGAAAATCGCCATCGCCCGAGGGATTTCCATTGGTGCCCCGGTGTAATCCGGGATGGTCTGATTCAGCAGCACGGCGTTGGACGGCACATCTTTACCGCGCACCAGCGGGGAGGTCAGGGTACCCATGCCGTAGTCGCCAGAGTCCAGATAGGCCTTGAAATACCAGCCGACGTCCGGGTCGCCGTAAGGGACGATCATCCCGCCGAGCGATCCTTCGTACATCACCTGGCGTTTTTTGCCGTTGTCGTTAAAGGTGACGGTAGAGATGATGGGCCCGACGCGGGAGTCGAGGCTCAGGTGGAAGTCCCAGTTCTGCCAGTGGATCATATTGCCGGTAATGGTGTAGTTCTTACCTTCCGGCTCGGTGATCTCCAGCGGCTTATGCGCGACCGGCTCGCGGTCGCGGCCGTCATAAGGACGGGGCTCCATCGGCACCGGGACGATCGCCCCTTCTTCGATTTTGATAATTTTCTTCTCGACCAGGTCCACCACCGCGACCAGGTTTTCAATCGGGTGCGCCCAGTAGTTGCCGTCGCCAATATCCAGATAGCTCACCACTTTCAGCAGGCGATCTTCCTGCTTCAGGCCATCTTTACCGTCAAAATAGCCGACGGTCAGCGGGGTGGTCATCACCTTGCTCGGGTCGTTGATCCCGCGTTTTTTCAGCGCGTCGGCATACTCCTGGCTGCCGGTGACGATCTTCTGTACCGCCATAAAATCATCCAGCAGCACCATGCCGTGCGCATCCTTGATCGGCTCCCAGTGCAGGATTTTCTTATCTTTCAAATCCACCCGCGCTTCGATAATGAATTTGCCGTCCAGCATGGTGATATTGGCTTCACGCGGCGCATCCACCGCCGTGCCGTTCAGCACGAAGTCCCACACTTTGGCTTTGTCTGGCTCGGCCAGCGCAATCTGGGTAAAGCGGGTGTTGGGTTTGAAGTCCGGCGAGGCTTTCACAATCCCGACGGCCTGTTTAATTTCATCCGGGGATAACGCATTCAGCGGGTGCGGTGTCTTTTCCACCTGGAAGGTCTGGTCGAGGCCGGACTGGAACACATCGTTAACAAAGGTATCAGAGATCCAGGCCTTATTGTCTTTCATCACTAACGGCGCCTGCAGGGTGAGCGACTTGCCGTTGACGATGGCGGTATTCGCACCTGGCTTCACTTTGATGAAGGCCCCATCTTTGGTGATGGTGTAGATCTGGGCATAGTCGTCCCATTTCACATCAGCACCGAATTCGGTCAGGGTTTTATCCATCTCGACCATATGCGCTTCACCACCGTGAGCCAGCACCTGACCGGAAAAGAGACAAGCAACGGCCAGGGCCAGCGCCGTTTTACGTGGAGAAAAGATTGAGGAGCTTCCCATGATTAACCTCTGTTGTATGTGTTGTTATCCACTCGGGACCGCTGTTCTGCGCGCGGTTTATTCAATGCCAACATAGCAATAACGCTGTGCGTACCGTTTGCCTGCATTTGCCAGATGTTTTGTCAGATGTGCCAGAAGCCGGGTAACGTGCGCGACGTTACCCGGAGGGAGGGGGATCAGGCGTCAAAATCGCCGTGCTGACGGGAGACGAGAGTCAGGATGGAGTAAAGGGCCACCGGCTGCTGGTGCTGGTTGAAGATCTCCACCGACCACTCCACCACGCCGGTAGGTTTCTCTTCCGCCGTGCGCTGTTTCTTCAGCGTTTTGCGCTTGCAGGTCAGACGCACCTGGATGGTATCGCCCGGTTTAACCGGCTCAATAAAGCGCAGGTTCTCCATGCCGTAGTTGGCGATCACCGGCCCGACGCCCGCATCGACGAACAGCCCGGCGGCAGCGGAGATCAGGAAGTAACCGTGCACCACGCGCTCGCCAAAAATCGACTCCGCCGCGCCAATCTTGTCCATGTGGGCGTAGAAATGATCCCCGCTCAGGCAGGCAAAGTTGACGATGTCGGTTTCGGTCAGGGTGCGGCGCGGGGTCAGCAGGCTGTCGCCCGGTTGCAGCTCCTCGAAATATTTGCGGAACGGATGGACGCGATCCTCCTGCACCTGGGCGCCGCGCACCCACTGCTGGCTGATGGCGGCCAGCATGCTCGGGCTCCCCTGGATCGCGGTGCGTTGCAGGTAGTGCTTCACCGCCCGCAGGCCACCCAGCTCTTCGCCGCCCCCGGCGCGCCCGGGACCGCCGTGTACCAGCTGCGGCAGCGGGGAGCCGTGGCCGGTGGACTCTTTGGCCGACTCTTCGTTGAGGATCTGGATACGGCCGTGAGCGCGCGCGGCCCCGGCGATAAACTGACGCGCCAGGCGCAGATCGGCGGTTACCAGCGTTCCGGCGAGGCTGCCTTCCCCGGCACGGGCCAGCGCCATGGCATGGTCGCGGGTCTGATACGGCATCAGGGTAGCCACCGGGCCAAAGGCTTCGGTGGCGTGCACCGCCGGGGTTTCATCCGGCTGTGGACAGAACAGCAGTGTCGGCGGGAAGAAGGCCCCGGCGGCGTGCAGGTCGGCTTTACCGCCCAACAGGGCCTGGCAGCCCGCCGTCACTAAGGCATCCACTTTCTCCTGCACGTCAGCGCGCTGTTCGGCATTGACCAGCGAACCCATCTTGATCCCTTCCTGCGCCGGGTCGCCAACAGCCACTTTTTCCAGCCGGGCGATCAGCGCCTGGCTGACGGCCTCCACCTGCGCCTGCGGCACGATGATGCGGCGGATGGCGGTACATTTCTGTCCGGCTTTGGCCGTCATCTCCCGCACCACTTCACGGATAAACAGGGCAAATTCCGGCTGCTCCGGGGTGACGTCATCCCCCAGCACGCAGCAGTTCAGGGAGTCGGCCTCCATGGTGAAGGGAATCGAACGGGCGACGATGTTCGGGTGTACGCGCAGCATCTGGCCGGTGACCGCGGAGCCGGTAAAGGTCACCACGTCCTGGCTGTCGAGCTGGTCGAGCAGATCCCCCGCGCCGCCGCAGATCAGGCTGATGGCGCCGTCCGGCACCAGGCCGCTGTCGACAATCGCTTTCACCATCGCCTGGGTGACCTGGGCGGTGGCGGTGGCCGGTTTGATGATGGCCGGCATCCCCGCCAGCCAGGTCGGGGCCAGTTTTTCCAGCATTCCCCAGCACGGGAAGTTAAAGGCGTTGATATGGACGGCCACCCCGGATTTCGAGGTCAGGACGTGACGTGCGGCAAAACCGCCCTCTTTTGACAGGGGGATCAGCTCATCTTCCGGCCACAGGGTATCGTCCGGCAGTTCACGACTGCCGAGGCTGGCGAAGGTGAAGAGGGTGCCGATCCCGCCCTCGATATCCACCCAGCTGTCGGCGCGGGTTGCCCCGGTCTGGGCAGAGAGGGCATAGAACACCTCTTTCTGGCTCAACAGATGTTTTGCCACCGCTTTCAGCATCGCGGCGCGCTCGATGAAGGTCATGGCGTGAAGGGCTTCACCGCCTTTCTCAATGGCGTAACGACGCGCGGCGGCCATATCCAGCCCTTCGCTGGTGACCTGCCAGAGGGTTTCGCCGCTGATGGCATGCTGAATAGTGCGCTCACGGCCCCGGCCAGACTGCCAGGTGCCGGACAAAAAGCTGGCTAACTGCTGCATTTTTCTCTCCAGGTGGTTCGTTATTTCGCTATAGATAGTTTGATTATGAATCATAAAATGCAAGTGATGTTTTAATGATTTGTTAACATTGTGATCTTGTCTGGCTATTCCCGTTCCAGGTTTCCCACCACCAAAGGGGCTGCGCAAAAGGCTTGCGAGCCACATCACAAAATAAGCAAACACTCCTTGGGGTTATATTTAACCTTTGTGTAACTTTTAAGAAACGAAGTGATTCATCATTGAATGAAAATTACCAGTTAAACGAATCATAAGGGTGATGACGTGACGGAAGAACAACGCTTTGAACAGCGAATCGCGCAAGAGACGGCCATCGAGCCGCAGGACTGGATGCCTGACGCGTACCGCAAGACGCTGATCCGCCAGATTGGTCAGCATGCCCACTCCGAAATTGTCGGCATGCTGCCGGAAGGCAACTGGATCACCCGCGCCCCGACGCTGCGCCGCAAGGCCATTCTACTGGCGAAAGTGCAGGACGAAGCCGGGCACGGTCTCTATCTCTACAGCGCGGCGGAGACGCTGGGCTGCGCCCGGGAAGACATCTACCAGAAGATGCTCGACGGCAAGATGAAGTACTCCTCCATCTTCAACTACCCGACCCTGAGCTGGGCCGATATCGGCGTGATTGGCTGGCTGGTGGATGGCGCGGCCATCGTTAACCAGGTGGCGCTGTGCCGGACCTCCTACGGCCCCTATGCCCGGGCGATGGTGAAAATCTGTAAAGAAGAGAGCTTCCACCAGCGTCAGGGCTTTGAGGCCTGCATGGCGCTGGCCCAGGGCAGCGAGGCCCAGCGCCAGATGCTGCAGGACGCCATTAACCGTTTCTGGTGGCCGGCGCTGATGATGTTTGGCCCGAACGACGACAACTCGCCGAACAGCGCCCGCAGCCTGGCCTGGAAGATCAAACGATTTGGCAATGACGAGCTGCGTCAGCGCTTTGTCGACAACACCGTGCCGCAGGTGGAGATGCTGGGGATGACCGTCCCGGATGCGGATCTGCACTTCGATGCCGAGAGCGGTCACTACCGTTTTGGCGAGATCGACTGGCAGGAGTTTGACGAGGTCATCAACGGCCGTGGCCTATGTAACCACGAGCGTCTGGCCGCCAAAAATAAAGCCTGGGAAGAGGGGACGTGGGTGCGCGAAGCCGCCCTGGCGCACGCAGAAAAACAACACGCCCGCAAGGTCGCGTAAGGGGAATCACGATGAGCAAAACATACTGGCCGTTATACGAAGTTTTTGTCCGCAGCAAACAGGGGCTGTCCCACCGTCACGTGGGGAGCCTGCACGCCGCCGATGACCGCATGGCGCTGGAAAACGCACGCGATGCCTACACCCGCCGCAGCGAAGGCTGCTCCATCTGGGTGGTGAAGGCGAGCGAAATCGTCGCCTCGCAGCCGGAAGAGCGCGGCGAGTTTTTCGATCCGGCGGAGAGCAAGGTCTACCGTCATCCCACCTTCTACACCATCCCTGATGGCATCGAGCACATGTGAGGTCGGGGATGAAAATGTTAACGCACTATGTTCTGCGTCTGGGTGATAACGGCCTGGTGCTCTCCCAACGTCTGGGGGCCTGGTGTGGCCACGCCCCGGAGCTGGAGATCGACCTCGCGCTGGCCAATATCGGCCTCGACCTGCTGGGCCAGGCGCGCAACTTCTTAACCTACGCCGCCGAACTGGAAGGCGCGGGCGACGAAGATACGCTGGCCTTCCAGCGCGATGAACGCCAGTTCAGCAACCTGCTGCTGGTGGAGCAGCCGAACGGCAACTTCGCCGACACCATTGCCCGGCAGTACTTTATTGACGCCTGGCACGTGGCGCTGTTTACCCGTCTGACCCAGAGTCGCGATCCCCAGCTGGCCGCCATTGCCGCCAAATCCATCAAAGAGGCCCGCTACCACCTGCGCTTCAGCCGCGGCTGGCTGGAACGCCTGGGCAACGGCACCGCCGTCTCGGCGCAGAAAATGCAGCAGGCGGTCAACGACCTGTGGCGCTTTACCGCCGAGCTGTTCGAGGCCGACGAGATTGACCAGGCCCTGGTGGCGGAAGGTATCGCCGTCGATCCCCGCAGCCTGCGCGAAGCGTGGGAAGCGGAAGTGTTTACCGGGCTGAACGCGGCGACGCTGAGCGTGCCGTCTGAGTCCGCCTACCGCAGCGGCGGCCGTAACGGGCTGCACACCGAACATCTGGGACCGATGCTGGCAGAGATGCAGTATTTGCAGCGCGTTTATCCCGGGCAGCAGTGGTAACGCAGGAGAGCACTATGCAACATGCCGTCGAACTCACACCCGCCGCCGTCCCGCAGATCTGGTCCCTGTTGAGCCAGATCCCGGACCCGGAGATCCCGGTGCTGACCATTACCGATCTGGGCATGGTGCGCAGCGTTACCCCGCAGGGTGAAGGCTGGGCTATCGGCTTCACGCCGACCTATTCCGGCTGTCCGGCTACCGACCATCTGATGGGGGCGATCCGCGACACGCTGACCACCCACGGCTATGCCCCGGTGCAGATCACCATCCAGCTCGACCCGGCCTGGACCACCGACTGGATGACCCCGGATGCCCGGGAGCGTCTGCGCCAGTACGGCATCAGCCCCCCGGCCGGTCATAGCTGCCATGCGCATCTGCCCGCCGAGGTGACCTGCCCGCGCTGCGCCAGCACCCGTACCACCATGATCAGTGAATTTGGTTCCACGGCCTGCAAGGCGCTTTATCGCTGCGACAGCTGCCGGGAACCTTTCGACTATTTCAAATGTATCTGAGGTCGCCATGACAACGTTTCATTCCTTAACGGTGGCAAAAGTAGAACCCGAAACCCGCGATGCGGTGACCATCACCTTCGCGGTTCCCCGGGCGTTGCAGGAGGCGTATCGCTTCCGTCCCGGCCAGCATCTGACCCTGAAGGCCCATCTCGCGGGCGAAGAGCTGCGTCGCTGCTACTCCATCTGCCGCAGCGTTCAGCCGGGCGAGATCAGCGTAGCGGTGAAAGCCATCGACGGCGGACGCTTCTCGCGCTATGCCCGGGATGAGATCAAACAGGGGATGGCGCTGGAGGTGATGGTGCCCCAGGGCCATTTTGGCTACCAGCCGCTGGCAGAGCGGGAGGGCTGCTACCTGGCGATTGCCGCCGGGTCCGGCATCACCCCAATGCTGGCGATCATCTCCAGCACCCTTAAAACCGAACCGAACAGCCAGTTCACCCTGATTTACGGCAACCGCAGCAGCCAGAGCATGATGTTTCGCCAGGCGCTGGCCGACCTGAAGGACAGCTACCCGACGCGCCTCCAGGTGGTGAACATCTTCAGCCAGGAGACGCTGGACAGCGAGCTGCTGCATGGCCGCATCGACGGTGAAAAGCTCCAGGCGCTGGCGAAACACTTAATCGACTTCAGCCAGTTTGACGAAGCCTTTATCTGCGGCCCGGCGGCAATGATGGACGAAGCTGAGCTGGCGCTGAAAGCGCTGGGGATGCCGGAAAAATCGCTGCATCTGGAACGCTTTAACACCCCGGGGACCAGCGTGAAACGCGCCCACACCGTGCAGGTGGAAGGGCAGAAAGTGACGGTGCGTCAGGACGGACGTGACCGCGAGATCGTCCTCACCGCTGACGACGAAAGCATTCTTGACGCCGCCCTGCGTCAGGGCGCGGATCTGCCGTATGCCTGTAAAGGCGGGGTCTGCGCCACCTGCAAATGCAAAGTGGTGCGTGGAAAGGTGGACATGGTCACCAACTACAGCCTCGAGCCGGACGAACTGGCGGCGGGCTACGTTCTGAGCTGCCAGGCCCTGCCGCTGACCAGCGACGTGGTGGTGGACTTCGACGCGAAGGGGATGGCATGAGCGACCTGATTATCACCCGTCAGGGGCGGGTGCTGCACCTGACCCTGAACCGCCCGGCGGCGCGCAACGCCCTGAACAATGCCCTGCTGAGCGAGCTGGCGACCACCCTGGAAGCCGCCGCAGCAGACAGCGAGATCTCGGTGTGCGTGATTACCGGCAACGAACGCTGCTTTGCTGCCGGGGCCGATCTCAACGAGATGGCCGAAAAAGATCTGGCCGCCACCCTGAACGACATTCGCCCGCAGCTGTGGGCGCGGATCAACGCCTTCAGCAAACCGCTGATTGCCGCCGTGAATGGCTACGCGCTGGGCGCGGGCTGCGAGCTGGCGCTGCTGTGCGATGTGGTGATTGCCGGGGAAAACGCCCGTTTCGGTCTGCCGGAAATTACGCTGGGCATTATGCCGGGCGCGGGCGGGACCCAGCGCCTGATCCGCAGCGTCGGCAAATCCCTCGCCAGCAAAATGGTGTTGACCGGCGAAAGCATCACCGCCCGTCAGGCCCTGGCCGCGGGCCTGGTGAGCGACGTTTATCCCGAATCCCTGACCCTGGAATATGCCCTCCGGCAGGCAGGGCTGATGGCGCGCCACTCGCCGCTGGCATTGCAGGCGGCGAAGCAGGCGTTACGCCAGTCTCAGGAGGTGGCCCTGCAGGCCGGGCTGGCCCAGGAGCGTCAGCTCTTTACCCTGCTGGCGGCCACCGACGATCGCCGCGAGGGCATTGATGCCTTCCTGCAAAAACGCACCCCCGAATTTAAAGGACGCTAACCATGGATTTCATTCTGAGTCACGTTGAGCAGGGGGTCATGACGATCACCCTGAACCGCCCGGAGCGTCTCAATAGCTTTAACGAGGAGATGCATCAGCAGCTGGCGGCGTGCCTGACCCAGGCCGAGCGCGACGACAGCATCCGCTGCCTGCTGGTGACCGGGGCCGGGCGCGGCTTTTGCGCCGGGCAGGATCTTAACGACCGCAACGTCGACCCGAACAGCCCCGCGCCGGACCTCGGGATGTCGGTGGAGAAATTTTACAACCCGCTGGTTAAGCGCCTGGCAAAACTGCCTAAGCCGGTGATCTGCGCGGTCAACGGCGTCGCCGCCGGAGCCGGAGCCACCCTGGCGCTGGGCTGCGATATCGTCATTGCCGCCCGCTCGGCGAACTTTGTGATGGCCTTCAGCAAGCTCGGTCTGGTGCCGGATTCCGGCGGGACCTGGCTGCTGCCGCGCCTGACCGGCCGCGCCCGGGCCATGGGTCTGGCCCTGCTGGGGGAGAAAATCAGCGCCGAGCAGGCCCATGCCTGGGGGATGATCTGGCAGGTGGTGGATGACGCCGAACTCACCGACACCGCCCGCCAGCTGGCCGTGCATCTGGCATCGCAGCCAACCTTTGGCCTGGGACTGATCAAGCAGGCGATCAACGCCGCCGAAACCAACACCCTTGATGCCCAGCTGGATCTGGAGCGCGACTATCAGCGCCTGGCCGGACGCAGCGCCGACTACCGTGAAGGCGTCAGCGCCTTCCTGAACAAGCGCGCGCCGCAGTTTACGGGGAAATAAGATGACGACAATTCATACCGTGGCGGTGATTGGCAGCGGCATCATGGGGGCCGGGATCGCCGAAGTGGCGGCCAGCTACGGCCATCCGGTGCTGGTGTATGACATCAATGCCGACGCGATTTGCCGCGCCATCGACGGGATGCGCACCCGGCTTGAGTCCCGCGTGGCGGGCGGCAAGCTGAGCGCTCAGGCGAGCGAGCAGACGCTCCAGCGCCTGATGCCGGTGACCGATATTCACGCCCTGGCGGCGGCCGACCTGGTGATCGAAGCCGCTTCCGAGCAGATGGCGGTCAAAAAAGCGCTCTTTGCCCAGCTGGCGGAGATCTGCCCGGCCAAAACGCTGCTGACCAGCAATACCTCCTCTATTTCCATTACCGCCATTGCCGCCGACCTGCGCCACCCCGAGCGCGTGGCCGGGCTGCACTTCTTTAACCCGGCCCCGGTGATGAAGCTGGTGGAGGTGGTGAGCGGGCTGGCGACCTCCGGGGAAGTGGTGGAACAGCTGAGCCAGCTGGCGGTGAACTGGGGTAAACAGCCGGTGCGCTGCCAGTCCACCCCGGGCTTTATCGTCAACCGCGTGGCGCGTCCGTACTATGCCGAAGCCTGGCGGGCCCTGGAAGAGCAGGTTGCCGCCCCGGAAGTTATCGACGCCGCGCTGCGCGACGGCGCGGGCTTCCCGATGGGGCCGCTGGAGCTGACCGACATGATAGGCCAGGACGTCAACTTCGCCGTCACCTGTTCGGTATTCAACGCCTTCTGGCAGGAGCGCCGTTTTCTGCCGTCGCTGGTGCAGCAGGAGCTGGTCCTGGCCGGGCGCTTCGGCAGGAAGAGCGGGCAGGGCGTCTACAGCTGGCGCAGCGAGAAGCCTGCCGTGAACTGGCTGGAGCCCGTCAGCGATACCTACAGTGCGATGCAGGTCCAGCGGAGAAGTGACGGTGTCACCGAAATTGACGGCCTGCTGCTGATCGAGACCCAGGGCGAGACCGCCCAGGCGCTGGCGAACCGTTACGGCCAGCCGGTGGTGGTGTGCGATCGTCAGGAAGGGGATGTCGCCGTCATTGCGGCTGCGGCCAGCAATCCGGCCTCCGCCACCCTGAAAGCGGTGTGGCACCTGCAACAGCAGGGCAAGCGCGTCCTGCAGGTGGCCGATTATCCCGGCCTGCTGATCTGGCGCACGGTGGCGATGATCGTCAACGAAGCGCTCGATGCCCTGCAAAAAGGGGTTGCCAGTGAACAGGATATCGATACCGCCATGCGCCTCGGGGTGAACTACCCGCGTGGCCCGCTGGCCTGGGGAGAACAGCTTGGCTGGCAGCGTCTGCTGCGCCTGCTGGAAAACCTGCAACGCCACTACGGTGAAGAACGCTATCGCCCGTCATCCCTGCTGCGCCAGCGTGCGCTTCTGGAGAGTAGCTATGAGTCATAACGCCTGGCGCAACGCCCGCGCCATGTATGAAAACGACGCCTGCGCCCAGGCCTATGGCATCGACATTATTGAGATGGATGAGGGCATGGCAGTACTGACCATGACCGTCACGCCGCAGATGCTCAACGGCCACAAAAGCTGCCACGGCGGCCAGCTGTTTACCCTTGCCGACACCGCCTTCGCCTACGCCTGCAACAGCCAGGGGCTGGCGGCGGTGGCCTCGGGCTGCACCATCGATTTTGTGCGTCCGGCCTTTGCCCACGACAGGCTCACCGCCACCGCGCAGGTGCGCCATCAGGGGAAACAGACCGGCGTGTACGACATTGAAATTGTTAACCAACAGCAGAAAACCGTTGCCCTGTTCCGTGGGAAATCCCACCGCATCGGCGGCACTATTACAGGAGAAGCATAATGCGTGACGCCTTTATTTGTGACGGGATCCGTACCCCCATCGGCCGCTATGCCGGGGCATTGTCCGGCGTGCGCGCGGACGATCTGGGCGCTATCCCGCTGCGCGAGCTGCTGGTGCGTAACCCGGGGCTGGACGCGGAACGTATTGATGACGTGATTTTTGGCTGCGCCAACCAGGCGGGGGAGGACAACCGCAACGTGGCGCGAATGTCCCTGCTGCTGGCCGGGCTGCCGCAGACCGTCTCCGGCACTACGCTGAACCGCCTGTGCGGCTCCGGCCTCGATGCGCTGGGCTTTGCCGCCCGCGCCATTCGTGCCGGTGATGGCGACCTGATGATTGCCGGTGGCGTGGAGTCGATGTCCCGCGCGCCCTTCGTGATGGGCAAAGCCACCAGCGCCTTCCAGCGTCAGAATGAGATTTTTGATACCACCATCGGCTGGCGTTTTGTGAACCCGCTTATGGCCCAGCAATTCGGTTCTGACAGCATGCCGGAAACGGCAGAGAATGTAGCAGAATTGTTACGGATTTCCCGCGAGGACCAGGACGCCTTTGCTTATCGCAGCCAGCAGCGCACCGCCCAGGCCCAGGCCAACGGCATCCTGGCCCAGGAGATCGTCCCGGTGATGATTAAAGGCAAAAAAGGGGCAGTGACCGAAGTCATGCATGACGAGCATCTGCGCCCGGACACCACCCTGGAGATGCTGGCCGGGCTGAAAGCGCCGTTCCGCGCCGGGGGCGTAGTCACCGCGGGCAACGCGTCCGGCGTGAACGACGGTGCCGCGGCGCTGATTATCGCCAGCGAAGAGATGGCCGCAGCGCAGGGCTTAACGCCGCGTACCCGCATCGTGGCGATGGCGACTGCCGGTGTTGAACCGCGCCTGATGGGGCTGGGCCCGGTGCCTGCCACCCGCCGCGTGCTGGAGCGTGCCGGTCTGAGCATCAACGATATGGACGTTATCGAACTGAACGAAGCCTTTGCTTCGCAGGCGCTGGGCGTACTGCGCGAGCTGGGGCTGCCGGACGATGCTCCCCATGTGAACCCTAACGGGGGCGCCATTGCCCTGGGCCATCCGCTGGGAATGAGCGGGGCCCGTCTGGCGCTGGCCGCCAGCAACGAGCTGCATCGTCGTAAAGGGCGCTATGCGCTCTGCACGATGTGCATTGGTGTCGGTCAGGGCATTGCCATGATCCTTGAGCGTGTCTGAACAATTATAAAAAGTGAGTACCCTACAATGACAATCACAATGACAGCAGCGACAACGACAACGACAGCGGCCACTCAGCTTGACCCGATCGAAACCGCCTCCCTGGATGAGCTGCAGGCCCTGCAAACCCAGCGCATGAAGTGGACGCTGGAACACGCCTATAACAACGTCCCGATGTACAAACGCAAGTTTGATGCGGCGGGGGTCCACCCTGACGATTTCAAAGAGCTCGCGGATATTCGCAAGTTCCCGTGCACCACCAAACAGGATCTGCGTGACAACTATCCGTTCGACACCTTCGCGGTGCCGATGGAGCAGGTGGTGCGTATTCATGCCTCCTCGGGCACCACCGGGAAACCGACCGTGGTCGGCTACACGCAAAACGATATTGATAACTGGGCCAACATTGTGGCTCGCTCCCTGCGCGCCGCCGGTGGCAGTGCGAAGGACAAAATCCACGTCGCCTACGGCTATGGCCTGTTCACCGGCGGGCTGGGTGCTCACTACGGGGCCGAGCGGTTAGGCGCGACGGTGATCCCGATGTCCGGCGGTCAGACCGAGAAACAGGCCCAGCTGATCCGCGATTTCCAGCCGGACATGATCATGGTGACGCCATCCTACTGCCTGAACCTGATCGAAGAGCTTGAGCGCCAGATGGGCGGCGATGCCAGCCAGTGCTCCCTGCGCGTCGGCGTCTTTGGCGCCGAGCCCTGGACCCTGGCGATGCGCCGCGAAATCGAGAAGCGCCTTGGGATCACCGCGCTCGACATCTACGGCCTGTCCGAAGTGATGGGCCCGGGCGTGGCGATGGAGTGTATCGAAACCGCCGACGGCCCGACCATCTGGGAAGATCACTTCTACCCGGAGATCGTCAACCCGAACGACGGCACGCCGCTGGCCGACGGTGAGCAGGGCGAACTGCTGTTCACCACCCTGACCAAAGAGGCGCTGCCGGTGATCCGCTACCGCACCCGCGACCTGACCCGCCTGCTGCCGGGCACCGCCCGCACCATGCGCAGGATGGATCGCATCAGCGGTCGCAGCGATGACATGCTGATCATCCGAGGCGTAAACGTCTTCCCGTCCCAGCTGGAAGAGGAGATCGTCAAGTTCGAACATCTGTCGCCGCACTACCAGCTGGAAGTGAATCGCCGGGGCCATCTTGATTCGCTTTCGGTGAAGGTGGAGCTGAAAGAGAGCAGCCTGACGCTGACCCACGAACAGCGTTGCCATGTGTGCCATGAGCTGCGCCACCGCATCAAATCGATGGTGGGGATCTCCACCGACGTAACCATTGTGAACTGCGGCAGCATCCCGCGTTCCGAAGGCAAAGCCTGCCGCGTCTTCGACCTGCGCAAGGCCGCCGCCAACGGCTAACCGCCGCCTGCTGACCCTCTCCGTATTGGGGAGGGTCAGGCTTTTGGCGCTATGCTATGATTCATCCGGAATAATAATCACAACAGAATGAATCACATGAGTAAACTCGACGCCTTTATTCAGCACGCGGTCAGCTCCGTTCCCGTCAGCGGCACGTCGTTGATCTCCTCCTTGTACGGTGATGCGCTCTCCCATCGCGGCGGGGAAGTCTGGCTGGGTAGCCTGGCGGCCCTGCTGGAAGGGATGGGATTTGGCGAGCGCTTCGTGCGCACCGCGCTGTTCCGCCTGAACAAGGAGGGCTGGCTGGATGTGATCCGCATCGGCAGACGCAGCTTTTACCGGCTAAGCGACAAAGGGCTGCGCTTGACCCGGCGGGCAGAGGCGAAAATTTATCGCGCCGAGCTTCCGGCCTGGGACGGCAAATGGCTGCTGCTGCTGTCCGAAGGGATGGACAAAGCCACGCTGGCGGATGTGAAAAAACAGCTCATCTGGCAGGGCTTCGGCACTCTGGGGCCCAGCCTGATGGCTTCGCCGTCGCAACAGCTGGCGGACGTACAGACCCTGCTGCACGAGGCGGGCGTGGCCGAGAACGTGATCTGCTTTGAGGCGCACTCGCCGCTGGCGCTTTCCCGCGCCGCGCTGCGCTCGCGGGTGGAGGAGTGCTGGCAGCTCAGCGAGCAGAACGTCATGTATGAAACCTTCATCGACTCGTTCCGGCCGCTGCTGCCGCTGCTGCGTGAAGCCACCCCGGAGGAGCTGACGCCGGAACGCTGCTTCCAGATCCAGCTTTTACTGATCCATTTTTACCGCCGGGTGGTGCTCAAGGACCCGCTCCTGCCGGAAGAGTTACTCCCATCGCACTGGGCAGGCCAGACGGCCCGCCAGCTGTGCATCAACATTTATCAGCGCGTGGCGCCAGGCGCGCTGGCGTTTGTCAGTGATAAAGGGGAGACCAGCGTTGGCGAACTGCCATCGCCGGGCTCTTCATACTGGCAACGCTTCGGCGGCCTGACGCCTGCGTAAAGGAGGTAATGTGCCTGTATATCAAATCGATGGGATGACCCCGGTCGTTCCGCCAGAGAGTTATGTCCACCCGACCGCGGTGCTGATTGGCGATGTGATCCTCGGCAAGGGCGTCTACGTGGGGCCCAACGCCAGCCTGCGCGGTGATTTTGGCCGTATTGTGGTGAAGGACGGGGCCAATATTCAGGATAACTGCATCATGCACGGTTTCCCGGAACAGGACACGGTGGTGGAGGAAGAGGGGCACATCGGTCATGGTGCCATTCTGCATGGCTGCATCATCCGCCGGAATGCGCTGGTGGGGATGAATGCGGTGATCATCGACGGGGCGGTGATTGGCGAAAACAGCATTGTCGGCGCCGCCGCGTTTGTGAAAGCGAAAGCGGAAATGCCAGCCGACCATCTGATCATCGGCAGCCCGGCCAAAGCGATTCGCGTCCTGAGCGAGCAGGAAAAAGAGTGGAAGAAGCAGGGCACCCGGGAGTATCAGACGCTGGTTGAACGTTGCAAACAGACGATGCACCAGGTCGAGCCGCTGCACGAGGTGGAGCCGGATCGTAAGCGGCTGGTGTTTGATGAGAATCTGCGCCCGAAATCGTCCAGCTGAGCGGCTAAACGCCTTCCCAAACGAGATCGCGATCACGTAATTATCTGTTTTAATGATATTAAACAATAAAATATAACAGTGCGTGATTCGGGTGTTGACAGTGCATCTATAATGAGTAAATTAGAACTCAGCACCGGAGAGAAATAAATGCTTAACGGTGCGGTAATAAAGCAGTAATGAGATGCGATAAAGGCCACGAAGTAGTGTAGTTTGGGTCCTGGTAATAAGTAAACGCCAGTGTGAACACGCTTTCAGGCCATGCAGTAAATCAGTACGATCGCATGATGGGGAAGTCAACGCGATGATGTAAGGCCTTGTTTCAAAGAGTAATGGTCGCGATCCGGGGACGTAAGTATGGCGTTAAGAATATCGCGACGCAATTAAGGCAACGCATCAAGAGTATATATCGCGTGGGTGATGTACACGACAGGACATGATGTTATTTCACATACTTATCAGAGGAGGTAGCGTTAACTTGTTTTATCGGTAATCCTGTGAGAATACGTACATCTTTGAAGTTGTAGTGTGTAATTAAGTTGATGAATGTTAATTATTAATTTGGTAGTACCCTAAAAGCCCCGGCAATATAGCGCTGGGGCTTTTTCATTTCTGCTGCGGTATTTCCCGCTCCGCTTTGCTGGCGTAAAAACGACCATTTAATGTGCAGCCAGTTCGTAAAAGAATGCGGGGTTCGCCTGGATAGTGGCCAGTACTTTTGCCGCAAGGCCGGTTGGGTTACGCCGTCTGGATTCCCAGCTTTTGATGGTATCGACGCTGGTGCCCAGCGCTTTTGCCATTTCCGCCTGGGAAACGTTAAGCTGCTCTCTGATCGCTTTGACATCGGCAATCTCATAGCGGGTAACGCGGGCAGGGGCTTTGGTGCCGTTTTTGATGTCGACTGCCTCTTCCAGGGACGTTTTCAGCTCGTCAAAAAAATTCATTTTAGACCTCGTTTTTCAGTAAGGTTGTCAGCTTTTTTAGTTCAGCCTTTTCCGCATCAGTCAGATTCTCTTTGGCGCTTTTCGGATAAGCGAGCACCAGCCAGATAATCTCCCGTGTCGCCAGGAGGTAAATCACCCTGGCGCTACCGCTTTTCCCCTGAGTACCCGTTGCCATCCGGACTTTTCGCAGCCCACCGGTATGCTGGATGACATCACCTTTGTCCGGAAATGCAATCAGCTCTCTCTGTAGCGCCAGGAGTTCATCATCTGTAGCAATCTGTTTGATCTGCCGTGTAAACAGTGATGTCTCGATAAATTCTATTGAATGGCACACGATTCTCACTCCATGTAAGGTACCATGTACACCTTTTAGTGTACATAGTACAGGTCCATAAATATTTTGCTGTCAGAGCTTGAGTCAACTCAAATGACCTCTGCTACTCGTCGGCATTGTATGAAGTGTGGGGATATAGTGCTGAAAAGCGTGCTGATTCTACGAGGCGTCTCGTAAAGATGAGGGGAAGGCAGGGGGAATAAAAAACTCCCACCGGGCGGTGGGAGTGGGAAATCTTATGCAGCCACCAGGCTGTCGATCGCGGCTTTCGCGTCGTTCTGCGCTTTGGTCGCCACTTCCGGACCGTAAGCGATACCTTCAGCGAACACGAAGTTCACGTCGGTGATGCCGATAAAGCCCAGGAACACGGACAGGTACGGGGCAATCAGGTCGGTTGGGGTATCTTTGTGAATACCGCCGCGGCTGGAGAGCACAATTGCACGTTTACCGGTCACCAGGCCTTCAGGGCCTTTCTCGGTGTAGCGGAAGGTTACGCCAGCGCGCGCCACCAGGTCGAAGTAGTTTTTCAGCTGGGTCGGGATGTTGAAGTTGTACATCGGGGCGTTAATCACGATCACGTCGTGCGCTTTCAGCTCGGCAATCAGCTCATCGGACAGCGCCAGCGCTTCCTGCTGACGTGGGGTCAGTGGCGCATCGCTCGGACGCAGGGCACCAACCAGTTCACCATCCAGTACCGGGATTGGCTGAGCGGCCAGATCGCGGACGGTGATTTCGTCACCGCTGTGCTGTTCACGCCACTGCTCAACGAAATAATCAGACAGCTGACCAGACTGAGAGTACCCTGCCAGAATACTGGATTTAAGAACTAATACTTTGCTCATGGGTGATTCCTTTTTTGTATTTGATGAGGGGGGTTGCCCCGTTGCTTGCTGACACTCTATTCACAATCCTGTCGCAGGGATAGCGCAATATATCGAAGCCTATGTTCGAATTTTTTGAATAAGGCGCAAAAACCACCGATGTGGTACTCTATATCAATCATTAAAAAGAGATTTTATCCGGCAGTGCACTGCCCGTTAACGCTATGACAGAACAACAGAAATTAACCTTCCCGATGCTGATGCAACAGCTGGAATCGCTGATGCTGCGTGACAAACAGCGGTTTGCCCGCCGTCTGCACGGGGTCAAGAAGGTTAAAAATCCTGATGCACAACAGGCTATCTACCAGGAGATGGCGAAAGAGATCGAACAGGCGGCGGGTAAGGTCGTGCTGCGCGAAGCCGCGCGTCCGGCGATTACCTATCCGGAAAACCTGCCCGTCAGCCAGAAGAAACAGGAAATTCTCGAAGCCGTGCGCGACCACCAGGTGGTGATTGTGGCGGGGGAGACCGGCTCCGGTAAAACCACCCAGCTGCCGAAAATCTGTATGGAGCTGGGGCGCGGGATCAAAGGCCTGATCGGCCATACCCAGCCGCGGCGTCTGGCGGCACGTACCGTGGCGAACCGTATTGCCGAAGAGCTGCAAACCGAGCCGGGCGGCTGTATCGGCTATAAGGTGCGCTTCAGCGATCACGTCAGCGACAACACCATGGTCAAGCTGATGACCGACGGGATCCTGCTGGCCGAAATTCAGCAGGACCGTCTGCTGATGCAGTACGACACCATCATCATCGATGAAGCGCACGAGCGCAGCCTGAACATCGACTTCCTGCTGGGTTATCTGCGGGAACTGCTGCCGCGTCGCCCGGATCTGAAAGTGATCATCACCTCGGCCACCATCGACCCGGAACGTTTTTCGCGCCACTTTAACAATGCGCCGATCATCGAAGTCTCCGGTCGTACCTATCCGGTAGAGGTGCGTTATCGCCCGATGGTCGAAGACGCCGACGATACCGAGCGCGACCAGCTACAGGCCATCTTCGACGCGGTGGACGAGCTGGGGAACGAAAGCCCGGGCGATATTCTGATCTTTATGAGCGGCGAACGCGAAATCCGCGATACCGCCGACGCGCTGAGCAAGCGCGACCTGCGCCATACCGAGATCCTGCCGCTGTATGCCCGTCTGTCTAACAGCGAGCAGAACCGCGTGTTCCAGTCCCACAGCGGCCGCCGCATCGTGCTGGCGACCAACGTGGCGGAAACCTCGCTGACCGTACCGGGCATTAAATATGTCATCGACCCCGGCACGGCGCGTATCAGCCGCTACAGCTACCGCACCAAAGTGCAGCGCCTGCCGATTGAGCCGGTGTCCCAGGCCTCCGCCAACCAGCGTAAAGGCCGCTGCGGCCGCGTCTCGGAAGGGATCTGTATTCGTCTCTATTCGGAAGACGATTTCCTGTCGCGTCCGGAATTTACCGACCCGGAAATTCTGCGTACCAACCTGGCATCGGTCATCCTGCAGATGACCGCGCTGGGGCTGGGCGACATCGCCGCCTTCCCGTTCGTCGAAGCGCCGGATAAACGCAATATCCAGGACGGCGTCCGCCTGCTGGAAGAGCTGGGGGCCATCACCACCGACGAGCAGGCCACCGCCTACAAGCTGACCCCGCAGGGTCGTCAGCTCAGCCAGCTGCCGGTGGACCCGCGTCTGGCGCGGATGGTGCTGGAGGCGCAAAAACACGGCTGCGTGCGTGAGGCGATGATCATCACCTCGGCGCTCTCCATCCAGGATCCGCGCGAACGCCCGATGGACAAGCAGCAGGCCTCCGACGAGAAGCACCGCCGCTTCCATGACAAAGAGTCCGACTTCCTCGCCTTTGTGAACCTCTGGAACTACATCGGCGAACAGCAGAAAGCCCTGTCGTCGAACCAGTTCCGCCGCCAGTGCAAGCTCGATTTCCTCAACTACCTGCGGGTGCGCGAGTGGCAGGATATCTATACCCAGCTGCGTCAGGTGGTGAAGGAGCTGGGCATTCCGGTGAACAGCGAGCCGGCGGAGTATCGCGAAATTCACATCGCGCTGCTGACCGGTCTGCTGTCGCATATCGGGATGAAAGATGCCGATAAGCAGGAGTTTACCGGCGCGCGTAACGCCCGTTTCTCCATCTTCCCGGGCTCCGGTTTGTTCAAAAAGCCGCCGAAGTGGACGATGGTGGCCGAGCTGGTGGAGACCAGCCGCCTGTGGGGCCGCATTGCCGCGCGCATCGATCCGGAGTGGGTCGAGCCGGTGGCCCAGCATCTGCTGAAACGCTCGTACAGTGAACCGCACTGGGAGCGTGCCCAGGGCGCGGTGATGGCGACCGAGAAGGTCACCGTCTACGGCCTGCCGGTCGTTGCCGCGCGTAAGGTCAACTACAGCCAGATCGACCCTGTGCTGTCACGCGAGCTGTTTATCCGCCACGCGTTGGTGGAGGGCGACTGGCAGACCCGTCACGCCTTCTTCCGGGAAAACCTGAAGCTGCGCAGCGAAGTGGAAGAGCTGGAGCACAAAACCCGTCGTCGCGACATCCTGGTGGATGACGAGACGCTGTTTGAGTTTTACGACCAGCGCATCAGCCACGATGTGGTGTCGGCCCGCCACTTCGACAGCTGGTGGAAAAAGGTCAGCCGCGAAACCCCGGATCTGCTCAACTTTGAAAAGAGCATGTTGATCAAAGAGGGGGCGGAGCAGGTCAGCAAGCTCGATTACCCGAACTTCTGGCATCAGGGCAATCTCAAGCTGCGCCTGAGCTACCAGTTTGAACCGGGCACCGATGCCGACGGCGTGACCGTTCACATTCCGCTTCCGCTGCTCAACCAGGTGGAAGAGAGCGGTTTTGAGTGGCAAATTCCCGGCCTGCGCCGGGAGCTGATTATTGCCCTGATCAAATCCCTGCCGAAGCCGGTGCGCCGCAACTTTGTTCCTGCGCCGAACTACGCCGAGGCGTTTTTAGGCCGCGTGACCCCGCTGGAGCTGCCGCTGCTGGATTCGCTGGAGCGGGAGCTGCGCCGGATGACGGGCGTGACTATCGACCGGGAGGACTGGCACTGGGATCAGGTGCCCGATCACCTGAAAATCAGCTTCCGCGTTGTGGACGAGAAGAACAAGAAATTGCAGGAAGGGCGCTCCCTCACCGAGCTGAAAGAGGCGCTTAAAGGCAAAGTGCAGGAGACCCTCTCTGCCGTGGCCGACGACGGTATCGAGCAGAGCGGGCTGCATATCTGGAGCTTTGGTCAACTGCCGGAAAGCTACGAGCAGAAGCGCGGCAACTACAAGGTGAAAGCCTGGCCGGCGCTGGTGGACGAGCGCGACAGCGTGGCGATCAAGCTGTTTGATAACCCGCAGGAGCAGCAGCAGGCGATGTGGCGCGGGCTGCGCCGTTTACTGCTGTTGAACATCCCGTCGCCGATCAAGTATCTGCACGAGAAGCTGCCGAACAAAGCCAAGCTGGGCCTCTACTTTAACCCGTACGGCAAGGTGCTGGATCTGATCGACGACTGCATCTCCTGCGGCGTGGACCAGCTCATCAACGCCGCAGGCGGCCCGGTGTGGACCGAAGAGGGCTTTGCGAAGCTGCACGACAGGGTGCGCGCCGAGCTTAACGAGACGGTGGTCAACATTGCGAAGCAGGTGGAACAGATTCTCACCGCGGTGTTCAATATCAACAAACGCCTGAAAGGGCGGGTGGATATGACCATGGCGCTGGGGCTGTCGGACGTCAAGGCCCAGATGGCCGGGCTGGTCTATCGCGGGTTTGTCACCGGCAACGGCTACAAGCGGTTAGGGGATACCCTGCGCTATCTGCAGGCGATTGAAAAACGGCTGGAGAAAATGGCCATCGATCCGCACCGCGACCGGGCGCAGATGCTGAAGGTAGAGAGCGTGCAGCAGCGCTGGCAGCAGTGGCTGAACAAGCTGCCACCCGCCCGTCGTGATGACGAAGACGTGCAGGAGATCCGCTGGATGATCGAAGAGCTGCGCGTCAGCTTCTTTGCCCAGCAGCTGGGAACGCCGTATCCCATCTCCGACAAACGTATTTTGCAGGCGATGGAGCAGATCTCAGCCTAAAACCATGCCCGGTGGCGCTGCGCTTACCGGGCCTACGAAACCTGTAGGCCGGGCAAGCGAATGCGCCGCCCGGCTGTTGCTACCCGTTCACAATCGCCAGCGTAAACCCATCCCACCCCTTCACGCCCACCGTCTGCAACGCCGTCGCGGTGAGACGCGGGTTATCCCCGATCATCTCGATAAACCGCCGCACGCCGTGCACCCGGGCATCATCGCTCTGGCCGTTAATCACCTCCCCGTCGCGCACCACGTTGTCACCGATAATCAACGTTCCCGGCCGGGAGTAGTGCAGGGCCCACTCCAGATAGCCCGGATTATTCGGCTTGTCGGCATCGATAAAGATCAGATCGAAGGGTGGGATGTTGTCGAAGCGTTCGAGGGAGAGCAGGGCCGGGCCTTCGATCAGCTCGATACGCGAATCCAGCCCCGCCAGATGGATATTCTGGCGCGCAACCTTCGCGTGCACCGGATCGGCCTCGAGAGTTACCAACTGCCCGTCCGGCGGCAGGGCGCGCGCCATCCAGATGCTGCTGTAGGCCCCCAGGGTGCCAATCTCCAGAATGCGCCTGGCCTGGGTCATGCGTACAAACAGCGCCAGCAGCTGGCCCTGATTGGCGGCGACGTCGTGCGCCGGTAAACCGGCGCGCTGGTTATTCTCAAGCACCTGCTGGAGGACCTCATCCTGAGGAATGAGCTCGGAAATCATGTAATTATCTACGGCAGACCACTGTTGTTGCATAGATTGACCCCTTAGTGAGAGCTTTGCCCGGCGGCGCTACGCTTGCGCGGGCCTAAGATCCTGTAGGCCCGGTAAGCGTAGCGCCACCGGGCATGTTTTCAGACCATCCACCCCCCAGCGCCTTATACAGATCGATCTGTGCCAGCAGCAGGTTATTTTTCGCCTGCACCACGCTGGTCTGCACCGAGAACAGCGTGCGCTGGGCGTCCAGCACGTCCAGATAGGACGAATAGCCGTTGTTATAGCGGTTCTGCGCGATCCGCAGCGTCTCCTGGGCGACCGCCTGCTGCGCCACCAGCTCGGTCAGCTGCTCGCCGTAGCGGGTGATGGCATCCAGGCTGTCGTTGACCTCTTTAAAGGCGTTGCGCACGGTTTTTTCATAGCTGTAGAGCGCCTGGTTACGCTGCGACTGGCCGATATCCACCTGGGCGTTCAGCGCCTGACGGTTCAGCAGCGGGGCCAGAATACTGCCGCCGATGCTCCACAGCTCCAGCGGGTTGTCCAGCAGGCCGGGCAGAGTGCGATCCTGAATCGATCCGGTGGCGGTCAGGTTGATCGACGGCAGCAGGCTGGCGCGCGAGGCCGCAAGCGTAGCATCGGCGGCGATCAGCTGGCGTTCCGCCTGCACAATATCCGGACGGCGATTAAGGAGCGATGAGGGCAGCTGCGACGGGATACGCAGCGGGGTCAGGGTGTCGAAATCCGCGCTACGGGCGATGGCCCCGGGGTTGCCCCCCAGCAGCAGGGTCAGGGCGTTCTCCTGACGGGCTATCTGATTCTGCACCTGCGGGATCTGCGCCCGCGTCGAGCGCAGCTCGGAGTCGGACTGCATCAGCTCCAGACGCGAGCTGTACCCGGTCTGATACTGCCGTTGCGCCAGGTTAAAGGCCTCTTCCCGCGCTTTGAGGGTCGACTGCGTCACCCGGAGCTGCTCGTCCAGGGCCAGCAGAGTGACATAACCCGAGGCTACCGAGGAGGCCACCGTCAGATCTGCCGCGGCGGCGGCGGCTTTTTGCGCCTCGAGGGTCGCCTGAGCGGCATCGGCGGTGCGGCGGTTCACGCCCCAGATGTCCACGTCATAGCTGGCGGTCAGGCTGCCTTTGTACAGTGCGCCATAGGTGGGCAAACCGGTGGCCGCCGACTGGGAGCGGGCGCGACCGGCATTCAGATCGGCCTCCAGGGTCGGAAACAGGTTACTGTCGCTGGCATACACCCGGGCCTGATACTCGTTGATCCGCTCCCGGGCGATCAGCACGTCGCTGTTGTTGCGCAGGGCCTGATCGACATAGTGATTGAGCTGGCTGTCGTGAAAGTTGCGCCACCACTGCTGCTCTGCCGGGCTGGCGGGGCCGGTGCTGGCCCGCCACTGGGCGGGGATCTGCAATGTCGGTTTTGCCGGGGCGACATCCACCGACTGGCAGGCGCTGAGGACGGAGGTAATCAGCAGGGCGGTGAGCGGGCGGCGGATCATTCTGCCTCCCGGGTATCAATCGTCACCTGTACCGACATCCCCGGACGCAGCCGCGCCGCGTCCTCCGCCTTGCCCAGCACCTCGATGCGCACCGGAATGCGCTGGGCAATCTTGACGAAGTTCCCCGTGGCGTTATCCGGGGTAATGGCGCTGAACTCCACCCCGGTGGCGGGGGAAATGCTCTGCACCCGGCCTTCATAGGCTCTGTCGTTCAGGGCGTCGACGGTGAATTTCACCGGCTGGCCGACGCGCAGGTTCGCCAGCTGGGTCTCCTTGATATTGGCGATCACCCAGTGCTGCGGCGGCACCAGGGTAGTGAGGTGGGTTCCGGCCGTCACATAGGCACCTAAGCGCACGGCGATCTGTCCGAGCTGGCCGTCACGCGGGGCAACGATGCGGGTGTTCTGCAGGTCGATCTGGGCCAGCTCCAGGGCCGCCTTCGCGTTCTCGACGTCGGCCTCCAGCGCGGCGCGGTTGACGATAGCGGTTTGCAGATCCTGGCGCGACATCTCCAGGGTGGCTTTGGCCTGATCGATATCGGCGCTGCCCTGAGCGGCGCTCGCCAGGGCGGCATCCCGCTCGCGGATGGACAGCGAGCCGTCGGCGGTAAGGTCCTTCACGCGTTTTAAGTCGGCCTGGGTTTTCTGGCTCTGCGCGCGGGCGTTTTTCAGCGCCGCCTCGTTACGCTGGATCACCGCCTCGGCGCTTTTGCGCTGTTGCAGGTTGTTATTCAGGGTGGCGATTTTCATCGCCAGCTGGGCTTCAGCCTGGTGCACCCGCTGGCGGTAGATACGGTCGTCGATCTGCAGCAGCAGGTCGCCTTTCTTCACCTGCTCAAAATCCTGCACCTTCACTTCGGTGATATAGCCGTTGACCTGCGGGCTGATAAAGGTGGTCTGGCCGCGCACGTAGGCGTTATCGGTGAACTGAACGTGACGGGTAAAGGGCGGCAGCTGCCAGGCGTAGAGGATCACCAGCACGCCAACGATGCCGATCGCGGCGGCGGCGAACACCGACACCACGCGCAGATTATTACGGGTATTGGCCTGCTCTCTGGAGGCATCCTGCTGACTCATAACCACTCCTGATAAAACACATTAATCATTATTATTTATAACCGTTATTGACTGCCGGTGGCCTTTTTCAGCGCCAGACGGGCAGTGATGCGCAGCCGCAGCAAGCGCCATATAATCCAGACCAGCGTGGCGGTGGCAATGCCAGCCGTCAGAAGATAAGTATCGTTGTAAGCGAGAATATTTGCCTCCAGCGTGCTGGCGTTCTGCAGCTGGAGCGCCGACTGGGTGCTCAGCAGGGCGCTGTCGCCAATCTGGCTCCGGTACATCTGGCTGTAGATCTGCAACCGCTCATTCACCAGCGGATTGAGGCTGGTGAGCTGCTCGGCCAGCAGACCGGAGTGGTACTTCTCGCGCCAGGTCTGAAAGGTGCCGAGAATGGCAGAACCCAGCAGACCACCGATGTTCTGGCTCATGCCGAACAGCACCGAAAAACTGACCAGATTACGCGGATCGGCAACCACGCCGCCAATTCCGGCCAGCATCGCCGGGGCGAGGAAGAAGGCGCTGCCGAACCCGAGCAGGAACTGGCTCAGCATCAGCTGATCCGGGCGGGTGAGGCTGGTGGACTGGCTGTCGAGCAGCGAGGCAATAATCATCAGCACCAGCGAGGTGATAATCGGCCAGGCGAGTTTGGTTGGTTTGATGGTCAGGCAGCTGGCGGCGATGCCGCAGACGATCCCGGCAAAAATCGACCACGCCAGATGAGTCATCTGTTCATTCTGCAGGCCGACATACTGCAGCCAGCCGATCACCCCGGTGTTCTGTTCCGCCAGCACGATGCGGATCAGCAGCATGATCAACCCCAGGCGCACAATGCTGCCGCTGGAGAGCCAGCGGGTGTTGAGCAGCGGGTTGCTGCGGTTATGTTCAAACACAATCGCCGAGACAATCAGCACCAGCGAGCCCGCCAGCGACCAGCCGATCCACGGCGCTTCAAACCACCAGTCGAGCCGTCCCAGCGACAGCACCGCGCACAGCAGCGCCATCCCCGGGGCCAGCAGGATAAAGGTGATGAAATCTTTCTTCTCGAATACCTTGCGCCGGTCACCAGGGGGCAGCTTGAGGGCGATCACGCAGCCCAGCGAGATCAGCGCCAGGCCCAGTTCAAACAGGTAGAGCCCGCGCCACTCGTCCAGCTGCAGCAGTTCGGTGGAGAACAGCCGCGCAATGGGGATCGCCAGCGACGAACCGGTGATGCCGATGGTCAGGGCCTTCAGACGATGTTTCGCCGGCCAGGCCTGGATCTGATAGTAGATCCCCAGCGAGCTGAGGGCCGCAGCCACCATCCCGTGGGCGGCGCGCACCATCAGGGCCGAGCTGAGATCGTTGACGAACAGGTGAAAGAAGGTCACCAGCACATAGAGCACCAGAAAGCCTTCGGTGAAGGCGCGCAGGCCAAACTGCTGGCGAAACTTCACCAGCAGCAGGTTTATCGACACGTTGGTCATCACGTACACCGCCGGCAGCCAGGCGATCTCGGTGGACCAGGCGGAGAAGGTGCCCTGCAAATTTTGCAGGTTGGCCGCGACCATCGCATTGCCCAGCGCCCCGGTCAGACAGACCAGCAGACCCACCACCCCGTAGGCGATGCGCTTCGGGGTGCTGTGCAGGGGGGTGGACGGGGAGCCTAACAGCATTGGCTTTTCGTGAGGCTGCCACTCGCGAGGAGCATAGGGGTCGCGCTGGGGCAGGCGCATAACGATAATTACCTATAGTTTTTGTAAATAGTTAGTGGGCTAATGATTCTACGTCTGACGCAAAGTCTGTTTCAAGTGAATATGATCATGCGAGGTTACGCAAATGTGAGCGAAAATATTTCAGAGGGATCCTCTGTTAACCAGTAGCCTATGCGTTACTCTGAGCTTACTTGCTGGAAGGAGGTAACGATGAGTCTCACAATCTTCCCGTCTCTGCCCGATAAAACGCTGGCCGCGGTCAATACCGTCGGGGCCTGGCTCGCTGAAGATAACCTGCCCTACAATCCGCCCGCGCTGCAGCCGGATCTGGTGGTGCTGGCCGGTAATGCGGTGATCCCCTCCATCGACGCGGCCTGTCGTCTGGCGTCGTCGCTCGCTATCCCCTTGCTGATCAGCGGCGGCATCGGCCATTCAACCACCTTTTTATACGCCGCCATTGCGCGACACCCGCGCTATAACAGGGTGCGCACCACCGGCAAAGCCGAAGCCACTATCCTTGCGGAGATCGCCCGGGAGTTCTGGCATATTCCGCCCGAGCGCCTGCTGGTGGAAGATCAGTCCACCAACTGCGGTGAAAATGCCCGTTTCAGCGCCGCGACGATCCAGCATCATCAGCTGCGGGTGAAACGTGGGATTGTGGTGCAGGATCCGACCATGCAGCGCCGCACTATGGCAACCTTTGCCCGGGTCTGGCGCGATAAGCCGGATGCCCCGGAATGGACCAGCCATCCCGGCATCGTACCGCAGCTGCAGAACAGCGAGGAGGGGCTGGTGTTCCGCGGCGGCGGCGAGGGGCTGTGGCCGGTAGAACGCTATCTGTCGCTGGTGCTGGGTGAACTTCCTCGCCTGCGCGATGACATTAATGGCTATGGCCCGCTTGGCCGCGATTTCATCGTCCATGTCGATATTCCCGCTGAGGTAGAGGCCGCCTGGCAGATCCTGCGTAACGACGTCATTCTCACCGAAGCGCTGGTCAGCCGCTCCCTGCTGTAACCCATTGCCCGTTTGCGATGACTTTCCCGCAAACGGGCAGCCTTTGTTGTCGAATTGTGATTTTTTCCTCCTGCTGACCCGTTTCTTTTATGAGATGTCTCACAAAAACAGCGCGATAGGCTGTGATTACGGGTCGGGAACTGTAGTTTTTAACAATAATTTTACTTGTTAAAAACAGTGCAATTACAGGAGCAGGTCATGACAGTACCCGTACAACATCCTATGTATATCGATGGACAGTTTGTAGCCTGGCAGGGTGATGCCTGGATTGATGTGATCAACCCGGCCACCGAAGAGGTCATTTCCCGTATTCCCGACGGCAGCGCTGAAGATGCCCGCAAGGCCATCGACGCCGCCGAGCGCGCTCAGGCCGACTGGGAGGCGCTGCCCGCTATCCAGCGCGCGGGCTGGCTGCGTAAAATCTCCGCCGGCATTCGTGAACGCGCCAGCGAAATCAGCGCCCTGATCGTGGCCGAAGGCGGCAAAATTCAGCAGCTCGCGGAGGTGGAAGTGGCGTTCACCGCCGACTATCTCGACTATATGGCCGAGTGGGCGCGTCGCTACGAAGGTGAGATTATCCAGAGCGATCGTCCGGGCGAAAACATCCTGCTGTTCAAACGGGCGCTTGGCGTGACCACCGGTATTCTGCCGTGGAACTTCCCGTTCTTCCTGATCGCCCGCAAGCTGGGCCCGGCGCTGCTGACCGGCAACACCATCGTTATTAAGCCGAGCGAGTTCACCCCGAACAACGCTATCGCCTTTGCCAAAATCGTTGACGAGATTGGTCTGCCAAAAGGGGTCTTTAACCTGGTGCTGGGCCGCGGTGAAACCGTAGGTCAGGAGCTGGCGGGTAACCCGAAAGTGGCGCTGGTCAGCGCAGCAGCGGCATCTTGCCTGTGTATCATAACTCTTTGCGTGTATGCGTATTATGTTGTATATCTCATATTTTTTTGCGGAATTGTACTGTTACAGCGACGACTCCGCACTAGCGTGTGTCACCTGGCGTTCGTTTTTGCTCCGCGACATATAACAGCAAGACAGCCTATGGCGGGAAGATGGTGGATGATGGTGTAATGTGACGTGGCGTAACGTGGTGTGTGTGGAATCTTTATTATATCATCAGCGTATGCGGCGGTGGCTAACATCGTCATTGTTGCTTGGCATTTTTGGCGGCCTTCATGTGGCAGACGTATACCACACCTTTACCACTTTTTTTCTTGGCGTTGTCGCATACATGTCACATCTACGTTTTTTTATTTATATTTATGGTGGTGGCGACGTGGCGGCGGCGTCATCACTCCGCGCGGCGACGTTGCATCGTGATGGATATCATCGCCAAAGGGGCTCTCATAGCGCTCGTTGTGGCTCGGTGGTGTTCGTGGCATGCAGATGGTGGGCGTTTCCGTCCGGTGGACGAGGATCAGTAACGACAACGATAATGGTGATCGATCCAGGTTCCGCCCGAGATCTGAACGTGGCGATGAAAGCCATCAAAGGGCTTAAGTTCGGTGAAACCTACATCAACCGCGAGAACTTTGAAGCGATGCAGGGCTTCCACGCGGGCTGGCGTAAATCCGGGATCGGCGGAGCGGATGGCAAACACGGTCTGCATGAGTACCTGCAGACCCAGTTGGTCTATTTGCAGTCCTGATAAAAACGCCGGGTGGCGCTGCGCTTACCCGGCCTACAAAACTGATAACCGCATCGGACACGTAGGCCGGGTAAGGCGAAGCCGCCACCCGGCGATGCAGGCTACACCTTTGTTTCAATCCAGTTCATCATCAATTCCGGCCAGACGGCTACCGGCAGGCCCTGGGCATCGCGGATGCCAAACCCGTGTTTTCCACGCTCAAAGAGATGCATCTCAACCGGCACGCCCAGGCGGCGCAGGGCGCTGTACATCGCCAGGCTATTCTCGACTTTCACCGCCGGGTCGTCGGCGGCATGCAGCAGGAAGGTTGGCGGGGCGTCGCGGGTGGCGCGCTCCTCCAGCGAGTAGCGACCGATCTGCGCCTCTGTCGGGTTATCGCCGATCAGCTCATGACGTGAACCCGAATGATGGTGCGCGTCACGCATGGTGATCACCGGATAAACCAGCGCCATAAAGGCCGGACGGGCAGGGAACGCGTCGGCGGCGTCCACCGGGGCATAGACCGCTTCATCGTGCCGGGTGCCGAGGCTCGCTGCCACGTGCCCACCCGCAGAGAAACCCAGTACTCCAATGCGGGCCGGATCCAGCTTCCACTCCGCTGCCCCGGCGCGGATCACGCGCATCGCCCGCTGCACGTCGGCCAGCGGCGCGTCGGCCCCCTCTTCATGGCCATCTCCCGGCATGCGGTAGGTCATCACAAACAGGGTATAACCGCGAGCATTAAAGAACGCGGCCAGCGCGCTGCCCTCTTTATCCAGCACCACGCGGCGATAAGAGCCGCCGGGCGCCACCAGAATACCCACGCCGTTAGGGCGGGCAGGGGCATACACGGCGATCTCCGGCGCGCGGATGCCGGTGACGGCGCGATCGTAGTCGGAGGTCCCGGTATGGCGGGGTTCACGGGTAAAAACGGCGTCGCTGGTGCGTGCGCCAGGGGCTTCATTATCGGGCCAGATGGTAAAGGTGGCCGAACGGCCCACGGCTTGCGCCATCTGTTGTTCTAATGTGTCGCGGCTCAGTGCTTCCATGATAAGGCTCCCTCTCTGGAAAGCCTTTGTTATATCAGGGTTAACAAAATGAAAACCAGCACCGACTCACAGGATGCGGACAGCAGGGCTGTCCGCGGCGTGTTTACAGGGCAGCGAACTTATCTAAAGTCCGCACCAGCTGGGTGACAAACCCGTATTCGTTATCGTACCAGGCCACCGTTTTCACCAGCTGGACGTCGCCCGCGTCGGTGACTTCCGTCTGGGTGGCGTCGAAGACCGAACCAAAGTGCGAGCCAATCACATCCGACGAGACAATCTCTTCGTCGGTATAGCCAAAGGACTCATTGCCTTCGGTGGCCTTTTTCAGCGCCTGGTGGATCTCATCCACGCTCACTTTTTTCTCCAGAATCGAGACCAGCTCGGTTACGGAGCCGGTTTTGACCGGCACGCGCTGGGCATGGCCCTTCAGCTTGCCGCTCAGTTCAGGGATCACCAGCCCGATGGCCTTCGCCGCGCCGGTGGTGTGCGGGATGATGTTTTCCGCTGCGGCACGCGAGGCGCGCAGATCTTTGCCGCGCGGGCCATCCACCAGCGCCTGGGTGCCGGTATAGGCGTGGATGGTGGTCATGGTGCCCGCCCGGATGCCAAAGGCGTCGTGCAGTACCTTCGCCAGCGGTGCCAGGCAGTTGGTGGTGCAGGAGGCGACGGAGATAATGGTGTCGCTGGCGTCGATGGTGTCGTCATTGACGTTAAAGACGATGGTTTTCATCTCCCCGGCCGGGGCGGAGATCAGCACTTTTTTCGCTCCGGCGTCCAGATGCGCCTGCGACTTCTCCTGCGAGGTGTAGAACCCGGTGCACTCCACCACCAGATCCACCCCGGCGGCTTTCCACGGAATGTGTTTCGCCTCTTTTTCGGCATACACCGAAATGGATTTTCCGTCGACGATCAGGGAGTCTTCCGTAAAGTCCACGCTCCACGGGAAGGGGCCGTAGTTGGAGTCGTGTTTTAGCAGGTAGGCCAGCACTTTCGGTGACGTTAAATCGTTAATCGCCACGACGCTATTACTGTCCTGAGTTTCCAGTAACCGACGAAGAACCAGTCGGCCAATACGACCAAATCCGTTAATGCCAATCTTACTCATGATGTTCTCCTGAATGATGTACGGGACGTTAAACTCATCCAGGAATAGACCAGGAAGCCCAGCGAGGCAATTGAAGATGCCTGATCTGCGCGGAAGTTTTTGAAAACGCGGGGACAAAAGTTAATGAATTTTTAACTGAAGCTGGTTATTTTACCTTTTTATTAGCCTTTATCAGGAAAGACTATGCGTAATAAATACACCGGCCTGCAAATTGCAATTCACTGGCTGGTTTTTCTGCTGGTGATCGTGGCCTACTGTGCCATGGAGTTTCGCGGCTTTTTCCCCCGCAGCGACCGCCCGCTGATCAACATGATCCACGTCTCCTGCGGTATCTCTATTCTGGTGTTGATGGTGGCGCGTCTGCTGGTGCGTCTTAAGTACCCCGCGCCGCCGATCGTGCCTAAGCCAAAACCGATGTATATCGGCTTATCCCATCTGGGCCACCTTGCCATCTATCTGCTGTTTATTGCCCTGCCGCTGATTGGCCTGGTGATGATGTATAACCGGGGCAATACCTGGTTTGCCTTTGGCCTGGGGATGCCCCATGCCGCCGAGGGCAATTTCGACCTGGTGGACACGCTGAAAGCCTGGCACGTCACCCTGGCGAACCTGGGTTACTTTATTATCGGCATTCACGCCTTTGCCGCGCTGCTTCATCACTACTTCTGGAAAGACAACACCCTGCTGCGCATGATGCCGAAAAAGCGTTAAGAGCAGCCTGTGGCCCCTCAACTGCGTAAGGTGCTGCTCGCCACCGGCATCGGTCATTTTGTCGAATGGTTCGATTTCGGGCTCTACGGTACGATGGCGACCATCATTGGCATGCAGTTCTTCCATACCGACAACCCGGCGTCGGCGCTGCTCTCCTCGTTCGCGGTGTTTGGTGCCGGGTTTGTGATACGTCCGCTCGGCGGGCTGTGGTTTGGATCCCTCGGAGACAGGATTGGGCGGCGCAAGGTGCTGGCTACCGTGATCCTGCTGACCTCCGGCGCTACCTTTACCATCGGGTTACTGCCCACCTACGTGCAGGCCGGGCTGCTCGCCACGGGCCTGCTGGTGCTGGTGCGGATGATCCAGGGGTTTGCCGCCGGGGGCGAAAGCGCAGGTGCCACCACTTTTCTGGCCGAGTATGCCCCCGCTGACCGCCGGGGCTACTTCACCTGCTGGACAGACAGCTTCGGCTTTATGGCTTTTGTCGCCGGATCGGGCCTGGTGCTGCTGTTGACCGCGGGGCTGGGGGAGGCGGCGATGAACGACTGGGGCTGGCGCATTCCGTTTCTGTTAGCCGGGCCGCTGGGCTGGATTGGCCTGTATCTGCGCAACAATCTTCAGGACTCCCCTGAATTTCAGGCGCTGCTGAACTGCCATCAAACGGAAGCTGCGCCGCTGCACAGGGCCGTGACCACCGGCAAGCGGGCGCTGGGCTTTTGCATCGGGTTTGTGGCGATCAAGGCGGTGGTGCACTGGATGCTGCAAACCTTTATTCCTGCCTGGCTGGTGGCGACGCTGCACTACCCGGCGCTGGATGCCTATACCATCACCACCCTCGGGCTGTTGACCGTCGCCGTGCTGGTGCCTTTTATGGGCTACCTGTCGGACCGGCTGGGCCGTAAACCGCTGATGCTGGCGGGAGGTCTTGGGTTGATCCTCGTCGCCTGGCCGGCCATGAAGCTGATGGCAAGTGGGGCGGTGTTCCCTGCGGTGCTGGGGCTGCTGCTGGTGGGGCTGTGCATCGCCGCCTTTGACGGCGCCAGCAATGCGGCGATGGCGGAGCTGTTTCCGACCCGGGTCCGCTATGGCAGCATGGCGATTGCCTATAATCTTGCGGTGGCGTTCTTTGGCGGAGTGACGCCGTGGTTGCTGGCCTGGCTGCCGATCGTGACCGGTAATCCGCTCTCGCCAGCGCTGTATGTGATGGCGGCGGCGCTGATTACCCTCCTGACGGTGCTGCGCGCCAGAGAGAGTGCCGGGCTGCCGCTGCGGGCATAAAAAAGCCCGGCGGGGAAGGCCGGGCGAATAACAAAGCACAACACGTTCTACATCACTTAACAGCTGTTTACTTCAGATCGCGGTTCGCCATGGCGTTGACCAGATACGACTGACGCTGGCTGAGCCTCACCTCACTGCTGGCGTCATTGTCTCTTCTGAGCTGGAGTGCCGGGCCGCTATCCGGTGAACGGGTACGCTCAGCGTCACCCGGAATTATCCAGCCGACATCATCACTGGTGCGATGATTATTACGTGCGTTGCGAACTCTTCTTCTCAAATGCAGCATATAACCTCCGCATAATTCATCGAACTGCCTGTTAAAGGTCAGGTATTTATACCTTTCTCGCCGTTTCAAATATATTGTCTGACAAAAATGGGTCAGAGAGAGAATATATTGTGGAGCTTATGCCGCTGGTTTGCGGCCGCCGCCCCGGCTATTCTGTCCACCTTTTTTTCCCGCTTCAGATGCGCGTTGCGGGTCATTTTTAAAATTCCCGCCGCTGCTCTGTCCACCTTTGCGGCCCGCCTGGGATGCACGTTCCCGGTCTTCTGCGAAATTGCCGGAACCGCCTCGATGTTTAGTCATAACATGTCTCCAGTGTTTCGTTGAGAATATTTACTGAGAGGAAATTAACCTCTTCAAATGTGTGCAGAAATAAATGTAGACAGAACGGCAGAAACTTCAATAAGCCTTTCGGCGCGTTTTTGTGCTCCGCCTGAATATATTTTAGGCATTTTTGCAGGTGATGGAGAATATATCGACGCTAATAAATAAGTTAGCAAAAGTTACATGTGGTCCGAATTATTTCAGGGGAGATATTTACTGTGATCAAGCGCCAGAAAAAATGACTTTCCCGGGTAAATTAAGACGAGTCTTAAGAAGCAATCCGGCTTAACGACTCTGCTCCAGCTCCACCGCCGCTCTGACCTGCAAGAGCGCGTGACGTAAATTTTTGATCGTCACCGACCCAAGGGCGATGCGGATCGCCTGCGGCACCGTGCCGGAGGTTGAAAACGGCTCCGCGGTCGAGACGGAGATATGGTTGTCCATCAGCGCCTTCACGACCCGATCGGCTCTGGCCTCGTCCGCAAGCGGCAGCCATGCAAAATACGAATCGGGATGGGTAATGCAGGGCAGATCCCCCAGCACCGCTTTCAGAACGGTTTGCCGCTGCCGGGCGTCGCGTCTTTTCAGCGTTTCAAAGCGGGACACGGTACCGTCCTGGATCCAGTGACAGACCATGGCGGTCATAACCGATGGCGTGTTCCAGGTGGTGGCCCGGATGGCCCTCTCAAGGGCCGGGCGCAGATCCGGCGGGCAGATCACCGCCCCGACCCGCAGACCGGTCGCCACATTTTTTGAAAAGCCGGTGACATACACCGTGCGTTCCGGGGCAAAGCTGGCGACGGGCGGCGGTGGACGGCGGATCAGCCACCCGTAAGCGGTGTCTTCGACGATCAGCAGGTCGTGCTGCCGGGCAATGTCCGCCAGGGTTCTGCGCTGCTCATGGTTCAGCACCCAGCCCAGCGGGTTGTGCAGGGTGGGCATGGTGTACACCGCCCGCACGTGACGCCGCTGGCAGATCTGGCGTAACGCCGCCAGATCCGGGCCGGTTTCCGTGCAGGGGATGGCGAGAAGCTCCAGATGATAGAGCGCCGCCAGGGCCTTAAAGCCGGGATAGGTGAGGGCGTCCACCGCCACCACGTCACCGGGCCGAAGCAGCCCCATCACTGCGACAGTCAGGCCATGCTGGGCCCCGTTCACGATCAGCACATTATCCGCAGAGGGTTGAAAATGTGGCCCTGCGAGGTGGGCGGCGACGATCTCCCGCTCGATCTGCCTGCCGGCATGCGGCTGATAGCGCAGGTGTGATTCGATATCGCCTCCGGCGGCGACCTGCCGGAGCGCCTCGCGCAGCAGCTCCCCCTGGCCCGGCTGGGCGGGATAGTTGAAGTTCAGATCCAGCACATCGGTGGCGATCGCCTGCTGATCGATCCCCTGGCCCGAGGGCAACAGGATCTCTCTGACGAAGGTTCCGCGTCCGGTTTCGCCGCTGACCAGCCCCATCTTCTCCAGCTCGGCATAGACCCGCGTCGCGGTGGCAAGGGAGATATGCTCCCGGGTGGCGAGCGTGCGGTGGGTGGGCAGGCGGGTGCCTGCCGGGATCTGGGCAGTCCGAATCAACGCAGCGTAGCGATCCACGATCCCTTTGTAGCGGGCTTTCATCAAATGTATCCATGACAATAATTTGATTGTATTAGATTGGCGAGACTACCATCCGCTCAACAGAGGCTCAAGACTGGGAAGGTAAGGGTAATGAATATGGCGGTAGATAAAAACGCGCTATCAGGCTGGCTTAACGGCCTGCTGGGGGTAGTGATTTTCAGCGGCTCCTTGCCCGCCACGCGGGTTGCGGTGCAGGACTTTGATCCCTTTTTCCTGACCTTTGCCCGGGCCTCTCTTGCCGGGGTGCTGGCCCTGATGCTGATCCTCGTATCGCGGGAAAAACGCCCGCCAGCCGCCCGGATTGTGCCGCTGATGATGGTCTCGCTGGGCGTGGTGGTCGGCTTTCCGCTGCTGACAGCGCTGGCATTGCAGCACGTCACCGCCACCCATTCGATTGTGTTCCTTGGCCTGCTGCCGCTGATGACCGCTATTTTCGCGGTGCTGCGCGGCAAGGAGCGTCCGGCCCGGGCCTTCTGGATCTTCTCGGCGCTCGGCAGCCTGCTGGTGATGGGGTTTGCGCTTTCGCAAGGTGCCGCGCTCTCCCTGACGGGCGATCTGCTGATGCTCGCGGCGGTGATCGTCTGCGGCCTGGGCTATGCGGAGGGAGCCGCGCTCACCCGCGAGTCAGGCGGCTGGCAGGTGATCAGCTGGGCGCTGATCCTGGCGCTGCCTTTTATGGTGCTGGCCTCTCTGCTGACGATGCCGGCATCCTTCAGCGGCATCGGTATTCCGGCCTGGAGCGCGCTCGGCTATGTGTCGCTATTCAGTATGCTGATCGGGTTTATCTTCTGGTACAAAGGGCTGGCCCGGGGTGGGATCGCCGCCGTCGGGCAGTTGCAGCTGTTGCAGCCGTTTCTGGGGCTGGCGCTGTCCGCCACGCTGCTGCATGAGCGGGTGAGTCCGTTGATGATGGTGATTACGTTGGGGGTGATTTTGTGTGTGATCGGCTCGCGGAAATATGCCCGGTGAAGGTAGAAGATTTGCACGAACTGTTCCCTCTTCATTGAGGATTAGGGTTAGGGTGACGGGGAACATGCGGCGGCGGAGGTGGTTCCGTTCACTTCACGTTCCTTGCTTCTCTGATATGCCCGAACCCGTGAACGTGCCAGGGGGGCTCGCCGCCTCCCCCCTGGCTACCCCGGCTCCCGGCAAAGAAAATCGCCGCTTCGCGGTGCCCTCGGCTTATTCCCTCCGGCTATCGGGTCGGGCGTGATCCTACATCCATGTAGGTCACGCCCTCTCGGCGCATCCATGCGCCTCGCCCCGGCCTGCGGTCAACGCCTCAGCGATTTTCAGCCGGACCAGGGAGTCGCTGTAATTATTTTATTAATCTGGGTTTTCTTCGTTGCTTTACAATTTTTTGCGAGGCGCTTTCCGGAAATGATTTTGTAGGCTTGTCGCTTCGTACTCTGCGCAGTATCTTCCGGTTGCGCCTGCAAAATCAGGCGTCGGGATTGGAACCCTGGCAAATTTTATCGATGACATTACTTTATCGGAGATTGCCACTATGGCTACAACCCCAACTCTTGATCACGCTTTATTTACCACACCGTTCTCCCATAACACCGACTTCACCGAGCTGGCGAACCACTGCGAACGCTTTGCCCATACCCTGCTGGAAAGCGACGATCCCGCTGAAAAGCTGGCGCTCTGCGCCCGACTTTCTGCCTGTCTCGCGTTATTGCAACCAACGCTCAACGAGCCTATCCCGCCGCACCTGGTGGGCCGCTTCACCCTTAACGATCTGCCCTCGCGCCTGCCTGCATTCGAACCGGAAAGCGACCAGCTTGGCCTGTATTGTCAGACCCTCACGCAGCTGTTGATCGGCAACATTCTGCCGCCGGAGATGGCGCGCGTGATAGAAGGGCTGCTGTATGAGCTGGTGAACTTCTACGCCGATACGCTCAACGCGCCGCGCTGGCTGCAAACGCCGGACGGGCGCGTGGCGATTGATGCGTTGATTAACTGAGGAGCACGTAGGCCGGGCAAACGCAGTGCCGCCCGGCGTTTCCCCTCTCCCTCAAGAGAGAGGGAGCCGTCCATGCAACCTCCTGAAATATTTACAAAATAAATATCATCAAACACATTAATAACTTATAACCGAAGCGGTTACGCAATAAACAGCCCCCATTGCCCCGCGACTTGCCTGCGCGCCTCGCTACGACTACTGTATATAAAAACAGTATTCGAGGAACGAATCATGGTGTTTTACCAACTTGCAGCATTGCGCGAGGTGATCGCGCTACCCCTTTTCGGCGAGGTCGTACAGTGCGGCTTTCCCAGCCCGGCGCAGGACTACGTGGAACAGCGTATCGACCTGAACAAATTGCTGATCCAGCACCCCAGCTCGACCTATTTCGTGAAAGCGGCCGGGGATTCGATGATTGATGCCGGCATTGGCGACGGCGATCTGCTGATTGTCGACAGCGCCAGAACGGCGCAGCACGGGGATATTGTCATCGCAGCGGTGGAGGGGGAGTTTACGGTAAAGCGCCTCCAGCTCAGACCCCGGGTGCAGCTTAACCCGATGAACAGCGCCTATTCACCGATCGTCGTAGGCAGCGAAGATTCGCTCGATATCTTTGGCGTGGTGACCTATATCGTCAAATCGGCGGATTAACAGGACGGATTTCCGTGAAATACATTCAGGTGTATAACACGGCGATTATTACACCCGGTGCGGCGGGATATTTCCCGCCTTTTCTGTCAGGTCCGAAAATTCTTACAAAAAAGATATTCTGAATCACTATAAACACTTACAACTGAAGTGGTTATTCAATAAACAGTCGCCGTTCCCCCGCAACTTGATTGCCCCCATCGTCATGTCTACTGTAGAAAATATTTCCGTTGGTTGGCGCAAAAATAATGAGCAACACCAACGTTAATAGCAAATTAACAGGGATGTCGTTTTTAATAATAAGGGATATATATCAGTGAACAATCATGCAGGATGGACGGCAGCTGATTTCGAAAATTTGTTGAAAGGACAATGGCTTGTACCTACCGCGGTGGGGTGGCACGCGGAGGATATTGCCATTTTTTCATCCGATCGTGGCAGAGGCGTTCCCCGTCTCTTTGTTGCCATGGATGTCGATACCTGGCTAAGGGGAACCGGTAATACCGGAATTTACGCCAGATGGTCCGATACCCATGATTATCTGAAAAAGCACTATGCGAATTATTGTGGCGCAGTAGTGCAACGCTATATTCCCGAATTGCCGCCCGATTTTCCGCAGTTTCTGGTTGAGGATTCGTATGAGGCGCTTATTTCACTGGGGGCCGAAGCGCGGCGCAGGTTTAATGGAAAAGCCGTCGCGATAACCGGCACCGTCGGTAAATCCTCAACCAAAGACATGCTCAGCGCCGTGCTCTCTTCTGCGGGATCGGTCGTGACGACGCAAGGCAATAATAACTCGCGTACGGGTGTTTCGCTGACGCTGGCACGCGCAGGCGTTAACCCTGACTATGTGGTTATTGAGGCCGCTATTTCTGCATTGTGGATGCGCAATGGTGGCGTGGGTCTGCGTATAAAACCGCATATCTGTATTATCACGGAAGTGGGTATCACTCAGGTGCGTGAAAATAACCGCACGCTCCAGGATACTGCCCGGCATAAGGCCCGGGTCTGTAACGGCATAATTCCTGGCGGCTATGCCATTGTGAATCGTGATATCGCGGAATATGAACAGGTGCATCAGGATGCGGTGCGCTATGGCGCGAACGTTATCAGCTACGGCTTTCACCCGCTGGCAGATGTGCCCGTGACCTGGTTTGTGTCGGATATGAAGGGGTCTGATATCGGCATCTGCCTGCAGGGCGAAACGATCCGTTATCGTCTCGATGAGCCGGGGAAGGGGATTGCAACAAACTCGGTGGCGGTGATGATAGCGGCAAGGCTATTGGGACTGGAGGCCGCGCAAATCGGCAAACAGCTTGCTGCATTTCGTAATCAACGCCGGAAAATGCAGATCTCGTCGCTGCCCGTTCCCGCAGGCGGCAGCGTAACGTTGATTAATGACAGCTACAGCGCAGAATACCTGTCGATGCTCAATGCGTTCGATTTTGCCTCGCGCCAGGCTACGGAAAAAGGGGGGCGCTTAATTGCGGTACTGGCACGCATTATCAACCTGAACGATAAAGCAGAGGAAGTTCACCGTTCGCTGGCGGAACCGCTGTTAGCCGCCGGTTTTCACCAGGTCTTTGTTCATGGCGAGGAGATGCGTTATCTCCATGAAATCCTGCCACCCGCGCGGGCGGGTGGGCATTTTATGCAGGCTGGCGCCATGGTGGAGTCTGTGCTGAAGACGCTGCGTGAGGGGGATATCGTGCTGGTCAAAGGCGATCCCTATGAATCGGATTTTGGTGAGGTCGTGAAATTACTGCACGAGCAGACTCAGGCGCCACGGCCGGTACAGAGCTGCGCTACCCTGCTGGTTAATCTTTCAACGGGCGAGACGCCCGTAGCCCGGCATGAGGAGGATACGCTAACCCCCCGGCATCTGAGTCAACTGCTGCTGGCCTTGCTGTGCGCTCAAGGGTTGCAGGAGGGAAAACTCGCGCTGGTGGAGAGAGTCCCGGTCCGGGAAATTGCGGCAGAGGTGCTACAGCAGGGGCCGTCACTGGGTCTGAAAAAGGGTGACAGCCTGACGGTGAAGTCGTTGGTGCAGGCCATGCTGATTGAGAATGCCCGCGACGCGGCGATTAATCTTGGTGAGTATCTGTTTGGTGATAACCAGACGGCGCGAGAAGGGATCCAGAAACAGGCTGATGCCATAGGAATGACCCGGACCCGACTGCACAGCGTCTCGGGGCGTCTGCGCGACGGGCAGTGCACGACCCTGCAGGATATCGCTCTGATGATCCGCCATTTCTATCAGCATTATCCCCATCTCCTGCACTGGTTTGCTGAAAGTGAAATGACCTTTGGCGACAAACTGTACCGTAAAACGACCAATATGCAGATGGATGGTCGTGCCGGTTACAGCTATACCTCTGGCGGCTCTCCGCGCTGGGGGTTTGCGATCCAGCGTATCGGAAAGCAGGTCTGGCTCGCCTGCGTGGCGGGTGCCAGCGATGCGTTCCATCTGGATTATCAGCTTGATAAATTGCTGGCGCAGGCGGAAGGCACAGAGACATCCGTCACCGAAGAACGGGATGACAGAACGGTCTCGCTGGATAAAAAGGCGGCAGTTTTTACCCTCATTGGCGATACCTACTATGGCGAGTGGTATACCCGACAGCGCCAGCAGAAGGGGATTGATGATGCGCTCCAGCACCATGGCTACGATTACTCCTTTCAGGGGCTTCGGCCGCTGATCGCCCGGAGCGATTACACTATTGCTAATTTCGAAGCCGCGCTGGGGACAGCGACCACACAGAGCCTGCAGGGGCGCAAACCCTTCTGCCTGATCGGCGATCCTGAACGCTCTGCGGCAGCACTACGACGTGCAGGCGTGGATGCGGTGGCGCTGGCGAATAATCACAGTATGGATGCCGGCGAAGCAGGGCTGAAACAGACCCTAACCGCGTTCCGCCAGCAGGGTATCGTCAGCTTTGGCAGCGGTCTAAATGCTCGCCAGGCGAGCGCGCCGCTGGTGATCTCGGTTGGCGGGAAAGTGTTTAAATTTTATAGCGCGTACTGGTTCCGGCTGTATATGGAGCAGGATTGTGCGTTTTATGCGCAGCCGCGTCGGGCGGGCGCGGCCTGCATCAGCGGCGAATTGATTGAGCAACTGCGTGCAGAAAAAGCGCGTGATAATCCGGCGACAACCATCGTGCTTGCTCACTGGGGCATGGATTATCGCTGGACGGGTGAACAACAGCGAGCGCTGGCAAAAAGGCTGACGCGTGCAGGGGCAGATCTGATCATCGGTACCGGGCCGCATATGCTGGGCGAGATTGAGCGTTTGGGCGATGCGTGGGTGGTCTACAGCATCGGTAACGGCGTGTTTAACAGCAATGGCGAATACCGCCAGCGCAACGTTCCCCCTTACGGCTTTATCGTGCGGCTACAGGTGGGCGGCGAACAGCCGAAGCTCTGCTTGCATCCGGTGTTGCTTGATAATCAGCAGACGTTCTGGCAGCCCCGGCCCGTCGGGCCCGCGGAGTTTGAACAGGTCATGACGATCCTGGCGGAACGGGGCGTAGATTTTTCGCCTTCAAGCGGTATAGCCACTGGGGCGGAGAGCGGTGTGATTACGTTGCCGCTCGGCCCGCAGTTTGGGGGGGATTTAGCGGTTTTCAGAAAAAAGGTAACCTGTCGCCCACAACATGATGAAGAGGCAATAATATGACCACCCCGGTATTCCGCCAGGCAACCCCAGCTGACGTTGATCGTTGCTATGAAATTGAAATCACATCCTACGAAGGGGATGAAGCGGCAACGCGTGAGAAAATTGCCACCCGCATTAACCGCTACCCGGAAGGATTCCTCTGTATAGAGCTGGAGGGCAACGTCATCGGATTCATTAATGCGGGCTGTGCAGGGGAAGTGGTGATGTCCGATGAAGCGTTTAAAGAGCTGGTGGGCCACGATCCGGATGCGCCAAACGCGGTGATCATGTCCGTGGTGGTTCATCCGGATTTTCAGGGGAAAGGCTACTTGTCACTGCTGATGCGTGAGTTCGTGTCACGCATGAAGGCGATGCACAAAAAGACGATCCACCTGATGTGTAAAGATCGCCACGTCGATCTGTACGCCCATTTTGGCTACCGCTATATCAAGCCCTCAGCGTCCGATCACGGCGGAATGGCGTGGCATGAAATGATGATGACGCTCTGAATTTTCTGCACCTTATTGCGCAGCGTTAAACAGCCTGGCCTGCTCAATCATCCACTCCCGGAAGTGGGCGATCTTCGGCAGGCTGTCGCAGCCCGGGCGATAGACCAGGTAATAGGCCAGCGGGCTGGTAAGCGACACCTCGGGGCACAGGCGGATAAGCCTGCCGCTTTTCAGATCCTCATCCACCATAATGCTGCGCGCCAGCGCCACACCATGACCTTCCACGGCCGCCTGTAATACGGCGGCTGAGCTATTGATACGCAGGCCGGGCTTACGGGCCATGGCCTGCACGTTGAAGCGGCGCAACCACAGATCCCAGGTAATAAAATCGTTGTGCTGTTCCATCGACAGGTCGTGAATCAGCGTCTGCCCCGTGATGCCCGTCAGGCAGTTTACGGCCGGGTTGTCCGCCATCATGGCGGGGGCACACACCGGAAAAACCTCTTCCGACATCAACAGTTCTGCCTGTAATCCCTCCCACTGCCCCAGTCCGTAGCGAATACCGACATCCATCCCCAGCGCGGTGAAATCCAGCAGCTTCAGGCTGGTTTCCAGACGCACGTCGATATCGGGCCAGCGCTGCTGAAAATCTTCAATACGCGGCAATAGCCACTTGGCGGCAAAGGCCGGGCTGATGGTGACATTGAGAATGCCATGGGTGGCACCTTCGCGCAGCAGGGTCATCCCCAGGTTCAGGCTCTGAAATCCCATACGAATATCCGGGAGCGCACGCTGCGCGGGCTCCGTCAGCACCAGCGCGGCGCGTCGGTTGTGGCTGCGATGAAAGAGCGGATAGCCCACCACCTCTTCCAGGGAACGCACAAGCTGACCGACCGCGGCAGGAGTGACATTGAGCTCTTCCGCAGCCAGGGAAAAGCTTTGATGGCGCGCGCTGGCTTCAAAAGCCCGCAGTGCATTGAGGTGAACCGGCAACTTCATATCAGATAGAAAACCTTTTCAGAAAGCCAAGATTATCTCATTTGTTCATGAGAGCGATGCTAACGATAATGCAGAAACGGTAAGGCTTACAAAACAAATCGTTTAAGTCCTTAAACCTGTCGATGCTTTCAAGTGAAAAGTTTTTCTTTGTTCTACTAACAGAGTAAAGGAGTTAACAATGGCTTATTTGCAAATCACCCTTGATATCAGCGAACAGAACCGTGCCGCCGCCGCCGCGGTGTATCAGAAGTATAAAGCGCCTTTCCTGGAAACCATTGAGGGTGCGGTTTCTAAAGAGCTGCTGGTGCGCGCGGAAGATGTACAGGTGCTGCATGGTTTCGACACGGCAAAACAGGCCGAAGCCTATCTCGGCTCTCAGCTGTTCACCGCGGATGTCGTTGAAGCATTGAAACCTTATCTCAACAGTGCGCCGGATGTACGTATCTACACCCTGGCCTGATGACTCACTTCTAAAAGGGGATGTGTGTGTTTTTGAACTGGACTGAAATGCGTAAAGAGCTGCGTGCCGCTATCGGGAAATTTGCAGGTCTGCAACCCGACGTGATGCAGGGTATCGATAAGATGCAAAACGGCGCGGCAGCGACCGGGCATCTGGATGCCAAAACGCATGAGCTGATTGCGCTGGCTGTCGCCGTCACGACCCGCTGTGATGGCTGCCTGTCGGTGCATGCTGAAGCCGCGGCAAAGCACGGTGCGACGCGTGAAGAGATTGCAGAAGCCTTAGGTGTGGCGATCACGCTGAACACCGGCGCGGCGCTGGTTTACTCCTCCCGTGCGCTCGATGCTTTCGATTCGTTGCCAAAATAACCTCAGTACGGCGGCTTCTTCCTGAAGTCGCTTTTCCCTCTTGCAGGAACGCCACATGTTAATTAATCACGATTTTACCCGGCGCGTCACCGTCACCCGCGATCGGTACCGTTGGATCCCTTCGCCGCAGCCCGGGGTTGATCGTGTGATGCTGGATCGCATTGGGGCGGAGCAGGCACGTGCAACCAGTCTGGTTCGCTATCTTCCCGATAGCGCCTTTCCCTCCCATTGTCATCCGGGCGGCGAAGAGATTCTGGTGCTGGCCGGGCAATTTTCCGAAGGCGGGCAGCATTATCCCGTCGGTTGGTATCTGCGCAACCCACCCGGATCTGCCCATCAGCCTCATAGCTCCGGAGGGACATTACTGTTTGTTAAGCTCGGGCAAATGGCGGAGAGCGAGAAACTGCCGCTGCGCGTCAATACCTGCGACCCGGCAAACTGGTTAACGCGCGATGAACATCAGGTGTGTCCCCTGTTCAGTAATGCGCAGGAGAACGTCTGTCTGTTACGGCTGCGGGCCGGGTCGCTGTTAGTTGAATCCACTCTGCCGGGCGGTGCGGAGCTGCTGATCGTTGAAGGCAGCCTGATTGAAGCCAACAGCATTCATGAACAGGGAAGCTGGATCCGCATCCCATCGGGTCAGCGCATGGCGTTTATTGCTGAGAAAGAAAACACCCTCGTCTACCTCAAAACCGGCCATCTCGCGCCCGCACAGGAACCCCAATCATGATCAAGACCCGGGTGGTAATTGTAGGGGCGGGATTAAGTGGGCTATACGCGGCATACCTGCTGGAGCAAGCCGGAGTGGATTACCTGCTTCTCGAAGGGCGGGAACGCGTCGGAGGGCGGATTGTGCAGGCCCCGGGTTCGCAGGCAGATTTGGGGGCTACCTGGATTTGGCCGGGGATCCAGCCGGCGCTTAATCAGCTACTCGCCAGGCTGGGCATCGACATTTTTGTCCACCAGGAGACAGGCGATATGCTCTTCGAACGCGGGGGCAATACGCCGTCGCGCCATCCCGGATTTGTCTCTTCCCCGGCGGCGGCGCGGGCGCGCGGCGGGATGTCTCGTCTTATCGCTGCCCTGAAGCAGCAGATTGAGCCTGCGCGGATCATGACCGGCATACAGGTCACGCAGGCGGAACAGCGTGACGAGCAGATCGCGGTGACCTGTTTGGCCGCGGATAAGCAGTACGTGTCAGTGCAGGGCGATCGTCTGTTGTTAGCCCTGCCGCCAATGCTGGCCTCGGCGATCGCCTTTTTACCTGCATTACCGTCGCCGCTGCTGCAGGCCTGGCGCAACACCGGGACCTGGATGGCGCCACATGCAAAATATGTGGCGCTCTATGACCATGGCTTCTGGAAGAACAATGGCTTATCCGGTGAGGCCCGCAGCAGCGCTGGCCCCATGGTTGAGATACATGATGTCTCTGAGCCTGATGAGATGTTTGCCTTGTTTGGCTTCATCGGCGTGCCGTTCGCCGCTCGTCAGGCGCTGGGCGAGGAGCAGTTACAAAAGCTGTGTAAAGCGCAGCTGGTGCGCCTGTTTGGTGCGGAAGCCGCCTTTCCGCGGGCTGAATATCTGAAAGACTGGGCTGGAGATCCGTTTACCGCGACGTCGCGCGATCTGACCTTACCGGCGGGTCACGCCGTCCCTCCGGCCTGGCCGACAGAAGGACGGTGGAGCCGCGTCGTCACGGGCATCGCCAGCGAGTGGTCGCATGATTTTCCGGGCTATATCGCGGGAGCCATAGAGGCTGCCGAAGAAGGCGTTAAACGCATCCTGAATCGGAGTTAAAACATGACTAACACCTACACAGCCATGCAGGTCACCCGGCCGGGACAACTGGAAAGGGTGGAGAAACCCCTGCCGACACCCGGCCCGGGAGAGGTGCTCATCAAAGTGGAAGCCTGCGGAATTTGCGGCGCGGATTCGGGCGTGATTGAGGGGCTGGAAAAGGGCGTGGACTATCCGCGCGTGCCGGGGCATGAGGTGGTTGGCACCATTGTCAGGGTCTCTGATGCTCTGCCCGCGTACCTGAAACCGGGCCAGCGCGTCGGGGTGGGACGCCTGGGCGGGCACTGTCATGTCTGCGAGCAGTGCCGACTGGGGCATTTTAACCTCTGTCAGAATCAGCCCGTGACGGGCAGCTCGCGTGACGGAGGCTATGCCGAGTATATGCTGGCGCGTGCAACGGGGCTGGTCACTATTCCGGATGATCTTACCTCTGTGGAGGCCGCGCCGCTCCTCTGTGCCGGTATTGCGACCTTCAATGCCCTGAGAAAATCCCACGCCCGGGCCGGGGATACCGTAGTGATTCAGGGTGTGGGCGGCTTAGGCCATCTTGCGTTGCAATACGCCCGCAAGATGGGCTTTCGCTTCGTCGCCGTTGGCCGGGGGGACGACATCGCGGATGATGTCATGGCCCTGGGAGCGCACCACTATATTGATATCCACCGCCACGATGCCGCCGCGGCGATCAAATCCCTCGGCGGGGCGCAGGTGATTTTGTCGACCATTACCGATAGCCAGGCCGTCTCGGCGTTATTACCGGCGCTGGCGCCCCAGGGCAGGCTGATGGTGGTTGGCGTGGGTAAGGAGCCGCTGGCGTTAATGCCGGGTTTGCTGGTCGGCAGGGAGCTGTCGGTCAACGGCGCTATTACCGGCACGCCCATTGAGCTGGAAAAGGCGCTGGATTTCAGCCTGCTGGCGGATGTGCGCGCCAGAATAGAAACCCGGCCCCTTGCCCAGGCACAGGAGGCCTGGGAAAAGATGCGCAGCGGACAGGCCAAATTCCGCATGGTGCTGACGATGGATCGCGCCTGATCGGGCGGGAGACGGTTAAAATACGCCTCACAAACAAGGCCTGGGCAATATGTTGCGCAGGCCTTTTTATTGAAAGAAAACCTTCATCATCCACAAAGTTTATCTGCTTTGTCGCACGTGCAGTTTCCCCCGCATACTGCCGCAAATAACCCTGTTCCCTGACGCCACGCGGTACGCCGACCGAAAAGAGCCATGACCATTCCATTGACGATCAAACAGATTGAAATGCTGGTGAAAATCAGCGAAGGGCAGGGGCTCTCGGAAGCCGCGCGCCTGCTTAATATTTCCCCTTCAGCCGTCAGCAAGGGGCTGGCGGTGATGGAAGAGAATCTTGGGGTGCCGCTGATCCAGCGAACCACGCGCACCTTCCAGCTAACCGAAGCCGGAGAATATTTCGTTTCCAGGGCCACGGAACTGCTGAAGGAGTTTGACGACATCATCAACACCACCTGCGGCTATTTTAACCATCCGCATGGCGCCCTGAAGATCACCTGCTCCGTGGCGTTTGGTTATTCCCACTTGATCGACATCTTTGAAGAGTATCGAAGAAAGCATCATGACGTGGAGTTGATCCTCGACCTGGACGATCATCTGATCAACCTGAACGAAAACAACGTTGATATCGCGCTGAGGATCACAGCTACCCCGCCGCAGAACTATGCCGCGCGCAAGCTCTCCCGAATCAGCTGGCTTTACTGCGCGGCACCTGCGTACCTTGAGCGTAACGGCACCCCGACAAAACGTGCTGAGCTGGTCAGCCATGAGTGTTTAGTCTATCCCGGGCTAACGCCCCCGTTACGCCTGAACGAGAGGGGGTTACAGCATCCCCACTGCGACATCAAACCCAGAACACCGGTACAGGCCAACAGCAGCTTGCTGTTGCTGAAGGCGGCGCTCTCAGGACAGGGTATCGCCTGGCTGCCCTCCTACCTGATCAGCGAGCACATTGCGAGCGGAGCGCTGCTTCCCCTGAAGCTGGATGGCCGCTATGCGTATCCGACGCACAGCCTCTACGCGCTCTACTTCCCGAGCAAGTTCCGCAACCCGAAAGTCAGATCGTTCATCGATTATTTGGTAGAAGAACATCAGCCCTGGAACCTGTGGGAAAAAACGATTGCCAGCCTCGATTAAGGCCCGGTAAATAAATATGATCTGCTTCACAAAATAAATGACAGATAAGAATGTACTCATAAATAAAATCTCTCGCCCGGATCACATTCGGGATAAATAAAAAACTGCCATTTGCGGCTTGCGTCATGTTATTTCCATCTGCCCTGTTTGTGAGCAAAAGTAGAAACTGTTTTCTCTAATTTTCATTCGCCATCTATTCTGGGCTGTGTAAAGCTTTCCGCATTCAATCATTAATAACCGCAGGGTTATAGTCATTGAAAATAGCGGCGGCAACGTTATTAGTGTTTCAGGTAAATATAAAACTGAGTTGCAGGGTGCATATTTTGAACAGCGCCCGCCGGTTTTATTATTTTTTGCAGATTGGGGTCTCCTATGACAGTAGGAATTAATAACGAAGTGATTAATAAAAAGAATATACCCTTTACCCTGTACGATCTTGGGTGGGTGGTACTCTGTATTGGCGCCGCGATTGGCTCCGGGATTGTTTTTTTCCCGTTACAGGTGGGACTCAAAGGGGTGTGGGTATTCGCCCTGGCGGTGCTGCTGGGCTATCCGGCGGTCTACTACATGCAGAAACTGTTTATCGAAACCATGGCACGTAGTGATGAACAAGATTCCTATCTGAGTATTATCACCAGCTATGTCGGCAGCCGTTGGGGCGTACTGCTGGGGGCCTTGTACTCCATCACCATGCTGAAATCGATGGTGGAGTATGCGCTAGCCATCACCAACGACAGCGCTTCCTACCTGAAAACCTTCGGCCTTACGACCCAGACGTTATCGGAACACTGGTGGTGGTCTTTGCTGCTGATTGCCGGGCTGTCGCTGGTGGCATCAAAAGGGGAAAAGCTGCTGTTCAAGGTATCGGGCAGCATGATCGCCATAAAGCTGGTGATTATCGTGGCGATTGGCTTTGTGGTGGTGCCTTTCTGGGATCTGAGCAATATTGGCGAGTTTCCAACGGTGAGTCATCTGGTTGTCGGCACCTTCCCGACTTTGCCTTTTGCAATCTTCTCCATCATGTTTGTGGGCATCCTGAACCCGATGAATATTGCCTACAAGAAGCGCGAAGAAGATAAAGAGGTCGCGAAATATAAGATCCTGCGGGTGCATAAAGTCGCCTATCTGATTCTGGTCGCCACCGTCCTGCTGTTTGTGGTCTCCATTGTGCTCTCTATCAGCGAGGCGGACGCGCTGCGGGCCTATCAGGATAACATCTCGGCGCTGGCGCTGGCGGCGAAAGTCATCCCCGGAGCGGCGGTGAAATACATGAGCGTGATCCTCAATGTGTTCTCCATCGTCACCGCCTTCCTGGCGCTGTACCTGGCGGTACATGAATCCTTCGTCGGGTTAATCAAAGTCACCGTAGAGAAGTTCTTCCGGGTGCGGAAGGATAACGCCAACGGGATCGCCATTGCCGCATTCTTCATGGTGGTGCTGGTGCTGTGGTTAATCGTGTTGACCAACTTCCCGATCCTGAAGGTGTTCGTGTTTGGCGGCGTTACCTACGGCCTTATTAGCTGTATCGTCCCCGGGATAATTATATTGAAGAATGACAAGTTTGTTGATCTTCGCGGGGCATCGGTTTATTACGTGATTCTGATTGGGCTGCTGATGTGTATCGGACCCTTCGTTATGCTGTTTTCACAATAGATATTTTACCTCTGTAACTACAATGTTGTCTTAACCCTATAATAATACAGTGCGGCATTATTAATTATATTGCGGGTCATCATTAATCTCATTCATGATGACCCGATAATTAAATGGCGTAAGTGGAAAGTCATTATCAAAAACGTTTACCTGTGATATTAAAAAAGAGACGTAATGAAAAAGGGGAACGGAAGATGTCGCATAATAAAATCGCCAGTAAATTACAAAATCTTCAGTCATCTGCAATTAGAGAATTATTAAAACACAGCAAAATGGACGGGGTGATCTCCCTGGGCGGCGGTATCCCCGATCCGCAGCTGTTTGACCGTGAAGGGCTGCAACTGGCCATGGATAAGGTGCTCTCCAGCGCCTGGCGAGACGCTTTTCAGTATGGGCTGAGCGAGGGCAGCCCGGAACTGCGCGGTGCGATCTGCCAGCTGATGCACGAGCGGGCAATTCACGCCACTCCGGATGAGGTGGTGGTGACCTCGGGATCGCAGCAATCGCTGGATATTCTTGCCCGCGCCCTGATCAATCCCGGCGACGTTGTGGTCGTGGAGCGGCCCACCTATCTTGCGGCACTGCAGGTGCTGCAGCTGGCGGAGGCAAACCTGATGTCGGTGGGAACCGACGGGGACGGGATGAAGATTGACGAGCTCGACGCGCTGGTGAAAACCACGTCGGTAAAGGCCGTCTATATCGTCCCGACCTTCGGAAATCCCGGGGGTGTAACCCTGGCAGAGCACCGCCGCAAGCAGCTGGTGGCGCTGTCCCAGCGGTATGGTTTCGTCATCATTGAAGACGATCCCTATGGCGAAATTAACTTCACCGGGACCACCTTCACCCCGCTGAAAGCCTGGGCGGCGGAAGTGGGGAATAGCGATAACGTGATTTATACCTCAACGTTCTCCAAGATCCTCGCCCCGGGCGCACGCGTGGGATGGTTGGTGGTGCCTGGCTGGCTGAAGCGCCAGGTGGTGAACCTGAAGCAGGCCACCGATCTCCACACCAGTTCGCTGTCACAGTCGCTCGCGTACCACTATCTGATGAGTGGCCGTCTGGCCGGACAGATCGCCCTGATCCGCGCGGCCTATAAACAGAAGTGTCAGGTCCTGAGCCAGCACCTGCAAAACGAACTGGGTGACCATCTGACCTTCCACCCGCCGAAGGGCGGCATGTTTCTGTGGGCGAAATTTAAGTACGAGATGGATACCACCCGGTGGCTGCAAAAGACGCTGAACCACGGCGTGGTGTACGTGCCCGGCGAATTCTTTTACTGCGATGAGCCGGACCACGCCACGCTGCGGATGTCCTACGTCAGCACCACGGAAGAGAACCTGAAAGAAGCGGTCAGGCGGTTAAAAGCCGCCCTGAATTAACTGTCCCCGTTATCCACTTCGGGACGGGGACAAGGGTAATAACAAATCTGTACGTGTTGTGAAAAGAGGAAGAGTAAGAATGTCTAATCATAGTTTTGATCGCCAGGTATCCCCGGAAACCTATCTCTGCCATGGTCCGTTTGATCCCGACGTGTTCGGCGGCGTGGTTAATCCGCCGGTTTATCATGCTTCTACCGTGATTTTTAAAACCTGCAAAGAGCTCAGCGAACGCCATCAGGCGCTGTTCGAAGATGCGGAAGATGAGGTCATGTACTACGGCCGTTTTGGAACCCCGATCACCTTTGCCGTGCAGAAAGCCCTGGCGGAGCTGGAGGGCGGCTATCGCGCGTTATTAGTGCCGACCGGCCTGGCGGCCTGCACCAGCGCGCTGCTGGCGCTGGTAAAAAGCGGCGATCATATTCTGGTCAGCAGCAGCGTGTATGGCCCGACGCGCGGCTTCGTCAACAACGTGCTGGCGAAGATGGGAGTGGCGGCAACCTTCTTCGAGCCGACCCTTGGCGAGGGGATTGCCGAGCTGTTCCGCGACAACACCAGCGTGGTATTTACCGAATCGCCGGGATCGCAAACCTTCGATATGCAGAATATTCCGGCCATTACGCGAGTGGCGCATGCGCGCAATGCGAAGGTGATTGTCGATAACACCTGGGCGACGCCGCTGTTTTTCAAACCATTCGACCACGGAGTGGATGTCTCGGTCCATGCCGCCACCAAGTATATCGTCGGCCACTCTGACGCCCAGATGGGGCTGATCGTGACCAACAAAGAGACCTGGCTGGCTATCCGTCGCTTCGTCTATCTTTTTGGTCTGCATGCCGCCCCCGACGACGTTTACCTCGCCCAGCGCGGGCTGCGCACCATGTCCCTGCGACTCGAGCGGCATCAGGCTTCCGCGCTGAAGATCGCAAAATGGTTTGCCGAGCGTGACGAGGTGGAACAGGTGCTGCACCCGGCGCTGCCTTCCTGTCCGGGACATGATATCTGGAAGCGAGACTTCACCGGGTCGAGCGGTCTGTTTAGCGTGGTGCTGAAACCACATTATTCAAAAGCGTCGGTCGAAAAGTTCATCGATAGCCTGGAGTATTTCGGCATTGGTTTCTCCTGGGGCGGCTTCGAAAGCCTGGCGATACCGTTTAACCCGCGCAAGGATCGGCCGGAGTATCACTGGCCGTATGAAGGAGAAGCCTTCCGTCTGCAGATTGGCCTGGAAGACCCGGTGGATTTAGTGAAGGATCTGGATCAAGCCTTACGTCACCTGAAGGCCTGATCCTTGTTATACTCGCGTGATGAATACCTGTTCTGATTTACGGATTGCGTAATGGATATCCCGATTGACCTTAAGCACTTACACACCATTCTTACGTTGCGTAAAACAGGCAATTTAACGCGCGCTGCGGTCGCGTTACAGCTGACGCAGTCGGCGTTATCGCACCAGATCAAGCAGCTGGAAGATCACTATGGCGTCACGCTGTTCATCCGCAAAACCACGCCGGTGCAGTTCACCCATGCCGGCGAGCGTTTGCTACAGCTGGCCGAAACCGTGCTGGGTGCTATCGAAAATGCCGACCGCGACCTCTACAAGTTTGCCTGCGGTAAGCAGGGGGCGCTGCGGGTCACGCTGGAGTGTCACACCTGCTATGGCTGGCTGTTGCCGGTGATGGATGAGTTTCGCAAAAAGTGGGCCGAGGTTGAGATCGATATTCTGCCCGGCTTCCAGCCGGATCCGGTTGGGCTGTTGCTGCAAAACAGAGCGGATGTGGCCATCGTGGATGAAACAGAGCAGACGGCGCTGGTGAGCTACAGCCCGCTGTTCAAATATGAAATGGTGGCAATTTTATCCAACGACCATCCCTTAGCGCAGAAGCCGTGGCTGGAGGCGGAGGATTTCCGCGGCGAAGCGTTAATCACCTATGCGGTGCCCGAGGATCGTATCGATCTGTGTCGGAAGGTACTTAAACCTGCCGGTATTCCGGTACGGCGAAAAACAACCGAACTCACCATGGCGATTGTACAGCAGGTTGCCAGCCAGCGAGGGATCGCCGCGTTACCTGTCTGGGCGGTGTCGGAATATCTGGATAAAAAGTACGTTACGGGAAAATCGATTACCAGAGACAAACTGATGTCGGAAATATGGCTCGCATCGCTGACGGATAACAGGGATAAAGATTACGTGCAGGACTTTATTCATTTTATCAAGCAGCGCTGTATGCGTATGCTGCCGGAAATTCAGATTACGTAATCGAGGATCGTCAATTATCAGGGGGGTATTACATTAAACCCTCCGGGAAACTATTTTTCAAAAGGTAAAAGATGAAAAATATTATTAACACCGAGTCGGCTCCGGCCGCTATTGGGCCTTATTCCCAGGGCGTCGCTTACGGCGATCTGGTATTTACGTCCGGCCAGCTGCCGCTGGATCCTGTCACCATGGCCTTTCCCGAGGGCGGGGTACAATAGCAGACTCGCCAGTCGCTGTTGAACCTGAAAGCGGTTCTGGAAAAGTCAGGCGCGTCGCTGGATAGCGTGCTGAAAACCACCTGTTTTCTCGCCAGAATGGAGGACTTCGCCGCGTTCAATGCGATCTACAGCGAGTTTTTCGGCGCTACCGGCGCACCGGCCCGCTCCTGCATTCAGGCAGGTAAACTGCCGAAAGATGCGCTGGTAGAAATCGAAGCAATCGCCTGGATTAAAAAATAACGCAGACAGGAGGCAGGGTGGATATTCAACGTATCAACATGACACACCATTTCTACTACTGCCTCCTTGTCGCAGTAAAAATATATCGGCAAGAACGTGGGCTTGCGAATAAGGTGGATGAGAATGCGTTTATCTATTGTTGGTTAAATAAAGCCGCTTCAGAAGCCGTTTTTGATTATTCTCTGCAAGCCGAAATAATATGGTTAAAATCGCAGCTGAAAAGCCGGGGCATAACGGCAAATATGTTAGCGATCATCGAACCTGTTTTCGTTAAGCTGGATGCACTATTAAACGAGGTAAGTAAGAAGGCGGTATGAAACCTTTTCGCGCCCGGATCAGAATGCTGTTGCCACCGCCGCTTTTGCTGGTGCTGTTTTTGCTGTTCGACCTGGGGACGAGCGGGCCGAATATGCTCGACTTGCACCGGCTCATGGACAGGCCGGTGCTATCCGCTACTGCGCTGGTCACGGGTGGGCTCAGCCTGTATCTGGTCATCTCGGGCCTGCTGAGGCTGGTTTGCAACCACACGACGATCAATGCGCTGCATCCGGCCCGCACAACCACCTTGATCACCGACGGCTGCTATGCGTTTTCACGTAACCCGGTTTATCTCGGCTTTGTGGGGATCCAGCTCAGCGTTGCCATGCTGTCGGGCAGCACGTTGGGCTTATTGATTTCGCCGCTGCTGATGGTGCTGATAACCCTCCTGCATATTCAGCCTGAAGAGGAAGAGATAGCCCGTCGGTTTGGAGAGCAGTGGAAACGCTACCGCGAGCAGACGCCCCGCTGGCTGACATGGCGCCTGCGGTTTGGGCGCTCCAGATAAGCGGCGTCGCTGCGATCGTTAACGGCATTCAAGATAGATTTTCTTTCAAATCCCGCAATTTCTTATGATTCGCCAACCCTGATGCGTGCTGGCATTCTGTTGCCACACGATAAAAAGCAAATCAGGCGCTGGCGGCTGACGGGCAGGTGTCGCTGATCGTCGCCGATCTGATGACCGAAGCGGGCATGAAGCACGTCACCGGGGTGATTAACGCCGAACATAAGGACATCAGCCTGCTGGTGAATGCGGCCGGGGTCTTCTTCCCGAAACCCTTCACCGAACATGAAACGGCTGACTACGATCTCTATATGAGCCTCAACCGCGCGACCTTCTTTATTACTCGCGATGTGGTGCGCAATATGGTAGACGCAGGGATCAAGGGCGCCATCGTCAACATCGGCTCCATGTGGGCCCAGCAGGCCGTCGGAGCGACGCCATCTTCCGCCTATTCTATGGCGAAAGCGGGCCTGCACGCGTTAACCAAAAATCTGGCCATCGAGCTTGGCGGGAAAGGTATCCGCGTGAATGCCGTCTCTCCGTCGGTGGTGCATACGCCAATCTACGAAGGCTTTATTCCTAAAGACGAGGTAAAAGAGGTGATGAACAGCTTCGACAGCTTCCATCCGATTGGCCGGGTCGGTACACCTGAAGATATCGCGGAAACCGTTGCCTTCCTGCTCTCGGACAAAGCGGGCTGGGTCACCGGCGCCATCTGGGGTATCGATGGTGGGGTGATGGCAGGTCGTAATGCCTGATGATGTCGCCGCACGGGAGGCACCACGTGCGGCGTTCGTGAAATTTTAATCTGATTAATCCAGTTGAGATCGCGCATTACATGACCACAGAGCAGGCTCTTTCTGTCCCTGAGCAGAACAATAACATCATGCGCCTGGCGGCGGCTCAGGCCCTTGCCGGGGCCAACTCCGTGGTGTTCTATGCCACCGGGGCGATTGTTGGTAACGTCCTCGCACCCAGCGCGTCCCTCTCCACGCTGCCGATTACCCTGTTTGTCCTGGGGATGGCGGCCTGCATTTTGCCGTTCGGCGTGCTGGCACGAAAGCACGGGCGAAAAGCGGCATTTATGGTCGGCACCGGAGCAGGGGTGATTACCGGCCTGACAGCCGCGCTGTCGATGGTTATCGGTTCATTTTTGCTGTTTTGTCTCGCCGCGTTTCTTGGCGGAGCCTATGCCGCGGTTGCGCTCAGCTTCCGCTTTGCCGCCACGGACGGCGTCGCGCCTGAGCGGCGAGCCCGGGCGTTGTCGCTGGTGATGGGCGGCGGCGTGCTGGCTGGCGTCATCGGCCCGATGCTGGTGACCAGCACCATGAACCTCTGGCCGCCCTATACCTTTGCCATTACCTTTCTCGGCCAGGCGCTGGTGGCAGTAATGTCTGCCTTCATCCTGAAGGGGGTGATTCCGGCAGAGCCCGCAGCGGCGGCAGCGCCCTCCGCCGGGCGTCCTCTGGGCGAGATCGTGCGTCAACCCGGCTTTTTGAGAACGGTATTCAGCGCCGCTGTCACCTATATGGTGATGAACTTCCTGATGACAGCCGCGCCCTTGTCGATGCACATGCACGGTATTTCTCAGCAGGCATCGAATCTGGGGATCCAGTGGCATGTGATCGCCATGTACGGACCGGGATTTTTTACCGGCAAGCTTATCGACCGTTTCGGCGCCATGCGGGTTGCGGCTGCGGGGCTGGTGATTAGCGCCGGATCGGTTTTCGCTGGGCTTAGTGGCACGGAGATCGTCCATTACTGGCTGTCTCTGATTTTACTGGGGATCGGCTGGAACTTCGGCTTTATTGGCGCGTCGGCGAAAATCATTGAGTATCACCGGCCGGAGGAGAAGACCCGGGTCCAGTCCCTGAATGATTTCGTCGTTTTTGGCGTGATGATCCTGGGGTCGTTTTCGTCAGGGGTACTGCTGAATCTGTACGGCTGGAACGCCGTGTTGTGGGGCTCTCTGGTGCCGTTAGCGCTGGCGCTGCTGGTAATGATGCCGGGACGTCGGGCGTTGACAGGATCGTATTAACCTCTGACCCGGTCCCGGAGGGGGGTTATTTCAGTTCCAGCTCGGTTATTACCCGGGCAATCTCTGCGATATCTTCCGCTGGCAGCGGCTGCAGAGGGCGGGGCAGGCAGTCGGTATCGGTCAGCCCCAGCACGCCTGCGGCGGCGGCAATCACCCGGATGCTTCCGCCATGCTTACGGTAAAGCGCCCACAAGGGCTCCAGGCGGGTGGTCAGGGCCGTGACGCGGGCAGGATCGTTCATCGCCGCGGCCTGGGCGATCTGTTTTGCCGTCTCCGGGAATAAGCCCCCGCGGACGGAATACCACACCTCGCAGCCGGCATTTAATCCCAACCCGGCAAACGCATCCCCGCTGATCCCGATCGTCACGCCGGGGCGAAGACGGTGGCGTAACGCCGCGACGCGATCGACGGCAGCGGCTGGCGTATCCGGGACGCCGGGGATTTTGACCGAACGCACGCCGTTCAGGGACGACAGGCGTCCGTGCAGTTCATCCGTAAAGGTAAAATGGGTGGTGCCAGGATTGTCATAGACGCAGACCGGGACTGAAGCATGTCGGATGACGGTTTCAAAGAGGGCAAACACCTCGTCATCCCTGAGCGGCTGGTAACTGACCGCCGGAAGGAGCAGGGCATCCGCACCCGCCTCCTGCGCGTCTTCTGCCAGACGTAAAACGGTATCAGTGCTGACCGCGCCCACGCAGACCATCATGGGAATATCTCCGGCAAGCTCATTAGCCAGCGTGGCGATACGCTTGCGCTGCTCCCGGGTCAGGAAGGCGTAGCTTCCGGTTGACCCCAGAATGCCCAGTGAATCCACCCGGGCTGCCGTCAGGCGGGCCAGAATGTTACGGAACCCCTCTTCATCCACGCCGCTGGCGGTGACGGGGGTTAACGGGAAAGCACACAAGCCGGTGAACATGCTGTTTCTCCTGAATGATAGAGAGCCGATGAGGTGTTATATTGACCGACTTGTTTCATAATATCGACCGGTAGTAAAAAAAGTCAATCTAATGAATACAGTCCGTAGGCTGGGCAAGCGTAGCCCGGCGACTGCCACACAATGATGAGGTTTTCCAGAACGGTTTGTTGGAACGCGAACTTGCGTTGATGAGTAAGGTTCGGATAGTTTCGTTGAACTTAACTTAAGGAGTTTATGGCAATGGCCTTAATAAGGGCAGCAGCGTTAAAAGACATCCCCTCCCTGCAAACGCTTTTTCTGCAGTTGGGCTACCAGACAGATCCTGAGAACCTGAAACGACACATTAACGACGCGAAGACCGATTACAACGTGTTAGTGGCTGAAGCAGAGCAGGACGTTTGCGGCGTGATTGTGGTGAACTTTATTACCCCTGTGCATGAGAGTGGCCTGTGGGCTTTGATCTCCGCCCTGGTGATCAATGAGTCGGCACGGGGGGCAGGCATTGGTCAGAAACTCCTTTTCGCCGCTGAGCAACACGCCCTTGATAAAGGCTGTACGCAGATTGAGCTTTCAAGCAGTGAAAGCAGAGTCAGGGCGCACAATTTTTATGAAAATAATGGCTATAAGGAGGTCAGAAAGCGCTTCGTCAAGCGCCTCGCCGATCCCTCCCTCTGAAAGATTACGCGCCAAACGCGCCGTCGATGGTGTGCATGGCTCCCGTCACGAATGACGCTTCCGGGCCAGCCAGCCAGGCGACCATGCCCGCCACCTCTTCCGGACGCCCGTGCCGTTTAATGGCCATAAAGCTGTGCATCAGCTCCTTCATCGGACCACTCTCCGGGTTCGCATCGGTGTCGATGGGGCCGGGCTGCACGACGTTGACCGTAATGCCGCGTGGGCCAAAATCCCGTGCCAGGCCGCGCGCCAACCCTTGCAGGGCGGACTTACTGACCGCATAGGCAGCCATCCCCGGAACGGGCATGCGATCGCCATTCACTGAACCAATAACAATAATGCGTCCGCCGTCCGGCATCTGCCGGGCAGCCTCGACCGCAGCATGGTAAGGCGCGTGGATGTTGATACGGAACAGACGATCGACGGCATCGCTGTCCTGCTCCAGCGCATCGCCGAAGAGAGCGATCCCCGCGTTGACGATCAGAATATCCAGCGGCCCACTGTCACGCACCAGCTTTGTTACCGCATCCCGGTCGGCGCTGTCGGCCTGCACCGCAACACTTCCGGTTTCAGCGGAGAGCTGCGCGGCGGCGTCTGGCGAGCCGGCGTAGCTGAAAACCACCGACGCGCCCTCGGAAGCAAAACGCCGGACTATAGCCGCCCCAATACCACGACTCCCGCCCAAAACCAGTACCGATCTCTTTTGTAATGCAGCCATAACACGCTCCTCATGATATTGTAGTGAGCATTACAATATGTGTCGGCCACGCGTGCCGTCAAGGAGTAATGTAGTGGTCACTACAAAAAATAGTCGTACCCCAGGACGTCCCCGCCGGTTCGATCCTGAGCAGGCCGTTGAAACGGCGCAATACCTGTTTCACTCACGGGGTTATGACGCGGTCAGTATTGCGGATCTGACAAAAGCCTTCGGTATCAATCCGCCCAGTTTTTATGCGGCCTTTGGCAGTAAATTCGGGCTGTATACCCGCGTCCTGGCGCGCTATAACCACACCGGCGCGATCCCCTTTACGTCGCTTTTGCGTCACGACCGTCCGGTGGCTGACTGTTTGATGGACGTCCTGAACGAGGCGGCAAGACGCTACGTTGCCGATCCGACGGCTGCCGGGTGCCTGGTTGTGGAAGGCACCCATTGCAACGATCCCGAGGCGCGTGAGGCGGCGTGCGGTTTGCATACGGCTGCTGAAAATAGCATTCGGGACTATATTGCCGCCCGGTACCCGCAGGAGGCCGTCCGGCTGACGGACTTTATCAGTACGCTGATGTCTGGCCTCTCCGCGAAAGCCCGGGCGGGGGATAGCCTGGCGCGTCTGCAGGAAACCGTGCGGCTGGCGGGTCTGGCCATGCAGCAATTACTTCAGCGCTGAGGCCGGATCCTGCCCCCGGCGCCGCAACGGTGACGCCGGGGATGGCGGCTATCGGGACGTTAATAGCGGCGCGTAATCCATATTCTGAAGATCGTCGAGCAGGCCGGGGCCGGTGGGATGCCAGCCCAACTGCTGACGCGTCCAGGCCGATGATGCTCGCAGGTTCGAGGCGGCAAAAATAGCGAGCCAGCCAAAATGCGCCTCAGCCTCTGAGGGCGGGAGCGATATCAGGGGCAGATTGAGCTTACGGGCAACGGTTTCCGCGATCTGCCGTAGGGGCACCCCTTCTTCAGCCACGGCATGGTAGCGCTTACCCTTTTCGCCATGCTCCAGCACCCGATGGTACAGCGCAGCGACATCGCTGACGTGCGCCGCCGACCAGCGGTTATCTCCCTCACCAATGCAGGCAACCACACCTTTCTCAATCGCGTGCTGAATGTACCAGGTGATGAGGCCCTGGCGCCGGGTGTCATGAACCTGCGGCAGCCGCACTACCTGGACATTAACGCCTTCAGCGAGCAGCGCATTGCCCTCAAGTTCGGTTGCTACGCGGGGGTTATGATTCCCGGCTTTAAACTGATTTTCCCGGGCAATGGCCGCGGCGTCGTCATCACCGATGCCCGTTCCGGAGGTGATGATTAATGGACGATCGCTGCCTTGCAGCACTTGTCCCATGGCGCGGATAACCCGCCGGTCCTTCTCGCAGTTCTCGACGAAACGGTGAAAATCATGATCAAAAGCCGTATGGATCACGGCATCAGCGTGCTGCGCTCCCGCCGCTAACGTATCGGGTTCATCCAGCGTACCGCGATGAACGTCGGCACCCGCATGGCTGAGCGCCTGCGCGCTGCTGTCCGTGCGGGCAAGGCCGGTTACCTGATGTCCGGCCGCCAGCAGTTCAGTAAGGATCCGGGCGCCAATAAATCCACTTGCGCCGGTGAGGAAAATTCGCATAACACACCTCCAGATTAGGGTTCCGGAACAGAGTAGCGCTATAGTCAGACGAGAAAAGTAGAGACATTATCAGGGTATAAACCCTAACAGGATGACGACGATGCACACGGCAATGCAGTCACTGGGTGATTTCCTGCGGGCGCGGCGTTTGCGTCTCGATCCCGCCGCGTTTGGCTTTATGGCGGGCAAACGGCGCACGCCCGGCTTGCGCCGTGAAGAGGTTGCTCAGCTCGCCAGTATCAGCCCGGTCTGGTACACCTGGCTTGAGCAGGGGCGTGGCGGTGCCCCGTCGCGGGAAGTGCTTAACCGTATCGCCAGCGGGCTGCGCATGACCTCACCGGAACGCGAGCACCTGTTTATTCTGGCCTTCGGCCATCCACCCGACACGCAGTTCACCATTTCTGCTGATATCACGCCGCGTTTGCAGCGGGTTCTTGATGCCTTTAGCATCCCCGCGATCGTCAAAACCGTTGCATGGGATGTCATTGCCTGGAATCGTGCTGCCGCATGCGTTTTAACCGATTATTCGCGGTTGCCCGCCTCGGAACGTAATGTTCTGCGCCGGCTGTTCACCGATCCGCAAGTACGCCGTGCGCAGGATGACTGGCAGGCGATAGCGCGGCTGGTGGTTAACGCCTTTCGGGCTGACGTGGCGCGAGCGGGAACATCGCCGGAAACCGAAAACCTGATTGCCGAGCTTTCCCGTCAGAGCCCCGAATTCGATGCCTGGTGGTGCAGCAACGATGTCGCCAGCCATGCTGAGGGCGTAAAACGGATTTATCATCCGCAGGCCGGGGCGATAGACCTTGAGTTTTCGACCTTTGCGGTGGAGGGGCGGCCGGATCTGGCGATGCTGGTTTTTAACCCGGCGACAGAGGAGAGCCGACAAAAAATAGCGACCCAGGTCAGACAATCCCTGCTCTGCGACTAGCTGAACTCTGCCAGTCCGTCATTTTTTACCGCCGCGCGATGCTGGGCATATTCAACGGTTATCCGACATACTGATCCTATTCCCGGTCATGTTATTTCAGGAGACCATCATCAGCGGCTACCTCTCTGTGGCAGTAATGCTGACAGCATTGCTGCTCTTCAGCTTTCACGAGCCTGCGCACGCCGCGGACAGGATGGTGGTGGCCGCGGCCTTTTTGCAGGGTTCAACCACCCCCGATCCCGTTGCGCGCGCCCTGCAACGTTTTGCCCAGCTCCAGTCTTATCAGGTGATGGTGCGTTCTGTCTCCGCCCGGGATGAAACCAAAGTCATCCGCTACAGCTACCGTAAACCGGGCTCTGTGCGGATGGATTTTTCTACTCCGCATGCCGGGGCGGTGCTCATCTATAACCCGGACAATGGCAAGGTGAAGCTGTGGCCCTTCGGCGCGGGGACCTTTCCGGTTCTCAACCTGTCCCCCACGGATTCATTGATAACGGATGAAAATGGTCATCGGGTGGATCGGTCCGACATTGGCGTGTTGCTGAATAATATTCGTCGTCTGCAACAGGGCGGCACAAACACCCTCGTCGGTGAAGAGGACCTCGCCGGGAAACCGACGTTGCATCTGTCGGTGGTCGGCCCCGAAGGTAAGGCTGTCGATGCGGTTCATCGCTATGAGGTCTGGTTTGATAAACAATCCGGATTGCCTGCCAAGGTGGTCAGCTACGGGCTGGGGGGCAAATTACTGGAAACCGTGCTGATGGAGGCCATGGAGATCGACGTGCGTTTCCCTCCTGATTTTTTCACCCCCTGACGGGAGCAGAGCGCTATGGCTGACTATCGGTTTTCCACCGTCTGGCGGGTTGAGGCTTCGGTCCAGGAGGTCTGGGAGATCCTGTCTCATCCGGATTTATGGCCCGAATGGTGGGGAAGTCTGGTGCAGGTTATCGAAATAAAGAAAGGTGATGTCCGGGGGATCGGGGCCCTGCATCGCTATACCTGGAAGGGCGCGCTCCCGTATCGCATCACCTTTGATATTCATGTATTAACGATTCAGCCGTTATGCCTGCTGGAAGGGGAAGCCAGCGGCGAGGTGGAAGGGCGTGGCCTGTGGTCTTTGACCGAGCGGGGGCGGGAGACGATCGTCCGGTATGACTGGGATATCCGCACCAACGCTCGCTGGATGAACGTGCTTGCCCCGCTGGCAGGGCCCGTTTTTCGCTGGAACCACGACAGGGTGATGCGCGACGGCGCAAAAGGGTTAGCCCGGAGATTAGGCGCGCGGGTCGAGGTATATGCCGGTTAAAAAGCCCGCGTTTCATTATATGAAAATCTTTAAGAACAAGTGCTGGGAACGGGACGCGGATGTTGCAATGGATAAAAATAAATAAAGGCGCCTTCCTGTTAACGGAAAGGCGCCTGCGTAAGCCTGACCAGCCGGTGTGGTATTTACCTGAACCGGCGTATCAGCGTGAAAGCCCGAAACCTAACGCATACAGCGGAGCGTGCAGATCGCCCGGTACGGAAGGATCCTGTTTGAGCACGGCCTCCATAGACGAAGGCAGCGCAAAGGGCAGGCGGCCTGAATAAGGGGCATCCGATGTCAGGCGTGAAAACAGCACCTCGTCACTCAGGCCAAAGTTAGCAATAAACGCCTGCGTTTTATCGGTGACGTCTGTCAGTACCGCCGGTCTTTCCATATACATTGTCATCACGACCGGCACCTTGCGGGCGACAGCGTTCAGGGTTTTCATGACCTCACTGTCGGCCTTATATTCCAGGGAGCCTTCATGATGGCGGCGACCGAAAAAGTAATTGTAATGGGGTTGTTCAAAAGGTGCGGATGTGCGCATTACCGCGATCTGCGCCTCTTCCGGGCGATCGACCACAATCAAACCGGCATTCTTTGCCGCAGTCGCTTCGGCGCCATAAAGCCAGACGCGGGTTCCCGGTTTGAGGGGCAGGACATTCTTGTTCTGTAACAGAACCAGAGAGTGCCTCTGCGCCTCGTTAGCTTCTTTCTGCGTCTCCTCGCGGCCCACAATATCGTCAGCCTTTGCAGCATCGACGTAAGGCTGCTCGAACAGGCCAAGTTCAAATTTTTGCCTCAGGATGCGCTTAGCGGACTGGTTGATGCGACTTTCACTGACCAGGCCTTTTTCGACGGCCCCGGTGATGATGTCTGAATCCGTGACGCCGCCGAACTGATCGATCCCCGCGTGGATTGCCATAACGAACCGCTGCTCTTTGGTTAAGGACTCCACACCCCAGGGCATGCCGCCTGTGACCGGCTTTTTGTCCTCGGGAGCGCCATTGACACATTCGTCATCGCAATCGTTGGTGATTAACCAGTCGCTGATAATCACGCCGTTAAATTTGTACTCGCCCCGCAGTAAATCGGTTAACAGAAAATGGCTGTAGCCTGCGGCTACCGGCTCCGGGGATTTACCGTTCAGGTTGACGCCTTTTAACACCGAATACGTGGGCATCACCGCTGCGACCCGGGATTCGAAAGCGCCTTTAAAAGGCACGATATGATCTTCGAGATTATTGGTTTTGAAAACGACGTTCTTGCCATAGGCGTTATGACCATCCCAGCCGTTCTCGGCGGCACCGTAACCCACCCAGTGTTTAACCACGGCCGCTACGCCGTGCGGATTGAGCCCCTGGCTGCCGTTCTGCATGCCGGTGATATAACCCCGGACCAGTTTCCTTGCCAGCTCAGGATCTTCGCCAAACGTTCCGCTGATGCGCGCCCAGCGCGGTTCGCTGGCGATATCAGCCTGAGGAGAGAGGGCCTCGGTGATCCCCACGGCGCGGTACTCCTGGCCAATTCTGCTGGCAAACTGTCTGGCAAGGCTTTCGCTTCCGGCGGCACCAATCCCGATGGGTTCCGGCCACTGGCTGAATTTACCTGCCGGATTGCTGATACCGGCCAGCGCCTGGTAAGAATTTCGTGGATCGGTACTGACCGTCACCGGAATACCCAGCCGGCCACTCTCTGCAATTTCCTGTAAATGGTTGTTCTGTTCGGCAAGACGACGCGGGTTTTTGCCGCCAAGCCGCGTCAGGATGCTGTTGATATGCGCATCAACGATCATTTTCCGGGCAGCGTTCAAATCGTAGACATCACCATTGCCGAAGTTATTTTCGCTTACGGGCCCTGTGCCATGCATCATCAGACCGGCTTTTTCCTGCAGCGTCATTCGCCGGGTTAAATCTTCTGCCCGCTGCGCGGGAGTTAAACGCCAGTCTTCATACGGGTTAAGCTTTCCGTCGCGATTCAGATCTTTAAACTGATAGCCATCCTGTGTTAGCTGGGGAGCCGTTATATGTCCGAGGTCAGGCTGAGGCATATTTTGGGCGTTTGCCGTTAATGTCGCCGATGCGCACAATATTGCCAGCAATTTATATTTAAAAAGCATGTTGTTGTTTTGCATATATCTTCTTGATCCCTGCATTTTGCCTGTAAGTAAATGAATGATAACGAATGAAAACACCGTTGATGCCCGGATGGTAAAGGGATTCTGCATTTATTTCGATGGGTGAAACAATTCTCCGATCGTGGGTTTGTGACTATGATCTCTGTTTGTTGGGCTACGTTAAGAATATTGTCCCGATATTAACGGCATTTGGCCCAATTGCTTTCTGAGATATTTTATTGATTGTCTTTATTGTGTTGTGGTTATTATTTTTGAGGTGAGTTATTTAAATAAAAATAATCTGCGTAACAGGGAAGGTGAAAAAGAGATATTGCTAATGAAAAGCAATAAACGGCTGACTGGCAGCCAGCCGTTTTACAGGTTCTGCGAATTTAAGGGTGTTTGTGGAACGCAGGCATCAGCGCTTTGTTATGCTCGATAACTTCCGCCAGCGCCTTTTCAAGCACCTGGCCGCTGTTGATTAAGGGGTTAATGACCAGCGCGCGCCACGCCGTGTGGCGATCGCCGGTAATAGCCGCTTCGATAGTCAGCGCTTCAAAGCTCTTCATCAGCTGGATCAGGCGCAGCGTATCCTCCGGGAAAGGTTCGACGTTCAGCGGAATAGGTCCAGAGCGGGTGATCAGGGAGCTCACCTCAACGGCACAGTCATCCGGCAGGCCGGCGATGGTGCCGTTATTGCGCGTGTTAACGTGCATAATGATACGTTTATCGTTGTAGATCGCACTCATCAGTTCACATGCTGCATCTGAGTAATACTGACCGCCACGTCCCTCCAGCGCCTTCGGTTTCTCAGCCAGCTCGGGGTTACGGTAGATATCGAAGAGCTGTTTTTCCAGGGCTTTCACCACTTCGCCACGGGTTCCTTCGCCCTGCGCCTCGCCCAACTCCTGGCGATACATGTCGTCGCTCATATAGTAGTAGCGCAGATAAGGGCAGGGGATCATGCCCAGGTTTTCCAGCAAACCCTCCGGCCATTTGAAAGGGGGAATATTACGTGGGATCAGCGGGTCGTTGCCCGCGGAAATGTTCTGGATCACCTGGGTCAGTTTATCGCGGCCTTCATGCCAGATATGACGCGCGAAAATAAAGTGATTGAGCCCGGCCACCTGAAGAATAAAGTCATTGACGTCATTGACCCCCAGTAAACTCGCAATCCCTTTTTGCATGATGACCGGCACATTACACAGCCCTACCGTCCGTACCTTACTGTGTTTAAGAATGGCTTCGGTGACCATTCCTGAGGGATTAGTGAAATTAAGCAACCAGGCGTCGGGACAGAGTCGCTCCATTTCGGCCGCAATTTCCAGGGCGACAGGAATGGTGCGGCACGCGTTAGCGAACCCGCCCAGTCCGTTGGTCTCCTGGCCAATCATGTCGTATTTCAGTGAAATACGCTCGTCGCTGATACGCGCGTCCAGGCAACCGGCCCGGAACTAGGAGCAGACAAAATCGGCATCCTTCAGGGCTTCCTGACGATTCAGCGTCTCAAAAACCGGAATATCCAGACCATTTTTTTCCAGCATTCGTCGGGTGAGGCCGGCGATAATAGCCATCTTCTCCCGACCCTCTTCGATGTCCACCAGCCACAACTCGCGGACCGGAAATTCATGCTGTCGCTTGATGATGCCTTCCATTAACTCCGGGGTGTAACTCGAACCGGCACCGATAACCACGATTTTTAGATCTTTCACCTTCGTGCTCCTTTTTATGATGTATTTGTCATCACGATTAAAAGGCAGCGAGCACGGCTGGACAAACGATCGTTTCGGGGGTATGCATTAGCTCATTTAATGCATAAAGGCTACCGGACGGAGATTATCACTATGTCAGCTCAGGAAAATCTGCTGGCGCTATTGCATACCTTTGAAATAGCCGCGCATCATCTCAGCTTTACGCGGGCCGCGAAAACGCTCAACCTGACCCAGGGCGCAGTGAGCCAACGTATACGGCATCTCGAAACCCTGCTGGGGTTCAGGCTGTTTCTCCGCCTGACCCGCAAGTTGCAGCTTACCGATGAAGGGGGGCGACTGTTGAACGTCCTGTCCATGTCCCTTAAGCGCATTAATGATGAAATCGAAGATATCCGCGTCCAGGGGTTGCGCGGCACACTCTCTGTGGGGCTTCCCCCCACGTTTGCTTTCCTGTGGCTGATCCCGCGTTTAGCCGAATTCCGGGCGCGGTGGCCTGGGCTGAACATTAATTTCCGGGTCAGGGCAGGGCTGGTGGATTTCAATCTGGAACGGGTAGATGCTGCGATTTACTACAGCAATCTCCGCTATCCGGATCTCTATTGTGAGCGCCTGGCCGACGAGGCGCTGGTTCCTGTGTGTTCGCCGGCGTTAAAAAATATCCTCCTGGCTAACGGTGACTGGCCTGCGGATATCCCCTTCATTCATGCTTCTGAGTCAGTGGATTCGCAGGACGTCTTTTCAGAGTGGCGCGAATGGTGTCAGGTCACAAACCAGCCCCTGCCGGTGGAAGAGAATTTTATGAGCTTCAACAATTGTCAGATGGCGATTGAGGCGGCGGTCAGCGGATGCGGGGTGGCGATGGGCAGAAAGCGGCTGATTAAGAAGTACGTTGCCGCGGGCGATCTGGTTATGCCCTTTGAACAGGAAATTCCAGCCGGGCATGGATATGATCTCATTATGCCGCGTGAAAACCTGAACCGACCGGGGATTGTGGCCTTCAGCCAGTGGGTGAAAGAGATCCTGCGTGAAGGGTCAAACTGACCCCTGCCGGAACGCCCGGGCTGGCATTACTTTACAAATTGCCGCTTGCCCGCTGGCGAGTCGCTCACTATTCTCATTGCCCATGACTATCCTGACTGGTCCGACTCAACATAAAAACAGGCAACTTAAAGCGGTCGCGCTTCTGGTGGTTGCCTGTTTTGTCATGCTGATCTGTCTGACCCAGCGGGCCAGTATCCTGCATCACATGCAGGTCAAAGCCGCCGCGCTCTCTTTGACTGCTGACAACAGCCCGCAGGAACTTACGTCGCCAGGGTTGTCACCCTGTGAGCTCAGCGCCCACTCGCTGCTTAGCGCGCAGCCCCTCCATTTCGATACCATTCTGCTCTTACCCGGTCTGCTGGTTCTTGTTTTAGCGGTGCTGCTTAAAATCAGTGTCCTGCCGAGACCGGTGATCTTTTTCCGACCCCCCTTACTTCGAATACATCTTAAGAACTGCGTTTTCCGTGAATGACTGAACCGGACGTTCCTGTTTAGTCACTTTTTCACGGAGAAAACATATGAAAACCTTTTTCAGGAGCCTGTGGTTCCTGTTATTCAGCCTGTCTGCGGCCTCAGCCGCGGTACCGGGCTGGCCGATAAAGCCTGACAATTTACATGCTCAGGTTCATGTCTGGCACGATGCGCCCGCAGAGGGGAAAGTACGTCTGCTGCTGGACGTAACCCCCAATGAAGGGTGGAAAACCTACTGGCGAACGCCCGGCGATGGCGGCTTTCGGCCCGCGATCGCATGGGAGCCGCAGACAAAAACGCAGTGGCACTGGCCCCGGCCCGTCCGGTTTGATTCTGCTGGCTTCAGTTCCGTCGGCTACGATCGCCGCGTCGTGTTTCCGCTGGACGTTGCCATCGATGAGCGCCAGCGATTGCGCGGGAAACTGACGCTTTCGCTGTGCAGCAATCTCTGCGTGGTCAATACCTTCCCGCTGGATATCGACCTGGCCTCCGGTCCGTCAGCGCACTTTGCCGAGGCCTGGGACAACGCGATGCGCGCTGTTCCGCCAGATAACGGCCCTGTGGCGGTTAAATCTGTCGTCGCGGACAATGACACGCTGACCGTCAAGCTGACCTCCCCGGAAGGCTGGTCGCAGCCCGATCTCTTTGCTGACAACCCGGCCGGGGCGAACCTGTCGCCACCGCAGACAGAGATCCTCGGTGACACGCTGACCGCCCGGTTTAGCGTAAGCGATAAGCAGGGCAACCCGCTGGATGCGTCCCGGCTACAGCAGCTCCCTCTGTTGATCAGCAATGGTGCGCAGAGCCAGCAGCTCAGGGTCGATATCAGCCCGTCCACCACGCTATGGCAGATCGTGGTTGTGGCGTTAGCGGGCGGGCTTATTCTGAACCTGATGCCCTGTGTCCTGCCTGTGCTCGGGATCAAACTCGCTTCGCTGATGACCCTGGCTGAGAGTAGCCGCCGTCAGACGCGGCTGCGTTTTCTGGCAACCGCGGCCGGGATCATCTTCTCGTTTCTGGTGCTGGCGGCAGTCATCACCGGCCTGCGGCTGTCCGGTGCCTGGATTGGCTGGGGCTTCCAGTTCCAGAGCCCCTGGTTCATTGCCAGCATGGTGCTGGTGACGTGGATCTTCTGTTTCAGCCTGGCAGGCCTGCTTGAGATCCGCCTCCCTTCCGGGCTTTCCACCCGGCTGGCTACCGCCGGTGGTAACGGCATCGGGGGGAGTTTCCTTGAAGGCGCCTTTGCGACCCTGCTTGCCACACCCTGCACGGCACCTTTCCTTGGTACTGCCGTCACCTTCGCGTTAGCCGCGCCCGTGCATCAGCTGTGGCTTATCTTCCTGGTGCTGGGTGTAGGGATGAGTCTTCCCTGGCTGGTAATCAGCATCGCCCCCGGCGTGGCGCGCTGGTTGCCTAAACCCGGCCCCTGGATGGGAAAACTGCGCCTGGTGCTGGTGCTCCTGATGCTGGGATCCTGTCTCTGGCTGATGTCGCTGCTGGTGAAAGAGTGGGGCGCACGCTATGTGCTGATCGTCGGCGGTTTGATGGTGGCGTTTTTCCTTTTCCGCTGCGCGCAGGCCATGCCGAACCACAAAGAGAATCTGCGCAGCCTGGTGTTTGGCGTGCTGTTTGGCGCGGGACTGTATGCTTTTCTGGCTCCCCAGCCCCAGGGGAAGGCCGACTCCCCTCTGAACTGGCAACCGCTCAGTGAAGCGGCGCTCAGTGAGGCGCTGGATGCCAGAAAGCGCGTGCTGGTGGATATTACCGTCGACTGGTGTCTGAACTGCCGGGTTAATGAAGTCCTGGTGCTTCATCGCCCTGAGGTGATTGCTGCCTTAAACCGCGACGACGTTGTGCTGTTGCAGGGAAACTGGAGTCAGCCCTCTGCTGAAATCGAGCAGTTCTTGCGCCGCTACGGCGCCAGCGGCATTCCTTTTAACGCCATTTTTGGCCCTGCCATTCCGCAGGGGCATGTCCTGCCTTCCCTTTTGAGCAAAGACGCGCTGTTGACCACGCTGACGAGGGCGAATCCGGCCCCGTCTCCTGATTTTACTGAGGAAAAATAATGAACAAGATCCTGACACTGTTAATTCTGCTTCTTAGCGCTACCGCTCAGGCGCAGACCACTGACCTGCCCGAACCTGTTAAACAAATGGAGAAGCAGGGCATTGAAATTATTAAGCCGTTTAGCGCCCCCGGAGGCGTGGAAGGGGGGTTGGGTAAATATCAGGATATGGGCGTAACGCTCTACCTTACCCCGGATAAAAAGCATGTGGTTTCAGGCTATATGTATGATACGCAAGGCAATAACCTGAGCGAGAAAATCATCAATGATGAGATTTATATTCCCGCCGGGCGCGAAATGTGGAAGCAGCTCACCGCCGCGCCGGGGATTTCAGAAGGCAGCGCGGACGCGAAGTGCCAGGTGGTGGTCTTTTCCGATCCCTTCTGCCCCTACTGCAACAAGTTCTGGCATCAGGCCCAACCTTTTATCAAAGATAAAAGTATCAGCACCAAAACGCTGCTGGTTGGCGTGATCCGCCCGGACAGCGCGCAGTATGCGGCGGCAATCCTCTCCGCGAAGGATCCGGCTAAAGCCTGGCATGACCTTGAGAGTAGCGACGGAAAGATTAAACCGGCGCTGCAAGGCAACACGCCGCCCGCCGTGTTTAAGCAGATACAGCAGAATCAGCAGCTTATGGAGCAGACAGGGGCCAGCGGTACGCCTGCCATTTATTACCTGAATAAGGCGCGGGCTTTGCAACAAATCATCGGCTTGCCTGATGCTGAACAAATGGCCGATCTGGTGGCCTGTAAATAAACCTCTCTCTTCCTACCCCTGTCCGCACCCTGGGAAAGGTCGCGGACAGGCGGCGAAGTATGTTATTGGTACAGGGCTCTGCTGTCCTTTATATCCCTTTTTTGTCTGCGAGGTTTCCGTGTCTGCGGTTCGTATTGTGGTCCTGGCTTTTGAAGGAGTCAGTCTGTTTCAGCTTTCTGTACCTGCCGTTGCCTTCGGCGTTGTGAATAAGCCCGCAGGTTTCCCGGCCTATGATGTGCAGTACTGCGCGCAGTCCCCGGGGCTAATCATCAGCGATCAAGGGCTACCAATTAGCGTTTCATCCGGTCTGGAGGCGATGGAGGAGGCCGATATTATCGTGGTTCCGGCCTGGAAAGATCCGGAAGAAGAGGTGCCAGACGACATCATTGAGGCGCTGCAGGTCGCTAACGCCAGAGGCAAGCCGATCGTCGGATTTTGTCTGGGGGCATTTGTCCTTGGCGCTGCCGGGTTGCTTGCCGGGCGGGAGGCGACGACCCACTGGGTTGCCCGGGAGATTTTTGCCCGCCGTTTTCCTGACGCGAAGTTCCGACCGGATGTGCTGTATGTGACGGATGGCAATATTGTGACCTCCGCTGGCACCGTTGCGGCGTTTGATTGCTGCCTTGAGATGATCCGCCAGCAGCATGGCTCCGATATGGCTAACCGGATCGCCCGCCAGCTGGTCACGCCGCCGCACCGACAGGGCGGGCAGGCCCAGTATATTGAACAACCGGTTCCGCAATTGCCCTGCGTCGGACGCCTGGTTGAAGTGCTGGAGTGGGCCCGGGAACATCTGTCTGAACCCTTAACCCTCGATACGCTGGCGGGCGTGGCGAAAATGAGCCGCCGTACATTTACCCGTCGCTTTCGCGACACAACCGGCACGACCGTCACTAAATGGTTAAATGCCGAGCGCGTGGCGCGTGCGCAGCAGCTGCTGGAAATCACCGAACTGCCGGTAGAGTGCATTGCTTCTGAGGTGGGATTTGGGACACCGATGTCTTTACGTCTGCAGTTTACGGCGCATCTGGGCACCTCGCCTTCAGAATACCGGCGTACCTTCTGTCAGCGGCGCGGTACACAGGCCTGAACATATCCCAGCGATTGGCCCAATAGTTTTTAATATTGTCATTCAGGTCAATTGTGCCCTGACGTTATTCTCCGCAAAATTTGTCTCCTCTGCGCTACGTCATCCAGACGTAGCCGCCTTCGCATTTTGAGGAACGACAGTGTGAATCAGGTCATTTTTGGTACGCGCCGGGGCGGGGCTCCGGTTCCACTTTCCGTGCTGGACTTCGCTATGGCGGGAAAAGGGGTAACGGCGCATGAGGCGCTGTCGGGGAGCATCCGGCTTGCCCGTCTGGCTGATAAGCGTGGTTTTACCCGTTACTGGCTTGCGGAGCACCACGCTATGCCTGGCGTTACTACCCCTTCGCCGCCGTTATTGCTGGCGCGGTTAATTGGTGAAACGACCCATATCCGGCTTGGCGCGGGTGGGATGATGTTACCTAACTTTCCGCCGCTGGTGGTGGCTGAACAGTTCGGATTGCTGGCCTCCCTTGCGCCGGGCCGTATTGATCTGGGCGTCGGGCGTGCCCCGGGAACCGATATGGCCACCGCGTCGGCGCTGCGGCGCGGTGACGTAGGGGCAAACAGTTTCCCGAAACAACTTGATGAGTTAATGCACTTCCTGAAAGGCGATTTCCCGAAAGGGCATCCGTGGCAAAAGGCAGGCGTGTATGCCGTTCCCGGCCCGCTGCAGGATAAAGAAAATGGGGTGCCAGGCGCGTATCAGCGTCCCCCCGTCTGGCTGCTGGGTTCGTCCGACTATTCTGCCCGGCTGGCGGCGCAAATGGGGTATCCGTTTGCGTTTGCTGCGCATCTGGCCGATCAGAACGTCATGATGGCCATCAAGGTCTATCGCCAGAACTTCCGTCCTTCTGCAAATCTTGACCGGCCTTATGTTATTGCCAGTTTTGGCGTGATGGCAGCGGATGATGAGAGTGAAGCCCGGCGTCAGGCATGGGCCTATTCCCACGCGATGATGCGCATGAGCACAGGCCGCTCATTTATCGTCCCAACGCCGCAGGAAGCCGAAAACTACGGTTATTCTTCGGGAGAGTTGCAGCTGATTAAAATGTGGAATGCCAAAATCATGAGCGGCACCGGTAACCAGGTGGTTGACCAGCTGGCCGTCTGGCAACAGCGCATTGATGCTGATGAGATTATGCTGCTGAATCTGGGGCACTCTCAGGAGGCAATTTATCGCTCGACGGAACTGATTGCGGATGCCTATGAGATGCCCGTCAACCTTTAACCACACCTATTAAAAAGCGTCCCTGAAAAGGGACGCTGGCACGGGATTATGCAGACAGATAGTCTGATGTTGACTGGACTTTGCCATAGCCAAACTCAAATGCGGCCATCATCGCAGCATGAACCTGGGCCGCCGGTACAGTGACGCCGCCAAAAGACAGGTCAAGGGTGGCGCAGGCATCATGCAGGACGGTGACCGGGTAGCCCATATCTGCCGCCGCCCGCACGCAGGCGTCCACACACATATGGCTCATCGCCCCCACGATAATCACCTCTTCAACACCTTTCGCATCCAGCTGCGTTTTTAAGTCAGTGTCCCGGAAGGCGTTGACGAAATTCTTCACGATCACCGCTTCATCCGCTGCGGGCTTAACGGTTGGCTGGATCTCCACACCCTCAGTCCCGGGAACAAACACCGGTGCTTCGCCATGAGCGAACTCATGACGAATATGGAAGACGGGGATCTCTTTTGAACGTGCGTCAGCAATAGCAAGCGCTGCGTTATGCGCTGCCGCCTCGATGCCGGTCAGGGGTAATTTACCGGTTGGCAGATATTCGTTTTGCAGATCGATGACGATTAAACCGCGTTGTTTCATTATCTCATTCCTGTTTTATGGCTCATTGAAGCACAAGTTTGACAGCGAAAGGGATAGGGCTGAAGTGGCGTAAACGACATAATAAGGGGTGATATCGCCATTTTATGCCATCTATTCCTTTGCCTGGCTGGCGCTAAAGCGACGGCGATATTCTCCGGGGGTGAGCCCGACAATACGGGTGAAAATCTTACGCAGGGCGCCGGGATCGCTGTAGCCCACTTCCCACGCGATGCGATCAAATGAATCGCTGCTGAACTGCAAAAGCTCCTGCGCCCGGCCAACGCGCAGGTGCTGACAATATTCCGTGCTGGTCATCCCGGTTGCCTTCTGAAAGCGGCGCAGAAATGTTCGCTCTTCTAATCCCGCCTGCGCCGCCAGGCTCGACAGGGTGGCATCTTTTGCCTGCGTTGCCTGGAGCCAGTGTTGCACCTTAAGGACCGCCGCGTCGCCATGGGTCAGACGCGGCGAGAAGACGCTGTAATAGCGTTGCTTGCGCCCGGGTGGATCGACAAGCAGCATGCGCGCGGTGTCGATCATCACGGTCGGACCGAGCAGCCGATGCACTAACCGCAAGCCGAGGTCGGTCCAGGACATAAGCCCGCCCGCGGTGATGATCTCGCCGTCATCAATAATGAGCTGATTCACATCGACCTCTATGTCGGGAAAACGCTGGCTCAGTAAGTCGGCATAGGCCCAGTGCGTGGTCATTTTCCGCCCGTTCATTAACCCCGTTGATGCCAGGACAAACGCGCCAGCGCATACGGAACTCAGGATAACCCCCTGATTGTGCAGACCGGTAAGCCATGACGTTAACGCCGGCGTCGTGTCAATGATGGCAGGCTCGCGTAAGGTCGGCGGGACGATCATCGCGGAGGGTAACGTCGGGTCGGCTTCAGGTTCCGTATCAAAAACGCACACAGGAAGGTCTTTCGGGCCAGGCTGCTGCCAGTGTGTCACTCTCAGCAGGTTCGCTTTATTTGCCTGATATTTTTGGGAAAACATGTTGGCCACGCCAAAGAGATCGTTCAGCCCAAGCACGGCAGCCTGCTGAACCCCGGGGTAAAGATACAAACCAATTTCCAGCATAGTTACCTTCGCGAAATGTCGTTTTTGCCATTTAGAGTGTCGTTTCCGACGCTTGTTACCTTAGCATTGCACAGACACACTGAGCAAAGTTTCAGGTAACTAATTAAACAATCCGGCGTGCAAATTACGATAGAAAGCAAGGTTGCGCACTAAATCCGCGTCGGTACCGCTTTCGTTGAATCAGCGGGCAGCGCCTTGATTTATCCTTAAATTCATGGATACTGTATAAATATACAGTTAAATGGATTTGATACTATGCCGTTTATCCTTCCGCGCGTTACCGCGCCTGTTAAAGCGCGCAAATAATCATGTTTGCTCTTGTCGACGTGAATAGCTTCTATGCCTCCTGCGAAACTGTTTTTCGCCCGGACCTGAAGGGGCGCCCGGTGGTGGTGCTGTCGAATAACGATGGCTGCGTCATCGCCCGCAGCGCCGAAGCGAAAGGGCTGGTGACAATGGGGGCGCCTTATTTCAAACAGAGAGAGATTTTCCGCCGCCACGGCATTGTCACCTTCAGCAGTAACTACGAACTTTACGCCGATATGAGCCACCGGGTGATGACCACCCTGGAAGAGATCACCCCGCGAGTCGAGATCTACTCGATTGATGAAGCCTTTTGCGATCTCACCGGGGTCAGCAACTGCCTCAACCTGGAGGCCTTTGGCCGCGAAATTCGACATACCGTTGAGAAACGTACGCACCTGACCGTCGGGGTCGGTATTGCGCCTACCAAAACGCTCGCCAAACTGGCGAATTTCGCAGCGAAAAAATGGCAGCGGCAGACCGGGGGCGTGCTCGATTTATCCAGCATCGAACGGCAACGTAAACTGATGGCGGCGCTGCCCGTCGAAGAGGTGTGGGGCGTCGGGCGGCGATTGAGTAAAAGACTCGATGCGATGGGAATTAAAACGGTGCTGGATCTGGCTGACACCCATACCGCCGTTATCCGCAAACATTTCAGCGTGGTGCTGGAGCGCACCGTGCGGGAACTGCGCGGCGAGTCCTGCCTGGGATTTGAAGAATTTGTACCGGACAAGCAGGAAATTATGTGCTCCCGCTCGTTCGGCGAGCGGATCAGCGATTATGAGTCGATGCGCCAGGCTATCTGCAGCTATGCCGCCCGTGCCGCCGAAAAACTGCGGGCCGAGCATCAGTACTGCCGGTTTATTTCCGCCTTCGTGAAGACCTCGCCGTTCGCGCTGAACGAGCCTTACTATGGCAACAGCGCCTCAGTCAAACTGCTGACGCCCACCGAAGACAGCCGGGATATTATTAACGCGGCAACGCGCTGTCTGGACGCCATCTGGAAAGAGGGGCTGCGCTATCAGAAAGCCGGGGTCATGCTGGGGGATTTTTTCAGCCTTGGCGTCGCTCAGCTCAATCTGTTTGATGAAAATCCTCCCCGGCGCAACAGCGCAGAGCTGATGGCAGTCATCGATGAACTGAATAAAAAAGAAGGGCGCGGAACCCTCTGGTTTGCGGGGCAGGGCATCGAACAGCAATGGCAAATGAAAAGAGAGATGCTATCTCCCCGATATACCACGCGTTTTTCTGATTTATTGCGGGTGAGATAATTCGTTATCGCTAAAATAATATGGAGAGTGAAAAGAAATATATGCGAAACGGGGTGTTTTTATACGATATATCCCTGGTCGATTGATATTTACGTTATGGTGGTCGTTCTATTCACCTGCCCGGAGGGGCTATTCCCAACCTAAAATTTGAGTGCCCGGTTTGCACAAGTAAGCGATTTCGTTTTACCACGTTTAGTCCAGCGCAAACCCAACCTCATGGTGCTGTTTGTTCCGTCTGTGGAACCCGACTCACTACCCACTCATGCGTGCCACTCCCGAAAAGGAGACGCTGGCCAAAACAGGTTGTTTAAGTGTAAAGCGGGGGCCTGATTCAGGCCCTCCTGGATATTATTTTGCCGCTTCGCTTACGACATTTTTTATATTTTTTGGGTGTTAGTAAGTTCCAGAAATAATAGCTGTCAATGCCATTGACGTTATTTTACACCTCACCGATGTTCTCAATTAATTCTGGCCCCTGGTTTCTTATATTCCCCACCGCCCGGGTCACGGCATGCCAGTGGAACTGGTCTGCGGGGACGGCTCCCGTCTGCGCGATCTCTTCTGCCTCTTGCCCGCTCACCGTTTCGCGCAGCCATTCCCGCGCCGCCTCTGGCGTTAACACCAGCGGACGTCGGTCGTGGATATCCACCAGCCCTTTATCCGCCGCGGCGGTAACGATCAGAAATCCTTCAGCCTCATCCCCGCGTTCAAACGGCGTGCTGCCGATGGCTGCCATAAAAATAGGTTGCCCGTCCGCGCGATAGAGAAAGTAAGGCTGCTTTTTATCCCCCTCTTTTTTCCACTCGAACCAGCCGTCGGCAAAGACAATTGCCCGGCCATGGTGCCACAGCGGTTTAAACATCCGGCTGCTGGCGGCGGTCTCCTGCCGGGCATTGATCAGCAGTGGCTTGTCCCACCAGCCGGGAGCGTAACCCCAGAAGACGGGGTCGAGATGCAACTGGTCCTCGCGCTCGCTGAGCAGTAAGACTTTGGTGCCGGGCGCGACGTTATAGCGCCCGATAGGTTCCGGATCGTAGGGGACGTTGCAATCCGCTTCATCAGCAAGAAAGGCAAGGTACTCTTCCCGGGTCTGGGCCTGGGCGAAACGTCCACACATAGTCACCTCCAAAGGTTTGCTTAAGTATAGGATAGGGGGCATAGCTGAAGGGCTTCGGGCAGGTTTCACTTGTGAGAGACGATATGACAGGAAAAATAATACTTACCATGCTGGCGTTTGCCGCGAACTCCGTCCTGTGCAGGGTGGCGCTGACCGGCGGATACATCGATCCGGCGACCTTCAGCGATGTGCGGATCGTCAGCGGGGCCCTGTTCCTGGTTATTCTGATGAACGTCAGAAAAAAGCCGGGATCGAAAATACATTATGACTGGCGCAGCGGCCTGGCCCTGACGCTGTATGTCCTGGCGATGTCCTGGTCCTATCTCCGGATCGATACCGGAACCGGGGCGCTGTTGCTGTTCGGCACCGTTCAGACGGCAATGGTTATCTATGGCTGGCGGCAGGGAGAAAAGGTCGGTGTACTGAAGGGGGCGGGGCTGTTTCTGGCGGTGGCAGGAACGGTGCTGCTCCTGCTCCCCGGCGCGCATGCCCCGGAACCGACCAGTGCGCTGATGATGATCGGCTCCGGGCTGGCCTGGGCCTACTACTCGGTGAAAGGGAAAAGCATGCCGGAGGCGATACCGGCGACGACGGGGAATTTTATACTGGCCGTGCCTTTCACCCTCATTCTCTCTCTTTTGCCGTCGGTGGAACGATTTGCCAGCGCGCCCGGACTGTTGTTAGCCATGACGTCCGGGGCGCTGGCTTCAGGCGCGGCCTATGCCCTGTGGTATACGCTGCTGCCGAGGATGAAAGCCATGACCGCCAGCACGGTTCAGCTGAGTGTTCCGTGCCTTGCCACCCTGGGTGGCGTGGCACTGCTGGGCGAAACATTCAGCCTGCGCATGTTGCTGTCGATGTGCGCCGTGCTGCTCGGCATCCTGATGGTTATCCGGGCGGGCCGCGCCTGAGGATATTATTTCTTCTCCCGTTGATGCTCGCTGATAGCCTGCGCCGCGCAGATCAGCGCGAGATGGCTCAGGCCCTGGGGCATGTTGCCGACCCACTCGCCGGTTCGGGTATCAAACATTTCATTGAAGGTTTCCACGTTGCCGCGGTGGCACAGCGTCTTAAGTATTTCATCCATGCTCTCTGCGGCAGCCGCCGGCTCGTCCATCGATGCCCAGGCCTCTGCCAGCCAGAATGAGCAGGCGATGAAGGTGCTTTCCTCCTGCTCAACGCCGCTGTAGCGATAGACCATCGCGCTGTTATGGCCCAGCTGCTGGTGGATAGCCTGATAGGTCAGCTTCATGCGTTTCGGATTCACCTTCACGCCGTAGCGTGAAACCAGCGCCAGCGAGGCGTCCAGCTGCCCGCCGTCGCCAACGTAGAAGCAGTAGGACTGATGGGCTTCAGACCAGCAGTGCTTTTCCACCCAGTCGCGGATCCGGTCCCGTTCGCGTTCCCAGCGCGCCTTCCAGGTAGGTTCGATATGGCTGTGCTGCGCCAGCACCACGGCGCAGTCCAGCGCCAGCCAGCAGGACATTTTGGAGTGGGTGTAATGGCGCTCTTCCGGCAGCTCCCAGATCCCCGAGTCCTTCATACGCCAGCGGTCGGCACACTGATTGGCAAGGTGTCCGAGGAAGCGCGAGGTGCCCGTATCCAGAATATGGCCCGCTTCGACAAACAGTTTTGCCACCCCAAGCATATCGGCATACATGCTCAGCTGGCGCTGGTTGCGGGCATTATTACCTACCCGTACCGGCTGCGAATCCCGGTAGCCCTGGAGTTCTGCATACCGCTCTTCCGGGACCAGCTCGCCTTCGAGGGTGTAGCAGGCCTGCATTTCCGGGCCGTGCCTGATGATGGTTTTCGACAGCCAGGAAAAGGCCGCTTTACACTCTTCGAGGGTACCCAGATAGGTAAAGGCTTTGATAATCAGGCAGGCATCTCTCACCCAGGCAAAGCGGTAGTCGTAATTTTTCTTTCCACCGATCCCTTCCGGCAGGGAGGTGGTCGCGGCCGCGGCCAGCGCGCCGGTTGGCGAATACCAGAGGAACTTCAGCGCCAGCGCGGAGCGAATGACGTGATCTTTATAGAGGCCATCATATTTAAGCCCCTGGACCCAGTCCTGCCAGGCGGTATGGCTGGTTTCAATGCGGTTATCAATCGCCTGAATGTCCGGCACGGCCAGCGGTTCACTCTGGGTCACGAGCAGGGCGACAACCTCCCGGCTGCCCTTTTTAAGGGTGATCTCCGCTTCGATCTCTTCGTCATCAGCATGCGTAATGACGACGTTTTCACTGGTGTGCAGCATCGCCATCAGGTCGCCGATATGGTAAACGCTGCCCTTAAAGGTATCCGATCGCCAGGGCGATCGCGTTTCGACCATCGTCCCAAACCGCAAATGGAGCCTGAAAGGCACGGTGCCGCGCACGCCCTCAAGCCGCCGCGCCAGCTCACTCCAGGGCAGACGCCCCGCCAGCGTGCTGTTAATCGATTCGGTTAACAGCACCGTGCCATCCTCCGTCTCAAAGCGGGTTTCCAGCACATTGCTGTCCTCGCGATAGGCGCGGGAGACGGTATAGTCAACCGCGGGCGTCAGGCTGAAAAAACCGCCAATGGTTGGGTCAAGCAGCCGATCGAAAAGGGGCGGGGAATCAAGATTGGGCGCGCTCCACCAGTCAATCGAGCCATCCGGGGCGATGAGCGCAACGGAGCGGCCCTCGCCGATCGCGGCATAATCTCCCAGACCAATGAACCCTTCCTCGCGTAAAGGCATTGTGTATTTAGCATTTTTCAAATGAGTCATCCCTTTAGTCTGGCGCAGCAGGCCGCGTTATCGTCACCTTGTGGTGGTGCATATAAAGCCTGGCATAATGTGATGAATATCGCGCTTTCAGGAGGAACATTTGAGAATTCAGCCCGTTAACTGAACGACGCCGCCTGATAACAGGCTTCCATTTGATCCAGTGCGGACTGATTTTCCAACCCCCACTGGTACATTTGCTCAATGGGTTCGGCAAAGGTTCTGCCGAGTGGGGTCAGGCGGTAATCGACTTTTGGTGGGACCACGTCATACACATGGCGGGCAATCAACCCTCGCTGCTCCAGCTCTTTGAGCGTCTGGAACAGCATTTTTTTGGAAATCCCCTGCAGGCTACGCTGTAACTCACCGGTACGTGCGCGTTCATCCGGCCAGTGATACAGCGCATGCAGCACCATTGTGCTCCATTTCACTGAAAAGAGCTCCATCAGGCGGCGCGGCGGCGAGTCCGCATAGAAAAAGAGTTTACCCTCAACCCAGGCTGGCATTGTTCTGTCCTCTGCTTATGGTCACCAAATGGTGACTACTATCAATATGGAACCCTGTTGACTATAGTCTGCCCCCTTGAGTTAGCCAGAACCAGCACATTCCTGAGGTAAGATGAAAATCAACGCATTAGTCGCCCATGACGCGGCACAACCCTTAACATCAGGCCAGATTTCGCTGCGCGCGTTACAAAAGCAGGATGTCAAAATCGAGATCCTCTTCTGCGGCGTGTGCCACTCCGATCTCCATATGGCGCGTAACGAATGGGCGGTGAGCCAGTATCCGCTGGTGCCAGGGCATGAGATTGTCGGGCGAGTCGTGGAGGTTGGGGACGAGTCCACCCGTTTTAAACCCGGTGATATCGTCGGTGTGGGCGTGATGGTCGACGCCTGCCGCGAGTGCCATTTCTGCAAGCACCACGAAGAGCAGTACTGTGAGGCGGGGTTTACCGCTACCTACAATGGTATTGATAAATATACCGGCGAAAGAACCCGCGGCGGCTATGCGCAGAGCGTGATTGTCGATCAGCATTTTGTGGTTTCGGTACCGAAAAACCTGCCGCTTGCCGGGGTTGCACCGCTGTTGTGTGCGGGCGTCACTGTCTGGTCGCCGCTGCGCCATTTCAATGTCAAAGCAGGCGACCGTGTGGGTGTTGTGGGGCTGGGGGGATTAGGCCATATGGCAGTGAAGCTTGCCAGTGCGATGGGGGCGGAAGTGACGCTGTTTACGACCTCCCCGGAGAAGGGTAAAGATGCTCTTCGTCTGGGGGCAAAACAGGTGGTGGTATCGCGCGATGCCGCGCAAATGGCTGCCTGCCAGACCTCGCTGGATTTTATCATTGACTGCGTAGCGGCACCGCACGATCTGGATCCCTATCTGGCAATGCTGAAAACCAATGGCCGCCTGGTGTTGGTAGGCATTCCGGACCAGCCGCACAACTCGCCGAATATTACGCCCATGGTGTTCCGGCGTTTAAGCATCAGCGGTTCGTCGATTGGCAGCATTCAGGAAATGCAGGAGATGTTGAACTTCTGCGGCGAACACAATATTACCGCTGATATTGAAACGATCGGTGGCGAGGATATCGAGGCTGCCTTTGCCCGTATGCTTAAGGGAGACGTTAAGTACCGCTTTGTCATTGATATGCAGGCTACGACCTGGTAGTGGAGCGGCAGTCTCGGGCGGCCATTGCAGGCCGCTTTGCGCCTGAGCGTAAATCAGTAGAGCAGACATGACGGCTATCGATGCTGCCCACTCCCTGTAAAAGGAGATATCAAGACGACTGGCGCATCAGGCATTGCGTCCCTCTGAAAGGTGCGGTAAGTCATTACACAACACCTGCAATTCATTGAAGAGTCTTGCCACATGGAAACCATCGCACACGGAGTGATGGACCTGAGCGGCGACAGGCAACAGTACTTTCCCATCCTGGTTGAAATATTTTCCAAACGTGAACATAGGGGCAAAAAAATTCTGCATGTTAGCCACGTTAATATTAAAACTGGTAAAACTTCCCCATGGAATAGACGAGACGAAAAATATATTTTCCGGAGATTCGCCCTTAGGCCAATAAGAAAGATTATTACCATAGCGTGCAACGTCTTCGGAATAAACCGTCTGGAAGTTTTGAATATTGCCATCGTACGGGCTCCATAATGATGAGAACGTCTCCGTTTCATTATGGAAAATGGTATAGCTTGGATGAACTTCATTCCAAATGACAAGCTCATTGTTCTTCATGGCCATACGAAATTCCGGATGGCTGTTTGCAATTTTAGAAAGAAGGGAAATCATAGTGGGGTAAAATTTCCAGCCCACCTCTTTAATATGTTTTAGCAGCACGGTAATATCTAAATTAACAGTTTGGTTAATTGTACTTTGAGCAAACGACTGAAATACCTCAAAATGCTCCTTCCTTGCCCAACGGGATAAATCAACAGTGGTATATTCCGGGATTGTTTTTTTCATTTTTCATCCTTATTAAGCAATCATATATCAGACTAAGTTTGTCATAAATTAAGCAAGGGTACAGGTCCCGAACCGTTTTGGTCGCGAACGCATTTGTGAGAGTAGCCTATCCTTATACAGGAGGAAAGAAAATGTTAAATGTTTAATATGTCAGATAATAAAAGTAGATTGTGCAATCTTCGGGTGTTTTCCTGTCGAGAAAATGCTCTGGAATATCCGCTCCTCCCTCATGATGGACCTGATAACCTTGCTTTTTGTTCGCTTCGCGCCAGAAGCAGACGTGTTAAAGTCCAGATCCTATAATTCAGAAGTCCTGAAAAAGGTAATGCTTTGAGGTTTCCGACATGACGACCTTTCATCAACTTTCTGCCACCAGCCTGCGCGGCCAGCTCGTCTCTATGGCCGACTATGCAGGTAAGCTGGTTCTGGTGGTGAACACTGCCAGCCATTGTGGCTTCACACCCCGGTAATGACTCCAACTTACTGATAGTGTTTTATGTTCAGATAATGCCCGATGACCTTGTCATGCAGCTCCACCGATTTTGAGAACGACAGTGACTTCCGTCCCAGCCTTGCCAGATGTTGTCTCAGATTCAGGTTATGCCGCTCAATTCGCTGAGTGTAACGCTTGCTGATTACGTGCAGCTTTCCCTTCAGGCGGGATTCATACAGCGGCCAGCCATCCGTCATCCATACCACGACCTCAAAGGCCGACAGCAGGCTCAGAAGACGCTCCAGTGTGGCCAGAGTGCGTTCACCGAAGACGTGCGCCACAACCGTCCTCCGTATCCTGTCATACGCGTAAAACAGCCAGCGCTGACGTGATTTAGCACCGACGTAGCCCCACTGTTCGTCCATTTCAGCGCAGACAATCACATCACTGCCCGGCTGTATGCGCGAGGTTACCGACTGCGGCCTGAGTTTTTTAAGTGACGTAAAATCGTGTTGAGGCCAACGCCCATAATGCGGGCGGTTGCCCGGCATCCAACACCATTCATGGCCATATCAATGATTTTCTGGTGTGTACCGGGCTGAGAGGCGGTGTAAGTGAACTGTAGCTGCCATGTTTTACGGCAGTGAGAGCAGAGATAGCGCTGATGTCCGGCAGTACTTTTACCGTTACGCACCACGCCTTCAGTAGCTGAGCAGGAGGGACAACTGATGGAGATGGAAGCCACGGGAGCACCTCAAAAACACCATCGTACACTAAATCAGTAAGTTGGCACCATTACCCACACCCCAATACGCCGGCCTTGAAAAGCTCTATAAAAAGTATGCCGATCGGGGGCTGGTGGTGCTGGGTTTCCCCTGTAACCAGTTCGGTAAACAGGAGCCCGGCGGTGCCGACGATATTTCGCAGACCTGCCATATCAACTACGGTGTGAGCTTCCCGATGTTCGAGAAAGTAGAGGTCAACGGCGCGGCTACGCACCCGGTATTTCGCTATCTGAAAGAGGCGTTGCCCGGCGTGCTGGGGGGGCGGATCAAGTGGAACTTCACAAAGTTCCTGGTGGGGCGCGACGGCAAACCGCTGAAGCGTTTTGCACCGATCTCCACCCCGGAGAAGATGGAAGCCGCTATCCTTGCTGCACTTGAAATCTAAGTGGGCCAGAAAGGGAAGGCCGGGAGCGCTTCGCTTGCCCGGCCCGGATATTGCAACGGTTGCCCTGTGGCGGACCTTATTTTGTCGCCAGTTCTCTGCGGATAATCTCCGCCCCCGCGCTTAACGCGTTGAGCTTGCCGTTGGCAACCTGGCGGGATAACGGCGCCATCCCACAGTTGGTTGAAGGGTAGAGCTTGTCAGCATCAACGAACTGCAGCGCTTTGCGTAAGGTACTGGCTACTTCTTCTGGCGTCTCGATGGTATTGGTGGCTACATCGATGGCGCCAACCATCACTTTTTTACCGCGGATCAGCTCCAGCAGATCCATCGGCACGCGCGAGTTATGGCACTCCAGCGAGATGATATCGATGTTGGAGGTTTGCAGTTTAGGGAACGCCTCTTCATACTGCCGCCACTCTGAGCCCAGCGTCTTTTTCCAGTCGGTATTGGCTTTGATGCCATAGCCATAACAGATGTGTACCGCCGTTTCGCATTTCAGCCCTTCAATGGCTCTTTCTAACGCGGCGATCCCCCAGTCATTCACCTCATCGAAGAACACATTAAAGGCGGGTTCATCAAACTGGATAATATCCACCCCTGCCGCCTCTAGCTCTCTGGCTTCCTGGTTGAGAATTTTGGCGAACTCCCAGGCCAGCTTTTCGCGGCTTTTGTAGTGGTTGTCATAAAGAGTGTCGATCATCGTCATCGGGCCAGGCAACGCCCATTTGATCGGCTGCGTGGTGAGCTGACGTAAATATTTGGCATCTTCAACAAACACCGGCTTCTGGCGAGCCACGGCACCCACGACGGTCGGCACGCTGGCATCATAGCGATTACGGATTTTAACCACTTCGCGCTTCGCAAAATCGACGCCGCTGAGGTGCTCAATAAAGGTGGTGACGAAGTGCTGACGCGTTTGCTCACCGTCGCTGACGATATCAATGCCGGCCCGCAGCTGATCGTCGAGGGATAAACGCAGCGCATCCTGCTTACCGGCGAGTAATTCCTCATTCTCCAGCTTCCAGGGAGACCACAGGGTCTCCGGTTGGGCAAGCCAGGACGGTTTCGGCAAGCTGCCGGCAGTAGACGTGGGGAGCAATGTTTTCATAACAGGTGACCTTATTGTTTTAATTAATCAACGCGCGTACTGAGCAGACCATTGCTCAAGAATATTCTTGTACGGTTTGATGAAGTGTTTCTCAGTAAACTTTCCCTGCTCAATCGCTAACTGGCTACGCTCTTCGCGATCGTAAACAATTTTGGTCAAGGAGTGATCCTGGTTCGTCAGGCTGGGTTGATAGTGTTGCCCGGCGACCGAGTTAGCGTTGTAAATCTCAGGACGGTAGATTTTCTGGAACGTCTCCATCGTACTGATGGTGCCGATCAGCTCAATAAAGCTGTAGTCGCTCAGTAAATCGCCGATGAAATAAAACGCCAGCGGCGCGGCGCTGTTTGGCGGCATAAAATAGCGAACCTGCAGGCCCATTTTTTTGAAGTACGCTTCCGTCAACGACGAACCCTGCTGCTGGTATTCGAAGCCTAAGACCGGATGTTCATTCCCGATGCGCTGATAGACGTTTTTATTGGATACGCTGAGGCAGATCACCGGCGGCTTGTTAAAGTTCTGCTGGTACTCGGTCGAATTAACAAAATGTTTGAAGATATTGCCGTGTAACGCGCCAAAATCCGCCGGAATGCTGAACGCTGTCTGATGCTTATTATGATCCGGCAGTAACACGCTGAAATCATAATCCCGGACATAGGAAGAGAAGTTATTCCCGACAATACCCTCAATACGCTCGTTGGTGAGTTTATCAATGATGTTGGTTTTTAATATTTCAATGGCCGGGAAGGTAAAGCGATTATCTTCCGCATCAATATTCATCTCGACAGAGATAATGTCCAGCTCGACAGTATAACGATCGCCTTTAGGGTTATCCCAGTGCGCTAAGGCGTTGAATCGGTTGTCGATCATCACTAACGTATTACGCAGGTTCTGCTGACGGTTGTCGCCGCGGGCCAGATTGGCAAAGTTGGTGGTAATACGCGTGTTTTCTGAGGGGTTATAATTCTCATCGAAACGACTGCGCTTAATCGTAAAGGTGAAGTCTTTATTCATCGTTATCTCACTTCCTGAGCTCTGGCATAAGGACTGAAGCTATCTCATTTCAATCTTTATGTTGCTGATACGTTAATGCATCTTTTATGCCAGAGCCCCGGAACGAGTGAAAGCGACTAAATTTCACTACAACATGAGCCATCTTCATGATCGGCGAACCGATCAGTCACTTTTCTCCGAACGCTGCTCCAGATCCAGCGCGCTGGCGCTGGCGGGATCGAAGAGTGAAAGACTTTCAATTTGATCCAGCATAATCACCTTGCGGAAGGCCATTGCGCTTCTGGGCTGTGAATCGAGGGTAATATCATGTTCGGCATACCACTTGCTGTAGTTATGCTCAATGCACAGATTCAGCGTCGTACCGTCACGATAGCCGCTGAGCATCGGGATCAGCACGATATTGGCGGTCTTTTCATATTCAAGGGTCGCGGTATGGATCATGCCGACATAAATTCGCCGCGACTTCAGGGTCACCAGCGCCAGTTCGCCTTCCTCCATACACTGGTAAAGCAGCTGTTCGATACCGCTGGATTGCGACAGGCGCTTATAAAGCTGTTTCCGGCCTTCGCCGTCCAGCCTGGCGCTGCCTGCCCAGTTAGAGCGATAGAGACAAAACAGGATGGCAAAGGCCAGCATCACCACCACCGGCGCCTGGATGCCCAGAAAGCTCCAGTTCATAAAATCCACTTGCCAGTTAGCGTTGTCCTGGGCGGTTAAGTGGAACGTATTGGCAGCATACGAGAGCCCGAGCAGCAGCAACCAGAGCAGGCCGGTGGCGATCACGCCCTGCAGTACAAAGATACAGCCGTACAGCGCGACCAGAAAATAGACGTCCCAGCCGAAGGAGCGCTTAATTTTAAACCGGGTGGAGAGGTCGCGACTGGTGTACCAGTATCCGCTCACCATCAGCACCATAAATATCGCCGTTCCCATATCAGGCCCTCTTCAGCGCGTTAACATGGCGCAGAAAGTCCTGTCGCACCTCTTTGCTTTTGTAATTGACCGAGGCGTTACCGTCCTGATCGATAATAATGCGGTCCCCGTCCTCGACGGCTTCAATAATTTCCTGCTGACTCATCACCTGCAGTAACGACTCCGGGCTGGAGAAGATCGACATAACCAGACGTCTCATCGCGTGGCATCCTTATAAACAAAAAGGTTAAGTCTGGTCGATCCGCGCAGGCGCTGCCTTAAGGTTATGCTGAAAATGTTTAGCTTAGGGCCACACAGGGGAGGGTGAATTAACCTGCCAGGGTGCATAAAAACCACCATAATTAGTAAGGTTAAACAACGCCAGGTGACAATCATGAAGGACAATATTGACGAGTTTAAAACGCACTTCCAGGGGGAAGTGCTTCTTCCGGACGATGCCGGCTACGACGAGGTGCGCCAGATCTGGAACGCCATGATCGACCGCAAACCCGCGTTAATCGCACGCTGTACGTCAACGGAAGATGTGATGCAGGCCATCCAGTTTGGCCGCACGCACAATCTGCTCATTTCGATCCGCGGGGGCGGGCATAACATCGCCGGCAACGCCGTCTGCGACGACGGCCTGATGATCGACCTCTCGCTGATGAAGGACGTGCAGGTAGACGTGACCACCCGTACCGCCAGCGTCGGACCCGGCTGCACCCTTGCCGACTTTGATCGGGTGGTGCAGGCTCATGGTCTCGCCACGCCGCTGGGCATCAATTCGACCACCGGGGTGGCCGGCCTGACGCTTGGGGGCGGTTTCGGCTGGCTGAGTCGCAAATACGGGATGACCATCGATAACCTGCTCTCTGCCGAAGTCATTACGGCAGACGGCCGGCAGCTGAACGCCAGCGAATCGGAAAATGCGGATCTCTTTTGGGGGCTGCGCGGGGGCGGCGGCAACTTCGGGGTGGTGACGCGCTTTGATTTTCAGCTCCATCCCGTCGGGCCGGAGGTGCTGAGCGGGCTGATCGTCTTCCCGTTTGAGCAGGCCAAATCGGTGATCTCGCAGTTTGCCCGCTTCACCGAGACCATGCCGGAGGAGCTCAACGTCTGGATGGTGACGCGCAAGGCGCCGCCGCTGCCGTTCCTGCCCGCAGAGGTTCACGGCAGGGAGATGATCGCGCTGGCCCTGTGCTATGTGGGCGATCCGGAAGAGGGTGAGAGGATTATCGCGCCGCTGCGCGAGTTCGGCACGGTGCTGGGCGAGCACGTCGGCGTGCAGCCCTATACCGCCTGGCAGCAGGCCTTCGATCCGCTGCTGGCGAAAGGGGCGCGCAACTACTGGAAGTCGCACAACTTCGCGCAAATCAGCGACGGCGTGATCGATGCCATCATCGAATACGCGGCCAGGCTACCGTCCCCGCACTGTGAAATATTCATCGGAACCATTGGCGGTCAGACGACCCGCGTCGCGCCCGAAGCCATGGCCTACTCCAGCCGTGACGCGAACTACGTGATGAACGTACACGGGCGCTGGGAAACCGCCGCCGAGGATGAGCGCTGCATCGCCTGGGCGCGGGAGTTCTTCGCCAGCTCGCAGCCGTTTGCCAGCAGCGGGGCCTACATCAACTTCCTCACCCAGGAGGAGACCGACCGCATCGCCTTTGCATACGGGGCGACCTGGAACCGGCTGGTGGAGCTGAAGAGCAAGTACGACCCGACAAACCTGTTCCGGATGAATCAGAATATTAAGCCGGTATGAGGTCGGTCAGGACGCATCAGGTAAGCCAGTCCGCAGCTAGTCGGACTGGCGTTTAGCATTAACCGGGATCAGTTCTCCTCAGATTCATTTTCCGCGTCGTTATCGCCACCAAAACTGAGCAGTTCGGAGACTTTCATATTGCCGATCTCCTCGGCTTTCTGCTTAACGCTGTCGATTTGCTTGTTCGTCTCTTCCGACAGCCCAGAGGCGAGAGCACTCTGTTTAGCTTTTTCCATTTCGCTGTTCACGGAGTTGGTTAACGCCTCTACCGAGGCATTGGCCTCCTGGGTCGTCTCTTCAACTTTGGATTTCGCTTCCTGCGAGAGCTCCATATCACAGCCCGCGAGGAGAACGCTTCCCGCAAGAAGGAGTGCCGGGGTAAGTTTGATCATAGTGGTGCAGGCCTTTTTCATTATCCGGACGTGTCGCAACGTCGTTGTGGTGGTATTTGCCAACATGATGACATGCCGCTTTGATATTTATTCGAGCGATAAAGTAAGAAAGCGCAAAGTTGGGTAAGCCAGTGGGACGCTACCTTTACCGGGCTGCGCAGATATCACGGTTTACATCGCTGTAGCAGATCGCATACCATACCCCCCTACAGTATCCAGGAGCCCCTTCCATGCCACATTCACCTGAAGATAAAAAACGTGTCCTGACGCGCGTGCGCCGCATTCGCGGGCAGGTCGATGCCCTGGAGCGGGCGCTCGAGTCCGGCGAACCCTGTCTCGCCATCCTGCAGCAGATCGCCGCGGTGCGCGGGGCGGCGAACGGGTTGATGGGCGAGATGGTTGAAATTCACCTCAAAGATGAGCTGGTGACGGGCGAAACCACCGCCGATCAGCGGGCCGTCAGAATGGCAGAAGTCGGTCATTTGCTGCGCTCTTATCTAAAATAAACACCTGACATCACTAAAAGGAAAGCAAGATGAAATCACGTGCTGCTGTTGCATTTGGCCCAGGCCAGCCGCTGAAAATTGTTGAGATTGATGTAGCACCGCCAAAGAAAGGTGAAGTGCTGGTCAAAATCACCCATACCGGCGTGTGCCACACCGATGCGTTCACCCTCTCCGGTGACGATCCGGAAGGCGTTTTCCCGGCGGTGCTCGGCCATGAAGGCGGCGGCGTGGTGGTGGAAGTCGGTGAGGGCGTCACCAGCCTGCAGCCGGGCGATCACGTCATCCCGCTATACACCGCAGAGTGTCGCGAGTGTAAGTTCTGTAAATCCGGCAAGACCAACCTCTGCCAGGCGGTTCGCGCCACCCAGGGCAAAGGCCTGATGCCGGACGGCACCACCCGTTTCTCTTACAACGGTGAGCCGATCTATCACTACATGGGCACCAGCACCTTCAGCGAATACACCGTCTGCGCCGAAATCTCGCTGGCGAAAGTGAACCCGCAGGCGCCGCTGGATAAAGTCTGTCTGCTGGGCTGCGGCGTCACCACCGGCATTGGCGCAGTACACAACACCGCGAAAGTGAAAGAGGGCGATACCGTAGCGGTCTTCGGTCTGGGCGGGATCGGTCTGGCGGTTATCCAGGGTGCGGTGCAGGCGAAGGCCGGACGTATTCTGGCGGTGGACACTAACCCGGAGAAATTCAAGCTGGCCGGGGAAATGGGCGCGACCGATTTCATCAACCCGAACGACTACGACAAGCCGGTGCAGGACGTGATCGTTGAACTCACCGACGGCGGGGTCGACTTCAGCTTTGAATGTATCGGGAATGTCAACGTGATGCGCGCGGCGCTCGAGTGCTGCCACAAGGGCTGGGGCGAAAGCGTAATCATCGGCGTAGCCGGGGCCGGGCAGGAGATCAAAACCCGTCCGTTCCAGCTGGTGACCGGTCGCGTCTGGCGTGGTTCCGCCTTTGGCGGCGTCAAAGGCCGCACCCAGCTGCCGGGCATGGTCGAAGACGCGATGGCGGGCAAAATTCAGCTCGATCCGTTCATTACCCATCGCCTGCCGCTGGAGCAGATCAACGAAGCCTTCGATCTGATGCACGAAGGCAAATCCATCCGCACCGTTATCCATTTCGGCGATAACTAACAGACCCTCTCTCTCCCGCTGCGCCTTTACGGGCAGCGGGACGACATTTCTTTAAAAATCATTGCGAAAGTGTGACCAGTGTTGCGATTTTAGGCGTAATCAAATTCAGTGTAGTGCCGATGACTATTTTACAGGCGTGTTCCCACGCATCTTACCTATGAGAGAGTCAACGGCTATGGACAAAACAACAACAGTTCGGGCGCAACATAAGCTGGGCTTCCTGCATCACATCAGGCTGCTTCCGCTTATCTCCTCGATTTTGGGTGGTATTATTTTGCTGTTTGCCCTGAGCGCCGGGCTGGCAGGCTATTTTTTACTGCAGGCAGACAAAGATCAGCAGGATGTCACCGCTGAAATTCAGGTGCGTACCGGGTTATCAAACAGTTCTAACCACCTGCGTACGGCGCGTATCAACATGATCCACGCGGGTGCCGCCAGCCGTATCGCGGAAATGGACGCGATGAAAAAGAACATCGCGGAAGCCGAACAGCGTATCAAACAGTCTCAGGACAGCTTTGCCATTTACATGAACCGCGGCGTGCGTACTCCGGCGGATGAAGCGCTGGATGGCGAGCTGAAATCGAACTATCAGGCCTATATCGACGGCATGCAGCCGATGCTGAAATATGCCAAAAACGGCATGTTCGAAGCCATCATCAACCATGAAAATGAATCGGCGCGCCCGCTGGATGACGCCTATAACGAGGTGTTGCTGAAGGCGATCAAGATCCGCACCGACCGCGCCAATATGCTGACCGAACAGGCGCATACCCGCACCCAGCTGGGGCTGATGTTTATGATCGGCGCCTTTGGTCTGGCGCTGGTGCTGACGGTGATCACCTTTATCGTGCTGCGTCGCACGGTGATTAACCCGCTGCAGCGCGCGGCGAACCGTATTGCTCATATCGCCAAAGGCGACCTGACCCTGGCTGAGGATCTGACCGGGCGCAGTGAAATTGGCCGCCTGACCCACGACCTGCAAACCATGCAGCGTTCGCTGGTGGGCACCGTAGGCACCGTGCGTCAGGGTGCGGAAGAGATCTATCGCGGAACCAGCGAAATCTCCGCCGGCAACACCGATCTCTCATCACGTACCGAGCAGCAGGCCGCCGCCATTGAGCAGACAGCTGCCAGCATGGAACAGCTGACCGCCACCGTGAAGCAGAACGCCGATAACGCGCATCACGCCAGCAAACTGGCGGAAGATGCCTCCGGTAAAGCCAGCCGTGGCGGCCAGATGGTCTCCGGCGTGGTGAAAACCATGGGCAATATCTCCAGCAGCTCGAAGAAAATCTCTGAAATTACCGCGGTGATCAACAGCATCGCCTTCCAGACTAACATCCTGGCGCTGAACGCCGCGGTGGAAGCTGCCCGTGCCGGTGAGCAGGGGCGTGGATTTGCCGTGGTCGCCAGCGAAGTCCGTACCCTGGCCAGCCGCAGCGCCAACGCCGCGAAAGAGATTGAAGGGCTGATCAACGAATCTGTGTCCCTCATTGACCAGGGTTCCGGTGAAGTGGTGGCCGCCGGTAATACCATGAACGAGATCGTGGAAGCGGTTAAACGCGTCACCGATATCATGCTGGAGATCGCAGCCGCCTCCGACGAGCAGAGCCGTGGCATTGTGCAGGTCAGCCAGGCGATCTCGGAGATGGATAAAGTCACCCAGCAGAACGCCTCGCTGGTGGAAGAAGCCTCTGCGGCGGCGGCCTCGCTGGAAGATCAGGCTGCCCGCCTGACCGAAGCGGTTGGTACCTTCCGTCTGCACGGTATGACCCAGGCCCGCAGCAGCAGTAAAGCGGCACCGATTACGCCTGCCGCGCCGCTGCGCCCGGCGGTAGCCGATGGTGATAACTGGGAAACCTTCTGATTTGCTAACCCTACCCGGTGGCGGCTACGCCTTACCGGGCCTACGAAACCTGGCACCATGTGGGTTTTCGTAGGCCGGGTAAGCGCAGCGCCACCCGGCAATAGAGGGGCACCCTTGCCGCCGGGAAAAAAGGGTTCATGTTTCGACATGAACCCTTTTTTTATTCCCCGCTATGATGGTTGTAAGGGCTGAAGAGGAACAAGACGATGAAACGATTTACGCAGGTGGTTTGCGCCGCATGGCTGCTGGCCGGGTGTGCTTCCGGCGGCAGCGTGGGGATTGGCGGCGTGGGAATAGGCGGGGGCGGTGGCAGCGGCGGCGTAGGGGTTGGACTCTCTTTTCCGGTGGGCGGCAGCACCTCGACCGCGGACAACGGGCTGGCGGACTGCGAGGGTGATGTCTACCGCGTGCAGCCCCGCTATCCAGAGCAGGCCGCGGCGCAGAACTACTCCGGCAGGGTGACAGCGTCGTTTAACGTCAAGCTGAACGGGCGGGCGGCGGACTACGAGGCGGCGGGAGATAAACCCTTCTTCGACGAGACGAAGCGGGCGGTGATGCGCAGCTGTTGGCCAGCCGGCGTCAGACAGAGTTGGGTCGTGAACTACCAGGGCGGCAAAACGGCGACCTGGATGCAGAATTCCTTGTCAGGCACGCCATAAAGATAAAAAAAACCGGCCACACGAGGTGGCCGGCTGGAGCATTACTGCTTATCAGGCAAGGCGTACGCGATGATGTAATCCCCGCGATCCGGTGACTGACGTGCGCCACCCGCATTGATGATGATGTACTGCTTCCCGGTTTTCGGTGACACGTAGGTCATCGGCCCGGACTGGCTGCCCACCGGCAGACGGTCTTTCCAGATCTCTTTTCCGTTGGCGGTATCGAACGCGCGCAGGTAGAAATCCTGCGTACCGGCGAAGAACAGCAGGCCGGACTGGGTAGAGAGCGATGCGCCCAGGGTTGGCATGCCGATCGGGATAGGCATATGCATGCGGATCCCCAGCGGACCGGTATCTTCCACGGTACCTACCGGCACCTGCCACACCAGTTTGCCGGACTTCAGATCCACGGCCGACATGGTGCCGAACGGCGGTTTCTGGCACGGAATGCCCAGCGGCGACAGGAAACGCTCGCGCATCGCGCCGAACGGCGTACCGTCCATCGGCACGATCCCCATCTCAATCCCGCTGGCGTTTTTGGCCACATTGGCGCGCGGCACCATGTAGTTCGCCAGCCCCAGGCGCATATCGTTAACGAACATCAGGCTGTTGTTCGGATCCACCGAGACGCTGCCCCAGTTCATCCCGCCCAGCGAGCCCGGGAACTGCAGGGAGCGATCCAGACCCGGTGGGGTATAGACGCCCTGATGGCGCATCTCTTTAAACTGGATGCGGCACAGCAGCAGGTCAACCGGCGTCGCGCCCCACATATCCGATTCGTGCAGGGTCTGGTTGCCGATCATCGGCATGCCGACCGAGTACGGCTGGGTAGGGGAGTAACGCTCGCCCTCGACATTCCCGGCAGGCACCGGACGCTCTTCCACTTTCGCGACCGGCTCGCCGGTTTCGCGGTTGAGCATAAAGATCATGCCCTGCTTGCTGGTCTGCACCAGCACCGGAGTGGTACCGCCTTTATCATCCGGCAGATCGTACAGCAGCGGCTGAGACGGCAGGTCGAAGTCCCACAGATCGTGGTGGGTGGTCTGGAAATGCCAGCGTACCTGGCCGGTAGCGGCATCCACCGCCACGATTGAGGAGCTGTATTTATCGTCCAGTTCGGTACGTTCGCCCGCGTAGAAGTCCGGGGTGGCGTTACCGGTCGGGAGATAGATCAGGTTCAGCTTCGCGTCATAGGACATGGCAGACCAGACGTTCGGCGTCCCGCGGGTATAGGTCTGGCCTTCCGGCGGCAGGCCGGTCAGGTTCGGGTTGCCCGGATCCCAGGCCCAGGCCAGTTTACCGGTGTGGACGTCATACGCCCGGACCACGCCCGGGGGTTCGCCGGTGGAGAAGTTATCCGCCACGCGTCCGCCCACAACCACCACATTACCCGCTACCAGCGGAGTGGAGGTTTGCTGATAGTAGCCCGGCTTGATCTCACCCATGCCTACGCCAAGGTCAACCACGCCGTGGTCGCCAAAGTCTTCGCACAGCTGGCCATTGTCGGCGTTGAGCGCAATCAGACGAGCATCGGTGGTCGGCAGGAACAGACGGCGCGCGCAGGCGGCAGGCTGCGTTTCTGTCGGTGACGTTGTCACGTTAGAGGTATCTTCGAAATAGCCCAGGCCACGGCAGCGCTGCCAGTTTGGCGCGGTGGCTTTCGAATCATAACGCCACTTCTCTTTCCCGGAGTCCACGTCCAGCGCCAGCACCTTGCTGTACGGGGTACAGACAAACAGCGTGTCGCCAATCTGCAGCGGGGTGTTCTGGTCTTCCGCGCCGGAGCCGTTGCTCTGCGGAATGTCGCCGGTATGGGCAACCCAGGCCACCTTCAAATCGTTAACGTTCTGCTTGTTAATCTGATCCAGCGCGGCAAAACGGTCGCCGTGGGTGGTGTTACCCCAGTGCGCCCAGTTCTTCTGCTGCTGCCCCGCAGGCACCGGTTTAACCGGGACGGGTTCGTTAGCGGCCACCAGGGTTTGCGGCTTAAACATCCAGCCGAAGCTCACCAGCATCACTACGGCCAGGACGGCAGCAATACCGAACGCCGGGGCTTTAGTGACCGGCCGATCCGCGCCACGCAGGTACGGCCAGACGATCGCGGCCAGGAATGCCAGCACCGCAAAGGTGAACAGGCGCGAGAACAGCGGCCAGAAATCCCAGCCTGCGTCGCTGACGGCCCAGATCGCCGAGGCGATAAACGCCACCGCGTAGAGGATAATGCCGCTGGTGCGATGACGCGCAATGAGGAACGCGGCGATCAGCATCACCACGCCCATGGTCAGGAAGTACCAGCTTCCCCCTACGGTGGCGAGCTTAAAGCCCAGCCCACCGACGGCCAGTCCGATGAGTGCCATCAGACCGACCAGCAGCCACAGCAGGATCCGGGGGAACCCACGTAGCGAATTACCTATAGCCATTTCTGTCTCCTGAAATAATCTTGTCTTCACTGGACAGGCAGAACCAGGCCTGAACCAAATGGGTAACAGAAGAGAAGATCCATGATGAAAAAGTCGGGCATGACGCCGTTATAGCGTCAGGGAAATCACCGCTGCGTTATTTGAATGAACCATTTGGTGAAATCGGCGGGTATGATAAAACTGTTAAATTGTTTAGCGCAATTGTTAATGAATGATTTCGCATTATTTGAGTAACGGAAACAAAAAGCCCGTCAGCAAGACGGGCGTAGGGGAAGTGTGCTCACACCGGCATGGATTTACGAATCGCGCTGAGGAGCGTTTGCGTGGCAGTGGAGAGCGGGGCTTCCACGCGGGTTAATACCCCAATAGGTTCGCCGGGGCTGGAGGTTGTCACCGGCAGCGCCACCAGCGTGCCCTGGCGCAGATCTTCTTTCACCGCGCCGGAAGGGACAAACCAGACATAGTCATAATCGACGGTCAGCTGGCGTGACAGGGAGGCTGACAGGGTTTCGATACAGCCCGACGGCAGTTTGCACCCCTGGGTTTGCAGCAGCGTTTCCGCGGTCTGGCGCGGAACGGTGCCTTTCGGGGAGACCACCACCGGCCACTCCATCACCCGGCTGAGGGTCACGGTATCGTTGAGGATCGGGTGACGCGGGCGCACCACCAGCTTCAGGGATTCCAGGAACAGCAGTTCGTAGTTGAGACCGCTCATCAGTTCCGGGTCCGACATTCTGCCGATGCCAATATCCAGCTCTCCGGATTTCAGCCCCGCCAGCAGCATGGTGTTATTCATGGTGGCGACCTGCAGCGTGATGTTGCGCTGCTGCTTGTGGAACTGGCCAATGACCGCAGGGAGGATGCCCAGCGCTGCGGTAGGAAGCGCACCGATGCGCACCACATCTCCCGGCACGTCGTTGCGCCGCGTCAGGGACTGGCCCGCCGTATTCAGGGCATCGAGCACTTTAATGGCGTGGGTCAGGAATTGCTCTCCCACCAGCGTCAGCTGTGCACCCAGTCGTCCCCGGTCGAACAGGCGGGTGCCGGTCAGCTGTTCCAGCTCATTCAGCGTTTTTGAGAGCGCAGGCTGGCTCAGGTTGAGAGTTTCAGCCGCACGCCCCAGCGTTCCCTGTTGAGCGACGGCCACAAAAGTGTGCAGATGGCGCAGACGAATGCGCTGACTAAACAAACCATTTTTTTCCATAGGCGATGTTAAAAACAGAGGTAGCGGAGTGACAAGTAAAGTTGTTTAATTTTGATAACCTGCTAGCAAAATATTATTAACATTCAATCTAATTGAGTAACAAGCAATTTTTGGTTCTGCACGGAAATAGTTGTGCAGACGCCTGAATCACTTCACATCGCCGCTAGTCAGGAAATGAGCACCTCTCCACCTGGATCACAATTCGTAAATTCTTCCAGACGGCCTTAATGGCCTTCTCTACACTCCAGATAATATTCACTGGAGGCATTAAATCATGGCGAACAACATCACGGCTGATGATATTCGGGAGAACTTTTCACAGGCGATGTCGGCAATGTATCAGCAGGAAGTTCCGCAATACGGGACGCTGCTGGAGCTGGTCGCGGATGTGAATCTGGCGGTACTGGAAAATAACCCGAAGCTGCATGAACAACTGGCCAACGCGGATGAACTGGCTCGCCTCAACCTCGAACGCCACGGGGCAATCCGTGTCGGTACGGCCCAGGAGCTGGCCACCCTGCGGCGGATGTTCGCCATTATGGGCATGTTCCCTGTCAGCTATTACGACCTCTCTCAGGCCGGGGTGCCGGTCCACTCGACCGCGTTTCGTCCGGTTGACGATGCCGCTCTGTGCCGCAATCCGTTTCGGATCTTCACCTCGCTGCTGCGCCTCGATCTGATTGATAACGTCGCCCTGCGCGAACAGGCGGCGGCGATCCTTGCCCGGCGCAATATCTTCACCCCCCGCTGTCTGGAGCTGATTGCGCTGCACGAAGCGGAAGGGGCGTTCACCCCGGCGCAGGCCGAGGAGTTTGTCCAGCAGGCGCTGGAGACCTTCCGCTGGCATCGTCATGCCACCGTCGATCATGAAACTTATCAGGCGCTGCACAACGAACACCGGCTGATTGCCGACGTGGTCTGCTTCCCGGGCTGTCATATCAACCACCTGACGCCGCGCACGCTGGATATCGACCGGGTACAGTCCCTGATGCCGGAGTACGGTATTGAGCCGAAGATGCTGATTGAAGGGCCGCCGCGCCGGGAGATGCCGCTCCTGCTGCGTCAGACCAGCTTTAAGGCGCTGGAGGAACCGATTTTGTTTGCGGGCGAACATCGGGGGACCCATACCGCCCGCTTCGGTGAGATCGAGCAGCGCGGCGTGGCCTTAACCCCGAAAGGGCGTGAACTCTACGATCGCCTGCTTAACGAAGCCGGAACGGGCAAAGACAACCTGACTCATCAGCTGCATCTGCAGGAGGTATTCCAGGCCTTTCCCGACAGCGATATTTTCCTGCGCCGTCAGGGGCTGGCGTGGTTCCGCTATCGCCTGACCCCGGCCGGGGAGTCGCACCGTCACTCCTTTGGCCCCGGGGACGATCCGCAGCCGCTGATTGAGCGCGGCTGGGTGGTGGCGCAGCCTATTACCTATGAAGATTTCCTCCCGGTAAGCGCCGCCGGGATCTTCCAGTCGAACCTCGGTAACGAGACGCAGGCCCGCACCCACGGCAACGCCAGCCGCGATGCCTTCGAGGAGGCGCTGGGCTGTCCGGTGCTGGATGAGTTCACCCTCTATCGCGAGGCGGAAGAACGCAGCAAGCGGCGTTGCGGTTTGCTCTGAAAACGGTACTCTGCGGGGATGTGATTGCAACCTGAGGTCAGTATGGAAAACGACTCATCCCCGATAATCACCACGCGCCAGGGGGCGCTGGGCGGCATCACGGATGGCGATGTGCAGGTCTGGCGCGCCATTCCCTACGCCGCGCCGCCGGTGGGCGCCCTGCGCTGGCGTTCGCCGCAGCCGGTTGAGCGCTGGCAGGGCGTGCGTCAGGCCACCACTTTTTCGCCGTCGAGCTGGCAGAGCAGCGAGTACTGCCAGCAACTGGGCGGGGGCGATCCGGGGCGTTTCTCGGAAGATTGCCTCTACCTGAACGTCTGGGCCCCGGTTCAACGCCCGGCGCCGCTGCCGGTGATGGTCTGGCTACACGGGGGCGGCTTCACTATCGGCGCAGGCGGGCTGCCGCCCTATGACGGGAAGGCGCTGGCGCAGCGCGGCGCGATCCTGGTGACGCTGAACTACCGGCTGGGCCATCTGGGCTTTTTTGCCCATCCGGCGCTGGCAGGGGAAGAGGAGCGGGTGGTGCATAACTTTGCTCTGCTCGATCAGATTGCCGCCCTGGAGTGGGTGCGGGACAACATCGCGCAGTTTGGCGGTGACCCGAACAACATCACCCTGTTTGGTGAATCCGCCGGGGCGCGCAGCGTGCTGTCACTGCTGGCCTCGCCGCTGGCATTGGGGCTGTTTCATAAGGCGATTATCCAGAGCGGGTATACCCTACCGGACACGCCCCGGGAGCAGGCGCTCAAAAAAGGCAAGGCGCTGGCGGCCCATTTTGGGCTGCAAGATGCCACCGCAGAGCAGCTGCGGGCGATCCCGCCCGAGGCGCTCTGGCCGCTGACGGCCCCGCTTAACGTCGCCCCTGCGCCGATCAATGGGGATTGCGTCCTGCCGGAGCCGATGCTGGAGGTCTTTTTTGCCGCTCGTCAGCATCCGGTGCCGATCATGGTCGGCTCCAACAGCGACGAAGCCAGCGTGATGGCGGTGTTTGGTATCGATCTCGCAGGGCAGATCCAGAAGCTGCGCCGGGAGCGGCGGCTGGGACTGGGGTTGATCAAGCTGCTCTATCCCGGCATCAAAGACGATGCTGAACTCGGACGCCAGGTGTGCCGCGATATGGCCTTCACCACCCTGGGGTTTGTGGTGATGCAGGCCCAGCGTCGGGTGGGGCAGCCGTGCTGGCGCTACTGGTTCGACTATGTGGCCGAAGCCGAGCATGCCACCTATATCAACGGGGCGTGGCATGGCAACGAGGTGCCGTACGTGTTTGATACGCTCACTCTGGCCGAGCCCGCCCGGCGCTATGTGAATGACAACGACCTGGCCTTCTCAGCCCAGGTTGCCGATTACTGGGTCAACTTCGCCCGCCATGCCAGCCAGCAGTGCGACGCGTTGGATGGCCCGACGCGCTGGCCTGCCTGTCACCACGGGCGGGACGTGTTGCTACGCATTGGAGTGAATAAACATGCGGGATTTAAGCTTGAAAACCGCTTTATGCGCGCCCGCATGGCGCTGTTTAAACGGGTGATGAAGCACCACGTCAGCCTGGATTGAGCAGACACTCTCGAAAGGCGGCCAGCCCGGCCGCTTTGCCGCGCGACTCCCGCAGCACCAGCCGGTAGCTGGCGCCGGTCCTGACGCTGCTGGCGTAAGGCCGCACCAGCCGCCCGGCGCGAATATCCTCTGCCACCAGCGTCTCGTCGGCAATGGCAACCCCGAGCCCCTGAATGGCGGCGGTGATCGCCAGATCCATGGTGTCGAAGTGTTGATTTTTGTGCATGACAGGCGGCGAAGTGGTCTGTTTTTCCAGCCACAGCGACCAGTCGGTCTTATCCCGCGTCGGATGCAGAAAGGTAAGCGACTCCAGCGCCGGGCCCTGGCGCAGAGGGCTGACCACCGGGGTTAACGCCTCTTCAAACAGCAGATCCCCGGCGCTGAGCTGGGTGCCAAAGACAATGGCGGCATCATAGGATTCGGTTTTGAAATTAACGCTGTGCTCGTTGGTGGTAGTCAGGGCAATCTGTAACTCGGGCTGTTCGCGCTCCACCTGCAGCAGCCGCGGCACCAGCCAGCGCATGGCGCAGGTGGGAACCTTCAGACGCACCACGGTTTGCTGGGCGCGGGCCTGATCCGCCACCGTCAGAAAGTGCTCCCAGGAGGCGCGCAGATCCGGCAGCAGGGCGCTGCCCTGGGGGGAGAGGCGCAGCCCGCGGGCGTGACGTTCAAAGAGCGGAAAACCGAACCAGCTTTCAAGAGCGGCGATTTTGCGGCTCACCGCTCCCTGGGTGAGGCAGAGCTCTTTTGCGGCATGGGTCAGATTCAGATGCCGCGCGGTGATAATAAAAGCCTCAACGGCGGTAAGCGGGAACGAGCGACGCGACACAGAACCTCCAGGTATGATTTTTTGTCATGGCTATTATGACAACAATTCGATTGTCGCCACAATAGTGTTCGGGTTGAATAGTTATGCATTCTCCACCAGAGGAATTTCCGATGACGCTGCGTACCCCGATACAACCCCGTTCCAAACTGCCGGACGTTGGCACCACGATTTTTACCGTTATCGGTCAGCTTTCCGCTGAACACAATGCCATCAACCTTTCCCAGGGTGCGCCGAACTTCGAATGCGATCCGGCGCTGATTGCCGGCGTTCACCGTGCGATGCAGGCGGGTCACAACCAGTACGCGTCGATGACCGGGCTGGCGCCGCTTAAAGCGCGCATCGCCGATAAAATCGCCTCGCTGTATGGCACCCAATACGATCCCGCCAGCGAAGTGCTGATCACCGCCAGCGCCAGCGAAGGGCTCTATTCGGCCATCAGCGGGCTGGTGCATCCCGGCGACGAAGTCATCTACTTTGAACCCTCATTCGACAGCTATGCGCCGATTGTGCGCCTACAGGGCGCGACGCCGGTCGCCATCAAGCTGACCGTGCCGGATTTCGCGGTGAACTGGGATGAAGTGCGTGCCGCCATCACCTCGCGCACGCGGATGATCATCATCAACACGCCGCATAACCCGAGCGGGCAGGTCTTCTCGGCCGCCGATCTGGAGCAGCTCGCGCTCGTCACCCGTAACACCGATATCATTATTCTCTCTGACGAAGTGTACGAGCACGTGGTGTTTGACGACGTGCCGCATCACGGCATGGCGACCCATCCCGGGCTGGCGGAACGCAGCGTGATCGTCTCGTCCTTCGGCAAAACCTACCACGTCACCGGCTGGCGCGTGGGCTACTGCGTGGCCCCGGCGGAGCTGATGGAGGAGATCTGCAAGATCCATCAGTTTTTAATGTTTTCTGCCGATACCCCTATGCAGTACGCTTTTGCCGAGCATATGGCCGATCCGCAAACCTGGCTGTCGCTGGCGGCATTTTACCAGCGCAAGCGCGATCTGCTGGTCAATCTGCTGGTCGATTCACCCTTCCGTCTGCTGCCGAGCGCAGGCTCGTTCTTCCTGCTGGCGGATTACAGCCACTTCAGCGACGAGCGCGACAGCGAGATGGTGAAGCGGCTGATTGTGGATCACGGCGTTGCCACTATCCCGCTGTCGGCGTTTTATACCGACGGGACAGATAACAAATTAATCCGTCTCTCTTTTGCCAAAGATGAGGCGACATTACGGGCAGGTGCGCAGGCCCTGTGTCGGGTAACACCACGCTTAGGAGTTCAGTCATGAAATTAAAAGCCTTCGTTGTCGGCCTGGGATTGCTGTGTTCGTTTTCGTCCTTCGCGGCAACAGAATTACGTTACGGCGTCGAAGCCGAGTATCCGCCATTTGAGAGCCGCAATGCCTCGGGTGAGCTGGAAGGGTTTGATATTGAGCTCGGCAACGCCATTTGCGCCGCCGCCGCGCTGAAATGCAGCTGGGTTGAAACCTCGTTCGACGCGCTGATCCCGGGGCTGGTGGCGAAGAAATTTGACGCTATTAACTCGGCGATGAACATTACCGATCAGCGTCGTCAGAGCATCGACTTTACCCAGCCGATCTACCGGATCCCCTCCCAGCTGGTGGGCAAAACCGGCAGCGCGGTCGACGCTACGCCGGAAGGGCTGAAAGGCAAGACCATCGGCGTGCTGCAGGGCTCCATTCAGGAAACCTATGCCAAGGAGCACTGGGAAAAACAGGGCGTCACCGTGGTGTCCTATAAAGATCAGAACATGGCCTGGGGCGATCTGCTCAATGGCCGTATCGATGCCTCGCTGGTGATGTCTGCCGCCGGGCAGGCAGGCTTCCTCAGCAAGCCGCAGGGGAAGGGCTTCGGCTTTATCGGCAAACCGGTATCGGATGACACTATTCTCGGCAGCGGGATCGGCTATGGCCTGCGTAAAGGCGACGAGGCCACCAAAAAGCAGCTTGATGCCGCCATTGATATAGTCCGCGCTGACGGCACTATCGATAAGCTGGCGAAGAAGTACTTCCCGGGTATCGATGTCAGCGTAAAATAACGACAATCTGACTTTTTAGCCCCTGTCGTTAATGTCCGGCAGGGGCCTTTTTATACGTTTCTTTACCCCCGATTCAGGCAATTCTCCTCGACATAAAAATCTTTCTCCCATTGCGCATATTCTCGCCTGTCAATTATTGGATTCTTAACCGTTTTTGTTTAGGCTGTGCCCTCTTAATGATGTTCTTTCTTGCCGTTGTTTCGCCCTGAGCGAAATCCACCTCCCCACGACCATAAGGACGTTTTTCCAGGCATGAATCGCAGACGTTTTTTAAAAGGCTCCCTGGCTGTTGCCGCCCTGAGCGGGACTTCCGGCCTCGCCGCGCTTTTTTCCCGGGCAGCCAGTGCGGCTGAGTCGGATATTGCGGACGGTACGAGCCGTCGTTTCGACTTCTCCGTGCTGCAATCCATGGCGCACGACCTGGCGCAAACACCCTGGGGCGGTGCGCCGCGTCCGCTGCCGGATACCTTAGCGACGCTGACGCCGCAGGCCTATAACAGCATCCAGTACGATGCGAAGCAGTCGCTGTGGAACAACATCGAAAACCGCCAGCTCGACGTGCAGTTCTTCCACGTCGGAATGGGCTTCCGCCGCCGGGTGCGCATGTTCTCGCTGGATAATCAGACCGCGCAGGCGCGTGAAATTCACTTCCGCCCGGAGCTGTTCAACTACCACGACGCGGGCGTTGATACGAAGCAGCTGGAAGGCCAGAGCGATTTAGGCTTTGCCGGTTTTCGCGCCTTTAAATCCCCGGAGCTGGCGCGTCGCGATATCGTCTCCTTCCTGGGCGCGAGCTACTTCCGCGCGGTGGATGACACTTATCAGTACGGCCTCTCTGCCCGCGGTCTGGCGCTTAACACCTATGCCGATACGCAGGAAGAGTTCCCGGACTTTACCTCGTTCTGGTTTGAAACCGTCAAACCGGGTGCGACCACCTTTACGGTCTACACCCTGCTCGACAGCCCGAGCATCACCGGAGCCTATAAGTTCGTGATCCACTGCGAGAAGACTCAGGTGATCATGGACGTCGAAAACCACCTATATGCCCGAAAGGACATTCAGCAGCTGGGGATCGCGCCGATGACCAGCATGTTCGCCTGCGGCAACAACGAGCGCCGCATGTGCGACACCATTCATCCGCAGATCCACGACTCCGATCGTCTGGCGATGTGGCGCGGCAACGGCGAGTGGGTCTGCCGTCCGCTGAACAACCCGCAGAAGTTACAGTTCAACGCCTATACCGATAAGAACCCGAAAGGCTTTGGTCTGCTGCAGCTCGATCGCGATTTCTCGCACTATCAGGACATCATGGGCTGGTACAACAAACGTCCAGGCCTGTGGGTCGAGCCGCGCAACCAGTGGGGCAAGGGCACCGTGGGGCTGATGGAGATCCCGACCACCGGTGAAACCCTGGATAACGTGGTCTGCTTCTGGCAGCCGGAAAAACCGGTGAAAGCAGGCGACAAGCTGGACTTCCAGTACCGTCTCTACTGGAGCGCCAAACCGCCGGTCCGTTCTCCGCTGGCGAACGTGATGGCGACCCGTACCGGGATGGGCGGCTTCCCGGAAGGCTGGGCCCCGGGTGAAAACTATCCGAAGGTGTGGGCGCGCCGTTTCGCTATCGATTTTGTTGGCGGCGATCTGAAAGCGGCTGCGCCGAAAGGGATCGAGCCGGTGATCACTCTCTCCAGCGGCGAAGCGAAGCAGATCGAGATCCTGTACGTGGAGCCGTTCGACGGGTATCGCATTCTGTTTGACTGGTATCCGACCAGCGACTCCACCGACACGGTGGACATGCGCATGTTCCTGCGCTGCCAGGGAGAGGCGATCAGCGAAACCTGGCTGTATCACTACTTCCCACCGGCGCCCGATAAGCGCCAGTACGTGGATGACCGCATAATGCGTTAAGCCTGTGCCGGGTGGCGGCTGCGCCTGACCCGGCCTACTCAAACCATAACGATCCGGACCGTAGGCCCGGCAAGCGAATGCGCCGCCGGGCATCAGCCGCACCGATGCCACATTGCCGGGTGGCGGCTACACCTTACCCGGCCTACAAAGGCTAACCGATGAATATGACTAACGAAGAAGAAATTATCCCCGTCAGCGCGCATATCGAACTGCGCGCCACCGACGAGCGTTACACCACCGAGCTGCACAATCTGGTGGTCAAAAACCGGGAGTGGCTGCAGGAATACCTCAACTGGCCGCAGTTTGTCGGCACAGAAGACGATACCCACCAGAACATCCTGAGCAACCAGATGCTGCATCAGCGCGGTTACGCCAAAATGTTCCTCATCTTCAGGGATAACGCCCTGGTGGGGGTGTTGTCGTTCAATTCCATCGAGCCGCTGAACAAAACCGGCTACATCGGCTACTGGCTGGATGAAGCGCATCAGGGGCAGGGGATTTTGTCTCAGGCGCTGGAAGCGTTTATTCAGCACTACGCCGGACGAGGAGAGATCCGCCGCTTCGTGATCAAGTGCCGCGTAGACAACGCCGCCAGTAACCAGGTGGCGCTGCGCAACGGCTTTCTGCTGGAAGGGTGCCTGAAAGAGGCCGAGTTCCTCAACGGGCGCTATGACGACCAGAATATCTACGCCCGGATCTGCACCTCATAATGCCCCCAGCAACGGCGTGCGGGTAATGTGCTGCGCGCCGTTGATCATCTTCTCGCCGCGCAGGTGAATCACCTCTCCGTCTGATGCCTCAATCACCGCGTCATCGGTAATTTCAATATGATGCTCGATCAGCACTTCGCCGCGAATGCGCGCCCGACCCTGGATCACCACTTTATCGTCAATCAGAATCGGCCCACCGTGTAGCCAGGCGTCGCCGCCAATCAGGACGTGATGTTTGAGCACGCAGTTGCCCTCCACCAGGGCGTTTTCCGCCACCTGGGAGCTGTAGCGCAGGGTGGGGATGGCATCCTCCTCCAGCCCGGCGAGCAGGCGGGCGTTGCCGTACACTTTGGCGCAGTCACACACCCAGACGTTATTCACCTCGTTGCCTTCGACCAGCGCGTTCTCAAACACTTCCGCGCGGTGTTCAACAAAGGCGTAGGTGACGATGGCGTTGCCGTAGATCTGCGCCTGATGCACGACTCGCGACTGGCTGACCGTGGCTTCGCCAAAAATGCGCAGGATCTGATGTGGGTCCGGGGTTAAGCCTTTGGCGGCAATTACCATGCTGTTATGCAGGATGCGGGCATTGTTGAAAAGATGACACTCACCGCGCACTATCGAGGATTGCACCGTGACGTTGTCACCTATACGCGCGCCGTGGGTGATCTGCGCCCCATCGACCCAGACGTTATCACTCACCGACGCCTGATGGCTGATGACGCAGGGCCGGGTGATGCGCGCATTGCCGCTGACCTGCGCCCCAGCGAACACCACGCTGTTCTCGTCGTAGATCCAGCAGTCTTGCTCGTGCGACAGCGCCGATTCGTCATCGATCCAGCCGCCCCGGGTGCCGCACTTCACATCGTTGAAATCACGCGCGGCGATAATCTGGCGCACTTCTACCGCTGCCTTCGTCTCGCCGTCCTGCCAGTAGTGCTGACGGCTTTCATCGCTAAGTCGATATTTTTTCATCACTCTGCTCGCAGTTGTCCTCTCCACTAAACGTAGCAAACTTTAGCTTGATCGAAACAGTGGCATCCACAAATGAAACACCTTAAACTAGTATTTCAAATATATTTTATAGATTAAAATTTATGTATAAAACGCAACCGACTGAACGCGTTCTTAATTTACCCGCGGGCTACTACGGGATGGTGCTGGGGACCATTGGGATGGGCTTTGCCTGGCGTTACGCCAGCACTATCTGGCCGGTGACGCGCTGGCCGGGCGAGATCCTGGTGACGCTGGCGATGGTGATCTGGGCATTTCTGACCGTCGCTTTTCTCACCCGGGCGATACGTTTTCCGCGCAGCGTGCTGGCGGAGATGCGCCATCCGGTGATGAGCAGTTTTGTCAGCCTGTTTCCGGCCACCACCATGCTGGTGGCGATTGGCTTTGTGCCCTGGTATCACCCGCTGGCGCTGGCGCTGTTCACCGTTGGCGTGGTGGTGCAACTGAGCTATGCGGCGTGGCAGTCTGCCGGACTGTGGCGCGGCAAACACCCGGAGGAGGCGACTACCCCGGGCCTCTATCTGCCTACGGTGGCGAACAACTTTATCAGCGCGATGGCCTGCGGCGCGCTCGGGTTTCACGATGCCGGGCTGGTGTTCCTCGGGGCCGGGGTCTTCTCCTGGCTGAGCCTGGAGCCGGTGATTTTGCAGCGTCTGCGGAGCGCAGGCGAACTGCCCCCCGCGATGCGCACCTCCCTTGGGATCCAGCTGGCACCCGCGCTGGTGGCCTGTAGCGCCTGGTTCAGCGTCAACGGCGGCGAAGCCGATACCTTCGCTAAAATGCTGTTCGGCTACGGCCTGCTGCAGCTGCTGTTTACCCTGCGCCTGATGCCCTGGTATCTGTCGCAGCCGTTTAATGCGTCGTTCTGGAGCTTTTCGTTCGGCGTCTCGGCGTTGGCCACCACCGGTCTGCATCTGGGGCAGAGTAGCCCGTCCGGTTTTTTCCACGCCATCGCCATCCCGCTGTTTATTTTTACCAATGCCATCATTGCGCTATTACTGGTGCGCACGTTTATCCTGCTGATGCAGGGCAAACTGTTGGTCCGTGCAGACAAAGCAACGCTTATGCAAGCTGAGGAAAGAGAATGACTGTGTTTGATGAGAACTACTTTACCGAAAAATATGGCATGACCCGCACCCACTCTGAGGTGGTGTACAGCGCAGGGATGGTTAAACCGGGCAAAACCCTGGATCTCGGCTGCGGCAACGGACGTAACAGCCTCTACCTGGCGGCTAATGGCTTTGACGTTACCGCGTGGGATAAGAATGCGGCAAGCATCGATAACATCGAGAGTATCAAGGCCAAAGAGGGGATCGCTAACCTGCAGACGGCGATTCAGGATCTCAACAGCCTGCGCTTTGACGGCGAATACGATTTTATCCTCTCAACCGTCGTGCTGATGTTCCTCCAGCCAGAGACTATTCCGGGCCTGATTGACAACATGCAGCGCTGCACCAAACCGGGCGGCTATAACCTGATTGTGGCGGCAATGGATACCGAAGACTATCCGTGCAACGTCGGCTTCCCGTTTGCGTTCAAAACCGGGGAGCTGAGCGGCTACTATGCGGGCTGGGAACAGCTGAAGTACAACGAGGACGTCGGTGAGTTACACCGCACCGACGCCCAGGGGAATCGTATTAAACTGCGTTTCGCCACGCTGCTGGCGCGTAAACCAGCGTAACGGGCATTGCCCGGCGGCGCTTCGCTTGCACGGGCCTACAGGTCAGGGGTTTTGTAGGCCGGGTAAGGCGTCAGCCGCCACCCGGCTTAACGCGCCGCCAGCAGACAAAGCTGCAGCGCCGTATGATACGAGGCCTCGAACGATTTCAGCGGTAAAAACTCAAACTTCGAGTGGAAATTATGGGCACCGGTGAAGAAGTTCGGGGTCAACAGCCCCTTCGCTGAAAGCGCCGCGCCGTCAGTGCCGCCGCGCATCGGGGTCGGTTTCGGCGTGATGCCTAAGCTTTCCATCGCCTCAAACATCAGGTCGATAGCCCGACGATCTTCCCCTACGGCGTTGCTGATGTTGCTGTAGGTATCTTCGATGTGCCAGCTCACCTTCGCGGTAGGATGCTGTGCGGCGATCTTCTGCGCGACGTCGCCAATTTGCGCCTTACGGGCGGCAAAGCTGTCGCGATCGAAATCACGAATATTGGCCTTCAGCACCGCCTCGTTTTGCCCGGCCTGGATGCCGTTGAACCAGATGTAGCCTTCACGGCCTTCGGTATGCTCCGGGGTTTGCAGGCGATCGAAGTGGCTGATGTAGTCGGTGGCCATCAGCAGCGGGTTCACCAGCACCCCTTTGGCCGACATCGGGTGCGCGGTCACGCCGGTAAAGCGAATTTCCGCCGCTGCGGCATTGAAGTTCTCATAAACAATCTCCCCCAGCTCGCAGCAGTCGATAGTCCAGGCGAAATCAACGTCAAAACGCGCCAGATCCAGGGCTTTCGCCCCGCACAGGCCAATCTCTTCGTCCGGCACGAAGGCCACCACGATATCGCCATGTTGATGCTCTGCGGTGAGGTTCTCCAGCAGCGTCATCACCACGGTGACCGCCGCTTTGTTGTCTGCGCCCAGCACGCTGGTACCGTCGCTAAAGATAATCTCTTCGTTGGGATAGGCCAGAATTTCCGGGTGCTCGCTGACCCGCAGCCAGATATCTTTTTCACGGTTAAGACAGAGATCATCTCCGGTAAAAGTGAGGATCTGCGGATAAATATCCGGTGACAATCCCACGTCGACGGTATCGATATGGGTGATAAAACCGATGCGCGGTGCGCCGGGCACATTGCCCTTTTTCACCGCGGTAACGGTGGCAAATTCGTCGATCACAATGTCGTCCAGACCCAGCGTTTGCAGCTCCATCGCCAGTGCACGAGCCATCTCATGCTGACCGGGGGTGGAGGGCAGGGTTTTCACCTTCGGATCGCTCTGGCTGGTGATAGCCAGGTAGCGAAAGAAGCGTTGGGTTAATTGACTGGCGAGCGCGTGAGCCATGATGGATCCTTCTTTATTTGTGTTATCAGGTGTTTGCACAATCACTTTAGTGTTATTTATGGTTTGGCACGACAAAAATTCATTAGCCGTCAAATTAAAAGACAGGAAAACGCGATGAAAAGCAACCTCACAACCCTGGCACTGATGGTCGCCGCGCTGACGGTCAGTTCCACCGTTGCCGCTAAAACGCTGGTCTACTGTTCGGAAGGATCGCCGGAGAACTTTAACCCGCAACTCTATACCTCGGGCACCAGCGTGGATGCCAGCGCCGTACCGGTGTATAACCGGCTGGTGGATTTTACTCCGGGCACTACCGATCTGGTGCCGAGCCTGGCCGAAAGCTGGGACGTCAGCGAGGATGGCAAGGTCTATACCTTCCATCTGCGCAAAGGGGTCAAGTTCCAGAGCAATACGCTATTCACCCCGACACGAGACTTTAACGCCGATGATGTGATCTTCTCGTTTATGCGTCAGAAAGATGCCAGTCATCCGTATCACAACGTCTCCAACGGTAACTACTCCAATTTCGAGAGCCTGGAGTTCGGCAAGCTGATCGTCGCCATCGACAAAGTGGACGAGCATACGGTGCGCTTCACCCTGGCCCATCCGGAAGCGCCGTTCGTGGCGGACCTGGCCTGGTACTTCGCCTCAATCCTCTCTGCCGAATATGCCGACGCGATGCTGAAAGCCGGCACCCCGGAGAAGGTGGATATGGAGCCGATCGGCACCGGGCCGTTTAAGCTGGCGAAGTACCAGAAAGACTCGCGTATTCTGTTTACGGCGTTCCCTGAGTACTGGCAGGGCAAAGCGAAGCTGGATCGCCTGGTGTTCACCATCGTTCCGGACGCCTCGGTGCGCTTCGCCAAGCTGGAGAAAAACGAGTGCCAGGTGATGCCGTTCCCGAACCCCGCCGATCTGCCGCGGATGAAGGCCAACAAATATCTCAATCTCATGAGCAAGGCGGGGCTGAATACCGGCTTCCTGTCGTTCAATACGCAAAAACCGCCACTGGATAACGTCAAGGTGCGCCAGGCGCTGGCGATGGCGATCAACAAACCGGCCATTATCGAGGCCGTCTTCCAGGGCACCGGCACCGCCGCGAAAAACCTGCTGCCGCCGGGCGTCTGGAGCGCAGACAGTGAGTTGAAAGACTACGACTACGATCCAGAAAAAGCCAAAGCCCTGCTGAAAGAGGCCGGTTTTGCCAACGGGATGACCATCGACCTGTGGGCCATGCCGGTCCAGCGTCCGTACAACCCCAATGCCAAACGGATGGCCGAGATGATCCAGGCCGACTGGGCAAAAGTCGGCGTGCAGACTAAAGTCGTCACCTATGAGTGGGGGGAGTACCTCAAGCGGGTGAAGGGGGGTGAGCATCAGGCGGCGCTGATGGGTTGGACGACGGCAACGGGCGATCCGGATAATTTCTTCGGCCCGCTCTTTACCTGCACCTCGGCCAACGGCGGGTCGAATTCCGCCAAATGGTGTTATCCGCCATTTGATAAAATTATTGCCGAAGCGAAATCTATTACCGATCAGAATAAACGTGCGGCGTTATACCAGCAGGCACAGCAAATGATGCACGACCAAATGCCAGCGGTGATGATTGCGCACTCAACTATTTTTGAACCTGTACGCAAAGAAGTCACAGGTTATGAAATTGATCCGTTCGGTAAACATTTATTCTGGCAAGTGGATATAAAATAAACGTTTAATTCTGCCCGTCATCAAGACGGGCGATTTTTTTTTAATTTGTGCTGTCTTCATCATTTTTTGTCACTTTTTTTTCAGCCAACTTTTGCTATAACTTCAATTGCATATTTGCACTTAACAGGGATACACCCATTATGCGTACTACTACTTTATTTAAAGTTGCCGCGCTTTCCGGCCTGTTGCTTCTTGCTGGCTGTGCGTCAAAAGTGGCTGCGCCTGAACAATATTCAGGCTTTTTAAAAGACTACTCCGGGCTCCAGCAAACCACCTCTGCATCGGGTAAACCAACGCTGCGCTGGGTTGATCCGTCTTATAACGAAGCAAACTACGACAGCATTATCTGGAACAATATCACCTATTATCCGACGCCTAAGCCTACCACTCAGATCGGCCAACGCACGCTGGATGAACTGTTAAACTACACCAACACCAAAATGAAAACCGCTATCGGCCAGCGTAAGCCGATTGTGACGACGCCGGGTTCACGCAGCCTGATCTTCCGTGGCGCCATCACCGGTGTCAGCTCGCAGAAAGAAGGCCTGCAGTTCTATGAAGTTGTCCCTGTTGCGCTGGTGGTTGCCGGCACGCAAATGGCAACCGGTCACCGTACTATGGATACTCACCTCTTCTTTGAAGGTGAGCTGATTGACTCTAAGACCAACAAGCCGGTCATCAAAGTCGTCCGTAAGGGTGAAGGGAAAGAGCTGAATAACGAAAGTACACCAATGACCTTCGCGACCCTCAAGCAGGTTGTTGATGACATGGCGACCGATGCCACCATGTTTGATGTGAATAAAACCAAATAACCACAGACCGGCCTGCAACGCGCAGGCCGGTTTTTTTTACGCCGTTCGCAGCCGTCTGAACCAGTTCTCCGGTCGGGCAAACATCACCAGATTCCCCGTTAAGATCAGCAGCAGCCCGGCAATGCCGTTGCTGTGCCAGACGTACCCCTCGTACACCGTCGAGAACGAGAGCGCCACCAGCGGGAACAGCAGGGTGCTGTACGCCGCTTTGCCCGCACCAATCCGCCCGACCAGCGTGAAGTAAGCGCCAAAAGCAATCACCGAGCCAAAAAGCGCCAGATAGAGCAGAGCGCCCATATAGCTCACCGACCAGACCGGGGTGAAGTCATCCCCGCGGATCAGCGCAATCGCCCCCATCACCAGAGTGCCGTACAGCATCGCCCAGGCGTTGGTGGTCATGGTTTCCAGCCCGTTGCGCTGGTGGCGCAGGCTGATCATATTCCCGAGTGAGAAGCCGTAGGTGCCCAGCGCCGACAGGGCAATGCCGAACAGCAGGCCGGCGCTCCAGCCGCTGGCTAACAGGTCGTTCCAGAACAGGGTGATAATGCCGAGCAGCCCCAGCGCCGCCGCCAGATAAAAGCGTGCCGGTGGGCGCTGACCAAAAAAGAGGAAGCTGTTCAGGGCGTTATAGAGCACCGCCATCGAAAAAATCACCGATTCGAGGCCGGTATTGATATATCCCGCTGCCGTATAAAAGCACCAGAAATTAAAGCAGAAGACGCAGCAGCCCTGCAGGCCGCAAAACAGATGGTCGCGCAAGGCGAGCGGGCGCAGGCGTCGCAATATTAACAGCACCGCCATAATGGTGGCGGTGGCGACGGCGAAGCGCCAGAAAATAGAGACCGGCGCAGGCACCGGCCCCTGTTGTAAAAAGATGGCAATCCAGGTGGTTCCCCAGATCACGACCACCAGCGCGTACAATAATGCGTTCATCGTTTTTTCTCTTATCAGCAAAGTCTGACCCCAGTATGGCGGCAGCGAGAAGGGCCTTCTTTCACAGGCTTGCGGCGAACTTGCATATTCTTGCGCTTTTTTCCCGCCGGGGAGTCAACAGGGCTGGCACTGAAGTGAAGATCTTTTTAGACTCAATGGTTCTTATTTATCAGGGTGTGAGTCGCTATGGCTGAGATGTACGGTGCCTTTGAAAATCTGCGCAAGCATAAAGCGGTATTGCACAATGCCGTGGCGCTGAATTCAGGCATCCAGCTGGCGGCCTGGTCAAATAAACGCGACACCATTACGCAATATTGCGATCACCACACCCTGAGCCTCTATATTGCCGACGGCTACGAGAGCTATCACAAAACCAACGCGGGCTGGAAAAACGGCGGCGGCCCGGATCGCTTCTGCCTGATGCCAAAAGAGAGTGAATCCAGCTGGGATATCCGCGACAATCTGTCGTTTATCCATCTCTACTGTACCGACGCGCACCTGCGCAACGTCGGGGAGCAGATCTGGGATAAAAGCCCGTACAGCTTTACCCTGGACGAAAATCTGTTTGGCGACGATGCCAGCATTACCGCCCTGTACCGCCATTTTATCCTCGGCTGCGACTGGCAGCAGTCGGCCAACCAGCTCACGCTGAGTACCGCCTCAACGCTGCTTCTTACCCATCTGGTGCAGCATTACAGCAACGTGCAGTGGGCGCTCCCGACGGTAACGGGCGGCCTGTCGCCGTTCGTGCTGCGCAACGTGCTGGGGTTTATCGAAGAGAATCTGGCCCAGCCGCTGACCCTGGCGGATCTGGCGGGACAGGCGAGCTTAAGCGAGTTTCATTTTGCCCGCATGTTCCGTCAGTCGATGCAGATGGCGCCGCACCAGTATGTGATGCAGCGGCGGATGGAGAAGGCCAAAGTCCTGGTGCGATCCACCCGCCAGCCGCTGACCGAGATCGCGCTGGCCTGCGGGTTCAGCTCCGCCAGCCATTTCAGCAACCGCTTTCGCGCTGCCACCGGGCTGACGCCGTCCCAGCTACGCGCGTCGGGTGCGTAACAGCAGGGCATAGCAGACGCCGCCCGCCACTAATCCCCAGAACGCCGAGCCAATCCCGGCAAGCGTCGCGCCGCTGGCGGTGAGCAGAAAGGTCACGATCGCGGCATCGCGTTCGGCCTCATTATGCAGGGCCTGATGCAGACTGCCACCGATGGTACCCAGCAGCGCCAGCCCCGCCAGAGTCTGGATCCAGCTTAACGGCAGGGCCGCCATCAGCCCGCTAATCGAGCCGCCGAAAATCCCCGCCAGCAGATAAAAGATGCCTGCCGCCGCCGCGGCCAGCCAGCGTTTGCCGGCATCCGGGTGCGCATCCGGGCTCTGACAGATGGCGGCGGTGATCGCCGCAATGCAGATAGAGTACACGCCAAACGGCGACAGCAGCAGCGCCAGCCCGCCGGTAAAGACGATCAGCGGCGAAACCGCCACCGGGTAGCCGGAGGCTTTGAGCGTGGCGAACCCAGGCGCATTCTGCGAGGCCATGGTCACCAGGAAGAAGGGCAGACCGATACTGACAAGCGTGGTCAGGTTAAAGGTCGGGGCGATAAATTCCGGCATTACCACCGCCAAGGTTAACTTATCAGTGACAACGTCACCTTTCAGGGCCGCTACTGCACCGCCCACCAGCAGGGTAACCACGATGGCATAGCGCGGGGCGAAAGCTTTGGTAATAAGCCAGGCCAGCAACATGCTGCCGCACAGCAGCAGGTGCCCCTCCAGATTGCTGAAGGCCTGTAATCCGAAACGCAGCAGGACGCCCGCCAGCATCGCTGCCGCCAGGGAGTGGGGAATAATTTTCATCAGCCGGGCGAACAGGCCGCTCACGCCGCAAATCAAAATCAGCGCGTTAGCAAAGATAAAGATGCCGATGGTCTCTGACAGTGTCACCCCTTGCAGGCTGGTCGCCAGCAGGGCGGCTCCGGGCGTCGACCAGGCGGTGAGCACCGGGGCTTTATACCACCACGACAGCGCCAGGGTGCTGATCCCCATACCGATCCCCAGCGACGTCATCCAGCCTGCAATCTGTGGTGCCGTCGCGCCTGCCGCAGCGGCCGCCTGCCAGATGATGGCGGCAGAGCTGGCGTAGCCCACCAGCACGGCGACAAAACCTGATAACAGGGTGGGAAAGGTGAGCGAGGTTGCGCGCATGAGAACTCCGTTGTGCGTTATAACAGCCGTGAATGTAGCACTGTGCGTTATAGCATACAAGTGATACACTCGCGACAACGGGAGGGCCCATGGACATCACACAACATCTTGCCTTTACACTGAAAACGCTGCGTCAGGCGCGCGGCTGGAGCCTGTCAAAGCTGGCAGAAGAGACCGGCGTGTCGAAAGCGATGCTCGGCCAGGTGGAACGCAACGAATCCAGTCCGACAGTCTCAACGCTGTGGAAAATTGCCACCGGGCTGAACGTGCCGTTCTCCACCTTCATCACCCCCGAAGCGGAGAATCCGCCGGTCTTCGACCCGCAGCAGCAGGCGATGGTGGTCAAACCGCTGTTTCCCTGGGACGAGACGCTAAAGTATGATCATTTCTCGATTACCCTCGCCCCGGGCGCACTCAGCGAATCCACGCCGCACGAAGCCGGGGTGATTGAGCACGTGGTGGCGATCAGCGGGGAGCTGGAGATGCAGATCGACGGCGTCTGGCAGACGTTAGCCCCCGACACCGGCCTGCGATTTGCCGGAGATAAACCGCACGCCTACCGCAACAGCAGCGGCCAGACGGTGCACTTTCACTCGCTTATCCATTATCCCCGCTAAAGGCACGCAAAACTGTTTCACTGGCCCATACTTCTGACTACAATAGCCGCCATTTTGACCATAACGGATAACGACGAAGTATGCGCCTGCCATCCCATCATCTTGAACTCTTAAGCCCGGCTCGTGACGCCGCCATTGCCCGTGAAGCAATTCTTCACGGCGCCGATGCGGTCTATATCGGCGGCCCTGGATTTGGCGCCCGCCATAATGCCAGCAACAGCCTGCGCGATATCGCCGACCTGGTGCCGTTCGCCCACCGTTTCGGGGCGAAGGTGTTCGTGACCCTGAACACCATTCTTCATGATGATGAACTGGAGCCGGCGCAGCGTCTGATTACCGACCTTTATCAGACCGGCGTCGACGCGCTAATCGTCCAGGACATGGGTGTCCTCGAGATGGATATCCCGCCGATTGAGCTGCATGCCAGTACCCAGTGCGATATCCGCAGCGTGGAGAAAGCGAAGTTTCTCTCTGATGCCGGGTTCACCCAGATCGTGCTGGCGCGCGAGCTGAACCTCAATCAGATCCGCGATATTCACCAGGCGGCCGACGCCACCATCGAGTTCTTTATCCACGGCGCGCTGTGCGTGGCCTACTCCGGGCAGTGCAACATCTCTCACGCCCAGACCGGGCGCAGCGCCAACCGCGGCGACTGCTCCCAGGCCTGCCGTCTGCCCTATACCCTGAAAGACGATCAGGGCCGCGTGGTGGCCTTTGATAAACACCTCCTGTCGATGAAAGATAACGACCAGACCGCCAACCTTGGCGCGCTGATCGACGCGGGCGTACAATCCTTCAAGATTGAAGGGCGCTACAAAGACATGAGCTACGTGAAGAACATCACCGCTCATTATCGCCAGATGCTCGATGCCATCATTGAAGATCGCGGCGACCTGGCCCGCAGCTCCGCCGGGCGCACCGAGCACTTCTTTATTCCGTCCACCGATAAAACCTTCCACCGCGGCAGCACCGACTACTTCGTGAACGCGCGTAAAGACGACATCGGCGCCTTCGATTCACCGAAATTTATTGGCCTGCCGGTGGGTGAAGTGCTGAAGGTGGCGAAGGATTACCTTGACGTGGAAGTGACAGAACCGCTGGCGAACGGCGATGGCCTGAACGTGATGATCAAACGTGAAGTAGTGGGCTTCCGCGCCAATACGGTGGAGAAAACCGGCGAAAACCGCTACCGCGTCTGGCCGAACGAAATGCCCGCCGACATGTATAAAGCACGTCCGCATGCGGCCCTGAACCGTAACCTCGATCATAACTGGCAGCAGGCGCTGATGAAAACCTCCAGCGAGCGTCGTATCGCGGTGGACATTGAGCTGGGCGGCTGGGAAGAGCAGCTGATCCTCACCATGACCAGCGAAGACGGCACCAGTGTGACCCACACCCTGGATGGGATGTTTGAAGTCGCCAATAACGCCGAAAAAGCGCTGAACAATCTGAAAGACGGCATCGCCAAACTGGGCCAGACCATCTATTACGCCCGGGATATTCAGGTTAACCTGCCTGGCGCACTCTTTGTGCCGAACAGCCTGTTAAACCAGTTCCGCCGTGAAACCGCTGAAATGCTCGACGAAGCCCGTCTGGCGAATTACCCGCGCGGCAGCCGCAAAGCGGTCTCCGTACCGCCGCCGGTCTACCCGGAAACGCACCTCTCATTCCTGGCAAACGTCTACAACCATAAGGCACGGGCCTTCTATCAGCGCTATGGCGTTGAGCTGATCGATGCCGCTTATGAGGCGCACGAAGAGAAGGGCGATGTACCGGTGATGATCACCAAGCACTGTCTGCGCTTCGCCTTTAACCTCTGTCCGAAGCAGGCGAAGGGCAGCATCAAGAGCTGGAAGGCCACGCCTATGCAGCTGGTGAACGGCGATGAGGTGTTAACCCTGAAGTTTGACTGCCGTCCGTGCGAAATGCACGTCATCGGCAAGATGAAAAATCACATCTTTAAAATGCCTCAGCCGGGCAGCGTTGTGGCCTCCGTCAGCCCTGACGAACTGCTGAAAACGCTGCCGAAGCGTAAAGGCAGTTAATCAAAGAAAGTGAGTATCCGGTTTGCGCGACTTCTGCCAGTGGTGATGTTCGCGCAAACCCTCAGCGGAATCTTCCGCGACGGCGCGCAGCTCATCGCTGTCGGCTTCGTGGCGCAGCTGCTGATCGACGTTCTTCACCCAAAAAAATTCATGCCCTTTGTGTCCCGCCATCAGCTGCCCGGAAAAAAGCGCGCAGGTCAGCATCACTATCGATAACGTTTTTGTAAACATTCTGCCACCACCCGGTTACGTTGAGCGGCCATCATGCCGATAGTTCAGTTAGGTTATTATTAGGATCTTCAAAGGCGCGAAAAGGTTTTGTCAGAATTTGTCTGGGCATGGACTGTTCCCTCTCCCTTGCCGGGAGAGGGTTAGGGGTATTTAGTGCGCTTTAAACCCCGCCGCGGTCATCAGCACGCGGAAGAACATCCCCACCAGCGCCAGGGCCAGCACGCTGCCGCCCCAGATAATCACCATCCACATCAGACGTTTCCAGACAGGTTGATTCATCAGTGATAGCCCTCCCCAGGCTGGACTTTGCCGCGAAATACGTAATAGCTCCAGAAAGTGTAGACAAGGATGATCGGGATGATGAACAGCGCGCCCACTAACATAAAGCCCTGGCTCTGCGCTGGCGCGGCGGCCTGCCATAAGGTTATCGACGGCGGAATGATATGCGGCCAGATGCTGATCCCCAGCCCGCTAAAGCCGAGGAAGATTAACCCGAGGGTCAGCACGAAAGGCAGATGGTGGCTGTGCGGATTGTTCAGGCAGCGCCACTGCCACAGGCCCAATACCGCCACCAGAACCGGGACCGGCAGCAGGAAGAACAGGTTCGGCAGGCTGAACCAGCGGTCGGCAATCGCGGGCTGGGAAAGCGGTGTCCAGATGCTGATCGCCGCGATAATCCCCAGCAGCGCCAGCAGCAGACGCTTCGATACCTCACGCATCCGCCCCTGCAACGGGTTCTCACTTTTCATCACCAGCCAGGTGGCGCCTAAAAAGGCATAGGCCACCACCAGTCCCAGGCCGCAGAACAGATTGAAAGGGGTGAACCAGTCGAACGGGCCGCCGGCAAAGGCGCGGCCGCTGACAGCAAAACCGTTAATCACCGCGCCCACCACCATACCCTGGGTGAAGGTGGCCAGCACCGAGCCGCCGATAAACGCCTTATCCCAAAACGGACGGTGCGCGGGCGTCGCCTTGAAGCGAAACTCAAACGCCACGCCGCGGAAAATCAGGCCGATCAGCATCAGGGTCAGCGGGATGGTCAGGGCATCGACGATCACCGCATAGGCCAGCGGAAAGGCACCGAACAGCGCGGCGCCGCCCAGCACCAGCCAGGTTTCATTTCCGTCCCACACCGGGGCAACGCTGTTGACCATCACATCCCGGTCGTCGGCGTCCTGAATGGCGGGAAACAGAATGCCAATACCCAAATCAAACCCGTCCATCACGATATACATCAGGGTGGCGAAGACGATTATCACAAACCAGATCAGGGAAAGATCGATACCCATTATGGTGTCTCCTTGGTAGTAAACTCAGGGCTCGCTGCCGAGAGCGGGCGGGCCGGGCGACCATCGTTTTCGGTCGGGAAGGACTCTTCTTCCTGCGGACCCTTTTTAATCAGGCGCACCATATAGCTGTAGCCCACGCCAAACACCGAGGTGTAGACCACAATAAAGGCCAGCAGGCTGACGCTCATATGCAGATCGCCGTGGGCGGAGACCGCATCTTTGGTTCGTTGCAGGCCGTACACGACCCACGGCTGACGGCCCACTTCGGTAGTGACCCATCCGGCGAGAATAGCAATTAATCCCGACGGCCCCATCAGCAGGGCAAACCACAGGAAAGGCCGCGAGTGATAGAGCCGCTGCTTGTAGCGCAGCCACAGGGCAACGGCCCCCAGCAACAGCATCAGCATCCCCAGCCCGGCCATAATGCGGAACGACCAGAAGACGATGGTAGCGTTGGGGCGATCCTCTTTCGGGAACTCTTTCAGCGCCGGAACCTGCTTATCGAGGCTGTGGGTGAGGATCAGACTGCCGAGCGCCGGGATCTCCAGGCCGTAGCGGGTACGCTCCTGCTCCATATCCGGCCAGCCAAACAGCAGCAGGGGGGTAGGCTCGCCGGGCAGGTTCTCCCAGTGGCCTTCGATGGCGGCAATTTTGGCGGGCTGATGTTTCAGGGTGTTCAGACCATGCATATCCCCGACCATCGCCTGGATGGGGGCGACAATCAGCGTCATCCACAGCGCCATAGAAAACATGCGGCGAATGGCGGGGGTATTGTTGCCGCGTAGCAGGTGCCAGGCCGCCGAGGCTGCGACAAACAGGGCGCTGCTGAGGAACGCGGCAATCGACATATGCAGCAGGCGATACGGGAAGGAGGGGTTAAACACCACCGCAAACCAGTCCACCGGCACCACCTGGCCGTTGACGATCTCAAAGCCCTGCGGGGTCTGCATCCAGCTGTTGGAGGCGAGGATCCAGAAGGTTGAGATGATGGTGCCCAGCGCCACCATGCAGGTGGCAAAGAAATGCAGCCCCGGCCCGACTTTGTTCCAGCCGAACAGCATCACGCCGAGAAAACCGGCTTCGAGGAAGAAGGCGGTCAGCACTTCATAGGTCAGCAGCGGCCCGGTAATGCTGCCGGCAAACTGGGAGAAACCGCTCCAGTTGGTGCCAAACTGGTAGGCCATCACCAGCCCGGAGACCACGCCCATGCCAAAGTTGACGGCGAAGATCTTCGACCAGAAATGGTACAGCGAGCGCCATACAGGGTTTTTGCTTTTCAGCCAAAGCCCCTCCAGCACCGCCAGATAGCTGGCGAGGCCAATGGTTATCGCCGGGAAAATAATGTGGAAGGAGACAGTAAAGGCAAACTGGATCCTCGCCAGATGAAACGCATCTAAACCAAACATGCACAACCTCAGGGTAAAACGGTGTGGCTGTTATGGTAATGAGGCAGGAAGCGAAGTATCAGAGACAGAAAAGGGGAATTTAGCTATAACAGTTTGGGAGAAATGCATGAAATCATTCCCCTGTTATATCTTTAAGCGCATTCTCGTGAGTTTTAAACATTAATTCTGCTTGAGAATAAAATAATTCTGGGAGATGACGGGGACAAAGCCCCGTCATTGTCAGCGGATTTTGCGTTTATGCCTATAACGGGCGATAAGCCAGATTAACAACGAGGTCAGGATCAGAGATAACACTGATAAACTGAAAATGTATCGGTCGTACCATTGTGCTTCGGTTAGAAAACCAAACTTATCCGTGTAAATGTCATACAGATAGACGTCAGGCATGACAATGCACAATAACGAATACACAAGACACAGAAGCGCCAACTCCATTAGCCATATCACTACGCTTGTACCGGGTTTCATCAATATACCTGTATAGTGCCAAATGCTTTAAGCTCCGCGGTAATAAGTAAAGAACCGGCGCTTAATAATGCATGATGGAGGATTCGATAATGAGAATGGTTTGGCAACGTAATACACCCTTCACTAATTCCAGAAGTGCCAGCAGGATGTAGACGAAAAGCACCGCGTTCCACGCTACCAATAAAAGTTAAATCATCTATAGCCCCATCATCCCGGTAAAGTGCAAACCAAAAGTCACGATTCGAACCGCTCTCCAGTTCTTTGAGCATATCGTGCCATCGGGATCCGATGCCTCCGCGGGAACGGGTTACGATGAAATATTTTCCGGGAGGCAATGGACCTTTCTTTTTCAGAGCAATAGCATCCGGATTATTTCTGTTGGCACCAGCATGTCCAGAATATGCCGGGAAAAAACCCAACCCCGGACAGCTTAAGGTAGACATCTGCCCACCGTTTAAATGAAAAGTGCAGCGGATCATCTCTCATTCCACGCATCAGAAAAAATAATATTTCCATCACAGTGCTTCCAGGTGATTTTTTCGTATCGTAAAGCAATAGATTCGAGATGATTATGTTTTTCAGTGGAGGGATTTTTCACATCATGCATAAGAGGACAAACGGAAACGACTTTTACCCCTTCGAGGAGCATATTAAAGTACTCTTCTTCAAATCCGGCATCATTTATACGATACCATTTAAATTCTGCTGATTTGAGCGTTTGCCCGTGGGCAACGGCTTTATAGAGGTATGGACTGGAAGAGTCGAATTCTTTCTCAAAAACAAGTGCGCTATGGACGCGTGTACCGGTTATCTTTCCGGTATTACTGTCCGTAGGTAAATGAAGACCGTGACCAAATCCAAATATCTCAATACTTCCTTCACGATCCTGAACATCTACGGAACCACGAATATCCGCGCCACCATCATCCTTTAACCACAGATAGGCCGGTATTGCCATGTCAAACTCCTTTTGTCAGTTAGCTTAAAAAACAGGCATTACTTAACAAGGGTTTTATGACAAAGGCCAGGCATATCGTGCTATAGTTATTATAAATAAATCATGTGGTTATATACGGATTAATAATTCGGTGAAGGCAACGTCTCACATAATATTACCTACATGAGACGTTATTTCTTTATTCGTTGCGCCAGCCCATTTCCGGGGCAACATGCTTCAGAATCGACTCAATCACATGCACGTTATAGTCGACGCCCAATTGATTCGGCACGGTGAGTAACAACGTATCCGCTTCCGCAATCGCTTCGTCCTGTTTCAGCTGGGCAATCAGCTTGTCAGGCTCGGCAGCATAGCTGCGCCCGAAAATGGCACGGGTTTTCTCATCCAGGTAACCCACGCTGTCGCTTTCGTTACGACTGGAGCCGAAATACATCCGATCGCGGTCGTCCATCAGGGCAAAAATGCTGCGGCTGACCGAGACTCGCGGCGTGCGGGTGTGTCCCGCTTCGGCCCAGGCATCACGGTAGGCGCGGATCTGTTTTGCCTGCTGGATATGGAACGGCTCGCCGGTTTCGTCGTCCTTCAGGGTCGAGCTTTGCAGGTTCATCCCCAGCTTCGCGGCCCACACGGCAGTGGCGTTCGAACCCGCTCCCCACCAGATCCGATCCCGCAGCCCTTCGGAGTGCGGCTCAACGCGCAGCAGGCCCAGCGGGTTAGGGAACATCGGCTGTGGATTGGGTTTGGCAAAACCTTCACCGCGCAGGGCTTCCAGCAGCACTTCGGTGTGGCGACGGGCCATATCAGACTCGTTTTCACCTTCGCCCGGTACATAACCAAAGTAGCGCCAGCCGTCGATCACCTGCTCCGGGGAGCCGCGACTGATGCCCAGCTGCAAACGTCCACCGGAAATTAAGTCGGCTGAACCGGCATCCTCCGCCATATACAGCGGGTTTTCATAGCGCATATCGATAACGCCGGTACCGATCTCAATCCGGCTGGTTTTCGCGCCAATTGCCGCCAGCAGCGGGAAGGGGGAGGCGAGCTGACGGGCGAAATGGTGCACGCGGAAGTAAGCGCCATCCGCGCCCAGCTCTTCAGCGGCAACCGCCAGATCGATGGATTGCAGCAAGGCATCAGCGGCGGTACGGGTTCCAGACTGCGGCGAGGGCGTCCAGTGACCAAATGACAAAAATCCGATCTTTTTCATGTCGGGATTTCCTGGGTTCAGATAAAAACAGTGACCTTTACTTTACGGATTACCGGATGAGAAGAAATGCCGTTTATTTCACAGATGTGGTCAAAAAATTTGAAGGAATACAGAGAGTCGCTTAACCAAAAGAATTTTATCGTGAAAAGCGCTTGCATCCTTTCTTCGGTTGTGCGTAAATGGATTTTCGGTTTGAATGCCAAAAAAATATCCGTCGCAGTCCCTTAAAGCATCTCTCAACACGTTGTGCCTCTCCGCAGCCTCTCTTGGGTTTTATCTTTACGCTCTGAACGCTCTGATTAGTTTTGTCTCAGACCTCTAATGCCTTAAAGGCCCAATTTAGTATTTAACGTTTTTACGTTCAGGAGATTTACATGAGTTCTACTATCCATTTTCGTTGCCCGTGCTGTCATGGTTCGCAGTTCCGCACCTCCATTTTCGACGTGTCTGAAAAAAATCCACACGGCGCGAAGTGCATTTTCTGCAAATCATCGATGATCACCCTCGATCATTTAGCGGCCTCCCGCCATGCGCGTCAGGTGCCGTTTGAGTTTCGTAAGTAAGCCAGTCGGGCGCCGTCACGCCTGCTGAATTCTTCACTACTACCTATAACAGTTTATTAATCCTGCCTTTTTTCTCCTGCTGATATACACTGTGATGCAGCAAGGAGAACCCGATGAAAAAATACCAGCGCCTGGCGCAGCAAATCATTTTGCAGATCGAGCTTGGTGTCTGGCAGCCCGGCGATAAGCTGCCCTCCCTGCGTGAGCAGGTCACCAGCAGCGGAATGAGCTTTATGACCGTCGGTCATGCGTATCAGATGCTGGAGAGCCAGGGGCGCATTGTGGCCCGTCCACAGTCGGGCTACTACGTCGCGGCCCGTCCTACCGGGCAGCAGCCGATGCCGCCCGCGCAGGTGATGCGCGACGAAGCGGTGGATATCAACACTTATATCTTCGACGTGTTACAGGCCAGCCGCGATCCCTCGGTGGTGCCCTTTGCCTCGGCCTTTCCCGATCCGCGTCTCTTTCCGTTACAGCAGCTGAACCGCTCCCTGGCGAACGTCAGCAAGACCGCCACCGCCATGAGCGTGATCGAGAACCTGCCGCCGGGCAACGTCGATCTGCGTCACGCCATCGCCCGACGCTACGCGCAGCAGGGGATGAACATCTCCCCGGATGAAATTGTTATTACCGCCGGTGCCCTCGAAGCGCTGAATCTCAGCCTGCAGGCGGTCACCGAACCGGGCGACTGGGTGATTGTGGAAAACCCCTGCTTCTACGGGGCGTTACAGGCACTTGAACGTCTGAAATTAAAGGCGCTGTCGGTGGCCACCGACGTGCACGAGGGGATCGATCTCAACGCCCTGGCGCAGGCGCTGAACGACTATCCGGTCAAAGCCTGCTGGCTGATGACCAACGGCCAGAACCCGCTGGGCTTTACCCTCAGCGCGGACAAAAAAGCGCAGCTTATCGCCTTGCTCACCGAACATAACGTCACGCTGATTGAGGACGACGTCTACAGCGAACTCTATTACGGCCGCGAAAAGCCGCTCCCGGCCAAAGCCTGGGACCGCAGCGACATGACGCTGCACTGCTCATCCTTCTCCAAATGTCTGGTCGCCGGGTTCCGTATTGGCTGGGTGGCGGCCGGGAAACATGCCCGCCGTATTCAGCAGCTACAGCTCATGAGCACTTTGTCCACCAGCTCACCGATGCAGCTCGCGCTGGTGGATTATCTCGCCACCAAACGCTACGACGCCCATCTCAGGCGCTTGCGCCGCACGCTGGCCGAGCGTAAACAGCAGGCGTGGCAGGCACTGCTGCGCCATCTGCCGGCTGAAGTGAAAATCCATCACAGCGACAGCGGCTATTTTTTGTGGCTGGAGCTGCCCGCGCCGCTCGATGCCGGGGAGCTTAGCGCCAGGGCGCTGGAGCACCACATCAGCATTGCGCCGGGCAAAATGTTCTCCACCTCTGACACCTGGACGCCGTTTTTCCGCTTCAATACCTCCTGGGCCTGGGGAGAGCGGGAGGAGCAGGCGGTGATCCAGTTAGCGCAGATAATTAGCGGAATGTTAAACGCGCAAAAATAGTATTTTCGCGCGATTGATCCGCGCGTCTGAATAAAGTTTTCTTATCCCGTTAATCACGCCGCAATTAATTTGCGGCGTTTTTTTATGGTCGCTCATAGGAAATATGCATAACGCCAGCGCCTGCTAACCCCTTGTCTATAATCCAGTTACCGGGGAATGCGCCCCCGGTCACAACCTGGTGAAATTTCCACAGCCCGCCGGGTGCGCGGCATTGGCGCGGTCTACGTTTAATTCAGGAGATATTCTTATCGGCACGGCTGCCTTCTGATTTCATTACGACAGGAGTAAGACGTATGAGCAAAAAATTTGCCCGTAGCAGCCTGTGCGCGCTCGGCATGACTGTTTTGACTGCGCAGGCAGCGGAGCCGCCAAAAGAGATCGGTCAGGGCGAAGGTCGGCTGGATATCATTGCCTGGCCGGGCTACATCGAACGCGGCGAGACCGATAAAGCCTACGACTGGGTCACCGCCTTTGAAAAAGAGACCGGCTGTAAAGTGAACGTCAAAACCGCCGCCACCTCCGACGAGATGGTCAGCCTGATGGCGAAGGGCGGTTACGATCTGGTGACCGCCTCCGGCGACGCCTCCCTGCGTCTGATCATGGGAAAACGGGTTCAGCCCATTAATCCCGATCTGATCCCCAACTGGAAAACCCTCGACCCGCGCATCGTCAAAGGGGAGTGGTTTAACGTCGACGGTAAGGCCTACGGCACGCCCTATCAGTGGGGGCCAAACCTGCTGATGTACAACACCAAAACCTTCCCGACCCCGCCCGACAGCTGGGGCGTGGTGTTTAAAGAACAAAACCTCCCGGATGGCAAAACCAACAAAGGGCGAGTTCAGGCCTACGATGGCCCGATCTATGTTGCCGATGCGGCGCTGTACGTCAAAGCCACCCAGCCGGATCTGGGGATCACCGACCCCTATCAGCTGACCGAAGCGCAGTACGCGGCAGTCCTGAAAGTGCTTAAAGATCAGCACGCGCTGATCCACCGCTACTGGCACGACACTACCGTACAGATGAGTGATTTCAAAAACGAAGGGGTGGTTGCCTCCAGCGCCTGGCCTTATCAGGCTAACGCCCTCAAAGGCGAGAATCAGCCGATTGGCACCGTCTTCCCGAAAGAGGGGGTGACGGGCTGGGCGGACACCACCATGCTGCACGCCGACGCCAAACATCCGATGTGCGCCTACAAATGGATGAACTGGTCGTTGACGCCAAAAGTGCAGGGCGATCTCGCAGCGTGGTTCGGTTCATTGCCGGTGGTGGCGGAAGGTTGTAAAGCCAGCACCCTGCTGGGCGACAAAGGCTGTGAAACCAACGGCTACAACTATTTCGACAAAATCATGTTCTGGAAAACGCCCATCGCCAACGGCGGAAAATTTGTGCCTTACAGCCGCTGGGTGCAGGACTACATCGCCATCATGGGTGGTCGTTAAGCGCCAGGGAGCGGATTATGACGTACGCAGTAGAGTTTAACGATGTCTCACGCCTGTATGGCGACGTGCGTGCGGTGGACGGGGTAACGATCCGGATTCGTGACGGCGAGTTTTTCTCAATGCTGGGGCCTTCGGGCTCCGGCAAAACCACCTGCCTGCGCCTGATTGCCGGTTTCGAACAGCTGAGCGGGGGCACAATCTCCCTTTTTGGCAAAGACGCCAGCGAGCTCCCGCCCTGGGAGCGTGACGTTAATACCGTCTTTCAGGACTACGCCCTGTTTCCCCACATGTCGATCCTCGAGAACGTGGCCTATGGGCTGATGGTAAAAGGAATTAACAAATCCACCCGTCAGGCCCAGGCGCGAGAGGCCCTGGATAAGGTCGGCCTCAGCTTCGCGGAAACCCGCAAACCCTCCCAGCTCTCCGGCGGACAGCGTCAGCGGGTGGCGATTGCCCGGGCGCTGGTTAATCAGCCCCGGGTGCTGCTGCTGGATGAGCCCCTCGGCGCACTGGATCTGAAACTGCGCGAGCAGATGCAGTTTGAGCTGAAAAAATTGCAGCAGGAGCTGGGCATCACCTTTATTTTCGTCACCCACGATCAGGGCGAAGCGCTGTCGATGTCGGACCGGGTGGCGGTGTTCAACAATGGCCGTATCGAACAGGTGGATACCCCGCGCGAGCTCTACCTGCGCCCGCGCACGCCGTTCGTTGCCAGCTTCGTCGGCACCTCGAACGTTTTCACGGACGCCCTGGCGCAGCGCGTCTGCGGCCTGACGGGGAGTTACTCCCTGCGCCCGGAACATATTCGCCTCGACGGGGAGGGAGAAATTCAGGTTCAGGGCCGGGTGCAGGCCGTGCAGTTCCAGGGGGCGTCCACCCGCTTTGAGCTCCGTCTTGCCGGGGGGGAAAAGCTGCTGGTGAGCCAGGCGAACCTGACCGGTGCCGCGCTGGCCGCAGGGGTGGAACCCGGGCAGACGGTGACCGCCTCCTGGGCGCGCGACGCCATGGTGCCGCTGCATGAGGAGGGGTGAAATGGACATGAGCGTGGCACCCACCCCGGCGCCGCACGGCCTGGCCAGCCGTCTGTCGGCGCTGTTCTGGCGCAGACCATCGCTGGGGCTGTTCTTACTCCTTCTCGGCCCGCTAATGTGGTTTGGCATTGTTTATCTGGGGTCGCTGTTTGCCCTGCTGTGGCAGGGGTTCTACACCTTCGATGACTTCACCATGTCGGTGACGCCGGACCTGACCTTTGCCAACATCCGCGCGCTGTTCAATCCTGCCAACTACGACATCATCCTGCGCACCCTGACGATGGCAATTGCCGTCACTGTCGGCAGCGCGATCCTCGCCTTCCCGATGGCCTGGTATATGGCGCGCTACACCCGCGGGAAGTGGAAAGCCTTTTTCTACATCGCGGTGATGCTGCCGATGTGGGCCAGCTATATCGTCAAGGCCTACGCCTGGACGCTGCTGCTGGCGAAAGACGGCGTGGCGCAGTGGTTTCTCAGCCATATGGGGCTGGAGCCGGTGCTGACCTCGCTGTTAACGGTGCCGGGTATTGGGGGCAGTACGCTCTCCACCTCCGGGCTGGGGCGTTTTCTGGTGTTCGTCTATATCTGGCTGCCGTTTATGATCCTGCCGGTGCAGGCGGCGCTTGAGCGTCTGCCGCCGTCACTGTTGCAGGCCTCTGCTGACCTGGGGGCCCGCCCGCGTCAGACCTTCCGCTATGTGGTGCTGCCACTGGCCATTCCGGGTATCGCCGCCGGGTCGATCTTTACCTTCTCCCTGACGCTGGGCGACTTTATCGTGCCGCAGCTGGTGGGCCCGCCGGGGTACTTTATCGGGCAGATGGTTTACTCCCAGCAGGGGGCGATTGGCAATATGCCGATGGCGGCAGCCTTTACGCTGGTGCCCATTGTTCTCATTACCGTTTATCTGGCGTTCGTGAAGCGCCTGGGAGCGTTTGATGCACTCTGAACGCGCGCCGCTGTTTCTGAAAATTGCCACCTGGGGCGGGGTGATCTTCCTGCACTTCCCGCTGATGATTATTGCCATCTATGCTTTTAATAACGAGGATGCGGCGTTCAGCTTCCCACCGCAGGGGCTGACGCTGAAGTGGTTTAGCGCGGCGGCGGGGCGCAGCGACATTATTGAATCGGTGACGTTGTCACTTAAGATTGCCGCTCTCTCAACGCTAATCGCTCTGGTGCTCGGCACCCTGGCGGCCGCGGCGCTATGGCGGCGGGAGTTCTTTGGTAAGAACGCGGTGTCGCTAATGCTGATCCTGCCGATTGCCCTGACGGGGATCATCACCGGTCTGGCGCTGCTGACGGCGTTTAAGACCATCAATCTGGAGCCCGGCTTCTTTACCATCATTCTCGGTCACGCCACATTCTGCGTGGTGGTGGTGTTCAATAATGTAATCGCCCGTTTCCGGCGTACCTCCTGGAGCCTGATTGAGGCTTCGATGGATCTCGGCGCCAACGGCTGGCAAACCTTCCGCTACGTGGTGCTGCCCAATCTGGGGTCGGCGCTGCTGGCAGGGGGGATGCTGGCGTTCGCCCTGTCGTTCGATGAGATCATCGTCACGACCTTTACTGCCGGACATGAGCGCACCTTGCCGCTGTGGCTGTTAAACCAGCTCGGTCGCCCGCGCGATGTTCCTATTACCAACGTGGTGGCCCTGCTGGTGATGCTGGTGACCGCGATACCCATTCTGGGAGCCTGGTGGCTAACCCGCGACGGCGAGAGCGTTGCCGGCAGCGGGAAATAACGTTGATTTCAACAGGACAATACTATGCAAACTCAACTGCTGATTAATGGTGAACTGGTCAACGGCGAGGGGGAAACGCAGCCGGTCTATAACCCTGCGACCGGCGAGGTGCTGCTGGACATTGCGGAGGCTTCTGCCGCTCAGGTCGATGCTGCCGTACAGGCCGCCGACCGCGCCTTCGCCAGCTGGGGGCGCACCACGCCGAAAAGCCGCGCCGAGTGCCTGCTCAGGTTGGCCGACGCCATCGAAGCCAATGCTGAGGCCCTGGCCCGACTGGAGTCGCAAAACTGCGGCAAACCGCTGCACTGCGTATTGGGGGATGAAATTCCGGCGATAGCCGACGTGTTTCGCTTCTTTGCCGGGGCGGCGCGAACCTTGCACGGCTCGGCGGCGGGAGAGTATCTGGAGGGTCACACCTCTATGATCCGCCGCGACCCGGTGGGGGTCGTCGCCTCAATTGCGCCCTGGAACTATCCGCTGATGATGGCGGCGTGGAAACTGGCCCCGGCCCTGGCCGCCGGGAACTGCGTGGTGCTTAAACCTTCGGAGATCACGCCGCTCACCGCCCTCAAGCTGGCGGAGCTGGCACAGACGATTTTCCCGGCAGGGGTGCTCAACGTGCTGTTCGGGCGGGGCAAAACCGTCGGCGATCCGCTGACCGGGCATGAAAAGGTGCGGATGGTGTCGCTCACCGGCTCTATCGCCACCGGGGAACACATCATCGGCCATACCGCATCGACCATTAAGCGCACCCATATGGAGCTCGGCGGCAAGGCGCCAGTGATCGTCTTTGATGACGCCGATCTCGATGCGGTAGTGGAAGGGGTACGCACCTTCGGCTTCTATAACGCCGGGCAGGACTGCACCGCCGCCTGCCGTATCTACGCGCAAAAGGGCATCTATCCGGCGCTGGTGGAAAAACTGGGTGCCGCGGTCGCCAGCCTGAAGATCGGCGATCCGAATGACGAGAGCACCGAACTGGGTCCGCTAAGCTCGCAGGCGCACCTCGACCGGGTGTGTCAGGCTGTGGATCAGGCCAAAGCCCTGGAGCATGTGCAGGTCATTACCGGCGGCAGCAAGCACGACGGCAAAGGCTACTGGTTCCAGCCGACCCTGCTGGCAGGCGCGAAGCAGGAGGACGCCATCGTCCAGCGGGAGGTGTTTGGCCCGGTAGTCAGCGTCACCGAATTTGACGACGAAGATCAGGTGCTGGGCTGGGCTAACGAATCCCAGTACGGGCTGGCCTCGTCGGTCTGGACCCAGGACATGGGCCGCGCGCATCGCCTCAGCGCCTATCTTCAGTATGGCTGCACGTGGGTGAACACCCACTTTATGCTGGTGAGTGAAATGCCGCACGGCGGGATGAAAATGTCAGGCTACGGCAAGGATATGTCGGTCTATGGCCTGGAAGATTACACCGTGGTCAGGCATGTGATGATTAAGCATTAATGCGGAAAGCAGGCAGCGACGAAGCGTCGCTGCCTTCGGTTACCAGCCGCACACCTCGTGCTCATTCTCCGTGTCGTAAGCCCGCACGGTATTCACGAGGTCTTTCACCACCTGAGCGGCGACGTCCGGGATCATCAGCTCCATCGGGGCGTCCGTCTCGTAATCTACCGACACGCCGTTGCTGTTGTTGGTGACGGTGACGGTATAGGTTGCTTTGCCCATGATGTTACTCCTTCTCTATTTTCGGCTTTCTCAACACATCAGGTTCAACGAAAAAGTCGATATTGAAATAAGTATCGTCGGTCATCACTTCGATGTGGTGCCAGCGTTCAGGTGGAAATACGCCAAAATGCCCGGCCTCAATAATCAGAGTACTGTCGGGCTCGGGGGAGGTTTCGTCGGCATAGCCGAGATAACGTACCGCCCCCTGCATGACGCTGAGGCGTGGATAAACGCCGGGCTGGGTGCCGGTATCAAGATGGCGCTTGAAAATCCCCGGCGGGGCAGTGTCTTTGTTCCAGAACGGAGTGGAACGGGTGTGAATACAACTTTGCGGAATACGCAGCATAACGTCCTCCCTGTAAAAACTGAGGATATTACAGCACGAAACGCTAACGTGAATTTGCCAAAAAGTGCATTTAAAATGCTACTTTAAAGTGGTACTCCTCAGGTGGGCTATACTTACTCATTCCGAAGGCCGCAAAGGAGCGTCTTATGCTACAAGTCGATAAAGACAAATCCCGTAAGGTGCCCGACTCGGGTAATAAAAAGCCTCAGCCGGTGAAGAAGTAGTCCCGGAAACCAGGGCCGCATCATGCGGCCCTCATTGTGTTTGGGTGCCAGGCAGGCATGCCCGGAGGATGTAGCGAAAACTACTCAGTTGTTATTAACCATGATATCTATGTGGTTAATATGTAACAAAAAACTTGATCTGCCTCAACATTTGCCGCATATTGCGCGCGGTTATTGAACAGCAGATTGGGTGAATGAGATGACGTTGTACCAGAAAATGTTAATGTTTTACGCCGTCATGGCGACGATCAGTGCGCTTATCACCTGGTTTCTCTCTAAAGATCGCAAACGCATCCGCTTTTTGAGCGCCTTTCTGGTGGGCTCCACCTGGCCGATGAGTTTTCCCGTCGCGCTGCTGATTTCTCTCTTCTGACAGCGATCCCTTCGCGGCGTATTGCCGGATGCGGTGCAAGCACCTTATCCGGCCTACAAAAACCATTTCATCTGCTGCACTGACCGTAGGCCTGATAAGCGTAGCGCCATCAGGCATCTGTTTCTGAAGACGCCTTCCAGATTTAAATTCCAGCAATAGCATTCCTCTTCGGTTGCCTGTATAAAAACACAGTCATCTGAAAAGGAGTGCTTATGAACAGCTTTTATTCGCAGCAGGCCCATTGCACGGTGCGCTGGCAAGAACTTCCCGGCCACGGCGAGCCACTGGTTTTTATCCACGGTCTCGGCTGCGCCTCTTCTTATGAATATCCCCGTATAGTCTGCGACCCTGAGTTCGGTTCCCGTCGGGCCATCCTTATCGATCTGCCTGGCAGCGGTTACAGCGATAAACCTGAAGCCTACAGCTATCAAACCTCAGCGCAGGCCCGGGTGGTCATTGAACTGCTTAACCATTTAGCCATAACGTCATTCTGGCTGTACGGGCACAGCATGGGGGGCAGCATTGCAATCGAAACGGCAGAACTGGCCGATAGCCGTCTGCTGGGTCTGATCGTTTCTGAACCCAATTTCCATGCCGGAGGTGGCGCCTTTAGCCGGGATATCGCCGCCCGGACGGAGAACGATTTTATCCGTACCGGTTATCAGGCCCTGCTTGAGGCTGAAACCTCGTCCTGGAAAGGATGCCTGCAAAGTAATGCTCCCTGGGCGGTGTGGCGCGGTGCCGCGAGTCTGGTTAAAGGCGTACAGCCCAGCTGGAACGTGCGTTTTCAACAATTACCTTGCCCGGTCTGGCTGATTTTTGGTGAGCTTTCGCTGCCCGATGCCGACGTGGACGAGATGCGCCAGCAGGATATTGAGGTAAAAATTATCCCCGATGCCGGGCATTCGATGTCGTAGGAAAACCCGTCGGCGCTGGCGAAGGTGTTGGCTGATTGTATCCAGCACGGTCAGGCGGGCCGGTGAGGTTGCCGGATGCGGTGCAAGCACCTTATCCGGCCTACAAAACCCATTTCACCTGTTGCACTGACCGTAGGCCTGATAAGCGTAGCGCCATCAGGCATCTGTTCAGGCCAGTAAGCCCTGCAACACCTTCCGATCATCCATCGTCATATCGTGTGGATGCTGATACCCGATATTATCAATCGCCTGGGTATACAAGGCCACAAGCCAGTCATAGACATAGGCCGTCGCGGCATGCACTGGCTGCTCGCCGAGGCGGGTTAAGCGGGGGGCGCTGCTGTTGACCGTTGGCGTGACAAATACCGGCTGGCCCTTGCGGACACGGCTGGCAGGGCGCTCAGAAGCTGGCGTCTGCGCATAGCCGACCCAGCCCACAAAGTTCCCCAGCGCGGCGTGCAGCTGCGCGGCGCTGCTTTTATCGGTATCGACAATCTTTTTCAGCTGGGCGAGCAGATTCAGGCGGTAGCTGGCGATCACCAGCACATCGCTAATCTGCTGCAGCACCGCGGTGTCGAGGCCCAGGCGGCTGGCGACAGCGTCGTCGCGGCTCCACTGGCGCAGGTGATTCACCCAGACCTGATGGGCGAGGCGGGCTTTGTCCGTCGGCTGCCATATCTCATCGGTATCCTGGGCGCTGTCGGCAAACAGGTCGATGGCGTCGGTAAAGAGACCGTTAACCTGCTCCTCGCGCGGCTGCTGCACCGCGAGCAGCGTTTCGAACGCGCGCAGCGGCGGGAGTAACCCTTCCAGCAGCTCCCCGTGACGGGCGGCGCTTCCCTGCAGGGCGCGCACCACCGCTTCCGCGGCGCGGCGCTGGGCAGTCGGATCCTGAGTTAATGGCGCCAGATACCCCTGCATCAGCTGGTGCAGGTCACGCTGATGCCGCTGGCGTAAGGCCAGCAGACGCGTCTGGCGCTGGGATGGCAGGGTTGCCTGCGACAGCCACTCGAGCACCCGCTGCATGCTGCTGCTGTCGAGCGCCTGCAGAGTGCCCCAGTACTGGCCGGGTTTGCCAAGCAGCTGTTGCACCGCTTCGTCGAGATTGGTGCGGCGGGTAAAGCGTGCGTCCTGCGGGGTGATCGCCCACACCAGCCCCGGCAGGGCGGCGTCGTCGCCCGGCTGGGTCTCTTTTACCCAGTTGAGCAGCGTTTTAGCGGTCTTCGCCGTCTGGCCGTGATGGGCGGTGGCGTTGCAGATCACCAGCACGTCCGGCTGCAAATGCTGGCGATAATGCTCCAGCAGCCACTGCTGTTTGGCCTGGGCCAGCGGGAGATCGGGCTGGGCCGACGGGGCCGGAATATCAATGATATCCACCCCGGCCAGGGCGCTGTTTTCGACCGGCAGGATTAACTCGCGGGTCAGCAGGGCCAGCACGTCCAGCGGAATGCTGATGGCATTGAGCAGCTCGCCGTTATGCAGCGGATGCAGAACCGCCTGCTGCACGTCCGGCAGGGCAATATCGCCCCGGGTGAGAAAACCTTCGGTCGGCAGGCCAAAATTATCAACCAGCAGGCTCAGCGGTGCGGCCAGCTCCCGGGCATGGCTGGTCTGGTGCAGGATATGCGCCAGCTTCAGCCACTGCTGCGTCAGTTCCTGCTGCTCGCCCCATAGCAGCGACCAGACGCTGGCGCGGGTGCTCAGATCCAGCGACGGCAGCAGCAGGGCAAACTGGTGCCACAGGGCATCGTCCATCTGCTGGGCTGCGGCGGGCACCGTATCGCGCCAGTAGTGGGCGATGGTACCCACGTCGGCGGGGGTGATCCCCGGTACGCTCTGGGGCTGACGCAGGGCGCGCCACTTCTCCAGTCGCGCTTCAATCACGGTTTTGTCCACCGCAGGCAGCGTGGCGCGGGCAAGGAACACCTGCACCAGCTCCGCCTCGGTGAGCAGGCTCAGGCGCAGTGGAAAGGCGTCATCAGCGACCTCTGCCGCGTTCGGACTGAAGCGCAGCGCCATGTTGGTCAGGGCATGCCCCGGGTTGATATGCGAAAAGTAGTCAAAGGTCCGCTGGCCGACAATCACGTTCATTCGCTGATTGTCACTGCCGCACAGGGTAGCGAGCAGGTGGGCTTTCGCCGCCTGTGAGTGACCATATAAACCAATGGTGCTTCCCGAGGTCAGCGCCCGCGCAATGGCGTGTTCCCGCGCGTCGGCCACCGCCAGCCTTGCCAGCAGGGCGTCGGCGTCGTTATCGAGGATCGGGGCGTGCTGGCGCGTTGTGTTGATCCACCCGATTAACGCCTGAGTTATGGTCGTCGTGGCTGTCATTTCAGGTATACGCTCCCGCTGTCGATCCAGTAGTGGCTGCCGCTGTGTCTGCGATCCGCCAGGGTATTCAGTTTAAAGGTCAGGGCATCGGGCGGCACCGGCGTACCGTCCTGCAGCCAGGCATCGCTCAGTTCAAAGGCTTCCGGGCCATCATGCTTATTGCCGCCGCAAAGCTTCAGGCGCACGTTCAGCACCCCGTCCCCGGCGATAGATTTTGCCAGTTCCGCCGAGTTAATGCTCAGCGTGTAGAGCGGGGTGGCAGGCCAGCGGGCGTTCGCCAGCTGACGGAAGCCGAGAGTCACGTTGCCGCGCAGCGGGAAGTGCAGACGGGTATCCAGCTTCGCCCCCGGCTTGTCGAGGTCGATATCCTGATACCAGACGTTCTCTTCACGCAGGGTGTTGACGGTGTTATCCAGCACCCCCAGGTAGCGCACGGTGGAGTACGCCCCGATATCCGCCGCCTTAAAGTTGAAGCGCGGCAGGCGCAGATCCAGCGCCAGGCTACAGAGCATCGCCCCGACCGCCGCGGTGGATTTCGGGTTGCCGATGCGCCCCTGCTGGCTGAACGGATACCACTCATGCACCCGGTACTTATCCAGCCACACCATCCGGCTGACCGGGACCGGTTGCAGATGGCGGATCAGCGCCTGGACGCCCGGCAGGCAGCCTGGACGTCCGGTGATCAGCAGAATATCGCAGGCGTAGTGGGAGATCGCCTCCGCCACGGCGTGCAGCGGCGCGGCCAGGGTAAAGTGCCCGGCCAGCATCGCATCCTGCATCTCGCGGAAGTTGACGTGCAGCGGCACGGCAAACAGGTCGAACGGCTCCGATCCTGCTGGCAGGGCGTGTTCGATGGCCTGCTGCAGATAGTTCATTACGTTGCGCGTTGGTTTGCGGGTCAGCAGATCGCCAAAGGTGGCGTGCAGCCCGTCGAGCGGATCGTCGATATCGCTGGCTTCCCAGGCGGCGAGGATCGCATGACCAATCGGCATAAACAGCTGTAACGCCGTCTGCTGGCGCAGCACCGCCTGGGTGTCGATGCGCCCGGAGTCGCCAAACAGCGAGGCCATCAGCAGCGAGGCATCGGCAATGCCGGACTTCTGCAATTGCGTCTGCAGGGCAGGCAGGACGTAACGCTGAATCACATCCAGCAGGGTGTCATCGCCCGCCACCTTAAAGCCTTCGCGGAACAGCAGCTGCGGCGTGATTTTGACGTTGCTGCCGGAGCCATCGTCGAGCTGGTAATGGGTGATCGCCATGTCGGTGGTGCCGCCGCCGATATCAATCGAGGCCACGCGCAGGGCGCGACCCGGCTGACAGCCCGGCTCCGGCTCGCGATCCGGGCGGGCCACGGCCGCAAAGAAGGCTTCGGTCTGGCCGTTATAATGGGAGATGGCTTCGTTATAGAGCCACACCAGCTGGCCGCAGCTGGCTTCGTCCCACTCCATCTGGATCTCCGGCACCGGCACCACGCTTTTCTCCTGCTGTTTGCGGCTGGAGAAGTCGTCATCCTGCGGGTGCCAGCCCATCGCTTTCCAGACGATGGCGATGGCTTCGAACATGCGGCGGCGGAAGATCTCGCGCTCCTGCTTCGGCATCGCCGAGGGCAGGGTCAGGATCAGGGTGCGCAGCTGACGCGGCGAGGCCGGGAAGCCCAGACGCAGACGGGTGGCAACGCTGTTAATCTGCCCCAGCGCCTGCGCCAGCAGCTCGCACAGCATATGGGTCATCAGGGTGCTGCGGCTGTACTGCGGCGAGAAGACCGGCAGACGCTCGTCCTGCGGCAGGGTGAAGAGCGGCTGACCGTCATCGTTCATCAGGTTCATCAGCGGGAAGGCGGTCGCCAGCGGCTCGCGCTGGGTTTTGCTGTTCATCTGGCTGAAACGCCAGTCCTGCACCACCGGGGTTTCATCCCACAGGTAGCGGCGCGGGCTGGAGATACCGCTGTTGCCTTCGGTGCCCAGTCGCTGGGTTGCCAGCTTCCGCGCTTCGTCGCCGACGCGCACGATGGATGGCCAGACGAAAGCATCTTCACGGCCGCTCTCCACCGAGAAGTGCTGCTTGCCGAAGCGGGCTTCGGAAAACTCCAGACGGCTGGTAAACAGCGGCTCGTTGAGGTACTGCGGTTCGCTCAGGGATCGCACCTGCAACTCGGCGGTCTGACGCAGACCGTCGTTGGCGTCGCCGTGGTCTTCAATGATCACGCCGCAGGTGTGGGTGTTGCCCACATCCAGGATCAGGTCCACCGGGATCGCCGGGGTGCTGAGGGTATGGGTGACGAATTTTACCTCCGGCACCGTCAGCTGCTCGCCCAGCATCGCCATAATGTTCAGCCAGTGCGCCTGGTACTCAAAATTACGCATCGCCAGCTGGAGATCGCGTTCGGCGCGATTCTCCACGCCCGTGGCGTACTGGGTGAAGGCCTCGCGCAGCCAGCCGTCAATCCAGGTCTGGTCAAGGAAGTTCGCCACTTCGTCGTCGCGCCAGGCCAGCGCGAAGCGGGTGCCGTTAAGAATATCGTTCTCCACCGGCGACAGGGGGCTGGTGGCGTGGGCGGCAATCTGGCTGTCCAGCGCCAGGGTTACGCGATGGCTGTTCCCGGCATTATCGGGCGTCTCCAGCTTGCGCACCTGCACCCGCGCCCAGTTATCCGGGCCTTCAACAAAGGTACGCGGCGGGTTAAAGCGTAAAAACGGCACCGGTAGCCAGACGCCGTCCAGCACCGCCAGCGACTGCTGGAGCAGAATGGTGCTTTCGGGTTTGACCACTTCCGGCTGTCCACCGCCCGTGGCAGGCAGGGTATAGCGGCCATTAACCAGATCGAAATCCAGGCGTAGCAGGGGGCCATTCGTGGTTTTACGCACGAAACGTCCGCTCTGGGCGGAGTCCTGCGGCGTCAGGCCAAAATCAAGAAACTGAACGCCGCTGTTCGCAATCAGCGTGACGCTCTGTTTGTAGTCGCAAAGGTTTACCAGCATAGGATCACGCACCTGCCTTCCTGAATGTCAATGGAACCACGGTTTTCGCGTCGTAGCGCGCGCTGCATTCTGCCACGTCGTTGGTACCGGCTTTACAGATAATTTCCGGCATCGGGTAGCGCGAGCCGTCGGCGCAGCGGGCGTTGCCGCGGGTTTTAATCAGCAGCTCACCGTTGCTGTGCAGCCCGGAGAAGACCGTTGCGCGGCAGACCACGTTCTTACCGTGAACGACGCGGGCCGTACCTTTATTGTTCTGGATCTGATAGCGCACGTACGGCGGCTTACCGGTGATGGGATCGGTCACCTCCAGCATCGCCCGCCAGCTGCCGTTAAGAAAACGAGTCGAGCCGGATTTCACCTGACCGGCTTCCATCACCATCGCATCTTTCGGGATCGCGGTAATCACCACAGGTTCAGCCTCGACCGGCTCAGCAGCTTTCACGGCGGCCACTTCGGCCTGGTGCAGCGGTAAATTCAGCGGCAGAGGCTCTACGGCGGCAACGGGTTTTGGCGCGATCGCCACCGGGGCGACGGCTACGGCTTTCACCGGCTCAGCGGTGGGGGCCTGCTTCGGCCATAGCAATGGGGCGGCCACGGCGGCAACAACCACCGCGGCGACAGGCAGCGCCCAAAGCGCAACGCGGCGTTTTTTCGCCGTGACGATTGCCGGGGCGGGTTCTGGCTCAGGCTCGCTGGCGGTCATGACCGGGGCAGGATGCGCCTCGTAGAGAACGTCGGCGGTGATATGCACCGTCGCCGGGGCGGCAACCAGCGGTTCATCGGCTTTCTCAAAGACGATGGCCGGGGCCGGTTCCGGCTCGGGTTCCGGCTCAATAACCGGGGCAGGCATTGGGACCGGCAGCAGAGAGGCGCGCAGGCAGTCGAGAATATCCTCACGCGCGTTTTCATTAAGATTCACAAAGCCCCAGAAGGTGATCACCGGCTTGCCGTCCACCAGGAACAGGAAGTTTTCCCCCGGGAACTGGAACGCTTTAGACAGCAGGGAACCAAACAGCTGCTGGGCGGTTTTTGGCGACTGGAGCGATTTCTTGCTCAGGGATTCCACGCTGGACAGGGTGCTTTCCAGCAGGCGCAGCGCCCGGAAGCGCGCATCTTCGTCGGCGGCTTTCCAGCTGGTCACGACGCCTTCCGTAGGCGAGTACCAGTCTACCCGGTCGCCTTCGTCGTTGACCTGGGGGATCGCAAGGCAATCAACGATCGACTGCTGTTTGCGCAGGCGCAGGGCCTCACGGATTTGCAATGCTGATTCAAAAACGGCCTGTCCGCCGCCGCCAACGGCCTGAAAATCATCCAGATTGCCGCTGCGTAAAAGGGTTTTTGCCACGATTTGGTCCCATAGACTTTTTCACGCGTCTACTTTACGAAATCTGCGGGCAAGCAAACGGCAGAAGAGACGGCAAAAGGGGTGATTTCTTACAGCATTGAGGCAGCGGAAAGTGCTTGACGTTGAATGTACCTTAAGACAAATCACTCTCCCGCAGGTGGTGGGAAAATCAGCGGAAATAACTGCTTTAGAATAACCTGATAGTGTTTCGTTATTTGCCAGGGGAGAGGGGCTGTGCTGTTATTACCATTCTATATAATAAAACCAAACAGGTAATAAACATGTCTACAGGGAAAACTCTCCTCGCGCTGGCATTAAGCGCGCTGTTACCGGCAGGTGCCGCCTCGGCGGCGAATAACGACACCATTATCTACTGCTCAGAGGCCTCGCCTGAGTCGTTTAACCCGCAAATCGCCAGCTCCGGCACGACCTTTGTCGCCAGTTCGCAGGTGCTGTACAACCGCCTGATTAACTTCGATCCGGTGAAAAACACCCCGGTTCCGTCGCTGGCTGAATCCTGGACCATCTCCCCGGACGGTAAAACCTATACCTTTACCCTGCGCAAAGGAGTGAAGTTCAACAGTAATAAATTCTTTAAACCGACCCGCGACTTTAATGCCGACGACGTTATTTTCTCGGTGCTGCGTCAGAAAGACCCTAATCATCCGTATCACAAAGTGTCGCAGGGCAACTATGAATACTTCAATGACGTCGGCCTGGATAAACTGATCCAGGAGGTGAAGAAGGTGGATGATACCCACGTCCAGTTTGTGCTGAGCGAACCGAATGCCGCGTTCCTCGCCGACTGGGGAATGGACTTCGCCTCGATCCTCTCCGCGGAATATGCCGACGCGATGCTGAAAAAAGGCACCCCGGAAAACGTAGATACCTGGCCGATTGGCACCGGGCCGTACGTGCTTCAGCAGTATAAAACCGACTCGCAGATCCGCTATCTGGCTAACCCTGACTACTGGGATGGCGCGGTGCCGACCAAACACCTGATCTTCTCCATTACGCCGAACGTCGAAACCCGCCTGGCGAAGTTGCAGACCAACGAGTGCCAGATCATTCCTGCGCCATCTCCGGTGCAGTTTGACGTGATCAAGAAAAACAAAGATCTGACCCTCCACTCGGTGGATGCGCTGAACGTCGGCTATCTGGCGTTTAATACCGAGAAAAAGCCGTTTGATAACGTGCTGGTGCGCCAGGCGCTGAACTATGCCACGGATAAGAACGCCATTATCAACGCCGTATTTATGGGCTCCGGTACGGTTGCAAAATCGCCGATCCCGCCGAACATGATGGGCTTTAACAAAGATCTGCAGGACTACGGTTACGATCCGGAAAAAGCGAAAGCGCTGCTGAAACAGGCCGGGCTGGAGCAAGGGGCGGAAGTGACGCTGTGGTCGATGCCGGTGCAGCGTCCGTATAACCCGAACTCACGCCGCATTGCCGAGATGATCCAGAGCGACTGGGCGAAGGTGGGGATCAAGGCGAAAATAGTCTCTTACGAGTGGGGCGAATATCTCTCCGGGATGCGTAAAGGCGAACACGACAGCGCGCTGTTTGGCTGGATGTCGGATAACGGCGACCCCGATAACTTTGCTGACGTGCTGCTGGGCTGTAACAGCATTAAAACCGGCTCCAATGCTGCACGCTGGTGCGACAAGGGCTATGATGACCTGGTCCAGAAGGCGAAGCTGACCAGCGATCCGGCTGCCCGCGCGAAGCTTTACAGCCAGGCGCAGGAGATCTTCTACCAGCAGGCCCCGTGGATTGCGCTGGCGAACGGCAAAACCTTCTATGCCACCCGCAGCAACCTAAGCGGGTACAGCGTGAGCCTGATGGGAAGCGATTTCTCGAAGGCGAAGCTTAACTGACGGATTGCCGGGTGGCGGCTTTGCCTTACCCGGCCTACCCATGCACCCGTAGGCCCGGCAAGCGCAGCGCCGCCGGGCAGACTAATAAGGAGTGACAATGTCACATTTAGAGGAAGTTATCGCCCGCGTTGATGCCGCGGTGGCGGAAAGCGTGATCGTTCATATGAATGAACTGCTGATTGAATTAAGCGAAGACAGCGAATTAAGCCGGGAAGATCGCTATACCCAGCAGCAGCGTCTGCGCACGACCATTGCCCATCACGGCAAACATTATAAAGAGGAGCAGGAAGCCCGCGAAGAGAGCCTGACCAAAGGCGGCGTGATCCTCTGAATTCAGAATTGGCACCAGGCGATTAAACAGTCATATATTGTTATTCGATCCTCTTTTTTCACGTTGAATAAAGCGATTGCCACCAAAGAGATCGAAACAGCACTCAGGACTAAAGCTAAATCAATTAACCCGCGCAATATGTGCGGTTTTTTTATTGGCTAAGGAAATTAAAATGAAGTTTCAAAAAACAATGACTGTGACTGTACTGTTTGTGGGAGCGTGCTTGCTGTCGGGATGCGCCACTATTGTTGGGGATAGTGCTCAGTCCGTTCAAGTCAACAGCGTGCCGCCAGGGGCCAAGTTCATTGTTAAGGATAATGCCGGGGTGGTGGTGTCCAGAGGAACGACGCCGCAATCCGTTCTGCTGCAGAAGTCTGATGGAAGTTATTTTGGAAAAAGAGAATATAACATCACCCTTTGCAAAGAGGGCTATAAGCCAGAAACGCTTTCAGTCAACTCAAGCGCAAATGGCTGGTATATGGGGGGAACATCGTCTTTGGTGGCTTAATTGGCTGGCTAGGGGTAGATCCGTTTAATGGCGGCATGTACACGCTCCATCCCAAAGAAACCAATGCCCAGTTGATGAGTAGCTCGCAAGGGGCTTCAGGCAGCAACTGCGAGGGTGTGATTTAATGAGAAAAATACTGTTAGTTGCAGCTTTCTTTATCACCGCACCGGCTTTGGCGGATTGCGAATCGGGTTATTACATTCAGACGCTTAGTGAGGATGGTTCACTGATTACTCTTGATGATGGATCAATTTGGCGTGTTGATAGCGGTGATGAAGCCGACGTCCAGGCGTGGGTTGACAATGATGAAATCCTGGTCTGTGATGATGCATCTCTGATTAACAAAGATGAAGACAACGAAGAGGTGGAGGTCAGCCTGCTTTCCCGTTAATCAGATTGTTATCAAAATGAGCGCCTTGCCACCAGCCAGGCGCCAATCACCAACAGTACCGCTCCGCATACCGGGCCGATCAGCGCCTTTAACGGTACCCCCTGGCTGCGCACTACGTCCATCACCAGACCGCCAATCAACTGGCTGGCGACCAGCACCGCAATGGTCGTTGCGGCCCCGACATACTGATACCCGCTGATGCTGGCAAAAACAAAGAAAGACCCCAGCAGGCCGGGAATTAAGGTCCACCAGCGCACCTGGTGCACCAGCTCGCTGAACCCGGCGACACCGTTTTTAATCAGCAGGATCGAGACAAACAGCACAATGCCCACCAGCGAGTTGAGCAGCATGGCGATAAGAATGGTGCTCGAGGTCTGGGTGATGCGCACCATCAGCGTGTTCTGCACCACCAGGCCAATACCTGCCGCCACCAGAAACACCAGGGTCAGGGACTGATTCATCCGATAGCATCCGGGTCGGTGCGCTCGTCGAGCTGCAGCTGCATAAAGGTCAGATCCAGCCAGCGGCCAAACTTGGTGCCCACCTGCGGCATCTGTCCGGTAGTGACAAAACCCAGGGTCTCATGCAGATGAAGTGAGGCGCCGTTCTGCGCTTCAATCCCTGCCACCATCACGTGTTTACCGATGCGACGCGCTTCCGCGATCAGGGCCTTCATCAGCTCGCGACCAATGCCTTTGCCCTGATGGTCGGGATGAACGTACACCGAATGCTCAACGGTATGGCGAAAGCCGTCGAAGGCACGCCAGTCACCGAACGAGGCATAGCCCGTCACCACCTCGTTTTCCACGCTCACTAACACCGGGTATCCGGCCAGTTGGCGCGCTTCGAACCATGCGATACGGTTATCGGTATCGACCGTGGCATCGTTCCAGATCGCGGCGGTGTGCAAAACCGCGTGGTTATAAATTTCACCGATGGCGGCGCAGTCCTCTTTTAAGGCGTGACGAATAATCATGGCGATCCTCAGGCTGTGTGTTCACTATAGTGGTACGTTTCGTCATAATATTACACAGGGTGACAGGCTAAACGCTACGGTATAAGCCATATCTTTTTATTATGGAAAAAGCACGTTGTAATCCATTACTTTCACTATAGTATTACGTGATGAATACTATGCCAGACAATATTAATCAACGGATCAGCGCACGCATCCGGCTGGAGCGTGAATCCCGAGGCTGGTCTCTGAGCGAGCTGGCGGAACGCGCCGGTGTCTCACGGGCGATGATCCACAAAATTGAACGTGCTGAGAGTAGCCCAACGGCCACGCTGCTGGCACGGCTTTCCGGCGCGTTTGGCATCAGCATGTCCACGCTTATTGCGCGCGCTGAACTGCAGGAAGGCAAGCTGTTGCGCTTTGCCAACCAGCCGGTCTGGCGCGATCCTCAGACGCATTATCTGCGTCGTCACGTCTCGCCGCGCTCCGATCTGCCTATCGATATGGTGCAGGTTGAACTGCCCGGCGGCAGCGACGTGCCGATGCCAGCCTCTTCTTATGCCCTCGCACGCCAGCTAATCTGGCTCCAGTCTGGCGAACTGGTGTTCCTGGAAGGGGATACCCGCCACGAAATGCGCGCCGGGGACTGCCTGGAATTAGGCCCACCTAACGATTGTCGGTTTATCAACGAAAGCCGCGAGCCCTGCGTGTATCTGGTCGTCAGGCTGAACCAGTCTGGCTCGTAATGTCAAAGCAGACAGAGGAAGATGCGGCTAGTCTCTAAGGACGTTTGTCTAAACAGGAGTGAGGTATGAGTCAATCTTCAACGCAGAATCGTCAATGGCTTCTGGCTTCCCGCCCCCATGGCGCACCCACCACTGATAACTTTCGCTTAGAAACCACATCTATTCCGGAACCTGCCGACGGCCAGCTTCTGCTGCGCACTATCTGGCTGTCGCTCGATCCCTATATGCGCGGCCGCATGAGCGATGCGCCGTCCTACTCGCCGCCGGTGGAGATCGGTGCGGTGATGGTAGGCGGCACCGTCAGCCGCGTGGAAAAATCGAATCATCCTGACTATCAACCCGGTGAATGGGTGCTGGGCTACAGTGGCTGGCAGGACTATGACGTCTCTGACGGCAGCGGGCTGGTCAAACTGGGTACAGACCCTGAACACCCCTCCTGGTCGTTAGGCGTGCTGGGGATGCCCGGCTTCACCGCCTATATGGGGCTGCTTGATATTGGTCAGCCGAAATCAGGTGAGACGCTGGTGGTCGCTGCGGCTACCGGCCCGGTGGGCGCAACCGTCGGCCAGATTGGCAAGCTGAAAGGCTGCCGGGTGGTGGGCGTTGCCGGCGGTGCGGAAAAGTGCCGTCATGCAGTCGAGGTGCTGGGCTTTGACCAGTGTGTGGATCACCACGCCGGGGATTTTGCCGAACAGCTTAAACAGGCGTGCCCGCAGGGTATTGATATTTATTATGAGAATGTTGGCGGTAAGGTGTTTGATGCCGTGCTGCCGCTGCTGAATACCGCGGCGCGCGTGCCGGTGTGCGGGCTGGTCAGCGGATACAACGCCACCGACCTGCCGCCTGGGCCGGATCGTCTTGGGCTGCTGATGGGCACCATCCTGAAGAAACGCATCCGCATGCAGGGCTTTATCATTAACCAGGACTATGGTTATCGCATCGCAGAATTTCAGCAGGAGATGGGCCGCTGGGTCCAGGAGGGCAAAATCCACTACCGTGAACAGGTCACGGACGGGCTGGAAAATGCCCCTCAGGCACTGATCGGACTGCTGGAGGGAAAAAACTTCGGTAAAGTCGTGATACGTGTCGCGAACAATAACTTATAGTACCTGTTATGGCGGATTATTCCGCCATAATTACCTGGGCAAAATTCGAAATAACGTCTTTAATTATACCAACATAGATTAGTCCGGTCGCCATATACGTAATGAGGGACATTAATTAATCAATTAATTTTGGTTTTGATGGATGACTTTTTTTAAAGTTAATCAGGCATGAAGATACAGGATATATCTTTCCCGCAGCGGTCAGTTTATCACTGTGGAATATAAGTTAAGTGTTGGTAACAGGAATTGAACATGCTGGATTTGGACAATTTAGAAAAGGCTCAACGAATGAGCCTGACGATGCAAGTTGAGGTGAGTCTGAAAGGTGCCCTGATTGCAGGGGCCCTGAAACCAGGCGCACGGCTCGTCACCAAAGAGATTGCGGATAAGTTAGGTACCAGTATTACTCCTGTTCGTGAAGCACTGCTGCGGTTGGTCTCCGCTGGCGCGCTGCACGCCACCCCGGCGCAAGCGTTTCTGGTGCCGGAAGTCTCGCTTGAGCGCTACAACGAAGTCAATGCCATCCGTAAGGAGCTGGAGTGCATGGCCGTTGCGGCGGCGTGCGAGCAGATGTCTGATGAGCGGATCGCCACTCTGCGTACTCTCTCCGACAATTTTCATGATGCGATGAGCAATGGAGAGGTGGAGCGTGCGCTTCATGCCAACCGGGCTTTTCGCTTCACGCTCTATCACTATGCGGATATGCCAACGCTGATGGCGCTGATTGAGCAGTTATGGGTGCGTATTGGACCCTGTTTCAACTGTCTGTACGATCCCGAAATTGTGCTGCCGTGCCGCTCCTATCGCTACGATGAATTACTCACTGCCCTGGAACAGGGCGATACAGAAGCCAGCCGCGCGGCGATTGACAAAGTCATCGACGAGGCAAATGCCATATTGATTAAGCAGTTTTTACCGTAATTTACTTAAACAAGCGAAGCGGTAATATCACGGACTATTTCCTTGCATTATTTTCCGGCGGTCATTGTGCTGCCGGAAATGCTATTTCCTTTCAAACTGATAAGACCAGCCTGGCTATGAATTAACCACAACACCTGCCGATAACCTTAAAAGGCACAGTTGCCTTCTAAGGAGCCAGGAATGAGTGTCAGTCAACGATTACGTAATATAAAAATGAGCAGAAAGCTCGCGACAGGTTTTGGTCTGGTGCTGCTGCTGGTGGCGGTATCGACGCTGTTGAGCGTGCAGCGCTTCAAAGAGATTCGCGACGTCTATCAGCAAACTAACCTGATCTATAACATCAATATCGAGGTCTTCCAGGCCAAGATAAACCGACTTAAATTCCTCTATAACGGTGACGAAAAATCCGGTCAGCTGATGGCGAACTACGTCAGGCATGCTGCCGACCTGACCGCTGAAGCCCAGCAGCTGGAGTGGACACCCAAAGAGAAAGCGATCATTGACACCATTGCCGGGCATCTGGCCCGTTTTGGCAGCAGCGTGAGCGAAATGCAGACCGCGATGGCGGCCTGGCGCGCGGACAAAAACGATCAAGCTGCAACAGCAGCCCTGAAGGCGGCTGAAGACAAAGTCAAAACCGCAGGGGACGACAGCAGCGCTGCGATCCGCGACATCATCGCGCTGGTCAAAGTCCATAACGATTCGCTGGCCTACAGCTCCAGCACCATCACCGCCATTATTGGCGTGGTGGCCGTTCTCTTCGGGATCCTCGTCTCCTGGTGGGTTACCCGCCAGATCACCCATCCGGTTAAACACAACCTCCAGCTGGCCGAGCGCATTGCCAGCGGCGATCTCAGCTCGGATATTCTCCCGCAGGGTGAAGACGAACTGGGCAAACTGACCGGGGCGATGGGAAGGATGAACGATAAACTGCGGCTGATGATTGGCGAAGTCCGCAGCAGCGTGGCGCAGGTGTCGCTGGCGGCAAGCGAAATTGCCGAAGGCAATACCGACCTGTCTTCGCGCACCGAGCAGCAGGCCGCGGCCGTGGTGCAAACCGCAGCCAGCATGGAAGAGCTGACCGCCACGGTGAAAAACAACGCCGATAACGCCCGTCACGCCAGCCAGCTGGCGGCAGAAGCCTCGCAAACCGCCACCCAGGGCGGACGGGTGATGCGCGATGTGGTGAGCACCATGAGCGACATTAACACCAGCTCGCAAAAAATTGCCGATATCACGGCGGTGATCAACAGCATCGCCTTCCAGACCAATATTCTGGCGCTGAATGCCGCGGTTGAAGCGGCGCGCGCGGGTGAGCAGGGGCGCGGCTTTGCGGTCGTGGCCAGCGAAGTGCGCAGCCTGTCGCAGCGTAGCTCTCAGGCGGCGAAAGATATCGAACTGCTGATCAGCGAATCGGTCACGCGTATCAACACCGGTAGCGATCTGGTGGCGAAAGCCGGGCAGACCATGGAGCAGGTGGTGGACTCGGTGACCCGCGTCAACGATATCATGGGTGAAATCTCCTCGGCTTCCGAAGAGCAGAGCCGCGGTATTGAGCAGATCTCCCGTGCGGTGATGGAGCTGGACACTACCACCCAGCAAAACGCCTCGCTGGTGGGCGCATCCTCGACGGCGGCAGGGGCGCTGGAAGACCAGGCCCGTCTGCTGGAGTCGCTGGTAGCGGCGTTCCGTCTGGAGCAGCGCGCGCAGATGGCATAAAACAAAACCGGCAGCCTGGGCTGCCGGGTTTTTTATTACTCGAAGCGATACGAGACGGAAAGGCCCACCCCGTAGTTACGCCCCGGAGCCGGTTCGTAGTAACGCCCGTTCGATTCGTTGACGATAACCGAGCCGACATACTCTTTGTCGAACAGGTTATCCACGCGGCCAAAGACGTCCATGCCCCAGTTGCCGACGTTCAGCTTATAGCCGGTATTCAGGCCCACGACGGTATAAGAGGGGGCTTTGGCGTTGTTTTCGTCATCGGCCTCGATGTCGCTCATGTAGCGCACATCCGATCCCGCATACCAGCCCTCTTCAGGCTGCCAGCCAAAGGAGGCATAGCCCATGTTGCGCGCAATGCCCGGCATCCGGTTGCCTTCGCAGTCTGCCTCACCACAAACGTTGGTGCGGTAGGTGGCATCCAGGTACGTCCACGCCATCTTCAGCTTCCAGTTCTCGGCAAACTGCTGATCGAGTGAAAGCTCCACACCCTGACGACGGGTTTTACCGGCGTTTTTGTAGCTGGTGCGTCCGCCTGCGCTGGCATCCACCACGATCTCATCGTCGGTATCAGTGCGGAACAGCGCCGCAGTGAACAGGCCGTTGCCGACTCGCGTTTTGCTCCCCACTTCATACGTATTGTTGGTCGACGGCTTGAGGCCGAAGTTCAGGCCGCTCTGGTTATCGGAACGGTAGGAGAGTTCGTTGATGGTCGGGGTTTCAAAACCACGGCCTGCGACGGCATAGACGTTCCAGGCATCGGTCACGCGGTACTTCAGCGCGCCTGCCGGGAGCCATTTGTGGTAGCTGGCGTCGCCGCTGTCATCGCCGTTAGCACCCTGCACATAGTGGTCGTTCGAGTCGAACCACACCGAGCTGTAGCGCACGCCCGCATCGAGGGAGAGCTTATCTGTCAGCTGCCAGTTGGTTTGCAGGTAAGGGTCGACGTTCCACATCAGGTTGCGCTCATCGCGGCGCTTCGCCCCTTTCACGCCATAGTCCGGCGACCCGTTGTTCATCACGAAGTTTTCATACCCGCGACGATCTTCGCTCAGGTTTTCGTAGTTCAGACCGGTGGTGAAAGTCATCGGCACCAGCAGTTCCCCACGGTGGGTCCAGCGGGTGTCGATCCCCTGGTAGTGGCGCTGCATGTCGATCACGCCGCCCGCGTGGGTTGGACGCAGCTGCGGCTGGTACGGGATCGACTGGTACTGGATCATCTCACGCTCGCCGGCGTAGGCCATCACGCTGAGATCGTCCTGCGCGCTCAGCTGGCGCTCATAGCGCAGGCCCGCCTGGGTCTGCTTGATGGTTTTACGGGTGTTGTACTGATCCCCGCGCGGGGACTGACGTGGGTTATCCCGCCACTCCTGATAATCCAGTCCGCCGGGATCGTTGGCTTTCATATCGACGCTGTTAAAAATCAGGCTCAGCTTGCTGGCATCGTCGATGCGCACGCCCAGTTTGGCGTTGGCGAGGTTTTTACGCGCGCCGCTGTGATCGCGATAGCCGTGGGTGGTGAAGCGGGTGGTGGAGACGGTGTAATCCACATCCCCAGGCTGCGTGCCGTCGCCCATCGCGCCGGTGGCCTTCATGCCGTAGCGCCAGCTGCCATAGCTGCCGTAATAGCTGCTGGCCTCCACGGTGGTGGGCTGGCGTCCGGTTTCGGTGGTCATGTTAATCACGCCGCCCGAGGCATTGCCGTACAGGGCGGAGAACGGCCCGCGCAGGACCTCCACGCTCTCGATGCTGTTGATATCGATGTTCGAGGTTTGCCCCTGTCCGTCCGGCATGGTGGCCGGGATCCCGTCGACGTACAGACGAATACCGCGCACCCCGAAGGTGGAGCGGGCACCGAAACCGCGGGTCGACAGCTGGAGATCCTGGGCGTAGTTCTGACGGTTCTGGATTTGTAGTCCGGGAACGCTGCCGAGGGTTTCAGAGAGGTTAATGCGCGGGGTGGCCTGGCGCATATCATCGCCGTTGACCACACTGACCGCCGCAGGCGTATCCAGTTCAGATAGCGTTTGCGGCGACGCGCTGACGATCATGGTTTGCTCTTCGGCCGCCATCGTGGCGACAGGCGAAAAAATAACAGGAACCAACAGCAGGGGAAGCGTTGCCTTACGGGCAGAAATGATTTTCATGAATAAAAGCCGGTTAAGGGAATGACGAACCAAATGGAACATGTACTTATATGGTAAATCTTTTGTAAATGTTTTGAAAACCATAAAAGCACATAGCGTTAATCAAAGTGTAGGATAAATCGGCGGATCGTCTTGATGCGATCAAGAATTACTCCACATTGCGATAAATAATGATTACTATTCTCATCAATAATCAGGCGAAGCGATGACTTTGCCAGCCGGAAGCGATGTCACCGATACCATCTACGTTAAAAGGGAGTTGTTATGAATTTACGTCACCTGTGCTCGCCGCGTCTGCGTGGCTCACTGCTGTTAGGTTCTCTGCTGGTCGCCGGGACCTTTAATGTTCATGCCGCCGAAGAGATGCTGCGTAAAGCGGTGGGTAAGGGCGCGTATGAGATGGCCGTCAGCCAGCAGGAGAACGCATTGTGGGTCGCCACCACTCAGAGCCGCAAAACCGATAAAGGTGGGGTGGTTTACCGTCTCGATCCGCTGACCCTGGAAGTGACACAGGCTATTCATAGCGACCTGAAACCTTTTGGTGCCACTATCAACAACGCCACCCAGACGCTGTGGTTTGGTAACACCACCAACAGCGCGGTGACGGCAATTGACGCCAAAACCGGTGACGTGAAGGGCCGTCTGGTGCTTGACGATCGTAAGCGCAGCGAAACCGTCAAACCGCTGCAGCCGCGTGAGCTGGTGGCAGATGACACCACTAACACTGTCTATATCACCGGTATCGGTAAAGAGAGCGTGATTTGGGTGGTGGACGGCGAAACGCTGAAGCTGAAAGAGACCATCACCGGCACCGGCAAGTTCAGCACCGGTCTGGCGCTGGATGCGCAGGCTAAGCGCCTGTACACCACCAACGGCGACGGCGAGCTGCTGACCATAGATACCGCGACCCATAAAATCATCGAGCGCAAAAAACTGCAGGACGACGGCAAGGAGCACTTCTATCTGAACCTGAGCCTCGACGTGAAGGGCCAGCGCGCGTTTATCACCGACTCTAAGCAGCCGGAAGTGCTGGTCATCTCCCTGAAAGACGGCAGCGTCATCAGCAAAGTGGCGGCGCCTGAGTCACTGGCCGTGCTCTTCAACCCGGCACGTAATGAAGCCTACGTGACCCACCGTGAAGCGGGCAAGGTGAGCGTGATTGATGCGAAAACCTATAAAGTGACGAAAACCCTCGACACCCCGACCTTCCCGAACAGCCTGGCGCTCTCTGCCGACGGTAAAACCCTGTTCGTGACGGTGAAGCAGAAGTCTTCCCGCCAGCAGGAAGCAACCCAGCCGGATGATGTGATCCGAATCGCGCTGTAAGTGCCGTGCCGGGTGGCGGCTGCGCCTTACCCGGCCTACAACACCACGTAAACCGTAGGCCCGAGCAAGCGCAGCGCCGCCGGGCAAATATGTTATTCCGGGCGCTGGCACAGCCCGCTTGCCAGCTGCCTGAACACCGCAATGATGTCAGGTAGCGCCTTGTGCGGATCCGGGCGGGTGGCAATCCATAGCGCGGCGCTCATCGCGGCGCTGTTTAACATATAGGCCGCGGCATCCGCGTTCACGGGGTTTATCTCGCCGCGTTCGAGCATGTTTATGATGCTCTGGCGGGTGGATGCAAGGCAGCTAAGCTGACCCGGCCACTGGGCGGGGTCGCCCAGAAAAGCAGGGCCATCCAACAGAACAATGCGTTGCACCTCCGGGTCGAGCGCCATTTTAATATAGGCCACCCCTTCGGCTAACAGTCTTTCCCAGTCATCATCCACATCAGCGGCCTCAGCCTTAGCGCGTTGCGCCATTTCACCATCTATCTGGTCGACAACGGCGGCGAGGAGACCTTTTTTATCGCCAAAATTGTGGTACAGCGCCCCGCGAGTAAGGCCGACGCTGGCGGTGAGTTCATCCATTGATGCTGCGGCAAAGCCCTTTTCAGCAAAGGCTTTTCTTGCCGCCAGGATCAGTTTTGCCCGGTTCTCTTCCATCGTTTCGCTGCGGCTTTTGGCCACCATAGGTCCTCCATCTTCATTTGACATACGCGGCGTATGTGTGATTAATTTGACATACGCCACGTATATTAAATCATCCTTACGTGCTGCGCTTGACGTTTTTTAACCTTCTCTACAGTACAGGACACGCTATGATCCAGCGCGAACCGATTTTCCCTGCAAACCGACATGCGCTCTATGAAGCGCACGGTTACTCTGCCGCCATCCGTTCCGGCGATTTACTCTTTGTTTCTGGTCAGGTGGGAAGCCGCGCCGATGGCACGCCGGAGCCGGATTTTGCCGCTCAGGTACAGCTTGCGTTTGAGAACCTGAAAGCGACGCTTGCCGCGGCGGGATGTACATTTGACGATCTGATTGATGTCACGACCTTCCATACCGATCCGCAGAATCAGTTTCCGGTGATTATGCAGGTCAAACAGGCTATTTTCCCGCAGCCTCCTTATCCGAACTGGACCGCCGTAGGCGTGACCTGGCTGGCAGGATTTGATTTCGAAATTAAGGTGATTGCGCGCATTCCGCAGTAATCCAGGCCCGTGCAAGCGCAGCGCTGCCGGGCAAAAGGGTGAGTGCGGTCTGTTTGCCGGGTGGCGGCTTCGCCTTACCCGGCCTACGGAAGGATGTGCGTGCGGATTTTGTAGGCCCGTGCAAGCGCAGCGCCGCCGGGCAAAAAAAAGGGAAGGCATCTGCCTTCCCTTTTTTATTCATGCTTTTACCTTGAGGTCTCTTCCACCAGCGGACCATCCTGCTTTTCATCGTCCGGATGTTTTGGCGCGGTGCTGTGGATCTCATGCACGCGCTTACGTACGCCAAACCAGCCCGCTACCAGCAGAACCGCCAGCAGAGGGATAGTCGCAATGGTGTAGGTGCCGTTCGGGTAGTCGAACGCCATCAGCACGAGCACGCTGAACAGGAACAGCAGGGTCAGCCAGGAGGTGACCGGTGCGCCCGGCATTTTGAAGCTCACGTCGGCAGCGGTGCCTGCCTTAATCGCTTTGCGCAGACGCATCTGGCACACCACGATAAAGGCCCAGGAGGCGATAATGCCCAGCGCCGCCACGTTCAGCACGATCTCAAATACCTGCGACGGCACCAGATAGTTCAGGAACACGCCGAAGACGTAGACCACCAGGGTCGCCAGAATGCCCGCGTACGGCACCTGCTGCTTGCTCATCTTCGACATAAACTTCGGTGCAGAACCACCCATCGACATGGAGCGCAGGATACGGCCGGTGGAGTACAGGCCGGAGTTCAGGCTCGAGAGCGCCGCGGTGAGAACCACGATGTTCATGATGCTGCCCACGTACGGCACGCCGAGCTTCGAGAAGAAGGTCACGAACGGGCTTTGACCCGCCTGGTAGGCGTTCCACGGCAGGAGCAGAACCAGCAGCACTACGGAGCCAACATAGAACAGGCCGATACGCCAGATCACGCTGTTGATAGCCTTTGGCACCATGTTCTCTGGATCTTTACATTCGCCCGCCGCAGTACCCACCAGCTCAATGGAGGCAAAGGCGAACACCACGCCCTGAACCAGCACCAAGGCCGGCAGAAGGCCGTGCGGGAAGAAACCGCCGTTATCGGTGATCAGATGGAAGCCGGTCATGTTGCCGTCCAGCGGTTTACCGCTGCCGAGGAACACCGTACCGACGACCAGGAAGATCACAATCGCCAGCACCTTAACCAGCGCAAACCAGAACTCCATCTCAGCGAACCACTTCACGCCGATCATGTTCATGGTGCCGACAATCGCCAGCGCGCCAAGGGCAAATACCCACTGCGGCACATCGCCAAACGCGCCCCAGTAGTGCATGTAGAGCGCCACCGCCGTGATATCCACGATCCCGGTCATCGCCCAGTTGACAAAGTACATCCAGCCCGCGACATAGGCGGCTTTTTCACCGAGAAACTCACGGGCGTAGGAGACGAAGCTGCCGCTGGACGGACGGTGTAACACCAGTTCGCCAAGGGCACGCAGAATAAAGAAGGAGAAGATACCGCACACCAGATAGACCAGTGCGAGGGCCGGGCCAGCCATCTGCAGACGAGCGCCTGCACCTAAAAACAGCCCCGTACCGATAGCGCCGCCGATGGCGATCATCTGCACCTGACGGTTGCCCATCGCCTTGTGATAGCCCTCTTCGTGGGCGTTCAGCCAGCGACGTTTCGCAGCATGATGATCGGCTGCGCTTTTATTGCTTGTTTTCATTGAGTTACCTGTTTACCTGTCTGAATCATGTTTCATGATGTCCTCTCCGGCAGGTCACAATACAAACGATTGCTTTTGCGCGGAAATGTGCTGCCTTTCCAGTCATTCTGCGTATGGATAAGGCAAAACATGGCGAAGCATCCTACCTGCAAATAGTAAGGGACGCAAAATATAACGGGCCGAAAGTGAGGTGGCTCTAAATAATTGGTCGGGGCAGTGCTGTCGGGGGTTTGAGGCTGCTGAATCGTGCGTATTTTTGAAACGGCTTTTTGCGTTTTCGCCGCAATTTATATCAGTTTTGCTTAATTATTGCACAGCGGTAATACGGAGATGCCGACCCGATCGCAGGACCGGCAAAGCGGGGCAGAAAGACCGCTATTTGTGGCGCAGAGCCTCAACCAACAGGGCAAAGGCGGTAGTGTGCTGGCGGCGGCTGGGGTAGTAGAGATGGTAGCCGTCAAACGCGGGACAATACGCCTCCAGCACTCGCGCCAGACGCCCCTGGCTGATGGCCTCCTGTACGGTGTCTTCCGGAACATAGGCAAGTCCCAGACCGGCCTCGGCGGCGTCCAGGCGCTGGGGCAGGTTATTCAGGGTTAACTGTCCGTCCACCCGGACGCGGATCTCCCGCCCTTCACTGGTAAACTCCCAGGCATACAGGCCGCCGCGCGTCGGCAGGCGCATATTGATGCAGCGGTGATCCGCCAGCTGCTCGGGAGTCTGCGGCTCGCCATGCCGGGTGAAATAGTCCGGGGAGCCGACGACCGCCATCCGCATATCTGGCGCGATGCGCACCGCAATCATATCCTTTGCCACCTGTTCGCCCAGCCGCACGCCGGCATCATAACGGCCGTCGACGATATCCGTCAGGCCGTTATCCACCGTCACTTCCACATTGATATCCGGGTACTGCGCCATAAAGGGTTTCAGCACCGGCCACAGCACCCCGGTCATGGCATGTTCTCCGGCGTTAATGCGGATATTGCCCGCCGGGGTATCGCGCATATCGCGCAGGGCGGTCAGCTCCTGCTCGATCTCCCGCAGATGCGGGCTCAGGCGCATAAACAGCTGTTCGCCCGCTTCGGTGGGGGCCACGCTGCGGGTGGTCCGGGTCAGCAGGCGCATATCGAGGCGCGCTTCAAGGTTGCGCATGGCGTGGCTGAGGGCCGACTGCGACACGCCCAGCTGCGCCGCGGCGCGGGTGAAGCTGCGCTCCCGGGCGACGACCATAAACGACAGCAGATCGTTAAAATTATCCTTCAGCATCGTGGCGCTCCCATTATATGAATTTCACTCATGTTTCCTTGTAGATTATGCAGTCTAATCTTCGCCGTCCGCCGCCGTAAACCATCTCTTTTTGATCAGGTGGATCAGCGACACCTCCGTGGGGTGAACCACTGCATGTAGCGCCCGGGTATAGTCCAGCACCAGCCCGGGCGTCCAGGCCATGTTGGTAGCACGCTTGCGCAGCTGCGCGGCGATCCACAGCTCAGGAATAAACAACAGCCGCACAAAGCCGCCCCGAGTACAGCGCTCTTTCAGGGCACCATCCATGGCGGCTTCAAGAGCCCAGGCCACGCTGCTGGAGCAGTTGCGCCAGGTCAGGTTGTAGGTTTTGGTTTGCCGGTAATGGTTCCAGAAACTGGTGAGTGATGTCGCATTAAAGGTGGAGAAGTGGATTTTGCGGTCGGACTCGCACCACATATTGGCTTCAAAGGGATAATCCGGTTGATATTTGCCCGCTACGGTGTTCGCCTCCACCGCCTTCAGCAGGTTAAAAAACTCCGACGGTGACCGGTCAATCTCCGCCGCCGGGTAGAGGCTGATATAGAGCGTCGGCGGCAGTTCCAGCGCCGCATGGCCGGTCGAGATCACGCCGTCGGCATCCACGGCGGCAATGTAGCGGTTGATCACCGGACGCGGGAGCGTCTGTTGTTTAGCCGAGCCCTCCGGCGTCCAGACGTGAACGATCAGCTGATTACCCGTCGTGTTCTCAACCTCCTGCGGGAGCGCCTCGCGCTCGCCAATCCTCAGCGTCTGCGGGACGAGAATATCGAATACCGAGCGGCCGTGGCGGACCTGGCGCATCCGCAGGGAGAGGATCACCGAGTGCACCCCCCCGGTGAGCATCACCATGCCGATAAACTGCGAGACGGTGCCGTCGTGTTCTGTCGGAAAGGGCAGGAACAGGAAAATAGCAAACAGGATTTGCGACACCCCGGAGAGCAGGGCGCGACGCCAGTGGCTAAAGCGCACCACCACCGCAGAGGCGATGGTGAACAGGCCGGTAATGAAGTACGCAATTCCGAAGACGATCGCCAGCGCCAGGGTGCCGTCATGGCGACCCGATAAAATCAGAATGGCGATCAACAGGAACACGCCGCCCTTAAAGTAAAAAATCCCGCGCTGGGTCCCTTTAGCCGCCGAGCCCAGCGCCAGGGACACCAGGCTGTCGAGCAGCAGAAACAGCCCAAAGACATGCAGGGGGAAGTGCAACCCACCCTGCAGGCCATCGATAAAAATGGCCAGCCCCAGCCCGCCCCAGAGCATTCCGGCCACCATGAAGAACGGCGCTGCTCTGCGGACAAACGCCGCCCCGGCCAGCAAAAAAGCGATTTGCAGCATGGTTAACTCTCCTCCTGCGGCGCGGGCTGAAACAGGCTTTCCTTGTCTTCAGACCAGAACGCGACAATCACCGGGCGATCCTTATCGGCCATCAGCAGCATATTTCGTTCAGTTATTCTGATGGGCGGATGGTCCGGGAGCGCCAGCCTAAAACGAAATGCCTCCGCAACGGGCTGGCTGTTCGCTACCGCCTGCCAGCGGGCAGCCATCTGCGCCTGCTGTCGCGGATCGGGTACCCGGATCAGCAGCGCTTCCCGGGTGGTGACTGGGGCTAACGCGGCGGCGAGGACCGGGTGCGCATGAGGATCCCAGACCAGGCGACCCGTTTCGGGATCGAGGGAGTAGGCCGTAGACCGGGGATGACGGTCGGCGGGGGTATGTGTTTTCTGGGCGCGAATAAACACCAGCAGCAGGGCAGCGGCGGAGAGGTAACATTGCGCCAGCAAAATCGACTCCTCCGGGTTCAGGCGGGCGAAATAAAAGGGGCCGGTTTCGCGCCAGGAGGCGTAGATCACCACGGCGCTAAAGAGGATAAACGCCAGCGATGCCAGGCGATTACCGCAGATAACGGTGGTGGCGGTCAGCAGGACCAGCGGCAGACAGGCCAGGGCGTAAATCAGGGCGATATTGTCGCTGCGGTCGGGCACGCCGTTGAAGATATAGAGGGTCGTCAACAACACGGCGAACACTAAAAACACGCCTGCTAATGACTCCTGCTGCGCCCCTTTATCGACCGGGGTCAGCAGGCCCATCAGCGGCGGGGTGACAAACAGCGTGCCGGTGACGTTGGCGCTCCAGACGATCCACAGCCACGGCATCTGCACGCTCCCGGCCATCAGGGAGAGCCAGCCGACCCCCGCCAGCGCCGCCAGCGCGCTGAAGACGATAGTGGAAATCACCCAGTTGACGATTTTGTGCAGGCGGTCGTAGCCCCGGGAAAAGTAGCGCACACTCCATGCAATGCCCAGATGGCTGGTCAGCGAAAACAGGGCCAGCACCAGCGAGACGTGAAGCGAATGCTGAAAGGTCACCCCCAGTAACAGGCGGGCAAGGAACAGGGTAAGCCAGAGCGCGAGCCACAGCTTTCGCGTCGTGATGAGAAAGGCGGTGACGGCCACGCCCGACGGCAGCCAGATAAAGGCCGCCCGGCTCTCAGGACCGTCGAGGAATAACGAGATCCAGCCCAGCAGATAATAGAGTGCGCCCCAGGCGAGTAACGAGACCGCTAACGTCAGTTTATCTGCTTTCATCCAGGGCTCCCGGCAGCGACCGTCGCTTTAAAAAAGATATGACCTTTTCGCCGGGTTAGCCATTTTTGCCGTGGCGATGAGTCGCCAGGCGCCGCAAGTGCCTGTTGCAGCCGAAAGGGGAATTCACCTCATTATTACTGCCGTATCATTCATATAATCAATAACAAAGGTGTTCTCATCACGGACATGCTGATAGTAAAGCGGTAATCTACCCAATATATTTTTACGTCGGAAAGATCCGGCGCAGAGAATTAAGACCACTGGCGAACTTCAAACTTATCCACCTCGAGAGCACGACTGAAATGACGCTTATCGCACCGAAACACTATGCCACCATTAATGACCTGAACCTGACTGGTCGCGTTCTGATTATCCAGACAGACGGAAAAAAAGGCGCGCTGATACTGGATGAAACGACGGGCACTGGCTCATCAGGTTTCTGGCGCGTTGGAGCCTCGCACCGTTTCGATCACATCATCCTCCGCGTCGGGGAGAACAGGAACTATCGGTTAATCCAGGCGACTCATAGCCGTACAGAACGCCTGGATGGCCGCAACGCGAATGGAAACAGCAAAGTTGTCCATTTCGAAAACTTCCGTTACATCGGCGTGACGACGACAGAATCGCCATCAGAATTTGCCGGTGCGAAAACAAGTTATGGTTTTGTATCAGTAGACTGTCTGCCAAAACATGAGCCCATACCTGTGTTTTCAGAGTCGCCAGAACCAAAACGGCAGGGAACGGAGGTCATCATCGAGACACGGCCGGATCAACCTGACTTTGCGGCAGATGTCTGGGAAAATTGCAAAAGACGTTGTGTTATATCTGATGTGAAAATGCGCGCTCGATTACAGGCTGCACATCTTATCAGCCATGCTGACCAGGGTCCCGACCACTATTCCAATGGACTGATACTGCGTAGCGATCTGCATGGACTTTTCGACACGGATCATCTGGCCATTGAGCCTTCTACACTCACAGTACGAATCAGCCCAGCGGCATTGGCTACTGATCCTGATTTAGCGAAATTTGCTGATAAGCCATTATTGAATATTCATCATCCTGTCGATCCGTTCTTTCTTGAGCTTCGCTGGAAAAAGTTTCTTTCCCTCCACCATTGATAGTGATGGTTACCAGGTAGCTTTTCCGTCGTTTTGTCGACGACCCGACCATTCGGGCTGTTATTAACGACAGCATTGGGGCGCAGCGCGCCCCTTCACGTCGATGAGTCTATTGCAAGGGCCTTTCCCCTGAGACTCGTCAGCCGCCGAACACCGCAATCGCCTGCTGCAGGCGGGTGGTGCGCTGGGTGAGGTGGTTGGCCGCCTGGGTGACGTGCTCCACCATCCCGGTGTTGTTATGGGTCATCACCCCGATACGGGAAATGGATTCATTAATCAGGGTCAGCGCCTGGGTCTGTTCCTGGGTGGCGTGACCGATCTCCTTGATCAGGGCCGACATGTTCAGCACGTTACCAATCATGGTGGTCAGCTGGGTTTCGGTCTGTTCCACCATATCCACCCCGGCGTTGACGCTGGCGACGTTCTTCTCGATAAGCGATGCGATCTCCTTCGCTGCTGAAGCAGAGTGCTGGGCCAGGTTACGCACTTCGGCGGCGACCACCGCGAAGCCGCGTCCCGCCTCCCCGGCGCGGGCGGCCTCTACCGCGGCATTCAGCGCCTGGATATTGGTCTGGAAGGCAATCCGGTCGATCACCGCGATGATATCGACAATCTGGCCGTTATCCCGCGACACCGACTGCATCACGCCGATGGTCTGCTTCATTACCGCTTCGCCGCTGTATGCGCTGGCACTGGTCTGGTCGGCCATCCGGATTGCCTCTTCCGCCGTTTGTGCGGTCTGTTTTACCGCGCTGGCAATCTCTTCCACCGCCGCAGCCGTCTGCTGCAGATCACCGGAGGTCTCTTCCGAGCGGGCCTGCAGGGCATCGCCTTCTTTGGCGACCTGCTGGCTGATATCGCGGATACCGTTGATTTGCGTCCCGACATCATCCACCAGCGAGTTCAGGTTTAATCCGGACTGGTTAACCAGCCGCATCATTAAGCCAATCTCATCGACGCGATCGAAATGGGTGTAATCTGTCTTGCGACCCGACACCACGCGCTGCATCTGTTTAACGATGGTTTTTACCGGGCGACAGATCTGGGCATTGAGAAATAACGCAAGCAAAATAAACAGCAGCGCCAGGACGACGGACTGCATTATTCCGGTAGAGAATAATAAAGGCAGGGCCAACGCGAGCAGGGCGGTAATACCAAGGGAGTAATTAACCCGCTTCGCGGTACTGAGCCGTTTGAAAATAGAGAGGAAGGAGAATATTCCCCGACGCACCAGCACCCCTTTATAAAAACGATGGCCTTTTATTTCGTTATTTCGCACCCGCTGATAGAGCGCCTCGCTGGCATCGATCTCACGACGTTCGGGAATATTGCGCACCGAGATATAGCCGGTGAGGCTGTCATTCTGGTAGACCGGCGTGACGTTGGCCCGTACCCAGTAGTGATCCCCGTTGTGACGGCGGTTCTTCACCAGCCCGGTCCAGCTCTCGCCCTGCTGCAGGGTAAACCACATATCGCCAAACGCCTCCGGGGGCATATCAGGATGGCGGATCACATTATGCGGTTCACCAATAAGATGTTCTTCTTTATAACCACTGGCATCAATAAAGGCCGAGTTCGCGTACGTAATATGACTCTGGATATCGGTGGTCGACATTAGGGTCGACCCTTCGTTAAGCAAATACTCGTTTTGTGTAACTTGATTGTTACGCCTCATGAATAACTCCATGGTGATGTCTGTGTAAAGAGAAGCCGCCCGAAAAAAGTTTCAGGCAAGGTTAACTGTTTATTCTTTAATATTACGGCTGGCGTATTCTCCACAAAAATTAATGAATTAGAAAGCGCCTGAATTAACTATTTTTTTGTATTAACCGGTGCTTATGTAATAAAAATGCAATCAGCAGGCGGTGAATATCAATGAAGGCGGGAAATAAACCGAATTAAGGCAAATATAACGGAAATAATGGCTCCATGGCGAAAACGACACTTCCGAAATCGTGTTTCATTAACATTCATAAAACATTATCATTGTTAGCCCGTTTTTCCCGACGCATCAGGAAATGTGATGAAAATCAATATTGTTGGCACCAGCGGCAGTGGTAAGAGCACGCTGGCCCGCAGGATCGCTAGTGAACTGGCACTGCCCTGTATCGAAATGGACACTCTGTACTGGCGTCCTGACTGGGAGGGCACCCCGGACGAGGTCATGTTCCCAAAGCTGGAGACGGCGCTCAGCGCCACGCCAGGCTGGGTGCTGGACGGCAACTACAACCGCACCCGCCCGATAAAATGGCGCAACGTCGATCTGGTGGTATGGGTCGATTACGGCCTGGCCCGCACCCTGCGTCAGGCCGTCACCCGGGCGGTTAAACGCGCCTGGACGCAGCAGGAGCTGTGGCCCGGCACCGGCAACCGGGAGAGTTTTCGTCGCACCTTCTTTAGCCGGGAATCGATCCTGCTGTGGACAATCAAAACCTGGCGCAGCAACCGGGTGCGCTACGAGGCCGATATGCAAAACCCGGCTTTTGCCCATATCCGCTTCGTGCGCATCTCCTCCCGCCAGCAGGCCAACGCCCTGATCGCCGGGCTCCGTTCATTGCGATAGTCCGACGCGGTATTTCTGAAATCCGGCAAACCAAATGTAAATTAATTGTTTCTCAGAGGTGAAATCGCCCTTTAATAATGGCGACATGTTTAGTCAAACGAGATTGCAACATGTCCTGGCGAATCAGCATTCTGGATAAAAGTCCTGTCGCAGAAAACGAAACGGCCGCCGATGCGCTATCGCGCACCTTAAGCCTGGCGCAACAGGCCGAAACCCTGGGTTATCACCGCTTCTGGATTGCCGAACACCACAACACCCCGCAGCTGGCGAGTCCGTCGCCTGAGCTGCTGATTGCCTGGATACTCGGGCAGACCCGTCGCATTCGCGTCGGCTCCGGTGGGGTAATGCTGCAACATTACAGCCCGTACAAAGTGGCAGAGAACTTCAATCTACTGGCGGCTATCGCCCCCGGGCGTGTGGATCTGGGCGTCGGCAAAGCGCCGGGCGGCCTGCCGCTCTCGACCCGGGCGTTACAGCTCGGCCTCAGCCAGCAGGAGAAGGGCGATTTCGCCGACCAGCTGGCGCAGCTGGATGGCTGGCTCAACCCGACTTCACAGGAGGAGGCGGTTCGTGCCACTCCGTTACCCCAGGTTCCGGCTGCTGGCTTCCTGCTGGGCGCCAGCGCAGAGAGCGCTCGCCTGGCCGCCCGCCTCGACTGGGACTTCGTTTTTGCTGCCCATCTGAATGGCGATCCCGACCTGCTGCGCGAAGTGATTAGCACCTGGCGCGTCCATAGCGCCCGGGAGGTGATTGTCGCGGTGCAGGCCATCGTTGCGCCAACCCAGGCGCAGGCCGAGGAGCTGGCCAAATCCGTCGAAGTGTGGGGCGTTGAGCTTGCCAACGGCCAGCGGGTCACCGTTGCCAGCGAGGAGCAGGCTTATGCCTTTGCCCGCCAGGCGGGCAGCGAGCCGCTGCGCATCGCCCGACGCGCCCAGTCGCTGCTGGCGGGTACCGCGGTGTCGGTACTCGAACAGCTGGAGGCACTGCATCAGCAGTGGGGCATCGACGAATTCATCATTGATACCCCGGTCGCCGACGGCACCGCCCGGGTGCAGTCCCTGCGCCTGCTGGCCCAGGCCCGACAGCAGAGGGAGGTGGCCGCATGAGCCTCGAACAACAGCTGATCGCCTGGCGCCGCGAGCTGCACCAGAATCCGGAGCTTTCCGGCGAGGAAGTACAAACCACCGCCCGCCTGCGCCAGTGGCTGGGTGACGCCGGGATCACCGTCCTGCCCTATGACCTGCACACCGGCGTGGTTGCCGAAGTGGGGAAGGGTGATAAACAGATTGCCCTGCGGGCCGATATCGACGGCCTGCAGATTGAGGAGCGCAGCGGCGTAGCCTTTACCTCCCAACGCCCGGGCGTCATGCACGCCTGCGGCCACGACATCCACACCAGCGTGATCCTCGGCGCGGCCCTGAAGCTGAAAGCCCGCGAAGACGCGCTTAATGGCCGGGTGCGGATCCTGTTCCAGCCCGCGGAGGAGAACTTCGGCGGCGCAAAGAGCCTGGTGCGCGCCGGGGCCCTGCGCGACGTCAGCGCCATCTTCGGCATGCATAACGAACCCGGTCTGCCGGTGGGCAGTTTTGCCACCCGCGGCGGCCCGTTCTACGCCAACGTTGACCGCTTCGTATTTCGCATTACCGGCAAGGGGGCGCACGCCGCCCGTCCGCATGAAGGCAACGACGCCATCCTGCTTGCCAGCCAGCTGGTCACCGCCCTGCAGAGCGTCGCCAGCCGCAACGTGAATACCCTGGATTCGGTGGTGCTGAGCGTGACGCGCATTACCGGGGGCAATACCTGGAACGTGCTGCCGGAGAGCGTCGAGCTGGAGGGGACCCTGCGTACCCATCGCCCGGAAGTGCAACAGAACGTGAAGGCCCGGGTGGCCGAAATCGCTGCCGGATTTGCCGCCGCCTTTAACGCGCAGATCGACATCACCTGGTATGCCGGACCTACCGCGCTGGTTAACGACGCCAACTGGGCCGAGTTTGCCACCTCGGTGGCGCGGGAAACCGGGTATGAGACCCGGCAGGCCGAGCTGCACATGGGCGGGGAGGATTTTGCCGTCTACCTGCAGCAGATCCCCGGGGCTTTCGTCAGCATCGGCAGCGCCAGCCAGTACGGATTACACCATCCGGCCTTTAACCCGGATGAAGCCTTAATTGAACCCGCCGCGCGGTATTTCGCCCAGCTTGCGGAAAAAGCACTGAATCAACTTTAAGGGTAAGGAGGGAATATGTCCGCAACACGACAGCTGCGCCTGGGCACGATTTTGCACGGCGCTTCGGGGAATATGTCAGCCTGGCGTCATCCGGCAGCCCCGGCCGATGCCAGCATCAATTTTAACTTTGTCAAAGAGACGGCCCTCAAGGCCGAAGCGGGCAAGCTCGACTTTATCTTTGTCGCGGATGGCCTCTACATCAACGAGAAGTCGATCCCGCATTTTCTCAACCGCTTTGAGCCCCTGACCGTGCTGTCGGCGCTGGCGACCGTCACATCACGGTTGGGGCTGGTGGGCACCTTATCCACCTCCTACAGCGAGCCCTTCACCGTGGCGCGCCAGTTTGCCAGCCTCGACCATCTCAGCAACGGCCGGGCGGGCTGGAACGTGGTGACTTCGCCGCTGGAAGGTTCAGCGAAGAATTTCTCCCGCGACAAGCACCCGGAGCACGCCCTGCGTTACCGCATCGCCGATGAGTATCTCGACGTGGTGAAAGGGCTGTGGGACTCCTGGGAGGGCGACGCCTTTGTGCGTAACAAAGAGACCGGGGAGTTCTTCGACCCTAAAAAGCTGCACACCCTCGATCACCACGGGGATTTCTTTAAGGTAGCCGGGCCGCTGAACATTGGCCGCACGCCGCAGGGCAGGCCGATCGTCTTCCAGGCCGGCGCCTCGGACGACGGCAAAAAGCTGGCGGCGAAACATGCTGACGCCATCTTTACCCACCATGACACCTACGAAGAAGCCCAGGCGTTCTGGCACGACGTGAAAAGTCAGCTGAAGCAGCATGGCCGCCGTGAGGACGAATTGCATATCTTCCAGGGGGTGAGCGTCATCGTCGGGAAAGACGCCGCCGACGTGGAGGAGCAGTACCAGACCACCGCCGCGCTGGTCTCCATCAACGATGCCCTGAACTATCTGGGCCGCTATTTTGAGCATCACGACTTCAGCCAGTATCCGCTGGATGAAGCCTTCCCGGACATTGGCGATCTGGGGAAAAACAGCTTCCGCAGCACCACCGATGAGATCAAACGCAACGCCCGGGAGCGCAACTTAACCCTGCGTCAGGTGGCGCTGGAAGCCGCCTCGCCGCGTCCGCGTTTTTCCGGCACCCCGGAACAGGTTGCTGACGGCTTACAGCAGTGGTTTGAGGGCTATGCCGCGGACGGGTTCATCATCCAGGGCGGCACCCCGGATACCTTCCCGCGCTTTGTGGATCAGGTGGTGCCGCTGTTGCAGGCGCGCGGCCTGTTCCGCACCGAATACCCCGGCACCACCCTGCGTGAGAGCCTGGGATTAGACCAGCCCGTTAATCAGTTCACACAACAATAACGCACACAACAATAAGAGAACCTGCCATGAAAAAATCATCGCTTATTCTGGCGCTCGCGCTGGCCTTTACCCCTGCCGTCTGGGCAGAGAACGTCAACATTAACGGCACCGGGGTCAGCCTCGAGGCCAACAAAACGCCGATCAACACCGCAAAAAATCCGCAGGCCATCGCTCAGCTGCCCGCCAGCTTTAAGCCGGTAGTGCCGGGGAAATTTACCGTGGCGATTGCCGGGCTCAGCCAGCCGCCGCTGACGGTGTTTGCCGATGACAACAAAACCCTGATTGGCAGCGAGGCCGATATCGCCCGTCTGGTGGCCGACAGCCTCGGGCTGGAGCTGAACGTGGTGCCCACCTCCTGGGAAGACTGGCCGCTGGGGGTGACCTCCGGGAAATACGATGCGGCGATCAGCAATATCACCGTCACCAAAGAGCGCAAAGAGAAGTTCGATTTCGCCACCTACCGTAAGGATTCCCTGGGCTTCTACGTGAAATCCACCAGCCCAATCAAGAAGCTCGAGAAGGCGGAAGACATCGCCGGGCTGCGGATTATCGTTGGCTCCGGCACCAACCAGGAGGCGATCCTGCTGGCGTGGGATGCGGAAAACCAGAAGAAGGGGCTGAAGCCGTTCACCCCTATCTACACCAAAGATGATGCTGCCCAGACCCTGGCGTTGCAGTCCGGTCGTGCGGATGCTTACTTTGGCCCGAACGTGATTGGCGCGTGGAAAGCGGCCCTCAACGGTAAAACCAAACTGGTGGGCAGCGTCGACGGCGGCTGGCCGAAAGCGGCGCATATCGCCGTGACCCTGAAAAAAGGCAGTGGCCTGGCCGAGCCGGTGCAGACCGCCCTGAACGGCGTGATCAAGAACGGCGACTATGACAAGGTGCTGAACCGCTGGGGGGAAGGCGTGGAGCGCATCCCGAGTTCCGAAGTGAATCCGGCCGGCCTTGGCGACTAAGGAGAACCTATGAGCGACCTTTTTCGTGACGTTTCGCCGGAGGACGCCGATCTTCAGCCCATCATCGAGGGGCTGTTCGGCGAGTACGCGGCGCGCTACGGCGACTACTTCTCTAAAGATGCCGAGATCGAGCTGACCGAGTGGTATCTGGCGCCGCAGGGGCTGTTTATTGTCCTGGAGCGCGACGGAAAAATCATCGCCACCGGGGCCTATAAACCCTTCGATGGGCAGACCGCCGAGATCAAACGGATCTGGACCGACAAATCCCTGCGCCAGCAGGGACTTGCCGCCCGGGTGGTGCAGGAGCTGGAGCGCCGGGCGGTACTGGCCGGTTACAGCCAGATCTACCTCACCACAGGCTTTCGTCAGCCGGAAGCGGTGCGGCTCTACCTGAGCCAGGGCTACGCGGCGCAGTTCGACCTGACCCGTGACCCGGAAGAGTACAGCCAGCCGCCGTTCGACGGACGGCTGCGCTTCACCAAAACGCTGGTACGCGAAGCGTTCAGTAAATCGGCATGAGGAACGACGATGAACAACGTTGAAACCATCAAAGTGGTCCCGGCGCGCTACCCGCTGCGCACGGTGGGGGCGATTGTTGCGCTGTTTGTGCTGGCGGTTGTCATTCAGTCGGTGGCCTTTAACCCGCGCTGGGAGTGGAGCGTATTCGCGCGCTGGTTCTTCGATCCGGTGATCCTTGAAGGGGTGGGGCAGACGCTGCTCCTGACCCTGATCGGCACCGCGCTCAGCGTGGCGATCGGCGGCATGTTAGCCCTGGCCCGACTGTCCTCCTCGTGGCTGCTGAGCAGCCTCGCCTGGGGCTATATCTGGCTGTTCCGCTCCCTGCCGCTGATTGTGGTGCTGATTATCCTCTACAACTTCTCCTATCTGTACGACACGCTGTCGCTCGGCGTGCCGTTCACCAGCATCACCTGGGGCAGCTTTGAAACCATCAACGTGCTGGGGCAGTTCTCCACCGCCGTTGTCGGCCTGACGCTGGTGCAGAGCGCCTATACCGCGGAGATCATTCGCGGCGGCTTCCTGGGGGTCGATCACGGCCAGTATGAAGCGGCGGCCGCGCTGGGTTTGCCGGCCTCGCGCCGCACCCTGCGCATCATCCTGCCGCAGGCGCTGCGCACCATTCTGCCGTCCGGGTTCAACGAAATCATCAGCCTCGCCAAGGGCACGGCGATGGTTTACGTCCTGGCGATGCCGGAGCTGTTCTATACCATCCAGATGATCTACAACCGCACCCAGGAGGTGATCCCGCTGCTGATGGTCGGTGCCGTCTGGTATCTGGTGATCACCACCGTGCTCTCCGCCATTCAGCATCTGGTTGAACGTGCTCTGGCCCGCAGCGAGCGCCGCTCGGCGGTGAACACCTCCCGCGCCACCCGCACCCGTTCCGTTACCACCCAAACCACACAGGAGCCTGTCCATGCGAGCCTCTCCTGAAGGACATATTTCCATTACCGGCGTCAGCAAGTTTTTTGGTCGGCACAAGGCGCTGGATAACGTCTCGCTGGAGATCCCGCCGGGCTCGGTGACGGTGATCCTCGGCCCGTCCGGCTCCGGTAAATCCACACTGCTGCGCACCATTAACCACCTCGAGCGCGTTGATGAAGGTTTTATCCAGATAGACGGGGACTACATCGGCTATCGCCGGGAGGGCAACACGCTGTACGAGCTGAAGGAGAAAGCGATCCTCAAACAGCGCATCAACGTGGGCTACGTGTTCCAGAACTTCAACCTGTTCCCGCACCTGACGGTGCTGGAGAACCTGATTGAGGCGCCGATTGCCCACAAACAGCTGAGCCGAAAAGAAGCGGTCGATCGGGCCTACGATCTGCTGGACGTGGTGGGGCTGCGCGATAAGGCCGACGCCTGGTCGCGGCACCTTTCCGGCGGGCAGCAGCAGCGTATCGCCATTGCCCGTGCCCTGGCATTACGCCCACGAGTGATGTTGTTTGATGAACCGACGTCCGCCCTTGACCCCGAGCTGGTGGGCGAGGTGCTGGACGTAATTAAAAAGCTGGCCCGCTCCGGCACTACCCTGGTGGTGGTGACACATGAGATCGGCTTCGCCCGGGAAGTGGCAGACCAGGTGGTGTTTATGGTCGACGGCAAAATCGTCGAACAGGGGAGCAGCGACGAGGTGTTGAACCGTCCGTCCCACGCCCGAACGCGGCAGTTCCTGTCCAAAGTGCTGTAAGGAGAGAAGATGAAAAAGGGATTACTGGCGTTGTTAATGGTGGCGTCCACAAGCCACGCCGCCATTGATTTACAGGCGAACGAGCAGCCGCTGCCGGTGACGGTGGATAAGCAGGCGGTGGCGAAGATCCCCGCAAGCTATAAATTTGTCGAACCGGGCACCTTAACCGTCGCCATTTCGGCGCTGAACTCGCCGCCGCTGGCGCTGCTGGCCAGCGATAACCGTACCCGCATCGGCAGTGACCCGGATATCGCCCGGCTGCTGGCGGGCAGCCTCGGTTTAAAACTCAAGCTGGTGCCGACGGCGTGGGAAGACTGGCCGCTGGGCATCACCTCCGGGCGCTACGACGTGGCGCTGGTCAACATTGCGGTGACCGAGCAGCGTAAACAGAAGTTTGACTTCGCCACCTATCGCGTCGATAACCTGGCCTTTTCAGTGAAATCCACCAGCGAGGTGCAGTCGATCAAGAGCGCCGCCGATCTGGCGGGTAAAAAGGTGATTGTCGGCTCCGGCACCAACCAGGAGCGCATTCTGTTGGGATGGAACGAAGAGAACAAAACCGCCGGGCGCGAGCCTGCGCTGCCGGTCTACCTTACCGACGACGCCTCAGGCAATCTTTATATCCAGTCCGGCAGGGCGGACGTGTTCTTTGGCCCGCAGTCGGTATCGGCTTACAAAGAGGCCCTGACCGGTAAAACCCGGGTCGTGGGCTTAGGGCCGAAAAAGGCGTATGTCGCCACCACCACCAAAAAGGGTAACGAGCTGGTGTATGCCCTCCAGGCGGCGCTCGACGGGGCCATCCAGCGCGGCGAATACCAGAAGGTGCTGGCGCGCTGGGGCGAGCAGGGCGAGGCGGTGGCGCAGTCGGAGGTTAACCCGCCCGGGATAACCTACTGAGGCTGCTCTACACTTAAGGCTTTGACCGAGGTATAGCCGATGATCAAAGTCTATGGCGTTCCCGGCTGGGGCTCAGCCATAAGTGAAGTGATGCTGACCCTCGCCGATATTCCGTATCAGTTTATCAACGTCGACGGGTTCGATAAGCCGGGCGCGACGCGCGAACTGCTCGAAAAACTGAATCCCCTGTGTCAGGTGCCGACCCTCGAGCTGGAGAACGGCGAGATCATGACGGAAACGGCAGCCATTGCGCTGCTGGTGCTGGATCGCTGTCCCGATCTGGCACCTCCCGTCGGGCATGCAGATCGCCAGCAGTTTCAGCGCCTGCTGATCTGGCTGGTGGCTAACGTTTATCCCACCTTTACCTACGCCGATTACCCGGAGCGCTGGGCACCGGACGCCCCCGAGCAGCTGCAACAAAACTGCCGCGAATACCGTAAATCGCTCTATCTTTGGCTGGATAACCACCTCAAAGCCACGCCATACGCCTTTGGTGAGCCGATCACCCTTATCGACTGTTATCTGTGCGTGATGCGAATCTGGGGCCCACGTCCGGAATGGTTTGCTGCCAACACGCCGAACATTACCGCCATTGCCGATAGCGTGTGCAAGCTCCCGAAACTGCACAAGGTGCTAAAAGACAACGAGATACTCTGCTAGTCTGGAACGCTTACTCAAAAGGAGCCCTGCACATGCCACACGTCAATATCAAATGTTTTCCCCGCGACCTGAACGACGAGCAAAAAACCGCGCTGGCGGCAGATATCGCCGAGGTGATTACTCGCCATCTGAACAGTAAAGATCGCTCCATTTCGGTCGCGCTGAACGAAGTTCAGGAAGCCGACTGGAAAGCGCAGGTCTGGGATACGGAGATTGGTCCGAAGCTGGATGAGTTGATTAAAAAGCCGGGCTATTCGATGTAAAAGCAGTAAACGTATCCCCCGCATCGGCAAGATGCAGGGGATAAAAGCTGATTAAAGGGTACTGGTATTAACCCGCTTGCCAATATCTTTTAGCTGAGAATACTTTTCCAGTAATTGCGGCGCTGGATCGTTTTATGCGCGACGAGCTGGAGACATTTACGCGTGAAGTCGCGGGGTTATCCTCCGCGCAAAAAATGGAGCGCCTGGTCGCCGATTTTCTGCCCTTTGAGCAGGATGCCGCCTGGCAGCTGTATGGCGCCACGTGGCAGTTAGCGCTGCATAATGACGCTTACGCCGAATTCGTTGAGGCCATTATGCAAGCGTGGAGCGAACGGGTTCGCGACATTATTGAGGAAGGTGTGGGGAATGGAACCTTCCGCGAGTGCGACCCCAGCCGCACCACGCGACAGCTGATTTCTCTCCTGAGCGGTTATGACGAATTTCTGGGCGTCAGGCCTTCGGCGGAAAAATGCGCGATGGTCGAAGCCGATATTGCCGATTTTATACAACGATTTATTTATAAGGCGTAGGGGCCGGGTAAGGCGCAGCCGCCACCTGGCAAACAGGCCGCACGAAGTGACTTATCCTGTTTCGGATGCTAAAAAAAGCGTTGATTTGACCTCGAGATCCCAATTTTGCAATTATCAAAAAAATACCCTTCTGATTTTAGTTAGGGCGAGATAAAGCCATGCCTCTTGCTTATTAGTATTCTCCGACCCCTTTAGGTTTTTAATAGTAGTATAAAAAGTCGAGCAACTACCATTTATGGTGGATTTATAAGTCTGCGCCTAAGAAAAAAGACTTCAACATGTGGTTCCTAAGCATTAAAATGTCCACGCTAAAAATTATCAAAAAATAGTAAATTAAAGTTATTATAAAATTGCCAATGGATGATACAGATCATATGAAACAGAAAATTTTAGCTACCACGTTACTCACGTTGATTTCCGCTATTCTGGTAGGGTGTGGCGATAAGCAACCGGAATGTACTTCCGAGGCCTTTTCTAAAGCTATTGTCGATCGTGTTGGTGATAACTTATTCCGCAACTACAATGATACCGACGTTAAATTTAAGGATAAGGACGACTTAATCGCCCGTAACCATATTGAATTAAGAAACGTAAAAGAGGTTTCTGCAGATGAGAAAGCGCAGTCGAAGGTATGCTCTTTTGACATTAGCATCCAGCCAGTAGGCCCCTTAACCACCCGTTTTGAATCCAGAAACCATCAGGCCAGCGTCTTAATTGATAATAACGGTAAGGAAGTTATCTCCGCAGCGTCTAATTTAGGGCATTCGTTGATGGAAGATCCTGACATTGCTGAACGGGGTAAACCGTCCAAAGAGCAACAAGAAGCCCTTGATGCCTATAAGAAACAAAAGGAAGAACAAGAAAAGAAAGCGGCTGATTTCAAAAAACAGGTTCTTGCCGTACCAGCAGAAGATTACAAATTCATCAGCGATGAGGATTTTACCTGGCTGTATCTGGCGCGAGCTAAAAACATTGATAATAAAGAGATGCTTAACCTTGTTGATGCCAAATATTATAATGAGCAAGATGAGTTTAAGAAGCGCGATATCGAAAAAACCGCCATTCCGGCCATGCTTGATAAACTTGAAGAATATAAAAAAATCAAGTATATAAAATTTATATCAGCAGAGCGTGACCCTAAGGGGCAATTCCCTACCGTTTCGGGTGGGCCTGTGATGGTGAAATTTTTACCCGGTATTTTCCCTGAGAAGTATAACTTTGAAAAACAGGTTTACACTCTGACTTTGGACGGATGCCCTGATGTACCCAGCATTAAAAATCTCATGGTTAATACTCAGAATGTCATGATGGCCTGGGATACGGAAGCCTCACTCACAACATGCCAGATCAAACCTAAAGATGAAGCGGAAGCGCGTGCCTGGAATGACATCTTCCAGACTGAAAAAAGCCAGTATGGACATAATAACTATGGTGTGGTTTATTTCGCACTGAACGATGAGCTCGATGATTCTGGTCATCTCAAGTCTGTCCTGATCCGCGCGGATGTTAATTATAATGGCGAGCAGCCGCTGAAATTAACGACGCAGTTAAAGAATTAATGTTGTAGTCAATACAGGGGTTGAATGGCTTATTATTCAGCCCCTTTTTTACAGGCCGTATAACCTTTATCTATATTAAAAGTCCATGAGCCGATCGCGCGATCTTGACTTTTAGCGATATAAACAGGCTTAAACTCTCATCCCAACATTAAAGCGGGAATATTTCACCTCTGAACGTTGTTACCTCTTTTTATAGAGTTAGCACGTCCCATGCTGCATGTTCTTATAAGTTCCATAGAGTATCTACGGGTCAAAATTCTATCCATACAGCTCCGGATGCTCCCGCAACATCGCCAGCATATTATCCCGTATCTCATCCTGCGCACCGGTCATCCATACCGCCTCCAGCGGCATCCCCATCTGCTCCGCGCCGTTCAGCTGCACAAACTTCACCCCCGGCATCAGATAGCGGCTGCTCCACGCCGGGACAATCGCCAGGCCAATGCCCGCCGCCACCAGGTTGATGATGGTCTGCTTTTCGTCCGCCATCTGTGACACCGTCACTTCAATGCCCGCATTATGGAACAGGTTCATGGTCAGATCGTGGCTGTGCGGGCGCGAACGCCGCTCCGGCAGGATCATCGGCATTCCTTCCAGCTCGGCGATATCGACCCTTTCCCGGTCGGCAAACGGATGGCTGGCCGGCAGGGCAAGGATGCCGGGCTCATTGCATAAAAACGCCCGGCCAAACTGAGCATCCAGCTGCGCGGGCGGACGAATAAACACCAGATCCAGCCTGCCGCTTTTCAGCTTCGGCAGCAGATGGACGGTCTTGTCTTCGAAGAGCTGGATCTCCACCGTCGGGTAGTGCTGGCGAAACAGCTGCAGCAATCCCGGCAGCAATCCGATGGCCGCGCTGTCGATAGTCCCGACGCGTAAAAGCGGCTGCGCCCGGCGCGGATTTTGACGAAATTGCAACATAATCGCATCGGCGTGGGCGAGCAGCTTTCGCGCCTCTTCCCGCAGCAAAACGCCATTCTCCGTGAGCACCACCCGGCGGGTTGAACGCGTGAATAACCGCGTGCCAAGTGCTTCTTCTAAAAGGCGAATATTCCTTCCCAGGGCAGAGGGCAGCATATCCAGCCGCTGTGCCGCCTGACCGAAATGCAGGGTTTCTGCCACTGCCAGGAAACAGCGCAGGTGTTGTAGTTCCATTTTGGCTCGCTCGTGATTATTGCATTTTTTTGTATAAACCGATGCGCATGATCATGCAAGAAATATCAGCATACTCATCAAGGCAGCCCGACTGCGTACCCTACAAAATAATTATGAGGAACACCTCACATGACCTGCACAATCGAACAACGGGTCATGCGCAAGATCACCTTGCGCATCGTACCCTTTATCATGCTGTTGTATTTCATCGCATTTCTCGACCGCGTCAATATCGGTTTCGCGGCGCTCACCATGAACACCGATCTCGGCTTCTCCCCGGCGGTGTTTGGCTTCGGGGCCGGGATTTTCTTCCTCGGCTACTTCCTGTTTGAGGTGCCGTCCAACCTGATCCTGCACAAGGTTGGGGCGCGCATCTGGATTGCCCGGGTGATGATCACCTGGGGGATGGTCTCCGGCGGCATGGCCTTTGTCCAGGGCACTACCAGCTTCTATACCCTGCGTTTCCTGCTCGGCGTGGCGGAAGCAGGCTTCTTCCCGGGGATCATCCTCTACTTAAGCTACTTGTTCCCGGCGCAAAAGCGCGCCCAGGTGACGGCCATCTTTATGGCCGCGGCGCCTATCTCCACCGCGCTCGGCTCGCCGATTTCCGCCGCACTGCTGGAGATGCACGGCATGATGGGCTTTGCCGGCTGGCAGTGGATGTTTGTCCTCGAAGCGGTGCCAGCGGTGATCCTCGGCGTGGTGGTACTGTTCTGGCTGACCGACCGCCCGGAAAAGGCGAAATGGCTCAGCGAAGAGGAGCGCGGCTGGCTGATTGCCACTCTGCAACGCGAGCAGGCGGCTAAACAGGCTACGGCACAGCACAGCGTCTGGAAAGGGCTGCTGGATAAACGCGTTCTGGCCCTGTCGCTGGTCTACTTCGGCACTTCTGCCGGGCTCTATACCCTGGGCATCTGGTCGCCGCAGATCATCAAAACCCTCGGCGTCTCCTCCATGACCGTCGGCCTGCTGAATGCGATTCCGGCGGTGCTGGCAGTGGCGGCAATGGTGCTCTGGGCGCGTCATTCCGACAAAACCGGCGAACGCTCGTGGCACGTGATTGCCGCCTGTATCGTCGCGGCTGCCGGGCTGTTTATGGCGGGCAGTACGACGAGCATTGTCGGGGTGATCCTTGCGCTGACCATCGTTAACTGCGGCATCAGCGCCTCCAAACCCCCGCTGTGGAGCATGCCAACCCTGTTCCTTTCCGGTTCGGCGGCGGCGGCGGGTATCGCCACCATCAACTCACTCGGCAATCTGGGGGGCTTTGTCGGTCCGTTCATGATTGGCCTGATCAAGCAACAAACCGGGAGTTACACCTGGGGACTGTGGTTTGTCGCCGGGCTGCTGATCCTCTCCTCAATCGTGGTGCTGTGGCTCTCGGCGTCCAGCCGCAAGGCGCAGGCCAGCGAAACATTAATTCAGTCAAAACATTAATTTAAGGAAAAACCATGAAAGATTACGCCATTGCAGCTATCCCCGCAGACGGTATCGGCCCGGAAGTAATCACCGCGGGTGTGGAAGTGTTACACGCGCTGGCCCAGCGTCAGGGCGATATGCGTTTCTCGGTGCACACCTTCGAGTGGGGCTCGGATTACTACAAAACCCACGGGGTGATGATGCCGATCTGCCAGGGTTTCGACCAGTATGCCAACGTCCGTCCGACCAAAATCCTGCCGGGTATTCAGTCCCCGCTGCGCAAGGCGGTTCCGGGCACCCTCGACTGGGTGATCGTGCGCGAGAACTCGGAAGGGGAATATTCCGGCCACGGCGGTCGCGCCCACCGCGGCCTGCCGGAAGAGGTGGGTACCGAGGTGGCGATTTTCACCCGCACCGGAGTCACGCGCATCATGCGCTACGCCTTCCGCCTGGCGCAGACCCGTCCGCGCAAGCTGTTAACCGTGGTCACTAAATCCAACGCCCAGCGTCACGGGATGGTGATGTGGGACGAGATCGCCGCCGAAGTGGCCCGCGAGTTCCCGGACGTCACCTGGGACAAAATGCTGGTGGATGCCATGACCGTGCGCATGACCCTGCACCCGGAGTCGCTGGACACCATCGTGGCGACCAACCTGCACGCCGATATTCTCTCCGATCTGGCGGGTGCCCTGGCGGGCAGTCTGGGGGTGGCCCCGACCGCCAATATCGATCCGGAGCGTCGTTTCCCGTCGATGTTCGAACCGATCCACGGCTCGGCGTTTGATATCACCGGCAAGGGCATCGCCAACCCGGTCGCCAGCTTCTGGACCGCGGCGCAGATGCTTGAGCATCTGGGCGAAGGCGAGGCTGCTGCACGTCTGATGGCCGCCGTCGAGGCCGTCTGCGCGAAGGGCATCATGACTCCGGACGTGGGCGGTACGGCCAATACCCGCGAGGTCACCCAGGCGGTGATCCGCGCCATCGCAGAAGGCTGACCTATGGCTCAACACGACGACAGCGCCCTGCGAGGGGCGCTTACTGAGATCTTCATGGCAGCGGTGAAGAGTGCCGACCCCCATGAGGCGTTGATTAACGCGCTGCCGGAGAAACCACGAGGGCGCTGCATGGTGGTTGGCGCGGGGAAAGCCAGCGCCGCCATGGCCGCCGCGCTGGAGGCCGCCTGGCCGGACGTCGATCTGCAGGGTGTGGTGGTGACACGCTACGGTCACGCGGTGCCGACGCAAAAAATCCGCATCGTCGAGGCGGCGCACCCGGTCTCGGATGCGATGAGCGAAGTGGCTTCGATGCTGATGATGGAGCAGGTCAAACACCTCACCGCCGACGACTGTGTGGTTGCGCTGATCTCCGGCGGCGGCTCGTCGCTGCTGGCCCTGCCGCGCAAGGGCATCACCCTGGCCGATAAGCAGGCGGTGAACAAAGCGCTGTTGAAGAGCGGGGCGACCATCCACGAGATGAACACCGTGCGCAAGCAGCTGTCGGATATCAAGGGCGGACGGCTGGCGCTGGCCGCCAGACCCGCCCGGGTGATCACCCTGATCATCAGCGATGTGCCCGGGGACGATCCCCAGAGCATTGCCTCCGGCCCGACGGTGGCGGACAGCTCCACGGCGGAAGAGGCGCTGGAGATTATCGCCCGCTATGGCCTGGATCTGCCGGAACCGGTGATGCGGGTGCTGCGCATGCCGCGAGCCCCGGTGACAGCAAAGGAAATAGACGACGATATCCGCCTGATCGCCACCCCCTCCGGCGCGCTGGCCGCTGCCGCCGACGTGGCGCAGCGGATGGGTTTCACACCCTTGATTCTGGGGGATGCCCTGGAGGGGGAAAGCGCCCAGCTGGGTATTATGATGGCCGGGATCGCCAAATCGGTGAAGCAGCACGGCCTGCCGGTGAAAGGCCCGGCAGTATTACTCAGCGGTGGGGAAACCACGGTCACCATCGGCGAGACGGGCTGCGGGCGCGGCGGGCGCAATACCGAATTTCTGCTGGCGCTGGCCTGTGCGCTGAAGGGCGAGAAGGGGATTTACGCCATCGCCGGAGACAGCGACGGGATTGACGGCACCGAGGATGCGGCGGGCGCAATTGTCACCCCGGATACGCTGAGCCGCACCTCACTGGACGAGAAGGCGATGCTGCGCGGGCATGACAGCTACAGCTACTTTGCCGCCGTAGGCGATCTGGTGGTGACCGGCCCGACATTAACCAACGTGAATGATATTCGGGTGATAGTGATCACCTGACGTGGCTTTGCCGGGCGGCAGCTTCGCTTTGCCCGGCCTACAACACCGATCCCGTAGGTCGGGTAAGCGTTAGCGCCACCCGGCGTTTTTTCAACGATTTGCGAGGCCGCTTCCGGGAATGGCTATTGCCGCCTCGCTTTTAACGCAGTACCTTTTTGTCGAGACTGAAAAAGCGCCGGAGCGAGAATCTTTTGTTGAGGTATCAGTGTCTTACCATGTGGTATTGGTGTGGATTGAATTTGGTCTAAATATAGACTAAATTGAAGATTCATTTACTAACAAGGGGGCTCTATGAAAGTTGAAACTATTAGCTTCGTTAAGAAAAATGCGGCAACGCTCGATCTTTCTGAACCTATTCTCGTAACCCAAAATGGCATTCCTGCATATGTCATTGAATCTTACGAACAACAACAAGAAAGGGAAGATGCCATTGCGCTTCTAAAATTGCTTACTCTTTCGGAAAAAGATAAGGCTGAGGGAAAAGTTTTTTCAAAGGATCAATTACTCGATGGATTAAATGATTGAGTATCCTCATGGAAACGAGGGCATAGTGATGGATAACAACGACATCGTTTTTGAGTACACGCTTACTACAAAATACTGCATTGATGATATTGTCAGATTCTTGCGTCGGGCTGAGGTTGAACCGCGTCCCGTGATTGCAGGTATCCTGGAACAGTTTGAAAATACAGTTCGCGAATTTCCTCTGGGATGCCAGATTTGTCCAGAGCTCCTGAAAATTGGTTGTGCAAAGTATCGCGAATTTAATAGCCGGGACGGATACAGAGTTCTCTATTCCGTCGAGGGAAAAACGGTAACATCTCACGCGATACTGTCCCAGCGTCAGGATATTCAGCAGTTACTGTTCAAACGATTAATTCTCGTCTGAAACAAAGACCAGGATAACATTTGTCCCGCTCTCTGTAATAAACCATTCTGCTTGTCTCTGTTGAACCACACCGGAATCACCCGTCCCCACTTTGACAGAGCACTACACTGATCTACATACCTGCACGCGCTCACCCGGCGCGTGATTGTCATGTCCATTAAAGAAGGATGCATCATGATCCGGCCCATTCCTCTCGAGCGTTATCGCAACATCGGTATCTCGGCGCACATCGATGCCGGAAAAACCACCACCACCGAGCGCATCCTGTTTTATACCGGGGTGAGCCACAAGATGGGGGAAGTCCATGATGGCGCAGCGATCACCGACTGGATGGCGCAGGAGCAGGAGCGGGGCATTACCATCACCTCGGCGGCGGTGAGCTGCTTCTGGTCCGGCATGGACCGAGGCTTTGAGCCGCACCGGATCAACATTATCGACACCCCCGGCCACGTCGATTTCACCATTGAGGTGGAACGCTCCATGCGCGTGCTGGACGGGGCGGTGATGGTCTACGACTCGGTGGGCGGGGTGCAGCCGCAGTCGGAAACCGTCTGGCGGCAGGCCAATAAGTACCGGGTGCCGCGCATCGCTTTCGTCAACAAGATGGACCGTCCGGGGGCTGATTTCTTTCACGTGGTGCAGATGATGATCGACCGGCTGAAAGCCCACCCGGTACCGATTGTGATCCCCATCGGTGCCGAGGATCACTTCACCGGGGTGGTGGATCTGATCCACATGCGGGCCATTATCTGGGATGACGCCACCCAGGGGATGACCTTCAATTATGCCCCGGTACCGGGCGATCTCCAGGCGACCGCCCAAACCTGGCGGGATAAAATGGTCTCGGCGGCGGCGGAAGCCAGCGACGACCTGATGGATAAATACCTCGAAACCAACGATCTCGACGAGGCGGAGATTATTCGCGGCCTGCGCAAACGCACGGTGGCCGGGGAGATCCAGCCGATGCTGTGCGGCAGCGCCTTCAAAAATAAAGGGGTGCAGCGGATGCTGGATGCGGTGATTGAGCTGATGCCGTCGCCCCTCGACGTTCCCGCCATCGACGGGGTGGATGAGAAAGGGCAGCACGCCGAGCGTCACCCCAACGACGACGAACCCTTCTCGGCGCTGGCGTTCAAGCTGATGTCCGACCCCTACGTCGGGCAGCTGACCTTTATCCGCGTCTACTCCGGGGTGCTGAAAAAAGGCGACGCGGTCTTTAACCCGGTGAAGGGCAAAAAAGAGCGCATCGGGCGCATCGTGCTGATGCATGCCAACGACCGACATGACGTCGAGGAGCTGCGGACCGGGGATATCGCTGCCTGCGTCGGGCTGAAGGATGTCACTACCGGCGATACCCTGACCGACCCCAACGCGGTGATCACCCTCGAGCGGATGGAGTTCCCGGACCCGGTGATCTCCCTCTCCATCGAGCCGAAAACCAAAGCTGACCAGGAGAAAATGGGCATCGCGCTGCACCGGCTGGCGGCGGAAGATCCCTCCTTCCACCTGCATACTGACGAAGAGTCCGGCCAGACCATTATCTCCGGGATGGGGGAACTGCATCTGGAGATCATCGTTGACCGCATGCGGCGCGAGTTCGGCGTTGAGGCCAATATCGGCCGTCCACAGGTCACCTACCGGGAAACCATCCGCAGGGCGGTAAACGACATCGAAGGCAAGTTTGTCCGACAGTCCGGCGGGAAAGGGCAGTACGGTCACGTGATGCTGAGCCTCGAGCCGCAGGCGCCGGGCAGCGGCTTTGCCTTTGTCGATGCCACCAAAGGCGGGGTGGTGCCGCGGGAGTACATTCCGTCGGTGGAGAAAGGGCTGCGCGAAGCGATGAACAGCGGCGTACTGGCGGGATATCCGGTGGTCGATATCAAAGCGACCCTGACCTTTGGCTCCTATCACGACGTCGACTCCTCGGAGATGGCCTTCCGCATGGCGGCGATATTCGGCTTTAAGGACGCGGCGCGCAAAGCCGATCCGGTCATTCTCGAGCCGATGATGCACGTGGAGGTTGAAACTCCGGAAGAGTATGCCGGGAATATTATGGGCGATCTCTCGTCCCGGCGCGGGCTGGTGCAGGGGATGGAGGAGCAGTTCGGCAGCCAGATTATCCGCGCCGACGTGCCGCTGGCGGAGATGTTCGGTTATGCCACCACGCTGCGCTCCATGTCCCAGGGGCGGGCAACCTACAGCATGGAGTTCCACCATTACGCCGAGGCTCCGCGTATTGTGGCCGATGAGATCATCGCCGGGCGGTCGAAAAGGTAGGGCCGAGGGGTGAACCATGAAGCGTCTGCATTATGCTCTCGCCGCACTCATGGCACCCCTTACGTTGCTGGGGTGCGTGGTGATGTCCGGTACCAGCCGCACTGATTTTTCCGCCACGAAACAGGCGGATCTCGTCTTTATCGGCCTGCCTGCACCGCTAAACTGGCTTGCGGCCGGAATGCAGGGCACCACCTTTGCAGTCTCAAGCACGCTGTCGCTTACCGCCGCCCACGTCGCGGTGCCGTTGCTGAAGCCCGTCAGGGCGCAACATCCGGCCTGCGACGTGGCGGTGATTGCCGATAACAACCGGGGCAAGATCGTGCATCAGCTGGCCTGGGCCAGAGTCGGGCGCAACGTTACCCTGTTCGGCTACAGCGCTATTAATAGTCTGCCTAAATCCAGCATGGGAAAAATCGACGGCTTCGTGAAGCGTGACGGCTGCTACTACGGCATCATCACCGGGGCGGGGGCGGTGTCCGGCATGTCAGGCGGGCCGGTCATCGACAGCCTGACCGGGGAGACGGTGGGCATCATCACCAACGTCATCCCCGGCAAAGGGGCGGTGGCGTTCGTCGCGGTCCAGGATTTTACCAACCTGCTGGACCGGATGCGCATCCCCTATAAGACCTACTGACCCGGCGCTTTCACCTGCCTGCCGCTGGTGACGAAGGTCCCCGCGCCAAGGTGATGCAGGGTATTGCGCTTATCGTCATCAAACTGCCAGCGTCCGGCGACAAACGCCTGCTCATCCGCCGCGGCAGAGACCACCTCACCAAACAGGGTGTCATACTTTTCCGCCGCCGAGGTGGCGGGCAGCAGACGGCACTCCATCCACGCCAGACACTTCTCCTCGATCACCGGCAACCCCAGCACCGGACCGTTGATGGCCGGAATACCGTAGCAGTTGAACTTATCCTCATCGCGGCCGCTGACGCTACCCACCGCGTAGGTCCAGTTGGTCGCCGCCACGCCGGGAATGACGATCCCGAACATGCCGCTGCGCTCAATCAGCTCCCGTGACCAGGCGCTTTTATCCACCACGATGGCGATCCGCGGCGGCTCGAACTCCACCGGCATTGACCAGGCGGCGGCCATCACGTTGCGCCGATCAAGGGTGTCGTCGCGGCTGGTAATTAAAACGGTCGGGCCGTGATTCAACAGGCGGCTGGCGTGCATTAACTCAACGGGGCGGAAGTGGCTCATAGAAATTCCTCATAAATAGCATCAGAGCATTAAACGTCTGAAAGCCATCGGAAATCAATACGCAACATTTACGTCATGTATACGTCACATAAGCTGCCTACAGTGGCGAGCATCAAATCCCAAAGAGGATAACAATATGCTCACTTCCATAACGCTCAAAGGCGTCTCCTACGCTTTTGGCGCGAATACCGTTTTGAATCAAATCGATCTGCATATCGAGCCGGGTAGCGTGGTTGCGCTGCTGGGCCCCTCGGGCTGCGGCAAAAGCACGCTGTTGCGTCTGCTGGCAGGGTTAACCCAGCCCGCCCAGGGGGCAATCCATTTTGGCGAACGGCTGGTGGCGAAAACCGGCTGGGCCTTGCCGCCGGAAGCCCGGGACATCGGCATGGTGTTCCAGGATTACGCCCTCTGGCCGCATATGACCGTGGCACAGAATGTGATGTTCCCGCTGAAGATGCGCCAAATCCCGCGTCAGGAACGCGACAGCCGCGTGGCTCAGGCATTGGCCCGCGTCGGCTTAAGCGATTTCGCCGACCGCAAACCCGCCGGGCTTTCCGGCGGGCAGCAACAGCGCGTGGCGCTGGCCCGGGCGATTGTCGCCGAGCCGCGGGTGCTGCTGTTCGACGAGCCGCTCTCCAACCTCGACAGCGAACTGCGTGGAACCTTGTGTCACGAGATGGCCACGCTGCTGCGCCAGCTCGGCACCACCGCCGTCTATGTTACCCACGACAGCCGGGAGGCTGAAATCCTGGCCGATCGCATCGTGCATTTGTCTGCTGGCAGCGTCGCTGCCGATCGTTTGATTACATCCTCAGGGGAGTTCGCATGAAAGCTGCATTGTCCGTCAAAAAAGGAGTTCTGTTAGCCATGGCGTTATCGTCCGTAATGATGTCCAGCGCGCACGCGCTGACCGTCTACACCGCAGGCCCGGGGTCGCTCGCCAAAAGCCTCGCCAGCGGCTTTGAAAAGAAAACCGGCGTGAAGGTGGATATCTTCCAGGCCACCACCGGCAAGGTGATGGCCCGCCTCGAGGCGGAACAGGCCAATCCGCAGGCCGATATTCTGATCTCCGCCTCCTGGGATACCGCAGAAGATCTGCACAACCGCGGCTGGCTGCTGCCGTACCAGAGCGCCAATGCGGCGAAGGTGCCCGCAGAACTGAAATCAGACGACTATGTGGCGCAGGGCGTCTCGGCCTTAGGCATCGTCTGGAACACCAAAAGCGGCACCCCGGAGCCGAAAGAGTGGCGCGATCTGACCACCGACGCCTTCAAAGACAAAGTGACCACCCCGGACCCGGCGCTCTCCGGCGCCTCGCTGGATCTGCTGATCGGGCTGCAAAATGGCATGGGCGATAAGGCCTGGACCCTGTTTGATGAGCTGAAAAAGAACGGCATGGTGGTCAGCGGCCCGAATGCCCAGGCGGTAACGCCGGTGATGCAGGGGGCGAAAGCGGCGGTGTTCGGCGCGGTGGATTACGTGTCGTATGGCAACATCAGCCAGGGCGAATCCCTGAAGGTGATCTTCCCGGCCAGCGGGACGGTGATTGCCCCGCGCCCGATGATGATCCTCAAATCCACCCAGCATGCGGAGGATGCCAAAGCCTTCGTCGATTACGTCCTCTCTCCGGAAGGCCAGGCGATGGTGGCCGATGCCTGGCTGATGCCCGCCCGCGGCGACGTGCAGGCTAAGCGTCCGCTGCTCAACGATCTGAAAATCCTGCCGACCAAAAGCGACGGTACAAGCGAACGCAGCGATATCCTCAAGCGTTTCAACACGCTCTTCACCTTATAATCATGTGACGGGGGCAACCCCGTCTTCAGGACTGCTTTGTGAATCCTAAATACTTGTCGGTGACGACGCTGGCGCTACTGGTGATCCTGGTGGCGTTTCCGCTGGTCTTTATTCTGCTGCAGGCGGTGTTTCCGCACTTCAGCGCCGGGGTCTTCTCCGGGGCCTTTAGCGGCGTTGCGACGCTGCTGGCCGAACCGCAATTGCCCACCATGCTGGGCGGTACGCTGCAGGTGGCCGTCGGCGTGGCGCTGGTCAGCGCGCTGATTGGCTTTCCCCTCGGCGTGGCGCGCGGGCTGCTGAACCTGCCGCTGCCCCGACTGTGGGATCTGCTGTTTCTGATCCCGTTTTTAACCCCGCCTTATATCGCCGCGCTGTCGTGGATGCTGGTGCTGCAAACCAATGGCTATCTGCAACAGCTCACCGGGCTCAACCTGAATAATCTGCTGTTCAGCCAGACCGGGATTGTGCTGGTGATGGCCCTGAATATCTTCCCGGTGGTCTATTTCGCGGTGTCGCGCAGCCTGCTGGCCAGCGGGCAGCGTCTGGCCCTGGTGGCGCGGGTTCACGGCGCGACGCCGGGGCGGGCGTTCTGGCATATCACCCTGCCGATGCTTTCGCCGTCGCTGGCGGCGGGGATGCTGCTGGCCTTTACCCTGGCGATTGAAGAGTATGGCGTGCCCGCCGCGCTCGGCACCCGTGCCGGGGTAATGATGCTGACCACCGATATCGAGAAAAAACTCGCTGAATGGCCGATCGATCTCTCCGGCGCATCGATGCTCTCGGTGGTGCTGGTGACCATCGCCCTGAGCGCCTGGTGGTTGCAGAAAAGACTGACCGGCCATCAGGATGTGACCAGCATTACCGGCAAACCGACGGAGAACATGGGCGCGGATGCCGGGGGCTTTACCCTGCCGGTGGTAGCGCTGCTGGCGTTGACCGGGTTTATCGCGGTGATCCTGCCGGGGGCCTCGATGGCCTTGTCCGGGGTGCTGGGCACCTTATCGGGCGGGGTGGCGCTCGCCAATCTGACCGGCGCTCACTATGCGGCGCTATTCAGCCAGCAGGGGGATGCCCTGTCGGCGCTGGGCACCAGCCTGTCGCTGGCGCTGGGGGCGGCCTGTATTACCGGGCTGCTCGGCCTGCTGGCCGCCTGGCTGGTGGTGGTGCAGAAGATCAAAGGGCGCGGCGTGCTGGATGCCCTGTCCCTGATGCCCGCGGCGTTACCCGGCGTGGTGGTGGGCGTGGGGCTGATCCTGCTGTGGAACCAGCCGTTTTGGCCGGTCACGCCCTATAACAGCTGGGCGATCCTGCTCCTGTCCTACTGCTGCCTGCTGCTGCCGTGGCCGGTGCGCTATGTCGGCAGCGCGCTGCGCCAGCTGGGTGGGAATCTGGAGCCTGCCGCGCGGGTACATGGCGCGTCGGCGTTGCAGGCCTTGCGCTTTATCGTCCTGCCGCTGGTCTCCCCGGCGATGCTGGCGGCGATGCTGATGGTATTCGCTATCGCCTCGCGCGAGCTGGTCACCTCGCTGTTGCTGGCCCCGGCGGGGACGCAAACCGTGTCGGTGTTTATCTGGCGGCAGTTCGAGCAGGGATCCGTCGGACAGGGGATGGCGATGGCTACGCTGACGCTGCTTACCGGGCTGGTATTAATGCTGACGGCGCTGGGGATCATGCAACGCACAACGCGCGGGTAAAAAGCACATTTACGACAGTGGTTGAGGAAAAATAGTTTATAAACAAGGAAGCATTGTTAAAGGAGCCCACCATGACCCCGTTTTTGACCGAGTATTTCGCCCGTACCGGCTGGCAGCAGCCGGTTTCTGTGGATATCGACATCCTGCGGGCGTTGCACCTGCAGCACAACAGCGCCATCCCGTTTGAAAATATCGATGTGGTGCTGCCGCGGGAGATCCAGCTCGACGATCGTTCCCTGGCCGATAAGCTGGTCACCGCCCGACGCGGCGGTTACTGCTTTGAGCAAAACGGCCTGTTTGAGCGGGCGCTGCGTGAAGTAGGGTTTAACGTCCGCAGCCTGCTGGGTCGGGTGGTACTGGCAAACCCGGCACAGATGCCGCCGCGCACCCATCGTCTGCTGCTGGTCGAGCTGAATGGCGAGCGCTGGATAGCCGATGTGGGCTTTGGCGGGCAGACGCTAACCGCGCCGATTCGGCTGATCGCCGAGGAGGAGCAGGCGACCCCGCACGGGGTCTACCGCCTGATCAACGACGGCCAGGACTGGGTGCTCCAGTTCCGTCATCACGATCACTGGCAGTCGATGTATCACTTCGATCTCGCCGCCCAGTATCAGACCGATTACGTGATGGGCAACTTCTGGTCCGCGCACTGGCCGCAGTCCCATTTTCGTCATCATCTGCTGATGTGTCGGCATCTGCCGGACGGCGGCAAATTGACGCTCACCAATCTGCACTTTACCCATTGGCAGGAGGGGCATGTGGTGGAGCAGATCAACCTGCCGGACGCAGCGGCGCTATATCAGCTGATGCAGGAGCGGTTTGGGCTGGGCGTGGACGATCCGAAGTACGGTTTTTCACTGGCAGAACTGACGGCGGTGATGGCCGGGTTTGAAACCCATCCGCAGGCGGGGAAATAGGCGGGAAGGGGCGACAGCCCCTTTCTTTTACCCGATTAAAACTTTAGCGCGTATTCTCACGGCATCCAGTTCTTCGGCGGTTGCCGTTCCCTTTTTCACCGCGTTACTACGGTATGGTGCGGTTTTCGTAGGCCGGGTAAGGCGGAGCCGCTACCCGGCATGGTTTGGCACCCTGCGGTCTGCATCGCCGGGCGGCGCTGTCGCTTGCCCGGCCTACGGTATGGTGTGGTTTTCGTAGGCCGGGTAAGGCGGAGCCGCCACCCGGCATGGTTTGGCACCCTGCGGTCTGCAACGCCGGGCGGCGCTGTCGCTTGCCCGGCCTACGGTATGGTGTGGCTTTCGTAGGCCGGGTAAGGCGGAGCCGCCACCCGGCATGGTTTGGCACCCTGCGGTCTGCATCGCCGGGCGGCGCTGTCGCTTGCCCGGCCTACGGTATGGTGTGGCTTTCGTAGGCCGGGTAAGGCGGAGCCGCCACCCGGCATGGTTTGGCACCTTGCGGTCTGCAACGCCCGGCGGCGCATGCACTTGCCCGGCCTACGGTATGGTGCGGTTTTCGAAGGCCGGGTAAGGCGGAGCCGCCACCCGGCATGGTTTGGCACCCTGCGGTCTGCAACGCCGGGCGGCGCATGCACTTGCCCGGCCTACGGTATGGTGCGGTTTTCGTAGGTCGGGTAAGGCACAGCCGCTCCCCGACATGGTTTGGCACCCTGCGGTCTGCAACGCCGGGCGGCGCATGCACTTGCCCGGCCTACGGTATGGTGCGGCTTTCGTAGGCCGGGTAAGGCGGAGCCGCCACCCGGCATGGTTTGGCACCCTGCGGTCTGCAACGCCGGGCGGCGCATACGCTTGCCCGGCCTACGGTATGGTGCGGTTTTCGTAGGCCGGGTAAGGCGCAGCCGCCACCCGGCATGGTTTGGCACCCTGAGGTCTGCAACGCCGGGCGGCGCATACGCTTGCCCGGCCTACGGTATGGTGCAGTTTTCGTAGGCCGGGTAAGGCGGAGCCGCCACCCGGCATGGTTTGGCACCCTGCGGTCTGCAACGCCGGGCGGCGCATACGCTTGCCCGGCCTACGGTATGGTGCGGCTTTCGTAGGCCGGGTAAGGCGGAGCCGCCACCCGGCATGGTTTGGCACCTTGCGGTCTGCAACGCCGGGCGGCGCATGCACTTGCCCGGCCTACGGTATGGTGCGGTTTTTGTAGGCCGGGTAAGGCGGAGCCGCCACCCGGCATGGTTTGGCACCCTGCGGTCTGCAACGCCGGGCGGCGCATGCGCTTGCCCGGCCTACGGTGTGGTGCGGTTTTCGTAGGCCGGGTAAGGCGGAGCCGCCACCCGGCATGGTTTGGCACCCTGCGGTCTGCAACGCCGGGCGGCGCATGCGCTTGCCCGGCCTACGGTATGGTGTGGCTTTCGTAGGCCGGGTAAGGCGGAGCCGCCACCCGGCATGGTTTGGCACCTTGCGGTCTGCAACGCCCGGCGGCGCATGCACTTGCCCGGCCTACGGTATGGTGCGGTTTTCGTAGGTCGGGTAAGGCACAGCCGCTCCCCGACATGGTTTGGCACCCTGCGGTCTGCAACGCCGGGCGGCGCATGCACTTGCCCGGCCTACGGTATGGTGCGGCTTTCGTAGGCCGGGTAAGGCGGAGCCGCCACCCGGCGTGGCTCGGGCTTACCTCCGGGAGCGCACCAGCTGATAGCGTCGGGTGATGTACTCGAACGGAGCGCTCCAGACGTGAACCAGACGGGTGAACGGGAAGATCAGGAAGATAGTCATCCCCAGCACCAGGTGGACGCGGAATATGAACGCCACGCCGGTCAGCATCTCAGACGATCCGCCGCGGAAAGTGAAGATCCCCTGCGCCCAGCCGACCAGTTTCAGCATCTCGCTGCCGTCCGGGTACTGGGCCGAGAATGGAATGGTCGTCAGGCCGAGCACGCACTGGGTCAGCAGAATGCTCATGATGATGATATCCGGGGTGGTGGAGGTGGCGCGCACCCGCTGATTAAACAGACGACGATACAACAGCATCGAGCCGCCAATCAGGGTCAATACGCCGCAGATCCCCCCGGCAATCATCGCCAGCTGCTGTTTGACCGCCATCGGCAGGAACCAGGCGTACATCCAGTGCGGGGTTAACATCCCGAACAGATGGCCGAAAAAAATCCCCAGAATGCCGATGTGGAACAGGTTAGAGCCCCAGTTCATGCCGCGCTTGCTCAGCAACTGGCTGGAGGAGGCGCGCCAGGTGTACTGGCCGTAGTCATACCGCAGCCAGCTGCCGAGGAAGAAGACCGCGGCGCAGATGTACGGATAAATGTCGAAGAAAAAGACGTTCAGATGGTGTGTCATTTTGGGCCTCCGGCACTGACGTCCACGTACTGCGGCGCGACGTCCTGGCTAAAGCGTCGTTGATATTGCTGCATGGGCGAGCTGTCGCACGCCGTGGCGTTATCCTCAATAAACTTCACCTGCTCCTCTTCCCAGACCGCATCCAGCGCCTGGCGGGTATCATCCCGTTTTTCACCCGCCACCTGCTGCGTGACACTGTCACTGGAGAGTTTGCTGCCCGCGAACCTCAGCAGGGCGTCGAACAGTTGATAATGCGCCACCTGGCGCTGTTTCAGCCGTCCGCCAATCAGGGCCAGGATCGGCGCGACGTTCTGCAACCCCTCCCGGGCCTGCGCCTCGGGCACAATGCTCAGATACTCCAGATAGAGCGGCAGATAGTCCGGCAGCTCGCGGCAGTCGAGCTGCAGCCCGGCCTGCTCGTACTGATTCATCAGGTCGACCATCGCCTGTCCGCGATCCCGTGACTCCGCATGCACGTGTTCGAACAGCAGCAGCGAGGTGGCGCGCCCGCGCTCGAACACCTCACACCACTCGGCCTGGCGGTCGAGCAGCGGCGCGCTGAGATAGTGCTGCGCAAAGGTCAGCAGCGCCGGCGCGTCCTGCGCCACCAGTGAGATCGCCTCGTCGCGGCTCTCCCACAGCGCCTCGTCCGGGTACTCAATCAGCAGGGCAATAATTTTGAGGATCTGCATTACTCTCCCTCCCCGTGATCCCGCACCTCGGTGATGTTGATGGCGTCGATGCGGCTGCTGTTGAACAGGTTAAATTTGGTGTCGGAACCGTGGCAGCCGTCGCCGAAGGTAAAGCCGCAGCCATTTTTCTCCGGGAAGGCGTCACGGGCCATCTCCCGGTGGCTGGTCGGGATCACGAAGCGGTCCTCGTAGTTGGCGATGGCGAGATAGCGGTACATCTCCTCCACTTGCTCGACGCTGAGGCCCACTTCCTCAATGGCGCGGGTATCGGTCACGCCTTCCACGGTCTGGGAGCGTTTGTAGTGGCGCATCGCCATCATCCGTTTCAGGGCGCGCAGCACCGGGCCAGTGTCGCCCGCGCTGAGCATGTTCGCCAGGTACTGCACCGGAATGCGCAGGCTTTCGACGGCCGGGAGGATGCTGTCGGTCTGCGGCAGACCACCGGCATCGGCATAGGACTGGATCGGCGACAGCGGCGGTACATACCAGACCATCGGCAGGGTGCGGTACTCCGGGTGCAGCGGCAGGGCCAGCTTCCAGTCCATCGCCATTTTGTAGACCGGGGAACGCTGTGCCGCGTCAATCACGTTCTGCGGAATGCCTTGCTTAACCGCCTCTTCAATGATGGCCGGGTCGTGCGGGTTCAGGAACACGTCGCACTGACGCTCATAGAGATCGGTTTCATGCTCGGTGCTGGCCGCCTCTTCGATACGGTCTGCGTCATACAGCAGCACGCCGAGGTAACGGATGCGCCCGACGCAGGTTTCCGAGCAGACGGTGGGCTGGCCGGATTCGATGCGCGGATAGCAGAAGATGCATTTTTCCGACTTGCCGCTCTTCCAGTTGAAGTAGATCTTTTTGTACGGGCAGCCGCTGATGCACAGACGCCAGCCGCGGCACTTGTCCTGGTCGATCAGCACGATGCCATCCTCTTCGCGCTTGTAGATCGCCCCGCTCGGGCAGGTGGCCGCGCAGCTCGGGTTCAGGCAGTGCTCGCACAGGCGCGGAAGATACATCATGAAGGTGTTTTCGAACTGGCCGTACATCTCCTTCTGCATCCTGTCGAAGTTACGATCCCGGGCGCGCTTCTCGAACTCGCCCCCGAGCAGCTCTTCCCAGTTCGGCCCCCATTTGATTTTTTCCATGCGCTTGCCGTCAATCAGCGAGCGCGGGCGGGCGGTAGGCAGGTGGTTGCCCTCCGGGGCGCGGTGCAGATCCTGATAGTCGAAGGTGAAGGGTTCGTAATAGTCGTCGATCTGCGGCATCTGCGGGTTAGCGAAGATTTTCGACAGCACCCCCAGCTTGCCGCCCAGACGCGGGGTCAGCTTGCCGGAGATGCCGCGGATCCAGCCGCCTTGCCACACCTCCTGGTCCTCCCAGTTTTTCGGGTAGCCGATGCCCGGTTTGGTTTCGACGTTGTTAAACCAGGCGTACTCCATGCCTTCGCGCCCGGTCCAGACGTTTTTGCAGGTCACCGAGCAGGTGTGACAGCCAATGCATTTGTCGAGATTGAGTACCATGCCAACCTGTGAGCGTATTTTCATTTTTTCGCCTCCTGTACCTGATCCCGACCTTCGCCATCCAGCCAGTTAATGTTCTTCATTTTGCGGATCATGATGAACTCGTCGCGGTTCGACCCGACGGTACCGTAGTAGTTGAAGCCATACGCCAGCTGGGCGTAACCGCCAATCATGTGGGTCGGTTTCGGGCAGATGCGGGTGACCGAGTTGTGGATCCCCCCGCGCCGTCCGGTCACTTCAGAGCCTGGAATGTTCAGAATGCGCTCCTGGGCGTGGTACATCATGGTCATTCCCGGCGGCACGCGCTGGCTGACCACCGCGCGGGCGGTGAGGGCGCCGTTGGCGTTGAAGCACTCGATCCAGTCGTTATCCTCAATGCCCAGCTCGCGGGCGTCGGTTTCGCTGATCCAGACAATGGGCCCGCCGCGCGACAGCGTCTGCATCAGCAGGTTCTCGCTGTAGGTGGAGTGAATACCCCATTTCTGGTGCGGCGTCAGGAAGTTCAGCGCCTTCTCCGGGAAGCCGTTGGGTGGGATCTCGCGCATATGGGTCACGCTGCGGGTATCAATCGGCGGACGATAGGCTACCAGGCTCTCGCCGAAGGCGCGCATCCACTGGTGATCCTGATACAGCTGTTGACGCCCGGAGAGGGTGCGCCAGGGGATCAGCTCGTGGACGTTGGTGTAGCCGGCGTTATAAGAGACATGTTCGCTCTCGATGCCGGACCAGGTCGGGCTGGAGATGATTTTACGCGGCTGGGCCTGAATATCGCGGAAGCGGATCTTCTCGTCCTCCTTGTTCAGCGCCAGATGGCTGTGCTCGCGACCGGTAAATTCCGCCAGCGCCTCCCAGGCCTTGACCGCCACCTGGCCGTTGGTTTCCGGGGCTAGGGCGAGGATCACCTCCGAGGCGTCAATCGCCGTCTCAATGCGCGGGCGGCCTTTCGCCGGGCCGTCGAGCTTGACGTAGTTGAGCTTGCCGAGGAAATCGACCTCGTCCTGGGTATTCCACGAGATGCCTTTCCCGCCGTTGCCGAGCTTGTCCAGCAGCGGCCCGAGGGCGGTAAAGCGCTCGTAGGTGTCCGGGTAGTTACGCTCCACCACGGCGATGTTTGGCGCGGTTTTGCCGGGGATCAGCTCACATTCGCCTTTGCGCCAGTCGGCGATGTCGAACGGCTGGGACAGCTCCGCCGGGGAGTCGTGCTGCAACGGTTGCAGCACCACGTCGGTTTCGGTACCCAGATGGCCGACGCAGACCTCAGAGAAGACTTTGGCGATGCCCTTGTAGATCTCCCAGTCGCTGCGCGACTCCCAGGCCGGGTCCACCGCGGCGGAAAGGGGATGAATAAACGGATGCATATCCGAGGTATTCATATCGTCTTTCTCATACCAGGTGGCGGTCGGCAGGACGATATCCGAGAACAGGCAGGTGCTGGACATGCGAAAATCGAGGGTCACCAGCAGATCCAGCTTGCCCTCGATGGCGGCGGTCTGCCACTCCACCTCTTCGGGTTTCACGTCGTCGGTATTGCCGAGATCGTCGCCCTGAATACCGTTTTCAGTACCCAGCAGGTACTTAAGCATGTATTCATGGCCTTTGCCGGACGAGCCCAGCAGGTTCGAGCGCCAGACGAACAGGTTGCGTGGATGGTTACTGCCGCTGTCCGGCTGCTCGCAGGCCATACGGATATCGCCCGATCTCAGCGCCTGGGTGGTGTACTCTTGGGGCGACATGCCGACCGCCTCGGCCTGAGCCTTGATGTGAAGCGGATTAAGGTTCAGCTGCGGCGAAGACGGCAGCCAGCCCATGCGCTCGGCGCGCACGTTAAAGTCGATCAGATGCCCGGTGAACTTCGAAGCGTCCGCCAGGGGGGAGAGCAGCTCCTGGGCGGTGAGTTTTTCATAGCGCCACTGGCTGGCGTGATTGTAGAAGAACGAGGTGCTGTTCATCTGGCGCGGCGGGCGGTTCCAGTCGAGGGCGAAGGCCAGCGGCAGCCAGCCGGTTTGCGGACGCAGCTTCTCCTGGCCGACATAGTGCGACCAGCCGCCGCCGCTTTTGCCCACGCAGCCGCAGAACACCAGCATGTTAATCGTCCCGCGGTAGTTCATGTCCATGTGATACCAGTGGTTCACCCCGGCACCGAGGATAATCATCGACCGTCCGTGGGTTTTATGCGCCGTGTCGGCGAACTCCCGGGCGATCTGCTCAATATGGCGACGCGGCACGCCGGTGATCTGCTCCCCCCAGGCCGGAGTGTAGGCTTTGATTTCGGCGTAATCTTTTGCGGCGTGAACATCTTCCAGCCCGCGATCGAGACCGTAGTTAGCCAGCACCAGATCGTAGACGCTGGCGACGTGCAGCTGGCGGCCATCGGCGAGGGTCAGGGTTTTTACCGGCAGCTGGCGCACCAGCACCGGCTCCTGCTTCACGCTGCGAAAATGCGGGTTTTCATTGCCGCCAAAGTAGGGGAAGGCCACCCCGGCGACGGTGTCGCGGGTGCCCAGCAGGGAGAGCGCCAGCTCCGTTTCCTGACCGGCCGCCAAAGGTTCGAGATTCCATTTGCCTTTTTCGCCCCAGCGGAAGCCGATAGAGCCGTTGGGCACCACCAGATCGCCGGTGGCGGTAAAGGCGACGGTTTTCCACTCCGGATTATTGGCTTCGCCCAGCCCGTCGGCGAGGTCGGAGGCCCGCAGCATCCGGCCCGGCACGTAGCTGCCGTCTTCGCGCGGGTCGAGCATCACCAGCATCGGCATGTCGGTATAGCGACGGCAGTAGTTGAGGAAGTAGTCGCTCGGGTTATCAAGGTGGAACTCTTTCAGGATCACGTGGCCCATCGCCATCGCCAGGGCGCTGTCGGTACCCTGTTTCGGCGCCAGCCACTGGTCGCTGAGTTTCGCCACTTCCGAAAAATCGGGGGTGATGGCGATGGTTTTGGTGCCTTTGTAGCGGACTTCGGTAAAGAAGTGGGCGTCCGGGGTACGGGTCTGCGGCACGTTGGAGCCCCAGGCGATGATATAGCTGGAGTTATACCAGTCGGCGGACTCCGGCACGTCGGTTTGCTCGCCCCAGGTCATCGGCGAGGCGGGCGGTAGATCGCAATACCAGTCGTAGAAGCTCAGACAGGTGCCGCCCAGCAGGGAGAGATAGCGGGTGCCCGCGGCGTAGGAGACCATCGACATCGCTGGGATCGGCGAGAAGCCTGCCACCCGGTCCGGGCCGTAGTGCTTGATGGTCCAGACGTTGGCGGCGGCGATAAGCTGGTTTAATTCTTTCCAGTTGGAGCGGATAAACCCGCCGTGACCGCGCGCCTGCTTATAGCTCTGGCTCTTCTGCGGATCGCTCATGATGGCGTTCCAGGCCAGCACCGGATCGCTGTGCTGTGCCAGCGCCTCGCGCCATAGCTCGATCAGCTTGCGGCGCACCAGCGGGTACTTCAGGCGGTTGGCGCTGTAGAGATACCAGGAGTAGCTGGCCCCGCGCGGGCAGCCGCGCGGCTCGTGATTCGGCAGGTCGGGGCGGGTGCGGGGGTAGTCGGTCTGCTGGGTTTCCCAGGTGACCAGACCATTCTTGACGTAGATTTTCCAGCTACAGGAGCCGGTACAGTTCACGCCGTGGGTGGATCGCACAATTTTGTCGAACTGCCATCGCTGGCGATAGCTGTCCTCCCAGTCGCGGTTGGTGTGCATCACCTGACCGTGTCCATCAGCGAAGGTCTCGCCTTTTAGTTTGAAATAACGAAAGCGATCCAACAATTTACTCATGACGTTTCTCCTGACGGGGCGACTCCCGCCCCGTGGTTACACTGCTCACAAAAAATTGAACTGACTCGTTATGATTTGACGTGCTTCTGACGACGGCCATACACCAGCCAGGTGACGAACACGCAGACGATGTAGAACACCAGGAAGACCTTCATCGCCCCTACCGGCGAGCCGGTCATCGCCAGGGAGGTGCCGAAGGCTTTGGGAATGAAGAACCCGCCGACGGCGCCGATGGCCGAGATAAAGCCCAGCGCGGCCGCGGTGTCGGTAACAGCCTCTTTCTGGGCCTGCTCGTCCGTGCCGCCGTGCAGTTTGACTCTATAGACGGTGATTTGCCGGAAGATGACAGCGATCATCTGGAAGGTGGAGCCGCTGCCGAGCCCGGCGGTGAGAAACAGCCCCATAAACACCAGATAGAAGGCGGTAAAGTTGCCGGAGCCGGAGCCCGGCAGGGTGAGGAACAGCAGGGCGCTGAACAGGGCCATAAAGATGAAGTTCACCAGCGTGACGCGCACCCCGCCAAGCTTATCGGAGATCACCCCACCGGCAGAACGCGCCAGGGCCCCAATCAGCGGGCCAAAGAAGGCCAGATGCAGGATATTGACGTCCGGGAACTGGGTTTTCGACAGCATCGCGAACCCGGCGGAAAAGCCGATAAACGACCCGAAGGTGGCCAGATAAAGCAGGCTCAGCAGCCACAGGTGCAGTCGCTTGAGTACCGGCAGCTGGCTGGCGATGGTCGCCTTCGAGCTGGCGATATCGTTCATGCCGAAAAAGGCGGCGAGGGTGGCAAGCAAAAGCAGCGGGGCCCAAATCCAGGCGGCGTTGGCGAGGAACAGCGTCGAGCCATCCTCCTGCGGCACGCCGTGCACCCCAAGGAAAGTAAACATCGGCAGGAAGATCACCACCGGAGCCAGCATCTGCATCACGCTGACGCCGAGATTGCCCAGCCCGCCGTTAATCCCCAGCGCGCTGCCCTGTTTGGCTTTGGGGAAGAAAAAGCTGATGTTGCCCATGCTTGAGGCGAAGTTGGCGCCGGCAAAACCGCACAGCAGGGCAATAGTGATAAATACCGCATAAGGAGTAGCCGGGTTTTGCACCGCAATACCCAGCCATACGCAGGGAATAATAAGAATAACGGTACTTAATACCGTCCAGTAACGGCCGCCAAATATGGGCACCATAAAGGAGTAGGGAACGCGTAATATTGCCCCGGAGAGCGAAGGCAGGGCGGTTAACATAAACAGCTGATCGGTGGTGAAATTAAAACCCACCTTATTCAGGTTCACCGCCACCGCGCTAAATAACATCCAGACGCAGAACGCCAGCAGCAGACAGGCAACCGAAATAACTAAATTTCGTCGCGCAATCTTTTTACCTTTATTTTCCCAAAATGCTGCGTTTTCCGGTTTCCAGTTACTCAACAGATAATGATTATTCTTCTCAGCTTGTTGTGACATATTACCCTCTTGCATATCCGTAAATGGCAGAAAGAGAAATACATTCAGGCAGATGCCTGAGTTTTTGATGAGAAATTATTAGATGTGTTTTGGGAGTCTTCTGAAAGGATAGATAAAAAAGCGAACCCCTGAGTTTAGAAGGGAGATGTGGGCTCGCTTAATGTGTTACAAATCGTAACAGTTAAGAATGGCTGATGATTAGTCCAGCTCGAGGGTAATTAACGTATTAAGGTGTTGATTAAATGCTGCGTCGTCCATCTGCGGCATGGATAATACATACAGCCCGTCCAGCCCGCAGACCAGGCCAATCAGCCGCCAGGCGACGTTTTCAGCCCTGTCTTTCAGCCTGAAGGCCTTCTCTTGTTCACCCGCCCGTATTATGGCGACCGTCTCCTGATGCCACATCTCCATGGTTAACACATAAGCCCCTTTTATTTCGTCATCGCGGGTGGCTAACAGCTGGGCTTCCCGCCACAGGCGAATATAGGGTTCAAAACTGCGGTCATCGCTGCCGAGCATGGCGTGGAGCCGTTCCCGCCAGGTGGCGTTTTCTGCTACCACATCGGCATCCAGCAGGGCGCGGATCAGGCGGATAAAGGCCTGCGATTTGAGCTCGCCTGCGGAGGCAAAATGGTGATGCACCTGACCGGTCGCCACTTTCGCCTCACTGGCAATACGCCTTACGGTCATCGCGGTAAAGCCTTCGCTCAGCGCCACGCGCATCGCCGCCTGCAGGATCTCTTCCCGCCGCTCGTCCTTGCTCAGATAGCTCATTATTTTCACTCTCAACTGGGGGACAACAAGTGTAACAAAAAGCTGGACACGCGTTCAACTTTACGTAGGATCGCAATCTGGACATGTGTCCAGGTTTAGTCAGATAAGGATAGTTATGTTTCGTCAGTGGTTAGCGTTAGTGATTATTGTGCTGGTCTATATCCCGGTGGCGATCGACGCCACGGTGCTCCACGTCGCCGCGCCGACGCTGAGTATGACCCTGGACGCCAGCGGCAATGAATTGCTGTGGATCATTGATATCTACTCCCTGGTGATGGCCGGGATGGTGCTGCCGATGGGGGCGCTCGGGGATCGCATCGGCTTTAAACGGCTGCTGATGATGGGCAGCACCCTGTTTGGCCTCTCGTCGCTGGCGGCGGCGTTTGCCCCTTCTGCGGGGTGGCTGATTGCGGCGCGGGCCTCGCTGGCAATTGGGGCGGCGATGATCATTCCTGCCACCCTGGCCGGGATCCGCACCCTGTTCTCGGATGCGCGTCGGCGTAATATTGCCCTCGGGGTCTGGGCGGCGGTGGGGTCCGGCGGGGCGGCCTTTGGTCCGCTGGTGGGCGGGATGCTGCTGGCGCACTTCTACTGGGGGGCGGTATTTTTGATCAACGTCCCGATTGTGCTGCTGGTGGTTTCCCTGGCGGCGCGTTATGTTCCGGCTCAGCAGGGGCGGCCTGAGCAGCCGCTGAACATCACCCATGCCCTGATGCTGATCGTGGCGATTTTGCTGCTGGTCTACAGCGCTAAAACGGCGCTGAAAGGGGGAATTTCTCCGTGGCTGGTGGCGGGCACGCTGCTGACCGGGGCGGTAATGCTGTGGATCTTTATCCGCATCCAGCTGCGCGCCCGCACGCCGATGATTGACATTCGCCTGTTCGGCCACCGCATTATTCTCAGCGGCGTGGTGATGGCGATGACGGCGATGATTGCCCTGGTGGGCTTTGAGCTGCTGATGGCCCAGGAGTTACAGTTCGTCCACGGCTTTACCCCGTTTGAGGCGGGGATGTTTATGCTGCCGGTAATGGTCGCCAGCGGCTTTAGCGGCCCGATTGCCGGGGTGCTGGTGGGGCGTCTGGGGCTGCGGATCGTGGCGACCGGCGGCATGGGCCTGAGCGCGCTCAGCTTTATCGGTCTGTCGATGCTCGATTTCAGCACCCAGCAGTGGCAGGCCTGGTGTCTGATGGTGCTGCTGGGCTTTAGCGCGGCGAGCGCGCTGCTGGCCTCCACCTCCGCGATCATGGCCGCCGCGCCAAAAGAGAAGGCCGCTGCGGCCGGGGCGATTGAAACCATGTCCTATGAGCTGGGGGCCGGGCTGGGGATTGCGATCTTTGGTCTGCTCCTGACCCGCAGCTTCTCGGCCTCGATCGAGCTGCCGCCGGGGCTGGATGCCAGCCTTGCCGATCACGCCTCCTCATCCATCGGCGAGGCGGTGAAGGTCGCCCAGCATCTGACGCCAACGCTTGCCGAATCGGTGATTGAGGCGGCGAAAACCGCGTTTATCACCTCGCACAGCGTGGCGCTCGGCAGCGCAGGCGGGATGTTAACGGTACTGGCGATCGGGATTTGGTTTAGCCTCGCGAGGGTCGCGCAGCGGTAAAAAACCGCCCGGCGATGCAGGCCGCAGCTTATTTTTCTGGGGGGCTTCAGACCATGAATACTTCAGGTCCTTTTACATCAATGATATTGATGATACGTAGGGCCGCTTTGTTGGGCTTACTTTCATTGCGCTCCCATTTGGATACGCTTTCAACCGACATACCGGTTGTTATTGCCAGGGCCGCCTGAGACATGTTGTAGCGCGCTCGGACTTCTTTAATCTCGCCGCCGGTCATTTCGCGTACCGCCGGGATGTTACGGGCAGCCACTGCGGCATCGATGGATGCCACCGTCTCATCTTTCACAACACCTAATTTGTTGTAACGCTGAGCCATGCCCTGAATGCGTTTCAGTCGTTCAGTCATCACAAGTTACCTCTAGCAGTTCTTTGTCATCCACCAGACGCTTTATCTGGACTGGGGTCAGCGCGATAAAATCTTCTGCGATCCTGCAATAAGCATCAATTTCGTCATCTTCAAGCTCCTTGCCTTTCTTTTTTGATAGATGGCTTTTCAGGTACATATCAAAAAAATATACATTGGCACCATCATGAAAAAACACGATAGCCCGCGCGCCATCTCGTGGACTCACGGCTGGCAGGGCAAGCCGCTTTTTATATGTGTATTTACCTAAATGATCGCCATGCAGGCCAGAAATGATCGCGTTTGCGGCCTTACACAAAATAGTATTACTGATGCGTGCATCCTTGCGCTCCGCCTCAAATTCAGGCGTAAGATAGATCCCCATGGTTATCCCTTAACCTTGCAACCCGTAATTATTACTATAGTCATCTTTACAGGTTTGTTCAATCGTCACATCCAGTGACACAGGTTTTGCCCGGCGGCGCTGTGCTTGCCGGGCCTACAACGGCTCGGACCGTAGGCCGGATAAGCGCAGCGCATCCGGCGCTTTTTTACGGCTCCTGCGCCGCACTCAGCACGCTATGCAGCAGCACATTGGCGCCTTTCTCTGACCATTCCGGCAGGATCTTTTCCGCTTCGTTATGGCTGATGCCTTTTACGCAAGGAATAAAGATCATGCTGGCCGGCGCGATTTTGCTGATATAGCAGGTATCGTGCCCGGCACCGGAGACCATCGGTTTTGCCGAATAGCCCAGCGTAGCCACTGCCTGCTCGCTGCGCGCCAGGCAGGCGGCATCAAAGGCAATCGGGGCATAGTCAAAGATCCGCTCGACCTTAGCGCTGACGCCCCTGGCAGACAGGCTTTCCGCCGCCTGATGCAGGGCGGTTTCCATCGCAATCAGCGCCGCGCTTTCCGGGTGACGGAATTCGACGCTGCACACCACCCGGGAAGGGACCACGTTGCGCGAGTTCGGCGTGATTTCTGCCATCCCAATTGTCGCGCGGCCGTCGGGCGCATGCTGATAGCCAATGGCTTCCACCTTCAGCGCCAGCTCTGCAAAGGCGGTTAAGGCGTCGCGTCGGCTGTGCATCGGCGTGGTGCCTGCATGGGCGGCGAAACCGTCCAGCGTGAGGGTAAACCAGCGCTGGCCCATCGCCGCACGTACCTGTCCGATATCAACGGCTTCATCTTCCAGAATCGGCCCCTGTTCGATATGCAGCTCGTAGCAGGCGTGGATCGGGAAGGCGCGGGCAGGGCGTTCGCCGCGATAGCCAATGGTGTCCAGCGCTTCACTTACGGTAATGCCATCCCGGTCGGCCTGGGCGTGGGCGTACGCTTCGCTGAACTGCCCGGTCCAGACGCCGGAAGAGAGCATCGCCGGAGCAAAACGCGCCCCTTCTTCGTTGGTCCAGTTCACCAGCACGATATCGCGCTCGGTTTCAATCTGATGGTCGTTCAGGGTGCGCAGCAGCTCCAGCCCGGCCAGCACGCCGTAGATCCCGTCGTAGTTGCCGCCCAGCGGCTGAGAGTCCACGTGCGAGCCGGTCATCACCGGGGCGAGGGCAGCGTTCCTGCCCGCGCGACGGATAAACATATTGCCCATGCTGTCAACATCGCAGGAAAAACCCGCCTCCAGCGCCCAGTCGCGCAGCAGGTTGCGGGCAATCCGGTCTTCGTCGCTTAACGCCAGGCGGGTCACGCCGCCCCCGGGCGTACCGCCGATCTGCGCCATCCTCTCCAGCGTCGACCATAGCCGATCTGCATTCACGCGGATCATGCTTTGTCCTTGCTGCTGCGATAGCGGAAGTCGCAGCACTTGCCGCCCTGCATGATGGTGGTGGTACGGGTCAGCTCCACGTCTGGCGCATAGCCGACGATAAATTTCTCATCGCGGGCGCACGACAGCAGGTGGCCGATCTCACCCAGCCCCATCTCGTGATACATCTCGGCATAGCGACAGCGGGTCACGTTGTAGTTGTACTGCTGGTCATCGGCGTCGATCACCTTCACGTCCAGGGCGTTATCCTTCTCCCACAGATACTGCAGGGCGATAAAGCTCTTCACGTCCGCGCCGTTCGGCTCCTTGCTGGCAAACGCTTTGCCCGCGTCAATGGCGGCCTGCTCAATGGCCTCGCCAATTACCGCCTGGGCGCGGGTCTTGCCGATCTCGCGCACCAGAATTTCGTAAATGGGCTTAATAATTTCTGCTTCAATTTTGCGGCGGGCGAGAATGCCCAGCTCGTTATTATCACTCATCACATTGCCTCACTGCGTTACTTAGCTTTTGCGCCGCCCAGTACGGTTTGCGGCTGCCATTTGCCGTCGACCACTTTATAGACGGTGAACGACGGGGCTTTCAGGTTGCCCTGGTCATCAAAGGCGATTTGCCCGGTGACGCCGGAGTAGCTGATGGCGCGCAGGGCAGGCAGGTACTCTGCCGGATCCACCGAGTCGGCTTTCTCCATCGCCGCTACCAGCACGCGGGTCGCGTCATAGGCGAACGGGGCGTGCAGTTCGATATGGGTGTGGTAGCGGGACTGATACGCCTGCTCAAAGGTCTTGCCGCCCGGCATCTGATCCACCGGCAGGCCCGGTTCCAGCGCCACCACGCCTTCACCCTCTTTCTGCGCCAGCTGCAGGAAGGTCTGGCTGACAAAGCCGCCCGCGCCCATCAGGGTGGCGTTCATCCCCAGCTGTTTGATACGGCGCGCCAGCGGTGCTGCCTGGCTGTCCACGCCGCCGAAGAAGATCAGATCCGCGTTTTTGCTACGGATCGCGGTCAACACGGCGCTGAAGTCGACGGTTTTGTCGTCAACGTACTGACGGTCGACAATCTTCACGCCCTGAGCTTCGAGGGATTTAATAAACTCGTCCGCCAGCCCCTGACCAAAGGCGGTACGGTCGTCGATCACCGCGATGCGTTTGGCTTTCAGGGTGTCGATGGCGTACTGTCCGGCAAACTGACCGCCGTCATCGTCATGGCCCATCACGCGGAAGCTGGTGTCAAAACCCTGTTTGGTATAGGCGTGACCGGTAGCGACCGGGGCCACCTGAGCGATACCCGCGTCGTGATACACCCGCGCTGCCGGGATGCTGGTGCCGGTGTTCCAGTGACCGACTACGCCCGCTACGCCGTTGTCTACCAGACGCTGGGCCACGGCCACCGCGGTACGCGGATCCGACTGGTCATCTTCGGACTGTAGCTTGAAGGTCACCGCTTTGCCGCCAATGGTCGGGTGCTGCTTGTTGATGTCGTCAATCGCCAGTTGGGCGCCGTTCTCCAGGTCTTTACCGATACGGGCAGACGGGCCGGTGAGCGGGCCGGCCAGGCCAATCACCACGGTTTCGCTGTCGGCGGCCCAGGCTCCGGTAGAGGCAAACCCGCTGAGCAGAATAGCGGCGCTGAGGGCGCTGATTTTTACGGTTTTCATTATTTTTTCCTGATGTTGGTTGGTGTCGTTAAACGGGCATTTCGCCCAAATAAATCTGTGCAATCTGGTCGTCGTCGAGCATCGCTTTCGATGCCCCGTGATGAACGATGCTGCCGCTGTCCATTACCCAGGCCTGGTCGGTGACTTCCAGCGCCAGGCGGGCGTTCTGTTCGATCAGCAGCAGGGCGACGCCGCGCTCGCGCAGCCCGGCGATGACGGCAAAAATGTTCTCCACCATCTTCGGCGCAAGGCCCATCGACGGCTCGTCGAGGATCAGCAGACGCGGTTGGCTGAGCAGGGCGCGGTTCAGCGCTAAAAGCTGCTGCTCCCCGCCGGAGAGCAGCCCGGCCAGCTGGTTCTGGCGTTCGCCCAGACGGGGAAAACGGTCAAAAATCGCGTCCATCTCCTGCTTCACGGTGACAGTGTCACGTCTAAGCCAGGCCCCCATCTGTAAGTTCTCCAGCACCGTCATGCGGGCGAAGATGCCCCGACCTTCGGGGACCATCACCAGCCCGTTGCGCAGCAGCCCTTCGGCTTTCTGTTTACGCACCGGCTTGCCGTTAAATTCAATGTTGCCGCCAAAACGCTCCAGCCCGGTGATGGCCCGCACGGTGGAGCTTTTGCCCGCGCCGTTAGCACCGATCAGGGTGGCCTGTTCGCCTTCGCGCAGGCTAAAGGATACATCCCGGACCGCCTGGATCCCGCCGTAATGCACGTCCAGACGTTCCACTTTCAGTAATTCAGACATGGGCATTGCCTCCAAGCCAGGCGGCGATGACCGCCGGGTCGCGGCGCACGCTGTCCGGGGTGCCGCTGGCTAACGTTTTGCCGTAATCCAGCACCGTGAGGCGATCGCAGATCCCCATCACCAGCTTCACGTCGTGTTCAATCATCAACAGGGTTTTTCCGTCGTCACGAATGCGGGTCAGCAGTTCACCCAGGGCCACTTTTTCTGCCGCGTTCATCCCGGCAGCGGGTTCGTCCAGCGCCAGCAGCAGCGGATCGGTGGCCAGCGCACGGGCAATCTCCAGCCGACGCTGATGGCCGTAGGCCAGGTCGCAGGCGCGGTAGTGGGCGAACTTCGCGATGCCGGTGTACTCCAGCCAGTGCCAGGCCTGCTCCAGGGTCCGGGCTTCTTCTTCCCGGGCGCGCTTGTGACGGCTCAGCGCCGCCCACAGGCCGTTGCGGGTGCGCACGTGGCGACCGACCATCACGTTCTCCAGCACCGACATCTCGTTAAACAGCCGCACGTTCTGGAAGGTGCGGGCGATACCCGCGGCAGTCACTTTTTCGATCTGGGTTGGAAAATAAGGTTTATCGGCAATGGCGAACTCGCCGCTGTCGGCCGGATACAGGCCGGTGATCAGGTTAAAGCAGGTGGTTTTGCCCGCACCGTTGGGGCCGATCAGACCGTAGATCTCGCCCTTGTTAATTGACAGCGAGACGTTATCCACCGCCGTCAGGCCGCCAAAGCGTTTGGACATGTTGCGCACGGTTAACAGGCTCATGCTTTCACCTCCTTGTGGCGCTTCGGCCAGATGCCCGACGGGCGAACCAGCATCACGCCGACAAGGGCCAGGCCGTAGAACAGCTGGCGCAGGATCTCCGGGTCAATGAGTACTGAACCAAACAGCGCCTGCTGCACCGGGGCCGCCTGGCTGCGCAGCAGCTCCGGCAGGGCGGTAAGCAGCACCGCCCCGAGGATCACTCCCGGGATATGGCCCATCCCGCCCAGTACCACCATCGCCAGCACGGCAATGGACTCCTGCAGGGTAAAGGATTCCGGGGAGACAAAGCCCTGGAAGGCACCGAACAGCGCCCCGGCCACGCCGCCGAAGGAGGCGCCCATGGCGAAGGCCAGCAGCTTAAAGTTGCGCACGTTGATGCCCATCGCCCGGGCGACGTCTTCATCCTCGCGGATGGCGTGCCACGCCCGGCCAATGCGCGAGTGTTGCAGGCGCAGGCAGACAAAAATGATCCCGACAATCACCAGCATCAGCAGGTAGTACCACAGCCACAGGGCGGGCACTTTGACGCCAAACCAGTGGTAAACCCCGCTGAACTTGAGGCCGAACAGGTTGAGGGTATCGACGCCGGTAATGCCTTTCGCGCCGTTGGTGATGTTCACCGGGCGGTCGAGGTTACGCATCAGAATGCGGATGATCTCTCCGAAGCCGAGGGTCACGATCGCCAGGTAATCCCCGCGCAGCTTCAGCGTAGGGGCACCGAGCAGAATGCCGCACACCGCCGCAACCAGTGCCGCAAGCGGGATAATCAACAGGTAAGAGGTGTGCAGCCCGTCCGGGAACCAGACGTTGAGGATCGGGAACACCTCCGCCAGATGCGGAGACGCCAGCAGCGCCGCCAGATAGGCACCGACGGCGTAGAAGGCAATAAAGCCCATATCCAGCAGGCCGGTATAGCCCACCACGATATTCAGCCCCAGCGCCAGCATGATGTAGAGCAGGGCGAAGTCGATCACCCGCACCCAGTAGTTGCCGCCCAACTGGGTAGCCACCACCGGTGCAAGCAGCAGGGCAAGGACGAAGAGCGTCATGCCGGACCAGAATTTACCGCTGGTCGCCGGGGTTTTGAGTTCAATGGCAGTCATGATTTTCCCTTACGCCCTGTGCGCCACGCGCTCGCCCAGCAGACCTGCCGGACGGAAGACCAGCACCAGAATCAGCACGATAAAGGCGAACACGTCCTGATAGTTGCTGCCGAACACGCCGTTCGTGAGCTCGCCCAGATAACCGGCGCCCAGCGCTTCGATAATGCCGAGCAGGATCCCGCCAATCATCGCCCCGCGAATATTGCCGATGCCGCCGAGCACCGCCGCGGTAAAGGCCTTAATGCCGGGCAGGAAGCCCATCGAGAAGCTGGCGTTGCCGTAGTTGCTGGCCATCATCACCCCCGCCAGCGCGGCAAAGATGCCGCCAATGGCGAAGGTCAGGGTGATGATCGCATTTGGGTTGACGCCCATCAGGGTGGCGACGCGCGGATTTTCCGCCACCGCGCGCATACCGCGGCCAAGACGGGTGTACTCCACCAGCAGCCACAGGCCGGTCATCACAATCAGGGCCAGCGCCACGGTCACGATGCCGGTCACGGTGATAATCGCCGGGGGATGTGCCTCGCTGCCTGCGGTGACGGCAATGGGGTCCATCGGCAGGATCTGCGGAAACATCAGCGGGTTGCGCGACCAGATAACCATCGCCAGAGTTTGCAGCAGCACCGACACGCCAATCCCGGAGATCAGCGGGGCCAGCCGCGGGGCGTTGCGCAGGCGACGGTAGGCAAAGCGCTCCACCGCCATCGCCAGCAGGGCGCAGACCGCCATGGCAATCACCAGCGCAAAGCCGAGCTGCAATAGCTGCGGCATGGCCGGGAAATGGTTGCTGAGAAGATTCAGCGCCGACAGGGTAGTCAGCGCGCCGACCATCAGAATATCGCCGTGGGCGAAGTTAATAATGCGCAAAATGCCATACACCATGGTATAGCCCAGCGCGATCAGCGCGTAGATGCTGCCCAGCATCACGCCGTTGATCAGTTGTTGTATGAGTGTGTCCAACTTTGTTACCCGACAAATTGCTCTTTCAGCGGGTAACATCTAATAATTGAATTAAATTGTGAAATACGCATATATTCTTTCTTATGATTTTTGGAGCTTGCGTTATCTGATTGATTTTAAAGATTATGATAAATAACTGATTAACCTGATTATCCATAACAGGTCAATATATGAATAAAACAGAACAATCCATGGCGTTGGCGGCCTTTGCCGATAGCCGGCTGGCGAACGATCCGCCCCTGCGGGCGGTTCGGGCCTTCGAAGCGATAGCCCGTCTGGGCAGCGTGACGCAGGCAGCCCGGGAGCTGGACATCTCTCCGTCGGCGGTCAGCCATCAGTTGAAGGTGCTGGAAGGGTATCTGCAAATGCCGCTCACCGAGCGCCAGGGGCGCAGGTTGATCCTCAGCCAGCAGGGGCGGGACTACTACCGCTCCATTCGCGCGGCTTTTAACGTGCTGCGCCAGGCCACGGAGCATTTACTGGAGCAGGTGCAGACCCGCCAGGTGACCATCAGCCTGATCCCGCTGTTTGGCATGGGGTGGTTTATTCCGCGCCTGCCGGGGTTTATGCGCGCCAATCCGCAAACCGAGATTAACGTGGTTTACGCCAACCACCGCAACTACCTGAGCGATGCCTCGGATATGTCGATTCGCTTTGGTAACGGCCAGTGGGCGGGCTACCAGAGCGAAAAATTGATTTCCGGGCAGATGGTGCCGGTCTGTAGCCGGGCGTTTTTGCGCCTGCACGGGCATATCGACACCCCCGAACAGCTGCTGCAAATGCCGCTCCTGCACGACGAGGAGCGCGCCACCTGGCAGCAGTGGTTTATCCAGCAGGGAGTGAAGCGCCCGGTGCGGCGCAGCGGACCGATGTTTGAAGACGGGCTGTTAACCCTGGCGGGAGTGCAGGCGGGGCTGGGCTGTGCCCTGATGCGTGAGCCGCTGATTGCCCCCTATCTGGAGAGCGGGGAGCTGGTGAAGATCTTCGATCTGCCCATTGATGATGGCCGGGATTATTACCTGTGCGTGCGTCAGGACGGCGAGATGAGCCAGGACGGGAAGCTGCTGCAAAGCTGGCTGCGCAGGAACAGTTCCCTCACCCTGGAGGAGATGCCGGGTGGCGGCTCCGCCTGACCCGGCCTACAAAATCTACAAACGGCACCACGCCGTAGACCGGGCAAGCGCATGCGCCGCCCGGCGTGGCAGGCCGCAGAATCCTAACCCTTACGGGCCCGCGTGGCGTACCAGCACAATAGCGACCCCGCGCACACCATCATCGCGCCCTGCCAGAAGCTAAACGACAGGGGCGCACTCAGCAGCACCGCAGCCAGCGCTGCTGACAGCACCGGGGTAAAATAGGAGGCCGCCGCCAGCAGCGTCACGTTGCCGTGCAGAATCCCGACGTTCCACGAGGCATAGCCAAACCCCAGCGCCACGCCGCACATCAGGAGCTTGATCGTCACCGGCACGCTGAACACCATCTCGGGCTGATCGCTGAAGGCATATTTCAGCCACAGGGTTAGCGCCGTCAGCAGCACAAACAGCGTAATCCCGTTCTGCCCCCTGGCATATTTGCTGGTCACGGTGCAGTAGGCCGCCCAGATAAAGGCTCCGACAAAGGCGAGACCGTAGCTCAGCGGATTGGAGACGATGTTGCGGGCAATCTCCGCCGGATTGAGCCCGTTCTCGCCGCCCAACACCCAGCTGACGCCCAGCAGGGAGATAATCAGCCCCGGGATCACCCACAAGGTCGAACGCTGGCGGTTAAACAGAATGGCAAACACAATGGTCAGGCTCGGCCAGAGATAGTTAACCATCCCCACCTCAATCGCCTGATGGCGGGTAGTGGCGTAGCCTAACGACAACGCCAGGCAAATTTCATAGCTGACGAACAGCACACTGCCGGCAATCAGGTAACGGCGCGAGAAACGCCGGAGGTCAGGAAACCCGACCGTGATCAGGCAGAGTAAACCGCTGAGCGTGTAGATCATCGCCGCTCCCCCTACCGGGCCGAGCCCCTCGCTGACGCCCCGGATCAGGCCCACCATCGTGCTCCAGAGCACAATTGCGGCCAGCCCGATCAGGGTGGCTTTTTTTCTGTCCATCTTATTTCCACAGTCTTTGCATTTTTAGGGGCAAATTTATAGCACTGTTTCAGTACCTTCCGCGAATTAATCTCCCTTCAGCTACTCATTAAGCAGTAATAAAACCGCTCCCCGCTGACTATTAAGAGGGCGAAGATCGGTGATATTGATTTGCCGCAAAAAAAACAGGGGCTTTGCTGTTAGTTTTCCGCCGGAATTCTCAATGATCTAACGAGGACAGCAATGGACGTCAGCCGCAGACAGTTTTTTAAAATCTGCGCGGGCGGTATGGCCGGTACGACAGTGGCTGCTTTAGGGTTCGCCCCTAAAATGGCGCTGGCTCAGGCGCGCAACTATAAGTTGCTGCGCGCCAAAGAGATCCGTAACACCTGCACATACTGCTCCGTGGGATGCGGGCTATTGATGTATAGCCTGGGTGATGGCGCGAAGAACGCCAAAGAGTCGATTTATCATATTGAAGGCGATGCGGATCATCCGGTCAGCCGCGGGGCGTTATGCCCGAAAGGGGCGGGCCTGCTGGACTATGTCCACAGCGATAACCGTCTGCGTTACCCGGAATACCGCGCCCCGGGCTCCGACAAATGGCAGCGACTCTCCTGGGATGAAGCCTTCACGCGTATCGCGAAGCTGATGAAGGCCGACCGCGACGCTAACTTCGTCGAAACCAATGAGCAGGGCGTGACGGTAAACCGCTGGCTCTCCACCGGGATGCTGTGTGCATCCGCGGCAAGTAATGAAACCGGCATGCTGACGCAAAAATTTGTGCGCTCCCTCGGCATGCTGGCGGTAGACAACCAGGCGCGCGTCTGACACGGACCAACGGTAGCAAGTCTTGCTCCAACATTTGGTCGCGGTGCGATGACCAACCACTGGGTTGATATCAAAAACGCCAACGTCGTGATGGTGATGGGCGGTAACGCCGCTGAAGCGCATCCGGTGGGATTCCGCTGGGCGATGGAAGCGAAAAACAACAATGATGCGACGCTGATCGTCGTCGATCCGCGCTTTACGCGTACGGCGTCGGTGGCTGATATCTATGCGCCAATCCGCTCCGGCACGGACATCACGTTCCTCTCCGGCGTGCTGCTGTACCTGATCGAAAACAACAAAATTAACGCCGAGTACGTTAAGCATTACACCAACGCGAACCTGCTGGTGCGGGAAGATTTTGCCTTCGACGACGGGCTGTTCAGCGGCTACGATGCCGAAAAACGCCAGTACGACAAGTCCTCCTGGAACTATCAGTTCGACGAAAACGGCTATGCAAAACGCGATGAAACCCTGACCGATCCGCGCTGCGTGTGGAACCTGCTGAAACAGCACGTCTCCCGCTATACGCCGGAGGTGGTGGAGAATATCTGCGGCACGCCGAAAGCCGATTTCCTGAAGGTGTGTGAAGTGCTGGCCTCCACCAGTGCCGCCGACAGAACTACGACCTTCCTGTACGCGCTGGGCTGGACGCAGCATACCGTCGGGGCGCAGAACATCCGTACCATGGCGATGATCCAGCTGCTGCTCGGCAACATGGGTATGGCCGGTGGCGGGGTTAACGCCCTGCGCGGTCACTCCAACATCCAGGGCCTGACCGATCTCGGCCTGCTGTCGACCAGCCTGACCGGCTATCTGACGCTGCCGTCCGAGAAACAGACGGACCTGCAAAGCTATATGACGGCGAACACGCCGAAAGCGACGCTGCCTGACCAGGTGAACTACTGGAGCAACTATCCGAAGTTCTTCGTCAGCCTGATGAAATCCTTCTACGGCGATGCGGCACAGAAGGAGAACGACTGGGGCTTTAACTGGCTGCCGAAATGGGATCAGTCATACGACGTCATTAAGTATTTCAACATGATGTCGAAGGGGAAGGTCACGGGCTACATCTGTCAGGGCTTTAACCCGGTGGCGTCGTTCCCGGATAAGAACAAGATTGTCGCCAGCCTCAGCAAGCTGAAGTACATGGTGGTGATCGATCCGCTGGTGACCGAAACCTCGACCTTCTGGCAGAACCACGGCGAGATGAATGATGTGGATACCGCCTCGATTCAGACCGAGGTCTTCCGTCTGCCGTCGACCTGCTTCGCGGAAGAGGACGGCTCCATCGCCAACTCCGGTCGCTGGCTGCAGTGGCACTGGAAGGGGCAGGATGCGCCGGGCGAAGCGCGCAACGACGGTGAGATCCTGGCAGGGATTTACCATCGCCTGCGCGAGATGTATCGCACCGAAGGCGGCAAAGGCGTCGAGCCGCTGCTGCGGATGCGCTGGGATTACAAACAGCCGGATCACCCGGAATCGGAAGAGGTGGCGAAAGAGAACAACGGCTATGCGCTGGCGGATCTCTATGATGCCAACGGCGTACCGATCGCGAAGAAAGGCCAGCTGTTGAGCAGCTTCGCCCAGCTGCGTGATGACGGTACGACGGCATCGTCGTGCTGGATCTACACCGGGAGCTGGACCGAGCAGGGTAACCAGATGGCTAACCGCGATAACGCCGACCCGTCAGGGCTGGGCAATACGCTTGGCTGGGCCTGGGCGTGGCCGCTGAACCGTCGCGTGCTTTACAACCGCGCCTCGGCGGACATCAACGGCAAGCCGTGGGATCCGAAACGGATGCTGATCCAGTGGAACGGTGCGAAGTGGACCGGGAACGATATTCCGGACTACAACACCGCCGCGCCGGGCAGCAACACCGGGCCGTTTATCATGCAGCCGGAAGGGCTGGGGCGTCTGTTTGCCATCGACAAGCTGGCGGAAGGGCCGTTCCCGGAACACTACGAGCCGATGGAAACGCCGCTGGGCACCAACCCGCTGCACCCGAACGTGGTTTCGAGTCCGGTGGTGCGTGTCTACGAGGAAGATGCCGTGCGGATGGGCAAGAAAGACAAGTTCCCGTATGTCGGCACCACCTATCGCCTGACCGAGCATTTCCACACCTGGACCAAGCATGCGCGACTCAATGCTATCGCCCAGCCGGAACAGTTTGTCGAGATTAGCGAGACCCTGGCGCAGGCCAAAGGCATTGCCAACGGCGATTGCGTGAAAGTCAGCAGCCAGCGCGGGTTTATTCGCGCCGTGGCGGTGGTTACCCGTCGTCTGCAGGCCCTTAACGTTCACGGCCAGCAGGTGGAAACGGTCGGTATTCCGCTGCACTGGGGCTTTGAAGGGGTGGCGCAGAAGGGCTATATCGCCAACACCCTGACGCCATCGGTAGGGGATTCCAACTCGCAAACGCCGGAGTACAAGGCGTTTCTGGTCAACATCGAGAAAGCATAAGGAGCGAATAAATGTCGATGGAAACACAAGACGTCATCAAACGCTCCGCCACCAACGGCTTTACCCCCGCGCCTCGTGCGCGGGATTACAAAGCGGAAGTGGCAAAGCTTATTGATGTCTCCTCCTGCGTGGGCTGCAAAGCCTGCCAGGTGGCCTGCTCCGAGTGGAATGATATCCGCGACGAGGTGGGCCATTGCGTTGGCGTGTACGATAACCCGGCCGATCTGAGCGCCAAATCCTGGACGGTGATGCGTTTTAGCGAAACCGAGCAGAACGGCAAGCTGGAGTGGCTGATCCGCAAAGACGGCTGCATGCACTGTGAGGATCCGGGCTGTCTTAAGGCCTGTCCGTCCGCCGGGGCGATTATTCAGTACGCCAACGGCATTGTCGATTTCCAGCAGGATAACTGCATCGGCTGCGGGTACTGCATCGCCGGGTGTCCGTTCAACGTGCCGCGCCTCAATAAAGAGGATAACCGGGTCTATAAATGCACCCTGTGCGTGGATCGCGTCAGCGTTGGTCAGGAGCCAGCATGCGTGAAAACCTGTCCAACCGGGGCGATTCACTTTGGCACCAAGAAGGAGATGCTGGACGTTGCCCAGCAGCGGGTCGATAAGCTGAAGGCGCGCGGCTATGCCAACGCGGGCGTCTACAACCCGCAGGGGGTAGGCGGGACGCACGTGATGTATGTCCTGCACCATCTCGACCAGCCGGAGCTGTATCACAATCTGCCGAAGGATCCGGCGATCGATACCTCTATCAACCTGTGGAAAGGGGCGCTTAAACCGCTCTCCGCGGCGGGCTTTATCGCCACCTTTGCCGGGTTGATTTATCACTACGTGGGCATCGGACCGAACAAAGAGGTGGATGACGATGAGGAGGAGCACCATGAGTAAGTCAAAGATGATCGTGCGCACGAAGTTTGTCGACCGCGCCTGTCACTGGACGGTGGTGATCTGCTTCTTCCTGGTGTCACTGTCGGGGATTTCATTCTTCTTCCCGACGCTGCAGTGGCTGACCGAGACCTTCGGTACGCCGCAGATGGGGCGTATTCTCCATCCGTTCTTCGGGGTGCTGATTTTCGTGGCGCTGATGTTTATGTTCGTGCGTTTCGTGCATCACAACATCCCGGACAAGCAGGATATTCCGTGGCTGAAGGGCATTGTTGAGGTGCTGAAAGGCAACGAGCACAAAGTCGCGAAAGTGGGCAAGTACAACGCCGGACAGAAGATGATGTTCTGGACCATCATGAGCATGATTTTTGTGCTGCTGGTGACCGGGGTCATTATCTGGCGTCCGTACTTTGCCCAGTATTTCCCGATGCAGGTGGTGCGCTATAGCCTGCTGATCCACGCGACCTCGGCCATTATTTTGATCCACGCCATCCTGATCCATATGTATATGGCGTTCTGGGTCAAAGGCTCGATTAAAGGGATGATTGAAGGGAAGGTGAGCCGCCGCTGGGCGCAGAAGCACCATCCGCGCTGGTACCGGGACGTGGAGCGACTGGAAGCGCAGAAAGAGAATCGTGAAGGGATAAAATGAGTGCCCCCCGCTCCGGACGGTGTTTCGGAGCGGGTATTTTGGGAGGTCAGGTGTTGGTAATGACTCCAACTTACTGATAGTGTTTTATGTTCAGATAATGCCCGATGACCTTGTCATGCAGCTCCACCGATTTTGAGAACGACAGTGACTTCCGTCCCAGCCTTGCCAGATGTTGTCTCAGATTCAGGTTATGCCGCTCAATTCGCTGAGTGTAACGCTTGCTGATTACGTGCAGCTTTCCCTTCAGGCGGGATTCATACAGCGGCCAGCCATCCGTCATCCATACCACGACCTCAAAGGCCGACAGCAGGCTCAGAAGACGCTCCAGTGTGGCCAGAGTGCGTTCACCGAAGACGTGCGCCACAACCGTCCTCCGTATCCTGTCATACGCGTAAAAACAGCCAGCGCTGACGTGATTTAGCACCGACGTAGCCCCACTGTTCGTCCATTTCAGCGCAGACAATCACATCACTGCCCGGCTGTATGCGCGAGGTTACCGACTGCGGCCTGAGTTTTTTAAGTGACGTAAAATCGTGTTGAGGCCAACGCCCATAATGCGGGCGGTTGCCCGGCATCCAACACCATTCATGGCCATATCAATGATTTTCTGGTGTGTACCGGGCTGAGAGGCGGTGTAAGTGAACTGTAGCTGCCATGTTTTACGGCAGTGAGAGCAGAGATAGCGCTGATGTCCGGCAGTACTTTTACCGTTACGCACCACGCCTTCAGTAGCTGAGCAGGAGGGACAACTGATGGAGATGGAAGCCACGGGAGCACCTCAAAAACACCATCGTACACTAAATCAGTAAGTTGGCACCATTACCCAAAATTGTTATCCTGAATATAATAAATCACGGCTATATTTGGTTAATGTCATATTTGTGCGTGGCGTTTGATTTGAATCATGCGGATCGCAATAAGTGAAGTTTGCGTTAAGTGCTTTTCTTAACAACTGAAAACATATTTTAAACAAGCTTTTATTAAGCATGCAGTGCTGACGCGATTGAGAGGTGTTACCGTAATGAAAATGCTTTAGATAAATTTATGGGAAAGGAACTGCTTAAAAGCAGAAGCGGTCGCCAGGATGAATTAAAATATCAAAATTTCAAAATACAGCATAATTAGCCTGCTTTTATATTGATTAAATTAATGAGTCACAGGCCTGCGTCGAACCCTCTTCCGCCTGTAACACCATCGGCGCCACTCCGACAGGCCTGTGCGTCGGCGATCGCTCATCGGATCGACGAAGTGCGCGACGGGGCAAGGTGGGCCGTTGTGAAGTAGCATCCTGCCATCTGACGGATGAAAGGGATAAGTCATATGGTTACATTTTAAAACCAATTAGCCTAACCTCCATTTAGTTTTGTTTTGAAACCAGATTACTGGAGCTCAAAGGTATGCATGCGCAACGCACAACGTCGCCCGAGCAGGGAAATATGTCACGCAGTCTGGTATGGCTCTTCGCCATCGCCAGCGGCCTGTGCGTAGCGAATGTCTATTACGCGCAACCGCTGTTGGACGCCCTGGCGCGGGATTTTGCCATCAGCCAGGCCGCGGTCGGCGGTGTTATTACTGCCACGCAAACAGGCTGCGCGCTGGCGCTGCTTTTTCTGGTGCCGCTGGGTGACAGGGTGGATCGCCGCTGCCTGATGGCGATCCAAATGCTGGCTCTGACTATCGCCCTGGCGGCGGTAGGGATGGCGCAGTCCGCGCCGGTATTGCTGGCTGGCATGCTCGCCGTCGGGCTGCTCGGGACGGCGATGACCCAGGGGCTGATCGCCTATGCCGCCAGCGCCGCGGCCTCTCATGAGCAGGGGCGGGTGGTGGGAACGGCGCAGGGCGGGGTGTTTATCGGGCTGCTGCTGGCGCGGGTCTTTGCCGGGGCGTCAGCGATCTGACGGGCTGGCGCGGGGTCTATTTCTGTGCCGCGCTCCTGATGCTGGCGATTGCGATCCCGCTGTGGCGACGGCTGCCCGTCCTGCCTCCGGCTTCTCACGCGCTGACTTATCCCCGTCTGTTAGCCTCGATGCTGACGCTGCTGCGTCAGGAAAAGGCGTTACAGGTGAGGGGCATGCTGGCGCTGCTGATGTTCGCCGTCTTTAACATCTTCTGGAGCGCGTTGGTGCTGCCCCTGAGCGCGCCGCCTTATAGCTTCTCGCACACAATGATTGGTGCGTTCGGGCTCGCGGGCGTGGTCGGCGCGCTGGCTGCATCGCGTGCCGGTCAGTGGGCGGATCGGGGATATGCCGGGCGCACCAGCGGAATGGCGCTTCTGACGCTGCTGCTGGCCTGGTGGCCGCTGTCGCTGATGAATATGTCACTCTGGGCGCTGGCGATCGGTATCGTGCTGCTGGATCTGGGCGGCCAGGCGCTACACGTCACTAATCAGAGCCTGATATTTCGCACCCGCCCGGATGCCCATAGCCGGCTGGTGGGGCTTTATATGCTTTTTTATGCCTTCGGTAGCGGGCTGGGCGCGATCGGTACCACCCTTACGTATGCCCATTTCGGCTGGCAGGGAGTATGTTTTCTGGGGGCGATGGTCAGTTTGCTGGCACTGGCGTTCTGGTGGCTGACGCAGCGCCAGCTTACAGAAACGATGGACTGCGGCAGTGAACGCAGGTGAATTCCCGGCCGTACTGGCGTAAAATTAGTTTTTTGTCACAGGTAATCTCAGCAATGGCTCTGATCCCCAAAAACTACGCGCGGCTGGAAAGCGGCTATCGCGAAAAAGCACTCAAAATCTATCCCTGGGTATGTGGGCGCTGCTCGCGGGAATTTGTTTATTCAAACCTGCGTGAATTAACGGTCCACCATATCGATCACGACCACACCAATAACCCGGAAGATGGCAGTAACTGGGAGTTGTTGTGTCTGTTTTGTCACGATCACGAGCATTCTAAATATACGGAAGCGGATCTGTACGGCACTACCGTGGTAGCGGGTGAGGACGCGCAAAAAGACGTAGGCGCGGCAACCTATAATCCGTTTGCCGATTTACAGGCGATGCTGAATAAGAAGAAGTAGATCGTACCAACATAAAAAAAGGCAACTTACGTTGCCTTTTTGCTTTTTAAATTGAGGTTCTGCGGTAGCTGCGGTATTCCGGCTGCCAGAAGTTCTCATCAATCGCCTGCTGCAACGCATCGGCAGACGTTTTCACCGCCACCCCTTGCTGCTGCGCCATCTTCCCTACGGCAAAGGCAATCGCCTTCGACACCACGTGAATATCCTTCAGCTCCGGCAGCACCAGCCCTTCGCCGTTGTTCACCAGCGGTGAGTGCTTGGCCAGGGTTTCGCTGGCGGACATCAGCATCTCATCGGTAATGCGCGAGGCTCCCGAGGCGATCACCCCGAGGCCGATCCCCGGGAAGATATAGGAGTTGTTGCACTGGGCAATCGGGTAGGTTTTATCCTTCCATACCACCGGGGAGAACGGGCTACCGGTGGCAACCAGCGCATTGCCTTCGGTCCAGGCGATGATGTCCTGCGGGGTGGCTTCCACACGTGAAGTCGGGTTCGACAGCGGCATCACGATGGGGCGAGCGCAGTATTTATGCATTTCGCGGATGATCTCTTCGGTGAACAGCCCGGTCTGCCCGGAGACGCCGATCAGAATATCCGGCTTGACGTTGCGCACCACGTCCAGCAGGGAGAGCACTTCGTTGTCGGTATCCCAGTTTTTCAGGTTCTCGCGCTTTTGCACCAGTTTGGTCTGGAACGGCAGCAGGTTCGGCATGGCGTCGGTCAGCAGGCCGAAGCGGTCCACCATAAAGACGCGTGAGCGAGCCAGCTCTTCGCTTAACCCTTCCCGCTGGGTCTGGGCGATGATCTGCTCGGCAATACCGCACCCGGCGGAACCGGCGCCGAGGAAGACGATCTTCTGATAGCTTAACTGGTTGCCCGCCGCGCGGCTGGCGGCAATCAGGGTACCGACGGTGACAGCCGCGGTGCCCTGAATGTCGTCGTTAAAGGAGCAGATTTCGTCGCGATAGCGATTCAGCAACGGCATCGCGTTTTTCTGGGCGAAGTCTTCAAACTGCAGCAGCACGTCCGGCCAGCGGTGTTTTACCGCCTGGATAAAGTCATCCACGAACTGGTAATACTCGTCGTCGGTGATGCGCGGATGGCGCCAGCCCATATACAGCGGGTCGTTGAGCAGCTGCTGGTTGTTAGTGCCGACATCCAGCACAACCGGCAGGGTGTAGGCCGGGCTGATGCCACCGCAGGCGGTGTAGAGCGACAGCTTGCCGATCGGGATGCCCATTCCGCCGATCCCCTGGTCGCCCAGACCGAGAATACGTTCCCCGTCGGTCACCACAATCACCTTGATGTTGTGGTTTGACACGTTCTGCAGAATGTCATCCATTTGGTGGCGATTCTGATAGGAGATAAACACGCCGCGGGAGCGACGGTAAATTTCGGAGAAGCGTTCGCAGGCGGCCCCAACGGTCGGGGTGTAGATCACCGGCATCATCTCATCGAGATGGTTTTGCACCAGTCGATAGAAGAGGGTTTCGTTGGTGTCCTGGATATTGCGCAGATAGATGTGCTTATCGATTTCGGTTTTGAAGCCCTGGTACTGGATCCACGCACGCTCGGCCTGTTCTTCGATGGTTTCCACCACTTCCGGCAGCAGGCCCAGCAGGTTGAAGTTGCTACGCTCTTCCATGCTGAAGGCGCTGCCCTTGTTCAGCAGGGGGAACTCCAGCAGAACCGGCCCGGCGTAAGGGATGTAAAGGGAACGATGTCGGGTTGCTTTGTTGTCCATGTCACTCACTTAATTTTTGGAAATCCGTCCCTGGCACTGGTGTTGATCATTGTCGCTGTCGTGCCCGCAGGGGATGTCAGGCGGGTAGTATAAAGGAGGTCAATGTTAAAAACCGCAACATACAAACAAAAACACCACCGGAGTAGCCGGTGGTGTCAGGTATGCTTTAGCGAACTTACTTAGGTTCGTGGCGTTTTCTGCCGGTAGCGTGGGTGACCTGCGTTTCGCTGTCGCCCTCAATCACCACTTTACGCTGGTTCGAGAGTTTGTAGTTCAGTCCCAGGATATGGCGTGCCTGACGGTTCGATTTCATATTAACTCCTCATTCCTGTTGATAGTGATAAGGCGAACGAAATGTAACCCCTAAGGTTGCAGATCCAGCATAGCAGGTTTTCAGAAACTGGCGTGCTGGCCGCTGACGACGTAGTTAATGGTCTGCTGGTAGATGTCACTGAGGATGTCATTGTCTGAGGCTTCAACCCACTTGGTGAGTTCCATCAAAATGTCATCTTCGGTGACAGCGCCCAGTTCTGCGCGTAAACCCTGTGCAATTGCATTTACCAGCTCCGGCTGTGCGGATGGTGTGGTTGCTGAAGTATAAGTAAACATAGTGCCTCCGTGTCGTTTTCTGTCTAATGTTCCGGTTCGCAATAACGTAATGCACATTGATCTTGACCCGCCATCTCCGGACAGCTTTTGTATCTTAAGTTAACGATGTCCGCTGCCGCCGATATTCCCTCGGGGAGTGATATCCCAGCGCGCTGTGCGGGTGGTTTTCATTGTAATGTGTGAACGCTGCTGCAAGGTTTCGCAGGGCTGTTCTCACATCTGGTTTTGCCATGAACGCGATATAGTCTTCCTTCATCGTCTTCACGAACCGTTCGGCCATGCCATTGCTCTGCGGGCTGCTCACCGCTGTTGTACACGGCTCCAGATTCAGCTCTCTGGCGAACCTCCGCGTTTCATGCGCGGTATATGCTGAACCGTTATCCGTCAGCCATTGAACCGGTGTGGTCGGCAGCCCGTCGCCGAAGCGCTTTTTCCACCGACCTCAGCATCACATCCTGCACCGTCGAACTGTCGTAGCCTCCTGTGCTCGCTGCCCAGTCTATGGCTTCTCTGTCGCAGCAGTCCAGCGCGAACGTGACCCGCAGCTTCTCACCGTTGTCGCAGCCGAACTCGAAGCCATCTGAACACCAGCGCATATCGCTTTCTGCCACCGCGATTTTGCCCTTATGTTCACGCTTCGACCGCTCTGGTTTGTCATGCAGTAACAGCAGATTATGCTCGCTCATAAGCCGGTAAAGCCGTTTGGCGTTCACGGGGGGCAGTCCCTCTGTACGACGTTGCGTACGCAGGATGCCCCACACACGGCGATAGCCGTAACTGGGCATATCGCTGATGATATCGAGGATCTCTGACAGTATTTCAGCGTCTGCTTCGTCATCACGCCGGTTACAGCGCCTGTCCCTGCCAGTCGGCAGAACGGTTAATTCGCAGTGACAGCTGCGCACGCGACACGCCCATGGTGCGGCTGACCAGGGCTATTCCCCGTCCTTTGGCAACAAGGGCGCGTGCGCTATCCATTTTCGCGACTGAGCGTACTCCACGGCTTCTTTCAGGATCTCAACTTCCATCGTCTTCTTGCCCAGCAGGCGCTGAAGCTCCCGGACCTGCTTCAGAGCAGCAGTAAGCTCAGAAGCTGGAACAACTTCTTCTCCGGCCGCAACGGCGGTGAGGCTGCCTTCCTGATATTGCTTCTTCCACTTAAACAGCAGGCTGGGCTGGATGCCATGCAGGCGGGCGACATGGGAGACATTCATGCCCGGCTCCATCGTCTGCTGGATAATGGCGATCTTCTCCTGAGGAGTTTTACGTTTACGGACTTCTTGTCCTAACAGGATCCCGGTCATCTCAAAATTGGCGTTAGTGTTAGACATATATTCAAGCCTATCTCTTATCTGGAGATACAGCTACTGTCTGGTGTTTCAGGGGGCTACATCATCAATCCCCATTTTTAGTGGGCACCAGGTTTGCCATACATGTCTGCCATCAGCCCTGGATGACCTGTATTTCTGTATGCCGGGATAACCGGGCACCGAAGATCGCTGACGGTAGTGACAAATGCAAAATACGTTCTAAGATTCTTTAGGACAAAAACTGAGAACATGGAGTTTCTTATGACGGTTGCTATGTTGACAGCCTTATCTGCGTTGCTGATTGTGTCGGGGCTTATCTACTTTTTGAGGCAGTTAGTAAATACATGGTGTGACCCCGAACGTCACTAGGCAGGCGGAGGTTGCCCTGATGGATTTCCTTCGCCGGCAACAGGCTATGCAGGGCGCAGGCTACCACCTGTGAACATTTACAATGTAGGGATCGGCAGCCGCATCCTGGAAACAACCGCCTCCGGGCGGTTTTTTAGTGCCAGATGAATTGTGTCGTTTGCGGATTAACGGTTAAGGTGGCTGCACTCCAGTTCTTTTCGGCACGCATTTTCTCTATGCAATGCGTGGCGTAAAGATCATCTGGTGGAGTGAAAGAGGTATATTCGCGTTCGCGGGTTAACTTGAAATCATGTTTAGAGCCAAAAATTAAACCCTGAATGCGTATGCCTTCATTTTAGGTCCTTATACGGAAAAAACGACGCGTACACCATGCGATAATGTTTTCCCTTCATTAGATATAATCAAGGATATAAGCATGCATACGCGCACAACCCTTTTTGAACAATGGCTCCAGTACTCGATGACGACCTACTGTGATACATGGCCACCCACACTAACAGACGCCATAGGATTGCTGGGCGCGGTTATCACGCTTCTGGCTGTGAAAAGGGATTCGTATACAACGCTTCGGATCTACATACCCGCTTTCTTGAATGTTTTTATACTTTCGCGAAAATAAAAAGTTACTTTTTGGAGAAACAGCCGTCATTCGCTGGCTTGTCTCATATCTTCAGGGCTGCCATCTCGTTCAGGAGGCCATAATTTCCTGCCACCAGGCTGGATTACGGCAATAAAAAAGCAGGATTAACATCCTGCTTTAGTGTGTTTAGCTTTCGCTAAACTATTTGCCAGATAGATTTCGCCAGATACTCTGGCTAATCCCAAAAGCCATTGCTAAACAAAACCCGCCGGCAGACCATCGTTCAATCCCCTCTGCCATAATGAATATGGCAATTCCTGTCACCGCCAGTGGCAGCGCAGCGATAAAGAAAAGAGCGACATTACAGAACACCTGGCCTGCAGTAAGTTTTTGAGACATGGTAATACCCTTATTGAACGAAACCGTCGACAACAGTTGTTGTTATTCTTGGGTGGTTTTTTACGTTCAAGGGGAAAGAGCACTATCTCATCGCTGGTCTTTACGGGCAATCCTGATTTTTTGTAGGGAGTCGCCAGTGAATCCCCGTCGGGTGATGGCAGATTATTTCACATTCAGGGTAAGCCCTATTATGATGCCATGTTGCACGTTTGGACTTACAGAAGGATGAGCATGGATTTTTCCCCTTTACTACACGCGTTGGCTGCCGTAACGATCCAGTGTCTTTTCGGCCTGAAACTGGGCAGATGGGGAATCGGTGGTGCGCTGGGTTCCCTGTGGTTTATCGCCCGTGAGCAGACCCAGGCTGAATACCGCTGGATTGCCCTGTTTGGGCATGGTAAGCGCGCCAACATGCCGTGGTGGGGCGGGTTTGACTGGCAGGTGTGGAATATGGCCAGCCTGCTCGACTGGCTGGTTCCGGTTATCGCCTGTACAGCCGTCTGGCTAGTCGCGCGTTACCGTTCATCTTCAACCCGCTCAGAGCTCGTTTAACCTTCATTTATCTTTCTCATGCTAACCTGGTCAGGATCCGCAGCCCGGTATGGAATGCCGGGTCCGTAGATATCAAAATACAAATCTATCCATGCAAGCATTTACCGCCAGTCTCTGGCGGTTTTTTTTTGCCCTTCAGACCAACATGAATTTTTTTCAATACCGATGAATTTTTCTCGTTTGCCGTGCGGCGCAGGCTATGACATCCTTTGGACATATAGACATCCAGAAGTCTAAATGTTCAAATAATGAATTATCACTGTCGGCAATTACCTGGCGGCAGTTAAAGGAGATAAGCATGCAGCGACAACACGCCCCGAACCGTGCCGATGTGGTAGGCAGTTTCTTACGTCCCGACGCCATCAAACAGGCGCGGGTGAAGTTCGCCAGCGGTGAAATCGACGCGCAGCAGCTGCGTGCGGTAGAAGACGAGGCGATTCGCCATGTGGTAGAGCAGCAGTGCGCCTGCGGCTTAAACGTAGTGACCGACGGCGAGTTCCGTCGCGCCTGGTGGCACTTTGATTTCTTCGACGGGTTACAGGGCGTGGAGCGTTACGAAGCTGAGCAGGGGATCCAGTTTAACGGCGTGCAGACCAAAGCCCACGGCGTGCGCGTCACCGGCAAGCTGGGGTTCGGCAGCCATCCGATGCTGGATGATTTCCGCTACCTCCAGAGCGTCAGCGGTAACGCCCAGCCGAAGATGACCATCCCGAGCCCGAGCGTGCTGCACTTCCGCGGAGGACGTAAGGATATCGATGCCACCGTCTATCCGGATCTGGAGGTTTACTTCGACGACCTGGCGCAAACCTGGCGCGATGCCATTCACGCTTTCTACGCGGCGGGCTGTCGCAATCTGCAGCTGGACGACACCGTCTGGGCCTACCTCTGCTCCGACGATCAGCGCCGCCAGATCCGCGAGCGCGGCGATGACCCGGACCAGCTGGCGCATACCTATGCCCGCGTGCTGAATAAGGCCCTGGAAGGCAAGCCGGACGACCTGACCATCGGACTGCACGTCTGCCGCGGTAACTTCCGTTCGACCTGGATCTCCGAAGGAGGCTACGAGCCGGTGGCCGAAATTCTGTTTGGCACCGTCAACGTCGATACCTTCTTCCTCGAATACGACAACGATCGTAGCGGCGACTTTGCCCCGTTACGCTTTGTCCGTCCGGGCAAGCAGCAGGTGGTGCTGGGGCTGATCACCACCAAAAGCGGCGAGCTGGAAAACCCGGAAGGGGTGAAAGCGCGTCTGGAAGAGGCAGCGAAGTACGTGGCGAAAAGCCAGATCTGCCTCAGCCCGCAGTGCGGCTTTGCCTCCACCGAAGAGGGCAACGCCCTGACCGAAGCCCAGCAGTGGGATAAGGTTCGCCTGGTCACCCAAATCGCCAGCGAAGTCTGGTAACGATTTCTCCACAGCGTTGCATTAATTAAGTGCAACGCTGTGCCATTCTGATCCGCCCCTGCGTTTAAAACCCTCTCCAGCCCCCCGATCCTGCTGATTTTTCGTTCTGGCATCCTTTTTGCTCTGTCTAATCCTGAATGCTTTTTCTGCGTCCACGCCGTAACGGACGATTTCGCACAGCGTTGTTTTTCAGGAGTGAAAATTATGCATCGTCGTACCTTATTAAAAGCCTTTGCTTTATCGGCCTCCGTGGTGGCCATGGGGATGAGTTTCAGCGTGCAGGCAGCCGACACCATCAAGATTGGCATCATGCACTCGCTCTCCGGCACGATGGCGATTTCCGAAACGCCGCTGAAAGATGTGGCGCTGATGACCATCGACGAGATCAACGCCAAAGGCGGCGTGCTGGGCAAAAAGCTGGAGCCGGTGGTAGTGGATCCCGCCTCCAACTGGCCGCTGTTTGCCGAGAAAGCCCGTCAGCTGTTAAGCCAGGATAAGGTGGCGGCGGTCTTCGGCTGCTGGACCTCGGTCTCGCGCAAATCGGTGTTGCCGGTGTTTGAGGAGCTGAACGGTCTGCTGTTCTACCCGGTGCAGTACGAAGGGGAAGAGATGTCCCCGAACGTCTTCTACACCGGCGCGGCACCTAACCAGCAGGCCATCCCGGCGGTGGAGTACCTGATGAGCGAAGACGGCGGGGCGGCGAAGCGCTTCTTCCTGCTGGGTACCGACTATGTCTACCCGCGCACCACCAACAAAATTCTGCGCGCCTTCCTGCACTCAAAAGGGGTGCAGGATAAAGATATCGAAGAGGTCTACACCCCGTTCGGCCATAGCGATTACCAGACCATCGTCGCCAGCATCAAGAAATTCTCTGCCGCAGGCAAAACCGCGGTGGTCTCCACCATCAACGGCGACTCCAACGTGCCGTTCTACAAAGAGCTGGCTAACCAGGGCGTAAAAGCCACCGACGTACCGGTCGTCGCCTTCTCGGTGGGTGAAGAGGAGCTGCGCGGCATCGATACCAAACCGCTGGTGGGTAACCTGGCGGCGTGGAACTACTTCGAATCGGTGGATAACCCGGCCAACCAGACCTTCGTCGCGGCCTATAAAAACTGGGCCAAAGCGCAGAAGCTGCCGAACGCCGGCACGGTGGTGACCAACGACCCGATGGAAGCGACCTATGTGGGGATTCACATGTGGGCCCAGGCAGTGGAAAAAGCGGGCACCACCGACGTGGATAAAGTCCGCGCCGCCATGGCAGGCCAGTCCTTCAAAGCACCATCGGGCTTCACCCTGACCATGGATGCCACCAACCACCACCTGCATAAGCCGGTGATGATTGGCGAAATCGAGGGTAACGGCCAGTTCAACGTGGTGTGGCAGACCGAAGCGCCGGTCCGCGCCCAGCCGTGGAGCCCGTACATCGCCGGGAATGACAAAAAGCCCGACACCCCAATCAAAACCGCCAGCAACTGAATCCGGATCATAAAGAGGTAAAGCCATGAACGTCATGCGCACGATCTTCGCTCTCGTATGGCTTGCCGGACTGCTGCCAGGGATGGCGCAGGCAACGGACGCCGATAATTTTGTTGCCGCCAGCCGAAGCCAACAGGCGGTACTGCTCGAGCAGTGGGCCGCCGCACCCGATCCCGCCCGGCTGGCGCTGCTGCGCGCCTTGCAGCAGGAAAATGTCTTTATCGATACCAATAAGCAGGCCTTCACCCGGGAAAACGGCGCCTTGACCACTCTCGGCGAGGGCGGAGAGCCGGCAGGCGCTACCAAAGCCGTGCGGCTCACTAACCGCCTGCGGGTGCTGGCCGCTACGGCGCTCGCCACCCATCAGCTGGCAGGTGACAGTGTCACGGAAAGGCTGGCGGCGGCGAAGCAACTCCAGCGCGATCCCCAGCCGCAGATGCTGCCTTTTTTACAACGTCAGCTGGCAAGCGAGAATAATGACGCGGTGCGTCAGGTGCTGAACCTGGCCGTCGCCAGTCTCCAGTTGACCAGCACCCAGCCCGCGGTACGCCAGCAGGCCGTCACGCTGCTGGGCGAGTCGAGCGATCCGGAGGTGCAGGCCCGACTGCTGCCTTATACCCATCCGCAGACCGAGCCGGACGCCGGGGTGCGGGAAGCCGCCGCAGAAAGCCTGCGTCAGATCCAGCACCGTCAGACCATCAGCGACCTGCTGGGTCAGGCGTTTATGGGCCTGTCGCTGGGCTCCATTCTGCTGCTGGCCGCGCTCGGACTGGCGATCACCTACGGCCTGCTGGGAGTGATCAATATGGCCCACGGCGAGATGCTGATGCTTGGCGCCTACGCCACCTGGATGGTGCAGCAGGCGATGGCGCAGTTTACCCCGCAGTGGCTCACCTTCTACCCGCTGGTGGCGCTGCCGGTGGCGTTCGGGCTCACCGCAGGCGTGGGCATGGCGCTGGAGCGCACGGTGATCCGCCACCTCTATGGCCGCCCGCTGGAAACCCTGCTTGCCACCTGGGGCATCAGCCTGATGTTGATCCAGCTGGTGCGCATGATCTTCGGGGCGCAAAACCTTGAGGTGGCTAACCCGGCGTGGCTCTCCGGCGGCGTGCAGGTCTACGCCAGCCTGATCCTGCCGTGGAACCGGCTGGTGGTGCTGGGCTTTGTGCTGCTGGTGCTATTTTTCACCTGGCTGATCCTCAACAAAACCCGGCTGGGGCTCAACGTGCGGGCGGTGACGCAGAACCGCAGCATGGCGGCCTGCTGCGGGGTGCCTACCGGGCGCGTCGATATGCTGGCCTTCGGGCTGGGTTCCGGGATTGCCGGGCTCGGCGGGGTGGCGCTGTCTCAGCTGGGCAACGTCGGGCCGGAGCTGGGCCAGGGCTATATCATCGACTCCTTCCTGGTCGTGGTGCTCGGCGGCGTGGGGCAACTGGCCGGCAGCGTGGCGGCCGCCTTCGGGCTGGGGATTTTCAATAAGATCCTCGAACCGCAGATGGGTGCCGTACTGGGCAAAATCGTGATTCTGGTGGCGATCATTCTGTTTATCCAGAAGCGTCCTCAGGGGTTGTTTGCACTGAAAGGGAGGGTAATCGACTGATGAGCCAGCCACTGACCTTAACCCTGGCGCGGAAAGCGCCGCGCAGTTTACCGATCATACTCGGCCTGCTCCTTGCCGCCCTGCTGGTACTGCCGTTTCTGGCGCTGCTGCCCGCCACGCATCCGCTGGCGGTTTCCACCTGGATGCTGACGCTGGTGGGCAAAATCCTCTGCTATGCGATTGTCGCCGTAGCGCTGGATCTGGTGTGGGGCTATGCCGGCATGCTGTCGCTGGGCCACGGCCTGTTCTTTGCCCTCGGCGGCTACGCGATGGGGATGTACCTGATGCGCCAGGCCGCGGGCGACGGCCTCCCGGCCTTTATGTCGTTTCTCTCATGGAGCGAGCTGCCCTGGTTCTGGTGGGGCACGCAGCATTTCGCCTGGGCGCTGGTGCTGATCGTCATGGTGCCCGGCCTGCTGGCGCTGCTGTTCGGCTGGTTTGCCTTCCGCTCAAAAATCAAAGGGGTCTATTTCTCCATCATGACCCAGGCGCTCACCTTCGCCGGGATGCTGCTGTTCTTCCGCAATGAAACCGGCTTTGGCGGCAACAACGGCTTTACCGGCTTCACCACGCTGCTGGGCTTCCCGGTGACCGCCACCTCAACGCGCATCGCGCTGTTTATTGCCACCGTGCTGCTGCTGGCGGCGTCGCTGGCGGTGGGGTACGCGCTGGCCAAAAGTAAGTTTGGCCGCATTCTGACCGCGGTACGCGACGCGGAAAACCGGCTGACCTTCTGCGGCTACGATCCCCGCGGTTTTAAGCTGCTGGTCTGGACGCTGTCGGCGGTGCTGTGCGGGCTGGCCGGGGCGCTGTACGTCCCGCAGGTCGGGATCATCAACCCCGGCGAGATGTCGCCCACCAACTCCATCGAAGCGGCAATCTGGGTCGCGCTCGGCGGGCGGGGTACGCTGATCGGTCCGGTGATTGGCGCCGCGCTGGTTAACGGCGCAAAAAGCGTCTTCACCGTGGCGATGCCGGAGTACTGGCAGCTGTTTCTCGGGCTGATCTTTATTGCGGTGACGCTGTTTTTACCGCGCGGTGTAACGGGCCTGTTCCGCAAGGGAGACCAGTAATGAGCGAGCAATTATTTACCCGCCAGCTGCCCGGAGATCGCTATCGCGACCAGACTGACCCGGTGTTACAGCTGGAGGGGATCAACGTCAGCTTTGACGGCTTTAAGGCGCTCACCGACCTGTCGCTGAATATTGGCGTGGGTGAGCTGCGCTGCGTAATTGGCCCTAACGGCGCGGGCAAAACCACGCTGATGGATGTTATCACCGGTAAAACGCGGCCCCAGAGCGGGCGCGCGCTGTACGACCAGTCGACGGACCTCACTGCTCTGGATCCCATCGCCATAGCCCGTCAGGGCATCGGGCGCAAATTCCAGAAGCCGACGGTGTTTGAGGCCCTGACGGTATGGGAAAACCTCGAGCTGGCGATGAAGGGGGATAAATCGGTGTGGGCCAGCCTGCGCGCCCGACTGAGCAGCGAGCAGGCAGACAGGATCAACGAGATGCTGAGCCTGCTGCGCCTCGGCGGGGAGCGGCATCGCCGGGCGGGCCTGCTGTCGCACGGGCAGAAGCAGTTTCTTGAGATCGGCATGCTGCTGGTTCAGGAGCCGCATCTGTTGCTGCTCGACGAACCGGCCGCCGGGATGACCGACGCCGAAACCGAGTACACCGCCGAACTGTTTCGCACCCTGGCGGGCAAACACTCGCTGATGGTGGTGGAGCATGACATGGGCTTTGTGGAAACCATTGCCGATCACGTTACCGTCCTGCATCAGGGGCGGGTGCTGGCCGAAGGCTCGCTGCGCGAGGTGCAGGCCAACGAGCAGGTGATTGAAGTCTATCTCGGACGCTAAGGAGCGCGGATGCTACAGGTTAACGAACTGAATCAGTATTACGGCGGGAGCCACATTCTGCGCGGGGTCAGCTTTGAGGCCCTCCCCGGGGAAGTCACCTGCCTGCTGGGCCGCAACGGGGTGGGCAAAACCACGCTGCTGAAGTGCCTGATGGGGCTGATCCCGGCGCGCAACGGCGAAATCCTCTGGCAGGGCAAATCCATCACACACGCCAGACCGCACCAGCGGGTGCAGGCCGGGGTAGCCTATGTGCCGCAGGGGCGGGACATCTTTCCCCGCCTGACGGTGGAGGAGAACCTGCTGCTCGGACTATCGCGCTTTCCGGCGCGTGAGGCGAAGCAGGTCCCGGAGGAGATCTGGCAGCTGTTTCCGGTTCTTAAGGAGATGAAGCAGCGCCGGGGCGGCGATCTCTCGGGCGGGCAACAGCAGCAGCTGGCGATTGGTCGGGCGCTGGCGAGTCGTCCTCAGCTGTTGATACTTGATGAACCGACGGAGGGGATCCAGCCTTCGGTGATTAAGGAGATTGGCCAGGTGATCCGTCAGCTCGCGAACCGGGGCGATATGGCGATCCTGCTGGTGGAGCAGTTTTATGACTTTGCCGCCGAGCTGGCCGACAGCTATCTGCTGATGTCCCGGGGCAGCATTATCCAGCGCGGGCGCGGGGAGGGTATGGAACAGGAGGGCGTTCGCGGTCTGGTGGCGATTTAACGGGGTTGTTTTGCGATATGTTATACTATAACATCCATCGCTCTTTTAAAATGGAGTGAGGACGTTACCTTGGCAGGACATATTGGTAAATTTGCAATGACTCTGGGGGCGCTGCTGGTCAGCGGCCAGCTGTATGCCCATTCCCACGGCCACCAGATGACCGAAGCGGAACAAAAAGCGGCCAACGGCGTGTTTGACGATAAAGACGTAAAAGATCGCCCGTTCTCCAACTGGGACGGCGTCTGGCAGTCGGTCTATCCGTTTTTGCTGAGCGGCGATCTCGACCCGGTGTTCAAGAAGAAAGCCGAGAAAGACAAGAGTAAAACCTTTGACGAGGTTAAAGCCTATTACCGCACCGGCTACGCTACGGACGTGGAAACCATTGGCATTGAGAACAACGTGATGGAGTTTCACACCGGGAAAAATGTGAGCCGCTGTGAATACGTCTCTAACGGCTACAAGATCCTGACCTATGCCTCCGGCAAGAAGGGCGTGCGTTACCTGTTTGAATGTAAGGACGCCAGCAGCAAGGCACCGAAGTTTGTCCAGTTCAGCGACCACACTATTGGTCCGCGCCAGTCGGCCCATTTCCATATCTTTATGGGCAACACCTCCCACGAGGCGTTATTAAAAGAGATGGATAACTGGCCGACCTATTATCCGAACGAAATGTATAAAAAGCAGGTGGTAGAGGAAATGCTGCACCATTAATTCCGGTGCGGCCTGTGCGCCGGGTGGCGGCTACGCCTTACCCGGCCTACAAAATCTTTCAGAACTCATTAATATTTTCTTTATTTTATCTCGGCTCTAATGATGAACCTATTGATTTTGCTATCGAAATGCTGAGGTAGTGATGGGTTTTCTTAAACAGTGGCTCAAGGAAGAGGTGATTTTAATTATCTGGGGATGGGGCTGTTTTCTGTCTGTTCTCTTTTTTAGTATGTTTGCAGTGGTCTATTTCCCTGACGTTGCGATCACCCTGATCGGTGCATTTATCTTATTACTTGTAATTGGGCATCTTTTCCTCTGGTTTAAATATAAATAATAAATGCTCTCAGTAGGGAGATATTGCACCATTACGTTCCCGGTGCGGTCTGTATGCCGGGTGGCGCTGCGCTTACCCGGCCTACTGGCTTTGTAGGCCCGTGCAAGCGTAGCGCCGCCGGGCAATTACCGCGATACCAAATCAGGCACATCAACCCACGCCTTCACCCGCATCCCCCGCAAAATCATCAGCCAGGCCAGCACAATGGCAACCATCATAATCACAAACAGCGACCAGTGCGGGAGATGGGTCAGGATCAGCCCGGTGATCATCGGGTTGAAGGCCGCACCCAGCCAGCCAAGCGCCTGGGCGGAGAAATAGCTGGCTTTCATGCCCGGCGGGGCGATGTTGTCGATCAACATGTATTCCCCTGGCGCATAGATAATCTCACCCACGGTAAAGACAGCCGCAGCCAGCCCCCAGTAGATCAGATTCTCCCCGGAGAGCATAAACCCGGCCAGACCGAGGACAAAAAACAGGGTGCCCAGCGTCATCAGCGGGCGGATATTACGCGCCGACAGTTTACGGCCAATGATGTACTGCAGCGAAACCACCATCGCGGCATTCACCGGCAGCACCACGGCCACCACGTTCTGGGCGAAATCGCTGTCGTAGTCTGCCGCCAGCACGTACTGGGAAATGCAGCTGGCGAAGGAGCCGCCCACGTAGGAGGCCAGCAGCCCGGAGAGGGTATACCAGAACAGCGCCCGGTCGCGCAGCAGTACCGACGGCTGCCACGGCACTGGCACATGCTCGCTGTCGGCCGCCACGCCTTTCTGCACATAGCGTTGGACCAGCACCAGCGGCAACGCGGCGCAGAAGGCCGCTACCCAGAACGGCAGTTGCAGGCTGTACATCACCAGCAGGGTGCTCAATGGCGGCCCGACGGTCCAGCCGATGTTAAGAAAACTGTAGTTAAGGGAGAAAACCCGCGCTTTTTCCGCCGGGTTGAGCACATCGGAAAACCAGGCTTTCAGCACCGTGGAGAAGATCGAATAGGCGCAGTTGATCAGCGAGAAGGCCAGCACCACCAGCACGACGTTATCCACCAGTGGGATCGCCAGAAAGCCCAGAGCCACCGCCGTAATGGCGATCAGCATGTAGCGGTTTTTATCGAATTTATCGGCCAGAATGCCAAACCCCAGGCTGAAAACCACCCCGATAGTCAGCGCCACCGTCAGGGCATAACCAATATTCTCCACGCTCATGTTATAGACGCGGGTGAGATAGATGGTCATAAACGGCAATGTCGCGCCGCGACCAATGGTGAGTAACAGCGACGACGCCAGTAGCGCTGCGGTTGAGCGCCTGAGTGATGGTTTCATTTTCCTGCCCGACAATTGCGTGTGAAGTTTTTGTTATGTCTTATCAGGATTAACATGGCATAAGAGGCTTGTATACCACCAAATTTATCCCTAAGTGCTTCGCCTGACTGTCAGAATTAATGATCTGTTCCTCGGCGGTTTTTTTCGTTACTTTGATAAGCGGTTACAAAAATTTAATAAACAGGGGCAGGGTATGACGCGCAAAGACGGGCTGCTGGCATTGCTGGTGGTAGTAGTTTGGGGGCTGAATTTTGTGGTGATCAAAGTCGGATTGCACAACATGCCTCCGCTGATGCTGGCCGGTTTACGCTTTCTGCTGGTGGCCTTCCCGGCGCTGTTCTTCGTTGCCCGTCCAAAGATCCCGTTTCGTCTGCTGCTGGGCTACGGCCTGACCATCAGCTTCGGTCAGTTTGCCTTTCTGTTCTGCGCCATTAACTTCGGCATGCCCGCCGGTCTGGCCTCGCTGGTGCTACAGGCGCAAGCGTTCTTCACCATCATCCTTGGAGCGCTGGTGTTTGGCGAGCGCCTTCAGGGCAAACAGCTGGCGGGGATTGCCCTGGCCGTGGTCGGCGTGCTGGTGCTGGCGGAGGCCAGCCTGAACGGGCAGCACGTCGCGCTGCTGGGCTTTTTACTGACCCTGGCGGCGGCGTTCTGCTGGGCCAGCGGCAATATCTTAAACAAAAAGATCATGCAGCTTGAGACGCGTCCGGCGGTGATGTCGCTGGTAGTGTGGAGTGCGCTGATCCCGATCCTGCCCTTTATGGCGGCCTCATATCTGCTGGATGGCCCGACGGTGATGTTGCACAGTCTCGTCACCCTCGACCTGACCACGATTTTGTCGCTGATCTACCTGGCCTTTGTCGCCACCATTGTCGGCTATGGCATCTGGGGCGCGCTGCTCGGGCGCTACGAAACCTGGCGGGTGGCACCGCTGTCGCTGCTGGTCCCGGTGGTGGGCATCGCCAGTGCGGCGCTGCTGCTGGATGAAAAACTGGGGGCGTTGCAGCTGGTGGGGGCGCTGCTGGTGATGGCCGGACTTTATATCAACGTTTTCGGCTTGCGCCTGCGTCGGGCGACGCGGGTCAGAGGCTAAAAAAAAGCCCCGCGCGGGCGGGGCAAAACGCATTAAGAGTGCTGATTGTAATAGGGCACGCCTAATTCGTCGGATTTGTCGCTGCCTGCGCCCATATGGTTAAAGTCATGGGGCGACTGGCCGTTAGCCGTTGGCAGGATCATCGTGTCGCGGCTGTTCTGCTGCGGGACACGTGGAGTTTGCTCCGCAAAACTCTGGCCAGAGACCAGCACCAGGGCGGTGAGAACGGCGGAAGCGAATAGTTTCATAATTTCCTCGATACGTCTTAGAGCCTACGGGACCAGGCTCTTAATACAGGCGTTTAGCAGTTACAGTGGTTAATCGGAAGCAGATACCGGGATTCCCCATGCATATTGGTGATGCGATATTTATGCGGTGGAACGTCGAAGTAGTTCTTGAACGTGCGTGTCAGGGTCTGCTGCGATTCAAACCCATAACGCTCAGCCAGATACAGGATCGGCTCGTTACTTTCCTTCAGCTTCTGCGCGATTTCCGTTAATTTGCGGCTGCGGATGTACTGGCCTAATGAGTGGCCGGTCTCTTTTTTAAACATCCGTTGCAGGTGCCATTTTGAGTAACCTGAACGCTCAGACACTTTCTCAAGCGAGAGCGGCGACTCCAGGTTATCTTCGATCCAGCCCAAAATGCTATGAATAGTGATGGCGTCAGTATTGCGTCTGGACATCGTCATACCTCTTTCTGTTTACGGCAGGATTTTCTTAAGCAAGTGCTCAAGAGTTGCCACTTCGTCCGCCGTTAAGTTTTTTGTTAGTTCCTGGTGCAGTTTTTGTCCTACTAATTGATGACATTGTTCACACATTGCCGCGCCGTCGCTGGTCAATTGCACCAGCACGCCGCGTTTGTCATTCGGATTCGGGCGGCGTTCAATCCACCCCTTGCAGACCAGCCGATCCATCATGCGCGTCAGCGCGCCGAGGTCGACAGATAAGATTTTCTTCAGCTCAACCGGGGTGATACACACTTCGCAGCGCACAGAACAGAGCACTTTAAACTGGGTTGCGGTGATATCCAGCGGTGATAAATAATCATTGAGCAGGCGGTCTTTCTTCTGGTTAACCATGTAGATAAGCCGACCCAGCGGAATGATTTCGTTGAAGAGGTCACTGGTGCTTTTCACAATGGTTGCCCTGGCAAGTAGTTTAATCACGGCAGATATTATTGCTCAGGCAACTATAAGTCAACTGAATGCATTTGCTTATGACACGATTTGCTAAAGCGATTCAGATCACTTTTTTGCCCGCCAGGGGGATCGTCATATCATCGGGATAAATTGATTTCGGAGCGAAAATATTACTTACGATGTGTGCGTAGCTGTAACGGTTGTTTTGACCCTATACTTGCCTGGTTAATTTTTGATAAGGACGAATCCGTAAAATGGTTGATTTAATTAAAGCAATTGGTCTTGGGCTGGTGGTGCTGTTACCCCTGGCAAACCCGTTAACCACCGTTGCGCTTTTCCTTGGCCTGGCGGGCGACATGAACCGTGAACAACGTAATCATCAGTCGCTCATGGCCTCCGTTTACGTCTTCGCGATCATGATGGTGGCGTACTACGCCGGGCAGCTGGTAATGAACACCTTCGGGATCTCCATTCCCGGCCTCCGAATTGCGGGGGGGCTGATCGTGGCCTTTATCGGTTTCAGAATGCTGTTCCCCGCGCCGAAATCGCCGGATGATTCAGACGTGCAGGACGCGCTGGAAGATAAGCAAAATAAAGCGGCTCCGAACATTGCCTTCGTGCCGCTGGCGATGCCAAGCACCGCAGGTCCGGGTACCATTGCGATGATCATCAGCTCCGCCTCGACGGTGCGCAGCGGTTCTGCTTTCCCGGACTGGGTGGTCATGATTGCGCCGCCGCTGATTTTTGCCATTATCGGCGTGATCCTGTGGGGCTGTCTGCGTAGCTCGGGCGCGATTATGCGCTGGGTGGGCAAAGACGGTATCGAAGCCATCTCCCGCCTGATGGGCTTCCTGCTGGTCTGTATGGGCGTGCAGTTTATTATTAACGGCGTGCTGGAAATTATTAAAACCTACCCGTAATAACTGAACCGGGTGGCGCTCGCCACCCGATTACCTCTCTAGCTGTGATGCGGTTGCTCTTCCAGGGCGACGGGCCATTTGCGAAAGATCAGCACCGACCAGATCAGCGCCGCAAGGGCCGGGATCGCCCCCAGATAACCGATCGACGCCATCGACAGATGCAGGATCACCTGATTGCCCACCAGCGCACCCGCGCCAATCCCCAGGTTGAAAATACCCGAGAACAGCGCCATCGCCACGTCCGTGGCATCCGGCGCCAGGGCCAGCACTTTCACCTGCATTCCAAGACCGATAATCATGATTGCCACGCCCCAGACGATGCTCAGCAGGGCGAGATTTGTCTCACTGCCCGAGGCGGGCAGCAGCAGAAGCAGACACGCCAGCAGCAGGCCAATGGCGCTGCTCACCAGCAGCGAGGCGTGACGGTTGCCGAGCTTGCCAAACAGCAGGCTGCCGATAATGCCTGCGCCGCCCAGCAGCAACAGCAATACCGTGGCAAAGCTGGCGCTGAACCCGGCGATGGTCTGCACAAACGGCTCGATGTAGCTGTAGGCGGTGTAATGGGCTGTCACCACGACGACCGTCAGCAGATAGAGGCTCATCAGCGCCGGACGACGCATCAGCAGCGGCAGGCTTTTCAGCGAGCCGGAATGCTCACTTGGCAGTTTGGGTAACAGCTTGATCAGACACAGCAGGGTGAACAGCGCCCCGAGCCCAATAACGAAAAAGGTGGTACGCCAGCCAAATATCTGTCCGACGATGCGGCCGATTGGCAGCCCGAGCACCATCGCCAGCGCGGTGCCGGTGGCCAGCAGGCTCAGGGCCTGAGCGCGCTTCCCGGCCGGGGCCAGGCGGATCGCCAGCGAAGCGGTAATTGACCAGAAAATGGCGTGCGCGAAGGCAATGCCGATCCGGCTTATCACCAGCACCGTGAAGTTCCACGCGAGGAACGACAGCACATGACTGGCAATAAACAGCACAAACAGCCCGATCAGCAGTTTGCGCCGCTCCATCTGGCTGGTGAGCAGCATAAAGGGTAACGACATCATCGCCACCACCCAGGCATAGATGGTGAGCATGATCCCCACCTGCGCGGTCTCCATGCCAAAGCTGCTGGCGATATCCGAGAGCAGGCCGACGGGGACAAATTCAGTGGTATTGAAGATAAAGGCGGCAACGGCGAGCGTGACCACCCGTAGCCACGCGACCCTGCGGGAAACGGTGTTGGTTGTCATAGGGAAATCCGGGAGTCGTTACGTCAATGAGGTGCGGCGATCTTAAAACCTTCCCTGCTGAAAATACAATCATTTTGTGATGTAGATCTCACTATAACCAAAAAGTAATAGCTGGTGAAACAGGGTATTTTCCATGAATATAGGATGCAACATTACGTTAACAGTGGGTAAAGCAATGCAGGAGATTGAGTTTTATCTGGTCGATGCGTTTAGCGATCGCGCGTTTGGTGGGAATCCTGCAGCCGTTTGCCCGCTCGAGGAGTGGCTACCGGATGACGTGCTGTTAAAGATGGCCCAGCAGCATAACCAGTCGGAAACCGCCTTTTTCGTGCGTACCGACGTGGGCTTTGAACTGCGCTGGTTTACCACTCAGTACGAGATTAACCTTTGCGGTCACGCGACGCTCGCCAGCGCCCACGTGATTTTTGAGTATCTGGACTACCCACACACCGAGATCGTTTTCTCCACCCGTTTTGTCGGCGACCTGAAGGTCACCCGCAGCGGCGACTGGTTAACGCTTAACTTCCCGGCGTGGAGCAGCGAGCCGGTAGACAACCCACCAGCGCTGCTGTTCAGTACCCTCGGCATCACCGGGGCGAAGGAGGTGCGGGCAGGGCGCGACTACATGGTGGTGCTGGAGAACCAGCAGCAGCTTGAGGCGTTGACCCCGGATATCGACGGCATGATGCCGCTGGATAAGATGGTCTGCGTCACCGCCCCAGGGGATGAGTATGACTTTGTCAGCCGCTTCTTCTGCCCGGGCGAGTCGGTGGCGGAAGATCCGGTGACCGGCTCCGCCCACAGCATGCTGATCCCGTACTGGAGCGAAAAGCTGGGTAAAACGTCGCTACAGGCCCGTCAGGTCTCGCCCCGCGGCGGCGATCTGCGCTGCGAGCTGAAGGGCGACCGGGTATTGATTGGCGGCCAGGCGGCGCTCTATCTGAAGGGCACCGTTTACCTGCGCGGCCATTAAAAGCCTTTGCTGTGCTTCAGCCACTCCACCTCTTCGGGGGTGGATGGGCGATTAAGCAGACTGTTGCGGTGCGGGTAGCGGCCAAAGCGCTCAATAATCGCCCGGTGCTTGATTTCCGCATTCAGAAAGCCCGGCACGTTCAGGGCGGTGAACAGCCGCTCTGCCTCCTGATGAATCACTCGTGATTCCGCATGCATCATCGGCAGCAGTGAGACGCCTTTTTCGTTGCTGTCCAGCTCCTGCCACATCGGCTGATAAACCAGCTCCTGGGAGAGGATCAGCGCCATGCCGTCCTGCTGCCAGGCGCGTGCGTCGTTGCGGTTCAGGTTGCGCGAGAGTTGATCGAGCAAAACGATCTCCGCCAGCCGTCCGCGCGGCGTGTCCCGCCAGTGAAACAGCTCCCCCCGACAGGCGGCCTGCCACAAGGGGTAGAAGCGGTGTTTGCACTGGGCGTCGAAATCATCATTGCGGGAAAACCAGAGCGGTTGATGCTGCTCGTGAAACCAGAATTCAAGCAGAGAAGCGTATTCCATGGCGGGTTCCGGCGTTGGGGTTAAGGCGCTCATACAAATGTAGGCCGGGTAAGGCGCAGCCGCCACCCGGCGTGGTTTGGCACCCTGAGGTCTGCAACGCCGGGAGGCGCTGGCGCTTGCCCGGCCTACGGTGCGGTGCGGTTTTTGTAGGACGGGTAAGGCGCAGCCGCCACCCGGCGTGGTTTGACATCCTGCGGTCTGCAACGCCGGGCGGCGCTGGCGCTTGCCCGGCCTACGGTGTGGTGCGTTTTTTGTAGGACGGGTAAGGCGCAGCCGCCACCCGGCGTGGTTTGACATCCTGCGGTCTGCATCGCCGGGCGGCGCTGGCGCTTGCCCGGCCCACGGTGTGGTGCGGTTTTTGTAGGACGGGTAAGGCGCAGCCGCCACCCGGCGTGGTTTGGCACCCAGCGGTCTGCAACGCCGGGCGGCGCTGGCGCTTGCCCGGCCTACGGTGCGGTGCGATTTTTGTAGGACGGGTAAGGCGTGGTTTGGCACCCTGAGGTCTGCAACGCCGGGCGGCGCTGGCGCTTGCCCGGCCTACGATGTGGTTCGGTTTTTGTAGGCCGGGTAAGGCGCAGCCGCCACCCGGCAAACAGGCCGCACAACTCACCCCAGCGACGCGCCACCGCACAGCACCAGCTCCTGCCCGGTGATGGGCGCGGCCTCGGCGCTCAGCAGATAGTTGACCATCGCCGCCACCTCTTCCGGGGCGATCAGCCTCCCCATCGGCGGCATTTTTGGCGGTGACGTTTGCCGTCCGGGCGCACTCAACATCGGGGTCTGCGTCGCACCCGGGGCCACCACGTTGGCGGTGATCCCGCGCGGAGCCAGCTCCGCCGCCCAGCTGCGCACCATCCCAACCAGTGCCGCCTTGGTCGCAACATACTGCGAGCGCCCGGCCGCTCCCCGTGAGGTGCGGCTGCCGATAGCGATCAGCCGTCCACCCGCGCTCATCCGCGGGGCAAAGTGGTTAAACAGGATCTCGGCGGCGTGGATATGCAGCCCCCACAGACGAGCGCTGACCGCCGGATCCAGTTCGCCGAGCGGGGCGGCCGCCATCATTCCGGCGGCATGGACGATCGCCTGCGGCACCGGCAGGGTATTGAGCGTGGCGCTGAACGTGACGCTGTCACTTAAATCCACGCTCAGGCTGGTAAAGTTCGGGTGTCCGCACTCCACTTCGCGTCGGCTTAAGCCCGTCACCTGCCAGCCTTCCGCCAGCAGGCGTTTGACGATAGCTTCGCCGATGCCCGAGCTGGCACCGGTGACAATCGCATGGCGCATATCACACCTCCAGCAGGGCGCGTGGCACCTTGAACACCGCCTTGCGCACGGTCATCGGCGCGTTCACCGCGCACAGCGCCTGATGCGGCTCGCCTGGGAGAAACACCGCAAAATCCCCGCTGCGTAAGGTAATGCTCACCGGATGCTGCGCCCCGGCTGCGATCCAGAGATCCGGTTTGCGCTCTTCGTCGCCGACCTGCGCGACAGACTGCATCCCGGCGCGGATCGTCTCTTCACCCGCAAGCACCACCTGAATATCGGCATATAAATAGTGATATTCGGTATGACGCTCGGCCTGCGGCTGAGTCTGCGCCGGGCCGATATGGCAGAACCACGGACAGCCTTGCGGCTGCCAGCGTCCGTCATCCCGGGCGGTGAGCGCCGTCAGGGAACAGTCCGGGCGCTCGAGGATCGCCCGCAGCACCGGCGGGAGCCCCGCCAGCGGCAGGGCGTTAAGATGACCAATAATCACTGTTGCGGCTCCTTTACCCACTCCGGCGACACGCGCACATACTTGATCGCCTGGCGGAAGTAGGTGTAGGCGATATGCAGCGACCCGTCGGCACCCTGTTTGATGCTGGGATAGGAGAACTCGCGGTTCAGTTTCTCCAGCGAGTTGTTAGTCATGCAGTAGCCGTCACCCTCGTCGAGATTGCGCTGCCAGGCCCAGCTTTTCCCGCCGTCGTTGGATATTGCCACCGTCATTGGCGCGCGTGGGGCGCCCCAGAAGGCGGCGCGACCGTGGGTCACCTCCGGCTCTTTACGGCCATCGCCGTCGTCGATCTCGTCATACAGCGAGGCGCGGCGCTCCAGCGCACCCGCCGCGCTCATGTGGTTGAACACCAGCGCCAGCCCGCCGCTGGCAAGGGTGGTGACCTGAATCGACGAGTTGTTGTTCGGCAGCGCTGTAGGTTCCGGCACCGACCAGCTTTCGCCGTTGTCCAGCGACTGGCTGATGTAGATATTGTCCGCCCAGCGGCTGCGATACAGCGCCACCAGATGGCCGTTATTCAGGGCGGTGATGTTCATGTGCACGCAGCCCAGGCTCTCCGGCACCTCGACGTCGCGCCAGCTTTTACCCTGGTCTTCGGAGATTTTCACCGCGCTGATGTCGTCATTACCCACCCATTTTTCGCCCGGCTGGGTGCGGCAGTAGAAGACCGGCAGCAACCAGGTGCCGTTCTCCAGCACCACAATGGGCTGGCGAATAAAGGTGCCGGGTTTATCCAGCAGGGTGGCGATCTCGCCCCAGCTTTTACCCAAATCCTCAGACTTGCGGTAACGGACGATGGCGGTGTCCTGGTTGCCGGAGAGCTGCGCGGTCCACAGCAGCCACAGCACGTTGTCCGGGGCGAGGAACAGCACCGGGTTCTGCTCCGAGCGGCTGGCATCGTCCGACAGCTTCACCGCTTCGCTCCACTGATTGCTGCCCGGGGCCAGGCGCGACCCCCACACTGAAATATCAGCGATCCCTTCCTGGGTGCCGCCAAACCAGACGCACATCAGGGTGCCATCCGGCAGCGGCAGCAGGTTCGCGGCGTGGTTCTGCGGGCAGGAAGAGGGCAGCATCGCCGTTTCCACGCGGGCATCCTGCGGCTGCGGGCGAACAATCCCGTCACGGGTTACGGTTACAGACATATCAGACTCCATTATGTTGAACAGGGGCAGGCGCTTTGCGATCCGCTTTGTTAGGGATCAGACGGTCGAGGACCATAATCACCGCCGGGGTGATCAGCGCGATATACATATTGTTAATGCCAAACGGGTCGCCCAGCAGATACCACAGGGAGGTCACGACGCAGGCACCAATCAGGCCGGCGTTGGCACCCCGGGTGCTCTTAAAGAACGGGGCATAGAAGGCAATGACCGCCACCACCGTAATCGACAGACGAATGGCGCGGGTGAAGAAGGACAGCTTCAGCACTTCCGGCACCAGCAGGACGAAAATCAGCGGCAGGAAGCCAATCAGCAGCGACATCCAGCGGGTGGCTTTAAACTCCTGCTCCGGGGTGGGGTTGCGGTACGGCACGTAAAAATCTTTCACTACCAGCGAGGCGATAGCCAGCGCCACGGTACTCACGCTCACGAAGATTGACGCTACAAGTGACGTTGTCACCAGACCGGCCAGCCACGGGTTCATGTCCTGCAGGAAGATCGGCATGGCGTACAGGCTGTCGATCTCCGGGTGCAGATACTTCGCCGCCACGCCGATCACCGCAATCGCCAGGGCGATCGGCAGGCAGAAGAAGAACGCCACCCAGGTGGAGCGTTTGGCCGACTTCACATCTTTGGTGGAGGAGATGGCCTGGATCACAAACTGGGTACAGAAAATGGAACCGATGGTGCCGATCAGCCAGGCGAAGATGGTGCTGGCGCCGATGTTGCCATCCCAGGTCCAGTAGTACGACGGCATCTGCTCAATCATTGGCGTAAAGCCGCCGGTTTTGGAGAGCGCGAAGCCCATGATCACCAGGATACCGAAATACTTGAGAGCGCTGTGCAGCAGCGTGACCCAGGCCACGCCCTTCATGCCGCCAAAGGCGAAGTAGAAGGTACTGACTACCGCAGTGATAAAGGCCGCGACCGGCAGGTTGACCTTCAGCACGGTGGAGATGGCCGCCGCGCCGGAGACATAGTTGCCGACGTTCACCAGCAGCAGGGCGTAAATCATGATGATCGAGATAATGTTTTTGGTGCTGGTGCCGTACTTCTCGGCAATCGCCCCGGAGATGGTGATTTTGCCGGTGCTGTAGATGCGCTTCACCAGCAACAGGCCAAACAGCGGGAAGCCAATCGCCGCGACAATCACCGACCAGGAGGCGGCAAAACCATCCTCGAACGCCGCCTGGGCGGTGCCGATGGTGGATTTGGCGCCGATGTATTCGGACATCAGCAGGATCCCGACGATAAACGCCGGCATCGCCCGGGAGCCCTCCATAAAATCGCCGGAGTTTTTACTGCGCAACCGGAAGGTCAGCCATGTGGTAAACAGGATGTAGACAATCACAATGCCTACGATGATCAGGGTATCTTCAGCGGTAAAATTGTTCATCTTTGCCTCTCTTCAGGGCGTAGGAACCCTGGGCGCCAGCGGCACCCGGTATTCTTATGGACGAAATCAAACGCCGGTTACTGCAGTGACTTCGTCACTATCTGGCGGATCTGTTCAGTCTGTTGCGCATCAAAAGCCACCGCGTAGCGGCTTTCACCCACCTCTTCGCCCATCACCTGCAGCGCCTTTTTCACGGCGGCCGGAGAGAAGGCAATTTTATATAAATTCGTTCGCAGCTCGGTGACGCTCTCCTGCGCCTGACGCGAGCCGTCAATATCGCCCGCCTGGTAACACGCCCAGATGGCGTTGATCGCCGCCGGGGCGACGTTCGCTAGCCCGGAAATACAGGCGGAACAGCCCTCGACAAAGCCCTGGTGGATCAGCGAGTCCGGGCCGTTCAGCACGGCGAAATCCTCGATGCCCTGGGCGGCCTTCAGGAAACCGCTCAGGCTCTCATAGCTGCCCGCGCTGTCCTTAATGCCGATGATGTTCGGGTGCGAAGCCAGCACCCGCGCGGTGTGCGGTTCAATAGTGTTGCCGGTGCGCGCCGGGATGTTGTAGAGAAATACCGGCACCGTCAGGGCATCGGCGATGGCGGTATAATGGGCGATCAGCTCCGCCTGGGTCAGGGGCACAAACCACGGGGTGATCACCGAGACCGCATCGACGCCCAGGGCTTCGACCTGCTTGCCGAGACGAATAGTGGCGCGGGTGGAGATCTCCCCGATGTGCGCCACCACCGGCGCACGGCCTGCGACCTCTTCCACGCAGGTGCGGGCGACGGCCACCTTTTCCTCTTCGGTCAGCACAAAGAACTCACCGTTGGTACCGCCGCAGAAAATGCCGTTTCCCGCCGCCAGCTGGCGCTGGATCTGGCGTTTCAGTCCCGGCAGATGCAGCGCGCCATCCTCCGTAAAGGGGGTGACGATTGCCGTCAGCACGCCTTCAATCTTGTTACGCATTTCTCACTCCTTCGATGTTAAATTTCGGGGAACAGGGTCTGATAAATGCCCTGCACCTCGGCATGGCTGACCTGACGCGGGGCGTTGTTCATCAGGCGTTTTACGTTCAGGGCGGCATCGCTCAGGGAGGCGATGTCATCCCGCGGTACGCCCAGCGTTTCGAGGTTGTCCGGTAAGTTCAGGCGGCGGACCAGGGCGGCAAACCACGCCACAAGCGCGTGGGATTTCTCTTCTGCCGACAGGGAGGTATCCGCACCCGGCACCAGATCCCACACCTGCGCAAATTTTTCGACGGCATCCGGGCGCACCACGCGCATGCAGGGCGCCAACAGAATGGCGTTCGCGACCCCGTGCGGCAGGTGATACTTGCCGCCCAGCGGATAGGAAAGGGCATGCACCAGATGGGTTCCGGCATGGGCAATGGCTACGCCGCCGTAGTACGAGGCCCACAGCATCTCCAGCTTCGCCGCCAGGTTATGCGGCTCGGCGCAGGCGGTTTCGATATTGTTCAGCAGCTTGCGCAGGCCAATCAGCGCCGCGTTGTCGCTCACCGGATTCGCCACGGTGGCGGTAAAGCATTCGATAAGGTGACACAGGGCATCGATCCCGGTGGAGGAGGCAATGTGCGGCGGCATGCTGGTGGTCAGTTCGGGTAACAGCGCCACGTAATCCGGCAGCAGCACCGGAGAGATAATGCCGATTTTGGTGCTATGCTCAGGAATGGCGAGGATCGCGTTCGGCGTGGCTTCAGAGCCGGTGCCGGCGCTGGCCGGAATCAGTAATGAGGCGAGGCGCAGGGTCGGTTTTTCACCCGCCAGCAGGGCATCCAGCCCCGGTGAAGCAGGATGGCACAGCACGGAGAGCAGTTTCGCCACATCCAGTACGCTGCCGCCGCCCACGCCTACCACCAGATCAAAGTCGGTGTTGTTGATCTCCGCCAGCAGGGCGCGAACGTCATGGTTGCTGGGCTCCGGCGGCACGCTTTCGATCACGCTGACGCTACGGTTGTCGGCTTCCAGCAGGGCGCGGATGGCGAGAGCGGCGTCCAGACGAGCGATATTGCCGTCGGTGACCAGTAAAAGGCGCGTCTTGCCTGCCAGCAGTGGCGCGAGGGCCGGGATCGCACCCGCACCGCTGATAATTGTACTGTTAATGGTTAACACATTGCTCTCCTGTTGCTGTGTCTGTGATTGATTTCGCTCAAACCCGGCAATCACACTCATCGTGTGTCTAAATTTATAATTTATTCGCAAACTGAATACCTTGATCTTGCTCACACATAATCAATCGTGATTGAATATAATCATTATCAGGAAATGCGAACCTTTGGGGATGGAATGAACAACCTGAACAGAGAAGTGGTGGCGATCGCCGATGACTTTACCGGTGCGAACGACGCGGGGGTTAGCCTGGCGTTAAGCGGTAAAAAAGTCAGCGTGGCGTTTCAGACTCCCTTTACCGGCGACACCGATGCGCTGGTTATTAATAGCGAGAGTCGTGCGCTTCGGGCATCAGAGGCCGCTGAAAAGCTGAAGCACTACGCTGCCGAGATTAACGCCGCGAAATGGCTGGTGAAGAAAATCGACTCCACCCTGCGCGGCAACCCGGGGGCAGAGGTGGAGGCGCTGCTGCGTCTCAGCGGTCAGCGTCAGGCCATTATCGCCCCGGCCTTCCCGGCGGCGGGGCGCACCACGCGAAACGGCGTCTGCCTGGTTAACGGCGTGCCGGTCACAGAGACCGAATTTGCCAGCGACCCGAAAACCCCGGTGCGTCATGCCCACATTGCGGCGGTGCTGGCGGAGCAAACCCGGCTTAACAGCGTGGTCGTTACTCCGCAGCAGCTGACGGCAGCACTACATAGTGGTGCGCAGCTGGTGATTGTCGATGCGCAGAGCGACGACGAGCTGGATCAGATTATCAGTACGGCCTTTACCTGCGATGAACGCCCGCTGCTGGTGGGCTCCGCCGGGCTGTGCGATGCCCTGGCGCGCCGTCTGGCGACGCCGCGTCAGCTGCTGGCGGTTATCGGTTCGATGAGTGAGATTGCTCAGCAGCAGATCCAGCGGGTGGGCACTCAGCATAACGTCAGCAGGGTACTTATAGATATCAATGATGTGTTCAGCGATGCGCTGGCGGGCTATCAGCAGCAAATCGCTGCTGCACTGGCGGCAGGCCAGCACTGCGTGGTGCATACCTGCGCCGATACACAGGCCCGGCATCAGATCGACACCCTGTGTCAGCAGCGCGGGTTAAGCCGTGCCGCGCTCGGGGAGACCATCAGCGCGTTTCTTGGCGAGCTTACGCGCAGGGTGCTGGAGAGCCATAGCCCGGCGGCGCTGTACGTCTCCGGGGGCGACGTGGCAATGGCGGTCGCCAGCGCGCTCAACGCGCAAGGATTTGCCATACGCGGACAAGTGGCGCAGTGCGTGCCGTTTGGTCGGTTTTTAGGTTGTCGCTGGCAGGGGCCAGTCATGACCAAAGCGGGTGGTTTTGGTACTGAAACCACGCTGCTTGAGGTTTTGCATTTTATCGAGGAGAAGATGAGTGACTAATATCATTGCTGTAACCATGGGCGACCCGGCGGGTATTGGCCCGGAGATCATTATCAAATCCCTGACCGGAGGCGAACTGTCCGGCGCGCCGTTGGTGGTGGTCGGCTGCGCCCGTACCCTGCAACGGGTGCTGGAGAAGGGCATCACCGCCCCGGCGGAGTTACGCGTGATTACCCGCGTCAGCGAGGCGCAGTTCGGCCCGGCCATCATCAACGTGCTGGACGAGCCGCTGGCGGATCCCGAGGCGTTGCAGCCCGGCGTGGTGCAGGCCCAGGCAGGCGATCTGGCCTACCGCTGCGTGCGTCGCGCCACCGAGCTGGCGATGGCAGGCGAGGTGAAAGCCATTGCCACAGCGCCGCTCAACAAAGAGGCGCTGCACCTGGCGGGCCATCACTATCCGGGCCATACCGAACTGCTGGCGCACCTCACCGACAGCAAAGATTACGCGATGGTGCTCTATACCGACCAGCTGAAGGTGATCCACATCACTACCCATATCGCGTTGCGCAAATTCCTTGATACCCTTAACCAGGATCGGGTAAAAACCGTGATTGGCATTGCGGATACCTTCCTCAAGCGCGTGGGGTATAAGAATCCGCGTATCGCCGTGGCCGGGGTCAACCCGCACGCCGGGGAGAACGGTCTGTTTGGCGACGAAGAGATCAAGATTGTCGGTCCGGCGGTGGAAGCGATGAAGGCCCAGGGTCTGAATGTGTCAGGGCCATGCCCGCCGGATACGGTGTTTATGCAGTGTCACGAAGGAATGTACGACATGGTAGTGGCGATGTATCACGATCAGGGGCATATTCCGTTAAAATTACTCGGCTTTTACGACGGGGTGAACATCACCGCCGGGCTGCCGTTTATCCGCACGTCTGCCGACCATGGCACCGCGTTCGACATTGCGTGGACAGGTAAAGCGAAGTCTGAGAGCATGACGGTCTCTATCCAGTTAGCGATGCAAATCACACGGGAATAATATGAAGGGATATAGCCGGTTAGAACAGATAATGGACTACCTGAAAGGGCACAACCTGGTGACGGTGGATCAGCTGGTGGCGGCCACGGACGCCTCGCCCGCGACCATTCGCCGGGATCTGATTAAGCTCGATCAGGAGGGGGTTATCAGCCGCACCCACGGCGGCGTGACCCTGAACCGGTTCATCCCTTCACAGCCCACCACCAGCGAAAAGATGCAGCGCAGCCTGGCGGAGAAACACGCCATCGCCTGCGCGGCAGCCAGCTTTGTTAAGGCCGGCGACGCGGTGGTGCTCGATGCGGGCACCACCATGATTGAACTCGCGCGCCAGCTGACCCATCTGCCGCTGCGCGTCATCACCAGCGATCTGCATATCGCCCTGTTTCTGTCCGAGTTTAAGCAGATTGAGGTGACGATCATTGGCGGGCGCATCGACGACTCGAGCCAGTCCTGCATTGGCGAGCACGGTCGCCGCCTGCTGCAAAACGTCTGGCCGGATATCGCCTTTGTCAGCTGTAACGGCTGGGATCTGCAGCGCGGCATCACCTCGCCGACGGAAGAGAAAGCGGCCCTGAAGCGGGATCTGATCGCCAACGCCCGCCGCCGGGTGCTGCTGGCCGACAGCTCGAAATATGGCGCCTGGTCGCTGTTTAACGTGGCACACCTCAACACCCTGACCGATATTGTCACCGACAAACGGCTGGACGAAGGGGTGCAACAGACCCTAAGCCAGCTGGATGCCACCCTGAGCTTAGCGCCTTAAGGGCTCAGGGCAGGCGGGCGATATTGGCTTTGATCACCTCCGCCGAATGGCGGAATTTTTGCAGTTCATCCTCTGCCAGCTTCAGCTCAATGATCTGCTGGACGCCGCTCTGGGCCAGCACCGCCGGCACGCCGATCGCCACGCCGTCTACCCCATACTCACCCTCCAGAATGCAGGAGATCGCCAGCGCCCGGTGGCTGCCGGTGAAGATATTGCGACAGATTTCAGCGATGGTGGCGGCGATGCCGTACTCCGTGCAGCCCTTACGGGCATAGATCTCAAAGCCCTGTTTGCGCACGCGCTCGGCCAGTTCATCAAAATCCAGGGTTTTGCCGGTGTGACGCTGATAAACGTCAGCAATCGGCGAGCCGTAGACCGCCGAATGCGACCAGACCGGGAACTGCGTATCCCCGTGCTCACCCAGAATAAAGGCATCGATGCTCTGCGCGCCGATATCCAGCGCCTGCGCCAGGGTCCGTCGCAGGCGGGTAGTATCCAGCCAGACGCCGGTACCAATGACCTGCTGACGCGGCAGGCCGGAGAGCTGCCACACCTGCCAGGTGATGATGTCGCACGGGTTGGTCGCGATCAGAAAAATGCCGTTAAACCCGCCCGCCATCATCTGCGGGACAATGTTTTTCACAATGCTGGCGGTAGCGGTCAGCTCATCCAGCCGCGTCTGCCCCGGTTTGAGGGCGCCGCCGGAGACGGTGATCACCGCGATATCCACATCGGCACAGTCGCTCGCCTCACGGGTGGAGATGGTCATCATCCCGGGCATAAAGGCGGCGGCATCCGACAGATCCCAGGCGTGGCCTTCACTGCGCGGCTGGTTGATATCCACCAGCAGCAGCTCTTCACAGATATTCTGGTTCAGCAGGGCGTAGGCGGCGGAGGTACCGACGTTTCCGGCCCCGATAATCATCACTTTGCGGGCTTTGGTGTTCATTGTTTTTCCTGAGATTTTAACCGTGACTGTGCCCAAACTTACGCCGCAGGCGCAGGGGGCGCAATTGCTGGCGGCAGCTATAAGTTAAAAATATGCCTGCTCGCTCGTCAGGCGGCGTTATGGTGGAGAAAAACGACAAAAGGAGCCTGCCATGTATTCCATTACCTCAGAATCGCCCGCCCATCCGGATATCACTAACCTGATTGCCGATCTCGACAGCTACCAGAGCACGCTCTATCCGGCGGAAAGCAATCATCTGCTGGATCTGACCGGGTTGCCGGAACACAGCCTGATCATGATGGTGATCCGCGATCGCCAGCTCAACGCCGTCGGCTGTGGGGCCATCGTGCTGAACGGCGACGGCAGCGGAGAGATGAAGCGGGTCTGGATCGACCCGACCCATCGCGGGCAGCGGCTGGGTGAAAAACTGCTGGCGGCGCTGGAAGATGAAGCGTTGAGCCGCAGCTGTCATACCCTGCGCCTCGAGACCGGCATCAAGCAACTGCCGGCTATTCATTTGTATGAGCGCTGTGGCTATCAGCTGTGCGAGGCATTCCCTCCGTACGCGCCCGATCCCCTGAGCCTGTTTATGGAGAAGGCGCTGGTGGCTGATCTTCGTTTAGCAGTGCTATAAACGCCTCGAGCTGGCGGGTCATCGCCCCCCGGCGCCACACCAGCCAGGTGGTGAGCCAGCGCCAGTTCTCTGCCAGCGGCCAGGCTTCCACCTGCTGATGACCGGGCATACTTTCCAGCATCGAGCGCGGCATCAGCGCAATCCCGGCGCCGGCGATCACGCAGGCCAGCATGCCGTGATAGGACTCCATCTCATGAATGCGCCCTGGCGTGGCACGATCCGCATGAAACCAGCTCTCAAAATGGCGGCGATAGGAACAGTTGGCGCGAAAGGCGTAGATATCGCGTCCGCTAATAGCCAGAGCCCGCTCGACCTTCGGCTGACCGGCCGGTACCACCAGCATCATCTCCTCCCGGTAGACCGGCATCCCCTCCAGCTCCGGGTGGGTTAAGGGCCCGTCGACAAAGGCTGCGCTTAACGTCCCCTCCAGCACACCATCGATCATCGTCCCCGAAGGGCCGGTCGCCAGCGCAAACTGAATGCGCGGATAGCGCTGGTTAAACTGCGCCAGCGAGGCCGGGATGCGCACCGCCGCCGTGCTCTCCAGCGACCCGAGGGTAAACAGCCCCTGGGGTTCATCGCCCGCCACTACCATCCGGGCTTCATCTACCAGGGCGAGGATCTGCCGGCTGTAGCGCAAAAAATTGTGACCCGCCGGGGAGAGGCGCAGCCGTTGGTTCTCGCGGATAAAGAGCTCCACGCCGAGGTCGGCCTCCAGCTGTTTGATGCGGGTGGTGAGGTTAGAGGGGACGCGATGCACCTTCTGCGCGGCCTGGGTGATGCTGCCGGTCTGGGCGACGGCGTTAAACATTTCCAGCTGGGTCAGATCCATATCATTCTCATATCGTGAATAAGGTGGTCACTATTATTCATTTTTAAGAAATAGCAGAACGGGCCACACTGTAGCAACTGTTATTACACGGAGCCGATCATGACTACACCTTCTGCTACCCATGCCCTGTCCATCAACCCGGCAAATGGCGAAACCTTGAGTACGTGGCCCTGGGCGACCGCCACCGAGGTTGAACATGCCCTCGCACAGACCAATGCCGCCTTTCGCCAGTGGCGCAGCGTGCCGGTGGCGGCGCGTGCGCAAAAATTACGTGACCTGGGCACCGCGCTGCGCAACCGTGGCGAAGAGATGGCCCGGATGATCACTCGCGAGATGGGCAAGCCCATCGCCCAGGCGCGTGGGGAGGTGGCGAAATCCGCCGGTCTCTGTGACTGGTATGCCGATCACGGCCCGGCCATGCTGAATACCGAGGCGACGCAGGTAGCGGACGCGGTGATCGAATACCGTCCGCTGGGGCCGGTGCTGGCGGTGATGCCGTGGAACTTCCCGCTGTGGCAGGTGCTGCGCGGCGCGGTGCCGATTATCCTAGCGGGCAACAGCTATCTGCTGAAACATGCCCCGAACGTGCTGGGTGCCGCGAACCTGATCGAACAGATTTTTAACGATGCCGGTTTCCCGCCGGGGGTGTTTAGTCAGCTGAATGCCACCAACGACGGGGTAAGCCAGATGATTGCCGATCCACGCATTGCGGCGGTGACCGTCACCGGTAGCCTGCGCGCCGGGGCGGCGATTGGGGCTCAGGCCGGGGCGGCGCTGAAAAAATGCGTGCTTGAACTGGGCGGCTCCGATCCCTTTATCGTCCTGAATGATGCCGATCTGGATCTGGCGGTGAAAGCGGCCGTGACTGGACGCTATCAGAACACCGGACAGGTCTGCGCGGCGGCCAAGCGCTTTATCGTTGAGGCGGGGATTGCGGATGCGTTCAGCCGTCGCTTTGTGGAGGCGACCGCGGCGCTGAAAATGGGCGCGCCTGACGCAGAAGAGAACTATCTCGGCCCGATGGCGCGTTTCGATCTGCGCGACGAGCTGGATCAGCAGGTGCAGGCCACGCTGGCCGAAGGGGCAACGCTGCTGCTGGGCGGTGAGAAGGTGGCGGGGGCAGGGAACTACTATGCACCGACCGTACTGGGTAACGTCACCCCGAATATGACCGCGTTTCGGCAGGAGCTGTTTGGCCCGGTGGCGGCCATCATCGTGGCAACCGATGCCGATCACGCCCTTCAGCTTGCCAACGACAGCGATTTCGGCCTCTCTGCAACGGTGTTTACCGCCGATGCTGCAATGGCGGATCGCTTTGCCCGCCAGCTCGAGTGCGGTGGGGTATTTATCAACGGCTACAGCGCCAGCGATGCCCGCGTGGCGTTCGGCGGCGTGAAGAAGAGCGGCTTCGGCCGGGAGCTGTCGCACTTTGGCCTGCATGAGTTCTGCAATGCGCAGACGGTGTGGAAAGACCGGGTGTGATCTAGCGCCGGTGTTTTGCCGGGTGGCGCTGCGCTTACCCGGCCCACATGAACCCCTTAGCCCGTAGGCCCGTGCAAGCGCAGCGCCGCCGGGCAATTTGGCATATTTGCGAGATGTGTCGATAAAATGCGTTTTTTTAAACATATTGATGTGACATGTTTATACCATCGACATAAAATGGTCATATGTCGATAAAAACGGTTTTTTTAAACATATGAGCTGGGATCCCGTCGTACCTTATAATGAACTTCCGGTGTTACCTCCGGATCTGGACAGCATTGAAACCCGTAGTGTACTCAAAGCCTGTATCAGTGCGCGCGCAGCGATTGCTGAGTTAAAAACTGCGGGTGAGTTAATACCCGATCAAAGTTTATTGATTAATATCCTACCGATGCTGGAAGCAAAAGACTCTTCCCGTATAGAGAACATTGTGACCACCAGCGATCGGCTTTTTCAATACGTTGATCGTGCCGAAAATGCCGATCCCGCTACAAAGGAAGCGCTACGCTACCGCACTGCGTTATACGATGGATATCTCCATCTCAACAGCTATCCCTTGTGCACCAATACCGCGATAAAAATTTGTACTGCACTACGAGCCGTACAAACCGATATTCGTAAGACGCCGGGTACCGTCTTGCGCGACCAGTACGAGGAGGTGGTTTATACGCCGCCAGTTGGCGAAACAACTGTCCGCGATCTCCTGGCTAACTGGGAGCGCTTCCTCCATGCCGAGGATGATGTCGACCCGTTGATCAAAATGGCTATTTCACACTATCAGTTTGAATGCATTCATCCTTTCCCCGACGGTAATGGACGAACGGGACGGATCCTGAATATCCTCTATTTAATTCAGGCAGGATTGTTGTCATTACCCATTCTGTATTTGTCTCGCTTCATCCTCGAAAGACGTAACGATTACTACACCTTATTGCGTAGTGTGACTGCGAATGGGGACTGGCAGGCATGGATCCTTTTTATGCTCGAAGCGATAGAGAATACGGCGAGATGGACAACGAAGAAGATCGCAGTGGTCCGAGCGTTGATGGCGGAGACTACTGACTATGTACGTAAGGAATTACCCAAGATTTATACACACGAACTGGTGAGGGCCCTCTTTGCACAGCCCTATTGTCGGATTGAAAACCTTGTAGAGGCTGGCGTTGCAAAACGGCAGACGGCTTCATCCTACCTCAAGCAATTAGTTGAGATTGGTGTGCTGGAGGAAATGAACGTTGGGCGTGAGAAGTTGTATATCAATACCCGATTATTACTCGAATTAAATCATTAGTATTTTAAAAGGGGTTAGCGAGTTTTTAACCTACAGTCCCTTGTCATCTCCCTGAAATAGTTCTGTCATTTTCACTGCGTAGACTCGCCCACGTCTAAGGCATTGTTAATGAATACAATTATGAACTTAAGCAAAATTTTCCGCCGCTTTACTCCCCGGCAGTTTGGTTTGCTGGCGGGGATCTTCTGCATTATCGGGCTCTTTTCCGCACTGCAAATCTCTTCTTCGGTTTTACTCTCCGTCTCGCTGCGCGATGCCCAGCGCAATGAACAGCGTAACCAGATGGCGTACCTGCAACAGGCGAAGGTCGATCAGGCGCGGATCTCGCTGCTGGCGGCGAGCGATCTGCTTAACCGCGCGGGGGTTTACTTTATGCAGGATAAAGAGACCGGGTCGGACGGGAGCTGGCACAGCCTGATGGATGAGGCGCAGCAGGCGTTACGGGATTCTCAGCAGGCGTGGCAGGCGTGGCAGGCAATGCAGCCGCCGCGGGATGAGGCACTGCTTACCAGCTATCAGCTGTTCTTCGATGCCATCCGGGAACAGGCCGACGGGCTGGTCAACAGCCAGTCGATCGATGCCTTCTTCGCCGTACCCGCCCAGGCTTTTCAGGCGGACTTTAATGACAACTACGCCCGCTATCAGCAGGCAAGCGCCCAGCGCGCCGCTGAGGGGCGTCAACTGCTGACCGCCAGTCTCTCCAGCCTGCAATTGCTGTTCTTACTGGCTCCGGTGGTCCTGCTGGCCATCGCCGTGGCGGTGTGGTTTGCGATGTCGCGCTGGGTGATCGTGCCGCTGCGTCGCCTTATCGCCCATATCAACATGCTGGCGGCGGGAGATCTATCCGCTCAACCACCAGACGTTAAGCGTTTCAACCGTGAGATCGCGCAGCTTGGCGACAGCGTCGACACCCTCCAGCAGGGCCTGCAGCAGCTGGTGACCCAGGTCAGCGAGGCGACCACCTCGATGGTGACCAATATCGGATGGCTGGCGCAGGGAAATCAAAAGCTGTATCACCAGTCGGCGCGTCAGGCGCAGGAGCTGCAAGAGGTCACTGCACACATTGCCGACCTGGAGACTCACGTCGAGGGCAACAGCGGCTACGCCAGGCTTGCAAGCTCGCGGGCGGACGAGGCGCGGGCGATGGCGGCAGGCGGGGATCGAATGATGGAGACGGTGAATGCCTCGATGGCGGCGATCGTGGAGCGATCTGCCGAGATGCGCGGCATTGTGGCAATCATCGATAACGTGGCGTTTCAGACCAATATTCTGGCGCTGAATGCGGCCATCGAGGCGGCGCATGCCGGGAATCAGGGGCGCGGTTTTGCCGTGGTGGCGCGGGAAGTGGGGCTGCTGGCGCGCAAAAGCAGCCACTCGACGCAGACCATCCAGCAGCTGATTAACCACTCGTTGCAGGGCATCGAAGATGGCTCGAAAGCGGTCACCCGGCTTGAAGATAACCTGCAGCAGGTCATCGGCCTGGTCGGCAACCTCTGTAGTTTGCTGAATGAGATCTCGGTCGCCACCCTCAGCCAGGGGGAGAGCATTCACCGGATGACCGGCCAGCTACAGGCGCTGAATCAGGTGGCGCACCAGACCGATATCCTGGTGAACACCGCGTCCGAAGCCTCGCAACGGCTGCATGATGAATCTGGCCTGCTGTTACAGGCGGTATCGCGGTTCCGACTTCCGGCCTGACGTCATCCATAAGCCTCTGTTATACTCGCAGGCCGTTTTTGGCCTGTGAGCAAGGAGCAACCGATGGCTGCGAACATCAATAATCAGATGCTGGAAGCCATTCTGGCGCAAGTACGTCCCTTACTGGGTCAGGGCAAGGTGGCCGATTACATCCCGGCGCTGGCCTCGGTCAACGGCAACAAGCTCGGGATTGCCATCCGTACCGTCGACGGCCAGCGCTTCCAGGCCGGGGATGCCACCGAGCGTTTTTCCATTCAGTCGATCTCGAAAGTGCTCAGTCTGGTGGCGGCCATGCGCCAGTATGACGAGGAGGAGATCTGGCAGCGGGTGGGGAAAGATCCCTCCGGTCAGCCGTTTAACTCTCTCCTGCAACTGGAGATCGAGCAGGGCAAACCGCGCAATCCGTTTATCAACGCCGGGGCGCTGGTGGTGTGCGATATGCTGCAAAGTCGTCTTAGCGCGCCCCGTCAGCGGATGCTGGAGATTGTGCGCCAGCTCTCCGGGGTCAGCGATATTACCTACGATGCGGCGGTCGCCCGGTCTGAATTCGAACACTCGGCGCGCAATGCGGCCATTGCCTGGCTGATGAAATCGTTCGGCAATTTCCATAACGATGTGCCGACGGTCCTGCAAAACTACTTCCACTACTGCGCCCTGAAGATGAACTGTGTTGAACTGGCTGACACCTTTCTGTTTCTGGCCGCGCAGGGTCAAGCGCCGCATCTGTCTGAGCCCGTGGTCACCTCAATGCAGGCGCGGCAGGTGAATGCCCTGATGGCGACCAGCGGGATGTATCAGAACGCCGGGGAGTTCGCCTGGCGGGTGGGGCTGCCTGCCAAATCAGGGGTCGGCGGTGGCGTGGTGGCGATTGTGCCGCATGAAATGGCGATCGCGGTCTGGAGCCCGGAACTGGACGAGACGGGGAACTCGCTGGCGGGGGTCGCGGTGCTGGAGCGCCTGAGCCAGAAGCTGGGTCGTTCGGTCTATTAACGGGATCCTGTGTCGGTGTATTTATTGCCACATCGTTAAACCCCGTTAACGGAGTGGTGATCGTATTACCCCTAATGTGATATACATTAATCCCAAACTTTTAACATTCACCCGCGCGGGTGATAAATCATTGTTAAAAGCAACCCTATGGATTGATATTGCATGTCTTCTGCCTCCACCAGAACTTTCGCGCTTTTTCAGCCGCAAAGCGCCATGCGTAATGCGGCGGGAATATTTGCTCTGACCACGCTGTTCTATTTTATTGTATCGATCATGAGTTACATAAGCTGCGGCAGACCTGTCGCGAGTCGGCGCTGATGTTTATCGATATCGATAACTTCAAAGAGGTTAACGATCGCTTCGGACATAAGGTGGGGGATATGCTTCTGGTGACAGTGTCACAAATATTGCATATCGCTACCCGCCAGAGCGATACCCCCGCGCGGCTGGGCGGGGACGAGTTTGTGATTCTGCTTCCGGATACTACGCTTGACGAGGCGCATCTTGTCGCGACCCGGATTATGGATGCCGCCGCCGTGATCGATGACGTGGCGGAAGAGGCGGTCCATTGCACGATGAGTATTGGCATTGCCATTGCCACCCGGGAGATGGGAAATGTTACAGACTGGTTACAGGCAGCCGACACCGCCCTGTACCAGGCGAAACGTGAAGGGAAAAACCGCATCTTTGCTCACTAACCGGGGTCAGGATGCACTAAGCTTTTAAAAAGCCTGACGTCCGGAGCCCCGTATGAAATCACCCTCACGACCCAACAATGAAGTGGAGCGTCTCAGCGCCTTGCGCGAATCCGGGCTGCTGGAGATCGAAAATCACCCGTCCTATGATCGGCTGACCCGGCTGGCAAAACGCCTGTTTGCCGTGCCGGTGGCGATGATTAATCTGGTTGACGAGCATGTGGTGGTGGTCAAATCCGCAGATGGCGTGGACGCGACGAACCTGCCGCGAAATCTCTCCTTTTGTGGCCATACCGTGCTCAGTGACACGCCGCTGGTGGTACCCGACACCCTGGACGATGCGCGTTTTGCCGATAATCCACTGGCTACCGACGACGATCCTGTCCGCTTTTATGCCGGTTATCCGCTGCACCTGCCCAATGGTGCCACGGTGGGGTCGCTGTGCATTATCGATCATCAGCCGCGGCAGTTCTCAGCTTCTGACGTCGAGGCGCTGGCCGATCTGGCTGCGCTGGTTGAGGTGGAGTTCGCCGCGATCTGCGCCAGCATCATCGACGACCTGACCGGGCTGTATAACCGCCGGGGGTTTCATCACCTCGCCACCTACGCCATTCGCGCCGCGCGCCGACGGGCAGAGCCGCTGACCCTCGCCTGGCTGGATCTCGACCGTTTTAAACAGATCAACGCTCGCTTTGGCCGCGCCGACGGCGATAACGCCCTGAAGGCAATGTCAAGTCTGCTGAGTTCCACCTTCCGCGAAGCCGACGTGCTGGCGCGTTACGGTGGAGATGAGTTCGCGATCCTCTTTGCCAACAGCGACGAAAAGGGCGCATGGGTCGCCATGCAGTTTCTCACCGAACAGGCTGCGGTGTGGAATGAGCACGCCGAATATCCGTGGTCGCTTTCATTCTCCTGGGGAGTGAGCGAGTTCAACCACGATCGCGACGATCTGGAGGGCTGGCTGAAGACCGCCGATGAGATGATGTACTCCATGAAACAGCAGCGCGGTACCGGCTGCTGAGATAAGAAAATCCTCTGACAGTCGCTCTTGTGTTACGAAAATGTAAAGCGCATGGTGATGCCGTTGATAAAAAGGAGAATAATGATGACATCACCCGCTATTCAGATCTTTTCCCGTGACGATATTCTCGCGCACCTTCCCCGGTTAGCGGAGATCCTGCACAGCTGTGTGACCGGCGGCGCGTCGGTAAGCTTTATGTTGCCTTACAGCCATGAGCAGGCTGGCGCGTTCTGGCGCGGCGTAGCCGACAGCGTCGGGCGGGGTGAACGTACCGTGCTGGTGTCGACTAACACAGAGGGCGAACTTACCGGCACCGTGCAGCTTATCACCGATCAGCCCGACAACCAGCCGCACCGGGCGGACGTTGCCAAACTGCTGGTTCACCAGAACGCACGCCGCAACGGCGATGCCGGACGATTGATGCAGGCCCTGGAAAACGTGGCCCGCGATAAAGGTAAAACGGTGCTGGTGCTGGACACGTCAACCGGCAGCGGGGCGGAGACCTTCTATCAGCGGACGGGCTGGCAGAAAGTGGGGGAGATCCCGCGCTATGCCCTGATGCCGGACGGTGAGATGACGGCCACCTCGGTGTTCTACAAATTCTTATAAATCCTGTCACAATTCACACCGTATTTGATCAAAACAGGGGTTCGTGGTCGTTAAGTTTTGATAAGTTATCGTACCAATCTTATCAGGCTGTATGACTAATCATTACAAGGACCCCATTGTGAACACACTGAACCGTCGTGATTTCCCCGGTGCTCTCTATCCTGAACGTATCATCCAGTTTGGTGAGGGCAACTTCCTGCGCGCGTTTATTGACTGGCAGATTGACCTGCTCAATGAACATACCGACCTGAACGCCGGTATTGCGATTGTCCGCCCAATCAAAAGCGATTTCCCGCCTTCACTGAGCACTCAGGACGGCCTCTACACCACCATCATCCGTGGCCTGAACGAGCAGGGCGAAGCGGTGAGCGACGCGCGTCTGATCCGCTCGGTGAACCGCGAAATCAGCGTTTACGACCAGTACGATGAATTCCTGAAGCTGGCCCACAACCCGGAGATGCGCTTTGTCTTCTCCAACACCACGGAAGCGGGCATCAGCTATCACGCCGGGGATAAGTTCGAGGATGCGCCTGCGGTCAGCTATCCGGCGAAACTGACGCGTCTGCTGTTCGAGCGTTTCAGCCATTTTAACGGTGCTGTCGATAAAGGTTGGGTGATCGTCCCCTGCGAACTGATTGACTATAACGGTGACGCCCTGCGCGAGCTGGTGCTGCGCTATGCCCGGGAGTGGGCGCTGCCTGCGGCCTTTACCCAGTGGCTGAACGACGCTAACAGCTTCTGCTCAACCCTGGTTGATCGTATCGTCACCGGTTATCCGCGTGATGAAGTGGCCCAGCTTGAAGCCTCTCTCGGCTATCATGATGCCTTCCTCGATACCGCCGAACACTTCTACCTGTTTGTGATCCAGGGGCCAAAATCGCTGGCGCAAGAGCTGCGTCTCGACAAACTGGCACTGAACGTGCTGATTGTTGATGACATCAAACCGTACAAAGAGCGTAAAGTGGCGATCCTCAACGGCGCGCATACCGCCCTGGTGCCGGTGGCCTTCCAGGCCGGGCTGGATACCGTGGGTGAGGCGATGAACGATACCGGGATCTGCGCCTTTGTCGAAAAAGCCATCCATGAAGAGATTATTCCGGTGCTCGATCTGCCGCGTGATGAGCTGGCCTCCTTCGCCAGTGCAGTCACGGGCCGCTTCCGCAACCCGTATATCAAACATCAGCTGCTGTCGATTGCGCTCAACGGCATGACCAAGTACCGCACGCGTATTCTGCCGCAGCTTCTGGCAGGGCAGCAGGCCAGCGGCAAACTCCCGGCGCGTCTGACGTTTGCCCTGGCGGCGCTGATTGCCTTCTACCGTGCGGAACGTAACGGTGAAAGCTACCCGGTGCAGGACGATGCCCACTGGATCACCCGCTTCCAGCAGCTGTGGACCCAGCATCACGATCGACAGATCACAACCCGCGAACTGGTGAGCGCGGTACTGAGCGTCAGCGAACACTGGGAGCAGGATCTGACTCAGGTTACTGGCCTGGTGGATCAGGTTACGCAGGATCTGGATGCTATTCTGCAGAAAGGGATGCGTGAAGCGGTAAAACCGCTCTGCTAATCCGCTGAACTTCCCCTCATCCTCAGGGTGAGGGGAAAAACACCGCACCGTTATTGACTCCTCACTCATGTTAGTTACAACATACTTTAAGTTAATCCTGTTACCTCCTCCTCAACACCGTGCGGTCTGCCTTTGGCCTCGCAATAACGTCATCATTTTTTAACATACTTGCAACCGTGACGACGATCACGTTTAATAGTCACCGCTCTTTTTTCCCGATGAAGCTGACTATGATTGTTCGACCTCAACAGCACTGGTTGCGTCTGATTTTTGTCTGGCACGGTTCCGTGCTGACCAAAATCTTTTCCCGCCTGTTTCTAAACTTTTTGCTCTCTATCGTCGTGATCCTGATGCTGCCCTGGTACACCTCGCTGGGCATTCGTCTGACGGTAGCGCCGTTCAGTATTCTCGGGGTCGCCATCGCGATCTTCCTTGGGTTCCGCAATAACGCCTGCTACGCACGCTATGTCGAAGCGCGACAGCTGTGGGGCCAGCTGATGATTGCGTCGCGCTCGCTGTTCCGCGAAGTCAAAAACACGCTGCCGGACGACCCCGCGCTTGGCGAGTTTGTCCGCCTGCAGATTGCGTTTGCCCATTGTCTGCGCATGACCCTGCGCAGACAGCCCCAGGCCGACCAGCTTTCGGCGTATCTTTCCGAGGAAAACCTGCGCGTGGCGATGGATTCCAGCTCGCCTGCTAACCGCATTCTGCTGATCATGGGCGAATGGCTGGCGGTAAGACGCCGGAAAGGGGAGCTGTCGGATATCCTGTTTCACAGCCTGAATATTCGTCTGAATGATATGTCGACCGTGCTGGCCGGCTGCGAGCGTATCGCCAACACCCCGGTGCCTTTTGCCTACACCCTGATCCTGCACCGCACCGTCTACCTGTTCTGCATCATGCTGCCGTTTGCGCTGGTCAGCGATCTGCACTACATGACGCCGTTCGTGTCGGTGCTGATCTCCTACACCTTTATCTCGCTGGATACCCTGGCGGAAGAGCTGGAAGAGCCCTTCGGCACCGAAAATAACGATTTACCGCTGGATGCCATCTGCAACGCGATGGAGATTGATCTGCTGCAGATGAACGATGAGCAGGAGATCCCGGCGCGCAAACTGCCGGACAAATATTACCAGCTGACGTAGGCGTTTGTATCACAGTGTATCCGCGCCGGAACGCGATACAGTACCTTGCAAAACGGACGACTTTGTACATATTCGGCATACATCAGGGTGGTGAGATAAGCGGGTAAATTCTACTGACCCGGAGATACCACCATGATGAACAAACTGGCTTATTCAACCCTGGCGCTGACCCTCTCTTTCGCGACCGTTTCCGCCTGTCAGGCCGAAGCGGCGGGCACGGATTATGCCGCCGCTTTTAACCAGATCCGCCAGATTGACGCGGGCGATCTGAATATTGGCTATGTCGATATCGGGCCGAAAAACGGCGAACCGGTGATCCTGCTTCACGGCTGGCCGTACGACATTCAAAGCTATGCCCAGGTTGCCCCTCAGCTTGCGGCAAAAGGCTACCGGGTGATTGTGCCGTACAACCGCGGGTTCGGGACGACGCATTTTCTGTCGCCGGGCACGCCGCGCAACGGTCAGCCAGCGGCCATGGCGAAAGACGTCATTAACCTGATGGATGCGCTGAAAATCAAACGTGCGGTCTTCGCCGGTTACGACTGGGGGGCCAGAACGGCGGATATCGTGGCGGCACTGTGGCCGGAGCGCGTGAAATCGCTGGTTTCGGTGAGCGGGTATCTGATTGGCAATCAGAAGGCAGGGGAAAAACCGCTGCCGCCGCAGGCCGAGTTACAGTGGTGGTATCAGTTCTATTTCGCCACCGAGCGCGGTGAAAAGGGCTATGCCGCCAACACCCATGACTTCGCGAAACTGATCTGGACTCTGGCCTCGCCAGGCTGGAAATTCAGCGACGCCACTTTTAACGTCAGCGCCAAAGCGCTGGATAACCCGGATCACGTGGCGGTCACCATCAGCAACTACCGCTGGCGTCTGGGGCTGGAAAAAGGGGAACGCCGCTACGACAGCTATGAACAAAAGCTGGCGGCTGGCCCGACCATCAGCGTGCCGACCATTACCATCGAAGGCGACAATAACGGTGCGCCGCACCCGGCTCCTGAAGCCTATGCCGCGAAATTCACCGGCAAATATCAGCATCGCACCTTTACCGGCAACATCGGCCACAATCCGGCGCAGGAAGATCCGCAGGATTTCGTCAAGGCGGTGGTGGATGCGGATCGGTTGTAAGCCAACTATGCTATTTTTGGCGAATTGCTGATAAACAGGAGCTTAGGGTGGAGACAACCGATCACATACTTGTCGTCGATGACGACCGGGATATTCGCGAGCTGGTCGTCGATTATCTGCTGAAGTCGGGCTATCGCGCCACCGGCGCCGCTAACGGCAAAGAGATGCGTGCCGTACTCGATAAACAGGCGGTCGATCTGGTGGTGCTGGATATCATGATGCCCGGCGACGACGGACTCACCCTGTGCCGCCAGCTGCGCAGCGGGCAACATAAAGATCTGCCGATACTGATGTTGACCGCGCGCCACGACGACATGGATCGCATTCTGGGTCTGGAGATGGGGGCCGACGATTATGTGGTCAAACCCTTTGTGGCGCGCGAGCTATTGGCGCGGATCAAAGCGATACTGCGCCGCTTTCGCACGCTGCCGCCCAACCTGCAGGTGACCGAAGCCGGACGGATCATCGCCTTCGGCGACTGGCAGCTCGACACGAGCGCCCGTCATCTGCTGGATGCCACCGGCACCATCGTGGCGCTGAGCGGGGCGGAGTACCGTTTGCTGCGGGTGTTTGTCGATCATCCCCAGCGCGTATTAACCCGCGATCAGCTGCTGAATTTTACCCAGGGCCGGGATGCGGAGCTGTTCGAACGCTCCATCGATCTGCTGGTCAGCCGCGTGCGACAGCGTCTGAATGAGGATGTACGCTCACCACGGTATATAAAAACAGTGCGCAGTGAAGGCTATGTCTTTTCGATGCCGGTGAGCATTCTTGAGGTCAGAGAATGAGGCTTTGGCCGCGTTCGCTGCATTATCGTCTGCTGCTGATCGTCCTGCTGGGTTTGCTGCTTGCCAACGGCCTGAGCCTGGCGCTGGTGATGGCCGAGCGCATGAGCAGCGTGCGTAACGTGATGCTGGGTAATCTGCAGGACGATGTCTCCACCAGCGTGGCGATTCTTGACCGGCTGCCCGCCAGTGAGCGGGCGCAGTGGCTTCCGCGTCTTGACCGGGATAACTATCACTATGTGCTGGGCCCGGGTGAGCCGGGCGCTCCACCCGCAGACGCCCGTTCCCGGGATGCGGTCCGCACGATTACAGAGAGCCTGGAGACCCGGTATCCGCTGCGCTTCACGGCGGTGCCGGGGCCGGTTTCGCATATTCAGGCGCACCTGACCCTGGGCGACGGCTCGCCGCTGACGCTGGATCTCACCCCCCGGATGCCGCCGGTGGCCCGCTGGTTGCCGGTGGTGTTTGTTATTCAGCTGCTGCTGGTGGCGATCTGCGCCTGGCTGGCGGTGCGCCAGGTGGTGCGTCCCTTTACCCGCTTTACCCGGGCAGTCGATACCCTTGAGCCCGCCAGCCCCAATCCGCTGACGCTCACCGAGCAAGGCCCGCTGGAGGTGCAGCATGCAGCCCGCGCCTTTAACGCCATGCAGACCCGTATCCAGACCTCGCTGAAGGAGAGGGCGCAGATCCTCGCCGCCATCTCCCATGATTTACAGACGCCCATCACCCGGATGCGGCTGCGGGTGGAGATGGCCGACCAGCCCGAGCTGCGCGACAAACTGACCCAGGATCTGGACAGCATGACCCGGCTGGTGCGGGAGGGGATCGACTACGCCCGTTCATCCGGGGTTTCGCCCGAGCCGGTGCGCAACGTCGATCTCTATAACTTTATCGATACCCTGATCTGCGATTACACCGATACCGGTAAAAACGTGCAGTTTACTGCCGCCCGCACCGCCTTGCCTTTTGCTACCCGTCCGCAGGCGCTGCACCGTATCCTGACCAATCTGCTGGATAATGCCCTGAAGTTTGGCGATGCCGCAGAGGTGACGCTGACGGTGCGCGACAAAACGGTGTTGATCGCCGTAGAGGATAACGGCCCGGGTATTCCCGGAGACGAGCTGGCGGCGGTGTTGCAGCCGTTCTACCGCGTGGAATCCTCCCGCAACCGGGAAACCGGCGGTACGGGGCTGGGGCTGGCGATTGCCGCCCAGCTGACCGCCCAGCTTGACGGCCAGTTACAGCTGGCGAACCGCCCCGAGGGCGGGCTTTGCGCACGGATTACCTTGCCGGTGATGTGAATTGCCGGGTGGCGGCTGCGCCTTACCCGGCCTACAAAACCCTTGCTTTGCCCTTGTAGGCCCGGCAAGCGTAGCGCCGCCGGGCAGTCAGGCCGCACTCAACCCGCCATTTGTACCGCACTGTATCCCGGCGCTAAACGAATACACCACCTGACAAAACCCCCAATTGCCCACACATGCCAGATACCTCCCCACGCTGTAATAGCCTCACTGCAATAGTCGCAGCCAACCGCTTTAGTGAGGTGTGTTATGTTTCTTTTAATCGCATTTTTAGGTGGGATGGTCAGCCTGCTCAGCCCCTGTACGCTTCCCGTCATCCCGCTGCTGTTCGCCGGTTTTCGCGGCCAGAAGCGCCAGCTTATCGCCATGCTGTTTGGGATGGTGATCATGTTTACCCTGGTCGCCAGCCTGATCGCCGTCGCCAGCGACTGGGTGGTCAGCGCTACGATTGTCGGACGCTGGATTGCGCTGGCGTTGTTGAGCCTCGCCGCGCTGGCCCTGATCTTCCCGCCCTTTGCGCAGCGCATTGCCGGGCCCGCATTACGCCTGGGCAATGCGATCAATACCCGGAGCACCCGCACCCGGGGCATCGCCTCGGCAGTGCTCGCCGGGCTGGCGGTCGGGCTGCTGTGGTCGCCGTGCGCCGGGCCGGTGCTGGGGGCCATTCTCAGCCTGAGTCTCGCAGGCCATAACCCGATTGCTACCGGTAGCCTGCTGGCAGCGTACGGCAGCGGCTGCGCCGTCATGCTCGCGCTGCTCGGCTTTAGCGGGCAGGCGCTGATTGCGCGTCTGAAAACCCAGTCTGGGCTGATGGACGGGCTGCGAAAAGCGGCGGGGGTTGCGATGCTGATGTCAGTGGCGTTTACCGCGTTCGGTCTGAACAGCGTCTTTCAGGGGGCAAACGGCGTAGCCGACCGGCTGGAGAAAACGCTGTTGCAGCTGGTGCCGGAAAGCTCCCCTCAGCCCAGGCTTCAGCCGGTGGCGCAGCCCGTCACCACTAGCGCTATGCCGTCGCTGGAGGGCGGAACCGGATGGCTGAACGGCGAGCCGGTCAGCCCGGCGTCGTTAAAAGGTAAGGTAGTGCTGATCGACTTCTGGACCTGGGACTGCATCAACTGTCAGCATACGCTGCCGCACGTTCGCGAATGGGCCAATAAATATCAGGCCCAGGGACTGGTGGTGATTGGCGTCCATACCCCGGAATATGCGTGGGAAAAACCGCTGGCGTCGGTGCAGCAGGCCATCAACAAATGGCAACTGCCGTACCGGGTGGTGACTGACAACAACTACAAGATCTGGACGGCCTTCGGCAATCGTTACTGGCCGGCGCACTACTTCTTCGATGCCAAAGGCCAGCTGCGCTACGCCTCTTTCGGGGAGGGGAATAACGACAAGCAGGAGCAGGTGATCCAGCAGCTGCTGAAAGAGGCGAAGGCGTAATCAGGGTTCGCGTCTGGCAATGATAAACAGGCGCGGGAAGGCCAGCAGTATCTGCCCGTTTTCCTGCAGCGGATACTGCTCTTCCAGCAGCTGATGATAGCGATGCAGATAGCGCTGTTGCTCGCTCTCGTTCAGATCCCGCAGCCAGGGCCGCAGACCGGTAGCGCTCACCCAGTCAATAATCGCCTGGTGCGAACTCATCTGATGAAAATAGGTGGTGCGCCAGATGTCCACCTCGCATCCCGCCTCGGTCAGAATATCGTAATACGCATGGACGCCCGCCAGGGCCGCGCGGCCGCGATCCGGATAATCCTGTTCAAAGGCCACCTCCCGCATCAGCACGTGCGTCGGCTCCAGATCGTTATCCGGCATCTGGATCGCCAGCACACCGTGCAGCTTCAGCAGTGAAACCAGATGCGGCAGCAGGTCGTAATGGTTATCAACCCACTGCAACGAGGCGTTGGCGTAGATCACGCTCAGAGCCTGTTCCGGGCGATAGTGGCGAATATCGGCCTCTATAAACCGGCAGCCCGGCAGCGCGGCTCTGGCCTCCACCAGCATCGCGGGCGAGGTATCAACTCCGGTGATGCGCGCCGAGGGCCAGCGCTGCTGGAGAAGCGCCGTGCTGTTGCCCGGCCCGCAGCCCAGATCGACGACATCGGTGACCTCGTCAAGCGCAATGCGGGAAAGGAGTTCTAAGGCGGGGCGGGTGCGTTCAGCGCCGTATTGCAGATACAGGGCGGGGTTCCAGTCGGTCATGCAGGCATCTCCGGTTTGCTCTTTTCAGAAGTGTAGATGATGCGGTTTGCGGGATGACAGAAATCCGTTTCTGTCGGCGCGATTAAGCTAGAAGATCCCCTTCAGGGCAACGTGATACAGCAGCATAATGGTTTTGCCATCGACAATCAGGCCGTTATCAATGGCCTGCAACGCCTGTTCTATGGGCCACTCCAGCACTTCAATATCTTCACCTTCGGCCTCAATGCCGCCGCCCTCGCCGGTGCGATCGCCAGGGCGATACTCCGCGATGTAAAAGTAGAGTTTCTCGGTGACCGAACCGGGGCTCATAAAGGCCTCAAAGACTTTCTCCACATGGTCAATTTGATACCCGGTCTCTTCTTCCGCTTCGGCCTTGATGCGCTTTTCCGGCGCCATGTTATCGAGCAGCCCGGCAGCGGCTTCAATCAGATAGCCGTCGTGACCGTTGATGTACACCGGAAAACGAAACTGACGGGTGAGGATCACCGTTCGTTTCTCACGGTTGTAGAGCAGGATCGTGGCGCCGTTCCCCCGATCATAGGCTTCACGGTTCTGGCGCTGCCACTCCCCGTTACGGCGGCGCACATCGAAGGTGTATTTTTTGAGTGTGTACCAGTCATCTGACAACGTCTGGCTATCGAGAATGCGTACTTCTGCACGATTTGATTGCACGGTGCCTCCTGTTTACGTAGAGTGGGCATCATAAACCGCACATTCGTGCAATATCAAGATCAAACATGCAACCTCAGGACCGTCACATGCTCACTCGTCAACGCAAACAGCTGATCCTCGAAAAACTGAGTTCCGAGGGGCAAGTGTTATCCAAAACCCTCAGCCTGGAATTTGACGTGTCGGAAGACACCATTCGTCGGGATTTGCGCGAGCTGGCCGCCGAGGGGCGTTTACAGCGGGTACACGGCGGCGCGTTGCCGGCATCAAAGGCGGTCTCCAGTTTTGCCGAGCGGAGCCATCTGGGCATCGAGGCGAAAAAGCGGGTGGCGAAGAAGGGCGTCGAACTTATCTCGCCCGGCCAGGTGGTGATTATCGACGGCGGAACCACCACCGCCGAGCTGGTGCGCTGCCTGCCTGCGGATCTGCCTTTCACGGCGGTCACCCACAGCCCGGGCATTGCCCTGGCGCTGGTGGACTATCCCCGGGTAGAGGTGATCCTGATCGGCGGACGCCTGTTCCGCCACTCGGTTGTCACGGTCGGCGCCGCGGCTATTGAAGGCATTGCGCATATCCATGCCGATCTGTTTTTCATGGGAGTGACCGGGATCCACCCTGAGGCCGGGTTAACCACGGGAGATTATGAAGAAGCGTGCATCAAACGGGCATTTTCCGGCAGAGCCGCAGAAACGGTGGTGCTGGCCTCGCCGGAAAAAATTAATACTGCATCGTCCTTCACGATCGGCGAGCTTTCGCTGATCAACACCCTGGTGGTTGAACCGGATACCGACAGCCGCTGGGTGGATGCGGTGAGTCAGCAGGGGGTTTCGGTTGTGAAAGCCTGACAAGCTTAACTCCAGCATTATGTTGTTTAATCCTGATTCTTCGCGTTAATTCTCTTATTTTGTGATTTATGGCTGATAGCGTAACGATGAGAGTAACTCTATAATATTGTGTGTTAACGCCAAAAATCGCGATTAAGGTACAAAATAATGGATTTAAACTTCAAAAAGCCTGATGAGATCGTTAAGTTGCTGTGCGAGCGATTACGCCAGGAGCGCATTCGCCGTCAGTTTACCCAGACCGAACTGGCGCAACGGGCTGGCGTGGGGGTGAATACGGTTTCAAATCTGGAGGCGGGGCGCAACGTCGGCTTTGAAGTTGTGGTTCGTGTGGCGATGGTGCTGGGTCTTACCCCTGAGCTGGAGAACCTGTTTCAGCCGCAGCTCGAGAGCCTGGACGATCTTCAGCGCTTCGAAGCCAGCGCGTCCCGCCAGCGCATAAGGAAAAGGAGTCATGATGCCTGATCGCGTAGAGGTTTATTACGAGGGCTGGGGTGAACGCTGGTTGTGGGGAACGCTGGCGACCACCACCGCACTGACCGGGCGGCCGCTGATCTTCTTCGAATACGCTGGAAAAAGGTTTTGAATTATCTGCGTTTAGTCTTCCTCTTAAGGGTGACAAGCTGCGACAAAATTTTCCCGCTCACCAGTTAGGTTTGCCTGGCCCGGTCTATGACTCCCTGCCTGACGGCTGGGGTATGCTGCTGATGGATCGCTTGTTCAGGCAGCGTGGCCTGAGTACGGCCCGTGTCGGCCCCCTTGAAAGACTGACCTACATTGGCAGTAATGCGATGGGGGCGATGTCTTTTGTGCCTGTTCAGACCGATCTTGCCGCGCCACAGAACGATATTCCCCTGACGCAGCTTGCAGAAGAGGTAAGGGAGGTGCTGGAAGGCGAAGGCGGGGCATTTTTACACCGGCTGCTGCAGATGGGGGGCTCCCCGCAGGGGGCAAGGCCTAAAGCCTTGCTCTATCGTGACACTGTCACCGGGAGATTCACCACGATCCCCGTAATGGGCTATGAACCCTGGCTGATCAAGTTTCCTGCCAGGGATGAGCCTGCCGAAGTGTGCGCCATTGAGATGGTTTATGCCCAGTGCCTGCGGGAGTGCGGCATTGATACCCCGCAAACAGAATATTTTGATCTGCCGGGCGGCTATGCGGCGTTTGCCAGCAAGCGCTTCGATCGGCAAGCCGGGATGCGTGTACCGATGCAAAGCCTGGCGGCATTTACCGGAGCGGATTATCGGGCGCCGGGCTCGCTGGATTACGCCACCTTTATGCGCGCCACGCAGTTCTGTACCAACGATGTGCGAGAGAAAGCGCGCGCCTTTGCCCGGGTTGTCTTTAACGTCATATTCAATAACCGCGACGATCACCCAAAAAACTTCGCGTATTTAATGTCTGCCGAAGGGACGTGGTCGCTGGCGCCTGCGTTTGATGTCACCTGGAACGAAGGCCCAGGCGGATACCACCAGATGGATATTATGGGCGAGGCGTTAAATATTAATAAACAGCATCTGCTGTGGTTGGGCACCCAGGAGGCGGATCTCAGTGAAACGCAGGTTAACCGGCTGATTGCGAGCATTGCCGATGTCGCCAGTGGATTTTCCGTTTATGCCGAAGCACTGCTTCCGGGCAAAATTACCCCGGCAACCCGGCGTGCCATGCAAAAGCAAATTGATGCCAACATCAAGCAGCTCCGTTAAAGCCAGGAAGAGCGCAGCTGCATAGGCTACGCTTCAGCTAATGCTTGTTTAACAAAAGGACTGCGTGATGCTGCAAAAAATCAGCCTGTTATCTCTCGCCTGTGTGCTGTTTACCGGGTGTATGTCCAATGAGGGCACGTCCCCCGAAGAGAAAAAGTTTCGCAAAGTAGAGGCCGCGGCAAGCGAATGCGCCGAAATTGTGAAAAACCAGACCATCGAACTCACCGCTGAAGGGAAGGATGCCAATACCCGCTGGACGACCATAGAGTACGTGGCGTCTGACCAGCGTACCCGCACGGTGGAATATCGAACCTCCTCGGTGCTGGATAATGGCGAGCCGGGCAAGGCGTGGCAAACCTGCATGTCGGACAAAAAAGCCCTTGTTCCTGAACTGAAAATATAACCTTCGGGCGGGAGCTGCATCTTTCTCCCGCCAATGAAACAAAATGTTAGTATCCTAAACATTATTTTTAGCGCTCTGACGTTCCTCGTTCTTGCATGTTTATAATCACTAAGGGGGATATATAAAAATGGGGGGCTATGGCGGCGTCAGGTGTTGAATAAGCGATCGGAACCATTCATTACATGAATCTATTAATATAAAAAACACACTGATTACGCTGGGTTTTAGATTTTTATTAAAATGGCGCGCGTGAAATTAATATTACAAATAGCAGGCGGCAAGACTATTCTTAATTGGTTTTTATTGCGTAAGAATCTCTTCGATCGATTGTTTATCAGAATCATCTTAGGGATATAAAAATGCGCTATAAAACTCGCCGTACCTTGTTATCACAATGCATCCTGTTCTCTCTGACTGCTTTTTCCGGCTATGCCTTAGCAGCAGACTGCTCTCCAGCCGATGCGCCAACCAGCACCTGCGGATTCAAGAGTACGAATTATCATGGTCCTAATGGCACCGAGACCTGGGCTGTTAATGATAATGGCTCCGCTTACACCAATGATGCCAATACCAACAGCACCGGCAACGGCAATGACGCTATCTATCTGTGGGATAACAAACAGGAAGATACTCAGTCACTGACCGTAGACGGCACCGACATGAGCGGGACGTTTATTCAGGCTAATTATGGTGGTACCAAAAATATTACCCTGCAGAACGGCGCGACCACCGACATGATTGAGGGTGGCAACAACAACCCGGGTGATAACGGCAGCTTTAACATTGATATCAATAATTCCACGCTGACAGGAGAGAATGACAACCTCATCTACGGTGCGGCATCGCATGCGAAAACCTATATGGGTGGGGCGGCTATTTTTGTTGACTCCGGTGCCAATGAGGGTACCAACACCATTAATATCGAAAATGGCAGTACCCTTGGCGGCGCTATTTATACCGTGACCGGCGGGGATAACACCATTAATGTTGCCGGGAACAGCACCGTTAACGGCGCTATTTATGCTTTCACTAACAGCAACAACACCATTAGCGTTGATAACAGTACCGTGACGGCAAATGAAACTAACGCGACGTTGCAGGGCTATTTCGAAGGGGCCTATGCAGGCAACGCGGATGCAGCAACTATTACCTCGGCGCTTCAGGGGCAAACAATTGCGATGGGTATCTATGGTCAGCAGGCATCCACTATTGCGCTGACCAACGGCACCACGGTAAATGGCTCTGTTGCGGTTGTCGGGAATGGCTCCTCTACGGCGCAGATCTCCCTCGACAGCAGCACCCTGAACGGCAACATTATTACCGCCGATGAAAGTAACACCACGGTGAATCTGAATAACGCTACCGTCAACGGCAATATTACGACCGGAGCGGGAGATGACACGGTCGTGCTGGCCAATAACTCCTCTGTCACCGGTAACGTGGATGCGGGTACCGGCACCGATGAGCTGTCGATGGATGCCAGCAGCTCCATCACCGGCCAGATCAGCGGATTTGAAACGGTCAACACCACCTCGGATAACAATATCGACATCGATAAGTTAAACGACAATACCGGCTGGACTATCCAGAATGGCTCCCGTTTAGTGGCCGAAACCACCGGCAGCAATGTCCAGGTGGCAATGACCTCCGACAGCACTGTTGATTTTGGTAACGTCACCGGGGCCAACAACAACCTGACGGTAACCCAGATTTCCCCGTCTACCCTGAACCAGAAAAACGTTCAGATCGCGACATTCTCTACCACCGGTAACCCGGCCGATGCCGTTGAAGCCCAGTTCAGCAACGGTTCACAGCAGGTTGAAAGCCGCAGCGGCGCTTACAACTACAATGATTCCCTGACCATTGAGCAGGCGGCACAGCTGAGTAAACGTGCCGGGCTGACTGCCACACCGAATGCTTACAACGTGCTGCTCGACAGCTCGCGCGGTGAACTGGCCAGCGATGTCCAGGGGGCGATTGCCGGTCTGGATGCCGCCAAGCAGGCAGGTCGCATGATAACGGACGATCTGGCAAACCGCCTGGATCAGGTTCACCTGCAAAATCTGTATGGCCACACGGCGGATGGGGCGCAACTCTGGGGTGACTTCCTCTATCACCATGGGGATTACAGCGATGACGTTGATTACCAGGACATCACCCAGGGCGTGCAGGGCGGCGTTGACTGGACGACCCACCTGACAAACGGCGACAGCCTGACCGGCGGTGTGGCGCTGGGCTGGACCCGCAGCCGCGACCAGAGCAACAGCGGCGGCGCTAACAGCTTCAACGATACCGTCTATGGCAACTACTACAGCGTTTATGCCGGCTGGCAGCAGGCGCTGCACGACAACCTGTGGGGTATGTTCGTTGACGGCAGCTTCAGCTACGGCGATATGCGTTACTCAATGTCGGCGAAAAACAGCAAAGAGGACACCAGCGGCATGACCGAAGCATTAAGCGGCTCCGCGGATGGTAACCTGTACACCACCCAGCTGCGTACCGGTGTCAACGTGATGCTGCCGGGTGAGACCGTCCTCCAGCCATATGCGACTTTAGGCTGGGATAAAGCAGAGGAGAAAGGCTTCTCTGACAAAGAGCTGACCTTCAGCGATAACCAGGTTTCGCAGTGGAATACCAGCGTCGGTATGCACGTGACCACTAAGCTCGCGGATCTCAACAAGAACGTCGAGCTCTACCCATGGGCCGATGCCCGTTACCAGACCGAGTTTAGCGATAATACCGACATCAAAGCGGCGGATTATCACAACACCGACGGTCATAACACCTCAATGGGTATCTTCGGGGCGGGTATTAATACCACCATCGGTAACAACTTCTCCGTTAACACCGGAGTGTACTTCGGTACGGGTGATGTGGATAACGATGCCAGCGTACAGGCCGGTATCAGCTATCAGTTCTAACCCAGTCTGACCCAACCAAACGGCAGGGATCTCAGGATCCCTGCCGTTTTTTTTTGCAGCATGGCCCGGCATATAATATACTAAAATACATTATATAAAAATGTATATTGATGGGTGGAAACCATGACTACAGTGACCGATACTGATATTCAGGATGCCATGAAACAGGCGGCGCTGGGTGCCGCGGAGATTTTGCGCGGTTTGTCCAATGCCGACAGGCTGCTGCTGATGTGCCAGTTAAGCCAGGGGGAAGCGAGCGTTGCGCAACTTGAAGAGGCGGTGGGGATCCACCAGCCTACGTTGTCCCAGCAGCTGGGGGTACTGCGGCGCTTAAAGCTGGTGGAGACCCGGCGCACAGGCAAACAGATTTTTTACCGGATTGAGGATCCGCGGATCTTCACGCTGCTCAACACCTTATATGACCTCTATTGCCCACAGGCAGGAGTCGACCATGACGATTGATTTCTCTCACTTTACGCCCCTGAGCAGCCTCGGCGGCGGGGTATTAATCGGGCTCGCTGCCATACTGCTGATTCACTTTTGCGGGCGCATTGCCGGGATCAGCGGCATTGTGGTGGGAATGCTGACGAAACAGACCCGAACAGAAGGGTGGCGGATGGCTTTTTTGGCTGGTCTGATTGGCTCGCCGCTGCTGTTCTCCCTGTTTTTCCCCTTACCGGACATTAACGTTCCAACCTCATGGCCGATGATTATTGTTGCCGGCTTGCTGGTCGGCATCGGCTCGCGTCTGGGCTCCGGGTGTACCAGTGGGCATGGCGTCTGCGGCCTGTCGCGTTTTTCTAAGCGCTCTCTGGCCGCCACGCTGACCTTTATGGCTGTCGGCATTGCTACCGCAACGCTGACCGGATTCTGGCTGGGTTAGGGGGACTGATAATGATAATTAGCGCATTTCTGTGTGGCCTGATTTTTGGCGTGGGTCTGCTGATAAGCGGCATGGCAAACCCGGAAAAGGTGCTGGGGTTTCTTGACCTTTCTCAGGCCTGGGATCCCTCTCTTGCCTTCGTGATGCTAGGGGCGATTGCGGTGGGGATAGTTGGTTTTGCGCTGGTCAAAGGCAGAGAAAGGGCGTTTTGCGGAGTGCCCATCCTGCTGCCGAAGAATAACGCCGTAGACCGCGCGCTGCTGGTGGGGGCGATCCTGTTTGGTCTGGGCTGGGGGCTGGCGGGCATTTGTCCCGGGCCGTCCCTGATATTGTTGGGGGCGGGCGTCGGGAAGGGGCTGCTGTTTGTTTTGGCTATGCTGGCGGGGATGTGGATAGTTAACCGCGTTCGCCCCTCATAAACGTTCCTTCAGCGATATCGGACGATCAGATCGGCTTCAGTGTGTTGTTTATTTAACCACTGGACGTACGCTTCACCCCGATTGCCTGGCAAAGCAAATTCAGCATTTGAAGGAGAGTGTGACGCGAGAGTAATACGTTGCTTATGCGGGGATTTCCCGCATAACATTTGCACGCTTTTACCCTGTTGATCGATTAAACACCCCACCATAAAAACACGTCCGGAAAAAGTAATTTTAGCGGATGATGAGGCATGACTGATTGCGGGCAGAATGAGTAATGCGAGTAGTTCAACAATAATGGCGATATGACGCATGGACATTTTCCTCTCTCCTTGAGCGATCGACATGCAGGTATAACCCTTAACCATCAGACGTCCTGTCTGAATGACAGATTACTGCAAAATAGTTTCCTGGTAAACTATTTCCCATGGATTAGTTAATACCTGGTTGATTTTCCATCTTCTTCAGAAAATATATCTTTGATCTGCGTAGAGGAAATTATTGTAATTTTGCTGTTGCGTTAGTGTTGCAATACACGGAATATCTATAAAGTTTACAAATCAGAACATCTTGTTGATTTTGCCAATCAGTTTTATTTTTTATACTCCTCAGCCACTTGCGCATGCCTAAGAATCTTCTTAGCTGTCACGCATTAATTGAATGCAATTTGCATTGTTTATTTGGCAGTAATTTAATCTGTCTTTTTACAGGCTACAAAAATGAATTCTAAGACTAAAATTTTATTTTCGGGCGCTATCCTGACCTTATGTTTTACCGGTATCCCGGCTCACGCTCATACCGTTAATTTTTCCGGTAAAATCATTAGTGAAACTTGTCAGATCGCCGATAATTCCGGCAATGTTGATGTGAATTTCGGTAGCGTTAACATGGATACACTGAAATCACATGAGCAAACCACGGCACAAACGCCGTTTCAAATCCATCTGACGGGGTGCCCGACGGCACAAAACGTCAGCATCGGTCTGGAGGGGACGCCTGATACCCACGCCCACGGCAAAGCTGATGGAGTACTTGCTATGAACGCAGGTGAGGGTGTGGCGCAAGGCGTTGGAATAGAAGTGTATTCCAGCAATGATGGCTCGACACAGGGTACACAGCTCACCTTTGATCATCAGGTAAAAACCACCGCCAAACAGGCTGATGGGAATGGGGATATTACTTTTGGTTTCCTGGCCGATCTGAAGAGTGATTCCGACGTTGATGTCACCGCCGGTAATATTAACGCAACAGCTAGTATTGATATTAATTACGAATAGTTATTATTAAATGAGTTGTGTTTTATAAAGGGCAGAGAAATTCTGCTCTTTTGTTTTTGTAAGCATCTTAAAGAAGCATTCAATGAAAGTGAAAAATCTGATCTTATTATCCGTTCTGGTACTATTATCCTCCCCGGTACTGGCGGACGGGGTTTCAATCGGAGGAACCCGTTTAATTTATCTTTCAAGCGAAAATGAAGCTGATATCTCTGTTGAGAACACGAATTCAGACGCTCCCGTTCTGATCCAAAGTTGGGTAAGCGACATTGGGGATCGGAATAAATCCCCCTTCATTGTTACACCGCCATTGTTTCGCCTTGACCCGGGAAATACTAACGCCTTACGGGTGATCCAGACCTCCGGTCATCTTGCCGAAAATAAAGAGTCGCTATTTATGCTCAATATCAAGGTGATTCCGGAAAATACAAGCAAGTCGAACGAAAATATCTTGCAGTTTGCGATTAAGAATCAACTGAAGCTGATTTATCGTCCTGTTGGCTTATCGGGCTCGTCGCTGGAAGCAGCCAAAAATCTGCACTGGAGCAAAAGTGGCAATCAGCTCCAGGCTGTTAACCCATCGCCTTATTATGTCACCGTAACGTCATTTACGATTGGCAGCCAGGATGTCAAAACCTCCGTTGACCATAGCATACTGGCACCGGGAGGACATGAGGATTATACGGTTCCTGCAGGAAGTCCTGCGCATAATATTTCCTGGAACACGCTGGATGATTTTGGCGCGCCTCAGCATTTCAGCGCCTCCCTCGCTGCACGTTAATCGCTTGCCATGAACCGCTGGAATATCGCCCTGTATCCTTATGGCTATCTGTTAATAGCGGTTTGGGGATATTGCCAGCCAACTCTGGCGCAGCCAGCGTTTAATATGGATCTGTTGGAAAAAAACGAGAATTTACCTCCGGTTGATTTAAGCAGTTTCAACGCTCCCCATGCCCAACCGGAAGGCCACTATCTGGTCAACTGGATGGTGAATGATGTCAGCATCGAATCACCCAAAGATGTCGCGTTTCATCATGATAGCCATGGAACGCTGGTTCCCTGTCTGACCTCAGCGGATCTGCGCAAGGCGGGTGTTAACCCTGCTGTTCTGGCGCAGAACATGGATACCGATAAGCCTGCTGCCTGTCTCGACCTGACGAAGATGTTGCCAGACAGTCGAACCACATTTGACTTTCAGCAGCAAAAGCTGGAGCTCTCAATCCCTCAGGCGCTGATGAGCCAACGTGCTCGCGGTGATGTCCTCGTTACCCAATGGGACGAGGGGATTAATGCGGTTGAGCTTAACTATCGTTATTCCGGAGCCAGCCAGCGGGATCGGCAGGGCGGAAAGGAAAATGACAACTATTTGCTGATGAAGAATGGCGCTAACCTGGGAGCATGGCGCCTGCGTTCGGATGGGAGTCTGACCAGTAATAGCGATGAAAAAACGCACTGGAGCAGTTCGGCGACCTGGCTGGAGCGCGATATTGTGCGCTGGAAAAGCGAGTTAACGCTGGGCGATGCCTTTACCTCTGGTGACGTTTTCGAACCGATACAGGTGCAGGGGGTGGGCCTCGCCTCTGATGATGAGATGTTGCCTGACTCCCAAAAAGGCTTTGCGCCCACCATTCACGGCATTGCTAAAAGTAATGCCCGGGTCACCGTTCGGCAAAATGGCTACGTTCTGTATCAAACGTATGTTACTCCGGGCGCCTTTGTGATCAACGATCTCTATCCCATGGCTAACAGCGGCGATCTTGAGGTATCGGTTAAAGAATCCAGCGGTGAGGTACGCCGCTTTTACCAGCCTTATTCTTCGGTAAACCAGATGCAGCGCGAAGGATATCTGAAATATACGCTGATCGCCGGGCGCTATGCCGCCAGCGGCAATACCCGTCAGCCGCTGATGACGCAGTTTTCGCTGATGCGCGGCTTTGGCCACGCGGTCACCGGGTTTGGCGGCTTTCAGGCGGCAGAACAGTATCGCAATCTTTCGCTAGGGATGGGGAAAGGACTGGGGGAATGGGGGGCGTTATCGCTGCAATTATCCACATCGGATGCCAGTACTCGCGAGGCGCAGGGCGCAGGGCGCCGGGCGGGCGTGGCAGGTGCAATACACTAAGGGGCTTGAACAGCTCGGTACGCTGGTCAGGGTCAATGCCTGGCGCTACTCCCACGCTCGCTATGCTTCACTGGCAGATGTCTCTGGGGATGACAGCGATGATTCGGATGAGGAGAACAAAAAATCGACGCTTCAGGTGACGTTAAACCAGACAATCGCCTCAAGCTTGTCGTTATATCTCAGCCTGAATCAGGACAGCTACTGGTCAACACAGGGAGCGCAACGCACGGCGAACATGGGGATCAGCAGTGAATTTTACGGCGTCTCATGGTCCCTCGGTTACAGTGATACTCACTCTTCAGAGCAGGAAGATAACGACAAAGTGTTGTCACTGTCACTTTCGATTCCGTTGGCGAAATTCCTCCCGGACAGCTATGTCAGCTACAACACCTCCTCATCGCAAAAGAAAGGAGCCACCCAGACGCTGGGTATTAATGGCGCGTTATTGGACGACCGTTCTCTGAGCTATTCCGTGGAGCAAAGTACGGATAGCCAGCAAGGGCAAAGCGGTGATGTATCGCTGGGATACACCGGCAGTCAGGGCGCGCTTAATGCCAGCTTTAGCGAAGATAGCCAGATGAAACGGGTCAGTTACGGTGCCAGCGGCGGCGTGCTGCTGCATCGGCATGGGCTGGTGCTCTCTCAGGAAATGGATGGCCCGGTGATATTAGTGAATGCGAATGGTGCGGGTGATGTGCCGCTGGAAAATCAGAAGACTATCAGGACAAACGCCTCCGGATATGCCGTACTGCCTTTTGCCACGGCCTACCATCGCAATACGGTTTCACTGGATAGCCATGCGTTGCCTGCCAACGTTGATTTATCCAACAGTTCGGTGACGGCGGTTCCCACAAAAGATGCCATTGTGATGGCGTATTTCAGCGCCCGTGTGGGTTATAAAGCGTTATTTATTTTACAAAAAAATAGCCAGCCGCTGCCGTTTGGCACTCAGGTAACAGCCCTTGATAATGATATGTCTAAGGGGATTGTCGCGAACGACGGGCAGGTTTATTTAGCGGGTCTTCGAAAAGCAGGGCGTCTCAAAGCAAAGTGGGGAGCCGCCGCTAATCAGCAATGTATTGCCCGGTACGATTTATCACCCGTACTGACGTCTTCTTCACCTCTTATTTTACAGCAGAGTCTTTCATGTGCGTCTTAACCCTCGCCAGCCGGTTAAAAGGGTGGTTATTCCTTGTTTTGCTTCATACCGCACCGGCCATGGCATGCACCCCTTTTTTAGCGCAGGGAAAAGCCTCTACCCTGCGAGTGGACGTTGGCAACATGGTGGTTCACGCTAATGCCCTGCCCGGGACGCCGGTCTACAGCAAGACGTTTTCATGGAATGAGATCAGTGATGGCGGTGAGCAGTGGATAGCCTGTAATAACGGACATTCTGATGATCGTGATTTTGATTTTAACGCTTTTATGTCGGGCCTGGCGCAATCCCCTGAAATTTACCATACAAACCTGAATGGGGTGGGCGTCAGAATATCGTTACGAGCCATCAGCGGCTTTGGCGGTTTTCCGGCACGGATGACGACCGTGCCTTTTACCGCAAGGGTTCGCACCCGTGCGGGACAATCTGATGATTCCTTTCGGACGGGAACGTTGCGGGTAAAAGTCGAACTCGTGAAAACGGCGGCCGCAGTGGCTTCTGGTAATCTGGATTATCTTGATAACCATTTTCTGTTCGCTGGCGATACTTCTGTGGCAGCCATCGACATTAAAGGAAAAATCAAAGTGGGGGCCTGTACCCTGAGCGCATCCACGCCTACCACGGTCCAACTCCCCCCGACCAACCTGAATAAATTTGAGCGAGTAGGCGATACCGCAGGTGATATGCCGTTTGCTTTACAGCTCGACTGCAATAGCGCTGTGGGAGTGAAGCTGCGCCTGGAGGGTAATGAATCCGCATCCATCAAAGACAAGGGCGTGCTAAAAAACGATGCCCGTCATAATCAGGCGCGCGGTATTGGGGTTCAGCTGCTTTACCAGAATGCGCCGGTAATGTTCCACAAAGAAATGGATATGGGAACCGCAGCAGAGGGACAATATGCGATCCCTCTGCTGGCACGTTATTACCAGACGCAACGCCGCGTAGAGGCCGGGGAGGTTAACGCGGTGGCGACTTATACGCTGACGTATTATTAGTGATACGTGTTTCAGTGACAGAGGCCACTCACTCTACTTCTGGCAGAATAAGTGAATTGAGCACATGGTCCTGCCAGACCCCGTTTATTTTGAGATAGGAGTGCGCATATCCCTCCTTCACAAACCCGAGCCTGGCCAGAGTCTTACTGCTGCGGGCGTTATCAGGAAGATGGTTTGCCATAATCCGATGAAAACCATAATTCGCCTGCACATAGTTCAGCGATGCCTTCAGCGCCTCGTGCATTAGTCCTTTTCCCTGATAAGCAGGATCGAGCGAGAATCCGAGATAGCACGCCTGGAAAACGCCAAAGATGAAGTTAGTGAAATTGATACTGCCGATGATCTTATGTTCGTCTTTTAAAGTGAAAACCAATTGCAGACATTTTCTCGCGTCGTAATCGCTCTGCGCACTTTCAATTCTTTGAGTAATACTGTTTAGCGTGAAATAGTCCTCATTACGCAATGGCTCAAAGGGCGCGAAATACGCCCGGTTCTCCAGCAGGAAAAGCTGGAGGTTGTCAGCCAGATCCGTAGTCAGCAGCAACACATCCGTACGCGCGGTGGAAAATAACTTCATATCTAAATCTCATTAACAATATTGTCACAAGGATTGTACTGATTATGAAGTTGATTTCCAGCAGGCTTCTGACATTAACCTACTAAAGTTAGGCTGGAAAACGTGACTCTGTTTGCCAGATGCTATGGTATGAGTCATCCCGTTATTGAACTGTTCTGAAAAGAGAGTGCCATGAAACTATATGTGTATGAGCATTGCCCGTTCTGTATCCGTGCGCGAATGATCTTTGGTCTTAAAAAGGTGCCTGTCGAGCTGGGTGTGATTATGGAAGGCGACGCCGAAACGCCAACCCGCATGGTGGGTAGAAAGGTGGTGCCGATCCTGCAGAAAGAAGAGGGCGTCTACATGCCGGAAAGCATGGATATCGTTCATTACGTTGACCAGCTTGACGGCGCTCCGGTTATTGAAGGGGAATGCGACCCGGCGATTGAAGCCTGGTGCAAAGAGAATACCCGCGCCGTATTTAACCTTGCGATCCCGCGTTTCACCCGCGCCGATTTTAAAGAACTCGCCACGCCAGCCGCGCGAGAAGCCTATACCCAGCGCGAGATTAAGGCGTTTGGCGATTTGGATGCGTTAATGGCCAATAGCCAGACGTACATCGATACGCTGTCCGGGGCGCTCAGTAACATCGAGGCGTATATGAGCGCCCGAAATCCTGTCAGCATCACGGATTTTTATCTCTTCCCGGTTCTCAATTCGCTGACGATTGTGAAAGGTTTTCCGTATACAGAGGCGCTGCGCGGCTATTTGGATCATATTTCCACATCCTGCAACGTACCGCTGTTTACCGATAAGGCATTGTAACGATCAGGGGGCCTGGGCCCCTTAATAGTGCACGGGGGAGGGATTGCACGTAAAGAATGGCTTATTGAACATGAACGAAAACAGCGTTCACTTTTTTGTCCTGCGGAATGAAAAATACGGTAATGTATTTGTTAAATAATCAAATTCAGAACGCAATCCATGACTTCTTTGTTATTCCATAAATATCACGGACTCGGTAATGATTACCTGGTGTGCCATCGTTCTGTCGCAGAGCAGTTGAGCATCGAGCAGGTTCGTCTCATATGCCATCGCCACTATGGGTTAGGATCTGACGGTCTGCTTGTTGACAGTGGCGATCGGCACGATCCCACATTGCGAATTATCAATCCCGATGGTTCAGAAGCCGAAAAAAGCGGTAACGGTCTCCGCATCTATGCCCGTTATCTTTTTGATATCAGCCGCGTCGGACACGCGCCATTTTTAGTGCACACCGCGGGCGGGGACGTACATTGCAGGGTCCATGAAGATCCCCATCAAATCACGGTGGAGATGGGACGGGCTAACTTCAGTCCGGCGGCATTGCCGGCCCTGATTGAACAACCCGAAGCGCTGAATTATCCCCTGAAGCTGGCGGACGAAACCCTTCTGGTCTCGCTGGTCTCCATGGGCAATCCTCACTGTGTTGTGCTGGTGGATAAGCTCGATCTGGCGCTGGTTCACCGTTTAGGGCCGCAGATTGAAAATCATCCCTTGTTTCCCAAACGCACCAATGTTCAGCTGGTGGAGGTTGTTGATCGCAATACGCTGCGTATTGGCATCCGGTAGCAGCAGCTGCGCGGCGGCCAGCGTCATGCGCAAATTAGGTCGGGTTGATAACGCTGTCAGCGTGAATATGCCGGGTGGGCAACTGCAAATCACCTTCGGTGATGAGTTTCAGGTCAGCATGTGTGGCCCGGTGCATAAAATAGGTAGCCTGATGCTGGACGAAGACTGTTTTGCTGGTGGGGACGACGCCAACAGATTTTAAAGCTTCTCAGACCGGCAGCCTGCAACGAGCTGCCGGTGATTTTAGTATTAACTTTCGCATTATGTCTCCTCAATCCTTCTTTCCCTTATATTTCTCTGCGACAAATAGCCCTCACGTCATAAGCTGGTAAATTAAACATTTATTTAACATTTGCGTTGCGGTTGTCGTCAAAAAATCATATTAATATTTAGTCACTTATAGTGCATAGCGATTTTATATGTTAATAAATATAATCATTAGGATGACTTATGACGATAAAACCCGCCGCTGAAGTTAGTGCGGCACCGGGTCTATTTCAGACGCTTAAAACCTTCCCGGCGACTGTTCATGCGCTGCTCTTTTTTACCTTCGTTATCCGCTTCAGCTATTTTATGGCATGGCCCTTTATCGCCGTAATCATGACGCAGAATTATCATATGTCGCCGATTGCTATTGGCGTGGCGATGACCAGCAGCGCGCTGTTGTCGGTGGTACTCGGTATGTATGGCGGGCAGATTTCGGACCGGCTGGGACGCCGGATAATTCTTTTGCTGGGCTGTGGTTTTTCCGCCGTGGGTTATATCACGCTGGCGCAGGCTACCGGGATGGGGCTGTTTATTACCGGCCTGATGATCATCGGCGTTTGCTTTGCATGGGTTGATCCTCCTGTGCGTGCACTCATGAGTGATTTGCTGGGCGATCGCCGCCGCCGCGCGCTTGCGCTCCAGATGCGCTACTACCTGATCAACGTTGCGGCAGTGTTTGGCCCGCTGGTGGGGTTAGTCTTTGGTCTGACATCTCAGAAGGGCACGTTTCTGATCACCGGACTGACCTATCTGCCGTTTTTTGTCTACGTGCTGCTGTTTATCCCGGCGGGAAAACTGCTGGGCGAACAGCAGGGCGGTGACGTGCCGGCGGTTAAACTGCACCAGGTGATGGGAATTATCGCCAGGGACAGAATCTACATTGCGGTACTGCTGTGCAGCATATTGTGCAGCATTGTTTTCATCCATTACGAAGCCGTATCACCCCAGTACCTGATGTTACTGGATAGCAATGCGGCGGTTAAGCTGATTACCCTGATACTGGTTACCAATGCCTGTACCGTGCTGGTGTTCCAGAGCTTTATTATGCGGTTTCTGGCGCAGATCGGCCTGCCGGGACGCATTCTTATAGGGGGATTAATTTTCGCTTTGTCGCAGCTCTGCATGTTTGCCACCCGTTCGACGGAAGTTTGGGCCTGGCTGACGGTGACCGCCGTGTTCAGCATGGGGGAGGCGATTCTGATGCCGAACCTGAACATTCTGCTCGATCAGTTGGCACCGGCAGAGCATCGCGGTGCCTATCTGGGGGCCTCGACCTTGACGACGCTAGGGATCGCTGCCGGGCCGTTGATCGGTGGCGTGATGCTGGCCATGACCGGAGCGGGGGTATTTATCTGCACCGCATTACTGAGTCTGCTGTTGTGCGCGATTATTTATGCCTGCCGGATCAGGATGTTGGCACGCTTGCAGGATTCATAATAACCGTGCGGCCGGGAGTCGCGCCATGCTGTCATACGTGAGCACATTTTGGCTGCAACACTCATCCGAAACTGCTATACTGTATATAATTACAGTATAGGGGGCATATGATGGCTGTTGAAACAAAATTTGTTGTCGTAAGAAAAGGTGAAGAGAAAATGACATTTGCCAGTAAGAAAGAGGCTGACGCTCACGACAAACTGCTCGACATGGCAGAAGCGTTCACCGACTGGCTGTTGCAAAGCGAAATGCAGATGGATGAAACGCAGGCTGAGAATCTTGGGCTGTTTCTTGCCGAGCAGAAAGAGGCCGTGCAGCATATTCTGCGTACCAGCAAGGTCCCTGATCTTAATGCCGCAACTGCAACAGATAAAGCAGAGTCAGATGCAGATGGCAGTAAAAAAATCAGAGCAGTTAAGGCTGCCTGATTGCCATAACAGGTTATCACCGATCCTGTCGCCGTAAGCGGGAAGCTGCTTACGGCTTTTTATTGTTCAGTGTCGCTGGCAATTCCTGTCTAACGTGAGGCGTGTCCACGTCGGCTGTATAGCCATACGAAGATCAACGTCAGTAATGGGATGCCATGAAAAATAATAATGACCAACGAGGGGGCTAACCAGATATAAAAGGGGGCGACTATCAGCATTCCAACACCGAAACCTGTCATCTGTAACAGAGTCATCAAACTAAAAACAGGTAGCCGTAAAGATTCAACTTCACTTTGAATTCGTGAAATCAGACTCACATCCGCAAGTCCATCTCCAATACCCGCAAAGAAAATAAAAAATAATGCCAGGGAAACGGTATTTTGTTGGAAAGTTAAAATAAATCCCAGGGACATTAAGGCCACACCATAAAAAAATAGACGCTCAGCTGGTATCCCTCGCTTAAGCAGAAAATAATTCGACGATCTTGCACCTGCAAATTTCCCACCGGCCCAGACCGCCAGCAGAAGACCCATGGTTTTGCCTGGAGATGCCGACGTCAGAAGCTCTGAAATGACTGGAAAGCCGACGTTATGGGCAGCACTACCGAGAGTATCAGCCATTGTTATCAGCAACATTCCAGCCATCAGCGGTGCCGCCCGTAGCCCCTTAAAAAGATCACGCCACTCTTTACGCTGATTTTTTATCTCGGCTCCCGCCGGGATAATCAGAAAGCGTAAAGGCAGAATACATAAACCGGCCAGGAGATAAGTGACAATATTGGTGACGAATACCAGATCATAACCGTTTGTAGCCAGCAATATACCTGACACCATACTGCCCGTCACAGCACCTGTCGCAGAGGCCGACGTCAACCAGGCATTCGTTGCAACCCGGCGGGAATCATCTACCCAAGAGGGCAACTGGCTGTTTAACCCAATTGCGAACATGGAATTACCTATACCAATTCCCAGAGCGATAAAAGGTAAAAGATAAAGTTGTACGGAAGAAGGGAAAATTAACAATAATGCCAGCAGCGCAGCGCGAAGAATATCCAGTATTACCAGGGGCAAGCGCCCGGTAAAGCGTCTGAAGTAAGGGACGCCAAACAGGCTTGCTAAGATTCCCCCGGTGACGCGACAGGCCAGAAAAATACTTACTTGCGTCACGCTTTGGCTTAGCAAGTAAACATAGGTGGATAACGCCACCATGTTTAGAAAAGCGCCGAAGTCAGAGATAAAATGGGCGGAAATGATCAACCAGCTATTTCTGGCGGAGCGGTTAATCATTGCGCCATCCTGATGTGCATCAGTCATTTGGAGGTTTTCCGTATTTATAAGAGAAGGCCACATCCAGAAATCAAAGTATTCAACGTAGCTTCACGCTGCCTGCAAAAGCAATCTTTTTCCTTTGGTGATGAATGAGTGGCGCCAGAACGCGATGTCTTTCGAGAGTCTTGTGGCTTAGATGAGTTCAGGCCGATGACCGTCATTCACCGTTAAAAATCCGCGGCATGTGTCGTTATCAGAATCCCACAAGGATGAGGTCTAGCCCGAACTAAATCTGATAATTGTGCTGTTACTACATTAGTGCGCATAATGTATATTATGTTAAATGCAATATATAGACCTACACCATCCTGTTCCTTATCCTTATGCAGATAACCCAATACGCGTGCACCACAACCTTCCCTTTCCTATCCAGCCATTTATCACAGAGGAGTTTTCATTCTCGTGTTGTTCACCAACGAAGTTGAAGCAAGTGTGTGGCAATTCCCCATCTGACATCAGTACATTTCCCGTTTATCAGATCGAACACGGAGTAACTCGCGTTGGGTTGTGCATATCGTGGGAAATAATCGATTACCCCATCTTTAAGAATCGCCAGAACGCCCTGACTGACATGCCCGTGTGTCACAATACAAATTGTTTGATGCTGTGACGTTGATTCCATGTGATGTAAAAAATGCATAACCCGCTGAGAAGCCTGCGCGAGAGATTCACCACCTGGTGTGCAATACGCTGCATCAAGTTCGAATAATGCACGGGCATCGTTTGGATAGTTTTGGATGAGCAGCTCTGATGACACTCCTTCAAACTGACCAAAGGCTTGTTCTTTAAGAGCTGGTTCTGCTGTCAATGGGCAGCGAAAGCCCTTAGCCAGGCTCTGGCCCATTTGCCATGCACGGCCAAGCGGAGATGCGTAAACACCTTCGATACGGTAATCACTTGCTGCAAGCGCGGCCAGTAAGGCCGATGTTTCATGCAATCCCCGACGGGTCAACGCACTATCACTGTGCCCCTGAATAATTCCCCGCACATTCCACTCTGTTTCCGCGTGCCGCACCAGTATCACTTTCATTCAGTCCACCCTGCCCCAATTTTAGGTATACGCCTTCAAAACCGTCTCAAGCCACTGCGTAAAGACCCGCACTTTCGGGGAAATATGCCGGTGCGGATAAAGCACGGACAACTGTCGCGCCGGAACCGGATGACCAGGCAACACTTCTACCAGACGTCCGTCATTGATGTACGGGCGTAAAAAGAAATCCATGCCCTGCAATAACCCAAGCCCGGCCAGACCCGCCGCAATATAGACTTCTGAATTATCCAGCACCAATTTGCCTGCCAGATTAAGTTCCTCAATGCCAGACGGCGACTGAAACACCCACGGCATAATTTGTCGGCTGTTAATGTTAAACCAGTTCACGCCCTGGTGATTCTGCAGATCGTCCAGCGTTTCAGGCACGCCATACTCCGCAAGGTATGCCGGGCTGGCACAGGTGACCAGTTTAATCTTACCCAGCGAGCGAGCCACATAGTCACCGTCTTCCAGCGGACCGACACGGACGATGCAGTCCAGGCCGTCACGCAGCATATCTTTACGCCTGTCGGAGCTGCTGAGCACCACTTCAATTCCGGGATAATGGCGATAGAAATCCGGCAACCTGGGTACAACCAGCATTGCGGCAATCGATACGGGCATATCCACACGCAGCTGCCCGCATAATGAACGGCCCGCGACAAAAGAGCCTAATAAAGCATCGGTTTGTTCCAGCAAGGGCTTACTGCTGCGGTAAAACTCTTCCCCTTCGGGTGTCAGCGTGATTCGCCGGGTTGTACGGTGCAGCAAACGCACCCCCGTGTGCTGCTCCAGCTGTTTGATCGCTTTGGTCACTGCGGGCCGGTGAATTTGCAGGTTTTCTGACGTCTGGGAAAAACTGCCCGACTCGACGATCTCAATAAAGATCCGCATCAGTTCGTACACGTTGATTTGCATAGCACGCCTTCATCCCGAAATAGATAACGCGTCCATTGTTACTGATTTTGTAAAAGTGATGAAGGATATTCGCTATTTTTCAGAACAAAAGCGGCGAGTAGACTCAGGCTATACCGGTCTACGAACCGTCTTAGTTAAAGGAAATGTCTCATGCAAAATCAGAGTGTTAGTTATATTCTGGGTATCGAAAAAAATGTCATTCAGGGGCCTCTGTCATGGCTCACCGATGCCCGTCTGGTGGCGGCGGTCAGTAACGCCGGAGGTCTCGGAGTACTCGGACCCAATGCCGGATTAACGGCCGAAACAGCGGTCTCAACGCCGGAAGCGACAGCCGAGAAAATGCGCGAAGAGATCCGCAAAACCAAAATGCTCACCGAGAAACCTTTTGGCGTCAATCTGATCCCGACGGCAGAAAATGACATCTGGACACCGTCCATCCTCAACGTCATCAAAGAGGAAGCTGTGCATGCAGTGGTTTACACCGGCTACGGCGAAGGTTCCATTATCCCTGCCCTGTTTGATGAGCTGAAAACCGCAGGGATCAAAATCATCTTCCGGGATATCAACCCTTCTCCGGAAAACACCCGACTCGCGGAAGCCGCCGGGGCCGATATTATTGTGGCGACGGGGTTTGATGAAGGCGGCACCTTGCCCGGCGTCACATTGGGCACTTTCTCCATTGTGCCGCTGATCGCCGACGCGGTGAAAAATGTCCCGGTTATGGCTGCGGGCGGGATAACCGACAACCGAACCGCCAGAGCCGCACATGCCCTGGGCGCACAGGGTGTGTTTGCCGGCTCGGTATTTATCAGCACGCTTGAAAGCCGCGTACCGCAATCAGTAAAAGACAAAATTATCGCCGCGAACGGGCTGGATATGCGCCTGTTCCGCACCCTTCCCGATTACTACCGTTCGTTGCCGGGTAAGCTCGCCGATAAACTGGTTGCGTTGGATAAAGAGGGTGCCAGTAAGGAAGAGCTGGCGAAGGTGATGGGCGGATTACGCGGTCTGCGCCTGGGAATGCTTGAAGGCAATACTGACGAGGGCTATATCTCTCTCGGCACAGGCATCGGCAGCATTCGCCGCGTGAAAAGCGTTGCCGAGGTCGTCGCAGAACTGCACGTATAAAGGATAGCGCTCCGGATTGCCTGGTTGCCATTCGGAGCGCAGTTTCACCCACCCGCCGTCTGACACACCGCTTTAATCTTCTCTCTCAGCCAGCGATGGCCGGGATCCTTTTCCATTCTGGGATGCCACATCTGCGATACCGTTATGGTCCGGGTTTTAAATGGCAGTTCAAAAACGTGCAACTGCTCTGTCATCTGCTGATTAATTAAATAGAGCGCCGGCACCATGGCGATAAGATCGGATGCCAGCGCTACGGATAACGCCGTTGGAAAGCCAGGCACCACGCTTGCCACCTTACGTTTCATGCCTGACTCTGCCAGCGCATCATCAACAAACCCGTGTAACGATCCGTCTGGCGCGGCCACCACATGGCCCCAGGCGACATATTCATTGATGCCGATTTCCGGTAACGTCGCCAGCGGATGCGTCTTGCGAACCGCACCCACAAATCTGTCCTGGAAGAGTCGCTGAAGGCGAATTTCAGGGCCCATGTTGCTCTGTACGCCAATCTCCAGGTCGACCAGGCCCTCACGCAGATAGCGAGACGTTTTTTCAGGCTTCGGCGCAAAGCGGATACACACGTCAGGAGCGGCCTCAGCTACGGCGGCAATCAGCGCCGGGCCGAACGCGACAACAAATCCATCGTTGGCTCTGATGGTGAAAAGCCGCGCCAGATTTTCCACCTTGAGCGTCTCCAGTGAGGGTTGCAGTACCGCCCTCGCCTCATGCACCGCGTTCCGGGCGCGGTCCCGGGACGCTTCAGCCCAGGGCGTCAGCACCATGTTGCGTCCGGCCCGCACCAGGATCGGATCGCCCGTTACTTCCCGTAGCCTGCTGAGCGTTCGGCTCATGGCTGATGTACTCAGGTTTAAGCGTCGCGCGGCCCCTGCAACGCTGGCCTCTGCCAGCAGGATGTCCAGCGCGACAAGCAAGTTAAAATCAGGGTCAGACATGATTAACCTCAAGGCGAAATCAGATAAGGCGTTCGGTGCAATGATTCAGTGTGGACGATGCGCCTTCCGCACTCTATGCCCCATGATTATAGTTTCTTCATCAAAACACCATCCCCAGGAGTCAGGATGAATACATTATTTTCAAACCAACCCGGTGACGAAGGGCTGCCAGGCCAGGAACGCGCCAGGGTTATGATCGCAGTGATGATCACCACGCTGATGGGGGTATTCGATGGCACCATGATCAACATTGCCCTGCCCTCCATGGCGCAAGCGATGCGGGTGCCCGCCAATATTGCTGTCTGGTTCGCCAACGGCTATCTGCTTTCGGCTGCCATGACGTTACTGATCTTCGCCTCACTCGCGGCCCGATACGGAACGCGCCCCATTTTTCTGGGAGGACTGGCTACGTTTACGCTGACATCCCTGGGCTGCGCGCTGGCAAAAACGCCGGAGATGCTGATCGGAATGCGTATTTTGCAGGGGATCGGCGGCGCGGCCACATTGAGTATTGCCCCGGCGATCCTGCGATCCGTTTTCCCGGGACGACTGCTCGGGCGCGTTCTGGGACTGCATGCCCTGCTGATTGCTTCCAGTACGGCTATTGCTCCCGTACTGGGCGGTACAATTCTGGACACTTTCAGCTGGCAATGGCTGTTTGCCATTAACCTGATTCCGGGAACGCTCGCACTGGTGCTGGCTGGCAAGGCATTACCCGGAAAACCAACCTCCGGCAACGCTGCGTTCGACACGCTCGGGGCGGTGCTGTCGGCGACGCTGTTAGGTTCAACCATCATGGCGGCGAATAGCCTTTCCAGCCATCAGACTGCGAGCCACCACGAGACCGTCAGCTGGGGGCTCCTCGCCATCATCAGCATTATGATGTTTATCTGGCATATCCGCCGTGTCCGGGCCCCCTTACTGCCGCCTGCCATTTTCAAAAATGGGCGTTTTACCCTGGCAGCCTTAACCTCGCTGGCCTCTTTTATCAGCCAGGGCATTACCTTTATTGCGTTGCCTTTCCTTTTTCAGAGCGTGTATGGCTATAGCCCTGTCGTGTCCGCCCTGCTGTTTATTCCCTGGCCGATTGGCATTGTACTGATTGCGCCCCATGCCGGCCGTTGGGCCGATACCCTTTCTGCGCCGCTGATCTCCACCATTGGGCTGGCTATTTTTGTTGTGGGATTGATTCTGCTGGCGATGCTGCCCGCCACGCCTGCGGTGTGGGATATCTGCCTGCGCAGCCTGGTGTGCGGCATCGGGTTTGGCTGCTTCCAGAGCCCCAACAACCGGGAGATGCTGTCTAATGTTTCTCGTGAGTACGCCAGCTATGGCTCCGGGATCTTGTCTATCGCACGGACGTTTGGGCAATGCCTGGGCGCCGCCGTGGTGGGTATCCTGCTTTCCGTCATGTCGACTGAATCCGGCCAGACGTTCAATGAACATGCCGTCCATATTGCCCTGTGGGTCGCCGTCGCAGCCTCTGTCGCGTCGATGCTGTTTAGCCTGAGCCGGCTGCGCAAAACGGTTACGTTCTCTTTTGGAGGCAGCCGTTAATTATCTCAACTAGACTTCTAAGCGGCTGTACATCGTCACCTATTGATAGACTGGCCCCCTGAATCTCCAGACAGTTGGTATCACTTAAGTTAGTGATAGTCTTAATACTAGTTTTTAGACTAGTCGTTGGAGTCCGAATGATTGATGTTTTAGGTCCAGAGAAGCGCAGACGGCGAAGTGTTCAGGAAAAAATCGCCATTGTTCAGCAGAGTTTTGAGCCCGGAATGACCGTGTCGCTGGTCGCCCGTCGGCATGGCGTTGCTGCCAGTCAGCTGTTCCTGTGGCGTAAGCAGTATCAGGAAGGCAGCCTTACAGCCGTTGCCGCAGGAGAACAGGTTGTGCCCGCGTCGGAGCTGGCATCTGCGATGAAGCAAATTAAAGAGCTGCAGCGCCTGTTGGGCAAGAAAACCATGGAAAACGAGCTGCTAAAAGAAGCCGTTGAATATGGCCGACAAAAAAAGTGGATAGCGCACGTGCCCTTGTTGCCGGAGGATGGCGAATAAGCCTTGTCAGTCGTTGCCTCCGGGTGTCACGTGCGCAACTGCATGCCATGGCCCGTCGGTCGAAGGACTGGCAGGATCGTCGGTGCAAGCGCAAGCCTGATGATACTGACGCGCTGGCCCGTATCCATACCGTTATCGGCGATCTGCCCACCTATGGTTATCGTCGGGTATGGGCACTGCTGCGCAGACAATCAGAAACTGACGACATGGCGGTGATCAATGCCAAACGCGTATACCGCATCATGCGTCAGAATGCGCTGCTGCTTGAGCGTAAACCGGAAATACCGCCATCGAAGCGGGCGCATACAGGGAAAGTGGCCGTTGGAGAAAGTAACCAGCGGTGGTGCTCTGACGGCTTCGAGTTCAGCTGTGATAACGGTGAAAAAAACTGCGGGTCACGTTCGCTCTGGACTGTTGCGATCGCGAGGCACTTTACTGGGCGGCCAGTAACGGTGGATATGACAGTGAAACCGTGCAGGACGTCATGCTGGGTGCCGTGGAGCGTCGCTTCGGTGACAGCCTGCCGACATCCCCCGTTGAGTGGCTGACAGACAACGGTTCAGCCTACCGTTCTTATCAGACGCGTCAGTTCGCCAGAATGGTAGGACTGGAGCCTAAACATACGGCGGTACGTAGCCCGGAAAGCAACGGGATGGCAGAGAGCTTCGTGAAAACGATGAAGCGCGATTACATCAGCATCATGCCGAAACCCGACGGGTTAACAGCGGTAAAGAACCTTGCGGAGGCCTTCGAACATTACAACGAATGGCATCCGCATAGTGCACTGGGGTATCGTTCGCCACGGGAATATCTGCGGCGGCGAACCAGTAATGGGTTAAGTGATAAAAAGTGTATGGAAATATAGGGGCCAATCCAATTGACTCACTCATCTCACTCAGGTTCTTTCACTCCCCGAGAGGTTCACCATGTCATTTGTCACCACAAAAGATAATGTCAGTATCTTCTATAAAGACTGGGGTCCCAAAGATGCACAACCTATATTCTTCCATCACGGCTGGCCATTAAGCGCGGATGACTGGGATAACCAGTTACTGTTCTTTTTAGCGGAAGGTTTCCGTGTCATTGCCTCGGACCGTCGTGGTCACGGCCGCTCCGATCAGGTCAGCGACGGCCATGATATGGACCACTACGCCGCCGATGTCTCCGCCATCGTTGAACATCTGGATCTGCACAATGTGGTGCATGTCGGCCACTCCACCGGCGGTGGCCAGGTGGCGCGTTACGTGGCGCAATACGGACAACCGCAGGGTCGCGTGGCGAAAGCCGTGTTGATCAGCGCCGTACCGCCTTTGATGGTGAAAACGCCCGACAATCCAGGCGGTACACCAATAGACGTGTTTGATGGATTCCGGAAAGCGCTGGCCGCAAACCGGGCTCAGTTCTATCTCGACGTGGCGACCAGTCCGTTCTACGGCTTTAACCGTGACGGGGCTGAAATTTCGCAGGGCACCATCCAGAACTGGTGGCGACAAGGGATGATTGGCAGCGCGAAGGCGCACTATGAAGGCATTAAGGCGTTTTCAGAAACGGACCAGACCGCCGATCTGAAAGCGATCACCCTGCCGGTGCTTATTTTGCAGGGCGATGACGATCAGGTTGTGCCTTACAAAAACGCCAGCCTGCTCCAGGATGAACTTCTCAGCAACAGCACCCTGAAAGTCTATCCGGGGTATCCTCACGGGATGCACACCACTCACCCTGATACCATCAACAAAGATTTACTGGAATTTATTCGCAGCTGATAACTAAAAACGGGTGGCTTGTGCCACCCGTTCCGGGAACTTACAGCGAGGCTTTTAACCGCGCCACCGCTTCTTTCAGGTTCTCATCCGTGACGCTGACGTACGACATGCGCAGCGTGGCATGATCCGGCTCGTTGCAGTAGAAGAACTCCCCAGGCACATAGACTACGCCGTTGCTGAGCGTCTTTTTCAACCACGCCGTGGTATTCATCTCGTATTTAAATTTGGCCCACAGGAACATGCCGCCCATCGGTTTATGGAAGGTCAAATGTTCGCTCAGTTCGTTTTCCACGTGCTGGCACAGGATCTGGCACTTGTGTTTATAGGCTTCGCGGATCAGGTCGATTTGCCCGGCCAGGCGGCCGCTCTCCAGGTAGTGATACGTCAGCGACTGCGATAACGAGCTGGTGTGCAGATCGGTCGCCTGCTTGAGGATCACCACCTGACGCTTTATCCAGTCCGGCAGTACTAACCAGCCAACCCTTGCGCCCGGCGCGAGGATTTTGGAAAAGGTGGAGGTATAAATCACGTTATCGCCACAGCCCATTTCTGCCGCCCAGGCCTTGAGTGGCGTGAAGGTTTGGTCGGTGAAGTTGATTTCGCCATAGGGATCGTCCTCGATGATGACGAAATCGTAGCGCTGGGATAAGGCCACTAACTGCTTGCGGCGCTGCTCTGCCAGGGTAACGCCGCCCGGGTTGCCGAACGTCGGTACAATATAGACGGCTTTCACCGGCGTGGTCTTAACCAGGGCTTCCAGCTCATCGATGATCATCCCGTCGCCGTCGGTACCCACCGACATCAGGTTAGCCTCCGCTAACTGCAGAACCTGCAGCGCAGCGAGATAGGTCGGACGTTCGACGACCACGATGTCGCCCGGGTTAATCAGCGCCCGCGCCAGAATATCCAGCGACTGCTGGGAGCCGGAGGTCACCACCACGTCATCCACGCCGCAGGTAATCCCCCTGCCGCTCAGCAGCTGACAGATGGCCCCGCGCAGCTCCGGGCTGCCCTCGCTCAGACCGTACTGAAACGCCTCTTTCCAGGTGCTGGAAAGCACCTTCTCCATAGCCAGCTCCAGCCCTTCGCGATCGAAAAGATCCGGGTTGGGAATGCCCCCGCCAAGTGAAATCACCCCTTCCATCTTGCTGTGTTTTAATAATTCTCTGATCGCGGATGACTGGAGGTTTTGTACTTTGTGGGCAATTTTGTTCTGCGACATCTTTTATTATCCTGGTTTGTTGTATCCCAGTTTAAGTATCACAAGTAGAACGTTTTAACCAGCCGAAGAGACCGGAGCCCGCAGGCCCCGGCAGAGATATCAGAACTCGATACGGGCGCCAAAGTTATAGCGGCGACCTTCCAGCATTGAAGACTGGTTGTAAGAGGTGCGGTAGATCGGGTTGGCATCGAACAGGTTATAGATGCCGGTCATCAGCGTCACGTTCTTGTTCAGATGATAACGCGCGCCCAGGTCGACCAGGGCATAGGCTTCCGTTTCGCTGGATTTACCAATGTCCGGCGACGTGCTGCGCCAGCTGGCTTTGGTCCACAGCTCCAGGTCATTTACCGCGTTCCAGGTCAGGGAGACGTTGGCCATGCTTTCCGGGAAATCGCTCAGCGCATACCCTTTATACTCCCCGCTCTGCTGTTCGCTGTGGGTGTACGTATAGTTGGCGTTGGCTCTCAGGGAGGACGTGACCTGCCAGTCGCCGTTCAGCTCCAGACCGTAGATCTCCGCATCGCTGACGTTGGCGTACTGGAAGACGGTATCCGCGACATACCCGTTGTAGGTACACTTCTGCGTGTCCGACGCGGTACAAATGAGATGGTCGCTGATTTTGTCCTTAAATTTGGTGTAGAAGAGGGTTGCATCCAGCGCCAGCGCGTCCTGCTGCCAGTAGATGCCCAGCTCGGTGTTGACGCTCTCTTCAGGCTTCAGATCGTCATTACCGATGCCGATTTCCGAATACGGATAAGCGCCGTACACGCTGGTGAAGCCCTGGTTATTCTGGCGCAGATCCGGCTTCTTATAGCCAGCAGAGACACCGCCCTTCAGCGCCCAGTTTTCATCGATGGTCCAGTTGCCGTAGAGCTTAGGCGTGACGTGGTAACCAAAATAGCTGTCATGATCCAGACGCGCCGAGGTGGTCAGGGTGAAGTCCGGCACGATCATCCAGGCGTCTTCGGCAAACACTGCCCAGCCGTCGCGCGTAATTTCGCTGACCGGCGTGACGCCCGGCGCTTCCTTATCCTTAATGCCGAACTCATCATCCAGCTCGTTGCGCGTAAAGTTCACCCCCAGGGTCAGCTTGTGATCGCCCAGGGTAAAGGTGTTGGCGCTGTTGGCTTCGTAGTTCTTTTGGGTAATAAACTGCGATGACATTCCCGGAACGCGGTACTCGGTTTTGGCTTTTTCGTAGCTGACGAAGTTCTTTACTTCCAGGATGTCGCCATACCAGGCATGTTGCGACAGCGAGGCCGCATCGCGGTCGAAGCCCCAGTACCACTGCTTGTCGTTATGGGTTTTCTCCTGGTTGCCTTTGTTGGCATTCAGATCCCAGAGCTGGGTATCGGTCGGCGACATGGAGATCGTCGCATCCAGATTCCCGGACTGATGCTTAACAAAACGCTCATCGTTGATGCTGTCATCGTCGCGGCGATCGAGATAGTCCGCGGCCAGGCTCACCCCAAGCTTGCCCGGGATCACTGGTCCCATCACAAAGGCATTCGTCTGGTTGGTATTGCCGTACTCGCTCTTCTCCTGCAGGAAGTAGTTATCCTCCAGAACCCCGGTCCACTTCTCCAGGTTATAGGCCTTCTTAGTGATCACGTTGACCACGCCGCCGATGGAATCAGAGCCATACAGGGAGGACATTGGCCCGCGGATCACCTCGATCCGCTCGATGGCGGCAAGCGGCGGCATAAAGGCCGCTTCGGTGCCGATATGGTGTCCATAAGGGCGGGATTCGCGGGTCGCCTGCTTGATGCCGTTTACCATGTACGAGGTATAGGTGGAGTCCATCCCGCGCATCTGCACATCGCCTGTTGCCAGGCTGCCGTGGCCGTTACCGACCAGCACGCCCGGCATCTCGCGCAGGGCTTCGGTAACGTTCTGATTCGAGCGGGTGTTCAGCTCTTTTTCATTCACCACGGAAATCGTCGCCGGTGCTTCACGGCGTTCCTGGCTAAAACCGGTCGCGGTCACTACCAGTTCATCTTCGTTTACGGCGGTGTTTTCTGCGGCGAAAACGGCTACCGGCAGGTTAACCAGGGCGAGCGAAACCGCCACGGCCATGCGTGTTTGCTTAATCACAACGGGATCCTTAGAACTGGTTTAAATCAATCTTGAGCACGTAGTCAGCTGCACTGGCTTTCTCATCCTGCTTGACGCTGGCATAGAGCGTGCTGGCGTCGGCAGAAAGCGCCAGGCTGTTTGGCATCGCCGCGGTTTTAATGGTGTGTTTCAGGCGATTGTTGGTCGCGTCGATCACGCTAATCTGGCGATCGTTGCGATGGGTGACATAAACTTCTTCACGCGCGGGGTTGTAGAGCACGCCGACGGAATTAGGCGTCGGGACACGGTGCAGGAGTTTGCCGGAATCCAGCTGCACAACCAGCACATCTTTGGTGTTGGTATCCGCGATATAGCCCACCCCTTTCGCGGTGTTGAGCGCGATGTTCAGGAAGTAATGTTCCGGGTCGGCAGGATCGACCTTCACGCGGGTGAGCAGCTGCGAGGTTTTACCCTCCAGAGTGATCAGCTCCCCGGAGCCGGAGACGACGTAAACCTTGTCGCCAGTCTCATCCACGGCAAAACCGACGGGCTCCAGTTTTTCGAGGGTCTGGGCAAGAGCCTGCTTCTGCGTATCCACTACCCACAGCAGGCCTTTACCCTTACGACCAATTCCGGAGACATACAGGCGCTGATGTTTTTTATCCAGCACCACTTCACGGACGTGGGCTTTTTTATTCGGATCTGAATCGTCGCTCAGCTGGATCGTTTTGATGATTTTATTGTTACGCGTGTCGAGCAGTGTGACCGACCCTTCCAGGGCATTACCCAGATAGAGAATGTGCTGCTCCTGATCCAGCGCGACGGCAAAGGTGCGGCGTTCGGTAGGGATCTGGTGCTCAATTTTCAGCGTGGGTGCGGCCAGCTGGAAGACCAGCCCGGCGGTTTTGTCTTTATCAAAAGAGGGCGCAGAGGCTGCATAGAGCGCGTTCTGGTCTTTATCATAGGCCAGCTCATACACGCCATGTCCCAGTGGTTGAACGAGGAAATCCTTCTCGGTAAATTCTTTAGCGAAGAGCGAGCCAGAGTGCATAGCCAGTGAAATAGCGAGGGCACACAGCGTTTTGTTCTTTACAGCAGAGGCGTTGTTCATGTCATTTTTCTTTACAGTTGCTTACGTAAAGAAAAATGATAATGAAAATAAATATCATTTACAAATGCAAATATATCTCAATTACCTACCATTTTTAGTACCTAAAGCAGGTGCCCGGCATGCTGTATTACGGGGTTAACTCATTGAATCGCCCTATCCGCGCCGCCTGGCGGGCTAAACCGCGAAAAATAGCCTCGCTCACCGGCAGCGGAAAATCCGTCGGCAGTTCTGCCCTGACGGTGGCGATAACGTCGTCGGTAACCGCGGCCATCTCCGTCATCAAACGGCGGGCAGCCTCCTGCGAAAATCCCGCAAAGGCGGCGGTGCTGATAAAGTGTCGCGGCTGGATCATCGCGAAATGGTACTGCCGGTTTTTTCCCTGTAGCGCCATCGCCATCTTCGCCTTTTTGACCGGGATCCCCCCGGCGTCGAACAGCGGAAACGCGGAAATCACGTCATACAGCGGGGCCATGCGAAACGAGGAGTCGGCCTCAATAAACAGGCTAAAATTTTTACCGTGGCCATCGATGGCGGCCAGCATCCAGAAAAGGATCTGCGCCTTAAAGAACATCTCGCGATCCTGCCCCGCCAGGCGAGAACCAAGCAGCAGCTTCATGGCGTCTGCAATCCCGGGGCCACCGTGAGACTCATATTTCAGCGCTGGCGACACGCCCAGCGCCTGGCAAAAGTCCTCCTGCGGCAAGCGCATCAGCCAGCCGCTGCGGGCCCATCGACGATCGAAACGCTCGATAATCAGCACCTTTTTCCGGCCAAACTGTGCCATGTCGGCATGCGCGACCGGGAAACCAAAGGCTTTGGCGATACGCAAACAGAGCCATTCGTTTTCGCAGCTTTCGCTCAGGTCAATGTTATTCTGCTCTATTCTACCTATCGGCAGCTTGAAGATATGGCTGGTTGGGGTGCTGCCCTGGGGCCGTTGCCAGCGATCCTGATACCACAGCAGCGCCGTTTTCTCCTGCGCCCCGGCCAGCGAAATGCGAAAATCGGCGCCCTCCTCTGTCATCCCCAGCGGCGCCATCTGGTAGCCCTCGAGCAGCGCGGCAATCTGATCGTCATCCAGCGGTTCGGCCACGATATCCGTTACCGGGGGGATCTCCTGCCCCGGCGGATAGAGCTGAATGGCGCCGACGCAGTCACGCCCAACGCTGGCGAGCAGATCGAAAGGATGCGTGGTTTCCACTTGAAAACGGGCCTGCATGCGGGCAATAATCGCCTCGGAGTCAGGCAGCAGATTGCTGAAGAAATTGAAGACCGGCGCGCCGCTAATCCTGCCGTGTTGCAGCGGCAGAGAGAGCGAGATCGCTCGCGAACCCGGCTCTGCCAGCCACGCTGGGGCATACTGAAAGGACATCGCCCCGCTGCCATCACGATGCAGCGTGCCTATCACATCGCCATTCATCGCGACAGTCAGACGTTTTGCGCGCATCGCTTACCACTCCTTCGTCCAGGCGTTATTGTCCGGCAGCGTGGCACCGCGTTTTACCACGTGCAGTTCCAGGTCCAGCGCCGCAAGGATTTTGAACAAGGTGTCCAGCTTGGTAGAGCCCGGTTTGTTCTCGAAATCCGATACGGTGGTTTGTTTAATACCTACCTGTTCAGCCGTCGCCGTTTGGGTTAACTTATTGACCTTACGCTGATCCCGGACGGCCTGCGCCAGTGCGTCTGCCGATGTCACCTTCATGATTATTCCCCATAGCGAATATTTTGAGAAAATCCCCTGTAGGGGATAAAATGAGAATAACCCCTCTAGGGGATAAGTGCAAATTATCCCCTGAAAAGGATAAGAATGTTCAAACCCCCCTTTCGAACTGCAAGGCTTTGTTACCGAGCACTATGCTGAGGTATAGGGTTAAAGAAGAGTACTGTATGTTGTAACTACATATAATATGTATTATCCGGAGTTATTTATTCATTATTAAATGTGCCGTAATTTATATTTACTCCGCGTGAGATCGTCAAATAAGAAATGTATTAAATATAGGGCGCGTACCGGTTCGTTAATTACAGCCAGCAAACCCTGCATATGCAAAAAACTAACGTAGCGGCCCCGGGGGCTTTATGCAGCCTATAAAAAATAATTTCGCTTAACCGAAGCGTTAACTGTAAAAAAAGCACTCCTGTCTCACGATGATTTTAATCATCTTTTCTAATAACGAAGCAGAGCGTCGATGAAAAGACCCTGCTCCTCATCAGTGTTCCCGTCTATCATTTAAAGATAAGACAGCGGTAAAGCTGGTTCGCGCTTATTTCTGCAAGGGATGTTGAAACAAACCTGGTACTTCCGGGTGGTTTATTTTTGACTCTGTTCCGCCTTTAATAAAATACGTGGAGGGGATAAGCATGCATGATTGTGACGTAAATATGAGTGAGGACCTGATTATTCTGCCGTATTGTGATCCGTAAAAAGGGATTATTTATTTCCCCATTTTAATACCATGCCGGTTTGTTTTTTTATTGATAAACACTATCCATCGGGAGCAGTGAGATGCCTATTTTTAGTTCATTCTGGCAGGCGGGGTTTGAAGGTGCAGATTTTGTTACGCGGCAAGGGCATGCCCTTTCAATGGATCACGAAACGGGTCATGACAGCAGACATTACGATGATTACAGGGCACTCCGCCCTTTTCACATCGCCACGGTGAGGGAGAGCGTCGGCTGGCGACTTACCGATACATCAGAGGGTTACGACTTTACCGCCGTCGCGGCCAAAATGGCATCGGCAAAGGAGAACGGTATCCAGATCTGCTGGACGATTTGCCATTACGGCTGGCCAGACGATGTCGATTTTTTCTCTGAGGCATTTGTGACGCGTTTCGCCCGGCTGTGCGGCGCGCTGGCCGCCTTTTTGCGCCCCTGGTATCAGGAGCCGCCGGTCTACTCCCCGGTCAACGAGATCTCCTTTACCGCCTGGGGGATTACCGTGGGCCTGTTTCCCGCCGCCCTTGCGGAAGAGATGGAAAGCATGCAGATCAAGCGGCAGCTGGTTCGCGCCACGATAGCTGCCTGCGACGCCATCCGGGCTGCCGATCCCCGGGCCAGAATTCTGCATTGTGACCCTCTGATTCATCTGATTTCTCCCGACGACGACCCCACGACCGAACAGGAAACCGAGGCGTTGCGCACGGCGCAGTACCAGGCGTGGGACATGCTAGCGGGACGGCATGAGCCCGAGCTCGGCGGTAACCCACGCTACCTGGATCTGATCGGGGCCAATTACTACCACGACAACCAGTGGATGATGGGAAACAACCAGCGCCTCGCCTGGCATCTTGGCGACCGGCGACGACGACGATTACACGAAATGTTGCAGGAACTCTATGAACGCTATCACCGCCCTATTCTGCTTGCCGAAACAAGCCATGTCGGCAGTGGGCGTGGAGCCTGGATTAACGATGTCGCCTCTGAGGTTGCTCAGGCACAGCTGGCGGGCGTTGAGCTCTCAGGGATCTGCCTTTACCCCATTATTGACCGCCCCGACTGGGAAAACTGTGCTGTCTGGCATCACTGCGGTTTGTGGGACATTACGCCCGATAAAGAGCGACATCTTAATACCCTTTACGCACGCGCGCTTGAGCAAACCCAGCTCCGGCTGAAACGTTTTCAACAGCCATCAGGCGCCTTTACCTGCACCGGCACAGAGGTATCAGATATGAAAAAAATATATGTTTTTAGTCACCTGCGCTGGGACTTTGTCTTTCAGCGTCCACAGCATCTGATGACACGTCTTGCCCAGCACTATCACATTGTCTTTATTGAGGAGCCGCTCTATTCAGCGGAGAAACCGGAGCTGAAGCTCTCCCGGCCCGCCCCAAACGTCACCGTGGTTCAGCCGCATACCCCGTCAACGGCGGCCGGGTTCCACGACGAGCAAATTGCCTTTCTGGAAACGCTCCTGACGGAGCTACGGGAGCCGGACGAAACCCCGGTGGTCTGGTTCTATACGCCGATGGCGCTTCCGCTGTTGAAGATCTTTACTCCGGCGATCGTGGTCTATGACTGCATGGATGAACTTGCCGCCTTTGAGAAAGCCCCTCGCCAGCTGTTGCAACGTGAGTCAGCTCTGCTGAGCCGGGCGGATATTGTCTTTACCGGTGGCCCCAGCCTGTATGAAGCGAGGAAAGGCCGCCACCCGAATATTCACTGTTTTGCCAGCAGCGTCGATGCGGTGCATTTCGAACAGGCGCTGGATCGGGCGAATCATCACCCGCTGCAGGACGAGATCCCCCATCCACGGCTCGGGTATTACGGCGTTATTGATGAACGTATGGATTTATCTTTGATTGCGGCTCTCGCGGATTCACATCCGGAGTGGCAGATCGTGATGGTCGGCCCGGTGGTGAAGATCGATCCCGCTACCCTGCCCAGACGCAGCAACATTCATTATCCCGGCATGCAGCCTTATCAGGCCCTGCCACAGTTCCTTGCCGGCTGGGATGTGTGCCTGATGCCGTTCGCGCTGAATGAATCCACGCGGTTCATTAGCCCGACAAAAGTGCTCGAGTACATGGCCGCGCAGCTGCCGGTGGTCAGTACCGCCATTGCCGATGTTGAAAAACCCTATAGCCACGTTGTGGCTGTTGCCCACGACCAGGCAGCCTTTATTGCCGCCTGCGAACAGGCGCTGGCGCTGCCGGAAGAGACCCGAAAAGCGCAGCAGCAGACGATGCAGCGTATTGTCGCCAGCACCTCCTGGGATAAAACCGTGCAGAGCATGCACGCGTTGATTGAGAACGCATTTTTACGCTATCTGGATGCCTCGGCTGCGACGGTCAGCACAGCGGATAGCAGCTCCGACGAATCCGCTTCCGAGCCGGTTTTACGGCTGATCCCACAGAAGGCGGCCCGCACAGAAGCACAGAAATGTTTAATCCTCGGGGCCGGGCCAACCGGGCTGAGCGCGGCCTATCACTATGGCGAAGGGGCAACGTTGCTTGAGCGCAATGCCACGGTCGGCGGGCTCTGTCGCTCCATTCAGGACAAAGGTTTTACCTTCGATTATGCGGGCCACATTATGTTTTCCGCTGACGAAGAGGTGCTGGCGCTGTACAAAACGTTACTGGGGGACAATATCCACTGGCAGATCCGTGAAGCCTGGGTCTATACCGACGGCGTTTATACCCGCTACCCCTTCCAGGGATCCCTTTACGGGTTGCCCGCCACGGTGGTTAAAGAGTGCATTCTGGGTGCCATCGAGGCGCGATACGGAACGGGTTCGGGTGTGCAAAGCATGACGACCTGCAGCGAGAAAAGCGGCCAGGGAAAACAGCACCACGACTGCTGCGCCGATGGCGCGGTGCCGGACTACATCAGCGCCGATCCAGCGGAGAAAACGCCACGAAAAGGCAGCTTTGAAGCCTTTATCTATGAGACATGGGGCAAGGGGATCGCCCGGCATTTTGCTATTCCCTATAATAAAAAGCTATGGACGGTGCCGCTGTCGGAAATGGAGACATCCTGGCTGGGTGGCCGCGTTCCCCTGCCCGACCTGGAACAAATTATCGACGGCGCCCTGAACGAGACCTCAAAGCCGATGGGGCCCAATGCGCGCTTTGGTTATCCGCTGCAGGGCGGTTTCCAGGCGCTGATGAACGGTTTTCTGCCGCACATTAAAGGCCGGATAGAGACCGGGGCCGAGGTCAGTAAAATCTATGCCAATCAGCATATCGTTGCGCTGTCAGACGGACGGCAGTATCGCTATGAACATATGATCAGCACTCTGGTACTGCCGGAGCTGATTCGCCTGATGGGCGACGAAGTGCCGCCTGACGTACGTAAAGCAGCGAAAGGCCTGCGCCACGTCTCCGTTCGCTGCGTCAATCTGGGGGTTGGCCGTGACAATCTGACCGACAAACACTGGATTTACTTTGCCGGTAAGACAATATTTCACCGCATTTTTGTTCAGGGGAACGCCAGCCCCTTCTGCAGCCCGGCGGGCAGCTGCGGCCTGACCTGTGAAATCAGTTACTCACCGGATAAACCGTTGCCGGTTGACGGCCAGGCGCTGATCGACCGCTGCATTAAGGAGTGCATCGAAGCCGGAATTATTTCAGCAGAGGATGAGATTATCACCGCCAACCAAATCGATATCCCCTACGCCTACGTGATCTACGATCAGAGCCGCAAGGAGAACGTGGAGACGATCCGCAAATGGCTGTTGCTGCACGGCATCACCCTGGCCGGACGCTACAGCGAATGGGAATACTACAATTCGGACCATGCGTTTATCGCCGGGAAAGTAGCCGTTGAGAAAGTTCGGGGATCGGCTTACCGGCATTCTGTTTCCTGAGATATAAATCATTAATCTGTTCAGCCGTCGCCGTTTGCGCTAACGTATTGTTCGCAAACGGCGCAGAGCGGACTCCCGCATGCTGTAAAGCGAAGATAAACGGGCACGATGTTGACGTGTCTTAGTGTAATAAGTTTATTGTATGTTGTAACTACAGGTAATTATGGCGCTGCGCCCGACCTGTTCTACACTCACTGACACAAACCCACAGGGAGAACATCAGGAATGGAGATCCCGTTAACCTCCAGTGAGCTTCGTCTGTTCTCGCACATCCTGTGGCAACTCGGTTCGGGCCAGGGCAGCCGAGCCCTGCGTCAGGAGACGCTGGAAAATGTCTGCGCCCTGTTGCAGGCCGATTTTGCGGCATCCTGCATCTGGTCCTCTGCCTCCAGGACCTCGCGCCACGGCGTCAGCTGGAACATTGCTGAAAAAGCAATGCGTGAGCATGCCAGTACCTGGCAATACATCGATCCCATCACCCCGCTTCTGCGCGCAAAACAGCATCCAACCCTGGTGGATGAGGTGATGCCTGCCCGCGAGTTGTTCAAAACGCCCTTTTACCATGAGTTCCTGAAACCCTGCGGCATGCACCACGGCGTTAATGTCTATTTTTTACGTGATGGTGACGACGTGGGCGATCTGCGCATCTGGCGGGCCAAAGACGCCCCGCCGTTCGGGCAGCGCGAAATCGCACTGTTGCAGTTGCTGGAACCCTGGTTTGCCAGAGCCTTACCGAAAAATGAAAAGTCCCCGCAGTTAACCGCCCGGGAGCAGGAGGTGGTCAGCCTGGTCTGCAAAGGTCTGGGCGATAAAGAGGTCGCCCGCCTGCTGAACATCAGCTTCACCACCGTCCGCACCCATCTGAATCACGCCCTGAAAAAGCTCGACTGCGCCAACCGCACGGAGCTGGCCTCGCGGCTCAGGCATTAACGCCTCCTCAATCCTGAGGATGGCGCGCGTAGGGTTGATTTGCCTAAATGTTGCGGATACCCACTGTCCGGAAACAGCCCATGAAAACAATAACACCCGCAAACCCTGCACAACTGGATACCCTCACCGCCGCCGACGCGGCACAGCTCATCAGTGAACGAAAAGTGTCGAGCGAAGCGCTGGTTCGTGCCTGCTTAGCCCGCATCGACGCCCAGGATCACCTCAACGCCTTTATTACGGTGAATGCCGAACAGGCGCTGGCGCAGGCAAAGGCCTGGGATAAACATCTCGCCGGCGGCGGTGCCCCCTTGCCGCTGGGCGGTGTTCCCGTCGCGGTGAAAGACAATACTCACGTCGCCGGTTTGCCTAATACGGCCGGGACGCCAGCCCTGAAAAATTTTGTACCCAAAACGACCGCCCCGGTGATCCAACGTCTTATCGATGCGGGCGCCATTATTATTGGCAAATGCAACATGCATGAGCTGGCCTTTGGCGTCACCGGCTATAACGCGGCGTATCACACGCCTGCGATAAAGGGCGTGCGCAACGCCCATGACGTCAGCCGTATTGCGGGCGGGTCTTCGTCGGGCAGCGCGGTAGCCGTTGCCGCCGGAATGGCACCGGTAGCCATCGGCACCGATACCGGGGCGTCGGTGCGCCAGCCCTGCGCCCTGAATGGCTGCGTCGGTTTTCGTCCCACCACCGGGCGCTATTCCCAGGCGGGGATCACCCCCCTCTCCCACACCCGGGATACCGCGGGCCCGATGGCCCGCAACGTGGCGGATATTGCCCTGCTCGACAGCCTGATGGCCGGTGGCGAGGTGTTACTCCCTAAACCCGCCCGGACCATTCGTCTTGGAATTGCGCCCTGGTTCTGGCAGGCGTTGGATGAAGAGGTCAGCCAGCAGGCCCACGCCGCGCTCGCCAGGCTGCGCGATGCGGGAGTCACGCTGGTTGCCGTCGAGATGCCCGGGCTTGAAGAGGCCAATGCCGCCGTCTCCTTCCCGGTGGTGATGCATGAAGGCAAGCACGATCTGATTGATTATCTCCAGGCGCATGACACCCGGCTGACCCTGCAGGATATCGTGCAGCACATCGCCAGCCCGGATGTGCGCGCCATCTTTGAGCACGTCATTGTCCCGGGGGGGATCCCGGATAATGACGGCAATCTGGTTCCGCTGACGCCACTATACCAACAGGCAGTTTCGCTGGGGATCGGGCGTCTGATCGCCCTCTATGAACGGACCTTCCACGACCACCAGCTCGACGGGTTGATCTTCCCCACTTCGCCGGTCGTCGCCCCGCTGGCGAATGATGAGGTGAGTTCCGCGGAAAACTTTGCCCGCTTGATCCGCAATGTGGATCCGGGAAGCAATGCCCGCCTGCCGGGGCTGACCCTGCCGGTCGGGGTGGGCGCCACCAGCCGGTTGCCGGTAGGGCTGGAGATAGACGGTTTGCCGGGGAGTGATGCGCAAATTCTGGCGATAGGTGCCACGCTGGAGCAGATCCTGGCGCAGTAACGATTAGCGAATTTTCCCGCTAAACAGCCTGAACCCCCAGGTGTTGTACAGCAGCGTCACCGGCGCCAGCAGCGCAAAGCTTATCAGCAGAAAACGTTGGGTCTCCGGTGGCGCGGCCGCCTGATGAAGGGTTATCGACGCCGGGACTATCCACGGATACAGCGTAAACACCAGCGCGCCGAAGCCGCTACTCACCAGCACCAGGATCCCGGCCAACGGCAGAAAATGATACCCGCCCTTTAGGCCGAACCACACCAGTCCCCCGCCCGCCAGCACCGCCCCGGCAAACGGCAGCCAGATCGTGAAATTCTGCAGATGCAGACGCCAGGTCTCCTGTAATTGCATGGTCCAGAACAGTAGCCCGGCCATCAGCAACAGCGCGATCGTCGCCAGCCAGGGGAGCGCCCGCCTCGCCCGATGCAACAGTATCCCGGTACCCCGCCAGATCAGCCATCCCTCGCCCATCAGGCAATAAAACACCACCAGCGACAGTGCGCAAAAGAGCGGAAACGGGCTAAACCACTCCCAGCCGGTACCGGTAAACTGCTGACCGTTGTTGGGGATCGTCTGGATCAGACTCCCGACAATCACCCCCTGGGCCAGCGTAGCCAGCAGTGACCCCGCCACCAGCAGCGTATCAAACAGACGTGGGGCATAATGCCGAAACTCAATCGCCATTCCACGCACTACCAGTGCCAGCACCAGGATAAAGACCGGCACATACAGGGCGCTCAGAATAATGGCGTACGCAAGGGGAAACAGCCCGAAGAGGCTTCCCGCCGCCAGCACCAGCCAGGTCTCGTTCCCATCCCAGATGGGGAGTAATGAAATAGTGATCTTATGCCGGGAGGCCTCGTCGCGCTGAAAGGCGCAGAGTATTCCGGCGCCGAGGTCCGTTCCGTCCAGCAGAACGTAGATCCACAGGCTTACCACCAGCGATGCCGCTGACAGGATTTGTAACAGCGGTAATCCCATCAACTCATGCATCGGTTTCTCCTTTCCCGGTCCGCCGGGCAACATCGGGCTCAGCCCCTTCTTCGTCCTCCGTGGGCGGCCTGGCGAGCAGGCGCAGCAAAAACCACAGCCCCAGCCCGAACAGCGCCAGGTAAATCGTGACGATCAGAATTAATGAGCCGAGTACAAAATGCGGAGCCACGGGCGAAATACTCTCTGAGGTACGAACCAGACCGTAGACCGTCCAGGGTTGCCGCCCGGCTTCGGTCACCATCCACCCCGCCAGCATGGCAAAAAAGCCGGCGGGTGCCATGACTACCATCAGACGCTGGAGCCGCCGCGCCTGCCATAATCGCCCGCGCAGACGCGCAACGAGTCCGGCGATAGCGGTAAACACCATCAGCAGACCCAGTCCCACCATGATGCGAAAGGCCCAGAACACCAGCGGCACCCAGGGCAGTTCATCAGGAGGATACTGATTAAGACTGTGGATCGTCCCTTGCAGGTTATGCCGCAGGTAAAGGGAGCCGATATCAGGAATGGCCAGCTCATAATGATTGCGACGCTCTGCCATATCCGGCAGCGCAAAGAGCCGCATCGGCTCGCCATGTCCGGGCGGAGGGGGATCCCAGCTACCTTCCATGGCGGCCAGCTTCACCGGCTGACGATCCCGGGTATTCTCTCCATGCAGGTCCCCCAACACCACCTGCAGCGGCGCCATTATCAGCAGGATCCACATCGCAATAGAAAACATATGCCGGGCCGCCGGATGCCGGGCATCGCGCAGCAGATGCCATGCGCCACAGGCCCCGACCAGACAGGCGGTACCGAGAATGGCGGCCACAACCATATGCGCCATCCGCCACGGGAAGGAGGGATTGATAATCACCGCCCACCAGTCAACGGGCCGGAAGCGACCATCGGCACCAATCAGATACCCGTCCGGGGTTTGCATCCAGGAGTTAGCGGCGAGGATCCAGAAAGCGCTAAACACAGAACCGAGCGCCACAATGCAGGTCGCCATAAAGTGGATCCACGGCCGCACCTTATTCATCCCGAACAGCATCACCCCCATGAAGCCCGCTTCCAGAAAGAAGGCCACCAGCACTTCCATATAGAGCATCGGCCCCAGCACCGCGCCGGTACGACTCGCCAGCCCGCTCCAGTTGGTACCGAACGAGAACTCCATCACTACCCCGGTCACGATCCCTACCGTCACGTTCAGGGCGAACACCTTACTCCAGTAGCGCCAGAGACCGAGCCAGACGGGCTGCTTACGCCACAGCCAGAGCCCCTCCAGCACCATCAAGAGTTGCGCCAGCCCGAGGGTAAACGCCGCCAGCACAATATGAAAGCTGATGGTAAAGGCGAACTGACTGCGCGCCAGCAGAAGTGTGGTCTCCGGACTCAATGTCGCCCCACAAGGATGCCCAGTAAGCCGGTCAACAGGATCCAGAGATGAGATGCTGTCTGTCGCATAGCCCCTCTTGTGTAGATTTATCTCGATAAAGTGTAAGCAATCGATGGGAAGGCGTACGAAAAAAGTGGGGAATGACAATCATTGTTAAGAATTGACTTACCCATGAATAGAACGACAATAAATGTTCCCGGCGAAACACTGTAGAAATGGAGTCTATCATCGCCTGCTCACGTCCTTCTCAGCTTGCCACCCACCTTAAACGCTCTGGTGCCCTTATCGCCTGGGCGCTGTTACTGGTCAGTTGCAGCTCTACACCACCTAAATCGCTGATCACTCCGCTACCGCCGGTGGCTAAACATCCGCTGCCGGATAAAGGTGCACGCCATGAGCCGGTGCGCGGCGTCTGGCTGGCGACCGTCTCTCGTCTCGACTGGCCGCCACAGGCGTCGGTTAACGGTCGCCCTGCTGCATCGCGGATCGCCATGCAGCAAAAGGCCCTGACCGATAAGCTGGATAACCTGAAAAGTCTCGGGATCAACACCGTGTTTTTCCAGGTCAAACCGGACGGCACCGCCCTGTGGCCATCAAAGATATTGCCGTGGTCGGATATGCTGACCGGCAAAATCGGGGAAGATCCCGGCTACGACCCGCTGCAGTTTATGCTCGATGAAGCACACAAGCGCGGGATGAAGGTTCACGCCTGGTTTAACCCTTACCGCGTCTCAACCAACACCCGGCCCGGCACGGTCGCGGAGCTGAACCGTACCCTGTCGCTCCATCCGCCGAGCGTGTTTGTTCTGCATCGGGAGTGGATCCGCACCGCGGGAGATCGCTATGTCCTCGACCCCGGCATTCCGGAAGCCCGGGACTGGATCACCAGCATCGTGGCCGAAGTGGTGTCGCGCTATCCGGTGGACGGCGTGCAGTTCGATGACTACTTCTATGCCGAGTCCGCAGGCTCGGCGCTGAACGACAGCCAGACGTACCGCCAGTACGGTCAGGGATTTGACTCGAAAGCCGACTGGCGGCGCGACAATACCCAGCAGCTGATTACGCAGGTGTCACGCACCATCAAGCAGATCAACCCCAACGTCGAGTTTGGCGTGAGTCCGGCTGGCGTCTGGCGTAACCGCTCCCACGATCCGGCCGGGTCCGACACCCGGGGTGCGGCGGCCTATGACGAATCCTTTGCCGATACCCGTCGCTGGGTGCAACAGGGGCTGCTGGACTACATCGCCCCGCAGATCTACTGGCCATTTTCCCGGGATGCGGCGCGCTATGACGTGCTGGCGAAATGGTGGGCTCAGGTGGTGAAACCTACCCATACCCGGCTCTATATTGGCGTCGCCTTGTATAAGGTGGGCGAGCCCTCAAGCAAAGAGCCCGACTGGACGGTACAAGGCGGCGTGCCGGAGCTGAAAAAACAGCTGGATCTGAACGAATCCGAGCCGCAGATTGACGGTACGATCCTGTTCCGTGAGAACAACCTCAATCAGCCCCAGGCGCAGGAGGCGGTGCGGTATCTGCGAACGCGTTGGGGGTCGTAGCCTTTGCCCCCAGCTGAAAACCATTAAGAGGGTCAGCTGTGACCAGGGCGAAACAGTAAGTTCAGTGGGATAAACACCGCGCAAAAGCTGAACGCACCTCTTCGTAGAGCGTGTCTGACAGCATTAAATTTTGCCAGATAGAATTATGCCCGGCGCCAGGAATGGTGAGCAGCTGCTTCTGGCGGCAGCCAGCTGCTGAGGACAACAGTCTTTCCGGTATTTCTGCGGGAATGATTGCGTCATTTTCGGCGGCAATAATCAGCAGATTGCCGGTAAATTCTGCTGCGATATCCCAGGCATCAGTTTGCGCCCAGCTTCTCTCTTTGCGAATGATGGCAGAAAATTCAGGACCAAAGTTAATCTTATAGGCTGGCGTTGAGTAGACGCCGGGAACCATGAGAATGAGGGATTGAAACCGGATCGTTTTACTCAGCTGGAGTGCGTTATAGGCCCCCATACTTACGCCTATACACCCCGTGAGAGCCAGCCCCTGAAACGCAATCACAGCCTCTGCCTGTGCCGTGCGGCTGAAAAGAGAGGACGCGCGCATATCTCCCCCCGTCTCACCATGACCTATAAAGTCAAAGAGCGTCGTTCCAATGCCTGACCTATCCAGAAGCGCACGGTATTTATAGAACACCGTGCGATCCTTACCGCCCCCATGAAGCATCAGCACATGGCCATTGCGCCCGAATGTGCTTTCGGCATAGATGAATTTGCCCTGAAACGGCACCTGGAAAGCGTGACTGGAAATCATCTGCGTATTCATCATCGAATGAATCATTTTCCTCGTTTTATCAAACCAGAAGGAACCGTCGGGGGCGCTGCGCTTGCCCGGCCTACGAGCTGCGTTCCCCGGACATTGTGTGCGATGTCATCTCAGAACCACTCTCGAGCCGCCTGATAGCCGGCACCAGGCTCGCCCCCGCCGTGGCAATCACCACCGCAACGGCGGATACCAGCAGCACGTTGCTGGTGCCATACTCAATCGCCAACGGGCCTGCGATAAGCTCGCCGAAGGGGATGGCGACGAAAGACCCCACCGCATCATAAGCATAGACCCGGGCCAGCTTGTCCTGCGGGATATGGGTTTGCAGCGACTGGGCCCAGGCGACACCGAACAGGCCAAAGGTCACGCCAGCAATAAAAAACGCGGCCATCAGCCAGGGTGTGGCCGCAAGCTGGCTCAGCATGAACGGGGGTAAGGCGCAAAACGACACCAGCAGCACCCCGATAAAGAGGTCGCGGCGCGGGCGCCAGCGCAGCGCGAGGGAAGATCCCACAATCAGCCCCACGCTCTGGGCTGCTATAATCATCCCCCAATGTGCACGTCCAAAGGAGGCATCGGCAATCACTGGCCCGAGCACCATCATCACGCCGCTGAAGGCCGCATTAATAATGGTGAACTGCACGACGATAGCCCACACCCAGGCCCGGCTGGCGAACTCTTTCCATCCCTCTTTCAGGTCCTGCAGAATATTGCTTTGGGTTGAACCGGCTTCACGTGGCGAGACGCGGATTAAATAATAGAGCGGCGCAGCCGCGGCGAAGCCCAGCGCATCAATGGCCAGCCCCCAGCCGGGTCCGACGGCGCTTATCAGAATGCCCCCCAGTGAAGCGCCGATCACCGTTCCACCGTAAATACCGGCCTGCAAAAAGGCATTGGCTTCACGCAGATTGCGGGCGGGAACCGTCTGAGGAATGAGCGCGGAAGAGGCCGGTAAGGCGATCCCGGCGGCGGCCCCATTCAGGGCACCGAGCAAGGCCAGTCCGATCGCCGTGGCGGAACCGTCCAGCACCGACCAGGCCACAACCGCCTGCGAAATGGCCGCGACCAGGGAAGATGAAACTAACACCCGACTGCGGGAATAGCGGTCCGCTAACACTCCGCCCAGCAGCAGGAACAGCACGTTGAAAATCGACCGGGAGGCGACAACGATACCCAAATCAGAGACCGATCCGCCGATATCCAGGACCGCAAAAGCCAGTGCGATGGGGGCAATACCATTGCCCAGCACGGTGAGAAAACGGGCGGCAAACAGATAGCGAAAAGCGGAAAAGTGAAAGGCACGAACGTTTTTATCAGGCGTTGTCATGGATTCAATGGCGTCGGGATCGGGAGCGACAGTATAACGGAACGGCGTTTCAAAAACATCCATTCCCGGAATCGTAGACCCGTGCAAGCGCAGCGCCGCCGGGCATAAACCCGGGTGCGATCTGTCGTGCCGGGTGGCGGCTATGCCTTACCCGGCCTACAAAATTTACAAAACCGGTGACCGCCTGAGCGCTTGCTGGCCCCCTGCTTTTCTTGTACCCTTCCCCGCTTTCAACCCCTTGCCAGATAATAAAAGGATGCCTGTGACTGCTCACCCTTCGAAAGATCCTTTGCACGGCGTCACGCTCGAGATGCAGGTCAATGCCCTGGTGGCGCGTTACGGCTGGGCGCAGCTGGGAAAGCTGATTAAAATTAACTGCTTTAACAGCGATCCCAGCGTCAAATCCAGCCTCAAGTTTTTACGGCGTACCCCGTGGGCCCGTGCCGAAGTCGAAGCCCTCTATCTGGACTCGCTGGAGGATCCCGCGCCAGCAAAAGCTGACGACGAGACCACCAGCCCGTGGGACAGAGCGCGGGCTAACAAGTAACGCCCCGCGTTATGGCCGCCGTAACAGCACGATACTGCGGCCTGGCAGCGGAAAATCGGTATCCGGGATCACCGCCTGCCCCAGATGCTCATCCCCTGCCGTACTCAGCTCCAGGACCCAACCCTCTTTACCGCATTTCGGGATACGGAACGGCACCGCCCCTTCATACGGATTGATCAGCAGCAGCACCTCCTGCCAGATCCCCTTTTGCCCGTGCAGATCGGCCCGGGTGAGGTACAGCCCCAGCGTGGTGCCCTCGTCCCAGTGCTCCGGCAGCTGCGGCCCGCCGCCGGCATTGAACCAGGTGATCTCCATCCCGTCACGCCAGCTCTCGCGGTGCAACAGCGGCTGGCTGGCGCGCAGCTTGATCAAATGCCGGGTAAAGTTGCGCAGCGTCTCGGCGCTTTCCGGGAGATTCTCCCAGTGTACCCAGCTGATTTCGCTGTCCTGACAGTAGCCGTTGTTATTACCCAGCTGGCTGCGGCCAAACTCATCCCCGGCCAGCAGCATCGGCGTGCCGTGGGAGAAGAGCAGCGTGGTGAGGAAGTTGCGCTTCTGCTGTTCACGCAGGGCATTAATCTGCTCGTCGTCGGTCGGGCCTTCAACGCCATAATTCGATGACCGGTTATCATTGTGGCCGTCGTTGTTGTCTTCCCCGTTGGCCTCGTTGTGCTTCTCGTTGAAGGAGACGAGGTCGTTCAGGGTGAAACCGTCGTGGGCGGTGATAAAGTTAATGCTGGCCCACGGGCGACGCCCACGCTGGTCATACAGATCCCCGGAACCGAGCAGCCGCGCGGCGAAATCGGACGAGACGTTATCCCCGCGCCAGTACTCACGCACGGTATCGCGATACTTGTCATTCCACTCGCCCCAGCCTGGAGGGAAGCCCCCTACCTGATAACCGCCGGGGCCGATATCCCACGGCTCGCCTATCAGTTTCAGCCGCGAGAGGAGCGGATCCTGCATCATGGCATCGAAAAAGCCGCCACGCTGATCGAACCCTTCCGGCTCGCGCCCGAGGATGGTGCCGAGGTCGAAGCGGAAGCCGTCGATATGCATCGACTCCGCCCAGTAACGCAGGGAATCCATCACCATCTGCAGCACACGAGGGTGCGAGGTATTCACCGTATTACCAGTGCCGGTATCGTTCACGTAGTAGCGGTGCTGACCGGCAATGGTGCGGTAGTAAGAGAAATTGTCGATCCCCTTAAACGACAGCGTCGGGCCCAGCTCGTTACCCTCGGCGGTGTGGTTATAGACTACATCGAGGATCACCTCGATACCGGCATCGTGGAAGGCGCGCACCATGTCGCGGAACCCCTGAATGCCGTTCGGGCCGCCGTAGCGCGATGCCGGAGAGAAGAAGTTAAGGGTGTTATAGCCCCAGAAGTTTTTCAGCCCCCGCTCAAGCAGATGCTGATCGTCCGGGAACGCATGTACCGGCAGCAGCTCAACGGAGGTCACGCCGAGGCTTTTGATGTAATCCACCGTGGCTTTATGCCCCATCCCCTCGAAGGTGCCGCGCAGTTCGGGCGGGATCGCCGGGTTGAGCTGGGTAAAGCCTTTCACGTGGGTTTCATACAGAATCGTACTGGACCACGGCACCGCCGGGCGATGTGGATCCTGCCCGTCGAACACCCGTGGGTCGATGACCCGGCATTTTGGCGTATAGGGTGCGCTGTCCCGGGTATCAAAGCTCAGATCGAGTTCGTCATGCCCCAGTTCATAGCCAAAGTGCGAGGGGTTCCAGATAAGTTCCCCGGTTAAGGCTCTCGCATAAGGGTCAATCAGCAGCTTATGCGGGTTAAAACGGTGCCCGTTTTCCGGATCGTAAGGGCCATACACGCGGTAGCCGTACAGTGCGCCCGGTTTCAGATCCGGGACATAACCATGCCAGACTTCGTCGGTGTATTCCGGTAACTCCAGACGGGCGATTTCAGATTTACCACTCGGGTCAAACAGACACAGCTCAACGCGTTCGGCGCAGGCCGAAAAGAGGGCAAAATTCACCCCTTTGTCATCGTAATTCGCCCCCAGCGGGTAACTCTGCCCCGGCTGGATTTCATAAATTTTGTCATATGCCATAACGTCTTTCCTTCGAACAGTAATAATCATTAGCCGCAGGCCAGTAACACCCGCCAGCAATCCTGTGCATCACTCAATTGCAGACTTTCACCCAACACCAGGGTTTCGCCGCTGAAACAGTCCTTATAGCTGCGTCCCGCGAGATCGGGAGGAAGAACCACCTCGGTCGCTCCCCACAGAGCCGCCCCGGTGACGGGAAACGCCCGGGTGGCATTCGCCAGCGCCAGCCGCGGTGCCACCACAATCAGCACGTCGTCGTCGTCCACGCGGGCAAAGGCAATCGCCTTATCCGCCCGCTCGCCGCGGGTGAGCAGGGCAACATAGCTGCCCAGACGGAACAGCGCCGGTTTGCGCTGGCGCAAGTGCAGCAGCGTGCGGGTGACAGACAGCTTCAGCTGCCCGTCCTGCCAGCTCGCCTCGCGGGTGGCAATCTGCCGATCCGCCGACGCCAGCTGCTGGCGGAGCTGGTCAAAATCGGGCTCGCGACGGTTATCGGGATCGACGAGGCTAAAGTTGAGCCCCTCGCTGCCCTGATAAACATCCGGCACGCCCGGGGCGGTGAGTTTGATCACCGTCTGGCTCAGGCTGTTTACCAGCCCGGAGCGGATAAACGGACGCAGCGAGGTGCTGAAGTCTTGCAGGAAATCCTGATTCTCCGGCGACAGCAGATGGCGGGCATACTCCAGCACCACCGTTTCATAGGCTTCGTTACTGTCCACCCAGTCGGTGCGCAGCTTGGCCTCCCGCAGCGCCTTTTCAACAAAGGCCAGGAAGCGCTCTTCCAGCGCCTTCAGCCCCTCTGCATCCTGCGGATCCAGCTGTGGCGGCCAGACCCCCGCCAGCGCCTGATAGAGCATCCAGGTGTCGGCGGCTCTGGGGGCCGTACCATCATTGAGAAAACGCACGTGGGTCTGGTTCAGCTGCTGCCAGCGGGCCACGCACTCTGCCCAGACCTCCGGGGCTTCGGTCAGGGTGTAAAGCCGGGCGCGGGCATCTTCCCCGCGCTTGGTGTCGTGGGTTGAGGTGCCGGAGAGCGCATCCGGCTGACGCTCACGCCGCGCGGTCATCTCGGTGTGAAAACGCGTCAGTGAAAAGGCGCACGGCACCGGCTCGGCCCCCACTTCGTTGAGGGCCAGATCCATGTGCTGACGGAAGAACAGCGTGTCCTCCACCGACTTCGCCATCAGCGGCCCGGTCAGCTGCTGGAAACGGGTGCGGAAATTCGTGGCGGTATCGCGGGCCTCCTCAGAGACCTCGCCGGTCAGAATACGCATCAGCAGCGCAATGGCGTCGGGATCGGCGCTGATGGTCGACACCACATGGTTCAGCAGCCGCACATCCGCGGCGGACATCCCCTGCGCCGTGCCGTAGGTGCGGTATACCGGAAAGGCCACCAGCAGCTCGCGCAGCGCCAGCCGCAGTGGCTCCTCTTCGATGTTGACGCCTTCGGTCTGCGCCAGGGTTTTCGCCAGCGTCAGCAAGGTAGAAAACTCGCCGGCGAAGTTTCTGTCCACCATCAGCAGACGCGCGTCGCGCAGTTCGTCGTGCATATCCACCGGGCGGCCCATGACTCTGTCATAGGCCTGGCGCAGGCCATCGATTTTGTCGTCATCTATCAGCACTTCCGATAGCGAGGCGATAAATTCATAGCCGGTGGTACCGGAGATCGGCCAGTCATTGGGCAGGTTCTCGCCTTTGCTGAGGATCTTCTCCACCGTGATATAGCAGTCGGGGCCCGCCTCCTGACGCAGACGCTGGAGATAGGCGCGCGGGTCGGCGAGCCCGTCCACGTGATCGATGCGCAGCCCGTCCACTGCACCCGAGCGCACCAGGGCCAGGATCAGGGCATGGCTGTCATCAAACACCGCGTCGTCCTCAACCCGCACGCCCACCAGGCCGGTGATCTCGAAGAAGCGACGCCAGGAGAGGTCGCGCGGGGCATCGCGCCAGCTGGTAAGCCGCCACGGCTGCTGGTCATGCAGCCGGGTGATGGCCGCCGGATCGCTAAGGCGAAGAACCTCGTCTTCGCGCCCTTCCCAGCTGTCAGGCGTCAGCGGGTAAAAGTTGTCGAAATACGCCAACGCCGGTTTGCCGGTGTCAGGGTCGCGCTGAACGCTGATTTCGCCGTTCGCCAGCACCACATCAAAGTCATCACCCAGAAACGGCAGGGTCAGCCGACGCGACCAGTCGATATCAAAATGGCGGGCGTAGCGGCTCTTCTCTCCGTGTTCAATCACATCGCGCCACCAGGCGTTTTCCAGCGAGGTGGACATGTGGTTCGGCACAATATCCAGGATCAACCCCAGCCCGGCCGCCTTCAGGGCGCTGACCAGCCGCTCAAATCCGGCGCGGCCTCCAATAGACGGGTCAATCTCGTTGGCATCGGTGACGTCATAACCGTGCGTCGAATCCCGGGCGGCGGTAAATATTGGCGAAGCATACAGATGGCTGATGCCGAGCTGTTGCAGGTACGGCACCAGACTGGCGGCACGGTCGAAAGTCATGCCGTTGCGAAACTGAATACGCCAGGTCGCTGTGGGGATCATCAGGTCGGTTCTCCTTGTGCAAAACGTACAATAACGGTGTTCGCGAGCAGTTCCGTGCGGCCTTCAGGCCAGGCAAACAGCGTTTCACCCGCTATATCGGGCATCATTTGATCCTGTTCGCCAATATTGAGCGCCAGCGTCAACGTGCCCTGTATAAATGTCCAGCTCACGACCACGCAGCCCGGGGCCGTTTTCAGCACCCTGCCGCTACCGCCCTGTGCTCCGGCCAGCAGCGGCACAATCGCCCGCTGGCGCAGCTGCAACAGCTGTTGGGTAAAGCGCAGCCAGGTCTGTCCGCCGGGTTGGTTGAGTTTGTTCCAGTCGAGTTTCGAACGGGCAAAGGTCTCGGGTGCATTGGGATCCGGCACCGTCTCGTCGTGATCGCTGAACTCTTTCGCGCGCCCTTCCCGCACCGCGCGCGCCAGATCCCCGTGGAAATCGGTAAAGAACAGGAACGGCTGGGTTTCCCCAAATTCCTCGCCCATAAACATCAGCGGGATATGCGGGGACAGCAGCAGCGCGGCCATCAGCACCCGGGTACGTTCCTCCCCAATCAGGCTTAACAGGCGATCCCCCTGAGCACGATTGCCTACCTGATCGTGATTCTGGATGAAATCGACGAAGGCCACTGGCGGTTGAGCGATACTTTTCACTCCCCGGGGCTCACCGGTTTGCGGGGAACGTTCCCCCTGATAAGAGAAGCCTTCCGCCAGCGCTCTCGCCACCCATTGCTCCGGTTTTTCAGCAAAATCCTGGTACCAGGCATGGGTTTCCCCGCTGGCCATCACGTGGACGGCATTGTGCAGATCGTCGTTCCACTCCCCGGTAAACAGCGGCACGCTGCCGTCGTCTTCACGCGGATGGAGAAACACCACGTTGCGGCTGTCTTCGGTGGTCAGATGCACCGGCCGATCGGTGATGGCTGCGCGGATGCGGGTGGCGATCTCGATTAGCACGTGGGGGTCGGAGGTATCTTCGATCTGGTCGATGGCGTCAAAGCGCAGGCCATCGAAGTGGAACTCCGTCAGCCAGTACAGCGGCGCATCGACAATAAACTGACGCACCGGCGCAAGGTCATACGCGATACCGTTCCCCCACGGGGTCATGCGTTCCGGGTGGAAAAAGTCCGGTGCCAGTTTCGGCAGGTAATTGCCTTCCGGCCCGAAATGGTTAAGCACGATATCCAGCACCACCGACAGGCCGAGGCCGTGGGCGGTATCGACAAAGGCCTTCAGCTCATCCGGCGTGCCGTAGGCGCTGTGCGGGGCATACAGCAGCACGCCATCGTAGCCCCAGCCACGACTGCCTCCCGCCTGGGAGACCGGCATCAGCTCAATCATGGTGACGCCGAGCGAGGCCAGATACGACAGTTTGTCGGTGGCCGCGCGGAAAGTGCCCTCCGGGGTAAAGGTCCCGATATGGAGCTCGTAGACCACGCTCTCTTCCCAGGGCCGGCCCTGCCAGTGGGTATTGCGCCAGACATAGCTGTGAGGATCGCACACCAGCGACGGGCCGTTGACATCACCTTGCTGGGCGCGGGAGGCCGGATCGGGCACCGCGGTGCCGTCAGGCAGGATAAAGCTGTAGGCTGAACCGGGGGCAACATCGTTGACCGTCAGTTCAAATCCGCCGTCACCGGTCGGGTGCATCGGCAGTGTTTCGTCGTTCAGGCGCAGGGCGATATGCTGCTGACCGCTGGCCCACAGATGAAAGCGAACGCTGTTCGCATCGCTATATTCACAACCCCAATACCTAATAGATTTAGCTGTCATTCCACCACCTCGTTTGACCCATGATCCTCGGGTTGCCTGGCGTTAATCGCTAAGCAGAGGGAAAAAGAGAAAATGCGCTGGCGTGATACCGCGCATGAACATCAAGCATAGACCAGGAAAATTAATGTGAGATGGGTCACTGCGAAGGGTGCGAACTGTATTGCCGGGTAGCGGCTACGCCTTACCCGGCCTACGAAAGGCTGCGATGTGTCTTGCCGGGTAGCGGCTGCGCTTTACACGGCCTACAGAAACGTAGGCCCGTGCAAGCGCAGCGCCGCCGGGCATTAGGAATTATGCCGGTTCCGGCAGTCTGAAGCTGGCGATGCTCTGGGTCAGGTGTTTCGCCTGCTCTTCCAGCGAGGCGGCCGCGGCCGCGGACTCCTGCACCAGGGCGGCGTTTTGCTGGGTGACGCCGTCCATCTCGGTCACCGCCTGACCGACCTGGCCGATGCCACGGCTCTGCTCTTCCGACGCCACCGAGATCTGCTCCATCAGCGCGTTCACCTTATTGACCGAATTGATAATGGCATGGATCACCTCCCCCGAGCGATTCACCAGCTGAGAACCGTTTTTCACGCTGGAGACCGACTGGGCGATCAGGTTTTCGATATCCTTCGCCGCCACGGCGCTCTTCTGCGCCAGGGTACGGACTTCCGTTGCCACCACCGCAAATCCCCGTCCCTGGGTGCCGGCGCGGGCGGCTTCAACCGCGGCGTTCAACGCCAGAATATTGGTCTGGAAGGCGATGCTGTTAATCACGCTGGTAATATCTTCGATACGCTGGGAGTTAGCGGCGATGGTGTTCATGGTCTCGATCACCTCGCGGGTCACGGCCTCCCCCGTGCGGGCGTTATTCACCGCATCCTGCACCAGCTTCCCGGCCTGATGCACATTGTCGGTATTATTGGCGACGGTAGCGCTCAGCTGCTCCATGCTGGCGGCGGTTTCCGTCAGGGCTGACGCCTGCTGCTCGGTACGCGAGGCCAGATCGATGTTGCCGGAGGCAATCTCCTGCGAAGCATAATTGACGGTACGGCAGGCTTCACGCACCTGAGAGATAGTCTCCAGCAGGGCCAGACGCATCTGCTCCATCGAGCCCATCAGCAGATCGATTTCGTTGTTCGAGCCCGCTTTTTGCGGCACCGCTTCCGTTAGCTGACCGGCAGCGATCTGGCTGCAGTGCGCCCGCGCCAGGTTAATCGGGGCAAAGACAAACCGCTTCATCAGGACGCTCACGCCGATAATCACCACCACAAACAGCGCAGCAAAGGCGGCAATAATGGTTAAGCCGGAGGCAAAGTGGGATCGCGCATCGTCATTCAGCTGTTTCGCGTATTTCTGGTGCACGGAGAGCACCTGGTCGAGGACGATTTCGTACTGGCGGTCGAGACGGGAGATCTGCGGGATCAGGGCGTCGAATTTTGCCGCGTCATGCGCCGAGGCCGCATCAATCAGCGGTGCCAGCCCCTGATTACGGTAGGCGAGCCAGGCGTCGTCGTAATCTTTCACTAACGGAGCTTCATCCGCCAGACGCGGCGCGGCATTAAAGGCGGCAAACGCGCCATCGGCCTTGGTCAGCGCCAGCTTCACCGAGTCCAGCTTCTCCGCAAGACCGGCGGTATCCCCGCTCTCCGCCTGCTTCATGTACTCCATGACCCGCACGCGCAGGGTACGGCTGTGGTTAATGGGATCGATAATGGATAACACTACCTGAATCTCTTTATTCACGTTATCCAGTGAATCATTGCTTTTAATGGCCAGCCAGACATTGGTTGCGGCACTGGCAACAAAGAAAAACAGCAAAGCGAGCAGAATGGCAAGGGACGACTTTTTCAACGACATAACTACCTCAGATATAAAACGGTCTGAGGTGTTATCGGCATCCGACCCTTAATATTGAATTAAAGTTATTTATTCATAAGAATATCAACAGGGTCGCTAGGTAATGACTCCAACTTATTGATAGTGTTTTATGTTCAGATAATGCCCGATGACTTTGTCATGCAGCTCCACCGATTTTGAGAACGACAGCGACTTCCGTCCCAGCCGTGCCAGGTGCTGCCTCAGATTCAGGTTATGCCGCTCAATTCGCTGCGTATATCGCTTGCTGATTACGTGCAGCTTTCCCTTCAGGCGGGATTCATACAGCGGCCAGCCATCCGTCATCCATATCACCACGTCAAAGGGTGACAGCAGGCTCATAAGACGCCCCAGCGTCGCCATAGTGCGTTCACCGAATACGTGCGCAACAACCGTCTTCCGGAGCCTGTCATACGCGTAAAACAGCCAGCGCTGGCGCGATTTAGCCCCGACGTATCCCCACTGTTCGTCCATTTCCGCGCAGACGATGACGTCACTGCCCGGCTGTATGCGCGAGGTTACCGACTGCGGCCTGAGTTTTTTAAATGGCGGAAAATCGTGTTGAGGCCAACGCCCATAATGCGGGCGGTTGCCCGGCATCCAACGCCATTCATGGCCATATCAATGATTTTCTGGTGCGTACCGGGTTGAGAAGCGGTGTAAGTGAACTGCAGTTGCCATGTTTTACGGCAGTGAGAGCAGAGATAGCGCTGATGTCCGGCGGTGCTTTTGCCGTTACGCACCACCCCGTCAGTAGCTGAACAGGAGGGACAGCTGATAGAAACAGAAGCCACTGGAGCACCTCAAAAACACCATCATACACTAAATCAGTAAGTTGGCAGCATCACCCAGAAACTCGACACCGTCAAACAGCAAAATGCCCGTGACGTCCAGCGCGGTATTACTGTGTTTGGCCTTTTCAACAAGTGAGAGGAGGGATAAAGATTTACAGGACGGATTTAACTGGCTTTTGTAAATGAGTGTAGTCAGTACAGCCATTGTTCCCGATAGATTGTTAGGCCTTTTAAGCTATTGTGTAACATAAATTACGATCGCCGACTAATAGTATTAAAAGGATATATCAGGAAACAGGCGATTCGGCTCAAAAATAATCAACGTGAATGTTTAATTCTGGCGGAGGCGAATGTGAAATGTACCTTGCGACTGTTGCTCTGTTTACCGGTATACGCTCTGGCCGCTCCGCTGGTGCCTCCTGCCGGTTTTACCCGGCCGCTGCCCCATACCGCGTCGGGCGGCTGCGTAGCCCTGCCCGCGCCCTTTACCGCCCCGCTGACGTTACGCAGTAAATATGAGGGATCGGACAGCGCCCGCGCCACCCTTAATCCGCAGGCCGAGCAGGCGTTTCGCGCCGCGTCTAAACCCATCGTCGGCTTTGAACGCGGGATCTCGGAGATGGTCTGGCGCTATAAGCAGAGCGGAGATCCGCATACCCTGCGCTGTATTCTGGACGGTTACGCGACATGGGCCGATGCGGGGGCCTTGCTCTCAGAAGAGACCAGCCACACCGGGCGCGCCATGCGCAAATGGGCCCTGGCAACGCTTGCCAGCAGCTGGCTGGAGCTGAAGTTTACCCCCGGGACGTCGCTTGCCGGACAGCAGGCCACCGAGCGCTGGCTGGGCCAGCTGGCGAATCGGGTGGTACAGGAGTGGGACGACCTGCCGCTGGAGAGCACCAATAATCACAGCTACTGGGCAGCATGGGCGGTCATGGCTAGCGCCGTGGCGCTCGACCGGCGGGATTTATTCACCTGGTCATTAAAAGAGTACCGCATCGCCGCCGGGCAGATTGCCGCCGACGGCACGCTGGCAAACGAACTGCGTCGCCGCGAGCGGGCGCAGGCCTATCACAATTACGCTCTGCAGCCGCTGGTGATGATCGCCAGTTTTGCCAGAGCCAATCAGGTAGATGTCATTCAGGAGAACAAGGGCGCGCTGGCGCGGCTGGCGGGGTATGTTTTGCGGCAGGACGAGTCTCATCCCGAATGGCTGGAGCCCTGGTGCGCCATGCAGCACTGCACATCAGTGACACTGTCACGCCTGGACGCCAGCCGTCCGTTGCAGGATCGCCGCCTCGGCGGCAATCTCACACTACTCTATCAGCGTTAAATCTGCGCCATCCCGCCATCCACGAACAGCTCGGTGGCGTTGATAAAGCTGGCGGCATCGGAAGCGAGAAACGCCACCGCTTTAGCCACCTCTTCCGGTTCGCCAATGCGTCCCAACGGTACCGTCGACGCTAACGCATCGAACAGCCCCTGGCGCCGATCTTCCGGTACCAGCTCGCCCAGCCCCGGGGTTTTAATCGGGCCCGGGCTGACCACGTTGACGCGGATCCCGCGCCCCTGTAAATCCAGCGCCCAGGAGCGGGCAAAGTTTCTCACTGCCGCCTTGCTGGCGCTGTAAACGCTGAAGTTGGCGGTACCTTTAACGGAGACGGTCGAGCCGGTGAGGATCACCGAGGAACCGGAAACCAGCAGCGGCAGCGCCTTCTGCACGGTGAAGAGCACGCCGCGCACGTTGGTGGCGAAGATGCGGTCGAAGTGTTCTTCGGTGATGGCCCCCAGCGGCAGCATATCCCCGCCGCCAGCGTTGGCAAACAGCACGTCCAGCCGCCCGGCCTGTTCAGCGATTTGCGCATACACCGTATCGAGATCGTCAAGGCGCGAGGCATCGGCGCGAATACCGATCGCCTGCCCGCCCAGGCTGGCGACGGCATTGTCCAGTTCTGCCTGACGACGACCGGTGATGTACACCTTCGCCCCCTGAGCGGCCAGCTCTTTTGCCGTTGCCAGACCGATACCGCTGGTACCACCGGTGACGAGTGCGACTTTACCTGTTAATGCTGAGTTCATGTGATTTACCTTCTGTGTTGTTGGTGTGGATGCACTCTACCGCTTGCGTGATTAGGGAAAAATCAGCAAAAATGGAAATCACTTCTTCCCTACGGGAATAATCCCCCGTTTTGATGAGCGCCGCTCTATGGATCAGTTAATGGCAATGCGCGCCTTTACGCGCGTGGTAGAAACCGGCAGCTTTACCCGGGCGGCAGACTCGCTGAACATGCCCATCGCCACCCTCAGCAAACTGGTAAAAGCGCTGGAGGCGCACCTTGGCGTGCGTTTGTTGCAACGTACCACCCGACGGGTAACGCCGACGCCGGAGGGGCAGGACTATTATGAAAAAGCCCGACGGGTGCTGATTGATATCGAAGATATCGACACCTCGTTCAACGCGGTGAAACAGCAGCCGCAGGGGCATTTACGTATTGATGTAGGGGGCTCGACGGCGCGGGACGTGCTGATCCCGGTGCTGCCGGATTTTATGCGCCGTTATCCCGACATCCGCATCGACCTGGGCGTGGCGGACCGGCCGGTGGATTTAATCAGCGGCAATGTGGACTGCGTGATCCGCGGCGGCGCGCTGGGGGACTCTTCCCTTATTGCCCGGCATATCGGCAATGCAGAGATGGTCACCTGCGCCACGCCGGGCTATCTGAAACAGCACGGGATCCCCGCCTACCCGGAGGAGTTGCGGAACGGTCATAAGCTGGTGAGCTATCTCTCGCCGGCTAACGGTCGCGCGGTGCCGTTTCGCTTTACGCACGAAGATGAGGTTCGCGAAATCAACCTGCGGCACCATATTGGCGTCAACGAGAGCAACGCTCACCTGGCGGCGGCGGTTGCCGGAATGGGGATCATCCAGACCTTTCGGTATTCGGTAGGCGCGATGCTGGAGGCAGGCACGCTGGTGGAAATTCTGGTGAAATGGCGGCCGCCGGACTACCCGTTTTACGTGGTATATCCGCAAAACCGGCATGTGACGCAGCGGTTAAGGGTGTTTATCGCCTGGCTGGCAGAAGTCTTTCCTGAGGCGGTGAAGGGATAGCCGGGCGCAAGGCCCGGCGGAAGGATCAGTTCAGGGTATAGTCGAGGGTGATTTCAGCTTTCAGCACCTGCGACACCGGACACCCGGCTTTGGCCTTCTGAATGATGCCGTCAAACTGCTGCGGGTCAATGCCCGGCACGGTCACTTTGCTCTGCAACGCAATTTTGCTGATCGCAAAGCCGCTGTCGGTTTTATCCAGCGACACATCCGCGGTAGTGTCGATGGAATCGGCGGTATAGCCCGCCTCGCCCAGCATCAATGAAAGCGCCATTGAGAAGCAGGCCGCATGCGCTGCGCCAATCAGCTCTTCCGGGTTGGTGCCCTTTTCCCCTTCGAAGCGGGTATTAAAGCCGTAAGGTTGCTGATTAAGGACGCCGCTTTCGGTGGAAACTGTCCCTTTACCGCGTTTAATATCGCCAGACCAGTGCGCCGAACCGTGCTTGTGAATCGTCATAAATTGTTCTCCTTTTGGCATACAAGGAGTTAAGTATAGAAGAGAGATCGAGCTTTGCGGCAAAGACGGAACAGTCTCACCCCATTGTGCAAATATTCACCCGCTGTCAGCCTGCTATATTTTAATATTTGCTAAGGAGAGAAGAATGAATTTACCCGTCAGAGGCATCGATCACATCGGTATTACCGTACCGGACATTATTCAGGCCACGCTATTTTTTGAACAGGCGTTTAACGCAAAAGAAATATATCGTTCCGTAGAACCCGGAGACGGTAATATTGATCCCGACGCCCAGCAAAAGACGTTGCGATTATTCCCGGGTACGGAAGTGCGCGCTATTCGAATGCTGGCCATGCCCCACGGGCCCGGGATTGAGCTGTTCGAAATGCACGGCCCGGAGCAGCAGTCCCCGGCCAGAGCAAGCGACTTCGGTCTTCAGCACTTTGCCGTCTATGTCGATGATTTTTCACAGGCGATAGAAAGCTTTACCGCGGCGGGTGGCGAGATGTTTACCGAGCCAAAAGCGCTCTCGTTCCCGGCAGAACAGGGAGATGGCAATGCCTTTTGCTACGGCAAAACGCCTTGGGGCAGCGTCATTGAATTGATATCCTGGCCCTCCCCCATGCCTTATGAAAAATACACGCCTCTGCGTCGCTGGAAGCCGTGATATATCCATGAAAGTGCTGTGATTATGATATTTTTATTTCCAGGACGAGTCTTAGACACAGCGCTAAAAAAGTTTGCCATTCTGAATGTGCATTACGTTATTGATGTAGCCCCCTGAAACACCAGACAGTAGCTGTATCTCCAGATAAGAGATAGGCGGTAATGACTCCAACTTATTGATAGTGTTTTATGTTCAGATAATGCCCGATGACTTTGTCATGCAGCTCCACCGATTTTGAGAACGACAGCGACTTCCGTCCCAGCCGTGCCAGGTGCTGCCTCAGATTCAGGTTATGCCGCTCAATTCGCTGCGTATATCGCTTGCTGATTACGTGCAGCTTTCCCTTCAGGCGGGATTCATACAGCGGCCAGCCATCCGTCATCCATATCACCACGTCAAAGGGTGACAGCAGGCTCATAAGACGCCCCAGCGTCGCCATAGTGCGTTCACCGAATACGTGCGCAACAACCGTCTTCCGGAGCCTGTCATACGCGTAAAACAGCCAGCGCTGGCGCGATTTAGCCCCGACGTATCCCCACTGTTCGTCCATTTCCGCGCAGACGATGACGTCACTGCCCGGCTGTATGCGCGAGGTTACCGACTGCGGCCTGAGTTTTTTAAATGGCGGAAAATCGTGTTGAGGCCAACGCCCATAATGCGGGCGGTTGCCCGGCATCCAACGCCATTCATGGCCATATCAATGATTTTCTGGTGCGTACCGGGTTGAGAAGCGGTGTAAGTGAACTGCAGTTGCCATGTTTTACGGCAGTGAGAGCAGAGATAGCGCTGATGTCCGGCAGTGCTTTTGCCGTTACGCACCACCCCGTCAGTAGCTGAACAGGAGGGACAGCTGATAGAAACAGAAGCCACTGGAGCACCTCAAAAACACCATCATACACTAAATCAGTAAGTTGGCAGCATCACCGAGATAGGCTTGAATATATGTCTAACACTAACGCCAATTTTGAGATGACCGGGATCCTGTTAGGACAAGAAGTCCGTAAACGTAAAACTCCTCAGGAGAAGATCGCCATTATCCAGCAGACGATGGAGCCGGGCATGAATGTCTCCCATGTCGCCCGCCTGCATGGCATCCAGCCCAGCCTGCTGTTTAAGTGGAAGAAGCAATATCAGGAAGGCAGCCTCACCGCCGTTGCGGCCGGAGAAGAAGTTGTTCCAGCTTCTGAGCTTACTGCTGCTCTGAAGCAGGTCCGGGAGCTTCAGCGCCTGCTGGGCAAGAAGACGATGGAAGTTGAGATCCTGAAAGAAGCCGTGGAGTACGCTCAGTCGCGAAAATGGATAGCGCACGCGCCCTTGTTGCCAAAGGACGGGAATAGCCCTGGTCAGCCGCACCATGGGCGTGTCGCGTGCGCAGCTGTCACTGCGAATTAACCGTTCTGCCGACTGGCAGGACAGGCGCTGTAACCGGCGTGATGACGAAGCAGACGCTGAAATACTGTCAGAGATCCTCGATATCATCAGCGATATGCCCAGTTACGGCTATCGCCGTGTGTGGGGCATCCTGCGTACGCAACGTCGTACAGAGGGACTGCCCCCCGTGAACGCCAAACGGCTTTACCGGCTTATGAGCGAGCATAATCTGCTGTTACTGCATGACAAACCAGAGCGGTCGAAGCGTGAACATAAGGGCAAAATCGCGGTGGCAGAAAGCGATATGCGCTGGTGTTCAGATGGCTTCGAGTTCGGCTGCGACAACGGTGAGAAGCTGCGGGTCACGTTCGCGCTGGACTGCTGCGACAGAGAAGCCATAGACTGGGCAGCGAGCACAGGAGGCTACGACAGTTCGACGGTGCAGGATGTGATGCTGAGGTCGGTGGAAAAGCGCTTCGGCGACGGGCTGCCGACCACACCGGTTCAATGGCTGACGGATAACGGTTCAGCATATACCGCGCATGAAACGCGGAGGTTCGCCAGAGAGCTGAATCTGGAGCCGTGTACAACAGCGGTGAGCAGCCCGCAGAGCAATGGCATGGCCGAACGGTTCGTGAAGACGATGAAGGAAGACTATATCGCGTTCATGGCAAAACCAGATGTGAGAACAGCCCTGCGAAACCTTGCAGCAGCGTTCACACATTACAATGAAAACCACCCGCACAGCGCGCTGGGATATCACTCCCCGAGGGAATATCGGCGGCAGCGGACATCGTTAACTTAAGATACAAAAGCTGTCCGGAGATGGCGGGTCAAGATCAAAAAATGGGGATTGATAGAAACAGTAACTTTTGCAAAAGTAAAAGCTACGCCTAAGGAAAGCACTGCAAAAATTTTAGTTTAAGTACAACACGGCAAGCCATAAAAACAATAGAAATATGAAGTCGATGGTTTCGTTATTATTTCACTCCACTTTTGAAGAGGTGCGCCATGGCTACCTGCCCAACCTGTCACAGAACTATTACTAATCACTATTGCCCTGACTGTGGAGAAAATGAGCGCAGCAAGACCCGGCACCATACTTCCAGCTACAACAACTCCTACGTATCTTCATCTGACAACGCGAATTCAGGGAACTATAGCGGTGGGACTGGCTATGGTGGGAAGAAGCTGCCAGCCACCACTGGTGAAATAATTTTCAATGTCATTGCTGCGATTGTAATTATCAGTATTGGCCTGTTTGTTACTTACCAAATAATGATTTCAAAGTAAAAATTGCGGGTTCGCAATATCGGTTAATTCAATTTCGTTACAACTACACATATCGGCAGGACCATCGCCCCGGAGCTACAGGCGGCGCACTACGCACGCCGATTCATGCCCTCCTGTATTAAGCGAGCCGCAGGTACTCCATAAAAAACCTGCCAGCAAACATCCGGAATTACCGGCAGGTTTTTCGTTACTCGCGCTGCACGTTAGCGAGGATTTTCGCCATCCACACGCGGTCAATTGCCCCCGTATCATAATGAGCGAGGGTAAAGACTTTGGCCTGACTCATCATTAGCGCCAGTTCGGGGGTGATATTGAAACTTGCCGCAACTTCATGGCGCTCAAGTTCAGGCCGGCGCTTACGACGCTCAATACGAAAGCGCAGCTGGTTGTATTTTGCCCAGGCGATCAGCGCCAGACTTATAAGACAGGCCACCAGCAGGTAGATACTCAACGTACTGAGCGTGGTGTAGAACGGTCTGGTCCCCATAAAAGGATTGTGTTCAATCGCGGTTATCAGACCACTGTAAATCAGCCAGCCAAACCCCAGCCAGGCAACGATGGTTAACAGGGAATCCAGCGCGCGTGGAAACAGCCGTTGTTCAGTAAAAATTAAAGGTTGGATCATGGTTTTAATCTCCCAATACCGCGATCGGGACTCACCCAACGAGCTCTGCTGCGTTTGCGGCGCAGCATGACTTTAGGGAAAGCCACAAGCGTAGTGAACAGGCTCAACATCCAGTACACCACCGGAAACCAGATAATCCAGAACAGTGACGCCGCAATACCTTTCTCGTAGCGTCTTTCAATAAACAGACTGACCGTGAACTGCAACAGACAGACCACGCCCAGCATCAGGCCAGTAAAAGCCGGTGGGAAAAGGTGCTGAACATATAAAGAATCGGGCATCGGAATAAGCAGCCCGAAGATAAACAACAGAATGCTGACGATATAGGCAAAGGCCCATGCGGTTGACATGCAAAACTCAAAAAACAGAGGCCACATGCGCCGGTACTCCCAGTTCCACAAGCGTCGCATATTGACAATAAACACCTCCGCGCCCCCCTGCGCCCAGCGCAGACGCTGCTTCCAGAGCCCTTTCAGCGTCTCGGGCATCAAAATCCAGCACAGCGCACGAGGTTCGAAGAAAATTGACCAGTGGCGCAGTTGTAACTTCCAACTGATATCAATATCTTCCGTGATCATATCCGGGCTCCAGTACCCAACCTCCGCCAGAGCGCGACGGCGAAAAGCGGCAATGACACCGGAAACGGTAAAGACCTGACCATAGACGCGCTGGGTACGCTTGATAAGGCCGATGATAGATGTAAATTCCCCCACCTGGACTCGCCCAACCAGCGTTGAACGCGTACGGATACGCGGATTACCGGTCACGGCCCCCACGCGAGGGTGATTGAGCAGCGGTGCGACCATATACACCGCCGCATCTTTATCCAGCAGCGCATCACCATCAATACACACCAGAAAATCACTGCGCGCCGCCGCGGCACCCGCCTGCAGGGCTACCGCTTTACCCTGATTTTCCGCCAGATGAATTACCCGCAGCCGCGTATACTCACTCGCTAACTTGTCCAGTACGGCAGCGGTGCTGTCGATAGAACCGTCATTGATAGCAATCACTTCTATATTTTCATAACGTTGTGCCAGCGCCGCTTCGATAGTCTCACGTGCATTCAGCCCTTCGTTAAAGCACGGCACAAGAATGGAGATCAGCGGATTGCCTTCGAGTACAGGTGGCGGTGTGCCCGGCCCCCATGGCCAGTGGCGCTCGCGGTGAAACCAGAAGTAAAGCCCACCGCTTATCCAGAGGGCCGACATAAACAGCGGCCAGAAAAAGATGAAATCAAGGATCACTTCACCGGTAAAAATCACCGCCACGCCGAGCGGAAAACTGAACATCAGGCAAAGGATCAGGAAGGCGATGAGGCGATCGGTCATTTTTGCGGATACCAGTAGGAGGAAAAAGCAGAACGGATCTCTGCCATCCGGGGTTGATCGTTAATGAAATCGTCCGGGTAGTAGCCATAGTTTCTGGCACCGCTCAGCTTGAGCTGCCGCATCCACCCGTTAAGCATTTCACCGCTAATGTTGTCCTGCCCTGCCCCCTTACGCCAGTCGCGTGCCTGAAGTTCAAAAACCGTTTTATCCAGCGCGCCAGGGTAACGGGCTACCTGCCCGACGAGTCTGTCCAGCCAGGCATTGGCATCGTTGACCGGGACATTCTCCATCAGCGGCATCGCCATCGGGGCTGTCCAGTCGTAAGTGCCGAGAAAATCATTCAGATTCTGCGCAAACCAGGTTTCGCTCTGGGGATCCAGTACCGGCATGGCGTAAATGTTGCGGGCGGTTTTGATCTGTGGGCCGCGCACGGCACGCACGGTTTGCGTGAGCTCCCGGGTAAAATCAATCAGGGCGCGACTTTTAAAGCGCGTCCAGCGCGCCAGCAGTTCCGGGTTGGCGCGGATCTGCGCGAGATCGTCCGGGAAGCCTGCTAAACGATAGGCTTTGAGCGCATCCGGGGAGGCATCCTCAAAATCGGTCAAAAAAGCGTCATCATGGAACAGAATGCCGCTGAAGTTGGCATGGCGCGCCAGGTCCTCGTAGATGTCGTTGATTCTCTGCCGGGCAACCGCACTCCAGGGTGATAAGCGCAAATACTGGCGATTATCTGGCGCAATTCGTCCGGTGTCTGACGACCAGGCCGCCACGCGAGGCACCGAGGGGTCTAACCCAAACGCCAGTACCGGCATCCAGGCGTAAACCTTCACTGCGGCACGGGTCTGCAACTGCCAGGAAACGAAGTTAAACAGATCCGCCCGCATAGGGAGCCAGCGACTGGGGAAATAGAGCGCATTGACGTTGCCGTCCCCTTTCGGATCGGCATAGGCCTGTAAAAAGACATGGGTGATCTTCATATCGAAAACCCGCTGAATGAGCAGATCGATATTTTTACGCTGTTGAGCCAGGTTTTTGTCGTACACATAGTCGAGATCGACATGCATAACCCGCATAGTTTCAGGTTCCCTGACCTGAGCTATCTGGCTGGCGAAGCTACGCAGCGAAGGGTTATTGGAAATCAGCACCCGGGGAACATCTTCCAGATTTGCGGCATTTGCCAGCCCCTGGTTCAGGGTGAAAGCTATCTGGTAGCCCTGCTGATGCGCGAGCTTCAGTGTTGTCCCGCTCGCCGCACCGTAGGGCCAGACCCAGGCTCGCGGTGCTTTCCCGGTGACCTCTTCGATTTTGCCCGAAATGCGCGACAGGTCAGCACGAATACGCTGTTCAAACTGCGCATCCGTTTCGTACTGTCCGCTGGTTTTATCGTAAAACCGGTTAGCGACTGCGGGCTCCTTACTGCCTTGCGGATTGGCCTGATGGCCGTAATGGGATGCCCAGGTGTGCGCCCCCACTTCCACAAGCCCCGACTCGCTGGCCTCGCGTACCATCTTCCAGGTGGCAAACTTTTCCCGCGGCGTCTTTAGTCCGCCAAAATCCACCAGCGAATGTTCCGGTGCATCCACCCAACTGCCGACAGGCGCCCACAGAGCAGGCCATTTGAACAACCGAAGCAGCGGCAAAACGCGTGTCGAGAAGCTACTGTATCCATCATCAAAGGTCAGCATCACCGCCTTTTCAGGCAAGGTGATTTTTCCGGCATGGGCATCCAGCACCTGCTGCACGCTAATCGGGTGGTAGCCGTTATCATGCAACCAGGCAAACTGGTCGTTCAGGGCGCTGGTGCGCACGGACAGATAGCGCTGATCGGCGGCACCGTCCTCCACGTCATGCCAGCCCAGCACCAGAAAGCTGTTTGTGGGCCAGCGCTGGTCCTCATACAGCGCCGGACGCTCGGAGGGAGGAAGGTAACGCGGTGCCGCGGCCAATGCACACATGCTCATCATCATCCACCCGACGATTACCCTCGCGGCGAGAAGCCATCGTTTCATCATGAAGCGCCCTTAAAACCTGACATTCAGATCAAATGCGAGGGCAATATTGCGCTCCCGCTTCCCGTCGTATGGACGCTTATCCCAGGTCAGTTTCACCCCGGCATCCACTACGTTATTCCATTGAATACGTTGCCCGTAACCTAACTGATTGATGGCCCCGGCACTGTGCCCTTTTTGCCAGTAGCCGCCCGCCCCCGCCTCAAACTGCTGCTTCCAGACCGTGTCGTAATGGCGGTACAGCACCTGTTCGGCGCGCAGCCCTGCAACCGCTGCAAGATCGCGTTTGGGGTTGTAATAAGGCACATTTTCTTTGCTGTTATGGCTGCCGCCGATGCCGGGGAGAAAATCCAGAGTAAAACGTGGTAGCGTCCAGAGGCGTTCTTTACCGCTGATACCGTATTCCAGTCGATCGTTGCCGTCGGTGAAATGGGCACCGAAAAGCGAAACTTGATATTCGCGTCGTTCGTTCTGATACCAGCGTAACCACAGATCGCCACCGTTGGCGTTTACCCCATTGCGCAGGGCACGCAGCGGCGTGTTACGGGATAACCGCTCCGCCGAGCCCCCGACCCGCCAGCTGTCGCTGAAATCGTACCAGCCAGAGAGGCGTCCGCCGATTTTCTGATCGCTGCCATCGTTGCGCCCGGAGACCTCCATTTCGGCCCAGCTATTCCTTGACGTCCATTCCACGCCCGCCAGCAGGTCCCGGCTTATTCCCTTCCCCTCCTCAAATTCGCCACGGGCAAAGTTGTAGCCGGTAAACAGTCGCCAGTTTTGGTTAACAGGTGGGCTATAAAGCGCAGCGTTGAGGGTAAAATCATTTTTGCCACTGACCGGACTGTCGGATGAGATGCCCTGAGACCCGGCTATCCGCAGTTCAGCTTTGTTATGCAACGCCATCAGTCGTTCAAGCTGCAACGTGGCGGCGTCATCCGGGCTGCGGGTAACTACATCCTTCGTCAGTTCGTCGGCCTGCTGCCACTCCTGTAGCTCCATGGCCGTCCATGCTTGTTGCCGTTCCAGCTCCAGGTTGCTGGGTTCAATGACTTCAGCAAGCTTAAGTTCGCGCTCTGCGGCACGGGGTAATCCTCTCGCCAGCAGCACTGACGCATAGGCAATACGCAGTGCCTGGTTACCCGATCCTGTACGCGCCAACCGCTCCGCATGCGTCTCGGCTGCAGGCAAATTATTGGTAGCGACCAGATATTCGGTTTTTAAGGTTCTGGCCAGCAGCCAGCTGTCATTGGGCTCCGGCGTAGGAGAACCGTAGACCTGTCGCAGGTAAGGGTTCTCTTTAGTGTATGTATCCAGTTGCTGCTTCGCTTCGTCGAAATGGTTGTTATCGAGACGGGCAAACAGCAGTTCCTGTTGATCGTCCATGGTCAACGGCTGTGATGCCAGGGTCGAGCCTCGCGGAAAATAGATGCTTTCAAGCAGCGACTCAGCTTTGTCCGGCTGCTTCTGCGCAAGATATGCAGAAGCGATCCATCGTCTGGCGTAGTCAGCAACCGGCGTTCCGCTCGCCTCGAGCGATTCAAATTCGGCGATCGCTTCATCCATGCGTTTACGGATAACCAGCGCCCCCAGCCGGTCAATTCTGGCGCGTCGCACATCACCTTGCGCCTCGGGATGGGATTTCCACTCGGCAATCAGCGCGTCATAGCGAGCCAGTGCTTTATCTGCCACCAGAAATCGTTCCTCTTCATTGCGGGTGGGCGTGAACGCAGTGCGGACGGTTTGCGCCGCCGCATCCAGTTCAAGTTGACGTGTAATGGCATCAGGCTGCGGGAAGCGCTCTGAAAGGGTCAGCGCGGGGCCGGCAATGCGGTTGGCCGACATGGCAGCCAGCAGCGTGGGCACCACGTTTTTGTTGTGGTCTGAGTCGGTATCGATTTGGCTGGCCGCCAGTACTGAATCCCAGTTTTTCCCCTGAGCATGATAAACATAAGCCAGCAGTGCCTCCCTCTCTGGCCCCGGCTCCTCGTCTGCCCAGCGCCGGGCTTCGGTGATGGCCTGCTCGTTGCGATGGGCATCTGCGAGCGTCATTATCCAGCCGGTGCGGGCGTCGCTATTGCCGGGCTCATCTTGCAGAACGGTTTCCCAGACGGCCAGCGAGTCATTCCACTGCTTTTGGTTACGCAGCGCGCGGGCGGCAGCGACCTGCCCTCTGGCAGGGATGGCCATGCTTTGGCGATAACGATCCCATACCGCCAGCGTCTCAACGTCATTATTGGCCCATGAGGAAACCTGAAGCCAGTCAGCAATCTCTCCCGCCGTTAACTGTGTCTGCTTTTCCCGAACGGCAAGGTATTGCAATAAAGGCTGGCGGTCGCCATCCCGTGCCTGAATAATAAGTTCGTCGTAGGCAGACATTTCGGCGTATGCCCATGTCGGGAATAACATGCTCACCATTAATAAATATCGTCCTGAACGTAAGGGTTTAATAACGCAAGAGGAGCAGGAAACTCTGAACATGGCTAACCCGGTGATGCTGCCAACTTACTGATTTAGTGTATGATGGTGTTTTTGAGGTGCTCCAGTGGCTTCTGTTTCTATCAGCTGTCCCTCCTGTTCAGCTACTGACGGGGTGGTGCGTAACGGCAAAAGCACCGCCGGACATCAGCGCTATCTCTGCTCTCACTGCCGTAAAACATGGCAACTGCAGTTCACTTACACCGCTTCTCAACCCGGTACGCACCAGAAAATCATTGATATGGCCATGAATGGCGTTGGATGCCGGGCAACCGCCCGCATTATGGGCGTTGGCCTCAACACGATTTTACGTCACTTAAAAAACTCAGGCCGCAGTCGGTAACCTCGCGCATACAGCCGGGCAGTGACGTCATCGTCTGCGCGGAAATGGACGAACAGTGGGGCTATGTCGGGGCTAAATCGCGCCAGCGCTGGCTGTTTTACGCGTATGACAGGCTCCGGAAGACGGTTGTTGCGCACGTATTCGGTGAACGCACTATGGCGACGCTGGGGCGTCTTATGAGCCTGCTGTCACCCTTTGACGTGGTGATATGGATGACGGATGGCTGGCCGCTGTATGAATCCCGCCTGAAGGGAAAGCTGCACGTAATCAGCAAGCGATATACGCAGCGAATTGAGCGGCATAACCTGAATCTGAGGCAGCACCTGGCACGGCTGGGACGGAAGTCGCTGTCGTTCTCAAAATCGGTGGAGCTGCATGACAAAGTCATCGGGCATTATCTGAACATAAAACACTATCAATAAGTTGGAGTCATTACCTTACTACTCTATTGTCGGGATATACCTATGAGACTCCGAATAATCACCTCTGCCGTTTTGCTATCACTCGCTTTAACCCAACTGACAATTGCCGCAGACGCGCCGCTTTCTCCCCTGATGAAGCAACTGAATAACGGTAACTGGCTACCGGAGCAGGAGGCGCAGTCATTAAGCGACGAGCTCTATTATCAGGATGCGATTCAGGCCTACATTCAGACCCTGCCGCTGCTGAATACCATTGGCCTGCGTGATGGCTCTGAAGCCGCGTTTGGCAAAGGCTATAACATACTGCCTATCTGGAAAGAGCGTATGGACAGCCGGGCGGTAGTGCCTACGCCTAACGGGGATGTGATTTATTCCATGAGTTATCTGGATCTGAAGGAGACCGGGCCGCTGGTTATCAAAGCGCCCCCGAACGTCATCGGCATGTTTACTGACTTCTTCCAGAAAACTATTACCGATGTGGGTGCCATCGGGCCGGACCGTGCCCGGGGCGGCCTCTATTTACTCCTGCCGCCGGATTACAGCGGGCCTGTGCCGCAAGGGTATTACGCGTTTAAATCCTCCACCTATAACGTCTTCCTCTTCTTCAGAACCATCATGGGTAAAGGAGAAGGTAAACCCGATCCGATACCGGCGGTGAAAAATGCCGAAACCACTCGCGTTTATCCTCTCTGGGATGTGGAAAAAGATGTGAAGCCGATGCAGTTCCCGGATGCCAGCGGCAAGCGGGTGAACATGGTTTATCCCACCGACGCCAGCTACTGGCAAAAGCTGAAAACCTTCGTCGATTATGAACCCCTTACCGCGATCCCGGATGCAACCCGCAGTGCGCTGCTCAGTATCGGCATTGTGAAGGGCAAGCCTTTCACCCCAACGGCCAAACAGCAGGAGTTACTGAATAAAGCCGTGGAAACCGCCCCTCGCATGATCCTGGCACGTCGTCAGATAGGGCGTGATGACCATCGTCAGCTCTATTACAAAGACCGCCAGTGGGAGACCTCATGGGCAGGCGCTACAGCAGAATGGATGCAGTACGGCACGCTTGATGCCAATCAGCGAGCGGCCTTCTTCCAGATTGCTTACTCCAGCGCGGCGGCGATGGTGATGCATACCACCGGCGCGGGTTCCAAATATCCGTTTGCCACGAAAGACAGTACCGGAAAATTCCTGAACGGTAGCAATACCTATAAATTGCACCTGCCGCCAAACCCGCCTGCGGCGCTGTTCTGGGCCGTAACTGCCTACAACATCACTGACGGCACCATGCCGGAAACCGATCAGCTGCTGCCGTCCACCAACGGCTATTACAACATCCCGAAAAATAACGACGGCTCCATCGACCTCTGGTTCGGTCCGAACAAACCGGACGGTGTGGAAGACAGTGCGTTTATCAAAACCGTCCCTGATCGTAATTTCCTCGTGGCCCTGCGTTTGTACGGTACTGAAGATGGATTTTATGACCAGACCTGGATCCCGGACGACCTGGTTCAGACAAACCAATAAAGGTGAATAACGTGATGAAAATAAAATATCTGGCGCTGTTTACGACGCTGACGCTGAGTGCGGGTGCGTTCGCACAAACCGAACCGCTGACCATTCCTCATGCCACCCAGTTCGATCAACTCACGCAACCTTCGGCTGATGTCACCATGCCGGAGAGCTATGTAAAGGCCATCGCGCAGCAGGCCTATATCTGGGGCTGGCCAATGGTCAATCAGTTTAACCGTCGTGAAACCATCACCAAAGCGCCTTACCCGGCGCTGAACGGCGGCATGGTGCCGGTTGCGCCGATGGGCCAGCTCAGTATGCTGACGGACTACATCAAGCCGGAGGAGACCTTCGTCACCTGTCCAAACCAGGACGTGGCGTACGGTCTGGGCTTCTTCGAACTTGATAAAGAGCCGATTGTCATTCAGGTTCCCGATTTCGGCGATCGGTTCTGGGTCTATGCCATTTACGATGCCCGCACCAATCAGATTGGTAACGTCGGTAAGCCTTACGCCACCAAACCCGGTTTCTATCTGCTTGTCGGGCCCAAATGGAAAGGGGAAACACCGCAGGGCATTACCGGTGTGATTCAGTCCTCTACCGAGATGGCTAACGTTATTCCTCGCGTCCAGATGGATGACACCCCGGAAGACCGGGCGGCGATTCAGGCCCCGATCAAAGAGATTATGACCTACCCGCTGAGTCAGTTTGACGGCAAAATGAAATCATTCGAATACTCGAAAATCCCGGCGATCGGCGATAAACCGGATGCCAGCGCAGGCGAGACGCGCTGGGTCATTCCGGAGAAATTCTTCGACCAGTTCGCCAATGTTCTGGAAAAAGTGCCACCACTGCCTGGCGAAGAAGCCATGTACGCCCAGTTCCGTCACCTTGTCGAAGCTGGCAAGAAAAACCCGGAAATTCGCAAATGGATGGATGCTGCTGCCGTTGAGACGGATAAAACCGTCATTGCGGATTTCTTTAAGTGGAAGAACAACGGCGTACCGGCGGGCAACGGCTGGAATCGCTCGAAAAACAACGCCGAGTTTGGGGTGGACTACTACAACCGTACCGGCACATCTAAATCGAATATGTTCGATAACAAACCGAACGAAACCCAGTACTTCTATACCGATAATGATGCCGCGGGTAACCAACTTTCCGGCGACCACGATTACACGGTGACCTTTGCCAAAGGCGAACTGCCGCCGGTGAAAGGGTTCTGGTCGTTAACGCTCTATAACAGCAAACATCTGTTCAGTCCTAACGAACTGAACCGCTTCTCCCTGGGCACCAAAAACAAAAACCTGAAGTACAACGACGACGGCTCCCTGACCCTGTATGTCAGCAAAACCCGCCCATCAGAAGATAAAGTCAATAACTGGCTACCGGCGCCTGACGGCAACCTGTCCCTTTATATTCGCGCATACTGGGGTGAACAGCCGATTCTGGACGGCACCTGGCAACCACCTAAAATTGAATCAGTGAAGTAAACCTATCTTTTGGCATCTTTCCAGGCAAGGTGCCTTTCTTTTCTTTATTGCTGATGTAATGTCCGCTCTTCGCTCATAGCGGACCAGACTGTTGCAAAAAAACCACGCTAAAGCGGCATCAAAGACGGTCAGGCCGATTTCTCGGCTGCGCATAGTTCTGAAGCCTGATGTATGAAACGCCGGGCACTACGTGAATTATTGAACCGTATCCCCCTGCAAATTTCGCAGAATTTAAGGATTCATTTTGGGGAGAAATTTTGGAGGAGTTTTGGGGAAGAAAAAAACGGACAAAAAACCGGGCATCGCGCCCGGTTCTCTTTCCAGCCTGAAAAAACCTCTACGCGCTCAACCCGCGATTCACCAGCATCGGCTCGATCTGCGGATCGTGCCCGCGCCATGCACGATAAAGTTCAGCTAAATCAGTGCTATTGCCACGGGACAAAATCGCCTCGCGGAATTTCTGCCCGTTTTCGCGGGTCAGGCCGCCCTCTTCCACAAACCACTGGTAGCCATCGTCGGCCAGCATTTGCGTCCAGAGATAGGCGTAATAGCCCGCCGCATAGCCGCCGCCGAAGATATGGGCGAAGTAGCTGCTGCGATAGCGCGGCGGTATCGCGGAGAGATGCAGCTGTTCGCGCTCCAGGGCTGCGGTTTCAAAGGCCTCAACATCCTCTGGCGCTTCGCTGGCGGCTAACCCGTGCCAGTTCATGTCCAGCAGCGCGGCGCTGAGCAGCTCGGTCATGTCATAGCCTTTATTGAACTGGGTCGCACTGAGCATTTTCTCGCGCAGGGCGTCTGGCATCGGCTCCCCGGTTTCATAGTGGCGGGCATAGTGGGCAAAGACCTGCGGATGGCTGGCCCAGTGTTCGTTGATTTGCGACGGGAATTCGACAAAATCGCGCGGCGTGTTGGTCCCGGAGAGCGTAGCGTAACGCTGGCTTGCAAACAGTCCGTGCAGGGTATGACCAAATTCATGGAACAGGGTGATCACATCATCCCAGGAGATCAGCGCCGGCTCGCCCTCCGCCGGCTTTTGATAGTTGCAGACGTTATAGATCACCGGACGGGTGCCAGATTCATGGGACTGTTCGACAAAATTCCCCATCCACGCCCCGCCGCCTTTCGAGTCGCGGGCGAAGAAGTCGCCGTAAAATAGCGCCATCCCTTCCCCGTGGTGGTCGAAGATTTCCCAGACGCGCACGTCAGGATGATAAACCGGGATGTCGTTGCGCTCGACAAAGGTAATGCCGAACAGCTGGGTCGCCGTCCAGAAGACGCCGTCGCTCAGCACCCGGTTGAGGGCAAAATAGGGTTTGACCTGTGATTCATCCATGGCGTACTTCGCCAGCCGCACGCGTTCGGCATAAAACGACCAGTCCCAGGCCTGCACGTTAAATCCGCCCTGTTCATCATCAATCACCTTCTGGATATCGGCCTGCTCCTGCAATGCGCGCCCGCGCGCGGCCGGGACAATGCCGCGCATAAACGCCAGCGCGGCGTCGGGCGTTTTCGCCATCTGGTCGGCAATTTTCCAGCTGGCATAGCTGTCGAAGCCCAGCAGTTCAGCCTGACGCGCCCGCAGCGCTACCAGACGACGTACCAGCTCACGGGTATCGTTGGCATCGTTTTTTTGCGTGCGCAGCCAGCCCGCGTTGAACAGATTTTCCCGGGTCTGGCGATCGCGTAGCTGTTGCAGGGCCGGTTGCTGGGTGGTGTTGAGCAGCGGAATGAGCCAGCGATCGCTAAGCCCCTTCTCCGCTGCCGCCTGGGCTGCTGCCGCCTGCTCTGCCTGGCTCATGCCATCCAGCTGATGAGGATAATCCACCACCAGCCCGCCCGCTTTATCAGCCGCCAGCAAACGCTGGTTAAACTGGCTGGTGAGGGCGGCAGACTCCGTATTAATTGCTTTCAGCGCCTGTTTTTGCGCCTCTCCCAGGCGAGCACCGGCCAGGATAAAGCGCTGGTGCAGCTCCTCGATCAGGCGCAGGGACTCTGCGTCCGGAGCCATCGTCTGCCGCGCGTGATAGACAGCATCCACCCGGGCAAAGAGCGCGTCGTTCAGCCAGATATCATTGGACAGCGCCGCCAGTTCGGTGGCGATAGCCTCCTCCAGCTGCTGCAGATAGTCATTAGTATGTGCCGAGGTCATGGCAAAGAAGACGTTGCTCACCCGGCTCAGCAGGCCGCCGCTGTTCTCCAGCGCCAGCACGGTATTGTTAAAGTCAGGCGCCGCCGCAGACCCGGTGATTGCGGCGATCTCTTCGCGCTTCTGGCGGATGGCGTCGTCGAAGGCCGGGCGATAGTGGCTGTCGTCAATCAGATCAAAATGCGGTGCCTGGTACGGCAAAAGGCTGCTTGCGGTAAAAGGGTTAGTGCCAGACATATCAGACTCCTGAATACGATGAATTTCACCAGAGTAGGCCAGCCCGGCAGTCGCTGCAATCTCTGTGACCCAAAGGGGGCAAAATGTCGCCTTACTCTGCGTCAGATCACATGCTATGGTAGTAAAACACAAAAAGCGTTGAGGAACAGTGAGATGATTATATTAGTTACCGGGGCGACAGCGGGTTTTGGTGAAAGCATCACGCGTCGCTTCGTCGCCAACGGGCATAAGGTGATTGCCACCGGTCGTCGTCAGGAGCGTCTGCAGGAGCTGAAAGAGGAGCTCGGAGAGAACATTCTGACCGCGCAGCTGGACGTGCGTAACCGCGCATCCATTGAAGAGATGATGGCTAACCTGCCGGCTGAATGGCGTGACATCGACGTACTGGTTAACAATGCCGGGCTGGCGCTGGGGCTGGAGCCTGCCCACAAAGCCAGCGTGGAAGACTGGGAAACGATGATCGACACCAATAACAAAGGCCTGGTCTATATGACCCGTGCCGTCCTGCCCGGAATGGTCGAACGTAACCGTGGTCATGTGATCAACATTGGCTCAACCGCGGGCAGCTGGCCTTACGCAGGCGGTAACGTCTACGGCGCGACCAAAGCCTTTGTGCGCCAGTTCAGCCTGAATCTGCGCACCGACCTGCACGGCACCGCCATCCGCGTGACGGATATCGAGCCAGGCCTGGTCGGCGGGACGGAGTTCTCCAACGTGCGCTTTAAAGGCGATGACGATAAAGCCGGTAAAACCTACGAGAACACCACCGCCCTGACGCCGGATGATGTCACTGAAGCCGTCTGGTGGGTGGCCACCCTGCCAAAACACGTCAACATTAACACCGTTGAAATGATGCCGGTCAGCCAGAGTTTTGCCGGTCTCAGCGTCCATCGCGGATGACCTTTCCCCGCCCGGCCTTAGGGCCGGGACTGGGATGCCGGGCAAAAGAATGGTAGTATTTACCGGTTAATTCTTTGAGAAATCACAACCAATGGCCGCTGAATCGCAACTCAATCCGACCCAACCCGTTAATCAGCAGATTTACCGTATTTTGCGCAGCGACATTGTGCACTGTCTGATCCCGCCGGGCACCCCGCTCTCTGAAAAAGAGGTGTCGGTCCGTTTTGATGTCTCTCGCCAGCCGGTTCGTGAAGCCTTTATTAAGCTGGCTGAAAACGGTCTGATTCAGATCCGCCCCCAGCGCGGCAGCTACGTGAATAAGATCTCCCTCACCCAGGTGCGTAATGGCTGTTTCGTCCGTCAGGCCATTGAGTGCGCCGTGGTACGACGCGCAGCGAACCTTATCGACGATCATCAGTGTTACCTGATCGAGCAGAACCTGCATCAGCAACGCATCGCCATTGAGCGCAAACAGCTGAATGATTTTTTCCTGCTTGACGACGAGTTTCACCAGAAACTGGCACAAATTGCCGACTGCCAGCTGGCCTGGGACACCATCGAGAATATTAAGGCAACCATGGACCGCGTGCGTTACATGAGCCTCGATCACGTCTCGCCGCCGGAGATGCTGCTGCGTCAGCATCTGGATATTTTCAGCGCGCTGGAAAAACGCGACGCCGATGCGGTAGAAAAAGCGATGACCCTGCATCTGCAGGAAATTGGCGAGTCGGTGCAGTTAATTCGTCAGGAAAACAGCGACTGGTTTAGCGAAGAGTAATGGGTCCGCATCCCGTCAAATGCCCGGGATGCGGTAAGTTATTTAGCGCACCACTAAGACCGGAATTTTGGCATAGCGTAATACCGATTCGGCGTTCGAGCCCAACAGATGGGTCGTTACCCCCGGTTTTTTCGAGCCGATAACAATAATATCGAACTCCCCTTCGGCACCCATCGCGATAATTTCATCGCGTACGCTGCCAAAACGCACCGCGGTGTGAATACTGTCAGGCGGAATATCAAAGAGTCGTTTTAACTCATTCATCTTTTTATTTGATTCTGCGGTCATATACGCTTCGAATTTAATGATATCCGAAGAGAAGCCACGCAGCATGGCGCGGCTGTTGACCGGGAGGACGTTTAATAGCGTAATTTCGGCATTATCCGCCCGCGCCAGAAACGCGGCATGACGCACAGCCTTATCACTTAAATCCATTTCAAATACATCGACAGGCATCAAAATTTTTTTATACATACGCCTTCTCCTTATATCGATAATGTTTTATTAACGATATTCAGAGTGACACGCGTTTATCAAACGAAGGTTAAACAGCAGGGTCAGGAAATAAGCGGTCTGCGTAAAGAAGTGTGCGAATAAGATCATGCCGCCGCGAGCGGCGGCATGAGAGAGCATTAGATCTGCGCGGCGTAGTGGGCAACGGTAGCTTTCGCCCCGTTCTTCAGCAACGCAGCGTAAGCACTCATCACGGCGTCAACAAACACCGCATCCAGCGGGAGCTCCTTCCCGAAAATGGTCTCAATCCCCAGCAGGGCTTTGACGCGGCTTTCGCCTTCCGCACTGCCCTGTACCGCCGCCTGGATCACCGGCAGCAGCGGATCGCACACTTCGATAGCCTCGCCACGCTCATCGACGCCGCCGACATAGCGCATCCACCCGGCAATGCCCAGCGCCAGCAGCGGGAAGGATTTCTGATGCACCCGGTGCCAGCGCACGGAGTCCAGCATACGCTGCGGCAGTTTCTGGCTACCGTCCATAGCGATCTGCCAGGTACGGTGGCGTAGCGCCGGGTTGCTGTAACGCTCGATCAGCAGATCGGCGTAACGTGCCAGATCCACCCCGGTGACTTTCAGCGTCGGGGCCTGCTCGTTCAACATCAGCGCGTGGGCGGCGCGCCTGTAGTTCGCGTCTTCCATGCAGTCGTTAATATGCTGATAGCCCGCCAGATAGCCCAGATACGCCAGGAACGAGTGACTGCCGTTGAGCATGCGCAGCTTCATCTCTTCAAACGGGATCACGTCAGCCACCAGTTCGGCCCCGGCTTTCTCCCAGGCCGGACGCCCGGCGACAAAGTTATCTTCGATGACCCACTGACGGAACGGCTCGCAGGCCACCCCGGCCGGATCGCGCACGCCGGTGATCTGTTCGATTTTGCTCAGGGTGTCAGCGGTGACAGCAGGCACAATACGGTCGACCATAGTGGACGGGAAGGTCACGTTGGCCTCAATCCAGTCGGCCAGCTCACTGTTAACCGCCCGGGCATAGGCACAGGTGACATTGCGCATCACGTGGCCGTTCTCCGGCATGTTGTCGCAGGACATCACGGTAAAGGCTGGCAGTCCGGCGTTTTTACGTCGAGCCAGCGCCTCCACCACCACGCCCACCGCGGAAACTGGCCGATGCGGATTCTGCAGATCGGCGGCGATCAGCGGGTGATCCAGCATCAACTGACCGGTGGCAGGCGCGTGGCAGTAGCCTTTCTCGGTGATGGTCAACGAGACGATCGCGACCTGCGGTTCACACATGGCAGCCAGCACCGCTTCCAGCCCATCCACCTGGGCGTGCAGGGCTTTTTTAACCACCCCTACCACCCGCGCCGTCCAGGCATCGGCTGACATTTCGGCGACGGTGTAAAGATTGTCCTGGGCCTTAAGATCCGCGATCTGCTGCTCGCCGCCAATCAGGTTAACCTCGCAGTATCCCCAGTCGCTGCCGTGGTCTGCTGCCAGCATATCGGCGTACACCGCCTGATGAGCGCGATGGAAAGCGCCAAAACCCAGATGCACGATGCGCGACTGCAGGGCATCGCGGTTGTAATGAGGAAGCGTGGCTTGCGCATGTAATAACGGATTTTTCATGATAGTACTCGTTAATGTGATTAAGCGATGGATCCGGGCCGATATTGCTGCTCCGCCCCGGCTTACTAACCCAACTAGAATGGTAGACGGCATAAAAAATTCTCTGCCGTTAACCATACTGATTGTTGATAGGTCGATATTGATTTACGTTAACTTTTCACCATCTGGTGTGACATCAATTGAAAGTTGTGTGACAGCATTAAAATGTTGTAGACCATTCAACCGAGGCTGGTGACGCTCTCAGGTGGCTTCTCTGACAGTGAATCCGTTTCCGTCCAGAGCCTGTCATAGTCATAGCCCGTCAGATCCTCAACAATGCGCCGCACGTGCGGTTCAACCGCCGCTTTGGATCCGTTAGCCCGCAGGCGTTCCACCTCTTCCACAAAAATCTGGTGAGTCTGTTTGTTCAGACGGAACGTCAGGGCCTGCCAGAGGGCGAGGATCAGCAGTCCAGCCGTGCCGATAAACATCAGCATGGCAATCATGTGAATCGCTTCCGGCGGCTGGACCTGACTCCCCTTCACGAAGCCGCCGGTTTGCAGCAGAAAGCCGACCACGAAGGTGGCAATGGCGACCGTGGTTTTGCGCGAGAAGGTCATCACCGCGGCGAACAGCCCTTCCCGGCGCTGGCGGCTGACCATTTCGTCAATATCAGGAATGAACGGGAAAACGTTCCACGGGGTGAACTCCAGCACGCAGCGGCCTACCTGATGCAGCCCGGCAAGGATGAACAGCGTGGCCACGGTATTCAACGCGGGGATCTGATACACCGCGAGGAAACCGGCCAGGCACAGCATCATCACCGCATAGGCGAAGACATACAGCCGGGCCGGACCGTATTTGATGATCCCAAGGCCGGCAATCAGCGTCACCGGCAGTCCCACGATACTCATCGACAGCAGGCTTCCCGCCAGCGATGACGAAACGTTAAGGCAGTAGACGCAGAAAAAGACAAACACGGTGTTGTAGACGTCTTTACCGGTGAATGACAGCAGATAGATCGCCAGATGCTTTCTGAAGGCGCGGATTTTAAGCGTCGAGGCGTAGGATTTAAACAGCTCGCCAATGGCATTCAGTTTGTCAGCCAGGCTGGTGGGTAACGCAGACTTTTCCAGTTCCGCCTGCATCTCCGGGGTGATCTCCCGCTCCCAGGTCACTTTCCACGAGATAAAGACGCAGACCATGAACAGCACGGCGAAGATGACGCCGTTAATCAGATAGGCACTGGCGCTCTGCTCGCCAAAATAGCCGATCAACAGCCCGGGAATAAAGGTCGCCAGAAAGGTGCCGGACGCCGACAAAAACATGCGGCAGGTGGATAATTTGGTGCGTCCATTAAACTCTTTGGTCATCTCTGATGGCAGGGTTTCCCACGGGATCAGCACCATGGCGGCAATGATTTCAAACGCCAGATAGACCGCCAGATAAAAGCCGTAACTCATGCCGTCGAGCCACAGCAAGGCGTAGACCAGCATCAGCGGCGCGCCAATCAGCAGGAAAAAGCGCCGGCGGCCAAATTTTTTACCAAAATAGTTCTTGTAAAAGTGGTCGGTCAGGCTGCCCATAAACAGGCTGACTACCGCGTCGACAATACGGGCGATGGCCACAATCGATGCCGCTTCCATCGGCGATAAGCCCACAAAGGTGGTGTAGAAAAATAACAGCCAGGCGCCAATCACGGTAAAGGCGCCGCCGCCCATAATATCGGTTAATCCGTATCCAATACTCACCGGAATGGTGATGTTTTTCTTTGCACGAGACATACAGTTTCCTTACCTGAAAAAAATCCAGTTAATTCCCTGAAGGGGCCACCTGTTTTTGTTGTTTTAGGGGGGATAAAAAAAGGCTCTCCTGCATTTACAGGAGAGCCTTCAGGCGTCAGGAGATGACGCGATGCTTATTGTTAACGCCCAGCGCGGCAGATTTGTCTTCCGCGGCATCCTCCAGGATGCTCAGGTCACGGTCACGCACTTCTGGCATCAGGAGGGCGGAGATAAGACCGATAGCGGAATAGACCACCACCATAACCGCAATTGGCCACCAGGAGCCGGTCATGTTGCAGAAAATTCCCGCCAGCACCGGACCAAAGCCAACCGCCACCAGACCGCCCGCCTCTTTTGAGATCGCCATGCGGGTGAAGCGGTTTCGTGAGCCGAACATCTCGGCCATGGTGATATTTTCCAGGGCAAAGAGTCCGAGTACCGCAAAGTTATGGATCACGATAATCGAGGTCATGATAACGCCCGGGGTGTAGGAGTTATCGACAATAATCGACAGCATCGGGTAAGCCAGAATAATGGCGGAAATATTCAGCACAATATAAGGCAGACGACGGCCGATTTTATCCGACAGCCAGCCCAGCAGCGGGATGGTAATAAACCCAAGGATCGAGCTGATCATTAAGGCATCGGTCGGAATGCTTTTATTGAACAGCAGCGTCTGCACCAGGTAACCGGCGAGAAACGTCTGGATCAGACCGGAGTTACCCGCCTGGCCGAAACGCAGCCCGGTCGCCAGCCAGAAGGATTTGCTCTTCACCATCGCACCCAGCGTACTTTCCTGCGCAGCAGCCTGTACCGGCGCTTCTTCGGCGTTGACCTGCTCAAATACCGGGCTCTCCTTGAGGTTCATTCGCAGCCAGATAGCAAAGATCATCACCACTACGCTGGCAAGGAACGGCACGCGCCATCCCCAGGCAAGCAGCTCTTCGCGGTCAAGGAAGAAAAACATCACTGCCCAGATGGCTGTAGCGCTGAGGGTGCCGCAGTTGGTGCCCATCGCCACCAGCGAAGAGATAATGCCGCGTTTCCCTTTCGGCGCGTACTCTGCCAGCATGGTGCCGGCACCGGAGATCTCCGCGCCAGCCCCCAGACCCTGGATAATACGCAGCGTCACCAGCAGCACCGGTGCGAAGATACCAATCTGCGCATAGGTCGGCAGCACGCCGATTAGGGTAGTACAGATCCCCATCATGGTGATGGTGATAAACAGCACCTTCTTACGCCCCACGCGGTCGCCCATTTTGCCGAAAATAAAGGCCCCGACAATACGGGCGATATAGCCGGCGCCATAGGTACCCATCGCCAGAATAAGCGCCATCGCGGCCGACTGTTCCGGGAAGAAGATCTCGTGAAAGACCAATGCTGCGCCCAGCGAATAGAGCTGGAAGTCCATAATTTAAAGCGCTGTGACGGGTCTTTGTGGGATTGTCCTTAATTCCTGAGTATTTAACAGTAACTTGCCGCTCGTGAAATGCATCCATTTGTTCTTTTGCATATCACCTGCGGTACTTTTATGCCCCATCCATGCCCCATCCATGCCCCAATATAACAGCACACCACGCCATCATCCGTGATTAATGCCTTGCCTCTGAGCTTAGTGAACTGCGTTCGACAGCCGGGCAAATCGATGCAAACGAACGGCTTAAACAGAGATGCCAGCAAAAGCGATCGGGAGAAGCTGAACCGCATGCTGGAGGAAATGTTTGAAGAATCCGATATGTGGTTAGTTTCGGAGTAGTGCCAGCTTTTACCAAGTCCTTTTCATACCTTTCTGGATACGGGAAACCAAATTCCCGTATTGGATGAACCATTGCCGCCCTTTTTTAAAGCTGCTCTACCAGCGGATAAAAATTATGATCCTCGCGCTGCATTCGTTCATGCACCTTGCGCAACACTACATTCGCGTCGCGGCGAAATGCCTCGTCACAATTGATAAGCTTATTTGCCGTATTCCAGCGACGGGAAAACTTTTCATACTCGGCAACAATATCAGCCATCTCGCGCTGAAAACTTACGCTCATTGTTTTTAGCTTTTGATCGTTCACCTTTTCCAGATAAGGATATAAAAACTGATCTTCGGCAGAAAGGTGTACTTTAATCACAGAACTCATACTGATAACGGTTTGAGCGATTTCTTGCGCATGAGCCGTCACACCCGCCCGGCTAAGCTCCCTGAGGCGGCTAATTTTATGGATAATCTCGGCATGCTGGATCTTCATTTTATCAATATTCACTGGGGAATCCCTTAATGAGCTTTGCAATTTATAACATATATATTAAATGCATCTTTAAAAATAAGCAACCTGAGTTGTTTTTATTAAATTTTATAAATTTACGTTATGTAAATACATAATAAACAAAATTTGAATGCAAATATAAAGAGATCTATTGCCAATCTTCGGAATTTTTCTATCGTACATATGTCTCAAAACTGCGCCAATGCCGCCTCAGGAGATATCGCAGCATCAGTGCTGTTGATAAAGTGCATCACCCGCCTCATAACCTCAGCCTCTTCAGCTGCATCACCTTCGATCGCTTCGCCGTCATCCGTGATTAACGCTTTTTCCATGACCCGAGCGAACTGCGTACGCCCGCCGCTGAGGATCAGCAGCACCTGATTGTTTACCAGACGGCTGACAGGTTCGATCACCGCAAACCCGGTTGACGTTTCCAGGATGCGACTTTCGTTCGTGGTGCAAATGCTGGCCGGGGACAGGCGCTGCTCGACATAATCGGTGGCTGGAGATACGAAACCCATCAGTGAACCATCCCCATGTTGCGCAGGATCCAGTAGTGATTGTCGGTTCCGTCAGTTGTCTTATCCGTGAAATCTGGCTGGTAGCGTTGTATCCACTCGTTAGCGTCGGTCCGGCTGAAATGCCAATGGACCTTTGCCAGTTGTCGGATAAAGTCTTCAGTGCGCAAGCACCGGTAGCCCTTGGGGTTTAGCTGTATTGCGGCCACAAATGCGGCGTGAATGTCGGAACGGCGGGGCATGGTGACCTCTCAATTATTATTACTGTTTATTCACACAGTAATTTTAAGAAGGGGCCAGGGCAAGGAGGCTGTGCCTATTGATAATTACTGCTGAACATCTGCTTGTACTGCCGAATTAACCAAGCGAGTGCATAGAACTTTTTCGGAGACAGAGGTTAAGCCGATGCCGGGCATACTGGGAGAAGTTTTCGAAGAAGCCAATATGTGGCTGGTTTCGGAATGAGTCATGTAAACCCTTAAGGACTGCATCGATCATCGCAAGCCGCTTCGTGTCACAAATGATTAAACCACCTGTTTAGGCCATCGCCTTCTGCGCGGAGTTGGAAGGATGGAGCGCTTAGTAAGCCGGGTTCCGCATACGGAACATACCGCGCCGTGTGGCAGATTTTGCTCGGGATTGAAGGAGGTGAAAAAGAACCGATTACTTTTGCAAGCAGGACAGATGAATTTCATAACAAGTTTGCCCTCAGACTGTTGGCTGAACCAGCCTCAAAACCCTTTCAATGTGCTCAAATGAACATCACTTCACTGCCTTTATTATGCTTCTGGCCCGATACCAAAAGCCCCGGACAATACAGATATTTGGAGCCGGTTCAGGCGTCATTCTGAATGGTTTTAATGATGCTCCGGACCGCACCAGATGTTTAATAACGCCCTTGAAAGACCGATAAGCCCCGACACGATAAGCACAAACAAACCGGCTAAAAACGCAACATTGCCATCCGAAACTCCTTATCAACGTCGTAAAAAAGGCCTGCCGATTAAGCAGGCAAATGAAATCAGCACAAACAAACAGCTTACTCTGATACAGGTGCCGGGTGCCTCCCGGTGACTCGTTACCAGCTATACGAGCCGCAAGCATATTTACACCTACAGAACTGGATTGCCCCGCCGCATAGGGGGATTCACCTTCATTAAATTTAGATGATTTTAAACGAAGCGCTAATGCTTCCTACCTAAAGTAATGGCTAATGCCGCCGATATGTTAACTACCTGCGTCATGAACGCAGGATTAATAACAAAGCTAAGGGAGTTGTGCCCGCTCCCGTGCGGGCTTTTTTTTCTTCAAAGACATCGAAATGCTGCTGATGATAATTACTGATGAACATCCTGGTGCCGTTACGCTTTCAGCGCCTGAACCTCAGCCTGCAGCTTGTCTAACTTCTGGTTTGTCGCCTGTAGCGCTAATGTCAGCTTAGCGATCATGGCGTCTTTATCCAGAATGTAACTTTTTGCAAATACCGCATTGTCATGAATATCCTCTCCAGGAGAGATGCCCTCACCCTTGACAGTTTCTGGTGAAGTCTCAGCCAGGTCGTTTGCAATGAAGCTGAGTTTGGTTTCACTCTCCGGCAGGATGCCACGCGCTTTGTACTTAAAGGTAGCCGGCTTCCACTGCAAAACCTCCGTCAGCGCAGCCATTTTGTCAGTAACGTATACCTTGTTCTTTTTAAGTTCGGCATCACAGGTACTTTGCATCTGGATAGTACCTACGTTTGATGAGTCAATGTAGGCTATTAGCGTGCTATTCAACCAGTTGAAATTGAAGGCGTTATCGTGATTATCAATCCCACCTGTCCCGGCCCGACAGGTATACCCGCCAGCCACGGATATAGACGCGATGTCCTGACTGGCGGAACTTGAAGCACCTATTCTCATAATCCTGCGCGTATAGGGCTCACCCGCTTTATTGTAGGGATAACTGTTCACGAAAACGCCCGCGTTAGTATTCCCGAACAGTTGCAATGAGGGTGATATTCCGGTCTGTCCCTTAAATACTGCCCCGTTACAGAATATCTGCCCATTTTGCCCAATCTCTACGACATCGGCGTCAGCCGGAGGGGTTCCCCCTTTGACAGTGATACGGCCCCGACGGGTAATAGCCCCGGCAGCGTCCTTAAAATACAATGCTTCAAACAAAGCAGAAGCGGCCTCGGCTCCTGCGATATTAAATTGAGAGCGTATCTGACCACCTAAAGTAGACGTGCTATTACCTGGCACTGATGCGCTGTTGATTAATGATATCCATGTACCATTGGCCTGCGTCAGTTCAATGCTGTCAATTCGGTTTGCCATGTAATTTCCTTATGCCCAGACACGAGCAGGCGTTTTGGGTGTCACGATGAATTCATCCAGCGGTGATAAATCAAGCCCGTCATTCATTACCCGGATATTGGCGTGATAACCGGGTTCCCCGGAATATTTTATTAACTCGTTTTCCTGCCCCGGATTTTCAATATCGCTGACGATGGTAATAACCCCGATGACATCCAGGCAGATATCCGGGTGGTATAAACAGCCCTGCTGTTCATCATCAATAAATCCCGCCGCGATTAATTGTGCGTGCATTTCTTCGGCGTCAGCGAAGCGCAGATATAAGTCTTTCATCAGCGAAGTCCTTTAATTTGATTGTCTGTAAGTACGCGATGCCAGATTCGGAAGTTGCGGATGTGATAGACGATGCTTGGGTTTCCTGAAATTCGCAACGACGTAGGAATGCCCCCTGGTGTTGTTGGATCAATCATCCTTGCATTAGATTTTCCATCAAAATAGATAGTGGTTGTGTTTGTTGTATCAATTGTCTGTGCATAGACCTTTGCCGGAAATGGATACGTTACTGAGATAGTGGCTCCGGAAGATCCGATATAAGAAATCAACGACGTAGGGTGGGCTCTCAGAATAATGTCGTTTGCGACACCAATGGCTTGAACAAGATCAGCGTACCCAGCAGTTGGCATAAAATATTTATTAATCGCAATTTCGAAGGCTGTGGTTCTATTGAAGCGATCACCTATTGTTCTGTAGCCAATATTTCCGGAAGGCTGTAACGCTAAAAAGTCACTGGTTCGTGTAGCCGCTGCCGAACCCGTCGGGATATAGCTGGTTGCTATTGGAGCCTTTTCAACCTGTGGCATCTGCACGTAATATTCAGAACCAACCGGTATTACAGAGTCCGCTGCCGCTTTAGCTACAGATAAATAGACTGCATATGTTGCAGTCACAGGAACCGTGAGTGTGGCTGAAATTAACGCATAGCCATCAGAGCCTAAAGATGTATTTATTGTCACATTCGTTGGGGCTGACCCGGATAATGCTCCCGTGATAACATCGAAAAACGCCACGCTTGTTGCTGTACCATCTTGCATAAAAGCAAGGCGTAGAAGTCCGTAATTGCCTTTTACCCTACACGATACAGTTATAAACCCTCCAGTTATGGCACTTATATTGGTGGACAATCCAAAATTTGACACATTAACAGCAGTGTTAATCACACCTTTGCAAGTAGCGGCCTGAGTTGTACCATCGGCAGCAATAACAGTCTTCGTCAAAGAGGATGAACTGGACCACTTTGACGCGTCATCGCTATTAAGAAAATAGTTGGTGCCTTGCCCTTCGACTAATAACCCTCCTCGCTCAAAGCGCGGTTCGTTAATAGATGCCGTCTGAAGCATTCCTGACTTATCAATATACGTCGCTGAGGTTGAGCGGACAAAAGTCATCGACTTTGAAGGTAGTTCCAGAACTTTTCCCGAAATGGTCAGGGTATCGTATGGCGCAAAGCCAGCCAGCAGGCGCAGATCATCACTGAGTGGCGCCCAGACGTCAGGGTATGGGGCGTCCTCATAAGGTACTGACGTCAGCTGCTGCGCGGCGGCCAGCGATGCTGCGGCACTACTGGCGCTGGCCCCTGCGTTGTTCTCTGACGTTTTAGCATTCGTCTCAGATGTTTTCGCATTGGTTTCTGAGGTCTTCGCAGCGTTCTTCGACGCGAGAGCATTCCCCTCAGACGTTGCCGCATTCGTGGCGCTGGTTGCAGCTGCGTTTTTGGAAGCCAGTGCATTCGTCTCACTGGTTTTGGCAGCGGTCGCGCTGGTCCCTGCCGCGTTCGCGGCGGTGATCAGCTTCGACCAGCTGGGGCCCGTTTTTTTCGAACCATTTGCCAGAGTAACGGTGACGTCACCAGTGCCCGATAAAATCAGGTCCTGGTTGACGATATCAATCTGCGCCTGGCGAAAACCTTCCGTGACGGCGTTCGCTAAATCGTCATCAAGTATGGCCATTCGTGATGTCCTTAAAATGAAAAACCCAGCCGGAGCTGGGTTATAAGGGTGTGATTATTGAATTCAGAAGAAATAACGTGTGCGGAGCCGAAATACTCACATCGGATTTTTATTAACAGCCCGTGCAAGCCAAATCGCCAGCATCCACCTGACCGGAATTAATTACCTGAATAACCCGAGAAGTTTGGGGAATTTCTTTTGGTAATTAACGCCATTGATGGCTGCATATCCATAAAAGTATTGGCATTAGTTATTCCTCTCAGGCCAACACGTATAGTTACAGGCCCTGAATTTGCAGGTATATCCAGACTACCTGTCACAGGTACATAACTGTTAACCTGACGACTGACACTATTGGGGTCGTTATACGATAGCTTTAAGCCAAGAGACACTACTGTAATATCTCTCCCGTTTATATTGATATATGCTTCCAGAGAGCCATTATAAGCTTCACTTTCATTCCAGACGACAAATGTCGGAACAGCGATAGTGACGTCATATGGGACACCCCCCGCCCAGGTAACCTGTCGATAAAAATCTCTTTGTTGGCCTGGATCTCCCCTGAATCTGCCACCAGGGAAGGAGAACATATTAACGACATCGCCTACGATTTTGTTCGCGTAAACTGTGCCTTTGAAGTCTCCATCCGTCGCGTAAACTGTCCCTCTGAATTCCCCACTGGTTGCGTATATCGTCCCCCTGACCGTCACGCCGTTAAACGTGGCATACCCGGATTTATTGATATGCCAGCCGACATTGCCGGTCCCGTCCCAGTTGCTGGACTGGAGGTAATTGCCGATCTTGCCGTTGTCGATGGAACCATCCTGGATGAACACCGATCGCATGAACATCTGCCCGCCTGTGGCGGCAAACACCAGTTCCTGTCCTTTTGTCGTCGGGTTATAAACCGCAAACGTATCGGCAGAAATCAGGAAGTTTGAGGACCCGGTTGCATCAATGCCCAGCTGAATACCCGCGATACGTTTAACCCCGTTCGCTTCCACCTGAACCTTAACGCCCCACTGGGCACCCAGCTTACCGGTAATGTCAGCAACAGCTTCGCTGGTCGTCTGCACGCTGGCATTAGTCTCGCCAATCGCAGCCGTAACCTGCTCGATGCTGATCGCCGTGGCGCTTTCCAGATCCGTAACGGCTTTATCAATGCGCGTAATGGCGGCGGCGTTGGTCTGACCGTTTTGCTCAACCGTCGCCTTAAGCGTGGTGACCTGCTCCGCCACGGCACTCGTGGCATCCGCGGCGGTCTTCCGGCTTTCGATGATTTCAGCCATCGTTTTCGTTTCGCCAACAGCATACGTCACGCGCTGTTCAGAGAACGCGGTGAAGCTGGCGAGCGCATTGGTGACGTTGCCGACAATACCGGCGTCCCGGCTGGCCGTGTTGCCGTCCACATCCACTTTCAGCGTATCGATGCGGCGGCCGAGCGCGCTGTCAGCATTCGTGCGGGCCGTGGTTTCCGTGCTGATGTCCGAAGTGTTCTGATCGGTTGTGGCCTTAACCGCAGCCAGCGCGGTGGTCTGCGCCTTGTTGTTATCAGCGACGGCTTTGGTGACTGTGGTGATATCTGCGGTGTTTTTGCCGACGGTAACCTGCAGGCCCGAAAGCGTGGTGGCCTGAGCCTCCTGCTCAGTTGTCAGCGTCGCCAGCTCCTGAGTAACGGAAGCCTGGTTAGCGTTAACGGTCGATTCCAGCTTCTTCCGCTCTGTCACCTCCGCCTCCTGCGCCGTGATGCGCGCCTGGCGTTCGGTGTACAGCAGGCCCGAGGCCAGTTTTGACGGGTCGTCACCGGTATAACCGCCCCGGATCTGCGTCGCCAGCGTCTCGCGCGCCGTGGCTTCCGCCTGGTCGCCGGTAACACGGGCTGTCGTTTCCTGCTGCAGGGCGGCCATCCCGGCGCCCGGCGTTGGCCGCCCGATCGCCACCCAGTCAATCAGGAAGTAGTTTGTCGCGTCCTGTTTGCTGGAAAGGTCCAGCCGAATCTGGTTAATCGTCGTCTCGGCCAGCCAGGGGATATCGTCGCATTCCAGCGTGGCAACGCCATCGGCGTTATACGCCGGTTCGGCCACCACGAAGCGGTTGGTTTCGTTGAAACTGGCCGCATTGCGCCAGCGGATTTCCCCCGCCCATGCAGGCGATCCCACTTTCCTGATGCGCAGCTTCAGAAAACGATACGCAGCTGCTGTTATGCCCAGCGTCGCAGGAGAAGTAACGTACGGGTCCGATGCGTGGTTGGCAGGACGCAGCCAGCCGTTAACAATGGTTGGCGTGCCGTTCCCGGTCCAGCCCTCTGCTGTCGAATCGAAATACCAGATTTTGGCCGGATCGAACTGAGAACCGGTCCCCGCCGACACCTGCGCAATCTGCTGCGCCAGCGATTCGGTGCTGGTCTGAATCGTCTGGTTGACGTTGCTGATATCCGCGACGCGCTCGTTCTTCTCGGTCAGCAGCGCCTGGCCGCGGGCCGCTGCCTCGTCGGTGATGGCTTTCTTACGGTCCGTGATCTCCTTTGCCAGGCCCGCTTTGGTCGCCGCCGACTCTGTTGTGACTGTGCTGATGTCGTCGCGCGCTGACTGGATATCTTCACCCAGATCAGTTATATCCGAAACCAAGTCTTTGTAGGCGTCGGTCTGTTTGATCTGGTTATCGATATCCAACAGGTAATCCGCGGCATCCGAGCTGCTGCTGCCCTGAATGAAGGCAGTCCAGGCTGACTTATTGCCGGTGCGATCCACCAGCCGCGCCCGGTACCAGAACCCTACCCCGGCCTTTAGCCCAAGTTGCTGGTAAATTTGCTGGGGATACGGGACGCCAGCCAGCAGCATCGGGTTCGCGCCGGTTGATACCGTGGAATACTGAATCTCGGTTTGTAGCGTATCGCCAGTGCCCGCAGGGAAATCCCAGTCCAGCTGTACCCCCCAGAGCAATGGTGTAGTGCGGAAATTAACTGGCTTGGGCACATCACCGATCCGGCCCTTAAGGTGGGTCAGCGCTGACGTTGCCCACAGGCTTGATGCGCCACCGGCATTAATTGCCCTGACCCGCACCAGGTAATCACCTTCGAAGATCCCCGGCACTTCGATATTCCGTAGGCCGGTTTGCGGAACGTTCACCCATTCGCTGCTCCCGCGGCGCCACTGAACCTGATAGGCGATCACATCGGCCTGCGGCTTCCCGGCTTTATCCAGTGGGACGTCCCAGGACGCCGTCAGCGTCGCGATGCGCTGCCCCTGGCGCACCGATTCATAACTCGTTACCACGATATTGCCGGGCTGTGAGACAACTCCCGTGGGGATGAGGCTGATCGGCGGGATATCGAGGCGCGCATTGTGGTCGACGGCATCATATTTCGATGCGTTGTATTCCGCGCCGGTAATGGTATAGGTGTTTTCCTCATCGTTAAACGTCAGGTTCGTGACGCGGAAGTACTGCAGGCGCAACTGCCCAGCATCGATAACGAATATAGCGTTTGGCGCTGGCGCCGCTGTGAACGGCGTGGCCACGATCAGCTGCGTACCGTTGACCGCCTGAATAATCCGGCTTTCTACAATGCCACCTTGGGTGCGGATCATCAGTGTGTCACCCGCGACGGCACTGGTACCGCGATCGGTTGTTACCGCTTTAAGCCCGGCGTTATAGTCCGTGAGGCGCCCGCCATATACCCTGCCTGAGACGCGCTCATCAGCAAAAGCGAAGACGGTGCCTGGCACAAAGGCGAAGCCATCCAGCCCGGTCTGCAGCGTAATGATGCGGTCCAGCGAGTTGGAATAAACTGCCCACCCTCCACGGCGTTGCGCCTCACTCTCGCGCGTGCAGCCGATGGCCGTGAGTTGCGTCTGCTTGAATTTGAACTGCTTCACCAACTCAGGAAACATTACTGCGGTGGTGCGGTCCTGATAATGGTTATCCGGGTCGCTGAAGTTAATCAGCGCACTCGAGAATCGCGTCTTTTCGCTGCCGCTGGAATACGTTGGCTTGCCCACCACGGATGCGCGGGTGAGGATCTGCAGTTTCGACGTGTCTGCCGGCATATCAGAGACAACATTGAACATGTTGTTGCCCCAGAACGTCATGCCGTTGAAGCCAGCAGCGATGTCCTTGATAACCTGCCAGGCGTCGGCCTGCGACTGGATATAGACGTCAAACATAAATCGCGGTTCTGTGCCGGTACCGCCCTTCCCGTCCGGTACCTGCTGGTCACAGCGCTGGGCAATGCGGTAGAGCTCCCATTTATCGAGCATATCCACCGTTACCCGGCGGCCCAGACCAAAGCGCGGCTCTGTCAGGACATCAAACCAGATCCACGCCGGATTGTTGGTCCAGCCCCATTTGAATGTGCCGTCCCATGCGCCACTGTACGTCCGCGCAACAGGATCGTAGTTCTGAGGGATGCGGATTACCCGGCCTTTCGGCTTGCAGGATATCTTCGGGATGTTGCTGAATGCTTTGGCGTTGAATGACACATACAGCAGCGCGGTATGCGGATAGCGCAGGCGGGCGTCGATCACCTCAGTGATGGCCTGCACCTGCGTTTTGTTCTGCAGCATCTGGCTGGCGCTGTCGGCAGTATCGCGGACCACACGGATCTGCCAGCCAGTGGTGGCTTTGGGCAGATTGATGCGGTGCGTCAGTTCGTACAGTGAACTGAGCTTTTCCGTTACCGTTTTGGTGAGCACTGTCTGGTATGCCCCGCCATCAACCGCAACGTCGATGTGATATGCGACGGTTGTGCCGACGATATCACCGTCGTTCTCCTGCTGCTGCAGGCCGGTGATCCCGATGCGCACCAGCACAGCATCAATCTGGGTATTGCTGATAGCGCGTGTCCAGGAGGTAGCCTTCGTCAGCGATACGCCAATACTAGTCTCGTTCTCCACAGCAGGAAAGCCGGGGATCGGCGTCTGCGTCTGCGTGCCGGGGCGAAAATCCCAGGAGACATTCTCAAAGTTCATTGAGCCGTCTGGGTTACCCAGCGGCGTGCCGTCGAGGAAAATCCGGGTCGCATCCAGCCCGCCAGCAAACTCACCTTCGCCAAGTGCCAGCAGCATGCGGCAGCGCGCCATTGACTGAGCTGAATCAGGCTGTTCGACAGGCGTGTGCTGCTTCTGGCTGCCACCCTTTGCACCAGTAATCGTTGCCATATTGCATCCATAAAAAAACCCGCCGAAGCGGGTTGGTTTTACCGTGGGTTTATCACTCAAAATACGTGACTGCAGTTATCTCATAATCGTAAGTATTTTCAGTCCCGGGCTTTTCCACATGGGTAATGATCTCTCCCGATTTTAGATGCCTTTCAAGGACGTCAATAGTCGAACTGAATTGCTGATAATCTCTGCCCCAGTCAATTGCCAGAGCCTTCTTATCAACACTCGTTGAACTGATGAATGAATAATCTCCGGGAGGTAGAGAACCATATCCGTATCCAGTGATAACCCCATAAACCCTTTGCTCAGGTTTGATATGCCCTCTGGAATCTATAGCAGCGACAAACTCCAAAGTTGAATCGAGGCGGATATCATTTTCCTGTTTCAACCACTTAGCGATAATTTTTACTGCTGGCATTGTAGTTTTCCCTGTAGTAAATGCTGAAGAAAGTAGCATAACACTCCGCGGGCTAACTGTGGCCTATGTTGCTGAAAATTAAATATCTTCTGCCACGATCCCCGCGCTGATAATCGCACCTCCGATTTCACGCTCGCCATACAGCAGAGCAACCGGATTGCCCATCGCCAGGGTATTCACTGCGCCGCCAAAGGCATAGCTCGGTTTGTTGTCCGGGTCATCGCGCCCCTGCAGGCCTTTGGGCTGCGGCGATAGCATCTGGTAAATTCCGCCGGCCATCATTGAACCACCGGACATTATCAGTCCTGCAGCAAACGTCGCGCCGATACCGGTCCATCCAGTGAGAATGCCCGTTGCAATGCCGGCAACCACCATGACCGCCCCGAGAATGGTCTGGAACATGCCGGCCTTTTTCGCCCCTTCCATAATCGGCGCAATACGGATGTCACTATCGCCGCCCAACTCCTTGTAGTCCTGAACCCCTATATTCCGCTTACCGCGGAACACCGCAAACGTCATGCCGTTCTTTTTGGCGTTCATCAGGTAGCTTTCCAGCCCGTCCAGGTTGATGCAGAGTGCCTTCACAGCTTCTGCCGATGTCTGCACGGCCAGTTTATGGACACGCCCGAACCGGGCTCCCAGCGCTCCATACAGGCGGATAGCGGTTAAACGCGCCATGGCTGTATCTCCTGCGGAAGGTCTTTGTGGCGAACGCAGATCATGGTCCGGTCTTTGAAGTAACCGCGGGCATACGGCGTGATGCAGGATGGCTGTCCATACAGGTGGTGAAGCAGCTCACCTTCCTCGGTGATGATCCCCGCGTGGTTCCACTTGGCAGACTCCACCTGCATGATGACCATGCAGCCGGGCGCCGGTTCGCATTCGACAAACCTTTCCCGCTCCCAGTTTTCGAAATAGAGGTTGTCCGGGTACTGACTTTCCCACCACGGGTAATCAACGCGGAAATCGTTAAGCATCACGCCCTGAGTGACGTGCCAGTCCATGACCAGCCCCCAGCAGTCGTGCGAACCCAGAATGAACGGGCGGCCAATCAGCGGTATGGCGTCCGGCGTTACTTCTGCGTATTCATCGCAGTCCGGAGCGTAGATGCCCCAGACCACGCCGGAGTTATTACACTGCTGGCGATCGAGGTCAGACGGGATAGGCCGTGCGCCGTCGCCCGGGTGGGAGTGAATGACCCGGATAATGGTTCCGACATCCTCAGCGTTCGCCCAGTGTTCGCCATCAATACGGAAATGATCTGTCGGGTTTTCGTGGCTGTTCGGAACCGGGATGTAACGTTGACGCCGCCCCGCTTGGATAACGAAGCCGCAGCACTCGCGCGGGGATTCCTCCAGCGCATGCGCGCGGATCGCCGCCATAATGGTTTTGTTCATAGGTATGTCCGGTTATCGGGAGAAGAGAACGGTTGCCGGGAAGCCGCCAAAGTCGAGGTTTGCTGCGTTAGGCTGTGCCAGTCCGGCCCCAAACCGTTTGCGGCAGTCACTGAGGCAGCCGCCGCACACATCCAGCGCCGGGTCAGCGACCGGATTACCCTTCGCATCAAAATACGCCATACCGTTATAGGTACAGCCATCACCGCTGCGGTACTGCCCGCGCAGGGCCCATTCGCACAGAGAGGTGATTTGCCGTGTGGGAATGACCAGATTTTGCAGGTCGGCTGGACTACTGAGAGACCACGAAACGACTTCGTCGTCTTCCGCGGTTTTGGTATCCAGCCAGAACGTCTGCAGCGTGAACATCGTCGGATCAGCGGTCGGGTTTACACCGCCCGGAAAGTTCACCGCGTCCAGATAGACGGCGTAGGTGTCGATGATGCTCACCTTCGCATTCACCATATCTTTGAACTGAAGGCACAGCGCCGTGATGTGTCCGTCCAGGTTCGACACGCTGAGATCAGGCTCTGCCGCCTGGTCTGTTGAAAGCTCAAGGCCTGACATCTGGAAGGGCCAGAACTCATAGACCTCTCCGTCCCAGATAATGGGCTTTGGCCCGAGCTTATCTTCGTCTCCGTTCGTCGCGTCAATTTCTTCAGGTGTATGCGGTAACGGACTGTAATGGAAGCGGTGGATCCCGCCACTGAATTCTGACGCATCCACCTTGATTAATCGCACCCTGCCACCGGGTGCCAGTTTTGCTGCCTGATCGACCAGAGCCATTATGCGAAAACTCCATATGCACGCCTGATAGTGAACGTCAGCTCCGCAACGTTGCTGCTGATGAGATTCTTACGCACTGAGTTAGCCACGACGCGATAAAGGCCCTTCTCCTCTCCCGGCGGGGTGATAATGAATGCCTTGACCGTGTGGGCCAGCAGGAAGGCGCGGATCTCGTTAACCTCAGTATCCTTGCCGACATATTTCATCGGGACCTGTATGGCTGTGGAGTTAATGCCGTTATCAGCGACCTGCTCATAACCGTCGCCAAACTGGGAGGAGCGGATCGCCTGATCGTACTCAATAGCCCCGCTGCCCAGTTGTACAGGCCATTTATAGGTTTCGACTGCCATGTTTACTCCATAAAAAAAGCCCACCTGAGTGGGCTACCGGCCTTTAACAAAGTTGTAGATCATTCCGCCGTTCTTCAGGTGCTTCTGCACTATCTGGGTGGCTGCATTCTGCATCTCCACCGCCAGCGCCCGGCCCATGGCATCGCCAGAGCCTTCTGATTGCGCTGAAGCATTGCCGTTGGCATCGACGTGTACGGTTGTTTGGATCACTGGTGCCGTATTACCCGCGCCTGCGTCATTGCCCAGGCCGAACATGGGTGCCCGACCGACCAAACCACCGCTGGCATAGCCCCGGGCGTTGTGCATCATGGCATAAAGGTTGCCCACGCCAATTGCAGCTGTGGCCTCTTTGGTGAAAACAAATTCATCCTTATGTACGATGCCTGCAGGCTCATATTTGCCTCCTGGTCCGGTATAGCCACCAGAATCATAAAGGCTTACGCCTGAATTAGCCGCACTGGTGTAGGCACCTGATGGCGTGCTCCAACCGCTACTGCTGACGCTGCCAGTAACCCACCCCAGCGCGGATTGTACGGCATAGGCCACCAGCAACCGGTTGATGACATCAGCGATCATCTTCATCATCGATGCAGCAAAGTTTTTGAAGCTGGCTGTGCCAGTGGTCACGAGGTTCGTCATCATATCGGAGATACCGCCCAGGGCTGACTGCGCCACGCTTTGCATGGAGGCATAGACGTTCGTAGCTGAGTCCAGGTATTCGGACCACCCTTTCTTAAAGCCAGCCCGCCAGTCACCGCGAAGCTTATCCTCCGCTTCGTAGTAGTCGTTAGCAGCTTTAAGCTCCTTCTGGTAGCCCTCATCCTTAAGGCTGCCGCCAGCATTAATCCAGCCACTGCGCAGCTGAGAGAGCGCCGTCTGGCGGCCTGCCAGCCTGTCGCTCATCGTTGCGCCTGATTCAAGCCCGGCCCGCTTCTCTGCCATCTGCGTGACATATTTGCTGGCCGTGTCCATGCGCTTGTTCAGCTGCTCCTGGGCGGTGATCTGGTCACCCAGCAGCGCCTTCTGGCGCGCCAGCGCCAATACCTGGTCTTTGCTGGCCAGCAGGGATTGTTCCTGCTTGGAGAGCTTGCGCTTACCGGCGGCTTCCTCCAGTACGGCAAACTGCGCCTCGGTTTTCCATAAATCCTTACGCTGCTGACTGATAACGTCATTAATGCCTTGGTGCTCTTTCAGAACCCTGAGCTGCGCCTGAAGGGCCAGCAGATCAGCCTGCGCTTTGTCTTCTGCGCTGTCTCCAGCAGAAACCGCCGCCCCTCTGTTCTTTTTCTGTCGGTCTTTCAGTATTTGCTGCGCTCGGTCAGTAACCTTGCTTTGCTGGTTCGGGCCGCTGTCTACCGTTGTGCTCCTGTCACGGTTTACATAGCCCATTTCACCTTTACGTACTCGCGCATCGCGTGCAGTGTAGGATTTCTCCAGCTCAGCAATGTCTTTTTTGGTCTGGGCAATAAATGCTTTATTGTCTGTAGCCATATCCCCGAACAAGGACTTCATGCCGGGAATATTTTTGGTTTTCTCATACGCGGAGTTGGCAAACTCGGCAATGAGGACATCACCCTGCTTCAGTAAAATCTGGACCTGCTCAACTGTTCCTGCGACGACATCGATGATCAGATTAAGAGCACCGATAGTATGATCTCCCACCCACTTCCAGGCGTCGGCAGACCATTTTTTTATGCTATCCCACATCTGTTCCAGAGGCGTGCTTGCATCATCAATTTGCTGCATACGCTTTTGCATCGTATCGGCAAAAATCCGCATGCCCTCGCTGACAGCTTCTTGTTTTTTATCTGAGTCCTCCAGCCCGGCGATATAATTTAATTGCGAGACCGACAGAAAGTTATACTGGGAGTTCAGTTCAGCCAGCGCCTTGACCGGCGATTTCATTATTTCGGCAAACGAGGCTTCAATTTTTTCGGCCCCACTACCCATTACCTGTGTCCATTGCTGGGAGGTCTGCGCCACGAGTTGCAGCTGGGCGGTGGTGAACTTCCCTGACTGGGCCAGGCGGGCCAGGGTTTCAGCAACTGAGTTGGTGCTGGCGGTCGTGTTCTCACCTATTTGTTCAGCCATTTTCCATAGCTGGGCTGTAGACGTCGCAGACGCTCCGCCGGTTAACACGATCGCCTGATAAAGCTCGCGATTAGCCTGCTCGGCCTGCCATGCGGCTATAGCCATACCGCCAAGGATCGCAGTAAAACCACCCACAGCCAGCCTGGCTGGCGTCAGAAACCGCAACAGGCCGCTGGCGTGCTCGGCATTCTCTGCCAATGCGTTGGCATTTTCTGAAAGAGATTCTGAAGAATCATCAGACGCGTCTTTAATTCCCAGCAACTCTTCCTTGATGACTTGAAACAACCCACCAATACCACCGAATGAGTCACTGATTTGCCCGCCCTGCTGGATCAGCACCATCCATAACGGCATGCCACCTGCAATGGAAGTGGCAATATCAGTGAACTGTGCGGGAAGCATCCTCAGGGCCTGCTGATATTGCCCGGCGCTGAGTGTGCCTTTATTGAACACCCTTTCCTGCTCGCCAAGCTTTGCGATGAACGGGGCGGCCTGCTCCGACACACCGAGCTGAGCGGCTCTCATCTCCAGCAGCTCGATCCGCGTCTTGCCCATTGCGTTCGCCTGGTCCTGAAGCGAAGAGATGAACGAATCGCGAATGTTCTGGTTACGCCTGAGTTCCGCAGCCTCAGCCCGCTCTGTTGCCTCCAGCTCGGCGATCGCTTCTTTCAGCATGCGCGACTGCTGGGCTGCAATCTGCCGCTGGGCAGCCTCCTGCTGGACGGCGCGCTCCTGCTCCCGCAGTCGAGCAATAACCGGGGCAGCTTCCTCGGCGATCCCCATTTGCGCTGCCCGGTACTCGGCCATATCCGCCTTACTGGCGCGGAAAGTCGCTGCCTGGTCAGTAATGGATCTGAGGAAGTTTTCCTGCGCGGCGGTGGCGCGCTGCGTCTCCTGCGCCTGCTTTAACCGTTCCTGCCCTTCAGCAGTCTCGGCCTCCATGACCCTGCCGAGTTTCTCCCGGGTAGTTTCCAGGACGCTGTTGTAGCGGGAGTAATCCTCATCAGGCACCAGTCCGCTCTTACGGAACCTGCTCAGGCTTTCCTGCAGGTTGTCCAGCTCATCCAACGCCCTGTTCACCGGACTGATTTTATTCAGTAGGTTCTGCAGCTCCTGCTGCTGCTCTTTCAGGCTCTGGGTATTCTTTTTCTGATCGGATGCACCCGCGCGAAATACCGAGTTCAGATCATCGGCCTTATTTGCGGCGCCGCCAGCCGTCTGTTGGAAATCGTCCAGCGCCTTGTTGCCGCGCTCCAGCTCGGCGGTATTCACCCGGAGCGAAATCGTTGCAATATCAGACATTAAGCCCCCTGATGGACAATCTTCAGCGCCGCGCTTTCCATTACGCGGATATCCGTTAACGCGGTTGCCTCATCCTCCACACCATTAAGCTTCATCAGCCAGGGCAGCACGTTGTAATCCAGCCCGGTGATGCCGCCCATACCCGTGCGCCATTGGGTGCCCATCGACTGGAAAACAGCGAACGCGGGCCAGACATCCGGCCATACTTCAACGGTCTGCTCTTCTTCGGTGTAGTCGTCAGCACTCAGGCCAAACGCGGCCAGGTCTTCGGTGGAGGGTTCAGGCGTATAAAACGCCGAGGCAACCGCTATCAGTTTTTTTCGCGATTACCCGTCAGTTCGCTGTAATAGGTCCTGACGATCGCTTTCATCGCGCCCGGGTAGTTGTCCAGCAGCACTTCAAGATTTTCCTGGCTGAACGCGTCAGGCAGTGCCCAGCCCTCGGTGATCTCCACCAGAAAATCGACGGCGGTTTTACCTTCCATTGTTTCGAGTGCGGCCAGCTCCTTTAGCGGCTTGTGGCGGAAAGTAAACGTAAGCATGCCGTCATCATCACCGGCGCGCGGGATCGTGACGTTGGCTTTAAACGTGGGTTTGGGCTGAAGCTGGAATTTAGTGGCCATGTGTTCCTCGGCAGAAAGAAAGGCCCGCTGACGGGCCTGTTAAAGGGTGAATCAGACAGCCGCCTGTGGGGCAGCATCTTTGTAAAAGGTGATATCACGGGACTGGATGGCAAACGCCGGCTGTACCGTTTCGACGTTGTTTACGGCAGTGGTCGGCTGCGGATCGAAAGACGCCTTCCCGGACCAGTAACGCATCTCTTTTGCCTTTGGTACATACATGCGCAGCGGCAGCGTGTCACCTGAACGGTCAGCAGCTGACAGCACGGCATAGATGGGCAGCGTGGAGTCATGCGCCATGGTGAAGGTCTGCGACTTGGCCGCCTTGTAGGTCGCCAGGTTGCGCTGACGGTCATCGGCAAGGAACTGGATCTGCGTGTACTGCTGATCGCCGCCGGACTGTGCAACCTCGGTGATCTGCGGGATTTCAGTCCACTCGGATACTTTGCTGAGTGAACCAGCACCCGAGCCAGCCGGGAAGAAGTTGGTATCGGTGCTGTTAATCACCCCGATCGTCACGCTGGTGGTCGTCTGCGCGGTGACACGCGCCACCAGGCTGTCAATCAGTGCCCAGCCGCTGGAAACCAGTACCACGTCTCCCACAGCGAGGCCGTGGCCGTTTGCAACGGTAAAGACGGCGCCTGCGGCATTGCTCACGCCCGTCACCGCCACTGGCGTGGCAAGTTTCGAGCCGACAAATACCGTGGCGCCATTAGGTAATGCGAAGCCCATAGGGATTCTCCATGTTGAAATATAAAACCGGCAGAGCCGGTGGGGATGATCAGGCTGAGATATCAGCCCGATAGTTAATGCTGACGGGGATGGAGTAGGACACACCGTCCGGTATGCCGCGGTAGATGGCGGGCGGTGATGTCACCCAGGCGGTAAAGCCGTCGCCGGGGATCTCCTGGTTCTCCGGGAATAGCCCGGCGACGCGGCGGGCCAGCGCTCTGGCCTGTGATTTGCCGCCACCCGCTGGCGCGACGACGGTGACCTGATACACGCCGGGGTAGGCCCGGCAGCCCCCGGCCATATCAATGCTGTACGGCTGCGCGGGCATATCATGGGAGATCAGATACAGTCCGTCGCCAGGCGGGTCGAACTGAATGTTATCCCACGCTACCTGCACGCCCTCGCCGTCTGCCCACAGCCCCAGCATGGCCTCAAGCGCTGTTGTGATGTCCGGTATCATTTTTAACCTCGCTGACTGCCTCGCTGAAGTACCGCTGGAACTCGGCGGCGGTAATGCGCACCATGCCGCCGGGCGCCTGGCTGGAATGCCCCATCTCCAGACGGTATGCATACGGGACGTTGTTGCAGAAATAGACCGCCGTGGTACCGACTTTGAACTGCTCCAGCACCAGGTTACCTGCGGCGATCGTCTCGTGGCCAGCCTTATCGATGCGCCCTGTCTCGCCCGTTGCCAGCTGGTCAAACGACACCTGCCAGTTGCCGCGAAAACGCCCGCCCGTATAGCCCGGCGGTGCCTTCAGGTCCATGCTGTCGTTAACCTTACGACCCGGCCGCAGCCGCCCTGCTTTAGTCAGGTTGCCCGGATTCTGCCGCAGTTGGGTATTGTGCTCGGAGACCGCCGCGTTATAGGCCGCCGCCGTCTGGTTGACTGCCCACAGCTCTGGATTGCCGACAGGCGACATCTGCACCAACCGCGCCAGGATTTTGATGCCGACCACGCGCACCACTTCCTTCTGTCGCTCCTTTGCCTGGCTAACGAACGTATTAATGGACATCATAAACGCCTGGTTATCTGACATGCTATGCCCTCAGCTGGGCCCGGTAGCACAGCAGCAGTTTGCCAGGCTTAACCGGGTTGGGCTTTTCAATGCGGTACCATTTGCCGTCCACATCCACCATGTCACCGATGCGCAGCTCGGTATCAGCAGTAAACACAATGCGCGTGTCGCCGTTTATGATGACCGTGCCGTCAATTTCGCCGGGTTTATACTCAGTCCGCACGCCGATAGCAGTGAAGCTCTTATCCGGCTCGCGATGTTCAACGCCGCCGGTGACCGTCATGACGCCCTTGCGCTTTACCGGGTACGCCGCGCCGTTTTCAGTGAGCAGGCGCGTGCTGGTGGTTCTCATGCGGGTGTAGTTAACAGGCATGTTATGCACGCTCCGCAAAAGTATTTACTGCATAGCCACGACCACCCGCCAGATCGCCGAGCAGGGCCATCACCGCCGGGTAAGAAGGTCTGAACACCTCACCATCAGCGACGGCATAGGTCGTGGTTACGGCACCCTCCACGCGCTCGGACTTCACCGCAGCCTCACGCGCGCTGCCCAGCAGATCGCCATCCATCGCCTCGACCGCCAGCATGCACTGCGCGGTAACAACCTGACGCGGTACCTCACCGGCAGGCAGCTCGTACCCGTCAAGGATGATCCCGGCGCGCGGCCACGCCAGCGCCTGATTCGGTTTGATCCGCCAGCCAGACCAGTCCAGCCCTTCAAGGTAATCCATCGCTCTGATGAGCAACGGCGCGATCTTTTCCGGCAGCGTAATGTCGCGCAGTTCTGCAAAGGCTCTCAAATCCGCCTCGCCCGCGTAGCTGTTCATGGCTGGTGAAGTGGTATCGGTAATGATCATCATTGCACCCAAAGAAACGGGGCTTTCGCCCCGTCAGTTACTCTCCGGCAGCGGCAGTGAAAGTGATTTCTTCACTGGTTTGTGCCACACCTTCGACCGTACCCGTTACGGTGAACGTTCCGGCAGTATCAGAGGTGAGTTTCACCGTGGCGCCACCGGCAGAGCCGGTCTGCGATCCCGCAGTGCTCAGCGTGCCGCCAGTAGACGACCAGGCGACAGCCGCTCCGGACACGCCCGCGCCGTTACGCGTATATTTCAGGGAAAGGGTAACCGCATCGGTACTGTCAGCAGTTGCGGAAGTTTTATCCGCTGACAGTGTTACTCCCCCGGGGCGGTTCCCAGCTTGATCAGCACGCCTGCAGTGGACTTGTTGCTGGTGAAATGCTTCTTCCAGTTACCGGCCGTGCCGATGGCGGTCAGATCCGGGTTCTCACCTTTGGCCGTATCCCAGCTGTAGCCCAGCAGTTCAACATTCACCGTACCCTCCGCACGGTAGCCAACCGCGAGGTTTTCCTGATCATTGATGTCGTAGGAGCGGAAGCCCGGCGCCTGCGATTCGGTCACGGTCACCGCACCGGCCACCAGCCCCAGAATGGCGGCGGCATCCATGGTATCGGTCACCAGCACCGGCTTACCCAGGGTGCCCGGCTGGCCGCCGTACACCACCACGCCCGCTTCTTCGTAAATCTTGCTGGCGATCGCCTCGTCCACGATGTCGAAGTAGGTAGCGGAGTGCATGACGAACAGCACCACGCGGTTAAATTTGTCGCCGTATTTGCGCAGCCCGCGCGTAAGGGTTTTCTTTCCGTCGGTTTCGATATCGGCGGTAACAACCATATCGGCATTAGCTCCGATTGCAGCCGTTAGCGCCTTCAGGCCATATTTCACGTAGCCTTCCAGGGTGGCATCAGCCACATCAACGCCGATCACCTCGGAGAACTCATCCACCGTGCGGCCACGGCGTTTGAATGCCTCTTCAGTGGTTTCGTACGGACCGTATTTCCACGGCGCCTTAACAGATACCGCTTCGCCTGCACCGATTTTTTTGCCGTTCACTTTGCCGACGGAGTTCACGTCACGCGACTCGATGGAGCCACCTACCTTGTAGAAAGCGCGCTTGCGGAAGTCGCCTTCAATCAGCTCGTTATCCAGCAGGATCGCACCATTGGAAGAGGTGTTAAACACTTCCAGATTATCCTGGCGGCGCTCGAGGAAAGCGGTCTGTGCCAAATCGTCATAGATGACCAGATCGTTATTAACAGTTGTAGCCATTGAGTAAGTCTCTTATTTCGGGAGTTTGAGGAAGGCCTGCTGGCCATGCTTGCGGATATAGTCCGCCTTTTCGCTGGCGCTCATTTCTGAACGTTTCTGGCTGCCACCACCGCCTGGTTTGTGTCCACCCGCACCGGTACCTTCTGCACGCGGGAACAGGTGCGGTGCCGTCTCCTTGAGCGACTCCGCCCATTCAAGCGGGCTTAGTGGGGTTTTGCCGTCCTTACCGAACAGAACGTCGCCATTCGCATCAACTGCTACGGCCTCGCCTTCGTCGTTGAGCTGGAATGTGCCTCTGGCACGCAGGATCAGGTCATCGGATGCTTCCGCCAGTGCGCCAGCTTTTGACGCTGCCGCCCGGATGGCATCACCCAGTACACGATCCCGGAACTTGCCGGAGAAGGCTTCGGCCTTTTCCGCGCGTTCATTGGCCGCTTTGATCTGCTTATCGACATCAGCGCGCAGGCGCTCGGTGCGCTTATCCAGCACCTCGTCAATTTTCCCGGCGGCGATCAGCTTTGCCTCTTCGTCGTCGGAAAAACGCTGCAGGATGCCGCGCACGGCATCAGGGTCGATGCCTTCATAGCGGGACAGGTTGTCTTTCTGCTGCTTGATCGTACCCAGCAGCTCAGAGTTTTTGGTTTTCAGGCCGGTCACCTGAGCTGCGACCTGATCATCAATCAGCTTCTGAATTTCTGGGGTGATTTCGGTACCGCCACCCCCGCTGCCCTGGCCATCGTCTTCAGGTGCGTAGTATTTCAGGAGCATATTTCGGATTAACATGGTTTCCCCTTGGGATGTTATGGGCCTAGCCCAATAAAAAAGGCCGCCCGGAGGCAGCCATGTGTAAAAAGGTTTTGGGGTCAACTGAGCGCTTTCAGTCGGGCCAGGCTTATCCATTCGCCTTTGTCCGTGAACATCTCCCCGAACTTTACCTCGCCAGCGCGGTAAAGCGCGGCCCGCTCCGGCCCGAGGATCTCATCCTGTCGCTGCGGCGACTGCCGGGCCAGCCATTCAAGATAGGTGGTATCCGCCGGCACCTGCCCGTCCATGCTGGCGCGGATGCCTTCATCCAGCTCTTCGCTGTCGATCCCGAGCTCACGCCATGATTTGGTAATCAGCGTCTCCGTGGAACGGCAGCAAAAGTGAATTTTTCCCGGCCCCTGCAGGTAAGGCACCTTGTGACCAATCGGTTTGTTGTTCAGGGTGTAACGCAGGCGATCACGGATGATGCACGTCGGCGTGGTTTTATTGTCCAGCGTGGAGAGCCACTGCTTACCCTTCAGGATATCGCTGTTGGCCTCTGCAAAGTTAGTCCGTGCCGTGGCCGCCAGGTGATTCACAGCCGTTTTGGTAATGCTGGTGGCATTGGTCCGGCTGACCTGCAGCGCCCCGTCCTTATAGCCTTTGCTGGCGATCCCGCGCACCTGCCGGGCAATGGTCTCCGTGGTATCACCCATCAGGTAGCCGCGGCGCACTGCATTAACAACGCGTGCCATGCGGTCGGCTTCCAGATTATCGACCCACTCGCTCAGTAACCGCCCGTGAAAGGGCTGGGCCATGGCTGCCGCGTATAGCTGCTCAGGCGTGATACCCTGCAGCGGGTACCGCTCTTTCACCCGCTGCGGCAGCAGCGTATCAAAAAGGCTCAGCTGATAGCCCGCTTCGTGCCCGGCCAGTTGCAGAAGCTCATCCGCCAGGCTGGTCTGCATGCCCGCGATGGCCTGCTGGTTAAGCTCACGTACGCTGCCAAGCAAACTTTCGAGACGGGCCACGGTAAACTGACTGGTGGGCAGACTGTCCATCGCCACCAGCAGGCGCGAGGTGAGTTCGGCGTCACTGTCATTCAGCAGCTTCACCATGCGGTTTGCCAAGCCAGTGCTGTAGCGGCTGATCCAGACGGTGTGGGCTATGGCTTCGTCACGTAACCTTTCATTTACTGTTGCCATTGTTACCGCCGATCAGGGTGGGATTGGGGTTGTGCAGCTCGTCAATAATATCGTCGGGGCTGTCTGCCGGATTGATGAGGTCAAGCTTCTGCAGCGCACGAACCATATCAGTGTCGCGGATTGCACCGGACTGCCAGGCGTTCACAATAGCGGTAACCATGCCGGACTCGGCGACCTTAGCAATGAACTCCTGGTTGATCGCATAGGCCGCCTGCTGCTCGCCGACGCCCAGATATTTCGCGCACCAGCCGATGGCCAGTGAGTAGGCCTCTGATACGTTGGACACGCAGATACCCAGCACGGATGTGGATGATGTCTGCTCGCTGCTGGACTGGGTCGCAGTCTTCACCGCTGCGTTCTGCTCAATGAGCCGCGCACCCAGCTGCACCATGTAGTCGCGCTTGCTGTCCATCGCTTCTTTCGCCAGCATGTTGGGCTGAGCCTGGGCATAACCAAAACTGCCCTCACGGGGCAGAAGCAGTGGCGAGCGGGAGCCGATTTTGACCCCCTTCTTCTCCAGGTGATCGCGCCATCCTTCATCCAGCCCCGTCATGTACGGCTGAACCTGGCCGGAGAACCACACGCTGTCTTCGTAATCGGCGCTGTTCCGGAAGTGTCCATGGTTTATCTCCACCAGCGCAGCCAGCGGAGAGTCATCGATAGAAGGATCGTTGTTCTGCGCGCCGACGAAGGTGAACGGAATTTCGTCCCAGCTGTCTTTGCCTTTGGGCTTTGGCTGGTATTCGCTGGTAACAGCGAACGCGCCGGAACCGGCATCCCCGCTGCGACGCCACACACGACAGACGAAACGCCCCTCTTTGAGCGCCAGCTCGCGATACTGGACCTCATCCTTGAACGCATAACCATCTTCCTTCTCCACGCATTCCCGCAGCACCACCAGCACCAGTTGATCGCGTCCGTTGATACGCTTCGTGCGCCAGTTGATGATGTTCTCGGCCAGATAACGCAGGATGATGGCCTGGCCACTGCCCTCAGCGTAATCGACATAAAGCCCGTCACGGGCCACCTCCAGCACGTTCTCGGTCACCAGCTGCGACTGCTGGTAAATGCTGGTGCCAGCGCCGTCGGCGTTCTTCAGGAGATAGCTCAGTTTCTCCGGCGCGGAAAAGGTCGGATCCTTTCTGAAGGCCAGCCCGAGGAGGCCAATCTTGGTATTACCAGTAATCGCATAGAAGACCGCCCGCTGCAGGTAGTCTTCGTTGCGCTTGCGGTTGCGTAAGCTCTTGTCTGTGGGGTCGAGCAAAGGCAGATAGTTGTTGCCCGGATCTTTTACCGCCTCCGCCCCTTTGCAGAAGTCCCTGGTTTTCTTCCAGGCAGCACTGGCCGCCCGGTGTTCAGGACGAACCCAGGTGATGTCGTTATTAGCCATATCAGAAGGTGGTATCCATGGTGATTGAGTATGCTGGTTTAACGATGGGGTAATCCTTCACAATGAAATACCCGCCACCATCGTTGGGGTGATCGTTATCCGCCTTTTTGTCCGGCTCGCCGTTTTTATCCCATACCTGCTGCTCAAGACTTTCCGTATAGACCGGGCAGCGCTGGACGTTGACCAGGTAGCGGCGTTCGCCCAGCGCATTGCAGAACATGGCGTTCATCGAGTTGATACGATCCTTCACCGGCGGGTTGGAAGCGTTAACCATGACGCTGAACCCCGCCTCTTTAAGCTGAGCGATATCGGTCAGGCTGGCGCAGTTGGATTTGCGGCTGTCGCCGGAGGCGTCCGGGTATATGTAGATCTGGCGGCTGGCAACGTAGCGGCCGCCCTCATAGCGCCAGAACTCTTCCTGAATGCGTTTGATCATCGCCGGAGTGTCATAGACCTTCACCAGCTCCCGCACCGCTCGCGGCAACCCTTCACGTTTCACATGAACGATGGCGGCCATCTTACCGACGTTGAAGTCCATGCCGATAAACAGCGGCTCGCCCGGCTGCTCTTCGTCGGTGCAGTTATTCAGCGTACGATCGAACTGGTGGTAAATGGTACCACTGGTCAGGTTAGTAAAATGCCCGCGCAGGTAGGCCTTAATCAGCTCCGGCGGATAACTCGCCAGCAAGGACGGGATATAGTCATCCGGCAGGTTCGCTTCGTTATCGAACGTGGAGGCCTGCACCAGGCCATACAAGGTTGCCAGCTCAGGCTTATCGCGCACTGCCTTAACGAACTGCTGGTAAACGAACTTATACCCCTCCGGCGTGGTGGTGACGTCAATGCCGTTACGCAGGCCGGTGACATTGTAACGCATGCGGGCGATGATCTTCCGCCAGGCCTGTTGCGCTTTGAGCGCAGGCATTACGTCCAGCTCATCCACCAGCGCGTTGCCGATTTTAAACCCGACGATCGTGGCCGGTTTCTCCATCGAGCGGCAGATAGTGGTTCCCCGGTACTGCCGCCCGGCATAGAAATGGACCTCTTTGTTGCTCTCGTTAATCTGGACCTTTAGCCCCCAGTCGAACGCCACCTCTTCCACTGTCGGGTAGAAGATGTCGCGGATCTGCGGATAGGTCGGTGCGAAATAGCCCTGGTTGATTTTGGGAAACTCCCACATCCCCTTGCAGATGCCGCCGCAGCCAACCCACGTCTTACCGGAACCGAACCCGGCAACATAGGCCTTAAACTTATGCGGCATAGCGAGGAAGCGCGCCTGGGGAACATTAAGCGTCGGCGCTATCATCACGAACCCTCGCGTCTACCACGTTAATGTTGATTGCAACTGGTGCCGGGACATCATCATCTGGATCGGCTGCCAGCTCTTTACGCAGTTTCTCCACCTCCAGCTGTCGGCGCTCAATTTCAATTTGCTGTAGCCGCTGCGCAAACTCGCTATCAGCCAGCCCAAGGCGCTTCATCACAGCTTCATACATACGCTCACGGCTTATGGCCGTTATTTCAACGCCATTTTTGCCAAGTTTCACACCGGAGTAAGCCAGAGCTGCATCTGGGGGAAGTTTTCGGGTGTCAGCGAAATATGGCTGCCCTATTCCGTCGCCATTGCAGCGTGGGCAGTCAGGATTAGGCTCGCGATTGTGGTCATAGCCATAACCGCCAGGGTCTTCCGGGAGTTTTGCGCGCTCATTGCCTTCAACCTTTGCGATAGCCTCATCGAACTCCACAGCGTCGCGCCATTGGTAGTGATGACCGAAGCCCCAGCAATAACGACAGGCACCGCGGCGATACTGCGAAAGCTGGTTTGCATCGAAGGTAGCGAGTTGCCACATCTGCGCGAGGACTTCATCAGCACTGCCGAGAGTGCGCGCAATGGACGCTTTCTGCTGCTGCGCAATAGCCTGCGCAACTGAAGTTTTCTTAAGTAGCTGATGACCGATTTGCTCAGCTGTCTTTTTGCTGTACCCCGCCCGGATAGCAGCCTGCGTGGCATTACCATCCTTGAGGTATTCGGCAACGAAAAGTCTTTGCTGGGCCGTCAAGCCGTCATCATCCACCAGCTCTTCTGCGCACTTCTCTTTCTGCGCAGTGCGCACTTCCTTCTGCGCAGTTTTTTGCGCAGCTGGCTTTTTAATGTACCTGCGCGCAGATGTGTAATTCAGTCCCTGCGCTTCGCACCACTCTTTCGGCGATATACCCATTTTGGCATGCGCGGCGAGGAACTTGTCTTGCAGCGCTCCCCAGTCCGGTTTTGCCATTGGTCACTCCATTTATTCCCTACAGGGTGTAATTGTGATTTTACCGCTACGGCCATTACGATGGGCCCGCCAATGGTAATGGCAATAAAAAACCGCCTACAGGCGGTTACATAATTTGACTGTTATAAGGTCACTCATAAAATTGAGGTTTACTCTCGATCGGTCGTAAGCAAATGGTGCCCTTGTTTTATCCCCAGGAAGATAAATCGATGCTCTTATCCGCCACTGGAATTACTTTGCTAGCAAGAGATGAGCCAGCGAAATGGTGGTTTGTTTTTTTTAAAGTTGCAAAAATATTGCAATTTCTAATGAAAGTGTTATTGTCCCCGCGCTATGAAAGCTAGAAGCACATAAGTAGAAAAATAGTTTGACTCAAAGTTGCCCCGCACCGGGGCTTTTTTGTTCTTAACATCTCATCCCGCCTCACTATCGCACCCAGACAACTTTTATCCTTTCTCGTTTTAACCGAGCGTATATACGCTTGCATTGATGAGTGTAACCACTTATCTGTCAGTGATTTAAGCGGCTTCGCTTCTAGGACTGTTCCCATACCGATAATCCGACAGCGCAATTATGTTTATAGGGTAACGATATGCACTTGCATGCCCTTATAAGCAGCCCGGATTTCCTGCTCATAAGGGTTTTCTTTTATGGGCTTTGCAAAGAATTATATTTCAGGTACTGCTATCGCACATAAGCCTGCAGACCTGTCAGTTCCTTTGTGACGGTTTCAAGCCTGCTTATGCACCGGGATGAACGCGCGTACGATTTTTTGAGCCATACTTACAACAGTCGCATTTTTCTTTTTGTTTCATCAAACAGAGGAGGAATGTATGCAGTTAGTAAGTGAGAAAGGTGTCGTGTCTTCCCGGGATTTAGATTTTCTTGCCTCTAGTTTTGCCCGGATGCACTTGCAAGGCCGACATCTCTGCACGGATGCATTAACCGGCAACATGGATGAAGACTGCCGGCTGTGGTTCCTTCAGCGTTATGACTTTTACGTTGAACAGCTAAAAGATAAGGAACTGCAGTAGTAAGCACAGGCCGGGTGGTGACAGCTGCCCGGCACTCACTTTAAAGTAACGCTTTATACCAGGCCTGCCAGCGATACGTATTGAGCCGCAGCTGGCGCAAGCATTGCGCGGTTTCAACATCAGCCTGCAGATCTTCGTCACTGTTGGCACCAGCATCACTTCCCTTGCACGGGTCCTGCATCAAATCCGCTGATGGAATTGGCAGCGTCGATAGCCTGTTGCCGCAGCCGGACAGACTCATCATCAAAATCACAAACGGTACGATTCGGATCCTGTACATATTTCACCACGTCGCGGGTTATGGTTCGGTAGATGATCCGACCTTGGTCGCTGGCATTCGCGGCCTTCTGCTCAACAGGCTGAATCGCCTTCTCTGCTTTCGCGCGCTTATCGGCGGCCAGCATGTTGATGTGGTCGGCGTGGGCGTACCAGCCATTCCGGTACCGTAGCTCGCCATAGCCAATAGCAAGCAGCATGCCCACGAGAGCAATCAGCAGAACTGTTCGAAGGCTACAGGTCATATTTGCTCTCCGCCAGGCACATTGAGCGCTCCATCTCTCGCCGGTTCTGGAGGCCTTTCCACTTCATACCACCAGCGTAAACCCAGCGCCGCATCTCTTCGCACGCTCCGTCGTGATCGCCTTTGTTCAGTTTGCGCAGCAACGTGGACTTGGAGAAAGCGTCAGAGCCAACATTAAAAACAAAGCTGTAGAGCGCGGCGCGCTGATACTCCCCCAGCGGCACCTTAACCAGATTGTCTACCGTTCGCTTTGATGGCTGGAGGTCTTTCCATAGCAGCTGGTCACATTCGCGATCGGTATACTTCTTCCCTCTTACGATATCCCGGCCCGTATGGCCGTCGCAGACAGTCCATACCCCGGCGACGTCTTTATATGCTTCGTACTTCCGCCCTTCTACACCATCCTGCCCGCCGAGAAACAGGGAGGCAATCAGCATTGCACCACCACCAGCAGCGGCGATGAGTTTGTTACGCAGGCTACTGGTCATTGGCATTTAATCATCTCCGACTTTGACTGCTGGGCCATACTTCTCAAGCGCCTTAACCTGTGCATTGGCGACCTTACGTTTGAAATACCAGTTGATAAGCCCTGTAACGATGATCCCGGCAATACCAGCCAGTACGCCAATGGCGCTCCATTCGTCAGGACTCAGTTTTGTGAGGACGCCGTTCAGGATGGTTCCTCCTGAGGTGCCGAGGGCGACTCCGGTGACAAGTTTGCTCATACGGGACATTTCTCTCACCTCGCTGGGATGCGGGTGTTGTTTGGGTAGGGTTCAGGCTTTCCGGATGAATTAACGACAAGACGAGTGATGGGGGTTCCGGGAGCCTGAGATAAAAAAAGGCCCGCATTTTCAGCGGGCCTAACTGAGTTTAAATCTAAGTAGGTAGGCATGTTCCCCAGCCACCATCCGTATTGCAACTGTGTCGAGCAGCATTACTGACCGGTCAGGAGCTCCGGTTAATGGTTATGGCTTGGTTACGATTAAATAATAGCACTACTAACGAAGCGCATATAAAAAAAGCCTGCTTTTGCAAGCAGGCAATACTAAACCCAGGTATTGATACTAAGACAGGTGCCGGGTGCCTCCCGGTGACTCGTTACCAGTTATACGAGCCGCAAGCATATCTGCACTTAGCAGTTAACTGGATTGCCCCGCCGCACAGGGGGATTCACCTGACTCTTAACAATAGCAAAAGTTTGTCAGAATTCTAAAGTGTCGATGCTCAAACAGAAAACTGGAAGCAAGTTCCATTAAGCCATCGAGCGGCACGCTTCTGCGCAACGAAGGCAAGCTTCAGAGCATTTCTGACAATGTTCTGCTTCGTGCTTCCCACATTCTTCACCGCATTTCTGACAGACTTCTGCGCAGACACGGCATAGCGATTTGGCAAATTCACTATCAAAGGTCATAAATTGCGCTGCGAGCCGACAAATATTCGCGCACTGCATATCGAGTCTTATGCACTCACGCATCATATCCACTTGTTCTTCTTTCAGACATGAAGCAGCACAATAATCACAGGCAGCCGCGCATTTGTAGCAGGCCTCGATGCATTCAGCATGGTTAATTGGCATATTTCGCTCCTTTCAGTCGTAAGCAGAAAACTAAGTCTGGTTACAGGAGTGCGATGATGCCAGTTAATAGGAGCGTTATTCCAAATTCGCCTAAATTGTAATTACAGGGAACGCATTCGAATAACGACTACCTTCATCAAATTCCGAAACGACTAACGATCTCATGATGGTGTAAGAGGACCTTCCAGAACTTCTGCTTCACCATTATCACAAATGGGATCCCCCTGCGTCAGGTGCCAGATACCGGTTACGGTCTTACCCGTTTCAAGGTCTTCGGTTTCTCCGTGGGTGTAGTAGGCAACCTGGACCTTCCCTTGGTGCTGTATCCAGTAAAATCCTTCCTCCATTGTTACCAACGGTGCAAAACTGATCCACCCCAGCGGTTGAAAATTGATCCAGGGGTTAATCTGCTCCTCTGAATACAGGGGAGCTTATGATCACTTTTGAGATTCGTATGGAAATTAAAGTCCTGCACAAGCGGGGAATGAGTATCCGGGCCATTGCCAGGGAGCTGGGTATTTCGCGCAATACTGTCCGCAGCCACCTGAAAGCCAAATCTGAAAAGCCGCAGTATTCACCACGCCCGGCACCATCATCACTGCTCGATGAATACCGTGATTACATCTCTAAGCGGATCAGCGATGCGCATCCCTACAAAATCCCGGCGACCGTTATTGCCAGGGAAATCATGGAGCTGGGCTATCGTGGAGGGCTTACTATCCTGAGAGAGTTCATCCGTAAACAGACCCTGCCAGCACAGGCAGAACCGGTCGTTCGCTTCGAAACCGAGCCCGGACGGCAGATGCAGGTTGACTGGGGGACCATGCGAAACGGCAAGTCACCCCTGCATGTGTTCGTCGCTGTTCTGGGATACAGCAGAATGCTTTACATCGAGTTCACCGACAACATGCGCTACGACACGCTGGAAGCCTGTCACCGCAATGCGTTCAGCTTCTTCGGCGGTGTACCGCAGGAAGTCCTGTACGACAATATGAAAACGGTGGTGCTGCAGCGTGATGCTTACCAGACCGGGCAGCACCGGTTCCATCCTTCCCTGTGGCAGTTCGGCAAAGAGATGGGCTTCTCTCCCCGCCTGTGCCGTCCCTTCAGGGCGCAGACTAAAGGCAAGGTGGAGAGGATGGTGCAGTACGCCCGCAACAGCTTCTATATCCCGTTAATGACACGCCTGCGTCCGATGGGGATCACCGTCGATGTTGAAACCGCAAACCGTTACGGCCTGCGCTGGCTGTACGATGTGGCCAATCAACGTAAGCATGAAACTATCCAGACCCGCCCCTGCGATCGCTGGGTGGAGGAACAGCAATCCATGCTGGCACTGCCACCGGAGAAAAAACAGTATGACGTGCAGGTTGATGAAAGCCTGATGACCTTCGACAGGCAGCCGTTGCATCATCCGCTCTCCATCTATGACACGTTCTGCAGAGGAGCCGCATGATGGTCGAACTGCAACATCAACGGCTGATGGTGCTTGCCGAACAGCTCCAGCTGGACAGTCTTATCAGCGCAGCGCCGGCGCTGTCGCAACAGGCGGTGGATCAGGAATGGAGCTACATGGACTTCCTGGAGCACCTGTTACATGAGGAGAAACTGGCCCGGCATCAGCGTAAACAGGCGATGTACACGCGGATGGCAGCCTTCCCGGCGGTAAAGACGTTCGAGGAGTACGACTTCACCTTCGCCACCGGCGCTCCTCAGAAGCAAATCCAGTCGCTGCGATCCCTGAGCTTCATAGAGCGTAACGAAAACATCGTGTTGCTGGGGCCATCGGGCGTGGGAAAAACGCATCTGGCGATAGCCATGGGCTACGAAGCAGTACGGGCGGGCATCAAGGTTCGCTTCACAACAGCAGCGGACCTGCTGCTACAGCTGTCCACTTCACAGCGTCAGGGCCGTTACAAAACGACTCTCAATCGTGGTGTCATGGCCCCGAAGCTGCTTATCATCGATGAAATAGGTTATCTGCCGTTCAGTCAGGAGGAAGCCAAGCTGTTCTTCCAGGTCATCGCCAAACGTTACGAGAAGAGCGCGATGATCCTGACCTCCAACCTGCCGTTCGGGCAGTGGGATCAGACGTTCGCCGGTGATGCAGCGCTGACATCGGCGATGCTGGACCGGATCTTACATCACTCACACGTCGTGCAAATAAAAGGGGAAAGCTATCGACTGAAGCAGAAACGAAAGGCCGGGGTTATCGCTGAAGCTAATCCTGAGTAAACAAGGTGGATCAATATTAAACCGTTGGTGGTGGCGGTAAGTGGATCACTTTTTACCCGTTGTTGACATCCATAATCATTGTCCTCTGCAAGCTCTGACAGAACTCATCAAGATGACATTATCTGATATGTAAACCGGAATCCAGGGTTGCTGTGCGCCACATAACTTACATCAGGGCCGGACAAAGAAGTGCATGAGTGGGTGTGATGCCGGGTGCCTCCCGGTGACTCTGCGCCAGACCACAGAACCGCGTTCTACTCACCTGCCAGTCTAGTCGCCCCGCCGCATAGGGGGATTCATCACAGGCACAGCCTAGTCTTCTTCCTGCCATAAAGCTATTTATATCTGTATATTTATTCAGTATGAACAAAAAGACCAGCAGTGCTGTGCTGGTTAGGGTCAGGTAAAACAAAAAGGCCGCCAATCGTCAGCCTTAAAAACTGTGGTAATGGAACTGTAGTGCCGGGTGCCTCCCGGTGACTCTGCGCCAGACCACAGAACCGCGTTCTACTCACCTGCCAGTCTAGTCGCCCCGCCGCATAGGGGGATTCATCACAGGCACAGCCTAGTCTTCTTCCTGCCATAAAGCTATTTATATCTGTATATTTATTCAGTATGAACAAAAAGACCAGCAGTGCTGTGCTGGTTAGGGTCAGGTAAAACAAAAAGGCCGCCAATCGGCAGCCTTAAAAACTGTGGTAATGGAACTGTAGTGCCGGGTGCCTCCCGGTGACTCTATGCTAGACCACAGAATCGCGTCATTCACCTCCCAGTCTAGTCGCCCCACCGCTTAGGGGGATTCACCACAGGCGCAGCCTAATCGCTTTCCTGCGATAAAGCTAACTTTATCTGTTTATTTATTCGGTATGAACGAAAAAGACCGGCGATACTATGAAGACCAGAATCATGTAAAACAAAAAGGCCGTCAATCGACAGCCTTAGAAATAGAAGATAATGAGGTTGTGGTGCCGGGTGCCTCCCGGTGACCCTGCGCTAGACCGCAGAACCGCGTTTTACAAACCCGACTCGTTTTGCCTAGTCGCCCCACCGCTAAGGGGGATTCACCACCCGGGCACTCTACGTTGCTTGCATGTTAAAAGATATATTTAACTTACAAGTTACTTAATAATAAAAAACCCCGCCGTAGCGAGGTTCATAATTTTTAACTCTGGACATATAAAGCCCATCGTTAGTAAGAAATTAACACAGATTCCGGAAAAGTAAATAGCCCTCGCTTGAAACGTAAGCTATTTCCGTGAGCGCTATCGCGTTATCTGTTTCAGCTGCGCCTCTGCCCACGCCTCTTCAATGTCGAATTTAGTGATCAACTGGTCGTAGAACCGCTTAACCGACTTTTCCCAAGTAGCAACAGAGATCGCATCGGTAATCTGGCAAACAGCCGCATGTGCCTCAGTCGAAGGGATCCGCTCGTACCCTCTCCCGCCGCAGCGCTTGCAGTCGGCCAGAACCGGAACACCCTGCTGATCGGTCAGTTCTTTGCTTACCGCTTTACCGCGCCCCCGGCAGTCGCTGCATGCCGCGCTGACCTGGCCTGCGCCATTGCATTTTTTGCAGAGCACCTTAACGGTCTCTTGAACCTTCACCATGCCGGCCACGGTCATCTTGCCTTCCGGCTTGCGGTATTTATTGGTGAAGACGTCGGCCAGAATGAAGCCGGCCCCGGCACAGCAATCACACTGCTTAACGCTGGCTGCGCTGCGGGAATAATCCTCAAAGGCGAAGGCTGCCAGCTGGCGCATCACCAGTGGTTTAACTCCGGCTTCCAGTTTGCGCAGTGCGGCAACCTTATCGCATTTGGTCAGCGCGTACTCGGCCAGCAGCGCGATCGCCCTCTCCCGGTCGTTGTTGCTGATCCCCATCTTTCCGAGGAAAGCACTGTACCCCATGGCGGCGCGTTCCTGCGTCATGCCCATGGCAGCCATGATATCTGTGCCGGTGAGCGAGTCTGAACCAGTGGCGCGCGGGGAGTCGCTGATCATTGTGGACTTTGCGAAGTGGTATTTCACGGTGTTTTCGAGGTTCATGCTACGGCTCCTGCCACCTGGTAAATGCGAATAAAGTTACGAAGAATGCGGTAGTCCACCAGCACCGTTCCCGGGCGGCGGTAAATGCGAAGACGCTTCCAGCGCAGGCGAAGTAGTGCGATCAGTTCTGGTTTCATGCGGCCACCTGCTTTTTCAGTTCTTTGAGTTTTTTCTTCCCTGTCCTGGATGCAGGCTTGAACAAGCAATCGAAGGCCGACATACCCGCCCTTGCCCTGCTACGAATGGTTCCGTCTGTAAGGGACACTCTTGGGTCATTAGCCCATTCAGAAGGGGTTTTCGTTTCCCCATCCCATTCGATAGCGATGCTGTTTTTCCTCGTGTATTTGGGTGGGGTTGGCGGCTTAACCGGCACGTTACCGTTATGGGTTATCTTCGGCGCAAAAAGGCAGTCAAAATCAGTCATCCCCCGCTTCTTACGGCGGACAATGGTGCCATTGCTTACGCTTATTCTTGGATCTCTTGCCCATTCATTTGCCGTCTTAGTTTCACCAAGGTATGTGACCGCTATGGCATCTTTTCTGGTGTGCGCTGGCGGACTGCTTCTGCGCGTATTGCAAGTCCCACAAAGTGGCCTTAGGTTCGATTCGTCATTGTTCGTAACCACTTCATCGATATGGTCTATATGTACAATTTTCCAGTTAAGGCCTTTCCCGCAAAGCTCGCAATCAGGAAGGCTTTCTCCGTACTTTGCGTAAATAACCGCTCGATGCTCGTAGACTGCACCATTTGCCATTGCTAGCGGATGACCAGGGCGGTGAAGCATTTGATAGCCCTTATCGTTTTGAGACCGATCTTTCCTTTTCCCCGATTTGATGAGGTCGTAAGTCCCATACCGCATCATCCGGAAATAGTGCTTTTGGCATACGCACTGCTGAATGTATGTGGCTTCTCGTTCGCAACCATCTACTTTGCACTTCATGCAGCCTCCAGCTCAGTAACAGTCAGTTCTAGTTTTCCGCCTTTGACGATCGGCATGCGTTTAACGCGGTAGTCTTCGACCAGTTGATCGTCTTCCCAGAACCCGGCTTTAGTCAGCGCATCGAATGCCGCCTTCTGCAGGTTGTCCAGATCGCGGCGGCGGCGGTCAGGCATATGGCACTCAATGCAGATCTTTACCGGGGATGTGATGCCGATATCCAGCATCTCGTCTTTGATGATCTGGGCTACGCGGTCTCGGTAGGCCTGCCCTTCTGTGCTGATGTGGGTTCGCCCGCGATTGTGCCGGTAATAGCGGTTGTTGCTTGGAGGCCACGGCAGGCTGATTCGATATTCGCTCATGCTTTTACTTTTCCCTCTTTCAACCAGATAACCTGCGTGCGGGCCATGCCTTCCAGCGCGCACCCCTTTGCATAATCCGCATCAACCAGGTGGGTGCGGCGGTCTATTTCGTCGTGACAGTTGCTGCATGCGATGGTGGCGATCAGGTCAGGCGGCTTAAGGCCGGTGCCGCACAGCCCAGCCAGGCGGATATGCGCCAGAATGGACGTTTCGGGGTTGCCATTGCACACACCGGGGATACGCACCTGGCATTCACGTCCGCGTGCTTCTTTGCGTAAATCAGCCATGCTCACCCCCAGACCTTTTGGCGGAACGTACGCGGCGTGGACTCGAGGTACGTAACCTCCTGCCGCTCTACGCTGACGGTCCAGGTGAGGTAATCAGGATTGAGGCTGCGCTTAACGGCTACGCCGCGGCGCTGGTACTGCCGCTGAAGTTCATCGGCCTGCTCGGTTGTGCATTCCGTGTAGTGGAACCATGATTTCGCCATCTGGTCAGCTCCCGAAGCTCATCAGCTGCGCGGCGGCGTTCTCAGCCTCGCGCTGATCCCTGAATGCCCGGGACAATATCCAGCGCCACAGAACATCGAGCGCGGCCCTGTAGAGCTGCTGAAACTCGGTCTCGTCCATATTGGCAAAGGCGATACTGCGGGGGTGTTTGCGGAGGGTGCCGTCAGGCAGCTGGATGGTGTCGTAGTGGCCGGATTCGATGGTGACCCAGGCGCGATACGCGTCGAAGGATTTGCACAGGCTGATGCCATTGGTGATGCGGCGGCTGCCCACCTGCTCGAGATATTGCTCGGCAGCATCCAGCAACGCGGTTTCACTCCCACCGAACGAAGCCAGATATTTGGCGTAGCCGGTCACCAGCTTGCGTTCGTTGGAGGAGATAGCCCCGCCGGTTGGCTCCCAGTATTCGAAGCCGAGATTCAGCAGAGCGAAGAAGCGACGGTGGAAGGCCGGGTTACGGACCTGTTTGAAGTCGGCCACCAGCACGGCGCCGAGCTTGATTTTTGATTGCAGTAATTCGCTGGTCTCCGGCGATGCGGGGATCAGGGTTCCTGCAGAATTCTTGATGAGTTGTAACTGCGCCATGGTGTTCTCCGTGGCGCATCAGGTCAACGGGTGTTCAGTCCGTTGATATCATAATATCAGAGGGTTGATTGACGCGGTAGCCGAGGCGGCGAAGAAAACGGGTTCCGGACGACAGATTGAAGATCCCTTCGTCCTCCAGCAGCGGGCGGCACGACACCAGACCATTCCTGGTGTAGACGAGACATCGGCTTTCAAACGGCATAGATCCAATAAGCTTGCCGTCTGAACGCCTGATAATGTCGTACCAGTCACCCTGCTCCTGCTTTTCTTTCACATCGACCTCCTCACTTTGCTATCACCAAATACCCTCTCCCGGCGGGGAGAACTCCACTCCACAGAGCCAAAATACCAAATGGCGCAAATTTCCTAATAGGTTCGCCGGAAGAAAAATTCATTTTTCTCTGTAGCATCTTAACCATACAACAAAATACTGTATGTATAAACAGTATTTATTCGTTTGGCTTAAGTATGCACATGAAATACATGCCTGTGCAAGTCCATTCATCTTATTGATTTAAATAAATTTTTACGCTACTTCCGTGTAAAAACCGACCTTATTTTTTAACACTTTGGCGGCACAGAGAGCACCGGGGTAAATACCTGATTAAAAAACTCTCACCTCCTCTGGGCGAGGGGTGAAGCAGCTTTTATGGATAATTTAATGGGGTGACACTTTTTGTCAGGTTGATAATTTGTTGCCGGTCGCCGGTTATTAACTGATCGATTTAATAGATCAATATTCTTGTATCGATCGGTATTATCGATCATGTGCAAATCACCTATGCGCCGGGCGCGAAAAAGGCCTCCGGAGAGGCCCTGGCCGTCGATATGGGGATTCCCATATTGTTTGTATGGGAAGTTGTGCGCTCGAGCGAAATGGTTGCCCCACCAAAACTGGTGAATTGAATATATGAGTAGATTTATTTAATGTGCGTTTCACGTCTATGGAAAGTACAGCAAATGATAAAAGCCAAGTGCTAAATGGAACTACATAAAAACTATAAGAAATTGCGCGTCAACGGTTTCCTTCATTAAAGGTGTTAACATGTCTCAAGAGCCCACTGTAAGCCAATTTATTTGTGGCATTATTCTTTTTGTTATCGCTGCTATTCCGCTTGCAGGTATCGGAATAGCTATGCTGGTGATGGCGGAAGGGATAGAACGTTGGTCTGGTCTTATGTTCTTAGCTTTGTCTTTTGGCATTTGCCAAAGTATCTGGAGAAGGTTCTCTGGCAAATAAGGACAATTGATTCGCCGGGCAATGCCCGGCGTTTTCAAGTTGAAATAAGTCCTCTATTAATATTATCTTTAAGCAGCCCACTCCCGTTGTTCGCACATCTCCGGCAAATTCACCCTTACCAGCGCTTCAGCGAACGGCGGCGGCACGGCGTTGCCGCAGCGGGCCACCTGCTTATCCTTCGCGTACTTCACGCCGCGGTAGTCCTGGTCGATGATGTACCACTCCGGAAAGCCCTGGGCGCGGTACAGTTCCGCTGGCTGCAGCATGCGCATGCCGATATCCACGATGCGATACACCACGCCATCCACAGTCACCAGCCCGTCAGAATCCACGCCGCAATACTCCCGCAGGAATGCCAGCACCTGCGCCGCGCGCTGCTCGTCATAGCCACCCGTCGCCAGGCTGGTTTCAACATTCCCGACATGCAGGCCGCCCGCGGTTAACCCCGGCGCTGGCGCATCAACCACCCGGCCATCCCGGCAGGTCCCGCGCAGCATTACCAGGTGCGACGTGACCGCAGCGTGGTGATTACCCGTTGTGACAGTATGAGCAGGTTGGTCAGCAGCACCGCCAGGGTGCCCAGTGTTATTAACCATCAGGTGCGCAGCGACAACGGCGTGATGATCGGTGGTGACCGTGTGGACCGGTTCGTCCAAAGCCACGCCAGCGCCCTGGTAGTTCCCGCCGAAGTGCTTAACCAGATTAGCAGCCACCAACCCGAACTTGCCGCCACCGGCGGTGATCGTGGCGCTCGGTTCGTCAGCGCGATGTCCAATGCTGGCACCGAATTGCCGGGCGATGACCGGCGCTACAACACATGCCCGTGACTCTTTCAGGATGGTATGCATGGGTTTATCCAGCGGTCGTGGCTTCGCCTGGTACTCACTGCCTCCGCTACCCGCCAGGAACGGTGTTACCGTCGGTACCGCGATCGCATAGCCGTGCGTTTTTGTGATGGTCTGCAGCGGTTCCGCCAGCGACTGTCCGCGGAAGCAGTCGTATTTCCCTTTCGTCGTGGTGTGGTTGCACTTCACGATAAACGGCGAGGCGCTATCAATCACGAAGCGCTGGATGCCGCGCGCGATACGCTTAAGCGTGTTCTCCGCCAGCGGCTTCTTACGGTCGAAGATGGACTGTGCCGGAATAGACCAGTCGATACATTCCGCCGCGGTACGCCATGGCGCCAGCTTGCCACCCTGCACTGCTGGCGTTTTCGGATCCCCGTGGGTCGGCACCGGCCAGGTCACCGGCACGCCGTCGCAGCGCATTACCATGAAGAACCGCTTCCGGATGGTCGGCGCGCCAAAGTCGCAGGCACGCAGCTCTCGGTGATCAACGGCATAACCAAGCCCGGCCACCAGCTGCTGCGCCAGCTCGCCGTCGGCGGCAATGCCCAGGAACTCGCAGCACTCCGCCAGCGCCGGATGCCCGGCGGGGATACCGCCTGAGAGCATGCCGCAGAACGCCTCGAAAGTTTCTCCGGCGCGGTCAGGATCCGGGCGCTGACCGGCGTCAGCCGATACGATAAGCGGCCCCCACGTTTTGAACTCCTCCACGTTCTCCAGCATCATCACTCGTGGCCGTACCGCCAGCGCCCAGCGAATGACGATCCACGCCAGCCCGCGAATCTCTTTCTCCACCGGCTTTGAGCCTTTGGCCTTCGAGAAGTGGCGACAGTCCGGTGAGAACCACGCCAGCCCCACCGGGCGACTAGCGGTCGCCACCAGGGGGTTTACATCAAAAACGGATTCGCAGTAGTGCAGCGTGTCCGGGTGGTTGGTGGTGTGCATCGCCACGGCGTTGGGGTCGTGGTTGATGGCAATGTCCACGCTGCGGCCGATCGCCAGCTCAATGCCCGTACTCGCCCCGCCGCCGCCGGCAAAGTTATCAACGATGATTTCTCTCACGCGTATTCCTCCATGGCGGCAGCCAGCGACCGGGCCGCAGTAACGATGGCCGGTACCGGCATTTTCTCCAGCCACATGCGGTTGATGTGATGCTTCAGGCGGCGCTGGTGATGCGCCGGGAGATCCCCGGCGTTTTCAATCTGGCCGTAAACCATGCCCACTTCGGCAGGCCAGACGGTTTCGGCGACATCCACCAACAGCAGGCTTTCCAGTTGGACGATCCGCTTTGTCGCGTATTGCAGCATCTGCTCCATCAGTTCACCTCAACGCATTTGATGTTGTTGATACGCGGTGACGTTTCATTCCAGGAGCGTTCCCGGTCTGCAACGGCTAGCGCTTTTATGGCCGCCTGGCACTGAGCCATGCTCTCCATCGGTTCGACCTGCATGTTCATGCTCTGGCTTGATAAAACCATAATCAGGAAGACGTAGCTCATTGGGCTGCCTCCCCAGCAGGCATCAGTGCCTCACGCACACATGGTTTGTAGTAGTGATTGAAAGCGAATCTCAGCCCGAGTTTGGTCGGCATTTCTTGCTTACCAAGCAACTTAAGATGTTTGCAGATAGTGGTTGCAGTCCATCCTGAGTGATACCCTGCTGCACGTTTCAGGACCGTTTCAGCGAGGATGGTGCGGAAGTCATCGCGCCCGAAGTTGGTATTCTTGAAAGCGGCATTGATCACCTCATCGGTCAGGTTTGCGACGATAGCGTTGCTCATTGGGATGCTCCCAAGCGAAGTTGTTCGGCGAACTCTGCAACCGCATCCGACAGCGAGCGGTAATAAGCTTTTGACTCAACAAACACTGAGTTTTCTTCACCGCAGAAATCGATGAAACCCTCTGCCCCCTGCGCCCGCACTTCAGCCAGGAAGGCGTCGGTCTGTTTGAAAGGATTCTCGGCGTTTACGTCCCGCGATACGTAGGTGTTGATTTCAGAGACATAATCCAATGGAACTCCAGCCATCATGCAGTCTTCACCTTCGGACAAATATTCCAGGTGGTTTTCACTGATGTCGGTGAGCAGGCGCAGCATCTTGCCGTTCTCCGCACCCAGTTGATCGCGCTGGGCGCGCGTGGCATGCAGCGCCGCGGTGGTGCAGTCCAGGCGTTCGGCCAGGCGCGAAACAATCTTCGCGATGTCCATGATTGGCGTGTCGCTGCTCAGCGCCTTCGCCAGGTGATGACCAACGGCCACCAGCTCTTTGTTGCTCAGTGAATCACTCATGGGATGCTCCTCGGTGCGTATAACGTTCCATGTCAAAGTCGATAACTGCCCGCTGGTCGCGGAAGACGCCGCTGCGCCCGTGGCGGATAAGATGGCCCTGCTCTATGGCAGCCCGAATGTATTTCTCGGCAGTAGTGCGATGCAGGCCGAACATGGCGGCGATATCGTTAGTCGTTGCGCGGCCATGCTTTTTCACCAGCTCGATAATCCAGGCGATGAACAGGGTGCGCTCGCTATGGTTTTAGGTTTAGCCATAGGGATCTCCTGTTAAATCAGACCAGCGGCTTTGCGCTGCGCATATTGGGCTTTCAGCATTTCTGCTGGCGTGGGTCCGCTGGCCTTGGCCGGAGCGGCGATAGCGCGGCGGATCGGCGGTACCGGCTTACCTGCTGCAACGCGCTCTTCCCATCCAGCCAGGACCTTGCCGGCGGCCTGGCGCATCTCGCTCTCGGTCATCTGGCGATCGGTACTCTGGCGGCGCAGCTCAATGCAGATGTGATACAGAACTGGTGCTGGCCATGGGTACTGCTCGCTGGTCGGGAACCGGAAGACCAGGCGGCGCCATTTCCAGTACTCAGTCATCACGTCATCAACGCTGAACCCGAGCAGGCAGCGCCCCTCTTTGCACCAAGCAACAAACTGACCGGGTGACGGCAGGAATGGCTTCTCCTGGCGGCGGGCAATCCGCATGCCTGCGGCCACCTGTGCCATGGTAGTGATCCCGTTCTCCTGAAATGCCATCACCCACTGGCGGCGCAGTTCGTTGAACTCGCTCTGCTCACGGAAAGCAGCCATTGCTGCCGGAAATGCAGCACGCAGCGCGCTGAACAGGGAGTTGAAGATTTCAGCCGTCTGCTCAACCTGCGGGCGTTCTGCCGGGGCTTCAGGCATGTTATGGGCGATGCGGCGAAAGCTTTCGCGATCGCAGTTCGCCAGCTGCTCAGATAGTCTTTCCATCGAACACCTCGTTGATCCAGTCTGTATTGTTGAAGTCGATGCCCTGGGCTGCTGGCCGGACCCCGGATGGGTTGTTCAGGCGTTTGGTGCTTAGCTGGTCCCACTGCTTTCGCAGGCTGGATGGGCTCAGGATGTTGGTCTTCCAGAAGCTATCCTTGCTGACCCACTTGAGTAGCTCGCAAATTTCGTAGTGAGTGCGGTTGTCCTGCTGGCGCATCAGACGGATGGTATTGGCCCACTCAACCCATTTCGGCTCACTGAGGCTTGGGTTGACCGTCAGCAGCTGGGCATAAATCCAACGGGCTGCTTTCAGGTCATCAGCCGTTCCCCATGATTTACCGGAGGGGGTGTAAATTCCGTCTACGGCTTCAGGATGGCGAGAAAGAAATTTTTCGATCGCTTCGTTTCGGGATTCGGCAGAATTCCGGGACGAGGATCTTTTAATATTTATATTGTTGTTATTACCTTGTTGTTCATGATGCGCGGCGAATTGCGCGGCCTCATGCGCGGCTAAATGCGCGGCATCACTACCGGAAGCACCGCCGTTGCTGGGTTCCTCATGCGCGGCGTAATGCTCGCCGTTATGCTCGGCCAAATGCGCGGGTAAATTGTCCATTTTTTGAGCATAAAGCATGTAATTTGTGATGGTTATCACGGTGCCTTTTCGCTTCTCTCCCGCAGTAGAAATCATCCCTTCCTTGACGAAAAGTGCCAGCATTCTCTCCACTGCGTGACGGCTTGTTGGCTCCCCTGCCCGATCACATAATTTCAGCCCGAGATCGGCTGACGTGGTCACCAGTTGTCCGGTTTGCAGCGGCCACTGACGGCCTTTAAAGTTTGCCGTATAAGGCTGACGGGCAGCGCCCAACAGAAGGTTTTCCCACAGCGTGCGCAGGAACACATCTTTCGCCCAGGGCTTCTTCAATACACTCCGGTACAACGGGATGAATCCGGTCTTCTGGTTCTCCATCCGGTTGCTCCTGACGGCACTGCGTGCCGCAAAATCGGCGTAAGCGACATTCGACATGGCTATGCCCCTTTCGCCTGGTGTTTTGTACATGCATTTGCCATAATGACCTCGCATTTACGTCCCGTATTTGCATCAGAAAGCCGTTGGTGTTCGAGCACCGCGGCTTTCGCCTTTTTAGATCCCGTCATACAGCCCCCAGCATCGTTGTAACCATGGCCATCAATGGCGCCACAGAGTCCGGGCCATCCAGGTAGAAGCTGGCGACAATCTTTTCGCTGATCTCCTTCAGCCGAACCTGCTTTGGCGCTTTGAGCATGACGGCCTGAGTAGCCTCGGCGTCTTCCTTCACCGTTCTGGCAATTCGAAGCGCAACATCATCGAGCTGAACAACGCGATCGCGATACGCCAGGGGTAACGCAGAGATAATCGCTGGCGCCAGCAGCTCTACGTTCGCCCGATATGCTGCCGAGTTCTCTTTGTTGTCCAACCAGCGAAACATCTTTACGTTCCAAACGCCCGGCTGAACATTGAGATCAATCCCTTCAATCGCCAGCTCTTCTGCCGCTTCTTTGATTTGCAACGCAACGACCAGGCGCCCCTCATCTGCCGCCCAAGCTCGGACGGCTGCGCATAAATTACGGTGGTCAACGTTACCAGTTGTCTCTTCACTGGAGTGATACTGGAATATCAGGCGATCTGTCGGTGCTCTGTTATTCTGTTGAAAAGAAAGTGTTTGCATGATCAATGCTCCTACTTTGGTAAACCGTCGGTGGGGTTCGGGTAGATATCGGGGCGCAGTTCATGGGGAGTGACGCCGGTGACTGCATAAATTTGCAGGACGCGATCTGCAGGAACGACACCTCGATAGCGGTTCCGCCAATGGCTGACAGTCATGGCGCTTACGGTTAGTAATTCGGCTAAGCGGGTGGCGGTTCCTGCTTTGGTAATGGCTTTATCAATAGCTTTCATAATTAGCTCCAGTGGCAACGACTCAATTAAACAAAATGTTTATAGATAAGTCAACATTTTGAATATTGAGCTAATAAACTTTTGGTTTAGAATTCGTCCATGAAAGAAAAAACTCATCAGATTAACCACCCACAAGTTCAAAGACTTAATGAGGTCCTTGAGCTTAAGAACTTGACTAAGTCAGACATGGCCCGCATTTGTGGCGTCAGTGCTCAGTCGGTCAATAACTGGTTCGTTCGTGGGACGATTGGGAAAAGTTCAGCCATAAAGCTGGCGGATGCGCTTGGGGTTAGCCTTGAGTGGATTCTTGGCCAGGATGTTGGTGAGAAAGACGGACTTAAGCCAGACGAACAACGCCTGCTAGAGCTCTATCGCCAGCTGCCGGAAGAAGAGCAGCAGAACATGCTCCGCATCTTCGCGATCCGCCTGAAGGAGCTAGATGAGTTGTATGAGCGGTACATGAAAGGTCGGATCCGGTCGCAAGGAGATTGAGATAATTACTTATTGTTAGCGATCTCCTCTGATTTACGGTAACCGCAAGATCATCGTTGTGGCTATGGAGACGACGCGGCTACTGGTTCGAAAGGCTATATATTCTGGTCGGCACATAGCTGGTGATAGCGGGTTGAGAACATTTTTGAACTAGTGTGGTGGCGGGGCGGCCTGAGTTTTGTGGTGGCAGATTTTGAAGATTTACATAAAGCGCGAACATTCTTACGGTTCATGCCGTACCTATATTTCACAGGAATTTAGAGGATATTGAATGACAGCCGAAATCGCAGTTTTCAATAAATCAGCAGTTGCCCTTGCCGCTGACTCTGCAGTCACAATCTCCGGAGGAGATGGTGTAAGCAAGATATACAACGGTGCAGACAAACTGTTCGCACTAAGTAAGTATCACCCCGTCGGAATAATGGTTTTTGGTTCTGCAAATCTATGTGGTGTGCCATGGGAGATGTTGATAAAGGAATTTAGAAAAAAAATAAAGGACGAACACTGCGATACGGTCGGTGAGTATGCACAGAAATTTTGGGATTTCCTTTGTAATGGAGAACATCTGATCCCCATGGATTTAAGGGAAAATTATTTAATAGATACTTTTGCCAATAAGTTTTTTCCTTCATTAATAAACCACATTGATGAGAGAAGAATAAAGCATTTTATTGATGAGAATGGAATAAAACCAACAATTTCTGAAACATATGAAATTTTAGAGGAAGAGGCGAATAGCGTATTAGCAAACATATCAATTCAAGACTACCTTGAAGGTTTTGATGAGTCTGATATTGCTATCGCTAGAGAGTTCTCCCTCCCTATTGCAAGGAATATCTGTGAAGACAGATTATTAAAAGAAGATGGCACAGAAATACCAGAATCTCTCTGCGAAGTTATTGGCAACCTTTTTGCAATGATAACCTGTAAGAAATCACCTTTTGGGCATAACACGGGTTTAGTATTTGCGGGTTATGGTGAACTTGAATACATGCCAGCTATATTGGCTTTCGACGTTCATGGGTTCTTTCAAAACAAATTGAGATTCTCTCCAAACTTGAGCAAGAGTTCATCTGGAGGTGTCTCAGCAATAAAAGCTTATGCTCAAGAGGAAGAGGTAGAAACTTTTCTACATGGAATAAGCTGGAATCTGAGAGGTTTTATGTTTGCTGGGTTTGAAGTTGAAAACAATCAGCTATTGAGCGATATGTCTGAACGAATAAACGCCACGTCAGCAACAGATGCAGAAAAAGAACAATTAATTAGAGATTTTTCTGACAAGTTGGATGAAAGACTAGCAAGCTATAACGAAATAATCACAAGCCACATAAACGACAACTTTAGCTCAAAAGTGACTGAAATGATTGAGTTTTTACCAAAACAAGATTTGGCATATATGGCTGAATCATTGGTTAACCTTACAGCATTTAAAAGAAAAATATCTAATGACAACGAAACTGTTGGCGGTCCGATCGATGTTGCTATAATATCTAAAGGCGATGGTTTCATATGGGTCAAACGTAAACACTACTTTGATAAAGAACTTAACCATCATTACTTCTCACGTATCTCTTAAGGCGTTGACATGGTTGAGAAAACTTTAGAAAAAGAAATTGAACTTCGCGAATGGCAAAAGATGTTTAACCCCTCAAAAGTCGAAGCACAGCCGTCTGTTATTCTTAAAGAAAAGCCTCAGAGCAGAGAAAAAGAGACTAAGAATAGCTCAGCATATTTCAACTGGTAATCGAACCCTATGCTAAACCCGGCCACCGCGCCGGGTTTTTTTATACCCCTTTGCTCACCAGCTCCGCCGCCTTCTCAAACACCTCATCCTGAACTCCATCGCCCTTCTGTCTCCCCAGCCTCACCAGCTCGTCAATGATGCTCGCCCGGTTAATGGGCTTTTGAGCTGATACTAGGCCAATCACTGCCGCCCCAATTGCCAAGCCAACCAACCCAGTCTGTTCGTCTCTGTTCTTCATCATTCCGCTCCGTTGTGCCCCCAGAAAGATTAGCACCGAGTGACGTACATGCTAAATGCCTGCTCTTCACTCCGATCCCGGCCATCGCGTCGGGATTTTTTTTGTCTGCAACTCACAGTTTCTCTTTCAAGCCAGCCATCATTAAACTTTTTGTTTATCTATAATTACTCATTTAGTTGACACTGGTTTAAACATTGTGTTTAATCTATCTCACCAAGACGCACCACGAACCACCTAGGCATGGAGCCCACGAAGTAGCCGCCGACGGCATACGAATAGTCGGATGAGGTGGAGTGATTAACGCGCATCAGGTTAAAGAAACGTTCCGCCAGCCTGGCGACAAGGGCAAACAAGAGGGGTTTATATGACCGGTCCGAACAAAATGAAGATAGGCGAGCATAAGGGTGGTTATTTCTCTGAAAATGACGAGTTCAAAACCGAGTTATCAACCGAGGCCCTAAAAGAGCTGATTGCGGAGTACAAGCTCTGCTGCCGCCAAGTTGCAGTGAAAAATTCAATAGCCGCATCCCAGCTTTGCGCACATGAACTGGCAGAGGCTAAACAGTGGCAAATTCGTAAAAAACACCTCGAACTGTTTTTGCGCTGCCTGAGCTGCCCGGAAGATAAGTTCGCTGTAGAAAACTTAGTCGAGCACTTTAGTGCTGAACCTGAAGACTGGTCGTTAATTTTGAAAGAAAAGATCAACAACGACTATTAGGCGACAAGGGCAAACAGGTGATTGAGATGAAAATTAACCCAGCAGTACCAAACAGCGGTCGCGCCGTTCCAATGCGCAACCAGCGTACCGGCGCAGCATGGCTGGTCTCTTTTAACTACACCGAAGGTATGTACTGGCATGAACCGCAGGGAAATCTGCGCCACATCCGCCGCCCGTATGCTTCACGCAATATTGAACCGCACCTGGTTCCGGCGGGGACGCACTGATGGGGACTTTATTCGCACTCGTCCTGACAATCGGCATGACCAATGGTGAATTTCAGGATGTGGTTCTCGATGTCTATGACAGCCAGCAGCAATGCGAGCAGGCCGCCATTGACCAGAAGGTTTCGGGGAATTGCTACCCGGTAGAACAGATCGTCCGCAGCGAAGAAGTACCAGCGGAAACCACGGTTAAGTTCTGAGGAGTGATTATGCAGACCAAATGCGGTTATTGCGGCAAGCCAGTTGAAGGCGAACCGGTAAAAAGCGAGCTGTTATTCCTTCAGGGAAATCGGCTGGCGCGTAAAGAAAAAGAGTACTGCTCTGAGCGTTGCGCCTCGCACGACCAGATGGCCCACGAAGCCTAACGTAAAACCCGCGCAAGGCGGGGTCTACGTCCGGTGCCACCGACCAAAGTACACCGGAAAACTACTCAAAACCAAAAATACACCCAATGGGCTCTATCTCTGGCCCGGGGATCTTACATCCAAAAATGAGGATCTGACATGGAATTTTTCCATCTGCTTAAGGCCAGTCAGAAGTCTGGCAAGAAAGATGCAGTGATTTGGTTCACTGCGAAAAGTGCAGCGCGCGCAAACCTGCAGCTGGATGTCGCACTGGAAGACGCCGAAATCGAAACCGGCCGCGGTAAGGACTACGCCAAGCCGATCCGTACCGACATGCCTGTTGTTGACGACCTGCCAGAAGAAGGCGTGATTGATTACACATGGTGCGAGCGCTACACCCTGGCCGACGACCAGCGCACCTGGAATGTCATCCCGGGTGCCATACAGTTGGCGCAACCAGACGAAGTGATTGTTGAAGGTACTGACATCACTGTTGTCGACGGCGTGGATATCGAAACTGGCGAAATCGTTGGTGATGTAAGCGGCACCGAAACGGTCTGTGATGCTCTGAGAGAGTTCCGCGAACGCAAACTCCCTGTACTGACGACCATTGCCACCCTGCCTTTCCGTCAGCGCGTACTGGCACAGTTCATCGCGGACAAACAGTATTTCTATCACGTCGATGAAGAGCAAAAGCGAGCCATCCTGGAGCTTGAGCTGGATGTGGATAACAGCTATGCGCAGAACCTGATCCTGGCTGCTGAAAACGTTGAGGCGTTCAAGAAAGCGTACGAACCCGACATCTGGAAAGTGGTCAACGCACTGAAAACTATCTTCCCTGTTGAAGGAAAACGTACAGAGCTGTCTGTGGTCATCCAGTTCTTTAAAGCATGGTTCAACACCGAGAGCATCGATCGCGGGATCCTGACGCGCGAATGGGCCGCAGGTAACCGCATCAGCCACGTGCAGCGCACTGACGCAGGCACTAATGCTGATGGCGGGTACGTAACTGACCGCGGCGCTGATGCGCACCATACCCTGGATACTCTCGATTTGGAGATCGCCTGCGCCCTGCTGCCGATGGATTTTCACCACTTTGAAATCCCTTCCAGTGTTTTGCGTCGCGCAAAAGAGATTGTCGCGACCAAAGAAGAACCATGGAAATCGTGGAGCAAAATCCTGCGCAACCAGCCTGGCGTTCTGTCAGTGAACCGCGCGGCCATATTCAACCTGGTGCGCATCGCGCCGGAGAATATCCATCTGACGCCTGCGGCTCACCTTGAGTTCGTGAACCGGACGATGACGGCTGAATTTAATGCTGCCGTTGAATTGCTGCCACTGCCTGCACCAGTTGAACCTGAGATTGATAGCCAATTTGTTGATGAGCAACTGGCGGCCGACCGCGGCGAATTTGTAGAAGGCATCAGCGACCCAGAAGATCCGAAGTGGGTTAAAGAAAACCTGGCCGCGTCCACCCAGCCGCAGGTCGCGAATCTCGGCGGCGGCATGTTCTCCATCGAAGGCCTGATGAACGAAAACCAACCACAAACAGATGACCGTTCATCGGTTACAGAGGAGACCACCAGCGATGTGCAGATGGAAGAGACTGACCCGACGGAAGGAGAAGCTGGTAACCCGATTCAACCAGGCGAAAGCGCTGATGCAACTGATCCGCAGGCAGATTCCGTAGAACTGGCTGACATCCTTGCTGCATCGGAGTGGGGAGTAGCAAGCGACACACCACTGGAAGCCGAGCCAGTAGCGCTGGAAGGTGAGCTGATGCCGCAGGAACCGGCCCCGGAATACCCAGCGTACTTCGAACCGGGCCGCTATGAGGGCCTGCCGAATAACGTGTATCACGCAGCGAACGGGATCAGCAGCACCCAGGTAAAAGATGCCCGCGTTAGCCTGATGTACTTCAACGCGCGCCACGTCGCAAGGACCATCCCGCGTGAAGGCTCCAAAGTGCTGGATATGGGCAACCTGGTGCATGCGCTTGCGCTGCAACCGGAAAACCTCGATGAAGAGTTCAGCGTGGAGCCGGTGATCCCGGAAGGGGCCCTCACCACCGCGGCGACCCTGCGCGCCTTTATCGACGAACACAATGCCAGCCTGCCCGCGCTGCTGAGCGCTGACGATATCAAAGCGCTGCTGGAAGAGCACAACGCCACCCTGCCCGCGCAGGTGCCGATGGGCGGCAGCCTGGAAGAAACAGCGCAGAGCTATATGACGCTGCCAGCTGAGTTTCAGCGTATCGAGGCAGACCAGAAGCAGACCGCTGTCGCAATGAAGGCCTGCATCAAAGAGTACAACGCCACCCTGCCTGCGCCGGTGAAAACCAGCGGAAGCCGCGACGCGCTGCTGGAGCAGCTGGCGATCATCAATCCTGACCTGGTGGCGCAGGAAGCGCAGAAACCGGCATCGCTGAAAGTGTCCGGCACCAAAGCGGAGATGATTCAGGCGGTGAAGTCCGTTAAGCCGGATGCGGTATTCGCTGACGAACTGCTGGACGCGTGGCGCGAGAACCCCGGCGACAAGATTCTGGTGACCCAGCAGCAGATGGAAACGGCGCTGGCCATTCAGAAAGCGCTGCATGAGCACCCGACCGCCGGAAAACTGCTGCTGCACCCTGATCGCGCTGTTGAGACGAGCTATTTCGGCATCGACGAAGAGACCGGGCTGGAAATCCGCGTACGCCCGGATCTGGAAATCGACATCGACGGTGTTCGCGTCGGGGCCGACCTGAAAACCATCAGCATGTGGAACGTGAAGCAGTCCGGCCTGCGCGCCCGCCTGCACCGGGAAATCATCGACCGCGATTATCACCTCAGTGCAGCCATGTACATGCAGACCGCAGCGCTGGACCAGTTCTTCTGGATTTTCGTCAACAAAGACGAGGGTTACCACTGGATCGCCATCGTTGAGGCCAGCGAAGAACTGATTGAGCTGGGCATGCTCGAGTATCGCCAGACCATGAACCGCATCGCAAACGCGTTCGACACTGGCGAGTGGCCAGCGCCGATCACCGAAGACTACACCGACGAACTGAACGACTTCGACCTGCGCCGCCTTGAAGCGCTGCGTACTCAGGCATAAGGGGAATGACGATGGAAAACATGAATATTGTAACCGCGGAGCAGCAGGCTCCAAACACTATCTCTGCCAGCAACGCCATCTTCAATGTGCAGGCATTAACCCAGCTGCAGGCCGTTGCCGGCTTGATGGCTCAGGCTGCTGTAACTGTCCCTGAACATCTTCGCGGCAACCCAGCCGACTGCATGGCCATCATCATGCAGGCCATGCAGTGGGGCATGAATCCTTACGCCGTGGCGCAGAAAACGCACCTGGTCAACGGCGTGTTGGGCTACGAAGCGCAGCTGGTGAACGCGGTGATCTCGAGCTCTAACGCCATTGCGGGCCGTTTCCATTATGAGTACGAAGGGGACTGGTCGAAATGCGCCAGTAGCCGTGAAGAGATCGTGAAGAAGCCGGCGAAAGGCGGCGGGACGTACGAAAAGAAAGAAATGGTGCGCGGCTGGACCAGTGCTGACGAACAAGGTCTGTCGGTTCGTGTGGGTGCCGTCATTCGCGGCGAAAGTGAGATCACCTGGGGCGAACCGGTGTTCCTGTCCAGCGTGATTACACGTAACTCTCCACTGTGGATTTCGAATCCTAAACAGCAGATCGCGTATCTGGCCCTCAAGTATTGGGCGCGTCTGTACTGCCCTGCGGTCGTTCTGGGGGTGTACACCCCGGATGAAGTCGAGCAGCGCACTGAAAAGGAGATCAACCCGGCCCCCGCCCAACGTGTAAGCCTGGCTGATATCTCCGGTGACACTGTAACTACCACTCACAGCGCGCAGGAGTCGGCGGCAAACATTGACGCTATGGCTGATGAGTTCCGGGATCGCATTGAGAAGGCAGAAACACTCGATGAAGCCACCAGCGTCGGCAATGAAATCAACGACTCGAAAGCCACTCTCGGAACCACCCTTTTCACGGAGCTGAAGAATAAGGCGACGCGCCGTTATCACCTGGTGAAGCACCACAATGCTGTTGACGCAGCTATTAATTCCCTTCCGCAGCCTGGCGAACCGGGTGCTGCTGAGCGGTTCGCGGAAGCTGAACGCCTGCTGGCAACGGCGAAGCGCCACCTGAGTGAGGAGCTGCACGATAAGTTCAGCATCACCCTGGCAGATATGAAACCGGAATACGTGGCCTAAGGGAGGCGGGAGGGTTCGCCCTCCCGGTAACGACATGAGTAAATCACTAAATGCACGCTGTATCCGCCGCTGGGAAGTTGAGTTCAAAGGCCTTTGCGATTCGAAGGTGAGTCCGTTGTGGCGAAAGCACCATCTGCGTGGATACATCCGCGAGTGCGGCCTGATAACTGCTGACAGTATGGTTGAGCGAATTGCGGAAAATAACGCGAAATTTGACTTCGACGGGTCTGTAGCTGGTTGGTCTTCAGAGTTCTCTGTCTGGTATGGCGAATGCAGGGAGCGCTATCGCAAAGAGGCAAAGACCATTCTTGATGCGTTTGCCAGCAACGAAGCTATCGACGAAGAGATCCAGAACGAGCTGGAGGCCTGGAATGACTGAGCTGAATTATAACCCGGCAGACCCCGACAAAATGCAACTCCCGAAGGGTAAGACCTGCGGCGACTGCGCGCATATCCGCCGCTGTAAGGCAATTTTCGGGCATACCGAAACCGATGCATATTGCGACTGGTCGCCGTCCCGAGCGGTTTTCCGTCAACCATCTAACCCAGAAGGCGGTGACCATGCGATTGATTAACCGCAGCACGCAGTCACCACTGGCGCGTCAGGCATGCGACATCGCGCTGGCGGCCCATCAGGAACGCTACGGCGATTATGGCCGAAGCAAGATGCGGGAGACGTACACGGTGCGGGTGGAAGGAGTGAAGGTCTGGGTGGAGGTGGTGAACCGGAAGGCGAGCTACGTGGCCACGGCGATGACCGGCATGCGCCGCCTGCGATCCTTACCCGGGCAGGTCGCCTGATATTGAAATATCACTAAGAAACCTAAAACAGCTGATAGCTGTGTCGGGTGCGGAGATATAACCAATTCGCCCCGGCATTAAGTTTGAGTGGAGAAAGGTATGAGCGAAGTAATCATGATGGTATCGCCCGGGAAATGGGTGTCTGAGGAGCAGTTGATAGCCCTGAAGGGGATTAAAAAGGGGACGCTGAAGAAGGCGCGGGAGAAGACTTTTCTGGAGGGGAAGGAATACAAACACGTCTCGTTTGACTGTAGCCCATGGGACAACAGCCCTTGTTTTTACAACATGGACGAGATCGACCGCTGGATTGAGCGCCAGGCCTTAGCGAAACCGCGGCGACAATCTGCTTAAATACTCTGACCATCAACCAACGAGGAATCGTTATGAAATACCCAACAGGAGTGGAAAACCACGGCGGCACGCTAAGGCTGTGGTTCATCTACAAAGGGGTCAGAGTGCGTGAAAGCCTGGGGGTGGCCGACACCCCCAAAAACAGAAAGGTGGCCGGCGAGTTACGGACGTCGATCTGCTACGCCATCAAAACCGGCACCTTCAATTATGCCCAGCAGTTCCCCTCCTCCCAGAACCTGGCGCGGTTCGGGGAGGCGAGGCAAGAAGTAACAGTCGGCGAGCTGTCTGGGAGATGGCTTGCACTTAAGGAAATGGAGGTGGCTGAATCATCGCTCAACACTTATGGGCGAGTCATCGCAAATGTCATGGCTATTATTGGTCCTGACACCCTCCTCACCTCAATCACTAAAGAGAGCATGCTGGAAGTCCGGAAGGAGCTGCTGACGGGTTTCCAGGTCATGAAGCGGGGTCATAAAACTCCGAAGCGGGGTCGATCCGCAGTTACTGTGAACAACTACATGACCGTGTTGTTCGGTATCTTCCAGTTTGCGGTTGAAAATGGCTACATCACAAAGTCACCAATGAACGGCGTGGCCCCTTTGCGTGAGTCCCGCCCAGATCCTGACCCGATCACCCGTGAGGAGTTTCCTCGCCTGATTGCCGCCTGCCACCATCAGCAGAGCAAGAATCTGTGGGCTATCGCCGTTTACACGGGGTTGCGGCCGGGTGAACTGTGCGGACTTGCCTGGGAGGATGTGGACTTGAAGGCGGGAACAATCACCGTCAGAAGAAGCCTGACTCAGAAAGGGATATTCACGCTGCCGAAAACCAATGCGGGCACTAATCGGGTTGTTCACCTGATCGAGCCTGCCCTCGAGGCATTCAAAAGCCAGTATGAAATGACCCGTCTCTCTCAGGAGCATAACGTAGCTGTTAAGCTGAGGGAATACGGAAAGAAAGAGTTCAACAAGTGCATGTTTGTCTTCCTGCCGTCTCTCACAGCCAGGGCCGGAAATTATGGTAAGCACTTCTCGATAAACTCCATTGGGAACTCTTGGGATGCTGCGATGAAAAGAGCCGGCCTTCGCCACCGGAAATCCTATCAGTCGAGACACACCTATGCATGCTGGTCACTTTCGGCAGGAGCAAACCCAAACTTCATTGCCAACCAGATGGGGCATGCCGATGCGCAGATGGTATTTCAGGTTTACGGGAAGTGGATGGAGGAAAACAACCTGGACCAGATCGCGATGTTGAGCTCAAAATTAAGCGACTTTGCCCCAACCATGCCCCACAGCGACAGGACCGCTGCATAATATCTTTATATATCCTCGACATACCCCTCCTAGCGCTGAAAATCCATAAATTCTAACGCAGTGCCAAGCCACCCGGATACGGCGGCTTTGACCAGGTCAGATGTCGTTCTTTCATGTTGTACTTGAGTCATATTGGCTATCTCAACAGGGTAAGATGCGTACCGCTAAACCGCATTCATCGTTATCAGAAGGTCAGCAATACCTTGCAGCACTGCCGCTGGTCTTTCTCAAACAGTTCAATGGCGTCTTTAACGTGCTGATACTCAAAGGTATGGGTAATAAGTTTGTCAGGATCGATTAGCCCTTTTTCCAGCCAGTCGATCACCACCGGGAACTTATTGGCATTCAGACGGGACGAGAAAACAGACAGTTCTTTGCCGGTAATTCCCTGCTGCACAATCTGGCTCGGCTCGCTGGAGAAGCCCATCAGCACGATGCGCGCCGCCGGCGAGGCCAGAGTAATGGCTTCCTGCAAAATGGAGGGATGACAGGCCGCATCAATAATCAGCGTCGGCTTGATACCCTTCTCGTCCAGCACCGCCTGCAGGGACTGGTTGCCATTGTTGATAACCCAGTCGGCTCCGCTGCGCTGCGCCATCGCCAGGCGCTCTTCGATGCGATCGACCACAATCACCTGCTTCACCTTATAGACGCCTTTCAGCGCCTGGACGGTGACCAGCCCCATCGGGCCAGCGCCATAAATCAGGGCCACATCCTGTTCTGTAGGGCTGGCGTGGCCGGTGACGTTGGCCGCGATGGTGAAGGGTTCCACCATTACCGCGTACTTATCGCTGATGGACTCCGGGATGACCCAGGCATTTTTGGCCGGTACCACGGCGTACTCACTGAAGCCGCCGTCGCGATGGACGCCCAGCACCACCAGCGAGGTGCAGACGTTCGGTTTGCCGACCGAGCACGGGTAGCAGTGGCCGCAGCTGATCACCGGATCCACCGAGACGCGCTGCCCCAGGCGGGCGCTATCGACGCCATCACCGACGGCATCAATCACGCCAAAGAACTCATGGCCGATGACGCGCGGATATTTAGCGAACGGATTATGGCCGCGATAGATATGGCTGTCGGAACCGCAGATCCCGGCCAGCTTCACCTTGACGCGCACCTCGCCCGCGGCGGGAGCAGGTAACGGGCGATCTTCGATAACCAGCGTATTCGGTTGTTGAATAACGATACTTTTCATCTTCTGCTCCTTTACCAGTTCCACAGCGTGCCGTCTTCCAGACGGGCAACCGGCAGGTAGGCTGGATCGTAGGGATATTTTGCCGCAAGTTTTTCATCAAACTCGATGCCCAGGCCCGGTTTATCGCCCGGGTGCATGTAGCCGTCTTCGAAGGTCCAGTTGGTGTTGAACACCTCCAGCATCTGTTCGGAATAGCCCATGTACTCCTGCACGCCAAAGTTCGGCACCCACAGGTCAAAGTGCAGCGCCGCCGCGTGGCAAATCGGTGACAGATCAGACGGACCGTGCGAGCCGGTGCGCACCTGATACAGCGAGGCGAAATCGGCAATCCGGCGCATCCCGGTAATACCACCCGCGTGGGTGATGGTGGTACGGATATAGTCGATCAGCTGCTCTTCTATCAGCTGCTTGCAATCCCAGATGCTGTTGAACACTTCGCCCACCGCAATTGGCGTAACAGTGTGCTGGCGGATCAGACGGAAGCACTCCTGGTTCTCAGCCGGGGTTGGATCTTCCATCCAGAACATCCGGTACTGCTCAATGCTCTTACCGAAACGCGCGGCTTCGATCGGCGTCAGACGGTGGTGCATGTCATGCAGCAGGTGTTCATTAAAGCCATACTTGTTGCGCACGGCGTCAAACAATTTCGGGGTAAAATCGAGGTATTTTTCGGTTGACCACAGCTGTTCATCCGGCCAGTTGCCTTTGGTAGCGGGTTCATACGCCAGCCCTTTTCCTTTAGACATACCGTAGGTGGTTTTCATTCCCGGCACACCGCACTGAACGCGGATCGCCTTGAATCCCATCTCTTTATGGCGGGCGTAATCTTCCAGCACATCGTCGATGGTGTGACCGGTAGTGTGGCAGTAAACCATTACCCCTTCGCGGGAGGCGCCACCCAGCAGCTGGTACAGCGGCATATTGGCGGCTTTGGCTTTAATGTCCCACAGCGCCATGTCGATGGCGGAAATCGCCGACATGGTGACCGGGCCGCGACGCCAGTACGCGCCTTTATAAAAGAACTGCCAGATATCTTCGATACGGTGGGCATCACGGCCAATTAACTGCGGGCAGAGATGATCTTTCAGGTACGAGGCCACGGACAATTCGCGGCCATTTAAGGTGGCATCACCCAGGCCAACGATCCCTTCGTCGGTGGTGATTTTCAGCGTGTCAAAGTTACGCCCTGGACAGGTGACAAAAACTTCAGCCCCTACAATCTTCATTTTTCGGTTCCTTACATCTCTTGTTGTGATGCAGGAAATTTACGCAACAACCCTACTACCATACAAGTATGAAGATCGAAAAACCCTCGCTCGATCACAGAATGAGGCGCCTAAGCGCGCCCCCAGCCTGCCACAATAATCAGCATGCCGCACAACGCAACCAGTGCGCCAGCCCAGTCATACGGGCTCAACTTCACGCCATCCACCACCCGCAGCCACAGCAGCGCGGTGCAGACGTACACCCCACCGTAGGCGGCATAGACGCGTCCGCTGGCCGCCGGATGCAGCGTTAACAGCCAGACGAAAAGCGCCAGGGCGATGCCCGCGGGAATTAACAGTAGCACCGACGCGCCTTTCTTCAGCCACAGCCAGGGCAGAAAGCAGCCAATAATTTCGCACATCGCGGTGGCAAAAAAGAGCAGAGTTGTTTTAAACATATTTAACGTTGTCTGATGAGTGATGCGGTATCATACCCGAATGTGAAAGGATCCTTTCCACATGCCCGATGTGGGTTTGCCCTCAAAATGGACTGTTATAGAATCTGCGGTGGGGATTCGAATTTCCACCATCCATAAGGAAATTGCTATGAGTAAATTGAGCACACGTCTCTGTCTGGTTGCCCTGCTGGCCGCGGTCTTCGTCGCGCCAGTATCCGCCAATACCAGCAAACTGATTATTGAATCCGGCGACAGCGCCCAGAGCCGTCAAAATGCCGCCATGGATAAAGAGCAATGGAATGACACCCGCAACCTGCGCCAAAAGGTGAATACCCGCGTGGAGAAAGAGTGGGATAAAGAGGATGTCGCCTTTGATGCGCGGGATAAATGCCAGCAGAGCGCCAACATGAATGCCTACTGGGAGCCCAACACCCTGCGCTGCCTGGATCGCCGCACCGGCCGCGCGCTGGCGCCCTGATTTCTGCCCGACATTACCGCGCAGCCTGCTGCGCGGTGCTTAGTAATATTCGATACTGTTTTTAATAGTGTACTTACGCGCCACCGCAGGCTTCACGCTCGCGTCCACAATTTCCAGCACGCACTCTTCCGGATTGTTATGCCGGTCGTACTCGCAGGTCTGTTTCACATTACCCAGCGGTTTATCATTCAGCAGGCTGACGGCGGTATAGTCCATTCGCTTACGCTTATCTGATGACGGGGTTGCCGTAATCGACAGATGCTGCTCCCCGGCCACGGTGGTTTTCCCCAGCGGATAGCCGTCAGTATCGTAGCGATAGCGGACTTCCATATTTTTACCGTGGGCGCTGACGATAAACCCGTTGTCGTCGGTATCCCATGTAATGCCCGACGCAGGCATCTCTGCCAGCTGGCATTTACCCTGCAGCCGCAGCTTTTTCTGCTGGGTCTGGGCATCGAGATAGTAGTTGGCATCCAGCACCAGGGCGATGCCGGAATTCGACTCCAGATCCTGCAACTCGAGGCTGTCAAAGCAGCCCTCCGCCGACAGCGTGCCGCTGACGCGCTTCGCCACCTCCCCTTTATCATTGAAAAGCGTCTGGCTAAAGTCCTTCACCGGCCCGCGGAGCGGATCAAAATCGAACTCGTTAGAGAAGCTGGCCATCTCTGGCGTAAACGACAGCGGTGCGGTGGCGTTATCACACCCCGCCAACAGACCCGCCAGGACAAGTACAAGCGCGTGTTTATTCACATGACCTACCGATAGACGAAGATAACTCACGGTCATATTAGCAAATACAACCATTTACATTAACCCTGCTACTATTATAGTCATACACAGTCGTAAGGAGGCAGATATGAAACGGTTACCCTGGATTACTGCACTTTTGCTGGCGGGCGTTGCCCCTGCCGCACTGGCGGCACCCGATAACTGCGAGCGGATCAAAAGCGATATTCAGCAGCGAATCATCAACAATGGCGTACCGGAAAGCGGCTTTATGCTGAACATTGTGCCGAACGATCAGGCCGATAAACCCGACGCCGAAGTGGTGGGTCATTGCGCCAATGACACCCTGAAAATCCTCTATACCCGCACCAGCAGCGGAAATTATCCGGTGAGCGGCGGCGGCACCCAGGCCCCGGCACCGCGCGAACCGCAGTAGACAGGCTCCCCCGTTCAGGCGGGGGAATCCCCTTTGTTTTGATATACATTAATATTATCTCCCCCTTAATAGGTAACACTCCCACTCCGTTAGCCTGATCCTAATCACGGCTTAAAACGTTCACAGATAAAGAACATAATGGAGTGAGCTATGTCAGAGAATGCGCAAGGCGGCGGGATCAGCCGCCGCACCCTTGTCAAATCCACCGCCATCGGATCCCTTGCCCTTGCCGCAGGGGGTCTGTCACTACCTTTCGGTTTACGCCCCGCCGCCGCCGCACTCAAAGATTCGCTACAACCCGGCCCGGATAAAGTGGTGTGGGGCGCCTGTTCGGTTAACTGCGGCAGCCGTTGCGCGCTGCGGCTTCACGTGCGGGACGATGAGGTGTACTGGGTCGAAACGGACAATACCGGCGACGATGTCTACGGCAACCATCAGGTACGCGCCTGCCTGCGCGGGCGCTCGATCCGTCGACGCATCAACCATCCCGACCGATTGAATTATCCCATGAAGCGTGTCGGCAAACGGGGCGAAGGCAAGTTCGAACGCATCAGCTGGAATGAGGCGCTGGATCTGCTCACCAACAGCCTGCGCGACGTAGTAGCGAAATACGGCAACGAAGCGGTCTACATTAATTACAGTTCCGGAATTGTCGGCGGTAACATCACCCGCTCCTCGCCTTACGCCTCTCTGGTGGCCCGTCTGATGAACTGCTACGGCGGGTTCCTCAGCCATTACGGCACTTACAGTACGGCGCAAATCGCCTGTGCCATGCCCTACACCTACGGCAGTAACGACGGCAACAGCACCTCCGATATTGAAAACAGCAAGCTGGTGGTGATGTTCGGCAACAACCCGGCGGAAACCCGCATGAGCGGCGGCGGGATCACGTATTACCTGGAGCAGGCGCGCGAACGCTCGAATGCGCGCATGATCGTCATCGATCCTCGCTATACCGACACCGCCGCCGGACGAGAGGATGAGTGGATCCCGATCCGCCCGGGTACGGACGCGGCCCTGGTGGCGGGTATCGCCTGGGTCCTGATTAACGAAAACCTCGTCGACCAGCCGTTCCTCGACAAATACTGCGTCGGGTACGATGAAACCACCCTGCCGGAAGGCGTCCCCGCCAACGGTCATTACAAGGCGTACATTCTGGGCCACGGCGAGGACGCCACCGCCAAAACGCCGGAGTGGGCTGCGGCTATCACCGGTATTCCTGCCGACCGCATCATCAAGCTGGCACGGGAGATCGGCACCGCCAAACCCGCGTATATCTGCCAGGGCTGGGGTCCACAGCGACAGGCCAACGGCGAGCTGACCTCCCGCGCCATCGCCATGCTGCCGATCCTCACCGGCAACGTCGGTATTCACGGCGGCAACAGCGGCGCGCGTGAATCGACTTACACCATCACCATCGAACGGATGCCGCTGCCGGATAACCCGGTCAAAACGCAGATCTCCTGCTTCAGCTGGACCGACGCCATCGCCCGCGGGCCAGAGATGACCGCCACCCGCGACGGGGTGCGCGGCAAAGAGAAGCTCGACGTGCCGATCAAATTCATCTGGAACTTCAAGGACTTGAAGTGAGACCGCATTACACCTGAGGTCCTACATTGAGTCAAGACCTTGTGTCAGCCTTTGTGTCAGCCTTGTGTCATTCAGTTACTCGTTAGAGTCACGAGAGGCCTCCAGTGCTTGTAGTCAGGACTGAGCGTCTCAACCACCAGCCTAAGGTGATAACTTACCGTCTCGACCCCGGTCTGTTGGACTCCCAGCAGGGGGCCTATGGGGGAGCTGTCGTCTGCTTAAAGAGTGATATGGGTCCTCACATTTTTCAGTCAAAAACTCATCGTCTAATAGCCATTAGCCAAACAACAAGCACTAACTTCAGCAGGAAGACCCCGAGATAGACTTTGTGTAGGTCCATTAGGTCCTCCTTCTCATTGCACTTGTGAACTAGATTACTAGTACAAAATAAAGGCCAGACATCCAGTTCGGAAGTCTGACCAATAGTCGTTATTGTTAGTTAGTTAGATTACTTGCTAAAGCTCAGGCACTTAACCACTGGTAACACAGCAGTAGCACTTCCTGTCTTCATCTTCACAGTCGTAGCAGCCTCAGCGACCACGAATACCTTACCGAGAATCTCAAGGTCATGGGACTGAGAGTCGCCATCCCGGGAAAGAACCACAGTGATATGTTCGCCATCATGACGCAGACAGCCAAAGGACAGACAGGTGAAGTGCTTCGCCAACATGAATAGGCCATGGTCAGTCCCGTTATAGTAGGCGATGTCTGTACCCAGCATGTCCTTTACTGCATCCTCTCCACCAAAGCCGTTCTTCACAGCCAGACGGGAGAGAGCGGACATATGGGACTCATGAGCAAGGATGCCATAGCTGGACACCTCAGAGCCATAAGCGGAGTCGGTACTCTCAAACAGCGCGTCTACGATAGCCTCCGCCTTAGGCAAAAGACTCCCGGTCAGCTTCGGATAATCTACCGTCTTCAGCAGCTTAGAGGTCAGTAATACATCGACCATTTTAGCGTTGATGGTACGGACCACATTCTCGCAGATGTTCAGAGCGTCTTGCTGAAGTGTCCCAACAGTGAAACCAGTAGAGGACTTGGAGTCCCACAGCTTCGCCTGATGGCTGACGAGAATGGCCTTTTCGATTGGTTCAACGGTGATCTCGCTACCAGCGGCAGCGGTGACTACAGCGGGAGTCTTACCGCCACGTACCGGAACGACCACGGAGCGGTCAGCCAGAGTGTGAGCAATGATTGGGGTCGGTAAGCTGTTACGGGTCGGCAGCAGCTCAACAGGGAAAGGGATGTTCTCCTGAGCGTCTTTAAGCACACCGTTCAGCATGGACTTGACCAGCTTAGCCAGTTCAAGAGCGTAGAACTGCGGGTCCGCGTTAGTTGGTAAGCCTTCGTTAATCTGGAGGTTGTCGGTGTCGGTGATACGAACAGGCTCAATGCCAAACTGGAAAGCGTCTTTAGTCATAGTCATGATAATTAATCTCCTTGAGTTCAATGCTTGAAGCCCCTAACAGTAAGTCAGGGACCGTGTTCTTAGATGGAATCCATCCAGTTAGCGCCACTATCGAGGTCAGCCATAATTGCAGCCTTGGAGCGACCAGCGGAATGGGTAGCACTGCGAACCTCCGCACCATAGGTCCGGCGTTCAGCTTTAACCTGTTCGCGGCGCTGTAGCTCTTTCTGCCATTCGTCTTCGGTCATGAACATTTCGCGGGTACGCTCTTTCTGAGACGCCAGCTCTTTAGCGATACGCTCAGCCTCGACACGCTTATTCATCTGGCGGCGTTGGTAGGCGGTCATCAGGTCATTACTGAAGAAGTTACCAATGGTCACGCCAGCTTCAGCCAGAGCTTCCAGTAACTCCATTGTCTCGCGGCTGGTAGACGGCAGGCCAGACAGATAGCCCGGAATGAGGGTCTTGATAGCGAGCGACAGCGGATAGGACTGACCGTCCAGCTTGCAAGTATTTGCGTAAAGGTCGATGTCGGTGACTTTGAGTTTCCAGTCGTTTTGGTCAAATAACATTGTTCGTACTCCTCTTGAGAAGGTGAGAACTATCGGTATCGCAGACACAGTTATGCCTACGGGTCTCCCCGCATCGGTCATTCTCAAAAGGTTTAAAATAGGGTTAGGTTTGATCACTCTGAACGATCAATTGGAGACATTGCGATTGGAACAAACGATCAATAGGTATGTGGTTATTTGCTAAGCTGCGACAACCTTTACAAAGACACTCAGGAATGTTTCATGCCCAAATTAGCTATTAGCTTATTACTTTACTTGGCCTGCTTTTATGCAGTTGGATACAGCGCTGGATATATAACAGGTGGGATAACTTGGCACACACTGTATATGCTTGAACGTATAATCACCGTAGCCCTACTTGCATTCATTCCAGTGTTTATCTTTGCGGTTTTAATAAAGGCACCCAAAGAACAGAGAATAATAAAATCACTTTCTGCCGCAGCAATTAATATCATTCCTTCGGCTATCGCATTACTTGTGGGATTTACTGACGCAGTGACCAGAGGATTACTTACTTATTTCCTCGGCTAATTTCCATATCACGGATAACCAATCTTTCTATTAGCTCATTACGAGAGTAAAACGGTCGGTTATCCGTGGCGTCTTTATCCAAACCAAGCATCGACAAAAGTAGTGAAGTACGGAGACCACGGTAACGCAGGGTCAAACGGCCTTCGGGAGTGCGTGGGTCAATCATACGCTGGCTCCTTTACGCTTCTCAGCTTGCTTCTTTGCACGCCGGACAGCAGCCTTTAGTCGGTCACCCTCTGCTATAAGCTCCCGCCACTTCTGGGCGTTTTCTTCCATCCAAGCATACCCACTCGCTGTTACCTGCCATGTACGTTTGTTCATTACGATTTTCTCGACAAATAGACCACGTTCAAAAGCTGTAGATGCCGGACGTATTGCATCAGTGCAGCTATCCGGGTCCCATTTCTGGACGAACTTACGGGAGCGCGTCAGGCCCTCTTTTAGCTTCACAGGTGCAAGTCCCAAGGCTTTACATGCCCAGTTCCACGGTACGGAGCCGCCACGTGATAGACGACCGTCAAAGATGTCTGCTTTAGGGGCTGCGATGGATAAACCAGCGTTAGCCTCGTCAGCTTGTTTAACGGCGACACGTTCACGAATGACAGCATCATTACGCATGAAGATGAAAGCGCGTATGACCATTAGGTAGAACTCGGTCGAGACCCACATAGCATAAGCCACAGTCCCCTCCTCAGTCGCCCACGTACCGTTACCATTGGAGGTCCGGAAATTTCCGGAGCTGCTTAAAGCGTCTCTAACTTTGTTGTTCCAGTCAGATGGCGACTTTCTATCCTCCAGTCGCAAGACCCGGTGAATCTCGTTCAGATTCCACATACGCTGGTCGTTGCAAATGAACGAATGCTCATTAATCACGATGGGTAGAGCTTCGATGTTGGCATTCATAATAAAGGTTGCTCCTTTAGTTAAGCACTTTCGTCCCCTGCGGGTTTCCACACCAATTCAGCGCAACCAAGTGGAGCCGCCGAAAGTGCTTACGAAAGCGAATTGGATTGATTGGTCGGGGATGACCACGTAATTAAAGTGGAAGACACAGAAGAATATTTCCGCATGACTTGACGCATCAAGACCAGAGGCAGGCATAAGTATTTTATCGGTGTCGTTCCTATAGTGAGGGTATAAGATTTGCGACCATATATTTACTTTGGCTGGCTGGACTTAAAGTTCTTCTTATTGGAATTGTGATAAACACAATCCATAACAAGACAAACTCATGGTCTCTCCAGCCTGCTGGTCAGGGCTCAAAGTCCAACCTCAGACACCACTACTGGTCTAACCTCTTTGAGTTTCCGCCTGTCCACAAATGGGTGGCAGACCTCAGCAATGATGTCTTGGTTCTTCAGTTATCCGCGCAGCGATTATCACAGAGCCAACTTAAAGCCGGATGTGGTCTTCTGCTCCCCGCCTGTCAAAAGGGAAGATAACCTACGTTAAAGAGAATGGTCTCAGGCCAAGGTGATTTAACACTAGGCGCTGCGGATGGTTTCCAATCGGTCCGCTACCGGAAGCCTGAGACTTAATGAATGTATGTGGGTCGGGGACTTAGGGCCTCTCCCTACAGTGAGGGTATAATGCTTGCTAATGGTCACCAGCATAAACTATATCATTTGCAATGTTCCACAGAACCATATCTATTTCCTATAGTGACAGTTATGTCCCCACGCTCAAGCACTGGGCCACATTGACACGCCACTGACGCCAAAAGCTAACATCAGGCTTCTACGCTCGGCTGCTGGAAGGTAACCTTCAGAAGGCCTGTAACCGTTATCAGAAATCTCATGGTCAATATGCTTTGCCATTTCAATGTATTTTGCAAGGCGCTCAACAGTTAATCCACGAAATTGTTCAGAGTTTACCGCCAAGACACTTCTTGCAATATCATCTTGGTTATCCAAATGATCCGCCGAGAAATTAAAGCTCGATGTATACGAATCGCCGTGAGCAATAGCGTCTCTTACCTCAAGACACTCTTTGATAATTTGGTAAGGTTTTGTCCCCATATAATTGTTTATACCGCACAACTTTAACGTATTCTTGTGCATTGTCTTTCTGCACTCTTTCTGCGTCTTATCGTAGCCGGGGTCAACCTGTTTTCTATAGAAGATGAACATTGCCTCAATAGCAAAAGCAGTAAATATTATACCTGTGCGGCAATGATGCTCACGTTGCCAATCTTCCGAAGCCATTCCAGCCAGCCCCAAACAAGTTTCAGCAGTATTCATACATTCATATGAAGGCTTATTTTCTTTACGGACTTTAAACTCTTTAACCATTATGATTCTCGACTCACATCCCTACCAGTGCCAGATTCAGCGCATCAGCCAGACGTCCTACCGCGTGTCCCTTCCCGTACAGGTCGTAAGTGATTGACTGCGAGCTATGACCTAAGATGCCTTGAGCGTCCACCAGATTGACTCCACGCTCTTTCATACGGGTCGCCAGCCAATGCCTCAGGCTATGGAGAGAGACGTCCGTAGAGTCTGGCAGGGCCTCAGTCAGGACCCTAGAGTTAAACCAGCTTGAGTAGGCGCTCGGTGTCATCCTGAAGAGAGGACCATCATCAGGCTGAGCGTCTACCCACGACAGAAAGGACGTCAGGTCAAACCCATAAGCGCCATCGGTTAGCGGTACAAGTCGGACTGAATGCTTGTTCTTTACGGACTTCCCGTCCCCATCTTCATTGATGTCGATGCAGACCATCTTATCAATCGTTACAACGTCACGTTTAGCTAGGTGGCAGACCTCAGCAGACCGAGCACCCGTGACTACAGAGACCAGAGTTGCCCACCTGCGAGCCTCAGAGGTCGTGTGAGCGGTGTGTCGTGTAAACTGATACTCAGCCTCTACCCGGACAAGAAGTCTCTCCAGCTCCTCGTCAGTGAATGCTCTACGCTTCGAGTCGACATCCTTGGTCAGCTTCATGCGCTCAATCGGATTGCGGCCCTCAAGTTGCCCATTCATCAGACCGTAATCAAGGCACATCTTCGCCTTGGTCAGCAGCTTGTTAATCGTCGATGGTCTCACTTCATCAGCTAGCATAGCGTCCCTCACTGCCAGCCACTCAGAGCGGGACATCAGGTCCATATCTGGTGCGATGAACCGAGAGACAGTATTCAGTGAGGACGACAGGTCCTTGTAGCTGGATGACTTCAGGGTCGTAACCTTCTCAGACAAGACAGCCTGTACTAAAGATGACCAATTGCTCGTCTCTCTCGTGAATACTTCCGGGCTGACCCCCTGCTCGTTACTCAGAATTGCCATAGAGTCGCCTATAGTTGAGTAATCTGTAGGGTTATCATCACTAACCAGCTTAATCAGACCAGAGGTATCACCAGTGTCTACGCGCTGCTGTGCTGCGGTCACGACTTCCAGCGCCAACCTTATGCCCTTCTGCTGGTCCAGACTCAAGGCTTGCGTAGCGGCTAGCTCCCTCAGGTTCGACTTCTCGTCGACCAGAGTAGCAACGTCTACCCCATTCCAATAATCATCACTAGCGTCTGTCAGGAACTGCTCAGCCATGGCCCGGAGGTGGGCTGTAAGAGCCTGTAGTGAGACTTCCGGCTTATCCAACATGAATGCTTTAGCTGTAGCGGCTAACTCTCTCTGACGCATGACGGCGACTCTCCTGTCTGTACTGCGGGTCGATACTGAAAGAAATGGCTTGGTGTCCCCTTTAAGCCGTAGACGGATAGTATACCTACCGTTGGCTCTGCGGACTATCTGAGGCTTAGCCAAGAGATTGATTTGTGTCAGCCTTGTGTCAGGACTTGGGGTGTAACCTTGCGTATACAGATAGGGAGACCCAGATAAAGAACTGGGTGAATATACAGCGTTATCATGATTAATGTCATTCATATCAGGACCTTAAGTAGCATTGAGTCAACTACTTCAAGTCCATCCATCCGTCTGACAATGGAGTTCATCTGGAACTACGCTGGCAACACCATCATCAACCAGCATTCGGACATCAACAAAACCCACGACATTCTGCAGGACGAAAGCAAATGCGAAATGATTGTGGTGATCGACAACTTCATGACCTCATCGGCGAAATACGCCGACCTGCTTCTGCCCGATTTAATGACCGTCGAACAGGAGGACATCATTCCCAACGATTACGCCGGGAATATGGGCTACCTGATCTTCCTTCAGCCGGTGACCGCGCCGAAATTCGAACGTAAACCCATCTACTGGATCATGAGCGAAGTGGCGAAACGCCTCGGGCCGGATATCCATCAACGCTTTACCGAAGGCCGCACCCAGGCGGAGTGGTTGCAATATCTGTACGCCAAAATGGTGGCAAAAGATCCGCAGCTCCCCTCTTACGAGGCGCTGAAAGAGATGGGTATCTATAAGCGCAAAGATCCCAACGGTCACTTCGTGGCGTATAAGAAATTCCGCGACGATCCCGAGGCCAACCCGCTGAAAACCCCGTCGGGTAAAATCGAAATCTACTCCAGCCGGCTGGCAGAGATTGCCGACAAGTGGGAGCTTCAGGAGGACGAAACCATCAGCCCGCTGCCGGTGTATGCCTCCACCTTCGAAGGCTGGGACTCGGACGATCGCGGCCAGTTTCCGCTCCAGCTGTTCGGCTTTCACTACAAAGCCCGCACCCACTCCAGCTACGGCAACGTGGATGTGCTGCAGGCTGCCTGCCGCCAGGAAGTGTGGCTCAACCCGGTGGATGCCCAGGCTCGCGGGATCAAAAACGGCGATATGGTGCGGGTCTTCAACACCCGCGGCGAAGTGCGCATTGCCGCCAAAGTGACGCCGCGGATCATGCCGGGCGTCAGCGCCATGGGCCAGGGGGCATGGCATCAGGCGGATATGCAGGGCGACCGCGTTGACCACGGCGCCTGCATGAACACCCTGACCACGCACCGTCCGTCGCCGCTGGCGAAGGGCAACCCTCAACACACCAATCTGGTGCAAATCGAGAAGGCGTAAGGAGTAGCCGATGACCACTCAGTATGGATTTTTTATTGATTCCAGCCGCTGCACCGGGTGCAAAACCTGCGAGCTGGCGTGCAAGGATTACAAGGACCTGACCCCGGACGTCAGCTTCCGCCGCATTTACGAGTATGCGGGCGGCGACTGGCAGGAGGACAACGGGGTCTGGCATCAGAACGTGTTTGCCTACTACCTCTCCATCGCCTGCAACCACTGCGAGGATCCGGCCTGCACCAAAGTCTGCCCCAGCGGGGCGATGCACAAGCGCGACGACGGCTTTGTGGTGGTGGACGAAGATGTCTGCATCGGGTGTCGCTACTGCCATATGGCCTGCCCGTACGGCGCCCCGCAGTACAACGCCGCCAAAGGGCATATGACCAAGTGCGACGGCTGCCACGAGCGCGTGGCGGGGGGTCACAAGCCGATCTGCGTCGAATCCTGCCCGCTGCGGGCCCTGGACTTTGGCCCGATAGAAGAGCTGCGCAAAAAACACGGCAAGCTGGCCGCCGTTGCCCCGCTGCCGTCGGCGCACTTCACGAAGCCGAGTATCGTCATAAAACCCAATGCCAACAGCCGACCCACGGGTGATACCACCGGCTACCTGGCCAATCCGAAGGAGGTGTGAGATGGGAAACGGATGGCATGAATGGCCGCTGGTTATTTTTACCGTGTTCGGCCAGTGCGTCGCTGGCGCGTTAATCCTGGCGGGCGGAGCCTGGCTTCGCGAGCACGACCCGCGGGTGCGCTATCGGCTGGTACGCAGCATGTTCTGGTTGTGGCTGGTGATGGGGATGGGCTTTGTCGCCTCCGTGCTGCACCTCGGCTCGCCGCTGCGCGCCTTTAACTCCCTCAATCGCGTCGGCGCATCCGGCCTGAGTAACGAAATTGCCAGCGGGGCGCTGTTCTTTGCCGTCGGCGGCTTCTGGTGGTTAGTGGCCGTGCTCGGCAGGATGCCCGCTTTGCTGGGTAGGATCTGGCTGGTGCTGAGCATGGTGCTGGGGCTGGTCTTTGTCTGGGCGATGACCCGCGTGTATCAGATAGACACGGTGCCCACCTGGCATAACGGCTACACCACCCTGAATTTCTTCCTGACGATGCTGCTCGGTGGTCCGCTGTTTGCCGCCCTGCTGGTGCGGATGGCGAAAGCACCGTTTAACACCCGGGCGGCGGCAGGGATCGCTGCTTTGGCGCTGCTGGCAAGCGCGGCGGCGGTGATCCTGCAAAGTGGCGAACTCGGGACGATCCAGAGTTCAGTCCAGCAGGCCAACACACTGGTGCCGGATTATGGTTCCCTGCAGGTGTGGCGTATCATACTGCTTGCGGCCGGGCTGGGCTGCTGGCTGTGCGCGCTGGTGCGTCGTAAAACGCCCACTTTACCAGGGCTCACGCTGGGGCTGCTGCTGGTGGTGGCCGGAGAGCTTATTGGCCGTGGCGTCTTCTACGGTCTGCATATGACCGTGGGTATGGCGATTGCCGGATAATCTGTCAGCGCGGGGCAACCCGCGCCGTTCAAGGAATGCAGTAATGAATGAAGGTTTTGCATTTACCGCCCGGGTACTGGGCGCACTGTTTTATTTCGCCCCGGACAGCGAGCAGGCTGCCCCGCTGGTGACGGCCCTGACCCAGGGCGACTGGCAGCAGGACTGGCCGCTGCCGCCCGGGCAGTTAGCCCCCATCGCCGACACACTGCGCCAGCAGGCCGACGAACCGCTCCCCGATGCCTGGCAGCGGCTGTTTATCGGCCCCTGGGCGCTGCCCGCCCCTCCGTGGGGATCGGTGTGGCTGGATCGTGAATCAGTGCTGTTCGGCGACTCCACCCTGGCGCTGCGCCAGTGGATGCGCGACAACGGCATCGCCTTTGAGATGGCGCAGAACGAACCGGAAGATAGCTTTGGTACCCTGCTGTTGCTGGCCGCCTGGCTGGCAGAAACCGGGCGTGATGCTGAACGGGATCAGCTCCTGGCCTGGCATCTTTTGCCGTGGAGCACCCGTTTTCTCGCCGTGTTTGTCGAAAACGCGGGCCACCCGTTCTACCGGGCGCTGGGACAGCTGGCGCAGCTGACGCTGGCCGACTGGCAGTCCACGTTATTGATTCCGGTGGCAGAGAAACCGCTGTACCGTTAATAACATCCCTGGCTTGCTCACTGCTTGTGGGCAAGCCAGGCTCTCCAGCCGCCAAATGACGTGATATCCTGCGCCCCCTGCAGACCATACTCCTCGCAGATGAATCCCGTTAACCAGCGCCCGTCCTCCAGCTCCACTTTCCCCAGCCCCAGCGGCGCCGGGATCCCGGCCAGAAACGATCCCACTTCGGCGTGGGGCAGCTCCCACACCTCAACGGCAAGGGATGCCCCCTGTTCGCGGTCGCGCACCATGCCGGGGCGTTTTCCGTCGGCCAGGGCATACAGCCGATAGTGCGGCGCGCTGCGGGTTGCTTCGCGCAGGGTCGCCCCGCGCTGGCGCAGCTGGTGGTTCAGCGCCAGCCCGTCGAGATGCGCCCCGCAGACCACCACCGACAGGCGATCGTGGCTGGCGGTGGCCGCAGGCTCAGCCGTCTGAATCTGACGACCGCCAGGCAGAGCCAGCTGCTGGTGACGTTGTAACGCCCCGGCCAGGCTGAGCAGATACTGATCGGTAAAGGCCCGACCAAACAGCGTCACCCCTGACGGCAGACCATTCGCCATAAACCCTGCGGGTACCGCCACGGCGGCATAGTCCAGCAGGTTCATGAAGTTGGTATAGACTCCCAGCTCGGAATTGCGCTTTACCGGCTCCTCCGCCAGTTCCGCCAGAGTGACCGGGCGTGGATAGGTCGGGGTTAACACACAATCCAGCTCCGCCATGATCCCGTCGCAGAGGGTTTTGAAATGCTGGAGTTTGTACTGGGCATCAAACGCCGCCACCGCGTCGGTGCCAGGAGCTTTGCGCAGCACATCGCGGATCACCGGCAGTACCGCCTCCGGCTGCTGCTCAATCAGTTTCCCGGCAAGATGATAACGCTCCGCCACCCACGGGCCGTCATAGAGCAGCGTTGCCGCCGCTAAAAATGGGGCAAAGTCGATGGTTACCGGGATGCCGCCCAGCGCGATCAAGTCGTTTTTTGCAGCGTGGTAAAGCGCCTCACTCTCCTCGCAGCCGAGAAACGCCAGCCGGTCCGGCACGCCGAAGCGGAACCCTTTTTCGGGTGCGCCAAACGCCTGCGCCCCGTTCCATGCCGGGTTAGCCCGGCTGTAGTCGTCGCGTGGATCTTTCACCGCCGTCAGCGCCAGCAGCTGGCTGGCCTCGGCAGCGGTGGCGGTAAAGAAGGTCACGCAGTCCAGGGTACGGCATGCCGGGACGACACCCGCCGTGGAGATTAACCCTTTGGTCGCCTTCAGCCCGACCAGGTTATTGAGCGATGCTGGAACGCGCCCGCTTCCGGCGGTGTCGGTACCGAGGGCAAAGCTCGCCAGCCCCAGCGCCACCGCCAGCGACGAACCCGAGCTGGAGCCCCCCGCCGGATAGTCCGCATTAACGCTGTTGCGGCAAATTCCGTAGGGCGAGCGCGTGCCGTTTAAGCCGGTGGCGAACTGATCAAGGTTGGTTTTGCCCAGCGGAACGGCCCCCAGCGCAATCATCTGCCCGACGAGGGTCGCATTCTGCTCTGCCCGGTAAGCAAACGCCGGGCAGGCCGCGGTGGTGGTAATTCCCGCCAGGTCGATGTTGTCTTTGATGGCAAAAGGCACGCCGTAGAGCGGCAGCGTCTGGGGTGATGCGCCTTCCAGCGCGGCCAGGTACGGCTCCAGCTCCTCTGGCGTGAGGATATAAATAAAGGTATTAAACTCCGGGTTTAACGCCAGCGCCCGCTCCCGCAGGGTGTTAATCACCTCGCGCGGCCTGTAACGGCCCTCGCGGTAAGCCTGCGCCAGCATATCGAGACGTAAATCAAAGGGCTGCATCATGCTGCTTTCTCCAGAACCACCACACACTGACCCGCCCGCACCGAAGAGCCCGGCTGGACGCGCACCTGGCTGACCACCCCGTCCTGCGAGGCCAGCAGCGGGATCTCCATCTTCATTGACTCCAGCACCACCAGTACATCGCCCTCGCGTACCTGCTGACCGGGTTCAACGTTCACCTGCCACAAATTGCCCGAGACAGGGCTGTCGATGCCGGCCTGTCCCGGCCTGAGCGGGGTATCCTCCCCCTCCTCCGCCAGCACGTCGCTGCTGTCGAAATGCGCCTGGCCGTTAGCGATCCAGCGCTCGCGCTCGGCGTTAAAGGCCCCCTGCTGATGGGTGCGAAACGCCTCAATGCCCTGGGCTTCGTCAGCGAGAAATTGCTGATACTCCGCCAGCTTCAGGGTGGTGTGCTCGATGCGCAGCGGGTAGCGCCCCAGCGGGAAATCGCGGCGGATGGTGAGCAGCTCGTCAGCAGAGACCGGATAGAAGCGGATCTGGTCGAAGAAGCGCAGCAGCCAGGGCTTGCCGCCAAAATCCTCTACCGCGTGATAGCGACTCCACATCTGTAACGTGCGGCCGACAAACTGATACCCGCCCGGCCCCTCCATGCCGTAAACGCAGAGATACGCCCCACCGATCCCCACCGAGTTCTCCGCCGTCCAGGTGCGCGCCGGGTTGTACTTGGTGGTGACCAGACGATGACGCGGATCCAGCGGCGTCGCCACCGGTGCGCCGAGATAGACATCCCCCAGCCCCATCACCAGATAGCTGGCGTCGAAGACCGTTTTGTAAACGTCGTTCACGTTCGCCAGATCGTTAATGCGGCGGATAAACTCGAGGTTGCTCGGACACCAGGGCGCGTCCCGGCGCACGGTGGTCATGTACTTGTCGATGGCCTTCTGGCAGGCCGGATCGTCCCAGGAGAGCGGCAGCCAGACGATGCGCGACGGCACCTCCAGCGAGTCCTGCTCGCAGACGCTCTGCCACAATCCAGCGATCGCTTCCAGCAGCGCTGTCAGGTTGAGCGCCTCCGGCTGATAGTGAATTTGCAGGGAGCGAATGCCCGGCGTCAGGTCGATCACGCCGTGCAGCGCCTTCGCCTCCAGAGCCTGCATCAGGGCGTGGGCGCGAAAACGCAGGACCAGATCCAGCTCCGGATCGCCCATCTCCAGCAGCAGATGGGTGTCACCGGAGAGTCGCGCCACCAGACGTTTATCGCCCTGGCCCTGCTCGAGCACCACCGGCGAGGCGATCTCCGCCGGCTGCCAGTCCAGATTTTGCGGATGCAAACTGCGGATCTCAGCCTCCTGTGCCTGCGCCAGGCGTCGGGCGGTGGCGATGTCGACGGGCACAAAGCGCACTCTATCGCCCGCTTTCAGCTGCCCGACCGCGTGCAGGTCGGCCTCAATGATGGTGACCGGGCAGACAAACCCGCCCAGGCTTGGGCCATCCGGGCCGAGGATCACCGGCATATCGCCGGTAAAATCCACCGCGCCAATGGCATAGGGGTTGTCGTGAATGTTCGACGGATGCAGCCCCGCCTCGCCGCCGCTGTCGCGCACCCACTCGGGTTTAGGGCCGATCAGACGCACGCCGGTGCGGCTGGAGTTGAAATGCACTTCCCAGTCGGTAGTCAGGAAGGTCTGCATATATTCCGGGGTGAAATACTCCGGCGCGCCGTGCGGGCCGTAGATCACCCGCAGTTCGCGGACGGCGTCCAGGTTAGTGCGCAGGGCCAGGGGCAGCGCCTGCTCCGGACATGGCGAGGTTAACGGCGCAATGTGCAGCACATCCCCGGTACGCAGGACGCGTCCGGCGTGACCGCCAAACTGCCCGAGGGTAAAGGTGCTTTTGCTGCCGAGGTAATCCGGGACGCTAAACCCGCCGCGCAGGCACAGATAGCTGCGCACGCCGTCGCCAGTGATATCCCCCATCCGCAACGTCATGCCGCTGTGCACACTAAAGACCCGGTTGTTCTCCAGCGGCTCGCCGTCCAGCGTGAGGGCGATCTCCGCCCCGGTCACCACCAGTTGGGCGTCGCAGTTGAATTTCAGCGTCGGGCCGCTGAGGGTGATCTCCAGCGCTGCGGCGCGGTCATCGTTGCCCAGCAGGCGGTTGCCGAGACGCAGCGCCCGGCTGTCCATCGGTCCGGAAGGAGGTACGCCGACCGCCCAGTAGCCGATGCGCCCGGGATAATCCTGCACCGTGGTTTGCGTTCCGGGGCTAAGCACCTCCAGGGTAGAGGCCTGATAAGCCAGCCCTTCCAGGCAGCGGGTCCAGGGCTCGCCGCTGGCGAACGGGGTAAAGGTTAAAATCTGCTGCAGGTAGCTGCGGTTAGTCTCCACCCCGTACAGGCGAGTGTCGCCCAGGGCGGCGTGCAGGGCATTAATGGCCGCATCGCGCGTGGGCTGCCAGGCGATGATTTTCGCCAGCATCGGATCAAAAAACGGTGGTACCTCGCAGCCGGACTCTACCCAGCTGTCGATGCGCAGGGTGCGACGGTCATCCACCGGGAACACCACCTCGGTGAGCAGGCCTGGCGAGGGCTGGAACTGACGGCCCGGATCTTCGGCATAGACCCGCGCCTGAAGGGCGTGGCCCGCTGGGGTCAGGCTTGCGCGCAGTTCCGCCAGCGCAGGCAAGGTTCCGGCGGCCAGTTCAATCATCCAGCGCACCAGATCCACGCCCCACACCTGTTCGGTAACGCCGTGCTCCACCTGCAAACGGGTATTTACCTCGAGGAAGTAGAACCGGGCGGCATCGCTGTCGTAGACAAACTCCACGGTACCCGCGCTGCGGTAGTTGACCGCTTTGCCCAGCTTGATGGCCGCCGCACAGAGCGCGTCCGCCATTCCGTCCGGCAGATTGGGCGCGGGGGTCTCCTCCAGCACCTTCTGGTTCCGTCGCTGCACCGAGCAGTCGCGGACGCCGAGAGCGATCACCTCCCCCTTGCCGTCACCAAACAGCTGGACTTCGAGATGACGCGCCCGCTCGATGTACTTTTCAATAAAGACGCCCGCATCGCTGAAGTTATTTTTCCCCAGCCGCACGACGGCGTCGAAGGCATCAAAGAGTTCCGCGTCGGTATAGCAGACGCGCATGCCGATCCCGCCCCCGCCCGCGGTGCTCTTCAGCATCACCGGGTAGCCGACCTGTTCTGCCGCGCGCAGCGCCTCATTCACGTCCGCCAGCAGTTCGGTGCCCTCCAGCATCGGCACGCCCTGGGCTTTGGCCAGCGCCCGGGCGGTGTGTTTCAGGCCAAACAGGCGCAGCTGCTCCGGCGTTGGTCCGACGAAGGCGATACCCGCAGCTTCGCAGGCTTCGGCAAAGGCGGCGTTCTCGGATAAAAAGCCGTAGCCCGGATGAATGGCCTGGGCACCGCTGGCTTTCGCCGCGGCGATAATTTTGTCGCTGACCAGATAGGTGTTCGCCACCGGGCCGTCGCCCAGGCTCAGGGCTTCGTCGGCCTCGCGAATGTGCAGGCTGCTGATATCCGCCTCGGAATAGACCGCCACGCCGCCGATATTCATGGCGCGCAGCGTGCGCAGGATGCGGCAGGCAATCGCCCCGCGGTTGGCAATCAGGAGTTTTGTCAACATAGTTTAGACTCAATCGTGGCGGGTCGTCCCGCCGAAAATTGGCTCACCGCATGGTCGTCCACGGGGAAAAAAGATTTACGGCAGGATCCGTCCGGCGCGCACTTCAAACAGGCGGTAGAGCATCTGGCGCAGGCGCTGCCAGCGATTTGGCGTCAGTTCCATATCAGCACCTCCGCCGGGGTTGGGTTCCAGCCATTACAGGGGTTGTTGAGCTGCGGGCAGTTGGAGATCAGCACGATGACGTTGCACTCCGCGCGCAGCTCAACGTATTTCCCCGGGGCGGAGATGCCGTCGGCAAAGGTCAGCCCGCCCTGGGGCGTTACCGGCACGTTCATAAAGAAGTTGATGTTGGCCCCGATATCGCGCTTTTGCAGGCGGCCATCGTGCAGACAGGCGCAGAGGAAGTTGTCCCGGCAGCTGTGCATATGGCGTTTGTCGAGGGCATAGCGCACGGTGTTGCTCTCCTGGGCGCAGGCCCCGCCGAGGGTGTCGTGACGCCCGCAGGTATCGGCCACGATGGTCAGCAGCGGATTGCCGAGGTTGGAGTACAGCACGCTGCCGCTGGTCAGATACGCATTGTTCTGACGGCGCAGGGTGCGCTGGGCGTCGTAGCGCTCCCGCGGGTTATCGGCGCTATAGAACAGGGTATCCACCGCCTGATTCCCCTCCAGATCCAGCAGGCGCAGGGTCTGGCCCTTTTTCACTTCAAACAGGTAAGGCTCGCCCGCCGGGATCACGTGGCGGAAGGTCGCCTCCTGAGGCTGTTTTTCGCTGATAATGGTCATCTTGCGGCTCCTTACAGGGCGAAAAGTTGGGTGTTGGTGATGGCGCGGCCATTTTCCGGGCGCGTGAGGAGTGCGTTAATGGCGCCCTCCTCGTCCTCTGCCTGCCGCCAGCTGAGCTGCACCGGGCGCGGGGCATACTCGGTGGACGGGTCCATCGGGTGTTGCAGGGCGGTCATCACCATCAGGGTGTCCATGGGGGCATACAGCTCTACGTAGCTCCCCGGTTGGGAACGATCGCGGTGGAAGCTGAACCGACCGCTGTCATCCACGGTCACTTTGCTGAAGAAGTTGACCACCATCAGCAGATCTTCGAGGTTGAGATCCCATTTGCCCATCTCCACCAGCAGGTTGTCGGTGCCGTTGCGGAAGAAGCCGTTGCGCAGCTCCTGATAGCGTCCCTGACCGTATTTTTCCGTCACTTCGGCGGCATTGAGCACGCCGCCAAAGGGATCGTGCCAGCCGCTGGTATCGGCGGTAATGCCTGCCAGCACCCGGCCCATATCGGAGTAAAAGCAGTGCCCGGCGGTCAGGCGCGCGGTGTGCTGGCCTTTCAGGGTATCCGGCAGGTTCAGGCGCTCGCTCTTTTCATGGGGGTTGAGCATCATCAGGCTGACGTTGGCCCCGCCGTCGAGGTCGGTCATGCGCAGGATCTGTCCGCGCTTAAGTACAAACGAGAGGTGGCCGCCGCCCGGCAGGATCTCTTCACGTAAAGTCGTATTCATAGCGTTAACCCCTTAAGGCATAAACGTTGTCGGGAGTCGAACCGCTCAGGGCCGAAAGCCGTGTCTCGTTGAGCGGAATGTCGTAAGTGATGCGCGCACCAAAGGCGTTCGGGGCCTGCGGATCGAGGCGCACCTTGTCGAACACCAGCAGACGGGTGCCGAGGTTGAAGCCTTCGGAGAGATCGTGGGTGACCATAAACACCGTCATGCGGGTTTCGCCCCACAGCTGTAACAGCAGCGCATGCATGTCTTTACGGATCCCCGGATCCAGCGCGCCAAAGGGCTCGTCCAGCAGCAGGACGCGAGGCTGCATGATAAAGGCCTGGGCGATGGCCAGGCGCTGCTGCATCCCGCCGGAGAGCTGCGCGGGATATTTGTCGAGGGCATGGCCGAGGCCGACCTTGTCCAGCATCTGCGCGGCCTGCTCACGTGCGGCGCGTTTTTTCGTGCCAAACAGCCGCCCAAGCAGCGGGGATTGCGGCAGTTCAAGACCGATCGCCACGTTATCCAGCACGCTGAGGTGCGGAAAGACCGAGTAGCGCTGGAACACCACGCCCCGGCGGCTGTCCGGCTCGGCGGTGAGCGGTTTGCCGTCCAGGGTGATGGAGCCCCGGCTCGGCCTCTCCTGGCCGAGCAGCAGGCGCAGAAAAGTCGATTTCCCGCAGCCGGACGCCCCGACCATCGAGCAGAACTCGCCCTCGTTGATCTGTAAATTCAGACGCTCCAGCACCACATGGTCGCCGTACTCCTGCCAGATATTGTTGATGGTGATAAAACTCATGCTTTCCCTCCTTCTGCCCACGGGAAACAGCGCTTGTGCAGCTGGCGCAGCGCCAGGTCCATCAGCCACGCCAGCAGAGTGATCCACAGGACATAGGGGATAATCACGTCCATCGCCATATAGCGGCGGACAAGGAAAATGCGATACCCCAGCCCGGCGGTGGAGGAGATCGCCTCCGCCGAAATCAGGAACAACCAGGCTGAACCCAGCAGCAGGCGCAGCGAGGTCAGCAGGCGCGACAGCAGCTGCGGCAGCACCACCCGCAGCACCAGCGTCCAGCTGTTGGCCCCCAGGGTCTGGGCTTTGATCAGGATCTCCGGCGGGATTTCGCAGGCGCGGTGCTCCAGATCCCGGGCCAGCATCGGGGTGATGCCGATAACGATCAGCATGATTTTTGACAGCTCATCCAGCCCGAAGACGATAAACAGCACCGGTAAAATTGCCAGAGGTGGCACCATCGACAGCACCGTCATCAGCGGTGAAAGGGACGCCCGCCACAGGGGAAACACCCCGGCGGTGACGCCGATACACAGGCCGATCAGCGAGGCGATCGAAAGCCCCACCAGCAGACGGGCCAGGCTCACCAGGGTGTCGACCCAGAACAGGTACTCGCCGCTGCGTTTATCCGGGGTAAAGGCCATCCGCGAGATCGCATCCAGCATCTGTTGCAGGCCCGGGAGCAGCTTGTCCTGAGGGTTGGCCTCAAGTCGCACCGCCGAGCCAAAAAAGTATGCGGCCAGCAGCAGGACAAAGGGCAGCATAACCAGCATCAGCCGCATGCCCGGGGTGGGATGACGATTTATGTGTCGCATGGAGACTCCGTCACTCATCACAGCTGGCCAGCGGCGGCCATTTTCACGAAGCTGTCGTCAAAGCGCAGTTTGACGTTGTTGGCATCGCCCTGGGTCACGTTGCCCGGGAAGCTCATGCCGATAAAATCGGCGCTCTGCGCCCCATCGCCGAGCAGCCCTTTATCGAAGGAGAACGCCGCCACGCGCTGCATGGTTTTCGCCAGATCCGGCGAGGTGACAAAGGCGATGTTGTCCTGCGGGGTGTAGAACAGGTGGGTGGTTTTCAGCTGCGCCTGATAGCCGGTGAGATCGGTACCGGAGGCCGCCGCCATCGCGTTCAGGGCATTAGCGTCCTGGGCTTTCATCAGCCCCATCATCTCGTACCACGCCCCGGTCAGCGCTTTGCCCAGCGCCGGGTTGTCCTTCAGGGTTTCGCTGTTGACCACCATCATGTCGATCAGCTCGCCCGGCACCTGCGAGGAGCTGAACACCTCGGTGGTTTTCGGCGTGCCTTTGATGACCGAGAGCTGTGGGTTCCAGGCCACGGCAGCCTGCACGTTTGCCGTGTTGAAGGCCGAGACGATATCTGCATCCGAGGTGTTCACCACGGTGACGTCTTTTTCCGCCAGCCCCGCTTTCTCCAGCCCGCGCACCAGCAGGTAATGGGAAACGGACAGCTCCGGCAGGTAGATTTTCATGCCTTTCAGATCGGTGAGGGTTTTGCCCTCGCCCTTCATCACCACACCGTCGTTGCCTTCGGAGTAGCTGCCGAGGATCAGCGCCGTGGTGTCTACACCGCCCGCCGCCGGTATGGTCAGCGCGTCCATGTTGGTCATGGTGCAGCCGTCAAACTGGCCGGCGGTGTACTGATTGATGGATTCGATGTAGTCGTTGAGCTGCACAACATTGATTTTGATGCCGTACTTGTCGGCCCATTTATCGATGATTTTATCGGTGCTGATGGTGCCCCAGGGCATCCAGCCGGCGTAGAGGGTCCAGCAGACGTTGAACTCTTTTTTGACGGCAGCAAAAGTGGGGAGACTGACCAGCATCGCCAGCGACAGTACAAGAGAGCGGAGTAATGGCGTTTTCTTCATGCTTGACCTCTGAGTGGCACAAAATAAGGGGGCAGCGCGACACCGTCTGGTGCTGCTGTCTCCCGGGCTTTTGTCCCGCCGTGTAACCTCTCAGAGGTCGCCAGCTCTTGGACCAGCCATTCACCGCAGTGAACCGGAACCCTAGCCAGCTATTTTTCAAATTGTGTGGTGCTGCCCTTTCGCGTTTATATCTGCAAGGGGTGTGCCAGGAATTTTTTATGGGGATTATCAGAAGGTTGGTAATTTACAGGGGTGGGATCTCACCGTTTTGGTGAGGGAGTGCGGGGTGGGTGCACTGTCGTGGTGCCCAGGAGGGGCCCAGGAGTAAAAGGGAAATCCTGGTGCAGAAACGTGCGCCCACCGAACAACCTGGTTACTTACTTCCTGCCTTGCCGGGTTGCATCGTCATCTGCTGGGCAGACTTAAGGTGCTGCTCAACCACCGGCGTATGCGCGTCGGCCAGGGCCTTCACATCCGGGTCCTTGATATTTTTGGCGTCACTCTGCAGCTTCGACAGCACCATCTGATGATCTTTGGTGCCGGCGTTTTCCATATACATCTTGTCAAATGCATCGCCGCTCTCTTTTTCCAGCTTGTCGGCCATGGCCTTATGCATGGCGTCCGGCTCAGTTGGCAATGTTACGCCCTTCTGCTGGGCGACCGCCTGGACTTTGGTCAGGGCAGCGCCGTGGTCATCGACCATCTTCTGCGCGAAGGCTTTAACTTCGCTGCTCTCGGCCTTACTGAGCGCAATCTTCGCGGCGGCAACTTCATTAATATTGGCCTGCGCCATGTCCTTTAACGCTTTTTCATCGCCGGAGTCGAGTTTGGCCATCGATCCGGTCTGGCCTACGGCGCTACTCTGAGCGGCGCTTGACGACGTCTGGGCCTGCACGCCGACAGTGCAGAACATCGCTGCTACTGCCGATACGGCTAGCAGCGCTTTCAAGGTTTTACGCTTTTGCATTTTGTTCTCCTGATGGTCATGGATTAGGTTGTGTCAGGTATTTAACCGCGCGTCGCCTCCTGGGTAAGTGATAACTGCAATTGTCAGTATAGTGGAACATTCTCCTCGCTCATGTTTCGGCGGAAGTCTTTCTCGGTATTACGCCGTGGCGCAGTGAGTTTTCTTTCACGCCTGACCCGCCCCCCTAATAAACCCCATTAAAATCATGCCATTATAGAAACATTTTTTAACATTACCTGTTTACTTTGTAATGATTATTCATATCATCTTGATAATCACTATCACCTGACCGGGTGATGTTCTTGCGGTAAGGGGCATTCATGCCACCGACACCTCGAAAAATCAGGACGATCATAATAATGAAACCGCGTTACTCCTGGGCTTTAAACCCTTGTTTATTGATGATGCTAGCCGCTAATGCCTCAGCAGAAGGACAAAAAGAAGAGTCGCTGGTGGTCTCCGCCAGCCGTACAAACCACTCTATTACCGATATGGCGCAGACCACCTGGGTTATTGAGCAGGCTGATATTGAGCAGCAGGTTCAGGGAGGCAAAGAGCTTAAAGAGGTACTGGCGCAGCTGATTCCCGGAATGGATGTCAGCAGCCAGGGACGTACCAACTACGGTATGAACATGCGTGGCCGTTCAATGATGGTGATGGTCGACGGCGTGCGTTTAAACTCCTCGCGCAGCGACAGCCGCCAGCTGGACTCCATCGATCCGTTCAATATCTCCCGCATTGAAGTCATCTCCGGGGCGACCTCTCTCTACGGCGGCGGCAGTACCGGTGGCTTAATCAATATCGTCACCAAAAAGGGCCAGCCGGAAACGGAAGTCGAGTTTCAGACCGGCCTGAAAACGGGCTTCAACAGCCATAACGATAATGACGAGAACATCGCGGCGGCGGTCAGCGGCGGCAACGACAACGCCTCAGGGCGACTGTCAGTGGCGTATCAGCGCTTTGGCGGCTGGTACGACGGCAACGGCGACGAGGTGATCATTGATAACACCCAGACCGGTTTGCAATACTCTGACCGCCTGGACGTGATGGGCACCGGCACGCTGAATATTGACGATCATCAGCAGTTGCAGCTCACCACGCAGTATTACAAAAGCGAATCCGACGGTAAGCACGGCCTCTATCTTGGCGAGAACTTCTCGGCAGTAACGGGCGCCGGCAATGCATACAACAAAAATAACCTCGACTCCGATCGTATTCCTGGCACCGAACGCCACCTGATCAACCTGCAATATTCGAACACCGATTTCTGGGGCCAGGATCTGCTCGCGCAAATTTACTACCGCGATGAAAGCCTGACGTACTACCCCTTCCCTACGCTTTCAGGCGGCCGGGTCACCAGCATTGGCGCTTCGCAGCAAAAAACCGATTTCTACGGCGGCAAGCTGACCCTCAACAGCAAACCGCTGGATGCGCTGACCCTGACATGGGGTGTGGATGCCGAACATGAAACCTTCGACGCCAATCAGCAATTTTTCGACCTCAGCAAAGCGGCGGCCAGCGGCGGCATGAAGCTGGATAATGCGTATAACGTGGGACGCTATCCGGGCTACAGCATCACCAACCTCGCCCCCTTCCTGCAATCGAGCTACGACTTCTCCGCTATCACCCTGAGCGGCGGCGTGCGCTATCAGTACACGGAAAACAAGGTCGATGACTTTGTGGGTTACGCCCAGCAACAGGCTATCGCCACGGGGAGAGCCACCTCGGCAGACGCGGTCCCGGGCGGGAAAACCGACTACAACAACCTGCTGTTTAACGCCGGCATTCTGGGTCATCTGACCGAACGCCAGCAGCTGTGGTTTAACTTCTCTCAGGGCTTTGAGATCCCGGATCTGGCGAAATACTACGGCTCCGGCACCTATCAGTTGGTAAACGGCCATTATCGCCTGGTCAACAGCGTTAACGTTAACGACTCAAAACTCGACGGGATTAAAGTTGATGCTTACGAGCTGGGCTGGCGCTACACCGGGGATAACCTGCGCACGCAGATTGCCGGTTACTATTCGCTCTCTGACAAAACCATCAACATTAACAAAAGCGACATGACCATTAACGTCGAAGATGACGAGCGTCGCATCTACGGTGTTGAAGGCCAGGTGGATTACTTCTTCACCGACAGCGAGTGGAGCACGGGCGCAAACTTCAACGTCATCAAATCGGAAACCCGCGTCGACGGGAAATGGGAAAAGCTGACGGTAGACAGCGCCAGCCCGTCCAAGATGAGCGCATGGGTCACCTGGGCGCCGGGCGACTGGACCTTGCGTCTGCAAAGTATGCAGACGTTTGATTTGTCTGATGAAGCCGGGAAGCAGATTGATGGCTATAACACCGCTGACTTCATAGGCAGTTACCTTCTGCCGGTGGGCAAGCTGAGCTTCAGCGTGGAAAACCTGCTGGATGAAGACTATACCACCGCATGGGGACAGCGCGCACCGGGGCTCTATAGCCCAACCTACGGTGCTGAGAACCTCTATACCTACAAAGGACGCGGTCGTACCTTTGGCCTGAACTACTCGGTCTTGTTCTGATCGTCACTTCTGCCGCCTGCATAGCGGGCGGCAGTTGACAGATGTCATTGCCCCGGTAAGAATGCTGTACATTAAAACAGTATTTGAGGGGATGTGTGATGTTCGTTGAACTGGTTTATGACAAAAGAAATGTGGCGGGGCTTCCGGGTGCAAGAGAGATCATCCTGGCTGAACTGACCACCCGAGTGCACCGGATCTTTCCGGATGCCGAGGTGAAGGTGAAGCCGATGCAGGCGAACGGCCTGAATAGCGATGCCAGCAAAAGCGATCGGGAAAAGCTGAACCGCATGCTGGAAGAGATGTTTGACGAGGCCGATATGTGGCTGGTTGCGGAGTGAGGTTTAAAGGTCCGGAGACCGCTTCCTTTTGAGGTTTACGCGTTAACATCAACCAGCGCCTGTAAACCAGAATGCCTGAAAAAGGTTCTGCTCGTTCATTCATAGAGCCGAACCTGGGTCCATAGAGTGCCAGAAGCGGAATTTTCGGTAATGACTCCAACTTATTGATAGTGTTTTATGTTCAGATAATGCCCGATGACCTTGTCATGCAGCTCCACCGATTTTGAGAACGACAGCGACTTCCGTCCCAGCCGTGCCAGGTGCTGCCTCAGATTCAGGTTATGCCGCTCAATTCGCTGCGTATATCGCTTGCTGATTACGTGCAGCTTTCCCTTCAGGCGGGATTCATACAGCGGCCAGCCATCCGTCATCCATATCACCACGTCAAAGGGTGACAGCAGGCTCATAAGACGCCCCAGCGTCGCCATAGTGCGTTCACCGAATACGTGCGCAACAACCGTCTTCCGGAGCCTGTCATACGCGTAAAACAGCCAGCGCTGGCGCGATTTAGCCCCGACGTATCCCCACTGTTCGTCCATTTCCGCGCAGACGATGACGTCACTGCCCGGCTGTATGCGCGAGGTTACCGACTGCGGCCTGAGTTTTTTAAATGGCGGAAAATCGTGTTGAGGCCAACGCCCATAATGCGGGCGGTTGCCCGGCATCCAACGCCATTCATGGCCATATCAATGATTTTCTGGTGCGTACCGGGTTGAGAAGCGGTGTAAGTGAACTGCAGTTGCCATGTTTTACGGCAGTGAGAGCAGAGATAGCGCTGATGTCCGGCAGTGCTTTTGCCGTTACGCACCACCCCGTCAGTAGCTGAACAGGAGGGACAGCTGATAGAAACAGAAGCCACTGGAGCACCTCAAAAACACCATCATACACTAAATCAGTAAGTTGGCAGCATCACCTCTTTTCTCGTATCTTTCCCCCGAATCGGATGGCCCTGTTGAGTCTGTTCCGGTGGATGTGAAGTGGTTTACTGAATTTGGCCACCTGAACAGAGGTGATATGCTCACCTCAGAACAACACAGGTGCCATAATGAAAAAAAGAAATTTCAGCTGATCTTGACCCGCCATCTCCGGACAGCTTTTGTATCTTAAGTTAACGATGTCCGCTGCCGCCGATATTCCCTCGGGGAGTGATATCCCAGCGCGCTGTGCGGGTGGTTTTCATTGTAATGTGTGAACGCTGCTGCAAGGTTTCGCAGGGCTGTTCTCACATCTGGTTTTGCCATGAACGCGATATAGTCTTCCTTCATCGTCTTCACGAACCGTTCGGCCATGCCATTGCTCTGCGGGCTGCTCACCGCTGTTGTACACGGCTCCAGATTCAGCTCTCTGGCGAACCTCCGCGTTTCATGCGCGGTATATGCTGAACCGTTATCCGTCAGCCATTGAACCGGTGTGGTCGGCAGCCCGTCGCCGAAGCGCTTTTCCACCGACCTCAGCATCACATCCTGCACCGTCGAACTGTCGTAGCCTCCTGTGCTCGCTGCCCAGTCTATGGCTTCTCTGTCGCAGCAGTCCAGCGCGAACGTGACCCGCAGCTTCTCACCGTTGTCGCAGCCGAACTCGAAGCCATCTGAACACCAGCGCATATCGCTTTCTGCCACCGCGATTTTGCCCTTATGTTCACGCTTCGATCGCTCTGGTTTGTCATGCAGTAACAGCAGATTATGCTCGCTCATAAGCCGGTAAAGCCGTTTGGCGTTCACGGGGGGCAGTCCCTCTGTACGACGTTGCGTACGCAGGATGCCCCACACACGGCGATAGCCGTAACTGGGCATATCGCTGATGATATCGAGGATCTCTGACAGTATTTCAGCGTCTGCTTCGTCATCACGCCGGTTACAGCGCCTGTCCTGCCAGTCGGCAGAACGGTTAATTCGCAGTGACAGCTGCGCACGCGACACGCCCATGGTGCGGCTGACCAGGGCTATTCCCCGTCCTTTGGCAACAAGGGCGCGTGCGCTATCCATTTTCGCGACTGAGCGTACTCCACGGCTTCTTTCAGGATCTCAACTTCCATCGTCTTCTTGCCCAGCAGGCGCTGAAGCTCCCGGACCTGCTTCAGAGCAGCAGTAAGCTCAGAAGCTGGAACAACTTCTTCTCCGGCCGCAACGGCGGTGAGGCTGCCTTCCTGATATTGCTTCTTCCACTTAAACAGCAGGCTGGGCTGGATGCCATGCAGGCGGGCGACATGGGAGACATTCATGCCCGGCTCCATCGTCTGCTGGATAATGGCGATCTTCTCCTGAGGAGTTTTACGTTTACGGACTTCTTGTCCTAACAGGATCCCGGTCATCTCAAAATTGGCGTTAGTGTTAGACATATATTCAAGCCTATCTCTTATCTGGAGATACAGCTACTGTCTGGTGTTTCAGGGGGCTACATCAAAAAGAAATTTCAGCGCAGAGTTTAAACGCGAATCCGCTCAACTGGTCGTTGACCAGAATTACACCGTGGCAGATGCAGCCAGCGCTATGGATGTCGGCCTTTCCACAATGACGCGATGGGTGAAACAATTACGTGATGAGCGGCAGGGAAAAACACCAAAAGCCTCCCCCATTACCCCGGAACAAATTGAAATCCGTGAGCTCAGGAAAAAGCTACAACGTATTGAAATGGAAAATGAAATATTAAAAAAGGCTACCGCGCTCTTGATGTCAGACTCCCTGAACAGTTCTCGATAATCGGGAAACTCAGGGCGCGTTATCCTGTGGCCACTCTCTGCCATGTGTTCGGGGTTCATCGCAGCAGCTACAAATACTGGAAAAACCGTCCTGAAAAAGCCAGACGGCAGACGGGCTGTATTACGCAGCCAGGTACTTGAACTGCATGGCATCAGCCACGGCTCTGCCGGAGCAAGAAGCATCGCCACAATGGCAACCCAGAGAGGCTACCAGATGGGGCGCTGGCTTGCTGGCAGACTCATGAAAGAGCTGGGGCTGGTCAGTTGCCAGCAGCCGACTCACCGGTATAAGCGTGGCGGTCATGAGCACGTTGCTATCCCGAATCATCTTGAGCGACAGTTCGCCGTAACGGAACCAAATCAGGTGTGGTGCGGTGATGTGACCTATATCTGGACGGGTAAGCGCTGGGCGTACCTCGCCGTTGTTCTCGACCTGTTCGCAAGAAAACCAGTGGGCTGGGCCATGTCGTTCTCGCCGGACAGCAGGCTTACCATGAAAGCACTGGAAATGGCATGGGAAACCCGTGGTAAGCCCGTCGGGGTGATGTTCCACAGCGATCAAGGCAGTCATTATACGAGCAGGCAGTTCCGGCAGTTACTGTGGCGATACCGGATCAGGCAGAGTATGAGTCGGCGTGGAAACTGCTGGGATAACAGCCCAATGGAGCGCTTCTTCAGGAGTCTGAAGAACGAATGGGTGCCAGCGACGGGCTATGTAAGCTTCAGCGATGCAGCTCACGCAATAACGGACTATATCGTTGGATATTACAGCGCACTAAGACCGCACGAATATAATGGTGGGTTACCACCAAACGAATCAGAAAACCGATACTGGAAAAACTCTAACGCGGTGGCCAGTTTTAGTTGACCACAACAGGTATCACTGGCTCCTTTTTCACATCTGCTCAATAAATACGGTGATAAACTGGGTGTGCTCTGGATTGACTCTCACCCTGACGTGCAGACTGCTAAGCAATATCCAAACGCTCATGCCCATGTTCTTGGAGCACTAATTGGTACGGGTGATAAAGATTTAGTTGCTCACGTAGCCACCAGGCTTAATCCCTCAAAAATAATGATTGCAGGTATCCACGATCCACTGGCTTATGAAGCTGAATACCTTGCTCGTCATAACATTGCGACTATCGGTCCTGAACAAGTCAAAAATGGTGGGAAAGAAGTTTTGGAGTGGATTCACAGGGAAAGCATTGAGTATCTGGCGATACACCTGGTTCTGGACGTTCTCGATCCGTCACTTTTCCGTTCTGTTCTTTTCGCTATGCCTGGCAGAGGCGAGCACGACTTTGGCGATGTAGCAGAAGGCAAGCTGACTATTGAAGATGTACTTAATCTGATAGCTCAGGCTACCTCAAAAACGGCACCGGTCGGCCTTACGATTGCTGAACATCTGCCGTGGGATATGCTGAACCTCAAGAAAATGCTCAGTGTATTGCCGCTGATGAAGTGATATCTGATTCCATGAGCCAGAACTACAGAGTTAAGTCTGGCTCCTCGAAGCAAACAGCGTTAAAGTCCGGGCACCGTATAAAACATTATTCTCGACATGTTAAAGAAAACTGAAACCTACCATAAGCTGATTACCGCCGCTGCTGCCTGTTTTGCAGAAAAAGGCTTCAGTGCGACAAGCGTGCGTGAAATTTCTACCCGCGCTGGGATCAGTCAGGGAGCGATGTACACGTATTTTAAAAGCAAGGATGACCTCATTAAGGCTATCGTTCTTGAAGAGCAGAATTCAGCGCTGACGGCCCATAATGCTCCATCCAGGGGTACTCATTTCGACCGCCTTTGTGCGCAGGTTACTTCGTGCATTAGCGATGTAGGCTACCCAGTTACACATCAATTGTGGGTAGAAATCATGGCAGAATCTGCGCGGAACCCTGAACTGCAAAAAACGTATATTTCCAGTGATACCATCATGCGGCAAAGTATTGCAGGGATTATCGCAGAAGGTATTGCTTCAGGAGAGTTTCGACAGGACATTAGCCTGGAAGAAACCACGATTATACTTTTTGCCTTTATCGACGGATTAATTGCACGCAAAGCGATAAACGCGTCTTTCTCTTTCAGCCGTGACCTGCCAATGTTTTTTGAGCTAATGTCAAAATTATTGAAATAATACCAAACTGGTCCAGTCATAACTGATAGCGCATGAATCGCAAACGTCCGTTGTTCGCTCAAAGCTGCTCTCGACCGCACGCCCCTGCCCTCTACATACCAGTAGCGGGCCACGTTGTTTTACCCCAAGCCATGTTGTCACTAATGGTCAGAAAATTTGTCTATCATCCAGTCTATGAATAGCCTCAGCCGGGCATTCAGCTGCTTTGTTGGTGGATAAATGATTGAGACAGGAAATTGCCTTTGCGTTACGTCTTCAAGAACAGGAACAAGTTCACCAGATTCAATAAAGCGCCTGGCAACGGAAGCATGGGTTTGTCCAATGCCCATACCCTGTACAAGTATGCTAATCAGAGCGGCACTGTCGTTCGCGGCGATATCAAAGGCCACTAACTGTGTATCGTCTCCCCGGCTGCGGAAACGCAGAGGCCATGCCTCACCTGTTGCGGCGCTGAAATAGCCGACGATCTTATGTCCATTCTTAAGATCGGAGAGGTTTTTCGGCACGCCATACTGCTTAAGATATCCGGGGCTGGCACAGGTAATTAAGCGATCTTTATACAGCGTGCGCGCAACCAGAGACGAGTCCGCCAGTTCTCCCGCGCGAATGGCGCAGTCCACCCCCTCCTCTATGAGATTAACCGGGCGATCGCCCACCCCAAGCGCCAGCTGAATATGCGGATAGCGTTCCCGGAACTCCTGTAGAACCGGCATCAACACAAAATTGGCCAGTGATGAATGAAGATCAATTCGCAGCCTTCCTTTCGCCGCTGTCCCTACATCGCGTATTGCGCCTTCGGTCTCATCAAGCTTAGTGACAAGCCTACTGATCCTCCGGTAATACTCAGCACCCTCAGTGGTTAACGCGACAGAGCGCGTAGTGCGCTGTATCAGCTTAGTGCCCAGATGCGCTTCTAACTCTTTGAGATTCTTACTGACCGTAGAGCGTGGCAAATCCAGGTGTGCTGCGGCCTTTGTGAAAGAGCGCGTCTCAACAATGCGCTGGAATATACGTATAGCTAATAGATGATCCATGCCTCAATTCTAAGGCATACACTCCGATTGTGCACACATATGAAAACTGAAGTCGCAAATCCGGGGATTATCTGTTTTGTCAGCCCGGCTATTCTGCGGTCATCAAATTTGCCGAAGGAGAGTAAAAACCATGACCGAAATGAATGCACAACAGCAGGCATTGCTTGAGGCCCGATACGGTGCAGAGCAACCAAAACCTGACAACATTATCTGGACGCCTCAGATAGAAGCGCTTCTGAGCCATAAATCTGTCAGGACATTTTTGCCTGAAGCTCTGCCGGATGGGGCAATAGAGACGATGGTTGCTGCGGCACAGTCGGCATCAAATTCTTCTGCCCTGAACCAGTGGAGCCTGGTGGCCGTTACTGACCCGGCCCTCAAACAGCGAATTTCAGACACTGTAGCCCGCTCAGTACCCGTGGACCGTATCCCATGGATCGAGGAAGCTCCTGCATTGCTGCTCTGGGTAGCAGACCTGTCACGTGGTGCAGGAATTACAAAGGATGCCGGGAAAGAGCCTGTTGTGCTCGACTACCTTGATTCTTTCCTGATGGCTTCGATTGACGCAGCGCTTGCCGCCCAGAACGCAGCCGTTGCAGCGGAATCTATGAGCCTGGGGATAGTTTATCTCGGCGTCATGCGTAACATTGCGAAAGAGGTTGCTGACATAATCAACCTGCCTGATTACAGCTTTGTCACTTTTGGGATGGCTGTAGGATTGCCAGATGATACCAGAACCAGCAGCGTTCGCCCGCGCCCTGCCCAGCCGATGGTGTTACATTACAATCATTACGATGAGAGTCGTTATCGCACCTGGATTGAAAGATATGAATCCGCCTATAAGACATTCCGTAAGCGCCAGAATATGAGTGACAAAACCTGGGCTGGATCCGTAGTTGAATCCGCGATAAGCATGGATTATTTAGGCGGAAGAAATAAATTACGTGAGACAGTCATACAGCGCGGTTTCAAATTGAAATAACGGGGGGCTATCAGCCTTGCAGCTGAATTTTGGGCTCTTTTTTTGAGCCCTCTGTGGCCCGGCTTAAGTTCCGCTTTTCACTCAATATTCAGCGCCAGGCAATCAGAACTGTTTCAGCGCGAACGCCTCTTGTACTTCCTCTCCACAACTGGGCTGACGCGCATGATTATTAAGCGACCCGGTTAATTAGCAGCCATTCCTTAACTGGCGCAGTTTGCGATAGTTATGCGGCGACATCCCGACATATTTGTTAAATGTGCTGTAGAAACTACTGCTGGAGTGGAACCCTGCGGTGAGAGCGATATCCAGAATCGACTTGTCCGTATCGCTAAGAAGTGCCCGCACATGGTTAATGCGCATCGCAGTAATATATTGCTTCATGGTGAGCTGCATGACGCGCTGAAATATCCCCATCGCATAATTCGGATTGAGTTTGACGTGTTCAGCAACCTGTTCGATGGTCAACGCCTGGTCGTAATTATTGCCGATAAACTCCAGCATTTGGCTGACATAAAATTGTGCATGGCGTGACACATTGTTACCGCTGCTGCGCGTACGGGCGGGTTTATTCACCAGAATCGGCTGCCAACCTGACAGGCTAAAACGTTTGAACATAAGGCAGATTTCATCGATGACTAACTGGCGAATTTGCTCGTTGGGGCTTCTGATCTCCTCCTGCCAGCGCTGAACTTCAAAGGGGCTAAGCTGCTGCGCGGTCAGGGATTTCAGCACCGTACCGTGGGTGACATGATTGATAAGCTGCCGGTCCAGCGGCCAGGAGAGAAAAAGATGCATAGGAAGACTAAAAATAGCCATATTTTTGCATTCACCAGGGCGGGTGAGCTGATGCGGAGTACAGGCCCAAAATATCGTGATATGTCCCTGCTTAATCTGCACCGTTTCATTATTGATTAAGTATTCTACGTCGCCGTCAAAAGGAACATTCACCTCGACCTGCCCGTGCCAGTGGCAGGCTTCCATATGCTGAGGCCTGCGTAGCTCAATATCCATGCGTTGGTATTCGGAGTAAAGCGATAAAGGACTGCGCGTATTGCTATCGGTGCTGCTGCACATATCCGGGTCGGGCGGAAGGCTATTTGGGATGATATTCATTGTTCTCTCCGTTTCCTGAATTGTCAGAAATACTGGCACAAAAGTCTTTCAGTGACTGTGAGAATGAGAAAAATTTGGCGATATAAGCGGGCGGTTATCAGTCTGTTAGCCGAGATTATCTGCTTTCCTGACGAAAAAATCCGGAAAACTCATATTTAAATGGGTGATGAAACCAATCTGAGTTTTCCGGAATGCTAAGTAAGGAAGAGGGAGGAGAACCGGTGCACGACATGCCAATCTGACGGGGTTTACTTATGCCACGGAGAAAGAAAATGTCAGCACCAAAAATTACCTTTATCGGCGCAGGCTCGACGATTTTTGTTAAAAACATTCTCGGAGATGTTTTTCATCGCCCGGCGCTGAAATCGGCCCATATTGCCCTGATGGATATTGATGAAACGCGTCTGGAAGAGTCACATATTGTAGTGCGTAAACTGATGGACTCCGCAGGTGCCTGCGGAAAGATCACCTGCCATACCGACCAGAAACAAGCCCTTCAGGACGCTGATTTCGTTGTGGTTGCTTTCCAGATTGGCGGCTACGAACCCTGTACCGTCACGGACTTTGCCGTCTGTAAAAAACACGGCCTGGAACAAACTATTGCCGATACCTTAGGCCCTGGCGGAATTATGCGTGCCCTGCGCACCATCCCGCATTTATGGCAGATTTGTGAAGACATGACGCAAGTTTGTCCGGATGCCACGATGCTTAACTACGTGAATCCGATGGCGATGAATACCTGGGCTATGTATGCACGCTACCCGCAGATTAAACAGGTGGGGCTGTGCCACTCGGTGCAGGGAACGGCTGAAGAGCTGGCGCGTGATTTATCTATCGACCCGGCGTCCTTGCGCTATCGCTGCGCCGGTATCAACCATATGGCATTTTATCTCTCGCTTGAGAAAAAAAATGATCAGGGTGAATACGTCAGTATTTATCCGGATCTGCTGAGAGCTTACGAAAGTGGCGAAGCGCCGAAGCCCAATCTGCATGGCAATCCGCGCTGTGAAAATATCGTCCGCTACGAGATGTTCAAAAAGCTGGGCTATTTTGTGACGGAATCTTCTGAGCACTTTGCAGAATATACGCCCTGGTTTATTAAGCCTGGCCGCGAAGATCTGATTGAGCGTTACAAAGTCCCATTAGATGAGTACCCAAAACGTTGTGTTGAGCAACTGGCTAACTGGCGCAAGGAACTTGAAGAGTACAAAACGGCAGAACGCATTGACATCAAGCCATCTCGTGAATATGCCAGCACCATTATGAACGCGCTGTGGACGGGTGAGCCAAGTGTTATCTATGGCAACGTGCGCAACGATAACCTTATCGATAACCTGCCACAGGGCTGCTGTGTTGAAGTAGCGTGCCTGGTGGATGCCAACGGTATTCAACCGACCCGTGTTGGCGCACTACCCTCACATCTGGCAGCGCTTATGCAAACCAATGTTAATGTTCAGACCTTACTGACCGAAGCGATTTTGACAGAGAATCGCGACCGCGTTTACCACGCCACGCTGCTTGACCCTCATACCTCAGCCGTGCTCGGAATTGAAGAGATTTATGCCCTGGTTGATGACCTGATTACAGCACACGGTGACTGGTTACCGGCCTGGCTTCATCGCGCATAACCCAGTACGCCGGGCGTCATGCCCGGCTTCTCACATATCTAATAACAGAAGGAAGGCACTGGTGACAGTGGCCTGGTACCCTATATGAGCATATCAATTACAACAAAACTCAGTTATGGATTTGGGGCGTTTGGTAAAGATTTCGCTATTGGCATCGTTTACATGTATCTGATGTATTACTACACCGATGTTGTCGGTTTATCGGTAGGCCTGGTGGGCACGCTGTTTTTAATCGCAAGGATTTGGGATGCTATCAACGATCCGATCATGGGCTGGATAGTCAACAGCACCCGTAGCCGCTGGGGAAAGTTTAAGCCGTGGATCTTGGTGGGAACGATAGCCAACTCGATTGTTCTGTTTTTACTGTTTAGCGCGCATCTGTTTGAAGGCACAACGCAGGTAGTGTTCGTTTGCGTGACCTATATCCTATGGGGCATGACCTACACAATCATGGATATTCCGTTCTGGTCGATGGTACCCACCATTACCCTGGATAAACGTGAACGCGAACAGCTGGTACCTTTTCCACGTTTCTTTGCCAGTTTATCCGGGTTTATCACCGCAGGCGTTACGCTACCGTTCGTCAACTATATCGGCGGCGAAGACCGAGGTTTCGGCTTCCAGATGTTTACGCTTATATTGATAGCCTTCTTTATTGCTTCAACCCTCATCATGTTACGCAACGTGAAAGAGGTTTACTCGTCAGACAGTGATGCAACCGAAGACAGTAGCCGCCTCAGCTTAAAGGCCATAGTGGCATTGATCTATAAAAACGATCAGCTTTCTTGCCTGCTGGGTATGGCGCTGGCATACAACATCGCAGCAAACATTATTACGGGGTTCGCGATTTATTACTTCACCTACGTTATAGGTGACGCCAGCCTCTTCCCCTATTACATGTCTTATTCGGGGGCAGCAAACCTGTTAACCCTGATCCTGTTCCCGCGACTGGTAAAAGCGTTGTCACGCCGCTTACTGTGGGCGGGAGCATCGGTGCTACCGATTTTTGGCGGTGGGGTGCTGCTCTGGATAGCGCTGGCTGGGTATCACAATGTGTGGTTAATCTCCCTTGCCGGAATTTTGCTGAACGTAGGGACAGCCTTGTTCTGGGTGCTACAGGTCATTATGGTGGCGGACACCGTAGATTATGGCGAGTACAAACTCAACGTTCGGTGTGAAAGCATTGCCTATTCGGTTCAAACGATGGTGGTTAAAGGAGGCTCGGCGTTTTCTGCATTCTTTATCTCCCTGATACTTGGCATCATCGGTTACGTACCAAATGTTGCGCAGTCTGAAAGCACCGTAACCGGTATGCAGTTCATCATGATTGCGCTTCCGGCGCTCTTCTTCCTGATCACCCTGATCTTCTACTTCCGCCTCTACAAACTTAATGGCGATATGCTGAGAAAAATACAGATCCACCTGTTGGATAAATATCGTCACTCCACAGCGCCTGTAGAAACGCAATCATCCAGCATCAGCATGACGAAAACATCAGACGCGAAGGCGTAACCATGGAATGGATATCTGTAATTGGTTACATAGCGGCAAGCCTGACAACATTGTCATTCTTGCCCCAGGCGGTAAAAGTGATTTCCACACGCAATACGCAAGGCATCTCCGGCCTGATGTACGCGATGTTCGTTTGCGGACTGATGATGTGGTTTTTATATGGGCTATTAATTAACGATTTGGCTATTAGCGCGGCAAATCTTTTGACATTGCTGTTTGCTCTGCCCGTCTTAATTATGAAATACCGCTTGCGCTAAGGCAGGCCAGATAAGCGTAGCGTCATCCGGAATTTTTCTTTGGAATAACAGATAAAAAGGCGGATGACGTTATCGCTTATCCACTCTACACGATCCTTTCGATTTTCTTTTTACGAGGCAATAAGTCCTTATCCGGCGGGCGGCTATCGCAACCTCCCCCATTTGAATTATTCAGGAGTGAGTTGTTATGACGTTATTGATTGCCAATGCTGAGAAGGCCCTGAACGAAAAGCAAGACCAACTGAACATTCGCTGGTATCCACGTTACCATCTTGCTCCGCGAGCGGGTTGGATGAATGACCCCAACGGGCTGGTTTGGTTTGACGGGTGGTATCACGCGTTTTATCAACATCATCCTTACTCCCCGGAATGGGGGCCGATGCACTGGGGGCATGCGCGCAGCCGCGATATGCTGCACTGGGAACATTTGCCGGTGGCGCTGGCACCGGTTGGGCCAGAAGACAAAGATGGTTGTTTCTCGGGTTCTGCGGTAGTGAACGCTGATGAACTGTCATTGATTTATACCGGCCATAAATTTCACGGCGATCTGAGCAGTGACGACAACCTGTACCAGGTGCAGTGTCTGGCAACCAGCAAAAATGGCATCGAATTTGCGCGTCACGGGACGGTTATTGACACTCCTGCGGGACTGCATCATTTCCGCGACCCGAAAGTGTGGCAGGAAGGCGAAGCGTGGTACATGGTGGTCGGCGCGCGCGTGGGTGATACCGGGCAGGTCAGGCTCTATCGTTCAGAGTGCTTACGAAGCTGGCAAGCTGAGGGGGTTCTGGCCGAAGCGGACGAGAAGATGGGCTTTATGTGGGAGTGCCCGGACTTATTCACCCTAAACGGCAAACAGATACTTATGTTCTCGCCGCAGGGAATGGCGGCACAGGGATATGAAAATCGTAACTTATTCCAGAGTGGATATCTGGTTGGGCAGTGGCAACCGGGTGCCCCTTTCGTGCAACAGAGCGCGTTCCGGGAGATGGACCACGGACACGATTTCTATGCACCGCAGAGCTTTCTTGCCCCGGATGGCCGTCGCATCGTTCTGGGCTGGATGGCCATGTGGGGATCTCCAATGCCGGAACAACAAGACGGCTGGTCAGGCATGCTGACGTTACCACGAGAGTTGACACTCACTGCCGATAATCGCCTGCAAATGCGTCCTGTAAGAGAGCTGGAAAACCTACGCCAGCACTGGTTCAGTTGGCCCGTCAGCACCCTGAGCAACAAAATGCTGCCAGTGATGAATCACTGCGAAACAACGGAAGTCATTTTGCAGTGGGAACTGGCCGCCTGTGATGCAGAACAATACGGTATTGCGCTGGAGGACGGTATGCGCTTGTATGTCGATAACCAGGCACAACGGCTGGTGCTTGAGCGCAATTATCCGGAGCTTGGTCTTTGCGGGCAACGGAGCATTCCTCTCCCCGCTTCCGCAACGCTGAAACTGCGGGTATTCTTCGACAGCTCGTCGGTGGAAGTTTTCGTCAATGACGGCGAAGCTTGTCTGAGCAGCCGTATATATCCGCAGTCACGCATGTTGAGTCTCTTTGCCTGGTCAGGACGTGCCGAATTCACGGAGTGTGGTGCCTGGCATCTGGAATAAAGAAATAAATATAAATAAATGCCGTAGTAATTACCCTGCGGCGTCACGCGTCGGCATCATTAAAATTATACAGGTTTGATTCGATGAAAATAACAACCGGATCGGTGCTCTGCGCCGGTTTATACTCGGCCTCCGTTTTTTCCCAGACACCGTTAACTATTGAACAGCGCTTTATGGTGCTTGAACAACGATTACAGGATGCAGAAAATCGCGCTTATAGCGCAGAGGCAGAAATAGCAGCATTAAAACAAGCATCAGCCAGGAAAGATGAAAATAACACAAATTCAGCAAAGCAAACAGACGTACCTAAATTAACTTTAAATAAAGATGCGGAATTGAAATTCCATGGTGACGTGGAGTTTAATCTTGATGGTGCCAGCCGCACCGGTAGTTTAACATCGGCAAAAACCAGCGCGAATAAAAACTGGGCGCCGGGCGATAAAGAACGCTGGGATATCAATGGACGTATTCTATTAAGCATTGACGGTATACAACGTTCATCGAATGACCAGTTTGCCGGTTTTACTGTCCAACCGCTGGCGGATATGAATGGGAAAATGAACCTTGATGATGCGGCGTTCTTCTTTGGACAACAGCAAGACTGGTTAGTTAAGGTTGGGCGCTTTGAAGCCTATGATATGTTCCCCCTCAACCAGGACACCTTTATCGAGTACTCTGGAAACACAGCTAATGACTTGTATAGCGACGGTTATGGCTACATCTACATGATGAAAGAGGCGCGTGGGCGCAGTAACAGCGGAGGGAATCTGCTATTCAGTAAAACGTCAGATAACTGGTATCTGGAGGTGAATACACTGGTAGAGGATGGCAGTTCACTTTACGTAGACCAGCGTTATCACGGAACTGAACTCGATAATCAAAAAAATGTGGTTTACGTCCGCCCGGTTATTGCCTGGCGTTCAGGCGACTATTCTGTGGCGGCTGCTATGGAAACTAACCTTGTCAACAACGCTTACGGCTATAAAGATCCTGACGGAAAGTGGCACGATCAATCGGAGCGCACAGGATATGGTTTAACCATGAACTGGAATACCCTGAAAAAAAATCCGCAAGATGGTGTAGTGGTTAATATGAGCACTGCTTATATGGATGCAGAAGACGAAAAAGACTTTAGCGTAGGGGTCAATGCGCTCTGGCACCGCGTTGAGTTAGGCTATATTTATGCTCATAACAAAATTTCCGAATTCAATATATCCGGATTAAACAGTGAATGTGATAACGAATGCGCAATACTCGCGCCTGGAAATTACGACATCCATACTATCCACACTTCCTGGCAATTACCCAATATTATGAATATGCCCAATTTCAACATTTACCTTGGCGCTTACACCTCCTGGCTTAATTCAACAGCACAAGAAGAAGCTAATGACCAACCACGTTACGGCGCACGCCTGCGTTTTAAATATCTGTTTTAATTGCATTATCGCGACAGGAGTACCCTTGCAATCAGCCTGTTCATCACGCCATGACCCATAAATAGCACAGGGCCGTTTGAAGCTTTTGCAATGGTAACGGCCCTTTTAACGCAGACAGACTCACGTAATGACATTTGTAGATCTAAGCACTAAGAATTTCTGAAAATTCTTTGCGTTTCCTTGTCGCCCATTCAGGTTTAATGGAAAGCATTAAACTGTATTGTTTCCGGAAATAAACCTCCCTGAATGCCTTGCCCGGTGAGCTGTGCAAGGCTGCAAACTCTGCCGCTAAACCAGCCACGCCACATTCAACAAACCAGTAAAGAATCTCATCGTCACTCAGCGTCACTTTACGCGCTATTTCGATACCTCTTTCATTGACAATGAAGTGATATTCTTGACCATGAATTTCCAGATAGGGCGTTGCCATACCATCAGGTCCGTCAGGGATGATGAAGTAATAATTGGGCCTTATCCCCCCTCCAATTCGCTCACCTATTTTGAGAAGTTCTGCGCGTAACGCTTCGATATCTTTCATGATTGATTATTTTTTAGCCTTAAGCGAACCTCCCCGCGTAATGCGGAGAGGATTCTGAGCGAGGGGCTGATGTCCGCTCCGCGCTCTGAATGACCGGCAACAGCTTACAATGCCATGGACAATTAACCAGCCTGACTACCTGAGCACTGTTCTCAGGTTTTCATAAACATCCAGCGCTTTGGCCACGTTCGCCTCATCCATCGACATCTCGGAGAAATCGGTGAACAGGGCATCAGAGCTGTGTTTATTGATGACAAAAAGCTTTTTCCCCTGAACGAGGCGATATTCAATATCGTACTCTTTGCGCGTCAGCGAGTCTGTATCCGGGACGGTGAATCTGGTTGTCGCTGCCGTATCTTTGGGATCCCATTTCAGGAATCCGGAATAGAGGTTAATCCAGCTTTCAAGCGTGTTTTTGGTGACATAGCCGAACTGGCTTACAACGTTGCCGCCGTTATAGATCACAATCAGGGCATATTCGCCATCATCGTCCTGGCGTAACGTCCCATGAAAGGAGTCATTATATTTAGGCTCTTTAGGGAGATTGATATCAATCCCCGTACGGTACTGCGTCCAGGTATAAAAGAAAGCGGGTTTACCGGGGGTGGAACAGCCTGCCAGCAATAAGACAAATAATAATCCCAACACTTTTTTCATCGTTACTCCTTTCTTAATACTTCCATTGTGTTTCAACTATTGCATAAATCATTACTTACCGCACGTCACCACTTCCCCACCAGAATTTGCCCTAAGCTCCCTGCATAACTGCTGTATTGTTATTAACTCATCCGACAAAGGACATCTGCACCATGCTAAAAATCCTCGGCAAAACCACCTCCATTAACGTGCGCAAAGTGCTCTGGACCTGCGAAGAAACGGGTCTGGACTATCTGCAGGAAGATTACGGCAGTGGCTTTACCTCGACGGAAACGGACGCCTTCCGCGCGCTCAACCCGAACGCCATGGTACCGGTGCTGATCGAAGGCGATTTTGTGCTGTGGGAATCCAATGCGATCTGCCGTTATCTGGCGCGTAAAGCCGGGCGCGACGATCTGCTCCCCACGGATCCGCAGGCCTGCGCCAACGTCGAGCGCTGGATGGACTGGCAGGCGACCGAGTTCAACAACGCCTGGCGCTACGTATTCCCAGCCCTGGGGCGCAAAAACCCGGACTTTAACGATCCCGCGCGGATAGCGGCCGGGATTAAAGAGTGGAATCACCATATCGCGATCCTTGAGCAGCACCTGCAACGCACCGGGGCTTGGGTGGCGGGCGAGACCTTTACCCTCGCCGATGTGGTGCTGGGGCTGTCAGTAAACCGCTGGAAGATGACGCCCTTCGATCATCCGGATGTGCCCGCCATCGAGGCCTGGTTTGACCGTTTAAACCAACGCCCGGCGTTTTTACGCCACGGCAATAATGGAATGATGTGAGCCTGCCGTGTCCGATGCTTAATAATCACTTTCTTATCAAGGTTATTTTAATTAATTACTAAATCCACACAGGCCTCCGGTGCCGTAATAATTAAGCGCTATCCTGGACAACCCGTGAATTGTCTTTGCTAGCCTGATTATTCAGGCAAAGCTCAAACCGGAGGTATTCTTTGCTGATTAAACTCAAGAAAGAACGAACGCATCAGGAGGATCGCCGGCTTGCCCTCTGGCTGGCCACCTCCGCAGGATTACTGAATGCTATTGCGCTGGGGGCATTCGGGTTTTTTCCTTCCCATATGACCGGCAATACCTCGCAATTCTCCAGTGAAGTCTCCTCAACGGATCTGAACGATATTATTTTCTTTGCCACCATTATTTTGTCGTTTGTTACGGGAGCAATTATTGCCCGGATTATCGTTTTATGGGGCATCATTCAGAATGTGCGGCTCATTTTTTGTCAGGTTTTGTTTATTGAAGGGCTATTACTGGCCGGTGTGTCTCTGTATGAAATGTATTTTCATACCTTCACCACCAATCGGGAAATTATTGTTTTTCTCTGCGGCCTGATGGGGATCCATAACTCAACTTCCACCCAGCTTTCCGGCGGACGGGTAAGATCCACGCACATTACCGGCACGTTAACCGACGCAGGCATTTCGCTGGCCTCGGTGGTAGTGGCGATGCTGCGCCGGGATTACTCCAAAGATACCGCAGCACAACGAAGCCAGCTCAAAACCCATCTCACCACCCTCTTCTCATTCATTACCGGGGGTATTGCCGGGCTGATACTGTTCCGGTGGTTTGGCTTCAATGCGATGCTGGCGCTGGGGCTCATGCTGGTTTTCGTGGCTGCTTTCTCCATCATCAGCACCTCGCTACGTGTGCGAAAAGTCCGCACTGCCCTCAGCAAATAACAGACTTGCCTACTCATTAAGTGACGGTGTCACTTAATGAGAATATCTTTAAGACTATTCTGCCTCCCCCTGACCAGCCCTTATCCCATAAGGCTTAAACTATGATTACCCCTGTTTTCATAGGGTTACTGATTTTACCGCTTCGCTGGAACCCTTCCCAATCCCTTGCTATAGCTCAAATACCCCTGCCGAATCATGGCATAACAACAGGCAACCGGTGGTTGCTATAACGCATGCGCACAGGGAGACACATCGCAATGCATCCATTATTCAAACGTTCGCTGCTTTTTGTCGGCGCGATTATCGTGGTTGTCGCCCTCCTCGTCTGGGGAATTGGGCTCGAGACGATCAAAGCGCGCCAGGTTGACCTGGTCTATCTCGGACAACAGCATCTGATTTTAGTCTTCTCCTCCATGTTCTTCGCCCTGCTGGTTGGTATCCCGAGCGGTATTTTGCTGAGCCGTCCGGCCGCGCGAGGTATCGCCGAATACGTGATGCAGATCTTTAACGTCGGTAACACCCTGCCGCCGCTGGCCGTTCTGGCCCTGGCGATGGTGGTGATTGGCATTGGTGATACCCCTGCCATCATCGCCCTGTTCCTGGCCTCGCTGCTGCCGATCGTGCGTAACACCTACGCCGGGCTGTGCTCCGTGCCGGGGTCGTTGCTGGAAGCGGCGAACGGCATCGGGATGACCAAATGGCAGCGTCTGTGGCAGGTGGAAATCCCCAACGCCTGGCCGGTGATGCTCTCCGGGATCCGCATCGCTACCGCGATTAACGTCGGTACCGCGCCGCTGGCCTTCCTGATCGGCGCCAGCAGCTACGGCGAGCTGATTTTCCCGGGTATTTACCTGAACGACTTCCCGACGCTGATCCTGGGTGCTGCGGCTACCGCCCTGTTCGCCCTGATTCTGGATACGCTGCTGGCGGCGCTGGGTCGCCTGATGAGCCCGCATCTCGCGCGATAATTATAACAAGGAGCTTCTATGAGACTGTTTACCGGCCTGACGGCGCTGTGCGCCGCCGCGCTCTTCTCCAGCCAGGCGCTCGCCGCGCCGCTGATTCTGGCGACCAAGAGCTTTACCGAGCAGCACATTCTCTCGGCCATGACCGTGCAGTATCTGCAAAAGAAGGGCTTTCAGGTTCAGCCCCAGACCAACATTGCGACGGTCATCTCCCGCAACGCGATGATCAACAAGCAGATCGATATGACCTGGGAGTACACCGGTACCTCGCTGATCATCTTTAACCACATCAACAAACGCATGTCGCCGCAGGAGTCGTACGAGACGGTGAAACGCCTGGATGCGAAGCACGGCCTGGTGTGGCTTAAGCCTGCTGACATGAACAACACCTACGCCTTTGCCATGCAGCGTAAGCGCGCCGAGGCGGAGCATATCAACACCATGTCGGAGCTGGTGGCGAAGGTTGAGCTGGTGCGTAAAACCGACCCGGATAACAACTGGCTGCTGGGGCTCGATCTCGAGTTTTCCGGGCGCAGCGACGGCATGAAGCCGCTGCAGGCCGCCTACAACCTGGAGCTGGATCGCCCGCAGATCCGCCAGATGGATCCCGGTCTGGTCTATAACGCGGTGCGCGACGGCTTTGTCGATGCCGGGCTGATCTACACCACCGACGGGCGCGTGAAGGGTTTTGACCTGAAAGTGCTGGAAGATGATAAGGGCTTCTTCCCGAGCTATGCGGTGACGCCGGTCGTGCGTAAGGACACCCTGGAGGCTAACCCGGGTCTGGAAGAGGCGCTGAATACCCTCTCCGCCCAGCTCAACAACGACGTTATCACCGAGCTGAACAAGAAGGTGGATATCGATCATCAGTCACCGCAGCAGGTCGCCCGTGATTTCCTGCGTAGCAAGCAGCTGCTGTAAGGAGGCGCTATGGATACGGTTCATTACATTATTGATAATTGGGGCTATCTGTTAACCCTGACGCTGCAACATCTGTGGCTGGTGGCGCTGGCCGTGGGCTTAGCCATTATTATCGGCGTGCCGCTGGGCATTCTGATTGTGCGCCACAAATGGCTGGCGACGCCGGTGCTGGGGATTGCCACCATCGTGCTGACCATCCCGTCGATTGCCCTGTTCGGCCTGATGATCCCACTCTTTTCCATGATCGGTCAGGGTATTGGCGCCCTGCCCGCTATTACGGCGGTGTTTCTCTACTCGCTGCTGCCGATTGTGCGTAACACCCACACCGCCCTCGACAGCCTGCCGCCGGGCCTGCGCGAAGCGGGTCGCGGCATCGGCATGACCTTCTGGCAGCGTCTGCGCTGGGTAGAAATTCCGATGGCGCTGCCGGTGATCTTTGGCGGGATCCGCACCGCCGTAGTCATGAACATCGGCGTGATGGCGATTGCCGCGGTGATTGGTGCTGGCGGGCTGGGCCTGCTGCTGCTTAACGGCATTGGCGGAAGCGATATTCGTATGCTGATTGCCGGTGCGCTGATGATTTGTCTTTTAGCGATCGTGCTCGACTGGTTACTGCACCGTCTGCAGATCGTTCTGACTCCAAAGGGGATTCGATAATGATAAAACTGGAAAACCTCACCAAACAATTTTCACAGAAGCAGGGCCAGACTTTTAAGGCCGTGGATAACGTTAACCTGAACGTGCCCGAAGGGGAAATGTGCGTCCTGCTCGGCCCGTCCGGCTGCGGCAAGACCACTACCCTGAAGATGATTAACCGCCTGATTACCCCAAGCAGCGGCAAAATCCTGATTAACGGTCAGGACACCAGCGACATGGATACCGTCACCCTGCGCCGCAACATCGGCTATGTGATCCAGCAGATTGGTCTGTTCCCGAACATGACCATCGAAGAGAACATCACCGTGGTGCCACGGATGCTGGGCTGGGACAAAGCCCGCTGTAAAACCCGCGCCGAAGAGCTGATGGATATGGTGGCGATGGATCCGCATAAGTTCCTCAACCGCTATCCGCGCGAAATGTCCGGCGGCCAGCAGCAGCGTATCGGCGTGATCCGCGCCCTGGCGGCAGATCCTCCGGTACTGCTGATGGATGAGCCGTTCGGCGCGGTCGACCCGATTAACCGCGAGGTGATCCAGAACCAGTTCCTGGAGATGCAGCGCAAGCTGAAAAAGACCGTGATGCTGGTCAGCCACGACATAGACGAGGCGCTGAAGCTGGGGGATCGCATCGCCGTCTTCCGTCAGGGGAAAATTGTCCAGTGCGCCAGCCCGGACGAACTGCTGGCTAAACCGGCGAATGAGTTTGTCGGCTCATTCGTCGGCCAGGACCGTACCCTGAAGCGCCTGCTGCTGGTTTCTGCAGGAGATGTAACGGACCAGCAGCCGACGATCACGGTTCGCCCGGCCACGCCGCTGCCTGAGGCCTTCGCCACGATGGACGATAACGATATCCGCGCGGTGACCGTGGTGGATGAAAACGGCAAGCCGCTGGGCTTTGTGAAGCGCCGGGAAGCGCGTCATGCCACCGGTACCTGCGCCGACCTGATCCATCCGTTCCGCATGACCGGCAAGGCGGAGGACAACCTTCGCGTGGTGCTCTCCCGCCTGTATGAGAGTAACACCAGCTGGATGCCGATTGTGGATGAGGACGGCCGCTATAACGGCGAGATTTCCCAGGACTATATCGCGGAATACCTCAGCTCTGGCCGCACCCGCCGGGCGCTGAATATTCATAGCGAGAACTCATAAAGTCAGCCGGGCCCTGCCCGGCGCTTTACGTTGCTAACCCCGCGATTTCCCCTCACAATATTGTATCTTCCCTGTTTACGCGTAACCCATGCATCGACTCCATGCTTACCCTGACATCCGCGCGATGTTTCGCAGGCTGCTGATTGCCACCGTCACCGGCGTGCTGGCGGCGCTGGCCGTGGCGGTGTTTCGTCACGCCATGTACCTGCTGGAGTGGCTGTTCCTGAGTAACGAAAGCGGCAGCCTGGTGAATGCCGCCAGCGCGCTTTCGCCCTGGCGGCGCGCGCTGACGCCTGCCCTGGGCGGACTGGTGGCCGGACTGTTGCTGTGGGGATGGCAGCGGATGACGGCGCAGCGTCCCCATGCCCCTACCGACTATATGGAAGCTCTGGAAACGGGCGACGGGCGGTTCGATTACGGTGCCAGCCTGGTGAAATCCCTGGCGTCGTTACTGGTAGTTGCCAGCGGCAGCGCCATTGGTCGTGAAGGGGCGATGATCCTGCTGGCCACCCTCGCCGCCTCCTTTTTTGCCCAGCGCTTTACGCCGAAATCAGAATGGAAACTGTGGATCGCCTGCGGGGCCGCCGCCGGGATGGCCAGCGCCTACCACGCGCCCTTAGCCGGGAGCCTGTTTATTGCCGAGATCCTGTTCGGTACCCTGATGCTGGCGTCCCTCGGCCCGGTGGTGATAGCCGCGGTCGTTGCACTTCTCACCACCCGCCTGCTCAGTCCGGGTGCGAGCACGCTGTATGAGGTGCATCTCAGCGAAACTCTGACCGGGGTGGATTACGCTTTGATGGTCGGCATGGGCCTGCTAGCGGGCGTCTGCGGCCCGGCGCTGATGTGGCTGATGTCCTTCAGCCACGCTCTGTTTCTGCGCCTGAAACTCTCGCCGCCGTGGCAGCTGGCGCTGGGCGGGCTGATTGTCGGGCTGCTGTCGCTGCTGACGCCCAAAGTGTGGGGCAATGGCTACAGCGTGATGCAGGCGTTTCTGCTGGCGCCGCCTGTGCTGTCGGTGATTGCGGGGGTATTCATTTGCAAGCTGCTGGCCGTGCTCGCCAGCAGCGGTTCGGGCGCACCGGGCGGGGTCTTCACGCCAACGCTGTTTGTCGGCATGGCGACCGGGATGCTGTTTGCGCAAATCTTTATGCTGTGGTTGCCGGGGTCTGAAACTGCGATTTTGCTGGGGCTGGCGGGTATGGCGACACTGCTTGCCGCCACGACGCACGCACCGATCATGTCGGCGCTGATGGTCTGTGAAATGACCGGGCAGTATCTTCTGCTGCCCGGCTTGCTGATTGCCTGCGTGGTGGCGTCGGTCCTGTCCCGGACGTTACGCCACGACTCTGTCTACGGTCAACACACTGCCGAGAGCCGAGAGATCGATATAGTGCGCTAGCTCGCGCTGCTCTGCGCGCGGCAGATACGGCAGCTCGCCCACCAGCGGGCCAGGCAGTTTTTTACTCAGCACGTCAATGATTTCAGCGTAGTGGGCCAGGCCCGGATTGATGCGGTTTGCCACCCAGCCCACCAGCGGCAGACCATCATTGGCAATGGCCTGCGCCGTCAGCAGGGCATGGTTAATACAGCCTTCCTGAATGCCCACCACCATCAGCACCGGGAGCTGCTCCTGCACCACCCACTCCGATAACGGACGCAAATCATTCATCAGGCTACGCCAGCCGCCGGTCCCTTCCACCACCACATGATCGACCTGCTCGCTCAGGCTGGCGAGCCCGTCCGACAACAGGCTGTAATTGACCCGCCCGCTGTGCGCCACGCTGTGCGCCACGCTGCTCTCATCTTCGCTGAGGGCGATGGGGTTTACCGCATGATAGGGCAATTCAATCGAGGAGACGCTTTGTAACACCAGCGCATCTTTATTGCGCAATCCCTCTGGCGTCTCTTTACTCCCTTTTGCTACCGGTTTGTACCCTGCAACGCTCTTGCCGCTTGCCATCAGGGCTTGCAGCAAGGCGCGGGACACCACCGTCTTACCGACAGAAGTATCAGTACCCGTTACAAAGAAACGCTTAAGCATCACTCACTCCACCGTTATGCTTTGGAAATATAAATCAAGGAAATAATTCAGTGGGGGAAGTCTAAGGCATGCGCTATCCGCTCAGTTTGAGATAGCGCAATTTTTAGTAAGTCTGTAAGAAACGGTTAACCCTGTAGCAGACGGATCAGCAGTGAACCGTTATACATCGCATCTTTTACCAGCGCGGCACCGGCCATCGTGCCCTGATTGGTAAACTGGGTGCTCTCCACCACGATATGCCTACTGTAGGCTGGCAGGGATTGCTGGCGGATGGAGTCGGCGATGGCCGGGAAGAGAACCTCTGCCGCCTGGCTCAGGGGCGAGCCGATGAGGATCTTTTGCGGGTTAAAGAGGTTAACCATAATGGCAATAATGCGCCCGACGTTGGTGCCGACGCCGGTAATGATATCTTTAGCCAGTAGATCGCCCTGCTGGGCAGCCGCGCAAAGCGACGCCACCGTCAAAGGCTGCCCGTGCAGCGACGAGCTCATCGACTGGCCGAGGCGGAGCTGGGCCAGCTCCAGCACGCTGTCGACGCTGGCAATGGTCTCCAGACACCCATGATTGCCGCAGTAGCAGCGTTTACCATAGGGATCGACCTGGGTATGACCAATCTCTACCAGGCTGCTGCTGCCGGCGTGCAGCAGACGGCCATCGGTAATCACCCCGGCCCCCACGTTGTGGTCGATCACCACCTGAATCACGTCCCGCGCCCCGCGTGAGGCGCCGAACAGCGCCTCGGCCATCGTCCAGGCGCTGATGTCATGCTGAATATAGACCGGCACGCCGGTGTGGTTTTTCAGCACCTCTCCCAGCGGCATCTCTTTGACGTCATCATAGAACGGCATCCGGTGGACAATACCGTTTTCGGTATCAATGATGCCTGGCATGGTAATGGCGATGGCGGTCAGACGCTCCAGCTTCTGCTGGTGATGAATAAAGAATTGATCGATAAGCGCGGTGATCCGTACCTCCAGCGGCAGCTCGGCTTTCAGCTCAAGCGGCAGTTGCTCTTCCACCACCAGCTTGCTGCTGAGATCGCGCAGCGCCAGGTAGATTTCACCCCGGCTGATACGCAACGAGAGGTAGTGCCAGGCTTCGGTTTCCACCACCAGACCTACTGCCGGACGGCCGCGGCTGCCCGGCTCCTGAATTTCCGTCTCCTGCACCAGATGCGCTTCGAGCATTTCTCGTACGATCTTGGTGATACTGGCAGGTGCCAGTTGCGCAAGGCGGGAAAGATCGATGCGCGAGACCGGCCCAAGCTGATCAATCAGGCGATATACTGCACCCGCATTGGTCTGCTTAATCTGATCGATATGCCCAGGCTGACTATCAGCAACCACCACGTACTCCCTTATTTTCGAGCTTCGAAATAAACTGTGGGCTATGGTGAAGCACTTCTACAGTAATCGTCAAATTTTTACTTAGCCTTGTGATTTACAGCACATTTTTGCCCGCCTTTTTTGCGGCTTAGCCGCCGGAAGGGGCATTAATCAGTAGATTTTTGAAACGTTGTGCCGCCGCGCTGAGCTCATGATGTTTCGACCACACCAGCCACATCTCCGACACCGCATCCGGTTCGGCTATCGCCACCCAACGCATTTCATTCAGCTGAAGGCGCTTGAACGAGGCGGGCAGGATCGACACGCCCAGCCCCGCCGCCACCAGTCCGATAATGGTCATCGCCTCGCCCACCTCCTGGGTGATGACCGGGGTAACCCCGTAGCGGCGCAGCAGCCCCAGGATGTCGTCATACAGGCCGGTGCCGACATGCGGGTCGAAAAAGACAAACGGCTCATGGGCCAGCTCCGCAAGCGAAACCACAGGCTTTGCCGCCAGAGGGTGATCCCGGTGGATCATCGCCAGCAGCGGCTCGCGCAGCACCCGCTGCCACGCCAGGGTATCCGGCAGCTGGGTATTTCGCATCAGGCCGAGGTCGAGCGAGCCTTCGCTCAGCGGGACGATCTGCTCCCGGGTGTTGATCTCCCGGGTCTGGATATGCACATCCGGGGAGAGGCGGCGAAACGACGACAGGGTTTGCGAGATGGCGCGAATAAAGGGCGCGGAAGAGGTAAACCCGAGGCGCAACTCCCCGGTTTCGCCATGATGCAGGCGTTCCGCCCGGGCTGCCGCCTCATCCACCTGGCTCAGGATCTGCCGACTGTCCGCCAGAAACTGGCGTCCTGCCGCCGTCAGCGCCACGCTGCGGTTGGTGCGCGCCAGCAGACGGGCCCCCACCTGAAGCTCCAGGGCCTGAATTTGCTGGCTCAGCGGCGGCTGGGAGATATTCAGCCGCGCCGCCGCACGACCAAAATGCAGCTCCTCCGCGACGGCCACAAAGTAGCGCAGATGACGCAGTTCAATATTCATATTTTTAACGTATCATTTGAGATTATTAATATATTAGACAGAATATTTACATTTTCCTACCCTGATCCCTGTGGTCATACCCGTCACCAGAAATCACGGGGATGTTGAAGCAAGGAACTTACGTGAGTCGTACAACAACGGCTGATATCGCCCCGACAGATGATATCGATCTCTTACCGGCCAAATCGCGCCCGGTGCAGTTAATCAAACGCGGCACCCCGCAGTTTATGCGCGTCACCCTGGCGCTCTTCTCCGCCGGACTGGCGACCTTCGCCCTGCTCTACTGCGTGCAGCCGATCCTGCCGGTGCTGGCGCAGGAGTTTGGCGTGACGCCCGCCAGCAGCAGTATTTCGCTCTCCATTTCCACCGGGATGCTGGCGGTCGGCTTGCTCTTTACCGGCCCGCTGTCGGATGCCATCGGGCGTAAACCGGTAATGGTTACCGCCCTGCTGCTGGCCTCGGTCTGTACCCTGTTGTCGACGATGATGACCAGCTGGCACGGGATACTCATCATGCGTGCGCTGATCGGCCTTTCTCTCAGCGGCGTGGCGGCGGTAGGCATGACCTACCTCAGCGAGGAGATCCACCCCAGCTTTGTCGCCTTCTCGATGGGGCTCTACATCAGCGGTAACTCCATCGGCGGGATGAGCGGACGGCTGCTCAGCGGGGTCTTTACCGACTTCTTCAGCTGGCGGATTGCGCTGGCGGCGATCGGCTGTTTTGCGCTGGCGTCAGCGCTGATGTTCTGGAAAATCCTTCCGGAGTCGCGCCACTTTCGTCCTACGGCCTTGCGGCCAAAAACGCTGTTGATTAACTTCCGTCTGCACTGGCGCGATCGGGGCCTGCCCCTGCTGTTCCTCACCGGATTCTTGCTGATGGGCTCGTTCGTCACCCTGTTTAACTACATTGGCTACCGGCTGATGCTCGCCCCCTGGCACCTGAGTCAGGCCCTGGTTGGCCTGCTGTCGGTGGCCTACCTGACCGGCACCTGGAGCTCACCGAAAGCCGGGGCGATGACCACTCGTTTTGGCCGCGGTCCGGTGATGCTGGCGTCGACAGGCATCATGCTGGCCGGGGTGCTGTTAACCCTCCTCGCCAATCTGTGGGTGATTTTCGCCGGGATGCTGCTCTTCTCTGCCGGCTTTTTCGCCGCCCACTCGGTCGCCAGCAGCTGGATTGGCCCGCGCGCGCGCCGCGCCAAAGGCCAGGCCTCGTCGCTGTATCTCTTTAGCTACTACCTGGGCTCCAGCATTGCCGGGACGCTGGGCGGCGTGTTCTGGCATCAGTACGGCTGGAACGGCGTGGGGGCATTTATCGCCCTGATGCTGTGTGCCGCATTGTTGGTGGGCGCCAGCCTGCATAAACGTCTGCATTAATTCTCCGCCTGCTCTGGCGCCTCCCCTTTGTCAGAGCAGGCTTAAGCACTTTTCCGAAAACCCTGCCCATCTTTCCTTTACAGAAAAAAATGTGAGTCCGCTCATTGTTCAGACAAAACGGATTATGCATCGGAAAAATATCGCCCCATAATAAACACATATCCGAACACTGTCCGCATTTACGAACAAAGGGAAAAACAAATGACCGATTTCATCTTCAACAACCCCGTCAAACTTCACGTCGGCCCAGGCAAATTCAATCAGCTCGGGACCATTGCTCAGCACTATGGCAAGAAGGCCCTGCTGGTGGTGTCTGACAGCACCAAGCCGACCGGCCAGCTCGCCCGGGCTCAGGAAGCCTTATCCGCAGCAGGCCTGACCTTCGCCGTTTATGACGAATTCATGCAAAACCCGCTCTCTACCCTCGTGGAAGCCGGAGCAAAGCTGGCGCAGCAGGAACAATGCGATCTGGTCATCGGCATCGGCGGTGGCAGCGCGATGGATATGGCGAAAGGGATTGCGTTTTGCGCGCTTAACGAAGGCAGCATCTGGGATTATGTGTTCGGCAGAAAAGTGGCCCAGCACGCGCTGCCGATTATTCTGGTACCGACCACCGCTGGCACGGGCAGCGAAGCTAACCGTACCGCGGTATTTACCAACCCGGAAACCCACGATAAGAAAGGGCTGGTGAATCCGCTGATTTATCCGGTGGCGTCAATTATCGACCCGGAACTGATGCTGACCCTGCCGAAACGTGTCATTGCCGGGCCGGGGGCAGATGTGTTGTTCCACGCCCTGGAATCGTACATCTCCCGTAACGCGCATCCGTTCAGCGAAATGCTCTCCCTGCGCGCCATTACCCTGCTGGCGCAAAACCTGCCGCGCGTGTACGCCGATGTCACCGATCTGGCGGCCTGGGAGCAGGTCTCCTTTGCCAGTACCCTGGCCGGTATGGCCATCGACTGCGCAGGCACCACGCTGCCGCACGCGCTACAACATCCTATGGGCGGTTTACTGGATGTGATCCACGCAGAAGGTATCGCCGCCGTCTATCCCGCGTTTATGGAATATACCTGGTCGGCCGCACCGGAAAAATTTGCCGCCATCGCCGCCGCCATGGGTGTCGACACGCGGGATATGGATACCGAAGCCGCCGCTTACAGCAGCGTTAAGGCGGTGACCGATTTCCTTCAGTCCGTCAACATGCTGCCTTCATTAACCGAGCTGGGCGTTAAGGAAGAACATTTCGACTGGATCATTAATAACGTGCAAACCACCATGAAGGTGGTTCTGGAAAATAACCCGCGCGTGCCGGATGCACAAACCTTACGCGATATTTTACAGCGCAGCCTGTAATCCCTCCCGGTAATGGCGAACAGATAACGATAAAGGAGCGAATATGTTTGTGGTTATTGATTCAGGTTCGTCAGCAACGCGTATTTATTTGCTGAAGTTTTCCGATACCCGCGTTATTGATAAAGTAATAATTACCGAAGGGGTGAATTCCACGCTGACTTCCGGGAGTAGCGACATATTACGTCAGTCGATGGCGAATGGCGTAAAACAGTTGCTGGCAAGAAACGGCCTCGCTGAAAATGATATTGCCTTTATTATTGCCTCGGGGATGATTACCTCTAACCTGGGGCTGCATGAAGTTCCGCATCGTATTGCCCCCGCCAGCATTGCCGAGCTGGCGCAGCACACGGTAAAATTTGCCGAAAACGAACTGCTGGCCCTTTCTATTCCGGTGATATTAATTCCGGGGATTAAAAACGACACAACGCCTTCATGGGCTAACCTGCGCGGTATCGATCTCATGCGTGGCGAAGAGACGCAGGCGGCGGGAATTCTGCTGGGCTACCAGCCGCGTCTGCCCTGCACGTTGATTGAGTTAGGCTCTACCACCAAGCTGATTTCCATTAACGAACAGGGGCAGATCGCGGGTAGCATTACCTCACTCAGCGGCCAGATTTATGCCGCCATAGTGAAACAGACGTTTGTATCATCCAGTGTCACCACCTCTGCGGAAGAACCCGCCGAGGAAATTGATCGAGATATTATTGATGCCGCCTGCCGTTCCGTGGCCGACAGTGGATTTTTACGCACCGTATTAATGACGCGCTTCTTGCAATTTTCATTTCCAACCACCGCCTCTCAGCGCAAATTATTCCTTGAAAGCGCCATGGCCGGTGACGACGTAAAATTGTTCGCCGACGCGCAACAACAGGGGTTTAATTTCGATGGCGACGTCTTCTTAATTGGCAACGCCAGACGCTGCGAGATATATCAGCACGTCATTCAGCAACAATTAAATATTTATAATCCGTTACGCATTATATCTGACGAAGAGCAAATAGATCTGTTAGCCATTACCGGCGCCAGCGCTATTGCCAATATTCTTCACACCCTACAGTGATAAGAAGAGCGAGAAAGATATGTACATTATTACTATTGATACCGGCACCACCAATACCCGCGTGTGTGCCTGGCAGGATACGCGTTTGCTCGCCGAGGCAGCCCGTCCGGTGGGCGTGCGTGATACCGCCATTTCCGGCAGTACCGAAACATTAATGCGAGGCGTTAGCGAAGCCGTTCAGGATGTGCTTAGCCAGGCACGGATCCCGGCAGGAGAAAAAGTGGTTTATCTCTCTGCCGGGATGATCACCTCCAATGTGGGACTGTGTGAAATACCCCATTTACTGGCCCCCGCAGGCCTGGATGAGCTGGCGCAGGGGATGGTTAGCGCACATTTGCCGGCGATTACCGACGAGCCCGTCTGGTTTGTGCCGGGCATTCGTAACCATAACGCGCCGGTCACGCTGGACAATGCCGAGCAAATGGACATGATGCGCGGGGAAGAAACTGAGGCCATCGGCGTGCTGGCCAGCCTTGATATAGCCGGTCCGGCGCTGATTATCCTGCCGGGCTCGCACTCGAAGTTCGTGAAAATCGATGCCCAAAATCGGATCGAAGGCTGTGTAACCACTATTGGCGGGGAAATGCTGGATGTGATCACCCGCCATACGATCCTCGCCAGCTCGCTTAACCTGCAGTTTGCCAGCGAAATTGACGCGCCATCCCTGATGCAAGGGGCGAATCAGTGTCTGACTACCGGCCTGTCCCGCACCTGTTTCTCGGTTCGCGTGCTAGATATGTTCGGTGAGTTAACGCTGAACCAGAAAGCCAACGTGCTGCTCGGTGCAGTATTACAGGATGATTTACAGGCGGTTAAAAACAGCAAGGCCTTTACGGTTACGCCGGATACGCATGTCATCGTATGCGGTAAAGATACCCTGAAATTTGCTTTTGCCACCTTAATTGATAACGACCCCTGGTTTACCGGAAAAATAACAATCGCACCGGCAAACCGTTCTCTTTCCAGTTCCGGGTTATTTGCCATGGCGTCTCGCCGACAGATTATTTAATTCCTTTGTACCCTACACAAAATTAAAAGGTCTGCTTTATGAATACTATCGTTAATGAAAGAGCAGTTGCTAAAAAAAGAGGAAATAAGCGCTGGTTCGTGGTTTTCATGTTACTGGTTGGCGGCATTATTAACTATCTCGACCGCGCCAGCTTATCCATTGCTGCGCCGGACATGATGAAAGATCTTAATTTATCCAATACCGATATCGGTTTATTAGGATCGGTCTTTGCACTGATATACGCGCTCTGCCAGCTGCCAGCGGGTTTTCTGGTAGACCGCTTCGGGCCGAAAAAAGTCTACGGCTGGGCAATCGCGTTATGGAGCGGTGCGACCATGTTGACGGGTGCGTGCAGCAATATGGTCACCCTGATTTTTGCCCGAGGCATTCTGGGCGTAACGGAGGCACCCTGCTGGCCGGGTGCGGCGAAGATCACCGCCTCCTGGTTCCCGAAGAGCGAGCGCGCCCTGGCAACCGGCTTCTGGGATGCCGCCTCTAAATGGGGTCCGGCGATTGCGCCGCCTATCCTGGTCGCCATCATCGTTCCCTTTGGCTGGCGCGCGCTGTTCTATATTGCCGGGGCAATTGGTTTAGTGTTTGTCGTGTTCTTTATCTTTGCCTACCATCAGCCAGAAAAGCACCCGACAATCAGCAAAGAAGAGCTGGATTATATTAAAGAAGGCGGCGGCGGCACCGCAGTAAAATTAACGGGCGACGCGGAAAAAATTAGCTGGGGCGGGTTATTTAAATACCGCTGCATCTGGGGAATGATTTTAGGCTGGTTCTGCTACGTGTGGATGATGAATATTTTCACCACCTTCCTGCCGCTCTATTTAATGAAGACCCAGAACATTCAGTTTAAAGAATTAGGTATCTACGCCAGTATTCCATATTTCGGCGGTATCGTTGGCGCGATTGCCGGTGGCTATATTTCGAAATGGCTGGTTGATAAAAACATTTTCAGCGAGTCGTTAAAAGCCAAACGCGTGACCATCAGTATTTCCGCGCTGTTAGCCGGTGTCGCCGTGATTGCCGTACCTATGGTCGACAGTTTATCCGCAACCCTTGCCCTGCTGGTGGTGGCTATGGGACTGCTTTCTGCATTGTCGGCCACCGGCTGGGCATTGCCGGGGGATGTTGCTCCTGCGTCGATGGTGGCGTCGGTGGGCAGTATTCAGAACTTCGGCGGCTATTTTGCCGGTTCATTATCACCGCTGGTTACCGGTTATATCGCCGACGTGACCGGGTCATACACCCTGGCGTTCACCAGCGGCGGGATTATCGCAGCCTGTGCTGCACTGTGTTACTGGTTCATCGTCAGAGAGCCTGTGACCGTAAGGGATTAATGTCATCAGGGAGGAGACTCCCTGATTTTTGTCTAAGAGGTTATTCATGATTAAACATCGCGTGATTGGCGCTATTGAAGAGACCGGCATCATTGCCATTGTACGCGGCGTCGCGCCCGAAGGCATTTTGCCGCTGGCGAGCGCCTTGTACGACGGCGGTATCCGGGTTATTGAAGTGACCTGTAATTCGACCCGTCACCTGGAAAGTATCAGCGCCCTGAAACAAGAGATGGGCGACAAAATGTATGTGGGCGCCGGGACGGTCATCAATCCGGTGATGGCGCAGCTGGTACTGGATGCCGGGGCCGATTTTGTTCTGTCGCCCGACTTCAATCCTGACGTCGTGTCAATGGTGCATGAAAAGCAGCGGCTGATGATCCCGGCGGTGATGACGCCGTCAGAGATTTTACAGGCCTGCCGTCTGGGCGTGGATTTACTGAAGCTCTTCCCGGCCAACAGCCTTGGCGTGAACTACATGAAAGAGATACAAGGTCCGCTGGATAACCTGTCCTTAATCCCGGTTGGCGGCATCACGCTCGACAACACCCGCGACTTTGCCAAAGCTGGCGCCTTCGCCGTGGGGGTCGGCAGCGCGCTGACCAACAAAGCCTGGATAGCACGCGGCGACTGGGGTGCGATCGCCCAGCAAGCAAAGGCGTTCATACACACCTTTCACGACGGCAAAAGAGCCTGACTGAACAGCCCAAAAGCCACTGTATGTGGCTTTTTTATTGTTCTTTCCCGCCGCCTGGCCGCTGTTTTCACTGCGGTTACCTCGCTATACTGCCCGCTATAACAATGACAGTGAGGTAAACCCGTGTCGGAAAAGATAAATCGCTCGGTTGCCCGGGCGCTTGAGATGCTGGAGTTAGTGGCTGCAAGTAAAGATGAGCTGACGATCACCGAGATCAGCAAGCAACTTGGCATTCCCAAGAGCACCACCTTTGATATTCTCTACACCCTGCTTGATAAAGGCTATCTGGAACAGGCCAATGAAAAACAGAAATCGTTCAAACTGGGCGTAAAGCTGTTTCAGACCGGCGCATGTTACCTTGAACAGACCCCTTTCCAGAACGTAGCGCACTCGGTACTGGAACGGCTGGCCGAAGTGGCCGGAGAAACCGCCTTTCTGGCGCTGTTAAACAATGATGAACTGGTCTACTTCGATAAAGTCGAGAGCCCGAACTCGGTGCGCACATCGGCCCGAATTGGCTCCAACAATCCGCTTTATTGTACCGGCCTCGGTAAAGCCATCCTCGCCGCACTGCCCGATGAAGAGGTAAAAGCGATACTGGCCCGTACCGGGGGCTTAAAACCCGTTACCCCCTATACCTGCACCGATGAAACGCAGTTTTTTGCTATTCTCAATCAGGCACGCCAACAGGGTTACGCCATTGATGACCGTGAACATAACGCGGAAGTGTTTTGCCTGGCGGCACCGGTTTATAACCTGCAAGGCAAAATCTATGCGGCGATTAGCGTTGCCAGCCTGTATACCAAAATTAACCACCAGCCCGAAAAAATCACCGCCCTGGGTAAAATGATCGCTGATGCGGCACTGGACCTTTCCCAGCGGATCGGCTATCGCGGCCCGCGCCTGTATGCGGACTTTTAATCGGGTTCACACCTTAAACGCTTCATAAGGACAAGAGAAACAGAATGACGAACAACGAGAACTATCAGTCTCTTACCCGCACCTTCCAGCGCCTGTCCCGCTTCTCCCACCTCTCCGCCATCGCCAGCTGGGACATGTTCACCATGATGCCCGCGGGCGGCAGCGCCGCCCGGGGCGAAGCGCTGGCAGAGCTGAGCGTACTGCAACATCAGATCCTGACCGATAAAAAAGTGGCCGACTGGCTGCGTAACGCTGAAAGCGAAGATCTTAACGACGTCGAACAGGCCAACCTGCGGGAAATGACCCGCCATTATCAGCAGGCCGCGCTGCTGCCAGAGTCGCTGGTTGAAGCCAAATCGCTGGCGGGCAGTAAATGCGAGCATGCCTGGCGCACCCAGCGTCCGGCGAATGACTGGCAGGGCTTTGCTGCCAACCTGAAAGAGGTGGTAAAGCTGAGCCGGGAAGAGGCCCGCCTGCGCGCCGAAGCCAAAGGCTGCACCCCTTACGATGCGCTGCTGGATATCTTCGAGCCGGACATGACCAGCGCCCGGCTTGACGAGCTGTTTGGCGATCTCAAATCCTGGCTACCGGATCTGCTGAACCAGGTTGTCGAAAAGCAGGCGCAGCAGTCCTTCGTGCCGCCGCAGGGCCCGTTCCCGACGGCGATCCAGCGCGAGCTGGGGCTGGAGGCGATGAAGACCCTCGGCTTCGACTTTAATGCCGGTCGTCTGGACGTCAGCGCCCACCCGTTCTGTGGCGGCGTGCCGGAAGACGTGCGCATCACCACCCGTTACGATGAAGACGAGCTGCTCAGCGCCCTGTTTGGGGTGATCCATGAAACCGGCCACGCCCGTTACGAGCAGAACCTGCCGCGCAACTGGCTCGGCCAGCCCATCGCCCTGGCACGCTCTACCGCTATTCACGAATCCCAGAGCCTGTTCTTTGAGATGCAGCTTGGCCGCAGCAAGGCGTTTCTCAACCACCTGCTCCCGGCGGTGCATGAGCGCTTCGGCAGCCAGGCGGCCTTCACGCCGGAGAACTTTGTCGCCTGGAACCAGCGCGTTAAGCCGGGCTACATCCGCGTGGATGCTGACGAAGTGAGCTATCCGGCACACGTGGTGCTGCGCTATGAGATCGAACGGGCGCTGATTAACGGCGAGATCGAGGTGGAGGACATTCCGGCCCTGTGGGATGAGAAGATGCAGACGTGGCTGGGCCTGTCCACCAAAGATAACTACCGCAACGGCTGTATGCAGGATATTCACTGGACGGACGGCGGCTTTGGTTATTTCCCGTCGTACACCCTGGGTGCGATGTACGCCGCCCAGCTGTTCGCTGCTGCGAAAAAGGCCCTGCCGGGATTGGACGCCGCCATCGCCGTGGGGGATTTCAGCGCCCTCTTCGACTGGCTGCGTCAGAGCATCTGGCAGCACGGCAGCCGCTTCACCACTGCCCAGCTGATTGAGCAGGCGACCGGGGAGGATCTCAACAGCCGCTACTTCCGTGACCATCTTACCGCCCGCTACCTGTAACCCTCCGCGCCGGGTATCGTACCCGGCGCTGTACAATCCGTTACACGCCGTCACCAATCACTCACGGAAGCCCCGTAGTTTCAGGGATATAGTTCTTTCAACGGCCCCGCAGTGGGGTTAAATGAAAAAACCAATTCGAGGGTAGGATGATGAATAAAGTATTAGCTCTGGTTGTTGCCGCTGCAATGGGTCTCTCTTCTGCTGCGTTTGCTGCTGACACCGTCGCCAACACCGCTGCACCTGCTGCAACCGCGACCACCACCGCAGCACCGGCTGCGAAAACCGTGCACCACAAAAAACATAAAAAAGCTGCCGTCCAGAAAGCACAGGCAGCGAAAAAGCATCACAAAAAAGACGTGAAAAAAGCGGAAGCCGCTCCGGTTGCCCAGAAAGCCCAGGCAGCCAAAAAACACCACAAAAAACCAGTGAAACACGAAGCTGCAGCCCCGGCAGCTAAACCGGCTGCATAAGCCGACTTACCTTAACGTGCCCTGAGGGGCGCGTTGGTCCCCGGCGCTGAACCCGCAAGGTCGCAGCGCCGTTTTTCTATCCGGAGGGCGTTATGTTTCAGCGCTATCGGTTTGAGTTCATTCTTATCACGCTTATTTTGTGCGCACTTGTCGCCAGTGTGTTTTATATTTCCTGAGTGTAGCACGCTGATTTTACTCCCACTTTCGCGCTGTCCCGTCTATAGTTATTAACCAGGGTTCATATTTAATAATCATAATTATCCCCCTTCAGAGTGTGATATGCGTAAATCTGTTGTGGTTGTACTGGGAACGTTTTTTCTCTTTTCTGGGCTGAGTCATGCGGACGATGGCGGTGTCGACGCTGCGAACGTCAAAAAAGAAGTACAAACGCTGTTTTTTGGTCATGACGACCGCACGCGTGTCGCCGATCCTTCCCGCTCGCCGTGGGATGCCATTGGCCAGCTGGAAACCGCCAGTGGAAATCTGTGTACTGCGACTCTCATCACCCCTCAGCTGGCGCTGACCGCCGGCCACTGCCTGCTTGTGCCGCCAAACGGTAAACCGGATACCGCCGTTGCCCTGCGCTTCGTGTCGCTAAAAGGCAGCTGGCGCTATGAGATCCACGGCATTGAAGGGCGCGTCCCGGCGTCACTGGGACGACGGCTGAAAGCCGACGGCGATGGCTGGATCGTGCCGCCTTCTGCCGCCTCCTGGGATTTTGGTCTGGTGGTGCTGCGTAATCCGCCATCGGGGATCACCCCGCTGCCGCTGTTTACCGGCGACAAAGACGCCCTGACCGCCGCCCTGAAAGCGGCCGACCGCAAGGTGAACCAGGCAGGCTATCCGGAAGATCATCTCGACGTGCTCTATACCCATCAGGACTGTATCGTCACCGGCTGGGCGCAAACCGGCGTGCTGTCGCATCAGTGCGATACCCTGCCCGGCGACAGCGGCTCGCCGCTGATGCTGAAAACCGCCGAAGGCTGGCAGGTCATCGGGGTACAAAGCTCCGCCCCGGCGGCGAAAGATCGCTGGCGGGCGGACAACCGCGCCCTGTCGATTACCGGCTTTCGTGACAAGCTGGAAGAGCTGGCCCGGCAGTGATTTAGCACTGCCGCTGCTGGCGTAGCGCCATGATCGCCTCTATCGGCATCGGCTGGCTGTACCAGAAGCCCTGCAGCTGATCGCAGCCCGCCAGCCGCAGCAGTTTCATCTGTATCTCGTTCTCCACCCCTTCGGCCACGACGGTCATCCCGAGGGCGCTGGCGATGCGCACCGTGCCGCTGACCAGGGCCGCGGCCTGCTCGTCATGATCCACCAGCCCGGCCAGCGATTTGTCGATCTTGATGGTGTCGAAGTTAAAGCGCCTGAGATAGCCGATGCTGGAGTAGCCGGTGCCAAAATCATCCAGCGCCACGGCGATCCCCTGGGCTCTGAGGTTGTTGATAGCTGAACGCGCCCGCTCGGGATTTTCCAGAACGTAGGTTTCCGTCACCTCCAGCTGCAGGCGCGTGGCCGGGAAGTGGCTGACGTCGAGGGCGCCTTCCACTTTGGCCTCAAATTCCGGGTCGCGGAACTGCGCGGGCGAGATGTTGACCGACAGTTTGAGATCCGCGTAAGGCTCCAGATCCTGACAGGCCCGGCGCAGGACAAACTGCCCCAGACCATAAATCAGCCCGCTGGTCTCCGCGATAGTGATAAACACGTCCGGCGGCAGCGGCCCCTCCGGGCGGCGCGGCCAGCGCACCAGCGCCTCCACGCTGACCATCTTCTGGCTGCGCGCATCGATGATCGGCTGATACCAGACATCGAACTCGTCGCGCTCAAGGCCGCTGCGGATCTGACTCTCAATCGCCACCTGGCGCTCACGCACGCTGTTCAGCTCCGTATCGTAGTGCGTCACCCGCCCCTTGCCGGTGATTTTGGAGTGGTACATGGCGATATCGGCGCGACGGAACAGCTCCGAGCTGGTGCACTCCACCAGGGTGCCGCTGGCAATACCGATGCTGGCGCCAATATGGATGGTGCGCTCCCCGACGCGGATCGCATTGTTCAGATAATCGAGAACAAAACCTGCAAAGGCGGAGGCCAGCGCTTCGGCATTGTCCCCGCCGATGGTCATGGCAAACTCATCCCCGCCCATGCGGGCCAGCATGCCGTCTTTCGGCACGTTGTCGCGTAGCGCGCCGGCAATGATAACGATCAGCTCATCGCCCACCTCGTGGCCGTAGATATCATTGACGTCTTTAAAGCCGTCGAGATCGATAAAGACCACGCTTTTACGATCGGTATCGCCGCGCTGGCTCACCCGCTCCAGCTCTTCAATCAATGCCCGGCGGTTAGGTAAATGGCTGAGCCAGTCGGTGCGCGCCACCTTTCTCGCCAGGTTCTCACCTCGTGCCAGTTTATACAGCCCCACGCAGCTGAAGAGGATAAACAGCAGGATCAGCGCTGCGGAGAAGAGCACGATCTGGGTGATATCCAGCGAAGCAGCTTTGGCCGCGGCAGCCCCTGGCAGGCGCGGCTTCCACGACAGATACCCCAGCACCTCCCCCGAAGAGCTCTTCAGCGGCACGTTAACGTCGCTGACCTGCTCCGGGGTGAAGGTCAGGTCGTCGATCTGAAAGGTGTTTCCCAGATCGCGCAAAATTTGCGGATTGATGTGGCGGGTGATGACCAGAAAGCGGCGGGTATTGTCCCCCGCCTGCAAACTGCCTATCGTCGGGCGGATCAGTCCGACGCCCACGAAGGCGATCCCCGCCCGGGTGCGGGTGATCCCGGCATAGATGTTTTTATCCGATTTCAGGGCGTTGGTGTGCATCAGGATCAGCGACTTTAAGCCATCGCCAAAGAAGTCGAGGTTTTTTTCCGCGAAAGGCTGGCTTTTAAACGATCCCCACAGCACCCGGAAGCGTTCGTCGAGTACAAAGGTGCCGTCATACAGGTTATTGACCTTATAGCCCGCCCCCCAGGTGTTGTAGAGCCAGTCTATGTCCAGCGCCGGACGATAGGCTTCGCGCACCGCGTCATCCCAGACGGCGTTGTCGATCACCAGCGACCAGACCCGGTTAATCGAGGTCTGAACGGCGCCCTGCACGGAGAGGGCCGTACGCTGCTCGTCGATTTCATTGGCTTTACTGCTGATGAGGTTCAGCGAGAGGTACAGCAGGGTCACAACGGAGAAAATTAAGCCGAGCCCTGCCATAAAAATCATGACAAACAAAGTTTTCGCAGAGGGGATTTTACGCCAGCTTAAAGGGGTATGCATTCATTCCTCGTCCTTTTTAATGCTTTCAGTCTAAGCGTAATACAGGAGATGAATTTCGCTGCCTGTAATGACAGGCAGCGATGTTATCAGGCCAGTTTTATCATGATCATCCCGGCCAGAAGCAGAAGCAGGCCAATCCAGCCCTTCTGGTTCAGCCGCTGACCAAACAGGATCCAGCCCGCCGCCAGCGTCGCCGCAATCCCGAACCCGCCCCACAGGGCATAGGCCACCGACAGCTCAATACCTTTAACCGCCTGCGACAGGGCGCTGAACGCGCCCAGTACCGCCGCAATCGACAGCAGACCATAGGCTTTGCGGCGAAAACCGTCGGAAAACTTCAGCAGCACGTTAGCGGCAATCTCCAGGACGATCGCCAGCGCCAGCCAGGCGCCATGAACCCACTCAAACTGTGGCATGGGTCGCCTCCTTGCGCTGTTTTACCGGTTTGCGGGTGCCGGATTTGATGAATATTATTCCCGCTACCAGCGTCGTCAGTCCGGCCATTTTCATCAGCGACAGCGACTCATCAAACAGTAAAACGCTAAACAGGGTGATTAAGAAAATACCTACCCCTTCCCATAATGCATAGGCTACGCCCAGCGCGATTTTTTTAACCGCAAAAGACAAGAAAATATAGGACAGCGCAATCATCGACAGCATTAAAATATAACCGGTGTGACCGCCGCTGACGCTGGCCCATTTCATGGAGAGGGTGCCGGTTATTTCAGCAACAATAGCCAGGGCTAAGAGGATCCAGTAAAACATGTTTTTCTCCTGCTTGAGAATATAATCCTTCGCGGCTCGCCAGTGATGGCAGCCGGGTAAAAAACGAATGAAGATTCAGCCGGGCGCAAGGCGCCAGCTCAGGCAGAGAGAGGGTCTACAGCGCGGTGCGCCAGTGTTGCTCGCCAGACAGCAGGCAAAAAGAGGAGAGTAAAACAGAGAGGTTTGAAAAATAGGTCCTGAACAGATTGTCCATAAAATTACAATTATCTGCGGTGTTGCTTCTCGTCAGTGCAGATGAAAATTGTCTCCGGTAGTTAAACACAGCTGATTTTTACCATAAGCCAGGATTTTACTCAAAGCCTTTTCATTTCTTTACCCTCGCCGTTTGCGTTTGGTTAATTTATTAAAAGCGCCGCGCCGTTAGAATATATAAAAAGGACGGCATCAGGAGCCAGTATGGCCAAACCCATTATTACCCTCAACGGATTAAAAATAGTCATCATGCTCGGCATGCTGGTGATTGTGCTGACGGGGATCCGCATTGCGGCGGATATTATTGTGCCCTTTATCCTGGCGCTGTTTATCGCCGTGGTGCTGCACCCGCTGGTGCGGCGTCTGGTGCGCCTGCGTCTTCCCCGGGTGCTGGCGATCGTCCTGCCGATCCTGCTTATCGTGGTTTTTATGGCGTTACTGGTGGCCTATCTGGGCACCTCGCTGAATGAGCTGGCGCGCACCCTGCCGCACTACCGTACCTCGCTGGCCGTGCCTTTGCTGCATCTGGAGCCCTGGCTGCAGCGGGCCGGGATCGAAGTGTCGATGGAGGAGCTGCTGAAGTATATCGACCCTAATGCCGCCATGACGCTGGTAACCGCCCTGCTGGCGCAGCTCTCCAGTGCCATGACGTCTATCTTTCTGCTGCTGCTGACCGTGGTGTTTATGCTGCTGGAGGTGCCGCAGCTGCCGGCGAAGCTCCAGCCGCTGATGTCACGCCCGGTAGAGGGGATGGCCGCCATTCAGCGCGCCCTCGACAGCGTCTCGCACTATCTGGTGCTGAAGACCGCCATCAGCCTGGTGACCGGGCTGGTGGTCTGGGGGATGCTGGCGGCGCTGGAGGTACGGTTTGCCTTTGTCTGGGCTCTGCTGGCCTTTGCCCTGAACTATATCCCCAACATCGGATCGGTGCTGGCGGCCATCCCGCCCATTGCGCAGGTGCTGGTATTCAGCGGCTTTTACCCGGCGCTGGTGCTGCTGGCGGGGTATCTGATCGTCAATCTGATCTTCGGCAACATTCTCGAGCCCCGGTTAATGGGGCGCGGGCTGGGCCTCTCCACGCTGGTGGTTTTCCTGTCGCTGATCTTCTGGGGCTGGCTGCTGGGGCCGGTGGGGATGCTCCTGTCGGTGCCTCTGACCATTATCGTGAAGATTGCGCTGGAGCAGACCACCGGCGGCAAAAGTATTGCGCTGCTGCTCAGTGATATGAGCCGGGCGAACTAAGGATTATCGCGGGTAAAGTCCAGCAGCGGCTTGTGGGTACGCCCCGCCTGGCGGTAGCTGGCCAGCGCCGACGGCCAGGCACTAAAGGGGATCAGCATGGCGTCGCTGTACTGGCTCTCAGCCAGCAGCGGCCAGATTTCACTAAACGCCGCCTGCCACACCTGCGGGCTAAGCGCCGCGAAGTGGTTGCGAATATGGAACCAGTGCGTCGGCGGAAAATGACGCTGTAACGAAAAGGGCTGGCCTGCGAGCAGCCCGTAGCAGACAAACGTTGCGCTGCTGCGCATCGAATTGAGGATGGTCTGGGCCAGCTCGCCGCCGGTGGCGTCATAGACAATGTCGCTGGACGCGGCGAGGGCGCGCACGGTATCGCTGTCCTGCTGCGCAACCGGGAAGATCCCCATTGCCCGCAGCCTGTCGGCGTGGATCGCCGAGCGGTGAATGCCGTACACCGCCGTCGCCCCCCGCCGCTGTGCCCACTGCCCGAGCAGAATGGCGCAGTCCGACCCGGCGGCGGTCAGCAGTACCCGTTTACCCTGCACAGGCCAGAGGTTGAGCATCAGCCAGGCCGCCATCGGGTTGATAAACGCCCGCGCCGCCAGCGCGTCCTCAACGAAATCGGGAACCGGGATCGCCAGCGCCGCCGGGCAATCAACATATTGCTGCCAGGTGCCTTCCCCGCGCAGGGGCAAAACCCGCTGTCCCGGCAGAAGCGCAGCGCCGTCCGGAGCGGCAATCACCTGACCCATGCCTTCATATCCGGCGATGGCGGGCAACGTGATGCGATGACGGTAGGCCCCGGTGATGGGGATCAGATCTGAGGCGTTGACCGGGGCGAGTCGCATCTGCACCCGGAGGATTCCCGGCTGTAGCGGCGCTTTTTCGCTGATTTCCCTCTGGAGTACAGATTCAGGTTCACCAAACTGGCGGTAGCGTAATGCGGTATTTTCCATGGATGCGCGGCGTTCTGTCAGAATCATTCAGCCCGCAAATGTACCATATCCGGGGTGTGTGCCAGCAGATACTCGCCCAGACGGGTAATGGCCTGCTGCTTACTGCTGTCGCCCGGCGACACCAGATAATAGCCATCGCCGGTGCGGACGATGCGTGAGAAGGGCCGCACCAGCAGGCCCTTCTCCAGCGCGTTCAGGCTCAGCGCGACATCGCCCACCGATACGCCGTGCCCGCTCTGGGCTAGCGGCTGCGTTTAGCCAGACGTTCACGGGTTTCGAGCTTCGCCTCACTGGACTTGCGCAGTGCAACATAGCAGGCGCCGCTGCCGCCGTGATGCGGCTGGGCCACGGTAAACGCCTGTACCGCCTCGAACTCCGGCAGCCAGCGCCCCAGATAGCTGCGCACGATGTTGGCGTGGGACTTATCGTCGCGCCCTTTACCGTGAATGATAATCAGGTTACGCAAGCCGTCACGCTCCGCCTGGCGAATGAAGGTAAACAGCTGCTGGCGGCACTGCTCCACGGGCTGACGCAATAAGGTGAGGCTCGCCTCGCGGGGGTATTTGCCCGAGCGCAGCTTATCGAACACCCCCTGTTGCACCCCTTCCCGCTGAAACGCCAGCGGCTCTGCCAGAGGCAGAACATCCAGAAAGCCGGTGGTGAGAAAGTTATCCAACTGGCTGGTGTCCACAGGCTGGCGAGTGCGCGGGGTGGCGGCGGGCTGCCAGTGGACGTCGGTACAACGCCTGAGAGGCTGGACATCCTCCATCGCATCGAGAAAAAGCGATTTATCGTCTGGGTTCATGGCATCCTCCTGCTTAGCTGACAGGGTACTATACCTGCCCCTTTCACGTGGCTCAATGCGGCGTTACAGGTCGGTTAATCATTCCAAAAACAATAATTAATAAACTAAATTTAATGGATAATGCATGTGGACTGAAATTAATTTTTATTAATGATTAACTTTATGACTTACATTAAATTTTTATGATCCCGTTACGTTAATTCCTTTATTTATCACTAAAAGATGTTATATATGAAGTTATCTGCACAACGGAAATAATAAGCAGAGTTGCATCTGGAGCAATGCTGTGTGTACTGTGGAGTCTGTTGGATGTCGACGGGCTCCATTTTTTTATCCTTATACTGTCTAATAAATAACCTGCCGGGCATGACGTCTGAATTGTGTGATTAATGAGGTGGTCAACGGTGTCTGTCGGGAGTCCCTTCGTTGAATAAGGTAATAGGTCGCTTTCGGTAACGACTCTTTCACCGGCAACATCACCAGCCTGTTGGCCAACAGCGGGTCGCAGCCCAGCTCCTGCGGCAGTATGCTGAGAAAATCGCTCTGCGCCACCAGGCTAATACAGGACGAAAATGTCTCACATACCACGCCAATATGGGGGATCTGAGCCCGGTGGGAAAACATCTCCTCCAGTTGCTTATAATAACTGCCTCGCGGGGTTGGCATCGTCCAGCTATATTTCAGCAACGCATTAATGGATTCCGCACCTATTGCCGGATGATCTGCCCGACAAAATATCGCAAAAGGCTTCTCAAACAATTTTTCGAACGTGAATTCATGATCATACGGCCCCTGGTAATAGGTATTGATGGTAAAATCAAGCTCCCCCTGGCGTAATTCATTAATCATCGGGTGATGCTGCCAACTTACTGATTTAGTGTATGATGGTGTTTTTGAGGTGCTCCAGTGGCTTCTGTTTCTATCAGCTGTCCCTCCTGTTCAGCTACTGACGGGGTGGTGCGTAACGGCAAAAGCACTGCCGGACATCAACGCTATCTCTGCTCTCACTGCCGTAAAACATGGCAACTGCAGTTCACTTACACCGCTTCTCAACCCGGTACGCACCAGAAAATCATTGATATGGCCATGAATGGCGTTGGATGCCGGGCAACCGCCCGCATTATGGGCGTTGGCCTCAACACGATTTTTCCGCCATTTAAAAAAACTCAGGCCGCAGTCGGTAACCTCGCGCATACAGCCGGGCAGTGACGTCATCGTCTGCGCGGAAATGGACGAACAGTGGGGGATACGTCGGGGCTAAATCGCGCCAGCGCTGGCTGTTTTACGCGTATGACAGGCTCCGGAAGACGGTTGTTGCGCACGTATTCGGTGAACGCACTATGGCGACGCTGGGGCGTCTTATGAGCCTGCTGTCACCCTTTGACGTGGTGATATGGATGACGGATGGCTGGCCGCTGTATGAATCCCGCCTGAAGGGAAAGCTGCACGTAATCAGCAAGCGATATACGCAGCGAATTGAGCGGCATAACCTGAATCTGAGGCAGCACCTGGCACGGCTGGGACGGAAGTCGCTGTCGTTCTCAAAATCGGTGGAGCTGCATGACAAAGTCATCGGGCATTATCTGAACATAAAACACTATCAATAAGTTGGAGTCATTACCTAATCATCGAAACTAATTGCCCCTCCATAATACGCACCTTGACCTGCGGGTGCTGCTGATGGAAACGGGTAATGACCGCAGGCATTAACAGGCGGGCAATACTGGCGCCCATGCCGATATTAATCTGCCCGGCCTGCTGGCCCTGCCGCTGGCGAATATCGTCCTGCGCGCTACGTAACTCTTCAAGTATCAGCCTGGCGTGCTGATAAAAACTCTCTCCGCACTCGGTTAATGTCACCCCTTTGCTGCGGCGGATGAATAGCTGCGCCGCGATGCCCTCTTCCAGCTCTTTAATCGATTTGGTTAACGCCGGCTGCGACAGGTTCAACACCCGACCCGCCCCACGGATGCTCCCCTGCTGCGCCACTTCCACAAAGGCTCGCAGCTGATGAAATTTTACCTGGAATGTCATGTCGGCACCGATAACCGTTGTCTATCAGAGTAAAGAAACTGTCATCTACTGTAATGGAATTGATTGTGCCAGGGTAAGCCACGAACGGTTAAATCTGTGAAAAAACGGTTAGTGATAAGTAAAAACTATCACAGTGTGAAGCAGTTCACATATTCTAATGATGACAGGAAACGATATGCATACACTGGCGCAGGACCTGCAAACTCTCTTCCCGCAACTCATCGCCTGGCGACGCGATTTCCATCACTTTGCGGAGTCGGGCTGGGTGGAGTTTCGCACCGCGGCAAAAGTCGCAGAGGTGCTGGATCAACTGGGCTACACGCTGGCGATGGGCCGCGATGTGATCGATGCCGACAGCCGCATGGGTCTGCCCGACGATGCCACCCTGGCCCAGGCCTTTGCCCGCGCGCGTCAGCAAGGTGCGCCGGAAAAATGGCTCAGCGCCTTTGAAGGCGGTTTTACCGGCATTGTTGCCACGCTGAATACCGGCCGCCCGGGGCCGACGCTGGCGTTTCGGGTCGACATGGACGCGCTGGATCTGGATGAATCCGCTCAGGACGATCATCTCCCTGTCCGGGAAGGCTTTGCCTCCTGCAACAGCGGCATGATGCATGCCTGCGCCCACGACGGCCACACCACCATCGGCCTCGGTCTGGCGCATCTGCTGATGCAGTACCGCGCGCAGCTGAACGGCACCATCAAACTCATCTTCCAGCCTGCCGAAGAGGGCACCCGCGGCGCGCGGGCCATGGTTGCCGCCGGCGCGCTCGACGGCGTGGACTACTTCACCGCCATCCACATTGGCACCGGCGTGCCGGCGGGTACCGTGATCTGCGGCAGCGATAACTTTATGGCCACCACCAAATTTGACGTGCGCTTCACCGGCGTGGCGGCGCATGCGGGTGGCAAGCCCGAAGAGGGTCGCAATGCCCTGCTGGCCGCAGCCCAAGCCGCCATTGGCCTGCACAGCATCGCCCCGCACAGCGAAGGCGCGTCCCGCGTAAACGTCGGCGTAATGCAGGCGGGCAGCGGTCGTAACGTGGTCCCCGCCAGCGCGCTGCTGAAGGTAGAGACCCGCGGCGAGAGCGAAGCCATTAATCACTATGTGTTCGAGCGCGCAAAAGCGGTCATTGACGGCGCGGCGGCGATGCACGGCGTCAGCACCGAGCTGCGTCTGATGGGCGCAGCGACCTCCAGCGCCCCCTCTCCGGCATGGGTGAACTACCTGCGCGAGCAGGCATTGCAGGTTGCCGGTGTGGAACAGGCCATCGATAAGGTAAAAGCCCCTGCCGGATCGGAGGATGCCACCCTGATGATGGCCCGCGTTCAGCAGAACGGCGGCCTCGCCTCCTATATGGTCTTTGGCACCACCCTCAGCGCCGGACACCACAACGACAAATTCGATTTCGACGAGTCGGTGATGCCGATCGCCATCGAAACCCTGGCGCGTACCGCGCTTAACTTCCCGTGGACGCGAGGTGTGTAATGCAGAGCATGTACCGTTTTGTTGAGGATGCTATCGACACGCGATCTCAGCACTTTACCAGGATTGCCGATGAGATCTGGGATCATCCTGAGACCCGCTTCGAAGAGTTCTGGTCCGCCGAACGGCTGGCCTGCGCCCTGGAAGAGGCCGGCTTTAGCCTGGCCCGCGAGGCCGGCGGCGTGCCGAACGCCTTTATTGCCAGCTACGGCGAAGGCAAACCAGTGATCGCCATTCTGGGGGAGTACGATGCCCTGGCAGGCTTAAGCCAGCAGGCGCACTGCGCCACTCCGCAAACCGATACCCCGGGCGCCAACGGCCACGGCTGCGGGCATAACCTGCTCGGCACCGCCGGGCTGGCGGCTGCGGTGGCGGCAAAAAGCTGGCTGGAGCAGCACGGCGGCAGCGGCACCCTGCGCTTTTACGGCTGCCCTGGCGAAGAGGGCGGATCGGGTAAAACCTTTATGGTGCGCGAAGGGCTGTTCGACGACGTGGATGCCGCCGTCACCTGGCACCCCGAGGCCTTCGCCGGAATGTTTAACGTCAGTACCTTAGCCAACATCCAGGCAGCGTGGCGTTTTCACGGTACCGCAGCCCATGCCGCCAACTCTCCGCATTTGGGGCGCAGCGCGCTGGACGCCGTCACCCTGATGACCACCGGCACCAACTTCCTCAATGAACACATCATTGAAAAAGCCCGCGTTCACTACGCCATCACCGATACCGGCGGGATCTCCCCGAACGTGGTGCAGGCCCAGGCGGAAGTGCTGTATCTGATCCGCGCCCCGGAGATGGCCGATGCGCAGCAGATCTATGAGCGGATCGAAAAGATTGCCCAGGGTGCCGCGCTGATGACCGAAACTACCGTCGAACGCCGTTTCGATAAAGCCTGCTCCAGCTACCTGCCGAACCGCAGGCTGGAGGCCGCGATGTACAGCGCCCTGCAGCATTACGGCACCCCGGCGTGGAGCGATGATGAGCGCGCGTTTGCGGCGGAGATCCGCGCCACCCTGACCGATAACGATCTGCAAAACAGCCTGAAAAATATCGCCGCCACCGGCGGGGAAGACGGCAAGCAGTTTGCCCGTCGCCATCAGCACACCCTGCTGGTGGACGAGGTGGCCCCGTATGCCATTACTGATAACGTCCTGGCGGGCTCCACCGACGTGGGGGATGTCAGCTGGAAAATGCCGGTCGCCCAGTGCTTCAGCCCCTGCTTTACCGTCGGCACGCCGCTGCACACCTGGCAGCTGGTGGCCCAGGGCCGCACCTCCATCGCCCATAAGGGGATGCTGCTGGCTGGTAAAGTGATGGGTGCCACCGCGCTGGCGCTGCTGCAGGATCCGGCGCTGCTGGCCGCCTGCCGCGAGGAGTTTACGCAACAAGTAACCGAAAAACCGTACGTCTGCCCGATCCCAGAAAACGTGACGCCGTCACTTTTAAAATAATAAAACACAACAACACAACACTCCCGAGGAACGCCCATGAGTATGTCATCCATACCTTCGCATTCCCCTACCGGTAAGCTCTATGGTTGGGTTGAAAGGATCGGCAATAAAGTGCCGCACCCTTTCCTGCTTTTCGTTTATTTGATTGTGATCCTGGCGGCAGCCACCGCCGTGCTGTCGGCCTTTAACGTCAGCGCCCGCAATCCGGCCGATGGCAGCATGGTCGTTGTCAAAAATCTGCTGAGCGTTGAAGGGCTGCACTGGTTTTTACCTAATGTGATTAAAAACTTCAGCGGCTTTGCCCCGCTGGGGGCGATCCTGGCCCTGGTGCTGGGTGCCGGCCTGGCCGAACGTTCCGGCCTGCTGCCTGCCCTGATGGTGAAAATGGCCTCTCACGTCAGCGCGCGTTACGCCAGCTATATGGTGCTGTTTATCGCCTTCTTCAGCCATATCTCGTCCGATGCGGCGCTGGTGATCATGCCGCCGATGGGCGCGCTGATCTTCCTCGCCGTCGGACGCCATCCGGTGGCGGGCCTGCTGGCAGCCATTGCCGGTGTCGGGTGCGGTTTTACCGCCAACCTGCTGATCGTCACCACCGACGTGCTGCTCTCCGGCATCAGCACCGAAGCGGCCAAAACCATTGATGCCGCGATGCACGTCAGCGTGATCGACAACTGGTACTTTATGGCCAGTTCGGTGATTGTGCTGACTGTTGTCGGCGGGCTGATCACCGACAGGATCGTTGAGCCGCGTCTGGGCAAGTGGCAGGGCAGCAGCGACGAGAAGCTGGATGCGTTGTCGCCGGAGCAGCGCCGCGGGCTGCGCGTTGCCGGGGGTGTATCGTTGCTGTTTATCGCCGCCATCGCCCTGATGGTGGTGCCGGAGAACGGCATTCTGCGCGATCCGGTCCAGCACACCGTACTGCCCTCGCCGTTTATTAAAGGCATCGTGCCGCTGATCATCCTGTTCTTTTTTGTGGTGTCGCTGGCGTACGGCATCGCCACCGGGAAAGTGCGTCGTCAGGGCGATCTGCCCCAGCTGATGATCGAGCCGATGAAAGAGATGGCCGGGTTTATCGTGATGGTGTTCCCGCTGGCGCAGTTTGTAGCCATGTTCAACTGGAGCAACATGGGCAAGTTTATGGCGGTGGGCCTGACCGACCTGCTGGAAACCGCCGGGCTGAGCGGCGTGCCCGCCTTTGTCGGCCTGGCGCTGCTCTCCTCCCTGCTGTGCATGTTTATCGCCAGCGGATCGGCCATCTGGTCGATTCTGGCCCCTATCTTCGTGCCGATGTTTATGCTGCTCGGCTTCCATCCGGCGTTTGCGCAGATCCTGTTCCGCGTGGCGGATTCATCGGTGATCCCGCTGGCCCCGGTGTCGCCGTTCGTACCGCTGTTTTTAGGCTTCCTGCAGCGCTATAAGCCCGAGGCCAAACTGGGTACCTACTATTCGCTGGTGCTGCCGTATCCGCTTATCTTTTTAGGAGTATGGTTGCTCATGTTGGTGGCGTGGTATCTTGTCGGCCTGCCCATTGGGCCGGGAGTGTACCCGCGACTGAATTAAGGAAGAGCACATGCTGAGATTACTCGAAGATAAAATTGCTACCCCGCTAGGGCCGCTATGGGTGATTGCGGACGAGCAATTTAACCTGCGCGCCGTGGAGTGGGAGGAGCACAGCAACCGGATGGTGGAACTGCTGAATATCCACTACCGGGCGCAGGGCTACGAGCGCATCAGCGCCAGCAATCCGGGCGGGCTTAGCGATAAGCTGACCGCCTGGTTCGAGGGCGATCTCAGCATTATCGACACTCTGCCGACCGCCACGGCTGGCACCCCCTTCCAGCGTGAAGTGTGGCAGGCGTTGCGATCCATTCCCTGCGGCCAGGTGATGCATTATGGCCAGCTGGCGGAACAGCTTGGTCGCCCCGGCGCAGCGCGCGCCGTGGGTGCGGCGAACGGGTCAAATCCGGTCAGTATTGTGGTGCCCTGTCACCGCGTTATTGGTCGCAACGGCACCCTGACAGGCTACGCGGGCGGGGTGCAGCGCAAAGAGTGGCTGCTGCGTCACGAGGGCTATTTATTGCTGTAGTTCCAGGCTTTTAGTGCTTAATTTTCCTTAAGTTAGCGATAAAGTCCGCAGCTAATTTGTGGAATTTCAAGAAGATGCTGGCGCATTCACGCTTCTTGTCCTGATTGATGGTTTACCAGGCTTACGTAGGGTCCAAAAAGATGTTAAAATTGACCAATATCAATTAAGGCTTGAGCAAACCTATGATCCCGGAAAAGCGAATTATTCGACGCATTCAGTCTGGCGGTTGTGCTATCCATTGTCAGGACTGCAGCATCAGCCAGCTCTGTATCCCGTTCACCCTGAATGAGCACGAGCTGGATCAGCTTGATAATATTATCGAGCGTAAAAAGCCGATTCAGAAAGGGCAAACGCTGTTTAAAGCGGGAGACGAACTGAAATCGCTGTACGCTATCCGTTCTGGCACCATCAAGAGCTATACCATTACCGAACAGGGCGACGAGCAGATCACCGGCTTCCACCTGGCGGGCGATCTGGTGGGCTTTGATGCGATCGGCACCGGTAACCACCCGAGCTTCGCTCAGGCGCTGGAAACCTCAATGGTTTGCGAACTCCCGTTTGAAACTCTGGACGATCTGTCAGGCAAAATGCCTAACCTGCGCCAGCAGATGATGCGTCTGATGAGCGGTGAGATCAAAGGCGATCAGGACATGATCCTGCTGCTGTCCAAAAAGAATGCCGAAGAGCGTCTGGCCGCGTTTATCTATAACCTGTCCCGTCGTTTCGCCGAACGTGGTTTTTCTCCGCGTGAGTTCCGTCTGACCATGACCCGTGGCGATATCGGTAACTACCTGGGCCTGACCGTTGAAACCATCAGCCGTCTGCTGGGTCGTTTCCAGAAAAGCGGCATGCTGGCGGTAAAAGGGAAATATATCACCATCGAAAACGGTGAAGCGCTGGCGGTGCTGGCGGGCCATTCCCGTAACGTGGCATAAACCTCTCCGATTCCCCTGCCAGATCGATAATTTTACTGATTTATTGATCTGGCAAATCTTCCCCTCTGTTTCATTTCAGATATATAGGTTACTCTTTTAATTACAGACTGTGGTGACAGTAGTAAGGAGACCTGTATGGCAAAGTATCAAAACATGCTGGTGGCCATCGATCCTAATCAGGACGATCAACCGGCGTTACGACGAGCTGTCTATTTACATCAACGGATTGGTGGCAGGATAAAAGCGTTTCTGCCGATATATGACTTTTCTTACGAAATGACCACCCTTCTGTCGCCTGACGAACGCACCGCTATGCGTCAGGGAGTGATCAGCCAGCGTACCGCGTGGATCCGCGAGCAGGCAAAATTCTATCTTGATGCCGGTGTGCCCATTGAGATCAAAGTAGTGTGGCACAACCGTCCGTTTGAAGCCATCATCCAGGAAGTGGTGAGCGGCGAGCACGACCTGCTGCTGAAGATGGCCCACCAGCACGACAAGCTGGAAGCGGTAATCTTTACCCCGACAGACTGGCACCTGCTGCGTAAATGCCCGTGCCCGGTGTGGATGGTGAAAGACCAGCCGTGGCCGGAAGGCGGCAAAGCGGTGGTGGCGGTAAATCTCGCCAGCGAAGAGAACTACCACAATGCTCTGAACGAAAAGCTGGTGAAAGAGACGCTACACCTGGCCGAGCAGGTCAACCATACCGAAGTCCACCTGGTGGGCGCCTACCCGATTACCCCGATTAACATTGCCATCGAACTCCCGGAATTTGATCCCAGCGTGTATAACGACGCCATTCGCGGCCAGCATCTGCTGGCGATGAAAGCGCTGCGGCAAAAATTCGGTATTGATGAGAAGTTGACCCACGTCGAGAAAGGCCTGCCAGAAGAGGTGATCCCGGACCTCTCAGAGCATCTGCAAGCCGGTATTGTGGTGCTGGGCACGATTGGCCGCACCGGTATCTCTGCCGCCTTCCTCGGCAATACCGCGGAGCAGGTTATCGATCACCTGCGCTGCGACCTGCTGGTCATTAAGCCGGACCAGTATCAGACCCCGGTCGAGCTGGACGACGACGAAGACGATTAGCCATGAGAAAGCCCGCCGTAACGGCGGGCTTTTTTTTAGCTCTCGATGGCGGGCTGAGGCGACTGTTGCATGCCTTCGCCCTCTTTCATCCAGGGCGCATGCAGCACCATGCTCGGCAGGGCCAGTTTCACCCCCTCATCATTCAGGCTCTCCAGAATACGGATGTTGATCTCCTGCTGGATATCCATGTACTTGTTGTAGTCCGCCGTGTTGACGATATGTACCACTTCAAAGGTAAGCCTGTCCTTATCAAACCCGAGCAGATGGGCACGGTCAAAACGCGTTTCGCCGATATCCGTAATGATCTTCTTCACGTTATCGCCAATAACCCGCAGCTTTTCCGGGGGCGTATCGCTGGCCACGCCAAAGGTAAAGACGATACGACGGGTCTGCATACGCTTGTAGTTATGCAGGGTCTGCTGAAGCAGGATCGCATTCCCACATACAATCTGTTCCCCACTCAGGCTGCGAATACGCGTCGTTTTGAGGCCAATGTGCTCTACCGTGCCGGCAACGTCGTTAAACACCACAAAATCCCCGATCTCGAAGGGCTTATCAAAACCTATCGAGAGCGAGGCGAAGACGTCGCTGAGAATGGTCTGTACCGCCAGCGCAATGGCAATCCCCCCCACCCCAAGGCTTGCCACCAGCGCAGTAATGTTGACGCCCGCGTTGGCAAGAATCGACAGCAGCATCACTGACCAGACAATTGCCCGCAGGATCATGCCGGTGATCACCAGGGTGACAGGGTTTTTATGGCTCCCCGGTGCCAGCATCACGTGCCGGAGCCAGGAGACCACCCCCTGATCCATCCACAGCGCCACCTGAATCGCCAGCACCAGGAACCAGGCATGGCTCAGGGCGCCATAGAGGCGATCCGGCAGTTCGACAAACCGCAGGCTAAACAGAAAGGCCACCACAAACAGCAGAACCCGGCTGGTTCTGTTAAGTATTTCCGTGAGGATAAAATGCATCTTGTGGGTAGCGGGATGTTTATCACCCCAGTTGGTGATGCCCTTATGGACAAAGGTGATGAGGCGCTTCAGTAGCCAGTAGATCAGCAGGGTGACCACCGTCACGGTGGCAAAGCCAATCCAGAATCTGGGGGTCATCATTAAGGTCAAAAAATCGAAACGTGACAAAAACTGCATGTCCCTTCTCCCTTTACGCAAAAAAGGAAAGTATAGACAGTGAGCGCGAGGAGCCTGCAGAAATGAGAAAACCGCCCGGTGGGGCGGTTTTTTTAGGGTGCGTAACGCCGTATTACAGCGCTTTCAGGATCGCATCCACGCTGGCTTTGGCGTCGCCAAACAGCATGTGGGTGTTCTCTTTGAAGAACAGCGGGTTCTGCACGCCGGCATAACCGGTGTTCATGGAGCGTTTGAAGACGATAACGTTCTGCGCCTTCCACACTTCCAGAACCGGCATACCGGCGATCGGGCTCTTCGGATCGTCCTGCGCCGCCGGGTTCACGGTATCGTTCGCGCCAATGACCAGCACGGTGTCGGTGTCGGAAAAGTCGTCGTTGATTTCATCCATCTCCAGCACGATGTCGTAAGGCACTTTCGCTTCCGCCAGCAGCACGTTCATGTGGCCCGGCAGACGCCCGGCAACCGGGTGAATACCAAAGCGCACCTTGATGCCGCGGGCACGCAGGCGCTCGGTGATTTCCGCAACCGGATACTGTGCCTGCGCTACCGCCATGCCGTAGCCCGGGGTGATGATCACCGAGTGCGAATTTTTCAGCAGGTCAGCGGTATCTTCGGCATTGATCTCACGATGCTCACCCACCTCTTCGTCACCGTCGGAGGTTTGTCCGTCGGTACCAAAGCCCCCGGCAATCACGCTGATGAACGAACGGTTCATCGCCTTACACATGATGTAAGAGAGGATCGCACCGCTCGAGCCGACCAGCGCACCGGTCACGATCAGCAGGTCGTTACTCAGCATAAAGCCCGCCGCCGCTGCCGCCCAACCGGAGTAGGAGTTCAGCATTGAGACCACCACCGGCATATCTGCCCCACCGATGGAGGCCACCAGGTGCCAGCCGAAGGCCAGCGCGATGATGGTCATCACCAGCAACGCCAGCACCTGCATGCCCACACTGTCGGTGCGTACGAACACCACCAGCAGCACGAAGGAGACAACCAGCGCAGCCAGGTTCAACTTATGGCGGTTTGGCAGCATCAGCGGTTTAGAGGAGATCTTGCCGCGCAGTTTGCCGAACGCCACGATAGAACCGGTGAAGGTCACCGCACCGATGAAGATCCCGAGGAACACTTCGGTCAGGTGGATGTTCACCAGAATCGGCTCCATCCCCGGCTCGTGATACAGGTAGCTGTTAAAGCCTACCAGCACCGCCGCCAGACCCACGAAACTGTGCAGGATCGCTACCAGTTCCGGCATTTCGGTCATTTCAACGCGTTTGGCGAGTCGGATACCAATGGCGCCGCCGATGATCATCGCCACCAGGATCCACGCAACGTTGCCGGTGTCCGGCCCGAAAATCGTGGCAATCAGCGCAATCGCCATCCCGGCGATACCAAAGTTGTTACCCTGCTGCGACGTTTCATGTTTTGAAAGCCCCGCGAGGCTGAAAATAAACAGGACCGCAGCAACAATGTATGCAGCGGTAACTAATCCTCCAGACATAAGTTACCCCTTATCCCTTACGAAACATTTTCAGCATGCGCTGAGTCACGGTGAAGCCACCGAAAATATTGATACTGGCGATCAGTACCGCGATAAAACTGAGGAAACTGACCCAGCCGCCGTGACCAATCTGCAGTAATGCCCCGACCACGATGATCCCGGAGATGGCGTTGGTGACCGACATCAGCGGCGTATGCAGCGCATGGGAGACGTTCCAGACGACGTAGTAACCCACCACGCAGGAGAGCGCAAAGACGGTAAAGTGCCCCAGGAACTCTTTCGGTGCGACGTCCGCCAGCCAGCCAAACAGCACGATCGCCAGCGCCATAAAGGCAAACTTACGCCACGGCGAAGCCGGTTTTTCCGGCTCTTTCGGTGCCGGAGCGGCTTTGGCTGCCGCCTGCGGTTGCGCGGAAACCTGAATCGGCGGTGCCGGCCAGGTAATTTCACCCTCGCGAACCACGGTTACGCCGCGCACGACCACGTCGTCAAAATCAACGGTGATGGTGCCGTCTTTCTCTTTGCACAGCAGCTTCAGCAGGTTGACCAGGTTGGTACCGTACAGCTGGGAGGACTGGGTCGGCAGACGACCCGGCAGGTCGGTATAGCCGATCACCTTCACGCCGTTGGCGGTGGTGGTAACCACGCCCGGGACGGTGTATTCGCAGTTGCCGCCGTTTTGCGAGGCCAGATCGACGATCACGCTGCCGGCCTTCATGGAGTCGACCATCTCGCGGGTGATCAGCTTCGGCGCCGGTTTACCCGGGATCAATGCGGTGGTGACAATAATGTCCACCTCTTTCGCCTGAGCGGCGAACAGCGCCATCTCGGCTTTAATAAAGGCTTCGGACATCACTTTTGCGTAGCCGTCGCCGCTGCCTGCCTCTTCTTTAAAGTCCAGCTCAAGGAACTCGGCGCCCATACTCTGCACCTGCTCTTTCACTTCCGGACGGGTGTCAAAGGCACGGACGATAGCGCCCAGGCTGTTGGCTGCGCCAATGGCGGCCAGCCCGGCAACGCCTGCGCCGATAACCATCACCTTCGCCGGGGGAACTTTACCCGCCGCGGTGATCTGCCCGGTAAAGAAGCGACCAAACTCATGCGCGGCTTCGACGATGGCACGGTAGCCCGCGATGTTCGCCATCGAGCTCAGGGCATCCAGCGACTGCGCACGCGAGATGCGCGGCACGGAGTCCATCGCCATCGCGGTCACGCCGCGTGCCGCCAGTTTCTCCATCAGCTCCGGGTTTTGTGCCGGCCAGACGAAGCTCACCAGTGTGGTGCCCGGATTGAGCAGTGCGATTTCATTCTCTTCCGGCGCATTTACCTTCAGAATGATGTCTGAATGCCAGACGTTAGCGCCGTCTACAATTTCTGCGCCAGCCTGAATAAACGCCTCGTCATCGAAACTTGCCAGCTTGCCTGCGCCGCTTTCAACCGCGACGGTAAAACCCAGTTTAAGCAGCTGTTCCACCGTTTTTGGTGTCGCCGCTACGCGGGTTTCATTGGCAAACCGTTCTCTTGGTACCCCAATACGCATAGTAATCCCTTCCATCGGTTTTTGATGATGGTTTGTCGAACGTTCATCACGGGTATACGCCGGCAGTGACAGTCTTAACCTGCCACGCACGTTTACCCGCAGAAAATAAAACAGTAACAAACTTTCTATAACCTACTGAAAATACCGCCTGTGATCCACAGCAAGAAAACACTATTTATGACTTTAACTGTCAAAAATAAGCGATCGGCGTCTCAGACAGGCATATCTACCTTTATTTCCCCGCCAGGGCCGATGTTTAGCTCAGGCGAAGCGGCAAAAACACGATATAGCCCCAGCAAGAAACAACTTATTAACATTAAATCAACTTGTGAAAGTCATATGCTTTATTAGTTTTACTGGTCAAACGTGTGTTTTTTCAACATATCACTAAAGGTTATATATTTTGATGACTTACTCCGCACCGGTCGCGAAAAATCGCGCAGACAGCGACAGGTGTTAAATGCAATAATCAACAACGTTTTCAAATTAACAACTACGCCAGTACCTGGTTTGCGTAAGGCGAAGGATTATTTTTATGAAGCTTAAGAACACTCTCCTGGCGTCCGCACTCCTTGCTGCGACCGCCCTGTCTGCCAATGCCGCAACAGAGTTAACGCCGGAGCAAGCGGCTGCAACGAAACCTTACGATCACGTTACGATCGTAGGTCGTTTTAACGCCATTGGCGATGCAGTTAATGCCGCCTCCAAACGCGCCGATAAAGAGGGCGCTGCCGCATTCTACGTCGTGGATAACTCCGAATACGGCAGCAGCGGCAACCAGCGCGTGACCGTTGCGCTGTATAAGGAGAATGCCCCGAAAGCGGAAGTGCCGAAAAACCGCGTCATTAACGGCGTGATGGAGCTGCCGAAAGAGCAGGCCGTTATGCTTGAGCCGTTTGATACCGTCACCATTCAGGGCTTCTACCGCAGCCAGCCGGAAGTGAACGACGCCATCACCAAAGCCGCGAAAGCGAAAGGGGCTGACGCCTTCTTCATCGTTCGTCAGATTGATGCCAACCAGGGCGGCAACCAGCGGATCACCGCCTACGTCTACAAGAAAGACGCCAAAAAACGTGTGATCCAGAGCCCTGATGCCATCCCGGCTAACTCTGATGCTGGCCGCGCGGCCATTGCCAAAGGCGGCGAAGAAGCGAAGAAAGTCGAGATCCCGGGCGTAGCGACCAGCGCAGCGCCAGGCGCCTCCGCTGCCGGTGTGGGCCGTTTCTTTGAGACCCAAACCACTCAGGGCGGCCGTTACAGCGTTACCCTCAACGACGGCACCAAAATTGAAGAGCTGAACAACGCCACTGCCGCGCAGATGATTCCGTTCGACAGCATCAAGTTTACCGGTAACTACGGCAACATGACCGAAATCTCCTACCAGGTGGCGAAGCGTGCGGCGAAGAAAGGGGCCAAGTATTACCACATCACCCGCCAGTGGCAGGAACGCGGTAATAACATGACCATCAGCGCCGACCTGTACAAATAAGTAAACAGATACACAGAGGCGGCGTAATGCCGCCTTTTTTTTGGCTTTTTACGCAGAATTCCGCCCTTCCTGATTGCATGCCTTCGTCACACTCCGTAAAATCCCGCGCCTTAGTGTGATCCACCATTATTATGCGTTTCGACGAAATAATTATTCTGGATCTGACCCTTTTTAAAAAGGAAGCCAATGGAAAAGAAACTTGGCCTGAGCGCTTTAACTGCGCTTGTTTTAAGCTCCATGCTCGGTGCAGGTGTATTCAGTCTGCCGCAGAATATGGCTGCCGTTGCCAGCCCGTCAGCATTGCTTATCGGCTGGGGCATCACCGGCGCCGGGATCCTGCTGCTGGCCTTTGCCATGCTGCTGCTGACGCGCATCCGTCCCGATCTCGACGGCGGCATCTTCACCTACGCCCGCGAAGGCTTTGGTGAGCTGGTGGGTTTCTGTTCCGCATGGGGTTACTGGCTGTGCGCGGTGATCGCCAACGTCTCCTATCTGGTGATCGTTTTTTCTGCGCTGAGTTTCTTTACCGATACGCCTGAACTGCGCCTGTTTGGCGATGGCAATACCTGGCAGTCCATCGTCGGATCTTCGGTGCTGCTGTGGTTCGTCCATTTCCTGGTACTGCGCGGCGTGCAGACCGCGGCGAGCATCAACCTGGTCGCCACCCTGGCGAAGCTGGTGCCGCTGGGGCTGTTTATCGTGCTGGCGTTTATCGCGTTTCGTCTCGATGTGTTTAGCCTGGACTTTACCGGCGTGGCGCTGGGCGTCCCGGTCTGGGAGCAGGTCAAAAACACCATGCTCATCACCCTGTGGGTCTTTATCGGGGTGGAAGGCGCGGTAGTGGTCTCGGCCCGGGCGCGCAATAAACAGGACGTCGGTCGCGCCACGCTGCTGGCGGTACTGGCGGCGCTGGGGGTCTATCTGCTGGTCACCCTGCTCTCCTTAGGCGTGGTGGCGCGTCCTGAGCTGGCGGAGATGCGTAACCCGTCGATGGCGGGCCTGATGGTCAAAATGATGGGTTCCTGGGGCGAAGTGGTGATTGCCGCCGGTCTGATCGTGTCGGTATGTGGGGCCTATCTGAGCTGGACCATTATGGCGGCAGAGGTGCCGTTCCTGGCCGCGACGCATAAGGCGTTTCCTCGTCTGTTTGCCCGTCAGAACAAGAACAATGCGCCTTCCGCCTCGCTGTGGTTGACCAATATCAGCGTGCAGGTTTGTTTGGTGCTGATCTGGCTCACAGGTTCGGACTATAACACGCTGTTAACCATCGCCTCTGAGATGATTCTGGTACCCTATTTCCTGGTGGGCGCATATTTGTTAAAAATAGCCACCCGCCCGATGCACAACGTCGTGGGAATGGGAGCCTGTATTTATGGCTTATGGCTGCTTTATGCCTCCGGCCCGATGCATCTGCTGCTCTCCGTGGTACTTTATGCGCCGGGGCTGCTGGTGTTTATTTATGCCCGTCGCACGCACCAGCTGCAACACGCGCTGAAACGCCGTGAAATGGTGTTGATTGGAATGTTACTGGTTGCCGCATTACCGGCAACGTGGATGCTGATGGGATAAGCGAGTTATCCCATCGTCGAACGGTTAAGGAGAATACGATGGGACACGCAAAGCCGCTCCCGATCCTGATTACTGGCGGAGGCCGTCGCATCGGTCTCGCGCTTGCCCACCATTTTCTGAATCTTCACCAGCCGGTGATTGTCAGCTACCGGACAAAATATCCTGCTATCGCCACCCTGTGCGAGGCGGGTGCGACCTGCATTGAGGCCGATTTTTCCACCGACGAGGGGATCCTGGCCTTTGCAGAGCGCGTAAAAGCCGAGACCCCTGCATTACGCGCCATCATTCATAATGCCAGCGCATGGATGCCAGAAACGGCTGACAACTCGCTCAGCGAAACGCTCTCCTGCATGCTACAGATCCACGTTCACGCGCCCTACCTGCTGAACCATGCTCTGCAGGATCTGCTGCGCGGGCACGGCCATGCGGCCAGCGACATCATCCACTTCACCGACTATGTGGTTGAGCGCGGCAGCGATAAGCACATTGCCTATGCCGCCAGCAAAGCCGCGCTGGATAACATGACCCGCTCGTTTGCCCGCAAGCTGGCGCCGGAAGTGAAGGTCAACGCCATCGCCCCGTCGCTGATCCTGTTTAACGAGCACGACGATGCCGACTATCGTCAGAAGGCGCTGAATAAATCGCTGATGAAGATCGCCCCCGGAGAAAAAGAGGTGATCGACTTAATCGACTACATCCTGACCAGCTGCTACGTTACCGGCCGGTCGTTTGGCGTCGACGGCGGGCGGCCGTTACGTTAGTGAAAACGGCCCCAGCAGAAGATTAATACCCAGGCGCTGAGGCACCAGCAGACCACCGCCCCGCCCAGCGCCAGGGGCAGACGCATCACGCCGACGAAGTACCAGAGCGAGAGCAGATAAAGGAAGTACGGAATAATCGCCCACATCCCAAAGATGATGGTGGCGCGCAGCGCCTCGATGCCGCGCTCAGAGGCGACAATATAGTGGGCAATCAGGGCAAAGGTCGGAAACAGCGGGAGCAACCCGGCTATGTAATAGTTTTTGGTTTTGGCCAGTATCCCTATCAGTAGCACCACCAGCGCGCCTATCGCCGCTTTTATAAACAACCCCATCCTTTTTCCCTTAACAACTCACTAACAGTGCCGGGCAGCATAACGGAACGGCAATAATTTGCGAACGATTAATGGAAGGTTAAGGTTCTGCGGTGTATGTTGGCGTTTTCCGCAGACACAGACTTGCTATGAACAAGATCGTATACGTTGAGGATGAACCCGAAGTGGGCCAGCTGATTGCCGCTTATCTGGGTAAACATGATATGGAGGTCATCGTCGAAGCCCGTGGAGACCGTGCTGAAGAGGTAGTGGCGCGGGAAAATCCCGATCTGGTGCTGCTGGACATTATGTTACCCGGTAAAGATGGCATGACCCTGTGCCGGGATCTGCGTGCCCGCTGGCAGGGCCCGATTGTGCTGCTGACCTCCCTCGATAGCGACATGAACCATATCTTGTCCCTGGAGATGGGTGCTAACGACTATATTCTCAAAACCACCCCGCCGGCGGTGCTGCTCGCACGTTTGCGCCTGCATCTGCGCCAGCGCGTTGCGGCCACCAGTGATACCTCCGCCCCGCTGCTAACGCCGCACAAAGCGCTGCGGTTTGGCACCCTGTCCATTGATCCGGTGAATCGTCAGGTGCTGCTGTCCGGCGAACAGGTGGCGCTGTCGACGGCGGATTTCGATCTGCTGTGGGAGCTGGCGACCCATGCCGGGCAGATTATGGACCGGGACGCGCTGCTGAAAAACCTGCGCGGCGTCAGCTACGATGGCCTGGACCGCAGCGTGGACGTGGCCATCTCCCGCCTGCGCAAGAAACTGCTGGATAACGCCACCGAACCTTTCCGCATTAAAACCGTACGTAACAAAGGCTATCTCTTCGCGCCGCACGCCTGGGATATTTAGCCCCCTCAGCCTGCCGGGCATTGCAGGCTGCTTCCGCTGACAGACACCTTCTTCTGCGATTAATCTTTTGCTCCCATCCGCATATTATGTATTATGTTATAACATAACAATTATGGGATGGGATTGTGATAATCAAAAAGATGATACTGGCGTCCGTTCTCGCGGCCCTCGCGAATTCGGTTTCTGCGGCGCAGGTTTATCCGCTGACGGTAGAAAACTGTGGGGTTAAAGAGACCTTTACGCGCGCCCCGCAGCGGGTGGTGACGGTCGGGCAACACGAGACAGAACTCCTGCTAGCGCTGGGGCTCGAAAAGAAAATCAGCGCGACGTCAGTCTGGTTTGGCCCCCTACCCGATACGCTGGCGGAGCGCGGTAAGGGAATAAAAAAACTGGCGGATAACGCCCCTTCCTTTGAGGCTGTCACCGCTCAACATCCCGATCTGGTGCTGGCGCAATATCACTGGCATATCGGGCCGCAGGGGGAAACGGGTACCCGCGAACAGTTTGCTTCGCTTGGCATCCCGACCTGGGTTTCACCCGCCGACTGCATCGGCAAAAGCGTGACCGACAGTTCGAATGGCGACGGGGCGCGCAGCACGCCTTTCTCCATCGCGGAGATCGAGCGTGAAATCAGCGAGCTGGCGGCCATTTTCGACGTTCAGTCGCAGGGCAAAAAACTCAACGAGGCGCTGACCCTTCGTATTCAGAAGGCACAGGCGCGCGCCGCTGCGCAGCACACCAGGCCACTGAAAGTTGTGTTCTGGTTCTCCAGCAACCGGCTGAAAGGCGACCCTTGGGTGGCGGGCGACTATGGCGCGCCGGGCTGGATCGGCCACACGCTGGGGCTGAAAAACGTTATTGATTCCCATGATGAATGGCCTGCCGTCACCTGGGAACACATTGCTCAGGCGCAACCTGACGTTATCGTGATTGCTGAGATGTCCCGGCGACTTTACCCCGCTGATGATGTTGCTGTTAAAAAAGCCTTTTTGTATCAGGACCCGGTAACCAGAAACCTGCCCGCCGTAAAAAAAGGACACATCATTGTCGTCCCCGCGATGTCACTGAATCCCTCATTGCGTAATGTCGATGCCGTCGAGGCGATAAGTGAAAAACTGGCGACCTTTCAGGCTGAACCATGAGCATACTGACTTTCCGCGTCCCCTCTACAGTGCCGCGCTGGCGGCAGCACAGCCTGACGGCAGTCGGGTTACTGGCGCTGCCGTTAATGCTGGTATTTGCCGCCACCGTCGGGGATATGCCAGTTTCGTATGCGAATGCGGGTAAAGCCATTCTCAACGGTCTCGGTCTGGGAGCCTGGCCGTTGCCGCAGGTTGAGGAGGGCATTGTCTGGCAGTACCGCATGAGCCGGGCCCTGATGGCGGCCTGTAGCGGAGGCGGACTGGCGCTGTGCGGCCTGGTGATGCAGGCGATTCTGCGCAACCCGCTGGCTGAACCTTATCTGCTGGGGATCTCTTCCGGCGCGTCGCTGGGTGCGGTCTGCGTCATGTTGCTGGGGGTGGGTGGCAGCACGCTGGGCATCAGCGGCGGTGCCTTTATGGGCGCCTGCTGCGCATTTGGGCTTATCATGCTGATCACCCATGGCATGACCGACAGCCCGCCACGCATTTTGTTGGCGGGTATCGCCGGTACCCAGCTGTTCAACGCCATGACCGCCTATATTGTCAGCACATCCGCCAATGCGGAGCAGTCGCGCAGCGTGATGTTCTGGCTGCTGGGGAGTTTGAGCGGCGTTCGCTGGCCGGATGCCCTCCTGGCTCTGGGGGTGGTGCTGGCCGGGTTTATGGTGATCTTCGCCTTTTCACGAACGCTTGATACCTTCACCTTTGGCGATGACGTCTCGACCACCCTGGGCGTGCCGGTCACCCTCGTGCGCATGATATTGCTGCTCACCTGCGCGCTGGTGACCGCGGTGATGGTCAGTATCATTGGTGCGGTGGGGTTTGTCGGGCTGGTGATCCCCCATATAACCCGGATGCTGTGCGGCCCCGGGCACCGCCGTTCAGTTCCTCTGACCTTCCTGATCGGCAGTCACTTCATGATCCTCGCCGATGTGGTTTCCCGTACGCTGATTACGCATCAGGTGCTCCCCATCGGCGTGGTCACCGCGCTGGTAGGCGCACCTGCTTTTGTAGTCCTGCTGTATCGCAGCCGGGAGAAAAGAGTATGACCATTTCATTACGCGGACTGCAGGTCTCCCTGCAGTCCCGAAAAGTGCTGCACGATATCGATCTGGAGCTGGCGACGGGTGACGTCGTCGGCCTGCTGGGGCCTAATGGTTCCGGTAAATCCACGCTGCTGCGCTGTCTGGCCGGGCTATTTCCGCGTCACGCCCATCATATCCGGCTGGATGGAACGCCGCTCAACGAGATCTCCCTGCGGGAGCGTGCCAAACAGCTGGCGTTTGTGCCCCAGCATGCCGAGGTCGACGGCGATCTGTGCGTTGAACAAATTGTCCGTCTGGGGCGTACCCCGCACCGCAGGGGGCCCTTTGGCTGGAGCGATACCGACGACAGCGCGGTTGAGAACGCGATCCGGTTAATGAAACTCTCCGGCCTGCGCCACCGGCTGTGGCGGCAGCTGTCCGGCGGGGAGCGGCAGCGCGCGCAAATCGCCCGCGCCCTGGCCCAACAGCCGGGACTGCTGATCCTCGATGAGCCCACCAACCACCTGGATATTGAGTATCAGCTGGAACTGATGACCTTAATTACGCAGCTGCCCGTTACGGTGGTAGTGGCGCTGCACGATCTCAATCTCGCCGCCAACTACTGCCAGCGGCTGGTCCTGCTGAAAGCCGGATCGGTGATAGCCAGCGGGCCACCTGAAGCCGTGCTGACCTCAGATCTGATCGAAAATGCCTGGCATGTTAAAGCGAACGTCATAAAACAGGGCGACATGCTAAATATTCGCTATGCCATGAAGCAGCCCATTGCGTAAAGTGTGCGATGTCCCGCCAGAGAAGGTAAATCGTCTGGTCGGGCGGCATCATTAACGCGTGGTATTTGGGTGATATTCGATGAAAAAACTGTTCGTGCAGTTTTACCTCCTGCTGTTTGTCTGCTTCCTGGTGATGACCATGCTGGTCGGGCTGGTCTACAAGTTCACCGCCGAGCGCGCGGGCAGACAGTCGCTGGATGACTTGATGAAAAGCTCGCTCTATCTGATGCGCAGCGAACTGCGTGAGATCCCCCCTCACGACTGGGCGCGGACCATCAAAGAGCTGGATCTGAACCTGTCATTCAAACTGCGCATCGAACCCCTGAAAAAGTACAATCTGGATGCCCCGACCATGCAGCGACTTCGCGGCGGTGACATCGTCGCGCTGGACGATCAGTACACCTTTATCCAGCGTATTCCGCGCAGCCACTATGTGCTGGCGGTTGGCCCGGTGCCCTACCTCTACTTCCTGCACCAGATGCGCCTGCTGGATATCGCCCTGCTGGCCTTTATCGCCATTTCGCTGGCCTTCCCGGTGTTTATCTGGATGCGCCCCCACTGGCAGGACATGCTGCGCCTCGAGGCCGCCGCCCAGCGTTTTGGCGACGGGCACCTGACCGAGCGGATCCACTTCGACAGCGGGTCCAGCTTTGAGCGCCTCGGGGTGGCCTTTAACCAGATGGCCGACAATATAAATGCTCTGATCGCCAGCAAAAAACAGCTGATCGACGGTATCGCCCACGAGCTGCGCACCCCCCTGGTGCGGCTGCGCTACCGGCTGGAGATGAGTGAGAACCTGACCGCAGCGGAGTCGCAGGCCCTGAACCGCGATATCGGTCAACTTGAGGCGCTGATTGAGGAGCTACTGACCTATGCCCGCCTCGACCGTCCCCAGAACGAGCTCAAGCTCACCACCCCGGACCTGCCCGCCTGGCTGCGCAGCTACGTGGAGGACGTGCAAAGCGTCAACCCGCAGCGCGCGCTGCGGATCGACAGCATGGACGGCGACTATGGCGCGCTGGATATGCGTTTGATGGAGCGGGTGCTGGATAACCTGGTCAACAACGCCCTGCGCTACAGCGATAACACCCTGCGTATTTCTTTGCAGCTGAACGGCAGCCGCGCCACGCTGGCGGTGGAGGATGACGGCCCCGGTATCGCGCCAGAGGCCCGCCAGCGGGTGTTTGAGCCCTTTGTCCGTCTCGACCCGAGCCGGGACCGCGCCACCGGCGGCTGCGGCCTCGGGCTGGCGATCGTCTATTCTATTGCCCAGGCGCTGGGGGGCGATGTTAGCTGCGAAGCCAGCGCGCTCGGCGGGGCCCGGTTCTGCTTTAACTGGCCCGTCTGGCATCATATCGCCCTGCCCATCCCTGACTGACCTAAACCGCACGCTGGCCTGACCCGGCGTGCTGTGCTATATAATAAGTATGTTGTAACTAATGTGGTGTGCCATGGCAACTTACGATCTTATTGAACGCTTGAACTCAACCTTTCGCCAGATGGAGCATGCGCTGGCCCGGCTCACGGACGATCTGAAAAGCTGCCGCTTACTGGCGGGCCGCGTCTTCTCCCTGCCGGACGTCGCCAAAGGTGCCGAGCACGATCCGCTCAACGCCATCGCGGTGAAACAGCACCTCGGCCAGGAGGCGCTGACGATGGCGCTGCAACACTATCGCCACCTGTTTATCCAGCAGCAGTCCGAAACCCGCAGCAGCAAGGCCGCCGTGCGCCTGCCGGGGGTGATCTGCCTCCAGAGCGATGCCGCCAACCGCATCCAGCTCACGGACCAGATCGCGGGCATTAACGCCTTAAAAGCGGAATTTGAAAAAATCGTCACCGAAGAGTCGGGCCTGGCCCCCGCCGCCCGCTTTGAGTGGGTGCATCACCAGCTGCCAGGTTTGATTACCCTCAACGCCTATCGCACGTTAACGGTCATCAACCACCCCGCCACCCTGCGCTTCGGCTGGGCCAATAAGCACATCATCAAAAACTTCACCCGCGATGAGGTGCTGGCGATGCTGGAGAAAAGCCTGAAGTCCCCGCGCGCCGTGGCCCCCTGGTCGCGTGATCAGTGGGTAGAGCGGCTGGAGGCAGAATATACCGCCATTCACGCCCTGCCGGCGGAGGCGCGGCTGAAGATCAAGCGGCCGGTGAAGGTGCAGCCTATTGCCCGGGTCTGGTATGCCGGACAGCAAAAACAGGTCCAGTACGCCTGCCCGACGCCGCTGATCGCCTTGTATGATGACGATCGGGGGGCGGTGATCCCGGATATTGGTGAACTGCTGAATTACGATGCTGAAAATGTTCAGCACCGTTATAAGCCGCAGGCACAGCCGCTGCGATTGATCATCCCGCGGCTGCACCTTTACGTTGCAGAGTAGCTATTTCAGGCTGCCGACCATCTCTTCCGGGCGGACCCAGCTGTCGAACTCGGCCTCGGTGAGATACCCCAACGTCAGGGCGGCGGCTTTGAGGGTCAGCCCCTCCTTGTGCGCTTTCTTGGCGATTTCAGCCGCCTTGTCGTAGCCGATATGGGTATTGAGCGCCGTCACCAGCATTAACGACTCGTTGAGCAGCTGGCTGATGCGCTCGCGGTTCGGCTCGATGCCCACCGCGCAGTGCTCGTTAAAGCTCTCCATCCCGTCCGCCAGCAGACGCACCGACTGCAAGAAGTTATGGATCACCATCGGGCGATAGACGTTCAGCTCAAAGTTGCCCGACGCGCCGCCCATATTCACCGCCACGTCGTTGCCCATCACCTGACAGCAGAGCATCGTCATGGCTTCACACTGGGTCGGGTTGACCTTGCCCGGCATGATAGAGCTGCCCGGCTCGTTCTCCGGAATGCCGATCTCTCCGATGCCGCAGCGCGGCCCGGAGGCCAGCCAGCGCACGTCGTTAGCGATTTTCATCAGCGAGGCCGCCAGCCCTTTCAGCGCCCCGTGGGCATGCACCAGCGCATCACAGGTCGCCAGCGCCTCGAACTTGTTCGGCGCGGTGACAAACGGCTGGCCGGTGATGGTCGCCAGCTCTTCAGCCACCCGTACCGCGTATTCCGGATGGGTATTGAGCCCGGTTCCCACGGCGGTGCCGCCCAGCGCCAGCTCCGCCAGGTGCGGCAGGCTATGGTCGATATGGCGCAGGTTGTGCTCGAGCATCGCCACCCAGCCGGAGATCTCCTGGCCAAGGGTCAGAGGCGTGGCATCCTGCAGGTGGGTACGGCCAATTTTGACGATATCGCTAAAGGCGTGAGCTTTGGCATCAAGAGTGCGTTTCAGCACGTTCAGCTGGGGGATAAGTTGCTCGCGCAGGGCGATCAGTGCCGCCACGTGCATCGCCGTCGGGAAGACGTCGTTGGAGCTTTGACTTTTGTTGACGTCGTCGTTGGGGTGGATCTTGCGCTCCATGCCGCGCACGCCGCCGAGCAGCTCGCTGCCGCGGTTCGCCAGCACCTCGTTCATGTTCATGTTGCTCTGGGTGCCGGAGCCGGTCTGCCAGATGGCGAGGGGGAATTCATCAGGATGCTTGCCCGCCAGCACTTCATCGGCGGCGCTGATAATGGCGGTGGCTTTTTCCGCCGCCAGCAGGCCTAAATCCTGGTTCACTTTGGCGGCAGCACGTTTGGTCAGCGCCAGGGCCTGGATCAGCGAGACCGGCATTTTTTCAGTGGAAATACGGAAATGTTCCAGCGAACGCTGGGTTTGCGCGCCCCAGAGTTTGTCCTGCGGGACGTCGATGGCGCCCATCGAATCTTTCTCACTGCGTGAGGTGGTCATTACTTTCTCCTTGATAACACTGAAGTGGATTGCTCACAGCTCAAAGAAACAAGTATTGATGAGAACGGGGAAAGGGTATGGCGCTTTGTGCGCTCTTTTTGTTGCCCGGCTGTGCCGGGTGGCGGCTACGCCTTACCCGGCCTACCGAACATGTAGGCCGGGTAAGCGCAGCGCCACCCGGCAGGGTTTTCAAACTACTTCACACAGGCCGAACACTGCGAAGACTGGATCTGTTTGAAGAAGTCGTTGCCTTTGTCATCCACCAGGATAAACGCCGGGAAGTCTTCCACTTCAATTTTCCAGATCGCTTCCATGCCCAGCTCCGGGTACTCCACGCACTCGAGGCTCTTGATGCTGCCCTGCGCCAGTACCGCTGCCGGGCCGCCGATGCTGCCGAGATAGAAGCCGCCATGCTTGTGGCAGGCATCGGTCACCTGCTGGCTGCGGTTGCCCTTCGCCAGCATGATCATGCTCCCGCCGTTAGCCTGGAGCTGATCCACGTAGGAGTCCATCCGCCCTGCGGTGGTTGGGCCTAATGAGCCGGAGGCATAGCCGTCCGGAGTTTTCGCCGGGCCGGCGTAGTAGATCGGGTGATCCTTGATGTACTGCGGCAGCCCTTCGCCATTATCCAGACGCTCTTTCAGCTTGGCGTGCGCGATATCGCGGCCCACGATGATGGTGCCGTTCAGGGAGAGACGGGTGGAGACCGGGTATTGCGACAGCTGGGCCAGGATCTCGCTCATTGGACGGTTCAGGTCGATGCGTACCGCCTCGCCCTCGCCCGCTTTACGCAGCGCTTCCGGGATGTATTTGCCTGGGTTGTTTTCCAGTTTTTCGATCCAGATACCGTCGCGGTTGATCTTGGCCTTGATGTTGCGGTCCGCCGAACAGGAGACGCCCATGCCCACCGGACAGGACGCGCCGTGACGCGGCAAACGGATCACGCGGATGTCGTGGGCGAAGTATTTGCCGCCAAACTGCGCGCCGAGGCCGAGGTTCTGCGCTTCCACCAGCAGCTCCTGCTCCAGCTGGACGTCGCGGAACGCCTGACCATGTTCGTTACCTTCGGTCGGCAGGCCATCGTAGTACTTGGTCGACGCCAGCTTGACGGTTTTCAGGGTGCTTTCCGCCGAGGTGCCGCCAATAACAAACGCGATGTGGTACGGCGGGCAGGCCGCGGTGCCGAGGGTGCGCATCTTCTCCACCAGGTAGTTCTTCAGCTTGCCCGGAGAGAGCAGCGCTTTGGTCTCCTGATAGAGATAGGTTTTGTTCGCTGAACCGCCGCCCTTGGCGATGCAGAGGAATTTGTATTCGTCGCCATCGACGCTGTAGAGGTCGATCTGCGCCGGCAGATTGGTACCGGTGTTCACCTCTTTGTACATATCCAGCGCGGCGTTTTGCGAGTAGCGCAGGTTATCTTCGATATAGGTGTTGTACACGCCGTGGGCCAGGGCCGCTTCGTCGCCACCGCCGGTCCAGACGCGCTGGCCTTTTTTGCCGGTGATGATGGCGGTGCCGGTGTCCTGACAGGTCGGCAGAATGCCTTTCGCCGCGATATCGGAGTTACGCAGGAACTGTAGCGCCACGTACTTGTCGTTTTCACTGGCCTGCGGGTCGCTGAGGATATCGGCTACCTGCTGCTGGTGCGCCGGGCGCAGCATGAAGGAGGCATCGTGGAAGGCGTGTTGCGCCAGTAAGGTCAGCGCCTGCGGGTCGACTTTGAGGATCTCCTGACCTTCAAACTCAGAGACAGAAACGTGATCGCGGGTTAACAGATAATATTCGGTCTGATCCTTGGCCAGCGGGAAAGGATCCTGATAATGGAAGGGTTTATTCGACATTGATCTCTCACTTACTGCTTGGGTCTGATTATGTAGAGCAGATGTTCCGCTGCTCGGCTTAAAAGCGAGTTAGCCTATCCTACACAATTTTTTAACAAAAACTGAGACTAGTACGACTTTTTCCGAGCGCAGGTTACTTCCGCCCGGTTTATTGCTTTAATACGGGCAGTTAATTCCACATTTGAAACAGGGCTTGATAATGCAAAAACTCATTAACTCAGTGCAGAACTACGCCTGGGGAAGTAAAACTGCGTTAACGGATCTCTACGGTATCGCCAACCCCGACAACCTGCCGATGGCAGAGCTGTGGATGGGTGCGCATCCGAAGAGCAGCTCAAAAATTACCGACGTTAACGGGGTACGTTCCCTGCGTGAGGTCATCGACGCGGATAAAGCCACGCTGCTGGGTGCAAAGGTTGCCGATCGTTTTGGCGAGCTGCCGTTCCTCTTTAAGGTGCTGTGCGCCGATCAGCCGCTCTCCATTCAGGTTCACCCGAACAAGCAGGCCTCTGAAGCGGGCTTTGCCAAAGAGAACGCGGCAGGTATTCCGCTGGATGCCGCCGAGCGTAACTATAAAGATCCCAACCACAAACCCGAGCTGGTGTTCGCCCTGACGCCGTTCCTGGCGATGAACGCCTTCCGCGAATTCTCTGAAATCGTCTCCCTGCTGCAGCCGGTGGCCGGGGCGCACAGCGCCATTGCCCACTTCCTCGAAAAACCGGATGCCGATCGCCTGAGCCACCTCTTCGCCAGCCTGCTCAATATGCAGGGCGACGAAAAATCCCGTGCCCTGGCGGTGCTAAAAGCGGCGCTCAACAGCCAGCAGGGTGAGCCGTGGCAGACCATTCGCGTGATTTCGGAATTTTACCCGGACGACAGCGGCCTGTTCTCCCCGCTGCTGCTGAACGTGGTGAAACTGGAGCCGGGTGAAGCGATGTTCCTGTTCGCTGAAACCCCGCACGCCTATCTCAAGGGCGTGGCGCTGGAGGTGATGGCCAACTCCGATAACGTGCTGCGTGCGGGCCTGACGCCGAAGTACATTGATATTCCTGAACTGGTGGCTAACGTTAAATTCGTCGCCAAACCGGCCGCTGAGCTGCTAACCCAGCCGGTGAAAAATGGCGCGGAGCTCGACTTCCCGATCCCGGTGGATGATTTTGCCTTCTCGCTGCACGACCTCAGCAGCGCCGACACGCAGATTGCCCAACAGAGCGCGGCGATCCTGTTCTGCGTAGAGGGCGAAGCGGTGCTGAGCAAGGGCCAGGAGCGTCTGGTGCTGAAGCCGGGCGAGTCGGCGTTTGTTGCCGCCAGCGACTCGCCGGTCAGCGTCAGCGGCGTTGGCCGCCTGGCCCGGGTTTTCAACAAGCTCCAGTGACCGGCTGAATTTTTTAACAATTATTGCTAAGCTATTGGTAATCTTATGACCTCACCGGGCGGTTTTCACCGCTCGGTTTCATTTTAGGGATAATCACGATGAAGAAATCGGTTATAGCTGCAGGCGTTATTGTTGCATTAGGGGTGGTCTGGACGGGTGCGGCCTGGTTTACCGGGAAACAGCTGGAGGGCCATCTGGCAGAGATGGTGGCGCAGGCGAATAGCGAGCTTAAGCGTACCGCACCGGAAGCCGAGCTGGAGCTGAGCTATCAGGATTACCAGCGTGGCCTGTTCAAAAGCCATCTGCAGCTGGTGCTTAAACCGGTGGCGGGCACGCAAAATCCATGGCTACAGCCAGGACAAAGCCTGGTGCTGAACGAAGTGGTTGACCACGGCCCCTTCCCGCTGGCCCAGCTGAAAACCTTCAACCTGATCCCATCCATGGCCTCGGTAAAATCGACGCTGGTGAACAACGAAGCCTCTAAGCCGCTGTTCGATCTGGCGAAGAATGCGTCTCCGTTTGAGGCCAATACCCGCATTAGCTATGCCGGTGATACCCGCACCGATCTCGCGCTGAAAGCGCTGAATTACGAGAATGGCGACGAGAAAGTGGCCTTCAGCGGCGGCAATTTCCAGCTCGATGCTGATCGCGACGGCAACAGCTTCTCGCTGAAAGGTGAAGCGGCAAGCGGTCTGGTGAATGCGGTGAACGAGTACGGCCAGAAAGTGCAGCTCACCTTCAATAACCTGAAAACCGATGGCAACAGCCGTCTGACCGACTTTGACGAGCGTATCGGCGATCAGAAAGTGACCCTTGATAAGCTGGCTATCGCCATCGAAGGCAAAGAGATGGCGGTTCTGGAAGGCACGGACCTGAGCGGTAAGGCCGAGCTGTCGAAAGACGGCAAGAGCGTCAACAGCCAGGTGGATTACAGCCTGAAGAGCCTGAAAATACAGAATCAGGATATGGGTACCGGCAAGCTGACGCTGAAAATCGGCAATATCGACGGCCAGGCCTGGCATCAGTTCAGCCAGCAGTATCGCGCTCAGAGCCAGGCCCTGCTGGCAGATAAAGCGCTGATGGAAAATCCGGCACTCTATCAACAGAAAGCGACAGAGGCTTTCTTCAGCAACCTGCCGATCCTGCTGAAAGGCGAACCGGTGGTGACCCTCGCGCCGCTGAGCTGGAAAAACAGCAAAGGCGAGACCAACTTCAACCTGTCGCTGTTCCTGAAGGATCCGGCCACCGCCACGGGTGAAGCACAGACCCTGGCTCAGGAAGTGGATCGCAGCGTGAAATCGCTGGAGAGCAAGCTGACCATCCCGATGGACATGGCGACCGAGTTCATGACCCAGATTGCGAAGCTGGAAGGCTATAACGAGGATGATGCCGGCAAGCTGGCCAGCCAGCAGGTGAAAGGCCTGGCGGCGATGGGTCAGATGTTCCGCATCACCACCGTGGAAGATAACGTCATCAGCACCAGCCTGCAGTACAGCAACGGTCAGGTGACGCTGAACGGGCAGAAAATGCCGCTGGAAGAGTTCGTCGGCATGTTTGGCGTTCCGGCGCTGAATCTCGCCGTACCGGACGAGCCTGCCGCGCCAGCGGTTCCGGCTCCTGCGCCGGTGCCTGCGGTTCCACAGCAGTAAACCGCAAAACCCCTCTTCGGAGGGGTTTTTTATTGCCGGTCATCCTTTCCAGCCGGCCAGAAAGTCCATCAGCAGGGCATTCACTTTCTCAGGCTGTTCCTCCTGCGGCAGATGGCCGCACTCTTCGATGGCATAAGCCCTGAGATCGTCCGCCATCTCCGCCCAGACGCTCTGCATATCGAAGAGTTTACCGACGGCGTGAAAATCATTGCCCCACAGCGACATCACCGGGCAGGCAATTTTAACCTCCGCGTCGGCCAGATCCTGCTCTACATCTTCGGCGTTGGCGCGATAGTCCGCCATCGCCCCGCGCACGGCACCAGGGGCCTGATAAGCCCGGACATAGGTATCAAACGCCTCACCGCTGATGGTCGAGGGATCGAAGGTCCAGTCCGAGAAGAAATGGCGTAGCCAGATATGCTCCCGACCGGCTATCAGGGCTTCAGGCAGATCGGGCACCAGATGAAACAGGAAGAACCAGTAGGCGCGGGCGATGGAGGCGTTGAGATCCCGCGCCACGATGCGCGTAGGTACGTTATCCATTACCACCAGGCGCTCCACCAGCTCAGGATAGTCTTTCGCAAAGCGGGTCGCGACGCGCGCCCCGCGGTCGTGCCCCACCAGCACCACTTTGTTCAGGCCCAGCGCGCGCATCAGCTCCCGGATATCCCGGGCCATGTTGCGTTTATCGTAGCCGGAGGCCGGTTTATCGGTCTCCCCGTAGCCGCGCAAATCCGGGGCAATCACCCGGTAGTGCTTTGACAGAACGGGAATTTGATACCGCCAGGCGTAGTTGGTTTCCGGGAAACCGTGCAGGAGGATCACCGGTGCGCCTTCCCCCGCTTCAATGACGAACTGACGAATACCATTAGCCGTTACGGTGTAACTTTTCATTATCATCTCCTCGTCTTACTTCAGCAGTGGCACATCGGCCGCACGTTGATAGGGACCGTAGATTGCCGGGTTCCAGCTGTAGCCCTGAGCGTCGGTCGTGATGTGCCCAATACCGGGGAAGGCCAGATGCGCTGCCGCCATCCACTCGCCGTCTTTAGCCAGGGCGTTAAATTCCTGCCCGCGGGATGCGGTGGCCTTTTTCGCATCCACGTCAAAGCGAATCGACACTTCCGGGTGCGGGAACTGCACGGCAGGCGCGTGGATCAAATCCCCAATAAAGTTGATAGCCTTCCCTTCCGAGGCAAAACGATAAACCGTGCTGCCAGGCGTATGGCCGACCGCATAGGCCGTCTGGACTTCAGGGATCGGCGAGGCTGGCGGAACGAAGGTTTTCAGGTGTCCGGTCGCTTTATAGGCCCCCAGGGCATGCCGGGCGATAGCAAAATACTCTTTCGCATTGGCCGGCGCGCTGGCCTCTTTCGCCGGATCCAGCCAGTAATCCGCTTCGCCCTGCGGCACCCAGACGGTGGCATTGGGGAACAGCGCTTTCCCGGAGGCATCGCTCAGGCCACAGACGTGGTCAAGGTGGAGGTGGGTCAGGAAGATAGTATCCACCTGCTCAGGGCGATAGCCAGAGGCCTCCATATTAGGAATCAGTTGCCCGGCGGTTTGCGGCACGCAGTGGCCCGCCCCGCTGTCAATCATCACCAGATGCTGACCGGTATTGACCAGAAAAGCGTTAAACGAGGTAGGCATGCGCTCGGCATCGATCTTTTGCTCCGCCAGCAGGCCGCGAATTTTGTCGGCTGAGAGCCCTTTCAACAGCGAAGGCGAGAGATCGTTATAGCCATCGAAAAGCGCCGTCACCTCATTTTGCCCCACCGCCAGGCGGTAATAACCCGGCACCTGCTGGCGGATCTGCGCGGGGGCGTCTGCCCAAACGGCATTCGCTAAAAACAGGCTGCTGAGCGCTAAAGCCATTGTCATCTTTTTCATCGTCACTCCAAATTTACTGTTTATCAGGATGTGGAGTGACTATGGCGCTATAACGATAATTAGTGTAGATGTGTAATTTGATACGCCAGCATAACGAGAAACGAGATAATGAGACTGGACGACGTGGAAGTGTTCGTTGAAGCGATAAAAGCGGGTAGCCTGGCGGGTGCTGCACGTCGGCTTTCGATGAGCGCCATGGCGGCGTCGCGCTGCCTTAATAATCTGGAAGCCGAGCTGGGGGTTCGGCTGGTGCACCGCACCACGCGCTCCCTGTCGCCGACCAGCGATGGCGAGGTCTTTTTGCCGCATGCTCAGGCGCTGCTGGAAGATAAAACCAATGCCCTTGCCGATCTGTTTCCTGAGGGAGCACATCTGTCCGGGCGGCTGCGCATTACCGCCTCGGCGGCCTTTGGTCGCAGGATCATCGCCCCGATGCTGCCCGACTTTATGCGCCAGCATCCGGCCCTGCAGGTCGATCTCCTCGCCACCGACGAGCAGGTTGATATTGTCGGGAAAGGCATCGACGTGGCGTTACGTATCGCTCCGCTGCGGGACAACCGGCTGGTTGCGCATCGCCTGTGTGATAATCCCCGCGACCTGTGCGCCAGTGCCGATTATCTGGCGGCGAACGGCTATCCGACCAGTCTCAGCGATCTGGCAGGCCACAGCTGCTTAACCACCTCTGACACCACCCACTGGTCATTTGAGCAGGACGGACAGCGGAGCAGACAAAAGGTATCGGGGCGATTTTCGGCGAATTCGATTGAGGCGATCTTTGAGGCCTGCCTGGGGGGAATGGGCATCGCCAACCTGTCCCGCTGGTACGTTGGGCCCGCCCTGGCGCAAGGCAGGCTTAAGCGGATAGTCCTGGAAGACGCCGAGCCGGAAGCCCTGGCCGTCTGGGCCGTTTACCCGACCTCGCGGCTGATCCCGGCAAAAGTGCGTAAGTTTGTCGAGGTACTTGAGGCGCGGCTGGCGCAAAATCCACTCACGCCACAACCCTGATGCTACTTCACCGTCACTAACCGGGCCGAAACGATCTGGTGCCCGGCCTGCACGTCGGATTTCTCAATCCGCTGCATAATGCGGTCTGCCAGGGTGTAGCCCATCTCCCGCGCCGGGGTAGTCGCCCAGACGATGGGCAGATCGTCCAGTGCGTTTTCTGACACATCCGCAAAGGCGCCGAGCGCCACCTGATGTCCAAAGAAGGTTTCAACCCCGCCTTCCCCGCTCTGGCGTCCGGCCCGGATCAAGCCAAACCAGGCGCCCATGGCAATCACGTCGTTGTAGCAGATCACGGCGCTAATGGTGGGGCTGGCGCGCAGTAACGTACTTATCGCCTCCGCCGCCTGCTTCTGGCTGGATCCACACTCCACCACCCATTCACTGTGGAACGGCAGGCCGTATTTGATCAGCGTCGAGCAGTAGCCGCCCACCCGTTCGGCGCGGGTCAGCGATGAGCTCTGGCCGCCGAGCCAGGCAATCCGCTGATGGCCGCGACGAATAAGATGTTCGGTCAGCATTTGTGCCGCCTGCATGTTGTCCGGGCGCAGGGTATCGGCTTCGTCCAGATAGCTGGCGCGGGAGGCAAACACCAGCGGCACGCCTTTCTCCGCCGCTCGTTCGCACAGTTCATTGCTTACCCCGGATGCGCCGGCAACGATCACCCCATCCACCCCCTGCGTCAGCAGCATGTCGAGCCGCTGGAGCAGCTGATCGGCTTCTCGGCCGCCGTGCAGTAAAAAGACCATTCGGCCCTGCGCCTCCAGCGCTTCCGTCAGCCCCGCCGTCAGTTCTGCATAGAACGGCGAGGTGAGGTCGCGAACGATCAGGCCAATGACCCCGCTCTGCCCTCCGCGCAGCGCCGAAGCCTGGCGGTTGCGAACAAATCCCAGCTGTTCAACCGCATCGTTGACACGCTGACCCGTCGCGGAGGAGATCCGCCCTTTCCCGCTCAGCACCAGTGAAACTGTGCTGACGGAAACGCCCGCCGCCAGGGCGACATCATTGATGGTGATCTTTTTCGCTACAGCCATGTGTTGACGTGACTCCCTGATAATGAGATCGGTAAAACGTTTTATCAATACCTTGTCTTTATACTCTCTGCCAAAGCCTGAGAATGTGATTCAGCGCGCACTAAACTTTGATAAAACGTTTTATCTTCTCGCAGCACTGAGGCAGGTAAACTTATTTTAACAATAAAGGAGTCGTTTTATGACGGCGAAAGCAGCACAAAAAATCTCGCTATGGGAATTTTTCCAGCAACTGGGTAAGACCTTTATGCTGCCCGTGGCTCTGCTCTCCTTCTGCGGGATCATGCTGGGCATCGGCAGCTCGCTCAGCAGTCACGATGTCGTTACCCTGATCCCGGTTCTGGGAAATCCTGTGCTGCAGGCGATCTTTATCTGGATGAGCAAGGTTGGCTCCTTTGCCTTTAGCTTCCTGCCGGTGATGTTCTGTATCGCCATCCCGCTGGGGCTGGCCCGCGAAAACAAAGGCGTAGCGGCGTTTGCCGGTTTCGTTGGCTACGCGGTGATGAACCTGGCGGTTAACTTCTGGCTGACCGCCAAAGGCATCCTGCCGACCACCGACGCGGCAATCCTGAAGGCTAACAACATTCAGAGCGTGATTGGTATTCAGTCTATTGATACCGGGATCCTCGGGGCCGTGATCGCGGGCGTGATCATCTGGATGCTTCATGAACGTTTTCACAATATCCGCCTGCCGGACGCGCTGGCCTTCTTCGGGGGTACCCGCTTTGTGCCCATCATCACCCTCGTGGTGATGGGGCTGTTTGGTCTGATCATTCCGCTGATATGGCCGGTCTTTGCCATGGGCATTACCGGTATTGGCCGGATCATTAACAGCGCCGGTGATTTTGGCCCAATGATCTTCGGTACCGGCGAACGTCTGCTGTTACCCTTTGGGCTTCAGCATATTCTTGTGGCCCTGATCCGCTTCACTGAAGCGGGCGGCACGATGGACGTGTGCGGCCACGACGTCAGCGGCGCGCTGACCATCTTCCAGGCGCAGCTGAGCTGCCCGACCACCCACGGCTTCTCGGAGAGCGCCACCCGCTTCCTCTCCCAGGGTAAAATGCCGGCCTTCCTCGGCGGTCTGCCGGGTGCCGCGCTGGCGATGTACCACTGCGCCCGTCCGGAAAACCGTCATAAGATTAAAGGTCTGCTGATCTCCGGCGTCATTGCCTGCGTGGTGGGCGGAACCACCGAACCGATCGAGTTCCTGTTCCTGTTCGTGGCGCCGGTGCTGTACCTCATTCACGCCGTGCTGACCGGTCTGGGCTTTACCACCATGGCGGTGCTGGGTGTGACCATCGGTAATACCGACGGCAACGTGATTGACTTCGTGGTGTTCGGGATCCTGCACGGCCTGTCGACCAAGTGGTATCTGGTGCCGGTGGTGGCGGCTATCTGGTTCGCGGTGTACTACGGGATCTTCCGCTTCGCCATCACCCGCTTTAACCTGAAAACACCGGGTCGCGATACCGACGCGGCCACCAGCGTTGAGCAGGCCGTTGCGGGTAAGATTGGGAAATCCGGCTATAACACCCCTGCCATTCTGGCGGCGCTGGGCGGTGCGGATAACATTACCTCGCTGGATAACTGCATTACCCGCCTGCGCCTGTCGGTGGCGGATATGTCGAAAGTGGATACCAACGCCCTGAAGGCCAACCGTGCTATCGGTGTGGTACAGTTAAATCAGCATAATTTGCAGGTGGTCATCGGCCCGCAGGTGCAGTCCGTGAAAGACGAGCTGGCAACCCTGATGCGAACAGTAGAAGCCTGATGCCTCAACCCCCTCGCCATGAGGGGGTTTTATTTAAAGGACCAACGTCATGTTTGATTTCTCTACCGTCGTGGATCGCCACGGCACCTGGTGTACCCAGTGGGACTATATTGCCGACCGCTTCGGCGCCGCCGATCTGCTGCCCTTTACCATATCGGATATGGATTTTGCCACCGCCCCCTGCATCATCGACGCCCTGCAAGCGCGCATCGGTCACGGGGTGTTTGGCTATAGCCGCTGGAAAAACGACGAGTTCCTGGCCGCCGTGGCCCATTGGTTCCGTCAGCGCTTTAACAGCGAAATTGATACCAGCGCCATCGTCTATGGGCCGTCGGTGATCTATATGGTGTCTGAGTTGATTCGCCAGTGGTCGAACCCGGGCGATGGCGTGGTGATCCACACTCCGGCCTACGACGCCTTTTACAATGCCATTGCGGGTAATAACCGTCAGGTGGTTGCCGTCGGTCTGCACAAAGCTGCACAGGGCTGGCAGTGCGATATGGCCGAGCTGGAGTCAGTGCTGGCCCGGCCGCAGAACAAAATCCTGCTGCTCTGTAGCCCGCACAACCCCACCGGCAAGGTCTGGACCCGTGACGAGCTGACCACCATGGCTGAACTCTGTGCGCGGCACGACGTGGCGGTGATTAGCGACGAGATTCATATGGATATGGTGTGGGGCAACCATCAACATACTCCCTGGTGCGAGGTGGCGCAGAGCAAATGGGCACTGCTGACCTCCGGCTCCAAAAGCTTCAACATTCCCGCCCTCACCGGGGCTTACGGCCTGCTTGGCGATGAGGCCAGCCGCACGTCGTATTTGCAGGCGCTGAAGGGGCGCGACGGGCTCTCTTCGCCGTCGGTGCTGGCGCTGGTGGCGCATATCGCCGCCTACCAGCAGGGCGAGCCCTGGCTGGATGCCCTGCGCGGCTATCTGGAGGCGAATTTGCAATACGTGGCCGACAGCCTGAATGCCGCTTTCCCGGCCCTGAACTGGCAGCCGCCGGAGGCGACCTATCTGGCCTGGATCGATCTTCGCCCGCTCAATATCGATGACAAAGCGCTGCAGAAGGTGCTGATTGAGCAGCAAAAAGTGGCGATCATGCCGGGATATACCTACGGCGTGGAGGGGAACGGCTTTATCCGCCTTAACGCCGGGTGCCCGCGCAGCAAGCTTGCACAGGGGGTTGAGCGCCTGATTGCCGGGATCCGCGCTTTACTTTAATTATGTTGCGCAACGGAATTATCCATTGCGCAAATAGCTTTTTGACGTGTTTTGTTTTTATAATAGCTCGCACTTCTACTAATAAAGAGTGCGACCATGATTGATACCACCCTCCCGTTAACTGACGTTCATCGCCACCTTGATGGCAACATCCGTGCCCAGACCATCCTTGACCTGGGTCGTCAGTATAATTTAACCCTGCCCGCACAGACCCTTGAGACACTGATCCCACACGTGCAGGTGACGGAAAACGAGCCGGATCTGGTCAGCTTCCTGAGCAAGCTCGACTGGGGGGTAAAAGTCCTGGCCTCGCTGGATGCCTGCCGTCGGGTCGCCTTCGAAAATATTGAGGATGCCGCACGCAACGGCCTGCACTACGTCGAACTCCGCTTCTCGCCGGGCTATATGGCGATGTCCCATCAGCTGCCGGTCGCGGGTGTGGTGGAAGCCGTCATTGCCGGCGTGCGCGAAGGCTGCAAGACCTTTAACGTGGAAGCGCGCCTGATTGGCATCATGAGCCGTACCTTCGGGGAGGACGCCTGCCTGCAGGAGCTCGAAGCTCTGCTGGCGCACCGGGACCATATCACCGCCGTGGATCTGGCGGGCGACGAGCTGGGCTTCCCGGGCAGTCTGTTCCTCTCCCACTTTAATCGCGCCCGGGATGCAGGCTGGCACATTACCGTCCATGCCGGTGAAGCGGCGGGTCCGGAGAGCATCTGGCAGGCCATCCGCGAGCTGGGTGCCGAACGTATCGGTCATGGAGTAAAAGCGGTCGAAGATCGTGCCCTGATGGACTTCCTGGCGGAACAGCGCATCGGGATCGAATCCTGTCTGACCTCCAACATTCAGACCAGCACAGTGGCGACCCTGGCGCAGCATCCCCTGAAAACTTTCCTTGAGCATGGGGTGATGGCCTCGCTGAACACCGACGATCCGGCGGTTCAGGGGGTGGATATTATTCACGAGTATACGGTTGCCGCTTCGCTGGCCGGGCTCAGCCGGGAGCAGATCCGTCAGGCGCAGATTAACGGCCTGGAGATGGCCTTCTTAACCCCTGCCGAGAAGCAGGCGTTACGCGACAAGGTCGCACGCGGATAAGAAAAAGCCCGGCGATGCCGGGCTTTATTTTTTTAAGCAAGACACAAAGTCGCGCGATGTTTCGCAGACTCAATCCCCAGCTCAATTAGCTCCATAATCTGGATCGCCTGACTTGCCGGGACCGGGTTTTCTCCGTCACCGTTCAGCGCATCGCGGATACCGGCATAATAGGCCGGATAGTTCCCCGGCAGCGTCAGCCAGGTCTCTTCCACCCGCTCTTCCCCTTCGACGCGAGTCAGCACGCCGTCACGCATATCGTAGCCCCAGTCCTCCTGCGGCAGGCGCTCGCCGTTTTTCAGACGATCTTCCTGCGGGTCGAGACCAAACTTCACGTAGCTGCCGCGGGTGCCGTGCACGATATAACGCGCAGATTCCGCTGCCGCCATCATGGTACCATGCAGTACCACGCGACGCTGCGGATAGCTCAGGACAGCGTGGAAGTAGTCCGTTGCCTGCGCGCCGGGGCGCAGCTGGGCCAGATCGACGTTCAGGCTCACCGGGAGACCGAACAGGTTAACGGCCTGATCGAGAAGATGCGGAGCCAGATCGTACCAGATGCCGCTGCCCGGGCCCGCCTGCTCACGCCAGCGGTTACGCACCTGCGGCCGGAAGCGGTCAAAATGGGATTCGAAAAAGGCTACTTCGCCGAGGGAACCGTCAGCGATCAGCGCCTTCACGGTCAGGAAATCGCTGTCCCAACGGCGGTTATGGAACACCGAGAGCAGTTTACCGAGGCTTTTCGCCAGCGCGTCCAGCTCCCGGGCCTGTGACAGTGTCACGGTAAAAGGTTTGTCCACCACCACATGCTTTCCGGCTTCCAGGGCCGCTTTCGCCAGTGGGAAATGCGTGTCGTTCGGGGTGGGGATAACGATCAAATCAATATTAGGGTCGTTAAACAGATGCTTCGGCTCGGAAACCACCGGGACCGTCGGCCAGTCTGCATGCACTTTCGTCGCATCGCTGCTGGAAATTGCCGCCAGCTCCATCCCCGGAGTGCCATCAATCAGCGGGGCATGAAACGTTTTACTCGCATAACCATAACCTATTAATCCAACACGGATTTTATCGCTCATGAAGTCGCCTCTCATCTTTTGACACGCCTATTTCACACCATCTCTTCATCGGTCACAATAGATTAATCCGGGGTATCGCGCCTTAAGGCGATACATGCAATCAGTAATTTCTGATTAACAATTATAACTCGCTGAATACAATCGCAAAACATCACTGCAAAGCGCTTGCCGAAGGGCATTCTGCGCTGTAAAATTCTTAATCTGTATTTATGGATAAAACAAAATAACGAATCATGACGACAATTATTAATCGAATTATCGAGTTAGCGGGGTGGATTGTGCTGGGCGTGTCGGTGATATTGCTGGGGATCGCCAGCCATATCGATAACTACCAGCCGCCGGAGCCGGTCAATAGCGTCAATCAAGCCAAGCCGCATGCACTGATCAAAAATAGTGACATATGATGTCAGTTGCATATTGCCAGCCGTCATGAACAGCGTTAACCTTCATCGCCAGGCGTCGGCCGACGCCTGATTTCACCAGTAAAGAAAATTCTTATTTTTGCCGATACGCTTCGGCAAATGTTTACGTCTTTCTTGTTCCGTTTATTCTTCGACCGAATTACTCCTTTGGTAGCACGCCTTTTATATGGAAAATTATTAATATGACCGTTCAGGACTATTTATTAAAGTTTCGCAAGATTAATTCCCTCGAAAGTCTGGAAAAGTTGTTTGATCATCTGAACTACAGCCTGAGCGATAACCAGGAGATTATCAGCATGTACCGCGCCGCGGATCATCGCCGCGCAGAGCTGGTCTCTGGCGGGCGTTTGTTCAACATTGGCGAAGTCCCTAAGTCGGTGTGGCGTTACGTGCTCTAAGAGGGTAGCCATTCCCCGGAAATGTTATATACTCTCGCCCCTGCTAATTTGCAGTTCGCGCTGTTACTGACTTCGGGAGAGAACATGACCACAAAGGCTGGAGAAAGAATTGGCGGCTGGTTACTGGCTCCGCTTGCCTGGCTGCTGCTGGCATTATTAAGCACGTCGCTGGCGTTGGTACTTTACTCCACGGCATTAATTACGCCGCACGCGTTAAAAGCGCTGGGCGCGCAAAATACCGTTAATATCGTCATGTGGTTTTTATCTTTCGCCTTTGCGATTGCCATGTGGTACTACACGCTCTGGCTGACCATTGCTTTTTTTAAGCGTCGTCGGAATGTGCCTAAACACTATATTATCTGGCTGCTTGTCTCCGTATTACTGGCCGTAAAAGCCTTCGCGTTTTCGCCCGTCTCCGATGCGCTGGCGGTGCGTCAGTTACTCTTCCCTCTGTTGATGACCGCGCTGTTTGTGCCCTACTTTAAGCGTTCGGCACGCGTGAAGAACACCTTTGTGAACCCGTAAAACCTTACAGTTAACCTGTTGTCGCCTGCCGCGGTTTATCCGATAATAGGCGGCTTTTTTATTTCAGGCTGAATAATGACCGATTACTTACTGCTCTTTGTCGGCACGGTGCTGGTAAACAACTTCGTCCTCGTGAAGTTCCTTGGCCTGTGCCCGTTTATGGGCGTATCCAAAAAGCTGGAAACAGCGATGGGGATGGGGCTAGCCACCACCTTCGTGATGACCCTTGCCTCGATCTGCGCCTGGTGGATTGACACCTGGATCCTGATCCCCCTCGGCCTGACCTATCTGCGTACGCTGGCCTTTATTCTGGTTATCGCGGTGGTGGTGCAGTTCACCGAAATGGTGGTGCGTAAAACCAGCCCGGCGTTATACCGTCTGCTCGGCATCTTCCTGCCGCTGATCACCACTAACTGTGCGGTGCTCGGCGTGGCGCTGCTCAACATTAACCTTGGGCACAATTTTCTACAGTCGGCGCTGTACGGCTTTTCGGCTGCGGTCGGCTTCTCGCTGGTGATGGTGCTGTTTGCGGCGATCCGCGAACGTCTGGTCGCCGCCGATATCCCGGCACCGTTTCGCGGTAACGCCATCGCGCTGGTTACCGCCGGTCTTATGTCTCTGGCCTTTATGGGCTTTAGTGGTCTGGTGAAGTTGTAATGAATGCAATCTGGATCGCCGTCGCAGCCATTAGCGTTCTGGGGCTGCTTTTTGGCATCATACTCGGTTACGCCTCGCGCCGCTTCGCGGTGGAGGACGATCCGATCGTTGAAAAAATTGATGAGCTGCTGCCGCAAAGCCAGTGCGGGCAGTGCGGCTTTCCTGGCTGTCGCCCCTACGCAGAGGCGGTGGGCAATGGCGGGGAGAAAATTAACCGCTGTGCGCCCGGTGGCGAAGCGGTGATGCTGAAGATCGCCGCGCTGCTGAACGTTGACCCGCAGCCGGTCGACGGCGACGAAAGCGCGCAGGAGCCGGTTCGCATGCTGGCGGTGATTGATGAACCCAACTGCATCGGCTGTACCAAATGTATTCAGGCCTGCCCGGTGGATGCCATCGTCGGCGCCACGCGCGCCATGCACACCGTGATTGAGGATCTGTGTACCGGCTGTAATCTCTGCGTCGCCCCCTGCCCGACCCAGTGCATTGAGTTACGCCCGGTAGCGACAACGACCGACAGCTGGAAATGGGATCTTCAAACCATTCCGGTGCGCAATATTCCTGTGGAACAACATGTTTAAGTTATTTTCTGCCTTCAGAAAAGAGAAGATTTGGGATTTCGACGGCGGTATTCATCCGCCGGAGATGAAAACCCAGTCCAGCGGTACGCCGCTGCGCCAGATCCCGCTGGCTAACCGTTTTGTTATCCCGCTCAAACAGCACATCGGTGCTGAGGGCGAGCTGTGCGTTAAGGTCGGTGACCGCGTGTTGCGCGGCCAGCCGCTGACCTTTGGACGCGGACGTATGCTCCCGGTTCATGCCCCAACCTCCGGCACCGTGGCGGCGATTGCCCCGCACACCGTGGCCCACCCTTCCGCCCTCTCCGAGCTGTGCGTGGTGATTGACGCCGATGGCGAAGATCGCTGGATCGAACGTGAGGGCTGGAGCGACTACCGCAGCCACAGCCGTGAAGATCTTATTTCCCGAATCCACCAGTCTGGCGTCGCCGGTCTGGGCGGCGCGGGCTTCCCGACCGGGAACAAATTGCAGGGCGGAGGCGATAAGATCCAGACGCTGATTATCAACGCCGCCGAATGTGAGCCGTACATCACCGCGGACGATCGCCTGATGCAGGACTGCGCCGCTCAGATCGTCGAGGGTATCCGCATCCTCGCCCATGTTCTGCAGCCGAAAGAGGTGCTGATCGGCATTGAAGACAACAAGCCGCAGGCCATCTCCATGCTGCGCGCGGTGCTGGCGGGCAGCCACGATATCAGCCTGCGGGTTATCCCGACCAAATACCCGTCCGGCGGCGCGAAGCAGCTGACCCAGATTTTAACCGGCAAGCAGGTTCCGCACGGCGGTCGCTCATCAGATATCGGCGTGCTGATGCAGAACGTCGGCACCGCCTATGCGGTAAAACGCGCCGTTGTTGACGGCGAGCCGCTGACCGAGCGCGTCGTCACCCTGACCGGTGAAGCCGTCAGCCGACCCGGCAACGTCTGGGCGCGACTGGGCACCCCGGTGCGTCATCTGCTGGACCAGGCCGGGTTCTGCCCGAGCGCGGAGCAGATGGTGATCATGGGCGGGCCGCTGATGGGCTTTACCCTGCCGTGGCTGGATGTTCCGGTGGTAAAAATCACCAACTGCCTGCTGGCGCCGTCCGTCAGCGAGATGGGCGAAGAGCAGGAAGAGAAAGGCTGCATTCGCTGCAGCGCCTGCGCCGACGCCTGTCCGGCCGATCTGCTGCCCCAGCAGCTCTACTGGTTCAGCAAAGGCCAGATCCACGACAAAGCCAAATCCCATAACCTGGCCGACTGCATTGAGTGCGGAGCCTGCGCCTGGGTCTGCCCGAGCAATATTCCGCTGGTGCAATACTTCCGCGTCGAGAAGGCCGAAATTTACGCCATCGCCCAGGAAGAGAAACGCGCCGCCGACGCGAAAGCGCGCTTTGAAGCCCGCCAGCAGCGTCTTGAGCGCGAAAAAGCCGCCCGCGAGGAGCGCCATAAAAAGGCTGCGGTACAACCAGCGACGAAAGATCAGGACGCCATTAATGCGGCCCTGGCGCGCGTGCGCGAGAAGAAAGCTACCGCCGCGCAGGATGTGGTGATCCCGGCAGGAGAACGCCCGGATAACAGCGAAGCCATTGCCGCGCGCGAAGCACGTAAAGCAGAGGCCCGCGCCCGTCAGGCGGAAAAAGCACAGACCAGCGCCGCACAACCAGAAGCCGATCCGCGTAAAGCCGCGGTCGAGGCCGCTATCGCCCGCGCCAAAGCGCGTAAAGGCGCACCGTCGGAAGAGACGCAGGCCGAGCCTGCCCCGGTCGATCCGCGTAAAGCGGCGGTCGAAGCCGCCATCGCACGCGCGAAAGCCCGTAAAGCCGCACCGCAGGAAGAGGCGCAGGCCGAGGCTGCCCCGGTCGATCCGCGTAAAGCCGCAGTCGAAGCCGCCATTGCCCGCGCGAAAGCCCGTAAAGCGGCGCAGCCGGACGATATTCAGATCGAGCAGACCCCAGTCGATCCGCGTAAAGCCGCGGTCGAAGCCGCCATTGCCCGGGCGAAAGCCCGCAAAGCGGCGCAGCCGGACACTACACCGGCAGAACCCGCTCCGGTCGATCCGCGTAAAGCGGCGGTCGAAGCCGCCATTGCCCGTGCGAAAGCACGCAAAGCGGCGCAACAGGAAGAAGAACCGGCAGCCAATGATGATCCACGCAAAGCGGCCGTTGCCGCCGCCATTGCGCGCGTTCAGGCGAAGAAAGCCGCACAGCAGGCAGTTAACGAGGATTAAATGGTTTTCAGAATCGCAAGCTCCCCTTATACCCACAACCAGCGCCAGACATCGCGCATTATGATGCTGGTCTGTCTGGCCGCCATGCCGGGCATCGTCGTTCAGGTCTGGTTTTTCGGCTGGGGTACGCTGCTGCAGATCGTTCTCGGCTGTGTGAGCGCCCTGGTGGCGGAAGCTCTGGTCCTCAAACTGCGTAAAATCGCGGTGAGCAAAATCCTGGCGGATAACTCCGCCCTGCTCACCGGCCTGCTGCTGGCCATCAGTATTCCCCCCTTCGCCCCCTGGTGGATGGTGGTGCTCGGCACCGTATTCGCGGTGATTATCGCCAAGCAGCTGTACGGCGGCCTCGGGCATAACCCGTTTAACCCGGCGATGATTGGCTACGTGGTGCTGCTGATCTCCTTCCCGGTGCAGATGACCAGCTGGCTGCCGCCGCATGAGATTGCCGCGACCGTGCCAGGCTTTATGGATGCCCTGCAGGTGATCTTCTCCGGCCATACCGCCAGCGGCGCGGACATGAACACCCTGCGAATGGGCGTAGACGGCATCAGCCAGGCCACCCCGCTCGATACCTTTAAAACTTCCCTGCACGCCGGTCACAGCGTGGAGCAGATCCTGCAGTACCCGATCTACAGCGGCGTGCTCGCCGGTGCGGGCTGGCAGTGGGTTAACCTGGCGTATCTGGCCGGGGGAGTGTTCCTGCTGTGGCAGAAAACGATCCGCTGGCATATCCCGGTGAGCTTCCTGGTCACTCTCGCGATCTGTTCCGGCCTGGGCTGGGCATTCTCCCCTGAGTCTCTGGCTTCCCCGCAGATCCATCTGCTGTCCGGCGCGACCATGCTGGGGGCGTTCTTTATTCTGACCGATCCGGTGACGGCCTCGACCACCAACCGGGGACGCCTGATTTTCGGCGCGCTGGCCGGTCTGCTGGTGTGGCTGATCCGCAGCTTTGGCGGCTATCCGGACGGCGTGGCCTTTGCGGTTCTGCTGGCCAACATTACCGTACCGTTAATTGACTACTACACGCGTCCGCGCGTGTACGGCCACCGCTAAGGGACTCGCCATGTTAAAAACGATGCAAAAACACGGCGTGACGCTGGCGGTCTTTGCCGCGGTGCTGACCGGCCTGACGGCACTGGTCAACGGCCTGACAAAATCCACCATCGACGAACAGGCGGCCCGTCAGCAAAAGGCGCTGTTCGACCAGGTGATCCCGGCGGAGCTTTACGATAACGATCTGCAGAAAAGTTGTTATCTTGCTGAGGCTGCGCCATTAGGCAAAGGTACCCACCGCATCTTTATCGCCCGTAAAGGGGATGCTCCGGTGGGCGTCGTGATGGAAGCTACCGCGCCAGACGGCTATTCCGGCGCTATCCAGCTGCTGGTCGGCACTGATTTCTCCGGCACCGTGCTGGGAACGCGCGTCACCGAGCATCACGAAACGCCAGGGCTCGGGGATAAAATCGAAACCCGCTTAAGCGACTGGATTTTGCACTTTGCCGGCAAAACCATCCACGGCAGTGACGATCCGGCGTTCGCGGTGAAGAAAGATGGCGGTGAATTCGATCAGTTTACCGGGGCGACCATCACCCCCCGCGCGGTGGTGAACGCCGTTAGACGTGCGGGTGTGTATGCCCAAACGCTGCCTGCGCAACTTAACAATCTGCCCGCCTGTGAGGAGTGATCATGAGCCAGGTTAAAGAGGTTATTGTCCAGGGTCTGTGGAAAAACAACTCCGCCCTGGTACAGCTGTTGGGGATGTGTCCGCTGCTGGCCGTCACCTCGACTGCCACCAACGCGCTCGGTCTGGGTCTTGCCACTACGCTGGTGCTGACCCTGACCAACCTGTCGATCTCTGCCCTGCGTCGCTGGACGCCGTCAGAAATTCGTATTCCGATCTACGTGATGATCATCGCCTCGGTGGTGAGCGTCGTGCAGATGCTGATTAACGCCTACGCCTTTGGCCTCTATCAGTCGCTGGGGATCTTTATCCCGCTGATCGTCACCAACTGTATCGTGGTAGGTCGCGCCGAAGCCTTTGCGGTGAAGAACGATCCGCTGATTTCGGCCCTCGATGGCTTTGCCATCGGCATGGGGGCAACCGGGGCGATGTTCGTGCTGGGCTCGATGCGTGAAATCCTCGGCAACGGTACCCTGTTCGACGGCGCAGACGCGCTGCTGGGCGGGTGGGCAAAGGCCCTGCGCATTGAGGTGTTCCACACCGATACGCCATTCCTGCTGGCGATGCTGCCACCGGGCGCGTTTATTGGCCTCGGCATGATGCTGGCGGTAAAATACCTGATCGATGAGAAACGTAAGCGCCGCGCTGCTGCCCGCAGCGTAGAGGAAGGGATCCCTGAGAAGGCCTCATGAACAAAGAGAAGCGTTTAACCATTTTGCAGCGCCTGCGGGATAACAACCCGCACCCGACCACCGAGCTGAATTTTACCTCGCCGTTTGAACTGCTGATTGCGGTCCTGCTCTCCGCGCAGGCCACCGACGTCAGCGTGAATAAAGCCACCGCGAAGCTCTATCCCGTTGCCAACACGCCGCAGGCGATGCTGGAGCTGGGCGTGGAGGGGGTCAAGTCGTACATCAAGACCATCGGCCTGTTTAACAGCAAAGCCGAGAACGTGATTAAGACCTGCCGCATGCTGCTTGAGCTGCACGGTGGCGAGGTCCCGGAAGATCGCGCCGCGCTGGAAGCCCTGCCCGGCGTCGGGCGTAAAACCGCTAACGTGGTGCTGAATACGGCGTTTGGCTGGCCGACTATCGCGGTCGATACACATATTTTCCGCGTGAGTAATCGGACAAACTTCGCCCCCGGCAAAAACGTGGAGCAGGTGGAAGAGAAGCTGCTGAAGGTGGTTCCGGCTGAGTTTAAGGTCGACTGCCATCACTGGCTGATCCTTCACGGGCGCTACACCTGCATCGCGCGTAAACCGCGCTGCGGCTCCTGTATTATTGAAGATCTCTGTGAATATAAAGAGAAAACCGACCTCTGAAACCGTCAACCGACGGTTTTTTTATAATGTAAACTGCTTACAGAAAGCATAACTCCCTGCTGATAGTACCTTTCATAGTTTTTCAACCTAAGCCAAACTTCGTCTTTCGCGCATTGTGCGGCTATATAACAATCAAACAGGTTAATTGTTTTTTCGTCAGCGAAATTTTCTATATAAATGTGATCAGGATCACTCTGTTCACATGGTGTTAATTTTATGTATAGCAAATCCCGATAAAGCCTTATTGCATCAAGAAACTGCCCCTGATAACCCGAAGATATGACCGGATATATTTCAGAACTTAGCCCATATCACTGCAAAATCCCTTTTACAGCAGAACATATCGCCACCTGCCCATTTTTTCCACTAACTGATAGTGGAAAAAACCAGTTTAGACGCAACGGTAAAATTTAACGCTAAATAACATTTAGGTTTCTGGCGCATTATAGCGCGAGAGTTATATGTAACAGGTTATTACAAACACCTTGCCAGATGGGTCAGGATAGTGAACATTACCCGCCGTTTCCCCTCCCACTATAACTATAAAGCGGACGGACTACGGTCATCACGCTATGAACACCCCCGTTAATATGGGATGTAAAAAAAGAGGTATATGTGTCTACTGCAAACAATAAACCAGCTGAAGAAAGCGTAAGTCTTAACGCTTTCAAACAACCGAAATCGTTCTATCTCATTTTCTCCATTGAGCTTTGGGAACGTTTTGGTTACTACGGCCTGCAAGGGATCATGGCGGTTTACCTGGTTAAACAACTGGGTATGTCCGAAGCTGATTCCATCACGCTGTTCTCTTCTTTCAGTGCTCTGGTGTACGGTCTGGTCGCGATTGGCGGCTGGCTGGGCGATAAAGTGCTGGGCACCAAACGTGTTATTCTGCTGGGCGCCATCGTTCTGGCGATCGGCTACGGTCTGGTTGCCTGGTCTGGTCATGATGCCGGTGTGGTGTACATGGGTATGGCGACTATCGCTGTCGGTAACGGCCTGTTCAAGGCGAACCCATCTTCCCTGCTCTCGACCTGCTATAACAAAGACGATCCGCGTCTTGATGGCGCATTCACCATGTACTACATGGCCATCAACATCGGTTCCTTCTTCTCTATGCTGGCAACCCCGTGGCTGGCAGCGAAATTCGGCTGGAGCGTGGCGTTTGCACTGAGCTTCGTCGGAATGCTGATCACCGTGGTGAACTTCCTGTTCTGCCGCAGCTGGGTTAAGGACTACGGTTCAAAACCTGACTTCGCGCCGGTACAGATGGGCAAACTGCTGGCGACCATCGTCGGCGTGGTGATTCTGGTTGCCGTTGCCACCTGGCTGCTGCACAACCAGGGTATCGCGCGTGCGGTTCTGGGCGTGGTTGCGCTGGGTATCGTCTGCATCTTCGCTAAAGAAGCCTTTGCCATGCAGGGCGCAGCACGTCGTAAGATGATTGTTGCCTTCATCCTGATGGTTGAAGCGATTGTCTTCTTCGTCCTGTACAGCCAGATGCCAACGTCCCTGAACTTCTTCGCTATCCGTAACGTTGAACACTCTATCCTCGGCATCGCGTTCGAACCTGAGCAGTTCCAGGCCCTGAACCCGTTCTGGATCATGGTGGGTAGCCCGATTCTGGCCGCTATCTACAACAAGATGGGTGACCGTCTGCCAATGCCGCACAAGTTCGCGGTAGGTATGGTGCTGTGCTCTGGCGCCTTCCTGGTGCTGCCGCTGGGTGCGAAATTCGCCAGCGACGCGGGTATCGTTTCCGTAAACTGGCTGATCCTGAGCTACGCCCTGCAGTCCATCGGTGAGCTGATGATCTCCGGTCTGGGTCTGGCGATGGTTGCGCAGCTGGTGCCGCAGCGCCTGATGGGCTTCATCATGGGTAGCTGGTTCCTGACGACTGCCGGTGCTGCAATCATCGCCGGTAAGATCGCAAACCTGATGGCCGTGCCATCTGACGTGACCGATCCGCTGCTGTCTCTGCACGTGTACGGTGACGTATTCCTGCAGATTGGTATCGCCACCGCGGTTATCGCCGTGCTGATGATGCTGACCGCACCAAAACTGAATCGAATGACTCAGGACGACGACATCAACGCCAAAGCGAGCAAAACCGCGACCGCGTAATGTCATCGGGAAACGACTGAATTGAAGCCGCTAACTGTGCGTTAGCGGCTTTTTTTTTATTCCGTGCCGCACTACCATAGGGTAAACCTACGTAAACAGGAGTGACCGATGAAACTGTTCTATAAACCAGGCGCCTGCTCTCTTGCCTCCCATATTACGCTGCGCGAGAGCGGTAAAGACTTCACCCTCAACGGTGTTGATCTGATGAAAAAGCTTCTGGAAAACGGCGATGATTTTTTCGCGGTGAATCCTAAAGGCCAGGTCCCGGCGCTGCTGCTGGAAGACGGCACCCTGCTGACTGAAGGGGTGGCCATCATGCAATACCTGGCGGATGGCGTTGCCGATCGCCAGCTGCTGGCCCCGACCGGCAGTATCGCCCGCTATAAGACCCTCGAATGGATGAACTACATTGCCACCGAGCTGCACAAAGGCTTCACCCCGCTGTTCCGCCCGGATACGCCGGAAGAGTACAAGCCGACCGTACGCGCGCTGCTGGAGAAAAAGCTCCAGTATGTGAACGAGTCGCTGAAAGATGAGCAGTGGATTTGCGGTCAGCGCTTTACCATTGCCGACGCGTATCTGTTTACCGTTCTGCGCTGGGCGCGGGCCGTGAAGCTGAATATGGAAGGGTTAAGCCATATTGACGCGTATATGCAGCGTATGGCGGAGCGTCCTGCCGTGGCGGCAGCGCTGGAAGCGGAAGGGTTGAAGTAAGTTTTTTGCCGGGTGGCGCTGGCGCTTACACGGCCTACAAAAACTGTAGGCCCGTGCAAGCGCAGCGCCGCCGGGCATTATGATGCTAGAGCTGGGTCGCGCTAAAGAGGTGCTCCGGCTTCGCAATCTGATCCTGAGCGGCCACCACCTGCAGTTCATACTCCTGCATATTCTTCGTGGCGATCATAATTTCATACACCGCCGCCGTGACGTGCTCAAGCGCATCACGCACCGTTGCCCCCTGCAGCAGTTTCACCAGCAGCAGGCCGCTGGTCACATCGCCTACGCCCACCGGCTGACGGCTGCCGAAATCCACCAGCGGACGGCTGATGTGCCAGGCTTCGTCTTTGGTCACCAGCAGCATCTCAAAGCGGTCCGGGCTAATGCCGGCGCGCGCCAGATGCTTCACCAGCACGATCTCCGGGCCCATGGCAATCAGCTCCCGGGATGCGGCAATAGCCTCTTCCACGCTGTTTACCGGATGTTCGCAGAGGATCTCCAGTTCGATAAGGTTCGGGGCGATAATATCGCTGGCCGGTAAGGCATGACGGACATGGAACTCCGCGACGCCAGGCGCCACGATGCAGCCCTTTTCCGGGTGACCCATCACCGGATCGCAGAAGTATTTTGCCGCCGGGTTGGCCGCCTTCACCTGACGGACAATCCCGAGAATATGCTCGCCCTGCTCGGCTGAACCCAGATAGCCGCTCAGCACGGCGTCACAGGTCTTGAGTTTGTCGATCTCCGCGATGCCCTGAACAATCTCTGTCAGATGGGCAGGCGGCATCACGCAACCGGTCCACTTGCCGTATTGCGTATGATTGGAAAACTGAACGGTATTTAATGGCCAGACGTTGGCCCCGAGACGACGCATCGGAAATTCAGCGGCGCTGTTGCCAGCATGCCCAAACACAACGTGGGACTGGATGGCGAGGATATTCTTCATTTTCTTACCACAACCCTGAAAAAATAAAGGGGCATGGTTTCCCATGCCCCTGTGCTTTTACGATTACTTCCAGCAGATCAGACAGTAATTCTTTTTGCCGCGACGCAGCAAGGTGTAGCGGCCAAACAGGCGATCGCTGTCCACGAAGGTATACTCCTCGTTGGACTGTTTTTCACCGTTAATGGTGATGGCGTTCGAGGCGATGGTTTTACGCGCCTGGCCACGGGACGGCTGCAGCTCAGAGTCCACCAGCGCCTGCATCAGGTCTGCCCCTTTCTCCATCTCAACCATCGGCACGCCATCCTGCGCCAGCTGTTCGAAGTCAGCTTCGCTCAGATCGCTCAGGGTACCGTTGAACAGGCTGGCGGTAATACGCTTCGCGGCCGCCAGGCCCTCTTCGCCGTGAACCAGTTTGGTGACCTGCTCCGCCAGCACGTACTGGGCGCGCGGGGCTTTGCCGCTGTTCTTGTCTTCTTCTTCCAGGGCGTTGATCTCTTCCAGATCCATAAAGGTGAAGAACTTCAGGAAGCGATAGACATCAGCATCCGCGGTGTTGATCCAGAACTGGTAGAACTTGTACGGGCTGGTTTTTTTCGGATCGAGCCATACCGCGCCACCTTCGGTTTTACCGAACTTGGTACCGTCGGCTTTGGTGATCAGCGGAACGGTCAGACCAAAGACCTGGTTCTGGTGCAGACGACGGGTCAGATCGATACCGGAGGTGATGTTACCCCACTGATCGGAGCCTCCAATCTGCAGCGCCACGCCGTGCAGGTTGTTCAGGCAGGCGAAGTCATAACCCTGCAGCAGGTTATAAGAGAACTCGGTGAACGAGATGCCCTGGTCGTCACGGTTCAGACGCTGCTTCACCGCTTCTTTGTTGATCATTTGATTAACGGAGAAGTGCTTGCCGATATCACGCAGGAAGGTCAGCACGTTCATGCCGCCAAACCAGTCATAGTTGTTAGCGGCGATCGCTGAGTTTTCACCACAGTCGAAATCGAGGAACGGGGCGACCTGTTTGCGGATCTTATCCACCCACTCCTGCACGGTGTCTGCCGTATTCAGTTTACGCTCAGCGGCTTTAAAGCTCGGGTCGCCAATCAGACCCGTTGCGCCGCCGACCAGCGCCACAGGCTTATGGCCTGCCAGCTGGAAGCGTTTCAGGCATAACAATGGAACCAGATGCCCCAAATGCAAGCTGTCGGCGGTAGGATCGAAGCCGCAATAGAGCGCGATCGGGCCTTGCGCCAGTCGCTCTGCTAACGCTTCCTCGTCCGTCACCTGGGCTACCAGCCCCCGCTCTTGCAATTGTTTAATCAAGTTACTGCTTGCCATCAAATTCTCCATGTATAAAACGACTGCACCTCTGCCGGTACACGACTTTTCGCCAGACGCGAAAGGTACATAGAATAAAGCGCTGACACCCGTTGTACCAGCGCTTAAGAGAACAAATTTCGGGGATTAAGGTGCGAGACGATCGATTTTCCAGGCGTCATTATCGCGCTGGTATAAAAAGCGGTCGTGCAGACGATGTTCACCGCCCTGCCAGAACTCCATCTGGTGGACACAGACGCGGAAACCGCCCCAGAAGCTCGGCAGGGGCACTTCGCCCTGCTGGAACTTCTGTTTCAGCTCAAGGAATTTACTTTCCAGTACGCCGCGGGCGGAGATGCGGCTCGACTGTTTAGAGACCCAGGCGCCAATCTGGCTGTCGCGCGGGCGGCTGTGAAAGTACTTCACCACTTCCAGGGTAGAGAGACGCTCGACGGTGCCGGTGACCATCACCTGACGCTCCAGCATATGCCAGGGGAAGAGCAGGCTGATGCGCGGGTTGTTTTCGAGGTGGTGTGCTTTGCGGCTGCCGAGGTTGGTGTAGAACACCAGCCCTTTCTCATCATAATGCTTGAGCAGCACAATGCGCTGGTAGGGTTGACCCAGTTCGTCGACCGTCGCCACCACCATCGCGGTGGGATCGGCCAGACGGGCATCACAGGCCTGTTTCAGCCAGTGCTCAAACAGCACCAGCGGCTCGGCGGGGAGATCCTGGCGACGCAGGCCGCCTTTGGTGTATTCGCGCCTGAGGTGCGCGATGTTCTGCAATTCGTCGTTATCTGACATGGCGTTAGCTGACATTGACAATGGGTGACGCTATTGTGCGCCGCCCCCTGCAAAATCTCAACGCTTCGGGTTTTCGATCTGACAATTGTTCAGCACGACGCGATCGCGCTTGTAGACCGTCGCGCTGTCGCCCTTCGACCAGAAGACATAGACCCCGTCGCTGTAACGGGTACCGGAGGCCGACATCCCCTGCTTCAGCGTCAGCAGCTTGTTGTCATAGACAAAACTGACTTCCTGGCGAGGATTATTAAGCTTCACGGTGAGCGGTTTCTCTTCGCACTGATAAGCCAGGGTGTCGGTTTGCATACGCTCAACAAACTGGTTGTAGACGCTACAGCTCGCCAGCAGGAAGGGGGTAAAAGCAAGAAGCAGTTTTTTCATGGGTGAGTTCCGAAGACTTTCCTGGTCCCGGAGGGCGCGAACGCCCTCCCGTTTTTTCGTGTCATTCTACCCATCGTGCCTTTAAGCGAAATTCGGTTAACTCTGATTTTGCCGCGGATTGGCTGGAAAAACAGCACCTAACACGCTGGCTTCACGCGCGCCGGTCACGGAAGGCAGATTTCCGGGCAGGCCCGCCACCGTTCGCCACGCCAGCCAGGCAAAGGCCAGCGCTTCCATATCATCGCCGCTGATCCCGGCGCGATCGGTGGTGGTCACTTCCGTACCCGGCAGCAGACCGGCCAGCCGCGCCATCAGCAGCGGGTTACGGCTACCGCCGCCGCACACCAGCAGACGATCGCAGCCGCCGCTCAACAACACCTGTTCCGACACGGAGACGGCGGTGAGCTCAGCCAGCGTGGCCTGCACGTCATGCGGCGCCAGGCCCGGGAAGTTCGCCAGCTGGCGTTCCAGCCAGCCGTAGTTGAAATACTCGCGGCCGGTGCTTTTCGGTGCCGGGGCGGCGAAATAGGGATCGCACAGCATGCTTTGTAGTAAAGGAATGATGACCTTGCCGCTGCAGGCCCACTGGGCGTCTTTATCGTAAGCTTTGCCCGCCTGACGCCAGATCCAGGCGTCCATCAGCATGTTCCCCGGCCCGGTGTCGAAACCGCGTACCGGCTGCCCGGGGATCAATAAGGAAAGGTTGGCGATGCCGCCAATGTTAAGCACCATGCGGCGCTCCGTCGGGTGGGCAAGCAGCGCGTGGTGAAAAGCCGGAACCAGCGGCGCGCCCTGCCCCCCGAGCGCCATATCCCGACGGCGGAAATCACCGACCACCGTTACCCCGGTTTTGGCCACAATCTGGTTGTTATCACCAATCTGCAGGGTATGAGGCGCATCGCCGCCCGGCTCATGCCAGACCGTCTGGCCGTGACAGCCAATCGCCACTACATCCTGAGGGCGGAGATCTTCCTGGTTCATCAGCGCCAGCACGGCATCGCCGAATAGACGTCCGAGCTGTGTATCCAGCTGCCCCAGCTGCGACAGCGTCAGCTGCTGGCCCTGACAGATATTCAGGATCGCTTGTTTGGTTTCCGGGGGGATGGGCCAGCTAAGGCTCGCCTGCTGTGCCACCATATTCTCATCGATTGCCGCGAGAACGACATCCACGCCATCCAGACTGGTTCCTGACATTACGCCAATATAGCGACCCGATTTCATCCGTTTTCCTTACTCCACAGGGTTGATGGCCCACTCCACCATAAACCCGTCATCAATGCCATGACGCGATAATACTTTTTAACAATAGCTGGACGTTACGGCCATTCCAGGAATTATCCTTACCGGATGCGGGGTGAAGTCAGAGCCTGTTTATATCTGGTTAAGCCAGAATCAAGTACTATTCTCTGAATGTTTAGGCGAAAATAGGATCTGTGGCACCTGATGCCATATAATTTAGCCATAACGGATGCTCATAGAGCATTTTTTGGTGAACAGGAGATTCAAATGATTTTACGTGTACTGGCCGTTTCGCTGGTTGGATTCACTCTGGCTGGCTGTGTTAATGATAGCTCCCTCTCCGGGGATGTTTACAGTGCGTCTGAGGCGAAACAGGTACAACAAGTCACCTACGGCACCATTGTGAACGCACGCCCGGTGCAGATTCAGGGTGGTGACGAGAACAACGTGATCGGTGCTCTTGGCGGTGCGGTACTGGGTGGCTTCCTCGGTAACACCGTAGGTGGCGGCTCGGGTCGTTCCCTGGCGACTGCGGCAGGTGCCGTAGCCGGTGGCGTTGCCGGTCAGGGTGTTCAGGGTTCGATGAACAAATCCCAGGGCGTTGAGTTAGAGATTCGCAAAGATGACGGCAGCACCATTATGGTGGTCCAGAAACAGGGCAACACTAAGTTTGCCGCTGGCCAACGTGTCGTGCTGGCAAGCAACGGCAGCCAGGTGACCGTCTCCCCGCGTTAATGACATTATGGGCGTGGTCTTACGATCACGTCCATTTACCCTACACAACACTCACGTGAATATATTAACAATATACATTCACCCAGCATATAGTTAATATCCGCTTATCTTGTTCCTGCGCAAAGTATTCCCCCGGCCTTCATGAGATTATTCGCAAACCCCTTTTATCTCTTTGTTAATTTAATACAATGCCTATGGTTGCGATGAGACGTTATATAAAGAATAATTATGTTCGGTTCTTTCTGGGATGCTTTATTGTCATCGGGATTTTACACTCTCTGTTTATAGGTCTTGAAGAAAAGGTTTCGTCTTTTTCGCCGCTTTTATTTCCGATGCTGACCATATTTTTACTGGTGTTTCACCTCTTTATTGCCTGTTTTATGGTAATGAAGTACTGGTGCGACAGACAGCGCTTATATCTGCTCGCCTTTGCCTTTGCCTATGTCGGCTCCGCTATACTGATGGTGGGGACGCTTTCCAGCTACCCGGCATGGCTAGACCAGCACCAGTTCAACGTCGCCAACTATAACGATGCGATGATCTTCTTTACCTTCCGTCATCTGTTGATGTCGGTGCTGTTTATCGCTTCGGGCCTGCTTTACTTTATCCGTAACAGACCGCTGACACGGACGTTTCATCTCTCTGTCATTGTCGGCGCCACTCTTTTTACTGGCATGGTCGTGACCCTGGCCTGGGTTTATTCCAGCTATTCACCTTTGTTATCAATAGATTTGGTTGATAATGAAACCCGGCAATATATGCTGCTGTGGAAACAGGAGATAAACATTGTCTTAATCCTCTTTTGGGTTGTTTCATTAGCAACGCTGATGAGTATTACCCGCGTGCGCAATATGTTTTGGGTCGGCGGGAATTTTTTATGTGTCTGCTATCTCGCAACTCTTGGAATGTTGTATTTGGGCGGTCACGCGGAAGATATCTCCTGGTATCGTGCCCGGTTATTTGAAACCGTCGCAACGCTGCTGATTATTTTCGTCCTCCTGTATGACGTATTTAATCTGTATCGTAACTCGCATCTGAAGTATCAACAGTCATACCAGAACTCAATACGCGATCCCCTGACCCGTCTCTACAATCGAAGCTATTTTTACGACGCGTTGAACCAGTCGCTGCGCACGGCAACAGAGGCCCACCCGATCTCGGTTATTGTGAGCGATCTCGATCGTTTTAAACGTATTAATGACAACTACGGGCACCTGCAGGGAGATAAGGTGCTGCAGTTTGTCTCCCGGCTGTTGATGGATTCGGTACGGCCACAGGACATCGCGGCGCGAATCGGTGGGGAGGAGTTTGTCCTGATGTTAACACATACCTCTTCCGACGCAGCCCGTCAGGTTGCGGAGCGGATACGGTTAAAACTGAGCAGCTTCGACAAAGCCAGCTCGGAGGGCCAGCTTCCCCAGCCCATCACCATCAGTATGGGGGTGTTTACCACCACGTCGTCGAAAACCAGTGCGGAAGAGTGCGTCGAACGGGCAGATAAGGCGATGTACGAGGCGAAAGAGACCGGGCGTAACCGGGTTGTCGTGTTCCGTTAAAGAAAAAGCCTTGCGTTCGCAAGGCTTTTTTAAAGGTCAGTCACGGGATTGTAGCTCGTGGATATTGCTTTCCAGCCGGGCGACCAGCGAGATCAGCAGTTCCAGTTCAGCGGGGCTGATCCCGGAGAGGATCTCACCGCGCGTTTTGCTGATCACGGCTTCCATCTCTGTGATGATCGGTGTGGCTTTTTCGGTAAGCTTAATTCGCTTGGCACGACGATCGCTGGCGCAGGTCTGACGCGAGATCAGTCCTTTATCTTCCAGTTGATCGAGCGTTCGTACCAGGGATGGCTGCTCGATGCCAATCGCTTTTGCCAGTTGGATCTGTGACTGGTCGGGCGGCAGCTGATGGATATTATGCAGCGTGACCCAATGCGTCTGTGTCAACTCCAGAGGTTTCAGGCGATGGTCAATCAGAGCACGCCAGATGCGTACTAACCTTGCCAGATCAGAACCTAGTGGCGATTCCAATTTCATCTCCTTATAATTAGCTTGCTAAGTTATTATACTGATTTTAGAATAGTGTGCAGCATTTATATTGCCAAAACAAATGCAATACGGGTCTAAAACTTGATGGTCGTCTGTTTTACACTGAGTTCAGGCGCCCCCGGGCGTTATGCGACTGCTATTTTGGTCACTTCCCCCTTTGCAAAGGAACCGGCTCGTGAATTTCACGTTTAACGCCACGGGGTTACCGCTTCAGGATTTGATTGTCGGCGCCTCAGTTTACTTCCCTCCCCTGTTCAAGGCGGTGATGCTGGGTTTTATTATCTGGCTCGTCACCCACCGCTTACTGCGCGACTGGATGTATTCCGGTGAAATCTGGCATCCCATGCTGATGGATCTTTCGCTGTTTGTGCTGGCAGTATGCCTGGGTCTGGCTATGCTGATTGTGTGGTGACTATACATATGAAAACAATCAAATATTTTTCATCATTACTTGTTCTGGTCCTGGCGCTAATCGCGGGCTGGTGGTTATGGAATTATTATATGCAGTCGCCCTGGACCCGTGACGGCAAAGTGCGCGCCGAGCAGGTCAGCGTGACGCCGCAGGTGTCCGGCACTATCACCAGGCTGCTGGTTAAAGATAACCAGTTTGTTCATGCGGGTGAGGTACTGTTTTCTGTCGATGAGACCCCTTATCACATCGCGGTCCTCAACGCCGAGGCGCAGCTGGCGAAATCCCAGTCCGATCTGGCGAAAGCCAATAACGAAGCCAACCGCCGCCGCCATCTGTCACGGAACTATATCTCCGCCGAAGATCTGGATACCGCCAATATTAACGTCAAAGCGATGCAGGCCAGCGTCGCGGTGGCTGAAGCGACCCTCAAGCAGGCCCAGTGGCAGCTGACCCAGACGGTGGTTAAAGCCCCGGTTGACGGCTGGGTCACCAATCTTTCCACCCGTCCGGGCGATTACGCCACCACCGGCCAGCCGGTCTTTGCGCTGGTCGACAGCCATTCGTTTTACGTGGTGGGCTATTTTGAAGAGACCAAACTCCGACATATCCGCGAGGGTGCTCCGGCGCAGATCGTCCTCTACAGCGGCTCGAGAACCTTACAGGGGCATGTATCCAGTATCGGACGCGCCATCTACGATCAAAGCGTCGAGACCGATTCAGGCCTGGTGCCTGACGTTAAACCCAATATTCCCTGGGTGCGGCTGGCACAACGTATCCCGGTGCGTATCGCCTTTGACCAGCTGCCGAGGGATCTGACCCTGGTCTCCGGCACGACCTGCACCGTCTCCATCGGAACCGCCCGGTGAACTGGCGCAACCTTCCGTGGCTCAGGGCAACCCCGGCGCAGTGGCGCTATGCCCTGCGCAACGGGATTGCGATGTGTCTGGCCCTCACCGTCGCCTATTGTCTCAATCTGGATGAACCCTACTGGGCGATGACCTCGGCGGCGGTGGTTAGCTTCCCGACCGTCGGGGGGGTGATCAGCAAAAGCCTGGGCCGGGTGGCGGGCAGCCTACTAGGGGCCACCGCGGCGCTGATCATTGCCGGACATACCCTCAACGACCCATGGCTGTTTCTGTTCAGCATGGCGGCGTGGTTGGCTATTTGCACCTGGGCCTGCGCCCACTTCAGCAATAACGTCGCCTACGCCTTCCAGTTGGCGGGTTACACCGCGGCGATCATCGCCTTCCCGGTGATCAATATTCTCGACATCACCCAGCTGTGGGATATTGCCCAGGCCCGGGTGTGCGAAGTCATTATCGGCATCCTGAGCGGCGGCGTGATGATGATGATCCTGCCCAGCACCTCCGACGGCACCGCCCTTATCAGCGCCCTGAAAGCGATGCACGCCCGGCTGCTGGAGCACGCCAGCCTGCTGTGGCAACCCGACAGTAACGACGCTATTCGTCTGGCCCATGAAAAGGTCATCGCTCAGATCCTGACCATGAACCTGCTGCGCATTCAGGCCTTCTGGAGCCACTACCGCTTTCGTCGGCAAAATGCCCTGCTCAACTATCTGCTCCATCAGCAGCTGCGGATGACCAGCGCTATCTCCAGCCTGCGCCGCATGCTGTTGAACTGGCCCAACCCGCCTGCCCATACCCGGGAAGTCATCGATCGGCTGCTCGCCGCCCTCGCCCGTCCCGATGCCGATTTTTATACCGTTGCCCGCATTATTGCCCCGCTCAGACCGGGCGACGACGGCGACTACCGGCATCGCGCCGTCTGGCAGCGGCTGCGCTATTTTTGCCGCCTGTATCTGCGCAGCAGCCGCTGGATAGCCGCGGTGGAAGCGGCCACGCCGGTGACCGAGTTTGCCGTCCCGCGCAGCCCGGCGCTGGCAAGGCATACCGATAACCTCGAGGCCCTGTGGAGCGGCTTTCGCACCTTTTGCGCCCTCAGCCTGGTGGGCGCCTGGACCATTACCGCCCAGTGGGATGCCGGGGGGGCAGCCCTGACGCTGGCGGCGATCAGCAGCGTGCTCTACTCGGTGGCGGCCTCGCCCTTTAATTCACTCACGCTGCTGCTGCGGACGCTGATCCTGCTCTCGCTGTTCAGCTTTGTGGTCAAATTTGGCCTGATGGTGCAAATCTCCGATCTGTGGCTGTTCCTGCTGTTTCTGTTTCCGCTGCTGACCACCATGCAGCTGCTTAAACAGCAGATGCCCGCCCTTGCCGGGCTGTGGGGGCAGCTGATCGTCTTTATGGGGTCGTTTATTTCAGTGACCAACCCGCCGGTGTATGACTTTGCCGATTTTCTCAACGACGACCTGGCGAAAATTCTTGGCGTGGGGCTGACGTGGCTGGCCTTTGCGATACTCAGGCCGGGCTCGGATGCGCGGAAAAGCCGCCGTCATATCCGGGAGCTGCGACGGGGGTTTGTCGATCAGCTCAGCCGCAGGCCGCAGCTGAGTGAAAATGGTTACGAATCGCTGGTGTATCACCATGTGAACCAGCTCAACAGCAGTAAGGATGCGCTCTCGCGCCGCTGGCTGCTGCGCTGGGGGGTAGTGCTGCTCAACTGCAGCCATGTGGTCTGGCAGCTGCGAGGCTGGGAGACCCGCTCGGATCCGCTGGCGCAGGTGCGGGATGTCGCCGTGTCACTCCTGCGCGATATCATGAGCGAGCGCGGGGTACAGCAGCGGCCGCTGGCCGCCACCCTTGATGAGCTTCAGCGTATCTGCGTCACCCTGGGGCATCATCCGCAACCGGCCGGGCAGGAGCTGGCGGCCCTGATCTGGCGACTACACTGTTCGCTATCCCAGCTGGAACAGGCGCCCGCTCCGGGCACCCTGACCGATCAGATCACACCGCAGGCGTAGCGTTCACCGCCACCGCCGAGCGGTTTGGGCTGATCCGACATATTATCCCCGCCGACGTGGATCATCAGCGCCTTACCTTTGACCTCATCCAGCTTGTTCAGACGCGGCGCGACCACCGGGTCGGTAGCTTTACCGTCATTGTTCACCACCAGCGCAGGGAGATCGCCGAGGTGGCCCATCCCTTCCGGCCCTTCATGCTTGCCGGTGTTCTGGGGATCGAGGTGTCCGCCCGCGGCCTCAGCGGCGGCCGGTTTGCCCTCTTTCATGGCCGGTTCGCAGGAGCCTTTGGCATGGACGTGATAACCGTGTTCGCCCGGTGGGAGGGCTTTAAGATCGGGGGAGAACTCCAGTCCTTTATCCGTTTCGGTAATTTTCACCGTCCCGATGGACTGACCTATCCCCTGTGAGGTGACGAGGTTCATTTTTACTTCTTCACTGGCAGCCTGCGCACCTGCACAGACCACCAGCGTCAACGCTGCCAGAGTAAAACGCTTCATATGACCTCCTTCGGTTATTTTTTGCCCCTTAAGTTTATACCAGGGGCAATGATTTCACCGGGAAATCAGACAAATACGGAATTACGGCACGTCGTAACCCAGCGCGGCTTTACGGATGCGGAACCACTGCTGGCGCGTCATCTGCAGCTGCTCTGCGTCGAGGGCTGAACGCACGCGCTCGATTTTACCGGAACCGATAATCGGCAGCGGCTGGGATGGCAGACGTAAAATCCAGGCGTACACCACCTGCTCGATGGTTTCGGCATTCAGCTCCTGCGCCACCTGAGCGAGTTCATCGCGCAGCGGCTGGAAAGCGTCGTCATTAAACAGACGACCGCCGCCGAGGCAGGACCAGGCCATCGGACGGATCCGCAGCTGCTGAAGCTGGTCGAGGGTGCCATCCAGCAGCAGCGGCTGGTAAACCGGCGAAATCTCGACCTGGTTGGTCGCAAGGGTGAACGGCAGGCGCGATTGCAGCAGGGTAAACTGCGCCGGGGTAAAGTTGGAGACGCCGAAATGACGCACCTTGCCGCTCTGATGCAGGGCGAGGAAGGCCTCAGCGACTTCATCAGCATCCATCAATGGATCGGGGCGGTGAATCAGCAGCAGGTCAAGATAATCGGTCGCCAGATTGGTGAGGGACTGCTCTGCACTGCGGATAATATGGTCGCGGTCGGTAATGTAGTGGCCGATCGCATGCTCCGCTTTGGCCGTGGTGGCGATGCCACATTTGGTGACGATCTCCATCCGCTGACGCAGCGCGGGAGAGAGCTTCATCGCCTCGCCGAAGGCGGCTTCACACTGATAACCACCGTAGATATCGGCATGGTCGACGGTAGTGATCCCCAGCTCAAGATGTTCTTCAATAAAGCTGACCAGCTGTTGGGCGGACATATTCCAGTCCATCAGACGCCAGTAACCCATCACAAAACGGGAAAACTCCGGGCCCTGCGGGGCAAGGGTAATACGCTGAACCATAGCAATTTCCTCAAAAAAAGTCTGGGGAGAGTATACGCATTTACGGCGCTAAAAAAGTGAGGGTTGCTGCGGTTCTTCGGTTTCGGGGGCTTTGTTTGCGCGCAATTTACGCAAAAGACGCTGACGGCACAGGCGCAGGACCTCCTGCTTCTGGGCATCGCTGAAGGCTTGCCAGTTAAAACGCTCCTCCCGAGTGCGCATGCAGCCGCGACAAAAACCTCGCTCGTCAGACTGGCAGATACCCCTGCACGGGCTCTGGACGGGAAAGAACTCCAGTTGTTCAGCCACACGACCCTCCCAAAACCCAAGATTGAGTAAAGTGAAGACCTTAAGTCCGGGTAACGCAAGAGGTCAACCACAGAATTGTGGCATTAAGGTTTCACTAATCTTCGCTCCCTATACTCGCCTCATCACTACGATCTGGTTTAACGATGATGCTGACCCTTAAAAAGTTACAGTGTAACGATACAAAATTTACGCTGGGCTGTGCGCTCTTATTTACCCTGTTGAATGCCCTGTTTATTCATCGCAGCTGGCAGGTGATCTCTCCCGCCCGGCTGCATGACGTGCTTTTCGCCCTCACGGTGCCGCTGGTGCTGTTCTGCGGCTGGGTTATTGTATTCAGCATCCTGAATATTCCCCTGATCCGTAAACCGCTGCTGGTGCTGCTGACCCTCGGCTGCGCGGCGGCAACCTGGTTTATGTTCACCTACGGGGCGGTGATTGACCAGAACATGATGGTCAACGTCTTTGAGACCAACTCTCAGGAGGCCACGGCGCTGCTCACCCCGCAGCTGGTGCTGTGGCTGGTTGTCGCCGGCCTGGTGCCTTCCGTCGTGCTGGCGTTGATCCGCATCCGCCCCGGTAAATGGTGGCAGACGCTGTTAATGCGTCTCGCGGCTATTCTCGCAAGTCTGGTGGTCATCGTTCTGGTGGCAGCGGTCTTTTATAAGGACTATGCCTCGCTGTTTCGCAATAACAAAGGCATCGTCAAGATGGTGACCCCGGCCAACTATGTCAGCGCCATCGCCAAATACAGCAAGGCGCGCTGGTTTGCCGGTGACCAGACCTTGATCCGTCTCGGTGAAGATGCGCGTAAAGGCCCGGTGCTGCTGGCGCAGCAGAAAAAGACCGTGCTGGTGCTGGTGGTCGGGGAAGCCTCCCGGGCGGAAAACTACTCCCTGAACGGTTATAACCGTGATACCAACCCTGAGCTGAAAAAAGAGAATGTGATTAACTTCCCGCAGGCCTCCTCCTGCGGCACCGAAACCGCCGTCTCCGTGCCCTGCATGTTCTCCGGGATGCCGCGCAAAAAATACGATGCCGACCTGGCGCATCATCAGGAAGGTTTGATGGATGTGCTGAATCACGCCGGGATCAACCTGCTGTGGCGGGATAACGACGGCGGGTGTAAAGGCGCCTGCGATCGCATTCCGCACACCGACATGACCCAGTGGAAGCTGGACCAGTTCTGTAAGAACAAATCCTGTATTGACGACGCGGATCTGTATCGCCTGGATGACACCCTGGATGGCCTGAAACAGGATACAGTGCTGGTGATCCACCTGATGGGCAGCCACGGCCCGGCCTACTATCAGCGTTACCCGGAGCAGTACCGTCGCTTTACCCCGACCTGCGATACCAATGAGATCCAGGACTGCGATCATCAGGCGCTGATGAACACCTACGACAATACTATTCTCTATACCGACAGCGTGGTGAGTCGAACCATCGATGCCCTGAAAGCGCGTCAGGCAACGATGAACACGGCGCTGGTCTATCTCTCCGATCACGGTGAATCGCTGGGGGAAAACGGTCTCTATCTGCACGGCACGCCGTATATGCTGGCCCCGGAGCAGCAGACGCACATTCCGTTTATGTTCTGGCTCTCAAACGACTACAAACAGAACTTCGGCGTTGACGAGCAGTGCCTGCGCGACCAGGCGGCGAAAGAGGCGGTATCGCAGGACAATCTGTTCTCCACGGTGTTGGGGATGATGAACATCCGGACGTCGGTCTATCAGCCGCAAATGGATCTGCTCGCCCACTGCCGTCGAACATAAGGCTTGCATTAGACCGATTGGTCTACTACATTGACGACATGAATAAGCATACTGAACACGATACACGCGAACACCTTCTGGCCACCGGCGAGCGGCTGTGCATGCACCGCGGGTTTACCGGAATGGGGTTGAGCGAACTGCTGAAAACCGCCGATGTGCCGAAGGGGTCGTTCTATCACTACTTCCGCTCCAAAGAGGCGTTTGGCGTTGCTTTGCTGGAGCGCCACTATGCGGGCTACCATCAGCGTCTGGCTACGCACTTCGCCAGCGGCGAGGGGAACTGTCGCGATCGTGTTCTGGCTTATTACCAGGAGACGCTGGCTCAGTTCTGTGCTCAGGGCATTATCAGCGGCTGTCTGACGGTTAAACTCTCAGCCGAAGTGTGCGATCTTTCCGAAGATATGCGCACGGCGATGGATAAAGGCGCCACGGGCGTGATCGCCCTGCTGGCGCAGGCGCTGGCGAAAGGGCGTGATGAAAAGTCACTGACCTTCGTCGGCGAACCGCTCACCCAGGCCCAGGTGCTCTACTCCCTGTGGCTGGGCGCTAACCTGCAGGCCAAAATATCCCGCAGCGCGCTGCCGCTGGAGAGCGCGCTGGACCATGTTAAGAACATCCTTGCAACGCCTGGCGTATAACAGGCGTTTTTATTTAGCTAATTACTAGACGACCGGTCTACTCAGGAGCCACTATGTCAGCCGAAAAATTATTCACCCCGCTTAAAGTGGGCGCGATCGTTGCACCCAACCGTGTCTTTATGGCACCCCTTACCCGTCTGCGCAGCATCGAGCCGGGCGATATTCCAACGCCGCTGATGGGTGAATACTATCGCCAGCGCGTCAGCTCGGGCCTGATCATCTCTGAAGCCACCCAGATCTCCGCACAGGCCAAAGGCTATGCGGGTGCCCCTGGCCTGCACAGCCCGGAACAGATCGCGGCGTGGAAGAAGATCACCGACGGCGTGCATGCCGAAGAGGGTCGCATCGCGGTCCAGCTGTGGCACACCGGTCGTATCTCTCACAGCAGCATCCAGCCTGGCGGCGAGGCTCCGGTTTCTGCTTCTGCCCTCAATGCGGGCACCCGCACCTCCCTGCGTGATGAAAACGGCCATGCGATCCGCGTCGACACTACCACGCCGCGCGCGCTGGAGCTGGACGAGATCCCGGGCATCGTTAACGATTTCCGTCAGGCGGTCGCCAATGCTCGTGAAGCCGGTTTCGACCTGGTCGAACTGCACGGTGCCCACGGCTATCTGCTGCACCAGTTCCTGTCACCGTCTTCTAACCAGCGTACCGACCAGTACGGCGGCAGCGTAGAGAACCGCGCCCGTCTGGTGCTGGAGGTGATTGATGCCGTATCACAAGAGTGGAGCGCCGATCGCATCGGGATCCGCGTTTCGCCAATCGGATCCTTCCAGAACGTCGACAACGGCCCGAACGAAGAAGCCGACGCGCTCTACCTGATTGAAGAGCTGGCAAAACGCGGCATCGCCTATCTGCACATGTCTGAGCCAGACTGGGCCGGCGGCGAGCCTTACACCGACGCCTTCCGCCAGAAAGTGCGCGACGTTTTCCCGGGCGTGATCATCGGTGCCGGTGCCTATACGCCAGAGAAAGCAGAAGATCTGATCAACAAAGGGCTGATTGACGCCGTAGCCTTTGGCCGCGCCTACATCGCCAACCCGGATCTGGTGGCGCGCCTCGAGCGCAAGGCCGAGCTGAACCCGCAGCGTCCGGAGAGCTTCTACGGCGGCGGCGCGGAAGGTTATACCGATTATCCTTCTTTATAATCCCTTCATTGATAGCGGCGACAATTCGCCGCTATACTAAAACATCGTTTCTGTTCAAGATGATAAAAAGCTAAGAGGATAATATGCGCCTACTTCACACCATGCTGCGCGTTGGCGATCTGCAACGTTCCATCGAGTTCTACACCAATGTGCTGGGCATGACCCTGCTGCGCACCAGCGAAAACCCGGAATACAAATACTCCCTCGCCTTTGTCGGTTACGGCGAAGAGAGCGAAGAAGCGGTGATTGAGCTGACTTACAACTGGGGTGTTGATAGCTACGAGCTGGGTACCGCCTACGGCCATATCGCGCTGGAAGTGGATAACGCCGCGGAAGCCTGCGAGCGTATCCGTAGCAACGGCGGCAACGTCACCCGTGAAGCGGGTCCGGTTAAAGGCGGCACTACGGTGATTGCGTTTGTCGAAGATCCAGACGGTTACAAAATCGAACTGATCGAAGCCAAAGACGCCGGTCGCGGTCTGGGCAACTGATCCTGACGGGCGCGCCATGCGCCCGTTGTTTTACTGCATCCCATTGCAAAATTTGCCATAATGCCCACTGCTTTTTTCCCCTTGTAAGAGATCCAGATGTCCGATAACGCTCAACTTACCGGTCTGTGCGACCGTTTTCGTGGTTTTTATCCTGTCGTCATTGATGTCGAAACCGCTGGATTTAATGCCAAAACCGATGCGCTGCTGGAAATTGCCGCCATCACGTTGAAAATGGATGAGCAAGGCGATCTTCTGCCGGACTCCACGCTGCATTTCCACGTCGAACCTTTCGAAGGGGCGAACCTGCAGCCGGAGGCGCTGGCGTTTAACGGCATTGATCCGCATAACCCACTGCGCGGGGCGGTCAGTGAATATGAGGCGCTGCATGCCATTTTCAAAATGGTCCGCAAGGGCATGAAAGACCAGAACTGTAATCGCGCGATTATGGTGGCGCATAACGCGACCTTCGATCACAGCTTTATGATGGCCGCCGCCGAGCGCGCCTCCCTGAAGCGTAATCCGTTCCACCCGTTTGTGACCTTCGATACCGCCGCATTAAGCGGGCTGGCGCTGGGGCAAACCGTGCTGTCGAAGGCCTGCATTACCGCCGGTATTGAGTTTGATGGCACCCAGGCGCACTCTGCCCTGTACGATACCGAGCGCACCACGGAGCTGTTTTGTGAAATTGTGAACCGCTGGAAACGCCTTGGCGGCTGGCCGCTGCCGGAAGCCGACAGCAACGCATAAAAAAAGCGACCTTGTGGTCGCTTTTTTATTTACCGGGCCCGGTAAATCACTCGGCGCCTGGCTCTTCAGATTTGTATTTCGCAGCCGTCTCTTTGATCAGCTGTTGCAGTTCACCGCGCTGATACATTTCAATCAGGATGTCGCAACCGCCAACCAGCTCACCGTCAACCCACAGCTGTGGGAAGGTCGGCCAGTTTGCGTATTTTGGCAGCTCAGCGCGGATATCCGGGTTCTGCAGAATATCAACGTAAGCAAAACGTTCGCCACAGGCAGACAGCGCCTGGACCGCCTGAGCGGAGAAACCACAGCTTGGCAGTTTCGGAGAACCTTTCATGTACAGCAGGATCGGGTTTTCAGCAATCTGCTGCTGAATTTTTTCAATAGTAGTGCTCATGTTTTGCTTCCTTTAACTTCTGTTACGGCAATCGTCTGACATTGTAGCGTTTCAGACCGACAACGGAAAATAACATTTTTGTCACTTATATGATTTTACCGCGCGTCCCTTAAAGATGCATTTAGAACCTAACTTATCGCGAGATTACCTGCGGTTTTGTTCACCTAATGCACAAAACGCCGCTGCGAAATTGTGATTTTTTGCGCTCGCTAACGAAACACAGTTTTAGATGCAAAAAGTTTATTAACGTTGGGCCTTTTTATAGATTAGAATCGACGAGTTTTGTAAATCATAAGTAGGTTTATTTATAACCTGCAATTACCAGGGGATTGCCAGTGGCGCGAATAAATAAATTCTCGATCACGCTCTGTGCTTTGCTGTTTACTTCTCTCACATTCACGCCGGTGGCTAACGCCTCAGAGCAGGCGCGGCCTTCTGCCGCGCATAAAACGCATCTGGCGAAAGCGACCGAACCTAAGAAAAAAAGCAGTACCAGCAAAACCACAAAAAAAGAGAGCACCAGTAAAAAGAGCAGCACCAAAAAAAGCCTCGCTAAAACACAGTCAACGCATTCCAGCAAAAAAAGCCGCACCACCTCCCGCAACGCCAGCAGAACCACGCAAACCGCCTCCCGCGTTGTGACAGAAAAATGCACCACCCGTAAAGGGCGTAAAGCGCAGTGCGTAAAAACCAGCAAGACCACGACTCTTGCCGAAGCGCATAAAGTCCGGGTGCAGAAAGCGCAGAAAACGGCAATGAATAAGCTGATGGGCCAGATCGGCAAACCTTATCGCTGGGGCGGTTCCTCTCCGCGTACCGGCTTCGACTGCAGCGGTCTGGTTTATTATGCCTATAAAGATCTGGTTAAATTCCGCATTCCGCGCACCGCTAATGAAATGTACCACCTCCGTGACGCCTCTCCGGTCGATCGCGGTGAGCTGGAGAGCGGCGATCTGGTGTTCTTCCGCACCCAGGGCCGTGGTACCGCCGATCACGTTGGCGTGTACGTGGGTAACGGCAAATTCATTCAGTCCCCGCGTACCGGCCAGGACATTCAGATCACCTCCCTCAGCGAAGACTACTGGCAGCGTCATTACGTCGGCGCACGTCGCGTGATGAAGGCCAACACCCTCCGTTAATCCCCTGCCCCGCCGGTACGCCTGCGGGGTAAGTTCCTCTTTTGCATAATCTTTCAATTTGCTACTCTATCCCTTCATTCAGTAGGGCTATTGAATGGATCACTATAATAAGGAGAGAAGCAATGTCGTTTGAATTACCTGCATTACCGTATGCAAAAGACGCCCTGGCCCCGCACATCTCTGCGGAGACCCTGGAGTACCACTACGGCAAACACCACCAGACCTATGTCACCAACCTGAACAACCTGATCGGCGGTACCGCCTTTGAAGGGAAAACCCTGGAAGAGATCGTACGCACGTCAGAAGGCGGCGTGTTTAATAACGCCGCTCAGGTGTGGAACCATACCTTCTACTGGCACTGCCTGGCGCCCAATGCCGGCGGCGAACCGACGGGTGAACTGGCGGCAGCCATTACTGCTGCGTTCGGCAGCTTTGCGGAATTTAAAGCGAAGTTTACCGATGCGGCGGTGAAGAACTTTGGCGCAGGCTGGACCTGGCTGGTAAAAGAGGCCGACGGCAAACTGGCGATCGTCTCTACGTCTAATGCGGGAACGCCGTTAACCACCCGCGCTATTCCGCTACTGACCGTCGACGTCTGGGAACATGCGTATTACATCGATTACCGTAATGCGCGCCCGAATTACCTCGAGCATTTCTGGGCGCTGGTAAACTGGGAATTTGTGGCGAAGAACTTCGCGGCATAATAAAAACGCCGAAGGGAACTCCTTCGGCGTTATTTTTATTCGGTAGCGCAAACCGGCTCGGGTTGTTTTCGTTCCGAGGCAAAGACCAGAATAAGCCCCAGGCCTGCAATAATGGCCCCCATCACCGGAACAAAGCTGTAGCCCATCCCGCTGGAAATGACCGCCCCACCGGCCGCCGCCCCCAGCGCATTCCCGAGGTTAAAGGCACCAATATTCACCGACGACGATAACCCCGGCGCATCGCTGGCCACGCGCATGACGCGCATCTGCAAAGGCGGTACCACCGCAAAGGTCGCCATGCCCCACACCACCATCGCCACGGCCGCGCCCACTTCATTACGCGCCAGCCACGGAATAGCCAGCATGATGACGATCAGCAGGAGTAAAAAGCCTTTCAGGGTGCCGCTCACGGATTTGTCCGCCAGCTTGCCGCCCAGGTAGTTGCCAATGGAAAAACCGACGCCAATCAGCACCAGCATGGCGGTGATAAAGGCCGGAGTCGCCTGGTTGATGTCATGCAGCACCGGGGCAATGTAGGTATAGAGGGTGAACATCGCCCCGGCTCCGAGGACGGTAGTCAGCAAGGCAGACAGCACCTGCGGACGCAGCAGCACCGCCAGCTCTTTGCGCACCTCCGGTTTTTCGCCCGCCCCGCCAGCCGGCAGGGAGAAGAACAACGCAATCATCGAAACCACGCCCAGCAGCGCGGTCGCCAGGAAGGACATCCGCCAGCCAATCGCTTCGCCCATCCAGGTTGCGGCCGGCACCCCACCGATATTGGCGATGGTGAGGCCCATAAACATGGTGGCGACAGCGCTGGCCTGCTTATGCTTCGGCACCACGCTGGCGGCGACTACCGACCCGAGGCCAAAGAAGGCGCCGTGGTTCAGGCTGGTCAGAATACGCGACAGCATCAGGGTGGTGTAATCCGGCGAGAGCGCCGACAGGACGTTACCGACGGTAAAGATCGCCATCAGGAAGATCAGCGCATTGCGACGCCCGCGATGGGACAGCAACAGGGTCATCAGCGGCGCACCCACCATCACGCCGATGGCGTAGGCGCTGATCAGCATGCCCGCAGCGGGAATAGAGACATCTACCCCCCGGGCAATAACCGGTAGCAGGCCCATCGGGGAAAATTCGGTTGTGCCGATACCAAAGGCGCCAATGGCCAGGGCCAGCAGCGGAAAATTGATTCTCATACTTCAACTCCAGACACCGTGTCGTCAGGCGACACAGAACAATGAAGGCGAAAGCATGACACCAATCACAAAAAATGAGAAGTTAACAATTTGGCAAAAGATTTTTGCAGGGCGCGTAACAATCAGCGGAAGGAACGAGGGAGAGCTGACCTCTCCCGCATCAATCAGTGCAGTGCCGCCGTCAGACCGCTGGCAACAATCAGACTCAGAACAATAATGGTGGTAATCAGCGAAAACTTAAGATCGGTACTCATCAATTTTTCTCCTTTTAATCACCCTATTAAGAGTGAGCCTGCTCATTTTTACACAGTTCAGGGTAAAAATCTTGCTGGATTTAGATTGATATCGGTTTTTGCTCTTCCCCTTTTGGCCAAGATAAGACAAAATTCCACGCTAAATTTATTAGCGTACCGGCCATTGACCCCCTCCTGACGTCCTGTGTCGTTTTCCCGGCGTACCGCAATTCAAATTGCGCAATTAGGGCGAGTGAAGGCAAACGTTTACCTATTGGTTTTTCAGGAGCTTAGATATGGTCTGGAGTGACATCTGATGGCAACAATTAAAGACGTGGCGAAACGCGCAAACGTTTCCACTACAACCGTATCACATGTTATTAACAAAACCCGCTTTGTTGCGGAAGAGACCCGCAACAACGTCTGGGCGGCCATTAAAGAGCTGCACTACTCTCCCAGCGCCGTGGCCCGCAGTCTGAAGGTGAATCACACCAAATCGATCGGCCTGCTGGCGACCAGCAGCGAAGCGCCCTATTTCGCAGAAATTATTGAAGCAGTAGAGAAGAACTGCTTCCAGAAAGGCTACACCCTGATCCTCGGCAACGCCTGGAACAGCCTCGAAAAACAGCGGGCCTATCTGTCGATGATGGCGCAGAAGCGCGTCGACGGTCTGCTGGTGATGTGTTCCGAATACCCGGAATCCCTGCTCACCATGCTGGAAGAGTACCGCAATATTCCAATGGTAGTGATGGACTGGGGCGAAGCGAAGGCCGACTTTACCGACTCGGTAATCGATAACGCCTTCGAAGGCGGCTACATGGCCGGTCGTTATCTGATTGAACGCGGCCACCGTGAAATCGGCGTGATCCCCGGAGCGCTGGAGCGCAACACCGGGGCCGGGCGTCTGGCGGGCTTTATGAAAGCGATGGAAGAGGCGTTAATCACGGTGCCGGAAAACTGGATCGTGCAGGGCGACTTTGAGCCGGAGTCCGGCTACCGCGCCATGCAGCAGATCCTCTCCCAGAGCCCGCGTCCGACCGCCATCTTCTGCGGCGGGGATATTATGGCAATGGGTGCACTCTGTGCCGCCGATGAGATGGGCCTGCGCGTCCCGCAGGACGTTTCGCTGATCGGGTATGATAACGTGCGCAACGCCCGCTTCTTTACCCCGGCGCTGACCACCATTCACCAGCCGAAAGATTCGCTGGGTGAGACCGCCTTCAACATGCTGCTGGACCGCATCGTCAACAAGCGTGAAGAGTCCCAGTCCATTGAGGTGCATCCGCGCCTGATTGAACGCCGTTCCGTCGCGGACGGACCGTTCCGCGACTACCGCCGTTAATCCTCTCCGGGAGTCAGTACCTCTGGCTCCCGCAGCCACTCCCGGTTCATCGTTTCACTGTCTCCCAGATAATCCAGCAGCCAGGCCAGGGCCGGTGACATATCGTTTTGTTGCCAGGTCAGGCAGCACGCCGCATCCGGGAAGGGATTTTCCAGCGACAGCGCCACCCATTTGCCGCTGTCGATCCACGGACGGGCAAAGTGCACCGGCACCATCCCCACGCACAGCCCGGCCGAGAGGCAGGTGGCTGACGATTCCCAGTCCGGGGTGACGATCCGCCGCTGGTTATCCAGCAGCCAGGTGATGCGTTTCGGCAGCGAGCGGGAAGTGTCTTCGCGCACCAGCGAGGGCCAGTTGCGCAGGGTATCATCGCTGAGCGGCCCTTCCATGGCGGCCAGCGGATGATGGCTGGCGACCACGCAGATCCAGCTCAGCGTACCCATATCGCGAAACGCATAGCGCCCCCCGACCGGGATCGCCTGGGTGGCGCCGATCGCCATTTCCACCCTGCCGTCCGCCAGCGCGTCCCAGACGCCGTTAAAGACCTCCTGGGACACCCGCAGCTCGACGTCCGAAAAGTGGCGGTAAAAATCGACAATCATCTGTCGGGTACGCTCGGGGCGGACGATATTGTCCACCGCAATGGAGATATGTCCGCGCCAGCCGTTGGCAATCTGCTGGCACTGTTCGCGGGTGATCTGCATTTTTTTGATAACAGACCGTCCCTCTTTCAGAAACCACATCCCGGCAGGGGTAAGCTCCACGTCACGGTGACGCCGCTCAAACAGCGGCACCGCCAGCCACTCTTCCAGTTGACGCACGGTGTAGCTGATGGCGGACGGAACGCGATGCAACTCCTGCGCGGCTCCGCTGAAGCTGCCGTTACGGGCGACGGCATCCACCACTTCAAGAGAATATTCTGACCACATTTTCTGCCTGCAAAATTTTTGAATGCAACCGCCAAATATTAGCGTTTCACAAGCGGGTTTGCACTCCCTACACTCAGCGGCTACCCAAACCTGCGCCCAAACGGAGAATAGAACAATGACACCCGGGAAAGGATTTTTAGTCTGGCTCGGCGGCTTAAGCGTGCTGGGCTTCCTCGCCACCGATATGTACCTGCCTGCCTTCTCGATCATGCAGGAGGATCTGCAAACCCCGGCGGCGGCCATCAGCGCCAGCCTGAGCCTGTTCCTGGCGGGCTTTGCCTTTGCCCAGCTGCTGTGGGGACCGATGTCCGACCGCTTCGGCCGTAAGCCGGTACTGCTGGCAGGGTTAGCCATTTTCGCCCTCGGCTGCCTCGGTATGCTGTGGGTCCGGGATGCCACCTGGCTGCTGGTGCTGCGCTTTATCCAGGCGGTGGGGGTTTGTGCCGCAGCGGTCACGTGGCAGGCGCTGGTAACCGACTACTATCCGGCTTCGCGCACTAACCGTATTTTTGCCACCATCATGCCGCTGGTCGGACTCTCTCCGGCGCTGGCGCCGCTGCTCGGCAGTTGGATCCTTGCCCACTTCAGCTGGCAGGCGATTTTTGCAGTGCTGTTTGTTATCACCCTGGTGCTGATGATCCCGGCTTTCAGCCTGAAGCCAGCGGCAGTGAAAAATGAACAACCTAAACAACGCGTCACCTTTTTATCGCTGTTACGTTCGCGCACCTACCGCGGCAATGTGCTGATTTACGCCGCCTGCTCTGCGAGCTTCTTCGCCTGGCTGACCGGCTCGCCGTTTATCCTCAGCGATATGGGTTACAGCCCGGCGGCGATCGGCCTGAGCTACGTGCCGCAGACCATCGCCTTCCTGATTGGTGGCTATGGCTGCCGTGCCGCGCTGCAGAAATGGCAGGGTCACCAGATGCTGCCGTGGCTGCTGGGCCTGTTTGCCCTCAGCGTGATCGCCACCTGGGCCGTTGGGTTTATCCCTGGCGTGGGCCTGGTTGAGCTGCTGATCCCCTTCTGCCTGATGGCGGTGGCAAACGGCGCGATCTACCCGATTGTGGTGGCGCAGGCCCTGCGTCCCTTCCCGCAGGCGACCGGCAGCGCTGCCGCCCTGCAGAACACCCTTCAACTGGGCCTTTGCTTCCTGGCGAGCCTGATGGTGTCGTGGCTGATTGCCACCCCGCTGCTGACCACCACCAGCGTGATGGTAGCAACCGTGGTGCTGGCGGCGCTTGGCTATCGGATGCAGTACGTGCGCGCAGAACAGCAGGATGACAGGCTGCAGGCCGGGTCTTCACAGGCATAACGGGCGAGTTGATTAGCATGCTAACAATATCCTGTTGAATCACTACCCTATCAGTCCTATACTGACTGAAGCGTTCTGATAAATACTAAAAATATTAAGTGTTAACGGGAGCCGGAGTGCTCCCGTTTTACCATGGATGGCCTTTCGGCAAGGGTCCTCTCCCTTCCTCTGTTCTACGTCGGATATTAGCCTCACGGGTCACGCCGTGAAATTTCTCACTCTCCATAAAGAGCGTCTACGCTATTTATGGATTCTGATCACATCAGGTGATGGAGAAGCTATGAGTTCATCGTGTATAGAAGAAGTCAGCATCCGGAATGATGACTGGTTCCGGATAGTCAATGAATTGCTGAGCCGCGCGGGTATCACCATCAACGGCCCGGCATCCTCCGATCTACAAATTAAACACCCCGATTTTTTTAAACGCGTCCTGAAGCAGGGCTCGCTGGGTCTTGGCGAGAGCTATATGGACGGCTGGTGGGAGTGTGAGCGGCTGGATATCTTTTTCAATAACGTCCTGCGGGCGGGCCTGGAAACACAGCTGCCCAGCCACCTCAAGGATACGCTGCGGATCGCCACTGCCCGCCTCTTCAACCTGCAGAGTAAAAAGCGTGCCTGGATCGTTGGTAAAGAGCATTACGATCTCGGCAATGACCTGTTCAGCCGCATGCTCGACCCCACCATGCAATACTCCTGCGGTTACTGGAAAGAGGCGACCACCCTCGAACAGGCCCAGCAGGATAAATTACGTCTTATCTGCGAAAAACTGCAGCTGAAACCCGGCATGCGGGTGCTCGACATTGGCTGTGGCTGGGGCGGGCTGGCGCATTTTATGGCGCATCACTATGGCGTCAGCGTGGTGGGTGTGACCATCTCTGCTGAACAGCAAAAAATGGCTCAGGCGCGCTGCGAGGGGCTTGATGTCACCATCCTGTTGCAGGATTACCGCGACCTGCGCGATCAGTTCGATCGCATCGTCTCCGTGGGGATGTTCGAACATGTCGGGCCGAAGAACTACCGCACCTATTTTGAGGTGGTGGATCGTAACCTGAAGCCGGATGGTCTGTTTCTGCTGCACACCATAGGTTCACAAAAAACCGACCATCGCGTCGACCCGTGGATCGATAAATACATCTTTCCGAATGGCTGTTTACCTTCAGTTCGCCAGATTGCAAATGCCAGCGAACCCCATTTTGTAATGGAAGACTGGCATAATTTCGGCGCTGATTACGATACCACCCTGATGGCATGGCATGAACGTTTTCTCGCCGCCTGGCCGGAGATCGCAGACAACTATTCCGAACGATTTAAACGGATGTTCAGCTATTACCTGAATGCCTGTGCCGGAGCGTTTCGCGCCCGCGATATTCACCTGTGGCAGGTGGTGTTCAGCCGCGGCGTGGAGCACGGCCTGCGGGTGGCGCGCTAAAAAAAACACCCCGGCATGCCGGGGTGTTTTTTTATCACGCGTCGTTAAGCGTCTGTTGGATGGCTGCTGCCTCTTTGGCTGCCAGCACGCGCTCTACGGTATCGACCACCGCCTGGGTTTGCGGATCGATTTCAATATTGACCCGATGGCCCAGCTTTTTATTGCCGAGTGTCGTGCGCTGCAGCGTCTCCGGTATCAGGTGAACGCAGAAACGGGTTGGCGTCACTTCACCCACCGTCAGGCTGATGCCGTCCACGCCAATAAATCCTTTATAGAGGATGTATTTCATTAACGACGGATCCTGAACTTTAAACCAGATCTGGCGGTTATTTTCTGAGGTCAGGATTTTAGAAATTTCAGCCGTGGTCATAATATGGCCCGACATTAAATGCCCGCCGATTTCGTCGCTGAATTTTGCCGCGCGTTCCACGTTAACAATATCACCCTCGGCCAGGTCGCCAAGGTTGGTGATACGCAGCGTTTCCTTCATTAAATCGAAACTGATCAGGTTACCGTTAATTTCGGTGACCGTCAGACAACAACCGTTGTGCGCAACCGATGCCCCGGTCTCCAGCCCATCGAGCATCTCATCCGGCAGGGCGACAACATGGGTTCGGAAGTTGGGTTTTTCATCAATGGACACCAGTTTCGCGGTGCCCTGCACAATACCAGTAAACATGCTTACGACTCCTGTTTGTTCCTTCGGTGATGACACCGTTTTATCGCACCACAATAACAGTTGAAAATAGAGGTTGCCAGTACCCCACCTTTTCTGGCGATTTTTTCACTAGATAATTAGCCTATCCCCGCTACAATAGCTGGAATTCCCCGCATCTTCTTCTTGCTGTTTTTTCGCAGCGGCTTTTTCTCTTTCAAATAACAACAATATCAAAGGTGTTCACGTGCAGAAGTACTTGATTGAAGCGCGTCAGTTATTAGCTCTGGCGATCCCGGTAATACTGGCGCAAATTGCCCAAACCTCGATGGGATTCGTCGATACCGTGATGGCGGGTGGCTACAGCGCCACCGACATGGCTGCGGTAGCCATCGGTACCTCTATCTGGCTGCCGGCGATTTTATTTGGACATGGCCTGCTGCTGGCGCTAACCCCTACTATTGCCCAGCTGAACGGCTCCGGGCGCCGGGAGCGTATTGCCCATCAGATCCGCCAGGGGTTCTGGCTGGCCGGTTTTGTCTCGGTGCTGATCATGATCGTCCTGTGGAACGCGGGCTATATTATTCACGCCATGCGCAATATTGATCCGGCCCTGGCGGATAAAGCCGTTGGGTATTTACGCGCCCTGCTCTGGGGGACGCCAGGTTATTTATTCTTCCAGGTAGCGCGTAACCAGTGCGAAGGTCTGGCGAAGACCAAACCGGGCATGGTGATGGGGTTCATCGGGCTGTTAGTGAATATTCCGGTGAACTACGTCTTTATTTACGGTCATTTCGGCATGCCGGAACTGGGCGGCGTCGGCTGCGGCGTGGCAACGGCAGCGGTGTACTGGGTGATGTTCTTCGGCATGCTGTCTTATGTAAAGCGCGCCCGTTCCATGCGCGATATTCGCTACGAAGCCGGTTTCAGCAAGCCGGACATGGCGGTAGTGAAACGTCTGGTACAGCTGGGTCTGCCTATCGCTCTGGCGCTGTTCTTCGAAGTGACGCTGTTTGCGGTAGTGGCGCTGCTGGTCTCCCCGCTGGGGATTGTCGACGTGGCCGGTCACCAGATAGCCCTTAACTTCAGCTCCCTGATGTTCGTACTGCCGCTGTCGCTGGCCGCCTCCGTGACCATTCGCGTCGGGTATCGCCTCGGCCAGGGCTCAACCCTGGATGCGCAAACCGCCGCCCGCACCGGGATTGGCGTCGGGGTGTGCATGGCGGTGTGCACCGCACTGTTCACCGTCACGCTGCGGGAGCAGATCGCCCTGCTCTATAACGATAATCCGGAAGTGGTGATCCTTGCCTCTCAGCTGATGCTGCTGGCGGCGATATATCAGATCTCCGACTCCATTCAGGTGATCGGCAGCGGCGTGCTGCGTGGCTATAAAGATACCCGCTCGATCTTCTTTATCACTTTTATCGCCTATTGGGTGCTGGGGCTGCCGAGCGGTTATATTCTGGCCCTCACCGACCTGGTGGTGGATCGGATGGGGCCTGCCGGCTTCTGGATGGGCTTTATTATCGGCTTAACCTCTGCCGCAATCATGATGATGCTGCGCATGCGCTTCCTGCAGCGCCAGCCATCCAGCGTGATTTTGCAACGCGCTGCACGCTAATTGCGCAGTAGCCGCCCGCGGGCGGCTACTTTCTCCGCATTTTGCGCGGGAATACAGCAATCGCGTGAATTCGTGAAGAAATTTGCAGTTTTCCTCTTGCCTGATGCCCGCGCTGCCGCTAATATTCGTCCCCGTTGTCACACACAACAATGCGTTCATAGCTCAGTTGGTTAGAGCACCACCTTGACATGGTGGGGGTCGTTGGTTCGAGTCCAATTGAACGCACCATTCTCTACAGTGCGTCCGTAGCTCAGTTGGTTAGAGCACCACCTTGACATGGTGGGGGTCGGTGGTTCGAGTCCACTCGGACGCACCATTTCAGTTAGTCCTCAGTTATTCTTTTTTATCTCTCTTATAAATCACCCTGTTGTCACACGTTTTTTATGCTTCCCGCATTCCGTACTTATGCCGCTGACACACCGCACAGCGTTCTGTTTCCGGATCAAAGGTATAAAAAGCCCGCTGACAGCATCGGCAGGTTTTTTGAATCCACGGAAAGTGCAACACCCTGTTTTCACCCACCTGTCTGTGGATGCGAATCGCGTCCACGGGGCAGACCACGGCGCAGCTGTTGCAGCCGGTACAGGATGACGACGAGAACGTCAGCGCCCCCTCGCCCCGGCTCAGCGCCTTCTCCATACAGACCCTGGCGCAGGCCCCACAGACCGTGCATTGCGCTCGATCCAGCGACAGCTGATATTCGCTGAGTGCTGAAAAAGTCTGACGACGGGCCCGAACCCCGACGCTCACGGTGGATGACTGGACGTCCACTTCGCGAACCTTAATAAAGTGTCGCCTCCCGGTGTTGATCGCTTTTCGCTGCGGCGCAACGATCTGCCAGACAGGGGCATTCAGTTCCCGAAGCCGGATATTCAGGGCTGCGACGGCGCGCACCCAGCCGGGAAACGCATCCATCTCCATTTCCACCGCCCGGATCCCGTGCTGCTGATGCCACATCAGCAATTCCTCTACGGACGGCTCCAGCGTGGAAAAAGGCGCAACCAGCGTCGATGCCGTAAAGTGGCGGGTTTCAGGCCGAATGTTTTGCAGCGCATCCGCCGGACAGACGAACAGGCAGCGGCCGCATTGCAGGCATTCAGCCTCGTTAATCACCGGCGTGGTGGCAGGGGCGGTAATGGCCTGCACCGGGCACGCCACCATACACGCCTGACAGTCGTGGCGGGGAAGCTGTTTGCGCAAGCAGGACTCCCCCACGCCGGGCGGCGCGGGGATCTGCGTCAGGCGAAAGCGCGCCATCAGTTAATGCAGAAGAACATAAAGCGGAACAACACTTCAGACAGCACCAGCAGCAGGCTACCGACCATCAACCCGAACTTGCCCTGACGCCATGCGCTTACCGCAAACAGCAGCGCCCCGACCGCGGATAAAGTCCAGCTCAGCAGCCGCAGACCGCTTAGCCGGGTGAAGATCTCCATCGGCTGGTGCGGCAGGGTGATAACGCCGCTCAGGCTGGCACTTGCCAGATGAGCCATATAGTCCGGCTGTGCCAGCAGACGTATGGCGACAATCGCCACCACCATCGCCGCCGCGAAGCGCATCACTGACTGTCGCTCCCGGGCCACGGAGCGTGCTTTGAGCATCGGCAGCCATGCCAGCGCCACCGCGCCCAGCACGCCAACGGCACCGTAGAACATCAGCCAGGTGTTGAAATGGCTCCAGGTAATGACGGAGGTATGAGCATAGATCGCACTCATGCACCAGACGTCAATCAGCCCCAGCACGGCGGCCAAGGGCAGTAACAGCGGGATCAGCTGCTTTCTGACCAGCATCACCAGCGTGCAAAGCCCAAGTGCAGCCAGATAGAGGCTGGCAAAGACGATCTCACGGCTCAGCCATGAGCTGGCGACGTGGCGCAGGGCATTAAACGCGTTGAGCGGATAGCCGAGGTGCAGGGTGGAAACCATCAGCCCCAGGCCGCCGGCAATACAGGCTATCAGCATGCCCGGCAGCAGCTGGGGTTTGACCTCCGGCACGCGCGATCCCGCCCGGGCAGATAGCGTCAGGAAGAGGGTCATGCCAACCGAGCCTTGTACCAGCAGGGTAAAAATCAGAAGCGGTAACTCATGCATGCGGCTGTTCCTCTTTTTCTGCACCCTGATGCGGTTTAATCACCAGATTGGGCTGAGTAATGGACGACGCCGGCAGGCCCTGCACGTCGCAGAGATTGCCATACTTCGCGCGCAACTCCTCGATCGGCCCGAACTGGATCGCCCCCAACGGGCAGGTGGCGACGCAGATCGGCTGTTCGCCTTTGGCCTGCAAATCCACGCAGAAATCGCATTTTGACATCTGCCCGGCCTCCTCATTCATCTGCGGCGCGCCGTAAGGGCACGACCAGGCGCAGTAGCCGCAGCCGACGCATTTGTTGGTATCGACGCGGACAATGCCATCCCCCGGGCGCTTATGCATCGCCGTGGTCGGGCAGTTTTTGGTGCAAATCGGATCCGCGCAGTGGTTGCAGGAGATCGACAGGGTGAAGGCATAGACGTTATTGGCATAGCCCCCCTGTCCGGTCGGGATAAAGCCGCCGCCCTTCACCTCATAGACGCGACGGAAACGTCGCCCCACCTCGAGGTTATGCTTGTCTTTACAGGCCACCTGGCAGGCTTTGCACCCGGAGCAACGTGATGAGTCAATGAAAAAGCCAAGCTGCTTATCGCTGACCGGTGGGTATTCCTTATACTGCTGGCTCATACTTTGCGACCTCCACAAGCATGGTTTGATGAGAATTGCCTTTCGCAAGCGGAGTAATACGTGCGGAGCTCAGAACGTTGGCACACCCGCCGTGATCGACGCCGTCGGCATCCGGCTGCCACCAGCCCCGGCCTGCATGGCGACCACCCCAGGCATAATGCGCTGGGTCACCTCCGCCGGCACCTGGCAGACCCCGCGCTGGTTGTGAATGCGCACGCTGTCCCCCTGGCGGATCCCCCGCTGCTGGGCATCCATCGGGTTGATCCACAGTTTCTGGACCTGCACTTCCTGCAGCCAGGGGTTGGCATACTGCGTGGAGTTGGCGCGGTTCTTTCCTTTCCAGGTGATCAGCTGGAGCGGGAACTGTTTCGCGAGCGCATCTTCCGGGCCTTCGTGTGCCGGAACGTAATGCGACAGCGCCGGGATTTCCGGGTTGTTCATGTCGTACAGACGCTTCGAGAAGATCTCAATTTTCCCGGACGGCGTCGGGAAGGGGTGATTCTGCGGATCGCGGATGTTGTCTTCAAAGGCCACATACGGCTTGCTTTTGAAGAGGTGCTGACGTTTTTCCCGCAGCTCAGCGAACGTCGGCAACTGCTCATCCGGCATGGAGAGGCGGGTCTGCTCCCAGATATGTTCAATCCACTCCTGCTCGGTGCGGCCTTCGCTGAACTGCGGCTCAATCCCCAGCTTAGCGGCCACTTCACGCTGCCAGTCATAGTCAGAGCGGCGTTCAAACTCCGGCTCGATCAGCTTTTCCGACAGGATCAGGTAGCTTGCCGTCCCCCAGGTTTCCCCGATGTTCCAGCGCTCCATAAAGCTGGTTTCCGGCAGCAGCAGATCCGCATAGCGGGCGCTCGGGGTCATGTAGAGATCGCTGGCGACGATAAACTCGATCTTCGACTCATCCTCCAGCACCTTCACCGCCTGATGCAGATCCGGGTTCTGGTTCGCCAGGTAGTTGCCCGCCAGCGAGAAGAGGATACGGATATTGCTGTTGAGTTTATCCGCCCCTTTGAGCCCCGCTTCCGCCGTCACTTTGCTGGCATCATCGGCGGCCTGCACCCAGTTCATGATCGAGATGCTCTCTTTGACCGGGTTGTCCGGCATCTCCGGGCCCGCCGCGAATTTACGATTGCCGCAGCCGCCGTATCCCGCCGCCCAGCCGCCTTTGATGCCGACATTGCCGGTAAGAGTCGCCAGCAGCGTCGAACCGCGGGCGGTACGCTCGCCACAGTTGTGTCGTTGAGGCCCCCAGCCCTGAATCAACGCCGCCGGTTTGGTGTTAGCGTAATCCCGCGCCAGCTGGCGAATCGTTTGTGCCGGAACACGGGTGATCTTTTCCGCCCACTCCGGGGTTTTGACCTGACCGTCTTTATCCCCCATCAGGTAAGCCACCAGCGACTCGTTGGCGGGCACGCCTTCCGGCATGGAGGCCTCGTCGAAGCCCTGGGTATAGCGTTCGATAAAGGCTTTATCGTGCAGGTTTTCGCTGACGATAACGTACATCATCGCGTCCATCAGCGCGTTGTCGGTGGCTGGCAGCAGCGGGATCCACTCATCGGCCAGCGACGCCACGGTATCGGAATAACGCGGATCGACGACGATAAAGCGAGTGCCGTTCTGTTTCATCTGCTGAAAATAGTGGTTGGTGTGGCCGAAGATCGTTTCGGTCGGGTTGTGTCCCCAGAGGATAACCAGCTTCGTGTCGGCCAGGGTATCCAGCGAGTTACCGCTGGCGGCCGTGCCGTAGGTATAGGGCGTCGCGGCGGCAGTGTTGCCCATGCTCACCGAGTGGTAATACTCCAGATAGCCTCCGGTGAGATTGAGCAGACGACGCATCATTTTATCGCCGGAGAAGGTGCCCCCGCTGGTGGCGGTATTGTTGTGCACAAAGCGGCACGCCGGGCCATATTTGGCGGTGATGCGTTGCAGGTTGTCGGCGATAAGCGTGGTGGCTTCTTCCCAGGAGATGCGTTCAAACTTCCCCTCCCCCCGTTTACCGACGCGCTTCATCGGATATTTCAAACGATCCGGGTGATAGACAAACTTGCGATAGCTCCGGCCGCGCACGCAGGCGCGCATCACCGGCATCTGCGGATCGAGCGCGTTATCCGGGCGAGTGGTGATCTGTGTCACCACGCCGTCCGCGACGTGGGCGCGAATATCGCATTTACCGCCACAGTCGAAGGTGCTGCAGGTCTGGACGACGCGTTCTGCGCTCTCCGCGGACGCCTGCGCCGTACCGGCAGCGGTTTTCGCGGCCATTGCTTTACCGGACATGACAAAGGGCAGCGTCACCAGGGCTGAGCCCGCCTTGAGCAGGCCTCTGCGCGTGATTTCGGGAAAAAGCGCCTCCCTTTTTTCTTTGCGTTCTGACATGTTGTACCCTCTCAAAAAAGAGGTGCATTCTTCCCTATAACCCCAGGGAGGTAATTGATATGAATCAATTGAGAAAATGAGCCCTGTGCCAGGCGCGTTATTTTTGATTTATTCAGGTAAAACAATTGAGTATGTGAATGCTATATTTAATACGCATTCACAAAACTAATGATTTAGGGGTATCCCAGAGCTGCCGATTTGCTCATTTTGCGTTTTCATCCACACTTATTTTTCATGGATTAATAACGCGCGTGCCTGAGACGACGTTACAGGCAGGCAAAAAAAGGGTCAGCATTGATGAAAAGGATCGCAATTATCGGCGCAGGGCCGACCGGCATTTATACGTTTTTTTCGCTACTTACCCATCGGACGCCGCTTTGCATCACGGTCTTCGAGCAGGCCGAAAAAGCCGGCGTCGGCATGCCCTACAGCGACGAAGAGAACTCTAAAATGATGCTGGCTAACATCGCCAGTATCGAAATCCCCCCCCTGGTTTCAACCTACATCGACTGGCTGCGTAGTCTGGACGATGCGCATCTGGCGCGCTACGGCGTGGAGCAATCAACCCTGCACGTCCGGCAGTTTCTGCCGCGCATTCTGCTGGGGGAGTATTTCCGCGATCAATTTGTGCAGCTGGTCGATCGGGCCAAAAAAGCGGGTTTTGAAATCGAGGTGCGCGAGTCCTGCCAGGTCACCGACGTGGAGGCAACCCCTGACGGGGTCAATATTTTGACTGAAGAGGAATCTGCGCCAAAGCTGTTCGATCTGGTCGTTATCGCCACCGGTCACGTCTGGCCTGATGAAGATAATGCCTCCCGCTCCTTTTTCCCCAGCCCTTGGTCCGGGCTGATGGAGGCAAAAATTCGCGCCTGCAACGTGGGCATTATGGGCACCTCGCTGAGTGGGCTGGACGCGGCGATGGCCGTCGCCGTTCAGCATGGCAAATTCATTGAAGCCGATAATGAACAGATCCAGTTCCGGCTGGACGAGGGCAGCGAAGCGCTGAAGATCGTGCTGATGTCCCGCTCGGGCATCCTGCCGGAAGCCGACTTTTACTGCCCCATCCCCTACGAGCCGCTCACCCTCGCCACGGAACCGGCAATAGACGCCGCAATTGAACAGGGCTCTGAGGGCTTACTCGACCGCATTTTTGATCTTATCGTTGCCGAGCTGCAGCACGCCGACCCGCAGTGGAGCGACGCGGTGGCGTTAGAGACCCTGACGGCCGACAGCATTCGCGACGCCTGGTTTGCCGACAGGGAAAAACATGGCCCGTTCCGCTGGGCGGTGTCTAACCTCGATGAAGTGGAACGCAACAAGCGCGACAAACGCACGGTGCCCTGGCGCTACACCATCCTGCGGCTACACGAGGCCGTTGAGAAGATTGTGCCCCACCTGACAAAACAGGACAAAGAGCGCTTTAAGGTCGGCCTGGCGCGTATTTTCATCGATAACTATGCGGCAATTCCGTCCCAGTCTATCTGCAGACTGCTGGCCCTGCGCGAGGCGGGCGTTATCAGCATTCTGACCCTGGGTGACGATTATGAAATGGCGTTAAAAGAGGATCGGACGGTGATCCATGCCCGGGATGAAGCCTGGTATTTCGATGTGTTTATCGATGCGCGCGGGCAGCAACCGCTCAAAACCAAGGATCTGCCGTTTCCGGTCCTGCGCCACCAGCTGGAATCCGCCGGGGAGGATATCCCCGACGTTGGGGACGATTACACCCTTCTGGCCCCCGACTACCTGCGCGGCAAAATCGCTTTCGGTGCCCTGCCGTACCTGATGCACGATCGTCCCTTTGTGCAGGGGCTGGTGGTGTGCGCCGAAATCGGCGAGGCGATGGCAAAAGCCGCGGTACAGCCCGCCTCGCGCGTGCGTCGTCGGCTGCCGTTTACGACAGAGTAAACGTAGTTTCGCAGGCGGCGGCCAGCGTCAGCAGAGCGGACTCCTCTCCGGCGGGAGAGAGAATTTCGAGCCCCACGGGAAAGCCGGCTCGCGTGACGCCGCAGGGGATCGTGATGGCGGCAAACCCGCTGATGGCTGCCAGCTCGGGTGCACAGCCGGGCGGCATTTTCTCCAGGCTGTCCGGGATCCGGCCCACCGTCGGATAAAGAAAACCGTCGAGCCGCCCCTGCTCAGCCATCAGACCAAGAGTCTGACGCAGGCGACGCCGCAGCTGCCGTCCGGCCAGCCACTGGGGCGTTCTTAACGTCTGGCTGACCAGCATCTGGTTCAGCAGGGGCATAAACTCCGGCAAAAACTGCCCGGAGGCGACAATCGTCTGGAGCCCGTCAGGCGCGCCAGGGTGCTGGCGTAACCAGGCGTCAAACGCCACACGAAACTCATACAGGCTCAGGCAGGTGGCTATCGCCACCTCGGGCAGGATCGGCAGATCAATGTCGACGAGTGTGGGCCCTTGCCGCCTCAGGGCTGCGAGGGCGTCATCCCAGACGGCCCGTTGTTCAGGAGCGTCCCCTTCCAGAGCGCGGATCACCCCCAACCGCACGCCTTTCAGCGACAGGGGTTCAAGGGTGGACGGCATCTGCCCGTGAATAATCGCATGCAGCAGGGCTGCGTCCTGCACGCTGTGCACCATCGGCCCCACCGTGTCTTTGCTCAGGGAAAGCGGCGCAATGCCCTGCATCTGTGCCCTGCGCACCCGCGGCCTTAAGCCCACCAGACCGGTATAGCTGCACGGAATACGGATCGAGCCGCCGGTATCGGTCCCCAGTGCCCCCTCCGCCATCCCGGCCGCCACCGCCGCCGCGCTACCCCCGCTGGAGCCGCCTGCGGTAATGACCGGGAATTGTGGGTGATGCACGTCCCCGCCCAGCGAGCTGCGGGAGCGGACGTCAAAGGCAAACTCGGACATATTTGCCCGGGCCAGAATAATCGCCCCGGCCTGCCGCAGCCGGCGCACCACAAGGGCATCCGCTGTCGCCCGCAGCTGAGCCAGCGCGGCGCAGCCTAACGTCAGGGGCAGCCCGGCGCAGGCGATGTTATCTTTTACGATCAGCGGCACGCCGTGCAAAGGCCCGGCAAGCTGGCCGCGACGGCGCAGTTGTTGATACTGCGCCGCCTCGGCAAGAGCATCCGGGTTGACCCCGAGAAGGGCATTCAGCTGCGGGTTCGCATCGATAGTAGTCAGCCGCCGGGTTATCTCCGCAACACAGTCCGTAGGGGGAATCAGCCGTTGTTTTTTCATCGCATCCCTTATCATGCCGGAGGCCAGGCCCGCGCCCGGCCTCCCCTCGCCTTTAGTCGCGCAGCCCGGAGGTGATGGCGTCCAGTGCCTCCGGATGCAGACGGATCTCCGCGGCACGGCGGTGCCCCTGCATACCTTCGGTACGGCTCTGGCGGATCGCCGGCTCCGCAATCGCGGCAATGCCCTGCTCGTCGATCCACTGATGGGTACAGATTTTCACGTAGGCTCCTACCCACAGCCCGCCGGTATAGCGCGCCGCCGCCATGGTCGGCAAGGTATGGTTGGTGCCGCAGCATTTATCCGAGAACACCACGCTGGCATTCTGGCCGATAAACAGCGATCCGTAATTGCGGATTTTCGCCGCCGTGCCGTGCGGATCCCGGGTATGCACCTGCAGATGCTCTGTCGCCATGTAGTCTGCGAAGGCGATCAATTGCTCTTCACCGTCGCAGACCACAATTTCCCCCTGGCGACGCCAGGCCTCGCCCGCGGTAACGGCGGTAGGCAGAGACTGCAGCTGGCGCTCGATTTCCGCCAGAGTTCCTTCGGCAATCGCCCGGCTGGTGGTTGCCAGCCCCACGCGGGTATGGACGTCATGTTCGGCCTGAGCCAGCAGGTCGGCGGCAATAATACGCGCATCGGCGCTGTCGTCGGCGATGGTGAAGATCTCGCTCGGCCCGGCCAGGGCATCGATCCCCACCTTGCCGAACACCTGACGCTTGGCCTCGTTGACAAAGGCGTTGCCCGGCCCGACGATTTTATCCACCGCCGGCACGCTTTCGGTCCCCCATGCCATGGCGGCGATAGCCTGCGCGCCGCCAATTTTAAAGATCCGATGCGCCCCTGCCAGGTGGCAGACCGCAATCATTGCCGGGTGCGCCCCGGGCGGCAGACAGGCAATAATCTGCTCACAGCCAGCCACCGTCGCGGGCACGATGGACATCACCGGCGCGGAAAGGATCGGGTAGCGGCCACCAGGCACATAGCAGCCCACCGTCTGGACGGGGATAATGCGGTGCCCCAGATGGACGCCGGGCAGGGTTTCTACCTCCAGCGGCTGCATGGTGGCGAGCTGGGCCTCGGCAAAGCGGCGCACCTGCTGGATAGCAAACTCGCTGTCCCGGCGGGTCTGGGGATCCATCTCCCTGAGGGCGGTGTCGATCTCTTCGGCGCTGACTTCAAACTGCGCCGGCACCACCTTATCAAACTGCTGCGAGAAGGCCTTCAGGGCGTCGTCGCCGTCAGCTTTCACCCGCTCAATAATGGCGCTGACCGTGTCGGTTAACGACCTGTCGGCCTGCGCATCCTGCCCCTGGGGACGTTTGATCCAGCTCACCTGGTCAACAATTGACTGTACAGACATTACGCTTCCTCCATTTGACCCAGTTTGATTTGCGCCAGCAGCGCCAGGTGATCGTAAATCACCCACTCGTCGACGATTTTGCCGTTAATAATGTGGTAGTGAGACATGCCCATCACGAACAGGCGTTCGCCGGTCGGTTTACCCAGCTCGCCGTAGCCCAGATGGTGGCCCTCAATGATCCAGCGAACCGCCACCTTGGTGCCGCCCTCCTCGCACGGATTGGAGCAGATATGCTGCGGCAGCCAGGCGCCGTCCGGGATCATGCCGATCAGGGCCAGGGTCTGGTGCGTCACCGACGCCGTGCCGTACAGCTCTTTCATCAGCGGGCCGTGCCACTGGACGTTCGGGGCGTAAACCTCCTTGATCTTGCCCAGCATCCGGCGGTTGTAGATTTCGTGCAGCCAGCGCAGGCACTGTTCTTCAGTATCGGTATGGGCAATGGAGACGTCGCAAACCATTTCCGGCGGATACTGCCCCAGCATGCGACCGTTTTCGCCGATGTCAGTGACGCGGAAGCCCTTGTCAAACTGCTCTTTCGCCATGTTAAAGGCGATCTCGTCGGTGTTGAGCCCCAACTGTTTCATCAGGGACATGTTGTCGCTCACCACCCACTCCCGGTAGATTTTGTTTTCGTGGATCATGCAGTCGGCCACGGTGCGAGTGACGAAGGTGCGGTTGGTCGGCTTGCCGAGGTGGCTGAACTGGGTGTGGCGACCGCTGCCGGTGACCAGGTGCGAGGTATAGAAGCCGTCCACATCGTTACCGTTCCAGATCACCTGGGTGGCCATGCCACGGCGTTCCGGGAAGGCCACCAGACGCTGGAGCGTATCCTGTACCACCTGCTCGCGGGTATAGAGGGTGCCCAGCGCGTTATATAAGACGCAGTTGTGGGTATAATGGGTGTAAATTAATCCCACGTCGCGTTCATCCCATATTTTATGGGTGCAGCGAACAATGTAATCGACAATATCGGTATAGCACTCATCGAATCCGCGTAATGATTGCGCCCGGGGGCGTTTCTCCGGCACTAAATCAATAAAGTCCCGGCGCTCAACCTGTAATACCGGTTCGTCACGGGTGAGTTTACTGTTTTTTTCGGGTACGGCTGGCGCTTTATTTGTTGCTTCGGTTGAAGACATATAAACTCCTGCATCTATTTTCAGACAATACGATCCCGCACCCGGAATGGATGGAGAAGAGAGCCGCAATAGTTATTGCGGCAGAAATAAAAATGTTTTCAGATAAAGATATTTCGTTTAATTAACGATTTGTGACCAGATAGCTAATTCATCAATCCCCAGATATTCGCGAATAATTAACCCGTCGCGTAATTCCAGCTGGCTGATACCGGTAATGGAGACCGGTTTACGGGTCGGCACGCCAAATTTACCGTAGCCGTCGTGCCAGGTCAGAAGCGACCAGCGCAGGGAGATGCGCACCGGCTCGTTGGGATCCCGACGCACGATCAGGTGGTGCAATTGCACTTCGCTGTCAGCGAAGGATGCCCGGTAGCCCGACAGCAGCGCGGCGATCTCCTGCTCGCCGGTGCCGATGCAGTGCCCCGGGGCATAGAGCGTGGCGGCAGGATGGTACAGACCCGGCACGGTGCCGCTGTTGCCCCCCGCCCACATGGTCAGATAACGCTCCACCACCCCGGCAATCGGTCCTTCGACGTCATCACCCTCAGGCCCGCCAGCCCAGCGGGCGTCGAGGGTTTCGGCGCTTTCCCGGGCGATCCCCAGCTGGTTCTGCATCACGTCGAGATTGCGCGCAAACTCCTGCACGTTGAGCCCCAGTTGGGCCACAATCGCCGCCCGATCCTGCAGGAGCCACTCCTGACGCACGGCCCCCTCGGCGCAAATCCTGTCCGCCCAGGTGCGTACCCAGACGGTTTTCCCGGTCGGCGGGCCGAAGAAGCCTTCTCCCTGATGGCGGATACAGGCGATGGTGCGCTGGGCGGCGTAATGCTCATCCCCGGGGTTCTGCGTCGTCAGAATATCTTCCGTTAGCACCGTACGCTGGGGGAAGCTGTGCATCGCCTCCAGAGTCAGGCGCATAAACTGCGAGAGATCGTTAAGCTGCTTCTCCGGGGTGATAAAGACCACCGGGGAGGCGTAAAAGTCAGCCAGCTGGCCAATGTCCTTCTGCTCCCAGACCACGTGGGTCAGGGTGCGAATAAACTGTTGAATGGAGTCGAACTGGGGACTGAATCCCGGCAATCTGCTCATTTGTCCTCCTGGGTCTGGAACACGTAATTACCCTCTGCGTCGAGGGTGCCCGTATGCGGGCGGCGCGCAGAGTGACGAACCACCAGCCTGCCCGGGACGATCACCTGCTCGGGTTCGATAGTGCCGCTGTCGATCTGCTTCATCAGTAGCTCCACTGTGGCGGCGACCATTGCCTCCACCGGCTGCGAGGCGGAGGTTAGCGCGTACGATGCCCAGCCGGACGGGCCGATATCGTCATAGCCAATGATGGAGACGTCCTCCGGGATCCTCAGGCCAAACTCGTAGCGCGCTACGTCCATGACGATGACGGCCATATGGTCGTTGGCGACGAAAATGGCGTCCGGCGCGGGCGAAGCAGAAAAGAGTGCGTAAGCCGCGCGGGCGGTCTGCTGCGCATCATAGTTGCCGTTGACCACCCGGACGTCGTCCATCCCCTGCTCCTGCAGCGCGCCCAGATACCCGCGCTGGCGGGCAATATTGACGGACGAGTCCGCCACGCCGCCCATGTAAGCAAAACGCTGGTGACCTGCCGCCAGGAAAAACTCGGCAATCTGGCGGGCTGCCGCCTCGTTATTGCTGTTGACGCTGGAGGCCATCCCGCTCTCTTCGCTGCGGTTAAACAGCACCACCGGGATCCCGGCAGCCAGGCACTCCTCGGAGAGATCCAGCGACAGCGTGACCGAGGCCAGCACAATGCCGTCTACGCGGTACTGCATGATCTGGTCGAAAATCCGGTCCACGTTCCCCTCGCGATCGCCGACAAACAGCAGCAGGTGATAGTTGAGGGTGTCCAGCTTTTGCGCCAGCGCCTCCAGCACTTGGGGGTAAAACTGATTATCAAAATAGGAGAGCACCACCCCAATGATGCGCGAACGGGCGGTGTTGAGCGAACGCGCAATGGCGTTCGGCCGATAGCCCAGCTCCCGTGCCGCCTTGAGCACTTTTTCACGGGTGGCCGGCGAGATGCTGGCCCCCGGCGTGAAGGTGCGGGACACCGCCGACTGTGATACCCCCGCCAGCTGAGCCACCTGCTGAGAGGTCACCGCTGTAAAAGTCTTACGTTTCATTACGTGTGTTCCTTATCCCTTTCGCTTCCCCATTCTGGCACAGATTCAAGACGTTATGCTCAAAACCCGCCATAAACCCCGCAAATCTGCGCCTCAGGAAGCGGGTGCTTTTTAGTCTTACACCATCTTTGCATGCGTATGCAACAGCCAGAATTATTTTTTTCACAATGGTGACAAACAGCCTTTACAAATTTGAAACCTTTTCGTAACTTCAATTTTTGAATACGTATGCAGAGCAGTTTTCACACCGTCAATGGTACCGGGCAAATTGGGCTGTTACCCAATGGAGTCAGCCGGTAAAAGTTGTACTTGACTGGTTTTAACCCATTACGTTTTAAGAGGTTCACAACCATGTTTCGAGCACTGTTACGCCGACCGGAAGCCCGGCTGTTTTTTATCATCAGCGTGTTGTTTTTTATCTGTATTCACAGCATTGATGCGTTTCTGGCCCCGATGATGATCAATCAGGGGATGGAGCCGCAGGTGATGGGGATTATCATGGGGGCCAGCGGCCTGGCGACCCTGCTGATCCGCTTCCCGCTGGGGATTGTCTCCGACGTGGTGAAGAGTCGGAAAATCTTTATCCAGTTTGCGCTGGTGCTGCCAATCATCGCCTGGCCGCTGGCCTGGCTTGAGCCGAACGCCATCACTCTGTATCTGGCGAAAGCGGCAGACGGCGTCACCGCTGCCACCTGGGTTCTCTACAACATCCTGTTTATTCGCTATTTTGACCAGAAAGAAGCACCTGCCGCCGTGGCGCTGCTGGCGCTGGCCGGGCCGGTGGGGGTGTTCCTGGGTAACTGCATCGGGGGAGTGTTAATTCACTATTTCGACAACAACATCGCCTTCTTCGTCTCCTGCGTCTCGGCGCTGGTGGCCCTGTTCCTCACCACCCGCATCCGCGACGTCCACGATCCGGTAAAAGCCCCGACGCTGAAAGCCTGTGTCGCCGGTGCCCGTCTGCAGCTGGCCGATCGCTCGGTGTGGCTGATCGGTATTCTGGCGACCCTTGTCATCCTGGTGCCCTTTGCCACCCGCGACACGCTGACGCCGATCTACGCTGAACAATTGGGCGGCCGTGCGGGGATCTTAACCCTGCTGAGCAACATCCATCTGATCTTCTATGCCCTGGCGATTGCCCTGTGCAGCAGCGTGTTTTACCAGCGTCTGGGTCTGATGAAGACGGCGGTACTGGGCATTCTGCTGCAGGTGAGCTCGACCTTTGGTATCCCCTTCACCAGCAATCTGTATCTGATTTATCTCCTGCAGGCGCTGGCCGGGTTCTCCTTCGGGATGGCGTTCGCGGCCTTTATGTCCCTGAGCGTGGTTAACACCACCTCCGATGAACAGTCGACGCGAATGGGGCTGTTCCAGACCATCTATTCCTGCGGCATGTTTGCCGGGCCGGTGATCATGGGCGTGATGATGCAGCACATCAACCTGTCGTCCGGTTATCTGTTTATTGCTGCCCTGTCGATCGTGGCGGCGATTGCCACCCCGCTCTCGGTGCGCTGGGTCTATTCCCGTAAAACACCGGCGACGGTTGAATTAGCGCTTAATAGGTCCCTCGCGCCCGCACGCGACCAGTAATTTTATTGCCGATTTAATAATCCCGGCCCGCCGGGAGGGTACCCCTCATCATAAATAGAGAAGGAAGAGAGTGTGGCTTATCAACTTAAAAGCAGTAAACCGGTTCAGGAGCGTCAGGATGCGCAGCGACAAATAAGGGAAACGGTGGAGCTTATTCTTGCGGATATTGAAAAGCGCGGGAATAAAGCCATTCGCGAATTATCCATTAAATTCGATCGCTATGACCGCCAGGATTATCGCCTGACCGATGCAGAAATTAATGCCTGTCTCAAAAAATTAACCCGTCAGGATATTCACGATATTGAGTTCGCGCAGGAGCAGGTCTTTAATTTTGCCCGCGCGCAAAAAGCGTGCCTGCTTGATCTGGAAATAGAGACCCGCCCCGGGGTGATCCTCGGGCATAAAAATATTCCCATTAACGCGGTGGGTTGTTATGTCCCGGGCGGGAAATATCCGTTGCTGGCCTCGGCGCATATGTCGATTATTACCGCCAACGTGGCGGGCTGCTCACGCATCGTCAGCTGCGCCCCGCCGTTCGGCGGCGAACCTGCCCCGGCCATCGTGGCGGCGCAGAAAATGGCCGGGGCCACCGAGATCTACGCCCTCGGCGGCATTCAGGCGATTGGCGCGATGGCGCTGGGCACCGATTCACTGGCCCCGGTGGATATGCTGGTCGGCCCCGGCAACGCCTTTGTGGCGGAGGCCAAGCGCCAGCTGTTTGGCCGGGTCGGGATTGACCTCTTCGCTGGCCCCACCGAAACCCTGGTGATTGCCGACGACACCGTCGACGCCGAGATCTGCGCCACCGACCTGCTGGGACAGGCCGAGCACGGGGTTACCACTCCGGCGATCTTGCTGACCAACTCAATGGCGCTTGCCAAAGAGACGCTGCGGGAGATCGACCGCCTGCTGGAAAAACTGCCTACCGCAGACATTGCCCGCCAGGCCTGGCACGACTACGGGGAGATCATCGTCTGCAACAGCTACGATGAAATGCTCTCCGAAGCGGATCGCATTGCCTCGGAACACGTGCAGGTGATGACCGACCGCGACGACTGGTTCCTCGCTAATCTGACCAACTTTGGCGCCCTGTTCCTCGGCCCGCGCACCAACGTCGCCTACGGCGACAAAGTCATCGGCACCAACCATACCCTGCCGACCCAGAAGGCGGCGCGTTACACCGGCGGCCTGTGGGTCGGCAAGTTTATGAAAACCTGCACCTGGCAGAAGGTCCTCAGCGATGAAGCTACGGCGGAGATCGGCAGCTACTGCTCGCGCCTGTCGCTGCTGGAGGGCTTTGCCGGACACGCCGAGCAGGCCAACGTTCGTGTGCGCCGCTACGGCCAGGTGGAGGTGCCTTACGCCACCCCGGCTCCGGTGAGAAAGAAGGTGTAACCCATGACCTTTCCTGAGATGCCCTCCTTTGGCCTGCACGGCAAGCGCGCGCTGGTGACGGGCGGCTCCAGAGGGCTGGGGTTTGCCTGCGCCGTCGCCCTGGCCTCCGCCGGGGCACAGGTGTGGATCGCCGCCCGGGACCGCCAGGGGCTGGACGACGCCGTAACGCTGGCTTCTCAGCACGAGTTGGTGCTGCACCCGGTGGCGCTGGATATCACCGACGTGGCGCAGGTCGAGTCGGTGCTCGTCGGCCTGCCCGCATTTGACGTTCTGGTGAACAGCGCCGGGCTGGCGCGCCACGAAGCATTTCTGGCCGTCAGTGAAGAGAATTTCGATGCAGTGATGGCGATTAACCTGCGGGCCACCTTCTTTATCAGCCAGCGGGTGGCGGCGCGGATGCGCGAGGAGCGGATCGCCGGATCCATTATCCATCTCTCTTCGCAGATGGGGCACGTCGGCGGCCCCCGCCGCAGCGTCTACTGCGCGTCGAAATTTGCCCTGGAAGGGTTAACCAAAGCCATGGCCCTGGAGCTGGGCGAGGACAGGATCCGGGTCAACACGCTGTGCCCGACTTTTATTGAGACCGCGCTCTCTGCCCCGTCGCTGGCCGAACCCGAGTTTCGCCGCTACGTGCTGGACAACATCAAGCTGCGTCGGCTGGGCAACGTCGAAGACATCATGGGGCCGGTAGTGTTCCTGGCCTCCGATGCCGCCGGGATGATCACCGGCAGCGCGCTGATGGTCGACGGCGGCTGGACCGCAACCTGAGGAGTGAGACTGTGGATAATCACGCCCTGCCGCTGGTCCTGCTTGGCGGCACGCTCTGTAACGCCCGGCTCTGGCAGCCGGTGCTGGCCCGGCTCAACCTGTCTGCCGTGATCTGCCCCAGGCTGACGGCAGACGTCTCGGCGGAGCAGGCTTCGCAGCGGCTGCTGGACCATCTGCCGCCGCGCTTCCTGCTGGCCGGGTTTTCACTGGGAGCGATAGTGGCGCTGCAGATGGTCGCCGACGCCCCCAGGCGCATTGCCGGGCTGGCGCTGCTGTCGGTGAACCCGCTTGCCGTTCCGCCGGAAAATGCCCCGGTGCGGCGCGAGGCGGTGAGCGCCGCCCGGCAGCAGGGGCTCACCCACTGGCTGTCATCCAGCCTGTGGCCGAAGTATGTGGCACCGTCGCGTCTGGATGACCAGGCCTTACAGGAGTTTATCTGCCGGATGGCAGAGGAGAGTGGCCTCGATGCTTTAGTCACTCAGACCGAGATCGCTATTAGCCGGCAGGACAATCGCGGGGCGCTGGCCTCGCTCGCCTGCCCCATCATCATTATCAACGGCGTGCACGACCCTATCTGCACGCCCTATCACCACCAGCTGGTTGCCCAGAGCGCCCCGCAGGCGAGGTGTATCACCCTCGCCGCTGCCGGGCACTTCACTTTGCTTGAAGCGCCCGATGAGGTCGCCCCCCCGCTACGCCAGTGGATTAAGGAGTGTTCAGATGCGCAAGAATAAACTCAGGGCGATGCAAGAAAACGCCGCCATTATCAACGGCTGGCTGGCGATCCCCTCCAGCTACAGCGCCGAGATCCTCGGCCATCAGGGCTATGACGCGGTGACCGTCGATCTCCAGCACGGGATGATAGACTTTGCCAGCGCCCTCGCCATGCTGCAGGCGCTCTCCGCCACCCCGGCGGTGCCGCTGGTACGGGTGGCCGATAACGATCCGGCGCAGATCATGCGCATGCTGGATGCGGGCGCCTACGGCATTATCTGTCCGATGATCTCCACCCCGGAGGAGGCCCGGCGCTTCGTCGCCGCCTGCCGCTATCCGCCGCTGGGCAATCGCTCTTTTGGTCCGGCCCGCGGTTTGCTGTACGGCGGGGCCGATTACCCTCAGCATGCCAATGACGAAATTCTGACCCTGGCGATGATCGAAACCCGCGAAGGGCTGGCCAATCTCGATGCGATCCTGGCCACCGAGGGGCTGGACGGGGTCTTTATCGGCCCAAACGATCTGTCGCTCACGCTAACCGGCAGCGCCAGCGCCGAATCCCGTCATCCGGAGATGCTGGCTGCCGTTGAGTTAGTGGTCAGCCGCTGTCGTCAGCAGCAGAAAATCGCCGGGATCTTTTGTACCTCCGGCGAGGCCGCCGCCCGCCGCATCAGCGAAGGCTTCCGGTTTGTCACCCCCGCCAACGATGTCATGCAGCTTGGCCGCGCCTCCCGTGAAGCCGTCGCCCAGGCGCGCGGCAACGCGATCCCTACTACCGGCGCATCAGGCTATTAACAGGAGAGAAGATGAAAGCACGTCACATTACCCCGGAACAGGCCAGAAGACGTCTGGTTGCTCCCGAAGATATGGTCTCCTGCAATCTGGCGTTTATTGATTGCAAACTTCCCGGCTCGCACCTGAAGCAGAACTACTCCTTTATCGGCCCGGGCGTAACCCAGTCCTCGGCCCAGGTGGTGAACATCCCGGAGCCGCACGGCTTTAACATCGGCGCGGCGGCGATGCCGAAAGGGGTGACCAATAACCTGCACCTGCACTTCACCGCCGAAGTGTTTTTAATTCATGAGGGGACCTGGCGATTCCGCTGGGGAGCCAACGGCGAAAACGAAGCCGAGTTCAGCGCCCCGGCCATTCTGTCGATTCCGACCTGGATCTTCCGCGGCTTTACCAACGTCAGTAAAGAAGAGACCTGCGGCATGGTCTACACGGTGCTGGGCGGCAACCACACCGGGGGGATCATCTGGCATCCGTCGATTCTGGATGCCGCCAGTGAGTACGGCCTGTATCTGAGCAAAGAGAATATGCTCATCGACGTTAACGCGGGCGATACCCTGCCGGAACTGGCGGGGCTGTTGACCCCGCTTGCGCCGGAAGAGATTGCCGCCCTGCGCCACTACTCCGTGGAGGAGATGCGTCAGCGGGCGGTGACCGGAGAGGATCGTCGCTGGTCTGCGGCGGGGTTACTCGATTCGGTGCTGCCGGGCCACGGGGGAGAGATCGCGCCGGTGATTGGCTTCGGTATCAGCCAGGATAAACACGCGGCTCCCGCCATCGTTAATCCGCACGGCTTCTCGGTCGAGTGGCTGCGCCTGGAGTCAGATCACGTGGTCGGCCGCCACCTGTGCCCGGATGTGCAGGTGATCATGGTCTTTAAGGGGACGCTGGAGGTGACCTGGAATGTGAAGGGCGAAGAGGTGAGCATCATCGCGCCTGAACGCTCGGTGATTTCGGTGCCGGAGAACAGCTGGCGGTCTTACCGTGCGCTCGACGGCGACATGGAGTGCATTCTCACCACCCAGGGCGATCAGCGTAAGCGCGTCTACTGGGATGAGGCGATCCTGGAGCAGGCCAGAGCGGCAAACCGCTGCCTCGATCCGGACGGCTATGTGACGGCGGTGGATCTACTGCCTGAAACGGCGAAGCGGGCGGGACGCAGACTGGAAGCGCTGCCTTAAGAGGATTCAGGGCGGGAGAGCCCGCCCTGAATATCGACATTTACTCGAAGTAAACGCCAGGGTTTTCGGACAGAGAGACGAAGGTTTTTGAATCTTTATCGAGAGCGAGAATTGCCCCGCTTTCGATATCGTAAACCCAGCCGTGCAGACGGATCGCGTTGTTACGCAGGCCGACCGCCACAGAAGGGTGAGTTTTGATGTTGCTCAACTGGGCGAAGACGTTTTCCTGCACCATGGCGTTAACTTTGTCGGTCGGGTTGTCCCAGGTCTTATTCTCCACCACCGCTTTGGCGGCATCGGAGTAACGCAGCCAGTGTGATACCGCAGGCATGGGCTCGAGATTGGCGTTGTCGGCAATTGCCTTCATCGCGCCGCAGTTCGAGTGGCCGCAGATCACGATGTCGGTGATACCCAGCGCCACTACCGCGTATTCGATGGTGGCGGAGACGCCGCCCGGCTCCGGGCCGAAAGGCGGCACGATGTTGCCAGCATTACGAATGACAAAGAGCTGTCCCGGATCCTGTTGGGTGACTAATTCCGGCACCAGGCGGCTGTCAGAACAGGAGATAAACAGCGCTTTGGGATTCTGGCTGGAGGCCAGACTGCGGAAGAGGTCTTTACGTTGCGGAAAAACTTCTTTTTGAAAGCTGAGAAAACCTTCAATGATATGTTGCATAGCAATGTCTCATTTTATTGTGATTGTACAGGCATGATCGAGATCACGGTTTTTCGAGTTTACCCACCGGGCCCGAGTTCAGACAAGCAATATATTTCTGGACCGACCGCATAACAATCTCCCGCGCGCTGGCGGAAATGTTCTGCCCTTCAAAGGCGCCGTAGAGCCGTTCGAAACGCACATCGTCCAGACGGGCGGCGATTTCACTCACCTCGCTGGCCGGCAGCGGCAGCATATTCGGATAGCTCCACATAAAGGAAACCGCGTCTTTTCCGGGGGTCACCTGCAGGATATCCCCGGCCAGCAGCACGCCCCCGTCGAGATTCCAGTGCAGCACCGTGCCGCCGGCAAAATGACCGCCCAGCCTCAGCAGCGTGACGTCAGGGGCGAGCTCAAGGGAATCCCCCTCCCAGAAGCGCAGGGCGGGACTGCTGCGCATCACCCACTGCCGGTCGCTGGCATGCAGATACACAGGGGCATTAAAGGCCGCGGCCCAGTCCTGCATGGTGCTGTAGTAGTGCGGGTGGGAGATGGCAATAGCGTCGATCCCGCCCAGCGCCGTCACCAGCGCGTGGGTGGCGGGGTCAAGGTTGGCGATGCAGTCCCACAGCACGTTACCCTGCGGGGTGCGCAGCAGGATCGCCCGCTGGCTGATGGCAAACGCGGGAACGGTTTTGATGCTAAAAAGGCTGGCTTCGAGCTGTTGCCACTTGTTGGTGTGGGTGGCGGTCAGGGTGCTGAAATTGATCCATTCCTGCCCCGTCGCGGGCACGTACTGGCGTTCATCTTCGCATATGGCGCACTGTTGCGGTTCGCTGGTCACGTCGTACGACGTGCCGCAGGTTTTACAGAGGACGATCATGACATCTCCTTAGCCGGATAATTCATGAGTATGGCAAGGATTAACCTTATGTGCGCTGGGGTGCCTCAGCCCACTGTTTTGCTCTATAATACGACCTGGAACAAAAACCGAACAAAGCAGGTAAATGATGGAAATTGATCTCAACAATCTGGTGTTTGACGGGCTGGATGAAGCGGAAGAACGTAACGCAGAACGCCTTGAAGATGCGGATAAAAAAGCCCAGGCGATTGTAGCGGACGATGACTGCGGCGACGCCTGCAAGATCTGATGTAAAAAGCCGGGTGGCGCTACGCTTACCCGGCCTACAACACCATCCCGTACGCCGGGCAATAATTACGATTTATTCATACTGTCAATTGCTTGCTGGGCGCAGGCTTCATCCAGATGCCCACCCGGTGCGCCGCCAATCCCGATGGCCCCGATCACTTCATCCCCTTCCTTAACCGGCAATCCACCCGCCAGCAGCAGCAGGCCCGGAATATCACGCAGGTTCTGCGCTCCGGCGTTGCTTTGCGCGGACTCCATCACTTTGCCCGAGGCATTTTTGGTGCTGAGCGCGGTAAAGGCTTTCATCTCGCTGGCTTTCAGGGTGTGCGGACCGCCGTTGTCCGTGCGCTGTACCGCTTTAACGACCCCGGCACGATCCACCACCGTGACGCTGACCTGATAATTTTTCGCAGTGCAGGCCTGAATGGCCGCGCTGGCCAGGGCGTTCGCCTGGGGCAGGGAGAGATTTTTTTGCGCCACGGACTGGGCGTGCGCCGATACGCTGACCATCCCTGCTACACAAACTGCTGCCATCATTAACTTTTTCATCGCACATCCTCGGGTAAGTGGAAACAGATGCAGCGTACCCAAGCGGACGAGAGAATGTTATTCGGTCGATTACGCAGTTATCCTGGTAGTTCTACGGATTGCAATTTGTCGTATTCCCGGATGGCCTGCACCAGGCTGGAGACGCCCAGCTTGAGAAATACCGCCGCACGGTGCGCTTCCACCGTTCGCGGCGAGAGGTTTAGCCGGGCGGCGACCTCTTTATTACTGCTCCCCTCCATCAGGGCCAGCAGCACTTCGTGTTCCCGGGCGGTGAGCTGCTCAAACAGCGCCCTGACCCGTCGGGCCTCCTGCCAGCGCACTATCCGTTGCTGGCTCTCCGCCAGCGCGGCGGTAATGGATTCGATCAGCTTGTCGGCATCCAGCGGCTTGGTGAAAAATTCAAATACACCGTTATGAAACGCCCGTCGACAGGCATCAATGGTGCCGTGGCCGGTCATCAGGATCACCGGCAGCAGCGGCCAGGGCCATGCTCCCTCCTCCAGCCAGGCCAGCCCGCCTTTGCCCGGCATGCGCATATCCAGCAGCAGGCAACCGGTCAGGGCTTGTTCTTCACCGTGGGCGGCCGTAAAGGCGGCAATACTCTCATAGGGTTCAACGCGCCAGTGCATCCCGGAGAGCAGAAAAACCAGCGACTCCCTGACAGACGCATCATCGTCAATTAACCAAATGACGTTATCCATTTTCCTGACTCCCCTGATAAGCAAACTGCAACCGGACCCTGGCGCCCCCTCCCGGGGCATTATCCAGGGCCAGGTTGCCATTCATTCTGGTGACTAACGACTCCGTTAAGGTCATGCCCAGGCCGATGCCGCCCTGCCGCCCGCTGTAAAAGGGCATAAAGGCGTTATGTAAGGCATCCGGGGTAAAACCCGGCCCGCCGTCGGTGATCTCTATCCGGATAAACTCGCCGCTGCGCTGGCTGCGGATATGCACCCACCCCGCCGCACGCTCCTGCTGCGCCTGGATGGCGTTGCTGAGGATGTTGTGCAGCACCTGCTCCAGCCAGAGCCGGTCGGCGCAGAGGGTACGGGCGTCGGCGGCAAAATCATGGGTCAGGCGGATAGGTCTGGCGGTGCGCTCGTGCTCCAGCAGGTTGCCGACCTGATGCCAGCAGCTGGCCAGATCCACCTCACCCAGATCCACCCTCTCCTGGGTAACATGTTCGCGAAAGCGGGTCAGGAGCTCACCGATCCGCTGGGTCTGCACCAGCGCCGCCCCGAGGGCCTGAGACACCGCCTCGGGATTATCCTGCCGCAGCTGGCGCTGCGCGCCCTGGATCCAGGTCTGGGCCGCGGTCAGGGGCTGGTTGATCTCATGCACGATACCCGCAGTGATCTCCCCCAAAGTATTGAGCCTGGCGTGCTGATAATACCTGGCGCGCTGGTCGGCGTTTTGCCGCTGCTTACGCTGCCAGAGGATCACCCCGCCCGCCGCAATCACCCCGGCCCATCCCAGCCAGAGCAGCAAAAACGGCACCAGAGCAACGTTCAGCCACGCCGGTCGGGCATCGGCCTGCAGGATAAAGGGTTGGGTGTGCTGAGAGAACTGCCGCTGCCAGTGCCAGAAGGTGTCCGCCGGGGGTGGCGATGCGTCACCGCGGAGATCCAGGCTGAGATGGGAAAAAATTGGCCTGACGCCGATCACCGATTGGGTGTCGATCAGCACCCGGATTTGCCGCCAGGGGTTGTAGAGCCAGTATTGCGCGTCGCCCACGGGTTCTACCCGCGCGGCGTCGAGGGCGCGGCCCTGAGTCTTTTGCAGATCGAGGATTTGCGGGAATTTTTTACGCAGCGCCGCTAAATCTTCATTGCCATTTAACAGCGGCAGCACCGACTCATTCTGCGTGAGGACCGCCCCTGCCTCAGCAAAGGCCGCGGCAAACGCCCGGTCCAGATCCCAGAACTGACGGCGGATCTGTTCGGCATACAGCAGCACGCTGCTCAGCAGGCAGAGCAGGAGCCAGATCAGAAGCCCACGTTGTAAAAATTTTTGGCTGTTCATTCATTTAACTGGCGCTGGAAAAGGACGCCAGAGACCTTAGCAGGAAGCTAAGCCGGGGACAAAACTTGCGGTGATTTTTGGATGTTAACGTCCAGAATGGCGGGGCGTGCGCGGAAGAACGCACACCTCGTTCCAGTAGGTTTCCCGCACATGGCGGTGTTCAGCGTTGCGTTTGCTCATGGAACCACTCCGGGTCAATGTTGGCGATATCCACGCCATACAGGCTGGCAACCGGCAATATGGATTCAATAATACGCTGCGCGCTGTTCTCTTCCGATTTTGCGGCAAAAAACCGCCGTAACGTACTCATCAGTTTGCCCATTGCCCTGTTCCTCATTTTTTCAGCCTGAGTGCAGTAAACCAGCAATCTGGCGCGGCGAGAAATGCCGATTCCGGCAGAGGATTTGCGCCAATCGCAAAAGCCTCTTTCTTTTCACCTCTGTGTAACCGGCTGTTCACTAATCATTTTTTTCACATAGCAAAGACGATATTGGCATTTGGCGGCCGGGGGCGGTTATGGGAGCGTAACAGGACAAAACAAAAACAGACTCAGAGGATATTCTTATGGCAATACACACAAAACTCGCGCTGGCACTTGGTTTGCTGACCGCAGGCGGTCTTCTTGCAACTCAGGCGCAGGCAGACCAGCTGGCCGATATCAAGGCGGCAGGGGTAATAAAAGTCGCCACCTTCGATGCCAACCCGCCGTTTGGCTCGGTGGATGCCAAAAGCCACGAGATCGTCGGTTACGACGTGGATTTTGCCAAAGCATTAGCCAAAACCCTCGGGGTGAAGCTGGAGCTGGTCGCCACTAACCCGGCTAACCGCATCCCGCTGCTGCAGTCGGGCAAAGCGGATCTGATTGTGGCGGATATCACCATCACCCCGGAGCGCGCGCAGGTGATCGATTTTTCCACCCCCTACTTCGTGACCGGGCAGCAGTTCCTCGTTCCGGCGAAAGGGGCTGATAAACTGGATGCCTACAGCAAAGCACGTATCGGGGCGGTAAAGGGCACCACCGGGGAGCAGGCGCTGCATCAGCGTTTCCCGCAATCCCGCGTGCTCTCCTATGACGATATTCCGCTGGCGCTGACGGCGTTGCGCAACGGCAACGTACAGGCCATCACCCAGGACAGCACCATTCAGGCCGGTCTGCTGGCGCATGCACCGGACAAAGCCGAGTTTAAAATTCTCCCTGACCTGCTGAGTAAGGAGGAGATTGGCGTCGGGGTGAAGAAAGGCGAAACCGCGCTGCTGAAAGTGGTGAACGACGAGCTGGTGAAGCTGGAGAGCAGCGGCGACGCGGCGAAGATCTACGATGCCTGGTTCGGGCCACAGACCCCCTCCCCGCAGCCTCGCGCCTTTAAAATAGAAGCCCAGTAAGATGCGGTCAGGTCTATTCTCACGCTCCGCGGCATCTGCCGCGGATTTTTCACATCTGGAGCAGGCCAGCGTCACCTTCTCTGAGGTGGCGAAACGCTACGGCGATCGCCCGGTGCTGAAAGGCATCAACCTCAGCGTCACGCCGGGTGAAGTCGTCGCCATTCTCGGCCCGTCGGGCTCCGGTAAATCGACGCTGATCCGCCTCATTAATCAGCTGGAAACCCTGACCTCCGGCGACATTCTGATCGACGGGAAATCGACCCGTCAGCTCTCCCGCCAGGCGTTGCGCCAGCTGCGCAGCCGGGTCGGGTTTGTATTTCAACAGTTCAACCTTTACAGCCATCTGACGGCGCGACAGAACATCGCCCTGGCGCTGAAGCATGTTCACGGCTGGCGGTCCGCCGAGGCCGAAACCCGCGCCGAGGCGCTGCTGGCGCAGGTGGGCATGGCGGAGAAAGCCGACCACTATCCGGAGGCGTTATCCGGCGGGCAGCAGCAGCGGGTGGCGATCGCCCGCGCTCTGGCCTCCTCGCCGCAGATCATCCTGTTTGATGAGCCCACCTCGGCCCTCGACCCGGAGATGATTGGCGAAGTGCTGATGGTAATGAAGGCCCTCGCCCACAGCGGGATCACCATGATTGTCGTCACCCATGAGATGCAGTTTGCCCGGGAGATTGCCGACCGGGTGGTGTTCATCGATGGCGGCCACATTCTGGAGGAGGCTCCACCGGAGCAGTTCTTTCAGCATCCGTCTCATCCGCGCACCCGGCGTTTTCTGCAGAAGGTACTTAACCCGCTGCATCCGGGAGCGGTGTGATGCCGGCCCTCGACTGGCAGGGGGTGCTGACCGGCCAGCCCCTGCAGTGGATCCTCTCCGGTTTTCTCACCACGCTGTGGGTGACCCTGGCGGGGATAGTGGTCGCCAGCCTTATCACCCTCGCCTGCCTCGGGCTGCGTCTCGCCGGGGGCCGTATGGGGGCGAAGATCGTTGCCGTATGGGTCTCGCTGTTTCGCAATACGCCCCTGCTGGTGCAGCTTCTGTTCTGGTATTTCTCCGCCTGGAACGGGCTGCCGCAGGGTTTTCGCACCTTTGTGATGGACGATCATCCCTGGTCGGTGCTGCCGGGCCAGATCTGGTGGTTCACGCCCGAGTTTCTTTGCTCCGCCTGGGGGCTGGGGGTCTTTACCTCGGCCTTTTTGACCGAGGAGATTTCCGCCGGGCTGCGCGCCGTCTCTGCCGGACAGCGGGAAGCCGCCCTGGCGCAGGGCTTCTCCGCCTGGCCGATGCTGCGCTATATCCTGCTGCCGCAGGGGCTGGCGAACGCCTGGCAGCCGGTGGTGGGTCAGTATCTCAACCTGATGAAACTCTCGTCGTTGGCAAGCGGGATTGGCTTTGCAGAACTCACCTACCAGGTGCGGCAGATAGAGAGCTATAACGCCCACGCGCTGGAGGCGTTCAGCGTCGGCACGGTGCTGTATCTGCTCACCGGCGTGGCGATGGGCGTGCTGCTGACGAAACTCGGCCCCTCAACCGAACGGCAGCGAAAAACTGCCCTCATCCCCCGGAGTGAAGAGAAATGCTAGCCGGACTCACTGTGATCACCGATAACCTGGATTATCTGCTCTGGGGGCGGGCTGCGGCCGGGCAGCCCGGCGGCGTGTTGTTGACGCTGCTGATGGCCTTCGGCGCCGCGGCGCTGGCGTTACCGGCCGGGATTGCGCTGGCGGGGCTGGCGTGGCGTTTTCCGGGGGCAATACGCAACACCCTGTACCTGTGGGCCGAGATTATCCGCGGGATCCCGCTGATATTTGTCATTTTCTGGCTGTGGTATTTGCTGCCGCTCATTACAGGCGGCGATCTGCCGGGTGCGCTCACCGTGACCCTGGCGCTGGCATGGTTTACCACCGCCGCGGTGATGCACTCGGTGCTGGCCGGGCTGCGGGCGCTGCCTGTCGGGCAGTATGAAGCGGCACAGGCGCAGGGATTTGGCGTGCTGCAAACCCTGGGATGGGTGCTGCTCCCGCAGACGTTGCGCAACACCTTACCTTCGCTGCTGGGGATTTTTATCAGCCTGCTGAAAGACACCTCGCTGGCCTTTATCGTCAACGTGCCGGAGCTGACCACCGTCGCAGGCCAGGTGAACAACCGGGTGCAGATCTACCCGGCGGCTATTTTTGTCTTTACTGGGGTGGTCTATTACCTGCTGTGCTGTGGGATTGAACAGCTGGCTAAACGCTGGCAGTTTAGCCAGCCAGCGCTTTAACCACGGTTTCCATTGCCTGGGTCGTTAATTCACTGCGTTGCACTCGCTGGTTCGCCAGCGAGGTGCGCAGCACCCCGGCGATGACAATATGCTTTGGCTCCTGCCCGAGATCGCGCATCTCAAGAACGACTTTGCCTACCACTCGACACATCTCCTGATACAGCGCTTCGTCTTTGGTTACATTGCCCATATCCTTCACTCCATTGCCTGAAAACGCCAGCTTAAAGCATTCATTAGCCTTATACAAAAAAGAAGCCCGGCGAGAGACTCACCGGGCTTTTTAAAAGCAGAATCAGGGGATTAGCAAATGCCCCGTAAACCCTCGCCCAGTCGGGCGGGAATGCTGGCTCAAAAAATATGACTCGCTGGCGCTCCAGCAGGCGGTGATCAATCTGGACAAGGCTTTTGCCAACTTCTTTAACAAGGAACTCAAAGCCAGCTTCCCCGTTTTCAAAAGCAAGCACGGCAGGCAATCCAGCTACCATCCCAACGGGAAGGTATTAACTGACGCTATCCAGTTGCCGAAAATCCCCGCTATCCGGGCGAACATTCACCGTGAGATTGTCGGCAAGGTTTCCAGCATCACGATCACCCGCAACGCAGCGGGCAAATACTTTGCCTCAATACTTGCAGACGATGGACAGGAAGCGGCAGCGAAGCCGACCTGTATCACCACCGTAGCAGGCTATGATTTGGGGCTATCGCACTACCTGATCGGCAATGATGGCGACAAAGTGGCGAATCCTCGCCACCTGGTCATCGCATACCGCCGCTTACGCCGTGACAGCAAGGCGCTATTCCGTAAGAAGCCGGGCAGCGCAAACCGCCGTAAGGCTCGCTTACGCCTTGCAGCACAACACGAACGGGTAGCCAATGCCCGGGCTGATTTCCAGCACAAACTTTCCAGGCGAATTATCGACGAAAATCAAGCGGTGATTGTGGAAACGCTGAAATCGGCAAACATGATGAAAAACCGTCGCCTTGCCCGTCATATCGGGGATGCGGCATGGTCTGGACTTGTGGCAAAACTCGCCTACAAAGCGGAGTCGGCAGGGGTTCACCTGGTCAAACTGGATCAGTGGTTCGCCAGCTCGAAAACGTGCCATTGTTGCGGCCACAAAATGCCGGAAATGCCGCTCAGGGTGTGGGCATGGAAATGCCCCGGCTGTAGTGCCGATCATGACCGCGATATCAATGCGGCGATCAACATACAGCACAAGGGCATAACAGAATTAATGGCGGCGGGTCACGTCGTCAAAGCCCATCGAGGCTTGCGTAAGTCTGGCTCCATGCCAGTCGCAGCCTGAGAAGTGGGAAGCCTCGCCGTTTACGGCGAGGAGCAGTCACTTGTTAACCGGGATCACTGCGCCTTTGTATTTGGTGCGGATCCAGTCCTGAATCTCTTTAGAGTGCAGCACGTCCACCAGCGCCACGATATCCTTCTTCTTCTCATCGCCACGGTGCACGGTGATGATGTTGGCGTACGGGTTGTTTTCACCGCTCTCAACCGCGATTGGATCGTGAACCGGATCCAGACCGGCATCGATGGCGTAGTTGGCGTTGATTACTACGGCAGCGCCTTCGTCGTTGTTGTACATCTGCGGCAGCAGAGAGGCTTCAACGTTCGGGGTGAACTGCAGCTTTTTCGGGTTCTCAACGATGTCGCTGATGCGCGCGGTCACTTTGTCGATGCCTGGCTTCAGCTTGATCACGCCCTCTTTCTCGAAGATAGAGAGGATACGACCCTCTTCAGACACCGCATCACGCATGATTATTTTTCCGCCTTCCGGCAGATCTTTCAGCGACTTGTATTTTTTGGAGTAGATACCGATCGGCTCGATGTGGATCGCCCCGGCGCTGACGAAATCATACTCTTTATCCCCGGCGTGATCTTTCAGCACGCTGTTCAGGTACGGAATGTGCTGGAAGTAGTTGGCGTCGATGTCACGGCCGGCCAGAGCGGTGTTCGGCAGGATGTAATCCTGGAACGGTTTGATCTCCAGATCGATACCCTGCTTCGCCAGAATCGGCTTCGCCTGCTCCAGAATTTCCGCATGCGGGGTGTTGGACGCGCCCACGGTCAGGGTGTCAGCCCAGGAGGCAAAGCTCAGGGCGCTCAGGGTTGCTGCGGCGATCAACGTCAGTGTCTTTTTCATGATGATGGTTCCTGTGTGTTATTAGTGTTTATCTTTTATCAAGAATGGAAGTAATGATGTCGCCGCAGAACTGGATAATGAAAACGATGATCAAAATGGTCACCGTGGCCACCAGCGTGACGTCACCATGGTTGCGCTGGAATCCTTCCAGATAAGCCAGATTTCCCAGACCACCGGCACCAATCACCCCCGCCATTGCGCTGTAGCTGACCAGCGCAATCAGCGTCACCGTGATCCCTGAGACCAGAGCGGGTGATGATTCCGGCAGTAAAACCCGAAAAATTAAGGTGCTCAGTCGGGCACCCATTGAGCGCGTCGCCTCGATCACCCCTTTGTCCACTTCACGCAGGGCAATCTCCACCAGACGGGCGTAGAACGGCGCGGCGCCAACAATCAGCGCAGGCAGCGCGGCATTCGCCCCGAGGATGGTTCCCACCACGGTTTTGGTGAAGGGGATCAGCAACACAATCAGGATGATGAACGGGATCGAACGGAACACGTTCACCACAATCGAAATCACGCTGTAGACCGTGCGGTTGTGGAACATGCCACCCCGGGCGGTTAAAAACAGCGCCAGGCCGAGGACAAGCCCGAGCACAAAGGTCGCGACGCCGGAAAGCGCCGTCATGTACAGCGTTTCCAGGGTGGCAGCCCAGAGCTGGTCCCATTTCAGGTGCGGGAAGAGATTCTCAGCCATGCTTAATTACCTCGCCTTCAATATCACTGTGCTGCAAATCGGCGAGGATATTGTTCAGTTGTTCTTCGGTTGCCACCACGTGCAGCCAGAGCTGGCCGAATACGCCGTGGGCAGTTTGCGTCATTTTGCCGTGCAGGATGTTAAACGGCAGGCCGTAGCGCAGGGTCAGTTCCCCGACAATCGGCTTGTGGGTGCTGTGTCCGGTGAAGGTCAGCTTGATGACGGTACCTTCCAGCTCGTTCGCCAGCTCGGTGTTAAAGGTCTCTTCTTCGGCGTACTGGCTGACCTGACGCACAAACTGTTGCGTAATCGACTGCTGCGGGTGGGTAAAGACCTGCAGCACCTCACCCTCTTCCACCACTTTGCCGTTTTCCATCACCGCCACGCGGTCACAGATCTTGCGCACCACGTGCATTTCATGGGTGATAAGCACGATGGTCAGCTTAAAGCGACGGTTAATGTCGAGGAGCAGATCGAGGATCTGATCGGTAGTCTGGGGGTCCAGCGCCGAGGTGGCCTCGTCGCAGAGCAGGACGTCAGGGTTGTTCGCCAGCGCGCGGGCAATACCGACGCGCTGCTTCTGCCCACCGCTGAGCTGAGACGGATAAGCCTGTTCGCGGCCTTTCAGCCCCACCAGCTCCACCAGTTCCGCCACGCGGGCTTTGATTCTGGCTTTTGGCACCCCGGCAATCTGCATGGAGAAGGCGATGTTCTCGCTCACCGTGCGGGACCACAGCAGGTTGAAGTGCTGAAACACCATACTGATCTTCAGCCGCGCCTGGCGCAGGGCTTCGCCTTTCGCGGCGGAAATATCCTGGCCGTTAATGGTCACGCTGCCGGTGGTCGGTTTTTCCAGGCCGTTGAGCAGGCGGATTAAGGTGCTTTTACCGGCGCCGCTGTAGCCAATAATTCCATAAATCTGTCCCTGCTCTATCGTCAGGTTCACGTTATCAACGGCCGTCAGCGCCACTTTTCCGTTGTCAAAAATCTTCGAAATATTCCTGAGTACTATCATTCTTAGAGTAATCCGTTCGCCCGTGGCGGTTTAGCAGTATGGATGTCCAAATGATAGTAAACAGCCGTTATTAGCTTTTAAATGAATGAAAAGGAATATCTTATAACTTTCAGCGATATGCCGCATGCAGGCTGGCAAAACTCGTAAAGCTCATTTTTAGCAATCAATAGGTATGGGATGGATATGTGGACACGCCCAAACAATTTGCGGCGTTTGACGTAAGGATTTCCGCTCCTGCAACATCCTTACAGTGAACCTTAACGCCTTGATAACAATCCTTTGTGAAACGGCATATAAAATTTTTGAAACGCTGTTTTCATTTTCCTTTTGCGCATTTATCAGCGTATAATGCGCACCTAATCCCTGATGAATGGTTTCAGCGCTTGGACTACAAAAAACAACGCATACAACTTTCCCTCTCTCCCTGGGCTGAAACACAGGCACACATTCTTCTGCACGCTCATTTGATGTCACCTATCCTTACTGCGTGTCACAAAAAATTTCGCAACACAGGTTTGACTCTGAGGCCATGCGCCCCCGGAGCGAGATTTCCATATCCTTCTCAACTTAAAGACTAAGACTGTCATGAAAAAGACGAAAATTGTTTGCACCATCGGCCCGAAAACCGAATCTGAAGAGATGCTGACCAAAATGCTGGAAGCCGGCATGAACGTTATGCGTCTGAACTTCTCTCACGGTGACTATGCTGAACACGGTCAGCGCATTCAGAACCTGCGCAACGTGATGAGCAAGACCGGTAAAAAAGCAGCAATCCTGCTGGATACTAAAGGTCCAGAAATTCGTACCATTAAACTGGAAGGCGGTAATGACGTTTCGCTGAAAGCGGGACAGACCTTCACCTTCACCACTGACAAGTCCGTTGTCGGCAACAGCGAAATCGTTGCTGTGACTTATGAAGGCTTCACCAGCGACCTGTCCGTTGGCAACACCGTACTGGTGGACGACGGCCTGATCGGTATGGAAGTCACCGCTATCGAAGGCAAAAACGTTGTTTGTAAAGTGCTGAACAACGGCGACCTGGGTGAAAACAAAGGCGTTAACCTGCCAGGCGTTTCCATCGCCCTGCCTGCTCTGGCAGAGAAAGACAAACAGGATCTGATCTTCGGCTGCGAGCAAGGCGTTGACTTTGTTGCCGCCTCCTTTATCCGTAAGCGTTCCGACGTGGTTGAAATCCGTGATCACCTGAAAGCGCACGGCGGCGAGCACATCCAGATCATCTCCAAAATCGAAAACCAGGAAGGCCTGAACAACTTCGACGAGATCCTCGAAGCGTCTGACGGCATCATGGTTGCGCGTGGTGACCTGGGCGTTGAGATCCCGGTTGAAGAAGTGATCTTCGCGCAGAAGATGATGATCGAGAAGTGTGTTCGCGCACGTAAAGTGGTGATCACCGCCACCCAGATGCTGGACTCCATGATCAAAAACCCACGTCCAACCCGCGCAGAAGCCGGTGACGTGGCGAACGCCATCCTCGACGGTACCGATGCAGTCATGCTGTCCGGTGAATCCGCGAAGGGTAAATACCCGCTGGAAGCCGTCTCCATCATGGCGACCATCTGCGAGCGTACTGACCGCGTGATGCCAAGCCGTCTTGATAACAACAACGACAGCCGTAAACTGCGCATCACCGAAGCCGTTTGCCGTGGCGCGGTAGAAACTGCTGAGAAACTGGAAGCACCGCTGATCGTGGTTGCCACCCAGGGCGGTAAATCTGCTAAAGCCGTTCGTAAATACTTCCCGAACGCGACTATCCTGGCCCTGACCACTAACGAGATCACTGCTCGTCAGCTGGTACTGAGCAAAGGCGTTGTGCCGCACCTGGTGAAAGAGATCGCTTCTACTGATGATTTCTACCGTCTGGGTAAAGAAGTGGCCCTGCAGCTGGTTGAGCGTGGTCTGGCGCAGAAAGGCGACGTTGTGGTGATGGTTTCCGGTGCGCTGGTACCAAGCGGCACGACTAATACCGCATCTGTTCACGTCCTGTAATAATTTCGAACGAATTAATTTGTATAAAAAGCGTCCTTCGGGGCGCTTTTTTTATTTCCGCTATCAACCAAACTTATTAAAAAAGCAAATCGGGTTTTTCTATTTAACGGGTACGTTTTCTAAGATGAATCCGATGAAAATTGTCTGTTTTTGCACAATATTTTTCACGAAATAGTCAAAACAGGTGCTTCTTTGAGCGAACGATCAAAAATAGGCATATTCCCATCAAAAAAATATTCTCAACCTAAAAAACTTTGTGTAATACTTGTAACGCTACATGGAGATTAACTCAATCTAGAGGGTATTAATAATGAATCGTACTAAACTGGTACTGGGCGCGGTAATCCTGGGTTCTACTCTGCTGGCAGGTTGCTCCAGCAATGCTAAAATCGATCAGCTGTCTTCTGACGTTCAGACTCTGAACGCTAAAGTTGACCAGCTGAGCAACGACGTGAACGCAATGCGTTCCGACGTTCAGGCTGCTAAAGATGACGCAGCTCGCGCTAACCAGCGTCTGGACAACCAGGCTACTAAATACCGTAAGTAATAGTACCTGTGTTAATAAAATGGCGCACATTGTGCGCCATTTTTTTTGCCCCGCATTTCGCTTTACTGAATCGCCACTTCATGCCCACCCTGAGGCGCTGCCGCCGGAAGCTGCGTATTACGCGCTGACAACCCCGTACTGTCGACCTGCGGCCCGGCCCCTGTCGATACCACCACCGGGATCCCTGCCCGACGTGACAACGCTTTATTCACCAACGTCTTATCGCTACCGCCCTGCGCCATAAAGGACGCAAAGGCCCCGGACTGCGCGATCGCCAGGGTTTGCGGGTTTTCCCCCTCTACCGACGCCAGCGGACGATGCACTTCAACGTAGCGCTTACCGTCCGGCTCAACCGAGAACTTCACCGGTTCATTGATGATCTGCACCCGCGTGCCGACCGATGTCTGGGCAAAGAGCGCTTTGATATCCGGCGCATTCATGCGCATACAGCCGGAGCTGACGCGCAACCCAACGCTATCCGGTGCGCTGGTACCGTGGATGAGATATTCGCCGTTACCCACGCCCAGACGCAGCGCAAAGCGCCCCAGTGGGTTATTGGGGCCTGCGGGGACGACCGGGGGCAGCTTGATGCCCTGCTCCAGCGAGCGCGCTCTGATGCCCGCTGTGGGGGTCCAGGTTGGATTGGGGATCTTCTGGCTGATGCGGGTCACGGTGACCGGCGTTTCCAGCCCCAGTTGACCAATGCCCAACGGGTAAACCTGAACGATGTTTTCTCCCGGCGGATAGTAGTAGAGCCGCAGCTCCGCCAGGTTCACCACGATCCCCTCCCGGGGGGTATCCGGCAGCAGCATTTGCGACGGGATAGTGATCTCCGTTCCCGGCGCCGGATAGACCGGGGCGATGGTATTATTGGTTTCAAGTATTAAGTGCGCAGCGGTATTAAATCGCCGCGCGATGGCCTGCAACTTATTATCGCCTTCCTGAATGATATACGTCTGGTTTTGCCCGATAAGCCGACTGCCCGCCGGCGGCAAGGGATAATCCACCGCCAGGGCGCTATTAAGCGCGCTGAGCGAACCAAAGAGAATAAGAGTAACAAGGGACGCGCGCTTCATACTGAGATTCCTTATTCACTGACCGATCGTCAGAAAGCTGAAAAATCCACGAGGCGGGAACCACCTCGTGAAACAGAATGATAGCTGTCCTGTTAGTTTAGCTAATGTTGGCGGCTTTGGAGCGGATTGCGCGGATCATCGCCTCAAGACCCTGAGAGCGCGAAGGCGTTAAATGCTGGGTAAGCGCCATTTTTTCAAACCACGGGCGCACGTCAAAAGCGACAATATCCTGCGGGGACATCTGCTGATATAAAATAAACACCACGGCTATTAGGCCTTTTACTATTGCCGCATCACTGTCGCCCGCTAATTCAATCATTCCGGACTCGTTCTGGTGCATTATTATCCACACCTGGCTCTGACAGCCCTGAATACTATTTTCCGGAACGTGCGCGCTTTCGCTGAGGGCAGGCAGACGCTGCCCCAGCTCAATGATGTAGAGATATTTCTCTTCCCAGTTTGCGCAACGCGTAAAGTTACGCAGCAATTTGTCTCTGTCTGGCAATGCAGCCATCTCTTGCCCTCTTTTAGCCCAGCAGGTGGTGGATACGCTTCAGCCCTGCCACTAGCCTGTCGACCTCTTCCAGTGTGTTGTACATTACCAGCGATGCGCGACACATTGCCGGTACCTGATAGAATGCCATCAGCGGCATGGCGCAGTGATGCCCGGTGCGCACCGCCACCCCGTAGTTATCGAGGAAACTGCCGACGTCATAGGCGTGGTGTTTCCCGAGATTAAAGGCGATCACTCCCTGACGATCTGCCGGGCCGTACAGGGTCAGATCCGGCACGCTGGCAAGCTCTGCCAGGGCGTAGTGCATCAGCATCTGCTCGTACTCGGCGATGGCATCGAGGCCAACGGACGAGACATACTCCATCGCCGCCCCGAGACCGATAATGCCCCCGGTGTTAGGCGTCCCGGCTTCAAAACGCCACGGCGCGCGGGCATAGGTGGTGCCTTCGCTCAGGCTGACGGTGGCGATCATTGACCCGCCCCCTTCCCACGGCGGCATCTTCTGCAGGATATCGTCTTTGACGTACAGCACGCCGATCCCGGTCGGGCCGTAGAGCTTATGCCCGGAGAAGACGTAAAAATCGCAGTCCAGCGCCTGCACGTCCACGGTGTGATGCATCACCGCCTGCGCCCCGTCCACCAGCACTTTCGCGCCGACAAGATGGGCTTTAGCGATAATGTCCGCCACCGGGTTTTCGGTGCCCAGCACGTTGGAGATTTGGGTGATAGCCACCAGCCGGGTGCGTTCATCCAGCAGCGTATCCAGCTGTTCAAGCTGGAGCGTGCCGTCCTGATTCAGCGGGATCACCCGCAGCTCGGCCCCGACCCGCTCGCACAGCATCTGCCAGGGCACAATATTGGCGTGATGCTCCATCTGGCTGATGATGATGTTATCGCCCGTATGGACCTCAGCACTGCCCCAGCTATTCGCCACCAGATTGATCCCTTCGGTGGTGCCGCGCACAAACACCAGCTCTTCCGGCGAGCGGGCATTTAAAAATGCCGCCGCCCGGGTACGGACGTTCTCCATCCGCTGCGTCGCTTCGGCGCTGAGGGTGTGGATCCCCCGATGCACCGCCGCGTAACCGTGCCGGTAAAACTCCGCCTCGGCCTCGATCACCTGCGCGGGCTTTTGCGCGCTGGCGGCGCTGTCGAGATAGGCAAGCGGCAGACCGTTCACTTCACGGGTCAGGACGGGAAAATCCGCCCGCACTTTCTCTACAGGAAAACTCATGCCACACCTCCGGGCAGACGCTGACCGATTCGCGCCAGCACCTGCTGTCTTAAGGTTTCATCTCCGAGCGCTTCGGTCAGCTCAGCGGCGAAGGCGTAAATGATCATCTTCTCTGCCGCCTGCTTATCGATCCCGCGGGAGCGCAGATAGAACATCTGCTCATCATCAATACGACCCACCGTTGCCCCGTGGCTGCATTTCACGTCATCGGCATAGATTTCCAGCTGCGGTTTGGTGTCCACCTCCGCCAGCCGGCCCATCAGCAGATTATTGTTGGTCATCTGCCCGTCGGTTTTGATGGCGTGCTGCGCCACGTTAATCAGCCCATTAAAGACCGCCCGGCCCTTATCGCTGACGATAGTTTTGTGCAGCTGCCGACTGCTGCAGTAGCCCTTGTTGTGCTCAAGCCAGGTCCGGGTGTCGCACACTTCGGTTTTCACCGGCATTGCCAGGCTGTTAATGCGCAGCGTGGTGTTTTCGCCGTTGAGCTGGGTGCTGGTGTTATGGCGCAGTACCGCCCCGCCCAGCAGGAAGCTGTGGCTGTATGCTGCCGCATCGGCGGCAAGCTGGAGGTCGTTATGGGCGAAGTGATGACTCGCCGCATTCTCAAACGCCAGCTTGATATGGTGCAGCTGAGCGTTGGCCGCCACGCTCATGGTCAGACGCGAGCCGGTGAAATGGCGCGCCGGGGTCAGACTGGCATAGTGTTCAATAACCGTCGCCTCGGCCCCTTCGCCCAGCTCCAGATGGTGGCGATAGTGGGCGGTGTTGATCTCCTCCCCCTCAAGCCCCTGGGTGATGTGCATCAGCAACAGCGGCTTCGCAGGACGCGCGTTACGCTTCACGCGGATATGGGTCACGCTCTGCGCCAGACTCTCGGTAAGATGCAGGAACAGCTCCGGCTGCACCGGTGCCGCCAGGCTCTGGCGCTCGTCGTTAATAACGACCTCAAAGCCGCTGTCGTCGGCGCTGTCGCTCAGCGCCGGGCTAAAGCGCCCGTCCACAAACACCAGCCGGGTGGCGTCGAGGGTGAGCGCCAGCGCATCACGATCGGTCGGTTGCACGCTGGCAGGCCGGGTGACAAACTCGCCGTTGAGCAGCCCTTCCAGCGGGGTGTATTTCCAGTTCTCGTGCTTACGCGTCGGCAGGCCGAGGCGCAGCATCTGCTGCAGGTGCTGCTGGGCCTGCTCCGAGCGCGTTCCGCCCTGGGCCTCAAACAGACGGTGCCACTGCTGCAGCGCGTTACTGCTGTTCGCTAAGCCAGCCATAGCCCTGCTCCTCCAGCTGTTTCACCAGCGTGAAATCACCGGATTTCACAATCCGCCCCTGATAGAGCACATGCACGTAGTCCGGCTTGATGTAGTCGAGAATACGCTGGTAGTGAGTCACGATGATGAACGACCGCTTACCGTCGCGCAGGGCGTTAACGCCGTCGGCGACAATTTTCAGGGCGTCAATGTCCAGCCCGGAGTCGGTTTCATCGAGAATGCACAGCTCCGGCTCCAGCACCGCCATCTGCAGGATGTCGTTACGCTTCTTCTCCCCGCCGGAAAAACCGACGTTGACCGAACGGGTAAGCAGATCTTCCGGCATCTTCAACAGCTGGATCTTCTCTTCCATCAGATCCTGAAAATCGAAGCGATCCAGCTCCTCTTCGCTGCGGTATTTACGCACCGCATTCAGCGCGGTCTGCAGGAAGAACTGGTTGCTGACCCCGGGGATCTCCACCGGATACTGGAAGGCCATAAAAATGCCTTCGCCGGCGCGATCTTCCGGCGACAGCTCGAGCAGATCTTTGCCCTTAAAGTCGACCGAACCGCCGACCACTTCGTAATCTTCGCGCCCGGCCAGGGTGGCAGAGAGCGTGCTTTTCCCCGAGCCGTTTGGCCCCATAATGGCGTGCACTTCGCCCGGACGCACGTCCAGGCTCAGGCCGCGCAGGATCGCTTTATCTTCCACACTGACCTGTAAATCTTTAATGCTTAACATGTGCTTTCCTTAATCCTTAACCGACGCTGTGTTCAAGGCTAATCGCCAGTAATTTCTGCGCTTCAACGGCAAACTCCAGCGGCAGTTCAGAGAACACATCCTTACAGAAGCCGTTCACGATCATTGAAATGGCATCCTCTTCGCTGATGCCGCGCTGCAGACAGTAGAAGAGCTGATCTTCACCAATCCGCGAGGTGGTAGCTTCGTGCTCCAGCTGGGCGCTGTTGTTACGGCACTCGACGTACGGGAAAGTATGCGCCCCGCAGTCCGGGCCAATCAGCATCGAGTCACACTGGGTAAAGTTGCGCGCGTTGGTGGCCGTCGGCATGATTTTGACCAGCCCGCGGTAGCTGTTCTGGCTTTTACCCGCCGAGATCCCCTTCGAGATGATGGTCGATTTGGTGTTCTTGCCGATGTGGATCATCTTGGTGCCGGTATCGGCCTGCTGATGCCCGCTGGTGAGCGCCACCGAGTAGAACTCGCCGATAGAGTTATCCCCGCGCAGGATGCAGCTCGGGTACTTCCAGGTGATGGCGGAGCCGGTTTCGGACTGGGTCCAGGACATCTTGCTGTTTTCGCCTTCGCACAATGCGCGCTTGGTGACGAAGTTCAGAATGCCGCCGGTGTTGTTATCCCCCGGGAACCAGTTCTGCACCGTGGAGTATTTCACTTCGGCGTCTTTATGGATGATCACCTCCACCACCGCGGCGTGCAGCTGATAGCTGTCGCGAACCGGGGCGGAACAGCCCTCGATATAGCTGACGTAGCTACCCTCGTCGGCCACCAGAATGGTGCGTTCAAACTGGCCGGTTTTCTCAGCGTTGATGCGGAAATAGGTCGACAGCTCCATCGGGCAGCGCACGCCCTTCGGCACATAGATAAAGGTGCCGTCAGAGGCTACCGCCGCGTTCAGCGCCGCAAAGAAGTTGTCGTTGCCCGGCACCACCGTGCCGAGGTACTTCTTCACCAGCTCGGGATGATCGTGGATGGCTTCGCCAAAGGAGCAGAAGATGATCCCCTGCTCACCCAGCTTTTCACGATAGGTAGTGGCGACCGAGACGGAGTCGAAGATGGCGTCCACCGCCACCTCGCGTCCTTCCCGCACCGGCACGCCAAGCTGCTCGAAGGCCTCTTCCACCTCTTTGCTTAAAAAGGCGTTAGCCCCGGTCTGCTGTACCGCGCCGGGCTCAGAGGCGCAGGTGTCGTCGCAATTGCCGCACGACGGCGCAGAGTAGTAGCTGTAATCCTGATAGTTCAGCTTATCGTAGTGCGCCTTCAGCCAGTGCGGCTCTTCCATCTCCAGCCAGGCTTTGAACGCATTCAGGCGGAACTCCAGCATCCAGTCTGGCTCGTTGCGCTTGGCGGAAATGGCGCGGATCACCTCTTCATTGATCCCTTTTGCCAGCTCATCGGTCTGCAATTGGGTGAAGAAGCCCTCTTTGTAATTGATATGGCCGCCGGACCAGGTGTTGACGTCGTCAGTTGCTTCAGTATGTCGAGACATAATACCGCCTATACCCCAAAACTTTCGCCGCAGCCGCATTCGTTCTGGGCTTTCGGGTTATTGAATTTGAATAACTGGTTTAAGCCTTCGCGCACGTAATCCACTTCCGTGCCGTCAATAAACGGCATCGCCTGCAAGGGAACATACAGTCTGGCGCCATCCTGCTCGAAAAGTAGATCGTCTTTGGCCGGTTCGCTGACGGTATCGAGCACATAACCAAAGCCGGCGCAGCCGGTAGTCTTAACGCCTAACCGCACGCCCAGCATGCCCGCCTGCTTGCTTACCAGCTCGCGTATATGCGCCGCTGCGGCAGGTGTAAGCGACAATCCACGCCACGCAAATTCCGTCGGATCAAATGTTTCTGAATGCTGTTGCATAAATCCACCTCTTGTATTGCGCCCCCAGGGCATAACACCATGTTAGTGATAATGATTATCACTTCAACCCCTCAGTTGCAGGGGCATTCGGCTTAACCGCCCTTTTTGGCTACTTTCATTAAGCATAGACCCTGCTATGGAGGTTAACAGGGATGATCACATTAACTTAACATGTTGATCGGAGGAGGGATTTCCCATTAATTCGCGGCTGAACGGGATAAATACAAAATATGTATAGAAAATGCCTATTTTTGGGATAGGAAGTGTGCCGATGCGGCTGATCTTACCTGTAAGCGTATTCTGAAAGAGCCCCAGGGTGGGCTATAGCCAGGCTGTGGGTACGCTATCCTTGATGTAAAGGGGCCAGCATCAGGAGGGGATATGCTTACTGCACTGTTGATAACCGCCATCCTTGCCGTGGTCATTACCGGCCTGGTCATTCTGTCGGCCATGCAGGATCTTAGAGACGATTATTGAAGGTAAACAAAGGGCCGCAGATGGGCCGCGCAAAAAAGAAAACCCTTAAGACTACTGGAATAGTCTTAAGGGTTTCTTGCTCCATCCGGCGCTTATCTCCGGCACTCATCATGGCTTAGCTCTTGAAGGAGCATAAGAATAATCTCATGATTCATGCTGTGGGATTTAACATAAATTGCGACCTGTCAGAAATCAATGCTGTTTCAATGAGATGGAAATGTAAAAAGGCCGCTTTCGCGGCCTTCACTTTTATACGACTGCGGTCGTCAACCGCGACGAGCAGCACAACCGCTGCTGTTCATCGAAGATATCAATCTGCCACACCTGGTGTCGCCCGCCGGTATGCAGAGCGCGACAGACGCCGCGCACTCGCCCGCTGCGCACGGAACGTATGTGGTTGGCATTGACCTCCAGCCCCACCACCTTCTGCTCCCCTTCGGTGCAGAGATAGCCCGCTACCGAGCCCAGGGTTTCGGCCAGCACCACCGACGCACCGCCGTGCAGCAGGCCAAACGGCTGATGAGTGCGGCTGTCCACCGGCATGGTCGCTTCCAGTTCATCTTCGCCGATGCGGGTAAACTCGATGTCCAGCAACCCCACCATGTTTCCGTCGCTCATGGCGTTTAACGCCTGCAGGGTGACAGCACGTTTCCAGATCATCCCATAATCTCCAGTAAAGCCTGCAATGGATGGCGTACGCCGCTACCCTCGACGCGCTTCACCTGGCTGCGGCAGGAGTAGCCGGTCGCCAGACAGCGATTACGCGGCAAACGCTGCATCGCCTGATGCCAGGAGAGCTCATAGATCCCCAGCGAGTTCTTGTGGTTCACCACCTCATGGCCGTAGGTCCCGGCCATGCCGCAGCAGCCGACGCTGACGCTCTCAAGCTTCGCACCAAAGCGGGCAAAGATCGTAGCCCACTGGGCAGGCGCGCCCGGCAGCGCGGTGACTTCGGTACAGTGGCCGAACAGGTACCAGGATTCGCCGCTGGTCTCCCGGGCGGCTTGCCCGTCGACAATCGCCGGGAGCCACTCATGTACCAGCATCACGTGGAAGTCGCCTCGCTTGTCACCGAGGGTCTGCTTGTACTCATCGCGATAGCAAAGCACCAGCGCCGGATCGACGCCGACCATCGGCATCCCCAGCAGCGCCACCCGGCTAAGGAAGTCAGAGGTCTTTTGCGCCGTTTTGGCGAAACGATTGAGGAAACCTTTAATGTGCTGGGCTTTCCCGTTCGGCGAGAACGGCAGCAGTACCGGCTGATAGCCCAGTCGCTCTACCAGACGAATAAAGTCGGCCACTACCTGCGCGTCGTAATAGCTGGTGAACGGGTCCTGCACCACCAGCACGGTTTTCGCTTTCTGCTCCGGGCTCAGGGCCTCCAGCTGCTCAAGGGTCAGGTTGGCGGAGCGGTGGCCCACCAGCTGGCGCTGCAGCGACGGCGTGGAGAGCAGCGGCAGGTCAATCATGCCGATATGCTTCTCGGACAGTTTACGCACCAGCGGCTGGTTGATAAAGAAGTTGAAGGTGCGCGGCGCGCGGGCCATCAGCGGGGCATAGCTCTCAACCGTCGCCACCAGATGATCGCGCATCGGGCGCAGGTAACGGCTGTGGTAGAGCTGCAGGAAGCGCGAACGGAACTCCGGCACGTCGATCTTAATCGGGCACTGGGTAGAGCAGGCTTTACAGGCCAGGCAGCCGGACATCGCCTCTTTCACCTCGTGGGAGAAATCGTACTCCCCTTTGCGCGCGTGCCAGCTGTTACGGGTGCGCTCAACGAGAGTGCGCAGACTGGCGCGTTTTTCCGGCAGCTCTTTCTCCAGCGCCAGCGGATCCACGCCGCGGTCGGCCAGTAGACGCAGCCACTCGCGCACCAGGGTGGCGCGCCCTTTCGGGGAGTGGATGCGGTTGCTGGTGATCTTCATCGACGGGCACATCGGGCTTTTGGCATCGAAGTTAAAGCACAGGCCGTTGCCGTTACACTCCATCGCGCCGCGCCAGGAGGCGCGCACCGCAATCGGGATCTGGCGATCGAAGGTGCCGCGTTTCACCGCGTCTACCTGCATCATTGGGGCATCCACGCCCTCAGGCGGACAGATTTTACCTGGGTTGAGCCGGTTGTCCGGGTCGAAGGCCGCTTTGATTTTGCGCAGCTCGCCAAACAGCGCTTCGCCGAAGAAGGCCGGGCTGTACTCCGCGCGGAACCCTTTCCCGTGCTCGCCCCACAGCAGACCGCCGTATTTTGCGGTGAGGGCTACCACGTCATCGGAGATCTGCTTCATCAGCATCTCCTGCTGCGGATCGCACATGTCCAGCGCAGGGCGAACGTGCAGTACCCCGGCATCGACGTGGCCGAACATGCCGTAGCTCAGGCCGTGGCTGTCGAGCAGGGCGCGGAATTCGACAATATAGTCGGCGAGGTGTTCCGGCGGGACGCAGGTATCTTCGGCAAAGGGGATCGGCTTGGCCGCCCCTTTGGCGTTACCCAACAGGCCGACCGCTTTTTTACGCATCGCATAGATACGCTCAATACCGGCAAGCTCGTTGCACAGCTGCCAGCCAATTACCCCGCCCTCGCCCCGGGCGATCAGCTCGTCGAGCCGCTGGCACAGAGCCGCGACCTGACTTTCGATGAGTTCGGCGTCATCACCGGCAAACTCAACGATGTTCAGGCCCAGCATCTCTTTGTCGGGCACGTCGGCGATCAGCTCGCTGACCGAGTGCCAGACAATATCTTCCCGCGCCAGGTTGAGCACTTTGGAGTCGACGGTTTCCACCGACAATGCGCGGGCATCCACCATAAAGGGGGCATTACGCAGCGCAGAGTCAAATGAGTTGTACTTGACGTTCACCAGCCGGCGCACTTTTGGCAGCGGGGTGATGTCGAGACGCGCCTCGGTGATAAAGGCCAGCGTGCCTTCTGAACCGGTCAGGATGCGGGTCAAATCGAACTGGCTCAGGTCGTCATTGAAGACATGACGCAGATCGTAGCCGGTCAGGAAGCGGTTCAGTTTCGGGAATTTATCGATAATCAGCTGGCGGTTGTCGCGACAGCTGTCCAGCACGGTGCGGTAGATGCGCCCGGCGGTGGTGTTGTCCGTCCCGAGCGTCTCGGCCAGTTCGACCGGCACGGGCTGGGTATCGAGAATATCGCCGCCAAGCAGCACCGCCCGCACCCCGAGGACGTGATCGGAGGTTTTGCCGTACACCAGCGAGCCCTGACCCGAGGCGTCGGTGTTGATCATCCCGCCGAGGGTGGCACGGTTACTGGTCGACAGCTCCGGGGCAAAAAAGTAGCCGTAGGGCTTCAGGTACTGGTTAAGCTGATCCTTGATCACCCCGGCTTCAACCCGCACCCACCCCTCTTCCGGGTTGATCTCAATGATGCGGTTCATATAGCGGGACATGTCGACAACGATCCCGGTATTCAGCGCCTGGCCGTTGGTGCCGGTGCCGCCGCCGCGGGGGGTAAAGATCAGCGAAGCGAAACGCTCCTGGGATGCTACACGGGCCAGCAGGGCCACATCAGCGGTAGAACGGGGAAAAACGACTGCATCGGGAAGTAGCTGGTAGACACTGTTGTCGGTCGCCATGGTCAGCCTGTCGGCATAACGTGTGGCGGTATCGCCGGTAAAACCCTGTTGCTCCAAAGCCTGCAAAAAATTGAGCACCAGCTGAACGACGCCGGGTGCCTGAGAAATTTGTGGGATCATTACTGTCGACCCTGCCCCATCTGAATTGTTGTAGATAATCGTTTGCGTTGTATCTCACATTTTGTATCACATTTTATTCATATGCGCCCGACAGAATTACAGGCAGAATCAGCCTGTTAAAAATCGCTGAAATCACTAATGATTAGAGTGATGCAGTTTCCTGTTCTCACCGGTCTTTCCGGTGTCCTTCAAAGGTAAATTTCAACTATGGTCAATCGACACCAGCCCAGGGACGTTGCACAAGTTTTGCTGTCGGTGCTGTTTCTGGCAATCATGATTATTGCGTGTCTGTGGATTGTTCAACCCTTCATTCTTGGCTTTGCCTGGGCGGGGACGGTAGTCATCGCCACCTGGCCGCTGTTTCTCCGTTTAGAGCGCTTGCTGTTTGGTCGCCGCGCGCTAGCGGTGCTGGTGATGACGCTGCTGCTGGTACTGCTGTTTGTCATCCCCGTTGCCCTACTGGTGAATAGCCTGGTGGACGGCAGCGGCCCGCTCATCACCAGCATCACCAGCGGGGATATGACCTTACCGACGCTGGACTGGCTGAACGATATCCCGCTGATTGGCGATAAGCTCTATGCCGGCTGGCATAACCTGCTGGATATGGGCGGCAGCGCCATCATGGCGAAGGTGCGGCCTTATGTTGGCGCGACCACCACCTGGTTTGTCGGTACCGCCGCGCACCTGGGCCGCTTTGTTGTCCACTGCGTGTTGATGCTGCTGTTCAGCGCCCTGCTCTACTGGCGCGGCGAGCAGGTAGCGCTCGGGGTTCGTCATTTTGCGACCCGTCTGGCCTCCGCCCGCGGCGATGCGGCGATGCTGCTGGCGGCGCAGGCCGTGCGTGCGGTTGCGTTGGGCGTGGTGGTGACGGCGCTGGTGCAGTCGGTGCTGGGCGGAATTGGTCTGGCGATTTCCGGCGTGCCTTATGCCACTCTCTTTACCGTGCTGATGCTGTTAACCTGTCTGATGCAGCTGGGGCCTCTGCTGGTGCTGGTCCCGGCAATTGTCTGGCTCTACTGGAGCGGTGATACCACCTGGGGCACGGTGCTGCTGGTGTGGAGCTGCGTGGTGGGCACGATGGATAACGTTATTCGTCCGATACTGATTCGCATGGGCGCTGACCTGCCGTTAATCCTGATCCTCTCTGGCGTTATCGGCGGGTTGATTGCCTTCGGGATGATCGGTCTGTTTATCGGGCCGGTGCTGCTGGCGGTCTCCTGGCGACTGTTCTCCGCGTGGGTACACGAAGTCCCGCTGCCGCCGACCGATCCCGACGCGCTGCTTGAAGCGCTGAACGAGACGGAAGAGCTGAAGAAGTAAATTCCGGTTCTGGTGGGTTCGCCCACCAGAATGTTAAGCGTCACTTATCATTTCAATTTCCCTTAAGCGCAGCTAAACCCGTTTTTATCCGCAATTGCCTCATTACTCTCATAAAATCTTCACTTTCTTTAAACTATTGAGACGAATCTGATCGACGCAAAAATTCCCCATGCCTACTATTAGGTCACGGTTATGAATCAACAACACCTTGATTTATAAGCATGGAAATCCCCTGAGTGAAACAACGAATTGCTGTGTGTAGTCTTTGCCCATCTCCCACGATGGGCTTTTTTTTATCCAGAATTCGGCAACCATAAAGAAAAACCTGCCATTACAGCAGGTTAGTTGCTCTAAATAAAAAGGCGAGGACCAAAGTCCTCGCCTTTTTTCATTACAGAAGCGCAGCGTTACTTATTCAGTTCCGCCAGGCTCAGCCAGGTTTGCACCACGGTGTCCGGGTTCAGGGACAGGCTGTCGATCCCCTCTTCCATCAGCCAGGCAGCAAAGTCTTCATGGTCGGAAGGCCCCTGACCGCAGATGCCGACATATTTGCCCTGTTTCTTCGCGGCGCGGATGGCCATCGACAGCAGCGCTTTCACCGCCTCGTTACGCTCATCAAAGAGCGCAGAGACCACGCCGGAGTCGCGATCCAGACCCAGCGCCAGCTGCGTCATATCGTTGGAGCCGATAGAGAAGCCGTCGAAGTGTTCCAGGAACTGCTCTGCCAGCAGGGCGTTGGACGGGATCTCACACATCATGATGATTTTGAGTCCGTTCTCGCCGCGTTTCAGCCCCTGACGGGCCAGCTCGTCGACGACGGCTTTCGCCTGATCGACGGTACGCACGAACGGCACCATGATCTCGACGTTGGTCAGCCCCATGTCGTTGCGCACGCGTTTTACCGCCTCGCACTCCAGCGCAAAGCAGTCGCGGAAGCTGTCAGAGACGTAACGACCGGCGCCGCGGAAGCCCAGCATCGGGTTCTCTTCTTCCGGCTCGTAACGCTCGCCGCCCACCAGGTTGGCGTATTCGTTAGATTTGAAGTCAGAGAGACGCACAATGACGCGTTTCGGGAAGAACGCCGCGCCCAGAGTGGCGATCCCTTCGGTCAGACGGCCGACGTAGAACTCCTTCGGCGAGTCGTAACCCTTCATCATCTCGCGGATCTCTTTCTGCAGCTTCGGATCCTGGTCGTCAAATTCCAGCAGCGCGCGCGGGTGAACCCCGATCATGCGGTTGATGATGAACTCCAGACGCGCCAGGCCAACGCCTTCGTTTGGCAGACAGGCGAAGTCAAAGGCGCGGTCCGGGTTGCCGACGTTCATCATGATCTTCAGCGGCAGATCCGGCATGGTGTCGACGCTGGAGCTCTTCACGCTGAAGTCGAGGATCTCGGTGTAGACGTAGCCAGTATCGCCTTCTGCGCAGGAGACGGTAACGTTCTGGTCGTCCTTCATGCGCTCGGTGGCGTCACCGCAGCCGACCACGGCCGGGATGCCCAGCTCGCGGGCGATGATCGCCGCGTGACAGGTACGGCCGCCACGGTTGGTGACAATCGCCGCCGCCTTTTTCATGATCGGTTCCCAGTCCGGGTCGGTCATGTCGGTCACCAGCACGTCGCCCGGCTGGATGCGGTTCATTTCGCTGATGTCGTGAATGACTTTCACCGGGCCCGCGCCGATGCGGTGGCCGATGGCACGGCCTTCCGCGATGATATTGCCCTGGGCATGCAGCGTGTAACGCTCCATCACCTGACCGCGGGAACGCACGGTTTCCGGACGCGCCTGGACAATGAACAGTTTGCCGGTGTTGCCATCTTTGGCCCACTCGATATCCATCGGACGGCCGTAGTGTTTCTCGATCTGCACCGCCTGCTTCGCCAGCTCCTGCACTTCGGCATCGGTCAGGGAGAAGCGGTCGCACTGCTCCTGCGGCACATCTTCAATCCGCACCTGCTTGCCATGCTCCTGGGTCGGAGCGTAGATCATGCGGATTTTTTTCGAACCCATGGTGCGGCGCACGATCGCCGGGCGATCTGCGGCCAGGGTCGGTTTATGAACGTAGAACTCGTCCGGGTTAACGGCACCCTGCACCACCATCTCGCCCAGCCCCCAGGCGGAGGTGATAAAGACCACCTGATCGAAACCCGATTCGGTATCAATAGAGAACATCACGCCTGACGAGGCCAGATCCGAACGCACCATGCGCTGCACGCCCGCCGACAGCGCAACGCCGCGGTGGTCATAACCCTGATGCACGCGATAGGAGATGGCGCGGTCGTTAAACAGGGAGGCAAACACATGTTTTACCGCCACCAGCACGGCATCGTAGCCCTGCACGTTGAGGAAGGTCTCCTGCTGCCCGGCGAACGAGGCATCCGGCATATCTTCTGCGGTAGCAGAGGAGCGCACGGCAAAGGAAGCCTGAGCATCATCAGCAGAGAGCTGGTTGTAGGCGTCGTGAATGGCTTTTTCCAGTTCAGGCTGGAAAGGTGTATCGATGATCCACTGGCGGATCTGGGTCCCGGCTTTGGCAAGCTCAGAGACATCATCAATGTCCGTGTTATCCAGTAGTTCGTAAATGCGCTGGTTTACGCCGCTTTGGTCCAGAAAATAGTTAAACGCATCGGCGGTAGTCGCAAATCCATTCGGTACGGAGACACCCATACTGGACAGATTCGTAATCATTTCACCCAGGGAGGCATTTTTGCCTCCAACTCTGTCTACATCATTCATGCCGAGTTGGTTATACCAAAGCACCAGCGGTGACGAGCCATTGTTGGACATCGAAACAATCCTTTTGTGATATATGAACGGGTTTTAAGAAACTCCTTACTGCGTATTTATACTGTCATATTTATTCGCGCTAAAAAAACGGTGAATCGTGTAAGCACTTTTATTTTTTAGCTTTTCAGACTGTTCCCGCTTAAATGCTAACCCAATGATTCGTATGGATTCCCACAAAAAAACTCAGACTTTAGGGTGATTTTGAAAAATGAAACACCCCTTTCATTAAAAATAAAAATAGCGTTTCATTTTTAATTTCCCTCCCGCGTTGACTGTTGTATTTTACTTTTTTAATTTATGCTTTCAGTCAATTACATCTGATATACAGAGTGTGCAAAATGGATAATGCTGTCGATCGCCACGTTTTTTATATTTCCGATGGTACGGCGATCACCGCCGAAGTGTTGGGCCATGCGGTGATGTCGCAATTCCCGGTTTCCATCAATAGCATCACGTTGCCGTTCGTGGAAAACGAAAGCCGTGCCCGAGCGGTAAAAGATCAAATCGACGCCATTTTCCAGCAGACCGGTGAGCGGCCTCTGGTGTTCTACTCGATTGTGATCCCGGAAATTCGCAATATCATTCTGCAAAGTGAAGGCTTCTGTCAGGACATTGTGCAGGCGCTGGTGGCCCCGCTGCAGCAGGAGTTAAAGCTGGATCCGACCCCGGTGGCGCACCGTACCCACGGCCTGAACCCGGCGAATATCATCAAGTATGATGCCCGTATCGCCGCCATTGACTACACCCTCGCCCATGATGACGGCATCTCGATGCGTAACCTCGATCAGGCCCAGGTCATTCTGCTCGGCGTCTCGCGCTGCGGGAAAACCCCCACCAGCCTCTATCTGGCGTTACAGTTCGGGATCCGCGCGGCAAACTACCCCTTTATTGCCGACGATATGGATAACCTCGTCCTCCCGGCAGCGCTCAAACCCCTGCAGCATAAGCTCTTTGGTCTGACCATTAACCCGGAACGGCTGGCGGCGATCCGTGAAGAGCGTCGGGAGAACAGCCGCTACGCCTCGATGCGCCAGTGCCGGCTGGAGGTAGCCGAAGTTGAAGCCCTGTATCGTAAAAACAACATTCCGTGGCTGAACAGTACCAACTATTCGGTAGAAGAAATCGCCACCAAAATCCTCGACATTATGGGCCTCAATCGCCGCATGTACTAATAGACTAGTTCATTAGTCCATATTCCTTTATACTCCCACCCCACAACAGGGCACCGCTTGTGCCCTGCACTTGAATTCAGCGGGGATTGGTTTAAGGTGATGCCCATCACTTCCCGGTAAGTTACCGTTGAAGCACTACATTCTGAGAAATACCATGAATAAAACCGATGAACTCCGCACAGCGCGTATCGATAGCCTGGTGACGCCAGCTGAACTGGCCCAGCGGTACCCTGTTTCTGCGGCAGTGGCAGAAAACGTGACAACGTCACGTAAACGTATTGAAAAAATTCTAAACGGTGAAGATCGCCGGCTGCTGGTGATTGTTGGCCCCTGTTCTATTCACGACCTTGATGCCGCGATGGACTATGCCCAGCGCCTGAAGGGACTGCGGGATAAACACCATGCCCGCCTGGAAATCGTGATGCGCACCTACTTCGAGAAACCACGCACCGTGGTGGGCTGGAAAGGGCTGATCTCCGATCCCGATTTGAACGGCAGCTACCGGGTGAACCACGGCATTCAGCTGGCGCGCAAGCTGCTGTTGCAGGTCAACGAGCTGGGCGTTCCCACCGCCACCGAATTCCTCGATATGGTGACCGGACAATTTATCGCCGATCTGATTAGCTGGGGGGCTATCGGCGCCCGCACCACCGAAAGCCAGATCCACCGTGAAATGGCTTCGGCGCTCTCCTGCCCGGTGGGCTTTAAAAACGGTACTGACGGTAATACCCGCATCGCGGTAGACGCTATCCGCGCCGCCCGCGCCAGCCATATGTTCCTGTCGCCGGACAAGAACGGTCAGATGACCATCTATCAGACCAGCGGCAACCCATATGGCCACATCATCATGCGCGGCGGCAAACAGCCGAATTATCACCCCCAGGATATTGCGGAAGCCTGCGATACCCTGCGTGAATTCGACCTGCCCGAGCAGCTGGTGGTGGATTTCAGCCACGGCAACTGCCAGAAACAGCACCGCCGTCAGCTGGACGTTTGCGATGAGATTTGCCAGCAGATCCGCAACGGCTCCACCGCCATCGCCGGGATCATGGCCGAAAGCTTCCTGCGCGAAGGTACGCAGAAAGTAGTGGTCGGTCAGCCCATCACGTATGGCCAGTCGATCACCGACCCTTGCCTGAGCTGGGAAGATACCGAGCTCCTGCTGGATAAACTTGCCTCAGCAGTTAACAGTCGTTTTTAAAATCCCTGCCCGGTGGCGGCTTCGCCTTACCGGGCCTGGAAAAGCGATACGTAGGCCGGGTAAGGCGCAGCCGCCACCCGGCTTTTTTTGCATCCCCCTCTTTCACGCACCTCACTGTTTTTTCATAAAACGCTTGCCGTCAAAATCGATTTGTTGATAATGATTATCATTGTTACATTGATTGCTATTTTGAAAAACATTATGTCACGTATGGATAACACTGCTGCAACGCTCACTCGTCCTGAAGACAAAACACAGCCTGCCCCAGGCGCAACCGATCGCCGAATCGACAGTAAACACCTGTTGGGCGAAGAGGGCCGCGTCATAATTGAGCATGACGGCCAGCACTACCTGCTGCGTCAGACACATGCCGGAAAATTAATCCTCACAAAATAAGTCCCCCGCCAGCCACCCAGGTTCCCCCCAGGCAGCCAGCGCTTTTCACTTTTAAATGGAGAGTGGCTCATGCCATACCTGAATACCGCGTCTTTACGCCCGTCGCTGCTGGCACTGGCGATCGTCAGCGCCCTGCCGGGAGCGGCTGTTGCCGCCACCGACAACATGACCGTTACCGCCACCGGTAATGCCCGCAGCGCCTTTGAAGCACCGATGATGGTGAGCGTCATTGACGCCACCGCCCCGGAAAATCAAACCGCCAGTTCCGCCGCCGATCTGCTGCGCCACGTGCCCGGCCTGACCCTCGACGGCGCCGGGCGCACCAACGGCCAGGACGTTAATCTGCGCGGGTACGATCGCCGCGGCGTGCTGGTGCTGGTTGATGGCGTGCGTCAGGGCACCGATACCGGTCACCTGAACAGCACCTTCCTCGATCCGGCCCTGATTAAGCGTATCGAGATCGTGCGCGGGCCGTCCGCCCTGCTGTACGGCAGCGGCGCGATGGGCGGGGTGATCGCCTATGACACCGCCGATGCAAAAGATCTGCTCCAGGCCGGACAAACCAGCGGCTACCGCGTGTTTGGCACCGCCGCCACCGGCGATCACAGCCTCGGCATGGGTGCCAGCGCCTTTGGCCGTACCGACACCCTCGACGGCCTGGTGGCCTGGTCGAGCCGGGATCGCGGCGATATTCGCCAGGGCGGCGGCGGTACCGCGCCGAATGACGAATCGATCAACAACATGCTGGCGAAAGGCAGCTGGCAGCTGGATCGGGCCCAGTCCCTGAGCGGCTCGCTGCGCTATTACAATAATGCGGTGCAGGAGCCGAAAAACCCGCAGACCATCGATGCGGACGACAGCAGCAACCCGATGACCGACCGCTCCACCATTCAGCGGGATGTTCAGCTGGGGTATCACATTGCCCCGGAAGGCAACGACTGGCTGAACGCCGATGCCCGCCTTTACTGGTCCGAGGCACGTATCAATGCTCAGAACATCGATGGCACCGGCGAATTCCGCCAGCAGACTACCAAAGGCGGCAAAGTAGAGAACCGCACCCGCCTGTTCGCCGACTCCTTCGCCTCGCATCTGTTGACCTACGGCGGGGAGTACTACCGTCAGGAGCAGGAGCCGTCCGGGGCCACCACCGGGTTCCCTGATGCGAGCATCGACTTTAGCTCCGGCTGGATCCAGGATGAGATCACCCTGCGCGACCTGCCGATCACCCTGCTGGGCGGTACCCGCTACGATAACTACAGCGGCAGCAGCGACGGCTATGAGGATGTGGATGCCGATAAATGGTCCTCCCGCGCCGGGATCACCCTGTCCCCCGCGGACTGGCTGATGCTGTTCGGCTCTTATGCCCAGGCCTTCCGCGCCCCGACGATGGGGGAAATGTATAACGACGCGAAACACTTCTCCATTGGCCGGTTCTACACCAACTACTGGGTGCCGAACCCGAACCTGCGCCCGGAAACCAACGAAACCCAGGAGTACGGGTTTGGTCTGCGCTTTGACGATCTTTGGCTTTCTGACGATGCGCTGGAGTTCAAAGCCAGCTACTTTGATACCCATGCCAAAGATTACATCTCCACCACCGTCGATTTTGCCGCCGCGACAACCATGTCGTACAACGTGCCGAACGCCAAAATCTGGGGCTGGGACGTGATGGCGAAATACTCCGCCAGCCTGTTCAACCTCGATGTTGCCTACAACCGCACCCGGGGCAAAGACACCGACACCGGCGAGTATATCTCCAGCATCAGCCCGGACACCGTCTCCAGCAAGCTGGATGTCCCCCTGGCGCAGAGCGGCTTTAGCGTCGGCTGGATCGGCACCTTCGCCGATCGCTCCACCCATGTGAGCAGCAGCTACAGCCACCAGCCGGGCTACGCGGTGAATGATTTCTACGTCAGCTATCAGGGCCAGCAGTCGCTGAAAGGCGTCACCACCACCCTGGTGCTCGGCAACGCCTTCGACAAAGAGTACTGGTCTCCGCAGGGCATCCCGCAGGATGGCCGCAACGGCAAGATTTTCGTGAGTTATCAGTGGTAATTACCCTGCCCCGGCGCTGCCGGGGTATTTATCCGGAAGGAAGAGACAATGAATCACTACACACGCTGGCTTGAACTCAAACAAGAAAACCCGGGAAAATATGCGCGGGACATCGCTGCCCTGATGAACATCAGCGAAGCCGAACTGACCTGGGCCCGGGTAGGACATGACGCGTGGCGTCTGCACGGTGAAATTCGCGAGATCCTCAGCGCCCTGGAAGCGGCAGGCGAAACCAAATGCATCTGCCGCAACGAGTATGCGGTTCATGAGCAGGTGGGCACCTTCACTAACCAACACCTGAACGGCCATGCCGGACTGGTGCTCAACCCGCGCGCGCTGGATCTGCGCCTGTTCCTCCACCAGTGGGCCAGCGCGTTTCATATCACCGAAACCACTCCCCGCGGCGAACGCCAGAGCATTCAGTTTTTCGACCATCAGGGCGATGCGCTGCTGAAGGTCTATGCCACCGACAACACGGACATGGCTGCCTGGGGCGACCTGCTGTCCCGCTTTATCTTCGCCGATAACCCGCCGCTGGCGCTGAAAGCCGCCGACCCGGCAGTTAACGTGGCAAATGCCGACGCTGCGATGGTGGACAGCGAGTGGCGCGCCATGACCGACGTCCACCAGTTCTTCGGCCTGCTGAAGCGCCACAGTCTGACCCGGCAACAGGCGTTCCGTCTGGTGGGGGACGACCTCGCCTGTCAGGTGGATAACAGCGCCCTGGTGCAGCTGCTGAATAGCGCCCGTCAGGACGGCAACGAGATCATGATTTTCGTTGGCAACCGCGGCTGCGTGCAGATCTTCACCGGCGCGGTGGAAAAAGTGGTTCCGATGAAGGGCTGGCTGAACATCTTCAACCCGGCCTTTACCCTGCATCTGCTGGAAGAGACCATCGCTGAAAGCTGGGTGACCCGCAAACCGACCGCCGACGGGCATGTCACCAGCCTCGAACTCTTTGCCGCCGACGGGACGCAGATCGCCCAGCTGTACGGTCAGCGCACGGAAGGCGAGCCCGAGCAGAGCCAGTGGCGTTCACAGATCGACGCCCTGACGGTAAAAGGGCTGGCCGCATGAGAAAACTGCTCGCCCTGCTTGTCGCCCTACCGCTGGCCGCCATCGGCGCGGTACAGGAGAGGATCGTCGCCCTCGGCGGCGACGTGACGGAGATTATCTACGCTCTGGGGGCCGAAGGCTCGCTGGTGGCGCGCGACAGCACCAGCCAGTGGCCGGAGCAGGCCACCTCGCTGCCGGACGTGGGCTACCTGCGCCAGCTCAATGCCGAGGGGATCCTGGCGATGCGCCCGACGCTGGTGTTAGCCAGCGCCCAGGCGCAGCCTTCGCTGGCGCTGAAACAGGTCGGGCAGAGTAACGTCAGCGTGGTGACGGTCCCGGGCAGTAATGCCCTCAGCGTCATCGACGAGAAAGTGCGGGTGGTGGCCCTGGCGACGCACCGCATTGTCGAAGGGGAAACCCTGCGTAAGCGCCTGCGGCAGGAGCTGGCTGCGCTGCCCGCCTCGCCGATCGATAAGCGGGTGCTGTTTATCCTCAACCACGGCGGGATGACTGCCATGGCCGCCGGGCAGGAGACCGGGGCCGATGCGGCGATCCGCGCGGCCGGTCTGCATAACGCTATGCAGGGGTTCTCCCGCTATCAGCCACTCTCTCAGGAAGGTGTGATCGCCAGCCGGCCCGATCTGGTGGTGATTTCGCAGGAGGGCGTAAAAGCGATGGGTGGAGAAGCCAATCTGTGGAAGCTGCCAGGTCTGGCGCAAACCCCGGCGGGACGTCATAAACAGGTATTGCAGATTGATGATATGGCACTGCTCGGGTTTAGCGTGCGTACCCCGCAGGCCATCGGACAGCTGCGCAGCAAAGCCGAGCAACTTCCCTGATGCCTCGCCGGATCGGTTATTCCCTGTGGGGGCTGGCAATGGCGCTGGCGGTGATGACGCTGCTGGCCACCGGTTTTGGCGCGTTGCGCCTGCCGGTGTCCCTGCTGTGGAGCGGCAGTGACGAAGCTCTGCGTCAGATCTGGCTCACTATTCGCCTGCCGCGGGTGCTGCTGGCGCTGGTAATTGGCGGCTCGCTGGCGCTGGCGGGCTGCGTGATGCAGGGGCTGTTTCGCAACCCCCTCGCCGATCCGGGTTTGCTCGGGATCAGCAGCGGTGCCGCCTGCGCCGTCGCCCTGTGGGTGGTGTTGCCCATCTCCCTCCCCGCTCTGCTGATGCTCTACGCCCCGATGCTGGCGGCCTTTCTCGGCGCGCTGGCGGCGACCGTAGTGATTTTTCTCCTCAGCCAGCAGCGGGAGAACTCGCTTTCGCGTCTGCTGCTGGTGGGGATCGCCATCAACGCCCTGTGCGGGGCGGCGGTGGGCGTCCTCTCCTGGGTCAGTAACGATGCCCAGCTGCGCCAGCTCTCACTGTGGGGGATGGGCAGTCTCGGCCAGGCGCAGTGGTCCACCCTGCTGGCGGTGACCTCGCTGATGATCCCCACCGTGCTGGTGATCTGGCGGCTGGCTGCAGCCCTGAACCTGCTGCAGCTGGGTGAAGAGGAGGCGCACTATCTGGGCGTCGACGTGCGGCTCGTTCAGCGGGTTTTACTCCTGTGCAGCGCCCTGCTGGTGGCCGCCGCGGTGGCGGTGAGCGGAGTGATCGGTTTTATCGGTCTGGTGGTGCCGCACCTGATGCGCATGTGGCTGGGATCGGATCACCGGGCGGTGATCCCCGGCTCGGTGCTGGCGGGGGCCTTTCTGCTGCTGATTGCCGATACCGCCGCACGCACGCTGGTCGCCCCGGCGGAGATGCCGGTGGGGTTGCTGACCAGCATTCTCGGCGCGCCCTGGTTCCTGTGGCTCATTTTCCGGCGTGGAGGTCAGCATGGCTGAACCCTTACTGGCTGAAGGCCTGTCTTATAGCGTGGCAGGCCGGGCGGTGGTACGCGATGTCTCGCTGTCGCTCGCACAGGGCGAACTGGTGGCGCTGATCGGCCCCAACGGCGCGGGGAAATCAACCCTGCTGCGTCTGTTAACCGGTTTTCTCCGGCCGGATACCGGACGCTGTCTGCTGGACGGAAAAGCCCTGGCGGCGTGGGGTACCCAGGCGTTATCGCGTCAGCGGGCGGTGATGCGCCAGCAAACCCAGCTGGGCTTTGACTGGCCGGTGGAGGCGGTGATCGGGATGGGGCGTTCGCCCTGGACGCCGCAGCCTGAAGCACAGATCGTCAGCGAGGTGATGCAGCTCACCGGCTGCCAGCCGCTGGCGGGTCGTCAGTATGCGGCCCTGTCGGGCGGGGAGCAGCAGCGGGTACAACTGGCCCGGGCACTGGCGCAGCTGTGGTGCGACGCCGCGCCGCGCGGCTGGCTGTTCCTCGATGAGCCCACCTCGGCGCTGGATCTTTACCACCAGCAGCATCTGCTGCGGCTGTTGAAAACGCTGACTGCGGACGGGAATTTGCACGTCTGCGTAGTGCTGCACGATCTCAATCTGGCCGCCTTATGGGCCGACCGGATCGTGCTCCTGCACGAGGGGAGGATTGTCTCCCAGGGAACGCCCCCGTCGGTGCTAAAGGCCGATGACCTTGCGCGCTGGTATGGCGCGCAGGTACATGTGGGCCTGCATCCGTTGAACGCTACTCCCCAGGTTTTTCTCGTCTCTTAGCTTGAGCAACTCACTTCCAGCCGCTTACCCCAGTCGGGCGGGCGGCTGATGTAGTCATCGTTGCGGTCGGCAAACGGCGTACGCAGCGCCTCGTGCAACCGGTGCAGTTCGGCGTAATCGCCTTTCTCCGCCTGCTCGATCGCCCGCTGCGCCAGCCAGTTGCGCAGCACCATCGCCGGGTTAACGGCATTCATCTGTGTCTGACGCTCGTCATCCGCGATATTCTCCCGCTGGAGACGTTCGCGGTAGGTCGCGAACCAGTCATCGAAGGCCTGCCGGTCGATAAATTCGTCGCGAAGCGGCGAGGCGGCGCTGTGCTGCTCGGTTTGGCCCAGCATGCGGAAGGTGCGGGTGTAGTCGCTGCCTTCCCGCGCCATCAGCGCAAACAGGTTATTCAGGATGTCGTTGTCGCCCCGCTCCTGGGTCATCAGCCCCAGCTTACGGCGCATCAGCTTGCCATACTGCTGCAGGAGCACCTCCTGATAGCCATCCAGCGCGTCGTTGAGGGCGTCAACATCGATAAACGGCGACAGGGACTGTGCCAGCCGCTGCAGGTTCCACAGCCCCACCGCCGGCTGGTTATCAAAGCTGTAGCGCCCCTGATAGTCGGAGTGGTTACAGATATAGCCCGGCTGATAGTCGTCGAGGAAGCCGTACGGGCCGTAGTCGATGGTCAGACCGAGGATCGACATGTTATCGGTGTTCATCACCCCGTGGGCAAAGCCCACCGTCTGCCAGCTGGCGATCAGCGCGGCAGTCCGCGTCACCACATCGCGGAACCAGAGGATGTATTTATCGGCATCGTCCTGCAACTGCGGCCAGTGATGCTTGATGACAAAATCCGCCAGCTGGCGAACTTTCTCCGGCTCGCGGCGATAGTAGAAGTGTTCGAAATGACCGAAGCGGGCGTGACTTTGAGCCACGCGGATCAGCATTGCCCCCTGCTCCATGGTCTCACGTGCCACAGGCGTGTCGCTGGTGATGATCGACAGCGCGCGAGTGGTGGGGATCCCGAGGGCGTGCATCGCTTCCGAGGCCAGGCTTTCACGGATGGTCGAACGCAGCACGGCGCGCCCGTCGCCCATACGTGAATAAGGGGTGAGCCCGGCGCCTTTCAGGTGCCAGTCCATCGTTTGCCCGTTGGCGAGTTGCTGTTCGCCGAGCAGGATCCCCCGCCCGTCCCCCAGCTGCCCGGCCCAGACGCCGAACTGATGGCCGCTGTAAACCTGGGCCAGCGGCTGCATGCCCGGCAGCAGGGTTTCGCCGCCAAACACGCCAGCGCCCTGTTCGGGGCTAAACAGCGACTCCGGGATCGCCAGCTCGGTGGCCAGCGCCGTGTTATGCCAGATCAGGCGGGCATTATTGAGTGGAGTGGGTTTCAGAGCCGTATAAAAGCCGGGTAATTCATCATGCCAGTGCGCGGTAAAAGACAGGGTCATAGGTCCTCCTGCTTTTAGTGTAGTGGGTTTATCAGAGGTTAAACACCGGGTAAGGTAAGGGTTATCCCTGCACCAGGGTGGTAATGCGCTCAAGGGGAACGGCAGGCCACAAGCCGCCCTGCATGGCGCTGAAGCCAAATGCCGACAGCCGCTGCAGGGTAAGATCGTCGTCCACGCCCGCCACCATCAATGACTGACAGTAGGGCGAGACCTGAGTCATGATCGCCTTTAATAACAGTTCGAATGTATTATCTGTTAAATGCTGTTGAATGAAGTTTTTATCCAGCGCCACGCGTTTAAACATGCCATCAAAAATGGCTTTGGTGGAGGCATCTCCGGCGCCGAAATTGCCGAGCACCAGCGGAAAACGCAGGGCAAAGTCCATCAGGGCCGTATTCATATTGCCTTTATTCAGATCGGGGGTAATGACTCCAACTTATTGATAGTGTTTTATGTTCAGATAATGCCCGATGACTTTGTCATGCAGCTCCACCGATTTTGAGAACGACAGCGACTTCCGTCCCAGCCGTGCCAGGTGCTGCCTCAGATTCAGGTTATGCCGCTCAATTCGCTGCGTATATCGCTTGCTGATTACGTGCAGCTTTCCCTTCAGGCGGGATTCATACAGCGGCCAGCCATCCGTCATCCATATCACCACGTCAAAGGGTGACAGCAGGCTCATAAGACGCCCCAGCGTCGCCATAGTGCGTTCACCGAATACGTGCGCAACAACCGTCTTCCGGAGCCTGTCATACGCGTAAAACAGCCAGCGCTGGCGCGATTTAGCCCCGACGTATCCCCACTGTTCGTCCATTTCCGCGCAGACGATGACGTCACTGCCCGGCTGTATGCGCGAGGTTACCGACTGCGGCCTGAGTTTTTTAAGTGACGTAAAATCGTGTTGAGGCCAACGCCCATAATGCGGGCGGTTGCCCGGCATCCAACGCCATTCATGGCCATATCAATGATTTTCTGGTGCGTACCGGGTTGAGAAGCGGTGTAAGTGAACTGCAGTTGCCATGTTTTACGGCAGTGAGAGCAGAGATAGCGCTGATGTCCGGCAGTGCTTTTGCCGTTACGCACCACCCCGTCAGTAGCTGAACAGGAGGGACAGCTGATAGAAACAGAAGCCACTGGAGCACCTCAAAAACACCATCATACACTAAATCAGTAAGTTGGCAGCATCACCTTCAGACTGATAAGCAATATCCAGCATCACAATCATGGCGTCTGACCCGGTTTAAAAACGATACAAGACATCCTGAAACATATGCTGAAGCAATTCAACTTTATGGATTTTAATAAGATTAATTTCATTCGTTCCATTAAATATTCGGATTTTCCTTAGTCCTGAAATAATCTTATCCTGGATAGTGCTTAATAGCCAGTTGTCGCTAACTAACAGAATTGCTTCAAATTAATTCAGCAGCTAAGCAATTCTCCACAATTAAAGCTCACTAACGAATAACATTTACGGATGAAAGAGAATGTCGCGCCGCGCGGCGCGACAGGGTTAAATACGTCGCGCTTGCCAGAAATTTTTACGCCAGTAGACGTTATTGAGGGAAGAGCGCATCACACCACGACTGGTAGAGGCATGAATAAATTGATTGTCGGTGTCATATATCCCGACGTGTAGCCCGCTTTCGCCGGAGCCGGTTTTGAAAAACACCAGATCGCCCGGAAGCAGCTCATCTTTGTCAATTTCGGTGCCAATGGTGGCCTGCTGGCGCGTTTCACGCGGCAGCTGTAGCGCAAACTGGTCGCGGAAGGTCAGGAGCACAAATCCTGAACAATCAATCCCGCCACGCGTCATGCCGCCATAGCGATAAGGGGTGCCGCTCCAGTGATGCAGCTGATCGTTCAGACCGGCAATCACGGCAATAGAATCGGACAGCCGCGCGTTCGGAGGCGGTGCGCGATGGCTGCTGCATCCTGCAAGAAATAGCGCGGCCACAAGAAGAAAACAGAATCGCATTCCAGACGAATCCTCTGATTTTTGTGCTTTCCGTAATTTAGCCTGTGAATATGTCGCTGTGCAACAAGCGGTTATTCCTGGGACGTCGAAATGATCATTCTGTGACCTTCGATGTCCAGACGGCGAAATGACATGTCGTAGGCTTTAGCCAGATTCGGCGGCGTCAGCACGCTGTCCCGCGCGCCGCTGGCGATAAGCAACCCCCGCTTCAACAGCCAGACGCGATGGGCGTGGCGCAGCGTATGGTTCAAATCGTGGCTGCTCATAACCACCGCAATCCCCTGCCGTGACAGGGCGCTTAACAGCCGGTCGAGGGCCACCTGCTGGGCGACGTCGAGACTGTTCATCGGCTCGTCCAGCAACAATAGCTGGCCGTGCGGATTGCCGACAGGGTGGATTTGCAGGATCACGGCAGCCAGCCGCACGCGCTGCCACTCCCCGCCGGAGAGCTGGCTGACGTGGCGAGACAGCTTATCCTCGATACCCAGCGCCCCCGCCACGTCACTTAACAACGTTTTTTGCTGTTTGTCGTACTGATGCAACGTCAGATAGTGCCAGACCGGCATGGCGAACGGCGCGCTTTGCTGCTGGGCCAGATAAGCCCTGCGGCAGGCCAGCGACGCAGGGGACCACCGGGGGAGCGGCTCGCCCCGCAACAGGATTTCGCCCGGCCCGGCGCTCAGCCCGGCCATACGCGCAAGCAATGTGCTTTTACCTGCCCCGTTCGGGCCGACCAGGTGCAGGATCTCCCCCGCATTAACCTGGGCGGAAATCGCTTGCAGACGCCCGGTTTCCGTCACGCCATTGAGCTGCATCAGCATCGACATTACTTCGCGAGTGCCAGCTTGATCGCTTCCATCAGGATCGGATCCTCAGGGGTCATATCCGGCGCAAAACGCTGGACCACTTCCCCATCGCGGCCAATCAGGAATTTTTCGAAATTCCATAAAATGTCATCAGGATAGAGCGGCGCACGGCCTTTGCTTGCCAGACGCTCATAAAAACCGCTGCTTTCAGGAGCGACAGCCACCGGGGCGGCGGCAATCAATTTTTGGTACAGCGGGTGACGGGCTTCGCCATTGACATCGATTTTGCTGAACATCGGGAAGGTAATGCCATAGGTAGTGCTACAGAAGGTTTTGATCTCCTCTTCGCTACCGGGCTCCTGGCCGAGGAACTGGTTGCACGGGAAACCGAGCACGGTAAACCCGTCCTTTTCCCATGCTTTGTGGATATTTTCGAGCTGCTCATACTGCGGCGTCAGACCGCATTTCGATGCCACGTTCACCACCAGCAGCACCTTGCCTTTATAGTCCGCAAGGGTGGTGGTTTTGCCATCAATGGTCGTCACTTCGGTGTTCAGAATATCGTTCGGCATAGCATTCTCTCAGGTTGTGTTTCAGATGGGCTGTACTTAACGTCCGGCTTTTAAGAGTAGCCAGATAAACACGGGTGCGCCCAGTGTCGCAGTCACCACCCCAATGGGCAGCTCCGCGGCATTGAGCGCCAGGCGCGCGATGATATCCGCGAAAAGCAGCGTTGCGCCGCCCGTCACTGCCGCAGCGGGCAATAACAGCCGGTGATCGGTAATACCGCACAAACGCAGCATATGGGGAATGACAAGACCGATAAAGCCGATAGCTCCGGCCAGGGCTACGCTCACGCCCACCATCCAGCCGATGGCGACCACCAGCGTGTTGCGCCAGAAGGTGAGCGGCAGGCCGAGCTGACGGGCCGAAATCTCCCCCAGCGCCAGAATGTTCAGCGGCGGTGCCTGAAAGCAGGACCAGACGATGGCGGGTGCCAGCAGCAGCATCAGCCAGCCCTGCCCCCAGTCCACGCCGCCGAAACCGCCCATCATCCAGTACATCAGCTGGCGCAGGTCGAAGGCGGTGGAAAAATAGACTGCCCAGGTCATCAGGGCGCTACAGATGATACCCAGCGCCACCCCGGCCAGCAGCAGGCGGCTCACGGAGAGGTGACGGCGGGCGAAACGCAGCAAGATGAGGGTGATGATCAGCGCCCCGGCGATGGCGCAGAGGCTTAAGCTCCAGCCCGATAACACCCCGCCGCCGAGCATCACGGCGGCAATCAGCCCTACCCCGGCCCCGTTCGATACGCCCAATAATCCAGGCTCCGCCAGCGGGTTGTCGAACAGCGCCTGCATGATCGTTCCGCTGAGCGCCAGCGCTGCCCCCACCAGCACCACGGCCAGCGTACGCGGCAGGCGGATTTGCCAGATAAACAGCTCCCCACGGGGAGTGAACCACGCTTCAGGTCCAATCCACCGATCGCCGGCGCACAGGCTCAATCCCAGCGCGATAACCAGCGCCAGTAACAGAAAGAGCAATTTACGCAGATCGGAGCGGTACTGCTGACGGGCAAGTTCGGGCATCAGAGTCATTATGCGGGTGAATGATGTAACTGATTTTACGGTGGGTTTACAGCAGCGCAAAGAAAAAAGGCCGCATCAGCGGCCTTTTTGGTTAGATCATATCACTCTGCTTTGGGTGAAGCGTTTTCGACACGGCTTTTTAACTTCTGGCCGGGTCTGAAGGTCACCACGCGGCGAGCTGTAATGGGAATATCCTCACCCGTCTTCGGGTTACGGCCCGGACGTTGATTTTTGTCGCGCAAATCAAAGTTACCAAAGCCGGAGAGTTTTACCTGCTCACCATTTTCCAGAGCGCGACGGATCTCTTCGAAAAACAGCTCAACCAGCTCTTTGGCATCCCGTTTGCTAAGCCCAAGCTTATCAAACAGATATTCGGACATTTCAGCTTTTGTAAGCGCCATAGGTTCAATCCCTCAATGATGCCTGGAATCGCTCTTTTAATGCCTCTACACATTTGGCGACGGTAGCGGCAATCTCCTCTTCTTCGAGTGTACGGCTGGTATCCTGAAGGATCAGGCTGATAGCCAGGCTCTTAAAGCCCTCTGCTACGCCCTTACCGCGGTACACGTCAAATAAGTTTACGCCAACTACCTGATTTACGCCAACTTTCTTACATTCGGCCAAAATATCTGCGGCAGGCACATTTTCGGCCACCACAACTGCAATATCACGACGGTTTGCAGGGAAGCGGGAAACGTCCTGAGCCTGAGGAATGACGCGGTCTGCGACCTTGTTCCACTCCAGTTCAAACGCCAGCGTGCGGCCATTGAGATCCAGCTTGCGTTCCAGCTCCGGGTGCACAACACCAATGAAACCAACGCGTTCACCTTTCAGATAAATCGCGGCGCTCTGGCCCGGATGCAGGGCTGGAATGGCTTCAGCACGGAACTCAATTTCAGACAATTTACCGGTCAGATCCAGCACCGATTCCAGATCGCCCTTCAGGTCGTAAAAATCAACGCTGTTTTTACTCAGATCCCAGTGCTCTTCATAGCGGTTGCCGCAGATAGCGCCCGCCAGCATCAGATCCTGACGGATGCCGAGGTTAGCCTGGGTATCCGGCACAAAGCGCAGACCGGTTTCGAAGATGCGCACACGGCTCTGCTGACGGTTCTGGTTGTAAACGATGGTGCTTAGCAGGCCAGTCAGCAGCGACAGACGCATGGCGGACATTTCGCTGGAGATTGGGCTTGGCAGAATCAATGCTTCCTGGCCCGGGTGGATCAGCTGCTGCACTTTCGGGTCAACGAAACTGTAGGTGATCACTTCCTGGTAACCTTTGTCGTTCAGCATGGTTTTCACACGCTTCAGAGAGAGGTCGGCTTCGCGATGGGAGCCCATCACCAGGCCAGCCTGCACCGGCTCATCAGGAATGTTGTTGTAGCCGTAAACACGGGCCACTTCTTCCACCAGATCTTCTTCGATCTCCATATCGAAACGCCAGCTCGGCGCTACGGCAGTCCACTCGTCCTGACCTTCGGCCACTTCACAGCCCAGACGGCGCAGAATGTCGCTCACCTGGGCATCGGCAATGTGATGACCAATCAGGCGATCCAGCTTGCCGCGACGCAGGGTGATGGTCGCAGGCTTCGGCAGATACGCGTCGCTGGTGACATCAATTACCGGACCGGCTTCGCCGCCGCAGATGTCGATCAGCAGGCGGGTTGCGCGCTCCATCGCTTTGTACTGCAGGGCCGGATCCACGCCGCGCTCATAGCGGTGAGACGCATCGGTATGCAGACCATGACGACGGGCACGACCGGTAATGGACAGCGGGCTGAAGAAAGCACACTCCAGCAGCACGTTTTGCGTTTCGTCATTCACGCCTGAGTGTTCGCCGCCAAAGATGCCGCCCATCGCCAGCGCTTTGCCGTGGTCGGCAATCACCAGAGTGTCGGCGTTCAGTTTGGCTTCGCTGCCGTCCAGCAGGACCAGGGTTTCGCCCTCTTTCGCCATGCGCACGACGATCCCGCCTTCGATACGATCTTTATCGAACGCGTGCATCGGCTGACCCAGTTCCAGCAGGACATAGTTGGTCACGTCAACCACCGCATCGATAGAGCGGATGCCGCAGCGACGCAGCTTCTCTTTCATCCACAGCGGGGTCGGCGCCTTGACGTTGATCCCCTTCACCACACGGCCCAGGTAGCGCGGACAGGCGTCTGCGGCTTCAACCTGAATCTGCAGCGTGTCGCTGATAGTCGCGGCAACTGGCGCGATTTCTGGCGCGTTCAGTTCAGTCTGGTTCAGTACCGCCACGTCGCGGGCCACGCCGATGATACCTAAACAGTCGGCACGGTTCGGGGTGACGCTGATCTCGATAGTGTTGTCATCGAGCTTCAGGTAGTCGCGCAGGTCGGTGCCAATCGGCGCATCCGCTGGCAGCTCAATAATGCCAGAGTGATCGTCGGAAATACCCAGCTCGGAGAACGAGCACAGCATCCCTTCAGAAGGCTCGCCGCGCAGTTTTGCCGCTTTGATTTTGAAATCACCCGGCAGCACCGCGCCAACGGTCGCCACGGCCACTTTCAGGCCCTGACGGCAGTTCGCCGCGCCGCAGACGATATCCAGCAGACGTTCGCCGCCCACGTTAACTTTGGTGACACGCAGTTTGTCTGCGTTCGGGTGCTGGCCGCACTCCACGACTTCACCGATAACCACGCCGTTAAAGGCACCAGCAACCGGCTCAACGCCGTCCACTTCCAGGCCGGCCATGGTGATCTGGTTAGAGAGCGCCTCGCTGTCGAGCTCGGTGTTCACCCATTCGCGTAACCACAGTTCACTGAATTTCATTGTTCTGTCCTGCCCTTATTTAAACTGTTTGAGGAAACGCAGATCGTTTTCGAAGAAAGCGCGCAAGTCGGTCACGCCATAACGCAGCATGGTCAGACGCTCCATCCCCATACCGAACGCAAAGCCGGAGTAAACTTCCGGGTCAATGCCGACGTTACGCAGCACGTTCGGGTGCACCATGCCGCAGCCCAGCACTTCCAGCCATTTGCCGTTTTTACCCATCACATCAACTTCTGCGGACGGTTCGGTGAACGGGAAGTAGGACGGACGGAAACGAACCTGCAGATCTTCCTCAAAGAAGTTGTTCAGGAAATCGTGCAGCGTGCCCTTCAGGTTGGTGAAGCTGATATTTTTATCAACGATCAGACCTTCCATCTGGTGGAACATTGGAGTGTGGGTCTGATCGTAGTCGTTACGATAGACGCGACCCGGGGCGATGATGCGGATCGGCGGTTCCTGCTCCTTCATGGTACGGATCTGCACGCCAGAGGTCTGGGTGCGCAGCAGACGCGTGGCATCGAACCAGAAAGTGTCGTGGTCAGCACGTGCCGGGTGGTGGCCTGGGATATTCAGGGCATCGAAGTTATGGTAATCGTCTTCGATTTCCGGGCCGGTCGCCACGGTAAAGCCGAGCTCACCGAAGAAACTTTCAATGCGGTCGATGGTGCGGGTGACCGGATGCAGACCACCGTTCTCAATACGGCGACCCGGCAGGGAGACATCGATGGTTTCGGCGGCCAGGCGGGCATTCAGCGCGGCGCTTTCCAGCGCGTTTTTACGCTCGTTCAGCACCTGCTGAACCTGCTCTTTGGCTTCGTTAATCACCGCACCTGCAGCCGGACGCTCTTCTGGCGGCAACTCACGCAGGGTAGTCATTTGAAGGGTCAGGTGCCCTTTCTTGCCCAGATATTCGACGCGGACGTTGTCTAACGCGGCAACATCTGAGGCCTGGTTAATGGCGGCCGTTGCACTGGCAACCAGCTCTGCGAGATGTGACATGGTTTTCCTCGTTATGTAGCGATATTTACAAGCGGCAGATACAAAAAAAGCCTCCATCAGGAGGCTTTCTGGCGCTGTTTTCCGTTTCGTCTTTCACGCGCTAGCCTCCTGATGTCAGGTGCTAAAGTAAAAGAAGAAGCGGAAAATAGCAGCATTCATGCTTGCATTACCTTGTGTGGTAAGAGACCTAACGCCTTATTGAAAAGGGTCGGCGGAAAATTGTCAACGTTTTGATGCTGTTGAAACGAAAAGAGGGAGCAGAGCTCCCTCTTTCAACTGGCTTATGCCAGAGCTGCTTTCGCTTTTTCGACCAGAGCGGTGAACGCTACTTTGTCGAATACTGCGATGTCAGCCAGGATCTTACGGTCGATTTCAACAGAGGCTTTTTTCAGGCCGTTGATGAATTTGCTGTAAGAAATACCGTTCTGACGTGCTGCTGCGTTGATACGCGCAATCCACAGTTGACGGAACTGACGTTTACGTTGACGACGGTCACGGTAAGCGTACTGACCTGCTTTGATAACTGCCTGGAAGGCAACGCGGTATACGCGTGAACGCGCACCGTAGTAGCCTTTGGCTTGTTTCAAAATTTTCTTGTGACGTGCGCGGGCAACTACACCACGTTTTACGCGAGCCATATGTGCTCTCCTGTATCTATATTCTTAGTAAAAAATTAAACGTTAACGGCTTATGCGTACGGCAGGCACGCGATAACCAGACCCAGATCGCCTTTAGACACAAGGCCTTTTGGACGCAGGTGACGTTTACGCTTAGTAGATTTTTTGGTCAGAATATGACGCAGGTTTGCGTGCTTACGCTTAAATCCACCACCACCGGTTTTTTTGAAGCGCTTAGCAGCACCGCGTACGGTCTTAATTTTTGGCATCTTAATAACTTCCACTTCGCATTGTTAAATAAACGAAACCCAGGCGAACAAAACCTGCGAAGCCTGTTGGCTCCACAGGTTTTGCTACTTGAAGGCCTACTGTTTCTTCTTAGGAGCGAGCACCATGATCATCTGGCGGCCTTCGATCTTCGTAGGGAAGGATTCGACTACTGCCAGTTCACTCAGATCGTCACGGACGCGGTTAAGCACTTCCATACCGATCTGTTGGTGGGCCATCTCACGACCGCGGAAACGCAGCGTGATCTTGGCCTTATCGCCATCTTCCAGAAAGCGTATCAGGCTGCGGAGTTTTACCTGATAATCGCCATCGTCGGTACCAGGACGGAATTTAATTTCCTTAACCTGGATAACTTTTTGCTTCTTCTTCTGTTCCTTAGAAGACTTGCTCTTTTCATAAAGGAACTTGCCGTAGTCCATGATACGACAAACTGGCGGTTCGGCGTTAGGGCTGATTTCAACTAAATCTACTCCAGCTTCTTCAGCCTTTTCGATCGCTTCTCTCAGACTCACAATCCCCAGCTGCTCGCCTTCCAGACCTGTTAAGCGAACTTCCTGGGCGCGAATCTCGCCATTGATACGATTCGGACGTGCCGTTTGAACTCGTTTTCCGCCTTTAATACCTTATTCCTCCAGTTGTTGAAGACTGCGGCTGCGAATCTCTTGTTGCAGCTTCTCAATCACTTCATTTACGTCCAGGCTGCCCAGGTCTTTACCACGGCGGGTGCGAACGGCAACTTTGCCTGCTTCCACCTCTTTATCACCACAGACCAACATATACGGGACACGACGTAAAGTGTGCTCGCGGATTTTAAAGCCAATCTTCTCATTTCTCAAGTCTGCTTTTACGCGAATGCCCGCATTTTGTAGTTTCTGCGTCAATTCTTTAACGTAATCAGCCTGAGAATCAGTAATGTTCATCACGACTACCTGCACTGGCGCAAGCCAGGTTGGGAAGAAGCCCGCGAACTCTTCGGTCAGGATGCCGATGAAGCGCTCCAGTGAACCGAGGATAGCACGGTGAATCATTACCGGCACCTGACGCTCGTTATCTTCGCCAACGTAAGAGGCGCTTAAACGCTGCGGCAGGGAGAAGTCCAGCTGTACAGTACCGCACTGCCATGCACGATCGAGACAGTCATACAGGGTAAATTCAATTTTCGGACCGTAGAATGCGCCCTCGCCCAGCTGGTATTCGAACGGGATACCGTTCTCTTCCAGCGCCACGGCGAGATCCGCCTCAGCACGATCCCAGGTCTCATCGCTACCGATACGTTTTTCCGGACGCGTTGAGAGTTTGACGACGATCTTCTCGAAGCCAAAGGTGCTGTACATATCGTAGACCATACGAATACAGGCGTTAACTTCATCACGTACCTGATCTTCAGTACAGAAGATATGCGCATCATCCTGCGTAAAGCCACGAACGCGCATCAGACCGTGCAGCGCACCTGATGGCTCGTTACGGTGGCAACTACCGAACTCCGCCATACGCAGCGGCAGATCGCGGTAAGATTTCAGACCCTGGTTAAAGATCTGAACGTGGCCCGGGCAGTTCATTGGCTTGATGCAGTATTCACGGTTCTCAGAAGAGGTGGTGAACATCGCATCTTTGTAGTTGTCCCAGTGGCCGGTTTTTTCCCACAGCACACGGTCCATCATGAACGGGCCTTTTACTTCCTGATACTGGTACGCTTTCAGTTTGGAACGCACGAAAGTTTCCAGCTCACGGAAGATAGTCCAGCCGTCGTTGTGCCAGAAGACCATACCCGGCGCCTCTTCCTGCATATGATACAGGTCGAGCTGTTTACCGATTTTACGGTGGTCGCGCTTCGCCGCTTCTTCCAGACGCTGCAGATACGCGTTCAGGGCTTTTTTGTCAGCCCAGGCGGTACCGTAGATGCGCTGCAACATCTTATTGTTGCTGTCGCCACGCCAGTAAGCGCCCGCGGTTTTCATCAGTTTGAAGTGATGGCAGAAGCGCATGTTCGGCACGTGCGGTCCACGGCACATGTCGATGTATTCTTCGTGATGATACAAGCCAGGCTTGTCATCATGAGCAATGTTCTCGTCAAGAATAGTGACTTTGTAGTTTTCACCACGCTTCACGAAGGTTTCACGCGCTTCGTGCCAGCTCACGGTCTTCTTGATGACGTCGTAGTTGCTCTCAGCCAGCTCGTGCATACGCTTTTCGAGGGCTTCGATATCTTCCTGGGTCAGCGTGTGGTCAAGATCGACGTCATAGTAGAAACCGTTGTCGATAACCGGGCCGATAGCCATTTTGGTATTAGGCCACAGCTGCTTGATCGCATGACCGAGCAGGTGAGCGCACGAGTGACGAATGATCTCCAGACCTTCTTCGTCTTTCGCGGTGATGATCGACAGCTTCGCATCGTTTTCAATTAAATCGGAAGCATCAACCAGCGTACCGTTTACGCGGCCAGCAATAGTGGCTTTCGCCAGACCCGGGCCGATATCCAGCGCAACATCCATTGGGCTGACGGCGCGGTCAAAATGGCGTTGGCTGCCATCAGGAAGAGTAATTACAGGCATTTTATGTCCTTATTTGCAGTGATGCCCCACACATAAGAGCATATGCAAAGAAAATAATCTTTAATTTACAGTGAATTGCAAAACCATCTGACCAACAATCGTCAAATTGGCCCGCAATCATGCACAGGATCGAAATCAGAAAAATGGCAATTTACGATCAGCCTGTTGATGGTAACACTAACGCCAGGGTGAAAACACCCTTACGGGCAGATTGAACGCGTTAGCACTTTCGCATGAGTTTAACGTGGAATTTCAAACAGCTTCTCGCAATACCGGGTGGCTGAGCTATTCTTGAACAGGTCCTTACAACACACTTTGGGGCATAGTATGAACGTATCCAGCAGAACAGTCGTTATCCTGAACATTCTTTCTGCCACCGCGTTACTCGTGATTCTGGCGGATAAGTTTCACTGGTTTTAAAGCTCGCTGTTGCCAGCGCCTGACGCTATAACTTCCCGGTGAAGCGCAATTATTTTTGCTCTTTGGTAGACTTAGCAGTCGACCACGACCAAAGAACAAGGATGATGTGATGCCGACGAAACGCTTTTCAAAAAAATACTGGAAGATGGTGATTGTGTTAATCACCCTTTGTGCTGCCCTGCTGTTATTACGCTGGGCGGCGATGCTTTGGGGTTAATCGTATCTTCCCTGTACTTTCGCGTAGTTGTATTCGCTTTTGTTTGCAAAACCCAACGAATATAAACTTACGTTTTAAATATCTTTACACAAACGGCAGAAATAAAAAAACCGGTACATCAGAATCCGGTTTTTTTTAGCGGTAATAACTACCAGCAAATGAATTTATCGCGTTTGACGAATCAATCAGGACCATTCACCGGCAACCAGTTTATGCACGTCGAACGCGTCATCCATGGATTGCCCGGTAGATTGTGAGCCCGGGGCAATGTTCGAACCGGCTTCTACATCAGAGGCTTTGGTGATGCCAATTTGTGTAGAGCTGTCACTGGCAGAGTTATATACAGAATCAGCGGCAAATGCGCCGAATGATAGTGCAGAAAGCACTATTGCTGCAGATGCAGTTGTGATTTTATTCATAATATTTTTCTCTTACTGAATTAATGCAGAACACCTTAAGGAAATATCTAGCCTGTCCTGTTAGTTTAGATCTGGATCACACTTTTGCATAGTCAAAATATTTATCAATTCGTGTCAAATAAACTGAATGTTAACAAAACGAGGAATTATGGAGAGAATATGGAGATATCGGCTGCCGCTATTTTTAAAACGCTGTTGGTAATGGTGCCAACTTACTGATTTAGTGTACGATGGTGTTTTTGAGGTGCTCCCGTGGCTTCCATCTCCATCAGTTGTCCCTCCTGCTCAGCTACTGAAGGCGTGGTGCGTAACGGTAAAAGTACTGCCGGACATCAGCGCTATCTCTGCTCTCACTGCCGTAAAACATGGCAGCTACAGTTCACTTACACCGCCTCTCAGCCCGGTACACACCAGAAAATCATTGATATGGCCATGAATGGTGTTGGATGCCGGGCAACCGCCCGCATTATGGGCGTTGGCCTCAACACGATTTTACGTCACTTAAAAAACTCAGGCCGCAGTCGGTAACCTCGCGCATACAGCCGGGCAGTGATGTGATTGTCTGCGCTGAAATGGACGAACAGTGGGGCTACGTCGGTGCTAAATCACGTCAGCGCTGGCTGTTTTACGCGTATGACAGGATACGGAGGACGGTTGTGGCGCACGTCTTCGGTGAACGCACTCTGGCCACACTGGAGCGTCTTCTGAGCCTGCTGTCGGCCTTTGAGGTCGTGGTATGGATGACGGATGGCTGGCCGCTGTATGAATCCCGCCTGAAGGGAAAGCTGCACGTAATCAGCAAGCGTTACACTCAGCGAATTGAGCGGCATAACCTGAATCTGAGACAACATCTGGCAAGGCTGGGACGGAAGTCACTGTCGTTCTCAAAATCGGTGGAGCTGCATGACAAGGTCATCGGGCATTATCTGAACATAAAACACTATCAGTAAGTTGGAGTCATTACCCAGCACAAAAATTAAAAACGGGCCAATATATTATTGGCCCGTCGCCATTACATTTTGTAGCCCAGAGAGACGATGGTTCTGCGATCGGTATGTTCCGGTGCAGAAGCTGGCGGCTCAGAGTTCCAGGTTACGTTGTATGCAACTTTCAGCCCGAAATGGGCGTTAATTGCCACGTTCAGCGCGGTCTCGGAGTTGACGGTTGTGTCGTCAGCGCCAAAGACGGAGACGCCCTGGCTAAATTTGGCATTATCGGTCATCTGCCAGGCGTAAGTACCGGACGCATAGCCCAGTGGCTGGGTTTCAGTGTTACCATCGGTGTATTCGTCGTAACGCACGCCTGGACCAAATTCAAAGCGGAAGCTGTGTACCGGACCATTCAGGAACTGGCGACCATAACCGGCCGTTGCCACATCACGCTCACGGTAGCCGTTGTAGCGGTCGGTCAACCAGCTTGCCTGGCCGAACAGATAGTCGAAGTCGGTCATGTTGTAACGGCTACGCCCACCCACCGCATATTTCTCGGAAGAGCGTTCATCGTTTGAAGAGGTGTTGCTGGCGTTACCCCACAGCGACCAGGCGGTGGTATTACCGTACCAGGTCATGGTGGTGTCGGCGGTCAGGGAGGAGCTTTTTGTATTGCCCGATTGCGCCAGATAACCTGCGTTCAGGTTGCCTTCGAAAGGTTTCTGTGCAGTGGAAGGATCATCCATGACAGTAAAAACGGAATCATCGGCTGTTGCATGCATTGACGCAAACAGGCCTCCCGCTACCATCATTGCAGCGGGTACTGTCTTTAAGAGCTTCATTTATAAAGAGTCCGTACAACAAAAAAAGAGACCATTACGGTCCCGGAAACTTTCTTGCGGATCAATGCCATGGGATCCCGCGAAAGGTAACAAATTATAAAAAGGCTCAAATAACATAGCAATGATTTCTTGTTTCATTTTTGGAATAAGAACGATCTTAAACCAGCTGGATATTTATAAATAAAAGTCACGGTACGTAAAGATATTCATTTTTAAAATCATATTGTTATTTACTTTCCCTTCCGCTGGTTCGGTGCCAGGCTTAGGGCTATCCTCATTCAAAGGAGATCAGCATGGATCGTATCTTTACGTTGACGCTCTCCCCCTCTCTGGACAGCGCAACCCTGACGGCTCAACTCTATCCTGAAGGTAAACTTCGCTGCAGCGCGCCGGTTTTCGAACCCGGCGGCGGTGGGATTAACGTGGCGCGCGCCATTGTTCACCTCGGCGGAAAAGCTACCGCCATCTTTCCTGCGGGCGGCGCGACGGGTGAACACCTCGTCTCGCTTCTGGCTGATGAGCAGGTCGCCGTGGATACGGTCGATGCCCATGACTGGACCCGGCAAAACCTGCACGTGCATGTTGAATCCACCCACGAGCAGTATCGCTTTGTGATGCCCGGCGCGACGCTGAGCGAAGATGAATTTCGCCAGCTGGAAGAGAAAGTGCTGGCCATCGAGAGCGGCGCGCTGCTGGTCATCAGCGGCAGCCTCCCACCCGGGGTCAAAACCGAGCGCCTGACCCAGCTTATCCGCGCTGCGCAACAGAACGGCATCCGCTGCATCGTTGACAGCTCCGGAGAGGCCCTCAGCGCCGCACTGACCCTTGGCAACATCGAGCTGGTAAAACCCAATCAGAAAGAGTTAAGCGCGCTGGTCAATCGCGATCTCAGCCAGCCGGATGATGTGCGTAACGCCGCAGAAGAACTGGTGAAAAGCGGTAAAGCCCGGCGGGTAGTGGTGTCCCTGGGCCCGCAGGGTGCGCTGGGCGTGGATGAAACCGGATCGGTGCATGTCGTGCCGCCGCCGATGAAAAGCCAGAGTACCGTCGGCGCGGGGGACAGCATGGTGGGTGCCATGACACTGAAGCTGGCACAAGGGGCGTCTTTACGGGAGATGACTCAATACGGCGTGGCGGCAGGCAGCGCGGCAACCATTAATCACGGAACCCGGCTGTGCTCCCTTGATGACACGCAGAAAATCTTCACATACCTGACAAATGCGTAACCCTTGCCCTCCCGGTGACCCGGCGAGGGCGACAAATGGCATGAATCGTCTATGCTAAAAAAATTTCGTGATAACAACGAGGTGAATTATGAGCAGTGGAGAGATCGCTCGCTACGTGGTAACCGTAAAAGTTCATGAAGACTCGCTGACAGAACTCAATGAAATCAACAACCATCTTACCCGCGGCGGTTTTTTGCTAACCATGACCGACGGCGACGGCAATTTGCATGAGCTGGGTACCCATACCTACGGTCTGGTCAGTACCCTGAGTGAAGACGAAGTGAAGGCGCTGGCCACGGGTCTGGTGGAGAGCGCCACCGGGAAAGAGCCGCAGGTTGAAGTCACGAGCTGGGAAAACTGGCAAAAACAGCAACAATAAGTGCCACAGGGTCAACCAAACGGTATAGATGTGCGTTAGTTCGTGTTTTTTGACCATAGTTTCACGCTAACTTTATGATCTGGCAGACAACATGGGAGAGCGATCATGTGGCAGGCTATCAGTCATCTTTTAAGTGAACAACTGGGCGAAGGTGAAATTGAACTGCGTAACGAGCTGCCAGGGGGCGAGATCCACGCCGCATGGCATCTGCGCTATGCAGGACGCGACCTCTTCGTGAAATGTGATGAACGCGAGCTGTTACCCATCTTTACCGCGGAAGCTGACCAGCTGGAACTGCTCTCCCGCAGCAAAACCGTCTCCGTACCCCAGGTCTGGGCCGTCGGCAGCGATCGTGACTACAGCTTTCTGGTGATGGAGTACCTCCCTGCCCGTCCGCTCGATGCGCATAACGCCTTTATCCTGGGGCAACAGATTGCCCGCCTCCATCTGTGGAGTGAGCAGCCGCAGTTCGGTCTCGATTTCGACAACGACCTCTCAACCACCCCGCAACCCAACGCCTGGCAACGCCGCTGGTCGACCTTCTTTGCCGAACAACGGATCGGCTGGCAGCTGGAACTGGCGGCGGAAAAAGGGCTGGAGTTCGGCAACATTGACGCCATTGTCGATCATATTCAACAGCGCCTGGCCTCGCATCAGCCGCAGCCTTCGCTGCTGCACGGCGATCTGTGGTCGGGCAACTGTGCGCTGGGTCCGAACGGCCCCTATATCTTCGATCCTGCCTGCTACTGGGGAGACAGGGAGTGCGACCTCGCGATGCTGCCGCTGCACCCTGAACAGCCGCCGCAGATCTACGACGGCTATCAGTCAGTCTCGCCGTTGCCGGCCGGTTTTCTGCAAAGGCAGCCGGTCTATCAGCTCTATACCCTGATGAACCGCGCCATTCTGTTTGGCGGCGAGCATCTGGTGATTGCGCAGAAGGCGATGGAGCGGGTGCTGGCAGCGTAGCGGACAGACTGCCGGGCAGCACTGCCCGGCAGCGAACGCTTATAACAGGCCGAGCAGGGAGAACAGGAAGTACCCGGCAACGATCATCAGTACCGGAAGTACATAGAGGGTAAAAATTTGCAGGAAAATGGTGTGATTCGGCACCACAATGCGCGCTTCGATCTGTTCGCGCGTTAATCCCTCTTCTCCTTTTGCCTTCTCCAGAATCAGCTGGGCTTCCAGCCCTTCGCGAATGAGGCGGGTCTGCCGGCGCATCCGCGCTCCGGAAGCCTGTAGTGCCAGAGCAATAAAGATCAGAGCAAAGATAATCCAGAACGCGATGTTCATTCCCTGCCGGAAATCTGGCGTCGGGGAGTTGTACCAGAAGAAATTCAGAAACGGCGTGTTAAAGCGCATCATCTCGATCATGACATGGGCAAAATCCAGCATCACGGCATTGATCCCGGCCTGCTTTTCGCTGTGGTCATAAATAAATTTCAGGACGGAAATAATTGTCGAGATCACCGCCGAGATAAAAATTACCCATCCGGCGATTATCTTCAGTATCGCTACACGTCCAGCTTGTTGATATGTCATCGGTTCCTCGTTTTTAAAATACATCCTTTGAGGCTAAGTCTACCTGCTGGTTGTCATTTTCGCCCGTTCTTTGCAGGCGATATGGTAAATTGCCAGGGTTAGGTAGCCTTTACCCCTGATAAATACCCACGAAAGGAGAAGTTGCATGTCGACTCCGCGTCAAATTCTTGCAGCCATTTTTGATATGGATGGATTACTGATTGATTCCGAGCCGCTCTGGGATCGTGCTGAACTGGATGTGATGGCCAGCCTGGGCGTGGATATCAGCCGCCGTCACGAACTGCCGGATACCCTCGGTCTGCGCATCGATATGGTGGTTGAACTCTGGTATGCCCACCAGCCGTGGGTGGGGCCGGGCCGGGATGAGGTCACCGACCGCATTATCAACCGGGCCATTACGCTGGTGGAAGAGAACCGCCCGCTGCTGAAAGGGGCCCGTGAGGCTGTCGCCCTGTGCAGAGCGCAGGGGTTGAAGGTTGGCCTCGCCTCCGCCTCGCCGCTGCATATGCTGGAAAAAGTGCTAATCATGTTTGATCTGCGCGACAGCTTTGATGCGCTGGCCTCGGCAGAAAAACTGCCTTACAGCAAGCCGCACCCGCAGGTCTATATGGACTGCGCCGCGAAGCTGGGCGTCGACCCGACCACCTGCGTGGCGCTGGAAGACTCCGTTAACGGCATGATCGCCAGCAAAGCGGCACGGATGCGCTCGATTGTCGTCCCCGCAGAAGAGAATCAGCATGACGCCCGCTACGCCCTGGCGGACGTTAAACTGACCTCGCTGCAGGACCTCACCGTGGCACATCTGCGCGGCTGATTAACGACGGCGGGCAACGTCCTGTTGCCCGCAAATATGATCCACATAAAATTTTTAAAACATCATTTCATTTTAATTTGATATTCCCTATCCCTGCTTCTATGCTTATCTCAGAACAACTATACCCCCTACTTTCTGAGGTCTGTATGATACTGGATGCCTTTAATCTTTCAGGAAAAGTTGCCATCGTTACCGGCTGTGATACCGGACTCGGCCAGGGCATGGCGCTGGGTCTGGCGCAGGCAGGCTGTGACATCGTGAGCGTCAATCGCCGGATCCCGGAAGAGACCGCTGCAGGCGTGAAGGCGCTGGGTCGCCGGTTTCTGGCTATTCAGGCCGATCTCAGCAAGCAGGATGCTATTAACGATATCGTCGAGCAGACGGTGGCGGGCATGGGGCGCGTTGATATTCTGGTAAATAATGCCGGCACCATTCGCCGGGAAGATGCTCTGACCTTCAGCGAAAAGGACTGGGATGATGTGATGAATCTCAACCTGAAATCGGTCTTTTTCCTGTCGCAGGCCGTGGCCCGTCAGTTCATCGCTCAGGGGCAAGGCGGCAAAATTATTAACATTGCCTCCATGCTGTCGTTCCAGGGCGGGATCCGCGTTCCCTCTTATACCGCGTCGAAAAGCGGCGTGCTCGGGATCACCCGCCTGCTGGCCAACGAGTGGGCACACCATGGTATAAACGTTAACGCCATCGCGCCGGGCTATATGGCAACCAACAATACCCAGCAACTCCGCGACGACGAACAGCGCAGCAAAGAGATCCTCGACCGTATTCCGGCGGGTCGTTGGGGTAAGCCGGAAGATCTCCAGGGCCCGGCGGTATTTCTGGCCTCGTCGGCCTCGGACTACGTCAACGGCTATACCCTCGCCGTCGATGGGGGCTGGCTCGCACGTTAACAGCTTTGTGACAAAGAGTTACACCGTCACTACTTCCGTATACTGTATAAAATCCCTATACTGGATGCATTGACAGTTTAGTGGGTTTTATCATGACGGCGGAAGGTCATCTGCTCTTTTCTCTCGCCTGCGCAGTGTTTGCCAAAAACGCTGAGCTTACACCAGTGCTGGCGCAGGGTGACTGGTGGCACATCGTGCCATCGGCAGTTTTGACCTGCCTGTTACCTGACATCGATCATCCCAAGTCGCTGCTCGGGCAGCGGCTAAAGTGGATCTCAAAACCCATAGCCCGCGCCTGCGGCCATCGCGGCTTTACACATAGCCTGCTGGCGGTATTTGCCGCGCTTACCCTCTTCTATTTAAAAGTGCCGGACAGCTGGCTGATCCCGGCGGATGCCATCCAGGGGATGGTGTTGGGCTATCTGAGCCATATTCTGGCCGACATGCTTACCCCGGCGGGCGTTCCTCTGCTGTGGCCCTGCCGCTGGCGTTTTCGTCTGCCGATCCTCAGGCCGCAAAAAGGCAACCAGCTGGAGCGCGCCCTGTGCATGGCCCTGTTCGCCTGGGCGGTGTGGATGCCGCAGACGCTGCCGGAAAACGGAGCCGTGCGCTGGTCCTCGCACATGATTAATTCCCTGCAGTTTCAGTTCAACCGCTTTATTCACCATCAAAGTGAGCAGTAACTGGACGAATTCAGCCGTTTTGGCATAACCCATTCCATTTGGATATAAGCGACCAGATCACACTTCTGATAATCTTGCGCCAACAAGGTCGGACCTAATACCGATCTGCTATTCAATCAGGAGAACGGGATGAATTTTCCATTAATCGCGAACATCGTGGTGTTCGTCGGCTTACTGCTGTTGCTGGCGCAGTCGCGTCACAAACAGTGGAGCCTGGCCAAAAAAGTACTGGTCGGTCTGGTGATGGGCGTGGTCTTTGGACTGGCGCTGCAGGCCATTTACGGTGCCAGCAACCCGGTACTGAAAGACTCTATCCAGTGGTTCAACGTTGTCGGTAACGGCTACGTCCAGCTGCTGCAGATGATTGTTATGCCGCTGGTGTTTGCCTCTATTCTGAGCGCGGTTGCCCGTCTGCATAATGCCTCTCAGCTGGGTAAAATCAGCGTCCTGACCATAGGTACGCTGCTCTTTACCACCCTGATCTCGGCTCTGGTGGGCGTGCTGGTCACCAACCTGTTTGGCCTGACCGCAGAAGGCCTGGTGCAGGGTACCGCAGAAACCGCGCGCCTGACCGCCATCGAGACTAACTATGCGGGTAAAGTAGCGGATCTCACCGTACCGCAGATGCTGCTCTCCTTTATCCCGAAAAACCCGTTTGCCGATCTCACCGGGGCCAGCCCAACGTCGATCATCAGCGTGGTGATTTTCGCTGCCTTCCTCAGCGTAGCCGCGCTGAAGCTGCTGAAAGATGACGCCCCGAAAGGCCAGCGCGTTCTGACCGCCATCGACACCTTGCAGAGCTGGGTGATGAAGCTGGTGCGTCTGGTGATGCAACTGACCCCGTACGGTGTACTGGCGCTGATGACCAAAGTGGTGGCAGGCTCAAACCTGCAGGACATCATCAAGCTGGGTAGCTTCGTGGTCGCCTCTTATCTCGGTCTGGGCATCATGTTTGTGGTCCACGGCATTCTGCTCGGCGTGAACGGCGTCAGCCCGCTGAAATACTTCCGTAAGGTGTGGCCGGTGCTGACCTTCGCCTTTACCAGCCGCTCCAGCGCCGCCTCCATTCCACTGAACGTGGAAGCGCAGACCCGTCGTCTGGGCGTGCCGGAATCGATCGCCAGCTTCTCCGCCTCCTTTGGCGCGACCATTGGTCAGAACGGTTGTGCAGGTCTCTATCCGGCAATGCTGGCAGTAATGGTGGCACCGACGGTGGGTATTAACCCGCTGGATCCGGTCTGGATTGCGACCCTGGTCGGGATTGTGACCGTGAGCTCTGCCGGTGTGGCCGGTGTGGGCGGCGGCGCGACCTTTGCCGCGCTGATCGTACTGCCTGCGCTGGGTCTGCCGGTGACGCTGGTGGCACTGCTGATCTCGGTAGAACCGCTGATCGACATGGGCCGTACCGCGCTGAACGTCAGCGGCTCCATGACCGCCGGTACGCTCACCAGCCAGTGGCTGAAGCAGACCGATAAAGCGGTACTGGACAGTGATGAACATGCGGAACTGGCGCACCGTTAAGCGCCACCCTCGCTAAAAAAAACCGCCTTCAGCAATGAAGGCGGTTTTTTTATTATCTGTTAATCCTCAACCTCTTCTTCCTGGCGGACCTGTGCCGCCCAGCGCTGAGCAGATTCCGGAACGTTAAACGCCGGTGAACGGCGAAAACGCTCGCCAATCAGCACAAAGGCCACATATTTGCCGCGTAATAGCCAGACGTCACGAAAGCCATCCATTTTGTTGGCATGTTCTGGCGGCGCGGGTTCAACGCGGGGCTGATAACTGATAACTGGACGATTTTGTTGGCGAAGAGGTTTCATAAGCAGCGGGTTCACTAAAGCAAACTCAAAAATCAGTAAATTCCTATGATAGCTGATTGCCCTTCCTGCGTCGCGCCCCACGTGCCACATCAAGCGTAAGTGGTAGCCAGAAATCGGGTTTTCACCCGGCTCACCGTCGGCATTGTTCTATAGTTAATGAGTTTTGACGCAAAGACGACCGCGTTTCAGCAATGAAAACAGGAGACGAGTGCAATGTCGCAAAATGATAAGACCCACCACCCGCAGCAATCCCCGGTACATGATGAAAATGAAGCGAAACCCGGCCTGGACTCCCTGGCCCCGGACGATGGTTCCCACCGCGCCAGTCCGTTCCCTACTCCGCCGGGACAGGAACCCACCGCGCCCGGCAGCCTGAAGGCACCGGACACCGGCAATGAAAAACTGAACGCGCTGGATGCGGTGCGTAAAGGCGGCGAAAACTTCCCGCTCACCACCAACCAGGGTGTACGCATCGCTGACGATCAGAACTCGCTGCGTGCCGGGACGCGCGGCCCGACCCTGCTGGAAGATTTCATCCTGCGGGAGAAGATCACCCATTTCGACCATGAGCGTATCCCGGAGCGTATTGTCCACGCCCGCGGCTCGGCCGCGCACGGCTATTTCCAGCCTTATAAGAACCTGAGCGACATCACCAAAGCCGCCTTCCTCTCTGACCCGGATAAAATCACCCCGGTGTTTGTCCGCTTCTCCACGGTGCAGGGTGGCGCAGGCTCCGCCGACACGGTGCGGGACATTCGCGGCTTCGCCACTAAGTTTTATACCGAAGAGGGCATTTTTGACCTGGTGGGCAACAACACGCCGATCTTCTTTATTCAGGACGCCCACAAGTTCCCCGATTTTGTCCACGCGGTGAAGCCGGAGCCTCACTGGGCGATCCCGCAGGGCCAGAGCGCGCACGACACCTTCTGGGACTACGTTTCATTGCAGCCTGAAACCCTGCATAACGTGATGTGGGCGATGTCCGACCGCGGCATCCCCCGCAGCTACCGCACCATGGAGGGGTTTGGCATCCACACCTTCCGGCTGATCAATGCCGAAGGCAAAGCCACCTTTGTGCGCTTCCACTGGAAGCCGGTGGCCGGCAAAGCCTCGCTGGTGTGGGATGAGGCGCAGAAGCTCACCGGGCGCGATCCGGACTTCCATCGCCGCGATCTCTGGGAAGCCATCGAAGCGGGCGACTTCCCGGAATATGAGCTCGGCTTCCAGCTGATCCCGGAAGAGGATGAGTTTAAATTTGATTTTGACCTTCTCGACCCAACCAAGCTGATCCCCGAGGAGCTGGTGCCGGTTCAGCTGGTGGGCAAAATGGTGCTCAACCGCAACCCGGACAACTTTTTTGCCGAGAACGAACAGGCCGCCTTCCACCCCGGGCACATCGTTCCCGGGCTGGACTTTACCAACGACCCGCTGTTGCAGGGCCGTCTGTTCTCCTACACCGATACGCAAATCAGCCGTCTGGGTGGGCCGAACTTCCACGAGATCCCCATCAACAAGCCAACCTGTCCGTACCATAACTTCCAGCGTGACGGCATGCACCGGATGGAGATCGACACCAACCCGGCCAACTACGAACCGAACTCGATCAACGATAACTGGCCGCGCGAGACCCCGCCTGGGCCAAAACGCGGTGGGTTTGAGTCTTATCAGGAGCGTGTGGAAGGCAGTAAAATCCGCGAGCGCAGCCCCTCTTTCGCGGAGTATTACGCCCATCCGCGCCTGTTCTGGCAGAGCCAGACACCTGTCGAGCAGGAGCATATCATCGGTGCCTTCAGCTTTGAGCTGAGCAAAGTGGTGCGGACCTATATCCGCGAGCGGGTGGTCGATCAGCTGGCGCGCATTGATATCACCCTGGCCCAGGGTGTGGCTGAGAATCTGGGGCTTACCCTTACCGAGGAGCAACGTAATCTGGCTCCACCGCAGGATGTCAGCGGCCTGAAAAAGGATCCATCCCTCAGCCTGTATGCCGTTCCCGGTGGCGATATCAAAGGCCGCGTGGTGGCGATACTGCTCAACGATACCCCGCGAGCCAACGACGTACTGGCGGTACTGCGGGCGCTGAAGGCCAAAGGCGTTCACGCGAAGCTGCTCTACTCGCGAATGGGTGAAGTAACCGCTGATGACGGCTCGGTGCTACCGGTGGCGGCGACCTTTGCCGGATCCCCGTCGCTGACCGTTGATGCGGTGGTGGTTCCCTGCGGCGATATCCAGAGCCTGCTCAATAACGGGGATGCCGCCTATTATCTGCTGGAAGCCTACAAGCACCTCAAGCCGATTGCGCTTGCGGGCGATGCGCGGCAGTTCAAACCGCTGCTGAAGGTGGCGGATCAGGGCGAAGAAGGGATTATCGAAGGCGATACCGCGGCAGGCGCGTTTATGGATGAGCTGGTGTTGCAGATGGCGGCGCACCGGGTCTGGTCGCGTCGCAGTAAAATCGCCAGCATACCGGCGTAAAAAAAGCCGGGTGGCGCTTGCGCTTACCCGGCCTACGGTTCCGTGTAATTTGCTAACCGGATAAAACCCGGCGCAAGGTTCCATTGAATTTGTAGGCCGGGTCAGGCGAAGCCGCCACCCGGCATTTCCTCACAGATCCCTGAACGTCCCCAGACGATACCCGCGCTCGGCAATTGCGTATTTCAGCGACGTCGAGGTCAGCACATCCAGCTCCGTCAGGCGCGGCCAGCAATAGGCGCTTTTACGAATGGTGTTATCAATAAAGGCCGGGTGCGCCATCACCTCCAGCGAGCGTTCGCCCTGCTGTACGGAATGATCCAGCACGCTTAAGAACAGCGCCTCACTGATTTCATCGCCATAAAATGCGCTACTGAAACCGTCGGTGGTCGGCGGTAGTTCGGCACTCAGCTCCCCAAGCCCTTCAACCTGACGATCCACACGCAGCGCCACTCCTTTGCGGCGGGCAAACTCGGCCACCAGTGGGAAGATGGCCGGGATCATATGCACATGGTGATGGCTGTCGATATGGGTCGGCTCGCGGCCGAAGAGATCAACAAAGCGATTGAACTGACAGTCCAGCTCGCGGGCAATCTCCTCCAGCGGCAACGTCCCCTGCTCTGCCATCTCCCAGATCCATTTCCCCAGTTGCCTCTCGCGGGTCAGCCCTGGCATCGGCGTCAGCGGCATGCCGAGAGTCAGAACAAAGTGCATCCCGACTCCCAGTTCCGGCAGCGCCCGGCTGAGTTCAGCGGCGTGCTCAATCGCATCGCCGTTGACCATCGCGGTGGTTGAGGTCACCACGCCGTGCCGACAGGCTTCCACGATGCCATAGTTTTGTCCTTTTGAGAGGCCAAAATCATCGGCATTGACGATCAGCAGATATTCCGTAGCGATCCCTCTTAGTGCTGCTCGCTTTTCAGTTTATCAATAGCGCCGGCAAAGTTCGGCAGCCATTTTTCATGGGCCAGAATCAGGTCGCGCGCCAGCTTCTCGGCATCGCGATCGGACTGGACCAGCGGGCTCAGGTTCAGAGCCAGCAGCACATCATTCAGCTCGCCGCTGATCGCCGCCTGGCTTGCTGCGACTTCAAAGCCCTTGATGGTATGGATCAGCCCCATCACCTTGTCATCGAAATGGGTCAGACGCGGATGCGGTTTCGCGCCATCGCGGCCGAGGATGCAGGTCATCTCCACCGCCCAGTCTGCCGGGATGTTATCAATGTGGCCGTGGTGCGGCACGTTGACGTAGTGCTCCGCCTGCTTGTCGTTGTAGATGGCGTTGATCACTTCGCAGGCCGCGTCGGAGTAGTAAGCCCCACCGCGCTGCTCCAGCTCTTTTGGCTTCACGTTCAGATCCGGATCCTTGTACAGGTCGAAGAGCTGTTTTTCTACCTTCTGCACCACCTGCGCCCGGGCGCCGCCTTTGTAGTATTCGCCCATTTCAATGGCCAGCATCTCTTTCAGCTTGAAGTAGTAGAGCAGATAGGAGCACGGCAGCAGATTGAGCGAGCGAATCAGCCCTTCGCTGAACGGCAGATCGAAGATATTTTTCACCGAGCTGGCTTTCAGGGTGCCAGATGCCACGCCGTCCAGCAGTTCGGCAAAGCGTGACTCGCCGTTGACCAGCACATCTTTAATAAAGACCATGTGGTTCAGGCCGAACAGGTCGATGGAGAGTTCGTCGCTGTCGGTCAACGCCAGCACATCGCGGATGAACATCTTCATGCCGATAGGGATATTACAGACCCCAATGAAGCGTTTGAAATCGGTGTGGCGGTAGACCGCTTCGGTTACCATCCCGGCCGGGTTGGTAAAGTTGATCACCCACGCCTGCGGGCAGATCTCCTGCACGTCTTTAATGATGTCGAAAACCACCGGAATGGTACGCAGCCCTTTGAACAGACCGCCGGCACCGTTGGTTTCCTGACCCAGATAGCCGTAGCTCAGCGGGATACGCTCATCCAGCTCGCGCGCCTTCAGCTGGCCGACGCGCAGCTGGGTGGTGACGAAATCAGCGTCTTTCAGCGCCTGGCGACGGTCGAGGGTTTTATGCACGGTCATCGGTACGCCCGCTTTTTTCACCATGCGCTGGCACAGGTCAAAAATAATATCGAGCTTCTCCTGGCCTTCAGCCACGTCCACCAGCCACAGTTCGCTGACCGGCAGTTCATGATAACGCTTGAGGAACCCTTCCAGTAATTCCGGGGTGTAGCTGCTTCCGCCGCCGATGGTCACTACTTTCAGTTTCTTTTGCATAATATTTCTCCCAGGGAGATGCGCCATTTAAATATAGCGATCCCGTCCCATCTATTTTGGGCAAGCATGTCAGTCAATATTCCCGGCGGCGATCGCGCCGGACGTTAATTAATAATGGTGAGGTTTTTCCGGTAGCTGTTAGGTGTAAATGAGGTCAATTTCTTAAAGGTCTTAATAAACAGACTCGGACTGCTGTAACCGGATTCGTAAGCAATATCCGTCACCGAATAATTGGTGATCTCCAGCTGTTTTCTGGCGAAATTGATCCGTATTTCATTAATAATTTGCACCGGGGTTTTCTGATAATAACGCTGGGTCGCCCGGGTCAGATATTCTTGTGATTTACCTGACAGCGCCACCATATTCTCCAGCGCATTTTCACCAAAGCGCAGTTTATCGTGCATCATTTCTACGGTGGTGCGCAGCCATTGTGGGATATCGTCCGTCGCCTGCTGCTCTTCGCGATAGTGGCGTAAGCGGTTGACGACATAGAAGGTCACCGTTTCAATGAATTCATCGAACTCATTGTCACGAAAGTTAAGCGAGGCAATAACGGTGTCGATCCAGTTCAGGAATTCACTTTTTACATGATAAACCTGCGAAGCGACAAAGCAGAACGGCAGCAGCGGCGAATAGTGAGTTTCGAAGAAGCGTTTACTGATGCCGACGTTAAGAATACGCGTGGCGCCAAAGTCGTAAAAGCTCTGATGGTGGGACCCCATCGGGATAAAGACGAAGTCCCCACGCTCCAGCAGCACCCGCTTGCCGTTGATCTCCTGGAAATAGCGGCCGGTCAGCACAATGGTGAATTCATAGTAGTCATGCTGATGCAGACCGCTGATGCTCTCCACCTTGTTGTAGATAAACACATGAAAATTTTTACCATTGAACAGCTGCTGTTCCCGGGCGGTAGTGATTTCCATTGCGCTGACCTCCTGCTATCAGTCTGACTTACTGCATTTTCTCGTGAAGTTCGATGAGTTCCGCCACCAGCTCACGTGCCAGCATGGAGGTCATCAGATGGTCCTGGGCATGTACCAGCACCAGGCTGACCTTCATCTTACCTTCACCCTGATCGCTTTCGATCAGTTTTGTTTGCACCAGGTGCGCTTCATTCAGCGCGGTGCGGGACTGGGCCATCATCTCTTTGGCGGTATCGAAATCGCCCTGCTTGGCTTTTTTCAGTGCGCCGTACGCCAGGCTACGCGCCTGACCAGAGTTGATGATAAGCCCCATCACCACTTCTTCAAGGTCGTTCTCTGCTACTTCTTCTGCTTCTGCAACAACATTTTCTAAATCAAACATCTCGGGTTCTCCTGTACTGACGCGGGTTGCCCCGCGTCATACGACATCAGAATTTCAGTGCGAGGGCGATCTCTTCTTCGCTCTCTTCTTCATCAATGGTGGTCTGAGCCTTATTGGCGATGGCGACGAACGGCATGTAGAGCAGGGTTGCCACACCAAGGTTAAATATCGCCAGCAGGAAGGCCGCTACGCTGCCGTTGGTGTTAAAGAAGGCACCCAGGCCCGCTGGCATAGTCCATGGCGCAATGTTGGTTACCGGCGGGATTATCCCCAGGTAGTAGGCAGTCAGAGTTATGGCGGCCAGCAGCGGTTGTACCAGGATGAACGGAATGAACATCACCGGGTTCATAATAATCGGCAGACCGAAGAGGATAGGCTCGTTAATCTGGAAGATGCCTGATGGCAGTGCCAGCTTCGCCACCTGACGGTGATCCGCACGACGGGAGGTGATAAAGACCGCGATGATCAGGCCCAGCGCCGCATCAACGGAGCCGTACTGCTGATAAAGCGCCACGTTTTCCAGCGCCCATGGGGTCATGATGCCGCTGTCCAGCGCAGCCAGCGCCAGAGAGCCGTGAACACCGAAGAACCACAGCAGGGAGGTGAAAATCACGTAAGCCCAGCCCACGACACCACCCATAGAGGCCAGCGGTGTGGAGATGGTATCCATAATGATCTGGTGGAAGTTGGTGCCCCAGTGAGAGAGCGCCCAGGCGATGGTCCCCATGATGGAGAGAATAATAAAGCCTGGGATCAGCGCCGAGAAGGAGCGGGACACCGACGCCGGCACGCTGTCAGGTAAACGAATCACCCAGTTGCGACGAATAATAAAGGTAAACATTTCCGCCGCGACCAGGCCGATCACGATACCGGAAATGATGTTTGCCCCGCCCAGCCAGTTGGCCCCTACCGCGTACGCTTCACCGACGCTGTATGGGGTCACGGTCATAAAGGCAGCGACGGATAATAAACCGGCGGCCAGCGAGTCGACTTTACGCTCTTCTGCCAACGCCATCCCGGTAATGACTCCAACTTACTGATAGTGTTTTATGTTCAGATAATGCCCGATGACCTTGTCATGCAGCTCCACCGATTTTGAGAACGACAGTGACTTCCGTCCCAGCCTTGCCAGATGTTGTCTCAGATTCAGGTTATGCCGCTCAATTCGCTGAGTGTAACGCTTGCTGATTACGTGCAGCTTTCCCTTCAGGCGGGATTCATACAGCGGCCAGCCATCCGTCATCCATACCACGACCTCAAAGGCCGACAGCAGGCTCAGAAGACGCTCCAGTGTGGCCAGAGTGCGTTCACCGAAGACGTGCGCCACAACCGTCCTCCGTATCCTGTCATACGCGTAAAACAGCCAGCGCTGACGTGATTTAGCACCGACGTAGCCCCACTGTTCGTCCATTTCAGCGCAGACAATCACATCACTGCCCGGCTGTATGCGCGAGGTTACCGACTGCGGCCTGAGTTTTTTAAGTGACGTAAAATCGTGTTGAGGCCAACGCCCATAATGCGGGCGGTTGCCCGGCATCCAACACCATTCATGGCCATATCAATGATTTTCTGGTGTGTACCGGGCTGAGAGGCGGTGTAAGTGAACTGTAGCTGCCATGTTTTACGGCAGTGAGAGCAGAGATAGCGCTGATGTCCGGCAGTACTTTTACCGTTACGCACCACGCCTTCAGTAGCTGAGCAGGAGGGACAACTGATGGAGATGGAAGCCACGGGAGCACCTCAAAAACACCATCGTACACTAAATCAGTAAGTTGGCACCATTACCTAAGTGTGTGTGAAATTGCTCTTTGACGGGAAAAATAAAAAATTAAATTAATTAGCAGCTTTTTTAATCGCTGCTACAGCAGCTTTAAGAACACCCAAACCATCCACTTTGCCGTACAGCGCAGAGTCGATCACTTCAACCGGTTTATTCGGTAACAGACGTTGAATCTCCGGCAACATATAGGCAATTTGCGGCCCTAACAGCACCACATCCGCTTGGGTCCCTTTCTCGCCTGCCAGCGTTTCCGGGAAGGCTTCAATCACAACCGGTACTTCGTACTTCTCTGCCTGCGCGCGCATCTTTGACACCAGCAGTGACGTTGACATGCCCGCCGAGCAAAACAGATAGATATGTTTCTTTTCCATAGCAATTTCCCTCTTATATGCTCACCGCTTTCGCCGCGATATCCCCGCCTTGACCGACCGGATTCCCTCGCTGGCGTATCTGATGGATGGAGTATACGGCAACTGATTTCCCAGGGATAATTCGAAAGAGACTACAATTGTCTCTCCTTGACCTGTCGTTATGACCACCTTCACATTTTGGGCAAATAATTCGCGGTGAGAATTAAGATGTGTAGAGACGTAAAAAAACCGGCCATGCGGCCGGTTTGTCTCTTTGCTCAGGAAAAGGCGTTATCAGGCCTTAGGCGCCTGCGGATCGGTATCGTATTCCGCACAGGTCTGGTAGCCGGAGTTAATCACGTGGCCAGTATCGTCGAGGGCCACAAAGTAAGTTTCTGTTTTACCATCACGTTGACCCAGGATGTAGGTCTGGCAGGTACCACGCGCGTGGATCATCGTCACCTCTGATGACGGCTTACCGGCAAGCTGCTGTACCTGTGCACGGCTCATCCCTTTTTTAACGTCTTTTACGACGGGCTCTTTAAACTGGTCCGTCGTACGGTCATACGCGGTACACCCTGCCAGCAAAGTCATTACAGCCGCTGCGCCTAACATTCCTGCTAAATTCTTGTTCATATTCCGTCCTCTTGTTTATCAGCGTGTTATGTAAGCCTGGAATAGAAAATCACATTTTTCAACCTTAAGCGTGACGGCAAAGTTTTTTCGGAAAATTCCTGTAAAGCACACATAAGCTGCTAAATCGGCCTGGTTCGCCCAATTCAAATGTGTGATCCTTGTCGTTTTCCGCATGACGAGTTAGCTTTAACAGAACATTCATCAGGCAAATTTGTGTAACGGAGGGGCTAAATGGCTCTGCAACAAGAAATTATCCAGGCGCTGGGTGCCAAACCCACCATCAATGCGGAAGAAGAGATCCGCCGTAGCGTCGATTTTTTGAAATCCTATTTAACCCGCTTCCCGTTTCTGAAGACGCTGGTGCTGGGCATCAGCGGCGGTCAGGACTCCACCCTCGCCGGGAAGCTCGCCCAGATGGCGATCAGCGAACTGCGCGCCGAAACGGGTAATGAATCCCTGCAGTTTATCGCGGTGCGCCTGCCCTTCGGCGTGCAGTTTGACGAGCAGGATTGCCAGGATGCCCTCGAATTCATTCAGGCGGATCGCGTCCTGACCGTAAACATTAAAGAAGCGGTGCTGGCCAGCGAAAAGGCATTGCGCGACGCGGGTATTGAGCTGAGCGACTTCGTGCGCGGCAATGAAAAGGCCCGCGAGCGCATGAAAGCCCAGTACAGCATCGCCGGGATGACCAGCGGCGTGGTGGTGGGCACTGACCATGCGGCCGAAGCGCTGACCGGTTTCTTCACCAAATATGGCGACGGCGGCACCGACATTAACCCGCTGTTCCGTCTCAACAAGCGCCAGGGCAAACAGCTGCTGGCCGCGCTGGGCTGCCCGGAGCATCTTTACAAAAAAGCCCCTACCGCGGATCTGGAAGACGATCGCCCTTCCCTGCCGGATGAAGCCGCGCTGGGCGTGACCTATGAAAACATTGACGATTATCTCGAAGGCAAGACGCTGGATGAAGGCACCGCCCGTATTATTGAAGGCTGGTATCTGAAGACCGAACACAAACGTCGCCCGCCGATCACGGTATTCGACGACTTCTGGAAACAATAATTATGACGGGGCGGCATCTGCCGCCTCTTTTTTAACCACACCACAGCTGCTACACTGTATGCCTGAACAGTATCAGGAGTAAGTTGTGAGCAGGCGTCAATCGGCACCGCGGCTTGAATTCGAAGCGGCAGCTATCTATGAATATCCCGAACATCTGCGCCCGTGGCTTGAGGCACTGCCCAAGCAGCCTGGCGTCTACTTCTTCCATGGCGACAGCGACGCCATGCCCCTTTATATCGGTAAAAGCGTCAATATTCGCAGCCGGGTGCTGTCACATCTGCGTACCCCGGACGAGGCCGCCATGCTGCGCCAGTCCCGGCGTATCACCTGGATCCAGACCGCCGGTGAACTGGGCGCTCTGCTGCTTGAGGCGCGCTTGATTAAGGAGCAGCAACCGCTGTTCAATAAACGACTGCGCCGCAATCGCCAGCTCTGCTCCCTGCAAATCACCGAGGGTAAACCGCAGATCGTGTACGCCCGCGAGGTCGATTTTTCACACACGCCGAATCTGTTTGGCCTCTTCGCCAACCGCCGTGCGGCGCTGCAAACCCTGCAGACGCTGGCCGATGAGCGCCAGCTCTGTTACGGCCTGCTGGGGCTGGAGTCGCTAAGCCGCGGGCGGGCCTGCTTCCGTTCCGCTCTGAAGCGCTGCGCGGGCGCGTGCTGCGGGAAAGAGAGCGTTGAGGATCATCAGCAGCGTTTAGTCGAGGGATTGCAGGCGATAGGCGTCACCTGCTGGCCGTGGGACAGCGCCGTGGCGCTGAAAGAGTCGCGCCCGGACATGACCCACTACCATATCATCCATAACTGGCTCTGGCTGGGAGCGGTCGACAATCTGGACGAGGCGGCGGACCTGCTGCGCACGCCCGCCGGCTTCGATCAGGATGGGTATAAAATTCTCTGCAAGCCCTTGCTGACCGGAAACTACGAGATCATTCCGCTCAGTGTCCCGGAAGCCAGAAAATCTCGCTGAACAGCAGGGATCCCTCTTCCTTCAGCAGCCGCAGCGTATGGTCGCCCTCATGCCACCATGCGCCCTGATCGGCGGTGAGCAGCTTCTCCCCCAGCTGCCAGGCGCCGCTCAGCACAAACACCACCCCGCCGCGTGAGGCAAAGGTGGTGAAGGTGCGGTCCGCCACGCGCACCTTTGCCCGACAGCGATCCCGGCGGGTCATGATGTTGAAATCCATCGACATCTGTCCTTCCAGCAGCTGCGCCTTTACCGGCAGGTCGCCGGCAAAGCTGAAGGGCTGATGACGCTGCAGCGTGTGAGTAAACGCCTTTCCGCCATCCAGATGGACCTCCCCCCCCTCCAGCAGGGTGATCACCCGATCGACGCCGGGTGAGACGGAAAAGTCACCGTTACTGGCCAGGGAGGCAATACTGGCACGCCAGTTAAATTCCCGGGTTGCGGGGGGAAAACAACATATTTCGCGCGTCTCGCCGGCCCCGTTGCGCCAGAGGCTGATCGGCATTTTGCGGATATCAAAGAATTCCATCACCACTCCGAATGGCGCAATACGCACCAGAGCAACCCGCGCAGGGCGGTCGCATTTTGATTGTTATCGTTAGGTCATCACTGGGTAGTATCGGCAGATGTGCACAACGGCCTTAGCATGACGACGTAAAAATCCGTAACGTCAGAAATTTCAAACACATTCTGCAAAGCGATAACAGGAGAATACCGGGATGGCGGCGGCTGGCAAGAGGGGAGAAAAGAAAAAACCGCCGGACCTGTCCACAGCGTATTCGCTTGGGTGAACAGGACTCCGGCGGTCTTGAATGGCTGAACCGATTATTCGGCTGGTGGGGTCATTTTACCTTCCGGCGCGGAACGTTCTGTCAGACGCTTCTCAAAATTCGCATCGAACTGTTTTTTCTGTTCCGGGGTCAGGATGTTGTAAATCTTGTTCTGGGTTTCCATATGCGCCAGCATGCGGGCTTTGTTCTGCTCGGCCATCTTATCGACCTGCGCCTGGGCTTTCGCTTTATCGAAGCTGTCGCTGGCAATGATGTCATGCATTGCGCGGCGCTCTTCTACCGGCGGACGTTTCATCTGGTCACGCTGGCTTTTCATGATGTCGCGGATCTGCGTTTTCTGCGCATCCGTCAGGTTCAGGTCTTTAAACATCATGTCGTGATGCATACCCGGCTTACCTTTGTGATGCATCATTTTGCTTTCGGTCGGTGCTGCCGTCGTGGTGGCGGTATCTGCGGCGAACGCCGCGCTGGTAGCGCCCAGAGCCAGGGTAGAGGCAACAAACAGTGCAGTTAATTTACGCATAATTTTGTCCTTCCTTTCAGTTATTCTTCGGCGCTATGCCGTGTTGACGAGATTCACTTTACGGGGTTTATCGTCAATTAATCAGAGCAAGGGTAAAACAATGAAAGTGTAAAAAACAAATTATCGCCAAATATGGAGGAAATAAGGATAAAGCGTGGAGAGTTGAAACAAAAATATTCATCTGACTGATTTTAAAGAGATTGTGAAGGAGTATACCGGGTGAAAGATTAATAATAAAGCAAACAGCCAGGAATAATCTGTAATAAAACGGCAGCTAAATGAAATGGCTGGGAAAATAAACAACCCCACCGCGTTATGCTGATGGGGCCAGAGGGTTTCAGGTTATTTTTTCCAGCATCAGCCCGGCTCGTAAACCGAAGGCCACGGCAGGATTCGGGAACAGAACATACTCCGTCGGGTGGTGTACTTCATAGCGTTCCTCGCCATCCTCTGCCAGCAAACTGCCCTGGCGGAACGGGGTAAAGTTCAGGGTATGCGCCGCCATGTGCAGCACAAAAGCTTCGCTGCGGCGGGTGATCTGCTGCACCACCCGGTACTGCTGGACAGGATCAGCATGCTGCCCTGGCGCCTCGCCGCTCAGCAAGGCATACAGCGCCTGATGGGTAGTGGCAAAGCGAGTCAGATCGTTATGGCCGAACGGCAGCGCCTTGCCCAGCTCCAGGGTACAGGCCAGGGCACCAAAACGTTCGCAGCTGAAATGGGTGAAGGTGCCGCCCGGCGCCTGATGAAAGACCAGCGCCTCCAGCCCGGCATCTCCGAGCCACTGAATAAAGGCTTCATCCCAGAGTTGACTGCGCTGGGGCAGCACGCCAAAACGCTCATGATAAGAGGCGCGGATGGCAGTATGCAGATCCAGATGCCAGCGATCGTCCCCCGCCTGCTGGTAAAATCCTGTCACCAGATCCTCCAGCAGGGTCGCCCGCGCGGTCTCGTCGCAGGCCGGAAACTGCGCCCCGCGCCCGCTGAACAGGCGGTTGATATCGCAGGTGAGATAGCGCTTGCCGGCCCTCAGCGCCGGAGGGTTACCGTAGATGACCAGCAGGCGGCAGCGCAGCGTCAGTTCGCCGCGAAACAGCGCCCGCACCAGCAGGTCGACAATTTCCACCGGTGCGGTTTCATTGCCGTGGATCCCGGCCGAGAGCACCAGGGAGCGCGTGCTTGCGACCTCCGGCGTCAGCTCCAGCACCCCGCGTGCCAGCCAACGCCAGTGAAACGACGCCCCTCTGCCTTCGCGGTGGGGAGGCATTTCATCGGCCATCGTCAGCGTCAGAAAGTTGTCCATCACGCCTCCTTTATTGCTGGAACGGGTAGACAGACCCGAGCTGCAAAATTTGGGTCAGAGCATCCAGCGCCTCGCGCCCTTCGCGCAGCAGCTGCGGATCCACCAGGTCAGCCTGGGTCAGGCGATCGCGGTAGTAGCGGTCCACCCAGTCATTGAGGGTATTGAACAGGGTCTCGTTCATCATTACCGCCGGGTTGACCGCCCGCTGCTCCTCGGGAGTCAGCACCACGCGCAGGCGCAGACAGGCCGGGCCACCGCCGTTAGCCATGCTCTCGCGCAGATCGAATACCCGCAGCTCGCTGATAGGGTTATCCTCCGCCACCAGACCACTCAGATAACGCCAGACGCCCGGGTGATCCTGCGACTCCTGCGGCAGGACCAGCATCATGCTGCCGTCGTCCCGGCTCAACAGCTGGCTGTTAAACAGATAGGTCGCGACCGCGTCCTGCACCGAGACCGCCTCAGTCGGCACTTCGATGGGCATAAAGCCGGGCACCCGCTCGCGCAGGGCCTCCAGCAGCGCGGCCTGATGCACAAACGCCTGCTCATGGCAGAACAGCACCTGGCGGTTCGATACGGCAATCACGTCGTTATGGAACACCCCCTGGTCAATCACCTGCGGGTTTTGCTGGGCAAACATCAGCTGCCCGGGGTTGACCTGGTTTAGCCGGGCAACCGCCTGGCTTGCGGCCAGGGTCTGGCGTGCCGGGTAGCGGGCCGGCGCCTCATTGCCCCCCTCTTCCCGACCGTAAACAAACAGCTGCAGGCCTGGCTCACCATAGTCACCGCCGAGGCGGTTATGGTTGGCCGCCCCTTCGTCACCGAACATCGCCACCTGCGGCAGCGCCGTATGAACGCTGAAACGGGATTCATCGCGAAAAAGAGCGCGCAGCACCTTTTCGGTGATGCCGGCTTCGCTGGCGCGGTGGAATTTGTTGTTGAGGTTAGCCACCGTCAGATGCACTTTGCCGTCGAGAGTGTCCGCCGACGGCGCCACGGTCGCGGCATTGGCTACCCACATCGAGGAGGCCGAACTGGCAGCGGAGAGCAGCTGTGGCATCTGAGTGCCTGCCTTCTCTACCACCTGTTCATCGGTGCCGGTAAAACCGAGCTGGCGCAGTACGCCGACGTTAGGCCGCTCCTGAGGCGGGATCACCGCCTGGGGAAAGCCCGCATCCGCCAGCGCCTTCATCTTTAACAGCCCCTGCTTTGCCGCCAGTTGCGGGTTGGAGATCTGAAAACGGTGTTTCGTGGAGGCCTCATTGCCGAACGACAGCCCGGCATAGTGGTGGGTCAGGCCTACCAGCCCGTCAAAGTTAACTTCACGCGCTTTCATGGCGCTTCTCCCGAGTAAAATCGAGGCCCGGGCTCAGCTGCTCCGGCAGGACAATGGCCGGAGTTTCGAGGCTCGCCATCGGCCAGGCACAGTAATCCGCCGCATACCAGGCGCTGGCGCGGTGGTTGCCGGAGGCCCCTACGCCGCCAAAGGGCGCAGTACTGGCCGCGCCGGTGAGCGGTTTGTTCCAGTTAACGATCCCGGCGCGCGCCTCCAGCAGCAGCTGGTCGAACTTCTCGCGATCCGGGGAGATCAGCCCGCACGACAGGCCGTAGCGCGTGGTGTTAGCCATCGCGATGGCCTGGTCGAAATCGTCATAGCGCCAGACGCAGAGCAGCGGACCGAAGACCTCTTCGTCCGGTACATCGCGCACCCCGGTCATCTCAACAATGCCCGGCGTCAATAAAGAGGTGCCCGCCTTCACCAGACGCGGATCCAACAGCGACTGGCCGCCACGGGCGACATGCTCCCGCCAGACGTGATAGACGTTTTTCGCCGCCTGTTCGGAGATCAGCCCGCCGATAAACGGCTGGTCGCTGGCATCCCACTCGCCCGGCAGCAGAAGTGCACTCACCTCCACCAGACGGGCGAGGAAGGCGTCACCCTCGGCACCGCTTTTTACCAGCAGACGACGGGCGCAGGTGCAGCGCTGCCCGGCGGTGATAAAGGCCGACTGGATGGTCAAATGAACCGCGGCGTTGATATCCGCCGGATCGTCGACGATCAGAGCATTGTTGCCGCCCATCTCGAGGGCCAGAATTTTTTCCGGCTGTCCGGCCAGCTGGCGGTGCAGCTGGTAGCCGGTGCCGGCGCTGCCGGTAAACAGCAGCCCGTCAATGTCGCCCAGCGCACTCAGGGCCTGGCCGGTTTCGCGCCCGCCCTGTACCAGATTGAGCACGCCCGGCGGCAGCACGGCCTGCTCCCACAGTTTGACGACCGCCTCCCCGCTCCACGGCGTCAGCTCGCTCGGCTTGAAGATCACCGTGTTACCCGCCAGCAGCGCGGGCACGATATGGCCGTTCGGCAGATGGCCGGGGAAGTTATAGGGGCCGAACACCGCCAGCACGCCGTGCGGGCGGTGGCGCAGGGTGGCGGCGCCGTCGGCCATCTCGGTACGCTGCTCGCCGGTGCGGGTGTGGTAGGCCTTCACCGAAATGGCGATTTTGTTGATCATCGCGGTGATTTCGGTCGCCGCTTCCCAGCGTGGTTTGCCGGTTTCGCTGGCAATGATGCGGGTCAGCTCCTGTTTGTTGGCCTCCAGCAGGGTAGCAAATTTCTCAACGATGGCCTGACGGGCGCTGAACGGCAGCTTCGCCCAGCCCGGGAAGGCGGCGCGCGCCGCACGGCACGCCTGCTCAACCTGCGCGGCGCTGGCGTCCGCCCCCTGCCATAACACCTCCTGACCTACCGGATTGTGTTTGGTGCGTGGTTCACCTTCGCCGGTCACCCAGTCGCCGTTAATCCATAAGTTCATGCTGTTTTCTCCTCGGGGCACAGGCGCACCATGCGAATACGATCGCCGGCGCGGCATTTCAGGGCATCCAGCTGGGCTGGGGTCAGCACCAGACGTTCACAGTCAGGATCCACGCGGATCAGCGTGGCGCGGAACTGGTCATATTGTTCATTGGCCACCAGGCAGGCGGGCCACTCGCCCGGCGCAGGCTGGCCTTCGGCTACCTCTACCAGACGGCTTTTACGGATCGCCCGCACCCGGTCGATGTCGCACTCCAGCGTCGGGCCGCCGTCAAAGATGTCGACATAGTTACGGTAGCGGAACCCTTCTTTCTCCAGTACCGCGCGCGCCGGGGCGGTTTGCGGATGCACCTGGCCAATCACGGCCTGCGCTTCGGGGCTGAGGAAATAGGTATAGATAGGATGTTTTGGCATCAGCTCGGCAATAAAGGCTTTCTGCCCGGTACCGCACAGATAGTCGGCCTTGCTGAACTCCATCGAGAAGAAGCGTTCCCCCAGGCTTTGCCAGAACGGCGAGAAGCCGGTTTCGTCGATCACGCCGCGCATCTCGGCCACTACTTTTTCATTAAAGCGGTCGCGGAAGGCGGCCATAAAGAGAAAGCGCGATTTGGAGAGCAGATAACCGTTGCCCTCCTTGCGCCATTCCGGATCGAGAAACAGCGTGCACAGCTCGCTGCTGCCGGTGTGATCGTTGCTGAGGAACAGCGTCGGCAGCGCATTGTAGACGTTCAGCTCTTTCGAAGCGTGCACCAGGGTGCCGACACGGTAGTTGTACCAGGGATCGTTCAGACCCACCGCCACCTCAATGGCGCAGATCCCGGCCACGGTGCCGCTGTCGGTATCCTCCAGCACAAACACGTAGCCCTGTTCGCCTTTCGGCAGCGTCCCTTGCCAGGTCTCCAGCGAGCGCTCAATGCGCGCCGAGAGGGTATTTTCATCAACGGGAAGCGAGGTCAACCCGCCTCCTGTTTTACCGGCAAGCTGCATGAGGGCGGATAAATCACCGCGCTCAATGGGACGGATGACCATCATGATGACACCCCGGACTTCACACGTTCACAGGCCAGCGCGAAGCGATCTAACCCGGTCTGCACTTCTTCCTCGCTGACGATCAGCGCAGGCGCGAAGCGCACCACGTTAGCCCCGGCGATCAACACCATCACGCCCGCTTTTGCCGCTTCCTGTGAGATAAGTTTAGCTTTTCCGGCGAACTCCTCCGTGAGCACGCAGCCAATCAGCAGCCCCAGACCGCGAATTTCTTTGAACAGGCCGGTTTTGGCGTTAATGGCCTGCAGGCGCTCGACAAACCACTCATGACGCTGCCTGACGCCGGTCAGCACTTCCGGGGTGTTGATGATATCCAGCACCTGACCGGCCACCGCCGACGCCAGCGGGTTACCGCCGTAGGTGGTGCCGTGGGTGCCGACGGTCATCACCCGGGCGAATTTGTCGGTGGTGAGCATTGCCCCCACCGGGAAGCCGCCGCCGAGGGCCTTGGCGGTGGAGAGCACGTCCGGGGTGACGCCGTAATGCATATAGGCATACAGCTCGCCGGTGCGGCCGACGCCGGTCTGAACTTCATCAAAAATCAGCACCGCGTTGTGGCGATCGCACAGCTCGCGCAGCCCCTGGAGGAAGGCTTTATCCCCAGGCAGCACGCCGCCCTCGCCCTGCATCGGCTCGACGATCACCGCGCAGGTGGTGTCGTCGATCAGCTCGCTGGCGGATTGCAGATCGTTATAGATCGCGTGACGGATATCCGGCGGCAGCGGCGCAAAGTCCTGGGAATAAGAAGGCTGACCGCCCGCGCTGACGGTAAAAAGGGTGCGGCCGTGGAAGGCATTTTTGAAAGCAACGATGCCGCTTTTCTGGCTACCAAAGTTGTCGTGGGCATATTTACGCGCCAGCTTCAGCGCCGCTTCGTTAGCTTCGGCCCCGGAGTTACAGAAGAACACTTTTTCGGCGAAGGTGGCGTCGATCAGTTTTTTCGCCAGGCGCAGCGCCGGTTCGTTGGTGTACCCGTTCCCGGTATGCCAGAACTTCGCCGCCTGGTCATTCAGCGCCTGTCGCAGCGCCGGATGGGCGTGGCCCAGGGCGTTAACCGCAATGCCGCCGGCGAAGTCGATATACTCTTTGCCCTGCTGATCCCACAGGCGTGAGCCCTCTCCCCGTACCGGAATAAAAGCCGCCGGGGCGTAAACCGGCATCATCCATTCATCAAAGTTTTCACGCGTAATTGACAGAGACATAGCGACCTCATCCGGTAAATAAAAGGTTGATTAAATGTTAAATATTTTAGTGTTTGCGCTGTAAATGTAGATTGCAGCGATCGTGCCAGCCAGCGATAAAAATGCATAAACGGGATGGGGGAACGTAGTATCAACAGGTTACGATATGGAGTTATTCACTGTTATTGCATATAAAGTGAATATTTTTACAACAAGCGCGGCTTTGCCGGATGAAAAACAGCTGTTTTATGCAGAAGCCAAATATAATTCTGGAATTGTGATCGCTCGCGAAATTTGTGGTCCATTTACGCGCCATCGCAGGGCATCACGCGCCAGATCGGTGCAAAAATTGCACTGTCAGTACGATCTATCGCAGAAATGGCTGGAACATACGCAGCGGCGGCAGTCAGCCCAATGAAATTCTGCTACCATCCTTGCACTATTCACCTTGCACTGGCAGCGACTATGAAATTTGTCTCTTTTAATATCAACGGCCTGCGCGCCCGTCCTCATCAACTGCAAGCCATCGTTGAGCAGCATCAGCCTGACGTTATCGGCCTGCAGGAGACAAAAGTCCACGACGATATGTTCCCTCTGGAAGAGGTGGCAAAGCTGGGTTACAACGTCTTTTATCACGGCCAGAAAGGCCATTACGGTGTGGCCCTGCTGACCAAAGAGACGCCCGTCTCGGTGCGTCGCGGCTTCCCGGGGGACGGTGAAGATTCCCAGCGTCGCATCATCATGGCGGAAATTCCCTCGCCGCTTGGCAACATCACCGTGATCAATGGCTACTTTCCGCAGGGCGAGAGCCGCGACCATCCGCTGAAATTCCCGGCTAAAGAGAAGTTCTACCAGGATCTGCAGTCCTTCCTCGAAACCGAGCTGAACAAAGAGAATCCGGTGCTGATCATGGGTGACATGAACATCAGCCATACCGATCTGGATATCGGCATCGGCGAAGACAGCCGCAAACGCTGGCTCCGCGCCGGGAAGTGCTCCTTCCTGCCGGAAGAGCGCGAGTGGATGGCGCGTCTGATGGACTGGGGTCTGGTGGATACCTTCCGCCACGCCAACCCGGAGACCCAGGATCGCTTCTCGTGGTTTGATTACCGCTCCAGAGGCTTTGACGATAACCGCGGCCTGCGCATCGACCTGCTGCTGGCAAGCGCGCCGCTGGCAGAGCGCTGCATTGAAACCGGGATCGATTACGAGATCCGCAGCATGGAAAAACCGTCCGACCACGCCCCGGTATGGGCGACATTCGACGTAAAATGAATGGCGGCAAACGTCCGTAAAATCACACTTCTGTGCGCCCTTCTGGGCGCATTTGTTGTTATTTATACGCAACTGCCTCCCGGCGTCCTGACGCTGGAAAATCTTCAGGCCCGGCATCAGGCGCTGCTGCTTTACTGCCAACAGGCACCGTTCCAGAGCGCCGCGCTCTTTTTCATTCTCTATGTGCTGGTCACCACCCTGTCGCTGCCGGGGGCTGCGCTGCTGACCCTGCTCGGCGGGGCGCTGTTTGGTCTGTGGCCGGGGATTTTGCTGGTCTCCTTCGCCGCCACGCTAGGCGCAACCCTGGCGATGCTGGTCAGCCGCTATCTGCTGCGCGACTGGGTGCAGCGCCGCTTTGCCGGGCCGATGCGCACCGTGAATGACGGAGTTGCCCGCGACGGGGTTTTTTATCTGTTTGCCCTGCGCCTGATGCCGCTGTTTCCTTTCTTTATGGTCAACCTGCTGGCCGGGGTGACGACCCTCGGGGTACGGCGCTACTGGTGGGTCAGCCAGCTCGGGATGCTGCCCGGTGCGGTGGTTTTTCTCAATGCCGGCCACCAGTTAGGGCAGATCGCCTCGCTGCGTGATATCCTCTCGCCGGGCGTGGTTTTCGCCTTTACGCTACTGGGACTGCTGCCGCTGATTACCCGCTGGCTGTTTGCCCGCTTTTCCCGCACTTCTCCATAACAGGGGGCATTATGCGCCGTGCGCGTTTTTGCATGTTGTTAACCGGCCTGCTGATGGCAGGGCCGGCGCTGGCCAATGACGGCTGGCAGAAAACTAAAGAGGATGCCCGGGGCCAGACCGTCTGGTTTAACGCCTGGGGCGGCGATGAGGCGGTAAACCGCTATCTGGACTGGGTGAGCGGCGAGATGAAAACCCACTACGCCATTACCCTGAAGATTGTCCGTCTGGCGGATGCCGCCGACGCGGTAAAACGCATCCAGACCGAGGCCAGCGCCGGGCGTAAAACCAACGGCTCGGTCGATCTGCTGTGGGTCAACGGCGAGAACTTCCGCACCCTGAAAACCGCCGGGCTGCTGCAGACCGGATGGGCACAAAGCCTGCCCAACTGGCGCTATGTGGATACGACTAAACCGGTGACGGAAGATTTCGCCATCCCGACCGAGGGGGCTGAGTCGCCATGGGGCAGCGCCCAGCTCACCTTTATCGCCAGCCGCAAGACCCTGCCGCAACCGCTGTCGGACCCGCAGGCGCTGCTGGCGTACGCCACCCAACATCCCGGTACCGTCACCTATCCGCGACCGCCCGACTTTACCGGCACCGCGTTTCTGGAACAGCTCCTGCTGACGCAAACCACCCTGCCGGAGGCGCTGAAGCAGCTGCCGGACAACGCCAGTTTCGCTGCGGTCACCGCCCCGCTGTGGGCGTATCTGGATAAGCTGCATCCCCATCTGTGGCGCGAGGGTAAAGATTTCCCGCCGTCACCGGCGCGGATGGATGCCCTGCTGGCAAGTGGCAATTTAGGGCTATCGATCACCTTTAACCCGGCCCACGCGCGGCAAAAAGTGAACAGCAACGAGCTGCCCGCTGACAGCTACAGCTTTGGTTTTCAACAGGGGATGATCGGCAACGTGCACTTTGTGACGATCCCGGCCAATGCCTCTGCCAGCGCGGGCGCGAAGGTCGTGGCTAACTTTTTACTCTCGCCGCAGGCGCAGATCCGCAAGGCGGACCCCGCCAACTGGGGCGATCCGAGCGTGCTGGATCCACAGACCTTGCCTGCCGCTGAGGCCGCAGCGTTGCGTCAGTTTATCCCGGCAGGACTCCCGGCCACGCTCGCGGAACCGCACGCCGCCTGGGTTAACGCGCTGGAGCAGGAATGGCTGCGTCGCTACGGCACCCACTAAGCGGGCTCGCCTGGCTGCTGATGGCGGCGGTGTATCTGCCGCTGCTGCCTGCCGTTGCCCTGCTGTTACCGCCGATCTTCTCCCTGGAGAACTGGCGGGCGCTGGCAGCGGATCCTCAGCTGCCGCAGGCGCTGATCGCCACCCTGGTGTCTACCCTGATTGCCGCCGTCGGGGCGCTACTGCTGGCGCTGGCGGTGGTGGCCGCGCTGTGGCCCGGTAGCCGCTGGCGACGGCTGTGCAACCACCTGCCCTGGCTGCTGGCGATCCCCCACGTGGCGTTTGCGGTCAGCGTGCTGCTGATTTTTGCCGAAGGCGGCGAGCTCTACCGCCTCTGTTCGTTCTGCTCCCCGGTGCTGGATCGCTACGGAATTGGCCTTGGCCTGACCCTCGCTATCAAGGAGAGCGCGTTTGTTCTCTGGGCGATTTACGCCTCGCTGCCGGAAAAAGATCTGGCGCAAAAAGTGACCGTGCTGCGTTCGCTGGGCTATGGCCGCTGGCAGGCGCTGCGCTGGCTGATTCTGCCCGCCATTGCCCCCGCGCTGGGGGCGGTGATGCTGGCGACGATCGCCTGGACGCTGTCAGTGGTGGACGTGGCTCTGATCCTCGGACCGGGAAACCCTCCTACCCTCGCCGTGCTGGCCTGGCAGTGGCTTTCACAGGGGAATACACAACAGCAGGCCAAAGGGATGCTGGTCTGTGCGATCCTGCTGATCATCCTGGAGCCGATCGCCGTCGCGCTGTTTCTCTGCTGGCGACGCTGGAAACGCACTATCCCGGACGTCTCCGGGGAGCGCCCGACGCCGCGCCCGCTGCGGGTGGGACGCGCCTGCGCCCTGCTGCTGCCCCTGGCGGGCCTCGTCAGCGTGGCGATCCTGGTGCTGGTGGCGGGCGATGCTCGCGTCTCCCGCGACACGGCGGCGGTGAGCCTGTCGCTGGGTCTCTGTTCGGCGGCGCTTGCGCTGGGAATGATCCTGCTCTGGCTGGAGTGGGGCCCGCAGCGCGGGGGCTTCTGGGTCTGGCTACCGCTGGCGCTCCCCGCCCTGCCGCTGGTGGCCGGACAGTATCAGCTGGCGCTGCTGATGCAGCTCGACGGAGAGTGGATTGCCGTGCTGTGGGGTCATTTACTGTGGGTGCTGCCGTGGATGCTGCTGGTGATGCAGCCGGCCTGGCGCCGACTCGATCCGCGCCTGATCCTGATCGCCCGCACCCTCGGCTGGGGATCGCTTAAAATATTCTGGCTGGTCAAATGCCCGCAGATGATCCGTCCGGCGCTCACCGCTTTTGCGGTCGGATTTTCCGTCAGTATGGCGCAGTATCTGCCCACCCTGTGGCTGGGCAGCGGCCGGTACGCCACGCTGACCACCGACGCCGTGGCGCTCAGCAGCGGCGGCAGTAGCGCCGTGCTGGCGGCCCAGGCGCTGTGGCAGCTGCTGCTACTGATGCTGGTCTTTGCCGCCTGCATCCTGCTTTCCCGGCTGGTGGGCCGCTTTCGACAGGGGTTACGTTAATGCTGATGGTTAAGGATGTTTCGCTCTCGCTGCGCCAGATGACGCTGCTGCACAACGTCAGTTTCGAGGTGCCGCCTGGCGAAATACTCACCCTGATGGGCCCTTCCGGCAGCGGGAAATCGTCGCTGTTTGCCTGGATGGTGGGGGCTCTGCCCGGCGATTTTCGCGCTGCCGGAGAGCTGTGGATCAATTCCCGGCGCTGCGACGCCCTGCCCACCGAGCTGCGGGGGCTCGGGCTGCTGTTTCAGGATGCGTTGCTCTTCGATCACTTCAGCGTCGGGCAGAATCTGCTGCTGGCGCTCCCGGCGGCGGTCAAAGGCGAGGCGCGCATACAGCAGGTTAACGACGCGCTGGACGCCGCGGAATTGAGCGGCTTCTTTCGTCGCGATCCCGCCACGCTCTCCGGCGGCCAGCGCGCCCGGGTGAGCCTGCTCCGCGCCCTGCTGGCTCAACCCCAGGCGCTGCTGCTCGACGAGCCTTTTAGCCGTCTGGATAAAAATCTGCGCGACCAGTTTCGCCGCTGGGTGTTTGCCGAAGTGCGTGCCCGGCGGATCCCGGTAGTACTGGTGACGCACGATGACGACGATATTCCCGCGAATGGGCAGATGCTGCCGATGGCAGGCTGGCAGTGAATCCCGTGACATCCTGCGCAAACGCAACGTTTTTTGTCCGGCAGATTGCCACAATCACGTCTCATTTTTTTACGATCGGGCATTTCGATGAAACGTGTTTCTCACCTGACCGCGCTGACCGCCGCTTTAGGTCTCGCCTCTTTTTCAACCCTGGCCGCTGACATGGCGCACTCCCTGACGCTGACGAAGCTTCAGCAGCAGCAAGGTTCAATTATTGATACCCGCGCCAGCGCCTTTTACAACGGCTGGCCGCAGACCCTGAACGGCCCTTCCGGCCACGAGCCTGCCGCCCTTAATCTTTCCGCCAGCTGGCTGGGGGCGATGAACGAGACCCAGCAGAAAGCCTGGGCGTCGCAGCATCAGCTGACCCCGACCACTCCGCTTGCCTTATACGGCAGCGACAGCGATAACCAGGCCGTCCAGGCCCGGCTGAATCAGGCGGGTTTCAGCCAGGTCACGTTGCTGAGCGATGCCCTGAAAAACCCGGCGCGTCTCCAGCGCCTCGCCCACTTCGAACAGCTGGTCTACCCGCAGTGGCTGAACCAGCTCCAGCAAGGTAAGACAGTGACCGCCGCCCCTGCCGGGGAGTGGAAAGTGATTGAAGCCGCCTGGGGCGCACCTAAATTTTATCTGCTGAGCCATATTCCCGGCGCAGGCTATATCGACACCAACGAGGTGGAAAGCGAGCCGCTGTGGAACAAAGTTTCCGATGCCGATCTGAAGGCAATGCTGGCAAAACATGGGATTCGCCATGACACCACGGTGATCCTCTACGGCCGCGACGTCTATGCCGCCGCGCGCGTGGCGCAGATCATGCTGTACGCCGGGGTGAAAGATGTGCGCCTGCTGGATGGCGGCTGGAAGGCCTGGAGTGAAGCAAACCTGCCGGTCGAACGCGGGACGCCAGGCAAAGTGACGCCAGCGGCCGATTTTGGCGCACCGATCCCCGGTCAGCCGCAGCTGATGCTGAATATCGAACAGGCCCGCGGCCTGCTGCATCGTAAGGATGCCTCTCTGGTGAGCATCCGCTCATGGCCGGAGTTTACCGGCGTGACCAGCGGCTACAGCTATATCAAGCCAAAAGGTGAGATCGCGGGCGCACGCTGGGGTCATGCCGGGAGCGACTCGACCCATATGGAAGATTTCCATAATCCGGATGGCACCATGCGCAGCGCTGAGGATATCGCCGCCATGTGGAAGCAGTGGAACATTCTGCCGGACCAGCAGGTGGCCTTTTACTGCGGCACCGGCTGGCGGGCATCAGAGACCTTCATGTATGCCCGGGCGATGGGCTGGAAAAATGTCGGCGTTTACGACGGCGGCTGGTACGAATGGAGCAGTAACCCGCAGAACCCGGTGGCGACCGGTGAACGCGGGCCAGAGAGCTCACTCTGATCCCGGCTGGCGCTGAACATCCTTCAGCGTCATATAGCCACTCCAGATGCGCGTTGCGGTGGTGAGCCAGCACAACGCGCCAAACACCCAGGCCAGCCACGCAAAGTGCGCCGGGAACAGGCAGCAAAGCACAAACAGCAGAATAGTTTCTGTTCCTTCCGTCAGCCCGCCCAGATAGTAAAACGACTTGTGGGCGTAGCCCGGATTGTCGATGTTGTGCTTCGCCGCCAGCGCCGCAAACGCCAGAAAGCTGCTGCCGGTGCCGATGAAGGCGAACAGCAGCCAGGCGGCTGGCAGCGCATTCACCACAGGATCCGCCAGGGCAAAGCCAAAGGGCACCAGAGCATAAAAGAGAAAATCGAGGGCGATATCGAGAAAGCCCCCGGCATCGGTTAACCCGCGCCGCCGCGCCAGCGCCCCGTCCAGCCCGTCCAGCAACCGGTTCAGCACAATCGCCACCAGCGCCGCCAGATACCAGCCCAGCGCCAGAAACGGCAGGGCCAGCACCCCGATAGCAAAGCCGATCAGCGTAATGCCGTCCGGAGCAATCCCCGGTTTATCCAGCGTCATCACCAGCCGGTTAAGCAGCGGTTTCAGGCGCGGATGGAGGTGACGGTCAAGCATCGTGTTTTTCTCCGGGCATGGCGCACAACCCTTGCGAAGGGATATCCAGCGCGGCATTGAAGCGCGCAGAGAGGTTCTGAAACGCGAGCAGTGCGGTCATCTCCGTGATCGCCTCATCGCTGAAGTGGCGGCGCAACGCCGCTTTGAGGGCATCGTCCACCACCGGCGGGGTGGCAGTAACCGCCTCGGCATAGGCCAGCGCGGCACGCTCTTCATCGCTGAATATGGGACTGTCGCGCCATGTCGCGACGGCCTGCACCTTCTCCAGACCACCGCAGCGTTCCGCCAGACGCAGCGCATTGGCATCGATGCAGAACGCGCAGTGGCACACCTGCGAGACGCGGGTCATCAGCAGCGAACGCAGCACCGGGTTGAGAGGCGATTTTTTGCGCTCCAGAAAGCCGACAAACAGCGCCACCAGCCAGAACAGCCGGGGCATTCTCCCCCACCAGCGCAGCGGATTGAGCACCGCGCCATAATGTTTTTTCTGCATCCTGGCGATTGGCGTTAGACTGGCGGGGATGGATTCGATGGGTTTAACCCAGGCTGGTGGTAACTCTTTCACAGGATGCTCCCTGGTCGCTAATAAGTACGTAGATCCTAACGCTTTCTCTCTTAACCATTATTGACGACCATGCTAAAAACACTCGATGTTGTTTGCGCTATTCTCGAACGGGATGGCAAGATTTTACTGGCGCAGCGCCCGCTGCATGCGGATCAGCCCGGTCTGTGGGAGTTTGCCGGGGGCAAAGTGGAGGCCGGGGAAACGCAGCCCGAGGCCCTGGCGCGCGAGCTGCGCGAGGAGCTGGGTATCGAGGCCCGGCCCGCGCGGTATATCGCCAGCCACCAGCGGGAAGTATCCCGGCGGCTGATTAACCTGCACGCCTGGCACGTCCCGACGTTTACCGGCACGCCCGAAACGCACTACCACAGCCAGCTGGTGTGGTGCTCCCCGCGCGAGGCGCTGGGCTACGATCTCGCCCCAGCGGATATTCCTCTACTGGAAGCCTTTATTCTCTTACACGACGCCAGACCAGCGGATTGGTGCTGATCGCCTGCGGATCCCGCTGGCACTGCAATAATACGCCCTCGGCTTTTACCACCGATCCTTCTGAATAGTTCTGATCCTGATAGATGCAGCACTGGTTGCACGGCGGTGGACGCTGACCGCTGGAGCTGAAGATCTCCGGCGGAATATTCACATCCACGCCGGTGCTAAACCGCTGGTCGGCCTGACTGCCGGCCGCGAAAACCCCAAGCAAAACAGCCATTACAATACGCTTCATAGACGTCTCTTCCTGTTGTGTCCTGACAATGACTATAACGGTAAACCTGCCGACAAACTTTAATCCCGCCGATCATCGTTTTTTATTATGACCCGGCACGTTTAATGAATTTAACTTGAGGGCGAAATTTAGCTTGCGTCACAAAGCCCATCGGGTGGTATAGTCGAAAAACACAACATCATGCATATATTTGTTACAAATAAAATAATCCCAATATATTAGAGGAACTTATAGTTATGGACCAGGCTTGCTCCCTTGAATCCTTTCTAAACCGTGTTCAACAGCGCGATCCGAATCAGAGCGAATTCGCTCAGGCCGTGCGTGAAGTGATGACCACCCTCTGGCCATTTCTGGAACAAAACCCCCGCTATCGTCAGATGTCCCTGCTTGAGCGCCTGGTTGAACCAGAACGCGTGATCCAGTTCCGCGTGGTATGGGTGGACGACCGCAATCAGGTGCAGGTCAACCGCGCCTGGCGTGTCCAGTTCAGCTCCGCGATCGGCCCGTTCAAAGGCGGGATGCGTTTCCACCCGTCGGTTAACCTGTCGATCCTGAAGTTCCTCGGCTTTGAACAAACCTTTAAAAATGCCCTGACCACCCTGCCTATGGGCGGCGGCAAAGGCGGCAGCGATTTTGATCCGAAAGGCAAGAGCGAAGGCGAAGTGATGCGCTTCTGCCAGACGCTGATGACCGAACTGTATCGTCACCTAGGCGCGGATACCGACGTACCGGCCGGGGATATCGGCGTGGGCGGGCGCGAAGTGGGCTTTATGGCCGGGATGATGAAAAAACTCTCCAACAACAGCGCCTGCGTCTTCACCGGGAAAGGTCTCTCCTTCGGCGGCAGCCTGATCCGCCCGGAAGCCACCGGTTACGGTCTGGTCTACTTTACTGAAGCGATGCTGAAGCGTCACGGTATGAGCTTCGACGGGATGCGCGTCGCGGTATCCGGCTCCGGCAACGTGGCCCAGTACGCTATCGAGAAAGCAATGGAGTTGGGCGCCCGGGTGATCACCGCCTCCGACTCCAGCGGCACCGTGGTTGATGAAGCAGGCTTCACCACAGAAAAACTGGCGCGCCTGTGCGAAATCAAAGCCAGCCGTGACGGTCGCGTGGCCGATTATGCCCGCGAATTCGGTCTGACCTACCTTGAAGGCAAACAGCCGTGGGCCGTACCGGTTGATATCGCCCTGCCATGCGCCACCCAGAACGAACTGGATATTGATGCAGCGCACCAGCTGATCGCCAACGGCGTAAAAGCGGTTGCGGAAGGGGCTAACATGCCAACTACCATCGAAGCCACCGACCTGTTCCTGCAGGCTGGCGTGCTGTTCGCACCGGGTAAAGCGGCAAACGCCGGCGGTGTGGCAACCTCAGGTCTGGAGATGGCGCAGAACGCCGCGCGTATGGGCTGGAAAGCCGAGAAAGTGGATGCGCGTCTGCATCACATCATGCTGGATATTCACCACGCCTGCGTCGAGTACGGCGGAGAAGAGAAGCAGACCAACTATGTCCGCGGTGCGAACATTGCCGGGTTTGTGAAGGTCGCGGATGCGATGATGGGTCAGGGTGTGATCTGATTCTGTGGCTGTGCCGGGTGGCGCTGCGCTTACCCGGCCTACGGTTCGTGCTTTTGCAGGCCGGGTAAGGCGTAGCCGCCACCCGGCAACTCCTCAGGCCGCACTCTTCTTCTTAAACTTTTTCTTCTTGTCGCCACCCGGCGCAACCATGCCGCGAAAATCTCTGACCGAGGTATTCCGCGCCTGGTTGATCAGATCGAATAACGTGCCCACCAGCGGCTGCATAAAATCCTGATAACGACACTGTTTTTCGCTGATCTGGGTCAGCACCGACTCCCAGTGCGCGGTCATGTCCGGGCGGGCGGCCATCTCCGGCAGGGAGTGGATCAACGCCTTTCCGGCATCCGTCGCGTGGATATAACGCCCTTTCTTGTGCAGAAAACGGCGTTTAAACAGCAGCTCGATGATCCCCGCGCGAGTCGCTTCCGTCCCCAGCCCGTCGGTGGCACGCAGGATTTTCTTCAGATCTTTATCCTGCACAAACCGGGCAATACCGGTCATTGCTGAGAGGATCGTGGCGTCGGTGAAGTGTCGCGGCGGCTGGGTCTGTCGCTCCACCACTTCGCCCTTCTCGCACAATAGTTCGTCGTCTTTTTTCACCACCGGCAGCGGCGTGCCGTCGTTCTCCTCGTCACGCTCTTTATTGCCCAGCAGCGTGCGCCAGCCCGCTTCGGCAAGGAAACGCGCCTTGGCGATAAACTTGCCTTTGGCGATCTCCAGCTCAATAACGCACTTGCGGAACAGCGCATCCGGGCAGAACTGCATCAGGTACTGACGGGCGACGAGGTTATAGACCTTCGATTCGTTCTCGGTCAGATTGACCTTGCTGCTGCGCGCCGTCGGGATGATGGCGTGGTGGGCATCCACCTTCTTATCGTCCCAGCAGCGGTTGCGGGTATCCGGATTGACCACCGGCTGCGGCAGTAAATCGGGCGCGTGGGCGGCAATGGCGTTCAGCACCGCGTGGCGTCCGGCGAAATGCTCCTCCGGCAGATAGCGGCTGTCGGAACGCGGATAGGTGATCAGCTTGTGCGTTTCATACAGCTTCTGGCAGATATCGAGCACGTTTTGCGCGCTCAGGCCATAGCGTTTTGCCGCCTCGATCTGCAGGGCAGAAAGGGAAAACGGCAGCGGAGCAGGTTCTGATTCCCGTTTATCGTTATAGCTGGTGACGACGGCGGGCTGGCCCTCAATACGGGTCACCACGTGGTCGGCCAGCGGACGATGCAGCAGGCGCCCCTCTTCATCCTGATAAGGTTCGCAGGCCTCGCTCGGCTGCCAGATGGCGGTAAAACGTTCGTCCTTCGGGGTAACGATGTGGGCTTTCACTTCGAAGAAATCTTTGGCGACAAAGTTCTCGATATCTTCATCGCGGCGCACCACCAGCCCCAGCACCGGAGTCTGCACGCGACCCACCGAGAGCACCCCCTGATAACCGGCGTTACGCCCGAGAATGGTGTAGGCGCGGGTCATGTTGATGCCGTACAGCCAGTCGGCGCGGGCGCGAGCCAGCGCGGAGACGCACAGCGGCACAAACTCGCTGTTGGATCGCAGACGCGAGATGGCACGCTCCACCGCCTGCGGGTTGAGATCGTTGATCAGACAGCGCTGCACCTGGCGGCGTTTCTCTGGCGAGAGGTTCAGGTAATCCAGCACCTCGTCCACCAGCAGTTGCCCCTCCCTGTCCGGGTCACCGGCGTGGATCACTTCTGCGGCGTCATTCAGCAGGCGCTTAATGACGTTGAGCTGTTTGGTGACCGTCGGGCGCGGCTGCAGCTGCCACTTTTCCGGCACGATGGGCAGATCGTTGAGATTCCAGCGCGCGTAGCGGCTGTCGTAAGCGTCCGGCTGGGCCTGCTCCAGCAGGTGACCGATACACCAGGTGACCACCTGCCCGTTTCCGCACTCGATATAGCCATCGCCCTTGCGATGCGGCTTGGGTAATACATCCGCGATCGCCCGGGCGAGGCTGGGTTTTTCGGCAATAAATAACCGCATTGAATTAACGGATCTCAATCATCGGACGGCCGCCGCGGGCGGTCACCAGCTCGCCGATGGCGGTCAGGGTGATACCGAACTCAGCGGCGGTCGCCTGGACTTCGGCTTCTGCCTCCGGCGTGACCGCCAGCAACAGGCCGCCGGACGTCTGGGGATCGCACAGCAGATCGCGCCACTCGGCAGGCATCTCGCCCATCAGGTGGCCGTAGCTGGCGAAGTTACGCTGCGTGCCGCCCGGCACGGCACCCTGGACAATATAGTCTTCCACGCCCGGCAGCTTCGGCACGTCCTGATACCAGACCTGGGCCTGCACGCCTGCCCCCTGGCACACTTCGCTCAGATGGCCCAGCAGGCCAAAGCCGGTGACGTCAGTCATTGCCTTCACGCCCTCAATGTTCGCAAAGGCGGCGCCGGCGAGGTTCATCTGGCACATCACCTCCGTTGCCAGCCCTTTGTGCTCCGGCTGCAGCAGGGATTTTTTCTCGGCAGTGGTGAGCACGCCAATGCCCAGCGGCTTGGTGAGGAACAGCTTGCAGCCCGCTTCGGCGGTGCTGTTGCGTTTAACGCGCTCCGTCGGCACCACGCCGGTGACCGCCAGGCCGAAAATGGGCTCCGGGGCATCAATGGAGTGGCCACCCGCCAGGGCGATCCCCGCCTGCTGGCAGGCAAAACGCCCGCCCTCGATCACCTCGCGGGCGATCTCCGGGGCCAGGGTATTGATTGGCCAGCCGAGGATCGCAATCGCCATGATCGGCTTTCCGCCCATGGCGAAGATGTCGCTGATAGCGTTGGTGGCGGCAATGCGCCCAAAGTCGTACGGGTTATCGACGATCGGCATAAAGAAATCGGTGGTGCTGATAACGCTGGTGCCGTTACCTAAATCGTAGACCGCGGCATCGTCGCGGGTTTCGTTACCCACAAGCAGGTTCGGGTCGACAAACTTCGCCTGCTCGCTATGCAGAATGGTTTCCAGCACTTTGGGGGAAATTTTACAACCGCAACCGGCTCCATGGCTGTATTGCGTTAAACGAATGGCTTGCTCGCTCATGACAATCTCCTTTCATTACAATTGCACTATGTTAGCGCTCATTCCATTAAGTGATAAGTATGACTGTCTGAATTCTGCGGCAGTTGTTCAGGATCCAGACAGTTTTTGCACCGGGGATCAGAAATGAGTGACAAACGGCCCGGTGTCGGGCACGGAGACGGTGGTCGAGGCTTTCAACTGCGGGGTACCCAGATAGAGGAAACCGACGATTTTGTCGTGTGCGCCGCAGTCCAGGCCTTCGCGGACCACCGGGCTGTCGGTTAATGCGCCGCTGCGCCAGATACCGTTGTAACCCTGGGCGACGGCAGCCATCTGCATAGCCATTACCGCACAGCCGGCAGACATCTCCTGCTCCCACACCGGCACTTTGTGCTGCGGCTGGCATTTGGCGACCACGGCGATAATCATCGGCGCGCGGAACGGCGCGTTGCGGGCTTTCTCAATCGCCTTTTCATCCTGTCCGGCGGCCACGGCCCCTTTCTCCAGCAGGGTACTGAAGCGCTCGCGTCCTTCACCCTCTATGATAAAGAAGTGCCACGGCTGTAAGGTGCCGTGATCCGGGGCGCGCATCCCGGCGCGAAGAATGTTGTCCAGCTGTTCGCCTGCCGGGGCGGGCTCGGTCAGACGCGCCGCGCTTCGGCGGTTAACAAGCAGTTCGAGTGCATCCATGGGGTTACTCCTGTCTTGAAATTTACTCAAAATTAACACGACGGCAGATTTTGTTACAGCGTGGCAGGCGATTCCTGCTGACAAGTGGCGGTCGGGTCATTACGATAGCCCGACAACACCGTCCAGTGGCGACGGGAAGGTAATTATCTGGACAGGGAGAATACATGCGAACCCTCTGGCGACTGTTTGCCGGCTTTTTTAAATGGACGTGGCGACTGCTGAATTTCGTCCGAAATCTGGTGATGAACATTTTCTTCATCCTTATTCTGATGGTTTGCGTGGGCGTGTGGATGCACCTCAGCACCAACAACCAGGCTCAGAGCGCCGGGCGCGGCGCGCTGTTGCTGGATATCGCAGGGGTCGTGGTCGATAAACCCTCCACCAGCAACCGTCTTGGGGTACTGGGCCGCCAGCTGTTTGGCGCCAGCAGCGACCGTCTGCAGGAAAACTCGCTGTTCGATATCGTCGATGCTATTCGTCAGGCGAAGGATGACCGCAACATCACCGGCATCGTGCTGGATCTGAAGAACTTTGCCGGAGCGGATCAGCCTTCCATGCAGTACATCGGTAAAGCGCTGCGTGAGTTCCGCGACAGCGGCAAACCGGTGATTGCGGTGGGCGATAACTACAGCCAGGGGCAGTACTATCTGGCAAGCTTTGCCAATAAAGTGTGGCTCTCGCCGCAGGGCACCGTCGATCTGCACGGTTTCGCCACCAATGGCCTCTATTACAAATCGCTGCTCGATAAGCTGAAAGTCACGACCCATGTCTTCCGCGTCGGGACCTATAAATCTGCCGTAGAGCCGTTTATCCGCGACGATATGTCTCCTGCCGCCCGTGAAGCGGATAGCCGCTGGATTGGCGAGCTGTGGCAGCACTATCTCGCCACCGTCGCCGCCAACCGCCAGATCGCTCCGGAGCAGGTCTTCCCGGGTGCGCAGGGCGTGCTGGATGGGCTGCGTAAAGTCGATGGCGATACCGCGAAGTATGCGCTGAACAGCAAGCTGGTGGATGCCCTGGGCTCCAGCGCCGAAATTGAAAAGTCCCTGACTAAGCAGTTCGGCTGGAGCAAAGAGGACAAGAACTACAGCGCCATCAGCTTCTATGATTATCAGGCGAAAAAACCGGCCGATACCGGTGACAGCATTGCCGTGGTCTTCGCTAACGGGGCGATCATGGATGGCGAAGAGACGCCGGGCAACGTCGGGGGTGATACCACCGCCGCGCAGATCCGCGATGCGCGTCTCGATCCGAAAGTGAAAGCCATTGTCCTGCGGGTGAACAGCCCGGGCGGCAGCGTCAGCGCATCGGAAGTGATCCGCGCGGAACTGTCAGCGGCCCGCGCCGCCGGTAAACCGGTGGTGGTTTCCATGGGCGGCATGGCGGCATCCGGTGGTTACTGGATCTCGACCCCGGCGAACTACATCGTGGCGAACCCAAGCACCCTGACCGGCTCCATCGGCATCTTCGGTTTCATTAACACCGTAGAGAACAGCCTCGACTATCTGGGCGTGCATACCGACGGCGTGGCGACCTCGCCGCTGGCGGATATTGCCATCACCAAAGCACTGCCGCCGGAAGTGTCACAGATGATGCAGCTCAGCATTGAGAACGGCTATAAGCGCTTTATCAGCCTGGTGGCCGACTCCCGTAAGCAGACCCCGGCGCAGATCGACCAGATTGCCCAGGGCCACGTCTGGACCGGCCAGGATGCGAAATCCAACGGGCTGGTGGATAACCTGGGCGATTTCGATGACGCCGTGGCCAAGGCCGCCGAACTGGCGAAGCTGAAGCAGTGGCATATCGACTTCTATCAGGATGAGCCGACCTTCATCGATTTGGTGATGGACAGCTTCTCCGGCTCGGTCAAAGCCATGCTGCCGGACGCGCTGCAGGCATATCTGCCGGCGCCGGTCGCCTCGGCGGCGAAGGCAGTTAAAGCGGAGGGCGACAAGCTGGCCGCCTTTAACGATCCGCAAAACCGCTACGCGTTCTGCCTCACCTGCGCTAACGTACGTTAATCCCCATCCCCTCTTCTGCGAAGAGGGGATTTTTCTTTGAAGCCCAAGAACATTACATCATGCAAAAGAAATCAATCTATGTGGCCTATACCGGCGGTACCATCGGTATGCAGCGCTCGGAAAATGGCTATATCCCGGTTTCGGGTCATCTGCAGCGCCAGCTGGCGTTAATGCCTGAGTTCCACCGCCCGGAGATGCCGGACTTCACCATCCACGAGTACGATCCGCTGATGGACTCTTCCGACATGACCCCGGAAGACTGGCAACATATCGCCGACGACATCAAGGCGCACTACGATCAATATGATGGCTTCGTGATCCTGCACGGCACCGACACCATGGCGTTTACCGCCTCGGCCCTCTCCTTCATGCTGGAAAACCTCAGCAAACCGGTGATCGTCACCGGCTCGCAGATCCCGCTGGCGGAGCTGCGTTCCGACGGGCAGATCAACCTGCTTAACTCGCTGTACGTGGCGGCCAACTTCCCGATTAATGAAGTGAGCCTGTTCTTCAACAACCGCCTGTATCGCGGCAATCGCACCACCAAAGCGCATGCGGACGGCTTTGATGCTTTTGCCTCACCCAATCTCTCTCCGCTGCTGGAAGCCGGGATCCATATCCGCCGCCTCGGTACCCCTCCCGCGCCGCATACTTCCGGCGAGCTGGTGGTGCACCCGATTACGCCGCAGCCGATTGGCGTGGTGACCATTTATCCGGGTATCTCCGCCGATGTGGTGCGTAATTTCCTGCGTCAGCCGGTAAAAGCGCTGATCCTGCGCTCCTACGGTGTGGGCAACGCCCCGCAAAACGGCGAGTTTCTGAAGGAGCTTCAGGAAGCGAGCAGCCGCGGCATCGTGGTGGTAAACCTGACCCAGTGCATGTCCGGCAAGGTGAACATGGGCGGCTATGCCACCGGTAACGCCCTGGCGCAGGCGGGGGTCGTGAGCGGATTCGACATGACGGTAGAAGCCACCCTGACTAAACTTCACTACTTACTGAGTCAGGATCTGGACGTGCAGTCGATTCGTACGGCGATGATGCAAAACCTGCGTGGCGAACTGACGCCAGACGAATAAGGAGTGAGCATGAAACAACGTGCCCTGTTACTGGTGGATTTACAGAATGACTTTTGCGCCGGCGGCGCGCTGGCGGTGGCGGAAGGCGACAGCACGGTAGACGTTGCCAACGCCCTGATCGAGTGGTGTAAAGCCCGCGGCGAAGCGGTGGTGGCCAGCCAGGACTGGCATCCGGCAGATCACGGCAGCTTTGCCAGCCAGCACAGCGTCGAGCCCTTCACTCAGGGCGAACTGGATGGCCTGCCGCAAACCTTCTGGCCCGATCACTGTGTGCAGCACACCGAAGGCGCAGAGCTGCATCCCCTGCTCAACAGCAAAGCCATTGACGCCATTTTCCAGAAAGGGGAAAACCCGAACATCGACAGCTACAGCGCCTTCTTTGATAACGGCCACCGGCAGAAAACCGGGCTGGATCAGTGGCTGCGCCATCACGAAATCGTGGAGCTAATCGTGATGGGGTTGGCGACCGATTACTGCGTCAAATTTACCGTGCTGGATGCGTTACAGCTGGGCTACCGGGTGAACGTGATCACCGACGGCTGTCGTGGGGTCAACATTCAGCGCCAGGACAGCGCGCAGGCATTTATGGATATGGCGGCGGAAGGCGCCACGCTTTATACGCTGGCGGACTGGCAGGAGACGCAGGCCTGATAGCCTTGTGCCGGGTGGCGGCTACGCCTTACCCGGCCTACAAAACCCACAGGCCCGTGCAAGCGTCAGCGCCGCCGGGCAAAACCCCGCCCCCCGTAGGCCCGTGCAAGCGCAGCGCCGCCGGGCACAATTCTTATTAAGTCCCATAAGGTGAACTGCCTCGCACTCTCAGCGAGGCGGCAATGCTATTCTTTTTTGGCACTTTTTTCGCCACGCCATTACGTGGCGTGCTTGTTTTTTTACCGTCAAAATTGAAGAGGAATTGCTATGAAACGTTTGCCTTTGCTGGCAGCTTTACCCCTGCTCTGCGCGTCCGTTGCTTCCGCCAGCTCCCTGATGTCGGTGGGCTATTTTAACGGGGGTGGCGACGTCACCGCCGGACCGGGCGGAGATATCAACAAACTCGATGTGCGTCAGATCACCCACCTTAACTACTCGTTTGGCCTTATCTATAACGACGAGAAAGACGAAAGCAACCCGGCGCTAAAAGATCCGAACAAACTGCATCAAATCTGGCTCTCCCCAAAAGTCGCCGCCGATCTGGCTTTACTCCCAGTCCTGCGCAAACAAAACCCTGACCTCAAGGTGCTGCTCTCCGTGGGTGGCTGGGGGGCGCGTGGCTTCTCGGGGGCGGCATCGACCAAAGAGACTCGAGCCGTGTTCATCCGCTCAGCTCAGGAAATTGTCGATAAATACGGTCTCGACGGGATTGACCTCGACTGGGAGTTCCCGGTTAACGGCGCATGGGGACTGGTCGCCAGCAAGCCTGAGGACCGGGATAACTTTACCGCCCTGCTGAAAGAGTTGCGTGCTGCATTCGGGGATAAAAAACTGGTGACCATCGCCGTCGGTGCCAATGTGGAGAGCCCGAAAAGTTGGGTAGACGTTAAAGCGGTTGCGCCGTTACTTGATTACATCAACCTGATGACCTACGACATGGCGTACGGCACCCAGTACTTCAACGCCAACCTGTATGACTCCAGCGCCTGGCCCACCGTAGCCGCCGCGGATAAATACAGCGTGGATTTCGTGGTGAACAACTATCTGGCCGCCGGGCTGAAGCCGCAGCAGATGAACCTGGGTATCGGTTTCTATGGCCGGGTACCCAAGCGTGCCGTTGAGCCTGGCATCGACTGGAGCAAGCCGGATGCGCAAAAAAACCCCGCGACTCAGCCTTATTTCGGCGCACAGCAGATCGAGCTGTTCAAATCGCTGGGCTACGATCTGACCAAAGACACCTATGTGAAGTACAACGATATCGTGAAGACGTTATTAAACGATCCGCAAAAACGCTTTACCGAGCAGTGGGACGACCAGGCCAAAGTGCCGTGGCTGTCGGTTAAGGGTGATGATGGCAAGGCGCTGTTTGCCCTGTCGTACGAAAACCCGCGGTCGGTGACCATCAAAGCGGAGTACATCAAAGAGAAAGGTCTGGCCGGTGCGATGTTCTGGGAGTACGGCGCGGATGACAACAACCAGCTGGCGAAGCAGTTAGCCGAGTCGCTGGGGATTAAGTAAAAATTAGCCCTCTCCCTGCGGGAGAGGGCATTAGCCCGCATGGTTACTGCATTTTCAGCGTCGCGATCGATTTTGGCGCGATGCCAAAATCCTCTTTCAGCTGTTGCTTACTCTTCATCACCATCTGACCCTGGGTGTCGATAGTCATGTGCTGCGCATCGGTATTATTGCGCGCCTGCCACAGCATCACTAACTGCAGACAGTTCTCTTTCTGCTCGGCGGTCAACGCCACGCCATCGGCCCATTTCCCTAGCTCCACTGCCGTGACCAGACGCTGATACACTTCCGGCGTCATGCCCTTAATCATCTCTTCAATATTCATGTTAAATCCGGCTCCGAAGGAATAATTTGCTGAATCGATTTTTCAGCCTTTCGTCTGGTCGCCATTCTGGTCATCAGTGAAGCTTAATGAGGCGGAATTGACGCAAAAACGCTCGCCTGTCGGCTGTGGGCCGTCCGGGAAGACGTGACCGAGATGGGCGTCACAGTTTCCACAGCGAATCTCAATGCGCTCCATACCATGGCTGAAGTCCTTCAGATAGTGAATAGCCTCTTCACTTACCGGTTCATAAAAACTTGGCCAACCACAGCCAGAATCGTATTTGCTTTGGGAGTTAAACAGCGCAGCGTCACACACCAGGCAGTGGTAGACACCATCCCGTTTGTTATGCAGCAGACGCCCGGTAAACGGCGGTTCCGTACCATGGTTTTGCGTCACGTAGAACTGCATTTCTGTGAGTTTTTTTTTCAGTTCATCGGGGTTTTGTTGATTCGACATAGGCTTACATCTCGCAGTTGAAACAGACAACTTTTACCCTCGATTCTAACAAAACATTAACACTGAAGTATGAACTTTTGTTCTAAACTTACTCGTTGCGTAGAGGCACTCAGACAAATGTGATCTACTCCACGTTTTTATGTGGTCAGCCCTTTAAAATTCCGTGCGCAGGCCCCATATGGGTGCAAGCTCCAAGGGAATGTGAGGTGGGTCAATCGAGCAAAGGTAGTGCGAAGGATTGATTTGTCGCAATGATTGACACGATTCCGCTTGACGCTGCGTAAGGTTTTTGTAATTTTACACGCAACCTTTTATTCACTAACAAATAGCTGGTGGAATATATGACTATCAAAGTAGGTATCAACGGTTTTGGCCGTATCGGCCGTATTGTTTTCCGTGCTGCTCAGGAACGTTCTGACATCGAAATCGTTGGTATCAACGATCTGTTAGACGCTGAATACATGGCGTACATGCTGAAGTACGACTCAACTCACGGTCGTTTCAACGGCACCGTTGAAGTGAAAGACGGCCACCTGGTTGTCAACGGCAAAACCATCCGTGTTACTGCTGAAAAAGATCCAGCTAACCTGAAGTGGAACGAAATCGGTGTTGACGTTGTTGCTGAAGCAACCGGTATCTTCCTGACCGACGAAACTGCGCGTAAGCACATCACCGCTGGCGCGAAAAAAGTTGTTCTGACTGGTCCTTCTAAAGACAACACCCCAATGTTCGTTAAAGGCGCTAACTTCGAGAAGTATGCTGGCCAGGACATCGTTTCTAACGCATCCTGCACCACCAACTGCCTGGCGCCACTGGCTAAAGTTATCAACGACAACTTCGGTATCGTTGAAGGCCTGATGACCACCGTTCACGCTACCACCGCTACTCAGAAAACTGTTGATGGCCCGTCTCATAAAGACTGGCGCGGCGGCCGCGGCGCAGCTCAGAACATCATCCCTTCTTCTACCGGTGCTGCTAAAGCAGTTGGCGTAGTTCTGCCAGAGCTGAACGGCAAACTGACTGGTATGGCGTTCCGCGTTCCTACTCCTAACGTATCTGTTGTTGACCTGACCGTTCGTCTGGAAAAAGCAGCAAGCTACGAAGAAATCAAGAAAGCAATCAAAGCGGCTTCTGAAGGCGCAATGAAAGGCGTTCTGGGTTACACCGAAGACGACGTTGTTTCTACCGATTTCAACGGCGAAGTGTGCACTTCCGTGTTCGATGCTAAAGCAGGTATCGCACTGAACGACAACTTCGTGAAACTGGTTTCCTGGTACGACAACGAAACCGGTTACTCTAACAAAGTTCTGGACCTGATCGCTCACATCTCCAAATAAGTTGAGATGAGAAACTGATCCAAAAAGGCGACCTCGGTCGCCTTTTTTTATGGCATTAAAGACAGAGGATTGCGTAATGATTAAAACAATTTTTGCACTTCCGGTAGTCGAACAACTTACCCCTGTGCTCTCCCGCCGCCAGATCGATGACGTTGAAGTGATTGTGGTCGAACATCCGCAGGTTCAGGCTTCTGTTGCCCTGCAGGGCGCACACCTGCTCTCCTGGCAGCCCGAAGGCGAAGTGGAAGCGCTGTGGCTGAGCGACATCACCTCCTTTAAAAAAGGGGCGGCGATCCGCGGCGGCGTGCCAATCTGCTGGCCGTGGTTTGGCCCGGCTACCGAGCAGGGCCTGCCGTCACACGGTTTTGCCCGCAACCTGCCGTGGACGCTGAAAGCCCATAACGAAGATGAATCCGGCGTGGTGCTGACCTTTGAACTGCAAAGCGACGACGAGACCCGCAAACTGTGGCCGCACGACTTCACCCTGTACGCCCGCTTCAAGTTAGGTAAAACCTGCGAGATCGAGCTGGAAGCGCACGGTGAATTTGAGACCACCTCTGCCCTGCACACCTACTTCAACGTCGGCGATATCGCTGCCGTAACGGTGAACGGCCTCGGGGATAGCTTTATCGACAAAGTGGATAATGCGAAAGAGGGCAAACTCAACGACGGCTCACAGACATTCCCGGATCGTACTGACCGCGTCTACCTGAACCCGGAAGCCTGCAGCGTCATTGAAGATACCGTGCTGAATCGCGCGATTGAAGTTATCCATCATCATCACAGCAACGTGGTGGGCTGGAACCCGGGCCCGGCGCTGTCAGTGAGCATGGGCGACGTTCCGGACGACGGCTATAAGACCTTTGTTTGCGTGGAAACCGCCTGCGTCAGCGAACCGCAAACCGCGACGGAAGAGAAACCTTCCCGTCTGGGACAGACGATTCACATTGTGAAGCGTTAATCCCCTACCCTTGCCCTCTCCATGTTGAGAGGGCATTACGCTCACTTCACACCATGTCTAACGCCGTTTTCTGTTCAGGCGCCGGGAAGGCCGCATCCAGCTGCTTTAACGCCTCCGCAGAGAGCGAAATGCCCTGCGCGCCCGCATTCTCTTCCACATGCTTAATGGATGACGCTTTCGGGATAGCCACGACCCCGCGATGACTTATCACCCACGCCAGCAGAACCTGCGCCGCCGTGATCTGATACTCCTGCGCTATCGCATTCACTACCGGATGATTGAACAGCCCTGAGCGTAGCCGCCCGGCCTGCGCCAGCGGGCAATAGGCCATCACCGGCATCGACTGCTGCTGACACCATGGCAGCAGGTCATATTCGATACCGCGCGAGGCCAGATGGTACAGCACCTGATTGGCCGCGCAGACCTGTCCGCCTGGCACCTGCCAAAGCTCCTGCATATCCGCAAAGTCGAGGTTCGAGACGCCCCAGCGGCCAATTTTCCCCTGCTGTTGCAGCGTCTCCATCAGCCGGACGGTCTCATCCAGGGCGTAATTCCCGCGCCAGTGCAGCAGATAAAGGTCAATATACTCGGTGCCGAGACGGCGCAGGCTGGCTTCGCAGGCGGCTATCCCTTTGTGCCCTCCGGCATTCCACGGGTAGACTTTGGAGACCAGAAACACCTCGTCGCGCAGGCCTTTGATCGCCTCGCCGACCATCTTTTCCGCGCCGCCGTCGGCATACATCTCGGCGGTATCAATCAGCGTCAGCCCGCGCTCAATGCCAGCCCGCAGGGCGTCCACTTCCTGGCGGCGCTGGCTCGCTTTTTCGCCCATGTACCAGGTACCCTGGCCAATGGCCGGAAGGACGATGTTGTTGCCAAAGTTAACGGTTTTTTCGCTCATCACATTCTCCTGTTTATCTGCACCACCCTAAAACAAACGGGGCTCAAGAGCCCCGTTGTGATGCACAAATTGAATCATCAATAGCGTCCAAAAGCCGCATCAATAAAGGGATTCGCATTAATGAAAATATTTTGTGTACACTCATGGGTACACTTCAAGCGGCAGTGCTACCCCTTCGCTTAGATTTTTCGGTCCAAAGGACAGAGTAGTACATCAATCAATCTTCCTTTCCACGCTACCATTTTTACTCCATGTGTACTTAGAAAGCGTTAGTTCAGTTGGTTCAGTTGGTTCAATTTGTAAAGATGATTGTTTTTAAAAGGGTTATTTCAAAAAAGTGAACCAACACACCCCAATTTTGAACCAACAAAAAGAGGCCGTGAACCAACACGCCGCTCATAATCTGCTATTTAGTGGGAATCCCACCAGCACAGTACTTGTCTGGTGCTGGTTTGGTGCAGGTCACCTCGCACGACGCGGCGCTGGTTTGCTCCTGCGGTATGCAGGGCCGGTCATAATTTTCCGGTACAGCCAGGGCTCTCTGCCAGCTGGCGTTTCTGATCTCGCAGTTCTGCCGGGGTGGGCTGGTGGGGGTGGAAGCTAACCGCCAGTTGGTGATCTATCTTCGCGCGCACGCGTACTGGTCTCGAAATCCCATGCGTTCTGGGATACAGCGCTATCTTCGAATTTGTGCAGCCCCTGTAAAATCACAACCCATGCCAGCCAGTGAGGACTTCCTCTGGCTGGCGCTGTTATGCATGGAGCCTATGCGTGAACTCCGACGGCTATGCGTTAAGTTGCCGCTCTGAAATAGCGCTTTCGGTGGCAACCTGCCTGGCAACCTCGCGTTTGGCAACCGGCGTTTTGCCGGAAACCAGCATGGAAACCACTCCGGTGGAAACCTGGCGCTCTGGTTACCAGAAGTGGTTACTGGTGCTGGTTACCCTCTGCAGGTATCTGTCGCACACCTGCCGTTCTGGTGGATACCAGTGTGGATACCTCGCGTTTGCATACCGGGATGTACCTTTGCATTAGTTCAAAGCCAATCGTCCATCTGCCGCTGGTGGCGGGCCATCATAGCGAAACCCCTGCGCAAAAGTGTAAAGGGGAATAAAGGTAATACATCCCCGCAAAACCGGTAATGTTGATACGAGGAAATCTGTATGTTGGTGAGCGAATCAAAGGGCAGAATCCTGCCCTTTAAAGAGGATTTTTGTCCTGTTTAACATCGCCGTTTTGTCAGCCAATGCCGTTGGCTCTCAAACCGACATGACAACTTTTGACAGGTTCTAGACATGGGCAAAAGGGGGATTCCCCCACCTTTAGGTTAAGCCCTCCCCTTTCGCCGCATCGTTGGACAAGCTGACGGGCGTACTCAAAGACAGCGCCGGGAGTGACTCGCTGAAAGATAGCCTGTTACCCTGGCGTTTTTCGCGTGACTATCAGTCATTCTCAAACTCTCATAACCCGGGAGTTTCCAGAGGACATTTTTGTCCTTTGGCGGATCAGCAGGTTCGCACGTAAAAACAGGCCAAAACCGTGCGAACCAAAGTGCGAACCACCAGCCGCGAACCACTGAAGGGGCTTTCCCTGGCTGGTGGGCACACTGGATATTAATCAGGGCTGCCGCATATTAAGTTTTCTCAACCTCTCATGGGGTAAGGCAAAATGCGTGGTTTGCTGCGCAGTTAAGGAGGTTCTCGCTAGTGTAGTCATATGCGCGAATTCTTGACGGCTTATGATGCTGATTTGCTCTCTGCCCTGCGGTGGCGTGGCCTGCGGCTGTTTGTCACTGTCTAATCCGTCAAATACAGTCAAATAAATTTCCACTTTACCGGCCGCTCCGGGTTTCGCCAGATCGCAATTCGCCGTCACCGCCTCGAAAGTTCGCGGACAATAGCGTCCATCATCTGCGGCTTCGCATCCTCGATACCTTTCTGCAGAAACTCTTTCTTTGCAGTGGAGCGTCTGAACGTCTGCGGGATATTCGGATCCTGGACGTAAATAGCGTAGTTGGCTGAATAGCCGATTCTGCCGGTGATGCGGCTGCCACTGGTCACGACTTCGCGATACTGGGAATTTATCAGTGTGCTGGTGTCGATCGGAGTATAGAGAGCTGCGACTATCGAAACTTCCTGCAATGCCGATTGAATGGCACGAACAGCCCGCCGCCCGGCCACATCGTTTATCATATGGTGGATGTTGCGCCTGACCTTACTCATACCCCTGGCTTTGATGCCCATAATTCACCTCTCATTGGCGAGTACGCACTTAATAGGTGCTGTTTCGCTGCGTACCAATATGCGTACTGCCATTCTGCGTATCAGCGCCCGCCTGGCGCTTTTCCTCTAGCCAGCGACGGAATCCCTCTAACTGCCTCGCCTTTCCTTCTGGCGTCTTTGCGCCGGTGCTCTTACCGCCGTGTAATTTGCAGCGCCCAGAGGAGTAAAGCGCTGTCATTTTGCATGGGGTGCCTTTTCTGGTTATCGCGCCGCACGTCAGATCCCGGCAGGCATCCGGGAACGGTATCAGCCCATCTAAATCTTCAGCCCACGCCCGGTATAGCTTCCGCTTCTCATCGTCAGTCATAAAAGCGCCTCTCGATGTCAAGTTTTGTAACCCTCTCATGGGGTAGGCTGGTGGCTTGACCACCAGCTACTGGCAGAAAACTGATTACGTCAGACGCCGGCTGGTGTTGAAGCCGTTGGTCAGCGCGTTGGACAATTTACCTTTGCCGCTGGCGATGTCGCTGACGGCCATGGCATAGCCCTGCTGCGCACCGCGCTTAACTGCGGCCTCAAGCATAGCAAGCGTCTGCTCAGTTGGATCTCCGTTTACCTGAATGACTGGGCTGTAATTAAACCCGCCACCGCCACCGCCAATATCGCGGTTACTGATGACACGACCGTTATCGCCGGGGATCATGTACTGGCTGCCATTGCTGGCTTTGAAAATTTCAGGCTTGCCACCTTCGCCCACGCGGTACATGGAGTTTGCGTTAACAGGGCCGCCGTGTTCGCGGGCACCGGCAACGGCCATTATCTTCGTTCCTGCCATTGCCGTGGTATATCCAGCCATCCCAGCCGTTGCCGCACCACCAGATGTTGCGATGCTTGCCGCCATCGCTGCTGGTGACCACGCAGAGAGAAGCGTTGTAGCCGCCGCTGTGCCCGCCAGAGTGGACGCTGCCAGTGCTGCTGTAGCTGCCGCCTGGTTCGCCGCTATTGCGCCGGTCTGCGCCGCCTGCCCCATCATTGCCGACATAACCCACTGCGTACCCATCTGCACAAGGCTGCTGACGACACCGTTGATTACCGATGTGCCGAGGTTGGCGAACGCCTCGGAAACGCTCTGTGTGCCATTCAGCAGGCCAGTGAGCGCATTTGCTGCGCCGCTTTGCATTGACTCAAGGGACACGGCCAGCAACTCGTTAGCCATGGTCTGGTTGCGGAAAATTTCCCACTGCGCGGCAATGCGCTGCTGCTCGTACTGGGTATTTGCGGCGTTCGCCAGCTCAAGTCCGCGCTGGGTTATCTGTCCCTTTTGGGTTTCAAACTGCTGGATTAACGCGAGTTCCTGAGCGTGCTGGTTTGCCAGCTGTTGGACGGGATCGATCTCCCCTTTAGCCGCCTGTTGTGGAGACACCACCTGCTGGGCGCGGATTTTTGCCAGGTTAATCTGGTGCTGCTGCGCCAGTTGCTCAGATTGTTGATCATGAGTTTTCTGGTCAATCATCTGACCATCCAGCTGGCGCTTGAGCTGCTCTCTGGCGTCCGTATAGGATTTGTTTTCTTTCCGTACCGGGTCATTGCTGATTGCGTCGTTCAGGTCTTTCTGACGCTGCTGGGCATCAAATAGCGTGCCGGCCAACTCGCTGACCTTCGCCTTTTGCGCATCGGTAGCTTTCGTACCCAGTGCGGCCACCGCATTATATTGCGCAGCCTCACGCGTATTGTCGTCATACCGCATTGTCAGGACTTCAATCTGCCTTTGCAGTGAGTTGATACTTTCATCACCGCGGGCAAAGGCGTTTTTAGGCGCTTTATCCTGCTTTTGGCGGGCTTCGGCGATCTGCTTATCCAGTACCGCAGTTGCGTCTGCATACTTTTTATCATCCAGCAGGCCCTGGGCTTTGTACTGGCTCAGTTTCTCGCGTTGCTTTGTGAGCTTATCGACGAGTGTTTGCCCGGACTGGATGATCGCATTAGCGTTGTTCTCGGCAGTTTTCTTCTCGAGGTTGGTAATGTATGCGGGCTTTTCACCCTTCGATGGCGTGTAAACGCTCTGGGCGTCTTTACTGGCTTGCTGTGCCATAAGGATCATGGCGCGTTCCCTTTTCAGCCGGTCGACCGTTTGTTGTGTCTGCTTAATACCCCAACCTACCCCCGCCTTTCTAGCCAGAGCTAAGTCCGACTCTGCCACGGCCAGTTGCTCTGTATTTTGTGCTAACTTCTGGGTTAGCAATACAGCATCAGGGGCGTTTCCAACCGCGAGACTGACATTAAGTGCGGCACCGTCCAATAGTTTCGCCAGATAGCGCGACGCACCGATGGCATTGTCAATTTTCGATATCGCCACCCCAAACTGAGTTATCAGGGCATTGGTTGCCTGGGTTACGGTGCGGGGCATCGTTTCAAACTGCTGGTTAACCTCACCAGACTGCTTCTCAAGTGCCGCCAGAACTTCGCCAATGTCCAGTTTGCCAGCCAGCATCAGCTGCCGCAGTTGGTCGTAAGGGACACCCATACCAGCAGCAATCTGGCGTGCCAGCTCGGGCATTTGTTCCAGTACCGAGTTGAATTCTTCCGCCTGAATTCTTCCGGCAGCAACGGACTGCATAAACTGTCGGAGGGCGTTAGCCATTTCCTGGCTGGATGAGCCGCCAATCGTGCCAATCTTCTGCAGGGTCAGAACGAGCCGGTTAACGTCGCTGTTAGTAGCGCCCACGGTTTTCAGCGTTGCGGTGAGTTGCTGCCAGAGGTTCACTGTATCGCCGAGGCTGGCACCGGAAACGGAGGCTATATTCACCAGTTGCTGGAAACTTTTGGCCCCTACCTCAGCGCTGGATGACAGGCGCGTGACCCGGGCCTGGAGTAACGTAAACTCTTCGGATACCTGCTGAAGCTTCATCAGCGCCTGGATAGAGATGTATCCTTTAACGGCTACGGCGAGGCGCGAAAAACCGCCTCCCAATTGATTCAGGCTACTGTCTAATTTATTCGCCGACTTCTCCGTTTTTTTAACGGAGTTTTCAATTATCTTTAAGGCCTCATCCGCTTCGTGCGCTCCTGACAGGAGCTTTCTCACATCAGCATCAATATCGACATAGTAACTGCCAACCTTATCGTTCATAGCCACCTCAGTGTATGGTTTTATTTTTTGCGGCAATCTGTTTACGCAGGGAGATTTCCGTCATTTTATTTATTGCGCTGGTGCCATGTTCCGTAAGTTGATACTCAGGACCATCGAGGGAGATCAAGTCGGCCAGCAGCCAGTAGGCTTTCTTCTCATCGGTGCGACCGGTTTCTTTCTGCGAGGACAGAAGCGCATTGCCATACAGGCCCGCAGACAGAAGCCCCACCTCAATATTCCCCGTAAACCCATCAACAGTTAATTCATTGCTGCCCGTAGCTCTAATCAGGTCACGTACATACGTTTCGGCGATCACATCAGCCAGTCTTTGAAGTTGCTCCATCACTCACCCCGCTTAACAGACTCAAGCCCTTTGGCGACCAGCGCGCGGGCAATGGCGTTAATGGTTGGGGCCAATCCGACTGGAGAGCTCTTACGTTGCTGCTCCTGCATCTCACGAATCGCCTGCATTTGCTGCCGGTCTAAGGCCACGGTCATCTGTTCTCTGCTCATTGCGTTACCCCTGATGTTTATACAGTCATCTTTATTGTAATTTACGCAACACAAATGGCAACCATTGCAGAAAATGAAACGAACGGGCGTAAAAAAACCCCGCAATGCGGGGTCGTTGACGATGATGTTTATCAGGCGGGAATGTCTTTGCCACAATACCGGCACAAGATAGCTTCTTTTTTGACGTCTTCTGCGCAGTAGGGACATTTTTTTAAATCAGTACTCAATGAGTGACCTGCTTCTATTCCTTTAGTATCCATGGTTGTTGCCTGGTTACTGCCTGGGTTTGTGAAAGCCCAAACAAGCGCAGCAACCCACCCCAGCAAACTCCAGCCAAGAACGATATTAAGCACCCATATGGCCGTAGAGTTTTTATGCTCCCTTGAGCTGGCAATGATGCCCGGGAGTAGATAAAGCACAATAGCGATAATCAAGACAACGATATGCCAAATAGACATTTTTCACCCCAAAAGATCAGTAATAAGACAATCCTACCATTAACGTAATGCTTAGGGGTTGAGTAAATGCACGCCCTGCACATTACGTTATTTTCTCAGTGGAGACCGGAATTATGTCGGCTGGTCTCCGCGCTTACCCTTTAACCGGAACGCGCTTCCGTTGAGTTGCGCCAGCCCCATTCTGGTGTGTGTGGCACCAGCCGCCCGGCGTACATCCCCGAAGTCTTCGGCGCGTGCAGGAGGCAGCCTGGCACTGTCGATACAACGCCCCCGGCGCAGGGCCACCCACTCCCGGTCTTTCTCGTCAGCGCACTGCTCCAGTACGACCAGCCAGCGGGAAGCCGCCCTGCGGTACAGGCCTTTACCCTCCAGTTCTTCCGCCAGCACATCCCTCACCCGTTGAACTTCAGTCATGGTCTGTATGGCCTCCCACCAGGTTAAGCAGAATAGTGTCCATCTCATCCCTGCCCTCATGCCGCTCGCTCTGTAGCAGCCATTTCAGCACGTCCACCGCCTCGTGCTGGTGGCGTGGGCGCAGGGTTACCAGCTTGCCATCTAGCCAGTCCTCCCGGTCGCTAATTTCCTGTCTTTGATCTGCGCCGTATTGCCATCCCAGCTCCTTGCTGGCGGTGTGGCGCATCTTATACAGCCAGTCCCAGTATTCAAACTCGCGCACCACATCAGAAAGAGTGTGCGGATCTGGCAGGACATCGCAAAATCCGTCATGCGCTGCCTTACGGGCATCTTCGACTTCAAAGTAACGATCCGCGCCAGATATAGCGCCACTGGACGCCTCCTCTTCCGTCATGCCGAAGTCATCCCCCACCAGCAGCGCCGACTGTTCAATCAGCAGTTCTGCTGCCACCGGCTCCATCGCGGCATCATAGCTGCCGTAGTGCGCTCTTACCTGACGGGCACTGTCGATATTGCTTCTGGCCCGGTTGAGGAAGTGCTGCGGGTTATCCATAAACATCGTGCCGAACGCCACGTTGAGCAGGTCTGTGCCATTGAGCACCAGCCAGTCCCGGTACCGCTTCTCTGCGTCCTTCGGTTTGATGGTCAGCTTCTGCAGGGCTTCCTCGGCGGCGGCCAGGTGCGCCGGTTCGTTCAGTTTGATCACCTCCAGTACCCAGAGATAAGCGTCGGTTTGCTTATGCCCGGTCACCACTTCCTGCGGGGGCAGCGGCTTTACCGTCGCCAGTTCAGTGCTGTACTGCGGCTGCGGAATAGTGAACAGCGCTGCGTGGGCCGGGTTATCATCAAAGAGGCCGCTACGCTTACAGACGGCGCGCACCGTAGTGGTTTTGATTCCCAGTTCACCGGAAATGCGTCCATATCCCAGGCCCCGACGTTTCAGGCGGATGATCTCCGCTTTCTGTTCAGGCGTCAGGCGCATATCCACCCCTTGTTGTAATCTTGCTGTTCATGGCAGAGAGATTTTCTCTCGCCATCTGCTGCTGCTCCGGCGTCACCTCTCCGACCGGTTCCCCCGCGAGGTTATAACGCGCTCCGCCTGCGATCAGTGCTTTCAGATACGATGCGCGGCGGGTGTACATCGCAACGGCGGCCCGGATCTTGCCCGCTCCGGTAATGCCCCGGGCGCATATATCGGCCGCTATCAGTTCGGCGGTGCCAATCGCCAGCGGGCGCGGTGCGTCCAGGCTGAAAGCTGCAGGCCAGTGGGTGACCAGAAGCTCAAGCTTTTTGCGGTTGTGCCTACTGCTCTTTGTGCCTGTGGCTGCGCCAGCGCTTGCGTGAGCCGTTTTCTCTACTGTTGCCGTGCTAGCGGATGGTTTTGCCGCTGCGCCTGTTGTGGCGCGTTTCAGGCTTAATACGGGCCGTTTATGTTCTGTCATTTCCTGCATCCTCAGAATGGTGCGTGATCGTCATAAGGCGGGGTCTGGTCGTAATCTTCGTAGCCCTGCGCTGGTGGACGCTGCTCCTGCGCTCGGCGTAGCGCGTCGGTTGCCTGCCCCTGCTGGCCTTTCTTCCCGCCCGGGCGCGCCGTTCTGGCGCTGATCACGCTGTCGGCAATCACCTGATACCCGGTCTGGGTGCCACCGTCGTTACCTGTCCACTGGTTCACCTGCATATTGCCCGCCACGCTTACCATGTCGCCCTTCTGATGCTTCGCCAGCGCCTCGGCCTGTTTGCCGAACGCAGTAATCGCCAGCCAGAAAGTGGCCTCTCCGTTCTCTGCTTTCTGGCATGGCAGCGTCACCGCCATGCGGGTAAATGCCATCGGGTTGCCGTTGCTGGTCGTGCGGCTCTGCACATCCGCCACCAGCCGACCGTATGCTGAAATTTGTGCTGTCATCGTCTTTTACCTGTCTGTGATGCTGAAATCCGGGGTTTGTGTTGGTTCAAAAAGGGCATTTGTTGGTTCAGTGTTGGTTCAATTTTTGAGCATGAATCCTTAAATAACAGACACATAAAAACACTGAACCAACTGAACCAACTGAACCAACACCTAAACTACGCACATGAGAGAGTTACTTACTCTGGCTGGCTCCCCTCCGGCTGATACTGGATCACGTAAACATTGATCTGTCGGCCATCAATGCGCGGAGACTTGCGCTGATACCCTCGCCCGGTATTTGGCGGGGTCAGCATTCCGGCATTTTTCAGCACCTCAGCAAACATCTTCGCGTTGAACCCCTGAGCAATCTCTTTTTCAAAAGCTGCCGGGAAGGTGTAGAACACCACCGGGTCAGTATCATGCCCTCCCTTCTGGCGATATCCTGCCAGGTTTGCAATTGGCAGGCTGCCCGGGTCATACGGGAATGGCGCAAACCGGCTAAGCCCGTGGGCATTGAGGAATGCTTCGGTCTGCTCGATGATTTGCTGATGCTCTTTGTTGCCGGTACCGAACTCCCGGATCCAGGCGTTGAAGCTGTACTGAATCGCATCACGGCAGGTCTGCTCATCCCACCCGGTGATCACCCGTCCGGCCATGAGAGCAGCCTCCAGAATGGCGAAACGCGCGCCCACTCGATGTACCTGCTCCCCGTAGTCAGCCGGGATAATCCCGCGCCAGCGCGCCTCCGCTTCACGCACCGCGTTAACAGCTTCCTGCTGATGGTCAGCCAGCCACTGAACCCATGCGCGCCCAGCAGCGCCGTGGTGGCTCTGATACGCATCTTTCAGCGCATCGGCATGGTGCTTACCGCTTTCATGGCCGTGGAAGCGAATAGCCTTACTCAGCGGAATATTGAGCAGACGCACCAGTTGCCCGGCCTTTGCCTTACGCCCGGCACCGGCAATGAAAGTCTCCAGATCCACCTCTCCGGTGCTGATGGCAACAGTGCGCCAGCGTTTCAGCTCGCGGTTACCGCCCTCTTTGGCTCCCTGCAGTTTCCCGGTGCCGTTGAACAGCGCATAAGCCGACTTATAGACCTCCACCGGATCCGCCCCCTGTCCGATTTCATCCAGAGGCATGAGCGCGTCATTGTGTGCGGCCGCTTCGTTCGCCAGCCCCAGAGCTGTGCCGTACCATGTCAGACGCAGCACATCAGGATTGCCGTACAGACTGGCCGCGACATTAGCCGTGGTGGTTTTACCGGCGCTCGACTGTTCGTAGAAATGGATCCCGAACCCGTCAGCGCCAGCCAGCCCAATCAGCGGGGCCGCCAGCGCTGCCGCAACACCCGTCATCATGGAGTAATTGCCATTTGCCAGATGCGCCACACTGTCACGCCAGCCCTCAGCTGTGCCGCTGGTGGTGTAGCCTGATGCGGCAGAACTGCGGCCGTTGAAAAGAACCGGTATTTCAGGTGTGCCGATAATGTCGCCGTCAGGCATAAGGTATGCGCCACACTGCCAGCCTGTAGCCTGGGCAATACGCCAGATCTCCCCTCTGTGGGCCTGACTCTGCAGCCAGTCCGCCAGCGTCGCGCGCAGACCGCTTTTGGTGGTGACATACAGCCCCCCAGCTTTGAGTGTGCGCCATCCCTCCCTTTCGCCGATGTCGGCCAGGGGGATCGCATGCGTTGTTTCTTCCTTCGCGCCCAACGCCCGCCAGCGCAGTACCAGATACCGCGTCCTGTTGTCATCAATGCCCACACCAACCACTTCCAGCGCGGAACAAAGCAGGCTCTCTACTTCGGTGATCTCCCCGCTCTTTTCTTTAGGTTCAACCCAGTAAAGGCCATTGCGACGGCTGTCTACATAGGGCTTCTGTGCGTTACGTTTCTGGCTGGCATGAGAGCCGATCTCAATTACTTCTGCTGGCGCAGTCACTTCTTCTCCTTGCGGCAGGTACAGCGAATCGTTAAAAGCGGCGCTGGCGTTCTCCAGCCCGTGCTGCTGGTGGTAGTCGTTCCAGTCGGTTTTGTGGTCGCCAGGCGGCAGCGCCACGCTGCCATTAACGGCAATGGCGGCTTTCTCTGCGGACTCCCTGCCGATGTTGGTGGCTCCGGTTTCGGAGGCAGGATGGTCGTTGTCGGCAGCAATGACGATCTGCGCCTGCGGATACTGCTGGCGCATCACCTTGGCTACGGGCAGCAGGTTACCGGCGTCAATGGCGACCACCGCCAGCGCATCAGGGCGCATCAGATGAGCAGACAGGACGGTTGCTAGCCCTTCGGCAATAATCACCGTTTCCGGTGATTCACCGGAATTAACCACGCAGAAAGAGCCTTTCTTCGCCGAACCGGTAAGCAGACGCTTTTCACCATCTGCCGTTATGGTCTGCGCGGCCACCGTGTCGCCGGCCTCATTCACCAGCACCAGCAGCAGCGCCCCATCAGGCAGAACAGGAAACGTAAAGCCCGGCAGCCCCTTGCCCGCCAGATACGCCGGTTCACCCGGCTGTGCCTGCGCCGCCAGCGCAGTAAGCCTCGCAGTGAAGCGGGTAGCGCGCGCCGCCCTGTCTTCAGCTTGCTGCTGCGCCAGCGCCGCCCGGCGGTCGGCCTGTGACTGCTGCTGTTGGTCACCACCCTGGCTGGATGGGTTACGCATGCCATGCACATTCATGCCCAGCACGTCGGCCACCAGTTGCGCGGCCCGGGTGGCGTCGCAGTTGTTCACCTTCTTCACCAGCTCCAGCCCGTCACCAGCACCACAGGAGTTACAGAAGTGCGCGCCTCGACCGTCGTCGTCAAACCGGAAGCGATCTTTGCCGCCGCACGCAGGGCATGCGGTGTGCTTCCTGGGGGAATCAGGCACGTCAATATTCAGGCCAGCCAGGACAAAAGGCCACTGACCAGCCGCGGCGTGCGTCACCTCATGGATAAGGTCGATATTACGCATTACCCCTCCCGGCTACGGTCGCACCCATATCAGCAGTCATGCTTTGCCAAATCTCAATACCGGCAGGCGTCAGGCCACCAGCATTTACGCAGCGACCAAGCAGCTCAATGCCGATGCCCTCCCACCGTCCGTGCGGGTAATGCTCCTTTAGCGCCTCCAGCGCGTAGCCGTCGATTAAGTCCCGGACGCCTTTAACGCCACCCGTAATCTCAACACATATGGGCTGGCTGCCTGCGTCAATCATGAAGTGCCCGCCGCTGGTGGTGGTAATGTGCTGGTACAGTGCCGCTGCGTACTGGTTTGCCAGCGCATTCAGACGGAAATTTTTGGTGATCATATTGCCTCCCTTAGTGCGCTGTCGGTGCTGCAGGCATACCTTCGGTACGCAGCATTTCAATAAATCCATCGTGAAGCATTGTCAGCCCTTCACGCCCCATCTGAGAGAGACGCAGCGCCCCGCCATGGGGATCCACCTCGGTCATGCCCTGATACATCTTCACAGCCAGCGGCAGGCCTGTTTCAACGCCATACTTTTCAATTGCCAGCGACTCGATATGGCTCGCCAGTGAGAACCTCTCCGGCGCGGGATAGACGCAGATTTTCCCATGCTGACCGGCATAGATAACCGCCCGATCAGTCCCGCCATCCTCGTTAGCCACATCTACGGTGCCGTTGGCACGTTGCTGCTCACAGATAAACAGGCAGGCCACAATCCAGCGCCAGATAAGCGCCATTTGTTCGTCTGTCGGTCTGAACCAGCTACGGGTTTCACCAAGCTGGATCTCCGCTGCTACGCGCAGGCCGTCACTCAGCGAGGCATCAAAGCGCCCGGCATCAAGCTGACGGATCGCGGTTGCATAGCCCACCAGCCGGTTATCAAGCCGGATACCATCTGGCGTGGCTTCAACACTGGTAAAGCCTGAATTCCCCGGCTTTTCAGGAAATGACAGAACGTTGCTCATTCCTTGCCCTCCCGGTGTTCGCGCATAACGTAATCAGCTAGCTGGGACTCTGCCTCTTCCATTGCCTCCGGGACGCCATGCAACAGCGTGAGGACGGAACCGATAAGACGCGACAGATCGGGGTGGGAGTCTTTTGTGGTGCTTTCCAGCCACATGGATAAAACAGCCTGTGCCTGCTCTACCTGGCAGGTGGCATCAATCAGCTGTAGCTTGCTCATACTCTGCCCTCCGCATCCAGACGGCCTGCATCAACAATCGTCAGCACTTTGCTCAGCCAGCAATACATTTCGGCCCGCTGATCTTCTTCAAGCGCAGGGAGTAATTCCGTCATGACGTGGGAAAGCCCAAGGCGAGCACGATCCAGTCGTTCCGCTGTGCGTTCTGCCAGAGAAAATGAGTCCGGGTAAGCATGCTCACGGGAGAGCATCGCATCGACATCATTTTCTGCAGGATGGCGATAAAGGAGATTGATGTTCATGCCTCACCCTCCAGAATCGCCAGATCAGCGCGCGCTTCATTGACCAGCCCAGAACAGGCATCAATGGCGTCAGAAATATCGCAGGGCTCCATGTTTTCGGCAGCATGGCTGAGAGCGATCAATACGGCAGAAGCCTGTTCGATAGACTTCATGGCAGCCGCAATACGGGCTTTATGAGAAGGCTTAATCATGGCGCGCCCCCTGTAAAGAGATGCGGCCAGCGAAGAAACAAACGTGATCACGCACCAGAGCCCGACGAGCATCACGCTCAGTCGCAGCAGCAACATGGTGGAGAACAGGCTTGATTGTCGGACAATCGCGACGAACTGCGGCGATAATCCAGATGAATTGCGGATTTTGGGTAGGGGTAGTAGCCAACATTTGGCAGCCTCCTTTGACTGGGTGTAGAACCCATCACCGGAAACGCCAATTTCACTGGTGATGGACTGAACAGGGTTGGCGTAACCGGCGTCAAAGGTAACCGGCGCTTCCGAAGAAGCCCCCATCCAGCCCACCATAATTTTGTGAGCAGCACGGATTATAACCGCACAGCCGAAAAAAGGGTGTACTGAATTAACGACACAAAAAAAGACGCTCGGCGCGTCATGTGTCGCCTTTGACAATTCCGGGACGCCAATCCCGGCACCAGATTTTGCTGGTGCGCTATAACCATAAACCTGGTTAGGGATAAACGGCAAGCCCTTTTTGTGCAGAGGGTGCAAAACTTGATTTAAGGCATTTTTACGCATGGCTTACCCCCAGAGTGGCGTTGCCGCTCATAAGGCTGGCGAATGCCTCCATGCGCTTCGCCACCTCTCGCACCGCATCCGTCGGAGTCATGCCATTGTTAATCGCTTCCTGAAATGCGGCCTGCTCAATTTTCTGCATAACGATCAGTACACCCAGCTGCTGCGCATCAGCGGAGCCACGCTCGCCATCTGACAGGCCAGCAACGCGGTTTTCAGCGCGCGCCAGATTGATGTAGTGGTGACGCTGCGCGCCCAGCGCCTTCAGGCCGTCACGGCTTTCATGATAACCGGGCAGATATTCACGGCGTACCGGCTGGGTGGCACGACGATTCGTGAATGCCTTAGTGACATCCAGCTTGAACTGGTTAACACGCTCAGGATCACGCCCACGGATGATACGTAGCAGATAGTCGAGTTGAGGCTCATTCAGCAGATAGCTAATCTCAGGACGCCCGCGCTTGCGGCCTGATTTTCCCGATTTCAAATCGGGTAATTCTTTAAGGGACTGACGAGGCAGCGATCCCAGCTCACGCAATCTGCCCTGGTGCGATTTAATCGTCGCGGCCAGGCTTTCACGCTGTATTCCGGCGCGGTCTGAAATGACTCGAGAATCAATGCGCGGCTCGGATTTGTGATTAATTAAAATGTCATTCTGGCTGGCTTCAGGGTGAGCGAGGCCCTGACCGGCTAAGGTCATATTATTTTTCATCTGTGGTTTCCTTATTCGGCGGCGTTGTCCGGGAACTGGTTAACAAGGTATTGCGCTTCATCTTCTGAAATAGGTGAAGCACCGCGCTCAGTACGCCAGCGATTAATAAGCAACACGATGCGCAAAGCGGCCTTGCGATCTGGCAGGCGATAACGGGTGAAGTGAGCAGAGTAGCCATGCCGCGACTGATAACGTTCATTCACTCCGGCAATATCAACGCCGTGCTGATTGCGGAATTTCGATACGTCGCTATGCAGGCAAGTGGTGTAAAACTTAGCGCCAGAGCCAATCATGTCGAAGTCATCCACCGAGCGGGCATTGGTATCCAGCGCGTTAACGCCATGAGGTTTCTTTAACAGAACGGTGGCAAAAGCTTCGTTCTTACTCACTGGCTTTACAGCGCTCTGCTGGATATCATTAGTACCAGCAACTTCCAATTGCGCAGGTGTATGGTTAAGTTCGGTATGACGCTCGGTGGCACGAGCGTTTTTCATTTCCATTAGGCCACCTTCCCGCGGCGTTCTGCCAGCCAGTTGTTAATCTCCACAGCGTCGAATGCGGTAACGCTATCGCTGAGCTTAATCGGGCGCGGTAACGTGCCGTTCTTCACCCAGCGATCAATGGTAGGCATGGATACACCCAGCAGCTCCGGCATACGGAAGCGGCGGATGTATCCCGAGGTAGGTATGGCTGATGATGCCGATTGAGATGTAGGCATAGCCCCGTAACTCCTGTGATAGTTGGTGTTACGGGCATTAAAGTAAAAAACAGCAATGAAGTGAATGACACTAAAAATTAGTATCATGAAACTAATTTTTAGTATCAGATCCCTTCGGCTTTCCGGCTGTAGTGCGGTCCTGAGGCTTCCTGTCCATATCCGAAATTATTTTTTTAAGATAATCAGTTGATGGCTCATCATAGCCCCCACCTACAGAATGCCAATGGTCTCGCGTTGCGTTAGCCCAAGCGTCATTTGTCTCACTTCCATTGGGATTTCTACAATCATCCGGGTAGCATTTTTTTGTATAGATAAGAGCCATAAGGCAATTTTCTCTATTTTCACTATACCTAGCTTTATTACCATGCGGCTTGGTATGGGCAATGATTTTTTGCTCGGTGCGTCGCTCGAACTCCCCAGTAAGTGTTTCGAATATTTTTGGCAACGCCTTGCCATTATTAATGTGCTCAGCCACTTTCAATAACCATGCTCGTGAAATATATAAATCTTCTTTTGTAACCACGAGTTTGTCCTGAAGCTCATACTGCTTTCTAAGAATTTTTTCATCAACACAGTCAGAGGGAACGGTATAGCGGAACTCCGATTCCAAAACCAAGTAATCTGCCCGGCCGTCAATGTCGAATTTTACATCTTGGTAAGCAGAGGACAGGACGCGATCAAGCCCTGATTTACCATATCGTAAAATACTTGTTATAACATCTGCCAACACATGCCAAGGCCCGCTAGCAATCCCTGTATTGTAAACAAGATCGGTCCCTTCATGGTGATGTTCTGTTTCAGGGTAATAGATTGGATCATAAATGAAAAATTGTGACACCTTAATGTCACCACCAAAAATGGTGCCATCATCATTTTTAGTGCTCGAAAGGGTAGAGTGAAAACCATCCAAAAAAACACTTAAATAAATAGCGCCATCCGAAGCCATTAGTAATAAATCGATTTCTTCTATTTCTAATAACTCGCTAGCTCGCTTTAATGTAAAAAAATTGTTTGGTGGTAATTGTTTCATGTCATAACCTTTAATTAGTTCTTTGAAGCGAAACCACGTTGTAGTCCTGACCGGTTTCCAATGCCACCAGCAGATCCGCCCACGCAGTCAGCGCAGCCTTCCTTTCGTTAAAATACTGATGTCGGTTATAGACACCCTCGACCCCTGGTATTTTGTGGTTAAGACATCTCTCAGCGATTATCGGATCCACACCAAGGGCTGCCAGATGCGTCCTGGCTGTGCGCCGGAAGTCATGCACACTAAATGATTCAACATCCGGCATGGCTGCCAGTATGTGTGGAAAGGCGGTGTTAAGCACTGAACTACTAACGTGAGCTGTAAGGCGCAGTTTTCTGGCGGGCAATAACCACTTACTACCGCAGGATAAGGCTTTCAACTCCTTCAGCCAGCCAATTACCGGCTCGGCCAATGGGATATCTATTTCCTCCCCTGTTTTGGTTCTCTCGCCAGGAAGATGCCAGACTGCGTTATCGAGATCGAACTCATTCGCCAGTGCCGCGCAGAGCTCCATTTTCCTTACACAAAGAGCAAGCAGTAGCTTAACGGTCAATTCATTCTCTCTGGTAAATGCCTTAACGTGGTGCATGGCATCAAACAGGCGTGCCAGTTCAGTGCGAGTCAGGAATCGCTTTCTGCTCTCTTCTTTTCCACCGGCATCCTTTGCCGTGAACGGCATGGCCGGGTTCACTTCAATCAGGCCGCGAACAACTGCGAAGTCAAAAATCTTCTTCATCATGCGCAGCACGTCGTTCGCCACAGTCAAAGCGCCACGGCCACGCACCGATCGTAAAACATCATCAACATGCCGAGGTTTTACGTCCTCAACTTTCATGCTGCCAATCAAGGTGCCAATGTTGGAGTCAGCGACTTTTTTATAAATCTGGGGGTTCTTGAATGAGGGGAGGATATGGCGAGCATAGAAGTCATTAATTAGATCCTGGACACGGACAGCACTCTTATCTGCTTCAATCCTTGCGACAGCATCAGCCTTGCGCTGCTGCTTTTCCCCGGCGACATCAAAACCCAAAGCTACACGAGCCGAAAGCTCCTTAGCTGCTTCTCGTGCTTTAGCAAGACTCAGATCAGCATACGAACCGATAACCATCGCCCGGGCCTTTCCAGCAATCTTGTACCTGAACCGCCACACAGGAACTCGGTCAACTTCGCGGTAACGCAAATAAAGCCCATTCCCATCAGAGCGGCCCTCAAATCGTTCGCCTGCCCTCACCCATGCTTTGATCTGCATATCAGTTAGTTTTGCCATATCCACCCACCAGCGTGTACCCAATCATTGAAAGTGACCCAATGGCTTTTTTGGTTACACCTTTGGGTACACACTGATTATGCGCTCTCTTGATATCGGATGATAGCTGGTGACAATAAAAAACCCGCATATAGCGGGCTTTATGGGGGATGGTGACTTCTGGTGATTTTTCGTGACGCTTAACTCTACATTCACAAATTGCACAGTAAAAATGCACAATCAGAAGCTCCAGGTCAGACCCACCGACATCAGCCCCGTCCAGGACTTATCGACCATCGGACTGTCCTTCACTTCGTCGCTCAGGCGGTTATAACGACCCGTGGCGTAGACGTTCCAGTCAGGAGCAAATTTATAGCTGGCAGTCAGTTCCAGGTACGGGTTCCAGCCATCATCTGCGTCATAGCTGTTAAGGCCGCTGCGACGGGACTCTTTATGGGACACGCCATAATAGTAGTCGTTGTAGTTTTCGCTGTGGTATTCCAGACCGATGCCCGGAGTCAGCGTCAGCCCGCCGTTGGTGTAACGGTACAACCACGCCAGATCCCAGATATAGCCATTACTGTTATCAAGCGTATCGCCAGCCAGGGCGGTGCGCAGGAAACCGTATTCGGTGTTATGGACCCAGGAAACCCCCGCCATCATGGTGCTCTTACGTTTATCGAGCTGACGAAGCTGGTAGTTGTCGCTGTCGCCTGGCTTGAAGTGCGTTGGGTCGTAGTAGGCCATGACGGAGAGTTTGTCGGTCTGGTCGTTCCAAAGATAGTAGCCACCGCCCAGCCCGCGGAACCAGAAATTATCACCTTCATAAGTGACAACCGGAACCGGATAGAAATCACGGTCATATTGTTTATAAGGGCTATTAATTACGCCGACACCAGCACCAACTGACCACTGATTTTCCGCGTATGCTGTACTCACTGAGGTGGCAACGATAATCCCCAGTGCCAGAAGTTTGAGTTTGGTCACAATCCATTCTTTCCTGTAGTCAAATAATCAGCGGGTGAAGTGTAACCGTCATTCCCCCCATTTCTCAAAATTTTTTGTCAGCTAATCAATTTGATTAACCCCTTATTTTGTTTGCGGCAAATGACGGAACGCTGTCAGCCAGATTACCGTTCAGTGAAGGAAGTCTCTTTGTCTGACAGGATTTGGCTGAATTTCTGGATGAGTTATTGATATGTCATTGAAATTAGATTTTGCGTGCAGGCAAGTTTTGCAAATGCCATCTACGCTTAATTTTAAGAAGCTGAATACCGAATCACCCCGCGGTTTTAGCGCCCGACCTGGCACACGGGTTGCTGCTCTGGCAGTGAGGTGCAACGGATCCCGCTTCCGGGAGCCTCTACTATTCATATGAACGGCTCTTTTCCTGTGCTAAAAAACGAAAGGACGGCATGCCATGAATATATTCGATCACTATCGCCAGCGCTATGAAGCTGCCAAGGACGAAGAGTTCACACTGCAGGAGTTTCTTACCATTTGTCGGCAAGATCGCAGTGCCTATGCCAATGCGGCAGAACGACTATTGATGGCTATTGGTGAGCCGAATATGGTTGATACTGCCCAGGAGCCACGGCTTTCCCGTCTGTTTTCGAATCGGGTCGTCGCCCGATATCCTGCGTTTGAAGAATTTTACGGCATGGAAGATGCCATCGAGCAGATTGTTTCCTACCTGAAGCACGCTGCTCAGGGTCTTGAAGAGAAGAAACAGATCCTGTATCTGCTGGGTCCCGTCGGCGGTGGTAAATCCTCGCTGGCTGAACGGCTGAAAGCGTTGATGCAGCGTGTACCGATTTACGTGCTCAGCGCCAACGGCGAACGCAGCCCGGTCAACGACCATCCGCTGTGCCTGTTTAACCCGCAGGAAGATGCGCAGATTCTGGATAAAGAGTACGGCATTCCTCGTCGCTATCTCGGCACTATTATGTCGCCGTGGGCCGCGAAGCGCCTGCATGAATTTGGCGGCGACATTACCAAATTCCGCGTGGTGAAAGCCTGGCCTTCCATTCTGGAACAGATTGCGATTGCTAAAACCGAACCGGGTGACGAGAATAACCAGGATATCTCTGCGCTGGTAGGTAAAGTGGACATCCGTAAACTGGAAAACCACGCGCAAAACGATCCTGATGCTTACGGTTATTCCGGTGCGCTGTGCCGCGCCAACCAGGGGATTATGGAGTTCGTCGAGATGTTTAAAGCGCCGATTAAGGTGCTGCATCCGCTGCTGACCGCAACCCAGGAGGGTAACTACAACGGTACGGAAGGGATCTCCGCCCTGCCGTTTAACGGGATTATTCTGGCGCACTCCAACGAATCGGAATGGGTTACCTTCCGAAACAACAAAAACAACGAGGCCTTCCTTGACCGTGTTTATATCGTCAAAGTGCCTTACTGCCTGCGGATCTCCGAAGAGATCAAGATTTACGAAAAACTGCTGAACCACAGTGAGCTGGTTCACGCCCCATGCGCCCCGGGAACCCTGGAAACGCTGTCGCGTTTCTCAATTCTGTCGCGCCTGAAAGAGCCAGAAAACTCCAGCATCTACTCGAAAATGCGCGTCTATGACGGTGAAAGCCTCAAAGATACCGACCCGAAAGCGAAGTCCTACCAGGAGTATCGCGATTACGCCGGTGTGGATGAAGGGATGAACGGTCTCTCCACGCGCTTTGCGTTCAAAATCCTCTCCCGCGTGTTCAACTTTGACCATGCTGAAGTGGCCGCTAACCCGGTACATCTGTTCTACGTCCTGGAGCAGCAAATTGAGCGTGAACAGTTCCCGCAGGAGCAGGCTGAACGTTATCTGGAGTTCCTGAAAGGCTATTTGATCCCGAAATACGCCGAGTTCATTGGCAAAGAGATCCAGACCGCCTACCTAGAATCCTACTCCGAGTACGGGCAGAACATTTTTGACCGCTACGTTACCTATGCTGACTTCTGGATCCAGGATCAGGAGTATCGCGACCCGGATACCGGCCAGCTGTTTGACCGCGAGTCACTGAATGCGGAACTGGAAAAAATCGAGAAGCCTGCCGGGATCAGCAATCCGAAAGACTTCCGAAATGAGATCGTCAACTTTGTGCTGCGCGCCAGAGCGAACTTCAGCGGACGAAATCCGAACTGGACCAGCTACGAAAAACTGCGCACGGTTATTGAGAAGAAAATGTTCTCCAATACCGAGGAGCTGTTGCCGGTCATTTCCTTTAATGCCAAAACCTCAACCGACGAGCAGAAAAAGCACGACGATTTTGTCGACCGCATGATGGAGAAAGGTTACACCCGCAAACAGGTTCGCCTGCTCTGCGAATGGTACCTGCGCGTGCGTAAATCGTCTTAATAGCCCGAAAAGCCCGGCGGCGCGTTGCTTGCCGGGCCTACTACAATGTTCCGTAGGCCGGATAAGCGTCAGCGCCATCCGGCACTTACGGGCACTGAAAGTTGGCAAATGCAGTACGGGGGGCATATGACCTGGTTTATTGACCGGCGTCTTAACGGTAAAAACAAGAGCACGGTGAATCGCCAGCGCTTCTTGCGCCGTTATAAAGCGCAAATCAAACAGTCGATCTCCGAGGCCATTAATAAGCGTTCGGTGACCGACGTAGACAGTGGGGAGTCCGTTTCTATTCCGACGGACGACATTAGCGAACCGATGTTCCATCAGGGACGCGGCGGTTTGCGCCATCGCGTTCATCCCGGTAACGACCATTTCATCCAGAACGACCGCATCGAACGCCCGCAAGGCGGGGGCGGCGGCGGAGGCGGCAGTGGTCAGGGCCAGGCCAGCCCGGACGGGGAAGGTCAGGACGAGTTTGTCTTCCAGATCTCCAAGGATGAGTATCTGGATCTGCTGTTTGAGGATTTGGCCCTGCCGAATCTGAAGAAAAATCAGCACCGTCAGTTGAATGAGTATAAAACGCACCGGGCCGGTTTTACCGCCAACGGCGTGCCGGCCAACATTAGCGTGGTGCGTTCGTTACAGAACTCGCTGGCGCGCCGCACCGCCATGACGGCGGGAAAAAAACGTGAGCTTCGCGAGCTTGAAGCCAGCCTGGATAGCGTGACCAACAGCGAGCCCGCACAGCTGCTGGAAGAGGAGCGTTTGCGCAAAGAGATTGCCGAACTGCGCGCCAAAATTGAGCGCGTGCCCTTTATCGATACCTTTGACCTGCGTTACAAGAATTACGAGAAACGTGCGGAACCCTCCAGCCAGGCGGTGATGTTCTGCCTGATGGACGTCTCCGGCTCGATGGATCAGGCCACCAAAGATATGGCCAAGCGCTTTTATATTCTGCTCTATCTGTTCCTGAGCCGAACCTATAAAAACGTGGAAGTGGTCTATATCCGCCACCACACCCAGGCGAAAGAGGTGGATGAACATGAGTTCTTCTACTCGCAGGAGACGGGCGGCACCATTGTTTCCAGCGCCCTGAAGCTAATGGATGAGGTGGTTAAGGAGCGCTACGACCCGGCGCAGTGGAACATCTATGCGGCGCAGGCGTCGGATGGCGATAACTGGGCGGATGATTCGCCGCTATGCCATGAAATTCTGGCGAAAAAACTGCTTCCGGTAGTGCGTTACTACAGCTATATCGAGATCACCCGCCGCGCCCACCAGACGCTGTGGCGTGAATATGAACATCTGCAATCCATGTTTGATAACTTCGCGATGCAGCACATTCGCGACCAGGACGATATCTATCCGGTATTCAGAGAGCTGTTCCACAAGCAATCTGCCACCAGCAACAGCTAACCCCACCGCCGGTCACTGACCGGCGGTCAAAGAGAATGAGAGGAGCAGAAATGGGTTGGAAATTGTTATAATGCGAAATGGATGTGGATGAATGCCTGGCCCCAGAAATAAATACACCAGTTGAAAATAACTGGTGTATTTTAGTTAATCACAAAACTTCTGCGTTTCGAGATCCCGGTTAATCAGCTGGGTACAATTACGGCCGCTTTTTTTGCCGGTATATAACGCGATATCCGCCCGCTCCAGTACTTCCCGAAGCACCTCCCCTTGATGAATACGTGTTAATCCACCGGTAAAAGTAATACGAATAATGTGCTCACCGGCAATAGTTTCAAGCCGGGCAATGTCGCGGCGCAGGCGCTCGGCAATGATGACCGCTTCATCGTCGTGGGTGGCATGGAGTAAAACAATAAATTCTTCCCCTCCATAACGATACATCGACTCAGATCGCCGGATATTATTACTGATATTCAGGGCCAGTGAACGCAAAACAATATCCCCGTTCAGATGACCGTAATTATCATTCACTTTTTTAAAGTGATCGATATCCAGTAATAATAAATAGAGGCCACTGGCGCCCAGCTCTTTATTCATGCTGCCGAACGACTCATCGAGGATGCGGCGCAGCGGCAGGCCTGTCAGGGCGTCATAGCTGGTACGCAGCTGCAGCAGGTGTACTTTATAGAGGGTCAGGGCATCGGTGAACGCCAGCAACGATTGTTAGAAGAGATCAAAATCCTCATTACGCTGACGCTGCTGTTCAATAGCAGAAATTAAACGCCGGCAAGCCTGATGAACATGAATATGTTTTTTGTTAATATCCAGTAAAAAGTTTGTGTCTTCTCGCTCTTCCAGTAACCGGGTATTAAGCCATTGACCAAACTCGCAATGCAGATGAGCTTCCTCACTGGAAACTTCCGGTAAATCTACATTACGACTGTCGATAAAACGCAAAAGTTTTACTAACCATTTGAAATGTGCATCCGTTGACTGGTTCAGACCGCGTACGGTTTCGTCAATCTCTTTAAACTTTCTGTTTACAGAAACTCCAGAGTAACAGATTAATAACAACAAAAATCATAATTGATTAAATCTCAAAAAATGTCAGCGAATTAAAATATTATATAGACGCCTACTAATAAATCTACGGAATGATTGTTTCCAATTATCTTGAAAAAATGTCGGCGAAATAAAACCTGTTTATCGTGGAAAAAGCGGGGCCGCAGCGTCCCGTCATCCCCTTTCAGGCAATAGTCCAAATCAGAATATTTTTTGTTAAAAACGCTTTTTACCCACCTGCGAGCGGGTAAAGTAAGCAGGCTTACTTTTTTATTTTGGCAAGGAATACAACATGTTCGACCCTACTCTGCTCATTCTTCTGGGCCTGGCGGCGCTGGGCTTTGTCAGCCACAACACCACGGTAGCGATTTCAATTCTGGTGCTGATCATCGTCCGGGTGACGCCATTGAGCGGTTTTTTCCCGTGGATTGAAAAGCAAGGTCTGACCGTCGGGATTATTATCCTCACCATCGGCGTGATGGCGCCGATTGCCAGCGGCACTCTGCCAGCCTCAACGCTGATCCACGCCTTCATGAACTGGAAATCCTTGATTGCCATCGCCGTGGGCGTGTTTGTGTCGTGGCTGGGCGGGCGCGGCGTCACGCTGATGAGCTCCCAGCCCACGCTGGTGGCCGGACTGCTGGTGGGCACGGTGCTGGGGGTGGCGCTGTTCCGCGGCGTGCCGGTCGGCCCGCTGATTGCCGCCGGGCTGGTATCGCTGTTTATCGGTAAGTCGTAGCCAGGCTGGCGATATACCGCGCCGGAGTCTGCCCCAGCCCCTTTTTGAACATGGTGATAAATGCCGTGGTGGAGTCATAACCCAGAGCATGGGCCACCTGCTGCACCGACTGGCCGCGGATCAATCCCTGCAGGGCCACGATCAGCTGAAGCTGATGCCGCCAGCGGCGAAAGTTGAGCCCGGTTTCACTGACCACCAACCGGGCAAGGTTGCGCTCGCTCATTGCAAAATGGTGCGCCCACTGGTGTAGCGTCTGCCATTCCGCCGGGGAGGCGGCCATGGTGTCACTCATCTGGCGAATTTTAGGATGCGAGGAGACCGGGAGCTGCAGCTGCTCCTCGGGCTGGCGGGGCAGTTCATCAAACAGCACCTCAACCAGCCGTCGGGTGGCAGGATCCTGTTGTCCTGGGCTGCGCGCTGCCAGGGTCAGGATCAACTCCCGTACCAGCGGTGAAATTTTTAGCGTGCAGCAACGATCCGGCAGCGATACAGCCCCGGGCTCGATAAACAAAAAACAGAGCCGGGCGCTGGGTGTGGCCTTATTGCTGTGCGGCAGCTGTCCGGGGACCCAGACCGCATACTGAGGGGGCACCATCCACATGGCATTCTCCACTTCGCAGGTGATCGCGCCGTGCAGGGCGAGGATCAACTGCCCCTTGCGGTGTTGATGTTCCTCGATACGCTGCTCATCTGCCACCACCCGCACGTGAAATGCCACCGCTGGGTCATGCTGACTGTCGGGATCGTAACCTTCAAGACCGAGTCCAGGCATTATGTTGTCCGATTTTAGCGATAAACTGTCATTTTAGCTTGATTTCAACCTTCCTGAAAATGCGTATCCTTTAGCCTCAATTCGAGGTAAGAGATAATAATGACCATAGCCCTTTCGACTACCGGCAAACAGCGGGCGCTGCTGATCGCCGGCATCCTCATGATCGCCACCTCGCTGCGGGTGACCTTTACCGGCGCCGCGCCGCTGCTGGATGCCATCCGCACGGATTATGCCCTGACCACCGCCCAGACCGGTTTGCTCACTACCCTCCCGCTGCTGGCCTTTGCGCTCATCTCGCCCCTGGCGGCCGGTCTTGCCCGCCGCATTGGCATGGAGCGCAGCCTGTTTATCGCCCTGTTATTAATTATCGCCGGAATTGCCCTGCGCTCCCTGCCCTCCGCCATGCTGCTGTTTGGCGGCACGGCGGTGATTGGCTGCGGTATTGCGCTGGGTAACGTGCTGCTGCCGGGGCTGATCAAACGCGATTTCCCCGGCCAGGTGGCGAAACTGACCGGAGCGTACTCCCTGACGATGGGGGCGGCGGCGGCGCTGGGTTCTGCACTGGTGGTGCCCGTCGCCCTGAGCGGCGCAGGCTGGCACGGTGCGCTGTTGATGCTGATGGTATTCCCTCTGCTGGCGTTGCTTCTGTGGTTACCGCAGTGGCGCCAGCGCCCTGCCGGCTCCCTGAGCGGCGCGCGGGCGCTACATAGCCGGGGTATCTGGCGCTCGGCGTTGGCCTGGCAGGTGACGCTGTTTCTGGGGATTAACTCGCTTATCTACTATGTGATCATTGGCTGGCTGCCGGCGATCCTGCAGAGCCACGGTTATAGCGAAACCGAAGCCGGCTCCCTGCACGGGCTGTTACAGCTGGCAACCGCCGCGCCGGGCATTGCAGTGCCGCTGATCCTGCTGCGGCTGAAAGATCAGCGTGGGGTGGCCGGGCTGGCGGCAATGATGTGTGCGGTAAGCAGCGCAGGGCTATGGTTTATGCCCGATCTGGCTGTGATGTGGACGCTGATTTTTGGCTTTGGATCCGGGGCCACGATGATCCTCGGCCTGACGTTTATTGGCCTGCGCGCCAGCTCGGCACATCAGGCTGCGGCCCTTTCCGGGATGGCGCAGTCGGTGGGCTATCTTCTGGCCGCCTGTGGACCTCCGCTGATGGGCAAAATCCACGACGCCAACGGCGACTGGCGGATCCCGCTATTGGCCTGCGCGCTGGTATCGGTAGTGATGGCCGTCTGTGGGATGCTGGCCGGGCGTGACCGGGAGATCACGCCCGGCTAAGCCGGCACTCAGTAATTCAGTGCTGCGCGAAGCAGAGCCTGCACCAGCGGAGCCGGACGTCCTGCGAGGGCGGCGCGCTCATGCTGGAACAGCGTGGCGATAAAGAACGGGTGCGTCACCAGCTCTACGGCACGGATCTCACCCTGCGCGTCCCAGCCGGTGACGCGCATATCGCCCTTCTCCAGCTCCTGCGCAAACTCAGGCGAAACGCCGTAATTGCAGTGATAGCCCTCTTCGATCTCTTCCTGGCCATAGGCTCTGGCAATCAGGGTATTGGCGCGCAGTTCAATGGCGTCGCTTTGCTCGACCAGCGAGCAGGTCAGCGGGGCAATCACCATCCGGCCTTCGGTATCCGTCTCGGCGTGGGCCGCATCCTGCCAGCCCAGGACGTTACGGGCATATTCAATCAATGCATGCTGGAAGCCGCCGCAGGTGCCAAGAAACGGGACGCTGTTTTCGCGGGCGTAGCGTGCGGCAATAAACGCGGCGTCGGCATTTTTGTACGGGCTTGCCGGCACCAGCCAGATAGCGTCGTAGCCGACCAGGTCTTCCGGGCTGGTTAATTCAGTCGTCGCCAGCCAGTCGTAGTCGGCCGTAACCTCCAGCACCGCTGCGGCATCATCAATGGCCAGAGGGATCGCCTGGTGAGCCGGAACGTCAGGATTGTAGTCGCCGACCAGCGCAATTCGGAGGGTATTTTTTACCGCAGAGAGTTCCATAGAGTGATCCTTATGCCAGACAAATATCAGATAACATAAGGCGCCTCAGACTACCGATCTTTCGTTGATATCACAACACCTTAAAATACGTGGGCAGAATGTGGTAGCGTTGAAGCTACAGGGCGTGGCAGAGAAAAGGAGCAAAACATGATTCAGTGCAAACGACTGTATGACGAGGCCAGTAAAGAGGATGGCTACCGGATCCTGGTGGACCGACTCTGGCCGCGGGGGATGAAAAAGGAGGCGTTAGCCTGCGATGAGTGGTGTAAGACCCTGGCCCCATCCAGCGACTTGCGCAAGGCATTCCACAGCGAGACGATCGATTTCGCCAGCTTCAGCGAGGCCTATCGTCAGGAGCTGGCTCTGCATCAGGATGAGGGACTGCGGATTGCCCGCCTGGCAGACAAGCAGACCGTGACCCTGCTGTATGGCGCGAAAGACCGGCAGCAGAATCACGCTCGGGTGTTAGCCGACTGGCTGCGTCGGCTCTAAATCAATCCAGCATCAGGGCGTCGAGGGTTTCCGGCGACGCTTCAGGCGTGAGCGGCATCAGGTGTTCCGGGCGTACAAACGCAAAGCCGCTCTGGTTATCAAACGAAAACACATCGCCGGTCACCAGCCACAGGGCGCGCTCTGCGCCTGGCGGCAGCTCTGTCATCACCCCGTTAACCGGGTTCAGGAAACGCTGGCCCGGCTGACAGAGGCTGAATAACTCAACGGATTTGCCGATATTGCGACGCCCTGCTGGCGTACGGGCGCCGATGATCATCGCCAGGCTGCCCGGATTTAACTGAAACATACTTCCTCGTAATTGGCTGTGGAATACATAAGAATATTCTTAGTGCAAAGTGTATCTCAGCCAACAGAGCCTGTCACCAGGGGGAAGGGGTGATCCTTTCTCCATGATTTCTTCATTATGCCGACATGTTTCGTTGCTAGAGTGGCTCCGTTCTCACATTGACCAGAGAACATCATTCCGTAATCAAGATGTACTTTTCCCCGGCCCGCGCCGGGGATTTTTTTACCCGCCACATTTGCTGTTCCACGCCAGAATATATGAAATGTCGCCAATTCATGTTCTACTACCCGTAGTCGAATCTTTCAGCAAAACAGACAGGTACAGAGGTCTTCTTTAGGGAGTTGAGCAGCGCCATGTCGGATATTATTCTTGCCCGTGTTTCAGAAACGCTCAGCACTGAGCAATCGCTTGAGAGCCTGGTGCGTCAGCTGCTCGAAATGCTTGAAGTGGTCACCGACATGGAGTCGACCTACCTTACCAAAGTCGATATTAATGCCCGCCTGCAGCATATTCTGTATGCCCGAAACAGCAAACAGATGCAGATCCCGGAAGGGCTGAGCGTTCCCTGGGGCGAGACCCTGTGTAAGCGGGCGATCGATTCCGACTGCTTCTTCAGCAACAACGTGGCCGAGCACTGGGGTGACTGTGATGCGGCTAAAGCGCTGGGTATTACCACCTACATGAGCATACCGATTCATCTTGCAGATGGTTCCCTGTACGGCACCCTGTGCGCCGCCAGCTCCAGCAAGCACCAGCTAAGCGAGCGCGGCGAGCACGTCTTAAAGCTTTTCGCCGGGCTTATCGCCCAGAACATTGAGAAGGAGTCGCTGGTCAGACAGCTGCGCGAAGCCAACGCCGCGCTGATTGCTTACTCTTATACCGATGCCCTGACCGGCCTGCCGAACCGCCGCGCCATCTTTGAGAATCTCACCACCCTCTTCTCTCTGGCGCGCCATTTGAACCGCAACGCCATTATCGCCTATATCGATCTGGATGATTTCAAGCTAATCAACGATCGCTTTGGTCATGAGGCGGGCGACCAGTTTCTGATTGAGGTGGGCAAGCGCCTGAACGACGGACGGGACGATGATGATATCGTGGGCAGGCTTGGCGGGGACGAATTTCTGGTCGCCTGTCTTTGCCAGGATCGGGAGAGCGGCGAGCAGACCTCATTAAACGTGGTGAAAACGCAGCTGAGCGCGCAGATTGCCGGGGAATACTGGCTGGGAGATGTGCATCTCGTCTATCCAGGTGCCAGTCTCGGCGTAATTGAGGTGGATCCTGCCGAACTCGATGCTGACGGCGCGCTGCGGGCAGCCGATGCCGCCATGTACAACGATAAGAAAGGCAAACTCAAAACGCCCTTTCTCAATATTGATTAACCCCGTACACTCGACGGGTTTTGCATTTCAGGACAGGTGGTAACATGCGGCTTGGTATTCTGTTCCCGATCGTGATTTTCATCACGGCGGTCATCTTTTTAACGTGGTTTTTTGTCGGCGGTTACGCTGCGCCCGGGGGATAAGTGAGAAAAACGACCATTATTATGCTGATTGTCGCCATCGCGGCCGTTGCGGGTAGCCAGCTGGGCTGGTGGTGACCGATGCAAAAAGACCGCCACTGTCGGCGGTCTTTTTGTCTGAAGCGTCGGTTTAGCTTCTTACTTTACGGTAGATAAACAGCACAACCAGTGCGCCAACCACCGCGACCATAAAGCTGCCGAAGTTGAAGCCATCAACTCTGCCGAAACCGAAGAGGGTACTGATCCAGCCGCCGACCACGGCGCCGATGATACCCAGTATGACCGTAACGATGAATCCACCGCCATCTTTGCCCGGCATGATCCACTTAGCCAGAATACCCGCGATAAGCCCAAAGATAATCCAGGATATGATTCCCATAGCTGCTTTCCTCTCTGTATGGTTTTTGTCGTCAAATCAAATACACACAAAGCTTAGCACAGGATTCAGAATTGCAAGTTTGTGATAGCCATCACGAGAGAAATTTAAGAAAAAAGCGATTAACCGACGTTCCGCACAAAAATTGGGGTTGTAATCGTTAATGAGAAATATTATCTTTCTCAACACTGAATAGTTGAGCAAATCACTCAGGTATTCAGTACGACATTGCTCACATTGCTTCCAGTATTACTTGCCCACGTTACGTGGGCTTTTTTTTGCCCTGCCCGTCTGATTTGATCGTTCCGCTATTTGCTATTACGCTTATTAGCACAATTCATTCATAAGCAGAATGGTGTTGATAACATGAACGTTTCCAGTCGATTCGTGGTCTGTATTAACCTTGTTTGTGCCAGTTCCTTGTTACTGATCCTTTCTGACAAATTTAACTGGTTTTAATGTGAGCAGGCCCGGCACCCGCCGGGTTCTTCGCTTTAATCATCCCCTTCGATCAAAAACCCTGCGCGGCGTATCGCCTCTTTGCTGTCGGTAACCCCTGCGGCGTATCCGGCTTCGATATCGCACACCGGACTGGCGCTGGTCCAGGGGAGCTTCACTTCCCGGGCGAGAAGCTGTTTCAGCCGGGCGTTCTCCTGACGGAGGGAGAGCAGTTCGGTGGCAAGCTCTGCAAGGATTGAGGGCGTTACTTCGGAAATCTCACCTGCTACAACGCGACGAATATCAGTCTCATCGATCATGGTTTTTCCTCCTCTGAAGTAATTGAAATCTAGCATATTATCAGTATTAATGGGCTGCACGCATTGGTTGAGAAGTGAACGGTTGTAACCCCAAGAGGTTGATACGTATACTTCTTCACCTTTCCGCTTCGTTTGTTGGAACTGACGAGTTATGCCTACCAGTTATCATTCAGGGAAGGTCGCCTCTCCTTCTAAACAGTATCGCCATGACATTAACGGGCTCCGGGCATGGGCTGTGCTGGCCGTTATGTTTTATCATTTTGACGTTCCTGGTTTTGCGGGTGGCTTTGTCGGCGTCGACATGTTTTTTGTCATCTCCGGTTTTTTAATGACCGCCATCATTATCAACGGGCTTGAGCAAAACAGGTTCTCATTGTGGGAATTTTATCTCGCCCGGGCACGACGCATTCTTCCTGCGCTGATGATGTTGTTAGCCTGCCTGGTCATCCCCGGCTGGTTCTGGCTACCCACCGCCGATTATCATACGCTCGCCGCCCACGCCGCCGCTGCCCTGCTGTTTATCTCGAATCTCATCTTCTGGCGCCAAACCAGCTATTTTGAGGCTGACGCTCATGAGACCTGGCTGCTGCACACCTGGTCGCTGTCGGTGGAGTGGCAATTCTACATTTTGCTGCCGATTGGATGCATCGTACTGTGGCGCTGGTGGGGATATCGTGGGGCGCAGGTCTGCCTGCTGGCAATAGGTCTGGCATCATTACTGGTCTCGATATATGCCAGCAGCCGCTGGCCTGGAGCAGCGTTTTATCTGCTGCCCGCCCGTATCTGGGAAATGCTGGCGGGTGGAATGATCTGGTGGATAACCCGCACGCGCCCGATGATCCGTCCCTGGGCCAGGCTGGCGGAAGGGCTCGGTTTTATCCTGATTATCCTGGCGATTGTGATGTTTGACGCCACTCTTCGCTGGCCGGGTTACCTGGCGCTGGTACCCGTCGCGGGCACAATGCTGGTACTGGCTGCGCACCGTTCACATTCGTGGCTCACCGCTAATCCATTGACGCGCCATCTGGGCGCCAGCTCTTATTCCGTTTATCTCTGGCACTGGCCGCTGGTTGTCCTGCTGACTTACTCCGGCCAGCAGGATAATCCGCTGTGGATTGCCGCCGGGATAGTATTCAGCCTGCTATTGGGCGAGCTCTCCTTACGCTGGATCGAAATCCCGACCCGCAGAGAGCTGGGTAAGCTTACGTTCAACCGGCAGCAGTGCGTGCTTGGCTCAGCGCTGCTTCTTACCGGGTTGATGGCGGTCGGCGCCAGATTTCTGCACGTGGACGAGCGCATTGATCCCGCCATTGAAAGGATTGCCCGAGAGTCTGAGAATGTGAACCCCAGACAGGACGCCTGTTTTACCCTGTCCGGCATCGCCTCGACATCCTGCGTTTTCGGCGGCGAAACGATCAAAGCTATCGTCATTGGGGACAGCCATGCCGACGCGATGATCACCTCGGTACAACAAGCGCTGAAGCACCCCAATGAGGGCGTTCTGGACTGGAGCTACGTCAGCTGTCCGACCATTGACGATCTTCACCGAAACCCGGACAACAAAGATGCAGACTGCTATGGTTTTAACAAATGGGCTGCGCAGGAGATTGCTAAGTACGACAGGCACATTCCGCTCATCATCATTAACCGCACCTCAGCCTATGCATTCGGTGAGCACAATATAAAAGATAAAATGCATATCCCGCTGGCCTACTTCGATCAACCGCAACGGACAATCACCCCGGACTTTATCAAACACTACAGTGCACAGCTGGTCAAAACCGCCTGCACTTATGCTCAGGCGAGAACGGTGTATATCACCCGGCCTGTGCCAGAAATGATGAACAACGTGCCGAAAACCCTGTCACGCGCCATGATGTTTGGGCAACCGGTGCCACAAATATTCATCTCCCTGGAGGCGTATCATCAGCGTAATGCCGCGGTATGGGCAGCACAGGATCAGGCCGCTCGTCAGTGTGGGGTAAAAATCCTCGACCCGTTGCCCTATCTCTGCCATGACGGCCGCTGTTCGGGCAGCAAAGCGGGCCTACCGATTTACCGCGATGACGATCACCTGAGCGAATATGGCAATAAGTTACTGGTGCCGATGTTCCGCACGGTATTTCAATAAAAAAGGGAGCCGTGAGGCTCCCTTTTCTCTAATCCGCAAACCGGATTACATGTTTTCGATGATCGCGTCACCAAACTCTGAACATTTCAGCAGCTTAGCGCCTTCCATCAGACGTTCGAAATCGTAAGTTACGGTTTTGGCGTTAATCGCGCCTTCCATACCTTTCACGATCAGGTCTGCGGCTTCGAACCACTCCATATGACGCAGCATCATCTCTGCGGACAGGATGATAGAGCCTGGGTTCACTTTGTCCTGGCCTGCATACTTCGGTGCTGTACCGTGAGTCGCTTCGAACAGCGCGCACTCGTCACCGATGTTCGCGCCTGGTGCGATACCGATACCGCCAACCTGCGCCGCCAGGGCGTCGGAGATGTAGTCACCGTTCAGGTTCATACAGGCGATCACGTCGTATTCAGCCGGACGCAGCAGGATCTGCTGCAGGAACGCATCGGCGATCACATCTTTAATGATGATCTCTTTGCCGGTGTTCGGGTTCTTGATTTTCTGCCATGGGCCGCCATCGATCAGCTCACCACCAAACTCTTCCGTCGCCAACTGGTAGCCCCAGTCTTTGAAAGAACCTTCGGTGAACTTCATGATGTTGCCTTTGTGAACGATGGTCACAGAGTCACGGTCGTTGGTGATCGCGTACTCAATCGCTGCACGGACCAGGCGCTTGGTGCCTTCTTCGGAGCACGGCTTGATACCGATACCGCAATGTTCCGGGAAGCGAATTTTCTTCACGCCCATCTCTTCGCGCAGGAACTTGATTACTTTCTGTGCGTCAGCAGAGTCGGCTTTCCACTCAATACCCGCGTAGATATCTTCGGAGTTCTCACGGAAGATAACCATGTCGGTCAGTTCAGGGTGTTTAACCGGGCTTGGGGTGCCCTGGTAGTAACGTACCGGGCGCAGGCAGACGTAGAGGTCAAGTTCCTGACGCAGAGCAACGTTCAGGGAGCGAATACCGCCACCGACTGGGGTGGTCAGCGGGCCTTTGATGGCAACGCGGTAGTCACGGATCAGATCCAGCGTCTCCGCTGGCAGCCAGACGTCCTGGCCATAAACGTGGGTAGATTTTTCACCGGTGTAAATTTCCATCCAGGAAATTTTACGCTCGCCTTTATAGGCTTTCTCAACAGCGGCATCCACCACTTTCAGCATCGCTGGGGTTACGTCAACACCGATACCGTCACCTTCGATGAACGGGATAATCGGATTGTGTGGGACGTTCAGCTTACCGTCTTGCAGGGTGATCTTTTTACCTTCCGCCGGAACAACTACTTTGCTTTCCATTAACCTCTCCTTCGAGCGCTTCTGGTTGTTACTGATCTTATGTTAATAATTTGTAATGAGCCCATCGATAGTACCTGAATGTCTGGCGCCATGAAAGGCATTCGTTATTAGGCTATAATGCGGCAATTGATAACGTCTGAAAATACCATGCAGAAAACTTCTTTTAGAAATCACCGGGTTGAACGATTCAGCACGCGACAAGCGACCAGGCCGCGCAAGCAACGTGCGCCAACACGCGTCATTTTGTTCAATAAACCTTACGATGTCCTGCCGCAGTTCACCGACGAAGCCGGGCGCAGCACCTTGAAAGATTTTATCCCCGTTCAGGGGGTCTATGCTGCTGGCCGGCTCGATCGCGACAGCGAAGGGCTGATGGTGCTCACCAACGACGGCGAGTTGCAGGCAAAACTCACGCAGCCGGGAAAACGCACCGGTAAAATCTACTACGTGCAGGTTGAGGGCGTCCCGGATGACGAGGCGCTGGCGGCCTTGCGTCACGGCGTCACGCTGAACGACGGCCCGACCCTGCCCGCGGGCATTGAGCTGGTCAGCGAGCCTGAGTGGCTCTGGCCGCGCAATCCGCCGATCCGCGAGCGTAAATCGATACCCGTTTCGTGGATCAAAGTTACCCTTTATGAAGGCCGCAACCGCCAGGTGCGTCGCATGACTGCCCATGTCGGGCATCCGACATTACGTCTGATTCGCTACGCGATGGGCAGTTACACGCTGGATTCTCTCGCCAACGGTGAGTGGCGGGACGTTACCAATCAAGGAGAACCTCATGTTTAAGCCGCACGTTACGGTAGCCACCATTGTCCACGCTCAGGGCAAATTTTTAGTGGTGGAAGAGACCATCAACGGCAAAGCGTTATGGAACCAGCCGGCTGGCCATCTCGAAGCCGACGAGACGCTGGTGCAGGCCGCACGGCGCGAGCTGTGGGAAGAGACGGGTATCCATGCCGAACCGCAGCACTTTATCCGCTTACATCAGTGGATAGCCCCGGACAAAACGCCGTTTTTGCGTTTCCTGTTTGCCATTGAGCTTAGCGAAACGTGCGCCACTGAGCCGCACGACAGCGATATCGATCGCTGTCTGTGGGTGGATGCCGACACCATTCTGACCGCCACCAATCTGCGCTCGCCGCTGGTTGCGGAGAGCATTCGCAGCTACCTGACCGGCAATCGTCTGTCGCTGGAGACGATCGGCGAATTTAACTGGCCGTTTACAGAGGGTGTCAATGCCGGGGGCGCGTGATAGAATACGCCGCCTTGAAGTTCAATGTCGTGAGTATTCCAATGTCTGAAAGCCAAAAAAAAGTGATCGTCGGCATGTCCGGCGGCGTCGATTCTTCCGTCTCTGCCTGGCTGTTGCTGCAACAGGGCTATAAGGTTGAAGGCCTGTTCATGAAGAACTGGGAAGAGGACGATGGCGAGGAATACTGCACCGCTGCTGCGGATCTGGCTGATGCGCAGGCGGTTTGCGACAAGCTCGGCATTGAACTGCATACCGTCAATTTTGCCGCAGAGTACTGGGATAACGTGTTCGAGCATTTCCTGGAAGAATACAAAGCCGGCCGCACGCCGAACCCGGATATTCTGTGCAACAAAGAGATCAAATTTAAAGCCTTCCTCGAATTCGCCGCTGAAGATCTGGGTGCTGACTATATCGCGACCGGTCACTACGTGCGCCGCGCTGACGTTGACGGCAAAAGCCAGCTGCTGCGCGGTCTCGACGGCAACAAAGATCAGAGCTACTTCCTTTATACCCTCGGCCACGAACAGATTGCCCAGAGCCTGTTCCCGGTGGGCGAGCTGGAAAAACCGGAAGTACGTAAAATCGCTGAAGAGCTGGATCTGATCACCGCGAAGAAAAAAGACTCTACCGGCATCTGCTTTATCGGTGAGCGCAAATTCCGTGAATTCCTTGGTCGCTATCTGCCTGCCCAGCCGGGCAAAATCGTCACCGTTGACGGCGACGTGATTGGCGAGCACCAGGGGCTGATGTACCACACCTTAGGCCAGCGTAAAGGGCTGGGGATCGGCGGTACCAAAGAGGGTAGCGAAGATCCGTGGTATGTCGTCGATAAAGACGTTGAAAACAATATCCTGATTGTGGCCCAGGGCCATGACCATCCGCGTCTGATGTCCGTCGGCCTGATTGCCCAGCAGCTGCACTGGGTCGCCCGCGAGCCGCTGAAAGGCACGCTGCGCTGCACGGTGAAAACCCGTTATCGTCAGACCGATATCCCCTGCACCATTACCGCGCTGGACGACGAACGCATCGAAGTGCGTTTTGACGAGCCGGTGTCCGCCGTGACCCCGGGCCAGTCCGCTGTTTTTTACAGCGGTGAGATCTGCCTCGGCGGCGGTATTATCGAACAACGTCTGCCGCTGACTGCGGTTTAATGCGATTACACACAGAAAGGAGCCAGTGTGGCGAAGAACTTTTATGACATCACCCTGGCGCTGGCGGGAATTTGCCAGTCTGCCCGTCTGGTGCAACAGCTGGCACATCAGGGTCATTGTGACGCTGACGCGCTGCACGTTTCGCTCAACAGCGTCGTGGATCTGAACCCCAGTTCAACGCTCGGCGTCTTCGGTGGTAGCGAAGCGAATCTTCGCCTCGGTCTGGAAACCCTACTCGGTGTGTTAAATGCCAGCAGCCGTCAGGGGCTGAATGCGGAACTGACGCGCTATACCCTCAGCATGATGGTGCTGGAGCGCAAGCTGAACGCCGCCAAAGGAGCCATGGGTACCCTGGGCGATCGCATTTCGGGCCTGCAGCGTCAGCTTGATCATTTCGATTTACAGTCAGAGACCTTACTCAGCGCCATGGCCGGCATTTATGTGGATGTCATCAGTCCGCTGGGGCCGCGGATCCAGGTCACCGGCTCCCCTGCCGTCCTGCAAAGCCCGCAGGTACAGGCCAAAGTGCGCGCCTCGCTGCTGGCCGGTATTCGTGCCGCGGTGCTGTGGCATCAGGTCGGCGGTGGCCGCCTGCAGTTAATGTTTTATCGTAATCGCCTGACGACTCAGGCAAAACAAATTCTTGCTCATTGTTAACCTCCCGGAGTTGCGAATTATGGAATTATCCTCACTGACCGCCGTTTCCCCTGTCGATGGACGCTACGGCGATAAAGTCAGCGCGCTGCGCGGGATCTTCAGCGAATATGGTCTGCTGAAATTCCGTGTCCAGGTTGAAGTACGCTGGCTGCAAAAGCTGGCCGCACAGGCAGCGATCGCGGAAGTTCCTGCTTTTGACAGCCAGGCAAACGATTACCTTGATGCAATCGTCGCGCAGTTCAACGAAGAAGACGCCGCGCGTATTAAAACTATCGAGCGCACCACCAACCACGACGTGAAAGCGGTTGAGTATTTCCTGAAAGAGAAAGTGGCAAGCGTTCCTGCGCTGCACGCGGTATCTGAATTCATTCACTTCGCCTGCACGTCAGAAGATATTAACAACCTCTCCCACGCTCTGATGCTCTCTACCGCGCGTGAGGAAGTGGTGCTGCCGTACTGGCGCAAAATCATCGACGCGGTGAAAGCCCTGGCGGTGGAGTATCGCGATATCCCCCTGCTCTCCCGTACCCACGGTCAGCCAGCGACCCCGTCCACTATCGGTAAAGAGATGGCTAACGTCGCCTTCCGTATGGAGCGTCAGTACCGTCAGCTGGAGCAGGTGGAGATCCTCGGCAAAATCAACGGTGCCGTCGGTAACTACAACGCCCACATCGCCGCTTACCCGGAAGTGGACTGGCACCAGTTCAGCGAAGAATTTGTCACCTCTCTGGGCATTCAGTGGAACCCGTACACCACCCAGATTGAACCGCACGATTACATCGCCGAGCTGTTTGACTGCATCGCGCGCTTCAACACCATCCTGATCGACTTCGACCGTGATGTGTGGGGCTACATCGCCCTGAACCACTTCAAGCAGAAGACCATCGCCGGTGAAATCGGCTCGTCCACCATGCCGCACAAGGTGAACCCGATCGACTTCGAAAACTCCGAAGGCAACCTGGGTCTGGCGAACGCCATGCTGCAGCATATGGCCAGCAAACTGCCGGTATCCCGCTGGCAGCGCGACCTGACCGACTCCACCGTGCTGCGTAACCTCGGCGTAGGCATTGGCTACGCGCTGATTGCGTATCAGTCTACCCTGAAGGGCGTGAGCAAACTGGAAGTGAACCGCGAGCGTCTGCTTGACGAGCTGGATCACAACTGGGAAGTGCTTGCGGAGCCGATCCAGACCGTGATGCGCCGCTACGGCATTGAAAAACCGTACGAAAAACTGAAAGAGCTGACCCGCGGCAAGCGCGTGGACGCCGAAGGCATGAAGCAGTTTATCGACGGTCTGGAACTGCCAGAAGACGAGAAAACCCGCCTGAAAGCGATGACCCCGGCCAACTACATCGGCCGCGCCATTGCGATGGTTGATGAGCTGAAATAACGCTTTAAGCCCTCTTTCCGCCCGGAAAGAGGGTTCCTTCCCTCCGGTTTACGAAATGTTTATCCCTGGCGCAACATAATCAGCTTAAACTATTCAGACCATTCATATTAGGGAGAAGCGATGATGCGCGTACTGGTTGTTGAGGATAATGCGTTGCTACGTCATCACCTGAAGGTCCAGCTTCAGGAAATGGGGCATCAGGTGGACGATGCCGAAGATGCAAAAGAAGCTGACTACTATCTCAATGAACACCTGCCCGATATCGCCATCGTTGACCTGGGGCTGCCTGATGAAGATGGCCTGTCGCTGATCCGCCGCTGGCGCAGCCACGATGTCTCCTTGCCGGTTCTGGTCTTAACCGCCCGCGAAGGCTGGCAGGATAAGGTTGAAGTGCTGAGCGCCGGGGCGGATGACTACGTCACCAAACCCTTCCATATCGAAGAAGTTGCCGCCCGCATGCAGGCGTTGATGCGCCGCAACAGCGGCCTGGCCTCGCAGGTGATCTCCATTCCGCCGTTTCAGGTCGATCTCTCCCGCCGCGAACTCGCTATTCATGACGAGGTGATCAAGCTCACCGCCTTTGAATACACCATCATGGAGACGCTGATCCGCAACAGCGGCAAAGTGGTGAGCAAAGATTCCCTGATGCTCCAACTCTATCCCGACGCGGAGCTGCGCGAAAGCCACACTATCGATGTCCTTATGGGGCGCCTGCGCAAGAAAATTCAGGCGCAGTACCCAGAGGATGTTATTACCACCGTGCGCGGTCAGGGCTATCTTTTCGAATTACGCTAAATGAAAAAACTCTTTCGCCACTTTCTGCCTCTGTCGCTGCGGTTTCGTTTTCTGCTGGCCACGGCGGTAGTGGTGCTGGTCCTGTCGCTGGCCTACGGGATGGTGGCGCTGGTGGGCTACAGCGTCAGCTTCGACAAGACCACCTTCCGTCTGCTGCGCGGGGAGAGCAACCTGTTCTATACCCTTGCGAACTGGCAAGACAATAAAATTACCATCGATATGCCGGAGCATCTGGATCGCCAGAGCCCAACCATGTCGCTGATTTATGATGAAAAAGGCAAGCTGCTGTGGGCCCAGCGTGATGTGCCCTGGCTGATTAAAAGCATCCGTCCTGAGTGGTTAAAATCCAACGGCTTTCACGAGCTGGAAGCGGACGTGGATGCCACCAGCGTGCTGGTGGGTAACGACCACAACATGCAGAAAGAGCTGGCCGAGATCCGCGAAGACGACGACGACAGCGAGCTGACCCACTCGGTGGCGGTCAATATCTACCCCGACACCATGCAAATGCCGCAACTGACGATTGTGGTCATCGACACCATTCCGGTAGAGCTGAAACGCTCTTATACGGTGTGGAACTGGTTCGTGTACGTGCTGGCCGCCAACCTGCTGCTGGTGATCCCCCTTCTGTGGCTGGCCGCCTGGTGGAGCCTGCGGCCCATTCAGTCGCTGGCGAAGGAGGTGCGCGAGCTGGAAGAGCATCACCGGGAAAAGCTCAATCCTAACACCACGCGCGAACTTACCAGCCTGGTGCGGAACCTGAACCGGTTGCTGAAAAGCGAGCGTGAACGTTACGACAAATACCGCACCACCCTGACGGATCTGACCCACAGTCTGAAAACCCCGCTGGCGGTGATGCAAAGCACGATGCGCTCCTTACGCAGCGCAAAGCTGAGCGCCGATGAGGCGGAACCGGTGATGCTGGAGCAGATCAGCCGTATTTCCCAGCAGATCGGTTACTACCTGCACCGCGCCAGCATGCGAACCGGCAGCACCCTGCTGAGCCGGGAGCTGCACCCCGTTGCCCCGCTGTTGGACAGCCTGACTTCGGCCCTGAATAAGGTTTATCAGCGTAAAGGGGTGAACATCACCCTCGATATCTCGCCTGAAATCAGCTTCGTGGGTGAAAAGAACGACTTTATGGAAGTGATGGGCAATCTGCTCGATAACGCCTGTAAATACTGCCTGGAGTTCGTCGAAGTGTCGGCCCGCCAGGGTGAAAATGAGCTGCACATTATCGTCGAGGACGACGGCCCGGGGATCCCGCAGGGCAAACGCGATCGAGTCTTCGATCGCGGGCAGCGCGCCGACACCTTACGCCCCGGTCAGGGAGTGGGCCTCTCCGTTGCGCGCGACATTGTTGAGCAGTACGACGGCCGGATCGACACCGGCGATAGTCTGCTCGGTGGCGCGCGCATGGAGGCGATTTTTGCCCGTCAGCACCTTACAAGCGACGAGAGTTAAGCTTCCGGGTGAAAAAAGCGTGATTCTCGCACGCAGGCCGCTGAGCTTCCGTTATAATCCGAGTCAGTAAAAGCCTGCGGAATATAAATATGGATTATCAATTAGCCCTTAACTGGCCCGACTTTATCGAACGCTACTGGCAAAAACGCCCTGTCGTTCTGAAACGCGGCATCACCAATTTCGTCGATCCGATCTCTCCCGATGAGCTTGCCGGCCTGGCCATGGAGAGCGAAGTCGACAGCCGCCTCGTCAGCCACAACGAGGGGAAATGGCAGGTCAGCCACGGCCCGTTTGAAAGCTTCGATCACCTGGGCGAAAGCAACTGGTCCCTGCTGGTGCAGGCGGTTAACCACTGGCACCAGCCCGCCGCAGCCCTGATGCAGCCATTCCGTGCCCTGCCCGACTGGCGAATGGACGATCTGATGATCTCCTTCTCCGTGCCGGGAGGCGGCGTTGGTCCGCATCTGGACCAGTACGACGTGTTTATCATTCAGGGTACCGGCCGCCGCCGCTGGCGCGTGGGCGAGAAGGTGCCGATGAAGCAGCACTGCCCGCATCCCGACCTGCTGCAGGTGGATCCTTTTGTCGGCATCATCGACGAGGAGCTGGAGCCGGGCGATATTCTCTATATTCCGCCGGGCTTCCCGCACGAGGGCTACTCCCTTGAGAACTCGATGAACTATTCGGTGGGCTTCCGCGCGCCAAGCGGCCGCGAGATGATCAGTGGGTTTGCCGATTACGTTCTGCAGCGCGAGCTGGGCAGCCATCGCTTCAGCGACCCGGACGTGCCGGCCCGTGAGCACCCGGCCGATATCCTGCCTGAAGAGCTGGATAAGCTGCGCGGGATGATGCTGGATATGATCAACCAGCCGCAGCATTTCAACCAGTGGTTCGGGGAGTTTATCAGCCAGTCCCGTCATGAGCTTGATGTCTCCCTGCCGGAGCCGCCGTATCAGCCCGATGAGATTTACGATGCATTGCAGCAGGGTGACAAGCTGGTGCGTCTGGGTGGCCTGCGCGTGTTACGCATTGGCGAAGAGGTGTACGTTAATGGCGAGCAGCTGGATTCCCCGCACCGTCCGGCGCTGGAATCCCTGGCCAGCCATACGGTGCTGACGGCCGACAAGTTTGGCGATGCGCTGGAAGATCCGTCGTTCCTCGCCATGCTGGCGGCGCTGGTTAACAGTGGGTACTGGTTCTTCGAGGACTGAGTCGTTTGTACTTTGCCGGGTGGCGGCTGCGCCTTACCCGGCCTACGGTATGGTTTTGTAGGCCCGGTAAGCGAAGCGCCACCAGGCGTTGTTTTACCGCCGCTCCCCGGCGTTAAAATCCTCCACCTCCCCCGCCCAATCCTCCGGGTATATCCCTTCCCGCACGTCACGATGAAAGGTGGAATAGGGCCACTCTTTAACGCGCGTCACGTAGCCATGTTTCAACGGGTTGATATGGATGTAATCCGTATGCCGCCGGAGGTCGTTTTCATCCCGAATGGTATGTTCCCAGAAGCGCGGCTGCCAGATGCCTGACATACCCAGCGCTCGGGTGAAGGTTTTTTTGATATCCCGCCAGCGGCCGGAGTAATCGGTGTCGTTTTCAGGCAACGTCCAGATGCAGTGCATATGTTCCGGCAGGATCACCCAGGCGTTAATCAGAAAGGGTTTTGTGCGTTTAACGCATTGCGTTGCCGCACGAAGCGTATCGATATGGCGGGTCAGCAGATCGCTGCGCCGGTTTTGCAGGTTAACGGTGAAAAACCAGGTTCCACCCGGTAGATAGACGACGGTAGTTTGACATATGAGGTTCCCTCCCCATTTGTGGAAATGCCGGGTGGCGGCTGCGCCTTACCCGGCCTACGAGTGGGCCGGGCGATGCCCTACCGCTGCTTCGCGGTTAACTCGGCAATACGCACTATCACCTGCACCGCTTTCTCCATCCCCTCGAGAGTCACGAACTCGTGCTTGCCATGGTAGTTGTAGCCGCCGGTAAACAGATTCGGGCACGGCAATCCCATAAAGGAGAGCTGCGCGCCGTCGGTGCCGCCGCGGATCGGTTTTAGCTGCGGTTCGACGCCGCAGTCGCGCATCGCCTGCTGGGCAACCTCGAGAATGTACGGATGCTCGATCACCTTTTCATGCATATTGTAATAGCTGTCCTCGATGATCAGCTCAATATAGCAATCCGGATGCAGACCCTTGCCCACCTTTTTGGCGATATCCATCATCTTGCGTTTACGCGCTTCAAACCCGTCGCGGTTAAAATCGCGAATGATGTAATGCATGTCCGCGCGATCGACCGTCCCTTTGATGCTGGTGAGGTGGTAGAAGCCCTCATAGCCCTCGGTTTGCTCCGGGCTCTCATCTGCCGGGACTTCGGCATGAATGCGGGCCGCCAGCGACAGCGCGTTCACCATCACCCCTTTCGCCGTGCCCGGGTGGACGTTATTGCCGACGATGCGGATATTCACCGACGCCGCATTGAAATTCTCGAACTCAAGTTCACCCACGCCGCCGCCGTCAACGGTATAGGCCCAGCGGGCATCGAACGCCGCAACGTCGAAATGCTTCGCCCCTTTGCCCACCTCTTCATCCGGGGTGAAGGCGACGCGGATATCCCCGTGCGGCACCTTGTTGTGCTTCAGCACCGCCAGCACGGTCATGATCTCGGCCACCCCGGCTTTATCATCGGCCCCCAGCAGCGTTTTGCCGTCGGTAGTGATCAGCGTCTGCCCGAGCAGCTGGTGCAACACCGGGAACATCACCGGGGAGAGCACTTCGTCGCCAACCCCCAGCGCAATATCGCCGCCGCGATAGTTCTCAACAATCTGCGGATTCACGTTTTTACCGCTAAAATCCGGTGAGGTATCAACATGGGAAATAAAACCAATGGCCGGAATATCGCCGCTCACGCTGGCCGGGAGCGTCCCCATCACCGTCCCTTTCTCACTTAACGTGACGTTGACCAGACCCAACTCTTCCAGTTGCGTCTTTAACAGCTGTAACAGTTTCCATTGTCCTTCGGTGCTCGGCACCTGGCGGACACCCGGTTTAGATTGGGTATCCAGCGATACGTACTGTAAAAAACGCTCAAGTAATTTATCCATGCAGTCACCCTCACTTTTTGTGACAACATTATCAGTAAGCATCAAAACCCAAATATTGCGTCAGGTCACTTTTATCCCGTAAACGAGAATATTTCCGTTTTATCGCAGCTTTCGCTAATAAATGTAGCTTATCAATGGGTAACAAGGATTGGCGATTACAGCGTATTCCCGTAGAATGTCCGCCCTCATTACGTTTCACCAAGGTGGCTAACCACAAACCCCGCTGCGATAAGTCTCTGCAGCGTCGATATGGGACTGAATCAAAAATTGAATACACAACCAGCTTCACTGTCACCGTTGGTGCAACTGGCCGGAATTCGTAAAAGCTTTGACGGAAAAACCGTCATTTCCGACCTCGATTTGACCATCAACAACGGCGAATTTCTTACGCTGCTTGGCCCGTCGGGCTGCGGTAAAACGACAGTGCTTCGCCTTATCGCCGGGCTGGAAAACGTCGATCACGGCCATATTCATCTTGAAAATCAGGATATTACTCAGGTTCCTGCTGAACACCGCCACGTCAATACCGTCTTTCAAAGCTACGCCCTGTTCCCCCACATGACGGTTTTCGAAAACGTCGCCTTTGGCCTGCGGATGCAAAAAACCCCGGCCAGTGAAATTACGCCCCGGGTCACCGATGCCCTGCGCATGGTACAGCTGGAGACGTTCGCCCAGCGCAAGCCGCACCAGCTGTCGGGTGGGCAACAGCAGCGCGTCGCCATCGCCCGCGCGGTGGTCAATAAGCCGCGGCTACTGCTGCTGGATGAGTCGCTTTCCGCGCTGGATTACAAGCTGCGTAAGCAGATGCAGAACGAGTTAAAGGCGCTGCAGCGCAAGCTCGGGATCACCTTTGTCTTTGTCACCCACGATCAGGAAGAGGCGTTGACCATGTCCGATCGCATCGTGGTGATGCGCGACGGCAAAATCGAGCAGGACGGCACCCCCCGTGAGATTTACGAAGAGCCGAAAAACCTGTTTGTCGCCAGCTTTATTGGCGAAATCAATATCTTCAGTGCTACCGTTATTGAACGCCTCGACGACCAGCGGGTGCTGGCTAATGTCGAAGGCCGCGCCTGCAACATCTTCGTCAACTTTGCCGTGGAACCCGGGCAACAGCTTAACGTCCTGCTGCGCCCGGAAGATCTGCGCGTCGATGAGATCCATGACGAGACCGAAGCGGAAGGGTTGATCGGCTATATCCGCGAGCGCAACTACAAAGGGATGACCCTCGAGTCGGTGGTCGAACTGGAAAACGGCAAGATGGTGATGGTCAGCGAGTTCTTTAACGAGGACGACCCTGATTTCGACCACTCGCTCAATCAGAAAATGGTTATTAACTGGGTAGAAAGCTGGGAGGTTGTGCTGGCTGATGAAGAACACAAGTAAGTTCCAGAATGTGGTGATCGCCACTATCGTCGGTTGGCTTGTGTTATTTGTCTTTTTACCCAACCTGATGATTATTGCCACCAGCTTTTTGACCCGCGACGACGCCCATTTCGTCTCGCTGGTCTTTACGCTGGATAACTACGCGCGCCTGCTCGATCCGCTCTATTTCCAGGTGCTGCTCCATTCGCTCAATATGGCGCTGATCGCCACCCTGGCCTGCCTGGTCCTCGGCTATCCCTTCGCCTGGTTTCTGGCGAAGCTGCCGCAGAAGGTGCGTCCGCTGCTGCTGTTTCTGCTGATTGTGCCCTTCTGGACTAACTCCCTGATCCGCATTTATGGCCTGAAGATCTTCCTCAGCACCAAAGGCTACCTGAATGCGTTTCTGCTGTGGCTGGGGGTCATCGACACACCTGTCCGCATTATGTTTACCCCCGGCGCGGTGATCGTCGGGCTGGTCTATATTCTGCTGCCGTTTATGGTCATGCCGCTCTACTCCAGCATTGAGAAGCTGGATAAACCCTTGCTGGAAGCGGCAAGAGATCTGGGTGCCAGCAAGCTGCAAACCTTTATCCGTATCATCATCCCGCTGACGATGCCGGGGATCATTGCCGGCTGCCTGCTGGTGATGCTCCCGGCGATGGGGCTGTTCTACGTCTCCGACCTGATGGGCGGCGCAAAGAACCTGCTGATTGGCAACGTCATCAAGAGCCAGTTCCTGAATATTCGCGACTGGCCGTTCGGCTCGGCCACCAGTATCACCCTGACCCTGGTCATGGGCCTGATGCTGCTGGTCTACTGGCGCGCCTCGCGCTTGCTTAATAATAAGGGTGAACTCGGATGATCGGTCGACTGCTTCGCGGCGGTTTTATGACCGCCATTTACGCGTATCTCTACATTCCGATCATTATTTTGATCGTCAATTCGTTTAACAGCTCGCGCTTTGGCATCAACTGGCAGGGGTTTACCACCCAGTGGTACAGCCTGCTGATGAACAACGACAGCCTGCTACAGGCGGCGCAGCACTCGCTGACGATGGCCATCTTCTCGGCCACCTTCGCCACCCTGATTGGCTCCCTGACCGCCGTGGCGCTCTACCGCTACCGTTTTCGCGGCAAGCCCTTCGTTAGCGGCATGCTGTTTGTGGTGATGATGTCCCCGGACATCGTGATGGCCATTTCGCTGCTGGTGCTGTTTATGCTGCTGGGGGTACAACTGGGCTTCTGGTCGCTGCTGTTCTCGCACATCACCTTCTGTCTGCCGTTTGTGGTGGTGACGGTTTACTCCCGTCTGAAGGGCTTTGATGTACGAATGCTGGAAGCGGCGAAAGATCTGGGTGCCAGCGAAATGACCATCCTGCGCAAAATTATCCTGCCGCTGGCGATGCCCGCCGTGGCTGCGGGATGGCTGCTCAGCTTTACCCTGTCGATGGATGACGTGGTGGTCTCGTCGTTCGTCACCGGACCAAGCTATGAAATTCTGCCGTTGAAGATCTATTCAATGGTGAAAGTCGGCGTCTCACCAGAGGTGAACGCGCTGGCGACCATTCTGTTGATGTTATCGCTGGTTCTGGTGATCGCCAGCCAGCTGGTTGCTCGTGATAAAACAAAATCTCAGAGGACAGTTAAATGAAAAAAATGCTTGCCGCCGCGGCACTGGTGCTCGGAATGGGCGCTGCCCACGCGGACGACAGTAAAACGCTCTACTTCTACAACTGGACCGAGTATGTGCCGCCTGGCCTGCTGGAGCAGTTCACCAAAGAGACCGGCATCAAGGTGATCTATTCCACCTATGAGTCGAATGAAACCATGTATGCCAAGCTCAAAACCTATAAAGATGGCGCCTACGATCTGGTGGTTCCGTCGACCTATTTCGTCGACAAGATGCGTAAAGAGAGCATGATCCAGAAGATCGACAAATCGAAGCTAACCAATTTTTCAAACCTCGATCCGGAGATGCTCAACAAGCCGTTTGATCCCAATAACGACTACTCCATCCCGTATATCTGGGGCGCTACAGCAATTGGGATCAACAGCGAGGCGATGGATCCTAAAACGGTCACCCGCTGGGCCGACCTGTGGAAACCGGAGTACAAAGGCGGTTTACTCCTGACCGATGACGCGCGCGAAGTGTTCCAGGTGGCGCTGCGTAAGCTGGGCTACTCCGGCAACACCACCGACCCGAAAGAGATCGAAGCGGCGTATCACGAGCTGCAAAAACTGATGCCAAACGTTGCGGCCTTTAACTCCGATAACCCGGCTAACCCGTATATGGAGGGGGAAGTCAACGTGGGGATGGTGTGGAACGGTTCGGCGTACGTGGCGCGTCAGGCCGGTACGCCGCTGGAAGTGGTGTGGCCTGAGGAGGGCGGGATCTTCTGGATGGACAGCCTCGCTATTCCGGCCAACGCCAAAAACGTGGACGGCGCGCTGAAGCTGATTAACTTCCTGCTGCGTCCCGATGTGGCAAAACAGGTGGCAGAAACCATCGGTTACCCGACACCAAACCTTGCTGCCCGCAAGCTGCTGAGTCCTGAGGTGGCGAACGACAAGTCGCTTTACCCGGATGCGGCAACCGTCAGCAAAGGCGAGTGGCAGAATGATGTTGGCGATGCGAGCCGTCTGTATGAAGAGTATTACCAGAAGCTGAAGGCGGGTCGTTAAGTCCGGCAACAACGCCCGGTGGCGCTTCGCTTACCGGGCCTACAACGGCGTAAACCGTAGGCCGGGCAAACGCAGTGCCGCCCGGCGTTTTTTCTACAAACCTTTCAAAAGTTTATCCACAAACTCCGGCACCACTTCGCTCGCCAGCCCGTAGGTTTTTTCTTCAAACTCGCTGCCAACCTGGCTCGGCTCGAGGTTCAGCTCCACCGTGTGCGCCCCGTTCAGCTTCGCCTCGTGGACGAATCCCGCCGCCGGATAGACATTCCCGGAAGTGCCAATAGCGATAAACACATCCGCCATCGCCAGCGCGCTGTAGATTTCGTCCATCCCCAATGGCATTTCGCCGAACCAGACCACGTGCGGACGCAGCGGGGACGGGAACTGGCAGCAGTGGCATTTGTCATCGAGAGTGACGTCACCGGTCCAGTTGAACACCTGGCCGCTGCCGGAACAGCGCACCTTCAGCAGTTCGCCGTGCATATGGATCACATTCTGGTTGCCCGCACGCTCGTGCAGGTTATCGATGTTCTGCGTGACCAGCAGAAAACGATCCCCCAGCGCCTCTTCCAGCTTTGCCAGCGCCAGATGCGCCGCGTTAGGGGCAATCTCCGGCGACTGCAGCTGTCGACGGCGGGCATTATAAAATTCCTGCACCAGCTGCGGATTACGGGCGAAGCCTTCCGGCGTCGCCACATCCTCTACGCGATGCTCCTCCCACAACCCGTCGGTGGCGCGGAAGGTTCGAATGCCCGACTCGGCGGAGATCCCCGCCCCGGTCAGGACCAACACTCTTGGTTTTTCCATCAATTCTGGCAGCGCCCCATCCTGAAAGAAAATTCGCTGGCGTAAGCGTTCACGCAAGCGGCGTTTGTTTTTGCGAAAACGAGTGAGTCGATGTGACCGGCGCGACAGCATAATAACCTCGAATGACTAACGGGTGAGATGGAGGAACGCGGCACCGCGCATCCCCCCGGCATCGCCATGTCGTGCGCGCTCAATGCGCGGCACGCGGGCGACCGGCAGCAGATGACGCGGCAACCGACCGGATAACCGCTCGGCGATGGCCGTAAAGTTCGATAATCCCCCGCCGATCACCAGCAGGTCAGGATCGACAATGGTCAGGATGTTGCCCAGACACACGGCAAGCAGATCGAGATAGCGCTCCACATGCTCAATGGCCTGTTCATCACCCTGCTCCCACAGCGTAATGATTTCTGGCGCCTGTCGTTTTTGATGATAGAAGTGTTCATAAAGCCACGCAAATCCGCCGCCTGAGAGGTAGTTTTCGATGCAGCCGTGCTGGCCGCAGCCGCAGCGGACTAGCGGGAAATCGCGCCCGACCACCTCCAGCGCATCCACCGGCAGGCGAATATGGCCGAACTCGCCGGTGATATAGCTGCGTCCGGTGATCGGTTTGCCGTCAACAACGATCCCGCCACCAACGCCGGTGCCGAGGATCAACCCCATCACCAACGGATACTGCTGGAACTCGTCATCCCAGGCTTCGGAGAGGGCAAAACAGTTGGCGTCGTTGTCGAGACGCACGTCGCGCTCAAGGAGTCGCGACAGGTCGGCGCGCAGCGGCTTACCGCTGGCGGCAGGGACGTTGGCGGCATACAGCGTGCCGTCGTCGGTTTCCGGCATCCCCGGAATGCCAATGCCCACCGACCCTTTCACGCCGAAGCGCTCATCGGCCTGGGCTACCAGTGCGGCAATGGCGGTTAAGAATTCATCGTAGCTTTCGCGCGGGGTAGGAACCCGGGTTTCCCACTGCAATTTCAGGTTGGTATCAAATACGCCCAGCGCAATTTTGGTGCCGCCAATATCAAATCCATAATACATAGTGCATTCCTCTGTTTGATTCAGCGGCCAAAAAACCGCTAAACCATGACGTAATTACTGGCCACTTAATACCCTCGCCGGATCAATTCGGCTTGCGCGACGCGCCGGATACCAGCTTGCCAGCAGACTCAGTAAAAGTGCTGTAACCAGCACATAAAAAACGTCCAGCCAGTGCAGTTCAGACGGCAGGAAGTCAATAAAATAGATATCGCCCGACAGGAACTGATGGCCAATCAGGGCCTCAATGCCGTTGATAATTGGCGTCAGCTGCAGCGATACCACCACGCCGATGACCACGCCGCACAGGCTGCCAAACAGCCCCGCCAGCAGACCATACCAGACGAAAATGGCACGAATAAGACCGTCTTTTGCCCCCAGGGTACGCAGGACCGCGATGTCGCCACTCTTGTCTTTTACCGCCATCACCAGGGTAGAGACGATGTTGAAGCAGGCCACGCCGATCACCAGCACCATCGCCAGGTACATGATGGCGCGGATCATCTGGATATCACGATACATATAACCGTAAGTGCCAATCCAGCTCTTGATGTAGACATAGCTGTCGGTCACTTCCCCGGCGTCGCGCACCAGTTTGTTGGCGTTAAATACGTCGTTTACCTTGATGGCGATCCCGGTGACGCTGCTGCCCATGTCCAGATACTGCCGCGCATCTTCCAGCGGCACCATGGCAAAGCTGTGATCCAGCTGGCCGCTGAGCTGTAGAATGCCGGCCACGTGCAGACGTACGCGCTTCGGCTGCTGCAGCTTATGATCGGCGCTGGCATTCGGGATCATGATTGACACCCAGTCGCCCTGCTTCACTTTCAGCGCATCGGCCACGCCCTTACCGATAATGATCTGCTGATCGCCGGCTTTAAAGTTGGCCCAGGCATCCTTCTGGATAAACTGCGGCAGCGCGCTAAGTTTCTCTTCCTGACGCGGGTTGACCCCTTTCACCTGGATGGCGCGCAGGTTCGCCCCGCTCTCAACCAGCCCGGTAAAATTGATGTACGGCGCGGCGGCCGCAATACCCGGCACCTTTTCCACCTTGTTCAGCGCGTCATTCCAGTTATTCCACGGCTGGTTGACCGGCTCAATTTCACCGTGCGGCACCACCGCCAGAATACGGTTATTCAGCTCGCGCTCGAAGCCGTTCATGGCGCTGAGACCAACGATCAGCACCGCCACCCCCAGCGCAATGCCGATGGTGGAGATAACAGAGATCAGCGATACCATGCCGCCGCGACGACGGCCCCGGCTGAAACGCAGGCCGATGAGTAACGATAACGGGGAAGCCATCAATCCGCTCCCATCAGGGTCAGCTCGGTATTCAGGTGCCCATCACGCATCTCCAGCTGGCGGGACATGCGTTTTGCCAGCTGCAGGTCGTGGGTCACCACCAGAAACGCTGTACCCTGGGAGGCGTTCAGCTCCCCCAGCAGCTGGAAGATGCTGTCCGCGTTGCGAGCATCGAGGTTACCGGTCGGTTCATCCGCCAGCACCAGGCGCGGGTTGTTGACCAGCGCGCGGGCAATCGCCACACGCTGACGCTCGCCGCCGGAAAGTTCAGACGGACGATGATTACCGCGATGGCCGAGGCCGACCGCTTTCAGCATATCGCTGGCGCGGGCGTTAATTTCAGCCGGTTTCTTTTTGCCGATCAGCAGCGGCATCGCCACGTTTTCCAGCGCGGTAAAGTCCGGCAGCAGGTGGTGGAACTGGTAGATAAAGCCCAGAGAGCGGTTACGCAGATCGGCTTTGGCGCTCGATGACATCGTACTCAGCGGGGTGCCGGAAAAGACCACGTCGCCGGAAGTTGGTGTATCCAGCCCGCCGAGCAGGTGCAGTAAGGTACTTTTCCCGGAGCCGGAGGTGCCGACGATAGCCATCATCTCCCCTTCCCCGACGCTGAAGCTGACATTGTGCAGGACATCCGTCTGCACCGTGCCTTCCTGATAGCGTTTGCACAGGTTGTCGCATTGCAACAGGATCTTATTCATAACGTAAAGCCTCAGCGGGTTGGGTGGCGGCAGCGCGCCATGAAGGATAAAGCGTGGAGAGTAAGGCAATAACCATCGCCACCAGGGCGATGCCCACAACCTGCAGCGGCTCAATGGCGACCGGCAGTGCCGCGCCGTCGAGCAGCGCGCCGATGATCGGCATCAGATTGTTGAGCTGACTGGCGAGCAGGGTGCCGAGTACCGCGCCAAGCAGCGCGCCGACAATCCCGGCGCTGGCGCCCTGGACCATAAATACCGCCATGATCTGCCGCGGCGTGAGGCCCTGGGTTTGCAGGATGGCCACTTCGCCCTGCTTCTCCATCACCATCAGGCCAAGCGAAGTAATAATGTTAAACGCGGCGACCGCCACAATCAGGCTCAGCAGCAGGCCCATCATGTTTTTTTCCATGCGCACGGCCTGGAACAGCTCGCCCTTACGTTCGCGCCAGTCCTGCCATTTGGTACCGTCCGGCAGGGTTTGCTGGCTCAGGACATCCACCTTCAGCGGTTCGTTGAGCCACAGACGCCAGCCGGTGATATTCCCGAGCGGGTAGCGCATCAGGCGCGACGCGTCCTGGATGTTGACCAGCATCTGGTAGCCGTCCACTTCGCTGTTGGCAGCGAAGGTGCCGATGACATTAAACAGGCGCTGGCTTGGCAGACGCCCCATCGGGGTGAACTGGCTGGCGGAAGGGACCATCACCCGCAGCCGATCGCCGCGGTTAACGCCGAGCTGACCGGCAAGCTGTTCGCCAAGGATCACGTTGTACTGGCCGGGAGCCAGATCGCTCTGTTTGACGTTGACCAGCCAGGGCGTGAGGGGATCTTTTTGCGCCGGGTCGATACCGAGCATCACCCCCACCGCCACGCTGCGCGCGCTCTGCAGCACCACGTCACCGGAGGTGATCGGCGCCACGCGGCTTACGCCCTGCAGCTTAACGGCGCTTTCTGGCAACTGCTGCGGGTTCACCGACCCGCTGCTGGATGAGAGGATAGCCTGCGGCATCAGCCCCAGAATGTTATTTTGCAGCTCGCGCTCAAAGCCGTTCATGACGGAGAGAACCGTCACCAGCGCCATCACGCCAAGCGTAATGCCAATGGTTGAAAGCCAGGAGACAAAGCGACCGAAACGGTCCGCGGCGCGCCCACGCATGTAACGTAAGCCTATGAAAAGTGCGACAGGTTGGTACATGAAATCCGTCTGTTTGCTGGTAGCAGACCCACGAGTATATAAGCGAATCCGCTAAGGGTAAATGACTGATACCCGAAGCTTTGATAATCAATTATCCGAAAAATCAGGTTAAATCAATGCGGTAACCGCTGCCCGGCCCTCCCCTTCATTCCCATACCCTTTGCAGTTTTTCCGAAAATCGTCCGCTTACAGACTCTTACCCGTTACATCCCATCAGCCGCTCAACACACTTATCCCTTTCGATGACGATAAGAACAGGACCCGGTAAGCGATGAAACAAAAAGCACTATGGATTAACCAGATAAAGGGGCTGTGCATTTGCCTGGTGGTGATTTACCACTCGGTGATCACCTTTTATCCCCACCTCGAGGCGCTGCACGCCCCGCTTTCGGTGCTGCTCGCCAAATGCTGGGTGACGTTCAATCTTTATCTCGCCCCCTTCCGCATGCCGGTGTTCTTCTTTATCTCGGGGTATCTGGTCCGGCGCTATATTGACGAGGTTGAGTGGAAAACCTGCCTCGACAAACGGCTCTGGAGCATTATCTGGGTCCTGGCGCTGTGGGGTGTGTTGCAGTGGCAGGCTTTGCCCCATCTCAACGCGTGGCTGGCGCCGGAGCGGGATCTTAATACCGCGTCGAACGCCGCCTATGCCGACTCGCTGAGCGGCTTTATCACCGGGATGCTCACCGCCAGCACCAGCCTGTGGTACCTCTACGCCCTGGTAGTCTATTTCACCCTCTGCAAGCTGCTGAGCCGCTGGAAGCTGCCGCTTATCGGGCTGCTGGCGCTGGCCAGCATCGCGATCAACTTCCTGCCGCTGCCGTGGTGGGGGATGAACAGCGTGGTGCGCAATATGATTTATTACAGCCTCGGCGCCTGGTATGGCGTGCAGCTGATGGCGTGGATGCAGGCCCGGGTGTGGCGGCGTGATGCGCTGGCGGTGGCGGCGTTCGGCGTGGTCTCCGTCGTGCTGTGGTTCGTCGGCGTTCCCCTGCCGCTGTCGCTGCTGTCGATCCTGCTGATCATGGCCCTTTTCTACCGCCTTGAGCAGCGGTTTGCCGTCGGGCCTGACAACCTGCTGAACGTGGTGGGCTCGAACACCATTGCCATCTATACCACTCACCGCATCCTGATCGAAGGGGTCAGCCTGGTAATGATCCACCAGCTGAACAGCGGGGCATGGCCGGTATGGGCGGAGCTGACGCTGGTGCTGTTCTATCCCTTTGCCAGCCTGCTGGTCTGCACCCTCGTGGGGCTGGGGGCGCGTAAACTCTCCAGTGCGCTGACCGGGGATTTCTTCTTTACCCCGCCTGCCCGCCTGACGCCGGTTCAGGCCACGCGCTAGCGCCCCTGCGGGGGCCTCTTCACGCTGTGTGCGGTTACGATTTGCTAATGTAAAACGATCAAGGATAATAAAGACATTGTGTATCAGTGATATGCCCAATAAGAGATCCTGACAAAGCCATGCCTGAACAATATCGTTTTTCCCTGCCCGGCAAAGCGGGCGACCAACGCCAGTTGGGTGAACTGACCGGGGCAGCCTGCGCCACGCTGGTTGCAGAAATTGCAGAGCGCCATCAGGGGCCGGTGGTGCTGGTCGCGCCGGACATGCAAAACGCCCTGCGCCTGCATGATGAGATCCGCCAGTTTACCGATCAGCTGGTCACCAGTCTCGCCGACTGGGAGACCCTGCCCTACGACAGCTTCTCCCCGCACCAGGAGATTATCTCCTCGCGCCTCTCCACGCTCTATCAGCTGCCCACCATGCAGCGCGGTGTGCTGATTGTGCCGGTCAATACCCTGATGCAGCGCGTCTGTCCGCACAGCTATCTGCACGGGCATGCGCTGGTGATGAAAAAGAGTCAGCGTCTGTCGCGGGATGCCCTGCGCGTCCAGCTCGACAGCGCCGGCTATCGCCATGTGGATCAGGTGATGGAGCACGGGGAGTATGCCACCCGCGGCGCCCTGCTCGATCTCTTCCCGATGGGCAGCGCGCTGCCCTACCGTCTGGATTTCTTCGATGACGAAATCGACAGCCTGCGCCTGTTTGACGCCGACACCCAGCGCACGCTGGAGGAAGTGGAGGCCATCAACCTGCTGCCGGCCCACGAGTTTCCGACTGACAAAACCGCTATCGAGCTGTTCCGCAGCCAGTGGCGCGATAAGTTTGAGGTCAAGCGCGACGCCGAGCATATCTATCAGCAGGTGAGCAAAGGCACCCTGCCGACGGGGATCGAGTACTGGCAGCCGCTGTTCTTCAGCGAGCCGCTCCCCGCCCTGTTCAGCTACTTCCCGGCTAATACCCTGGTGCTGAATACCGGCGATCTGGAGGCCAGCGCCCACCGTTTTGAGAGCGAAACCCGCGCCCGGTTTGAGAACCGCGGGGTGGATCCGATGCGCCCCCTGCTGGAGCCTGAGCTGCTGTGGCTGCGCACCGACGAGCTGTTCAGCGAGCTGAAACGCTGGCCGCGCATGCAGCTCAAAACCGAAAACCTGCCGGATAAAGCCGCTAATATCAATCTGGCGTATCAGCCGCTGCCGGACCTCGCGGTGCAGGCGCAGAATAAATCCCCGCTGGACAACCTGCGTAAATTCCTCGAAGCCTTTACCGGCCCGGTGATCTTCTCCGTCGAAAGCGAAGGCCGTCGCGAAGCGCTGGGCGAGCTGCTCAGCCGCATCAAAGTGGCACCGAAGCGCATCCTGCGTCTGGACGAGGCCAGCGGCACCGGTCGCTATCTGATGATTGGCGCCGCCGAGCACGGCTTTATTGATACGCTTAATAACCTGGCGCTGATCTGCGAAAGCGACCTGCTGGGCGAGCGCGTGGCGCGCCGCCGCCAGGACAGCCGCCGCACCATCAACCCGGATACGCTGATCCGTAACCTGGCGGAGCTGCACCCCGGCCAGCCGATTGTCCATCTCGAGCATGGCGTGGGACGTTATGCGGGAATGACCACCCTGGAAGCCGGGGGCATTAAGGGCGAATACCTGATGCTGATGTACGCCAACGACGCCAAACTCTATGTGCCGGTGTCGTCCCTGCATCTGATCAGCCGCTATGCGGGCGGCGCGGAAGAGAATGCGCCTCTGCATAAACTTGGCGGTGACGCCTGGTCGCGGGCGCGGCAGAAAGCGGCGGAAAAAGTACGCGACGTGGCGGCAGAGCTGCTGGATATTTACGCCCAGCGCGCGGCCAAGTCCGGCTACGCCTTTAAACACGATAAAGAGCAGTACCAGCTGTTCTGCGACAGCTTCCCGTTTGAAACTACGCCGGACCAGGCCCAGGCGATCAATGCCGTGCTCAGCGACATGTGCCAGCCGCTGGCGATGGACCGGCTGGTGTGCGGCGACGTGGGCTTCGGGAAAACCGAAGTGGCGATGCGCGCCACCTTCCTCGCGGTTGAGAACAACAAGCAGGTGGCCGTGCTGGTGCCGACCACCCTGCTGGCGCAGCAGCACTACGATAACTTCCGCGACCGCTTTGCCAACTGGCCGGTGCGCATTGAGATGATGTCGCGTTTCCGCAGCGCCAAAGAGCAGGCTCAGATCCTGGAGCAGGCCAGCGAGGGCAAAATCGATATTCTCATCGGCACCCATAAGCTGCTGCAGAGCGACGTGAAGTGGAAAGATCTGGGGCTGTTAATTGTCGATGAAGAGCACCGCTTTGGCGTGCGCCACAAAGAGCGGATCAAAGCGATGCGTGCCGATGTCGATATCCTGACCCTCACCGCCACGCCGATCCCGCGCACCCTGAACATGGCAATGAGCGGCATGCGCGATCTGTCGATTATCGCCACCCCGCCGGCCCGTCGCCTGGCGGTGAAAACCTTTGTCCGTGAATACGATAACCTGGTGGTGCGCGAGGCGATCCTGCGTGAAGTCCTGCGCGGTGGCCAGGTCTATTATCTCTACAACGATGTGGACAATATTCAGAAAGCGGCCGACCGGCTGGCAGAGCTGGTGCCGGAGGCGCGGATCGCCATCGGCCACGGGCAGATGCGCGAGCGCGAGCTGGAGCGGGTGATGAACGACTTCCACCACCAGCGGTTTAACGTGCTGGTGTGTACCACGATCATCGAAACCGGGATCGATATTCCTACCGCCAATACCATCATTATTGAGCGGGCGGATCACTTCGGCCTGGCGCAGCTCCACCAGCTGCGTGGTCGCGTCGGCCGTTCACACCATCAGGCCTATGCCTGGCTGATGACTCCACATCCGAAAGCGATGACTACCGATGCGCAAAAACGTCTCGAAGCCATCGCCTCGCTGGAAGATCTGGGGGCCGGCTTTGCGCTGGCGACGCACGATCTCGAGATCCGCGGCGCGGGTGAGTTGCTGGGTGAAGATCAGAGCGGATCGATGGAAACCATCGGCTTCCAGCTGTATATGGAGCTGCTGGAAAATGCCGTCGATGCCCTGAAGGCGGGGCGCGAGCCGTCGCTGGAAGATCTCACCAGCCAGCAGACGGAGGTGGAGTTGCGGATGCCGGCCCTGCTGCCGGATGACTTTATCCCGGATGTTAATACGCGTCTGTCGTTCTATAAACGCATTGCCAGCGCCAGGGACGAAGCCAGCCTCGACGAGATTAAGGTGGAGCTGATTGACCGCTTTGGCCTGCTGCCGGATGCGGCGCGTAACCTGCTGGATATCGCCCGTTTACGCCAGCAGGCGCAGAAGCTGGGGATCCGCAAGCTGGAGGGGAATGACAAAGGCGGCATGATTGAGTTTGCCGAGAAGAATCATGTCGATCCGATGTGGCTGATTGGTCTGCTGCAGAAACAGCCTCAGCACTACCGTCTGGACGGTCCAACGCGTCTGAAATTCACCCAGGATCTGGCGGAACGGAAAACCCGCATGGACTGGGTTCGTAACTTTATGCGACAGCTCGAAGAGAACGCCGTCGCCTGACCCACCGCCGGGCGGTCCTGCAATCGCCCGGCCTCGTTCCCCGTTAATTTACAACTCTTTGCAATACACCTGGATTTCCCGACACGTCCATTCGCCATAATTATCAATTAACTTTCAGATAATAATAATCTTTATTGCTATGGATTCTGGTGATGATGACGACTTCGCGTTTTACCCGTTGGATATCGTTGGTTGCGCTGCTCGCTACCCTGGCGCTTGCCCTACCTGCCCGGGCCAATACCTGGCCCCTTCCCCCGCCGGGCAGCCGTCTCGTGGGCGAGAACCGCTTTCACGTCGTGGAAAATGACGGCGGCTCGCTGGAAGCAATTGCCAAAAAATATAACGTCGGCTTTCTGGCGCTACTGCAGGCCAATCCCGGCGTGGATCCCTACGTTCCCCGCGCGGGCAGCGTGCTGACCATCCCGCTACAGACCCTGCTCCCCGATGCGCCGCGGGAAGGGATTGTCATTAACCTGGCCGAGCTGCGTCTTTACTATTACCCGCCGGGAAAAAATGAGGTCACGGTCTATCCGATCGGCATTGGTCAGTTGGGCGGTGATACCCTGACGCCAACCATGGTGACCACGGTGTCAGATAAGCGCGCCAACCCCACATGGACGCCAACCGCCAATATTCGCGCCCGTTATAAAGCTCAGGGCATCGATCTGCCTGCGGTGGTGCCCGCCGGACCGGAAAACCCGATGGGGCATCATGCGATCCGCCTTGCGGCCTACGGTGGGGTCTACCTGCTACACGGCACCAACGCCGATTTTGGCATCGGCATGCGCGTCAGCTCCGGCTGTATTCGCCTGCGTGACAATGACATCGAGACGCTGTTCCGCGTCATCCAGCCCGGCACCAAAGTGAATATCCTGAATACGCCGATCAAGGTGTCAGAGGAGCCCGGTGGCGTGCGGCTGGTGGAGGTGCATCAACCGCTGTCGAAGCAGCTGAATGACGATCCTCAGACCCTGCCGATTGTGTTGAATGCCGCCCAGCAGGGCTTTAAAGCCAGCTCAGACGAAGCAGTGATGGAGCGCGCGATGGAAGCCCGCTCCGGCATGCCGGTGGACGTTACCCGTCATCCTGAAGCCCAGACGTTGTAAGCCGAAACGATAAAAAAACGCTCTGCAATAGCAGAGCGTTTTTTTTCGCAGTGGCATTAATGAGGGTTAAGCCATGCTTATTTGTAGATCACCGCAGTACCGTGCAGGGTGTTCGGGCCGCTAACGGAAGTGATACGGAAAGATTTTGCACCCATTTCGTCCGCTTTTTGCGCTAGCTGGCTTTCCAGAGAACCCAGGTTAGTCCCACCATTTGCGGCGATAGTGCCCACTTTTTGTTGATCGGCAGGGGTAGACTGAACCTGTACAGCGGCGAAGCTGGCAAACGAGAGTGAGCTGAGTACAGCAGCGGCGATGAGCGTTTTTACGTTTTTCATTTTATGAACCTTATGCAAGTGACAGGTGGTCGTAAGCATTAACTTAACGATCGATAACTAAATGATAAATGTGATCTGCATCACGGTCAAATTCTTTTTATAACGATCGTTAAAATAAATTTAAAATCTTTAAAATTCATATTGATATGATGAAAATAATTTTATGAATTCAGCGCTGGCTGCAAACCGGGATTATTTTTATAATGGTCGTTCAACAAACCAACAGAGGTACAACGGCTCATGACAACCGATGACACGCGTTGCGCTAAAAAAAGCCGTGGCCGACCAAAAGTGTTCGACAGGGACGCGGCGCTGGATAAGGCCATGACGCTGTTCTGGCAGCATGGGTATGAAGCCACATCGCTGGCCGATCTGGTCGCAGCAACCGGGGCCAAAGCCCCTACGCTGTATGCAGAATTTACCAATAAAGAGGGGCTGTTCCGTGCGGTGCTGGATCGCTATATCAGCCGCTTCGCCGCCCGCCATGAAGCACAGCTGTTCTGCGAAGAGAAGCGTGTTGAAGAGGCGCTGGAAGATTACTTCACTGCGGTGGCGACCTGCTTTACCAGCAAAGACACGCCTGCGGGCTGTTTTATGATTAACACTTCAGCGACGCTGGCGGCATCGTCAGAAGAGATCGCCCATACGGTCAAATCTCGCCATGCGATGCAGGAAGAGACGCTATGCCGGTTCTTAGAGCAGCGTCAGCAGCGCGGTGAGATCCCCGCCCAATGCGATCCGCAAAAACTTGCCCAGTATCTGAGCTGCATTTTGCAGGGGATGTCTATCAGCGCCCGGGAAGGCGCCAGCCTGGAAAAACTGCAGACCATCACGCAAATCACCCTGCGCCTGTGGCCTGAGCTCCTTAAAGCCTGACCAGCAGGGCGGTAAACCGCCCTGCTCTCCCCGCCACTTTCAGACAAATCTGTTTAAAGATAGGTAAAAACTATCACCACCTCTCTGCCGCTTGCTATCCTTAACGAGTAATTATTGATGTGCTAATGATTAGGCGTATGAGTCATAACGGAGCTGTTCTGGCTATTCACATTCAGAAGGAGAATAAAATGATTTTGCTATTACCATTTTTTAAGGTGTTAATAGTCATTACATTGTTATTCGGTCTCTGGGTTTTATGTGGTGGGTCAGTTTTATTTGCTTTCCTTTCCGTACTGATAACAGGATTTATGTTACTCCGCCAGTATCACGAATTTGACCTGTAACCACTGTTACCCCGCTGTATCCCTGAGAAGACCTTAATCCCGACGCGAACGATGCGGGCTTTAAGGTCTTTTTTTATGGTCAAAAAAAGCTCCCCAGCCTGAGCGAATGGGGAACTAAATGCAGAGAACAGATTTTTTTATGCTTTGTTATTCAGTACCAGCTGACCATCGCTGTTGAGGGGGATTTGCGTGCCGGGATCTTTATCCATCCGGATCTTGCCCTGCTGATCGCCAATTTTGTATGTCACATCGTAGCCGAGCATTTTTTCTGATTTGTCATACACCGTTTTACAACGCTGCTGCGTGGAGGTGTAGGTGTCGCGCTCCTGCAGGGCTCCCTGCGCCTGATTGCCGGCATAACCACCGCCCAGCGCGCCCACGACCGTGGCAACATCTTTACCGCGCCCGCCACCAAATTGATGACCAATCACGCCGCCTGCCACCGCACCAAGCACGGAACCGGCAATGCGGTTTTCATCCTGCACCGGACGACGATGCGTCACGGTCACGTTATGGCACTCCTGACGCGGTGTTTTCACCGTCTCTTTAATCGGTGTCGCCGAAACCACCTGCGCGTATTGTGGGCCACGTTCAAAGACATTCAGACTGGCAACTGCCGCCACGCCTAACGCGGCAACCACGCCAATCCCTATACCTGCCACCATGGATTTATTCATGGGACAACCTCCTTTTTATTGCTATTGGTAACAATTCTGCAACTAAAGCGGCGTGTTCGCAAATCAGAGAAAGGATTAAAAATGTGGCGATAAACGCAAAACAGACGTGTTTAGGAGGACTCTTAGTCCGTCAGAGCGCGATTCACAGAAGGATATGCTGAAAAAGCCCCTCCGGCGAGTGCGGAGGGGCGCGGGTCTTAGTGCAGTTTCAGTCGCGGTCGGATCACGCGGTTGATGCTGCCTACCACCATCATTAGCCCGGTTTTGAAGTAACCGTGCAGCGCAACCTGGTGCATACGGTACAGCGAGATGTAGACGAAGCGCGCAATACGCCCTTCCACCATCATCGAGCCACGCATCAGGTTGCCCATCAGGCTGCCGACGGTAGAGAAGTTAGAGAGCGACACCAGAGAACCATGGTCTTTATAGACATAGTTCTTCAGGGTCTTTCCTTTCGCCTGCGCCAGAATATTATGCAGCGCCAGGCTGGCCATCTGGTGAGCGGCCTGAGCGCGCGGTGGTACGAATTCACCTTCCGGGCGGGCGCAAGAGGCGCAGTCGCCAATCGCATAAATGTCCGGATCGCGGGTAGTTTGCAGCGTCGGCTCTACCACCAGCTGGTTGATGCGGTTGGTTTCAAGGCCGCCAATTTCTTTCATGAAATCAGGCGCTTTAATACCCGCCGCCCAGACCATCAGATCGGCTTTAATATGTTCGCCATCTTTGGTGTGCAGGCCATGCTCATCGGCGCTGGTGACCATAGTCTGGGTCAGAACGCGTACGCCCAGTTTGGTCAGCTCACTGTGGGCTGCGCCAGAGATGCGCGGCGGCAGCGCAGGCAGAATACGCTCTCCCGCCTCCACCAGGGTCACGTTCAGCGCGTCGTTGGTTAACCCTTTGTAGCCGTAGCTGTGCAGCTGCTTCACCGCGTTATGCAGTTCGGCAGAGAGCTCAACGCCGGTTGCGCCGCCGCCGACGATGGCGATATTTACCTTGCCGCTTGCGCCGAGATTATTGGAGTACTTAAGGAACAGGTTAAGCATCTCCTGATGGAAACGACGCGCCTGATGCGGGTTGTCGAGGAAGATGCAGTTCTCTTTCACGCCCGGGGTATTGAAGTCGTTAGAGGTGCTGCCCAGCGCCATCACCAGCGTGTCATAAGCCAGCTTACGCTCCGGCACCAGCAGTTCGCCCTTCTCATCGCGCAGCTCGGCCAGGGTAATGGTTTTGCTTTCACGATTGATATCCATCACCGAGCCCAGCTGGAACTGGAACCCGTGGTTGCGCGCATGCGCCAGATAGCTCAGCGCGTCAACGCCTTCATCCAGAGAACCGGTAGCCACTTCGTGCAGCAGCGGTTTCCACAGGTGGCTGTGGTTGCGATCGACGAGCGTAACTTTAGCTTTTTTACCGCGTCCGAGCTTCTTACCCAGCTGTGTAGCCAGTTCCAGACCGCCAGCACCACCACCCACAATCACTATCTTTTTCAATGGTGTAGTCAACGTGACCCCCTAAATTATTAACCAATTGTTAACTAAAAGTTATGAAAATAACCTTTAGTTAACAACAAGTTACAGCACTGAAACCATTCAACGGACATGAGAATAACATGTTCGGTGCATTGGTCATACCAAAATTGATGTGCATCAAGTTTTGCCGCTTAAAATTCACACAAGCTTAGCAAAAAGAAAGCCCGGCTCACGTTACGTGGCCGGGCTCAGGATGAAATCAGGAATTAACCTAAAGTCTTGAACGCCTTAATGCGTTGCAGATGAGGGGCAATATTCTTGAACTTATGCGTCTGCTCTTCATCCCAGACAATTTCGTAGTAGTGGTGCAGCAGTTCCGCAGCGCGGGGGCTGTTCAGCGCCTCATCGTTGCGGGAAAGGATCACCAGACAGCGATCGCGGTTCTTTTCACGGAAGTTGCTTACGCACTTGGTGGCGATATCAACATACTCTTCCGGTCTGTCGATCTTGCCTTCCATATTCTCGTTCGGGAACAGGTTGGGGTTGAACACCACCTGGCGAATATCACACAAGAACCCAATGCGCTCCGCCCAGTACCCACCCAGGCCGACGCCGCAGATCAACGGACGCTCGTCAACATTCAGCTGCAACATTTTGTCCACTTCCTTCAGCAGATGCTGCATATCATGCTTCGGATGACGTGTGCTGTAGCTAATCAGCCGCACATCCGGATCGATAAACTGCAGCTGCAGTACTTTCTCGTGATTACCGGGACTGTTCGAATCAAAACCGTGCAAATAGATGATCATCGTATCCTCGCCACACTACGCTTGCCAGGAGGGGTTATTGCCCCGCTTTATGCGCTTGCCAGCGCTCATGAAGCGCCTCAAGCTGCGCATTCACGGTTTTCCAGCGTGCCGTATCCCGCAGCTCCTGACGGCTAAAAGAACCTTTATGATACAATTGTGTAACACGTTCAGCCTTGATCGGCGACAGGTTATCTAACACGCTGACTGCGCCTTTACGATTATTGCAGACCAGGATCATATCGCAACCCGCATCCAGCGATGCCTGACCGCGTTCCGCGTAGCTGCCCATGATCGCCGCCCCTTCCATCGATAGATCGTCAGAGAAAATCACGCCGTTGAAGCCCAGCTCCTGACGCAGCACGGTTTTTAGCCAGTGCGGCGAGCCGCTGGCCGGACGCGGATCAACATCGGTGTAGATCACATGCGCAGGCATAATGGCGTCGAGCTTGTTGTCACTGATAAGCGATTTGAAAATCGACATGTCCCGGGCGCGGATCTCTGCCTGTGGGCGTGGGTCGCGCGGGGTCTCTTTGTGGGAATCCGCCGTGACGGCACCATGCCCCGGGAAATGTTTGCCGGTGGTTTTCATTCCCGCCTCGTGCATCCCGTCGATAAAACGGGTGGCCACCTGCAGCGCTTTCTGCGGCTCCTCGTGGTAAGCACGCTCCCCGATGGCGGCACTGATATGGCCCACGTCCAGAACCGGGGCAAAGCTGATATCAATATCCATGGCGATCATCTCGCTGGCCATCAGCCAGCCGGCCTCCTGCGCCAGTTTACCACCCTCTTCCAGCCCGAGTAACGCTGCAAAAGACTGGGCAGCGGGTAGACGGGTAAAGCCTTCGCGAAAACGCTGCACGCGGCCGCCTTCCTGATCAACGGCTACCACCAGGCGGTGATGGGAAGCCTCGCGGATCTGGCGTACCAGCTCCCGCAGCTGCGCAGGATCGTGATAATTGCGCGTAAACAGGATCAGGCCACCCACCAGCGGATGCGCCAGAATCTCGCGCTCCTCCGCATCCAGCTCATAACCTTCCACATCCAACATGACCGGACCCACACGAACCTCTCTTATTCTGTCGTTTCTAACTGGCGCCAGATCTCATCGGCCAGCGCAATAAAATGTTTGTCTTGTGATTGTTGCCAGCGCAGCTCAAACCAGCCAGCCATCAGCATCAGCACCCAGGGGCGCCAGCGTTTCACCTGACGTTGCAGCCGGGACAGATCGAGTTGCGCGATCTCGCCGTAGGCGGCAAGCAGTTGCTGACGCTGGACTTCACTCTCAGTCCAGACGCTGGCCAGCTCCAGGGCAACGTCGCCGTCTCCGGCATATTCCCAGTCCAGCAGCCGACTGCCGGCAGGCGTGTGCACGATATTACCCGCATGAACGTCCATATGCAGCGGCACGAGGCGCAGCGGGCGCGGCTCGCCCCCTTTTTGCAGACGCTTATGCCAGCGCAGCCACAACGGTGTACGCCGGGACGGCGAGGCCTGCAACCAGTACTGCTCCAGCAGCGGGGCCAGGGTGATGCGCCAGCCGAATCTGGGCTGATGATGCAGATGATACAGCATCGCGGCCAGCACGGGTGCGGCGGGTAACGTGGTTTTGACCTCACCCGCCAGATAATCGACCGCTATCCATCCAGGACTGTAAAAATGCGGCTGGGGAGCAATGTCGGCGGGAAGATGGCGTAGCGCATGGTACTGGCGGCGAAAATGGGCCGGCGTGGCCAGCGCGGCATGATACTGGCGCAGCACCAGCCGCTGCCCGGCGTGCTCAATAATGCAAATCGCGCCGCTCAACCCGGCGTGGGTCTGCGGCGCGATAAGGCGATACTGCGGGAAAAAGCGCGACAGCAATGTGTCGCGCGTCAGATTACTGTTGCTGAACTGCACCTTTACCCGACCAGATAATTTCACCTGTCTGAACCAGCATCAACTGCATTTGCAGCGCTGGTGAGTTGACGTTGCCGGTCGCGCTGGAGTAGAGCACATACTGCGCCCCTACGTTGCGGGCAATGCCGATGGCTTTACTGCGCGAGCCCAGGCTGTCCTGCGGAGAAAGGCCCAACTGCTGCTTGGCCACGGAGAGCTGCTGCGCCGATACCAGGGTGAATTTGCCATTGTTCGCCAGCGCATTGCGCAGCGTTTCGGTGGCTTCCCCGGCATTCAGGCTGCCGTTGGTGCGGTTGTTGACGCTGTCCACCAGCAGCACGCTGCCTGCGGTAACGCCCTGAGCCTGCAACATTTTATTGACCATCGGCTGCATCGCGCCGTTCCAGTCGTAATGACGTTCACGCGGCGCAGGCTGAGCGCTTTCTTCCTGATGCTCGATAGGACCTGGTTGCGCAGGCACGGACGGCACGGTAGGCACGGTTGGTACAGGCTGTGTTGGCTGGACCGGCTGCTCTGCGCCCGGCTTCACCTCTTCGACCGGTGCAGGCGGCTGCTCAGTACGACTGATACAACCCGAGAGGAACAGTGCAAAAGCCGTGACCAGCGCGTAACGACTGAAATTTTTAATCAAGGATCACCCCTTAAAGATAGAGATAAAGTCTGACCTTATGCGCACCCAGATAATTGGCGCTGCCATAGAGCGTGACCGACGAATTCGCCGGGATGGTCACGCTGCGCGGCGCCTCAAGCGGGTGCATTTCCAGGCCTCTGGCGTCATACCAGAAAAAACGGTAATGGACGGTTATGGACTCTTGTCTTTCATTAAACAGCGTGGAGGAGGCAGACGGCTGAATCTCGCTGATGGTCAGCGACGGTTTATCGGCGGTAATGCCCGCCGCCAGTACAGAAGACTCCATCACTAATGTTTGCTCATCATTGACGGGGATGGCGGGCTGAGATTTGCATCCCGCCAGCAGCACCATCATGAACAGCATCGCAATCCGTCCACCGGGCATCTTAAAGACCTTTATGCGCAAGCATCGGCCCCAGCGGACGACCGCCGAGCAGATGTATATGAATATGATAAACTTCCTGACCACCGTGGCGGTTACAGTTCATGATCAAACGATAACCGTCTTCGGCCACGCCTTCCTGCTCAGCAATTTTCGCTGCTACTGTCAGCATACGGCCTAATGCCAATTCATGCTCAGTTTTCACGTCATTTACCGTCGGAATCAGAATATTAGGAATAATGAGGATGTGGGTCGGCGCCTGCGGAGAGATGTCGCGAAAAGCGGTAACCAGCTCATCCTGATAGACGATATCCGCAGGTATCTCGCCGCGGATAATTTTACTGAAAATGGTTTCTTCAGCCATGGGGTTTTCCTTATTCATTAATCTGGCGACGTGCCCGGAGACAACCCACTCGGTGCAGGCGCATTCTTATGTGATACGACTCAAGAGTATGAGCGACTTTCTCTAATCCTTTCAACCTTATCCCTCGAATTCTTTCCTTATAGCGCAATTTATACGCAGCCGTTCCTCGCGCCCTGCCCTGAAATCTTAAAACATAATTTCATATACGGCTGAAACCCTTGTTTACAGGTTTAATCACAATGCGTATATTTCGCATTTGCATTTACATGCGCATTTTATACCTAGAAAACGACCTCAGACTGTGCTTACGGAACTGGGGCATAACATTCACACTTCACTCAGAAAGGTTTGTTGATGTCTTTCATGAATTATACCAGGGACGGGCAACGCCAGCCTGTCGCTAAACCCTCGCTGCTCGCAGCCTGTATTGCTTTCGCATTGACGCCCGTCGCCAGCTTCGCCGCCCCGGCCGAAGAGACGGTCATTGTTGAGGGTTCATCGCAGCCGGATGCCGCTGATGAAAGCCAGGACTACAGCGTAAAAACCACGACCGTGGGCACCAAAATGCAGATGGTCCAGCGTGACATTCCGCAATCGGTCACGATCGTCAGCGAACAACGCATGGAAGACCAACAGCTGCAAACCCTGGGCGACGTGATGGATAACACGATGGGGATCAGCAAAAGCACCACTGACTCCGATCGCAGCAACTTTTACTCCCGCGGGTTCGAAATCGACAACTACATGGTCGATGGCATTCCAACCTATTTCGAATCACGCTGGAACCTGGGTGATTCTCAGTCTGACACGGCCCTGTTTGAGCGGGTGGAAGTGGTGCGTGGCGCCAACGGTCTGATGACCGGCACAGGCAACCCGTCTGCGGCGATCAATATGGTGCGTAAGCATGCCACCAGCCGCGAATTCAAGGCCAATCTGTCGGCAGAATACGGCAGCTGGAACAAACAACGTTACGTCATGGACATGCAAAGCCCGCTGACGGAAGACGGCAATCTGCGCAGCCGCATCGTGGCGGGTTATCAGGACAGCGACTCCTGGCTCGACAACTACAATCAGAAGCGCACCTTCTTCTCCGGTATTCTGGACGCCGACCTGGGCACCAGCACCTCCCTGTCCGCCGGCTACGAATACCAGCGTATCGACATCAATAACCAGACCTGGGGTGGTTTGCCGCGCTGGAACACCGACGGTAGCACCAAACATTACGATCGCGCCCACAGCACGTCTCCAGACTGGGCTTACAACGACAAAGAGTTCAATAAGGTCTTCTTCACCCTGAAGCAGCGTTTTGCCGACGACTGGCAGGCCACCCTGAATGCGACCCATACCGAAGCGAAATTCGACAGCAAAGCGATGTACATCGATGCCTTTGTGAATAAGAGCACCGGCATGCTGGAAGGCCCTTATTCGAACTATGGTCCGGGCTTTGATTACATTGGCGGCACCGGCTGGAACAGCGGTAAACGTAAAGTGGATGCGGTGGATCTGTTTGCAGACGGGGGCTACGAGCTGCTGGGCCGTCAGCACACTATGATGGTGGGCGGCAGCTTCAGTCGTCAGACCAACCGTTACACCAACTCATGGGCTAACGTCTACCCGGATGAGTTCGGTAGCTTCTACGACTATAACGGTAACTTCCCGGAAACCAACTGGGGATCGCAGTCGCTGGCTCAGGATGACACCACCAATATGAAATCGCTGTACGCCGCGACGCGCATTTCACTGGCCGATCCTTTGCATTTAATTCTTGGCGCCCGTTATACCAACTGGAGTGTTAACACCCTGACCAGTGACATGGAGAAAAACCACACCACGCCTTACGCGGGTCTGGTTTACGACATCAATGACAACTGGTCTGCCTACACCAGCTATACCTCCATCTTCCAGCCGCAAAACTACCGCGACAGCTCGGGCAAGTATCTTGACCCGATCACCGGGAATAACTACGAAGCGGGCCTGAAATCCGACTGGATGAACAGCCGTCTGACTACCACGCTCTCCGTGTTCCGCATTGAGCAGGATAATCTGGGGCAAAGCACCGGCCGGACCATTCAGGGTTCCACTGATGTGGCTTACGAGAGCGTTGACGGTACCGTGAGTAAAGGCGTTGAGTTTGAAATCAACGGCGCGCTGACGGATAACTGGCAGATGACCTTCGGTGCAACGCGCTACGTTGCGGAAGATAACGAAGGCAAGGCGGTAAACCCGCAACTGCCGCGTACTACCGTAAAACTGTTTACCAGCTACTGTCTGCCGGCTATGCCTGAGCTGACCGTTGGCGGCGGCGTTAACTGGCAAAACAGCGTCTACACTTATCAGGACACGCCTTACGGCACCTGGCGCGCATCACAGGGCAGCTACGCGCTGGTGGATCTCTTCACCCGTTACCAGGTCACGAAGAACTTCTCCCTGCAGGGTAATCTGAATAACCTCTTCGATAAGACTTACGACACCAACGTCGAAGGTGAAATTGTGTATGGCGAACCGCGTAACGTGAGCCTGACCGCAAGCTATCAGTTCTGATAAATTATCAGACGTCTAAGGGAGCCAAATGGCTCCCTTTTTTGTGCCGGGTGGCGCTACGCTTACCCGGCCTACGGTCTGAGCTTTTGTAGGCCGGGTAAGGCGCAGCCGCCACCCGGCATTTCACAAACCATAGATATAAAAAAGGCAGCCATTCGGCTGCCTTAGTCTCCCCAGGTCACAACTTAGTTGCTGCGGATGTACTCATCCATTTCGGTTTTCAGGTTATCGGATTTAGTACCGAAGATAGCCTGTACACCGGAACCTGCAACAACTACGCCAGCTGCGCCCAGTTTTTTCAGACCCGGCTGGTCAACTTTCGCGATATCAGCAACGCTCACACGCAGACGAGTGATACACGCGTCCAGGTTGGTGATGTTCTCTTTACCGCCGAACGCTGCAACCAGTGCAGGAGCCATTTCGCTGGTCGCGCCAGCTTTAACGTCGTCTGTTGCATCTTCACGACCCGGAGTTTTCAGGTCCAGTGCTTTGATCAGCACGCGGAAGATGGTGTAGTACGCAACCGCGTAGCACGCACCAACGATTGGGAACAGCCACAGCTTGCTGCTGTTACCGGACAGAACGATAAAGTCGATCAGACCGTGCGAGAAGGAGGTACCGTCACGCATACCCAGCAGGATACAGATTGGGAACGCCAGGCCAGCCAGAACCGCGTGGATAATGTACAGAATCGGCGCAACGAACATGAAGGAGAACTCGATCGGCTCGGTGATACCGGTCAGGAACGAGGTCAGCGCTGCGGAGATCATGATACCGCCCACTTTGGCACGGTTCTCTGGTTTAGCAGAGTGCCAGATTGCAATCGCAGCAGCCGGCAGGCCGTACATTTTGAACAGGAAGCCGCCAGACAGTTTGCCTGCAGTTGGGTCGCCTGCCATGTAACGTGGGATATCGCCGTGGAAAACCTGACCTGCTGCGTTGGTGTATTCGCCGATCTGCATCTGGAAAGGAACGTTCCAGATGTGGTGCAGACCAAACGGCACCAGGCAACGCTCAATGAAGCCGTAGATACCGAACGCCACAACCGGGTTCTGGTATGCAGCCCACTGGGAGAAGGTCTGGATCGCAGAACCAATCGGAGGCCAGATGAAGGAGAGGATCACACCGGTGAAGATCGCCGCCAGACCAGAGATAATTGGAACGAAACGCTTACCTGCAAAGAAGCCCAGGTACTCAGGCAGCTTGATGCGATAGAAGCGGTTAAACATATATGCCGCAATTGCACCCGAGATGATACCGCCCAGAACCCCGGTATCAGCCAGGTGTTTAGCAGCGATCTCTTCCGGTGGTAAGTGCAGCACCAGAGGTGCAACCACAGCCATGGTTTTAACCATGATGCCGTAGGCAACTACAGCGGCCAGTGCAGATACGCCGTCGTTATTGGTGAAGCCAAGCGCAACGCCGATAGCGAAGATCAGTGGCATATTAGCAAAAACAGAACCGCCTGCTTCGGCCATCACATGAGAAACTACGGCTGGCAGCCAGCTGAAGTTTGCAGAACCGACGCCCAGCAGGATACCTGCGATAGGCAGTACGGATACTGGCAGCATCAGCGATTTACCGACCTTCTGCAGGTTAGCAAATGCATTCTTAAACATAATTGAGAGTGCTCCTGAGTATTTGTGCTTTTTTTACGTTTTCACGCATTGGCCCGGGGGGAGAACCGTGCCGTGGACAGGACATCTAAGCGCCCTTTATTTATTACACAGAGTAAAATAAATCCGCGTATCTTTGTTTGACGGCTATCACGTTTCAGCGCAAGGCAGCTGAAAAACTTTCAGACTTTTACAAAACAGATTGCCAAATGTTTCCATAACGGTCATCACCGCCCCAACCTGGGCGGTGAACTTTACTCTTTTCGGCTATTAATTACGAGCCATAAAAAAATAGATTAATCAGGCAGATTGCAGGCGGGAGGGATCGATGTGAAACAGGCTGGCAAAGTTGGTGGTGGTAATGCGTGCCAGTTCTTCAACGTCGACGCCTTTTAATACGGCCATGTACTCGGCCACATCCCGTACCATCGCGGGTTGATTTTCTTTACCGCGATGCGGTACCGGAGCCAGATAAGGGGAGTCTGTTTCCACCAGCAGACGATCGAGCGGCACGTAGCGCGCAGCATCACGAAGCTGCTCGGCGTTACGGAACGTCACGATCCCGGAAAACGAGATATAAAAACCCAAATCCAGCAGCTTGCCCGCTGTTTCTCTGTCTTCTGTGAAACAGTGTAGTACGCCCCCGCAATCCGTCACGTTTTCTTCTGTCAGGATTGCCAGCGTATCGGCGCGCGCGTCGCGGGTGTGGACGATCACCGGTTTATTCAGTTCCCGGCCAATGCGGATATGGTCGCGGAAAGATTCCTGCTGGCGAGATTTGGTTTCCGGAGTGTAGAAATAATCCAGCCCGGTTTCACCCATCGCCACCACGCCCTCTTCCGCCGCCAGACGGCGTAAATCTTCGACGTCGTAAGGTTCATCCTGGTTCAGCGGATGCACGCCGCAGGAGAACACCACATTGTCGCGGACGCCCACCAGCTCGCGCATGGTGCGATAACCCGGTAACGTCGTGGCGACCGCCAGACAAAATTTCACATCGCGGGCGGCGGCTTTCGCCAGCACGTCATCGACGTTTTTATGCAGGGATTGATAATCCAGGCCATCGAGATGGCAGTGTGAGTCGACTAAAAACATAATGTCTCTCTCAGAGATGGGATACAGGCAACGTCGTGCCCGGTTGCAGGTAATGCTCGATAGTGAGTAACAGGTCGGTCAGGACAAGCTCCCGATTCAGCCCCGTTACGCTGAGTAGTTGTTCGCGGCACTGGCAGACATCATGAAGGATAGCCCGCAATGCCACGCCCGGGAGGCGTTGCGCCAGGGTATTCACGAGCGGCCAGGCATCAGCATTGCTAAGCAGGGTCGCTCCCTGCTGAACTTTAAGGGCATCCAGCAGCAGGGCTGCCAGCCAGTGCAGACGGTCTGGCACTTGCTCGTGGTTCAGAACCGGAAGCAGGCTCAGCCAGTCGCCGCTGTCCGACACCGCGCCGAGCGCCTGACAAAGTTGTTCCCGTTGTGTCTGGACGTTGGGCTGCAGCAAGGCCAACGCCGCGGCAGGTGCTCCGCCGCACAGACGCAGCGCGCTCAGCGCAGCTTCTTGTGACGTTGTCACTTCTCGCGCCAGCCAGCTGAGGGCCCAGGCCTCCTGCGGCACGCTGAGATGATGCAGACGACAGCGGCTACGCAGGGTTGCCAGCAGCCGTCCGGGTTCACGACAGGCCATCAGGAACCAGGTATTTTCCGGTGGCTCTTCGAGGGTTTTTAACAAAGCGTTCGCCGCGGCCTCAGTAAGCTGAGCGGCATCCTTCAGCCAGACGACCTTCGCCCCGCCGAGCCGCGCACGCTCGTAGAGCTTTTCACTGACCGTACGCACCGCATCGATGCCCAGCGTGGTCTTGCCTTTCTCCGGCTCCAGCGCGTAATAATCCGGGTGCGTCTCCGCCTGCATCAGCTGACAGCTGCGGCATTGACCGCAGCTTTTATGCCCCTGCGGCTGCTGACACATCAAAAAACGGCTGATGGCGTAGATCAGGGCCTCATCGCCCATGCCCGGCAGCGACTGGATCAGTAACGCATGATGCCCCCGACCGGACTGATAGCTGTTCACCAGCTGTTCAAAGTGCGGGCGCAACCATGGGTACCATTTCATGCCTGTTGTTCCTTCAGCCAGTCAGTGACCGTCTGGCGAATGTCGTTCATCACATCCTCCAGCGGCTGGGTTGCATCGATGGTGCGGATCGAACTGTCCTGGGCGGCCAGCTCACGGTAACGCGCGCGGGTGCGGTTAAAGAAGTCCAGCGACTCCTGCTCGATACGATCCAGTTCGCCGCGGGCGCGGGCGCGTTTCAGACCCACTTCAGGCGTCACGTCGAGATAGAGCGTCAGGTTCGGGCGGAAATCGCCAAGGACCGCATCGCGCAGCGTGCCGAGCATCTGCTGGTCAATGCCGCGTCCGCCGCCCTGATACGCCTGGGTCGAGAGATCGTGGCGGTCGCCAATCACCCAGCATCCCCGCGCCAGGGCAGGCTTGATGACGGTTTCGACCAGCTGGACGCGCGCGGCGTAAAACATCATCACTTCGGCTTTATCGGTGATGACTTCATCCCCGACCGATTTGATGTCCAGTACCAGGCTGCGCAGTTTTTCAGCCAGCTGGGTACCACCCGGTTCACGGGTAAAGATCATCTCTTCGATACCACACTGTTTGAGCGTCTCGACCACTACATCACGTGCGGTCGTTTTCCCGGCGCCTTCCAGCCCCTCAATGACAATGTAATTACTGCGCATTTTTTTCCTTAAGTGCCTTCAGATAGTCCTGGACCGAACGATTATGACTGGCAAGATTGGTGTTAAAAGTATGTCCACCCTTTCCGTCCGCGACGAAATAGAGATACGGCGTCTTAGCCGGATGCGCGGCGGCATTCAACGATGCCTGACCCGGTGTGGCAATCGGCCCCGGGGGTAAACCGCTAATGACATAGGTATTATAATCGGTTGGGGTTTCCAGGTCTTTACGTGAAATTTTGCCCTTGTAATTCTCACCCATACCGTAAATTACCGTCGGGTCGGTCTGCAGACGCATACCGATGCGCAGGCGATTGATAAATACCGAGGCAACCTGATCTCGCTCACTCGCAACCGCCGTCTCTTTCTCGACGATCGAGGCCATGGTCACGAACTGGTTCTGATCTTTATACGGCAGGTTTTCCATCCGCCCTTCCCAGGCTTTATCCACTGCGTCGCCCATCTTTTTATGCGCGCGTTGCAGCAAAGCCACATCCGTGGTGCCTGCGGTATACATCCAGGTATCTGGCCAGAACCACCCTTCTACCCACTCCGGATGCTCAAACTTCAGGGCCTCGGCGACGGTGGCATAGCTGTCGTCTTTAAGAGTGTGTTTGATGTAAGGGGCGTCGCGGAGCTGCTTCAGGTAGTCGCTCAGGCGCATCCCTTCCACAAAACGCAGCGGGAACTGCGCCTCTTTGCCGCTCTCAAGCAGCTCCAGCATCTCTTTGACGGTCATCCCCGGCGTAAAACGGTAGGTACCGGCTTTAAAATGCGACAGTTCCGGCTGCACGCGTAATAACCACTGGAACACCCGCGGGCGGTTAATGATCTTCTCGCCATACAGCTGCTCACCCAGCGCCAGACGCCCGGTGCCCGGTTTCAGGGTGAAGACCGTCTCTTCGGCGATCAGAATTTGACTGCCCGCCAGCTGGCGAACTTTCCACATCCCTACGCCAGCGGCAATGCCCAGCACAACAAGGATGAGGAGAATAAAGCGCAACATTTTCTTCATGACTATCTGGTTTGCTCACACAGAGGGGCTAAAAATGCGTACAACTCACGCGATAAAAAACGTTGAGAACCATACTGACGAACCGGCACAACGGGCATTAGCGCATTGCAGACCATCATCTCGTCGGCCTCAGCCAGCACAGCCTCGTGGGCATACACTTCGACAACGCGATACCCGGAGTGTGCCAGCTGTTGCAGACAAAACTGGCGCATCAGGCCATTAACGCCTGCCTGATCCAGCCGGGGAGTAAAAATCTCCTTCCCCTGACGCCAGAATAAATTCGCCGCACAGCATTCCGTAATGAACCCTTCGCTGTCAAGAACCAGCGCCTCGTCGGCATCGGTCTGTTCGAGATGCGTGCGGATCAGCACCTGTTCAAGACGGTTAAGGTGTTTTAACCCGGCCAGCTGCGGGTTACGTCCCAGCCGCACCGGGCTTAAGGTCAGGACAATGCCTTCGCTACGCCAGCTATCATAGTGGGGGGGATACGCCGACACCGAGAGGAGTCGAACCGGGCGCAGGCAGTTCGCCGGGCTGTATCCCCTGCCGCCGCTTCCCCGGCTGATAATGACCTTCAGCACGCCACGGTCATTCCTCTGGGCGAGCTCAACCATTTCACGTTCCAACTCTGCCCATGCCACATAGGGGATAAGCAGTTTTTCACAGGCTTTCTGCAAGCGTTGCAGATGGGCATCCAGCAGACAGACCTGGCCCGCAGCAATGCGTGCCGTCGTGAAGCAGCCGTCACCAAACTGAATAGACCTGTCGCTCGCTGGCAGCGTTTCCTGGGGTATGCCATTGATCAAGAACATGATGGCTCCTTTTAAATGGTCGAATAGTCTGGCAGGAAGGCGGGCCGCGGACAAGGGAATAAAACCGAATAAAAAAGGCCCGACAAGCGGACCTTTTTTATCAATGTGCCGGGAAGGCGATAGACCGCCCGGCTGTCGGCCTCAGACCTTTTTAAAGATCAGAGAGCCGTTGGTGCCGCCAAAGCCGAAGGAGTTACACAGGGTGTACTCCAGACCGCTGACCTGACGTGCTTCGTGCGGAACGAAGTCCAGATCGCAACCATCATCCGGGTTATCCAGGTTGATGGTCGGCGGAACAGCCTGATCGCGCAGCGCAAGGATAGAGTAGATTGATTCTACTGCACCCGCCGCACCCAACAGGTGTCCGGTCATGGATTTAGTTGAGCTGACCATCACGCGGCGGGACGCATCGCCAAACACAGACTTAACGGCCTGCGCTTCAGCTTTGTCGCCTGCTGGCGTGGAGGTACCGTGCGCATTCACATAGCCAATCTGACCCGGTTCGATACCCGCATCGCGGATTGCGTTAACCATTGCCAGCGCAGCACCTGCCCCGTCTTCCGGCGGAGAGGTCATGTGATAAGCGTCGCTGCTCATGCCGAAGCCAATGATTTCAGCATAAATTTTCGCGCCGCGCTTCTTCGCATGCTCGTACTCTTCCAGCACGACCATACCCGCACCGTCACCCAGCACGAAACCATCACGGTCTTTATCCCACGGACGGCTTGCCGCCTGAGGATTATCGTTGCGGGTAGACAGGGCACGCGCTGCGCCGAAGCCACCTACACCCAGTGGGGTACTGGCCTTTTCTGCACCGCCTGCAACCATCGCATCGGCATCGCCATAGGCGATAATACGCGCCGCCTGGCCAATGTTATGCACGCCGGACGTACAGGCAGTAGCAATCGAGATGCTTGGACCGCGCAGGCCAAACATGATGGTCAGGTGACCTGCCACCATGTTAACAATCGTTGACGGAACGAAGAACGGGCTAATTTTACGTGGGCCACCATTCACCAGAGAGGTGTGGTTTTCCTCAATCAGGCCAAGACCGCCAATCCCGGAGCCAATAGCGGCGCCAATACGGGTTGCGTTCTCTTCCGTAATTTCAAGGCCAGAATCCTGCATGGCCTGAACGCCAGCGACAATTCCATATTGAATGAAGGCATCCATCTTGCGCTGTTCTTTGCGCGAGATGATCTCTTCACAGTTAAAATCCTTTACTAAGCCAGCAAATTTCGTTGCATAGGCGCTAGTATCGAAATGGTCGATTAGGCTGATGCCACTCTGACCGGCAAGGAGAGCGTTCCAGGTAGACTCTACGGTATTGCCGACAGGAGATAACATGCCAAGTCCGGTCACAACTACACGACGCTTAGACACGCTTGTCCTCCAGGGAGGGATAAAAAAAGAAAATCGAGGGACTACAAAAGAAAAAACACAGGCGGTCGAATGACCGCCTGGAGATGCTCACTTACGCCTGGTGACCGTTGATGTAATCAATGGCAGCCTGAACGGTGGTGATTTTCTCAGCTTCTTCGTCCGGAATCTCAGTATCAAACTCTTCTTCCAGAGCCATTACCAGCTCAACGGTGTCAAGAGAATCTGCGCCCAGGTCTTCAACGAAGGAAGCGGAGTTCACAACTTCTTCCTGCTTAACGCCCAGCTGTTCGCCAATAATTTTCTTAACGCGTTCTTCGATAGTGCTCATACTCTTAAATTTCCTATCAAAACTCGCTTTCGCGATGGTTTTCGTAGTGTATAAAATGTTGAAAAATTTGCAACTAAATCCCGGCAGGTCTTACCACGATTTTACGTTATTTTGAGGCCATTCGCCCTAATAACGCAAATATTTTCTAACGTGATTAAACCATGTACATTCCGCCGTTGACGTGGAGAGTTTCACCAGTGATGTAACTCGCTTCGTCAGAGGCTAAAAATGCAACCGCGCTGGCGATTTCTTTAGGGTCGCCTAAACGACCCGCCGGAACTGCCGCCAGCGTACCCGCACGCTGCTCATCGGTCAGCGCACGCGTCATGTCCGTTTCAATAAAGCCCGGAGCAACAACGTTTACAGTAATTCCGCGGGACGCAACTTCGCGTGCCAGCGACTTACTGAAACCGATCAGACCTGCTTTCGCCGCAGCGTAGTTAGCCTGACCAGCATTTCCCATGGTACCAACCACAGAACCGATAGTGATAATACGCCCATGACGCTTCTTCATCATAGCTCGCATTACCGCTTTTGACAGACGGAACACAGATGACAGGTTGGTTTCGAGAATATCGCTCCACTCATCATCTTTCATTCGCATCAGTAAGTTGTCGCGAGTGATTCCGGCATTATTGACCAGAATATCCACTTCGCCAAATTCTGCGCGAATATTTCCCAGAACAGATTCGATAGATGCAGGATCGGTCACATTCAACATCAGACCTTTACCGTTCGCACCCAGGTACTCGCTGATCGCCTGCGCGCCGCTTTCGCTGGTCGCGGTGCCGATCACTTTCGCGCCGCGCGCGACGAGGGTCTCAGCGATAGCACGGCCAATACCGCGGCTTGCACCAGTGACCAGTGCGATTTTTCCTTCAAAACTCATGGTATTCCTCTTCTTACTGCGCGAGTGCCGCTGACAGTGCTTCCGGCTCATTAATGGCCGATGCGGTCAGGGTATCAACAATACGTTTGGTCAGACCGGTAAGAACTTTACCCGGGCCGACTTCATACAGGTGCTCAACGCCCTGGGATGCCATAAACTCAACCGTTTTGGTCCACTGAACCGGGCTGTACAGCTGGCGAACCAGCGCATGGCGGATGGCTTCTGGCGCGGTTTCGCACTGCACATCAACGTTATTCACCACCGCAATGGTCGGCGCGTTGAAGGTGATTTTTTCCAGCTCGACCGCCAGCTTCTCGGCAGCAGGCTTCATCAGCGCGCAGTGCGACGGTACGCTCACCGGCAGCGGCAGCGCACGTTTGGCGCCCGCAGCTTTACAGGCTGCGCCTGCACGTTCAACCGCTTCTTTATGACCGGCGATAACCACCTGGCCCGGCGAGTTGAAGTTTACCGGAGAAACCACCTGGCCTTCTGCCGATTCTTCACAGGCTTTGGCAATGGAAGCATCATCCAGACCAATAATGGCCGACATGCCGCCCGTGCCTTCCGGCACCGCTTCCTGCATAAATTTGCCGCGCATTTCAACCAGACGCACGGCATCAGCAAACGCAATCACCCCTGCGCAAACCAGCGCAGAGTATTCACCCAGGCTGTGACCAGCCAGCAGCGCTGGCGCTTTGCCGCCCTGCTGTTGCCATACGCGCCACAATGCGACCGATGCGGTCAGCAGTCCAGGCTGGGTCTGCCAGGTTTTATTCAGCTCTTCGGCTGGCCCTTGCTGGATCAGCGCCCAAAGATCGTAGCTCAGGGCATCCGACGCTTCACGGAAGGTCTCTTCGATGACCGGATACTGCTCCGCTAAGCCGGACAACATTCCAACGGCCTGAGAACCCTGACCGGGGAACACAAAAGCAAATTGCGTCATTTTTTTATCCTTATACTAGAAACGAACCAGCGCAGAACCCCAGGTGAAACCGCCCCCGAAGGCTTCGAGCAAGACCAGTTGGCCTCGTTGAATTCGTCCATCGCGTACCGCTTCGTCAAACGCGCAGGGCACTGATGCTGCAGACGTATTGCCATGACGATCCAGGGTCACCACAACGTTATCCATAGACATGCCAAGTTTCTTCGCCGTGGCGCTGATAATACGCAGGTTCGCCTGATGTGGCACCAGCCAGTCGAGGGCGGAACGCTCCAGATTGTTTGCTTCCAGCGTCTCGTCAACGATATGCGCCAGCTCTGTTACCGCCACCTTGAAAACTTCGTTGCCGGCCATGGTCAGGTAGATGGCATTGTCCGGATTAACACGATCGGCGTTTGGCAGCGTCAACAGTTCGCCGTAGCTACCGTCCGCATGCAAATGCGTTGAGATGATGCCTGGCTCTTCAGATTGTCCTAACAGGACAGCTCCTGCACCATCACCAAAAATAATGATCGTTCCGCGATCGGCTGGATCGCAGGTACGCGCCAGCACGTCAGCACCGATCACCAGCGCATGCTTCACGGCACCGGATTTCACGTATTGATCGGCGATGCTCAACGCATAGGTAAAGCCTGCGCAGGCAGCAGCAACGTCGAACGCCGGGCAACCTTTAATGCCCAGCATGTTCTGAACCTGGCACGCTGCGCTTGGGAAAGCATGCGTGGCAGACGTAGTGGCAACGATAATCAGGCCGACGTCGTCTTTATCGACACCCGCCATCTCCAGCGCGCGCTGAGCGGCTTCATAGCCCATGGTGGAAACTGTTTCATCTGGCGCGGCAATACGACGTTCGCGGATACCTGTACGGGTGACGATCCACTCGTCAGACGTATCTACCATTTTTTCCAGATCGGCGTTGGTTCGCACTTGCTTTGGCAGATAGCTGCCGGTACCTAAAATCTTCGTATACATGTACGCTCAGTCACTTTTTGCTAATACAGATCCCAGGCGAGCGGCAATCCGCTGTGGGACTTGTCGCTGCACCGCCTGCACTGCCTGTTCAATCGCGACGGCAAACGCTCGCTGATTGGCCGCACCGTGACTCTTAATCACAATGCCGCGCAATCCTAACAGACAGGCGCCATTATACTGGTCGGGGTTGAGGTGACTGAATCGCCGCGCCAGGCTCTTTTGTAGCCAACGCTTTAATAAAATCAGCCACCATGACCGTTTTTTCCCCTCTCCCTGCGATTTAAGCAGAGAAAGAAACATTCTCACCACCCCTTCCATGGTTTTTAATGTAACGTTTCCTGTAAACCCGTCACATACCAGTACATCCGTTTTTCCGGTCAATAATTCGTTGGCTTCGAGATATCCAATATAGTTGATGGATGGCTCATTTTTTAGCCGCTCGGCCGCCTCACGGATGCTGTCGAGACCTTTGGTCTCTTCTTCACCTATATTCAGCAAAGCCACGCGGGGATGAGAGATCCCCACGACTTCCTCTGCCAGCACCGAGCCCATTACGGCAAACTGCGCCAGCATAACACTGTCGCAATCGACGTTGGCACCTAAATCCAGCACCACCGTTTTGCCCTTTTGCTGGTGGGGCAATACGGTCACCAGCGCCGGGCGCTCAATACCCTCAAGGGGTTTGAGCAGTAATTTTGCCAGCCCCATCAGCGCGCCGGTATTGCCGGCGCTGACGCACGCCTGCGCGCGCCCTTCTTTCACCAGCTCCAGCGCGATGCGCATTGAGCTTCCACGACTGCTGCGGATCGCCTGTGAGGCCCGGACATCACTGGCAATAACTGACTGGGCAGGAATAATCTGCAGACGTGAACGTTGTTCGAAGTCAGCTTTTGCAAGTAATGGCGTGATAGCGTCGGGATTGCCGACTAAAAGGAGAGTGAGTTGCGAATTAGAGTTCAGTGCCTGCAATGCTGCAGGCACTGTCACGGAAGGGCCAAAATCTCCCCCCATGACATCTAACGCCAGGGTTAGACGTGTCAAGGTATCGTCGCAGCCTGGTTCGGTATATCCCCGTTTGCACGGGGAAACCCTCACTAAGCCTAATCACGCAAACGCGTGATTACTTAGTGATAACCTTGCGGCCGCGGTAGAAACCGTCAGCAGTGATGTGGTGACGCAGGTGTTTCTCACCAGAAGTCTTGTCTACAGACAGGCTGGTAACTGCAGTCAGCGCGTCATGGGAACGACGCATGCCACGTTTGGAACGGGTTGGTTTATTCTGTTGTACGGCCATGGACCTTACTCCTTAATTACTTACGCTTTAAACTGGCTAATACGGCAAATGGGTTTGGTTTTTGCGCTTCATCAGGCAGTTCCCCAAAGACCATGTCCGCCTCGGACACTTCACAGTGTTCAGAATCATGCACCGGAACTACAGGCAAGGTGAGGATGATTTCATCTTCAACCAGCGCCAGCAGATCGATTTCACCGAATTCGTTAACCTCAATCGGCTCATACGCTTCCGGGAGTGCTTCAGCCTGTTCGTCTGAACGAACCGGACTAAAACAATATGTTGTGTGAACATGAAGTGGGAACGGTTTCCCGCAACGCTGACATTCGAGCGTGACCGACACCTTTGCATCACCGGTAATAACGGCAAGGCGCTGGGGATCGATCTCAAACGACATGGAGCATTCCACATCACTGTCCACACTGACTACGGATTCGGCGACACGCTCAGCCTGATCACGAGTATAGATACCTTCGTAATCAAGGCGTTTTTGAGCCGTACGAACCGGATCAAGAGTCAGGGGTAATTTTACCTTTTGCATAGGGCGCGCATATTAACTTTGTAACGTCATAGAGTCAAAGAAAAAGGCAACCTCAGGCTGCCTTTTGCCATTTATTCGCACACATTGCGGCCCGTAGTTTAAAATGGCTGGCATCGATACGCTATATCTGGTGAAAAAAATATGCCAAATCTCATTCTCGCCTCCACATCACCCTACCGCCGCGTGTTGCTGGAAAAGCTGGGCGTCCCCTTCGAATGCGCCGCGCCGAACGTGGATGAGACCCCACAGCCCGGTGAATCGCCACGCCATCTGGTGGTCCGTCTGGCTCAGGAAAAGGCGAAAAGTCTGGCAGCGCGATTTCCTGACCATTTAATTATAGGTTCCGATCAGGTTTGCGTCCTGGATGGAATGATTACCGGTAAACCGCACACCGAAGAGAACGCCCGCCAGCAGCTGCTGAAAGCGCGCGGCAGTATTGTCACCTTCTACACCGGCCTGGCCCTTTATAATTCGTCTACGGGCCATTTACAGACGGAATGCGAGCCCTTTGACGTGCACTTCCGCCATCTCAGCGAACAGGAAATTGACGACTACGTGCGAAAAGAGCGGCCGCTAAACTGCGCGGGCAGCTTTAAAAGCGAGGGGCTGGGAATTGCATTGTTTGACAGGCTGGACGGGCGCGACCCGAACACGCTGGTGGGATTACCGCTGATTGCGCTGTGCCAGATGCTGCGCCGGGAGCATTACAACCCGTTGATGGCGTAATTTATGCCGGGTGGCGCTACGCTTACCCGGCCTACAAGACCGTAGGCCCGTGCAAGCGCAGCGCCGCCGGGCAACTACCCGCGCAGAACTTTCAGACAGCGCTTCAGCTGCTCATCCAGCGGGGCTTCGATACGCATCACCTCGCCGGTACCCGGGTGGGTAAACTTCAGCGCGGCGGCATGGAGGAACAGACGGGACAAGCCTGTACCGGCCAGCTGCTTATCGAACTCACGGTCGCCATAGCGATCGTCGAAGGCTATTGGATGACCAGCATGCTGTGTATGAACGCGGATCTGGTGGGTACGTCCGGTCACCGGGCTGCAGCGCACGAGGGTGGCAAATTCATAACGCTCTTCCACCTTGAACCGGGTTTCAGACGGTTTGCCTTCCTGACTCACGCGAACGATACGCTCACCGCTTTGCAGAATGTTTTTCAGCAGCGGCGCCTGCACCACTTTGACATGGGATTGCCACTGTCCGCGCACCAGCGCCAGATAATCCTTTTGCATTCCTTTCTCACGCAGCTGCTCATGCAGCGAACGCAGCGCGGAACGCTTTTTGGCGACCAGCAGTACGCCGGAGGTGTCGCGGTCAAGGCGATGAACCAGCTCAAGGAAGCGGGCTTCCGGGCGCAGCGCGCGCAAACCTTCAATCACGCCGAAGCTCAACCCGCTGCCGCCGTGTACGGCTGTACCTGAGGGTTTGTTGAGCACCAGAATATGATCGTCTTCATATAAAATCACATTCGTCAGCGCGGCGACTTTATTCAGATGCGGCGACACCGCTTCCTCTTCCCGTTCGGCGACGCGCACGGGCGGGATGCGCACTTCATCACCCGCTTCAAGTTTGTATTCAGGTTTAATGCGCTTCTTATTTACCCGCACCTCACCCTTACGCAGGATGCGATAAATCATGCTCTTTGGCACGCCCTTCAGTTGGGTGCGCAAAAAGTTGTCGATGCGTTGCCCCGCTTCATCTTCGGTGATGGCAACCATTTTTACGGCTGGAGTCTCTGTTTTCATGGGGGGCGATTCTAATTATCGTCAGCCATTAGCGCCACTCATTTTTCTATGCTTATATTTACCTTTACCCGGTCAGGGTTTCGTTCACGCAATCGATTTGGTGGTTATTAAACCAATCATTCGAAAGAAGTGAAGAAACTGTGAGTAACCGGGTGATAATTGGTAAAAGTCATCTTGCTATAACCCGGTTAGCAATGGAATAATGCTGCTGTTTTCCGCGTTAAATCCGGGTTTTGTAAGGATATCGACGGAATGACCAATTTTGTCTGACCGATCATCCACGCAGCAATGGCGTAAGACGTATTGATCTTTCAGACAGTTAGCGGGCTGCGGGTTGCAGTACTTACCGGTAAATGGAATCTTCTCTGGAGAGTTTTACCCAGGCTATTCCCCTGATAATCGCGCTGTATTTCCGTATGAAATACAGGCAACCGACACTTTGCGCCTCTTAAGCGAGCGACAACCGTGAGGTTGGCGACGTGAATAGACACGAGGCCATCGGTTCATACCCCGGAAAGCGTCACCTTGCCCGCAGCTTAGTCGTCAATGTAAGAATAATGAGTAAGTTACGATGAAAAGAATGTTAATCAACGCAACTCAACAAGAAGAGTTGCGTGTCGCCCTTGTGGATGGGCAGCGTCTGTACGATCTGGATATCGAAAGTCCTGGACACGAACAGAAAAAAGCGAACATTTACAAAGGCAAAATCACCCGCATTGAACCCAGCCTTGAGGCCGCATTCGTTGACTACGGTGCCGAGCGTCATGGTTTCCTCCCCCTGAAAGAGATCGCTCGCGAGTACTTCCCTTCCAGCTATAACGCCCATGGCCGCCCAAACATCAAAGATGTGCTGCGTGAAGGTCAGGAAGTTATTGTTCAGATCGATAAAGAAGAGCGTGGCAATAAAGGCGCCGCGCTGACCACCTTTATCAGTCTGGCAGGCAGCTATCTGGTACTGATGCCAAACAACCCGCGCGCGGGTGGTATCTCACGCCGGATTGAAGGCGACGACCGTACCGAGCTGAAAGAAGCGCTGGCCAGTCTCGAACTGCCAGATGGCATGGGCCTGATTGTTCGTACCGCAGGCGTAGGCAAATCTGCCGAAGCGCTGCAGTGGGACCTCGGCTTCCGCCTGAAGCACTGGGAAGCCATTCAGAAAGCCGCTGAAAGCCGCCCTGCTCCATTCCTGATCCACCAGGAAAGCAACGTCATCGTGCGTGCCTTCCGCGACTATCTGCGTCAGGACATCGGTGAAATTCTGATTGATAACCCGAAAGTGCTTGAGCTGGCTCGCCAGCACATTGCCGCGCTGGGTCGTCCGGATTTCACCAGCAAAATCAAACTGTACACCGGTGAGATCCCGCTGTTCAGCCACTACCAGATCGAATCGCAGATTGAATCCGCCTTCCAGCGTGAAGTGCGTCTGCCTTCCGGTGGCTCAATCGTTATCGACAGCACCGAGGCGCTGACCGCTATCGATATCAACTCCGCGCGTGCAACCCGCGGCGGCGATATCGAAGAAACGGCGTTCAACACCAACCTCGAAGCGGCCGATGAGATTGCGCGTCAGCTGCGTCTGCGTGACCTGGGCGGCCTGATCGTTATCGACTTCATCGACATGACGCCGGTACGTCACCAGCGTGCGGTAGAAAACCGCCTGCGTGAAGCAGTGCGTCAGGATCGTGCGCGTATCCAGATCAGCCATATCTCCCGTTTTGGTCTGCTGGAGATGTCCCGTCAGCGTCTGAGCCCGTCCCTCGGTGAATCCAGCCACCACGTCTGCCCACGCTGTAGCGGCACCGGCACCGTGCGTGACAACGAATCTCTGGCGCTTTCTATCCTGCGTCTTATCGAAGAAGAAGCGCTGAAAGAGAACACCAAAGAAGTACACGCCATTGTGCCTGTGCCGGTGGCCTCCTACCTGCTGAACGAAAAACGTGCCGCGGTAAGCGCTATCGAAGCCCGTCTGAGCGGCGTACGCTGCGTGATCGTGCCTAACGACCAGATGCAAACCCCGCACTACTCCGTGCTGCGCGTGCGCAAAGGCGAAGAGACATCCACCATCAGCTACATGCTGCCTAAGCTGCATGAAGAGGCGATGGCTCTGCCGTCCGAAGAAGAATACACCGAGCGTAAACTTCCGGAGCAGCCAGCGCTGGCGGCATTTGTCATGCCAGAAGCCCCACCTGCGCCTGCGCAGGAGAGCGTGGTAGCCCAACCAACAGCAGCTAAACCGGCAGCAGAAGTGAGCCAACCGGCTGCGCAGCCAGGTCTGCTGAGCCGCTTCTTCAGCGCGCTGAAGAAGATGTTTGCCGGCGAAGAGCCGCAGCCAGCCCCTGCGCCAGTTGAGAAGAAAGAAGAGAAACAAGAGCGTTCACCGGATCGTCGTAAGCGTCAGAACAACCGTCGTGACCGCAACGAGCGCCGCGATAACCGTTCCGAGAATAACGAAGGTCGTGAAGGCAGCGAAAGCCGTGACAATCGCGAAAGCCGTGATAATCGTGACAACCGCGAAGGTCGTGAACGCCGCGAAGGTCGTGACGATAACCGCCGCAACCGTCGCGAGAAGCCGCAGCAGAACGCGGAAGATCGTGAAATTCGCCAGCCGGTCAGTGAAGAGGCTGATAAAGGCAGACAGCGTGATGAGCAGCAGCCACGCCGCGAGCGCAACCGTCGTCGTAATGATGACAAGCGCCAGGCCCAGGCGCAGCAGGAAGTTAAAGCGCTGAATCGCGAAGAAGAGACCGTGCAGGATGGCGAGCAGGAAGAACGCGTTCAGGTCATGCCGCGCCGTAAGCAGCGTCAGCTGAACCAGAAAGTGCGTTTCGAGTCTCAGACCGAAGAAGCGGCTGTTGAAGCAGTAGCGCCGCAGGTTGAACCGGCCCAGAGCACCGAGCTGGCGAAGGTCGATCTGCCAGCGGTTATTGAAAATGCACCTGAGCAGGAAGAGACCAGCGAAGGCCGTGACAACGCCGGTATGCCGCGTCGTTCACGTCGCTCCCCGCGTCACCTGCGCGTAAGCGGTCAGCGTCGTCGCCGTTATCGTGACGAGCGTTACCCGCTGCAGTCACCGATGCCGCTGGCTATCGCCTGTGCGTCACCAGAAATGGCCTCCGGTAAAGCCTGGATCCGTTATCCGGTTGCCCGCCCTCAGGAGCAGCAGTTTGACGAGCAGAACGCTGCTGTCGAAGCGGTTGTCCCGGTAGCGCCGGTCGTTGATGAGGTTATCACCGAGGCTGCGGCAGTCGTTATCCCTGAGCCGCAGGTTGTTGAAGTTGAAACTTCACATCCGGAAGTGATTGCCGCGCCTGTAACCGAACAGCCGCAAATCATCGCCCCTGAAGACGTGGTTGTCGCAGAACAGGTTGTGGAAGACGTTAAGGCTGCCGAGCCGGTTGAAATCACCGTGGAAACCGTTGAGCCACAGCCGGTAGTGGAAGTTGAAGTGGAAACTGACGTTCAACCTGAAGTTGAAATTGAGGTTGAACCTGTTGCTGAAGCTGAACCTGAAGTCGCTGAAGTGAAAGCGCCAGAAGTGAAGCCAGAGCCAGAAGTGAAGCCAGCGCCAGCCGCTCAGGTTAACGCGGATCTTCACCACGCCACTGCGCCAATGACCCGCGCGCCGGCTCCGGAATATGTTCCGGAAGCACCGCGTCACAGCGACTGGGTACGCCCGGCGTTTGATTTCGACGGTAAGGGCTCTGCTGGCGGTCACAGCGCCACCCACCAGGCCACAGCCCCAGCCACGCGTCCACAGCCGGCTGAATAAGCCCGCTTAAGCGCAAAAGCCGACCTCCGGGTCGGCTTTTTTATTGCTTCTGCTCAGGCCTGCGCATCCCCGCGATTTCAGGCATCACTTCTCTCATCATCTCCAGAAAGCGGCGAAGACGTGCCGGATAGTACCGTGACCACGGATAGACCAGATGAACCGGCAATGCGGCCGGTTGCCAGTCGGGCAGCAGATGCACCAGCCTGCCCTCACGGATGTCGGCTTCAACCGTCCAGCTTGATACCACGGCAACGCCCAGTCCAGTTAATGCGCTTTTACGCGCCACGTACAGGCTGTCGGTACTGAGCCGGGGAGAAATAGCCACCCGCAACGGTTGCGACGCCCCCGTGCTGAACAACTCCACGTGCTGACGATAAAAGGTATTAAGTGCCACCCAGGGCAGCGCAGAGAGATCTTCCGGCTTCCCGACCGGCGCATGACGTTCGAGCAGTCCGGGCGAGGCAACGATACTGCGCGGAACCTCGGCCAGTAGCACCGACACTGTACCTGGGTCGATCTCCGCCCCGACCCGGATGGCGCAGTCGATATTATCGCTCATGAAATCGGCCGAGCGATCGTTAAGCATCCACTCCACATTCAGCCGGGGATAGCGCAGCAGAAACGCCGTTAACGGCTCCAGCAGCTGCTCCTGCCCGAAGGCGTGGGGGGCGCGAACGCGAAGCACGCCTACCGGTTCATCTTCCGTCTGCCCGACTTCATCTTCCAGCGCATGCCAGCTATCGATCACCTTTCGGGCATGCTGATAGCAACGTTCCCCGTCATCGGTCAGCTTCATGGCATGGGTGGTGCGCAGGATCAGACGCACGCCGAGCAGCGTCTCAAGCGATTGCAGGCGGCGACTCACGGTGGCTTGGGTGGTTGCCATCTGCACGGCAGCGGCGGAGAGGGAGCCTGTCTCGATAATGCGCACGAAGGTTCGCATCAGCTCGACCCTGTCTATACGCTCTGAACGTTTCATAATTTATCCGGTTATACGTTACACGTATAAGTGTTTTAACACTGCGCCCGCTACCACCGCAAGCAGGGCTGGTAAAGAATAGCGACACACCCGAAATGAGGAACTGCATATGAACACCAGCACCCTAACCCCAGCCGTCAGCCGTTGGGTCATTTTTATCCTCGCCATTGGCGCAGGATTTAGCGTCGACTCCATCTATTATGCCCAGCCGCTGCTGCCGCTGATGGGTACCGATCTGCATCTCAGCATTGAAGGGATGGGGATGGTGCCTACGCTCACCCAGGCAGGCTATGCGCTGGGGATCCTGTTCCTCCTGCCGCTGGGCGATCGCTATGACCGTCGCACCCTGATAGTGGTAAAAAGTATCGCCCTGGCGGGGCTGCTGCTGGCCTGTAGCCTGACGGGGCAGATTCACTCCCTGCTGTTGGTCAGTCTGCTGATTGGGATGGCGGCCACCATGGCGCAGGATATCGTTCCGGCGGCGGCTATTCTTGCCCCGGCAGGCAAACAGGGGAAAACCGTCGGGACGGTCATGACCGGCCTGTTGCTGGGGATCCTCCTCTCCCGTACGGTAAGCGGCGTGGTGGGTGAAGCCTTCGGCTGGCGTGTGATGTATCAGCTGGCGGCAGGTAGCATTGCGGTCCTTGCCGCAGTCATGTGGCTGATTCTGCCCCGCTTCGCGGTTCCTTCGAACCTGCGTTATCCGGAGCTGATGCGTTCCATGGCGCACCTGTGGCGTCGCTACCCGGCTCTGCGCCGTGCCGCCCTGGCTCAGGGCTTCCTCTCCATCGCCTTCAGCGCCTTCTGGTCTACGCTGGCGGTAATGCTGATGGAACACTATGGGCTGGGCAGCGCGGTTGCCGGAGGATACGGCATTGCCGGTGCCGCAGGAGCCCTGGCCGCCCCGCTTGCAGGTGGTCTGGCGGACAAACTCGGTGCCGGTAAAGTCACCCAGCTCGGTGCCGCGCTGGTGACCGTTTCTTTCGCCCTGATGTTCCTGATGCCCGCTCTCGGCGTACAGGGCCAGTTAGTCCTGATTGCGGTCTCCGCGGTGGGCTTTGATCTCGGCCTGCAGTCAAGCCTGGTTGCTCACCAGAATCTGGTTTATGGTCTGGAGCCGCAGGCACGTGGCCGCCTCAATGCCCTACTCTTCACCGGCGTGTTTATCGGGATGGCGCTGGGTTCAGCGCTGGGTAGTCAGCTGTATACGATGGCAGGCTGGCCGGGCGTGATTGCCCTCGCGACGGTGACGGCAGGCGTGGCGCTCGTTATTCGTCTCACCGAAAGCGCACGTACCCAAACCTCAGTAATGCAGAATTCCTGAAAAAAAATGCCCAATCCGCGAAAACGGGTTGGGCATACAGAACATAACCAGTTTCAAGTCATGTCCAAAGGTCAAGTCAGTTATTTATTAAGCTGGAACAGAGACATACCCTGCATATCGCTGAACGCTTTATAGGACGCCTGAAGCGCAGCCTGCTGCATCACATAGGATGAAATCGCTGAGTTCCAGTCAACGTCCACCAGGTCGCTCATCTGCTGGGTAAGACCTAAAGCACGGTCGCTGCCCAGGGAATCGAGCGAACTAAGCTCGGTCAGTTTAGTTCCGAGATCGGCGCGCACGGTCAGCACATTGTCCAGTGAATTACGCAATCCGCGGTTTGCCTTATCAATATCCAACGTCATCTGATCGGCTTTATCCTGATCGCCTTCAACCGGGGTTTTCAGCGCAGCAATCACGTTATCCAGAATTTTAAACATATTTTTTTCTGGCGTAGCATCACCCGGTTCTGGTGCGGCATTACTGGTAAAGGATTCAAACACGTCGCTACCGGTATGGCTAATCTGCATGGTACGGGCAGAATCGACCTGCTGACTGATTGGCGTGTCGCCGCCAGCATACTCGCCGGTAGCTTGATCGAACGCCGCAGTATCGGTTTTATAGCCCGCAAAAATATAGCGGCCATTGCCGTCGGTACTGTTCGCCAGGTTTACCAGCTGATCGCGAATACCCTGCAGATCGGTGGCAAGCGAGTTGCGGTCGTTGTCACTCAGGGTGCCGTTGCCCGCATAGACAATCTTTTCCTGCGCCGATTGCAGCGCCGTGGTCACCTGGCCCAGCACGTTCTCTTCCAGCGATACCTTCTGCGTGGCAAAAGAGCGGGCCAGGGTGTACTGGCTGTTTTGCGCCTGAGACTGGGAAACAACTACCGCCTGCGACGCGGCAATCGGATCGTCTGAAGGACGGTTAATACGTTTGCCGGTGGACATCTGCTCACCATAACTCAGCCACTTGCTCTGGGATTCGGTAACCCCACGCATGTTCTGCTCATACATCATCTGGGTACTGATACGCATCGTTGACCTCAGCCTTAGCGGATATTAATTAACGCGTCGAAAAGCGTGCTGGCAGTTTGCAGCACCTGGGCATTAGCCAGGTAGTACTGCTGGAAACGCTGCAGGTTGCCATACTCTTCATCGAGGTTAACCCCGGAGATCGACTGCTGTTGATTGCTCAGCTGCGTCGCCACGTTTGCCTGGGTGGTGCTGCTGGTTTTCAGCGTCGCGGTTTTGCTGCCAACGGTACTGACCAGAGAGGCATAGGAGTCGTTAAAGGTTTTGTTGCCGCCGACCACTTTGCTGCTTTGCAGATCCAGCAGCGCCTGCCCGTTGCGGTTATCACTTTCGCCACCGTCAGCGTCAGAAGCGAGAGCCAGTTTTGACTCATCGCTGATCGCCACGTCCATATTCACAATGGCGTTAACGACGGGCTTGATAACAAAGCTGTCTTTATTTTTTGCCGCACCCGATACGTTGACCGTCAGGCCATCGAAGGAGAGGTTCCCCTTACCGTCATTGGTGGCGGTGACCGTGGTTTTATCCGAGAGGCGGGTGATCTTCCAGCTGCTGCCGTCAAACTCCATCTTGTAGTCGGTGGCCTGTACTTTGGCGCTGTCTGCAACGTTGACCGTCGCGGTGACGGAGGCCGAACCGGTATTTTTGGTGTTGCCCAGCACCGCCGGGGCACCGATATCAAATAATTCGCCGCCGGCTTTGCCTTCTGGATCAAAGCCCTTCTGGTGCTGGGTGTTCATCGCGTTAGCAAAAGAGAGCGCCAGCTGGTTAAGGGTGTTGCGCGCAGCGTCGAGTTCTTCGGTACGGAAGGTCAACATTCCGCCCAGCGAGCCGCTGGTCATCAGTTTTTCCGGGATCTCGACCGGGCCTGAGGTGCCGTCAACAAACGCCACCGTGGTACGGGACGGATCGGCGCTGGACTTCACGGCCGCCAGCTGATTGGCGGTGCTGCCCTGGACCAGGTTGTAGCCATTACCGAAGGAGACGTTATAGGTGCCACTGTCCTGGACTGCGACTTCAACCCCCACGATCTGGTTCAGCTCGCTGACCAGCTGGTCACGCTGATCGAGCAGGTTGTTCGGGGAGGCCCCGGCACCCACGCCGGTCAGGCGGGAAATCTGGTCATTCAGGTTGGCAATCTGCTTAGCGTAGTTGTTGATCTGATCAACGCTGGTGCCAATCGCGGTATTGATCTGCTTATCCTGATCGCGCAGGTACTGATCGTTCACCTTGAACTGGTTCACCAGGCCATCGGCCTTGCCCAGCACCGTCTGGCGCGCAGCCGGATCTTCGGCATTGCTGACCAGGGTCTGCAGGCTGCTGAAGAAGTCCTGCAGGGTGGTGGCGAGGCTGTTGGTGCTGCCGGACAGAATGTCGTCAATTTTGGACATCTGCTGGTAACGGGTAGTCAGGGCGCTGCTCTGGTTCTGTGCGGCGCGCAGCTGGTTGGTGATGAATGAATCATATTCGCGCTGTACCCCGGAGACATACACGCCGTTGCCAACCCAACCACCGCCGGTCAGGGTGCTGTTTGAGGCGCTCAGCACCGTGGTCTGACGGGTATAGCCCGCCACGTTGTAGCTTGAAATGTTATTACTGGCGGTATTCAGCGCAGCCTGTGCCGCGCTGAGGCCACTCATGGCGCTGTTGATCAAACTGGACATGGGGGTTCCTTTTATACTTTCAGACACGAGTCCTGCTGGAGATTATCGGCAGACCCCAGCCGGACTTGAGAACTTTTCAGAACAGATTTTCGATATCGTTGCTGTACGCTTTGCTGACTTTCTCACCCATCGCTTTAAGCTGCTGGATCATGCTGGTCAACTTGCGGGCGTACTGCGGATCGGTGGCGTAGCCCGCTTTCTGCAACGCTTGTGCGCCCTGCTCTGCCGTTGCGGCCTGGGTTACTGCCGCATAGCGTGGGTTACGACTCAGCACCCCGACATAGTCTGAAAGCGCTTCCAGATAGGAGCTGTAGACGCGGAACTTAGCCTTAACCTTCTTCGCTTCACCGTTTTCATATTCGGTGGTGGTGATCTCGGTGGTTGGCCCTTTCCAGCTTCCCGAAGCCTTCACGCCAAAGATGTTGAAGCTCGGATCGCCGTTTTCACGACGGATCTGGCGTTGCCCCCAGCCGGATTCCAGCGCCGCCTGGGCCAGAATCAGGTGATGCGGCACCCCGCTCTGCTGGCTGGCAAGACGCGCCGGCAGCGAGAGCTGAGCCAGGAAGTCTTTGCTGTCGCCGGTAAGCGGCTCATCGTTACTTTCTGGCGCTTTCGGCACGGCTTTACGCACCATCTGCGTCAGGGCCTGGTTTTGATAGCTGGTCACTTTTTCCAGATCGAACTTCATCGGCACCTGCTGCGGTGCCTCTTCCGGCGGCACGCCCTGGGCGGCCGCCATCTGCTTAACGATCACATCGGCCAGCCCCAGCCCTTTGCCGGAAGTCATCTGCTGCGCAATCTGCTGGTCATACATGCTGGTGTACAGACGCGTTGAGTCGCTGCTGAAGATACCGTCTTTCGGCAGCGCCTCACGCATGCTTTTCAGCATCATCTGGACAAACATCCCTTCCACCTGGCGGGCCACCGGGCGGATATTCCCCGCCGGATCTTTGCCCGCTTTGGACTTCAGTTCGTTGAGCGACTGGGTATCCCAGGCCGCGCTGCTCAGCAGTTTGCTATCGGTCAGCATCAGATAATTTCCACTTTGGCGCGCAGACAGCCCGCGCTCTGCATGGATTGCAGAATCGACATCAGATCGATCGGTGTTGCGCCCAGCGCATTCAGCGCGCGCACCACGTTGTTCAGGTTGGCGCTGGAGCGCACGCTCTGCAGCGACCCCCCGCTCTGACGCATATCAATCTGGGTTTGCGGCGTTACCACGGTTTCGCCCCCGCCAAACGGCGTGTCCGGCTGGCTGACGTTAGCCGTGCGGTTGACGGTCACCGAGAGGTTGCCCTGCGCGACGGCACAGTTATCCAGCGTCACTTCTCGGTTCATCACCACCGAACCGGTACGGGAGTTGATGATGACTTTGGCATCCTGCGGCGTGACGTTCACCTCCATGTTCTGGATATCCGCCAGCAGGCGAACCTGATTGCTGCCTCCGGTAGAGACACGGATCTGCACCGTGCGGGCATCCAGCGCCGTGGCGCTGCCATAGCCGCGGCCGCGGTTAATGGTGTCAGCGATCTGCTGCGCCATGGTGAAGTCGTCCTGATTCAGCTGCAGGTTGATGGTGTTGCCGGACCCGAACTGAGTCGGCAGTTCACGCTCAATGATCGCCCCGTTGGTGATACGCCCGCCGTTAAGCTGGTTAACCTGCACGCTGCTGCCGCCTGCGGACGCACCTGCCCCGCCGACCAGAATGTTACCCTGGGCAAGAGCATATACCTGGCTGTCCACCCCTTTCAGCGGGGTCATCAGCAGCGTACCGCCACGCAGGCTTTTCGCGTTACCCATGGAGGAAACCACCACGTCGATGGTCTGCCCCTGGCGGGAAAAGGCCGGGTAGGAGGCAGTGACCATCACCGCCGCCACGTTTTTCAGCTGCATGTTGGTCCCGGCCGGCACCGTGATGCCGAGCTGGGAGAGCATGTTGTTCAGGCTCTGAGTGGTGAACGGGGTCTGCGTCGTCTGGTCACCCGTGCCGTCCAGCCCCACCACCAGGCCGTAACCGATCAGTGAGTTTTCCCGCACGCCCTGTACGCTTGTGAGATCGCGGATACGGTCGGCCTGGGCAACGGTTGCCACCAGCACCAACAGGATCCCGAAGAGGGATTTAAACATAGGTCACCTCGCTTACATCGGTGATAAATTAAGGAAGAAACGCTGCAACCAGCCCATATTCTGCGCTTCATTGATATAGCCGTTGCCGACGTACTCAATGCGCGCATCGGCCACCTGGGTGGACGGTACGGTGTTGGAGCCGCTGATGGTGCGAGGGTTAACCACACCCGAGAAGCGAATGAACTCAGTGCCCTGATTGATGGCGATCTGTTTTTCACCCACGACATGTAAATTGCCGTTCGCCAGCACCTGGTCAACGGTCACCGTCAGGGTGCCGCTAAAGGTATTGCTGGCATTGGCGCCGCCTTTACCGTTAAAGGAGTTGCCGCCAGAGGTCTCGACGTCGGCGCGGGCATTACCGAAGAGACCTTCGAGGTAACGCGGCACAGTATCGAAGCCAAAATTGGTCTTCCCGTCGCGGCTGGCATTCGCGGAAGAGCTCTTGCTGGCGCTGACGTTTTCCTGAAGCTGGATGGTCAGCGTGTCGCCGATATTACGCGGGCGACGGTCTTCAAACATCGGCTGATAACCGTAATTAATCGGCTGCGCTGTCTGGAAAATAGAGCCATTCGCGACCGGCGTCGGGCCAGGAATGGGTTGGGCGGAAGTCGCACCCTGCACCAGAGGTTGAGACGGTACCCAGGCGCAACCGGTAAGGGTAACGGCCAGGAGGGTCACTATCGGATAACGAATCGCCGCGAGTTTTTGCATTGCCTTCATCTTCGAAAACAGGGAGCCGGTACGGCGTGAACCGCACCGGACTGCACCTTAGAGTTGCGTCAGTTTCTGCAGCATCTGGTCGGTCGTCGACACTGCTTTACTGTTAATTTCGTACGCGCGCTGAACCTGGATCATATTCACCAGCTCTTCCGCGACGTTGACGTTTGAGGTTTCCACATACCCCTGATACAGCAGACCTGAACCGTTCAGACCCGGCGTGCTCTCGTTCGGCGCACCGGAGGACTGGGTTTCGATGTACAGGTTCTCACCGATGCTTTCCAGACCGGTGTCGTTCATAAAGGTAGTCAGGTTAAGCTGGCCAACCTGTACCGGTGCAGCCTGGCCCTGCTGGGTCACGCTTACGATCCCGTCACGCCCGATGGTAATGCTCAGGGCGTTAGCCGGAATGGTGATCGCTGGCTGTACCTGGAAACCGCCCGCCGTCACCAGCTGGCCGTTCTGATCCACCTGGAACGAGCCATCACGGGTGTAGGCCGAAGTACCGTCAGGCAGCTGCACCTGGAAGAAACCCTGGCCTTTGATCGCCACGTCTTTGCTGTTGTTGGTCTGGGACAGGTTGCCCTGGCTGTGCAGACGCTCGGTCGCCACCGAACGAACACCGGTACCAATCTGCAGACCGGATGGCAGCGTGGTCTGTTCAGACGACTGCGCACCCGGCTGGCGGATGGTCTGGTAAAGCAAATCTTCGAAAACTGCGCGCTGACGTTTAAACCCATTGGTGCTGACGTTCGCCAGGTTGTTGGCGATGACATCCATATTGGTTTGCTGCGCGTCGAGGCCCGTTTTCGCGATCCATAAAGAACTGATCATAAGAAGTCCTGTTAACTCATTGACAGCAGTTGGTTAGCTTTGCCCGCGTTTTCATCAACGCTGGAGATCACCTTCATCTGCATTTCAAAACGGCGCGCGCTGGCAATCATGTCGGTCATCGCCGCCACCGGCTTAACGTTACTGCCTTCCAGCACGCCAGACATGACGCGAATGCTCGGGTCAGCCTGTAAGGTCGCGCCACGGGTGGCCTGCGCCGCCTGGGTCAGACGGAACATACCGTCGTCGCCACGCTGCACTTCGCTGCCTTCAGCTTTGACCAGCTTCAGGCGGCCAACCGGTGCCACGGTGTTCGGCGGATCGCCCGGGTTCAGGGCCGAGATGGTCCCGTCTGCCGCGATGGTGATCTCCGAGCCTTCCGGCACGGTGATGGGACCGCCTTCGCCGATAACCGGATGTCCCTGGATGGTCAGTTGCCCGACCGCATCCACCTGGATGTTCCCGTTACGGGTGTAGCCTTCACTGCCGTCGGCCGTTTGAACCGCCAGCCAGCCGTCCTGCTGCAGCGCCACGTCGAGCGGGCGCGAGGTGTAGTCCATCTGTCCTGGCGTCATGTCGGCGCCCGGCGTGGATGCCGTGACCAGCGTACGCGTCGGCAGGGAGAGCCCTTCCACCGGGACGGCGCGCATGGCATTGAGCTGCGCACGAAAACCCGGCGTCGAGGCGTTCGCCAGGTTGCTGGCGGTGACGGCCTGCTGATTGAGCGTCTGACTGGCGGCGCCCATCGCGGTATATATTGCGTGATCCATTAAGCTATCCCGTCAGCCACTTAGCGGAGGTTAACCAGCGTGTTGAGGATCTGGTCCTGGGTTTTGATGGTCTGCGCGTTCGACTGATAGTTACGTTGCGCGACGATCATATTGACCAGCTCTTTACTCAGGTCGACGTTGGAGGCTTCCAGCGCGCCGTTGGTCAGGGTACCGAAGTTACCGGAACCCGCGGTGCCCAGCAGCGCCACGCCCGAAGACTGGGTAGCAGACCAGACGTTGTTCCCTTCAGACTGCAGGCCTTCGTTGTTAGCGAAGTTCGCCATCACGATCTGACCCAGCACCTGGCTCTGTTCGTTGGAATAGTTACCTACCACGGTACCGTCATCGTTGATCTGATAGCTCACCAGGTCGCCCGGCTTGTAGCCGTTCTGGTTGGTCGCCACGATGTTGTTCGCCCCGGTGTTCTGCTGCATGGAGTTCAGGAAGCTCAGGGAGAAAGTAACCGGCACCGCGCCGCTCAGCGCTGCGGTGGTGATGTCGATAGACGGACTGGTATTTTGGTCGTCAGCCAGGTTCCAGGTTTCTGGCGTGGTGTTCTGAGCGATGTAGTTAGTCACCCCTTGCAGGTTACCGTTGGGGTCGAAACTCATCTGCGCGGCTTTGCTGATCTTGCCATTTGCTACACTGCCGTCCTGGGTATAGAGATCCCATTTGTTGTCTGCCGTTTTCACGTAGTAGACATACATGTTGTGGGCGTTACCCTGGTTGTCGTAAACGGTGATGGTGCCTTTCTTGTTGAAGCTGTCTGAATCCGGGTTGGCGTTGGTGACGTCAAACGGAATGGTCGGCACGCTGTCGGTGGAGTTCAGGTTAATCTGCTGCGCAGCGGTGCTGGTGGCTTTTGCCGACATCAGGGTGTTTGGAATGTTGATCGCCTGCGGGTTGGCACCGGTCTGCACCGTTGGCGGGCTACCTGCTGCCGGATAGCCGGTCAGCTGCAGACCCTGCATGTTCACCAGGTTGCGGTTTTCGTCCATGCTGAACTGGCCGTTACGGCTGTAATAGACCGAACCGTTGCTGTCGAGCATGCGGAAGAAGCCGCTCTGGCTGATAGCCACATCCAGGCCACGCCCGGTGTTGGTGGTGGTACCGTCTGAAAAGTCCTGGGTGATCCCGGCGACTTTAACGCCCAGACCCACTTTGGAACCGGCGAACATATCTGCGAACGACGCGCTACCGGACTTAAAGCCATAGGTCGCGGAGTTGGCAATGTTGTTACCAATGACGTCGAGGTTAGTGGCTGCAGCATTCAGGCCGCTGACCGCTTGTGAAAAGGCCATGAGTTACTCCTGGTAATGGTTTTAAATAATCTGCCGAACTTCGTCGAGCGTGGTAGTACCGTATGTGCCGAGATCCAGCGTGTTACCGCTGCTGCTGCGGATCACGCCCTGCACCATGGCAAACTGCAGTGGCTGTGCCACCAGCTGCGTGCTGCCGCTACTGGCGGAGATGGCCACGTTGTAAGAACCGTTTGGTGCCGTGGTGCCGTCGGTCAGTGTCCCGTCCCAGGTAAAGGTGTGAACACCCGCTTTCAGCTCGCCAATATCAATGGTACGCACCACCGCACCGTTCTTATCGGTGATGGTGGCGGTCACTTTGTCCGCGCTCTGCTGCAGCTCCACACCAAACGGGGTGGTTGAGGTGGTCGTCGAGCCTTCGGCACCGCTGGTACCTGCCAGAACGGTCGAGCCCGGGATCATCACGCCATGGCCAATCAGCGTGCTGGCCTGCATCGACTGGCTGCTGTCGATCTGCCCGGAAATGGAGCCCAGCGTGGTGTTGAGTTTCTCGATGCCGCTCACCGTACTGATCTGCGCAAGCTGCGTGGTCAGTTCGTTATTCTGCATCGGGTTGGTCGGATCCTGGTTTTTCAGCTGCGCAACCAGCAGCGTCAGAAAGCTGCCCTGGAGATCGGAAGCGTTGCTTCCGGTAAGCGAGCTGCTGCCGGTGGCGCCGCTGACGCCAGTAGCAGTCGATCTGTCATTAACATTTACGGCAATGGACATTGATCTCTCCTTTACTGGCCCAGAGTGAGCGTTTTAAGCATCATGGCCTTCACGGTGTTCAGGACTTCTACGTTGGCCTGGTAGCTGCGGGACGCCGACATGGTGTTCACCATCTCACCGACCACATCCACGTTTGGCATTTTGACGTAGCCACTGGCGTCGGCCAGCGGGTTGCCCGGCTCGTACACCAGTTTGTCCGGTGCCTGGCTTTCAATCACGCTGGCCACTTTGACCCCGCCGGTTTGCGCACCCGGTGCTGCATCCACCTGGAACACCACCTGTTTGGCGCGGTAAGGTTGACCGTCCGGGCCCGCCACGCTGTCAGCGTTCGCCATGTTACTGGCGGCGACGTTCAGACGTTGGGACTGCGCGGTCAGCGCGGAACCCGCGATATCAAAGATATTGAGTAAGGCCATTACTAGTTGCCTCCCTGCAGAACGTTCATCATGCCTTTAATCTGCCCGCCGAGAACGGTCAGTCCCATCTGGTACTTGAGGCTGTTATCGGCGAACTGCGTACGCTCCCGGTCCATATCGACGGTGTTGCCGTCGAGGGATGGCTGATCGGGGATGCGATAAAGTAAATCGGTATTCGGTGTCGTCACGGTCTCTGCCGGAATATGGCGTGCAGAGGTCAGCGCAAGGGCGACACCGCTATTTTCGGCCCGACCACGCTCCATCACTTTCTTTAATTCACTGGAAAAATCGATATCGCGCGCCTGAAACCCGGGGGTATCGGCGTTAGCGATATTGGCGGCCAGAATCTCCTGACGCTGGGCGCGTAAGTTGAGCGCTTCCTGCTGAAAACGTAGCGCGGCGTCGAGTTTATCGAGCATGTCTCCTCCGCTGATGGCAAAATTTCAGTGGATAGCTTAAATCTCAACCCGTCTCCGTCATCGACGGAATAAGCGCAAAATGCGTCGCTATTTATTGCGTTGATGCCCACCCGCTACAGGTAGAATCCTGCTCATTCTGTAATCCGACGGTAACGGGCGATATGGCACTTAAACGTGGTTTGACCGCAATCCTGCTCCTCTGGAGCGCCTCCACTCTGGCGCAGGATCTTGATGCCCAGCTGACGGCGTTTTTTGCCCAGCGCCTGGCAGGGTTTAGCGATGAGGTTTCGGTGCAGATCCGCACGCCTGCCACCATGCTGCCCTCCTGTGAAATACCCGAATTCAGCGTCCCTGGAAACACCAGGCAGTGGGGCAACGTCAGCGTCACGGCACGATGTGACAATGAAAAACGGTTTATACAGGTTGCAGTTCAGGCGACGGGCGATTATGTTGTCGCGTCCCGGAACATCCCACGTGGTGCGGCCTTGCAGCCGGGTAGCGTTGCGCTGAAGCGCGGCAGACTGGATCAGCTGCCTCCGCGCACGATGCTGGATATTAACCAGGCGCAGAATGCCATTAGCTTGCGCGATCTGGTGCCCGGGCAGCCTCTGCAACTGTCGATGCTGCGCCAGGCCTGGCTCATTAAAGCCGGACAGCGGGTAATGGTGATCGCCAGCGGCGAGGGCTTTAGCGTTAACAGCGAAGGACAGGCGCTGAACAATGCGGCCGTGGCGCAAAACGCCCGCGTCAGGATGACCTCAGGTCAGGTCGTGAGCGGCACCGTCGATTCTGATGGGAATATTCTGATTAACCTATAATCTTTTTAAAGATTATGCGGCGACTGCCGATAAATCATTAACAAGTGATAATGTCAGGCGCTAACGCCGCCAACCCTCGATGAGGACAACACAATGAGCATTGATCGTACATCGCCCCTGAAGCCGGTTAGCACTGTACAACCTCGCGAACTGAATGAGACTGCTACGGCAAAAACGCGCCCGCAAAAATCGGCCGCGGCTAACAGCACCAGCGTTACGCTGAGCGATGCCCAGGCAAAACTGATGCAGCCGGGCAGCAACGATATCAACATGGAACGTGTTGAAGCGCTGAAAACCGCGATCCGTAACGGTGAGCTGAAAATGGACACCAGTAAAATCGCTGACGCGCTGATTCAGGAAGCGCAAAGTTTCTTAGAGTAATCGCCGTATGAGTCGTCTGACGGAAATTATGGATCAAATGACGGTCGTCCTAAACGACCTGAAAACGGTGATGGACGCCGAGCAACAACAGCTCTCTGCCGGGAATGTGAACGGCAGCGCGCTGCAGCGCATTACAGAAGATAAAAGCTCCCTGCTGGCAACTCTGGATTATCTGGAGCAGCAGCGCCGTACCGAACAGTCCGCGCGCCAGAGTGCCAATGATGATGTCGCCGATCGCTGGCAAACTATTACTGAAAAAACACAGCGTCTGCGCGATCTCAATCAGCATAACGGCTGGTTACTCGAGGGGCAAATCACCCGCAACCAGCAGGCGCTGGACGTGCTGAAGCCGCATCAGGAGCCGGCACTGTACGGTGCCGATGGCCAGACTTCCAGCTCACGCAGCGGCGGGAAGAAGTTTTCGATTTAATTGTTGTGAGACAGACAGAAAAAGGGGAGCACCGACAGGCGCTCCCCTTTTTTGCCTTTACGCCGTGCGGCGGGCGAACTCTTTCACCTTAAAGCCCAGCACCGCGAGAGTCGCGAAGTAGGCCACGACGCCCACCACCACCACCGCCATCAGGCGCAGCAGACGATAAGGCATGGTGCCCAGCGACCAGTCAGGCATCACGTACAGCATGCCCACCAGCGCTGCGGCCATCACCAGCACCGCAATCACCAGACGTAACAGGAAGCTCGCCCAGCCCGGCTGCGGGGTAAAAATCTGCTGCTTTCTCAGCTGCCAGTAGAGCAGCCCGGCATTCAGACAGGCTGCCAGACCGATGGAGAGCGACAGGCCGGCGTGCTTCAGTGGGCCAATAAACGCCAGGTTCATCACCTGGGTCATGATCAGGGTCACGATGGCAATCTTCACCGGCGTCTTGATGTCCTGGCGCGAGTAGAAGCCCGGGGCCAGCACTTTCACCACAATCAACCCCATCAGCCCGACGGAATAGGCCACCAGCGCCCGCTGGGTCATCAGGGCATCGAAGGCGCTAAATTTACCGTACTGGAACAAGGACACCACCAGCGGTTTCGCGAGGATCCCCAGCGCCACCGCGCTCGGCAGCGCCAGCAGGAAGCAGAGGCGTAACCCCCAGTCCATCAGACGACAGTACTCATCCTGGTTGCCGCTGGCGAAGCTGCGTGAGAGCGACGGCAGCAAAATAGTGCCCAGCGCCACCCCGAGTACCCCGGACGGGAACTCCATCAGGCGGTCGGCGTAGTACATCCAGGAGACGGAACCGGAGACCAGGAAAGAGGCGAAGATGGTGTTGATGATCAGCGAAATCTGGCTCACCGAGACGCCAAGAATGGCCGGGCCCATCTGCTTCACCACCCGCATCGCCCCGGCATCGCGCAGGTTAATGCGCGGCAGCACCAGCATGCCGATCTTTTTCAGGTGCGGCAGTTGATACGCCAGCTGCAGCACGCCGCCCACCGTCACCGCCCAGGCCAGCGCCAGCACCGGCGGATGGAAGTGCGGTGCGGCGAACAGCGCAAAGCCGATCATGCTGACGTTGAGGAACGTCGGCGCAAACGCCGGGACCGAGAAGCGGTTCCAGGTGTTAAGGATCGCCCCCGCCAGCGACGCCAGCGAGATCAGCAGAATATAGGGGAAGGTGATGCGCAACAGCTGCGAGGTCAGGGCAAATTTGTCGGCGGTATCGGCAAAGCCGGGGGCGGTGACCATGATCACCCAGGGCGCCGCCAGCATCCCGATTACCGTGACGATCGCCAGGGCGAGGGTCAGCAATCCCGAGACGTAGGAGACAAACACTTTCGTCGCGTCTTCCCCCTGCTTGCTTTTGTATTCCGCCAGAATGGGGACAAAAGCCTGGGAGAACGCGCCTTCGGCAAAGATACGGCGCAGCAGGTTAGGCAGTTTAAAAGCAACAAAAAAGGCGTCAGTCGCCATCCCTGCGCCAAAGACCCTTGCCACAATGGCGTCGCGCGCAAAGCCCAGCACGCGCGAAAACATGGTCATTGAGCTGACGGCAGCCAGCGATTTTAATAGGTTCATTAACGTGAATTTCCACTACCAGACGGCAAAACGCCTGCAAAGCAGGCGTGATTCTCGCCGGGTGGCGCTGCGCTTACCCGGCCTACAAGACAATAAAAGCGCCTAGTCTACTCGTAAAAAAACGAATTGCTATGGGCAGATGTTACAGCGGGTTATTCGCTCATGGCATCGCGCCAGAGCTTCTCCACGATACGCTGGGCGCGGATCGCCTGTTCACCCGCGGTTTCAGGAACCGTCTGATTTTGCACGCATTCGATGAAGTGACGCGCGCAGCCCGCAAAGCCGCGCTGTTCAAGAGTACTCTGCCAGCCCGGGATGGCCGGCGTAACGACACCTGCGCCGCGCTCTTCACGCCACTCGCGCATGTCGGTGATGTCCAGCAGCGCGCCGTCTGTTACCGCCTGGATCCACTCGCGCTGGCTGCCCGCCCGGCGGTGCATGGAGGTGGTGATCTGTAGATTGCCCGCACTGAAATGGTGCTCGGCATAGACCATCGCCCCCTGCTCGTTGGTTTGCAGCGTGCCGCCGGTCAGTTGGACATTATCGCCCGCCAGCCACAGGGCAGTGTCCACCACGTGCAGATAATCATCCAGCAGGGTAAAGCGCAGATCGTTGGGCCCGATGCTGTCGGCGCGGTGTTTATCCATCCGCAGCGAGGCCGCATCGTTCAGCTGCGTTTTCAGCTGCTGGTAGAGCGGCGCGAAGCGGCGGTTAAAGCCGACCATCAGGGTGAGCTTCTTCCGCGCCGCGAGCTCAATCAGGCGCTCGGCGTCGGCCAGGTTGTCAGCCAGCGGTTTATCGACGCAAACATGAACACCGGCATGCAGCAGCTCGCTGACCACCTGATAGTGGGTGACGGTGGAGGTGTGGACAAAGACCACATCACACTCCCGGGCCAGATCCTGTAACGATGAATAATAAGGCATGCGTACGGACTCGCAGATCCTTAGCGCCTTATCCCGCGACGGCGACCAGGCGCCCTGTAACGTCCAGTCTGTCGCGGCGCTCAGCACCGGCAACCATGCTTTCTGCGCGATACCGCCCAGCCCTACAACGCCTACACGTAATTTTGCCACCGTTAATCCCCCAGATGTGCCAGCAGCGAATCGAGTCGCTGTTTCAATTCTTCGACTTCATTCTCCAGCGCCTCAACGCGGGCCAGCAAGGTTTCATCCGCAACCGGCGCTGCGGCCTCTGACGTCGCAACAGAGGTATCAACCTCGCCGCTGAAGAGGTGCATATAGCGGCTTTCGCGCTTGCCCGGCTCGCGCGCCAGACGCAGGACAAAGGGTCCATCTTCCCGGGCAGCAAGCCCCTCAAGCGCCTGCTCTACCTCCTGCATATCGGCGAACTCGTGCATGCGCGCGGCTCGGGTACGCAGCTCGCCGGGCGTCTGCGCCCCACGCAGCAGCAGAGTGGCGATCAGCGCCACTTCGGCAGAGTTCAGCTTCAGGGCACCAAACTCGGAGTTGCAAAAACGCTGCTCATATTTGGTAACGCGATTGCCAAAGCCGCTGACGGTGCGCAGATAGTGGCGTTTAACCAGCGCATCAAGCAGATCCTGCACCTCATGATCGGCGAGGTTCATCACCGGTTCACGGTTGGTTTTCTGATTACAGGCCAGGGTCACTGCATTCACCGAGAGCGGATACTGTTCCGGCGTGGTGACCTGTTTTTCCAGCAGACAGCCAATGACGCGCGCTTCTGTGGCGGTTAATTGGTATTTCATCTCTGTTCCTTAGCGCCCCGCGCTCCACTCTTTGGTTGTCAGCGCCGTCAGGACATGATCGCGCCATTCGCCATCAATCAGCAGATAGTCTTTGGCGTAGCCCTCTTTTTCGAACCCGAGGCGCGCCAGCAGATCCCCGCTGCGCTGATTGTGCGGCATGTAGTTGGCCATAATGCGGTGCATATGCTGGGTACGCTGCATATAGCGGATTGCCGAGGTTAAGGCCTCAAACATCAGCCCCTGCCCCTGCCATTTTTGTCCGATGGAGTAGCCCAGATAGCAGGCGTGAAACGATCCCCGCACCACGTTAGAAAAGTTGGCGATCCCAACGATCTCTTTCTCATCAGGATCGAGCAGGGCAAAATAGAACGCCGAACCCTGCTTGTGGAACTCGGCAATCATGCTCAGCCGGGCCTGCCAGCCGGAAGGATAACAGTGGCTTTCATCCCGCACGGGTTCCCAGGGTTTTAAAAACTGACGATTCTCGGCGTAGTAGTCCGCCAGACGCCAGGCATCACGCTCATGAACCAGACGAACCACCAGCCGGTCAGTCGTGAGGCGCACTTTCGGCACATTACTGCGATAGCCAAACATGGATACAACTCCTTCCTGTTACAACCTTGACCCGTTAGCTTTACTATACCTGCGCCGTTGCCGTCTGGGAAAACAGTGACATACCATTTTGAAGACTTTTCACATTTTTCGATGAAAAGCCTCAATCAAAGTACCCTTTTGATAAAAAAATATTGTCGCCTGCGCTGTGGGAAAAACTCCGGCGAAACCGCAGAATATTAGCGCGCTTATCATCTTTATTCCCCTGGAGGGGAAATGTCCCGTATCTCACAGGCCCGGAGTCTGGGTAAGTACTTCCTGCTCGTCGATAACATGCTGGTTGTGCTCGGCTTTTTTGTCGTTTTCCCGCTTATTTCGATTCGCTTTGTCGATCAGATAGGCTGGGCGGCGCTAATGGTCGGCATTGCCCTGGGGCTGCGCCAGTTCGTTCAGCAGGGGCTGGGGGTGTTTGGCGGCGCAATTGCCGACCGCTTCGGCGCTAAACCGATGATCGTCACCGGTATGCTGCTGCGGGCGGCGGGGTTTGCCACCATGGCGATCGCCCATGAACCCTGGCTGCTGTGGGTCTCCTGCTTTATCTCCGGTCTTGGCGGCACGCTGTTCGACCCACCGCGCACGGCCTTAGTGGTCAAACTGATCCGCCCTCAGCATCGCGGACGTTTTTTCTCCCTGCTAATGATGCAGGACAGCGCCGGGGCGGTGGTGGGCGCGCTGCTGGGCAGCTGGCTGCTACAGTATGATTTTCGTCTGGTCTGCGCCACGGGCGCGGTGCTGTTTATCCTCTGCGCGGCCTTCAACGCCTGGCTGCTGCCCGCCTGGAAACTCTCCACCGTCAAAGCGCCGGTGCGTGAGGGGCTGGATCGGGTCTGGCGCGATAAACGCTTTATCACCTATGTGCTGACCCTGGCGGGCTATTACATGCTGGGAGTGCAGGTGATGCTGATGCTGCCGATCATGGTTAACGATGTGGCGGGCTCCCCGGCGGCGGTCAAATGGATGTACGCCATTGAGGCCTGTCTCTCCCTGACCCTGCTCTACCCCATTGCCCGCTGGAGCGAGAAACGATTCCGCCTCGAGCACCGCCTGATGGCGGGCCTGCTGCTGATGTCCCTGAGCATGCTGCCCATCGGGATGGTGAGTTCTCTGCAGCAGCTGTTTATGCTGATCTGCACTTTCTATATCGGCTCGATTATTGCCGAACCGGCCCGCGAAACCCTGAGCGCCGAGCTGGCCGACCCGCGTGCGCGGGGCAGCTATATGGGTTTCAGCCGACTCGGGCTGGCGATTGGCGGTGCGCTGGGGTATGCCGGGGGCGGCTGGTTGTTCGATGCCGGAAAAGCCTTCCACCAGCCTGAGCTGCCGTGGGTGATGCTGGCCTTAATCGGCGTGATCACCTTCTTTGCGCTGGGCTGGCAGTTCAGCCATAAACGCCGCGTGCCCGGCATGCTGGAGCCTGGCGCCTGATCGATACCGCAGACGGATATCAGTTTTTTCTGCTGGTCTGACTCACTCTCCCCTGACATACTGGCGCGTCAGGATTGAAGCGCTGACATTATGTCGAGGAAAACCATGAAGAAGATCGTTATTGCCACTGCGTTGATCGTCAGCGGCCTGCTGGTTGGTTGTAATCAGCTCACCCAGTACACCGTCAGTGAACAGGAGATCAACCAGGCACTGCAAAAGCGCAATAACTTTGCGAAAGATATTGGCGTTCCGGGCGTGGCGGATGCGCATATTGTCCTGAGCAACCTTGCCAGCCAGATTGGCCGCGAGGAGCCGAATAAAGTGATGCTCTCCGGGGATGCCAGCCTGGACATGAACTCGCTGTTCGGTAGCCAGAAAGCCAATATCAAACTGAAATTAAAAGCGCTGCCGGTCTTCAATAAAGATCAGGGCGCCATCTATCTGCAGCAGATGGAGATCACCGACGCCGTGGTGTCGCCGGACAAGATGAAGCCGGTTCTGCAAACCCTGATGCCCTACCTGAACCAGTCACTGCAGAATTACTTTAATCATCAGCCGGCCTACATCCTGAGCGAAGATAACAGCAAGGGTGAAGCGCTGGCGAAAAAATACGCTAAAGGCATCGAAGTGAAGCCGGGTGAGATTGTTATCCCCTTCGTCGATTAACCTCCAGGGCGCTCCGGCGCCCTTTTTTTTGCGGAAAAGAGTGCAAACGAAAACGTTTCCCCCTATCCTTTGTGTCCGGCAAAAATCATCTCACTCAGCCGGAGCCTATCCATGACTGCACCATCCCAGGTTTTGAAAATTCGCCGCCCAGACGACTGGCATATCCATCTTCGCGATGGCGATATGCTGAATACCGTCGTGCCTTATACCAGTGAAATCTATGGCCGCGCGATTGTTATGCCAAACCTGGTGCCGCCCGTCACCACGGTCGATGCGGCGATTGCCTATCGCCAGCGCATTCTTGACGCCGTGCCTGCCGGTCACGATTTTACCCCGCTGATGACCTGTTATCTGACCGACACGCTCGATCCTAATGAGATTGAACGCGGCTTTAACGAAGGGGTCTTTACTGCCGCCAAACTCTACCCGGCCAACGCCACCACTAACTCCAGCCACGGCGTGACCAGCATTGATGCCATTATGCCGGTGCTGGAGCGTATGGAGAAACTGGGGATGCCGCTGCTGGTGCATGGCGAAGTGACCCATGCCGAGATCGATATCTTCGACCGTGAAGCGCGCTTCATCGACACCGTGATGGAGCCGCTGCGTCAGCGCCTGCCGGGTCTGAAAGTGGTGTTTGAGCACATCACCACCAAAGATGCAGCCGAGTACGTGCGCGATGGCAACGAGCTTCTGGCTGCCACCATCACCCCTCAGCACCTGATGTTCAACCGCAACCACATGCTGGTGGGCGGCGTGCGCCCTCACCTCTACTGCCTGCCCATCCTCAAACGCAATATCCACCAGCAGGCGCTGCGTGAACTGGTCGCCAGCGGCTTTGAGCGCGCCTTCCTCGGCACCGACTCCGCCCCGCACGCCCGTCATCGCAAAGAGGCCAGCTGCGGCTGTGCAGGCTGCTTTAACGCCCCTACGGCGCTGGCCAGCTATGCCCAGGTGTTTGACGAGATGAACGCCCTGCAGCACTTTGAGGCCTTCTGCTCCCTGAACGGCCCTCGCTTCTACGGCCTGCCGGTCAATGAAACCTTCGTTGAACTGGTACGCGAAGAGAGCAGCGTGGTGGATTCTATTGCGCTGACGGATGACACCCTGATCCCGTTCCTCGCGGGTGAAACCGTGCACTGGACGGTAAAACGCTAAAAATTGTTGGCCCCCTGTTGTAAGTTCAATAATATAACTGTATAAATAACCAGTATATTACACAGGGGGCAACTATGCGTATCGAAGTGACCATTGCCAGAACAACTGCTTTGCCTGCCGGCGCGCTGGATGCGCTGGCGGGTGAATTATCCCGCCGTATAAATGACTCCTTCCCCGAACGCGAAGGTGCTGTCACCGTGCGTTATGCCGGGTCAAACAATCTGTCGGTCATCGGTGGCGCTAAAGAAGATAAAGCGCGCATCAGCGAAATTTTACAGGAAACCTGGGAGAGCGCTGACGACTGGTTTATTACCGATTAATTTTATCCCTCTTTGTTTTTTTTGCCGGGTCGCCCCGGCTTTTTTTCGTCTGTTCAACGTTAGTACGAATAATCTGACTGACTTCCTCAAAAATCATCAGCAAGATGATGTTTTAATGTTCAAACAATCCTAAAACGCACAAATTTGTTGTGCTGCCTGTTTCTTTTTCCCTTCAGAAGCCTTATTTATTGATATACTGAAATTGCTTCAGAAAAACACGCATTGAACCTCACAGTCGTTGTCTTTTAACACGTATTCAGGGGGTTATGATGGAAAAGAATAATGAAGTCATCCAGACACATCCGCTTGTTGGCTGGGATATCAGCACTGTAGATAGCTACGACGCACTGATGCTGCGTTTGCATTACCAGACCCCAAATCACCCTGACACCGAAGAAGCGGAAGTTGGGCAAACGCTATGGTTAACAACAGACGTCGCACGTCAGTTTATTTCTATTTTAGAAGCCGGTATTGCAAAAATAGAATCCAGTGACTACCAGGCAAATGAGTACCGGCGACATTAATGTCATGTCTAAACCTCACCCAAAAAGGCACCTTACGGTGCCTCATTTATTTCGGCCTTGTATAACCGTCACGTCTTAATTACCCTGCTAAGCAACGAAACGCGTAAAGAGAATCTGATGAAATACGATTTAATTATTATTGGCAGCGGATCTGTCGGTGCAGCGGCAGGTTATTACGCAACACGCGCCGGTCAAAACGTCCTGATGATCGATGCCCATATGCCGCCCCACACCGAAGGAAGCCATCACGGCGACACCCGCCTGATGCGTCACGCTTACGGGGAAGGTGAACGCTATGTGCCGCTGGTTTTACGCGCGCAGGCGCTGTGGGATGAGCTGGCCGACATCAGCGGCGAACCGGTCTTCGAACGCACGGGGGTGGTCAATCTGGGACCGTCCGATTCCTCGTTCCTGGCAACCGTTGAGCAGAGCGCCCGCCAGTTCAATCTTAATCTTGAGCGGCTGGACGCGGCGGCGGTGATGAAGCGCTGGCCTGAAATCCAGGTTCCTGAGGGTTATATCGGTCTGTTTGAGGCCGAGTCCGGGGTCCTGCGCAGCGAGCTGGCGATCAAAACCTGGATTGCGCTGGCGAAAGAGGCGGGCTGCGCGCAGCTGTTTAACTGCCCGGTCACCGCCATTTCCCATCAGGACGACGGCGTCACCGTCGAAACCCCGGAGGGTCCGTATCGTGCGGATCGCCTGCTGGTAAGCGCCGGTACCTGGGTATCGCGTCTGGTGCCCGGCCTGCCGATCCAGCCGGTGCGCAAGGTCTTCTCCTGGTTCCAGTCCGACGGGCGTTACAGTCATCAGAATCGCTTCCCGGCCTTTACCGGCGAGCTGCCTGACGGAGATCAGTTCTACGGCTTCCCGTCAGAGAAAGATGCGCTGAAGATCGGCAAACACAACGGCGGGCAGGTTATCAACTCCCCGGAAGAGCGCAAACCGTTCGGTGCCTGGCCTGGCGACGGCTCCGAAGCATTCAAGTTCCTGCGCAACGTGTTGCCGGGTATCGGCGGCCTGTTATACGGGGCAGCCTGCACCTATGACAACACGCCGGACGAAGACTTCATCATCGATACCCTGCCGGGCCATGATAATACGCTGCTGATCGCCGGCCTGAGCGGCCACGGGTTCAAATTTGCCAGCGTGCTGGGTGAGATTGCCGCGCAATTCTCACAGCAGATCGCCCCGCCGTTTGATCTCACGCCTTTCTCCCTGTCGCGCTTTAGCCGATAATGCTGTCAGGCTTCGGGTTGCCGAAGCCTTTCATCATCTCCATTACCGGTATCCTCATGCGTCGTATTGTTAATTATGTGGTCAATAATATTCGCGAGCATCTGATGCTCTATATTGTGCTGTGGTCGTTACTGGCGATCCTCGATATTCTGTACATTGTATTTTTCTGATGAGACATATTGACAAAAACTGACGATTCTTAAGATAACTATAATTTCACAATAAATTATTTGAACATTATAAAATCGTCATAACCCGCCTTAAATCAGCCTGTATCACAAAGTATTAACAGCTATATTGACCATCATTACTTATTTTGATTCAAAATAATTGAACAACTAAAATTAATAATGAATATCTGTAAATATCATTTGCATTAATGTTTCCTCCACGCCATTTTGAGCGCTTACTTATTAATGACGGTATTCACAATGCAGGTGCGTAATTCCCCCACACGCTATGGCGTTATTTCCATGAGTTTACACTGGCTAATGGCTATTGCGGTGTATGGCATGTTTGGCCTTGGATTATGGATGGTGACCCTCAGCTATTACGATGGTTGGTATCACCAGGCACCAGAGCTGCACAAAAGCATCGGTTTTATGCTGATGCTGGCGCTGGTGGTGCGTCTGCTGTGGCGCCGTTTTTCCCCGGTGCCGCCGGCGCTGAAAAGCCAGTCGCGCGTCACGCGTCTGAGCGCCGCAGCCGCGCATTTTGCCCTGTATGCGGTGCTGTTCGCCATTCTCATCAGCGGCTATTTAATTTCCACCGCCGACGGCAAGCCGATCAGCGTCTTTGGCCTGTTTGACGTCCCTGCCCTGCTGGCGGATGCCGGGGCGCAGGCCGATCTGGCTGGGACCGTCCACCTGTGGCTGGCCTGGGGCGTGGTCTCGTTATCTGCACTGCATGGTCTTGCGGCCATCAAACACCACTTTATCGACAAAGACGCCACCCTGACACGAATGTTGGGCAAAGCGTCACCTGACTCTGGAGCATAAAATGAAAAAAAGCCTGCTGGGATTAACCTTAGGTTCTCTGCTGTTCACCACCGGCGCCGCGGTGGCAGCCGACTACAAAATTGATAAACAAGGTCAGCACGCCTTTGTGAATTTCCGCATCCAGCATCTGGGCTACAGCTGGCTGTATGGCACCTTCAAGGATTTCGACGGCTCCTTCACCTTTGATGAGGGTAATCCGGCGGCCGATAAGGTCAACGTGACCCTGAATACCAACAGCCTGGATACCAACCACGCCGAGCGCGATAAGCACCTGCGCAGCGCAGATTTCCTCAACGTGGCGAAATACCCGCAGGCGACCTTTACCTCGACCGAGGTGAAGAAGGATGGCGAGGGTCTGGATATCACTGGCGATCTGACGCTGAACGGCGTAACCAAGCCGGTTAAGCTGGATGCAAAACTGATTGGTCAGGGTGATGACCCGTGGGGCGGCAAACGTGCCGGGTTTGAAGCGACAGGCAAAATCCACCTGAAAGACTTTAACATCACCACCGATCTGGGTCCGGCGTCGCAGGACGTGGAGCTGATTATTTCGGTGGAAGGGGTACAGCAGAAGTAATGCCCTCGCCCGGTCAGCATGGCGCGACCGGGCAAGGTTACAGGGTTACTCCGGGTCAGGAATACCCAGGCGGGTGTTCAGACGCCCACGCGATTTATTAAAGATCTTATTGCCGTTCTCGCGGCCCGCACGGCGGCGGCGCTGCTCCTCTTCCGGCAACATACTCTCCTCGCTACACAGCTCGCTGCAGCAGCCGTTGAACTTCTCGGCGCAGGCAGGGCACTGAATAAACAGCAGGTGACAGCCGTCGTTTTTGCAGTTGGTATGGGTGTCGCAGGCGGTGCCGCACTGATGGCAGTGGGCGATCACATCGTCAGAGATACGCTCCCCCATCCGCTCGTCAAAGACGAAGTTCTTGCCGATAAAACGCACCGGCAGCCCCTGTTCACGCGCGCGACGGGCATACTCAATGATCCCGCCCTCGATATGCCAGACTTTATTGAAGCCCTGATGCTTCATGTATGCGCTGGCTTTTTCGCAGCGGATCCCCCCGGTGCAGTACATGACAATTTTCTTGTCCTTATGCTCCTGCATCATCTCAACCGCTTTAGGCAACTGCTCGCGGAAGGTGTCTGCCGGGATTTCAAGCGCGTTTTCAAAATGGCCCACTTCATATTCGTAGTGGTTACGCATATCGATAAACACGGCGTCGGGATCGTCGAGCATGGCGTTAACGTCGGCCGCTTTCAGGTACTCACCCACATCGCTGGCGTCAAACGTCGGGTCGTCAATGCCGTCGGCCACAATGCGTTCGCGCACTTTCAGGCGCAGCACCCAGAAAGATTTGCCGTCATCGTCGAGGGCAACGTTCAGGCGCAGGCCGTCCAGCGCCGGGTCAAAGGCGTACAGGAAATCACGCAGGGCCTCGACGTTGCTTTCAGGCACGCTGATTTGCGCATTGATACCTTCGTGCGCCAGATAGATGCGGCCAAAGACGTTCAGGGCAGTTAACGCCTTATACAGTGCGTCACGCGTGGCCTGTGGGTTAACGACGGTGAAATATTTATAGAACGAGATCGTCGTGCGCGGCTCGGTTTCAGCTAACATGCGCGCTTTCAGCTCTTCGTTCGAAATGAGGTTGTGTAACACTGGCATGGTGTACGGTTCCTGCAATCGTAGTGAGAATGAAAATCGGGCGGCATCATATAGCAAACAATGAGAATTTACATCCCTTCATTTTGCGCTACATTTCATACCTCTTAATGCCCGGGCAATAACATTTGACGTTTTTATGAACATTCCGTTGTCATCCGTTTTGGATATGAAACGAATAATGCGACAATCTGCCGACAGGACGTATTAAAAACAGGAACGACATGACTCAATTACCTAAATTTTCCACTGCGCTATTACATCCTCGTTACTGGCTGACCTGGGCTGGCATCGGTTTATTATGGTTACTGGTGCAGCTGCCCTACCCGCTGATCTACCGTCTCGGCTGCGGCCTGGGTCGCCTGGCGATGCGCTTTATGTCCCGCCGCGCCTGGATCGCCCGACGCAATCTGGAACTCTGTTTTCCTGAGATGAGCGAGCAAGAGCGTCACGACATGGTGGTCAAAAACTTTGAATCCGTCGGCATGGGGCTGATGGAGACCGGGATGGCATGGTTCTGGTCCGATAAACGCATGGCGCGCTGGACCGAAGTGACCGGCACCGGCATGGAGCCCGTGCATCAGCTCCAGGCGCAGAAAACCGGCGTACTGCTGATTGGCGTTCATTTTCTCACGCTGGAGATCGGCGCGCGGATGTTCGGCATGCAGGCCCCCGGCATCGGCGTCTATCGCCCGAACGACAATCCGGTGATCGACTGGCTGCAAACCTGGGGCCGGATGCGCTCCAACAAGAGCATGATCGACCGTAAAGATCTCAAGGGGATGATCCGGGCGCTGAAATCCGGCGAGGTGATCTGGTATGCGCCGGACCATGACTACGGCCCTGGCGCCAGCGTCTTCGTTCCGTTCTTTGCCGTCGATGAAGCGGCCACTACCACAGGTACCTGGACGCTGGCCCGTCTGTCGCAGGCGGCAATTGTGCCCTTCGTACCGCGCCGCAAATCCAACGGTAAGGGCTATGAGCTGATGATGCTGGAACCAGAGTGTTCCCCACCGCTGGACGATGCGAAAACCACCGCCGCGTGGATGAATGAGGTGGTTGAGAAGTGCATCCTGCTGGCACCGGAACAGTATATGTGGCTGCATCGCCGCTTCAAAACCCGCCCTGAAGGCGTACCTTCCCGCTATTAACGTTCTGCCCTGCGGCCTCTCCGGCCGCACCACCCTTTTGACTTATCATGCTTTCCCGCATTGCAGCAACCATCACCCAGGCGCATAATTAGCAGGCTTATTACTTCTTTAAATGATGATGCCGCTGCGCATCATAATGCGGATAGCTATGTCTCCCTCAGAAACGCCAATTAACTGGAAGCGGAACCTCATGGTGGCCTGGCTGGGCTGCTTTCTCACCGGGGCCGCCTTTAGCCTGGTCATGCCTTTCCTGCCGCTGTATGTCGAACAGCTGGGCGTCAGCGGCCACAGCGCCCTCAACATGTGGTCGGGGCTGGTCTTCAGCATCACCTTCCTCTTCTCCGCCATCGCGTCTCCGTTCTGGGGTGGGCTGGCCGATCGCAAGGGGCGTAAGATTATGCTGCTGCGCTCGGCGCTGGGGATGGCGATTATCATGCTGCTGATGGGGATGGCGCAAAACATCTGGCAATTTCTGATCTTACGCGCCGTGCTGGGACTGCTGGGCGGGTTTGTGCCCAATGCCAACGCGCTTATCGCCACGCAAATTCCTCGCCATAAAAGCGGCTGGGCGTTAGGCACCCTCTCCACCGGTGCGGTGAGCGGCGCTCTGCTCGGCCCGTTGGCCGGCGGGCTTCTGGCGGACAGCTACGGTCTGCGCCCGGTCTTTTTCATCACCGCGGGCGTCCTGTTTGCCTGCTTCCTGCTGACCTTTTTCTGCATTCGGGAAAATTTTACTCCGGTGCCCAAAAAAGAGATGCTGCATGCCCGCCAGGTGTTCGCCTCGCTGAAAAACCCCCGACTGGTAATCAGCCTGTTTGTCACCACCATGATCATTCAGGTAGCGACCGGGTCCATCGCGCCGATCCTGACCCTGTATGTACGCGACCTCGCCGGCCACGTCAGCAATATCGCCTTTATCAGCGGCTTAATCGCCTCGGTGCCGGGCGTGGCCGCGCTGATCAGCGCCCCGCGGCTGGGTAAACTGGGGGATCGCATCGGCCCGGAAAGGATCCTGATTGTCGCCCTGGCGATCTCCGTCCTGCTGCTTATCCCGATGTCCTTCGTGCAATCGCCGTGGCAGCTGGGCGTACTGCGCTTTTTGCTCGGGGCGGCCGATGGTGCCCTGCTGCCTGCGGTCCAGACCCTGCTGGTCTATAACTCCACCAATCAGATTGCCGGCCGTATCTTCAGCTATAACCAGTCGTTCCGTGATATCGGCAACGTCACCGGCCCGCTTCTCGGGGCCGGTATCGCGGCCAGCTACGGTTTTCGCGCGGTGTTTATTGTGACCGCCTGCGTGGTGATGTTTAACGTCTTTTACTCCTGGGTAAGTCTGTCGCGGGCCGTTCGCCAGCCGCGGTCTTTCCACGAGCCGGATAGGGTATCTGCGCCAGATTAAGACAACTTCGTGAATGCTTTTACGGCTTTCATACTTGCAATTATGGAGAATCAGCTATTCTTTCCCTGAACACCATGTCAAATCACAGGGAGACGCCGATGACTATGTTTGCCACTCTAGAGGCAGAGTAAAACAAAATACATATTGTTTTATTTGCGTTTTTTCTTGAGCTGATTGCTAGTACTTTAACCGTCCACCAACACATGTATCACTACCGCCCCGTCATGTACCACTCAAAATCAGCACCAGCATCTTGATCACATCGTCCAGTACTACAGGTGGCAGCCATACGCCGAACACTGCCAGTACAAGAGGTGCAATGACATAGTTGTATACGATGAGAAAAACGAACACGTAAGCAATGTAGTGCTTCCATGAACTATCAGCCTTAACACTACCCTTAGTCTTTACCTTGCCAGGCTTTGTAGTCTTACCCTGCCCCAGTAGCTTTAGTAGCCATCCCTTCACGAACTCAATCATGTTAAGTCCTCCAGGAGTTCACGAATTTTCTGCATGTGCTCTTTATCCATTCCTGCTGTGAACTTGAATTTCGCCATCAACGCTTTATTCAAACTGCCCCACTGAGAACACAACATACAGATCAGTGCAGACTCACAGTGAAGTGCTTCGGCATATGTTGGATAACACGCCAAGATGCTCTTTTTATACGGTTCACCCGCTTCGATCATTTCATTCACTGACCTACTTGAACTGGTGTAATCGTTCCAGTTCGACTGTTTAGAAGTACTCTTAATCTCTGAGACACTTTTTACCGATTTCCATACTCGTTTCTGACCAATATAGAATTCACCACTATTCGGAAACTGGATTATATATACGAAACACGCTGTTTCTTCTGGAATGAAGTATTCATCCTGATACCACATTGCCCATTTCATTTCTTGTTCTGCATTTGACGCCATTTTTTACCTTCCTTGATAAATAAGTCATACAACTATTTATGAGGAAACATCAAAATGAGCATCGAAACAGACGCAATCGAGTTACTGAAAAAACTTGAAGGTACTAAACAATACCAGACCAAAATGAAGTACTTCAGAAATGGAATGTTTCATATTTATAAAGACTCAGAAGGCTTTGAAACTATCGGGTACGGTCATCTGGTTAAACAAAGTGAACGTATTAAATTCGTGAACGGAATTACAGAACAGCAAGCCGATCAATTACTCCTGGTCGATTACCAGAAAGCAAAGCGTGATGCTGATTCATTCAATCTGGATTTACCGGAACGCTGGAATGCATTAGTCTCTATTCTCGTATTCCAGTTGGGTAAAGCTGGTTACTCTAAGTTCGTTAAGCACCTTGCCGCACTGAAAAACCACAATTACGCTACTGCAATTGCAGAACTGAAAAACAGCAAACTTTATCAACAAACACCAAATCGTATTGACCAGTTACTGTACTGGGTAACAAACTAAAACAACAAAGGCCAGCTATTATGCTGGCCTTTGTTGTTTTTCATGCTGCAATTCTAAAATGGTCAATACGCGTGACAGTTTCACATCAATTTCGTTGATTTTCATCTGAACGTTTTTCAATTCAGACTCTAAAACAACCTGCTCATTTTCAATTTTGTCTAAACGTTGTTTCAGTAGTTTCTGTTCAGATTGCAAGTCTGCAATGCGACGTTCCAGAGCCTCTGTATCCTGTTTGAACTCACGGTATCGTGTGAATGCAAAACCCAGTACTGCCACGGTCGCACTTACACCCGCAATTAATGTACCTGTAATCATCATACGCAAATCCCGAGAAACAGACTCAGCGTAACGATTGTCCATAATGGCAAGCCAACAGTATGCAGTGCAGCAAGTCCTACTACTGCTGCTGCATAAATGCCAAACTTGATTATTTTTTCTTTATCCATATTATTATCCTCTCTCAATTGTACTGAGAGTATTTATTATTTTTATTGTAAAAACGGCTGTTTTAACTGTACCAGGTAGTACTGAATGTCCAGACCCTTAACGAACAATTTGTATACGTCAATTACCTGCACCTGGTACACATCATCGTAATATTGCCAGTCAACAATATCACCACGGTTCAGTACTGGATCGTTAACCTGCATGAATGCAATGTTCATACAATCATTACCCATTACATCAAGTCCGTAATCGTTAAAGTACTTTGTATTGATGAATGCCTGATTGAATGGCTTATTGCACATCAGAACGTCCTTACACGCTAATTTGATGTTCTCTGTAACTTCTACGCTGAAATGCTCTTGCATTAGTTTCTCCTGAATATAAATATTCCTTTCATATTATTTATCACTAATCTCGCTTTTTGTTCAGTTTCATCAAAGAAGTCATAAATCATATTGCGTTTTTTCTTCTCATATTTACCGATAATACGTTTACTCCGTTTTTTCTTTTTCAGACTGGTATCAATCAAATACTTTTTACCGTTCTGTTCCACTACCTTGTACTTTTTACCCATCTGGGTATGCAGTCCTGCAATGTTGCCCTGTGCAGTCATACGAGCGTTAGCAGTTGGAATAATTTTGTTAAACGTTGCCGGATCATCTGTCAGTACTGAACGCAGATAAGCAGCCTGTGAACCTCGTACTATGATCTGGTTCGTTCTCGTACCATTACCGTGCTGAATGAAATTGAAGAATATCGCCCGTTTGGTAAAAGCAACAGAACCACCCTCAACACTGTTGTTGATGTCATCCTGAATCTGTTTCGATAATGCACGGCATCGTTTTGTTAATTCTGACTGAAAATCTGTTATAAACACTTTGCCCTGACTATTCAGTACTCGTACTGCGTCGGCGGGAGTTGGCCCCCGCCTAAAATCGCCTGATATCATTTTGTTCTCCTTATGCTCTACCCACGATTACAGTTATATTTGCACCGTTGTAAGCACCCACATTATTGTTAGAACGCTGTTCAATTGTTAGTGTTACCGCTACGCCTGCTGGAATTGTCATCGTACCCGACCCCACTGCAATATCGGATGACAGACCTGTAGCAGAAGCACTAGTGAATACAAGGCCAGCACCATTTGCATATATGTTTACACCACGAATATTAGTAGACTCTCTAGGTGGGTTGTAATTTCCGTCATAACCGCCTTTTACAGTGACCGGAACGCATGGGATTGACAGAATACGGGCAAATTGTGGTTCTGCTGGGATAGTGATACCGCCACTGCCTAACAGGAATACACGCATAATATCGCCCTGAATACTGTTCGCTTTCAGGTTATCAATCGTACAGTTACTGAAATAGCCATTAGTGAATGAACCGCCTGACGCATATACAGTACCCTTGAAATAGCCGCTCTCCGCGTAAACGTCACCTTTGAAATAACCGTTCTCCGCAAAAACACTACCCCGGAAATATCCGTTATTGAAGTAGCTCGTACCATCTTTTCTTATGCACCAGCCTTGTCCGCCATTAGCAGGCCATGCATCATTCCAGTTGTTTGAACTAATCTGATTACCAATCTTAGCGTTATTAATACTACCGTCCTGCACCTGAAGTGACCCCACACTCGCTGATCCGAGGTGAGCCTGACCTATACTTGCGTTAGCAATCATTGCTGAATTGATGTAAACGGTATTGTTCTGTACGGCAAACGGAATTACCGGGTTAGATACTGCACCAGATGTTTTAGCCGTGATAATTTTAAAATCATCTGCTACAAAATATACAGCACTTGCTTTTGTATTTGCATCAGCATAGATACCCATACCTGCAATAGTACCGTTAGCATTTACTTTCAATTCGTAATGGCTATTAACGGTATTTTTTAATGCATCGATATTGGTAGTCATGGCAGTACTGACACTTGAAATATTACCGTTCAGTTCAGATTTTGCCTGAGATAGTGCAGTACTTTGAGCCGTGTCTTTACTGGTGATAGTACTGTTCAGTGTTGCAACCTGGGACGTAATATTACTGTTGATACTACTAACCTGTGCATTCAGTGCCTGTGTCTGAGCCGTATCTTTAGTCGTAATAGTCTGATTCAGTGTTGTGACTGCTGCACTGATATCTGTAGCTGTTTTACTGGTTAGCTGGGTAATACTGGTCGCGTTTGCCTTATCTCCATCAGTGATTGCCTTATTCAACGTAGTGACCTGTGCTGATAAATCCGCTGCTGTAGTTGCCTGCAAATTGGTAATTGCCGTTGCGTTAACCTTATCACCGTCATTAATCAACTTTGTCGTTTTGGTTTCTGATGCACCTATCTTAGTAGTGGTGTTCACGTTGGCCTGTGACACTGCGTCGTCAATAGCAGTACTAATCTTGTCGTCCAGATGTAGAAAATCGTTCAGTGACTGTTCATCCTGTGCTGACCAGTTAACTTTTGATTGCAGATCAACATATACCCCTGCCGTGAAAATAATTGCGTCCTGTCCGAACTCGTCATAAGCACCTGCACGTACATAGTACTTCCCATCATCAACAGGGAAACTGTGCATGAACGGACTGTTAGTACCGAACGTTTTCAGATTCTGTGTGAACGTACTGTTCGTGGCAACCTGTACCTGTACACCTGCGAAATCACTGACACCTGCTTCCGGGTTATTGTACGTCACGAAAATAGACTCATAACCAGCGTTAGCCGTAAACCCGGTCAATGCCGGGCATTGTGGGTTAGTCACCGTGATACGGGCTTCTGCACTGTAGATACTGCTGTTATGACCCCATGCCACAACACCGAAAGTACGGGTACGGCTGAGAGTGTCTAATTTGTTCATCGCATAGGTGTACGTGAATTGGTTAGCCTGAATGAAGTACGACCGCTTCTTAACCATGCCAGTGTCATACACAATGATTTCGTATTTGTTGAAATACTCGCTGAACTTTTTGCCGTTCACGTTCAGATATGACTGATCATCCCAACCGATTATGAAGTCCAGAGCATCTGTAGTATTGGCAGTACTGCCACGGTTGATCAGATTCAGGCCAGTAATAGCAGGCAGGGTAAACGCGAAATCAGGTACAACACCGTTCTGTGTCACCTTGTCTGACACAATGCCGAGGTTGTTGAATGCTGCTACTGCAAAATCATACTGAACGCCTGCTGTGAGGCCGTATAGCTCGTAACTCTGTACGTACTGGTTCGTGCTGCCACCATACGTCCAGGTTTGCGTACCCGTCTGACGGTAATAGACGTAGTAACCCCTTAAGTACTGATCGACACTAGCCGCCCATGAAAGTACTACAGTCTGCCCCTGATTCGTTGCACCCTTCTTAACAACAGATAGGTTTGACGGTGGCAGTACTGCTACTGGCTTCGGTAATGTACCTTCCCAGCCGTACATCGGAACGTCTACGCCTTCATAAATGCCCTGGTGATACTCTACGCATTGCAAATTAACCATGCCGATACTGTCGGTATTCGTGCTAATCGATTTACCCGCAACCCTGAACAGCTTATTTTCGTAGCCATGTTCCGGGAGAGTTACCGTAATTACATCCCAGACCTTTAGATCCCAGCCTGAGTCAGTATTGAAGCTGATTGTATTATGGCTGTATTTGCCCTTCAGCAATTCGATGTTAATCAGGTGTTCAACCTGGTCTTTGTCATATACCCATGAATAATCGAGACTCTTAGCAATAACAAGGCCATCACTGGTTAATACATCACTGGCAGGAATATCTGACGGTATACGCAAGATATCATCACTATAATTGTTAGTGGTGTTCTTCCATGTTGCATCGATGGTATTGAAATAGTCACTGATACCACTCGTAGTACTGACAAATTCACCGAAAATTGTTGATTCGTCAAATGTCTGTACTGACAGTGCCGGAATATCTACAGTTAAATATAGCTTACCGCAATGAATGCTTGTGATGCCCCCAAATGTCATCAACATCTTTTCAATGTTTGATTTATAAGTGGACTGATAATCAATAGCACCATTACTGAACATCTGATAACGGGTACAGTACTGTGCTGCTGTCTGGAATGATGGCAAATCAATATTACCAGGACTGACACCGAGACCATACTCTGTATTGGTCACATAATCGTATAACTGGTTTACTGGGTTATTACTGACAATAGTAGTTCCAGACACTAAATCGTAAATTTTCTTACCAGAACATTCAGCTGTTAATACGTAACTATCGTTGACCAGTAGATTATCTTCTAATGATTTTTGAGTTTTCTTGATAACGGTATAAATCTGTACAATCCCGTTACCTTTGAACGTACTGTTATTCCATTGAGTACCCGCATACGTACCAGCTAATACTTTACCCCCCGTGTAATTAGGCTTCCCGAAATATACCTCTAACTGCAAAATATCACGGTATTTCGCATCGATACTGGTATTCGGTACGACCCCTTCAACAGTGACAGGAGTTGTTAAAATCGGCTCGTCATCAAGCCAGATTTGGCTGACCTTGTTGATCTCTCCCATTGCCAGGGCATGACTCGTAAACAGGTACTGGCTGCTGCTGTTCTGGACGTTGTACCAGTTAACGATTGAACCGCATTTAACCTTTTCACCGTACAGGATAGGTATACCCGTTTGTGGGCTAGTAGAACGGCTGAGAGTCGTTGCACTGTCTGTATGAGGTGTAATACCCGGCATCTGTGACAACATCGAGGTTGCGATCAAACTCGCAGAACCAGCAGCGGCTCCCCATGCCGCCGCTGCTGAAAGACTTGCACCGCCCGTATAGACCGCTGCCGCTACAGCTACAGCCGTGATCAGTGCACCGACAATACTCATTCCTGAGATTTTACCGCCCATTATTCACCCCCTTCCGTGCCTGCCGTGCCTGCATCAGGAGTGATCCGGTAAAACGTCCAGTCATGTAGCCAGGGCAGTACTGCCAGGTTGAATCCAGTACTGTCAGCATTAAGGGCAATATACTTACCATCCAGTACTACAGAACCGTGAATACCGTTAACCATGATGTCACCGAACACTGGCTGATCGACCTGTACGCCATGCTTCTTACAGATCTGTTCCAGTGAACCCAGTTCGTGTTTAGTGAACAGTTTCTGACCTGCTTTGATGGTTTTATATTTCCCCATTGCTAAATCGGTATATGCAGTACCGCATACCTGATCGATAACTTTCAGTACCAGAATATTGCAATCATTTTTGCCTAACAGGAATTCAGTACTGATACATTCCTGAGCAATGTTGTGAATCTTAATTATTTGGTTTCTCATTTCTTATACTTCCATGTTTGCTGAGAGTTAATTTTTCCTAGTAATGAAAAGTACGCGTCATTCTTATGTGTACTTTGGTGTACTGAGTTAGCGGCTAAGGTACGCTGCTGTACGTCCAGCTTCTTCCATATGCTATTGACGTATACGGTTAATTCATTTTTTAAATCATCGTTATTCGAAATCGATTCGAAATAATCTATATAGCCACTGAACATTAGAGAGTTATCCAGTACTGTAGCGTCTGCTGGATTCAAAATAGTCAGCCACATATTTACCTGTGCATTTTTCAGACCTCCTGATAATGCCAGCACCTGGAACGACTGTGATACATTGCTAACTTTGAATGACATTGAATCATTACTGATATCTTTCTGTTCACTGAATGAGCCGAAACTGTCATTAATGAAGTCCGGGAATGAGGTGTACAAATTACCGCTGATATTCAGATCGATATAACCATCATTTAGATGAAGTGCCTGAACACCCGACCCCTGAACGGGGTAGATATCAATACATTTAACGGTCACGCCTAATTGCATAACTTCTGATACTGATAACTGTGTTTTATTACCGCCCCTGGTAGCATTCCAGTACTTCAATAGTGCTGAATTCGTAAATACTGCCTGATTCATTATAACGCCTCCGTCGCTTTGACTTGCAGAGTCATAATGTTTTTGGATTGCAGATTTAAATCACAGTCAATATCGATAATGAATGTTCCGGTGATACCCTGAAAGCGGATTACTTCACCCGCCTGTACGTTCTGACGTAACGCCGGGAAAACGGTAATTGAAGTGCCTGTATTGGCGATAATGCGATGAATTTTAGTACTGTTCTGGAAGGTTACTAACGTTCCAACTTCAAGCATATTTGCTGTGCAAGGGATAACAGACCCGCCTTTATTAATAGTTGCAGTACTGTATACTGTTGCAAAATGCTTGCCTGTATATTGACTGTAATAACCTAAATCTGTACTGAAAGGTTTGCCCTGCGAATATTGAGCAATAAAATTCAGTACTTCCTGTCGGTCTGCCTGATTGAACTGGATATTGAATGTTAATTGATAGTACTGAATACCCGTACTGCGGCGTATCTGTGAGCCTGTCCAACTTTTATTAGAGTATGCTGGTTCAATACTCTGCATTTGGAAGTCACTAATTTTAATGTCGTTCGAAAATAAAGCCATTTGAAATCTCCTGATTTATAGTATTTATCAGGAGAACGAAAACAAAAAAGCCAGCGTGAATGCTGGCTTTTGATATTAAGTGTTTCTCTTTTGTGCTGCCCGAACTGACTGCATAACGTTATTAGAATGCTTCTTTAACATTGTCTGGAATTGTTCATCAGTAATTTGACCACCACCATTAACTACCAGTGGTGCATTAATGACAATCTGACCAGTACTGTTACTCTCCTGCTTATCCTGCTGTTTCAGGAATTGAGTTAAATCACGGTTGTTATCGTTATTCAGAACACGTTCACCCGCTTTCAATACCCATGTTGATTCATCTTTGCCACCCAGTTTAGGTACTGAATCAATACCGCTGTGTGCCTGCCCCTGAATCTGTGTACCACGTGCAGTACTGATAATGGATGCCCCTAAACTTGCCACCTGTGCATAGTTCGCAAAGTTGGCAGGCCACGGCGTAGCCATCGCATTCGCTAATGCTTCCTGAATTTTCATAACAATATTGGCAATCGATATACTCTTACCTACCACAAAAGCGGCTTGAGCGGCCTTGTTGCCCTTTCCTGCAACACCTTCAAGCATGGTTCCAATATTCATGGCTGAATCTGCAAACATCTGGATCTGTGCCTGGCTGTTCTGCCGTTCCACTTCTGCCGCTTTGTTATTGTATTTTGCAGTCAAATCAGCTTTACGTTTTTCAAACTGTTCTTTACTAATCAGTTTGTTCTGGTACATTTGTTCATCAACCTGAATTTCAAAATCACGCTGTTTATATATTTCATCCTGCTGCTGTTTGATATCTGCCTGATTGCCAAATGGGTTAGTTGGATCATGCAGTCCAGAACGGATATCCTGTGCTGAAAGCATTTTTGAAATATGTTCGGATGTAATATTCTGGGTATTACCGATAGTCAGTGCTGCCAGATTCTCACTTAATTGTTTAGGATCTGTTGCTTCCAGCATCTCAGTAATAATACGTTTAGAACCTTCAAGCCTCGCTGTTTCCTGCCGGGAAATAATATTTGTTTTCTGGGTTTCATTTAGATTTAGAATAGTTAAGGACTCATCCAGTTTTTTACGTAACTCGTTCTGTGTGTAGTTATATTGCAGTACTTGCTGTTCGGCGGAATTCTTACCCAGTTGAGACATTACCTGATTAAGGTTAATTTTTGCCTGTAGCTGTTTAAGCTCCAACTGTTTAGCGGCATCTGCGGCTTTTTTGGCTGCGTCTGATGCTTTCTTCTCACCTTCTGGATCTTTGAGTTTATAGGGCTTGCTGGTTGGCTGTTGCGTAGGTACTGCACCTGCCGTTGTACTGTTAGAGTACTGACCTTTGCCCCATGAATCCGGCAACGCATGATGATCACCCAGTGACGCAAAATCATATGCAAATCGTTTAAGATTTCCTCCCATCTGATCGAATGATGGTAATTTCCATTCACCAGAAAATATGTTGCGTAGCTCGTTGAGTGCTTCGATGACGGGTAATAGTGCGTTAACTCTGAGTTCCTGGAAGTTGCGATCCAATTGAGCAATATTCTGTTGATAGCGTCCGTATGCCTGTGCCGTTTCAGTAGTAATACCAGCATGTTGTTTTTCAATAGCATTGATCGCTTCAACTTCTGATTTGTACTGTCTCAGTACTGGCAATAGCTTACTACTGTCACTGGCGATAGACTCCATAGCGTTCGTGATCTCAGCATTCGACTTACCCGCTTTTTGCAGTTCGTAGAACGTCTTGATAATCATCTTGATACCGCCATCAGCATCATTCATGTACTTCGTAAAACCCTGTAGATTGACACCCCAGGCTTTCAGGTCATCCCCGAAACCACCCTTGCCTTCACGGAAGAAATCACCCATGTGATCAAGAGCATCTTTGTTGAAATCACTGAATTTGTCATATTCGATGTTCAGTGAACCAAAAGCACCCTGTAGCTTCTGTAATTGTTCTACGGTCATTCCAGAAGTTTGTGAGGCTTCATTCAGTACTTTAACGTAATCAGATGCTGCATTTACCTGGCTGATTGTAATAGCGGTTAGTGCACCGAACCCTGCACCTACAGCAAGTAGACCTGAGTTCATCCCGGCCAGCTTGCCAGTAATATCACCGAACCCACCAGATAATGAAGCGAGCGAACCGCCCGCCTCACGACTGAATGCATTTAAGCTGTTCCCGGCTGTACCTAAAGCACGTTGCAGGCCAGTAGCATCACCGTTGATATTGTGATCTTGACCCGCCATCTCCGGACAGCTTTTGTATCTTAAGTTAACGATGTCCGCTGCCGCCGATATTCCCTCGGGGAGTGATATCCCAGCGCGCTGTGCGGGTGGTTTTCATTGTAATGTGTGAACGCTGCTGCAAGGTTTCGCAGGGCTGTTCTCACATCTGGTTTTGCCATGAACGCGATATAGTCTTCCTTCATCGTCTTCACGAACCGTTCGGCCATGCCATTGCTCTGCGGGCTGCTCACCGCTGTTGTACACGGCTCCAGATTCAGCTCTCTGGCGAACCTCCGCGTTTCATGCGCGGTATATGCTGAACCGTTATCCGTCAGCCATTGAACCGGTGTGGTCGGCAGCCCGTCGCCGAAGCGCTTTTCCACCGACCTCAGCATCACATCCTGCACCGTCGAACTGTCGTAGCCTCCTGTGCTCGCTGCCCAGTCTATGGCTTCTCTGTCGCAGCAGTCCAGCGCGAACGTGACCCGCAGCTTCTCACCGTTGTCGCAGCCGAACTCGAAGCCATCTGAACACCAGCGCATATCGCTTTCTGCCACCGCGATTTTGCCCTTATGTTCACGCTTCGACCGCTCTGGTTTGTCATGCAGTAACAGCAGATTATGCTCGCTCATAAGCCGGTAAAGCCGTTTGGCGTTCACGGGGGCAGTCCCTCTGTACGACGTTGCGTACGCAGGATGCCCCACACACGGCGATAGCCGTAACTGGGCATATCGCTGATGATATCGAGGATCTCTGACAGTATTTCAGCGTCTGCTTCGTCATCACGCCGGTTACAGCGCCTGTCCTGCCAGTCGGCAGAACGGTTAATTCGCAGTGACAGCTGCGCACGCGACACGCCCATGGTGCGGCTGACCAGGGCTATTCCCCGTCCTTTGGCAACAAGGGCGCGTGCGCTATCCATTTTCGCGACTGAGCGTACTCCACGGCTTCTTTCAGGATCTCAACTTCCATCGTCTTCTTGCCCAGCAGGCGCTGAAGCTCCCGGACCTGCTTCAGAGCAGCAGTAAGCTCAGAAGCTGGAACAACTTCTTCTCCGGCCGCAACGGCGGTGAGGCTGCCTTCCTGATATTGCTTCTTCCACTTAAACAGCAGGCTGGGCTGGATGCCATGCAGGCGGGCGACATGGGAGACATTCATGCCCGGCTCCATCGTCTGCTGGATAATGGCGATCTTCTCCTGAGGAGTTTTACGTTTACGGACTTCTTGTCCTAACAGGATCCCGGTCATCTCAAAATTGGCGTTAGTGTTAGACATATATTCAAGCCTATCTCGGTGATGCTGCCAACTTACTGATTTAGTGTATGATGGTGTTTTTGAGGTGCTCCAGTGGCTTCTGTTTCTATCAGCTGTCCCTCCTGTTCAGCTACTGACGGGGTGGTGCGTAACGGCAAAAGCACTGCCGGACATCAGCGCTATCTCTGCTCTCACTGCCGTAAAACATGGCAACTGCAGTTCACTTACACCGCTTCTCAACCCGGTACGCACCAGAAAATCATTGATATGGCCATGAATGGCGTTGGATGCCGGGCAACCGCCCGCATTATGGGCGTTGGCCTCAACACGATTTTTCCGCCATTTAAAAAACTCAGGCCGCAGTCGGTAACCTCGCGCATACAGCCGGGCAGTGACGTCATCGTCTGCGCGGAAATGGACGAACAGTGGGGATACGTCGGGGCTAAATCGCGCCAGCGCTGGCTGTTTTACGCGTATGACAGGCTCCGGAAGACGGTTGTTGCGCACGTATTCGGTGAACGCACTATGGCGACGCTGGGGCGTCTTATGAGCCTGCTGTCACCCTTTGACGTGGTGATATGGATGACGGATGGCTGGCCGCTGTATGAATCCCGCCTGAAGGGAAAGCTGCACGTAATCAGCAAGCGATATACGCAGCGAATTGAGCGGCATAACCTGAATCTGAGGCAGCACCTGGCACGGCTGGGACGGAAGTCGCTGTCGTTCTCAAAATCGGTGGAGCTGCATGACAAAGTCATCGGGCATTATCTGAACATAAAACACTATCAATAAGTTGGAGTCATTACCGCCTATCTCTTATCTGGAGATACAGCTACTGTCTGGTGTTTCAGGGGGCTACATCATATTGAATACTAATTGTTGATTGTTCTGTGCCATCCTTAGCCCCCAGTACCAATACTGCCAGTAATGAATTGCATCATGGCTGACTGTTGTAATTGTTGTTGTGTCAGTTGTTTTTGTTCTTCATCCTGCATACGTTCATATACAGTTTTATTAGAAAGCAGGCCGTGCATATCCCAGTCATGTACAGTGGCCTTCTTCATCCCGTCCTGTGTCAGATTGCCACTGCTCATTAATATCAGGTGGGCAAGGTTTGAGTATTTGATATGTTCAAACCTTGCTCCTGATGGCTCAATACTGGAATCGTAAATCATCATGTACTCAAATAGTTCAGGATCTAATGACTCCAGTTCTGATGGACTCAACCCACGTTTGTTTAATAGTTTCAGGGTAAACATCAAACGCGGATTGTTTCTTATTTTTTTTCGATCTGATCCTGAACTTGTGGTTCGTCTGCTTTAGGCCACAATTTCATTACTGCGGTGTTAATTTCACCTACGATCAGTGCATCAATAGAATTAACGTTAATTTTACCGTCTTCATCTACATCAGAGAAAATAGGTGTACCGTTTTCATCTGCAACTGTGTAAAGAAGAGTTGATTTTGCATCAATGCATTTTTCGAAATTGCTGATAGCAGGTCGATGAATATGCAGTACTGCACCGTTCTTGAGGGTAATTTCATGCAATTCCGGTTTCAGGGCTGCAAATAGAGTATGAATATCCATTATGGCAGTAATCCCTGTGCTACTGGTGCACCGTCGCAAGCGAAATTAAGAGTCAAGTTCACTACTTTATCCCGATCACTCTCGATCTTGCGTTCTGTAATAAAACCGTTATAGGTGACATATGAACCAGTAGTTTTAGTGGCATCGTTGAAATAACTGAACTTCAACTGAATACGTGTACCGTTTTCAAAAGCGGTAACAAGTTGTTGATGAACTGTGTTATCTGGCATCCAGTTAAGCTGTAAAGTCACGTCGGCGTTAGTCTTTGAACCTACTAGTTTACGATTGTATGAAGTATTGAAAGAAACTACTTCGATTACTGTTGCAGTACTACCAGTACCTGGGAATGCTGCAATTTCTGGAATATTGGTAAATGTGGTAGCTTGAGTAGCTCCGGCTGTACCGATGCCTACTGCAAGATTACTACCCGTGAAAACATCCATTGGCATAATGATATCCTTATCATGTTGTTAATATTCAGTACTGGCATCCTTGCCAGTACTGAATTGTTGTTTTGTTTACTTACTTATTTATGGCTGCAATCATTGCCCGTAATTCAGCAATTTCATTTTCCATTGCTTCAATTTTTGCAATTGAATGATTTAGTGCAAGTGCGGTATCCATCATAATGACGTTATTATCAAGGGCCAAGGTATCATCCTTATCACAACGATTACCTTCATCGTCATATTCCGGTGCGGCTGGTACTAACTTGACATACTCACTATCAATATCGCGTAATGCGTCCTGTGCAATAATGCCACGGCGTTCACGTTCCATCGGATCGAAGTTATATATGAAAGTGCAGGGTTTCAGCTTTTTGATATTTTCATAAGATTCTTTACCATCGTTATATTCAATATCATGTTTTAGTGTTGCATCAGAGGTTGCTGCTTTCTGGAATGTGTAACTACCTGACCAACCGCCACCCGCTGTACAGCTCAAATCACCTGAAGCTGGAGTAAAGTACCAGTACCGGGTTCCCGCGTTACCTGAATCACCAAACTGAGTTAAAGAGGTGTTACCCCAGGCAATGTTTCCGTTTCCAACGTTGCCCCACATTGATCGCAGTTCATAACCACCGTTATGTCTATATGCCCATGACAATGCACCAATAGCACTGACACCAGCGGGATCGGTAGTCATATTTTGATAGATACCGGATTTACCTGACTGTGCTGATTCCCACCACGGTGCAGGAACTGGCGAACCTATTGATAAGAGGCTTCTGAAAGTACCATTAGTCGCTAATAAACTACCATCCTGACCGATATCAAAATAACTCTGATTAGAGGGAGAACCACCCGAGGCGATAATACGTGCCTTACGTGTTTCAACACCGCTTGAGGATTTTTCATATACAGAGAACATATAAGCGGCTGATAATTCTGCACCAGCAGCACTAATTGTAGATCTAACAAGACCACCAGCACCCGAGAAGTTATTAGGCGGTGTTGCCGCTAAAACTTCATCTGCCTCAATAACACGGGTAGTTAATTCACCTGTATTAGACAATTTGAGTAGCTCAGTTGTATCAGTAGTTCCCGTCGCAATTCTATAAGTGGTTCCCTGTACGGTTTCATGGAAAGTAGCATCAGTGGAACCCGATCCGCCTTTGAACTTTCTAAGGTATGACTTACCACCCGCTGTACCAGTACTCATAGATGTATGACCGTAGGTACTTTGGGCAACTGAATCCTGGTTGATAGTGTTCTTAACAGTGAGAGTACTGTTGAAAGTACTGGCACCTGTTACCGTGCCACCTGCCAATGCAAAACCACCCAGTGCTGCAAGGCCAGCCGCTGCTGTTGTGGCTCCTGTACCACCACCACTGATCGGGATAGTACCGCTGAAATCACCCTGAGTCAGTGTGATGTCACCAGTTAACGGAATGCCGTTAATCGTCAGTGATGAAGGTACAGTACCTTCGATATCAGCCTGTGTAAGAACCACATTACCCGTAAGAGGCTTACCATTAATGGTGCGACTAGTCGGTACTGCTCCAAGATTCGTTAAAGCTGCGGCTGCTGTTGTAGCTCCCGTGCCGCCACCAGTGATCGGGATTGCTGTAGTCAGTCCGGTAAGAGACTTGATAGTACTGTTCACACCTGCACTGGTAATATTTGCAGTACGAACCCATGCAGACCAGGTTACAACACCACTGCTATTACTTGTTCCTGTACGGTTATAGATATCATCAGCATTAGCCGGGTAATAGACCTGAGTACAGCTATTAGCATGTGTTAATCCATTTTTAAGTACAGCTAACGTACCTGCTGCAACTGCTGGATAATTCAATGCCACGGTAGCATTTGCACTTACAGGCTGTTCGTATATGCCATGAACAGAGCCGTTCAGGGTATTCAGATTGACGCCAGCCCCGATGGTTCCGTAGTACGGCATTGCTGATACATCGAGTGCCCCCAGTACTACATCATCGCTGAGTACTTGCCCGTTGATCGTTCTTGACGTTGGTACTGCTGATACATCTGCTGCATTCAGAACGATGTTGGCACTTAAAGGTTTCGAGTTCACTGTTACAGTTTTCGCTACCCCGCCGAGATTTGCTAAACCGGTTGCGGCTGTAGTACTTCCTGTGCCACCACCAGAAATAGGGATAGCAGTAGTCAGTCCAGTAAGAGACTTGATAGAACTGTTAACGCCTGCGGTAGTGATGTTTGCAGTACGAACCCATGCTGAGAAAGTGACTGTACCAGTGTCGTTAGAAGTTCCTGTACGGTTATAGATATCGTCAGTACTGGAAGGATAATAAACCTGAGTACATGAATTCGCGTGAGTTACGCCACTCTTCAGTACAAACAACGTACCACCCACTGCAACCGGATAGCTTAAAGCTGTTGTTGCGTTTGCCGTAACGGGTTGTTCATATACTCCAAAAACACCGCCGTGCAGAGTATTAAGATTAATTCCAGCGGCGATAGTTCCGTAGTACGGCATTGCTGATACATCGAGTGCTGAAAGGTCTACGTTAGAACTCAGAGCCTGACCATTAACAGTACGGCTGGTTGGTACTGTTCCGGCAATATCAGCCTGTGCCAATACAATATTTGTAGAAAGAGCCTTACCGTTAACGGTTAGAGTATTCGGTACAGAGCCTGCAATATCAGCCTGTGCTAATACAATGTTTGCAGAAAGAGCCTTACCATTTACTGTACGGCTGGTTGGTACTGTTCCGGCAATATCAGCCTGAGCAAGCGTAATATTACCTGTTAAGGCTTTACCATTCACAGTTAATGAAGTTGGTACAGTCCCTGCAATATCAGCCTGAGATAATACAATATTGCCTGATAATGGTTTGCTATTAACTGTTAAAGTACTGGGTACTGTGCCTGCAATATCAGTCTGAGATAATGTAATATCTGAGGTTAAGGGATAACCATTAACCCTACGGGCAACGTTCGAACCAGTACCGCCAGAACTGATAGGCAAAGGCGTACTTAACGTTGCACCAGTCGCCGTCAGAGCACCAGTAATCGTCAGGTTGCCAGTACTGGAAAGTGTCAGGGCATCAGAACTATCGGTAGTTGCACCAGTGGCTAATCGGTAGTTCCCTGCCTGTACGGTTTCATGAAAAATAGTATCACCAGTACCGCCACGCATTTTACGTAGATATGATTTCGTACCTGCGGCTGCTGAACTCAGTGATGTATGACCATAGGTTGCTGCTGCAACACCGTCCTGGGAAATTGTGTTGTTTACCGTTACTGCACCTGTAAGAGTACTGGCACCTGTCACGGCTAAAGTACTGGATAGTGACAGTGTTGTGCCTGTGACCCCACCAGTGAATGCACCGCCCGTTTTCGGCATCCCGCCGAGGTTAGAGAGTGCAGTACTTGCCACGGTTGCCCCTGTGCCGCCAGAACTGATAGGCAATGTTCCGGTTACGCCCTGCGTTGCACCTGCGGCCAGAGAGGGCTTATTTGCAGTACTGTAGACCTGATCCCATCCAGTACTGTCAGTGTTCCTGATGTACATGCGAGGTGTTGCAGTCTCAGACACTACGATCTGTGCCTTATTAGTGCCACCACCATCAACCATGCCTACACCCAGTAGATCTACACCCAGCGGGTTATCGGTACGTGTTGCACCAACTTTGATAAATGCGTTACCAGTTGGATCGGCTTCGTAATGTGGGACGGTTGTACCGTCTGCACCCAGACCATAATTACCGATTAATAATGGGGCTGGTTCGTCAATGCTGCCCTGATTGACTACAGAAGTCGGGGTATATGTCCATGTACGCCCGTACACCTTATTAATATCAGCATCGTCTTTCTGTGCGGTTATCTTTCCGTTCAGAATAATGAAGTGCTGACGTAAACTGGTTGGGCTTTCATAGATACTAAATTTCAACTGGAATACTTTGTTAGTACTGTATGCACTATTCAGAAATTGATGACCAACGTTTGACGGGTCATAATGTACAACAATACTGATGTTGCTGATCTTCAAATCACCTCGCAGTACTGCTAGGTATTCTTGATCATATGTTTCGATAGTCTGATTTGAACTACTGATTTTTACTTCTGGAAATGCACCGAGGTTATCAATGTTTGTATATACTGCTGTTGGGTAGTAGTTATTGATGTCAGTACTGTAAGATAGCAACGTGCGGTTGCCGAGCATGATCCCTGCCATTATTGTTATTCTCCATTATTTGTAGGACGTGCGATGTAATTAATCTGGCACGTTGTCATAATGGTATTTATGGCTAGACTTGCATCAGGGTCTGTATCATCGACTACTGAAATCAATTTTAGTGAACTAACATTAATACCCTGCTCCAGTAGGCCAGTAATTAATTCAGTACTGAAAAGTACTTCCTGTACTTTTGTCATCGTTTGCTGTGCTTTTAATTCACTCTGCGATGTAACCAGTACATCCATTGTCAGCATTACAGAATGACGATTGCTGTATTCAAGTTGTTCGTATTGTTCGGTTACATTACTGATCATCAGAATGTAATCATTGGCTGTCTGAGTGTTAGTTTTAGCGGCCTTGCGTACCTTCAAACCATTAGATACAAAAAGGCTTGATACATGATTTTTAATAATTGAAATATTCATGTGATCAAGCCTCTCTGTAATAAACGTTACATAGACCTGACAGATCATCAATGATGTTGTAAACCTCGTGCCGAACATTATTCAGTACAAAAGAGTCATCATAGGTGATTTTATCACGGCGGCATGTAAAGTAATTTTCTGTTGTTTGTATAAGTCCTTCGGTAGTTTGAATTGCTATTTCGGACTGTTCGAAAATGACAGTAAGAGTACTGCCATTATCTAGTACTAAAGGTTCGCCAAAACTGTTAATCAGAGCATCCATACATTGCGTATTAAATGCTCTCATCAGATTAAGCCAGTTTGATGATACGGAAGGCTTCAGGCACCAGTACTGCGAAGTCCAGATCAGCCCAAACGCGAGCGATTACAGAACCACGATTACGGTTAGTGGTATCGTCCATATCCAGCTCAAGAGAATCACCCCACTGTGCAATAGCAACTTTGGAGAAGTCACCGAGGATAATGAAGTTCTGACCAGCCAGTACTTTAGAGTCGTAGGCAGGTACACCACACAGATCGCCTTCATCGAACAGGTAAACGCCTGCGGTGTTCTCACCACGCAGAGTACTACGCAGAGTAGCTTTGGTCTGTGGAGACATTACAGCTGCAATAGAACCGTAAGAAACGCCTTCATCACCCAGTTGGCCTTGTGCTGCTACGATGCCTGCATAGGTATATGCGTCTACAGTTTCGACTTTACCCGCTGCTACTACTGCATCTACGATTCCTTTCAGGATCAGGGCTTCCAGACGTTCAGCAGAACCGGCAACAATAGCCTGTGAAACAATTTGTTCTACTTGTGGGCATGAACGAACCACCGAACGTGATAACGGAACTGAACCAGTGAAGGTCTTAGGTTTCAGTACTACAGATTCGAAATTAGCATCAACTTCTGGTGATACACCATTCTCAGAAATAAAGCCGAAACCTGCGGTGAAATCGCCAGCCAGTTTAGGTACTGCAATTTCAGAGGTCAGTCCGGTAAACATCTGTACTGGGAAATTCTTAAGAACAGATTCAGCACGCAGAATATCTACGAATGAACCGTACAGTACATCAGTGTGAATAATATCCTTTGCAGTAGTGGTAGTTACACCAGCACGTACAGCCTGTGCGAAATCAGCGTTAGCAACTACTGCACCGTTTTTACCGGATGGCAGAGATTTGTCACCGTCCATAATAGAACGGATCAGAGTGTTTAGAGAGAATTCCATTTTATCATCCTTGATAATGGGTTTATTTTTAATTTGTTGGCGAAACGCATCAATGCTTAAGCCAGTTTCGATTGCCTGATTTGTAATTTCAGCGTGGATATTGAATGCACGTGAAATAGCGTTAATTTCGGCAATGCGTTTTTGATCTTCTTCGGCCTGTTCTTCCTGAACGGCTGAATCATCATTTTGTTCTTCTGGTTCCGGCTGTTCGCCATCGCCATTACTTTCACTGTTATTTATCGTTTCCGCTTCGGTATCGATTTCGGGATCAGACTCAGTAGCAGTAGTAGTACTTTCAGTATTTTCATCGGGTTCATTTTCAGTTTCCTCGTTTCGTTCCTCTTGTTCGGCTGGCTGCTCGTCGTTATTTTCGGGTTCAGGTACTTCTGGTTCCTGCTCTTCTTCAAGAGAACGCCCTACTCCGACTAGATCGTCAGCAGGCACGGATACAGTACTGATCTCAAATGGAGTCCACTTAGTAATTAAGAGGTTGTCGCCTTCAATACGATATTCGTCGATTGAGTACCCTAATGATACTTTGGTCAGTGTACCCTCACGTACCATTTCATATTTTTCAGCACCCATACCTACAGAACTAAAACGTACTAAAGCACGTCCTACGCGGTCAGCATCAATACTGGCTGATTCAACGACACCGATATGATTGTCAAAATCATGATTGAAAAGCAGAGCGGCCTTATTCTGTAGTCGTTCTAGATTGACGTTCTCAGGGTTATGCAGAAGGATTTCGTTATATTCCTGACCACCAATAGTACGTACTACTGGATTTTCAGAACTGAAAGCTAACAGTACTGTACGGTCGTTATTATCTGAGAGTACGTCACTCGTTAACGTCATCTCCCGTTTTTGGTTCTTGAATTTCATTTGAACTATCCTTGTTCATTGTTTCTTTTTTATTTATCTCCGCTTCTCGTTTGAGTTCTTCAAATACGTGCTGTGGCTCCATGCCTAAATCACGGATAATTTGCGATTTCGATTTAACACCCATATCTAATAGTGTCTGCTCGTACTGAGCATCTTTATTAGGATCGAGACTTACCTGTTTGACAGTTATGAAAGTACTGTTAGCGATGTTCTCAAAGTTCGTGAAACTCAATTCTTTAAGTTCAGTAACCATAATTCTTTTAATAAACTCACGGTAGATAGGCTTGAGTACTTTAGAAATAAGAAGATTTGAACGAGTCTTAAACCCTTCACGGCTGATTCTGTCTGCCATCTTCGCAGCACTGAAACTAGCGTTTTGTGTGTCGCCAGTTAACATAGACTTTGGTACAGATAATCCAGTACTGATAGTTGTTAAAACAGCGTCTGAAAACTCTGTGATTTTGTCAGTACCTGCCTGCGGGTTCAGAGTCTGAATCTGTTGGCCTGGTGCAAGTTCTTTAATACTGCCCGGTTCAAAGTGTTCAACGTATTCACGCTGGTCTGGTTCACCGTCTAAGAGTTCATCCTGTGTATTATCGCTATTGGTAATGAACCCCATAGCCGAACTTGCGATCTTCTTCTGTAGTACTGCCGCTTCGTTATAGCTATTAAAGTCCTCCAGGGTTTTCATTACTGCAATACAGTCCGGGAAACCTCGCTCCTGTCCTGGGAATTCTGGAATGAAATAATGCAGTACTTCACTGGCTGGTACACGTTGAGTACTGTTGGTCTGAATCGTGTAATTCAATGGGTTAATATCGGCTACGTGATAGGCCAGTACTCGACCGTGCTGATCACGTTCTATCCCATTACTGATGTACGAACCATTTTTCAGTAACTCGTTCTTAGTACTGGGAATACGACTAGCATCGATAATTGATACCTGTAGTTCATCACCGTCTGTATGTAGTCGAACAAAACATTCACCATCGGTAGCTCTTGCACGCTCTACCAGTTGTTGAAAGATGTCGAATGACAGAGAACCATCAGTACTAAAGCGGTTTGCATCTGATGCCCACTCGTAAAACAGCTTGTCTAAGCGGTCTGCCAGTACTGGATCGGTTTGACCATCGAGGCCAATCGGTGAAGGTCTAACGGTGATACCGTCTGCCCCTGCAACTGTGCCAGAACTCAGTGACACGTATCGACGTGCATACGGGTTTTGCAGTACCAGTGAACGGCTTGCATCACGTAGCGATGTTAGAGACTGTCTCAGTACTGCATTGATGTTGACGTTCTGAACACCAGTACCGTAAGAGCCGATAATCTTTGTTGGTAGGCCGGTTAGTGAACGGCTTTGGGGTTTGAATTCAGTACTGGTAGGTTGATATTTACGGGTTTGTTTGGCGGGTTTCGGGGCTGGTACTGCGGGTTGTTCAATTTGCCGTTTGTTAAAAGGCCACATTCCGTGTGATCTCCTGTTATTAGCGGCAATGAATAGTACTTTTAAAGAACGTATTGCTGCTTGTTTTGTTTAGTTTTTTCTTGAGGTCATTGACCTGTTTAGTAATACCATTTCTCAGACTGGTCAAAGTATTAAGATCTTCTTTTACGAGAGTCTTGTTGTTTATAGTCAGAGTACTGGTATCACCTGTAATTCTTGCACTGATGATTTTATTAAGGTCATCAAGTTGTGATTGCAGTTCTGTTAATCGTGATGTCTGTGCCATCGGGTCAATGACGGTGACAGTACTGATAGTTAATTCACCATTATTGTTATATACGACTGAGTAATAACCCGGATTCCAATTTGTGGTGTCGATAGTTACCGTTTCAGTATCGTTCTGTGTGTTGTGTGTGAATAACGTATCAGTACTATTCCCGATTTTTAATTTTGTATTAGGTTGTAGTACTTCGTGAAGTACTTGACCGATATATACTGTTTCTTTCATGTTTATTTATCCTTAGCCGAACCATGATTTACCAATACTTTTAGCAGTTGGTTTAGTGTATTTATTGTTTTGTTCGGAAGGTTGTTTGACGGGTTGTGATTGTTCAGTACTGGTAGTTTCGGTACGTTTGCTACTGCGATATTCACGCAGTTTCTTGAACGGTTGACCGCCTAGTTTACTCAGAGCCAGTTTCATCATGCAGAGGCTGTAGAACAGCGTATCAAGTGCCTCATTACGACGGCCTGTGATCTGCTTCCATCGAACACCACTACCCGAACGTTCTAGGTTCTCTGCTGTGACCTGTTCGAAATAGTCATCAGGCAAATCGTGTGCAAAATGTATGGTTAACGGTGCATCCGTTTTATCTGCTACTGCGTTGTTAAGTAGGCTACGTACCCAGTTCTTACCCTCGTGTACGTTCAGCATGTAGAACTGACGGCCTTCTGAGGTACTGCGTTTGAACAAGTCACCTTTGGTATTCGAGCTGCCTTTAATCATTTCGAACTTCTTATACTGCTGACAGAAACTGTGTACCGTCTGCATTGCCCTACCGTTACCACCGTCAACAGCTACTTTCAGTACTGGCAAATCACGCCCGGATACTGTTTTGAAACGTTGATTACAGAATGTCGCAAGGTCTGTATAGGCTTTTGCCCCTTTGATTTCACAGTTAGGGCTATAGAAGTAACGATGACCGAGTACGAATAGTTCTGTTTCGTTAAAACCTAATACAGTTGCTTCAAGTCGGTCTAACTGTTGGTCACAACCTACGACAATTCCCAGTACTGAATCCGGTATATTCATTAAATCGAATGAGTCATCACGTAAGTTCTCTAATGCTAGATCGTCAATTTCTTCTTGTAGGTCTGAATAATGAAGTCCGAGTACTGTATTGTAAAATGACTGGTAGTTGTATTCGAACCATGCTAGTTCAAACTCTTTTGCAATAGCCTGAATAGTACTGTTAGGACTGTACAGGCGGCTAATATAGAAACCTGCTGTATCAGTTACAGATGGGTTTTGTGCTATCCAACGTCCACCAGCTACCATCTTAATACGCTGTGATTCTGTTATTTCATTATTGCATTCTGGGCAGTGTAATTTTGCAGTACTGGAATCTGGAATATCTCGCTTGCCGTTCTTCTTCCAATCGAATTTTACGTTTTCCCATTTCAACGTGTGTTCATGCTGGCAGTGTATGCACTTAACAAAGTATTCTCGTTGGTCTGAGTTCTGATATTCAACATCTATTGCATCGCCTGAAAATGTAGGAGTACTTGAAATGAGGATTTTGGCTTCCTGTCCGAAGTCAGTAGCCCTCTGCTCTGATAAGCGGATCGGGTTCCCCTCTTCTGAGTGCTGATCGATTGCAGATACTTCATCAAGTATGATTCGCTTGAGGGTTTTACCGCGTAGTGCTTTAGCAGATCCGAGAGTCATGAAATACAAGAAAGAACCGTCTTTTAGTTCTGTCTGCTGTTGGTTATTTGCTTTCGTCTTGTCGTTCTTGTCTGTTACTAATTCTTGAAGTATTGGTATTTGCTCTATGGTCTTGTCAATCTTCGCTGACTTCCACTGTTTTAATTCTGACAATGAACTCTGGGCAATGCCAATATTAGAACTATCAGTACCCATCCAATAGAACAGTGCTGAGTTCAGTAGTGTAGTCTTTGCAATCTGGGCACTAGTTTTATAAACAACTTTGCGGTACTGGTCAGACTCAATAATATCTAGCATCTCTTTCTGAAATGAATATAGCTTTAACTTCTGTCCGGCTGCTGCACCATCAGGGAGTACTAAATGAGTCTCAGCCCATTCACTGGGCTTTAACTTCTGTGGAGGTTTGATTATTGGTACTGCATTTTTCAGTACTGCTATTGTCTTGTTCATTATCGGCATCCTTGCCTTGTTCGTCCTCTTCTGGTACTTCGAATTTCATATCGCCAATTTCATTGAGCATTTCGTCAATTCTGGCCTGTAATACTCGCTTAACTTTCAGTACTGAATCTTGTTCGAATACTTCGTGTTGAATTTTGTTCGGTAGTGAGCGGATATAATCACGCAACGTCTTAAAGTACTGGGTAAGTTCTCTATGAACTTCATCGGCTTCGATTAGTTGATCTAGTTTTAACTTTACTTCTGCTTCGGCTAAATCTGCCTCTGCCTGCATTTTGCGTAGTCGTGCCTGGTCAATCTTGTCTCGTACATCACCATCACGTAGCGGCGTTAAAATGTTGTCTACGATCCATGCACGTGCATTCTCTTCTGTGTCTGTAGGCATCCCGCGTTTCTGCCATGCCAGTACAGTACTGTGTTCATAGCCGTAATCACGGCCTAACTTTCTGATTGAAATTGAGGTGGACATAATATTTCCCTGACTGTTGTTCTTATATTTATCAGGGTTCAGTACTGCATCTGGTGATAACAAGTGATCCACATCTTTTTCAGTATTATAAGGATCACTATTAGGATGTGGATCACTTGCCATTACTGAACATCTAAATGACGAACGGATTCAGTACTGCATATTTTGTGGTGTGGTTCGTTGATCAAAAATCGCACATACGCAAAAAAGAACTCGCTGCCGAAACTACGCGAGGCTTCGCCCGTCTGGGAGTACCTTTTAATGCTTCTGTATCTCTCTGTATGCGTCTGTACTGAATTAAACGCGTCCGTGCGTGAATAATTTTAGCGTTGTTTATGAAGTGATACAGGCTGTTCTATGAGGTATTCTAAATAGTAATCACGGATTGCAATAACTTCTTCTTTATAGAACGTATGGTTAACACCAGAATATAGCTCTTCTACAGTTTGCCAGTACTGAACATTCATGAAGTCTTCTGCGACAGTCAGTAATAGGCAACAAGCCCTGCCCAGTTCTTTAGCGGTTGGTTCTTCCGAACCTTGTTCAAACTTCGAAATTAGTTCTAAAGCGTTGTGGGTCAGTTTGATACTTTCATCAGCAGACAATGATTCAAATACCAGTGTATCGCCTGCGATACTTTGTACGATTTTCATACACTTCCCGGTGTTATTGTTTAAACTCCGGCCAGTCTGGATCTTATTCTTACTGTCTGCAATACTGTACAAACATACAGTATAAATGGAGGGTATAGGGATGGGGAACAAAGATGGCTACGATGCTTCAATCACCAGTGGTATACAGCGGTTCGTACATCATGGGCAGTGGGCTACTGTGTGCTATTGGGGTTCAGCTCTAGATGAGTTCAGGATGGGTGATAAAGTCTTCTTTCAGAACGAGCATAGGCAGTACTGGTTAGGTCAGATTCAACCTGATTGCTTTGTACTGCTCTACCCTGAACCTCTACCACGAGTGCTAGACGGCCTTACCTATCTGGACTCAGTACACCGTATGCATCTGATGCATGACGATGATGATTGGTTCTGTGACCAGGGTGAACTGCCGTTCTAACAGTGCCAGTGGTAATCAGCGCAATAGAGTAATACCAGGCCCTGCATGAAGTTCTGTTGATCGGGTTCTGGATGGCTAAAAAAGATGTGCAGTACTTCACTATGTTCATCGTACTGCATATCTAATTTGATTAGTGGTTCTGTATCGATGACTGCTAGTAGTTCCTGAACCTGATGTAGCCCCCTGAAACACCAGACAGTAGCTGTATCTCCAGATAAGAGATAGGCTTGAATATATGTCTAACACTAACGCCAATTTTGAGATGACCGGGATCCTGTTAGGACAAGAAGTCCGTAAACGTAAAACTCCTCAGGAGAAGATCGCCATTATCCAGCAGACGATGGAGCCGGGCATGAATGTCTCCCATGTCGCCCGCCTGCATGGCATCCAGCCCAGCCTGCTGTTTAAGTGGAAGAAGCAATATCAGGAAGGCAGCCTCACCGCCGTTGCGGCCGGAGAAGAAGTTGTTCCAGCTTCTGAGCTTACTGCTGCTCTGAAGCAGGTCCGGGAGCTTCAGCGCCTGCTGGGCAAGAAGACGATGGAAGTTGAGATCCTGAAAGAAGCCGTGGAGTACGCTCAGTCGCGAAAATGGATAGCGCACGCGCCCTTGTTGCCAAAGGACGGGGAATAGCCCTGGTCAGCCGCACCATGGGCGTGTCGCGTGCGCAGCTGTCACTGCGAATTAACCGTTCTGCCGACTGGCAGGACAGGCGCTGTAACCGGCGTGATGACGAAGCAGACGCTGAAATACTGTCAGAGATCCTCGATATCATCAGCGATATGCCCAGTTACGGCTATCGCCGTGTGTGGGGCATCCTGCGTACGCAACGTCGTACAGAGGGACTGCCCCCGTGAACGCCAAACGGCTTTACCGGCTTATGAGCGAGCATAATCTGCTGTTACTGCATGACAAACCAGAGCGGTCGAAGCGTGAACATAAGGGCAAAATCGCGGTGGCAGAAAGCGATATGCGCTGGTGTTCAGATGGCTTCGAGTTCGGCTGCGACAACGGTGAGAAGCTGCGGGTCACGTTCGCGCTGGACTGCTGCGACAGAGAAGCCATAGACTGGGCAGCGAGCACAGGAGGCTACGACAGTTCGACGGTGCAGGATGTGATGCTGAGGTCGGTGGAAAAGCGCTTCGGCGACGGGCTGCCGACCACACCGGTTCAATGGCTGACGGATAACGGTTCAGCATATACCGCGCATGAAAACGCGGAGGTTCGCCAGAGAGCTGAATCTGGAGCCGTGTACAACAGCGGTGAGCAGCCCGCAGAGCAATGGCATGGCCGAACGGTTCGTGAAGACGATGAAGGAAGACTATATCGCGTTCATGGCAAAACCAGATGTGAGAACAGCCCTGCGAAACCTTGCAGCAGCGTTCACACATTACAATGAAAACCACCCGCACAGCGCGCTGGGATATCACTCCCCGAGGGAATATCGGCGGCAGCGGACATCGTTAACTTAAGATACAAAAGCTGTCCGGAGATGGCGGGTCAAGATCAGTGCCTTCTCAACATCTTCTTTCAGGGCTTCGTCGACGGCGAAAGCTATGATAGAAGCAAATAATAAACCTAACCCAATCATTTTAGTCATTAAAATTCTCCAGCCCCTAGAGGTTGCTTATCCGTTGCAAAAAGGTGCATCACTTTATCGATCGGTCAAACCTTAAATAATTACCGTATTAATAGCCTGGGACGCTCAATATTTAAGACATTTCTCCTACCAACTTTGGTAGTACAGGGATACCGATAAATTACGTTTACCTCTAAAGTGGTGGTGTTCAGGCTTCGCTTGGGGCGGTTTTGTGGGAGAAAGTGACTAGATGCAGAGCGGCGTATACAACACGTACAGGAATCGTTTATAACTGTTTCTATACCCTTATGTTTGGTAGGGGTAAACAGTCAATTACGAGAGCTTAAATCAAATGACATAATGTTGTGGCTGACAGGGTGCAGTACTTGCAATTCTAATTATTCAAATTCAAATCAAGAAACATATATTATATAGCGGGTTAAATATGGAAATCATCGGCTTACTACTTTTAGCATGGTTAGGTTACGTAATTTTTGGAGGTTACAACAAAGCAAAAACACGCAGGTATCATGCAGTAGTTGCACGAGCAAAAAGAACCATAGATGAAACGAATGAACTTTATCGTCCAACCTGGATTAATAACGATAACAAAAGGAATGAGTTTATCGATGTCGTGAGAAGTCTCAGCTCAAAACAAGGTGTGCCAGGTAATTACTTAGACCACCTTTTTAACAATGAGGCTTTCAACCGCATGGTGCTAATGAAATTCACAGCCATCTTAGAGCAAAATAAGTTGAGTTTTACAGATCAGAAGAATGCTGTTAGTGAACTCATTCGGGATTTGTGGAAAGATGGCGTTGAAATGCCGCCATCAAATTCTAATCTGCAACAGATTGTCAGTTTTCTTGATACCAAAATTTTTAATAGCTTTGATGCTTCTGCTGTTGCAGCACGTCTATATCTGGATGCTAATTTCATACACGCGGTTGAAACATTCAATAATCCATCTGCTGTTTCTTTTGAAGAGAAATATGGTCATACCATTTCAAGTGAAGCTAAAGAATTCTTTGACAAAATTGAAGTCACGAACGGTGCTCAATATATGGAATTGAATTACCAAAGTCACGGTGTTAATCTTACCGAAATCAGTAGATACATTTCATCATTTAGTAATAATAAATCATCAGAAGAATTAATTCTTAAACTGTTGACCGCTGAGCATCTGATTGAAACCTGGAAGCTCCGCTAATAACTTCTACTTATTTTGGTAGTACTCAGTACTGGTAGCATCCCTACCAGTACCGAACCCTAATCAACAAACCCCAAACGGTTCAGTACTGGCAGGGATTCACAGCTTACCATGACTTAACAAACATCGTAACGACTAGATTGATGTCAAACATGTACCAGTACTGTGTGGTAATGTAGAATCTCCGAACAAACAATAACTAGCGGTGTAACGTATGAACAAACCCATACCTGCCATCCTGTACAAATATAGAGCGTTCAGTATTAACAGCCTGGACTCACTGATCAACGATACTGTTTACCTAGCTGATCCTATTACGTTCAATGATCCTTTTGATTGCCAACCCTATTTAGTTAATGATGTTAAAGAAATACATAAATTGCGTGAGATAACTGCTTCGTTGATGTTCGAAACTCAAGCACGTGAAATTATACTGCGAAAAGATGCTGTCATGGATTTTTTAGAATACAAGCATACTTCCAAATTGAAATCCGCACCATTATCTTTAGGCCTTTATAATGAAACTCCTCTACAGATGTCTGATAAGTTCAGAAAAGAAAGCAGGAAAGATTATACCAACTTGACCTGCCCCCACGATTAGATACAACACTCAGTTAGTAACGTCGGAATCTTCATTCTCAGAATGACCCTTTCTCCAGCCCGCTGCAAATTCAGACGGTGTCTGATAATTCAGCGTGGAGTGCGGGCGGCATTCGTTATAATCCTGCCGCCAGTCATTAATAATTTTCCTGGCATGAACGATATCGCTGAACCAGTGCTCATTCAAACATTCATCGCGAAATCGTCCGTTAAAGCTCTCAATAAATCCGTTCTGCGTTGGCTTGCCCGGCTGGATTAAGCGCAACTCAACACCATGCTCAAAGGCCCATTGATCCAGTGCACGGCAAGTGAACTCCGGCCCCTGGTCAGTTCTTATCGTCGCCGGATAGCCTCGAAACAGTGCAATGCTGTCCAGAATACGCGTGACCTGAACGCCTGAAATCCCAAAGGCAACAGTGACCGTCAGGCATTCCTTTGTGAAATCATCGACGCAGGTAAGACACTTGATCCTGCGACCGGTGGAAAGTGCGTCCATGACGAAATCCATCGACCAGGTCAGATTGGGCGCCGCCGGACGGAGCAGCGGCAGACGTTCTGTTGCCAGCCCTTTACGACGTCTTCTGCGTTTTTACGCCCAGGCCACTGAGGTGATAAAGCCGGTACACGCGCTTATGATTAACATGAAGCCCTTCACGGCGCAGCAACTGCCAAATACGACGGTAGCCAAAACGCCTGCGCTCCAGTGCCAGCTCAGTGATGCGCCCTGATAAATGCGCATCAGCAGCCGGACGGTGAGCCTCATAGCGGCAGGTCGACAGGGGATAAACCTGTAAGCCTGCAGGCACGACGTTGCGACAGACCGGTCGCATCACACATCAACATCACGGCTTCCCGCTTCTGGTCTGTCGTCAGTACTTTCGCCCAAGAGCCACCTGAAGCGCCTCTTTATCCAGCATGGCTTCGGCAAGCAGCTTCTTGAGTCTGGCGTTCTCTTCCTCAAGCGACTTCAGGCGCTTAACTTCAGGCACCTCCATACCGCCATACTTCTTACGCCAGATGTAAAACGTGGCATCGGAAATGGCATGCTTGCGGCAGAGTTCACGGGCGGGTACCCCAGCTTCGGCTTCGCGGAGAATACTGATGATCTGTTCATCGGAAAAACGCTTCTTCATGGGGATGTCCTCATGTGGCTTATGAAGACATTACTAACATCGGGGTGTACTAGGTTTTGTACGAAAAGTCGTTGTGGCTAAAATTGCCGCCATGACCGGTTGGAGGCCCGTATGGCAAGGCGTTACGAACTTTCTGATGCGTCATGGGAGCTGATCAAGGATTTGGTTTCTCCAGAACAGAAAATGGGCCGTCCTCGCAACAATGATCGTCAGGTTCTCCACGGAATTCTGTGGATCCTGTGCTCGGGCGCTCCCTGGCGCGACCTGCCTGAACGCTTTGGGCCTTGGTCAACGGTGTATCAGCGTTTTCGTGACTGGCGCGACGACGGCACATTCGAGCGAGTACTGGAGCGTCTGCATATTCGGCTGAACCGGGAAGGACTGATCGACTTGGACACCTGGATGATCGACTCCACCGCAGTACGAGCAACCCGAGCCTCTTCAGGCGCCGGGAAAAAGGGGGGCCTGAAGAACCGTTAGACCATGCCTTGGGGCGCAGTCGAGGCGGTCTGACCACCAAGATTCACATGGTGTGCGATGCCAATGGCGTGCCATTGCATTTCAGGCTTTCACCAGGACAAGCCAGTGATGTCTCCCACGCTCAGCCGCTGCTGGATGCTGTAAGAATTGCTGGCAAGCCAGGACGACCGCGTAAACGTAGCCGGTGGTTGCTGGCTGACAAGGGATACGATGCCGAGCACCTGCGCCAGTACTGCGACCGTTACCGAATGCAGCCGGTAATCCCATTGCGCGCTATGCCGCGCAAACCTCGACCTGGCTTGCCCCGACTGTTTGACCGGCCCAAATACCGGCAACGGAACATCATTGAGCGGATGTTTGGCTGGCTGAAAGAAAATCGCAGGATCGGCACTCGCTATGACAAGCTGGCCAAGAGCTTTGCAGCCATGGTCACCTTGGCCTGCAGCCTACGTTGCATGCGGCAATACTTTTCGTACAAAGCCTAATCAACGGGGAGCAGGTCACCACTATCTTTAGCTACTGCTTTCCCTACCACTCTACCTAAATATTGTGCCTAAAATTCATATTTACATACAGATAATGCGATTTTAATGAAAACTCGTTGTTCACTAATATATATTAAGGCACAAACTCACTTCGCTGTCGCTTCAGTTCGTTCGGCCTGCGAATCCTCATACTTCGCTTTGCTCCGTATTCGTATTCCCTGCTCTTCTTTACTATTAGTTTTACAACTCATGAAAAAAGCAAAGGTTTGAGCGTTTTAGAGTCGTCGCAGACGGCGATAAAACCGATAAACCGCATGCGTAGTTCAATAGCGAGCACGCGAGCTATTGGACTATTTCATTAGTCATTACACTATGTATTGAGGCACAAACTCACTTCGCTGTCGCTTCAGTTCGTTCGGCCTGCTCTTCGAAAACTCGCCTGCTCGTTTCCTGTGAGCTGGTTTTTTTAATGAGTTATTTAGTAGATCTTGCGTTCGCTCCGCTCACTACGCCTCTTGAGTTCTGACGCCCTCAACTCGCTTTGCTTCGTTCGGTTGCCCCCGCTCGTATTAAACTCGCATTGTCAGTACTGTTATCTGTCTGAGCGAAGCGAGTACAGTAATGGTAATATTATATTGAGTTACGGTTATTCGTTAAAATGCATAATACCACTGCATTTAGCATTGTTATGCAATTTTGCCACCAAATATTGATTAAGCATTCACTCCCGTACAATAATAACCGTATTTCCCCATTTTCTAATACGGTTATAGTTACGGTTATTATTTGAGTAATGTTCGTAGGTATGCAATACGCTCCTGTACTGTAAATTTATTCTCAGTGACCTGCCCCCAGGATTAGATACAACCTTCAGTTAGTAATGTCGGTTGGTTTTTCTTCATATTTCCCGTTTCGCCAGCCAGCTGCAAATTCAGCTGGAGTCTGGTAATTCAGCGATGAATGAGGACGGCACTCGTTATAATCTTGTCGCCAGTTATTAATGATTTTCCTGGCGTGAACAATATCGCTGAACCAGTGCTCATTCAGGCATTCATCGCGAAAGCGTCCGTTAAAACTCTCAATAAATCCATTCTGGGTCGGCTTGCCCGGCTGGATAAGTCGCAGCTCCACGCCATGCTCAAAGGCCCATTGATCCAATGCGCGGCAGGTAAATTCCGGCCCCTGATCGGTTCTTATCCTCGCCGGATAGCCGCGAAACAGTGCAATGCTGTCCAGAATACGCGTGACCTGCACGCCTGAAATCCCGAAAGCGGCGGTAATCGTCAGGCACTCTTTCGTGAAATCATCCACGCAGGTCAGACACTTGATCCTGCGACCGGTGGCCAGTGCGTCCATGACGAAATCCATCGACCAGGTCAGGTTCGGCGCATCTGGGCGCAGAAGGGGAAACCGCTCGGTCGCCAGCCCTTTACGACGTCGTCTGCGTTTTACGCTCAGGCCGTTAAGGTGGTAAATGCGGTATACCCGCTTGTGATTGACGTGAACGCCCTCCCGACGCAGTAACTGCCAGATGCGCCGGTAACCAAAACGCCTGCGTTCAAGCGCCAGTTCAGTGATGCGCCCTGATAAATGCGCATCCGACGCCGGACGCTGCGCTTCATAGCGGCAGGTCGACAGGGACAAACCTGTCAGCCTGCAGGCACGACGTTGCGACAGACCGGTCGCACCACACATCAACTCCACGGCTTCCCGCTTCTGGTCTGTCGTCAGTACTTTCGCCCAAGAGCCACCTGAAGCGCCTCCTTATCCAGCATGGCTTCGGCGAGCAGCTTCTTGAGTCGGGCGTTCTCTTCTTCAAGCGACTTAAGGCGCTTAACCTCAGGCACTTCCATACCGCCATACTTCTTACGCCATGTGTAAAACGTGGCATCGGAAATAGCGTGCTTGCGGCAGAGTTCACGGGCAGATACCCCGGCTTCAGCCTCGCGGAGAATACTGATGATCTGTTCGTCGGAAAAACGCTTCTTCATGGGGATGTCCTCATGTGGCTTATGAAGACATTACTAACATCGGGGTGTACTAATCAACGGGGAGCAGGTCATCAGACATCTGTGAATAATGTTGCTCTTGTTCTTCGGTCATTACTTTACCAGGCCTGTACTTAGCAAACCCACACAGATCGATACCCTCATCCAATAATTTCTCAAACGATATAGCAACGAGTGTTGTCACTCTTTTGTATTTTTCAATTGATGATTCACCATGAATCGTCTTTTCTTTATTTTTTATACGATTCATGTTCAAATGATGTTCCGTGAGTTCCTTACTAATCTCGAAACATTCACGAACAATGTAGAATACATCGTCTTCAGCCACTTTGTACTTGCCTAGGAATTCACAACCCTGAATAGTATCTGTTAGTGCTTTACGGGCTTCTGGTGATAATGATGCATATGATTTTCCGACGAGTGCCGATTGGATACGTGCGTTATCGTAAATTGTTTCTCTTTTTGCCATGATAAATATCCTTATGAATTTATTTTACTTAATATAGAAGGGCATACACTCCAATGTATGCCCTTTTGAAAGTACTAGAGTCGCCAGTACTTTATGTTTACAGTTTTACTGTTATGCATTTATTACGAATATCATTTTTCAGTTTCCGAATACGCAATTTCAGTGCTGCAATGATTTCACGTAACGGCATTGGTTCAGTTTTATACCTCGCTATTACTTTTTCAATTGCTACTATTTTTGCTGTTTGCCATTCACGGTGTGCCAGTTCAGGTGTTTTGAATGTCCCAAAAGCTACTGATTTCGGTTTACCGTTTATTTGCATTTGACTGCAATGGGCCTGAAAACCTTTACCGTGCATACTGACTCCAAGCGGCAGTATTCCGCGATATTTACCACGATCTAGCAACACGTTATTGACGTATTGCGGTACATACCTACAAGCAGTTTCTGAATACTGTTTATTGCCAGGAACTAGAATATCCTTGTCCAAGCAATAACCCGGTATATAGTGATCGTGAATTTTCGAATTTTTGAAATTCGAAGCTATCAACCAGTCGGGATGGACTGTCACATTTGCATATGTGGGTCGCCTCATTTTGAGTTTTGGGCAATATCCCCGCCTCATTACTTGACACCAATTTTTTCCTTCACGTGTTTTTGAAAACCCAAGCACATCATTGATGCCAATACCATATACTTTTTTCTTACTCATTTTATGCATCCTTGCATTGTTGAACCGGAATTCCTTTCCGGTAGTTGGGAGTACCGCCATTTCTCATAAAAATTACAGTACAGTTATATGCAGAGCCTGAATTACTTCATGTTGTTCAGGCTTTTTTATTTCAGTACTACGAATTCAGAACTGTGCTCTGATTTATTAAGTACTGTATTGCCGCTGCATTACCCGGTTTTAAGTTCTTAGTACTGCTAATACGTTCTAATTCTGCAATTTGTGCAGGGGTGAGCCTTACCATTACTGGTACTGTTTTTTTATCGGTCATTGGATTTATCCTGTAATCATTTGGACTCAAAATCGACGTGAAGAAACGCCCCTAATTGCAAGGGGCTTACATAATCACAATCGAAAAGGAGTCGAACTTGTCTTGATATACTGATTGTAACGCATCATGGAAAACCATCCCAAAAAAGGGCGTTATTTTTCTGTTCTTACATGTTTATTTATCAAATTACTCAGAAATGACGCTGAAACGAACCCAGAAACAAGAAAACCCGCTTAGACGGGTTCTCTGTATGTTCTAGTACTGAAAAATTTTAGAAGTCTAGTTCTAGGAGTGCCTTATTACCTTGTTCAATGACCTGTACTGTTTCGCATAACAACTTGAAGCGTTGAATAATCAGTTCATTTCTACAGGTGGCAATCATAGGATTAAGAGTACTTATAACAGCCTCTGCATCCTTCAGTACTTGATCAATGTTATCACCATCAGCAAACGTACTTTGAAGTCCTTCTACCTTACTGCTTAAAGTGTCCAGTACTTTAATTGTCTCGTTATCAATTAGTTCAAAAGCGATTTCAAACCCTGTATTCAGATACTCTAAGAATACTTTGGTCATTTCAACTTCCGTTACGGTAGGCTGTCTAATCATGTCAACACGATGATTCATTATGTCAATTTTCATGTAACCTACATCTAAAACACAATTATTCCATATGGTAATCATGCTTTTCAGATTGCATCTATTATCAGTAATTAATACATGTTTTAGCACGTCCTTGTGATAACTAATGTCGTAAATGTAAATAGTCCCATCTGACAGATCGAAACGGCCACATTTAATTGAACTGATAACATTGGAAAAGTGCATGTTTGTTTTGCGTCTGAGCACTGTATTATCCTGATCACTAATAGCTTTCATATCGTAATCATAATTCATCTTCACAATATGGCTTTCGTTCTCTATTTTGTAGATTTTTTCAGTGATCGTTTCGCGTTCTGTAATGCGTTTACGCTTGAATCCCATCAAAAGGAACAGCTCTTCCTCGTCAGATGCACTCTGCATTTGCACATTTAACGCATCAATTTTAGAACTGATATCTGATAACTGACTTTTGAGCGATTCAACTGATGACTGTTCTGTATCTTGTCCATAGATAACATTAAGATCTAAACCTTTAATATGGTTCAGCAGGAAACGTTCACTATCTCCATAACGTATCAGTTTAGAATCACAGTGCTCGTCCTTTGTACGCTGTCTATAGCATCTAAAATACTGGCTACCGTTTGACATACTCTGAACGTTCATGGGACTACCACATACAAGACACCTGCTAATGCCGTTAAACAAATTACGCTGTTTAGTTGTAGTACTTCTAGGTTTTCTGGCCTGAATGTTTTTATCCATAAGTGATTCAACTTTTGAAAAAAGTTCATCCCCTATTACGATTGGATAGATCCTAATAGCATTCAGGTTTGCCTCATGTCTTGCCTTACGATTTTTCAGAAGTCTTTTTTCAGCTTCCTCATCCGTTTCATCATCTCTCTGAGACACGGTTTTATATTTACCGACCAAATAGCCATTTAACCGTCTGTCGCGTAATTTATTGTAAACAGTGACGAGGTTCCAACCCCTGTCGTTGTATCTGTCACCATTAGCGTTCAGAGTTTTTACGATTTCAGTAACACCCATACCGTTAACATACATTTTGAAAATGTTTGTTATTTTTTCGACATTTACAGTATTAATTATATAACCCTGCTTATCTTCAGTCAGTGAAAGCCAGTCAGGAGTATTGTTATTTAATGCAGTACCATGTTCTTCGGCGGCTGCTTTTCGCTTTTTCCACGACTTCTTACTGAAATTGGATTTCCGCAAAGACTCATTGTACGCACGACTAATAGACATATTGAGTACTGTACTGGATTCTGGAATCTTGTTACTGAAACAGCTACCGGACTCTACTTCTAGAATGTCTATCCCATTCATAATAAGAGTACTTAACTTGTTGTAAGCCTCGTAATTGCTAAGGCGTACTAGGCGATCAACGTTCTCACAGACTAGTACACCACTAGTTATTTTTCTGTCTACTACAGCTTTGTAGAACTTTCCGAGCGAACTTTTAGCAGCCCAGTTTGCCCCCTTGAATGCAGACTTCCCAATGTCTGAATCTAGGATTTCATAATTTTCTGGATCGAGTTGATAACCCAAACGCTGATCTAGGGTCGCAAAACTGAGGTAGTCTTTAACAGTAGAAATCTGCCTGTCAATCCCGAATCCGTGCTGTTGTTGCATCGTCGATACACGACTGTAAATGAACGCTTTGACACTTTTCATTATGAGACCTATAAGTTTTGGTAACGCCAATTAACCCTTTGCGAGGCACATTACCATGTCACATGAAGATTATGTATTTTATAGTACCCTGCAGGAAGCGATTGATGCCGCGCGCGAGGAGTTCCTCGCTGATAATCCCGGCATTGAGGAAGATGACGCGAATATTGAGCAACTCAATATCCAGAAATATGTCATGCAGGATGGGGACATTATGTGGCAGGCCGAATTTTTTGCCGATGACGGCGAAGACGGCGAATGTCTGCCGGTGCTGAGCGGTGAAGCGGCTCAGGCAGTGTTTGATGGCGATTATGACGAAATTGAGCTCCGTCAGGAGTGGCTGGAAGAGAACACCCTGCATGAATGGGATGAGGGTGAATTCCAGCTTGAGCCGCCGCTGGATACCGAAGAGGGCCAAACCGCAGCGGATGAGTGGGATGAGCGTTAGTTACTCATAGGGCCCATGCTGAGCGTCGATGGGCAGCAGCAGGGTATCAAAAACCAGCGAGAATGGCAGATCCAGCACCGTCAGGTAACGCCACGCGGAGTCGCGAACGTCCCACTGCACGCCCGGATAGTATTGATTGCCGTGTCCCTGCCCCGGGATGGTCCGGCTGATAATACTCCCGCAGCCGCTCAGTAATAATGCCATCGTAATGACGATGAAAAATCGCATTTAATACCTCAAAGATAAAAATACCGGCCCTGGAGCCGGTATTTATTTGCCGGGTGGCGCTACGCTTACCCGGCCTACACGTCATGCAACACTGACGGCTTATTTGGTCTTCAACGCCTGCGGGTTCATCTTCAACGTCTGATAATGGTTCACCCATGAAGAGTATTTCTCCGGGGCGGACCAGACACGATAATGCAGGCGCGACAGGGTGACCGGGTCGCTCAGCAACACCAGACGACGATCGCGGTTCAGCTTCTCCGGGGTCTCGTTCAGCGCCTGCTCAACGTGACGATCGCGGGCGATCTCCAGCACATGGCTGGCACGGTGACGGGCAGTCGCCATGGCGGTGGCCAGCGCGTTGAACGATGGGTTAAACACGGCGTGCATAAAACCATCTTCCAGCGAACGGCTGCGGTTGAGCTCCAGATACCTGTCGGTATCCACCAGCACCTGCGGCGGGGAATACTCTTCCGGGATCAGGAACAGCTTCCAGCGTTTGGTGCGCAGACCCACGGTCGACCGGCTGGAGATCACCGACACGAACGGCGACAGGATCAGCGAGAAGACAATCGGTGCCAGCCAGAACAGGAAGCGCAGATCCAGCCACGCCATCCCTACGGCCCACACCAGGCCAAGCAGCATCTGCGAGCCGTGACGCATAAAGGCTTCACTCCACGGGGTGGAGTCATCGTCACGCTGCGGTGAGTTCCAGACCACTTCCCAGCCGAGGAACGCGCTGACCACGAAGACGGTGTGGAACAGCATACGCACCGGTGCCAGCAGTACTGAGAACAGCACTTCCAGCAGCAGGGAGAGCGTTACGCGGAAGAAACCGCCGTACTCTTTCGAGCCCTTACACCAGATTAGCACGATACTGAGCAGCTTCGGCAGGAACAGCAGCACCATCGTCGAGGCAAAGAGCGCGATCGCCAGCTCAGGACGCCACTGCGGCCACACCGGGAACAGCTGGCGCGGTTGCAGGAAGTACTGCGGCTCGGTCAGGGCGTGCACTACCTGCAGCGCGGTCGACAGGGCCAGGAACATAAACCACAGCGGCGCGGAGAGGTAGGACATCACGCCGGTCAGGAACACGGCACGGTGTACCGGGTGCATCCCTTTGACGAGGAACAGGCGGAAGTTCATCAGGTTACCGTGACACCAGCGGCGGTCACGCTTCAGCTCATCCAGCAGGTTCGGCGGCAGCTCTTCATAGGAGCCCGGGAGGTCATAGGCAATCCACACCCCCCAACCAGCACGACGCATCAGCGCGGCTTCCACGAAGTCATGCGACAGGATCGAGCCCGCAAACGAGCCTTCACCCGGCAGCGGTGCCAGGGCACAGTGCTCGATGAACGGCTTCACGCGGATGATGGCGTTATGCCCCCAGTAGTGGGATTCACCCAACTGCCAGAAGTGCAGACCGGCGGTAAAGAGCGGCCCATACACGCGCGTTGCAAACTGCTGGCAGCGCGCATACAGCGTGTCCATGCCCGACGCTTTTGGCGAAGACTGGATGATCCCGGCGTTGGGGTTGGCTTCCATCAGGCGCACGAGACCCGTCAGGCAGTCACCGGTCATCACCGAGTCCGCATCCAGCACCACCATGTAGCTGTACTGGTTGCCCCAGCGACGGCAGAAGTCATCGATATTGCCGCTTTTACGCTTCACGCGACGACGGCGACGACGGTAGAAGATCTGCCCTTCGCCCTGCACTTCGGCGATCAGCTCCATCCAGGCTTTCTGTTCCGCTACGCAAATGTCGGGGTTGTAGCTGTCACTCAGGATGTAAACGTCGAAGTGTTCGCCGTTACCGGTAGCTTTCACCGACTCCCAGGTAGCGCGCAGGCCGGCGAAGACGCGATCGACGTCTTCGTTACAGATAGGCATGATCAGCGCCGTGCGGTGCTCAGGATTGATAGGTTCATCCCCCACCGTCGACGCAGAGATGCTGTATTTGTCCCGGCCGATCAACAGCTGCAGGAAGCCCATCAGCGCGGTCCAGAAACCGGCCGATACCCAGCAGAAGAGAATGGCGAACAGCAGCAGGATGCCGCTCTGCAGAATATACGGCAGCAGCTGCATAAACGAGACCAGCAGATCCTGGCCGAACATATCGGCCGGATTGATCAGCGCCCAGCCCTGGTAAGGCAGAATGGTCTTCATATACCAGGTGGCGACGACGGTCTGCGCGATGGTCAGCAGCAGCAGGATGTAGCGGCGAATACTGCCGACGGTGCGCCATTTTTCCTCGCTGGCCTGCTGCTCTTTGGTCAGGCGAGAGAGGTAGCGCGGGGTCACGTCGCGGCCACGCAGGCGATCCCAGAAACGGCCCACCGGGTTGGTGCGCCAGGGATCCGGGAACATTGAGGAACGCGTCGCTTTCGGCATCGCCTCAAGCTGGGTACGCCCTTCGTCATCGCGAATCAGCTGGCCTTCGGCCAGTGAGTCGGGCCAGGCCTGCTCAAGGCGGCTTTTAACCGAGCCCAGCGGGGTATCATCTTCACGGGTAAACGGATGATGATCGGCATCCAGCGCGGTATGCACCGCGCTGATGTCACCCTTCGGCAGTGCCGCCTTCTCGATATCGGTCAGCGGCATGGCATCGATATACTCAGTTGTCTTATTCATTGGCAGGTAGCTGATAGCTCCAGGTTTCACTCAGCGGCTGGTCAGCGTTCACCAGAGAGGCACGCATCTCAGTCGGTTGTTTCGCGTCTTTCAGTTTCACACGCAGGGTTAAACGCCAGCCTTTAGTGACCGGGTTATAACGCACGTTGTTTTCAACGATTTCACCGTTATCACCGATGCTTGCCTGCGCGGTGACCGGGGTTTCCGGCGCCAGTTTAGCCATCTCCTGACCGGTGAAGTCCACCACGAACGCGATAGTGCCATCCGGCTGACGGATAAGATTCGACTGCTTCACGTCACCGGTTGAACGGCGCGTCTGCAGCACATACGCGTTTTCTGGCGCATGCAGTTTGTCTTCATCGCGGCTCATGGTGATGGAGTAGTTGAAGTTCATCTCCTTCCCGGCTTCCGGAAGCTGATCCGGCGTCCAGTACGCGACGATGTTGTCGTTGGTTTCGTCGTTGGTCGGGATCTCTACCAGCTCAACTTTACCTTTGCCCCACTCGCCTTTCGGGGTGATCCAGGCGCTTGGGCGCAGATCGTAACGATCGTCCAGATCTTCAAAGCGAGAGAACTGACGACCGCGCTGCAGCAGGCCGAACCCCTGTGGATTTTCCATGCTGAAGCTGCTTACCGCCAGATGTTTCGGGTTGTTCAGCGGACGCCAGATCCACTCGCCGTTCCCGGCAAGAATCGACAGACCGTTAGAGTCATGCAGTTCCGGGCGGAAGTTGGTGGCGGACGACGGCTGGTTAGGCCCGAACAGGAACATACTGGTTAATGGCGCAACGCCCAGCTTGCCGACTTTATCGCGCAGATAGACTTTTGACTGCACGTCAACCACGGTGTCTCGGCCCGGAATAATGACGAAACGATAGGCACCGGTCGCACGCGGAGAATCCAGCAGGGCATAGATAGTCAGGCGTTTGTCGGTCGGTTTTGGACGCTCAATCCAGAACTCGCGAAAACGAGGGAACTCTTCCCCGGAAGGCAGGGCGGTATCGATCGCCAGACCACGCGCAGAGAGGCCGTACACCTGGCCGCCGCCGATCACGCGGAAATAGCTCGCCCCCAGCATGCTGACAATTTCGTCGTTCTTATCTTTACTGTTGATAGGATAAAGCACTTTAAAGCCCGCAAAGCCCAGATCTTTCACGGTGTCTTTATCGTGTTGCACATTGCCGAAATTAAAATAATCCGGGCTGTACTTGATCTTACGTACCGCATTGGCTGTCACTTCATTAATAGTAACAGGCGTGTCGAAGTACATCCCCTGATGATAAAACTCAAGCTTGAATGGGGTCTTAATCTTATTCCAGTACGCTTTATCGTGATTAAACTGGATCTGCTGATAGTCCGCATATTTCATGTCGCGGAAAACGGAGGGCAAGTTACTTTTTGGCGCTTCGTACCCTTTACCCGCCATCGATTTTGCCTGTTTTGCGACGTCGTCGATGGTAAAGGCCAGGGCCGATGAGGTATACAGAGACAACAAGACGGCTGCCCCTAACCAACGCATTTTCATCATATGTGGTGTATGTTTCATAATAAGTAAGCACTTCCCCCTTTGTGTGCTTATATCGATCCGATCCATTTTAATGGAAAATCAGGCATTCCGACAACATAATCACCGCTTTGTTCAGCGTGCTGGCTCATGGATTAAGCAAATGAAAGTAACCCGTTTTCACTTTGCGTGCTTATCCTGGAGACAGTATGTCGGACTTCGTGTAGGGTTGGCCCCGAATGTAACCACTATTGGTCTTAGGGATAAGGCGATAAGTCTGAGAATGCGCAACGTCATATGAGTACCGTACCCGCACAACGCGAATATTTCCTTGATTCTATTCGGGCCTGGCTCATGCTGCTGGGGATCCCATTTCACATCTCATTGATCTATTCGAGCCACGTCTGGCACGTCAATAGCGCCGAGTCCTCGTGGTGGCTGACGCTATTCAACGATTTTATCCATTCCTTCCGGATGCAGGTCTTTTTCGTTATTTCGGGCTATTTTTCCTACATGCTTTTTCTGCGCTACCCGCTTAAACGGTGGTGGAAAGTGCGCGTCGAGCGCGTCGGCATCCCGATGCTCACCGCTATTCCCCTGCTCACGCTGCCGCAATTTATTATGCTGCAGTACGTAAAAGGCAAAGCGGATACCTGGCACAACCTGTCGCTGTACGAAAAATACAACACCCTCGCCTGGGAACTGATCTCGCACCTGTGGTTCCTGCTGGTGCTGGTGGTGATGACCACGATCTGCCTGTGGCTGTTCAGCCGCATGCGCCGCCATCTCAGTACCCGGACGGAGACGTTTTTTGCCGACATCAGCTGGGGCAAACTGTCGATTCTGTTTTTACTGCTGGGCATTGCCTATGCTGCGCTGCGCCGCACGCTGTTAATGGTTTACTCGCCGATCCTCAGCGACGGTCTGTTTAATTTTGTGGTGATGCAGACGCTCTTCTATCTTCCTTTCTTTATGATTGGCGCGCTGGCATTTGTGCATCCCAAACTGAAAGCCCTGTTCACTACCCCATCGCGCGGCTGCACCCTCGGGGCGGCGCTGGCGTTTGTCGCCTATCTGCTGAATCAGCGTTATGGCAGCGGTGATGCGTGGATGTATGAAACCGAAAGCGTGATCACCATGCTGCTTGGGCTGTGGATGGTAAATGTGGTCTTTGCCCTGGGGCACCGCCTGCTGAACTTTAAATCCGCGCGCGTGACTTATTTTGTCAACGCCTCGCTGTTTATCTATCTGGTGCATCACCCGTTGACGCTGTTCTTTGGCGCTTATATCACGCCGCATATCAGCTCAAATCTGCTGGGCTTTATCTGCGGGCTGGTGTTCGTGGTCGGGATTGCGATTGCGCTGTATGAAATTCATCTGCGTATTCCGCTGCTGCGCTTCTTATTTTCCGGTAAACCGGCCAGCAAACCCAATAACACCCCGCAGGCCACCAGCTAAATGTTGTGCGCCGGTCACTGAACCGGCGCCGCTTTAAAGTAGCCACTCTACGGGTAGCCAGTAGGCCAGCCGCACCAGCATCCGCTGCCAGAAACGGGTTTTGGGTTCCTTTGTGTGCACAATTTCCTCTCCATCCTTGCGCTCAATCCAGTTCAGTCGTCCCAGACTGTCCAGCTTTATCTGCCAGGCCTCATGGCGTTGACTGCGGACAAAACGGGTATGGATCAGTCTCGCCAGCACCTCGCTTTCAATGACAAAGCCCATCTCGGTATTGAGCATGGTTGACCGGGGATCAAAATTAAGCGAACCAATAAACACTTTCTCACCGTCGATACTGAACGTCTTGGCATGCAGGCTGGAACCGGAGTTCCCGGTAATACCGCGGTCGTGCACCACCGGTACGCCATCCTGGGTCGGCTTAAGTTCATACAGTTCAATGCCGTGGCGTAACAGCTTCTTGCGCCAGCGGGCATAGCCTGCATGCACCACGGCGACATCGTTAGCCGCCAGGGAATTGGTCATAATGGCGACTTTTACCCCTTTACGTACCATCTGCAGCAGCAGGGCTACCCCCGCCCGGGTCGGAACAAAATAGGCGGAGATAATCGCAATTTGCTCCACCGGCGAGCCCATGACGTCCAGCAAACGCTGCGGCAGCAGCGAATGGCGTTTTGCCCTGCCCTGCCCTTTACGCGGATCGTCACTGAGCAACCGGGTTTTCGCCCAGATCAGCGGCAAATTACCGGCCTCGAGGCGGGTAATAAACTCGCTGGACTGGAGTTTATCCAGATAGCGGCGGGTGATATCGTCCCGATACCACTCTTCAGGCGGGTGAATTTTATCTTCGATCTCGGTCTCCGACAGCTCCAGCACCTGCTGGAGCGTGGAAACCGAGGCGCAGTTCCAGTAGCGTTCAAAATCATCGGCCACGTCCTGAACTACCGGACCTGTTGCCATCACATCCAGATCGGAGAATAAAGGCTCCTCGCCCGCGCCAAAATAGGCATCCCCGATATTTCTGCCACCAACAATAGTGACCTCCCCGTCCACGGTAAAACTCTTGTTATGCATTCGCCGGTTGAGTCGGGCGAAGTCCGTGAGGTAACCAAGGGCGCGCAGGGTGCGAAATGAGAAAGGGTTAAACAGACGAACGGAGAAATTAGGATGTGCGTCCAGCAGGCGCAGGATAGCGTCCAGCCCCTGCGTATTGTTGTCATCCAGCAGCAGACGCACCCGCACGCCGCGCATGGCGGCGGAGAGCAACACGGAAAACAACAGTCTTCCGGACATGTCATCTTCCCAGATGTAATACTGCACATCGAGGGTCTTTTCCGCCATCTCCGCCAGCCGGTAGCGGCAGGCGAAGGCGTCAAGACTGTTATCAAGAGGGAGAAGACCACAAAGGCCAGGATGAGCAGAGCTGACCGGCGCAATAGCGCGCCCAAGTCGCGTGTTATGCGTCGGTTTCCTGACCTCGTTGGGTAAGCAGTCGCTTGTATAGCCGGGCATTTTCTTCATCATAGCAGACAAAGTATACCCGCTCCGGCAGAGGCTTGCGGGTGAGATAATCCGAAACCGTATTAACGGCGATTTCTGCCGCTGCGGCACGCGGATAACCGTACACACCGGTGCTGATTGCCGGGAATGCGAGGGTATGATAGCCGTTGGCTGCCGCCAGGTTCAGGCTGTTGCGATAAGCCTCTTCCAGGATCCGGGCTTCATGACGATCGCCTCCATGCCAGACGGGGCCAACGGTGTGGATCACCGCTTTGGCTGGCAGGTCGCCTGCCAGCGTAATGACCGCCTGGCCCGGCGCGCATTCGCCCTGCTGCTGACGTACCACCTTGCAGGCCTCCAGCAGTGCGGGCCCGGCCGCCCGGTGAATGGCGCCATCCACGCCGCCACCGCCCATCAACGAGGGATTGGCGGCATTGACCACCACATCGACATGCAGGGTGGTGATATCACCGAGAAAAACTTCAATACGCGAGTTCATAATCAACCTCTGCTGACGCTTTTTTCTTAAGTGTATCGCAGAGGATGGGGTGTGTAAGCCCTGCAATCAGAAAACCGCCCCGCCTTAGCGGTAATCCACCTGAACAATAGCCAACGATTTTTCAGGGTTAATGTACTTCATACTGATGGTCGCGCGATCCGTTACAGCAGCCCCATATAAGGCATCTGAATAGCTCACCTGTTGGGTATGCATTTTTGTATTCTGCGGACAGGTCACCGAAATGGTGTGCGACGCCGGGGAGATCACGCAGGGATCTTCGACAACCTGTCCGGTGAAATGGATGACTGTCGCGGCATAAGCCGGGGTGAACGTCACCGCCATCACGAGCGCGGCGGAAAGTTTGATACGGGACGAGATCATCGGTGCGATCCTTAATGAAAATCGTCCTTGATGATAATAAGACAGGCCCCGGGCTGGGCTGTCGACTGGCATCGACGATGCCAGCAACATCAGAATAACCACACACAAACATTTACGCTACATTAATCAATCCATTGATTTCATGAATATTTTACCCATTATGCTTTTGACGGCGGCCACTGCTGCGACAGGTGCAGTGATTTGCCATCCGACACCGTAACAATGACATTCACTTTGTCGTTGGGTCCCGAGTTAACGGTCATTCGGGAAAGATTGACCGTTTTATTAGCCGGTAATGAGACGGTATTTTGCTGCCGCGAGGTACTCTGCCCGCCGGGTCCGCTGCGCGAGGTGAGGATCTGCACCTGGCATAAACAGGGTTCGGTCACCGTTACCTGAGGAATAATGGTTAACATTTCGCCTTCAGTGGCCGTCTGAAAGGTAATCTGGCTGGTGAGCGCAGCAAGCAGTAAAAGTGTATTCATGATCTTCTCCCAAAAAAAAACAGGGCCTCAGCCCTGTTTTTTCGTCGTACGGACGTCAGCGTTAGTACTGGCCAGCAGTAACGGTGTTGCCGAAGCCAACCTGAGTGATGTTAGCGGTAGCACCATTAGAGGTCTGATTCAGACTCACTTCGTTACGACCACCAGACTGACGAACGTTAGCGGTGAGGTCACGACCACTCCACTGGCTGATGGTTGCTTCGTTACCCTGGCCACGCTGGTTCAGATCGATTTCGCTGTTATCAGCGCCCTGTGACAGGTCAGCATCGTTACCGAAACCGTTCTGAGTTACGGTGATTTCAGACCCACGAGCGTCGCTCTGCAAAGCGTCTACGTTGTTACGACCACCGTACTGATAAACAGTCAGGGTTTCTGGGCTAACGTTATTTCCACCATTGTTACCGCCGCCATGATTATTGCCCCATTGTGGAATGGAGCCAGCCATAGCACTGCCAGAAACCACGATTGCTGCAATTACTGCCACTTTTAAAAGTTTCATTGTAAAGCCCCCATCGGATTGATTAATTCATCACTCAATAGCTAGCGTTGGATTACGCGAATCGCCATTTGTGACTGTCTCTGCACTACAACTGCCGTTTTTTGCGTACCGTACTGCGTAATATTCGCTCTGTTACCAGAACCTTTCTGAATAATCATTGCGGTATTACCATATGCACCTTGATTAATACTCGCACTGTTCGAGTTCCCTTTTTGATCAACGTAGGCAAGGTTATAACTGCCTGATTGTTCAATGTTCGCCCGATTATTTCCGCCTTCCTGGGAAACGACAGATAACAATTTCGTGCCCTGCTGGAGAACAGTTGCGTTATTATTAACGCCCTGCTGTCCAATAATAGCGGCCTGGTTATAGGATGATTTACTCAATTCATTAACCGCAAAATTGTATTCTGAAGCTGCCAAATCAGGGGTAGCGAAAACAAATCCAGGTGCACCCAGTAATGTAAACATCAATAACAACTTGTTCTTCATGTTATCACCCTGGACCTGGTGGTAAAATAACTTGCGTTAACAAGGTGAAATATTTTGTTAACCCGGCGTTACGATGAAGAGTATGTCTGCCGAAACAATTTTAATATCTCACCCGCCAGTTGTATTTTTATTTCCATCGTCACCCCAAAGTATTAAAAAAAATTAAACACCCCGGTGATACAGCGGTTTAACAGGCCTTTTAAAAAGCGCATATACAGATTTCGGAAATGGATAGCGGTGAAAATGCTGATTTGCCGTTTCGCCTGCCTTGCAGGTGAGTTTGACGATATATCCATGAATGCGTGACAAACTCCGTGATTTCTTAAGACGTTTACACATTGTAAAAATAGGCTTAGCGTTTTGACCAAGCTCATACCTTACCCTTAACGGCACCTTAAATATATATCTCTTAATAATCAACAAGATAATATAATTTGTATGATTTTTAAAATGTGTGCATCAATATGTTTGTGTACAACTTTTTGATGAAGCCTCATCAATTCATGAACTCAAATTTTACAAGTTAATATTGATTTTTACATCTTGTTACACGTTTAACACTTGCTTTAAAAATCGTAATAGCTAGATTGAAAACAGAAGTTCGGCATTGTTATTTTATTTTCCCTTACTTCAAGGGATATGGTCTTTCTTCTACACACAGCAGTGCAACATCTGTCAGTGCTTCTGGTGCCCCCAATAATATTATTGGGGGCAGCTGCCAGATGTTTCAAAAAAGGGGTTTCATCATGTTTAATGAAGTCCAAAGCTTTCATGGTCAGACATTATTGTTAGTGACCAAGCCTTCTTTACAGGCGACAGCCTTACTACAGCATTTAAAGCAAAGTCTTACATTGAGCGGAAAATTGCATAGCATTCAACGCTCTTTCGATGACATTGCGCCTGGCAGTATTATTCTTTTCGATATGATGGAAGCGGATAAAAAACTTATCCAATACTGGCAAGATATTTTAAGCAGAAAAAACAACAATATCCGTGTGCTATTGTTGAATACGCCTGAAGAGTATCCTTTCAGGGATATTGAAAGCTGGCCGCATATCAATGGTGTCTTCTATGTCAACGAGGACGAGACGCGCGTGGTTGATGGCCTGCAGGGCGTTCTGCGTGGTGAATGCTACTTTTCGCAAAAACTTGCCAGCTACCTCATAACGCATTCCGGAAATTATCGCTATAACAGTTCAGAGTCTGCGTTGCTGACCCATCGCGAAAAAGAGATTCTGAATAAATTACGCATCGGAGCTTCAAATATTGAAATCGCCCGTTCGTTATTTATCAGCGAAAATACGGTTAAGACCCATCTTTATAATCTTTTCAAGAAGATAGCTGTTAAAAACCGGACGCAGGCGGTTTCATGGGCGAACGATAACCTCAGGCGTTAACAGTATGAAACGCACAATGAGTTGGATTGCCGCAGCAGGCTTTTGGCTTGCTGCCGGGAATCTGCATGCGGTTGAAGTTGAGGTTCCAGGATTGTTAACCGACCACACTGTCTCGGCAGTTGGACACGCTTTTTATCGCGAGTTCAGCGACAAATGGGAAAGTGACTATCCTGGGAACTTAACGATTAATGAACGGCCCAGTGCGCGATGGGGAAGTTGGATCACCATAACGGTCAATCAGGACGTTATATTCCAGACATTTTTATTCCCAACGAAAAAAGACCTCGATCAAAACGTGGTCTTCGCTCTGGCTCAAACCGAAGAAGCAATAAATCGTCTGCAGATCGATAAAGCTCTGCTCAGTACCGGCGATTTAGCGAAAGACGAATTTTAATTCGGAGGCATTCATGCGTGTTGTCCATGCAGCTATTGCTTTAATGCTCATTCCATCGTTGAGCTGGGCCGGAAATATGACCTTCCAGTTCCGGAACCCTAACTTCGGTGGTAACCCCAATAACGGCTCTTTTCTTTTAAACTCGGCCCAGGCGCAAAACTCCTATAAGGATTCGAGCGCCGACGATGACTTCGGTATTGAGACCCCAAGCGCCCTGGATAACTTTACCCAGGCGATCCAGGCCCAGGTTCTGGGCGGATTATTGACCAACATCAACACCGGCAAACCGGGCCGTATGGTGACCAGCGACTTTATTGTCGACATCGCCAATGCGGACGGACAAATGCAGTTAAATGTCACGGACCGGAAAACGGGGAGAACGTCCACCATTCAGGTTGCTGGCTTGCAAAATAACTCTACCGACTTCTAAGCAATGTCGAGATAAGGACAATAATCATGCAGCGCTTTCTCATACTTGTTGCAGTATGCTTATTGAGCGGTTGTTTAACTGCTCCCCCGAAACAGGCGGCAAAACCGACATTAATGCCTCGCGCCCAAAGCTATCGTGATTTAACCCAGTTACCACTGCCAACGGGTAAAATCTACGTGTCGGTTTACAATATTCAGGATGAAACGGGTCAATTTAAACCTTATCCGGCAAGTAACTTCTCCACTGCTGTCCCGCAAAGCGCCACCGCGATGCTGGTCACGGCGTTAAAAGATTCTCGCTGGTTTATTCCTCTGGAACGCCAGGGGCTGCAAAACCTGCTCAACGAACGCAAAATCATTCGTGCAGCGCAGGATAACGGCACCGTGGCGATGAACAACCGTATTCCGTTGCACTCACTCACGGCGGCAAACGTCATGGTTGAAGGCTCGATTATCGGTTACGAAAGTAATGTGAAATCGGGGGGCGTGGGGGCGCGCTACTTCGGTATCGGCGGTGACACCCAGTACCAGCTTGACCAGATCGCGGTGAACCTGCGTGTGGTCAACGTCAGTACCGGGGAGATCTTATCCTCCGTCACCACCAGCAAAACGATTCTCTCTTACGAGGTTCAGGCCGGGGTGTTCCGCTTTATCGACTACCAGCGACTGCTGGAAGGCGAAATCGGCTATACCTCGAACGAACCGGTGATGCTGTGTCTGATGTCGGCTATCGAAACCGGGGTAATCTTCCTGATTAACGACGGTATCGATCGCGGCCTGTGGGACCTGCAAAACAAGAACGAAGTGAAAAACGATGTTCTGGTGAAATACCGCGAGATGTCATCGCCGCCAGAATCCTGACAGAAAGCGCATTAAAAAGGCGAGACCAGGGTCTCGCCTTTTTTATTTGCTTAACGCCGTGACGTTTCGCGTCCTGTCCCTGCGCGCCGCCAGCCACAGGCCGCTGTTTTTCATCGCGTAGCCAAACACCAGCCCTAAGGCCAGCGAAGGAACCACCAGCCGCCAGTCCCCCTGCCCTGCAAAGGTGGCGCAGGCGCCCATAAAGGTGCCGGGTACAAACGACAGCAGCAGATGTTTCGCCTGGATACACATCAAAAACGCCACCACGCCGGTCATGACGTAGCCGACAATCTCCAGATGGGGTGCCAGCGCGCTGCCGTGGATAATAATCATTGCCCACACCACACCGCTGATCAGCGTACACGCCGAGATAAACAACCCCTTCACGCCACCCTGTGGACAGGCGAAATAGGCCGTGCAGCCCAGAAAACCCGCCCAGCTCAGGAGGCCAAGGGAGACGGCGACCCATCCCCATATGCCGGAGAGGATCCCTGTTGTGATTGCAATAGAAAGTAATATGTTCATGGCGCGCATCTTAGCAGATACGCGGCCATGAAATGAGATCAAGAACACATAATATGCAAATTGAGATTTGCTGTTACATTAATAAGGTGATACAGATCACTCTTCGTTCTCTTCCTGCAGTTCGTCCCACATAGCGGCAACGGCGTCGCGGGTGAGAGGTGCCATAGTGCGCCAGAACGGCGACGCAGCATGCGCCTCTACCTTGCCGAGAAACGCCCCACACCAGGGTAAAATGTACTCCCCAAAGAGCGTTTCCAGCGCCTCGTTTTCGTCTTCTGCCGCGTGATCTTCAATCCACGATGCCGCCAGCAGCAGCGTGCCGATATGATCGGCTGGCGTATCGGTCAGCGGCATACCGCGTGAAGAGAGAAACGCACGTACTTCAGCTTCGGTAGCCCCCTCTTCCCAGGCGGAGCGATAAGGCGACACGCGACACTCTTCCCCGACAAACAGCGCGTTGTAATCGGCTGCAATCTGCTGCATGTCGCAGCTGTTTTGCAGACGCAGCAGCAGCTCATCCTGCTCAAGCGGCCAGCTCTGGGCCAGCTTGCCTTCGCGGATCAGGGTAAACAGCGGCACCAGCAGCGGATCCTGCGGCTGACGATAGTAGAGGGAACCCAGTACGCGGCAGAGGATGGAAAACTCGTTCATTTATTTAGTCCATTACACAGTTAAAATTCAGCAAATTCGGCGATCGGCGCCATACCACGCGACGCCAGGAAGTCGAGTAAACGACGTGGCGTCACGTTCAGAATGCGCTCTTCAGGGAAGCCTACCGCATCGAGGATCTTGCGGCACTCGCTAAAATCACCCAGCGTAAAGGCGGTATGGGAGTCGGATCCCAGCGCCACGTATCCGCCAGCGTCACGCACCGCCGCCGCGACGTCACGGCAGTTCGCTTCACTGCCCTTGCGGGAGTGAATAAACGAGGAGTTGTTGATCTCCAGCGCTACGCGATGCTCTGCCGCCGCACGGGCGACGGCCTGAATGTCGATAGGGTATTTCGGGTTGCCCGGATGGCTGATGATATGCACGTTGCCGCTGGCAATAGTGGCAATCATCGCCTCGGTATTGGTGGCTTTGTCCTGCGGGGCAAATACCGGCTCATGAAAACCGGCGAGGATCATATCCAGCGAGGTCAGCATCGGGCCGGTACAGTCAATCTCACCCTGGGTGTTTTTGATGTTGGCCTCAATTCCGCGCAGGATCCCCACGCCATCCACCACCCGCGGCCAGATACGCATATTCACAAAGTGCCAGTAGTGCGGGGCATCTGCCATATCCGGACCATGATCGGTGATCGCAAAGAGCTTGATGTTCTTTACCTTTGCCTGGGCGATGTAGTCATGAAGATTGCTGTAGGCGTGAGTGCTGGCGACGGTGTGCATATGCAGGTCAACGGGGTACATCGTTCTCTCCTCTCGTGTTTCCCAAAGGATAGCAGTTATCCCAGGCGTTTATTAGCAAAAACCCGGCGATGGCCGGGTTTGACTCAGTAACCGCGCTGCCTGTCGACCTGCCCGGTGACCGGCTCGCCTTTTTCCAGCTGGGTGATGGTGCGCGCGATATAGGCCACGGCTTCGGCCGGACGCGTCACCGCCGCCACGTGTGGTGTCATGGCCACGCGCGGATGGGCCCATAAAGGATGGTCGGCAGGCAACGGCTCTTTACTGTAGACATCCAGCATCGCCCCTTTCAGCTTGCCACGCTCAAGCGCCGCCAGCAGATCGGCCTCCACCACGTGAACGCCGCGCGCCAGGTTCATCAGATAGCTGTTATCCGCCAGCTGATTCAGCAGACCGCTATTGATGATACCGACCGTCTCCGCCGTATTTGGCAGGAGGTTAATCAGCACCCGCGTGCCCTGTAAAAACTGCGGCAATTCATCCATACCGGCAAAGCTGGTCACGCCAGGGTAGTCCTTACGGGTGCGGCTCCAGCAGCGCAGCGGGAAGCCCCAGGGCGCCAGCGCCTCGGCCACCTTAGAACCCAGCACCCCGGCCCCAAGAATACCGATGGTAAAATCTTCGCGCTGATAATCTGCCAGCGGCTCCCAGCGGGCCTGCTGTTTTAACGCCTGATAGTCATCAAAACGGCGGAACCAGTGCAGCACCTGACTTACGGCATACTCCTGCATCTGCTGGCCCATGCCGGTATCTTCAAGGCGAAACAGGGGGATCGTCTCCGCCAGCATTTCCGGGTGCGCTTTCAGTTTGCTGAGGATCGAATCCACCCCGGCGCCGAGGGCAAACACCGCCTTCAGATTACGCCCCTGCAGCATCTCTACCGGGGGATGCCACACCAGCGCATAATCCGCCGGTTCGTTATCACCGCGTTTCCACTCGCGAACCCGCGCGCCCGGCAGCGCCGCCGTAAGCGTTTTAATCCAGTAAGCGTTATCAAATGTTGGGTGGTAAAAAATGATGTCCATTGCGATTGCCTTCTGTTGCGCTGTTTTACGTTCATTTTCAACTGCATCGCAGCATAGCAAAATTTGTTGCCGCGGTCGTTGTTGATAAAAAAGGCACTTTCAGCACAATTAGAAATCAGGTTGGTTGAAGTTTGTCTCAACGCGCTAATTTACTGAAAAAGTTGATTGACGTAAGTAAGGCTTTTCCTTACATTAGCGCCCGTCCCAGCAACAACGGGATGACAATATGGTGAGGTGTCCGAGTGGCTGAAGGAGCACGCCTGGAAAGTGTGTATACGGCAACGTATCGAGGGTTCGAATCCCTCCCTCACCGCCATATTTAAAGAAGAGCTCGCATGAAAATGCGGGCTTTTTTTTCGCATGTAGCACGCCGCCGGGAGGGATGAGACCCCTCGACTGAGGGTTCGACAACTGGCGACAGCCAGTTGGACAGCCTGAGAGCGCAGCGAACAGGCTGCCCGCAGGGCGAGCGAAGCGAGTCAATCCCTCCCGGTGCTATATGCAACACCGTGCAGTCTGGAAATGTCGGGTGGCGCTAACGCTTACCCGACCTACAAAATCCAGACCCGGCCTCGCCCCGTAGGCCTGATAAGCGCAGCGCCATCAGGCGTTTTCACCAAATGCAACACTGTGCGGTCTTCATGTCGGGTGGCGCTAACGCTTACCCGACCTACAAAATCCAGACCCGGCCTCGCCCCGTAGGCCTGATAAGCGCAGCGCCATCAGGCGTTTTCACCAAATGCAACTCCGTGCGGCCTGCTTGTCGGGTGGCGCTAACGCTTACCCGACCTACAAAACCCAAACCCGGCGTCACTCCTCCACCATCCGCGCATACTCCCCGGTCAAAAAATCCACCAGCGTTCTGACGGACGGTAACAGCCCACGCCGCGAAGGATAGACCGCGTGGATCACCTCCCGCCGTGGCTCCCACGCCTCGAGCACTTTTATCAGCTCCCCCGACGCGAGTTGATCCTTGACCATCAAAATCGGCAGCTGGACCAGGCCCACCCCTGCCATCGCCGCTTCCCGCAGCGCCAGCATGTCGGTCGTAATCAGGCGCGGTTGAAAATGAATCTCCGCCCTGGCCCCTTCCGGCCCGCTCAGCGCCCATTTGTGCACCTGTTTTCCCTCCCCCATACTCAGGCCGGGCCAGGCGCTGAGTTCAGACGGCACCACTGGCGTGCCCAGCCTGTCAATCAACTGCGGCGAGGCCACCAGACAGTGCCCTCTGTCGGCCAGCACCCGCAGGACCAGATCGCTGTCGTCAAAGGGGCGCGGGCGCACGCGGATCGCCACATCAATGCCCTCCGCCACCAGATCCACTCGCCGGTTAGTTGCCTCAAGCTGCAAATTGATGCCGGGATAGCGCGCCATAAACTTCGCCAGCATCGGCCCGACGTGAACATGCAGGAGCGTCACCGGGCAGGTGATCCTGACCATGCCGCGGGGTTCAGCCTGCAATGCCGCGACGGCTTCCTCCGCGGCCTCGGCTTCTACCAGCATCGCCTTACAGTGCTGGTAGAAGGTATGCCCCACCTCCGTAACCGCAAACTGGCGTGTGGTGCGCTGGATCAAGCGCACGCCGAGCCGCTCTTCCAGCTGGGCAATCCGGCGGCTAAGTTTAGATTTTGGCTGATCGAGCGCCCTGCCTGCCGCCGCGAAGCCGCCATGATCCACCACTTTCACAAACCATACGAAATCATTGAGATCCTGCATAACGTCCTCATCGTTCCATTTCTGGAACAGTGCATGTCATTTTCGCTATCTACCGGGATATTAAACCTGAATATAAGCTAATTACATCAACAGAACATCAGGAGAAGACGATGAAAAACGTAACAGGCATTTATACCGCACCCCGCCAGCACTGGGTTGGCGACGGTTTCCCGGTGCGCTCGATGTTTTCTTACCAGACCCACGGCGAACCGCTTAGCCCGTTTTTACTGCTGGACTACGCCGGGCCGCACAGTTTCCCGGCAGATGGGGCAAAGCGCGGCGTGGGTGAACATCCCCACCGTGGCTTTGAGACGGTCACCATCGTCTATTCCGGCGAAGTGGAGCATCGTGACTCGACGGGTAAAGGTGGCGTGATTGGCCCGGGTGACGTCCAGTGGATGACGGCCGGTTCCGGCATTCTGCACGAGGAGTTCCACTCCAGCGCCTTTGCGCAGCAAGGGGGCGAATTAAAAATGATGCAGCTGTGGGTCAACCTGCCGGCGAAAGACAAGATGGCGACACCGGGCTACCAGAGCATCACCAAAAACCAGATTCCGGTGGTGGCCCTGCCCGATAACAGCGGCGAGCTGCGGGTGATTGCCGGGCGCTACGAGGACGTGACCGGCCCGGCCCACACTTACTCCCCGCAGAACGTCTGGGACATAGCCCTGCGTCAGGACAGTCATCTGACGCTCGCTCAGCCAGAAGGCTGGAGCACGGCGCTGGTGGTGCTGGAAGGCAACGTGACGGTGAACGGTTCCGCCCAGGCGGGTGAAGCTCAGCTTGTTGTCCTGAGTCAGGAAGGCGAGAAGCTGCATCTGGAGGCCAGCAGCGACGCCAAAGTGCTGCTGATGGCCGGAGAGCCGCTGAACGAACCGATTGTCGGCTACGGCCCGTTTGTGATGAACAGTAAAACCGAAATCGCTGAAGCTATTCGCGATTTTAATTCCGGCCGCTTCGGCCAGATCTGAACGTAATAAAGGAGAGAACCATGTCTACCCCAGCTAACTTTAACGGTGCACGTCCGGCTATTGATGTGAATGATGCGGTGATGCTGCTGATCGACCACCAGAGCGGCCTGTTCCAGACCGTTGGTGACATGCCGATGCCGGAGCTGCGTGCCCGCGCTGCGGCGCTGGCGAAAATCGCCAGCCTGGCGAATATCCCGGTGATCACCACCGCCTCCGTGCCGCAGGGGCCAAATGGGCCGCTGATCCCGGAGATCCACGCTAACGCCCCGCATGCGCAGTACGTAGCGCGTAAAGGTGAGATCAACGCCTGGGATAACCCGGAGTTCGTGGCCGCCGTGAAGGCGACCGGACGCAGGACGCTGATTATCGCCGGCACCATCACCAGCGTCTGCATGGCTTTCCCGTCGATAAGCGCGGTGGCTGACGGCTATAAAGTTTTTGCGGTGATCGATGCCTCGGGCACCTACAGCAAGATGGCGCAGGAGATCACCCTGGCGCGGGTGGTGCAGGCGGGCGTTGTCCCTATGGACACCGCGGCTGTGGCCTCGGAGATCCAGCGCACCTGGAATCGTGAGGATGCGGCGCAGTGGGCAGTAGTCTACACGCACATTTTCCCGGCGTATCAGTTGCTGATTGAAAGCTACGGCAAGGCGCAAGAGGTGGTGAAGAACAGCGAAGCCCTCGATTCGCAGCGTTAAGGGATAGCTCCACGGCCCGAAAACCGTGGAGCTGATTATTGCTTAACCGAACGCGCGGTAAAGCAGAAAATCTGCTTGACCGATTTAGCCCGACTCCCTATAGTAGCGCCCCGTTGCCCCCGAGAGGAAAGGCAGCAAAACAATATGGTGAGGTGTCCGAGTGGCTGAAGGAGCACGCCTGGAAAGTGTGTATACGGCAACGTATCGAGGGTTCGAATCCCTCCCTCACCGCCATATTTAAAGAAGAGCTCGCATGAAAATGCGGGCTTTTTTTTCGCATGTAGCACGCCACCGGGAGGGATGAGACCCCTCGACTGAGGGTTCGACAACTGGCGACAGCCAGTTGGACAGCCTGAGAGCGCAGCGAACAGGCTGCCCGCAGGGCGAGCGAAGCGAGTCAATCCCTCCCTCACCGCCATATTTAAAGAAGAGCTCGCATGAAAATGCGGGCTTTTTTTTTCGCATGTAGCACGCCGCCGGGAGGGATGAGACCCCTCGACTGAGGGTTCGACAACTGGCGCAGCCAGTTGGACAGACCGCGAACGCAGTGAGTGGGCTGCCCGCAGGGCGAGCGAAGCGAGTCAATCCCTCCCTCACCGCCATATTTAAAGAAGAGCTCGCATGAAAATGCGGGCTTTTTTTTCGCATGTAGCACGCCGCCGGGAGGGATGAGCCCCCCCGACCGAGGGTTCGACAACTGGCGACAGCCAGTTGGACAGCCTGAGAGCGCAGCGAACAGGCTGCCCGCAGGGTGAGCGAAGCAATCCCCCTTCACCACTCCTATAAAAAAACAGCCCGTACTTTCGTACGGGCGCTTTTATGCGTCCTTAACTTACTGTACGACTTCCCGGTAGAGAAGATGTGTCACCCGAATTCACATCCTTTTCATCTTTAGGTTCTTTAACCCAATGATCGGCATTTTTAATCCCAAGCCGAATCGGATCAAATTGCGGATCGATACCTTGCGCCTTTTGCGCTTCATAATCTTTAAGACTGACAAAGGCTTTTTTATGTAAAAGAACAATTGCAATAATGTTAAGCCACGCCATCAGACCGACCCCAATATCGCCCAAGCCCCATGCCAGATCCGCAGTACGCACGGTGCCATATACCGTAGACGTTAACAGAAATATTTTCAGCAAGAACGTCAGCCATGGGCGGTGAATTTTACGGTTGATATACGCGATATTCGTTTCTGCAATGTAGTAGTAGGCAATAATAGTTGTGAAGGCAAAGAAGAACAGCGCAATGGCAACAAAGTAATTACCAAAGCCAGGCATCATGCTTTCCATCGCGGTCTGCACATAACCAGGGCCTGCCGCCACGCCCGCAATGCCCGTGTAGATTGCCGCGCCGTCGACGCCCTGCACGTTATACAACCCGGTAATCAATAACATGAACCCGGTCGCGGAACAGACGAACAGCGTGTCGATATAGACTGAGAAGGCCTGCACCAGCCCCTGTTTCGCCGGATGACTCACTTCGGCCGCTGATGAAGCATGTGGCCCTGTACCCTGTGCCGCCTCGTTGGAATAAACACCGCGCTTAACACCCCACATTATCGCCTGACCCAAAACAGCACCAAAGCCCGCTTCAAGGCCAAATGCGCTTTTCCAGATCAGCAGAATAACGGAAGGAAGTTGGTCAATATTAAGGGCGATAATAACGCAGGCGACAATAATATAGCCGAGCGCCATAAAGGGAACGACCATGCTGCTAAAGCTGGCGATCCTTTTCACACCACCAAAAATAATAAAACTTAACAATATAGCCAATAATGCGGCGGTGACATTTGGATTGAGCCCAAAGGCAATATCCAGGCTGGCGCCAATAGAATTTGCCTGTACGCCGGGAAGTAATAATCCGCAGGAGAAAATAGTCACTATAGCAAATAACCATGCGTACCATTTTACGCCCAAACCTTTTTCAATATAAAAGGCTGGACCGCCACGATATTCGCCATTGATTTTTTCTTTATAAACCTGACCCAGAGTGGATTCAACAAAAGCAGAGCTGGCGCCCAAAAACGCCACCATCCACATCCAGAATAGCGCGCCAGGCCCACCAAACGTAATGGCGGTCGCCACGCCAGCGATGTTCCCGGTCCCCACGCGTCCCGCCAGCGTCATTGTCAGCGCCTGAAACGACGATACGCCTGCATCCGTGGCACGTCCCTGGAACATCAGAGCCACCATATGTTTGACATGGCGTAATTGAAGAAAGCGACTACGCAGTGAGAAATAGAGGCCGACACCCAGGCATAAAAATATTAACGCCGGGCTCCAGATAACACCATTAATTGCACTAACCAGTTCGTTCATGTATGGCCCTCAGCGTGATGGTCCAGAGAAAAGTCTTTCCTGGAGTTTCTTTTTAGAATTGTGTCTGAATGACTACGAAACATAGATAATAGCCCGAAAGTTACCAACTTAATATTCGCCTGGCAGTAATGAATTGTGACAACATTCACGTTTAATTGATTATTTATAATTAGCCTGATCATGGTTCTAATAGATATTTTGTGGGTATTATGAATTAATATCACATTTCTGCCATTTTTATTAAAAAGCCCTATGAGTTAACAACAAGACTTATAGATACAGCAAAACACCGGGTAATACCCGGCATTTTCTATACGAAATAAATATGTCATCATCATAATATGATCTTGTGAAAGACAACCAAACAGATGAGTTTCAACCAGGGGTCAGATGCAGCTTCCCGGCATTGCGCCGGGAAGGGGGTAAAACAAGCAAGTAAAACGAGAAGGTTGTGCTATGTCCGGGAATAGACATGCAGCGTCCGCTGGCACAGCGCAGAGCGCACGCAGTCGTCTTTATCAAAACGTACGATGCCCACCATCTCATCCTCAACGAAACGTGCCAGCGCATCGCTCAGACCCGATTTGACGCCGGCCGGCAGGTCGCACTGGGTGATATCCCCGTTCACGATCACCGTCACGTTTTCCCCGAGGCGCGTTAAAAACATCTTCATTTGCGCAGCAGTTACGTTCTGAGCCTCGTCGAGAATCACAACTGCATTTTCAAATGTACGTCCGCGCATATAGGCGAACGGCGCAATTTCTACCTTGCCGATTTCCGGCCGCAGGCAGTACTGCATAAAAGATGCGCCCAATCGCTTCACCAGCACGTCATAAACGGGCCGGAAGTACGGCGCAAATTTCTCCGAAATATCACCGGGCAAGAAGCCGAGATCTTCATCAGCCTGCAATACCGGCCGGGTGACAATGATCTTGTCGACGTCTTTATGAATCAGAGCCTCCGCCGCCTTGGCTGCACTTATCCAGGTTTTTCCGCACCCGGCTTCACCGGTGGCGAAAATCAGCGACTTACTCTCAATAGCATTCAGGTACTGCGCCTGAGCGTCATTGCGTGCAACAACTGGCGTCATATCCCGGCTGTCCCGCGCCATGCCAATTGCTTCAACGCCACTCATCTGCACAAGCGAGGTGACCGACTCTTCTTCACGCTGTTTATGGCTACGTGAATCCCGTCTCAGCACACGTTTTGCTTCACGACGAGCTTTGATCACTGCTTTTTGTCTTCCCATGGATAGCACCTTGAGTTGTTGGTATTCATCACTCGTACCGGCATCGGTACGATTAGGCGAACAAACATCTGAGGGTTGGCTTCCTTCTAAGCCATAGCTTACTTGGTTAAATGACCCGGCCGAATCGCTATGCTCACCATTCGACGGATCGGAGAAATCAGGATTTGCTGTGGAGGGAGAGAATTTTTCGGTGAAGAGATCGCTGCCGGAGTTTGAGCCTCCGCGCCGGTTACTGCGGTTATTGCGTTTACCCTGTCCAGTTGAGGACCCAACCATTCGCGATCTCCAGAGCGATTCATGATCACTGTAAGGTTTACCGCTATCTTAATGTAAGTACATCAGGATTTAGCATGAATGCAACATTATTTTTACCTGAGTGCAACTTTTAAGATTCGCCTGACAGCGTTGATTAGTCTGCTACGGAAATATTACAGAATTATAACAAAGAGATAGCGGGACATAAAAAATGTGTCCCGCTTAAGGGGTAAGCGGGACGGGATTCAGGCGCGGAGCAGCTCTTCTGCAAGCCAGCCGTTTTTATCGCGCACGCCCGGCAGGGCGAAGAAATAGCCCCCGCCTACCGGCTTGATATACTCTTCCAGCGCCTCGCCGTTCAGCCGCTTCTGCACGGTCAGGAAGCCCTGCTCCAGATCGTGCTGGAAGCAGACAAACAGCAGGCCCATATCCAGCTGCCCGGAGTTAGTCACCCCCAGCGAGTAGCTGTAGCCCCGGCGCATCATCAGGTTTGATTCGGTCTCCTTTGTGCGCGGGTTGGCGAGACGGATATGGCTGTCGAGGGCGATCACATTGCCGTCGGGGTCGCTGGCGTAATCCGGCACGTCGTGCTCGCTTTTCATGCCCAGCGGGGCACCGCTGTGCTTGTCGCGGCCAAAAATGGTCTGCTGCTCTTTCAGCGGCGTGCGATCCCAGAACTCAACGTGGAACTGGATAATGCGCACCGCCTGATAGCTGCCGCCCACCGCCCAGGCCGGTTCACCCTGATCGGCCGTCACCCACACCACGCTGTCCATCAGGGGCGCATCCTGGCTGTTCGGGTTGGCGGTGCCATCCTTAAAGCCGAGCAGGTTCACCGGCGTCTCTTTGCCTTTGCTGCGCGCGGCGTGGTCAGAGATAAACCCTTCCCGCTTCCAGCGCACGCTCAGCAGATCCGGGGTGTGCTTGATGAGATCGCGCAGGGCGTGGATCACCGTGTCCTGGGTGTTGGCGCAGATCTGGATCAGTAGATCGCCGTGGCACAGGGCCGCGTCCAGAGAGTCATTCGGGAAACGCACCATTTTCTGCAAGGATTTCGGTTTCTGTGGGGCGAGGCCGAAGCGATCGTCAAACAGCGAGGCTCCCAGTGACACCGTCATGGTCAGGTTATCCGGGGCGATAAAGGCGCCCAGGATCCCGGAATCCATCGGCGGCAGACGCGGGTTTGGCGTGTCGGGCGCCGGGCCGCCGGTAGTCAGAAAGGCAATGCGCTGGGTCAGGAGGCGGAACAGACGCTCCAGCTCGCTTTTGTCGCTGGCCAGCACATCAAAGGCCACCAGCATCATCGACGCCTGCTGCGGGGTTAAAATCCCGGCCTGATGGGTAGCGTAAAAAGGCTGCGTCTCCATCCGCGCGTCCGGAGAGAGCGTGCCCGGCGCGCTCTGCGGTTTTGCCGCATGCGCCACCGGGCAACCACCTGCCAGGGCAAGGGCGCCGCCAAGCGCCCCTACCCCTTTTAACAACCGACGTCGTGACGGTTCAGCCACGTCGTACTCGTCATGCTTGTTCATCAACTTAGTCCAGACCCAGTACGCCACGCAGCTGCGCCAGATCTTCTGCCAGAGTGGTGATCGGCCCTTTCAGGGCGTTACGGTCGGCATCGGTCAGCTTGTCGTAGGTTTCAAACCCGTCTTTGGTGCGGTATTTCGCCAGAATGGTGTTCACTTTTTTGAAGTTGGCATCCACTTTCGCCAGCAGTTCGCTGTTATCTTTCTGCAGCTGCGGACGCAGCAGGTCAACAATCTTCTGCGCGCCTTCGACGTTGGCCTGGAAGTCCCACAGGTCGGTATGGCTGTAGCGGTCTTCTTCACCGCTGATCTTGCTGGCCGCCACTTCTTCAATCAGCCCTGCCGCGCCACCCACCACTTTTGACGGCGGGAAGGCCAGCTCGCTGATGCGTTTTTGCAGATCCAGCACGTCGCTGTTGAGCTGCTCCGCGTACTGCTCCATGCCTTTGGTGGCGTTGTCGCCAAACAGCGCTTTCTCCAGACGGTGGAAACCGGTGAATTTCGGATCGGCGGCTTTCTGCTCGTAATCATCTTCACGGGCATCGATGCTGCCGTCGAGATCGGAGAACAGCTCGGCAATCGGCTCGATGCGCTCGTAGTGCTGACGGGTTGGCGCATACAGGGATTTCGCTTTTTCGATATCGCCCGCTTTCACCGCGTCGGTAAAGGCTTTGGTGCCGGCAACCAGGTCCGCCGTCTCTTTGGTGACATACGCTTTGTAAGCAGTGATGGCGTCGCCGAGGCTCAGCAGCGCGTCGCCCTTCGCGGCGTCAGCGGTAGCGGCACCTTTCACGATCAGCTTGCCTTTCGGGTTGGTCAGCAGGCCGCAGGTCATGTCGTATTCGCCCGGCTGCAGGTTGGCGGTCATCTTCTGAGTGAAGCCCGGGGCGATGTTCTCGCGCTCTTCCACCACCATCACCCCTTTGAGGATCTCCCACTCCAGCGCTTTCTGGCTGTGGTTCTGGATGATGAACTGGGTTTTACCGCTGTTGACCGTGATGGTCATCGGCTCACACTGTTTATCATTGACGGTAACTTTAACCTGCGGAACATCCGCGGCCTGCGCGGCGAATGCTGACGCAATCAGCGCTGCTAAGCCCGCCTGTAATGCACTGCGACGAAAGTGGATTGCCATGACTTTTCCCTTAACCTTTTAGAGTATGTTGTAACTACAATGAACACTTCAGGGCGCAGTATGCGACGGCTGCGTGCCTGGCCGCGATGGCATAAAGAACAGCGCCAGCGCCGGAATGAGATAGATAAAGTACACCGCCACTTCACTGACGCTCGGCGCTTCCTGATAGCCGAAGATCCCTTCGAGGAGCGTGCCGGTGAGAGAGTGAGTCGAGAGGACGTTACTGAGATCGAACGCCACATCCTGGAAGTGGTTCCACAGGCCCGCCTCGTGGAAGGCGCGGATCGTCCCTGCGGCCAGCCCGGCGGCCACCAGCAGAATGAACAGGCTGGTCCACTTGAAGAAGACAGCGAGGTTAAGACGGATCCCACCCCAGTAGAGCAGGAAGCCGAGCACCACCGCGGTTGCGAGACCCAGCACGGCGCCCAGCGGCGGCCAGATCCCGACATCCTGCTGGAAAGCGGCCAGCAGGAAGAAGACCGACTCCAGCCCTTCACGCGCCACGGCGAAAAAGACCATCATGATCAGCGCCCAGCCGTGGTGATTGCCTTTCGCCAGCGCGCTGTCCACCGCCTGCTCCAGCTGAACCTTGACGTTACGCGACACTTTACGCATCCAGAACACCATCCAGGTGAGGATCACCACCGCAATCAGCGCCACGAGGCCTTCGAACAGCTCCTGCTCTTTTTGCGGGAATTCCCCGGTGGTTTCGTTGATGGCAATGCCCAGACCGAGGCAGAGGGCGGCAGCCAGAAAGACGCCAATCCACATCACGCCGATCCAACGGCCGCGCTGGGTGCGTTTCAGATAGCTGGCGATGAGGCTGACAATCAGGGCCGCTTCCAGGCCTTCACGTAACATAATGAGAAATGGTACAAACATGCCGACACCTTAAATGTTTTTCGCGGTCAACTGATGCAAAGAAAGGTAAATTCTTGTGATAGTGATTATCATTACGGCAATAAGAAATACAAGCGAAATATGCTGCATTTTAATGACAGGATGTAAACCCATAAGGGGAAAATAATCACCCAGGTAACTAAAAGGTTTATAAGTTAAGACGTAAAAGTTCATTTACGGTTAAAGCAGGCTGTGGCTAAATGAGCGCCTCATTAATCTGCTGAAAATCAACTATGTATCAATTCCTGCACTTCCTGCTGGCGCTGGTGGTTATCCTTGCGCTGGCCTGGCTGGTCAGCTTTGACCGCCGCAACGTTCGCATTCGCTACCTTATCCAACTTATCGTCATTGAAATTGCGCTGGCGTTCTTTTTCCTTCACGCCGAAAGCGGTCTGTTTGTTATTCAGTACGTCTCGGGCTTCTTTGAGTCGTTACTGAAATATGCCGCCGAAGGGACAAACTTTGTATTTGGCGGGATGGGTGAAAAAGGGCTGGCATTTATTTTCCTCGGCGTGCTGTGCCCGATTATCTTTATTTCGGCACTGATCGGTATTCTTCAGCACTGGCGTATTCTGCCGGTGATTATTCGCGTTATTGGCACCCTGCTGTCGAAGGTTAACGGCATGGGCAAGCTTGAATCCTTTAACGCCATCAGCTCCCTGACGCTCGGCCAGTCGGAAAACTTCATTGCTTACAAAGGGGTGTTGGGCGATCTCTCATCGCGTCGTTTGTTCACCATGGCGGCTACCGCGATGTCGACCGTCTCGCTGTCGATTGTCGGGGCCTATATGACCATGCTGGAGGCGAAATATGTGGTGGCAGCGCTGATCCTGAATATGTTCAGCACCTTTATTATCCTGACGGTGATTAACCCGCCCCGCCCGGAAGCGGAGCCGGAAATTAAGCTGGAGAAGATGCATGAATCCCAGAGCTTCTTTGAGATGCTGGGAGAATATATTCTGGCCGGCTTCAAGGTGGCGATGATTATTCTGGCGATGCTGATTGGCTTTATTGCCCTCATCAGCGCCGTTAACGCCCTCTTCTCCAGCGTCTTCGGCCTGAGCTTCCAGCAGATTCTGGGCTATGTCTTCTATCCGCTGGCGTGGCTGGTGGGGATCCCGCTGAGTGATGCTCTGCATGCGGGCGGGATTATGGCAACCAAGCTGGTGGCGAACGAGTTTGTGGCGATGATCGAGCTGCAAAAAATTGCCGCCCAGATGACGCCGCGCGGGCTGGGCATTCTGTCGGTGTTCCTCGTCTCCTTCGCCAACTTTGCTTCCATCGGTATCGTGGCCGGGGCGATTAAGGGGCTGAACGAGCAGCAGGGCAACGTGGTATCACGCTTTGGTCTGCGTCTGGTGTACGGCGCAACGCTGGTCAGCCTGTTGTCGGCGAGCTTTGCGGGATTAGTTCTTTAATACTGTGCAAATGCCGGGTGGCGCTGCCGCTTACCCGGCCTACAAAACCGTAGGCCCGTGCAAGCGCAGCGCCGCCGGGCGGGTTTAAAACTGTACGCACACCGGCTGGTCTACGCGCATCACCGATTCCTGGGCAAAGCGCTGCTTATAGATCCCGCGCAGTGCCTCAATATTGCTCTCGCTCTGGGCATCTTTGCCGTGGATCAGCATCAGCGCCTTGCTTGATTCGCGCGCTACCTTCCCGTCATTCCCCAGCCACTGCCCACGCGCATCAAATACCGTTAAGCCATCGCGAAAACGCGGCGTCACGTCCTGGTCAACAAATTGCTGCCACTCCTGGCCGGTGATCGCCTCCCCTGCCGGACGGTTCAGGCCGAAATAGAGGGTGGTTTGCTGCATCTGATTATCAGCTTTGCAGGTGTTTTCCGCCGTGCTGCGCGATGGGGCGTTGCAGCCTGCCAGCAGTAAAATTGCGCCAGCCACAAGCCCTGTTTTGATTGTCATTATTCGCTATCCTCATCATTTTTTAGCACAGCGATATGAGCGTAAATCACGGAAATTAGCAATAAAAAAAGCCGGGCGAGCCCGGCTTACAGCGTGTCTTAAACTTACTCAGCCTGTAACTTCGTTGGCGGCGCGGTGTGGTAATGCGCATCCGCTTCCGCAAAGCGTTTCTGCATCGCGGCAGACGGAGCTTTACCCAGCAGGCTGAAGACCACAATCCCGATGCTGCCGAAGATAAAGCCCGGAATGATTTCGTACAGCCCCAGCCACGCGAACTGCTTCCAGACTATGACGGTAACTGCACCAATAATCATCCCGGCCAGCGCGCCGTTGCGGGTCATGCGGGACCACATCACCGAGAACAGCACCACCGGACCAAAGGCGGCACCGAAGCCTGCCCAGGCGTAGCTCACCAGACCCAGCACGCGGTTTTCCGGGTTTGCCGCCAGCGCGATGGAGACCAGGGCCACCACCAGCACCATAAAGCGCCCTACCCACACCAGCTCTTTCTGGCTGGCGTTCTTACGCAGGAAGGCTTTGTACAGGTCTTCGGTGATGGCGCTGGAGCAGACCAGCAGCTGGCAGCTCAGGGTGGACATCACCGCCGCCAGGATCGCAGAGAGCAGAATACCGGCGATCCACGGATTGAAGAGGACCTGCGCCAGCTCGATAAACACGCGCTCGGCGTTCTGGTTCACCGCACCCGCCAGGGCCGGGTTGTTGTTGAAGTAAGCAATACCGAAGAAGCCTACCGCACAGGCGCCGCCCAGACAGAGGATCATCCACGCCATGCTGATACGACGGGCATGGACGATGGTGTGGTGAGAGTCTGCCGCCATAAAGCGCGCCAGGATGTGCGGCTGGCCGAAGTAACCCAGCCCCCAGCCCATCAGGGAGACAATGGCGACGAAGTTCAGCCCTTTCAGCATATCGACATTTTCGATGCTCTTCTGCTGGATCACCGCCAGGGAATCACCCAGGCCGCCCACGGAGAGGATCACAATAACCGGGGTCAGGATCAGGGCAAAAATCATCAGGCTGGCCTGCACGGTATCGGTCCAGCTTACTGCCAGGAAGCCACCCACGAAGGTATAAAGGATGGTTGCTGCGGCGCCCGCCCAGAGGGCAGTTTCATAGCTCATGCCGAAGGTGCTTTCGAACAGGCGCGCCCCGGCCACGATGCCGGAGGCACAGTAGATGGTGAAGAACAGCAGAATAACCAGCGCGGAGATAATACGCAGGATGCGGCTGTTATCTTCGAAACGGCCGGTGAAGTAGTCCGGTAGGGTCAGGGCATTGTTGTTGGCTTCGGTATGCACGCGCAGACGCCCGGCCACCAGCTTCCAGTTAATCCATGCGCCCAGGGTCAGACCGATGGCAATCCAGCTTTCCGAAATCCCGGAGAGAAAGATAGCGCCAGGCAGGCCCATCAGCAGCCAGCCGCTCATATCCGATGCACCCGCAGAGAGCGCGGTTACGAACGGGCCTAAACTGCGTCCGCCGAGAATGTAGTCGTCAAAGTTTTTGGTTGAACGCCACGCAAGGAACCCTATCAGGATCATGCCAAAAATATAGATAAGAAATGTCACCAGCATCGGTGTGCTAATTGCCATTTAAATACTCCGCAAAGATGTTCGACAGCCTTCCCGACTGTCTTTATTCCACCCCCGGAACGAGGGGGTGATGATGTGTGTTTCTGTTGGCCGCGCGTATCCTGCCGTATGCGCTGCCACGACACAAACGATTTAACACTGCATTTACATCAATTTCATCCCCGGTTTCACACCAGATTCCTGGAGGTTGCACTCGCTCACGTTTTTCGCGGTTGCACCTGCAAAAAGTGTTAAGCGCCGCATGAAACCAGGGTTGATAACCAAAATCCACACCTTTTTTCCGGTTAACCATGACGTAACAATCCATTCATTTTTCAGCTTGCAATCCGGGTCACATTTAACGAGGTTGCACAAAGTTGCAACATAGTGGATATTTCACGTTAACTACACTAGCGCTACTGAATCACAGGAGTTTTTGGCATGGGCATGACCACCATGGGGGTTAAGCTGGATGACGCGACCCGCGAACGGATTAAATCGGCAGCCACGCGGATCGACCGCACGCCGCACTGGTTAATTAAGCAGGCCATCTTTAACTATCTGGAAAAGCTGGAGAGCAACGACGACCTGCCAGAGCTGCCTGCCCTGCTGGCCGGTGCCGCCAATGAGAGCGACGAACACACCGACGCCGCGGAAGAGATCCACCAGCCGTTCCTCGAATTTGCCGAGCAGATCCTGCCCCAGTCGGTGAGCCGTGCGGCCATTACTGCCGCCTGGCGCCGCGCAGAGACCGACGCCGTGCCGATGCTGCTGGAGCAGGCGCGCCTGCCGGAGCCGATTGCTTCCCAGGCCCACAGCCTGGCGTATCAGCTGGCCGAAAAGCTGCGCAACCAGAAAAACGCCACCGGCCGTGCCGGGATGGTGCAGAGCCTGCTGCAGGAATTCTCGCTTTCCTCGCAGGAGGGCGTGGCCCTGATGTGTCTGGCGGAAGCGCTGCTGCGTATCCCGGACAAAGCCACCCGCGACGCGCTGATCCGCGACAAGATCAGCAACGGCAACTGGCATTCGCACATCGGCCGCAGCCCGTCGCTGTTCGTTAACGCCGCCACCTGGGGCCTGCTGTTTACCGGCCGTCTGGTCTCCACCCACAACGAAGCCAGCCTCTCCCGCTCCCTGAACCGCATTATCGGCAAGAGCGGCGAGCCGCTGATCCGTAAAGGCGTGGACATGGCAATGCGCCTGATGGGCGAGCAGTTCGTTACCGGAGAAACCATCGCCGAAGCGCTGGCCAACGCCCGCAAGCTGGAAGATAAAGGCTTCCGCTACTCCTACGATATGCTGGGCGAAGCGGCACTGACCGCCGCCGACGCGCAGGCCTATCTGGTCTCTTACCAGCAGGCGATCCACGCCATCGGTAAAGCCTCTAACGGTCGCGGCATTTATGAAGGCCCGGGGATCTCGATTAAGCTCTCCGCCCTGCACCCGCGCTACAGCCGCGCCCAGTACGACCGCGTCATGGAAGAGCTCTATCCGCGCCTGAAATCCCTGACCCTGCTGGCGCGCCAGTATGACATCGGGATCAACATTGATGCCGAAGAGGCCGACCGCCTGGAGATCTCCCTCGATCTGCTGGAAAAACTGTGCTTCGAGCCGGAGCTGGCGGGCTGGAACGGGATTGGCTTCGTGATCCAGGCCTACCAGAAGCGCTGCCCGTTTGTGATTGATTACCTGATTGACCTCGCTACCCGCAGCCGTCGCCGCCTGATGATCCGTCTGGTGAAGGGCGCCTACTGGGACAGCGAGATCAAGCGCGCGCAGATGGACGGTCTCGAGGGCTATCCGGTCTACACCCGCAAGGTCTATACCGACGTCTCTTACCTCGCCTGCGCCAAAAAGCTGCTCGGCGTGCCGAACCTGATCTATCCGCAGTTCGCCACCCACAACGCCCACACCTTAGCGGCTATCTACCAGCTGGCCGGCCAGAACTACTATCCGGGCCAGTACGAGTTCCAGTGCCTGCACGGCATGGGTGAACCGCTGTACGAGCAGGTCACCGGTAAAGTGGCGGATGGCAAACTGAACCGTCCATGCCGTATCTACGCCCCGGTCGGCACCCATGAAACCCTGCTGGCCTACCTGGTGCGTCGTCTGCTGGAGAACGGGGCTAACACCTCCTTCGTGAACCGCATCGCCGATACCACCCTGCCGCTGGACGAGCTGGTGGCGGATCCGGTGCAGGCCGTCGAGAAAATGGCTGCCCAGGAAGGTCAGGTGGGCCTGCCGCATCCGAAGATTTCCCTGCCGCGCGAGCTGTACGGCAACGGGCGCGTCAACTCCGCCGGTCTGGACCTGGCGAACGAACACCGCCTGGCATCGCTCTCCTCGTCGCTGCTGAACAGCGCCCTGCAGAAATGGCAGGCCAGACCGATCCTCGAGCAGCCGGTTATCGCTGGCGAAATGCAGCCGGTGGTCAACCCGGCCGAGCCGAGAGATATTGTCGGCTTTGCCCGGGAAGCGACCGAACAGGAAGTGGATCTGGCCCTCGACAGCGCGGTGAACAACGCGCCGATCTGGTTCGCCACTCCGCCGCAGGAGCGCGCCGCGATCCTCGAACGTGCTGCGGTGCTGATGGAAGATCAGATGCAGCAGCTGATTGGCATTCTGGTGCGCGAGGCGGGTAAAACCTTCAGCAACGCCATCGCCGAGGTGCGCGAAGCGGTTGACTTCCTGCACTACTATGCCGGTCAGGTCCGCGACGACTTTGACAACGAAACCCACCGCCCGCTGGGGCCGGTGGTCTGTATCAGCCCGTGGAACTTCCCGCTGGCGATCTTCACCGGGCAGATTGCCGCCGCCCTTGCCGCCGGTAACAGCGTGCTGGCGAAACCGGCCGAGCAGACGCCGCTGATTGCCGCCCAGGGGATCAACATCCTGCTGGAAGCAGGTGTCCCGCCGGGCGTGGTGCAGCTGCTGCCAGGCCGCGGCGAGACCGTCGGCGCAAAACTGACCGCCGATAACCGCGTGCGCGGGGTAATGTTCACCGGCTCCACCGAAGTGGCCTCCCTGCTGCAACGCAATATCGCCACCCGTCTCGACGCCCAGGGCCGTCCGACCCCGCTGATCGCCGAAACCGGCGGCATGAACGCGATGATCGTCGACTCCTCCGCCCTCACCGAACAGGTGGTGGTGGACGTGGTGGCCTCGGCCTTCGACAGCGCCGGACAGCGCTGCTCTGCCCTGCGCGTGCTCTGCCTGCAGGATGATATCGCTGACCACACCCTGAAAATGCTGCGTGGCGCGATGGGCGAGTGCCGGATGGGCAACCCGGGCCGTCTGACCACCGACATCGGGCCGGTGATCGATGCCGAAGCCAAAACCAACATTGAGAATCACATCCAGGCGATGCGTGCCAAGGGCCGTCCGGTGTTCCAGGCGGTGCGTGAGAACAGCGAAGACGCACGCGAGTGGACCAGCGGCACCTTTGTGGCGCCAACCCTGATCGAGCTGGCCAGCTTCGACGAGCTGAAGAAAGAGGTCTTCGGCCCGGTGCTGCACGTGGTGCGTTACAACCGTAACAACCTCGATGCGCTTATCGAGCAGATCAACGCCTCCGGCTACGGTCTGACGCTGGGCGTGCATACCCGTATCGACGAAACCATCGCTCAGGTGACCGGCAGCGCGAAGGTCGGCAACCTGTACGTAAACCGTAATATGGTCGGCGCGGTCGTTGGCGTGCAGCCGTTCGGCGGCGAAGGGCTGTCGGGCACCGGTCCGAAAGCCGGGGGGCCGATGTACCTGTACCGCCTGCTGGCGAACCGTCCGGCCAACGCCCTCGGCGTGACCCTGGGTCGTCAGGATGCACAATACCCGGTGGATACGCAGGTGAAAGCGGTCCTGACTCAGCCGCTGGAAGCTCTCGCGACCTGGGCTGAAAAACGTCCTGAACTGCGTGCGCTGTGCCAGCAGTATGGCGAGCTGGCGCAGGCCGGTACCCAGCGCGTGCTGCCTGGCCCGACCGGCGAGCGCAACACCTGGACCCTGATGCCGCGCGAGCGCGTGCTCTGCGTGGCGGATAACGAGCAGGATGCGCTGGTTCAGCTGGCGGCGGCGTTAGCGACCGGATGTGAAGTGCTGTGGACGGAAGATGCCCTGCACCGCGACCTGGCGAAGCAGCTGCCGAACGCGGTAACCGCGCGCATTCACTTTGCGAAGGCGGATGTGCTGACCAGCCAGCCGTTTGACGCGGTGATCTATCACGGGGACTCCGACCAGCTGCGCGAGCTGTGCGAGCAGGTTGCAGACCGGAAAGGCGCCATTGTGTCGGTGCAGGGCTTCGCCCGCGGCGAAGACAATCTGCAGCTGGAGCGTCTGTACGTGGAGCGCTCCCTCAGCGTCAACACCGCTGCCGCAGGGGGTAACGCCAGCCTGATGACCATCGGCTAAGCGTGCAAACTCACCCCGGTGGCGCTACGCTTACCGGGGCTATACTGTGCGGCCTGATGCCCGGTGGCGCTACGCTTACCGGGCCTACGGTTTTGATGTTGTAGGCCGGGTAAGGCGAAGCCGCCACCCGGCTTTTTTATACGGAGGGAGAGATGAAACGAGCTTTGATCGCAGGTGCTGCGTTACTGCTGAGCACCAGCGCCCTGGCGGATGAGTGCGCCAACACCAGCACCCAGGTTGAACTGAACACCTGCACCGCGCAGCAATATCAGGCGGCGGATAAAACCCTGAACCAGACTTACCAGGCCGCCATGAAGCGCGCCGCGGCCCCCCAGCGCGATCTGCTGAAAAAGGCCCAGCAGGCGTGGATCGCCCTGCGCGATGCCGACTGCGCCTTTGTCGGCTCGGGCACTTCAGGCGGCTCCGTTCAGCCAATGATTGTGAATCAGTGTCTGGCGGATAAAACCCGCGAGCGGGAAGCGTATCTGGCCTCGCTGATGCAGTGTGAAGAGGGCGATTTAAGCTGCCCTCTCCCACCGGCAAATTAACGCACCCGGATCCCTTCGATAATCATCCGCTGCACGTTATCCACGGTGCTGTGAAAGAAGTCGTCATCCTTAAGCGACTTGCCGGTCACCGCCTCCACCTGGGCAGAAAAGTCGGCGTAGTGCTGGGTGGCGGCCCAAATCATAAAGATCAGATGATGCGGATCTACCGGCGCCAGTTTGCCGGTGGCAACCCACCCGGCAATGATCGCCGACTTCTCATCCACCAGCGATTTCATATCGCCGCTCAGCACCGTTTTCAGCAGCGGTGCCCCCTGCAGCATCTCCAGACAGAACAGCCGCGAGGCCTGGGGATAGTCCCGGGAGACCTCCAGCTTGAGGCGGATATACTGCTGGATCGCCACCAGCGGGGTGAGCTCCTCGCGAAACGCCTTCAGCGGCGCCAGCCAGATATCCAGGATCTGTTGCAGGACGGCAACGTACAGCGCCTCTTTTGAGGGGAAGTAGTAGAGCAGATTGGTTTTTGATACCCCCGCCAGCTCGGCCACCTGTTCCAGCCGCGTGCCGTGAATGCCAAACTGCGAAAAGGTCTCCAGCGCCGCCGAGAAGATCGCCTGTTTTTTCGCGCTCACCGCCTGCGAACGTTTACCGCCTGTTTTCACTGCGCCTTGTGCCATGTGCTCACTCCTTGTTGATCTGTTCCCAGCATAGCAAAAACCCTTGAGTGACCACGACTATCTGCACCGCGACCGCGCACGACTGCCTGCTTTGTGTGCAACTATTTTGACCAGACAGTCCACTTTTTCCGCCAGCATTTTATCAACCATCAGTTAACACATTAATAACATTGCCAATTTCAAACCTGGCATCCGCTTTGCAAAACAGGCTTACGCGGCTGAACAGGAGATGCAGGATGCAGCGCCACGTCTGACTTTCACCCCCTATGTTGAGATGAAGAGAGGTTAGCGATGAAAATTGGCGTATTCGTTCCCATTGGCAATAACGGCTGGTTGATCTCCACCCACGCGCCGCAGTACATGCCGACCTTCGAGCTGAACAAAGCCATCGTGCAAAAAGCGGAGCACTACCACTTCGACTTTGCCCTGTCGATGATCAAGCTGCGCGGCTTCGGCGGTAAAACCGAATTCTGGGATCACAACCTGGAGTCCTTCACCCTGATGGCCGGGCTGGCGGCGGTTACCTCGCGGATCCAGATCTACGCCACCGCCGCCACCCTCACCCTGCCTCCGGCAATCGTGGCGCGGATGGCCTCCACCATCGACACCATCTCCGGCGGTCGCTTTGGCGTTAACCTCGTCACCGGCTGGCAGAAGCCGGAGTATGAGCAGATGGGCCTCTGGCCGGGGGATGAGTACTTCTCTAAACGCTACGACTACCTCACCGAGTATGTGCAGGTCCTGCGGGATCTGTGGGGCACCGGCAAGAGCGACTTCAAAGGCGAGTTCTTCACCATGAACGACTGCCGGGTCAGCCCCCAGCCGTCGGTGCCGATGAAGGTGATCTGCGCCGGACAGAGCGACGCCGGGATGGAATTCTCGGCGAAATATGCGGACTTCAACTTCTGCTTCGGCAAAGGGGTCAACACCCCGGCGGCCTTTGCGCCCACGGCGGCACGGATGAAAGAGGCCGCGGAGAAAACCGGGCGCGACGTCGGCTCCTACGTGCTGTTTATGGTGATTGCCGACGAAACCGACGAGGCGGCACGGGCGAAGTGGGAACACTACAAAGCCGGGGCCGACGACGAAGCCCTGAGCTGGCTCAGCGAGCAGAGCCAGAAGGACACCCGCTCCGGGGCGGACACCAACGTGCGGCAGATGGCCGATCCTACCTCGGCGGTGAACATCAATATGGGCACCCTGGTGGGCTCGTATGCCAGCGTGGCGCGGATGCTCGACGAGGTCGCCAGCGTACCGGGCGCTGAGGGGGTACTCCTGACCTTTGATGATTTCCTCTCCGGGATTGAAACCTTCGGCGAGCGTATCCAGCCGCTGATGCAGTGCCGCGCTCATCTTCCAGTTTTCACTAAGGAGGTCGCGTAATGGCCACCCTGCCCGCACGTCCGGAAGCCATCACCTTTGATCCGCAGCAAAGCGCGCTGATTGTGGTGGATATGCAGAACGCCTACGCCAGCCCTGGGGGCTATCTCGACCTCGCCGGGTTTGACGTCTCCGCCACCCGGCCGGTGATCGACAATATCCGCACCGCGGTGGCCGCCGCGCGCGCCGCCGGGATCCAGATAATCTGGTTCCAGAACGGCTGGGATGAACAGTACGTGGAGGCGGGCGGCCCCGGCTCGCCCAACTTCCACAAATCCAACGCCCTGAAAACCATGCGCCAGCGCCCGGAATTGCAGGGCAAGCTGCTGGCGAAAGGCGGCTGGGATTACCAGCTGGTGAACGAGCTGGTGCCGGAGCCGGGCGACATCGTGCTGCCGAAACCGCGCTACAGCGGCTTCTTTAATACCCCGCTGGACAGCCTGCTGCGCAGCCGCGGGATCCGCCATCTGATCTTTACCGGCATCGCCACTAACGTCTGCGTGGAGTCGACCCTGCGCGACGGCTTCTTCCTCGAATATTTCGGCGTGGTGCTGGAAGACGCCACCCACCAGGCGGGCCCGGCGTTTGCCCAGCAGGCCGCGCTGTTCAATATCGAAACCTTTTTTGGCTGGGTTACTGATGTCGCCACCTTCTGCGACGCTCTTTCCCCTGCCACCTATGCCCGTATCGCCTGAGGAGTGAACCCATGCCAAAATCTGTGATTATCCCGCCAGGCACCAGTACGCCAATCGCCCCCTTTGTGCCAGGTACGCTGGCAGATGGCGTGGTTTACGTCTCGGGCACCCTGCCGTTTGACGCCCACAACAACGTGGTGTTTCCCGATGACCCAAAGGCGCAAACCCGCCACGTGCTACAGACCATCCAGCGCGTTATCGAAACGGCGGGCGGAACGATGGCGGACGTGACCTTCAACAGCATCTTTATTACCGACTGGAAAAACTACGCCGCGATTAACGAAATCTACGCCGAGTTTTTCCCCGGTGATAAGCCTGCGCGGTTCTGCATTCAGTGCGGGCTGGTGAAACCCGAGGCGCTGGTGGAGATCGCCACTATCGCCCACATTGGCCGGTGAGGTTGCCATGAAACTGTCTATTTCACCTCCGCCCTTTGCGGACGCGCCGGTGGTGGTGCTGATCGCCGGGCTGGGGGGCAGCGGCAGCTACTGGCTGCCCCAGCTGGCCGACCTGGAGCAGGAGTATCAGGTGGTTTGCTACGACCAGCGCGGCACCGGCAACAACCCCGGCGAGCTGCCGGAGGCGTACAGCCTGGCGCAGATGGCCGATGAGCTGTGGCAGGCGCTGAGCGAGGCCGGGATAACACGCTTTTGCGTGGTGGGCCATGCGCTGGGGGCGCTGATTGGCCTCCAGCTGGCACTGGATCGGCCCGGAGCGCTCAGCGTGCTGGTGTGCGTCAATGGCTGGCTGACGCTGCATCCCCATACCAAACGCTGCTTCCAGGTACGCGAGCGGCTGCTGCATGCCGGTGGCGCCCAGGCCTGGGTGGAGGCCCAGCCGCTGTTTCTCTATCCCGCCGACTGGATGGCCGCCCGCCAGCCGCGCATGGAGGCCGAAGAGGCGCTGGCGCTGGCCCATTTCCAGGGCAAAAACACGCTCCTGCGCAGGCTCAATGCCCTGAAGCGGGCCGATTTCAGCTGCCAGGCGCTGCGGATCCGCTGCCCGGTGCAGATTATCTGTTCCGCCGACGATCTGCTGGTGCCCGCCGTCTGTTCAACGCAGCTGCACGCCGCCCTGCCCGGGAGCGTCATCACAGTGATGCCCCGGGGCGGCCACGCCTGCAACGTCACCGAGCCGGAGGTCTTCAACGCCCTGCTGCAAAACGGGCTCGCCAGCCTGCTGCACCGCCACGAACGCTTATCCAAGGAGTTGCCATGAGTGAAGCCATCACCCCGACCGCGCAGCATGCGCTGTTTACCGAAGCACGCACCCACAACGGCTGGCTGGATCGCCCGGTCAGCGACGAGACGCTGCGCGACATCTACGACCTGATGAAGTGGGGCCCCACCTCCGCCAACTGCTCCCCGGCGCGGATGGTGTTTATCCGCACCCCGGAAGGTAAAGAGAAGCTGCGCCCGGCGCTTTCCAGCGGCAACCTGCAAAAGACCCTCACCGCCCCGGTGACGGCCATCGTGGCCTGGGACAGCCAGTTTTATGACCGTCTGCCTGAACTGTTCCCCCACGGCGATGCCCGAAGCTGGTTCACCGCCAGCCCGCAGCTCGCCGAGGAGACCGCCTTTCGCAATAGCACCCTGCAGGCGGCCTATCTGATTGTGGCCTGTCGGGCGCTGGGGCTCGATACCGGGCCGCTCTCCGGCTTCGACCGGGAGAAGGTGGATGCGGCCTTCTTCACCGGCAGTAACCTGAGAAGCAATCTGCTGATCAACATCGGCTATGGCGACACCAGCAAACTCTACGGGCGCCTGCCCCGCCTGAGCTTTGACGACGCCTGCGGGCTGGTATAAGGAGCGCTCATGAACATTGATAAACAAGCCTTTCGCGATGCCATGGCCTGCCTGGGGGCGGCGGTGAATATCATCACCACCGACGGCCCGGCCGGACAGGCGGGTTTTACCGCCAGCGCGGTGTGCAGCGTCACCGATTCGCCGCCAACCCTGCTGGTGTGCCTCAATCGCGGTGCCTCGGTGTGGCCGGTGTTTCACGACAACCGCACCCTGTGCGTCAACACCCTCAGCGCCGGGCAGGAGTCGCTGTCGAATCTGTTCGGCGGCAAAACCCCGATGGCGGAGCGCTTCGCCGCCGCCCGCTGGCAGATCGGGGAGACCGGCTGTCCGAGCCTGGCAGACGCGCTGGCCTCGTTCGACTGCCGGATTAGCCAGGTGGTGAGCGTGGGCACCCACGACATTCTGTTTTGCGAGATCCTTGCAATCACCCGCCACCCGGAGCCGCAGGGCCTGGTGTGGTTTGACCGCGGCTACCACGCCCTGATGCGACCCGCCTGTTAACCCTCCTTAAGGAGCAGCTGATGGCACTATTCGGTTTTCCTCACTGGCAGTTGAAATCGACCTCTGATGAACGCGGCGTGGTCGCGCCGGATGAACGTCTCCCGCTGGCGCAAACCGCGGTGATGGGCGTCCAGCACGCGGTGGCGATGTTTGGCGCCACCGTGCTGATGCCCATTCTGATGGGGCTGGATCCCAATCTGTCGATACTGATGTCGGGGATCGGCACCCTGCTGTTCTTTTTCATTACCGGCGGACGGGTGCCGAGCTATCTGGGCTCCAGCGCGGCCTTTGTCGGGGTGGTGATTGCCGCCACCGGCTTTAACGGCCAGGGGATCAACCCGCAGCTGAGCGTCGCCCTGGGCGGGATTATCGCCTGCGGCGCGATCTACACTGCGATTGGCTTGGTGGTGATGAAGCTCGGCACCCGCTGGATCGAAAGGCTGATGCCGCCGGTAGTCACCGGGGCGGTAGTGATGGCGATTGGTCTGAACCTGGCCCCGATTGCCGTCAAAGGCGTTTCCGGCTCGGCGTTTGACAGCTGGATGGCGGTGGTGACGGTGCTGTGCATCGGCCTGGTGGCGGTCTTTACCCGGGGGATGATCCAGCGGCTGCTGATCCTGGTGGGGCTGATCTTCGCCTGCGTGATCTACGCTCTGCTGACCAGCCTCTTCGGGCTCGGCAAACCGGTCGATTTCGCCCTCGTGCAGCAGGCAGCGTGGTTTGGCCTGCCGCAGCTGACCTCACCCACCTTTAACGGCCAGGCGATGATGCTGATCGCCCCGGTGGCGGTGATCCTCGTTGCGGAGAATCTCGGCCACCTGAAGGCGGTGGCCGGCATGACCGGGCGCAATATGGACCCGTATATGGGCCAGGCCTTTGTCGGTGATGGGCTGGCCACCATGCTGTCGGGCTCGGTGGGCGGCAGCGGCGTGACCACCTATGCCGAGAATATTGGCGTGATGGCGGTGACCAAAGTCTACTCGACGCTGGTGTTCGTGGCGGCGGCGGCCATCGCCATGCTGCTCGGCTTTTCACCCAAATTTGGCGCGCTGATCCACACCATTCCGGCGGCGGTGATTGGCGGGGCGTCGATTGTGGTGTTTGGCCTGATTGCGGTGGCCGGGGCGCGGATCTGGGTGCAGAACCGGGTCGATCTCAGCCAGAACGGCAACCTGATTATGGTCGCCGTCACCCTGGTGCTGGGGGCGGGTGATTTCGCCCTCTCCCTCGGGGGCTTTACCCTGGGCGGGATCGGCACCGCCACCTTTGGCGCGATCGCGCTTAACGCCCTGCTCAGCCGCCGGATGGCCGGGGTGACGCAGGGCGAGGTGGCGGTTCAGGATCCTTAGTCGATAGTGGCGCTGTCGATGTCGGGCAGCGCCTTTTTCTTTCTCTTAAGCTTCAGCTCGCTCACCAGCACGCCGGCGATGATAAAGGCCGCCCCCACAAGGGCGAGTAGCGGCAGGCGCTCCCCGGCCAGACGGCCAAAGATCCCCGCCCACACCGGCTCCCCGGTATAGATCACCGTCGCCCGGGTCGGTGAGACGCTGCGCTGGGCCCAGTTCATCGTCACCTGAATAATGGCGCTAAAAATCCCCAGCCCAAGGGCGACAATCACCAGCCCGGATGAGATCGGCGGGACGGACTCCCCGGCCGGGATCATCAACAGAAACGCCACCAGCGAGGCGGTCGCCAGCTGCACAACGGTGACGCGCTTGACGTCCACCTTTCCGGCCCAGGCGCTGATCAAAATAATCTCAGCGGCAATCGCCACCGCCCCCACCAGGGTGATTATCTCCCCCTTTCCGAGCGCCAGCAGGTTATCGTCCGGCCCCGCCAGCAGGATCAGGCCGATAAAGGCCAGCACGATCCCGATGCAGGACATCACCCCCGGTATGCGGCGCAGGCAGAGCCACTGCAACAGCGGTACCAGCGGCACATACATGGCCGTGATAAACGCCGACTTACTGCTGGGAATACTTTGTAATCCCCAGGTTTGCAGGCTGTAGCCCAGCGCAATGGAGACGCCGATCGCCAGCCCGGCTTTCAGCTCGGTCATGGTCAGGCCGGGCAGTGTTTTCAGGGAGATAATCGCCACCGCAATGGCCGCCGTGGCGAAGCGCAGGCCCACAAAAAAGAAGGGATCGCTGAGCGTGACGGCGTACTGCACGGCAAGAAAGGTCCCGCCCCAGAACATGGTGATAAGGATCAGGATCGCTTCCTGCGGTTTGATCGAGAAGGCATAACGGGAGGAGGACATGGGGCACCAGCACAAAGAGTCAATCCGCTAGTGTGGAAGGAATTTGATAACACTTCAATAACAGGCATAAAAAAACCGCCGGGGATCCCGGCGGCGGGGGGTGCCAGTGGTCATGTGACCCATACTTCAGTTGGCTACAACTTAACTGCTCTTGTTGCCGCCATGGCTATTTTTGCCCCCTTTTTTGCCAGCTTCGGATGCGCGTTGAGGGTCGTTTTTAAAGTTCCCCCCGCTTTGCTGGCCACCTTTACGTCCTGCTTCTGATGCTCTTTCACGGTCTTCTGCAAAATTACCAGACCCACCACGATGGTTTGCCATGTCGGACCTCCAGAGTTATAAAACATAAGACTTAATACTGTATTCAGTGAAGGCTATTCTTTCACCTGGCGGCGCTAAAAAAGTGTCTTTATCTGCGCCACGTGAACCTAAGCTTAGTGGAGTATGAGCATTCATCCAGCTAACCGTAATATTCTGCAATACGAAATCAGCCTTTCGTATGACGCTCGTCGAAACGGAACCATAAGCCTTTCTTATCATTCTAAAAATTCACAATAGCGAAAATGTGTCATTTTGCTACGAAACAAAGGCCATCCGCTTTTTTGTTTGAAATCAAATAAATGGCGGCCAGATTTGCAGTCTCGCTGTCACGTCATATCTTTAAAAGAGTGCAGCATGCCGCTGCCTTAAAAATCATGCGAGGAGTGAAGCGAAATGACGAAAATTCTGGTGCTCTACTATTCCATGTACGGACACATCGAAACCATGGCTCATGCAGTGGCGGACGGCGCCAGGAAAGTCGAGGGGGTTGAGGTGGTAATCAAACGCGTACCGGAAACCATGCCAGCGGAAGCCTTTGCCAAAGCCGGGGGGAAAGCGCAGGACGCGCCGGAAGCCTCGCCGCAGGAGCTGGGCGATTACGACGCCATCATCTTTGGCACCCCGACCCGCTTCGGCAACATGTCCGGACAGATGCGCACCTTCCTCGACCAGACGGGCGGGCTGTGGGTGAAGAATGCGTTACACGGCAAAATCGCCAGCGTGTTCAGCTCCACCGGTACCGGCGGCGGTCAGGAGCAGACCATTACGTCGACCTGGACCACCCTTGCCCATCACGGTATGGTGATTGTGCCGATCGGCTACGGGACACCGGAGCTGTTTGATATTTCGCAGACGCGCGGCGGTACGCCGTATGGGGCGACGACTATTGCCGGCGGTGATGGCTCGCGCCAGCCGTCGGAAGCGGAACTGAACATTGCCCGCTATCAGGGTGAATATGTTGCCGGTCTGGCTGCTAAACTGAAAGGTTAACTCTCAACAGGAGGATTACTATGCCAACTCAAGAAGCTAAAGCACATCGCGTCGGAGAATTTGCGCGTTTACGTAATACGTCACCGGAGATCGCCGAGGCGATTTTTGAAGTCGCAAAATATGACGAAAAACTGGCAGAGAAAATCTGGGAAGAAGGCAGTGATGAAGTGCTGGTGATAGCCTTCGACAAAACCGACAAAGACTCGCTGTTCTGGGGCGAGCAGACCATCGAGCGCAAAAACGTCTGATACGCGTGCTGACAAAAAACGCCTGATGGCGCTACGCTTATCAGGCCTACGGGGTGCGGACCCGACCCTGGACTTGTAGGTCGGGTAAGCGAAGCACCACCCGACGTTTTGTTCCCTCTTCCCTGTGGGAGAGGGAACACGCTTATTTCGCCGCCGTGTTCAACACCTTATTAAAGGTCTCCACCGGGCAGAATCCATCCGCATCTACCGGGCAGCCGCTCAGCTCCAGCGTCACGCGCTGCGCCGGGGCTTTTAACGTCAGCACCTGGGCATTACGCAGCTGCTCCGTACTCTGATAAACATACTCAATTTTCATCAAATCACGGTTGCCGGTCTTATCATGCCAGCGCTGGAAGACGATCTTGCCGCCGATCGGCGTGCGCTCGTACTGACCGGGCAGCTGATAGGGTTTAAAGTCGAGGGCTTTCAGCAGCGAGGCGATGTTGGAGTCATGCCCCACCAGCAGCGTGACCTTCGGCGCTTTCGCCTGGTCGGTGACCAGCGCGTTGTCAATATACTTCACCAGCGGCTTCGCCACGTTCCGCGCCACCTCCGCTGAGGTAAACAGCGAGTCCTGATAGCCGTTTTTCAGCTGGGACAGCACGCGCCACTGCTGATCGGTTTTGATCTCGCCCCAGGCCACCTGATCCAGCGGGAAGCCTTCGTAATATTGCAGAGTGAACGCATCCACCAGCGAGTTACCCACCTTCAGCGGACCAGAGACGCCGGGTTCTTTCTGGTACTCGGCGCTGTAGGTGTCTTTCGCGTCGGTCAGGGAGCAGACCTGTTTCTCTTTGCAGGACGGCGAATCCTTGTAGTCGGTCATCTGCTCCAGCAGTTTGTAGCTCTCGTCGAGCTTCATCCCCTGGCGCTCGGTGTTCATCGCCTGCAGAGCTTTCTCGCGGAATTCCGGGGAGTTGTCGGTGATCACCGGGTTAAAGGTGGGGTCCATGGTGCCCATCTGTTCCTGATGGTGCACCGGCACATCGCAGCCCGGGAAGGCCCCGGTGATAAAGAACTGCGCCGTCGCCACCGTGCGCTGCAGGCTGTTGGCATAGGCATAGACGCTGTTCGCCGTCGGGCACTCCCCGGCGGTCACCACGCCCTCCTCCGCCAGCCACTCGCGCATGTAATGGCCCATATAAACCTCCAGCACACCGCCTTTAGTGGTGAGCTGTCCGCCCGGCACATCCCACTCCGGCCATTTTTCCGGGGTTGACTGCTCCAGCACGCTGCCGTTATTGGCCAGCGGCGCGCGCAGGTTGTGACGGCTCATAATCAGAACCTGTTCCAGCTGATACCCTTCCGGCGCGGTTTGCGCCTGGACACCGCAGGACAGGCCGATGCTGCCCGCCACGGCGACAGCAATTAGTGCTTTTCTCATCCCTAATTCCTCACTCTGTTTTATCGTCGTAAACAGTGTGACAGATTTGTGACGGATTACCTGGAGCCTGCCCGCAAAGTGACGGCTTACTTTGTGTATGAAGGCGAATTGGTTTTATAATAAAACTTACCGCTAATAAGGAGCCCCCGTGAAACGAACCCGCCTGGAAGAGAGTCCCTGCCCTGTTGCCCGCTCGCTGGATATTATCGGCGACTGGTGGTCACTGCTGATTGTGCGCGATGCCCTGCGCGGGGTGACGCGTTTTGGCGAGTTTCAGAAGAGCCTCGGCATCGCAAAAAACATGCTGGCGACCCGGCTGAAACTGCTGGTGGACGAGGGGATTCTGGTGCTGCAACCCACCTCCGACGGCAGCGCGTGGCAGGAGTATGTCCTGTCGGAAAAGGGCCGCGCCCTGCAAACCGTGCTGGTGGCGCTCTCCCAGTGGGGGAATGCGCATCTGTTTGCTGAAGGGGATGTCGGAACGGTAATGGTGGATGCCCGGGATCGGTTGCCGCTGCGCAAGCTGGCGATGGTGGCGAGCGACGGGCGGGAGCTGGGGCCGGAGGAGGTCGTGGCGAAATATCCGCCGGCAAAGGGGTGACAGGGCCTCAGCCTTCCACCACCGGGGCATCAGCAGGTTCGCGGTTTAACCGTTCCGGATCCTCCCGTCGATACCAGGCTGAGGTTTTCCAAACAGATAGCCTTGTGCAAGATCGCACCCCAGTGCCTGAAGATTTTCCAGCTGTTCCAGCGTTTCAACCCCTTCTGCGACCGTTTTCATATTGAGGGACTTCGCCATCCCCGTAATGAGTTTGATGATGTTAAGGGCGTCTTCCTGGGTAGATATCGAATGCACAAAAGACTTGTCTATTTTGATTTTATCGAAGGCGAGTTTACTCAGCCGTGAAAGAGAAGAGTATCCCGTACCAAAATCATCAATGGAGATTTTCACGCCCAGCGCTCTGAGCCGGTTAAGCGTATTCAGCGGCGTACTGTTTTCGGTAAAGAGAGAAGACTCCGTCACCTCCAGTTCAAGGCGGTCAGCCGCAAGCCCTGTCTCTTTCAGAATGGTTAACACTATTGCGGCAAAGGCTTTGCTGCTTAGCTGAACAGGGGAAACATTGACTGAAATTTTTACCGGAACCGCCCAGGAAGCCGCTTCCCGGCAGGCCAGTTCCAGCACCGTTTTGCCCATCTCGTTGATCATTCCTGTTTTTTCAGCAACAGGAATAAAGCTGTCCGGCGACAGAAGGCCCTTCAGAGGATGCATCCATCGAATAAGGGCCTCATAGCTGTAGATCTCCTGACTGAACGAATCGACAATAGGCTGGTAATAAACCACAAATTCTTTGTTCACTATGGCCATGGCCATATCATGCTTAAGGGTTCTGCTTTCCTGCAGTTTTTCTAACATGCGTTGGCGGAAAACTTTTATATGTCCGGAGCCCTCTTTTTTGGCTTCATACAGGGCCAGATCGGCAAATTTGTAGAGATAGTCGGCGCGGCGTTCGGTTGCAGAGATAACAATCCCCACACAGGTGGCGATATTTATAATCGTGTTATCAATAGTGTAGGGCTGGTTGATAGCGTCACATATTTTTTGGGCGCGCGAAACCGCGCAGCTCTCAGTCAGACCGCTCGAGAGAAAGGCAAACTCATCCCCCCCTAAGCGATAAAGCGTTTCTGACGTCAGGCTTATCGACATCAGGCGGTCGGATATCTGGCGTAATAACCTGTCGCCGGCATCATGCCCCCAGGTATCATTGACCTCTTTGAAGCGGTCTAAATCAAATAGCATCACCGCCACAGAGGCATTATTCCTTTCTGCCGCTTCGATGATTTTTTTTAAATTATCCCAGAAAAACTGGCGGTTATTCATCCCGGTAAGCGAATCGTGGTAGACGTCATATTCCAGCTGGGCGTTCTGAATTTGCAGTTTTTCTTTCGATGTCTGGAGCTCTTCCGCAAGGCTGGTGACCTGCAGATGCGCCTTCTGAATATTTCTGTTCTGATAGAAGATCAGCGTCCCGAGGATGGCGCTCAGTATTATCAGCAGTACAGAGGTTGCGGAATAAATATAGTACAGGGTTTGAATTTTGAGGTTAGCGCCGCTAATCGAGTTAACGTCCTTGTCTAATGCACCGGATGAAAGACGGCTGAGCGGCGCATCAAGCGTATGCATTGTTTTAAGGTAGTTCTCGAGTTCCGGACGGTTCATTTTCTCAAGATGAACATCCAGATATTTAAGTATCGTTTCAAGTTGTATAGCCAGTTCATGGTGTGATTTATTGCTTTCGATATAACGCCCCAAATCACCTTCTTTGGTTAAATCACTCTGGCTGAGCATAATGTCAAGACGCAGGCGCACATCATCGATCGACAGCGTATCATCAATAGTATAAAGACCAAGCACTGATTCGAATCGGTAATATTCTGATACCAGCTGTGCAGCAGACCATGAATCAGTGTAGTGAGTCAGTTTTTGTAACTCTTCCTGTCTTTCATGTACAAGAAAAGATATATATCCCGTAGAGATAAAAAGGAAAAAAATGATGCCCGCCAGTATCCTGTTCATGATGCTCTCCTGAACGCCTATTCGATCATCATTTTGCTGACCTGCCATGCAGACCTTGAATAGAAAATCTGATTATTCAGTTCAGGCAGGCTGTCATAAGGATAGACGACGAATAGCGGCCCTTTATCACGGATACGCATATATTCTCCGTTGATTTTCAAGGCAAGGATGACGTTGTATTTTTTGAAATCATTGAGCGGAATAACGGTAGTGTAGTCATTGAGCGCCGTGACCTTAACGATAGAACCTTTCGCCCCGACATAATCCATGAGCTTTTGCAGTGGAACACCCGTAAAGGTAGGACGCCCATTATACCAGGGAGAGGTGGTCTGAAAACTTACCATGCCCAGTTTCTCAAGGCTGGCGATATCAAAAACGGCTTTCCCGTCTTCATTTGTATTTTGGATATTACCGGACAGGGTTAAAAGGACTTTACCGGCAGGTTTGGGAAGCTCACCCGCCCAGACCTGAGTGGCTGCCACGAGGCCTAACAACAAGACAATCAAGCGCATTCTAACCTCACCTTTCCATCAAATGTAAAGAAGTATAATTTAGTTATTATGCTATTAATATATGTCGTCAGACTATTATGGATTCAATAAATTACAATTGGCATTTATAACAGTAAAATCAACAAGTTAAACCCCATTGGGATTCATGATATTGCTTAGGCATGGTCTGAATTGTTATTTGAGATAGGTTAACGCCTTTCTTGCCTGTACAAAAAACAAGCTACCGGGTTATTAAGTGTAAATATACCCGCACAGAGACGAAGGTTTAATTTCTCTTTGCAGCCACACAGGATACTCACCCGCATGCCGAACGTGCTTCATGCGTTGCAGCCCACGGTAGCACATTTGCTGCGCGAGTCCTTTGCCATGCAGACGTTCGTTCCTGGATGCAGCGCGTCTCTGGACCAGCCCCGCAACTATTCAGATCGGTGCAGGGATTTATTTAAATATTTCCCGCTCGACGCCAGCCTCGTTCGTTGCATAATATTTAATTTCGGCTTTTTGCAGCCGCGTTCCGCTCATACGTCCGGTGTGAGTGGCCATCTAACAGAAGTGAGGTAATACATCTCTGCAAGCCCCAGCGATTATATTAGTGTAAAAACCTATATTACCTGGACTTGTCCATCTGAGATACTCAGTGCATTACGCTTAAACTCAGAAACAATTTACAAATGCGTTTTACGGTATCGATAATTTATATTCGTTTTAATTTATTATTTCTGACTATGCCACGGACTATTTTCTGTAAATAAAGTCCGTTCCCGGATGCGGGCCCCGAAAGCGGCTGTCAACAGCCGGTCGAGAAGCCTGTCAGAGCGTAGCGGCATGCGTTTAGTTCGCGTCGAAAAAGGGCAATACGTGTCCGGTGAGCTGGACACGGAATTATGGGAGATCACGCGTGAGGAGTGGCAGCGATTGGATCCGTAACCCCGCTTGCCACATACCCAATACGGTAATTCTCCATCCCCGCCTGGGGCGCGTCGCCGAATTCCACCTGCAAAAGCTGCCAGCGGCTGACATCCCAGGCACAGAGCGGCGCGTGCATCGCCAACGCCGACAGGTCGCTGTGGGCGGCTATTGGCTGACGATCGATAGACAGCCAGGCGGCATCTTTGACCTCATCAACTGCAGGCAGGCGCAGCGCCAGCCAGGTATCAATCTGTGGCCAGCCAAAATCCTGCGTCAGCTTGCGAAAGCCTGGGCTCTGTAAAAACCGCGCCATCGCCCCGGCATCTTCCCAGACGTAGAGAGGCGCATAGCGGTTCTCTTCGGTATATTCGTCTTCACGTCGGGAAACGAGGTACGCCTTAAACAGCAGCCCGGCGAAACCATCCAGCTTCGCGCCATTCTCCGCAATGCGGTTCTCAACGATCGCCATATCGTAATTGGCTGGCAGGGTGAAGCGGTATTGCATCACGATCATAACCCCTCCTCCGACAGCATCCGCCCCTGGCTGAAGCTCCAGTCATCGGCGGTGTTGAAGTGAATCATCACCATCACGTCATCCGGGTGAATATCCAGCGCCGTATGCAGCCGTTCGCACAGCAGGCGACAGAAGTTGTGCTTCTGCTCGCGCGTGCGAGGCTTGCCCGCCAGAATGTGGAACTGGATAAAGTTGTCGCTGCGCCCATTGCTTTTGTAATGGCGGTCAAACACGCGCAGTCTGGCCGGAAGCAGCTCGAAAATCTGAAAGCGATCCCCCGGCGGGACGGCAAACTCGGCCTCCAGGCTCTGCTGCAGAATGTCTGAGATCTGCATTATCTGTGCGTCGCTGTACCCCGGACGCAGGGAGATACGGGTGAAAGGCATCGGCGCTACTCCTCGTCCAGGCAGCCAAGAGCCGACACCGCCGCCGGCCAGCCGGCGTAAAACGCCAGATGGGTGAAGGCTTCGGTGATTTCCTCTCTGCTCAGGCCGTTTTGCTGCGCGAAATCGATATGCCAGGGCAGCTGCTGCACGCGCCCCAGCGCCGTCAGGGCGGCCAGGGTGATCAGGCTGCGGTCGCGCGGGGAGAGCGCGTCACCTTTCCAGATATCATTGAACAGGACCTCCCTGCTCAGCTCGGCCAGCTTAGGCGCGACGCGGGACAAAGTTTCAGCAGTAAGTGATTTCGCCATGGTGTTCTCTCCGTATTGACAGTAAGGCGATTCTGGCGCCATATTTTCATCCTGAAAATCAAATAATCTGCGGCCTACCATCCCGCTTTTCAGGACGATTATGAACAAGCTTCCCCCAACGCTCGACCTCGACGCTCTGCGCACTTTTGTTACCGGTATGGAGTGCGGCAGCTTCGCTCAGGCCGCCATCCGCCTTTGCCGCTCCACCTCGGCGGTGAGCGCCCAGCTGAAAAAGCTGGAACAGCAGTGCGGGGCTGAACTGGTGATGAAAAAGGGCCGTGGCCTGGCGCTGACCCGCGACGGCGAGATTGTCATGGGCTATGCCCGCCGGATGCTGGCGCTGAATGATGAGATGCAGAACGCCCTGAAGGGCGAACAGCTGCAGGAGGAGATCCGCATCGGCATGCAGGAAGATTTTGGTGAGTCGCTGATGCCGGGCATCCTGGGCCAATTCAGGCGCCACCATCCCGGCGTGCGGATCATTGCCCGGGTGGATCGCAACCGGGCCCTGCTCAACGCCTTTGACGCTAACGACCTCGATATGGTGCTGCTGTGGCAGAACGAGCGCGAACTGCGTCAGGGCCGGACAATCGGCCAGAGCCAGATGGTGTGGATCCAACACCCGGATCTGGACATCAGCGCCCTGCTGGCCAAGGGCGAACCCCTGCCGCTGGTGATGTTTGAACACCCCTGCCTGATGCGCTCCCGCGCCATCGACTGCCTGAACCGGGCGGGCATCCCCTGGCGGGTGGTATTTGTCAGCCATAGCCTGAGCGGGATCTGGGCGGCAGTGCAGGCGGGGCTTGGCATCACGCTGCGCACGCGTATCGGGATGCCGCGCAACCTGCGGGTGGTGAGAAACGTTCTGCCCGCGCCGGGCAGCCTGGGGATCACCCTGGAGCAAAAGGACGGGACCAACGCCCGGACGATGCTGGCGCAGCTGATGGAAGCGGCGCTGCCTGAAGCGACGTGATATGGCGGATCCTCACCACAGGTTGTCAGTTTTGCGCCAGTACCCTCCCCCGTTATTCGCCAGGATAAAAACACAACATCACCTGGAGAAACGCTATGCTGACCAACCCCTCGCAAAAGTACGCTGCCTTTGCCCCGATTGCCTTACCCGATCGCCAGTGGCCGGACAAGACCCTGACCCACGCCCCGCGCTGGCTCTCTACCGACCTGCGCGATGGCAACCAGGCCCTGGCGGAGCCGATGGATATCCCGCGCAAGCTGCGCTTTTGGGAACAGCTGCTGAAGTGCGGATTTAAGGAGATCGAGGTCGCGTTTCCCTCCGCCTCAGAGACGGACTTTCAGTTTGTCCGTCAGCTGATTGAGGAGCAGCGCATCCCGGAAGACGTCACCATCCAGGTGCTCACCCAGGCCCGCAGCGATCTGATTGAGCGCACCTTTGCCTCGCTCGACGGGGCAAAACGTGCCACGGTGCATCTCTATAACGCCACCGCGCCGCTGTTCCGCCAGCTGGTGTTCCGCCAGAGCAAAGAGGAAATTATCCAGCTCGCCGTCAGCGCCACGCGCCAGATCCGCACCCTGTGCGAGGCCAACCCGCAGACGCGCTGGAGCTACGAATACTCACCGGAAACCTTCTGCTTTACCGAGCCGGAGTTTGCCCTGCAAATCTGTGAGGCGGTGGCGGATGTCTGGGAGCCCTCTTCCGCACGGCCGATGATCGTCAACCTCCCCGCCACGGTCGAGGTCAATACGCCCAACGTTTATGCCGATCAGATCGAGTACTTCTGCCGTCACTTTTCCCGCCGGAGCGAGGTCTGCATCAGCGTGCATCCCCATAACGATCGCGGCAGCGGCGTCGCCAGCGCCGAGCTGGCCCTGCTTGCCGGGGCCGACCGGGTGGAAGGCTGCCTGTTTGGCAATGGAGAGCGTACCGGGAACGTCTGCCTGGTGACGCTGGCGATGAATCTCTACAGCCAGGGGGTCTCACCCCGCCTCGATTTCAGCGATATGAAGCAGGTCGTGGAGCTGGTAGAGCAGTGCAACCAGCTGCCGGTGCATCCGCGCCACCCTTACGCCGGCAAGCTGGCGTTTACCGCCTTCTCTGGCTCACACCAGGACGCGATCAAAAAAGGCTTTCACGCCCGGGAACAGTCGGCCTCACCGCGGTGGGAGATGCCCTATCTTCCGGTCGATCCAAACGATATCGGCTGTAGCTATGAGGCGGTGATCCGCGTCAACAGCCAGTCCGGCAAAAGCGGCGCGGCCTGGATGCTGGAGCAGAATCATGGCCTGGTGCTGCCCCGGGCGCTGCAGCAGGATTTCAGCCGCCACGTCCAGGCCCACACCGACCGGAAAGGCAACGAGATGACGCTGAGTGCGCTCTGGCAACTGTACCGTGAGCTGTACGGACCGCATCAGCACGCCCCCCGGCAGCTGCTGGATTACCGGACCGAAAGCCAGGCCGACGGCGGGCTGGCGCTGTGGGCCCGCGTACAGACCGCGGACGGTATTGTGACCTTAGAGGGGAAAGGTAACGGCCTGCTCTCGGCCGCCGCCGGGGCGATAAAGGCCAGCTTTAATCTGACGTTCGCCATCGAGGATTATCACGAGCACACGCTCGGCAGGTGCAGCGAAAGCCGGTCGGCGGCCTATATTCGCTGCAGTTCTAAGCAAGGAGCGAGCCGCTGGGGAACCGGCATCGACAACGATGTTTCCCGGGCGTCGCTTCAGGCCTTGCTGAACGCGCTGCCGGAGAGCGACTCCGGCTGGAAGTAGTCGCTCGGGGCCACGCCGAGGGTGCGGCGGAACATGGCGCTGAAGGCGCTGTGGCTCTCATAGCCGAGATCCAGCGCCACCCGGAGCACGGACTGTCCCTGCGCCAGGCGGTTCAGCGCCTCCATCAGCCGCGCCCGGCGCAGCCATTCGCTGAACGCCAGCCCGGTCTGCTGGCGAAAGTGTCGCAGCAGGGTGCGCTCGCTGATATTTAACTGACTGGCAACCCGCGCCGTGGTCCAGCGGATGCCAGGGTCGGCCTGGATCTGGCGGCACAGCGCCAGCAGCGCGGGTGACTGAGGCTCAGGAAGATTGAACGGCAGCACGCTTATCCCGCGGATTTCATCGAGGATCAGCTCATAAATGCGCTCCGCCCGGCTGCCCGCCGCATAGCTCTCCGGCAATTGCAGCGAGGCGATGATCAGCTCGCGCAGCAGGGTCGAAATCTGCACCACCTGGCAAACCGACGGCAAATCCGCCCGGGCAAAAGGATCGATAAACAGCGTCCGGGCCGCCACGTTGCCGGTGATCAGCAGGCGATGCTGCGTCCCGGCAGGCAGCCAGACGCCGCGCCCCGGCGGCACAATCCAGAAGCCCTGCGCGGTCTCCACGCGCACCACTCCACTCAGGGTATGCAGGAGCTGAGCGCAGGTATGGCTGTGCCAGGGCTCCGTTTCGCCGTGGGTGTAATCATGGGCAAAGGGCACCAGCGGGCGTGTGGTAAAGCTGAACTGCTGTTGGGTTGTCATGGTTTATTTATTTTGCGCTATCTGCACGTTGATAAAGTCAAACACTTCCGCTGCTTCACCGGCAGAAGCAAAAACCCGTTCCGGAATAACCACACAATTATCATTCTTCATATGGATAAAAATAAACCCATTTTTCCTGTAGCAGTCCTTAACGTTTTTCCAGTAGATCTTACCGCTGGCGTTAGGAGTAATAGTTTCGACAAAAAATCGGTTTAATTTAACTTTTTGTAAGATCCCGGCGTCCTCCTGCTCAACCGGTTGCTGCTTCTGCATGGCGTTATTCATCAGCACGTCATAGAGTTTAAACAGGGCCAACGCGACGCCAAACAGCACCAGCAGAGCAATACTGAACATTTTTGTTCTTGCCAGAAAATCACTGTCCAGCGTGGTTCTCAGGCTAAACTGCAGCAAAGTAATCACATTAAATAAAACCGCTACCGCTAAAATAGCGACCGCAGCCTTTTGAATGAGAGAAATATAACCGTAGGGTTTGAGATATTCTTTTTTATGATCGTGGATGAGCTTGCTGGCCTGAGTTCGCTCTAAAACGGATAACGAGTAACCCACAACGATCCTGTTTTTTCTTATCATGCAACCCTCTTGCTAATCTATTCAAGTCCCGTTTAATTGTACCGGGTTAATACCACTCGGAGAAGCCTTAATCGCCCCGGTATCAGCGACAGGCTTTACACGCGGTTTTACCGCCTGATGACGTCGCTTATTTTTGGGTATGTCATAAAGAGAGAAAAAGCAAAAATATATCCAAAAGAAGAATAGTCCGAATTATGCCGTCCGGAAATGTGTCTCTTGTCACAATGGCTATTATTTATATTCAATAACTAAGGAGGCCGGGATGACATCAGGAAACACCACTTCAAAACACTACCCACGTCCACCCTTTGTGGAGCAGCCACAACAAATGCCCGGACTGGCATCAGAAATGAAGCCAATTCCCGATCACGGCGAGACAAGTTATATCGGATCCGGGAAACTTGCAGGTAAAAAAGCACTTATTACCGGTGGTGACTCCGGTATTGGACGCGCCGTCGCAATCGCTTATGCCCGCGAAGGTGCCGATGTGGCCATTGGTTATTTACCGGAAGAAGAAACTGATGCTGCGGCCGTTATCGCGCTTATTCAGGCTGAAGGGCGTAAAGCCGTCGCTATCCCCGGTGATATTCGGGTAGAGTCGTTTTGCGATACCCTGGTTGAACGGGCAGTGAGTGAACTGGGCGGTCTCGATATTTTGGTTAACAATGCCGGCCGACAGCAGTATTGCGAGTCCATTGAAGAGCTGACGACAGCCGCGTTCGACGCCACCTTCAAAACCAACGTGTATGCCCCCTTCTGGATCACGCGCGCCGCGCTGCGTCACCTCACGGAAGGCGCGGCGATCATTAACACCTCCTCGGTTCAGGCCTTCAAGCCCAGCGAAATTCTGCTGGATTATGCCCAGACCAAAGCCTGCAACGTGGCGTTCACGAAATCCCTGGCAAAACAGCTGGGTCCGAAAGGCATTCGGGTGAATGCCGTGGCCCCGGGCCCATACTGGACGCCACTGCAATCCAGCGGCGGACAGCCTCAGGAGAAGGTGCAGCAGTTTGGTGCTGATACCCCGCTGGGAAGACCAGGCCAGCCGGTTGAAATTGCCCCTCTGTATGTTCTGCTGGCGTCCGAAAGTTGCTCTTATGCCTCAGGTCAGGTCTGGTGCTCCGACGGTGGTACCGGCGTCGCGTAGCGGTTTATTAAATCCGGCGCGCCTGATGAACAGTAAGGAATATTATAAAATCCGTTACCTTAAGCGGTAACGGATTTTTAATGAGCACGACACCCCGTCCTGAATATTATTGCAGGCGCGTAGATTGTGCGGGAAATTCTTGACTCAAGCATCACCGCTGCCGGCACGCTTATTTCTTTGGATCAAAACGTGCCCGGTGCAAAATTATCAACTATCCTAAGATCATTGATTAGATTTCTATATTCAATTTTCAGCTGTTTTATTTTCTTAAACTTTTAGCGATGGTCTCGTTATAAGTTGTATCGATCGGTCCTGAAAGCGTTTCAATGTTGAAGTTGATAATGATTCCTGTTTTTTCAATCAGTTCCTGGTACTGAACGCATAACAGACCTGCGTTCCGGCATAAGATTATTTAAAGGACAACAGCTATGACTCACATTCACGATCATTCCACTGCTAACACTCAGTATGTTGATCCGCGTCTGCCCCTGCCCGACGCGAGCAGCAGTAGTGCCGTATCATGGGGCGCCATCTTTGCTGGCGCGGCGGCGGCGGCTTCCTTGTCGTTGATCCTGCTGATGCTGGGCGCCGGGCTAGGCCTGACTTCCGTCTCGCCATGGGAAAACGAGGGGCTCGAAGCCGGTACGGTTGGTATTGCGGCGATAGGTTGGCTGACGTTCACGCAGATCGTGGCGTCCGGTATGGGAGGTTATTTAGCCGGGCGACTGCGCACCAAATGGGTTTCTACCCATACCAATGAAATTTACTTCCGCGATACTGCGCATGGATTTTTGGCCTGGGCGGTCGCTGCGCTGGTCTCGGCAATGCTGTTAACCTCCACCGTGAGCTCCATTGTGGGAGGAAGCGCGAAAGTCGTGGGTTCCGTAGCAGGCGGGGCTGCCGCAGCCACGGTAGGCGGCGCGGCGGGTATGGCGAACGCATCATCTGAAGGTTCCGGTTCCCCAATGGCGTATTTCGTTAATTCGATGTTCCGTCCGGGTGCCCCGGCTGCGACACCTGATACGTCAGTAACCCCGGATGCGCCAGCAGCGGCTCCCGCTACACCGGCGCCCTCCGCGCCTCAGCAGGAGCTCACCCCAGCTCAGCTGAATGAAGTGACCGGTATTTTTACCAACAGTATCACCACCGGCCAGTTACCTCAGGAAGATCGTCAGTATGTCGCGCAGCTGATTGCTCAACGTACCGGTATCAGTCAGCAAGAGGCTGAACAGCGGGTACAAACCACGTACGACAAAGCCCAGGCGAAATTAAAAGAGACGAAAGAGAAAGCTCAACAGGCGGCTGATACCGCACGTAAAACGACTAGCTATCTCATGCTCTGGACATTTATTTCTCTGTTGGCGGGTGCTTTTGTCGCCAGCCTGTGTGCGACCTTCGGTGGCCGTCAACGCGATCTTTAATACTTAATTAAGCAGGAGGTTTACATGCGCTCATTACTACTGTTCTTTTTAGGCGTCCCGATCCCAATCATTATTCTGATTGCGCTGTTCTGGCACTAATCGGTATCTGACAGGATACATCCAGTTAAAACATAAATGCCCGGAAGGGCATTTATGTTTTCTGCGTGGGTTGCTCCCCCTCCCTCAGGAGGGGGGCGTTGCGCAGATCCCGCCGCAGTTGTCCTGGCTTTCAGGTTATTCGCGGACGATAGCGCCCGCATCCTGGCGGATCGTCGGCCCCTCTTTCACCTTCAGGCTGAGTCCTTTAGTCTCCAGTTCGGCATTGCGAATGCGCAGCCCCTGAGCGGCTTTAATATTGACGTTGGTGAAATGGAAACCGCTGAGTGGGGCTTCCGGGGTGCCAATAATATAGGCTGCCGCCTTGCTGTCACCGGTAGACGTTAAGTTCTCCACAGTGATGTTACTGAAGTGCGGGGTGGTGTGTTTGTCGAAGGGCTGTTTCGGATCGCTGTCCGGCGGATAGATCTGCTCCCCGAGGGTAAAACCGCCCGCCTGCAGCAGCTTGTCAACCTCTGCCTCAACAATAGGCGCGGCTTTATAGTAGGCGGAGAAGACCAGGGGCACTTCGACGTTGTGCATTTTGGTATTGCGGTAAACGATGTTTTTCACCTCGCCCCCCTTACCGCGCGGGCTTTTGATGCGGATGCCGTACATCGACCCCTCGAAGGTGTTGTTTTCCACCAGCACGTTATTCACCCCACCCGCACTCTCGCTGCCGATGGAGATCCCGCGTCCCTGCTTCAGGGTGTTATTGGCAATATAGATATTATCCACCACGCCATCCGGGAAGCGTGGGTCCGCTTTTTCCGCTTTGATGGCGATGTGATCGTCGTTGCAGTCAATGTAGTTATTGGTGATACGAATGTTCTGGCTGTCGATAGGATCGATGGCGTCGGTATTTGGCGCATGCCAGGGGGAGAGAATGCGCGTCCCGTTAATATCGACATCGTGCGCATAGCGCGTCACCACGTGGAAGCTCGGCGAATGGGTCAGTGTGACCCCATCGATAAGCACGTTGTTCGAGCGCGTAATATAAATCAGCCGTGGCCGATCGGTCCCGCCCTTCTTACCTGTCGCGCGGATGTTTTCCCGCCAGCGCTCCCACCACACGGCGCCCTGACCGTCGATAGTGCCTTCGCCGACGATAGCGACATTTTGCGTATCCGCGATGCTGATAAACGGCAGCCAGCCGTTTTCCGCTTCGGCATATTTTGATTTTTCATCGGCACGATAAGCCGCAACTTCGGTTGACGCCACCAGGGTGGCATCTTTCTCCAGCTTCAGCTGGATGTTATTGCGCAGAAAGAGCGGGTTGGTCAAAAAATTGCCTTTGGGTACCAGCACGGTTCCGCCGCCTGCGGCAGCGCAGTCGTCAATCGCTTTTTGAATAGCCCCGGTGTTGAGAGCAATCTGTAATCGATGGCCCTCTGCGCCGTAGTCGGTGACCTTACAGACTTTATCGGGAAATTTAACGGAACTCGCGGCCTGGACGGCGTGAAGCGGTATCAGGCTCGCCACAGCGGCGGCAGCCCACAGAGGTAAAGTGCGGGAGATCATAACGTCATCCTTTTATGGTTTGTTGTTTTGCAAAATTAGCACCGCTGTTTCTTTTCTGTGAGTGTGACGATCACGCTTTGCTGCATGTCGTTATTTTGCCTGAAAATAACGCTGATTTTTTGGGCAAATGACACAACTTCCCCGCCCTTTCCCCTTCGCAAAGATAAAAAAACCTTCCGCAATTGGTTGCATTATAAAACCACATAGCGCAGGCTTTATTTAGTTTTATGTTGAAACCAATTAACGCATTCCGAGGTATCACAATGAGTACGCAACGTTCTACGGCTTTGATTACAGGTGCATCTTCCGGGATTGGCGCGGTCTACGCCGACCGTCTCGCCGCCCGCGGTTACGATCTGGTACTGGTGGCCCGCCGGGAAGCGCGCCTGCTGGCGCTGGCGGAACAGCTGGAGCAGCGCTACGGGGTGAAGGTTACCACCCTGACGGCGGATCTTACCGATGAAACCGGGATCCGTGCCGTGGAGGAGATCCTGCACAGCAATACCGCTATCGATACCCTGATCAACAATGCCGGCACCGCGCAGATGACCCCCTTCCTCGCGGGAGATGTGGTGCAGCATCAGGCGATCAACATGCTCAACACTACCGCCCTGATGCGCCTCACCTATGCCCTGCTGCCGCGGCTGGCGCAGAACAACCGCGGCACCCTGATTAACATCGCCTCGGTGCTGTCGATTCATGCCCGGGCGGGCAGCGCGCTCTACAGCGCCACCAAAGCCTGGGTGCTGAATTTTACGCGCGGGTTGCAGGAGGAGTTTGCCGACAGCCAGGTGCGGATCCAGGCGGTATTACCGGCAGCTACCGCCACCGAAATCTGGGGGCTGTCCGGCATCACTGCTGACGATCTGCCCGCCGGATCGGTGATGACTACCGACAATATGGTGGACGCAGCGCTGGCGGGGCTGGATCAGGGGGAGTTGATCACCATTCCGCCGATGCACGACGAAACCCTGTGGGCGCGCTACGAAGAGGCGCGGCTGGCGCTGTTTGCCAGCGCCCGCACCGGGGAACCGGCACCGCGCTATCTGCCCCGCTGAGGATTAACGCTTAAGCGGGTCACGTACTCGTTCATCCAGGCGGCCAGCGTGGACGCTGATCTCAACCCTGCGACACAGCTGTCGCGGGGTTAGGTTCTCTCTGGCATAGTGAAGCAGACGCAGCCTGCTGATAAGGAAGAACCCCATGCTCGAACTTCGCCCGAACTGTGAATGGTGTGACTGTGACCTGCCCCCTGACGCCCGGGACGCCAGAATCTGCTCCTTCGAATGCACCTTCTGCGCCGCCTGCGCCGAAACCCATCTCAACCATCGCTGTCCCAACTGCCAGGGGGAACTGGTGCGCCGCCCGGTGCGGCCGGCAAATAAGCTGGTGAATTCGCCGGCTTCCACCCTGCGGGTCCACGCGCAAAAAAGGGCCTGACTCCCCGCTTTCTGACGATGAGGTAAATGATGATCCAGTTGCAGACCATCCCGGCACCGCGCCAGTTCACCGGGGTGGCCCCGGTATTGCTCACCGATGCCACCCTGCTTGAGCGTAAAAATAAGGTGCTGACCCGCATGAACGAGGCAGGCTATGACGCCCTCGTGATTTATGCCGACAAGGAGCACGGGGGGAACTTCGAGTACCTGACCGGGTTTGTACCCCGCTTCGAGGAGGGGCTGCTGATCCTTGATAAGTCGGGCGCTGCTACGGCAATTCTGGGCAATGAGAACCTGAAGATGGCGCAGCATTCGCGGCTCCCGGTCACCCTGAAGCACTGTCCGTATTTCTCGCTGCCCAATCAGCCGATGGACAATGAGACCTCGCTGGAGACGCTGTTCAGCGACATCGGCCTTCACCGGCTCGGCAAAATGGGTCTTGTGGGCTGGAAAATGTTTACCGCTACAGGGGCCGATAATAAACACCTCTTCGATCTGCCGTACTTTATTGTCGAGGCGCTCAAAAACAGCACCGACGCGCAGCTGGAGAATGCCGCGCACCTGTTTATCGGCGGCGATAACGGTGCCCGGGTGACCAACAACGAGAACGAAATCGCCCATTACGAATATGGCGCTAATCTGGCCTCAGGCTGCATGCTGAATGCCATGAACGCGGTGGAGCCGGGGATCCGCGAAACCGAGCTGGGGGCGTTGCTCGCGGCGGAAGGCCAGTATCAGACGGTGGTGACCATTGCCGCCGCCGGGCAGCGTTTTGAGAAAGCGAATTTTTACCCCACGTATAAAAAGCTGGAGCGCGGCCAGCCGCTGTCGATGACCACCGGCTTTAAAGGCGGGCTATCGAGCCGGACCGGGTTTGTGATTGCCGACGAGAGCGAGCTGCCTGAAGCGCAGAAAGATTATCTCGATCGGGTGGCGAAGCCCTATTTTGCGGCGGTCGCCAGCTGGCTTGAGACTATCCGCATCGGGATGCCGGGCGGCGAGATGTACGCCCATATCGAAAAGGTGCTCAACAAAACGCAGTATGGCTGGCACCTCAACCCCGGGCATCTCAGCGCCGATGAAGAGTGGATGTCCTCCCCCATTTATCCTCACTCCACCGAGACGCTGAAAAGCGGGATGATCCTGCAGATCGACATTATCCCCTCCGTACCGGGCTACACCGGGGTGAGCGCCGAGGAGAGCATCGCGCTGGCTGACCCGGCGCTGCAACGCAAAATCCAGACGCTCTATCCGGATGTATGGGCGCGGATTGTGACCCGCCGGACCTATATTCGCGACGTGCTGAAGATCAATCTCGCGGATGAGGCGATCCCGCTGTCGAATACCGTGGCCTATTTGCGCCCGTTCCTGCTGGCGAAGGAGAAGGCGTTTACCTGCTGAGGCGAAGGCTGGTACTGCCGTTTGCAATGACCAGATAAAGTATCAATAAATAACCTACCTCTCCCCCTCTCCTTTAAGGATGAGGGGGAAAAGACCGCCCCTGTAGTCGGCCCTTCACTTACCGTACCGGATCACACTTTCTCTATCCTGGCCGGTAACCCCTGGCGCACCGAGGAGCCCGTCACCCACTCCAGCCACGGACCGGGCACCTTACGGGTGGGATCGGCAAAACCGAGATCGTTGAGATTCACCCCAGAAGCAATCTGGCTTCGCTGCGCCATCGGCTCACCATCCAGCCAGTGTTGCCGCGCCCCCATCTCTTTGTGCCCGTAACCATGCTCCATGGCAATCACCCCTGGCATCACCCCGGAGAGTAAACTCACCTGCGCCTCCACGCTACCGCCCGGCGTCCGTATTCGGGCGAGATCGCCGTGCTGCAGGCCAAACCGCGCACCATCCTGCGGGTGGATCACCACCAGCCCCGTCGGCTTCACGTGGTGCAGCCGTTCCACGACGGTGCTTGAGCTGCTCATCACATTTGATTTAAACGACATCAGCTGCATCGGCCACTCCGCTGGCGGGTAGACCGCCTCCAGCGCCCGGCCATCAGACAGGCGGGCCGGATACCAGGTCGGGCAGCCGCTGAAGCGCTCGCCGGTGATGGCGTGTTTGTATGCCGCGACCTGCGGGTTCCAGATATGCAGCGGTTTAGCCCATTCGGTTCCCACCGTCTCCCCTGAGCGGCCCGAGGCATCCGGCGCAAACCGCCCTCCCCGGCTGTAGAGAAACGCCACCGGTAGCGCCTCCCGGGCCGTTAGGATCTGTTTGATGGCCGGGAAGATGCGATCCACGCCGGATAACAGGATGTCCTGCTCGTTGGCTCCGGGCAGCGGTTTCTGCCCGGCAAAGGCGATATTGGCGGCGGCGCGCAGGTAGTAATCCTCCGCGCGGTGTAGCGGGTGCATCTCCCCCTGCGCATCCGGGATGGCGTTGTCGCCAAACCCCGGGAGCTGCATTCGTGTGGCCACCGCAATGCAGAAGGCCTCCATGGAAACCGGCTCGCCCCCGGCGGTTTTCGCCGTCGCGGCGGCCACCACCGGCCAGCGCGCGGTGGTGGTTTTACTCGCCACGCCGCCCCACGGGGCGCTGAATCCCCAGCTTTCGAAATTATGCGTATCCGGCACGATATAGTCCGCCAGGGCGGTGGTCTCATTCATGAAAGCATCGATGGCGATAAACAGCGGCAGGCGCTGCGGATCCGCCAGGCGCTCCTCAATCACCCCCCGCAGCCCCGGGACGCCGTACAGCGGGTTGGTCATGTTGGAGATCCACGCCTTCAGCGGATAGGGGTACCCCTCCAGCGCGGAGGGCAGCAGCTCGGTCAGCTGCCCGGCGACAAAGGGATACCAGGGGGCACGGGCAGGCCACGGCGACTGGCCTGCGGCGATCTTCGCCTGATACTCCTCCGATTGGGCGTAGTCGGCTTTGCTGCGGGCGATATTGAGCCCTTTGGGCGCCACCTTGCCGGGGAACTGCTCCAGGTTGTAGCAGGGCCCGTTCACCTCGCCGTTGAATTTCCCGCCGCCGACAAACACCCCGCCGCTGAGGCTCATGTTCCCCAGCAGCACGTTGAGCATCATTACCGCCCAGGCGTTGTAGAACCCGTTCCCGGACATCATGCCGCCGTGGGTCACTACCGCCGCCTTGCGCCCGTAGCCTGTAAAGGTCGTGGCCAGGGCGACGATCTGATCCACCGCCACCCCGCACTGCTGGCTGTACTGCGCCAGGCTGAAGCGGTGGGCCGACTCTTTCAGACACTGAAAACTGCTTTTCACCGTCACCAGGGTGCTGTCGTGCAGGGTGACCTGCTGCGTCACGTAAAGCGCGCCGCGATCGCACTGGCTGACGGGCACCAGCTCGCCCGCCTCGTTCACCACCAGCGCCTCATCCCCCTGCCCGTCGCCGCCGTTCAGATGGGAAAGGTGTAAATGCTGGCCCGCCAGAGGGTGCGCTTCATCGGTAATGACCAGCCAGGTGGCGTTACTCCAGCTCTTCTCCCCGGCACGCGCCATCGCCTCGCGGCTGGTGAGCGTCAGATACTCTGCGGTATAGCGCTCGTTATCGATGATCCAGCGGATCATCGCCATCGCCAGCGCCGAGTCCGAACCGGGCTTCACCGCCAGCCAGTGGCCGCGATCGTCGGCCAGCACCGTGGTCAGCGGCAGGGCCGGCGAGACCACCACGTAATTGAATTTCCGCAGCCGGGCGCTGGCAAGCTGGCGGGCCTGACGCTTGAAGGGGTTACCCGACTGGGCCGGCGAGGTGCCCATAAACAGGGCAAACTCGACGTTTTCCCAGTCCGGTTTGGCGTGCGGGTTTTTATCCAGATCGCCCATCAGCGCCCCGGACCCGGCGCGGTAGGCCAGGCCGCAGTAGGCCCCGTGGGCACCAAAGTTCTTCGAACCGAAGCTGTTGAGGGCAAAACGGCGCAGGAAACCGTCCCGCCCCTCATCGCTGGTGTTGGTCACCAGCAGCTGATTGGCCTTCGGCCCCCAGGCGGGATGGCGGGCATCCACCGGGGTGGTGAGATCGCGAATGGCGCGCAGCCCGTCCACGTGCCCCTCGCCGAACAGGTTACCGCCCTCCACCACCTCTTCGATCAGCTGCTCAAAACTGATGCGTTGCCATTTGCCCTCGCCGCGTTTGCCCGCGCGCTTCATCGGGGTGAGGAGCCGCAGGGGGCTGGTCAGGCTTTCCAGCAGGGTGGCACCGCGCGCGCAGGCGGTGGAGAGGGACCCGAGCCCGCTTTCTCCGGCAAGGCGGGACATCGCCCCGGCAAACGGCATGCTGCTGGGGAACGGTTTCTCATGGGAGAGCGGATGCCAGGGGTTACCGGCGATGCGCAGCACCTGGTTCGCCTGCTTGTCGACCCGCACCCGGATGCCGCACAGCGTCCAGCAGCCAAAGCACTGGGTCATGGAGACCGCCTGGCCGGGCGTGTTCTGCCAGCCGTTATGGACGCTGCCTTCCGGCGGGAGCGAGTTTCCGTGGATCCGGTCGCGGGTCACCTTGCCGGAGGTGCCGTTGACCAGCCCCTCGAGGGCCCGTTGTGCGACATCGCGATAGCTCAGACCGAACGCGGCAAAACCCCCGGCGGCCACGCCGATTTTCAGCCATTGACGGCGGGATAATTTAGGCATGCTGATATCTCCTTGAAAGCCAGGTCACGCACTCCCCGAGGATAATCATCAGGGCCAGCCACAGGCCGAAAGTGCCGATAATCGCCAGCAGGCCGTCGGTGCCCATCGGCAGGGAATAGTCATTTGTCAGGGCGTTGTATTTCGGGATAATTTGCCCCCCCATCAGCACCGCCCAGCGCAGCGTCCAGCAGAGGATCGCCACCAGCAGCGCGCTTGCGAGGGTGATAAAGAACGGGGGCTGATACCGACTGGCATACAACGAGACTGCCAGCGCCGCCGCCCACAGCAGCATCAGGGTAAGCAGGTAAAGGCGGATGTCACCGCCGAGCTGCCACTGCTGGCGCAACGCTTCCCCCGACAGGGTATCGCCGAGAGACCACGCCAGCATCACCGCCCCGAGCAGGACGAGGGCCACAACCTGCCCCTGCGCCAGCCGCCGGGCGAGGTCGCGCATCACAAGACCGAGCAGCGCCAGCAGCGCGCTCATGGCGCTGAAGAACATCGCCACCGGGAGCCAGTAGCTGAACCACACCGGCCTGGCGCGCACCACGGAGACTTCCCGCCCGGTATAGAGCAGCAACCCGATGGCGGTCAGCGCCGCCGCCAGCGCCAGCCCGCGCAGCAGCCGGTTATTGCCCTTGCGCAGGTGAAACAGTAAGAACCACAGCCCCAGCAGCAGAGTGAACAGCGGTAAAAAGAGCGCGCCCCAGGGCATCCATGACCAGGGGGTCGGCCAGGCGTAAAAGTGCCAGAAGCGCGCGGTCTGGTGCAGGTCGGCGGTCAGCGCCAGCGGGGCGGTGATCCCGCAGGTCAGCGCGATGAACAGGCACACCCGCTCAAACCGCTCGCTGTGCCGGTGTCGCAGCCAGCGGGCCGCGCAGGCCAGCAGGACGGCGCAGGAGGCAATCCCGATAAAGAAAAAGTACTGCACGGCCCAGGGCAGCCAGGTGATGGCCTGGGGTTGAGCCAGCATCTCATCAATGATCATATTCCACCTCCTGCCAGAGTGCGGGTCGGGCGCGGCCCTGCAGCGGCGAGACAAAGGCCTCATCCAGGCCGAGATAGAAGACCTGCGGACGGGTGTTATTTTCCGGCTTCAGCACCTTGATTTCGTCCCGGTGCGTCGCCAGCATCCGGCTCAGGGTGCTGCGGGGATCTTTCAGGTCGCCGACGATCCGGGCGCCTCCCACGCAGGATTCCACACAGGCCGGCAGCAGCCCGGCTTCGAGGCGGTGCGCGCAGAAGGTGCATTTATCCGCCGTCTGGGTGGTATGGTTGATAAAGCGGGCATCATACGGGCAGGCCTGCACGCAGTAGGCGCAGCCCACGCAGCGGGTGTTGTCGATCACCACAATGCCGTCCTTGCGCTGGAAGGTGGCCTGCACCGGGCACACCGGCACGCAGGGCGGGTTATCGCAATGGTTGCACAGCCGGGGCAGCAGCACGTTGGTCACCTCGTCGCTATCGGCAAGCCGGACCTGATACTGACTGACGGTGGTGCGGAACGCCCCTTGCGGCGTCTGGTTCTCAATGGCGCAGCTTACCGTACAGGACTGGCAGCCGATGCAGCGGCGCAGATCGATAAGCATGGCGTAGCGATGCTGGTCGGAACCGCCATGCCGCTCAGGGCCGAACGCGATCTCTGCCTCTGCCAGCGGAACCAGCGCCGCGCCGGCCGTGACAACGCCCATTTTCTGTAAAAACTGGCGCTTACTGATGTCCATGTTGCCCTCCACTCAGTGCGCGTAAGAAAACGATCAGGGATGGTATTACCTGACCAAATGTGGTTATTTACAGTCTAAAAATCTGGCCGGGTCGCTCACTATTGTGGTTAACCACATAAACCCGATGGGCTTGATCTAACGCAAAAGAAAGGGGCAGGTATTGCATGGAGCGCAGCGTAAAAATCCTTTTGTTCCTGATCGTTACCGGCCTCACCTCCCCGCTGCTGGCAGCCGACTGGACCATCGGCATCCTGGCCTTACGCGGTGAAACCGCCACCCGCACCCACTGGCAGCCGCTGGTCGACTCGCTTAATCACGCCGTGCCCGATGCCCACTTCCGCCTGCTGCCGCTGGATCTCAACGGCATGCGCGAGGCGGTAAACCAGGGCACCATCCAGTTTGTGCTGACCAACCCGGGGCAGTTTGTCCAGCTCAACAGCCACTACCATCTGCGCTGGCTGTCATCGCTGCGCTCCGGGCAGGGATCCGCCGTGGAGAGCATGACCACCGGCAGCGTCATACTGGTGCGCAGCGCCAGCAGCATCACCCGCCCACAGGATCTGGCCGGAAGAACGCTGGGAGCGGTGGATGCGCAGGCCTTTGGCGGCTATCTGCTGGGCTACCGGGCGCTGCGTGATGCCGGGTTACAGGTGGATGACAGCAAGGTGCGCTTTGTCGGTTTTCCGGCCGATGCCCTGCTCTATTTGCTGCGTGAAGACGCTATTCAGGCCGCCATCGTGCCGGTCTGTTTACTCGAGAGCATGGACAGCGAGGGGCTGATCGACAAAAGCCAGTTTCGCGTGCTGCTGCAAAAAAACGTCGCCTTTCACTGCCTGACCAGCACCTCGCTCTACCCTGACTGGTCGTTTGCCGCGCTGCCCGGCGTGGACGACCGGGTGGCGGACGCGGTGACCCGGGCCCTGCTGAGTTCGCCCCGCTGGGGGGCTCCGACCTCCACCAGCGATACCGAAGCCCTGCTGCGGGAACTCAACCGCCACCCGGAGCAGCAGCGGATCGGGCAGACGGTGATCGACTGGATGCGCCAGCACCGGCTGGCTATCGGGCTGTGTTTACTGCTGGTGGTGCTGTTTATCGCCAACTATGGCTGGGTGATGGTGCTGGTGAATCGCCGTGGCAGGGCGCTGGAGCAGGCAAATAGCCAGCTGCTCGCCCAGCAGCAGACCCTGGAGCAGGCCCGACAGATGAGCATTCTGGGGGAGATGGCCTCCGGTTTTGCCCACGAGCTCAACCAGCCGCTGGCGGCCATCCGCATGTATGCCCAGGGCGGGCTGAACCATCTGTCCGCGGCTGAAAACCGTGCCGCGGTCGAAAAGGCGCTGGTCAATATTGAATCGCAGGCCGAACGCTGCGGGTTGATCATCCGCCACCTGCGGGAGTGGGCCAACCCGGCGCGACAGAGTGAACAGGCGACGGAAAGTGTGACCCCCTGCGATGTTGCCGGGACCCTCAGGCAGGTACTGACCCTCCTGCAGCTGGAGAAGGCCGCGCCCGGCCTTGCCGTACATCTGACCCGCCACCAAACCGTTATGCTCTTTTTGCCGCCGGTGGTGCTGGAGCAGGTGCTGGCAAATATCATTTTGAACGCGGTTCAGGCGGGTGCCAGCAACCTGTGGATTGACCTGGATCGCGATGAGCAGCAGCACCGGATAACCCTGCAGGATGATGCCGGCGGCGTCCCTGCGGAACAGCTCGCTGAGCTGTTCCGCCCCTTCCATTCCGGTAAAAAAACGGGCATGGGCCTGGGGCTGGTTATCTGCCAGCGGCTGCTGCGTGGCGTTAATGGCGATATCAGCGTAAACAACCACCGCGCGCCGGACGGGAGCGACGGGACGCGCGTGACCCTTACCTTTGCGATCGGCGAACACAACGGAAAAGCGTAATGATTCATTTAGTTGACGACGACGAGGCGGTCACCAGCGCCTGTTGCTATTTACTGGAGAGCCTGGGCCACAGCGTCCAGTGCTGGAACCGGAGTGAGCAGTTTCTGCGCGAAGCCCCGCTCGGGACGACCGGCGTCGCGCTGCTGGATATGCGGATGCCGGAGATGGACGGGCATGCGCTTTTTCAGGCCATGCGCGAGGCCAACAGCACCCTGGCGGTGATCTTTCTCACCGGGCACGGCGACGTACCGATGGCCGTCCAGGAGATCCAGTCTGGCGCGGTCGATTTTTTACAGAAACCCGTCGCCGCCGGGGCCCTGACGGCGGCCATTGAGAAAGGTTACGCCCACTCAGCGCGCCTGACACAGACCAACGAACTCAGGCTGCGCTACGCCACGCTGACACCAAAAGAGAAAGAGGTGGCACACTGGGTCGCCGCCGGCCTGATGAATAAAGATATTGCGCTAAAGATGCATATCGCGCTCCGCACGGTGGAGGTTCACCGGGCGCGGGTGATGGAGAAGATGGACGCGAAAAGCATGGCGGAGCTGGTGTTGCAGATTAACCGTTCAGGCGCATAAAAAAGCCTGCCGAAGCAGGCCTCCGTTATTACTGCAACGCGTCGAGAATGTGATACGCCGCCTTCACCCGCTCCGGATTGGGGTAATTTTTATTCGCCAGCATCACAATGCCGAGATCCTTCTCCGGGATAAAGGCGATGTAGCTGCCAAACCCGCCGGTCGCCCCGGTTTTATGCACCCATGAGGCCTTTACCGGCGGCTGCGCCGGGGTGATGGCCACGGCATCCCGCGCCGCCAGGGCGTACTTGTTATCCGCCCCGGCCTCCAGCGTTTGGGATGTCACCGGCCAGTTTAGCATCTCCCAGCCCAGCCCCTGATACATCTCCCCCACCTGCCAGTAGCGTGACTGGGCGATCGCCACCCCTTTTTTCAGGGACGCATTCTGAATGCCATCCGGCCGGAGGTTGGCCTGTAGCCAGCCCGCCATATCCACAATGGAGGTTTTCACCCCGTAGGCTTCTGCATCGAGCATGCCCGGTGAGACGTGCACCGCCTTGCCGTCCCGGTAGCCCCAGGCATAGTTCGCCCGCTCATTTTCCGGAACAGCGATCCACGTATGGGAGAGATTTAGCGGTTTCAGCACCCGATGGGTGAGCGCCTGCTCAAAATTCATTTTCGAAGGTTTCACCGCCAGGGCGCCAAACAGACCAATACTGGCATTGGCATACTGGCGCCTGGTCCCCGGAGCCCATTCCGGCTGCCAGGCCTGGTAGTATTTTTCCAGCGATGCGGTATCGGTGACGCGGTCCGGTACCTGTAGCGGCAGGCCGCCCGCGGTATAGGTCGCCAGATGCAGAAGCGTGATCCCTTCCCACTGCTTGCCCGATAACGCAGACCAGTACTTGCTGGCAGGATCGCTGAGCGCAATCTCCCCGCGCGCTACCGCATCGCCGCCCAACACCCCGGTAAAAGTTTTGCTTACCGAGCCGAGTTCAAACAGCGTCTGGCGGGTGACGGGCTTGTTCCCGGCGACGTCCGCCTGCCCCCAGGTGAAGAAGTAGGGTTTGCCCTGATAAATCACCGCCACCGCCATACCCGGGATCGCCTGCGCCTTCATCAGCGCCGTGATGGTGGGGTTAACCACCTGCGCGACCTGCGCCGCCTCCGGCGTAGTGGCCAACGCGGAACCGGACAGGCAGACAAGGAGCGCACAGAGCAATGATTTCTTCATCGGGATGATCTTTATCGAAAAGTGAGGAGGCTATTTTGCAGATCTGACGGAGGAATGTAAAACGGACCAGGGAGCCTGCACGGCCCCCTGGGGTGATGCTTGATGGTTCCCGATTATGCCCGGCCGAAAAGCAGTCGATCCCCTATCTTCATCCCCATTTCGCGTAAATACTTGCCGCGTAAAATTTGTTCCCTTTCCCACTCAGCCAGGGCCTTATCCGTGTCATCCGGCCAGGCTTGCAGGGCATCGCCTAAGGCCAGGGCGTTGGCGGCCGCTTTGGAGGTGCTCGCCGCGGTATGGGGCCGGGGAACAGAGGCGGCGTCACCCAGTAAAATCACCCTACCCTTCACCATCTTATCGACGGCGAGATCGCGTATCGCCTGGGCAAAGGGCTCCTTTGTCGCCTGTACAATTTCGCGGAAGCCGGGCGGGAGGAGCCGCTGTGCTTCGTCCATCAGATGCGCTTTCCAGCGTGCGGCCAGCAGCCCTTCCGGCACGGAATAGCTTCGCGCAACACCGTCGGTTCCCGTCATGATCGCTTCCCGCTGCGCATCACCGACGACCCGGTACCAGACCCAGTTGTAAAAACGGTGGCCTGGCCGTAAATCGTTATCCGCCCCCGGCACCAGATAGCCCAGAATGTGCGAGCCCGCGTTGCTGGCGAAGGCAAAATCGCCGTGAAGCTGCTGTCTGGCCAGCTCAGGCATGTCGTTTTCGGCAACCAGCCCGCGCCATGCGATATACCCGGCGTATTCGGGCGTGTCTTTCCACAGCAGGTTGCGCACAAAAGAACCGTTGCCATCAGCACCGATCAGCAGATCCCCGGTCTCCTTGGCGCCGCCTTCAAAGATGGCGGTGACGTGCTGGTTGTCAGGAAACGCTACATCCGTAAGTACATGGTTTTTATGATAATGAATATCGCGGATCGTCGAGCGCATCAGCGAATAGATCAGTGACCACGAGGTTTGCACCTGGGGGGCATACTGCCGCTGCTCCACCGAGCCGTCCGGGCGATACACCACTCTCTGCGATGAGCGCACGCCCAGAGTGTCCCAGTCGCGTTCGATACCGCTGCGGCGGATTAACGCCACCACTTCGGGCTGGAGCACAATGCCGCCGCCTCTGCTGTCGAGATCCCGGGCCGAGCGTTCGAAAATATCGACGTCCCAGCCCGCCTGCTGCAACATATTCCCTGCAAATAATCCCCCTAACGAGCCGCCGATAATCAGGGCCCGTTTTCTGGGGGGCATTTCACCGATCATATCGGGCTCCCTCTCGTTTAATCAGGTCGCGATAAGCATCCATAATGTAATAGCGGAGCTGATCCACCGGAACGGCGCCCGTCAGCCTGATACCGGCAATATCAAAGGTGGGAACGCTGCTAATATCGCCCTGCCGCGCCAGGTCTTCCAGCTGGATCACCTCCGCCTCTCCCGCGGTACTCAGCAGATAAATGCGCGCGGCCTCTTTGTCCATCCCGCATTCGCCGGCCACCTCCGCCAGGACATCAAGGTCGCCAATATCTCTTCCCTCCTCGAAGTATGCCTGAAACAGGCGCTTAACCAGCAGGGATCGGGCCTTTCCGGCAGGGGCAAAAAGCGTCAGCCGATGCGCCGCAAAGGTGTTAGGAACGCGCTGAATGGCCGGGTAGTTAAAGGCAACATCGTCCGTTTTCCCCTTCTCAACGGTGTGCTCATCCAGCTGATGCGAATATTCCCAGCTCCCGAATTTAGCGCGGCGATAGGCGACACGTTCCATGCCCTCCAGCGGCATACCGGGGTTAAGCTCAATGGGCAGCCAGTCGACCTCGACCCCGACATCTTCGGGCAACGATTGCAGTACCTTTTCCAGCCGGGCATCCGCAATCCGGCACCAGGGACAAATAAAATCTGACGTAATCTTGATGGATACTTTCATGTTTCACCTCTCACTGCGGAGAAGGCTAACACTGTTACTTAAAGGTGATAATATGGTTAAAACAGCTTACAGAGTTGCGCAAGACGCAACGATGCGGGGAGAGAAAAATGGATATGCTGGCATCGCTTGAAGCCTTTATTACGGTAGTCGAAGAGGGTGGCTTTGCACCCGCCGGCAGAAAGTTAGCCCTGGCAACGTCTTCGGTCACCCGACAGATTGACGGCCTGGAAAAGGTGCTCGGCACCCAGCTGCTAACCCGATCGACCCGCAGCGTGGTGCTGACGGCGGCCGGGCATGTTTACTTCGAGCACGCGGTCAGGATCCTCAACGACCTGGAGTATGCCAATCAGGAGGTGCGGGACCAGACGGGGGAACCCCGGGGGGTGTTAAGGATCAGCCTGCCGGTCTCGTTTTCCAGGCTGCATATCGCCCCGCTGCTGGCCCCCTTCTCTCGCCGCTATCCGTTGATCTCTCTTGATCTGACCTTTACCGATGAGGTCGTCGATTTGGTGGAAAAGCGGCTAGACTTGACTGTCCGACTGGGCAAGGTCGACTCCCCCAATCTGATCGCACGCAAGCTGCTTTCCCAGCGTCGGTGCGTTTGCGCCAGCCCGGACTACCTGCAAGCGCAGGGTTATCCTGACGTACCTGCGGATCTTAAAAACCGTAACTGCCTGATCTTTTCCTATTCGTCCGGCAAAACGAAGTGGTATTTCAACGGGGAAAGCCAGGTCGCTATCGATGTGAAAGGCACGCTGAAGTGCAACAACTCAGAAATACTGCGCGAAGCGGTGTTAAGTGGCTATGGCATCGCGCTGCTGCCTGACTGGCTGATCGGCAAGGATATCCAGGAGGGGAAGCTGATCGGGTTACTGCCGCAATGGCGCGCAGAAGTGAACGACGGTGAGGATGATTCCGCGATTTATGCCATCTACCATCCCACCCGCAGGAACACCAAAAAAGTGAAGGTGTTTGTCGATTTTCTGATGGCGCATCTTTCCCCGGAGACGGAAAGTGAATAGTGCAAATTCAACAGCGTTGCGTCTGACGCAACGTACTTTTGCGTAAACGTCATGTTCTGTTATCGCTGGCTGTACGGTATGTTGATGAATATTCAAGGATAAAAATCGCTAAACCCCATTTCTAACGCTGCAATCCGGAGTGACATGTATGTCTAAACCCAAGCTGTTTACACCGTTACGTATCCGCAATCTTGAACTTGAAAACCGTATCGTGATCGCCCCCATGTGCCAGTATTCTGCCGAAGAGGGCTGTATGACTGACTGGCATACTCTCCATCTGGGGCAACTGGCCCAGTCCGGCGCGGGCCTGCTGACCATTGAGGCGGCAGCCGTCTCCCCCGAAGGGCGAATCACCTACGCTGACGTCGGGCTCTATGATGACAAAACCGAAGAAGCGATGGCCGGGGTGCTCAAGACTCTCCGTAAGTGGTCAAATATTCCTGTCGGCATCCAGCTGGCCCATGCGGGCCGCAAAGCCTCAACCTACAAGCCCTGGGATAAGCACGGGCAAATCCCACCCGATCAGCAGGGTGGCTGGCAGACCTTAGCCCCTTCCGCAGTGCCTTACAGCGAGGGCTATACCCTCCCGACCGCTCTCGACAGCAACGGGTTAGCCGAAATCCGCAGCCAGTTCGCACAGGCCGCAAAACGTGCCGCCCGACTGGGTATTGACCTGATCCAGATCCACGCCGCGCATGGCTATCTGTTACATCAATTTTTATCCCCGCTCTCTAACCAGCGCACGGATAATTACGGCGGTTCGCTGAAAAACCGGGCCCGCTTCCCGCTGGAGATCGTCGACGCGGTGCGGGAAGCCTTCCCTGCCGATAAAGCGATCAGCGTGCGTATCTCCGCGACGGACTGGGTTGAGGGCGGGTTTAACCTTGAGGAAGCCGTGGAGTTCTCGAAGATGCTTGAAGCCCGCGGAGTGGATGCGATTCACGTCTCCAGCGGCGGCCTGCACCCCGATCAGCAGATTGAGGTCTACCCAGGCTATCAGGTGCCGCTGGCAAGAGCGGTGAAAGCTGCCGTGAAGATTCCTGTGGTGGCGGTGGGCTTAATCACCGACCCGGAACATGCAGAATCCATCGTCGCCAGTGGAGATGCGGATATTATCGGGATCGCCCGTGGCGCGCTCTACAATCCGCGCTGGCCGTGGCATGCGGCGGCGGAGCTGGGTGCGCAGGTGCATGCGCCGGATCAGTATCTGCGCTGTCAGCCCCACACGCTGAAGAACCTGTTTAAGTCCTGATCCTGTCTCTGGCAAGTACCCGTGGCATCACGGGTACTCTTCAAGCGCTCAGAGATAAAAAAGCCCAAAACTCTGCGAGAACAGATTAGATAATGATGAAGTGAACCAAAGCACTCACCATTGCTAAGTTAAAAAAGAGACAAGTTCTGCTCGAAGGCGCGGGAATAAGAATTAACGCAAAATCATATATGCCGCGCAGAGCGTAAACAAAATAACAAATATCCAGCTGAACCAGTAAAATGCATTACTTGCCCCCAATCCTGTGCGAGAAACAAAGACATTATCCGTTGCAACAAATAATCCGGACGTCTTACGAAATTGAGCAATATAATAAACGCAATAACCCAGCATGAAAAATATGAATAACACACCACCGACCTTATGAGAAAAGATCGCCAGCAGCAAGCTAACAGCTATTATGCCCAAATAGACGACTGCTGCGGTAGATTCCATTTTTTTTAATTTTTGCCTGATGGCGCTATCATGCAGCGCTTTCCAGCGTCGAAGTGTACTGATACTGAAAGCATATTTTTCGCACAACGCTTTATCAGGTACGCCTTCTTTAGCCTGGCGAAGAAAATCTGCAATTTGTTCGTCTGTAAAACGCTTTTTACTCATCGAGTCTCTTCCTTCGCAGAACATAGATGGGATTTGCCCTCACCTGCAAGATGAGTAACGGAAAAGATTCTGAGTGAAAGAGGTACAGATTCTAGATACAAAAAAGCCCGTTTTCACGGGCTTTTTATGCAGGAGAAATCGAAAATTATCGTAAATTTTGATTTCGCCTTAAATTTGGCGGAAGCGTAGAGATTCGAACTCTAGAACCCTTTCGGGTCGCCGGTTTTCAAGACCGGTGCCTTCAACCGCTCGGCCACGCTTCCAGAGTGAGGCGCACTATAAACATCTCTGTGCGCTATGTAAAGAGGCTAATTGAAGAATTTGATAATGTTCCGGTTTTGCACCCGGCGCACTTTTTTGCACATATGTGCAAACTTTTAGCAAAAATGTAACATTGCGTCGATATATTCCTGACTGTCTTTCACAGCCAGGGGTCAACGAGTGTCTTACCCATCTGATATCTACCCACGCCACAGCGCGTGGCAAAAGCTCCGCCATACTCTGTCGATTGTCAGCCATGAGCCCGCCAACCTGCTGGCTGTGCTGCTGCTCGCGCTGTTCAGCTGGATAATCCTGGCTCCGGTCATTTCCGTGTTGCTGAACGCGGTGCTGGTGCAGAGCGGCGATGAAGGCCGTACCGGAGCAACCGAGGGGGCATTTACCGCCTGGTACCTGCTGCGCACGCTCAGTTCACGTATGTCCGATATCCTGCTCTGGACGCCGTTGCTTAATACCCTGGCGGTGGCGCTGAGCACCGTCGCCATCGCCCTGGTGGTTGGCATCGTGCTGGCATGGCTGGTGAATCGTACCGATATCGCGGGCCGCAAGTGGTTTGCCACCCTGCTTATCGTCCCCTTTATGCTGCCCTCCTGGACCTTCGCCCTGGCATGGAGCACCATCTTCAAGAATCACGCCATCGGCGGGCAGCCGGGATGGCTGGAGGCGATGGGGATCCAGACCCCGAACTGGATGGCCTACGGCTATTTCCCCATCGTGACCATTATGGCGCTGCACTGCGCCCCGCTGGTGATCCTGATTGTCGGCAATGCCCTGAAGCGCATGGACAGCCAGATGGAGGAGTGCGCCCAGGTTCTCGGCGCATCCCGCCGGGTTATCGCCTTTAAAATTATCATCCCGCTGGTACGCCCGGCGCTGCTCTCTGCCGCCCTGCTGATTTTCGCTGACTGTATCGGCGAGTTCGCCCTGCCCTATATTCTTGGCCTGCCGGTGCATTTCGATACGCTCTCCACCGGGCTGTACCGGGCCATCGGCACGCGTCAGTCCGGCGTGGCGGCGGTGATTGCGGCGGTGATCATGCTGATGGGCATGCTGACCCTGATGCTGGATATGAAAATGCTGCGCGAGGCGAAACGCTTTGTGACCCTCGGCGGAAAAGGGGTGATGGAGCGCCGGCGTAGCCTGGGACGCTGGCGCAGCGCCGCTACCGCCCTGCCGCTGGTATTCGTGCTGCTGGGTGTGGCGATCCCGCTGCTGACCCTGTTCCTGTCAACGGTGATGATCCTCCCGGGCCGCTTTAGCGCCGATAACTTCACCCTCGATTACTGGATTGGTCACAACCTCGACACCGTAGCCCTGCACAACGGTATTCTGCTGAGCCCCGAATTCTGGTGCACGGTGGGGAACACGCTGGTCATCGTCGGCTCGTCCTCTCTCGCCTGCGGCGTGCTGGGCCTGCTGGTGGGCTACGCGGTGCTGCGCTGCCACTTCCGCTGGGTCGCCGCCTTCCTGCGCCAGCTGACCTTCCTGCCCTATCTGGTGCCGGGCATTGCCTTCGCCGCCGCCTTTCTGTCGCTGTTTGCCGTGGCCCGGGGGCCGGTTCCGGCCCTGTACGGCACCCCGTTTATTCTGATCCTCGCGCTGATTGCCGAAAAAATGCCCTACGCCAGCCGCTCCGGCATCGCGGCGATGACCCAGCTCGGCAAAGAAGCCGAAGAAGCGGCGCGGATTGCCGGTGCCGGCTGGTTCGCCCGACTTCGCCGCATCGTTATCCCGATTCAGGCTGCGCCGCTGGCGACCGGGATCCTGCTGCCGTTTATCTCAGGGATTAAGGGGGTCAGCCTGTTCGTCATCCTCGCCACCCCGGCCACCGACGTGCTGACGACCTGGTCCCTGCGCCTGATTGACTACAACTACCAGCAGGCGGCCAATGCCGTGGTGCTGATGATTGCCCTGATTTCATGGGCTGGCACGGTGATGATCCAGCGGATCACCGGTACCGGTCTGGCTGATGGTCTGGAGAAATAAGATGCCTGATATTCAATTAACGAATCTCACCAAAACCTACCCTGGCAGCGATGCTCCGGCGGTGAACAACATCAACCTGACGGTGAAAGACGGCGAGTTTATGTGTCTGCTGGGGCCGTCCGGCTGCGGCAAGACCACCATCCTGCGGATGATTGCCGGCATTGAGCATGCCAGCGGCGGGGAAATTAGCATTGGCGACAAGGTCGTTGATTCCATCGCCCGGGGCACGTACGTGCCGCCGGAAAAGCGCGGCATCGGGCTGGTCTTCCAGAGCTATGCGCTCTGGCCGCATATGACCGTCGAGCAGAACGTGGATTTCGGCCTGCGGCTGCAGAAAGTGCCCGCCAAAGCGCGTATCGCCCGCTGCCAGGACGTGATGGAAAAACTGCGCATTGCCGATTACGCCAAACGCTATCCGGCGCAACTCTCCGGCGGCCAGCAGCAGCGCGTGGCCCTGGCCCGTATGCTGGCGGTCAATCCTGGCGTGCTGCTGCTGGACGAGCCGCTCTCGAATCTCGACGCCACGCTGCGCCTGGAGATGCGCGCCGAGCTGCGTCGCCTGCATGAAACTTTCGGCACCACCATCGTGTTTGTCAGCCACGATCAGTGGGAGGCGATGACCCTTGCCACCACCATTGCGGTGATGAGCGCCGGACAGATGCAGCAGGTGGGCACCCCGGATGAGATTTACGCTACCCCGGCCAACCGCTTTGTCGCGGAATTTATTGGCACCCCGCGCCTGAACATGATCCCGCTGCACCAGCCCTGCAGCGAGCTGGCGCAGCATCTGCAACGGCGCTTTACTCTGCACGATCAGACCCAGCTCTGCGGTATCCGCCCGGAAGAGATTGTGCTGAGCGCAGAGTCTTGCAGCAACGCCGTTCCGATGACCATCGATAACATTATGCCCACCGGTGGAAGCTGGGTGATTGAGCTGGTGGCCGGCGAAGATCGGCTGTTCCACTCCACGCAGCTGCGACCGCGCTGGCAGGCGCGTCAGCAGGTGCATTGCCAGCTCCCGACCTCGTCCCTGCACTTTTTCAACCGCAACGGACTGCGTCACGACGTGACCGCGAATTAACCCCATTGACCCTTAAGGAACTCACATGAAGCGCAAGTTGTCCGCCGTCCTTATCACCAGTGCCCTGCTGAGCAGCGCCGTCGCTCAGGCTGAAACCTTCGATCTGCAAAAGCTGATCGCCGCCGCGAAACAGGAGCAGCCGATTACCGTTTATGCCTCGACCGGTAAAATCGTGCAGCAGGCAAAAGCCTTTAGCGAGCAGTACGGCTTGCAGGCCGTGGGCGTGAAAGCCGATGCGCCGCAAATCATTGAGATCATGAGCCGGGAAGCGCAGGCCAAAAACGTTCGCGCCGATGTCGCTATCGTTGAGGACGCCCCTGCCGGGATGACGCAGCTACTCAAAAAAGGCTATGTCCAGAGCTGGGTGCCGGACGATCTGAAAGACGACATTGCTGCCCGCTATCAGGAGCCCCTGACGGTGGTGCTGGCGCCAAACGTGTTTGCCTATAATACCGATCATCACGCTACCTGCCCGGTGACAAACCTCTGGCAGTTGACCGAGCCGAAATGGCGGGGCCGCGTCGCGATGCAGGATCCCACCAGCAAACCGGCCTATACCGACTGGTTCAGCCAGATGGAAACCCACTACGATCGGCAGGTTCGCGATGCTTATCAGCAGCAATTTGGCAAGCCGCTGCAAACCGACGAAAAATCCGCAACCGCAGCCTTTGTGAAGGCGCTGGCGGCCAACGGTGTACTGCTCACTCACTCCGATAACGACGCGGCATCCGCCATCGGCGCGCCGGACAGCAAAACCGACTTTGTCGGCCTGGTGTCAACCGCCAAGTTCCGCGACAACAAGCAGGGGATGAAGCTGGGTCTGTGCAGCGGCCTGAAGCCGTTCATCGGCTGGAACTACCCCAGCCTCGGCGTGGTCGCCACCGGCAGTAAAAGCCCGAACACCGCGAAGCTCTTTACCCACTATCTGCTGACCGCCGAAGGCATCGCGCCCCAGGGCGTGGACGGTAAAATGTCCACCAACCAGAAGGTCAACCTCCCCGCCGACGAAGCCTCCGGGATTGAAAAACATCGCGGCGAGCTGATGGAATACCTGACGGCCACCGCCCAGGGCGACTGGGCAAGCCGCCAGGACTGGCAGGACATCTGGAGCCTGAACTACAAAAAGTAGTTTTCAGCGTACATTTTCATTCTGAACAGGCAGCACACTTTGACTACTCATGATATTGAACAGCGGGAAGCCGCGCTGAGGCGCATTATCGTTGACGCCGGGGATACTGCCCTGCGCTTCTTCCGGTCGCGAAAAGCGGGCGAGTATGAACTGAAGGGCCATCAGGATCTCCTGACCGAGGCCGATACCTTCGTTGAGAAGCAGGTTCTGGAGGCCCTTGCCGGGGCGTTCCCGGACGATTTGATCCTCGGCGAAGAGTCCGCCAGCCAGCCTGCCAGCGCGGAGAGCCTGTGGGTGGTGGATCCCATCGATGGCACCGCCAACTTCGCCCGCGGCATCCCCCATTTTTGTGTCTGCATGGCGTGGGTTCGCCAGGGTGTTACCGAGCTGGGGGCGATTTATAACCCGGTAAGCCAGGAGCTTTATCTGGCCCGTCGCGGCCATTACGCCCTGAAAAACGACCAGCCGCTGCGCTGCACCGCCATTACCGACCCGCAGCGGGCCGCCGTTGAGCTGGGCTGGTCTTCCCGTCATAGCCAGAATCACTATCTTAAGGTACTGGGCTCGCTGCTCACGCTGGGCGCCAGCGTGCGTCGGGGCGGCTCCGGGGCGCTGGCGCTGGCCTGGGTGGCGGAAGGCCGCACCGACGGGTATCTCGAAATTCATATGAACGCCTGGGATTGCCTGGCGGGGCTTTTACTGGTGCGCGAAGCCGGTGGCGTGACGGGGGTTATTCCTGAAACTGCCGGGGGAATTTTCAACGGCCTGCCGGTGCTGGCTGCCGCGCCGGGCATTGCGGCGAAACTTGCGGCTGCGGCAGGGATCCCGCTGACGATCGAAACAGAGGCGAAACCCGCGGCAGGGCACTACCCTCGCCCGCCCATCAGCCTGATCGCCGAGGATTTTCCCGGCTGGGGCGTGGATATTTATATTGGCGGATCCAGTGGTGTCAGCGATGCGGCCCTGCTGGCCGAACATGATATCGGGGTCGTGATTAACTGCGCGGTCAACCTCGATATCGACTGGGTGATACGTCCGGAAGCCAGTGCGCCTCCGCACCTGTTATCTCATGGCTCAGGCCCGGTCCGCTATTACAAGCTGGGGCTGGTCGACGGCGAAGGCAATGCACCAGAAATGCTGCACGCTGGCTATCAGCTGATGCGTTCGGCGTTGCTCCAGCAGATCCCGGATAAAGCCTCCTACCCTGTCCGCAAACGCGGCAATATCCTCGTCAACTGTCGCGGCGGGCGCAGCCGCTCTGTCGCTCTGGTGGCGCTGTTTATGCATCTGGAGTGTCCGGCGCGCTTCCCGACGCTCGAGGCGGCCATCGATCTTATCCGCGACCGACGCCAGCTCCAGCCGGACGAGTGGTATGAAACGCCGAAGCCGTCGCTGATCCGCCTGGCCGAACATGCCATTATCCGCGAACGGGCCATCGCCGGAGTGGAACAGCGTCATGAGCAATAACAGCCTGCGGAAAAATCCCGGCTTCGCCAGCGCCACCGAGGTGGCGCGCCTGGCGGGGGTCTCCCGTTCTGCGGTGTCACGCACCTTTACGCCGGGTCGCAGCGTGTCTGAGGATACCCGGCGTAAAGTGCTGGCCGCCGCTGAAGCGCTGAATTACCACGTCAATCATCTGGCGCGGGGGCTCTCCCGGGAGGAGAGCCGTCCGGTCTGTATTCTGGGCGGCAATCTGTCGTTTCCCTGGCAGTCCAGCCTGCTCGACCACCTGACCCGCCGTCTGCACCAGGCCGGACGCGCGGTGATGGTGATCAATACCGACGACGACGAAGCGAGTGCCCGGGAGGCGCTGCAGCAAACGCTGAATTATCGCTCAACCGCCACCATCGTGCTGTCGGGCAAACCACCCGGGTCATTGATTGAACTCTGCCTGCAGAGCGGGCAACAGGTGATTGCCATCAACCGTATGGGCCAGTTCCCCAGCGCGGACAATATTGATATCGATTACAGCTCGACGATGAAAGAAGCATATGACTGCCTGATTGCCGCAAACTGCCGCCGTCTGGCTGTGGTCTCCTCCTCTGCTCGCTCCCCGAGCATGATTACCCGTGAAACGCGCTTTCTGGACGCCGCCGCCGAAACGGGGAGCGAGGTCACGCTTATCCGTCCCGGTAGCGCCAGTTACCAGACCGGCGTCCTCGCCGCACGGGAATTGCTCAGCCAGGCTTCTGTGCCGGACGGCGTCTTCTGCGTCACGGATCTCATCGCCTGCGGTTTTATCGATGCCGCCCGCCACGAGTTTGGCCTGAGCATTCCGGAGGACATCAGCGTTATTGGTTTTGATGATATCGAACAGGCAAGCTGGCTGGGGTATCAGTTGACGACCTTCGCCCAACCGCTGGCAGAGATGGCGGAGGCTGCCTGTGACATGCTGCTTGCAGCGGATGCGGAAAAACCGGCCTGCCGGGTGTTCAGGGCGCAGCTGGTGAAACGGCGGACCACGGGTCTTGCCCGGCGGCGCTGCGCTTGCACGGGCCTACAAAAACCGTAGGCCGGGTAAGCGCAGCGCCGCCGGGCGCAGTTGATTTAGAACCAGGCTTCCCACATCGCGCCGACGTTGAAGTCGTCGAGCGTTTCATCTTTCGTGTTGTTCACGCGGGCGGTGCGTTCGTTATCCACCTTGCCGCCGGTGACGTAGAAGCGCAGCATCGGACGGAATTCCGGGCCCATCGCGATGGACATGTTCTGCGACAGGGTCAGCTTCTAGCCCTTGTTATCCCCGCCGTTGTCGTAATCAACATGCTGCCAGCCCGCTTCCAGCCAGGTGGAGTGCACGTCGTTCCACCAGTGCATCGGCCGCACGATGGCGTTGTAGTTCTTGCGGTTGTCGGTGCTGTCACGGCTGTTGTCGTAGTCGTGGAAGGCCAGAATGTACTCCACCTGGGTCGCCTGGGTGAACTTGTGCAGCCCTTCGAAGCTGGCGTACACCGTGGTCAGATCCTCGGTTTTGTTGAACACGCTGTTATCGGAGTTATCAGAGTAGCGGGCGATCACCTTGTTCACGCCGCTGTCGTTGGTGTGGCTCAGGACCACGCCGCCCTGCCAGGCGTGGGTGCGCTCTTCCGTTTCGATGGCTTTCGAGTCAAAGCCGTAGTTGGCGTACAGCTCCAGGTCGATGGGGCCGAGCTTCATGCCGTGAATTTTGGAGGTGGCCGCGTAGTTGCCCTTGTCGCCAGTGCCGGAGCCGCCGGTACAGGTGATGCGCGACGGGTTGGCCTCGTCGTCCATCACTTCCGGGCTACAGGATTCGACTGCCGCCACGGTCGCCACGTCAAACTGCACGCCGCCGATGTCGAAGTTCTTCACCCCGGCACCCTGGCCGTCGTGGTTCATCCAGAAGTAGTCGTTGATACCCTGCTGCGGACGCTGGTGGAAGTCACGCCCGGCCCAGAGATAGGCGTTCGGGTTGGACGCCAGAATATTGGTCACCCCGGCGTAGGCCTTCTTCAGGTTAACCTCGTCGCCCCAGTGGTCGATCATCACGTTGACGTCCCAGATGGCGCCGTTTTCGCCCTTGAAGGCTTTTGAGAGCTGGAACTCACCGCCGTTACCTTCGTTACCCAGACGGCCGATCGCCGAGGCGCCGTTATAGGACCCGTCCACCGCGACGTATTTCTGATCGGCGGCCTGGAAGTGCGCCCCGTAGCGGGCATAGCCGGTAAATTTAATCCCGAACGGGATCGCCATATCCGGGGACTGGGCGGCGCTTTGCGGTTCGTTGATGACGTCGGCTTTTTTCGCCACCGCGGCATCCATTTTCGCCTGGCGATCGGCCAGGGCTTTATCCACCGCTCTGGCCACAATGACGTCGATTTGCTCCTGCGTAAATTCCTGTGCGAATCCGGAAACCGGGCAAAGCGCGGCGATTACCGCCATTGTTAATGGAAGTTTTTTAATCATATTCATGGTTATCTCAATATATTTAAATTTTATTCAGACAATAACCACCCCGTTCCGGATTGACAGAATATGTCGCTATCATCAGAAAAGGTTGATTTTTATTTTTTAGGGTCCAGAGGTTCACACTATTATCGTAAGGTTATCTCCTTCACAGAATTATTCATGTTGAATTCAAAAAATGCGGGCGCTCACAGGAAGCGGCCAATAATCGGCTGAGACATACCCTCTATTTTTCTGGCCGATTGCTCAATTACGTTATTTCACTATCAGAGTAAGATAATGCTCAAACGTGAACCGCGTCGCAAAAATAACCTTATATTTCCACCACATTGACAACCCGGCGGCTGAACTATTTAGCGAGTCTATATAAACCAGCACTCGACGATCACAGAAGTAAAAAAACATAATTACTTAATTTAAAAACGTAATGGATTCTCCCGGACCACCTGTGTCAGAAAGAGCTTAACATTCATAAAACAAATCGGAGATCGGATTAGAATGAGTAAAAACATAATGCAAAGCCGGCATGATGAATATCATAAATTATCTCGTGGGGAACGGATTGGTTACGGGATGGGTGACTTTGCGCAAAACCTTGTGTTTGGGACGATAGGGGGTTTTCTGGCACTTCACATGTTGACCGTAAATACAATCGGTACAGCAACGGCGGGATTCATATTTCTTTTTGTGCGCATCATCAACGTTTTTTGGGATCCGATGGTAGGCACCTATGTTGACAAAAGAAGTTCAGCGGCTGGCAAGTATCGCCCCTGGATTTTAAGGGCCGGCGTTCCGCTCGTTATTCTTTCCGCTTTACTTTTTGCGCCCATTCCGGGCGTCAAAGGTTCCGTTCCCTTTGCGTTTATCGTTTATCTGGCACTGGATCTCGTTTATTCCGTAGTGAACATACCTTATGGTTCCCTGAATGCTTCTTTAACAAGAGATCCTGAATCGATTGATAAACTGACCAGTACGCGAATGATGTTGGCTAACAGTGCCAATCTGCTGGTCTATACCCTCTTCCCTATGTTTGTCCAGATGGCCTCGCCAAAGGATCGGAGCCTTAAGGATACGGGGTTCTTTGGCCTTGAGCTCAATATGGGGAACTATACCGATCCATCAGCGAACTACGCCTGGTTTGGCGTTTACTCGATTTATATGGTAATCGGAGCGGTTGCACTTTTCATTTGCTATAAATTCACTAAAGAACGTGTGGTTGCCTCTGCCGAGCAAACGGCCAACGTAAAAACGACAGATTTATTCCTTGAACTCAAAAATAACCGCCCTCTGGTTATTCTCGGACTCTTTTTCATGCTGGCCTTTACGTTCATGTTCTTCATGAACACGGTAAATGGCTTTTTCAATCAGTATGTTGTAGGCCATTCCGAATGGATGGGCGCCGTTGGCCTTGTCGCCTCAATTCCGGGCATCCTGTTCCCGATTTTTTGGCCCAAACTGAAGAAAATCTTCGGTAAAAAAGGGTTCTTCCACATTTTCCTGGGCATGTTTATTGTAGGGGAATTATTAACTTACGTTTGGTCACGTGAGGGTATGCATGATGCGCTCTGGCTGGCTTACATCGCTACATTCATTAAACAGTGGGGCTTAACGTCGGCTACCGGATTCATGTGGGCACTTGTTCCTGAAGTCATTGCTTATGGTGAATTAAAATCAGGCAAGCGAAATGCTGCCATCATCAACGCCATTATGGGTCTCTTTTTCAAAATTGGTTTTACTATCGGCGGAGCGATTCCACTGTGGTTACTGGCTGTTTATGGCTTTAACGAAACAGGGGCACAGCAGAGCGCCAATGCTATTGACGGAATAATCATCACTGCGGTCTGGATCCCAATCGTGTTAGCGTTTATCTCGATGATCGTCATTCACATTTATCCTATCTCAGATAAACATGTCACGGATATTAACCGTCAGCTTGATGAGATCCGCGTTTAGTTTTATTTTCATTAAAAAGTCTTAGAACGATATAAGTCAGTAAAATTTAAAAGGTAGAATGTTATGTCACTTATTCAGAACCCTGTACTCCCTGGTTTTAACCCAGACCCAAGCATTATCCGTGTAGAAGATACCTACTATATCGCAAACTCAACGTTTGAGTGGTTCCCTGGCGTTCGCTTGCATGAATCAAAAGACCTGCAAAACTGGACTCTTCTGCCCAGTCCTCTGTCCACAACAGCGCTTCTGGATATGAAAGGCAACCCCTCTTCTGGCGGGATTTGGGCTCCGGCGCTCTCATACGCCGATGGCAAATTCTGGTTGGTTTATACAGATGTGAAAATCACAGAAGGCGCTTTTAAGGACATGACAAATTATCTGACCACCGCAACAGATATACGTGGTCCGTGGACCGATCCCATCAAACTAAATGGCGTCGGCTTTGATGCGTCACTGTTCCATGATGAAGACGGGCGTAAATATTTGGTTCAACAAACCTGGGACCATCGCGAATACCATCATCCCTTTGATGGTATTACCTTAACGGAGCTGGATACCCGGACATTAAAATTAAAACCAGAGACCGCGCGGACTATTTATCGCGGCACTGCCGTTGCACTGGTAGAGGGGCCACATCTCTACAAGCTGAACGGGTACTACTATCTTTTCGCCGCTCAGGGGGGAACCGTGTTTACCCACCAGGAGGTTGTTGCGCGTTCCAAAACGTTAGATGCCAACAGTTTTGAAACAGAGCCCGGCGAAGTCTTCTTAACTAACGTCGATACGCCAGACAGCTATATCCAGAAGCAGGGGCATGGGGCGTTGGTGTCCACCCCCAGCGGTGAGTGGTATTATGCCTCGCTCTGCGCACGTCCGTGGAATCGTGCAGGTGAGTCAGCCTACGATCCTCGTGGTTGGTCAACCCTTGGCCGGGAAACGTCTATTCAGAAAGTGTACTGGGATGAAGATGGCTGGCCACGTATTGCGGGAGGCCATGGTGGAAAAACCTTTGTCGAGGGGCCGGCCGATGCCATTTATACCGAAAGCGCAAAAGACCATAGCCAGCACGATGATTTTAAAACGGCGACACTCGATATTAACTGGAATACGCTTCGTGTCCCCTTTACAGAAAAAATGGGTACCACGGGCGATGGAAGGCTGACGTTAACGGGACAGGGTTCTTTAGCGAATACCCATAACCTTTCGCTGATTGCCCGACGCTGGCAAGCCTTTTATTTTGATGCTCAGGTTAAAGTCAAATTTAATCCATTTAATTACCAACAAATGGCCGGATTGACGAATTATTATAATGACCGCCACTGGAGTTTCGTTTTCATTACCTGGAATGAAATCAACGGCTCTGTCATCGAAATAGGTGAGAATAACCGTGGAAAATATACCTCTTATTTGAAAGATAACGCCATCAAGATCCCGGAGGGGACAGAATACGTCTGGTTCCGCACGAAAGTTCGGAAGGAAACTTATACGTATGAATACAGCTTCGATGGCGTCACTTTCACAGAGATCCCTGTTAAATTAGATGCCGCTATTCTTTCTGATGATTATGTCCTGCAAAGCTACGGCGGCTTCTTTACCGGAGCGTTCGTTGGCCTGGCGGCAGTCGACTACTCTGGTTACGATGCCAGCGCAGAGTTTTATAACTTTGTTTATCAGGAGCTTGGCGACAGGCTAACTGCAGATAACGCCTGGAGCTGGGACGCGAGCGAATCACGTTTTGATTAAATAATAAAACGCCTGCGTTATTGCAACGATAACGCAGGTTCTAAGGGGCTACCTGATACCGTGACGCCGCGCGTGTAATAGCAAACGGCTTTATGCGGCACCCGGGTAGATGAAGCAATGCTGGCCCTGGCAAACCTCTCCTGCACAAATAATTGCCAGAATATCTCTTCCGCTTGGCATAAGCATCATGATTATTAGTAGGTTTATCATAAATCATTCGGTGCTTAGTTGCTGAAGAGATTAGCATGTAGTATTTTGAAATTTTCACAGTAACGCTGATTTTTCAGGAAGTTATTAAGTTTCATAATAAATATACGATTAAATGAGCTTCGCGGCAGAATATAAATAGATCACTTACGGCGATTTATTTCCCCAGGGAAATAAAGCATGACTAAGAAGGAGCAGGTAATGACTCCAACTTACTGATAGTGTTTTATGTTCAGATAATGCCCGATGACCTTGTCATGCAGCTCCACCGATTTTGAGAACGACAGTGACTTCCGTCCCAGCCTTGCCAGATGTTGTCTCAGATTCAGGTTATGCCGCTCAATTCGCTGAGTGTAACGCTTGCTGATTACGTGCAGCTTTCCCTTCAGGCGGGATTCATACAGCGGCCAGCCATCCGTCATCCATACCACGACCTCAAAGGCCGACAGCAGGCTCAGAAGACGCTCCAGTGTGGCCAGAGTGCGTTCACCGAAGACGTGCGCCACAACCGTCCTCCGTATCCTGTCATACGCGTAAAACAGCCAGCGCTGACGTGATTTAGCACCGACGTAGCCCCACTGTTCGTCCATTTCAGCGCAGACAATCACATCACTGCCCGGCTGTATGCGCGAGGTTACCGACTGCGGCCTGAGTTTTTTAAGTGACGTAAAATCGTGTTGAGGACAACGCCCATAATGCGGGCGGTTGCCCGGCATCCAACACCATTCATGGCCATATCAATGATTTTCTGGTGTGTACCGGGCTGAGAGGCGGTGTAAGTGAACTGTAGCTGCCATGTTTTACGGCAGTGAGAGCAGAGATAGCGCTGATGTCCGGCAGTACTTTTACCGTTACGCACCACGCCTTCAGTAGCTGAGCAGGAGGGACAACTGATGGAGATGGAAGCCACGGGAGCACCTCAAAAACACCATCGTACACTAAATCAGTAAGTTGGCACCATTACCAGCGATCAGATGGATCCGAGTAAAGCCACTGTCTATTCGCGTTTAATTATACAGAAAGACTGAGTGCGTTCGGTTGCTGTATATTCTTTATAAACTCCGCACTACGACAGAACAGAGATTCCCGGCAGACATACCGGGAATCAGATAAAACTGCCAATTTCATAAATGAACAACTGGACAGGATATTAATCAAAGATAGGGGAACATTTTAAAAGCCGACCATAAGTTATCATTGAGCGCAACAAGCCCAACGGAAATATAGGCCAGTATCGCGAGAAACCCTGTCAGGTATAAAATGGGTTTTTTAATTTTTCGCCTGAATTTATAAATGACGACTGTAGTGATCGCCATCACAATGGCCTGCCATATCAGATTTGTACCCGGATCGTAGGGATTAACCACACTCCCTATCATCATGGGTACAGTAAGAATAGAGTATGCACCCTTGAGTACAAACCATACGATCCCGCCAGGAACTGCGAGAATACCGCCCTGATAAACTAACATACCCGCAGAATTGAGCCCGGGAATGAGAATTAAACCAAAAACAATCGCCCAGGCCAGGCAAGCGACTATAAGATACCCAATAGCCTGACCTATAACCTGATCACCCTCATGATGCGACGAATTAAGAGCAGAGTTAGCAAGTTCTGATTGATATTTTTCCTTCGCGTCTGCAATTCGAGCCTGTGATTCAGTATCGTACTGTAAATGAGGTCTGGCATTTGTTACATAATTCCCATCACCATCTTGTCTTACACCCATAACAAATCCTCTTTATTATTAATTAGCTTTGATGCGTAGTTAACAACTTATTTTCTTATGAGAATTTACTCACCCATATCTTCAGGTGAATATTGTAACTAAGTAGAAAAGAAAATGAAGACAGCAGAGAAATTATATTTTCATTGCAATATGAAGTACTTCATTCCTGATTGCTATTTCTATTCATTTAGCATTCCTGTCCTTCCGGCTGGTGACCGCAACACTGGCCACTGCCTGTGATGACCGGTGGGCCCTGCTCAGTGAGCTGGTTAAACTCATTGTTTAAACGGTATCAGCTTTTAATAAAAAGCAGTAACAAAAAAGCCCTGCGATATTGCTATTGCAGGGCTTTCAAATTTGGCGGAAGCGTAGAGATTCGAACTCTAGAACCCTTTCGGGTCGCCGGTTTTCAAGACCGGTGCCTTCAACCGCTCGGCCACGCTTCCTAAGTGAGGCGAACTATAAACACCTCCGGGCACCCTGTAAAGCGCACCCGCGATCGTTCGCCTGAAAAATAGTCAAAATGCGTTTAATCGGTTGAATAGACGACACTCTGACCATTTTATCAGCACAACATCTCACCGCCGATACTCAGTGCTTTTTGATGTACATGTCTTTGGTGTAATAGTACCCCAGCTTATCCGGCGTAAAGCCCCCTACCCACGGCTTCACCAGGTGGGTGCGAACATAGTGATAAACCGGGATCGCCGGCACGTCCCGCGCCAGCAGATCTTCAGCCTGCTGGTAGAAGGTGCCGCGCTCGGCGGTGGTCTTCGCTTTTGCGGCGTTGTCCAGCGCCTCGTCATAGGCCGGATTGCTGTACTGGCTGGTATTTTGACTGTCGCCGGTACGGAAGTTATTCAGGAAGGTGGCCGCATCGTCGTAATCGGCGATCCAGGCATAGCGCACCGCATCAAAGTTGTGGGTGTGCATGGTGTCCAGCATCGTTTTCCATTCCTGGTTTTGCAGCTTCGCCTCCACGCCGAGGTTTTTCTTCCACATCGAGCTGGCAGCGATGGCAATCCGCTGGTGCGACTCCGAGGTGTTATACAGCAGATTAAAGCTCAGCGGATGGCTGTCGTTATAGCCCGCCTCGTTCAGCAGTTTTTTCGCTTCGGCAATGCGTTTTTCCAGCGGCCAGCTGGCGTAGTCCGGATTGTGCAGTTTGACGCCGCCGATATCCGGCTGGCTGATGACCCACGCCGGACGCTGCCCCTGCCCTAACACCTTCCCGGCGATAATGTCTTTATCCAACGCCAGGTTCAGCGCCTGACGCACGCGCGGGTCGTTAAACGGCGGGCGGGTGGTGTTGAATTCGTAGTAATAAGTCGCCAGTTGCGGGGAGACATCCAGCTCGCTGCCCAGCGTTTTTTGCAGCTGGGAAAACTGGTTGATTGGCACGGTATAGACAATATCAATTTCGTCCGCCTTGTAGCGGTTGACGTCGGCGGCTTCGGAGGCGATCGGCAGGTACGTCACCTTGTTGATCACCGTATGGGCGTTGTCCCAGTAGCGCGGGTTACGCTCGGCAACGATCCGCTCGTTGACCACCCACTGGCTGAGGGTATAGGCCCCGCTGCTGACAAAGTGCTCCGGCTTGGTCCACTTATCGCCATAGCGGCCAATCAGCACCTTATCGACCGGCACCAGCGACGGGTGCGCCAGCATGGCAAGGAAGGCGGCGTTAGGCTGGGTTAGCGTCACTTCAATGGTGGTGTCATTCAGGGCTTTTACTCCCAGGGTGTCGGGAGATTTCTTGCCCTCGGCGATATCGGTGGCGTTCAGCAGATGCATGCTGCCGGGGTAGCTGGCGTAGGGCGAAGCAGTTTTAGTATCCACCAGCCGTTGCCAGCTCCAGACCACGTCCTGAGCGGTGATGGCAGTGCCGTCACTCCAGGTGATGCCCGGGCGGAGATGGAACGTCCATACGGTGTTGTCTTTGTTCTCCCATTTTTCGGCCAGCCGCGGCTGGATCTCCCCGTCCGGCGAGACGCTGACCAGACCTTCGAACAAATCGCTGATAATATTGAATTCGACGTCGCTTTCGACTTTATGCGGATCGAGCGATGCCGGTTCATTGCCATTATTCCTGACCAGTTCCTGCTTCTCTGCCAGCTCAGTGCCTGCCGGTACGCTGGCGGCAAAGGCCGTTGCGCTTGCGCAAAGGATGCCTGCCGTCAGCAAAGAGAGTGTAAATGTCGCGCGTGATGATGGTTTCATGTCCTTCGCCTTATCGTTTCGTTTTGTCGACGCAAAATAACTCTTAGCGTTGCGGCTGGAATAAGGCAATATATTTCAGTGGCCTATAAGAGCTTGATCTGATTAATCCTGACAAACCGCGGTTCGTTCTGCATATGGTGCGTTGTGGAACATTTCATGCTGGCTCTTCCCCTAAGACGCTGAGTAAAGATGGGTAAAACCACTTTGTAACCGGCGCGTCGTTTCCTATTCTTGCCGTTAATTACATCTGTCATAAGAGAGTGACTCATGGATCGTATAATTAGTTCTTCACGCGACCGCACATCGCTACTCAGCACACACAAGGTGCTGCGCAATACCTACTTTATGCTCAGCCTGACGCTGGCCTTTTCTGCACTGACGGCAACCGCCAGCACCGTGCTGATGCTGCCGTCTCCGGGTCTGATTCTGACGCTGGTCGGCATGTACGGTCTGATGTTCCTGACCTACAAAACCGCTGACAAGCCGGTAGGTATTTTGTCCGCCTTCGCCTTCACCGGTTTCCTGGGCTATATCCTGGGGCCAATGCTTAACACCTACCTGTCTGCCGGGATGGGCGATCTGATCGGCCTGGCATTGGGTGGTACGGCGCTGGTGTTCTTCTGCTGTTCCGCTTATGTGCTGACCACCCGCAAAGACATGTCTTTCCTCGGCGGTATGCTGATGGCGGGCATCGTGGTGGTGCTGATTGGTATGGTGGCAAACATCTTCCTGCAGCTGCCGGCTCTGCACCTGGCCATCAGCGCAGTGTTCATCCTGATCTCCTCCGGGGCGATCCTGATGGAAACCAGCAACATCATTCATGGCGGCGAGACCAACTATATCCGCGCCACCGTGAGCCTGTATGTGTCGCTGTATAACATCTTTGTTAGCCTGCTGAGCATCCTGGGCTTCGCCAGCCGCGATTAACCCTCAGTGCTGTATAAAAATCCCCGCTTATGCGGGGCTTTCTTTTTTGGTAAACTGCCGCAGTTTTCGATAAACCTGTGATGATTATGCTGAACTTTGAAGGTAAAGAGATTGAGACCGATAGCGAAGGCTATCTGAAAGAGACCAGCCAGTGGAGCGAAGGGCTGGCGGCTATCATTGCCGAAAAAGAGTCTATCGCCCTGACGCCGGAGCACTGGGAAGTGGTGCGGTTCGTGCGTGACTTTTATCTGGAATTCAACACCTCCCCCGCCATCCGCATGCTGGTGAAAGCGATGGCCAATAAGTATGGCGAGGAGAAAGGCAACAGCCGCTATCTGTATCGACTGTTCCCGAAAGGCCCGGCAAAACAGGCGACCAAAATCGCCGGCCTGCCTAAGCCCGTGAAGTGCATTTAATAGCGAATACCGAAATTGACGTAGTCCCGGTCGGGTTGATGCGGTTCTGACAGGACCTTTTCAACCCGGGCGATGCGGGGCCCGCCCGCTTTAAGCCAGGCAAGCAGTTTGTCGACCTGTTCCGCTTCGCCGCAGGCCACCACCTCAACGCTGCCGTCATCCATATTGCGCGCGTATCCGGTCAACCCCAGATCTGTAGCTTCACGCTGCGTGCTGTAACGAAAGCCAACCCCCTGAACCGTGCCGTGAACCCACGCGATTGTGCAGACTTTTGCCATGATATTTCCCCTTATCCGTGCCTGGCCCTGAACCACAAGAATAGCAAATTATGGCCGGACGATTAGCGTAACGTTTTGGGTAAGCACCCGTAATGCTGGCGGAAACGGGCCGTAAAACGCGAGCTGGAAAGGTACCCACACTGCATGGCGATCTCACCGACGGGCAGCCGTGTCGACTGCAATTGAGACAGCGCAACCGCCATGCGCACCTCCTCCACGATCTGGCGAAAGCTGTGCGACTCTTCGCGTAACCGTCGGCGTAAGGTCGGCACGCTGACGGCCAGACGGCTGGCAACATCCTGCGCGGTCCATGCCCGGGCGGGAGACATCATGATGAACTGCCGTACCTGCTCGGTGAGATTGACGTTGCGTTCGATAAGCAGCGGCCCCGCCACCCCATCATGCAGCAGCGCCAGCAGCAGCCCGAAAGCCTGATGCTTTTGCAGTTCGTCGGAAAAATCATGCCGGACTGCATGCAACAGGTTGCCCCACATAAAGGCCAGCCCTTCGCTGAGCGGCGCACAGAGCGAGTCGGTTTTGCTGCGCGGCCAGGATTGCAGGTAATGGGCTTTAAACGCCGCGATAATATCCGGCGACAACAGCAGCAAATCAGAATGGAAAATGCCCTGCGCTGGCTGATTAACGATCTCCATCGGCGTATTCGCCGGGATAATGATCAGCTCATCGGGGGTGGCAACCAGACGGCTATCCTCATGAATAATCACCTTACTGCCGTGCGTGATATGGCAGATGGCAGGATAAAACAGCTTAACCTGATGCAGGCGATGCATTTTGCTGGCACTGACCTCAGCCGCGGTCAGATGTTTATGTTGAAAATGAAAATCCTGCACCGGGCCACCTCTATCTTGCGTATGTTGCGGTTAATTGCGCTTTCGCCAGCGCGTGGCTGTTGAGCATGAAACCGACCAGTGCGCCGCTGGCGCTTTTATCGATGGGCAGTTTATCCACATCCAGCGCCCAGACGGTTATCTGGTACGGGTGAGGCTTGTCTCCTTCCGGCGGGCACGCGCCGCCAAAGCCAGAGTAACCGAAATCATTACGTCCCTGCACAGCTCCTGCGGGTAATTTCTCGTTATTCTGGTTGCCGGCACCGGCAGGGAGCTCCTGCGTTTGTGCAGGAATGTTCACCACCGTCCAGTGCCACCAGCCGCTGCCGGTAGGCGCAGCGGGGTCATACACCGTGATGGCAAAACTTTTCGTACCCTGCGGCTGATTTTTCCATGTCAGCTGCGGCGATTCGTTGCCGCCATGACAACCAAAGCCGTCGAAGACCTGATTCTGGGTTAATCGCTGTTCGCCGGAAATATCCCGGCTGTTGATGCTGAAAGGTAATGCCGCTGAGACCGTAAAACTCATCCCCGCCAGAGTGGCTGCTGCGATTGCAATGTGCTTTTTCATTCGAGTTTCCTTTTGCTGAGCTGGAAACATCAATGTAAATCCCGCAGCAAAGGGGTAATGTGCCAGAGCGATTTTAAATTGTGCCGAAACGCTCAATAGTGTCCGCAGATGATTGCCCCTGACCATCTGTGCTACTCTACGCGCCATTTCCCTGGAATCGACAGAATAGTAAATTATGAGTGTACGTTTAGTGTTAGCCAAAGGGCGCGAGAAATCCTTGTTGCGCCGCCATCCCTGGGTCTTCTCCGGCGCGGTTGCGCGTATGGAAGGCAAAGCCAACCTCGGTGAAACCATCGATATTGTTGATCATCAGGGGAAATGGCTGGCGCGCGGCGCATACTCGCCAGCGTCTCAGATCCGCGCCCGCGTCTGGACCTTCGATAAAGATGAAACCATCGACATCGCTTTCTTCGTTCGCCGTCTGCAGCAGGCGCAGCAGTGGCGCGACTGGCTGGCAAAACGCGACGGGCTGGACAGCTATCGTCTGATCGCCGGTGAATCCGACGGTCTGCCGGGCGTGACCATCGACCGTTTCGGTAACTTCCTGGTGCTGCAGCTGTTAAGTGCGGGTGCTGAATATCAGCGCGCGGCGTTAATCAGCGCCCTGCAGGCGCAGTATCCTGAGTGCGCTATTTACGATCGCAGCGACGTTGCGGTGCGTAAAAAAGAGGGAATGGAGCTGACCCAGGGCCCGGTCACCGGTGAACTGCCGCCGGCCCTGCTGCCTATCGAAGAGCACGGCATGAAACTGCTGGTGGATATTCAGGGTGGCCATAAAACCGGTTACTACCTCGATCAGCGCGACAGCCGTCTGGCGACCCGTCAGTACGTTGCCGACAAACGCGTGCTGAACTGCTTCTCCTATACCGGTGGTTTTGCGGTTTCGGCCCTGATGGGCGGCTGCAGCCAGGTGGTGAGCGTCGACACGTCTCAGGAAGCGCTGGACGTGGCGAAACAGAACGTTGAGCTGAACAAGCTGGATCTGAGCAAAGCCGAATTTGTGCGCGATGATGTCTTTAAGCTGCTGCGCAAATATCGCGACCAGGGTGAGAAGTTTGACGTTATCGTGATGGATCCGCCGAAATTCGTCGAGAACAAAAACCAGCTGATGGGCGCCTGCCGTGGGTATAAAGACATCAATATGCTCGCGATCCAGCTGCTTAATCCGGGTGGCGTGCTGCTGACGTTCTCCTGTTCCGGCCTGATGACCACCGAATTGTTCCAGAAAATTATCGCGGATGCCGCTGTAGATGCTGGCCGTGATGTACAATTTATAGAGCAGTTCCGTCAGGCGGCCGATCATCCGGTGATCGCTACCTATCCGGAAGGGCTGTATCTGAAAGGATTTGCCTGTCGCATCATGTAACTTGAAAAGTGGAATGTTGCCCTCACCTATAGAGTAAGTAACGTTTCCCGGGAGGTGACTATGATTGCCAGCAAATTCGGTATCGGCCAGCAGGTCCGCCACTCCCTGTTAGGATACCTGGGCGTGGTCGTGGATATCGACCCGGAATATTCCCTCGACGAACCGTCAGCGGATGAGCTGGCGGTGAACGCAGAACTCCGCGCCGCCCCCTGGTACCACGTGGTGATGGAAGACGACGAAGGCCAGGCCGTGCATACCTATCTTGCCGAAGCCCAGCTCAGTGGCGAGCAGCAGGATGAACACCCTGAACAGCCTTCCATGGATGAACTGGCGCAAACGATCCGCAGACAGTTACAGGCCCCGCGCCTGCGCAACTAACCAGAAACCCGGTAGCCAAAGGCTGACCGGGTTTTTTATTACTTCGCCATCCCCAGTCGAGGGATCTCAATTGCCGGGCAGCGGTCCATCACCACGTTCATGCCCGCGTCACGCGCCAGCACTGCCGCCTGTTCGTTAATTACCCCAAGCTGTAACCACAGGGTTTTCGCCCCGACGGCAATGGCTTCCTGCGCGACGCCCCAGGCAGCTTCAGAATTACGGAACACATCCACCATATCGATTTTTTCCGGTACCTCTGCCAGGGTGCCGTACCCCTGCTGGCCTAACAATGTTTTGCCTGCCACTTTTGGCGATACCGGGATCACGTGATAGCCCTGATCGAGCAGATATTTCATCACCCGATAGCTCGGGCGATCGGGTTTGTCACTTGCTCCCACCAGCGCAATAGTTCGGGTGGTGGAAAGGATCTCAGCAATATCGTTCTGTTTCATGAACTTCCTCCTGGCGTGTTCAACATCAATATCCATGCAGTGAGAGCAACCTGTCATCCCATACGTCTGCATGAGGGCAAATTGCCGGCTTATGTCTATATGTTAGTAAATATGATTGAAGAAAAATTTTGATACATTATTCATGACGCGCGTCTTTTAAGAGGGGTTTTTATGAAAACCGGCATTGCCTGGAGTCTGTTTGCGCTGCTCATGCCGGTTTGCGTTTTTGCCACAACGCTGCGGCTCTCTACGGACATCGACCTGCTGGTGCTGGACGGAAAAAAAGTCTCCAGTTCCCTGCTGCGCGGTGCGGACAGCATCGAGCTGGATAACGGCCCGCATCAGATTGTGTTTCGGGTAGAGAAGACCATTCGCCTCGGCAATCATGAAGAGCGGGTCTATATCTCCCCTCCTCTGGTCGCCAGCTTTAACACTCAGCGCATCAGTCAGGTTAATTTTAGCCTTCCCCGACTGGAAACAGAAAAAGAGTCACAACTTTTTGATCATTCACCGCATATTGAATTACTGGATGGCGATGCGACCCCGATCCCGGTGAAGCTGGATATTCTGGCGATCACCGATACGCCGACCGGCGTTAACTATGAGTACGATACCGAGCGTTATAACAAAGCCGGTCAGAGCGCCTCGCTACCGCAGTTCTCCACCACCATGGCCGATGACAGCACTCTGTTATCCGGCGTCTCCGAGCTGGATATGCCGCCCCCGCAGTCGCAGAATCTGACAGAGCAGCGGCTAAAATACTGGTTTGCCCAGGCCGATCCCGAGACCCGCCGCCGTTTTCTGCAATGGGCGAAGCAACAACCCTCGTCCTGAGCCGCATTTTTTATCCCTTTCCCTTGCAGCATCAGGTGCTTCCAGTAATCTGTAACCAGTTAACTAACGGATAGAGATTATGGAACTCACAACCCGCACACTGCCGGACCGCAAACATATCGCGCTGGTGGCACACGATCACTGCAAACAGATGCTGCTCAACTGGGTACAGCGTCACAAATCCCTGCTGGAAAAACACCGCCTATCAGCCACCGGGACCACCGGTAACCTGATTCATCGAGAAACCGGGCTGGAGGTTAATGCCATGCTGAGCGGCCCCATGGGCGGCGATCAGCAGGTGGGTGCACAGATTTCGGAAGGAAAAATTGATGTGCTGATCTTCTTCTGGGATCCCCTGAATGCCGTACCGCACGATCCGGACGTCAAAGCGCTGCTGCGTCTGGCAACGGTGTGGAATATTCCCGTCGCCACCAACCTGTCAACGGCGGACTTTATCATTGCCTCTCCGCAGTTCAACGACCAGGTGGAGATTTTGATCCCGGATTATCAGCGCTATCTGGCTGAACGCCTGAAGTAAGTGCCCGCCCTGCCGGGTGGCGGCTTCGCCTTACCCGGCCTACGAAAAGCCCAAAACCGTCGACCCGCACACCCGTAGGCCCGTGCAAGCGCAGCGCCGCCGGGCAACACACCGCTACGGTTTTCGCGCCACCGGTACATCTATCTCCTTCAAAATGTCCACAAAGCGTGAAGGCTGCTCTTTGTTAAACAGCAGCCAGACGCGGTGACGCGCGCGGGTGATCGCCACATACAGTAATCGCCGCTCTTCCGCATCGGGGAACTCTTCCATCGCCGGCAGCAGAACCTGCTCCATTACCGATTCACGCGCAGGTGCCGGGAAGCCATCGCTCCCTTCCTGCAACCCCACCACAATGACGTAATCCGCCTGCTGCCCCTTACTGGCGTGAATAGTCATAAAATCGAGCTGCAATTTCGGCCAGCGGGTCGCGGCTTTCTCCAGGCTGGCAGGTTTAAGGTGGTGATAGCGCGCCAGCACCAGAATGCGCTCCTCCGGCCTGGCGTAACCGCTCAGTTTATCCAGCAGGGCATCGAGCTGATCTTCAGCCAGCAGCGTGACCGCTTTTTTGTCCCCGGCCGACAGGCTGCTCAGCGGTTTTGCCAGCTGATGCGGGTTCTGCTGGATAAACCGGGTGGCGATCTCACCGATCCGGTTATTAAAGCGGTAGGTGGTATCCAGATCGCAACGATCGCCCTCGCCAAAGTAGTGGTGGAACGCCGTGGTCAACGACAGCTGCGCGCCGCTAAAGCGGTAGATCGCCTGCCAGTCATCCCCTACGGCAAACAGGGTGGTGTGCTTATTCTGCGCCCGTAGCGCCGCCAGCAGCGCCGCGCGCTGGGGGGAGATATCCTGAAACTCATCCACCAGGATGTGCTTCCACGGGCTGATAAAGCGCCCCTTCTCGAGAATAATGATGGCCTGATGGATCAACCCGGAAAAATCGACGGCATTTTCTTCCTTAAGGGCGGTTTTCCACGCTTTTAACAGCGGAGCCATCAGCTTCACCCGCTTCGAAAACAGGGTCCGGATCGCCTCGGGCGCGCCGGCAATCATCTCGGCCTGCGCGCCGCCGTGCATTCGCATCAGGCTCACCCAGCGATCGAGCCGCGGAGCCAGCCGACGCGCCAGCTTTTCGTTTTGCCAGAAACTGCCTTCCGGCACGCTCCAGCCAAGCTCCTCTTCCAGCCACTGACGCCACCCTTTGGCCTGCGCTTTTTTCTCGCTGCACTGCTGTTGCCAGGCCTCGATAAAAATCTGTTGCCGCGCCACGGTGTCGTTCTCCAGCTTGCTGACGACCGGCACCTTTTTGCTCCCCTGCTGGATGATGTGCAGGGCCAGGGAGTGGAAAGTTCTGGCGGTAATGTCGCGGGTATGCAACCGGGCCTCGATCCGCTCATCCATCTCCTGGGCCGCCTTGCGGCCGAATGCCAGGAGTAAGATTTGCTCGGAAGCCGCTTCATTGCGGGTCAGCAGCCAGCCCGCCCGCGCCACCAGCACCGAGGTTTTGCCGCTGCCGGCCCCCGCCAGCACCAGTAGCGACTGCTCGCCGTTAACCACTGCCCGGGCCTGGGCCGGGTTGAGAGGAGATGACTCAATATCGGCAAAAAAGTCGGCATACTGGCTGAGCATGGCGGTGGTCCACGCCTGGTTGTGCGCCAGCCGGCTCCGGTCAATATCGTCCAGCCAGGCCCGGCACTGACGCCAGGCGTCCCGGCAGTTATCAAACTCTTCCAGCCGCGAGACCGACAGGGGGAGCGCCTGTAATGCCTGCGTAATTTTTTGCTGCAGGCCCAGCGTTTTTTCCCGCGTCAGCCAGCTGTTTTGCTCATTGCTGGTGGAAATGTCATTCAGCGCGTTTTGCAGTACCTGCGCCGCCACCTCGCTCATTTCAGCACTCCATTGCTGCCAGAGCGTATTCAGATGGTGGTGAAAACGCTGGGTTTCCGCCCACTCCGTTCCGTGCAGCCGCACCACTTTCTCTTCGGGCAGGACAAACTCCAGCTCGCCCCAGACCAGGCCGCGCTTACAATGAATGGCCAGCAGCTGATTGAAGGGAATGAGGTATTCGTGGCGTTCGCCAGAGACTTTCACCCCGGCATTGAGCAGAACGACTTTGTCGTACGGATGTTGTGCCAGGCGTTTGCCTAACGAAGTTGCTTTCAGTTCCATGTCCAGCCCGATCCACGACGTGAGAAATTGCCTGATAGTTTAACTGCCAGTTTTCAGGTGCTCCAGCGCAAAAAAACGTTACAATCAGCAGGGCTTCAACATTATGGAAAGAATTGAGGTTTTATGCGTACCGTTCTGAATATTTTGAATTTTGTCCTGGGTGGTTTTGCCACCACGCTCGCCTGGCTGCTGGCAACGCTGGTCAGCGTGGTGCTGATCTTCACCCTGCCGCTGACGCGCTCCTGCTGGGAGATCACCAAACTGTCACTGGTTCCGTACGGTAACGAAGCCGTTCACGTGGACGAGCTGGAGCCTGACAGCAAAAGCGCGCTGATGAACACCGGCGGAACGCTGCTCAATATCTTGTGGCTGATCTTTTTCGGCTGGTGGCTGTGCGTGATGCACATTGCGGCGGGGATCGCCCAGTGCCTGACGCTTATCGGTATCCCGGTCGGGATCGCCAATTTTAAAATTGCCGCCATTGCCTTGTGGCCTGTCGGACGCCGGGTCGTCCCGGTGGAAGTTGCCCGTGCCGCGCGGGAAGCCAACGCCCGCCGTCGTTTTCCGTAACAAGGATCCCGTGCGCACATGCTAAGCCCGCTGATTCGCCGCTACACTCTCAACAGCGCCTGGCTGTACAACGCCAGGATCTTTATTGCCCTGTGTGGCAGCACCGCCCTGCCCTGGTGGCTGGGCGACGTGAAGCTGACCATTCCGCTGACGCTGGGCGTCGTCGCCGGGGCGCTGGCCGATCTGGATGACCGTCTCGCCGGTCGGCTGCGCAATCTGGTTATTACGCTGATCTGCTTTTTTATCGCCTCGGCGTCGGTGGAGCTGCTCTTCCCCTGGCCGTGGCTTTTCGCCATCGGGCTGATGCTCTCCACCAGCGTCTTTATCCTGCTGGGCGGGCTGGGCCAACGCTATGCCACTATCGCCTTTGGCGCGCTGCTGATTGCTATCTATACCATGCTGGGGGTATCGCTTTACGACCAGTGGTATCAACAGCCGGTGCTCCTGCTCCTGGGAGCGGTCTGGTATAACCTGCTTACTCTCTCCGGGCACCTGATCTTCCCCATTCGCCCGTTGCAGGACAATCTGGCCCGCAGCTATGAGCAGCTGGCGCACTATCTGGAACTCAAGTCCCGGCTCTTTGACCCGGACATTGAAGGTGACGGTCAGGCGCCGCTGTACGATCTGGCCCTGGCTAACGGCCAGCTGGTGACCACGCTGAACCAGACCAAAGCCTCGTTGCTTACCCGTTTACGCGGCGATCGTGGTCAGCGCGGCACCCGCCGCACCCTGCATTACTATTTTGTCGCACAGGATATTCACGAACGCGCCAGTTCCTCGCATATCCAGTACGCCGATCTGCGCGAGAAGTTTCGCTACAGCGACGTGATGTTTCGCTTCCAGCGCCTGCTCTCCATGCAGTCTCAGGCCTGTCATCAGCTGTCGCAATCCATCCTGCTGCGCACCCCTTATCAGCACGATCCGCGTTTTGAGCGGGCCTTCACGCACCTGGATGCGGCGCTCGATCGCGTCCAGGCCAGCGGGACCTCAGCCGAACAGATGAAAGCCCTGGGTTTCCTGCTGAACAACCTGCGCGCCATTGATGCCCAGCTCGCCACCATCGAATCCGAGCAGGCGCTGGCAATGCCCGGTAATGATGTTGAAAACCAGTTAGCCGACGATAGTCTGCACGGTTTTAGCGATATGTGGCTGCGCTTAAGCCGCAACTTTTCGCCGGAATCGGCGCTGTTTCGCCATGCGGTGAGGATGTCGGTGGTGCTCTGTATTGGCTACGCCTTTATACAGATAACCGGCCTTAACCATGGCTACTGGATTTTGCTGACCAGCCTGTTTGTTTGCCAGCCCAACTATAATGCCACCCGCCACCGGCTGGCGCTGCGTATTCTCGGTACGCTGGTGGGGGTCGCTATCGGACTGCCTATCCTTTACTTCGTCCCCTCACTGGAAGGCCAGCTGATCTTAATTGTGATCACCGGGGTGCTGTTTTTTGCGTTTCGCAATGTGCAGTACGCGCACGCCACCATGTTTATTACCCTGCTGGTGCTGCTCTGTTTCAACCTGCTTGGGGAAGGCTTTGAAGTAGCACTGCCGCGCATCATTGATACCCTGATCGGCTGCGCCATTGCCTGGGCTGCGGTGAGCTTTATCTGGCCGGACTGGCGGTTCCGTAATCTGCCGCGGGTACTGGATCAGGCGATGAATGCCAACTGCCGGTATCTGGACGCCATTCTCGAGCAGTATCACCAGGGCCGCGATAACCGCCTGGCGTATCGCATAGCCCGACGTGACGCCTATAATCGCGATGCAGAACTGGCTTCGGTGGTCTCGAATATGTCCACCGAACCGCGGGCGACAGCGGAAACGCGGGAAGTCGCGTTCCGTCTGTTGTGCCTGAATCATACCTTTACCAGCTACATTTCGGCGCTGGGCGCGCATCGCGAGCGGCTGACCAGTCCAGCCATCCTGGCCCTGCTTGATGACGCCGTTTGCTACGTGGATGATGCGCTTCATCAACGTCCGGCGGATGAACCTCGTGTTCAGCAGGCCCTGACCGAACTGGCGCAACGCATTTCGCATATTGAACCGGGTGCCGAGAGCAAAGCGCCGCTGGTGCTGCAGCAAATCGGTCTGCTTATCGCGTTGCTACCAGAAATATGTCGTTTACAGCAGCACGTTAATCAACTGCCGGAGTGAGTGCTGTTATCCACCGGCAGCCTTTTGTACCACTCCACCAGCTCCCGGCGCCTTGTCTCCGGGAGCGCAGCTTCATGCAATCCGACGATCGCCCCTTCCAGTGCGAACAGCACTTTGTAGCTCAGGTGCCTGTTAAGCTCTCTGATCTTCAGCCAGCACTGCTCGGCCCCGAGGGCGCGTAACGCCTCTTCGTTGGCGATGCCCGCCTCGTTCAGCAGGATCTCAAGCTGAAAGGTGAGATTGGGTAAATCTTTCAACCTGTCGCGCTTGTACCGTTCCCGGCGTTCCCGCCGCGCGGCCTCAAGCGCAAATGAGGAGAGCTGCAGGAGCTTATCCCGATCCTGCCAGAGCGCCTCATCGACGCGATAATAATTTAACAATACTGCGCGCCCCCGCTTCACCAGCGTTAAGTATGAGGAGGCATTTTTGACGCAATACTGGGCGCTCTCTTCGCAGGCGCGCAGGTATAGCTCCCCGTCTGACACCATCGCAAAGACCGCGTCATCCACCGCCAGTGTGTATCCACCAAACAGGGCACGATGCTCAACATCACCGAGAGGAGAAAGATATTTTGTTGATTGATAGATCCGTTCGTAAGATAACTTTTTCATGATATTTCCCTTGTAAATCATGGAGTAAAATTAAAGTTGTTTGTTAACGGATCCGTTAGCCAAAAAATAGGTAACTTACGATCGAACGGCAAGATGATTTTTCAATCCGCCTGAATAACAAACCAAATTTGCGAGGCGCTTTCAGAAAATGAGGTTGATCTTTAGACGCACAGGGGTTACTGTATATCCATACAGTAACTACAGGGCTGGATTGATTATGTACTCTTCAGGCTATGCAAACCGTTCAACAACTTTCTCTTCTTCCGCTGGCAAAAGTGCACGGAGTTCCGCTGCGTATATGTCCACCGGGTTGATTAGTGAAGTGCTTTACCGTGAAGACCAGCCCATGATGACGCAGCTGTTATTGCTGCCCCTGTTACAGCAGCTGGGTCAACAGTCTCGCTGGCAGCTGTGGCTAACGCCGCAACAGAAGTTGAGCCGGGAATGGGTGCAGTCCGCAGGCTTACCGCTGACTAAAGTGATGCAGGTTAGCCAGATGGATCCCTGCCATACTGTAGAATCGATGGTGAGAGCACTGCGTACCGGGAATTACAGCGTGGTGATTGGCTGGTTTACGGAAGAATTAACCGAAACGGAGCAACATCGTCTGGCTGAAGCGGCCGAAGAAGGTAATGCACTCGGCTTTATTATGCGTCCCGTTCGGATGAATGCTCTGGGCAACGGACACCTTTCTGGGCTAAAAATTCACTCGAATTTGTATCACTAAGTAAAAATAAGAGTTTTCCTGGAATTTATTTTGCAGGCTCTGTACGCCATTGGTTCCCTTTCTAAAAGCCGCGACAAGTCTTGTCTGCCGCGGCTTCCTCCAGTTTAGCACGCCCAAATCTTCGCCATAAATGTTAAATATTGTGTATACAAAACTTTTTTTTCATATGCCTGACGGAGTTCACACTTGTAAGTTTTCAGGTACGTTGTAGACTTTACATCGCCAGGGGTGCTCGGCCTAAACCGAAGATATCGGTAGCTTTACTCTTTGTCCCCGCCCCCCGGTGAAGGATTTAACCGTGACTCTCATTGAGATTCTCATGGCGATTTTTGGATGATAACGAGGCGCAAAAAATGAAAAAGACAGCTATCGCGATTGCAGTGGCACTGGCAGGTTTCGCTACCGTAGCGCAGGCCGCTCCAAAAGATAATACCTGGTACGCTGGTGGTAAACTGGGCTGGTCTCAGTTCCACGACACCGGCTGGTATAACGACGGTCTGAACAACGACGGTCCAACTCACGAAAGCCAGCTGGGCGCAGGCGCGTTCGGTGGTTATCAGGTTAACCCGTACGTTGGTTTCGAAATGGGTTACGACTGGCTGGGCCGTATGCCTTACAAAGGCGACAACACTAACGGCGCATTCAAAGCTCAGGGCGTTCAGCTGACTGCTAAACTGGGTTACCCAGTAAATGACGCTGTAGACATCTACACCCGTCTGGGCGGCATGGTATGGCGTGCAGACTCCAGCAACAGCATCGCTGGCGACGACCATGACACTGGCGTATCTCCAGTATTCGCAGGTGGCGTTGAGTGGGCTATGACCCGTGACGTTGCTACCCGTCTGGAATACCAGTGGGTTAACAACATCGGCGACGGCAACACCGTTGGTGTTCGTCCAGACAACGGCATGCTGAGCGTAGGTGTTTCCTACCGTTTCGGCCAGCAGGAAGAAGCAGCGCCAATCGTTGCTCCAGCTCCAGCACCAGCTCCAGAAGTACAGACCAAGCACTTCACTCTGAAGTCTGACGTTCTGTTCAACTTCAACAAAGCAACCCTGAAACCAGAAGGTCAGCAGGCACTGGATCAGCTGTACACCCAGCTGAGCAACCTGGATCCTAAAGACGGTTCCGTTGTGGTTCTGGGCTTCACCGACCGTATCGGTTCTGACGCTTACAACCAGGGTCTGTCCGAGAAACGTGCTCAGTCCGTTGTTGATTACCTGATCTCTAAAGGTATCCCGGCTAACAAGATCTCCCCACGTGGTATGGGCGAATCTAACCCAGTTACCGGTTCTACCTGTGACAACGTGAAACCTCGCGCTGCACTGATCGACTGCCTGGCACCAGATCGTCGCGTAGAGATCGAAGTTAAAGGCATCAAAGACGTTGTAACTCAGCCAGCGGCATAAGTTATCGTCTTATAAAAAAACCCCGCCATGTTGCGGGGTTTTTTATTACCTGAAGAAAAGTAAAACGCTACTTCTTATTGGCGAGCAGCGCCTGGAGATCGGTTTTCAGGGTCGACATCTGGTTGGCGTACTTCTCTTTATGTTCCGCATCTTCAATCAGCTGCACGATAGTCTCAGACAAGGTTTTTCCGCGGCGCTGGGCAAGCCCCGCCAGACGTTGCCAGACCATAAACTCCAGATCGATCGACTTCTTCCGGGTATGCTGGTGCTCAGCATTGAAATGCCGTTTTCGCCGCGCGCGGATGGTCTGCTTCATGCGGTTCAGGAGCGCCGGATTGATGTGTTTATCTATCCAGCCGTTGACCAGAATGGGTTCATTTTCGAGGGTCAGCAATAAATCTACAGCTTCTTTTGCAGCACTGGCTTCGAGGTAGCACGTGATCAATTCCCCTTCACGGTGTTTTTTGACCAGATACTTCCATTTCCAGCCGCTTTCGAGATTTTCCAGTTGTTGGTATTTCATTGCGATCTCAGTGTGACCGTGTAACTGTGTTCAGAATATCAGTTTTTTGGCAATCTGCTGAAAAGAAATCGTATCCTGTGACACGCGGTGACGTATTCATCGCTGGAAACGCCCATTCCCTCATGGGCAGAGCCTGCGCCTTACGGTATACTCCATCGTTTTACTTCTGACTAAAAAACATCAACTTTGACCATTACGAAACTTGCATGGCGTGACCTGGTTCCGGATACCGATAGCTATCAGGAACTGTTTGCACAGCCAGATCTCGCGAAAGAACACGAATACATCCTCAGTGACACACAGCCCCGTTTGCATTACGCACTGGAGCAGGTGTTAAGCCCGTGGGCCACCTCACCGTTCATGTTGTTGAAAGCGCCAGACGAAGCGGAGTATCTGAGTCTTCTGGCGGATGCCATGCGGCAGCTGCAACCAGAAACCGGGACGGTCTTTGGGGGTGAGTACAACATTAACGGGCATACTGTTACCTTTGAACCGGCGACCGTACCCGATGGCCGTTTTGCTGTCACAGGCAACATTGTCCCGGCGGGCTGGACAGAAGCTGAACAGCTGTTCGGCTGCCTGCGTCAGTTTAACGGCGAGTTAACCCTGCATCCCGGCATGGTCCATCAGGCCAATGGCGGCGTGCTGCTCATCTCCCTGCGCACGCTTCTGGCACAGCCTCTGCTGTGGATGCGCCTGAAAAATAGCGTCAGCCAGCAGCGGTTTGACTGGGTGGCGTATGATGAGTCGCGCCCTCTTCCGGTTGCAGTGCCTTCTATGCCGCTCTCCCTGAAAGTGGTGCTGATTGGCGATCGCGAAGCGCTGGCCGATTTCCAGGAGATGGAACCCGAACTGGCGGACCAGGTGGTGTACAGCGAGTTTGAAGACAGCACGCAGATCGCGGATGCCGAAGATATGCTGCAATGGCTCCAGTGGGTGCATGCCGTTTGCGAACGCGCGCAGTTGCCAACCCCGGCAGCCGATGCCTGGCCGGTGCTGATCCGCGAAGCGGTGCGCTACACCGGCGACCAGGAGACCCTGCCGCTTTGTCCTCTCTGGCTTGGCAAGCAGTTGCGTGAAGCCGCAGCCATGACGGAAGACGACACCATTACCGGCGAACAGCTCTCCCAGATGCTGGTGCAGCGAGAGTGGCGCGAGGGCTACCTTGCCGATCGCATGCAGGACGAGATCCTGCTGGAGCAGATCCTGGTCGAAACCGAAGGTGAACGCGTCGGACAGATCAACGCCCTGTCGGTGATTGAGTTCCCGGGTCATCCGCGCGCCTTTGGCGAGCCGTCCCGTATCAGCTGCGTTGTACACATCGGTGACGGTGAATTTATCGATGTGGAACGTAAAGCCGAGCTGGGCGGGAACATTCACGCCAAGGGCATGATGATCATGCAGGCTTATCTGATGTCGGAACTGCAGCTTGAGCAGCAGATCCCCTTCACCGCCTCGCTGACCTTCGAGCAGTCCTACAGCGAAGTCGATGGCGACAGCGCCTCGATGGCAGAACTGTGCGCGTTAATCAGCGCCCTGGCAGATGTGCCGGTGAATCAGAACATTGCCATCACCGGTTCGGTGGATCAGTTTGGTCGCGCGCAGCCGGTCGGCGGTCTGAACGAGAAGATTGAAGGCTTCTTTACCGTTTGCCAGCAGCGCGGGTTGAGCGGTAAACAGGGCGTTATTATTCCCCTGCCGAACGTGCGTCACCTCAGCCTCAGTCAGGAACTGCTGACCGCGGTAGAAGAGGAACAATTCAGCCTCTGGGCGATCGAAGATATCGCAGATGCGCTACCCTTACTGACAAACCTGGAGTGGGATGCCGAAGGGCAGAACACGCTGATGCACAGCATCCAGGAGCGTATTGCGCAGGCAACACAGCAGGAAGCACGCCATCGTTATCCCTGGCCGTTACGCTGGTTGAACTGGTTCACGCCGAACTGATCGGACTTGTTCAGCGTACACGTGTTAGCTATCCTGCGTCCTTCACTAAAATAAGGCATACTGAGAACATGGTAGATAAACGCGAATCCTATACAAAAGAAGATCTTCTTGCCTCTGGTCGCGGTGAACTGTTTGGTGCTAAAGGCCCGCAGTTACCGGCCCCGAACATGCTGATGATGGACCGTGTCGTTAAGATGACGGAAACCGGCGGCAACTTCGATAAGGGTTACGTAGAAGCAGAGCTCGATATCAACCCGGACCTGTGGTTCTTTGGTTGCCACTTTATTGGCGATCCAGTGATGCCAGGCTGCCTGGGTCTGGACGCGATGTGGCAGCTGGTTGGTTTCTACCTCGGCTGGCTGGGTGGCGAAGGCAAAGGCCGCGCTTTGGGCGTTGGCGAAGTGAAGTTTACCGGTCAGGTTCTGCCGACCGCGAAAAAAGTGACCTACCGTATTCACTTCAAACGCATTGTTAACCGTCGCCTGATCATGGGCCTGGCGGATGGCGAAGTGCTGGTTGACGGCCGTCTGATCTATACGGCGAATGACCTGAAAGTGGGTCTGTTCCAGGACACTTCCGCATTCTGATTTTTGCTTTTACCAAAGCATAAAACGGCGAAACCTCCGCACTGCGGAGGTTTCTTTTTTTAAAGAGACGCTATCAAGCAAGTACTGCCCTGTCTCCGATGGCTTCTCGCCAGCCCCCTAACCATTGCGACCTTTGATTGATGGTCTGATAGGGACACATTTCTTTAGAACGTCCGGCGATGCCAGCCTGATAACCACGTTGATGAGCCCTTTCAAGGCGATCTCGTTTCTGTCTCTTCATGCCTCGTTTCCCTCATTATTTGATCTGGTGGAAAAGAAAACAGTGATTACAAAACGTGCAACCACAGATAACGAATACCCTGATTCCCGCTTAGCGTCAATGCGCAAAATTCACGCCAGTGTCATATTTGTGACCTGGTCAGAAGTTCATTTGTACAAAAAGTGTGACGCGGCACAAGTAACGGCCTGAGCATAAAACGAAAAAAAGCCGCAATTAGCGTGACGCTAACTGCGGCCTGGTGCGATGAATTTTACTTATGGCAGACGAGAAATTTCTCTGGCAATACTGGCGGACTCCTGCGCCCACCCCTGTGCCAGCACTTTCACCATCTCATCATAACCATCCTTTTGCTGGGTTAACTCGAGATGGAAAGGCCGCTTTATCAGCTGGCCCTGATGATTCAGCAACCATTCACCACTGACAATCACCCTGCCATCATAGCGACCATGGAAGTTGGTCACGTTGACGTTGAGCGTATCCTGGTCGCTACCCAGCGGCTGCGACGCCACCACCCATCCCGGCAGCTGGCTGCTGAGATTGGCAACCAGCGTGTTGCGCAGCTGCTGATCCAGCGGGCTGGCCCACAGGTTGTTATTGGCGATGACATACTGCACATCGCTGGTTTGATAAACCACACCATTACCGGCCAGGTAATCCGGTACCGCCACCTGCTCGACCCACAGCAGACGGTTCCCCTGGCTGGCGATGCTTTGCCCGCCCGCCTGCGCTGCCACAGGCAGCTGGTAATAGCTCTTGTTCTCTGCTGAGCTGCAGGCGGTCAGCAGCGCCACTGTGGCGATCGTTAGCCATTTTTTCATTATTTAGCCCCCTTCGGCTCAGGGTCCTTTTTGTCTTTCGCTTCGAATACCAGCGCGTTGCTCTTCGTGTTCAGCGTCTTCAGCACCGGCTGCAGTTCACGCAGAACCTGATCGAGGCGCTGCATATCTGCCACCATCTTGTTGTACGCCGCTGAGCCCGGCTGGAAGCCCTGCATACTGCGGTTCAGCTCGCGCAGCGTTTTCTGCATGTCCTGAGGCAGCTGCTGCATCGACTGGCTGGCGGTCAGCTTGTTGAGGTTATCCAGCGTAGTCTGCAGACGGCGCATCGTCGCCTGGCTCTCACTGAGCGTGTTGGTGGCCTGTTGGATCATCGGATTGAGCGGCAGATTGTTGATCTTATCCAGGGTCTCCATCAGACGCTGTTGGATCTGCGCCAGACCACTGCTTACGGTCGGGATGATTTTATAGCCCGAAAACTCGCGGATCTCTTTAACCGGCGGCTCTTTCGGGAAGAAGTCCATATCCACGTACAGCGCCCCGGTCACCAGGTTACCGGTTTTGAGCGAGCCGCGCAGGCCACGCTTCATCAACCCCTCGATATGCTGAGCGATATCAGGCGTGTCGCCCACCTGATTAATCAGACGCTCCGGCTCAATGCGGATCAGCACCGGAATACGGTAATCGTCATCCAGCACCTGACGCATGCCCGGCGCAAAGAACGGCACTTTGCCGACGGTACCAAGACGGATGCCGCGGAACTCCACCGGCGCTCCTGGCTGCAGGCCGCGCACAGAGTCCTTGAAGAACATCAGGTAATCGATATGGTCGGTATAGAGCGAATCCTGAATGCTCTTCTGGTCGTCATACAGTCTGAACGCGGTCTTTTGCGCCACCGGCTGTCCCTGATCCATCCCTTCCGGCACGTCAAAGCTAACGCCACCGCCGAACAGCGTGGAGAGTGAGCCCATCTCGACGCGCATCCCCGCCGAGGTTAAATCCACGGCGATACCGCTGTCTTTCCAGAAACGGACGTTGCCGGTGACCAGACGATCGTTCGGCGCATTGATAAACAGCTGGTAGCTGATGGTGCGTTTTTGCGTGTCAAAGGTGCTGGTTTCAACGGAGCCAACACGATAACCGCGGAACAGCACCGGATCGCCCGGGCTCAGCTGGCCGGCTTTTTTACTGTCGAGGGTCACGCGGATCCCCTTCGCATCCGGCGGCGCCAGCGGCGGAGAATCCAGCAGTTGATACTGCCCCGGTTGAGATCCCTTTTTCCCCGGCTGCAGTTCGATATAGGCCCCGGACAACAGGGTTCCCAGGCCGCTGATGCCTTCGCGGCCCACCTGCGGTTTCACCACCCAGAACACCGAGTCGCCATGCAGCAGCTTCTCCATACCGGCGTTGAGGCGGGCTGTGATTTCTACGTGCGTCAGGTCGTCGGTCAGGGTTGCACTCTCAACCACTCCCACATCCACGCTGCGGCTCTTGATGGTCGTTTTACCGCCCTCAATCCCCTCGGCGTTGGTGGTGATTAGCGTCACGACCGGGCCCTGATGGCTGTAATGATAAAACAGGATCCAGGCACCGATCAGCGCGGTCACGATGGGGAAAATCCACACCGGCGACCAGTTTTTGACCTTCTGCACTTTCGCCTCTCCACTCTTATTTTCCATGCTTTTCTTCATCCTCATGGCTCGACTCTGGCTCACGATCCCACGATAAACGCGGATCGAAGGTCATGGCCGCAAACATGGTCATAATCACGACCAATGCAAACATCAGCGCCCCTATTGCGGGGTAAATACTCATAAGCCCGCCTATCCGCACCAGTGCAGAAAGAACGGCAATCACAAACACGTCAATCATTGACCAGCGTCCGACAAACTCGACCACTTCATAAATCAAATGCATTCGCTCGCTGTCACGCTTGCCGTGTCCTTTGGCATCCCAGCACAGCCAGGCAATGGCGATCATTTTGAGCGTAGGCACCATGATACTGGCGATAAAAATCACCAGCGCCACCGGATAGGATCCCTCCCCCCAGAGCAGAATTACCCCGGCCATAATGGTCGAGGGCATTTCATCGCCCAGCAGATTGGTGATCATAATCGGCAGGATGTTGGCGGGGAGATAGAGCATGATCGAGGTGACGAGCAGCGCCATCGTCCATTGAAGACTGTTTTTACGCCGCACGTGCCCTTTCGTTTCGCAACGCGGACAGATTTCCTGGTCGGCGGGGAGGATTGCCGTACAGCAGGAGCACAGGCGTAGATTCTGGTGAATCCCCGGCACGCCGACCTTCAATGTCTGCGGCAGCGCAGGCGCTGGGGCGATATCGTCCCATGCCCAGCGGCGGTCCACACACTGAAATGCCCGCAGCTGCAGGACGCAATAAAGACACCAGGGAATAAAACTGCTGCCAACGCCCACGTCACCGTAGGCCATCAGTTTGACAAAGCTCACCAGGATCCCGGCAAGGAAGATCTCCGCCATCCCCCAGCTTTTTAACTGAAACAGGATCCGCGCCAGCCTGATTTTCAGTGCCCTGGGCATCTGCACGCGGTTCACGAGCAGCAGGATAACCACCAGACAAAACGCCGGCACGATCTGGACGAAAAGCATAAAGAAGGTGCCGAGGCTGGCGTAATCTTCCGAGAACATGACGCCAGGTATCTCCAGCAAATGCACTTCGCTGGTGATACCGCCCACTTTCATATAGATAAAGGGAAACAGGTTGGAGAGAAACAGCATGAACAGCGCAGCAATAGCATAAGCAGTGGGACGCTGCCGCGGCGCATCCCACTTCGTTGTCAGCGTTGTCCCGCATCGCGGGCATGCCGCTTTGTGTCCATGCTCGAGCGCGGGTAGCGCCACGAGCATATCGCACTGGGAGCATAAAATATGCCGATCGGCATGGTGATGTTCACACATACTGGCTCCATGTTTAACTTATGCGCCGTTTTTCAGAGCCTCAAGATATTCCCAGCGTTCAAATGCCTCTTCCAGCGCCCGCTCAGCCTGGGTCATATCGGCCAGCACTTTTTGCGTATGGTCATGCGGCTGGCTAAAGAATGACGCGTCGGCCACCTGAGCCTGCAAACTTTCCAGACTCGCTTCCAGCTCTTCCAGACGCTGCGGCAAGCTTTCCAGTTCGCGTTGGAGGTTATAGCTTAGTTTGTTACTGCCGCGTTTGACCGTTTCTGCTTTGGTTACAGCAACTTCCGCTTCGCTCTTCGCTTTTGACTGCTTTGTCGCCAGCGACTGCGCCTGCTGTCCGCGGGCATCGTGGTAGCCGCCGACATAGCGTCCGATACGGCCCTGACCTTCGAAGATCCAGCATTCGGTCACGGTATTGTCCACGAACTGACGATCGTGGCTCACCAGCATCACCGTTCCCTGATAACTATCAATCAGTTCTTCAAGAAGTTCCAGCGTTTCCACATCAAGATCGTTCGTTGGTTCATCGAGAATCAGCAGGTTGCTGGGTTTCAGGAACAAACGTGCCAGTAACAGGCGGTTACGCTCCCCACCGGAGAGGGCACGAACCGGGGTCATGGCCCGTTTTGGATGGAACAGAAAGTCCTGCAGATAGCCCAGCACATGGCGCGGTTTCCCGTTCACCATCACTTCCTGCTTACCTTCTGCGAGGTTGTCCATTACCGTTCTGTCCGGATCCAGTTCGGCACGGTGCTGGTCGAAGTAGGCCACTTCCAGCTTGGTCCCGCAGTGGATGCGACCGCTGTCGGCTTTTAGTTGATCCAGCATCAGCTTCAGCAGCGTGGTTTTACCGCAGCCATTCGGGCCGATAAGGGCAATTTTATCCCCGCGCTGCACCTGGGCAGAGAAATCTCGCACCAGCACTTTGCCGTCAATCTGGTAATTGACGTTTTCCATCTCAAAGACGATTTTGCCGGAGCGGCTCGCCTCTTCGACCTGCATCTTCGCGCTGCCCATCACTTCACGGCGCTCGCTACGCTCACGACGCATCGCTTTCAGGGCACGGACGCGGCCTTCGTTACGGGTACGGCGGGCTTTGATGCCCTGACGGATCCACACCTCTTCCTGGGCCAGTTTGCGGTCGAACTCGGCGTTTTGCAGCTCTTCTACGCGCAGGTTTTCCTCTTTTTCCAGCAGGTAGGTGTCGTAATCGCCCGGATAGGTCACCAGCTTGCCGCGGTCGAGATCGACAATGCGGGTCGCCATATTGCGAATAAACGAACGGTCATGCGAGATAAAGATAATGGTGCCGCCGAAGGTTTTCAGGAACCCTTCCAGCCAGTCGATGGTTTCGATATCCAGGTGGTTCGTCGGTTCATCGAGCAGCAGCACTTTTGGCCCGCTGACCAGCGCCCGGCCCAGGGCAGCTTTACGCAGCCAGCCACCGGAAAGAGAGGCCAGCGGCATGTCGGCTTCCAGACCTAACTGCGCCAGCACTTCGTTGATGCGGTTTTCCAGCTGCCACAAGCCGTGGTGGTCCAGCAGCTCCTGCAGACGCGCCATCTCGTTGAGGTTTTTGGTGCTCGGGTCGGTCATCACCAGGTGCGAGATCTCGTGGTAACCCTTCAGGTACTCCGCCTGCTCGGCGATCCCTTCGGCCACAAAATCATAGACGCTGCCCTGCACGTTACGCGGCGGATCCTGCTGCAGACGCGCCACCACCAGGTCCTGCTCGTAAACGATACGCCCGTCATCCAGCCCCTGCTCGCGGTTCAGGATCTTCATCAGGGTCGATTTACCGGCGCCATTACGGCCTACCAGACAGACACGTTCGTTATCTTCGATATGCAGTTCTGCGTTATCGAGAAGGGGTGAGTCGCTGAACGACAGCCACGCGCCATGCATACTAATTAATGACATTTACTTTTCCTTTCAGGCGGCGGTGATGAGCCAGCAGTTGTGGATCTGACGGTTACGGGCAAAATCCTGGGACAAGGTTTTTTGACTGATCTCTTGTGCTTTCAGCCCCAGTTCAGCTAACCCGTCATGATCCATGCGGAAACCGCGCTTGTTGTTCGAGAACATGATAGTGCCGCCTTTACGCAGCATCCGTTTAAGATCCTTCATCAGCGCCAGATGGTCGCGCTGAACGTCAAAAGACTCTTCCATGCGTTTGGAGTTGGAGAAGGTCGGCGGATCGATAAAGATCAGATCGAACTGCTCTTCCGATTCGCGCAGCCAGCCCAGCACGTCGGCCTGCAGCAGACGGTGCGCCCGGCCGGTCAGGCCGTTGAGACGCAGGTTGCGCTCTGCCCACTCCAGATAGGTGCGGGACATGTCCACGGTCGTGGTCGTGCGCGCGCCGCCCAGACCGGCATGCACGCTGGCGCTGCCGGTGTAGGAGAAGAGGTTCAGGAAATCCTTGCCTTTGCTCATCTGGCCCAGCATACGGCGGGCGATACGGTGGTCAAGGAACAGGCCGGTATCGAGGTAATCGGTCAGGTTGACCCACAGGCGCGCGTTATATTCGCCTACTTCGATAAACTCGCCCTTGCTGTTCATCTTCTCGTACTGGTTTTTCCCCTTCTGACGCTCACGCGTTTTCAGGATCAGCTTGTTCGGGGCGATGTTCAGCACGTTGATGGTCGCGGCAATGATATCCAGCATCCGCTGACGCGCTTTCTGCGGATCGACGGTTTTTGGCGGGGCGTACTCCTGCACCACCACCCACTCGCCATAGCGGTCGACCGCGACGTTGTACTCCGGCAGATCGGCGTCATACAGGCGATAGCACTCAATCCCTTCCTGCTTCGCCCATTTTTCAAATTTCTTCAGGTTTTTACGCAGACGGTTGGCGTAATCTTCCGCAATGCTGGCCGGTTTGCTGTCGGCTTCTTTCTCGGCCAGATGGTAGTTTTTCTGCACGCAGTCCAGCGGGCCGTTTTTGGCCTTGAACTGACGCTCGGCGCGCAGCTGCAGGCAGCTCAGCAGCTCCGGCGAGGCGCTGAACAGGGAGAGGTTCCAGCCGCCAAACAGATCCTTCATGGTGCGGCCCAGCAGGCTGTGCAGGGCAATCAGCGCCGGCTCGCTGTCCAGACGTTCGCCGTAAGGCGGGTTGCTGATCACCGTCCCGTACGGACCTTTCGGCAGCGGGTTGGTGAGCTGGGAGACATCTTTCAACTCAAAGGAGACCAGCTCGCCAATCCCGGCGCGACGGGCGTTGCTGCGCGCGCGTTCAATCACGCGGGCATCGCTGTCAGAACCGTAGAAACGGGATTCATAGGCAGCCAGACCGGCACGGGCGCGGGTCTGGGCTTCGGCTTTCACTTCCTGCCAGGTGGCTTCGTCATGCTGTGCCCAGCCCTTGAAACCCCACTGGCCGCGGTGCAGACCCGGTGCGCGATCGGTCGCCAGCATGGCCGCTTCAATCAGCAGCGTACCGGAACCGCACATCGGATCGAGCAGCGGCGTGCCCGGCTGCCAGCCGGAACGCATGACAATGGCCGCCGCCAGGTTCTCTTTGATCGGCGCGATACCCGCCCGGTCGCGGTAGCCGCGCTGGTGCAGGCCTTCGCCACACAGATCCAGCGCGATACTGGCGATCTCTTTGTTCAGACGCACGTTAATGCGCAGATCCGGGTTTTCACGATCGACGTTCGGACGTTCCAGATTTTTGCGGGTGAAACTGTCGACGATGGCATCTTTGACCTTCAGCGCGCCGTACTGGCTGTTGCGGATCTCGTCGTTGAGGCCGCTGAAGTGCACGGCAAAAGTGGCGCCCAGAGCAAAAATCTCTGTCCAGTCGATCGTCTGCACGCCCAGATAAAGATCGAGATCGCTGTAAACCTTACACTCTCTCATCGGCAACATGATGCGTGAGGCCAGGCGACTCCACATCAGGCTCTGGTAAATAAGCCGCGTGTCGCCCTGAAAATGGACACCACCCTGAACCACTTGGCACTCTTGCGCGCCCAGACTTTCCAGTTCAGTTTTTAACAGCTCTTCCAGCCCACGGGCCGTACTGGCAAACAGAGAATTCATATCGTCACTTTTACTCTAAGAAAATTGCTGCGCATTATAGCCAATCTGGGCTCTATGTCATAAAGTTGAGGGCTTATTTTCATTTGAGGGGACGGTGCCGTGGCGACGTTATCCAGGCTTTTCATTCATCCGGTCAAATCCATGCGCGGTATTGGGCTCACGCATGCCTTCGCAGACGTCAGCGGTTTTGCCTACGATCGCATTTTCATGGTCACCGAACCGGATGGCACGTTCATTACCGCCCGCCAGTTCCCGCAAATGGTTCGTTTCACTCCGGCCCCGGTTCAGGATGGTCTGCATCTCACCGCGCCGGACGGTTCCAGTAGTATCGTTCGCTTCAGCGATTTTGCGTCAGCGGATGCGCCTACCGAAGTGTGGGGCAACCACTTTACCACGCGTATCGCCCCGGAGGCGATTAACCGCTGGCTGAGCGAGTTCTTTTCCCGCCCGGTACAGCTTCGCTGGGTCGGGCCTGAACTGACGCGACGCGTGAAAAATTTCGCCGGGGTGCCGCTGTCGTTTGCCGACGGTTTCCCGTTCCTGCTCACCAACGACGCCTCGCTGCGCGATCTGCAAAAGCGCTGCCCGGCAAGCGTGCAGATGGAGCAGTTCCGCCCGAATATGGTGGTCACAGGCGCAACGGCCTGGGAAGAAGACACCTGGAAAGTGATTCGCATCGGCGACGTTATCTTTGACGTGGTGAAACCCTGTAGCCGCTGCATCTTTACCACCGTCAGCCCGGAAAAGGGGCAGAAGCACCCCGCCGGCGAGCCGCTGAAAACGCTGCAATCCTTCCGCACCGCGCAGGATAACGGCGATGTTGATTTCGGCCAGAACCTGATCCCGCGCTCCAGCGGCGTGATCCGCGTGGGCGACGAGGTGGAGATCCTCTCGACCGGGCCAGGGCGGATCTACGGCGCAGGTGCGGAAGAAGAGGCTCCAGAGGTGGAGATCCAGCCTGCCACGGCGGTGACCATTCAGTGGCAGGGTCAGACGATTCGCGGTAACAATCAGCAGGTGTTACTGGAGCAGCTTGAACAGGCCGGGATTCGCGTGCCCTATTCCTGTCGTGCGGGGATCTGCGGATGCTGTCGCATCACGCTGGTCGAAGGCGAAGTGAGCGCGTTGAAGAAATCGGCCATCGGCGGTGACGGCACTATTCTGTGCTGCAGCTGCGTACCGAAAACCTCGGTACAGCTGGAAGCCTAAACGGCCTGCTCGAGACTGAAGCTGACCGGCTGGGGTTTGAGTCGGTCATTCATCACTTTGATCGGGTCGCCCAGCTGCATGGTGCGCCCGGCAATAGTCACCGCCGGCTGCGCCAGTAAACAGAGCGCGGCGTTATCGCCCGGCTCCACCACCAGCAAATTCACCAGCTCGGCATTTTCGCTCAGGCTGACGCATGCGGCATCGCCGGTGACCGGCGACCAGCGCTCACCGTGAGCAAGAAAGTGCCAGCTTTTCGGCATCTGAGGTTTAAGGAAGCGGATCGCCACCAGCGCATTGAGCACCAGTTCGGCGCGTTGTTCTTTCGACAGGTCCAGATCGCGGCACTTCTCTTCAAAGGAGAAATAGAGCGCGGCATCGTCGACGCAAAAACCGGTATCGGCAAAGGCGTCCGGGGTTAACATCCGGCGGGCAAAACGCGAACGAAACAACATACCATTGGCGAGATCGAGCATCATGCGATCGTGCTCGTCACAGAAATACCAGCGCCAGTTATCGTCAGGTTTAATTCGCATCTGTCTCTCCCGTTCCCGAAACGTCCTGTCGTAAGAAAGTCCTTATTTGCCGCTTCGCTTTTTTAACTTCAATAATCAAAGACTACAATGTCTAATAAAGCAACAGTCCGGGAATATAAAACAACCAGAGCTGGAAATAAAGCCCTGGTTGTAAGTCATGCTAAAAGATTAGATATGATTAACGATTTCTTTAATCAGCGGCGGGCCTTTGAAAATAAAGCCTGAATATATCTGCACCAGCGAAGCGCCAGCCGCCATTTTCTCGCGCGCGGCCATGACCGAATCAATACCGCCCACCCCAATAATCGGTAGGCGACCCTTTAATTCCTGCGACAGACGGCGAATAATTTCAGTGCTTTTTAACTGCACCGGACGCCCGCTCAGGCCACCCATTTCATCGCAATATTTCATCCCCTGAACCAGCGAGCGATCGAGGGTGGTATTGGTGGCGATAACACCATCAATATTATGGCGAACTAAACTGTCGGCGACCTGTACCAGCTCTTCTTCAGTCAGATCCGGGGCGATTTTAACGGCCACCGGGACATATTTATGGTGCGTCGCCTGGAGTTCATTTTGCTTATTTTTAATGGCGAGTAATAAATCGTCGAGGGCTTCACCATATTGCAGCGTACGCAGGCCCGGGGTGTTCGGTGAAGAGATATTCACCGCAATATACCCGGCATAGGCGTAGACTTTTTCCATACAAATCAGGTAGTCATCTTTGCCCTGCTCGACCGGCGTGTCTTTATTTTTGCCGATATTAATGCCCAGAACGCCATCGAAATGGGCTTTCTTTACGTTCTCAACCAGATGATCGACGCCGAGGTTATTAAAGCCCATGCGGTTGATCAGCCCTTCGGCCTCAACCAGTCGGAACAGGCGCGGCTTGTCATTACCCGGCTGCGGGCGTGGCGTGACGGTGCCAATCTCGATGGAGCCAAAGCCCATCGCACCCAGTGCATCAATGCACTCACCATTTTTATCCAGTCCTGCCGCCAGACCCAGCGGGTTTTTAAAGGTTAATCCCATGCAGGTGACCGGCTTCTCCATCACTCGCTGGCGCACCAGCGCTTCAAGCGGGGTTCCCGTAATACGGCGTAATTGCTGGAATGTAAATTCATGAGCGCGCTCAGGGTCGAGCTGGAAAAGGGCTTTACGAACGAAGGGGTAGTACATGAACTCTCCTGGATTCCCGGTGTGCAAACCGGGGCCGAATTATCAGCGATCGCAGCGGGAAAGGGAATTGACCTGCGGCAAAAAAAACCTCACCAGACGCAATCGTTTACTTTTCACCCCTCCTTTATTCATTTTTTGGCATTTATCTTGCGGATAAATCATTTAGTGGAATAAGTCAGCGATGCCACACTGCCAACAAATGTTATCAATGTTAGATAAAAGCAAATAATTGGTTATAAGGAGCATCTATGCGCGTCATTACGTTGGCCGGCAGTCCGCGATTCCCTTCCCGCTCCAGCGCGCTGCTGGAGTATGCCCGGGAGCAACTGACTTCTCTGGATGTGGAAGTGTTCCACTGGAATCTGCATAACTTCGCCCCGGAAGATCTTCTCTATGCCCGCTTCGATAGCCCGGCGCTGAAGACCCTGAACGAGCAGCTTAAGGATGCCGACGGGCTGATCGTCGCCACCCCGGTGTATAAAGCCTCATTTTCCGGCGCTCTGAAAACCCTGCTCGATCTGCTGCCGGAGCGCGCCCTGGAGGGCAAAATTGTGCTGCCGCTGGCGACCGGCGGCACCGTCGCTCATCTGCTGGCGGTGGATTATGCCCTGAAGCCGGTGCTCAGCGCCCTGAAGGCCCAGGAGATCCTGCACGGCGTGTTTGCCGATGACTCGCAGGTGATCGACTACCAGCACAAGCCGCACTTTACCCCGAACCTGCAAACCCGCCTCGACAGCGCGCTGGAGACTTTCTGGCAGGCGCTGCATCGCCGTGACGTTCAGGTTCCCGCCTTCGGTCTTCAGAAAGGAGTCGCCCATGTTTAAAACCCTTGCACGCCTGAGCCTGGCGGGTCTGGTGGCCCTCTCTGGCCTGGCCCACGCCGCCGATCCCGCCCCCGAGAGCCTGCGTATAGGCTACCAGAAAGGCAGCGTCAGCATGGTGCTGGCGAAAAGCCATCAGCTGCTGGAAAAACGCTACCCGGACACCAAATTCTCCTGGGTGGAGTTCCCGGCAGGCCCGCAGATGCTGGAGGCGTTGAACGTCGGCAGTATCGACCTCGGCAGCACCGGCGATATCCCGCCGATTTTTGCTCAGGCCGCCGGCGCGGACCTGGTCTACGTCGGCGTGGAGCCGCCAAAACCGAAAGCCGAAGTGATCCTGGTACCTGAAAACAGCCCGATTAAAACCGTGGCGGATCTTAAAGGCCATAAAGTGGCTTTCCAGAAAGGTTCCAGCTCGCACAATCTTTTATTGCGCGCCCTGCAGCAGGCGGGTCTGACCTTTAAAGATATTCAGCCGGTTTATCTGTCCCCGGCGGATGCCCGCGCCGCCTTCCAGCAGAACAACGTCGATGCCTGGGCAATCTGGGATCCCTACTACTCCGCGGCCCTGCTGCAGGGTGGCGTGAAGGTGCTGAAAGACGGCGAAACCCTGAAACAGACCGGCTCCTTCTACCTTGCCGCTCGCCCTTATGCGGAGAAAAACGGTGAATTTGTTCAGGGCGTACTGAATACCTTTAGCGAAGCGGATGCCCTCACCCAGAGCCAGCGTCAGGCCAGTATTGCCCTGCTGGCAAAAACGATGGGCCTCCCGGAGCCGGTCATTGCTACCTACCTTGACCACCGCCCGCCAACCGTTATCAAACCGGTAGATGCCAGTACCGCCGTGTTGCAGCAGCAAACCGCTGACCTCTTCTATGACAATCGCCTGGTGCCGAAAAAAATCGATATTCGCGACCGTATCTGGCAACCCACAGCGCAAAAAGGAGCTAAATCATGAGTCTGAATCTGTTCTGGTTTTTACCTACCCACGGTGATGGTCATTATCTGGGTACCGACGAGGGCGCACGCCCGGTGGATCATGCTTATCTCCAGCAGATCGCCCAGGCCGCAGATCGGATTGGCTTTACCGGGGTGCTGATCCCGACCGGACGCTCCTGTGAGGATGCATGGCTGGTGGCGGCGTCGATGATCCCGGTGACCCAGCGCCTGAAGTTCCTGGTGGCCCTGCGCCCGAGCGTGACCTCTCCGACGGTAGCCGCCCGCCAGGCCGCCACCCTCGACCGCCTGTCGAACGGACGCGCGCTGTTTAACCTGGTGACCGGCAGCGATCCGCAGGAGCTGGCGGGAGACGGCGTCTTCCTGGATCACACCGAGCGTTACGAAGCCTCCGCTGAGTTCACCCACGTCTGGCGTCGTCTGCTGGAGGGGGAAAATGTGACCTTCGAGGGCAAACATATTCATGTTCGTGATGCCAAACTCTTCTTCCCGCCGATCCAGCAGCCGCGTCCACCGCTCTATTTTGGCGGTTCATCGGACGTCGCTCAGGATCTGGCCGCCGAGCAGGTGGATCTCTATCTCACCTGGGGCGAGCCGCCGGAGCTGGTCAAAGAGAAGATCGAACAGGTGCGCGCCAAAGCCGCGGCTCACGGTCGTAAGGTGCGCTTCGGGATCCGCCTGCATGTGATTGTGCGCGAAACCACTGAAGAGGCGTGGCAGGCCGCCGACCGCCTGATCGCCCATCTCGACGATGCCACCATTGAGAAAGCCCAGGCCGCCTTTGCCCGCACCGATTCCGTCGGGCAGCACCGGATGGCCTCCCTGCACAACGGCAAGCGAGAAAATCTGGAGATCAGCCCGAACCTGTGGGCGGGCGTGGGGCTGGTGCGCGGCGGCGCGGGTACGGCGTTAGTTGGGGATGGCCCGACCGTGGCGGCGCGAATTAATGAATACGCCGACCTCGGTATCGACAGCTTTATTCTGTCCGGTTATCCGCATCTGGAAGAGGCGTACAAGGTAGGCGAGCTGCTGTTCCCGCATCTGGATGTCGCCATTCCGCAGATCCCGCAGCCGCAGCCCCTGTCGCAGCAGGGTGAGGCGGTCGCCAACGAATTTATCCCGCGTAAAGTCGCCCAGAGCTAAGGAGAACGCATGGCTAAACCTTCCCGAAAATGGCTGCTGCGCATTGCACCCTGGCTGCTCCCTGTAGGTATTGTCCTGATCTGGCAGCTGGCATCCTCCGTGGTTTGGCTGTCGAGCCGCATTCTGCCCTCCCCGGAGGGCGTGGTGGAGGCCTTCTGGTCCCTGAGCGCCAGCGGTGAGCTGTGGCAGCATCTGGCGATCAGCTCCTGGCGCGCGGTGATTGGTTTCTCCATCGGCGGGTCGATTGGCCTGACGCTGGGACTGATCAGCGGTCTGTCCCGCTGGGGCGAGCGTCTGCTGGACACCTCCATCCAGATGCTGCGCAACGTGCCGCACCTGGCGCTGATCCCGTTGGTGATCCTGTGGTTTGGTATCGACGAGACGGCGAAGATTTTTCTCGTCGCCCTTGGCACCCTGTTCCCGATCTACATCAACACCTGGCACGGCATTCGTAATATCGACCGCGGGCTGGTGGAGATGGCGCGCAGCTACGGTTTGTCCGGCTTCACCCTGTTCATCCATGTGATCCTGCCGGGCGCCCTGCCCTCGATCATGGTCGGCGTGCGCTTCGCCCTCGGCCTGATGTGGCTGACGCTGATCGTAGCGGAGACCATCTCTGCTAACTCCGGTATCGGCTACCTGGCGATGAACGCCCGAGAATTCCTGCAGACCGACGTAGTGGTAGTGGCCATTGTTCTTTACGCCCTGCTCGGCAAACTGGCAGATGTCAGCGCCCAGTGGCTTGAACGCCGCTGGCTGCGCTGGAACCCGGCCTACGTGATTAAGGAGGCACACGCATGAATACGGCTCGCTTAAATCAGGGGACGCCGCTGCTGCTTAACGGCGTGACCAAACGCTACGGCGAAAACACCATTCTCTACGGCCTGGACCTGCACATTCCCGCCGGACAATTTGTGGCGGTGGTGGGCCGCAGCGGTGGCGGTAAAAGTACCCTGCTGCGCCTGCTGGCCGGGCTTGAAGCGCCAAACGACGGTGAACTGCTGGCCGGCAATACCCCGCTGGCGCAGATCCAGGAAGACACCCGAATGATGTTTCAGGACGCGCGTCTGCTGCCGTGGAAAACGGTGATTGATAACGTCGGTCTGGGGCTGCAAGGCAACTGGAAAGCGCAGGCGCTACAAGCTCTGGCCGCCGTCGGGCTGGACAATCGCGCGGGTGAGTGGCCTGCCGCCCTCTCCGGCGGACAAAAACAGCGCGTGGCGCTGGCCAGGGCGCTGATCCATCGCCCTGGGCTGCTGCTGCTGGATGAACCGCTGGGGGCGCTGGATGCGCTGACGCGGATCGAGATGCAAGACCTGATCGTTTCGCTATGGCAGGAGCACGGCTTTACGGTGCTGCTGGTGACGCATGACGTGAGTGAAGCCGTCGCGATGGCCGATCGGGTATTGCTGATTGAGGATGGCAAGATAGGGCTGGATCTGACGGTGGACCTTCCACGCCCTCGCCGGGTGGGTTCAGTGCGGCTGGCGGAGCTGGAAGCGGAGGTGCTGGATCGGGTGATGAAGCGTGGCGCAAATGAGGTGTCTGTCAGAAAGCACGGATAAAAATGCCGGGTGGCGGCTTCGCCTTACCCGGCCTACAAAACATAACCATAGGCCCGGTAAGCGTAGCGCCACCGGGCATCAGGCCGCACAGCATTGCCGGGTGGCGGGCTTCGCCTTACCCGGCCTACAAAACCGGCCCCAACTTTCTATCAGGCCAGCGCCTTACTGATCTTCTCGTACAGATCGCCAGAGAGATTCTCCAGCCCTTTCAGCTGCTCCAGCGCCGCACGCATCTTCGCCTGACGCTCTGCATCATAGCGTTTCAGACGGATCAGCGGCTCAATCAGACGCGACGCCACCTGCGGGTTACGGCTGTTAAGCTCCGTCAGCATCTCCACCATAAACTGGTAGCCGCTGCCATCTTCCGCATGGAAGGCGGCCGGGTTGCTGCTGGCGAAGGCGCCAATCAGGGAACGGACGCGGTTCGGGTTGCTCAGGGTGAATGAGCGGTGCTGAAGCAGGCTGCGCACCTTGTTCACCACGTCAGCGGCCGGGCTGGTGGACTGCAGAATGAACCACTTGTCCATCACCAGACCATCCTGATGCCATTTGTCGTCATACTCCTGCATCAGGGCATCACGGCACGGCAGTTCCGCGGCAACGCTTGCGGCCAGCGCGGCAAGAGCGTCGGTCATGTTGTCGGCAGTATGATACTGCTGGCTGACCAGTTCGTTAGCGAGCGCTGTTTCGCCAAACGCCAGATAGCGCAGGCAGGTGTTACGCAGCGCGCGCTTGCCAATATCAGCATGCTCCACGCGGTATGCATCCAGCTTGTGATGGTTGTAGATGGCGAGGAACTCATCCGCCAGCTCGGTCGCCAGGGTACGGGTCAGGGCTTCGCGCACGGCCACAATCGCAATCGGGTCAATAATCTCGAACAGCTCGGCGATTTCAGTCGCGGACGGCAGGGTCAGAATTTCAGCCGCCAGCGCCGGATCAATCTTCTCATCCAGCAGAATGGCGCGGAAGGCATCCGCAACATGGACCGGCAGAGACAGCGGCTGGCCCTGTTGATGACGATTGACGTTCAGCTTGATGTAGGTTGCCAGCAGGCTCTGCGCGGCATCCCAGCGGGAGAAGTCGTTGCGCGCGTGACGCATCAGGAAGGTCAGCTGCTGATCGCTCCACTTGTACTCCAGCTTAACCGGCGCGGAGAATTCGCACAGCAGCGCAGGCACCGGCTGGAAGTAGACGTTATCAAAGACGAAGGTCTGTTCGGCCTGGGTCACGTTCAGCACGTTATGCACCGGATGACCGCCCTTTTGCAGCGGGATCGCTTTGCCTTCGTTATCGTACAGCTCGATGGCAAACGGAATATGCAGCGGGTGCTTCTCTTCCTGCTCGGCCGTCGGCGGCGTGCGCTGGCTGATGGTCAGGGTGTACTGCTCGGTTTCCGGGTTGTAATCGTCTTTGACGGTCACAATCGGCGTACCGGCCTGGCTGTACCAGCGGCGGAAGTGGGACAGATCGATATTAGAGGCATCTTCCATCGCCTGCACGAAGTCGTCGCAGGTGGCGGCGCTGCCGTCATGGCGCTCGAAGTAGAGCTGCATCCCTTTCTGGAAATTCACTTCGCCCAGCAGAGTGTGGATCATGCGGATGATTTCGGAACCCTTCTCATACACCGTCAGGGTGTAGAAGTTGTTCATCTCGATCACTTTGTCCGGGCGGATCGGGTGCGCCATCGGGCTGGCGTCTTCGGCAAACTGCAGGCCGCGCATGGTGCGCACGTTGTTGATGCGGTTAACCGCGCGTGAGCCGAGGTCAGAGCTGAACTCCTGATCGCGGAAGACGGTTAAACCCTCTTTCAGGCTCAGCTGGAACCAGTCGCGGCAGGTGACGCGGTTACCGGTCCAGTTATGGAAATATTCGTGGCCGATGACGCGCTCGATATCGAGGTAGTCTTTATCGGTGGCGGTATCGGTCCGCGCCAGCACGTACTTAGAGTTAAAGACGTTGAGGCCTTTGTTCTCCATCGCGCCCATATTAAAGAAGTCGACGGCGACAATCATATAGATGTCGAGGTCATACTCGAGGCCGAATCGCTCTTCGTCCCACTTCATGGAGTTGATAAGCGAGGTCATCGCCCACGGAGCGCGATCGAGGTTGCCGCGGTCGACAAACAGCTCCAGCGCCACTTCACGGCCAGAACGGGTGGTGAAGGTGTCGCGCAGAACGTCAAAATCGCCCGCCACCAGCGCAAACAGGTAGCACGGTTTTGGGAACGGATCCTGCCACTGTACCCAGTGACGGCCATTTTCCAGCTCGCCTTCACCGACGCGGTTGCCGTTGGAGAGCAGGAACGGATAGGTAGCTTTATCAGCAATGATTTTGGTGGTGAAGCGGGCCAGCACATCCGGGCGGTCGAGATACCAGGTAATGTGGCGGAAGCCTTCGGCTTCGCACTGGGTACAGAGGGCGACACCCGACTGGTATAGCCCCTCCAGCGCGGTGTTGGACGCCGGGCTGATTTCGTTGACGATGCGTAAGGTAAAACGCTCCGGCAGGTTGTCGAGCACCAGCTGGTTGTTTTCTTCTTTATAGTCGGGCCATGCGGTGTCGTTGACGTGCACCGACACCAGGGTCAGATCTTCGCCATCAAGACGCAGCGGCACCGCCGTGGCGTTATGGCGGGTCACCTGGCTTACCGCCGTGACAACGGTTTTTGTGGCATCCAGGTCAAAAGTCAGATCGATATCGCTAATCAGGTAATCCGGCGCACGGTAGTCGTGGCGGTATTTGGCTTGAGGCTGTTGTGTCATAGAAAACCTTTTGCATCGTTTGTCGAATAACGAGTCAGTCTATTCCTGTTGTGTAAATCGCGCTATGCAGAATGTTCATCTTTTCAGTTACAAACACGCTATTTGCTACATTTGTATAACACGCGGCACGAAATGCACTCGACCCTGAACCAGGCTTATGGTGTGATCGGGGTTCAATAAATCGCTAAACAGGGTATACTCCAGCGGTTTCAATAGTTGTTTATTGTACTAAACGCTCCCGTGAGAGGATGCTATTGCGCGCCTATGACTCGATTCGCTTCACCTGTTCTGCATACGCTGCTGGATACCGACGCGTATAAACTGCATATGCAGCAAGCCGTTTTTCACCACTACCACGACGTACAGGTCGCGGCGGAGTTCCGCTGCCGTGGTGATGATTTGCTTGGGATCTATGCTGATGCCATTCGTGAGCAAGTCGACGCTATGCAGCATCTTCGTCTGCAAGATGATGAATTCCAGTGGCTTTCCGGCCTGCCTTTCTTTAAAGAAGACTATCTGCAGTGGCTGCGGAATTTCCGCTATGACCCGACCCAGGTCCAGATCAGCAATGATAACGGCAAGCTGCATATTCGCCTTGAAGGCCCGTGGCGGGAAGTGATCATGTGGGAAGTGCCGCTGCTGGCGGTGATCAGCGAGCTGGTGCACCGCTTCCGCTCCCCGGAGGCCGGCGTTGAGCAGGCGCTGGCCAACCTGGAACACAAGCTGGTTGATTTTGCCAGGCTTACCGAATCGTTGGATATGTCGCGTTTCCGGCTGATGGATTTTGGCACCCGCCGCCGTTTCTCCCGCGAGGTGCAGCAGGCCATCGTTGAGCGGTTGCAGCAGGAGCCGTGGTTTGTCGGCACCAGCAATTACGATCTGGCCCGCCGTCTCAACCTGACGCCAATGGGCACCCAGGCGCATGAGTGGTTCCAGGCGCATCAGCAGATCAGCCCGGAACTGGCGACCAGCCAGCGTGCGGCGCTGGCGGCCTGGCTTGAGGAATACCCGAACCAGCTCGGCATCGCCTTAACCGACTGTATTACCATGGACGCGTTCCTGCGCGATTTCGGCCCTGAGTTCGCCACCGCCTATCAGGGGCTGCGCCACGACTCCGGCGATCCGCAGGAGTGGGGTGAGAAAGCCATTGCCCATTATCAGAAGCTGGGCATCGACCCGATGAGCAAAGTGCTGGTCTTCTCCGATAACCTCGACCTGCCAAAAGCGGTAGGCTTGTACCGCCACTTCTCCTCACGCATCAATCTGGGCTTTGGCATCGGCACCCGTTTGACCTGCGATATTCCTCAGGTAAAACCGCTGAATATCGTCATTAAACTGGTGGAATGTAACGGCAAGCCGGTAGCAAAACTCTCCGACAGCCCGGGTAAAACCATCTGCCATGACAAAGCCTTCGTGCGGGCGCTGCGCAAAGCGTTCGACCTGCCGCAAATTAAAATAGCCAGTTGATTTTCGCTAAAAAGGGCCCCTGCAGGGACCCTTTTGTATTTCCTTGTTCTACAGCGGCAGACGGGTTCTGACGATCTCCGCAAAATACTCCGCGCCGGTCAGTAAAATCTCATCGTTGAAGTCGTAGCAGGCATTGTGCAGCGGCGTATTGCCCTGCGGGTCCGACGCATCGCCATTGCCTAAAAAGACAAAGCAGCCGGGCACCTGCTGCAGGAAAGCGCCGAAATCTTCGGAGATCATCATCGGCGCGACGTTGCCCTCCACCCGCTCCGCGCCCACCACGTTTACCGCCGCGTTCACGGCCACATCCACACACTGCTGCCAGTTCACGGTCGGTGCGAACTCATGGGTGTAAATAAATTCGCACTGCGCCCCGTGCATGGCGCAAATCGCTTCGCTGATGGTGCGCATCCGTTCCTCGAGCAGGGCCTGCACCTCCGGGGAATCGCTGCGGGTATCGCCTTTGATTTCGACATGGGTCGGAATGGCATTGCGGATGCCGTCTGTGTGCAGCTCCGTACAGGAGATCACTGCCGGGACGTTGGGATCGACGTTGCGCGAGACAATGGTTTGCAGGGCCAGAATAATCTCCGCCGCAATCACCAGCGGATCTTTGGCCATGTGCGGTCGCGCGGCATGCGCCCCCTGGCCGGTAATACGAATAATAAAGTTATCTTCGCTGGCCATAATGCCGCCAACCCGGGTGGCTATCGTTCCGGCCTTCATGCTCGGCATATTGTGCAGGCCATAAATCTCTTCAATGCCAAAGCGCTCGATAACCCCGTCCGCCATCATCGCCTTCGCACCGTAACCCGGCTCCTCGGCTGGCTGGAAGACAAAGCAGACGGTGCCGTTGAAATTCTGCCGCTGTAACAGCAGCTGCGCCGCCCCCAGCGCAATACAGGTATGACCGTCGTGACCGCAGCCGTGCATGCGTTCCGGCGTGTCCGAGCGATAAGACATCTCGCCCTTTTCCGTCAGTTGAATGGCGTCGATGTCGGCGCGGATCGCGATGACGCCCTGACCTTCCCCGCATTTCAGGACCCCAACCAGCCCGGTTTTGCCAATGTCACGATGCACCTCAATCCCCATGCTCTGGAGTTTTTCCGCAATAAACTGCGCGGTTTTTACCTCTTCAAAGGCGCTTTCCGGGTTGGCATGCAGATGGTGACGCCATGCGGTAAGCTGCTGTTTGAGCTGTTCCTGATTCATCATAATCTCCAGTTAAGGTTAAGCCGGGCGCTGGGCGCGCTGTAAAACCACCTGCAGCAGCACGTTGGCACCGGCAATCAGGTCTTTGGGATCGCTATGTTCGTTGACGTTATGACTGATGCCGTCGACGCAGGGGACGAAGATCATCCCGGCCGGACACACCGAGGCCATAAACTGCGCATCGTGGCCTGCGCCGCTCGGCAGCCGTCGTGCGCTCAGGCCCTGACGCTTCGCCTCGTCTTCCACGGCGTTGACGATATCATCGGCAAAAATAACCGGATTAAAACGCACCAGCGAACGGCTGGTAATTTTTACCCCTTCGTCCTGGGCCGTTGTGGCGATAAAGTCCGCCAGCTGCTGTTCGGCCAGTTTTAAGATCGCGTTATCGGTATTGCGTAGATCCACCGACATCACGACCTGGTTGGGAATGACGTTAATCAGATTGGGTTTGACGCTAATGTGCCCCACCGTGGCGACCTGATCGCCGCCGAGGTTCAGCGCCAGTTCACGGGCAAAGACGGCGATTTTTGCTGCCGCCAGACCGGCATCGTGACGCATAGACATCGGCGTCGTACCGGCGTGATTGGAGACGCCCGTCAGGGTAAGTTCCTGCCATGAGATCCCCTGCACCCCGGTAACCACACCGATATCGGTTCCCTCTTTGTCGAGGATTGGCCCTTGCTCAATATGCAGTTCGACGTAGCTATCCACCGACATATCGCCAGGCCTGCGTTCGCCCCTGTAACCAATCGCCCGCAGCGCCTCGTCAAGGGTAATGCCCTCGCGATCTTTCGCCGCCAGCGCTGCCTCCAGCGGATATTCTCCGGCAAACACCACGCTGCCCATCATATCGGGCTGGAAGCGCACCCCCTCTTCATTGGTAAAGAAGGTGACTGCCAGCGGACGCCTGGCACGGAGCCCCGCCTCCTGCAGCGTGGCAATCACCTCAAGCCCGGCCATGACGCCATAGTTGCCGTCATACAGGCCACCGGTGCCGACGGTATCAATATGCGAACCCATCATGACCATGGGCAGCGCCTCTTCCCCGGCATACACGCCGGTAACGTTACCGATCGCATCAACACTGATATCCAGCCCCAGGGCCTTCATTCTGGCGACAACAAAATCTCTGCCCGCTTTGTCCTCTGCGGTGGCCGCGAGGCGACAGACACCCCCACCCTCCAGCGCGCCGAACTCGCCGAGAGCGAACAGAGAATCGATAAGCCGCTGGCCGTTAATCTGTAGATAATGATGCATATAAATCTCGCTATTGATCGTGGTTACTGGAACATGCCGTAAAAAATGGCGGATACGGTAATCAGCCCAATCAGGGTGACAAAAACGTTGCTGGCTTTGCCGCGGTACGGCGCCAGCGCGGGTAATTTATGGATGGCGTACATGGGTAACAGCAGGAGGATCACCGCCCCGGTGGGGCCGCTGATGTATTCAATAATGCCGAGGATGCTGGGGTTTTTGTAAGCGGCGAACCAGCAGGTCAGCACCATAAAAATCAGGATCGCGGCGTCAACCGAGCGGATGGCCGGTTTTTTACCCCGCGCGCCGGCGGTTTCAACGATCAGATCGCGCAGCGATTCATAGGCCCCGATATAGTGGCCGAGGAAGGATTTTGTAATGGCGACAAAGGCGATAATCGGTGACAGCCAGGCGATAACCGGCGTATCAAACTGGTTAGCGAGGTACGAGAGGATGGAGAGATTTTGCCTCTTTGCCTCCGCCAGCTGCTGCGGCGACAGGCTTAACACGCAGCTCAGCACGAAAAACAGTACCACCAGGGTCATCAACAGGATCCCGTAGCGCTGGATCTGCCCGCATTTACGCTCGGCCAGTGCCAGGCCGTAGCGCTGCTTCTGGCGCACCACCATCGGGGAGATAATCGGATAGTGGTTAAAGGACATCACCAGCACCGGAAATGTCATCCACAGGGTCAATAACATGCCGTGCCCGTCACCCACCGTACTGAGATTCAGGGTATGCAGGATCGCTCCGTTCCAGTGAGGGATCAGAAACAGCGCCATAAAAATAAGCGAGAGAATAAAGGGGTAAACCAGCGCGCTCATCACCCGCATGATCAACCGCTGCCCCAGCCGGACGATAAACATCAGCCCGAGGAGCAGGCCTATAGCCACCAGCGCCCGCGGCGGCTCCGCCATTCCCAGTTGATGCGTGATAAAACTCTGCGCGGTATTGGTTATCGCCACCGCATACATAATCAGAATGGTATAGACGGCGAAGAAATAGATAACGGTAAATACCTTCCCGGCCAGCGCGCCGAAATGCTCCCCTATCGCATCGGTAATGGTGCTTTCCGGGGTAGTCGACGAGTAAATAAATCGCGCCAGCCCGCGGTGTGCCAGATACGTAATGGGAAAGGCGAGGACGAAAACGATCAGCAGCGGCCAGAAGCCGCCAATTCCGGCGTTTATCGGCAGAAACAGCACTCCGGCGCCAATCGCCGTTCCGAAAAGGCCAAGTACCCAGACGGTATCTTCGCTATGCCATTTTGCGGGATTACATCCTCTTTCTGTAACAGCATTTTCACTATTCATCGGTCATGTTCTCTCTGTGCATTACGCGATACCGCGTATGTTTTATTGTCAGAACGCGTGCCATACCGAGGGCCTGTAGGGTAGGTAAAATGGCCCTCTTGCTATTACCGGGAGCGATTAACCGTTACGGCCAAACCAGACGATCTCTTCATAGATGTCCGGGGAGGTGTCTCCTTCTGTGCTGATTAACAGGACGTGGGCATCGGCATTGAGGCGCAGGGATTCGGCCAGTTCGCGATGCTCCGGTTGGGTCATCAGGGCATGCAGCACCCCGGCACCGATAGCACCAGACTCCCCGGAAATAAAGGGCTCATCGGTACCGGGGCGCGGCGCGGCAAGCAGGCGCATGCCGTTGGCGGCAAGGCGATCGTCGGCAGAGATAAAACAGGTGGCGTGGTCGCGCAGCATCGGCCAGCTGGTAATATTCGGTTCCCCACAGGCCAGCCCGGCCATCAGGGTGGCCATATCGCCCCCCACGCTATGCGGTTGTCCGTCATTGATGACCACCGAGCGATACAGGCAGTTCGCCTGATGTGGTTCCACAATGACGATCGTCGGCGCCTGATGCTGCATCTTCTCGACAAAATAGCCCATGATGCTGCCCGCGAATGACCCCACGCCGGCCTGTAAAAAGAGGTGCGTCGGTAACGGCGTGCCGCTTTGCCGCAGCTGTTCCCAGGCTTCAACGGCAAGGGTCATATAGCCCTGCATAATCCAGGTGGGGATCTGCTCATAACCCTGCCAGGCCGTATCCTGCAGCAGCACCCAACCCTGCTCGCGGGCCGCTTTGTCGGCCAGCCGCACGGTATCGTCGTAGTTGAGATCGGTGATGGTGCATTCGGCGCCGTGCTGGCGAATATTCTGCGCCCGCACCGGCGAAGAACCTTTTGGCATATAAACCACCGCCCGCAGGCCGAGCTGCTCTGCCGCCCAGGCGACGCCGCGTCCATGATTACCATCGGTGGCGGTGACAAAGACAATATCCTTAATGCGGGCTTTTATTTCCGCTGAGTTAAGGTCGGCGAAACTCAGGGTATTAATGTCGCGTCCAAGCAGGTCGGCGAGATATTTCCCCATGGCATAAGACCCCCCAAGCCCTTTAAAGGCATTGAGGCCGAATCGCTGGGCTTCATCCTTAACATGTAACGACCCCAGCCCCAGACGCTGGCTTAAGTGGTCCAGCCGGCGCAGCGGCGTCACCTGATAAGCGGGGAATTTTTGATGAAAAGCAAGCACTTCGCCACCGATCTGCTCATTGAGCAAGCTGAGGCTCACCCCCTGGCCATAGGCTTTGCGTCGGGCGTTAAAATGAAAATTAATCCTGTCCGTCATAAGTGCACCTTTATCGTGTGAAATCGCGTGGGCTGACTATTTGAAGCGACTTAACGCTTTCCCGGTGATAGTGATGGTACACTTCGCCCGATGCGCAAATGGCGCAAAATTGCCCACTGTTGCGCAATTTCCGCCCTTATTTACCTCATCAATGCAACAAAATTGCATTAGTGAGGTCGATCACACTGTTTAAAGGCTGCCAACACGATGAAACTGGATACTTGGGATAAAAAAATCCTCACGCTTTTACAGCAGACGAATCGCCTCTCGCAGCGGGGAATTGCCGATCGCGTTAGCCTGTCTGCCTCGGCGGTCAACAGGCGGATCGCCGCGCTGGAGGAGGCAGGCATTATCAAGGGCAGCGTCAGCGTGGTGGACGCCAGCAAGGTGGGCCGCCCGATCACCATCATGGCTCAGGTCACCATTGAGAACGAACGCCTGGATTTGCTTGAGGAAGATAAGCAGCGGTTCGTGAATTGTCCGCAGGTACAGCAGGTGTATTACGTCACCGGAGATTTTGATTTTCTGCTGGTGATTAACGTGCGCGATATGGCGGAATACGAAGGGCTGACCCGCGAGCTGTTCTTCGCCTCGGGGAATATTAAGTCCTTCCGCACCATCGTTTCGATGCAAAATGCCAAGCAGGAGATGACGGTAGTGATTGAATAGTTTGCGTGAAAGGCAATGGCAGAGGGTAATGAATCTGTCCGCACCATTATTATTTCCGAAATCCGCTCTTTCATATGCGAATTCTACTTGTCTGATGGAAGATGACAGGTAACATAGATATCCCCCCATTGAAGGGGATACAGATTTTATTTTTGGACTACATAGAGAGACTATTATGAGCGTTGTGCCTGTAGCCGACGTACTCCAGGGCCGCGTTACCGTTGACAGCGAAGTCACCGTGCGCGGATGGGTGCGTACCCGCCGAGATTCAAAAGCTGGCTTTTCATTCCTCGCCGTTTATGACGGTTCCTGCTTTGATCCTGTACAGGCCGTTATTAATAATTCTCTGCCCAATTACAATCAGGAAGTGCTGCGTCTGACCACCGGCTGTTCCGTGGTCGTCACCGGCAAAATCGTGGCCTCTCAGGGCCAGGGTCAGAGCTATGAACTGCAGGCCACCTCGATTGAAGTGACCGGCTGGGTTGAAGATCCGGATACTTACCCGATGGCGGCAAAACGTCACAGCATTGAGTATCTGCGTGAAGTGGCTCACCTGCGCCCGCGTACCAACATGATTGGCGCCGTGGCCCGTGTCCGTCACACCCTCGCGCAGGCGCTGCACCGTTTCTTTGACGAGCAGGGTTACTTCTGGGTCTCCACCCCGCTGATCACCGCCTCCGACACCGAAGGCGCTGGCGAGATGTTCCGCGTCTCCACGCTGGACATGGAAAACCTGCCGCGCACGCCGGAAGGCAAAGTGGACTATGACAAAGATTTCTTTGGTAAAGAGTCCTTCCTGACCGTATCTGGCCAGCTCAACGGCGAAACCTACGCCTGCGCACTGTCCAAAATTTACACCTTCGGCCCAACCTTCCGCGCTGAAAACTCCAACACCAGCCGCCACCTGGCGGAGTTCTGGATGCTGGAGCCGGAAGTGGCCTTTGCCAACCTCGACGACGTGGCTGGCCTGGCGGAAGCGATGCTGAAGTACGTCTTCAATGCCGTACTGACCGAGCGCGCAGATGACATGAAGTTCTTCGCCGAGCGCGTGGACAGCGATGCTATCTCCCGTCTGGAGCGTTTCGTCTCTGCCGATTTTGCGCAGGTGGATTACACCGATGCGGTGACCATCCTCGAAAACTGCGGCCAGAAATTCGAGAATCCGGTGTACTGGGGTGTTGACCTCTCCTCCGAGCACGAACGCTATCTCGCCGAGAAACACTTCAAAGCCCCGGTGGTCGTGAAAAACTATCCGAAAGACATTAAGGCGTTCTATATGCGCCTTAACGAAGACGGTAAAACCGTTGCCGCGATGGACGTACTTGCCCCGGGCATCGGTGAAATCATCGGTGGTTCTCAGCGTGAAGAGCGTCTGGATGTGCTGGATGCGCGTATGGCTGAGATGGGCCTTAACAAAGAGGACTACTGGTGGTACCGCGATTTACGTCGTTACGGCACCGTTCCGCACTCCGGTTTCGGTCTCGGCTTCGAACGTCTGATCGCTTACGTGACCGGCGTACAGAACGTGCGTGATGTGATCCCATTCCCGCGTACCCCGCGCAGCGCCACCTTCTGATTTATTAACATTCCATGGCCAGCTTATGCTGGCCATTATTTTATCCTGCACTGTCAACTTATGTCAGTCGAAAGTCATTATCCTTAAAGAGCAACCCCGCAAAATCCTCTCCACTGTTACGCTTTATTTCTATGAAATATTTTTGCACACAAAATAAACCATAGTCTTATTGCGCCTAATACACTTCTCAAGCTTTAGCACAATTTTCAACCAAACAACTGGCTATCCAGAAGTCCATTTACAGAAATAAGAAAAACAGTGGGCAAATGGTTCGCAACATAAAAAAAGTCGTTAGATAAAATTATGATAAGTAATTCATATAGATAGAAATGATGGAGGTTTAATTTTCGCCACTCAACTCTGAAGTTTGAGATAGTTCACAAAGTTCCTTAAAATACATGTTTTGTTACACATATTTTCTTTTTGTAACTGTATCTTGATGTTTGTAGCACTTTCAGGGTGGCGAAACGGTAATTTGAATGGAAAGATGCCTGTCAGACACATAAAGACACCAAACTCTCATCAATAGTTCCGGAAATATTTATTGACGAAATTTATTGGCGGCAGTGGCGAGTGTCATAAAAAAACAAATGAGGGTAATAAATAATGATGAAGCGCAATATCCTGGCAGTGGTTATCCCTGCTCTGCTGGTAGCCGGTGCAGCTAACGCTGCTGAGATCTATAACAAAAACGCCAACAAACTGGATCTGTACGGCAAAGTTGTTGGTAAACACATCTGGGATAAATCTGGCGGCGACAACAACAGCGCTGACGACTCTTATGCTCGTATTGGCTTCAAGGGCGAAACTCAGGTAAATGACCAACTGGCTGGTTACGGTCAGTGGGAATACAACCTGAACGCAAGCAAAGCTGAAGGTTCTCAGGACACCAGAACCCGTCTGGCCTTCGCAGGTCTGAAAGCGGGCGACTACGGCTCATTCGACTACGGCCGTAACTATGGCGTGTTCTATGATGCGCTGGCATCTACCGATATGCTGGTTGAATACGGCGGCGACACCCTGTGCCAGACTGACAACTTCATGACCTGCCGTACCACTGGCGTTGCGACCTATCGTAACTCCAACTTCTTCGGCCTGGTTGATGGCCTGTCTCTGGGTCTGCAATACCAGGGCAAAAACGTTAACGGTCACGGCGTTGAGCGCCAGAACGGCGACGGCAACAGCTACTCTTTAGGCTATGACTTCCTGGATGGCTTCAACGTCACCGCGGCATACACCAACTCTGACCGTACTAACGGTCAAGAAGCTGATGGCCAGGGTTCTCGCGCTGAAGGTTGGGCAACATCTGCTAAGTATGATGCCAACAACCTGTACGCTGCGGTTATGTACGGCGAATCAAACAACATGACTCGTGAAAACGATGATACGTTCGCCAACAAAACCCAGAACTTCGAAGCTGTGGTTCAGTACCAGTTCGATTTCGGCCTGCGTCCATCCGTGGCTTACGTACAGTCTAAAGGTAAGGACCTGGTTGGTCGTTCTAAAAATGGCGCAACCTTCAACGGTGGCGATGCTGACCTGGTGAAATACGTAGAAGTGGGCTCATGGTACTACTTCAACAAGAACATGAACGTGTACGGTGCATACCGTTTCAACCTGCTGGATAACAACAACTACACCCGTAGCGTTGAGCTGGCAACAGACGACACCTACGTTCTGGGTCTGGTATACCAGTTCTAATCAGTACACCACTTTGTTATATGTCTAAAAAACAGGGCTTCGGCCCTGTTTTTTTATGCCCGAAAGCTAAAAATGGCGACTTTTGAAAAGCCGCACGCTTTTTGTAGCAAACGGTTGGCATTTTGTAGAACTATCGTTAACCTGATAGCGGATTTCACTTCCGTAACCACAATGGAACTTCGTCATGTTTGAGAACATTACCGCCGCCCCTGCCGACCCAATTCTGGGCCTGGCCGATCTGTTTCGTGCCGATGACCGCCCTGGGAAAATCAACCTGGGTATTGGTGTCTATAAAGATGAGACCGGCAAGACCCCGGTACTGACCAGCGTTAAAAAAGCTGAGCAGTATCTGCTGGAAAACGAAAATACCAAAAACTACCTCGGCATCAACGGCATCCCGGAATTTGGTCGTTGCACTCAGGAGCTGCTGTTCGGCAAAGGCAACGCGATTATCAGCGATAAACGTGCCCGCACCGCACAGACCCCTGGCGGTACCGGTGCCCTGCGCGTGGCGGCGGATTTCCTCGCCAAAAATACCAGCGTAAAAACCGTCTGGGTGAGCAACCCAAGCTGGCCGAACCATAAGAGCGTCTTCAACTCTGCCGGTCTGGAAGTGCGTGAATACGCTTACTACGACGCGGCTAATCACGCTCTCGACTTTGACGGTCTGCTGGCAAGCCTGAGCGAAGCGCAGGCGGGCGATGTGGTCCTGTTCCACGGCTGCTGCCATAACCCAACCGGCATCGATCCAACGCTGGAACAGTGGGAACAGCTGGCGAAACTCTCCGTCGAAAAAGGCTGGCTGCCGCTGTTTGACTTCGCCTACCAGGGCTTTGCCCGTGGTCTGGAAGAAGATGCTGAAGGCCTGCGTGCGTTCGCTGCACTGCATAAAGAGCTGATTGTTGCCAGCTCCTACTCCAAGAACTTCGGTCTGTACAATGAGCGCGTAGGCGCCTGTACGCTGGTGGCTGCCGACGAGCAGACCGTCGATCGTGCGTTCAGCCAGATGAAATCCGTTATTCGTGCTAACTACTCCAACCCACCGGCTCACGGTGCGTCTGTAGTGGCAACCATTCTCAGCAACGACGCGCTGCGCGCCATCTGGGAACAGGAACTGAACGACATGCGTCAGCGTATTCAGCGCATGCGCCTGCTGTTCGTGAACACCCTGGCGGAAAAAGGCTCAGATCGCGACTTTAGCTTCATCATCAAGCAGAACGGCATGTTCTCATTCAGCGGCCTGACCAAAGAGCAGGTTCTGCGTCTGCGTGAAGAGTTTGGCGTGTACGCGGTGGCTTCCGGTCGTGTTAACGTGGCGGGTATGACGCCGGATAACATGGCGCCGCTGTGCGAAGCGATTGTGGCTGTGCTGTAAAAAACTGTCGGGTGGCGCTTGCGCTTACCCGACCTACAAAAGCCACGTAGGCCCGCGCAAGCGTAGCGCCGCCGGGCAAAAAAAAGCCTGCTGAAAGCAGGCTTTTTTAATTCGTCATTACCAGACAGGCATTTCATCCTGCAGGAACGGGTTGTGCAGCCGCTCGTAGCCCAGCGTCGACATTGGGCCGTGGCCGGAGATAAAGGTCACATCATCCCCCAGCGGCAATAACTTCTCTTTAATCGAGCGAATCAGCTGACCATGATCGCCACGCGGGAAATCACTGCGCCCTACTCCGCCTTTAAAGATCACGTCGCCGGAAATCAGCAAGCGGGACTGGTCATCAAAGAAGACAATGTGGCCTGGCGTATGGCCCGGGCAATGCAGCACCTGTAAGGTCACATTGCCGACGCTGACGGTTTCACCTTCGTTCAGCCAGCGATCCGGCGTCAGCGGCAGACACTCATCCAGACCAAACATGCGGCTTTGTGCCGGCAATCCCTGCAGCCAGAACTCGTCTTCTTTTTCCGGACCCACGATCGGTACACCGTAGTGTTGCGCCAGCTCGGCCGCAGCCCCCACGTGATCGAGATGACCGTGGGTGAGTAAAATCTGCATTAAGGTCACGCCAGCGGCGGCGACTTCCTGTTTGATCTTCTCTGCATCACCACCCGGGTCGACCAGGGCGGCCAGTTTGGTTTGTTCGCACCAGATAATCGAACAGTTCTGGGAGAACGCGGTGACTGGAATAATACGATAGTTCATACTGCTCCTGATTTCGTTATTACCAGTGCCGCAGTGGCCCGGTATCAATATGCACAAAGTTGCTACGTGGGTAATATCCTACACCACCTGCGCGCATAGATAACGCAGCTTTGCGAACATTGGCTAACGAAACGCCTTCAATATGAAAATCCATCGCTTGCCCTTTGGTGTGATAACTTTTTTTAGCAACTCCACGGCTGCGGGCGCGTAATTCGTTATTGGTATCAAGGGAGCGGTAACCAGAGATAAGCTGGACCGGTTTACGGGTTCCCAGCAGGCCCTGCAGGCGGTAAAGCTGATCGAATAATCCTGGATCGATGGCTTTAATCTTATTTGCGCGGAAATCACGGAAAAAATGATTAAGCTTTGCTAATTCATCCTGAATATAGCCCCGGCCATCAAAAAACTCGGCTTTTATTGACTCACCTGTATGCAGGTTATTAAGCGTCAAAATGCGTGGTCGTGGGGTAGAGAGCGTGGCAAATGATGGCGTCGGTAAGATGGCAGCGCCCAGCGCAATGCCCCCTAACGCCAGCAACTTACGGCGATTAGCGTCGAATTTATCCATGGTAATCAGGTCTACAGGTCAGTGTTATCGTATAAATGCAATACAGCGCACGAAGGGCACATTACCGGGCAAACCTGTCAGCGTCAAGGCAGCAAAACCAGGAAATACGGGGCTTGCAGCCGCAAGCCCCGTTTCTTTTTCTTCCTCAGGCTACCAGAATTTTCCGAACTTCTTCATTTACCTGATCAATTGCTCTGCCTTGGGCAGAATCTGAGTGTTCGATCGGGCAATCTCATCATAATTGTAAATATCTGTACGATACTGGGTCCGGCCGTCCTTACCCACGAATGCGGTCAGATAGTACAGATTAACCGGAATATTTTGGCGGATATTCACATAACGCGTGTCGCCCTGCTTCAGCGCGTCGGAGATTCGTGTGTCGTTCCAGCCTGCATCCTGTAACAGCATGTTAGCCAGTTCTGACGCCTTGTTTACACGCACGCAGCCGGAGCTGAGCGCACGAGCATCTTTCTGGAACAGGTTGTGGTTAGGCGTATCGTGCAGATAGATAGCGTCCGAACTCGGCATATTGAATTTATAACGCCCCAGAGAGTTATGCGCCCCGGGAGCCTGCTGGAAACGGAACGGCAGATTCGCTGGCGTAATGGTCGCCCAGTCTACCCGCCACGGATCGATAGCCTCTTTACTGTTCCAGCCCCGCAGGACGGTATAGTTGTGGCGCTCAAGATATCCCGGGTCATCCCACAGTTTCGGCAGAATGTCTTTGCGCGCCAGCGTCGGCGGCACGTTCCACGGCGGGTTGACCACCACGTTATTTAGCGCGCTGCTCATCATCGGCGTTTTGCGATCCGGACGACCGACAATCACTCTTGATGCCAGCACTTCATTGCCGTTCTGATAATAGACCAGCGAAAAGGCCGGGATATTCACCATAATGCCGGTGGAGAGCGTTCCCGGCAGCAGGCGCAGACGCTGGATATTCAGCGCCAGCACGCCGGCACGCTGGGCAGGGGTGAGATTCAGCGCGTCACGCGTTGCCGGGCCAATCACCCCATCCGCGCCCAGCCCCTGGGTGGTCTGGAAGGCTTTGACCGCCTCAACAAGGCTACGGTCATAGGAGGCCGGCTTGCTGGAGACGGGCTTCGTTTTCTTCTCAACCGGCGGGGCTGACGGGCTGACAACCACGCTTTGCGGATCGTCACCCGGCAGGGCAATTTTCGGCCCACCGTCAATCACGCCGGAGCGTTTCAGGATTTCGCGCAGGGCCGGAACGTCGCTGCTCCACTGCCCCGGACTCAGTTTGGCGGTTCCCTGCAGCTGTGGCCAGGGTTGCGTATCGGCCACCAGCTGCAGCAGCGACTGGTGCATCACCGCATACTGCGGATGCGTCGGTGCAAGTCCGGCAATAAAATTCGGTACCGTCCCGTTATCCAGCGCCAGCTGCCACTGGTTGATGACCGACAGCGGCGGCGTCGCCATCTTGTAGGGTTTGGTGCTGTAGAGCCAGCGGTTACCGTTGACCGGGATCCCCGCCACAAACTGCAGATAGCCCATCATCGCATCCGACAGGACCACGTCCCGCGCCATACCGGTTATCGCAGGCTGGGTCAGCAGTTCCACCCAGGCGGTAAACTGCGGCTGGAAACCGGCGATAGCGACTTCAGCAAGCTGTTGCTGGAACGCCCGCACGGCATCGCGATCGTCCCACATGGGTTTCATGTCGCGTGCGGCATACAGCAGCGTAAGCTGATTGAGATAGACCGGGGAGTAACCCGCCGGCAGAGCTGATAGTAGCTGCTCGCGGCGTTGTTCCGCTGTGACATCGGCAGGCAGCGGTCGGATACCGGCCATAATGGCGGTGGCTGGCGATTGTTCCAGCGGTTGTGACAGCGACGTAGGCTGTGCGCCCATGGTGGCGGAGCTGTCGACAGGAACCAGTTCGGGCTCATCGGCCCGGGCAGAAAACAGTGGAGCCACTACTACCGTCAGGCACAAACTTAGCGCCGACAGCTGACGACCATACATTTTATTCAGCAACATCCCTTGCCCCCTGTTTGCTTTACGTCGCGCCCTCATCACCGGGGCTTCATTTCATTATAGGAAGACAGACCGGCACCAGCCTTGCCTTATGTAAAGAAGTTTAAAGTTAACGCAGCCGCCAGTACAAGCTCAAGGAATAAAAAAAGGCGGCCCGGGGGCCGCCATGGTTCACTTTCAGATTCATCAGGAGGCGTCAGCCGTCCCCGGGAGAGATTCAGGCGGCTGCGGGGCAAAGCCGCGCAGGCCGACAACGTGAACGTGCTCGCTGTTCTGGTAGACCTTACGCACCAGTTTATAGGTGGTGCCTTTCTCCGGACTGATGTTCTCCGGCGCCGCGATAATCAGCTGCATATCCAGACGGTCGCACAGCTCAAACAGCGTGGCGATCGAACGGGCATCCAGACGCGCCGCTTCATCGAGGAACAGCAGGCGGCATGGAGAGATATCCTTGCCGCGCAGACGCCGGGATTCATCCTCCCAGCTCTGCACCACCATTACCAGAATCGACATCCCGGTGCCGATCGCTTCCCCGGTCGACAGGGCGCCGGATTCCGCACGCAGCCAGCCGTCGGAACCACGGTTAACTTCCACTTCCATCTCCAGATAGTTGCGGTAGTCCAGCAGCTCCTCACCGATGGTTTGCGGCGTGCGCTGGCCCATGTCGATCTGCGGGTTCAGACGCTGATACAGCTTCGCCAGCGCTTCGGAGAAGGTCAGGCGGTTGCTGTTGAACAGATCCTGATGCTGCTCGTGCTGCTCAGCCAGTACGTCCAGCAGCGTGGCGTGGGCTTCACGCACGTTGACGTTCAGTCGTACGCTGTTAACCTGGCCGAACGACACGCTTTGCAGGCCCTGGTTCAGCTGACGAATACGGTTCTGCTCGCGCTGAATCGTCTTGCGGATAATATTCGCCACGCTGCGGGAGCTGATTGCCAGCTTCTGCTCGCGGGAAGTCAGCTCTTCCGTCAGACGGCCCAGCTCGATCTCCATCTGTTCGATGGCTTCGACCGGATCGTCGGTACGGATGATGTCCTGGCGGATACGCTCGCGCAGGTGCTGATAGACCGCCACAAAGAACTGAATTTTGCGCTCAGGGCGTTTCGGATCTTCCGACATGCGCAGGACATCGCGCAGGTGTTCGTTATCCGCCACCGCCAGACGCAGCGCGCCGAGCGCCTTATCCGACATAGAGCGCAGCTCATCTCCGGAAAGATAGGCCAGCTCGCGGCGGTGCAGACGACGTTCAACCCCGTTGTCTTTCACCATTCGCATCACGGCACACCAGCCCGCTTTGGCGGTAACCACCTGCTCGCGCTTCTCGTGGTAGTCGCGTTCCAGCTTGCGCAGACGACGGGTCAGGTTATCCATCTCCGCTTCGCAGAAGGTCAGCGCTTTTTCCAGCTGGTTGCGGCGCGCGCGGTTGTTGCTGAGCTGGGCATGCAGTTCGTCGCGACGAATACGCGCCCGCTCCTCTGCGCCGCTATCGGCACGTACGCCGATATCCTGCAGCTCTTTGTGCAGGTCGGTCAGCAGCTCTTTCTTGGTATCAAACGAGCTTTTCAGCGACGCCAGCACCTGGCTGTACTGGCTCAGCTGCGCGGCATGGCTACGCATCGCTTCACGGGCGCGGGTACGTTCCGCTTCTGCCTGCTCCAGACGCTGACGCAGTTTCTCGTTCAGATCGCTGTTGCCGTTCAACATTTCCGCCGAGTCGGAGTAGCTGAAGTGCGCCCGACGCTGGGCCACTTCGGTCAGGGCAAAGGCCTGCTGACGGGCTTCGCGCTGAACCTGTTGCGACCAGGCATAATCTTCTTTCAGCTGTTCGAACTGCTCCGGGTCGCTCTGCAGGACGGAGAGCATCGGTTCCAGCTTCGCCAGCTGATTGCCGTACTGCTGCACGAAGCGCGCGGCTTCCTGTGCTTCGTCGAGACGCTCCTGGATCTCATCCACCCGATCGGCAAGGGTGTCATCCGCCAGCAGGTTGAGGCGCGGCAGAATACGGTTCAGGGCAGCGACACCCCCTTTGGCCTGCTCGAACTGGACGCGGCTCTGCTGGTTGTCGTTCTCGTGGGCGGACAGCGCGCGTTCAAGCTCGGTACGACGCGTGGTGAACTTGCGGATCTCCGCTTCCGGATCGGCTTCAAAGGCGACGGCCAGATGGCTACCGATAAAGCGGCTGAACGCCTGGTGCAGACGCTGGGTTTTCTGCACATCGAAAGAGAGCGTGGCAAAGCGTTCGGAGAGCGCCTCGCGCTCGGTGTGCAGACTTTCAATGCGGTTTTCACGCGCGGCACGGCCAAACAGCGGCAGCGACGGGAAGCGCGAATAACGCCACTGGCGGTCGGCGATTTTCACTACCACCGCTTTTTCCAGCTCGTCGACGCCAAAGACGCTGTCATCGAACGACTGCGGATCCCCTTCGATCAGATAGAGATCTTCCGGGCAATCTTCCAGCCCTTCGAGCTGGTCAGCAATCAGGGAGAGATCCGGCACCACGATAGCGTGGCGGGACGGGCCATACAGCGCAGAGTAGTAAGGCGCATCTTCGAGGCTGACGTCGTCATAAATTTCAGACAGCAGCACGCCGCCAAAACGCTCTGCCAGGGTGTTCAGGCGCGCGTCTTCTGCACCGCCCGGCTGGCTTAAACGCTCAATTTCTTCGTCGACCGCGCGTTTGCGCGCGCCCACTTCATCACGCTCAACAATCGCTTCGCGTTCACGCTCCAGCAGCTGCTGGAGGTACTCCGTAACGTCCTGGCTGGATTCGAACTCCTCCCCACACTGCTCGCTGAGCTGGCTGAGGCTGCTCTGGGCTGCCAGCCAGATCGGGGCGCGCTGCATCAGCGTCTGAATACGCGACTGCAGCTGCTCCAGCTCCTGGCGCAACGCCATGCGTTGTTCGCTGGCGCTGGAGACGCTGTCAGACAGCGACGCGATACGGGCTTCCAGCTCCTGATGCAGGGACTCGAGATCGTCAATATCGACCCGTTTGCCCTGACGCTTGCAGAATTCAGCCAGCAGACGCTCCGCCTCCTGCTGTTCGCGCAGGCGTTGCTCCAGCTCGTTCAGACGCATACGCAGCGGCTGAACCTGTTCCGCCTGATGACGCTGATTGACGCCGTCACGCAGCAGCTCGCGGGCCACTTCCCACGCCTCGCCGCGCGCCAGCGGGCCGTTAATAGCCGCCACCAGCTGGTAAGCCTGCTCAAACTGGCTGTGGGCGGTTTGCGCCACGCTCATCTTCTGGTCGAGGTTGAGCAGCTTCTCGGTCGCTTCCTGCTCTTTAGCCTGGAAGGTTTCCAGCCATTGATCGGCGCTCTCCGGGGTCAGATCCGGTAAATGGCAGAGATCTTTCGCGCGCTGCAGGGCCTGCAACGCCTGGTTGTACTGAATGGCGCGGGTCTGCTGGACGTCCAGCGCCTGCTGATAGTCGGCAAGCTGGCTTTTCAGCTCATCCACTTCCAGTTCGGCGGCTTCGGCGCGGCCTTCGTTCTCTTCCTGCTTGTCGGCGGCTTCGGCCACCACTTCGTTCTGCTCTTCCAGACGAATTTGCAGTTCATCGAGATCTGCTTCGTAGCGCTCAATTTTTTCCTGCTGGCGCAGCGCGGTCTGCACCAGGTTCAGGTGATCGCTGGCGGCCTGGTAATCAGCCTCCAGATCCCCTTCCGCCCCATTATGCTCGGACAACTCACGCGCCATCTCGACGTGCTTGTACTGCTCGGACGCCAGCTGCTGACGCGAGGTAAAGAGTTCGCGGCGATACTCAAGGGCCTGATCCAGATGGATACGGCGCTCGTTGGCGTGGCGCATATAGTCGGCGGCCACATAGTTGGTGGCTTCGCTGATCAGATGCTTGAACAGATCGCGATCCGACTGGGTCACGCGAATCGCTTCCAGCGTCATGCGGTTTTCCCGCAGCGCCGCTTCCATGTCCTGGAAGGCCTTACGCACGCCGCTGTTTTCCGGCAACAGGTAGTCGCGCAGGGAGCGGGTAATGGCGCTGGAGATCCCGCCGTACAACGAGGCTTCAATCAGGCGATAGTACTTACTACGATCCGACGCCGAGCGCAGACGACGCGCGACCACGCCCAGATCGAACATCAGCGAGTGGTATTCGGTAATGGAGTTGAACTGCTTAAACTGCACGCCTTCGATGGCTTCCAGCTTGTCTTTCAGCTCCTGAAGCGTCAGCACGCGCGCCTGGCGCTCGTTGAGGGTTTCCGTTAACAGCGAGGTTGGCTGAACGGAGGTGGGCAGCCCCTGAATGGCGAACGGCTTGATATCCACCTTACGGTCACGCCCGGCGACCTGTTGCAGACGCACGCCAACGACCACGCGCTGGTGACGGGAGTTGATCACGTCCAGCACGGAGTAACAGACACCCGCCTTCAGCTTACCGTGCAGACCCTTATCGCGGGAGCCGCTGGTGGCACCGGCTTCGGTGGTGTTACGGAAGTGCAGCAGCGTCAGATCCGGGATCAGGGCGGTGACGAACGCCGCCATGGTGGTGGATTTCCCTGCCCCGTTACCGCCCGAGAGCGTGGTCACCAGCTCATCGAGATCAAAGGTGCGGGCAAAGAAACCGTTCCAGTTAATCAGCGTCAGTGAGCGAAATTTACCGCGTTCAATCATTACTCTTCCTCCCCGCTATCCGGCTGATTGTCTTCATGCTCATCATTGAGCTGCAGATGGTTTTCCACCGGCATCGCTTCGCCATCGCGGATCATGCGCAGCTGCGCTTCACGGGCGTCATCGCCCACGCGCACGTCGGCGCCGAAGCGGAAAACCGATTCCGTGATGCGGAATTTACTGCTGTCATGCCCCATAAACCACACCATGCCCAGACGACGCAGGCGGTTCAGGGAGGAGCGCACTTTTTCCTGTAACTTCTGACGGTCCACGTCGGAACCGGTAGAGCGGTTGTTCACCAGCTTCAGCAGTTTGCCTTCGTCCGCCAGCGTCAGCAGCTCGTCATAGAGCTCCTGCTGGGTGAAGATACCTTCGTTAGCCAGACGCTCCGGGCTGAGATAGAGGTAGCAGAGGATCTTGCCGACCATCATATCCAGTTCGGAGAGCACCGAGCGCGGAATAAGCGTGGTGGAGCGCGGGCGCAGGTAGAAGAAACCTTCCGGGGCGCGGATCAGCTCCACGTTATAGCGGGCGTAAAACTCTTCCAGGTATTCCTGAAAATCCATCAAAAAGGCGTGATTATCCAGCTCGTCGAGACCAATGTGACGACCGGCACGCAGCTGGCTGTCCAGCGCCGGAAAGATCGGATTTGCCAGCGCCTGGGCCAGCTTAACTGGCATCACGTGTTCAATATTTGTCAATGACATGCGCCTGTACCTTGGCTCCGTAATCGTTAATCGGCTGCCACTTCGGCGGCAGGCCGGTGAAATCTGCTTGCGCGACGCCCAGGCGTACCGCCTGATCGACCACGATGCGGGCAATATCGAAATGGCGCGCACGTGGGTATTGCGCGAGGTAGTCGCGCACCACCAGGCCGAGATCGAGTGGTGTGTTTTTGGCTTTGAAGATCGCCAGCTGCTCCTCGATCATCGCCGCAAGCTGTTCCCGTATTTCGTTAAATTCTTCATATTCCAGGTCTGCCGGCAGTTCGCCGGTCACCTCTTCGTCACGCAGGCTCATCTCTTCGTCACGCATATCGAGCAGACGGTCGGCACTGGCGTAGGTCAGCGCCCATGGCGCATCGAAGTAGGTCTGGACCGACTGGCGCAGGCGCTGGGCAAAGACGCGGTTTTTATCCATATCGATGGCGGTACGGATAAATTTATGCACGTGGCGGTCATAGCCGATCCACAGGTCGATTGCCTGCTGGCCCCAGCTGATAATGCGGTCGAGTTTGCTTTGCAGATCGAAAACCAGACGATCGACAAAATGCAGGTTGTCATGGGCCAGCGTCGCATCCTGAATGCGCAGCAGGTTAGCCTGCAGCTTGTCCCCCGCGGCTTCGAGCGTATCCTGCAGTTCGCGCAGGGTGCCGGAGGTTTCTGACAGCAGCATTTCGCAGCTGGAAATCGCCGCCCGCCAGTCTTTGTTCAGCAGTTGGGCGATATCGTCTTTGACCAGCTGTTGCTGCTCATCCATGATGCGCTGGGTCAGATCGATGCTGTCGAAAATCTCGGCCACCGAATATTTCAGCGGCGCGTAGACGTTGCGGTGCCAGTGGAACTCGTCGCCGTTCTCGTCAGCGGCATCGGCCGCACGCTTCAGTTCGCCCGCCACAATAGAGAGCTGCATAGAGAGGCGCAGGGTCGAGAATTCGCGCTGGCGAATGTAGTAGTCGGTGATACCAATGCCCAGCGGTGTCAGGCGATAGATGGCATTCCCTTCCGCCAGCTCGCTGGTAAAGCGGTTCAGCAGACGTTGACGCACCATATCGTTAATCGCGTTATTGGCACGCACATTAATGGTTTCGCTGGTTTGCTCAAACGCATCACTGACATGGCGGAACGCATCCACCAGTTCGCCCTCGCTCATTTCTCCATCCATCCGTTCGCTGTTCAGCGTAGCCACCGCCAGCAGAAAAGAGAGTCTGTCTACCGGCAGCGAGAGGGAGAAATCGTTTTTTCGGGCCCAGGCAACCAGTTCGGGGACTGTCTGGGAAAATTCACTCATAAGTTATCCTTGCTCTGCGGCTTGTGCGCGGTGACGTGTATGTAACGGCCAAGGCTGATCCAGGGTTCCTGGCGACAGTACCGCGTCTCTAATTCTGTCAGGGCGTCAAAGCACTCATGCTGCTTTTGTTTATCACGCAGATAATCGTGAAACACCCTGATGCCGGTTTTCCCGGCGATCTGCCAGCCCATCGCTTCCAGCCAGCCATAGACCTGCTGCGGATCGCGCGGAAAGTCCGGTGAAAGCGTGCGCCGTTTCTTTTTGTACATGCCCTGCTGCACGTAGCCGAAATTGCCCACCAGCACGTTACGCATTAGCAGGCCGTTGGCGTTGTAGAACATCAGCGACAGCGCACCGCCGGGGCAGAGTATCGACCACAGCGTCTGCAACAGCGCCTGGGGATCGGCCACCCACTCCAGCACCGCATGAGACAATATCAGATCAACCGGGCTTTCCAAATGTTGAGCGATGTCCTGAGCGGCGCAATGTATAAATTGCATGTTATCGCTCACACCTTTCTGTGCCGCGGCGCTTTCGGCACGGGCGATCATCTCTACTGACAGGTCGCACAGGATGACATGGTGTCCGCGCTCGGCCATTTTTATCGCCGTCTGACCTTCACCGCCGCCAGCGTCGAGAACACGCAACTTTTTTGAGCCAAAGCGGGCGAGCAGCAGGTCCAGATCCTGCCAGAGGATCGTTTGACGCAGCTGGCCCTTGGTCGTGCCATAAATATTGCGGGCAAACTTTTCCGCGATGTCATCAAAATTGCGATCCCGCATTGGGAGAGCTCCACCCGCTAACAACAAAACCGCTATTTTGTCACAGCCGGGCGGAGAATGAACCTCTCTGGTGTAATATCGCTGACAATCCTCAGCTGTATGGTCAAAAAAGGAGCCAGAAAGGATGCTTTTTACCCTAAAAAAATATATTGGCGGCATGATGCTTCCCCTCCCTCTTCTTCTGCTGTGTATCGCGCTGGGCCTAGGGTTGTTGTGGTTCAGCCGCTTCCAGAAAACCGGCAAAATTTTTGTGACGGCAGGCTGGCTGGTACTGCTGCTGCTGAGCCTGCAGCCGGTGGCTGACGGGCTGTTACGTCCGGTGGAAAATAAGTACCCCACCTGGCAGGGAAAACAGAAGGTTGCGTACATTGTGGTGCTGGGTGGCGGCTATACCTGGGATCCGGACTGGGCACCCAGCTCGAATCTCATCAACAACAGCCTGCCGCGACTCAATGAAGGGATGCGTCTGTGGCTGGCCAATCCCGGTTCGAAGATGATCTTCACCGGCGCGGCGGCGCAAAGCAATCCGGTGAGCACGGCAGAAGCAGGTGCACGCGTGGCCCTGTCGCTGGGGGTGCCGCGCGAGGCCATTATCACCCTCGATAGCCCAAAAGATACCGAAGAGGAAGCCGCAGCGGTGAAGCAGGCGATCGGCGATGCCCCGTTCCTGCTGGTGACCTCCGCCTCACATCTGCCGCGGGCGATGATCTTCTTTGAACGCGAGGGTCTGCACCCGCTACCTGCCCCGGCCAACCAGCTGGCGATTAGCGCTCCGCTCAACCCCTGGGAACGGATTATTCCGTCCCCGGTCTGGCTGATGCACAGCGATCGTGTTGGCTACGAGACGCTGGGGCGCGTCTGGCAATGGCTGAAAGGCCTGTCAGGCGAGCCACGGGAGGAGTGATTTCGACGCCAGATCGACGTTAGCGCGGTTAAAGCGCCCGGTATTCACCAGCTGCGCCACTTCGTCCCACAACATATACAGCCAGCGCCGCCAGAGGAAGGACTCTGAGACCGGCGCCCGCTGCAGATAGTACCAGAGGAGATCCTCAGCGAGCCCGCTCTCGCTGAGCCGAAACAGTTCGTACTCCCGCGGGGCCCATAGCATCACTCCTGGCCCAACCATCGCCAGCAGCTGATCGCTGCGCGGATCCTTGAGCATACTGCGCAGGGTAAAGTTGCCGTGGATGAGCACGCTGTTGTCGTTGAAGCCTTCAAACAGGGCGGGCAGACATTCACGGGTCCGAAACAGGATCCGTTTGTCCTGCATGGTCAGGCCGGTATTGTGATACTGATTCAGCGTTCCCCACAGGACCTCGACCCGCTGGCGATACCAGAGCGGCCAGAGGTTCTCCTGAGTGCTGTCCACCGCACCGACTAATCCTCCGCTATCCATCCGGTGCCAGGCCAGCAGCGCTTCAACAATCTGGTCTTTCAGCTGTTCCCAGCGTTCCGGCGTGCGGGCCGGTGCTTCAACCGGGACACCGCGCAGGCGCTCAAGCAGCAGCACGTCAGGGCCCGGATGCTCTTCATGGGTCATTACGCCATATACGGTCGGCATTCTGACCGTACCGCTGCGGGCCAGCATAGAGATTTTCCACGCCAGCTGTCGGGCAACATCCGGTGAAGAGAAGCTTCGCGCCAGTAACGGCATGGGGTTTCCATGGCTGTCATATAACGACCACAGGGTGGTATCCGCCTTTTCATGCACGCATTCCAGGCGGCTCAGTTTTTCACCCAGCAGATGGCTGAGCTCAACACGCAGCTGTTCCATTTGATATTACCCCCATTAAGACTACTGCTTTTATAATGAGCGCGTGGCGGGCGGATGTCACTCTTGTGAGGCGATTCTGATGAAGAAATTCGGAAGAAAAGCATCCCCCCGGATGAGGGGATGACGGGGATTAACGAAGCTCGGCGCGAACGCGGGCGAGATCCTCTGGTGTATCAACGCCTGTACCAGGGACTTCCTGCGCGACGGCAACATGGATCTTCTCGCCGTACCACAGCACGCGCAGCTGCTCGAGCATCTCGATGTTCTCCAGCGGGCTCGGCTGCCAGGTTACGTAACGGCGAATAAAGCCGGCGCGATAGCCATAAATACCCAGATGACGCAGGATACTGTCGCCAATCTCTTCGCGGGAGGCTGCAAAGCGATCGCGATCCCACGGGATAGTCGCGCGGGAGAAATAGAGCGCGTAGCCTTCGCCGTCCAGCACCACTTTCACGGCGTTGGGGTTGAACGCCTCTTCGGCACTGTGCACCGGCACGGCCAGCGTCGCCATGCCCACCTGACGCTGGGCGAGGTTCTCTGCCACCTGGCGAATAATGACCGCCGGGATCATCGGCTCATCGCCCTGCACGTTGACAATCACCGTGTCGTCGCTGAAACCGCATTTCTCAACCACTTCCGCCAGACGCTCGGTACCGGACTGGTGATCGGCGCGGGTCATGCACACTTCGCCACCCGCCGCTTCAACCGCACGCGCCACGTCGTCGTGATCGGTGGCGACAATAATCCGTTCAGCGCCGGACTCGCGCGCACGCTCCAGCACATGGACAATCATCGGCTTACCGTTGATGTCGACCAGCGGTTTACCCGGCAGACGCGTGGAGGCGAAGCGCGCCGGAATAATGACAACAAAACTCATGGTTTGCTCTCTTCTGCCGCCAGCGAACGGGCTTCGGTTTCCAGCAGGACGGGAATGCCGTCGCGCAGGGGGAAGGCAAGGCTGTCCAGTTTGCAGATTAACTCCTGCTTATCCTGGCTGTAGTAGAGTTTGCCGTTGCACACCGGGCAGGCAATAATTTCCAGTAAACGGTGATCCATAGTTCCTCCGTATCAATGATCGGTAAAGCTTACCATATTCCTTTTTCAGACCGCGTCTATTTCCCAGCCACTTCGACAGGCGGCAAAAAGTCCGTCGGGAAGATGGCCCAGCGCGATCCGTGTTGCCCCCTGCCAGCCCGCAAAATCGCTGATGGCGGCAGTGAGCCCCTTCTCCAGCGCGGCGCTGACCCGGACGCCCTCTTCCAGATAAAGGGCGATAATTTGCAGCTCACCGGTTTTACGGTGCATTTTGGCATCCATCCGCCCGACCAGCTGTCCTTTGTGCAGCAGCGGCAGGACGAAATAGCCGTACTGGCGTTTCGGGGCTGGGGTATAACACTCCAGCCGGTAGCTGAAGTTAAACAGCTGCTCGGCGCGCTTGCGATCCCAGACCACCGGATCAAACGGCGACAGGACGGCACTGTGGGTGGCGGTGAGTTTTCCCTCTTCGGCGAGGGGAAGCAGCGGCAGCAGATCGACATGCAGCCACATCTCGCCCAGAGACTCCACCTCGACGCGCACCACCTGCTGCTGCGCCTGCCAGCGTTCAAGCAGCGGAGCCAGCGCTGGCTGGCGCAGGCGATAATAATCGGCTAACCACCGGGGGCGAAAGATGCCTAAGCTACGGGCGCTGTTTTCCAGCATCACGGCTTCGGCCGCCGCCTGGGTCAGCATATCCCGGCCGCCGCCTGGGTCAGCATATCCCGGCTGTCATCCCACTCCGGCATCACCCGGTGGGTGAGATCGTAAACGCGCTGGAAATTACGCCTTTCGACCACCATTACTTTCCCGGCGGTAAACAGCCCCTCAAGATGGCGTTTGTGCGGCTTCCACTCCCACCATCCGCTGGCCCCTTTACGGGGGTGTTCAAAATCGGCGGAACGTACCGGACCCTTTTCATGGATATGGGCGATAAGCTGGTCAATCTCCTCCGCGTGCTCCTGCATCCAGGCCTGACGGTATTTCCAGCCCATGTTGTCGGGGGAGAGCATCCGGTGACGCACCAGGGCAAAATCGCTGCGCGGCAGGAAGCACGCCTCGTGCGCCCAGTACTCCATCAGCTCGCCCTGACGCAGGGCATTATCCAGCCATTCGGGCTGATAGTGACCGAGACGGCTGAACAGCACCAGATACGGGCTGCGGGCGACGATATTGATGGTGTCGATCTGCAGCAGCGACATACGCTGGATGGTGGTAAGAATATCGGCGGGCTGCGCGCGGCGGCGGGGCTTTTTCAAAAGCCCCTGCGCGGCAAGATGAAGATGACGTGCGGCTGAAAGCGTGAGTTGCGGTAAAGCCATGCCATGTCCTGTCAGTTAGTGCGCGGGTGAAACCCCATTACCCCCTCCTGCGAGGGCAATCAGTTCCTGTAGCAGTCGTTCAGGCTGTTCGCCCTGCAGCTCAGCATCAACCGGTAAATACCACCAGTTGTCGCGGGCAAACGACCGGCATTTCACCGCATCTTTTTCGGTCATGATCAGCGTCTGGCCGGGTACGGTAAAACCTGCAACCTGCGACAGGCTCAGCGCCTGATGATCGGCCAGCGGCACCCTGTTGAGAAGCCGGGCACCGCAGGCTTCGAGAGTAGAGAAAAAGCGCGGGGGATGACCAATACCGGCCATTGCCACCAGACCAGGGAGTTCAGCGACATCACGCCGCTCGCCGGTCAGCAGATTCACGGCCAGGCCAGGGCGCAGCTGCATCGGGATCTCTCCCGCCTGCGCCGTACCGCCGTTGACGATGACCGCATCCACAGAACGTAAGCGAGACGCGCGCTCGCGCATCGGCCCGGCGGGTAACCACCAGCCGTTACCAAAGCGGCGCACGCCGTCAATCACCACAATCTCTTTGTCCCGGGCCAGGGCGTAGTGCTGCAGCCCGTCGTCGGTGATAACAATCTGCACATCCGTCTGGTTCAGCAGAGCCTGAACCGCCTCGCTACGCACCGGCGAGACCGCCACCGGCGCACCGGTGCGCTGAAAGATCAGCACCGGCTCATCCCCCGCTTCTGCGGTGGTGGTTTGCGGGGTCAACAGCAGTGGATAGCGCTCCGCCTTACCGCCGTATCCCCGGGAGACGACCCCCACGCGGATACCGCGTCTGGTCAGCTGTTCCACCAGCCAGATCACCACCGGCGTTTTGCCGTTGCCGCCGGCGGTGAGGTTACCCACCACCACCACCGGTACCGGGGCACGCCAGGCCCGTTTGAGCCCCACTTTATAGCTGAGACGAATCAAGCCGCTGACCAGGCCATACAGCCAGGAGAGCGGCAACAGCAGCAGCCAGAGCGGAGACTCACCGGACCATATACGGGCAATCATGCGCCAAACTGCATCTTATGAAGTTGCGCATACACGCCCTGATGCGCCAGCAGATCGGTATGGCTGCCGCGCTCGACGATGTAGCCATCTTCCACCACCACGATTTCGTCGGCTTTTTCGATGGTCGACAGGCGGTGTGCGATTACCAGCGAAGTACGGTTCTTCTGCAGCTCATCCAGCGCAGACTGGATGGCGCGTTCGGATTCCGTATCCAGCGCCGAGGTGGCTTCATCGAGGATCAGGATCGGGCTGTCACGCAGCAGCGCACGGGCAATGGCGATACGCTGGCGCTGACCGCCGGAGAGCAGCACGCCATTTTCACCGATAATAGTATCCAGGCCGTTATCCATCTTATTGATGAAGTCCATGGCGTAGGCCATTCGCGCCGCCGCTTCAATCTGCTCACGGCTGTACTCTTCGTTACGGGCATACGCAATGTTATTGGCGACGGTGTCGTTGAACAAATGCACATTCTGCGAAACCAGAGCGACCTGATTACGCAGCGACCTCAGGGTGTACTCCCGCAGATCGTGGCCATCAATCAGGATCTCACCCTCATCAATATCGTAGAAGCGGGTGATCAGGCTGGCGATGGTCGATTTACCCGAGCCAGAGCGACCCACCAGCGCCACGGTCTTCCCTGCCGGGATCTTCAGATTGATGTTACGCAAGGCAGGCGCATCACGACCCGGATAGGTAAAGGTCACGTTGCGGAATTCAACATCGCCGGTTGAACGCTCGATCACGCGTTTGCCTTCGTCTTTTTCCTGTTCGGAATCGAGGATCGCAAACAGCGTCTGACAGGCGGCCATCCCGCGCTGGAACTGGGCGTTAACGTTGGTTAACGACTTCAGCGGGCGCATCAGGGCGATCATCGACGAGAAGACGACGGTAATGGTACCGGCGGTTAAGGTTTCCATCACGCTCGGGAAGCTGGCGGCATACAGTACAAAGGCCAGTGCCAGAGAGGCGATAAGCTGAATAATCGGATCGGAGATGGAAGAGGCGGAAACCATCTTCATCCCCTGCAGGCGCATCTTATTGCTGACCTTATCGAAGCGTTTGGTTTCCACTTCCTGACCACCAAAAATGAGCACCTCTTTGTGCCCTTTCAGCATCTGCTCCGCGCTGGTAGTTACCTGCCCCATCGTGTTCTGCATGTTCTTACTGATGCTGCGGAAACGTTTGGAGACAACGCGGATCGCTATCGACACAATCGGCGCCAGTACGATAAGGATCAGCGACAGCTGCCAGCTGTACCAGAACATCAGGACGAACAGGCCAATGATTGAGGCCCCTTCACGCACGACGGTGATCAGCGCGCTGGAGGAGGAGGAGGCAACCTGCTCGGAGTCGTAGGTAATACGCGACAGCAAGGTACCGGTGGACTGCTTGTCGAAAAACGCTACCGGCATGCCCATCATGTGGCTGAACAGGCGACGGCGCATGGTCATGACGACTTTGCCCGATACCCAGGAGAGGCAGTAGCTGGAGATATAGCTGGTGATGCCGCGTAAAATCATCAGGCCGATAACCACCAGTGGCATCCAGAGCAACACTGAGCGGTCCGTTTTACCAAAACCGTCGTCCAGTAACGGTTTGAGGAGCGATAACATGAAGGTATCGCTGGCTGCGTTGAGGATTAACGCTACGCCCGCCACGATAAGGCCCGTTCTGAAGGGTGCAATCACCGGCCAGAGTCGGCGGAAGGTCTGCCACGTGGAGAGATCTTTGTCGTTATGCATTCAAAAAACCAGCATTTGTTGAAATAGCCGCATATTCTACCCGTTATCTCCGGGCGCGCCAAACCACTGATGATACCAACGAGGTAAAATTTGATCCCGTAAGCGTTGGATTTGCCAGCCATGTTGCGAAAAGGAAACCGTGATTTGCCCGGATCGGGGGGTTGTTAGCCAGAGATACCCCTCCTTTCTGTAACGGCGAGCCACCTTGTTCGAGGGCAGTCGCCACGCGTTGTATCGGGATGCCGACACCAGAGCGATACGCCCACCTACGCGCTGCACCAGAGGAAGTGACGACGAGGTATTACTGCCGTGGTGCGGCACCTGGATAAGTGTAGACGCAAGATATTGCCAGTGACGACTGAGCATCGCTTTTTCTCCCTGCGCCTCAATATCCCCGGTTAACAACAGGCTATGGGTACCATCCTCAATTTTGACCACGCAGGAACCGTTGTTGCCGCGCTGCGGAGCGGTGGCAAGGGGCCAGTGCGCGCTGAAGGTCAGCCCCTGCCATTGCCAGCGTTCGCCGCGAAAACAGGGATTATGTCCGTCCCGGCGCAGCGGGCTGCGTATCCACATGTTCGGCCACGCCTCGCGTAGCGATGCCAGCCCACCGATATGGTCCAGGTGTTCATGGCTGACAATCACCCCCTCCGGACGCAAGTGATGCCAGCGTAGCCAGGGGATAATCAGCCGTTGCCCGCTGTCCCCGCCCGGCCACGCCGGACCGGTGTCATATAAAATCGCTTTCCCCTGTCGCTCAATAACCACTGCCAGCCCCTGCCCGACATCCAGCATATGCACCGCCCAGCCTTCCGTTTTGTTCACCCGCCATAACGGACTGGCCGCCAGCACCAGTGCCGAGACACAGACAACCGGACAGGCTTTTGTGCCGCGCATCCGCCAGGCGATAATGGCTCCCCAGGGTAGCAGGGTCAGCCACAGCCAGCGTTTATCGACCGGGATCCAGCCGTCGGGCAGCGTAGTTAAGAAATCAAACAACAGGGACAGTGAGCCATCTGCCAGCGTCCAGACCTTATGTTCCGCGAGGGGCCATATCCCGAGATGCAACCACATCCCCAGCAAAATGAGCGGTACAGAGATAAAGGTCACCAGCGGTACCGCGACCAGGTTCGCCACCAGCGATGACAGGCTAAACCCGTGAAAGACCAGCACCTGCACCGGCAGCAACAGTAAAAGCATGCCGAGCTGCAGGTGCAGTAGATTCACCACTGCCCTGCCTACCCACGGCCCGGATAAACGGGGTCTGGGCATCCACTGATACCAGAAAATCAGTCCCGCCACCGCAAAGGCCGACAGCATAAGGCTATGGGATAATACCGCCAGCGGATCGACCAGCAGAATGGAGGCAATACAGATCCGCCATACCTGCCAGGGCGACCAGAGACGGCCGCTCAGCTGCAGCGCCAGATATACCCCCAGCGAGACGACGGTGCGCAGCGCGGGGGGCTGCATCCCGGTGAGCCAGGCATAAAAAGCGGCAAAACAGAATCCTGCCACCAGGGGGGCTCGCCAGCCCACCCAGCGGACCGGAATAAAATACTGCCCACCCCGCACCAGCAGCCAGATGACCGACGCCGCCAGCGCAATGTGCAATCCCGAGATCGCCATCAGATGCGACGTGCCCGTTTCCCGCATCAGATTTTTAATGTCAGGCGTCACCGACAGACGCTCCCCCATGCCAAGCCCCAGCAGGACCGGGCCCCAGGTATAAGACGAGAGCCTGGCTGTCAGGGTGGCAAGATATCGGGCGCGTAAGCTGCAGCGGGCATCGACCACGTCTGCGTGGGTAAAACGTCCGGTCAGCGGCTGATGCTGCGTCAGGGCATAGCGCTGGGCATCGAATCCTCCTTCGTTGAGCTGCCCATGAACGGGCCTTAAGGACAGGGTCATCTTCCAACGTTGTCCCGCACAGCCGGGTTGCGGCAGCGCGTTGCCATACAGCGTAACGCCCACCGCGGGCAGCATCGTTCTGCCATTAAGCCGGACAATGCGGGCCTGGTACATCGTGTCGCTCCCGGTCGCCAGGATCTCCAGTTCAGCCTTCTGCGGCCCGCTGGTCAGATGCTGCATCGGCCAGACTTCGCCCAGCGCGGCAAGCCCGCCCCAAGCAAAAAAGAGCAGCCAGAAGCCCAGATAGCGCGCAATCTGATGACGAATTAAAGCCAGCGGGACCCCGACGACGATTATGGCCTGAAGTACCGTCAACTCCGGCAGCGCGGGCAACCACAGCAGCGGTAAGATGGCCAGGATCAGACATGTCGCGAGCGTTGACAAACACATTCACACCTCCCTGTATCAGGGCAGTGTGCGGCGGGTCGCGTGGCTTGTCAGGCAGGGAAATGTGAGGTTGCGGCGCAGACTGGCGGGAAACGATCGGTTTGCAGCAACCGACCGCAAAACTTGCAGCGTCGATTCAGGATCGGCAAAACAGAAACAAAAAAAGCACCCGCAGGTGCTTTCTTGAGGTTACTCAGTTTCGCCCGCAGGCCAAACTCAGTCGCCGTAAATATTGGCGCGATCGCGCAGTTCTTTACCCGGCTTAAAGTGTGGAACGTATTTACCTTCCAGCTCTACTTTGTCGCCAGTCTTCGGGTTACGCCCGGTGCGTGGAGCACGATAGTGCAGAGAAAAACTACCGAAACCGCGGATTTCAATGCGCTCGCCCTGTGCAAGAGTGGTCGCCATATGCTCCAGCATCTCTTTTACGGCATCTTCCACTGCTTTAGCAGGTATGTGCGATTGCTGGCTGGCAAGTCTTTCAATCAATTCTGACTTGGTCATGATTCCTCCGGTTCCTTCAAACCCATTAGCTAAACAGCTTAAACAAGGGCGGCCGTAGCCGCCCTTTGTTATTGATTACAGGACGAATCCTGCAATCTGTCAAGTTACTCTACGAGTAACTTATTCGCCTTTAGCTGCTTTGAAAGCTTCAGCCATTGCGTTGTTAGAGAAGTTTGCATCTTCCTGTTTGTTAACAGTTGCGATTGCATCTTTCTCATCAGCTTCGTCTTTAGCACGAACAGACAGGCTGATTGCACGGTTTTTGCGGTCAACGCCGGTGAATTTAGCTTCAACGTCGTCGCCTACGCTCAGAACCAGAGTTGCATCTTCAACGCGGTCACGTGAAGCTTCAGAAGCGCGCAGGTAACCTTCAACGCCGTCAGCCAGTTCTACGGTTGCGCCTTTCGCGTCAACTGCAGTCACTTTACCGTTTACGATTGCGCCTTTCTTGTTCAGTGCAACCCAGTTGTTGAACGGATCTTCTGCGAGCTGTTTAACGCCCAGGGAGATACGCTCACGCTCTGCGTCAACCTGCAGAACAACTGCTGCGATTTCGTCGCCTTTTTTGTATTCACGTACTGCTTCTTCGCCTGCAACGTTCCAGGAGATGTCAGACAGGTGAACCAGGCCGTCGATGCCGCCGTCCAGGCCGATGAAGATACCGAAGTCAGTGATAGACTTGATTTTACCTTCAACACGGTCGCCCTTGTTGTGGGTTTCCGCGAACTGCTGCCATGGGTTGTTTTTGCACTGCTTCAGGCCCAGGGAGATACGACGACGTTCTTCGTCGATATCCAGAACCATAACTTCCACTACATCACCAACGTTAACAACTTTGGATGGGTGGATGTTTTTGTTGGTCCAGTCCATTTCGGAAACGTGAACCAGGCCTTCAACGCCTTCTTCGATTTCAACGAAGCAGCCGTAGTCGGTCAGGTTGGTAACGCGACCAGTCAGTTTAGTACCTTCTGGGTAACGTTTAGCGATAGCAACCCATGGATCTTCGCCCAGCTGTTTCAGGCCGAGGGATACACGAGTACGCTCGCGGTCGAACTTCAGCACTTTAACAGTGATTTCGTCGCCCACGTTCACGATTTCGCTTGGGTGCTTAACGCGTTTCCACGCCATGTCGGTGATGTGCAGCAGGCCATCAACGCCGCCCAGGTCAACGAATGCGCCGTAGTCAGTGAGGTTCTTAACGATACCTTTGACTTCCATGCCTTCCTGCAGGTTTTCCAGCAGCTGATCGCGTTCTGCGCTGTTTTCGGATTCGATAACGGCACGACGGGAAACAACAACGTTGTTACGCTTCTGGTCCAGCTTGATTACTTTGAACTCAAGCTCTTTGCCTTCCAGGTGCAGGGTGTCACGAACTGGACGAACGTCTACCAGTGAACCTGGCAGGAACGCACGAATACCATTCAGCTCAACAGTGAAGCCGCCTTTAACTTTGCCGTTGATAACACCGACCACAGTTTCAGCTTCTTCGTAAGCTTTTTCCAGCGTGATCCAAGCTTCGTGACGTTTAGCTTTTTCACGGGACAGCAGGGTTTCACCGAAGCCGTCTTCCACTGCATCCAGAGCAACGTCAACTTCGTCACCAACCTGGATTTCCAGCTCGCCCTGGGCGTTTTTGAACTGCTCTGCCGGAATGGCAGACTCAGATTTCAGACCGGCGTCAACCAGTACGATATCTTTGTCGATAGCAACAACAACACCACGAACGATGGAGCCCGGACGGGTTTCGATTTCTTTTAAGGATTCTTCAAACAGTTGAGCAAAAGATTCAGTCATGTTTAATCTTCAGGTTAATATTAACGTCCACCTGGCTCCGTGCCGGATGGGGTTGTTTCACATACCCGCCGTCAATCCATTGCAGCGGGGGTACTGCTAAATCGGTCGCGATTACGCGATTGCCAGTTTTTGGCGCGCATATTGTAGCGCTTTTTCAATCACTTGCTCAATAGTTAAACTGGTAGAATCCAGAACTAATGCATCATCTGCAGGAACAAGTGGTGCAACGGCGCGATTGCGGTCGCGATCGTCGCGCTCTTTTATCTCAGACAAAAGACGTTCAAAGTTAACACTAAAGCCCTTTTCCTGCAACTGCAGCATGCGGCGCTGCGCACGCTCTTCCGAGGAAGCGTCGAGGAAAATTTTGACCGGCGCATCAGGGAAAACCACGGTTCCCATGTCGCGTCCGTCGGCGATCAGGCCGGGAGCATCACGGAAGGCGCGCTGACGGCGTAAAAGCGCCTCGCGAACGCGCGGGAATGCAGCGACCTGAGAGGCGGCATTCGCCACGTCCTGGGTGCGGATCTCACCGCTCACGTCTTCCCCTTCCAGAATCACTTCCAGATTGCCGTTGGTGGAGACAAAACGCACGTCCAGATGGGCGGCCAGCGGCACCAGCGCCTCTTCAGAGGCCACATCAACATGGTGATGCAGAGCAGCCAGCGCCAGCACACGATAGATTGCGCCCGAATCTAAAAGATGCCATTGCAATGCTTCCGCCATCGCTTTGCACAGAGTACCTTTACCTGCGCCACTCGGCCCGTCAATGGTGATAACCGGGGCAATTGCCGTCATCTTTTTCTCCTTAAATTAGGCATACCGTTGTGTAAACGCCGCGCATTATACGCGTCAACGTGCACAACTGTTACCTTTGCGTGCAAATTACGGAATGATTGAAGCTGAGTGTAGAAGAATTGGACGATGACAGCGTCATGAAGTGTAAGTAATTAATTGCCGCACCGGGCGGTGCGGCAGAGAAGCGTCAGGCAAGCGTACTGATACGCGCCAGCTGGTCAAAATAGTCCGGGAAGGTTTTCGCGGTGCATTTCGGATCCAGAATGGTAACCGGCGTATCCGACAGCGCCACCAGCGAGAAGCACATCGCCATCCGGTGGTCGTTGTAGGTACCAATTTCCGCAGCCTGCAGCTGGGCCGGTGGCGTAACGCGGATGTAGTCCTCGCCCTCTTCCACCTCGGCACCTACTTTACGCAGCTCAGTGGCCATCGCAAACAGGCGATCGGTCTCTTTTACACGCCAGTTGTAGATGTTGCGCATTGTAGTCGTGCCTTTGGCGAACAGGGCCGCCGTGGCAATGGTCATCGCCGCATCGGGGATATGGTTCATGTCCATATCGATGGCGTTCAGTTCACCGCGCGTGCAGGAGATAAAGTCATCGCCCCAGGTGACCACCGCGCCCATCTTCTCCAGCACATCGGCAAAGCGAATGTCGCCCTGCACGCTGTTGCGGCCAATACCGGTCACTTTGACGGTGCCGCCTTTAATGGCGCCCGCAGCAAGGAAATAAGAGGCAGACGAGGCATCGCCTTCCACCAGGTAGTTACCCGGCGTCTGGTACTGCTGCCCACCGCGCACCACGAAACGCTGGTAGCTGTGGTTTTCAACCTCAACGCCAAAGGTCTTCATCAGGTGCAGGGTGATATCGATATAGGGTTTGGAAACTAGCTCACCTTTGATGGTGATAGTGGTGTTCTGTGGCGCCAGCGGTGCGGTCATCAGCAACGCGGTCAGGAACTGGCTGGAGACGCTGCCGTCCACCGCCACTTCGCCACCGGTAAAGCCACCACGCAGACGCAGCGGCGGATAATCTTCCTGCTCCAGATAATCAATCTGCGCGCCGCCCTGACGCAGCGCATCCACCAGATGGCCAATCGGACGCTCTTTCATGCGCGGCTCGCCGGTCAGCACAATGTCGTTGCTGCCCAGGCACAGGGCCGCCGCCAGTGGACGCATAGCCGTACCAGCATTGCCGAGGAACAGTTCCAGCGCGTCAGCAGAATGGAACGCCCCGGCATTGCCCGTCACTTCGCAGCGGGTGCGATCGGCGGACAGGGTATAGTGGACTCCTAACGCTTTCAGCGCATTGAGCATATGGCGAACGTCATCGCTGTCCAGCAGGTTAGTAAGAACAGTGGTGCCGTTTGCCAGCGCTGCCAGCAGCAAAGCGCGGTTCGAGACACTTTTTGAACCAGGCAGATTAATGGTGCCATCTACCCGCGCGATAGGTTGTAACGTCAGGGATTCCATGAAACTTAACTCTCAATTCAACATAATAAAAACCCCGCAGCCAGGCCGCGGGGGAATAAACACGGGCGTGATTAACCGTGGCGACGTTCGAAGTCAGTCAGGAAGTCGGTCAGTGCCTTAACGCCTTCGAGCGGCATAGCGTTATAAATAGACGCACGCATTCCGCCCACGACGCGGTGGCCTTTCAACGCGTGCAGACCTGCGGCGAAGGACTCTTCCAGGAACAGCTTATCGAGATTGCTGTCGGCCAGCTGGAACGGCACGTTCATGCGAGAACGGTTCGCTTTGGCAACGTCATTACGGTAGAAGTCGCTGCCGTCGATCACGCTGTACAGCAGCTCAGATTTCTGCTGGTTGATCTTATCCATCTGCGCCACGCCGCCGTTGTTTCTCAGCCATTTAAAGACCAGGCCAGAGAGGTACCAGGCAAAGGTCGGCGGGGTGTTGAACATGGAGTCGTTGTCGTTCAGCACGGTGTAATCCAGAATCGACGGGCAGGATTTGTGGGCTTTACCCAGCAGATCTTCACGGACGATCACCAGGGTCAGACCGGCCGGGCCGATATTTTTCTGCGCGCCGGCGTAGATCACGCCATAGCGGCTGACATCCAGCGGCGCCGAGAGAATCGTGGAGGAGAAGTCCGCCGTAACGATCGCGTTCTCGCCAAAGTTCGGCTCTTCGTGAATGGCGATCCCGTCGATGGTCTCATTTGGGCAGTAGTGCAGGTAGGCCGCATCCGCGGAGAGCTGCCATTCGCTCATCGGCTTCACCGCGCGTAACCCGTCCACGGTGACTTTGGCATCAATCACGTTCGGGGAGCAGTATTTGTGCGCTTCTTTTACTGCGCTGGCCGCCCAGTAACCGGCATCAACGTAATCCGCGGTGGTTTTGTCACCCAGCAGGTTCAGCGGGATGCCCGCGAACTGACCGCGTCCGCCGCCGTGGCAGAATAATACTTTGTAATTTGAGGGGATATTCAGCAGGAAACGAAAATCTGCTTCTGCCTCTTCTGCCACCTGAATAAACTCTTTACCACGGTGGCTGACTTCCATCACCGACGTGCCAAGACCGTTCCAGTCACACAGCTCCTGTTGAGCCTGTTTGAGCACATCCGCCGGTAACATTGCCGGACCTGAACTAAAATTAAAGACCTGAGCCATTTCCCCTCACCACGCTAAAAGCAATAAGTTATAACTGTGGATATCGGTTTTATCATTCAGTGACACGCGCCGCAATGTCTAAAACTTATGACCCGGAAAATGTGCCCGCCGTCACACAATACATTCTGCCAGCGGGCTGTCACAAAACCGACAAAATGGCTGTCAGGTGATGCGTTTGGCCCGGCTAACCTTCGTCCATTCCGGATTCGTGCAGCGTGGACATAATTGATGTGCCCCGGCCGATAGAGTCTCAACATGACCACAGCGTCGGCAGGCATACTCGCCGACTTCCGGTATGGTCATAAAACGTTCCACAAATTCATCCGGCAATATGCACAACCCGGGCTTAACCTGGTCGTCTTCGTAAAAGTAGACGCTTATCTGCCCGTTGGTCTCCATAATGGCAAGCTTAACCTGCCCAAGCTGCTCGACGCTGCTCACCCGCAGCTCCATAAAGAACTCAAACTCGGTCATGTTGGCGCGCTGTACTTTTTCCCAGGCCAGCTTGCCCTCTTCGACAATGGCTACCGGTTTCCCCTCCAGCAGATCTTCCAGCTTTTCACTTTTCGACATCAGCCACATCACCAGCCGGTAGAGCAACGCCAGGGTGACAAACACGATAAAGACCGGGATCATCGGCACATCGTCATAAAACGCTACGTCACCCGCCGCCGACCCCAGCGTCAGAATGATTAACACTTCGAAGAGCGACATCTGGCGCACGCCGCGCCGCCCGGTAAGTTTAAGGAACAGGAAAACCAGCACAAAGGTATAGAGACTTCGCAGCGCGACCTCGCCTAAAAACTCAACGGGTACTTTATCAAAGGCCATTCGTTGAAGATCGAATGCTTCCATTTTTATATTCCTTTACAGTAGGTTACTCAATATAAGCATAGCTCAGCCTTTTATTTTCGCCGAAACCGCCGGGGAGATAGCGCCTGCCATGCAAAACCCGTATCATTGCGCGCTTTCCGTACGATATAAGTGATCGCCATGACTCAAACGTTTATCCCCGGCAAAGACGCCGCCCTGGAAGATTCCATCGCTCGCTTCCAGCAAAAACTGACCGACCTGGGTTTTAACATCGAAGAGGCCTCCTGGCTCAACCCGGTTCCCCACGTCTGGTCCGTGCATATTCGCGATAAAGAGTGCGCGCTGTGCTTTACCAATGGCAAAGGCGCGACCAAAAAAGCGGCGCTGGCCTCTGCGCTGGGTGAGTATTTTGAGCGTCTGTCCACCAACTATTTCTTTGCCGATTTCTGGCTGGGCGACACCGTGGCGAATGGCCCATTCGTTCACTACCCGAATGAAAAATGGTTCCCGCTGACCGACGATGACGAGCTGCCGGAAGGGATCCTCGACGATCGTCTGCGCGCGTTCTACGATCTGGAAAATCAGCTGACCGCCAGCATGCTGATCGATCTGCAATCAGGTAACGAGGATCGCGGTATCTGCGCCCTGCCGTTTACCCGTCAGTCTGACGAGCAAACCGTCTATATTCCGATGAACATCGTCGGCAACCTGTATGTCTCCAACGGCATGTCCGCAGGTAATACCCGCAACGAAGCGCGCGTTCAGGGCCTGTCCGAGGTGTTTGAGCGTCATATAAAGAACCGCATTATCGCAGAATCCATCAGCCTGCCGGAGATCCCGGCTGACGTGCTGGCCCGCTATCCGGGCGTGGTGGAGTCCATTGCCAAACTGGAAGCCGAAGGTTTCCCAATCTTTGCCTATGACGGCTCTCTGGGCGGTAAGTACCCGGTGATCTGCGTGGTGCTGTTCAACCCGGCGAACGGCACCTGCTTCGCCTCGTTCGGCGCGCACCCGGACTTCGGCGTGGCGCTGGAGCGTACCGTTACCGAGCTGCTGCAGGGTCGTAGCCTGAAAGATCTCGACGTGTTCACCCCGCCGACCTTCGATGACGAAGAAGTGGCTGAGCACGCCAACCTGGAGACGCACTTCATCGACTCCAGCGGCTCTATCTCCTGGGATATGTTCAAGCAGGACGCGGATTATCCGTTCGTTGACTGGAGCTTCGCCGGCACCACGGAAGAAGAGTTTGCCACGCTGATGGCGATCTTCACTGCTGAAGACCAGGAAGTGTATATCGCCGATTACGAACACCTGGGCGTGTACGCCTGCCGTATTCTGGTTCCGGGCATGTCCGATATCTATCCGGTAGAAGATCTGTGGCTGGCGAACAACAGCATGGGTGCGCACCTGCGCGAAACCCTGCTGGCGCTGCCGGAGAGCGCGTGGGAGAAAGAGGACTACCTGAACCTCATCACCCAGCTGGACGACGAAGGCCACGACGACTTCACCCGCGTGCGCGAGCTGCTGGGCCTGGCGACGGGCAAAGACAACGGCTGGTACACCCTGCGTATCGGTGAGCTGAAGGCGATGCTGGCGCTGGCAGGCGGTGACCTGGAGCAGGCGCTGATCTGGACCGAGTGGACCATCGAGTTCAACGCCTCGGTCTTCAGCGCAGAGCGCGCGAACTACTACCGCTGCCTGCAGACGCTGCTGTTGCTGTCGCAGGAAGAGGATCGTGAGCCGCTGCAGTATCTTAACGCCTTTACCCGTATGTACGGCGCCGAAGCGGTAGAGAACGCCAGCGCAGCCCTGAGCGGCGAAGCGCCATTCCACGGCCTGCAGGCGGTGGACAGCGATCTGAAAGCCTTCCCTGCTCACCAGTCGTTGCTGAAGGCCTATGAGAAATTGCAGAAGGCCAAAAGCGCTTTCTGGGCTAAATAACGTTAAATAACATGACAAACAGTAGGCGTATACAATCGCCTACGTTATATTACGGGGCGATTTTTATTGCCCCGTTTTTTATTTCTGCGGCAATAAGTTTTAGTTGTAATAATAAAGTTAAATATTGGTAGCTATAATAATGGCGACCTGGCGGTTATTGTTACTTTTTATATGAAATACTCCATTCTAATTAACTGCCCGGGGGAAGGTCAGAAGAAAAAAATCAACTCATTTTGTAACTTTTAAAATTTATTTTTATACGGATAATCAAATACTTACACCGCATTCACTGGAAAACCACGCGCTTTGCGGGCCTATAAGCCAGGCGAGATATGATCTACATCAATTTCTCTTCTATAATGCTTTGTTAGTATCTCGTCGCCGACTTAATAAAGAGAGAGTTAGTGTGAAAGCTGACAACCCTTTTGATCTTTTACTCCCAGCTGCAATGGCGAAAGTTGCCGAAGAAGCGGGTGTCTATAAAGCAACGAAACAACCGATGACGACGTTCTTCCTGGCCATCACTGCCGGGGTGTTCATCTCCATTGCCTTTGTTTTCTATATCACCGCCACCACCGGTACTGCCGGGATGCCTTTCGGTATCGCTAAGCTGATCGGCGGCATCTGTTTCTCACTGGGTCTGATCCTGTGCGTTATCTGCGGCGCTGACCTCTTTACCTCAACGGTTCTTATCGTCGTCGCGAAAGCCAGCGGTAAGATCACCTGGGGCCAACTGGCAAAAAACTGGCTCAACGTTTATGTTGGAAACCTGATTGGTTGCCTGCTGTTTGTCCTGTTGATGTGGTTGTCGGGTGAATATATGACCGCCAACGGCGCGTGGGGGCTTAACGTCCTGCAAACCGCCGACCACAAAGTACATCACACATTTATTGAAGCCGTTGCGCTTGGCATTCTCGCCAACCTGATGGTCTGCCTGGCCGTCTGGATGAGCTACTCCGGACGCAGCCTGATGGACAAAGCCATGATCATGGTTCTGCCAGTCGCCATGTTCGTTGCCAGCGGCTTTGAACACAGTATTGCAAACATGTTTATGATACCTCTGGGTATTGTAATCCGTGATTTTGCCAGCCCGGAGTTCTGGACCGCAGTAGGTTCCAGCCCGGAAAGTTTCTCTCATCTGACCGTTATGAACTTCATCACTGATAACCTGATCCCAGTCACAATCGGGAACATTATTGGCGGTGGTCTGTTGGTTGGGTTGACATACTGGGTCATTTACCTGCGTGGCGATAACCATCATTAATGGTTTTCTCAGGCAGTAAATAAAAAATCCACTTAAGAAGGTAGGTGTTACATGTCCGAACTTAATGAAAAGTTAGCCACAGCATGGGAAGGTTTTGCCAAAGGTGATTGGCAGAATGAAGTCAACGTTCGTGACTTCATCCAGAAAAACTACACCCCGTATGAAGGTGACGAATCCTTCCTGGCCGGTGCTACCGACGCAACCACTGCCCTGTGGGACAGCGTTATGGAAGGCGTTAAGCAGGAAAACCGCACTCACGCGCCTGTTGATTTCGACACCTCCGTTGCATCCACCATTACTTCTCACGATGCGGGTTATATCAATAAATCCCTCGAGAAGATTGTTGGTCTGCAAACTGAAGCACCACTGAAACGTGCGATTATCCCGTTCGGTGGTATCAAAATGGTTGAAGGCTCCTGCAAAGCGTACGATCGCGAGCTGGACCCAATGCTGAAGAAAATCTTCACCGAATACCGCAAAACCCATAACCAGGGCGTATTTGACGTTTACACCAAAGACATCCTGAACTGCCGTAAATCAGGTGTTCTGACCGGTCTGCCAGATGCGTATGGCCGTGGCCGTATCATCGGTGACTACCGTCGCGTTGCCCTGTACGGTATCGACTTCCTGCTGAAAGACAAATACGCACAGTTCCTGTCCCTGCAATCCGATCTGGAAAACGGCGTAAACCTGGAAGCGACTATTCGTCTGCGTGAAGAGATCTCCGAACAGCACCGTGCGCTGGGTCAGATCAAAGAGATGGCCGCGAAATACGGTTGCGATATCTCCGGTCCTGCAACCAACGCTCAGGAAGCTATCCAGTGGACCTACTTCGGTTACCTGGCAGCGGTTAAATCTCAGAACGGCGCAGCAATGTCCTTCGGTCGTGTATCCACCTTCCTGGATGCTTACATCGAACGTGACCTGAAAGCAGGCAAAATCACCGAGCAAGACGCTCAGGAAATGATTGACCACCTGGTCATGAAACTGCGTATGGTTCGCTTCCTGCGTACCCCTGAGTATGATGAACTGTTCTCCGGTGACCCAATCTGGGCAACTGAATCTATCGCCGGTATGGGCGTGGATGGCCGTACTCTGGTCACCAAAAACAGCTTCCGCTTCCTGAACACCCTGTACACCATGGGGCCATCTCCGGAGCCGAACATCACCGTTCTGTGGTCTGAAAAACTGCCACTGAACTTCAAAAAATATGCCGCTAAAGTGTCCATCGACACCTCTTCTCTGCAGTATGAGAACGATGACCTGATGCGTCCTGACTTCAACAACGATGACTACGCGATCGCTTGCTGCGTAAGCCCAATGGTTGTTGGTAAGCAAATGCAGTTCTTCGGTGCGCGTGCTAACCTCGCGAAAACCATGCTGTATGCAATCAACGGCGGCGTTGATGAAAAACTGAAAATGCAGGTTGGTCCTAAGTCTGAGCCGATCAAAGGCGACGTCCTGAACTTCGACGAAGTCATGGATCGCATGGATCACTTCATGGACTGGCTGGCTAAACAGTACGTCACCGCGCTGAACATCATCCACTACATGCACGACAAGTACAGCTACGAAGCCTCTCTGATGGCGCTGCACGACCGTGACGTTGTTCGCACCATGGCATGTGGTATCGCAGGTCTGTCTGTTGCAGCTGACTCCCTGTCTGCTATCAAATATGCAAAAGTTAAACCGATTCGTGACGAAGACGGCCTGGCTGTAGACTTCGAAATCGAAGGCGAATACCCGCAGTTTGGTAACAACGACGCGCGCGTTGATGACATGGCGGTTGACCTGGTAGAACGTTTCATGAAGAAAATTCAGAAACTGACCACCTACCGTAACGCTATCCCGACTCAGTCTGTTCTTACCATCACCTCTAACGTGGTTTATGGTAAGAAAACCGGTAACACCCCAGACGGTCGTCGTGCTGGCGCGCCATTCGGACCAGGTGCTAACCCAATGCACGGCCGTGACCAGAAAGGTGCAGTTGCCTCTCTGACCTCCGTTGCGAAACTGCCGTTTGCTTACGCGAAAGATGGTATCTCTTACACCTTCTCTATCGTGCCAAATGCGCTGGGTAAAGACGACGAAGTACGTAAAACCAACCTCGCGGGTCTGATGGACGGTTACTTCCATCACGAAGCGTCCATCGAAGGTGGTCAGCACCTGAACGTGAACGTTATGAACCGTGAAATGCTGCTCGATGCGATGGAGCATCCTGAGAAATATCCTCAGCTGACCATCCGTGTTTCTGGCTACGCAGTACGTTTCAACTCGCTGACTAAAGAACAGCAGAAAGACGTTATTACCCGTACTTTCACTCAGTCCATGTAAGTGGTTTTGACTGAAATCACGCCGTAAAACGCGTACAATAAAGGCTCCACGCAAGTGGGGCCTTTTTAACACCTCCCGCACCACAGTCTCTTTTGCCCGCTATCTATAATAAATGGATAACAGCCAAAACAGACTCGACACAGCCGCTTGAGTTGTGCGCATACACAGGCCCCGGACGGGCCGAATCTGGAGATATCACCGCAATGTCAACTATTGGTCGCATTCACTCCTTTGAGTCCTGTGGCACCGTCGATGGCCCAGGCATCCGCTTTATCACCTTCTTCCAGGGTTGCCTGATGCGCTGCCTGTACTGCCATAACCGTGATACCTGGGATACTCACGGCGGCAAAGAAGTCACCGTTGATGAATTAATGAAAGAGGTGGTGACCTATCGCCACTTTATGAACGCTTCCGGCGGCGGCGTGACCGCGTCCGGCGGGGAAGCGATCCTGCAGGCCGAGTTTGTCCGCGACTGGTTCCGCGCCTGCCATAAAGAGAGCATTCACACCTGTCTGGATACCAACGGCTTTGTCCGTCGTTACGATCCGGTGATTGATGAGCTGCTGGAAGTGACCGACCTGGTGATGCTGGATCTCAAGCAGATGAACGACGAAATCCACCAGAATCTGGTCGGCGTCTCTAACCATCGCACTTTAGAGTTCGCAAAATACATCTCAGCCAAAGGCATCAAAACCTGGATCCGTTATGTTGTGGTGCCGGGCTGGTCAGATGATGACGACTCTGCCCACCGTCTGGGTGAGTTCACGCGTGATATGGGCAACGTTGAGAAAATTGAGCTGCTGCCGTATCACGAGCTGGGCAAACATAAATGGGTGGCGATGGGTGAAGAGTACAAGCTGGATGGCGTTAAACCACCGAAAAAAGAGACCATGGAACGCGTAAAAGGCATTCTGGAGCAGTACGGTCACAAGGTCATGTATTAATAAAAAGCCCGGTTTTCACCGGGCTTTTTATTTATTAGTCAAAGACGCCATTAATAATGGTGGTCACAATCGCCGTACTCAACGCAATTAAGACCAGATCCCTCCCGACTACCCGCCATTCATAGCCAGGATAAGAGGGTAATTGACCTAACATTGACGCCGGTACGGTCTTTTTGGCGATACCCGGAGGCAGTGGTTTACCGCGCGCGAGGTTTTTCGCAATCCCCGGCGGCAGGGAATCATAACCCGTTAAACCATAATTCAACGCCAGATGCCGGGCATGGTCGTAACTGACGCGGGCATCGACGTCGTCTTTGACGCTTTTATTTGATTTGCCTTGATTCTGGTGACCGTTATTTTGTTTGTGGTCCTGGTTACCGGTATTCCCTTTACCGGAATTACCGTTGCCATGATTGCCGCTATTACCTTGCCCATTACCATGGCCATTTCCATTTCCATTTCCATTTCCCGGATTGGCCATAGCAGGTGCAGTTGCAAAGGTTAAAGACAATACTACTGCCAGCGCTGTAGTGGTAAAACGACGAGTAGACATAATGGCTGCCTTTTAGTGGTAGAACGCCTCTGAATTATCGCCTCAGGCAATAAACAAACAATGCGTAAAACTCTTATATGTGACAGAGACAAAAAAGCCTGTCATCGACAGGCTTTTATTTACTCAGGCATGAGCCACCGGTGTAGGATGTTCGCCCGCTTTACGCAGCAGCATGAGCAGATAAATAAATGACACGCTGGCGATCATGATAAACAGCAGATTGTCGGAATAGTTCTGCATCAGCATGGCGGTAAAAGTCGGGCCCAGCAAACTGCCGATGGTATAGCTCAGCAGCAGCGCCTGGTTCATGGCCACCAGCTGATGATGTTCAACCTTCTCACAGGCCCAGGCCATCGCTACCGGATAGAGGGTGAAGCCCGCCGCGCCCAGAATAAACAGTGCCGGTGCCATAGCGGCATTACTCAGCATGGCAAGACAGCCCATGATCACCACAAAGACCTGAACGCGCAGCACCAGCAGGCGTCCAAAGCGGTCGGCAAGACGGCCAACCGGCCACTGCCCGATAATGCCGGCGCTGACCATCACCGCCATCCAGAAACCGATCCCGGAATCACTGACGCCCTGATGATTCAGATAGAGCGGCATCAGACCATAGAGCGAGCCGAGCACAATCCCGGAGATAATGCAGCCGTTCACTCCGAGACGCGCATGACGCAGTCTCAGCATCGGCCAGATATGGGTCGCTTCCTGATGCTCACTGCTCTGGTTCACAATGCGCGTAAAGAGCAGTGGCAGGATCGCAGCCAGCACCATGCCGGTTACCCACGGCAGGACGCTCATCAGGTCGGTTGGCAGTTTGCTGACCATCAGTTGCCCCAGCACGGTGCCGACATAATAGACCATCATATAGGCTGCCAGCAGACGGCCACGGTTGCGGGAAGTACCGCTGCACATCAGGGCGCTTTCCACTACCACCCAGATCATGGCGCAGCCGACGCCCGCAATAAAGCGCCAGACCATCCAGCTCCAGAAGCCGACCATCAGCCCTAACCCGGCACAGCCGACGGCAAAAATCAGCGACGCCAGATAATAGCTGCGGTTAAAACCAAAGCGTTTAATCAGGCTTCCCGTCATCAGGGTGCCCAGCAAATTACCGGTAAAAAAGGACGAGCTGACCATACCCACCTGCCAGGTCGGTAAGTTTTCATGGGCGAGCCACAGCGGGACGAGGGTGTTTAACACCGCGATCGCGAGGGTCAGCAAAAGCAGGCCACAGAGCAACAGGAGCACTGGCCGGGTATAGATCGACATGGATTAAAAACCGTGAGGAAGTTCAGATTTCGTGCGCATCATGCCACTGGCAAAAACAAAGTCAATCCACCCGATCGGGCCGCACGCACAATATGTTCTCTGTCGATTGAAAAAACTCATCCTGCTAATGCAAAGTCTGCTATCGATAATAATTATGTGTTTGTTTTTGTTTATTTAAGGCCAAAATTAAAACCAAACGACAGTTGAAAAATTTCATGATTGAAAAAAGAAAAGCCGGGCACTAAGTCCCGGCTTTATATAACAATAATCAGCGCTAACTGGCGATGGCCATTCCAACGGTCATATGCAGACCGTAAAACACTCCACGTCCAATCAATTCACCTGCCAGCAGCAGCACAAATGCCAGCGACAACAGCGGGAGCGCAGGCTGATAGCCTTTCAGCTGCGGCACGATCCAGCACACCAGCGCCGCCGCCAGCAGCACCACACGCCAGGCCATCAGCGAGCCGTAATCAGGCACAAGGGCCGAGGCCTGCTGAATGGCGCTGTGGATCGTCGCCAGCTCCGCGCCCTGCATCAGGGCCACCACCGTACTTACCGCCAGCGCCAGTAGCGACACGGCAGGCAGTAAACGCATCGCCCAGCCATCGACGCCCGCCACCCGCAGGAGCAGGAAGCCCAGCAGCGGCCCGCCGATAAACATGGTCAGGAAGAAACTCATTGGCGTCCAGACGCTGTACCAGGTCGGCACCGTATCAATGGTGTTATAGACCCGCACCATCATCCAGACGAAGACCACGCCCAGCACCATAGTTGCGATCAGCCACAGATTGCGTAACGCTACCGGTAGTTTTTTCACGACTGCAAGCAGCCAGCCCAGCCCGCCGACAGCAAAGAAGAGCGCCCCGCTGGCGATCTCGTTGCTAAGTGAAGACGCGCCCACGCGGTTCAGGGAGTTGAACGCGCGCATGGGTGAACCGAGGTGCAGGGTGGAGGCGATAAACCCGATCCCCATCAACACCCACAGACCAAACATACTCAGCACCAGCCGCTGCTGTTGCTCCCTATTCAGTTCGCCTTTTAACAACGCCAGGGCGAGGACGATAAAACCGCCCGCCACACACTGTCCGAAAACCGTAAAAATCATTAACGGCCATTCATGCCATCCGTTTCCCATCTCACACCTCCTTCGGATTGGCCAGGTAGCCGGTGGTATCACCCGTGGGTCGGCTGTTGGCATTGGGTTTTATGACGATACTCGGCTTCGTGAAGTGCGCCGACGGCAGCGGGGCGACGGCGGCCAGCTTGCCGTGTTTCTTACGCAGCTCCTCAATCGGGCCGAAGTCCAGGGCCCGCAGCGGACAGGATTCGACGCAGATCGGCTTGTGACCCTCCGTCACGCGCTCGTGGCAGCCGTCGCACTTGGTCATATGGCCTTTCGCGGCGTTGTACTGCGGGGCGCCGTACGGGCAGGCCATATGGCAGTAGCGACACCCGATGCAGACATCTTCGTCCACCACCACAAAGCCGTCGTCGCGCTTGTGCATCGCCCCGCTGGGGCAGACTTTGGTGCAGGCCGGATCTTCGCAGTGGTTGCAGGCGATGGAGAGGTAGTAGGCAAACACGTTCTGATGCCAGACCCCGTTGTCCTCCTGCCAGTCGCCGCCCGCATACTCGTAAATGCGGCGGAAGCTGACGTCCGGGGTCAGGTCCTTGTAATCCTTGCACGCCAGCTCGCAGGTTTTGCACCCGGTGCAGCGGCTGGAATCAATAAAAAATCCATACTGAGTGGTCATCGGCTACTCCTTACGCCTTTTCAACCTGAACAAGGTTACTGTGAGACGGGTTGCCTTTCGCCAGCAGCGACGGGCGTTGGGTGGTCAGCACGTTAATGCAGCCCGCCTGATCGATACGGTTCGCATCGGGGTTGTACCAGGCTCCTTCGCCTAGCGCCACCACACCCGGCAGGATGCGCGGCGTGACTTTGGCTTCGATATGCACTTCACCGCGTCCGTTGAAGATCCGCACCCGGTCGCCGTTGGCAATTCCGCGCCGCTGTGCATCCAGCGGGTTGATCCAGATCTCCTGACGGCAGGCCGCTTCCAGGACATCAACGTTGCCGTAGGTGGAGTGCGTTCGCGCTTTGTAGTGGAAACCGGTCAGCTGCAGCGGGAAATCTTTGCTCTGCGGATCGTCGTAGTTCTCAAAGCCCGGGCTGTAAACCGGGAGCGGATGGATCACATCGCCCTGCTCCAGCTCCCAGGTCGCGGCAATCTGCGCCAGCTGAGCAGAGTAGATCTCGATTTTGCCTGACGGGGTAGTCAGCGGATTGGCGGCTGGATCGGCGCGGAAGGCTTTATAGGCCACGTGATGCCCTTCCGGGTCGCGCTGCTTGAACATGCCCTGCTGACGGAACTCATCAAACGGCGGCAACTCAGGAATGGCCTGGCGCGACTGCTCATACAGATGGCGCATCCACCCTTCCTGGGTGCGGCCTTCGGTGAACTGCTGCTCAACGCCCATGCGTTTTGCCAGCGCGGTGGTCATCTCATAGATGGTTTTGCACTCAAAACGCGGTTTAATCGCCTGGTCGGCAAAAATCACGTACGACATGTTGCCGCATGAGGCATCCAGGGCGAAGTCCATCTGCTCAGAGGCGGTGCAGTCAGGCAGCAGAATATCGGCGTACTTCGCCGACGAGGTCATATGGCAATCCACCACCACAATCAGCTCGCATTTTTTGTCGTCCTGCAGAATGTCGTGGGTGCGGTTGATCTGGGAGTGCTGGTTGATCAGACAGTTGCCGGCATAGTTCCAGATCATCTTGATCGGCACGTCGAGCTTTTCTTTGCCACGCACTCCGTCACGGGTGGCGGTCATTTCCGGGCCGCGCTCGATGGCGTCGGTCCACATAAACATCGAAATACTGGTCTGAACCGGATTTTCCAGGGTTGGCATGCGCACAAACGGCAGAGAGTACGAGCCTTCGCGCGCCCCGCTGTTGCCGCCATTGATCCCCACGTTGCCGGTCAAAATCGCCAGCATGGCGATGGCACGGGATACCAGCTCGCCGTTGGCATGGCGCTGCGGGCCCCAGCCCTGGGAGATAAAGGCCGGTTTCGCCCCGGCGATTTCACGCGCCAGCTTAACGATACGCGCCTCGGGAATACCGGTAATGGCCGCGGCCCAGGCCGGAGTTTTGGCGATCCCGTCATTGCCCTGGCCGAGAATATAAGCTTTATAGTGGCCGTTCGCCGGGGCGCCTTCCGGCAGCGTTTTTTCTTCGTAGCCAACGCAGTATTTATCGAGAAATGGCCGATCGACGAGGTCCTCGTTGATCATCACCCAGGCCAGGGCAGAGATCAGCGCCGCATCGGTTCCCGGGCGGATCGGGATCCACTCATCCTCGCGCCCTGCCCCGGTGTCGGTATAGCGTGGATCGATGACGATCATCCGGGCGTTCGATTTTTGCCGCGCCTGTTCGATGTAGTAAGTCACCCCGCCGCCGCTCATGCGCGTTTCACCGGGGTTGTTGCCGAACAATACGACGAGCTGGCTGTTTTCGATATCCGACGGGCTGTTGCCATCGGCCCAGCCGCCGTAGGTGTAATTAAGACCTGCGGCAATCTGCGCGGTGGAGTAGTCACCGTAATGGTTGAGATAGCCCCCGCAACAGTTCATCAGGCGGGCAATCAGGGTTTTGCCCGGCGGCCAGGAGCGGGTCATGGTCCCGCCGAGGGTGCCGGTGCCGTAGTTAAGGTAGATAGACTCGTTGCCGTAGTCTTTAATCAGGCGCTGCATATTGCTGGCAATGGTATCGAAGGCCTCGTCCCAGCTGATACGCTCGAATTTGCCTTCCCCGCGCTTGCCGACACGTTTCATCGGGTATTTCAGACGATCCGGGTTATAGACGCGGCGGCGCATGGAACGGCCACGCAGACAGGCGCGCACCTGGTGTAGCCCCTCGTAGTGATCATCCCCGGTATTGTCGGTCTCGACGTATTTGATCTCGCCGTCGATAACATGCATCCGCAGCGGACAGCGGCTGCCGCAGTTCACCGTACAGGCGCTCCAGACCACCTTTTCATCCGGCTTAACGGCGGCGATGGCTTCAGACGCCGACGACAGGCGAGAAAAAGGCAAAGTAAAGGCGCTACTGGCAACCGCCAGGCCGCCAATCGCGGTAGTTTTCATCAGCCCGCGACGGCTCACCTCGGCAGCCAGTAAGGCATCAGGCGTTTTAATTTTCATAGACTCTCACTTTGATTGCTCACAAAGTTCCATGTGCGGCAGCACCGCTATATAGTTATTTATATAAGGAGTGATTGCGTTAACAGAGGTTTATGCTAACTACCTGGAAAGTATTACTACTTTGGAAGGAGGGGATATTGCCTGATGTCAAAACCGGGGCATAAAAAAAGCGCCCGCAGGCGCTTTTTTACGTAAAAGCAAATTAACCGATGTACTGCTGGCCTTTCATGTAAGGGCGCAGTACTTCAGGAATTTCGATACGTCCGTCAGCCTGCTGGTAGTTTTCCAGCACCGCCACCAGGGTACGACCCACTGCCAGGCCGGAGCCGTTCAGGGTGTGCACCAGACGGGTTTTCTTGTCGGACTTGCTGCGGCAGCGGGCCTGCATGCGACGAGCCTGGAAATCGCCAACGTTGGAGCAGGAGGAGATTTCGCGATAGGTACCCTGCGCCGGAACCCACACTTCCAGATCGAAGGTTTTGCAGGCGCCAAAGCCCATGTCACCGGTACAGAGCGCCATGCGGCGGTACGGCAGACCTAACAGCTCGAGCACTTTTTCCGCGTGACCGGTCATCTCTTCCAGCGCATCCATGGACGTTTCCGGACGCACAATCTGCACCATCTCAACTTTGTCGAACTGGTGCATACGGATCAGACCACGGGTATCACGGCCATAAGAGCCTGCTTCAGAACGGAAGCACGGAGAGTGTGCAGTCAGTTTGATTGGCAGATCGTCTTCGTCGATGATCTCATCACGCACGAGGTTGGTCAGCGGCACTTCTGCGGTTGGGATCAGCGCGTAGTTGCTGCTGTCTGCTTCCTCATCCAGCGGACGGGTATGGAACAGATCGCCGGCAAATTTCGGCAGCTGGCCGGTACCGTACAGCGTATCGTGGTTGACCAGATACGGCACGTAGGTTTCGCTGTAGCCGTGCTGCTCGGTGTGCAGATCCAGCATGAACTGGGCCAGCGCACGGTGCAGATGGGCAATCTGACCCTTCATGACCACGAAACGGGAACCGGTCAGCTTAACGGCAGCCGCAAAATCGAGCCCCGCGTGCATTTCGCCCAGCGTGACGTGATCGCGAACCTCGAAGTCAAACTCGCGTGGGGTGCCCCAGCGTTTCACTTCGACGTTATCATTTTCGTCTTTACCGACAGGGACGCTGTCGTCAGGGGTGTTCGGGATCGCCAGGGCGATATCACGAATTTCGGCCTGAAGAACGTCCAGATCGGCTTTCGCCTGATCCAGCTCTTCACCGAGTTTGTTCACTTCCAGGCGTAATGGCTCAATATCTTCCCCGCGCGCTTTCGCCTGGCCGATGGATTTCGATCGAGAGTTACGCTCTGCCTGCAAGTTTTCGGTTTGTACCTGCAGAACTTTACGACGCTCTTCAAGAGCGCGCAGCTTATCTACATCCAGTTTAAAGCCCCGGCGTGCCAGTTTTTCAGCGACTGCGTCTGGCTCGTTACGCAGCAGATTGGGATCGAGCATGCTTATCCTGTGCTTATCGAATTAAAATAGGAAATGTGACCACAGCCTGCGGTCACAAAGATACAATTGCCAACATTACCGCAACGATAGCCCTAACGGTAGCGTTTTATAGGGCTATTTTGATCCTGTCCGGCAAGCCAGGTGAGCTTTTCGCCAATCTTGCCCTCAAGGCCTCTGTTTGTCGGGCGATAATAGCGAGTTTGTGCCATTTCCTGCGGGAAATACTCCTCCCCGGCGGCATAGGCGTTGGGCTCGTCGTGTGCGTAACGATATTGCTGACCATAGCCCATCTCTTTCATCAGCTTGGTCGGGGCATTACGTAAGTGGTCAGGAACATCGTAATCAGGGCGTTCACGGGCATCGGACATCGCCGCTTTAAATGCGGTATAGACCGCATTGCTTTTCGGGGCGCAGGCCAGATAGACAATCGCCTGGGCAATGGCGCGCTCGCCTTCGGCAGGCCCGACGCGGGTGAAGCAGTCCCAGGCGGAGATCGCCACCTGCATCGCGCGCGGATCGGCATTACCGACATCTTCAGAGGCAATCGCCAGACAGCGGCGAGCCACGTACAGCGGATCGCCCCCGGCGGTGATAATGCGCGCATACCAATAGAGCGCGGCATCGGGCGCGCTGCCGCGCACCGATTTATGCAGCGCCGAGATCAGGTCGTAAAAGCGGTCGCCTTTGTTATCAAAGCGCGCGCTGCGTTCGCCGGCGATTTCGGTCAGCAGTGCCGGAAGCAGCACCCGCTTGCCGCTGTCGTCGGCTTCGGCCATATCGGCCATCATCTCCAAGGTATTCAGCGCCCGTCGCGCGTCCCCGTTAACCAGTTCTGCAATGGCTCGGCGGGTGTCGTCGGGCAGCACGATATTCTGGCTGCCGTAGCCGCGGGACTTATCGTCCATCGCCTGGGTCAGCACCAGCTCAATGTCTTCGGTGGTTAACGATTTCAGGAGATAGACGCGGGCGCGGGACAGCAGTGCGGAGTTGAGTTCAAACGAAGGGTTTTCGGTAGTGGCACCGATAAAGGTGATGGTGCCGTCTTCGATGTGCGGCAGAAAGGCATCCTGCTGGCTCTTGTTGAAACGGTGCACCTCATCGACGAACAGGATGGTGCGGCGACCGGCATTACGGTTCTGGCGGGCACGCTCGATGGCCTCACGGATCTCTTTCACTCCCGAGGTGACGGCGGAGATGCGCTCGACGTCGGCATCGGCGTAGCGGGCAATCACTTCCGCCAGCGTCGTTTTACCGGTGCCTGGCGGCCCCCACAGGATCATGGAGTGCAGATGCCCGGCCTCAATGGCGCGCGGCAAGGGTTTGCCCGCAGCCAGCAGATGCTGTTGGCCAATATACTGCGCTAAATTTTCTGGCCGCATACGGGCGGCCAGAGGTTGAAACGCATTATCTGAAAAATCGAGCGACAGGTTGCTCACGCACGCCTCTTACTTATTACGTTGGTCATCCACCGTCACGCCCTTCGGCGGGGTAAAGGTGAATTTCGATGCATCAACCGCCCCGTTCTGCTGGGATTTCAGCTGATAGCTGCTGCGCTGATCGTCCTGCTCAACAGCGCTGAACTGATTGATGGTACCATTGCTGCTCACGTTAATGGTGAACTGCTTCAGGTTGCCGTTGCTGCCTTTCGGGGTCAGCACAAAATCATCGCCGTTCTGTTTAATGTTGTACTGCTGCCAGTCGCTGGTCTGGTTACGGGCGATCAGCATAAACGGCGTGTTGCTGGTGGCATCTTTCAGCCAGGTCGCCGTGGCCTGCTCAACAAACGGGTTGAAGAACCACAGGGTTTTCCCGTCGGAAACCAGGATGCTCTCATCCGGCTGCGTCATATGCCAGTTGAACAGATTTGGACGTTTCACCCACAGGTCACCCTGACCTTCCTGCACCGCATTGCCACTGCCGTCAGTCACTTTCTGGGTGAAGCTGGCGTGGAAACTGCTGACTTTGTCCAGACGGTTTTTGAGGTCGCCGGCGGCATCAGCCCAGACGCTGCTCGCGACAAAGCTGGTCAGTAATGCACAGGTGATTGCAATTTTTTTCATTGGTAGTCCTTACAAAGCGTCATCCCAAAATGGGGGTTTTCTGTCAACTATTCTGGACCTGCCCGCAGGCAGGCGACAGAAGAAAATGCTTAATTATTGCTGATTTACCCATCTTTGCAATCGAGGGGGGGATCACTCAAACGGCGGCGGGGCAAGCACTTCACGGTTGCCGTTGTGCCCCTGCTCGCTGACGATGCCCTGCGCTTCCATCTGCTCGATGATACGCGCCGCGCGGTTATAGCCGATACGGAACTGGCGCTGAACCCCGGAGATGGAAGCTTTGCGTTTCTCGGTGACGAAGTTAACTGCCTGATCGAACAGCGGATCCAGCTCTTCGCCGCCATCTACGCCGCCGCCACCGCCGCCTTCGCTTTCGCTGTCAGAGGTGATGCCTTCAACGTACTGCGGACGACCGCGCGCCTTCCAGTCCTGCACCACGGCATGCACTTCCTGGTCACGCACAAAGGCACCATGGACACGCACCGGCGTGGTGGAGTTCGGGCCGGAGTAAAGCATATCCCCCATACCCAGCAGCGATTCCGCGCCCCCCTGGTCGAGGATAGTGCGGGAGTCAATTTTGCTCGACACGGTAAAAGCGATACGGGTCGGGATGTTGGCTTTAATCAGGCCGGTGATCACATCCACCGACGGACGCTGGGTCGCCAGCACCAGGTGGATCCCCGCCGCACGCGCTTTTTGCGCCAGGCGGGCGATCAGCTCTTCCACCTTCTTACCGACGGTCATCATCAGGTCAGCAAACTCGTCCACCAACACCACGATGTACGGCAGTTTTTCCAGCACCGGATGCTCGGCATCCATGCTGTCGCCCGGTTTCCAGTACGGATCCGGGATCGGACGTCCCATCTTCGCCGCTTCGGCGATGATCTCGTTATAACCGGCAAGGTTACGTACCCCCAGCGCGGACATCAGCTTGTAGCGACGCTCCATCTCGTTGACGCTCCAGCGCAGGGCGTTGGCGGCATCTTTCATGTCGGTCACGACTTCGGTCAGCAGGTGCGGAATACCTTCGTATACCGACAGTTCCAGCATTTTCGGGTCGATCATGATGAAGCGCACATCTTCCGGCTGCGCCTTATACAGGATGCTGAGGATCATGGCGTTCACGCCGACGGACTTACCGGAACCCGTCGTACCCGCCACCAGCAGGTGCGGCATTTTCGCCAGATCGGCCACCACCGGTTCACCGGCGATGTCTTTACCCAGCACCACGCTCAGCGGCGACGGGTTATCGCGGAATTTGGCGTTATCCAGCACTTCACGCAGGTAAACGGTCTGACGTTTTTTGTTCGGCAGCTCCAGGCCAACATAGGGTTTACCCGGAATAACCTCGACCACGCGCACGGCCACGGTAGACAGGGAACGCGCCAGGTCGCGGGAGAGGTTGGAAATACGCGCGGCTTTCACACCCGGGGCCAGATTCAGCTCGAAACGGGTGATCACCGGACCAGGTGAATAATTCACCACATCCGCTTTAATCCGGAAGTCGGCCAGGCGGAGTTCAACCAGGCGCGCCATCTGATCGAGGGCGAAGGTATCAACCGGCTCGACTTCCGTTGGCGGCGGGGTTAACAGGTCAAATGACGGCAACGGCGTGGTCGGTCTTTGCAGCGGGCGGCTGTCACCGTTACGCATCAGCAGCGGATGGATCAGGCTCTGCTGAGCCGGTGGCTGCTGCGGCTGCGCAGGCTGTTGAGGCTGAGCGTACTGCTGAGCCTGTGCCGGTTGCTGAGGCTGAGCAAACTGCTGCGGCTGTACAGGCTGCTGAGGCTGAGCAAACTGCTGCGGCTGTACAGGCTGCTGAGGCTGGGCAAACTGTTGCGGCTGTACAGGCTGCTGAGGCTGGGCAAACTGTTGCGGCTGCGCAGGCTGCGGCGGCGTAAACGCCTGACGCGGCGGCTCGACCTCCGGCATCACACCCGGCGTGAACAGCGGTTCACTCGGCGTATCATCCACCAGATCTTTCATCGGTGAGAATTCAAAATCCGTCAGCGAGAACGGGTTCGCCCCTGTCGGCTGTTCACCAGCGTAACGCTGCTGCTGCGTGGCGGCAAACTGGCGAGCCAGCTCCGCTTCGGCGGCATCATCTTCGTCATCCTGGGTCTGATACTGCTGTGGCTCAGGCTGATATTCTTCGCCATAACGCTGCTGTTGCTGCTGGGCGAACTGGCGGGCCAGCTCGTCCTGCTGCATTTCGTCAGCGTCGTCTTCGTACTGGTCGTCATCGTACTGCTGACGCCCGGCTTTACGCGCTTCCTCTTCCGCCATTCGCTGCGAAGGCAGCTTGATGCCATACGAGGCCAGTTCACGGCGGGTAGGAACGCGCACGCGGTTCGGACGCGGCAGCTGCGGACCAATGCCCTCTTTCACCTGCGGACGCGCCGCGCCGCCGGTGGCCAGGCTGAATAACGGTGCAGCAGCGCCAGCCGCAGCGGCACCTGCGGCTGTTGCCTGCTGCACGCTCGCCGCAACCGGTGCCACGACGGAGGCAGGCTCAACGGCCGGAACCGGTACAGACGGGATTTCAGCTGCTTTTACCGGGGCAGGCTCTTGCACTGGCTCCGGTACAGGCTGATACCAGGCCGCGAGCTGTTCGCGCTCACGGGCACGTTTCTCTTCCACCTCTTCGAAGTAGTAAAGCGGCGGCCGGGACGGTTTCACCTCTTCAACCGGCGGCGCTTCGACGACCGGCGGAGTTACCACCGGCTCAGGCTGATACACGGCCTGCTGCGGTTCATACTGCTGCGGCTGCTCATACTGAGGTTGTTCGTACTGTGGCTGCTCGTACTGAGGTTGCTGATATTGCGGTTGTTCATACTGCGGCTGCGCGTATGCCGGTTCAGGCTGATAAGGCGGTTGCCACTGCTCCTGCGGCGCGGCGGCGGCATAAGGCTGTGGCTCTGGCGCATAGGCCGGTGCTGCTGGTGCAGTGGGTTCCCCATGCCATTCAACCGCAGGCGGCTGCAGATGGGTATCTGGCATCGAAGGGGTTGGCGGGATCACTGGATCAACGGGCGCAGCAAAGGCCTGAGTGGCGGTAGTCGCCGCGGCAGCGGCGGCAAGCGGCTCAGCCACCGAGTGGCCGTTGAGCAGCGGATCGTACTCATCATAGTCGGAGGCCAGCGCGCGATTGCCGGAGAACAGCACATCATCCGGATCGGCGGCTACGCCACGGGCGCTGTAAGCTACCTCTTCGTCGTCCATCCTTTTGCCAGAGAACAGGGCCGCATCCGTCTTGCGCCCCAACGGATTTGCGAACTTCTCTGCTACGCGCTTACGGCGCGCCAGCGCCCCGCGCATAATGCGCGCGCGGCGGGATTCACGACGCTCGGCGGTCGGCTCAGCGTCATCGTAGTCGTCGTCTTCATACTCTTCATCGACCCAGGTATCATCGCGACGGGTACGGTTGCTGGCAAAGGTAAGAATGTTGAGGATCACGCTGCCGATTTTTTCAGCAATACTGACCCATGACCAGCCGGTAAAGAGCGTCAGCCCTGCGCCCCAGACGCAGAGCAGCGCGATGGTGCCGCCGCTGCTGTGCAGCATCGGCTGCAGCGCGGTACTCAGCAGGCTGCCGATTACCCCACCGGAGGCAAAATACCAGATGTCATCGGCGTTAATCGCCGCCAGACCGCACGAGGTGAGGATCAGCGCCAGCGCACCAATGAGGCGCAGCGAGACGGCAAAATAGTCGATGTAATCATCGTTCTGACGATGACGCCAGGCAAACCAGCAGCCACCAATAATGATGACGGGAAGGGTGTAGGCCATCACGCCAAAGATAAAGAACAGCGTATCTGCCAGCCAGGCGCCCGGTACGCCGCCTAAATTATGAATAGGCTCGTGCCATGCGGTCTGTGACCAGCTGGGATCGGAGGGATTGAAACTGAGTAAGGCTGCCATCAACCAGACGGCAAAAAGAGCAACAAGGATCAGTAACGCCTCAAGGAGTCGGCGCCCACTGCTGAGCTTGGTTAAATTGACTTCTTTGTCTTCGGTATATTCCTGGCTCAAAACAGGCTCTCCAGGTATCAGGCAATTCCTGCCCGAGTGCTAAACGGACAACAGTGCCGGGAGGCCCGACACTGTTGCTGTATGGATTACCAGGAGTGTAATCAAAGTACGCTGATAATGCACCTGTTCCGTGTTAGCGCGTCTTAATAACCAGACGATTGCTCTGTTTGACTTCTTCCATTACCACGTAGGTACGGGTGTCGTTCACACCAGGCAGTCGCAGCAGGGTTTCGCCCAGCAGCTTACGGTATGCAGACATATCAGGTACGCGGGTTTTCAACAGGTAGTCGAAATCACCGGAAACCAGATGACACTCTTGAATTTCTTCAAGTTTTTGCACGGCGGCATTGAACTGCTCAAACACATCCGGCGCACCACGATTCAGAGTAATCTCAACAAATACCAGAAGTGAGGCATCCAGGTAATGCGGGTTCAGCAGCGCTGTATAGCCCTGAATAAAACCCTGTCTTTCCAGTCGGCGCACACGCTCAAGGCATGGCGTCGGGGAAAGTCCCACACGTTTTGAAAGCTCGACGTTGGAAATACGCCCATCCTTTTGCAATTCATTAAGAATGTTACGATCGATACGGTCGAGATCTTTGCCAGGGCGCTTCTTGCTATCTACCATTATTATTGTCTCTCTGTATTCCTTCCCTAACTCCTGCCAGGACCCTGTGCACTTCACTGTTCAGAGTCTTTCCCCGCGGTTAATCGCATCGCCTGTTTTATAGTTTGCGCGATTCGATTGGGGTTATGTGGTATGAAGACCGTTGCCCAGAGGCGGCCATCAACATCACGAATGGCATCTGTCCACACCATGCGTAGATTTCGCTGACCCGGTAAAAATGGTGATTTTGTGCATGACTATGCGTTACACAAAGACCGTTTTTTTTCTTCCTTGAATGTTTTCGCAAAACAGCAGGGGATTGTCAAAGCAAAACATCGATTTTTAGTACAACATGCCGGATATTCATTACGACCGGCGATTAATCCTCATTTTATCGCCGTCGTTTCGAGCGATTTGCCATGATTATTGTTATAAAATCACCTTCCCTGCCCCGCCGTTGATTGGCGCTTTCTATTACACACATCGTTAACAAAATCGCTGCGCCCTTTTTTTACGGCAACAAATTCCCTACAATCCGGGGAAAATGTCTGCCAACAACAATGGGGATCTCATGGGCACGGCCAAACACAGTAAACTTCTCATCCTGGGTTCCGGACCTGCGGGATACACCGCAGCGGTCTACGCGGCACGCGCTAACCTGCAACCGGTACTGATTACGGGCATGGAAAAAGGCGGTCAGCTGACCACCACTACCGAAGTAGAAAACTGGCCAGGCGATCCTGAAGGCCTGACCGGGCCGCTACTCATGGAGCGCATGCACGAGCATGCCGCCAAATTTGATACCGAAATCATTTTTGACCACATCAACAAGGTCGATCTGCAGAACCGTCCGTTCCGCCTGATCGGTGACAACGCAGAATACACCTGCGACGCGTTGATTATTGCAACCGGCGCTTCTGCCCGCTATCTGGGCCTGCCGTCTGAAGAAGCCTTTAAAGGCCGCGGCGTTTCCGCCTGCGCCACCTGCGACGGTTTCTTCTATCGCAACCAGAAGGTCGCGGTCATCGGCGGCGGCAACACCGCCGTGGAAGAAGCGCTGTACCTGGCGAACATCGCCTCTGAAGTGCATCTCATTCACCGCCGCGATACCTTCCGCGCGGAAAAAATCCTGATCAAGCGTCTGATGGACAAAGTGGCCAGCGGCAATATCGTGCTGCACACCCACCGCACGCTGGAAGAAGTGACTGGCGATCAGATGGGCGTGGCGGGCCTGCGCATCCGTGATACGCAGAACTCCGACAACGTTGAAACGCTGGAAGTGGCGGGTCTGTTTGTTGCTATCGGCCACAGCCCGAACACCGCGATCTTCGACGGTCAGCTGGAGCTGGAGAACGGCTACATCAAAGTGCAGTCCGGGATCCATGGCAATGCCACCCAGACCAGCATCCCGGGCGTGTTCGCTGCGGGCGACGTGATGGACCACATTTATCGTCAGGCGATCACCTCTGCGGGCACCGGTTGTATGGCGGCGCTGGATGCAGAACGTTATCTCGACGGACTGGCCGATCAGAGTAAATAATTTTTACAAAACAGCAACAAACGTAAAAAAGGCGGCGATAAGTCGCCTTTATTGTCTCTGCGTTGTAACATTGCCGTGCCCAATACCTAATAACATCACCTGCAAAGCACGCAATGGAAAAAACCCGTCAACAAGAGTTAACACGCTGGCTTAAACAGCAAAGCGTACTTTCCCGCCGCTGGCTGAATATTTCCCGTCTTTTAGGGTTTATCAGCGGCGTGTTGATTGTAGGCCAGGCATGGCTGCTGGCCCGCATTCTTAACCATATGATCATGGAAAACATCCCACGCGAGGCCCTGTTACTGCCTTTCATTGTGTTGATTCTGGTCTTCATTCTGCGTGCCTGGGTGGTCTGGTTGCGTGAGCGCGTGGGTTTTCACGCCGGACAGAACATCCGCTACGAAATTCGCCGCCAGGTGCTCGACAGGCTACAGGAAGCCGGTCCCGCCTGGATCCAGGGCAAACCTGCCGGCAGTTGGGCGACGCTTATCCTCGAGCAAATCGACGATATGCATGACTACTACGCCCGCTATCTGCCGCAGATGGCGCTGGCCGTCTTCGTTCCCCTGCTGATTGTGCTGGCGATCTTCCCGTATAACTGGGTCGCGGCGCTGATCCTGCTGGGTACGGCCCCGCTGATCCCGCTGTTTATGGCGATGGTCGGCATGGGGGCCGCCGATGCCAACCGCCGCAACTTCCTGGCGCTGGGGCGCTTAAGCGGCCACTTCCTCGACCGCCTGCGCGGCATGGAGACGCTGCGCATTTTTGGTCGCGGTGAAGCCGAAACCGACAATATCCGCCACACCTCCCAGGATTTCCGCCAGCGCACCATGGAGGTGTTACGCCTGGCGTTCTTATCCTCCGGGGTGCTGGAGTTCTTTACCTCCCTGTCGATTGCGCTGGTCGCCGTCTATTTTGGTTTCTCCTATCTGGGCGCCCTCGATTTTGGTCACTACGGCACCGCCGTGACCCTCTCGGCGGGCTTCCTGGCGCTGATTCTGGCCCCGGAGTTCTTCCAGCCGCTGCGCGATCTGGGCACCTTCTATCATGCTAAGGCCCAGGCCGTGGGCGCAGCCGACAGCCTGAAAACCTTCCTCGAAACGCCGCTGGCCCATCCGCAGCGCGGCGACGTGACCCTGAGCACCAGCAAACCGGTCAGCATTGAAGCAGAGAATTTCTGCGTGCTGTCGCCGGAGGGGAAAGTGCTGGCGGGGCCATTAAACTTCACTCTCGCTGCAGGTCAGCGCGTGGTGCTGGTCGGTACCAGCGGCTCGGGCAAAAGCTCGCTGCTAAATGCGTTATCCGGCTTTATGGCCTACAGCGGGTCGTTGCGCATCAACCAGGCCGAACTCTCTGCGCTCGATCCTGACGAATGGCGCACCCATTTAAGCTGGGTGGGTCAGAACCCACAGCTTCCGGCGGCCACGCTGCGTGAAAACGTACTGCTGGCGCGCCCGGATGCCAGCGACGAAGAGTTGCAATCGGTGCTCGATCGCGCCTGGGTCAGCGAATTCCTGCCCCTGCTGCCGAACGGCGTGGATACGGTGGTGGGCGATCAGTCGGCGGGACTTTCCGTCGGCCAGGCGCAGCGTATCGCCGTGGCCCGCGCCCTGCTTAACCCTTGCCAGCTTTTACTGCTGGATGAGCCCGCTGCAAGCCTGGATGCACACAGCGAACAGCGCGTGATGATGGCCCTGGATGCCGCCTCGCAGCAGCAAACCACCCTGATGGTAACCCACCAGTTGGAGGGTATCTCCCAATGGGATCAGATCTGGGTCATGGACAACGGTCAGCTTGTTGAGCAGGGCGATTACGCCACGCTCGCGGCGGCACAGGGGCCATTCGCGGCCCTGCTGGCGAACCGTCAGGAGGACATCTGATGCGCGCTTTACTACCTTATCTGGCGCTCTATATGCGCCACAAATGGATGCTGACCCTCGGCGTGGTACTGGCGATCATCACCCTGCTGGCCAGTATCGGCCTGCTCACGCTTTCGGGCTGGTTCCTTTCGGCCTCTGCGGTGGCCGGGTTTGCCGGGCTGTACAGCTTCAACTATATGCTGCCTGCCGCAGGCGTACGTGGCACGGCTATCACCCGCACCGCCGGACGCTACTTCGAACGTCTGGTCAGCCATGACGCAACCTTCCGCGTGCTGCAACACCTGCGCGTCACTACCTTCAGCAAGCTGCTGCCCCTCTCCCCTGCCGGACTGGCGCGCTACCGCCAGGGCGAGCTGCTGAACCGCGTTGTTGCGGATGTCGACACTCTCGACCACCTTTACCTTCGCGTCATCTCCCCGCTGGTGGGTGCGCTGGTGGTGATTGTGGTTGTTACCCTCGGGCTGTGCCTGCTGGACGTCAATATCGCGCTGGTCCTCGGCGGGATCATGCTCCTGACGCTGTTTTTACTGCCGCCGCTGTTTTACCGTGCCGGTAAACCCACCGGTGAAAATCTTACCCGTCTGCGCGGCGAGTATCGCCAGCAGCTGACGGGGTGGCTGCAGGGTCAGGCAGAGCTGACGATTTTTGGTGCCAGCCGTCGCTACCGCGCGCAGATGGAAAATACCGAGATGAACTGGCATGAAGCCCAGCGCAAACAGTCGGAGCTCACGGCCCTGTCTCAGGCGTTGATGCTGCTGATTGGCGGTATTGCCGTAATGACAATGCTGTGGCTGGCTTCCGGCGGCGTGGGCGGTAACACCCAGCCGGGGCCGCTCATTGCGCTGTTTGTCTTCTGTGCGCTGGCGGCGTTCGAGGCGCTGGCGCCGGTTACCGGGGCTTTCCAGCACCTGGGCCAGGTGGTGGCCTCCGCGCTGCGTATCACCCAGATTACCGGCCAGCAGCCGGAAGTACAGTTCAGTACTACCGCGTCCGACGTGCCTGAGCAGCTGGCCCTCCGCCTGGCGGATGTCAGCTTTGCCTACGATGGCCAGGCACAACCGGCGCTGGACCATATAAACCTGGTTATTCCTGCAGGCGCTCATGTTGCGGTACTGGGTCGTACCGGCTGCGGGAAATCGACGCTGCTGCAGCTGCTGACCCGGGCCTGGGATCCGGCCCAGGGCCAGATCCTGTTCAACGACACCCCTCTGACAGAGATGAGCGAACCTGCGCTGCGTAAAACGGTGAGCGTGGTGCCGCAGCGGGTTCATCTTTTCAGCGCTACCCTGCGGGATAACCTGCTGTTAGCCGTGCCTGGCGCCGCCGATGACGTGTTAAGCGCGATGCTGGAAAAGGTTGGTCTGCACAAGCTGCTGGAAGACGAAGGTCTGAACAGCTGGCTCGGTGAAGGGGGTCGTCAGCTTTCCGGCGGCGAGCTGCGTCGTCTGGCGATTGCGCGTGCGCTGCTGCACGATGCCCCGCTGATGCTGCTGGATGAACCTACCGAAGGGCTCGACGCAACCACAGAGCGGCAAATCCTTGATTTACTCGAAAAAGAGATGCAGGGCAAAACGGTGCTAATGGTGACGCACCGCCTGCGCGGGCTGGCGGATTTCGATCAAATTATTGTGATGGACAACGGACAAATTATTGAGCAAGGTAGTCACGCAGAGCTGTTAGCAAAACAGGGTCGCTACTACCAGTTTAAACAACGTCTGTAGTCTATATTTGAACCGATCCCCACTTCGCGTACTGGAGTTTTGTTGTCATGCGCCTGGTCCAGCTCTCTCGTCATTCTCTTGCGTTCCCTTCTCCGGAAGGGGCGCTGCGTGAACCTAATGGTTTGCTGGCCCTCGGCGGCGATCTGAGCCCGTCGCGTTTATTAATGGCGTACCAGCGCGGGATTTTTCCGTGGTTTTCCCCCGGCGATCCGATCTTATGGTGGTCGCCCGATCCTCGTGCCGTCCTGTGGCCCGCGCGGTTTCATATCAGCCGCAGCATGAAGCGCTTTCATAACCATTCCCCCTATCGCGTCACCCTTAATCACGCCTTTGGTCAGGTGATCGAGGGGTGCGCCAGCGATCGCTTTGAAGGAACCTGGATCACCCCGGAGGTGATCGCTGCCTATCACCGCCTGCATGAGCTGGGTTACGCCCACTCGATTGAGGTGTGGGATAAGGACGAACTGGTGGGCGGGATGTACGGCGTGGCGCAGGGCACCTTGTTTTGCGGTGAGTCAATGTTCAGCCGGGCGGTGAATGCTTCCAAAACCGCCCTGCTGGTTTTCTGCGAACGCTTTACCCGCAGCGGCGGCCAGCTGATAGATTGCCAGGTGCTGAATGAGCATACCGCCTCGCTGGGTGCGGTTGAGATCTCCCGCCATGAATATCTGGATCAGCTGGCAACGCTGCGAATGCAGAAATTACCGCAGAATTTCTGGGTCCCCGGGACGTTATTTATGCCCCAAAGATAAATGTTTTCCGCATATTTTTCCTCAAGGTGCTATAATTCTGCCGCAGAGTAGGTTCTGCCTGTTGCCCCGCCGCCGTTTGGGAATAGTTCGCATCCGATAACGCCCTATCGTTTATCCTGCCACCTCCCCTTTACGTATGCGCTTTTCGTACGGTTCATCCGTGACGTCCGGGTAATACGCTGAAACTGCTTTGTTGCGTTTTAAACGCGCAAATCTTTACTTAATTGATGAATTTCGGCATTATCTTGCCGGTTCAAAACTTGGTAGTGATACCCCAGAGGATTAGATGGCCAAAGAAGACAATATTGAAATGCAGGGTACCGTTCTTGAAACGTTGCCTAACACCATGTTTCGCGTAGAACTGGAAAACGGTCACGTTGTTACCGCGCATATCTCCGGTAAAATGCGTAAGAACTATATCCGTATTCTGACGGGCGACAAAGTGACTGTTGAGCTGACCCCGTACGACCTGAGCAAAGGCCGCATTGTCTTCCGTAGTCGCTAAGAGTTTTTCGCCGCGAATGGCGTAGTGAGAATAATCAAGGCCGGGTAATCCCGGCCTTTTTGTTTTCTGTTACGCAGCGTTAAAACCAGATTTCGGTCTGCACGCCAAAGTTCCATGTCCCGCCCGCAGTGAACCCTGCACTGCCAAAGTCGTCGTTGATGGCATAGCGATCCAGCTCTCTGTCCCAGTTCATATAAGTGGCAAAAAGACGGATTTCCGGACGCGCTTTGATATCAAACACGTTGCCCACTTTGAACGTCGGGGCAAAGGTCAGCTTGTAAAAATCCCCTTTTACCGCCTGGTACTGGTTCATGTTACCGTCCGACCTGTAGGTGCGCCCGTTAGGATCCAGATCCATATACTGCCAGGATGCCTCATACAGCAGGGCAAAATGCGGAGTCAATGCCTGTGAGGCGCGAAGGTTAAAGGTCGCCCAGTCATAGCGGTCGCCGTCACGATAACGATCTTCGCTGTGCTGGGCGATCACCGACGGCGCAATTTCCCAGTTTTTCGCCACCGGCAAAATGCCGTAAGAGGCAAAGCGCAGAGAGGTGGCATTGTCCGTCAGATCGCCGTCGCTGCCCGGCTGACGCGCTTCGGCCCCCAGCCCGCCGCCAAATTGTAATGCGGTTTCCGATACTCCCTTCGTCAGGCCATAAAACTGCTGTTTATCATGATAAGCCAGCATCGCGTAGTAGCCGTTTTGCGCAGTGTTGTCGCTGCGCAGGGCATAGCTTCCGGTCGAGGAGGTATTGTCCTTAAGATCGTCATTGCCCTGGGCCGTCATCCCGGTCAGCATCAGCTGCCAGTTACCGTAGAAGTGGTTGGCGGTGAGCATCAGGTTCTGGATGTCGTTGTCTTCATAGTGCGAGCTGCCAAGATCGCCGAAATTGCGCCCATACAGGGAGTAGTCGCCTTTCAGGTTATTGGTCCACAGCACGTCGTAGATCCCGGCCCCGGTGCCGCCGAGGAACATGATGTCGCTGTCGGTAAAGTGAATATCAAAGTTATCGCGATCGAAACGTTTCCCGGCCCACAGATAAGCATTTTTCGCCGGGCCGGAAAACTCGGCGAAGTTGCCCATCTCGACGTACATCTGGCGCACGTTGATATGGTGGCTGTCGTTATCCTGCACCCAGGGATCGGGGTTGGTGGCGCCATCGGCAATCATGGTTTTGAAGTGCGCCCAGGAACCGTCATCGAAGGTCATGCGCTTGCCGAAGCTGAGCTCGATGTAGTTATCCTCTTCGTTACCCAGACGCCCGACGTGCGCGTCGCCATTCAGGGAACTGGCCGGTGAGACACCCGGACCGCCGCGCGCACCTTTGCCGTGGTTATTGATCAACAACCCTGAGCGAGCATAAGCATTAAATTCAAACCCGTCGCTGAGCGCGTTTTGCTTCTGCTTCTGCTTCTGGCTGACGGTCTCCACTTTCTTTTCGGTGGCCTGAGATTGCTGGCTCAGGGTGGCTAATTTTGCCTCCGCCTGCGAGGCGCGCCGTTCTGCCTCGGTAGTTCGTTGTTCCGCTGCGTTCAGCCGCTGCTCCAGCAGAGCCAGGCGTTGTTCCACGCTTTGCGCGTCGGCAAACACATATGAGGGCGAAAAAAGGGCGCAGCAAACCGCTGCGCTAATCACAGAGATACGCATAGATGTCCTGTTATCAGAAAGAGGTCAGATTAAATAGCGGCGGATTTTTTGAGTTCTGGTTGGTCGTCTGATGCGAAGATTCCGGCATCGAGATCGGCGCGGATCGCCCCGAAGCTGTCGTCGAGCCGGTAGAAGCGCCCGATCCAGATCATCGACGCCACGATTAACCCGGCGGGGATCCACAGGTAACAGGCCTGGATGGCCAGCAGGGCTGACGGGGTTTGCACCGCGTTTGCCACGTAACCGCCCGAGGAGAGCAGAAAACCGGTGATCGCCCCGGCCCCGGCCATTGCTACCTTACCGAGGAAACCGTTTATGGAGGTCAGAATACCTGCGGTATTAATCCCGGTTTTCCACACCCCGTAATCCACCGGATCGGCCTGCATCGAGAAGTAGATTGCGGTGCGCTGCCCCGCGCCAAGCGACAGAACAATTGCCCCGATGACCAGCCCCCAGTAGTTGACGCCGGCGACCATCATGATCCCCATGCCGACAAGGTTAACCGTGCTGGCGACCAGGTAAACATGGCGTTTTTTCATTAAGCCCGCGAGGAACGGCACCGTCAGCGTCCCGAGCAGCGGCACAAAGGAGGAGATCCCGGCCACCAGGGCGGTCAGCTCGCTGCTGCCCACATAATAGTGGAAGAAATAGACCAGCGCCCCCGTCTGGAAGAAGAAGGCCCCCCACATCAGGAAAATATTCAGTGCGAACACCTTCCACGGCGTGTTGGATTTCAGGCCGGTCCAGGCCCGTTTTAAGGTCATGCGCTCCTGAGTGATGCTGATTTTCTCCTCCACGTTGCGGAAGCTGATCAGCAGGAAGAAGGTGGCGATCACACCGAACACCACCGCGGTATAGAGAAACCCCTGCGCCTGATTGCCCTGCCCTAACGCCCCCACCAGCGGCAGCGTGGCGACCGCCACAATGGTGGAGCCCAGCGAGCCGAGAAGAATGCGCACTGCGGATAAGGTGGTGCGCTCCTGGGAATCCGCCGTCAGGAACGGCAGCATCGCGCAGAAGGGAATATTGACGATGGTGTAGAGGAACGAGAGGCACAGGTAGGTGATAAAGGCATACACCAGCTTCCCGGTGGTGCCAAAATCGGGCACGTAAAACGCCAGTATACACATCAGACCGAAAGGTATCGCGCCAAACAGCAACCACGGACGGCATCGTCCCCAGCGGGTGGTCGTGTTGTCGATCATCAGTCCCATTAACACGTCCGCCACGCCGTCCACCAGCCGCGTGACCAGGAACATAATCCCCACCCAGTAGGCCGGGAGGTTCATCACATCGGTATAAAAGAACATCAGGTACAGCGAGATTAACTGCCAGACCAGGTTACAGGAGAGATCGGCAATCCCGTAACCTAACCGTTGCCGCCATAGGGTAAAGAAGGTTTTAGCCATTTTGTTCACTTTATTGTTGTGTTATCAGAGGCCGAACTGGCGGATAAACCAGGCCGGGGTACAGCTCCAGGCATGGCAGTAACTGTTGATGAGCTTACTGCCATACGGGGAGAAGTCAGGTCTTTGCGGATCAAATAGTTCCCAGAAGGTGTCCGCCCCGTCATCCACCATCGCTCCCCAGTAGGCTTTGATCTCGACCACGGCACGCTCGCGCAAGCCGCATTTCAGCAGCGCGGCGATAAAGTGGTGGCGCAGATAGGGAGTATTCATGCCGATGGACGGCGGCGACTGAAGTAAATTCGTCATGACCTGTTGCTGGTGTTCCGCATCGCCCACGTCGGCCAACACCAGCCAGATTTGCGAGGCGGCGCTGATCTGGCGCGCTGAGCCGCTGACGTAAAAGCCGCTCGCTTCATCCCAGAGCTGATGCGCGGCACGTTTTACCAGAACCCGCTTTTCGTTCAGGAATGCAATCTGTTCAGGAGCGCAGACTTCCGCCAGCCGCACGGCTTTGTCGATGCAGTAGATCAGCACGCCCTGGGAGGCCGCCTGCTTGTTGAGTTGATCGTGCCAGTCGATAAATGACCACCAGTCATCGCTGTCTGTGACCAGGCCAGCTTCACACCGCGCTAACGCCAGTTCGACCTGTCGGAAGGCAATCGGCCACAGCTCGCGAGCGGTGGTCCTGTCCCCGGTCGACTTCAGATAGTTGTGCAGCGTATCGACAAAAAAGAGCGAATAATCAAACAGGAAAGTGTCATCCGCCATCACCTCGGGGCGGACAAAGATATTGGCTGAGACCATTCCATCCTCCCGACGATGACCGGCGAACAGGTACAGACAGCGGCGCACCAGATCGTGATTCGCAAAGGTGACGTCATTCACCAGCGCCTGCAGCCGGAGGTCACCCAGCCATAACCGGCGATCCCGCTTCGGCCCGTCCTCAAACACCTCCTGCATGCAGTTGCGCAGGGTTCGGACCGCCACTTCATCAATCTTTCGCAGCTGCGGGTCGGTGGCGTTGCAGGGTGGATATTCGTCCGGCGCGGAACTGACGCTATTTAGCGTGATTTGCTTAAAGCGCAGCTGATATTTTGGCGAGAGCGCCACAACCCGTACCTTCAGATAACGAAAACAGTAGCGGCGAGCGAGGGTAATATCCGCAGGCAGGACGTCAATATACTCATGATGTTGTTGCAACCAACTGCTGCTTAACCATCCCTGATAATCGCTGAAAGGCTCTGCCATTTCGCACAACGTTTCGCCAAAAATAAACTCCAGATGAGCGGGGGCATCCGGCGGGCTGCCTGCGGCTTTGCAGCTAAAATTTAACCAGCCAACGCCGTGGGTGCCAAAGTCCAGAATAAATGAATCTCCCGGGGAGAAAGGTTGCTTGAGCCAGGCGCTGGCATCGGCCACCTTTTCCGCACGCCAGCCGTGCAGGGCGTGACTGTCGGGAACAGTATTGATCACGCTGACGGGAGAAATCGCCTGCGAATAGAGTGTTGGCATCAATGCGCTGGCGGTGGCCAGGAGATGCTCGTCGCGATACATGGTGAGATTGTGATGTTGCTGAAGTGCCTGAGACATACTGCGCCCTCTGTAAGATTTCAGGCAGAATAGAGCTGATGGGGAGTTGAGAGCCACTCTCAGATTGCCAACCCCCGACGCAGGTTGGCAGTGTCAGTGAGGTCGGCCTGAGGATGTTCACATTTTGAAAAACAGGGCTTCTTAAGCCGGGGTAAATCAATTATCGTGCTCGCAGCTTTTCACATTGCAGGATAATTTATGAACACCTTAACCGTTGCGCATTATTTCAAATCCACAGACGATAAACTCGCCCTTTATAAAAGCGACCCGGAAGATAACAGCTGCGAACATTGTCATGAATTTGATGAACTGGTTATTGTTGAGCAAGGTCATGGCCTGCACATTATTAACGGACGCCCTCTCTATATTCAGCAAGGGGATATTTTTTACGTCCAGCGTGGCGACCACCATTTTTATGATGAGCTGGGTACACTCAAGCTGATTAATATCCTGATAAATCCTGTGGCTGAATTTGTTTTTTTACAGCACACCGGCTCCCTGCTGCAACGCTTCTCGGTCCGGGATGCCAGCTGCTACACCTGGCTGGCACCGGAGATCCGCATGCAGTGCAATTCCCTGATCGATAAAATATTCAGCGCCCAGCCGCTGCAGGTTGAACAGCGGGAGTCGCTCTTTTTCCAACTGGTGAATACGTTGCTGCAGGCGCAGTCTGACGTGAACCACAACAATACCCGCTATAAGTTGCATAAGCTGCTCAATCATCTGCAGGAAAACTGTTTTGAAGAATATGACTGGAACGATCTGGCTAAGCAGTTTCATTTAACCCCGCGCACGGCATTCCGCCATATTAAAGCCGCGACGGGCATGACGCCGGAAAATTATATTAAACACCTGCGGCTGGTCTCCGCCCGGGTTAAAGTCCGCGAAACCGATATGACTATTACCGAGATCGCCTTCCTGTGCGGTTTCGCCAACAGCAGCCATTTCAGTACCCTGTATAAAAAGGTCTTTTCAATTACCCCTAGCGAAGAGCGCAAACGGGCTGAAATGGCCGGTTAATGCGCCCGGATTCGCCAGGCGCAGGTGACGACTCAGTGAACATGCACCACGGTCAGATCGGCCAGCATCGCATGGCTGATCTCGTGCAGCAGACCGGTCAAATGCGGAAGCATATCGCGGTCAAAATGCGACACCAGCAGCACATGGTTTAACGCCCGGCAGTAATCGCACTGGGCTTCGGTGCTGTCCAGCAGCCACTCCTGTTTGTGCGCTGGCGGTATCTCATCCTCATCCAGCACGCGGAAATCGGTCATCGATTTTTCCAGCTCACTCCTGAATGCGTCCAGATATGCCGCAAGGCAGCGGCAGACGGGCTGCGTCTGCGGCAGCGAATTGCAATCGACCAGGATTTCGGTGAGCAGGTTGCAGCGCGCGGCAAGGGTGGAGAGATCGGGGGTGCTGAGTTCGAGTTCGCTATAAAGGTGAGCAATAGTTTGATTTTCCATATTCACAATTCCATATTAACGCTGAAAAACTACCACCTGAAACGCCAACTTCGGGTGGCAGACTGAACCGGATTGGCGTACCGACAATATGGAAAATCGGCGCTTCAAAAGAAGCCCCGGTTCAGCCCACCATAATTGAAGAAGCCCATTATAATCGCTACTTACAAAAGTGTGAACGAAACCTGTGGTGCTGCCATGGCAACATCATTTCCATATCTATGAGTCCAGGACGCCAATCCTGGCACCTGATTTTGCAGGTGCATCGCCATTTTATTACTGGGATTTTATCCAGCAATATCCTCGTTTAAATTCTGGATAACGCCTCGCAAAATTTTCATCTCCCCTACAGCAACACAAAAGTCAGAGGCAAACTTGCCACTCACAGCGGCACCCAGGTCCGGCTGAAAATCGCTGAGGCGTTGACCGCAGGCCGGGGCGAGGCGCATGGACGCGCCGAGAGGGCATAGCCTGCATGGATGCAGGCTGGTGCCCGACCCGAAAGCCGAAGGGAATAAGCCGAAGGGACCGCGAAGCGGCGATTTTCTTTGCCGGGAGCCGGGGTTGCCAGGGGGGAGGCGGCGAGCCCCCCTGGCACGTTCACGGGTGACGTGGTTTACAGAGAAGCAGCGAACGCAAGGTGAACGGAACCCCCACAGCCGCCACATGTTTCCACCGTGCATTGCCCGGCGGCGCTGCGCTTGCACGGGCCTACAAAATGCACAATATAAAAGCCATAAAAAAACCGGGCTTTCGCCCGGTTTTTATCATCACTCTATAAGCTTAGTGAGCCGCTTCCGGCTTATGCTTCGCCGCACTCTGGAAGTCATACGTCAGCTCGTTCTTCGCCTGATCCAGCGCCACGGTCACCTGACCCCCATCCACCAGCGAACCAAACAGCAGTTCGTTAGCCAACGGTTTTTTCAGGTTGTCCTGGATGACACGCGCCATCGGACGCGCACCCATCGCACGGTCGTAGCCTTTCTCAGCCAGCCAGTCGCGGGCTTCCTGACTCACTTCCAGGGAAACCCCTTTCTGATCCAGCTGGACCTGCAGCTCGACGATGAACTTATCCACCACCTGATGAATCACCTCGGTAGACAGGTGATCGAACCAGATAATGTTGTCCAGACGGTTACGGAACTCCGGCGTAAAGACCTTCTTGATCTCTTCCATCGCATCGGTGCTGTTATCCTGGTGAATCAGGCCGATGGATTTACGCTCGGTCTCACGTACCCCGGCGTTGGTGGTCATCACCATCACCACGTTGCGGAAGTCCGCCTTGCGCCCGTTGTTGTCGGTTAGCGTCCCGTTATCCATTACCTGCAGCAGCAGGTTAAAGACGTCCGGGTGCGCTTTCTCGATCTCATCGAGCAGCAGAACCGCGTGCGGATGCTTGATCACCGCGTCGGTGAGCAGGCCGCCCTGATCAAAGCCCACGTAGCCCGGAGGCGCACCGATCAGTCGGCTGACGGTGTGACGCTCCATATACTCGGACATATCAAAGCGCAGCAGCTCAATACCCAGCGCTTTGGAGAGCTGAACCGTCACCTCGGTTTTCCCCACCCCGGTCGGGCCGGCGAACAGGAAGGAACCGACAGGCTTGTGCTCATGCCCCAGCCCGGCGCGGGCCATCTTGATGGCTTCGGTTAAGGCCTCAATGGCTTTATCCTGACCAAAGACCAGCATTTTCAGGCGATCGCCGAGGTTTTTCAGCGTATCGCGGTCGCTCTGAGAAACGCTCTTCTCAGGAATACGCGCGATGCGGGCCACCACGGATTCGATATCCGCCACATTGACCGTTTTCTTGCGCTTGCTGACCGGCATCAGACGCGCACGCGCGCCCGCTTCGTCGATCACGTCAATCGCTTTATCCGGCAGATGACGGTCGTTGATGTATTTCACCGCCAGCTCCACCGCCGCACGCACCGCTTTGGCGGTATAACGCACGTCGTGGTGCGCCTCGTACTTCGGTTTCAGGCCGTTGATGATCTGCACCGTTTCTTCAACCGACGGTTCAGTAATGTCGATTTTCTGGAAGCGACGCGCCAGGGCGCGGTCTTTTTCGAAAATATTGCTGAATTCCTGGTAGGTGGTCGAGCCAATCACCCGGATTTTGCCGCTGGAGAGCAGCGGTTTAATCAGGTTGGCAGCATCCACCTGGCCACCCGATGCCGCACCGGCACCAATGATGGTATGGATCTCGTCGATAAACAGGATGCTGTTAGTATCTTGCTCCAGCTGTTTCAGCAACGCTTTGAAACGTTTTTCAAAATCACCGCGGTATTTGGTCCCCGCCAGCAGGGAACCGATATCCAGCGAATAGATGGTGCAATCAGCGATCACTTCCGGGACGTCGCCCTGCACAATGCGCCAGGCCAGCCCTTCGGCGATGGCGGTTTTACCGACGCCCGATTCCCCCACCAGCAGCGGGTTGTTCTTGCGGCGGCGGCACAGTACCTGAATCGCCCGTTCCAGCTCTTTTTCGCGGCCAATCAGCGGGTCAATACCGCCGACGCGGGCAAGCTGGTTAAGATTGGTGGTGAAGTTTTCCATACGTTCCTCCCCGCCTGCCTGCTCTTCGCTGTTGACCTGATGGCCGGAATCCGATGCCTGATTCGGCTCGTCTTTTCGCGTTCCGTGAGAGATGAAGTTCACCACATCAAGGCGGCTGACTTCGTGTTTGCGCAGCAGATAGGCGGCTTGCGACTCCTGCTCGCTGAAGATGGCAACCAGCACGTTGGCACCGGTGACTTCGCTACGTCCGGAGGACTGGACGTGAAATACCGCACGCTGGAGTACACGCTGGAAGCTGAGCGTCGGCTGCGTGTCGCGCTCCTCTTCACTGACGGGCAGTACAGGTGTGGTCTGTTCGATGAAGGCTTCAAGTTCCTGACGCAGCGCCACCAGGTCCACGGAGCAGGCTTCAAGCGCTTCGCGGGCGGATGGATTGCTGAGCAGTGCGAGCAGCAGGTGCTCGACCGTCATAAACTCATGTCGGTGCTCACGCGCTCTGGCGAAAGCCATGTTTAAACTGAGTTCCAGTTCTTGATTGAGCATAGGCACCTCCCCCAATTTTCATTGCCTTATTCAGGCTTTTTCCAGCGTACACAGCAACGGATGCTCGTTCTCCCTTGCATACTGGTTCACCATCGCCACCTTCGTCTCTGCGACTTCTGCAGTAAAAACACCGCAGATGGCTTTGCCATGATAGTGAACGGTAAGCATCAGTTGCGTTGCACGTTCTACATCATAAGAAAAGAACTTTTGTAGCACGTCAATAACAAATTCCATCGGCGTGTAGTCATCGTTCATTAACATAACTTTATACATAGATGGCGGTTTTAGCGCGTCGCGCACTTTATCTTCCGCCAGCTTGTCGAAATCGAGCCAGTCGTTCGTCTTACCCATTGTCTGTCGTCATCTTCGTTTACGGTCTCCGGTCGCGGTTCTGATGCTGACAGGAGGCTATACATAACCTGAATCTACCTCAGATGTCAGATAACTCACATCTATTATTGCCATCCGCGATGTCTGTCACAATACCCACCAATAGCGTTAACTGCTTCAAATTTTGACGCATTTTCCCCCTCCCATCCCCGGCAAATGCTTGACGCTGCCTTTGGTTTATCTAAATTGTACAGGCGTGAGTTGGCGAGGTTTTGAACAGCCCCCACTCCAGCACCGGTTCATTACATCTAACTCAATAAGATTTACGAAGGATGTCGAAGCATGGAAACGGGTACAGTTAAGTGGTTCAACAACGCCAAAGGGTTTGGTTTTATCTGCCCTGAAGGCGGCGGCGAAGACATCTTCGCGCATTACTCCACCATTCAGATGGATGGTTACAGAACGCTGAAGGCCGGACAAGCCGTCCGGTTCGATGTACACCTCGGGCCAAAAGGCAATCATGCCAGCGTTATTGTGCCCATCGAAGCAGAAGTGGTGGCATAGCCCTCTGTTTCATTGTGTACACCCCGCACTCAAAATGCCAGCCCGATGCGCTGGCATTTTTATTTGTGGGCTTCCGTGCGGTCTGGTGCCCGGCGGCGCTGCGCTTGCGCGGGCCTACAAATCCTTGTGGGCTGCTGTGCGAGCTGACGCCCGGCGGCGCTACGCTTGCGCGGGCCTACGAATCCTTGTGGGCTGCTGTGCGAGCTGACGCCCGGCGGCGCTGCGCTTGTACGGGCCTACGAACTTTTGTAGGCCGGGTAAGGCGTAGCCGCCACCCGGCAACAGGCTCACTCCCGGGCTAACGCATCCACCGGATCCAGCCGCGCCGCATTTCTTGCCGGCAGCCAGCCAAACAGCACCCCGGTAAAGGTAGAACAAAGAAAGGCCGTTAACAGCGCCATCGGTGAAAAACCAATTTCCCAGCCGGGTAAAAACAGCTGCAGCGTGAAGGCAATTAACAGGGAGAGCGAAATCCCCAGCGCGCCGCCTACCAGACAGACCAGCACCGCCTCAATTAAAAACTGCTGCAGCACGTCGCTGGCCCGGGCGCCGACCGCCATGCGGATGCCGATTTCGCGCGTGCGCTCCGTCACCGACACCAGCATGATATTCATCACCCCAATTCCCCCGACCAGCAGAGAGATAATCGCCACCAGCGTGAGGAAGAGCTGAAGAGTACGTGTGGTCTTTTCCGCCGTTTTCAAGAGCCCGTCCATGTTCCAGGTGAAGAAATCCTTCTTCCCGTGGCGCAGGGTCAGCAGGCGCTCGAGCTGTTGTTCCGCCTGGGCGCTGTCGTAGCCCTCTTTCACCCGGACGGTGATCGAGTTCAGCCATGACTGCCCCATAATGCGTCCTGAGATGGTGGTATACGGCAGCCAGACGCGCAAAATCTTGCTGCTGCCAAACATCGACTGCTTCTCCTCCGCCACGCCGATCACCGTTGCAGGCATATTGCCCACCAGGATAATTTCGCCCACCACCTTCGCTTTATTGGGGAACAGCTGTCGCCGGGAGTTGGCATCCAGCACCACCACCTGCGCCCGGCCCGCCAGCTGTTCCGCATTGAAGGTGCCCCCTTCGCTGAAGGTCATACCGTAGACGTTAAAGTAATCGCCGCTGACGCCGTTAGCGCTGGCGGCCACGTCGATGTTGGCGTAACGCAGACGCAGGTTCTGCGACACCGCCGGGGTGGCGGAGTTGACCCAGGGCTGCTTCTGGATAGCGGTCAGATCGTCATATTTCAGCGCCTGCTGATACTGCGGCTCATCGTCGCCAAAGTCTTTGCCGGGATAGACGTCGATGGTGTTGGTGCCGATGGAGCGTATGTCCGACAGCACCAGCTGTTTGGCGGCATCCCCCACCACCACAATCGATACCACCGAGGCGATACCGATAATGATCCCGAGCATGGTCAACAGGGTACGCATCTTATTGGCGGCCATCGCCAGCCAGGCCATGGTCAGCGCTTCACGGAAACTGCTGGCAAACTGCCGCCAGCCGGACGGCGGCGGTAGCGCCACCTCCTGACGCCGGGTGGCGTTAAGGCCGGGCGGTGGATTGCTGACCAGCTCGCCGTCGTGGATCTCCACGATCCGCCCGGCCTGCGCGGCCACCTGCGGATCGTGGGTGACGATGATCACCGTATGCCCCTGATCCCGCAGCTGGTGCAGGATCGCCATGACCTCTTCCCCGGAGTGGCTGTCCAGCGCCCCGGTCGGTTCATCGGCAAGGATCACCTGCCCGCCGTTCATCAGCGCCCGGGCGATACTCACCCGCTGCTGCTGGCCACCGGAGAGCTGCGAAGGCTGGTAATCGACCCGCTCCCCCAGCCCCAGCCGGGTAAGCAGCGCCTGCGCCCGCTCAAGCCGTTTTTTGCGCTCCACGCCGGCATAGACCGCCGGGACTTCGACGTTTTGCGCCGCGCTCAGGTGCGAGAGCAGGTGGTAACGCTGGAAGATAAAGCCGAAATGTTCCCGCCGCAGTTTGGCCAGCGCGTCGCTGTCGAGGGTGGCGACATCGGTCCCGGCCACCCGGTAGGTGCCGCTGGTGGGTTTATCCAGACAGCCAAGAATATTCATCAGGGTGGATTTACCGGAGCCCGAGGCCCCGACAATCGCCACCATCTCCCCGGCCTCGACCCGCAGGGTGATGCCTTTCAGCACCTCCACCGGCCCGTCGCCGGAGGGGTAGCTCCTGCGGATATCATTCAGCTCCAGCAGGGCCGTCATTTGGCCGCCCCGGGCTGGCTCTCGCTGATGACCACCTCTTCACCCTCTTCCAGCCCTTTCACCACCACCACGTCGGTGTCGTTGCGCGCGCCGAGGCTCACCTCACGCTCGCGCGTCTCGCCGCTACGCAGCACCTTCACGTTGTAGCGGTTGTCGCCTACGGGTTCACCCAGCGCCGCCAGCGGAATGGTCAGCACGTTTTTAACCCCGGCCAACTGGATATGCACCTGAGCGGTCATGTCCAGACGCAGCCCCCCCTGCGGGTTAGGCACTTCAAAGCGGGCGTGATAGAAGATGGCGTCGTTGACCTTCTCCGGGGTCGGGAGAATGTCTTTCAGCACCCCTTCGTAGCGGGTTTGCGGATCTCCCAGCACGGTAAACCAGGCTTTTTGCCCTGGTTTAAGGTGAATGACATCCGCCTCGGAGACCTGGGCTTTCACCAGCATGGTGCCCATATCCGCCAAAGTCAGGATGTTCGGCGCCTGCTGGGCGGCAATCACCGTCTGCCCCTGCAGGGTGGTGATTTGCGTCACTTCCCCGGCCATCGGGGCGACGATACGGGTGTAATCAAGGTTGGTTTTGGCGCTGTCCAGCGAGGCCTGGTTGCGTTTGATCTGCGCATCGATGGTGCCAATCTGCGCCTGCTTGACCGCCAGCTCCGTAACCGAGGTATCCAGATCCTGCTGCGAGATCGCCTGGGTCGTAGCCAGCTGCCGCTGACGGTTCAGGGTCACCTGGGCCAGCTTACGCTCCGCTTCAGCCTGGCTGCGCTGGGCGCGCAGCTCCATCAGGGTCGCCTCCACCTCTTTAATCTGGTTTTCGGCCTGCTCCGGATCGATGACCCCCAGCAGCTGCCCTTTTTTCACTTTGTCGCCAATCTCCACCGACAGCGTTTTCAGCTGCCCGCTGACCTGCGCGCCCACGTCCACCTTGCGCAGCGCGTCCAGCTTGCCGGTGGCGAGCACGCTTTGCTGCAGCTCGCCCGGACGGACAATCAGCGTTTGATAGTGCGGCACCGGGGCGTTAAGCACCCGCCACAGCCAGAATCCAGCCACCAGTACAATCAGCACCAGCAGCAGAAACAGCTTCCTGCGTTTTCCCTTAAAGTTCATAAATATTCCAAATAGCTATTCTGGCTTACATAACTGTTGATTCTAACTAAACCGTTCCTCAACGAAACCCCTGCTTTTCAGGATGGTTGAAAATCGTTGAGGAGAGGTTGATAAAACCCCTGCTGAAATAAAGATCTGGCAACAAGACCGGAATTTATTATGTCATCCATCGCAGAGTCATCTTATACACACCAGCCACACCCCAAATCGGGCTGGCAACTGTTTCAACGTCTGGCATCCGGGACATTAACCCCCGGCCTTGCCTGGCGCAATCCGGCCTACCGCCGCAAGTTTATGCTGCGATCGCTGATGACGCCATTCAGCACCGCCCGCCTGCTGACTAACCTGGCAAAACAGCCGCAGTTACTGCAGCTGTTGCAGGTTCAGCCTGGGCTTCCCTGCCGCCTGCACCGCCCGTGGTTGTCCGTTGCCATCAACCGTCAGCAAACCCTGCAGGCGCTGAACTGGCACTATCAGACGATGCAGCGCCAGCTTCCGGCCGCGCTGATGAACGGCTATCTCTCCCGGGAAGGGGTGACGTTGCTGACCCTGACCGGCAAAGACGAGCAGCAGTTTACCCTGCGCCTGTGCGCCGATGCTTTTCTGGATAAAGAGGGCGAAGCCACGCTGGCGTTTTGCGACGCACAGCAGACGGTGCTGGCAGAGATGACCTTTACGCTGTGCCAGATTAACGGCACCGCGACGCTGTTTATCGGCGGGATGCAGGGGGCAAAAGCCTTTGTGCCGCACGAGGCGATCCAGAGCGCCACCAAAGCCTGTCACGGCCTGTTCCCGAAACGCCTGCTGGTGGAAGCCGCCATGACGCTGGGCCATGTCCTTGCCGTGGAGCAGATCGTTGCCGTCAGCAACAGCACCCATATTTACCGCAGCTGGCGCTATCGCAAGAAAAAAGAGGGCAAACTGCTGGCCGATTACGACAGCTTCTGGCTGTCGCTCGGTGGAGAGCGCGACGATGAGGGCAACTTCAGGCTGCCGCTCGCCATGCCGCGCAAACCGATGGAAGAGATTGCCAGCAAAAAGCGCGCCGAGTACCGCCGCCGCTTTGCCCTGCTGGACAGCCTGATCGATCAGGTCAACCAGGCAACCCGCCGTTAATCAGCTCTCCCGCGCGCCAGCCACAGCACGCGGGAGAACATTTTCCGCAACAGGGTTGGCACCGCCTCAACCCCGCGCCGCCCGGCCTCCATCGCCACTTCAATCGCCAGATCGGGTTTCGACGAGCGGTGAATGGCCTTCACGATCACCCGCCGCATGTTCATCGGAACATCGTCGGGGATCATCGCCACCCGGTGAAAGACGTCCGAGAAGCCCTGGCGGTACATGAAGTGCTCCATGTCCATAGCGGGGAGCATCGTCAGGTGCTCCCGCTCCTCTTCCCGGTCGTTATTGATCAGCCCGCGCACGGTAGCGGCATATTTCTTACCCGCTTCGTCGCCGTCCACCAGCACGTGCCACTCGATGCCCATCCGCCGGGCAAATTTGATCAGCGGTTTTAAGCCCGACTGGGCAAACTCAATCACCTTGATCCCCTCGGCATCGAAGTGGTGGCCGCACTGGCGGGCCAGCTCGTTAATCACCCAGGTTTCCGTCTCCCCTTCCACCAGCAGCCAGCAGCGGGCGAACAGGGAGGAGGCGCGATTAAAGCGAATATGGAAGGCGATCCGCCGGTTGTCTTCGGCGTTCATCCCCCCGGGTCCCAGGCGGAAGGCGGAGACGCGCGACGATTCGCGTACCAGGCGACAGACGTGCTCGACCGGGGTTAACGACAGCAGCTCGCCGGAGTTGGTGGTGGTGATGCGCTGCAACGGCAGCAGATTCAGCAGGTGCCACGCCACCGAGAGCATAATGGGGTGCAGGCGCGTTTCGGGATCTTCTACCAGCAGCAGCGGGCGGGCATCCCGGTCCAGCCGGACGGTGCCTTTGGCCTGCAATAGCGTCGAGAAGAGTCCCAGCAGGATCACCCGGTGCGAACGGCCGCCAGGCCTGTCAATCATCCGGTTGATGATATCGAGATAGCGCCAGCTACGCTGTTCGTCATGGGAGCGCCGCCGCATCAGCCGGTTGCGGACCGGCGAAGATCCCTGCTCGGAGAAGTAGTGCTCCAGCAGCTGCACCATCGCCGACAGCCCCTGGCGGATCTGGCCATCGGTTAAATTTTGCGGGCGGGCCACCAGCTCCCGGGCCAGATAATCCAGCTCGCGAGCGGTCACTTCCACGTCGGGCATATTGGGCACCGCGCCGTTGCGGATCCGGCGCATAAAGCGGGCGTCCCGCAGGCGCAGCACCGGCATCAGACGCACCAGATGGCGCGCGAGCGCGTCGATATCCGCCAGCGGCAGAGCATTACCGTCGGTATCGAGAAAACCACGCAGGGTCAGCACGCTGTCGTCGTCCGCCAGCTCGCCCTCCAGACGGTAAAAAATGCGCTGATAGCCGTCCTCACAGGGCACCCAGCAGTCGGCAAGGGGGCGATAGCGACGGACGCGATGACGGCCCGGCTCGGATTCACGGAAGGTGAGAATGATATGCAGATGGTGTTCGCGCCCCAGCAGATCCCCGGGCGGGAACCAGAAGTCTTCCCGGACAAAATGGTACAGATCCGATTCCGGAGAGAGCAGCAGCGTCAGGGCATCCAGCAGGCTGGATTTACCCCAGGCGTTTTCCCCGATCAGCACGTTATTGTGCTCAAGCACCAACGACAATCTGTTGATGCCGCGAAACCCTACAATTTCCACACGTTCCAGCAACATATACCCTCCGGGAAATTCCTGGTTTTTCCTTTAAGTTATCCGGAGTATAGCTTTCTGGGTGCGCTGAGAATACGGGCAAACAAAAATGGGGAAGCATGCTCCCCCATTAAGACATTAGCGGTAATTAGCCGCGACGAAACAGAGAGTTGAAGATGCTGGAGGCAGCATTCACGCCGGTTTCGATGATCATACCGATACCACGACCCAGGGTTTGAGCGGCTTCGCTTGGCTGCGTACCCACATCCACACCGATCAGGCCCAGACCCGTATCAACTACTTTACCAATACCCAGACCCAGCGCAGCGGCCGCATCTGCAATAAAACCGGCACCGGATACGTTTTCAATTTCCTGTTGGTTTAATTCACGCATTGCACAATCCTTATTTCAATGTTGTTTATGTCTACAGTTAAAATTCCCGTCGGTCATCAGTACGAATGTTGACCCGGTCATTTCAGGGGCGGATGCTAATTACCGATATAATTAATGTCAACGCATCAGATTTTATTCAGAAAAGAGCCCGGATAACCAATCACTGGACCAATATAAATAGCGTTATAACGGTTGACCTATTGAAATAAGGAATCACCTGTCATTGCTCTAAATCAAATTTTATAGATTTATTCTACTGGTGAAGGGGAGCATGCATTTCTAAAATAACAGCGCTTTTTATGTCGCGATTATTTTGTAGCGATAAGTACTGCGTACCGGATAGTCGCAGTTTTTTTTATTTTTGAGGTGGATATGTTCAGAAAATTAGCAGCTGAATGTTTTGGTACATTCTGGTTAGTCTTTGGTGGTTGCGGCAGTGCAGTGCTGGCCGCAGCGTTTCCGGAATTAGGGATTGGTTTTGTCGGTGTTTCTCTGGCCTTCGGCTTTACGGTATTAACCATGGCGTATGCCGTAGGGCATATTTCCGGCGGGCATTTTAACCCGGCGGTGACATTAGGCCTGTGGGCGGGCGGCCGTTTTCCGGGTAATGGTGCCAACTTACTGATTTAGTGTACGATGGTGTTTTTGAGGTGCTCCCGTGGCTTCCATCTCCATCAGTTGTCCCTCCTGCTCAGCTACTGAAGGCGTGGTGCGTAACGGTAAAAGTACTGCCGGACATCAGCGCTATCTCTGCTCTCACTGCCGTAAAACATGGCAGCTACAGTTCACTTACACCGCCTCTCAGCCCGGTACACACCAGAAAATCATTGATATGGCCATGAATGGTGTTGGATGCCGGGCAACCGCCCGCATTATGGGCGTTGGCCTCAACACGATTTTTACGTCACTTAAAAAACTCAGGCCGCAGTCGGTAACCTCGCGCATACAGCCGGGCAGTGATGTGATTGTCTGCGCTGAAATGGACGAACAGTGGGGCTACGTCGGTGCTAAATCACGTCAGCGCTGGCTGTTTTACGCGTATGACAGGATACGGAGGACGGTTGTGGCGCACGTCTTCGGTGAACGCACTCTGGCCACACTGGAGCGTCTTCTGAGCCTGCTGTCGGCCTTTGAGGTCGTGGTATGGATGACGGATGGCTGGCCGCTGTATGAATCCCGCCTGAAGGGAAAGCTGCACGTAATCAGCAAGCGTTACACTCAGCGAATTGAGCGGCATAACCTGAATCTGAGACAACATCTGGCAAGGCTGGGACGGAAGTCACTGTCGTTCTCAAAATCGGTGGAGCTGCATGACAAGGTCATCGGGCATTATCTGAACATAAAACACTATCAGTAAGTTGGAGTCATTACCGTTTTCCGGCGAAAGATATTCTCGGCTATATAATTGCCCAGGTGATTGGCGGGATTATTGCTGCCGCTATTCTGTATGTTATCGCCAGCGGTAAAGCCGGCTTTGACGCCGCGGCCAGCGGTTTTGCTTCGAACGGATTTGGCGAACACTCCCCGGGCGGCTTCTCCATGCTGTCTGCCATCGTGATTGAAATCGTGCTGACGGCCGGTTTCCTGCTGGTTATCCACGGCGCCACCGACAAACACGCTCCGGCCGGTTTTGCGCCGATTGCGATTGGTCTGGCGCTGACTCTGATCCACCTGATCAGTATTCCGGTTACCAACACCTCGGTTAACCCGGCGCGCAGCACCGCGGTCGCTATCTTCCAGGGCGGCTGGGCGCTGGAGCAGCTGTGGCTGTTCTGGGTGATGCCGATTGTCGGCGGTATTCTTGGCGGCGTGCTGTACCGCACCCTGCTTGAGAAGCGCGACTAATAGCGTGCGCGTTGCGGTGCCGGGTGGCGGCTTCGCCTTACCCGGCCTACGGGACAGTATTTCGTAGGCCGGGCAAGCGTCAGCGCCGCCCGGCACTGTTTTCACCTTTACTGAACCGCCTTAATTGGGTAGTGTCACAGCGCCACTCATATAAAGGACCGGTTGTTCATGTTTTCAGGACTCTTAATCATTCTGATCCCGCTGATTGTGGGTTATCTCATTCCTCTTCGTCAGCTGTCAGCCTTAAAACTGATCAACCGTTTACTGAGCTGGATTGTCTACGTCATTCTGTTTTTTATGGGCATCAGTCTCGCCTTTCTCGATAATCTGGCGGCCAACCTGCTGTCGATCCTGCATTACTCCATCATTACGATGGCGGTTATTTTGCTGTGCAATATCGCAGCGCTGTTCTGGCTGGAACGGGTTATTCCCTGGAAAAACCACCATCACCAGGAGAAATTACCGTCGCGTATTGCCATGGCGCTGGAGTCATTAAAATTATGCGGCGTGGTGGTGCTCGGTTTTCTGCTGGGGCTGACGGGGCTCGACTTTTTACAGCACGCCACCGAAGCCAGTGAATATACACTGATCTTCCTGCTGTTCCTGATTGGTATTCAGCTGCGAAATAACGGCATGACCTTAAAACAGATCGTGCTCAACCGCCGGGGTATGATGGTCGCCGTCATCGTGGTGGGCAGTTCTCTGGTGGGCGGGGTGATTAACGCCTTTATCCTTGGCCTGCCGCTTAATACCGCCCTGGCAATGGCCTCCGGTTTTGGCTGGTACTCCCTGTCCGGCATTTTGTTAACCGAATCCTTTGGCCCGGTGATTGGCAGCGCCGCCTTCTTTAACGACCTTGGCCGGGAGCTGATCGCCATTATGCTGATCCCGGGTCTGGTGCGTCGCAGCCGCTCCACGGCGCTGGGCCTGTGCGGCGCCACCTCGATGGACTTTACCCTGCCGGTTCTGCAACGCTCCGGCGGTCTGGAGATGGTGCCGGCCGCCATCGTACACGGCTTTATTTTAAGCCTGCTGGTGCCGATTATGATGGCGTTCTTCTCCGCCTGATACTTCTTTGGCGGTAGCCTGCTGCCGCCAAAATTGCGCTAAATCAATATCCCTCTACTTTGTAGCAGAAAGCCCTTCCCAGCGTATCGCCGCAAGCATAATCTTAAAGATGTATCTAAAATATAACTTTAACAGGTGTGATTATGTTTTGTGTGCAATGTGAACAAACTATCCGTACCCCAGCCGGCAACGGCTGCTCTTACGCACAGGGCATGTGCGGTAAAACCGCAGAAACCTCCGATCTGCAGGATCTGCTGATTGCCTCCCTGCAGGGTTTATCCGCCTGGGCAGTAAAAGCCCGGGAATATGGCATTATCGACCACTACGTGGATAACTTCGCCCCGCGCGCGTTTTTCTCTACCCTGACCAACGTCAACTTCGATTCGCCACGCATTGTGGGCTACGCCCGTGAAGCTATTGCCCTGCGTGACGCCCTGAAAGCCCAGTCCATGAACGTTGATGCCAGTGCCCGCGTCGATAATCCCATGGCCGATCTGCAGCTGGTGAGCGACGATCTCGGCGACCTGCAGCGTCAGGCGGCTGAATTTACCCCGAACAAAGACAAAGCGGCGATTGGCGAGAATATCCTCGGCCTGCGTCTGCTGTGCCTGTACGGCCTGAAAGGTGCGGCGGCCTATATGGAACACGCGCACGTTCTGGACCAGTACGACAACGACATCTACGCCCAGTACCATAAAATCATGGCGTGGCTGGGGACCTGGCCTTCCGATATGAACGCCCTGCTGGAGTGTTCCATGGAAATCGGCCAGATGAACTTCAAAGTGATGAGCATTCTGGACGCCGGTGAAACCACTAAATATGGTCACCCGACCCCAACCCAGGTCAACGTTAAAGCGACCGAAGGCAAGTGCATCCTGATCTCCGGTCACGACCTGAAAGATCTCTACAACCTGCTGGAGCAGACCGACGGCACCGGGGTGAACGTTTACACCCATGGTGAGATGCTGCCTGCCCACGGTTACCCGGAGCTGCGCAAATTCAAACATCTGATCGGTAACTACGGCAGCGGCTGGCAGAACCAGCAGGTGGAGTTCGCCCGCTTCCCTGGCCCGATCGTGATGACCTCTAACTGCATCATCGACCCAACCGTAGGTGCCTACGACGATCGTATCTGGACCCGCAGCATTGTCGGCTGGCCGGGCGTGAGCCACCTCGAAGGTGATGATTTTGGCCCGGTGATTGCCCAGGCACAGCAGATGGCGGGCTTCCCGTACAGCGAAATCCCTCATCTGATCACCGTTGGTTTTGGCCGTCAGACCCTGCTGGGCGCGGCGGATTCCCTGATTGATCTGGTGAGCCGCGAAAAACTGCGTCACATCTTCCTGGTCGGCGGCTGCGACGGCGCACGTGGGGAGCGTAACTACTTCACCGACTTCGCCACCAGCGTGCCGGACGACTGCCTGATCCTGACCCTGGCCTGCGGTAAATACCGTTTCAACAAGCTGGAGTTCGGTGATATTGAAGGCCTGCCGCGTCTGATCGATGCCGGTCAGTGTAACGATGCCTACTCGGCGATCATCCTGGCGGTAACCCTGGCAGAAAAACTGGGCTGTGGCGTGAACGACCTGCCGCTGTCGCTGGTGCTCTCCTGGTTCGAACAGAAAGCGATTGTGATCCTGCTGACCCTGCTGTCGCTGGGCGTGAAAAACATCGTCACCGGCCCGACCGCACCCGGCTTCTTTACGCCGGATCTGCTGGCCGTCCTCAACGAGAAGTTTGGTCTGCGTTCCGTGACCACCGTTGAAGAAGACATGAAGCAACTGCTGAGCGCGTAAGGAGTAAAGTATGACAATGCCAACCCATCAGTGCCCATGGCGGATGCAGGTTCATCACATCCATCAGGAAACGCCGGATGTCTGGACGATATCGCTGCTGTGCCACGACTATTATCCATACCGTGCCGGACAGTATGCGCTGGTCAGCGTGCGTAATTCAGCGGAAACGCTGCGGGCGTACACGATCTCCTCAACGCCGGGTATCAGCGAGTACATCACGCTGACCATCCGCCGCATTGATGCGGGGGCAGGCTCTCAGTGGTTGACGCACGATGTGAAGCGCGGGGATTACATCTGGCTGTCGGACGCGCAGGGTGATTTTACCTGTGACGATAAGCCGGAAGATAAATTCCTGCTGCTGGCCGCCGGATGCGGCGTGACGCCGGTGATGTCGATGCGTCGCTGGCTGGCGAAGAACCGCCCGCAGGCCGACGTGGAGGTGATCTTCAGCGTGCGCTCGCCGCAGGATGTGATTTTCGCGGACGAATGGCGTAACTACCCGGTCACCCTGGTGGCCGAAACCAACGCCACCGAGGGTTTTGTGGCCGGTCGTCTGACCCGCGAGCTGCTGCAGCGCGTGCCGGATCTCGCCTCACGCACCGTGATGACCTGCGGTCCGGCGCCCTATATGGACATTGTTGAAGAAGAGGTGAAGGCCCTGGGCGTGACCCGCTTCTTTAAAGAGCAGTTCTTTACCCCGGTCGCGGAAGCCGCCACCAGCGGACTGAAGTTCACCAAACTGCAGCCGGCACAGACCTTCTTTGGCCGCGTGGGCAGCACGTTGCTGGAGGCGCTGGAGAGCAATAACGTGCCGGTCGTGGCCGCCTGCCGTGCAGGCGTCTGCGGCTGCTGTAAAACGAAGGTGGTGGACGGGAACTATACCGTCTCCAGCACCATGACGCTGACGGATGCCGAAGTGGCGGAAGGCTACGTGCTGGCCTGCTCCTGTCATCCGCAGGGGGATTTGGTGCTGGCCTGATGAAAAGCCCGGTGTCGCATAGCGATCCGGGCCTACAAAGTCCATGCTCTAATGCCCGGTGGCGCTACGCTTACCGGGCCTACGAAAACCGTAGGCCGGGCAAACGCAGTGCCGCCCGGCGTTACTTCCAGACCGGATCGCTTACCACCGCGTACCGCCCCGCCCCTAAAAATGCCACCGCCAGCGCGCCAACGAAGAAGTAGACCAGACTCTCAATCGCCCACGCCCCCACCGCATCCAGCGCGAAGGTTTTACCGGTGCCCACCATCAGCCACGCCACGACCATAGTAAAGGCCAGTACCAGCGCCGCCGGACGGGTAAGAATACCGAGGATAATCAGGATCGGCGCCACCACTTCGCCAATCAGAACCCCATAGGCGATAAAGCCCGGCAGTCCTTTTGCCACCAGCATGCCTGCAATCCCCCCCACCCCGTCGATAGCCTTATGCAGGCCATGAAACAGCATCAACCCCCCCACCGCCAGGCGCAGCAGCAGTCTGCCAAAATCTTCATGCGTTAGCGTTTTATTAACAGCCATTAACAATGATTTAACCATTTGAATTCACTCCGCTTTTTATGGGATACGCCACCACAACATGACGAAATGTTGCGCATTGAAAGCAACTATTAATCAGGGGGATTAAACAGGCATGGCGGTCAGTTTCATCTAAGCTTGAAAGCGTTATCACATTCAGGAGACGGACTACCATGAAACAAACCGTGGCGAACTACATTGCGAAAATGCTGGAACAGGCCGGAGTGAAGCGAATCTGGGGTGTCACCGGGGATTCCCTCAACGGCCTGAGCGACAGCCTGAACCGGATGGGCACCATCGAGTGGATGCCCACCCGTCATGAAGAGGTCGCCGCGTTCGCCGCCGGGGCCGAGGCCCAGCTCACCGGGGAGCTGGCGGTGTGCGCCGGTTCCTGCGGGCCGGGCAACCTGCACCTGATCAACGGCCTGTTTGATTGTCATCGTAACAACGTCCCGGTGCTGGCCATCGCGGCGCATATTCCGTCGAGTGAAATCGGCAGCGGCTATTTTCAGGAGACGCATCCCCAGGAGCTGTTCCGTGAATGCAGCCACTACTGTGAGCTGGTCTCCTCACCCGAGCAGATCCCGCAAGTGCTGGCCCTGGCCCTGCGCAACGCTATCTTAAAGCGTGGCGTCTCGGTAATTGTGCTGCCCGGCGACGTGGCGCTACAGGCGGCACCGGAAAGCGCCAGCAACCACTGGTATCCGGCCCCCCTGCCGGTGGTGACGCCCGCCCATGCCGAACTGAAAAAGCTGGCGCAGCTGCTGCGCTACTCCAGCAATATCGCCCTGATGTGCGGCAGCGGCTGCGCCGGGGCCCACGACGAGCTGGTGGAATTTGCCGGCATGCTCAAGGCGCCGATTGTTCACGCCCTGCGCGGCAAAGAGCACGTAGAGTACGATAACCCCTTTGATGTAGGGATGACCGGGCTGATCGGCTTCTCGTCCGGGTTCCACACCATGATGAACGCCGACACCCTGGTGCTGCTCGGCACCCGCTTCCCCTATCGCGCCTTCTACCCTACCGACGCAAAAATCATTCAGATCGACATCAACCCGGCCAGCATCGGGGCCCACAGCAAGGTGGATATGGCGCTGGTAGGCGATATCAAGGCCACGCTTACCGCGCTGATGCCGCTGCTGGAGGAGAAAACCGATCGTAAATTCCTCGATAAAGCCTTGAGCGACTACCGTGATGCCCGCAAAGGGCTGGACGACCTGGCGAAGCCCAGCGACAAGGCGCTCCACCCGCAGTATCTGGCGCAGCAGATCAGCCATTACGCTGACGAAGATGCCATCTTTACCTGCGACGTGGGCACCCCGACCGTGTGGGCGGCGCGCTACCTGAAAATGAACGGCAAGCGCCGTCTGATTGGCTCGTTTAACCACGGCTCGATGGCTAACGCCATGCCGCAGGCGCTGGGGGCCAAAGCCACCGCGCCGGAGCGGCAGGTGGTGGCGATGTGCGGCGACGGCGGCTTCAGCATGCTGATGGGCGATTTTCTCTCGGTGGTGCAGATGAAGCTGCCGATCAAAATCATCGTCTTTAACAACAGCGTGCTGGGCTTTGTGGCGATGGAGATGAAGGCCGGGGGCTATCTCACCGACGGCACCGAGCTGCACGACACCAACTTCGCCGCTATCGCCGAAGCCTGCGGTATCACCGGCATCCGTGTGGAAAAAGCCTCCGAGGTGGACGATGCCTTACAGCGCGCCTTCGCCACCGAAGGCCCGGTGCTGGTGGACGTGGTGGTCGCCAAAGACGAACTGGCGATCCCGCCGCAGATCAAACTTGAGCAGGCGAAGGGCTTTAGCCTGTATATGCTGCGCGCCATCATCAGCGGCCGCGGTGACGAAGTTCTGGAGCTAGCCAAAACCAACTGGCTCAGGTAAAACAATCGGCATCGCCTTTAAAATAATAAGGAAATGCCATGATTGATTTACGCAGCGACACCGTCACAAGACCAACACGAGCCATGCTGGAGGAGATGCTGGCCGCGCCGGTCGGGGACGACGTCTACGGCGACGACCCCACCGTTAACGAACTTCAGCGCTATGCCGCGGAGCTGAGCGGTCACGAGGCCGCCCTGTTCCTGCCGACCGGCACCCAGGCCAACCTGGTGGCCCTGCTCAGCCACTGCGAACGCGGCGAAGAGTATATCGTCGGTCAGGGGGCGCATAACTATCTCTACGAAGCCGGTGGCGCCGCGGTGCTCGGCAGCATTCAGCCGCAGCCGATCGATGCCGCCTCTGACGGCTCCCTGCCGCTGGACAAAGTTGCCGCCAAAATCAAAGCCGACGACATCCACTTCGCCCGCACTAAGCTGCTCAGCCTCGAAAACACCCATAACGGCAAAGTGCTCCCGCGCGAGTACCTGAAAGCGGCGTGGGAGTTTACCCGTGAGCGCAAGCTGGGGCTGCACGTCGACGGCGCACGCATCTTTAACGCCGTGGTGGAGTATGGCTGCGAGCTGAAAGAGATCACGCAATATTGCGACTCGTTCACCATTTGTCTCTCCAAAGGGCTGGGCACGCCGGTGGGCTCCCTGCTGGTGGGCAACGCCGACTACATCAGGCGCGCCAACCGCTGGCGTAAAATGACCGGCGGCGGCATGCGCCAGGCCGGGATCCTCGCCGCAGCGGGTCTGTACGCCCTGAAAAATAACGTTGCCCGCCTGAAGGACGATCACGACAATGCAGCGTGGATGGCGACGCAGCTGCGCGAGATCGGCGCAGATGTGATGCGTCACGACACTAACATGCTGTTTATCCGCGTCGGAGAGGACAACGCGGCGGCGTTGGGTGAGTTTATGAAGGCGCGCGGCGTGCTGATCAACGCCTCGCCGGTGGTCCGTCTGGTAATGCATCTCGACGTCAACCGCGAGCAGCTTGCTGAAGTCGTTGCTCACTGGCAGGCGTTTGTGCAGCGCTAAGGAGCTAACGTGCCGCAACGTATTCTGGTCCTGGGTGCCAGCGGGTATATCGGTCAACATCTGGTGGCCGCCCTTAGCGCGCGCGGGCATCAGGTCCGGGCTGCGGCACGCAACGTTGAGCGCCTGCAAAAGCTGGGGCTGCCCAACGTCACCTGCCATGCTATCGATCTCAACTGGCCCCGGGATCTGGCGGCCCTGCTTGCGGGGGTGGATACCCTTTACTATCTGGTGCACAGCATGGGCGAAGGCGGGAACTTTATCGCCCACGAGCGTCAGGTAGCGATGAACGTCCGCGACCTGCTGCTGGAACATCCGGTTGAACAGATTATTTTCCTCAGTTCGTTGCAGGCACCGGAGCATGAGCAGTCCGACCACCTGCGCGCCCGGCAGCTGACCGCCGGGGTGCTGCGCAGCGCCGGGATCCCGCTCACCGAGCTGCGGGCCGGGATCATCGTCGGCGCAGGCTCTGCCGCTTTCGAGGTGATGCGCGACATGGTCTATAACCTGCCGGTGCTGACCCCGCCGCGCTGGGTGCGATCCCGCACCACGCCGATTGCGCTGGAGAATCTGCTGCACTATCTGGTTGAACTGCTCAATCACCCGGCCACAGAGCACCGGGTGCTGGAGGCCGCCGGGCCCGAGGTGCTGAGCTATCAGCAGCAGTTCGAACATTTTATGGCGGTGAGCGGCCGTCGCCGGCCGCTGATCCCCATCCCCTTCCCGACCCGCTGGATCTCGGTGTGGTTTTTAAACGTCATCACCTCCGTGCCGCCGACCACCGCCAGGGCCTTAATTCAGGGGCTGAAACACGATCTGCTGGCGGACGACCGCGAGCTGCGGGCGCTGATCCCGCAGGAATTGATCCGCTTCGATGACGCGGTGCGTCACACGCTAAAAGAAGAGGAGAAGCTGGTGAACTCCAGCGACTGGGGCTACGACGCCCAGGCGTTCGCCCGCTGGCGGCCGGAGTACGGCTACTATCCAAAGCAGGCCGGGTATAGGGTGACAACCTCGGCCAGCCTGGCCGACCTGTGGCAGGTGGTGAATCAGCTCGGCGGCAAAGAGGGTTACTTCTTTGGCAACGCCCTGTGGCAGACCCGGGCGATGATGGACCTGCTGGTCGGGCATAAGCTGGCGAAGGGCCGTCCGGCGGCACCGTACCTGCAAACCGGTGATGCGGTCGACAGCTGGAAGGTGATTATCGTCGAGCCAGAGAAACAGCTGGCGCTGCTGTTTGGCATGAAAGCCCCCGGTCTTGGGCGGTTGTGCTTTACCCTGAAGGACAAAGGCGATCGCCGGGAGCTGGACGTGCGCGCCTGGTGGCACCCGCACGGGATGCCGGGTCTGTTCTACTGGCTATTGATGATCCCGGCGCACCTGTTTATCTTCCGGGGAATGGCCCGGCGTATTGCACATCTGGCAGAACAAAAGTCAGAAAAAGTCTGATTAAAACTCCGAATCTTTCACGTTTCCCATTGCATACAGGCGTAATTCACGGAAGAATGCGCACGAAATTCTTTTCAAAACAGTGGATCGATATGAAGGTACTGGTTACCGGCGCCACCAGCGGCTTAGGCCGCAATGCGGTGGAGTTTTTGCGCAATAAAGGCATCAGCGTCCGGGCCACCGGTCGCAATGAAGCGATGGGTAAATTGCTGCAAAAAATGGGCGCAGAGTTTGTCCATGCCGATCTGACGGAACTGGTCTCTTCCCAGGCAAAAGTGATGCTGGCCGGAATCGATACGCTGTGGCACTGCTCCAGCTTTACCTCGCCCTGGGGTACCCAGGAAGCCTTCGATCTGGCGAACGTGCGCGCCACCCGCCGTCTGGGCGAGTGGGCCGTGGCCTGGGGGGTGCGCAACTTCGTGCATATCTCCTCCCCGTCGCTCTACTTCGATTACCACCATCACCGCGATGTTCAGGAAGATTTTCGTCCTGCGCGCTACGCCTGCGAATTTGCCCGCAGCAAAGCCGCCAGCGAAGAGGTAATCGATCTGCTGGCGCAGTCCAACCCGCATACCCGCTTTACCATCCTGCGTCCGCAGAGCCTGTTTGGCCCGCACGATAAAGTGTTCATTCCGCGCCTGGCGCAGATGATGCACCACTACGGCAGCGTGCTGTTGCCGCGCGGCGGGGATGCGCTGGTGGACATGACCTATTTCGACAACGCCATTCACGCCATGTGGCTGGCCAGCCAGATCGAATGCGACAATCTGCCGTCCGGGCGGGCATATAACATCACCAACGGCGAACCGCGCACATTGCGCAGCATTGTGCAGAAGCTGATTGACGAGCTGAACATTCACTGCCGGATCCGCTCGGTGCCCTATCCGATGCTGGACATTATTGCCCGCAGCATGGAGCGGCTGGGAAATAAGGCCGCCAAAGAGCCCGCCCTGACCCACTACGGGGTGTCGAAACTGAACTTTGACTTTACCCTTGATACGCGACGCGCAGAGACCGAGCTCGGCTATACACCGCTGGTGACGCTGGATGAAGGCATTGAGAAGACGGCGGCCTGGCTGCGGGATCACGGGAAACTGCATCGCTGATACGAAAACGGCAACCCTGAGGTTGCCGTTTTGCTTTTATAGCGCTGTCCAGGCGTCTGCCCAGGCCAGGCCTGCGCCCGGTTCGTAGTACGCTGGCGCACTGTTACACCAGCCGCTGTTCGGGAAGGGTTTGCACTGGAACAGTTTACCCTTGTTGTTCACGATATCCCCGGCGTTGTACTTGCCGTTGGCGCTCCACGCAGCATAGGAACCAGAGCTGCCTTCATCCTGAGACGGGGTTGCCGCTTTCGCTTTCACGTTTAACAGGTAAGTGGTGGTCGCGCTCAGTTCACCGTCGCTGACGGTCAGGCTGACTTCATACTGCTGCGCCGTTGTGGCTTCTGGCGCGGTAAATGTCACCACGGTTTTGTCTTCACCGCTGACGGTCTGGCCGTCCTGGGAGCGCCAGGTGTAGGTCAGTTTGTTGCCGTCTTCATCAGTAGAGCCTTCTGCGCTCAGGGAAACCTGGGCACCGGCTTCAACCGCACCGACTGGACCTGCGATATGCGCCACTGGCGCATGGTTAACCACCGCAGGGGTGTCATCCGGCGTCGGGATTGGGGTGACCGGCGTTTCATCTTCAGAAGGGGTTGGCGTAACCGGCGTTTTATCCGGCGTGATTGCAGACCCCTCATCATCCACGATGTTCACGTTATAAAACTTCTGAACACATTTGGTGTAGTCGCCCTCTTTAAAGGCGCTGAATGGCGTCTGGTAGCCGACCAGCTGGCAAGAATAGGTCTTACCGTCTGGTGTATCTGCACTCCATCCCCAGTCCTGTTCCCAGTAGATTTTCAGAGAACCCGCACCGCCCTCATCAAACTGTTTCATGTTGGCACAGCCCAGCACTTCGTCAGCCGGAACCGGCACTTTCAGGTAGTTAGCGAACTCTTTGTAGTACTTGATACGGTTTTGAGACTGCGCAATTTCAGTCGGGCCGCCGCACTCAACGCCGCCGTTGATGATCTGGGTGGTCACGCCGAAGCCCGGTACCAGGCCGTTCGCTTTGTCGTGTTCGTTTGGCTGCCAGGTTCCGTCGATAACCTGCAACATGCTCGGTTTCGGCGGCTGTGGATAGGCGAAGAAGAAGATGGCGCTTGCCAGGTTCAGCCAGGTGTCAGCCACCAGCTCGGGTTTTTCCAGCAGGACTTTCACATCGCCGTACATCGCTTCAGAGAACGGACCGTAGTTATAGTTGTAGGACAATTGCTTGGCACCGCGACCAAAGTAGCTCAGGAAATCGCCATCTTTGTCTTTACCGCATGGCCAGGTCTGCCCCTGCCATACATCAGGGTTACATTCACCGTTATAACCGCCTTTCTGGCCTTCGCTCCAGCCCATTTCCCGGATGTAAACCAGCGCCTGGCGCCATTCGGCTTCAGGACGCCAGCTTTCATGGCCGCCGGTTTCCTGGGCGAAGTGCGCAAACATGGTCGCCATCTCTTTACGGCAGATTGCGTCGCTGTCACGGCCATCTTTATAGGTGTCGCACAGCGCCGGGAATTTACCCACGGCCTTGAGGAAGTTACTGTAGCTATAATCCTTCGCGCGCAGAGGGAACAGATATTCCCAGTCGCTCTCTTTCAGGATCCCTTCAACGCGCTTAACGTTATCCGGGTTGGACGCTTTGCCAGGTTCAATCTGTTCGACAACGCTGTTATCCAGGGTGCGAATGGTATCTTTTACCGATTTCATTAACGGGAAATCGGTCAGTTCTTTTTCCTTTTTAGCCAGATCGCTGGCTTTCATGGTGTAAGGTTCGCTGCTGGCCGCCTGTAACATTGCAGCCTGCGCCATAAAGGGAGCGACACATGCCCCCGCAACGAGAACGCTGAGTAATGTCCTTTTCGTCATTTTAAATAATCCTGTATATAAGCAACAATGGGTGATGCACTCCCGGCTTATGTATTACTCCCTTAATACATAAACCCCCTGGAGGCGTTTATTTTTCATTTTCTGAAGAATACCGTCGGGTACTCTTCAAAAAATAAAAATCAGTACCGGTAAGATTGTTTTGCTTTTATTTCCCTGTACTTCGCCCACACCTTATGGGCATACATCATACGTTGGGGATAATTTTCTTTTTTCGCTCCTGCGTTATAGGCCCCTACCGCTTCCCAGTTATAGCCATAGACTTTGACCATGTCTGATAATATGGACGCGCCTACCATTATTGAGGTACAAGGCTCAGTGATTAAGCGGGACTCATCAATACCGAGGCGTTGTAATTCACTAAAGTGAGAGCTATTAATTTGCATTAACCCCACATCGCGTGAACCATCGTGATTCCAGCCCACCGCATAGGGATTCATACCCGATTCCACTTTTGCAATTGCAAATAACAGCCAGGGATCGACATGATAATAATGCGCAGCGTTGTCCCAGCAGTTTGCCATGGTGCTTTGGCTTATCATTAACAACAAAAAGATTAGGCGTTTCATTTAATTGACCTGCTACAGGGATTTCCCTTTTCTCCTTGTGCACAGCTGTTATTTATTTTTTGATGGTTGACCGCACCCGAAGCGCAGCGCGGTCAACCATGACGGACGACTTTCACGCTCGTCATTAAAGGTTCAGAAGATTATTTGCAGTCTGCTGACGCGCCTTCTTTTACCCATACATCGCTGTTGCCTGGTTTGTCGCCCTTCGTCCACCATTTCGCGCGGTATACATTACCTTCGTAAGTGGTGGTGTCGCCGCCGTTATAAACCATTTCAGGCTGCCAGTTGAATTTCACCTGGCTTACCAGCTCCCATGCACCCTCACCGAATGCCGGTTTGTTGCCCTGAGTCCAGTACTTCGCTTTCCACACCAGGTTATCGGAGCTAACAATGTCGCCGCCGTTGTAAATGGTGTTTGCACTCCACGCAGCATATTTGCTGGCGTTGGCATCAACAGGGGCATCACAACTACCGGTCGCACTCCCTTCGTCTGCCGGCGTGGTACCTTCATCAGATGGGGTCGTACCTTCGTCAGACGGGTTGGTCTCTTCGTCAACCGGAACAACCGCTTCTTTCGGGGTCACTGTCACTTCAACGTTAGACTGCACGCTGGTTTTACCGTCAGACACGATCACGCTCAGCGTATAGGTCGATGTATTGCTCACTTCTGGCGCGGTGATACGCACGTTCGCGGTATCGGTGCCGGTGGCATTCATGTCACCCGGTACGCTCCAGCTATAGGTCAGTGCATCGCCATCGGGATCGGACGCCTGTGCGTGCAGAGAAACCGCTTCACCGGATTCAACGGTGACCGCTTGCATCGCGTTGATCACTGGTGCCTGGTTGGCTTTAGGCGCTTTGTTAACAACCTGCACGTCAACTGAGTTGCTCAGACCTTTCGCGTCAGTAACGGTCAGACGGAAGACCAGCGTCTGGTTGCTCGCGACAGCAGGAACGTTAAAGCTTGCTTTCGCACTGGTGCTGTTGGACAGCGTCACGGAGGTACCGGACACCTGCGTCCATTTGTAGGTCAGCGCATCGCCGTCCTGATCGCTGGAAGCAGAGCCATCCAGCGTCACGGAAGCCGGGCCAGTCACGCTTACATCAGTCGCAGAAGCGACAGGGGCATGGTTGGTAATAACCGGTTCCACTGGCGTTGAGCTACCGCCCGTCAGGCTTTCGTTCATCGCATTCAGAATGTCGCCGTTGTCAGATTCGATAGACCAGGCGAACAGACCCCCGAGGTTTTTGTTCAGCACGTATTTGCCTTTCGCTTCGACAGAACGGGCGTTGTCATAAGTGATCAGCTCACCGGTGGATTTGTTGAACAGGTACGGGGCTTCTGCCGCGGTATCGTATTTGTATTCCCAGCCTGGTTTACCCAGCATCTTGTTCACGATATCGCGATAATCAAGGATGCCTGCTTCCCATGACCCCGGAATGGCGCCGGTCGCGGTGCCGGTAAATGGATTGTCGCCGGTATAACCGTGAACGCCAGTCCAGCCGCGGCCGTACATCGCTGCGCCCACAACGACTTTACCCGGCTGTACGCCCTGATCGAGCATCGCTTTCACGGCGTTATCGGTGGTGTAGTTGGTGTCTGGCTTCCAGGAAGCACCGTACAGCGCGGCCTGGTGGCCCAGGTCAGTCTTGCTCCACGAACCGTAGTAGTCGTAGCTCATCAGGAAGATATGGTCGAGATACTGCTGCGCAGTGCCATAGTCCACGTCTTCAATCTTATCTCTGCCGGCACCAATCGCGGTGGTCAGCTCATAGGTACGGCCTGTTTCAGCTGACAGTTCGTTCAGCATTGCGCGCAGATCGTGCATCAGCGCGGTATAGGTGCCCTTATCGACAGCCGGGTTACCCAGTTTAGCGTTCTCGCCGCCGCCAGGGAATTCCCAGTCGATATCCACGCCGTCAAACACTTTCCAGGTTTTCAGGAACTCTTTCACGGAGCCAACGAAGCGGTCACGCAGCACTTTGTTGTCCATCTGGAAGAACGGGTCAGACAGCGTCCAGCCGCCAACAGAAGGCAGAATTTTGAGGTCCGGATGGGCTTTTTTCATCGCCATCAGCTGACCATAGTTACCTTTGTACGGGTCGTCCCAGTTGGAGACGCCGGACTGAGGTTTTTGCAGAGCAGCCCAGGGATCGTGGATAGCAACGGTGTAGTCCTGGCGGCCCGCACAGGCACGTTTCAGCGACTCCAGCGCGCCGGAGGATTTGGCGCTGTCGTTAATGCCATCACCGCCACAGATTGGAATGAAGCCATAAAGCAGGTGGTTCAGGTTAGCAACCGGGATCTTGTCGGCAGAGAAGTTACGGTCATATACGCCCCACTCAGGGAAGTAAGCCCCCACAACTTTGTCGGTGTGTTTGGCGAAGGATTTATTGTTCTCAAGCAGAGGGGTGTTCATCGGCAGCAGGTGGCTACCGTCAGTATCTGCAACGATAATCAGTTTGCTGGCACTTTTGGTGCAGCCGCTGTCGTTGCAAAGCTCAACCTGCTCCTGATAGCGACCCCCTTTCTTCACCTTGAAGGTCGCAGAGCCCGCAGCGCTGCCCGCCCCGGTCCAGACGGTCTGGCCATCCAGCAGTACTTTTGCCGACGTTGGCGCATCACCGCTCCAGACGTTCCACTCAACCTTCACATCCACACCATCGCTGTGAACTTTAACAAGATTGTTATAGTCCTGAGCCGCCTGATCGACTTCTACCAAAGCAAATTTGTCATTGCCTGAAGTAATAGACGGCGTACCTGGCGCTGCTGCGAATGCTGAGCTTGTGGCAGCCGCAATGAAAAGCGCCAGATATTTAGGCTTCATAAAATTCATTTTTATATCCTGATAAATTTATACGTGAACGTTAATTACCCATGACTTCCCTGAGCTCATGGAATGAATTTACACACTTAGTTTTAGATAAATAAAAAATCCGTTGCCAAAAATATTGCGAAGCGTTGTATTCCTCCCTAAAAAGACACAAGCATAAATTCCCTCTGTCTTATGTCTTTTACGATACACCGTAGAAAAAACGTGTTCCCTCCCTTTCCACGTCGAAAAAAAGCGATAAAAAACTTGACCAAAATATTCAGAGTGTGACAGCGAATGCCTGGGCAATAAAAACAGTGAGACCGGCAAAGGATAAATAGGGACCAAAAGAAATTGTTTGGCTATTTTTATGTGAATTGTTTAATGCGAAATAACCGACAATACCGCTAAGCGCAGCAATTAATACGACCGAAGGCAGTGCCTGCCAGCCGCACCAGGCCCCCAGCGCCGCCAGCAGCTTGAAATCACCGTAACCTAGCCCTTCCCGGCCAGTCGTCAGGCGAAAGCCCCAGTAAATCAGCCAGAGCGACAGGTACCCCGCGACTGCGCCGAGCACAGCATCGCGAAGGGGCAGCGCATGGCCCAGCGTATGTACGAGCAATCCGGTCCAGAGCAGCGGCTGCGTCAGGCAATCAGGCAGCAGCTGGTGTTGCCAGTCGATCAACGTCAGCGGCAGTAAAAACGACGCCAGCAGCCAGAGCGAGAACAGGGTTTGAATGCCCGGAACAGACCAGGCCGTTATGCCAAAAAATAGCGCGGTAAACAGCTCAACCAAAAGGACCTGTAGCGGAATAACCGTTCGGCACTGGCTGCAGCGGCCTCGCAGTAACAGCCAGCTGAGCAGCGGAATATTTTCCCAGGCAGAGAGTGAATGCTGACACACCGGGCAGTGCGAGCCCGGGAACAGCAGGTTGCCGCCCCCCTCCTCTTCCATCACCATAGGCGGGACGCGGTCTGCCACTACGCCGAGAAAACTGCCTGTTATTGCCCCTGACACCGCACTCATGAGGGAGAACCCGACCGGGTAAACCTCCCGTATCAGTGCGAAGGTATTCATGCCAGTTTCTTCCAGGTCAGCTGAATTTCGGCCTTTACATCGCTGATGTGGTCAACCGGGGTGAGGTTCATTTTTTGCAGGCGGACTCCGGAAGTCAGGTTGATTTCACGCAGCCAGTTTTTTAATTCGTAAATATTTACCCGTCCGACCACGAAGGAGAGTGTTTGCCCGTCCTGGCGAACATCCGTCAGCGATAAATTAATGGCGTGGGCGCTGTTCTCAATCACGCTGCGTGGATTATCAGTTTTAACCTGCAACATCTGAAGATGGTTTTTATCTATTTCCTGACGCATCCAGTTGAGCGTTTCAACCTGACGTGCAAGGGTCGTTTTGCTGCTTTGAATCATATTATCCAAGGGAATCACTCCTGCGTAATAAATTGCAGCGCAGCCGATTGCCGCTGCGCCTATTTTCAAAATGATTTTTTCCCTGACGTTGTAATTCTGATAACGCCTTTTCAGCTGCGCGATGCTCTCGTTCATTTATGTTTCCCTGTCACAATGGCGGTGTACGGTGCCTCTGCTGAAACAGGCTGTACTGAAAAATCAAAATTTGGGCTGGTCTGATTCACAAACGCCTGGAGCGCCTGCTGATTTTGGCCACTGACGCCCAGGGTCAGCGTCCCTTGTGCTGCATCGTATTCAAGCCGGGTAATTTCCATTGCCGGAACCGCTCGTCTGGCGGTTTCCAGCTCATCGATTTGCAGGAAAATCCCCTTAGGCTGTTTCTTTATATTCTGACCAAAGTGATATTTGATGTTGGTCTGCTGGCGCATACTCGGAAAATGGTGCTGGTAGACCTGCATGACCTCCTGCTGAACCTGGTTTTCCTCCTGAGCCAGCATCCAGGCTATCGCGGCACGGGGTCCTAACAGCAGGCCAAGCGACAGCAGCCCCGCAGCAGCCACGGCTAGCTTCATGCTTTTTGTCAGCCCCTTATTGCCGCTTCTGGCGCTGAACGCCCCGTGCAGCATGTTCACGCGACACGCCTGCCACTGCGGCTGGATCAGCACCAGCGGATGCACCCAGGCCAACGCCTCGTCAACCACCACTCCCGGCGGAACGGCGCCGTAGCAGCACACTTCGCCCTCCCCTCTCTCCTGCAACACCAGAGGCAGCAGGGCCGTATCCACTTCACACGCCGACGCCGGTGACAAACGTAGCCAGTAGTTCTCGTCAAGAGAGACAAAGGTCGTACCCCCGGCGGATACCGGCAGCAGCCAGGCGTCCGGGATGGCCTGAATAATGGTCAAACCGGCAGCGGTGAAACGGTCAAGCCACTGGCGCAGGCGCCCGGCATCAATCGCCACCGCGTCAACGTCGCACCCTTTTTTATTGAGTACCGTCCAGTGAAGGTTGTCCAATTCCCCTATTAATGTCTCCTCCGCCATCCAGGAAAAGGCCGTGCTTTGGGCGGCCATTCCTTTTTTCGGTAACCTGAAGTGACGGAAGATCGTTTCACTGGCAGGCAGCAGCAGACAGACACGTCCTGCCAGAGCATGTCCGGCGAGGACATCGAGCTCTGAGAGATTCTCCAGCGATTCAACCTGCTGACTACCGGACTCGCACCACCATAATTTCCCGTTCTCACGGCTGTCGGGACGAACAAAAAGCACCTGTTTCATCGATATCAACTTCTGTTATTCAATCATTCGGTAACGACGCTGCCACGTCACAATCTCACCGGCGTCGTTATTAACCTGAAGCTGGCTAACCATGAGCAGCGTTAAATCATCCGTGTTGCCGGTATAGTCAACGCGGAAATATCGGCTGTTAATGGCCAGCTGTTCCGCCACCTGGGGTAAATCGTCTTTAAGCTGCGGGAAGGTTTGTTCCAGCACCTTGCTGAACGCATCCAGGCTTTCCCACCCCGCTTCAGGGCGAGCATCAATCAGGCGTCTGGCGTCATCTTCCGTCAGTTTTCCCGGGAACATCGCCGCCAGAACGCCTGCCTGTTCAGGTTTGAGGGTATTCACGTCAACCTTGCTGGCGGGATCCGGCAGGGCGCACAAGAGCTTGCTCACTGTCGGATACGCCTGGGCCGGGAACGCGGGCAGCAGTTTGATTTCCGCAATAGTGCGCATCATCTGATTCGCGGGTTGGCGAGCCGGGACAGCCCCTGCCCACGCATCGCTCTCAGCCCCCTCTCTGGCAGTGGTGGCGTCCCCGTCGAGGTAGTCCACCAGCTGGGAATATACCGCTTCGGCGGTGGCCTGGCTGACGCCGCTGTCGATCAGGAGCTGCTCGACGATTTGCTCTTTACGCGGTTTCCCTGCCGCGGCCGCGGCGTCCTGTACCTGAGGCCCTTTATCCGCTGCCAGCAGGTTGTTGACGTTAAAGCAGTCCTGCGCATCTTCTGTCTGGCTGACCAGGGTGTAGTCATCCCCCCGGGTTTCCAGCGGCTGATGCCAGTCACCGTCAGGCGCAAGGGCTCTGCTTTCGCCGCTGGCCTCGGTTTGCAGGATCGCTTTAACGGTTTTTTCCTGCGCATGCATCGCCCAGCGCAGCTGCTGCTGGCTCACCTGGTAATGTGTTTTTTGCAGGTTGCGGCAAAACTGCTGGCTGATTCTGGCGGCCAGCGCTGACATCATCACCAGCAGGATCAGCACCACCAGCAGGGCGACGCCTTTCTGTTTGTCTTTTCGGCTCACGGCTGTACTCCTGACTCCGCCTGAGGCGCCTGCTCCGGCTGCGGAGCGGCCGCTTTTGTCTCCGGCGTCGGGGCAACCGTCACGGCAGGTATCTCCCCCGGGGTCGTAAACACCCAGCGCCAGATATCGCCGTTTGCCATCGTCAGCGTCGCCTCTACGCCGTCGGGCTGGCGACTGCTGTCGGTCCAGTTTTTCTGCCAGCCCTGGCTGTAAAAGCGCCACGTCATCGATTTCACCTTCTTAACGATGGGCACTTCTTCGGGCTTCACGCTCGCCGGGCCATCAATCGCAGGCCAGATATCGCGATATAAACGCCCCTCTTCCAGCCGCCAACGCACGCGCTCCAGCTGGACGGTGCCGCTCACGCCGTTCAGCGTGGTTAGCTCAATGGCGTCATCGGTTTGCACAAACACGCCCGGTTCGCTACGCGGCGCACGCCCCTGAAGCTGAAAGAAATCACGCTCCATCAGGCTCCAGGCACGCTGCACCTGATTAAGCTTTGCCGCACTGGCATCGGTTGCAGAGCGGGTACGCATCGCCCCGTCGAGGATCTGCCAGGCCAGGGTGCTAATCACCGCAAAAATGGTCAGGGCGATCATGATCTCCAGCAGGGTAAAGCCACGCTGGCGTCGCGTTTTTTTCACTTGCTCACCTTCTCTGCCGGCGGAATGATGTGCAGGGCGATGGCCGGCTGGCTTTCATCCCCTTCCGCGTAAACGCGAACTTCACTGGCCCAGCCGTTGTTGGCGGTTTTGACGCGCTGCTTGTGCCAGTTCCAGCTACGCCCGCCCATGGTTTCTGTCCCCTGCTCATCGGCATCGGGGAAATCACTGTTGCTGAGCGTCGCTTCTGCAAGCACGTTTTCCGCGACCCAACTGGCCTGCACTGTTTCGCTCAGGCCGTGGGTAAAACGAACGTTCAGGGACACGGAGTGCATCAGCGCCAGCGCTGCGGTGGAGAAAATCACCAGCGCAACCATCACCTCCAGCAGCGTCATCCCCTTTTGCTTTGCCTTGCGTTTAGTCATCGTTCTCCACCGAAACGGGGGCCGCACCTTGCGACACCACCCGGAAATGGTGCTGTTTGTCGTAGCTTTGCAACCTCAGCGTGAAGCGACCTACCTCGCCATCCGGTAAAAAGATGATTTGCGGATCGGCATCCAGCGTGGCGGCCAGCCGCTGCGGAGATAGCGATACGTGCATCTCTTCAGGAAAATCGCCTTTCGTGGTAATTCGCCCTGCGGATAAAGGCACCCAGCGACGTTCACCTTTTACAACGTTCAACGACACAAGCTGATATTTATCCGTGGCGATCACTAACCCGACAATATTTCCGTCCATCACCGCACGGTCTGAACCATAATCCACAAGGGCTTTTAATTGCTGACCAAATATATCCGCGCCGCTGCGCGAGGGAATCGTTGAAACCACCATCATCGCGCAGCTGGCGAATATCACCAGCGCGAGGATAATTTCCAGCAAAGTAAAGCCGCGTTGCTTACTCATTATTTATTCGCGAGCGACCAGTTAGTAATATCGTCGGCGGTATTGGCTTCGCCATCGGGCCCCGCAGAAAAGACATCGACGGCACCGTGCTCGCCCGGGCTGACCATCAGGTAATCGCTGCCCCAGGGATCCTGCGGCAGGCGGCGGATATAGCCGTCGGCGCGGTAGCCGTTGGGGATTGGCGCGATTTCCGGTTTGCTGACCAGCGCCTGCAGGCCCTGCTCGGTGGTCGGGTAGCGGTGGTTATCGAGTTTGTACATATCCAGCGAACCTTCCAGCGCGACAATATCGCTGGTGGCTTTCTGACTGTCGGCTTTCTCTTTATTACCCATTAAATTTGGCACCACCATACTGGCCAGCACCCCGAGGATCACAATCACCACCATTAATTCGAGCAAAGTAAAGCCCGCCTGGGACGCCAGGTTTTTTCGTTTCATCGCCATATTTAACCTACCATGTTATTAAGTTGCAGAAGCGGCTGTAATATTGACATCACAATAAAGAGAACAATGGTCGCCATGGAGACCACCAGCGCCGGTTCAAATACCGACAGCGTTAAGGTAATACGATGCTGTAATCCCGATTCCTGATTTTCGGCGGCGCGATCCATTAAGTTGCCTAATTCACCGCTCTCTTCGCCGGAGGCAATCATATACAGCATGGTGGGGGGGAAGAGCTGCGCCTGCTCCAGGGCGGAACAGAGCGATGCCCCCTGGCGCACGGTATCCGCCGCCTGCTCCAGCACCTGGCGGGCATAGAGGTTTTCAATCCCGTCCATCGCGATATACATCCCCTCCAGAAGCGGAACGCTACTGGCCTGCAATATGCTCAGGGTGCGGATGTAACGCGCGCTGTTGATGGCGCGAACCAGCTTTTTAATCGGGGCGTTTTTCACCAGCCAGCGGTGCCAGATGAAGCGATTGCGGGTTTTCTTCAGCCAGCCTTTAAAGCCGATCGCGCCCGCCGCCAGCCCTCCGCCAATGATCATGCCGTACGCCTGCAGGAAATCGCTGACCGCAATCAGCGTGCGGGTGGTCATCGGCAGTTGCTGTTTCATATGGGTAAACTGCTCGATCACCTGCGGCACCACCGCTACCAGCAAAATACTGATGACCGCAATGGCTACCACCGTCAGGGTGATCGGGTAGACCATCGCCTGGGTGAGCTTACTTTTCATCTTCTGGCGCTGTTCGTTGTACTCCGCCAGCTTCTCCAGTACATCGCCGAGGTGGCCGGTTTTTTCTCCGGCCATCACCAGGGTGCAGTAGAGCTTGTCGAAGGTGCGGGGAAACTGGCTGAAGGCGTCGAACAGCGTATGCCCTTCCACCACCTTGTCGCGAATGTCACTCACCATCGCCGCCAGCTTTTTATCCTCCGACTGCCGGGCAATGGCCTTCAGGGCGCTCTCCAGCGGCAGCGCGGCGTTCGCCAGCGTCGACAGCTGGCGGGTAAACATCGACAGGTCCGGCGTTGAGAGCTTGATCCCTTTCTGTGCGCTGCCGGCAGCGGATTTTTCCCGGGTCAGGGTAATGGTCAGCGGCATCAGCTTTTGCTCGCGCAGCGCCTGACGCACCTGCTTTTGCCCCTCGGCCTGCAGGGTGCCGTGCCGGGTTTTACCCGCCGCGTCGGTCGCGGTCCACGCATACCATGCCATTATTCCTCACCCCCACGTTCGGCGGTGACGCGCATCACCTCTTCCAGCGAAGTGATGCCGGAGATCACCTTCAGCAGACCGTTTTCACGCAGGCTGTGCGCCTGTTTGAAGAGCTGGGTTTCGATCGCCATTTCGTCTTTATCTTCGTGGATCGCCCGGCGCATGGCGCTGTCGACCACCAGAAACTCATGGATCCCTGCCCGCCCCTGATAGCCGCTCTGGCGGCAGTGCTCACAGCCCACCGCGCGCCAGATCGCCTTCGGGGTAATGGCCATAAAGCTGAACAGCGCTTTTTCATTGTCATCCAGCGGACTGGTGGTGCGGCAGTGGGTGCAGAGCCGACGCACCAGACGCTGGGCAATGACACCGAGCAACGATGATCCGATTAAAAAGGACTCCAGCCCCATATCGCGTAGACGGGTAATGGCCCCGGCGGCGCTGTTGGTGTGCAGGGTGGACATCACCAGGTGACCGGTCAGAGAGGCCTGCACCGCGATCTGCGCGGTTTCGCCGTCACGGATCTCGCCGATCATCACCACGTCCGGATCCTGGCGCAGGATGGCGCGCAGGCCCCGGGCAAAGGTCATGTCCACGCGCGGGTTAACCTGGGTCTGCCCTACCCCTTCCAGCTCGTACTCAATCGGATCTTCGACGGTTAGGACATTGCGTTCATGGCCGTTCAGCGCCGACAGGATGGCGTACAGGGTGGTGCTTTTCCCGGAGCCGGTCGGCCCGGTGACCAGGATAATGCCGTGCGGACGGGCAATCAGCGCCTTGAGCTGGGCCAGCTCGTGATCGATCAGCCCCAGCTTATTAATGTCCGGCTGGAGATTGCTTTTATCCAGCAGACGCATCACCACCCGCTCGCCATACTGCGACGGAATGGTGGAGACACGCACGTCGATGGCCTTGCGCCCGATCCGCAGCGAGATACGCCCATCCTGCGGCAGGCGTTTTTCGGCGATATCGAGCTTCGACATGACCTTAATGCGCGACACCAGCAGCGGCGCGAGCTTGCGCGCCGGTTGCAGCACCGGTCGCAGCACGCCGTCGACGCGAAAGCGGATGCTCAGGGTGCGCTCAAAGGTTTCAATATGAATATCTGACGCGCCGTCCTTCACCGCTTCGCCAAGAATGGCGTTGATCAGGCGGATCACCGGCGAGTTTTCGTCGTTATCCAGCAGATCTTCGTTGTCGGGGATCTCCTCGGTTAACGCCAGCAGGTCGATATCGGCATCCATATCGTCCACCAGCTGTTGGGAGACGCCGCTGTTCTGCTGCCAGACCTTCGCCAGCATTTCGTCGAAGGCGTCTGCCGTCAGAATGGTCGGGGAGAAGGATCGCCCCAGCACCCGACGCATCTCCAGCAGGGCAAACGCCGGAGCGTCGTCGCGCATCCAGACCTGCCCCTGATAAAAGAGGATCCCGTGTTCCCGGGCGTAGTTACTGCTACAGAGATCGTGACTCAGTTGCATTTCGTCCATGTTGCGCCTCGTCCTTACTCTTTAAAGGGGTTACGGCTTTTCACCGTCGCCGTGCCTGTCATCGCCGGGTAGTCGGGCAGAACGGCATTGCCTTCAGGGGCGACGATGCCAAACTTGCTCTCTTCCAGCCGCTGCTGCTGACGGGCGCGGATCTGGTCATATTTCTCTTTCGACGACGCGCTGTAGGTGTCGTCGTCGCGCAGAACGGTGGTATGAATAAAGACCATCAGGTTGCGCTTCGAGGTGTCCTGGGAGGTATAGCGGAACAGCTGCCCCACCAGCGGAATATCCCCCAGCAGCGGCACCTTCGAGACGTTCTGTTTGGTGACGTTCTCCATCAGCCCGCCGAGCACCACGGTCTGCCCGCTGTGGACCATCACTTCGTTATTGATGGTACGGGTGTTGAAGGTTGGGCCGAGGCTCGCATCTTCGGTGGCGCTGGCGTCAACGCTGGAGACTTCCTGCTCAATCTTGAGGTGAATGATGTCGCCGTCGTTAATCTGCGGCACAATCTTCAGCTTGGTGCCGACGGTTTTCCGCTCCACCGAGTTAAAGACGTTATCCCCGCTGGTGGTCTGCGAGCCGGAGAGTACCGGCACATCCTGACCGACGTTAAATGACGCCTCTTTGTTATCGAGGGTGACGACGCTGGGCGTCGACAGGATGTCGTTTTTACCGTCGGTGGAGAGCGCGGTCATCAGGGCGCCAAAATCGCCGTTAAAGAAGCCGGTCGCCATGCCGGTAAAGCTGGCGCCCTTCAGGGTGCCTGCTTTTACCTGGCTTATCGGCAGACCGGTGGCGCCAAACTGCACCCCGCCGTGTTTGCCGGTCCACTGCACGCCGAGGTCGAGGCCGTTACCGTCCTGCACTTCAGCAATGATCGCCTCTACCAGCACCTGTGGGCGGCGGATATCGAGCTTGTCGATAACCTTTTCCAGCGAGTTCATGACGTTGGGCTGGGCGGTGATCACCAGCGAGTTGGTGGCTTCATCCGCGGTAATATTCAGCTCGCTGCTGGCGGACGGGGTTTTACTTTTCGCCGCGCCCGCTTTGTCTTTCAGCTGCTCACCAATCCCGGTCAGCACCGGCACCACTTTGCTGGCGCTGGCATACTTCAGGTAGAAGACCCGGGTATTGCCTTCGTTATTCTGTTCACGATCGAGCTGGCCAATCAGCGACCGGGTACGCGCCCGGCCATCTTCCGGGCCGCTGATGATCAGGCTGTTGGTTTCATCATCGGCCACCACTTTGGTCGTCAGCTGCGGCGCGTTCTGCCCTTTCTGCTCTTCGTTGTTGAGGTTGTTCAACATGTCGCTGAGCGATTTCGCCGAGGCATAGCGCAGCGGCACGATTTCGCGGCGCTGCACGCCGGAGCGATCCACGCGCCCGACCAGATCCACCAGCCGGTTGACCACCGAGGCTTTACCGGTTAACAGCAGTACGTTGGACGGTTCAAAGTGCACTACGTTGCCGATACCGGAGGCGTCGTTCAGCTGGCGTAGCAGCGGGGCCAGTTCACGTACCGGTACGTTTTCCATCCGCACCACGCGGGTGATGATCTCGTCGCCCTTGCCGGGGTTTTTGCTGTCGGCCAGCGGTACGCCGGCGGTGCGCGCCACCGTGGAGCGCACCACCTTCACCATGCCGTTATCCATCGGGATCACCGACAGGCCGTACAGATCCAGCACGCTAAGAAAGAACTGATAATATTCCTCTTCCGTCAGCACGTTATAGGTCTTAACCGATACGTTTCCCTGCACGGAGGGATCGACAAGAATGGTTTTATTCAGGTTGCGACTTACCGTATCAATAAATTCTCGGATATCGGTATTTTTAAAACTGGCGCTAAAGTTCGCCGCCATCACTGAATTTGAGATCAACGACGCGGCGGTCAGCGCGATACATGCCCAGGGAAATTTCTTCATCACATTACACTTGTTAATTGTTTAAAACATTAACCCGAATATTTTCAAGGTGAGCGTGGCGTCTGACTACGACTTCCGCTTCTCTCATTTTCGACCAGCTGGCAATAATACTTTTCGCCTGCTCCGCCCGCGTCATATCGACGGCGTTCACTTTCACTACCACATCCCCCTTTTCCAGCCCGCTATGGCTAAAAAAGGAGGAGGCATTTTTCGGCTTTATTTGATAGCCGCCGAGCTGGCCTTTATCCATATAAGGCTTCAGCACGAAATAGTCGTCGAGATGTAAATTATCGCCCCCGGCATCGTTTTTCGGTTTTGGCACCGGAGAGGGATTTACCTCCCCTTTAAAATAGTCGGGACGCTTTAACGCCAGCACCTGACGATCCCCCTGATAATTCACCACCACATTGTCGGGATTGATCTCTTCAATCCACGCATCGCTGTAGCCCGGGAGACTCTCGCCTTCGCGGTAACTTTGCTGTCCGTTAGGCGTTTTAATCACCGCGAAGGAGAGCCAGGCTTCATCGCTGCTAATAATCCCGTCAACCTCAGCCGAAATTGACTTTTTCTCCGCCTGCTGCGGCGTGGTCTGATTAACCGCAGGCTGAAACAGGGCAAACGTCTGTCCCTGTTGACCTGTGCGGGGCTGCTCTGGCGCATTATCCGGGACGGGGTCCGTGCCTTTTTTATAAGCTTTAAAGACGACATATCCCTGATGACCGCTAAACAGCAGTAAGACAAACATCACGCAGGGCGCAATAAATCGGGAATAGAGCTGCATTTTCATTATTTAACGGGCCTTTTAGCAAATGCAGGAATTTGCAGCCTGGCGCTGCACCTGTAACACCCTAAAATAGTAATAATGCCGGCCTGATGGCTCCATCTGCTTTGCCATTAACTTTAATGCAGAAAAATATTGACCCTTAAAAACCCCGGTGTTAAGCGGTTATAAAAGGTTATTTTTCTCCTGCGGAAAAATTGACCCACTGCGTCGCCTCTCGTACTTTCCTGGCTGAATATCAGTGATATGAATTACCAGGGTGAAGCGTTATGTATCAGAGTTATTTTAAATTTGTCCGCCCGCCCTTCAGGAGTGCGACCCGCGCCTGTGGCGACTTCTTTGCGTCTTATCATCAGGATGTCTTCGGCATGCTGGCAGAGAAGTCGACCCTTGCCGGTATTGCGGCCCTGTTCAGCGATGACGAGACGCTACTGAACGCTTTCACCGGTCAATTACTGGCAACGTCTCCTGCGGGGGTGGCGATTAATGCCTTTCCGACCCTGAGCGCGAAAGCTCTGCTGTATAAACTCAGCGCCAGCGCAAAAGAGGCCAAAAGCAGGCTGCACGCCATTGATGCCGTGCTGCATCAGTGGCAGGAAAAATACCCCGCCTGCAAAACAACCGGCCTGGTGCTGACGATCGCCGCCGTTCAGGCGCTGCGGGATAATGGCTGGGACACGCTGGGGATGCTGCTTTCACGCGCGCAGGAGTGCGGGCTGCCGCTGACGCTGGTGCTGACCGGCACGCCCGACCAGGACGCGCGTCTGATGACCCGTTCCGGCCTGGCGTCCCGCGTGCATACCCGCCATACGCTGCGCCCGCTCACCTGCCGCGAAACATTGCGCTATGTTCAGGCGCAGACGCTGGAGCATGGTGCCGACACATCGCCCTTTAGCCCTGCCCGCGTGCGCCGCATGCATGCCCTGAGCCACGGCTCCGTCAGCAAGCTGAACGCGCTGGCGCACCTGTCGCTGCTGGCAGCCTGGACCGAACGTGCCGTCGCGGTAGGCTCACGTCATCTGCGCCTGGCGGCGGGTGAAGTGCTGCCGCGCCCCACTCATCGCAAAACGCTGGCAACGGTTGGTCTGTTTGCCAGCGTGCTGTTTGCCGCCTGCGGCTGGCATTTCTCCTCCACTCTCAGCGCCATGCTGCCCGTGCAGCCGCCGGTCCCTGCGAGCTGGAAGCGGTTGACTCACGCCCCGCAAGCCCCCGTACAGCCACAGATGGACAATGAGGTGGTCAACCTGCCGGACGCCATGCATCAGCTCTACGCCATGTGGGGCTATGATCCTTCCGCAGAAGAGGCGCTCTGTCAGAATGCCGCCCGGGTGAACCTCGCCTGTAAGCAGGGCAATGCGCCGCTCGCCACGCTGGAGAAAGTGGGCTATCCCTGGGTGAGCGAACTGAAAACCGGGGATCACCTGAATTATGCGGTGGTGGCGCGGGTGGGTGCAGATTCGCTCGATCTGCTGATGAATAACCGCACGTGGCAGGTGAAGCGCAGCTGGTTTACCACCCATGCGACAGGAAACTATACGTTATTGCACCGTCTTTCCCCGGCGGGGAAAACGGCAATCGGGGCGGCCAGCAGCAGCGAGGATGTGCGCTGGATCGATGCCCAACTCAGCCAGGCCCTGCACGAGCCGGAAACGCACGCGCAAACATGGACCCGGGCGCTGGTGAAGCGAACCCGCGAATTCCAGTCCAGCGCCCGGCTCAACGTTGACGGTATGCCCGGCGAAGAGACGCTAATGCAGCTGATGCGCATCAATAACACCACACCCGCGATTGTAACGCCGGTGACGGATACTCCCCCGCAAACGCTGGCGAAAGGAAAAGCCCAATAATGTCCACGATTTGTCTTGCTGCACAGCGCAGCTTCCAGACCGGTGAGGCGGTCTGGTTCTCTTATCGCCTCCCCTCGCTGACCAGGATCGCCTTCACAAGCCTGACCAGCTTATGCTGCCTGGGCGCGATGCTGGTCGCCGGGCTGTACGCGCACCTTTACTGGCACCTGCACCATCCGACGCCCACACCGCAGCCGGTAAGCGTCGCCCAGCCTGATACTCAGCTCTCCGATATGCATTATGTCTACGTCTCCAGACCCTTCCCGGCGCCGCAACCTGAAGCCGCGGAAGGCAACGCCCCGCCGCTGCCAAAGAGCGATCCGCTGGTAATGGACGCTGGCGCCGACTGGCAGCAGCCCCCGGACAGCGATATCTCCAGCGAACCCTTGCCCGACACGCATGTCTCGCCGCCCGAAACCGGGTCAGGCTCGTTGAAAGCGCGGTTTATGCAGGCCCTGAAAGAGCAACAGGAGGATTATTCGCAGGGAAAAGTGCCCGGGGAGCCCGTTGACGAGACGCAATCCGGTACGGTGACGGGGGAGAGGCTCATCGATCGGACAACGACGTTAAGATCCGAGCGCATATCGGCGCAAGGGCCAACGACAGGGCAAAAAAAATCTCCATCGGCGTTAACCCATGGAGATCTGAAGCAGGATGTTCAGTAGCGTTCCGGCAGGCTGGTGATATTTTTCAACTTACCTTTTTCCACCACAATATAGTGACCTTTTTTCAGGTCTGAGAGGATTTTAATAATCGTGCTACGGGCCAGGTTGGTATATTCCTGAATATAGTCATAAACATTGACGTCACGATTCTGGTAAATAATTAATTCATTAATTTCCAGCAAAAATTCACGCACCACAGAGTACGCGCTGCGGGCAACCAGAATATCATCACGCTTGCTGAGCAGGCCAATATACCAGACAAGGATTTGGCTGAACTGCGGCCAGAGATTTTTCTCACCGATCAGGCGCTCAAACTCATCTTTCCTGATGGTGCGAATAACCGTGGTATCGCGGGCAATACCATACATATACGACGCTTTATTGTAGATAGATGAGACACCCAGAAAACCCGCGCTGCGCATGGTAAACATACTTAACTCATCGGAGACACGACGAATTTCGACTTCGCCGCTAATGACGATATGGATGTAGTTCACATCCGCGGTAATGATTTTCTGCCATTTCTTTAGCGTTTTTTCTGGATATTCAGCGGTCGCCGCAATAATAGCGTCTATCGCTTCCTGCGGACGACAGTTTTTTCCATATATGCTTAACATTATTGTGCCTGTTATTAATTGTAGATAAAAGAGCCACTGCGAAAGTGATGTCGCAACGGATATACGAGACCGAGTCCAGATAAAATCAGAAGATATATTCAGATGAGAGTAAGTCTCAATCCATATTTATTTGCTGAATTGCTTAGCAAGCTATGGAGCTATCTTAAATGTGGGTACTTTTAAGTCAATTTACTAAAAGTTAATTTAAAATGAACTTAAGATTAATCTTAAGCCAATATGAGAAAAAAGCGCTAACCCCCTGATTTTGAGGGCTAGCGCTGACCGTACTTTTCGAGTAAGGCTTCGGCAATAGCGACCGTTTCGACATCTGCCAGACCGTTCCAGACCTGCGGGCGGAAATGCATTTGAAACGCCATAATGACCCTTTTCTGCTGGGCCAAAGATATATTTTCCGGTACCTCGTAGCCGTACCGGGATAATAAATCGAGCAATACGGCCGGATCCGCAGGTTGATAACGTGGCTGTCCGTTCAGGTAAAACGCCACCCGGGCCGGATCCGGCCAGGCACCAATTCCCTGCTGCGCCAGCGCCTGCCAGGGAAACAGCGGCCCCGGATCGTCTTTGCGCTGCGGGGCGATATCCGCATGGGCCACCACGTTCTGCGGCTTGATGTCGTAACGTTGAATAATGTCCTTTGCCAGCGGGATCAGGGCGGCGATCTGCGCCGGCTCAAAGGGGACGAAGCGTTTCTGGCCGTCGCTTTTTTGCCAGCCACGGTTTTCCAGCTCAATACCAATTGAGGTGTCATTAATCCGGGTCGCGCCGCGCCAGAAGCTGACCCCGGCGTGCCAGGCCAGATCGCGCTCCGGCACCAGCTGCCAGATCCGCGGCTTGCCGTTGTGCTGCGGCGGGACCGCCGGGATCAAATAGTGGGAGCTGACGTTTTTATCGGTCAGGGTCGCGAGGGAGCTGTCAAAGTCGTCGGCGGTGTAGTGGATCACCAGTACCTTAATACGGGGATAAGCCGCCTGGGCCTGACGCCGGGTATCCAGCTCATAGCCGCCTTTATCCACGACGCCTTTTTCAGTCGCACAGCCTGCCAGCAGCAGCGCCAGCAGGACGGGCACCAGGACTGGCTTCATCGGCGCGTTTTCACCGCCGTACCGCTGACGCTGACCATCAGCATGCTGGCGTCTTTGCCGACGGTTTCGTAGTCGATATCGATACCCACCACGGCATCGGCGCCCAGCGCCTTCGCCTGCTCGCCCAGCTCTTTAAAGGCGATGTCACGGGCTTTGCGCAGCTCTTTCTCATAGGCGCCGGAGCGGCCGCCGACGATATCGCGGATACCGGCAAAAAAGTCGCGGAAGATATTGGCCCCGAGAATGGCTTCCCCGGTCACTACGCCGCAATATTCACTGATCGGCTGTCCTTCCAGAGTGGGGGTGGTTGAAAATTGCATATTTGTCTCCTTATTACATGCCGGGAACCAGGTCCTAAGCGTTTAAGAACAAAACCATTATCCGATCGTTACGCTATCATTTAAAGGTTAGTTAATTATTGCAGCCTAATAAGGAAATCAACATGCGCTATTCTGCTTTGACGCTTTTAGTGCCTTGCGCGCTGCTGCTCAGCGCCTGCACCACCCCGGTCACCCCGGCCTTTAAGGATATCGGAACCCGCAGCGGCAGCTGCATTACCGGCGGTCCGGATGCCGTGGCACAACAGTTCTATGACTACCGCATTTCGCACCGCAGTAACGATTTGACCGCGCTGCGTCCGTACCTGAGCGATAACCTGGCCCAGCTGCTGAGCGATGCCAGCCGCGATCCGCAGCATAAAAACCTGCTGAAAGACGATCCGTTCTCCAGCCGCACTATCGCGCCGCAAACGGCTGAAGTCGCCAGCGCCTCGACCATCCCCAATACCGATGCGCGCAATATTCCGCTGCGGGTGAAGCTGACCCAGGGCAGCGAAAGCTGGCAGGATGAAGTGCTGATGATCCGTGAAGGCCAGTGCTGGGCCATTGATGACGTGCGCTACCTCGGCGGCAGCGTCCACGCCCCGGCCGGCACCCTGCGCCAGTCTATTGAGAACCGTTAAGCAGATAAAACCCCGCAAAATGTCTGGCATTTCGTGAGGAATGCCGACATTTATTCTCGTCGCCATCTCCGCTCGCTACTTTGTGCTATGTTTAGGGATAGATTCGGTTTATATTTAACTTTTAACGCATAAATATTGCATAACTATTCTGTCAACGGTACTATTTGCGGCCTCAATTGCTATAGATTGCCTGGATGAGTAAAGACTGCCCCGATGAGTATTCAACTAAACGGCATTAACTGCTTCTACGGCGCACACCAGGCGCTGTTCGACATCACATTGAATTGCCCTGAGGGCGAAACGCTGGTGCTGTTAGGCCCAAGCGGCGCGGGTAAAAGCTCGCTGCTTCGCGTCCTCAATCTGCTTGAAATGCCGCGCTCCGGTACCCTGAATATTGCCGGTAATCACTTTAATTTTGCCAAAGCGCCGTCTGAAAAAGCGATCCGCGATCTGCGTCAGAACGTCGGTATGGTCTTCCAGCAGTACAATCTCTGGCCGCACCTCACCGTGCAGCAGAACCTGATCGAAGCGCCGTGCCGCGTGCTGGGCCTCTCTAAAGAGCAGGCGCTGGCCCGTGCCGAGAAGCTGCTGGAACGTCTGCGCCTGAAGCCGTACAGCGACCGTTATCCGCTGCACCTCTCCGGCGGTCAGCAGCAGCGTGTGGCCATTGCCCGCGCCCTGATGATGGAGCCTGCCGTGCTGCTGTTTGACGAACCGACCGCCGCGCTGGACCCGGAAATCACCGCCCAGATCGTCAGCATCATCCGCGAGCTGGCGGAAACCAACATTACTCAGGTGATCGTGACTCACGAAGTGGAAGTGGCGCGTAAAACCGCCAGTCGTGTGGTCTATATGGAAAACGGTCATATCGTTGAGCAAGGGGATGCGAGCTGCTTTGCCCAGCCGCAAACCGACGCGTTCAGAAATTATCTGTCTCACTAATCGAATCGAGAGAACGACAATGAAAAAAATAGTGATTGCCGCCCTGCTTGCAAGCGTTAGCCTTTCTGCCACCGCTGCCGAGACCATTCGTTTCGCCACCGAAGCCTCCTACCCTCCGTTTGAGTCTATCGATGCTAACAACAAGATCGTCGGCTTCGATGTGGATCTGGCTAACGCCCTGTGTAAAGAGATCGACGCCACCTGTACCTTCTCGAATCAGTCTTTCGACAGCCTGATCCCGAGCCTGAAGTTCCGCCGTATCGACGCGGTGATGGCCGGTATGGATATCACTCCGGAACGTGAAAAGCAGGTTCTGTTCAGTACTCCGTACTATGAGAACTCTGCCCTGTTCATCGGTCAGAAGGGTAAATACGCCTCTATCGAAGCGCTGAAAGGCAAGAAAGTGGGCGTGCAGAACGGCACCACCCACCAGAAATTCATTATGGATAAGCACCCGGAAATCACTACCGTGCCATACGACAGCTACCAGAACGCCCGTCTGGATCTGCAAAACGGCCGTATCGACGCGGTCTTTGGTGACAACGCGGTGGTGACCGAATGGCTGAAGGCCAACGACAAGCTGGCTGCGGTTGGCGATAAAGTGACGGATAAAGATTACTTCGGCACCGGCCTGGGCATTGCCGTGCGCCAGGGCAACACCGCGCTGCAGCAGAAATTCAACACCGCGCTGGAAAAAGTGAAGAAAGATGGCACGTACGATTCCATCTACAAAAAATGGTTCCAGAAGTAAGAACTGATGAACGAAATTTTTCCATTAGCAAGCGCCGCCGGGATGACCGTCGGCCTTGCCGTTTGTGCGCTGATCATCGGCCTGGTGCTGGCGATGATCTTTGCCGTGTGGGAGTCGGCTAAGTGGCGACCTGTCGCCTGGACCGGCTCTGCACTGGTGACCCTTCTTCGCGGCCTGCCGGAAATTCTGGTGGTGCTGTTTATCTATTTCGGCTCGTCACAGCTGCTGCTGATGCTGTCGGACGGCTTTACGCTCAATCTGGGCGTAGTGCAGATCCCGATTCAGATGCAGATCGAAAACTTCGACGTCAGCCCGTTCCTGTGCGGCGTGATCGCGCTCTCCCTGCTCTACTCCGCCTATGCCTCGCAGACGTTGCGCGGCGCGCTGAAAGCGGTGCCGGTGGGTCAATGGGAGTCCGGTCAGGCGCTGGGGCTGTCGAAAACGGCAATCTTCTTCCGTCTGGTGATGCCGCAGATGTGGCGTCATGCCCTGCCGGGGCTCGGCAACCAGTGGCTGGTGCTGCTGAAAGATACCGCGCTGGTGAGCTTAATCAGCGTTAACGACCTGATGCTGCAGACCAAAAGCATCGCCACCCGTACCCAGGAGCCTTTTACCTGGTACATCGTGGCGGCGGCTATCTACCTGGTGATCACGTTGCTCAGTCAGTACATTCTCAAGCGTATTGACCTGCGTGCGACGCGTTTTGAACGGAGACCAGGCTGATGCTGGATTACTTACCCGAACTGATGAAAGGGCTGCACACCAGCCTGACGCTGACCGTCGCCTCGATTATCGTGGCGCTGGTTCTGGCGTTGATTTTCACCATCATCCTGACGCTGAAAACGCCGGTGCTGGTGTGGATCGTGCGCGGCTACATCACCCTGTTTACCGGCACCCCGCTGCTGGTGCAGATCTTCCTGATTTACTACGGCCCGGGCCAGTTCCCGACGCTGCAGGAGTATCCGGTGCTGTGGCATCTGCTCTCCGAGCCGTGGCTCTGCGCCCTGCTGGCCCTGTCGCTGAACAGCGCCGCCTATACCACCCAGCTGTTCTATGGCGCCATCCGCGCCATCCCGGACGGGCAGTGGCAGTCGTGCGGTGCGCTGGGGATGAGCAAGAAAGATACGCTGGCGATCCTGCTGCCGTACGCCTTCAAGCGCGCCCTCTCCTCGTATTCCAACGAAGTGGTGCTGGTGTTCAAGAGTACGTCGCTGGCCTACACCATCACCCTGATGGAAGTGATGGGCCACGGACAGCTGCTGTACGGGCGCACCTACGATGTAATGGTGTTTGGTGCCGCAGGGTTAATTTACCTGGTGGTCAACGGCCTGCTGACCCTGCTGATGCGTCTGGTTGAGCGTAGAGCGCTGGCGTTCGAACGCCGCAACTAAAACTGCATACAATGTGATTAAAGAAGGCGGACAAGTCTAACCACTGTCCGCCTTTTTTTATATTTTAGTAATATTTAATCATTTTTATTGCATACAAATTCATTCAATGGCATTGTAACTCCCAGCCGCAGACACGGCATATAACGACAAGATTGACAGACGGGAGCTTCACAATGAAAAAGTTAGTTCTGGCCGCTTTACTGGCAACCTTCGCCGCGGGCGCTTCTGCCGCCGATAAAATCAACTTCGGTGTTTCTGCGACTTATCCACCGTTCGAATCGCTGGATGCCAGCAACCAGATCGTCGGGTTTGATATCGACCTGGCGAAAGCGCTCTGTACCCAGATGCAGGCCGAGTGCACCTTTACTAACCACGCCTTTGACAGCCTGATCCCGTCTCTGAAATTCAAAAAATATGACGCGGTGATCTCAGGTATGGACATCACCCCGGAGCGTAGCAAGCAGGTGACTTTCACCGACCCGTACTACGCCAACTCTGCGGTGGTGATTGCGAAGAAAGGCGCTTACAAATCCTTTGATGAGCTGAAAGGCAAACGCATCGGCATGGAAAACGGCACCACGCACCAGAAATACCTCCAGGATAAGCACCCGGAAGTGAAAACCGTAGCCTATGACAGCTACCAGAACGCGATTATCGACCTGAAGAATGGCCGTATCGATGGCGTGTTTGGCGACACGGCGGTGGTAAACGAGTGGCTGAAAACCAACCCGCAGCTGGGCACCGCTACCGATAAAGTGACCGACCCGCAGTATTTCGGCACCGGTCTGGGCATTGCAGTGCGTCCGGATAACAAAGCCCTGGTGGAGAAACTGAACGGCGCCCTGAAAGCGATTAAAGCGGACGGCACGTATCAGAAAATCAGCGACCAGTGGTTCCCGCAGTAAGTTTGTTGTGCCGGGTGGCGGCTTCGCCTTACCCGACCTACGGGCTGTGCGGTCTGATGCCCGGCGGCGGCTTCGCCTTACCGGGCCTACGGGCCCCAGGGTTTTTGTAGGCCGGGTAAGCGTTAGCGCCACCCGGCGTTTTTATAACGGCACATAAAAACGAAATATTGCGCCCTGACCCGCCTCCATCAGCCTGATCCCACCCCCATGTAGTTCCAGCATCCTTTTGACGATCAACAGCCCCAGCCCGCCGCGATTATCCCGCGCCGCCTGCTGACTCAGCGCCGATGGCCGCATAAACAGCCGATCGCGCAGATGTGCATCGACCCCCGGCCCGCTGTCATTCACCTCCACCTGCACCTGCTCGCCCTCCAGCCACACTTTCAGCCCGATCTCGCCGCCCGGTGGGGTATGGCGAATAGCGTTATCCAGCAAATTAGTCACTACCCGCTCGATCATCGACAGATCGGCATTGATCATCGGCAGCTGGCGCGGCACGTCGATATGCAGCCGCAGCTGGCGGGTCTCCACCGCCAGGTCAAACTTTTGCGCTACGTCGGAGATCAGCTCTCCGATGGCAAAGCGCTCCCGCTGCGGCTTGATGCTGCCGTGCTCCAGGCGCGCCAGCTCAAACAGCTGCTGGGACAGATGGCGAACTTTGTGCCCCTGACGCAGGGCGATAGAGAGATAGTGCTGGGTCTCCTGCGGTGAGAGCGTGCCGGCTTTCAGCGACAGGGTCTCCAGATACCCCAGCAGGGAGGTCAGCGGAGTGCGCAGATCGTGAGAGATATTGGCGATAAACTCCCGGCGCTGCCGGTCGCTGTCGGCCAGCTGATCCCACTGGCTGGCAATCTGCTGCGCCAGTTCGATAAAGGTGTTACGCAGCAGGGCCACTTCGTCTGACGGGGCGGTCTGTGGGGGCTGGGCGGCCAGCTGCTTGATGACGTGCATACTTTCGCGATCGAGGCCACTCACCTCGTCGGTTAACTGCTTCACCGGCCGGGTCACCCAGTACCAGACCAGGCCGCCCGCCAGCGCGCCGAAAAGGGCCACCAGCAGCAGCGACCAGAGCACCGTGCTCCACAGCGTTTTCTGCCACGCCCGCTCCGCCAGCGCGTTCAGCTCTTCCCCCTGCAAAATAATGTACAGATAGCCGCGCAGTACGCCGTCCTGATGCAGCGGCACGGCGCTGAAGACCTTCTCTCCCGTCAGGGTGCGGGGATCGTCCCCGTAGACCGGCATCATCCCGCCGCTGAGAAACTGCTGCACCGGCGCAACAGTAAGCTTTTGCCGCTTGATATGCCCCGGCGGCGCAGCATCGGCGAGGATCTCCCCGTCCGGGGAGAGGATGTAGAGCTCCACGCTGGGGTTAAAGGTCATCAGCCTGTCGAACAGCGGCTTGAGCCGGGTGCGATCGACCTGCCCGTTGGCATCCAGCAGGGTTTCACGCTGGGCGATGTGCTGCGCCAGCCCGCCGGAGAGACGCTGCACCATGGCATTCCCGTACTGCATGCTGGTCCAGAGCTGCACCGCGCAGGCCACTGCCGCACAGCCCGTCAGCAACAGGATAAACAGCAGGGTGAGACGACGCGTCATTCCGCCTCCCTGGCAAACCGGTAGCCCTTGCCCCAGACGGTGCGGATCACCTCCGGCTCGGCGGCGTCTTTCTCAATTTTTACCCGCAGGCGGTTGATGTGGGTATTGACGGTGTGTTCGTAGCCCTCGTGCTGATATCCCCACACCTGTTCAAGCAGGGCCAGGCGGGAGAAGACCTCCCCGGGATGACGGGCGAAAAAGTAGAGTAGATCGAATTCACGCGGGGTGAGATCCACCCCCTCGCCGTGCAGCAGGACGCTGCGAGCCAGCGGGTCGATGGTCAGGCCGTGGGCGGTAATAAGCCCGGAGGACTGCTGGCCCATCGCCTGCTGACGGCGGAACAGCGCCCGGATCCGCGCCACCAGCTCCTGCACCGAGAAGGGTTTAGCGAGGTAGTCATCGGCCCCGGTTTCGAGGCCCAGAATGCGCTCGGTTTCGCTGCTGCGGGCGCTGATGATAATCACCGGCAGGTAGTGGTCGCGCTGGCGGATAGCCCGGCAGAGGGTCAGCCCGTCAACGTTGGGCAGCATCAGGTCGAGGATCACCGCATCCCAGTGGGCTTGCCCGAGCAGGTGCAGCGCCCTGCCCCCGTCCGCCTCGTGGGTAATTACGTAACCTTCGTCTTCTAAATTGAGGCGCAGTAACGCGGCGATATCGCCATCGTCCTCCACCAGCAGGATCTGCTTCATCGGTCAGCCTTATTAAATCTTAACAGGTAAAGCTTACCCGATTTCCGCGGCGGGAAACGTTCACATTTTGTTTAAGATTGCGCGGGCCGACAAAACCCGTAGGCCCGGGCAAGCGCAGCGCCGCCGGGCAGTGGCTCAGGACTTAACTAACAGGGTCAGCACTTCATAGTGCGCAGTATGGGGGAACATATCGAACAGCTGCACGCGCGCAAGGCGATAGCCCGGCAGTTCGCGGAGATCTTTCGCCATCGTCTGGGCATTGCAGCTGGAGTAGATAATAAAATCCGGGGCCATCTGGCTCAGGTAGTCGCACAGCGCCTTGCCGATGCCGCGGCGCGGCGGGTTAACCAGCACCAGGTCCGGCACGTTGCCCTGGCCGGTAGCGAACTGCGTCGAATCGAGTGCCTGGAAATGCAGATTCGTTAACCCCAGTTCGGTAGCCGACTGGGTCGCGCAGGCGATCGCCTCGGCGGAAATCTCAATCCCGGTCAGCTTCATCTCCGGGGTGGCGCAGTGCAGGCCAAAGCCGCCGACGCCGCAAAACAGATCCCACATATGATTTACCGGAAGCCCACGCACCCAGTCGCGGGCGGTGGCGTACAGCTGGCTGGCGACGGTCGGGTTGGTCTGGAAGAAGCTCTTCGGGCGGATCCACAGCGGCACGTCGTTGAAACGTTCTGCCAGCGCCTGGGGCTCAGTGAAGAAGATCTCTTCGTCGCCCTCCATGATCGCCATATGTACCGGCTGAATGTTGGCGGTGATCACCTTCAACTGCGGCAGCTGTTCCTGGAGCCACGGCAGCGCCGCGCGCAGCTGAGGCAGCTTGGCGTCCGAGCGCAGCACGAAGCGTAGCATCATCCCGCCATCAAGCTGGCTTTCGGTGAGCAGAATGTACTTCAGCTCGCCGCGCTTGCGCTCCACGTTGTAGGGCGTGAGACCCGCGCGGGCAATAAAGGGTTTCAGGGCGGCAAAGACCGGGGCAAACGAGGCCGGATAGAGCGGGCAGTCGGTCAGATCGACAGGGGTGCCGTCGCGGTGGAGCATTCCGAGCAGCGGTTTTTCGACGCTGCCGCTGACCACCATTTTGGCTTTATTGCGAAATGCCTGTTCCGGCCCGCTGACCGGCGCGCACCACTCCGCCACCGGCAGGCCAGACAGCAAGGTCTGCAGGTCGGCCATTTTGGCGGAAAGTTGAGAAGAGACCGGCTGTTCTATCCACTGGCAGGAGCGGCAGCGACCGGCGTCATAGAGTGCGCACTGCATAACGAAACCTTAATACGTCTGGGGGCAGCGATTATACACGTTATTGCAGACGGAAAAACCGTCGGCTGGCCGCAGGCACAAACAGCAGGCCGAGCACCAGGATATCGGGTAGCTTTTGCATCACCAGGGTATGCAAGATCTCGCGTTTTGACTCGCCGGGGATGCTGAACAGTTCCGGATAACCGTAACCCAGCGACGCGGCCCACAGATAGCCGGTGGCGACCACCTGGGTCAGCAGGTAGATGAGCCGCGCCCAGTTACGCCCTTTCACCAGCGAAAAGGCGCAGTAAATTTCGATAAACACCAGCATCAGGCTGGCGAAAAAGACCAGCGTCAGGTTCCATGTCTGGACGCTGCGGTGAATGAACTCGCCCATGCCGCGCACGCCCAGGGTATTGAAAATCATAAATACATCGAGGCAGCGGATCATAATAATGGCGAGCGCCGCCACCTGCACCAGAGCAGGAACATTCAGACGGGCATGTGACTGACTTGTTTTGCTGAAAAATCCCAACGTGATGTCTTCCATGAAACGATGCCGCGATAACGCGGCATCTCAATTACGCTTCTTTGCAGATTTTAGGAGCTTCAGCCGCGTCTTGCACGCTGGATATCGCGCTGGCGCTGTTTTTCAGACCGCGCCATCAGATACCAGGCAATCAGGCCGATAATGCCGACCACGCCCAGGATCAGCGTTGCCAGGGCGTTAATCTCCGGGTTGACCCCCATGCGCACGCTGGAGAAGACCAGCATCGGCAGCGTGGTCGCCCCCGGGCCGGAGACAAAGCTGGCGATCACCAGGTCGTCGAGCGACAGGGTAAAGGCCAGCAGCCAGCCGGAGACCACCGCCGGCATGATCATCGGCAAGGTGATGATGAAGAACACCTTCAGCGGCGTCGCCCCGAGATCCATCGCCGCCTCTTCAATGGAGTGATCCAGCTCGCGCAGCCGCGAGGAGATCACCACCGCCACATAGGCGGTGCAGAAGGTTACGTGGGCCAGCCAGATGGTCAGCATGCCGCGATCCGACGGCCAACCAATGGCGTGCCCCATCGCCACAAACAGCAGCAGCAGCGACAGGCCGGTGATCACGTCGGGCATCACCAGCGGGGCGGTGATCATAAAGGCAAAACCGTTGGCGCCGCGGAAACGGCCAAAGCGCACCATCACCACCGCGGCGATAGTGCCGAGGATCGCCGCCATCGTCGCCGCGCAGGCGGCAATGGTCAGGCTTAACCCCACGGCGCTCATCATCGCCTCGTCGCGGAACAGCTCCCCGTACCAGCGCGTGGACCAGCCTGCCCACACCGTCACTAATTTGGAGCTGTTGAAGGAGTAGATCACCAGCATCAGCATCGGGGCATACAGGAACGTAAAGCCAATCACCAGGATCAGGATCCGCCACGGCGAGCGTACTACCGGTAAGTTGTTCATCCGTGATCTCCCATCTGTTTCTGCTGGTACTTGTGGAACCACATGATCGGCACGATCAGCAGGAGCAACATCACGATCGCCACCGCCGAGGCCACCGGCCAGTCGCGGTTATTAAAGAACTCCTGCCACAGCACGCGGCCAATCATAATGCTGTCCGGGCCGCCGAGCAGTTCCGGGATCACGAACTCCCCCACCGCCGGAATAAACACCAGCATCGACCCGGCGATAATCCCGCCTTTGGTCAGGGGCACGATGACGCTGAAGAAGGTTTTCATCGGACGGGCACCGAGATCCAGCGCCGCTTCCACCAGCGAGTAGTCGATGCGCGTCAGGGCGGTATAGATCGGCAGGACCATAAACGGCAGATAGGCGTACACAATGCCGATATAGACCGCCAGATTGGTGTGCAGAATGGTCAGCGGCTGGTCGATAACCCCCAGCCACAGCAGAACGTTGTTCAGCACGCCGTTGTTTTTCAGGATCCCCATCCAGGCATAAACGCGGATCAGGAACGAGGTCCACGAGGGTAAAATCACCAGCAGCAGCAGGATATTACGCGTCGAGGGCTTGCTGTGGGCCACCGCCCAGGCCAGCGGGTAGGCCAGTAGCAGACAGCAGATCGTCGAGACAGCCGCCACCTGCAGGGACTGCAGATAGGCCTCAAAATAGAGCGGATCGTCGGTCAGCTGCAGGAAGTTGCCCAGGTTGAGCATGATCGACAGCTGGCTGTCGCCCCACTCCACCAGGTCGCTGTAGGGCGGGATCGCGCGCGCCATCTCGGCCAGGCTGATTTTAAACACAATCAGGAACGGCAGCAGGAACAGCAGGATCAGCCACACGTAAGGGAGGGCGATCACCAGCTTGCGCCCGTGGGCCATCTGCATCCGCGTCAGCCAGCTGGTATCAATGCCCGCAGCGGGGCGGGTCACAGGTTCAGGTTTGTTCATCGCCGTTCCTTATACCGTCAGCACAACGCAGCTGTCCGCTTCCCAGCAGAGACGCACTTCGTCGCCCCAGGTCGGCAGCCCTTTACGGTAGCGGTAAGTGTTCTGCAGCTGGGCGCTGATCATCTGTCCGCTCTTCAGACGGACATGATAGATGGAGAGATCGCCCAGATAGGCAATATGCACCACCTCCCCCACCGCAAAGTTATAGCCATCGGCAGGCGGCGCGTCGCAGAGTGTGATTTTCTCCGGGCGCAGCGCTACGTACACCGGCACGTTGTCCACCACCGAGTTGTCGGCGGCGACCTTCAGCGGGTGGATAAGGCCCGGCGAGTCGATCACCAGCCCGTCCTCTTCACGCGTTTTCAGCAGCCCTTCGAAGACGTTCATGGAGCCGATAAATTCGGCGCTGTAGCGGGTGGTCGGGTGCTCGTAGATCTCTTCCGGCTCGCCAATCTGCACGAACTTGCCGCGGTTCATGATCGCAATGCGTCCGGCCATGGTCATCGCCTCTTCCTGGTCGTGAGTCACCATCACGCAGGTCGCGCCGACGCGCTCCAGAATATCCACCACTTCCAGCTGCATGCGGTCGCGCAGTTTTTTATCCAGCGCCCCCATCGGCTCATCCAGCAGCAGCAGTTTTGGCCGTTTCGCCAGGCTGCGGGCCAGGGCCACGCGCTGACGCTGCCCGCCCGAGAGCTGGTGCGGCTTACGCTTCGCAAACTCCTGCATATGCACCAGGCTCAGCATTTCGGCCACGCGGGCGGCGATCTCGGCTTTCGGCATTTTGTCCTGCTTCAGGCCAAAGGCGATGTTCTGCTCCACGGTCATGTGCGGGAACAGCGCGTAAGACTGGAACATCATATTGATGGGACGCTGATACGGCGGTACCTGCGAGAGGTCAACGCCGTCGAGCATAATCTGCCCGGCGCTGGGCTGTTCGAACCCGGCCAGCATGCGCAGCAACGTCGATTTCCCGCAGCCAGATGCACCCAGCAGGGCAAAAATTTCGCCTTTGTAGATAGTCAGGCTGACATCATCCACGGCATTCTGACCATCAAAAGATTTGGTCAGGTTACGGATTTCCAGCAGCGGGGTCAGCGCTTTACGGGTTTTCGCCTGCGGGCGGGGGATCGCGTCGTTCACGGGGTGCTCTCCGGCATCAATCAAACTGGTGCAGGCGCACCAGAACGGTGCGCCTGTTGCCGGGGGCGCTACGCTTGCCCGGCCTACGAGGAGCGGTTATTTACCGCTTTTCACTTTCGTCCACGCACGGGTACGGACGCGGTCGATTTTAGGCTCCTGGACGCTCAGGGTGAACATCTTGGCGCGCACGTCTGCCGGCGGGTAGATACCCGGGTTGTCACGCACTTCGGCGCTGACCAGTGAGGTAGCCTCTTTGTTACCGTTGGCGTAGAAGACGTGGTCAGAGATGTGGGCAATAACGTCCGGACGCAGCAGATAGTTCAGGAACTGATAGGCTTCGTCTTTGTTTTTTGCATCAGCAGGCATCGCGAAGACGTCGAAGAAGGCCATCGCCCCCTCTTTCGGGATCGAATAAGCGATATTCACGCCATTTTTTGCCTCTTTGGCGCGGTTAGCCGCCTGCAAGACGTCACCTGCCCAGCCGATAGCCACGCAGATATCGCCGTTCGCCAGATCGTTAATGTACTGGGACGAGTGGAAGTAACGGATGTTAGGACGCAGCTTCAGCAGCAGGTCTGTGGCCGGGCCGGTGTAGTCATCCGCTTTGGTGCTGTTTGGATCTTTGCCGAGGTAGTTCAGGACGGTGGCAAACACCTCTTCCGGTGCATCGAGGAAGGAGACACCGCAGCTTTTCAGCTTCTCGAGGTTCTCTGGCTTCAGCACCAGATCCCAGCTGTTCACCGGCGCATCGGCACCCAGCACCTGTTTCACTTTTTCGACGTTATAGCCGATGCCGGTGGTCGCCCACATGTACGGCATGGCGTACTTGTTGTCCGGATCGTGTTTGGCGATGAGCTTCAGCAGCTCGGGATCGAGGTTTTTCCAGCCCGGCAGTTTGCTTTTATCCAGCGGCTGGAACACGCCGGCAGAGAGTTGACGCTCAAGGAAGCTGGCTGACGGCACGACCAGATCGAAGCCGGTACTGCCCGCCATCAGTTTGCCTTCCAGCACTTCGTTGGAATCGAAGACGTCGTAGACGACTTTAATGCCGGTCTCTTTTTCAAAATTCGCCACCGTGTCCGGGGCAATATAATCAGACCAGTTATAGATATGCAGCGTTTTTTGTTCCGCAGCAAGCGTGCCGGCAGAGACAGCCATCAGAGCACCTGCAACCAGACCCGATAACCATTTTTTATTTAAAGCGATCATAGCGGTAATCCTTCTGAAAGCGCGTTAACAAACGCGCTAAAAATGAACACTCTTAGCCTATGCAAGAAACGTGCATAATTTATCACTCTGCCTGCAGCAGAAGATGTTACTCAGGTGGCAGTATCTGCTCGCATTTAACAGCATCGCAAGAATAAACTGTAGCTTGTCTCCGTAGCTATAGCTCAGATTAAAAAACGCCTTTTAACAATTTTTTATGCAGTAAATGTCTATGTGATAAGCCGAATTGGCGGGATGGCGGTGAATAATTCTTTAAAGAAAGGTTAAATCCAGCAGAAAAGAGGGTGTTATGCAGCCGCCACGATAGCGACTGCCTAAAAGTCAGACAGCTTTAGTGCAGAAAATTGCCCGAAGTTTCAGGTTGCTCAGCGCCCTCTTCGGCGTTGTACAACAGATGATGGGCGCTGGCTTCAAGCATCACCATGGAGATCTGCTCTTCGCTCTGCTGAATGAAGGCCGCGAACTGCGGGAAAGTCAGCCCGACGGCTGCGTTGAAAGACTGGCAAACCACCAGTTTTGGCAGATTATCATCCTGTATATCGAGAAATGCCTTCACCGTCAAAGAACTGGCATTGATGGCGGATAAATCCGATGCTAAGGCCAGCAATGCCGAGGGTTTGACCTCCGCCAGCGCGGAAAAAAGAATGACGTCGTTAATCAGATCGAGCTTGGCATCAAACACGCCGTCAAAGTTTTGCATGTGCGGCAGGTGCAGCGCCTGGCAGGTGTCGCATTCAAAAAAGCTAACGCCCATGTTGTCGAGCCAGTGGCGCAAGGTATCAAGTGTCGGTACTACGAGTGAATCCATAACGGTGGAACCTCTTAAAAAATAACAGTGCGTGGCAGGTCAGTTATCCGCCCGTTTTCAGACAAAACTCCGGCGTGGCCTGGCGCTCTATCCAGCCGATCATCTTCCCGGCGATATCAATCCCGGTGGTTTTCTCAATGCCTTCCAGCCCCGGTGAGGCGTTAACCTCCATCACCAGCGGCCCGCGATCGGCACGTAAGATATCGACCCCGGCAATATCGAGCCCCAGCGTCTGGGCGGCAAGCAGTGCGATCTCCCGCTCGCGCGCGGTGATCTCCACCATCCGGGCAACGCCCCCCCGGTGCAGGTTGGAGCGAAAATCGCCCTCTTTGGCCTGACGTTCGATGGCCGCAACCACTTCATCGCCCACCACCAGGCAGCGAATGTCCCGCCCTTTCGCCTCCTGAATGTACTCCTGCACCAGAATGTGCGCGTTCAGGCCGCGAAAGGCATCGATCACGCTCTCTGCTGCCTGACGGGTTTCGGCCAGCACCACGCCAATCCCCTGGGTGCCCTCCACCAGCTTGACCACCAGCGGCGCACCGCCCACCATCTCGATCAGATCGCTGGTGTCGTCGGGCGAGTGGGCAATGCCGGTTATGGGCAGGTCGATCCCCTGACGGGCCAGCAGCTGCAAAGAGCGGAGTTTGTCGCGCGCCCGGGTAATGGCCACGGATTCATTCAGCGGATAACTGCCGAGCAGCTCAAACTGGCGCAGGGCGGCAGTGCCATAGAAGGTGATTGCCGAGCCAATGCGCGGGATAACCGCGTCAAAGTGCGGCAGCTGACGCCCTTTATAGTGAATGGAGGAGGCCGCCGGGCTGATATTCATATAGCAGGACAGCGGGTCGAGGATTTCTACCTGATGGCCGCGCTGCTCCGCCGCTTCACGCAGGCGTTTACAGGAAAAGAGCGTTCCATCCCGGGACAATATGGCAATTTTCACCCTGCACCGCTCAGACATAATCCGGTAAAAGCCTGCGTATCATACACGCAGGCAGGCGCAGGATGAATGGACTTATCGCGTCGCCCAGCCCTGTTTATGCAAATAGTCGAGAATAAACGGACGGTTTTCCTTGATGATGGTGCGCCGGATATGGTCGCTCCAGGTATCACGACGGTTATTGGTCGCGCGGCTGAGGTAGTAGTTCGCCAGCTCCTCGTCGTACTGCGCCAGCACCTCTTGATCGACCGGCTGATAGTGGTTTTCATGCACCACCATCGCCGCAGGCAGGCGCGGCTTGACGTCCGGGTTATCCGCCGGCCAGCCGAGGCACAGGCCAAACAGCGGCAGGACGTGCTTCGGCAGCTGCAGCAGTTCGGTCACCGCCTCAATGCTGTTGCGGATGCCGCCAATGTAAACGCCACCCAGTCCCAGCGACTCCGCGGCCGTCATCGCGTTTTGCGCCAGCATCGCGGTATCCACCACGCCGAGCAGCAGCTGCTCTGCCAGGCCAAGCTGCGCTTCAGGGCAGATTTGCAGATGGCGGTTAAAGTCGGCGCAGAAGATCCAGAACTCCGCCGCCTGGGCGACATGCTGCTGCCCGCCGGTAAGCGTCACCAGCTGTTCGCGCATCGCCGGGTCGGTGATGCGGATAATGGAGCTGCACTGCAGGAAGCTGGAGCTGGACGTGCCCTGCGCACCGGCAATAATGGCCTCGCGCTGCGCGTCGCTGATGGGTTCCTGAGTAAAATGGCGGATGGAGCGGTGGGAACGTAGCAGATCAATTACTGGCGTCATCTTGTCTCTCTTTACGGGCGTTACTGACATTTCGCCAGTATAGGCAAAGAAAAGGAGGCTGTAATTGGCCAAACATAGCCTGAAGATATCAATGCAACAGGCAGAACCTGCTTTCCATTACCGATAGTTATCGGCAATATAGCGTTATTCGCCGTCTGGCTTAGTTTCAGGAGAGAGAACATGTTTGCAGTGATTTTTGGACGTCCGGGTTGCCCTTACTGTGTGCGCGCAAAAGATCTGGCAGAAAAACTGACCGCTGAGCGTGAAGATTTTAACTACCGCTACGTGGACATTCACGCCGAAGGCATTACCAAGGCCGATCTGGAAAAAACCGTCGGTAAGCCGGTTGAAACCGTTCCGCAGATTTTCCTCGACCAGACCCACATCGGCGGCTTTACCGATTTTGAAGCCTACGCCAAAGAGCACCTGGGGCTGTTTGCTGCCCAGTAAGCCTTTCACGCCCTCACTCTGAGGGCGTTTTTATTCTCTCGCGGCGGTTCTTCAGCGCCCGGCGCACAAACAGAAAGAACAGCGCACCTAACGCACACCAGAAAACGCCACTCAGCAGCCAGGCCAGCTCCTGTACCATCGTGCGTGACGGGATAAACATCATCCGCATCACCACCAGGCAGACCGGCGCGGCAAGTATCGCCCCAATCAGCGGCCTGATCACCTCTCCGCCACGGGAGAAGAAGCTGGCAGCGATACCCGGCAAGGTGAAGAAGAGTAATCCCAGTCCAGGGTAGCCTGCGGACATAAACGCCCCCCTCACCCTGAACGTCAGACAGACGCACACCGCGGTGAACAGTAAAAAGCAGCAAGCCACGCCAAACCAGTTACGTTTAATATTCAATCTATCCCCCTGCCAGTGCGGACAAATACTTTTTTCGCCCCGTGGACGCCAATTAGTTGAGTCACCCGGCATTCCTTGCCAAAATCAGCACGCCATTACGTCATCGCTATCAAAGGGTGATATTTGTTAAAAATTAACTAATAGTTTGATATTACTTTGTGGGATATATTATAATGCGCGATCGGGAGCGTTACTCCTTCTCTTACAGTGCAAAACAGTAGCCTAAATATCCCACCCCTTCAACCACTTACTGGTAAACGAAAAGTTATCCTCCGTGAACATAAACGTCGCAGAATTGTTAAACGGGAATTACATCCTGTTATTATTTGTGGTACTGGCTCTGGGTCTTTGCCTGGGTAAATTACGTCTCGGGTCGATCCAACTCGGTAATTCTATTGGCGTTTTAGTCGTTTCGTTATTATTAGGCCAGCAGCATTTCAGTATTAACACCGATGCCCTAAATCTGGGCTTTATGTTGTTTATTTTTTGTGTCGGCGTCGAAGCCGGGCCCAACTTTTTTTCTATTTTCTTCCGCGACGGCAAAAATTACCTGATGCTGGCGCTGGTGATGGTGGGCAGCGCACTGCTCATCGCGCTGGGTTTAGGCAAACTGTTTGGCTGGGATATCGGCCTGACGGCGGGCATGCTGGCCGGGTCGATGACCTCCACGCCGGTGCTGGTGGGTGCCGGGGATACGCTGCGCCATCTCGGGCTGGATAACGCCCAGCTGTCGCTGGCGCTGGATCACCTCAGCCTCGGCTATGCTCTGACCTATCTGATTGGTCTGGTAAGTTTAATTGTCGGCGCACGCTATCTGCCGAAACTGCAGCATCAGGATCTGCAGACCAGCGCCCAGCAGATCGCCCGCGAGCGCGGTCTGGACACTGACACCAAACGCAAAGTCTATCTGCCGGTGATCCGCGCCTACCGCGTCGGCCCGGAGCTGGTGGCCTGGGCCGACGGTAAAAATCTGCGCGAGCTGGGCATTTATCGCCAGACCGGCTGCTATATCGAACGTATTCGCCGTAACGGCATTCTGGCTAACCCGGACGGCGACGCGGTGTTGCAGATGGGCGATGATATCGCGCTGGTGGGCTACCCGGATGCGCACGCCCGTCTCGACCCGAGCTTCCGCAACGGCAAAGAGGTGTTCGACCGCGACCTGCTCGACATGCGCATCGTCACCGAAGAGATCGTGGTCAAGAACCACAACGCCGTGGGCCGCCGCCTGGCCCAGCTCAAGCTGACCGACCACGGTTGCTTCCTCAACCGGGTGATCCGCAGCCAGATTGAGATGCCTATCGACGACAACATCGTCCTGAACAAGGGTGATGTGTTGCAGGTGAGCGGCGACACGCGCCGTGTGAAGACCGTCGCCGACCGCATCGGCTTTATCTCCATTCACAGCCAGGTGACCGACCTGCTGGCGTTCTGCGCCTTCTTTATCGTCGGCCTGATGATCGGGATGATCACCTTCCAGTTCAGCAACTTTAGCTTCGGCATCGGCAACGCCGCAGGCCTGCTGTTTGCCGGGATCATGCTCGGCTTCCTGCGTGCCAACCATCCAACCTTCGGCTATATCCCTCAGGGCGCGCTGAACATGGTGAAAGAGTTTGGCCTGATGGTATTTATGGCGGGCGTCGGGCTGAGCGCGGGCAGCGGTATCAGCCACAGCCTGGGCGCAGTGGGCTGGCAGATGCTGGTGGCCGGGTTAATCGTCAGCCTGGTGCCGGTAGTGATCTGTTTCCTGTTCGGCGCCTACGTGCTGCGCATGAACCGCGCCATGCTGTTCGGCGCGATGATGGGCGCCCGTACCTGTGCCCCTGCAATGGAAATTATCAGCGATACCGCCCGCAGCAACATCCCGGCGCTGGGCTATGCCGGTACCTACGCCATCGCTAACGTGCTGTTAACCCTTGCGGGGACCTTGATCATCATCATCTGGCCGGGGCTGGGATAAGAGAGAAATTTGCGCAATGGCGAAAAAATTTTCGCTATGCGCAGAACTTTTCTGTCATCCGTCAGTCATAACTATTGCCACTGCTTTTCTTTGATGTCCCCAATTTGTGGAGCCCATCAACCCCGCCGTTTTGGTTCAAGGTTGATGGGTTTTTTGTTGCCTGGCGTTCAGGCTGCCTTCAAATCAAGCGGTTGTACATTCCCTCCTGAACCACTAGCGGCAGCGTCTGAGACTCCCTGTAAAGGATATTCATGTTTGAGTATTATCCTAAGAAAATAGAGAATCATCGTGCCTTCAGAGCGTGATCAATATCACGCAATTTAGTTCGATCAATAATTATTGCTCACAATCCAGAGAGACTGAGAAATGAAATTCAAAAGATTAATGATGATCGGCTTTACCGTAGCAGTGTTAGCAGGGTGTACTACTGGCGAAAAAATTCATAATGTTCAGGTAGGTATGACCAAACAACAAGTGATTGACTTACTTGGAACGCCTGATGGTGATGCCGTTAAAGGTAATGCTGAACAAATCCAATATAGCAATCGGTTAGCATCTGGTTGGGGATGGGATAAGGGTGATTACTACGTTACCTTTGAAAACGGAAAAGTTGTTTCTTACGGAAGCGGCGAAATCCGTGGTGCAGGCGCTCCTGTTAAAGGAGTCGTTGTTTTTTAATACATTCACTATCATGACAGCAATTTATTAAAACATTCGTGGCGACAGAGGTTTGCTTTCCCCTTAAATCGCCACTCATTCTCCCACCTTAACTTATTGAATTTAATTTAATAAATTGTTTACATTACCCCGTTTACATTAATTTTCCTGTTATCTGCCGTTTAGGCAATAAATCACGCCTCCCGCCCCCCCACCCTTCCCCCATTTAAGTGTTACGCTTAATAAGTCACCTAAATTTTCCCCCAAGCCCAAGGAGCCCCAATGCTCGCGTTGTACAACACAGCGATCGTGCTTTTAACCGTTGCCGCCATGGAACTCATCGCCGCTCTTGCACACAAGTACATCATGCACGGCTGGGGTTGGGGATGGCATGAGTCGCATCACGAGCCGCGCACCAGCTGGTTCGAGGTAAACGACCTGTACGCCGTGGTGTTCGCCGTGCTGGCGATTGTGCTGATTGCGCTGGGGACCTGGGGGATATGGCCGCTACAGTGGATTGGCGCCGGGATGACGCTCTACGGCGCGCTCTACTTTATGGTGCATGACGGGCTGGTGCATCAGCGCTGGCCGTTTCGCTATATCCCGCGCCGGGGTTACCTCAAGCGCCTCTATCTGGCGCACCGTCTGCACCACGCGGTACGGAGCAAAGAGGACTGCGTCTCCTTTGGTTTTCTCTATGCACCGCCGATTGAAAAATTGCAGGCCACCTTACGCCAGCGCAAGGCGCACCGTGGGGCTAGCGCGGGCGCTGCCAGAGCTGAGGCGGGCGCGGTGACGGCGTCGCAAAACGAGAAGTGAGCGAAAGCAAGGCGCCTTTTAGCAGTAATCCCGACTTCTCCAGACCGCTGGTCCCCTGCCGTGTATCCCAGGCTCGGGGCCCCGCCGCGCCGACCTTCACGCCAATCTCACGATATACCCCGTGCGCCGAGGCAATGGCCCAGGCGGATCGCAGCGGCAACCCGGCCAGACCTTCCCGGGCAGAGGCATAGTAAGGCTCGGCCTCTGCCACCAGCCGTCGGGCGATATCCGCGAGGGGCGCGCGCATTTTGGGCTGTGCTATCGCCCCCGGGGGAATGTCCGCCTCTGCCAGCCACTGGGCCGGGAGATAACAGCGGCCCACCCGGGCATCCTCGACAATATCCCTGGCGATATTGGTCAACTGAAAGGCAAGGCCTAAATCACAGGCGCGATCGAGCACGGCTTCATCGCGTACCTCCATCACCCTCGCCATCATTAACCCTACCACCCCCGCCACGCGATAGCAGTATTGCAGGGTGTCATCCAAAGTCTCGTAATGCGTCTCGCGTACGTCCATGGCAAAACCGTCAAGGTGATCGTAAGCCAGCTGGAGCGGAATGTTATGGCCCAGCGCCACCTCCTGAAAGGCGGCAAAGGCGGGCTCACGCATCTCTCCCCCTTCCCACGCGCGCAGAGTCTGGTGCTTAAGCATCTCCAGGCGCAGCTCTGCCTGGGCGCTGTCCACGGGACTGGCGTTAAATCCCAGCTCCTGGCCGTCGATAACGTCATCGCAGTAGCGGCACCAGGCGTAGAGCATCAGCACGCTACGCCGGGTGGCCGGATCGAAGAGTTTCGCAGCGGTGGCAAAGCTTTTCGAGCCCACGGCTATGGTGTCGGTCGCGTGATCCATCAGTGTGGTGTTCATCGGGAAAGCGCCTCCAGCATCAGCCCTGCCGTGGCTTTGGCCGAACCGATCACCCCGGGAATACCGGCGCCCGGATGGGTGCCCGCCCCGACCAGGTAAAGATTGGGGATCCGGCTGTCGCGATTGTGCGGCCGGAACCAGGCGCTCTGGCGCAGGATCGGTTCGACCGAAAAGGCGGAGCCCAGATGAGCGCCAAGCTGGTCGCGAAAATCGAAGGGAGTGAACATGCGGTGGGTCACCAGCTGGCTGCGCAGCCCCGGCATGTAGTGGGCTTCAAGATAATCGAAAATCCTGTCGCGCAGGCGCGGCCCTTCCACAACCCAGTCGAGATCCGCGGTGCCTAAATGGGGCACCGGGGCTAACACGTAATAACTGCCGCAGCCCGGCGGCGCGAGGGAGGGATCGGTGACGCAGGGGGCGTGCAGGTAGAGGGAGAAATCCTCCGCCAGCGCGTTTTTATTAAAGATATCGTCGATCAGCTCTTTATAGCGCGGCCCGAAACACACCGTGTGGTGCGCAAGATCGTGCTGCTTGTTCAGGCCAAAATAGAGCACAAACAGGGAATTACTCATGCGTTTGCGCTTGAGCGATGTCGCGCGCGCCGCCCCCGCCGGATGATGCCCCAGCAGCTTTTCATAGGTATGCACCACGTCGGCATTGGAGGCCACCGCCGCGGTCGGGATCGTCTGGCCGTCTTTCAGCTCCACGGCGCGAATGCGATCGCCCTCGGCCACCAGCCGGGTCACCTCCGCATTCAGCTGCAACTCCCCGCCGAGATCCTGATAAAGCTTCACCAGCCCCTGCACCAGCGCCCCGGTGCCGCCGCGGGCAAACCAGACGCCCCACTCACGCTCCAGGGCGTGGATCAGGGTATAAATGGACGAGGTGGCAAACGGGTTGCCCCCCACCAGCAGGGAATGAAACGAGAACGCCTGACGCAGCTGTTCATTCTCGATAAAGCGCGAAACCATGCCGTAGACGCTGCGCCAGGCCTGCAATCGGGCAAGCTGCGGCCCGGCGCGGAGCATATCGCGAAAAGAGAGGAACGGCACCGTGCCAAGCTTGAGATACCCCTCGTTAAACACCGCCCGAGAGTAGGCGTGAAATTTGCGGTAACCCTCCACGTCACGGGGGTTAAAACGTCTTATCTGTTCTTCCAGCCGGGCCTGCACATTGTCGTAATCAAAGACCTCGCCCGTCTCCCAGCACAGGCGATAGAAAGGAGTGACCGGCAGGAGATCGACATAATCCGCCATCCGTTTTCCGGCCAGGGTGAACAGCTCTTCGATGGCGCTGGGATCGGTTATCACCGTCGGCCCGGCGTCAAAGGTGAACCCTTGATCGTGATAAACGTACGCCCGCCCGCCGGGCTTATCCCGCTGCTCCAGCAGGAGTGTGGCAATGCCCTGGGCCTGTAGCCGAATGGCCAGCGCTAATCCGCCAAAACCGGCACCAATAATGACTGTTTTATTCATGGTGAAACGCTCGCATCCGGGGAGTGAGTTTCAGTATGGCGAGCATCGCTTCGCCGACGGGAACCGGGGGTTTACCTGCCAGGATCCGCGCTTTATCGGCCAGGGTAAGCTGCCCGGCGTAAAAGCGGGCAATCAGCCCTTCGTTAAGAGAGTAAAAACGTTGCATCACCTGCCAGCGTTTATCGGCATCCCCCGCCAGAAACAGCATGCGGTTGAGAGTGCGGAAAAAACGCTGCTCCTGCCACTGGCGCAGGGCATAGCGATGAATCACAGAAAAGATCGTGGCCGCGCTGATATCCGCGGTGCCGGCGATGGCCTCGGCCAGCGCCACCGCGTGTGCCAACGAATAGCCGGTGGTGGCATGAAACAGCCCGGCGCGCAGGCCGCTGCACGGCTGCTTATCCCGCGCCTGCCAGTAGGCAGGGAAATCACCCGCCAGCATAATCGGCAGATGGCCCCGCTCTTCGCGGATCAGGCGGTCCAGGCACCAGCCCTGCTGGCGGGCGTAGTCAGCAATGTTTTGCCGCGCGGCGCTGAGGTGCAGCCGGGCGGCGTCAATGTAGTGGGTATCTTCGATCAGCAGTTCGGTGGCGGAAAGCGGCAGGGTATAGACAAAACGATACCCGCCCTGTTGGTTGACCGTGGCGTCCATCAGTATCGGCCGGATCAGGCCGTGCGGCTGGCGGAGATGCCACTCCTGGCCAAGAAATGACTGGCTGCCGGTGTTGAGGTGCCTGTCCGGCGTGTAGCCCCGGCCATCGATCACCGCGCGGGCCCGGAGCGTGGTGCCGTCGGCGAGCGTCACCGTCTGCGGAGTGAGCGCGGTGACGGCGGCGTCAGTTTGCAGGCTCTCGCCACAGGCGTCGGCCAGCACGGCGGCAAAACGCGCGGAGGTGATGCTGAGGTAGTCCCCGGTAAGGGTCCGGTTCAGGTCGGGAAAGCGCACGTCGTATCCCTGCCAGCGATGTGCCACCAGGGGGGCAATCCACCGGTGCTGCCCGGGGGTAATGTCGCCTTCATGAAACGACCAGGTGTGATTCCCCCCCGGCTGGCTATCGGCCTCGAGAAGCAGCACGCGCAGCCCGGGGCGCTGTTGACGCAACCGTAACGCGATCAGCCCGTTCGCCAGCCCACCGCCTGCTAAGATGATGTCCCACTCGTGCGCCATTACGTCTGCGCCACCAGCGTGGCCTGACGCAGCTGGGCCAGGTTGGCGCTCCCGGTGCAGAAACAGGCGACGCGCAGCTGGTCGATGATCACCTGAAAATGGTCAATGACCGCCTCGCTGGAGAGTAACGCGCTTTGCAGCACCCCGGCCGCCTGCCCCACCAGACTTGCGCCCAGGCGGATCGCTTTTGCCACCTCGATGCCGTTGGCGATCCCGCCCGAGGCCACAAGCGGCATGTCGGGCAGCGCCTGATGCAGATCCTGTAATGCCGTCGCGGTCGGGATCCCCCAGTCGGCAAAGGCCATCGCCACCGCCCGGCCATGAGCGGTGACGGCGCGTTCGCCCTCAACCGCCGCCCAGCTGGTACCACCGGCTCCGGCGACATCCAGCATCGCCACGCCCGCCGCGGCCAGCTGACGGGCAACCGGTACCGAAAGCCCGCTGCCCACCTCTTTGACCACCACCGGCACATGCAGCGCCTCGACGGTCTGATGAATGGCGTCGATAACCCCGCACCAGTTGCGATCCCCGCCGTGCTGCAGCGCCTCCTGAAGCGGGTTGAGGTGGATAATCAGCGCATCTGCCGCGAGGGCCTCTACGGCGCGTCTGGCATAGTCGATGCCCTGCCGGCCCGCGATTTGCGCGGCACCGAGGTTGGCCATCAGCACCACGTCCGGGGCAAAGGCGCGCAGTTCACGCGTCAGGCCGTAGTTAGCCTCGCTCTCCAGCGCCACGCGCTGGGAGCCAACCCCCATCGCCAGCCCCAGGGCCTGCGCGGCAAGGGCAAGATGTTGATTGATCTGGCTCGCCCGACGGGTACCCCCGGTCATAGAACTGATCAGCAGCGGCGCCTTCAGGGCGCGGCCAAACAGCGAGGTCGAGAGATCAATATCATCAAGATGCAGTTCAGGCAGTGCACAGTGCCCGAACCGCCATTTTTCAAAGCCGCTGGTACACTTTTTTACCCCGGGCGTGCTGTTCAGTACGATATCGAGATGATCGCTTTTACGTTGCGACAGGTTGCTCATTGACACTCCGACAGGGATAACGACAGGCTCTGACTGATAAGCGTCAGCTGTTTTTCAAACCAGACGTGAACATAGTGCCGGGCGGTAGTTCCCGGCTGACAGGCGGTAGCAATATGCTGGTCGGCGCTGCGCACGTGCTCACGCAGGCGCAGGAAAACGCTCTCTGTCCCGAGCACGGCGACCAGCGTCGATTTATCTTTATCCTGATGGGGATCTTTGCCGGTGGCGTGTGAGCCGTCCGTCAGGTCATCTATCAGCTGGAAAGCCTGACCGAGATCGCGGGCGAAAAAGCGCAGACGTTCGCTGACCTGAGGCGGTGCTTCGGCCGCAATGGCCGCCAGTTGCAGGGTGGCATTGAACAGGCTGCTGGTTTTCAACTCATTGGTCAGCTGTATTTCATCCGCATTACGGCTCTGCCGGGCCTCGTTCAGATCGCGAAATTGCCCCTGTACCAGCCCCATATGCCCCACCGATGCTGAAAGCTCAGCAATCGCCCGCGCTTTGGCCTCGTGCGTCAGCGAAGGCGCGCGTGAGATGACGCAAAATGCGTGACTCAGCAGCGCCACTGCCGCCAGTATCGCGACGCTTTCGCCATACTGACAGTGAACCGTCGGTCGCCCGCGTCTGAGCATGGCATTGTCCATGCAGGGCATGTCATCCAGAATCAGGGAGGCCACGTGAACCATTTCAATGGCGCAGGCCAGATCCAGAAGGCCTGTCCGCTCAGCTTTGTAGCCCATGTCGGTCGCCGCCAGCAGCAGCAACAGAGGGCGCATGCGCTTGCCGGCGACAAGCGTTGCTTCGCGCATGGCCGCGTAGACCTAGCCCTCCTGCTCTCCCGCAGGCAGCAGTTGTTCCAGACGTTGTTCAAACGCAGACAGCAGCATTTTTACATCATCTTCATGACTAAGGGTCATAGGGGCTTCCCCGGTATATGGTGGCGACTTCCGCAGAAGAGGTAAAAACGCTTGCCGCAGGATGATTTACAAAGCGTAGCGTATCCTTCTGCGTTTTGTTGCCCGCCGGGATAAGAGAAACCGAAAATAGTTATTAATTATATTAAAATCAGTAATTTAAAATTATAGCCATGAAGTAAGTTGCACAAAAATTTACATTTGTAGAGATATTAGAACCCCCCTTCCCGTCACGCCTGCTGGTGATCCTCTTCTTTGCCAAACGCCAGCCGTAACGCGTACTGGCGAATATCCTGCGGCCAGTTTTTGATACCCGCGGTAAACGCGACCTCATCGTCAGCAAAGAGCGCACGCAGGCTGGCTTCGTAATCAGGCAGATCCCCGGCTATCTCATACATAAAGTGGTAGGCGCGATCGTGTCGCTGGCGCTTGCTATCCGCCGCGTCACTGGATTTTCGCGCCTGATCGATAAGCCTGCGCAAGGTAGCGGAAGCCCCGCCGGGCTGGGAGGCTAGCCACTCCCAGTGACGCGGCAGCAGCGTCACCTCTTTTGCCGAGACGCCAAGCTTTGGCCTGCCCCGGGTTCTGATGACGCTGCTTTCTGCCAGCTCCGGGTACACCGCCAGAGTGCTGGCAATATCCCCGTGAAGGTGAATATCGAGACGCTTGCCGCTACGATCGTTAAAAATGAAAACGGTTTCATCCTGAATATTGGCGGACTGGATCTGCTGGATCAGCGCGCTCAGCGTACCGTGCGCAATCTGTTGCTGTCGCCAGAAGGCGGTAAGGGTGATGTTCGCCATGCTGCTACCTTTTTTATCCGGGTAAAAATAGCAACGTACGCGCAGGCGCGCGCCCTGTCAATTATACCCGGGTAAAAACAAGGGTCTGTGGCCTCTGCTGAAACGGGTAAATTTGACGCGCTGGTGGCATGAATAACGGCGGCAGATATCTGTACGGCTTAAAAATAATTGGCAGATAAAAGAGTAGATCATTTTCTGTTAAATATGGCCTCTGGCCGCATATATCTTCTCGCGGCGGAAAAATTAACTCCCTGCGGTATTTCACTGCCTGCTCTGCTGTATCTCCTTTCGAAGAACTACCAGAAATGGAGATTGACTGATTATTTCAACATGTTAAATTTTTTGAGATTTTTCTCATGGATGAGCATCACGCTTTCTCAAGAGCAGTGGACATATAAATTTTTCCTCCATCAGAATTTGTTTTCGTGGTTTATCGGGCCTTAAGTCAAATTTATAAGCGATCGCGGAAATCCTCCTCATCAATTATCAATGGCAACATTGATAACGTTGCGCATTGATAAAATAACGTACCAAAACGGAATTAACAGATGACTATGTCACGACACAACTTAACCTTACGTAGCTTACTGGTTCTGGCGTTAATTCTTGGGTTAAGTGGCTGCTCTGTTCGTTACGATAAAAACGGCAAAATTCTGTTTAATACCGATCTGGCGAGCGTTCTGGGGAACGAAGTCGGACAGTTCACGCTGGCGGATGGCTCGACAGGGGCATTAAGGGAGCTGAATGGTCGTTATAGCCTGAAGTGGAGCAATCTGATGATTGAGCGCCCGCTGGAGGGCATCAGCTGGGCGAGGATCATCAATCAGTATCACATCGAAGGACATACCTTACTGCTGCTGAAAGTGGCGACGCCGTCCTGCCCGGCACAGTATCGCCTGGTCGATCTGCAAAATACGCGATCCCAGGAGTGGGCCTTCACCGGCGTATGCGATACAGGGCCTGAGATCAACGCCAGCGCGGACAAGCTGCAACTGAATTTCACCACCGACAATCGGGTGGAGCAGTTCAACTGGCAGCATGGCGAGGTTTACCACAGTCGATTCCCCGTTCAGAAACAAAAAACGGTCGTCAGCAACAGCCCTGATAACGTGAGATCGTCCCGTAAAACCAAGGCGCAGCCCGTAGCGAAGCCGGTTAAACGCACGCCGACCAAAACCGTGGAGCCACTGCCGCCTAAAGTTGCCCAGCCGGAGCTGAACAATTCAGTGCCTACCGAGATCTATGCTCCAACCAAAACCCGTCAGACCAGCCTGGAGCTTAAGTCATGACCGAGCAGGTTCAGGAAAAGCACTGGCCGCAGGATGGGATCAAGCGTTCGGTCCTCCCCGCCTGGCAAAACTGGCTGGTGACGGGCATTACCCTCACCTATCTCATTTGTGAGCTGGCGTTCAACTCCCGCCTGCTGGACCTGGTCGGCAGCGTCTCGACCGCCGATGAAGTTCACAATATGGAGCGCTACGGCCGGACATTAACCGCCATCGCGGCGGCGCTGCTGGCGTTACAGTTCTCGCTGATGGGTATTGTCCGGCTGAAGAAAAAAGGCGTCTGGCTGACGGCGAAAGCCAGCACGGCGCTGGTGCTGTTGATCTGTCTGATCACCGGCTCCTTAACCTGGCATGCAGTGGAATGGGTAATTGAACGTCAGGTGACGAAGAGCACGGGTGAATTTCGTCAGATGTCCCTGCTGGCGCAGCTCTATCAGCATGCATTAATTGAAGGACAGCAGACGCTGGAAGGCATCCCGTTGGATAGCGGCGGTGGACAGGCACAGACGTGGAACAGTCCCTCAGGGAAGGCGTTTCTGGCAACCTTACCGGTGCTGCTAAGTTCGTCCGATCGCTATCGTAAATTACTGGAACGCGATGCGGAACAGAATTTACGCGACAACATCAGCGCACAAGAAGGCGGCGTTCGCGGCTACTACGAGGCCTGGATCAAGGCGCGTGGCGAGGTGCATAAACAATTTGTTGCCTATTACAACGATGACATGGATATCAGCGAAACGGTGCGGCTTGAGCAGGCCAGGGCCTGGCAACGGTACGAACGCTCCTTAGAGGCGAAACGCCTGAAAACCTGGAACGTCCCGAGACGTTATTACGCCACCGTAAGAAATCAGGTTCGCGGGCAAGGCGTTCCCGTCGCCAATGACTGGTCGCCGTCAGATCGTACCGGGTTTAATGCCGCGGTGGCGAAAGCCGCCAGGCAGAAATATCTCGCCCAGCGAACCGTGGTCTACCAGGGCGTGACCATCCCTAAACGGCTCGACTGGGGCGTCTTTTTCCGCCTTGACGTAGTGCAGAAATCGTTACGCGAAAAGCTGCTTCTCCCGGCGAATACGCTTGTTCGTGAGGAGTATCCGCTGAACGATAAGCTGAAGCAGTTCGCCCTTGAGCTTCACACGCCACATCTTAACGAGGCGGTAAAGCAACAATTACCTGAACTGCGCGCGGCAGTATCGAGCTATAGCGCGGGAGGGGTTAATGAAAAGCTGGGTGAAGATGCCGCGCGTGCCGTTATTGTGCCGCCCATTGCGCTGATTTTCTCTCTGGTGGGTGCACTTACGCACCTGGCAAAACTGCTCTATTTAGTGCTCGTTCCCCTGACGGCGACGCTATTAACCCGCCGTTCCTGGCGCCCGGTGCGGTTCCTGAATCACCATCCTTTAGCCTTCCCGGTCGCGTTAATTGCCGTTCTGGTGGTCACGTTCAGCCTCATCAATAACAGCATCACTGAATCAGTAGCCTATAAAAATCTGAAAGATGGGCTGGCGGGCGCGAAAATTACCATCACCGATGAACCCTTACCGCTGAGCGGGGGAGCGGTATTGCGTGTGATGCATGCCGTCAGTATCGGACAAAGCTACAGCTACCCGATCAATCAATATTTGCGTGAACATGTGCTGCAGGGCTTTGATTTCGGGTATGTCACGCGCGAAGAGTGATTCCCGACTGGGAATAAATAATCAATATAAACAAGGTATAATATGAAAAAGTTCATTTTTGTCGCACTTGCCATTCTTCCTCTTGCAAGCTGTACGGTGTATGGCAATAAATCCATCAAAGAGGAAAGCCAGCAAACGGTGGCGGCCAATATCATTAAAGGCAAAACCACCCAGCAAGAAATTATTAACAAATATGGTGAGCCGCAGACACGTGCAATGATTGATGGCAAAGAGACGTGGAGCTACTCGGTAACATCAGGAAAAAGCAGCATCACCAGTTATATCCCGATTGTCTCTATGTTTACCAATGGCGCAACGGCGAACATTAAATCCATGGATATCTGGTTTAAAGGTAACGTGGTCGAAGGCTATAACTTCGTCCAGACTTCCAGCACCGCGTCTACCGGCTTACTGGATTAACCGGCCGAAAGACATGAAGGCCAGCGCAAGCTGGCCTGTTGGTTGATGTTATACCCCCGCAATTCGCCCCACCATAACCCTTAACGCCTCCCGCGAGAGCGGCTGCCTGTCAGTGACAAAATGCAGCGTCATCCCTTCAATAAACGCGTCCAGGGCACGGGCGGTGACCGGATCAAACCACTGCTCCAGCGTCGTCTGGCTGGTTTTCATCCAGTCCTGCATCACGGTTTTTAACGATGCGCTGCGGTTCATAAAGGCATAAAGCTGGTACATCAGCTCCATATTGTGCGGTGTGGTGACTTGGGAGCTGTAAATCAGGGTGACGATCGACTCGCAGGCCATCTCCGGCCCCGTCACCCCGGCAAAGAACTCGCGATACTGCACCGACATCTGCTGCGTAAACCAGGTGAAGGCCTCCTCAAGCAGCGCATCCATCCCGGCAAAATAGTAGGTCATCGACCCCAGCGGCACCCCGGCGCAGCTGGCGATTTTGCGATGAGTGACGGCGTTCAGACCATGCTCTGCGATGGTGTCCAGGGTGGCCTGCAATATCCGTTCCCGCCGTTGCGGATCGTTGGGTCGTCTGTTCATTTTTACCTCAGCGCATTTATGTACAAATGTACACAAACTTGCTAGTGTTGTCTTCTATGTTGTCCTTCTGGTACAGAAACCATGACCGTCATCTCATCGCGCAAAATTCTGCAAAGACGCCTGTGGGCGCTGTTTATGTTCTTCTTTATTCCCGGCCTGTTAATGGCCTCCTGGGCCACGCGCACCCCCGCTATCCGTGACATTCTGTCGGTCTCGACGGCGGAAATGGGCATCGTGTTATTTGGCCTGTCGATAGGCTCGATGAGCGGCATTCTCTGTTCCGCCTGGCTGGTTAAGCGGTTCGGCACGCGGACAGTGATCCGCACCACCATGTGCTGCGCGATTGTGGGTATGATGATGCTCAGCGTTGCGCTGTGGTTCGCCTCCCCGCTGGCGTTTGCCATCGGGCTGACCGTGTTTGGCGGCAGTTTTGGCGCGGCGGAAGTGGCGATTAACGTCGAAGGCGCAACCATCGAGCAAGAGATGAACAAAACCGTACTGCCGATGATGCACGGGTTTTACAGCCTTGGCACGCTGGCAGGCGCCGGTATCGGCATGGCCCTGACCGCCTCCGGCATCGCCGCTACGACACATACTCTGCTGGCCGCGCTGGTCTGTATCGCCCCGGTTCTGCTGGGGATCACCGCCATCCCGGATGGCAACGGCAGGAACGTCGCGGGTGAAACTAAAACGGGTGAAAAAGGGCTGCCCTTCTATCGCGATATGCAGCTGATGCTGATTGGCGTGGTGGTGCTGGCGATGGCCTTTGCCGAAGGCTCCGCGAACGACTGGCTGCCGCTGTTGATGGTGGACGGTCACGGATTCAGCCCGACCTCCGGATCGCTGATTTATGCCGGGTTTACGCTGGGCATGACCGTCGGTCGCTTTACCGGCGGCTGGTTTATTGACCGCTACAGCCGGGTGACGGTGGTCCGTGCCAGCGCCCTGCTGGGTGGTCTGGGCATTGCGTTGATTATTTTTGTCGATGTCGACTGGGTGGCCGGCGTGTCGGTGGTGCTGTGGGGGCTTGGTGCTTCGCTTGGCTTCCCGTTGACCATCTCGGCGGCCAGCGACACCGGCCCGGACGCGCCGACCCGCGTCAGCGTGGTCGCCACCACCGGCTATCTCGCCTTCCTGGTGGGCCCGCCGCTGCTGGGCTTCCTCGGGGAGCATTACGGCTTACGCAGCGCCATGCTGGTGGTATTGGGATTAGTGATGATTGCCGCCCTGGTCGCCAGGGCGGTCGCCAAACCGGATTCGCAGGCTAAATCTGCCATGGATAATGGATATGAGCGTTAAACTGATTGCAGTTGATATGGATGGCACCTTCCTGAACGATGCGAAGCAGTACAATCGCGCGCGTTTTCTGCGCCAGTACGCGCAGATGAAGGAACAGGGCATACGGTTTGTGGTCGCCAGCGGCAACCAGTACTACCAGCTGATCTCCTTCTTCCCTGAGATCGCCGATGAGATCGCCTTTGTCGCGGAAAACGGCGGTTGGGTGGTGAATGCCGGGCAGGATGTCTACAACGGCGAGCTGACCCAAGCCCAGTTCGCCACCGTGGCGGAGTTTCTCTGCGCCATTCCGGAAGTGGAGGTGATCGCCTGCGGCAAAGGCAGCGCCTATACCCTGAAACACTATGGTGAAACCTTCCATGACCTTGCCGCCAAATATTATCACCGGCTGGAAAAGGTGGACAATTTCGACAACTTCAACGATATCTTCTTTAAGTTTGGCCTGAACGTGCCGGACGATGAGATCCCGCGCATTCAGGCGATGATCCACCAGCAGCTGAGCGACATTATGGTGCCGGTCACTACCGGCCACGGCAGTATTGACCTGATCCTGCCGGGGATCCACAAAGCCAATGGCCTGCGCCTGCTGCAGGAGCTGTGGGGCATCGACAACAGCGAAGTGGTCGCCTTTGGCGACAGCGGGAATGACGTGGAGATGCTGACCCAGGCCGGGTACAGCTTTGCGATGGCAAACGCCCGGGATCACATCAAGGCGGTTGCCCGCTATGAAGCGCCGCACAATAACGACGAAGGGGTGCTTGACGTAATCGACCGCGTGTTAAATCGGGAAGCCCCGTTCAACTAAGCAATGCCCGGCGGCGCGTTGCTTGCACGGGTCTACGGATTTCGTAGGCCGGGTAAGCGCAGCGCCACCCGGCTTGATTGTTTACTCCGGCTGTAACGAACTACCCACCCGCTTGTCTTTCAGGAACACGAACATCAGCCCCAGCCACAGGATGCCGTTCGCCAGGTTGAACAGGCTGAACAGCCCGTTGCCGCCAGAGCTGAAGGCATGTTTGCTGACCTCAATCCCGACGGTAAAGATCAGCATCTGCAACATCCCCATCGCCGCCGATACCGTGCCTTTGCTCATCTCGCTGGCAAACAGCGTCAGGCGCACCAGTCCGGCATTCGCCAGCCCAATACCAAACGCATAGATACTCAGCCCGGCGGTCATCCACAGATAAGCATGGGAGGAAACTACTGTCGCCACCGCGGCCACCACCAGCCCAATCACGATGGGCCAGCCGCCCATGATGATTAACGAACGCACGGTGCGGCGTGACGTCAGGCGGGCCAGGACCAGGTTACCCACAATCAGCGCACCAAAAATCGGCACCTGCAGCAGGCCATACTCGTAGCTGCTGAGCTTTTCGCCGCTGATGATGATCACCGGCGACTGAGCGATCCACGCCAGCAGCGGCAGGCAGACGAAACCAATCGCCAGCGACCCCGCCACAAAGCGGACATTCTTCAGCACCAGCTTATAGTCGCGCCCCAGCTCTTTGAGTGAGAGCTTCTCACCGATGCGGGTGGCGGTTTCGGGCATCGCGCGGTACAGACCGTAAAACGAGATCGCTGCCAGCGCCGCAAACAGCACGAACATCCCCTCCCAGGGCGCGACGTGGACCCAGGCGGCCCCCACCAGCGGGCCAAGCAGCGGCGCAATCAGCGCCACGTTAGCCATCAGGGCGGTGATTTTAATGCACACCGCCTCCTCAAAGGACTCCTGGATGGCGGCGTAACCCACCGCGCCGATAAAGCACAGGCTGACCCCCTGTAAGAAACGCAGCACCATAAACTGCTCGATGGTTTGCGCCAGCAGGGTCGCCAGGCAGGTGACGATAAACCACACCACCCCGGTCAGCATCACCGGACGACGGCCAATACGATCCGACAGCGGCCCGAGCAGCCACTGTAAAAACATCCCCCCCCGCCAGGTAGGCGGTCATGGAGGTGGGAACCCACTCGATCCCGGCGTTGTACTGTTCCACCACCGCCAGCATGCCGGGCTGGATCATATCGTTTCCGATATAGGTGGAGAATTCGTACAGCACCAGACACAGCGGGAACAGCAGCGCCTGACGCCCCAGGCGCGTGCGGGAAGAAGAACGGTTTAGCATGGAGTCTCAGTATCCGATAAAAAATCGCGCAGAGTGTAATGAAATGGCCGCACCAGAGATAGCAGATTCACGCCGCCTCACAGAAATAAGGCACAAATCGCTGTCGTTTAAGGTTTCCTTAAGTTGCCATCCGTATGCTTGGGCTTTTCCAGTCATTGACCTTAATTATGACACAAATCGTCTCCGCTTCAGAATTGTCTAAGTTAAAGACTTCTAAGACAAAAGCCCTTTACCGCTTACCGGTTCGTTTTTATGGTTACCAGCTGCTAGCGCTGCTGGTTCTGGCCGGGCTTTTTACCTGGCTGGCGCGGGATGAAACGCTCGACAGGCTGCTGACGGGTTACTGGTATGACGCGGCAAGTCAGCACTTTCCGCTGCAGCACAATGCGCTGCTGGATCTGCTCAACCATCGGCTGGCGAAATACCTGACCATTGCCGTGGCGGCGGTCACCCTCCTTTACGGCGCGTTCAGCCGCAACCCGCGATTAGTGACGGCGGCGCTGCTGATGGGGCTGGGCACGGCGGTGGTGGGCATCCTGAAGGCTATCAGCCATCACAGCTGTCCCTGGGATCTGGTGGAGTATGGCGGCAAAGCGCTGGCGTATCCCCTGTTTGACTCAGCTCCTCCCGGCAGTGGCCCTGGCCGCTGTTTCCCGGGGGGCCACTCCTCGAGCGGCTTTATGGTGATGGGGCTGTTCTTTGCCTTCTGGCGCGAGCGTCCACGCCTGGCCTGGGGAATGGTCATAGCCGGTGCCGTACTCGGGTTAGTGATGGGCTATGGCCAGGTGATGCGCGGGGCACATTTCTTCTCTCACAACCTGTGGGCAGGTTGGTGGGTGTGGTTTTCACAGGTGGTGGCCTGGGGCCTGATTTCCACCTGGTTTGCAAAAGAGTAACGAGGATATGTTAGAAAATCTGAACTACGGACTGTTTGAACTGATTAATGCCACACCTGCTTCACCGGAGTGGAGCATCAAACTGGCCATCTTTGTGGCAAAAGATCTGATCAGCATTGTACCGGCGCTGATTGCGATCCTCTGGCTGTGGGGGCCGCGCAAGCAGGTGGGCGCCCAGCGTCAGCTGGTGATTAAAATCGCCATGGCGCTGGTGATAAGCCTGGCGGCGTCCTGGCTGCTGGGTCATCTGTTCCCCCACGACCGCCCGTTTGTCGACCGTGTCGGCTATAACTTCCTGCACCACGCCGCGGATGACTCCTTCCCGAGCGATCACGGCACCGCTATTTTCACCTTTGCGCTGGCGTTCCTGCTCTGGCACCGGATCTGGTCAGGCATAGTGTTGATGATGGTGGCCTGCGCCATTGCCTGGTCCCGCGTCTATCTTGGCGTGCACTGGCCGATGGATATGCTGGGCGGGCTGATGGTCGGACTGCTGGGTTGCCTGAGCGCGCAGATCCTGTGGAATCTGTTCGGGCACGCCCTCTATCAACGCCTCTCGCAGCTTTACCGCTTCTGCTTTGCCCTGCCTATACGCAAAGGCTGGATACGTGACTAATTTGGGTTTCACGAGGTAAACTTGAGCCCCCGGCGTAACGGGGGTTCATTTATCGCTCTGAGGACCTATGGAAACACGACGTGACGAACGGCTGGCTCAACTGATCAATGCGCTTAAGCGCAGCGATAAACTGCATCTGAAAGAGGCCGCCGCGCTGCTCGGCGTCTCGGAAATGACCATTCGTCGCGACCTGAACAGTGAAAGCGGGCCCGTGGTGCTGCTCGGCGGTTACATTGTCCTCGAACCCCGCAGCGCTAGCCACTATCTGCTGAGTGACCAAAAGACTCGCCTGGTGGAAGAGAAGCGCAAAGCGGCGCGTCTGGCCGCCTCGCTGGTGCAACCCCATCAGACGCTGTTTTTTGACTGTGGCACCACCACGCCGTGGATCATCGAAGCCATCGATAACGACCTGCCGTTCACCGGGGTCTGTTACTCCCTGAATACCTTTCTCGCCCTGCAGGAAAAACCCGCGTGCCGGGTGATCCTCTGCGGCGGCGAGTTTCACGCCAGCAATGCCATCTTTAAGCCGCTCAATCTGCAGGACACCCTCAGCAACCTGTGCCCGGACATCGCCTTTTACTCCGCGGCAGGCGTGCATGTTCGCCAGGGGGCGACCTGCTTTAATCTGGATGAGCTGCCGGTAAAACAGTGGGCAATGAATATGGCGCAGTATCATGTGCTGGTGGTGGATCACAGCAAGATGGGTAAAGTGCGCCCTGCGCGGATGGGGGAGCTGACGTGCTTCGACGCAATCGTCAGCGACTGCCGCCCGGATGAGGCGCTGGTGACTTATGCTAAGGCGCAGCAGATCAAGCTGATGTACTGAGTGCGGTTTATTGCCCGGCGGCGCTACGCTGGCACGGGCCTACGGTACCGGGCCGTTTGTTAACCCGATGCCCACCGGACGTTCGTAGGCCGGGTAAGGCGAAGCCGCCACCCGGCGATGCTGACGACAGCACTTCATCCCTCTTCAAGAGACCGCACCACCAGATCCCGCAGCCACTTGTGGGCAGGTTCACGATGCAGATGCTCGTGCCAGAGCATATTCATCTCAAAGCCCGGAATATCGACCGGTGGCGCAAAATAGTGAAGCTGCGGATTATCCCTGACCAGCCGCAACGGCAGCATCCCGACCAGGTCAGTGGTGGCAATGGTAAATACCGCGAACATAAAGTGCGGAACCGACAGCACCACTTTCCTGCTTAATCCCATCTCCGACAACGCGATATCGGTGTTACCCCAAAAACCGCCGCCATCCGGTGAAATCATCACAAAATCCAGGTCGAGAAACTGCCTGAGCGTTGGCGTTGATTTCAGCCACGGATGCCCAGCCCGGCTGACCAGCACGTAGCGTTCGCTGAACAGCATGCGGCAGCGCAGCCCCTGCGGTGACTCCTCCCGAATATGAAAGAAGAGATCGACCTTATCCTGCCCGGCAACCTGGGCGATCTGGGAGTTGGCATTTTCCAGCACCGCCAGCCGGGTACCGGGTGCTTCACGACGTAAATTTTTCAGTACCGGCAGCAGCACCGTGTTTTCACAGTAGTCCGCGGCTATCACCTGCCAAGTATGGAGGGATTCGCCGGGAATAAACGGGCCTGGGGAAGAGATGGCTTTATCGAGCAGCGCCAGCGCCTGGGCGAGCGGCGCGCGCAGCAGTTCCGCACGCGCGGTAGGACGCATACCGCGCGGGCCGGGTAAAAACAGCGGATCGTCAAGGCTTTTACGCAGCTTAGCCAGCTGCACGCTGACGGTGGGCTGTGAAAGATTCAGTTTGCGGGCGGCGCGCGTGACGTTCGGATCTTTCAGCAGCGCATCCAGCGTCAGCAACAGATTCAAATCCAGCCTCTTGAGATTATCCATTGTAATACCAGCTATAGTGATAATTAATTTCTACTATACCTGACAAATTCATAATATTCATTCCTCATCAGCCCCTAATGAGGAGAGCAAGCGACGCCGTTATTACCGATATTTTATCGAGCCTGATCAGCGCGGCTGGCGGTTAATTGTAGTGCTGCTGAAATATTATTTATTGCATCACCAATGAATAGCGTTAATCCCTTAAATATTATTCGTTATTTGAATAATCACCTAAAAAACAGGAGTAGAAAATGCCTACGGGACTTTTTGCCTTAGCGCTTGGTGCGTTTGGGATCGGTCTGACAGAGTTCGGTATTGTAGGCTTACTGCCGCAAATTGCCGCTGAGTTTAATGTCACTGAACAAGTCGCAGGATATTTAGTCTCCGGCTATGCCATCAGTGTCGCCATCGGTGCCATTCTGTTAACCGCTGTGATGATCCGCATGGAGCGCCGTTTAACGCTGGTGCTTTTAAGCGGCTTATTTATTATCGGCAACCTGATCTCTGCCCTTTCAACCAGCTACGAAACGCTGCTGTTTGGCCGGATCGTGGCGGCCCTGTGTCATGGAGCATTCTTCAGTATCGGCGCGGTGGTGGCCTCTGACATGGTGGCAGCCGATAAAAAAGGCGCCGCTATCTCCCTGATGTTTGCCGGCTTAACCGTTTCCAATATTGTTGGCGTACCGCTGGGCACCTTTGTCGGGCTGCAGCTGGGCTGGCGTACCACCTTCTGGGCACTGGCGATCATCGGCTTTATTACGATAGTGGGGATCAGGACGTTAATTCCGCTTATGCCCGCTCACCGTGATACCAACCTTGGCCGCGAGTTTGCCGTCTTCAATCGTCCGCAGGTATGGGTCTCCGCCCTTCTGAGCGTACTCTCCTTCGGTGGCGTGATCGGTGGCTTTACCTACATTGCCTTTACCCTGACCCAGGTTTCTGGTTTCACCGCGCAGATGGTGCCATGGCTGCTGGTGCTCTTCGGCGTGGGGACCTTCGTGGGGAATATCTATGGTGGCAAAGCGGCAGATAAATCCCTGAACAAATCTCTCGGTACTATCCTGTTGCTCCTCACCCTGGTCATGGCGGCGTTCGCCCTGTTCGCCCAGAGCCAGATTATGACCGTGATCCTGTTGCTGATGATGGGCACCGTTGGCTTAGCCACCGCGCCAGGGCTGCAGCTGCGCATGATGAAGTATGCCAGCGATGCGCCAACTGTCGCCTCCGGCACCAACATCGCCGCGTTTAATATCGGTAACGCCCTCGGTGCCTGGCTTGGCGGCATGGCCCTGGACAAAGGTTACGGCTTCGTCTCCCCGCTGTGGGTAGGCGCTCTGCTGAGCCTGATTGCGTTGATGGTGGTGATTCTTGGCAGCGTCAACGGCAGCCTGAAAACCAGCCAGGTAAAAGGCTAATTTTACGGACAATACGCCTGGCGCTGTTATATCTGGATAATTAATTCCCGCAACACAATAAAACGGGTGAAAATGAAATAATAACTTTCACCCGTTTAACAACGTATTAAATAAACAACGCACGATAAAATATTATAACAATATTTTTATTCCATGCTTTATCTACATTCTGGTTTTGGCTGACGCAAATGCACCTGCCTTATAAAAATGTCAATGCTAATCTGTAATATATACGGGGTGTTTAAAAATGAATAAAAAGTATGTGGCAAGCGGAAATAATATAGTGGGTTTCTTTCCGGGCTTAGGTAGTCGGGCGGTTTATCAGAATATTGGCGATACGCTGTTGCGAACGGGAAATAACGTTATTAAGCAAATATACCGTGACGCGGCGATAGCGATGGAATACGGAGACCAGCCCGAGAAAATGGTGATTACTCCGGCAACCCTCCCGGAAGGTAAAATGGAACGGCAGGGATTTATCGGGGCCAGCTTTCTCACCCATAACCTTGCCCTGGCAGCCCAGTTTTATGCCGAGGCGCAACAGCAACATCAGCAGCTGCACTTTGTTGCATACGGCGGAGAGAGTTTTGGCATGATTAACGCCGCCGTGGCCAGCGGCGCGCTGAGCGTCGGCGATGGGGTAAAAATCGCTAACTTTTTTACCCCGTATATTTTGCTGGCTTCCGAAAGCCATGACGATCCCTTCAGCCAGGCCGTGATTGATTATTATCCTCCCGCGTTAAAAGAACAGGCGTTGGTTTCCGAGTTTTATTACGTCATCGCATTACGAGGCCGGGAAAAAGAGTTAGCCGAGGCGTTAACCGCATTAAAAGATGAATTTCTTGGCACCGAAATCGAATTACATAAAATCTATAGCCGCAGCCAGCTCAATCTGTATGTCAAAGCGAGCATAAAATCATGCTTCGATATTTTTATGAAAAACTTTGCAGCGATCGAGGTCATCAAGCTTAAGGAGCCGACCGCATTTATTACCCACTCGGCGCAGCTGGCCCCCTTAACGCGGGGACTGGAACAATTCCTGCTCGACCAGCAGATCGTATTCCAGGATCCGCATACGCCGGTGATCGCCAACCACAGCGAGCAGATGCTCACGCAAAAAGAGGAGGTCCGGTCGGCAATCCTTGCCCTTGTGGACCAGGTTATGCTCTCCGCCGCTACCGCCAGCATGGCGGATGATCTGGGCGCTGATGCGATTGTCGAGCTGGGTCTGGGAAATAAATCCGTGCAGATGCTGCGCGACAACCATATTCACACCCCGGCATTTTCCTTTACGGGCGACAGCCGGGAAGCCACGCTGATCGTGCGGGCGCTGGGGGCGTTAAGTACCCTTCGCGACAGTCAGGACGCCGCCCGGATCTGCTCGGGTATCGATCGGTGGATCGACGTGACGCGTGACCATACGGCCTTCGTCACGCTGTTTTTGCCGAAAATCATGGAAGCTATCCAGCAGGTGAATACGCTCAGGCTGGAGGTAAAGGGCAGTATCCCGGTGAGCGTGGAGAGTATTTCTAAAAACAGCTGGCGCTATCGCCACTATTTGCAGTCGGGCGAGAGAGTCTTAATGGCCCGCCTGAGACGCAATATTCAGGGCGATCCCGCAGACAAACACCAGACCTACGCAGATTTAAAAATTCTCACCCCCGACGGCATGATTCGCTATCAGAAAACCCCTTTTATTATCCATGCGGAAAAAACGCTCTTTTATTTATCCAGTCTTGACGGGCTAAGCAACGCCGACGTGTTTAATGCCCTTCAGGATCTGGAAACCGCCCCGGCCTATAACGATATCTGCCTACGCATCGAAGCACAGTACCATGAGGGCGTCTCCCTGCGCAGACTGTTGCAAATGCGCACGCCTGTGGCGCAGCCTGAAACGCAGGTGATTCGACGTATTATTTTGCAGTCGCTCTCCTTTGAACTCCTGAAAATCTACCGGCCCGGGCTGGTCCATGGCGGAAATACCTGCCTGGTGAGCCGTGATTTTATCGGCTGGCTCGCCAGCCTTGTCACCGCTGGCGCCGCTTCGCTGGACAATGCCGTTCAGCTGTGTCGCGATTACTACTCCAGGCTGGGCCGGAAGGTGTCGCCCTGGGCAGTAGTGAAGCAGTTTGCTGCCGGGCTTGCCGATGCCCATGTGCCAGTGATGTCTGTTGCCGGCCTGCCGCTGACCGCCCAGCGGGATCTGGAGATTAACACCTGGAAGATGCTGTTAGGCGATTTCCCGGGACAGGAGGTGCAGGCAGCCCTCGACAGCCATCTTTCGGTCATTACGCTGGATAGCCTGCTCAGCCATGACTCGCTGAATACCGCGCCGTATCAGGCAGACATTATTCTGCTCTCCTCGGTGCGCGATATCTGGTTGCGCAATCCCGAGCGGGTGCTCGAGCAGCGCGAACGCGACGCCCAGGCTGATTTAACCGAAGAGTATCGTCAGGTCGCTGACTACGCTAAACGGCGAAATCTGCTTTGCGGCACCATTAACGCCTACATTGAGGCGGATGAAGTACCGGTCCTGTTCTGTAACGGGGGTAGCGAGTCGATGACCATGTTCATCCAGCGCTCACCCGATGAACCTGTGGTAGTAAGAAAAATATTAAGCGAGGCCTTAACCGCCGCCAAATGGTCCCCCGGCGGGAAAGGCGTCATGCTGCCACCGTTTGCCAAAGCGGCTCGGCAGGTGGACTACCTGCGGGCGCTTCCCGGTCGCATAAAGCCGTTTTTCCCGGAGATTTTTACTATTACCGAACGCGAGATCCTCACCCCTGTCGGCCAGGAGCGGGTCGGTAAAGCCGTCTGTAAGGAGGTCATTTACGAGATGAGTCTGATCGAGGGGGAAGAGGTCAGCCAGTTTATTCATCGTAACTGCCTTGCGCCTCCCGTTGTTGCCCGGCTGTATGAAATCATTTTTACGTTTCTGCGGGACAATGTTCATCGGGAAAATCGGAAGATATCGGGCGGCAATACGCTGGAAATCTCCTATTTCAGGAAAATCGAAGATCGCCTGGGGCTGTGCCGCCAGACCGCTCCCCGTACCTTTGGCCCGGAGCTACTGGACAGCGAGAAAATTATTATCAACGGCAGCGAATACCTGAACATTAAAGCGCTGCTCAGCGCCTTCCGTTCCCACCCTGAGTACCAGCGTATGCTGGAGCCACGCTATCACTCGCTGGTGATGGGCGATACGAATACTGAGAACATCAAGATTAATAACACCGCGCCACTGCTGGCAGCCCAGGTCTTAATTAACCAGCAGAGGAGTGAAGAGGAGATTGCGCAGGCGCTGGCCGCCATTGACGCTGAGGTTATTCAACTGCGTTTTCTCGACCCCCGGGCAATTGGTTTCCAGAGCGAAGGCGCCGGGTGCCAGGATGATTATATGTACGATAATAAGCCGTGGCACAACTCCCTCGGCCATTATGATGAGATCCATAACGAACTGTTTACGCTGGATATAAACCTCAACGCTGAGAAGAGTCCGGTTATCGAAATCCAGTTCACGGAGAATAATGTTTATCAGCAGTCCTACCAGATTACCGACTGCACGCAAAAAAATATTAACCCCCTTACCGATCCGTCGATCGTGGGGATAGAAAAGTATTTCGCGAAGGTCATGGGCAACGTCTATGACAGCGCCAATCCGGAGTCACTTTATATTAAGGAAGATCCGTATTGGTTGGTGCGTTTTGTCTTTATTATGGGCACGCACTTTGCCGCGATGCCGCCTTTCCACTTCTCTTCTGAGCTTGACGGCACCCTTAAAGACAGCGCCGTCACCCAGCGCAGGCCGGTAGCCATTTACTGCGAAGGGATCAAATGGCTCAACTGGGCGCTGGAAATTTTACAGGGTAAGCGCGACCATTTCCTCGGTCTCAGCGTGCCTGTTGTTGAACAGATTGTGACAGAGGCGCTTTAAGATGCAGCACGATAATATCCTGACATCCGGCAATAGTTTGCACGAGGCGTTAAGCCTCCTTAGTAGTGAAAACCGGCTTATTACCACCCCCTGGAGCCGAATAGTCAGAGGACTGGGGTTAGGTCAATATCCTGTGGCCTACAGTGAAACCATTTCCCTGTGGATCCAGGAGGCCTTTGATGAACTCAAAAATAAAGCCAGATATAAAAACAACTACGTTAATTTTTCCTCTTTGCTTTGTGACTTTATCTGCCTGCTGATTAAGCCCGGGCAGAGATTTGGCGAGAACGATAAGCTCGATTACATCTTTAACATACTCTATTTAATTAATAATGAACTCGACTCTTACCGAAGAGTGATGCAGTACAGCATAACCATTGATGCCCTCGCTAAATTAAATATTAATCTTTTTGAATTGCTGGAGGGCAAGGTTGACCTGGCCGGGTTGTTATTTAACGCAATCGGTGAAATTCAATCGAACCGCATAAAAGATGAGAACAGCGGCAAGCATGGCGACTACGAAAAGCTCTCCGCCTATACCTCGGTGTTTTTGGCCCTGGCGGTTTGTGATAAAGCTGGCGCCGCCGTGACCTGGCAGCGGAATCACATTGCTGAGGCACTGCTGACGCTGGATAACATTCCGTCGCCTTTCTTCCGCGGGCGCGGAGGGAGCATGCTGTTTAGCGCTATCAGCCTGATGGGGTATCGCGGGATGCTGCAGAACAAGGGCCGGGATCCTGTCCTGGCGACGCTGGATTACCTCGATCGCGCGGATAGCCTCGGCATCAACCCGTCATTTCCCCAAAGCATGTCCCCTGAGTTTGTCAAAATCTATCCGTTGCTGACAATGTTAAACGCCATTGCCGCCACGGGACATCTGCAGGCGCTTCACTATAAGCAGGACCGTATTCGCCAGGCCAACACGCTGATGGATTCACTTACCCCAGTTGAGCGCACCCATATGGGTCTGTATTACATCATGGCGATCTACAATCTCGGGCTGCTCGATAGTGAAAAACAACGGGTGAACGCACTGGTAGAAGAGCTGGTACACACCGCAAATCATATCGACCCGTCAGAGAACTATTTCCTGCACGGCATCGCCAGCTCTTACGTTATCGAAACCGCCACCCTGACCGGCAGGAAGAGTTTGATTACGGACCCCATCATCAACAGCCTTGCCGGAAGTTTTTCCAGAATGAACAGGAGCCTGGAGGATGAAATCAACCGCCCCTATCCTTTAGCCTATGCGCTAACGATGCTGGGTGAGGCTGGACATGCGGATAAGCTGTTTGAATCTTCGGTGTGCTATGGAAATAAGTCGGCTATCAGCTGGATGATCGACAATCTTACGCAGGTAGAAGACGGGGCTGATGGCCGGCTTTATATGTTCAATCATGCGCTAATCAACCTGATGCTACGCATGCGGGGTGAGGGGCTCACAACGCCGCGCGTCTACCGCGATTTCACTTTTTAAGCGAGAGCCCGCAGGCAAAAACGAAAACGGCAACCTTCTGGCTGCCGTTTTGCTTTTATTAATTAAACCAGCCGCCAAACCAGTCGTGGAATTTCATCAGAACGTAATCCCACATCCGCCCGAAGAACCCGCCCTCTTCCACCGCTTCCATCACGATCAATGGACGCTGCTCGATGGATTTGCCGTTCAGCTGGAAGTCGATGGTGCCAACCACCTGGCCTTTTTTCAACGGTGCGGTGAGCTGCTTGTCGGTCAGGGTATAGCTGGCCTTCAGGTTTTTCAGCTGGCCGCGCGGAATGGTGACCGAGCCGCTTTCACCGGCGCCAAGATTGACCTCGCTCTTATCGCCAAACCAGACGCGCTGGCTGACAAAGGTGGCATCCGGCTTGATCGGGGTAACGGTTTCGAAGAAGCGGAAGCCCCAGGTGAGCAGTTTCTCTGACTCATTAAAGCGGATGCGGTCGGTTTTGGTGCCCAGCACCACCGAGATCAGACGCATATCGCCCTGGGTTGCCGAGGCCACCAGGTTGTAGCCGGCGCCGGCGGTGGTGCCGGTCTTCATCCCGTCCACGTTGACGTTGCTGCTCCACAGCAGACGGTTGCGGTTCGGCTGGCGGATCTTGTTGAAGGTAAACTCTTTCTCTTTATGGATCGCGTACTCTTCCGGCACATCATGAATCAGGGCTCTACCCAGCAGCGCCATATCGCGGGCGGTACTGAACTGGCCCGGCGCATCCAGGCCGTGAACGGTTTTAAAGGTGGTGTTGGTGAGGCCTAATTTCTGCGCATAACCATTCATCAAGCCAATGAAAGAGTCCTGACTACCCGCCACGTAATCGGCCAGCGCGATGCAGGCATCATTGCCCGACTGAATGATTACCCCTTTATTCAGATCGGAAACCGCCACCTGATCGCCCGGCTTGAGGAACATCACCGAGGAGCCGCGCAGCGCCGGGTTGCCGGTCGCCCAGGCGTCTTTGCCGATGGTGACCATGTCGTTGAGCTTGATCTTACCCGCTTTCAGCGCCTGCCCTACCACGTAGCTGGTCATGATTTTGGTCAGGCTGGCAGGGTCGAGTTTTTCATCTGCATTGCCTTCTGCCAGCACTTTGCCGCTGGCATAGTCCATCAATATCCAGGCACGGGCATCAACAGGCGGAGCCTCTGGCGCCGCCTGTTCCGCTGCGTACAGCGAAGGTGCAAAAAGGACCAGCAGCGCAGAACCTGCCACCAGACCGCGTAAAGAAAAAGTGTTTCGCATCATAATGCCACCCGAGTTTCCATTCCAAAAATCACGTCACATCGCCGTGCCGCAAGAAGCGATGAGTAATAACGCACTAAAGCCTTAAAAAAAACCAAAAGCTGGTAAAGTTTTTAAAGTTTATGCAATAACAACCCGATACGCTTTGACCACATCGATTTTTTTCGCATCTGTTGCGTATTGGTTAGGTTTATCTCACCATGTGAAGCCATCAACAAGGATCTTATCCAGATATCGGCTTTAATTATAAGGGGTTATTATGATTACTTTGTGGGGCAGGAACAATTCGACCAACGTGAAAAAGGTAATCTGGACGCTGGAAGAGCTGGATTTACCCTTTAAGCAGATCATGGCGGGACTGGAACACGGGGTAAATAAAGAGGCCGAGTATCTGGCGATGAACCCCAACGGTCTGGTGCCGCTGCTGCGCGATGATGAAACCGACCTCACGCTGTGGGAATCGAACGCCATTGTGCGCTATCTCGCGGCGCAGTACGGCCAGAACCGTCTGTGGATCGATGAGCCTGCGAAGCGTGCCGTCGGCGAAAAGTGGATGGACTGGGCCAACCAGACCCTCTCCCCTGCCCATCGGGTGATTTTGATGGGGCTGGTGAGAACCCCGGAAGCCGAGCGTAACTATGCGGCCATTGACGCCGCCAAAGCCACCTGCGAGTCGCTGTTTGCCATGATGGACGAGGCCCTGGCGACACAGTCGTGGTTCTCGGGCAACGACTTTGGCGTGGGTGATATCGCCGTCGCGCCTTTTGTCTGGAACCTGACCAACGTTGGCCTGGCGTGGGCGCCCCGTCCGCATCTGGAGCGCTGGCTGGCGAACCTGACCGAGCGCCCGGCCTACCGCAACGTGGTGATGATCCCGGTCACCTGATCTACTCTTTGGACGGGCTGACTTTTAACAGCTGCCCGTCTGTTTCATCGGTCAGCACGTATAAATAGCCATCCGGCCCGACCCGCACGTCGCGAACCCGCTGGTTACGGTCGCCGAGGATCCTTCCCTCCTCGGTGACGCTATTGCCGCTGACGTTGAGCACTATCACATCCTTGTCCTTCAGCGCGCCGATAAAGAGTTTGTTCTTCCACTGCGGGAAGACGTCGCTGTTATAAAAAGCCATCCCGCTCAACGCCGGAGATTGCTTCCAGACAAACAGCGGCGGCTCGGTTCCCGCGGCGGTTTCCCCTTTTGCTTCGGGGATCGGCAATCCGCTGTAGTTAATGCCGTGCGTCGCCAGCGGCCAGCCGTAGTTCTTGCCCCTCTCCGGGATGTTGATTTCGTCCCCACCGCGCGGCCCGTGCTCATTGAGCCACAGGGTGTTACTCCACGGGTTCATCGCCATTCCCTGCGGATTACGGATACCGTAAGACCAGATTTCCGGGCGCGCCTGTTTGTTGTTCACAAAGGGGTTATCGTCCGGCACCGCGCCCTGATCGGTCAGGCGCACCACTTTGCCCTGTAACTTATCCAGATCCTGGGCGGTCGGGCGCTGGTTATTCTCACCTAACCCGATAAACAGATAGCCTTTGCCGTCGAACACCAGCCTGCCGCCAAAGTGATTGCCGGTCGAGAGTTTAGGCTGCTGGCGGAAGACCACCTTAAAGGCCTCCAGCCGGGTATTGTCGTCGCTCAGGCGGCCATACCCCACTGCCGTGCCCGCTTTCCCGTCGTCGCCCGCTTCGGCATAGCTCAGCCAGACCCGGCGGGAAGTCGCAAAGTCGGGTGCCAGCGCCACGTCGAGCAATCCACCCTGTCCGCTGTCCCAGACCTTCGGCACGCCAACAATGGGATCCGAGAGCCCTTTGCCCGCCTGCCAGCGCTTAAGCTGCCCGCCTTTCAGAGTGATCAGCATGCCCTGATCCTGCGGCAGAAACGCCAGGGCCCAGGGGTGGTCGAGTTTATTTTGCAGCACTGCAACCTTCACTTCAGCGGGTGCAGCACAGAGTGAGGCGGAGATGAGTAACAATGGCAGGGAAATAAGCAAGGATCGACGCATTACGTACTCCTTTTCGACGTATGCCTTAAAGGCAGCCACTCAGCGCAGGGGCGTTGATACTTTTACAAAAGCTTAATCAGATGGGGGAGTTGCCTCCCCCGGGATCAGCTCTGAATCAGAGGTGCATGCGATTTCAGATACTGGATGCAGAGAGTGAGATCGTTCAGACAGTTTTCCAGCTTCTCTGCGTTGACGGCGATGAACGTCGGGCAATCGTGGTTGCCGGTCATCATACAGACGCCTGCGGTGGTGAGCGATCCGGCGGCGCGATAGAGCATTGCCTGCTCCTCGGCATTGCAATGCGCTCGCAGTTCCGGCGCTTTTTCACGCATGTAAGTACAAAGTTCAAAGAAGTTGTCACGCAGATGGTCGCTTTCGCTGACTGACATATACCCCTTCGCTTTCCTTAACTGCAGATAGGCCGCGAGATCAATTCGGGCATTAATCATCTTGTTAAGAAGATCGCGTTTCAGTCTGTCAACGGACATGCTTTTTCCCCCCTTGTCAGCTTAATCACACCTTCAGATTATGTCTATTTTTTGTGCAATTTAATGCGTCAGGTCAATAATTAGCGACGCATTAACAAAATTTACAATGTTAAAACAGCGCCCGAAAAGCACAGCGAGAAGGCAGGCGTTCAGGCTGGGCATAAAATCATGCTTCTCCCTCACCGCGCGGATTGCGAAGCCTGCTATTTTTGAGAGGGTTAGGGCGTGGAGACAGAGGGCGTATGCCAGCGATGCCGGTGTCAGAAAAGATTATCTCGTTAAACCGGATCGACCTGAATCTGCTGACCATTTTTTGCCTGATTTACAGCGTCGGCAGTATCTCGAAAGTGGCCGATATGCTGGATATTTCCGCCTCAGCCGTCAGCCAGTCGCTGCGCAAACTGCGGGAACAGATGGGGGATAACCTGTTTGTCCGCAGCGGCAACACGCTGTTACCCACCGTGTATGCGGATGAACTGTACGACAACATCCTGCCGATCATCGATAAGCTCGCCACTCTGCTCCCCCTCTCTTCCCGCATCAAAAAGCGAAGACTCACCCTCTACACCGAGTCCTTTGTCTCGCCGTTAGTGGTGCCGGAACTGACGCAGAAGATTGTCGGGATGAACGCGGATGTCAGCCTGCTGCACCGCACCGCCGAGCTTAACGAAGCGAAGATTACCGAGCTGCTGAACATGCGCCAGGCGGATGTGGTGTTCTCCACCTTTTCTGTTGAGAGCAGTAATATTTCTTGCCAGAAGATGAGTGATATGACGCTGGTGTTGATTGCTGCAAAAGATAATCCTCTTTATGAGAATACGGTCACGGAGGAGATGTTCAGGGATGCCAGTCTGGTGGGTTACAACACCAAAAACGAGAAGATTATTTATCATCGCAGCATCGTGGATAAAAAATTCCGCTCCAGCGAGCGCTGTCTGCTGACCACCTCTTTCGCCTCCATTTTACTGATTGTGTCTACCACCGACTGCCTGGGCATTATCCCGGAAAAAGTCTTTGTGACCTATTCCGGGATGTATCAGCTGAAAAAACTGGATACGCCATTTACGTTGCCACAATTTAGTATCTATTCGTCCTGCCGGAAAGAGACCAATAAAATGCTCTTTTCTCTGTTAGCCGATTTTTACGCCAGTAAACCGGCATGACGTCCGGGACAATCAGTATTTTTTCGCTTTGTGCTTACCGAACTCAACGTCATCGGCAATTTTCAGGTCAGTGACTAATCTGGACTGTGAAAGCCCGGTGGCAACAGATATGTGCGCCAGCTCGACGCCATAGATGTGAAGGGTTTTGGCCATTTCTAATTTGGATTGCAGATAGGGTGATGCTGCCAACTTACTGATTTAGTGTATGATGGTGTTTTTGAGGTGCTCCAGTGGCTTCTGTTTCTATCAGCTGTCCCTCCTGTTCAGCTACTGACGGGGTGGTGCGTAACGGCAAAAGCACTGCCGGACATCAACGCTATCTCTGCTCTCACTGCCGTAAAACATGGCAACTGCAGTTCACTTACACCGCTTCTCAACCCGGTACGCACCAGAAAATCATTGATATGGCCATGAATGGCGTTGGATGCCGGGCAACCGCCCGCATTATGGGCGTTGGCCTCAACACGATTTTCCGCCATTTAAAAAACTCAGGCCGCAGTCGGTAACCTCGCGCATACAGCCGGGCAGTGACGTCATCGTCTGCGCGGAAATGGACGAACAGTGGGGATACGTCGGGGCTAAATCGCGCCAGCGCTGGCTGTTTTACGCGTATGACAGGCTCCGGAAGACGGTTGTTGCGCACGTATTCGGTGAACGCACTATGGCGACGCTGGGGCGTCTTATGAGCCTGCTGTCACCCTTTGACGTGGTGATATGGATGACGGATGGCTGGCCGCTGTATGAATCCCGCCTGAAGGGAAAGCTGCACGTAATCAGCAAGCGATATACGCAGCGAATTGAGCGGCATAACCTGAATCTGAGGCAGCACCTGGCACGGCTGGGACGGAAGTCGCTGTCGTTCTCAAAATCGGTGGAGCTGCATGACAAAGTCATCGGGCATTATCTGAACATAAAACACTATCAATAAGTTGGAGTCATTACCTAAAAAGTGGGGCTCGATGGGAAGAACGTACAAGAATATGGGGAGACGATGTCATTAGAAAAGGTACTGCTGCAAATGGTGCCCGGTGGCGTGAAACAAAACATAGTAAAGGTAATGGTCAGTATCAAGTTTCCGGTGTAGACGCGAGCGGCAACTCTTATAAGTACGATTGTACTGAAGCGGATTGCATTAACAGTTATTAATACTTAGTTCCCTAACAGTACTGAATCCTAATCAACAAACCCCAAACGGTTCAGTACTGGTAGAGATGTTCGATTTGATTTCGTTTCTGATTCTTCTGTCCAACGGATAAACATCAGGATAGATAGCATCCGATCGGTAGGGTTGCTTTTAATGGACTGCTTATTATAAATCTTCTTATCCATCCCTGTGATAATTGTTAAATCTAACCCAATGATTGCAATAAATAGTTAAGCGCCTCATCCACGTAATCACGTGACAGGCGATCCAGGTTCCCGCAGTATAGGTTTGAGTCTGAAGAAATAGCCCCCGCTTTTAACAGCGTCGATAAAATCACCTACTTTACCCTTTCGGTTTTTTCCACGAAAAGCACTCAATCCTGGCTCAATGACTTCAACCACTTCCAGTTTATGTTCAGCAGCATATGCCCGTGCAGCCGCTACCAGCCTGGTTCGCGTCCTTCCCTTTTCCTGAAGGCCTGATGACCACCTGATATAGCTGTAGAGTTGAGGCATGATGTATACTCCGCGTTTTCCTGAGCAATGTATTGTATAAAATTATGGCAAAGATTGGATTTATATCATTGGGTTGTCCAAAAAACCTGGTGGATTCCGAACGCATCCTCACTGAACTTCGCACCGAAGGCTATGACGTCGTACCCAGCTACGACAACGCCGATATGGTGATCGTTAACACCTGCGGCTTTATCGATAGCGCCGTGCAGGAGTCTCTCGAAGCCATCGGGGAAGCGCTCACTGAAAACGGCAAGGTGATTGTCACCGGTTGTCTGGGCGCCAAAGTCGATCAAATCCGCGAAGTTCACCCTAAGGTGCTGGAAATTACCGGTCCACACAGCTACGAGCAGGTGCTGGAACATGTGCATCACTATGTGCCAAAACCAAAGCACAACCCATTCCTGAGCCTGGTGCCGGAACAGGGCGTGAAGCTGACTCCGCGTCACTATGCGTACTTAAAAATCTCCGAAGGCTGCAACCATCGCTGCACCTTCTGCATTATCCCGTCCATGCGTGGCGATCTGGTGAGTCGTCCGATTGGCGAAGTGCTGGCCGAAGCCAAACGTCTGGCCGATGCGGGCGTGAAAGAGCTGCTGGTGATCTCCCAGGACACCTCCGCTTACGGCGTGGACGTGAAACACCGCTCCGGCTTCCACAACGGCGAGCCGGTGAAGACCAGCATGGTCGGCCTGTGTGAACAGCTCGCTAAGCTGGGTATCTGGACGCGTCTGCACTACGTTTACCCGTACCCGCACGTGGACGACGTGATCCCGCTGATGGCGGAAGGCAAAATCCTGCCGTACCTGGACATCCCGCTGCAGCACGCCAGTCCGCGTATTCTGAAGCTGATGAAGCGCCCAGGCTCCGTTGACCGCCAGCTGGCGCGCATCAAGCAGTGGCGTGAAATCTGCCCGGATCTGACCCTGCGCTCCACCTTTATCGTCGGCTTCCCGGGTGAAACCGAAGAAGACTTCCAGATGCTGCTCGACTTCCTGGTTGAAGCGCGTCTGGATCGCGTAGGCTGCTTCAAGTACAGCCCGGTTGAAGGCGCGACCGCCAACGAACTGGCGGATCAGGTGCCGGAAGAGGTGAAAGAGGAGCGCTGGAACCGCTTCATGCAGCTGCAACAGCGGATCTCTGCTGAACGTCTGCAGGAAAAAGTGGGCCGCGAAATTCTGGTGATCGTTGACGAAGTGGACGAAGAAGGCGCGATTGGCCGCAGCATGGCCGATGCCCCGGAAATCGACGGCGCGGTCTACCTGAACGGTGAAACCAAAGTGAAACCGGGTGATATCGTACGCGTGAAGGTTGAAAACGCCGACGAGTATGACCTGTGGGGTACGCGGGTTTAATCAACCCTGTGCATAATGCCTGATGGCGCTGCGCTTATCAGGCCTACGAAAAAGGGGACTTTACGTCCCCTTTTTTATTTCCAGTAATACTTAAAATGTGCGGCAAGACAGCTCACATTTAATTTTTCAATCACTGGTTATAAATACACAGTCAGTCCACTTTTAGACTCATTATCGATTGGTCAAAAAACACACTATCGGTAGTATTTCTTCACCGAGAGGCGACTCACTGGACCACCGCCTCCGTCATGGTAAGGAAGAAATCATCTACTCCCTGTAACTGACTATGCTCTTTTTACTTTTACTCTCCCTGCTTGCGTTTAGTTTTATCCCTTTTTCTACGTTCTGTTTCGAATTGCCCGCATCAATGTTAACTCTCAATCGCGACATCGGCTTTTCGCCGGAATCAACACACCAGGAGACCGGGCCGCTGCGCACCCGCATCCTGGTGCAATATCAACAGTGGAAAGGCACCCATTATCGTTGGGGCGGCACGACGCACAATGGCGTGGACTGTTCCGCCCTGATGCAGCACCTGTTTCGGGATGCGGCGCATTTGTCATTACCCCGTACCACCGGGGAGCAAATCAACAAAGGGGTGAAGGTGGAAGAACTGAGCCTGAAAGCCGGGGATCTGGTGTTTTTCCAGACCGGAGAGCATCGTCGCCATGTGGGCGTCTATATCGGCGATCACCAGTTTATTCATGCTTCCACCAGCCAGGGGGTGACCGTTTCTGACCTAAGTGATGACTACTGGCAGGCGCACTTCATCACTGCCCGACGGGTGACGGGAAACGCCTGAAACTTCATCATCACGATTTTTTGCGAGGCGCTTTCCAGGAATGATTTTCCCGGCTTGTCGCCGCGATCTCCCCGCAGTATCTTCCTGTTGCGCCTGCAAAATCAGGCGCCGGGATTGACCTCCTGGAATTAGTTACAGGCGATGTAGTAATATGTCGCGCGCACGGATACACCTCAATGGTGGGCCGGGCGGGGGCGTCGCAAGACGCGCCGGTTTCCTGTAACGCCGGTAAGGTCAACCTCGTCTGGTTCCGCCACCCGTGAGATTGACCTCTCCGATGGCGGATTTAAATACCGTTACAGGAGGCTGCCATTATGGCTACTACCCCAACCCGTGCTCAGGCACTGTTTACCGTACCCTTCTCCCACAACACCGACTTCACCGAGCTGGCCGACCACTGCGAACGCTTTGCCCATACCTTGCTGGAAACCGACGATCCCGCGGAGAAACTGGCGCTCTGCGCCCGCCTTTCCGCCTGTCTCGCGCTATTGCAGCCAACGCTTAACGAGCCCATCCCGGCGTACCTGGTGGAGCGTTTCACCCTGACCGATCTGCCGTCCCGTCTGCCCGCATTCGAACCGGAAAGCGATCAGCTTGGCCTGTATTGCCAGACGCTCACGCAGCTGTTGATCAGCAACGTACTGCCGCGGGATATGGCAAAGGTGATGGAAGGACTGCTGTATGAGCTGGTGAACTTCTACGCCGACACGCTGAACGCGCCGCGCTGGCTGCAAACGCCGGACGGGCGCGTGGCGATTGATGCGTTGAATAACTGAGGAAGGCTAACGGGGGAACAGTCAGTACCCAGGCCGGGCAAACGCAGTGCCGGGTGGCGGCTGCGCCTTACCCGGCCTACAAAACCTGAATTTGACCTTGTAGGCCCGGCAAGCATAGCGCCGCCGGGCAATCAGGCAGCACCGGCACTGTTAAGAAAGAGAGAATTGTCCGTGCCAGGGATTATTAAATCGTAATCCGGTAGCGAACGTAATCATCCACCACCGCCAGTTTGTCATACAGCGCCCGGGCCGGATTCCCCTCCCGGGTGACCCAGTAGACCTTCGACCACGCCTTTTGCCGTGCCTCGTCAATAATGCCCTCAATCAACGCCCTGCCCGCCCCCTTGCCGCGCGCCGCTTCATCGACAAACAGATCTTCCAGATAGCACAGCGGCTGGGTTACCCAGGTGCCTTCATGCAGCACGCAGATGGCGAAACCCACCACGCCCTGCTCGGTTTCTGCCAGGCGGCAGAACAGGCCGGAATCCGGGGATAAGACCCGCCGCCAGGTCACCAGGGTCACCGCCTCATCGAGATCAGTGCCGAAAAAATGGAGATACCCTTCCACAACCTTAACCATGCGTCGTAATCGTCCGCCTGCGCTTCACGCACTACTACCATCGTTGCTACTCCTTGTTCTTACTCGCACCCTCGGGAACCAGGCTACTTTTATAACTCATAACATCACCGGAGATAACAATGAAAGTCTTAATGGTTCTCACCTCTCACAGTGACCTGGGCAATACCGGTAAGAAAACGGGCTTCTGGCTGGAAGAGTTCGCCGCCCCGTATTACATCTTCAAAGATGCGGGAGCCGAAGTGGTGCTGGCCTCCCCGGCGGGCGGTCAGCCGCCGCTGGATCCCAAAAGTGATTCCGCCGACTTCCAGACCGAACTGACCCAGCGCTTCAAAGCCGATCCGGCGGCTCAACATGAACTCGCCAACACCCTGAAGCTCGACAGCGTGCGTCAGGAGGATTTCGACACCGTCTTCTACCCTGGCGGCCACGGCCCGCTGTGGGATCTGGCCGAATCCCGGACCTCCATCGCCCTGATTGAAGCCTTCAACCGCGCCGGTAAACCGACGGGCTTCGTCTGCCATGCCCCGGGCGTGCTGCGCCACGTGGAGGCCGCTTCTGGCGAACCGCTGGTCAAGGGCCGTCAGGTGACCGGCTTTACCAACGGCGAAGAGGCCGACGTCGAGCTGACCGATATCGTCCCGTTCCTGGTGGAAGATGAGCTAATCGCCCTGGGGGCTCACTACCAGAAAGGCCCGAACTGGGGATCTTATATTGTCGAAGACGGCACGCTTATCACCGGGCAGAACCCGGCCAGCTCCGAAGATGTCGCCAAAGCGTTAGTAAAAGCGCTGCGCTAACCCCTCCGCCCGGCCGCTGGTCGGGCAACCCCCTCCTGTGCTTATCGCATAGAGTGTTAAATGCAAAACGTTGCCGGGCTGTTAGGCTTTTGCGATTTACACCGGAGATGCTATGAACACCATTATTGACCTGTTTAACGACCATAAAAGCGAGCGCAGTTTTACCGATCGCGCCATTGATGACGCCACGCTCGAGCGCATTATCAGCACCGCGTACCGCGCCCCTACCTCCGTCCATTCCCAGCAGGTGTCGGTCATCGTCACCCGCGATGCCGAAAAGCGGGCGCAGATCGCACAGATCGCTGGTGGCCAGCCGTGGATTGCCAAAGCCCCGGTGTTTATCACCTTTGTGCTGGATATGTACAAAACCGAGGTTGGCATGAAGCTGGCGGGCAAGGAGCAGGTGGCGCATCAGAGTATTGAGAGCATTGTGGCAGGCGCGACCGACGTGGGGATCGCCCTGGGCTCAGTGATGGCGGCGGCCCGTTCCGAAGGGTTAGGGATCGTGCCGATTGGCGGGATCCGTCTGCGCCCTCAGGAGCTGATTGAGCTGCTCGACCTGCCGGAACACACCTTCCCGGTGGCGGGCGTGGTGATTGGTCACGTCGATGTGCCTTCGCATCACAAACCGCGTCTGCCGCTGGACACCTTCCGCCACGACGAAGCCTATGTCACTGAGGGGCTGGAAGCGAAAATCACCCGCTACAATCAGCAGATGACCGAACACTGGCAGGCTATTGATCGTAATGACGGCGATACCTGGAGTGAAAGCGTGAGCGGGTATTACCAGCACATTTACTTCCCGGACGTGCTCCCGGCTCTGATTAAACAGGGCTTTGGCGTCGATAAGTAACGTGGAAAATGCCCGGCGGCGCTGCGCTTGCACGGGCCGACGGGTGATGTGCGAGCTGCCGGCATTGCCCGGCGGCGCTGCGCTTGCGCGGGCCTACGGGTAATGTGCCCTTTGTAGGCCGGGTAAGCGCAGCGCCACCCGGCAAAATGCCTGAATCAGGTCGGCATCGAGAAGGTGGTGACCTTATTGGTCTGCGGATCGATAGAGATAATGCAGATAGCGAAGTTGCCGCCAAAACGGTCTTTACGATCGGAAATGCGCAGGTTATAGGTCTCGGAGAAAGAGGTATAGCCCGAAGAGTTGGTCTCGTTCAGCTTGAAGCCAACAATCTGTTCAAAATAGTCGCGGGATTTACCCACGCTGGTCTTGCACTGTTCGTTGGTAATGGTGCCGGACTGTTTTGCCGCCGCCGCAGTTTGCGTGCCGGTAGAAGATTTCGGCGTCAGGGCCGAATTGACCGCTTTCATCCCGTCACTCATGTTTTTCTGGAAATCGGCGCAAGAGGTAGACAGTAAAACCATGCCGCATAAAAGGAGCTTTTTCATTGTAATCCTTACAATATTTAACGTTATTCAACCATTAATCATTATAATTTTTACAAATAGTTAACTCCAGCAAACCTTTTATACGGCAATTTATAACCTACTGAATATCAAAGCCTTTCACATTAACTTCTACCATTATTGGTAGATTATCCCTTAATTCTCGGATCCAGCGCGTCGCGCAGCCCATCTCCTAACAGATTAAACGCCAGCACGGTGAGGAAAATCGCCATGCTCGGGAACAACGCCACGTGCGGAGCGATCACCATATCGGCCCGCGCCTCGTTGAGCATCGCCCCCCACTCCGGCGTTGGCGGCTGAGCGCCTAACCCTAAGAACGACAGACTGGCCGCCGAGATAATCGACACCCCGATACGCATGGTGAAATAGACCACGATCGACGAGACGGTGCCCGGCAGAATATGGTTAAAGAGGATGGTGGTGTCACTGGCGCCAATGCTGCGCGCCGACTCGATAAAAGTCTGCTGTTTCAGCACCAGGGTATTACCGCGCACCAGGCGGGCAAAGGCCGGAATCGAGAAGATCGCCACGGCGATAATCACGTTCGCCATGCCGTTACCCATCACCGCCACCACCGCAATCGCCAGCAGAATACCGGGGAAGGCAAACAGCACATCGCAGATGCGCATGATGACCCGGTCCCACCAGCCCTCGTAGTAACCCGCAAGCAGGCCCAGCACCGTGCCGATGGCCGCGCCAATCAGCACTGCAAAAACGCCCGCCGCGAGGGAGATCTGCGCCCCCATCAGCACCCGGCTGAAGATATCCCGCCCGAGGGAGTCCACGCCGAACCAGTGCATCATCGACGGCCCCTCGTTCAGCCGGTCGTAATCGAAGTAGTTCTCCGCATCGAAGGGGACGATCCAGGGGGCCAACACCGCCACCAGGATCAGCAGCAGGACAAACAGCCCGGCGGTCATCGCCACCGGCTGCTTGCGAAAGCGCCGCCAGAATTCATGCCACGGGGTGCGGATCTGATCCGGTTTGAGCCCCGGCATTGCCTTTAACATGGCCTGCCGGCGCCAGTTTAACAGTCGCATCTTACTTGTACCTGATAGCCGGATTAATGGCGGCATAGAGCACATCCACCACTAAGTTGATAAGAATAAACTCCAGCGAAAAGAGCAGCACTTCCGCCTGGATCACCGGGTAGTCTCGCATGTCGACGGAATCGACCAGCAGGCGCCCGAGTCCCGGCCAGTTGAAGACTTTCTCCACCACGATCGAGCCGCCCAGCAGGAAGCCGAACTGCAGCCCCATCATGGTCACCACCGGGATCATCGCATTGCGCAGGCCGTGCTTGAGGATCACCCACCTCTCGCTGACCCCCTTCGCCCGTGCGGTGCGCATATAGTCCTCGTTCAACACGTCAACGAAAGAAGCGCGGGTAAAGCGCGCCATCACCGCCGCCACCGCAGCGCCCAGCGTCAGGGAAGGCAGGATGTAGTGTCGCCAGCTGTCCGCCCCCACGGTGGGCAGCCAGCCCAGCTCCACGGAGAAAACCTGCATCAGCAGCATTCCCAGCGCAAAGGCCGGGAAGGAGATCCCGGTCACCGCCAGCGCCATCCCCAGCCGGTCCGGCCAGCGGTTACGCCAGACGGCCGCCACGATCCCCGCCCCCAGACCAAACAGCACCGCCCAGGCCATGCTGGCGAGGGTCAGCCAGAAGGTGGGCATAAAGCGGCTGGCAATTTCCTCGGAAACAGGCCGACGGGAGACCATCGACGTACCAAAATCCCCCTGCAGGACGTTGGTGATGTAGTGCCAGAACTGCCGGTAGAGCGGCTGATCCAGCCCCAGCTGCTTACGCACCAGCTCAATGACCGTGGCATCCGCTTCCGGGCCGGCAATCAGCCGCGCCGGATCCCCGGGCAGCATATGGACGAATAAAAAGACCAGCACCGCCACAATCAGCAGCGTCGGGATCAGCCCCAGCAGGCGTTTAATCACATAATTCAGCATGCACATTCCTCTCATCCCGCAGACGCGCGCCTGCGGGAATGAGTGCTCTATTTCAGATCCGCGTCGTCAAAGCTAAAGCCGGTATCCGGCATGATGTAAAACCCGGTCAGCGCCTTGTTGTGCGCCGAGACCAGCTTCTCAACCACCAGCGGCACCCATGGCGACTCCTTCCAGATAGTGTCCTGCGCATCCTTGTACAGTTTCGCTTTCTCTTCCGGTTGGGTGGTTTTCAGGGCATCGGTCAGATCTTTATCCACCTGCGGATTGCTGTAGAACGCGGTGTTGAACAGGGTTGGCGGCTGGTTATTAGAGGCAAACAGCGGCGACAGCGCCCAGTCGGCTTCGCCGGTAGAGGCCGACCAGCCGGTGTAGAACATCCTCACTCCGCTCTCTTTCTGCCCTTTACCTTCCACTTCGGCGGCACGCTGTCCGGCATCCATCGCCGTTACCTGCACCTTAATGCCTACCTGCGCCAGCTGCTGCTGGGTGAACTGCAACACCTTCTGGGCGGTGCTGTGATTGTGTGACGACCACAGGGTCGTGCTGAAGCCGTTCGGGAAGCCCGCCTCTTTCAGCAGCGCGCGCGCCTTCGTCGGATTGTATTCCCACGGATGATACTGCTGGGAGTAAGCAATGGATGGCGGCACCACGCCCGTGGCCGGGGTCGCGTAACCGGCAAAGGCCACTTTTACCAGCGCCTCACGGTTGATGGCGTAGTTAATCGCCTCGCGCACTTTCGGGTTATCGAACGGCTTTTGCGTGACGTTCATGCTGATGTAGCGCTGCATGATCGACGGGCTGGCCACCAGCTCCAGCTTGCTGTTTTTGCCGAGCAGCGCCGCCTGCTCGTAAGGGATCGGGAAGGCAAACTGCGCTTCGCCGGTCTGGAGCATCGCCGCGCGGGTGTTGTTATCCACCACCGGACGCCAGGTAATGGTGTCCAGCTTCGGCAGCCCCTGCTGCCAGTAACCGGCGAACTTCTTCACCTTCACAAAGTCGGTCTGATTCCAGGTCACCAGCTCATACGGGCCGGTACCCACCGGATGGAAGCCGATCTCTTTGCCGTACTTTTTCAGCGCGTCCGGGGAGATCATCGCCGTGGCCGGGTGGGCCAGAATGTTGATAAAGGCCGAGAACGGCTCTTTCAGGGTGATTTTTACCGTGGTGGGATCGACCGCCTCGGTGCTGGCGATATTTTTATACAGATTATAACGCTTGAGGCTGTTTTCCGGGTTGCTGGCGCGATCGAGGTTGACCTTCACCGCTTCCGCGTTAAAGTCGGTCCCGTCCTGGAACTTAACCCCGCTGCGCAGCTTAATGGTATAGACCAGCCCGTCGTCCGAAACTTTATAGCTCTCGGCCAGCACGTTTTTCAGCTGCATCTCTTTATCGAGACCAAACAGCCCCTGATAAAACGACTTCGCCACCGCCTGCGACAGGGTGTCGTTGGCGTCATACGGATCGAGGGTGGTGAAGTTGGAGGCCACCGCCACCACCACGTCTTTTGCTGCGAAAGCCGGCGTGGCCGCCAGGGCTGCCGTTACGCTCGCGGCTAACAGCCATTTGCGAGCAACAAATTTTGTCATTGTTGTGTTCTCCGGTTGTTCTGTGCTGTTGTTCGTTATAGATGCTTAAAGGCATTATCCTGACGCGGCGGGGCGACGAAATGGCCGGGGCCTACCTCCCGCAGCACCACGCGCTCGGTGGCTTCCCCACGCTTGCGAATGTTGCCCGGCAGCTCGTCCTGAAGCAGCACCCGCCGGGCCTGACGATGGGCCGGATCGGCCACCGGCACCGCCGCCATCAGCTTGCGGGTGTAAGGGTGCTGCGGATTTTCAAACACTGCCCGACGCGGGCCAATCTCAACGATCTGCCCGAGATACATCACCGCCACCCGGTGGCTGATACGCTCCACTACCGCCATATCGTGCGAAATAAACAGAAATGCAATGCCCATCTCCCGCTGCAAATCGAGCAGCAGATTGATGATCTGCGCCCGGATGGAGACATCCAGCGCCGAGACCGACTCGTCGGCAATCACCACCTTCGGATTCAGCGCCAGCGCGCGGGCAATGCAGATCCGCTGCCGCTGACCGCCGGAAAATTCATGGGGATAGCGCCAGGCGTGCTCCGGCTTGAGGCCCACGCGCTCCAGCAGCCACGCCACCCGCCGCTGGGCAGCGTCGCCCTCCAGCAGGTTATGTACCCGCAGCGGCTCCATAATCGAATAGCCCACCGTCTGGCGGGGATCGAGGGAGGCATAAGGGTCCTGAAAAATAAACTGAATATCCCGCCGCAGGGGTTGCAGCTTCCCGGCCGGCAGGATGTCGATGCGCTCACCGTTAAAGGTGATGGTGCCCTCCTGGGCCTCCACCAGCCGCAGCAGCGCCCGGCCGGTGGTCGATTTGCCGCTGCCGGACTCGCCCACCAGCGACAGCGTTTCGCCGGGCCATAAATCAAAGCTGACGCTCTCTACCGCGTGCACTTCACGCTTAACGCGGTTCAGCAGGCCGCCGCGCAGCGGAAATCGGGTTACCAGATCGCGCACTTTTAAGATGGGCTCGCCGGGCACCACGGTATCCTGCTCGGTTTCGGCCTCCTGAAAACCTGGATGAGCCAGGGAGATCAGAGGAAAACGGCGCGGCAGGTCGCGGCCGTTCATCGCCCCCAGTCGCGGCACCGCAGCCAGCAGCGCCCGGGTATAAGGGTGCTCAGGGGCATGGAAAATCTGCTCCACCGGGCCGGTTTCAACCGCCTCGCCCTGGTACATCACCAGCACCCGGTCAGCGATATCCGCCACCACGCCCATATCGTGAGTGATAAAGATCACCCCCATCTCCATCTCCTCCTGCAGCACTTTAATCAGCTGCAGGATCTGCGCCTGGATGGTGACGTCCAGCGCGGTGGTCGGTTCATCGGCAATCAGCACCGCCGGACGGCAGGAGAGCGCCATGGCGATCATCACCCGCTGGCGCATCCCGCCGGAGAGCTGATGCGGATAGCGTCCCAGAATGGCGTCCGCCTCCGGGATCCGCACCTGCTCGAGCATGCGTTTAGCTTCGGCCAGCGCCTCTTCGCCGCTCAGCCCCTGGTGCAGACGGATCGACTCGGCGATCTGCTCCCCCACCGGGAAGACCGGGTTGAGGGAGGTCATCGGCTCCTGAAAAATCATGGCAATATCGGCGCCGCGCACGCTGCGCATCTGCGACGGATTGAGCCCGGTGAGATCGCTTACCTGGCCGTTGCGACGGCGCAGCAGCAGGCTGTCGCACGCCACCTGCCCGCCGGACTGTTCAATCAGGCGCATCAGCGACAGGGCGGTAACCGATTTACCGGAACCAGATTCCCCGACGATCGCCAGCGTTTCGCCACGTTTTAGCGAAAAAGAGAGGTTTTTTACTGCCGGGATCGTCTGGCGTTCGTCGGAAAAGGCGACGTTCAGGTTATGCACCGCCAGCACCTGCTGGCTGTCGAGTTCATCGCTGTGCGGCATCCCTTTCTCCCTTATTCACGGTAAATTCCGGTGCTCGGCGTGTCGCCGGCATAGCCCCAGGCGCGGTACATGCCTTCGCTGTTAAACGGTAGTGCCACGTTGCCTTCGCGATCGACGGCAATCAGCCCGCCGCTGCCTTCCAGCGCCGGGAGTTTTTCCATCACCACCCGCTCGCAGGCTTCGGCCAGGCTTAAGCCGCCGTAGTCCATCAGCGCGGCGATGTCATACGCCGCGAGAGTGCGAATAAACACCTCGCCGGTGCCGGTACAGGAGACCGCCACGCTGGCGTTATTGGCATAGCAGCCCGCGCCGGGTAAGGGGCTGTCGCCCACCCGGCCGGGCAGTTTATTAGTCATCCCGCCGGTAGAAGTCGCGGCGGCCAGGTTACCGGCCTTATCCAGCGCCACCGCGCCGACGGTACCCGTTTTCGTGGATTCATACAGCGGTGCGGAATGGTCGAGCCGGGTTTCACCCGCATCACGCGCCGCCAGCAGCTGTTGATAGCGTTCCGGGGTGGAGAAAATATCTGGCGAAACCGCCTCCATGCCGTGCGCGAAGGCAAATTTCTCGGCCCCCTCGCCCACCAGCAATACGTGCGGGCTCTGCTCCATCACCAGACGGGCAGCCAGCACCGGGTTGCGCAGATGGCTGACCCCGGCCACGGCACCCGCTTTCAGGGTGATGCCGTCCATCACGCAGGCGTCCAGCTCATGGGTTTCGTCACGGGTAAACACCGCGCCAATCCCGGCGTTAAACAGCGGGCACTCCTCCAGCAGGCGGACCGCTTCGGTGACCACATCCAACGCACTTTCTCCCGCCTCCAGCATCCGCTGGCCGGTTTCGACTATCGATGAAAGCGCCTCAATGTAGCGCCTCTCCTGTTCCTGACTGAGCTGCGCACGGGTAATTGCCCCTGCGCCGCCGTGGATCGCGATGACTGCATTCCCCATTTACTTCACCTTACCGGGCATATTTGCCGCTTTTTCTATAAATATCATTATCGTTGCCGGAACTTCAGATGATTTTTGAATATAGAAAGACCCAACTGTGATGTAAAGGCTAAGCCCATGGTGTCATACAGTTAAGGGCACTTTTCTGCCATAATGGCCGCCTTCGTTATTCTCTCGCTGGAGTGACCCATGGATTTTACCGCCGGACTGATGCCGCTTGAGACGGCACTCGCGCAGATGCTCGATCGACTTTCACCCCTGTCAGACCAGGAGACGCTGCCGCTGCTGCGTTGTTTTGGCCGCGTGACCGCCGCCGACATCGTTTCGCCCCTCAACGTACCGGGCTTTGATAACTCGGCGATGGACGGCTATGCCGTACGGCTGGCGGATCTGGCGGCGGGTGCCGCGCTGTCGGTGGCCGGTAAAGCCTTTGCCGGGCAGCCGTTCCAGGGTGAATGGCCTCAAGGCAGCTGTATCCGCATTATGACCGGTGCCCCGGTGCCAACGGGCTGCGACGCCGTGGTGATGCAGGAAGAGACCGAGCAGACCGACGACGGCGTGCGCTTTATCGCCAGCGTTAAGCCGGGTCAGAACATCCGTCGCAGCGGGGAAGACATTGCCCTGGGCGCAACCGTCTTCCCGGCGGGCACCCGGCTGACCGCGGCCGAACTGCCGGTGCTGGCCTCGCTGGGGATCCCGGAGATTGCCGTGGTGCGCAAGGTGCGGGTGGCGCTGTTCTCCACTGGCGACGAACTTCAGCTCCCGGGTCAGCCGCTGTCCGAGGGGCAGATCTACGACACCAACCGTCTGGCGGTGCACCTGATGCTGGAGCAGCTGGGCTGCGAGGTGATCAACCTTGGGATTATCCCGGACGATCCGGACAAGCTGCGCGAAGCCTTTATCGAAGCGGATCGCGTGGCCGACGTGGTGCTCAGCTCCGGCGGCGTGTCGGTGGGCGAAGCGGATTACACCAAAACCATTCTTGATGAGCTGGGCGAGATCGGCTTCTGGAAGCTGGCCATCAAGCCGGGCAAACCGTTCGCTTTCGGCAAGCTGCCGAATAGCTGGTTCTGCGGCCTGCCGGGGAACCCGGTCTCTGCGGCGCTGACGTTCTATCAGCTGGTGCAGCCGCTACTGGCGAAGCTCTCCGGCAACCGGGGGCACAGCCTGCCCGCCCGCCAGCGCGTGCGCGCCGCCACCCGCCTGAAAAAATCACCGGGTCGTCTCGACTTCCAGCGCGGCATTCTGGCGCGTAACGCCGACGGCGAGCTGGAGGTGAGCACCACCGGCCACCAGGGCTCGCATATTTTTAGCTCCTTCAGCCAGGGCAACTGCTTTATCGTGCTCGAGCGCGAGCGCGGCAACGTGGAAGCGGGTGAATGGGTTGAGGTTGAGCCGTTTAACGCGCTGTTTGGGGGCTAACCATGACGGTGGAACTGAGCGACCAGGAGATGCTGCGCTACAATCGCCAGATTGTGCTGCGCGGCTTTGATTTCGACGGGCAGGAAGCGTTGAAAGCGGCGAACGTGCTGGTGGTCGGCCTCGGCGGGCTGGGCTGCGCCGCGGCCCAGTATCTGGCCGCCGCCGGCGTGGGGCGCATGACGCTGCTCGATTTCGACACCGTGTCGCTCTCCAACCTGCAACGCCAGACCCTGCACAGCGATGCGACCCTCGGCGAGCCAAAAGTGGTGTCGGCCCATGCGTCGCTGACGCGCATCAACCCCAACGTACAGTTCACCCTGCTCAATGTCCTGCTGGATGACGCCTCGCTGTCGGCCCGGATTGCCCACCACGATCTGGTCCTCGACTGCACCGACAACGTCGCCATTCGCAATCAGCTCAATGCGGGCTGTTTTGCCCATAAGACACCGCTGGTCTCCGGTGCGGCGATCCGCATGGAGGGGCAGGTGAGCGTCTTTACTTACGCGGAGGGCGAGCCCTGCTACCGCTGCCTGAGCCGCCTGTTTGGCGAAAACGCCCTGACCTGTGTGGAGGCCGGCGTGATGGCCCCGCTGGTGGGGGTGATCGGTTCGATGCAGGCGATGGAGGCGATAAAAGTGCTGACCCGTTACGGCACGCCCGCGGCGGGGAAAATCGTGATGTACGACGCGATGACCTGCCAGTTCCGCGAGATGAAGCTGATGCGTAATCCGGGGTGCGAAGTGTGCGGGGAGTGAAACCGTTGCCGGGCGGCGCTGCGCTTGCCCGGCCTACAAAAGCACGAACCGTAGGCCGCCACCCGGCAATACCCTTAGATCGACGTCCGTCCAAAGGCGTTCTGCCAGTCCTGCTCGAACTTCGCAATCGCCGCGTCCACCGCCGGAGAGGTGATCAGCTGCTGGGCCACATCCAGCGGCAGGGTAATGGATTCACAGCCTGCCAGCAGGCAATCCAGCGCCTGACGCGGGGTTTTAAAGCTTGCCGCCAGCACCTTTGACTGCGGCACGTGCAGGGTCAGCAGCTGTTGCAGCTCGGCCACCGTCTGGATCCCGTCCCCGCCCTGCGCATCCACGCGGTTCACGTACGGCGCGACATACTCCGCGCCCGCCAGCGCCGCCATCATCCCCTGCGCCGCGCTGTAGACCGCCGTCCCCAGGGTCGGCACCCCTTGCGCTTTCAGCATCTTGATCGCCGCCAGCCCTTCCGCCGTAACCGGCACTTTAACCACCAGATCGGCGACGATACCCCGCAGCTTCAGCGCGTCTTCCACCATTCCTTCTGCGGTAGTCGCCATCACCTGAGCAAACAGACGGCCCTGACCGCCCATCGCCTCCTGCAGTTGAGGCAGTAAAACCTCGAGCGGCGTTTTGCCTGCGGCCACAATGCTTGGGTTTGTGGTTACGCCGGCCAGCGGAAATACGCGGGCCAGTTTTTTAACAGCGATAACGTCGGATGTGTCGAGATACAGTTCCATGATCGGGTCCTCAAAAATGACTATGCCGTAACCCTACACGGCAAAACCTGCGCCGGAGTTGATTTGCGTCAAGATAACTTTCATTCGAAAGTAATTTAATCTTCATACGCAACAAGAGGCGACATTATGATCTTCAACATTCAGCGTTACTCGACACACGACGGCCCCGGTATTCGTACCGTGGTCTTTATGAAAGGCTGCTCGCTGGGCTGCCGCTGGTGTCAGAACCCGGAGAGCCGCGCGCGGTCGCGGGACCTGCTGTTCGATGCCCGCCTGTGCCTGGAGGGGTGCAACCTCTGCCAGCAGGTGGCGCCCGCGGTCATCGACCGGACGCTGAATAGCCTGGTGATCCACCGCGAGAAACTCGACGATACGCATCTGGATGCCCTCACCCACTGCTGTCCGACCCAGGCCCTCACCGTCTGCGGCGAAGAGCAGCAGGTGGAGGAGATCATGACCACCGTCCTGCGCGATAAGCCTTTCTACGATCGCAGCGGCGGCGGGATCACCCTCTCCGGCGGCGAGCCCTTTATGAACCCGGACCTGGCGCGCCAGCTGTTCCAGGCCAGCCATGAGCAGGGCATTCATACCGCGGTCGAAACCTGCCTGCATGTGCCCTGGCACTATATCGAACCATCGTTACCCTGGATCGATCTGTTTCTCGCCGACCTGAAGCACGTCGACGGTGCGGTGTTTAAGCAGTGGACTGACGGCTCCGCCAGACGGGTGCTGGATAACCTTAAGCGCCTGGCCGCAGCCGGAAAACAGCTCACCATCCGCGTGCCGCTGATCCAGGGCTTTAACGCCTATGAGGCCTCCATTACCGCCATTACCAACTTTGCCGCCGACGAACTGAACGTCCACGACATCCATTTTCTGCCGTACCACACGCTGGGCATGAACAAATACACCCTGCTCGGCCAACCCTACTCTGCCCCAGATAAACCGCTCGATAACCCTGCTTTACTGGACTTTGCCCGGCAGTATGCCGCCCGGAAAGGGTTAACCGCGACCTTACGAGGATAATGTTATGACACAGCTGAATCTTTCTACCCTGAGCGATCGCATTAAGGCGCATAAAACTGCCCTGGTCCACATTGTTAAGCCCCCGGTCTGTACCGAGCGTGCGCAGCACTACACCGAAATGTACCAGCAGCATATGGATAAGCCGATCCCGGTACGTCGCGCGCTGGCGCTGGCGCACCACCTGGCGCAGCGCACCATCTGGATCAAACATGACGAGCTGATTATCGGCAACCAGGCAAGCGAAGTCCGCGCCGCGCCGATCTTCCCGGAATACACCGTCTCGTGGATTGAGAAAGAGATCGACGATCTCGCCGACCGCCCGGGCGCGGGCTTTGCGGTAAGCGAAGAGAACAAACGCGTCCTGCACGCGCTGTGCCCGTGGTGGCGCGGCCAGACGGTGCAGGATCGCTGCTACGGCATGTTCACCGATGAGCAGAAAGGCCTGCTGGAAACCGGCATTATCAAAGCCGAAGGCAACATGACCTCCGGCGATGCACACCTGGCGGTGAACTTCCCGCTGGTGCTGGAGAAAGGGCTCGACGGGATGCGTCATAAAGTGGACGAGCGCCGCTCCCGCATTAACCTCACCTGCCTGGAAGATCTGCACGGCGACCAGTTCCTGAAAGCGATTGATATCGTGCTGGAAGCAGTGAGCCTGCATATCGAACGCTTTGCCGATCTGGCCCGTGAGATGGCCGCCAGCGAAACCCGCGAAACCCGCCGGGACGAGCTGCTGGCGATGGCGGAGAACTGCGATGTGATCGCCCACGAACCGCCGAAAACCTTCTGGCAGGCGCTGCAGCTGTGCTACTTCATCCAGCTGATCCTGCAGATTGAATCCAACGGCCACTCGGTGTCGTTTGCCCGTATGGACCAGTATCTCTACCCCTACTACCGCCGCGACGTGGAGCTGAACCAGTCTCTGGATCGTGAGCACGCCATCGAGCTGCTGCACAGCTGCTGGCTGAAGCTGCTGGAAGTAAACAAGATCCGCTCCGGCTCGCACTCCAAAGCCTCAGCCGGGAGCCCGCTGTATCAGAACGTCACCATCGGCGGCCAGAAGCTGGTGAACGATGTGGCGATGGACGCGGTTAACCCGCTCTCTTATGCGATTCTGGAATCCTGCGGCCGTCTGCGCTCCACCCAGCCGAACCTGAGCGTGCGCTACCACGCGGGCATGAGCAACGACTTCCTCGACGCCTGCGTGCAGGTGATCCGCTGCGGCTTCGGGATGCCAGCCTTTAACAACGATGAAATCGTGATCCCCGAATTCATCAAGCTCGGCATCGAAAAAGCGGATGCTTACGACTACGCCGCCATCGGCTGTATCGAGACCGCCGTCGGCGGTAAATGGGGCTACCGCTGCACCGGGATGAGCTTTATCAACTTCGCCCGCGTAATGCTGGCGGCGATGGAAGGCGGCCGCGACGCCACCAGCGGCAAAGTATTCCTGCCGCAGGTCAAAGCGCTCTCTGAAGGTAACTTTAACAACTTCGACGAAGTGATGGCCGCCTGGGACCGCCAGATTAAGTACTACACCCGTAAATCCATCGAGATTGAGTACGTGGTGGATACCATGCTGGAAGAGAACGTGCATGACATTCTCTGCTCGGCGCTGGTGGATGACTGCATTGAGCGCGCGAAGAGCATCAAGCAGGGCGGTGCGAAGTACGACTGGGTCTCTGGCCTGCAGGTGGGGATCGCCAACCTTGGCAACAGCCTGGCGGCGGTGAAGAAGCTGGTCTTCGACCAGGGCACTATCGGTCAGCAGCAGCTGGCGGCGGCGCTGGCGGATGACTACGAGGGGCTGACCCACGAGCAGCTGCGCCAGCGTCTGATCAACGGCGCACCGAAGTACGGCAACGACGACGACAGCGTGGATCTGCTGCTGGCTCGCGCCTATCAGACCTACATCGAAGAGCTGAAGCAGTATCACAACCCGCGCTACGGCCGCGGCCCGATTGGCGGTAACTACTACGCCGGGACCTCGTCTATTTCCGCCAACGTCCCCTTTGGTGCGGCAACCATGGCGACCCCGGATGGACGTAAAGCGCATACCCCGCTGGCGGAAGGGGCAAGCCCGGCTTCCGGCACTGACCATCTGGGGCCGACCGCGGTAATTGGTTCTGTCGGGAAGCTGCCGACCGAAGCGATTCTGGGTGGCGTGCTGCTGAACCAGAAGCTCAACCCGGCGACGCTGGATAACGACAGCGACCGCCAGAAGCTGATGGTGCTGCTGCGCACCTTCTTCGAGGTGCACAAAGGCTGGCATATCCAGTACAACATCGTCTCCCGCGAAACGCTGCTGGAAGCGAAGAAACACCCGGACCAGTATCGGGATCTGGTGGTGCGCGTGGCGGGTTACTCGGCGTTCTTCACCGCCCTGTCACCGGATGCGCAGGACGATATTATCGCCCGTACTGAGCATACGCTGTAGCCTCGGCAATGTCCGGTGGCGCTACGCTTACCGGGCCTATAAGATCGTGCGGTCTTTCTCGCCGGGTGGCGGCTGCGCCTTACCCGGCCTACGGGTGCTAAAATGTAGGCCGGGTAAGCGTCAGCGCCACCCGGCTTTTTACTTTCATTCGAAATTAAATTTGTGCTCCACGTCACCTTGTTATTAGAATGTTTCATAACGCAGTGACTCAGGAGCGCAATGTATGACCGTTAAAGTTATCGTCACCGACATGGACGGAACTTTTCTTGATGACGCCAAGCAGTACGATCGTGACCGCTTTCAGGCGCAGTTCCAGCAACTTCAGGCCCGGAATATTGAGTTCGTTGTCGCCAGCGGCAACCAGTATTACCAGCTCATCTCCTTCTTCCCGGAGCTGAAATCGCAGATCTCCTTCGTGGCTGAAAACGGCGCGCTGGTGTTCGATCACGGCGAGCAGATTTTCCACGGTGAGCTGACGAAGCACGAATCGCAGATCGTCATTGGCGAGCTGCTGAAAGATAAATCCCTGAACTTCGTCGCCTGCGGTCTGGAAAGCGCGTACGTCAGCGACCAGGCGCCCGAGGCGTTCGTTGACCTGATGTCAAAACACTATCACCGCTTACAGCGCGTCAGCGACTATCGCGAGATTGACGACGTGCTGTTTAAGTTCTCGCTGAACCTGCCCGACAGCGATATCCCGAACCTGATTGATGCCCTGCACGTCTCCCTCGACGGCATCATGAAGCCGGTGACCAGCGGGTTTGGTTTTGTCGATCTGATCATCCCCGGCCTGCATAAAGCCAACGGCCTCAGCCGTCTGCTCAAGCGCTGGCATATCTCCCCGCAGGAGTGCGTGGCGATTGGCGACAGCGGTAACGACGCCGAAATGCTGAAGTTTGCCCACTACTCCTTCGCCATGGGTAACGCCGGCGAAAGCATTAAAGCCATCACCCGCTATCAGGCCGACGACAACAACCACCAGGGCGCGCTGAACGTGATTCAGGCCGTCCTCGATAACACCCCGCCTTTCAGCCACTGATCGCCCCGCCGGAGCCTTCTCCGGCGAACCCCCTTCTTTTTCCTCAGCCTGTGCACTTCATCAAGTTATTTAACTTGCTTTAACTTATTTTTAACCTAAAGTATCACTTGTAATTACTTTTACTTTCGAATGAAAGATAGCGAGGCTGTTATGACCTTAACCTTTACCAGTGAAACGTTACCTTCAGACCACAAAGCGGCGATCCGCCAGATGAAACGCGAACTGCGGGCGCAGATTGGTGACGTGCAGGCGGTGTTCAATCGCCTGAGCGATAAGATTGCCAGCCGGGTGGCAGAAATTAATGCCCTGAAGAGCAAAGGGGATCCCGTCTGGCCGGTGATCCCCTTTGCCGACGTGCAGAGCGGTAACATCAGCCCGGAACAGCGCGAGGCGGTTAAGCGTCGCGGCTGTGCGGTGATCAAAGGTCATTTCCCGCGTGAGCAGGCGCTGGCGTGGGATAACGCCATGCTCGACTATCTGGATCTCAACCGTTTTGACGAGGTCTACAAAGGCCCGGGGGATAACTTCTTCGGCAGCCTGAGCGCGTCACGCCCGGAGATCTACCCGATCTACTGGTCACACGCGCAGATGGAAGCCCGCCAGAGCGAACGGATGGCGCAGGTGCAGTCGTTCCTGAACCGTTTATGGACCTTTGAGAGCAACGGCAAACAGTGGTTCAACCCGGACGTGAGCGTGATCTACCCGGACCGCATTCGCCGCCGTCCACCGGGAACCACCTCGAAAGGCCTCGGGGCGCACACCGACTCCGGCGCGCTGGAGCGCTGGCTGCTCCCGGCCTATCAGCAGGTCTTCGCCCGGGTATTCGATGGCAATATCGATCAATACGATCCCTGGAATGCCGCGCACCGTACCGAAGTGGAAGAGTACACCGTGGATAACACCACCAAGTGCTCGGTGTTCCGCACCTTCCAGGGCTGGACCGCGCTCTCCGACATGATCCCGGATCAGGGTCTGCTGCACGTGGTGCCGATCCCGGAAGCGATGGCCTATATCCTGCTGCGTCCGCTGCTGGATGATGTGCCGGAAGATGAACTCTGCGGCGTGGCGCCGGGTCGCGTGCTGCCGATCTCCGAGAAGTGGCATCCGCTGTTGATTGAAGCCCTCACAAGCATTCCGGCGCTGGAAGCGGGTGATTCCGTGTGGTGGCACTGCGATGTGATCCACTCCGTGGCCCCCGTTGAGAACCAGCAGGGCTGGGGCAACGTGATGTACATTCCGGCGGCACCGATGTGCGAGAAAAACCTCGCCTACGCGAAGAAGGTGAAAGCGGCGCTGGAAACCGGGGCCTCTCCGGGCGATTTCCCGCGCGAGGATTATGAGGCTGACTGGCAGTCGCGCTTCACCACGGATGATTTAAACATCCACGGCAAGCGCGCGCTGGGCATGGCTTAAGGATATCCTGACCAACTGATGCGCCGGGTGGCGGCTTCGCCTTACCCGGCCTACAAAACCCACCCCATATCGTAGGCCGGGCAAGCGCATGCGCCGCCCGGCGTGACAGACCGCAGATTCGTAGGCCCGGTAAGCGTAGCGCCACCGGGCTTTTTTTAGTTATCGATACCTTTACTGCGCAGGTAATCTTCGTAGTTACCGCTGAAGTCCACCACGCGCTCCGGCGTAATTTCAATTACGCGGGTCGCCAGGGAGCTCACAAACTCACGGTCGTGAGAGACGAAGATCAGGGTGCCCTGATACATCTCCAGCGCCATGTTCAGCGATTCGATCGATTCCATGTCCAGGTGGTTGGTCGGTTCGTCCATCACCAGGATGTTCGGTTTCTGCATCATCAGCTTGCCGAAGAGCATACGGCCTTTCTCACCACCGGAGAGCACCTTCGCCGGCTTTTTGATGTCGTCCTGGCTGAACAGCAGACGGCCGAGGAAGCTGCGCACCACCTGCTCGTCATCGCCTTCTGATTTCCACTGGCTCATCCAGTCGAAAACGGTCAGATCGTTGTCGAAATCTTCGGCGTGATCCTGCGCGTAATAACCAATCTGCGCGTTCTCGGACCATTTTACGGTGCCGTTATCCGGGGCCAGTTCACCTACCAGGGTCTTCAGCATGGTGGATTTACCCACGCCGTTGGCACCCAGAATGGCGATCTTCTCGCCCACTTCCAGCAGCAGGTTGAAATTCTTAAACAGCGGACCGTTATCGAAACCTTTTGACAGCTCTTCGACGGCCAACGCATTACGGAACAGCTTCTTGTCCTGCTCGAAGCGGATGAACGGGTTCTGACGGCTGGAGGCTTTAACTTCATCCAGCTTGATTTTGTCGATCTGACGGGCACGCGAGGTGGCCTGACGCGATTTGGAGGCGTTGGCGCTGAAGCGGCTGACGAAGGATTGCAGATCCGCAATCTGCGCCTTTTTCTTGGCGTTGTCGGCCAGCAGACGCTCACGCGCCTGGGTCGCGGCGGTCATGTACTCGTCGTAGTTGCCTGCATAGACGCGCAGCTCGCCGTAGTCCAGATCCGCCATGTGGGTGCAGACCATGTTCAGGAAGTGACGGTCGTGCGAGATGATGATCATGGTGCTGTTACGCTCGTTCAGCGTCTGCTCCAGCCAGCGAATGGTATCGATGTCCAGGTTGTTCGTCGGTTCGTCGAGCAGCAGGATATCCGGGTTAGAGAACAGCGCCTGAGCCAGCAGAACACGCAGCTTCCAGCCTGGCGCGACTTCGCTCATCAGACCGTAGTGCTGTTCAACCGGAATGCCCACGCCCAGCAGCAGCTCACCGGCACGGGACTCGGCAGAGTAGCCGTCCATTTCGCCGTACTGCACTTCGAGGTCGGCCACTTTATAGCCGTCTTCTTCGCTCATTTCGGCAAGGGCATAGATGCGGTCGCGCTCCTGCTTCACTTCCCACAGCTCACCGTGGCCCATGATCACCGTGTCAAGAACGGTGAACGCTTCAAAGGCGAACTGATCCTGACGCAGCTTACCGATGCGCTCGTTCGGATCGAGAGAAACGTTGCCCAGCGTCGGCTCTAAATCGCCGCCGAGGATCTTCATGAAGGTGGATTTTCCGCTACCGTTGGCACCAATCAGGCCGTAACGGTTGCCGCCGCCAAATTTGACGGAAATGTTTTCGAACAGCGGCTTACTGCCAAACTGCATAGTGACGTTGCTGGTAACTAACACGGGAGATTCCTGCGAGAAGTGTGATAAACCCGGCATTATGCCACAATTCCGAAATGAGATCCCGTGTAACAACATAACGCTAAACTTTAACGAAACGGAAAAAAGTGTGATTTAGTACACATCCGAATTCCATGCGGTCAGGAATGCACATATAATGCGCTCCCTAAACCGTTCAGACTTTTAAACAACCTGCCAAGTGGCACAGATACCTCGCACACCATGAATATGAAATTAACTTCGCTTTTTGCGGCGGCGTTTGCCGTAGTAGGGTTTTGCAAGACCGCTTCTGCTGTCACCTATCCACTGCCAACCGACGGTAGCCGTCTGGTGGGTCAGAACCAGGTTGTGACCATTGAAGAAGGTAACACCCAGCCGCTGGAATATTTCGCAGCAGAATATCAGCTCGGCCTCTCCAACATGATGGAAGCCAACCCGGGTGTTGACCCTTATCTGCCGAAAGGCGGTACCGTGCTGAACATTCCTCAGCAGCTGATCCTGCCGGACACCGTGCATGAAGGCATCGTGATCAACAGTGCCGAAATGCGTCTGTACTACTACCCGAAAGGCACCAACACGGTGATCGTGCTGCCAATCGGTATCGGCCAGCTGGGGAAAGATACCCCGATGAACTGGACCACCAAGGTTGAGCGTAAGAAAGCCGGCCCAACCTGGACCCCAACCGCGAAAATGCACGCCGAGTACATTGCCGCAGGCGAGCCGCTGCCAGCCGTTGTGCCTGCCGGCCCGGATAACCCGATGGGTCTGTACGCGCTGTATATCGGTCGTCTGTATGCGATCCACGGCACCAACGCCAACTTCGGTATCGGCCTGCGCGTGAGCCACGGCTGTGTGCGTCTGCGTAACGACGACATCAAGTTCCTGTTCGAGAACGTGCCGGTTGGCACCCGCGTACAGTTCATCAACGAGCCGGTAAAAGCGACCACCGAGCCGGATGGCAGCCGTTACCTCGAAGTGCATAACCCGTTGTCCACCAGCGAAGAGCAGATCGACAATAACGTCACCGTGCCGGTCACCCTGACCAGCAACGTGCAGGCTATCACCGGCCAGCAGGACGTGGATGCGACCATCGTTGAGCAAGCGATCAACAACCGTTCCGGTATGCCGGTTCGTCTGAACTGATTGCAGAATGCGAAATAAAAAAAGCGGGCCTGATAGCCCGCTTTTTTATTGGCTGTTACTGCTGTTGCGTGCGGCAATGCCCGGCGGCGCTACGCTTGCCGGGCCTACGGGCCGTTTGTAGGCCGGGTAAGGCGCAGCCGCCACCCGGCTTCTCTGCAGCCTGAACAGGGTTACTGCTGCGCCAGCTGATTACGGCGATACTCCCCCTGCCGCTCCAGCATCCAGCCAGGATATTCACGTGGCAGCGCGCTCACCGCATCCAGCTGTTTCAGCTCGTCATCGCTGAGGTGAATCGCCGTCGCGGCGATATTGTCGTCCAGCTGATCCACCCGCTTCGCCCCCACAATCACGCTGCTGACCACCGGCTGATGGAGCAGCCAGGCGAGGGCAATCTGCGCGACCGAAACCCCTTTGCTGTCGGCAATGTTGCGCATCACGTCCACGCAGTCAAATGCCCGCGCTTTATCCACCGGCGGGAAGTCAAACTCCTGGCGGCGGCCACCGCCCTGCACCTGGCCGTCGCGGCCATATTTGCCGCTCAGCAGCCCGCCTGCCAGTGGGCTCCAGACCATTAACCCCACCTTCTCACTTTGCAACATCGGCACCAGCTCGCGTTCAAGATCGCGGCCCGCGATGGTGTAGTAAGCCTGCAGGGAGGCAAAACGGGCCAGCCCCAGCCGCTCGGAGATCCCCAGCGCTTTCACAATCTGCCAGGCCGCCCAGTTGGAAACGCCGATATAACGCACGTGGCCGTGCTGGACAAGGTTATCCAGGGCATAGAGCATTTCTTCGATGGGGGTGGCCGGGTCGAAACCGTGCAGCTGATAGAGATCGATGTGCTCCAGCTGCATGCGGCGCAGACTCTCCTTCACGCTGCTGATGATGTGATAGCGGGAACTGCCGCGGGAGTTCACCCCGGCGGTGCCCGTCTCGCCAAAGACTTTGGTCGCCACCACCACGTTTTCGCGCGGTATCTTCAGGTTCTTCAGCGCCTGGCCGGTGATTGCTTCCGAACGCCCTTCTGAATAGACGTTGGCGGTATCGATAAAATTGATCCCCGCGTCCAGCGCGCGCCCGATCAGCTGTTCGGCCTCCTGCTGCTGGAGTTGACCGATTTTGCCCCACATGCCGCCTTCGCCGCCGAAGGTCATGGTGCCGAGGCAGAGTTCAGAAACAAACAGGCCGGTATTACCCAGTTTTTGATATCGCATTTGACGCTCCTCGTGTGTTGAGTACCCGATAGTTATACCCGGCTCACGCCGATGGCGAATGTGCGGTTCCTGCCCGTTTCTTGCCCAATCCTCTGAACTTATCCGCGCGGGGCGTCGCCAAAGACGGCGTAGTCCGGCAGCTGAACCTGCTGATACGGCTCCCAGCCCCCGCCGAGAGCTTTATAGAGCGCCACCAGATCCAGCGCGCTCTGGACCCGGGCCTGATCCCGCTGCTGCTGCGCCTGAGCCAGCTGACGCTGGGCATCCAGCACGTCGATAAAGGTGGCGATCCCCTGACGATAGCTGCTGCTCGCCAGATCGAAGGCGTTTTGCAGCGCATCGATAGTTTTGCTTAATCCCGCCTCCCGCTTCTGGTCGGTGCGGTAGCTGACCAGCGCGTTTTCTACATCGCCCAGCGCGGTGAGCACCGTCTGACGATATTCCAGCACCGCGGCGCCCTGCTGCGCGCGGGCGACCTTCACGCTGGAGACCAGCCGGCCGCCCTGGAAGATGGGGATAGAAACCTGCGGCCCGACGCTGTAGAAGTGGCTGCTCCAGTCGGTGAGCCAGCTGGCTTCGCTGTTGCGCAGGCCAAACTGGCCGCTGAGCGAGACGCTGGGAAACAGCTGCGCCACCGACACGCCGATCTGCGCCGTGGCCGCATGCAGGTTTGCCTCGGCTTCACGCACGTCCGGACGTCGCCGCGCCAGGGTGGAGGGAATACCGGTGGGGACGATTTCCGGCAGCGCGGGCAGCGGTTTGCTGGCCTGTAGCTCGCCGTCCAGCGCCCCCGGCGGTTTGCCCAGCAGGATCGCCAGGCCGTTCATCGCCTGCCGCGCCTGGGCTTCATACTGCGGAAGCTGCGCCTCCAGGTTGCCGAGCTGGGCGCGGGCATTCTCCACGTCCATCTGCGGCGACAGGCCGCTGCGCTGGCGGCTGTCGGTCAGCTCCAGGGTCTGCTGCGCGCTCTCGATTTGCGTGTTAAGGGTCGCGATGCTGCTCTGGGCCCCGCGCAGCTGGAGCCAGCCGCGGGCGACTTCGGCCTCCAGCGATACCAGGGCGTCGTTACGCTGCTCAATGGCCGCCTGCTGTTGGGCATCGGCGGCTTCCACCTGACGCCGTACCTTGCCCCACAGATCCAGCTCCCACTGGGCGTCGAAGCTGCCCTGATAGAGATTAATCGGCTGGGTCAGCGGTCCCAGCGCCCCGCGCAGTTCGGGGTCCACCTCATCCAGCTGGTCGTATACGCCGTGGGATTTCAGTTCTCCCTCCAGCCCCAGCTGCTGCCGGGTGGCCTGCAGGTTACCGTTCACCGCCGGGAAGAAGGCCCCGCCCGCCTGGTTGATCTGCTCCCGCGCCCCGGCGATGCGCAGCACGGTTTGCTGTAGCGACAGGTTGCCGGCAATGGCCCGTTCAATCAGGCTATCCAACTGCGGATCGCCGAAGGTTTTCCACCAGCGCGGGTTGATGGCGGTGGACGCGGTTTGCGATTTCACGCCGCCGTCACCCGGATCGTTCCAGTGCATCGGGGTTTGCGGCGCGGGCTGCTGGTAGTCCGGCCCCACGGCACAGCCTGCCAGCAACAGCATTAACATCAGGGGGCTTAAACGTCTGCAAATCATCAGTGTGCTCCTGCACTCCCCTCGCTCTTAACCGGCGAGAGCAACAAACAAAACGGAATCAGTAAGAGGGCCACCACGCTCAGAAGGGTGAAGACGTCGATGTAGGCCAGGAAGCGCGACTGTTCGATCATCACCTGGTACATGCGCCCGGTAGCGATACCGGCGGGGTCGCCCACCTGGGTGGTAAAGTTCTGCACCGCCTGCGCCATCTCGCGGATGGTGTGCTGGAACGGCTCGTCGAACGCCGAGGTATGCGTGGCCAGATGGGCGCTGTGGGCCTGCGAGCGCTCGGTAATGGCCGCCGTCGAGAGCGAAATGCCGATCGACCCCGCCACGTTGCGGAACATGGTAAAGAGCGCCGCGGCGTCGGCGTTCAGCCGCCGGGGAATCGAGATAAAGGCGATGGTGGTCAGGGGCACAAACAGGAACCCCAGCCCGATTGACTGGGCGCTGCGGAACAGCACCAGGGTCTCGAAGTCGATATCCGGCGTGAGCGTCCGCGACCAGAAGAACGATACCGCCAGACAGGTAAAGCCGAAGGCGATGATCCAGCGCGTCTGCACAATCGGCATCAGCTTCAGCACCAGCGGGATAGTAAGGACGATAAGTATTGCCCCAGGCGACAACACCAGCCCGGACCAGGTGGCGGTATAGCCCAGATCCTGCTGCGCCAACTGCGGGATCACCACCGAGCTGCCGTACAGGATCATTGCCATCCCAGCCATCAGCAGGCTGGAGACGGCAAAGTTTTTATCCTTCATGCAGTGCAGATCCACCACCGGCTTTTTGGCATATAGCAGCCAGTAGATAGCACCGATAATGCCAGTCAGCGTCAGCACCGCGAAGGTGCGGGTAAAGTTCGAGTTAAACCAGTCTTCGTCCTCGCCCCGGTCGAGCATCACCTGCAGGCAGCCCAGACCCAGCGCGATCAGGCCGATGCCCGTCCAGTCGATAGGGATCTTCTCTTTCGATTTACTCTCCCAGGGCGGATCTTCCAGCAGCTGGTAGATCGCCAGCACCGTCACGATGCCCACCGGGATGTTAATAAAGAATACCCAGCGCCAGGAGTAGTTATCGGTGATCCAGCCCCCGAGCGTCGGCCCCAGCACCGGGGCGACGATAATGGCGATGGACGACAGACCGAAAGCCTTACCGCGATCTTCCGGCTTAAAGTAGTCGAGCAGCACCGACTGCTGGGTGGGCTGTAACCCGCCGCCGAAGAAGCCCTGCATGATGCGAAACAGGATGATCTGCCACAGCTCGGTGGCGATGCCGCACAGGAAGGAGCACACGGTGAACATCACAATGCAGATCAGGAAGAACTGCTTGCGGCCAAAGACCCGGCTCAGAAACGCCGAGATGGGCAGCACGATGCCGTTAGCCACCAGATAGCTGGTGAGCACCCAGGTGGATTCGTCGTAGCTGGCGGAGAGCGAGCCCGCCACGTGGGGCAGCGCCACGTTCACGATAGTGGTGTCGAGGATCTCCATAAACACCGCCAGGGTGACGACAATCGCCACCGCCCACGGGTTGCTGGCGGGCCGCCAGTTTTCGTGGCTGTGCTCACTCATTCTACGGTGACCTTAGGTTCAACCGAGAGGCCGAGCGGCAGCGGCTGGTTGGGATCCAGACCTTTATCGATAACGATTTTTACCGGCACGCGCTGGACGATCTTCACGAAGTTGCCGGTGGCGTTCTCCGACGGGAAGGCGGCGAAGCGCGAGCCGCTCCCCTGCTGGATAGAGTCGATATGCCCTTCCAGCTCCAGATCCGGCCAGGCGTCCACGCTCAGGGTCACCTTATTGCCGGGGCGCATTCGCTCCAGCTGCGACTCTTTAAAGTTGGCGACCACCCAGATATCGGTCGAGACCAGCGAGAAGAGCGCGGTGCCCGCCTGCACCAGGGTGCCGGTCTGGACGTTGCGTTTGGTGATGTAGCCATCAAAGGGGGCGCGGACCTGGGTATAAGAGAGGTTGAGCTCGGCGGTCTCCAGCTGGGCGCGGGCCTGCTCCACCTGACGCTCCCGGGCTTCGACGTTGGTCTCCTGCTGGCGAATTTGCAGCTGCACCTGCGAGGCCACCTCAAGCTGGGCTTTGGCGCTGGCAAGCTGGGCCTGGGCGCTGCGCAGCTGGGCGTTGGCCGCGTCGATGCTCTGTTGCGTGGTGGCGCGGGGATCGACCCCGCGCTGGCGGCGATATTCCGCCTGGGCATTGGCAAGATCCGCCTGAGCTTTGATCACCTGAGCGTTGGCTTCATCACGCTGGGCAGGATACTGCACCTTCGAGAGAGCCAGCTGCGCCTGGGCCTGATGAAGCTGGGCCTCGGCCAGGCCAAGCTGGGCTTTTGCCTGGTCGCGCTGGGCGCTGGTGTCCCGGGGATCGATAGTCACCAGCAGATCGCCCTTTTTCACCCGCTGGTTATCGCGCACCCGCAGCTCGGTGACATAGCCTGCGGTTTTCGGGGCGATGGTCACGGCGTCGCCTTCGGTGAAGGCGTCGTCGGTGGTCTCCTGGTTACGGGTCATAAACCACCAGACCAGCGCCACGATGACCATCACGATCACTACAATGCCGAGAATAATCAGCGGCTTTTTGCCGGGGCGTTTACGTTCAGTCTCTTTATTATCGGTGTTTTCTGAGGGTTGATTTTCTTCCGCCATAGAACAGCATCCATCCTGTTAGTGAACGGCATCACAATTTATGCCGCCCACTTAAGTTAGGACGTTGCTATACATTTGCCAGGAAAAACTGACAAATGTGGCACTATATGAGAAGGAATAATCCGAATCCGACGAGGCCGGCCCAGACCAGCATTGGCAAAGACCAGAGGTGGAAGCGCCACCAGATGCGGTGATCGTTTGCCATACGCAGGGCGATCAGGTTTGCGAGGGATCCTGGCAGCAGGCCAAAGCCCCCTACGTTCACCGCCCATGCCAGCAACGCCGTCGGCGGCACGTAGTTAAGCAGCAGGATGGTAGACGGCACGTTGCTGATAAACTGCGACAGCCCGATGGCCGTTAGCCAGAGGCCCGGCTGCGACAGATGGGTGACGTTTTGCAGCACGCCCTGTAAAGCCGGGACCTGAATCAGCAGATGCACGTCGATAAACATCGCCATAAAGACCAGCAGCAGCGTCCAGTCGACGCTTATCAGCACCCGGCGCGCCAGCAGCAGGAATCCTCCCGCCACCAGCAGCACGCCCCACAGCTCCTGCTTGAGATCGAGGGCCACCAGAAACACCAGATAGAACGCCAGACAGCTCCACGCCAGCCGCGGTTTCGACTGGGTCGCCGCATTGCCGCTGTGGTAGCGCAGCGGCGTTGCCGGAAAGGCGAAACAGCACAGGGCCATCAGGGTTGTCACCATCACCAGCGCCAGGGGCGCCATCTGCCAGGTGAAAGCGGCAAACGACAGCCCGGAGCGCCCCCACAGCAGGATGTTTTGCGGGTTGCCAATCGGGGTCAGCAGCGATCCGGCGTTGACCGCCAGCGCCTCAAAGATGATCAGCCGGTTGACCGGGATTTCGCACAGCTTGCGCAGCGTGAGGGTGAGCGGCACCACGATAAAGAGCGCCACATCGTTGGTAAGAAAGGTCGAGAGCAGCGCGGCAGAGAAGACCATAAACAGCGTCAGCCGTCGCTCGGTGGCGAAACGGCGCACCATCTTGCGCCCCAGAACGTCAAAAAAACCGCTCTGCTCGACCCCTTTGGTCAGCATCATCAACCCGGCGAGGGTAATGATGGTGTGCCAGTCGATGGCGTCAGGCCAGCGCTCAGGTGCGAAGGGCACCAGGAAACTGAGCCCTGCCCCAACCACCAGTAACAGATGAAAGAAACGATCGCGGGCCAGCGCCCGCAGGCCTGGCAGGGTCATTCCGCGGAAGATCCATATTTAAGGGTAAAGGCCTGGAACTGCTGCAGCGTCTCTTCGCTGACGTGATGTTCCATGCCCTCGGCGTCGCGGCGGGCAATGTCGGGACTGACGCCCAGCACCAGCAGGAAGTTTTCGACAATCTGATGGCGCTCGCGACTCGCCTGCGCCAGCTTCTCCCCTTCCGGGGTAAGAAAGACCCCGCGCCAGGGGATCATTTCGATCAGACCCACCGTTGCCAGACGCTTGAGCATTTTTGCCACCGTCGGCTGCGACACGCCAAGGCGTGCGGCCATATCCACCTGACGGGCCTCCCCCACCTCACGGATCAGATCGGAGATCAGCTCGACATAATCATCGATCAGCTCGCGACGATGCGCTTCGCGAACCTGGCGGAAGCCTTCGACATGCTCTTCGACGTTGACCAGTTGCGTCATTTTTTTTGTTGTTGGTTTACCTGCACGGCGGTTCATTGTGCTTCCTCAAGCGGGGGACACATCAAGCGTATCAATAGATAAGCGGCCATTGTAAACCATCACTCTATAAGCACAAAAAATTAACGTTATAGCCGTAGCCATATAACATAGCCTGTGCTATATCTGTATGTAATGCAGTCACCCTTCACGGATCGAAGGGATCAACCCGCAGGAGGTTACGATGAACGAATTCAAGAGGTGTATACGCGTGTTCAGCCACTCTCCCTTTAAAGTACGCTTAATGCTGCTGAATATGATTTGCGACATCATTAACGGCAGGCCACAGCAGAACAAACCTTCCCACTAGGCGGCGTCACGGTACGCCGCTTCATTTTTGTGTCATTTATCCCCTCTACACTGTTCGTCTCCACGCTATGCCCGGACCTTTTTTGCGGAAATGTAATCCTCTTCGCAAAACACCCCCTTTATAACTGTTGACCTTAACGGCCACTGGCTCTATCTTCTTGCAGCCCTGCACTATTTGCGGCTCGCAGATGCGGACCTCCTCTCCCCTTCTACGCATTCTCAGGCAGGTTTAGACCCTTGGCGCCAGGGTGAGCACATGGCGTTTTCACGATAGTGACCTATGAATTTAACCCTGAAAGACACGCTCATTACCCGCAGCCGGGCCTTAAGCCCGTGGACCGGATTCTACTTTTTACAGTCGCTGCTGATTAATATCGCCCTCGGCTATTCATTCAGCATCCTCTATACCGTCGCTTTCACCTGTATCCTGCATCTGCTCTGGCTGAGCGCGCCGCGCCTGCAAAAAGGGCTGCTCGGGATCTGCTCGCTGGTAGCGGCGATGTATTTCCCCTTTGGCCAGGCCTACGGCGCGCCCAACTTTAATACTCTACTGGCGATGCACTCCACCAACATGGAGGAGTCGACGGAGATCCTCACCATCTTCCCGTGGTACAGCTACGTCGTCGGCCTGTTTATCTTTGCCCTCGGCGTAATCGCCGTGCGCCGCAAGCCGCAGCCTAAAAAGGCGTGGGGCAAAATCGACAGCCTGTGTCTGGTCTTCAGCGTGGTGGCCTTTTTCGTCGCCCCGGTGCAAAACCTGGCCTGGGGCGGCGTCTTCAAGCTGAAAGATTCCGGCTATCCGGTGTTTCGCTTTGTCAAAGATGTGGTGGTGAACAACCAGGAAGTGGTTGAAGAGCAGGCCCGGATGGCCGAGCTGTCGCAGATGAAGGACACCTGGAACGTGCTGGCGGTGAAACCCAAGTATCACATCTATATGGTGGTGATTGGTGAAAGCGCCCGCCGCGACGCGCTGGGTGCCTTCGGTGGACACTGGAATAACACCCCGTTTGCCAGCAAAGTTAACGGCACCCTGTTTACCGACTACGTTGCCGCCAGCGGTTCAACGCAGAAGTCGCTCGGGCTGACGCTCAACCGGGTAGTGGACAACAAGCCGCAGTATCAGGATAACTTTGTGACCCTCGCCAACCGCGCGGGCTTCCAGAGCTGGTGGTTCTCGAACCAGGGGCAGATTGGTGAGTACGATACCGCCATCGCCAGCATTGCTAAACGGGCTGACGAAGTGCAATTCCTGAAAAGCGGTGATTTCGAGGCAGATAAAAACACCCGGGATGAGGCGTTGCTGAAGATGACCGAACAGGTCTTCAGCAGCCATCGCACCCAGCCACAGCTCATCGTTCTGCACCTGATGGGCTCCCATCCGCAGGCCTGCGACCGCACCCAGGGGAAATATGCAGAGTTCGTGCAGTCGAAAGAGACCTCGTGCTACCTCTACACCATGACCCAGACCGATGACCTGCTCAGCAAGCTCTATGCCCAGCTGCAAAATACCGGTGAGAGCTTCTCAATGGTCTATTTCTCCGATCACGGACTGGCGTTTAAAGAGCGCGGCAAAGAGGTGCAGTACCTGGCCCACGACGACAGCTTCCAGCAGAACTTCCAGGTGCCGTTTATGGTGCTGTCGAGCGATGACAAAGCGCATCGCATCGTCAAGGCGCGTCGTTCCGCGAATGATTTTTTAAGCTTCTTCTCGCAGTGGACGGGGATCGGCGCGAAAGAGATCGCCAGTAAGTACCGCTTCATGTCGAACGACAAAGCGCCGCCGGTGTATGTGACCAACTTTAAGCTACAGAAAGTGGATTACAACCATCTGGGGACGGACCTGTTTGAGACGAAAAGCCGGTAACGACCGCGCAGCCTGACCCTCTTATGAGGGGAAATGACAAAAACAAAAAACCCGCCGAAGCGGGTTTTTTTACTGGCTCACCGAAGTGATTAGAAGCGGTAACCTACGCCTGCGATCCAGGTGCCAACGTCAACGTTACGGATGCGGCTCTGCTCATAGGAGAAGTCCAGCGCAACGTTTTCGATTGGGTTGAACTGCATACCTGCGCCATAGGAGAAGCCATAGTCGCTGTTGGTAGCAGAGCGGTTGAAGCCCTGGTTTTCAGTCTGCTGGAATTTACCGTAGCCAACACCCACTACACCGTAGATGCTTGCCCAGTCGTTCAGACGGAAAGCCGGGCCAGCAGTGATGCCGTAGTACTGAGCTTTGTTGTAAGCGCCGTCTTCGGAACGGTCTTTCTCAGTGTAGGTGAAGGAACCGATGGCACCCAGCGGGTTGTTGTCCTGCTCGTAGCGATATTTCAGGTTGAAACCGTTGGTTTTGTTCATCACGCCCTGCATATCGCTCTGAGCGTAACCGCCAGTCACGGTAGAGGTCGCTGCGACAGCGGAACCTGCGGAAACAGCCAGAACAGCTGCCAGTGCTGAAAGACATGCAATTTTTTTCATAACCACCTCAAATGTGCTTCAAGTAAATCCGTAAGTTTTAAATATATCAAAAAAACTTGTGAAACTCTTTGTGATTCGTGATGTCTAACGCGGCTTTTCATGTAACTAAACATTTCCACCCGCAGCTATCTTGTTCAAAAAACACCGAATTTATGTTTCACAAACCTGATTTTGCGCGTCAGTCACAATACATTCATCCAGACGATTCCTAATCTGTTACAGAAATCACCCGGCGCTATGAGGCTATTTTACGGATTTGCGGCGACTTTTTTTCAACAAAGTCTCAACCGTGCGGCGTTATTTCCTTTACACTCCCCCTCTTTACTTCCTTTGACAGAAATTGACAGGAGAAAGGATGCCTGGGTTGTCTCGCAGGGCGCCAGTCTGGTTGCCCGTAATTGTCATTCTCATTGCCATGCTCTCGATTCAGAGCGGCGCCTCGCTGGCAAAATCGCTCTTCCCGATCGTGGGCGCCCCTGGCGTGACGGCGCTGCGTATTGCGCTCGGTACCCTGATCCTGGTCGTGATCTTTAAACCCTGGCGGCTGCGTTTTAAGAAAGAGCAACGCTTGCCCCTGCTGTTTTACGGGCTGTCGCTGGGGGCGATGAACTATCTCTTCTACCTGTCGATTCAGACAGTGCCGCTGGGGATCGCCGTGGCGCTGGAGTTCACCGGCCCGCTGGCGGTAGCCCTGTTCTCCTCCCGTCGTCCGGTGGACTTTGTCTGGGTGGTGCTGGCGGTGCTGGGGCTGTGGTTTCTGCTGCCGCTGGGTCAGGACGTCTCGCACGTTGACCTGACCGGCGCGGCCCTGGCGCTGGGCGCGGGGGCCTGCTGGGCGGTCTACATTCTTACCGGGCAGCGTGCCGGGGAAGAGCACGGCCCGGCCACCGTGGCGCTGGGGTCGCTGATCGCCGCCATCGTCTTTGTACCGCTGGGAATGGCGCAGGCCACCGAGTCGATCTGGCAGTGGTCGATCCTGCCGGTGGGCCTGGCGGTGGCGGTGCTCTCAACCGCACTTCCCTACTCGCTGGAGATGATTGCCCTGACGCGTCTGCCGACGCGCATCTTCGGCACCCTGATGAGCATGGAGCCCGCCGTGGCGGCCATGTCCGGGATGGTGTTCCTGGGCGAATCTCTGACCTTTACCCAGACGCTGGCGCTCTGCTCGATCATTGCCGCGTCGATGGGGTCGACGCTCACCCTGCGCCGGGAGAGTAAAGTCGAAGAGGTAGATATCCGCTAACCGATGTTATTTTGCCGAGGATCGGTTTCCCGGCGAAATATTCCCATTCGCAATAACCGTCATTATTTTGAAATATCCCCTTCGCCTCTCACCCGCCCGGTGAAAATAAGATAAATTTACCCTAAAATATAAATATCTTTTTATTATCAAATAGTTAACCATCACAACCCGCCCTTCTCTATTAAACCAATAGGCAGGACCCAATCGCGCCTCCTATAGCCGGTGCTATACTTGATTTCGGAAATTACTTTGGACGCCAACATCAAGAGGAAATGAGATTATGCCTACCGCTAAACTGGTAAAAACGAAAGCACCTAATCTGCTCTATACCCGTAACGATGTCTCTGACAGCGATAAGAAAGCGACGATTGAGTTGCTGAATCGCCAGGTGATCCAGTTTATTGACCTGTCGCTGATTACCAAACAGGCCCACTGGAATATGCGCGGCGCTAACTTTATTGCTGTCCACGAGATGCTGGATGGCTTCCGTACCGCACTGACTACCCATCTGGATACCATGGCGGAACGTGCCGTGCAGCTGGGCGGCGTGGCGCTGGGCACTACCCAGGTGATCAACAGCAAAACAGCGCTGAAAAGCTACCCGCTGGACATCCACAGCGTGCAGGATCACCTGAAAGAGCTGGCGGATCGTTACGCTGTCGTGGCTAACGACGTACGTAAAGCGATTGGTGAAGCTAAAGACGAAGATACCGCTGACATTCTGACCGCGGCCTCCCGCGACCTGGATCAGTTCCTGTGGTTCATCGAGTCTAACATTGAGTAATCCATAGCATTTTGCTCTTACACCCTCGCCTCCGGCGGGGGTTTTGCACTTTTATAGTGCACACATTTCACCTTTCCCGCCGCAAACGTAAAGCATTTGTAATAATCACCTCACACAATCGTTAACGAAAGATTGTTTTCTCATCAATATTTGCGCTTAATAGCATAACCGTTAGTGATGGCGTAGCGCTGCACCAAAACAGTGCTTCGTTATGGTGCAATCCGCCGACATTGCTACACTTTTTGTGCAATGAAATGCGTGCTGGCCTTTTAAAAACAACCTGTTGCAAAGTTGGCACGATTTTTTCATAGAGCCGTTCGTTCTCGCAGGGGATCGCCCCGTGGATATAAAAGGAAATGCTATGAAGTCTGTATTAAAAGTTTCACTGGCTGCACTTACCCTGGCTTTTGCGGTTTCTTCTCAGGCTGCTGATAAAAAACTGATTGTCGCCACCGACACCGCCTTCGTACCGTTTGAATTTAAGCAGGGCGATCAGTACGTTGGTTTTGACGTGGATCTGTGGGCGGCCGTCGCGAAAGAACTGAAACTGGACTACACCCTGAAGCCAATGGACTTCAGCGGCATCGTTCCGGCACTGCAAACCAAAAACGTTGACCTGGCGCTGGCCGGTATCACCATCACTGACGCACGTAAAAAAGCTATCGACTTCTCTGACGGCTACTACAAAAGCGGCCTGCTGGTCATGGTGAAAGCGGACAACAACGACGTGAAAAGCGCGAAAGATCTTGACGGCAAAGTGGTCGCGGTGAAGAGCGGCACCGGTTCTGTTGATTACGCTAAAGCCAACATCAAAACCAAAGACCTGCGCCAGTTCCCGAACATCGATAACGCGTACATGGAGCTGGGCACCAACCGTGCTGACGCCGTGCTGCACGACACGCCAAATATCCTGTACTTCATCAAAACCGCAGGCAACGGCAAGTTCAAAGCGGTAGGTGAATCTCTGGAAGCGCAGGAATACGGTATCGCCTTCCCGAAAGGCAGCGACGAGCTGCGTACCAAGGTGAACGGCGCGCTGAAAACCCTGAAAGAGAACGGCACCTACAACGAAATTTATAAAAAATGGTTCGGTACTGAACCTAAATAAAACAGCCTGTTAAACAGGAACTGTACCGCCCGGTGGCGCTTGCGCTTACCGGGCCTACAATTTTAGTCATCCCCCTGGCTAATTTTTTGTTTTCACCACGGTATACAGGAATACATCATGCAGTTTGACTGGAGCGCCATCTGGCCTGCCATTCCTCTCTTGCTTGAAGGCGCCAAAATGACCCTGTGGATTTCGGTCCTCGGTCTGGTTGGCGGGTTGATTATCGGCCTTGTTGCCGGTTTTGCCCGCACCTACGGCGGCTGGATAGCCAACCACGTAGCACTGGTTTTCATCGAAGTGATCCGCGGCACGCCGATTGTGGTGCAGGTGATGTTTATCTACTTCGCCCTGCCGATGGCCTTTACCGATCTGCGCATTGACCCGTTCAGCGCGGCGGTGGTCACCATCATGATCAACTCCGGTGCCTATATCGCTGAGATCACCCGCGGTGCGGTGCTGTCGATCCACAAGGGCTTTAGCGAGGCCGGTCTGGCGCTGGGTCTTTCCCGTCGCGAAACCATCCGCCACGTGATCCTCCCCCTGGCGCTGCGTCGTATGCTGCCGCCGCTGGGCAACCAGTGGATCATCAGCATTAAAGATACCTCACTGTTCATTGTTATCGGCGTCGCTGAACTGACCCGTCAGGGCCAGGAGATCATTGCCGGTAACTTCCGCGCCCTGGAGATCTGGAGCGCCGTTGCAGTGGTCTATCTCATTATTACCCTGGCACTGAGCTTCGTGCTGCGTCGTCTTGAAAGAAGGATGAAAATCCTGTGATTGAATTTAAAAACGTTTCCAAGCACTTCGGTCAGACCCAGGTGCTGCACAATATCGATCTCCAGATCCAGACCGGCGAAGTGGTGGTGATTATCGGGCCGTCCGGCTCCGGTAAATCGACCCTGCTGCGCTGCATCAACAAGCTGGAAGAGATCACCAGCGGCGATCTGATTGTCGACGGTCTGAAGGTCAACGACCCGAAGGTGGACGAGCGTCTGATCCGCCAGGAAGCCGGGATGGTGTTCCAGCAGTTCTATCTGTTCCCGCACCTGACGGCGCTGGAGAACGTGATGTTCGGCCCTCTGCGCGTGCGCGGTGCCAACAAAGCGGCCGCCGAGCAGCTTGCAAAAGAGCTGCTGGCGAAAGTCGGACTGGCGGAGCGCGGGCATCACTATCCGTCCGAGCTCTCCGGTGGTCAGCAGCAGCGCGTGGCGATTGCCCGTGCGCTGGCGGTCAAACCGAAGATGATGCTGTTCGATGAGCCGACCTCGGCCCTCGACCCGGAACTGCGCCACGAAGTACTGAAGGTTATGCAGGATCTGGCGGAAGAAGGGATGACGATGGTGATCGTGACCCACGAAATCGGCTTTGCCGAGAAAGTGGCCTCGCGCCTGATCTTCATCGACAAAGGCCGTATTGCCGAAGATGGCAATCCGCAGGCGTTGATTGAAAACCCACCGAGCCAGCGTTTGCAGGATTTCCTCCAGCACGTTTCGTAATTTAACGCCGGGCGGCGCTGACGCTTGCCCGGCCTACGATTCCTCCGGAATCTTCCCAAAAACCCCCCGCTTCCGTTCGCCTTCTATACTTATCACTTTGCACAATATTGTCACCGGAGGACATCGTGCCCTGGATCCTGCTGCTCCTGATAAGCCTGTTTTGCCTGCCTGCACAGGCCGTCAGCCTGCCGGGCGTTCCTGCTGCCACCCCAGGTGAAGCGACCACTCCGGCCGCCGAGCCGGACGTTGAGCAGAAGAAGGCCGCCTATTCCGCGCTGGCGGATGTTCTGGAAAATGACGCCTCGCGCCAGGAGCTGATCTCCCAGCTGCGCAGCGTGGCCGCGACGCCTCCCCAGGAGCCGGTGCCCAAAATCACCCCGCCGGAGATCGCCGAAGAGAAGACCGTGCTGGAGAACGTGACCGACATCAGCCGCCATTACGGCGATGCGCTCTCCACCCGCTTCGCCCAGCTCTACCGCAACCTGATCGGCTCCCCGCATAAGCCCTTTAACCCGCAGACTTTCGTCGTTGCCGCGCGGCAGTTTCTGCTCCTCGCCGGGTTAGTTTTTGCCTTCTACTGGCTGGTGAGGCTCTGCGCCTGGCCGCTGTACCGCAAAATGGGCAGCTGGGGACGCAGAAAGAACCGGGAGACCAGCAGTTGGGTCCACCTGCCGCTGACCATCGCCAGCGCCTTTATTATCGACCTGCTACTGCTGGCGCTGACCCTGTTTATCGGCCAGATCCTCAGCGAATATCTCAATACCGGCAATCCCACCATCGCCTTCCAGCAGACGCTATTCCTCAACGCCTTCGCGCTGATTGAGTTCTTCAAAGCGATCCTGCGTCTGATATTTTGCCCGCGGGTGCCCGACCTGCGCCCCTTTGCCATCAGCGATCGCGCCGCCCACTACTGGTCGCTCCGGCTGAGCATCCTGAGCGGGATGATCGGCTATGGCCTGCTGGTGGCGGTGCCCATTATCTCTAACCAGGTTAACGTGCAGATCGGCGCCCTGGCCAACGTGCTGATTATGCTCTGCATCACCGTCTGGGCGCTGTACCTGATTTTTCACAACAAACGCGCCATTACCGAGGGGCTACTGCACCTGGCCGACCGCTCCCTCGCTTTTTTCAGCTTGTTTATTCGCGCCTTCGCCCTGGTGTGGCACTGGCTGGCGAGCGCCTATTTTATCGTGCTGTGCTTCTTCTCCCTGTTCGACCCGGGAAACAGCCTCAAATTTATGATGGGAGCGACCTTCCGCAGCCTGGCGATCGTCGGCATCGCCGCCTTTGTGTCGGGGCTGCTGTCGCGCTGGCTGGCTAAAACCATCACCCTGTCGCCGCACGTGCAGCGCAGCTATCCGGAGCTGCAAAAGCGGCTGAACGGCTGGATCTCCGTGTCGCTGAAGGTGGCGCGGTTCCTGACGGTCTGTGTCGCCATTATGCTGCTGCTCAGCGCCTGGGGGCTGTTCGACTTCTGGAACTGGCTGCACAACGGTGCCGGTGAAAAGACGGTGGATATTCTGATCCGCATCGCGCTGATCCTCTTCTTCTCCGCCATTGGCTGGACGATTCTGGCGAGCCTGATCGAGAACCGGCTCTCCTCGGATATTCATGGCCGGCCGCTGCCCAGCGCCCGCGCCCGCACGCTGTTGACGCTGTTCCGCAACGCGCTGGCGGTGGTGATCAGCACCATTACCATCATGATTGTGCTGTCGGAAATTGGCGTGAATATCGCCCCGCTGCTGGCCGGTGCCGGGGCGCTGGGGCTGGCGATCTCCTTTGGTTCCCAGACGCTGGTGAAAGACATCATCACCGGCATCTTTATTCAGTTTGAAAACGGGATGAACACCGGGGATCTGGTGACCATCGGGCCGCTAACCGGCACGGTAGAGCGAATGTCGATTCGTTCGGTGGGGGTGCGGCAGGATACCGGGGCGTACCACATTATTCCCTGGTCATCGATCACCACCTTCGCCAACTTTGTCCGCGGCATCGGTTCGGTGGTGGCGAACTACGATGTGGACAGACATGAAGATGCCGAGAAAGCGAAGCAGGCGCTGAAAGCGGCGGTGGATGAACTGCTGGAGAGAGAGGATATTCGCGGCCTGATTATCGGCGAGCCGTCGTTTGCCGGGATTGTCGGGCTGACCAGCACCGCCTTTACGCTGCGCGTGTCGTTCACCACCCAGCCGCTGAAGCAGTGGACGGTGCGTTTCGCCCTCGACAGCATGGTGAAAAAACATTTCGATCTGGCAGAAGTGCGGATGCCGGTGCAGATGTATCAGCTGCTGCCGTCGCCGGGCTCAGCCCCACCGCCACAGGAACCCACGTTGTAGCCCCGGCAAGCGTAGCGCCACCGGGGGGAAGACCCGTTAGCGCTGGCGACGTTTGTCGTTATCCATAAAGGTCCAGGCGATAAAGCGGCTCTGCTTCTGACCCTGGGCCATCTCTTTTTTCACTACCTTAACCGCACCGACGTCCGTCAGGGCACGGTACAGCGGCGGCAGGTTTTCGCCGCGGGAGACCAGGGTAGTAAACCACTTCACCTGACGGGCAAACTGGGCGCTCTCGGCAATCATCTTCTTGATAAAGGCCACTTCGCCCCCTTCGCACCACAGCTCCTGCTGCTGGCCGCCAAAGTTCAGCGCGGCATCGGCCGCCTGGCCGAGGTTGCGGCGCTTACGCTCGCTGCCCGCCCGGGCTGATTCCGCCGAATCGTGGAACGGCGGGTTGCACAGAGTAGCATCGTACTGTTCGTTTTTATGGATCACCCCGGCAAAAATGGCGGAAGCCTCTTTCTGGCGGCGCAGACGAATGGCGCGGCTCATGCCGGGATTGCCATTAATGATGGCGGCGGCGTTGGCAAAGGCCTGCGGGTCCACTTCGCTGCCGGTGAAGCGCCAGCCATATTCATGCACGCCAATCAGGGGGTAGATCAGGTTGGAGCCGGTCCCGATGTCGAGGATCGTCGCCTGGGCAGGTACCGTGCCGTTATTCCCTTCCGCCAACAGATCGGCAAGATGGTGAATGTAGTCGGCGCGCCCCGGTACCGGCGGACAGAGGTAGCCGTCCGGAATATCCCACTGCGCCACACCGTAGAAATGCATCAGCAGTGCTTTGTTCAGCGTCTTCACCGCCTGCGGATCGGCAAAGTTCACCGTCGGCTCACCCGTCGGGGTTTCGGTGATAAATTCGCGCAGTGCCGGACAGCTCTCGCATAAGGCATTCATATCGTAACGGCTGCGGTGGCGGTTGCGTGGGTGCAACCCCGGCTTCTCGGGTGTCATGGCGTTCTCCTGTAAACAGCGGCGTAAGATACCCGTTGCGGGCGCAACGGTAAATATTTCTCTGCGCCGCAGAATAAAACACCAAAAATCAGCCACCTGTATGTCGCTGATTTGTCATGAAATTGTCAAAATATGTCGTTCAAAAAATAAGCAGATCATCATCAATTTTTTGCACTAAATCACACTCTGACCCGTTCTACACTTAGTGTGCACCACCCGTTGTCAATCAGAGGAAGTGATTATGAAAAAATACCTGGTAATGCTCGCTGCCGCTTCACTGGCAGGCGCGTCGTTTGCTGCATGGTCGATTGAATCACTCAGCAGCGGCGACACCAGTCAACTGAGGCCAGCCGGAACCGTGCAGGCTTCGGGCGCAAGAGACCTCGACGACCTGCAGGACAAACTGGCTGAAAAAGCGCGTGAAAAAGGTGCTAAAGGCTATGTTGTGAACTCTGCCAGCGGCGACAACAACATGTTTGGTACTGCCACCATCTACAAATAGTTCCCCGCTCTGCACTACACACTGCATCCTCTGGGGTGCAGTTCGTTTTTTATCCAAAATCCACTTTGTGAAGTTTTTTAGCAGGCAATGTAAATTTACGTATTTCATTTTGTTGGCGAGAGTGATAAAAAGTCACGCCAAATGATAATGTTTATCACAATTATTATCATTTGTAGGTTCATTACGGTTATTCACGTGGCACAGGAAAAGGCACAGACCTGCCTGACAACGTAATGGAAACTCGATTCTAAAAATTATAAGTCGCTAAACAATATGGATAAAAATCGCAACGTTCCGAACAGCTTCAGCTCGCTGACCTTTTTTGCGGGGCTGTGTATTGGCCTCTCCCCGGTAGCGAGTGCTATCGCGGCGGAGAATAACGATAAAAAGTCTGACGACACCCTGGTGGTAGAAGCGGCGCAACCTTCGCTTTATGCGCCGCAGAAGTCTGCCGACGCGAAGTTCAGCCGCCCGGTGGCAGATACCACCCGCACTATGACCGTTATTTCCGAACAGGTGCTGAAGGATCAGGGCACCACCAACCTGACCGACGCCCTGAAAAACGTCCCGGGCGTGGGGGCTTTCTTTGCCGGTGAAAACGGTAACTCCACTACCGGCGACGCGGTGTACATGCGCGGTGTGGACACCTCGAACAGCATTTACGTTGACGGGATCCGCGACATCAGCACCACTACGCGCGATACCTTTAACACCGAACAGGTCGAAGTGATTAAAGGGCCATCCGGCAGCGATTACGGCCGTAGCGCACCCAGCGGCTCCATCAATATGATCAGCAAACAGCCGCGTCTGGACTCGGGCATTGATGCCTCCGCCAGCATTGGCAGCGCGTACATGCGTCGCGGTACCCTCGATATTAACCAGGTGATGGGTGACACCTCGGCGTTTCGTCTGAACCTGATGGGTGAAAAAACCCACGACGAAGGACGCGATAACGTTAAGAACGAACGCTACGGCGTAGCCCCTTCCCTCGCCTTTGGTCTGGGAACGGAAAACCGTCTGTATCTGAACTACCTGCACGTGACTCAGCACAACACCCCGGACGGCGGCATCCCGACCATCGGGCTGCCGGGCTACTCTGCGCCATCGGCGGGCACTGCGGCGCTGAATCACTCCGGCAAAGTGGATACCAGCAACTTCTACGGCACCGATTCCGATTACGACGACTCCACCTCCGACACCGCCACGGTGCGCTTTGAGCACGACTTCAACGACAACACCACCGTGCGGAACACCACGCGCTGGTCGCGGGTGAAGCAGGATTATCTGATGACCGCCGTGATGGGTGGGGCCACCAACATCACCCAGCCCGATCGCAACAACGTGGACACCTGGACCTGGTCGCGTAACGCCAACACCAAAGATGTCAGCAACAAGATCCTGACCAACCAGACCAACCTGACGACCAAATTCTTTACCGGCAGCGTCGGCCACGATATCAGCACCGGGGTGGAGTTCACCCGCGAAACCCAGACCAACTATGGCGTGGATGCCATCACCCCGCCGCCGGTGAATATCTATCACCCGAACAGCAACGTCAGCCTGGGCGGTCTGAACAACAGCGGTGCCAACGCCAACGGTCGGACCGATACCTTCGGGATTTACGCCTTTGATACGCTCCAGGTCACCCGTGACTTCGAGCTGAACGGCGGAATTCGTCTCGATACGTATCACACCGAATATGACAGCGCCAGCATCTGCGGCGGCACGGGTCGCGGGGCGGTTGCCTGCCCGGCCGGCACGCCTAAAGGCTCGCCGGTCACTACGGTGGATACCGCCACCTCCGGTAACCTGGTCAACTGGAAAGCCGGGGCGCTCTACCATCTGACCGAGCACGGCAATATTTACGTCAATTACGCTATTTCCCAGCAGCCGCCGGGCGGCAATAACTTTGCCCTGGCCCAGGGCGGCACCGGCAGCAGCGCCAACCGCACGGACTTTAAACCGCAGAAGGCCAAGACCAGCGAGCTGGGCACCAAGTGGGAAGTGCTGGATAAACGTCTCCTGCTGACCGCGGCCGTCTTCCGCACCGACATCGAAAACGAAGTCGAGCAGAACGATGACGGTACCTATTCGCAGTACGGTAAAAAACGTATCGAAGGCTATGAGCTGTCTGCCGCAGGCAACATCACCCCGGCCTGGCAGGTCATCGGCGGTTATACTCAGCAGCGCGCCAGCGTGCGCACCGGCAGTGACGTGGCGCAGGATGGCACCTCTTCCCTGCCGTATACCCCGGAACATGCCTTCACCCTGTGGAGCCAGTACCAGGCCACGGATGCGATCTCCGTGGGTGCCGGCGCGCGCTACATCGGCAGCATGCATCGTGGCTCTGACGGCGCGGTGGGTACCCCGTCCTTCACCGAAGGCTACTGGGTGGCCGATGCCAAACTGGGCTATCGCGTCAACCGCAACCTCGATATGCAGCTCAACGTCTACAACCTGTTTGATGAAGATTATGTCGCCTCCATCAACAAGAGTGGCTACCGCTACCATCCGGGCGAGCCGCGCACCTTTATGTTAACGGCGAACATGCACTTCTGATCCCGCGTGGGGCTTCGGCCCCACCTTTCGGAGAACCTTTTATGATGTATCACATTCCGGGCGTGCTGAACGCCGATGAGGTGGCGCAGTTCCGCGCTCAGCTGGATCAGGCCCCGTGGATCGACGGCCGTGCCACCGTGGGCAACCAGGGTGCGCAGGTCAAAAATAACCAGCAGGTCGACACGCAAAGTCCGCTGTACGCCACCCTGCAGGCGGCGGTGTTGCAGGCGGTGAATCAGCACGCGCTCTTTTTTGCCGCCGCCCTGCCGCGCCAGATCTCCAGCCCGCTGTTTAACCGCTATCAGCAGCAGGAAACTTACGGCTTTCACGTCGACGGCGCCGTGCGCAGTCACCCGCAAAGCGGCTGGATGCGGACCGATCTCTCGGCCACCCTCTTTTTAAGCGAGCCTGACAGCTACGAGGGTGGCGAGCTGGTGGTTAACGACACCTACGGCCAGCACAGCGTCAAGCTCCCGGCAGGGGATCTGGTCCTCTATCCCTCCAGCAGCCTGCACTGCGTGACCCCGGTGACCGTGGGCGTGCGGGTAGCCTCCTTTATGTGGATCCAGTCGATGATCCGCGACGATAAAAAGCGCGCTATGCTGTTCGAGCTGGACCGCAATATCCAGACTCTGCGCGGCCGCCATGGCGAAAGTGACGAAGTGCTCTCCCTGCTCAACCTCTACCATAACCTGCTGCGTGAATGGTCTGAAATCTAGCCCTTCGCCTTGATTGTGCGTTTTTTAGCCCCATAGTTACTGGTACAGCGCAATATCCTGTCAGGAGGGGTTTATGGCTTCCGGTTGGGCGAATGATGACGCCGTTAATGAACAGATCAACAGTACCATTGAAGATGCGGTGGCGCGGGCGCGAGGCGAGATCCCGCAGGGTGAGAGCCTGAAAACCTGCGAAGAGTGCGGGGAGCCCATCCCCGAAGCGCGGCGTAAAGCGGTGCCCGGCGTCCGGCTGTGCATCGCCTGCCAGCAGGAGAAAGATTCACATAATGCATCGCATGCAGGATATAATCGCAGAGGATCGAAAGACAGCCAGTTACGATGACTGGCCTAGCGGCAGCAACGCCACGCAAGCGGTTTCTTTTTTGAGCACGATTTTTTGCGGTGCGTTTCGCAAAACGTGCCCTCACCCTTCCCTCTGTAAAGCGCAACGGCAAGAAAGGTAAATTCATTCACTGAATTTATTAATATTCAATAAGTTATTTGTCATTCAAATTTTTCGAATGATGTCGTCAATTCTCTTCGATTTTATCTCTCGTAAAAAAGCGTGATACTTATCACATCGACGGAACAACGTCCCCTTAACAGAATAACCTGCGAGATACTAACGATGAAAACCATTAAATATGCTGTTGCCGCTGTTGCCCTGACTACCCTCTCCTTCGGTGCTTTCGCTGCGGAATCTATCAGCGCCGCTCAGGCAAACAGCATGAACAAAATCGGTGTGGTGAGTGCTGAAGGCGCGACCACGCTGGACGGTCTGGAAGCACGCCTGGCAGCGAAAGCTGAAGCGGCTGGCGCGACCGGTTACACCATTACCTCCGCCAACACCAACAACAAACTGAGCGGTACTGCGGTTATCTACAAATAACCTGCCCCTTATCTCTGCTCTGCTCGCCAGTTCGCTGGCGAGATGCTCCAACCCTCATTGACCCTGTTGTTATTTTTTGGCCCGTCCATCGCTGGACGGGCCTTTTTTTTATTTAAAAACTCTGGTTAACCCGCGCCAGCCCGGCGTCGACCGTCTCAACCTGTCCGGTCGCCAGCAGGCAGCAGGCCATCTGTAGCTTCAGGGCGTGCGGCACCGCCTCTCGCCCGGCCAGGCAACTCTCTATCCAGCGGGCGGTCGTTTCAGGATCTTTGGCCTGCGGCAGGGAGACGTCGCTGTTCTCTTCTCCGCGCTCCAGCACCACCCGGGTTCCCGCCGTCGGGTCAATCAGGGTTTGCTGCGGGCAGCGCTGCGGGTTGGCATACACTTCCCCTTCGGTGCCGTGCATCAACAGCCCCCGACCGCCGATATCGGCAAAAAAGGTCGCCACGCGGGTGACGTACTCCGGGTGCGAGACGCTGGAGAGGCGCAGGGCGGCATCTTCCGCAAAGGGCGTCGCCAGCTTGGCGAGGGTATGGGCGCTGTTACGCACTCCCATGCGCCAGCGCATCGCCAGCTGTTTTTCCAGCGGCGGGCACAGGGTGCTCACCGGAATATAGACCGGATGATGCCCCTCGAGCTTCGCCTGCGCCTGGCCGCCGTGACGTGTCGGCTCGATGCCCAGCAGGGTAAAAATGGTTTCCGTCAGCACGCGGGTGGGATCTTCACTTATCCCGTGTACCACTACCGGAAACCCCAGCTTGTTCAGCAGAATAGCCAGCAGCGGGGTCAGGTTAGCCTGCTTGCGCGCGCCGTTATAGCTCGGGATCACCACCGGCATCGGCTTCGCCACCGGCGGCGTCAGGCGCAGGGTTTGCGCCTGCATCGCTTCGTAGAAACCGCGCATTTCGGCTTCGCCTTCGCCCTTAATACGCAGGGCAATCAGAATGCCGCCCATCTCCAGATCCGGTACCTCGCCGTTCAGCATCGCGGTATAGAGCGCCCGGGCGGTCTCCTGATCCAGGTCGCGGGCGTGGTTTTTCCCTCGCCCGACCTCTTTGATAATTTTGCGATAATCCACGTTCTTTCTCCTTGTGACATCTTGTTAACACTATAGCGTTGATAAGGCGCCATCGGACAGACATTTCTCTTATCGCTGCCGGGCGGTAATAACACCATCCCCTTGTAATTTCAGTAAAAATAAAAATTCAATCGTTATCGGAATCACTATTGACCCGACCAATAGTTATCCGAAATTAATTAATTAATTAATTAATTAATTACGTAAATTATCTACCCGGTAAAAAGTTGCCCCACTTTTTACCGCAGTTCATCACAACGGATGTTATTACCCCCGGAATTTATTCAGGAATTATTATGCGTAAAATTGTCTCCGGCACCTTTATTGCCACTGCATTATGTTGTTCTGTCTCTGCCTGGGCTGCAAATAGCGGCGAGGGACAGATTAATTTCACTGGCGAAATCATCGACTCCGCCTGTCAGGTGGTGAATGGCGTCAGCAGCCCGCTGGATGTTTCCCTCGGCAAAGTCTCACAAACGGCCTTTACCGGTTCAGGCTCGACCACGTCAACCACCCGTTTTGATATCCAGCTGAAAGACTGCCCGGAAACCATCACCAGCGCGGCGATCACCTTTGGTGGCTCCGCTGACGGTACCAACGCCAACGTGCTGGCGGTAACGCCAGGCACCGGTGCCGCCACCGGCGTCGGTATCCAGCTGCTGGATAAGACAGAAAATCCACTGAGCCTGTACACCGCCTCCACCAGCTATACGCTTCAGTCCGGCACCACCACCAACGATCTGGTGTTTGGCGCACGCTATATCCAGACCGGCAGCACCATCACCGCCGGCCCGGCGAATGCGGTCTCCACCTTTACCGTCATGTACAACTAATCCTGCGCTGCCTGGCCCTCTGCGGTCAGGCACCGCCTGCTTTATCAGAGTCCCGCCATGCGTAAATCTGTTTTCATCGCCGCCCTGTTATTCATTACCACCGCCGCTCACGCCGGGGTGATTATCGAAGGGACCCGTCTAATCTATCAGGGAGATAAAAAAGAAGCGTCGTTAGGGCTTTCCAACCCGGATAACCTCGACTATCTGGTGCAATCCTGGGTGGAGAGCGCCGATTCTGCGCGGAATAAAGCGCCGTTTCTTATCACCCCGCCGCTGTTTCGCCTCGATGGCAAACAGGACAACATCCTGCGCGTGGTGCGCACCGGGGGCACGTTGCCGACCGATCGCGAATCGCTCTACTGGCTGAATATCAAATCCATTCCGTCCACCTCCCGGGAAGAGAGCAGTAACACCCTGCAAATCGCCATTAAAACGCGAATCAAACTGATCTACCGCCCGAGCGGGATTAACGGCAAGCCGGACGAGGTGGCGGGTAAATTACGCTGGCATAAGCAGGGCAATAGCCTGGTGGTGAGCAACCCGACGCCCTTTTACATGAACTTCCAGACCATCACCGTCGGCGGTAAAAAAGCCGACAATGTGACCTGGGTGGCCCCCGACAGCGACGCGCACTTTGCCGTGCCGGGCGGCATCACCGGGAGCACGGTTTCCTGGAAAATCATCAACGACTACGGCGCGGTAAGCCACGCCTGGTCTGCGCCTTTGCACTAAGCCCGACGCCGCCATGCCCTGGGACTACTCCACCAAAGCCCCCCGTCACCCCGGGCGCGCCCTGCTGATTGCGCTGGGCTGCGCGATACTGAGCGTGGGCGTGCAGCAGGTGCTGGCGGAGGATTATTTCAACCCGGCCCTGCTGGATATCGATACCCCTGGTCAGGGCAAAACCGACCTCTCAGTGTATGAGAAGGGCCCCGGCATCGCGCCGGGGAGCTATCAGGTGGATGTCTACGTCAATAACAATAAAGTGGCCAACAGAAAGATCGCCTTTGGCCTACAACAGGCGGCCAGCGGGCCGGCCACCCTGCAACCCTGCCTCTCGGTGGAGACCCTTAAGAGCCTGGGTATCCGGAGCGATAAATTCAGCGGCACGAAGAATGACGGCTGTGTCGATCTCTCTGGGTTACCTGCCGCCAGCGCCACCTTCCGCCCCGGCCAGCAGCAGCTGCTGCTGAGTATCCCTCAGGCGGCCATCACCCCGATTCCCCACGGTTACGTGGCGCCGGAAGAGATGGACAACGGGATCAACGCCTTTCTGCTGAACTACAGCTACTCCGCCGGGGATAGCCGCAGCCGGGGTGAAGACAGCAGCCACCAGCGCAATGACTACCTGAACCTGCGTCCGGGGCTGAACCTCGGCGCCTGGCGCCTGCGTAACTACTCGACATGGAGCCAGACCCGGGACGATCGCACCACGCAGCGCGATTTTTCCTCCGTCTACAGCTATGCCCAGCGCAATATCCTGTCGCTGGGCAGCGTCGTCACCCTCGGGCAAAGCGCCACCCCCTCGGACGTGTTTGACAGCCTGTCGTTCACCGGAGCGCAGATCGCCTCGGACGACGACATGCTGCCGGACAGCCTGAAAGGCTTCGCCCCGCGCATTCGCGGCGTGGCGCACAGCAATGCCCAGGTGGTGGTGCGCCAGAACGGCTACGTGATCTATCAGAATTACGTCGCACCCGGCGCGTTCGAGATTCACGATCTCTACCCCACCGGCGGCAGCGGCGATCTGAACGTCACCGTCAAAGAGACCGACGGTAGCGAGCAGCACTTCGTGGTGCCTTACGCCTCAGTGCCGGTGTTGCAGCGTGAAGGCCGGTTCAAATACAGCCTGACCGGCGGGCGCTACCGCAGCTATGACCACAGCGTGGAGCAGACGCCATTCCTGCAGGGGACCGGGATCTACGGTCTGCCGTACGATATCACCGCCTATGGCGGCCTCCAGACCAGCCAGTATTACGATGCCCTGGCGCTCGGCACCGGGAAAAATATCGGTGACTGGGGGGCGTTTTCGGTGGATATAACCGCGGCGAAATCGCAGATGCAGGGGCAAAAAACCTCCCGCGGCCGCGCCTGGCGGGTGCGCTACAGCAAAGATTTCGTCACCACCGGCACCCACTTTACGGTGGCCGGGTATCGCTACAACAGCGCCGGATTTGCCACCCTGGCAGACGTGTTCGACTCCCACACCGCCAACGACGACTGGACGCCAGCCGACAGGCGACGCGACCGCCAGGAGGCGACCCTTGATCAGTCCATGGGCGGCTCTCTGGGGTCGATGACGTTAAGCCTGGTGAAAGAGAACTACTGGCACAGCGACCAGGGCATGACCTCGCTGAGCGTTGGCTATAACGGCAGCTGGCACGGCATCAGTTACGGTATCAACTACGGCCTGAGCAAAAACACGCAGGATGAGGACGACGATGACCAGCGGGAGAACGAGCAGACCTTCGGCTTTAACCTCTCCGTCCCGCTGGATCGATGGCTGAGCAATACCTGGGTCAATTACACCTTCAACAACAGCAAAGATGACACCAGCCAGAGCGTCGGCCTTAACGGCACCGCGCTGGCAGACAATAATCTCAGCTGGGGGGTGCAGCAGGGCCACAGCCACGCGTCCGGCTACAGCACCAGCCTGAACAGCGATTACAAAGCCACCTACGGCGAAATGACGGCGGGCTATTCCCGGGATAACCAGCAGCGCCAGCTCAACCTCGGCGTGCAGGGCAGCATGATTGTCCACGCCCACGGCGTCACCCTCGGCCAGCCGATGGGAGATACCGTGGCGCTGGTGGAGGCGCCGGGGGCCAGCGGAACCGGGATCGACAACCAGACCGGGGTAAAAACCGACTATCGCGGCTATGCCATCGTGCCTTACGTCACGCCGTACCATCACAACACCGTGGCGCTGAATACCGAAAGCCTGCCCGCCGGGGCCGACGTCGGCCAGGCGGCCAAAGTCATCACCCCAACCCGGGGGGCGATTGTACGTACTCACTTTGATACCCGCGTCGGCAGCCGGGTGCTGCTGACTCTCACCCGGGGTGACGGTCGTCCGGTGCCCTTTGGCGCCACGGCGGCGCCGGCCCATGACAGCGGCGAATTTATCGTTGGCGATGGCGGCCAGGTCTCCCTGACCGGGATGCACGCCCACGGCAATATCAACGTCAGCTGGGGCAAAGGCGCAGGCGCCCACTGCTCCGCCCACTATCAGCTGCCGTCCCGATCCGCTGACCCGGTGATTAGCGTCACCGCGCAGTGCACCTGACAACGTCGAGGAAAAGATGAAACCCTTCCGTTACGGCTGTGTTCTGGCCCTGTTTGCCGCCCTGTTTCTGTTTATGCCCCAGGCATTCGCGGCCTGCTCCACTGCGGATCTGCCCTGGACCGCGACGCCGGGGACGCTGACGGTACCCGCCACGCTGAGCGTTGGCAGCGTCATCCCCGGCTCCGCGCGCTCGCACAGGGTAGAAGGCCGCTGTGACGCCGCCGACAGCGGTAAGCCGATCACCGCCTGCCATCTGGGCCCAGGCGAGGAGATACCGGGGATGCCGAGCGTCTGGCGCAGCGGTATCGAAGGGATAGGTATTGAACTGCTGAACAGCGCCGGACAGCCGGTACGCGGCCGCGCCGCCCACTGTGACAGCAGAAGTACGCCGTTGGGGTACGTCAGCAGTGACGGCAGCTTCAACGTGACGCTGACGATGCAGCTGATCAAAACCGCAAGCACCACCGGAGAGCAGGCCTCAACGACGTTGCATAACGGCATCTGGTCGCTGGGCATCTACCCCGATCAAAAGCTGGGTCAGCTTAACGCCGTGCGCTACGGTGGCAATCTGGCGCTGAAGGCGACCACCTGCTCGGTGGATCCGAAAAGCCTGAACGTCTCTCTGGGGAATTTTGCCGTCAGCCAGTTTACCCATGTCGGCAGCACCAGCGACTGGAGAACCTTCAATCTGACCGCAACCTGCACCGACGCGGTGACGATGACCGCCCGTATCACCAGCCCGAACGGCGCCACCTCCATTAGCGACGGAAATGATGTACTGAATATTAACGCCGGCATCGACAGTGCCAGCGGCGTCGGCGTCAAAATGATGGTCGGCGGCGTTTTACTGCGCTACGACTACCCCATCCCCTTCGGGGACCAGACGGTGCCCAACCAGCCGTTCAACCTGCCCTTCCAGGTGCAGTACTACCAGACCGCCGAGGTCGTGACCGCCGGCAGAGCCAATACCCTTGCCACCATCGACATTGAATACCAGTGAGATCCCCGATGAAATACGTTGCCCTGCTACTGCTGCTGACCAGCGCGTCTGCCCCGGCCACCGACGTGATCCTCAGCATCAAAGGCAATATTTACGACACCGCCTGCGAGGTGGACAGCGCCAGCCAGAACAAGGTGGTCGATCTCGGCCAGGCCGTTGCCAGTGATTTTAAATCGGTGGGGGACACCGGGGTGTGGAAGAACTTTGATATTACCCTCTCGCATTGCCCGCAAAACCTGACCCTGGCGACGATCAACCTGGAGGGGCAGCGCGACACCCTCCACCCGTTTAAGTTTGCCAACACCGGCACGGCCAGAGGGCTGGCGCTGGAGCTGGCAGACCGCACCGACGCGATCATTCTGGCGCCGGAAGCGCGCTTCAATGCGGTGGTCGACCCGCTCACCCACACCGCCGATTTCTCGATGGCGGCACGCTATTACGCCTCGCATACCCCGGTCAGCGCGGGCGAGTTTTCAAGCGTGGTGCAGTTTACCTTCACTTACCAGTAGGACCGCGCCTCTTGGCATGGATGCTTTTTTTACGCCCGGCGGCAAGTTTAGCCGGGCGTTTTTTTACTTCGGGCACCTCGGGCTGCTCGATAGGAAACACCGGCAGGGCATTCAGCAGACGCTTGCCGTAGTTTTTGGTCAGCAGGCGTTTATCGTAGATCACCACCTCGCCCCAGCAGCTGTGGCTGCGGATCAGGCGCCCGACCTGCTGGATCAGGTTGAACGACGCCGCCGGCAGGCTCTGCACCTCAAACGGGAAGCGGTTGAGGCTTTTCAGCCATTCGCCCTCGGTCAGCACTACCGGGCTGTCGATGGGCGGGAAGGCAATCTTGTGGATGTGCACCTGGGTCAGGTAATCGCCCTTCAGATCCAGCCCCTCCGCGAACGACTGGAGCCCCACCAGCACGCTGCGCTCCCCGCTGTCTATCCGTTTACGGTGGAGTTCCACCAGCCGGTAGCGGGGCTGATCCCCCTGCACCAGCAGAAGCAGGCGCAGATCGGTGACGAAGGTTAAAAAGAGATTCATCGCCCGGGCGCTGGCGAACAGCACCAGCATGCCGGGGTATTTTTTGCTTTCCAGCTGTTCGCGGAAGTAGGCCGCCATCTCGGCAAGATGCTGCTCTTCGTTGTCGATCAGCGGCTCATACTGCATGCGCGGGATCACCAGCTTGCCCTGGTCGCAGTGGTTGAACGGCGAATCGAGGGCCACAAAACGATCGCCCGCTTTCTCCTTCAGGCCGCTCATCTCCTGCAACCGCGAGAAGCTGTTCAGCGAGCGCAGCGTGGCGGAGGTGACCACCACATGCGGGACGCTGCGCCAGAGCAGTTTTTCCAGCTGATCGCTGACGCGAATCCCCGCGCAGTGGAAGAAGAGATGCACCTGCCCCTCCCTGACTTCCCGCGTCGCCCACTTGGTGACCGGCGCGCCGGAGGCCTGGGCCATCGACGCCAGCCGCCACAGCTTGCTCTGCCCTTCGAACATGCCGAGCGCGCGGTTCATCTGCAACAGTACCCGGTGCACACGCACCACGTCATGGGTGCCGGTCTTTTCACTGAGATCGTTTAAAAACAGCTCCGCCAGCCCGCGCAGTTTTTCGATAAGCTGCGCCAGCTCGCGGCAAAGGGTCATGATCTCATCCGGCAGCTCGCCCATCTCAAAGCGGTGCTCCGCCTCCTGTCCGGGCGGGAGATAGAGATTGAGGATGTTATTCAGCGAGGCGATATGGGTGTAGATGGTTTCACAGTGCTCGCTGAGGCGCTCCGGGACCGCCAGCGGCGGGATGGTTTTCGGGCGGAACTGATCCATGCAGGTGGCAATCAGCTTGCAGAAGAGATCCAGCTGCAGGCGGAACCAGGGGGCGGTGATCTCGGCGCTCATCTCCAGCGCATCGCGGGCAACGTCCGGCAGATGATGGCCTTCATCCAGCACCAGCAGCAGATGTTTCGGGTCCGGCAGTACCGCTTCGCTCTCCATGGCCGCCATCACCAGGGCGTGGTTGGCGACCACCACTTCGGCCTCCTGAATTTCACGGCGGGCGACAAAGAACGGGCATTCGCGGTAGTAGTGGCAGTTGCGGTTCAGGCAGCTGGCTTTATCGGTGCTGAGCCTGCGCCAGAGGTCGTCGCTGATGGCCTGATCGGTGTGATCGCGCAGGCCGTCCCACTTGTAGCCGTCGAGATCGGTCTTCAGCTTTGCGCACTGCTCCTGCTCGGCCTTGTTGTTAGGGGTCAACTCGTCATCAAGAAACGCCAGCAGATCCTGCTGGGTCGGTTCGCTGCTGGCAAGGGCGGCCAGATTGCGCGGGCAAACGTAACGCCCGCGCCCGAAGGCGGCGGTAAAGCGCAGCTCGGGGATAATCTTGCGCAGCAGGGGCAGGTCTTTACTGTAGATCTGATCCTGCAGGGCTACGTTGGCGGTGCTCACCACCAGCGTCTTTTGTTCTTCCCGGGCGATAGCGATGCCGGGGATCAGGTAGGAGAGGGTTTTACCGACCCCGGTCGGGGCTTCAATTGCCAGATGTCGCCCCTCGTCACCGGCCAGCGTTTTTGCCACATCGGCAATCATCTGCCGTTGCGGTGCGCGGGGGATAAAGTCGGGGATCTGCTGTTGCAGCGCCTTATACCAGGCGGCAATTTGCGCTTTCAGCGCGGCGGTTAAAGCCATGATGGACCTGAAATACTGTATAAACAGCCACTATTGTGGCACTTTCTTAGGCGGGCCGCAAAAGAAAAGCCCGGCTTTACGACCGGGCTTCCAGATTACTGTGCGCTGGCAGGTTTGCGCGGACGGCGTCGGCGCTGGCCTTCCCCGGCCGGTTTCGCTTCACCATCGCGACGCGGTGGCTTGCTGGCCGCTTTCGGCGCGCCGCCTTCGCTACGGCGCGGCTGCTGCTGACCACGACCGCCGCCCTGACCGCGACCGCCACCCTGGCGACCGTTCTGGATCGGCTCAGCTTTGATCGACGGATCCACGTCATAACCCGCAAGGGCGATGCGCGGGATCTCTTTCTTCAGCAGGCGTTCGATATCGCGCAGCAGTTTAATTTCATCCACACAGACCAGCGACAGCGCTTCGCCGGTGGCCGCTGCACGACCGGTACGGCCGATACGGTGGACGTAATCTTCCGGGACGTTCGGCAGCTCGTAGTTGACCACGTGCGGCAGCTCTTCGATGTCCAGACCACGGGCGGCGATGTCGGTCGCCACCAGCACGCGGATATCGCCGGATTTAAAATCTGCCAGCGCGCGGGTACGTGCACCCTGGCTCTTGTTGCCGTGGATAGCCGCGCTGCGGATCCCGTCTTTGTTCAGCTGTTCTGCCAGATGGTTTGCGCCGTGCTTGGTGCGGGTGAAGACCAGCACCTGCTGCCAGTTGCCTTCGCCAATCATCTGCGACAGCAGCTCGCGCTTGCGCTTTTTGTCCACCATGTGCACATGCTGGGTCACCTGCTCGGAGGCGGTATTGCGGCGCGCCACTTCCACTTCCAGCGGGTTGTGCAGCAGTTTTTCCGCCAGGCCTTTGATCTCGTCAGAGAAGGTAGCGGAGAAGAGCAGGTTCTGGCGGCGGGTCGGCAGTTTTGCCAGCACGCGGCGAATATCGTGAATGAAGCCCATGTCGAGCATGCGGTCGGCTTCGTCGAGCACCAGGATTTCCACGCTGTCGAGCTTGACGGCGTTCTGGTGTTCCAGATCGAGCAGGCGGCCCGGGGTCGCGACCAGCACGTCCACGCCGCTGCGCAGTTTCATCATCTGCGGGTTAATGCTGACCCCACCGAACACCACCAGCGAGCGGATGTTGAGATAGCGGCTGTACTCACGCACGTTCTCACCCACCTGGGCGGCGAGTTCACGGGTCGGGGTCAGGATCAGGGCGCGCACCGGGCGACGGCCCTTGGCGTGCGGCTCTTTCTGAATCAGGCGTTGCAGCAGCGGCAGGGTAAAGCCGGCGGTTTTACCGGTCCCGGTCTGGGCGCTGGCCATCAGGTCGCGGCCGGCCAGCACGGCAGGAATGGCCTGCTGCTGAATAGGGGTAGGTTCGCGGTAGCCCTGCTCTTCTACAGCACGCAGGATTTCCGGGTTCAGGCCAAGGGTATCAAAAGACATAACAACTCCGAACCGCCCCGACCATTTCAGGTGTAGTTTTCAGGGAGATAATGACAAATAGAAGGACAAAAACCACGGTGTCGCGAAGCAGCGGAGTGTAGCAGCTTTTGTGACGTGGCGCATAAAATATCCCGCAAACAGATGCATCCACGCTATTACGTAGGCCGGGCAGACGCAGTGCCGCCCGGCGCAACATTGAACAAGCGGACTGGACAAGCTCAAAAAACAGTCATAATCTTAATCAATCGATTGATTAAGATTATATGCCCTATGAATCCGATCCCGACCACCACTAAAGGCGAACAGGCCAAAAGCCAGCTGATTGCCGCCGCGCTGGCGCAGTTTGGCGAATACGGGCTGCATGCCACCACCCGCGATATCGCTGCCCAGGCGGGGCAGAACATCGCCGCCATTACCTACTATTTTGGCTCGAAAGAGGATCTCTACCTCGCCTGCGCCCAGTGGATCGCCGACTTCATTGGCACTCACTTTCGCCCGCACGTGGAGACGGCCACTGCCCTGCTGGACGAGCCCGCGCCGGATCGCGCCGCCATTCGCGAACTGATTTTAACCGCCTGCAACAATATGATTCAGCTGCTGACCCATGACGATACGCTGAACCTGAGCAAGTTTATCTCACGGGAGCAGCTCTCGCCTTCCGCCGCTTACCAGCTGGTGCACGATCAGGTTATCGCCCCGATGCACACCCACCTGACCCGGCTGGTGGCTGCCTATACCGGTCGCGACGCCAGCGACACGCAGACCATCCTGCATACCCATGCCCTGCTGGGCGAAGTGCTCGCCTTTCGCCTCGGGCGGGAAACCATTTTGTTACGCACCGGCTGGACCGAATTTGATGAGGATAAAGCCCTGCAGATAAGCCAGGTCATCACCTGTCATGTCGATTTGATCCTGCAGGGGTTAACGCAAAGGAGCTTGGAGTCATGAAAAAACCGGTTGTCATTATTGTGGCAGCGATCGTGGTGCTGGCCGCCGGGATCGGCGGCTGGCTGTGGTATCAGAGTCAGCAGGATAAAACGCTGACTCTCTACGGCAACGTCGATATCCGCACCGTCAACATGAGCTTTCGCGTCGGCGGACGGCTGGCGTCATTAACCGTGGACGAAGGGGATACCATCGCCGCCGGGCAGACGCTGGGCGAGCTGGACAAAGCCCCGTACCAGAATGCCCTGATGCAGGCCCAGGCGGGCGTCTCCGTGGCTCAGGCGCAATACGATTTGATGCAGGCGGGCTACCGTGACGAAGAGGTGGCCCAGGCCGCTGCCGCCGTCAAACAGGCCCAGGCCGCCTATGACTATGCGCAGAACTTCTTTAACCGTCAGCAGGGGCTGTGGAAAAGCCGCACCGTGTCGGCTAACGATCTGGAGAATGCCCGCTCCTCACGCGACCAGGCGCTGGCAACCCTGAAATCTTCCCAGGATAAGTTGCGCCAGTACCGCTCCGGCAACCGCGAGCAGGATATCGCCCAGGCCAAAGCCAGCCTCGAACAGGCCCAGGCCCAGCTGGCGCAGGCGCAGCTGGATCTGCACGACACCACCCTGGTAGCCCCGGCTAACGGCACGCTGCTGACCCGCGCCGTCGAGCCCGGCAGCATGCTGAACGCGGGCAGCACGGTGCTGACCCTCTCCCTGACCCGCCCGGTGTGGGTGCGGGCCTACGTCAATGAAGCCAGTCTCGGGGAGGCTAAACCGGGGCGCGAAGTGCTGCTCTATACCGACGGCCGCCCCGACAAGCCTTATCACGGGAAAATCGGCTTTGTCTCCCCTACCGCCGAATTCACGCCGAAAACCGTGGAAACCCCGGACCTGCGCACCGATCTGGTCTATCGCCTGCGCATTATCGTCAACGATGCCGACGATTCCCTGCGCCAGGGGATGCCGGTAACGGTCAGCTTCGATAATGGGCAAGCCCATGAGTGACGCGGTGATCCAGCTCACCGGGCTGGTTAAACGCTTTGCCGGGATGGACAAGCCCGCCGTCGCGCCGCTCGACTGTACGCTGCAGAAAGGCTACGTCACCGGGCTGGTCGGCCCGGACGGCGCGGGCAAAACCACCCTGATGCGAATGCTGGCCGGGCTGCTGAAGCCCGACGAAGGGACAGCCAGCGTGCTGGGGCTGGATCCCATCCAGGACGATCGCGCCCTGCATGCGATGCTGGGCTACATGCCGCAGAAGTTCGGCCTGTACGAGGATCTGACGGTGATGGAGAACCTGACCCTGTACGCCGATCTGCGCAGCGTCACCGGCGAGACGCGGCAGAAGACCTTTCAGCGCCTGCTCGACTTTACCGCGCTGGGTCCCTTCACCGACCGGCTGGCGGGCAAACTTTCCGGCGGCATGAAGCAGAAGCTGGGGCTCGCCTGCACCCTGGTAGGCGAACCGAAGGTGTTGCTGCTGGACGAGCCCGGCGTTGGGGTGGATCCCATCTCCCGCCGCGAGCTGTGGCAGATGGTGCATGAGCTGGCGGGCGACGGGATGTTGATCCTCTGGAGCACCTCGTACCTCGACGAAGCAGAGCAGTGCCGGGACGTGCTGCTGATGAACGAAGGGGAGCTGCTCTATCAGGGCGATCCGACTAAGCTGACCCAAAGCATGACCGGGCGCAGCCTGTTACTGCACTCGCCCCATGAGAACAACCGCCGCCTGCTGCAGCGGGTGCTGAAGCTGCCCCAGGTGAGCGACGGGATGATTCAGGGGAAATCGGTGCGGGTGATCCTCACAAAAGAGGCCAGCGCCGACGATCTGCGCCAGAGTGCGGATCTGCCGGATCTGCACATCGAGGAGACCGCCCCACGCTTTGAAGATGCCTTTATCGATCTGCTCGGCGGCGCGGAGACCGCCGAATCCCCGCTCGGGGGGATCCTGCATACCGTGGAGGGCACCCCGGGCGAGACGGTGATAGAAGCCAAATCCCTGACCAAAAAATTCGGCGATTTTGCCGCCACCGACGACGTGAATTTCGCGGTGAAGCGCGGCGAAATCTTCGGCCTGCTGGGCCCCAACGGCGCGGGCAAATCCACCACCTTCAAAATGATGTGCGGCCTGCTGGTGCCCACCGCCGGAAAGGCGCTGGTGCTGGATATGGATTTGAAAGTCAGCTCCGGCAAGGCGCGCCAGCACCTGGGCTACATGGCGCAAAAATTCTCCCTGTACGGCAACCTGACGGTAGAGCAGAACCTGCGCTTCTTCTCCGGGGTCTACGGCCTGCGCGGACGGGCGCAGAGTGAGAAGATCGCCCGCATGAGCGAGGCTTTTGGTTTGAGCAACATCGCCAGCCACGCCACTGACGATCTGCCGCTCGGATTTAAGCAGCGGCTGGCGCTGGCCTGCTCCCTGATGCATGAGCCGGACATTCTGTTCCTCGATGAACCCACCTCCGGCGTCGACCCCCTCACCCGCCGCGAGTTCTGGCTGCATATCAACAGCATGGTGGAGAAAGGGGTTACCGTGATGGTCACCACCCACTTTATGGACGAGGCGGAGTACTGCGACCGCATCGGGCTGGTGTACCGCGGCAAGCTGATCGCCCACGGCACGCCTGACGATCTCAAAGCTCAGGTGGCGGACGAGCAACAGCCCGACCCCACCATGGAGCAGGCCTTTATTTCGCTGATTAACGACTGGGATAAGGAGCATGGCCATGTCTGATACCGCCCTCTCCTGGCGTCGGGTGCGCGCCCTGTGCATCAAAGAGACGCGGCAGATTGTGCGCGACCCGAGCAGCTGGCTGATTGCGGTGGTGATCCCCCTGCTGCTTTTGTTTATCTTTGGCTACGGCATTAACCTCGACTCCAGCAAGCTGCGGGTCGGGATCCTGCTGGAGCAGCGCAGCGAAGAGGCGCTCGACTTCACCCACGCCATGACCGGCTCGCCCTATATCGACGCCACCATCAGCGATGACCGCCAGCAGTTGATCCAGATGATGCAGGCCGGGCGCATTCGCGGGCTGATCGTCATTCCGGTGGATTTCGCGGCCCGCATGGCGCGCCCGGGCGATACCGCCCCGATCCAGGTGATCACCGACGGCAGCGAGCCGAACACCGCCAACTTTGTGCAGGGCTACAGCGAAGGGATCTGGCAGCTGTGGCAGATGCAGCGGGCGGAAGACCGCGGTGAAACGTTCGAGCCGCTGATTGACGTCCAGACCCGGTACTGGTTTAACCCGGCGGCCATCAGCCAGCACTTTATTATCCCCGGCGCGGTGACCATTATCATGACGGTTATCGGCGCGATCCTCACCTCGCTGGTGATCGCCCGCGAGTGGGAGCGCGGCACCATGGAGGCGCTGCTCTCCACCGAAGTGACGCGCACGGAACTGCTGCTGTGCAAGCTGATCCCCTACTACTTCCTCGGGATGCTGGCGATGCTGCTGTGCATGCTGGTGTCAGTGTTTATTCTCGGCGTGCCCTATCGCGGCTCGCTGCTGGTGCTGTTCCTCATCACCAGCCTGTTTTTACTCAGCACCCTGGGGATGGGGCTGTTGATCTCCACCGTCACCCGCAACCAGTTTAACGCCGCCCAGGTAGCGCTGAATGCCGCCTTCCTGCCGTCGATTATGCTGTCCGGGTTTATTTTCCAGATCGACAGTATGCCGGCGGCGATCCGTGCGGCAACCTACATTATCCCGGCGCGCTATTTCGTCAGCACCCTGCAAAGCCTGTTCCTGGCGGGCAATATTCCGGTGGTGCTGATTGTGAATCTGCTGTTTTTGATTGCGTCGGCGGTGATGTTTATCGGGCTGACGTGGATGAAAACCAAACGGCGATTAGATTAGGTTGCGCCCGGTGGCGCTGCGCTTACCGGGCATACGGGTCTCGTTGATTTTGTAGGTCGGGTAAGCGAAAGCGCCACCCGACAAGAGGACGACACTATGCTTTACCGTTTATGGACCTTGATCCGCAAAGAGCTACAGTCCCTGCTGCGCGAGCCGCAGACCCGGGCGATTTTGATTTTGCCGGTGCTGATCCAGGTGCTGCTGTTCCCGTGGGCGGCCACCCTGGAGGTGACCAACGCCACCATCGCCGTCTATAACGAAGATAACGGCAAACATTCGGTGGAGCTGACCCAGCGCTTCGCCCGCGCCAAAGCCTTTACCCACGTGCTGATCCTCAACAGCCCGCAGGAAATACAGCCGACCATCGACACGCAAAAGGCGCTCTTGCTGGTGCGCTTCCCGGCCGATTTTTCCCGCAACCTCGACACCCTGCAAACCGCGCCCATGCAGCTGATCCTTGACGGGCGTAACTCCAACAGCGCGCAGATCGCCGCAAACTACCTGCAGCAGGTGGTGAAGGAGTATCAGCAGGAGCTGATGGAGGGCAAACCGAAGCCGAACAACAGCGAGCTGGTGGTGCGCAACTGGTACAACCCGAACCTCGACTACAAATGGTTTGTGGTGCCGTCGCTGATCGCCATGATCACCACCATCGGGGTGATGATCGTGACGTCGCTGTCGGTGGCCCGCGAGCGCGAACAGGGCACGCTGGATCAGCTGCTGGTCTCTCCGCTGGCGACCTGGCAGATCTTCGTCGGCAAAGCGGTTCCGGCGCTGATTGTGGCCACTTTCCAGGCCAGTATCGTGCTAGCGATTGGCATCTGGGCCTATCACATCCCCTTCGCCGGTTCGCTTCTGCTGTTCTACTTCACGATGGTGATTTACGGGCTGTCGCTGGTGGGCTTTGGGCTGCTGATCTCGGCGCTCTGCTCGACTCAACAGCAGGCGTTTATCGGGGTGTTTGTCTTTATGATGCCGGCGATTTTGCTCTCCGGCTATGTCTCGCCGGTGGAGAATATGCCGGTCTGGCTGCAGAACTTAACCTGGGTAAACCCGATCCGCCACTTCACCGATATTACCAAGCAGATCTATCTCAAGGATGCGAGTCTGGACATTGTGTGGGGAAGTTTGTGGCCGCTACTGGTGATAGCGGCCGTGACGGGGTCAGTGGCGTACGCGATGTTTAGACGCAATATCGCGTAGCTTTTTGTCTTTGGTTAACAGTGAAACCACCGCTGGCCCGGCCAGGATCGCCAGGCCTGCAACGGCCAGTAAAAAGTTGTTTTGCAGCACGCGTGACAACAGCCACAGCACAATCACTGCCGCACCGAAATACCAGGTGGTGGTGAGCTCTTCGAGCACATCCGCCACTTCGCGCCAGCGTTCTTCATGATGACGCTGTAAAAAGAGCATCAGCAGTACGGTTACGCCGTACAGCATACATAAACCTAAGCCGACGCGCACCAGGGTGCCGCTCATCCAGGCCATCACCAGTACGGCCACCACCAATAAATGCAACATAATCTGCCAGCAACTCAGGCCGGTCGCGACGCGTATGCGTTGTTGCCACTTCATGGCACTCTCCTGAAGGATTTTACTCTGCTTGTTCAGACTATCGCACTTTACGGAAAATTCCGTAACACAGCACCTTTTTGTGACGACGACTACACTTTATTTTCATCAGGATAGTGACGCGGGAAGGAGTGTATGACCCAACAAACCCGGCATTTTTCGCTTAAAGTCTTAACGATCAACATTCATAAAGGATTCGCGGCGTTTAACCGCCGTTTCATTCTGCCCGAACTGCGCGACGCCGTACGTACCGTCAGCGCGGATATCGTCTGCTTGCAGGAAGTGATGGGGGCCCATGAAGTGCATCCGCTGCACGTAGAGAACTGGCCCGACACCAGCCACTACGAATTTCTCGCGGACACCATGTGGAGTGATTACGCCTACGGGCGCAACGCCGTCTATCCCGAAGGGCATCACGGCAATGCGATCCTCTCCCGCTATCCCATCGAACACTATGAAAACCACGATGTCTCGGTTGGCGAGAGTGAAAAACGCGGGCTACTCTACTGTCGGGTTGCCGTGCCGGAGCTGGCCATGCCGCTGCATGTGGCCTCGGTGCATCTGGGCCTGCGGGAAGCACACCGCCAGGCGCAGCTGCAGATGATGGCCGACTGGGTCAACGCCCTGCCCGAGGGCGATCCGGTCGTGGTGGCCGGGGACTTTAACGACTGGCGTCAGCGCGCCAGCCATCCGCTGAAAGCGGAGGCCGGGCTCGAAGAGGTGTTTACCCTCGCGCACGGCAGGCCTGCCCGCACCTTCCCGGTCAGGTTCCCGCTGCTGCGTCTCGATCGTATCTATGTCAAAAATGCCCATGCCAGCAGCCCTACCGCGCTGGCACTGAGTAACTGGCGTCACCTTTCCGACCATGCGCCGTTAAGTGCGGAGATTCATCTATGAAATGTTCATGGCAAAGCGGCAACCGGATTAAGCTGCTGGAAAATGGCGATCAATATTATCCGGCGGTATTTGCCGCCATCGATAAGGCCCAGAGTCGGGTGCTGCTTGAGACCTTCATCTGGTTTGATGACAGCGTAGGCCGCAAGCTGCATGCCGTTATCCTGCGCGCAGCCCAGCGCGGCGTGCATATCGAAGTGCTGCTGGACGGCTACGGATCCCCCGATCTCGATGACGACTTCGTCGGGGAACTCACCGCGGCAGGCGTGGTGTTCCGTTACTACGATCCACGCCCTCCTCTGTTCGGCATGCGTACCAACGTGTTCCGCCGCATGCACCGTAAAATTGTGGTGGTGGATGAGCAGGTGGCCTTCGTCGGCGGGATTAACTACTCCGCTGAACATATGTCGGACTACGGTCCGGAAGCCAAACAGGATTATGCCGTCCAGGTTGAAGGCCCGGTGGTGCAGGATATTTTGCAGTTTGTCGTGGAAAACCTGCCCGGCAAAGCCGCCGTGCGTCGCTGGTGGAAGCGGCGTCATCGCGCCGAAGAGAACAGGAAACCGGGCGAGGCCCAGGCACTGTTCGTCTGGCGCGATAACGAAGAGCACCGGGACGATATTGAGCGGCACTATCTTAAGATGCTCACCAACGCCCGGCGCGAAGTGATCATCGCCAACGCCTACTTCTTCCCCGGCTATCGCCTGCTGCACGCCATGCGTAACGCGGCGCGGCGCGGCGTGCGGGTGAAGCTGATTGTGCAGGGCGAGCCGGATATGCCGATCGTCACGGTGGGCGCGCGCTTGCTGTACAACTATCTGGTGAAAGGTGGGGTCGAGATTTACGAATACCGCCGCCGTCCGCTACACGGCAAGGTGGCGCTGATGGACGATCACTGGGTGACCGTCGGCTCCAGCAACCTCGATCCCCTCAGCCTGTCGCTGAATCTGGAGGCCAACCTGATTATTCACGATCGTGAGTTTAACCAGACCCTGCGCGACAATCTCTCCGCCATCATCGCCGAGGATTGCGTACGGGTTGATGAGACGATGGTACCGAAACGCACCTGGTGGAATCTGGGCAAAAGCGTGGTGGTGTTCCACTTCCTGCGCCATTTCCCGGCGCTGGTGGGTTGGTTGCCGGCCCATACGCCCAAGCTGGCGCAGGTGCCGCCCCCGGTACAGCCCGAAATGGAGACCCAGGATCGGGTCGAGGCAGGTAACACGGGAGTGAAACCCTGATGAGCAAAAAACATTCGCGCTGGCGTCTGGCTAAAAAGATCCTCACCTGGGTATTTTTTATTGCCGTTGCGGTGCTGCTGGTAGTTTACGCGAAAAAGGTCGACTGGACTGAAGTCTGGAAGGTTATCCGCGACTACGACCGTGTGTCGCTCCTGAGCGCGATTGCGCTGGTGGTGCTGAGCTATCTGCTGTATGGCTGTTACGACCTGCTCGGGCGTGTCTACTGCGGGCATAAGCTGGCCAAACGCCAGGTTATGCTGGTGTCGTTTATCTGCTATGCCTTTAACCTGACCCTGAGCACCTGGGTCGGGGGTATCGGGATGCGCTACCGGCTTTACTCCCGCCTCGGGCTGCCCAGCAGCACCATTACCCGCATCTTCTCCCTGAGTATCACCACCAACTGGCTGGGCTATATCCTGTTGGGCGGGGTGATCTTTACCGCCGGGGTCGTTCAACTGCCCGACCACTGGTACATAGACCAGACGACGCTGCGCATTCTCGGCGTGGTATTGCTGCTGGTGATTGCCGTTTATCTGTGGGCCTGCGCGTTTGCGAAGCGGCGCCATGTGACGATCAAAAAGCAAAAGCTGGTGCTCCCCTCCTGGCGTTTTGCAATGGCGCAGATGGGTATTTCAGCCGGTAACTGGATGGCGATGGGGGCGATTATCTGGCTGCTGATGGGCGAAGATGTGAATTACTTCTTCGTGCTGGGAGTGTTGCTGGTGAGCAGCATCGCCGGGGTGATTGTCCATATTCCGGCCGGCATCGGCGTGCTGGAGGCGGTATTTATCGCCCTGCTGGCCGGGGAGCATGTCTCTCATGGCACCATCATTGCCGCCCTGCTGGCCTACCGCATGCTCTATTACTTCCTGCCGCTGGCACTGGCGACGGTCTGTTATCTGGTGCTGGAGAGCCGGGCGAAGAAACTGCGGGCTAAAAACGAGCAGCAGATGGCGAAGTAATGATGGGAAATGCCGGGTTGCGCTGCGCTTACCCGGCCTACGGGTTTTGTAGGCCCGTGCAAGCGCAGCGCCGCCGGGCAGATTTGTAGGCCCGGCAAGCATCGCGCTGCCGGGCATCACCCTTAACGGCGGTTGCCGAAGATGCGCAGCAGCATCAGGAACAGGTTGATGAAGTCCAGATAGAGGGTCAGCGCCCCGAGAATCGAGTATTTACGCAGGTTTGAACTGTCACGCACGTCAATCTGCTCTCCGATATTTTTCAGCTTCTGCGTGTCGTAGGCCGTCAGGCCGACAAACACAATCACCCCGATATAGGTCACCGCCCACATCAGCGCTTCGCTCTTCAGCCAGAAGTTCACCAGCGAGGCCAGCACGATACCAATCAGCGCCATAAACAGCATGTTGCCAAAGCCGCTCAGGTCGCGTTTGGTGGTGTAGCCGTAGAGGCTCATCGCGCCAAACATCCCGCCCGCCACCACGAAGGTGCTGGCAATGGAGGAGTAGGTATAGACGATGAAGATGCTGGAGAGCGTCAGGCCGGTAAGCGCCGAATAGAGCATGAACAGCGTGGTCGCCATCCCGGCACTGAGCTTATGCACCAGCCCGGAGAGAACAAACACCAGCGCCAGCTGGGCGATAATCAGACCAAAGAAGGTAATTTTGCTGGAGAAAACGAACATCATTACGGCAGGCGTGTTTGCTGAAAACCAGGCGACAAACGCGGTAAGCAGCAGTCCGCAGGTCATCCAGCCATAGACCTGCGCCATATAGGTTTGCAGGCCGCTGCGGGTCTGCACGATGGAATCGGAACGGGGAAATCTGTCCATAACGCACTCCTTTTTAAGTGGACACACTGTTATAGACTAACACATCCCGCCAATCCGGCTACCAGCGGCTGGCAGCATCCTTGTCGCTGTCCCGGGACTCTACCCAGCGATCCCCTTCCGGCGTGGCTTCGCGCTTCCAGAACGGGGCGCGGGTTTTCAGATAATCCATAATAAACTCGCCTGCGGCAAAGGCGCTGCCGCGATGGGCGCTGGTGACGCCCACGAAGACGATCTCTTCCCCGGGCCACATCTCGCCGATGCGGTGGATCACCGTTACCCGGCCGAGCGGCCAGCGCTCGCGCGCCTGGTCGACGATCTCCGCCAGCGCCTTTTCGGTCATGCCCGGATAGTGCTCAAGGGTCAGGGCCTTCACGCTGTCGCCCAGATTATGGTTGCGCACTTTGCCGGTGAAGGTGACCACCGCCCCGTCTTCGTCGCGCTCCGCCAGCCAGCTGTACTCCGTGCCGACGTTGAAACGCGCCTGATCGACCACGATTTTGGTGTCAGTCATCTCAACCTCCGGTCACCGGTGGAAAGAAAGCCACCTCATCGCCCGGTTTGACCGGATGAGTGAACTCCACCAGCGTCTGGTTGACCGCCGCCAGCAGTTTGCCCGCGTCCAGCGCCAGCGCCCAGCGATCGCTCTGCGCCGCCAGATGCGCCCGCAGCGCCTCCACGGTATCGAACTCACTCTCCAGCGTCAGGCTGTCGGTGTTCACCAGCTCGCGCACCTGCGCAAAAAACAGCACTTTAATCATTATCTTGTACCCTGAAATCACCTGATTTACCGCCGCTTTTCGCCAGCAGGCGAACCGGGCCGATGACCATATCTTTCTGCACCGCTTTGCACATGTCGTAGATGGTCAATGCCGCCACGGAGGCAGCGGTTAAGGCTTCCATCTCCACCCCGGTTTTTCCCGTCAGGCGGCACAGTGATTCGATGCGCACCCGGTTATGCTCCGGCTCGGCCCGCAGGTTGACCTCGACCTTGCTCAGCATCAGGGGATGGCACAGCGGGATAAGATCCCAGGTGCGTTTCGCCGCCTGGATCCCGGCGATCCGCGCCGTGGCGAAGACGTCCCCTTTGTGGTGGCTGCCGTCAACGATCATTGCCAGCGTCTCGGGAAGCATGGTGACGAACGCTTCCGCGCGGGCTTCACGCACGGTCTCGGCTTTGGCGGAGACATCCACCATATGCGCTTCGCCAGCGGCGTTAATGTGGGTCAGTTGCGACATAGCTTACTTCTTTAGATGAGGATGGAAATTACACGGACGCGTACGGGCATCCAGCTGCGGAGCAATGATGTTTTCCCATGCGGTACGGCAGGCTTTAGTGGAGCCCGGCATGGCAAAAATCACCGTATTGTTGGCGATCCCAGCCACGGCGCGCGACTGCAACGTGGAGGTGCCAATCTCTTCGAACGAGAGCATGCGGAACACTTCCCCGAAGCCTTCAATCTCGCGATCGAACAGCGGCAGCAGCGCCTCGGGGGCCTGGTCGCCCGCGGTAAACCCGGTGCCGCCGGTGATCAGCACTACCTGAACGTTGTCGCTGGCGACCCAGCGCGACACTTCCGCGCGAATGGCGTAGCGGTTCTCTTTGACGATGCTCTTGTCGACGATCTGATGCCCCGCCTCATGGGCCGCATCGCGCAGCCAGTGGCCGGAGGTATCATCCTCTTCGCCGCGGCGTTCGGAAACGGTAAGGATAGCAATACGCGTCGGGATAAATTCAGCGCTTACCTGACTCATCTTCTGGTTCCTTTTGCGATTACCCGCCTATGTAGGACAGGTTCTGGGTGATCCCGGTGTTGCCCTGATGCAGGAAGTGGGTCTGTTTTTTGTGCATCAGCGCCTCAGAAATGCGCGCTTCCAGCGCCTGCTGCTGGGCGTCATCGGCCAGCAAATCGCGCAGGTCGACGCCGCCGTCGCCAAACAGGCACAGGTGCAGTTTACCCACCGACGAGACGCGCAGGCGGTTGCAGCTGGCGCAGAAGTCTTTTTCATACGGCATGATAAGACCGATCTCCCCTTCGTAGTCGGGGTGACAAAAGACCTGTGCCGGGCCGTCGCTGCGCTGGCGAAGCTGATGGATCCAGCCGCGTCTAAGCAGTTCATCGCGCAGCACCATGCCGGAGATGTGATGGCGGGAGAACAGGTCGCTGCCCTCGCCGGTTTCCATCAGCTCGATAAAGCGCAGTTGAATGCGGCGGGGCTTGATCCACGCCAGGAAGGTATCCAGCTGATGATGGTTCACATCGCGCATCAGCACGGTGTTGACCTTCACCTTGTCGAAGCCGGCCGCAAAGGCCGCATCGATGCCCTCCATCACCTGGTGGAATTTATCCTGGCCGGTGATGGCGTGAAACTGGCGGGCATCCAGACTGTCGACGCTGACGTTGATGGCCGTGAGCCCCGCATCGCGCCAGTCGGCGACATCGCGCGCCAGGCGATAACCGTTAGTGGTGACCGCAATCTGGCGGATGACGTCGTTTTCACGTACTGCGGCAATGATGTCGGTGAAGTCACGGCGCAGCGAGGGTTCGCCGCCGGTAAGACGGACCTTTTCTGTGCCCATGGCGGCAAACGCGCGCGTCACGCGGCGGACTTCGTCCACGGAGAGAAAGCCGTTATTGGTGATACCGCCGGGTTTGTAGCCGTCCGGCAGGCAGTAGGTGCAACGGAAATTGCACACATCGGTAATCGACAAACGCAGGTAAAAAAACTTACGCGCGAATGCATCGGTAAGTTGTGAAGCCATGTACACCTTTCCTGATACGGGAGGCACAGTCATTTCTTTCTGTACCCTGGTGGCGAAACCGCCACGGCCAGAGCACCATATCTGTCGACACAGGCGCAAAGGCTAGAGTGTATGTTTTCGATTAAGAAAACGTGGTTATGCCGATAGTAGCGTGTTAAAAGCAGTTTCGCTATTATCGTCTTTCGCTATATAAAGTTGTATATATCGACATGTTCGTGCCATTTCGATTCAGAATACGTCATTATAAAATTATTGCATTGATATATGTCATTTTGCCCCGGGCGGGACATCGTCATTTAGGGGTAGTTGAGTTACTGTTAAGGTGTTCGTCTTACTAAGGAATTTCTATGCGCAATCGCACTTTTGCGGATCTCGACCGCGTCGTCGCTCTCGGCGGAGGCCACGGACTGGGCCGGGTGATGTCCTCCTTGTCATCGCTCGGTTCACGGCTTACCGGGATCGTTACCACCACCGATAACGGCGGCTCAACCGGACGCATTCGTCGCGCCGAAGGGGGCATCGCCTGGGGTGATATGCGCAACTGTTTAAATCAACTTATCACCGAACCCAGCGTCGCTTCCGCGATGTTTGAGTATCGTTTTGGCGGTAATGGCGAACTTTCGGGGCATAACCTCGGAAATCTGATGTTAAAGGCGCTGGATCATCTCAGCGTGCGGCCTCTGGAGGCGATCAATTTAATCCGCAACCTGCTAAAAGTGGATGCGTTTTTGATTCCGATGTCCGAACTTCCGGTGGATTTGATGGCCATCGACAGTAACGACCATGAAGTCTATGGCGAAGTGAATATCGACCAGCTGCTTCTGCCGCCGAAAGAGCTGATGCTCTACCCCACGGTTCCGGCGACCCGTGAAGCAGTTGAGGCCATTGGTGAAGCAGATTTAATTTTGATTGGCCCGGGCAGTTTTTACACCAGCCTGATGCCGCTGCTGCTGAACAACGAGCTGGCCCAGGCGCTGCGCCGGACGCCTGCCCCCGTGGTTTACATCGGCAATCTGGGTCGCGAGCTCAGCCCTGCCGCCGCCGGGCTTTCGCTGCCCGCTAAGCTGGCCCTGATGGAGCAGTATGTCGGGAAAAAGATTATCGATGCGGTGGTGGTCGGGCCTTGTACTGATGTCTCAGGCATGGAAGGCCGGGTGGTAGTACAGGAACCACTTGAGGCGAGCGATATTAAGTACCGCCATGACCGGCATTTACTGCGCGTGGCGCTGGAGAAGGCGGTGCAGGCGTTGGGTTAAGACTGTGCGGCCTTTATCGCCCGGTGGCGCTAGCGCTTACCGGGCCTACAAGTTTAAGCCGTTCGTAGGCCCGGTAAGCGCAGCGCCACCGGGCACAAACTACGACGCGGCGATGAATAAATCCCGCAACTGATGCAGCTGGTCGCGGATCTGCGCGGCCTCTTCGAACTCCAGATTCTGCGCGTGCTGCATCATCTGCCCTTCCAGTTCGTGAATCTTCTGCTGCAGCGCTTTCGGCGTCAGGGCAACGGTATCGGCCTCCACCGGTGAGCGCGACTTGCCGCGGCCCTTCGCTTTGGTTTTGGCGATGTTCTGGCCGAGCGCCAGGATATCCACCACCTTCTTGTTCAGACCCTGCGGCGTAATGCCGTGCTCTTCGTTATAGCGCTGCTGCTTCTCGCGGCGGCGTTCGGTTTCGCCGATGGCTTTCGCCATTGACGGGGTGATCTTGTCGCCGTAAAGAATCGCTTTGCCGTTGACGTTTCGCGCCGCACGACCAATGGTCTGGATCAGCGAGCGCTCGGAGCGCAGGAAGCCCTCTTTATCGGCATCCAGAATCGCCACCAGCGACACTTCCGGCATATCCAGCCCTTCACGCAGCAGGTTGATCCCCACCAGCACGTCGAACTCGCCAAGGCGCAGGTCGCGGATGATCTCCATACGTTCCACGGTGTCGATATCCGAGTGCAGATAGCGCACCTTCTCGCCATGCTCCTCGAGGTATTCGGTCAGATCTTCCGCCATGCGTTTGGTCAGGGTGGTGACCAGCACGCGCTCGTTGATGGCCGCCCGGGCACGGATCTCCGACAGCAGATCGTCCACCTGGGTGCCAACCGGACGCACTTCGATAATCGGATCCAGCAGACCGGTCGGACGCACCACCTGATCCACCACTTCATCGCCCGATTTCTCCAGCTCGTAGTTGCCCGGCGTCGCGGAAACGTAGATGGTTTGCGGCGCCAGCGCCTCAAACTCTTCGAACTTCATCGGGCGGTTATCCAGCGCCGACGGCAGACGGAAGCCGTACTCCACCAGGGTCTCTTTACGCGCCCGGTCACCGCGGTACATGCCGCCAATCTGCGGAATGGTCACGTGGGATTCGTCCACCACCAGCAGGCCATCCGCCGGCAGGTAGTCAAACAGGGTCGGCGGCGCCTCGCCCGGCCCGCGGCCGGAGAGATAGCGCGAGTAGTTTTCAATACCGGAGCAGTAGCCCAGCTCGTTCATCATCTCGAGATCGAACTGGGTACGCTGGCTGATGCGCTGCTCTTCCAGCAGCTTGTTGTTGTCCAGCAGGGTCTTGCGGCGATCCGCCAGCTCTACCTTGATATCTTCCATCGCCTGCACGATGCGCTCGCGCGGGGTAACGTAGTGGGTTTTGGGGTAGACGGTGAAGCGCTGAATAATCGACTCCACGTGGCCGGTCAGCGGATCAAACAGGGACAGCCGCTCCACCTCTTCATCAAACAGCTCCACGCGCAGCGCGAAGTCGTCCGACTCCGCCGGGAAGATGTCGATGACCTCGCCGCGAACGCGGAAAGTACCGCGCTGGAACGCCTGATCGTTGCGGGTATATTGCAGCTCCGCCAGGCGCCGCAAGATGGCGCGCTGATCGATAATCATCCCCTGAGTCAGGTGCAGCATCATCTTCAGGTAGAGATCGGGGTCGCCGAGGCCGTAAATGGCTGACACCGAGGCTACCACCACCACGTCGCGGCGCTCGAGCAGGGCCTTGGTGGCGGACAGACGCATCTGCTCGATATGCTCGTTCACCGAGGCATCCTTTTCAATAAAGGTGTCGGAGCTCGGGACGTAGGCTTCCGGCTGGTAGTAGTCGTAGTAGGAGACGAAGTACTCCACCGCGTTTTCGGGGAAGAACTCTTTCATCTCGCCGTACAGCTGCGCAGCCAGGGTTTTGTTAGGTGCCAGCACCATGGTGGGCCGCTGAAGATCGGCGATCACGTTGGCGACGGTAAAGGTTTTACCCGAACCGGTCACCCCCAGCAGCGTCTGGTGTGCAAGCCCATCCTCCAGCCCCTCTTTCAGACGGCGAATCGCTTCAGGCTGATCGCCAGAAGGACGGAAAGCGGAATTCAGTTTGAACGGTTTACTCATGAACGGCGACCTGATGATGATTAATACGGCAAGTGTGTAATTTTACTCCTCATGGCTATTTTTGCCAGTAAATTATACTGGTTATAAACCCAGTAGCATCTGCGTGGTTTTGTGCCAGCAGCAGCGGGAATCAAGCAAAGCTGCGCAAAATTTCGGCTGTGACGGGATAAAATTCCATCAGGGGTCGGTTATCCCCAGAATTTTTTGTTTTTTAACATTTGTCAAGGCGAACCGCCGGACTTTAGCGCATCTGATTGACAGTTTGATGACAATGATTGCTTTTATTTAACGCCTTGATCTGCAATAAAGTTTTCAAAAAGACGCGTTTCGCAGCAATTCAGGCGCAGGCCGCGTATTCTCTCGCTTACCTTGTGTTTTCTAACTCTAATGCACATGGTTATCCACAGGAATAGTGGATAACTGTCTCCAGGCCATACGGAACGTGACTCGGCCCGTTCCCGGTTTTTCTCCCCAGCGCGACGGTAAAAAATTTTTATCACCCAATTATGGCGATCTTATGACAAAAATCAGCGAACGAACTGGTGAGGCATTGCTCACATTTTAATCAAAATAGTACCTGCACCAGGTGCATAAAACGGGGCACCGACGCAGTGCAGGTTCCTGTCATCGCAGCGCGCATTTTCGAACCTAATCCGAAAAAAGAAGGGTTAAGCGCCATTTTTTGGGCTGTGGCAAGAGTCTTGCAGAGCATCAGGTGTCACCGATGCCTGAAAAGGAGCAATACCATGTTAAGCCTGCGCGCTGTAAACCAGTATTACGGGGATCGCCACACCCTGTGGAACGTTGACCTCGATCTGCCTCCCGGCCTCTGCACCGGCGTCGTCGGGCTGCCCGGAATGGGGAAAACTACCCTCGTGAGCTGTATTGCCGGGCTGCTGCCCATCGCCAGCGGCACCATGGTCTGGCATGACGCCGGGCCAGAGACCCGTCCAGGAGAGGGGATCAGCTTTGTGTCACAGGACCGGCGGATCTTTTCGCAACTGACGGTAGAGGAGAATCTGCATGTCGCGCGGATGGCGAAAGGCGTCGCGGGCGGATCGGTAAGCCGCGACGTTTTTGAGTTCTTTCCGGAGCTGTACCCGCTGCGCCAGCATCGGGCCTCGGGTCTTAATGACGACCAGCAGTACCAGCTGGCACTGGCGAACGCGCTGGTGACCCGCCCTCGCCTGTTGATCCTCGACGAGCCCAGCCGCGGCACCGGCCAGCTGTTTACCCTCAAGCTGGCGCAGCTGCTGCTCAGGTTCAACCGGGAGCTGGGATTATCGGTGCTGCTGGCCGAACAACATCTTTCCCTGATCCGTCGGGTGGCGGATCGCTTTTGCCTGCTTTACCGGGGGCGAAACGTGGCTCAGGGTCGGGTCAGCGAGCTGGATGACCCGCTGATTGCCCACTGGATGGGGCCGACGGCGTCAGCGCAGTAAGAGACAGATACTGCCCGACTGCCGAGGTGTCAGCCGTATCGCCCAGCCACGGGATCTCGCCCAGCAGCGGAGCGGGCAGCACGCGCCGGAGCGTCGTCATGTATTCGGCATGGCGCTTGCCGGGGGACACTACTCCGTTCGCCACCCAGCCTGCAAAATGCAGTCCCGCCTGCTGAATCGCCTGCGCGGTCAGCATCGCGTGGTTGATACAGCCCAGCTTCACCCCCACCACCAGGATCACCGGCAGGCGTTCGGCCAGCACCCAGTCGGCGAAGGTCTGCTCCTGCGACAGCGGCGTGAACCAGCCGCCCGCCCCTTCCACCAGCACCCAGTCGGCACAGCTCTCCAGGGTGCGTAACCCGGCGGAGAGCGTGCTGAACAGGATCGGGCGCTGCTCGTCGGCGCTGATGATGTGCGGCGACGTCGGCTCCGCGAAGGTATAGGGGTTCACCGTCGGGTAGCTCAGCGCCACGCTGCTGTTGCGCTGTAACGCCAGCGCATCGCTGTTGCGCAGCCCTTGTGCGGTCATCTCACTGCCCGAGGCCACCGGTTTGTATCCGGCAGTGTTGCGGCCCAGCGCCCGTGCCGCCTGTAACAGGGCGGTGCTGGCGACGGTTTTACCGACCTCGGTGTCGGTGCCGGTGACAAAATAACGTTCAGTCACGTTCGATAATTCCATGAAAAAGTTGATAAGAGAGCGGGAATTTCCCCGCCTGCTGTGGCCAGGCCTGTGCCAGCCGCTGCAGCTGGCCGCGCGTTAAGGGCCTGTCGGCCCGCCCGGCGTGCAGATGGGTGGCGCCGATCCCCTTCAGGGACTGCATGGCGCTGAGCGCATCCTCAAACAGCAGGGTGACGGTCTGGACCGCACAGCGGTACTGCCAGCCGGACAGGGCATCGTTCACCTGCTGTCCGGTCAGAAAACGGTTGGCGTGCGGCTGGGTATCCACCGCCTGCCAGGCCTGATTCAGCTCCGGCAGCGAGCCGTTGAGCAGCGTGGTGAAGGCCACCTTGCCTCCCGGCTGCGCCACGCGATACAGCTCTGCCAGCGCCTGCGGCAGGCTGGCGCACCACTGCACCGCCAGATGGCTCCAGACCAGGCTGAACTGCCCCTCCGCCAGCGGAATGGCTTCGATATCGGCCTGCAGATAGCAGTCGGCCGCCTGGTTGCGGCGCGCTTCCTCCAGCATCGGGGCGCAGAGATCCATCGCCGTCACATGACTCCCGGCCTGGCGCCAGGCCAGGCTGTTGCTCCCCGGACCGCAGCCGGCGTCCAGCACGCTGGCAAACCTGTTTTCTGCCAGCAAAGCCCGCAGCCCGTCGGCACTTTGCCGCTGGAGACCATCGTGGCGCGCGTAGCTGTGCGCCGCCCGGCCAAAGGCGGCGGCAATCGCCTGTTTATTCACTTGCGACATGCAGCGCCTCCAGTAACGCGGTGATATCTTCCGGCTCATGCGCCGCCGTCAGGGTCAGGCGCAGGCGCGCCGTGCCCGCCGGCACGGTAGGCGGACGAATGGCGGTCACCCAGATCCCCTGCTCTCTGAGGACCTGCGCCAGGTGCAGGGCGCGCGCGTTTTCGCCGACGATCAGCGGTTGAATGGCGCTCTGCGAGGCGGTGATCGCCAGCGGCAAATCGCGCACGCCCGCGCGGAACTGGTCAATTAACGCAGCCAGCCGCTGCCGACGCGCGTCGCCTTCGTCGCTGCGAATCAGGTTAAAGGCCGCCAGCAGCGCCACCGCCTGGGCAGGCGGCATGCTGGTGCTGTAGATCAGATGGCGGGCGAACTGCAGCAGGTAGTCGGCGACGGATTCGCTGCACAGCACCGCCGCCCCGCTGACCCCAACGCCTTTACCGAAGGTCACCACCAGCAGCTCGGGTTTTACCCGCAGGCTGGCAGCGCTTCCCCGCCCCTCTGGCCCGGTGACGCCAATCCCGTGGGCATCGTCCACCAGCAGCCAGCTGCCCTGACGCTGGGCCGCCGCGTGGATGTCGCCCAGCGGGGCGCTGTCGCCGTCCATGCTGAAGATCCCCTCGGTCACTACCAGCTGTTGCCCGGCGCAGGGTTTATCCAGCAGCGAATCCAGCTGGGCGACATCATTGTGGGCGAAGCGCCTGAGCTGAGCCGGGCTGTGGCTGGCGGCTTCCAGCAGCGAGGCGTGGCTTAAGCGGTCGGCCACAATGCGATCCTCTTTGCCGGTCAGGGCGGCAATCAGCGCCTGATTAGCGGCAAAGCCGGAGATAAACAGCAGCGCCCGCGGGTAGCCGAGCCACCCGGCAAGGTGCTCCTCCAGCGCCTGATGCGCGTGGGTGTAGCCGCTGACGTGGCCGGAGCCGCCGCTGCCCACGCCGTACTGCTCCGCGCCCTGTTGCCAGGCGCGGATGATGTCGGGGTGCTGACTCAGGCCGAGATAGTCATTGCCGGAGAAGTTGCAGTACCGCCGCTGCTCGCGGGTGAGAAAGCGCCCGGCGCCGTTCTCCACCGGGGTGCGCACGCGCAGGGCGTCGGCCGCCCGACGAGCGTCGAGGGCAGCATCGATGCGTTGTTGCCAGGTCATACCGTCGCCGCGTTGTAGAACTGGTCGGTATCGGCATTGAAAAGCTGCTGTTCGAGCTGGTGCTGCTGCTCGTTATCGCCAGTCAGCACCGCGGTCTGCTGCGGGTTGAGCCCCAGCTTGCGGAACAGCTGCACGTCCTTGTCCTCTTCCGGGTTCGGGGTGGTAAGCAGCTTGCAGCCGTAGAAGATGGAGTTAGCCCCGGCCATAAAGCACATCGCCTGAGTCTGCTCGTTCATCTGCTCGCGACCCGCCGAGAGGCGTACGTACGAGGTCGGCATCATCACCCGCGCCACCGCAATGGTGCGGATAAAGTCAAAGGCGTCGACGTCGTCGTTGTCGGCCAGCGGGGTGCCTTTCACCTTCACCAGCATGTTGATCGGCACGCTCTCCGGCGGGGTCGGCAGGTTTGCCAGCTGCAACAGCAGCCCGGCGCGATCGGTGACCGTTTCGCCTAAGCCGACAATCCCGCCCGAGCAGACCTTGATGCCCGCATCGCGCACTTTGTCGAGTGTGTCCAGACGCTCCTGATAGGTCCGGGTGGTGATGATGTTGCCGTAGAACTCCGGGGAGGTGTCGAGGTTGTGGTTGTAGTAATCCAGCCCCGCCGAGGCCAGACGCTGGGCCTGATGATCATCCAGCGTGCCGAGGGTCATACAGGCTTCGAGGCCCATCGCCTTCACGCCCTGCACCATCTGCTCGAGATAAGGCATATCGCGCTCGTGCGGGTTTTTCCAGGCCGCGCCCATGCAGAAGCGGGTCGAGCCGGCGTTTTTCGCCTGACGCGCCGACTCCAGCACCTGCTCCACCTCCATCAGGCGTTCGGATTCGAGGCCGGTTTTGTAACGCGCGCTTTGCGGGCAGTATTTGCAGTCTTCCGGGCAGGCCCCGGTCTTGATCGACAGCAGGGTGCTGACCTGAACCTGCTGCGGATCGAAGTGCTGACGGTGAATTTGTTGCGCTTCAAACAGCAGTTCAAGCAGGGGTTTTTCAAATAATGCAGTGACTTGCGACAATGTCCAGCGAGCCTGGTGAGCCATGGGGCGTCTCCAAAGGGGTTTAGTTCAGGATGGGTTCGGGTTATGATTGTAAACCTAAATGTTTTCAAAATGGTTTACAAGTCGATTATGACAACGGACGATCTCGCCTTCGATCGGCAACATATCTGGCATCCCTACACCTCCATGACCCAGCCCCTGCCGGTATATCCGGTGACGGAAGCGCACGGCTGCGAGCTGACCCTGGCCAGCGGCGAACAGCTGGTGGACGGCATGTCCTCCTGGTGGGCAGCCATTCATGGCTACAATCACCCGCGGCTTAACGCGGCGATGAAAGCCCAGATTGACCGCATGTCGCACGTGATGTTCGGCGGCATCACCCATCAACCGGCGGTGGATCTCTGCCGTCGGCTGGTGGCGATGACCCCCGAAGCGCTGGAGTGCGTCTTCCTGGCCGATTCCGGCTCGGTAGCGGTGGAGGTGGCGATGAAAATGGCGCTGCAGTACTGGTACGCGAAGGGCGAAAGCCGTCAGCGGTTTATCACCTTCCGCAACGGCTATCACGGCGACACTTTCGGCGCGATGTCGGTATGCGATCCCGACAACTCGATGCACAGTCTGTGGAAGGGCTATCTGCCGGAAAACCTGTTTGCCCCGGCGCCGCAGAGCCGTTTCGACGGCGAGTGGGATGAAATGGACATGGTCGGCTTTGCCCGCCTGATGGCCGCCCACCGTCATGAAATTGCCGCCGTGATCCTCGAGCCCATCGTGCAGGGTGCGGGGGGAATGCGCATGTACCATCCCGAGTGGCTGAAGCGCATCCGCAGGATGTGTGACCGCGAAGGCATTCTGCTGATTGCCGATGAAATTGCCACCGGCTTCGGGCGCACCGGCAAGCTGTTTGCCTGCGAGCACGCGGGCATTACGCCGGACATTCTCTGCCTCGGCAAAGCCCTGACCGGGGGCACCATGACCCTCTCAGCCACCCTCACCACTCGCCAGGTGGCGGAAACCATCAGCAACGGCGAAGCAGGCTGCTTTATGCACGGCCCGACCTTTATGGGCAACCCGCTGGCCTGCGCGGTCGCCAGCGAGAGCCTGGCCCTGCTTGAGAGCGGTGAGTGGCAGATTCAGGTACCCGCCATCGAAGCCCAGCTGAAGAATGAACTGGCGGCGGCGCGGGATTCAGCCTTTGTCGCCGACGTGCGGGTGCTGGGGGCGATCGGCGTCGTTGAAACCACCCATCCGGTGAACATGTCGGCGCTGCAACGCTTCTTTGTGGCGCGCGGCGTCTGGGTGCGGCCGTTCGGCAAACTGATCTATCTGATGCCGCCCTATGTGATAAGCCGCGACCAGCTCAGCAAGCTGACCCGTGCGGTGGTGGATGCCGTTCAGGAGCCTGCGCACTTTACGCTTTAGTTTATGCGTTACACTTCTGGCAGGGCTTTTTACGGAGGAACAGTATGAAACTTATCAGTCAGGATCTGCGCGACGGCGATAAACTCCCGCTGCGCCACGTGTTTAACGGTATGGGATATGAGGGAGATAACATCTCTCCGCATCTGGCGTGGGACGAGGTGCCGTCGGGTACCAAAAGCTTTGTCGTGACCTGTTACGACCCGGACGCCCCAACCGGCTCCGGCTGGTGGCACTGGGTTGTCGCCAATATCCCCGCCGATACCCGCGTGCTGCCGCAGGGCTCCGGCTCTTCGCTGGTGGCGCTGCCGGAGGGTGCTGTGGAGACCCGCACCGATTTTGGCAAAGCGGGATACGGCGGCGCGGCCCCGCCAAAAGGCGAAACCCATCGTTATATCTTCACGGTACATGCGCTGAATGTGGAGAGAATCGAGGTCGATAAAGAGGCCAGCGGCGCAATGGTGGGCTTTAACGTCCATTTCCACACCCTGGGCAGCGCGTCGATTACGGCGATGTACAGTTAAATAAAAAACCGGCACATAGGCCGGTTTTTTGTAGGCCCGGTAAGCGCAGCGCCACCGGGCGTTTTTTTACAAGAACGCTGGCAGCAACCCGACCAGGCTCCTTTTGTTCAGCAACGCAATCGCCGCATCAATATCCGGGGCAAAGAAGCGGTCGTCATCATAGTGCGCCACCTGCTCCCGCATGATATGCCGCGCCTGCTCCAGCTGCGGGCTGGAGGTCAGACCGTCGCGCAGATCGCAGCCCTGACAGGCCGCTAACCACTCTACCGCCAGCACGCCGCGGGTGTTGCCCGCCATCTCCCACAAGCGGCGGCCTGCCGCCGGGGCCATCGAGACATGATCTTCCTGATTAGCTGACGTCGGCAGACTGTCCACGCTGTGCGGGTGCGACAGGGCCTTGTTCTCGCTCGCCAGCGCGGCGGCGGTCACCTGGGCAATCATAAACCCGGAGTTAACCCCGCCGTTGCGCACCAGGAACGGTGGCAGCTGGGACATGTGTTTATCCATCATCAGCGCGATACGACGCTCCGACAGCGCGCCAATTTCGGCAATCGCCAGGGCCAGATTATCCGCCGCCATCGCCACCGGTTCGGCGTGGAAGTTACCCCCGGAGACCACTTCGTTTTCCGCGGCGAACACCAGCGGGTTATCGGAAACGGCATTGGATTCCACCAGCAGTACCTCCGCCACCTGACGCATCTGGGTAAGACAGGCCCCCATTACCTGCGGCTGACAGCGCAGGGAGTACGGGTCCTGCACCTTGTCGCAGTTGTGGTGCGACTCGGCAATGGCGCTGGTGTCGGTCAGGACGTGGCGGAACAGCGCCGCGGCGTCGATCTGCCCGCGCTGACCGCGTACCTCATGAATGCGGGCGTCAAACGGACGACGGGAGCCAAGCACCGCTTCGGTAGTCAGCGCCCCACAGACCACCGCTGAGGCAAACAGATCTTCGGCTTCAAACAGGCCGCGCAGGGCAAAGGCGGTGGAGGCCTGGGTGCCGTTCAGCAGCGCCAGGCCCTCTTTCGCCGCCAGCGTCACCGGGGCCAGACCCGCTTTCTGCAGGGCGGTGGCGGCCGGTAACCATTCGCCCCGGTAGCGGGCTTTACCCTCACCGAGCAGGGTCAGGGACATGTGCGCCAGCGGGGCCAGGTCGCCGGACGCGCCGACCGAACCTTTGGCCGGGATCCAGGGGTAAACTTCGGCATTGACCATGGCAATCAGCGCCTGAATTACGCTCAGGCGGATGCCGGAGAAACCGCGCGCCAGGCTGTTGATTTTCAGCACCATCATCAGACGCACAATGTCGTCATCCAGCGGCTCGCCGACGCCCGCCGCGTGGGAGAGCACCAGCGAACGTTGCAGGTTTTCTAGATCGTGAGTGGCGATGCGCGTCTGCGCCAGCAGGCCAAAACCGGTGTTGATCCCGTAGGCGGTGCGCCCTTCGGCGACAATCGCTTCCACGCAGGCGACGCTGTCGTTGATGGCTTTATGGGCCGCGTCGTCGAGCGTCAGGTGCAGCGGCTGTTGCCAGACCTGGCGCAACTGGGCCAGGGTCAGGGAACCGGGAGTCAGGGTTAAAGCGTTCATCAGTGCTTTCCTTGTTGAGCGGCGATCATCGGCAGGTTCAGGCCCTGCTCTTTAGCGCAATCAATGGCAATGTCATACCCGGCATCGGCATGGCGCATCACGCCAGTCGCCGGATCGTTGTGCAGTACGCGGGCAATACGGGCCGCGGCTTCATCGGTGCCGTCGCAGACGATGACCATTCCGGCATGCTGGGAGAAGCCCATCCCGACGCCGCCGCCGTGGTGCAGCGAGACCCAGGTCGCGCCGCTGGCGGTGTTGAGCAGCGCATTCAGCAGCGGCCAGTCGGAGACCGCGTCGGAGCCGTCCTGCATCGCTTCGGTTTCACGGTTCGGGCTGGCAACCGAGCCCGAATCAAGATGGTCACGACCAATAACGATTGGCGCTGAGACTTCACCGCTGCGGACCATTTCGTTAAAAGCCAGGCCCAGCTTCTGGCGCCACTCCAGGCCTACCCAGCAGATACGCGCCGGCAGTCCCTGGAAGTTAATGCGCTCGCGGGCCATGTCCAGCCAGTGATGCAGGTGCTCATCATCGGCGACAATCTCTTTCACTTTGGCGTCGGTTTTGTAGATATCTTCCGGGTCGCCGGAGAGCGCCACCCAGCGGAACGGGCCGATCCCGCGGCAGAACAGCGGACGGATATAGGCAGGGACAAAGCCCGGGAAGTCAAAGGCGTTGGTAACGCCCATCTCTTTCGCCATCTGGCGGATATTATTGCCGTAATCGAAGGTCGGGACGCCCTGCTGGCTGAAGGCCAGCATCGCGTTGACGTGATCGGCCATCGAACGCTTCGCCGCCAGGACGGTGCCTTCCGGATCCTGCTGCGCTTTCTGCTGGTACTCTTCCCAGCTCCAGCCTTTTGGCAGGTAGCCGTGCAGCGGATCGTGGGCGCTGGTCTGGTCGGTGACCAGGTCCGGACGCACGCCGCGCGCCACCAGCTCCGGCACGATATCGGCCGCGTTACCGCACAGGGCAATCGAGACCGCTTTGCCTTGCTGGGTGTATTTGTTAATGCGCGCCAGGGCATCGTCCAGCGAATCGGCCTGCTCATCGACGTAGCGGGTACGCAGACGGAAATCGATGCGGCTCTGCTGGCACTCAATGTTAAGGGAGCAGGCTCCCGCCAGCGTCGCCGCCAACGGCTGTGCGCCGCCCATGCCGCCCAGGCCTGCGGTCAGTACCCAACGGCCTTTCAGGGAGCCGTTATAGTGCTGACGGCCCGCCTCGACAAAGGTTTCGTAGGTGCCCTGGACGATGCCCTGGCTGCCGATGTAGATCCAGCTGCCGGCGGTCATCTGGCCATACATCGCCAGCCCTTTCGCATCCAGCTCGTTAAAGTGTTCCCAGGTGGCCCAGTGCGGGACCAGGTTGGAGTTGGCGATCAGCACGCGCGGGGCGTTTTCGTGGGTTTTGAACACGCCGACCGGTTTGCCGGACTGCACCAGCAGGGTTTCGTCGTTTTCCAGTTCGGTGAGGGATTTGACAATGGCGTCATAGCACGCCCAGTTGCGCGCCGCGCGGCCAATTCCGCCATACACCACCAGCTCGTGAGGGTTTTCCGCCACGTCGGGATCGAGGTTGTTCATTAACATGCGCAGCGGGGCTTCGGTGAGCCAGCTTTTGGCGTTAAGCGTGGTGCCACGTGGGGCGCGGATCTCTTGCTGGCGATACTTACCTGACGACATTGTGTGCTCCTCATTGGGGACAGAATATACACTAAGATATACTTGTATAGACAAGTGCACACAAGGCCGGTTTTAACAATTACGATACATTTTTGTTATATTGCGTCAGCAATCACGCTTTTGGCTTATGACATGAAATGGCCCTGCAGCCGATAGCGGTTGCCCGGGAACAGCAGTCTGGCGTGGGAAACAATGTGCGAGGCTGACCAGGTACGGCGGTGGATCAGCAGGCAGGGATCGTGCTCTTTAATACGCAGCAGCTCGCACTCCTGCGGCGTGGCGCGCACCGCCTCGACGATATGCTCCCCTTCCGTCAGCGGCGCGACCAGCGACAGATAAGCATGGGGGGTGGTGGCGGTATAGTCCTGCTGCAGGTAATCCGGCACCAGCGCGGCATTGACGCTGCGATCCTCAATCTGCACCGGGATATCGTTTTCAAAGTGCAACATCAGGGAGTGGAAGATACGCGTTCCCTCTTTGACGTTCAACGCAGCGGCCTGCGCAGCGCTGGCCTGCGTCTCCTCAAGGAACAGCACCTCACAACGGTGCTGATGGTTGCGGGAGGCGATCTCATCGGCAATGCTGCGAATTTCAAACAGCGCGGACTGCCCTTTTGGCTCGGCCACAAAGGTGCCGACCCCCTGCAGACGCACCAGCAGCCCCTCATCGGTCAGCTCCCGCAGCGCGCGGTTGATGGTCATCCGGCTAAAGCCGAACTGGGCCACCAGCTCTGCCTCGGACGGGATGCGATCGTGAGGACGCCAGACGCCGGTGGCGATCTGATGGCTGATCGCCTGTTTTACCTTTTCATAGAAAGGGGCTGGCGTATTGGCCTGCTGCTGCGGGGCGCGAGAGAACATAGCAATTCCTTAAGCCGTTATAAAAATCCGAGTATATCCACAGATTACGCCCACCAGTGAGCAATTTGCCAGGCAAGACGCGCGGCGAGCTTCGCCCCCTGGCCGTCGCGATCGAAGCCAGGGCTGAACTCCACCAGATCCGCCGCCTGCAGTTTGCCGCTGCGACAGATCCGCGCGATGACCGGAAGCAGATCCCGGGCCGGAACCCCCAGCGCGGCGGGTGCCGACACGGCGGGCATCTCCCCGGCGGGCATCACGTCGAGGTCAATGGTGAGGTAGACCCGATCCGCATTGTTGAGGACGGTGTCCAGCACCGGCAGCGCCTGCTGCTGGAAATCGAGATCTTCCACCAGAGTGACGTTAAGACGAGCCGCTTCATCCCACAGCGCCTGCGTATTGGCCGCCCGGCTGACCCCGAGGCAGGCGTAGTGAAACTCACGCTGCTGTTCCGCGCAGTAGAGCGCCAGCTGGCGGAACGGGGTTCCGGAGGTCGCCTGACTGGCGTGACGCAGATCGAGGTGCGCATCGAGGTTGATAATCACCACCCGCTCGCCGGGAAAGGCATCCAGCACGCCGCGGCCATGGGCCCAGGCGGTTTCATGCCCGCCGCCGAACACCAGGGTGCGCATGCCGGCCTGCTGGCAGGCGGTGACCGTCTCGCTCAGCGCCTGCTGGGCGGTCTCCAGCGCCTCCCCCTCGATGCGGATGTTGCCCATATCGGTCAGCCGCTGGTGGCCCTGATGGCTGGCCATATTTCCCAGCGCGCGGCGTAACACATCCGGGGCCTGGGCCGCACCGGTCCGGCCCTGATTGCGTCTGACCCCTTCGTCGCAGGCATAGCCGATCAGGGCGATACCGTCCCCGGGGGGCGTTGGTGTGTCGCTACGTTGCACGGTCTGGAACAGGCGCAGCGCGTTGCTGGCCTCGCGGGTGTCGTCACGCCCCTGCCAGACGTCAGGTGAAACCGGCTGCCATACGCTCATTGTACTTTTCCTCTGAATACGCGCTGATAAAGCGGGTTACGACCCGGCTCATACACCATCTCCACCGGGCTTTTGGCATCCCAGATCGCCAGATCCGCGACAAACCCGGCCTTCAGCTGGCCGTGCGTTGCCCCGCGGCCCAGCGCCTGGGCGGCATGCCGGGTCACCCCTGCCCACGCCTCTTCCGGGGTTAAACCAAACTGCACGCAGGCCATATTCATCGCCAGATGCAGGCTGGCAAAGGGGCTGGTGCCGGGGTTGTAGTCGGTCGCGACGGCCATCGGCACCCCCTGCTGACGCAGCAGGTCAACCGGCGGGCGCTGGCGCTCCTGCAAAAAGTAGAACGCGCCGGGCAGCAGTACCGCCACGGTGCCGCTCTGCGCCATCGCGCTCACTCCGGCCTCATCAAGATACTCAATGTGATCGGCAGACAGCCCGTGGTAACGGCTCACCAGCGCGGTGCCGCCGAGGTTAGAGAGCTGCTCGACGTGGCCTTTAATCGGGATCCCCCGGGCCTGTGCCGCCTGGAACACCCGCTCGCTCTGTTCCGGGGTAAAGCCAACGTTCTCGCAGAAGACATCCACGGCTTCGAAAAGGCCTTTCTCCCACAGCTGCGGGAGCGTGTGCTGACACACGTGGGCGATGTACGCATCCGGATCCTGACGATACTCCTTCGGCACGGCATGGGCAGCCAGCAGCGTCGGGCTGATCTCAATGGGATGGGTGTGCGCCAGACGCTGGGCCACGCGCAGCATCTTCTCTTCCGCCTCGTCGTTCAGGCCGTAGCCGGATTTGATTTCGATAGTGGTAACGCCTTCGCGCATCAGCCGCTGTAAACGCTGCTGCGCCAGCTGCTCAAGCTGCTCAGGGGTGCTGTCCCGGGTCGCGCTCACCGTGGCATTAATTCCGCCGCCCTGGGCGCTGATGGTCTGATAGGAGACGCCGTTCAGCCGCTGCTCCCACTCGGCGGCGCGGTCGCCGCCAAACACCAGATGGGTGTGGCAGTCAATCAGGCCCGGCGTGACCAGCCGCCCCTGTAAATCGCGGGTGTTGGGCAGATCCTGCGGCAGGTCAGATTCCGGCACGATCGCCAGGATGGTCTCTCCACTTACAATTAAGGCCCGGTTCTCCAGCAGACCATAGGCTGTGCCGTAGCCAGGATCCATAGTCGCGAGGCGCAGGTTACGCCAGATAACGTCGTCGGGATGAAGTTGCAACATCGGGCTTCCGCTTGTCATGAGTTGTATAGACATTTATTTTCATTCCCGTCGCCCTGTCAATCGCCTTTACCGAAATTGTTATTTATTTGTGACAACTTTCCCGCTAAGCGCGGGAATAAAAAGTAACTTTTTGCCTTTTAATCTTCCCGTTTCGCTCAACTTAGTATAAAAAAGCAGGCTATTTCGGTTATCCCCCTATTGATATGCTTAGCAGGAGCTTTCCCTTGAACATTTCCAGGATTTCTCGTCTGGCGCTGGCCCTCGCATTTGGCGTGACGTTGTCCGCGTGCAGCTCTACTCCGCCGGATCAACTGCCTTCAGAGCAGGTCGCACCAGGCACGGCTTCCCGCCCGATCCTTTCCACTGATGAAGCGAAAAACTTCCAGCAGGCTCGCTACTTCACGGCCATGGATCCAAACGCGGCGCCGTGGAGTCCTTACGCCATTCGTCTGCCTGCGCAGCCGAACTTTGTGGTTGGCCCGGCGGGAACCCAGGGCGTTACGCATACCACCATTCAGGCGGCGGTTGATGCAGCCATTGCTAAGCACAGCAGCTCCCGTCAGTACATTGCCATTTTACCAGGCGAGTACGAAGGCACCGTGTATGTGCCTGCCGCGCCGGGTAGCGTGACCCTGTACGGTACGGGTGAAAAACCGATTGATGTGAAAATTGGTCTGGCGATCGACTCGGAGATGGATACCGCGACCTGGCGTCGTCTGGTCAATCCGGGCGGTAAATACATGCCTGGCAAACCGGCCTGGTACATGTTTGACCGTTGCCAGAGCAAGCACAGTGCCACCGTCGGGGTAATGTGTTCCGCCGTCTTCTGGTCGCAGAACACCGGCCTGCAGCTGCAGAACCTGACAATTGAAAACAATCTCGGCGACAGCGTCGATGCCGGTAATCACCAGGCGGTTGCCCTGCGCAGCGATGGCGACCAGGTGCAGATCGACAAGGTAAATATTCTGGGTCGTCAGAATACCTTCTTCGTTACCAACAGCGGCGTTGATAACACCCTGAAGAACAACCGCATCACCCGTACGCTGGTCACTAACAGCTACATTGAAGGGGATGTGGATATTGTCTCTGGTCGCGGTGCCGTGGTGTTTGATAACACCGATTTCCGGGTGATGAATACCCGTACCCAGCAGGAAGGCTATGTCTTCGCCCCGGCCACCCTGTCGAACATGTTCTACGGCTTCCTGGCAGTGAACAGCCGCTTTACCGCGATGGGTGACGGTGTGGCACAGCTGGGCCGCTCGCTGGACGTCGATTCTGCCTCCAACGGCCAGGTGGTGATTCGCGACAGCGTGATCAACGAAGGCTTTAACATGGCAAAACCGTGGGGCAACGCGGCGATCTCTCAGCGTCCGTATGCGGGTAATACCGGTGCGGTGGATGAGAAAGGCAACGTGCAGCGTAACCTCAACGACGCTAACTTCAACCGCATGTGGGAATACAACAACCGCGGCGTGGGCAGCAAAGTGGTAGCGGAACCGAAGCAGTAATCTGATTAGCAAAAAGGGGGAGTAACTCCCCCTTAATGCTGCGGCTGGGCACGTCAGGCACCGGTCTTAAGATACGCATCCAGCAGTTGCAATACTGCAACCATGAGTTGCAGGAACAGAATTACCCATCCCATACTGCTCATACGCCACTCCTTTGGTCAGGAGCACTTCCACTGACTTACCTTTCCGCTGCCTGTCACCAGTGGGCGTTGGTGTTACCGATGTGCTCCACAGTTAAGGCACTGACGGCACCACCCGCCAGCCAGGACTTAAAAGAAACCTGATTTGCGGAACTGCTCACATCGAACCAACGGCAACATTGTAATCTCTGATAACTGTATATAAAAACAGTTTCAAACAGATTAAGAATTTATTCAGATAAAGAAAAACATTATTATTTTTCAGTATGATAATTATTAACTCAGCGGCTCATCCCATTCTTTTGCCGTGGGTTAATTTTACATAGTGCCAGGCCGGGATTACTATATTGAGGTTGGTGTTTCCGATGTGCTCACCCGGCTACCACCGGGCATAAAAAAACCTCGCATGTGCGAGGTTTTTTTATTTCGTCCGCCTTAGTGCGCGTTAACCACCACCCACATTGGCCCCTGGCCGACGGCGTAACGCCCCTTCTCTTCCAGCAGCCCCTGCTCGCCCTGAATCTCATACAGCGCGATATGGTGCGATTTTTGCCCCGCTGCAATCAGGAACTTACCGCTATGATCGACGTTAAAGCCGCGCGGCTGGGTCTCGGTCGGCTGGAAGCCTTCGATGGCCAGCACGCTGCCATCTTCAGAAATGCTGAAAATGGTGATCAGGCTTGACGTACGATCGCAGGTATAGAGGTGGCGTCCATCAGGGGTGATGTGGATATCCGCCCCCCAGCGCGTATCGGTGAAGTCCGCCGGCATCATGTCCAGGGTCTGCACGCACTCGATGTTGCCGTGCGGATCGCGCAGGGCCCAGACGTCCACCGAGCAGTTCAGCTCATTCACCACATAGGCGTACTGCTGGTTCGGATGGAAGGCCATATGACGCGGGCCTGCGCCTTCAACGGTGGTCACTTCTGCTGGCGTTTGCGCGGCCAGCTTGCCGTCGTCGCCCAGGGTAAACAGGCAGATACGATCCTGTTTCAGCGCCGGCACCCACAGGGTGCGGTTATCCGGGGAGATGTTGGCCGAGTGACAACCTTCCAGCCCTTCAACCACCTCAACGGTCTCCGTTGGAATGCCGTCGTCCAGGCGGGTGACGCTGACGCAACCGGCGTTGTAAGAGCCGCTAAAGATAAAGCGCCCCTGCAGATCGGTTGAGATATGGGTCGGGCTCCCCGGCAGCGCAGCTTCGGCCGTAAAGGTCAGCGCGCCATCTTCAGGAGAGATACGGTACGCCAGCACACGGAACTCCGGGCGCACGCCCACATACAGGAAACGTTTATCCGGGCTGATCGCCATCGGCTGAACCTGGCCGGGAACATCGACGACCTGAACCAGGGTGAGCGTACCTTCGGGATTCAGACGCCAGACATGGATCTGCTGGCTTTCAGGACTGGCGGTATAAACGGTTTGTTTCATGAATGCTCCTTTCCTCACTGCGCGTAAAAGTAATGTACCAGGATAGTCTTTTTTAACGGTGAATGCTGAATTTTAACCAGGAATTTTGCAGCCTTAGTCACGCGGTGTACCATCTGCTCATTCTGCCATTTCAACATTAACCCGGAATATCAAATGACCTCGCGTGTGATTGCACTGGATTTAGACGGTACGCTGTTAACCCCGCAAAAAACCCTGCTCCCCTCTTCCCTCGACGCCCTGAAGCGTGCCCAGGAGGCGGGATACCAGCTCCTCATCGTGACGGGTCGTCATCATGTTGCGATTCATCCTTTTTATCAGGCGCTGGCGTTAGATACACCTGCAATTTGCTGTAACGGAACCTATTTGTATGATTATCAAGCAAAAAAGGTTCTGCAGGCCGATCCGCTGCCGGTTACCCAGGCGCTGCAACTGATTGATCTGCTCGATGAGCATGCCATTCACGGCCTGATGTATGTCGACGACGCGATGCTTTACGAACGCCCGACCGGGCATGTGATCCGCACCAGCAACTGGGCGCTGTCGCTGCCGGAAGCGCAGCGTCCGGTGTTCACTCAGGTGCCGTCGCTGGCGCAGGCGGCCCGGGACGTTAACGCTATCTGGAAATTTGCTCTGACCGATGAAGATACCAGCAAGCTGAATGCCTTCGCTAAACACGTGGAGCAGACGTTGGGCCTGGAGTGCGAATGGTCCTGGCACGATCAGGTGGATATTGCCCGCAAAGGCAACAGCAAGGGCAAGCGCCTGGCGCAGTATGTGGAATCCATCGGCGGATCAATGAAGGACGTCATTGCCTTTGGCGATAACTACAATGACATCAGCATGCTGGAAGCGGCCGGGACCGGGGTGGCAATGGGTAATGCGGACGACGCCGTCAAAGCGCGCGCCAACATCGTAATTGGCGACAACACCACCGACAGCATCGCCCAATTTATCTATACCCATCTGGTGTGATCAGGTGGTGATCGACACGCTCTTGATCTGTGCGTAGAGCCAGAGGCCAGGTTTGATCCCCAGCTCATCCCTGGCCCAGGGGCTGATACGCGCCCACAGCGTGCGGCTACCAATTTCCAGCTGCACCTCAACCTGACCGCTATCGTCGTAACACTGGGCCACTTTGGCGCGCAAAATGTTACGAATGCTGCTCTGGAGCGGCGGCTGCAGCACCAGCGAGACGTCCGACGCCTGAATGCGAATGCGCAGATTGGTTTGCAGCGGTTTATCCAGCTTGTTGACCCAGACATGCTGATCGCCAATGGCCAGCGCGGTCATCGCATAGTGCGGATGGTGCTCCAGCACGCTCACCTTCAGAATGCTGCTCTGCTGCTCCTGAGGCAACCACGGGTGCATCACGCTGCTGCCCCACACCTCTTCCAGATTGCCGAACGCCTTCACGCTACCGTTTTCCAGGACCAGCACCTTATCGGCCAGGTGCAGGATCTCGTCCAGCGAGTGGCTGACATAGAGCATCGGAATATTGATTTCACGCGCCAGGCGCTGCAGATAGGGCAGCAGCTCACGCTTGCGGGGGATATCCAGCGAGGCCAGCGGCTCGTCCAGCAGTAGCAACTCCGGGGCGGTGAGCAGCGCCCGGCCTATCGCCACGCGCTGCTTTTCCCCGCCCGAGAGCGACGAAGGTAGCCGGTCAAGCAGGTGTTCAATGCCCAGCAGAGCCACCAGCTTATCGAACTGCCCGGCCATGCTTTTCGCCATGCCATAACGCAGATTGCCCAGCACCTTGTAGTGCGGAAACAGTCGTGCATCCTGGAAGACATAGCCAACCCGGCGCTTTTCCGGTGCCAGATAAATGCGTTTTTCTACGTCGTTCAACACCCGATCGTTGAGCACGATCCGCCCTGACTGGGGCCGGGTCAGGCCACTTATGGCGTTGATCAGCGAGGTCTTCCCCGCGCCGGAGACGCCAAAAATGACGGTAATTCCGCTGGCAGGCAGGGTTTCGTTGAGGGTGAGGCAGTGCTCGCCCAGGGTCTGGGTGAAATTGAGTTCCAGCATGGTCAGTTCCCCATCCGTTCACGGCTCAGACGGGCCAGCCATTCCGATACCAGCAGCGACACCATCGCCAGCACAATGGAGATAATACAAAGACGCGCGGCGGCCCCTTCGCCACCGGGGGTCTGGATAAGGGTATACATCGCCGACGGGATAGTGCGCGTTTCACCCGAGATATTAGAAACAAAGGTGATGGTCGCGCCAAACTCGCCCAGCGAGCGGGCAAAGGCCAGCACGGTGCCGACAATAATGCCCGGCAGCGTCAGGGGAAGCGTGATGGTCAGAAATACGCGCCAGCGTCCGGCACCCAACGTGCGGGCCGCCTGTTCAAGCTTCATGTCGACCCCTTCCAGCGCCAGGCGGATCGCCCGCACCATCAGCGGGAACGACATCACCGCCGCTGCCAGCACCGCACCGCGCCAGCTGAAGGCAAAGCTGAGGCCAAACCACTCATACAGCCGCTCGCCGATAAACCCGCGTCGCCCCATGGCGATGAGGAGCAGGTAACCGACCACCACCGGCGGCAGCACCAGCGGCAAATGCAAAACACTGTCAAGGAGCGCTTTGCCGGGAAATTTACAGCGAACCAGTAGCCAGGCGAAGAAGATCCCAAAGGGCAAACTAAATGCAACCGCGAGGGAAGAGACTTTCAGGCTCAGCAGCACGGCCTGCCATTCGGGATCGGTCAATATCATTCGTGAGTCGTAAATCCGTAACGTTTAAAGATTGCTGACGCCTGCGGCCCCTTCAGATAATCGTAAAAGGCGCTGACGGTAGCGTTTTTATGTCCATCGACGATGGCAACAGGATATTCCACTTTCTTATGTGAGTCTTCCGGGAAGGTCCCCACCACTTTCACCCCTTTTCCGGCGACGGCATCAGAGCCGTAGACGATGCCCAACGGCGCTTCGTTGCGCTCCACCAGCGCCAGCGCGCCACGCACGTCTTCCGCCGGGGCCAGTTTCGGGGACAGCGTCTCCCAGGCCCCCAGTTTTTGCAGCGCCTCTTTGGCATAAATGCCCGCCGGAACGTGTTCCGGATCGCCCACCGCCAGACGCCCGTCTTTCAGCAGGCTGGTCCAGCGGGTCTCTTTGTTTATGGCGATCTCGCCCTGGGCACTCTCTTTCGGTGCCACCACCACCAGGCTATTGCCCAGCAGGGTTGCGCGGCTGGCGGTATCTATCGATTTTTTCTCGACCGCGTAATCCATCCACTTCTGATCGGCAGAGATGAACAGGTCCGCAGGCGCTCCCGCTTCGATCTGGCGCGCCAGCGTGGACGAAGACGCAAAGGACGACACCACCTCGACGTTTTTCTCTTTTTTATACTCCGCCGCAATATCCTGCATCGCGTTCGTCAGGGATGCTGCCGCGAAGACGGTAATTTTGCCCTCATCCGCCAGTGCATGTCCGGTCAGGGTGAGGGTCAGCGTTGCCCCTGCGAAAAGGCGTAACCATGTACGTGCCATCTTTAACTCCTGTGAGTATCGTTATATAAAAATAAATATAACGACAACCCTAAGGTTTTCCCAGCGTTAAATCGTACCGATTAATGAGTAAATGAAACTGATGCCGTAAGTAATATCGGCGCGGAAGGGGGAAACTTGAGAGCAAAACGCCCGGCGGAACCGGGCGTTTTTACAGGAAATTAATGCTGTTTTTTCGGCTGTTTTCTGTGGCCGATATTGGAAAAGATGTTAAACACCTCACCCAGGCCGTAGATGGCACCGAGAATGATAGCCATCACCACTGGCACCATGATCACGGCGAATACCAGACTTTTCAGCAACTCTAACATGGCTTTCTCCAGACAATGTGAATGCCTTATTCTAACCGGAAAAGCGAGAAATACATCCCCTTTTGTGCGGTACAGTTTGCGCATAAAACGAATTAGGTCACAATAACCCTTTTGCCAGGACATTGTTATGCAGGCCGAAATTCTCCTCACCCTCCGTCTTTCGCAAAAATTGTTTGCCGATCCCCGCCGCATCGCCCTGCTCAAACAGATTGCGCAAACCGGTTCCATCAGCCAGGGAGCCAGGAACGCCGGCATTAGCTATAAAAGCGCCTGGGATGCCATCAATGAGATGAACACCCTGAGCGAACAGACTCTGGTCGAACGCGCTACCGGCGGCAAAGGCGGCGGCGGTGCGATACTGACGCGCTACGGACAGCGGCTGATCCAGCTCTATGACCTGCTGGGGCAGATCCAACAGAAAGCCTTCGATGTCTTAAGCGACGACGACGCCCTGCCGCTGGACAGCCTGCTTGGCGCTATCTCGCGTTTCTCCTTGCAGACCAGCGCCCGCAACCAGTGGTTTGGTACGGTCACTGCCCGCGATGACGATCGCGTCCAGCAGCAGGTGGATATTTTACTCGCCGACGGCACTACCCGCCTGAAAGTGGCCATTACCGCCCAGAGCGGCGAGCGGCTGGGGCTGGATGAGGGCAAAGAGGTGCTGGTGCTGCTAAAGGCCCCCTGGGTCAGTATCACTCAGAACAGGGAAACGGCGAACCAGGCGGATAATCAATTGCAGGGGATCATTAACCATATCGATCGGGGCGATGAGCAGTGTGAAGTGCTGATGACCCTGCCCGACGGCCAGACGCTTTGCGCCACCGTGCCTGTGGCCCAGAGCCAGGGCTTAGAAGAAGGTACTGAGGTAACGGCATATTTTAATGCTGACCGGGTGATTATCGCCACGTTGTGCTAAGCGCATTGACATTCGCCCCGACACTGGGTATCCCTGATGCTTATTGCTGCATAAAATGGGATAAATCATGTCATCATTGCAAATTTCGCAAGGCACGTTTCGTCTTAGCGATACCCGTACGCTCACGCTCGCGGATTTTACGCTCAATGCTGGTGAAAGCTGGGCGTTCGTTGGCAGTAACGGCAGCGGCAAGTCTGCCCTCGCCCGGGCGCTGGCCGGGGAGCTGACGCTGCTGAAGGGCGAACGCCAGAGCACCTTTACGCGTCTGACCCGCCTCTCCTTTGAACAGCTGCAAAAACTGGTTAGTGACGAGTGGCAGCGCAACAACACCGATCTGCTCAGCCCCGGCGAAGAAGATACCGGCCGCACGGCATCTGAGATTATCCAGGACGAGATCAAAGACGACGCCCGCTGCCGCCAGCTGGCGGAACAGTTCGGCATCGCTCACCTGCTGGACCGACGCTTTAAATACCTCTCCACCGGCGAAACCCGCAAAACGCTGCTGTGCCAGGCCCTGATGGCCGCACCTGAACTGCTGATCCTCGATGAGCCTTTCGACGGCCTCGATGTGAAATCCCGCGGGCAGCTGGCGGATCTGCTGGCCTCGCTTAATCAGCAGGGTTACACCCTGGTGCTGGTCCTCAACCGTTTCGACGAGATCCCCGATTTTGTGAAGAACGCCGGGGTACTGGCCGACTGTACCCTGACGGCGGTAGGGGAAAAAGCGGCCCTGCTGAACCAGGCCCTGATTGCCCAGCTGGCGCACAGTGAAAAGCTGAACGGCGTCACCCTGCCCGAACCGGATGCCCCTTCGGCACGCCATGCCCTGCCGCAGGATCAACCGCGGATTGTGCTCAACAACGGCGTGGTGTCGTATAACGATCGCCCGATCCTTGACCATCTGAGCTGGACGGTAAATCCCGGCGAGCACTGGCAGATTGTCGGCCCCAACGGCGCCGGTAAATCGACCCTGCTGAGCCTGATTACCGGCGATCATCCCCAGGGCTACAGCAACGATCTCACCCTCTTTGGCCGCCGTCGCGGCAGCGGCGAAACCATCTGGGATATCAAAAAGCATATCGGCTATGTCAGCAGCAGCCTGCACCTCGATTACCGCGTCAGCACCACGGTGCGCAATGTCATTCTGTCGGGGTATTTCGACTCTATCGGAATTTATCAGGCGGTTTCCGACAGGCAGCACAAGCTGGCGCAGCAGTGGCTGGATATCCTCGGGATGGATAACCGGGTCGCGGATGCGCCGTTCAGCAGCCTGTCGTGGGGCCAGCAGCGGCTGGCGCTGATCGTGCGCGCGCTGGTGAAGCACCCGACCCTGCTGATCCTCGACGAGCCCTTGCAGGGGCTGGATCCGCTTAACCGCCAGCTGATCCGCCGATTTGTGGATGTGCTGATTAGCGAAGGGGAAACGCAGCTGCTGTTTGTCTCTCACCATGCGGAAGATGCTCCCGCCTGTATCACCCACCGCCTGGAGTTTGTCGCTGACGGCGACAGTTACCGCTACCGGACGGGCCCGGTCTGACATCCTGACGGGGGACGCCCCCCCGTTTTTTTCAGATAACCTGCAACATCCCATCCCGGGCACTTTGATTTACAATCCTTTTTTAGCCAGAAAGCGGTTGCGCTTCATCCAGTGTAAACGATTCCACTAATTTATCCCATGTCACACTTTCCTGCTCTCTGTTATGCTAGGGTTATCTCATACCCTAAGCCTAATGGAGCGAAATATGCGAGTTCTGGTAACAGGTGGTAGCGGTTACATAGGAAGTCATACCTGTGTGCAACTGCTGCAAAATGGCCACGACGTCATCATCCTTGATAACCTGTGCAACAGTAAACGCAGCGTGCTGCCGGTCATGGAACGCCTGGCCGGTAAACAGCCTGCCTTTGTCGAAGGCGATATTCGTAACGAAGCGCTGATGACCGAGATCCTCCACGATCACGCCATTGAGGCAGTGATCCACTTTGCCGGGCTGAAAGCCGTGGGCGAGTCGGTGTCAAAACCGCTGGAGTATTACGATAACAACGTCAACGGTACGCTGCGTCTGATCTCCGCCATGCGCGCCGCGGGCGTGAAAAACTTTATCTTTAGCTCCTCTGCCACCGTCTATGGCGACCAGCCGCAAATCCCTTATGCCGAAAGCTTCCCGACCGGGACGCCGCAAAGCCCGTACGGCAAAAGCAAGCTGATGGTGGAACAGATCCTGACCGACCTGCAAAAAGCCCAGCCTGACTGGAGTATCGCCCTGCTGCGCTATTTCAACCCGGTGGGCGCGCATCCGTCAGGGGATATGGGCGAAGATCCGCAGGGTATCCCCAATAACCTGATGCCGTACATTGCCCAGGTGGCAGTAGGCCGTCGTGATTCGCTGGCGGTGTTCGGCAACGACTACCCGACCCCGGACGGCACCGGCGTTCGCGACTACATTCATGTGATGGATCTCGCCGACGGTCACGTGGCGGCTATGCAGCAGCTGGCCGATAAACCGGGCGTCCATATTTACAACCTCGGCGCAGGCGTCGGCAGCAGCGTGCTGGACGTGGTGAACGCCTTCAGCGCCGCCTGCGGCAAACCGGTGAGCTATCACTTTGCCCCACGTCGCGACGGCGATCTGCCCGCCTACTGGGCGGATGCCACCAAGGCCGAGAAAGAGCTTAACTGGCGTGTTTCGCGCACGCTCGATGAAATGGCACAGGATACCTGGCGCTGGCAGTCTCGCCACCCGCAGGGCTATCCGGACTAAGGATCTGTCATGACCCAATTTAACCCCGTCGATCACCCACATCGTCGTTTCAATCCGTTAACCGGGCAGTGGATCCTGGTGTCACCGCATCGCGCCAAGCGTCCCTGGCAGGGCGCACAGGAGACGCCAGCTAAACAGACGCTGCCGCAGCACGATCCGGACTGTTTCCTCTGTCCGGGGAATACCCGCGTCACCGGGGATATTAACCCCGACTATACAGGCACCTTCGTTTTCACTAACGACTTTGCCGCCCTGATGACCGATACGCCGGACGCGCCGCAGAGTGACGATCCGCTGCTGCGCTGCGAAAGCGCACGCGGCACCAGCCGGGTGATCTGCTTCTCGCCGGATCACAGCAAAACCCTGCCGGAACTGAGCGTTGAGGCCCTGACCGAGGTCGTGAAAACCTGGCAGGAACAGACCGCCGAGCTGGGGCAGCGCTATCCCTGGGTGCAGGTCTTTGAGAACAAAGGCGCAGCCATGGGCTGCTCCAACCCCCATCCGCACGGCCAGGTGTGGGCCAACAGCTTTATGCCTAACGAAGTGGAGCGGGAAGATCGCCTGCAAAAGACCTATTTCGCTGAGCAGGAATCGCCGATGCTGTTGGACTATGTCCAGCGCGAGCTGGCCGACGGTAGCCGCACCGTGGTGGAAACCGAGCACTGGTTAGCCGTGGTACCGTACTGGGCGGCATGGCCGTTCGAAACCCTGCTGCTGCCGAAAGCCCACGTTCTGCGGATCACCGATTTGAGCGAAGCCCAACGCAGCGATCTGGCGCTGGCGCTGAAAAAGCTGACCAGCCGTTATGACAACCTGTTCCAGTGCTCTTTCCCGTATTCCATGGGCTGGCACGGCGCGCCCTTTAATGGCGAAGAGAATCAACACTGGCAGTTGCACGCCCACTTTTATCCGCCGCTGCTGCGCTCCGCGACCGTACGTAAATTTATGGTCGGCTACGAGATGCTGGCGGAAACCCAGCGTGATCTGACGGCGGAACAGGCCGCAGAACGCCTGCGTGCAGTGAGTGATGTCCATTTTCGCGAATCCGGAGAATAACAATGAGCCTGAAAGATAAAACCCACGCCCTGTTTGCTGAAAAATTCGGCTACCCTGCCACTCACGCGATTCAGGCCCCAGGCCGCGTTAACCTGATCGGCGAGCATACCGACTACAACGACGGTTTCGTCCTGCCCTGCGCCATTGATTACCAGACGGTAATCAGCTGCGCGAAACGCGACGACCGCAAGGTGCGCGTGCTGGCGGCCGATTACGTCAACCAGATCGACGAGTTCTCGCTGGATGCGCCTATTGTTGAGCACGACAGCCAGCAGTGGTCGAACTACGTTCGCGGCGTGGTAAAACACCTGCAGAAGCGCAACAAGAACTTTGGCGGTGCGGATCTGGTGATCAGCGGCAACGTACCTCAGGGCGCGGGCTTAAGCTCATCCGCCTCGCTGGAAGTGGCGGTCGGCACCGTGTTCCAGCAGCTCTATCATCTGCCGCTGGACGGCGCGCAGATCGCCCTTAACGGCCAGGAAGCAGAGAACCAGTTCGTCGGCTGCAACTGCGGCATTATGGATCAGCTGATCTCGGCGCTGGGCAAAAAAGGCCACGCGTTGCTGATCGACTGCCGCTCGCTGGGCACCAAAGCGGTCAGCCTGCCGAAAGGCGCGGCGGTTGTTATCATCAACAGTAATTTCAAACGCACCCTGGTCGGCAGCGAGTACAACACCCGCCGCGAGCAGTGTGAAACCGGGGCGCGCTTCTTCCAGCAGTCTGCGCTGCGTGACGTCTCACTCGCTGAGTTCAATAAAGTGGCCCACGAGCTGGATCCGGTAGTCGCCAAACGCGTTCGTCACGTCCTGACCGAAAACGCCCGTACCGTGGAAGCGGCGGCAGCGCTGGAGAAAGGCGATCTGCGTCGGATGGGCGAGCTGATGGCTGAGTCGCATGCCTCCATGCGCGATGATTTCGAAATCACCGTACCGCAGATCGACACCCTGGTGGAGATTGTCAAAGCGGCGATTGGCGAGCAGGGCGGCGTGCGTATGACCGGAGGCGGTTTCGGTGGCTGCATCGTGGCGCTGGTGCCGGAGGCGTTAGTCCCGGTTGTTCAGCAAGCCGTTGAGCAGCAGTATGAAGCCAAAACCGGTATCAAAGAGACCTTCTATGTTTGCAACGCCTCACAAGGAGCTGGCCAGTGCTAAACGAAACACCTGTTCTCGCCCCTGACGGCCTGCCGTACCGCCTGATCACTCTGCGCAACAGCGCGGGGATGGTGGTGACGCTGATGGACTGGGGCGCCACGCTGCTTTCCGCCCGCGTCCCGATGCGTGACGGCAGCGTGCGCGAAACCCTGCTCGGCTGTGCCTCACCTGAGCAATACGTTGAACAAACCGCGTTCCTTGGCGCTTCGGTGGGCCGTTATGCCAACCGTATCGCCAAAAGCAGTTTTAAGCTGGATGGCGTGCGCTATGCGCTGCTGCCAAGCCAGGGCGAAAACCAGCTGCACGGCGGCCCGGACGGCTTCGACAAGCGTCGCTGGCGCATTATCAAGCAGAACGATGGCGAAGCGCTGCTGACCCTCCACTCCCCGGATGGCGATCAGGGCTACCCGGGTAACTGTGAGACGAGCGTCCATTATCGCTTAACGGATGATAACCGGATCGCCATTGAATACCGCGCCACGGTGGACAAGCCCTGCCCGGTCAACCTGACCAACCACGCTTACTTCAACCTCGACGGCGACTGCAGCGACGTGCGTAACCACAGGCTGCAACTGCTGGCCCAGCGCTATCTGCCGGTCGATGAAATGGGGATCCCGCAGGAAGGGTTAAAAGCCGTGGCGGGCACCAGCTTTGATTTCCGCACCACCAAAGCTATCGCCCAGGATTTCCTGGCGGATGACCATCAGCGCAAGGTGAAAGGTTACGATCATGCGTTCCTGCTCGATGCCCAGGGTGACCTGAGCCAGCCTGCGGCGCACCTCTGGTCGGCCGATGAAAAGCTGCAGATGACGGTCTATACCACCGCCCCTGCCCTGCAATTCTATTCCGGTAACTTCCTCGACGGCACGCCGGCGCGGGAAGACGGTGAATATCGTGCCTGGCAAGGCCTGGCGCTGGAGAGCGAGTTTTTACCCGACAGCCCGAACCATGCGGAATGGCCGCAGCCCGACTGCATTCTGCGTCCGGGTGAAGAGTATATCAGCGTCACGGAATATCAGTTCATTACGCAATAAAAACCAGCCCTCCTGATAGAGGGCTTTTTTTTGCCCATCTTGCTGAAAATAGCGCCACTTACGGACAAAATCACAACCCCTCATTCACAAGCATCTTACACTGCGACACTATTTTCGCTATGGTTAGGGTTAAGCGTTGCCCGCGGCTCAGCCGCAGCAATATAATGAGAATTGTTATCATTCAAATAATGCTTGTTCTGGAGGAGTAAAATATGGCTGTAACTAAGCTGGTTCTGGTACGTCACGGCGAAAGCCAGTGGAACAACGAAAACCGTTTTACCGGTTGGTATGATGTTGACCTGTCCGAGAAAGGCGTTGGCGAAGCGAAAGCAGCGGGCAAACTGCTGAAAGACGAAGGCTTCAGCTTCGATTTTGCTTATACCTCCGTGCTGAAACGTGCCATCCACACCCTGTGGAACGTGCTGGACGAACTGGATCAGGCCTGGCTGCCGGTTGAGAAATCCTGGAAACTGAACGAGCGTCACTACGGTGCGCTGCAGGGTCTGAACAAAGCAGAAACCGCAGAAAAATACGGTGACGAGCAGGTTAAACAGTGGCGTCGCGGCTTCGCGGTAACCCCACCAGAGCTGACCAAAGATGACGAGCGCTACCCAGGTCACGACCCGCGTTACGCGAAACTGACCGATGCTGAGCTGCCACAGACTGAAAGCCTGGCGCTGACTATCGATCGCGTGGTGCCTTACTGGAACGAAACCATCCTGCCACGCCTGAAAAGCGGCGAGCGCGTGATCATCGCTGCTCACGGTAACTCCCTGCGTGCGCTGGTGAAATACCTGGACAACATGGGCGAAGACGAGATCCTCGAGCTGAACATCCCAACCGGCGTACCGCTGGTGTACGAGTTCGACGAAAACTTCAAACCAATCAAGCACTACTACCTGGGTAACGCTGACGAGATCGCGGCTAAAGCTGCGGCCGTTGCGAACCAGGGTAAAGCCAAGTAATAAAAAAGCCCGGTCGCGATGACCGGGCCTCAGATGCTGAATGCCGGATACTTATCCGGCATTTTTTTTAGCCGCGACGGGCTTTCACCGCGTTTGCCAGCTGGCGCAGTACCGTTTCGGTATCGTCCCAGCCGATGCAGGCATCGGTAACACTCTTACCGTAAACCAGCGGCTCGCTACCTTCCAGATTCTGATTGCCTTCCACCAGGTGGCTTTCAATCATCACCCCGATAATGGCCTTTTCACCGCCCGCAATCTGCTGGCAGACATCGGTGCCGACGTCCATCTGCTTTTTGAACTGCTTGCTGGAGTTGGCATGGCTGAAGTCGATCATCACCTGTGCAGGCAGACCCGCTTTGTCCAGGCCCGCCTTCACTTCCGCGACGTGCGCCGCGCTGTAGTTAGGCTCTTTGCCGCCGCGCAGAATAATATGACAGTCGCCGTTGCCGCTGGTGTTCACAATCGCAGAGTGACCCCATTTGGTCACGGAGAGGAAGCAGTGCGGCGCCCCGGCGGCGTTGATCGCGTCGATCGCCACTTTAATGGTGCCGTCGGTGCCGTTTTTAAAGCCCACCGGGCAGGAGAGCCCGGACGCAAGCTCGCGATGGACCTGAGACTCGGTGGTACGCGCGCCAATGGCGCCCCAGCTCATCAGGTCTGCCAGATATTGCGGGGTGATCATATCAAGGAACTCACCCGCCGCCGGCAGCCCGCTGTCGTTGATATCCAGCAGCAGCTTGCGGGCGATGCGCAGACCGTCGTTGATCTGGAAGCTGCCATCCATATGCGGATCGTTGATCAGCCCTTTCCAGCCCACGGTGGTACGCGGTTTTTCAAAGTAGACGCGCATGACGATTTCCAGCTCATCCTTCAGCGTCTCGCGCAGCGTCAGCAGGCGTGCTGCGTACTCTTTCGCCGCCGCAGGATCGTGAATGGAGCACGGGCCGATCACCACCAGCAGACGATCGTCATTACCTTTCAGGATCTTGTGGATCGCTTTACGGGCATGAGAAACGGTGTTGGCGGCATTTTCGGTGGCAGGAAATTTCTCAAGGAGTGCTACAGGGGGTAATAACTCATTGATCTCTTTAATACGTAAATCGTCATTCTGATAATTCATGTTCTTTCCAGCGTTGCCATATTTTTATAAACGAATGCAATCCCTTCAATCTATCTTGTCAGTCAGGAAGTGTAAACTGGCTTTTACACTTCGCACAGATAAATCCTGGAATTCGCTTAAAAAACCCCACAAAGTAGCGAAAAACGAGATACACCCTAAACTTTTTAACTGTATGCACTGCATTTATTACGTTTATCGCGATTTCATACTGACCTAAGTATGGATCATGGCATCTTTAACCACTGAGCAGTATATCGATTTCGCATATGCACTGTGGAAAGAAGTTATCCAGAACATAACGACCAGAACAGGAGCAGCATGATGAAAATGACTAAACTCGCAACCCTTTTCCTGACAGCTTCGCTCACGATGGCAAGCGGTGCAGCCCTGGCGGCTGACACTGGCTCAAGCAGCAACAACGGCCAGGCAAACGCCGCTGCGGATGCCGGAGCAGTAGCGCCTGATGCGCATCAGAATATTGCTCCAAATAATACCGGTAACAGCCAGATTAATACGGGTTCAGGCACAACTGGCACAACGGGTACTGGCACTGGCGGGACAATGCTAAACCCTGATGGCACTAACTCCACCAGCGGCACTGGCACGACTAACGGTACCGGCAACAGTTCGACTACCGGTGGCACCAACTCCGTCATGGGTAATGATGACCCAAGCAAGATGGACAGTAGCGGCATGACCAAGGACGACCAGCACAAGAACTCAATGTGTAAAGATGGCAAATGTCCGGATCAGTCCGGCAAAGTCGATACTGAAAGAACTCCGCAAGAACAAAAAACTGACGGCACTACCCAGTAATTAACGGTAATGCGGTTATGATGAAGGAGAGCTACGGCTCTCCTTTGTTTTTTGTGTAAGATGCTAAAAACGCTACGCTTACAATAATAATGAACCGGGACATCATTCATGGCGCACGCCCACTCTCACGCCCCTTCTTCGCAGGATGAAAATGCTAAACGCTTGATGCTGGCGTTCGGCGTAACCGCTATTTTTATGATCATCGAGGTGGTCGGCGGTCTGGTTTCTGGCTCGCTGGCGCTGCTGGCCGATGCCGGGCATATGTTGACGGACGCCGCAGCCCTGCTGTTTGCGCTGTTGGCGGTAGTGTTCGCTCGCCGCCCGCCGAGCCATGGCCGCACTTTTGGCTGGCTGCGTCTTACCACCCTTGCCGCATTCGTCAACGCCATTGCGCTGGTGTTAATCACGGTTTTAATTGTCTGGGAAGCCTTCCAGCGTTTCCGGCATCCTCAGCCTGTCGCTGGCGTCACCATGATGGTGGTGGCGGTTGCCGGGCTTATCGCCAATATACTGGCGTTCTGGATTTTGCATCGCGGCAGTGAAGAGAAAAACCTCAACGTGCGGGCAGCGGCGCTGCATGTGCTGGGGGATCTGCTGGGTTCGGTAGGGGCCATCGTCGCGGCGCTGGTGATCCTCTGGACGGGCTGGACGCCGATCGATCCGATACTGTCGATTTTAGTCTCGTGCCTGGTGTTACGCAGTGCCTGGCGGTTACTGCAGGAGAGCGTGAATGAGCTGCTGGAAGGGGCCCCGGCGTCGCTGGATATTCCGGCGCTGAAGCGCAACTTAACGCGATCCATTCCCGAAGTGCGCGATGTGCATCATGTTCACGTCTGGATGGTGGGAGAAAAACCGCTGATGACGCTGCATGTTCAGGTCATTCCTCCTCACGATCACGATGCTTTACTGGGGCGTATCCAGCATTTTCTGGAGCACCACTACGCCATTGCGCATAGCACCATCCAGATGGAGTACACCCCCTGTAACGGACCGGACTGCCATCTCAATGAGATCCAGTCCGACCACGCCCATCATCACCACCATTAACGTGCCAACGCGTGGGAACCCCGTTCACGCGCGCTGTTAATCCACATCCTGCTGCCGTTCAGGGCAATAAAGGTCAGGATCATATACTCCAGCGACATGGCATAGACGCCCTGCAGGGCGAAGATCACCACGCTTATGACATTAATGATCACCCACAGCAGCCAGTTTTCGACATATTTGCGGGTCATCAGGATCATAGCGGCAATCGACAGTACCATCATGCACGAATCCCAGAACGCGAAGGCATCAGGCTGTAGCTCCGGCATGGTAACGTTCAGGCCCAGGCTGCTCATCACCGACACCGCCACGCGGGTCAGGAAAGCGAACACCGGGTCGATATAGACCGTCATCAGGCCGATAGCCACTACGCAGGCCGCCAGCCAGCCGATGGCTTTCGGCAACGGCAGCCAGCGGATCTGCAGTTCCGCCTCCTGCTGGCTGTTCTGCCGCGACCAGGCATACCAGCCATAAATATTGGCTACGAAGAAGAACAGCTGCAACAGCAGGCTGGCATACAGCTGGATCTGGAAGAAGATAATGGCGAACAGCGTGACGTTCACCAGGCCAAACGCATAATTGACGATCTTCTCCAGGCTGGCGAGCCAGATACAGAGCAGACCTGCAATCGTCCCGACAGCTTCAATCCATGACAAGTCATAGCCGCCGGTGCCAATAGGTATATGTACCAGAATGTTTTGCGTGCTAAAAAAATCCATCTTTTTCCCTCAGCGTTACGTTACGTAGCTTAAGGACGTAGTGTAGCCGCAAAATCCAGCATCCGGTTAAGCGGAATTAACGCCCCTTCCCGCAGCGCCGCATCCACATGGATCTCATGCGCCGCGCCGCCCGACTCCAGCCCGTCTGCAATCGCCTTCAGTCCGTTCATTGCCATCCACGGACAGTGCGCGCAGCTGCGGCAGGTTGCCCCCTCGCCTGCGGTCGGCGCTTCCAGCAGCTCTTTCTCCGGCACCGCCTGCTGCATTTTGTAGAAGATGCCGCGATCGGTGGCGACGATAAGCTGGCGATGCGGCAGCGTTTTCGCGGCATTGATCAGCTGGCTGGTGGAACCGACGGCATCCGCCATGTTAACGATCGCCTGGGGTGACTCCGGGTGGACCAGCACAGCGGCTTCCGGATAGAGGCCTTTCATGCGCTCCAGCGCCTGGGTTTTAAACTCGTCATGAACGATACAGGCGCCCTGCCAGCACAGAATGTCTGCCCCGGTCTGTTTCTGGACGTAGTTACCCAGATGTTTGTCCGGCGCCCAGATAATTTTCTCGCCGAGACTGTCGAGATGCTCAATCAGTTCGACGGCGATGCTGGACGTTACCACCCAGTCGGCACGCGCTTTGACCGCGGCAGAGGTGTTGGCATAAACCACCACCGTTCTGTCAGGATGGGCATCGCAAAAAGCGGTGAATTCGTCGATCGGGCAGCCTAAATCCAGCGAGCACTCTGCATTGAGGGTCGGCATCAGGATGGTTTTTTCCGGGCTGAGGATTTTTGCCGTCTCGCCCATAAAACGCACCCCGGCCACCAGCAACGTTGAAGCGGGATGTTTTGCTCCGAAGCGCGCCATCTCCAGCGAGTCCGATATGCAGCCGCCGGTCTCTTCTGCCAGCTGCTGAATTTCCGGGTCAGTGTAGTAGTGCGCCACCATCACCGCATCGCGCTCTTTGAGCAAGCGCTTAATCTTTTCGCGGTAAAACTGCTTTTCGTCCACACTCAGCGGGACCGGCTTCGGCGGGAAGGGATAGATCGCGGCTTCAGGATCAAACATCACACTCATTTTGGCTTCTCGTTTTACTGGCTTAACAAGTTTGCCGTTATTTTTTGGTGGAAACCAAAGTAATGGCAATTGTGTTTTATATACTAAACAAGATAGCGAATTTGAGAGGGAAAGTCACACCAAAAGCGTGCGGGCAGCATTTGTCGGGTGGCGCTTCGCTTACCTGACCTACGTAAACCCTGGCATTTTTGATTCTGGAATAACAGATAGCAAAAAGGCGCCTTTAGGGCGCCTTTTTACATTGGTGGGTCGTGCAGGATGACTCGGCTTCGCCTCGCCCTACGGGCCGTTGCTGACGCAACGTTATCCTTCACGTTTAACATCTGAACACGATATTAAATTGGTGGGTCGTGCAGGATTCGAACCTGCGACCAATTGATTAAAAGTCAACTGCTCTACCAACTGAGCTAACGACCCCTTGCGGGATAATTTCTTATTCTATTCAGGCTGGTGGGTCGTGCAGGATTCGAACCTGCGACCAATTGATTAAAAGTCAACTGCTCTACCAACTGAGCTAACGACCCATTCGGGTGTCGCCTGAAATTTTTACTCGGTAACCAATATAAAATTGGTGGGTCGTGCAGGATTCGAACCTGCGACCAATTGATTAAAAGTCAACTGCTCTACCAACTGAGCTAACGACCCGAGTGGTGGGTGATGACGGGCTCGAACCGCCGACCCCCTCCGTGTAAAGGAGATGCTCTACCAACTGAGCTAATCACCCACTCTGTACTACCGGAACTGCTTTAGTGGTGGGTCGTGCAGGATTCGAACCTGCGACCAATTGATTAAAAGTCAACTGCTCTACCAACTGAGCTAACGACCCACTATTTTGGCTGCTTTTGGGCTGTTTGATATCCCTTGGCAACGGCGGCATATATTACTGATTTCAGAATTCTGCGCAACTAATATTTTGATGAATATCACTTAACTGCTTAGGAAGTATGCGGCAAGACCAGAAAAAACGCGATTTCTGGTCAACCGGCAATCATCCCATCGCAGCAAGACGTTTTTGCGCTTGTTTTGCACCTTCGGTGCCCGGGAACTTAGTGACCACCTGCTGGAAGACGGCCTTCGCTTTCGCGGTGTCGCCTTTGTCCTGCATGATCACCCCGACTTTGTACATCGCGTCTGGGGCTTTTGGTGATTTCGGGTAATTTTTTACCACGGAGGCAAAATAGAACGCCGCGTCGTCTTTTTTACCCTTGTTGTAATTCAGCTGTCCCAGCCAATAGTTCGCATTGGGCTGATAGGTTGAATCAGGGTATTTCTTCACGAAGTTCTGAAACGCCGCCATAGCTTCGTCCTGGCGCGAGTTATCCTGCACCAGGGCAATCGCCGCGTTGTAGTCAGTATTCGCGTCACCGCTCTGTACAGGCGCGCCTGTGGAGGCTGATGCATCAGCCTGAGGCGTTGCCGTCGCACCAGCTGCGCCACTTTGATCGCCTGCGGCTGATTGCGCTGCTGCGCCGCCATTATTCAGGCTATCCATCTGCAGCAGGATCTGCTTCTGACGCTCCACAACCTGATTGAGCTGATACTGGCTTTCCTGGATCTGTCCGCGCAGTGAATCAATATCGGTTTGGTTGTCAGAGAGCTGCTGCTGAAGTTGGGTTAAAAGCTGGCTGTGAGCATTAGAAATACGCTCGAGTTGGGTGACCCGGTCTTCTACCGGGCCTGAGCCGACACTACTGATTGGTGCCTGAGCAAAAGCGGCCCAGGGGGCCGCTATACCAACCAGTAACGACAGACTCAACAGATGATGTCTGAAGTTACTGCTCATGCAATTCTCTTAGTAAACCAGTACGGCACGACGGTTTTTGGAGTAAGCCGCTTCGTCGTGACCCAGTACTGCAGGTTTTTCTTTACCGTAAGAAACGATGGAGATCTGGTCAGCAGAAACGCCTTTACCCTGCAGGTACATTTTAACGGCGTTAGCACGACGCTCACCCAGGGAGATGTTGTACTCAGGAGTACCACGTTCGTCCGCGTGACCTTCTACGGTGACTTTGTAAGACGGGTTGCTACGCAGGAAGTTAGCGTGCGCATCCAGCATCGCAGCGAAGTCAGAACGGATGTCGAACTTGTCCAGATCGAAGTAAACAATGTTGTTCTGCTGCAGCTGTTGCATCTGAAGACGCGCCTGCTCTTCAGAAGACATATTGCCGTTGCCGTTTGCGTCCATACCAGTGCCGGCACCCATCATGCCTTCGCCGCTCTGGTCGTTGCTGGCGTTCTTGTTAGAAGAACACGCTGCGATTGCCATAACAGGCAGAGCGATCATCAGCCCTTTCAGCACTTTGTTCAGTTGCATTTCTATGATTCCTTTATTATTCAATTAATTATTATTACAGGTACGGCGACCAGGCAGGTGATTTTACCTGTCCATCAGTTGCCGGAATACGCGCTTTGAAACGCCCATCGGTAGAAACCAGATTCAGCACGGATCCCATCCCCTGAGAAGAGCTGTAGATAACCATAGTGCCGTTAGGTGCCAGACTTGGCGTTTCATCCAGGAAAGTTGACGACAGAACTTGTACGCCACCCCCACCCAGATCTTGTTTGGCAATGTGCTGCTGACCACCGGCCGAGCTAACCATTACCATAAACTTACCGTCAGCGCTCACGTCTGCGTCCTGGTTCTGTGAACCTTCCCAGGTGATACGCTGCGGTGCACCGCCGTTAACATTGACTTTATACACCTGTGGACGACCCGCCTGGTCAGAGGTAAAGGCCAGGTTCTGGCTGTCCGGGAACCAGGTTGGTTCGGTGTTGTTGCTACGACCGTCGGTGACCTGACGGATCTGGCCGGAGCCAATGTCCATCACGTACAGGTTCAGGCTACCGGTTTTAGAGAGGGCAAACGCCAGTTTAGAACCGTCCGGGGAGAATGCCGGTGCCCCGTTGTGACGTGGGAAAGAGGCAACCTGACGCACCGCGCCGTTAGACAGGGTCTGGATAACCAGCGCTGAGCGACCGCTTTCGAAGGTCACGTACGCCAGCTTAGAACCGTCCGGTGACCAGGCCGGTGACATCAGCGGCTGCGGTGAACGGTGAACGGTGAACTGGTTGTAACCGTCGTAGTCAGAGACACGCAGTTCATACGGGAACTGGCCGCCGTTGGTCTGCACGACATAAGCAATACGAGTGCGGAATGCGCCTTTGATGCTGGTCAGCTTCTCAAACACTTCATCACTCGCCGTGTGGCCTGCATAACGCAGCCACTGCTTGTTCACTTTATAGGTGTTCTGTGCCAGCACGGTACCCGGCGCGCCACCGGTGTCTACCAGCTGGTAAGCAACGGTATAACCGCCGTCCGGGTTAGGGGTAACCTGACCCACGACTACCGCATCAATACCCAGCGCGGACCATGCCGCCGGCTGCAGCTCAGCAGCAGTGCCTGGCTGCTGTGGCAGACGGGAACGGTCTAACGGGTTGAATTTACCGCTGTTGCGCAGGTCAGCGGCAACAATGCCGCCCACATCTTCCGGCGCAGCGCCTGGCCCCTTCCACTGGAATGGAACCACACCAATCGGACGTGCCGAGTCCACCCCCTGGGTGATCTCGATACGCACTTCTGCGTGCAGCACCGCTGCCCACAGCACTAAGAAACTCATTGCAACACGTAATGCCTGCTTCATCATATCTCCCATATCCGGGTAACCTTACCCGCGATAATTTAGCAGAATGTTAACAAACCCAAATAAACAAAACTACCAATCTACAGCCTCAAACTTAGACTGTTTTGCCAACTTTAGCGGGAAAATCGCTACAGTTTGAAGTCCAGTTTGGCATCTTTTACTTTTTCATAAACAGCCGTGCTAGGCGGTTTAGGAATTCTGGCCGTTTTCGCCGCCGTCAGAGCTGCCTGACATAATGCAGGATCGCCGCCCTCCTCCGTGACATCCAGCAGCAGACCGTCCGGCGCCAGCTTAATATGCAGCACACAGGACTTACCGGCATACAGGTCTGCACCGTATAAACGGCTCTGAATGGCATTACGAATTTGCGAAGCATACGCACTAATATCAGCGCCTGACGCGCCACCATTAGCACCACTTGTTCCGCTATCTTTTGCCGGTTGACCGTTACCTTTGGCCCCACCCGATTTCGGCGCATTCTTACCTGAGCTCAAATCGCCGAACAGGTCGTCAACGTCCGATGCGGCTGCTTTTTCCGCAGCGGCTTTTTTCGCTGCTGCGGCTTTCGCGGCGGCAGCTTTGTCAGCAGCAGCTTTATCGGCAGCAGCTTTCTTATCTGCAGCAGCTTTTTCGGCAGCGGCTTTTTTATCGGCGGCGGCTTTTTCTGCCGCAGCGGCTTTCTTCTCAGCAGCCGCTTTTTCTGCCGCAGCAGCTTTTTCCGCAGCGGCCTTTTCAGCGGCAGCAGCTTTTTCCGCAGCGGCCTTTTCAGCGGCAGCGGCTTTCTTAGCAGCTTCGGCGGCCGCTTTCTTCTCGGCTTCCTGGGCTGCTTGTTTGGCAGCTTCAGCTTCCGCTTTTTTCTGGGCCTCGGCGGCGGCTTTCTTCGCGGCTTCAGCTTCTACTTTCTTCTTCGCATCCGCAGCCGCTTTGGCTGCTTCGGCTTCGGCCTGTTTTTGCGCATCGGCAGCGGCTTTTTTCGCGGCTAATGCAGCAGCATCCGCGGCTTGTTTTGCCGCCTCAGCTGCCTGTTTCGCCTGAGCCTCGGCCTGCGCTTTGGCATCCGCTGCGGCTTTGGCTGCTGCCTCTTCCGCCTGCTTCTGTTTTTCCTGCGCTTGCTTCGCTGCGGCTTCAGCCTGTTTCTGCTGCTCCGCCTGCTCTTTCGCCGCTTCCTGCGCCTGCAAACGTTCTTTCTCAAGCTGCTTCAGACGTTCCTGCTCGGCGGCCTGCTTTTCACGTAGCTCTTCTGCCTGCTGTTGCGCCTGCTTTTCGCGTTGCTCTTCAGCACGTTTTGCACTCGCCTGCTGCTGTTGCTGACGATTATAGTTCTGTACTACCGCGCCGGGATCGACCATTACGGCATCGATGGATGAACCTCCCCCACCGCCGGCAGCGGTATCGAGATGCTCATCGAACGAACTCCAGATCAGTGCTGCAAAAAGAATGACATGCAGCACCGCCGAAATAATTATCGCCCGTTTAAGCTTATCGTTTTGTTCGGTTGCCTTTGACACTATGGGTTCCCAAAAACTCTGTTGTGTACGCAGATGATCAAATAGGCTGCGTCATCAAGCCGACTGACTTAACGCCCGCGCTATGCAACAGGTTCAGCGCCTTTATTATTTCATCGTAAGGCACGTCTTTCGCACCACCGATTAAGAAGACCGTTTTCGGATTTGACTGCAGACGTCGTTGCGCTTCGGCAATGACCTGCTCCGGCGGCAGCTGATCAAGACGATCTTTTTCAACCACCACGCTGTACTGCCCCACTCCGGATACCTCAATGATGACCGGTGGATCGTCATTGGTGCTTACAGCCTGAGATTCTGTCGCATCCGGCAGATCAACCTCCACGCTCTGGGTAATGATGGGTGCTGTGGCCATAAAGATCAGCAGCAGCACCAGCAGCACGTCCAGCAGCGGTACAATGTTGATTTCGGACTTCAGTTCGCGACGACCCCGTCCACGCTGTCTGGCCATGGTTTACCCCTTGTTGCTCTCGGTGCTGGTAAACGCCTGGCGGTGCAGAATCGCGGTGAACTCTTCCATAAAGTTGTCGTAGTTCAGTTCCAGTTTGTTCACGCGCTGATTCAGGCGGTTATACGCCATAACCGCAGGAATAGCGGCGAACAGACCGATAGCGGTCGCGATCAGCGCTTCTGCGATACCTGGTGCAACCATCTGCAGCGTCGCCTGTTTTACCGCGCCAAGGGCGATAAAGGCGTGCATGATCCCCCAGACCGTACCAAACAGACCGATATACGGGCTGATGGAACCGACGGTGCCAAGGAATGGGATGTGCGTTTCCAGCGTTTCCAGTTCACGGTTCATCGAGATACGCATCGCACGGGATGCCCCTTCAACGACCGCTTCCGGCGCATGGTTGTTAGCGCGGTGTAAGCGAGCGAACTCTTTGAAGCCGCTATAGAAAATTTGCTCGGAGCCGGAGAGGTTTTCACGACGCCCCTGGCTTTCCTGATACAAACGGGAAAGTTCGATACCTGACCAGAACTTATCTTCAAACGCTTCCGCTTCGCGGCCTGCTGCATTGAGGATACGGGTTCTCTGGATGATGATGGCCCAGGATGCGATTGAAAAACCAATCAAAATCAACATGATAAGTTTAACCAGAAGGCTTGCCTTCAGGAACAAATCAAGGATATTCATGTCAGTCACTGCTTAAACTCCGCGACAATAGACTTAGGAAGCGCACGAGGCTTCATGATGAGTGGATCAACACAGACAATCAGGACTTCAGCTTCGTTCAGTACCTGGTTTTCTGCATTGACGATCCGCTGCGTGAAAACCAGTGAGGTTCCGCGCATTGATGTTATTTCTGTTTGGACTTCGAGCATATCGTCGAGTCTGGCAGGCGCAAAATACTCCAGCGTCATCTTGCGTACCACGAAGGCAACTCGCTCCGCCAGCAGGACCTGCTGGCTAAAGTGATGATGGCGCAGCATCTCAGTGCGTGCTCGTTCATAAAAGGCAACGTAGCTGGCGTGGTAAACCACACCACCGGCGTCAGTGTCCTCGTAGTAGACACGAACCGGCCATCGAAACAGCGTTGTATTCACTTTACATCCCGGTAATACAAAAAGAGTTAGAGCTTTTAAACTTCGCTACTATACGCGCGGGAATGGTGGTTTGGAATGGGGGAAAGTAAACGGAGAGTAAATATTTATGGGCCAGGGTAAGCCCATAATATTAACGGATAGTTCTTATTCAGTTGAAAAAGAAAATCAGGCCGACAAGAAGGACCACATCAGCGATCAGCGGGCAGAAGATGCCCTGCCAGTGTACGGCTTTCGGCCGAAAGCCGACGCCGTGGATCATCCCGGCGCACACCGCCCACATGATGAGAAAACCGTGCCAAATTTCAAGCTCGCTGGTCTTCGCCGCAAAGCGCGACGGGTCCCAGAAGATGCAACCTGCCAGCAGCAAGGCCATCACTAAGGAAAGCGCCCGGAGCGGGCGCTTGTCCATGATCCCGTAGAGATACGCGATCATCAGTGTTTTTCTTCACCGGCTTTGGACGCTTCAACGTGCTCAAGCGCCAGGGCGGTAATCACACCAAATGCACAGGCAAGAAGCGTTCCTAAAATCCATGCGAAATACCACATATTCAGCTCCTTCCTTAATACATAGAGTGAGTATTGCTTTCGATATGTTCTTTCGTGATACGACCGTACATTTTCCAGTAACACCAGGTGGTGTAAGCCAGAATGAGCGGTACGAACACGGCAGCCACAAACGTCATCAGGTTCAGGGTCATCTGACTGGAAGTGGCATCCCACATCGTCAGGCTAGCATTCATCATGGTGCTGGATGGCATCACGAATGGGAACATCGCGATACCGGCCGTCAGAATGATGCACGCCAGCGTCAGTGAAGAGAAGACGAATGCCCATGCGCCTTTTTCCATACGGGAAGTCAGCAGGGTCAGCAGCGGCAGCACCACGCCCAGGGCCGGGATAGCCCACAGAACCGGCGTATTATTGAAGTTCACCAGCCAGGCGCCTGCCTGACGGGCGACTTCTTTGGTCAGCGGGTTAGACGGCGCGGTATGGTTAATCGCGGACGTCACCACATAACCGTCGATACCGAACATCACCCACACGCCTGCCAGCGCGAAGCCGACCAGGGTCACCAGGGCCGCAATCTGCGAGACGGCGCGGGAACGCAGGTGCAGTTCACCCACGGTACGCATCTGCAGGTAAGTTGCACCCTGAGTGAGGATCATCGCCACGCTGACCACACCCGCCAGCAGACCGAACGGGTTCAGCAGCTGGAAGAAGTTACCGGTGTAGTACAGGCGCATGTATTCATCGAGGTGGAACGGCACGCCCTGTAGCAGGTTGCCGAACGCCACGCCGATCACCAGCGGCGGCACGAAACTACCGATGAAGATGCCCCAGTCCCACATGTTGCGCCAGCGGGTGTCTTCAATCTTCGAGCGGTAGTCAAAACCGACCGGACGGAAGAACAACGATGCCAGCACCAGGATCATCGCCACATAGAAGCCGGAGAACGCAGCCGCGTAGACCATCGGCCAGGCAGCGAACAGCGCGCCGCCTGCGGTGATCAGCCACACCTGGTTACCGTCCCAGTGCGGGGCGATGGAGTTAATCATAATTCGACGCTCGGTATCATTACGACCGAGGAAGCGGGTGAGCATACCCACCCCCATGTCGAAACCGTCAGTGACCGCAAAACCAATCAGTAAGATCCCGACCAGCAGCCACCAGATAAAACGCAATACTTCATAATCGATCATTTGACGACTCCTGTCTTACCGTGCCGGCTGAGTAGTCACGGAGGACTGCTCGTAGTGGGACTGAGAAGCAACGGTTGACTGCTCATAGTGGTAGCGACCGGTTTTCAGGCTGCTTGGGCCAAGGCGCGCAAACTTGAACATCAGGAACAGTTCAGCCACCAGGAACAGGGTATACAGACCGCAAATCAGCAGCATGGAGAAAATCAGATCCCCGGCGGTCAGGGATGAGTTCGCTACCGCGGTTGGCAGCACCTCACCGATAGCCCACGGCTGACGGCCGTACTCCGCAACAAACCAGCCGGATTCGATGGCGATCCATGGCAGTGGCATGCCGTACAGCGCAGAACGCAGCAGCCATTTACGCTGACCGATACGGTTACGAATCACCGACCAGAAGGAGGCAGCAATGATCAACAGCATGATGATGCCGCAGCCCACCATGATACGGAACGCGAAGTACAGCGGCGCAACGCGTGGAATGGAGTCTTTGGTCGCCATCTGAATCTGCTCTTCCGTCGCGTCAGAGACGTTCGGGGTATAGCGTTTCAGCAGCAGGCCGTAACCGAGGTCTTTCTTCACGTTGTTGAACTGATCGCGAACGGACTGATCGGTAGAGCCGGAACGCAGCTGCTCCAGCAGGGAGTAAGCTTTCATCCCGTTACGGATACGCTCTTCATGCTGCACCAGCAGATCTTTCAGGCCGATAACCGGCGTATCCACAGAGCGGGTGGCAATGATGCCCAGCGCGTAAGGGATCTGAATAGCAAAGTGGTTTTCCTGTGCATCCTGATCGGGAATACCAAACAGGGTGAAAGCTGCCGGAGCCGGTTGGGTTTCCCACTCTGCTTCGATCGCCGCCAGTTTGGTTTTCTGCACGTCGCCCATCTCGTAACCGGATTCATCACCCAGCACGATAACGGAGAGGATAGCCGCCATACCGAAGCTCGCCGCGATGGCGAAGGAGCGCTTGGCAAAAGCGAAGTCACGACCACGCAGCATGTAGTAGGAGCTGATGCCCAGCACGAACATCGCGCCGCAGACATAGCCGGAAGCCACGGTGTGAACAAATTTCACCTGGGCAACCGGGTTCAGCACCAGCTCGGAGAAGCTGACCATCTCCATACGCATGGTTTCGAAGTTGAAATCAGATGCGATAGGGTTCTGCATCCAGCCGTTGGCTACCAGGATCCACAGCGCGGACAGGTTAGAGCCTAACGCCACCAGCCAGGTGACCGCCATATGCTGGACTTTGCCCAGACGGTCCCAACCGAAGAAGAACAGACCTACAAAGGTGGATTCGAGGAAGAAGGCCATCAGACCTTCAATGGCCAGCGGCGCACCGAAGATATCCCCGACATAGTGGGAGTAGTAAGACCAGTTTGTCCCGAACTGGAACTCCATGGTCAGACCGGTGGCCACGCCCAGCGCAAAGTTGATACCAAACAACTTGCCCCAGAACTTGGTCATATCTTTATAAATCTGTTTGCCGGAAAGGACGTAGACCGTCTCCATAATGGCCAGCAGGAACGCCATACCGAGCGTTAGTGGCACAAACAGGAAGTGGTACATCGCAGTCAAGGCAAACTGTAAGCGCGACAGTTCGACTATATCTAACATCATGACTCCTTGCTCATCGCATGAAGACTCCGGGAGTGGATCCCGTTAGAAAAGATCCACACACATGCCCCAATACAAAAAATTATCCGAATCCTTTCTTCGTTACTTAATCTTCACAGGAGGAAAAAGCCATGATGAAAGGTTACAGATACGTTAATAAAAACCCGAAATTGATCCCGCAAATATATTACGCTGCAAAACCCTTACAATAAACAGGTTTTTATTGAAAGCGCTTTACGTTTTACGACAGCGATCAATATATAGCGACTTTACCACTTTTCGACCAGATTGATCGGGAGCAATTTAACGCTTTTTGACGCCCTTTTCCAGGTATTAAATATTGATATAAATCAATATTGCGCAGACGTGTTAAGGGTGTTTCCATATGGTGAATTCAGTGAGCGCAATGTTAACGATATGTTTAAAGATGCTGGTGATAGTTATCAATGAAAGGAGGAAATATAAATAAAGGTGATTTAAATTAACGCGGCTAAGGGTTCAAATTTTTATTGATGCCGAACTATTAATGTTAGTCATTTCACAGTATTTTTTTATTGCGCTTATATCCGTGGTTTTTATTACAAATATTTTACTTTTAATAATCCATAAATTAACACTGCAATGTTAACGTTTTGTGTTTACCTGCCAAAAATAAGGATCGCACGCCGCCTGTTCGTTAATCTTTCAGCCGCCCTCCCGCTTCACACCTCTTTAGCACCCGTCCGCAGCAAAAAAAAGGCCATCTTACGATGGCCAACCATGTCGAAACGGACATTTATTATGTCAAAGCTCCCCGCACGGGGAGCAGAGAGGATTTACTTAATGATGGACTTCAGCGCTTCACCGATGTCAGCCAGGCTGCGCACGGTTTTCACGCCTGCTGCTTCCAGCGCTGCGAATTTCTCGTCCGCAGTACCTTTGCCGCCCGCGATGATAGCGCCTGCGTGGCCCATACGCTTGCCTTTAGGCGCAGTCACGCCCGCGATGTAACCTACAACCGGCTTGGTCACGTGATCTTTGATATAAGCAGCCGCTTCTTCTTCCGCGCTGCCGCCGATTTCACCGATCATGACGATCGCTTCAGTCTGCGGGTCTTCCTGGAACAGCTTCAGGATGTCGATGAAGTTAGAGCCCGGGATTGGGTCGCCGCCGATGCCCACACAGGTGGACTGGCCGAAACCATAGTCGGTGGTCTGCTTAACCGCTTCATAGGTCAGGGTACCGGAACGGGAGACGATGCCCACTTTGCCCGGCTTGTGAATGTGGCCCGGCATGATGCCGATTTTGCATTCGCCTGGGGTGATCACGCCCGGGCAGTTTGGCCCGATCATGCGCACGCCAGCTTCGTCCAGCTTCACTTTCACGGTCAGCATATCCAGCGTCGGGATACCTTCGGTGATGGTGATGATCAGTTTGATGCCTGCGTCGATCGCTTCCAGAATGGAGTCTTTGCAGAACGGGGCCGGAACGTAGATCACGGTGGCGGTCGCGCCAGTCGCTTCTACTGCTTCACGTACGGTGTTGAACACCGGCAGGCCCAGGTGGGTAGTGCCGCCTTTACCTGGCGTTACGCCGCCAACCATCTGCGTACCGTAGGCAATCGCCTGCTCAGAGTGGAATGAACCCTGGCTACCGGTGAAGCCCTGGCAGATGACTTTGGTATCTTTATTAATTAAAACGGACATTATTTCCCCTCCACTGCGGCAACTACCTGCTGAGCGGCATCCGTCAGACTTTTCGCTGCAATAATATTCAGGCCGCTGTCAGCCAGTTTTTTCGCGCCGAGTTCAGCGTTGTTCCCTTCCAGACGCACAACAACCGGGACGTTCACGCCCACTTCTTCTACCGCACCGATGATACCGTCAGCGATCAGGTCGCAACGTACGATGCCGCCGAAGATGTTCACCAGAACCGCTTTCACATTGTCGTCAGAGAGGATGATTTTGAAGGCTTCGGTCACGCGCTCTTTGGTCGCGCCGCCGCCCACGTCGAGGAAGTTTGCCGGCTCGCCGCCGTGCAGCTTAACGATGTCCATGGTGCCCATTGCCAGGCCCGCACCGTTAACCATGCAGCCGATGTTGCCATCAAGTGCCACGTAGTTCAGTTCCCACTGTGCAGCCTGCGCTTCACGTGGATCTTCCTGAGACTGGTCACGCATTTCGCGCAGATCGGCCTGGCGGAACAGCGCGTTGCCGTCAGCGCCCAGTTTGCCGTCGAGGCAGATCAGGTCGCCCTGCTTAGTGATCACCAGCGGGTTGATTTCGATCAGCGCCAGATCGCGCTCCAGGAAGATATTTGCCAGGCCCATGAAGATCTTGGTGAATTGCTGCACCAGTTTACCTTCCAGACCCAGTTTGAATGCCAGCTCGCGGCCCTGGTAAGGCATTGGGCCTGCCAGCGGATCGATGGCTACTTTGTGGATCAGGTGCGGGGTCTCTTCCGCCACTTTTTCGATTTCCACGCCGCCTTCGGTAGAGGCCATAAACACCACGCGACGGGAGCTGCGGTCTACCACGGCGCCGAGGTACAGTTCTTTTGCAATGTCGGTCGCTGCTTCAACCAGAATCTGGTTAACCGGCTGGCCGCTCGCGTCTGTCTGATAGGTCACCAGACGTTTGCCCAGCCAGTGCTCAGCAAATGCGCGGATCTCTTCTTTACTGTTAACAACTTTCACACCGCCCGCTTTGCCGCGGCCGCCAGCGTGAACCTGACATTTCACTACCCAAGGACCGGCGCCGATTTTAGATGCGGCTTCTTCTGCTTCACGAGGGGTATTGCAGGCATAACCCACCGGAGCCGGCAAGCCATACCGGGCAAACAACTGTTTTGCCTGATATTCATGTAAGTTCATGTGTTCTATCCATCCTTCAGGGTAATCGTTAGGTCATGCTTTTGTAGGCCCGGCAGGCAAAGCGCCGCCGGGCAGTACGGCTAAAAACTAAACGTCCAGCAGCAGACGGGTTGGATCTTCCAGCAGCTCTTTAATGGCGACCAGGAAGCCCACTGATTCGCGGCCGTCGATCAGGCGGTGATCGTAGGAGAGCGCCAGGTACATCATCGGCAGGATCTCGACTTTACCGTCAACCGCCATCGGACGATCTTTGATGGCGTGCATGCCCAGGATCGCACTCTGCGGTGGGTTGATGATCGGAGTAGACATCAGCGAGCCAAAAACGCCGCCGTTGGTAATGGTGAAGTTACCGCCGGTCAGATCGTCTACGGTCAGCTTGCCGTCACGGCCTTTCACTGCCAGTTCTTTGATGTTCTTTTCGATGTCAGCCATGCCCAGGGTGTCTACATCACGCAGAACCGGGGTCACCAGGCCGCGCGGGGTAGATACCGCCATGCTGACGTCGAAGTAGTTGTGATAAACCACATCATCGCCATCGATGGACGCGTTCACTTCCGGGTAGCGTTTCAGCGCTTCAACCACCGCCTTCACGTAGAAAGACATAAAGCCCAGACGGATACCGTGACGTTTTTCAAACGCATCACCGTACTGCTTACGCAGGTCCATGATTGGCTTCATGTTCACTTCGTTGAAGGTGGTCAGCATCGCGGTGGAGTTCTTCGCCTCCAGCAGACGCTCGGCCACGCGCTTACGCAGGCGGGTCATCGGCACGCGTTTTTCACTGCGAGCGCCCAGAGCAGGCTGAGCTGCTGGTGCGGCAGCCGGTGCTTTCGCTTCCGGTGCAGCTGGCGCTTTCGCCAGGTGTTTTTCCACATCTTCGCGGGTCAGACGACCGCCCACACCGGTGCCTTTAATGGCCGCAGCGTCGAGGTTGTGTTCAGCCAGCAGGCGACGGATCGCCGGGCTGAGCGCGTCGTTGCTTTGCTCTTCCAGAGAAGCCTGCTGGCGTTGGGCCGGCGTAGAGGCCTTCTCTTCAGATTTGGCGCTGGACTCTTTGCCCGCGCTGTTGCCTTCACGCAGGCGACCCAGGATCTGGCGAGAGGTCACGGTCGTGCCTTCATCTTCCAGGACTGCATCCAGAATGCCATCCGCCGATGCCGGTACTTCCAGTACCACTTTGTCAGTTTCGATTTCTACCAGCACTTCATCGCGCTTAACGCTATCGCCCGGTTTTTTGTGCCAGGTGGCGACGGTCGCATCTGCTACAGACTCAGGCAGGTCGGGAACAAGAATATCTACGCTACTCATTATGTATCCTTTAATTAATCGACGTTCAGCGCGTCATTGACCAGATCTTGTTGCTGCTTCTGGTGAACGGACATATACCCTACCGCCGGAGAGGCGGAGGCCGGGCGACCTGCGTAACGCAGGGCAGACCCAAATGGAATGACTTCACGGAAATGATGCTGGCTGCAGTACCATGCGCCCTGGTTGAGCGGCTCTTCCTGGCACCAGACAAAATCATGTACGTGAGCATATTGTTTCAGCACTTCCTGCATCGCCTGATGCGGGAATGGATAAAGCTGTTCGATACGCACGATGGCGACATCTTTCTGGTCGTTCTTACGGCGCTGTTCCAGCAGGTCGTAATAAACCTTACCAGAACACATCACCACGCGTTTCACCGCCTGTGGATCCAGCTCGTCAATCTCGCCAATCGCCGGCAGGAAGGTGCCGTTAGCCAGCTCATCCAGCGTGGAAACCGCCAGCGGGTGACGCAGCAGCGATTTCGGTGACATGACGACCAGCGGACGACGCATCCCGCGCAGCGCCTGACGACGCAGCATGTGGTAAACCTGTGCCGGGGTAGACGGAACACAAACCTGCATGTTCTGCTCGGCGCAGAGTTGCAGATAACGCTCCAGACGCGCGGAGGAGTGCTCCGGACCCTGCCCTTCATAGCCGTGCGGCAGCAGCATCACCAGGCCACACATACGGCCCCACTTCTGCTCTCCGGAAGAGATGAACTGGTCGATAACCACCTGCGCACCGTTGGCGAAGTCACCGAACTGCGCTTCCCAGATGGTCAGGGTGCGTGGTTCTGCAGTGGCGTAACCGTATTCGAACGCCAGGACCGCCTCTTCAGACAGCACGGAGTCCCAGACCTTGAACTGGCCCTGACCGTTATGCACATGCTGCAGCGGGGTGTAAGTTGAACCGTTGGTCTGGTTATGGATCACCGCATGGCGGTGGAAGAAGGTGCCACGGCCCGCATCTTCACCGGACAGACGAACCGGAATGCCTTCGTCAACCAGGGTCGCATAGGCCAGGTTTTCTGCGCCACCCCAGTCGAACAGCTTCTCGCCTGCCGCCATTGACTGACGGTCAGAATAGATTTTCTGCACGCGGGACTGCATCTCGATCGCTTCTGGCACGGTGCTGATGCGTTTCGCCAGCTCCTGCAGACGCTTCATCTCGACCTTGTTCGGGTAGCTCTCATCCCACTCGTGGTTGAGGTACGGCGACCAGGTAAAGGAGTGCATGTTCATTGGACGCAGCTCTTTCACCACGCACTCGCCGGCATCCAGCGCATCGCGGTACAGATTAACCATCTCGGTGGCATCTTCCAGCGTGACCACTTTGTCCGCTTCCAGCTTGTCAGCATAGATTTTGCGCGGAGTCGGATGCTTTTTGATTTTCTGGTACATCAGCGGCTGGGTTGCACTTGGCTCATCCGCTTCGTTGTGACCGTGACGACGGTAGCAGAACAGGTCGATCAGCACGTCACGCTTGAAGGTATTACGGAAGTCCAGCGCCAGACGGGTGACGAATGCCACGGCTTCTGGATCATCAGCGTTCACGTGGAAAATTGGCGCCTGAACCATCTTACCAATGTCGGTACAGTATGGCGTAGAACGCGCATCCAGCGGGTTAGAGGTAGTGAAGCCCACCTGGTTGTTGATCACGATGCGAACGGTACCGCCCACTTCGTAACCCCGCGCTTTGGACATGTTCAGGGTTTCCTGAACCACGCCCTGACCGGTGATCGCCGCATCGCCGTGAATGGTGATTGGCAGCACTTTGTTGCTGCTCGGCTCATCGAGACGATCCAGACGCGCACGCACGGAACCGATAACCACCGGGCTCACGATTTCGAGGTGTGACGGGTTAAACGCCAGCGCCATGTGGACCAGGCCGCCGTTGGTTTCGATATCCGATGAGAAGCCCATGTGGTACTTCACGTCACCGGTACCGAGGTGTTCTTTATGTTTGCCCGCGAATTCGTCGAACAGATCCTGCGGCTTTTTACCCAGCACGTTGATCAGTACGTTCAGACGACCACGGTGCGCCATGCCCAGTACCACTTCGCGGGTACCGCTGTTGCCCGCATGGCGGATCAGCTCTTTCAGCATTGGCACCAGCGCATCGCCGCCTTCCAGCGAGAAGCGTTTTGCCCCCGGGAATTTGGCACCGAGGTAGCGCTCCAGCCCTTCTGCTGCGGTCAGCTCGCTCAGGAAGCGTTTTTTCTCGTCAGCATTGAAGGTGGATTTACCGGCAACCGATTCGATGCGCTGCTGGATCCAGCGTTTCTCTTCAGTTGAGGTGATGTGCATATATTCCGCACCGATAGAGCCGCAGTAGGTCTGCTTCAGCGCAGTCAGCAGCTCGCCCAGCTTCATCGTGTCTTTGCCGATGGCGAAAGAACCCACGTTGAAGGTTTCCTGGAAATCAGCTTCGGTCAGATCGTGATAAGCCGGGTCGAGATCCGCCACGCGCTCCTGCTGCCACAGCCCCAGCGGATCCAGATTCGCATGCTGGTGGCCACGGAAACGGTAGGCGTTGATCAGCTGCAGGACTTTAACCTGTTTCGCATTGGTGTCAGGGTCGGAGATGGCGGAAGAGTAACGTGAGGCATCCTTCGCCAGACGACGGAAATAATCACGTGTTTTGGAATGAAATTGATCCGGTTTGACTCCTGTTCCAGGTAACTGCTGGAACATCGAACGCCAGTTAGCGTCCACTGAGTCAGGGTCGGTTAAGAAGTCTTCATAGAGCTGTTCAATCCAGCTTTGGTTTGCACCAGAGAGGAATGAAGAGTCCAGCCAGGCTTTCATTGCGCCGTTCTGCATCGTGATCCCTTAAGCATTTTTATGCTTACTTTCGCCGTAGAAACTACCACGCACACCACGTGTACGTGCCGGGGTTCACCTGCGAGCTCTTTTACTTTGGCCCGCGAAGGAACCTTTAGAAACTGTCTAAACTACAGGGCAGTTTTTAAAGGTTTCTGCAATTTTCCCGGTGGCGCCACGCTGACCGGGCCTACTGTGACGTAGGCCGGATAAGCGCAGCGCCATCCGGCGTTGTTACTTACGCACTGCGCTGCAACAACATCGACTTAATGTGGCCGATAGCGCGCGTCGGGTTCAGCCCCTTAGGACATACACTGACGCAGTTCATGATGCTGTGGCAGCGGAATACGCTGAAAGCATCACTCAGCCCTTCCAGGCGGTTGTCGGTTTCGGTATCGCGGCTGTCAATCAGGAAGCGGTACGCTGCCAGCAGGCCAGCCGGGCCGATAAACTTGTCCGGGTTCCACCAGAACGACGGGCAAGAGGTCGAACAACATGCACAGAGAATACACTCATACAGTCCATCGAGTTTTTCACGCTGCTCTGGCGACTGTAAATGCTCGCGAGCGGGTGGATTTTGCCCATTATTCAACAAGTAAGGCTTAATCTTCTCATATTGTGCATAGAATTGCCCCATGTCCACCACCAAATCGCGAACGACTGGCAGACCAGGCAGAGGACGGATCACAATTTTCTGTCCCGGACGGTTGAGCGCAGAGATCGGCGTGATACAGGCCAGACCGTTTTTGCCGTTCATGTTCAGGCCGTCGGAGCCACATACCCCTTCACGGCAGGAGCGACGGAATGACAGTGTCGGATCTTTTTCTTTCAGCTGCATTAAGGCATCAAGCAGCATCATGTCCCGGCCTTCTTCCGCTTCCAGGGTGTAATCCTGCATACGCGGAGCGTCATCAACATCCGGGTTATAACGATAAACTGAGAATTCGAGTTTCATTGTCCTGTCTCCGCATTAATAAGTACGAATCTTCGGCGGGAACGCCGGACGCAGTTTCGGTTCCATATTGACGCTACGACGTGTCATGGATTCCGACTCTGGCAGATACAGGGAATGGCACAGCCAGTTTTCGTCGTCACGATCCGGGAAGTCGAAGCGGCTATGCGCGCCACGGCTTTCGGTACGGAAGTTTGCAGAGACCGCGGTTGCGTAAGCGGTTTCCATCAGGTTATCCAGCTCCAGACACTCGACGCGCTGGGTGTTGAACTCGCTGGAAGTATCGTCCAGACGGGCATTTTTCAGACGCTCGCGGATCGCTTTCAGCTGCTCAAGCCCTTTCGCCATCGCATCGCCTTCGCGGAAGACCGAGAAGTTGTGCTGCATGCACTCCTGCAGCGCTTTACGGATTTCCACCGGATCTTCGCCGTTGCGGTTACCGTTCCAGCGGTTGAGACGTTCCAGAGAGGCGTCGATATTGGCTTCGGTCGCATCACGCAGCGGCCCCTGCTCGGCAATGGACTCCTGCAGATGCAGACCCACCGCACGACCAAACACCACCAGGTCGAGCAGGGAGTTACCGCCCAGACGGTTGGCGCCGTGTACGGATACGCAGGCAATTTCGCCTACCGCGAACAGGCCCGGGATCACCACGTCTTCGCCCTGCTCGTTCACGGTCAGCGCCTGGCCGGTCACTTTGGTCGGAATACCGCCCATCATGTAGTGGCAGGTTGGGATAACCGGGATTGGCTCTTTGACTGGATCGACGTGAGCAAAGGTACGGGACAGCTCAAGGATGCCCGGCAGGCGGGATTCCAGAACGTCTTTACCCAGATGGTCAAGCTTCAGCTTCGCGTGCGGGCCCCATGGACCATCGCAGCCACGACCTTCACGGATTTCGATCATGATGGAACGCGCCACCACGTCACGACCCGCCAGGTCTTTTGCATTCGGGGCATAACGCTCCATGAAGCGTTCGCCGTGTTTGTTCAGCAGATAGCCACCTTCACCACGGCAGCCTTCTGTCACCAGCACGCCCGCACCGGCGATACCGGTTGGGTGGAACTGCCACATCTCCATATCCTGCACCGGCACGCCAGCGCGGATCGCCATACCGACGCCGTCACCGGTGTTGATATGGGCGTTAGTGGTGGACTGGTAGATACGGCCTGCGCCGCCGGTCGCCAGCACGGTCGCGCGGGCTTTGAAGTAAACCACTTCACCGGTTTCGATGCACAGGGCGGTACAACCCACCACGGCGCCATCTTCGTTTTTCACCAGATCCAGCGCATACCACTCGGAGAAGATGGTGGTTTTGTTCTTGAGGTTCTGCTGATACAGGGTATGCAGCAGGGCGTGACCGGTACGGTCGGCCGCTGCCGCGGTACGTGCCGCCTGCTCGCCGCCAAAGTCTTTCGACTGGCCGCCAAACGGACGTTGATAGATGGTGCCGTTCTCCAGGCGGGAGAATGGCAGACCCATATGGTCCAGCTCCAGAATCGCTTCCGGGCCGGTTTTACACATATATTCAATGGCGTCCTGGTCACCGATATAGTCGGAGCCTTTCACCGTGTCGTACATATGCCATTCCCAGTTATCATCATGGGTATTACCGAGCGCAACGGTGATGCCACCCTGCGCAGATACGGTATGGGAACGGGTCGGGAAGACTTTAGAGAGCAGCGCACAGCTCTGGCCGCTCTGGGAAATTTGCAGCGCCGCGCGCATACCTGCGCCACCGGCACCAATCACTACAGCGTCAAATTCTCTGACTGGCAGTTTCATTACACACCCCACACCACAACGAATCCATAAATAACGTAAACCGCAAGAGCAACTACGATAGCCAGCTGCAGAACGAGACGAATCGCCACGGGTTTAACGTAATCGGTCAGTACCTGCCACATGCCAATCCACGCGTGGATCAGGATGGAGGCCAGCGCCAGCAGGGTGAAGACTTTGGTGAACGCCGAACCGAAGAAACCGGTCCAGATTTCCCACGTCAGGTCGCCGCTGGTGGCAAAGAAACCGATCATGTAGATGATGTAGAGGGTGAGAACGATAGCGGTAGCACGGACCAGAATGAAGTCATGTACGCCGTTGCGTCCCAATGCGGAGGCGTTGCTTACCATACGAGAACTCCTGCGAGAAGTGAAAGCACGACAGTGATGACAAATGAAATGTTAGCAGTACGTTTGCCGGCTTCGAAGGTCTCTTCCAGATAGCCGAAGTCCATCAGCATATGGCGGACACCGCCAACAACGTGATAGGCCAGCGCGGTCAGGATGCCCCACATGATAAATTTCACGAAGAAACCGTTCATGATGTCGGAGGCCTGCTGGAATCCTTCCGGAGACGAGAGGCTGGTACCCAGTAACCATAACAGGATACCCACCGCGACAAACGTGATCACACCGGATACACGATGAAGGATGGACGCTATTGCCGTTACGGGGAATCGGATCGTTTTGAGATCCAGATTGACAGGTCTTTGTTTTTTCAAATTTCTTATCATGAATAACGCCCACATGCTGTTCTTATAGTTTCCTTCCTCCGGACTGCGATGCGGGTCAGACAGCGTGCCTTTTATATAACTGTGCGTCATGCAAAACATTGCTTCCAGATGCTCAAATGACACGTTACAACGCTGGTTGGCTCGGGATTGCAGGGTTTTCCGGAGACCTGGCGGCAGTATAGGCCGTTCACAAAATCATTACAATTAACCTACATACAGTTTGTCTGGTTTTATGCGGAACAGTGATCAGGGTCACGATAACAACATCTTTTTAATTTTTAATCATCTGATTTGACAAATGTTAAACATTATTGTTACAAACATCACCAGAAAAGGCATATAATGCGCAAAAGTTATGAGGTCTCTCTTTCACCTGAGAATAAGTTATGTAACAGTGTGATGGTATTGACCGAAGTTATCAGGACAGTTATTAGTGGTATACAGGTTTGAATAATTCGGACTGCACAAACACTGATTTGCTGTTATTTCTCTGATTTCTCATTTGTTTACCTGCTAGCGCCATTGCTCTGTACCCTGGTTTCTCCTCGTGAGCTGAGCGGCGAGCCAAATAACAAACTGGTAACAATGATAAATCAGCTGAATGCAAATCCGGTTATGGGCAGTCTTAAGCAATAAGGCGCTAAGGAGACCGTAAATGGCTGATACTAAGGCAAAACTCACCCTGGGTGGTGACGATGCTATTGAACTGGATGTGCTAAAAGGCACGCTCGGTCAGGATGTTATTGATATCCGTACGTTGGGTTCAAAAGGTGTATTCACCTTCGACCCTGGTTTCACCTCCACCGCATCTTGCGAGTCCAAAATCACCTACATCGACGGTGACGAAGGCATCCTGCTGCACCGCGGTTTCCCCATCGATCAATTAGCCACTGAATCCAACTATCTGGAAGTGTGCTACATCCTGCTGAACGGCGAAAAGCCGACCCAGGAACAGTACGATGAGTTCAAAACCACCGTTACCCGCCACACCATGATTCATGAGCAGATCACCCGTCTGTTCCATGCGTTCCGTCGTGATTCGCATCCGATGGCGGTAATGTGTGGGATCACCGGTGCGCTGGCCGCGTTTTACCATGACTCCCTTGACGTGAATAACCAGCGTCATCGCGATATCGCCGCATTCCGTCTGCTGTCCAAAATGCCTACCATGGCCGCGATGTGTTACAAATACTCCATCGGACAGCCGTTTGTTTATCCACGCAACGACCTCTCCTACGCCGGTAACTTCCTGCGTATGATGTTCGCCACGCCGTGCGAAGAGTACGAAGTGAACCCGGTTCTGGAACGCGCTATGGATCGTATTCTGATCCTGCACGCTGACCACGAGCAGAACGCCTCCACCTCTACCGTGCGTACCGCAGGCTCCTCCGGTGCCAACCCGTTCGCCTGTATCGCAGCAGGTATTGCCTCCCTGTGGGGGCCGGCACACGGCGGCGCGAACGAAGCCGCACTGAAGATGCTGGAAGAGATCAGCTCCGTTGAGCACATTCCTGAATTCGTGCGTCGTGCGAAAGACAAGAATGACTCCTTCCGTCTGATGGGCTTCGGTCACCGTGTTTACAAAAACTACGATCCGCGCGCAACCGTCATGCGTGAAACCTGCCATGAAGTACTGAAAGAGCTGGGCACCAAAGATGACCTGCTGCAGGTGGCGATGGAGCTGGAGCACATCGCGCTGAACGACCCATACTTCATCGAGAAGAAACTCTACCCGAACGTCGACTTCTACTCCGGTATCATCCTGAAAGCGATGGGCATTCCGTCTTCCATGTTTACCGTGATCTTCGCGATGGCGCGTACCGTGGGCTGGATTGCACACTGGAACGAAATGCACACCGAGGGAATGAAAATTGCGCGTCCACGTCAGCTGTATACCGGCTACGAGCAGCGTAACTTCGAAAGCGACATCACCACACGCTAAAAGAAACGCCCGGCGGCGCTACGCTTGCCGGGCCTACAAAAGCGACGTAGGCCGGGTAAGCGTTAGCGCCACCCGGCTTTTTTTATGTCTGACAATGTGGGCACCAGTAAAACGGTCGGGAAGAAAGCGAGGTCTTCTCAATCACCCCACCGCACCGCTCACACTTTTTCCCGGCCCGATGAAACACCTTAAACCGGAACAACGCCCCGTGATGCTTCTTGTCATTCACCACCCCGCGGGTGTTGTACGACAGGCGCGGGACAGCCAGCAGCGCGTGCGCCAGCGCATCGAGCTGTTGTTCGGTCAGCTGTGATGCCTTGTGTTGTGGCGCCAGCCCCGCCTGCCACAGAATTTCGACCCGCAGATAGTTGCCTAAACCGGCCAGAAACGACTGGTCCAGCAGCAGCCCTGAAAACTGGCGATTGCGGAATTTTGCTGACAGCAACCGCGCTTTCACATCTTCTGCCGTCAGGCGTAAATCCAGCACATCCGGCCCCACCCGTTGCAGGAAGGGGTGGGTGGTGAGCTGCTCCGCCGTCAGCATCTCAATATCTGAGGCGCTGTAGAGCAAAATGGTTTTATCTGCGGTCTGTAATTTAACGCGCAGCACCCGCGTGGTCTGCGGCTCCTGACCGGTCTCGACCACCCGCCAGACGCCGTACAGCTGGTTATGGCTGTAGAGCGTCAGCTGGTTGGAGAAGTGCGTAAGCAGCGCTTTGCCGCGCGTCTCCAGATGGGTGACCTTCTCCCCGATAAGCCGGGACTCAAAGGATTTTAACTGAGGGAAAGCAAACCACACGTCGGTGAGCGGTTTGCCTTTTATCGCCGCCTCCAGGCTATCCGCCGCGCGGCGGATCTCCGGTCCTTCTGGCATTGTGGCTCCTTATTTAGTGCGTGGCACCGCCAACCACTTTGATGTCGTGCTCCTGACGCAGCGCCACCGCAATGGCAATCTCGAGCCCTTTCTTGAGGGTGTGCGTGGCCATGCTCGGCGCGCCAGGATGCGCCGCCGCCTGCTCAGGCAGGTAAGGGATATGGATAAACCCGCCTTTCACCTCCGGTCGATCGGCCAGCTTGTGCAGCACGCCATACATCACGTGGTTACAGACGAATGTGCCAGCTGTCTGCGAAACCGAAGCAGGAATACCGGCTTCGCGCAGGGCCTCGACCATCGCTTTGATCGGCAGCGTGCTGAACCAGGCCGCCGGGCCGTCCGGCACAATAGCGACGTCCACCGGCTGTTGCCCGCGGTTATCCGGGATGCGGGCGTCATCGACGTTAATCGCTACCCGCTCAACGGTCACATCCACGCGGCCTCCGGCCTGCCCTATCGCCAGCACGACGGAGGGCTGAAGCGCGTCAATGGCCGCATTCAGCACCTCTAACGACTCGCCGAACACGCAGGGCAGCTGCCGCGCCACTACGCGGCAGTTGTCAATAATCATCCCATCAAGCTGCTTCACCACTTCCCAGGACGGGTTAAGGGTTTCGCCGCCAAAGGGCTCAAATCCCGTGATTAATAGGGTTTGCATCATTTCTCCTTACAGGAACATCAGGAAGTAGAGCAGGAATACGTTGGCGATCAGCAGCAGCACCCCGGTTGGCACCTGCGCTTTGATGACCGCATTTTTATCGGGGAGCTCCAGCAGCGCGGCGGGCACGATGTTGAAGTTGGCCGCCATCGGCGTCATCAGGGTACCGCAGTAGCCGGAGAACATGCCAATCGCCGCCATTACCGCCGGGTTGCCGCCGTGTTGCAGCACCAGGATCGGAATGCCGATCCCCGCGGTGACAATCGGGAAGGCGGCAAAGGCGTTGCCCATCACCATGGTCAGTAGCGCCATGCCCACAGCATAGACCACCACCGCGATAAACCGGCTATCGACCGCCAGATACGTCTGGGTGAGGTATGAGATCCCCTCCCCCACCCCGGCGGCAGTAAACAGCAGGCCAAGGGTGGCGAGGATCTGCGGCAGAATAAAGGCCCAGCCGATGGAGTCGAGCAGACGGCGCGCCTCCTGCAGGGGCTGATGCACTTTTTCATGGGTCATTTTGATCGCCATCGCCAGACCAATCAGCGAGCCGACCGTCATCGAGAACAGCGTTACCAGCGTCGCGTGGTTGCCCGGGCCGAACAGCGTCTCCTGCAGGCCCGGAATATGGTTAAACATCAGCACGCCCACTACCGTCACCACCGGAATGGCCAGCGCCGGTAAGAACAGGCGATTGCCCAGGCGCTTGGCGCTGGTCTCGCGCTCTTCGGTCTTGCGCTGGTGATAGCTGCCCAGCCGTACGCCGCCAAAACCGGCGATCAGCGCCAGCCCGACTACCGCTAAGCCTACCGCGATATGGACGGTGCGCTTGTCACCCACCAGCTCGTAGGTCCAGTTGCCCAGCAGGAATAAAAGGCCGTAAATGCCCCAGAACAGGCCGGTAGTGATGCGCCGCGGGTTGGCCTTATCGCGAAACGACATCAGCGCCACGATCAGCAGGATCAGGCCCGCCAGCCAGTAGAGATAACTTTGCTGGAAATTCATTTCATCTCTCCCTGCATTTTGGCCAGCTCACGCTCCAGATGCTTATCCAGGCGGTACAGGCGGGCAGAATGGATCGCAAAGGCGCAGAGCGCGGTTGGGATCCCCCACAGGGCAATATGCAGCGGTTCGGTCTGGATCCCGCCGGATTCAAGCATGAAGTTATGCATAAAGATGATGGCGCCAAAGGCGACAAAGATATCTTCGCCAAAGAACAGCCCGACGTTATCGGTGGCCGCCGACATCGCCCGCAGGCGATAGCGCACCGCCCCCGGCAGTTCGCCATATTTCTTCTCTGCCGCCCCTTCTGCCATCGGTGCCAGCAGCGGGCGCACCATCTGCGGATGACCGCCGAGGCTGGTCAGCCCCATTGCTGCCGAGGCCTCGCGGACAAACAGGTAGACGATCAGCAGACGACCGGCGGTGGCGCTGTGGATCTTCGCGATCCACGCCTGGGCCCGCTCTTTCAGGCCGTGGCGCTCCAGCAGGCCGATAACCGCCAGCGGGATCAGCAGGATAAAGGGCAGGTTGCGGGTATTCAGGAACCCTTCTCCCAGTTTTTCCAGAATGGTGGCGATCGGCATATGCGCCGCAATGCCGGTGACGATCCCGGCGGCAATGACCACCAGCACCGGGTTAAAGCGTAATAGAAACCCGACCACAATCACCGCGATACCGATGAGTGGCCAGAGGGATAGCGTCTCTGCCATGTTAATGTTCCTTTGGTTGTGTTGTGTTTATGGCCGTGCGTTACGCACTGATTTTTATATTATTTGCTTCAAATTCTGTCCGCAGGCGACGGGCAAAGGCCAGCGCGTGTTCTCCGTCACCGTGGATGCACACCGTCTGCGCGTGCACGGTTGCCCATTCACCGGTAATGCTCTTCACCCGTCCGTGCTGGATCATCTCCAGCGTTTGCGCCAGGGACCGCTCTTCATCGGTGATCATGGCCCCGGCCTGGGTACGCGGCACCAGGCTGCCGTCAGCCTGATATCCCCGATCGGCAAAAACCTCTTCCCGGGTAATCAGACCATGGCGGGTCCCCGCGCGGATCAGCTCGCTCCCCGCCAGCCCCACCAGGATCAAATCCGGATCGATAGTAAAGATTGCCCGGGCAATGGCATCGGCGAGCTCGCAATCTTTTGCCGCCTGGTTATAGAGCATGCCGTGGGGCTTTACATGGCGCAGCTGCCCCCCTTCGGCGCGGACGATCGCCGCCAGGGCACCAATCTGGTACAGCATTTGTGCGTAGACCGTCTCCGGCGGCAGTGTCATGGCCGTGCGGCCAAAATTTTCCCGGTCCGGGAAGCTGGGGTGCGCCCCAATGGCGACCCCATTTTTCAGCGCCTCACGCACGCAGGCCAGCATGGTCTGGGCATCTCCGGCGTGAAAACCGCAGGCGATGTTGGCTGAGGATACCAGCTGCAACAGCGCGGCATCGCTGCCGCAGCCTTCGCCTAAATCTGCATTTAAATCAACCGCGATCATGCAACCTCCACGCCAGTTGTTCGATGTATTGCTTCTGGATGCGTCGCGCGTCGAGCGCTTCTTCCAGCGTACAGGGGACAAAGTGGATCGGCTGTCCAAGGGGGGCCTGTGCCAGGTGATACATGTCAGCCTCGATGATGCAGGCGATCCGCGGATAGCCCCCGGTGGTCTGGGCATCGTTCATCAGCACGATCGGCTGTCCGTTGTGCGGCACCTGGATTACGCCCGGCAGCAGACCGTGCGACAGCATTTCACGCTCGGTAGTGCGCACCAGCTTCTGCCCCTGCAGGCGATAGCCCATGCGGTTACTTTGCGGGCTGAGCTGCCACGGCAGACGCCAGAGCGCATCCTGCGAGGCCTTATCAAACTCGTGATACTCCGGCCCCGGCAAGGCGCGCACGCGGTTATCCCACAGCAGCTGCTTAACGCCCTGCGCTTCAAGGAAATCGCGCCCGCCAGGCCGAACGGCCAGTCGATCGCCATCTTTCAGCAGCCGCCCTTCGTGGCCACCGAGTCCCACCTTCAGGTCGGTGCTAAGGGAGTTCATCACCGACGGCACGTCGATGCCGCCCGCAATCGCCAGATAGCTACGCATTCCGCGCCGGGGGCGATTAAGGGTGAGCTGTTGCCCGGCCTTCACCGGCAGACGCCAGCCGGTCCAGACCGCCGCGCCGTCGAGCCGGGCGTCACAGCCCGCCCCGGTCAGGGCAAACCAGCCATCCTGTTCAAATTCAACGGTACACTGCCCAAGAGTGATCTCCAGCGCAGCATCGTCCGGATCGTTGCCCACCAGGATATTGCCAATCTGCAGGGCCGGTTTATCCAGCGCGCCACAGTAGCTGATCCCCGACTGGCGAAAACCGATACGCCCGCCGTCCTGCACCGAGGTGTAGAGCCCTGCGCGAACTATTTTTAGCATACCCCCTCCTTCTGCGGGATAAACCGCACGGTATCGCCCGGTCGCAGCAGCACCGGCTCGTCACGATGTGGATCGAACAGCGGCAACGGGGTGTGTCCGATCAGCTGCCAGCCGCCAGGGGTGGCTATCGGGTAAATGCCGGTTTGCGCCCCGCCAATCCCCACCGAGCCCGCCGGCACCTGCAGCCGGGGTTCATCCCGGCGCGGGGTCGCCAGCTGCTCGGGCAAGCCGCCCAGATAAGGAAAGCCCGGCTGAAAACCTAAGAACCAGACCACATAATCGATGGATGAGTGAAGCTCCACGACCTGTTTCTCGGTCAGCCCGGCGTGTCGGGCCACCTCGCCAAGATCGGGGCCCGCAGCGGTGCCATACACCACCGGGATTTCGATATAGCGGGACTCAGGCTCCAGCGCCTCGCTCTCTTCCCACCAGCGCTGCAGACGCTCAATCGCATCCAGCGCCAGCGAGTGGGGATTTCGCAATACCACGGTGATGTTATTCATCCCCGGAATGGCTTCCACCACCTCGGGGATTTCACCCAGTCGCTGGGTCAGGCGCCAGATCCGCTTTTGCGTCGCCAGGGTGACCGGCGGCTCGAGCTCCAGTACGACGGCGGTTTCGCCTAACAGATAACAACGTGCTCGCTGCACTTATACACCTCTCATCAGGCTGGATTAGGGATATCCACAAAGGTGACATCCAGGTCAGTGGTTTCCGTCAGCCATTCGCTGAGGGCGCGAATGCCGCCGCGTTCCGTGGCATGGTGTCCTGCCGCATAAAAATGCAGCCCCTGCTCCCGGGCAGAGTGAATGGTCTGCTCCGACACTTCGCCGGTAATAAAGGCATCGACGCCAAAACGCGCCGCGCTGTCGATAAAGCTCTGCCCGCCTCCGGTACACCAGGCAACGCGCTGTACCTGGTCCGGCCCGGTATCGCCGCTCCACAGCGGACGACGTCCCAGACGGGCTTCAATCCACGACGCCAGCTCCAGGCCCGGTACCGGCATGGAGAGCTCGCCCCAGGGCACCAGAGGCTCGATTTCACCCATGATGTTAATGCCGAGCAGCGCCGCCAGCTGGGCGTTGTTTCCCAGCTCCGGGTGAGCGTCCAGCGGCAGATGCCAGCCGTAGAGGTTGATGTCGTTTTCCAGCAGCGTTTTCAGACGATTGCGCTTCATGCCGCGGATCACCGGGGATTCGCCTTTCCAGAAATAGCCGTGGTGGACAATCACCGCATCGGCTTGCTGGCGTACCGCTTCGTCGATCAGCGCCTGGCTTGCGGTGACGCCGGTGACAATCTTCTGCACCTGCTCACGCCCTTCCACCTGCAGGCCGTTCGGCGCATAGTCGCTGAAGCTGCTGCTGTTCAGTTTGTCGTTAATCAGTTTTTCCAGTTCACTGTTTTTCATTATTGCTCCCTTACGCTTTACGGGCGGCTTCATACGCTGCCAGCGTGGCTATGCGTGCCTGTTTATGGTCGACAACCGGGCGCGGATAATCGAGGGCGATCCCCTGCTTATCCGCCCAGGTCCAGGGGTCATGGATGGCCTTGTCCGGCACGGTGGCCAGCTCCGGCAGCCAGCGGCGGATAAACACGCCGTCGTTATCAAACTTCTGCCCCTGGGTTGTCGGGTTAAAAATACGGAAATAGGGCGCGGCATCGGTTCCGGTTGACGCCGCCCACTGCCAGCCGCCGTTATTGGCGGCCAGGTCGCCATCGATAAGCTGAGAAATAAAGTAACGTTCCCCGGCTCGCCAGTCGATAAGCAGGTCTTTCACCAGAAAGCTGGCAGTGATCATCCGCAGGCGGTTGTGCATCCAGCCGGTTTCATTCAGCTGGCGCATGGCGGCATCGACGATCGGATAGCCGGTCTGTCCATATTGCCAGGCCTCTAGCTGGGCATCTTCAGACCGCCACTTCACGTTATCAGTCCAACGGATGAATGGCCGATATTTACATAAATCAGGGTGATACGTCATCAGATGACGATAAAACTCTCGCCAGATCAGCTCGTTTAGCCATACTGCACCCGGACCGCCCTCCAGCGCCTGGGGTTGTTCCGCCAGCAATCGGTGCAGGCACTGACGGGGGGAAAGTACCCCCAGCGCCAGGCAGGCGGAGAGACGGCTGGTACCTTCGATGGCCGGGAAATCACGCTGCGTTTCGTACTCTCCTGCCCCCTGCTGACAGAACGTCCGCAGCCGGGCAATCGCTTCTTTCTCGCTCGCCGGGAACAGGTCAGCATCGAACGCCTGCTGCGGGTAGTCGAAATCCAGTGCTACCGCATTGACCTTCTCCCCCTCGCGCACGGCAGGCGCCGCCGCACAATCGGGTAGCCCCTCTTTCAGACGCCGCAGCCAGGCGTTTTTAAAGGGCGTAAACACTTTGTACATCTCGTGATTGCCGGTCATGACGCTGCCGGGAGGCAGGATGACGCTGTCATCAAAGCCCTGACAGGTCACGTCCTCCAGCGCGCGCTCCAGCTGACGATCGCGCTGCTGCTCGTTCAGTTCGTACTGGTAGTTATAAAAGAGTTGGGTGACGTCATGCTCGGCGCAGAGCTGCGCCACTTTCTCAGCCTGCGCCGCAAAATCAGCGACCTGGGCATACAGCAGCGGAATGCCTTTATCGGCCAGTTGCTGCTGCAAGCCATTGAGATGGGCGTGAAGAAACGCGGCCTGGCGCGGCGCCATGGCATGCTGGTGCCACTGTTGCGGCGTAGCGATGAAAAGCGCCAGCACGCGGGCATGTTTGTTGCGGCAGGCGGCAGCAAGCGCCAGGTTGTCGTGGATGCGCAGATCGGCGCGAAACCAGACCAGATGGGTGGCCATAACACTCCAGTATTATCGTCTGTAACATCTACAAGTCACCGAGGATACTTTGCTTTAACAAGTGTAGCCATACTGGAATAAAAAAGGCCGCCCTGATGGCGGCCTTAACGCTACTTGTCCTGCGCGAGCGCGGTAAGCACAACAAGCATGGTTGGCTCGTCACTTCTCACCACGAATACGCTGGCGACAATGAACGCGATACACAGATAACGTTTCATTATGCGGTCCCTGCAAACTCACCGCTCTACCGTTCACCACCGGTGATAATCCGGCAGACACAAGTTCTGGTAGTACTTGTTTTACGGTTGTGATTACACCTTTCCCGGGACCGGTGCCCATGTGCGAGATGGCGGAAAGGGACGACACATCATAGTCAACATCCTGTGTCACCGGCAGACCGCAACAGGCCTTTCAGAATTCATTTAGACACTGCACATTTCGCCTGAAGGACGTTCAGGCTAAGATAGCTTTCTCTGGTAGTGCTTGTTTAACACCTCCCGACGGACCGCGAATCCCGAGGGATAAAAAAACCGCCACATTGCTGTGGCGGTTTTTTTATTGCTTCAGGTGCTGTGTGTAGTCTTTCTTAAATTTAATAAAAATCACAAGTGGCTTTTTCAGCCTGATCCATCCACACCGGTTTATCGCTGGTTTTAGCCCAGACGCGATGCAGATAGCTATAAAAACGAGCGCGTTCTTTCCAGAAAAGCATCACAGGTAACGCCAGAACACCCGCTATCACAGCGAAAGTGCGGCGAATAAAAACGATATGTGCCGGATACGCTTTGTAAAATTCCATCATTTTCTCCCCTTTCTCTGGCCGGAAACCCTCTCCGGAAAGTTAAAACTGGTTATCTGAGGAAAATAGTAACGCTTTGGCTGTAATTTTACTACTCATCCGACCACTTTTTTGCCCTTCTGAAGCGAACTTTACACTTCAAGCCGTAATTAAGTTACAGAAAAGTTAAATTTTTACTAACCATTAGTTAAATTAGGGTCTTAGCCCTCTTTATACTTTTTTTACATCTCCCTCTCTGATTTTTGCGAAATCTTTGCGACCGAAATTTTACCCTTTGCACCATTACTAACGTCACCCGGAGGTGAATTGTGAGTGCAGGTGTAATTGCCGGCATCGTGCTGGTGTTCCTGTTACTGGGGTATCTGATTTATGCCCTGTTGAACGCGGAGGCATTCTGATGGCCGCACAAGGATTTCTACTTATCGCCAGCTTTCTGCTGGTGCTGTTGGGGCTCGCCCGACCGCTGGGGATGTGGCTGGCGCGGATGATTAACGGCCTGCCGCTGCCCGGGGTGCAATCCCTTGACGCAGGACTACTGCGAATGCTCAGGATCGGCACCGCAGAAATGGGCTGGCGTCACTACCTGGGCGCGATCCTGCTGTTGAATGGGGTGGGTCTGGTCGCGCTGTTCGCCATGCTGATGCTGCAGGGTTATCTGCCGCTCAACCCGCAGCAGCTTCCGGGCCTCTCCTGGCATCTGGCGCTGAACACCGCCGTCAGCTTCGTCAGCAATACCAACTGGCAATCCTATGCCGGGGAGACCACCCTGAGCTATTTCAGCCAGATGGTGGGCCTGACGGTACAAAACTTCCTTTCGGCGGCCAGCGGCATCGCGGTCATCTTCGCCCTCACCCGCGCCTTTGCCCGCCAGAGTGTCAATACCCTGGGCAACGCCTGGGTCGATCTGACCCGCATCACCCTGTGGGTATTGCTGCCGCTGTCACTGGTTATCGCGTTGCTGTTTATCCAGCAGGGCGTGTTGCAAAACCTACTGCCCTATCAGCCATTCACCTCGCTGGAGGGGGCCAGACAGCTGCTGCCGATGGGACCGGTGGCCTCCCAGGAAGCGATCAAAATGCTCGGTACCAACGGGGGCGGCTTCTTTAATGCGAACTCTGCTCATCCGTTTGAGAACCCGACCGCGCTGACGAACGCCGTGCAGATGCTGGCGATCTTCCTGATCCCCGCCGCATTGTGCTTTGCCTTTGGCGATGCGGTCAGCGATCGCCGTCAGGGGCATGCGATCCTCTGGACCATGTCCATCATCTTTGCGATCTGCGCCGCGCTGGTAATGTGGGCGGAGTGGCAGGGCAACAGCCACTTCATGCTGCTGGGGGCGGACAGCAACAGCAATATGGAGGGCAAAGAGAGCCGCTTTGGCATTCTCGCCAGCAGCCTGTACGCCGTCGTCACCACCGCCGCCTCCTGCGGGGCGGTCAACGCCATGCACGACTCCTTCACCGCGCTGGGCGGGATGATCCCGCTGTGGCTGATGCAGATTGGTGAAGTGGTGTTTGGCGGGGTCGGTTCCGGCCTGTACGGCATGCTGCTGTTTGTGCTGCTGGCGGTGTTTATCGCCGGGCTGATGATTGGCCGTACCCCGGAATATCTGGGCAAGAAAATCGACGTGCGTGAGATGAAGCTGACCGCGCTGGCGATCCTCGTCACTCCGGCGCTGGTGCTGCTCGGTACCGCGCTGGCGCTGATGACCGACGCCGGGCGCAGCGGCATCTTCAACCCCGGGATCCACGGGTTTAGCGAGGTGCTGTACGCGGTTTCCTCGGCGGCCAACAACAACGGCAGCGCCTTTGCGGGCCTGAGCGCCAACTCGCCGTTCTGGAACTGCCTGCTGGCGTTCTGCATGTTAATCGGACGCTTTGGCGTGATTGTGCCGGTCATGGCCATCGCCGGATCGCTGGTGAGCAAGACCCGCCAGCCCGCTTCTGGCGGCACGCTACCCACCCACGGCGCGCTGTTCGTCGGCCTGCTGATCGGTACCGTCCTGCTGGTGGGCGCCCTCACCTTTATCCCCGCCCTCGCCTTAGGCCCGGTCGCGGAACATCTCTCTTTACGCTGATTTGCGGAGTATTGGTCATGAGTCGTAAGCAACTGGCCCTGCTCGAACCCTCTCTGGTTCGTCAGGCGCTGATGGATGCGGTAAAAAAAATCGACCCGCGCGTGCAATGGCGCAATCCGGTAATGTTTATCGTCTGGCTGGGCAGCCTGCTGACTACCCTGCTGGCCCTTGCTATGGCGGGCGGATGGCTGGCAGGAAGCGCCACCTTTACCGCGGCGATCGGCCTGTGGCTGTGGTTCACCGTGCTGTTTGCCAACGTCGCGGAGGCGCTGGCGGAAGGCCGCAGCAAAGCGCAGGCCAACAGCCTCAAAGGGGTGCAGAAGACGGCGTTCGCCCGCAAGCTGCGCGAAGCGAAATACGGTGCCGATACCGACAGGGTTCCGGCGGACACGCTGCGCAAGGGCGACATCGTGCTGGTAGAGGCCGGAGACATTATCCCCTGCGACGGGGAAGTTATCGAAGGGGGCGCCTCGGTGGATGAGAGCGCCATCACCGGGGAATCCGCGCCGGTGATCCGTGAGTCCGGCGGCGATTTTGCCTCGGTCACCGGCGGGACGCGCATTCTCTCCGACTGGCTGGTGATCCAGTGCAGCGTCAACCCGGGAGAGACCTTCCTCGACCGGATGATCGCCATGGTGGAAGGTGCCCAGCGGCGAAAAACCCCGAATGAAATTGCCCTGACCATTCTGCTGGTGGCGCTGACTATCGTCTTCCTGCTGGCGACAGCCACCCTGTGGCCCTTCTCATCGTATGGCGGTACGGCGGTAAGCGTCACCGTGCTGGTTGCCCTGCTGGTCTGCCTGATCCCAACCACTATCGGCGGCCTGCTGTCGGCTATCGGCGTGGCGGGCATGAGCCGAATGCTGGCGGCCAACGTCATCGCCACCAGCGGCCGGGCGGTGGAGGCGGCTGGCGACGTCGACGTGCTGCTACTGGATAAAACCGGCACCATCACCCTCGGCAATCGTCAGGCCTCCGGGTTCCTGCCCGCCCCGGGCGTGGACGAAAAAACGCTGGCCGATGCGGCTCAACTGGCCTCGCTGGCGGATGAAACCCCGGAAGGCCGCAGCATCGTGATCCTCGCCAAGCAGCGCTTTAACCTGCGCCAGCGCGACGTCCAGAGCCTGCATGCCACCTTCGTGCCCTTTACGGCGCAGACGCGGATGAGCGGGATTAACTTCCAGGAGCGGATGATTCGTAAGGGCTCGGTGGATGCCATTCGCCGTCACATTACCGCCAACAACAGCCACTTCCCGCCGCAGGTTGATACCCTGGTGGAGAACGTCGCCCGTCAGGGGGCCACGCCGCTGGTGGTGGTCGAAGGGGCTACCGTACTGGGGGTCATTGCCCTGAAGGACATCGTCAAAGGCGGCATCAAGGAGCGTTTTGCCCAGCTGCGCAAAATGGGCATCAAAACGGTGATGATCACCGGGGATAACCGCCTGACCGCCGCAGCCATTGCAGCGGAAGCCGGCGTGGATGATTTCCTCTCCGAGGCGACGCCGGAGGCCAAACTGGCGCTGATCCGCCAGTATCAGGCCGAAGGACGGCTGGTGGCGATGACCGGGGACGGCACCAACGACGCTCCGGCCCTCGCTCAGGCGGATGTGGCGGTGGCGATGAACTCCGGCACCCAGGCGGCAAAAGAGGCGGGAAACATGGTCGACCTCGACTCCAACCCGACCAAGCTGATTGAGGTGGTGCATATCGGCAAACAGATGCTGATGACCCGGGGCTCGCTTACCACCTTCAGTATCGCCAACGACGTGGCGAAATATTTCGCCATTATTCCGGCGGCGTTTGCGGCGACTTATCCGCAGCTGAACGCCCTGAACGTAATGCACCTGCACTCCCCCGCTTCGGCCATCCTCAGTGCGGTGATCTTCAACGCGCTGATCATTGTCTTTCTGATCCCGCTGGCGCTGAAAGGGGTGAGCTACAAACCGCTCACCGCCGCCGCCATGCTGCGTCGCAATCTGTGGATCTACGGTCTGGGTGGGCTGGTGGTGCCCTTTATCGGCATTAAAGCCATCGATCTGGTACTCACCCTGTTCGGGCTGGTTTAAGAGGAAAATCAAATGGCTATGTTACGTCCCGCTATACTGTTGTTTATTCTGCTGGCTCTGATGACCGGCGGCGTTTATCCGCTGGTAACTACCGCGCTGGGCCAGTGGTGGTTTGCCGACCAGGCTAACGGATCGCTTATCCACCAGCAGGGGAAGATCCGCGGTTCACGCCTGATTGGACAAGACTTTACCGCAGCAGGTTACTTTCACGGCCGTCCTTCCGCCACGGCGGAAAGCCCGTATAATCCGCTGGCGTCGGGGGGCAGCAACCTGGCGGGCAGCAACCCTGAGCTGGATAACGTTGTTCGCGCCCGCGTGGCCGCATTACGCGTCGCCAACCCGAATGCCAGCCAGGCGGTGCCGGTTGAGCTGGTGACCGCTTCGGCCAGCGGGCTGGACTACAGCCTGACGCCGCAGGCCGTCGCCTGGCAGATCCCGCGCGTGGCGCAGGCGCGTCAGCTCACGCCCGTGCAGCTTAGCCAGCTGATGGCGGAACATACGCAAAAACCGCTGTTCAGCGCGATGGGCGGCGCGGTGGTTAACATCGTTGAATTAAATCTGGCGCTGGACGCACTAAGGAAAAACTAAATGATCGACGAGCCTCAGCGCCCGGACCCGGACAAACTGCTGGAGCAGGCTGCCGCCCCCCATCGCGGCAAACTGAAAATCTTCTTCGGCGCCTGTGCGGGGGTCGGCAAGACTTTCGCCATGCTCAGTGAAGCGCAGCGTCTGCGCGCCCAGGGGCTCGATATTCTGATCGGCGTGGCGGAGACCCACGGTCGCCAGGAGACCGCCGCCCTGCTGGCCGGCCTGGCGACCCAGCCGCCCCGGCGCATTCATCATCGCGGGCGTCTGGTGACGGAGTTCGATCTCGATGCCGCCCTCGCTCGCCGTCCGGCGCTGATCCTGATGGACGAGCTGGCGCACAGCAACGCCTCAGGCTCACGCCACCCTAAACGCTGGCAGGACGTCGAAGAGCTGCTGGAGGCGGGCATCGATGTCTTTACCACCGTTAACGTGCAGCATCTGGAAAGTCTTAATGACGTGGTCAGCGGCGTCACCGGCATTCAGGTGCGGGAGACTGTCCCGGATCCGTTCTTCGACGCGGCAGACGAAGTGGTACTGGTGGATTTGCCCCCGGACGATCTGCGCCAGCGCCTGCATGAAGGCAAGGTTTACATTGCCGGACAGGCCGAGCGGGCAATCGAACACTTCTTCCGCAAAGGCAATTTGATCGCCCTGCGTGAGTTGGCCCTGCGCCGCACCGCCGACCGGGTGGACGATCAGATGCGGGCCTGGCGCGACCGGCAGGGTGAGGAGAAGGTGTGGCATACCCGCGACGCCATCCTGCTCTGCATCGGCCACGGCAGCGGCAACGAGAAGCTGGTGCGTACCGCCGCGCGGCTGGCAGCGAAGTTCGGCAGCGTCTGGCACGCCGTTTACGTCGAGACCCCGCAGCTGCACCGTCTGCCGGAGAACCAGCGCCGCGCCATTCTCAGCGCCCTGCGTCTGGCCCAGGAGCTGGGAGCCGAAACCGCCACCCTGGCCGAACAGGCGGAAGACAAAGCCATCCTGCGCTACGCCCGGGAGCACAATCTCGGCAAGATTGTCATCGGCAGACGTTCTCATCGCCGATGGTTCAACCGGGACACCTTTGCCGACAGGCTGGCGCAGCGTGCCCCCGATCTCGACCTGCTGATCGTCGCCCTCGACGACAAACCCGCGGCCCTGCCCGCCAGAACGCCGGATAACCGGACGTTCAGCGACAAATGGCGGATCCAGCTGCGCGGCTGTCTGGTGGCGGTGCTGCTTTGCGCCCTGATCACCTTTATTGCCAGTCAGTGGCTACCCGATTTTGATGCCGCCAACCTGGTGATGATCTACCTGCTTGGGGTGGTGATTGTGGCGCTGTTTTATGGCCGCTGGCCTTCGGTACTGGCGACGGTAATCAACGTGGTCAGCTTCGATCTCTTTTTCATCGCCCCGCGCGGCACCCTGGCGGTATCGGACGTACAGTACGTCCTCACCTTTGCGGTGATGCTGGCGGTGGGCTTGCTGATCGGTAACCTGACGGCGGGCGTGCGCTATCAGGCGCGGATCGCCCGCTATCGCGAGCAGCGCACCCGCCATCTGTATGAGATGTCGAAGGCGCTGGCGGTGGGCCGCACGCCACAGGATATCGCGCAGACCAGCCAGCAGTTCATCCACTCCACCTTTCACGCCCGCAGCCTGATCCTCCTTCCGGATCGGGAGGGCAAGCTCCGCCCGCTGACTCCGGCCTCGGGAATGACGCCCTGGGATGAAGCTATTGCCCGCTGGAGCTTTGACAAGGGCCAGCCCGCCGGGGCAGGCACCGATACCCTGCCCGGCGTGCCCTGGCTTATTCTGCCGCTGCAGAATCAGGGGGTGGCGATTGTCGAGCCGTCCAATCTGCGTCAGCTGATGATCCCCGAGCAGCAGCGCCTGCTGGAGACCTTTACTCTGCTGGTCGCCAGCGCCCTCGAGCGACTGGCGCTGACCGCCAGCGAAGAGCAGGCACGGTTAGCCAGCGAGCGGGAGAGCATTCGCAACTCGCTGCTGGCGGCCCTCTCCCACGATCTGCGCACGCCGCTGACGGTGCTGTTCGGCCAGTCGGAGATCCTGACCCTCGACCTGGCGGCAGAGGGTTCCCGCCACGCGCCACAGGCCAGCGAGATCCGCCAGCACGTGCTGAACACCACCAGGCTGGTGAATAATCTGCTGGATATGGCGCGGATCCAGTCCGGCGGCTTTAACCTGAAAAAAGAGTGGCTGACCCTGGAAGAGGTGATCGGTAGCGCCCTGAAAACGCTGGAGCCAGGGCTTGGTGGGCGGCATATCGCGCTCGATATGTCAGATCCGCTGGCGCTGATCCACGTGGATGGCCCACTGTTCGAGCGGGTGCTGATTAACCTGCTGGAGAACGCCGGCAAATACGCGGGGAGCCGAGCGCAAATTGGTATTGACGCCAGCGTCAACCCCGACCAGCTCCAGCTGGAGGTGTGGGATACCGGCCCCGGCATTCCGGCGGGGCAGGAACAGGCTATCTTTGATAAGTTCGCCCGCGGTAACAAAGAGTCTGCCATTCCCGGCGTCGGGCTGGGGCTCGCCATCTGCCAGGCGATTGTTGAGGTGCACGGTGGCACCATCACCGCCCATAACCGTCCCGAAGGGGGAGCCGGTTTTTGTGTTACACTGCCGCGCGATACGCCGCCCGAACTGAATGAATTTCCAGAGGATTTGTGATTAACGTTCTGATTGTTGAAGATGAACTCGCCATCAGCCGTTTTCTGCGCGTCGCGCTGGAAGGTGAAGGCCTGCGCGTACACGATGCCGGAACGCTACAGCGGGGCCTGATTGAAGCCGCGACCCGCAAGCCGGATCTGGTGATCCTCGATTTAGGTCTTCCGGACGGCGACGGCCTCGACTTTATCCGGGAAGTGCGCCAGTGGAGCCAGATGCCTATCATTGTGCTCTCGGCGCGTCTGGAGGAGACCGACAAAATTGCCGCGCTCGATGCCGGTGCCGACGACTATCTCAGCAAGCCGTTTGGCATTGGCGAACTGCAGGCGCGTCTGCGCGTTGCCCTGCGCCGCCACGCAACAACCTCCCCTGCCGACCCGGTGTATAGCTTCTCTGACATTCGCGTCGATCTGGCCTCGCGGCGCATTCAGCGGGGTGAGACGGAAATTCACCTGACCCCTATCGAGTTCCGCCTGCTGGCGGTCCTGCTCAACAATCACGGCAAGGTGCTCACCCAGCGCCAGCTGTTAAGCCAGGTCTGGGGACCGAATGCGGTGGAGCACAGTCACTATCTGCGGATTTATATGGGACACCTGCGGCAGAAGCTCGAGGCAGATCCCGCGCGCCCGCGCCATCTGTTAACTGAAACCGGGATCGGGTATCGATTTATGCTTTGAGCACAAAAAAGCCCGGTGGCGCTAGCGCTTACCGGGCCTACGAATACAACAAAACGGCAACCAGGTTGCCGTTTTTAATGATTATGCGTTTTTCAGCACTTCACTCACAATCTCCACCGCTTCTTTCTCGATCAGCTGACGGTGTTCGTCGCCGAGGAAGCTTTCACAGTAGATTTTGTACGCATCTTCGGTGCCGGATGGACGCGCTGCGAACCAGCCGTTCTCGGTCATCACCTTCAGGCCGCCGATCGACGCACCGTTACCCGGTGCTGCCGTCAGACGTGCAGTGATCGGATCGCCCGCCAGGGTGCTGGCGCTGACCATCTCTGGCGACAGCTTAGACAGCGCCGCTTTCTGGGCAGAAGTGGCAGAAGCCTGCAGACGATTGTAGCTCGGGGCCCCGAAACGGGCTGCCAGCTCGTTGTAGTGCTCCTGCGGGTTCTTACCGGTGACGGCAGTGATTTCCGCCGCCAGCAGGCACATGATGATGCCGTCTTTGTCGGTTGACCACGGCGTACCGTTGAAGCGCAGGAAGGAAGCCCCCGCGCTCTCTTCGCCGCCAAAGCCAAAGCTGCCGTCGAACAGACCGTCAACAAACCACTTGAAGCCAACAGGCACTTCCACCAGCTTGCGGCCCAGGTCGTTAACCACGCGGTCGATCATGGCGGAGGAGACCAGGGTTTTACCCACGGCAACCTCTGCGCCCCACTGTGGACGGTGCTGGAACAGGTAGTTGATCGCTACCGCCAGATAGTGGTTCGGGTTCATCAGGCCAGCCGGGGTGACGATGCCGTGACGGTCGTAATCCGGGTCGTTGGCGAAGGCGAGGTCAAACTTGTCGCGCAGCGCCAGCAGGCCGGCCATCGCACACTCGGAGGAGCAGTCCATACGGATCGCGCCGTCTTTATCGAGGTGCATAAAGCGGAAGGTCTGATCGACGTGATCGTTAACGATGGTCAGATCCAGCTTGTAGTGCTCGGCAATACGTTTCCAGTATTCGATACCGGAACCGCCGAGCGGGTCAACGCCCAGCTTCAGACCGGCTTTCTGGATCGCCGCCATGTCGACGATATCCGCCAGCCCTTCAACGAACGGCTGCACCAGATCCTGCTCTTTCACGTGGCCGGAGGCCATCGCCTCGTCCAGGGAAATGCGCTTCACGCCATTCAGGCCGTCGGCCAGCAGGGCGTTGGCACGATCTTCCACCACTTTGGTGACGTTGGTATCAGCCGGGCCGCCGTTCGGTGGATTGTATTTGATGCCGCCATCTTCCGGCGGGTTGTGGGATGGCGTGATCACAATACCATCCGCCTGCGCGCCGCCTTTCTGGTTATGCACCAGAATGGCGTTAGAGACCGCAGGGGTCGGCGTATAGCCATTGTTTTCCTGAATCACGACGTCCACGCCGTTGGCCGCCAGCACTTCCAGTACGGAAATAAAGGCAGGCTCTGACAGGGCGTGGGTATCTTTACCCACGTAGCACGGACCGGTGATGCCATTTTTGGCGCGCTCTTCCGCGATGGCCTGAGCAATGGCCAGAATATGCGGCTCGTTAAAGCTGTGGCGTACCGCACTGCCGCGGTGCCCGGATGTACCAAACTTCACTGCGTGTTCTGCGTTACCCACTTCCGGCTTCAGCACGTAGTACTGCGCGGTAAGCTGGGCGACGTTAATCAAATCGCTCTGTTGTGCAGGTTGACCCGCACGATTGTGATTTGCCATTGCCTGGTCCTTCTGATGCAAGGGTTAGATAGTGCCGCAAACCTTATCAGTCAATTCCGCCGGGAACTGCATGGATTGCATGATATGTTCGATCATGCTGCGCTTGCGTCCGGTATTGGTATTGGTGATCACCCAGTACGGTGTACCAGGCAGGTGCTTGGGCTTAGTTTGATTGCCATTCTGTAACAGCGTTTGCTCATCAGCCGCGAAATAGACGCGGGTGCGACCATGAAGTGACTCAGTCGCGTCGGCGAACGCGTTGTTATCCAGTGAATAGAGTGTAGTCAGCACCAGCATAAAGCGGTTAACTGCTTTCTTCTGCTCAGCGTATTCGTCAGAAAGCAGCAATTCGCGCATCGCACGCACTTTGTCTTTTACCGGCGACAGCGGCTTTTCCTGCGCGACAGCAGCTGGCTGGCGCGTCTCTTTGATGGCCGGAGCGGCAGACTGCGAGGCGGCGGCAATTTTCAGCATGCGCCGTAAAATGTCGGACGCGCTCTCACCAATGTGCCGCGTCTGGCTGGCGATATACTGATAAAGCTCGTCATCAACTTCGATTGTTTTCATCTTAATCCAGTGCGATATCTTATCTGAATACAAGTCGTTGGGAGTATAAGGTCAAAACCCAACAGCGGATAGCGTCAAGCCAGAATGGCGGCAAAAGTCAGATTTAACTGTTTCCTTGCAGCCGGGCGGCAGAATGGTCAACATGATACCCTAACCTGACATACGTAAAAAAAGAACTTTGCCATGAAATTGAATACCCGAGCGCAATCTGCACAATCGCCGCACAATAATTCTCCCATCGTCCTGGTGCATGGCCTGTTTGGCAGCCTGGATAACCTTGGCGTGCTGGCACGGGATCTGGTGACCGACCACGCGCTGCTGCAGGTGGATATGCGCAACCACGGTCTGTCGCCGCGCTCGCCGCAGATGACCTACGCCGATATGGCTCAGGATCTGCTGGATACGCTGGATGAACACAAGATTGAAAAGGCGATCCTGATTGGTCACTCAATGGGCGGCAAAGCGGTGATGGCGCTGACGGCAATTGCGCCAGAGCGAATTGCCGGCCTGGTAGCGATCGACGTCGCGCCTGTGGATTATGACGTCCGTCGCCACGATGAGATCTTCGCCGCCATTAACGCCGTCACGGACGCCGGCGTCAGCACCCGCCAGCAGGCCGCGGCGCTGATGCGTGAACATCTGGATGAAGAAGGCGTGGTGCAGTTCCTGCTGAAATCCTTCGTTGACGGCGAGTGGCGCTTCAACGTGCCCGTACTGTGGGATCAGTATGACCAGATCGTCGGCTGGCAGGCGGTCCCGGCGTGGCCGCACTCTACCCTGTTCATCACTGGCGGCAATTCCCCGTATGTCACCGAAGCGTACCGCGATGCGCTGCTGGCGCAATTCCCTCAGGCCAAAGCGCATGTCATTGCCGGAGCCGGACACTGGGTTCATGCTGAAAAACCTGACGCGGTGCTGCGCGCTATCCGCCGTTACCTCGCTGACATCAATAATTGATTAAAAAGAGAGCGACTGGTCGCCGGCAGGCCTCCAGTCGTTGGCGTGCCGTTTTCGGTGATGTATGATGGCGCGCTTATCGCCCGGGCATTAGCAGGGTGTCTTGTTTCCCCCGAAGTCTCAGAATCATGGCCAAAGAACACACGGACCGCACGACAATAGATCTGTTCGCGAATGAGCGTCGCCCGGGACGACCGAAAACCAATCCGCTTTCGCGTGATGAACAGCTGCGCATTAATAAGCGCAATCAGCTTAAACGCGATAAAAGTCGTGGGCTTAAACGCGTCGAGCTGAAACTGAATGCTGAAGCCGTCGATGCGCTGAATGAGCTGGCGAATGCTCGTGAGATCAGCCGCAGTGAGCTTATCGAAGAGATGCTGATTTCGCAGCTCGGGGAATGGCACGGCAAAGCGTAAGTCAGAAAACCCCCCTTCTTGTTGCTTTCATGTAGCACAGAGTGCAGTCCTGCGTGATAGCAGTTTCCGCAGGCTTCTCTGTTCTGCTATGATTGCCCTTATCCGTGGCTAAATTGCGCCACCATACCATTAAGTATCAAGAGGTTATTTTACTCATGGCAATCATCGGCATTTTTTTCGGCAGCGACACGGGTAACACCGAAAACATCGCAAAAAACATTCAAAAACAGTTAGGTAAAGACGTTGCCGATGTGCATGACATTGCGAAAAGCAGCAAAGAAGATATCGAAGGTTACGATATTCTGCTGCTGGGCATCCCGACCTGGTATTACGGTGAAGCGCAGTGTGACTGGGACGACTTCTTCCCGTCTCTGGAAGAGATCGACTTCAACGGCAAGCTGGTTGCCCTGTTCGGCTGCGGCGATCAGGAAGATTACGCAGAGTACTTCTGCGACGCCCTCGGCACCATTCGCGACATCATTGAGCCACGCGGCGCGGTGATTGTCGGTCACTGGCCAACCGCCGGTTACCACTTCGAAGCTTCTAAAGGTCTGGCCGACGACAACAACTTTGTCGGTCTCGCCATCGACGAAGATCGCCAGCCAGAACTGACCGCTGAACGCGTGGACAAATGGGTTAAACAGATCCGCGAAGAGCTGCACCTCGACGCCATCCTCAACGCCTGATGATGTCGCGGCGCAACGCTAAAGTTGCGCCGCATCGATAGGTAATTCCAATCAAAATAATTGCTACAAATTTTTAACTTTCGCTGCCATACCTGTACAATGATCCAGGAGTAAACGGGGAACCTTGTAACAACTTTGTTGGCGGTACCACGTTTTTATAAGCATACTTTACTTGAGACTTGCAGTTTTCATTACGTCATGGCAGTTCTATAATGAGACGCATTATCCCAGGTGCATTTTCTGTCACTTCTTCTTTAGAAGTGAATCGTTTAGCAACAGGACAGATTCCGCATGACTGACAACAACACCGCATTAAAGAAGGCCGGACTGAAAGTCACGCTTCCACGGTTAAAAATCCTGGAAGTACTTCAGGGTCCGGATAACCATCATGTCAGTGCGGAAGACTTATACAAGCGTCTGATCGACATGGGCGAAGAAATTGGTCTGGCTACCGTTTACCGTGTACTGAACCAGTTCGACGATGCAGGCATCGTTACGCGTCATAATTTCGAAGGCGGTAAATCCGTATTTGAACTGACGCAGCAGCACCACCACGATCACCTGATTTGCCTCGACTGCGGCAAAGTGATCGAATTCAGCGATGACTCCATCGAATTACGTCAGCGCGAAATTGCCGCACGTCATGGCATTCGTCTGACCAACCACAGTCTGTACCTGTATGGCCACTGTGCCGAAGGCGACTGCCGCGAAGATGACCACGCGCACGACGCGAAGTAATCTCTGCATAGACTCTGAGCCAACCTGACGGTTGGCTTTTTTTTGCCTGCCATCCTGTAAAAAAGCCCGGTGGCGCTGCGCTTACACGGGCCTACAAGGGTGAAATTACCCGTAGGCCCGGTAAGCATAGCGCCACCGGGCATGGCAAACAGCTGATTACTTCGCGTTATTACTGCGGATTTCCTGCCAGATTTTATCGCAGTTTTTGGTCACGTCCTGATTGTTACCCGTTTTACGCGCCTGGATACAGGCCTGGTAATCCGCCACCCGGACGGTTTCCTGGGCCGCAAACTGTTCGTGCGCCTTCTCCTGGCGCAGCACGTCCAGCACGCTTTGACAGGCTTCGATCTTTTCTGGCGAACCTTCAGCGGTATTGATGCACGCGCTGTAGGCCTCTTTCAGACGGGTATCTTCTTTCTGGGTCTGTGGTTGTGCGCAGGCGGCCAGTCCTGATGCCAGCACCGCGACCAGTACGATTTTTTTCAGCATAGAGGTCTCCAGTCAGGCGGGGAGCGCCCCCGCCCGGATTGTCATCAGAAGATGGTGAACGGGGCGATAACCATGAACTTCACGTCACGCTCATCCTGGAAGATGTTGCCGTAGCCGCCGCCGTAGCTTGGAATATCGGAGTGGTTGTCATACTGCGTGAAGTGCAGTTTGAACATGGTCCCTTTTGCGCGCCCATCCTGCAGGGTGTAGATCGCATCCAGGTTGTAGGCAGATTCCTTGATCTTGTTGGAGGCGATATCTTCACGCTGACCGGCGCTGTTGATTAACCAGTCTGCCGGTTTCGCATCCCAGGCGTAGACATAAGACGCGCCGACGCTCCAGCCCGCCAGGTTCAAGTTACTCAGGTCATACATGGCCCCGAAGAAGACCGCCTTTTCGCCGTTGGCGTTAAAGTCGGAGCGGTTATCCCACCATACGTCCAGACGACCGTTGGATGACGCGTAGGTTGGGGTCATACGCTGCAGGAAGTAGCCCTGCTGGCCTTCAGCCTTGACGTAAGTTCCTTCCAGACGTAAATCGACCTGACCGACCTTGTAGCCCAACGTTAGCGCCTGCAGCCAGGCCGTACCGTCGTAAATATCGTTTACGGTGCCGCTGTCGGCTTTATCACGCGTGCCGTAGAACTGATAGGTGGTAGAGAGCGGGCCGCCCACGATATCAAGCTTGTAGCTGGCTTTGGCAAAGTACTGATCGATGAAGCCTTCAGCCTGGCCAAATGCGGCTTCCAGAATCAGGTTATTTTTGAAATCGTACTTCGCGCCGAAGGAGTGGAGATAGTCGACGCGGGTTTTTCTGTCATTCTGATAGAACTTGTCCATCTCGAGGTGCCACGGCGCTTTATACTCGTTGGTCCACATGTAAGAGAAACTCAACGCACCGCTATCGCCGTAGTCAAAGTTGGCTCCGGCTTCGGCACCCTGATAGGTACCCGGCATAAAGCTCCAGTGCGGCGCTAGCAGGGTTTGACCGGTTGGCTGAAGCCAGCCACCGCGTGCCCAGGCCGGGCCGTATTTGAATTTTGCTGCCGCTTTGTACAGGCTGATCCCGCTCTTATCACCGGACCAGTCCTCTTTATAGGCTTTATTGCTGGAGGAGAAGGCAATTTCGTTCGGGTGGCCGCTGTCGCCGTTTTCCGCCATTTCGATAGCAGTGAACGCAGCCAGATCAAGACCAAACATATCGGCGGCATAGCCGGACTGGAAATCAAGGTTGGCGTTCCAGGTGGAGTGAGCCAGGTTGGTTTTATATTTGTCTGCATCGACATCTTTGCGGTCACGTTCACGCTGCCAGTAATAGACACCGCCCGTGAGGGTTGAATCATCGATGAATCCTTCGGCCTGGGCTTTCGGAGAAACCATCCAGCCTGACATTGCTGTAACACCGGCGATAGCCAGCGCAAGCGCACTACGTTTGCCACTAAACGTACGCATAATTAATCCTCTTTGACGTATTAAAAGCGCCTTAAACGGCGAAAAACAAAAAAGTAAAAAGTGGAGGCAACCGGAAATACCCGCTTACATCTCCTGTCCTTAGACTATTTTTCGCGACGCGAATTATCAATGCTTTTCAGCGATCAAAAGTCAGGATTATGACAAAGCGCACATATTTGGTTGCGGTTTGTAACAAAGCCAATGGGGAAGAATATTTATTTAAAATAATATTCAGAATGAGCGATTTATTTTTAATTAATAATAATTAAACAGCGCATCTGGTATCGATGACGGTTAATTTGCGAAAGGGAAGAGAAAGTAAACCGTTTTAAAAAATATAATTAATTCGCAACGCGAAGATTTAAAGGGTTAAGGGCATAATGGTCAGGCAAAAAAAACGCCGCATACGCGGCGTTTTTCAAAAGGAGAAAGGGATTACTCGCCCGCTTTAGCCCAAGTATCACGCAGACCGACGGTACGGTTAAATACCAGTTTGTCGGCAGTAGCATAGCGGCTGTCGAGGCAGAAGTAGCCTTCACGCTCGAACTGATACGCGTGACCAGCAACGGCAGCTTTCAGGGACGGCTCGGCAAAGCCCTGCTTGATCACCAGTGAATCCTGGTTAATCACTTCCAGGAAGTCCTCTGCGGCACCCGGGTTTGGCACGCTGAACAGACGATCGTACAGGCGGATTTCAACCGGCAGCGCATGTGCCGCGCTCACCCAGTGAATAACGCCCTTCACCTTGCGACCGTCGGCCGGATCCTTGCTCAGGGTCTCAGCATCGTAGGTGCAGAAGATGGTGGTGATATTGCCTTCAGCATCTTTCTCGACGCGTTCGGCTTTGATCACGTAGGCATTACGCAGACGCACCTCTTTGCCCATCACCAGACGTTTGTACTGCTTGTTGGCTTCTTCACGGAAGTCGGCGCGATCGATCCAGATCTCGGCGCTGAACGGCACATCACGGCTGCCCATCTCCGGTTTGCTCGGATGATTTGGCATGGTCACCAGCTCGCTTTCGCCCTGCGGATAGTTTTCGATAACCAGTTTAACCGGATCGATAACCGCCATGGCGCGCGGGGCATTTTCGTTCAGATCTTCGCGGATACAGGATTCCAGTGACGCCATCTCAATGGTGTTGTCCTGCTTGGTCACGCCAATGCGTTTGCAGAACTCACGGATGGAGGCGGCGGTATAGCCACGACGACGCAGACCGGAAATGGTCGGCATACGCGGGTCATCCCAGCCTTCAACGTGCTTGTCGGTCACCAGCAGGTTCAGCTTACGCTTGGACATCACGGTGTATTCCAGATTCAGACGAGAGAACTCGTACTGACGCGGATGCACCGGAATAGAGATGTTATCCAGCACCCAGTCATACAGGCGACGGTTATCCTGGAACTCCAGGGTACAGAGCGAGTGGGTAATGCCTTCCAGCGCATCGCTGATGCAGTGAGTGAAGTCATACATCGGGTAGATGCACCACTTGCTGCCGGTCTGGTGGTGATCGGCAAACTTAATGCGGTACAGCACCGGGTCGCGCATCACGATAAACGGCGAGGCCATATCGATTTTGGCACGCAGACAGGCTTTGCCCTCTTCGAAGCCACCGGCACGCATTTTTTCAAACAGCGCCAGGTTCTCTTCTACGCTGCGATCGCGGTATGGGCTGTTTTTGCCCGGCGCGGTCAGCGACCCGCGGTATTCGCGGATCTCGTCAGCGGAAAGCTCGTCAACGTAGGCCAGGCCTTTGTTGATCAGCTCAACGGCATAAGCGTACAGCTGATCAAAATAGTCAGAGGAGTAGCAGATGTCGCCAGACCAGTTGAAGCCCAACCATTGCACGTCGTTCTTAATGGACTCTACGTATTCGATATCTTCTTTCACCGGGTTGGTGTCATCGAAACGCAGGTTGCATTGACCCTGGTAGTCCTGCGCGATGCCGAAGTTCAGGCAGATCGATTTCGCATGACCAATGTGCAGGTAGCCGTTCGGCTCCGGCGGGAAACGGGTGTGAACGGTAGTGTGCTTACCGGTGGCCAGATCTTCATCAATGATCTGACGGATAAAGTTGCTCGGGCGGGCTTCAGCCTCACTCATCGTGGATTCCTCAAAGCGTAAACGACGTATAACGGCATATGATCTTATAAGCCGGGCGTAGTGACAACCTTTAGTTACGCAAAAAAAGGTCTCTGAAGAGAATAATCGGGGCAATTGCTGCAAAAAAAAGCGGCGGGGATATCCCCGCCGCTCAGGCATTAACGCTGACTCAGGAGCACTTATTTGCCTTTAATTTCATACAGTGGTGTCTGACCGGCAACAACCTGACCCTGCGCCTTGATCACAAGGCCGCTGAAGTCGTCGATATTGCTGCAGACCACCGGGCTGATCATGGAGCGGGCATTGGCGTTCAGGTAGTCGAGATCCATTTCCAGAACCGGCTGACCGGCAACCACTTCGGCACCCTCTTCAACCAGGCGTTTGAAGCCCTGGCCACCCAGCGCAACGGTATCGATACCCATATGGACAACGATCTCCGCGCCTTTCTCTGTTTCTAGGCAGAACGCGTGGTTGGTGTTAAAGATCTTGACGATAGTACCGGCTGCCGGAGAGACCACGGTTTTATCCGTTGGTTTCACCGCTACGCCATCGCCCACTGCTTTGCTGGCAAAGGCTTCATCAGGCACCTGCTCCAGAGCAACCACTTCCCCGGTCACTGGCGAAACCAGCGCAGCGATGGTGGTGGCATTGGCAACAGCCTGTGGCTTAACCGCAGCAGGCGCAGCGGCTGGCGCAAATGTCGCTTCAGCAGCGGCAACCGGACCGGTGGTTTTCATTGCGTTGGCGATTTTCTCGGCCACAAAGCCGACGATAATCTGAACGCTGGTTTTGTTCAGGCGGATCACGCCAGACGCACCCAGGCGTTTCGCCATTGCTTCGTTAACCAGAGAAGAGTCTTTCACGTTCAGACGCAGACGGGTGATGCAGGCATCAATACCGGTCAGGTTGTCTGAACCGCCGACTGCCGCGATGTACTGACGCGCCAGGCCGGAAACGTCTTCCGTCGCGGTGCCGCTCACGTTCACGTCCTGACCATCCCCTTCGCTACCGGCGACAGCCAGCTCGCGACCCGGAGTCATCAGGTTGAATTTGGTGATGGTGAAGCGGAATACCACGTAGTAGATCACGAAGAAGGCCAGACCCTGCAGGATCAGCATGTACCAGTGAACCGCCAGTGGGTTACGGGACGACAGTACCATATCCACCAGGCCCGCACTGAAGCCAAAGCCGGCAATCCACTGCATGCTTGCGGCGATGAACACGGAGATACCGGTCAGTACGGCGTGGATGACGTACAGTACCGGGGCAACGAACATGAAGGAGAATTCCAGCGGTTCGGTGATACCGGTGAAGAAGGCCGCGAATGCGCCCGCCATCATGATACCCAGCACTTTTGCTTTGTTCTCTGGACGCGCGCAGTGGTAGATAGCCAGCGCCGCACCCGGCAGACCGAACATCATAATCGGGAAGAAGCCCGCCTGATAACGACCGGTGATACCCACAACCGCTTTACCTGCTTCGATGGACTGTGCGCCGCCGAGGAAGTTAGGGATATCGTTAATGCCCGCAACGTCAAACCAGAACACGGAGTTCAGGGCGTGGTGCAGACCGACCGGGATCAGCAGACGGTTGAAGAACGCATACACGCCCGCACCGACGGAACCCAGCTTCTGGATGTGCTCACCGAAGTTCACCAGACCGTCGAAGATCACCGGCCAGATGTACATCAGGATGAAAGCGACAACAATCATAACAAAGGAGGTCAGAATCGGCACCAGACGACGACCGCTGAAGAAGGAGAGTGCTTTTGGCAACTCAACGCTACTGAAGCGGTTGTACAGTTCAGCGGAGATGATACCCACCAGGATACCCACGAACTGGTTGCTGATCTTACCGAAGGCTGCCGGAACCTGGTCCGCAGGGATCTTCTGGATCATGGAAACCGCAGCCGGGGAGCAGAGCGTGGTCAACACAAGGAAGCCCACAAAACCGGTCAGTGCCGCAGCACCGTCTTTATCTTTGGACATACCATAAGCCACACCAATGGCAAACAGTACGGACATGTTATCGATAATGGCAGAACCGGACTTAATGAAGAACGCGGCTAACGCGTTGTCCCCACCCCAACCCACAGGGTCAATCCAGTACCCGACACCCATCAGTATTGCTGCCGCTGGCAGCGTGGCGACCGGCACCATTAAGGCGCGGCCAACCTTTTGTAAGTAACCTAAAATGCTCAATTTGTTCCCCCTATGAGACCCCGTTAACGGTGTATTCTCAGCTGTGTTTTTATTGTGTCACTAACTTGTAAATACAGTTGATGATTCACTGGCTGACTGAGTGTGTGGAAAATTAATTCGTATCGCAAATTAAACGCGTACTTTTTGTGAGTTTTGTCACCAAATATTGTTTATCACCCTCCCCTGCACTGGCAAACTGCCAAAACTTATTTTATGATACGAAAAATCAAGACGAATTGCCCCCTCTCGGTGTGAACCAGGTTAGTCTTAATCATACCCGGACAAGCAATCCGCCATCTTTTATGAAATCTTTAGAGGTGAATAATGAGACTGATCCCCCTGGCAACTGCAGAACAAGTCGGTAAATGGGCTGCCCGCCATATTGTAAACCGTATCAATGCGTTTAAACCGACTGCCGATCGTCCTTTTGTGCTCGGCCTGCCAACCGGTGGCACACCTCTTACTGCCTATAAAGCATTGGTTGAGATGCATAAAGCGGGCCAGGTAAGTTTCGAACATGTTGTCACTTTCAACATGGATGAGTACGTTGGCCTGCCAAAAGATCATCCGGAAAGCTACCATAGCTTCATGCACCGTAATTTCTTTGATCACATTGATATTCAGCCGGGAAATATTAACCTGCTGGATGGTAATGCGCCGGATATCGATGCTGAATGCCGTCATTATGAAGAAAAAATTCGCGCTTACGGCAAAATTCACCTGTTCATGGGTGGCGTGGGCAACGACGGTCATATCGCATTTAACGAACCGGCCTCGTCTCTGGCGTCCCGTACCCGTATCAAAACCCTGACCCATGACACCCGTGTGGCAAACTCGCGTTTCTTTGATGGCGACGTGAACCAGGTGCCAAAATACGCCCTGACCGTTGGTGTGGGTACCCTGCTGGACGCGGAAGAAGTGATGATTCTGGTGCTGGGCGGCGTGAAAGCGCAGGCGCTGCAGGCGGCCGTTGAAGGCAACGTCAACCACATGTGGACCATCAGCTGCCTGCAGCTGCATCCGAAAGCGGTAGTGGTGTGCGATGAGCCGTCCACGATGGAACTGAAAGTGAAGACGTTGAAATATTTCAACGAATTAGAAGCAGAAAACATTAAAGGTCTGTAATGTAACGCCGCCTCTGTTTGCAGAGGCGGGATGCTATTTTTATACCGGGGGTCGTTATGTACGCTTTAACCCACGGTCGGATTTATACCGGCCATGAAATTCTGGATGACCATGCGATTGTGATCGCAAATGGCCTGATTGAACGTGTCTGCCCGCTGGCCGAACTGCCGACGGAAATAGAACAACGCTCGCTCAATGGGGCAATCCTCTCCCCCGGTTTTATCGACGTACAGCTTAACGGCTGTGGCGGCGTGCAGTTCAATGATACAGCGGATGCCGTCACGGTTGAGACGCTGGAGATTATGCAGCGCGCCAACGAAAGATCGGGCTGCACTAGCTATCTGCCAACGCTGATCACCACCAGCGACGATCTGATGAAACAGGGCATTCGCGTGATGCGTGAATACCTGGCGAAATACCCGCACCAGGCGCTGGGCCTGCACCTTGAAGGTCCGTGGCTGAATATCGTCAAGAAAGGCACCCATAACCCGAGCTTCGTGCGTAAACCTGACGGCGAGCTGGTCGATTTCCTCTGTGCCAACGCGGATGTGATCACCAAAGTGACCCTGGCGCCAGAAATGGTCGATCCAGAGGTCATCGGCAAGCTGGCGGGCGCAGGAATTGTGGTTTCAGCCGGGCACTCCAACGCCACGCTGAAAGAGGCCAAAGTTGGCTTCCGGGCCGGTATCACCTTTGCTACCCATCTTTATAACGCCATGCCGTACATCACCGGGCGTGAGCCGGGTCTGACCGGGGCGATCTTCGATGAGCCGGACGTCTATTGCGGCATCATTGCCGACGGGTTACACGTAGATTATGCCAACGTGCGTAACGCCAAACGCCTGAAAGGCGACAAGCTGTGTCTGGTCACAGATGCCACGGCACCGGCGGGGGCAAATATTGAACAGTTCATTTTTGCTGGTAAAACAATATACTACCGGAATGGACTGTGTGTGGATGAGAACGGAACCTTAAGCGGTTCGGCCCTGACCATGATCGAAGGCGTGCGCAATCTGGTGGAACATTGCAGCATTGCTCTGGATGAAGTGTTGCGTATGGCAACCCTCTACCCGGCACGTGCGATTGGCGTGGATAAGCAGCTGGGCAGTATTGCACCTGGCATGGTGGCTAACCTCACCGCATTCACACACGATTATAAAATCATCAAGACCATCGTTAATGGTAACGAGGTCGTCACAGAGTAAGTAAACGTATGACACCTGGCGGACAAGCTCAAATTGGTAACGTTGATCTGGTAAAGCAGCTGAACAGTGCGGCGGTATATCGACTGATTGACCAGCATGGACCCATCTCGCGGATCCAGATTGCAGAACAGAGCCAGCTTGCCCCCGCCAGCGTGACGAAAATTACCCGCCAGCTCATTGAGCGCGGGTTAATTAAAGAAGTGGATCAGCAGGCCTCCACCGGGGGCCGTCGCGCGATCTCCATTGTGACCGAAACCCGCCATTTTCACGCCATCGGCGTGCGCCTTGGACGTCATGATGCCACCCTGACGCTGTACGACCTGAGCAGCAAAGCGGTTGCAGAAGAGCACTACTCCCTGCCGGAACGCACGCAAGAGACCCTTGAGCATGCCCTGCTCAACGCCATCGAGCTGTTTATCGAGTCCTGCCAACGCAAAATCCGCGAGCTGATCGCCATTTCGGTGATCCTGCCCGGGCTTGTCGACCCCGAAAGCGGCGTGATCCGCTATATGCCGCATATTCAGGTTGAAAACTGGGGGCTGATCGACGCCCTGGAAAAACGCTTCGCCGTCACCTGCTTTGTGGGCCACGATATCCGTAGCCTGGCGCTGGCGGAGCACTACTTTGGTGCGAGCCAGGATTGTGAAGACTCTATTCTGGTGCGTGTTCACCGGGGGACGGGGGCCGGGATCATCTCCAACGGGCGCATTTTTATTGGCCGTAACGGTAACGTCGGCGAGATTGGCCACATTCAGGTTGATCCACTGGGTGAGCGCTGCCACTGCGGCAACTTTGGCTGTCTGGAAACGGTGGCTGCCAACGCCGCCATTGAGCAGCGCGTGCGTCATCTGCTGGAGCAGGGTTACCAGAGCCGCATTACGCTGGACGACTGTAAAATCAACGCTATCTGCAAGGCCGCCAACAAGGGCGACGCCCTGGCCAGCGAAGTCATCGAACAGGTCGGCCGTCACCTTGGCAAAACTATTGCCATTGCCATCAACCTGTTTAACCCGCAAAAAGTGGTGATTGCGGGCGAAATTACCGAAGCCGAAAAAGTGCTGCTGCCCGCCATTGAGGGGTGCATCAATACCCAGGCGCTGAAGGCGTTTCGCCAGAATCTGCCCGTGGTCCGCTCCGCGCTGAATGACCGTTCAGCGATTGGCGCCTTTGCGCTGGTAAAACGCGCCATGCTTAACGGTATCCTGTTGCAGCGTTTGCTGGAAAGCTGACAGCGTTTTATAGTGACGCCTTCTTTTTTTGATGTCGGGAAGTCCATGACCATTAAGAATGTTATTTGTGATATCGACGGCGTGCTGATGCACGACAACGTTGCCGTGCCGGGCGCAGCAGAATTTCTTAACCGCATCATGGAAAAAGGCATGCCGCTGGTTCTGCTCACCAACTTCCCGTCGCAGACCGGACAGGATTTGGCGAACCGCTTCGCTACTGCCGGTGTCGACGTGCCCGACAGCGTGTTCTACACCTCGGCGATGGCCACCGCAGATTTTCTGAAGCGTCAGGAAGGTAAAAAAGCCTATGTAGTGGGCGAAGGCGCGCTGATCCATGAGCTATACAAAGCAGGCTTCACCATCACCGATGTGAATCCCGATTTCGTGATCGTCGGCGAGACACGCTCCTATAACTGGGAGATGATGCATAAGGCAGCCTTCTTCGTCGCCAACGGTGCCCGATTTATCGCCACCAACCCGGATACCCACGGCCGCGGCTTCTACCCGGCCTGTGGCGCGCTCTGTGCCGGTATTGAGAAGATCTCCGGCCGTACGCCCTTTTATGTCGGTAAGCCAAGCCCGTGGATCATTCGCGCGGCGCTCAACAAAATGCAGGCCCACTCGGAAGATACGGTGATTGTAGGTGACAACCTGCGCACCGATATTCTGGCCGGTTTCCAGGCCGGGCTGGAGACCATTCTGGTGCTGTCAGGGGTATCGACCCTCGATGATATTGATTCGATGCCGTTCCGGCCGAGCTGGATTTACCCCTCGGTCGCGGAAATTGATGTTCTGTAATCTGAAACCACGTCACCGGACGTGGTTTTTTCATTTTGTCGCAGTAAAAACAGAGTCATATCTAAACAAAACCTTCATTCATTGAATAATCTTCAATAAACCAGCTCAAGTCATACGCTTTTTTCAACATTCAGCAATGACCATTGCACTTTTTCTCTTTTACCCGGCAAAACGCTTGCCGCTCCTCCCCTTTTGCGGCATTTTCATAAGCAAGCAACATCACACTGCAACAGGGTTAATGGAGAAGGTTATGTGTTCAATTTTCGGCGTACTGGATATTAAAACTGACGCAGGCGAACTGCGTAAAAAAGCACTGGAATTGTCCCGTCTGATGCGCCATCGCGGCCCGGACTGGTCCGGTGTCTACGCCAGCGATAAAGCGATTCTGGCCCATGAACGTCTGTCGATTGTCGACGTTAACGCCGGTGCTCAGCCGTTATATAACGAGAAAAAAACCCATGCCCTGGCGGTCAACGGTGAGATCTACAACCACCAGGCGCTGCGTGCGGAGTACGGCGATCGCTATGCCTTCCAGACCGGTTCTGACTGTGAAGTGATCCTGGCGCTGTATCAGGAGAAAGGCCCGGAATTCCTCGACGAGCTGCAGGGGATGTTCGCCTTCGCCCTGTACGACAGCGAAAAAGATGCGTATCTGATTGGCCGCGACCACATCGGGATCATCCCGCTGTACATGGGTCACGACGAATTCGGCAACTTCTATGTGGCATCAGAGATGAAAGCCCTGGTGCCGGTGTGCCGCACCATTAAAGAGTTCCCGGCAGGCAGTTTCCTGTGGAGTAAAGATGGCGAGATCCGCTCTTACTATCAACGCGACTGGTTTGATTACGATGCCGTTAAAGACAACGTTACCGACAAAGTCGAGCTGACCCAGGCGCTGGAAGAGGCGGTAAAAAGCCACCTGATGTCAGACGTGCCTTATGGCGTGCTGCTCTCCGGCGGTCTGGACTCCTCTGTGATTTCGGCTATCACCAAAAAATACGCCGCCCGCCGCGTGGAGGATCAGGAGCGCTCCGAAGCCTGGTGGCCGCAGCTGCACTCCTTCGCCGTTGGTCTGGAAGGATCTCCGGATCTGAAAGCCGCACAGGAAGTGGCTAACCATCTCGGCACCGTACACCATGAAATTCACTTTACGGTGCAGGAAGGGCTGGATGCGATCCGTGACGTTATCTATCACATTGAAACCTATGACGTGACCACCATCCGCGCCTCCACGCCGATGTACCTGATGTCGCGTAAAATCAAAGCCATGGGCATCAAAATGGTGCTGTCCGGCGAAGGGTCTGACGAAGTGTTCGGCGGTTACCTGTACTTCCATAAAGCGCCGAACGCTAAAGAGCTGCACGAAGAGACGGTACGTAAGCTGCAGGCGCTGCACATGTTTGACTGCGCCCGCGCCAACAAAGCGATGTCTGCCTGGGGCGTGGAAGCACGCGTGCCGTTCCTGGATAAGAAATTCCTCGACGTGGCCATGCGTATCAACCCGCAGGATAAGATGTGCGGCAACGGCAAGATGGAAAAACATATCCTGCGCGAATGTTTTGAATCTTACCTACCGGCAAGCGTGGCCTGGCGTCAGAAAGAGCAATTCTCTGACGGCGTAGGTTACAGCTGGATCGATACCCTGAAAGAGGTGGCCGCGAAGCAGATTTCCGATCAACAACTGGAAACCGCCAGCTTCCGCTTCCCGTACAACACGCCGGGTTCAAAAGAAGCCTATCTGTACCGTGAGATCTTCGAAGAGCTGTTCCCGCTGCCAAGCGCAGCAGAGTGTGTCCCGGGTGGCCCTTCCGTCGCCTGCTCCTCTGCGAAAGCCATTGAGTGGGATGAAGCGTTTAAAACCATGAACGATCCGTCAGGTCGTGCCGTAGGCGTGCACCAGTCTGCGTATAAATAAGCAATAAAATTTGCCATGAGGCCCTTCGGGGCCTCTTTTTTGCCTCGCGTTTTGCTGGACAAAATCGATTAATAACCAATAATTGCCGAATATTCGGCCACGCTGTTCGCAACCTAACCAAACAGTCACATTCCAGACATTTTCGATGAAAAAGGTGTTGACGCTGCAAGGGTCTATACGCATAATGCGCCCCGCAACGCCGATAAGGTAACGCGAAAAAAAGATGGCTACGTAGCTCAGTTGGTTAGAGCACATCACTCATAATGATGGGGTCACAGGTTCGAATCCCGTCGTAGCCACCATCTTTTTTGCGGGAGTGGCGAAATTGGTAGACGCACCAGATTTAGGTTCTGGCGCCGCAAGGTGTGCGAGTTCAAGTCTCGCCTCCCGCACCATTCCCATAAAAGCGTTGCACGGATGGGGTATCGCCAAGCGGTAAGGCACCGGTTTTTGATACCGGCATTCCCTGGTTCGAATCCAGGTACCCCAGCCATATTTCTTCGATTTTGCGGTTCTCCGCGGTTATTGGGGTATCGCCAAGCGGTAAGGCACCGGTTTTTGATACCGGCATTCCCTGGTTCGAATCCAGGTACCCCAGCCATCGAAGAAAGCAGTACTGGCTACGTAGCTCAGTTGGTTAGAGCACATCACTCATAATGATGGGGTCACAGGTTCGAATCCCGTCGTAGCCACCATATTAGTGATTTATCGATTCTGTCGGTAAACTAAAAAAAATTGTTGGGGTATCGCCAAGCGGTAAGGCTCTGGTTTCTGATACCAGCATTCCGAGGTTCGAATCCTCGTACCCCAGCCAATTTAAAAAGTCGTTAGATGTTCATTGTTTAACGCCATTGGGGTGTCGCCAAGCGGTAAGGCACTGGTTTCTGATACCAGCATTCCGGGGTTCGAATCCCTGCACCCCAGCCACACTAAAAAAGCTCGCTTCGGCGAGCTTTTTGCTTTTCTGCGTTTCTAAAAGTCATGCCGGGTGGCGGCTTCGCCTTACCCGGCCTACAAGAGTTTTAAAGCCCTAAGGCGTATTTCAGCGCCTGACGTTTCAGCCCGCCCGCCCGCTGCGCCGCCATCAACCCCACATTACGCAGGACGCGCAACGGTCCCAGATCGTTGCTGAACCCGGCGTAAAACAGATCCATTCCGGACTGCATAATGAAGTTGTCCGCCATCCGTCGGGTCTGATAACGCTTAAGCACCTGATGGCTGGCCCAGGCTTCGCCGTGATTGCGGGCATTGCTGAGTACATCTATCAGCGCGTCGACGTCACGATAGCCGAGGTTAACGCCCTGCCCCGCCAGCGGATGAATGGTGTGCGCAGCATCGCCGACCAGCGCCAGCCCTTCCTGCGCGTACTGCAGGGCGTGACGACGCGTTAGCGGGAAGGCCCCCGCGGCGACAGGCGTTACCTTACCCAGCCGTGCCGGGAAATGGTGAGCGATTTCGCGCTGCAACTGTTCCATCGACAGCCCCTGTAGCTGGCGAATACGCGCCGGGGTGTCGTACCACACCAGGGAGGCCCAGCGATCGAACAGCGGTAAAAAGGCGTGCGGACCGTTCGGGGTAAAGTGCTGCCAGGTGCTGTCGCCCGGCTCGTTCTCACAGGCGACGGTAATCAGCATGCAGGATTGTTGGTATTGCCAGGCGTGAATGCCGATCCCCGCCAGCTCCCGCACCCGGGAATTCGCCCCGTCGGCGCCCACCAGCAGTTTTACCGCCAGCTGCTCACCGCTATCCAGCTCAATCAGATGTTGATCGTTGTGGCGATGCAGATGCTTCACCGACGCGGGGACGCGCAGCGTGACCCTGGGATGCGCCTCCAGCGCCTGCCAGAGCGCCTGCTGCAGAACGGTATTTTCAACCATATACCCCAGCAGGGGGAGTTTGAGCTCCGCGGCGTCAAAAATCACATGGGCATTTTCCCACTCCCAGGTCTCCAGGCGGCGATACGGGTGCGCGCGCATCGCCAGGATCGCGTCCCACACGTCCAGTCCGCGAAGCAGATCGACCGACGCGGCGCTGATAGCGGAGATGCGAACATCAGGCTGCTGAGAAGCGTCAAAGGCAGGCGGTGGCGCCTGTTCGATAACCGTTACGTCGAAACCCTGTTGCGCCAGCCCCAGCGCCAGCGCCCCGCCGACCATACCGCCGCCGACAACGGCGATCCCGGTTTGTTGGATAGTCATGGTCATTTGTCCTTATTTGAGAATCCCTTAAGTTTACCGGATTTTTTCGCCCTGAGTCCGGGAACCTTCATACTGGTCACAACCGCACCAAAGCATTACAATACGCGCCCTGCAATCCTGAGCACGAGCAAGTCGATGACAAAAAAACTCCATATAAAAACCTGGGGCTGTCAGATGAACGAGTACGATTCATCAAAGATGGCCGATCTGCTGGATGCCACCCATGGGTATCAACTCACCGACGTGGCGGAAGAAGCAGACGTGTTGCTGCTGAACACCTGCTCGATCCGTGAGAAGGCGCAGGAGAAAGTCTTTCATCAGTTAGGTCGCTGGAAGCTGATCAAACAAAAAAGACCAGACGTGATCATCGGCGTCGGCGGCTGTGTCGCCTCGCAGGAAGGCAAGCTGATCCGCCAGCGCGCCCACTACGTCGATATTATTTTTGGCCCGCAGACCCTGCACCGTCTGCCGGAGATGATCAACTCCGTGCGCGGAATCGGCCAGCGCAAAGCGATCATCGACGTCAGCTTCCCGGAAATCGAAAAATTTGACCGTCTGCCGGAACCGCGTGCGGATGGCCCAACCGCCTTCGTCTCCATTATGGAAGGCTGCAACAAATACTGTACCTACTGCGTGGTGCCTTACACCCGCGGTGAGGAAGTCAGCCGCCCTTGCGACGACATTCTCTTTGAAATTGCTCAGCTCGCGGCGCAGGGCGTACGTGAAGTGAACCTGCTCGGCCAGAACGTAAACGCCTGGCGCGGCGAGAACTATGACGGCAGCACCGGCTCCTTTGCCGAACTGCTGCGTCTGGTGGCGGCCATTGACGGCATCGACCGCATTCGCTTCACCACCAGCCACCCGATTGAATTCACCGATGACATCATTGATGTCTACCGGGATACGCCGGAGCTGGTGAGCTTCCTGCACCTGCCGATCCAGTGTGGCTCTGACCGCGTGCTGAACCTGATGGGCCGCACCCACACCGCGCTGGAATATAAGGCGATTATCCGCAAGCTGCGTGAAGCGCGCCCGGACATTCAGATCAGCTCCGACTTTATCGTCGGCTTCCCGGGTGAAACGGACGACGATTTTGAACGCACCATGAAGGTTATTGGTGATGTGAACTTCGACGTGAGCTACAGCTTCATCTTCTCGGCCCGTCCGGGTACGCCTGCTGCCGATATGGTGGACGACGTGCCGGATGAGGTGAAAAAGCAGCGTCTGTATATTCTGCAGGATCGCATCAACCAGCAGGCTAACGCCTGGAGCCGTCGGATGCTTGGCACCGTGCAGCGCGTGCTGGTGGAAGGCACTTCACGTAAGAGCATCATGCAGCTCTCTGGCCGAACGGAGAACAACCGCGTGGTGAACTTCGAAGGTACGCCGGACCTGGTGGGCAAGTTCGTTGATATTGAAATTCTTGAGGTGTTGACCAACTCCCTGCGTGGAAAACTGGTGCGCACCGAAGATGAAATGGGCCTGCGCGTCGTCGAATCTCCGGAGTCGGTGATTGCCCGTACCCGTAAAGAAAGCGATCTGGGTGTCGGCGTTTATCAGCCATAACCCTTCTGGCCTGTCATTTCTGGCAGGCCTTGTTTTCCCCTCTTCTCTCCCCCATATCCTTCGCAATGCTTGCGCCTTTATTCTGTGGCGTGAATACTTTCTTAAGACAGACCCACTGCCTTATGGCATCCAGGACATTAAGAGGAACGGTTTGAATATAGATACACGTGAAATTACCCTTGAGCCAGCAGATAACGCTCGCCTGCTGAGCCTGTGCGGGCCGTTTGATGACAACATCAAACAACTGGAGCGACGTCTGGGTATCGAGATTAATCGTCGCGATAACCAGTTCAAACTCACCGGACGCGCAATTTGCGTCAATGCCGCTGCGGATATCCTCCGTAGCCTGTACGTTGATACCGCCCCGATGCGCGGTGAAATTCAGGATATTGAGCCGGAACAGATCCATCTGGCGATCAAAGAAACGCGGGTGCTGGAGCAGAGCGCGGAGAGCGTGCCGGACTTCGGCAAAGCTATCCATATCCAGACCAAGCGTGGCGTCATTAAGCCGCGCACGCCAAACCAGGCGCAGTACATCGCCAATATTCTCGATCATGACATCACCTTTGGCGTCGGCCCGGCGGGTACCGGTAAAACCTACCTTGCGGTGGCGGCCGCCGTGGATGCCCTGGAGCGCCAGGAGATCCGCCGTATTCTGCTCACCCGTCCGGCCGTTGAAGCGGGCGAGAAGCTGGGCTTCCTGCCTGGCGACCTGAGCCAGAAGGTCGATCCTTACCTGCGCCCGCTGTACGATGCGCTGTTTGAGATGCTCGGCTTCGAGAAGGTCGAAAAACTGATTGAACGTAACGTCATCGAAGTGGCTCCGCTGGCCTATATGCGCGGTCGTACCCTGAACGATGCGTTCATCATTCTGGATGAGAGCCAGAACACCACCATCGAACAGATGAAGATGTTCCTGACCCGTATTGGTTTTAACTCCAAAGCGGTGATCACCGGGGATATCACCCAGGTCGACCTGCCGCGCAGCACCAAATCAGGTCTGCGTCACGCCATTGAAGTATTGTCCGAAGTGGACGAAATCAGCTTTAACTTCTTCCACAGCGAAGACGTGGTGCGCCACCCGGTGGTTGCCCGCATCGTCACGGCATATGAAGCGTGGGAAGCAGCAGATCAAAAACGTAAAGCAGAACAGGCAGCGGAACGCAAACGCGAAGCCCAGGAGCAAGAGCAGAAATGAGTCAGGTGATCCTCGATTTACAGCTGGCCTGTGAAGATAACGCCGGCCTGCCGGAAGAGAGCCAGTTCCAGGCGTGGCTGAATGCCGTCATCCCTCAGTTTCAGGAAGAGTCTGAAGTCACGATTCGCCTGGTGGATGAAGCAGAAAGCCATGACCTGAACCTGACCTATCGTGGGAAAGATAAGCCGACCAACGTGCTCTCTTTCCCGTTTGAAGCGCCGCCGGGCATCGAACTGCCGCTGCTGGGTGATTTGATCATCTGCCGGCAGGTGGTTGAGCAGGAAGCGAAAGAGCAGCAGAAACCGCTTGAGGCCCACTGGGCGCACATGGTGGTGCACGGAAGCCTGCATCTGCTAGGCTACGATCATATTGAAGATGATGAAGCTGAAGAGATGGAGTCCCTCGAGACAGAGATAATGCTTGCTCTGGGCTATGAGGATCCGTACATTGCCGAGAAAGAGTAGTCTGTTCGGCGCTTTTACGCCGGACTGACATAATGTGCCGTCGCGTCAGACCCAGGTCCGCGACGGCAGTTTTAAATCAACATGAGAACCCTTAACAAACGCCATGAGCGACGACAATTCACACAGTAGCGACACTCCAACCAGCAAAAAGGGATTTTTCTCCCTCATTCTGAGCCAGCTGTTCCACGGCGAACCTAAAAACCGTGACGAACTTCTGGAGCTGATCCGTGACTCCGGGCAGAACGACCTTATCGACGAAGATACGCGCGAAATGCTCGAAGGGGTAATGGACATCGCAGACCAACGCGTTCGCGATATCATGATCCCCCGCTCGCAGATGATCACCCTGAAACGCAACCAGACCCTGGATGAGTGCCTCGACGTTATCATCGAGTCTGCCCATTCACGTTTCCCGGTCATCAGCGAAGATAAAGATCACATCGAAGGGATTTTGATGGCCAAGGATCTGCTGCCGTTTATGCGCAGCGATGCCGAAGCCTTCAGCATGGAAAAAGTGTTACGTCCGGCGGTGGTTGTTCCGGAAAGCAAGCGGGTAGACCGCATGCTGAAAGAGTTTCGTTCTCAACGTTACCACATGGCGATTGTTATCGATGAATTTGGCGGCGTTTCGGGCCTGGTCACCATCGAAGATATTCTTGAACTGATCGTGGGTGAAATCGAAGACGAGTATGACGAAGAAGAGGATATCGACTTCCGTCAGCTGAGCCGCCACACCTGGACCGTGCGTGCGCTGGCGCCAATCGAAGACTTCAATGACACCTTTGGCACCCACTTCAGCGATGAAGAAGTGGATACCATCGGCGGGCTGGTGATGCAGGCCTTTGGGCATCTTCCGGCACGCGGTGAAACCGTGGAAATAGACGGTTACCAGTTCAAGGTCGCGATGGCCGACAGTCGACGTATTATTCAGGTTCATGTAAGAATGCCGGACGACGCTCCGCAACCCACACTGGATGATTGATTTAAATGGCATTTGCCCCACTGCTTGAACGCCAGCGCGTACGTCTGCTGCTGGCGCTGATCCTCGGAGCCAGCGGTACGCTGGCTTTTTCCCCTTATGACTTCTGGCCTGCGGCCCTGCTCTCCCTGATGGGACTTCAGGGGCTGACCCTGAACCGACGTCCTGTACAGGCGGCGGCGATTGGCTATTTCTGGGGACTGGGCCTGTTTGGCTCCGGTATTAACTGGGTTTACGTCAGTATCGCGCAATTTGGCGGCATGCCGGGACCGGTGAATATCTTCCTCGTGGTGCTGCTGGCGGCGTACCTCTCGCTCTATACCGGTCTGTTTGCCGGTATTCTGTCGCGCCTGTGGCCGAAAACCAGCTGGCTGCGGGTGGCTATTGCCGCCCCGGTAGTCTGGCAGTGCAGCGAATTCCTGCGCGGCTGGGTGCTGACCGGCTTCCCCTGGCTGCAGTTTGGCTACAGCCAGATCGACGGGCCGCTGAAAGGGCTGGCGCCGGTAATGGGCGTCGAGGCGATCACCTTCCTGCTGATGGTGGTGAGCGGCCTGCTGGTGCTGGCGCTGGTACAGCGCAACTGGCGTCCGCTGGCGGCGGCGCTGATCCTCTTTGCCCTGCCTTTCCCACTGCGTTATATCCAGTGGTTTACCCTTGAGCCGGAACGCGCCACCCAGGTGTCGATGGTGCAGGGCAATATTCCCCAGTCGCTGAAATGGGATGAAGGTCAGCTGATCAACACCCTGAAAATTTATCTGGATGCCACCCAGAAAGAGATGGGTAAATCCCAGTTGATTATCTGGCCGGAGTCGGCGATCCCGGATCTGGAGATCAACCAGCAGCGTTTTCTCGCCATGATGGACGATCTGCTGCGCGCCCGTGACACCACCCTGATCACCGGTATTGTGGATGCGCGTCTGAACAAGCAAAACCGTTACGACACCTACAACACCATCATCACGCTGGGAAAAGACAACCCGTACAGCTACGAGTCGACCAACCGCTACAATAAAAATCACCTGGTGCCCTTTGGTGAGTTTGTGCCGCTGGAGTCGATTCTGCGTCCGCTGGCGCCGTTCTTCGATTTGCCGATGTCCTCGTTTAGCCGGGGCTCCTACGTTCAGCCTCAGCTGAGCGCCCACGGCTTCCTGCTGACCGCCGCCATATGCTACGAAATCATCCTCGGTGAGCAGGTGCGGGATAATTTCCGTCCCAATACCGACTATCTCCTGACCATCTCTAACGATGCCTGGTTCGGTAAGTCGATCGGCCCGTGGCAGCACTTCCAGATGGCGCGCATGCGCTCCCTGGAGCTGGCGCGTCCGCTGCTGCGCAGTACCAACAATGGCATTACGGCGGTGATTGGCCCGCAGGGTGAAATTCAGGCCATGCTGCCGCAGTTTACCCGCGACGTGCTGACTGCGAAGGTCACGCCAACGACCGGGCTGACGCCTTACGCTCGTACCGGCAACTGGCCCCTATGGATCCTGACCGCGCTGTTCGGCTTTGGCGCCGTGCTGATGAGCCTTCGTCAGCGTCGTAAGTAACATTTCCCCTCTGTTGCCGGGTGGCGGCTTCGCCTTACCCGGCCTACGTTTGTAGGCCCGGCAAGCAAAGCGCCGCCGGGCAATTCCCCACTCTCCCCAACTCTGGCACGCCTATTGCTTTGTTTATTCACGCAAACGCGATTTGGCTTAACGTGCAACCCGGTCGCACCAGCATTGTTCACCGGTAGCACCGAAACGGTGCAACGGCAGATTTATGCCTCTGAATGGTGCGGCGCGCTTCGCAAAAATAAACAATAACGCAGCAAAATCTTTACATTAAGCCAAACTAAATGTTAACAAACACGTATAACACTGCACTCGTATCGCGCGAGTTATAACAACATCACACCGAATATCAATGCGCACCTGACGTTGATAAAAAAGGAGTTGGATATGCAATTACGTAAACTGGCCACAGCAATGCTGGTGATGGGATTGTCCGCGGGCGTCGTGCACGCCGAAGATGCTGCCCCGGCAGCGGGCGGTACGCTGGAAAAAATCGCCAAAAACGGCGTGATTGTGGTCGGCCACCGTGAATCCTCTGTTCCGTTCTCATACTACGACAACACGCAAAAAGTCGTGGGTTACTCTCAGGCTTACTCCAACGCGATCGTTGACGCGGTGAAGAAAAAGCTTAATAAACCGGACCTGGAAGTGAAGCTGATCCCAATCACTTCACAAAACCGTATCCCGCTGCTGCAAAACGGCACCTTCGATTTTGAGTGCGGCTCCACCACCAACAACCTTGAGCGTCAGAAACAGGCGGCCTTCTCCGATACCATCTTCGTGGTCGGCACCCGTCTGCTGACCAAAAAAGGCGGCGAGATTAAAGACTTCGCAGACCTGAAAGGCAAAGCGGTAGTCGTGACCTCCGGTACCACCTCTGAAGTGCTGCTGCACAAGCTGAACGAAGAGAAGAAAATGGACATGCGCATCATCAGCGCCAAAGACCACGGCGACTCTTTCCGCACCCTGGAAAGCGGCCGCGCCGTTGCGTTTATGATGGATGATGCCCTGCTGGCCGGTGAGCGTGCGAAAGCGAAGAAACCGGACAACTGGGAAATCGTCGGCACCGCGCAATCCAAAGAAGCCTATGGCTGCATGATGCGTAAAGACGACGCGGAATTTAAGAAACTGGTCGATGACACCATCGCTCAGGTTCAGACCTCCGGCGACGCGGAAAAATGGTTCGATAAGTGGTTCAAGAACCCAATCCCACCAAAAAATCTGAACATGAACTTTGAGCTGTCTGATGACATGAAGGCTCTGTTTAAAGAACCGAATGACAAAGCACTTAACTAATTAGAACCATTAAGGGGCGGGACCTCCTGCCCTCTCGATTGTCGGGAAGCGCGGACAGACTAAACGTTGAGTGGTCGTTCCCCACTCAGCGCGAACATTAAAGCTTCTCACCAATCTTCGAGGGTAGCGCTGCTACCCTTTTTTTTCTGGAGTTTATTATGTCAATCGACTGGAACTGGGGCATTTTCCTGCAGCAAGCCCCGTTCGGCAACACCACCTATCTTGGCTGGCTGTGGAGCGGTTTTCAGGTCACGGTCGCACTGTCGATCACCGCCTGGATCATCGCCTTCCTCGTCGGCTCGCTGTTCGGTATTTTACGTACCGTGCCTAACCGTTTTCTCTCCTCGCTGGGAACCTGCTACGTCGAACTGTTCCGTAACGTTCCGTTAATCGTGCAGTTCTTTACCTGGTATCTGGTTATCCCGGAACTGCTGCCGGAAGATATTGGCATGTGGTTCAAATCTGAACTGGATCCTAACGTTCAGTTCTTTGTCTCTTCCATGCTATGCCTGGGTCTGTTCACTGCCGCCCGCGTGTGCGAGCAGGTGCGCGCCGCGATCCAGTCCCTGCCCCGCGGACAGAAAAATGCTGCCCTGGCGATGGGTCTGACCTTACCCCAGGCCTACCGCTATGTGCTGCTGCCGAATGCCTATCGCGTGATTGTGCCGCCGATGACCTCGGAGATGATGAACCTGGTGAAAAACTCGGCCATCGCCTCCACCATCGGTCTGGTTGATATGGCCGCGCAGGCGGGCAAACTGCTGGATTACTCCGCCCACGCGTGGGAATCCTTCACCGCCATTACCCTGGCCTACGTGCTGATTAACGCTGTGATTATGCTGGTGATGAACCTGGTCGAACGTAAAGTTCGCCTGCCGGGCAATCTGGGGGGCAAATAATGTACGAATTTGACTGGAGTTCCATTGTTCCTTCCCTGCCCTACCTGATTGATGGTCTGATCATCACCCTGAAGATCACCCTGACGGCGGTCATTATCGGGATAGTCTGGGGCACCCTGCTGGCGGTGATGCGCCTGTCGAGTTTTAAGCCTGTCGCCTGGTTTGCTACTGCCTACGTCAACGTGTTTCGCTCCATCCCGCTGGTAATGGTGCTGCTGTGGTTCTACCTGATCGTACCGGGCCTGCTGCAGGATGTGCTTGGTCTGTCGCCGAAGTCCGATATCCGCCTGATCTCGGCGATGGTGGCCTTCTCGATGTTTGAGGCGGCGTACTATTCAGAGATTATCCGCGCCGGGATCCAGAGTATCTCCCGCGGGCAGTCCAGCGCTGCCCTGGCGTTAGGCATGACCCACTGGCAGTCGATGAAGCTTATCATTCTGCCGCAGGCGTTCCGCGCCATGGTTCCGCTGCTGCTGACCCAGGGTATCGTGCTGTTCCAGGATACCTCTCTGGTTTATGTGTTGAGCCTGGCAGACTTCTTCCGCACCGCCTCCACCATCGGCGAGCGCGATGGGACTCAGGTTGAGATGATCCTCTTCGCAGGTGCGGTCTATTTTGCAATTAGTTTAAGCGCGTCGCTGTTGGTCAGCTGGCTGAAGAAAAGGACAGTGTAATGATTTCCCTGAAAAATGTTTCTAAATGGTATGGGCACTTTCAGGTGCTGACCGACTGCTCTACGGAAGTGAAAAAAGGTGAGGTAGTGGTAGTTTGCGGGCCGTCCGGCTCGGGAAAATCCACGCTTATCAAAACCGTGAACGGCCTCGAGCCAGTGCAGCAGGGCGAGATTATCGTCAACGGCACCAAAGTAAATGACAAGAAAACCAACCTGGCGAAGCTGCGTTCTAACGTCGGGATGGTGTTCCAGCATTTCGAACTCTTTCCGCATCTGTCAATCATTGAGAACCTGACCCTGGCGCAGGTGAAGGTCCTCAAGCGCGATAAGGCGGCCGCACGCGAGAAGGGGCTGAAACTGCTGGAGCGCGTGGGCCTCTCCGCCCATGCCGATAAGTTCCCGGCGCAGCTCTCCGGTGGTCAGCAGCAGCGTGTGGCGATTGCCCGTGCGCTCTGTATGGACCCGGTAGCGATGCTTTTTGATGAGCCAACCTCCGCACTTGACCCGGAGATGATCAATGAAGTGCTGGATGTTATGGTTCAACTGGCGCAGGAAGGTATGACCATGATGGTGGTCACTCACGAAATGGGCTTTGCGCGTAAAGTCGCAAACCGCGTGATCTTTATGGATGAGGGTAAAATCGTGGAGGACTCTGCAAAAGAAGAGTTCTTTAATAACCCGCAATCCGAACGCGCCAAAGACTTCCTCGCCAAAATCCTGCATTAATCTCCCCGGTGCGCAATCGCTCAGATTGCGCACCTGTTCACGTTTCACACCCCTTCTTCTCGTCGATTAGCAATGACAGCGTTAACCTTGTCACACATATGCTGTGAACGGAGAACGCTATGGCACTACCGATTATTCTTGATTGCGACCCGGGTCATGATGACGCGATCGCACTCGTCCTGGCCCTTGCCTCACCCGAACTGGAACTCAGAGCGGTAACCTCTTCTGCCGGAAACCAGACCCCGGACAAAACCCTGCGCAACACGCTGCGGATGCTGACCCTGCTGAAACGCAGCGATATTCCGGTGGCTGGCGGGGCAATTAAGCCCCTGATGCGCGACCTGATTATTGCCGATAACGTCCACGGGGAAAGCGGCCTTGACGGCCCCGCCCTGCCCGAGCCGGGCTTTGCCCCGCTGGATTGCACTGCCGTAGAGCTGATGGCAAAAGTACTGCGCGAAAGCCCCGAAGCGGTAACGCTGGTGGCTACCGGCCCACAAACTAACGTCGCCCTGCTGCTGAATAGCCACCCGGAGCTGCATGCTAAAATCGCCCGGATTGTGATCATGGGCGGTGCCATGGGGCTGGGTAACTGGACACCCGCGGCTGAATTCAACATCTTTGTCGATCCTGAAGCGGCTGAAATCGTCTTCCAGTCCGGCATTCCGGTGGTGATGGCCGGTCTGGACGTGACCCATCGGGCGCAAATTATGGCGGAAGATATCGAGCGTTTTCGGCGGATCGGCAACCCGGTGGCGGCCACGGTCGCGGAGCTGCTTGACTTCTTTATGGAGTACCACAAAACCGAGAAGTGGGGCTTCCAGGGCGCGCCGCTGCACGATCCCTGCACCATCGCCTGGCTGCTGAAACCGGCGATCTTCACCACGGTGGATCGCTGGGTCGGCATTGAGACGCAGGGAAAATATACCCAGGGAATGACGGTGGTCGATTATTATTTCCTGACCGGCAATACGCCGAATACGACGGTCATGACGGATATCGATCGTGAAGCCTTTGTTGATTTACTGGCTGAGCGATTGAAATTTTACAGCTAGCCCCCACGCCCCTGAATGCAGGGGCGTGTTCCAACTGAAGAAAAACGCATCGGTCAAAGTCAGATATCCACGAATTGAGATACAAATTCATCTTTAAATGAGAATATGAGCCTGGCTTAAGAAACTGCTTTTCGTTAACCTTTCACCCTATCCCCCCTGGTTCTTCTCCGTCAAGTTTGCCCGGGCTATTTACTTATTCTTAAGATAGTTTTTATTGTTCAAATTAACGCTGTCGCGTTAATGTGGCGGCGCTGCATCTGTTTACATTTTGAGAAGGATATTCATATGTTCAGAAGCAGAGATGATAACCTGCCCAATGAAACAAAATGGATATTGCTTCATGTCAATCAGTAACAGCGGCTTGATTGCCGGTTGTATTATTTTTATTACGCTTTGTCATAATGCTAATGCCAGCACGGCGCATCCTGTTAGCAACCAGGCTGAACAGGATCGGGCTCGTGAAGCCTCGCTTACTCCCCAGCAACAACAATATCAGCCCTCTCAGATTAATTCCGCAGAGGAGAAAATAATTTTTCCCGAAGAGAATAACTGTAAATTCATCAACGAAATTAACGTTGAGTCAGAGAATAATGAACTGACTCAGCGGCTGCTGAAAAAATAATCTTTCAGGCGAAATCAAAATGTCTTGGGATTGAAGGGATCCGTTTACTGGCCCGCACGATGCAAAATGAATTAATTGCCAAAGGGTATATTACCTCGCTCATTGATGTTCCCTCTCAGTCCCTGGATAATGGCATATTACGGCTGACCCTGACCTATGGAAAAATTGGTCACATCGCCTATTCCGCCGATGAACCGGTGACAAGAACCACATTGTGGAATTCGCTGCCCTTTTCCCGCGACGATATTCTGCGCCTGCCCGACCTCGAACAGGGAATGGCAAACCTGCAACGTCTCCCGGGATCCTCTGCCCATATGCAACTGGTACCCGGGCAAAACTTCAGCGAAACAGACATCCGTCTGACCCGAAAAATGGGAAAGCCCTGGCAGGTTAGCGCATGGCTGAATGATGCGGGCAGCCGGTCCAGTGGGCGTTATCTGGGCGGCGGTGCGCTCTACCTGTATGACATGGCGTCGCTCAATGACATTCTGTACGTTGCGGGCGGCGGCGACGTTGAGTTCAACCAGCACAATGAAGGTAATAAAAATAGCAGTATTTATTACTCCATCCCCTTTGGCTACTGGAATCTGAGCCTGTACGCTGCGCAGAGCGAGTATCTTCAGCAGTTTCGGGGACGGTGGTCTACAACGGATTATGAGAGTAAAAATCGCTACTACAGCGCGACCGTGACGCGCCTGCTTTCACACACCCGCACGCAGAAAACCAGCCTCGATGCGAAAATTTTCAAAAATCGTTCACGTTACTATTTTGGCGGCAGCGAACTTCGCGTTATGCGCAAGCAAAACCCGGCCTGGGATGTCACGCTTCGCCACCAGCGCTACTTTGCCAATAAAGTCGTTGAGGCCTCGGTGGGCATGCAAAACAGATTGCCCTGGCTAAGCTCCTCAGCCACTCCAGAAGAAAAAGCGGGCTTGTATGATAAGCAAGCGCGTGTGCTGCATGCCGAACTCCAGGCTTATATGAAATTTGCGGCGACGGGTGATTCATTTACCTATGCTCCACAAATCAGTGCGCAGTTCAGTCCGGACCTGTTATCTACGGATAATAAAATGAATATTGGCAACCGCTGGACCATACGTGGCTTCGATGGCGAAAGGACATTGTCCGGTAACCAGGGCTGGTACTGGCGTAACGATTTCATCTGGGATATTCCGTCGACCAGTCAACAATTTTATACCGGTCTGGACATTGGCAGGCTGACGGGAAGTGAACAATATAATCAGGGAAAAGTATTATCCGGGGCCGTTGCAGGATTGCGTGGAGAAAAATTCTCAACGCAATATGATATTTTCATCGGTACACCAGTAATAAAACCAGATGCGTTTCATTCGCAGGCATTCAATATGGGCTTTTCATTGCAGTGGAGGTATTAACACTAATCAAATCATTCAACTTCTTTCAATACCGTTACAGATTCGTATTATTTAAAGGACTAAATTAATGTTTAAATTCAAACTTTCTTATGTTGCATTTGCAACCGCGTTAACGTCTTCATTTGTCTATGCCGATCCCACGATTTATACTCACCAGACGGGTACGCAAATTATCGATATTGAGGCGCCAAACGCTGCCGGGGTATCGCATAATATGTATCGCGAATTTAATGTTGGCAGCAAGGGGATGATACTCAACAACAATGGCAGTAATTATACCCATAATACGTTGGGCAATATCGCTAAAAATAACAACCTGACCAACGGCAGTGCGTCAGTGATCTTAAATGAAGTCATCTCCAACAAATCCAGTTCATTGCAGGGCTTTATTGAAGTCGGTGGGCAAAAAGCCGATGTGGTTATCGCTAACCCAAACGGTATCACCTGCTCAGGCTGCAGCTTCATCAACACCAACAAAGCCGTTCTGACGACCGGCAAAGTGAACTTTAGCGATACCGGCGCCATCAGCAGCTATGACGTGACTGGCGGCAACATTACCATCGGTAAGGATGGAATGGACGCGGCGAATAACTATGCGGTGATTCTGGCCGATGCCATCAATATCAACGGTACCATCACTGCCGCCAACGCCATTATTGGCGGGGGTAATTTTACTTTTGACAACAGCACAGGAAAACTGACCTCTCACCAAAAATCGGCCAGCCTGAAGCACCTTCTGATGCCGGAGTACAGCATCGATATCAGCATGCTGGGTGGAGTGAAAGCAAACAGCATCACCATGATCGGCAATAATCTGGGCTTTGGCGTACGCAATAAAGGTGCGATTATCGCCAATTCTACCCTCGCGATGAGCAGCAATGGCTCCCTGATTAACGAAGGCCAAATCGTTGGCAAAGGTTTCGTTACCCAGATGGTTTCCGCTGGGGAACTGAATAATTCAGGCACCATTTCCACCAAAAACATCGCCATGCTCAATACCCTGAGCAATCTTGTTAACACTGGCGAGATCAGCAACACCGGGTCAATGGCCGTTTCTGCCTCCGGTAACATGGAAAATAAAGGGACAATCCATGCAGCCCAGTCCCTGGCAGTGAACACCGGCGGCAATCTGACTACCGCTTATGGCTCGTGGTTAGGTTCGGATAACCAGGCCTCGGTCAACGTACTTGGCAATGTCGACCACGGCGGTTCTCTGCGTGCGCAAAATACGTCCGTCAGTTTCGGCGGCGACACGCTTAAAGTCACCGGCGATATTTATGGTTACACCACAGCACAAGTTCAGGCGGCGAAAAATGGCAGTCTGACGTCAGGTGAAATTACTAACGCCGGTATCATCTCTGGTAACGATATCGCACTGGCCACCAACGGCAGCCTGATTACAGACTATGGAAGCATGCTGGAAGTGGGTAAGTCCTTAACCGCTCATAGCCACTGGCTGAGCAATGGTGGCAGCATTCGTGGAAATAGTGCCGACATGAACTTCGATAACTATGTCACCACCAATACCGGTAATATCATCGGCGGAACGTTGAATATTCTGACCCAGAAAGACCTGCTCAACACCGGGCTGCTTGAATCAAAGGGCGACCTGACCATCAACACGCAAAACCAGGGCAAGATTACTAACCAGGGCACCATGAAAGCGGCCCAGACGATGACGCTGGACGCGACGCAGGTAGTAAATGGAGGTTACAAATGTGGTTTCCTCAACTTAAAAACCTGTGGAGCTGGCAGCCTGTCCGCCAATAAGTTGGTTCTGAACTCTAAGCAGAAATACGCCAACAATATGGGCGGCTCACAGGCCTTTAAAGCGACTGAAATTAATACTAAATAGCGCGCAGCAGAAACCGGCCCAGCGCATTCACCGTGCCGGTTCAGATAACGCTGGCGGCAGTTACGCCAGCGTTATTTCAGGGCTCAAAGGGGCGACGCTGGAACTGATCGTGCCCGCACTTCGGGCAGGCCGGCAGGACATCCGGCGTATAGATCGCCAGATGAAAATGGCAATTCTCGCAAACCAGATTACCCAGCCCAACCACTTCTCCACTGTGATACACCCCATGATGATTGAGATCCTGGAATACCTCGCGCCACTCCAGCTGCGTTTTATCGGTGATATCCGCCAGCTCCTGCCACAGACTCTCTTTAATCACCCGCATAAAGACGCTGTCGGCGACCTCATCCTGACTCTCTTCGTAGCTGCGGGCGAACTCTTCCAGATCGCGGCGCACCGCCCGGGTCACCTCTTCCACTTCAGTACGTGTTAACTCACCCGTCTGCGTCACCCTCAGGCGCGCCTGCTCGACGAGCGCATCAATATCACGCTCACCATTACGCAGACGTTCGGTTAATGTGGCGACCAGTTCACGGTAAAATTGAGCAACCTTGTTCATCATTTGCCTCCTGGGTAAGTAACTCTCTCTAATGATAGACCTTATTTGCGCCCCGCTTTGTCAGGTCATCCACACTCTGCGTAAATTCCTGCAAGGCGCTTTTGAGGTAAAGGCTGTTTTGACGCGGGCGTTTGGGCTATGCTATGCGGATCTGAATTACCACATCCATTGGCTACGTTTGTAGCTGTATTGAACACAGGACCACTGGCTGCCATGCAAGAGCAATACCGCCCGGAAGAGATAGAATCGAAAGTCCAGCAACACTGGGACGAGAAGCGCACTTTTGAAGTCACCGAAGACGAGAGCAAAGAGAAGTATTACTGCCTGTCGATGCTTCCCTATCCTTCTGGCCGACTACACATGGGCCACGTGCGTAACTACACCATCGGTGATGTGATCGCCCGCTATCAGCGCATGCTGGGTAAAAACGTCCTGCAGCCGATCGGCTGGGATGCGTTCGGCCTGCCAGCTGAAGGCGCTGCGGTAAAAAACAACACCGCACCGGCGCCATGGACCTACGACAACATCGCCTACATGAAAAACCAGCTCAAGATGCTGGGCTTTGGCTATGACTGGAGCCGCGAGCTGGCGACCTGCACCCCGGAATACTACCGCTGGGAGCAGAAGTTCTTCACCGAACTGTACAAAAAAGGGCTGGTCTACAAGAAGACCTCCGCCGTTAACTGGTGCCCGAACGATCAGACCGTTCTCGCGAACGAACAGGTTATCGACGGCTGCTGCTGGCGCTGCGACACCAAGGTTGAGCGTAAAGAGATCCCGCAGTGGTTTATCAAAATCACCGCTTACGCTGACGAACTGCTGAACGATCTGGATAATCTGGATCACTGGCCAGATACCGTGAAAACTATGCAGCGCAACTGGATCGGCCGTTCTGAAGGGGTGGAAATCACCTTCAACGTTGAGAACTACGATCAGAAACTGACCGTTTACACCACCCGCCCGGACACCTTTATGGGTGCGACCTATCTGGCCGTGGCCGCAGGTCACCCGCTGGCGCAGAAAGCGGCAGAGAACAATCCGGAACTGGCTGCCTTCATCGACGAATGCCGCAACACCAAAGTGGCCGAAGCCGATATGGCGACCATGGAGAAGAAAGGCGTTGCTACCGGTTTCTACGCCACGCACCCGCTGACCGGCGAAGCGATCCCGGTCTGGGCAGCCAACTTCGTACTGATGGAGTACGGTACGGGCGCTGTGATGGCCGTTCCGGGTCACGATCAGCGCGACTACGAATTTGCCACCAAATACAGCCTGGCGATCAAACCGGTTATCCTCGCGGCAGACGGCTCTGAGCCGGACCTGTCCGAACAGGCGCTGACCGAAAAAGGCACCCTGTTCAACTCTGGCGAATTCAGCGGCCTGAGCTTCGAAGCGGGCTTTAACGCTATTGCTGACAAACTGGCCGCACTGGGCGTTGGCGAGCGTAAAGTTAACTACCGTCTGCGCGACTGGGGTGTTTCCCGTCAGCGTTACTGGGGCGCGCCAATCCCGATGGTCACCCTGGAAGATGGCACCGTCCTGCCAACCCCGGAAGATCAGCTCCCGGTGATCCTGCCGGAAGACGTGGTTATGGACGGCATCACCAGCCCGATCAAAGCCGATCCTGAGTGGGCGAAGACCACCGTGAACGGCATGCCTGCGCTGCGTGAAACCGACACCTTCGACACCTTTATGGAGTCCTCCTGGTACTACGCGCGCTATACCTGTCCGCAGTATCAGGAAGGCATGCTGGATTCCGATGCAGCAAACTACTGGCTGCCGGTCGACATCTACATCGGCGGGATCGAACACGCCATCATGCACCTGCTCTACTTCCGCTTCTTCCACAAGCTGATGCGCGATGCGGGCCTGGTGAACTCTGACGAGCCAGCCAAACAGCTGCTGTGTCAGGGTATGGTGCTGGCGGATGCGTTCTACTACGTGGGCGTGAACGGCGAGCGTAACTGGGTCTCCCCGGTTGATGCCATCGTTGAGCGCGACGAGAAAGGCCGTATCGTTAAGGCGAAAGATGCCGCGGGTCACGAGCTGGTGTATACCGGCATGAGCAAAATGTCGAAGTCCAAAAACAACGGCATTGACCCGCAGGTGATGGTTGAGCGTTACGGTGCCGATACCGTGCGTCTGTTCATGATGTTTGCCTCCCCGGCAGACATGACTCTCGAGTGGCAGGAGTCCGGCGTTGAGGGCGCTAACCGCTTCCTGAAGCGTGTCTGGAAGCTGGTTTACGAGCACACTTCTCAGGGCGAAGCACCGGCACTGGATACCGCAGCACTGACTGAAGATCAGCAGGCGCTACGCCGTGATGTTCATAAAACTATTGCTAAAGTGACCGATGATATTGGTCGCCGTCAGACCTTCAATACCGCAATTGCGGCTATTATGGAATTGATGAACAAGCTGGCGAAAGCCCCGCAGGAAGGCGAGCAGGATCGTGCCTTAATGCGTGAAGCGCTGCTGGCGGTTGTCCGTATGCTGAACCCGTTCACCCCTCACGCCAGCTTTACCCTGTGGCAGGAGCTGAATGGCGAAGGCGATATCGACAATGCACCGTGGCCGGTGGCGGATGAATCCGCAATGGTGGAAAACACCACCCTGGTCGTCGTTCAGGTCAACGGCAAAGTTCGCGGTAAAATCACTGTTCCGGTTGATGCAACCGAAGAGCAGGTCCGCGAGCGTGCTGGCCAGGAACATCTGGTGGCGAAGTATCTCGATGGCGTTACCGTACGTAAAGTGATCTACGTGCCCGGTAAACTGCTGAACCTGGTCGTTGGCTAAGCGCGGGAGGAAGCGTGCGACAACTGGCAACATTACTGTTATCGCTGGCGGTGTTGGTCACCGCCGGCTGTGGCTGGCACCTGCGCAATACCACACAGGTGCCGGAACAGATGAAAACGATGATTTTCGATTCGGGCGATCCAAATGGTCCGCTGAGCCGTGCCATTCGTAACCAGCTGCGTCTTAACGGCGTTGACCTGATCGAAAAAGGAACGCTGCGCCAGGATATACCGTCATTCCGCGTATTAAGCTCGACCCTGAGCCAGGATACCGCCTCCATCTTCCAGGATGGTCGTACTGCGGAATACCAGATGGTGATGGAAGTCCACGCCGCGGTTCTGATCCCGGGTAGCGATATTTACCCTATCAGCACCAAGGTCTACCGTTCGTTCTTCGATAACCCGCAGACTGCGCTGGCGAAAGATGCTGAGCAGAGCATTATCATTAACGAAATGTATGACAAGGCAGCGGAGCAGCTGATCCGTAAGCTGCCGAGCGTCCATACCGCTGAAAAAGAGAATGACCTTAAAGCTCAGCCTGGTGCTCAGCCAACGGCATCCTCACCTCGCGTCTCCACGACGCTGGGTCAGTAATGCTCAGGTTGTACCCTGAACAACTCCGCGCGCAGCTCAATGAAGGGCTGCGCGCGGCGTATCTGCTTCTCGGAAACGATCCGCTGCTATTGCAGGAAAGCCAGGACGCCGTACGTCAGCTTGCGGCAACCCAGGGCTTTGACGAGCACCACAGTTTCACTCTGGATAACAGCACCGACTGGCAGGAGATTTTCTCCCTCTGCCAGGCAATGAGTCTGTTTGCCGCCCGGCAAACCCTGCTTATTCAGTTACCTGAAAACGGCCCCAATGCCGCTATCAACGAACAGCTGGCCACGCTGGTGAGCCTGCTGCACGGCGATCTTCTGCTGATTGTTCGCGGCAACAAGCTGACCAAAGCCCAGGAGAATGCCGCCTGGTTTACGGCGCTGGCAAACCATTCGGTGCTGGTGACCTGTCAGACCCCGGAACAAGCGCACCTGCCCAAATGGGTCGCGGCCCGGGCTAAACAGCGCAATCTGGAGCTGGATGATGCTGCCAACCAGCTGCTCTGTTACTGCTACGAAGGTAATCTGCTGGCCCTTGCCCAGGCCCTTGAGCGTCTGTCTCTGCTCTGGCCGGATGGCAAACTGACCCTGCCGCGCGTCGAGCAGGCGGTTAACGACGCGGCCCACTTCACCCCTTTCCACTGGGTCGATGCCCTACTTTCTGCGAAGAGCAAGCGCGCCCTGCATATTCTGCAACAGCTGCGTCTTGAAGGCAGTGAGCCGGTGATCCTCCTGAGAACCCTGCAGCGTGAACTGCTGCTGCTGCTGACCCTGAAACGTCAGTCAGCGCATACTCCTCTGCGTGCGCTGTTTGATAAACACCGGGTCTGGCAGAACCGTCGCGGTATGACCACCGAGGCCCTGAATCGCCTGAGTCCGGAACAGCTGCGCCAGGCCGTTCAGCTGCTGACGCGTACCGAGCTGACCCTGAAGCAGGATTACGGTCAGTCGATCTGGTCAGAGCTGGAAAGTCTTTCGCTGTTGCTGTGCCACAAGGCGCTGGCCGATATTTTTATAGAGGGGTAAAAGATGCACTCTCTACAAGCCCTGTTTGGCGGCACCTTTGACCCGATCCACTACGGGCATCTAAAACCGGTCGAGATTCTGGCGAACCAGATTGGCCTGCAATGCGTCACTATTATGCCGAACAACGTGCCGCCGCACCGCCCGCAGCCCGAGGCCAGCCCTGCACAGCGTAAAGAGATGCTGGCATTGGCGATTGCCGATAAGCCGCTGTTTCGCCTTGATGAACGCGAGCTGCGCCGGGACACCCCGTCGTATACCGCCGAAACGCTGCAGGCGTGGCGCGCCGAACAGGGGCCGGAGACCCCCCTGACATTTATCATCGGCCAGGACTCGCTGCTTAACTTCCCGGGCTGGTATCAATATCAGACGATCCTCGATAACAGCCATCTGATCGTCTGTCGTCGCCCGGGCTATTCCCTCACGATGAAAGAGGAGCAGCATCAGCAGTGGCTGGAGCAGCACCTGACGCACCAGGTTGAGGATCTGCATAGCCTGCCGGGCGGTAAAATTTACCTGGCGGAAACGCCGTGGTTTGATATTTCGGCCACGCTGATCCGCCAGCGTCTGCAGCAGGGGCTCCCCTGCGATGAGATGTTGCCCGCTGCGGTGCTGCGTTACATTCAACAGCAAGGTCTGTATCAGAAAAGCAGCAACTGACCGGGCGGCGGGAGAAAAAGCGCGCCATTCGCGCTCTCGCCATTGACACCCCCGTCCAGGCTGATATCCTCCGCTGCCAGACTTCCCGCCAGCACTGTTTTACAAAAACTGTTTTACAAAAATGGCGATGCAATCTCCGGCATAGGGTGGGATGATACCCGCCTTCGCAGGCCCGTCCGGTGACATTTGTCCCGACACTGCGGCCAGTTCAGGTATACTGTCTGGCTACGAATTTACAGTTATTCAATCTCACTCTCCCAGGGGGAAAACTTGCAGGGTAAAGCACTCCAGGATTTTGTTATCGACAAAATTGATGACCTGAAAGGTCAGGACATCATCGCCATCGACGTTCAGGGCAAATCAAGTATCACCGATTGCATGATTATCTGCACCGGTACCTCCACTCGCCACGTTGCGTCCATCGCTGACCATGTGGTTCAGGAATCCCGCGCTGCCGGTATGCTGCCGCTGGGCGTAGAAGGCGAAGCGACCGCTGACTGGGTCGTCGTTGACCTTGGCGATGTGATTGTCCACGTCATGCAGGAAGAGAGCCGTCGCCTGTATGAGCTGGAAAAACTCTGGGGTTAATGCGTGAAGCTGCAACTGGTAGCCGTCGGCACAAAAATGCCTGACTGGGTACAAACGGGGTTTACTGAATATCTGCGTCGTTTTCCGAAAGACATGCCGTTTGAGCTGGTGGAGATCCCCGCCGGTAAACGCGGCAAAAACGCAGATATCAAACGCATTCTCGATAAAGAGGGTGAACTGATGCTGGCTGCCGCAGGCAAAAACCGCATCGTCACGCTCGATATTCCGGGCAAGCCCTGGGATACACCGCAGCTGGCGCATGAACTGGAGCGCTGGAAGCAGGACGGTCGCGACGTCAGCCTGTTAATCGGCGGTCCGGAGGGGTTATCTCCCGCCTGCAAAGCGGCAGCAGAACAGAGTTGGTCTCTCTCCGCGCTGACGCTCCCCCACCCGCTGGTTCGGGTGTTGGTTGCTGAAAGTCTCTATCGCGCGTGGAGCATCACGACTAACCATCCTTATCACCGTGAGTAATGATGACGTCCTGGATAAATTAAGCAGCGGATGAAACTACAGAATTCTTTTCGCGACTATACGGCTGAGTCCGCGCTGTTTGTGCGCCGGGCGCTCGTCGCCTTTTTGGGGATTTTGCTGCTGACTAGCGTACTGATCGCCAACCTCTATAATCTGCAGATTGTCCGTTTTACCGATTACCAGACCCGCTCCAACGAAAACCGCATCAAACTCGTCCCCATCGCCCCAAGCCGCGGCATTATCTACGATCGCAACGGTACGCCACTGGCGCTGAACCGCACGATCTATCAGATTGAAATGATGCCGGAAAAGGTCGATAACGTGCAGGATACGCTCGAAGCGCTACGCAGCGTGGTCGATCTGAATGACGACGATATTGCCACCTTCAAAAAAGAGCGCTCCCGCTCGCATCGCTTTACGTCGATCCCGGTTAAAACCAACCTCACCGAAGTACAGGTGGCCCGTTTCGCCGTAAACCAGTACCGCTTTCCCGGTGTGGAAGTCAAAGGCTACAAGCGCCGCTTCTACCCGTACGGCTCTGCCCTGACGCACGTCATCGGCTACGTCTCAAAAATCAACGATAAAGACGTCGACAGGCTGGACAAAGACGGCAAGCTCGCCAACTACGCGGCGACGCATGATATTGGCAAGCTGGGCATTGAGCGCTATTACGAAGATATACTCCACGGTCAGACCGGGTACGAAGAGGTTGAAGTTAACAACCGCGGCCGGGTTATCCGTCAGCTGAAAGAGGTGCCGCCGCAGGCCGGGCATGACATCTATCTGACCCTGGATCTCAAACTCCAGCAGTATGTTGAAACCCTGCTGGCAGGCAGCCGTGCGGCGGTGATTGTGACCGACCCACGCACCGGCAGCATTCTGGCGCTGGTCTCCACCCCGAGCTACGACCCGAACCTGTTCGTGGATGGCATCTCCAGCAAAGATTATTCGGGCCTGCTCAACGACCCCAACACGCCGCTGATCAACCGCGCAACCCAGGGCGTCTATCCGCCGGCATCGACGGTTAAGCCTTATGTGGCAGTCTCCGCGCTGAGCGCCGGGGTGATCACCCGCAATACCGGTCTCTTCGATCCGGGCTGGTGGCAGTTGCCTGGCTCTGAAAAACGCTACCGCGACTGGAAGAAGTGGGGTCACGGCCATCTGAACGTCACTAAATCGCTGGAGGAGTCGGCGGATACCTTCTTCTACCAGGTCGCCTATGACATGGGTATCGACCGTCTGTCCGAGTGGATGGGCAAATTTGGTTATGGTCACTATACCGGTATCGACCTGTCAGAAGAGCGTTCCGGCAACATGCCCACCCGCGAATGGAAGCTGAAACGCTTTAAGAAGCCCTGGTACCAGGGTGACACCATTCCGGTGGGGATCGGCCAGGGCTACTGGACCGCAACGCCGATTCAGATGAGCAAAGCGCTGATGATCCTTATCAACGATGGGGTGGTAAAAGTGCCGCACCTGCTGATGAGCACCGTCGAAGACGGTAAAAAAGTGCCGTGGTCGCAGCCGCACGAGCCGCCGGTGGGCGATATCCACTCCGGTTACTGGGAAATTGCCAAAGACGGGATGTACGGCGTAGCCAACCGCGCAAACGGTACGGCGCATAAATACTTTGCTGGCGCACCCTATAAAATTGCGGCGAAATCCGGTACCGCGCAGGTCTTTGGCCTGAAAGCGAACGAAACCTATAACGCGCATAAAATTGCTGAACGTCTGCGTGACCATAAGCTGATGATTGCGTTTGCTCCATACGATAACCCGCAGGTCGCCGTGTCGATTATTCTGGAAAACGGCGGTGCAGGCCCGGCGGTCGGTACCATCATGCGCCAGATCCTTGACCACATCATGCTGGGTGATAACAACACTGACTTGCCGAGTGAAAGCCCGGCTGCCGCCGGCGCGGAGGACCAATAATCGTGACGGATAATCCGAATAAAAAATCGCTGTGGGACAAGATCCACATCGACCCGGCCATGCTGCTGATCCTGCTGGCGCTGCTGGTCTATAGTGCCCTGGTCATCTGGAGCGCCAGCGGCCAGGATCTCGGCATGACGGAACGCAAAATCGGCCAGATCACCATGGGTCTGGTGGTGATGGTAGTGATGGCGCAGATCCCTCCACGGGTCTACGAGGGCTGGGCGCCCTATCTCTATATTTTTTGTATTATTCTGCTGGTGGCGGTGGATGCGTTTGGCGCTATCTCAAAAGGCGCGCAGCGCTGGCTGGACCTCGGTATCGTGCGTTTTCAGCCCTCAGAGATTGCGAAAATCGCCGTTCCCCTGATGGTGGCTCGCTTCATAAACCGTGACGTTTGCCCACCGTCGTTGAAAAACACCGCTATCGCGCTGGTGCTGATCTTCCTGCCTACGCTGCTTGTCGCCGCGCAGCCGGATCTCGGCACCTCAATTCTGATCGCCCTCTCCGGCCTGTTTGTTCTGTTCCTCTCCGGGCTGAGCTGGCGGCTTATCGGCATTGCGGTGGTACTGGTTGCCGCCTTTATCCCGATCCTGTGGTTCTTCCTGATGCACGATTATCAGCGCCAGCGCGTGATGATGTTGCTCGATCCGGAGAGCGACCCGCTCGGGGCAGGCTATCATATTATACAGTCGAAGATTGCGATCGGCTCTGGTGGCCTGCGCGGCAAGGGCTGGCTGCACGGCACCCAGTCGCAGCTTGAGTTTCTGCCCGAACGCCACACCGACTTTATCTTCGCGGTTCTGGCGGAAGAGTTAGGGCTGGTCGGGATATTGATCCTGCTTGCGCTGTACCTGCTGTTAATCATGCGCGGGTTGTGGATAGCCGCCCGGGCGCAAACCACCTTTGGCCGGGTGATGGCCGGTGGCTTGATGTTGATTTTATTCGTTTATGTTTTCGTAAATATTGGTATGGTGAGCGGTATTCTGCCGGTGGTAGGCGTACCGCTTCCGCTGGTGAGTTACGGAGGCTCGGCCCTGATCGTTCTGATGGCCGGGTTCGGGATCGTGATGTCGATCCACACACACAGAAAAATGTTGTCAAAAAGCGTATAAGGGGCACGCAATGCGTAAGCAGTGGTCTGGGATCTGCATCGCAGTGAGTTTACTGGCAGCCTGTACAAGTGACGACGGTCAGCAGCAAGCTGCCGTCGCACCGGCACAGCCGGCAGTATGTAATGGTCCGGTGGTTGAGATCAGCGGAGCCGATCCGCGTTTTGAACCGCTGAGCGCCACCGCTAATCAGGATTACGAACGCGACGGTAAAAGCTACAAAATCGTTCAGGATCTCTCCCGATTCAGTCAGGCAGGCTTGGCGGCTATTTATGATGCCGAACCGGGAAGCAACCTGACCGCCAGCGGCGAAGCGTTCGACCCGATGCAGCTCACCGCTGCGCACCCGACTCTGCCGATCCCGAGCTACGCGCGTATCACCAACCTGGCGAATGGCCGGATGATCGTGGTGCGTATCAACGATCGTGGCCCTTACGGCAACGATCGCGCGATCTCGCTGTCGCGCGCCGCGGCCGACCGCCTGAATACCTCCAATAACACCAAAGTGCGCATCGACCCGATTATTGTTGCTCAGGACGGTTCGCTCTCGGGTCCAGGTATGGCCTGTACCACCGTGGCAAAACAGACTTACGCCCTGCCCACGCGTCCCGATCTGAGCAGCGGTATGGGTGGTGCATCGTCCGTTTCCGAACCTGCGCCGCAGGGTGACGTGCGTCCCATCAGTAACGACACGCTGAAAAGCGAAGACAGCATGGGCGCGCCGGTCAGCAGCAGCGGCTTCCTTGGCGCACCGACCACGCTCGCCTCTGGGGTGCTGGAAGGCAGCGAACCGCCTGCACCTCAGCCGGTTGTCACTGCGCCAGTGAACCAGACGGCGCCGGTCACAGCCCCTGTTTCGGCCCCAACTCAGGCACCGGTGACGGCGCCCGTTTCTGCACCAGCCCAGGCCGGCGGCTACGTCGTGCAGGTTGGCGCGGTCAGCGATCGGGCTCGTGCCCAGCAGTATCAGCAACGCCTCGGTCAACAGTTCGGCGTGCCGGGCCGCGTTGAGCAAAATGGCGCGGTATGGCGTATTCAGCTAGGTCCGTTTGCCAGCAAATCTGAAGCAGCAGCGCTGCAGCAGCGTCTGCAGAATGAGGCGCAGTTACAGTCATTTATCGCCGTTGCGAAATGATTAATCAGCGGTATCCGAATTGTCAGTATTTGTCATGTTGATTCACACTCTCATGCTGAAAGTCGGATGCCTGCCTGTATAGCATTTGCTATAGTAAGGCACTTTTTTTAATTCCATCACGGATGTCGTTGTTCTGACCATGAAGACCACTTTCTCCGCTCGTTTTATGCAGCGCATGGCGCTCACTACGGCGCTTTGCGCAGCCACGCTCTCCGTGGCTCACGCCGATGACCTGAATATCAAGACCATGATCCCGGGCGTTCCGCAGATCGACGCGGAATCCTACATCCTGATCGACTACAACTCCGGCAAAGTATTGGCTGAACAGAACGCTGATGCACGACGCGACCCGGCCAGCCTGACCAAAATGATGACCAGCTACGTCATCGGTCAGGCCATGAAAGCAGGTAAATTCAAAGAAACCGACCTGGTGACCATCGGTAACGATGCATGGGCTACCGGCAACCCGGTGTTTAAGGGCTCCTCGTTGATGTTCCTGAAACCAGGTATGCAGGTTCCCGTATCCCAGCTGATCCGTGGTATTAACCTGCAGTCCGGTAACGACGCCTGCGTGGCGATGGCTGATTTTGCTGCGGGCAGCCAGGATGCCTTCGTCGGCCTGATGAACAGCTACGTTTCCGCGCTGGGCCTGAAAAACAGCCACTTCCAGACCGTTCACGGCCTGGATGCTGATGGTCAGTACAGCTCTGCACGCGATATGGCCCTGATTGGCCAGGCGCTGATCCGCGACGTGCCAAACGAATACACCATCTATAAAGAGAAAGAGTTTACCTTTAACGGTATTCGTCAGACCAACCGCAACGGCCTGCTGTGGGATAACAGCCTGAACGTTGACGGCATCAAAACGGGTCACACCGATAAAGCCGGTTACAACCTGGTAGCCTCTGCCACCGAAGGTCAGATGCGTCTGATCTCAGCGGTTATGGGCGGTCGTACCTTCAAAGGGCGTGAAACCGAGAGCAAGAAGCTGCTGACCTGGGGCTTCCGCTTCTTCGAAACTGTGAACCCACTGAAAGCGGGTAAAGAGTTCGCCTCTGAGCCGGTATGGTTTGGGGCTAACGATCGCGCCTCCCTGGGTGTCGATAAAGATCTCTACCTGACTATCCCACGCGGCCGCATGAAAGATCTGAAGGCCAGCTATGTGCTGAACGCCAGCGAGCTGCACGCCCCGCTGCAGAAAAACCAGGTCGTAGGCACCATCAACTTCCAGCTTGATGGCAAAACTATCGATCTGCGCCCACTGGTGGTGCTGGATGAAATCCCGGAAGGCAATTTCTTCGGCAAAATCATTGATTACATTAAATTGATGTTCCATCACTGGTTTGGTTAAGAATTGAACACTTGAAAGTGTGATTTCCGTCCCCATATACTATGTAACCTGATAACTCCCACCCAACGTGGGAGTTATTCTTTTTTTGACGTACTGCCGGAGCTCACATGAAAACCAAACTTAACGAACTGCTTGAATTCCCTACTCCTTTTACTTACAAAGTAATGGGGCAGGCGTTGCCTGAGCTGGTTGATCAGGTGGTTGAAGTGGTACAGCGCCACGCGCCAGGCGACTACTCTCCGACGGTGAAACCAAGCAGCAAAGGCAACTACCACTCCGTGTCTATCACCATCACGGCGACGCATATTGAACAAGTCGAGACGCTGTACGAAGAGCTCGGTAATATCGATATCGTACGTATGGTGCTGTAACGCCTTTCGGTTACCCGCATGGCCGGGTAACCTGTTTCCCCTCTGTGATATACTCCCCGCTACAGTTTGTCCCTTCGTTCGGAGATATCGTTTTGTATCAGGATACTATTCTCGTCCGCCAGCTTGGGCTCCAGCCCTATGAACCTGTCTCCCAGGCTATGCATGAATTCACCGACACGCGCGACGAGAACACGCTGGATGAGATCTGGCTGGTAGAACATCCCCCGGTGTTTACCCAGGGCCAGGCCGGAAAAGCAGAGCATCTGCTGATGCCTGGCGATATCCCGGTGATCCAGAGCGATCGTGGCGGGCAAATCACCTACCACGGCCCGGGCCAACAGGTGATGTATGTCCTGCTCAACCTGAAGCGCAGAAAGCTCGGCGTACGCGAGCTGGTAACGCTGCTTGAACAGACGGTAGTCAATACGCTGGCCGAATTTGATATTGATGCGCACCCGCGCGCGGATGCGCCCGGCGTCTATGTTGGCGAAATGAAAATATGCTCTCTCGGTCTGCGTATTCGCAAAGGGTGCTCTTTTCACGGTCTTGCTTTAAATATCAATATGGATCTTTCGCCTTTCCAGCGCATCAATCCTTGCGGTTATGCCGGGATGGAAATGGCACAAATGCGTCAGTGGGTAGAGAACATTACCCCGGAAATTGCATGCCCTCATTTGGTTAATGCTTTTTTAGCCCTGCTAAACAATCCACCCCATAAATATATTCCTGCTTAATTACTGCCTCCCGTTGGCTCATTATTTGATGGGCCATTCTTATTTGAAGGCTTTTACGCTTTACATCAATGCCTGGTTTCTATATTTTCAAAAAGACCGTAACGCGCCTGCGTATAAGCATTTATCTATTGTCTGCTCCGGCATGGCCAACCGACTGGCACGGATCACGCCTGCGCAAATATTAGACAACCCAATGATTTTACTTAAAAAGATTAATCCTCGAAAGCAGTTTATCCATAACAATAAGCACATTATTTAAATTCAACTATTATTTATATTGTGAATGAAAAGGGAGGAATAGCGTGGATAATAATAATTCTTCAGAAAAGCGCTTGAGTGAACCAGGCATTGAAGCAAAACCACAAATTTTTCGGACTTTACGCAATATTGATCTCAACTTATTGACGATTTTTGAGGCGGTGTATGTTCACAAAGGGATCGTTAATGCTGCGAAAATTCTTAATCTCACTCCCTCGGCAATAAGCCAGTCCATACAAAAATTACGGACAATTTTCCCCGACCCGTTATTCATTCGCAAAGGCCAGGGCGTGACGCCTACCGCCTACGCCACGCATCTGCACGAATACATCAGCCAGGGCCTGGAGTCGATTCTCGGGGCGCTGGATTTAACCGGCAGCTACGATAAGCAGCGCACTATCACTATTGGTACCACCCCGACCGTGGGCGCGCTGGTTCTGCCGCCGATCTACCAGGCCGTAAAGACGCATGCGCCACACCTGATGCTGCGTAATATTTCGGTCAATGACGCCGAGACGCAGCTGGGTCAGTTCCAGACCGACCTGATTGTCGACAGTAACGCCCTTAATGCCCGCGCCCTGAGCCACAACGTACTCTTCGCTGACAGGCTACTGTTGATCTGCCGAAAACACCATCCAGCCCTGAGCCAGGCCGCCACGGTTGAAAATCTGCAGCACTACGAGCAAACGTTGCTGATGCTGGAAGGACAAAACCTGAATGGCCTGCGGCAACGCATTAACGATATTTTCCCGGAAAAGCAGGTCACCTTCAGCAGTTACAATCTTTTTACGATTGCCGCCCTGATCGGCAGCAGCGATCTGATTGGTATCATCCCGGAGCGCCTGTTTAACCTGGTACGCCACTGCTGGCCGCTGGAGCAGATCCCCTTCGCCCCACTCAATGCAGAATGCGTTGAAATCTCGCTGTATTACAACAAGCTGAGCCTGCGTGACCCTGTGCTGGAAAACCTGATCAACGTTATCCGCCAGGCCTTCTGAAAAGGGGTTATCCCCTGCAAAGCCGTGCTGCTCCACACAAAAGGCACTAAACAACAACTATTTTACAATTTGGCGACCGGGCAGGCTGCTTTATCGTCCGTATCAATGATATACTGCCTGTCGTTCGTTCAAAAATAGTTGATAAATACAACATTCCCTTGAATTGAAACGCTTTCCTTCGATTTTCGCAACTGGAAGACGCACGCTATGAGTAAACCCATTGTGATGGAACGTGGTGTTAAATACCGCGATGCCGATAAAATGGCCCTAATCCCGGTTAAAAACGTGGCTACGGAGCGCGAAGCGCTGTTAAGAAAACCGGCCTGGATGAAGATCAAACTTCCGGCGGACTCTTCGCGTATTCAGGGAATCAAAGCAGCGATGCGCAAAAACGGCCTTCACTCCGTTTGTGAAGAGGCCTCCTGCCCGAACCTTGCTGAATGTTTTAACCACGGCACCGCGACCTTCATGATCCTCGGCGCGATTTGTACCCGCCGCTGCCCGTTCTGTGACGTTGCCCACGGTCGTCCTGTTACCCCTGACGCTAATGAGCCACAGAAACTGGCACAGACCATTGCTGACATGGCGCTGCGCTATGTGGTTATCACCTCCGTTGACCGCGACGATCTGCGCGACGGCGGTGCACAGCACTTTGCCGACTGTATCTCTGCCATTCGGGAAAAAAGCCCGTCCATTAAAATTGAGACGCTGGTTCCTGACTTCCGTGGCCGTATGGATCGTGCGCTGGATATCCTCAACGCCACCCCGCCGGACGTGTTTAACCACAACCTGGAAAACGTGCCGCGTCTCTATCGTCAGGTTCGTCCGGGTGCCGATTACAACTGGTCGCTGAAACTGCTGGAGCGTTTTAAAGAAGCGCATCCGGAGATCCCAACCAAATCCGGTCTGATGGTCGGTCTGGGTGAAACCAACGAAGAGATCGTTGAAGTGATGCGCGACCTGCGTCGTCACGGCGTCACCATGCTGACGCTGGGCCAGTATCTGCAGCCAAGCCGCCACCACCTGCCGGTCCAGCGCTACGTGAGCCCGGAAGAGTTTGATGAAATGAAAGCCGAAGCGATGGCAATGGGCTTCACCCATGCTGCCTGCGGTCCGTTCGTTCGTTCGTCCTACCATGCCGATATGCAGGCGAAAGGCGAAGAAGTGAAGTAAGCCCCGTCACAAACGTTTACAGTTCACCCATAAAAAAACCGGCCTGAGCCGGTTTTTTTCTATCGCAAGCCATGAGGCGTGGCCGTTACTCTTTGTGCGAGAGTTTCTCAGTGGCGATATCCGCATCGGCTTTCTTCGCCGTGGCGTCATCGTCGTTCATAGCCTTCTTAAAGCCTTTGATGGCAGCACCCAGGTCTCCGCCCAGCGTACGTAATTTCTTGGTACCAAACAGCAGGACAACCAGTGCGGCTACCACCAGCAGTTTGGTAATACTAATCTCACCCATAGATACCTTCTTGACGTAAACAGGCTGCGTTTCGCGCCTAAAAAACCCGACGTTATTAACGGTCATTTGACGCCCGCACACAATAGCAATCTGTAACAAGGTGAATCAAGCGTTGTTTAAAAAACGTCATAATAATTGCGGAGGCGCGAAGCGTCGGTTGCGCAGGACCGGCAGCTGCTGACGCGCCAGGGTAACGCGTTCCCGGCTAATCTCCGCTAACAGCAGCGCCGGCCCCTCAGCTGCAGCCGCAATGGTCACGCCCAGGGGATCGATAATGCGGCTCTGACCAATATTTTTGTTACCGCACTCCCCTGCTGCCACCACATAGCAGGTGGTGTCCAGCGCCCGGGCCGCCAGCAGCGTTGCCCAGTGGTGCTCCTTGAGCGGCCCTCTGACCCACGCCGCTGGCAGGACCAACACGTCCGCCCCCGCCAGCGCCAGGTTCAACGCCATCTCCGGGAAGCGCAAATCGTAGCAGGTCATCAACCCCAGACGAATCCCGTCGATTTCGATTAGCGGCGGCACACGCGTTCCCGCATCGACCAGCCGGGATTCCCGGATACTGAACGCATCGTAAAGATGCAGCTTGGCGTACTGCTCAACTATCCTGCCGTCACGCAGAGCGACGAGGGTGTTTATCGCCCTTCCTGCGGTTGACGGGACATGCACGGTCAGCACCGTGGTCATCTGGTTCCGGGCACTCTCTGCCATCAGCATCGTTAAAAAGCCGCCGTCCAGCGGCTGGGCCGACTTCACGGACAGGTCGGGATCGTTATCATCGCGGGCCAGTAGCGCTTCAGGCAGTACCAGCAGCGAAGCCCCCTGCGCTGCTGCCTGCGCCATCAGGGACACGCAGGTTTCGGCATTTTTTTGCCAGTTTGCCGTTACTGCAAATTGTCCAACCGCAACGTGCATATTTTCCCCTTACCTCAAACGGCGTTACACTCAGAGTCCTTACACATCAGATAGCAGGTATTGTTCGTGTTTCAACTTCTTTTAGCTGTTTTTATCGGTGGGGGCACAGGAAGCGTGGCGCGCTGGCTGTTGAGCATGCGGTTTAACCCTCTGCACCAGCAGATCCCGTTCGGCACCCTTACGGCCAATCTTCTCGGCGCTTTTATCATTGGGCTGGGTCTGGCGTGGTTCAACCGAATGACCCATATCGATCCTGTCTGGAAAGTCCTTATCACCACCGGCTTTTGCGGCGGGCTGACTACCTTTTCAACGTTCTCCGCAGAGGTGGTGTTTCTGTTGCAGGATGGACGTGCGGCCTGGGCGCTCCTGAACATTGCGGTCAATCTGCTGGGTTCGCTAATGATGACCGCGCTCGCATTTTGGTTAATTTCTGCGGTGAATGCTCACTAAAAGACGCGGGCCTTAATGTTGGCTTAATTTTTCTCAGGCAACCTGTCACCACATACACTGAGGGTGACGCAATGAAAGAGAAAATAACAAATGCGGGGATGTTCGTACTGAGCGTAGCGATTCTTGCCAGCTTTTTGAGACTGTACTTGTTCAGCTGAGCCAAAACGAAAAAAACCCGCTCAGGGAGCGGGTTTTGAAATTCTTGCTGGTCTCGTCTGAATTACAGAGCGATGACGTTAGCAGCAGAAGGGCCTTTGGCACCGTTAGTGATTTCAAACTCAACGCGCTGACCTTCAGCCAGGGTTTTGAAACCATTGCTCTGGATTGCAGAGAAGTGTACGAACACGTCTTTGCTGCCATCTTCCGGAGTAATGAAACCGAATCCTTTGGATTCATTAAACCACTTAACGTTACCTTTAATCTTAGACATCAAAATTACCTTTACATGAAAATTGGACACAAATGCTGTGTCGGGTATCAGTACAACAATTGTGAGCGGTTTTGTCCAGCGCCTTTTTGAAGAAAAGTGACAAAAGTCGCGTTAATTTTTGCCCCCCAATTTTTATCCTTTACGATTCAACAAGTGGCTATTAAATCACCGCTACGTAAAGTTTTTTCAGTTAAAACTGGAAGCGCATCCAGGCGAAGTAGACGTTGCCGTTGTTATAGGTGCCCGGGATATAGGTCATCTGGAAAGTGGCCGGGCCGTACCCTACCGAGGCCAGCGGCAAGACCAGCGGAACGGGGATGTAATTCCAGTTATCGCGCGCCGTGACGGCGGCGGTAAAGCCAAGGCCCAGATGGAAATTATCATCGGCCAGCGGTCGCCAGGTTTTCTCCCAGCCGTAGCCCGCAATAGGCTCCCATTTATTGTAAGAGTCTTTAAACGCCATCGCGTAAAGGCCATGCCAGTTACCTTTTTCATCCCAGCGTGACTGACCAAAGCCCGCGCCCCACGGCCGCTCATTGTAGCGATCGGTCTTCTCCTTGTCGTACGCGAAGCGGGCATGCCAGGTAATCGCTGGCACGTAGAGATCGTAATGTTGAGGTTCTTCCCAGGTTTCAATCATATCGTTATGGATAGTTTTGACCCAGGCTCTGAGAGGAGGAACGTCTTTAGCCATTGCCACAGTTGAAAAAGTCAACTGAGCAAAAATAAAAGAAAAAACGAGGAAAGACTTATTAACAACTGTCACGATCTTATTACCATTTTCATATTCGCTGCGTGTTCTCGCATAGAATAGTTGAATGGGATCCAGACGGCATTGGTCATTATCTCAATTGTTCACTTAATTTAATCAGAATACTCCCAGGAAAAAGAGAGCGCCTTAATATAGTTAAGGCGCAATTTAGAAAAATTAACGTTGATGCAATAACTTATACAGCGCAGGAATAATCAACATTGATAACAGCGGCGCGCTCACCATGCCGCCTATCATCGGTGCAGCAATGCGCTGCATCACCTCTGCCCCACTGCCTCCACCCCACATCACCGGCAGCAGACCGGCCATGATGGTAGCAACGGTCATCACCTTGGGGCGCACGCGCAAAACGGCGCCTTCGTGAATAGCCTGAATTAATAATGTATTTTCCTCATCATCATCGCGCGTCCGATATTTATTTAACGCCTGATTAAGATAGAGCACCATAATAACGCCAAACTCTGCCGACACGCCTGCCAGAGCAATAAAGCCGACAGCACCTGCCACCGACAGGTTATATTCCAGAAGCCATAATAACCAGACGCCACCGATAAGAGAAAAAGGTAATGTTCCCATGATGATAAGGACATCTGAAATACGCTTAAAGGTCAGCCAGAGCAGGATAAATATAATCCCAAGGGTGACCGGCAGCACTATTTTTAGCTTCGCGGTGGCCCGCTCGAGATATTCAAACTGCCCGGACCAGGCGAGCGAGACCCCCTGCGGCAATATAACCTCCTGGTTTACCCGCTGCTGCATCTCTTCCACTGCCGATTTAAGATCGCGCCCGCGCAGATCCACGTAGATCCAGTTCGAGAGTCGGGCATTTTCACTTTTCAGCATCGGTGGCCCCTCGGTTATCAGGATCTCCGCCAGGTCGCCCAGCGCAATCTGGTTGCCGTTGGCCGTCACCACCGGCAATGCCCGCAGCTTATCGACAGAATCCCGGCTGTCGCGGGGATAGCGCAGATTGATGGGATAACGTTCACGGCCAAGGATCACCTCACCCACCTTATCGCCCCCCACCAGCGTGGCGACCATACCCTGCAATTCCTCCACCGAGACGCCATAGCGCGCTGCCTTCTGGCGATCGATACGGATATCAACGTAACGCCCGCCCGCCAGCCGCTCCGCCAGCGCCGAGGTCACGCCCGGCACCTGCTTCACCACCTGCTCAATCTGCTGCGCAACACGTTCAATATCTGCAAGATTATTGCCGTTGACCTTGATCCCTACCGGGCTTTTGATCCCGGTCGCCAGCATGTCGAGCCGGTTGCGGATCGGCGGCACCCAGACGTTGGCAATGCCCGGCAGCTGAACGGTGCGATCCAGCTCTTCAACCAGCTTCTCCGGCGTCATGCCCGGTCGCCACTGGTCGCGCGGCTTAAAGTGAATGGTCGTCTCCAGCATGGTTAGCGGTGCCGGATCGGTTGCCGTCTCCCCCCGCCCGGCCTTGCCGAATACCGTCGCCACCTCCGGCACGCTTTTAATCAGCCGGTCCGTCTGTTGCAGCAGCCGGGCCGCTTCCCGGGCCGAGATCCCCGGCAGGGTTGATGGCATATACAGCAGATCCCCCTCGTTGAGTGGAGGCATAAACTCGCTGCCCAGCCGGCTCAGCGGCCAGAGCGTGACCAGCAGCAGGAGCGCCGCCAGCGCCAGCGCCATCTTCGGAAAGCGCAGCACCCTGTCCAGCAACGGCTCATACAGGCGTATCAGCGTCCGGTTGATGGGGTTTGCTTTCTCATCCGGGATGCGCCCGCGAATGAAATACCCCATCAGCACCGGCACCAGCGTGATCCCCAGCCCCGCCGCCACCGCCATCGCCCATGTCTTGGTGAACGCCAGCGGCGCGAACAGCCGCCCTTCCTGCGCCTCCAGCGAAAAGACCGGTATAAATGACAGGGTGATGATCAGCAGACTGCAAAACAGCGCCGGGCCCACGTCGATAGCCGCGCGCTCCGTCAGCCGCCAGTATTCGGCTGAGGTCGGCTCCTGACCCGGGTTGTCGTGACGCCACTGCTCCAGCACCTTGTGCATATTCTCGATCATCACAATTGCCGCATCGACCATCGCGCCAATGGCAATGGCGATCCCCCCGAGTGACATAATGTTGGCGTTGATCCCCTGATAGTGCATCACCACGAACGCGCCCAGAATGCCCAGCGGCAGCGAGACCACTGCCACCAGCGCCGAACGGAAATGGAACAGGAACAGGGCGCAGACCAGCACCACTACCACAAACTCTTCGAGCAGCTTGTGGGTGAGCGTTTTGACGGCGTCCTCAATGAGCGTCGAGCGATCGTAAACCGGGACGATCTCCACCCCTGCGGGCAGCGTTTTTTGCAGCTCAGCCAGCTTCGCTTTGACCGCATGCAGCGTCTCCAGCGCGTTCTGGCCGTAGCGCATCACCACCACGCCACCCGCCACTTCGCCTTCGCCATTCAGCTCGGCCACGCCCCGGCGGATCTCGGGGCCATAGCCGACGCTCGCCACATCCCCCAGCAGAATAGGCACCCCGTCACGGGAGGCAATCACCACGTGGCGAAAATCCTCCAGGCTTTGCAGATAGCCGGTGGTGCGCACCATGTACTCCGCCTCGCCCTTCTCAAGCAGGGCTCCCCCGCTCTCTTTGTTGGCCGCCTGCAACGCCGTTACGATTTGCGCGTGGGTGATGTTCAGGGCCCGCATTTTTTCCGGATCGGCAACCACCTGATACTGACGCACCATGCCGCCGATGCTGGCCACCTCCGACACATTCACCACGCTTTTGAGCTCAAACTTCAGGGTCCAGTCCTGAATGGCACGCAGATCGGCCAGGCTGTGTTTGCCGCTGCGGTCGATCAGGGCATATTCGTAGATCCAGCCCACCCCGGTCGCATCCGGGCCCAGGGCGACGTTCACCCCGGCCGGCAGCTGCGACTGGACCTGGCTTAAATACTCCAGCACCCGCGATCGCGCCCAATAGAGATCGGTTCCGTCCTCAAACAGCACGTAGACATACGCATCGCCAAACATCGAGAACCCGCGCACCGTTTTCGCGCCGGGTACGGAGAGCATCGAGGTCGTCAGGGGCCAGGTCACCTGATCTTCAATCACCTGCGGCGCTTTGCCCGGGAAACTGGCGCGGACAATCACCTGCACGTCCGACAGATCCGGCAGCGCATCCAGCGGCGCCCGCTGCACCGCCCAGATCCCCCACCCCGCCATGACCAGGGCCCCGAGGATCACCAGTAGCCGGTTACGCAGAGAGGCTTTAATTACCGCCGCAATCATTGCGTCACCTCCGGCAGCACGCTGCGCAGGCTGGCTTCGGAGTCGATCAGGAACTGTCCGGAGGTGACGACCTCGTCCCCCTCCTGCACGCCGGAGCGGATTTCGGTCCACCCCTGTGCGGTCAGCCCGGTTTCCACGTTCACCGGCTGAAAATAGCCGTTGCCGCTGGCAAGCAGCAGGCGTTTACTGTTCCCGGTATCGATAACCGCCTCTTCCGGCACGGCCAGCACCGGTTCCCCCGCCGCCGACTGCGCCCGGGAGACCGTCAGGAACATACCCGGCTTCAGCTGCTGCTGCGGATTGTCCACCAGTATTCGCGCCTTCAGGGTGCGGGTGGCGATATCCATCTGCGGCAGCAGCTCGCTGACCCGCCCGTGAAAACGCATCCCGGGGAAGCTCTCAGAGGTCGCCACCATCTCGCTGCCGACGCTCAGGGCCTGCGCCTGCGACTGGGGATAATCCACCACCAGCCAGACCGGATCGAGACGCGCCATTTCGAACAACGCGGTCATTGCCGCCACCTGCGCGCCTTCGCGCACGTCCAGTTTTGCCACATAGCCGGCCTGCTGCGCCCTGAGGAGCAGCGAGGCCTGCGGTTTTCCGCTGCGCTCCAGCGCGCGGATCGCCTCCTCGGGCATAAACTGCAGCTTCAGGCGCTCCCGGGCGGCAGCGCTTAACGCCGCATCGCCCAGCGCGCGCACGGCCAGATACTCCTGCTGCGCCTGCGTCCACTGGGGGATCCATAGCTGCGCCAGCGTCTCACCGGCTTTTACCTGCTGGAGCGGCGCCCGGACATACAGCTTCGTCACCACGCCTGCGGCAGGAGCAGAGAGCACCGTGACGCTGCGTTCATCAGCGGCGATGGTCGCAAAGGCGGTGAAGGGTTGGGCCAGCTGACGCCGCGCTACGTGAGCGGTCTTCATGCCCAGATTTTGCTGTTGGGCGGCGCTGATCCCCACGCCTACTGGCGCATCTTCCTCATCGGCATAGCGCGGCACGAGATCCATATCCATAAACGGCGAACGCCCCGGCTTATCAAAACGCTGGCCCGGCACCATGGGATCGTACCAGTAGAGCACCTTGCGTTCGGCAGGCGCCGACGCTACCTCGTGTGAAGCGTGACGCTGCCCGGCGTAATAGCCGCCAGCAGCCAGCAGCAATGCCAAAGGCACGGCGACCCGGAATGTGATTTTCATTGTGCCAACTCCTGGGGGATTAACCATTGGATCGCAGCCCAGGTGCGCGCCATCTCGCGCTCGGCCTGATTGGCTGCCAGTTCGCTGTCCAGCACGCTGCGGCGTGCCTCGAGCAGGGCGGGCAGCGCTGACTGACCCGAACGATATTGCGCATTCAGCACCGCCAGGCGCTGATGCTGTAACGGCAGCACCTCTTCGCACTGGCGCTGCCACAGCGTCTGCGCGGCCTGGTACTGGGCTACCAGCGACTGTACCTGGGCGATGTGCTCACGCTTTATCAGTGTCAGTTCATCCACCGCCTGCAGGGAGCGGGAGACCTCCGCGGCGTAGTCCTTGTCCTGGCGTCGCGACTGGAACAGGGGCAGATCGACCGTGAACATCACCCCGGCCATATCGTCATAGCCTTCGGCACGATGGGCGTAGAACACCTCGACATCCACATCCGGGATCGCCGCTACCGCCGACTGCGCCGAGCGGGCTTTGGCAGTCTCAGCCTCTCGCTGTGCGGCCTCCACTTCCGGGTGATGGGCGATGGCCTCTTCGAGTTGGATAACGTCGGCAGGCAGACGCTGATAGCGCGGCAGCGGCCCCTGCACGTCCTCGACCTGCTGGCCGGTGAGCTGCAGCAACCGGCTTTGCGCCAGCCGAACGTCACGTCCTGCCAGGGTGGCTTTGTCGCGCATGGCGCTGAGGGTCATGCGCAGGGCCAGCACGCTGTCGGGGCTGGCGCTCCCGGCCCCGACGCTGGCCTTCTGCACGTTCATCTGCCGCACCGTCTCATCGACCAGCCGATCTGCCATGTTCAGCCCCTGCTGCGCCAGGGCCAGCTCCAGCCAGGCCTGGGCGGTATCCCGCTGGAGGGCGGCGCGCACCGCGTCCGCTTTCGCCAGCACGCCCCGGGCCTGAGCCTGCAGGGTTTGCGCCTTTCGCTCCCGCTTTTCATGGCTAACGTAGCTCTGCATGATACCGACCCGCTGCATGGTCATCCCTTCCCGGGTGAAGCGGCGATCGTTGCTGCCCTGCACCGGCACGTTTTCAATGCCGAACTTCAGTTTCGGATCGGGTAGCTGGGTAGCGGAATCCGCCATCGCATCCAGCGCCCGGGCCTCATTACGGCTGGCGGACAGGGCCGCAGAGTAGCGTTGGGCTTCGGCCAGGGTTTGATCGAGCGTCCAGGGTGCGGCCTGCCCGGCCGCACTGATGAGCCCGAGCATCACCCCACCGAGCCAGGTGCTCAGTGTTGCTGTTTTCATGGGATCCTCGCTTAGCGCAGCGGCGTGAGCGAGATTATCTGAAAGCCGTCACCGGCCCGCACCAGCGTAAATGTCACCGGCTCGCCCGGTTTCACGGCGCTGAGGTCAACATCGGCTGAAAAGGCAAACGGCATGGTCATCGCGGGCCACTTCAGGGCCGGGATCGCGTCATGCTGGATAACCAACGTCTTCGCGTCGATCGCCCGGACAACGCCCTGTCCCTGCCACTGCGGGGTCACTGGGGAGGGACTCTCCGTCGCCTGAACGGAAAATGAAGAAAGGGTAATGCACGCGCCAAGCAGCGCGGAAAAGAGTAAAGCACGCATGGTAAAGCTCCTGTTAAACGTAATTAAAAGTAAATCAACGAATTAACAGGTCTGTTTATTCCCGAAACCGGCAAAAACGGATCGTTGCCGGCGGCCCCACGGCGGGCGGAGTGACGACGCGGGACGACGACGCCACAGCGACGCAGTCCGGTTCATTGAGGGTCACGGTCATGGCCGCAGGCAGCGCCACCAGCTGTGAATGCCCTGTGTCTTTTTGCACCTGCTCCGGCACGCAGTGCTTATCACACAGCCCCGACGGCGCAGGCGCGGCGTGATGCTGCGGCATCGCCATCATGTCCAGATGCTGAATAGAGGCCGTCTCGCCCTGCACATTGATGGTGCAGTCGTGTGAGGCCACCGCCACCTGACTCTGGATCAACAGCCAGCCGAAAGCGAACATCAGCATCAGCAGATGTTTTTTCAGATAGCGCAGTCGAAAGATCCAGCTGGCAGACATAACAGCGTCTTGAGGTTGTAAAAAGAGACCCGAGTATACGCAGGGATATTGCTGAGATAAAAGCCGTTTTAAATTTATTTACTTTTTGTGCGGTTATTACAATCCTGGACCCAGGACAGGACCAACACGCCCCCATTAGCGCTACAACAGCAGCAAAATCGGCCTGGATACCTCTTTAGTAGTCGTTTTATTGATTTTGGTCAGCGAGGCCGGTCCATTATTTCGGCACATTTTGTCACCTTAATTTCATTGCTAATTTCTCCTTTCGCTCTGGGGCGTCGGGAACTGAGGGATCCATGCTAACGTTTATCGAGCTCCTGATCGGGGTGGTTGTCATTGTCGGCGTCGCGCGCTACATCATCAAAGGCTACTCCGCCACCGGCGTGCTGTTTGTCGGCGGCCTTGTCCTGCTGATCGTCAGTGCCCTGATGGGCCATAAGGTGCTGCCGTCCAGCGCCACCAGTACCGGCTACACCGCAACCGACATCGTCGAATACATCAAAATCCTGCTGATGAGCCGCGGTGGCGATCTGGGGATGATGATCATGATGCTCTGTGGGTTTGCCGCCTACATGACCCACATCGGTGCCAACGATATGGTGGTCAAGCTGGCCTCGAAGCCGCTGAGCTATATCAACTCCCCTTACCTGCTGATGATCGCCGCCTATTTCGTCGCCTGTCTGATGTCGCTGGCCGTGTCGTCAGCAACGGGCCTGGGCGTGCTGTTGATGGCGACCCTGTTCCCGGTAATGGTCAACGTGGGGATCAGCCGCGGCGCGGCGGCGGCAATCTGTGCCTCCCCGGCAGCGATTATTCTCTCCCCGACCTCCGGTGACGTGGTGCTGGCCGCCAAAGCCGCCGAGATGCCGCTGATCGACTTCGCGTTTAAAACCACCCTGCCGATCTCCATTGCCGCCATCATCGGCATGGCGATTGCGCACTTCTTCTGGCAGCGCTACCTCGATAAAAAAGAGAACATCTCTCACGAAAGACTCGACGTCAGCGAAATCACCACCACGGCTCCGTCGTTCTACGCCATCCTGCCGTTTACGCCGATCGTCGGCGTGCTGATTTTTGACGGTAAATGGGGGCCAGAGCTGCATATCATCACCATTCTGGTGATCTGCATGCTGCTGGCGGCAGTACTGGAATTTGTGCGCGGCTTCAATACTCAGAAGGTGTTTAGCGGTCTGGAAGTGGCGTATCGCGGCATGGCGGATGCCTTCGCCGGCGTGGTGATGCTGCTGGTGGCGGCCGGGGTCTTTGCCCAGGGGCTGAGCACCATCGGCTTTATCCAGAGCCTAATCTCCATCGCCACGTCGTTCGGCTCGGCGAGCATTATCCTGATGATGGTGCTGGTGGTGCTGACCATGCTGGCGGCGATGACCACCGGTTCCGGTAACGCCCCCTTCTATGCCTTCGTGGAGATGATCCCGAAACTGGCGCACTCTTCCGGGATTAACCCGGCATACCTCACCATCCCGATGCTGCAGGCCTCCAACCTGGGCCGTACTATCTCCCCGGTCTCCGGCGTGGTAGTGGCCGTCGCCGGGATGGCGAAAATCTCGCCATTCGAAGTGGTAAAACGGACCTCTGTTCCGGTCCTCGTCGGGCTGGTCATTGTGATTATCGCCACGGAAGTGCTGGTGCCTGGCACCGCCGTCGGTTAATACCCCTCACAGCATAAAGCGCCTGCGGGCGCTTTTTGTGCTTTAATCATTCCCAGCAACGCCCTGCTTCCAACCACCAGGAATTGACATGTTCAGAAAGGATTTCGTTTTCGCTATCAGCGCAACCGCTGCAGTACTGTGCGCTCTTCCGGCGCGGGCAGCCCCGCTTCAGGCGACACAATACGCGGACTTTGATCGCTACGTGCTGGCGCTCTCCTGGCAATCCGGCTTTTGCCAGAGCCTGCATGACCGCAATCGCGCCGCGCCCGACGAGTGTCGCCTGCAAAAAGAGCGTGACGATAAAACAACGATCCTCACCGTTCATGGCCTGTGGCCGGGCTTACCTAAATCTATCGCCGCACGCGGGGTCGACGATCGCCGCTGGATGCGCTATGGCTGCGCCACTCGCCCGATCCCCAATATGCCGGAGGCTAAAGCTAGCCGTAAATGTGACGCCGCCGAAACCGGATTATCGCTGACGGGGGCCGCAAAGCTGAATGAGGTAATGCCTGGCGCAGGCGGTAACTCCTGTCTGGAGCGTTACGAATATGCCAAACACGGCGTCTGCTTCGGCTTCGATCCCGATGCGTATTTCGGCACCATGGTGCGCATGAATCAGGAAGTGAAGGCCAGCCCGCTTGGGCAGTTCCTGGCGGCAAACTACGGTAAAACCGTCACCCGCAGCGCCTTTGACGCCGCGGTCGCCAGAAGCTGGGGTCCGGAGACGGTCAAAGCCGTCAAGCTTAGCTGCAGCGGCAACCCGGCCTGGCTCACCGAAGTGCAGCTCACGCTTACCGCCGCCAGCATCAACGCTCCACTGACAACCCGCTCATTTATCGCCCAACCGCACCCGGGTAACTGCGGCAAGCAGTTTGAAATCGACAAGATCGGCTACTGAGAGTGTCTCAGGCTTTTCGCGCATCCGGGCGTACCAGATCAAAACGCTGATCCTCACCGATGGCGAAGTACGCCGTCGGGCCACCCGCGCGCAGTACCGGCTGCGCTTTTGCCGTCTGATAGATGCCGTCATGCAGCAGGCTTTCATCAATGTGGATCCCGACCACCTCCCCCAGCACCAGCCAGGTGTCGATCTCCGCACCGTTCGCCGCCGTCAGCTGGATGCACTGCGACAGGCGGCATTCAAAGTTGACCGGGCTTTGCGCGACGCGCGGTACCTTCACCACCCGACTTTCGGCTTTGGTGAGGCCGGCACGTAAAAACTCATCTTCGCCGTGCGGCAGGCTGGCGGAGGTTTCATTCATGGCGCTGGCCAGCTCGCGGGTGGTGAGATTCCAGACAAATTCCCCGGTCTCAACAATATTGCGCACGCTGTCTTTCCAGCCGGTGCTGGCGAAGCCGATAATCGGCGGATGGTAGTTAAAGCAGTTAAAGAAGCTGTACGGCGCCAGATTCGGGCGTCCTTCGGCATCGCAGGAGGCAATCCAGCCAATCGGGCGGGGTCCAACAATAGCGTTTAACGGGTCGTGCGGCAGGCCGTGTCCCTGGGAAGGTTGATAAAAGTACATAGTGCTCTCTGGGAAATTCGGGAATAAAGACCGGCAGGCACGGATTACGCTTCGCTCATCCCCCTGCCCCAAGGGGATCAGCGTAACGCAATCCGTAGAAAAGTAAGACTGAATTTAGTGCTACAGTCTTCGTTGTTCTGCTGTTATGGGTGTGTCACGCTACATAACCTGCGCCTTAGAAGGATAATCCAAATTGGCGAAGGATCACCTTTTTTGGCTAAATTTCATACTAACGACCCAGTTGACGCTTCCGGACTACATCCACACCATGAATGTGACAAGCATCACTTCAAACCGGGGCACAGACTCAGTATTATCAGACAGAGTTAAACCCTCGCTACCGGATGGCGAGGGTTTTCTTTTGGCATCTCTTCTGCGGTTGTCGCAGCATGAACGACATGGAGTAAATAATGTCCAGACCCACAATCATCATTAACGAACTCGATGCTGAGCGTATCGACCGCCTGCTGGAGCAACCGGCTTTTGCCTCGCTGCCCGTCGCCAGTGCTTTGAACGACGAACTGGATCGCGCGCAGATGTGCGCTCCGCAGGACATGCCCGCTGACGTGGTGACCATGAACAGTCAGGTGAAGTTTCGCGATCTGGCTACCGGGGAAGTCCGCACCCGCACGCTGGTCTATCCGGCGCAGATGACCGACAGCAGCACGCAACTGTCGGTCCTGGCCCCGGTGGGCGCAGCACTCATCGGCCTGCGTACCGGCGATACCATCCACTGGGAACTGCCAGGCGGTACCGCCACGCATCTGGAGGTGCTGGAACTTATCTGGCAGCCTGAAGCCGCGGGCGAATACCTGCGCTGATCCCATCTGAACAAGCGTTAACCCGCTTTGCCCAGAGGATGCCAGGGCATCCTCTTTCCGCCCCTCGCTATCAGATAACGCCGCCCGGCATAGGGTTGACCAGCCCGGTAACCCGCTCTTTTGCCACTTCCGCACTTTGTGCCCCGGGCACCAGAATGATCTTCCGGCAATCTTCCTGACGTTTATCAAAGATCTCGTAGCCGCGGGCCGCCTCTTCAAACGGCATATAGTGAGTAACGATCTCTTCCGGCGTGATCAGCCCCTGCTCGATCAGCGGCAACAGTTCCCCCAGCCAGGCGTGAACGTTGGTCTGCCCCATTTTAAAGGTGAGCCCTTTGTCGAAAGCGTCGCCAAACAGGAAACCGTGAATAAAGCCGGCATAGACGCCCGGCACGCTGACGATCCCCCCACGCCGTACCGCGGCGATACACTGCCGCAACGCTTTACCGCTGCTGCCTTCAAGCTTGAGGTTGGTCAGCACGGTTTCGGTGGTGCTCCCTTTGGCCTCAAAGCCGACCGCATCAATGACCGCATCCACCCCGCGCTGGCCCCGGGTCTGCTCGATGATTTTTTCTGCGGCATCGTCGTCGCGGTCAAAGTTAATGGGGATCGCGCCGTAGCGATCCTGAGCAAATCGCAGCCGGTAGTCGTGATGATCGACAATAAAAATCTGCTCGGCGCCGAGGTAACGCGCGCAGGCGACGGTCAGGAGCCCCACCGGCCCGGCCCCGAACACCGCGACGCTGCTGCCCTGAGTAATCTGGGCATTTTTGGCGGCCTGCCAGGCGGTGGGCAGGATGTCCGAGAGGAACAGGGCCTTATCATCCGACAGCAGCGGCGGCACCTTAAAGGGTCCGACGTTGCCTTTTGGCACGCGAACGTATTCCGCCTGGCCGCCGGGTACACCGCCATAGAGATGGCTGTAGCCGAAGAGCGCCGCCGGAGGCGGGATCTGCTTTTTGTTCAGCGCTGCGCCCTGGCCGCTGTTGCTATTTTCACAGGCGGCGTACTGCTGCATACGGCAGAAAAAGCAATCGCCGCAGGCAATGACAAAGGGGATCACCACCCGATCGCCCTTGGTGAGATTTTTCACGTCTCGCCCGGTCTCCACCACTTCACCCATAAACTCATGACCGAAGATATCGCCATGTTCTACCTTAGGTATCTTCCCGTGGTAGAGATGCAAATCAGAACCGCAGATCGCGGTGGCGGTGATGCGCAGAATGATATCGTCAGCTTGTTCAATGGCCGGATCGGGTACCGTTTCAACCTTAACGTTATGTGGTCCGTGATACGTCAATGCTTTCATTCGACCTCCGGATTCAGAGAAAAAATGCGGGTTTACCTTAAAAGGGTAGCCATCAGCGGGGATATACCGGGAAATTGCACGGCTTTGGGATTAATCCTGGCATCAAAGCGGCACGGCAAAACGCCAACAAGCGGGGCGATATTAAAAAGTGTCAGCGAGCTATCAGAATCTGATTATATTTTGTGTTTGAATGGATTAAGCGTAAATAAACAGGGAGAAACGGTTATGTACCAGACGATTATTATGCCGGTGGATGTTTTTGAGATGGAGTTGAGCGACAAGGCGATTCGCCACGCTGAATTCCTGGCGCAGCAGGATGGCATTATTCACTTACTGCACGTTTTACCAGGCTCGTCCACTTTTGGGCTGCATCGCTTCGCCGCAGATATGCGCCGCTTCGAGGAGCATATCGAACAGGAGGCGCACAACCGCCTGAAGACGATGGTCAGCCATTTCAGCATCGACCCGTCGCGGATCAGAACCCATGTCTGCTTTGGTAATGTGCGCGACGTGGTGAACGAGGTGGCCAGCGAGCTGAAAGCCGATATCGTGGTGATCGGGTCGCGCAACCCGTCGATCTCCACCCACCTGCTGGGCTCGAACGCCTCCAGTGTGGTAGGTCACGCCAATATACCGGTGCTGGTGGTAAGGTAAAAAAAAGAGGCTACCGTCAGGTAGCCTCTTTACTTTGCAGGTGTAGTCTTACTTTCTTATGCTGTTTTGGTACGAATCAGATGATCAAAGGCGCTCAGGGAGGCCTTCGCCCCTTCGCCGGTCGCGATGATGATCTGTTTGTACGGCACGGTGGTGCAGTCGCCCGCCGCAAATACGCCCTTCACGCTGGTTTCACATTTGGCGTCGATGATAATCTCGCCCATGCGGTTGCGCTCAATCGCGCCTTCCAGCCAGGTGGTGTTGGGCAGCAGACCAATCTGCACGAAGATCCCCGCCAGCGGCACGCTGTGCACATCCCCGCTCACGCGGTCGCGGTACTCAAGACCGGTCACTTTGCTGCCGTCGCCTTTCACTTCGGTCGTCTGCGCGTTCAGAATGATGTCGACGTTTTTCAGGCTGCGTACTTTATCCTGCAGAACCTGGTCGGCCTTCATCTCTGGTGCGAACTCCAGCAGCGTCACATGCTCAACGATACCGGCCAGATCGATTGCCGCTTCGACACCGGAGTTACCCCCGCCAATTACCGCTACGCGCTTGCCTTTAAACAGCGGGCCGTCGCAGTGCGGGCAGTAGGTCACCCCTTTGGTACGATACTGATCTTCGCCCGGCACGTTCATGTTGCGCCATTTGGCACCGGTAGCAATGATGATGCTGCGTGCTTTCAGCACCGCTCCAGACGCCGTTTCAATCTGATGGAAGCCGCCTTCCTGCGCCGCAGGCACCAGTTTGCTGGCGCTCTGGCTGTCGATCACATCCACTTCATAGTCGCTGACGTGCGCTTTCAGGGCGCCAGCCAGTTTCTGACCTTCGGTTTTCGGCACGGAGATATAGTTTTCGATATCCACGGTATCCAGCACCTGGCCGCCAAAACGTTCGCCCATCAGACCGGTACGAATGCCTTTACGGGCAGAGTAGACCGCAGCCGCCGCACCCGCCGGGCCGGAGCCGACAATCAGCACATCGTAGGCGTCGCGCTTGTTCAGCGCTTCCGCGGCACGTTTTTCAGCGCCGGTATCCACTTTGGCGACGATCTCTGTCAGCGTCATACGACCCTGACCAAACTCTTTCCCATTCACAAACACCGCCGGAACGCCCATCACGTTGCGATCGGTGATTTCGTTCTGGAACACGCCGCCGTCAATCGCGGTGTGTTTGATGCGCGGGTTCAGCACCGCCATCAGGTTCAGGGCCTGGACCACATCCGGGCAGTTGTGGCACGAGAGCGAATAGTAAGTTTCAAATTCAAAATCACCGTCGATATCGCGGATCTGTTCAAGCAGAGCCTGCGCCTCTTTAGACGGATGACCACCGGTCCACAGCAGCGCCAGCACCAGTGAGGTGAATTCGTGTCCCAGCGGGGAACCGGCAAAGCGCGGGCCCTGGGTGGAGCCTGGGTTAGCGATCAGGAAGGACGGCTTGCGCACCGGCAGGCTGTTGTCTTCCCTAAAGGTCACTTTAGCAGACAGTTCGGCAATTTCAGCCAGCAGTTCCTTGATTTCTGCCGATTTAGCGCTGTCGTCCAGCGTGGCAATCAGCTCAACAGGTTTGGTCAGTTTCTCAAGGTAGGCCTTGAGCTGGGTTTTCATGTTGGTGTCGAGCATTGTTCATCTCCTGCTTAAAAAACATCATCATGCAAGCGGCCTTATCCGGGCTGCCTGAATGCAACTTGCATCATGGTGTTGGAATGAAATGGGCGCAGATGCGCCCATTGATTGCCGGGTGGCACTTCGTTTACCCGGCCTACGGTGTTGTAGGCCCGTGCAAGCGCAGCGCCGCCGGGCATTGTGGGCTTAAATTTTACCAACCAGGTCCAGAGATGGAGCCAGAGTCGCGTCGCCTTCTTTCCATTTCGCCGGGCACACTTCGCCTGGGTGAGAAGCAACATACTGTGCCGCTTTGATTTTGCGCAGCAGGTCGGATGCGTCACGGCCAATACCTTCAGCGGTAACTTCGATGGCCTGGATGATGCCCTGCGGGTCAACGATAAAGGTGCCGCGGTCGGCCAGACCTTCGTCTTCACGCATGTTTTCAAAGTTACGGGTCAGGGCGCCAGTCGGGTCACCGATCATCGCGTATTTGATTTTAGCGATGGTTTCAGAGCTGCTGTGCCACGCTTTGTGGGTGAAGTGGGTGTCGGTAGAGACAGAGTAAACGTCTACGCCCAGCTTCTGCAGTTCGTCGTAGTGATCTGCAACGTCACCCAGTTCGGTCGGGCAGACAAAAGTAAAGTCAGCCGGGTAGAAGAAGAACACGCTCCAGCGGCCTTCGGTATCTTTCTCGGTGATCTCTACGAAGTCGCCGTTTTTGAACGCCTGGTTTTTGAAAGGTTTGATTTTGGTGTTAATTAAAGACATCTGTACTTCCTCCGTGTTTTCGTTGAGAGCTAAGGTAACCAACTTTGCCCGAACGGGCTAATGCGTTTGCTTTATCAAATCAATCAGCAATACCTAACAACCCGGTTGGATGCTGCAAAGTAAAAAGGCCGCCTTGACGGCGGCCCTGATACCTGAGCTACCCGAGGGTAACATCAGTGCCAGCCGAAGCTGGCGATGTGTTGCGCTCTACATTACCTTTAGCAAGGTCGTAACAGCGAAGTGGATTACACCACCCACCCACAGAAAGGGCAATTGGCTGACAGGGTAAAAATACCTATGATTGCGATAGGTTTTACCGAACCCGTTCTTTGGTATTGATTTTTTAAGGATTAATCATGTTAAGACCCACCCTGCTCCTCGCGTTATTCCCCTTCGTCGTCCATGCCGAAGCGTTACCGGCCCCGGTAAAAGCCGTTGAAAAACAAGGTATCACCATTATCAAATCCTTTGAGGCGCCCGGCGGCATGAAGGGCTGGCTGGGCAAGTATCAGGACATGGGGGTCACCATCTATCTGACGCCGGATGGCAAACATGCCATTTCCGGGTACATGTACGATGAGCAAGGCAAAAACCTGAGCGAGCAGGTGATCCAGCAAGAGCTGTACGCGCCTGCCGGACGCGAACTCTGGCAGCGTATGGAGAAGGCCCACTGGCTGCTTGAGGGGAACAAAGACGCCCCGCGGGTGATCTATGTTTTCGCCGATCCTTACTGCCCTTACTGCCTGCAATTCTGGCAGCAGGCGCGTCCGTGGGTCGAGTCAGGCAAGGTGCAGCTACGTACGTTGCTGGTAGGGGTTATCAAGCCTGAAAGCACCGGCGCGGCAGCGGCCATTCTCGCCGCAAAGGATCCGGCGAAAAGCTGGCATGACTACGAACAATCTGGCGGAAAAATGGCGCTTAAGGTGCCGCAGACCCCGTCTCCTGCCCTAATTAAAACGTTGAAAGATAATCAGTCGATCATGGACGATCTTGGCGCAGCGGCCACCCCCGCGTTGTATTACATGAATAACCAGAATGAATTACAGCAGGTTGTCGGATTACCGGATAAAGAACAACTTAATATGATGATGGGAACGCCGTAATACCTGAACGGCGGCGGAATAGCAATAATTCCGCCCGCCTTTTTAAGGACAAAATTATTTCAATAATTGCTGGGCTTTTATTTCATTAATCTACAGCCATGATATATTAAGTTGAAATTTAAAATCAGTTAAGTTATCCGATCAAATGGATGGTGAATGGCTAACTTACTTCTATAGTTATCCTGTATGTGATAACACTATTCAGACAGCTAATCAGGACGAATCATGGCTAATCTCTACGATCTGAAAAAATTTGACCTTAATCTGCTGGTAATTTTTGAGTGCATTTATCAGCATCTCAGTATCAGCAAGGCAGCGGAGACGCTCTTTATTACCCCTTCTGCGGTAAGCCAGTCTCTGCAACGGCTGCGTAATCAGCTGAACGATCCGCTGTTTATCCGCTCCGGTAAAGGCATCTCCCCGACCACGGTAGGCGTCAATTTACATAAACATCTTGAACAGAACCTGAACCAGATCGAGCAGACGATTAACATCATGCACGGCTCGGCGCTGAAGAAGAACTTTGTTATCTACTGCCCGCAGGTTCTGACGCAAAACCGGATGATCGGCTCGATGAAGCTGTTGATGCGGGAGCATAATTATGAGGTCGAATTTCATGACATGCTGCTGTCTGTCGACTCGGCAGAAGATCTGTTAGCCTACCGTAAAGCCGATCTGGTCTTCTCATTCGCTTCCGTCTCCAACCGCTCTATTGTCTGCTCCCACTTTATCAACTTGCCGATGGTGATTGTGTGTCGTGAAGCTCATCCCCGAATCGGTGCGGTTGCTACCCTGGAGGAGCTGAACAATGAAAAATATACTCAATTTATGAGCGAAGAGCCGGGCATTAAAGCCTTTCAGGCACAGGCAGAAAATGCGTTTCCCGAGAGAAAAATTGCCTTTCGCTGCGACTCATTTTTCTCGCTAATTACAATGATCAGTTCCTCTAACTTATTGGGTATCGTTCCTGAAGTCGTATACGAAAAGTATTGTGATGCCTTTAAGTTGAAAAAAATTGATGCTCCCGTTACGTTACCCGCCGCGGATGTCTACATGATGTATAACCGCACTGCATTAACTAGCACAGTATTTTCGAATTTCATTGAGCAAATCAGCAATGAAGATTTTCAATATGAATAAGAAAGCCCGACGGAGAAATATAATTATTTTTTAATATCCCCGTCAAATAAATACGCAGACGTTATTTAATAAATCTGCGTATTAAATTATGTCGGTTTCAACATATTTCGTTATAGTTTTTTCAGCCGTTCCGCCGCCGCCAGCAGCGTGGTTTCCTGTTTGGCAAAGCAGAGTCGAATAAGCTTGTGCGGGAACGCGTCGGCACAGAATACCGATAGCGGGATGGCCGCCACCCCCACCTCTTTGGTTAACCACTGGCAAAAACTGACGTCATCGAGATCGGAAATGGCGCTGTAGTCAGCCAGCAGGAAATAGGTCCCTTCGCAGGGTAAAATCTCCAGCCGGCTGGCGCTCAGGGCCTCGATAAACAGATCCCGGCGGGCGCGATAAAAGCCAGGCAGTTCACGGTAATGTTCCGGCTGATTGCGCAGCATATCGGCAATCGCCAGCTGGGCCGGGGTATTGACCGCAAAGGTGAGGAACTGATGCACCTTACGCAGCTCGGCGCTGATGGCCGCAGGTGCCACGCAGTAGCCCACTTTCCAGCCGGTCATGTGGAAGGTTTTCCCGAACGAGGAGACGGCAATCGCCCGCTCGCGCAGCTGCGGATGGGCCAGCACGCTGGCATGCCCCGCCTCAGCAAAGCAGATGTGCTCGTACACCTCATCGCTCAGAACATAAATCTCACGTTCGGCAATGGCCTGCCAGAGCGCGGCGAAATCTGCCTGCTGCCATACCGTCGCCGACGGGTTATGCGGGGTATTCAAAATGACCAGCCGGGTTTTCTCGCTCAGCAATGCCGCAAAGGCCTGCCAGTCCGGGCGGAAATGCGGCGGCTGGAGCGCCACACGCTTGACTACGCCACCCGACAATTCAATTGCCGGGGCATAGCTGTCGTAGCTCGGATCAAAGCAGATCACCTCATCGCCGGTCCGTACCAGGGCGGTGATCGCCGCGTACAGCGCTTCGGTCGCCCCTGCGGTCACGGTGATCTCACTGTTTGCATCCGGTTGATAGCCATACAGTTCGGCGGTTTTATCGGCAATCGCCTCGCGCAGCGGCTGGGCCCCGGTCATAGGCGCGTACTGGTTAGCGCCGTTCGCCACATGGTGAGCCAGCCGCTGATGCAGATAGTCCGGACCATCGAAATCAGGGAAACCCTGCGACAGGTTAATCGCCTTGTGCTGCTGCGCCAGGGCACTCATCTGCGTAAAGATGGTGGTGCCGAGACCTGGAAATTTACTCTCTGGAATCAAGGGTTTATTACTCATTTCGACGGGCCTGTATGTAATACATATGTTGCTGCCACTATAACACGATGTTAGTATTTGGCAATCAAGACGCTTAGACGTCTAAACCATAATGATATTCCTGCCGAAGAGGTAAGAAGGATGACAGACAACCTGCAACTCACATCCCTGGTCGAGGCCTGTCACTGGATCGGCGCGAAGGGCTGGGCCCCCGCCACCGGCGGCAACATGTCCGTGCGTCAGGACGCCAGCTGGTGCTGGCTCAGCGAATCCGGCAAAGACAAAGGCAGCCTGACCCCCGATGACTTCCTGCAGGTTGAGATTGCCACCAACCGCGCCCCCTCCGGGCGGAAACCTTCGGCGGAAACCGGCCTGCATACCCTGGTCTATCGCCTCTTCCCGGAGGCCAACGCGGTGCTGCATGTCCACACCGTCAACGCCACGGTGCTGTCGCGACAGGTCAAAGCGCCGGAGCTACATATCAGCGGCTTTGAGATGCAGAAATCCCTCAGCGGGCAGACCAGCCATCTTGATACCGTGCCGATCGCCGTATTCGACAACGACCAGGACATCGACGCCCTGGCCTCCCGCATTGCCCATTACGCTCAGGAACGTCCGCTTAATTATGGTTTTCTTCTGCGCGGTCATGGCTTAACCTGCTGGGGACGCAACGTGGCAGAGGCCCGGCGTCACCTTGAAGGCCTCGAATTTTTGTTCGAGTGCGAGATGCGTTTACGACAACTGGAGAGAGTATGATTCGCGCGATTGTGACGGATATTGAAGGCACCACCAGCGATATTCGTTTTGTCCATAATGTCCTGTTCCCCTACGCGCGCGAGCGGCTGGCGGCCTTTGTCACCGCCCAGCAGTATGCTGAACCGGTCAACACCATTCTGGACAATCTGCGTGAAGAGATTGCCGAGCCGCAGGCCAGCACCCACGATCTGATCGACACCCTGTTCGCCTTTATGGACGAAGACCGCAAATCGACAGCCCTGAAAGCGCTGCAGGGGATCATCTGGCAGGATGGCTACGTCAACGGCGACTTTACCGGTCATCTCTACCCTGACGTTCTCCCTTCGCTGGAAAAATGGAAGTCGCAGGGCATTGATTTGTATGTTTATTCATCGGGGTCCGTGGCAGCGCAAAAACTGTTATTTGGCTACAGCGACGAAGGTGATATTACTCATCTGTTCAGCGGCTATTTCGATACCCACATCGGCGCCAAGCGCGATGTGCAGTCGTATCAGACTATTGCGGCACAGATTAACCTTGCGCCCTCGCAGATCCTGTTCCTGTCGGATATCCATCAGGAGCTGGACGCCGCGGAACAGGCAGGTTTTCGCACCCTGCAATTGATTCGCGGCGATGACGACGGCGCCAGCCATCATCATCAGGTGCACCAGTTCGACGACATTAATCCGGAGCAGATCCCTTCATGAGCGCATTGACCATTTTTTCAGATAAAGAAGCCCGCGAGCCGCAGTGGCACAGCACCGACCCTGAGGCGATCCAGCAGCAGCTGAATGCCCGTGGCGTCCGCTTTGAACGCTGGGAAGCCGACCGCGATTTTGGCCGCGATCCGACTGCTGACGCAGTGATTAATGCCTATCAGCACGCCATCGACAGGCTGGTAGCGGAAAAGGGCTACCAGAGCTGGGACGTGATTAGCCTGCGGGCGGACAACCCGCAAAAAGAGGCCCTGCGCGCGAAGTTTCTCAATGAACATACCCACGGTGAAGATGAAGTGCGTTTCTTTGTCGAAGGTGCCGGGCTGTTCTGCCTGCACATTGAAGACCAGGTGTATCAGGTGCTGTGCGAGAAAAACGATCTGATCTCGGTGCCCGCCGGCACGCCGCACTGGTTTGATATGGGTTCCGAGCCGAACTTTACCGCCATTCGCATTTTCGATAACCCGGAAGGCTGGGTGGCGCAGTTTACCGGCGATGCGATTGCGGATGCGTATCCACGATTGCCGTAGGCACCCTGCCCTGCCCGGCGGCGCTGCGCTTGCACGGGCCGACAAACCAGGTGTTGTAGGCCGGGTAAGGCGAAGCCGCCACCCGGCATTACTCAGACCGCACCGCTGCGAAAAATCCCCGCTTCCACATCTTCCGGCAGCACCACCCCGCTATCCAGCACCCAGCCGCTAATCAGCGCCGCAGGCGTGACGTCGAACGCCGGGTTATAGACCCGCGCATCAAGCGGCGCCCACTGCACCGCGCCAAAGCTCCCTGCCACGCCGGTCACTTCCCGGGCATCGCGCTGCTCAATCGGGATAGCGTCACCGTTCGGGCACGCTGGATCGAGGGTGGTTTGCGGGGCCGCCACATAAAACGGAATACCGTGGAATTTCGCCAGCACCGCCAGGGAATAGGTGCCGATTTTGTTCGCCACATCGCCGTTGGCGGCAATCCTGTCTGCCCCGACCCATACCGCGTCCACCTGGCCTTTGGCCATCAGGCTGGCGGCCATCGAATCGGTGATCAACTGATAGGGCACACCCAGCTCGCCCAGCTCCCAGGCGGTTAATCTGCCGCCCTGCAACAGCGGACGGGTTTCATCCACCCAGACGTTGCTGACGTTGCCCTGCTGATACGCAAGAGCAATCACTCCCAGCGCGGTACCGACACCCGCCGTCGCCAGCCCGCCGGTATTGCAGTGGGTCAGCAGGCGGCTACCCGGCTTCACCAGCTGGCTTCCCGCCTGCGCGATAGCGTCGCAGAGCCGCTTGTCTTCGTCGATCAGACGCAGCGCCTCGGCCACCAGCGCCGGGACATAATCTTCCTGCCACAGCGCCTGCTTCATACGGTCGAGATTGTTCATCAGGTTTACCGCCGTCGGGCGCGAGGCCCGCAACGTTTCCAGCGCCGCCGCCAGCCGATCCCGGCTGTGGCCGTTTTCCGCCAGCAGCGCTAACAGCAGGCTGGCAGAGAGACCAATCAGCGGCGCGCCCCGCACGCGCAGGGCGTGAATATGCCCCACCAGCGCGTCAACCGTGGACGCATCCAGCCAGCGTTTCTCCTGCGGAAGCGCCTGTTGGTCGAGAATAAATAGCTGATTTTCCGTCACCCGCAGGCTGGTCGTCTGTAATCTCTGCATGTCGTTAATTCTCTGTTGCGTTGTTGTAGCACATTGTGTCAGGATAAAATTCAGATGTATAGACGTCTAAATGTCTTTATTACCGGAACAGATGAGGAACTGGCAATGTCGCAATACCGTACCTTTACCGCTCAGGACGCCGTGGCCTATGCCCAACAGTTTGGCGGCCTCGAAAACCCATCGTCACTGGTGGAGGCGCAGGAGGTGGGCGACGGCAACCTCAATCTGGTATTCAAAATTTTCGACAGCGAAGGCGTAAGCCGCATTATCGTTAAGCAGGCCCTGCCCTACGTGCGCTGCGTGGGAGAGTCCTGGCCGCTGACGCTGGACCGCGCCCGTCTCGAAGCACAAACCCTGGTGGAGCACTATCAGCACAGCCCGCAGCACACGGTGAAAATTCACCACTTTGACCCGGCGCTTGCGGTGATGGTGATGGAAGATCTCTCCAGCCATAAGATCTGGCGCGGCGAGCTGATCAATAACGTTTATTATCCCCAGGCGGCACGCCAGCTGGGGGAATACCTGGCCCATACCCTGTTCCACACCAGCGATTTTTACCTCCATCCGCACGCCAAAAAGGCGCAGGTAGCGCAGTTCATCAACCCGGAGATGTGCGAGATCACCGAGGATCTGTTCTTCAACGACCCTTACCAGATCCACGAGCGCAATAACTACCCGGCGGCGCTGGAAAACGATGTCGCCGCTCTGCGCAATGACGATCAGCTTAAGATTGCCGTCGCCGCCCTGAAACACCGCTTCTTCTCCCAGGCCGAAGCGCTGCTGCACGGCGACATCCACAGCGGCTCAATTTTTGTCGCCGACGGCAGCCTGAAGGCGATTGACGCGGAGTTCGGTTATTTCGGCCCGATTGGGTTTGATATCGGCACGGCGATCGGCAACCTGCTGCTTAACTTCTGCGGCCTGCCGGGCCACCTCGGCATCCGCGACGCGGCGGCCGGTCGCGAGCAGCGCCTGATCGATATCCAGCAGCTGTGGACCACCTTCGCGGAACGTTTCCAGGCCCTGGCCGCGGAAAAATCCCGCGATGCGGCGCTCGGCGTGCCGGGCTATGCCAGCGCGTTTCTGAAGAAGGTCTGGCAGGACGCGATTGGCTTCTGCGGCACCGAACTGATCCGCCGCAGCGTGGGCCTGTCGCACGTGGCGGATATCGATACCATTCGCGATGAAGAGATGCGCCACGAATGCCTGCGCCACGCCATCACTCTCGGGAAGGCGTTGATCGTCATTGCCGACCGTATCGACAGCGTGGATGAGCTGGTGGCGCGGGTGCGTCAGTACAGTTAAGTTGCGTGCGACCTGTTTGCCGGGTGGCGGCTTCGCCTTACCCGGCCTACAAAACCGGTCCCCTCACCCCAAATACTCAATCACCGACAACCCGCCGTTATAATCCGTGCTGTAAATAATCCCCTGCGCATCCACAAACACATCGCAGGACTGGATCACCTGCGGGCGATTGGGCCGGGTATCCATCATCTTCTCCGGTGCGGCGGGCACCAGCGCGGCGGTCTCTACCGGGCGATACGGGTTCGAAATGTCGTACGCGCGCACCCCCGCATTCTGATACGTGGCAAAAATCAACGTTGAGCTGACAAAGCTGCCCGGGCGGTTTTCGTGCAGGTTGTGCGGCCCGAAGTGTGCCCCTTTCGCCACGTAATCCCGCTCCTGCGGCTGTGGGAAGGTGGCAATACTCACCGGGTTCGACGGCTCGCGAATATCAAACAGCCAGATCAGCTTCTCGCCGTCCTCCTGATTGTCGAGCACCGCTTCGTCCAGCACCACCAGCAGGTCCCGGGCCGGCAGCGGCAGCGCGGTGTGGGTGCCGCCGCCAAACGGCGGGCTCCAGTTGCGATGGGCGATCAGTTTCGGCTGGCTGCGATCCTTTACGTCCAGCAGGGTCAGGCCGCCGTCGCGCCAGCTACCGTAGGCGGTATCCCCATTGATAATCGCGTGATGCAGGGCATAGCGTTTGCCCTCCGGCCACTCGGGCGTTTCTCCTGCCGCCTGGTTCATCCCCGGCAGCCACCAGCGCCCGGCGACTTCCGGCTTACGCGGATCCGCCAGATCGATGGTCAGGAAGATGTAATCGGTAAAGCCGTCGATCAGCGCCGAGACATAGGCCCAGCGGCCGCCCACGTACCAGATGCGGTGAATGCCGATACCACTCAGCGACAGGAAGCTGATTTCCCGCGGTTTATCCGGGGTGGAGATATCAAAGACGCGCAGCCCGGCGCTCCAGCCTCTGTCCTGCACGTCGCTGACCGTCTCCCCCACCTGACGGGTGTAGTAGACCTTTTCGTCAGCAAAGCGGACATCGGCAAACAGATCCCGGGCGTTGATCACCAGCAGCAGGTCGTCGTGGGCCTGGAGATGCACGTTCCAGGTGCCCGGCGGCGCAGGCACATAGCCCGCAGCCCTCGGGTTTTTCGGGTCGCGCACGTCGACGATCGAAAAGCCCTGGGACACCATATGGCCGATATAGGCAAAGCCGCGATGCACCATCAGCTGCACGCCGTCCGGGCGTCCGCCCTGGTCGCTGTGGCCAATTAAGCGCATATTGCGGCTGTATTCGGGGGTGGGTAGTTGAGAAGTCATATCGAGCCTTTCGCCGGGTGGCGGCTGCGCCTTACCCGGCCTACAAAACCGTAGGCCCGGTAAGCGCAGCGCCACCGGGCATTATTTTGCCTTCGCTTCTAACGTCGCGAACCACGGGGCGATAAAGTCTTCGGTCTGGCCCCAGCCCGGGATGATTTTCCCTAATGATGCCACGTTCACCGCGCCCGGCTGGGCCGACAGCAGCGCCTGCGGAATAGCGGCCGCCTTAAAGTCATAGGTTGCAGGCGTTGCTTCACCGGCAATCTTGTTGGCAATGAGACGCACGTTGGTGGCGCCAATCAGCTTCGGATCCACCGCCACGCTCACCACCCACGGGCTGCCCGCTTCACGCATCAGCTGTAGATCCTGGTTGGAGATGTCGATGCTGTAGAGTTTGATCTCGGTGCGGCCGTTCTCTTTCAACGCTTTAAAGGCGCCCTGGCTGAAGGCGTCCCAGGTGCCCCAGATAGCGTCGATCTTGCCTTTCGGGTATTTCGCCAGCACCGCGCCCACTTTGTTGGCAGTATCGCCCTGTACGTCTGAGGAGACCGCGCCGATGGACTCCAGCTCCTTGATGCCCGGGTTCTGCTTCAGCAGTTCCTGGTAGGCGGTCTGACGACGCTCCATCGGCGGGAAGCCGGCGACCCACAGCTTGATGATGTTGGCCTTACCGTTGAAATCTTTCACCAGCTGGCCAAACGAGAGGTTGGTCAGGGAGGCGTCATCCTGCTGGGTCACGGTTACGCCGGGGATCTCCCCGTTCACTGCGGTATCGAACACCGCCACCTTGATCCCGGCATCGACGGCTTTTTTCACCAGCGCGGTGGAGTACGGATCGCGTCCCTGGGAGAGGATAATGCCGTCATATTTCTGGGTGATCGCCTGGTTAACGAAGTCCTGGAATTTGGCGTCGTCGCCGTTGCTTAAAAAGGTGCTGACCTTAAAGCCGAGCTTTTTGCCTTCCTGAATCGCACCGGCAACAAACTGGGTAGTGTTGTCGTCCGAGCCGAGGTTGCGGATCACCGCGATGCGGATCTGCCCGTCATGGTTGGCAATGGCCGCCGGAACCGGCGCAGGCGTCGCCGCATAGCCCGGCAGGGAACTCAGTAATCCCAGGGTCAGCAAAGAGAGTGCAACTTTTTTCATTTTTTATCCCGTCGTGTTGTTAACGTTTTTGTACGTAGGTGATGGCCAGCGCAATCGCCAGCACCAGCCCTTTTATAATGTCCATTGCGTAATAGGGCACCGAGAGCATCACCAGCCCGTTGGAGAGCACCCCAAGGATCACCGCCCCCACCAGGGTGCCCAGCGCGTTCGGTTTGCCGGAGCCGGCGAGCGAGAAGCCGATCCACGCCGCCGCCACCGCATCCATCAGATAACCGCCGCCGGCATTCACCTGCGAGGAGCCAATGCGCGAGGCCAGCAGAATGCCGCCAAGGCCCGCCAGCAGCGAAGCAATCACGTAGGCCGCCACTTTATAGCGGGTGGTGCGAATGCCGGACAGGCGAGCCGCTTCCGGGTTGCCGCCAATGGCGTACATACGGCGACCGTGGGTGGTCAGGGATAGCCCCAGCTGCGCCAGCAGCGTCACCGCCAGCATGATAATGACGATGGTCGGCACCTGCCCCAGCGCGCCAAACGCTGCCGGGATGGTCCCTTCCGCCATGTCGCCGCTCGGCAGCACCATGTTTTCGGTGATCGACCCGCCGTAGCTGTAAGTCATCGCCACGCCCTGGATCACAAACAGGCTGGCGAGGGTGGCGAGCATGTCGGGAATACGCAGGATGACGATCAGGAAGGCGTTAAACAGCCCCACCAGGGTGCAGAGCGCCAGGGTGATCAGAATGGATTCGGTGGTGCCGAAGCCGTGCCAGACAAACAGCGAGATCACCAGGGCATTTGCCAGCGACGCGGTAGAGCCGACAGAGAGGTCAAACCCGCCAATGGTCAGCGAGATGGAGACGCCGATGGCAATTACCGTCACGATGGCGATAGAGCGCAGAATGTTGATGATGTTGTTGGGATCGAGGAAGTTCTCTGACGCCACGCCGAAAATGGCCACCAGCGCGACCACCGTCAGCAACATGCCCCACTTATAAAGAAAATCGAAAATTTGCTGACGGCCAGACGCCGCCGCAGTCACTGAAAGGGCCTTGCTCACGACGCCGTTCCTCCGGTTGAATAATAAAGTAATGTCTCTTCGCGGGCGGTTGCCCCCTCGAGCTCCGCCACGATGCGCCCGTCCCACAGCACGCAGATGCGGTCGCACAGGCCCACCAGCTCGGCAAATTCCCCCGAGGCATAAATCACCCCTTTGCCTTCCCGCGCCAGGCCGTCAATCAGCTGGAACAGATCGGTTTTGGCCTTCACGTCCACGCCTTTGGTGGGCTCGTCGAAGATCAGCACCTGGGCGTTGCCGCGCAGCCATTTGCCAATCGCCACCTTCTGCTGGTTACCACCCGACAGACGGCGCAGTACCTGCCCCGGCCCGCGGGTGCGCACACCCACCCGGGCGATCACCTCTTCAGCCCAGCGCCACGCCTGGCGATGACCGAACAGGCTCCAGCGCGAAAAGCTGTTATCCGCTGACACCGCCAGGTTCATGCTCACCGGCTCATCGATAAAGATGCCCTCTTTGCGCCGCTCTTCCGGCACCAGCGCCAGCCCACGCAGGACCGAATCCGCCGGGTCGCGCGGTTTCCAGGGCTTTTGGTTCAGTTCGCCTTTTGCCACCTGGCTTTTACTGGCGCCAAACAGCGCCTTGCAGAGTTCGGTTTTCCCGGCTCCCGCCAGCCCGGCGATGCCCAGAATTTCGCCCTTGCGCAGGTGCAGGGAGATATCCTTCAGCAGCCCTTCGTCATGCAATCCCTCCACGCGCAGCAGGGTTTCGCCGCTGTGAGGAGGACGCGCAGGGGGGTAGATATCGCTCAGCTCGTGGCCGAGCATCTTCTCGACGATCGCTTCGCCGCTGAGATCCGCCATCGGGCCGGACTCGATCAGCTTGCCGTCGCGCAGCACCGTTAAGGTGTCGCAGATCGCCTTCAGCTCGTGGATGCGGTGGGAGATAAACACCACTCCGATCCCCTGCTGCTGCAGGCGTCGTACCACGGCAAACAGCCGCTCGCTCTCGTGGGCGTCCAGCGGCGCGGTGGGTTCATCCAGAATTAAAAACCGGCAGTGATGAGAGAGCGCCCGCGCCAGCAGGATCTGCTGCTTTTCCGCCAGGGTGCAGCTGTCGATAGCGCGCCGCACGTCGAGGGAGACGTCCAGCTGCGCCAGCGCCTGCCGGGCCTGCTCGCGCAGTTTCCCCCAGTGGAAGCGGTGTCCCGGCTGCGCCAGATGATCGAGCATGATGTTTTCCGCAATGCTCAGGCCGGGGATCAGCGCTACGTCCACCTCCTGCTGCACCAGATGGATGCCCAGCCGTTTGGCATCCACCGGCTCGCGAATAGTGACAAGCTGGTGATTGATGCTGATTTCGCCTTCATAGCGCGCGTGCGTGCCGCACAGCACCGCCATCAGGGTCGATTTACCGGCGCCGTTCGCGCCCGTGAGCGCGTGTACCGATCCGCCCGTCAGTGTGAAATCGACGCGCGACAATGCCTGAAAGCCAGAAAAAGCCAGGCTGATGCCGCGCATCTCGAGGCGACTGGTTGACATTCGCTGCGATCCCTTATCATTAATCTTTTGATTTATGGAATTTTTCACAGCCGGGACTGGCTGGCAACGAAGGAAAAAGCATAAGATAAAGCAAAATAGTATTAGCCATCTGGATGTCTAGCCATAACATCGGGTTAGCGCTTCGTAAAAAGGACACCATCATGAGCAACACCGATATCCGCGTCGTTCCCGGCCCGGCCAACTACTACTCCCACCGCGGGGCCCTTGCCCGCCTGAACGCATTTTTCACCCCGGAGCAACTCTCCCGGGCGGTATGGATCTACGGCGAACGCGCCCTTGCCGGTGCGCGCCCGTTCCTGCCCGAAAGTTTCAATACAAAGGGAGCCAAACATCTGCTGTTTAAAGGCCACTGCAGCGAACACGATGTGAACCAGCTCGTGCAGGATGCTGGCGATAACCGCAGCGTAGTGATTGGCGTCGGCGGCGGCGCGCTGCTGGATACCGCCAAAGCGGTGGCCCGTCGTCTGGGCCTGCCGGTGGTTGCCATTCCAACCATCGCCGCCACCTGCGCCGCCTGGACTCCGCTGTCGGTGTGGTACAACGATGCCGGGCAGGCGCTGCACTTTGAGATCTTTGACGATGCCAACTATCTGGTGCTGGTCGAGCCGGAGATCGTGCTTAACGCCCCGGCGGAGTACCTGCTGGCGGGGATCGGCGATACCCTGGCAAAATGGTATGAAGCGGTGGTGCTGGCCCCGCAGCCCGAGCAGCTACCGCTGACGGTCAGGCTCGGGATCAACGGCGCGCTGGCGATCCGCGACGTGCTGCTGGAACACAGCGAGCAGGCGCTGGCCGACCAGACGCGCCGCGAGGTCACCCGTGAATTTCATGACGTGGTGGATGCCATTATCGCCGGCGGCGGCATGGTGGGCGGGCTGGGGGAACGCTACACCCGCGTGGCGGCGGCGCATGCGGTGCATAACGGCTTAACGGTGCTGCCGCAGACCGCGCAGTTCCTCCACGGCACCAAGGTGGCCTACGGCATTCTGGTGCAGAGCGCCCTGCTCGGCCAGGACGCCGTGCTGCGCGAACTGGTCGCAGCGTACCAGCGCTTTAACCTGCCCACCACGCTGCGCGAGCTGGAGGTGGATATCCACAACCGCGACGAGCTGGACAAGGTTATTGCCCATACCCTGCGCCCGGTGGAGTCGATCCATGCCCTGCCGATCGCCCTGACGCCAGCGATCCTGCGCGCCGCGTTTGAGAAAGTGGAAAACCTCAGCCGCCCGGCGGATTGACGCCGGACACACGCCTTCTATACATAAGGATGGTTCTCATCACTCTTGAGTTGAGGTCATCATGCAGATCGATTTAACAGGTAAGAAGGCGCTGGTTACCGGCGCCAGCCGGGGTTTGGGCCGTGCCATTGCGCTGTCGCTGGCCCGGGCGGGTGCCGATGTGGTTATCACCTATGAGAAATCCGCCGATAAGGCCCAGGCCGTTGCCGATGAAATTACGGCGATGGGACGCCTCAGCGAGGCGGTTCAGGCCGACAGCGCCAGCGCCGAGGCCATTCAGAATGCCGTCACCCATGCGGCGCGCACCCTGGGCGGGCTCGATATTCTGGTCAATAACGCCGGGATTGCGCGCGGCGGTGAACTGGAGTCCATGACCCTGGCGGACATTGATGCCCTGATTAACGTCAATATTCGCGGGGTGGTGATCGCTATCCAGGCCGCGCTGGTGCATATGTCCGACGGCGGACGGATCATCAACATCGGCAGCTGTCTGGCCAACCGCGTCGCCCAGCCGGGTATCGCGGTCTATTCAATGACCAAATCGGCGCTCAACTCCCTGACCCGTGGGCTGGCACGTGACCTCGGGCCGCGCGGCATCACCGTCAATCTGGTCCACCCCGGTCCCACCAATAGCGATATGAATCCGGAGGATGGCGTGCAGGCCGCATCGCAGCGTCAGCTTATTGCCACCGGGCACTACGGCCAGCCGGAAGATATCGCCGCCGCGGTCACCTTCCTTGCCAGCCCTGCAGCCGGGCAGATCTCCAGCACCGGGCTGGACGTGGACGGTGGGCTGAACGCCTGACACCCGCTCGCAGATCTTATGTACGCCTCTGCCGCCTGGCAGAGGCGTTTTCGACCCGCCTCGACAATCCGTTTTTTGCCGCTTTTTCCGCCCCGATCCCCGTCCTACAGTACCTCATAAGTAATTCGGAATTTATCTAATAGTCTTATTATTTCCTTATATTTCGTGTGGGCGTACAGTGGAGGTACGGATGAAGATTGTGTGGTCAAGAACCGCTAAACGCGATCTGGCAAAGATAGATAAGCGCTACCAGACGCGAATTGAAGAGAAAATGGCGGCAATCAATGACAGAAATGCGCCGCGTCCTGATATTAAAAAACTCGATATGGGTGAGGATTATTATCGCTTACGGACTGGAGATTACCGGGTGATCTTCATTTTCCAGGGAGAGTCGCGGGATGTTTGCTACATCGTGGCCGTCAAGCGAAGAACGTCCACCACTTATCTGCATGAGGAGAACACTCTCTATGGCTGTACAAATGATCAATGATGACGAAGGTAAGCCGCAATATGTCGTTATTCCTTACGATGAGTACTTCCGTATGCAACTGCAACTGGCGGAATATGATGATGAAAATGAAGAAGAATGGGAGAAAATCGATAGCGAAACCGACATCTATGATCATGTTGGTTTACCCGAAGATGTCTGCCGCATTATGACTTATGAACAGGTCAGCCTGCAGGCCGCCTGGCGCATCCTGCGCGGCTTATCGCAACAGGAGGTAGCCGACAAGCTGGGCATCAGCCAGTCCGCCGTGTCACAGCTGGAAGCCGTCGACTCCCGCCCGCAAAAACGCACCCGTGAAAAACTGGCGGCCATTTACGGCTGCACGCAGGAGCAGATCAGCCTGTACCTGCCGAAAGAGGGTTAACAGCACTTCGCTCCGCCTTTGGCGCCGTAGCGGGCGTCCTGGCGATCGCGGAAGAATTCTTCGTAGGTCATCGGGGTCTGGTCAGGATGGTTGACGCGCATATGCTCAACGTAGTTGTCGTAGTCCGGCACGCCGATCATCATTTTTGCCGCCTGGCCTAAGTACTTACCTGCTTTAGATAGGGTGTCGAACATATCGCTCATCTCACTGGAAATGTAGGCCGGGTAAGCGCTAGCGCCACCCGGCATTGCCTTTAATGGGCACTTTTCGCCTGGGTCACAATCTCTTCATAGTTGGCAGGCATCGGCTGATACGGCGTCTCTTTCGCCGTTGGCTTGTCCTGTTTCAGGGCGGCCAGGGCGGTCTTCAGAGAATACAGCGCCAGCACCACAACCACCACCATAAAGAAGATGGTCAACCCGGCATCGAGACGGTTGTTAAACACCAGCTGTGACAGCTGCGACTCGGTGTACTGCGCCGGGATCTTACCGCTGTCGATCATCGCCTGGAACTTGTTGGCGATGGCGAGGAAGCCCACTTTCGCATCCGGGCTGAAGGCTTTCTGCCAGCCGGCGGTCAGGGTACAGATCAGCAGCCACGCCGTTGGCACCAGGGCCACCCAGGCGTAACGCTGACGTTTCATCTTGAACAGCACCACCGCGCAGAGCATCAGCGCCATACCGGCCAGCATCTGGTTAGCGATACCGAACAGCGGCCACAGGGTGTTGATGCCCCCCAGCGGATCCACCACCCCCTGATGCAGGAAGTAACCCCACGCCAGCACGCACAGCGCGGTCGCCAGCAGGTTGGCCGGCAGCGACTCGGTGCGCTTCAGCCCCGGAGAAATCACCCCCAGCAGATCCTGCAGCATAAAGCGCGCCGCACGGGTTCCCGCATCCACCGCCGTCAGGATAAACAGGGCTTCAAACAGGATCGCAAAGTGATACCAGAACGATACATCCATCAGGCCGCCCAGCGCGCCGTGCAAAATGTAGGCCATCCCCACAGCCAGGGTCGGCGCACCGCCCGCACGGGAGATAATCGACTGCTCGCCCACTTCGTTGGCGATCTGGGTCAGGGTATCCGGAGTAATGGCAAAGCCCCAGCCGCTCACCACCTGGGCCGCAGAGGCCACCACGTCTGCCGTACCGGCCGGTGCCAGCACCGCAATCGGGCTGTTCATCGCGAAGTAAACGCCGGGATCGATAATACAGGCTGACACCAGCGCCATGATGGCAACAAAGGACTCCATCAGCATGCCGCCATAGCCGATAAAGCAGGCCTGATTTTCATTAGCCAGCATCTTCGGCGTGGTGCCGGAGGCGATCAGGGCATGGAAGCCAGAGACCGCGCCACAGGCGATGGTGATAAACAGGAACGGGAACATGTTGCCGGACCAGACCGGACCGGTGCCGTCGATAAACTTAGTTACCGCAGGCATGGTCAGGGTCGGGCGCATAATCAGAATGCCAATCGCCAGCCCGACGATGGTGCCGATTTTCAGGAAGGTGGAGAGGTAGTCGCGCGGGGCCAGCAGCAGCCACACCGGGAGTACCGCAGCCACAAAGCCATAGCCCACCAGCATCCAGGTCAGCTGCACGCCGGTATAGTCAAAGTACGGGGCCCAGGTTGGGCTCTCGGCCACCCAGCCGCCGGAGATAATGGCGAACACCAGGAAGAACAGGCCAATCACCGACACTTCACCAATGCGGCCCGGGCGCAGATAGCGAATGTAGATCCCCATGAAGATCGCCAGCGGAATGGTAAAGGCCACGGTGTAAGTCCCCCACGGGCTGTGGGTCAGGGCTTTCACCACAATCATCGCCAGCACCGCAAGGATAATCACCATGATCATAAAGCAGGCCACCAGGGCAATTACCCCGGCGGTAGGGCCCATCTCCTCTTTCACCAGCTCGCCGAGCGAGCGCCCGTCGCGGCGGGTGGAGACGAACAGCACCATAAAGTCCTGCACTGCCCCGGCCAGCACCACCCCGGCGAGGATCCAGATCATCCCCGGGAGATAGCCCATCTGCGCGGCCAGCACTGGCCCCACCAGCGGTCCGGCTCCGGCAATCGCCGCAAAGTGGTGGCCAAACAGCACCTTTTTGTCGGTCGGGACATAGTCCAGACCATCGTTATGCCGCACCGCCGGCGTCATGCGCGTCGGGTCGACGGAGAGCACGTTGCGAGCGATAAATTTACCGTAAAAACGGTAGGCAATCAGATAGATACAGACCGCTGCGACCACAATCCACAGCGCATTGATCTGTTCACCGCGGTTGAGGGCGATATAGCCCAGCGCAAAGGCGCCCACCACGGAGAGCCCTGCCCAGATGAGGTATTTCCCTGAGTTGTTCATGATATGGTTTCCATCATCGCAGAAGAGAGATGTTACATTTTGTATCTATAACACTCGCTTAAGATTTAACAACTCAACTACACGTAAAAACAGACATCCAACCAGTCATTTACATAACATTGTTAAGCCGATCACTTTCACCCGCTTTCCGTGCCTTATCCAGTTCACAATTCAGGCAATTTTTCCCGTATCTGCGTTTACAGGATGATTTACATCAGTTTTTTTATGGGTTTTATCACCAGAATAGCCTTGCAGGACACTATTTTAACAAGGAAAAGGATATGAAAAGTTTACACCCTGAGGAGTATAAGGTGGGCCCCGGCGCGTATTTCGCACTGGCGTTTGCAGCAGTATTTTTCTCCGGCCTGTTAGGCGGTAAAGAGTGGTACGGCGTGTTTGATTTCACCACGCTGAACGGCGCGTTTGGCAAGGTGGTCAGTAAAGCGAGTCTTAACGAGGGCACCTTAACCACCGCCACCAGCGCCTTTCGCGGCACCGGTGGCAGCGGCGCGATGGATGGTTTTCTGTTTGCCCTCGGGCTGATCCCGGCGGTGATGTTTGCCCTCGGCATGATCAACGTGCTGGAGCATTACGGCGCCCTGCGTGCCGCGCGCAAGCTGCTAACCCCGCTACTGCGGCCGCTGCTGGGCATCCCGGGCACCACCGGCCTGGCGCTGATCGGCAGCCTGCAAAGCACCGATGTGGGCGCGTCCCTGACCCGCAACCTCGCCGACGAGGGGCAGATCAGCGAGAACGAAAAAGATGTCTTCGCCATGTTTCAGTTCTCGGCCGGGGCGATGATCACCAACTTCTTCTCCTCCGGCGCGATCCTCTTCACCCTGGTGGCTATCGACGGCACGGCGGCAGTGCCGACCTCCATCGGAGCCTGCATCGCGGTGATGTTCATCATGAAAATTGTCGGTGCCAATATGATGCGCCTGGTTGTCAGATTCCAGAATAAAGCCCCTGTCACCGCCCCGGCAAAAGGAGAAGCCTGATGAGCGCCCCGAACGCAAATCCTGTTATTACCGACGTCTTTGTCGAAGGCGCCCGCAAGGGCTGGGGCATTGCCACCAGCAGCACCCTACCAAACGTGGTGATGGCCTTTATCATCATCAAAGCGCTGGAGATAACCGGCGCGTTAAAAGGACTGGGAATGATATTCGCCCCGCTGATGGGGCTGTTTGGCCTGCCGGGAGAAGCCGCCGCGGTGCTGATCGGCGGCTGGATGTCGATGGGCGGCGGTATTGGCGTCGCCATCGGCCTGTTTGATAAAGGCATTCTTACCGGCGAGCACCTGGCGATCCTCGCTCCGGCCATCTACCTGATGGGCTCCCAGGTGCAGTACCTCGGGCGCATCCTCGGGGTGATTGGCACCCGTGCCACCCGCATTCCGCTGATGATCGCCATCTCGGTTATCAACGCCTTCTTAGCCATGCTGCTGATGCGCATTATTCTCTGAAAAAGGATCTCTGATGAATCTTGAACACTACATTGAAGAGCTAAAAACCCTGGTCAACGTCGACTGCGGAACCAAAACCCTCAACGGCGTGGCGACGGTGGCGGGCATTATGCAGCGCCTGTGGCAGGCCGAAGGCTGGCATACTGAGCAGGTCGATCTGGGCAGGCAGGTGGGCCCCGGCGTGTTTGTCACCAACAAACCGCAGGCGGAAAAATTTGACGTGCTGCTTGTCGGCCATCTCGACACGGTGTTTGCCCCGGGCACGGTGGCATCGCGTCCGCTGAGTCAGGATGATACCCGGCTTTACGGCCCAGGCGTCTCCGACATGAAGAGCGGCCTGCTCAATATCCTGTGGGCGATGCGCGAGCTTGATGATTCCGATAAACAGCGGCTGTCGATTGCGGTGGCGATGAACCCGGACGAAGAGACCGGTTCCGTTTACTCACACGAATGGATCGGCGAGCTGGCAAAACGGTCCCGCTGCGTGCTGGTGTGCGAAGCCGCCCGCGCCGACGGGTCGCTGGTGAAAGCGCGTAAAGGGATGGCCGGTTATCAGCTGCACTTCAGCGGCGTGGCGGCCCATGCGGGTAACGATCCGGAGAAAGGCCGTTCGGCGATCGTGGCGCTGGCCCACAGCATTCTGGCGATTAATGGGCTGACCGACCTGACGCGCGGCACCACGCTGAACGTCGGGGTGATCCAGGGCGGCAGCGCGGGAAACGTGGTGGCCGACATCGCCGACGCCGAGCTGGACGTGCGCTTCTGGGAAAACGACGAATACGACCGGGTGCATCAGGCGCTGGAGGCATTATGTGCGAAAGGTTTTCTCGACGGGGTGACCACCACTCTCACCCGCATCAACCACAAACCGGCTATGGCCACCAGCGATGAGACGCGTGCGTTGATGGCACGGGTTGAGCAAGCCGGACGCGAAGAGGAGATCGCCATTACCTGGCAGGCGGTCGGCGGCGGCAGCGATGCGAACCATACCGCGGCCTTGGGTATCCCGACCCTCGACGGTTTTGGCCCGATCGGCGCCGGTTTCCACAGCCCGGCGGAGTGGCTGGATAAGGCGTCGATTGAACCGCGGATCAGGTTGTTAAAGCGGGTGGTGTCGATGTTGTAACCATTGTGCAGTTGTGCGCCCGGTGGCGGCTTCGCCTTACCGGGCCTACAAAACCCACGTTTGCGGGTGGATACCCAGTTAAAGCAAAGGGATATAATTACGCCTTTTTATATTCCCGGTGGGTAAGTATTTTATTTTCATTAAAAGTTAGTACCAGCGTTACGGACTCATCATAAAACACAGGAACGACCACATACAGCGCGCGTCCTTTAACCTTCGAATGATATAACCACGTATTCTGATGGTTGTAATCCTGCGGAATATCGGGTCGCCCTAACAGCAGTAACACATCCTTTTTGGTTGTTTTACCCGTCACCAGCTTTTTATCCAGGTCGCTTTCCTGGAGTTTACTGACGGTTCCCTGTTGCGTACGATCGACATTCCTTATACAACCGCTGAGCATAGCCATATAAAATAAGCCCAACAAAATAAGCCCCGGTATTTTCACACCGAGACTATTTACTTGTGTAACCTTCATATTTTTCGACCTTTTCGTCCAGGTAGATTTGGTTTTCACTGTCGTATTTTAAATGGGTCGCATACAGCACGCAGTAACCACTCTTATCCGAAACTGAAAGGCGAAACTCATAGGTTTCACCTTTTTGCGGCACAAAGGTATAGCTCACAAAGTTACAGCCATAGAGGAACCTGAACCCCACCCGGGTCGGCGTTCCGGCATACACTTTCGCGTCGTAATAGGTTTCTTTATAGCGATCCGGGTCATTGCTGGCTTTCGGGAACCCCAGATCGTGGGTAGGCCGTAACACCACGACGCTGGTAAAATCAACCGCACCATCTTTTTTGCCGTGCTGACTGATCGTAAATCCAGGCGGGTTACCGATCATGCGAACATTTGCCGTGTTTTGCTCGGAATCCGGCGGCGGCGTATAAGGTACTTTTCCCCAGTAGGTGGCGCATCCTGATAATAATAATGATGCAGCGAGCGCTCCCGTAATATATCGCATTTTTTCCATTGTCAGTTCCATTATATTCATCCCGCCGGGCAGCATAACGAAAAACCGTAACAGCGACCATCCTGCCGCAATTAAAAGGAGAATTTTAAGAAAATAGTGATGCTAATTTCGTTAAGATAAAAATAAATGACGCAGGGCGAGAATAATCTCGCCCTGATATTAGCCCAACACCATGGTACTCAACCTACAGGTACAGCACCGCCGCCCTTGCTCGTCATACACCACGATCTCCCAGCTCTGGCTGGTGCGCCCGAGATGCAGAGGCTGACACACCCCACGCACCTTCCCCTGCGACACCGCACGATGATGAGTGGCATTGAGCTCCGTGCCTACCACGCTCTGCCCATCGCGGGTCATCAGAAAACCGGCCATTGACCCCAGCGTCTCCGCCAGCGCCGCCGACGCGCCGCCGTGCAGCAGGCCAAACGGCTGATGGGTGCGGGCATCCACCGGCATCTCGGCCTCGAGGGTGTCATCACCGATCCGGGTATGGACGATCCCCAGATGCGCCACCATCGTGTTCAGGCTGGAGTCGTTCAGCGCCTCCAGGGACAAATGTCGTTTCCAGATCATTCAGGCCCCCAGCGTCGAGCCGCCGTCCACCACGATATCCTGCAAGGTGATGTGGCTGGCGTGGTCAGAAGCGAGGAACAGCACGGTGCTGGCAATCTCTTCAGGACGGGCTATTTTACCCAGCGGAATGCCGAGCTTGAACTGCTCGCCAAAGCCGCGAATACGCTGCTGCTCGGCGTCATCGCTCACCCACAGGGTGCGCTGCATATCGGTATCGGTAGAGCCCGGCGACACCAGATTACAGCGCACGCCACTGCCCGCCAGCTCGAGGCCGACGGTCAGGGCGAGGCTTTTCAGCGCCGCTTTCGAAGCACCGTAGGCGCTCATGCCGATGCGCGGGGTGTGCGCCGCGTCGGACGCCACGGTGACAATCGCCCCGCCCTGCTGACGACGGAACTGGCCCATCGTCTGCTGGAACAGGTTGAAGGCCCCGCCCACGTTGACCGCAAAGGTCTCCTGCCAGTGGTCCTGCGAGAGCTGATCGGTCGCCCCCATCCGCAGGATCCCGGCAGCATTGACCAGCACATCCAGACGCTCAACCGTCGCCAGTAAACGTCCGCAGACCGCGTGCACCTGTACCGCGTCAGCCACGTTCAGCACTTCGGTGGCAAAGGGATAGCTCGACTGCGGGAAGGCGACGTCAAAGCCTGTCACCTTTGCGCCCGCCTCAGCAAACGCCCGCGCGGTGGCGTAACCGATGCCTTTTCCGGCCCCGGTCACCCAGACGGTTTTTCCCGTGAAATCCAGCATTATTTCACCTCGCGGGAGAGCAGCGCCCACCAGGCATCCAGGGTCGGGTTTTTCGCCAGTATCACGAAGTCGATATCCCCATGCACTTTGCGCCAGCGCGCCGCCAGGGCCATCATCCGCACTGAATCCAGACCGTAGTCGATCAGGTTTTCGTCATCCATCGGCTCGTCGGACTCGTCCAGCAGCGGCAGGATAAGCTCGCGCAGCGCCGCTTTCGAGGCAGGAAGGGACGGCAGCAGTTCGTCGGTGGTCACCACGCGACCGGAACGACCGGCCACGTACTTGAGCGACATCAGGTGCTCATCCCGGGTGAAGTCCGCCAGCGCATCGGCGACGAAGAACGGCTGGATGTCACGCATAAAGGCGTCGGTGGCGGTGGTCATGCAGCCGATATGGGCGTACACCCCGGTGATGATCAGCTGATCGCGGCCGCTCTCTTTGAGCATCTGCTCCAGCGGCGAGCGGTGAAACGCGCTGTAGCGCCACTTCACCAGCACGGTGTCCGCGTCATCCGGGGTCAGCTCCGCGACAATGCGCTGCTGCTCCGGTGAGCGGGTCAGGCCCGGTCCCCACATATCGTTCAGCAGGGCGCGATCTTCATCGCTCTGCTCTTTCGGCTGGGCGGTGTAGTAGACCGGGATCCCCTGCTGTTTGCAGTAGTCGCGCAGGCGGGCAATGTTCGCCACTACCTGGGCCATCATCGGGCAGTTATCGCCCCAAAAGTTCAGGAAGTATTCCTGCATATCGTGGATCAGCAGCGCGGCGCGCGCGGGCTCCATCGTCCAGCTGACTTTGTTGGTCGGCAGATCTGCTGCCCCTGGCAGCGCATAACCGGTTAATTTTGGAATTGCCATCTTCTGCTCCTCAGCCCTGCGCCCGTTCGGCCAGCCACAGGCGTAATTGTTTTTTATCGACTTTGCCTACCGGCGTCAGCGGCAGTGCCTCCAGGCACTCCACGCGATCCGGCAGTTTGAATTCTGCAACCCCCTGCTCGCGCAGGAAGCGGCGCACCTCGACCGCGCGCAGGGGCTGTTTCACCACCAGATATGCACAGCTCTTCTCGCCCAGCAGGCTGTCCTCCATGCTGACCAGCGCGGCGTGGATCACCGCCTCGTGGCGCAGGAGCAGGTTTTCCACCTCTTCGGCGGCGATCTTCTCCCCGCCGCGGTTGATCTGATCTTTTTCGCGCCCCTGCACGGTGATATAGCCCTGCTCGTCAATGGCGATCAGATCCCCCGAGCAGTAAAAGCCGTTCGCATCAAAGGCGCTGGCGTTGTGTTCCGGGCTCTTGTAATAGCCGCGGAAGGTGTAGGGCCCGCGGGTCATCAGACGCCCCACCTCGCCGCGCGGCAGCGGATTGCCGTGCTCATCGGCTACCCACACTTCGTCATCCGGGCACATCGGGCGGCCCTGGGTATTCATGATGCGTTCCGGGGCATCATCCAGCGCGGTGTAGTTCACCAGCCCTTCGGCCATGCCGAACACCTGCTGGAGCTGGCAGCCCATCTCCGCCGGAATACGGGCAGCCAGGGTGGCGGAGAGTCGCGCTCCGCCCACCTGCAACAGCTGCAGCGAGGCCAGCTGGGCATTACCAGCCCCTTCTGCAATAGCCTGTAGCCACAGGCTGACCGCCGGCGGCACCAGCGAGGTGACGGTGATCTGATGCTGTTCGATCAGTGGGAAGCAGAGCGTGGCGCTCGGATCGTTGGCAAGCACCACGCAGCCCCCGGCCATAAAGATCCCCAGCGTGCCCGGAGAGCTCATCGCAAAGTTGTGCGCCGCCGGGAGGGCGTTCAGGTAACGGGTTTGCGCGCTAATACCGCAGATCTCGTTGCTGCGACGAATGCTGTAGTAGTAGTCGTTGTGGGTGCGCGGGATCAGCTTCGGCGTGCCGGTACTGCCGCCGGAGAGCTGGAAGAACGCCACCTCATCGGCCGGGGTCGGGCTGGCGATAAAGTTCTCCGCCGGACGGGCAATGGCCGTCTCCAGCCCTTCGCCGCGCAGCAGCACCACGCGCACGGAGCGGTGCTGCTCCACAAAGGTGTTGAGGAAGTCGTCGCCGGCAAACAGCCCGTGGGCGCGGTCGGCAATCAGCAGCGCGGGCTCAATCTGGCTGGCGTAGGCGTTCAGCTCGCTGCGCTGATGGCTGAAGAGAGCATTGACCGGAGCCACGCCCACCTGCAACAGCGCGAAGAAGGTGATATAGAACTCGGCGACGTTCCCCAGTTGCACCAGAGCGGTTTCGCCCCGCTGGATCCCCTGCGCCTGCAGCGCGGCTGCGAGGTTATTGACGTACTGCTGGAACTGGCGATACGTAATGCGGCGTTCGCCGTCGATAATCGCCAGCGCATCGCTGTCGGCGTGGCGGGTCAGAATCTCTGTCAGAGGCAGATCCTGCCAGTAACCTTTTTCACGATAGCGGCGGGCGAATTCATCGGGCCAGCGGGTAAAGGGAAGGGTCATGATTAATCCTTAATGCAAACCAAAAACGTTCAGCATGGTGGTCAGTTTGACGCCGGTTTCGCGCCACTCGGCGACCGGTGAGGAGGCAGGCACAATCCCGGCACCGGCAAACAGGCGCACGCTGTTGGCGTGAAGTCGCGCGCAGCGGATGGTCACCACCCACTCGCCGTTGCCTTCGCTGTCGCACCAGCCGACGATGCCGCCGAACAGGTCGCGGTCGAACGGCTCCAGCTCGGCAATCAGTTCTTTCGCCGCCTGGTGCGGGAAGCCGCTCAGGGCCGGGGTCGGGTGCAGCAGGCAGGCCAGGGTCAGGGCGTTCTCATCTTCACGCGCTTCGCCTTCCACCGGGGTGGCGAGGTGCCACAGGGTCGGGGTAGTCACCAGCTGCGGCGAGGCAGGCATGGTCAGCTGATGGCTGCGCGGGGTCAGGACCGCCTTCATCGCCTGGGTAACCAGCTCATGTTCGTGACGATCTTTTGCCGAGGCCAGCAGCTTGTTGCCCGCCTCGCGATCGAGCATGTCGTCCGGCTGACGACGGGCGGAACCGGCCAGCGGCAGGGAGCTGAAATGGGCCCCCTCTTTACGCAGCAGCAGCTCCGGGCTGGCGCCGAGCAGTACCCCGCCATCTTCCAGCGGGACGTGGAAGTTAAAGCTGGCCGGGTTCTGGGCAATCAGTTTTTCCAGCAGCGCACCGCTGTCGAGGTTCTCTTCGGTTGCGATATCGATCAGGCGCGACAGCACCACTTTATTCACGCGCGGGGTGGCGGTCAGGGCGGCGGCGCGGGCCACCATCTCTTCGAAGGCTAACTGCGCCGGGATCTCGGTGCGGGATTTGACCGTCAAGGGTGCGGTCCGGGCGGCATAGCGGGCAGACTGCTGGCGCGCCGGGCGGGCAAAAGGTTGCCACGCTTGCGGAATGAACAGCGACGAGGGCTGGCGGGTATCAAAGGGGATCGCCCCTACCATCACCGGGTTAGCAATTCCGGCGGCTTTGGCATCGGCAAAGGCCTGGGTCAGCTGCTGCTGAAACGCGCTGGCCGGATCGTCGCCGCCGACGGCTGGAGTGGAAAAACGGGCAAAGCAGCCAGACGTGGTAAAGCTGCGATAGGGCGACATAAAGAAGAAGCTGTCTTTGTGCAGCGTGGTCGCGGTGTGCTGAACGTCCTCAGCCAGTGACGTATCCATATCATCCTCCTGAAATGATAAAAGCAGTAAGAATTATTATCATTTATATTTTCGCTCGCTAACCTAATCCCAGAGCGCGATGGTGTCAACCGCCTACAGCGCAACTTGTGCGACTATCGCTTGCATCCCTGCGGCTCATTCATGAAAATGAGAAGCATTAACTTCAACGAAAACAGGATGCCCCTTAGTGAAACTGCCCGCTGTTTGTCGTAACACCCTGCTTTTAACCGGACTTTTAATTTCAGGATTAACCTCAGCGCTTGCCGCCGACTGGCCGCGTCAGGTCACTGACAGCCACGGAACCCACACGCTGGAAAGCAAACCGACGCGGATTGTCTCCACCAGCGTGACCCTCACCGGCTCCCTGCTGGCGATTGATGCCCCGGTGATTGCCAGCGGCGCCACCACGCCGAATAACCGGGTGGCGGACGATCAGGGCTTTTTGCGCCAGTGGGGCGAGGTGGCAAAACAGCGTAAGCTGGCGCGCCTGTATATCGGTGAGCCGAGCGCCGAAGCCGTTGCCGCCCAGATGCCGGATCTGATCCTGGTCAGCGCCACCGGCGGGGATTCTGCCGTGGCGCTCTACGATCAGCTCTCGGCCATTGCCCCGACGCTGGTGATCAACTACGACGACAAAAGCTGGCAGGCGCTGCTGACCCAGCTGGGCACCATTACCGGACAGGAGAAGCAGGCCGCGGCGCGGATTGCGGAATTTGATACACAGCTCACCCGGGTCAAACAGCAGCTGAAGCAGCCGCCGCAGCCGGTGAACGCCATTGTCTATACCGCCGCCGCCCACAGCGCCAACCTGTGGACCGCCGAGTCGGCGCAGGGCAAGCTGCTGCAACAGCTGGGCTTCTCTCTTGCCACTCTGCCCGCCGGGCTGAACCCGTCGCAGAGCCAGGGCAAACGCCACGACATTGTGCAGTTAGGGGGAGAAAATCTGGCGACCGGGCTGAACGGCGAAGGGCTGTTCCTGTTTGCCGGGGATCAGAAGGACGTGGATGCGATCTACGCCAACCCGCTGCTGGCCCATCTCCCGGCGGTGCAAAACAAACGCGTCTGGGCGCTGGGCACCGAGACCTTCCGCCTGGATTATTTCAGTGCGATGCGGGTGCTGGAGCGTTTAGAGGGGTTGTTTAAGTAAGGGGCGGCCTTGTGCCCGGTGGCGCTGCGCTTACCGGGCCTACGGTTCGTGCGGTTGTGGGTGTTGTAGGCCGGGTAAGGCGTAGCCGCCACCCGGCACATTCCACCGCATTAAACCGGAGCAGGCTCCTGCCGGAACCGGCGCAACTCCGCTAACCCCACCAGCAGTATTGCCCCCACCATCGCCAGCATAAACCCGCTGCTGCTGGCCGACGCCACCGGGGTCATAATCACCCCCAGCCCGCCGAGAATGGCGGCGCCAATCGCATCGCCGGTCACGTTCTGCGCCGTCCACAGGCCGTTGATGCGCCCGAGCATCGCTTCCGGGGTCTGGGTCTGGATCAGGGTGTATTGCAGCAATGAACTGACCGCGCTCAGCCAGCCGAACAGCGCCAGGCAGATCGCGCCCAGGGCCCAGAACGGCATCAGGCTGAAGAAACCAATCGCAATAAACGAGGCCAGGGTTGCCACCAGCATAATCAGCCCCGGACGGGCGCTCTGCGCCAGGTTGCCGCTGGTGAGCGCGCCAAAAGCCGCACCCAGCGGGATCGCCGCATACAGCAGGCCAATCTGCGACACGCTCATCTGCCACTCAATCGCCAGCGCCGGATAGAGCACCCGCACCGCGCTCGCCATCGTCAGCAGACCACCCAGCAGGGCGATGCCGCCAATCAGCGGGTTGCTGAACAGAAAGCGGATCGCCGCCATCAGGGATTTCAGCGGATGCTCACGCGGCTGCGGCGGAGGTGGCAATAAAGGCAGGCGCAGCAGGGTTAAGGTGGTGATAAAGGTACCCGCCGCCGCCAGGCCGTAGTTCCAGGCGACGTTCCCGGTGCCGAGCAGCAGGCCGCCGACCATCGGCGAGATCACCGAGCCCAGACGCACGGTGAGCATAGTGATGGCGCCTGCCTGCATCAGGTTTTCGCGCCCTACCAGCGCCGGCGTTGCCGCCAGCAGCGCCGTTACCCCGAGGGAGGCAAAAAAGCCGTCCCACAGGCCCAAGGCATAGATGGCGATTAACGACGGCTCCGGCAGCATCGCGTTCAAACATAGCCCGACAAAGCCCACCCCACAGGTGCCGCGCGCCAGCAGAATCAGCTTCTTACGCTCGTAGCGATCCGCCAGCACCCCGCCGACCATCAGACCGATAAACATCGCCCCGCCGGTCAGGGTGACGGAGAGCCCCACCAGCCAGCTGGAGTGGGTCATTATCTGGATTTGGACCGGTACGGCCACGCCGAGCAGGCCAAGGGATAAAATGGAGATAAAACGGGCAATAAAAACAGCACGAAACGCCGGATGGGTCTTCAGCAGGCTCAGATTGAGCAGCCAGGATTGTCGGGTCATTACAAAGCCTTAATGGTTTCTTTTGTACCAATTCCATGGCCGCACATGCTAACATAGCTAAATAAGATAGATAACGATAATTACTATCATTATCAAATCATGGACGTTGCTATGTCGTACTCCTCTTCCGCGTCACGCGCCCTTGCCGTGCCCGGTTTACTGTTACTGCTCGCGTTTGCCGTCGCCCTCAGCCTGTCGGTGGGTGCGAAACCGCTGCCGTTTTCCGTGGTGGTCGATGCTCTCACCGCCACCTGTCAAAGCGCCGACTGCACCATCGTGCGGGATGCCCGACTTCCGCGCACCCTCGCCGGACTGCTGGCCGGTGCCGCTCTCGGTCTCGCCGGCGCGCTGATGCAAACCCTGACCCGCAATCCGCTGGCCGACCCGGGCATTCTCGGGGTTAACGCCGGGGCCAGCTTCGCCATCGTGCTGGGCGCGGCGCTGTTTGGCTTCTCCTTCCCCGGCGAGCAGCTGGTGATGGCGCTGTGCGGGGCCTTTGCCGCCTCGCTGCTGGTGGCCTTTACCGGCAGCCAGGGCGGGGGCCAGCTTAGCCCGGTTCGCCTGACGCTTGCGGGCGTGGCGCTGGGGGCGGTGCTGGACGGTCTCTCCAACGGCATCGCCCTGCTCAACCCCGACGTCTACGACCAGCTGCGCTTCTGGCAGGCGGGCTCGCTGGATATCCGCACCCTGCAAACGTTACAGGTGGTGAGCGTGCCGGTGCTGATCGCCGCCGCCGTAGCGCTGTTGTTAAGCCGGGCGCTCAACAGCCTGAGCCTCGGCAGCGACACCGCCACCGCCCTCGGCAGCCGCGTGGCGCGCACCCAGTTTCTCGGATTACTGACCATTACCGTCCTGTGCGGCAGCGCCACGGCGGTGGTGGGCCCCATCGCCTTTATCGGCCTGATGATGCCGCACATGGCGCGCTGGCTGGTGGGAGCCGATCACCGCTGGTCCCTGCCGGTGACGCTGCTTGCCACTCCTGCCCTGCTGCTGTTTGCCGATATTATCGGGCGTCTGCTGGTGCCCGGCGAGCTGCGGGTGTCGGTGGTCAGCGCCTTTATCGGCGCGCCGGTGCTGATTTTCCTGGTGCGCCGCAAGCGCGGAGGTGGATTGTGATGGCCCCGTCCCGTCGTTTAGTTATCAGCTGCCTGATGCTGATTCTGATCAGCCTCGGCGTGGCCCTGTTTAGCCTGCGCAGCGGGGCGGTGACGCTCGATTTCGCTCAGGTCTTCAATGCCCTGACCGGCAGTGCGCCGCGTAATATCACCATGGTGGTCACCGAATGGCGTTTACCGCGGGTGATGATGGCCCTGCTGGTCGGCGCGGCCCTTGGGATCAGCGGCGCGATTTTCCAGTCGCTGATGCGCAACCCCCTCGGCAGTCCGGACGTGATGGGCTTTAACACCGGGGCATGGAGCGGCGTGCTGGTAGCGATGGTGCTGTTTGGTCAGCACTTGACGGCCATTACGCTGGCGGCAATGGCGGGCGGTATTCTCACCTCGCTGATCGTCTGGGCGCTAGCCTGGCGCGACGGCATTGAAACCTTCCGCCTGATCATCATTGGCATCGGCATGCGCGCCATGCTGATGGCCTTTAACACCTGGCTGCTATTGCAGGCGTCGCTGGAGACCTCGCTCTCTGCCGGGCTGTGGTTCGCCGGGTCGCTCAACGGCCTGACGTGGGCCAAAACCCTGCCCGCCGCCCCGCTGATCCTGCTGATGTTTGTCTGCGCATTACTGCTGGTAAAACGGATGCGTCTGCTGGAGATGGGTGACGACAGCGCCTGCGCGCTGGGCGTCAGCGTCGAGCGTTCGCGTCTGATGCTGATGCTGGTGGCGGTGGTGTTAACCGCCGCGGCCACCGCCATTGCCGGGCCGATCTCCTTTATTGCGCTGGTAGCACCGCATATCGCCCGCCGTCTGTGCGGTACCGCACGCTGGGGGTTAACCCAGTCGGCGCTGTGCGGATCGCTGCTGCTGCTGGCGGCGGATCTCTGCGCCCAGCAGCTGTTTATGCCGTATCAACTTCCGGTGGGCGTAGTGACCGTCAGTCTTGGCGGTATCTACCTTATCGTCTTGCTTGTTCAGGAGTCCCGCAAGAAATGAGTGCCAATCTGACCCGCTTGCGCGGCGAAAATCTGACCCTCGGCTACGGCAAAAAAACCGTGGCTGAAAATTTACAGGTGGCGATCCCCGACGGCCACTTCACCGCCATTATCGGCCCTAACGGCTGCGGGAAATCGACCCTGCTGCGCACCCTCAGCCGCCTGATGACGCCGCTTCAGGGCAACGTTTTCCTCGATGGCGAGCAGATCCAGCGCTTTGCCAGCAAAGAGGTGGCGCGCCGGGTCGGGCTGCTGGCGCAAAACGCCACTACGCCGGGGGATATCACGGTGCAGGAGCTGGTGGCGCGCGGGCGCTATCCGCACCAGCCGCTGTTTACCCGCTGGCGTAAAGAGGATGAACTGGCGGTCACCAAAGCGATGCAGGCCACCGGTATTACCGACCTGGCGGCGCAAAGCGTGGACACCCTCTCCGGCGGACAGCGTCAGCGGGCGTGGATTGCGATGGTGCTGGCCCAGGAGACATCGATCATGCTGCTGGATGAGCCGACCACCTGGCTGGATATCAGCCATCAGATCGACCTGCTGGAGCTGCTGAGCGACCTGAACCGCACCCAGGGCTTTACCCTTGCGGCGGTGCTGCATGACCTGAACCAGGCCTGCCGCTATGCCACCCATTTGATTGCCCTGCGTGACGGAAAAATTGTGGCGGAAGGTGCGCCGAAAGAGATTGTCACCCCGGAACTGATCGAGCGGATCTACGGGATGCGCTGCATGATTATTGACGATCCGGTGGCGGGCACGCCGCTGGTGGTGCCACTGGGACGGCGGTAAAATAAAAAATATCTCTACACTAAAGACACCTAATGGTGTCTTTAGTGTTTATATAACTATGTTAAACTCGCTATGTGCACACTAAAAACACTTGGAGATGTCTTTTTTGTAGAGATAGCGCCATGGATAAACTGACCGCCATTAACACCCTGGATACTTTCAGCCGACACGGAAGGTATGTTTTTCATATAAACGACCTGAAATACCTGTTTTCTGATGAGTCAGACCGCACGCTGAAAGCTTCCCTTAAACGTCTTGTTGAGGCAAATATCCTGACCCGCGCGGTACAGGGAGTTTATGTCTACAACCGCGCGCCCCGCTTATACCTACTCGTACCGACAGCTCGTGCGCAATTACAGCGTGTTGCCTGACGGCTATAGCGATACCCTCATCAGAGTCGAATCATTAGATGAGATCATGCCGGATAAACTGGTCTCGCTACCTGCAAGTACCCTCAGGATCCGATATCGCGATATGTGGGATTTGATCTGGTTAAAACAGCAAGGCGCAAAAATGAATGTCGGGCTGGTGAGTCAAAAACTCGCTGACTATAAGATCGAGAATTTTGAGCAATTAATTCAGTTCAGAATTGATTCTCTTCCAACAATCATCGCCGAAGGTCATTTTTATAATGAAATGACGCGGTTTATTCCATCGGCAGTATATGAAACCAGCCTGGGTAGAGAAGGCTTTTCATCGTTTTTACTCGATAGCCTTAGCGATTTATTAAACCAGCTCAGAACAGAACTCTATGCAAAGAAAAATAACCCCGCCTTATTCAAATTATAAACAGACCCGCGTTTTCCCGTAGGCCCGGCAAGCGTAGCGCCGCCGGGCGTCAGCCGCAACGCTGCTGCAACGCCGGGTGGCGGCTTCGCCTTACCCGGCCTACGAAACCCATTACGGCACGGACCCCAGGCCCGGCAAGCGCAGCGCCGCCGGGCGTTTTTACTCCCCCAGAATCCTCTTCAACACCGGTCCTATCGTCTCAAACGCCTGCGGGGAGATGATGTCCACGTGGGCACAGTCCTGGTGATAGATCTCCAGCTCCCCCACCCACGGTGCCCAGGCGGCGAGCGGGTCCATGGTTCGCGTGCGTTCAGCGACAAACAGCGTCGCTTTGCCGTCGAACTTCGCGCTGTGCGCCGTGGTCAACAGACGCACCGCATCGGCATAGTTGCCCTCGATGGCGCTGAACAGCTCCCCGGATGCCTGCCCCTGCTGGGCGGCGAGGAACGCCTGACGCTCACGCTCGATCTCCGCTAAGACCTCCGGATCGAGGCCGTTAGCCTCTTTTTCACGCCAGTTTTGCGTCTCCGGCGGCCAGGTATCCAGCAGGCCAAGGAACGCAACGGCTTCCCCTTGCCCACGCAGGCGGGCGGCGATGCCCTGCGCCAGCGTGCCGCCGAGAGAGTAGCCGAACAGGTGATAAGGCCCGTGCGGCTGCTGGGCGCGTAGCGTCTCCAGGTGCTGGTCGATCACCTCGTCCAGGGTGGCACAGTGCTGCATCGGTCCCGGTCGCGGCGACTGGATACCGGTAATCGACCAGCGCGGATTGAGATAGCGCGCCAGGACGCTGAACTGCCAGGCAAAACCGGAGGCCGGATGGAAGCAGAACAGCGTCGGGCCGTGGCTTTCGCGCAGGGGCAATATCGTCTCATACCCCAGACGCCGGGCCTGCTCGTCGCTGATGTCGGATCCCAGCAGGGCGCTCAGCTTGCCCACCGTCGAGGCCACCATCACCTGGCCGGGGGTAACCTGGCGGGCAAAGTGGCGGCTCAGGCTGGCGGCAAGGCGCATCGCCAGCAGCGAGTGGCCGCCGAGGGCGAAGAAATCCGCCTCGATGTCGTTGATCTCGCAGCCCAGCAGGGCAGAAAACGCCGCGGCAATCGCCTGTTCGGCGTCGCTTTCCGGTGCGCGGCCCCGGGTCTTCATCGTCAGCTCCGGCAGCGGCAGCGCCTTGCGATCCAGCTTGCCGTTGGCGCTGAGGGGCAGCGCGCTGAGTTGCAGTAACACCACCGGCACCATATGCGGCGGCAGTTGGGTTTTCAGGGCAGTTAAAAGCGCGTCGCGATCCAGCGGCAGACCGGATTCCGAGACCACATAGCCCACCAGCTGACGGGCGTCGCCGCCGGTATCCGCCGCCTGGTTGATGACGCAGGCGTGGGTTACCGCCTGAGCCACGTCCGGCAGGGTCAGCATCGCCCGGTCGATTTCCCCCAGCTCAATACGCTGGCCGCGAATTTTCAGCTGATCGTCGCTGCGGCCCAGATACTCTACCGCGCCATTATCCAGCCAGCGGGCCACGTCTCCGGTGCGGTACATGCGCTCGCCCGGCACGTACGGGTCGGCGATAAAGCGGCTGGCGGTCAGATCCGGGCGGCCCAGGTAGCCCTGCGCCAGCTGGATCCCGGTAAGATAAAGATCGCCCGCCACGCCGAACGGCACCGGGCGCATCATCGCATCCAGAATGCGCAGACCGGTATTCCACACCGGGAAGCCGATCGGCACGCTGTTGCCCTCTATCGCCGCCAGTTCCGGGCCAAAGGCCGGATACCAGCTGACGTCCACTGCCGCTTCGGTCGGGCCGTAGAGGTTATACAGCGGCGCATGGGTGAGCTGCTCCCACTCCCGGCACAGCGCGGTCGGCAGGGCTTCGCCGCTGCAGAACACCTGCTTCAGGCTGGCGCAGCAGGCGGCGTTTTCCGGAGTCAGCGAGGCGACAAAGGCTGCCAGCATCGACGGCACAAAGTGGGTGGTGGTGACGGCGTACTTCGCGAAGAAGTCCTGCATCGCCAGCGGATCGCGGTGCGCCTCCGGCTCGGCCATCACCAGCTTCGCCCCGGCAATAAACGGCCACCAGAACTCCCACACCGAGACGTCAAAGCTGCACGGCGTTTTTTGCGCCACCACGTCGGCTACGGTGAGCGGGTAGTGGTTTTGCATCCACAGCAGGCGGTTAACGATGGCGGTCTGGCCGACCATCACCCCTTTCGGCCGTCCTGTTGAACCGGAGGTAAAAATGATATAGGCGGTCTGTTCCGGGGCACTGAGGATGAGCGGTGCGCTGCTCTCCGCAGGCATTAGTGTGTTGTAACTAAACAGAGCCGGATGGTTAAAGCGCGGGCGCTGGTCGTCGGTGGTGATTAACAGCGACGGCTTCGCGTCCTCGATCATCATCTGCAGACGATCGTCAGGATATCCGGTGTCCAGCGGCAGCCACGCGGCCCCCGCTTCGACGATGGCGTGCAGGGCCAGCGTCAGGAACACCGAACGCGGTAACGCCACCGCTACGCTGTCGCCGGGCTTCACGCCCCGGGCACGCAGCTGGTTCGCCAGGGCCACCACCTGCTCGCGCATCTGGCAATAGGTCAGTTCGTGGTGCGCATCAGCCAGCGCCGGGGCGTCCGGGGTTTTCGCCGCCTGCTCCGCCACCAGCGCGCTCAGGGTGGTGAGCGGCAGAGGAACCGCTGTCTGGTTAATCTTTTCCAACTGCTGATATTCGGCGTCAGAAACCGTTTCGGCCTCGCCGCAGCGCAGGTCGATATTGGCGGCAAACTGCGCCAGCAACCCATGCAGGCGATCGACATGGCGCACCAGAGTGGCCTCATCGTAACGCTGCTTGTTGGCGAGGATCTCAATGCTCAGACCGCCCTGCTCGTCCGGGAACAGCGCCATCTCAAGGTCGTTGACCGGGCCGGTGGCGAGGGTATGCGTCACCGCCTGAACGCCATCGATATCCAGCTGGTAGTCAAAGACCTTGACGTTAAACACCGGGCCAAACAGCGCCTCGTCGCTGGCGGCGCGCCCGCTGTCGCGGACGATCTGCTCGGCGTCATACCGCTGATGGCGACGCATCTTTTTCATCTGCCCGGCCAGGCGCTGGGCCAGCTCCGGCAGCGTCTCCTGAGCGTTGATGTTCACCGCCAGCGGCAGCACGTTCAGCACCGGCCCGGTAGCGGTGAGCGCCGCGGAGCCCATCCGGCGCATAAAGATAAACCCGGCGGCATAGTTCATGCGTCCGGTCAGACGGGCGAGCCACAGGGCCACCAGCGCCAGAGCGAGGTCGGTGCGCTGGATCTGGCTGGTACTGGCGAGCTGGCTGAAGGCGTAACGATCGGCGGTCAGCTTCAGGCGCAGAATGTCGGTGGTCGCGGCGCGACCCGGCAGCGGCGCGCTGGAGAGCGATACCGGCGGCGGGAGCTGCTTACGCTGCCCGGCCCAGAAAGCACCGTCGCGGACATACGCCTCGCTGTCGCGGTAGCGCTGATACTCCTCCACCACCTCGGCAAAGGGCGTAAACGGCGACGCCGGCGTGGCGTCGCCGTTAGACCAGGCGCGATAAATGGCGGCGATCTGACGGGTAATAGCGGGGAAGCTGAAACCATCCACCACTAAATGGTGATAGCGCTGATACCAGTACCAGCGGTTGTCCGCCACCTGAATCAGCAGGTGGAAAGCCAGCGGCTGGCCGCTGTCGACGCGCAGGTTCTGGTTAAGATCGGCGTGCATCTGCGCCTGCGCCGCGGCATGCGGATCGGCGTGAGCGCGAAGGTCAATAATCTGCGGCTCCGGCAGGGTAGCACTCTCGTCCACCCACTGCCCGATCTCGCCGTTGTCCTCGGTAAACCGCGTACGCAGGGTGTCGGCCTGCATCATGCCCGCCACCACCGCTTTCGCCAGCAGCGGCGCATCAACCGGGCCGATCAGCTCGACGTAATGGGCCACGCTCCAGGCGTTGGGCAGGTCGGAAAGCTGTTCCGCCATCCAGATCCCCGGCTGGGCGGCCACGAGAGGAAGTTGTGCGCTCATGGGGTCACCTGTGCAAAATGGGCCGGGATCAGGGTTTGCCACTGGGCTGCAAGCCACTGCTGACAGGCTTCCTGCGACTGCGGCTCGCACACCACGCGCCAGCCCTCAGGCAGGGCGCACTGCTGCGGCCACAGGCTGTACTGCTGTTGCGCGTTTTGCACAATGGCGAACAGGCCCTGCGGATCGTCGAAGGGGTTACTGAATTCCATACCAGACTCCATTATTAAATAAGCGGCTGCCAGAGAGTCATCAGCCCCTGCGTCAGCCCTCCCCGCCAGCAAAGTGCATCATGTCCGCCGTCCACCGGACGCCAGTAAACCTGCTGCTGTGTGTGCTGTAGCTCGGCGTACAGCGCCTGGCACGCGCGGTAGATCAGCGGTTCGCGTCGCCCCGCCTCAAGGACAATGCGCAGTCCCTGCGCCGACAGCTGTTGGTTTTTGAGTTGTTCGATAATCACGCCGTCCTGTTTGCCACCGCGATGGGGCCACCAGAAGGATCCCGACTGGCTGAGCACGCAGGCAAAACGCCCGGGCCAGTGCAGTCCGGCATAGAGCGCCGAGAGCCCGCCAAAGCTCTGTCCGGCGACCACCGTACGATCGGCCCGGTCGCTGAACGGGGCCAGCGCCTGCGCCTGCGGGAGTAATTCCTCCTGCACCGCCAGCCAGAAGTCGGGGTTGCAGGGCAGCTCGTGGCTGCGATGGGCGGTATCGATAACGTCGATCAGCACATAAACGGCGGACGGCAGCTGGCCTGCGGCGGTGAGCGCAGAAAGCGCGGGCCAGATCGGCATACTTTCGGCCCAGAACTGGCCGTCGAGCAGCACCGCCAGCGGGCGCTCGTCAGAGGTATCCTCGCCGGTGGTAAAGATCCAGACCCGGCGGGTGTTGCCAAGCCTGGCGCTCTGCCATGAAATACACTGCGGGGGCATATAAGGGGTATCGAGCCGATCCCAGCCCGGCTGAACCGGTGCCTCGGGCATCTCCAGCGCCGAGACCGGATGGCCGCGCCCGCCGCGCCAGTGCTGGCGGTTTAGCGGATCGGCAATAGCGCGCGGCAACAGCTTGCGCCAGCCTTCGCGCAGCGCCATGCGGTCCGGCGGATCGGTGGCAAACACCGCCTCGCTGAAGTCGTCCTCGTGAACAGAGGGGATAAAGCAGTAGCTACCCCGCCAGTTTGGGCTGAACTCGCCCTGCCACTGCCAGACGTCGGTGCCGGCAATGCGCTCCAGCGTCTGCGGACGGGCATTGTGGTGGTGATCGGTCACGCCGGTGATATAGAGCCATACCCGCTTCAGCGGCGAAGTCTGCTCTGTTCCGCCCGGATCGCGCCACCAGAAGGTCACCCGATAGTGATCCCCTTCCCGCACCCCTTCGGGCCCCTGTTTCGACTGCCACCAGGCGTCACTTCCTGTTTCCAGCGTCGTCACCGATATAACCCCATGACCTGTTCTGTTTTTTTGATAAAAGATAAACAATATCGATAATATTATTGATAACTATTTTCATTTGCAATAGCGTATGGGCGCGCTGTGGGAAGCGCGAACATTAAATAACCATGCCATGCGCTGCGTACTGACTCAGGACTGAGGGGTTTTCGCAGACTGCGGGCGATAGCCTCCCGCCGCCTCACCCATTCGGGACGGAGCCATGAGGCATGCGGCATCGAAAAGCAGGACATACAATGAATAACAAGCTTCACTCACTGGCCTTACTGGTCAATCTGGGGATTTACGGTGTGGCACTGCCTGCGATGGCAGCCGATACCGCGGGCAACGAAGACACCATGGTGATCACCGCCGCCGAGCAGAACCTGCAGGCACCGGGCGTATCGACCATCACCGCCGATGAAATTCGTAAAAACCCGGCGGCACGCGATGTGTCAGAGATTATCCGCACCATGCCGGGCGTCAACCTCACCGGTAACTCCACCAGCGGCCAGCGCGGCAACAACCGCCAGATTGATATCCGCGGCATGGGCCCGGAAAACACCCTGATCCTGATTGACGGTAAGCCGGTGACCAGCCGTAACTCAATCCGTCTGGGCTGGCGCGGCGAGCGTGACACCCGCGGCGATACCGGCTGGGTGCCGCCAGAGATGATCGAGCGCATCGAAGTGATCCGTGGCCCCGCCGCTGCGCGTTACGGCAACGGCGCGGCGGGTGGCGTGGTGAACATCATCACCAAAAAGGTCAGCAACGAGTGGCATGGCTCCTGGAACACCTATCTGAATGCCCCTGAGCACGATGAAGAAGGCTCCACCAAACGCACCAACTTTAGCCTCAATGGCCCGCTGGGCGGGGATTTCAGCTTCCGCCTGTACGGCAACCTGGATAAAACCCAGGCCGATGCCTGGGACATCAACCAGGGCCATCAGTCTGAACGTACCGGCGCCTATGCCGATACGCTGCCTGCCGGCCGTGAAGGGGTCGAGAATAAAGACGTCAACGGCGTGCTGCGCTGGGACTTTGCCCCGATGCAGGCCCTGCAGTTCGAAGCGGGTTACAGCCGTCAGAATAACCTCTACGCGGGCGATACCCAGAACACCAACAACGATAACAGCAGCAACGGGCTGGTGAAGAAGAACTACGGCAAAGAGACCAACCGTCTCTATCGCCAGAACTTCGCGGTCACCTGGACCGGCGGCTGGGATAACGGCATCACCACTAACAACTGGGCGCAGTACGAACACACCCGCAACTCCCGTCTGGGGGAAGGGCTGGCGGGCGGCCTGGAAGGGCTGTTTAACAGCAACAAATTTACCGACACCGACCTGTCCGACGTGATGCTGCACAGCGAAATCAACCTGCCGATCGACTTTATCGTCAATCAGAACCTGACGCTGGGTACCGAGTGGGATCAGCAGCGGATGAAGGATATGTCCTCCAATGGTCAGGCCCTGCAGGGCGGTGCTGTTCCGGGAATGAGTGACAGCCGCAGCCCGTACTCCGATGCGGAGATCTTCTCTCTGTTCGCGGAGAACAACATGGAGCTGACCGACAGCACCATGCTGACCCCGGCGCTGCGCTTCGATCATCACTCTATCGTGGGCAACAACTGGAGCCCGTCGCTGAACCTGTCGCAAGGGCTGGGGGATGATTTTACCCTGAAGATGGGGATCGCCCGGGCCTATAAAGCCCCGAGCCTGTACCAGACCAACCCGAACTACCTGCTCTACAGCAAGGGCCAGGGTTGCTACGCGAGTGCAGACGGCGTCGGCTGCTATATGCTGGGTAACGAGGATCTGAAAGCCGAAACCAGCATCAACAAAGAGATTGGCCTGGAGTGGAAACGCGACGGCTGGCTGGCGGGCGTGACCTGGTTCCGTAACGACTACCGCGACAAGATTGAAGCGGGCTATGCCCCGGTGGGTCATACCTCTTCCGGTAAGGTGCAGACCGATATCTACCAGTGGGAAAACGTGCCGAAAGCCGTAGTGGAAGGGCTGGAGGGCACCCTGAACGTGCCGGTCAGCGACACCATCAACTGGACCAACAACATTACCTACATGCTGCAAAGCAAGAACAAGGAGACCGGCGACCGTCTGTCGATCATCCCGGAGTACACGCTGAACTCAACCCTGAGCTGGCAGGTACAGCAGGATGTCTCCCTGCAGTCGACCTTCACCTGGTACGGCAAGCAGCAGCCGAAGAAGTATAACTACAAAGGTCAGCCGGTGAGCGGTTCTGAGAAGGACGAAGTCAGCCCTTACAGCATCGTCGGCCTGAGCGCGACCTGGGACGTAACCAAATACGTCAGCCTGACCGGCGGCGTGGATAACGTCTTCGATAAACGCCAGTGGCGTGCGGGGAATGCCCAGACGACCGGGAATACCACCACCGGGGCCTATATGTATGGCGCAGGGGCGTATACCTATAACGAACCGGGCCGTACCTGGTATATGAGCGTGAATACGCAGTTCTGACAGTTAAAAGCAAAACGGCGACCTGGTCGCCGTTTTTGAGGGTCGTACCGCCCATGTACCATTGGTAGCAAAGCGTCCGCCAATCTGTTCAAGAACGTTAACCCCGGCGGTAACTGTCTCTGCTCTGGTTGCACTGGCTGCGGCTGCAACAGCGGCCTGATACTCTATTTCTTCATGGATGCCGTTAAGCCACTTGTACAGTGCATTGCGCTTCTTCGGTATTCTATTTTGTGTTGCAGATAAAGTGAATTAGCAAACAACAGAAAGGCCGGGATAAAGCCCAGCCTTTCTGTTCACACATGTGATTTACTCACCGCGAAAGCCGGGCTTGCCGTTGGCTTTACGCCATTTCTGCACTTCATCAGCAATCGCTTCTGGGGTTGCTTGTTTACCCGATTCTGGGTAATAGATTAAATCAGAACCTGATGGATGCTCCGATAAATCAATAAACTGTTCTAAAAGTTCGTCCTGATGACTTTCTCCCCCTTCAGCACTAATAATTTCTGCAATTAGCTTTATGAAATCTTTTCTTGATAATTCGCTCATATTTTTCAAACTATGTCCCTCGATGAACATCAATGTGGCGTTTAGGTGTCGTGATGCCCATATTGTCCACGTTATAGACATCACCACCTTGGCTTATTGGCTTGATGTGGTGAATTTCAAAAGAACGCCTTTTCCCAACTGTATCTGCAAATCTTGTTCGCGGCGACAATCCATACTTCATTCGAGCTGAGTTGCTGGGGATAAATTGCTTTGATAGTTCAGAATCTTTACTTACCTCTTCCCAGAATGCTTCCCTAAACCCATCAAAATTGGAGAAGGTACGACCGCGCAGTTTATCGGCTATCTGAGATGGGACAGGCGAGCCGTTGCCCTGATTCGCATCAGCTAACCATGTACCTGTAACCTTCTGACCTTTACCTGTGACTTGCCCCGGATTGTTGCGAATGTAGATATAAATCGGCGGAATATCTGATACGGGAAGGATCAGAATGTAATCCGCGAAATTTTTCTCATCCGGTGCCGGGGTTGTCGTACTGGTGATATGAGTTCCATCGGGTAACGGGTTAATAAGGATTGTTCCTGGCAGCCTCGGCGGGGTCTGATTACCCGTGTTTGTCGGAGTGTTAGCACCAGAATGATCGGGGGTCCAGATGATGGTTACCGGGCTTTCTTCCTCGGTGGTGAAGATGTACGCCTGTCGGGTGCTGTCCCACTGCATTTTACGCACCCGCACCATATCTTTACCCGGTGGGGTGTGCCAGCCATGCGGAACGGGATTTCCGTTGCTGTCATTCTCCCATGTATAGCGTACACGGGTAGGCGCTTCACTCATCTGTGCAAGCCGCATACGGTCGATGAAATCCTGTTCACCGTCGTTCAGCCGTCCGGGCATCATGCCAACTAAAAACCCGGCAACGGATGCACCTGCACCAGCCGTTGCGATTTCAGCCCCGCGTACCGCCCATGTACCATAGGTAGCAAAGCGCCCGCCAATCTGTTCAAGAACGCTAACCCCAGCGGTAGCTGTCTGTGCCCGGGCTGCACTGGCGGCGGCTGCAACAGCGGCCTGATACTCCATTTCCTCATGGTTGCCGTTAAGCCATTTGTACAGGGCACTGCGCTTCTTCGGTTTTGGGATACCCTCCGGAGCTGGTGACTTTTTCTTTGCTGTCTGTGCGTGCTGTGGTGTATCTGAGGCGGTTGCTGCATCATTGACCGGAGCAGCTTTAAATAGCCCCATATCAGCAAAGTTAGTATGAGGCTCCTGCTGCGTCCCTGCATCGTTACAGCCTTCACCACGAAGACAGGATTTAGCAAAAACCCGGTTACGTTCCTGCTCTTCTGCCCGTCGCCTCTCTTCGGCTTCCTGAGCAGCTTTACGTTCTGCAAATAGTTGTACTCGTGCGGCAATCGACGGATCCACTCCCGGCCCTACCCACTGCCCGGCAGGTGCGATAATCCAGTTAGACCCTGAAGGGCAGGCACAGCGCACGACTGAACCATCTACAGCTGCTATTTTTCCCATATTGGTATCGCGTGGTTCTCCCGAAACCACAACACCAGGTTCGCCACATTTGGGGCACCGGGTCGTTTTATCACCGACACGCATGACTCTGCGCCCGTGCTCGGTATCATTGGACATAGAAGCAATACATACAGCGCCAGTGGTCGTTTTATCACCTTCCAGCGCCGTTCCCCGTCCGTAGCAATCTGAACGATTTCCCATTACGCTACCTCATGGGCCGATAAAAAATCCTCCGGTACAGGGTCATCTTCATACTTAACAATAAATCCGCTGTCAGTAGGCGTGCTGACAATTTCATCCCCGTTTTCCAGAAGGCTTCCAACCAGCCCCATTCCTTTACCTGCCACGGTGTGAGACTGACCTGCGCTGGTGGCGATTCTGCTTTTTGTGCCATCAGCGTAGGTAACGGTGCAGCCTTCATACAGTACACTGGCGTACTGACCATTACTGAGCAGGGCTTTTACGCCTTTGTTCGGATTGGGTTCAAATTCATCAGCAATACCACCCTGCCGGGTCAGACTCCCTGCAACAGCAGGTCGATAAATGGCAGCAACAGGACGTTGTTGTAACGCCAGTTGTTGCATGACATTTTTGCGGGCATCTTCGGGCATTTCAGCGATTTGTTCAGGGGTGAATGCTGGTTTTTGCAAGGTAGCCAGAATTTCCGGAGTAAGATCATTGTTGTACTGTTTCATAAGTCCATCTACTTGTTATAAAAATAATCACAGCGGTCATTTTACAAGCAATAACCATATGTTCAACAAGGATTTGACTTAGGGGAAATTCCCATCGGTGACATTCAATAAAGGGTCTTTCATGCTTCCACTACTCTCACCAGAGGGGAGAGGGAACAGTCGGAAAGCGTGTGCTACCATGGCGTTCCTTTTTTAGCGGTGAGAAACAGATGTACACCACTTACTCCACGTTTCTTCTTGCCGGGCAAACAGTTCACTGCATCACCTTCGATCCCACGACGTTCAACGATACGGATCTGCTTTGGCTTCCACATCATCACCAGCTAATCCACGCTGGGCGCAAGCGCAAAGCCGATCACCTGGCCGGACGGATCGCCGCCTTTCATGCCCTGAACCGGCAAACTATTCCCAGCATCGGCCACAGCGGCGAACCGCTGTGGCCTGAGGGCGTAAGCGGCAGTATTTCTCACAGCGGTACGCAGGCTGTGGCGATATGCCGGAAAAATGGCCTTATCGGCATTGATTGTGAAGCGATCATCGACAAGCACGAAGTCCGTGAAATCCAGGACGGCGTAATCGATGCCCGGGAAGCACAACTCCTGGCCGGGAGCGGCATTCCCTTCGATCTGGCCTTCACCCTCACCTTCAGCGCCAAAGAGAGCCTGTTCAAAGCCCTGTTTCCGCAGGTGCAGGCGTGGATGGGCTTCGACAGTGCGCGCGCCACGGCATTGACGGCCAACACCCTGACCTTATCCCTCTCCCGCCCTTTTCCGCCCTTTGCACAAAATCAGGCATTTACCCTGCACTGGAGCCAGATTAATACCCAGGTCATCACCCTGATCTGTGATGCATAACGGCTCAGGATCGTGATCCTTTTCTCCTTTTAAACAAATTAGCTGCCTAAACCGTAGACAGTTTTATCAGGCAGTCTTATCGTTACATTGAATAATAAATCATTATTGAATAAATATTCAATGTGGAGAAAAAGAATGAACACGACCTTTGTAAAATCCGCTTTACTGGCCTCAATGATCGCCGCTTCCGGCTCCCTGTTTGCCGCCGATAACGGACTCATTGCGATAATTACCCCCTCACACGACAACCCGTTCTTCAAGGCTGAAGCCGACGGCGCGGCGGCGAAAGCGAAAGAGCTGGGTTACACCACCCTTGTCGCCTCGCATGACGATGACGTGAACAAACAAAACCAGCTGATTGAGACCGCTATCGCCCGTAAAGCGAAAGCGATCATTCTGGATAACGCCGGGGCAGATGCCACCGTCGGTCCGCTGGAGAAGGCCAAAGCGGCAGGCGTCCCTGCCTTTCTGATCGATCGTGAAATCAACAAAACCGGCGTGGCGGTGGCGCAGATTGTCTCGAACAACTATCAGGGGGCGCAGCTGGGTGCGGAGAAATTCGCCAAACTGCTGGACGGCAAAGGCAAATACGTTGAGCTGCTGGGCCGTCCGTCGGACACCAACGCCCACGTGCGCTCCCAGGGCTACCACGACGTGCTGGATGACTATCCGGACATGAAGATGGTGGCGCAGCAGACCGCCAACTGGAGCCAGACCGAAGCCTTCACCCGTATGGAAGCCATCCTGCAAACCAACCCGGATATCGTCGGCGTGATCTCCGGAAACGACACCATGGCGCTGGGTGCCGAAGCGGCGCTGAAGGCCGCCGGGAAAAACAACGTGATTGTGGTCGGCTTTGACGGCAGCGACTACACCCGCGACTCGATCCTGAAGAAGGGCAATATCAAAGCTACCGTTCTTCAGCCGGGCTGGGAGCAGGCGCAGATGGCCGTTGAGCAGGCGGATTACTACCTGAAAAACGGCAAAGCGCAAAAAGACGAGAAACAGCTGATGGACTGCGTGCTGATCGATGAGTCCAACGCCAGCAAGCTGAATGTGTTCAACCTCAGCAAATAAGCGGAGGCAGTATGCGGTTAAAACAATGGGGCGCCGCGCTGACAGGCGCAGCCGCCCTGTTGCTGACGGCCTGCACCGTGGTGGATCTGGATGAGAACGGCAAGCCAATCATGCCTGCCGATCCCAACGCCAAAGCGAGCTTTGACAACCAGACCCCACAGCAGATCGCGCAACAAACCTGGCAGCCGCGGATCCTCGACGCCGCTAAAAATCATGCGCTGGACGCCAGCGCCCTCTCCACCCAGCTGAAAACGCCGTCTGACAAAGCGCAGAGCGTCTTCGTGCGCCTCAGCGGCAAAGTGGAGCGTGTGGAGGCCAGCAGCGCCAACGAGCAGAAACTGGTGATGACGGTGAACGGCCAGCCGCTTCAGATCCAGACCGGGCCGGTAATGCGCGGCAACGCCATCCGCGACGCGGCCGGCTTCCGCTTCGATGAATTTACCAATCAGGTGCAGTACGCCCAGCTCTCCCGGGCGTTAAACCGCGAGGCGGTGAAACATCTGCCAAAAGTCGATGACAGCTGGAGCGGCAAAAATGCCACCGTGCTGTTCGCCACCACCCTGACGGGCGGCAAAGCGAATGAAGCGGCGGCGCTGGAACTGAAACAGGAGGCGCCGTGATGAGCGATAACCCGGCAGAGGACATTATCCTCAGCACCCGCGGCATCTCGATGCTGTTTCCCGGCACCGTGGCGCTGGATAAGGTCGATTACCGCGTCTGGCGCGGCAAAGTGAACGTCATTATCGGCGAGAACGGCGCCGGAAAATCGACGCTGATGAAGATCCTTGCCGGGGTGCAGCAGCCCAGCCTCGGCGAGATGTGGCTCAACGGTAAGCAGGTGGCGTTCACTAACACCCGGGATGCCGCTGCCCACGGGATCGGCATGGTGCACCAGGAGCTGAACCTGTTTGAAAACCTCAACGTGGCGGAGAACGTCTTTCTCGGTCGCGAGCTGCAAAAAGGGGTGACGCCGATTAACGAGGCGGAGCAGGAGTCCCGCACCGCGGCGCTGCTGAAACGCCTCGATCAGCCCATCTCCCCGCGGGAGCTGGTGGGCAACCTGAAGGTCGGGCAGCAGCAGCTGATCGAGATAGCCAAGGCGCTGGCCGAGGATGCCGACATCCTGATCCTCGACGAGCCCACCTCGGCGCTGAGTAAAACCGAGGTGGAGATCCTGTTTAGGGTGATCCGCGAGCTGACCCGCCAGGGCGTCACCATCATCTATATCTCCCACCGGCTGGAAGAGCTGATGGCGATAGGCGATGTGATCACCATTCTGCGCGACGGCAAATTCCAGGCCGAGGCGAAGGTGCAGGATATCGACGTGCCCTGGATCGTGCGCGAGATGCTCGGCAGCGATCCGGTAAGCAACTTCCTTGAGCCGGGCCGCACCTTCGGCGCGCCGGTGCTGGAGGCGGAACACATCACCTGCGTCAATGCCGCCGGGAATACGGTGGTCAACGACGTCAGCTTCCAGGTGAACGCCGGCGAGATCGTCGGCATCTACGGCCTGATGGGTGCCGGGCGTACCGAGCTGTTCGAGTGCATGCTCGGCACCGAGCGCAACTATCTGGGCAAACTGTGGCTCGACAGCAAACCGGTGCCGCAGCGGCTTACCACCGCCGAGCGCATCCGCATGGGGATGAGCCTGGTGCCGGAAGACCGCAAACGCACCGGGATCTTCCCCGGCTCGTCGGTGGCCAGCAACCTGACCATCGCTAGCCTGTGGCGCCGTCTGCAGCGCGGTTTCACCATCGCGCAGAAAGCGGAGCAGGAGGTGGTGGCCAGCACCATCGGCAATCTGTCGATCAAGGTCTCCACCCCGGAAGTCGAGATCCAGGCGCTCAGCGGCGGCAATCAGCAGAAAGTGGTGATTGGCCGCTCGCTGCTGACCAATCCGAAGGTGCTGTTCCTTGATGAGCCGACGCGCGGCATAGACGTGGGTGCCAAAGCGGACGTGTTTCGCATGATGGTGCAGCTGTCGCAGCAGGGCATCGCGGTGGTGTTCTCCACCTCGGATTTGAAAGAGATTATGGCGGTATCGGACCGCATTCTGGTGATGTCCGGCGGCAAACTGACCGCCGATATTGTTCGCGATCGGGCCGACGAATCGGCGCTGGTCACCGCAAGTGCTCAGGGGTTCTAAGATGAAAACGACACAGTCTGTCGCGCTGACGCCGCAAAAAGGGGCCGCGCCTTCCCGGGAAAAATTACTTCTGCTGCTGCTGAAGATGCGCACTTTCATTGCGCTGTTTCTGATTGTCGGCTTTTTCACAATGACCGTGCCAGGCTTTCTCTCCGCCGGTAGCCTGGTGATCATGATTAAGCATATCGCCATCAACGCGTTTCTGGCGCTGGGGATCACCTTCGTGATCATCACCGCCGGGATCGACCTGTCGATTGGCGCCACGCTGGGGCTGTGCGGGATGATCGCCGGGTGGATGATCACCAAAGGGATTGTGCTGCCGATGTTCGGCATCGCTATCTTCCCGAGCGTGTGGGTGATTGTGCCCATCGTGCTGCTGATTGGCGCGCTTATCGGGGCGGTTAACGGCTGGATCATCACCCGCTATAACGTCGCGCCCTTTATCTGCACCCTTGGCACCATGTACGTGCTGCGCGGGGCGGCGATGCTCACCTCCGACGGCCAGACCTTCCCGGGCCTGTCAGGCAACCCGCAGCTGGGGAATACCGGCTTCGATGAGATTGGCGCCGGTACGCTGCTCGGCATCCCGTGGGCCATCTGGATGATGATCGTCCTGGCGCTGGCGATCGCCTACATCGCCCGCCGCCTGCCGTTTGGCCGCCACGTCTACGCCATCGGCGATAACGAACGCGCGGCAGAACTCTCCGGAGTGCGGGTCAAGCAGGTGAAAGTGCTGGTCTATACCCTGTCGGGGTTCTGCGCCGCCATCGCCGGGATTGTGGTCTCCGCGCAGCTGCTGGCGAGCCATCCGGCCAACGGCACCGCGTTTGAGATGAACGCCATCGCGGCGGTGGTACTGGGCGGCACCTCGCTGGCCGGTGGCCGCGGCACCATTCTCGGCACCCTGATTGGCGCCTTCGTCATCGGCTTCCTTGCCGACGGCCTGGTGATGATGGGGGTCAGCGAGTTCTGGCAGATGGTGATCAAAGGGATCGTGATTATCGTGGCGGTGATCATCGACCAGATGCAAAACCGGATGCAGCAGAAAGCGGCGGTGGTGGCGCAAAAAGCGGTGATGGAAGGAAAGTAGCGCGGTTGTGCGGTCTTTGTGCCGGGTGGCGGCTTCGCCTTACCCGGCCTACAAGGTCAACGGCAGTTTTGTAGGCCCGTGCAAGCGAAGCGCCGCCGGGCAAAACTACGCTTTCAACAAACTCCGCGCCGTCGGGTAATCGGTGATCAACACGTCGATGTACTTCCCTTCCAGCGCCCCGCGAATGGCGTTGCGCTTTTCTTCCCCACCGGCCAGGGCAATCACCTGCGGACAGGCGCGGATCTGCGCCAGCTCCATGCCGATCACCGGATCTTCTTCCGGGCTCAGCACCGGCTCGCCTTTCGCATCGTAGTAGTGCAGGCAGATGTCCCCTACCGCCCCGCGCTCGGCCAGCAGTTTGAGCATATCTTCGTTGTAGTAGTTGCCGGAGTTTTTCAGCAGCTGCGACGGCTCCAGTTCGCCGATGCCGACAATCGCCACGTCCACTTCGGCGAATTTGCCCACCACCGCCGCCACGTCCGGGCTGCTCACCAGCCGGGCGCGCTCCTCCACCGAGTGCTCAATGCTCTGGGACGGCAACAGCCCCGCCGGGCAGCCGAGGTGCGCCGCCAGCTGCTGGGTGAGGATCGTCGCCTGCACGTTGCCGTTGGGGCCGACGCCGCCCAGCAGCTGGATCACCCCGGCGGCGCGGATATTCTGCGGGTGCATCTCATCCACCATGCAGCGGATGGTGCTGCTCCAGGAGGAGATCCCGACCAGGTCTTCCGGGCGCAGGCGGGTTTCAACATAGTGCGCCGCCGCGCTGCCGATGGCGTGCTTAATCTGGGCGCTGGACGGGTTCTCCCCCACGTCCACCACGATGGCCTGGCGGATGCCATACTGCTCTTCCAGCGCCTTCTCCAGCGAGACAAAAATGTTGGTCGGTTGCACCACGGTAATTTTGACCAGCCCCTCTTTCTGGCAGCGGGTCAGCGCCCGTGAGACAAAGGACTGCGAGAGATGCAGCAGCGAGGCAATCTCAGACTGCTTTTTATTCTCGCTGTAGTAAAGTGTGGCGATCTTGACCAGCAGTCGCTGTTCATCCTGCTTCGACATAACGTTCCCCTTAATCGACTGTCGTTATTTTTATTCATCCCTGAATATTTAACAAGCAAGCACCGTCGCGATCCGCCGGGCAAATGTGATCCTTTTCTCTTTTCTTCGAAATTTGCCTGCGCAAACCGTAGACAAACCCTGCTTATGGCGCTGCACTCCCTGCTAAGGGGCCGACTGGCGGCAAAAGGCAGCAATAACAAACGTCGGGTGTTTGTCGTGATCGGGGATGGTGAACTGACCGAGGGCAGTAACTGGGAAGCCGCACTCCATGCTACTTTTTCTGCTGGTTGTAACCCACTGGGCGGCTCCAGTCATCGTCATACTTGATATTCCCTTCGATATAAAACCACTCAATTCCTGAATAGGAAATTGCGATATTCTCCATCATTCCTGGCGTGCGAGAGCCCGGGATATAAGCATGAGAAGCATGAGAAGCATTAACTGACATGATCACAATGCTGGTAAGCGTAATTCTGTAAATCTCGTATTCAATGCCAGCCTCGTTGATGTCGTAATAGTGTATTACTGCCTTTTGCAGCCGCTTACTTTGGCAGACTGCAACCGCAAAATATGGCGAGGTTTTATCAATCTCTTTGTGCAGGGTAAAAGCGTTGTGTTCGCGCGAGCCCATAAGTTTACCCGTGTTGCGGCATGTGTTCTGGTACACACCGTAACTGCTGTTCATAATTTCAATTGCACCCTCACGGTCCAGCGCTATACAACTGCCTTTGATCAGCTGTCCATTTTCATCATAGAGATACATATAAGCTGGTAATGACATCGTTATTTCCCTTATTGATTACTTGAGACGTTCCAGTCATTGTCGATAAAGAACACGTAGCGATAATTTGAACCATTCAGCGTGTACGACACGCCATAGGTATAACCCGGCCTAAGCATCAGATTTAAACAGGAGTCTGGCCAGGAGAAAGAAACGTGCTCATTAGTGGCAAATTCTTTGTATTCTCCGCCCTGCATTGAAGAAATGTTATAGCGACTCAGGACGTCGGTTTTATCCGCCGAAAAGCAAACATGCCCCTTATCAACGATGATTGAGCGCCAGGGGGCTGCACGATCACCTTTACCACATCCGACAAGGGTTACAGATAACAGAATCAAGGATAAGTAGCGTTTCAATGCGGGAAACTCCCAAGCACTTTCTGATATCGAGCCATAAGTTTGAGGGTAGGCTCTGACGAGTCATAGTTTTTGAGGCGATACAGGTCGTTTCGATTTCCGAATCCATAGGTTTTGAGCAACCAGTAATCACTCACGATACATGCCTGATTTTCTATGCCGTAGTCCATCAAATTTGGTTTATTGAGCTCATAGTTGTAATCAACAGCCCATGAGAATGCGCCACGCGTTCTTACCATCATCCCGCGCTGGTGTTGCCAGACATGCATCATTTCATGCAGAAATATGTGCTGACCGCCTATGCGATCATTTTTGACGTGTGGCTGTGAAAAATCAGGCTCATACACCCCTTCCTGAAAATATATTTCGCCGTTTGGCGCCATGGCGACGTTGTTCGCCTGCATATTGAAAGGAAGGTAGCTGCTGCGGTGAATCCATACTTCGTTATAACGAATACTAAAAGCGTAGAGCGTGCGGGCCAGGTTAATTTCACCAAGGGTCAATAACCGCAGACCTCCGCGATTTATTCCATTCGACATTTAATCCCTCCAATAAGAAGGATTTATCATATCAACTGCGTAAAATTGTACAATTGTTTATGTGCTCAATAAAAATAGATAATACATTGATCTCGTTTATCATATTTCACATCGTTAAGCGCTAAACATAGCACCTATCTATTTTCGTTAGCATAGCTAATATTTAAACAATTCATATTGGTATTTAAACGGCCATTAATCCGGCATGACTGAGGTCAACATATTTTATTAGTCTGCCTTCGTAACCCTTTAAAATAAAAATTACTACAATTGCCTTAGGTCTTACTAAACCATTTTCTTTATAGCCTTTTACAGCCCTTATGTAGACCGGCGACCCTGCAACGATAAATGTGTCCTTCTGATTCTTCGCCATTAGTCCCCTATCGACGAGGATCATTCTGAAACAACTGGCGTAAAAACAGTATTACGCAGCGGTATGGCGCACCGCGATTGCGTTATTCCGCTCAGCCCGCCAGGGCAATCACCTGTGGGCAGGCGCGGATTTGCGCCAGCTCCATGCCGATGACCGGGTCTTCTTCCGGGCTCAGCACCTGCTTCGACATAACGTTCCCCTTAATCGACTGTCGTTATTTTTATTCATCCATGAATATTTAACAAGCAAGCGCCGTCGCGATCCGCCGGGCAAATGTGATCCTTTTCGCTTTTCTTCGAAATTTGCCTGCGCAAACCGTAGACAAACCCCAGAGCAGGGCATATCTTACTATCATGAATAATAAATCAGCATTGAATATATATTCAAAGCGGTCATAAACCCCTGCTCTGACAGAGAGAACAGGGAAAAAACGTACCCGGCTGGAATAATTATTCACAACAGATTATAAATTCAGGAGGTATGTTATGAATCCGTTTTCGCTCTCCGTCGCGGAGCTCGAAACCCGGGCGCGTTCGATTCGTCGCCGGATCATCGTGCTGAATGCCGAAAGCCCGGCGGGCGGCCATACCGGCGCCGATCTTTCGCAGGTCGAACTGCTGACCGCCCTCTACTTTCGCATTCTGAACTGCTCCCCGCAGCTGAAGGACAGCGATGATCGCGATATCTATATCCAGTCAAAAGGCCATGCGGTGGGCGGGTATTACTGCGTGCTGGCCGAGGCCGGGTTTATTCCCGTCGAGTGGCTCTCCACCTATCAGCATGCCGACTCTCACCTGCCGGGCCACCCGGTGAAACACAAAACCCCTGGCATTGAGCTGAATACCGGCGCGCTGGGACATGGTCTGCCGGTAGCGGTGGGGATCGCCCTGGCCGCGAAACGCAACAACAGCAAGCGTCGGGTGTTTGTGGTGACCGGCGACGGTGAACTGGCGGAAGGCAGCAACTGGGAAGCCGCGCTGGTCGCCGCTCATTATCAGCTGGATAACCTGTTTATTATCAATGACAAAAACAACCTCCAACTGGCGGGCTCTACCAAAGAGATCCTCAACACCGATCCGCTGGATGAGAAGTGGAGAGCCTTCGGCCTGGAAGTGACCGGCTGCAACGGCAATGACATGGCGGATGTGGTCGCCACGCTGGAAGGACTGAAGCCCAACGGCAAGCCGCATGTGGTGATTGCCCATACCACCAAGGGCGCGGGAATTTCATTTATTCAGGGACGGCCGGAATGGCACCACCGGGTGCCGAAAGGGGAAGAAGTTGAACTGGCGCTGGAGGAACTGAAAGATGAGTAATAGCGAACATCTCGCCACGGTGATGGTTAATGCCTTTATTGACGCCGTCGAACGCGGCGTAGACCTGGTGCCGGTGGTGGCAGACTCGACCTCCACGGCGAAAATCGCCCCCTTTATGCAGCGTTTCCCGGGCCGGCTGGTTAACGTCGGCATCGCCGAGCAGACGCTGGTTGGCGCCGCTGCCGGTCTGGCGATTGGCGGCAAGATCGCCGTCACCTGTAACGCCGCGCCCTTTTTGATTTCACGTGCCAACGAGCAGATCAAAGTCGACGTCTGCTACAACAACACCAACGTTAAGCTGTTCGGCCTGAACGCCGGCGCCAGCTACGGCCCGCTCGCCAGTACCCACCACAGCATCGACGATATCGCCATTATGCGCGGATTCGGCAATATCGAAATTTACGCCCCGTCGAGCCCGAACGAGTGCCGCCAGATCATCGACTACGCCCTCGACCATGTGGGCCCGGTCTATATCCGTCTCGATGGCAAAAATCTGCCGGAACTGCACGATGAAAGCTACCGTTTTGCCCCGGGCAAGATTGACGTCCTGCGCACCGGCCACGACGTGGCGCTGGTGGCGATGGGATCGACGGTGCATGAAATAGTGGAAGCCGCCGCACAACTCGCGGAAGAAGGTATTGACGCCACTGTTATCAGCGTTCCATCTATTCGTCCCTGTGATACCCAACAGCTGCTGGCGGCAATCGCCCCCTGCAAGGCGGTGGTGAGCGTCGAGGAGCATAACGTCAACGGCGGCGTCGGCAGTCTGGTAGCGGAAGTGCTGGCCGAGGCCGGATGCGCCGTGCCGCTGAAACGTCTGGGGATCCCGGATGGACAATACGCGATTGCCGCCGACAGAGCGTCAACGCGGGCACGTCATGAGATTGATGTCGCTGGGGTGGTGAAACACGCCCGGGAAATGCTGACGCGACAGATTTGCTGAAAATAACAACAACATCTTACTGGAGAGAGAAGCAATGTCCCGAATTCCTCAACAACTTACGATGGGCGTGATCATCGGCAACCGTGGGTTTTTCCCGAGCTATCTGGTGGCAGAAGCACGCGAGCAGGCGATCGCCCTGTTTGGCCGCCTGGGGATCAACACCGTGATGCTCGATCCGAGCCAGACCGAACTCGGCGGCGTCGAAACCCGTCAGGATGCCAAAGCGTGCGCCGAGCTGTTTCGCGCCCATCGCGATCGCATTCATGGCGTGGTGGTGCTGCTACCGAACTTTGGCGATGAAAAAGCGGTGGCGGAAACCCTGCGTCTTTCTGGCCTGAACGTGCCGGTGCTGGTGCAGGCCGAGGAAGATAACCTCGATAAAATGGGGCTGGCGACCCGCCGCGACAGCTTCTGCGGCAAGATCTCCCTGTGCAACAACCTGCGTCAGTACGGCATTCCCTTTACCCTCACCACCCAGCACGTCTGCGCCCTCACCGGCGAGGTGTTTGAACAGGATCTGAAGCGCTTCGAGCAGGTGTGCCGCGTGGTGAGCAGCATGCGCGGAGTGCGCGTGGGGGCGATTGGTGCCCGTCCGGCGGGCTTTAACACCGTGCGCTACAGCGAGAAGCTGCTGGAAAGACTGGGCATTGCCGTGGAAACTCTCGATCTGTCCGAAGTCTTTACCCGCATTAAAACCCTGCGCGATGACGATATCCGCGTGGATGAAAAACGCCGGATTCTGATCGACAACGCCGACGCCAGCCGCATTCCGGCCGACAAGTTGGTGACTATGGCCAAGCTGTTTGTGGTGATCAGTGAGTGGGTGGTGGCCAACGACATCGACACCACCGCCATCCAGTGCTGGACCTCCCTGCAGGAGAACCTCGGGATTAACGTCTGCTCGATCATGAGCGTGATGTCCGGCCAACTGATGCCGAGCGCCTGTGAAGTGGACGTGATGGGGGCCCTCTCCATGTTCGCCCTGGCGAGCAGCAATATGAATCCCGCCTCGATTGCCGACTGGAACAACAACTTCGGCGACGATCGCGACAAATGTGTCCTGTTCCACTGCGGTAACTTCGCCGCCTCCAGCCTCGAATCCCCGCACATGGGCACCGCCGACATCATCGGTACCACGGTCGGGAAAGAGAACACCTGCGGCGCGGTCCACGGTCGTCTGAAAAGCGGCCCGCTGACCTACTTCCGCCTGAGCACCGACGATCTGACCGGAGAAATCAAAGCCTACGTGGGCCAGGGCCAGTCGGTGGACGATCCGCTGGATACGGTGGGCTGCCGGGCGGTGATCCAGGTCCCGCATCTGGAGAACCTGCTGAACTGGATCTGCCGCAACGGTTTTGAGCATCACGTGGCGATGAACCACTCTGCCAGCGCGGAGATCCTGCATGAAGCCTTCACCCGTTACCTCGGCGTTTCAACTTATCTCCATCGTTAAGGGCAGGAGGCCGCAATGTCGGTGAGCAAGGACATTATTATTGCCCTCGACGAGGGTACCACCAACGCCAAAGCGGTGGCGCTGGACGCAAGCGGTCATGTGGTAGCGAGCTTCTCCCGGGCGCTGGCGATCCAGACCCCGCACGAAGGCTGGGTGGAGCAGTCTGCTGAACTGCTGGTCGAGGCCTCCCTCGAGGTGGTGGCCCGGGCGATTGCCACCGTTGGGGCGGAGAGAGTTGCCGCGCTGGCGATCAGCAATCAGCGTGAAACCGTCGTGGGCTGGTATCGGGCAACCGGCAAGCCCATTGCTCCGGCGCTCAGCTGGCAGTGTTCCCGCACCGCGTCCTTTTGCCATCAGCTACGGGAAAATGGCTACGGGCCGCAGATCAAGGCGGCAACGGGCCTGCCCATCGCCCCGCTGTTCTCGGCCTCTAAAATGCGCTGGCTGCTGGATAATACCCCCGACGGCACGCAGCGCGCCGCCCGGGGGGAGATCTGCCTCGGCACCGTTGACAGCTGGCTGCTGTGGCAGTTGACCCAGGGCCTGTCGTTCAGCTGCGACCACGCCAACGCCGCCCGCACCCAGCTGATGAACCTGCATACCGCCGACTGGGATCCGCAGATGCTGGCGCTGTTTGGCATCCCGCGCGCGGCGCTACCGGATATCAAGCCCTCCAGCGGACTGTTTGGTTACACTTGCGGCTGCCCGTCGATCCCTGACGGACTGCCGGTGATGGCGATGATTGGCGACTCCCACGCTGCGCTCTTTGCCCATGGTCTGGGTGCCGAAGGCTGCGTGAAGGCGACCTACGGCACCGGTTCGTCGGTGATGGCCCCGGTCTCCTCCGCCCGCTGCGACGTCAGCGCGCTGGCCACCACCGTGGCGTGGCATGATGGCGACACCCTGGTCTACGGCCTTGAGGGCAATATTCCCCACACCGGCGACGCGGTGGCATGGATGGCGGACAGCACCGGCTTGAGCGAGCTGTCGCAGGCGGAGCTGGCCCATGAGCTGAACACCCTGCCCCGCTCGGTGGACTCCACCCTCGGCGTCTATTTTGTTCCGGCGCTGACCGGTCTTGGCGCCCCCTGGTGGGATGAAAACGCACGCGGCATGATCCACGGCCTGAGCCGGGGCGTGAAGCGGGCGCACCTGATCCGCGCGGCCCTGGAATCGATCGCCTATCAGATTGCCGACGTCGTTGAGGCGATGCGGGTCCATCCGGGCTTTACCCTCAACGCATTGATGGTTGACGGCGGGCCGACGAAAAACGACTGGCTGATGCAGTATCAGGCGGACCTGCTCGGCTGTCCGGTGATGCGCAGCGACGTGCCGGAGCTCTCCGCGATGGGGGCCGCCCTGCTGGCCCGTAAGGCGCTGTTTAACCTGACCACCACGCAGCTGCGCCAGTATCTGCCGGAACATGTCACTTTTACACCCGACATGGCGCGTCACGCCCGGTTGCAGAGCCGCTGGCAAGCCTGGCAGGAGACCGTTGAACGGGTAAGAACGTAAAAATGCCCCGTCCGGCTCATCACCAGACGGGGCAAAAAAACGGGTGCCTGTACCAAACCGACAACCGGATAAGCGGGGATTGCTCCCCGCATACCGCTACTTCTTCGTTTCGTAAGCGAGAACAGCTTTCACTTCCATATCGCGCTCCTTAAAGCTCAGCTCGCATAACTGCTCGTGAACCAGAAACGTGACTCCCAGCACAGTTAAACCCAGCACCAGGATCGCCGCAAAGGCGTACTTGTTAAGCATGTCATTGCCTCCTTGCTAAGAAGAGGCTACCATCCAAATTGTCTAGGTTTGGTGATGGTAGCCCCGGTTGATGGAAACATCTCCGGGGCTTTTGCTTTCTGGCCCACCACGCCTGCCTGAGCTCAGAAAGCATCAGGCACCCGCCGCAATATTACTCTCGTATCGCTGAAAAAAGCGCCATTAAACTGTATATTTGACCAGTGAAATGACGTTTTCAGAATACGTTTAGGATGCCGCTGCCATAAATAAAAATGCCCCGTCCGGCTTATCACCAGACGGGGCAAAAAAACGGGTGCCCGAACCAAACCGACAACCGGATAAGCGGGGATTGCTCCCCGCGTACCGCTACTTCTTCGTTTCGTAAGCGAGAACAGCTTTCACTTCCACATCACGCTCCTTAAAGCTCAGCTCGCATAACTGCTCGTGAACCAGAAACGTGACGCCCAGCACAGTTAAACCCAGCACCAGGATCGCCGCAAAGGCGTACTTGTTAAGCATGTCATTGCCTCCTTGCTAAGAAGAGGCTACCATCCAAATTGTTTGGGTTTGGAGTGGTAGCCCCGGTTGATGGAAACATCTCCGGGGCTTTTGCTTTCTGGCCCACCACGCCTGCCTGAGCTCAGAAAGCATCAGGCACCCGCCGCTATATTACTCCCGTATCGCTGAAAAAAGCGCCATTAAACTGTATATTTAACCAGTAAAATAACCTTTTCGGAATACGTTCAGATTGCCGGGAAATCAGGCGGTTTCCGGGCGCACATGAAACGTCTCAAGGCGTCTGATTTGTCGTCCCTCCGCATCAAAATTATCCGCGGCCAGCCAGCCGCGAATGGCCGCGTCCCGCTCCGGCCATTCGCTGTCAATGATGGATAACATATCGCTGTCGCGGTTGCGGCCTTTACGCACCAGTTTCTGCCGCAGCCGCCCTTCCCAGACAAAGCCCAGCCGCTCGGCGGCCCGACGCGAAGCAATGTTCATCGAATCGCACTTCCACTCCAGTCGACGGTAGCCCCGTTCAAAGCCATACTTCAGCAGCAGCCAGACGGCTTCGGTGCCGAGCGGGCTGTTTTTCATTTTCCGCGACCATGTGACATGGCCAATCTCCACCGAGCCCAGCTGCTGTTCAATTGCCATGTAACAGACCAGCCCAACGGCGCGCTCGCTGCGGCGATCGATCACCGCAAAAGGCACCAGTCCCTCATCCTGCACCTTGACCTGCAACCAGTCGACGGTAGCTTCCACGCTGGCAGGTTGATTGCTGGCAAGCCAGGTCCAGTCGCTGTCGTCGCCCAGCGCGTACGCCTCGAACAGATCCACCGCATGCTCTACCGCATCCAGCGGTTCAAGACGGCAAAAACGCCCTTCCAGTACCCCACGCTCCAACACGCTGGCCCCCTGCCAGCCGGGAACAGGATCGTTAACGGTCTGCCCCCAGATATTGATTTCCGGCACGCTCTACCCCTTTTGTTTGTTAATAGATTGTTATTTCACAATACAGGATTGCCTGCATAACGGTACCGCTAGCCCCGCTAATAACTATAAATAATTCATTATGCGCTACGGGAATAAGCTAAGCAGAATTAAGACTTTCCTAATTTTTGTCCGCCCCCCTAACGTAACGGTCTATAAAACAATCAAAAACAAGACGTTCAGGGATCGTTATGACCAAAAAACTACTGCCGTTACTGGTGCTGGCTTCGCTGACAGCAACCGCCCATGCCGCTACGCCACCTGATACGCTGGTTGTCGCTCAGGGTCTGGATGACATTGTGAGCCTCGATCCGGCCGAAGCCAACGAGCTCTCCAGTATCCAGACCGTGCCCAGCCTGTATCAGCGCCTGGTGCAGCCTGACCGCGATAACCCGGAAAAAATCACCCCGATCCTGGCCGAAAGCTGGGAGGCGGATGCGGCAGCAAAAACCCTGACCATCAAGCTGAAGCCGGACGCGAAATTTGCCTCCGGCAACCCGCTGCGTGCGGAAGATGTCATCTTCTCGTATACCCGCGCCATCACCCTGAACAAGTCCCCGGCCTTTATTCTTAACGTGCTGGGCTGGGAGCCGGGCAACATCGCCAGCCAGCTGAAAAAGGTGGATGACCACACTCTGCAGCTGCACTGGACGGCAGACGTGAGTCCGGCCGTTGCGCTGAATATCCTTTCCACGCCGATTGCCTCCATCGTGGATGAAAAGCTGGTCACCGCCAATGTCAAAGGCGATGACTTTGGCAACGCCTGGCTGAAGATGCACTCTGCAGGCAGCGGCGCGTATAAAATGCGCGTCTACCAGCCGCATCAGGCCATCGTGCTGGAAGCCAACGCCAGTGCGCCGGGCGGCGCACCGAAGCTGAAAAATATTATTATCAAAAACGTGCCGGATCCGGCCTCCCGTCGCCTGCTGATCGAGCAGGGTGACGCCGATGTCGCCCGCGATCTCGGTGCTGACCAGGTGGGTGCCCTCAACGGTAAGCTGGGCGTCACCGTGCTGAGCATCCCCTCTGCGGAGCAGAACTACCTGGTGTTTAACGCTGGCAACAGCGCCAACCCCCTGCTGAATAACCCGGCCTTCTGGGAAGCGTCACGCTGGCTGGTGGATTATGAAGGCATCACCAAAGATCTGCTGAAAGGCCAGTACTTTGTCCACCAGAGCTTCCTGCCGGTAGGCCTGCCAGGCGCTCTGGAGAATAACCCGTTCAAATTTGATCCGGCCAAAGCGAAAGAGATTCTGGCGAAAGCGGGTATCAAAGACGCGCACTTCACCCTCGATGTGGAGAACAAACCGCCGTTTATCACTATCGCCCAGTCGATGCAGGCGAGCTTTGCCCAGGGTGGCGTGAAGATCGATCTGCTTCCAGCAGCCGGTAGCCAGGTGTATGCCCGCGTGCGGGCCAAACAGCACCAGGCCGCTATCCGTCTGTGGATCCCGGATTACTTCGACGCCCACTCCAACGCCAGCGCCTTCGCCTGGAATGACGGCAAATCCAGCACCGTGGCCGGGCTTAACGGCTGGCAGATCCCGGAACTCAACAAAGCCACGCTGGCGGCAGTGGCCGAGCCGGATCCGGCCAAACGCCTCGACCTGTATAAGCAGATGCAGGAGCAGCTGCAGCAGACCTCGCCGTACGTGTTTGTCGATCAGGGCAAAACCCAGATTGTGGTGCGTGATAACGTGAAGGGTTATCAGCAGGGGCTGAATGCGGATATGGTCTGGTACGATAAGGTCACGAAATAGCCCAGTTTGTCGGCCACGTACATGCGCTCATCGCCCGGCGGCGCTGCGCTTGCACGGGCCTACAAAACCTCTCCACGCACGATGATATTTTGTAGGCCGGGTAAGGCGAAGCCGCCACCCGGCATGAAGAGATCTCCCATGCCACATCTTTCCACCCGCGTGCTCCAGGGCTTTCTGACCCTGTTCCTCACGCTGCTCGGGCTTTTGCTCGTGACCTTTGCGCTCTCTGCGCTCTCGCCGGTCGATCGCGTTTTGCAGATCGTCGGCGATCATGCCAGCCAGTCCACCTACGATCAGGTTCGCCACCAGCTCGGGCTGGATCGGCCGCTTCCGGTGCAGTTCTGGCACTATCTGGTTAATCTGGTGCAGGGCGACCTCGGCACCGCCAGTGCCACCGGGCAGCCGGTGCTGCAGGATCTGCTGCACGCCTTCCCGGCCACCCTGGAGCTGGCCACCCTGGCGCTGATCCTGGGTTCCCTGCTGGGGGTGATGGCCGGGGTGCTGTGCGCCCGTTATGTCGGTTCGCCGCTCGACCTGGTTATCCGCACCCTCACCCTGCTCGGCAACTCGGTGCCCATTTTCTGGCTCGGGCTGCTGATGCTGGCGCTGTTCTACGCGAAGCTGCAGTGGAGCGCCGGGCCCGGCAGGCTGGATGATATCTGGCAATATACCGTTGAGCCGCGCAGCGGATTTGCGCTGATCGACACCTGGCTTTCCGGCGACATGGCGGCCTTTAAAAACGCCGTCAGCCATCTGGTTTTGCCGGTGCTGCTGCTGGCCTACTATTCGCTGGCGAGCATCACCCGTCTGACGCGCTCCGCGTGCCTGAGCGAGATGAACAAAGAGTACATCCTGCTGGCACGAGCCAAAGGGGCGGGTGAGATGACCATTCTGCTGCGCCACGTGCTGCCCAATATTCGCAGCACCCTGCTCACCGTGATTGCGCTGGCCTACACCAGCATGCTGGAGGGCGCGGTGTTAACCGAGACCGTCTTCTCGTGGCCGGGAATTGGTCGCTACCTCACCACCGCCCTGTTCGCCGGGGATACCACCGCCATCATGGGCGGAACGCTGCTGATCGGCGTCTGTTTCGTGCTGATCAATAATCTGACCGACCTGCTGGTGCGGTTCACTGACCCAAGGGTGCGCTGATGCCGTTTTATCTGTTTTTACGACGTCTGCGCCGCTCGCCGGCGGCATTCTGCGGGCTGGTCATCATTACCCTGCTGCTGCTGGTGGCGCTGTTCGCCCCGTGGCTGGCCCCGGTCGATCCGAACTGGCAGGACGCCGCTGCACGACTGCAGGCCCCCAATGCCCAGCACTGGCTCGGCACCGACAGCTACGGCCGCGACCTGCTCTCACGCTTAATTTATGGCAGCCGTCCGGCGCTGGGACTGGTGGCGCTGGTCACCGTTATCACCCTGCCCGCCGGGCTGCTGGTAGGAATTTTATCCGGCTACTACGGCGGCTGGCTGGAACGGGTGTTAATGCGCTTTACCGACGTGGTGATGTCGATGCCGCGTCTGATCCTCGCCTTTGCCTTTGTCGCCATGCTCGGTCCAGGGCTGGTCAACGGCGCGCTGGCGCTGGCGTTAACCACCTGGCCGGCCTACGCCCGGCAGGCGCGCAGCGAGATCCAGCGTCTGCGCCACAGCGACTATCTGGCGGCGGCCGAAATGATGGGCATTCGCGGTTTTCGCCTGCTGCTGGGGCATCTTCTGCCGCTGTGTCTGCCCTCGGCCATCGTGCGTCTGGCGCTCGATCTGGCCGGGATTATCCTGGCGGCGGCCGGGCTGGGCTTCCTCGGCCTCGGCGCACGTCCCCCGATGGCGGAATGGGGGGCGATGATTGCCGACGGGATGCAGGTCATTTTCGATCAGTGGTGGATTGCCGCTATTCCGGGCGGAGCGATCCTGATTGCCAGCCTGGCCTTTAACCTGCTGGGCGACGGCCTGCGCGACGTGCTGGAGCCACAACATGACTGAACCCCGCATTATTGTCGATTCCCTGACGATTGATTATCCCGCCGCGCGGGTGGTTAACAACGTCAGCTTTACCCTGGGCAATGAGCGGCTGGCGCTGGTCGGGGAATCCGGCTCGGGCAAGTCGATGACCGCCCGGGCACTGATGGGGCTGGTGCGCAAGCCAGGCCGGGTCAGCGCACAGCGGCTCAATGTGCTGGGGCACGATCTCACTACCCTGTCGCCGCGCGGCTGGCGACAACTTCGCGGTAACGAGATTGCGATGGTGCTTCAGGATCCACGCTACGCCCTCAACCCGGTGAAAAACGTGCTGGCGCAGCTGGATGAGGCCTTAACCCTGCACCAGAAACTGTCGCGACGGGAACGGCTGGAGCGCATCCGGGAGATGATCCACGCCGTGGGTCTGACCGACGCGGTGCTCAGCCGCTATCCGGGGGAACTCTCCGGCGGCATGGGCCAGCGGGTGATGATTGCCATTGCGCTGATCAACAACCCGCGGGTGCTGATTGCCGATGAACCCACCTCCGCGCTCGACGCCCGCCTGCGTAACCAGATCCTCGCGCTGCTGGTGGAGCAGTGCGCGCAACGCCAGATGGCGATGCTGCTGATTAGCCACGATTTGCCGCTGGTGGCGGAGCATTGTGATCGCGTGCTGGTGATGTATCAGGGCGAAAAGGTGGATGAGATGGCAGCGAGCCAGCTGCCTCAGGCCACCCATCCTTATACGCAAACGCTGTGGACCTGCCGCCCTGCTGCCAACACGTTCGGGCAGATGCTGCCGACGCTCGACCGCACTCAGCCCTGGAAGGAGGTGACTCATGGCACTCGTTAACGTAGAACAGCTACAGGTGACCTTCGGGGAGAAAACGGCGGTTTCTGCCGCCAGCTTTACGATTGAGCAAGGTGAAACCTTCAGCCTGATCGGTGAATCGGGCTGCGGGAAATCGACCATTCTGCGGGTGCTGGCCGGGCTACAGCGCCAGTGGCACGGCAATATTCAGGTGCTGGGCGACAAACTCCAGCCCGGGGTACGTTTTACCGGCTCGCTGCGCCGCAACGTTCAGATGGTGTTTCAGGATCCCTGGGCTTCGCTGCACCCCAATCACACCATCTCGCGCACCCTGGCGGAGCCGTTACGGATCCACGGTGAAACGCAGATAGCGGAAAAGGTGGCGGAGGCGCTGCAGCAGGTGGGGCTGGCTGCCGATGCGGGCAAGCGCTATCCCCACCAGCTCTCCGGCGGGCAGCGTCAGCGTGTGGCAATTGCCCGGGCGCTGCTGTTACGCCCGCAGCTTCTGCTGCTGGATGAGCCCACCTCGGCGCTGGATATGTCGGTGCAGGCCGAAATTCTCAACCTGCTGAATCGCCTGAAACAGCAGCACGGAATGACCTACCTGCTGGTGAGCCATGATGCGGATGTGATTGCCCATATGTCGGATCGGGCGGCGTTTATGGCGGGAGGTGTGATCCAGCGTTTCTTTGACCATGAGGCCTTAAACGCAGGTGAACATCGGATGAACCAGGGGTAGTGCCCGGCGGCGCTGCGCTTGCACGGGCCTACAATTTCGGCCGGGTAAGGCGTAGCCGCCCCCCGGCAGTGCAGATTACACCAGGTTCTTAAGCTGTTTTACCGTAGCATCAATGTCGATTTCATCTTCGGAGAAAATGAACGTTTTGCCCTGGAAGGTGGTGATCGCCAGTTTTTTCAACGTGCGTATCTCGCCTGTTTTCGCGGCTGATTTTGGGGCGATATTTCCCATCAGGCTCTTCACCGACAGCACCTCTTTATCCAGTTTGGTGTCGGCAGACTCTTCTTCGCTGTACACCAGGTAAGACTTGATGGAGGTGATCTTATGACGCTCGCCATCAATGAAGATGTATTTGCTTTCCGGTATCACTTTAACCGCAAACGCTGACAACCCCTTGTTGTTGGTGGTGGGTTCAAACGTCACCGCGGCATCTTTCTTAATCAGATCAGGGTTGGCGACCTTAATCACATGAAAATAGCGGTTGTCGCCGTTTTCATCTTTGATAAATCCAAAACCCTTATCTTCAAACCAGGTTGTGATTGTTCCGTTCATCGCCATCGCCGTTACCGCCCAATTAATCGTTTATCAACTCAATTTTTGCCGCGCGCAGTGTAAAGCACAACGCCTGCGCAGACTACGTCTTTCACGCAGGAACTACTCATTGCCCCACTGATTGAGGAAATTGGCAATATCATCGATACGCTGCGCGTTGATACCCGCTTCCACCGCCATCTCGGTCTGCGCCTCTTCGCTGATCTCTTCGTTATTCATCAAGCGGGTGATCAGCAGCTGGAAATAGAGCGCCAGCGGATCGCGTTCGGCTTCGCTTACCGGGGTGGCGGCTTCCGTCGTGTACTCATCCACGATGTCATAATATTTAATCGGTACGTCGTTGCTCATAAGTGTTCCTCAGGATGTCAGATGCTGCCTGATAATAGCATTCTCCCGCGTTTTTTTCTGGCATCCCTGCCGGATAACCTTAGATCCAGACATCGTTTTCAGCGGTGCGCGCTCCGCCTTCGTGTCCGGTATTCAGGACGCCGCAAGGCTCGATCATCATCATTTTCACTGTCTCTTCCGCAGAGGTTTTATGCTCAACGCCTTTGGGAACCACGTACATCTCTCCCGGATGAATGAGGATATGCCCGTCGCGAAAATCGATCCGTAAAACGCCCTCGATAACAATAAAGGCTTCATCGGTCTCCGGGTGGGCGTGCCAGATAAAATCACCGGAAATTTTGACAATTTTAAACTGGTAATCATTCATCTGAGCGATGACTTTCGGCTGCCAGTGTTCCTCGAACAGAGCAAATTTATCTTCAAGATTAACAGGGCAATACATGGTGACTCTCCGTCAGGGTTAAGAAGAGTCCAGTTTAGCAACGGCTCGGTGGCGGCAAAAAGCCGTGGGTCGGCGGAGATCCCATCTGCAATAAAGGGTAAGGGCTTACCCGCTGCGTACCCTCTTCTTCACGCCGCGTACGGCCCAGCCCAGCAGAGGAAGATGTTCATAAATCATCTCTCCGGCATCGTAGTAATCGCGCTGGCGAACGATCATATCGTCCTCAATTTCCACGAATGAGCACCCCGGCAAAGAGAGCGTTCCGCCTCCGGCCATCCGCGGATGTGACCAGTGCATGGTCCATGTCACGACAAAACGCCGGGCGTCATACAGAGGGGGATCGAGGGTGAAGCGGCATGAGTCGACGTTAGCCAGCAGGTGCATGAAATAGCGCTGGATCGAAAACAGTCCTTTGTGCTCGCCAAAAGGATCGAAAAGTATGGCGTTAGCATCATAGAGCGCGACAAGCGCCGAGGGGGGCTGGTTATCCAGATCGGCGTAGTAATCTACAAATCTGTCGATGACGGATGGCAGTGCGCTCATAAATCCTACCCTGTATTTGAACAACATCGTGGTTGCGGCATAGTTAAAACTTACACAACCAATGTATTTTGTCCAAGTTTAGGCTTTTCTATTTTTTAATGACAGCGCTCACCCGCTGCCAATGCTTTCACCTGCCCGGAGCGAGATCCCCCCGTTGTCTATACTCAACTCATCACAGACAACGGAGTGCGCTATGCCTTTACCCGACTTTCATTCCTCTGAACCCTATACCCTGGGCATCGAACTGGAGCTGCAGGTGGTTAACCCGCCGGGCTACGATCTGAGCCAGGACTCCTCCGCCCTGATCGACGCCGTGAAAAACGACATCAAAGCCGGAGAGGTGAAGCATGACATCACCGAAAGCATGCTCGAGATCGCCACCGGGGTATGCCACAACATCGACCAGGCGGCGGCGCAGTTCTCCGCCATGCAGCAGAGCATCCTGCGCGCCGCGGCGGAGCACCATATCCGGATCTGCGGCGGCGGCACGCATCCGTTTCAGAAATGGCAGCGTCAGGAGGTGTGCGAGGACGAGCGTTATAACGCCACGCTGGAGCGCTTTGGCTATCTGATTTTGCAGGCCACGGTGTTCGGCCAGCACGTCCACGTGGGGTGTCGCACCGGCGATGACGCCATTTACCTGCTGCACGGCCTGTCGCGCTTCGTGCCGCACTTTATCGCCCTGGCGGCAACCTCGCCCTATATGCAGGGCACCGACACGAAGTTTGCTTCATCGCGGCTCAATATCTTCTCGGGGTTCCCGGATAACGGCCTGATGCCGTGGGTTAACAGCTGGCAGGAGTTCGAGGGTCTGTTTCATCGCCTGAGCCACACCAGCATGATCGACAGCATCAAAGATCTGCACTGGGACATTCGCCCCAGCCCGCATTTTGGCACCGTGGAGGTGCGGGTGATGGATACGCCGCTCACCCTCGCCCATGCCATCAATATCGCCGGGCTGATTCAGGCCACCTCGCACTGGCTGCTGACCACGCGGCCTTATAAGCATCAGGAAGCGGATTTTCTGCTGTACCGCTTTAACCGTTTTCAGGCCTGTCGCTACGGGTTAGCGGGGATCCTGACGGACGTGCATACCGGAGAGCAGAAAACCATTGCTGAGGATCTCGCCTGGCTGCTGGAGCGCGTGGCGCCGTCTGCGGAGAAGCTGGGCGCGACGAGCGCGATTCAGGAGATTGGCCTGATGCTGAAGCAGGGCAAGAGCGAGGCGCAGCGCATGCGGGACTTTATCGCAGACGGTGGCTCGCTCATCTCCTTAGTGCAAAAACATGCCGAGCTGTGGGCGACTAGCCCGTAAGCCGGTGCCCCCACTCGCGCAGGCGCTGGAACAGCACAAACAGCGCCGGGATAAAGACAATCCCCACCACGGTGGCCACCAGCATGCCGCTGAACACCGTGGTGCCGATGATGCGGCGGCTCTGGGCACCGGCTCTGGTCGCCAGCATCATCGGCAGGACCCCGATAATGAACGACACGGCGGTCATCATCACTGCCCGGAAGCGGCGGGACGCCCCCTCGCGGGCAGCATCGACAATTGCCACTCCCTCCATGCGCCGCGTGCGGGCAAACTCGACGATAAGGATGGCGTTCTTGGCGGCAAGGGCGATCAGCAGCACCAGCCCAATCTGCACGTAGACGTCGTTGGCGTACCCCGCTATCCACAGCCACACCAGCGCCCCGCCGAGGGCAAACAGCACCGAGAGCATCACGCTCGCCGGCAGCGTCCAGCTTTCGTACTGGGCGACGAGGAACAGCCACGCCATGACCACCGCCGCCAGCACGATCCAGAGCGCCTGGTTGCCGGTCTGCTGCTCCTGATACGACATGCCGCTCCAGGCGTAGTCGTATCCGGCGGGCAGATTCTCTGCCAGAAGCTGACCCATCACCGCCATCGCCGTACTGCTGCTCACCCCTTCCGCCGCCGAGCCGCTCACCGACACCGACGGGAACTGGTTGTACTGCTGCACGAACGGCGCGCCGACGGTCGGGGTGATGGTGACGAGATTGCTCAGGCGTATCCGCTCGCCGTTATTGCTGCGCACGAACAGCTCGCTGATTTGCTCCGCGCGCTCGCGCCACTGCATCTCGTTTTGCATCACCACGTGGTAGACGCGGTTGTTGACGCTGAAATCCCCGGCGCGGGTGCCGCCAAAAGCGGTTTGCAGGCTGCTGAAGATGCGCGACACCGGCACGTCGAGGCGTGCGGCCCGCTCGCGGTCAACGGTTAGGGTCAACTGGGGCACGTTGCTGCTCCAGGTGGTGAACACCCGGCTCAGCTGCGGGTGCTGGTTGGCTTTCGCCAGCACCTCCCGGGTGACGCGTTCCAGCTCCGCCGGGCTCTGCCCCGCCTGGGCCTGAATGCGCAGGTCGAAGCCGGAGGCGTTGCCCAGCCCCGGCAGCGTCGGGGGCGCGAAGGTCATGATGGTCGCTTCCGGCAGGGCCAGCAATTGGAGCTGCAATGTGCCCATCACCGCATCCAGCGGTGGCCGCTCGCTCCAGTCCTTCAGCATCACGGAGATAAAGCCGCCGTTGGAGGCGCTGGTGCCGTTGAGAATGTTGAACCCGGAGACCTGAATCACGTCCTCCACCGCCGGATTTTTGGCGATCAGCGCCCGCGCCGTCGCCATCACCGCTTCGGTCCGTTCCAGCGAGGCCGACTCCGGCAGTTGGACGCTGGCGAAGAAGTAGCCCTGATCTTCCTGGGGCAGGAAGCCTTTTGGCATCGACATAAAGCTGAACGCGACGACAGCCGCCGCGCCTGCGGTCACCAGCAGCGCCAGCCACGGGCGCAGGTTTAAAACGTTCACGATGCGGGTGTAGAAACCGCGCGTGGCGTCCAGTCCGTGGTTGAAGGTGCGATAGACTGCCGCCGGGCGCGCAGGGCGCGGGCGCAGCAGCATCGCACAGAGCGCGGGCGTCAGGGTCAGCGCCACCAGGCTTGAGAGCGTCACTGCGGTGGAGAGCGTGACCGCAAACTGGCGATACAGCTCGCCGACAATTCCCGGCAGCAGCGCCACCGGCACAAACACCGCCAGCAGCACCAGGGTGGTGGCAATCACCGGCCCGGCAATCTGCCGCAGCGCCTGGGCGGTGGCCGCCGTGCGGCTCTGCCCTTCCGCCATCAGGGTTTCGACGCTCTCCACCACCACGATGGCGTCATCCACCACCATGGTCAGGGCCAGAATAATGGCGAACAGACTGAGGGTGTTGGCGGAATAACCCAGCGTATAGAGCACTGCAAAGGTGCCCACCAGCGACACCGGAATGGCGAGCGCGACAATCAGCGTCGCGCGCCAGCTTTGCAGGAACAGGGAAACCACCACCACCACCGCCAGCAGGGTCAGCGCCAGCGAAACGCCAATCTCCTTGATGGTGGCCGCAACAAAGGAGGTAGTGTCGAATTTCACTTCGTACGTCAGATCGTCCGGGAAGCGTGCGGACAAACGTTCCAGCTCGGCGCGCACCGCGTCAGCCACGCGCAGGGCGTTGGCGGACGGCGTGGGGTAGATGCCGAGGTAGGCGGAGTCATGCCCGTTCAGCTGTGCGCCGGAGCTGTAGCTGCGGGAGCCGAGTTCAATGGTGGCGACATCCTTCAGGCGCACCAGCTGGCCCATCTCCCCCGCGCGGATAATGATCCCGGCGAAATCTTCAGCCTGATTTAAGCGCCCCAGCCCGTTAATGGTCAGGGTCTGCTGCTGGCCGTTAAACACCGGTGGCGTGCCGACCTGGCCTGCCGCCCCCTGCACGTTCTGCTCCCGCAGCGCCTGGGCCACGTCGTCGGTGGTGACGTTCAGGGCGTTCATGCGGTCCGGACGCAGCCAGATGCGCATGCTGTAGTCGCGCGCGCCAAACATCTGCACCTGCCCGACGCCCGGCAGGCGAGACAGCGCTTCGCGCACCTGGGTGCTGGCGTAGTTGCTGACGAACAGTGGCGTGTGGGTGTTATTCGGTGAGTAAAGACTTACCCCCATCATCAGGTTGGTGGCCCGCTTGCGTACCTGCACGCCGTTTTGCTGCGCCTCGGCGGGAAGCTGCGCCACGGCCTGCGCCACGCGGTTTTGCACGTCGATGGCGGCGAGATCCGGATCGGTGCCCGCCGCAAAGGTGATGTTCAGGCTATAAGTGCCTTCGTCCGAACTGGTGGACTCCATGTAAAGCATGTGATCCACGCCGTTTAGCTGGGTCTCCAGCGGCGTGGCGATGGCTTCCGCCACGTCAGCCGAGCTGGCACCCGGCCATGAGGCTGACACATTCACGACCGGCGGCGTGATCTGCGGGTACTGCTCCACCGGAATAATCCTCAGCGCGATGGCTCCGAGCAGGGTGATGACCAGCGCAATCACCATCGCAAAGCGCGGGCGTTTGATGAAAAACGTCAGCATGATGGCTCCTTAATTCAGTATCTGAACGGCAGCGCCGGGCTGCACGCGCTGCGCGCCGTCAGTAATCGCTCGCTCACCGGGCTTAACGCCGGATGCAATCTGGAACTGCTGGCCAATCTGTCCGGCGACCTTCAGCGGGCGCATTTCGGCTTTGCCGTCGGCGTTAACCACCCAGGCAAAGAACCCGTCGCCGTTCTGCTGTACCGCGGCGGCGGGCAGGGTCAGAACCGGCTGCTCGCTTGCCGGGCGCAGGGTCACGTTCACGTTGCCGCCGGGCAGGAGCTGATGGCGCGGGTTGGCAAACTCGGCGCGTAGCATCACGCTGGCGGTGCGCGGGTCGATGCGGTTATCCACGGACGTCAGTTCACCGGGGATGCGCTGACCGTTGCTGTCTATCAGCGCCTGCCAGGCCTGCTTCATGGCGCGAATGTCCGAATGCTGCCCGACTTTAGTGGCGAAGGCTCCCTCCTCCAGTGCAAAGGCAATGCGGATCGGGTCGAGCTGCACCACCTCCACCAGCACGCCGCTGGCCGGGTTCACGAGGCTGCCCACGTGAAAACGGCTGTGTCCCACGCGGCCATCAATGGGCGCGGTAATGCGGGTGTACGCCAGGGTGACGTTACGGGTTTCGAGCCGGGCTTTCGCCTGCTCAAGCGCCGCGCGGGCGACGTCGCGCTGCATGCGGGCGTTATCCACATCGTGACGACTGATGGCGTTGTTACTGCCCAGGCTCTCAAAGCGGGAGAGCTGCTGCTGCGCCTGACGCAGGGTGGCTTCTGCGCTCCTGACCTCGGCCTGCGCCAGGCGCAGGGCGGCCCGCGGCTCGGCGTTGTCCAGCTCAAACAGCAGGTCTCCCTTTTTCACATACTGCCCGTCGCGGAAGTGCACCCGGGCGATCACGCCCTCCGTGCGCGCCCGCAGTTCAACGGTGTGTATGGCTTCGACGCGGCCCGGGATCTGGCGCTCGGCGGCGTGGGCGGTCTGCTCCACGGTGGCGACGCGCACGGGGATGGCGGCGGCAAAGGCGGTTTGCAGGGCGCAGGTGAGGAGTACGCACAGGAAGGTCAGTTTCATGGGGATTATCTCTGAATATGACCCTCTCCCCTGTAGGGAGAGGGTGAGGGGTAAGGTTTGAGGTTATGCAGCCTTACGGAACCTGCGGGTCAGGCGCTTCTCGATTTCGACGATGAAGAACATCACGCTCGCCATCCCCAGGGTGACGCCCCAGTAGCGCAGCGGCAGAGCTTCGGTGCCGAATAGCATCTGCATAAACGGCAGGTAGATAATCGCCAGCTGCAGCAGAAGCAGCACGCCCGTCACCAGCCAGATCCCTTTGTTTGCCAACAGGCCGCGGTTCAGGGAGAAGCCCCCGGTGTTGCGGCAGTTAATCATGTAGACCCACTGGGCACAGACCAGCATCTGCAGCAGCACGGTACGGATAAACTCTGCGCTGTGGCCGCGCGGGGCCAGCCAGGCTTCCAGCGCAAAGGCGGCGACGGCAATCAGGGTACCGACGAAGGCCACGCGCCAGACGGCGTAGGCATCCATCACGTGCTGCCCGGTCTGACGCAGTGGACGACGCATGATGTTGCGCTCGGCGGCTTCAAAGGCCAGTCCGAAAGAGAGCGTGGCGGAGGTCGCCATGTTCATCCACAGGATCAGCACCGGCGTCAGCGGAATGATGTTCCCCGCCAGCAGGGCAATCACAATCAGCAGCCCCTGCGCGAGGTTGGTCGGCATGATGAACAGAATGGTCTTCTTCAGGTTGTCGTAGACGCGACGGCCCTCTTTTACCGCACTGGCAATGGTGGCGAAGTTGTCGTCGGTCAGCACCATGTCGGCGGCTTCTTTGGTCACTTCGGTGCCCTTGATGCCCATGGCAATGCCCACGTCCGCCTGGCGCAGGGCCGGGGCGTCGTTCACGCCGTCGCCGGTCATGCCGACGATCTCGCCCTGCTCCTGCAAGGCCTTCACCAGACGCAGCTTATGCTCCGGGCTGGTACGGGCGAAGATGTCGTACTCCCCCGCCGCTTTTGCCAGCCCGGCATCATCCATATGCTCCAGCTGATAGCCGGTTACCGCCTGGGCGCTGTTGGCGATCCCCAGCATCTGCCCGATGCTCATCGCCGTCTGCGGGTGATCCCCGGTGATCATCTTCACGCGGATCCCCGCCTGCTGGCAGGCGTGAATGGCGTCGATCGCCTCCGGGCGCGGTGGATCCATCATCCCGGCGATGCCGAGGAAGATCAGGCCGTGGCTGAAGTCGTCGTGGGTCAGCTCCTGTTCACCGTTCGCCGGTTTGAACGCCGCGGCCACCATGCGCAGCCCCTGGCGGGCATAGCGCTCCATCTCGGTTTCCCAGTACGCGCGGTTAAAGGCTTCTGCGCCGTTACGGGTCTGCTGCTCTGCGCAGAGGGCGAAAATGACGTCCGGCGCGCCGGTGATCAGGATCTGCTCCTCGCTGCCAATCTGGTAGTGGGTGCTCATGTACTTGTACTGCGAGTCGAACGGGATCTTGTTGAGCAGCGTGGTCATCACCGGCATGAGGTGGGCTTTCGCTGCCAGTACCTTCAGCGCGCCTTCGGTCGGCCCACCGGTAATGCTCCACAGGCCGCGCTCGTCCTGAATCATCTGGCTGTCGTTACACAGGTCAATGGTGCGCAGATACTGTTCCAGCACGGTGCCCGGCTGGATCTGTACCGGCTCGTCGCTGCCCTCAAGGCAGATATTGCCTTCCGGGGAATAGCTGTCACCCTCGACGCGGTAGCAGCTGTCAGCGGTGATGATCGCTTTGACGGTCATCTCGTTCATGGTCAGGGTGCCGGTTTTATCCGAGCAGACCACGGTCATCGCCCCTAACGTCTCTACGGTAGGCAGCTTGCGGATGATGGCCCGCTTACGCGCCATCGCCTGCACGCCCAGTGACAGGATAATCGAGATGATGGCTGGCAGACCTTCCGGCACCGCGGCCACCGCCAGGCTGATTAACGACAGCAGCAGTTCGCCGAGCGGCATATCACGCAGCAGCAGGCTGAAGACAAAGAGCGCGGCCATCATCGCCATAATCAGGCCGAAGATGGCTTTGCCGAGCTTGTCCATCTGCACCAGCAGCGGGGTGCGGTGTTTTTCAATTCCGGCCATCATCTGGTTGATGTGGCCCAGCTCGGTCTGCTGACCAGTAGCAATCACCACACCCAGGCCGCCGCCCGCGCTGACGGTGGTGCCGGAAAACAGCAGATTGGTGCGGTCGCCCAGGGTTAATTCCCCGGTCAGCGGCAGAATATGTTTATCGACCACCGTAGATTCGCCGGTGAGGATCGCCTCTTCCACGCGTAAATTATGCGCCTCGATCACCCGCATATCTGCCGGAATACGATCTCCGGCGCGCAGGACAATAATATCCCCGGGAACTATTTCAGTTGTCGGTATTGTTTCATGGCCCCCTTCGCGAATAACGCGCGCATCGCTGGCAAGCATATTTCGGATACTGCTCAGGGATTTTTCGGCGTTACTCTCCTGAATATGACCAATTAAGGCATTAATCACCGCCACACCCAGAATCACCAGAGTATCGACCCAGTGGCCCATTATTGCGGTTAACACCGCGGCGGCCAGCAGGACGTAAATTAAGACGTCGTTAAAATGGGCCAGAAAACGCAGCCACGCCGGTCTGGCTTTTTTTTCCGGCAGGGCATTGGGGCCATGCTGCTGCAGGCGCGCCTGAGCTTCGGCACGGCTCAGGCCAGACGTGTTGCTGTGCTGCGCCGTGAGGGCCTGCTCGACGGTCTGCTGATAAGCCTGCGTCGGTGCGTGGTCCGCCGTGGACGGTGGCGTGTGAGAGTGATGTATTTTGGTCATATTTCAGCTCCTTTAGTTCGCAGTGAGCAAAAGCCTGAATTCCATTTCTGCTTTTATAAATCGTCAGGCGTTAATTTAATGGGTTGTCACGGCAATTAATTTAACGCACTATTATTTCTGTCGATGGCATTAAACAGAAAACGTTTCATTTCAATGCGGTGATTTTTACAAATTATTTCTAAACCTAAACTAAACGAGGGGTCAGCATGTTTGGAATTTATCGCGGGCGTCGCCTGGCGTTATATATTATCGCAGCCATTGTTATTGCGACGTTAATTGGATATAGCACTTATACCTTTGTAAAACTATTTTTCGGCGGGTGACAATATTTTACATTAACGCAGGTTAATTGAATTAGCGGGTATCTGGCAAGGGAATATCAGCAAATTAGCGGGCGATTATTTATCGCCCGCGCACCTGATAGATGATATTGCTTTACGAAGCCCTATCCGGGAGAATGTTATTTTTAACTGACGATTAACATAATCATGAGACACCCGTTAGAAACACTGTTAACGGCAGGCGGCATCTTGCTGATGGCCTTTCTCTCCGTTCTGCTGCTGCCTGCACCTTCGCTGGGGCTGGTGGTGGCACAGAAGCTGATGAGCACCTTCCATCTGATGGATCTTAACCAGCTTTACACCATTATCTTCTGCCTGTGGTTTTTACTGCTCGGCACCGTTGAGTTCTTTGTCCTGCGCTTCATCTGGCGCCGCTGGTTTTCGCAGGCCGATTAATCTCAGCGATCCGCCGTATCTCCCCTGAATGCGTCCCGTTCAGGGAGAACGTCTCATCACGGGCATAATCATTCTATCAATAAATGATTTTTTATCATTTATAATCAATGGCATATAAGAAATAATCAAAATCCGATTTCCCCCGCCTGAGCACCGCAACAAAACCCGTTAATGCTAATCTTGTCCGCCCCTTTCACCACGTAACATTGCCGTTACGTAGAGTTAATATCAGCACAAGGATGTCATGATGCGACAAAAAGGACTGTCCCTATTTTTAATGTTATCCGCTGGCCTGCCGTGGGCCGGCGCGCAAGCGTCAATCATTAACTTATCCCCGGAAAGCTTTTCCGCAGCCTTATCTACGGGCATTCTCGCTGGCGAATCACACGAGCGGGTGTATAACGCCTCTACGGGCCATCAACAGAGCGAGCTGGACTGGAAATTAAAAAATTCGCCGGTGATTAAAGGAGAGCTCTCGTGGGACATTTTCCCGCGGCTCACGCTCACTGCCCGCGGCTGGACGACCCTTGCCTCCAGCGGATCGCATATGGATGATTACGACTGGATGGATCCCAACCAGGAGAGCCCGACAGACTGGTCAACCCATCCGGCAAGCCGCCTCAATCATGCCAACGAATTTGACCTGAGTGCCAAGGGCTGGTTGCTGAAGCAGGAAAATTACCGGCTTGGCGCAATGCTTGGCTATCAAAAAACCCGCTTTAGCTGGTCATCCCATGGCGGGACCTACAGTTACGGCAACGGCGAAATGACCGGCGAGTACCCGGATAACGATCGCGGTATCTCGTACAAACAGCGTTTTGGTGTCGCCTATGCTGGCCTTGTGGGAATGTATCGCTATGAGAATATTGAGATCAATGGTCAGGTCAGATATAGCCCGTGGGTACGCGCCAGAGATAATGACGAGCATTACGATCGCCAGTTCACCTACCGCGATGAAGCCAATAATGCCGATTATTATGCCGCAATGGTGGATGTGGGCTACTACGTGACGCCGAATGCCAAAGTGTTCGCGGAATTTAGCTGGACGCGCTATGACGAGGGAAAAGGCGGTACCGAAATCAGGGATAACCTGCTCGGGGGACCTTCCTTATATGTGCATGGCGATGCGGCGGGGATCGAAAACGAAAACTATGTTTTCGCCGTCGGCCTGCAGTATCGTTTCTAAAATAGTGGCCTTAAATATCCCCTCCCGCACGGGAGGGGAATGCGCATTAGTGCGCCCGGCTGTGGTTATCCTTGCGATACGCGCCAGGCGGCTGGTTGAAGGTACGGGTGAAGACGCGGGTAAAGGTCTGCTGGGAGTCAAAGCCGTAGCGCAGACAAATGTCGTAGACCTTTTCGTCTGACTCCAGCAGATCCCGCGCCGCCAGCCGCAGCTTACGTTCACGAATATAGCGCCCAAGGCTCTCGCCTTTATACTGCATAAACAGCCGCTGTAAGTGCCACTTGGAATAGCCCGCGTGACGGGCAATATCCTCGATCCGCAACGGCTGATGAAGGTTGTCGTCGATCCACTCGACAATGGTGTCGATAACCTGAGCGGAAATAGTCATGCTGCTCTCCCCCTCTGCTCTTCGATTTAACATTATTCCCACCACGCGCGAAATTGTTGCGTGGCATCATCCACTCTGACCGGCTCACCGAGCTCCGGCGTCAGCAGGCGATACGGCTTATCCTTGCTGGCCTGCGACAGCTTGATCAGCGGGTCGTTCCAGGTGTGTTTTGCCAGCACAAAGCGCCCGGAGTGGCCCGGCACCACCGCCCGGGCATTCAGATCCGCAGCGGCCTGCGCCGTCTCATTAGGCTGCATGTGGATGTACTTCCAGTCCTGGTCGTACTGTCCGTTCTCCATGATCGCCAGATCGATGCTGCCAAACTGCTCCCCGATGGCGCTAAAGTGCGGGCCGTAACCGGAATCCCCGCTGTAGAACACCTTTTGCTGCGGGGTGACAAACATAAAGCTGCCCCACAGCGTCTGGTTGCGCTTCAGTCCCCGCCCGGAGAAATGCCGCGCCGGCAGAACGTGCACGGTCAGGTCATCGCTGATGCGCACCGACCGATCCCAGTCCCGCTCCTCGATGATTGACGGATCCATACCCCAGTAACGCAGATGCGAACCTACCCCGAGCGGCGTGACCACGCGCTTCACTTTCGGCATCAGCGCCTTGATGGTGGCGTAATCGAGATGATCGTAGTGATCGTGAGAAATAATCAGCAGATCGATGTCGGGCATCTCTTCGGCATGCCAGGGGTACTCTCCGGCAAAGGCTTTGTTGAGGAAGGAGAAGGGTGCAGCGTAACTGCTGAACACCGGATCGATCAGGATACGTTTGCCTGCCAGCTGCAGATACCATGAGGAGTGGCCGAGCCAGACCAGGGTGTCCTGATTCAGGGGCAACCGCGCCAGATCGGTTTTAATCAGCGGCAGCGGCTGGGCCGGACGGGCGTTCTCACGCTTCGTCACCAGAAAATCCCACCACGCCGCCAGCATGTTCTTGTTGCCGGTAAACCCCGACGTGGGCAGGGTGTTATGGAACTGACCGTCGCGATACTGCGGCGAAGCGGCAAACTCACTCAGCTGCGCGCCCTGTGGCGGCTGGCCGAATCCGGCATTCAGTACAAACGGCAAACTCGCCGCTGATGCAATAATCATCACTACCACCAGGCTAATAATAAAACGCTTTTTCATATCCCGACCCGAATTCGCGCCCCATCCGATGGCCTGCGCGGGCAAAACTTGATTATGAGTGAGTAAGCACTCATTATAGAAGTGATGCGAAAGTCGTCAAGACGTTTTAAGATCTTTGACATTCCGCGTTGCAGCCCCGCAAAGGGCATGATTCAATCGGGGTTTTTGCACATAAACTGGAGGAAATGCAGTGGCTCGTCCGAAAAGTGAAGATAAAAAACTGGCGTTGCTGGACGCGGCAACCACCGCTTTTGCCCAGTCGGGCATTGCGGCTTCTACCGCGTTAATCGCCCGCAGCGCAGGGGTGGCTGAAGGCACCCTGTTTCGCTATTTCGCCACCAAAGACGATCTGCTCAACGCCCTCTACCTGCACCTGAAACAGGATCTGTGCCAGACCATGCTGGCGAATATGGATCGTGCCCTCACCCAGCCGAAAGAGCATACCCGCAATATCTGGAACAGCTACGTTGACTGGGGGATCCGCAACCCGGTGGCCCACGGCGCAATACGCCAGCTCGGGGTGAGCGAGAAGATTAACGCCGAAACCGAACAGGCGGTACACGAGATGTTCCCGGAACTGCATGAGCTGTGCCGTCGTCATATCCGCCCGGTATTTATGTCAGAGGAATTTCGACTGTTTGGCGATGCCCTGTTCTTGTCGCTGGCGGAGACGACGATGTCCTTCGCCACCCGCGAACCGGCGCGCGCCGCCGAATTTAAGGCGCTGGGTTTTGAAGCCATGTGGCGAGCGCTAGCCGAAGAGGATATTCATGGACAGTAAAACGCTCGCCGCCTGCGCAAAGCAGGTGGCGCTGGAGTTGCCCTTTACCGAGCACTGCTGGCCCTTTGGCCCGGAATACGATGTGTTTAAAGTGGGCGGCAAAATTTTTATGCTGATGGGCGTGGCGCATGGACGCCAGCACGTCAGCCTGAAGTCAGATCCGCAAAAATCGCTGCTCAACCAGCAGATCTACCGGGGGATCGAGCCCGGCTACCATCTGAATAAAAAGCACTGGATTTCGATTTATGCAGCCGAAGATATCACCCCGGCGCTGCTAGCCGATCTGATCGATGATTCGTGGCATCTGGTGGTGGATAAACTGCCGAAAAAAGAGCAAAAACGTTTACGCCCCGGCGGTTAAGCGCTCTTAATGCCCTTATCTTTGTCCCCTTCCCCTTGTACCCTTTTCCCTTTCTCGCCCCCGGTGGGCGATGTTAACCCAGGAGTAGTTATGGATATCATTTCCGTTGCCTTAAAACGTCACTCCACAAAGGCGTTTGATCCGAGCAAAAAACTGACTGCCGACCAGGCGGAACAGATTAAAACCCTGCTGCAGTACAGCCCGTCCAGCACCAACTCGCAGCCGTGGCACTTTATCGTTGCCAGCACCGAGGAAGGTAAAGCGCGGGTGGCGAAGTCCGCAGCCGGCGGCTTTGTCTTTAACGAACGCAAAATGCTGGATGCCTCGCACGTGGTGGTGTTCTGCGCCAAAACCGCGATGGACGATGCGTGGCTGACGCGCGTGGTGGATCAGGAGGAGGCCGACGGCCGTTTCAACACGCCAGAAGCGAAAGCCGCCAACCACAAAGGCCGCACCTTCTTCGCCGATCTGCACCGTGTCGATCTGAAAGATGACGACCAGTGGATGGCGAAACAGGTTTACCTGAACGTCGGCAACTTCCTGCTGGGCGTGGGCGCGATGGGCCTGGATGCAGTGCCGATTGAAGGCTTCGACGCCGCAGTCCTCGACGAAGAGTTTGGTCTGAAAGAGAAAGGCTTCACCAGCCTGGTGGTGGTGCCGGTTGGGCATCACAGCGTGGAAGATTTCAACGCCACCCTGCCAAAATCCCGCCTGCCGCTGAGTACCATTGTGACTGAGTGCTGATACAAACGGGCCGCGATTTGCGGCCCGTTACTTTTTACTGATAACCAGGCTGCGATGCGGATGCACGTCGCGATCGTTACGCCAGGCGAACGCTATCCAGCGCTCTTCCAGTTCTGCGTATGAATTAACTGGCGTTAAGTGCCACTCTTCACCAACCATGCCGTCCGCCACACCGATCTGATAATTCATGGTAAACGCCCAGTCGATCATCCGCAGCCAGAAGCGCTGTCCGTCGCCGGTTTGCTCGCTGTCTGATACCACAATGTCGTATTCGCTTAGCACCCACTGAAAGAATAATTGGGGTAATCCGCTTATCACGCGTTGATGGACTGCGCGTGGCGTACGCCAGACCATCACTTGCGTAGCGGCACCGTGGGGAAAGGTAATTTCTTTATGAAATGCCAGCTTTACGGCATACGCCGTATAAGGCTTGCCGTCGTCGGTAGTGACGAGTCGGTATTCATCGCCATAACGCGATTTCAGGAGCTGGTACCCCACAGGAAGCAAAAAACCCGGCAGGTGAAACTCCACTGTGCCCCTTGCCAGAAACGTTTCGGTATGTTCGACGTTTCGGGAGATAAGCCCGAGTTTTTGGCTGAAATCTGCGGAATCAATCATCAGTGGGACATGGCTGGTTTCTCATCGCGTAAGTATAGCCCACTTCACTACTCAGCTAAATGACGTAGATTCAGCAGGTTGGTTTACATTAAACCTCACCTTACACGCTTTGACAGCCTTCAACAGAAGGGGCTCCGGATCCCGGAAGCCCTCTCGCAAAAGATCTACTTCGCCCCGCTCCCCGCGTGCCAGATCCGCTCCGCATAGCGCCCTATCACCGCCAGCGACGCCGCCAGGATCAGGAAGAACAGCACCTTGTTCATCCCGTCCCAGAAGTATTCGAAATAGCGGGTATAGAGGTTGATCGCCAGAAACGTCAGGCCAAATCCGCGCAGCATGCCGTCGTCGGTTTTCAGGCTGATATAAATACAAATCCCGGCCGCCACCGCGAACAGCAGCGCCCACGGCAGCAGCGCCGCCCGGGTGGTGCCGTACCCGTTATCGATATCGTAATTGCCAAAAATCGACATGATCCACAGGGCAACAAACAGATAGGTCAGCCCCATCGCTTTACTGGTGGTGTACAGATGGCGTTTACGCAGCATCCCGCGCAGCCACCAGCACAGCGCCAGCAGCGCGCCGCCGAAGAAGATAAAGCGCACCGGATAGCTCATCCCCAGCCAGTAGGCGCCCCAGCCGGACATGTAGCCGGTCTCCGCGCCAAACCAGTTGCCCAGCGAGAGCAAAAAGAACAGCCACACCAGCCCCGAACGCCCGAAGAAGCCCACCAGCCCGTAAACGGCGCAGCCGAGCAGGAACAGCGGCGCGATATGGCCGCTACCGGTATCCAGCCGTTCCCCCAGCTGCCAGAGCGCGATGGCGGTGAAGAACACGCCGAGGAACAGAATTGCCTCGGTGCTGTAGTGCCACTGGGTTTCCCGCCGCTGGCGGCTGAATCCCCACAGATAAAACAGCCCTGCCATCAGCGCAGGCAGTCCGATGCGGGCGATGGAGGAGAAGGCGAAGAACTCGATGATGCGCGCCATCAGCTCGCTGTCGGCAAACAGGCTACCGATGGCGATGATGACGCAGGCGATTGCCGTCCAGAAGGCGTAGCGGCTGAGGCGCTGCCAGTCCATGGCGACGCGTTTTAAGCTGGCAGCCAGACGCTGATGCTCGTCGGCGGTTAATGCCCCCTCCTGTTGCCATTCGTTGAGGGCGCGGCGCAGGAGGCGTTCCTGTTTGCGGGTGACGTTCATTGTGCCTGCTCCGCCAGCCACGTCAGCGCGCGCTCGCCCTCGTCATCCACCGGCAGATAGACCAGCAGGCGGGAGCCGTTGCGCGGGGCGGAGTACCAGTACATCTGCTGGAGATGAAAATCGCCGAGTTCGGGATGGGTAAACAGCTTGAGCTGGTTTTCCACGCCGCGCACGTCGTTACGCTGGTGCCACAGGGCTTCAAACTCCTCGGACACCGCAAAGAAGCGCGCCAGTTTGGCTTCCCACTGCGGATCGCCGCGGTGCTCCGCCATTGCAGCGCGGAAATAGGAGACGAAAATCGGCAGCACGTCGCCGCGCTTACCGAGGCGGGCGCGCCACGCCGGGTGGGTGAGGAACAGATAAATACAGTTGCGGTCTTCCGGCGGGATGTCATTGAAATCGACGCCCATCAGGTACCCAAAACTGTCATTCCACGCCACGATATCGAAGTTCGGTTTCTGGATGCTGGCGGGTTTCGGCATCAGGGTGTCGAGAAGACGACGGGTGCCTTCGCTGATCCCCTCGCAGCAGAGCGCCTGGGGCGCTTCGCCCGGTGGCAGACCTGCCAGCAGGAAGAGGTGGCGGGCTTCGGTCGGGGTGCACTGCAGCGCCTTCGCCACCGCCGCCATCACCGTGATTGAAGGGTTGACGTCCCTGCCCTGTTCCAGCCAGGTGTACCAGGTGACGCCCACGTCCGCCAGCAGGGCCACCTCTTCCCGGCGCAGGCCTGGGGTACGGCGTCGACCGCTGCGCGGTAAACCAAGGCGCTGCGGGTCGAGACTTTCGCGTCGGGCGCGTAAAAATGCGCCGAGCTGTTTACGGGTGTCATCCTGAAGTGAGGTGACGGGTTCAGACATTAGCGCCATATTGCCCCCTGCATGGTAGTGCCAGTACCAGTATAAGCAAGAACTGGTACCCGTTTATCAGATGGTTGATGCTACGACGCTACGCTGTTTGACGCAATGGAGTCACCATGAATACGTCAGTTGTTTCACCAGGTCGCGCAGGCCTGATATTGCTGTTAACCGGCCAGATGCTGCCGCTGATTGATACCTCAATCACCAACGTGGCGCTGGACGCCATCACCCACTCGCTGCACGCCACCGCCACCGGGCTGGAGCTGATTGTCGCCCTTTACGGCGTGGCCTTTGCCGTCTGCCTGGCCCTTGGCAGCAAGCTGGGGGACAACCTCGGCCGCCGTCGTCTGTTTATGTGGGGCGTGGCGAGCTTTGGCCTGGCCTCGCTGCTGTGCGGCATGGCGGGCAATATCGAGCAGCTGCTGGCGGCGCGCATCGTTCAGGGCGCAGGGGCAGCGATGATCGTGCCGCAAATTCTTGCCACTCTGCACGTCACACTGAAAGGCCCTGCCCATGCGAAAGCCATCAGCCTGTTTGGCGGCATCGGCGGGATTGCCTTTATCGTCGGGCAGATGGGTGGCGGCTGGCTGGTGTCGGCGGATATCGCTGGGCTGGGCTGGCGCAACGCTTTCTTTATCAACGTGCCGATCTGCCTGCTGGTGCTGGCCCTGAGCCGTCGCTACGTGCCGGAAACCCGCCGCGACACGCCGTCGCGTATCGACTGGACGGGCACCGCATTACTGGCGGCGATCCTCTGCTGCCTGCTGTTCCCGATGGCGCTGGGGCCGCAGTGGCACTGGTCCTGGCCGCTGAAGGCTATGCTTCTCGCCATTATCCCGCTGGCGTATTTAATGGCGCTGAATGCGCGTAAAAAAGAGCGCGATGGGGCTCATCCGCTGATCCCGCCGCGGCTTATGCGGCTCGGCAGCATCCGCTTTGGCGTGCTGATTGCGCTGCTCTTTTTCAGCGTCTGGTCCGGGTTTATGTTCTGCATGGCGCTGACCATGCAGACCGGTCTGGGAATGGCGCCGTGGCAGTCCGGCAACAGCTTTATTGCCCTGGGCGTGACCTATTTTGTTTCGGCGTGGTTTGCCCCGCGCCTGATTGCTCGCTACAGCACCAGCACCATTTTGCTGACCGGGCTGGCAATCCAGATTACCGGCCTGCTGGCGCTGATCGTCACCTTCCGCATCTGGGGACTGGAGAACACCGCCCTGACTCTCGCCCCGGCCACCGGGCTGGTGGGCTACGGCCAGGCGCTGATTGTGAACAGCTTCTACCGTATCGGGATGCGCGACATCCAGCCTGACGATGCCGGGGCGGCCAGCGCCATCCTCAGCACTCTGCAACAGGCGGCGCTCGGCCTCGGCCCGGCGATATTCGGGGCGATTTTGCTCCACGCCCTGCACACCCATCGCGGGGATTACGCAGAGGCGATTAACGTCTTCCTGGTGGTGGAAACCGTCATGATGATCGTGCTGGCGCTGTTCACGCTGCGGCTGCGCCATCGCCTGTGCCTGCCGGTGGTGAAGACCTGTCAGGCGGTAAAATAGGCCTGGCGAATTTGCATAATAGATCTTCAGCCGCCATTATGGCGGCTGCTTTAATACAGGAGACGTTATGCAGGAGTTCATTTCCCTGGTCGAAGAGACAGGCATTGAAATTAATCACACCACCTCCCTTGTGATCATCTTTGGCATTATTTTTCTTACTGCCCTGATTATTCATTTTATTCTGCACAAAGTGGTGCTGCGGGCGTTCGAGAAACGCGCCCGGGCCAGCAGCCATTTATGGCTGCAAATCATTACCCAGAATAAATTATTTCACCGTCTGGCCTTTACCCTGCAGGGGATCATCGTCAACGTTCAGGCGGTATTGTGGCTGCAAAAAGGCAGCGACGCGGCGGAAATACTCACCACCTGCGCAAAGCTGTGGGTGATGGTTTACGCCCTGCTGGCGTTCTTCTCGCTGCTGGACGTGATTTTCAATCTGTCGCAGAAAATGGCGACCGCCTCGCAGCTGCCGCTGAAGGGGATCTTCCAGGGCATCAAGCTGGTGAGCGCCATTCTGGTGGGCATTCTGATTATCTCCCTGCTGATCGGCCAGTCCCCCGCCATTCTGATCAGCGGTCTGGGCGCGATGGCCGCGGTGCTGATGCTGGTCTTTAAAGATCCCATTCTCGGGCTGGTGGCGGGCATTCAGCTCTCCGCCAACGATATGCTCAAGCTTGGCGACTGGCTGGAGATGCCGAAATACGGCGCCAACGGTACGGTGACGGATATCGGCCTGACCACCGTCAAGGTGCGCAATTTCGATAACACCATCACCACCATTCCGACCTGGGCGCTGGTCTCAGACGCCTTTATCAACTGGAGCGGCATGTCTGCCTCCGGCGGACGGCGGATTAAGCGCAGCCTGAATATTGATACCACCAGCATCCATTTTCTCGACGAGCAGGAGCAGCAGCAGCTGATTCAGGCGAAGCTGCTCAAGCCCTATATGGCGACACGCCACGAGGAGATTACGCTGTGGAATCAGGAGAATGGCGAAGGCGAGTCGGTGCTTAACCTGCGCAGGATGACCAATATTGGCACCTTCCGCGCTTACCTGAATGAATATCTGCGCAATCACCCGCGTATTCGCCAGGATATGACCTTAATGGTGCGGCAATTAGCGCCGGACGCCAACGGCCTGCCGATTGAAATATACGCCTTTACCAACACCGTGATCTGGGCGGAATATGAGGCGATTCAGGCCGATATTTTCGATCATATTTTCGCGGTGATTGATGAATTTGGCCTGCACATACACCAGACGCCGACCGGGAACGATATTCGCTCCCTGGCCGGCGCGCTGGCAAAATAGCTCAGGTACTGGCGCGGGAAATAAAGCGCCAGTTCATCATCACCCGCTCGGTCGCGGCATCGGGGTTGTCGATTCTGTTCAGCAGCAGATCGACCGCCTTGCGCCCGATATCCCGCGACGGCTGTTCAATGGTGGTCAGCGAGACCATCTCCGACAGCTCCGTGCCGTCGAAGCCCACCACGGCAATATCCTGCGGCACGCGCAGCCCTGCCTTTTCGATGGCACGTAACGCGCCCGCGGCCAGGGTATCGGAGACCGCAAACACCGCGTCCGGGCGCGGTTCTGCCGCCAGCAGTTTGGTCATTGCCGCCATTCCGGCTGCGGCGCTGAGATCGCTCGCATACTCAATGGCCTGATACGACAGATCGCGCAGATGCAGCACGCTCTTGTACCCGCGCTCGCGCAGGCGGGCATATTTGTAGCTCAGGTCGTGGTTGATCAAAGCGATGCGCTGACGTCCGCCGTCGGCCAGGCGGCTGACCACATGTTGCGAAGCATCGACATCGTTAATCCCGACGCAGGAGACCGCCCCCGCATCGGCGTATTCGGCGCACTGCACCCAGGGGGCATCGCCAATTAGCGCCGCCAGCTCGGTAAGGCGGGTAAAGGCGTCCATGGTGATAATGCCGTCGACCATTTTGCCGGACAGCAGGCTCAGTCCCGAGCGAGAGCGTTCAATATCGGAACCGGAGTTACAGAGCAGAATACGGTAGCCATTTTTCTCCGCCTGCGCCTCAATGCCCTTCACCACCTCGGCGCAGAACGGGTTGGCAATATTGGAGACCATCACCAGGATCATATAGCTGCGCGAGGTGCGCAGCTGACGAGCCAGAAGATTGGGCTGGTAGTTAGCCTCTTTAATCGCCTGCAAGACGCGATCGCGGTTTTTGGCTTTGACGGTATCGCTGTTATTCAGCACGCGCGATACCGTCGCCACCGAGACGCCCGCCAGTTGGGCGATTTTCTGAATTGACATAGCGACGAGTGATCCTGCAGTTAGCGTTAGCAGCAGGCTACCATAAATGGGTTGCCCGGCGCACCGGGCAAGGTATTACTGCGCGACGCTGATCCAGCGCTGCTGCTGATGGCTTTTTACTATTGCATCAATGATATACATCACGTTTGCCCCGTCATGGAAGGTGGCAAACACGGGCTTATCCGGCATCCTGCCCGCCTGCACTGCACGATAAAACTGCGCCATCATGTTCTTAAAGGCGTCCGGCCAGCCTTCGATATGGCCGCCCGGGAAGTGGGCGCTGTCGGCCACGTCGCGGTTCATCAGGCCTGGATCGTCCGTCAGCGTCTGATTGGCCCGGGCGCGATGGCCCACCCACAGCTGCTGGGGCACCTCCTGATCCCAGGCCACGGAACCCTCGCTGCCGTTGACCTCGAGGCTGAGGCGGTTTTTCCGTCCTGCGCTCACCTGCGAGACGGTAAAGCTGCCTTTGCTGCCGTCGTCGAAGCGGAACAGTACCGAGCCGAAATCTTCAGTGGTGACGGGCTTGTCTTCATACACCGCATCGCCCGCCTGGCTGAAGGTCTGGTTCCCGGCCACGTTGGCCTTGCGGGTCGGCCAGACGATCGACAGGTCGGCCATCACCTCGGTGATGCGCCGTCCGGTCAGAAACTGAATGGTATCGCACCAGTGGGAACCGATGTCCGCCACCGCGCGCGATGCCCCGCCGAGCGCCGCGTCGACCCGCCAGTTATAGTCGGTTTCCAGCAGCATCCAGTCCTGCAGATAGCTGCCGTGAGCGGCAAACAGCCGTCCGAGCGAGCCCGCCCCGACCATGCTCGCCGCCTGGCGCACCATCGCAAACTGGCGATAAACAAAGCTCACGCCGTGCACCACACCCGCCTGCTCCGCCAGGGCCACCAGTTCCCGCGCCTCGTCCGGGGTCATGCACAGCGGTTTTTCGGAGAAGACATGCTTTCCGGCCCGCAGGATCTGGCGGTTGATCTCCGCATGAAGATGGTTTGGCGTGCAGTTGTGCACCACGTGCAGATCCGGGTGCGCCAGCAGTTCGTCCACGCTGCCACAGGCATGAGGAATGTTCAGCGCCCGGGCCTTCTCTTGCGCCTGTTCCAGCGAGCCGTCGCACAGGGCGACGACCTGCACGAAGCCGAGACGGCGCAGGGCTTCGATGTGCGCCGGGCCGATAAAGCCGCTGCCGATAATGCCGACGTTAATCATGAAGTTCTCCTGCGGCGAAATCGTCAAACGCCCGATCGGAAACCGGAATAATGTGGCGGGAGATAAACTCGCGCCCTTCCCGCGCCCCGGTGTCACCGTCCTTCAGGCAACACTCCCACTCCAGCACCGCCCAGCCGTCGTAGTCGTACTGGGTCAGCTTGCTGAAAATGCCCTTAAAGTCGATCTGCCCGTCGCCCGGGGAGCGGAAGCGTCCGGCGCGGTTGATCCAGCTCTGATACCCGCCATAGACGCCGCTGCGCCCGTTCGGGCGGTACTCGGCATCCTTGACGTGAAACGCCTTAATGCGGGTGTGGTAGTGGTCGATAAAGGCCAGGTAATCCATCTGCTGCAACAGCAGGTGGCTGGGATCGTAAAGGATGTTGCAGCGCGGGTGGTTGTCCAGAAGCGCCAGAAAACGCTCGAAGGTCACCCCGTCGTGCAGATCCTCCCCGGGATGGATCTCATAGCAGAGGTTCACCCCCTGCTCGTCAAAGACATCCAGTACCGGCCGCCAGCGGCGGGCCAGCTCGCTGAACGCCTCCTGGAAACGCGCCTCGTTATGCGGCGGCCAGGGGTACATAAACGGCCAGGCCAGCGAGCCCGAGAAGGTGGCGTGGGCGGTTAACCCGAGCCGGGCCGAAGCCGCTGCCGCCTTTTTGACGATATCGGTGGCCCACGCCTGGCGGGCGGCGGCATTACCGCGCACCGCCTGTGGGGCGAAGTTATCAAACGCCTCGTCGTACACCGGGTTTACGGCAATCAGCTGCCCTTCCAGATGGGTGGAGAGTTCGCTGATGACCAGCCCGTGCTGCGCCAGTTTGCCGCTTATCTCATCGCAGTAGGTCTGGCTCTCTGCCGCCACCTCTACGTCAAAAATCGCTTTATGGTTGCAGGGAATTTGCACCGCTTTATAGCCCTTTTCCGCTGCCCAGCCTGCCAGCCCGTCGAGGGTGTTAAACGGCGGTTGCCCGCCGATAAACTGCGACAGAAAAATTCCCGGGCCTTTAATCGTCCTCATACCACCTCCAGAAATTACGCCTTGTCATCTTCATATTTGAACGAGACAAGGAAAACGAGTGCAATCACAGCAGCAGCGACTGCCGGGATCCACCAGAATGTCACCCACGCCTCAGGCACGGGTTGCCCGGCTACCAGACGGTTGTACAGCGCGCCGGAAATTTGTGAGCCCAACAGCATGCCGATACCGTAAGTGAACATCACGATCATGCTCTGCGCCTGGCCTTTTACCTTTTCGCCCGCCACGCGGTCGGTGTAGATAAAGCCCACCACGAAGAAGAAGTCATAGCAGACGCCGTGCAGCAGGATGCCGAGGTACAGCAGGAAGCGCCCCTCCTCGCTCACGCCCAGGGCAAACATCGCGTAACGGACGAACCACGCCAGCATGCCGATCAGCAGCATGTACTTCACGCCCAGACGGCGGAACAGCAGCGGGATCACCAGCATAAAGAAGATTTCGGACATCTGGCCGAAGGACATGGCGGTACTGACATCGGCGATACCCGCATCCGCCAGATAGGAGGCGGTGTAGGCGTAGTAGGTACCCAGCGGGACGGAGATCAGCATCGCGCACAGGCAGAAGATAAAGAAGTGACGGGTTTTCAGCAGCGCGAAGGCGTCGGCGCAGAAGAGATCGCGCATCTTCACCGGCATCCCTTTGGCCGGGGCTGGCGTGTGCGGCAGCGTGAGGCTGTAGAGCGCCAGCAGAACGGAGCTGGCCGCCGCAACCTGGAAGATGGTCACGCTGGAAGCCACGCCGGTGACGCCGATAAAGATCCCCGCCACAATCCAGCCGATGGTGCCGAACACGCGGACCACCGGGAAGGTCTTGTCGACGTTCGCCAGGCTGTGGAAGGCGATGTTGTTGGTCAGCGCCAGGGTCGGCATGTAGCAGAGCGTGTAGCCGAACAGCAGGCCAATCAGCAGCGCGCCGTTTTCGGCGATTAACGCGCCCGGCACGAACCACAGGATCGCCGCCCCGGCCAGGTGCATCACCGCCATCACCTTTTGCGAGGCGAAGAAGCGGTCCACCAGCATGCCGAGGACGAACGGCGACAAAATGGAGGCAATCGGCCCGGCGGAGAAGGCATCGCCGATCAGCAAGGACATGTTGTGCTGGGTCATGACCAGGCCGAGGGTTACCGACCAGCTACCCCAGATAAAAAATTGCAGGAACATCATCAGCGACAGGCGCGGCACCAGCATTCGGTGCTGCCCTATCACCTTTCCACTACTTTCAGTTGTTGACACCATGATCAGCCCCACCCTTAAAAAGTAATCGATTACAAATCGTATCAAATGAAAAGTAATCGATTACAAAATAAAGATCCCGTGGATCGATTAAGAAGTGGGAGAGGGGTCACGATAAAGGTGAGGATGGGTGCGGAGAGGTGCCGGGTGGCGCTGCGCTTACCTGGCCTACGGGTTTTGTAGGCCCGCGCAAGCGAAGCGCCGCCGGGCATTGCAGTTTTCCAGGCCCGGTAGCGTTGCGCTTACCGGGCGAAAGCCGCACTACTTCTTGCGGGAGAGTTTAAACGCCACAAACAGGAACACAACCCACACCGGGAGCAGGATGGCCGAGGTGCGCATGCCGTCCATGGTGAACATCAGCACCAGGATCATCACCAGGAAGGCGATACAGATGTAGTTACCCGCCGGATAAAGCAGCGCCTTGAACTGCGTCTCGCGCCCCTTGCGACGCATCGCCGCGCGGAACCGCAGGTGCGCCAGGCAGATCATGATCCAGTTCAGCAGCAGGGTCGCGACCACCAGCGCCATCAGCAGGCCAAAGGCTTCGTGCGGCAGCAGGTAGTTGACCAACACCACCAGCGAGGTGATGGCCCCGGAGAGCAGCAGCGAATTGACCGGCACGCCGCGACGGCTGACGCGGGTTAAAAATTTCGGCGCGTTACCCTGCACGGAGAGGCCAAACAGCATCCGGCTGTTGGAGTAGACGCCGCTGTTATAAACCGACAGCGAGGCCACCAGAATCACAAAGTTCAGTGCCGAAGCCACCACGTTGCTGTTCAGATCGTGGAAAATCATCACGAACGGGCTGCTGTCGGATTTCACTTCCACCCACGGATAGAGGGCCAGCAACACCACCAGCGAACCGATATAGAACAGCAGAATACGGTACACCACCTGGTTGACCGCTTTCGGAATGCTTTTATGCGGATCCTGCGCTTCGGCGGCGGTAATGCCGATCAGCTCCAGCCCACCAAAGGAGAACATGATCACCGCCAGCGACAGCACCAGCCCTTTCCAGCCGGTGGCGAGGAAACCGCCGTGCTGCCAGAGGTTGTCGATGGTTGCCCGCTCGCCGCCGTGTCCGGAGAACAGCAGCCACAGGCCAAAGCCGATCATGCCGATGATCGCCAGCACCTTGATTAAGGCGAACCAGAACTCGGTTTCACCGTACAGGCGCACGTTCACCAGGTTCACGGCGTTAATGATGATGAAGAACACCGCTGCCCAGATCCAGGTTGGCACGTCCGGCAGCCAGTACTGCATGTAGATGCCCGCGGCGGTCAGCTCCGCCATACCCACCAGCACGAACATTACCCAGTAGTTCCAGCCGGAGAGGAAGCCGGCAAAGGGGCCCCAGTATTTATAGGCAAAATGCGCGAAGGAGCCTGATACCGGCTCTTCCACCACCATCTCGCCAAGCTGGCGCATGATCAGAAAAGCGATAATACCCGCGATGGCATACCCCAGCAGCACGGCGGGACCGGCCATCTGAATCGCGGGACCGATGCCGAGGAACAGCCCGGTGCCGATAGCGCCACCGAGGGCGATAAGTTGAATATGTCGGTTCTGTAAACCACGATGCAGCGTCGGTGTCTGTTCCGACGAGGCTTCAGCAAGACCCTTGCCTGAAGCGGATGACGCGTTTTTCACGTCTTACCCCTGTCTCTTTTTATGGAAGGGGCACCTTTTAACACTTCAGGCAGACGGGAGCAAGTTAAACGCCGGGCAAGGGTTGCTGCCCGGCGGGAGCCGATCACGAGCCGATAATGCCGCCGTCCGCTTTGGTGATGACCACCGTCGAGGCGCGGGGACGCCCTTGCGGATTGTTGTCCGGCCAGTTAGAAACGGCGCGCGGGTTTGCCGGGTCGGTAATGTCATCCCCGCCCTCGCCCGGATGCTGAATATTAATAAACAGCGTGCGGTTGTCGGGAGTGAACGCAATGCCGGTGATTTCGCAGCCGCGCGGGCCCGTCAGGAAACGGCGATACTCGTTGGTGCCCGGAATGGTCGCCACCATCTGGTTATTGCCCATCCCCTCATAGGCTTTCTTGTTAATGGTGCTGGAGGAGACGTCGGTCTGGATCCAGAGCACGCCCTGATGGTCAAACGACAGGCCGTCCGGGCTGCCAAATTCGGCGCCCTTCATGCTGCCCTTCGCCTTTTCATCCGTAGTGTCCGTTCGCCCGGCCAGCACCAGGATGTCCCATTTGAAGCGTAATGCTGCAGGGTCCCCGCCCTCTTCGTGCCAGTGCATAATGTGGCCGAAAGCGTTATTGGCTCGCGGGTTGGCCGCATCCACCGGCGCTTTGCCCTCTTTGCCGCGATCGCTGTTATTGGTCAGCGTGCAGTAAACGCTGCCGCTGCTGTGCGGATCGACCGCAATCCACTCCGGACGATCCATCTTAGTCGCCCCCACGGCGTCGGCCGCCAGACGGGTTTTAATCAGCAGATCGCCCTGGCTTTCAAACCCTTTACTCTTATCCAGGCCGTTCTGGCCGAAGACCAGCGGCAGCCACTCACCGGAGCCCTCGTCGTTGAATCTGGCGACGTAGAGCGTGCCGGTGGTCAGCAGCTGCATACTGGCTTCGCGATCCGCCGGATTGTATTGGTTGTCGGAAACAAATTTGTAGATGTACTCAAACTTCTGGTCGTCGCCCATATACGTGACCACTCGCTTATCAGCGGCCAGGGTGACGGCGGCGCCTTCATGCTTGAAGCGTCCCAGCGCGGTGTGCTTGCGCGGCGTGGAGTTCGGGTTGTACGGGTCGATCTCGACCACCCAGCCAAAGCGATTCGGCTCGTTAGGCGTTTTATCCACGTTGAACCTGTCATCCACCTCGCTCCAGCGATAGGACTCATCGCTGTCGCTGATGCCGTAGCGCTTCTCCAGCGCGTTACGCTCGCCTTTCTTGACGAAAATATCCGACCAGTTCTCTTCGCAGGTGAGGTAGGTTCCCCAGGGGGTATAACCGTTGGCGCAGTTTTGCATGGTGCCGAGCACCTGCTCGCCCTGAGGATCGGCGGCAGTTTTCATTAACGTCTGCTGGCGCGCCGGGCCGGTGAGCTGCATCGGGGTGTTCACCGTGATGCGGCGGGCAAAACCGGAGGGGCGCACCACTTCCCAGTCGCTGCCACTCTTTTTCACTTCGATAACCGATACGCCCATGGCGTTCTGGCCTTTCCGCGCCTTATCCAGGCTCCAGCTGGCGGTGCCGTCGGTAAAGAGCATGCCGTTATCGATATATTCATGGTTCATCGCCAGCAGGCCATGACTGGGGTTCTCTTCCCCCTGCGGCAGGCTAAACCACGCCATGCCGTCATGGTGCATGCCCGCCTGCGCCGCCTGCTCGTCTGTCGTGTTGCTGGCGTCAAATTTGAACTCTGGCATAGCGCCCTTGATCCCGGTGGCATCGCCCCAGCGGTAGAAAGGACGCGCGATGTAGCCCTCGGGCACCCTGACCGTATCCTCGGTCGAGACCGGAATGCTGGTAAAGCCGAGCGAGACCGCTTTGCTCAGGGCTGAAGGCTGTGAAACCGCAGCCAGGGCGTTTTCAGGCTTGAGTAAAAAAGGGAAAGAGGCGGCGGCACCGGCAACGGCGCCCATCTGCAAAAAGCGGCGGCGGGAGAGGAATATCTCCGCCACGCTGGAAAATACCGGGTTAGCGCTGGGATTGCTGACATCGTCACGATGTTCTTTTTTGAATACGGACTTAAGAGGTTTACCCACGATGGCTTCCTGTCTTTAGGCTAAGAAATGACAAAGTGGGAACACTATAAGAACAATTGATTACATTTTTATAACAGTAGAAAGGTAGGGCATCCTTGCCCTGATAACGAGGGTCGAACTCAGAACTCGTAGCCGACGGAGACCTTGAAGGTGCGCGGCTCACCCTGGAACAGGTAGGTGCCACCGTCGTCCACGCTTGACCAGTAGTTCTCGTCGGTGATGTTTTCAATCCCGGCACGAACGGTCATCTGGTTCTGGTCGTGGTTGACCGCGAAGCGGTAACGCATGCCCAGATCCAGGGTGGTGTAGCTGTCCAGCTTTTTGCTGTTGGCCAGATCCGCATACTGCGAACCGGAGTGGTTCACGCGAGCGGTGGCGGTCAGGCCGTCGATGGGCTTGATGTCATACTCTGCGCCCAGCACGCCGTAGAATGATGGAACGCCAATGGCGTCGTTGCCCTGGTTAACACCGTTGTTGGTTTTGGTCAGCTCCGCCTGTAGCCAGGTGGCGCTGGCGTTCAGGCGCAGGCCCAGCACCGGCTCGCCAAAGACGTTCAGCTCAACGCCGCGGTTACGCTGCTCGGCATCCAGACCGTAGTATTTGGTCTGGCTGTCGAGAATGGCGGACGGCATTTTGATCTCAAACAGCGCCAGCGAGCCGCCAACGCGCCCGAAATCGGCCTTCACGCCCACTTCGTTCTGCTTAGAGTGGACGATACCGGTGCTCTGGCCGTAGTTGGAGGCGGTGTTGGGCGCGGTTTTACCCGGCTGGAGCGCCTCGGTGTGGTTGGCATACAGCGAGATCTCGTTCCACGGCTTGTAGACTACGCCGTAGGTCGGCATCCAGCGGTCGCCGTCGAAGCTGTCACCCGCGTTTTCGATCCCGGTCACTTTGTTATAGCCGCGGATCACCACTTTCTGATGACGGGCACCCACAGTGAACAGCAGTTTGTCATCCAGCACGCCAAGGGTGTCGCTCAGCAGCCAGCCCTGAGTGCGGGTGCGGCCGCTGGTCAGCGGATCGCTGTAGTTCCCGCCCGCCCCGTTGGAGTTGGTGCTCGGCGGCGCATCCACGCCGGTGTTGTGGTAGATATTGGTGACCGGGTTATCCTTCGCCGCCGACATCTTCCACGCAATCTTCTCGTTTTTGGTCATCGCCGAGTAGCCGACGTTGACCTTGTGGGTCACAAAGCCGGTGGCGAAGTTACCGCGGATGCCCGCCATGCCGCTCACGCTGTCGCTGATGCGGTTAGTATCCAGGCGGGACGCGGTGGCTTTGCCGCTCTTGTCCACCAGCTTCGCGCCGCTGTAGAGCCCCTCTTCATGGGCGTACTGGGCCCCCAGACCGGTATACGCGGTCCAGCTGTCGGTGATGTCGTATTCGCTGCGCCACATACCGAATTCGTTCTCGATATTGCTGTAGGCCCATTTCTGCGAGTAGTTGCGATCGTTCTTCGGTGGCTCGGGCACGAAGTTCACGCCAGCCACGTTGACCCCGGTTTCCGAGCCGTGGAAGGTTTTCTTCTGATAGCCCATGTCTACGGAGCTGCGGAACTTATCCCCCGCATAGTCCAGGCCGGTGGAGAGCAGCGTGGTGCGACGGCGGTCGTTGGCGACCGGCGCTTCGCCTTCGCGGTGTACTACGTTAACCCGGGCGCCAAACTGGTCGCTGTCGCCAAAGCGACGCCCGGCATCCAGGGTGGTGCCAATTTGCGAATCTGAGGTGTAATCGACGCCCACTTTCGCCTGCGGCGTGGCCCCCGCATGTTTCGGCTCAAGGTTGATCATCCCGCCGACGCCGGAGCTGGCCGCGCCGTTCATCAGGGAGTTGGCCCCTTTGAAGATCTCAATGCGATCCACCATCTGCGCGTCCACCACCTGACGCGGCAGCACGCCGGAGAGACCGCCAAAGGTCATGTCATCCCCGTCGAACTTCAGGCCGCGGATGCGGTAGCTCTCCGCGCTGTTGCCGTAGCCCTGCACGGACTGGACGCCCGCATCGTTCGCCACCACGTCGCCAATGGTCCGCGCCTGCTGATCTTCCACCAGTTTGGAGGTGTAGCTGATGATGTTAAAGGGCACGTCCATCGCATTTTGCTGACCGAGCATCCCCATGCGTCCGCCGTTCGCCACCTGCCCGTCGAGGAAGGCCGGCACCAGCTGGTCGCCGCCGGGTTTAAAGTCGCTGGCAGCAGACTGCACCACGATGGTCTCTTCTTTTTTGCTCTCCGCCGCCACGGCGGAATGGGCGACCGCGCCAATGGCGAGGGCCAGCAGCGTCTTGTTCATTCTTCTGGTGTTATTCATGATTAACCCGTTCAAAATACGCGCAAAATGGCCCGTTGCCGGGCCTTAATTGTTATGAGAAAGATTATTTCAGGGCGATACGCACAACGCTGTCGGGCCCGTTGGTGGAGTGGTCTTTGTTAAAGGCCTGCTTCACGGTGACGTACAGCGTCTGGCCGTCCGTCGACAGCAGCAGGCTGTTCGGGTTCGGCGGCAGATCCCAGCTCTGCTTCACGGCATAAGTGGTGGCATCCAGGCTCAGCAGCTTGCCGCTTTCGCGCTGGGTGATGTACAGCTCGTTGCGCGCCGGGTTAAATTTCACCGCCAGCGAGTCGCCCACGTCGAGCTGCTTAATGACTTCACCGGTATGGATATCCAGCACCAGGGTGGTTTTGGCTTTCGAGTTGTCGGTGACGAACAGGCGGTCCGTCGCTTTGTCTTCCGCCAGATTAAGCAGCAGCGCCGGTTTGTCGCCGAGCGGCTTCCAGCGTTTTTCGATACGGTTGTTCTTAGGATCCAGCACCAGGATCTCACCGCCGCCGTTTGCCACGTAAATGCGCTGGGTCTGTTCAGACCACATCAGGCCGGTGACCCACTGCCCTGCGTTTTTGATGGTTTTTTTCAGCTTCAGCGTTTTTGCATCCACCACCCAGATCACCGCCGGATCGGCCACGCCGCCGATGTACAGCACGTCGTTATGCAGTAACACCTGACGCGCGCCGTACGGGTAGCCCTCTTTGTTTCGCTCGGTAAACAGCAGGCGTTTTTTCACCTTGCCGTCAGCGGTGTCGATGGCGCTGATCCCGCCGTCCAGCGAGTTCGTGGCATAGACGGTTTTACCATCCGGGGAGATGGCCAGAGCGAAGTTTTTCAGATCGGTATGGCTGCGGCCGAGGGTTTTCAGGGTAGTGGGATCGAGCTTATACACCACTCCGCCCTGCACATCCTTAAAGCCTTCGGAGCTGGCAACGTACAGCGCATCGCCTTTCGGGTTGAGGACCATTTCGTACAGGCCGTCAGCCAGATCGCGTTTTACGACGTTGGTTTGCGCGGGGGCGGCAGGTTTCGGGGCATCAGCAGCAGGAGCGGTTGTCGCAGTGTGCTGAGTAGCGCAGCCGCTGAGTGAAACAGCCACCAGCAGCGCCAGGGCGGACAATTTTTTGGTCATCAGGAACATCCTTTACCGTGCAAATCAAATTTGAGGAGGACGTCTGCGTCGCCTGGTGTTTGCGATTAGGATTATGGTTTCAGGCCGTCAGGCCAGTGCAGCGTCCCCCGATAACACTCAGTGTTCCGTGTGAGATCTGCACTCACTGTTGATGCGGGAAAGTCCCTACGCGCCCGCTAACACTAAAGAGAATGAGAACTATACTCATTATCTTTCTATGATCAAGTGTAAACAGGGGCAACAAAGTAAAAAAGGAAGTCAAAACACCTCTGATGGTGCGGGGTTATCCTTTCGTACAATACATCACTGGCGAATTACTGTAGGTAAAAAAATAGCTGTCAGCATTGGCGGGAAGAATATTCAATCTGATTCCCCGCTCCCGGTGCTGAAAGAAGTCCGGGACATAGGCGAGATAGTTTAAATGTTTCTTCGGCAGGACATTGGTTTCGTGGTGATGCTGCCAACTTACTG